>OY763414.1:0-4498538 GCA_963667435.1 Marispirochaeta sp. | reverse complement strand
CCGAGGACATCAAAGATGATATCGAAAATATGATTCTGTCGTTCAACGCTTACCGAGAAGTCGATGGGATCGAATGAGTTCTGCTGCAGGTATACCGCATCGAGGAAATCACTCTTGAGGTAGAGTACGAAGTCGTCAAGACTGGTTCCTTCCTCTCCAACTACCTTCATCATCTGACCGATCTCATCACCCCTGAAAAGAATCGCTCTGGCATATTCGGTACGGGGTTCGTCGATGGAACCTTCGTACTTGGACCAGGAATCCAGGGGGTGAATTGCGGGATATTTACGGGCATCTGAACGCTCACGGGAAAGCCCGTGGAATGCTCCTACAACCTTCAGGGTTGCCTGTGTTACCGGCTCTTCGAAGTTACCACCCGCAGGTGATACGGTACCACCGATTGTTACGGAACCGGTATTGCCGTCTCTTAGCCGGACAACACCGGCACGCTCGTAGAACGACGCAATTGTCGACTCAAGATAGGCAGGGAATGCTTCCTCACCCGGTATCTCTTCCAGACGACCGGACATCTCGCGCATTGCCTGTGCCCAGCGGCTGGTTGAGTCTGCCAGAAGGAGGACATGGAGTCCCATCTGACGGTAGTACTCAGCCAAGGTTACTGCGGTATAAACCGAAGCTTCACGGGCTGCAACCGGCATCGAGCTTGTATTGGCGATAATGATGGTACGTTCCATCAGTGTCTTGCCGGTCCGGGGGTCGAGAAGTTCAGGGAACTCCTTGAGAGTTTCTACAACCTCACCTGCACGCTCACCACAGGCCGCGACGATTACAACGTCGACCTCGGCGTTACGGCTGGTAACCTGCTGCAGTACGGTTTTTCCTGCACCGAAGGGACCGGGAATACAATAGGTACCACCCCGGGCTACAGGAAGAAAAGTATCAATTATTCTAACCTTGGTAACCATGGGTTCAGTGGGTTTAAGTCTTTCTTCGTAGGCATTTACCGCACGTTTAACCGGCCAGTCGAATTTCAATGTTACGCTGTGTGACTTTCCATCGGAATCCTTCAGGGTTGCGACCTGATCTGTTACAGTAAACGAACCGCCGTCGACAATAGACTCAACAGTGAAATCGCCTTTGTATCCGAAGGGCACCATAATCCGGTGCTTGAAAATACCTTCAGGAACTGTACCGACGGTATCACCCGCACGGAGGACATCACCCACTTTTGCCTCGGGAGTAAACTCCCATTTGATGTCTCTGGGAAGTGAACTTAAATAAACACCCCGCTGCAGGAAGAATCCGCACTCTTCCGCCAGTTCGGGCAGGGGGTTCTGCAGACCGTCATAGATCTGACCAAGCAGTCCGGGACCAAGCTCTGCTGCGAGCATCTCACCGGTAAACTCGACAGCATTGCCGATACCGATTCCCCGGGTTACTTCAAAAACCTGGACTTCGACATTGTCGGCATTAACACGGATAATCTCCGCTTTAAGCCGCTGGTCGCCGACTAGGATGTATCCAACTTCATTCATGGATACCGTGCCTTCTACAGCGACGGTTACCATGTTTCCATTTATACCAACTACCGTTCCTTTCGTCATTGCTCTCTACTCCGCTTTCCCTTCAGTAGTTCAGACGCCGACATCGGCGTTTTCCAGGGGTTTGGTAATATTTTCATAGGTTTCGGCATACCGGGCGGTACCCCGTTCTTCAGTAAGCTTGTTTTTTCTTTCCAGAAGGATAAGCTTCATCAAATGTACAACCAGTTTCTCGAGATCAAAATAGTGTCCCGATTCGAGGTCGTCCAGAAACTCCCAGTTGAAAGAGAGAAGTCCCATTTCCGCCTCGTAGGCGTCATCCAGACCTGCAAGCTGTCGTGCCTTTTCAGCAACCCTCTGACTTGGTGCATGGGGATAGATATTGGGGTCTCTTCCCAGGGCAGCAGCCCGGTTGCGGGCGAGTTCACCTGATAGAGCCTGTTCAAACTCCTTCGCCATTGCAACAAAGGAATGGGCAGGACCACTTCCCGAATAAACCGCCTGAAGAACTGCATAGTCCTTCTCGGGAAGCATGCTTTCGACAAACTGAAGATAGCCGTCGATATCTGTTTCCGCAGTGCCTGAAAATGTCAGATATGGAAGTGATGCGACGATGTAGTAATACACATCCCGCCCCTTACGCTTCCTTCGCCGCTTCCTCGACGATGGCCGCTAACTGCGGATTAACAAGCTGGGAAAGCATCTCTGCGATCTCTTTGGAAGAGAAATCGTAGTAGCTTCCGCCTTCTCTGGTACCGATTCTGAATCCTGCATTGATTCTGGAAAAGGGTTTTATCTCTACACCCTCTCCGAACTTTGCAGCAAGCTGACTGGTAAGGTCCTTGCCGAGCTTCTGAGCATCCGATTCTGAAAGCAGCAGAGAAAGATCCCCTTCCTTGCCGTCCCATTTTTCAAGTGCAGCTGTTACAATCTTTGCAAGACCGTCACCGCTCAATGCTTCTCCACTCTTCTTTGCAAGAATGGCGTCGCTGATCTGCTGAATTGACTGTCGCACCTTCAGGATCATATCCCTGGCAGCCTGCTCAAGTGCAGCCTTCCCGGAGGCCTCCATACGCTGAGACTCGTCTTTCGCAGCATTTTTCATGGCGAGAGCTTCTTTCTCCGCCTCTTTGATAATCTCTTCCTTGCGGCGGGCCGCATCGCTAAGAATCTTTTCAGCTTCTTCCTTGGCTGAGGAGATCCCGTCGGTCTTTATCTTCTCAATAAGTTCGTTCAGTTGAACATCCATAGCTTCCTCACTCTCCGATCAAGATCGCGCCCTAGGGCAAAAAGTCCGTTAAACATACTAAATGAGCACTTAAATTAAATCAATAAGATTTTTAAAAATTACGTTACTTTTTTATCGATACATTATTATCCTTCTCAGGTACAATAAAACAGGCTATATTACATTTGATGTGACATAGCTCGCAACCTTTTGTATCTTACGCTCAACATATATAAAAACGGCATCCGGATAGGAAGCTTTATGTATCACCTCTTTCATCTTTATTACTAAAGTTTCAACAAAGTCATTAAACTCCATTTCCGGATCTACCTCATAATTTTCCAGATTCTGAACAACCTCTTTAATACCGAAAAACTCCTGTTTGAGGACAGTGATGTTTTCAAGGCTGACATACTCGCTGAGAGTATTTTCTTTACGCCGCTCCTCCGTCATGGCAGCCAGGGTGTTGATATCCTCTTCCAGATCTTCCAGCTCAATTCTCAGTATCTTAAGGAATTTTGATACCTTCTCTTTCATAGTACGTCCTTTTTCGGGCATCCACGGGAACACCCTGCTCTTTTATTGTAGTGTAACAGAAAATGAATGCAAGGTATGAAAGAATTTTTCAAATATTTCCCAGGGACAAATCGCCATAAATTTTGTAGATACGACCATCTTTTTCAACTTTTAGATCCCGATCCGGAAAAAAGCGGGGCAGTCGCTGTTCAATCTGATGAACAACATCATTTTCAATCCTGTCCCTTACATCTTCAGCTACATGCTGCAGGGTCGAGATTTCAACATCTATTATATACCCCCTGCCCAATTCACTTCCGAACCCCGGTGAAAACGCAGCTCCCAGATTAAAAAGCCCATCGTGTTCCTTGTTGGAAGTTTTCCCACGGCCCGGTCTGTTGGGATGCAGAGGATACATCCCTCCGTAGGTATCTTCGAGATAATCGTCTATTTCATCGAACATAGCCTTAAGGGTGTTATCCCATCGTACCATTTTAGGGTGTTTCATCATCATAATCCTCGTCAGGCTCCGCAGGAGGTCGGCCTGTCATCTCTTGGACCGGAGGCACTCCACCCATAGCTTTACGTCCACGGTTTCGCCTTCTCTTCCGTGATGATGAATCCATTGATGCCACAGAAAAAACAATAGGTAGAAGAACCATTATTGCAAGGGTTACGAAGATGAACTCCCAGGATCGGAAAAGCCCGAGAAGAACTGCAGCAATCACCTGTGTCATTTTGCCCTGCTCCTGCTTCCACGGTTACGGGCAGCTTCTGTTTCCTTAAGCTGCTCCAGTATGCGCAGATAACTGTCATACCTGTCCGGGTGTATTGTACCAGAATCAAGTCCTTCGCGCACAGCACACCCCGGTTCATGATCGTGATAGCAGGGTGAAAAACTGCAGCTGCCCAGGTAGGGTTTAAACTCGGGAAAGTAGTGATCCAGATCCAGGGGAAGTATCCCATCTATATCGATTTCACGGATTCCCGGTGTATCCACCATAAAGCCTTTGAAAGGAGGAAAAATCATTTTCGCAAAACAGGTTGTATGACTGCCTCGATTGTATTTACGCGTAATATCTCCGGTAGCAAGTTCCGCACCGGGAACAATACGGTTGAGCAGGGTTGATTTCCCTACCCCCGACTGCCCCACAAAAGCGGTATCCAGCCCGGATATACGCGAAATGAGATCATCCACCCCCTCTCCGGTTTCTGCAGAGCAGTAATGAACATCAATACCTATTTTTGCATAAGCCCCAAGGCGTTCCTGCATGGCCGGATCAATCTGCTGATCCATTTTATTTACCACTACCATTACAGGCATATCGCCGATTGCAGCGGCAACTAGTACCCTGTCAATAAATCGAGGGCGAAAGGGAGGAGATTCAGGTGAAGTTAGACAGACCATCAGATCCATATTGGCTACTATGGTCTGCATGGTTCCCCTTTTACGATTCAACCGGGCAAAAACATTACGCCTTTCCTCTCTCACAGAGATCATACCAGAGCCGGGATGTTGAGGATCTTCCTCAAACTCAACCAGATCTCCAACTGCGATAGGGTTGTAACGACCAAGATCCTGGGCAAGTTTTTTACCTTTAATCCGGCAACTGATCTCACGCCGGTTTATTCCTTCTTCTTTTATAAGTGAGTAGATATTATTTATTCCGGACGCTACCCGTGCTATGGGCATGTTAAAACCCCTGCATACCCGGCGCCATAGAAGGTGGCAAATTCAGCATAGGAACTGCTTCCGGTTTCAGATGTGGTATAGATGCTGAAATCAGTCTGCATATTTCCAGTGTTTCCCCGGTTAAAGTCTTCCAGTCTGCGCAGAACCTCCCGCCCTACACCGTCTACCGAATCGACAACGTCAATCCCTGGACCAAGAAGACTCTGGAATTCATCCTTCAGATGGATAAAGTGTGTACAACCGAGAACCAGCTGATCCACCCCTTCGGCCTTAAAAAAACGGCAGGCAGGTTTCACTGCTTCCAATCTCTGTGCCAACGTGGTACTGGTAAAATGATGTTCCACAAATTCCACAAGTTCCTGGCCGGCATACCGGATAACCATACAGTCCGAGGCAAAATCAGCAATTAGGTTATCGGTATAGCTGCTTACAACAGTTTCGGCAGTGGCAATCAACCCAATTTTACGGACCTTACTTTTTATTGCGGCCGGCTTAACTGCGGGAACAACCCCGACAAAGGGAAAGCTGAACCGTTTCCTCAATGCAGACAGGGCAACCACTGAAGCTGTATTGCAGGCAATAAGCACCATGTCAGGATTAAACCGGGACTGAAGGCAGCTTATGCGACGACTGACAAGATCTATCAGTTCTTCCTCGCTTTTACTACCGTAGGGAAATCCTTCAGTGTCTGCCAGGTATAGATACCTCCCATAAGGTCTGTGTCGGTGTATATATGACAGATATGGAAGTCCGCCGGCACCAGAGTCCAGAACTGCAAGCAGAGGTGGTTTAACAATAACATTTGTATCAGCCGAAGAGTTTGTTGAAGGCATCGCGGGCATCATCTCTTTTCTTTACTTCCCGAGAGCCGGGACCGGCACTCCTGTTTGGAGAGTATGAATCACAGTAATTGGCAGATTCCTTGTCGGTTACCTGCTCGGAGATATGCTCCTTACAGTCATACTGCTGTCCCGGGGCATAGTACAGACAGTTCCGGCAGGACCTTAAAGGTTTTCCGCATTGTGAGCAGGTATCATCACGATAGACCTTTCCCTCCGGCATGGGGGATCCGCATATAGCACACATTAGTATAGATTAACCCAAGACGCGGGAATTGTGAAGTTCCCACTATTAATCAATTCTTACATTTGATCTGCCCCAAGAATTGATTAGTTGAGGAGCAAAACGATAGAATATACCTGTGGAAAGTAAAGACGTACTTAGAATGGAAAATGCCGGGAAGAAATACCGCGGCAGCAATGTATGGGCACTGAAAGATTTTAACCTTACATGCGGTTCCCACGAAATAACCGCACTCATTGGTATTAACGGTGCCGGTAAAACAACCACTCTGCGTCTGGCGGCATCCACCCTCAAACCAAGTGAAGGAATAATAAGTATAAACAGCAGATACGCTCACCGCAGCCGGGCAGGAATTCTTTTCGGAGGTACCAGCGGACTCTACAAACGACTTACCGGCCGGGAAAATATTCTTTACTTTGCACAACTAAACGGAATAAAAAAGGAAACAGCTGAGAAAACCCTGCAAAAACTGTCCCGCTGGCTGAATCTATATGAGTTTCTGGACATCCGTGCCGGAAAGTTTTCCACGGGGATGCTGCAGCGGACCCTGCTGGCACGAGGGCTGATACACGATCCACCCCTGCTGCTGCTGGATGAGCCGGCCAACGGACTGGACCCCCGGGCGGCAGAAAGTATCTACTCCTTTATTTCAGCCTGCCGCGATGAGGGAAAGACGGTGATTTTTTCCACCCACAACCTCCATGCAGCACAACGGCTCAGCGACCGCATAGTACTACTTCATAAAGGAAAATGTATTGCCGCCGGGACCTGCGAAGATTTTGCCCATAAAGCCGGTTTACCAGGAGATAGAATCCTGGAAGATTCCTTCTTTGCTCTGACATCGCCTGACTCGGCTGATATGGCCGAAGCACACACAGGTGGTAAACAATGCAGATGATACTTACAACAGCTGCAACAGCGCTCACTATACTGAAAAAAGAGCTGACCGATCTTCTTCGGGACCCCCGTACAATAGTAGTATCCATACTGCTGCCGTTGATTCTATTTCCTCTTATTTTCACCATAGCCGGAGGCAGCATGGCAGAAAATATATCCGCAATGCAGACTGATCCCGAGGAAGCCGGGCGTGCGATTCTGGCAATCCTCTTGCCATTTATAATTACCATATTCAGCAGCGCATGCCCCCTCCCCTTTGCAGCAGACCTGAGCGCAGGGGAAAAAGAACGAAAGAGCCTTGAGCCTCTGCTTTCTTCGGCCGCTCCGCGAACAGCCATTATAGCCGGAAAGCTCACCGCTGCTGCGGCAGCCGGTTTTCTCAGTCTCACAGCCTTTACCGCAGGTATAAGCATTTCATACCTGCTTAATCCGGAAATCATTGGAGACGGCAGACTGATTTTTCGACTCTCTTTAGGTGGTATTCTTCTTATATCTGCTGCTGCAGGAAGTGCTGTCTTACTTTTCAGTGGACTGGAGCTTATTCTTGGTTTTCTGGCCAAATCCGTACGGGAGGCCCAGCTTTTAGGGATGCCGGTTCTGATTGTTTCAGGCCTGATTGTTTATACTGCCCAGCATGTGGATCCGTTATCACGACTGTTTGCCTGTCTCCCCCTGGTTAACCTGGCCATACTGATCCAAAACACAGCAACAGGAGCATTAACACTTTCCACGACTCTGACAGTTTTCGGATGCTCGTTCTTTTATTTGATCCTGCTGATTAGCGGCGGAACCCTGCTTCTACGGCAAGAGGCGACTCTGCTGGATCAGTAGGCAGGAGAAAATCAGACTGGATTGATTTTCCCGCGATGCAGAAGTATAGTAGAAGATATAATACTAAAACTGCGGATGGAAATATATGGATATTGTTACTGCACTTGTGGTTGTAATTCTTGTTGTTGTATTGATTAAGTTAATTTAAGGAAGGAATTTCCAGAAACTGTATTGACAAATTTCTGCTGATTCGGTAAGTTCTCTAAACATTAAACGCGTCTGTCGTATAATGGCTATTACCTCAGCCTTCCAAGCTGATGATGTCGGTTCGATTCCGATCAGACGCTCTACTTAAGACCCTGTACTGCAGGGTCTTTTTTTGTCATCCCGGGGGAAAACTCATTTTAATAGAGAAAAATTGCGTTTCACCAAACAAAACAATCTATGTTCCGCGAAATCCTAAAGTGCCTATTAATGGGATTTAACCTACTCTGCAATCCCGTTAATGGTTTCCATAATCTCCCTGAAACTTTCCAAGCCTGATTCCAGGTTTTCAATGATTTCCCCTGCAAGAATATCCGGATCTGGCAGGTTATCGAGATCAGTAAGGCTCTTATCCTTCAGCCAGAAGATGTCGAGATTGGTTTTATCCCGTTCCAGGATGTCTTTATAATTGTATCTCCGCCAGCGGCCTTCTGGAGTATCTTCACTCCAGGTTTCCACCCGTTTATGCCGGTTCTCCGGTTTATACAGCTCAACAAACTCGATAAGATCTTCAGTCGTCATGGGCTTCTTTTTCTGGGTGTGATGCACATTGGTTCGGTAATCGTAAAACCAGACTTCCGTTGTCTGTGCATCCTTACTTGCAGGCTTATTGTCGAAAAACAGCACATTTGCCTTTACACCATTGGCGTAGAAGATGCCGGTAGGCAGGCGAAGTATGGTATGTAACTCGGTTGTAAGCATCAGCTGCTTACGAATCTCTTCCCCTGCCCCGCCTTCAAAGAGCACATTATCCGGCAGAACCACGGCGGCCTGACCGGTAACCTTAAGCATGGATTTTATGTGTTGAAGAAAGTTCAGCTGCTTGTTTGAGGTGGTCTCCCAGAAATCCTGGCGATTATAGGTAAGCTCCTCCCGCTCAGTTTCGCCATCCTCATTGGTTATGGTCATGCTGCTTTTCTTACCGAAAGGCGGATTTGCAAGTACGTAGTCGTAGCGACTGCCGTCATCTGCAATGAGGGAATCATTGGGTGATATGTAGGTATCGCCGGCTATCTCGCCGATGTTATGCAGGTACATATTCATTAGACAGAGACGGCGGGTATTGGCAACTATCTCATTGCCATGAAAAGTTTTTGTTTTAAGAAACTCCTTCTGATCCCGGTCAAGCTGGTTGTTTGCAGTAATCCAGTCGTAGGCGGCAAGGAAGAAGCCGCCAGTACCACAGGCCGGGTCCGCTATGGTTTTCCCAGGCCTGGGCTGAACACAGGCAACCATGGTTTTTATCAACGCCCGGGGAGTGAAATACTGACCTGCACCTGATTTGGTATCTTCCGCATTCTTTTCAAGCAGGCCTTCATAAATGCGGCCTTTTATATCGGCACCCATGATTGACCATTTTTCCTGGTCGATCATGCTTATGACCCTGAAGAGCTTAGCAGGGTCCTGAATCTTGTTCTGGCTTTTGGTAAATATCTGCCCCAACATCCCCCGCTCGGTACTCAGGCTGCGAAGGAGCTGTGAATAGAAGGATTCAAGCTCGGCGCCCCGTTTTGAACAGAGGTTCTCCCAGTTACAGATTTCAGCATCCGGTAGCTCATTTCCTTCAACATCTTTTAGATGGGGAAATACCAGCCCCTTACTGTAGGGAGGTTTATTCAGCTCATCAGCCATCTTAA
Source organism: Marispirochaeta sp. (assembly GCA_963667435.1). Taxonomy (GTDB): domain Bacteria; phylum Spirochaetota; class Spirochaetia; order JC444; family Marispirochaetaceae; genus Marispirochaeta. The sequence continues at coordinate 4,488,947 of OY763414.1, read as the reverse complement.
GAAAGAGGAGATAGGTTATTTGCTCAAGGTAGTCGCCGTAACTTACCCCATCATCACGGAGAACGTTAGCGAGGTTCCATATTTTGGATATGATTGTAGAATCTGTCATGTTCTGTTCCTGTTGAGTATGCTTATAATCAGCCTTTTTACAACTTCACTTTCATCGGGTTTACTTACGGCGATATAGAGGGTCAGGGCTGCGAGGGTGTTGTTTTCGATTATCGGGGTGCCGTCGATTTTGTGCAAAGCACCATTAGAATCAAGGAAGTAGAGAAAGCAGGCGGCGGCTATACGCTTGTTGCCATCCACAAAGGAGTGGTTCTTGGTTATGAAGTACAGCAGGTTTGCAGCCTTTTCTTCTATGGTAGGATACAGTTCCTTTCCCCCGAAGCTCTGCTGAATCTGATTTACTGAACTCTCAAAGCTTTCATCCTTTGGCTGTGCGAATACTTCCGACGCAAAATAGGAATACATTCCGTGAATCAATTCAAGATAGTCATTAACTGATGGGTAAACTGTGTTGCTTTTTGTATGTCCTGTTTTATCCAGTTCTTCATGGTCATAGTCATCAAGCAGGGCAAGTCCTTTGGCAAAGACATTGAAAACCTGACGGTCTTTTTCATTGGTTATTGTTTCGATGGCCCTGCCTACAATGCGAATGCCGGTTTTAAGATATTCAACCTGTTGCTGTTTCTGCTGCAGTCGCTTTTCATTGATTGAGTAACCCTGAACAAGGTAGTCTTTCAGCCGCTGGGTTGCCCACTGGCGGAACTGAATGCCTCGCCTTGAATTAACCCTGTAGCCGACGGAAATGATCATATCAAGGTTATAATGCTCACGATCTCTTGCTACCTGCCGCTGTCCTTCTGTTTGAACTGTTCGGAATTTCCGAACAGTTGAGCTGAGTTCTAGTTCGCCTTCTTCAAAGATGTGTTTGACATGTTCACTTATGTTGGCCTTGCTTGAATCAAACAACTCAACCATTTGCGCCTGGGTCAGCCAGACGGTTTCACCGTCAAACTGAACCTGTACTTCAACCAGATCGTCAGAGCTTTTAAATATTTCTATCTTAGTTTCCATACAGAGCTCTCCTGTATGAATAACCACGGAGTCCGCAGGCTGCTTCATATATCATGCCTCGGCCTTCTCACGCTTAATCCGCTGTAGCAGCACAGAAGCCGGTTCGTAATCGGCTTCCTTTTTACACTGTTCAATCTCAGTCGTGGTAAGCAGCCTGCCCTCAAAGGCCTTCTTCAAAATGCTCTGGCGCAGGGCTTTGGACTTTTCCAGCGCCTCGGCAATGCTCTGCTCTACTTTGTCACAGACTGAAAGCCGGGATTCAATTTCACGGACTATCTGCTGTTGTTCCTCTATATGGAGTACTGGGACAGCCAGTGAACCAACAATCTTTTTATTTAAATTCATCATAGTGGTGCCAGCAGCACTACCAGTAAGTATTTCTTTAACTATGGAGCTTCTTAAATAGTAATACAAAAATATTGGTAAAATCTTTCCTTTTATAGGCCGTAAATACAGACTTCCAGTTCCACAGAACCAACCAGATTCCTTATTAGAAACTAGACCACAACGCCCCATTTCACCTCGACGTCCCATGAGGACATCACCTGTATTGAGAATATAATTGGGTAAGCTATCGCGTTTAAGTTGCGAAATCGTATAGGAAGAATCTGGCGTTATTTTTCCACCTTGTAAATGCATGGGGTTTATTAAGGGGATTCCATTTTCTATATAATCTTCTTTATGCAATTGAGACCCAAAAGGGCCAATCTGAATTTTTTCAACATAATTAGTGATTGCTGACTTTTCATCTCCCTCAAACGCCTTCTTCAGCACCGCCTGGCGGTAAATCTTCAGCTGCTCATTCGCCCGGGTCAGGTCTTCAATCCCCTTGTCCAGGGAGGCAAAGATGTTCTCAATCTTTGTTATAATAGCCCTTTGAATTGGGATGGGGGGTAGAGGCAGAGTGATTTGCATATAATCATTGAATTTCAGGTTTCTGAGATTGTTACTGCCTGCCTGATATTTAATAATTTCACCTGTACTGTAAAAAAACTTTAAATACTGATTGATAAAATATGAGTTCATAATTGTACTGGGTCTTACTAATCTAAGAAAATTGGTACATACAAGATTTTTACCTCTGAAAAGACTGAGTACAGTTTTATCAATGACTACAGTTCTCCCAACTGGTTGTTCTGGTCCTCCCCCAGAAATTTCTACTAAAATATCTTGTTCTTTAAGATTACGTTTTTCTATACTATTTCTTTTTAAAAGTCTTAATGAAGCAGTTTTTCCTCTGTCTTTTTCCCAATTCTTAAACTCTGCTCCACGAATGCAGTATGCTTCCTCAAAGCCGTCTAATTGAACATCAGGAGATTTTCCCCAATCTCCACCTAATTCAAAAATTGAGACCTCTCTAAGCTCACACTCAACCCAATCCTCCCTACTCACGAAGCCAGTACCTCATTCAGCTCATTCATTATCTCTTCCATTCCGGCTCCAAAAAGCTGGTACATCCGACCCTTCCCGCCGTGGGCATCAAAGGGGTTGTATTCCAGGTCGGCCATCTCGATATGGTAAGAACTGACAATATGGTCCTTAATCATCCGCAGCCAGTCCATCTGCTCCGGTGTAAAGCGGTTATGCTGCCCGGCATTCTGGTCAAATATCCAGGTACGATAGTTCTCATTAATAGTTGCATCATAGGGCTTAAGCTCCCTGTCGATACCACATGCCCTGCGGATGAGTGAAACCAGCGCGGTCAGTTCGTTTTTCGGCTGTTCGCTTTTAACCTCTTCAAGTGCTGCATATGCATTCCAGACGTAGTCAGGGGCAAGCATGGGCCGCTGAAGCTTTAACTTTTCCATTACCTCTTTAATCATTTTGAAGGTTAGCTCCCGTCTCCGGTAGGGCTGGTTGTAGAAAATGCTCAGCGCCTGAATCTCGTCCTTGTTCTCTTCCAGATATGACTTGAAGTCTGCTATGGTTTGTTTCGCTTTCTCAACGGTAAAGCTGTCCCATTCCGATTTGGTCACACTGTCGATATTGATATGATCGATAATCTGCTCATGCGCTTGACGCACATTCTCTATGTAGTCGTTCAACTCTCCGTTGAATGTTGATGACGCCCGGCGTATCAGCTGTTGTTGAGCTTCGGCTTTAAACTCTTCAGCTTTTTCTGCTGTCCGTTCTGGTTCCGGCAGAGTATTTAGCCTTTGCTCAGCCGCTTTTTCTATTGCATCGGGATCAAAGGCAGATATCAGCTCGCGGGTTATCTGCCGAAGGTCCTTTCCGCCGCTGTATGTTTCAAGTTGGGCCTTTTCCTTGTCGGTAATCTGTTTGTCCAGACGGATAAGCCTGTTTGCAAGGGAAAGAAAGAGATCTTCATCCTCATTCCCCATTGCAACAGCACCAAGCAGGTCTTTAAGAGGAATAGATGGCTTGCGCTCAAGGGGTCAACTGTCAGTCTTCTTTGATTTTGTTGCACCCACCGCATCTACAATAACAAAGTGGGTTTTGTGAACCGCCGTGCGGGATACCGCCTTCAACGAGTCGCTGGCGATGGTTCGGGTTCCCCTGCCCTTCATCTGCTCAAAGTAGTTAATGCTCTTAACATCCCGCATAAAAAGCAGCACCTCAAGGGGCTTTACATCGGTACCGGTGGCAATCATATCGACCGTTACTGCAATGCGTGGATAGTATGAGTTACGAAAGCGATTGAGTACCGACTTTGGGTCTTCCTCTATCTTGTAGGTAACCTTCTTGCAAAAGTCATTGCCCTCGTTAAACTCTTCCCGGACTATTTTTATGATGTCGTCAGCATGGCTGTCGGTCTTGGCGAAGATCAGCGTCTTGGGAACCTCGTATTCGCCGTTCTCATCTACACGACCGGGAAAGATACTCTCCTTCAGGGCAGACTTAAACTCCTGGATGATATGGCGTATCTGGCTGGGGTTTACCACCTTCTTATCCAGATCATTTTTACCGTAATCGGTGTCCTCATCCTCCTGCTGCCAGCGCTTTTTGCGGGTCAGCTTGTCCCGACGGTCGACGTACCAGCCCGCCTTTATGGTGTCTCCGCTTTTGGATATCTCCGTTTCTATCGTATAAATATTGTAAGGGACGTTAACTCCATCGGTTACCGATTCCTCATGGGTATACTGGCTTACTACGTTTTCATTGAAAAAGCCGAAGGTTCGTTTGTCCGGAATTGCGGTAAGGCCGATGATGAAGGCGTCAAAGTAATCGAGCACCTGCTTCCACAGATTGTAGATTGAACGGTGGCACTCATCGATAACGATAAAATCAAACTGTTCTATGGGGATTCGGCTGGAATACTCCACAGGCATAGGGACCTTCTTTGAAAGCTGCTCTTGTATCCATACATTGTTGTCAGGGTTATAAAGCTCGACACTTTCATCCAGCTCATTACCCTTTAAAATTGAATAGAGCCGCTGGATGGTGGATATGCACACCTGGGCATCCGGGGCCACATAGCAGGATGAGAGCCGCTGCACGTTGTAGAGCTCGGTGAACTTGCGGTTGTCGTCGGTGGGTTTGAAGGTCATGAACTCCTGTTCCGCCTGTTCACCCAGGTTCTTGGTATCAACAAGAAAGAGTACACGGTGAGCCTTTGAAAACTTTAGTAGACGGTAGATGAAAGTTGCTGCAGTGAAGGTTTTACCGGCGCCGGTAGCCATCTGTATAAGCGCCCTGGGCCGGTCTGCCTTGAAAGATTTTTCAAGGTTTTCTATTGCTACAATCTGAGCAGGCCGCAGCCCGGTGTGATCGAGTTCCGGCAGGTCCTGAAGGCGATCTCTCAGGCTATTGCCCTGTTTTAACCATTTTTCCAGGGTCACTGGTGCATGAAAACTGAAGACAGTCCTGCTGTGCGGCTTAGGGTCCCGTTGGTCCGTAAACCGGGTAATGGTTCCGGTACTTTCGTAGATAAACGGCAGTGGCTCGTTATTCAGGTATTTCAGCTTGGCCGAAGCATAGCCTTCTGCCTAGTCTTCAGAAACAAGCAGTCTGAAACCATCATCTTCACGTTTAGCTTCTATAATACCAACTGGCTTTCGTTCGACAAATAGAACATAATCTGCAGGGCCTACATCGGTCTGGTATTCCCGGACAGCAACGCCTTTGTTGGCGGATAAGTCTACTTTACTCTTGGACTGTAAGTTCCAACCAGCCTTTTCAAGCATTTGATCTATGGTATCTCTGGCATTCCCCCAATTCTATAGACACATCATCCCTGTAGATACTTTGCTTCAAAATTCATGGGGCTCATCTTTCCCAGATGGCCATGCCTTCTCTTCGGATTATAAAATAACTCAATATAGTTGAAAATATCCTTCCTGGCATCCTGTCTGGTTTTATAGATTTTATTCCTAATTCGTTCTCTTTTCAGATTCGAGAAGAATGATTCAACGACCGAATTGTCCCAACAATTTCCTCGTCGGCTCATACTGAGATCCAAAGAATGGGCGTCACAAAAGTCTTCCCACTTCTTACTGGTAAACTGACTGCCCTGATCTGAATGAATTAAAACCTTGTTTGAAGGTCTTCTTCTTTTCACGGCCATGAATAATGCATCCATCACGAGCGACGTCCTTTGATGATTCTTCATTGACCATCCCACAATACCTCTATTGAAGAGATCAACGGCAACCGCTAAATATAGGAATCCCTCATACGTTTTTATATATGTGATATCCGTACACCATGCCTGATTCGGACGTCCTACAGTAAACTCTCTATTGAGAAGGTTCGCCTGATAGACGTCTCCAGGTACCCAGGGAATATGATGCCGTTTCCTTCTATGGGCACCCTTAATACCGCTAATTCGCATCAAACGGGCAATCCTATTCACACTGTAAGAATACCCAGCTTCCTTTAAGTCCTCATAAATATTCGGACTACCATAAACCTGACCGCTCTCCTTCCAGTAGAACCGTATCAGTTCCGTAATCTTCTTATTTTCAATGGCTCTGGGAGACTCTGGCTCTTTTACCCATTTATAGAAACCAGAAGGGTGTACTTTCAGAATCCTGCACATCGGCCTAATAGGATACTCTTGTCTATGATCTTCAATGAAGGCGTACTTTACTGGATATCGTTCGCAAAGTACGCCGCCGCTTTTTTTAATATATCCCTCTCCATCTTCAGCTTACGGACCTCGGCTTTCAGCTTTTTGTTTTCGGCTTCAATGTCAGAAATCTTCCGTTGCTCTTTTGTTTCTCCTGAATCCCATCCAGCCTTTTTTAGCCAGTTATACAGAGAGGCATCACTGACTCCTATTGCTTTGGAAACTTCAAGGACAGTGTGTCCTTCCTCCATGATCTGTCTAACTGCTTCTGCCTTGAACTCGTCGGTGTAGTTGCTCTTTGACACTTAATTTCTCCTTAGTTACTAAGTATAATAAGTGTCTACGGTTTCGGGGGAATGCCACTCGGGCTATCTGTTCAGGATTCTGGTTATACACTTTCAGGCCTCTTAGAGCATCCAATTACAACTATACACACATGTGCTTTGAGTAATTTTGAAACAGTTGCTCCTTTATACCATTAATCGGGGGCTCATGCAGCATTTAGCTTGATCGGCCAACGCAATGTTACCTTTCCGGGTACATTAGCACAGGCTCGATAGATCTATTTTAGTGAACTTTAGAAAGGGCCATCTATTAAGTATTTTGTATTAGAAAAAGTTTTAATCTTTCAAAGTTCAAACTTGTTTTCTTAGTGACTGTCTGCGATAATTAGCCTGACATGTCATGGAAGAAGCTTGTTACTGTTGTGATCATCCCCATTTGTCTGTTGATTGTTTCTTTCATTCTCTCTTCTCACATAAATTTTTTTGAAAGACTGTTTGAATTTTCCCGAACCCATGAAGAATATCAATTAGATGAAATCTTTACTGCCAGCCTGATTCTGATCTTCTATCTTGTCGCCATTATTGCAGGACAACGCACCAGCTTGAAAAAGCAAAACAGGATCATTAATAAAACACTGGCAGAAAAAAATCTTCTGATGCATGAGTCACATCACAGGCAGAAGAACAATATTTATATTCTGTTGAGTCTTCTGCGTATCGATAAGGATAAATTCGACACCCCTGCCACTCAGGATATCTATTCTAAGCTAATAATCCGGCTGCAAAGTATGAGCATACTCTACGAGCAGATGCAACTATCCACAGATAATATCAAGATTGTGGCAAAAGCCTATTTCACCTCATTCTTCAGACATCTTGAAGAAATGTACCATAATGACAATATCAGTTTGACCTATGAGATTCAGGATCTGATGATGCATCAGAAAACCGTATCACTCCTGAGTCTTATAACAAATGAACTCTATGCAAACTCGGTTAAATATGCCTTTCCTGCGAATGCAGACAGCAATTACCGGATAAATTTCAGCCTTATGAAAACAGGCAGTAAATTTGAAGTAGCATATAGAGACAACGGGATCGGTTTTGATCCAACCGTCGAACATGATGGCTTCGGAAACAAATTAGTCAAATCCCTGGCGAAACAGATGGATGCTGTACTGGATGTGGTAAACAGCAATGGAATGCAGTACAAGCTCTGTTTTAGAGATCTGTAGGCCCTGGACACAGAACACAGACAAAGCAATTCCGCGTTCAAAAGCTCTATTTCAGTGATGCCTTAGGAGTCTTAATTAGGTCATTAATCTTTACTTAGAAGAAGTTGACTCCAGTATAGTTTCAAAGGTTGTACATGCGATTTCTGATAATGTAATGCAGATGATGAAAATTTTATTCGATTCCCGGGAATAAACGCTTTATCCCTCGCAGGCGTTTTCAACGCGGTCAGTATCCATGGTCCCGGCTGCCATTAATGTACCTATGGCATCAACCGTGGCTCTTCCACGGTCAAGAACCCCTACAATACGTCCGCCGAAAATAACCGCGATGCGGTCTGAAAGTCGCATAACTTCATCAAGGTCTTCGGATATAAGCAGAATTGCAGTGCCCTGGTCACGTTGTTCTATCAGAGTGCGGTGGATAAACTCAGAGGCTCCGATATCTACACCCCTTGTAGGTTGTGCGGCAATAAGTACATTCGGTTTGCGGGAGAGCTCCCGTGCAAGAATGAGCTTCTGGATATTTCCGCCGGAAAGATTTTTCAGAGGGGTATCCAGGGTCGGGGTCTTAACAGCGAAGGTGGATACCAGACCGGCAGCATGCCTGGCCATAAGCTTCATTTTAAGGAAAATCCAGTTTCTGAAAGATCTGCTGGAATGGTCTCGGAGGAACACATTCTCCATTACATTGAACTCTCCTATAGCCCCGTCCCGCATTCGTTCCTCCGGAATAAAAGAGATTCCAGCGTCTATACGTTGGGTCAGAGATGTACCGGTAATTTCTGACGTTTCCAGAAAGACAGTTCCGGAGGAAACAGAACGCATACCAGCCAGGCATTCAGCAAGTTCCCGCTGCCCGTTTCCGGACACACCTGCCAGCCCCAGAATTTCTCCGGAACGTAATGTCAGGTCAATGCCTTTTAGAACTTCATTACCACGGTCACCCTGAGCGCGCAGCTCTTTGATTAAGAGAGCATCCTTCCCTTCCCGGGGTGCCCGGATTTCCAGGGGGTTTATTTCACGACCCACCATCAGCCGAACAAGTTCTTCACGAGTAACTTCCGCTGTTTTACGTGTGCCGACGGTTGCTCCGTCTCTCAAAACCGTAAGACGATCGCTGACAGCCAGCACCTCGTGCAGCTTGTGGGAGATAAAAAGCAGGGAATGTCCTTCTTCAACCATTCGCCGCAGTGTGCGGAACAGATCTGCAACCTCTCCCGGGGTGAGCACTGCCGTGGGTTCATCCAGGATAATAAGGCTTGCTCCCATAAAGAGAGCCTTAAGAATTTCTACCCGCTGCTGCTCTCCCACAGAAAGCTGCCATATATAGGCATCCGGTTCCACATACAGACCATAGTCACTGGATAAAGTACAGATCCTCTCTTTAACCTGGTCCAGGTCGAGCAGCAGCCCCCGTGAAGACTTTCGCCCGAGAGCAAGGTTCTGAGCAACTGTCATTGTAGGCACCAGCATGAAATGCTGATGAATCATACCGATACCTGCTTTGATGGCATCCGCCGGGGAACGAAACCGGACAGGGGAACCGTTGATACGAATTTCCCCCTTATCCGGTTGAAACATTCCGTATAGCTGACGCATTAGGGTACTTTTACCAGCACCATTTTCCCCCAGAAGGGCGTGAACCTCACCCGCACGCACATCAAGACTTACACCGTCATTGGCACGGACGCCGGGAAATGTCTTAACTATGTCAACCATTTCCATGGTCTGGATGTGCTGTACCGTGGTTACGCCTTCCGGATTCTGCATCAGTATGTCCCTTTCTCTATCCCTTTTGCTTAATCAGTTAGTTCAGGGTGTAATTTTGGTGGTTCCGCCGGCAATGTCGACAATCACCTTGTCAGCTGCTTTTTTCACATCCCCGGGGATGCTGTAGCCTGAATTAAAGGCAATTTTCAGACCACCGTTTTCCAGGGTCAGTACGAAGGTTTTTCCGCCGTATACACCTTTTTCAGTTGCACTGATCATGTCCTTTATCATTGCAGTCCAGTCATACACCTGGCTGGCTACAACCAATGAGGACGAGAGGGAAGCCTGGTCAGCCTGAGTACCGAACCACAGTACATTACCGGATTTTTCTGCCGCACCGATGGAGCCGACAACAGATTGGGAAGAGCCGGTGAGAATGTCTGCACCAGCTGCAATCTGTGTTTGAGCAGCTGCCGCCATCAGGGCTACGTCAGAGAAGGATCCTGTCCAGGTTTCGGAGACCTTAGCATTGGGGTTAACCGCTTTTACACCCTGAACAAAACCACTGATGTAGGTATGGGCATCACCGACATTTACAGGGCCTGTAACACCGATTACGCCGCTCTTTGTAAGCATACCGGCCATTACACCATTAACATATCCGCCCTGCTCTGCTGCTGCAGTATATGCATATACATTCGGCAAACCGAAGGTATTAACATCTGTTCCCCAGGCAAAGGCCTGATCGGGAAAATCCGGAGCAATTTCCTCCACCAGAGCTCCGTACTGGGAACCATGGGCAATAATAAGATCATACCCCTGTCCTGCATAGTCGCGGATGGCGGCTGCTGCATCGGGAACTTTGAACATATTCTCAGAGTGAACCAGTTCAACCGCGCTTTCTCCGCCGAGGTCCGCCTGTACAGACTTCAATGCAGTCCACATAGACTGACTGAAGGCTGTATCAGTTGTCGCGCTGGGCATGATAACCGCAATGCGGAAAGGTTCACTGGCAGCAGTACCGGCAACCTCTTTCTCTCCACCTGCCCACAGGGCTCCGGTAGTCAATACAAGCCCAGCTACGAGTAACATCACCATTCTAATCTTTTTCATCTCAATCCTCCTGATCGATAAATGAATATACATATTTTTTACCGTCTCTCATGATTCCCCGCGAATGAAGGGTTTATTCAAGGCGGCAGGTTTCCGTCCTTTTCTACCGGCAAAGGTAAGTACTACTACTGTAAGTATATAGGGCAGCATATTTGCAAGATTGGGTGGAACCGGAACGCCCAGTACCTGCATCCAGAGTTGGAAGGAGTTGGCGACACTGAAAAGAAGCGCACCGAACATAACGCCCACAGGTGTCCATCCGCCGAAATAGACCAGTGCAACGGCAATGAAGCCCTGCCCGGCCGTTAGATTATCCTGAAAAAGATTGAGGGACGATATTGAAAGCGATGCCCCCGCCAGTCCGGCAAGTATGGCTCCAATGCTGACACAAATATAGCGGACAAGATTTATGTTTATACCCCTTGAGTCCGCCGCCGCCGGGTTCTGGCCCACGGCCTTGATGGTGAGTCCCCAGGTGGTTTTTTCCAGAATCCACCATGAAAGAGGAACTGCGGCAAAGGCAAGATAAACAAGAATACTGTGATTGAAAAAAATCGGTCCTATTATAGGAATGCTTCCCAGGAGCGGTATTTTTACCACGGGAAAACCATTTACAGTTTTAACTGTTCCCACCAGAACTTTGAAGAGCAGGCTGGACATGCCCAAACCGAACATCTGCAGCCCTATTCCGCTTACCCCCTGTTCGGCATTCATGGTTACACTGATAAAAGACATTATCAGCCCCATGGCAAGACCAATCATGGAGGCAACTACTATCCCCAGCAGCAGGCTGCCTGTAGTCAGTACCGCGTAGAATGCACCAAATGCACTGAGAAGCATGATCCCGTCAACACCAAGATTAACTACTCCGGAGTTCTCGGCGAAGGTTTCACCCAATGCTGCCAGCAGAAAGGGAGTAGCCAGAACCAGCATGGTATTGAAGATACCGGTTAAAACAGTTACTGAAAGAAAGGTATTCATACGCTTGCCTGCTTGTTGAATCGGGATCGGATTCTCTGTATCCAGCGCTGAGTCCAGAAGGCTGAACCGGAGACGAAAAGCACTACAAGCCCGAGAATAGCGTCGATAAGTGCAGATGGAACCTGAACAGCACGCTGCATAGTGTCTGCACCGACAAGCAGTCCTCCGAAAAACACAGAAGCAGGAATAAGCCCCAGAGGATGCAGCCATCCCAGCAGAGCTGCGACAATTCCGGAAAATCCATAACCACTGGTCATCCCTTCCATCAGGCGGTGCTGAACACCAATTACCTCAATAGCACCGGCCAGTCCAGCCAGACCACCGGCCAGGGTAAGAGAAAGTGCCTGATAAAAAGGTACGTTGATTCCGGAATACCTGGAAGCGTTGGGATTAAGCCCGACTGCCCTGACCCGGTATCCAATGGTTGTACGCCAGAGAAAGAAATAGACAATAACCGCCATCACTAATGCTATAAACAGACCAGAATGCAGCATGGTCTTGGGGATAAGACGCTGAAGCCAAACCTGCTGAGGCAGTCGTGCGGACTGCGGAAGGTAGGTTCCTGCCTTAATTCCCTTGGGGTCCATCATTGGGCCCTGTAGCAGAAATCCCATCAGGAGCAGTGCCACAGAGTTCATCATAATTGTAGTGAGAATCTCATTAACATCGTATTTTGCTTTTAACAACCCCGGAATAAATCCCCAGAATGCACCGGCACTGAATGCCAGAAGCAGTACGGTGGGAATGAGAATGATTCCAGGCCAGGAGGATGCGTACAGCGCAAAGGCAGTTGCGGCAAGCGCCCCGGCGATCATCTGCCCTTGTCCTCCGATGTTGATGCAGCTGGCACGAAAGGCGATGGAAATTCCCAGTCCTACCAGAAGAAGGGGGGTTGCTTTGACCAGGGTCTGGGTAATACCGAATTTGTTTCCTGCGGCGCCATGAAGCAATGCCTTATAGGCATTTGCCGGATTGGTTTTCAATGCAAGCAGTAGTAGTGCTCCGATAACAAGTGCAGCGGCAATACTCATGAATGGAACCAGAATCCGGATACCGATCTCCTTCCAGTTCCTTTTTGCACTGCTATATTCGCCTTTTTCTCTGTCTGACAAGAAGCCCCCCAGTAATAAGTATCAGTCATTCTAACCCGGCTTTACCTATCAAGTAAAACAAAAAGAGTGCCAAGAATCCGAGCTGCATTTAATTAAAAATAACTTCTTTCACTCAAACTATTTAGGAGTAATTACTTATTATATGAAAACATTCATTAGTGAATTGATCGACATTTTTGAATGAAATACACCGACAAAGCTACCAAAATGTCGTTTCCATTTTTCTCTGCCCGGAATTTTCTGCATTTGCCAGGCATTTGCTGCATTTCCTTATAATGAGTATATTTTCCGGGATACGGAAGATAAAAAGATATAGATGGATCAGTTTTTTCATAAAGCCCAGGACTGGATTACCTTGTATAGCTTGAAGGTTATTGCAGCCTTTGCAATACTGATTATAGGTCGCCTAACTGCAAAGGTTATCAGGAAACTCCTTAAAAAGATTCTAATAAAAGGTAATGTTGATCCCACCCTGGTGTCCTTTACCTCAAGTGTTACTTATGTCTTCCTCATTGCGTTTGTTTTTATTGCCGCGGTTAGTCAGCTTGGCGTGCAGACGGCCTCTTTTGTTGCTGTAATCGGGGCAGCAGGTCTGGCAGTCGGTCTCGCCCTGCAGGGATCTCTCTCAAACTTTGCCGCCGGCGTACTCATGATTATCTTCAAACCTTTTTAAATCGGTGACTATGTGGAAACCGGTGGAACGGCGGGAACAGTATCTGAAATAGGAATTATCACAACCGAGCTGAATACCCCGGATAACAAAAAAGTTATTGTTCCCAATTCCAGGGTAACCGGCGGAGTAATTACCAACTACTCAGTAAACGATAAGCGCCGTATCGATATTATCGCAAGTATCAGTTATAAGGATAATCTGGACACCGTCCGTAAAGTACTGGAAGAAATCTTAACAGGAGATCCACGCATTCTTGAAGAGCCTGCACCGACTATAGGTGTTCTTGAATTAGCCGAAAACAGCATTGACTTTGCCGTTCGCCCCTGGGTTGCCACAGCAGATTACTGGAAGGTCCGCTTTGCTTTGATGGAAGAGATTAAACGTCGCTTTGATAAGAATGGGATATCTATCCCCTACCCGCAAAAAGATGTTCATCTGATCAAGGAATAACCTGCAGGAAAAGTTTCAAATTCTCTCCATCGATATCGGAGAAGCTACAACTCTTAACTCTTCTGTATAAGAATTATGAAGGCCTTTACAACTGCCGGATCAAAGTGTTTACCGGACTCTTTTTGAAAATACTCAACAACCTCTGCCTGAGACCATGCAGGCCGGTACACTCTGTCGGACGTAAGAGCATCATATACATCCACAATGCTGAAGAGTCTGGCTGCAAATGGTATTTCCCGGCCCTTTAATCCACGCGGATATCCAGTGCCGTCCCATTTTTCATGATGGCAATACGGTATATCCAGAGCAGGCTTCAGAAACTCGATACTCGAAAGGTATTCCCTGGCAAGTTCACAATGGGTTTTCATTATTTCCCATTCTTCCTCATTTAGCTTACCCGGTTTAAGCAGGATACTGTCAGGAATGCCCATTTTTCCTATATCATGCAGCAGGGCGCCGCGGCGGATGTCCGGCAACTGGTCATCAGGCACCTTCAGGGACTGTGCCAGCTTCAGGGTTAAACCTGCAACCCGGCTTGTATGCTGATCCGTATCATGGTCACGCAGCTCCAGAATTCTGCTCCAGCCTTCAATTGTTGAATCATAAGCAAGGGTCAAATCTATAACAGCTCTCTGTGTCTGCTGGTACATCTGTGCATTATTTACAGCGGTTGCCGCCTGCGCGGCAAATGCATTACACAGAGTAATTTCATCGGGAAAGAAATGCCGTTGATACCCCGAGGAACCGACAATGAATACTCCAAGAACTTCATCCCGCACGATAAGTGGAACATAAATCAGCGAAACAAGATTACGCAGTTCTATTGCCTGTTGTTCGGCTTCAGAAAATATTTCATCCTCAACATTGGCAACCACCACAGGGGCTTTTCTATCAACTGCCTTCCGTATGTGGGGATGATCTGCTAATGCAGCCAACCTGAGTTCTTCTGGAAAATTATCCGGCAAATGAGGGCACGCTGCTCCAAGACGAAGCTCCTGCTCATCAAGGGTGTATACCGAACCTGTTTCCAACTCAAAGATAGATACAGCATTTTCCACCACTGCCTGCAGAATCTCCCCAAGGTTGAGACTTGAGTTCAAGGCATAGCTTGTATTCAGAAGAGTATTTATCAAATCAGATGAGACGTTGTTAAGAATCTTCTGATATATTCCGGCTTTCATTACCCCGTTTTTCCAGTATCAATATTTATGGTTTTGATTATAACTATAATGGTTTGAAAAGCAACTTGCTAATTGTCTTTTAACATTAGCTTATGTCCGCTGCCCAGCTCATCATCCGACAGCAGGAGGTTTACCCGTACCCGGGGAACTCAGGGTTTAAATGGATCTTCAATACGGCGTCATATTAAAAAACCTCGTTGCGTAAATCAATAATCAGGTGTAGCCTTACCTTATCACTGTCAAAACGTTTTGATGTTCTGGAGGTATAATGAAAGGCATTGGAATAATAGGGACTGGTATTATAGCGGATTTTCATGCCGGAGCAATCGAAGAGCTTGAAGAGGCAGAGTTGATTGCTGTTTATGACAGTTCGTTTGACAGAGCCAGGAAATTCGGAAAAAAATGGAACGTCCAGGCAGTTGCTGATTTTACAAAGTTCCTACTATTGAAGGAAATAGATATTGTCTCTATTTGCACACCTTCAGGAGCGCATATGGAGCCTGCAATTGCTGTCGCCGAAGCCGGAAAGCACGTCTTTATAGAAAAACCTATAGAGGTAACAAGTTTACGGGCACGTGAAATAGCTGATGTCTGCAGGCTAAACTCTGTTCTGTTATCATCTGTATTTCAAAGCCGTTTTCATCCAGGCGTAAGGCTTCTCAAAAAGGCGGTGGACAAACACTGGTTTGGACGTCTGTCGCTGGCCACTGCTGAGGTCAAGTGGTTTCGATCCCAGGAATATTATGACGGCAGTCCCTGGAGGGGCACATGGGCCCTTGATGGCGGAGGTGCCCTGATGAACCAGTCAATCCATATAATTGACCTTCTTCTCTATCTGTTCGGCGAACCTGAAAACCTCAAAGCCAGAGCGGGCACCTTATGCCACTCAGGAATTGAGGTCGAAGATACCCTTGTGGCATCCCTGGTATTCCCGGATGGACCACTTGGCACACTTGCATTGACTACCGGAGCATGGCCGGGAAGCTTCAAAACCCTGGAAATATGTGGAAAAATGGGTCACATCAGGCTTGAAGAAGATAAAATAATCAGATGGGATTTTCATGAGGACAGTCCCGGAGCGGCAATAAATCCTTCTCAATATATTGACAGTTCCGGAGATGTATCCGACCCGTTGAACATTGGGTTCTCTGCGCACCGCTCTCAGTATCGGGATGTTCTGAATGCCATTGAGACAGGAACCAAGCCGGAGGTTGGCGCAGAAGAAGCAATTGCCGCAGTTAAACTAATTGAGCGAATATACTCATCAGCAGGTATCGGACCTTCAGTGACGCGTTGATTCCCGTTCTATAAGTCTGCTGGAAAGCACTGTCTGAATCGGTATCTCATGATGATTAAGTATTTTATCCTCAAGATACTGTGCGGCAATCTTTCCCATTTCATACAGGGGCTGATCGAAGCTTGTTATAGTTGTGGGCCAGAATTCGGAAAAGTCCCTGTTATCAAATCCAATTACGCCAATATCCTCCGGAACTCTCAGACCACGTGAAATTGCAGTTTGTATTGCTCCTACGGCAATGTAATCATTGGCACAGAAAACAGCATCAACATTACCTACCTCGTCCAGTAATTCCTCCATGCCCTTCACTCCTCCCTGAAAATCGAAAGGTACATGAATAAAATTTCTCTGTGGTATGGTCAAACCGAAATTCTTCGCCCCCTCAAGAAATCCGGTTTGACGGTCATTACTGGCAATACGGTTCGATGGACCCATAATCAGTCCGGCGCGAGAGAACCCCTTTCGGGCAAAGTGCTCTGCAGCCTCCCAGCCGCCTTTGTAATTATCCAGAATAATCCGAGGCAGGTGCGGTCCGAAATCAAAATTTACTGTTATCAGCGGAAATTCCGGCGGTACGAACTCCAGGTTGCGGTGGTCCTGAGTAATACTCTGGGCAATAATTGCCCCGTCGAGTTTTCTCGAGTTCATAAAGGCCATTGTATCTCCTAAATTTGTTTTAAACTCAGTCCCGGATACAAATAAAAGATGGAAACCGGAAGGAACAATAACCGACTCCACACCCTGAATAATCCTGTTGGAAAATAGTTCCGTAATATCTGTAGCTATAAACCCGATGATTCCGGAAAGACCGCTTTTCATAGCCCTTGCATTTGCATTGGGAATATAATTCAATTCTTCTATGGCCTGCAGCACCCGCTGCCTGGTGGGTTCACTTATAGGGCGCTTTCCATTAAGAACGTGGCTGACAGTAGAGGGTGATACACCTGCAAGCTTTGCAACATCAGTAATCTTAACCATTTTTTAACTATACTTCCACTTTTGAGTCTGAGCAACAGAGAATCAAAACGTTTTGATATTTTTCTTGACAGGTACTGCCGACGGGAATATTATAAATTTTGTCAAATCGTTTTGACACAAAAACCCAAGGAGGAGTTGTTATGAAAAAGTTACTTGTACTTCTGATCAGTATGCTGTTATTAACAGGTTTTATGTGGGCAGCCGGTCAGAAGGAATCCGGCACTGAGGATGTTACACTGACAGTGCTGTGGTTCAACGACGCCAATGAATCGGAAGTATTCATGAACACTATTCAGGACTATCTGGATGCTCATCCGAACATAAGCATCGATCTTCAGCTGGTGCCTTTTGGAGATTATGAAAAACGCCTTAAGCTGATGATTGCCGGCGGGACGCCCCCGGATCTTGCCCGTGTCACAAACAATCATGTTGCAATGTTCGCAGACGAGCTCCTCCCGCTTGACAGTAATGTGAAAAACTTTGATTCAGTAATCAGCGGATTCAGCCCTGCATCTCTTGCATTCGCCACCCATTCAAACGGTACCATTGTTGCCCTCCCTACCGAGTCCACCGCAAATGGTATGATTGTGAATGTTGATATGTTCAAAAAAGCCGGGATTGATATCAAACAGCTTTCAAAAACCTGGACCTGGGATGACTGGCATGACGCGCTGGTTAAAGTTGTCGCAGCGAACCCCGGAGTGGATTACGGCCTTGCCTACGATTTCAGCCCGCATCGCTGGTCTACCCTGCTGTACGAAGCCGGAGGACGCTTTTTAAATGACAGCGAAACCGCTATGAACTTCAATACACCCGAAGCGCTGGATGCATTGAATTTCTTCAAGAAACTCCATGATGAAAAGCTGATTACTCCGTCAGTATGGATGGGATCCGAAAATCCGCAGGAACTTTTCCAGTCCGGTCTGGCAGCCAGCCATATCGGAGGGTCCTGGGTAATTAATGCCTACGCAACCCAGGTTACCAATTTTGAGTGGGCGGCAGTACAGATGCCCAAACGGAAAATTCGCAGTTCTGTAGCAGGTGGAAAATTTATAGGGTGCTTTAAGGGTGCAGAGAATCAGGACGCGGCTCTCGATCTTATGCTCGCTTTCTCGGATGCCAAACACAATGCCATGTACTGTGGTGATACGTTCAACCTGTCGGCCCGCACCGATGTGAATATTAAATATGCCTCCCGCTCCGAAGACTTCAATGCCATGGCTGCCGACCTTGCAGTTACCCCTGCTGTTACAGCTGAAGACTGGAAGAGCCCCGAGCTCAACAAAATTTACAGCTACATCCGTGAGCAGATAGTTGAAGGTCTGCTTGGTAATATTACAATGGAACAGGCAGCTCAAAATATTCAGAATGAAGGCAACAAGTTCTTCAAGTAAAATCCTCTGCAAAGGGCGCCCTCACCTTCGGAGGGCGCCACATTTTTCTACTGTATAAAACTGTATTTACCGGGGAGATCGCATGGCAAAAAAACTGAAAAGCTCTTTTAACCAAACCACTGCACCACTGTTGTTTTTACTGCCGAACATGATCATTTTCGGACTGTTTATTATTGTTCCCGCGGTTGCCGGTTTGAGACTGTCCCTGTACAGCTATGAAATTCTGGGTGACAAAACCTTCATCGGATTTGCCAACTATATTGAAGTCGTTCAGGATGCGATGTTCTGGAAAACCTTCTGGAATACCCTCAGGTATGTTCTTTTTGTTGTTCCATTGCTCACGGTTTCGGCCCTGGGCATGGCTCTTATCACCTCAGATACAATTAAAGGTGTTGCATTCTTCCGGGGTCTTTTCTATCTGCCCACAATGCTGAGCCTTATCATTGTCGGAATTATCTGGCGTTGGATATTAGGCGATCAGATGGGAGTTCTTAATTATGTACTCAGAACCCTGGGAGGCAATCCGGTAGCCTGGCTGACTACTCCCCTTACAGCCAACATTTCACTTATTTTTATTACCATATGGACAATGACCGGCTTCTACATGGTCATGTTCATCGGAGGACTCCAGGCAATTCCGGAAGAACTCTTTTCTGCAGCCAGTATTGATGGTGCAAACCGCTGGCAGCTGTTCTGGCACATCAAGCTCCCCCTCATACGCCCCACGATGCTGGTTGTGATGGTGCTGGCCACCATCAACTCATTCAAAGCTTTTGAGCTTATCTATACACTTACAAAGGGTGGTCCCGGTACTTCTACCAAACTGCTGGTACAGAATATTTATCAGGTAGCTTTTGAACAGGACCGGCTGGGTTACGCATCAGCCATGGCCGTTATGCTGATGATAACAATTGGAATACTCACCTTTTTTCAGTTTCGGATGAACAGAGAGGAGTATTCAAATGAATAAGAAACAACTTACCATCCGGTACGGCTTATACCTGTTTTTTGCCTTTATTTTCTTTTTTCCTGTTGTCTGGATACTTTTAAGTTCGCTGAAAAGTCAAAGTGAACTATTTACCTATCCCTTGACTTTATTGCCGGAAAAAATAACCTTCGAAAATTATACAACCGCCCTCAATAGCGGCAAATTTGTCAATTATTTCTACAACAGCACCTTTACAGCAGTCGTCGCAACGATGATTACCGTACTTATCAATATTATGGCCGGGTATGCTCTGAGTAAATATGTATTCCGTGGTCGCGACCTTATATTTTTTATAATGATATCCACCCTTATGATTCCCCTGCAGGTGGTAATGGTCCCGATATTTCTTCTGGAAAAAAATCTTGGACTGTTGAACACCCTCTGGGGAATCATTATTCCCCCCGCAGCCACCCCCACGGGGATATTCCTGGCCCGTCAATATATGATGACCATCCCCAATTCACTTATTGAGTCTGCCAGAATAGACGGTGCCGGAGAAGCAACAATATTTATTCGCATTATCCTGCCTCTGTCCAAACCGATAATTGCAACTATTGCTATTTTTTCGTTTATGTGGCGCTGGAACGACTTTCTCTGGCCTTTCATAGTTATAAGCAGACAGAAAAAATATACCCTGCAGCTGGCCCTCTCCAATTTCGTTGGTCAATACGACGTGGACTGGTCCAGCCTGCTTTCGATGACGGTTATTGCAATTCTGCCAATGATTATCGTATTTCTGATTTTTCAGAGATACTTTATCCGGGGTCTCACGTCCGGGGGAGTAAAAGGCTGATGAAGCGAGCACCCCACACCCTCAAACCGGTTTCAGAATCCAGGGAAAACACTCCGAGGCTGCATTTTAAAGGCCCTGATGCAGAGCTTCAAATTAACAGTTTGTATCCGGGAATTTACGATGTACGATACGATTTCTATGCGTATCCTGTAGAATCAGATATTGAATCTGCAGCTATCGAATTGCAGGATCCTGCATTTACTGCCCACCAGGGAGAGTTCGCAATTCATGCCGATGGAGATAGATTCCGGGTTGATGACGGAAATGTAATCATTGAGGTGGATCTTCCCAGTGGTACCCTGTCTGTTTTCCGCCGGGGAATCCTTATCCATGGCGGCTTTATAGGGAGCTCGGATACAGTTGTCCCCCGATTTCCCCTGCGGGTATATGGTGCACCGCCCCGGCATGTAAAAGGGGTTTTCAACTTTCCCATGGAAACAGGAGATCGGTTTTACGGTCTGGGTGATAAAGGAGGGAGTCCGAACCGGCGGAACCGTCGTTTTCTACTCCACAGCAGGGATGCCCTGGGCTACAGGGGAGATTTTGCGGATCCCCTCTACAAATCAATCCCTTTTATAATTAAATGGAACCCGGATAAAGGGGTATGGCTGGGCATTGCAGTGATGGCGACAGATGTTATACAGGCGGATTTCGGGGTGGAAAGCCAGTATTTCTATTCGTTCAGCCTGCGAAATGGACCATACCGATATATTCTTTTTACCGGTGACTCATATGCAGAAATTCTCGATGGATACTCACGGGTTACCGGGAGGCCTGCATTCCCTCCGGCATTCACCTTCGGATTTCTCGGTTCTTCAATGGACTATGTGGAAAAGGATGATGGGGAAAAACGTGTTTCCGAATATTTTGATACTATTGAATCGCGGAATATTCCCTGTGAAGGTCTGTATCTATCCAGTGGATACTATAAATCCGACAACGGACAT
The DNA here is from genome assembly GCA_963667435.1 of Marispirochaeta sp. Taxonomy (GTDB): domain Bacteria; phylum Spirochaetota; class Spirochaetia; order JC444; family Marispirochaetaceae; genus Marispirochaeta. Next base: position 4,467,702 of record OY763414.1, on the reverse strand, counting down.
CGACACAGCTTCCAGTGGAATCTCCGCAAATTCCCCGATCCGAATGGCTTCATATCTCATATCCGGGCAAGAGGATACCATGTCGCCTGCAACCTCAAACCGGGAATTCTAATTGATCACCCCAGATATAATGAGTTTGCCGCAGCAAACAGCCTGATCAGGGAAGAAAGCGGCGAACTGTATGTGGAATTCTACTGGGGAGAAAACGCCTCATTCTGGGATTTTGGAAACGTTTCTGCTATAGATCACTGGAAGCGTGAGTTGAGAGATTTTCTCATAGACCGAGGGGTTGATGGTATATGGAACGACAACAACGAATATGAAATAGAAGACACTACAGTTCCCATGCACTCCCAGAGAAGCACAATGGCTATGAAGATGTGCCGGGCTTCATATGAAGAATTCCTCCTGGCCAATCCCGGGGAAAGGCCATGGGTCATCAGTCGTTCCGGTGGTATTGGTATTCAACGCTATGCCAGGACGTGGAGCGGCGACAACAGCAGTGACTACGACAGCCTGCGAAACAACCTGTTGATGGGTTCCTCCATGGGATTAAGCGGTCTGCCATTTTTCGGTCATGATGTTGGCGGTTTCTATGGAGGACCACCCGATGAGAAACAGTTCCTGCACTGGTGCCAGTCAGCAGTTTTCCAGCCGCGTTTTGTTATCCATTCCTGGAATGCCCATGGAAAACCAACAGAGCTGTGGAGCTTCGGAGAATATTTTGATTCACTCAGATCTCTGGTACTTCAGCATTACGAATTCCTTCCCTATACCTATTCCCAGGCCTACCAGTCGCACTTAACAGGAATGCCCATTCAACGTCTTTTGAGTCTTGAGTTCCCCTGTGATCATGAGCTTCCTGATGATACTCCTGCCTACCTCTACGGAGATGCGATACTGGTTCTGCCTCTTGTGGCACCCGAAACTTCAGAAGTCAGTCTCCGCCTCCCGGCGGACAGCAAATGGTTTGATCCGGAGCAATTGCAAATTATAGACGGTGGAAAAGCCTTCAATTCGCAAGTTGCCGACAACCGTACCCGCTATCTCCTGCGTGCACCTTCTGCAGTTTTTCGCAGCAACGCTCCTATGAAGCACTTTAACGGTTGGCTTACCGATATGCAGCTCGATGTATACCCGCCTGTGGCTACCGGCAACAATCAACCAACTCTCGATACAGACAGGAATAGATCGTATCGCACTATTATATTTGAAGATGATGGAATATCGTTCCCTTCGGCAGGGAAATTGCGGCTCTGTACAGTGGAACTGAGCTGGAGCGGAGAGAATTCATTTAATTTGAAGATTTCCCGTACCGACCAGGGAACCTGGGCTCCCGAAGATCCAGGACGGAATCTCAAATTAAATCTGCCTGAGGGATTTACCTTTCAGGATAACAGTCAATTATCCATTATTCCCTTCGGAAGTGAATTCTCCAATGTGGAATTAACGATTACCGGACAGTATACAAATAGAAAATAATTAAACCGGGAGATATGAAATGAAAAGTTCAGTTCTGACATTTACAGCAGAGCGAAAGGCGGAATTCCTGCCCCAGGAGCTGTCTGCAGTAGCTGATGGGCAGGCTCTGGTTGAAAACCAGGTCAGCCTTTTAAGCCCGGGAACCGAATTGGCTTTATTCACCCGGTCCCATATCGGGTTTGATGATCCGGAAATTCAGTGGGCTCATTACCCCATCCAGGCAGGTTATGCATCTGCAGGTGTTGTCCTTGAGAGCAGGATTGAAGGTCTGAAACCGGGAACAGCAGTAATGCATTACGGACCCCATGCCGATTATTCTCTGATCGGTGACGGCAAGGCTTTATGGGCAGCAATCCCGAAGAATCTTGATCCGGAAATTGCCTGCTTTTCCCGTTTTGCCCAGATTGCCCGCAGTGCATATCTTGCAACATGCCGACCACCGGAAAAAGTTCTGGTCTACGGTGCAGGGATTGTGGGGAACCTTGCAGCCCAGTGGTTTAACCTTGAGGGAGCAGAAGAGGTCCGAATCACTGATCTCTCAAAAGAACGGCTTGAAATGGCTTCCGCCTGCGGTATTACTGCCGACAGGGAAAACAGCAGTCCGGAATCATCATTCTCACCGGATACCATAGTCGAGGCAACCGGATCGCCCGGGGTTATCAATATCGCTTTAGAACGGGTAGCAACACGCGGGCAAATCATTCTGATAGGTTCCACCCGGGGAGAAGTTACCTTGAACCCCTACAAGCACCTGCACCGGAAGCTGGTGGTGCTCAGTGGAGCACATGAGACAATTCAGGGGAATGAAACAGGCGCTATTCTCAAGCTCAGCCTGAACAAACTTGCAGAAGATAAACTGAAGGTATCTCCCCTTATTACCCATCACATACATCCGGAGGAAATTCCGGCTGTCTACACAAAAATTCTTGAGCACCCGGGTGAATACACGGGTATACTTGTTCAGTGGAGGACATATGAAAATCGGACTTGAGCGTTTTTCCGGAATAGCAGACGAAGGGGCAACTGCGATATCCAGACAGCTAAGTATACACGAACAGCTGGGCTGGAACAGCATTGAACTGCGCACTGTGGAAGGTGAGAATATCTGTGAAATGGATGACGCGGCCTTTGACAAGGTTGCCGCTGAAGTTACAGATCGAGGGTTTTCCGTTTCGGCTTTCGGATCGTCCATTGCAAACTGGGCCCGCCCTGTTACCGGGGATTTCTCCATCGACAGGGATGATCTTCTACGTTCAGTACCACGAATGAAACGTCTCAATACTGACTATATGCGTATTATGTCCTATACCTCAGGCGGACTTTCCGAGAAGGAGTGGGCTGCAGAATCCTTGAAACGGATACGGGAGCTGGTCCGTATCGCGGAAGATAAAGGCATTGTACTGGTTCATGAAAACTGCGACGGTTGGGCCAGTCAGAGTCCGGAAAATCTGAAGCGCCTTCTGAATGAGATCGACAGTTCGGCACTGCAGATTGTGTTTGATCCCGGGAATCCGATTAACCACGGCTCCAAACCCGAGGAAGTATGGGATTTCTACCACGCTGCAAAACCGAGGATTGTACATTTTCATATAAAAGACAGCTATTTAGATGATAACGGTAAAGCAGTTCACTGTTTTCCCGGAGAGGGTCAGTGCGAAATCCGGCCGATTATCGAAGATCTTGAGGCATCTGCATACACAGGAATGTACACCATTGAACCTCATATGCTGGTGCAGATTCATAAAAGCATGGATGGAAATGCTGATGCCATGGAGAAAATTTACCTTCAGTACGGCAAAATTGCCATGGAGCTGCTATCATAGCAGTATCAGGTAATCGGGAAACAGAACTGTCCTTCTGCCTACGCAACCCTGTTCCTGAATATTTCTGAAGCTGTCTCATACAACTGATTAACAAGGACGGGAATAGATGTACGATCTGGCCATAATCGGGGCGGGTGTCGTGGGTTCTGCCATAGCCCGGCGGATGTCAGAATATAATCTCAAAATTGTAGTCCTGGAAAAAGCCGCCGATATCAGCTTTGGTGTGTCAAAAGCAAATTCAGGCATTGTCCACGGCGGTTTTCATTATCGCTCAGACACCTTGAAAGGGCGTCTTGAAATCAAGGGAAACCTCCGCTATGACGAATTGCAGAAGGAGCTGCATTTTCCCTTCAGGCGCTGCGGGATTCTAATTGCGGCGTTCACCACAGAGGAGATGCGTCATGTGGAAACCCTGTATGAGAACGGTCTGGAAAACGGTGCCATCGGTATCGAGCTCTGCAACCGTGAACGAATGCTCTCACTGGAGCCGAAACTCAACCCGGATATCGCCGGCGGACTTCATGCACCCAACGGCGGTATTGTAGAACCCTACCGGTTTGTATTTGCCCTGATGGAATCTGCCCGGAAAAACGGTGTGGAACTGAAGACTGATTTTCAGCTGACGGAGGTGCAGAAACAGGCCGACAGTTTTACGCTGTACTCCTCCTCCGGAGAGCAGGTCCGGTCACGCTGGGCAGTGAATGCAGCAGGACTGTTTGCCGACGAAGTTTCAGCACTTTTCGGTGCGGAAGTATTCCGGATTATTCCAAGAAAGGGAGAAGAATTCCTTCTGGACCGCAACGCAAGTGCATTCACATCCAAAGTAGTATTTCCCGTACCCGGCAGGCACTCCAAAGGAATGCTGGTTATACCCACAGTGGAAGGTACAACCATGATAGGTCCGACAGCGGAAATCCGGGAGAGCAAAAATGACACCGCCACCACCAGCGAGAATTTCTCCCGGGCATTTTCCAGTGCCCGGCGTCTAATTCCGATTGTTTCGGAAAGGGATATTATTACCAGTTTTGCGGGGTTGAGACCCGTACTTGAGGATAAAGAAGACTTTTATATTGACCGATCAGAAGCCGAGCCCAGGCTTATACAGGCTGCGGGAATTCAGAGTCCCGGATTGACCGCCGCCCCGGCAATTGCGGATTATGTCAAAGATCTGCTCCGGGATGCGGGACTTAATCTCCAGGAACGTCCGGGATATGATCCGATGATTCCCGGGCTTACCCGTTTCCGTACCGCCGACCAGGAAACCCGTGACCGTCTGATTGCCGAAAACCCGGCCTATGGTGAAATTATCTGCCGCTGTGAATCGGTAAGCGAAGCGGAAATAATCGAAGCCATCCGGCACGGCCATACTACCCTGGACGGCATAAAATTCTACACCCGGGCAGGCATGGGCAGGTGTCAGGGAGGCTTCTGCAGCTTCCGCATACTGAAAATAATCGCCAGGGAAACAGGTATGGATATGCTCCAGTTGACAAAACGGGGATCGGGAAGCGAACTACTCCACAGTCGTATCGGCAGCATGCCGGTTCAGGAGATGGACAAATGAAACACCTGAGCTATGACTGTGCAGTAATTGGCGGCGGCGCAGCGGGGATGACTGCCGCAAAGGTACTTTCTGAGCAGGGCCGTTCAGTTGCGCTTATCGAACGGGATGCCATGCTCGGTGGCATTCTTAATCAGTGTATTCACAACGGATTCGGCCTCCACTGGTTCAAGGAGGAGCTTACCGGCCCGGAGTATGCCGAGCGCTTTGCCGATCAGATTGCTGAATCTTCTGTAGATGTTTACCTATCCATGACCGTTACTGAAATGCGCAAACAAACAGACGGCACTGTCGGTCAGGTAATGGCGAGCTCTGCGAAAAGCGGTGTTATATGCTTTGACGTGGGGGCCATAATACTTGCCATGGGCTGCCGTGAGCGAAACCGGGGAAATATCGGAATTGCAGGAACACGACCGGCGGGAATATTTACCGCCGGACTGGCTCAACGTCTGGTGAATATAGAGGGTTATATTCCGGGGAGCCGTTGTGTAATAATCGGCAGCGGTGACATCGGGCTGATCATGGCCCGTCGGATGACATGGATAGGAGTGAAGGTTGAAGCTGTCGTGGAAATTCAACCCTACCCTGCGGGGCTCACCCGGAATATAGTTCAGTGTCTCAACGATTTCGGAATACCTTTGTACCTGTCCCACGAAGTAACAGAGATCTATGGAAAAGACAGGGTTGAAGGTGTGCATATTGCTCCTGTAGACAGAAGTTCAGAGGGGTTTAATCTGGAATGTGATACAATACTGCTTTCCGTTGGACTGGTTCCGGACAACGAGCTTATCCGTTCGGCTGGGATGAGTATCAGGCCTGAAACCAGCGGACCGGAAGTGGATGAGACACTGATGTGTACCTGTGCCGGAGTTTTCGCCTGTGGAAATGTACTGCATGTCCACGACCTGGTTGACTGGGTAAGTGAAGAAGCCCGGCGCTGTGCACTGACCGCCGATGCCTGGCTCGGCAGCGCTACAAAGGCGACAGGCGGGACGGAATCGGGTTCTACCGGTGTTGAATTCAAAGCTGATCAATACTCCGGCGAGTTCGCTATCAGGACCGGAGCCAATTTGCGCTATGTTCTGCCCCACCGATACCGGGCACAGAAGCCTGCACGTTTTTCAATGCGAAGTATGATTGTCTCAAACAAGGCACGAGTAGAACTGCGCAGTGGGTCCACTGTTCTTGCCAGCCAGTCACTGCGGCATATTCAACCATCCGAAATGATTCATGTCGATATCGATCCATCTCTGTGGCCGGAACACCCGGAAAACGGAGTCCTTGAGTTTCATATTGTCAGCACGGAGGTGAGAAATGAGCAATAGCAGCAGGGAACTCATCTGCATCAGCTGCCCCATGGGATGCCATCTGAAACTCAGTTTTGCCGGTACACTTGAGGAGATAAGCGATGAGTCTGAAATAGAGGTTACCGGTAACCGCTGTCATAGAGGTGAGATTTATGCCGGGGAAGAGCTGCTTCGACCCAGTCGTACGGTAACAGCCACGATTTCCAGCGGTGAACATTTTCCCCGCATCCCGGTGAAAAGTCGCACTCCGGTGCTTAGGGGAGACATTCCCGCTGTACTGAACGACCTGTATAAAATTTGTGTACCGCCGCCGGTAAAATGCGGAGAGGTTTTGGCTGAAATCAGAGGCGTTGTATTTTCAGCAACCAGGAGCATCAGGGATATTAATGAGTAATACGAATCAGCGTACTCAACAATACGATGTTGCAATAATCGGCGGCGGTATTATAGGCGCCTCCATTGCCTATCTTCTGTCTCATCGCCGCAGAAACGGTAACAGACTGCGAGTGGTGCTCATTGAAAAGACAGACGATTTTGCAGGTGGGGCAACCCGGGCAAACAGCGGAATTGTTCATGGTGCCTACGCAGCTTCTCATACAAGTCTGAAAGGACAATTGATGGCCCGGGGGAATATTCTCTGGCGGAGCTGGGCAGAGCGACTATCCGTCCCGTATTCAAAAACCGGCGGATTGGTACTGGCTTTCACAAAAGCACAGGAAGCAGTACTTGAAGCTCTTGAACATAACGGTAGTGCCAATACGCTAGATGCACAGTGTATGGCGGAAGTCATAACACCCGGGCAGCTTCACACCCTGCAGAACGGCTTATCAGAAACTGTCAGAGCAGCTCTCCATGCACCGGATGTCGCTATCCTCTCTCCTTATGAGGCATGTATCGCGCTCGGGCAGGATGCAGGTCGGCGGGGAGTTACCCTTATGATGAACAGGAAAGTTGTATCCATGGAGACTGCCGGGCCGGACAATATGATCCTGCAACTTGAGAATTCGGGCAATTCTACTGATAAATTGCCCGATCAAGAGCTTCAAGCCAATATTGTAATAAATGCAGCCGGGTATGGCGCAGCAGCGGTGGCAGCTTTGGCTGGAGAAGCTCCATTCATTCCCCGTTATCGTCGTGGACAGTACATCCTGTTTCAAAGGGGAAGCGCAAAAAATCTGAGGCATGTGGTTTTTCAGGCTCCCGGCCCTGAGGGTAAAGGGATTCTGGTGACTCCCACAACCTGGGGCAATCTGATGATTGGTCCGAATGCGGAGGCAATTGACGATCCGGAGGATACATCGACAACAACAGAGGGTCTTCAGGAAATACTGCGCAAGGCATTCCTCAGTGTCCCGGATCTTCCGGTTGGCAGAATGATGCGGGACTTTGCCGGAATCCGACCGGGAATTGAAGGGGGAGATTTTTATATTGATCATTCTTCCCGCAATGCCGGACTTATCCATCTGGGCGGCATTGATTCTCCGGGGCTGACATCGGCTCCGGCAATTGCAGAAATGGTGGTTGATAAAGTGCTGAAAATTACTGGAGGAGAAATCACAGAGCTGGTGATGGAACCTCGAAGATGGCCCACGGGCCCTGTAGACCTTCAACCGATGCAGAAAGTGGCAAGTGACACAAACCTGGATGAAGATGATTCTCAGCGGATTGTCTGCCGCTGTGAACAGGTTCGCAAAGAAACAATCGATGCAGCCTGCCGTGCTGCAAAGGATGCAGGCCTTATTCTCAGAGGGCGGGATTCTCTTAAGCGCCGCACCCGGGCGGGGATGGGTGCCTGCCAGGGGCAATTCTGTACTCCCCGGGTAGAATCTATTCTGCAGAAACAGTTCAACATATCTCCGGAGGAACAGGTACCCGGCAGGAAACCAAGCCCGGAGTTCAGGGAATTTCTCAGGCAAATGGAAACAGGCCAAAAAGATCACCATGACAAAGAATGATCTCGATACATTCTGGAAATCCGATGCCGAAGCGAAACTGGAAAACTGCTTCAACAGCCGGGCCGCCCAGGTATCCCTGGGCATACGGATGAGCGAAGAGTGCGTTTACAGCGAACTGAATGAGCCTGGAGACCCATGGAATATCGCTGCCCTGCCCCTGCCGCACAGGATAGAACTAAACAAGCGCTATAATGAGAAAGCGGTTCAGACAGTCGGTATTCCCCTGCTGCCGGAGAAGTTTCCCCCGCCGGAAGCCATCTACCCACCGATTAAGCGAATCGGTGAAGTTTTCGGTGGAATCTACGAAACAGGATACAGAACAGGGGAATGGCTGCACCATAAAAAACTGCACACCCCCGAGGATCTGAGCAATCAGCTGGATCTAATTAACATCATGCGGGCAGACGGATACCGGGGACTGAAACAATTCATTTATCCCGAAAACTGGGAACAGGAAAAAAAACGAATACGTGAAGAGTTCGGACTGCAGCCACCGCTACTGCGGCATATCCGGGGTCCGGTAACCCTGGCAACATCTCTATTCGGTCTTGAAAACCTCTCGTATCTTGCCATTGATAACACAGAGCTTTTTATCCGCTTTGGAAATACAATCAAACAGGTTATCCTGGCCATGGCCGAACTATCGGACAGAGAAGCCGGGTATACTAACAGTAATTTCATCCACGGGTTTTCCTTCGCAGATGATGACTGCAGCCTTTTTACTCCGGAGATGTACCATGTATTCGGCTATCCGGTGCTTAAGGCTGTTTTCGGAAAATACTCTCCGGAAGCTGAGGATATGCGTTTTCAGCATTCAGATTCGGCAATGGCTCATCTATTGCCTCAGTTGGGTAGCTTGAATCTGAACGGATGCAATTTCGGGCCTACTGTGCTTGTAGAAGAGATCAGAGAGTTTTTACCCTGTGCCCGAATAGACGGTTGCATAGCACCTTTCACATTTATGAATAATGACAGGGACTTTATTCGTACTGAAGTAAAACGCGATTGCGAAGCCGTTAAAAAAACCGGTACCCGTGGACTGAATGTTTTTACCGCCGGGTCTATAAATGACGGCAGTTCACTGGAAAGCATGCTGACAATAATGGAAGCAATCAGTGAATTCGGCACATACCCGTAAAATGACGGTTATGTCTGGATAATATTTTAAAACGCAGGGTAATCAGTACTACATTTAACTACATAATGAGCATCAGGACGCACCATAGTATTTCATACAAATTAACCATTCTCTCTGTCCTTCGGCTTTGTCGGACAGTAACTTATATGAGAAGATTATACTAATTTTACCAGGTCAGATTAAATGACATACACTACTTGAGTCTATTACCGACCGAGGAGATACCATGGAATTAACACTGACAACACCGGCACTTCTGTTTTCAGCTATTTCACTGTTGCTTCTGGCATATACAACCCGCTATCTCACTCTGGCAGGCTTGATCAGAGATCTGTCTTCGGGAAAAACCGGTCAATCCCGGGAAAGTATCTCCGCCCAGATTGAGAATCTCAGGAAGAGAATCTACCTTATTCAATCCATGCAGCTTTTCGGTGTAATAAGTTTCTTCCTCTGCGTTGCCACCATGCTGGTTCTGTTTTTCGAACGCATCGCATTAGGGGAGATTGTCTTTGCCGTGAGTCTGATCTGCCTGCTTGTCTCCCTGGCTCTTTCCATCAGGGAAATAAGTATCTCCGTTAAAGCTCTGGATATACAACTGAGCAGCTGTGACCTCTGCGAAGACAAAGATTAGTACAAATGGAGGGAAAACAAATCCAGCAATAAGACCGGATCGGGAATCGACCCAAGCTCTTTAAGAATATCTTCCACAGTCAAGGCCTCTGCTCCACTTTCTATAAGAATGGCTTCATCGGGATATTCATGAATTCGGTCCCTTAGAAATGAGCTTACCAGCGCTACTGTTTTCATGCCTGCATTGACCCCGGCTTCTGCTCCGCTTATGGAGTCTTCAAGTACAAGACAGTTTTCCGGCTTTTTTCCCAGCAGCTGTGCCGCTTTCAGGAAAACATCCGGTGCGGGCTTACCATTTTCAACTTTTTCTGCAGAGAGAATCAATTCAAAATATGACTGCAGCCCTATCTGCACAATCAGCTCTTCAAGCACAGCCTGGGAAGTACCGGAAGCCACTGCCATGGTAATATCCATGTCTTTCAGTACTTCCAACAGCTTTCGCATTACCGGAAAAACCGGAGTGTTTTTTCGGGCAAGTTCGAGGTAGAGGGCATCCTTTTTGGTCAGCATCTCATCAATAGACGCAGTAATCCCAAACCGGTCTTTCATGGCATTCAGGAAGCGGTGCGCGCCAACACCGATATATTGATCATGTTCCCTGAGAGACAGATTACCGCCGAAATGGGCAATGGCCTGACAGTCGCTGACAGCAAAATTGGGTTCGCTGTCTACCAGGGTTCCGTCAAAGTCGAAAAGTACCGTATCGATCATGGGCGCACGGTAGCATAAAGTGTGGGACTGTTCAATGAAGTGCTCTTGAGCATACCTCAAATCTTCTAATAATGGGCTACCAGCATATAGAGAGAACTACACTATCATTCTGTAAATAAACTTCCTTTGAAAGTTATACTCTTGCTTAAATTCGTTTCATGGATTTTAATCATAATTATGCTCACCCCCTTCTTTCGAGGTTTTTAGACACAATTCTATTTCATCCCAACAGTCTTCAAAGGGTTTCAGGTTTGATTCTTTTACTCCGACATGAAGGGAATCCCATCTTTTAGGCCTGACGCCTTCATGTTTTTGCAGATATTCCGTGTGATTCTTTATTAAAATATCGCGAAACCTCTCCCATGAGAGAATATAAAATTTGTCATTCTCTCGTTGTTCGCTTATTCGTACAAATACCATCATTAAATCAACAACTGGGTTATCAAGTGGAAGTCCCATTATTTGTTTATGCCCATCAAACTCAATTTCACAATATTCCTTAACATTAGCTATCTGCCAGGTGTCACCCCTACTCGCCTTTACTTGTACAGAGATATGCCTTCCAGACTCATCGGAAGCAATTATATCAAAATGGGGGACATTTCCAGTAAAGGTAGTGGCGATCATTCCTCGTCTTGAAAGTTCACTTGCCACTAAATATTCTCCTGTCTGTCCAACTATTTTATTACTTCTTCCTCTTAGCATAATTTACTCTTTATCCTTAAACTCCGACCTCTTCCCGGATTTTTTCGTATACCTGCTTCATTAAATACTCGGAAACAACCTTTTTAAAATCCTTATCATTTAAGAACTTGGAAGTAAGATTCTCATTCTGTTCCATTCTATCCACAAACAGGTCTTCTATCTTCTTGTTGAACACATAACTGAAACTATCAAGTGTATTAACTTTAGCTGCATCTCGTACATGGGCGTCGTTTATGGCATCTTCCCGTACAGAGTCGAAGAACAGCTCGTCTGCCTTTGTAAAATCGGTTTTAAATCTTTCATTAACCAAATCTATAATGGTTGAAAGCTCTTCCAGCTCTTCTTCTTTTTGCCCTCCGCCCACATCGATAGGTCCGTATATTGGCGAGTCCTCGCCAACCTCCAGCTTGATAGAACCTTCCGATATTTTCTGTAACCGGTAATATTTAAGTTCTACATCTTCATCAAGATTAAGAGCGGAACTTCTATCTCTTCTGGGTAACTTGGTGTGAAGATATTTCAGGTAGGTGAATAGCTTTTCAAGATCTGTATCTGAAAATGGTATGATTTGGGAAAGAAATGAGTATAAATTCTTAAACGCCACAAGAGTAGAGCGAAAATCTTCTTGGTCTGGATCATCCAGCTCCACAAAACGGGAAACACCCTTATCCAGAATACTGTTCATCCGGGAGTGGTCTTTCGGATTCAGTCTCTTCTTGGATGAGAAGAAGAATCTACAAAACTCATTAACCTCTTCCTCAAAGTAGACATTGAATCCTTTGAGTTTGTTTTGAAGTTCATAGAGCTGTCCGTATTCGGACCGTTCCCCGACTATTGTCTTTTCATAATAGGGCTGAAAGGCATTCTGGATCTCTTCCGGTTCATTAACGAAGTCCAGGACAAAAGTATCTGTTTTACCTTTGGTAGTTCGATTCAAACGGGAAAGGGTCTGGATGGCCTGTATACCTCCAAGACTCCTATCAACATACATACTGTGCAGGAGGGGCTGATCGAATCCGGTTTGATATTTATTAGCCACGATCAGGAAGGAATAATCATCTGTTCCAAACTTCTCGGGAAGTTCCTTTTCTTTGATTCCCTCATTCATTCCGACCTCAGTATAGGGAACTCCCTCATCATCAACAGTTCCCGAGAATGCCACGAGAGTTCCAATATCACTGTAGTTCTTCTCTTTCAGATATTTATCGATAGACTGTTTGTAACGAACGGCATGGAGACGACTACGAGTAACGACCATCGCCTTCGCCCTACCTTCCAGTTTATGTTTCGTATGGGTTCGGAAGTGTTCTACTATCACTTCGACTTTCTGGGAAATGTTATGGGGATGAAGACTCATGAACCGGGCCAAGGCAAGACTGGCCTTTTTCTTATCAACCTCGGGATCATCTTCGATACTTTTGATCAGTTTGTAATAGGTCTTATAGGTGGTGTAGTTTTCCAGAACATCGAGAATGAATCCTTCCTCGATGGCCTGTCTCATACTGTACAGGTGGAACGGTTTCGGTTTCCCATCAATACCTTCTCTTCCGAATACTTCCAGTGTTTTATACTTGGGAGTGGCCGTGAAGGCAAAGAAAGAGATATTCTTCTGAGGTCCCCGTTTGTTGATCTCTCGGAGGATTTCTTCTTCCAAACTCTCATACTCGTAAGTCTCTTCCTCACCCCTCTCAAGGGCCTCCTGCCCGAGAACGCCTTTCATCTCCGAGGCCGTTTGACCTCCCATGGAAGAATGGGCCTCATCGACGATAACGGCATAGGTTCTGTCTTTCAGATTCCCCACCTTCTGAATGATAAAGGGGAACTTTTGAAGAGTAGTAATAATGATTGGAGTCCCGGATGTTAGGGAATCGGCTAACTGAGAAGAGTTCTGATCGATCTTCTTAACAACACCGTCCTTGTGTTCGAACTGATAGATAGTATTCTGTAACTGTTGATCCAATACCCGTCTATCCGTAACTACGATTACTGAATTGAAAACCTTCTTATCATCCTTATCATGAAGAGAAGCGAGACGATGGGCCGTCCACGCGATTGAGTTAGACTTTCCCGATCCTGCCGAATGTTGGATCAGATAGTTATTTCCCGGTCCTTCTTCTCGGGAAGTGGAAATCAGTTTCCTTACAACGTCGAGTTGATGATACCTGGGGAAGATCATCGTCTGTTTTTTGCCTTCTACCTGAAGATGGAGAAATCGGGATATGATTTCCATAAGTGAATCACTTTGTAGAACCTCTTCCCACAGATAGGACGTTTTATATCCGGTGGGATTTTCAGGATTCCCTTTCCCGTGATTATTTCCTTTATTGAACGGAAGGAAGAATGTTCCCTTCTTGTTCAGTCTGGTAGTCATGAACACTTCATCCGTATCCACGGCAAAATTGACAAGAGATCTTTTCTTGAACTGAAAGATCTTGTCCCCCGGATCACGGTCTGTCATATACTGATGTTTGGCATGGGAGACATTCTGACCTGTCATCTGGTTCTTCAGTTCCATGGTGACAACCGGGATTCCGTTTACAGTAAGAACTACATCAATACTGTTGTTATGGGATTCGGAGTATCGAACCTGTCGAACGATAGTGAGTTTGTTACTCTCGTACAATCTTTGAGTATCAGGATTCATTCCCGTAACAGGTTTGAAGTAGGCCCCTTTAATAGTTCTTCCGTAACATTTGAAACCATGACGGAGGACGTTGAGACAACCTTCCTGATCGGAATCCAAGGCCCGAGTGAGATCTGTTATGAGAACGGAAGGAGTTTTATCCTTATGGATCTTTTCAGAGCCTGTAAAATTTTTTGTGTAAAGCTCATTTCCAATTTAAAATCGCCCGTCGTATTCGATGGCAAACCTATTCATGGCAGGCTTCCAGTTCCGAAGCGGCATAGACCATTTCCTGGAGGCCTGCTCAATAGCCAGATAAATTATTTTAAGCGCAGATCCGTCATTAGGGAAGATCTTCCGATTCTTGATGGATTTTCGTATCACGCTATTCACCGATTCAATGGCATTAGTCGTGTAGATAATCCTGCGGATTTCATCCGGGTAATCAAATAAAGTAATCAGATTCTCCCAATTACGGTACCAGCCTGCACTAATCGAGGGGTACTGTGAATCCCACTTTTCAGCGAACAGATCCAGCTCCCGTCTGGCTTCCTGTTCTGAAATTGAGCTGTAAATCTTCTTTAAATCAGCGGTCACAGATTTCCGGTCCTTGTACGAGACAAACTTCACTGAGTTCCGTACCTGATGGACAATACAAAGCTGCACTTTGGTTTTGGGATAAACGGTAGCGATCGCTTCAGGGAAGCCGGTAAGACCATCTAAACAGGCAATGAAGATATCCTGGACGCCCCTGTTCTGCAGCTCTGTAAGCACATTCATCCAGAACTTGGCGCCTTCTGTTTCGGCAATCCAGAGGCCTAAAGGTTCCTTCAGGCCTTCAGTATTAACGGCTAAAGCAAGATATACGCTTTTATTGATGACCCGCTTATTCTCGCGTACTTTGATGACAATGCAATCCAGATAGACAATGGGATAAACGGTGTCCAGTGGACGATTCTGCCAGGCAATGACCTCATCCATCACCCCATCGGTAATCTTGGATATTAGGGCTGGAGAGACATCCACATCGTACATTTCCTTGAACGTATCAGTGATGTCCCGGGTGGTCATTCCTTTGGCGTACAGGGTCAGAATCTTGCTATCCAGATCACCGGTCCGGCGTTGGTTCTTTTTGATCAGCTGCGGTGCAAAGGAAGAGTCCCGGTCTCGGGGGATCTCCAGATCAATTTCAGCATTTTCTGTTTTGACAGTTTTCTGAGAATACCCGTTCCTTGAGTTGCCTGATGGCCGCTGGCCTGCTTTCTTCTCTCCGAGATGTTCTTCCATCTCAATTTCCAAGATTCGTTCCATGGCGACTTTGGCCAACATCTTGGTCATGTCAGAGACATCCTGCTGGGTTTTCAGATTCTTGGCCAGCTTATCTGCCAGCTCATTGAATTCTTCTGTGTCGTACAAAATAAAAGCTCCTCTCTTCTTATACAAAGATTTGGAACTTTACACAAATTTATTTACAGTCTCTCTTTTCAAGATATTCCCATTCCTTAGGTTGAGACTCTTTTACGAAATCACAGAAAATATCCGTATCAATACACAGTTTCCGATCAAACTGAGTATGATCCCGTTTGATATACTTATCGTGTTCTGATAGATAAATCTCTATGGCCGATTCAAAGGCGGCTTCATTGTAGTTACTCATTATATAGTGGACCCCATCGTCAAGACAGCATTTAGAAAATCTTAATGAGATTTATGCTGCCACTCCAAATACTTCATCCGGCGTGGAGATACCATGCTTGGTATGTGGACGCCTGCTGTTATACTTTTCAATGAAAGCCTTTATACCGTCTTTTGCCTCCCTAACTGATTCATATTCCTTGAGGTACACTTCTCCATATTTCAAGGTTCTCCAGAACCTTTCTATTGCAATATTATCCAATGCTCTGCCTTTGCCATCCATGCTGAATTTAGCCCCGGAACTCAAGACTAAATTCCTATATTCTTTTGAAGTGAATTGGCTCCCCTGGTCGGAGTTCAAGATCTCCGGATTACCATATTGAGCTACTGCTCTTCGATATGCAGAGATGCAGAACTCCTGATCCATAGTAGTGGAGATTTCATGACTGAGTATTTTTCGGCTATACCAGTCAATGATTGCAACCAGGTAGACAAAACCATGAGCAAGACGGATATAGGTAATATCAGTAGCCCACACTTGGTTTGGACGGCTTATATTGAGCTTTCTCAAGAGGTACGGATAGACTTTATGCTCTTTTCCTATACCCGGTTTTGAAAGGTTTCTTCCCGGAAAGATCGCCATAATTCCCATGACTCGCATCAAACGCTGCACTCTTTTCCTGTTGATTTTCCTTCCTTCACGACGTAGAGCGTTGCGCATTTGACGACTGCCAAAGTCAGGATTATCAGTATAGATTTCATCAATCCTTTTCATGAGTTCTATATTCTCACCATTAACAGGCATGCTCTTGTAATAGAGGGAGCTGCGATTCAGAGACACCAGCTTGCACTGCCGTGATATCGATAGCCTCTTATCAGGTGATATCATTTCTCTTTTCTCCAGGACTCCACAAGTTTCAAGTTTTTTTTTAACCACTCGATCTCGTATTGCTGCTGGCCAATTTTCTTGAAAAGATCTTCCTGCGTTTCTTCCAGAATCTTCTTGGAGTCATCTGCCTTGGTATTAAAAACAGATGCACCCTTTTCAAGAAACTGCTTTTTCCAGTTACTGACCTGGTTTGGATGAACCTGATACTGAGCGGCAATTTCAGAAATCTGCCGCTCACCTTTGATAGCTTCTATTACAATTTGGAACTTCTGTTCATTGGTAAATTTTCTTCGTCCCTTAGACACTTCTTGCTCCGTAGTTCATGGTACAACAAACTTAACTTGTTGTCCAAAATCACGGGTCCATTATATTATTTAATATCTCCCAATGGCCACCTAATTTGGCACCTTTTCTGTTAATAACTCCAGCATCCTTAAGCTTTTTTAGATAATTCTCAATTGTACGAGAGGATTTTCCTGTCAGTTTGCTTATTTGCGCAGCCGTATATTCAGGATTCTTCTTTATCAGAATAAGTGTATTGGCGACATCCTTACCGAAATCATTCCGAATTTTTTCCGAAATCATTCCGAAACCTATATCGGTTTCACGTCCGGTTTTTGTATCTGAATCCGGTTGACCTAAGCCGGCAGCTTGCTCTCTATAGTTTTTTGAAAAATAAAATTCCGTCCACAATCCATTTATTTCCAGTTCATATACCGGATCGGGCACACCTGCATTACGGCAAGCCGTGAAGATATTTTCAATACCCCTCCCCCAGGATTCCGTCCTACCCGTCCTGAAGAAGGCAGCGGCAATATCTGGATTGTAGGGTTTTGAAGAGTGATTGCCTATTAATTTCTCAAGGGTCCACCCCTCAGGTAATACACTGGCATTCCACATTCTTATTTTGTTTCCGTAAACCCGTATCTGAATGGGTATTGAACTTCCATAATCTTTATGCACGATGGCATTATGGATCGCTTCTCTTAGAGCTGCCTTTGGAACTGGTGGAGTATCGTGACGAATGCTTCCCTTGTAGCTGATTAGCGCCCGGGTATATTTGGTCATAATCAAATCCAAGACTCTATCTGCCTGGGAAAAAAGATCTCCTTCAATCACATCCTGAAAAATAATATCAGCTTCATTTTGAAAATAGGCTATTTTAACAAAGGCTCCCCCGACCCGATATTCCGGATGTCGGGAAAACAACAAGACAGCAGCCCTGGTCAGATAGTTGTTCTTTTCATCGAGGAGTTTCAATCTTTCCAGAAAATCGGGAATGGTTTCTCCAAGGCTTGTCTCGTCCAAACGCTGCTGATTCACAGCAATTTGTCTGAATTCCTCTATACATCTTAAGTCTAGATCTTTTATTCCCATTCGGGGAACCGGGACACTGTCCCAGTGCTTTCCCTGCTTTCGCATTATAAACTGGTCCAATGCACTACCTTTCAACTCCTGTTTGGTACTGCCGCTGCGGTAGTGATACTGCCCCTTGTAACTAACCGGAAAAGAGTGTGGTTCCACAGTTATTTTAAGATAATCCAAACCGTTGTCTTTTTTAAGATCAATGTCGCAAATGATTCCCAAAATCGCCTGAATCTTATTGGGTATGTCTTCAAGCAGTCTCCGGGCATCAGCCAGTCCGACGACTGAACCTTTATCATTTAATCCGATATAGAGTTCTCCCCCCTGAGCATTGGCGAATCCGCAGATCCATTTCAGGTATTCATCGCGCCAGGATTGCTTGAATTCGATGTTTTGGGATTCTTTCATAAGTGCTCCCTATAAATACAGAGCTTACAGTCAAACTGAGCATGGTTTCGTTTGATATACTTATCCTGTTCTGCTAGATAAATCTCTATGGCCGATTCAAAGGCGGCCTCATCGTAATTACTCATTTTGAAACCTCGTATTGGGTGATATCAATTCGATCGGAAACGGCATGTGTGATTAGGGAGGATCGGTATTCTTTGAGAAGGTTGATGGATTGGGAAACCTTATCGATCAGAAAATTAACATTTCCACATTCCCGATCAAGGTATTCTACTATCTCATTCTGTTCATCTTTTTTAGGAAAAGGGATTTTCAGGTTTCCAATCTTTGATGTAGAAATATTAGGTTGTTGTCCTGTCTTATCTATTTCCATTTCAAAAATATGTGTAAATACTTTATCAATGATGATGTAGTACATCCATTTCATATTTAACTTCTCAGAAGGTCTTAAGACGGCATTCCTCTGATTTAAAAGAATTTCCTCATCATTATCAACGATACACGCCTTAATGCCAGTAGATATGATTGGACGAGTTAAGGCAAATACCAAATCGTTTTTATAGACTCGGAATTGTGGTAATGACTGATAGTATCCGTTGTCGATATAGGATTCATCTTCCCAATCTACTCTCATTGTCTGTATATTTGATATCTTCATAACCCGAACACCTTCAGTAGTGAACTCATTACTATCGAAGGCATATCCATTCTGTATTTTACCAAGGAATTTGATTGGGATTACTTCCCAATGTTCAGGAATCTCCCCGATCCACTCCACACCGGAATCTTTCATCTTCACATTCTCATTTAATCCCTTGGTTACAGACTGAGTGATAATCGCCTGTCGTTTTTCCTGTAGGAGTTCAATCTGTTTTTGTTTCTTGGAAATGAGGGTATCGATTCGGGTTGTTTCTTTATCGAGAAAGTCGGCAATTTGTTTTTGAGTTTCGAGGGGAGGATTCAGTAGTTTAAAGTTCTTCAAATCTTCTGAACTCAATTCTTTGAAGGTTGTTCCTTTTCCTAATGAATTAAGTGAATCAGACTCAACTGAAAGTTGATAGAACTCATATTTAGAAAAAACACCCTCATTCGGAACAATCGTTTTACATCCTTGATTAGTACAGAGTGATGCACTGGCAATTCCTAAACTACCAATAGGGGCTCGAGTAGAAAGAACAATACTTCTTTCAGGACACATGGTAGTACCACAACTGGAATACCCTTCGGGTGTAATCTGTCTTTTAGTCCCCCAAATCACAGGATCATCTGACTTTGATAGATCCTCAGGAGTAACCCATAAGATTTCCCCATCCCAGTACTCCTCAACAGAACTTTTCGGAGTAGAACCATTCACAACCTTATTTAGAAATTTAACTTTCTTCTTTGAATATTCAGAACTTATCATTACTTCGTCTCCAACAAATCCTGAATCTGATTCTCTATAAGTGTTAAATCCTTCTGAATCTCATCGATCGATCTCGGAGGTTGATAGACATAGAAATACCGATTGAAAGAAATCTCATACCCAATCTTAGTTTTTGACTCCTCCACCCAAGAATCAGAAACATAAGGAAGAACTTCCCGTTTCATGTACTCTTCAATATTCTCTTTCAGAGTAACGTTCTCGTTATCCCTCAGTTCGGAATCCGGTTCGGGAATTCCTTTCTTGTTTGTCACTACCTGGGCATTTTCATCCCGTTCTGACAATGATGAGACAATTGACTTCTTCAATGGAGTAGGAAGTTTAATTCCGTTCTTCTTGAAGACAGAATCGAAATCTTTTAGGAAGGAATCCTGATTTGTATATTTCCCTGATATCTGAGAGAGAGTCGAAAGGATCTTTTCCTGTTCCTTCTTCCCCTGTTCAATTTCTTTATCGATTACACTTTGGTCTTTCCGTTTCTTACTCTCGGCTAAAGACTTGAATGGTTTGGATTCTTTCACTCTCTCCAACCGTTCCTCATTCACCTCAAAGTTAAGTTTCAAAGGTCGTTCTACGGTAATCCGGTTGTATCCAAAATCACTGTTATCGAAAATCTTACAATGTTCTGATTCCTTGAACTCGGCATAGAGGTTTACAAGATCTTCCCTGTGTTGATCAGAAACCTCATTCCGTTTATTCCCCAGACTCTTTCTCATCCTGGAGGAGTAGCCCGATCCGTCGATTAACTGAACCTTTCCCTTTCTCTGGGAGTTCTTTCTGTTTGTAACGATCCACACATAGGTAGAGATTCCCGTGTTATAGAAAAGTTGATCCGGTAGGGCAATGATGGTCTCCAACCAGTCGTTTTCAATTATCCATCTTCTGATTTCCGATTCCCCGGACCCTGCCGATCCGGTGAACAAAGGAGATCCATTAAAGACAATTCCAATACGAGTTCCACCGTCCTCCGGTTTCTTCATCTTGGAAATCATGTGTTGGAGGAAGAGAAACGAACCATCATTGATTCTCGGAAGTCCTGCCCCGAATCGTCCTCCGTATCCTAATTCATCATGTTCTTTCTTTATAGAATCTTCTTCCGGTTTCCATTCCACTCCGAACGGAGGATTGGCCAACATATAATCGAACTTTTCACTAGGGAATCCGTCTTCAGTAAAACTGTCCCCCAGAACGATGTGTTCGATGTTCTGTCCTTTTATCAACATATCGGAACCGGAAATGGCATAGGACTGATCGTTATAGTCCTGTCCGAAGACTTCCAGTCTGGCATCGGGGTTATGTTCTTTCAGGTATTCTTCCGAAACGGATAACATACCACCCGTACCCATGGCAGGATCGTAAATGGTTTTCACAATACCTTTGGAAGTAAGAATCTCACTATCCGGTTCAAAGAGAATATCTACCATCAACCTGATTACTTCCCTCGGAGTAAAGTGATCCCCGGCCTCTTCGTTACTGGCCTCGTTGAACCGTCTGATCAGGTCTTCAAAGATATAACCCATTTCAATATTGGAAACTGTTTCTGGGTGAAGGTCTATTTCAGAGAACTTGGAGACTACAAGGAATAGACGATTGGCCTTTTCCAGTTTGGGAATCTGATCTTCAAACTTGAAAGATTCAAGAATTGACTCCGCCTTAGGGCTAAAACCCTTGATAAAATTTACCAGATTGCTGGCAATCCCGTCAGGATCACCCTTGAGTTTTTGAAAATCGAATTGAGAAATATTGTAAAAGGGAACGTTTGTTATTCGCTTCAGTTTTGTATCGATAATACCGGAGCCGGAATCCTTAATCTTGGCATACTCAGCAAGAACATCTTTTTTAGTAGACTCAAGCACACAGTCCAGCCGACGTAAAACAACCAGAGGCAGCATTACATCTTTATATTGATTGGGTCGATACGGCCCGCGAAGCAGATCCGCCACTCCCCATATGAAGTTCGATTTTTCTGTAAAATTGATTTTAGTCACACTAACCCTCTTATCTTAAATCCTATGCTTTACTGCAAATCTTCATAAGCTCATCTGCCTGGAAGCGCCAAGAAAGATAGGATATGGTACCCCTTACCTTTCTGCTCCTGCAAAATAGTATCATGATTTTTAACACGAGGCTGTTGTCATGGTAAATTATGAGGGAATTTTCAGGCTTATTTTTTACCAGAACTGACTACTCGCTAATAAGGAATAACCAGACCAGCTTGAGCATTCCGTTCCATAAACTCCTGCTTGTACCATTTCATGGCCAGAATAAAGGAATACCAGGAACTCTTATGGTAATCTGGTTTCAATTTTGCGTTGGTAACAACACGCTGTTCATATTTTTTCTTTGAATAGTCTGGGAAGACCTCTTTTAGCCATTTTGATTCATCATATTCTGGTTCTGGTTTACCAGTTATATCTGCAATTAATCTTTTCCACATTTTTATCTTCTTTGAATGGGAAGCGGGAGTTACCAGGACATCGATTACTTTATCTGTTTCAGCTGCTTTGGTTTCACTATCCTGGCTGTCCTCTTCAAACACTGTCGAGTCTTGTATGTTCTTCAGAAAATCAACTGCAATTGTGGTGAAGGCCGCAGTGTACCGCTGTGTGTTGTTATTTTCAGATAGTGCTGCTTCATCAGAAAAATCATCAGATGTATCATACGAGTATTGCCAGTAACCAAATGGTATATCCGGGTACGTATAAGCCTGTGCGTGACCATAAGCGGGAACATGTTGATCAAACACTTTGAGAAACCAACCTTTTACATTGCGAAACAGCAGCTTCAGGGTAAACTTCAGTTTGTGTTCCTGAGAACTGACAAGCCCTGCTATATCGTTCTCCTTGCTGATTAACCCTGAAAAGCCCTGATGAGCGTAGGTATCTGCAAATACATGTAGAAGCATACCCAGCTGTTCAGGTATAAGGGTATCTTGCTTTATCGTTTCTTCGATTAACCCTCTCAACACTGCGGGATTCTCATTGCATCTCATTCTTCTGGTAAAAGAATTTCCCTTATTGGCAGGAAAAAAATGAAATGCCGAGGTGTTGTAGATCATAGCCTGATAATTAAGGGTTTTTAGTTTGAAATAAGAATGGCAGGTAGCAATATTGCTTATCTTGGATTTTCCGTTAAAAAGACTGAATTGTGGATCAGAATAGTCTTTATCAAAGGTAATGGTGTTGATTTTTGCGTCATCTACAAATTGGGAAGCATACGCAATCTTTTCAGAAACAGCATCTTTAATACCAGCAGAAAGACAAAGCGCGTAAATACCGTAGTAATGTGAACTTTTTTCCATGGGATCTTCCTCCTTCCTGCTACACCTTACCAATAATACTCAAAAACGCCGCTACCACCTTCAGCTCAATTTGTTTGCACGACTCTCGCTACAGATATTATATCACACTCTTCTTCTCCCAGGCGCAGCAATAGATACTGTCCGAGGTTAATGCATCATACACATCCACAATTCTAAAAGCTCTTGCGGAAAACGGGATAGCTGCTCCCTTCAGCCCTCGGGAGTAACCGGTGCCGTCCTATTTTTCATAATGCCAGCAGGGAATATCCATTGCCGACTGCAGGAATTCTATTCCTGATAGATATGGTTTTACCTGCATTCACTGTAATAGCTGATGTTTATTTACTGGTCGACAGAAGAAATAGAAACCGGCCTGTCCAAAATGCTGAACAGGCCGGGAATATGTACTGGTGAGCAAAAATTGATAAGTACTACATTAAAGATTTATATAAAGCGAGAATATCTTCTTTAGAGGGATCCTTCGGATTTCCCGGAGTACAGGCATCGACCATTGCAGATTCTGTCAGATAATCAAGATCGTCTTCTTTCAGAATACCCTTCAGGTCCTGGGGGATTCCGACATCAACAGAAAGTGACCGTACAGCATCAACAGCTGCTTTTCTGTACTCTGCCTGGCTCATGCTCTCGGTATTCTTAACCCCCAGTACCCTGGCAATCTCCCGGTACCGTTCACCGCTGTTTTCTGCATTGTACTCCATTACCGTGGGCAGCAGGATAGCACATGCTGCTCTATGGAGTTGCAATCTGTGGAGCTAAAGGCCTGGAAAAAGAATACAGCCTCCCGTCTTATAAAATCAAACTTGAGAATCAATCCTTCCCGCAGAGTAAGGGTAACTCCCATCTTTTCAAAACACCTCCGGACCAGTACATCAAAATACCAGTTCACCAGGTCATACTTGTCCTGAAAGTGACGATAGAAGGTCTGCCGGGTAACTCCGGCATCCTGTACAATATTTTTAACGGTAATACGCTCCAGAGAAGAATGCTCCATGAGCTTTTTAATTGAATTCGCCAGCCGCTGTTTTACCTTTCTGCTATCCATGCACACTGTTATCTGAAAGGAGTAGTATGTATCCATTAACTAATCAGGAAAAAGGCATACCATTACTGTATTACTCAAAAATATTGCAGATAATTCTTGCACTTTTCACTATCTGATTATAATGTATATAAACCATTGAATTTTTGTCGGTCGGCCGATAGGGCTATACCTATATGTCATCTTAAAAACAGCAAAGACAGGCTGCATAAAGAATGAGCAATCATCAGAAATATCTCGAAGCACGGACAGCGAGTAATTATTTTCGTTATAATTCCATTCTCCTATTATTTGCCTTTTTAGGCACACTGTTTGCTGCCCGCAATATTTATTATCTGCTGCGGTATGAGGAAGTGTATCCTGTTTATCTGCTTATCTATGTCGCGGTGACACTCTTTTCCATAGGCTTTCGCATAGCCATGCCTATTACCTTCAAAGCCGGTAGATACCGTTTCATCGATCACATGATCTTCTGCATCAGCCTGATATACTTTCTACTGCTGGTAGGTCTGAGTCTGCTTGATTTTTTTGATACCCAGATTTACGATTTGAATGCCTTCAATTACACGGCCTACATTTTTGCCAGCATGATGCTGGGATTCATCTACAGAGCGGGACATATCCCGCACCTGATTATTCACAGTGCAGGTTTTCTTCTCTTTGTTATAGTATACACAACAACTGCCGATGCGTATTTTCGTATATTTGCGTTACTGCCTTTACTGGCCTTTTCCACCGCTTCCGTCTATTTCGCTTTTTCCAGAGAAGATATGCACTATACTTTATTCGCCGCGAAACAGGACCTCGAAGAATCAAACAGGAAACTCAAAGAACTTTCCATACGCGATCCTCTAACAGGACTATACAACCGGAGGTATCTGATTGATTTTCTTATTCATCAAATGGCCATTTTCAAAAGAATGGATTTTCCATTTTCTATAATTCTTGGTGATATAGATTTCTTCAAGCGGGTAAACGATACCTATGGCCATGATATGGGCGACCAGGTATTGGTCTCTTTTGCACGACAGCTATTGTCAACTTCCCGGGAATCCGACCTTGTAGTTCGATACGGAGGAGAAGAGTTTATGATTGTGCTGCCCGCCGCAAAGCTTCAGGAAGCCTCCGATACAGCAGAACGTATTCGCACAAGCATAGAAAACCATCAGTTCAGTCAGATCAGCTGGAAGATAACCGCAAGTTTCGGTGTCACTGAGGTAAGGCATGGAGAGACAGTGGAACAGCTTATTAAGCGAGCTGATATATTTCTATACACTGCAAAACAGAAGAGCCGCAACATCTGTATCTGCGACATTCTCTAAGTCACCCAACCCCATACTTCTCCAACCAGTTCCCCAACGTCTGATAACTCGCAAGCCCTAACAATTCAGCCGCCCGGGTTTTATTGCCGTTGGCTTGTTTCATGGCTCTTTCTAAATAATGTACCGCCGCATCGGCGATAACTCCCTCGATGGAAAACCCGTTACCCAGGGGCTTATCAAGTACGTTATCTGTATCACTTCCTGCATCCAGCAGCGCATCTCTAATGGCTGTCTCATCAAGCTCTTTTTCTCCGGAGAACACAAAGGCCCTGGTAAGTGTGTTAATCAACTCCCGGATATTTCCCGGCCAGGAATGCTCGGTAATTACTTTCATTGCACCCACAGAAAGGCACTTCTCCTCCCAGCCATGGGTAGAGGAAAACTCCCTATTGAGATTATTGCAGATATGCTCAACCAACAGAGGCAAATCCCCGCCCCGCTCCCTTAATGGAGACAACTTTATTATTCCAACTGCAATACGGTGGAAAAGATCAGGCCGAAAGGCAGTATCTTCTGTCTCTTTTGCAATTGTTCGGTTTGTGGCACTTACAAGTCGGAAATCAACCTCTCGTTCTCTTGATTCGCCAACCCTGACAATCCTCTTATCATTCAAAACACGGAGCAGTTTCACTTGAAGATCTTTAGACAATTCCCCTATTTCATCCAGAAACAGGGTTCCTCCGTCGGCCTGTTCAATGAATCCCGACCGTGCCTCCACAGCTCCGGTAAATGCACCTTTTGCATGCCCGAACAGGGCAGATTCTGCCAGGCTTTCAGGAATTGCCCCGCAGTTAACCGGAACAAAAGATCTGTCCTTTCTGCTTGACGCATTATGAATAGCCTTTGCAAAAAGCTCTTTACCAGTGCCGGATTCACCAAGCAGAAGAACCGGTACCTCAAAAACGGCAGCTCGCTTTGCTTTTGCAACAGCTCGCTTCATTTCATCGGAGCTGTGGATAATTGCATCGAATGCCGGGCTTTGAGGAAGCAGCTTGTCATCTATGGCTGAAATATGATGTTCCAGCCCCTTTGCCGGTCTGTAAGCGGCAAGTATATCAAAAGGAAGATGTACATCTTTTAATCCGGTGGAAAGATGTGCTTCAACAAGAGACGCTTCGTATTTTCCGCTGGCAAGCAGTATCCAAACCGCCGCCATAGCAGGTGTTCCGGGGCTCAGGTGAAAAGTAAGCTTGTTATCACCGTTGTGAAGCTCGTTTAAAACAGTATCAGCGGCGTTATAGATTTCCTCGTAGTTGGTCGGGCTGGTAAGCGATACCTGCCGCAGATCGCAGTTTACTTTTGGATACATTATTTCAAGCCAGGAACAGTAATTCCTGCTGCGGTCTTCCGGATAGTTGCTTAATATAACAGCACGAACATACCGGCCGGTTTCCAGAGCGGAGCCAATCGGCCCGGTCTCTTCTTTTCCAGCATCATTTGCTGCATTTAAGTCATGCTGCCCTAACCAGGTACAGAGTACATTTATGAACATGGAAAAAGTATAGAGTATCTAAAACTTCACAACAAGTTTATTTATGCATATATAAGATTATTTATCTGTTATTTAAATATTCGGTGCAGGAATTCTTTATCCTTTACTTCAAAGGCCCCTTCAAGCTCCTGCTTAAGTATGTTTCCAGTGATTCCACGGTCATCTCCTCCAATATACATCCATTTCATCTTTTAATACCGCAACACCTGCCTTTATACCTCAGATATGGCTGTATCTTTGAAATCTACCGACCAGCCGAAAGAACGAATTCAACAAACCCCTTACATTTTCGACATATGTCAGAAGAAAAATTCAGATTAGGTCTAACTTTCCAGGAGAGGAACCTTTTTTTAACCAGAAAAAATTGTCCATTATGATAAACAATTCGCATGTTTGATTCAGCTCTTAAATTTGCATTCATAATTGTTCTCTCTATACTTTTTAACAGACCAATGTACTAAAGATTCAAAAGAAGGCAATTATGGGTTTTCTGCAATGGTCGACAAAGTTTGAGCTGGGGATTCCGGAAATGGACATGCAACATAAAAAGTGGCTTGAAATACTAAATAATTTCTATGATCACCTTTCGGAAAAGAAATCAGCGACAACCTGAAAGAAATGATTGATGAAATATACAACTATACTCAGTATCATTTTCGTGAAGAGGAAGTTCTAATGAGCCGAATCGGATTTCAGGAGCTCGCTGAACAGAAAGCAATGCACTGTAGGATCACTTCGCAAGTAGAAGAATTCAGAAATCGGATACACAGTGGAAAGAATATTGTTTCCATATCCATAACATCCGAACTTAAGTCCTGGTTTAAGCAGCATATTCTGATTGAGGATAAGAAATATGCAAATTTATACCTGACAAAAAAACAGTGAGAGATCAAATCTTCAAATATCAATACCATGAAGAGGTAAATTATGGCACTTATCCAATGGAACAATGACTATCTTTTAGGAATAGAAGCAATAGATACCCAGCACAAACAGTTTGTCGGTATTATCAATGAGTTCTATGAAAATCTGACAAGCGGTCTTCTCAAGGAGAATACACAAAACCTCGTTGAAAAGGTATATGAATATACAGAGTATCATTTCTCGGAAGAAGAGAAACTGATGTCCAGTATTCAATACCCGGGTCTTTCAGAGCATATTAAAATACATGAATCAATAAAAAATACCATACGGGATTATAAAATAAAAATCAGTAACGAAGAGACGGTAGTAACCATGGGGTTAACCAGGGAATTACGAGAATGGATTAAAGACCATATACTTGTAGAAGATAAGAAATATGCAGAATACTATTTCCAGCATAAATAGTTGAGTTTCGACTCAGTAGAACAATCCTTATTTCCCTTTCAAGCTAATAACTTCGATTTATAAAATAATTACTTATAAACTATTCGTATTAACTTAACACCCTTAATACGCCTCTTCAAACTGTGGGAGAACCTTTGAGCACACACTCGTCCAAACGGATATAACGCGTATCTCATATAAAATCTTTGACAAGGTCCTTAAGATCCTCTGCTACCTTCCTGTCCGAAAACAGCTCATCAATAACATTCCCTATTTCCGATGCCCGCAGCTTCAAACCATGTATACGGCCGGCTAAATCTTCAAAAGGCTGATCCAGCAGGCTGTCGGAGCTGACAATGCACGACTCAATTGTTCCGCCTACAACCGACAGATCCATTACAATAACGCCCCACGCAAATTTGCGACTATGGCTTATGGATGCTTTTGGACTCTTGGCAACGGTCCATTGCCAATCGGAGAAGAAGGAACTGTATCCGGCAATGATACTGCTGTCAGGAGTTTCCTTCATAGTCAGAATCCCGGAATATGTTCGGTCAAAGGCTTCAATTAAACTCAGTTTTAATTCATCGATAGAAAGATCGGCATTCAGATCTTTCAGGTTCACAACCCTGGACCGGACAGACTCAATCCCCTTGTCCTGCAGCTTAATCTTCGGAGGAGTTAAGTAGTTACCAAGTTCCTTCATGTTAACATCCACCAGAAGTGTTCCATGATGACACTGAACCGACTTTCCATTAATAAAAGCATTGCCTGAAAATTTCATACCATCTACAGCAATGTCATTTCTGCCAGTCTGTTCCGCTTCAATTCCCCAGGGTTTCAGTGCATCCAGAATCACCTTGAAGTGCAGGTCCTGGTCGTAGTTTTCTCTGTGAGCGATGAAGGTGAAATTAAGGTTGCCCAGATCGTGAAAAACAGCACCTCCGCCGGATCGCCTTCTTACAAGATGAATCCCATCCTTTTTCAGGTTAAGCAGGTTGCATTCTTTATATGGATTCTGGTGCTTCCCTATAACAATAGTCTTCCGATTCTGCCACAGATACAGGATAACTTCGTTCTTCTCACATATGGAGATCAGATAATCCTCCAGGCCAAGATTCTCTGCAGGATTAAAACCGGAGGAAAAATATACAGACTTCTTCAGTACAGACATGTGCTACCTTTTGTTCAATTAATTATTATATTCCCCTGCTATCCTGTTCGAAGGTAAACTCAAAGGACGCATTGGGATATTCCGGGTAAAGATATGCCCGGGTAAATGCTTCTATTCTTTCCACTTCTTCTCTCAGTTCTTTAGTAGGTTTCATACCATACCGGGCTACCTGAATAATAAATTCAAATTTAAGTTTTTCATGGTTTGAAATATTGTTCAGAGTATCAAAAATCAGACGTTCAATGTCATATGTCAGTCGCGTTTCATCCATGTGTCCGATAAAAAAGACAATGCTTTTGCCGTTTTCAACAACCTTATCGGTCTCCATGGCATTACAACTGCTCTCTTCAGTCTCAGGGCCTGCTACTGCATAGAAAATATTATCTTCTACATTGCTGAACTGCAGGGTACCAATGGGGTTGAAGGTCTCAAGATTGATCATCTGATAGTAAACAAGCCCTTTTTCCACCAGTGAATGGTAGGCTTTGTAGAGAAAATAGTGAACCTGTTTACCTTTTACATCCATGGAAGCCAGATCGGTAACCACAAAAGCTGTGGTATCTCCAAGATTATTTAGGGTGGAAGTCACAAATTCATTACTGAACGATTCCATCTCGATTTTCCGGATAGCGTCACTGCTTTTTTTTATCCACATTTTATTAGGCCGGGCATCAGCCGGACCTGTTTCCACAAGAATATCTTCATTTATTTCTTTGATTAAAGACTGTAACGACACCGCTGCTTGTAAATATTCCATTGGTTAACCCTGAACCCATGACCTGTCTTATGGTACTTCGGGAAAGTTACTGATTTTGTAATAAATAGTGTAGCAGAAATTCCGATTCGTTTACAGCTGAAACAATCAGGAAGAAGATTAATCCAGATAAACCGACTGAGAAAAAGATGCAGAAAAGTGAAACTCAACCCTGTCCCGAAGATTTTTTCCTTTTTTTTCGAAGGAAATCAGATCATCACCGGAACTAAACTCCTTTAGGTGGAGTCGCCAGGTACTGTTCGGCAGGTTTTCCGGATACAGAAAGTATATCATCCCCGGTTGTGTAGTAATATCAATTTCCACAGCATCACCGACAGCTTTCCCGCTGTTGTAATAAACAGTTCTCAGGATATAACCGCCTGGTTGTATATCGAAGGTGTATGGCATGGACATGGGACACAAATGATCATCAGAAAATGGCCAGAGATCCTCACCGGTCTCACGCTGACGAAGACCTGTCGGATAGAGATAGCGGTCCATTACAATAACAGAAACATTTTCGCGTTCACCGGGATTTCCATGATAAAAGTAATACCGGTAATCACTGCTTGTCTGGCAGCCGGCAATTATAAAAATGGCAGCAAAAAGCAGAAAAAGAATTGTGTATTTTTTTGACATAACTATATTCCTGTGAATAATCTCATTTCAATATAGCATATTTCATTGCGGAAAACTGAAATATTCTATACCGTATGGAACTATGAGTACTATTTGGACCAAGACAAACACAGACAGAAAGAGACTGAGTGAAGATATCGCAGCACTCCTGAATGCTGCCGGCGCCGATGACTGGCTGGGTATGCCCGAGGCTCCGGTGCTGCTGAAGCCCAATCTGGTTGTCGGAAAGCCTGCTTCATCAGGGGCAACAACCACACCCGAAATTGTTGCAGGCCTTATTGAGTGGCTGCTGGATAAGGGCTTTAAAAACCTTGCCATTTCCGAAGGATCCTGGGTTGGAGATTCCACTGTTAGAGCCTTTAAAACCTGCGGATATACCGACTTGAGTAAACGATACAATATTCCCCTTATCGATCTGCAGAAAGATGACTCGGTTGAAGTTGAAACTCCAGCGGGAACCTTTGAAATCTGTAGAACCATTGCGGATCTTGAGTTCAACGGCGGAAGTCTCATAAACATGCCTCTTGTAAAAGGCCACGGCCAGACCCATATGACCTGTGCGCTGAAGAATATGAAAGGCTGTATCCCGGATTCTGAAAAACGACGCTATCACCGCTTAGGCGTACATAAGCCTGTCGCAGTGGTAAACACCATCATCAAGCCGGCTTTTGCCCTGGTTGATGGTCTCAACCCCGATCCCTACTGGGAGGAAGGCGGAAGCCCCGAAAAACGGGATCTTCTCCTGGTGGGAAGAGATCCTGTAGCCATGGACAGCTATGCATGTAAGCTTTTAGGCATGACCGATGTAGATGTCCAGTATGTGGGCCTTGCAGAGCAGCTCGGTATTGGTACCGGTCATATTTCGGATGAAGATATTATCAATCTTGACGGCGCAACAGTAGAAACAAGTGCCGCACGGAAGGAAAAATCGGAAGTGAAGACCTGGATCGATTCTCTGGTTGATCAGCAGTCCGCCTGCTCATCCTGTTTCGGCAACCTTGCTTCCGCGTTAAGGGCACTGCAGGAAGAGTATCCTGATTTTGTTAACGTAAGCTCTCCCGGCCTCTGCATCGGTCAGGATTTTCAGGGTGTTAAGCTTCCAGGCGATAAACGGGGTATCGGCATCTGCACTGTTACAGGTGAGAACAAATCACTTAAAGGATGCCCTCCTTCCAGAGAACGGATGATTGATTACCTGAAAAAAGAATATTCATTGTAAGCCGTACCTGCATTTCGTCACCCGGAGAAGGAACCTGCCGGGTGACGGATAATTTATATTTCCCCGCCTGCAATCCGCGGCTGATACAGAGCACAGAGTGATTTTGCATATGCTGTATAATTATCATAGCTTTCCCTGTATATTCTGATTAAATCAGCTTCAGGAATATATAATGTTCCATTCATAGCTGTTCCTGCTGCTTCCTGCCCCATGGACTTCAAGCCGAACACAGCTGCACCATAGCAGGAATCCACCCCCGGAACAGTCTGAAGTTCCCGGTTAAGCAGACTGCTGAGAATTTTCATTAAAACTTTATTTGAGCCTCCACCGCCGACAACAAGAACTTTTTCCGGCAAATTTTCCGTACTCCCCAATGCGGAAAGTGCATCGAATAGAGAAAAGGCTACCCCTTCCAGCACCGCCCGGGCAAAGTGAGCTTTACCATGGCGAAATGAAATCCCTGTGAAGGTTCCCCGCAAATCAGGGTTCCAGTAAGGTGTCCGTTCGCCGGACAGATAGGGATGAAAGAACAGAGCTTCACAACCGGGAGGTGCATTTGATGCAAGATCCTCCAGTTCGGCATATCCCTGCGTATTTCGCTCCAGACCTGCCGTTGCCATTGCCCAGTTAATTGCTGAACCAGCAGAGTTTGTGCCAGCCTGGGAGTACCATAGATTGTCAGTCAGATATGGATAGGTCAGCAGTCCCCGTACCGGGTCGGGATTCTGTTTAATAATATGAATTCCCCCGGCGGTTCCTATACGTATGACATAGTCTCCCGGCCGGCGTGCCCCGGCACCCCAGGTTTCCATGGCACTGTCCAGGGCTCCGCTTAAGACGGGAGTTCCTTCTCTCAGTCCGAGCATTGCGGCACCCCGGGCGTGCAGAACACCGACAATCTCGTCGGGTGGAGTTATCCGGGGCATCAGCTCTATATTCAGACCCGCCAAATGAACCAGTTCTTCGGACCAGTTCGCTGATATGGTATCACACAGCATGGAAGAGACCGCAGTGGAGAAATCAGTAGTCCAGGCTCCGGTAAGGTGATGAATCAGATAATCCTTGCTAAAGGTCACTCTCTTCACCCGGGACAAAACCTCAGGGTCATTCCGTTGTATCCAGAGAAAATGCGGCAGAGTCCAGGTAGGTGCAACCTGATTGCAGGTTTTTTCAAAGATAAAATCACCGGATCTCTGCTTCAGCTCCTCGACTTCCATGGAAGAACGCTGATCGCTCCAGAGAAGAGCTCGTCGCAGACCGCGGCCGCTGTCATCAGTGAGTACGCCGATATGGGCAGCACAGGTAGGAATGAGTGCAGCAATCCGACCTGCATCTATTGCCGTTTCCCTCAGCAGACTGCCGGCAGCTTTTGAAACAGCCTGAAGCCAGTCTTCAGGATCCTGCTCGGCCCATCCGGCTTTTTCAGACCAGGTGGGATACCCCTCCGACACTGCTGCAAGTGTTGAGCCGGAAGAGTCCACCAGGGCAAGCTTGCAGGAACTGGTTCCCAAGTCTATGCTCAGTATACAGTCAGCATCATTCATCGGAAATTATCCTTCCGATCCGAGAAAGAGCTGCTGGTACTCTTTCAAGGCTTTATTCATAAGGCCCATATCATGGGACAACAGAAAAAAGTCCACCCCTTCATTGCTCCACCGTTCAATATCAGCAGGATTGCTTACACTTATTCCCATGGCTATTTTATTTTTTTTAGCGGCTTTTATAACTGTTTCCACTGCATCCTCAAAATCAGCTTCCCGTCCTGTTCTTTTCATGGAGAAACGAAGATCTCCAGCCCCTATCAGACAGGCAGTAACACCGGAAACAGAAAGGATTTCTCCGGACTTTGCCGCGGCTTCGGCAGTCTCTATCATCATCACAGCCTGGACCTGTTCGTTAATAACATCGAAGTATTCATCACCGTAAAACACGCCTGCGGGGCTGCTTTTTGACCTCATGCCGATGGGAGGATAATACACGCCTCTGACTGCCCGTTCGGCCTCTTCCCGGCTTTCAACCATTGGTATAATGATACCGGCGGCACCTGCATCCAGCAGATTATTGATGGACCCCGAATCGTTATTGGCAACCCGTCCGAGAGGAACCGGTCCTCCCGACCTAACAAGGCTGCGGATTGCGCTGGTTGCTTCATATTTATCAAAATGTCCATGCTGCATATCAACCATGGCGTAATCAAATCGAGTACGTCCGACCATCTCGGCTATACGCACACTTCCAAGACAGACACCGAAACCGATAACAGGTTTGTGACCTGATAATTTAATTCCCCTGAATCCTTGTTTCATAACGAGTACACTTCTCCTTTTTCATATTAAACATCGGCGTCAGAAAGGATATTGCTTACTGAAGAGAACAACAGGCTGAAGAAAATTACTCAGCAGAATTCCTGTATCAGTCTCTCGATCATCTTTTTATCAAGACCGATTTCCGCAAGGAAGGAATCCTCAAGCTTATGGACAAAAAAATCTATGCCCAGGGCTTTCCAGGCTATATGAGACGCTGCATATACAATGTAGACAAACCTGGGCTTCATGCAGGTGCATTCAGACAGCAGCCGGTAATTTAGAGCGCTTTCAATATATGGGATCGGCATGCCCCACCAGTTAAGCAGAAAACCTCCGGCTTCCGTATGGTCATAGCCCAGAAGTTCCCGTTCTATTTCTGTAATATCCCGATCAGGATTCCTTTTCCTGGCATCCAGGACTTTTTCATATCCATTACCCAATTTACTCATAAGCAGGATCAGACCGATTGTATGCAGAAGTCCAGCGGAACCCAATTCGGGAGTCAGTTTAAGGGTGTCATTTTGAGAAAACAGATACTTGACAATACGGTTGGTCAGAAACGCGTGTTCCCAGAGTCGGAGTTTTTCCAGCAGTTCGGCATTTGCTTTAAACACATCAGTTGCAATAATAATCTGCTGTACATTCAACAGGCCTATCATCATAATCGCCTGCTTAATGGAACTGGCATTGCAGCCGTAATGGGCCCTGTTGGCTATACGCAGAATATTGGCAGATACTACAAAATCCCTGTTTATCTGTGCCACGATATCATCCACCGAGGCTTCTTCCCTTATCATTTTTGAGATTTCCTGATGCAGCTTAGGCAAAGTAGGCAGACTTCCAAGCTCATCCATTTTCCCGTTAAGATACCTGTCTGACATTCGTTCTTTAATTGTCAGCAGCCGTTCTATATCCTGAAGCAGCTCATCATTCTGCCACGGCTTGTGTATATAAAATTGAAGCAGGTTTTCAATAATTGCATAGGTAACCCTTCGATTATCCGAATAACCGCTCAACATTCCCCGAAAGGCTGCAGGACAAATTTTTCTAACCTGCTGAAGCAGCTCGAGCCCATCCATGCCGGGCATCATCATATCGGTAATAACCATATCCACTGCGCCGTTTTCCCGCATGTAATCGAGAGCTTCCTGACCACTTTCGAAATAACTGCATTCATAAGAACTGCGGAATAATACCCGCCGGATGGCACGCAGAATCATCTGCTCATCATCTACAAAAATAATCTTCCAGCTCATATGGTTCTCCAGTCTCTTCTTCAGGTCTCTTTATTCAACCGGGAAAACCAGACTGAATCGCGACCCTTCACCCGGGTTCGTCTCAAGTCTGATCTCCCCGCCGTTTTGCCGTACCAGATCGTTGGCGATACTCATCCCCAGTCCGGTACCCTTACCTATAGGCTTTTTAGTAAAGAAAGGGTCAAAAACCCGCCGAGCAGTCATCTCATCCATTCCGCATCCGTTATCTTCAATAATGCAGATAATTTTTTCCCCTTCAGCCTTAACCCTTATACTAATTGTCGGGTTGTGATCCTCATGCCCCTCAAAGGCGTCAACAGCATTCATGATAATATTCAGAAGGACCTGATTTATCTGACTTCCCCGACAGTTGATTCTGGGAATATCAGCCTCAAGAATCCTGTTAACCTCCACCTTACCCTTAAGACGGCTTCCGGCAACAGTTAAAGTATTCTCTATACCTTCAACAATGTCGTATGAAAACGTCCCTCCTTCGTCTCCGGTATGAGAAAAATAGCGCAGCCCGTCGACAATCTTCCGTACCCGGTTAATACCTATTTCAACCGAATCCATCAGCTCAGAAATATCATCCCGAATGAATTCAAGCTTCGGAGATTGCAGCAGATCTGTAATTTTTCCCAAGTTCTCCTTTATTCCGCCTGCTGTAGTTTCCGAAAGCACTTCAGTGGAATATTTCCCGCAACTGTCCAGTGTTGCAAGAAATTCCGAGGTATAATCCTTTAAAACTGTATGATTGCTGAGAATAAAGGCCAGCGGATTATTGATTTCATGAGCAACACCGGCGGCAATCTGACCGATGGCAACCATCTGCTCCTGCCGTACCATTTGACTCTGCGCTTTTTTCAGCTCTTCAACAGTATTTGCAAGACTGATATTGGTTTCTTTCAGCTTCTGCTCCGACCTCATCCTAGCAAAAGCATTACTGAAAAGCTCGCTCGCCACTTTTAGAATGGTTGTGTCCGCCCGGGACCATTTTCCGAGGGTGCTGGTATTGTCAAAACCAATAAACCCCAGTAATTCCCCAGATATATTCAGAGGCAGCACCAGTACAGAGAGGATATCCCGGGATTCTAGAAACTCTTTTTCTGCGGAGGCTTCCGGTCCAAGGTCTGATACATCATGGATATCAAGTATTTTCCCCTGTTGCAGTTGCTGTATCAAATAGGGGAAACGAGAAGAAGAAATACCTTGTTGGTTTGCTATTTCAGGCTCCACACCATCACTGCACCATTCAAAGGTATTGTTCATTACCTGATGATCGGTGTCAAACTCAAAAAGATAGGCTCTTCCTGCATTACAGAAGAGACCTATTCTCTCCAGAGTTTCATTGATCGCATCTGTAACTTCCTGAACCATTACAAACTTCTGAGCCACTTCTGCGATCAGTTTTTCAAGCTCCAGTTGTCTTTCAAGTTTGCTGGTTTTCATTCGCGGATTCCCTGCTGTAAAGCGTAGGTAATCTCTAATCACAAGTCAAATTACAGATATTGAGAAGTTTATCCATATCAGTATTAATGCTAAGCTCAACTCACCGCATAAATTTCCGGAGGGAGCCTTAATATGAGCAAGAATGACAACTGGATTATGAAAGAAGGCTATGAAACCTCAATTCTTGCGGAAGCTGCACTGCTTAACTCACCGGGAACAGAAATCCAGAAGGTAAGGTTTCACAGCGGCAAATATGCTCATTTTCACAAAGTGAAAACAGAGTTTTTCTTTGTGATCAGCGGGGAAGGAGAGATTCAAAAGGGAGATTCAATAACACGGTTATCCCCGGGAGTCAGCATTCTAATTCCTCCGGGAATAGAACACACCTTTATTGTTCCCGAAGGCTGTCCTCCCCTAACAGCATTAATGGTGAAAACCAACAGCTCGCCGGAAGATACATACGTGCATCAAACCTGAAATGAACTATGGTTTCTTCAAATCAATTGTATAAAGAAGATCGGCACCTGCCCTGCTGATTTCATCTGCCACTTTATCAACTTTTTTTGGTTTTCCCGAAGCCACTGCATCAATGATATAGTTAACCGAATAGCCCCTGTTCAATGCAGATTTCGCAGTCCAGAAAACACATTGATCAGCAAACACACCAGTCAGGTATAACGTATCTATTCTGTTTTTTATAAGATATTTCTCGAAGTCAGTATTAGAGAAAGCATCAGGCACTGATTTTCTAAAAACCGGGGCTTCTATCTGCAGGAGACGTTCATCAAAACTTATACCTTGATGCCCTTCCACTGCTGCATTATGCCTGAAAAAATTGGCAATAATATCATTTCGGGGAAAGACATTCTGTATATAGATTATGTGGAACCGGGGAGAAGCTCCGCTATTAATAATTGTATTCAGATTTTCAATCATCAATTCTGCCTGCACAGAATCCACAGGCATTTTGGCTTCAGGGCCGGTAAAATCTTCCTGCACATCCATAATTAGCAATGCTGCTGACGGAGAATCATACCTGTTGATCTTCCTGCCCATGGAATCAAACGTGCAGGAAACAAAGAGCAGTAAAAAAAATAACCAAAGAAGAAAATGCTTCATGGAAATATCATCCTCATAACAACTTTAACAACGAACACGGCAAAGACTGTTACAAAAAAATGCCGCCCGTAACACGGGCGGCCGGCCTTAGATATTCCAGAAACAATCTTCTATTTTTTAATCAGTTCAGCTAACTGAACAGGAGAAAGTCCGTACTTCTCCAGGAGCTGTTCGTAGGTTGCGGAGTGTACAAAGCGAACTTCACCGGTTTCTCTCAAGGTATTCACCGCAGTAAAGTTTTCAGTGTTGATGGATTTTTTACTGAACAGAGACTTCTGCATATTCCGCCAGATGTATCCGTTGTTCTGCTCTGCAACGATTACCTTTTTACCACTGTCGTGAAGCATGCTTATCATCTCATCATCAATGGTAGACATATCAACAATTGCGGTTTTAACACCGCTTGCCATTTCTGCTGCCTTCATGGCCTCATATACGCCGCGCCCGGAGCTGACAACATATACATCGGGATCTTTGGTTTCTCCGAAGGTTGCAGCCTTTCCAAACTCAAATTTGTAATCCTTACTGTAAATAGCAGGGGTTCCGGATCGGAGTATACGCAGATAGATGAGCCCTTTGTTTCCTGCCATAATCCATTTCATGATTGAAAGAAGCTGGTTGGGGCAGCAGGCATCAATAATCTTCAGATGGGCGATTCCCTCATAAACAATGGAATCATCATTACCCATATGGGTTGCACCGTTGGTTTTTGTCTCCAGGTTTGGAGCCGTTGCCAGGAAAGTAAGGTCCAGGCCGTGTCCTTCAGCAAGCCACCCCTCTTTTTTTCCAGCTTCAAGACGCTCTTCGTGGCTCACGGCAATTCTGCGCAGAACTTTCCAGTCGAAGAAAGGACAGAATGTGCTTACCCAGGCATTATATCCCATGGCTGCAAAAGACTCACCGACACACATCATATTGGCTTCGGCGATTCCCACATTTATTGCCCGGTGGGAGTCCACATATCCGACACCGGCTTCAAGACTGCTGATTACCGCAAGATCGGAGTCCACGGACATCACTCGCTGATCCAACGCAAAAACTTTCATGGATTCCTTGACTACATCCTGAGCCGAAACACTTGCGCCGAGGTCATAGCCGGGAAGACTGGAGGGATTCCAGTTGATCTTCTTGTCCCGTTTTGAGGCTTTTTTTAACTTGACGGTGCGTTTTCCCGGAGCAACCTTAAGCTCTCCGGATTTGGAGAAGGAAACATCCAGATTCATACCAGCGCCAAGTGCGCCGACATACGCCCGGAACTCTTCCTGCTCTTCCTTGTTGGCAACTGAAGCGGCAAGGTTTTCGAGATCTTTCACCCGCCGTGCCCGACGGGCTTCCTGCATGGCCATTTCCTGATCTGCAATGGCATCAGGAAAATCAACCTTATGTCCGCCCATGAAACTGGAGATACCACCCCAGCCCTTGCGACCGTTACATACAATCAGAGTAGGCCGACCGTCACGATCACCATACTTGAACTCTCTCAGCCCTTCCACAACAGTTTCATACCGGGTGGCATCTACATTGATTATCTTCCAGCCGAAGCTTTCAAAGGCTTCATCCACATTATTCATGGGATAGGATAGTCCCTTGGTACTGTCCAGCTGACCTTCATTCTTATCGATCATGACACAGAGGTTTTCAAGCCTCTTGGCACCTGCATACATTACCGCTTCCCACACAACACCTTCCTGAAGTTCACCGTCACCGGTAAGGCAGAAGACATCAGCAGCTTCACCGCATTCTGCAGCCAGGGCGAATCCCTCAGCCACACAGATGCCCTGTCCCAGGGGACCAGTAGCGGTATGTATACCCGGGAGAATTGAGCCGGGGTGCCCGTTGAGAATGCTGTCTCCAGAACGACTGTTCTTAAGTACATCCTCGGGAAAGTATCCCAGATCGGCATAGATTGAAGCGAGAGCAGCAATCGCATGACCTTTACTGAGAACAAAAAGGTCCTGACCTGCTGCTGTGGGGTTCTCCACATCAAAGTTCATTGCCCCGCTGTAATAGAGTGATACCAGCGGAATCGTTGCAGAAAATGCACCTCCGATGTGAATACCTCTGTCTACTGCGGTTTTACCCTGCAGGAGGGTAAGCAGTCGGATGTCGCTGTCCTTAATTTCAAGAAGTTTATAAACAGCTGCTTTGAACATCCTGTCAATTGCATTATCGTCTTGTATCATTTGGTCCTCTCTTTAGACCTATCATAGAGCATAAAAACACTCTTGTCACCCTTTTTATGATCAATTAAGGGATTATTATCCATTATTGTGTACAATCTGATCTTTTTTACTGAACAATCCACTATTGACAGCCCGTCCAACATAGAGGATACTTTTCAAATGGCCGAAAAACAGGATGATTCCTTTACTCTGTACGATCTTCAGGTTGAAACTGTAAAAGGAGACAGGGATTTTGTCTGTGCTCACGAAGAGGGTGTAAACTTTCAGGTTATTGGCGAAAATCTGGTATTCCACAAAGATTCAGCATTTTCACTCTACGCTCTGTCCGCTTTGCTGCCGCTTCTTCCTTCCAAACAGCGTGTGACAGATAAAAACGACTGGATGACCACCGATACTGACATAGCCTGCCCCGACCCAAACTGCGGAGCACGATTCAGAATTACCCGGATAAACAGACGAACCTTCAGCCATGCCGACTGCACTGTGGTGCCGCTTGATGAAGAGATTAAATAAAGGAATATGCACTTGAATACACGACATACTCTGACAAACAGTTACTCTTTCAGCCGCATTATAAACGGAGGCTGGCAGCTTTCAGACGGCCATGCCCTGCAGAGTGCCATAGAACAGGAAGATGTTTTAAAAGCATTTCACAGACTTGTTGAACAGGGATTTACCACCTTTGACTGTGCCGATATCTACACCGGAGTTGAAGAGTTTTACGGACGGTTTCTTAAGGAACACATTGCCGCAGGAGGAAAGCGGGAGGATATTCAGATTCACTCCAAGTATGTTCCGGACAGAACAGTGCTTGCTGAGCTTACTCCACAGGATGTGAGGGAAGCTGTCAACAGGACCCTGCAGAGACTGGATGTGGAACAGGTGGATATGATTCAGTTCCACTGGTGGGAGTATGATATCCCCGGATATATTGAAGCTCTGGGAGTGCTCCAGGAACTTAAACAGGAAGGCAAGATTTCTCAAGTATCCCTTACAAACTTCGATACCCCCCGCACACAGGAGATAGTTGAATCAGGAATCAAAATCTCCAGCATGCAGGCACAGTACAGCCTGTTTGATCGCAGGGTTGAATCCGGAATGCAGTCGTTCTGCCGGGATAATGATATCGCCCTCCTCTGCTACGGTACACTGGCCGGTGGTTTCCTGACCGACAAATGGCTGGGTGCCCCCGAACCTGAAAGCTGGGACAACCGGTCTCTTGTTAAATACAGGATTATCATTAATGATTTCGGAGGATGGGATACTTACCAGGAACTGCTCAGCCTCCTGAAAGAGCTCAGCGGAAATTATGGCTGTACGGTGGCCAATATTGCCAGTGCCTTTATTCTTCAGAAAGACGCTGTTGGCGGCGTAATTGTCGGAACCCGCAGCAGCAGACATGTGGACAGTAATTCCAAAACTCTCGAAGTTCAGCTGCAATCAGATGATATTAAGAAAATAGACACATTTTTAGCAGCCCATCCCGGTCCAAAGGGAGAACCCTTTGAACTGGAACGGGCTGAAGACGGTCCCCATATTAAGGTAATGCTCAGAAACCTTAATAAGGAAGCCTGAAATACTGTCAGGCTTCCTCGTGTTTTCGGCCCCATCCGGTAATAACCGCAGCGAGCAGGACAAAAAAGAGAATAACCGGATAGATCATCCCTTTTGCAACACTCACAGGATCAAGCCCGGCAAGAGCAACTGAAATAAATACAAAGACACTCAGGAAGGGAATTACCACTGGAATGGTGTTTACAAAGCCGTCAAGAAGGTTAGCGCGACGGTAGGGGTGCAGACCTTTTTTCATACCTATCTCGTTGACCACAGGCCCGAAGGTCAGAATTGCCGCACTGGTAACACCGCCGAAAATCATGCAGGTTACACAGGATCCTACAGTTATCGCAATTTCTGTTCCGCGATCGGTTTTTGCAAAACTGGATTTAAGAATTGCCTCAACCATCTTGTCTATTGCACCTGCAGCATCAAGAACACCCATAATTCCAAATACGGAAATTACCAGAGTCACAGTGGACATCATGCTCTGAACTCCCGTGGGAAGAAATCCGCTTACATTGTTTCCAAGCTCACCGCTTGAAGCGAACAGGCTGTCTATAGTGAAGATTCCGGAAACCAGTCCGGTAACAATCCCCAGAATAAGACCCACCGTAATAGCCTTGAAAAGGTCTCTGGTTTTGACTGCTGTAAAGAGCAGTGCCACTACCGGAATGAGCATGACCAGCCGTCTGGCATCTCCCATGGTCTCTGATGCGGATCCCATTTCTCCGCCACCTCCGAGAATTGCGTAGAGAATAATAGCAATAACTCCGGCTACTGCTGAATACTTGAACCGGCTAGCGACAACTCCGGCGATATCGGCTGTTTCGCCGTTTTTGAACTGCTGAGTTGATGCAGAGGCAATGGTTGTATCCGAAATAGGCGCGAGGTTATCTCCGAAGATACAACCGGAAGTTATGGCACCGGCAAGAAAGGCTGGATTAGCTCCAAGCACCGTACCGGCTGCGAAAAAAATCGGGAAGGCTGCAAACATTGTCCCGATGGAAGAACCGGTGGCGGTGGATATAACACAGCAGGAAATGAATACAAAGGCAGTGAAGGCCCCGCCTGATAGATGCATCCGGCTTGCCAGCCATACAAAACCCTCGGAAGCGTTACTGTCTTTCATCATCTGAGAGAACATACCGATTACGAAAAGAATTACCACAATGGTCACAGAGTTCGGTGAAGCAATACCCGCTATAACGCTCTTCCAGTATGCCCCGTAATTCTTGACGAAAAGACCGCCGATAATCAGCCCCAGAAAACCGCCCATTGCCAGTGCATGCATGTCATACGACAGGAACACCAGAAACAGCAGCACACAAAACACAAAAAATACCGCCAGCGGAATGAACGCCATTCCCCATCCCCCGCGAAAGATGAGTTTTTCTTTCTCCATTTTCAACCCCTCATAAATTTTTATATAATTACCTAACGGGTAATTAACTTGCCATTCTTTTCTCTTCCCCTAACTGGATCAGAGCTTTTTTAATACGAAGGAACGCCTCTTCCGCCTGTTTATCACAGGCAAAAGCCCCGGTTACTATTCTCAGAAATCCCTCCCCGTGTTCACCGTAAGGAACCCCCTCGTTTACCAGCACCCTGGCATGTTCAAGAAGGTATGCGGCAACCTCTGCCGAGGTACCCAGTTGTTCAATATTGATCCAGGTTAAAATGCCGCTTTCCGGCATCCTCATCTCAACCCCGGGAATGGAACTGAAAATCTCATATGCTATTCTTCGCCGTCTTTCCAGGCGCGTATAGTTGGAATTCAGCAGGTTTTCATCTTCAACAGCGGTAATTGCCGCCAGAGAGCTTATGGTTGACGGAGCACCAAGAACATTAACAGCACCGCCGTAAAGAACGTCCATTATAACATCACTGCCGTAGATATAACCAATACGAAAACCGCTTAAGCCGATTCCCTTGGAGATGGAACAGACCGTAAGAGTACGTTCCCACATTCCCGGAAGTGTTGCAGGGTGAACAAACTCTATACCGTCATATATATGATCCTCAAAGGCCTGATCGGAGACAAGAATCAGGTCGTGTTCAATTATAAAACGGCACAGGGCCTCAACCGACTCACGGCGGAATACCGTTGTGGTTGGATTGTTGGGATGCGTTATCAGCACCATTTTGGTATTCTCTGTAAGTCGTTTTTCAAATTCTTCAATGTTGATCTGGTAATTATCTTCATAGAAAAGAGGGACTGTTACAGTTGTTCCTCCAAGAAGCTTCGGGTTTAGAATGTTACTGGGGTAACAGGGTTCCGGAATCAGGACTTCATCACCGGGTTCAATAAAGGGCATCATGGCATATATCAGCCCGGAATCAGACCCTGGAGATACAATGATATTTCTACTTGGATCAAGCTTAAGTCCTGTTTGTCTGCTTATCTTCTCCGCCAGAGTTTTCCGCAGATCATAAAAACCTATGGGCATAGAGTAATGGGAGCAGGTTCCCTCTTCAATCAGTTTCTGCATGGTTTCTTTTACCGAAAGCGGCAGAGACGGGTCCGGAAAGAACGGGTCAGCCCAGGCCATGATATCAACCCCCTGCTCCATAAGCTTTCCGGCACCTTCGCCCACATCGGCTTTGGTGACATCCGAAAACAGACCTCCCTCCAGACCACGGAAGCGGCTGTTCATCTTGCTGCGTATATTCATTCCTTCCCTTCTCCCTCAATTTCCTTGTAATATCGATATACTGACTGGCTGGAAATATTCAGCCGCCTGGCAAGAACATTTACCGCTCCCTTGAGTTTGAAGACTCCCCTGTCAAAGAGCATCCTTGTGAGTTCCTTTTTCTGTTTTGTGTTTGAATTATCAGGACTGATTCCGGATTCAAGAATTGCGTTGTCTATAACACCATTCACCAGCTCATCAACAGACAAATTGAAATGCTCCCTGCTTCCGCTGGAGACAGATTCATTTACCGGTTCCGCATTCAGTGCAGCAGCGTTGACGAGAATATCCCTGGCCTTAATCAGATCCGTTATGTCAATATTAACGCATAAAAGGCCAATCAGCTCATGCATATCATCACGAATAAAATAGGTTGAAGAGCGAAGGATCCTTCCGTCACTGGTTGACCCCATATA
This sequence comes from Marispirochaeta sp., assembly GCA_963667435.1. Classification (GTDB taxonomy): domain Bacteria; phylum Spirochaetota; class Spirochaetia; order JC444; family Marispirochaetaceae; genus Marispirochaeta. The sequence goes on along the minus strand of OY763414.1, from coordinate 4,422,802 downwards.
ATTGACAATGCTGTCCTTCTGCATATTCTTTTGTTTAATAATCAGGTCCAGAGCATAATCCGTAATTGTACCGCCAACCTCACGATCAGTAACATGCCCGTTTGCAATATGAACAATGGAGCTCTGCAGATTACTGATGTCATGCACAATGACTTCACATGTCGATCCGTTTATTGCGGCGATATAATCTGCAATACCATAGTATTTCCGGAGAATGCTCTGAGAATCCACGGGTGCCTACTTTACACAAATTGCATCTATTTCGATTTTGACATCCTTTGGAAGCCGGGAAACCTCAACCGCGCATCGGGCCGGTTTGTGAGTTCCAAAGAAATCGGCATATACGCTGTTCACCGCTGCAAAATCATTCATGTCCGTAAGAAAAACAGTACATTTCACAACCGAATCGATTGAGAACCCTGCCTCGTCAATAATTGCTTTTATATTGGCAAGAGACTGTCGAGCCTGATCCTCCACATTAGCACTTACAAGGGTCATGGTTGCCGGGACAAAAGGGATCTGCCCGGAAACATACAGGGTATTTCCGGCTGATACCGCCTGTGAATATGGTCCTACCGCTGCGGGCGCATTTTCTGTATGGATATAGTTCATTGATTAATTCTCCTCTCTTTTCTGGATTATGCTTGTATTGTAACCAGCACCATGAGAATTAATCAACAATTTTGAATGTTATGTGAGAATTTTTTCTTATTTTAATGAATATTCTGCAATTTCACCGGGTACAGGACACGAATACCGTATAAATTTCTCCCCGGCCCTGAGCCATATCTGTCACTGATATTATAAACCTTGCCAAAACGGTGTTCTTCAGGAAATTCGGGATCGTGCATTATAAACCCGTTTTCATCATAGCCGGTAAGCACTACATAATGGGGTGCCCCACGATACAGGACCTCACCGATAACAGGAATACTCCGATCCAGATAATACCTGACCAGAACAAGATCGGCAGGCACAGCCCGCCAGTTAAAACGGGTATAGACATACCCGTTTCCATAACGGGTAATGGCCGGCCAGTTCATAACCACTTTTCCAAGCCTGGTATTTCTGTCGGGATCATCCTCAAAACCGTTGTTTCCTTTAAGCCAGTGATTCATACGGGACGGGTTCAGGCTCTCACCTTCAAAATGAGAAATAACCATCGAAACCGCTGTCAGGGCGCATCCGTGTGTACGAATAGTAACCGTTGAGCCTGATCCGAGCTTCTCGTCGGCCCAGGGTGCATCCTTTCCCTGGGTATAATAAGGTACGCTTATCCCAGCATCGGCGAATAGAACCCCGCAGCACACAAAGGAAAACAGAACCACTGAAAGCAGCAGTATTTTATGCATTAACAACAGGATAACACCCCTGGAGTACAATCTCCATTATTCCAATCCTCCGGCAATTCTCCGGGACAGAGATGGAATTTTTTTCAACAACAATTCTACACCTGACAATTCGGTAAGGTTATCCGGAGGGCTGAGCACCTGCAGGGCGAGTTCAATTAACTCCTTCAGCTGAATTTCCTCAAGTATTTGACTGGCTGGATTTCTCAGATCAAGAAGAGTAATACCGGGCGGCCTTCCATCCTGAGCATGCAGGTTAAGGACAGGATTTCTTCGATAAAGTGCATTGTAATCCCCGGGCTTTTTCACCACCAGAATACTGTTCCCCTGGGAATCCTTAATCTCCACACTCTTGTCACAACAGGGAATACAGGTTGAATCCATTACCTCTTTTCCGCAGAAAGTACAGTTTCTCACTATACAGTGACGGGTCTTCATAAGCAGCACAGGAGAAATCAGAACCGACCAGATCTGCATGCCCTCAGGAACAGTTGTAAAGGAAACCTGTTTTTCTGACAGTTCGGATGACAGGAAAGCACCGGCAGCGCCATGTTGCTGAAAAAACTCAAGCCCGTAGCCGTTACTCCCATTCAGCAGAGGACCAGCCACCCAGGGAATACCCCTTTCAGAGGCATACCAGGCAATACCGGAGTTATCAGTGACAATTTCAACAAAAGGGTGACGATCCAGGAACTGACATGCAGCCTCAAACTGTTCACCAATAAGAATCGAGCTGAACCAGGGGATTAAACAGGCATGCCGCATGAAAAGAGATTCCACCTTATTCAGCACATCAGGGTCGGCAGGTAGATGAAAGAGAGTTTTGATATTCACCCCTGCGGGAATATCTGCAAGAAGTGCCGGATCATCCAGGAGTAATGCCAGCCCGGATGAACAGGGATCCATTTGCGATTTGATTATTGGCAGTACTGCTGCATTATGCCTGCTGTCACCGGGATCAAGCAGTGCAACAACACTCCGTCTCATCTGGTTCAACAGCTTCACCGGAATAAATAATCCCTCTTCAAGATCTGAAAGATCACATTCATTAAAAAAGAAGGGTGAATCGCCCAACCGTGAGAGCTGCTTGCGAACCGCATCCGGTGCTGTCGGCCGGGTTTCCGCCATTGCCAGGGGTTCTTCGGAAGATACAGATGCTTTTTTACGACCAGACGATGCCGTCAGAACCAAGGGCGTTCCTGATGAACCAGAAAGGCTGTAATTCAGAGGCAGCTTTTCTTTATGCCAGGTCAGATTTTCTATAGATTGTGCGAGCTGAAATCCACCCGCAGCAAGTGGCTGCGCCCATATCTGCTGCCCCCGCTGTATCCTGCCTTTTAGAACATGGTCTATCCGCAGCCGGAATACGCTGGCAGATAAAGCCTTTTCCAGAAAACCTGTACAGATAAAATCTCCATCAACTGTTTTGATGGTTATCTGCCCCCCCTCCTTAACCGAATTGCCGTCCTGAAGTGACAGTTCCTTTCGGTCGGCAGAATAGGAGACAACGCTATCCATTAGCTTCAGGGAGGAATCATTGCTCTCTGCGGTAAAGGAGTCCGTACCCAGCCGGCCTCTTATCAGATTATCACTGAAGGAACGGTTGAAAACACCCTCAAGCCGCGAATCGGACAACAGAGGCATATCAGTGGAAGCAAGGCGATTAAGCTGATCCCGCCAGGCACTTGTTGTATTGAATACATACTCGTAGCCTTTTATACGCCCCTCAATCTTGAAGGAATCGGCCCCTGCAGCTATCAGATCTGCAGCGTGAGAAAAAACTGAATTGTCTTTCAGGTTGAGAGGCCTGATTCGCCGGGTTTCTCGCGTATATTCTCTTCTGCACGGCTGAACACAGGCACCTCGGTTGGCACTGTTCTCATACAAATTCCCGGACATATAACATTGTCCGGAAAATGAGACACAGTAGGCACCGTGAATAAATACCTCAACCTTCAACCCAAGCCTGTGAGCTTCGGCTGAAATGCTCTCTATTTCGCCAAGAGACAGCTCCCGGCTGAGATTTACCTGGGACACACCGGCTTTAGCAAGCAGTTCCAACTGCCCCCTGTTATGTGTGGTCATCTGAGTGGAGGCATGGATCTCCAGAGACGGATGCATCCTTCGTATTGTATGGAGTAATCCGTAATCCTGCAGGATTACAGCATCGATTCCGGCTTCAACTGCATTGTTGAGCAGTGCGACCAGATCCTGGAATTCCCGCTCTACTGCCAGAATATTAAGAGTAAGGTAGATGCGCACATCTCTTTGTCCGGCTATACCGCAAATTTCCTGAAGCTCTTTCAGGGTAATGTTTACTGCCCGTTTTCGGGCATTAAATTCCCCCAACCCGAGAAACACAGCATCCGCCCCGGCAAGGATCGCGGCCTTGACCGAAAGAAAATCCCCTCCAGGGGCAAGTAATTCGACTCTTTTCAGTGCATCATTGGTCATCTGCAGGAATAGTATGACAAAAACCGGGTTATCGGGAATAGAGTGAAGCTCATGTTCACAGCAAAACATTACCTTCCTCTCATCTGTTTCTCAGAATCAGGATATACCTTGTGTTCATACCACCTTCAGGGAGGAAATATGAAAACAAAAGATATTGTTACCCTTATGATACTTGCCATGCTTGTTGCTACACCTTCTGCTTTTGCCGGCAACAGTCAGGAAAAAGATCAGGAAGGGATCTTTTCAGAGCATAAATCAGATTTCCGGACTACTATTGATGCAGGTAGAGAAAAGGTCATCTATTCCGCCTTTGATGTGGAAGAAGAGAGCGTAAAAGAAGATAATATAGATCAGGAGGATTAGTGGAGCAGGAAACAAGAATACTGCTGGTGGAGGATGATCCCCAGATTGCCAGGTATCTGGAACTGGAACTGGAACATGAAGGATATTCCATCGGGGTAATAAATAACGGTACCGATGCTCTTGGATCCTTTAGTGCGGAAAAATGGGACCTTATTTTACTGGATCTCATGCTGCCGGGGATGAGCGGGGTTGAAGTCTGCCGCCGAATACGCAAAGAGTCAGAGGTTCCGATTATCATGCTCACTGCAAAGGATTCAGTTTCCGATAAAGTCCTTGGTCTGGATCTGGGAGCTGATGATTACCTTACAAAGCCTTTTGAAATCGAAGAACTTCTTGCCCGGATAAGAGCAGCACTGCGAAGGAAAGTTACCGTCGACCAGTCCAAATCCGAGTACCGCATCGCTGATCTATGTATGAATCTGCAGACAAAAAGCGTCCAGCGGGAAGGCCGTGAAATTCAACTTACCCGCAGGGAGTTTGATCTTCTCAAATACCTGATTGAAAACCGGGATATTGTTCTCAGCCGGGACACACTTCTGGAGAATGTGTGGCAATGGAATTACGCCGGAGAAACCAACACCGTAGATGTATACATCCGTTATCTCCGGGACAAAATAGACCGGAATTTTGAAACTCGTCTCATCCATACTGTCCGCGGATTTGGATACATGCTCAGGGGAAATGAAGAATAAGGTCAGCATCTCAGCAAAAATAACTTTTTATATCCTGATAGTTTTTGCCGTGATATTCGGTGCTATCAGTGTTTTTATCTATTTCGCCGTGCATACCATGGTACTCCATGAAGTTGAAAACCAGCTGAGAAGTGTATACTCAAGAATAAATGAACTGAATCCCCTCAATACAGCGACCCTGGAAAATATGGAACTCGGGCACAATCTGGAAGTGGCAGTCTTTACCCCGGAGGGAAACAAGTTTTTCAGCAACCTGCCATGGGAAGGTGTACAATTGAGCAAAAGTCCCGGTATTCGGGAAATGCGAATATCATCCGGAACGGAGGAGAAGGAAGGACCAGACCATTTTCTTATATTCCGGACATCACTGCAATTTGAAACAACCGAGCATATACTGCAGATAAGCAAGGATCTGGAGGATGAAGACCGTTTCTTCCTCATCCTGAAGGAACTGCTTATTATAGCCAACCTTTTGGGGTTAAGCCTGGCAGCATTTACCGGATACAGAATCAGTACCCGTATTCTAAAACCAGTGGATTTAATAACCACCAGGGCAAATGCCATTTCTGCAGAAGATCTTTCCCACAGGATTCCCCCTTCAGAAACAGATGATGAAATCTCCCGCCTGATCAACTCCTTCAACAACATGCTGGAAAGGCTGGAAAACTCATTCAAGCGTCAGCAGCGCTTTGTTTCAGATGCTTCTCACGAACTTCGCACACCACTATCTGTTATTCAGGGCTACGCCGGCATGCTGCAGCGCTGGGCCGGGGAGAATCCTGAATTACTGGATGAATCACTGACAGCAATACGTTCTGAAACAAACCGTATGAGAAATCTCATAGAACGGCTTTTATTCCTTGCAAAAAGTGATGCCGGAGAAATTATTCCCGACATTGAACATTTCAACCTGACCGGACTTCTGAGAGAAACAGCAGGGGATTACCTCCGTCATGAAAAACCTGAAAGAATCCGGTTGAAAACACCGGAAAACCTGCCTATGAACTCGGATCCGGAGCTGATCCGCCAGGTTGTACGCATTCTGATAGATAACAGCATCAAGTATTCACCGGAAGGTTCTGATATTATTTTAACTGCCTTCCGGTCAGAGACAGATAATTCCTGTACCATTTCGGTAACAGACAATGGTTCCGGTATAGACACGGAACACTTCCCCTACCTCTTTGACCGCTTCTTCAGGGCAGATTCCGCCCGCAATCGCAACAACGGCGGAGCGGGACTCGGCCTTGCTATTGCAAAAGATATCTGTACTTCCCTCGGTGCCTCAATTAGTGTACGCAGCAACAGGGGTAACGGGTCAGAATTCTCAATTATATTTCCTTCAAATTTTAGCTAAGCCCCATCTCTTTCTCAGTAAAATCTCAGAAACGCTCCTTAAACTGTCTAATACAGACTGAAGAAAGGAGTGTAACCATATGAACCACAGTATTCAGATAGAAGATTTAACCAGGACCTACGGACAGAGAACCGTAGTGGATAATCTGTCTCTAACAGTAGCGGAGGGAGAAATTTTCGGATTCCTTGGACACAACGGAGCAGGAAAAACCACTACGGTCTCAATGCTCACAACGCTGCTTCAACCCTCAAGCGGGAATGCATGGATCAATGGGAAAAGTATCCTCAACGAAAGTATGGAGATCCGGAGGCAGATCGGTTATCTGCCTGAACTTGTCGAACTGTATGCAGATCTCACGGTGGAAGAAAATCTCAATTTTCTTGCACGGCTTTCCGGGTTGAGCGATCCACGTGCAGCTGTACAGCATACCCTGTCGGTTCTCAATTTCACTGGATGGAAAGACACCAAAGTCCGCTTTCTTTCCAAAGGAATGCGTCAGAAGGTTGGCCTGGCACAGGCGATTCTCCATAAACCCAGGGTATTGTTTCTGGATGAACCGTCTTCCGGCCTTGATCCTCAGGGAACCCTGGAGATGAGAAACATCCTGGCAGAGCTAAACCGGGAAGAAGGCACAACAATCTTCATGAATACCCATATGCTCTCCGAAGTCGCTCAGCTCTGCACCAGCATCGGTATTCTCCAGAATGGACGGCTGCTGTATGCAGGAAAGATGGAACAGGTTCTCTCCCTTTTTCCGGAAGGTTCAAGTCTTGAGCAGATCTACCTGCAGGTAATGCAGGAGGGTGCCGGCGTATGAAAAGCATATTAACCATCGCCAGAGCCGAGATTCTTTCAGTATTCAGAAACAGAGTACTGACTTCCCTGATCATTTTGTTTCTGGCATCCTCCGTTATTTCCATATATGCCGGAAGTTCCACAATAAGGACGGAAATCGCCGCTTTCAAACTGGCGGCCCAGCTTCGTGCAGAAAGTGGAGTATCTGCGTTACCGGTAATGCCGGAAATTGCGCCCCTGCATATTATGAATAACTCAATTGATTATGTATTGATGGTTGGAGCACTCCTCGCTATTTTTCTCGGCTACGGAATGGTTTCCGAAGATTACCGTGATAAAACATTGCATATAATTCTCAGTCGCAGGGTTTACCGGGATCAATATATTTCTGGAAAGATTGCCGGAGGGGTCGTCCTCCTGAGCCTGCTCCACTGGGCGGCGTTTATGGTGGAGTTGATCCTCCTCGGACTTGCCGGAACAGGATCATTCGGAATCAAAGAAGCTGGATTACTTGTATTCTTTCATCTGATTGCTATTGTATACATGAGCCTGTTTCTGCTCCTATCCGGCTTTTTCTCAGTTGTTTTCCTTCGCTCTCTGCCGGCATTCCTTACGTCCGTGTCAATCTGGCTTGGCTTAAGTTATGTAATTCCGGAAATCGGCAGAAGTGTCAGAACCTACCTTCTCGCAAGTGACCCTGCGGGCCAGACTGTACAGTCAACACTAATACCCACCCCGCTCTCTGATGCAATTCAAGCAATCTCTCCGGCATATCACTTCCGTAATCTGGGCGATTATCTGTTTTCCGGTCTTGATAAGGTGAACGTCGGCTTCCCACTCTTCTCTCTTTTCCTGATCCTGATACTGCCTGTGCTTGTTGGTGCCGGTGTATATCTCAGCTTCAATGCAAAGGAGATCGGTTCAAATGCCTAGAACACAGCAGTTAGCAATAATGACATTTCTCCTGTTATTCTCTTTCATCCCTGCAGCAGCCCGGGAGAATAACATCAATATCAGTCATGAAACCACAGCTATGCCAGGCGAAGAAGTCAAGCTTCATCTTCATTTCTTCAATAACGGGGCAAGACGGGAAGTTTCCAGACTTGAAACCGAAGGGCTCACACCGGATTTCAGACAGAGTTTCATATTTAACCGTACTCCGGTAGAAACCATCAGCCTGCAACCGGGCGACGATGCCGCAGTTGAGCTTACCCTTGCTGTCCCTGCTGCAGCAAAGGCGGGAAAATACCCCTTCGCAGTGAAACTGACCACTACGGATGGGAAAGAATCCGACATTCGTGAACTGCTGACAGTTCAGCAGACATCGCGGTTGGATATCGGCGTTCCCACGGGAAAAATAACAGGCCTGCCGGGCAGATCTGCAACTATCCCGATTACAGTCACCAACCATGGAACCAAACCTGAAGCAGATATTCGCCTGTCTTTGCAGACTCCAAGGCATTGGGAGACTGAATACAGTTCAAACGGACCTTTTTCCTTAAATCCCGGCGAAACAGTCCGGGAATCAGTTACGCTGTTTATTCCAAAAAGCGAAAGCCCGGGAATTAAAAACCTTACTGTCACCCTGTCTCAGAGAGATTCGGTAAAAACAAGGCAGGCCGCAGCAGTGGATGTCCGTCAGCCCGTCGGGATTCTCATGATCCTTCTTGGTCTGATCACAGCCGGGCTGGCCGCATTGCTGATAGTGAACCGCAAATATGGAAGGAGATAACAAATGAATAATCCAGTATTTCACATCGCCGCTCATGAAATCCGGCTTTCCTGGAAAGATACCTATTTTCGCCTGATTCTCATCATTTTCCTGGCCCTCACTGCTCTCTCTACCGTACTGGGAGCACTTCAGGTGCACCAGCAAATGACAGCCTACAAAGATTCTGTGGCTCTTCTGCAAAGCATGGGGAAAATTGAAGTCCCGCCCCCACCTTCGTTTAATCCTCTTGGAGTGTCAAAGGATTTTGTTAATTACACCTCCATGATTGGAGCTCTGATGGCAATCCTTGTTGGCTGGAACAGCATACAGAACGAAAAAAGAGGAAAGCTGCTGTCTCTTGTACTCAGTCGTCCGGTATTCAGGGATAGTGTAATTACCGGCAAATTTATCGGCAGCGGTATAGTTCTGTTTATCGTTATCGCCCTCTCATATATAACCGTTAATGCCCTGCTGTTGCTGCTTACAGGTTCTGCTTTGAATACTTCAGATTCAGCCCGTATGGCTGTCTACTTCGTCGGGGTATGGCTCTACCTGCTTGTTTTTTCATCCCTAAGTCAGCTTTTAACCATCTGGCAGGAAAACACCCGATCAGCTCTGCTGCTTACCATTATTATCTGGCTGGTAATCACTTTTCTCCTACCCCAGATAGGCGACACCATGGATCTGGACAACCAGATCCCCGGCGGTTTCTTTTCCTACCTTGGACTTGATAAAGCGCAGGAGCAGTCTTTTATGAGCCATTTTGCCTGGTATGAGTACTTCCGAAACGGTCTGGAGGAAATGTCTCCAACAAAGCATTTCGAGCGTCTGAGCTTTGCCCTCCTGAACATTAAACCGGGCTTCTCGGACTACACAACAATCCAGGTAGTTACATCCAAAGCCCTCAATCTGCTTGTACTGGTTTTTATCCCTGTTATTTTCATGATCATGTCAATTATTTTGTTTCTCAGAAGAGAAATGAAAAATAAATAATCCTTGAGGAGTGATTTTATGAACAAAACTATTTTTTCTTTCCTTATCGTGTTGTTGTTAAGTGTATCTCTTTGCGCCCAGGGCGGGAAGGAGGCCCCGGCACAGGCGGGTTCGCAATCATCTGATGTCGACGGTGATGGAATACCGTTTAATGCGGAACAGCTTATAGGTACAAATCCCTACCAGGCGGATACAGACGGCGATTCAATTTCCGATTCCGAGGATAAAAACCCTTTGGACAGCGGCATGTCTCCATCAGAAAATTCAACAACCCCGCTTCCGGTACAGATTACGGATGTTAGGGTTGAGGATAACTTCAAGGCTGCCGATCATCTGGAAATTTCCCTGAAAAATACAGGCACCACTGCCCTTGAACTGGATGCCTGCTTTATCACTATTACCGACAAGAAAACAGGGGCAACGGAAAAGTATTTTGTAGACATGCATGCTTTTTCAGTAAAGCCGCGTACAAAAGAGACGCTCCATTTTGATAATGGTACTGCCTCCGGACATTTTCCCGGAAATAACAATGGACTGTACAGGACTGCTGCAGATGGGCTGATTTTTTCAGTTACCCTTCAAAGTACCGGATTTAAACCTTTTCAGCTTGAAGTTGAAAAAGCTCCGGGCACCGCAGAAGTTGCAGACTGAGCCATCCTTCATGAGAGATACCGTCCTGATCTATTCAGGACGGTATCTTTATTCCAGATGCTCCCGTATTACAGCCAGGAAATCACTGCCGAAGGCGGTGAGCTTCTTCTCTCCGACCCCGGGAACATTCAATAGATCTGTTCCGGTTTCCGGCAGCATCTCTGCCATATAAAGCAAGGTTTTATCCGAGAAAATAATGTAGGGCGGTACATGTTTTTCCCGTGCCAGAGACGTTCGAACAGACTTGAGTCTGTCCAGCAAGGTTTCATCAGCCCTGGAAACGGACAACTCACGTTCCATAGCAGAAGCTCTTCGTTTTTTCTTTTCCGGTTCTTTTCTTTTTAGAATAAAGAAAGGCTCATCCCCGAAGAGAAGCCTGTTTCCTGAGGGTGTTATTCTCAGAACATTAAAGTGTCCGCTGTCCCGATAGATCATCTGCTGTCCGATCAGTTCGGAAACAATACCACTCCACCAGAATTTGCTTTTATCCCTGCCCACACCGTATGTTTTGAGAGCTGAATGATTATTCTTGCGTATCTTCTCCGTATCAGCGCCACGGACAATATCAATAATATGTTGAATGCCAAATCCCTCCCGGGTACGGTAGATTGCGGAGAGGATTTTCCTGGCGTCTGTGGCAGCATCTGATTTGCCTGTTGATCCGGTACAGACATCACAGGTTCCGCACTCTGCATCTGATTTTTCGTCAAAATACTCAAGGATCTGACGGCGCCGGCATACATTCACCGATGCAAACCGGGCTACCCTTTCAAGGTTATCGCGGCTTCTCCTCTGTTCTTCCGGATCGTCAATCTGACGGATAAAATATTCGAGCCGGGGAATATCTCCATTACTGAAAAACAGGATGCACTGTGAATCCACCCCGTCCCGACCGGCGCGGCCGGTCTCCTGGTAATAACCTTCCATACTTTTGGGCAGATCACCGTGAATAACAAAACGAATATTATTTTTATCTATACCCATACCGAAAGCCGTGGTTGCGGTAATAACCCTGACTTCATCGTTATTAAACAGTTCCTGGTTTCGGGTTCTCACCTCCCGGCTCATCCCGGCATGGTAGGCAAGGGCTTTAATCCCCTGCTTATTCAGATACTCCGCTGTTTTCTCCGTATCCTTTCTACTCAGGCGGTATACTATTCCTGACTGTCCGGAAAAATTGCGCACCATCTCGCTGATCTGACTGAGGACCTCGGTTTTGGGGAAAACCTGATAGTGAAGCTCTTTCCGGTTAAAGGATGCCCGCACCAGAAAAGGCTTTTTTAACTGCAAAAGCCGAATTATATCTTTCTGAACCTGTAAAGTTGCAGTGGCAGTGAACGCCGCCACCGGCACATGGGTAAAATGCTGTTTCAGACCGGAGAGAATCAGGTAGTCAGGCCTGAAATCATGCCCCCACTCCGAAAGACAGTGAGCTTCATCAACAGCAAAGAAGCACACATTAAAACGTTCAAGCTTTTCAAGGAAACCATCTACGGCCATTCGTTCCGGAGAAACATACAGGAGCTTCACTTCTCCCCGGTAAAGCCTGCTGTAGATATCAATTGCATCATCCGCGTTCTGACTGCTGTTAAGAAAAGCAGCGGGAATCCCTAGGGCGGCGGCTGAATCAACCTGATCCTTCATAAGAGCAATCAGGGGACTAACCACCACAGTAAGACCGTCAAACATCAGAGCAGGAATCTGGTAGCAGAGGCTCTTCCCCCCACCTGTGGGCATAGAGGCGAATACATCCTGCCCCTTCAGCACAGCATTAATAATCTCTTCCTGATTTGCCCGAAAAGAAGAATAACCGAAAACCCGTTTTAGAATCTTTTTTGCTGTCATATAAAAATTGCTCTGCAGTAATCAGACCAGGAATTGATAGACCGACATCATAGTGCCCATAATGATAAACCCCAGACTCATGAAACGGAACATCATATCGAAACGCCGGTCCATACTGTGCTGCATGAACTCGAACCGCTTGTCCACCTGTTCAAAGCGTTTGTCCATGCTCTGCTGCATTGTTTCGAATCGTTTGTCTACCTGCCCGAAGCGTTTATCCATTGCCTGCTGCATTGCCTCAAATCGTTTGTCAACCTGTTCAAAACGTTTGTCGACTTGTTCAAAGCGACGTTCAACCTGTTCAAAACGATCATCCATGCGTTTAAAACCCTCTTCGATACGGCTGTCGATACGGATGATGGTTTCCCTGAAAGCGGCGTGTTCAGAGTTATTCTGATCCTTAAGAATCATGTTCTGTGTAAGAAGTGTTATGTATCGGTGCAGTGAACCTCTGTTCTTCACTTCAAAAGCATCTTCGAGTTCGTGTTCGAGCATGTCTGCCAGGTTATCCACGGTCATCTCCTTAAAGTATAACGTATCTACCTGTTAATACAAAGAGATGCCCATCCTGCTTCACCTGAATGAAATATCTACCAGCGGTTATACCCGCGCAGGGTTAAAACCTGGCTGTTCATCTTGCTTGACTGGTCCGAGGCAAGAAACAGAATAGCCGAGGCAGCTTCATCAACCTCAAAGAGGTCCCCGCCGCTGGCGAGAATAAAATCCCGTACCGCAGACTCTTCGAACATTTCCGTACGCACCGGCCCCGTGCAGATTGCATTAATGCGCACTCCTGACTTTTTATACTCATCCGCCAGGGCATGAGTAAAGCCAATAACAGCGGCTTTTGAAGAGCTGTAGGCCGTACTACCAGGTAGCCCGCGGAGCCCCGCAGCAGATGCAACATTTACAATGTTACCAGAACCTGATTCCAGCATCTTCGGCAGGAATGTCCGTATAACCATCATGGTCCCGGTCAGGTTCACCCTGTGAATAAGCTCCCACTCTTCAGGACTTATTTCCAGGAACGGTTTTTCCACAGAAACCCCGGCATTATTAATAACAATATCAATTTTTCCGAAAGCGTCTTCAGACGCTTTTTTTAATCCTTCAAGGTCTTTACTACTGGAAATATCCGCAGTATACGTCAGTACTTCTGCACCCGATTCTGTGAGCTCTTTCTTTAAAGCAGAGAGAGCCTCCGTTGAACGTGCGGTCAGAACGAGTTTTGCTCCTTCCACAGCAAAACATTTAGCCACACCCTTGCCGATTCCCCGGCTTGCGCCGGTAATCAACGCTGTTTTTCCTGTTAAAATCATTTACCTTCTCCTGATTGTCTCTCTACTCTAAAGGCAGAACTTCAGGTTGTAAATGTATTTTTGTAAACGATTACAAGATCTTCCAGCGCCTTCTCCTCCGGCTCCTCTTTACAGAAAATATTGAGATTTTCCATTGCGCGGGTCAGGGCAACATAGACGCGGTTTTTCTGCAGATCCTGAAGGGTTTCCTCATCAATTCCCTTTTCTCCAGGCATAAATGGCAGAAAACACATCACCACAGGGAAATCAAGTCCTTTACTTGAATGCAGAGGTGAAAGCCTCACTCCGTGAACTGAACTGAACTCAAAACTGTTGTCCCGGATCTGTGCTGATGGAATAGATTCACCGGCAAGAATTTTCCCGATTTTGTCCAGCATCTGTCTGGTGGGTGCAATAATCGCAATGTTATCCGGTGCATATTCGAGGGTATTAAGAAAAAGCCTGATTTTATCCAGCAGCCGGGCATACAACTCTTCCGTCTTAACTGCGGTGATCAATTCCGGAACAGGGCCCGCCCTGAATGCAGCGGGTTCGCTGTCATTGTTACATGACCCGACGGCCTGTGTCCTGTATGCTTCGGCAAGCTCATGAATAGCCGTACTGTTGCGGAAATTTGTTTTCAGGATAACCGATTTCCCGCTTATATCGACACCTGCCCGCCTGTAAGGAGAACCAAGCCCATAGATAGACTGATCAGTATCTCCCGCGAGGATTAGAGAACGGGCTGCCAGTTTTTTTAATATAAGAAGTTGAATAGGCTTTAAATCCTGGGATTCATCTATGAAAATATGATCGGCAACAAAATGTTCGCCATCCGGGACAAAGGAATCAAGAATGATTCTGCATGCATATCCCTGACTCACCCTTTGTTCGTCAAGCATGATTTCTTCCAGAAGATCTTTAATTTGCCACACCTGTTGGCGCTGCTCTTGCCGCAGAGGAGTCTTCATACCCGTTCGGGGAATCATCTCTTCACAATACTCTTTAAAAGTCAGGTTATTTCCGTAAATGAACTCTTCTATTTCAAGATGCAGTTCATCAACACCTGCAAAATCCGGCAGAGGCATACCGTTGAGCTGTTTTTTCAGTATCTGGTAATCGATCTGCACTCCGGGTCGTGCATCTGCCAGCTGATCCCTCAGGACACTGTCTGCAGTACAGATGGATGTATCGCTGCCCTCTATGCCCATAAGACGAGAAATATACTGATTATATTTGACAAGTGTAGCGGTATATGTAAGCAGAAGGTATCTCTTTTTCCCTTCCATCCCCAGGGATTCCCCTTCCTCGCGTCGGGCCCGTTTTAAAGCTTCAAGCAGAATAAGTGTTTTCCCGGTACCGGCCCCTCCCCTAATAATGAAATCCTTTTCAAGATTGATTCTTTCCAGAACAGCCTTCTGCTCCCCGGTTAAGCGAATCAGTGATCTCTCGTAATCCAGCCTGGTCCTGGTGTAATAGGTGGCACTGCGCAGATAATCAATATAGGATTGAATATCCCTTTTTTCCCCAAGACTTACCCGGATTCTCCTGAGCTCTTCCTGATATCTCTCACGGTCGTTCAGAATCTCATCCATCCTTGATTGCTGTGTGTCCACCTGTTTATTCAGCTGATCAAGTTCGTATTCCTGTTCCCTTAGTACTCGTGAAAGATGGGCCGATTCCGCCTTTTCGTCCTCATAGTCCTTCAGAGAAGCGATAATTTCCTTCAATTTGCGCTGATCCTGAAAATGGGCCCATTTCTCATCCATCAAAGCACGGTAATCTTCAATATGACTGGTTCGGTTATCCCAGATAGAAAGATTCTCCCGGATTACCTCGATCTTCTCCGATTTAATTCCGCAGTTTTCACAAAAGCGAAAAAAGTTATAGCTGCCGCTCTCGGCATATTTTGGTGAAATTTCTCGAAACTCATGGCGGACCTGATTTGTTATGCCATGTTCAGCCTTGAGTGCATTAAACAGATTCCATACCGGTTCATCCAGAAACCCTCCGGATTCCGCTTTTATTGTGTCACGGTAGTAGTTGATATTCCAGGCAAAGCTCTCTTCCTGCCGGTAGCCGGAGAAATTCTCCTTCAGGTATCCTTCAATAAATGAGTGCAGTGATAAAAGAAACAGCCCCGGATCGGAACCGAGCATACGGATTAAACGTTTCAGCTGATCATCAATATTCATGTTCTGAGATTGTACAGGTAAATCAACTTTGAGTGGAGAATCTCTGTTGAAAAATCCAAAACAACTCTTTTTACATGCGTAATCCTACATCAACAGCCCAGCGGATATTCCCGTAAAGATCAAAAACATCATTCTGAAAGCCCTGCTGGGTTTCTGAATAGAAAAAGTGGGTCTCGGGAATACAGGAGACTCCTGCTCTAAACCCGCCTTTATCTATCAGATTGACCCCTGCACCGACTCCAAGCATCATGCCACCCACACTGTCGGATGTAATCAGGTCTCCGCCTGCCTCAAGGGGATTTTTAAACGACCAGTACATATAGATGCCCCCGGCCTGGGCCAGGAGATAAGGAGACATAAACTGAAGATCCGGAAAAGGATAATAACGACCTTCTATCCCAGCCCGGAGAATAAGCACACCATCATCCACGGAATCATAGATTTCTGAAGATTCTTTTGCAATAACTGCTTTTATTCCGGCGAAGAGCAGTACCTCCAGGCTATCCTCTCTGCCACCAATCAGCACTTCACCATCAAACAGCGAATTAAAATAGGGTGCCCCTCCCCATGAGTTACCTCCTCGAAAGAGAAGATAAACCTCTCCGACAAAAGGATCGGAATAATATACAGCTTCGTCCTGGGGGCTGGTGGTATCCTGTGTATACCGGTCATCATCCCTGGAGTCCCGACCCCGGGAAGGTTCATCCCGATCATTTGGAACACGTCTGCTTCCTTCGTGGTCATCCTCAGCCTTGTCCATGGCATCGCTTAAGGACCCTCTGTTGTAGGGAGAAGAGGTTGTACATGAGGTAAAAAAAAAAGAACAAAAGTGTGATAAGAAAAACATTTGCAGTAACCATCCATTTTTTCACTGATACTCCCGATACGTCCCATAGTTAATTATTAATCAATTATGATACAAACATAACTCGAGAGCAATAAATCGTGCTTATTGTTTAAAAGAATGATCTGCATTTAATGAATTTTATTACATCGGCATCTCCATTCTAAGGAGATGCCGATGTAATACGCTTTTATTTAATATATTTATCAATGACAGTCTGGAATTCAGGCATGGAGTGCAGAATATCTTCCTTAATACCTGCATCTTCCACGATCTTCATCCACTGGTCCATATCCTTGATTTCATCATAGTAGGTAATCTCAACACCCTTTTCTTCCAGCTGACCGTACAATGATTTAAACTGATCATCATAAGCTTTATTAACTGCTGCTTTTGCTTCCTCAACAGCCTGATCAACGGCGGACCGAAGATCTGCCGGTAACGAATCATACGCGGCTTTATTCATGTGAAGAGCATTAACGGTCCACTGATAATTAATCAGAGTAAGATAGGGATCAAATTCATAAAAAGAGTCAGACCAGTAGGAGGTTGCAGTTCCTTCAGCACCGTCTACAAGCCCCGTCTTCAGAGCAGACGGAACCTCAGACCAGGCAAGGGGTGTGGGAATAGCACCCAGCGCAGTAAATACATCCATGGCGGTTATCATTTTTTTAGTCCTTATCTTGAGATCCTTCAGATCGGCAAGGCTTTTGACCGGTCGATTACTGTAGAGCTGACGTGGAATAACCCATGCACCAAGGTATTTAACTCCAGCTTCGTTATATTTGGGTTCGAGAAGGCTGTTAAACTCTTCAGAGTTGACGGCATTGTTCACTTCTTCTTTTTTCCAGAAAAACGGCAGAGAAACTGCATCCCAGTACGGGGTGACCCCGGTCAGCTGAGAGCAGCGTCCGATGGTTACGGCTCCATCCAGGATTAATTCCCAGGCATCACGATCATTACCGTACAATGATCCGCCGGGATGAAAGGTTACCTTAATCCTTCCGTTTGTCAGTTCGGGGATCCTGTCACGCAATGTAGTGAATGCTACTTCATCCATACTTGTCGGGTTGGATAAGCCACTTATAACCCAATTATACGTTTTATCTTCGCCATCACCAGACGACTGCTGTCCTCCTGCAAAAACAGTAAAAACCAGACCGAAAATAAAGAATAGTACTAATGCTTTTTTCATAAAGAAACCTCCAAAAAATTTTTGTTAAAAATTACTGTATCCTTCAGTAAGCAAAAAAAAGTCGATGTATCACCCCCCCCCTTCCGTACTGTATAGAATTTTCCAGGCGGAAAAATTATTTGATTACTCCTGTTACTGTGGGAAGCCAGAGAACAAGGTCAGGAAGAAGAATTACGGCAATACTTACCACTATCATCGCGATGATAAACGGGAACAACGTGGGAAGAACATCTTCGATTGACAGCTTGGCAACTGAAGTAGTAACAAACAGTGCAATGCCGACGGGGGGTGTAACATGACCGATTGCCAGGGTTACAACGCTGACAACACCAAAATGAATAGCAGAAACTCCAAGCAGTTTGGCAATCGGAAACAATACCGGAATGGTAATCGTCAATATTGAAACAGGGTTAAGCAGCGCTCCGAGGATGATATAAAGTATCATCACAAAAAAGAGAACCGGAATTGGGGACGGAGAAATGCTGCTGATAAATTGAGCAGCGTTTGCAGGAATCTGCAGAAAAGCGCTCAACCTGGTTACAACTACAGCAAATGCCAGTAAAAGACAAACAATACCTGTGTTCTCCACGGTTGATCCGAGAGTTTCCGTAAAAATCTTCCATGACATTTTCCGGTAAAGAAAAGCAATAAACACTGAGTAAAATGCCGCGACCGCTCCTGCTTCAGTTGCAGTAAAAATTCCCATAATCAATCCACCGATAATAATTACAATGGTGATCAGAACCGGAATCGCCTTTATCATAAGAAGAGCCCGGGTTCCCATGGAAAGGGACGGCTGAATAGGGTAATTTCTCTTAATCGCAAAAATAATCGATAAAACCGATAATGCAATCACCAGCATAAGACCGGGAACATATCCGGCAATGAACATTGCGGAAACAGATACTCCTGTTAAAAGTGAAAACACAATAACTATTACACTGGGAGGAACAATGGGGCCCAGACATGCGGATGTCATGGTAACAACGGCGGAAGAATTCGCGTCGTACCCTTTTTTTACCATCTCCGGAATCAGAACCTGGCCAAGACCGGCGGCGTCGGCAGCAGCTGAACCTGAAATACCGCCAAACAGAAAACTGGCGAAAATATTCACTAATGCAAGGCCGCCCCGGATTCTACCAACCAGTGCATTAGCAGCGTCCAGTAGAATTGTTGCGAGTCCTGACTTGGTAAGCAGGGTTCCGGTGAACAGGAACAGTGGCAGTGCGATCAACCCCCTTCGTTGGGAAATGTATTAACTGCACTGCTGATAGCAGCATTCAGACTTATTACCCGGGTCATTGCCAGTACAATCAAACTTGCACCGACCAGAGCAAATGGAATATTTACCTTTATGGCAGCCAAAAAAAGAAAAAAGAATAGAAGTACAGCACTACTGACCAACCATGTCATTTACAGCTCTCCTTTGTCTTCAGTGTTCTGAATAGTATTTTTATCGTTGTAGATTGAAATAAATATTCTGCGAGCATAAATAATAATGAGAAGTACAAGAGCAATGGGGAAAGAGACCAGTGCCTGACTCCAGTTCATGGGCAGCATATGAATTTTCGTTGAAGCGGCAGCATGCAAAATCTGTTTCGTCGGTATCAGCAGTATAAAACAGATACCCAGGGTTAGAACATCAACAAATACAGCAAACTTTTTTCTGAATACCGGGACAGAACTTCTTTACCACATAGGTTATTTCCGGGACAGCATTCTGATAATCAGCAGTAACCAGTCCTAACATGGCAAGGTAGGTAAAAACCACACTTAAAAGCATGTCGCTCCAGCGGATCGGGCTGCTGAATACGTAACGAAAAACTATTTGAATAAAAACAAGAGAAATTACAGCGACATGACAGATGTAGCTTAATGTTCTCACAAGAAAAAATATCTTGTGGTACAAATCATTAAGCAGCTTAAGCAAATGTACTCTCCTCATGAACATTTCATTTGTAAACCGCGCAGAAATTGGTCCATACCGGGCAAAAATCGGCTGACATCTGATGATACAGCGGTTATCGATATTTTGCATATAATATTTTGTATATAATTATTTTTCATATTTTCATCAAAGTTCCGTTAAACAGGCAGCCGGATAGATGATTTTGGGATTTACGGAGGCAATAAGACAAAATCAAGGCAGGAAGATCCCCTGTTACGGGAATTCCTGCCACTTTAAAATTATTAAAAAGCCTGAAGGATCCTTTCAATATCAGAATCACTCAATTCCACTTCCAGTGCCTTGAGGTTCTCCACCGGCTGTGCAGGGTTTTTTGCACCTGGGATCACAGCATCTACACCAGGTATCTTTAAACAGAGTGCCAGAACAAGATGCGCGACTTCTGCTCCTTTCTCAGCAGCAATAGATTTCAGTAATTCTACCTTCTCAAGATTCTGTTTAAAGGCATCACCCTGAAACAGAGGATTCTTGAGGCGAATATCCCCATCATCGAATCTGGTAGCATTGCTGTACTTTCCTGCAAGCAGACCAGACGCCAGAGGAAAGAAAGGAATAAAGCTGATGTTGTGTTCCCTGGTGTACGGGAGAAGCGTGACTTCTGCTTCCCGCTGAAACAAATTATACCGGTCCTGTACTACATCCACATACCCGTCACTATCCGCCTCCTTCAGCTGTTCTGCGGAAAAATTCGATACACCGATAGCCCGGATTTTACCCTCTTCCCGCATTTTCTGCAGTGCCCCAACAGCTTCCGCCTTGGGTGTTTCTTTATCCGGGTAATGAAGATAATAAAGATCGATATAGTCAGTCTTAAGACGTTTAAGGCTGTTTTCAAGCTGTTCACGGATAAACACAGGATTATTGTTCATCACAACCTGTCCATCAACAAACTGATGTGCCCCTTTAGTGGCAATAATTACCTTATCCCTGTCGCCCCGCGCTGTGAGCACCTCGCCGATGAGCTCTTCAGAACGACCGATTCCATAAATAAACGCTGTATCGAGAAAGTTTATTCCAGCATCAAGAGCTGCATGAACAAGCGCCTTCCCCTGCCCTTCATCAAGGTTGGGATAAAGGTTATGACCGCCCACGGCATTGGTGCCGAGGCCGACGGGGTTTATTCGGATATTGCTTTTTCCAAGTTTAACATTTGAGTGCATTGGAAACTCCTTAACAAAACTGATTGTTACTAAAGTATTGCCAGTTTGCAAAAGGGTCAAATTCCACAGAGTTTTAATCAGAATAATTCTTCTATGTACGGCAGAGATATTCACTAAAAAATATTACGATTGCATAAATCTACCGGCAGAAGAGAATATTCCTCCTCTGCCGGTAGACAACTAAAATCAGAAATCATCCATCCTGGCTATCAGGTTGATAAAGAAGACCTGGCCGTACTGGTAGGTAGTTGCTGAGGTAAATCCCCTGCCGGGAACATCATAGTAGCCGAACTGCAGAAAACGTCCTTGCCGGACAGTGGGAAAGTAGGTTGAATAATTATTATCGGCTGAATATACAACCCCGTCTGTAACCGACGAAGGATCTGTCAGGTAAACTCCGTAGCGGTAAACATCTCCTGTGGTGGTATTGAAGATATTACTCAGGTTAACATCGCTGTTGTAAAAATAGGTCTCAAGATATGTGTTACGCATGGGAGAATACCAGATACTTTCAGAGGTTGATGCCGCCCGGGTCTTGATCGATTTGTTGGAGCCTATGCCGGCACTCTCACCGCGGCCTATCTGTGTCGGCGCAGTACCCGAAAGTCCCCAGCTGCTCCAGTTTATTTCAATTCTGTCCAGAAGTGATCCTCCGTTATAACCCATGGCAATAAGCCCGCGGCCGTTAGCAGCAATGTGTCTGGATTTCGCATCATAGGTAGTGTCCCCATAGGTAAAGGTGGATCCCGGGGTAACAATTACCGGATCTCCATAGATGATATTGTTGGTTGAATAGCTTGAGTTGTTGATTAGATCTTCCGGAAGCATTGTTACCGAATAGCTCGGCATGGTTCCCGCCATATTAGCCTGGCTCAGGATTCCACCCGACCAGTATGTATCCTCCAGAAGCTCTTTTATGTACTGGGCAATTAGAATATCCTTTGACTCGTTATCATCATAAACAACGGTGATATTGGAACTGAAACCCATTACATTTGTGGCACTGTAAGGACCATACCCGCCGGTATCCGCATTGTATGCCCGGACAAAGAAGTAGCGGATCTCACCCTTTGGTATTGATACCAGGTGATAGCTTGTAGAGGTGGTATAGCCTTCGTAGGTAACACTGTCACCGGTATTTGGGTCTGCATTGGGATCCGTTGTTGAATAGGTGTAGTACCGGGTGGTGTTGGCACCTGGGTCTTCCGTCACGTCTGAGGAGTAGACTCTGCTGTATCCGCTGGAATAGTACCCCTTATCCGCGTACTGCGGAACCGGAACCTGCAGATAAATAGAGTCGGAAAGATAAGCATAATTTCCGGCTTCATCATATACAGTAACATACGTGTACTTTGTGCCGGGATTTATAGAGAACTGAAAATCAGAATCCATGAGTGCTGCATAGGTGCGGTAATCACTCCAGCCGCCACCTCCGGTACTGTAATAATCATACGTACTGACTTGAAGATTGGTTACACTGGTGAGGTTATCACTGACATTCAGGTTCATCTTGTATGATAGAGACGGTGTATATGATTGTCCGCCGTTGACAGAGTAGGTTCCAGTGGGGGCAGTTGTATCAAGAATAATTGAGTCATTCTTATAAGCTGAACCATTGCCTGCCTCGTCAACAAGCTGGGCATAAACATATTTTGTCCCGTCTCCGTTATCATATTTCAGTTCTGTTGAGATAGTCATGGTTCCATCAGTTTCAAAGGACGAGCCGTAGGTCTCATAGGCAGATGCCGGGTTGTAGTCCAGATAGCGCAGGGTTACCGGGTAATTTTCACCACTTATATCACCACGTATATCCACATATACCGTCGTATTGTTTGTGTGAGAGTTGTCGGTATCCAAAATAAAGTTCGAAGGATCCCGTATCAGCACACTGGTAAGTACCGGAGCAACAGTATCAACGGTGATTCGGTGACTGGCAATTGGTGACCAGTTTCCTGCGTCATCCCGTTCCTGCACCTCCAGAAGATAAGTGCCATCCACCTTATACGGGGTATAGCTTGTAGCGGTGCCGCTGTTCCAGCTTCCTCCGTCAATACGGTACTGGAATATCCCGTTTCCGCCGCCGCCAGATGTCCATGACCATGTGGGATAATGATCGTTGGTGGCGGTTCGATCACTGTGAATAGTACTGTTTCCTTCTCCACTTAGATTCGGCCTGCCCGGATCGGTTGTATCGATGGAAATGGTATGCGTTGCCTGCTTATCTGTCTGCCAGGCGAGATTGTAGTACTCTTCTATGGTCAATGAATGTACACCGTCGGAGGTATCTGCGAGAGTAAAAACCGTTGGATTTCCGGAATCACTGCTAAGAGAACTGTAGACTGTATCATACCAGGTACTACCGCCGTTCCATGAATAACGATACCTTTCTGCTATCCCACCGGAGCCGGTAAGGACATGCCAGGTCATGGTCGCAACCGTTCGAAGAGCTGGATATGCATCGCCTATGGAGATTTCCGGCGGAGAGGTCTGGGACAGATCAATTAATGTCTGAAATGTTCCTTCCACAGACCAGTTGTCTGCAGAATCAAGTTCCTGCACTTCAAGTCTGTATTGCTTGAGGTTTACCAGTGGATTATCCACTGTTGGGGTAAAACTTAACGAGGTGGTTTCAGTCCAGTCATAAGCAGATACGACAGAACCATCTGTTACATTATACAGACGGTACTGATAGGTACCGATCCCGCCTCCACCGCTGGACCAGTACCAGATTGGTCGCAAGTTCGGCGTAACATCGGGTCCTGACAAAGACGGAGTTCCGGCCGGAGCAAGGTCCCGGTACAGGGTAAGATTGGCTTCAGCCTGATTACCGGCAAAATCGGTTACAGTCAGGGTGAGTCCGTAGGTACCATCTGAATCAGCACTTATGCTGGTAACTGCAGCTGCATCATCAGAGAAAGCCACTGCAGTTGCAGCAGACCAGGCATATGATGCAATGCCGCTTCCACCGGTATCTGTAACCGTTCCATCCGGCCCTGCGTCAAAGTCGATACTAACCGACGGGGTTGCAACATTTGCCGTGTAACCATAATTGGTAACTGTTATAACCGGCGGAACTGTATCTATTGTTACCACAACCGGCGATGCCTCACTGTAGTTGCCGGCATTATCATAAGCACGAAGGTAAAGTGAATGCGCACCATCCGCCAGGGCTGTGTTGGGAGAATACTCTGTTACAGTAATATCCACATAGGTTGAAAAATTATCAAAACTGACCCGGTAATAGTCTGCACCACCGGTTTCATCCCAACTCCACAAGGGTTGCGAATCTGTAGAGTATCCCGGCTGTGATTGCTCAACACTGAAGCCGGTTATAACATCCGGCGGGTTCTGATCCAGGGTAACAGAGACAAGATCGGTAGCTGAGTTTCCTGCAGGGTCTGTTGCTGTCACAGTAAGATAATAGGTTCCTTCTGTAGTCATATAAACCCATGGTTCTTCTGCGGAAGTACCGTTATTTTGAGTAGTTGATCCGGAATTGAGGTTAAAATAGAGATCCCCGGGGCCACTGATAAAGGACCAGCTGTACTCAGCAACGCCATTGATCTCGGTAATCTGATAATAGTCTGAACCCGTACTTCCCTGAAGCATCTGAAACACATCGTTTTCCAGAAAATCATCTTCAGCAAAGGCCACAACAGGATCAATCCGGTCGAGAGTAATTGAAGCAGTCCCAGGCTGAGCGGCAGTATTCTCCAGATAATCCCGGACCCAGATGGAAAGGGTATAGGAACCGTCGGAATCGGGAAGTTCCCATTCATCAATTGAGGGAACCCAGTCAATCCACCCGGTATCTGTCGTACCGTCACTGACCCGCATATCTTTTAAACCGGTATGAGTATCTGCAGAGGTAAACTGAAGATTAATCTTCCGGGCCGTATCATTCAGATTGTCTCCTTCGAGAATGGTTACTGTCGGATTTGTCGGAGCCTCTCCGTCCAGAAAAACCTTTATCTGACCGGCAGATGAAGACTCATTACCGGCTGAGTCAACAAACTTGTACAGGATGAACTTTGACCCTGCACTGGTGGAGACATTCCAGTTCCGCACAGGATTAGAACCGGAAGGGAACGCTTCCCAGGCAGCATTGGATTCAAATGCTTCTTCCGAGCCGTCACTGTCTCCCCAGAACTTCATCCCCCAGACCGTGTTGTAATCATCGGTAATTTCAGACAGATCAAGCCGAATACGGTAATCATTGGTTGCAACTGCTCCGGTAGGCAGGGTAGTGACAATTGAATTTACCGGGTCACCACCAAGGGTAGACAGAGGAGTCAGGGAAATTGTTCCCGCCGGTGCCGTTGTATCTGTGGAATCACCGGTGTAAAAATACCAGACTGATTCATCACCGCCGATGGCATTTCCGGAAATATCCTCCACTGTATTACCCAATACAACTTTATATTGGGTGTTTGGCTCCAGTTCCAGTCCCCATAAGTTGGCAGCGGAACCGGGCTTATCGTTAGCTTCAATAAGACTGATTACACCAGGGATTTTAGTAGAATCGGAGATTCGCTCCGCATAGTAGTTGGTGGAATCGAAACTGGTGGATGCCATTTCGTCATCGAAAGTAATGGTCAAAGTAGTACCGTTATAGGGATACGTATCAGTATCATCCCAGTTGATATCAATAACAGCAGGGGGCGTGAGATCGTATATAATAGCAGCAGCCCCGGGATCGGAGACAACGCCATCGGAATCACGGACTTCCACTATGTAGGAAGCAGCCTCGCCGTTGGCAATACCGCTTATATCCAGATCCTCAATACTTGCAAGGCCGTCGGTCAGAGATGCCCAGTCAGACCAGTCAGCTGCCTCTGCAGCCCTGTAGCGATAATTAAGTCCTGCGGTATAACTGTCGCTGTCGGTTGCGGATATATCAAGATCCACCAGCGTACCGTTGGTAGCACTTTGTCCGTCGTTCAGACGAACATATTTGATAACCGGTTTGATACTTGCCGGCGCTTCCTCCGTGAAAAATCCCCAGGAGTACTGATCTACCAGACTGTTTCCATCTTCATCATGGATACCCGATGTAGCCGTAATGGTAAAACTGGTACCATAGGCCAGCGCCGAGCTTGGATTAAAAGCTATAGTCTCATTGCTGACAGAGAAAGTTCCCGGTACTGTCTCATTATCAGCGTTTTTTACAATAAAGCTTGATCCGTTAACACTTGAAGACTGAATGACTTTGGTAAAGGATAGCAGAATATTATCAATGTCCACAGGAATACCGGTATCCCCATCTTCGGGATACATGGAAACAATTGAAGGAGGAGTAACTACAATCTCAACTTCCTGTTCAATCTTGTTCACCAGATCGTTTGGACATCCCGCAAGCAGAGCAAGCAGAACAACAGCTGTAATCAAGAGCGGATGGCGCAGATTTTTCCCTACCATTTATTACCTCCTACTCTTCCGACCAGAAAGTTGCGCCCCGGGCATCCGCAGCACCGGCCCGGCCGACATAACTTGAGTCAGGACTCAGATAGGCATATTCGGCCGCAAGAGCCGGTTCGATCTCTTTCAGTTTGAAGTAGCTCTCTTCCGCCTCCTTGAAGCTCTCCAGCTCGTATAGAGTTCTGGCTACGGACGCAACCACAGCCGAGTTATGAGGATCAATCTGCTCTGCCCTCCGGTAATATTTGAGGGCACCCGGTGGATCTTCATTCAGGTAGTAGATATTTCCAAGATTCACCAGGGGAGACAAATAGGATGAATCCAACTGGATTGCCCGGTTAAATTGCGACTTTGCCTGTTCATACATTCCATAACGGGCATAGAGAACACCAAACTGGTTGCGCAGCCGTGAACTGTCACCGCCGGAAGATATTCTGTCCTGAAAAAGCTGTACTTTCGGCTGGATTTCCCGCTGAATGAACAATTCAAGGTTTTCCGCATAATTCTGAAGTATGGTCTCTTTGGAAGGAAAGACCAGAGAGAGGGCCGAACCGGGGATTGCTACCGGCTCATAAATCTGCCAGGCCTCATGGACAGGATATATTGCAGCACTGTTTCTTGTGGTGTTATCCCGCCACTCTTTGGCACCGATCTTCCAGGCTTTAAGAAATCCGTCGGGTATCATGGTTATCTCCACCGGAACCCAGGTGTTGTCATTCAGGAAAAGAAAATCATCGGTATTGGAAAAGAGATTCCGGGCCTGAGCCTCGTTCATTTCCAGTGAAAAGGCCATGAATATGTGACCCGGTACGGTGATAAAAGCTGTGGGGATTCCAACCGACTCGAGTAGACTTGTGTAGAGAATGGAAAGGTCATCACAATCTCCCGCCCGGTAGGTAAGCGACTGAGCCGGAAACTGCAGATAATCAATAAACTGTTGATTTTTAATGGCTTCAACATAGCTGGATTGAGGATCAATTACATAGTTCATTCCATAGAGCCTGAGAGTTTCAAAAAGGCCCATGGCAATCCGGAAGTTAAGGTTTATGGGATTGGCACCCTGCTCGCGTATTATACCTGCGGTATTTTTAGCAAACAGAAGAACAGTTGAATCCTTGGCATTTACGAACGAAGCCGCCTTACGGTCATCGTCCCACATCATTGAGTTTCTGTCATATATCCGCAGGGTATATGGCGTTGTGGATGTAAAGCGTTCTCCAAGGTAGGTATACTCGGTAATAATACTGGCGGAAACCTTTGTGCTCTCTGTGAGCTGCATGACGCTGTTGGTAAAGAGGGCCTTTAAAGCTACCTCCGCCGATTCGCCACGTTTTAAAAGGGGGATCTCCCCGCTTAGCTTGGGCTCCTCCATATACTGATTTACATTAAGAAAAACCTTAACATCGCTGATGGAGCTATTCTCTCCGTTAACAATGTTAACTCTGCCCACAGCATTGTTGTCATAGTAGCCGTAAAAAACGGGGAAGATGGGATCGAAATTTATATCCCGAACCTTTATCCTGCTGCGGTTATCCCTGGTGTTAAGATGAAAAACCGTACCAAGAGTAAAACGTACCCCCTGATACAGATCAGTATACGAACCATTAGCCGAATCGTATCCCAGATAGTAACGATAGCCGCCCCCTGCAGTCAGGGTAAACCCCGGGGTAAAATCCCAGGAAAGATATGCATTCCCTCCACCGTAAGGGTTTGAGCTGATATCCGATTCAGGATACATCCCCACATACCAGCCAAGCTCACCCCCAAGTGATAGTCCAAGTGCATCCCCGGCTCTGAAGGTAAAACCACTTTCAAGGCCGGCTGAAATAATCGACAGAGTTTCCGCCTGGGTGGGAAGAAAACTGTACCCGGCATTTCCACCGTAGTAGAAAATGTTCATATCCGGAGGGGCATACTGCAGATTGAGGGTTGCTGACCCGCCGGCGGTATATAATGCATCTTCGTTGAAGACGGCACTTTTAGAACCCATGGGGAGCTCAAACCCGGGGCGAAGGATAATACTCATGTTGTTGGATTGGGAAAAAAGAAGAACGGTAAAACTGATTAAAATAAACAGGATAATGATATTCTTTTTCATGTGATTGCCCTCCCTGATTAAAAAAACATCAATCTTTTTTTATCAGGAATAAACAATCAACTTTTGCGCAACCACTGCACACTTAATGATTAATTATGTGCCGCCTGTGTATAAATATATCTCATCAATTAAAACAAGCCAATGTATATTGTAAAAACACATAAGTAATTCCGGACTTTTTTCTTTTTTTCGGCTATATTTATAACCATGTGGTAGTTCATTCTACACAGACAACCATATGCAGCTTAACAATAATAACTGGATAAAGGTTCGAACATCGAACCTTAAATACTACGATACCATTGAGCTCTACTTTAAGAACCCTTACGGTAAAATTGTTCTATACAAACCAGAGGGAATGAAGTTTACCGATGAAAGCCTGCGGGGAAAACCATATCTTGGCGACCTCTATGTTAAGCCTGACGACAAGATCAAAGCTCTTCAAGCCGCACAGCGCGGGTTCAGCAGCAATTTGGTGCACAATATTGTCAAGGAAGGAACCCGCAAGGTTAAGGAAGAGTTAATAAGTATAATTGATGAAACTCTTGCGGAACCAAGAGCCGGAAGTCTCACCATACTGCCGGAGACAATGGATTCAATAATTGAAGGCTATTCAAATCAGCCAAGTGTAATCAAGAATCTTGCAAGAATATCCAACAGTGACTACACAACTGCAATACATTCCATAAATGTCATGGCCCTCACAGTAGGCTACTGTTTCTATACCGGAAGAAGCAGGCAGGAAACAATGGAGTTCGGTCTTGCCGCCCTGCTCCATGATCTGGGTAAAACAGAAATTCCCAAAGAAATTCTTACGTCTCCACATAGTCTGAGCGATGTAGAATTTAAAATCATGCAAAAACATCCGGAAATGGGTGCGGATCTAATCGAGAACCATGCGACAGATCTATCCCTGGTTATTCCCGGCGCCCGGGATCACCATGAAAAGCTGGATGGCAGCGGGTACCCTACCGGAACTCGTCAGATTTCAGAACTGGGCCAGGTACTGGGTATTATTGACTGTTATGAAGCTATAACCAACGACGACAGGCCTTACCGAAGCGCCATGCTCCCCATCAACGCACTGAAGCTGCTCAAGGATGAAGTGGACGCCGGTAGATTCAGCAGGGATATTTTTGAAAACTTTGCCTACAGCCTGACGGATTTCAATGGCGATACCTATTTTCGGAAGCATTCCATCATAGTCCCAAAGCCGTAGAGACTCAGCTTGTAAAAAAACTGCACCTCCTGCATACTCCAGTCTGTTATGAGTCTTAAAATCGCTGATCTGCTTGAAGAATTCGATATAGAACTTACGGACCTCAGATGGTTCCTGAGCATGGAGCTGGCCGACCGGACGCTGACCTACCAACAGGATCCTCTTGAATTGGCGGAACTGATCTGGAAGGGAACAATTGAATCGGACATGTATGATATGGAAGAAAAGTTTATCCGCGACAGCCAGGATCTGATTGACCGCGGGCTTCTTGATGAAGCCCGGATCAGAGAACAGCTTTCACAGGTAATCCGAGCCCGGCGCCTTAAAAAACGCTAGGCTGGAATCCAGCTTTCTATGTCTTTTTTTATAACTGCAAGCTGACTGTTCACCATCTTTTCCGCTGTTTTCTCATCTGTTCCGGCGGCAGAACAGCAGGAGGCATAGAACTTAATCTTCGGCTCCGTTCCACTCGGTCTTGCTGTAACAACAGCCCCGTCTTCCAGAAAAAACTGCAGAACATTGGATGAGGGCAAATCAATATCATCTTCTGTTTTTCCGCTTGAGGTGTCTCTGGTTGTTCCTGCAAGGTAGTCTTTAACCAGCGAAACCTTTACCCCGCCGATTGAAGCAGGCGGGTCATTTCTAAACTGCTCCATAAGCTCTTTCATGGTTTCCAGTCCACTCTGCCCTTTGAAATATGCAGACACAAGGATTTCCCGGTACAGACCGAAACGCCGGTATATATCTTTAAGATGATCAAGCACCGACCGGCCTATGGACCGGTTGTAGAGAGCCATTTCTGCAGTAAGAAAAGCCGCGGAGACAGCATCCTTATCCCGAACCTCGGTCTCTACCAGATAACCATAGCTCTCCTCTCCTCCGAAAATGTAATCTTCTTCGGTAAACTCGAAACGCTTAATTATATCTGCAATATACTTGAATCCGGTGAGAACATCATAGATTTTGGCACCATAGCTTTCCGCTATCCGGCGTTGCAGTTCCGTTGTGACTATGGTTTTAACGATCCGCGGCTCAGGAGGCATTGTTCCAAGCTCAGTCTTTGTCAGCAAAAGGTAATCCTCCAGCAAACACCCCAGCTGATTACCGGTAACAAGCACATACGTACCGTTTTCATCCGGAACCGCTATACCCAGCCTGTCTGCATCGGGGTCTGTCCCCATAACAAGATCCGCTTTCTCTTTTATCGCCAGATCCAAAGCCATCTTCATGGCAGAAGCCTCTTCCGGGTTGGGAAACTCAACCGTCGGGAAATTGCCGTCAGGTTCACGCTGTTCCGGTACAGTGACAACTTCAATCCCGGATTCCGACAGAATCCTCTCAACCAGCATGGTGCCGGTGCCATGCAGTGGTGTATATACAACTTTCAGGTCTTTCCCCTTCTCTTTCAGAAGATCCGGGCGCTGACTGTAGCTCTTAACCAGTGCTACAAAATCATCATCGATATCCTGATCAATCTCAACCAGCAGGCCTTTGGCGACCGCATTTTCCCGGGAGATTGAAGGTATATCACCTTCAACAGAACGGACTTCCTCTATAATTCCCTTGTCATGGGGACTGATTATCTGACCTCCATCTGCCCAGTATACTTTATAACCATTGTACTCTCTTGGGTTATGGGATGCAGTAATTACCACGCCGGAGGTGCAGCCCAGCTTCCTCATGGCGAAAGAAAGTTCAGGAGTGGGACGAAGTGAACTGAAAAGGTATGTTTTTATTCCATTGGCGCAGAACGTTAGTGCGGTTATTTCTGCAAAATCACGGCTGAAATTACGTGAATCGTATGCGATGGCTGCGGAAGGATTTTCCACGCCTGAGTTCTCTTTTACGTAATAAGCCAGTCCCTGAGTCGCACGGCTTACCATAAGCGGGTTCATACGGTTATATCCGCCCCCGATTACACCCCGCAGTCCTCCGGTACCGAAATCAAGCTGCGTATAAAAACGGTCATTCAGTTCATCAAAATCTTCCGCTTTTATCAGGCTCTTCATCTCGTCACGAAAATAAGGATGCGTTTCCGCTTTTACATATTCATCTGCAAGTTTCAACAATTCAGTATTATTCATATAAAACTCTCCTTTGGAGCAATCATACCTTCGAGTATCTACAGTATATACTATAGATGAATTCGTAGCATGAAAAAACAAGTGGCGCAATAATGGCTGTATTGGAAATAGAATGAAAAAGTTCCTTGCCAAATCATGTAAATCTCACCTATTCTATGAACGTGGTTTCAATAGTACCTGTAGCAAGTGGAAAAGGCGGAGTCGGGAAAAGTCTCATTACGGCCAACCTTGGATTAAGCCTGGCAAGGAAGGGAAAAACAGTAATACTCGTGGATCTGGATCTAGGTGGATCAAACCTTCATTCCTTTCTTGGTGTAAAGAACAACCATACCGGTATAGGCGGGTATATTTATAAACAGGCGGAGAGCCTTGAAGAGTGTATACAACCTACTGCATGGGAACGGCTGTTTCTTATTCCCGGAGACGCTCTGCTTCCTGGTACTGCCAATCTGCCCTATTTTACCAAACAGAAAATTCTGAAAGAGCTGAACCAGTCGGTAGCAGATATTGTTTTGTTAGATCTTGGAGCAGGAAGCTCCTACAATACCATTGATTTCTTTCTCAGTTCCTGGACAGCCCTTATAGTAACCACCGGAGAACCCACCGCGGTTCTTAATGCCTATTCATTTCTAAAAACCGCTGCCTTCAGGCTTATGTACCGCAGCTTTCCCCCGAAATCCCATGAAAGAGCAATGGTGCTGGATTTCGTCACCGCCAAAATCGAGGGAGGAGAAAGCTCCTATTTTGATCTGCTGGACGGCCTCTATGCGGTAAACCCTGCTTCAGGTTCACTATTAAAGGAAAACCTGAACAGCCTTGTACCCCGGGTGATTCTTAATATGGGAAGATCTGAAAGTGATCTGAAAATCGGCCGAAAATTGAGAGATATAAGCCGGAGAAATATCGGGATAGAAATGGAATACCTTGCCTTTTTACCTTATACCGACAATGCCCACAATTCCCTTCTGAGGAGAGCGCCGCTGGTGGATCTGCTGCCCGAATCATCCTTTGCCAGAAAAATAGACACACTTGCAGAAGATCTGATACTCCGGCTGAAGGGCAGCGGCCCCGAACTGCATGATGGTGATATACATAACCTTGAGTCAGGTATATCGGAAGATCAGGGATAGGTAACCCTGAAGCCTTCAACTCTGGCGCTTGCACCTTCATCCAGTCCGCTGGTTTCTCCGTTTTTCAGGCGGTGATATCCGAGACCTGCTATCATAGCCCCGTTGTCAGTACATAAATTGAGGGGTGGAAAAATAACTTCAAGTCCTTTCTCTGCAGCAAACCGGCTTCGCAGGTAGCTGTTCGCCGCAACTCCCCCACCGGCAACAACAGTATTCAGGCCTGTATCATCCACAGCCCGCAATACCCGTTTTACCAGTATGTCTATTGCCCTCTTCTGGAAAGACGCTGCAATATTTTCAGGAGTTTTTTCTGAAACCCCGTCCCAGAACTGATCCCGCTGGTTGATAACCGCATTCTTCAAGCCGGAATAGGAAACATCATAGCGATGATCCCCCTTATGCAAATTAGGCCCGGGAAAAGCAAAGGCTGCAGGATTGCCCTTTTGTGCAAGCTTATCAATAACCACCCCGCCGGGAAACCCGAAATTGTAGAACTTGGCTACCTTGTCAAAGGCTTCACCACATGCATCATCAATGGTTGTTCCCATAACCCGGATTTCCTCGGGCCCATCAACAACCGAGATCATTGTATGTCCGCCGGAAACAAGCAAACCTATAAAGGGGTATTCAACATCCCGTTCAAGCTGGGGTGCATATAAATGAGCCATTACATGATTCACCGTTGTATAAGGAACCCCCAGGGCCATTACAAGACCTTTGGCGAAGGATAATCCCACGAGCAGAGATCCAACCAGACCCGGACGGCTTGTTACAGCAATGCCGTCAATCTCACGAGCTTCAATACCGGCCTGTTTAAGGGCCTCCCTGTAGGTATCCTCTATCCACTCTGTGTGAGTTCTTGAAGCAATCTCGGGGACAACTCCCATAAACGGCCGGTGTATTTCAATCTGGGTAGCAACAACACTGGAGAGTATCCTCCTGCCGTTTTCCACAACGGCAATACTGCAGTCGTCACAGGAGCTCTCTATTCCCAGGATTATCATTCCAGGCCCTGCCTGCCCAGATAAATCATATTTCCCACATCGTCAAAAGTAAATCCGGCATCGGAAAACTCCGGGAAAAGCTCAAGCAGCAGTTCAGCCAGATGTTCATCCCATACATGGCCAATCATTACAGCCCGTCCGCTTTTTTCCGCAATACTGAATCCCGATCTCAGGGCTCTTTCAACATAATCGCGTTCTCTTGTGTTGTCTAAAAACATGCTGTTCCTTTTGATAAATGGTACGCCCATTTCGCCGGCTATTTCTCCTGCAACACTTTTACCTGTTGTAAGAGAATCCAGAAAAAACATATTCCGTTCCTTCAGATAGGAAAGAATATACGACATTATTTCGGTATCCGCAGTAACCTTTGACCCCATATGGTTGTTCATCCCTGCTACACCCTTCAGGGGCGCAAGATTCTCATCAAGAGTCCTGTACACTTCATCCCTTGTCATGCCGGAATAAATTGCACCTACACCGGGATCAGAATCACCTTCCGGCTCCATGGGCTGGTGAACAATAAACATCTGACCCGCAGCCTTTATTCTTCTTACCGACTCTTCAGTAAACTGCCTGCCGGGCATGACTGCGAAGGTTATCTTCATGGGAAGATGCAGAAAAGGTTCCAGTTCATCCAGGTTATTACCCACATCGTCAAGCACCAGTGCCACCCGGGGACCCCTGACAGCTGCAGTTCCGTGCTTATCCACTGCTGCAGGTTCGACGTAGGTATCCGTTTTCTGTTTTTCCGGCTCAGGCAGTGCTGTTTCTGGTTTTTGAGTATTTGTACTGCTGGTAATTATTTCAGGTTCCGAAGCATGTTTAAGAGCTGCAATACCAAGGCCCATGACAACCGCCGCAGTAATCAGTAAAACATATGCCAGTCTTATTCGCTTTTTCTGCCGAACCGAAGCAGGCTGTTTTCGTGCCATTCACTATAATGGTACGAAAATCAGGCCTGCTGGTCAATAATTGATACTGTTAATACTTTTTATATAAATACAGGGATTACTGATACACGTATTCCCGTACTTCATCTGCATGTTCACGCAGTTTCCGAATGGCACGCATCTCAATCTGTCTCACTGTTTCCGGAGAGATACCCATCCGTTCACCAATTGTTTTAAGCGTATATTTCTTACCGCCGTAGAAACTGAAGCGGTAAAGAAGTATCTGCCGTTCCTTTTCCATGAGA
Organism: Marispirochaeta sp.; assembly: GCA_963667435.1. Lineage (GTDB taxonomy): Bacteria > Spirochaetota > Spirochaetia > JC444 > Marispirochaetaceae > Marispirochaeta. Next base: position 4,387,786 of record OY763414.1, on the reverse strand, counting down.
TGTTCAAGAAAACGCATGGTATCTTCGTGGAGGCTCTTTTTTACCAGCTCCGAATCGGGTTCGTAGGTGTAATCCTCACACATATCCAAAAGGGATCCGGTTTCAAAGTTTTCTTCAGAATCCAGAGACGCTACCGCAGAGGAAGCATTCAACAGAGAGCTTACCTCCTCCGGCTTCATACCGACTTCAACAGCAACCTCTTCAACTGTAGGCTTCTGCTGGTTAAGCTGAGTAAGGGTATAATAGGCTTTCTGTATTTTTTTCAGAGCCTCTTCTTTTCTATGAGGAAGACGAATAGGCCGGCGTTTGTTCGACAGTGCCCGCACAATGGACTGCTTGATCCACCAGGCAGCATAGGTGCTGAACCGTACATTCTTCCTGTAATCATATTTGCTGGCAGCTTTAATCAGTCCCAGGTTTCCTTCCTGTACAATGTCAAGAAAACTTACATCTCCTGTGGTATAGGCTTTGGCAATTTTAACAACAAGTCTTAAATTCGATTTAATCAGTTTTTCCCGTGCAAGCTCATCACCTTTCATTATACGCCGGGAAAGTTCAAGTTCTTCTTCAAAACTTAAGAGCGGTGTCGTTTTAATCTGCTGGAAATATGCCTTAAGTGAGTCTTCGCTCTGGCTTGTTTTCCTGATTTTCATGGCACTCTCCTTCATGCATTTATACATGCAATCCCTATGCCAAGAAAAGTACTCAGTAGAAGAATTTTTTATTTCGTTGCAATATAAAGACTTATTTACTTAACTTTTTTTAACCTTTTTTTTCAGTACAGAATGTTATACAAAAGTATACTTTCAACGCTTATTGTGTATATTTCTGTGCTAACTGACGATAGAGCATATCAGAGAATCCCAGGTTTGCCGTATCTGACATCTTCTCTGCATACTTCTCGTACAGCATATCTTCGAACATATCTTCCGCCATACCGCCTTTGATCAATCCCGTTTTGTTTACGGTTTTTCTCATACTTTTAAGCATCTGTTCCAGAAGAAGTGCTTCGAACTCCTTGCATGCCTCTTTGAGCTGACCGTCGCTGGAAGAGGCACTCACTTTTGGAGTTTTAACCGGATTAAGGCTTCCCATCATCTGTATTGAATTAAGTTCCATCTACATAACCTCCAGTTTCCCGAAAAGAGCACCTGCGTGGTCTACTGCCTGCAGGATTTCAATAAGGCCTTTTGTATCAACACCTATTTCCCTCAGCAGATCCACAAACTGTTCCACACTGGGCCGGTCTTCGATCAAAAAGCTTTCACTCTCTTTATCGGTAAAACCTCCGTCCATGCCGACACTTATTTTCAGCCCTTTATAGGAAACTGCAACCTTGCCTATACGAACATCCTGTCCCATCACCACTACACCGGTCCGGGGGTTTATAACCACCTTGTCCGCAAAGAGCGCGGGTACATTCAGATTCTCAAGCATGGCAATAAATGCAACACTTCTTGTTTGATACTCTTCCGGTACCATTACACCAATACGGCTTGCATCGGCGAAACTGATTTCAAATCCTGTTTCAGATTCTATTATCTCACTAATCTTTGCGGCAGCAGTATAATCAGGTTCTTTAAGTATTATGGTAACACGGTTATCTTCCATTATCCTGCTGTTCACTGCCTTTTCTATGATAGCTCCACCGGGAAGCAGTGCTACAGTGTTATTGATACTTTCTTCCGACGCCGGAATAACGCCCTGTGCAGCGGCATAGACGATTCCGTCGGCTCCCTGCAAAGGGGACTGCAGAAGAACTCCTCCGGAAAGAGACTTTGCATCCCCCAGGCTGGAAATCTGGATACTTACCCTCTCTCCAGGTTGAACATATGCCGGTATATCGGCGGTGAGCAGAACAACAGCGCTGTTTTTACTGCGGACATCCTGTTCGCTCACCTGATCGGTGTAGTTGGATACTATATTTGCAAGAAACTTCCGCATCATTGCTGAAGACTGAGAATCACCTTTTCCTGCAAGGCCGGTAACTACCCCGATTCCGCTGAGCTGGTTTTCCCGGAATCCCTGAATATAAGAGATCTCTTTCAGTTTTACTTCCGATTCTTTAGGGCTTGCTGCCTGTTCCTGACTCTGGGAAAAAAGTGTTGTACCGGGCAGCAATATCAGGGCTATCAGGCTGACCAGAAACATTATTCTTTTCATACATATTTCCTTCAATTCCATAAGTTATTGAAACAGAGCTTCTGCGGAATCGGGCCCTGTAATTCTGGCATCTATAATCCGGCTGGTCCCGTTCAGTCGTATGCGGGTAATTTCTCCAACTCCTGCACTACTGTTGACCATTCCCCGGGCAGATATAAATATTCCCTGCCGATAAATTAGCACGTTCACAGGGGTACCGGCACGTACAACAATATCCGCTGTATCTCCATTTATTATATTTGTGCTCACAGTTAGATTTATAGTACTCGGCATGTCTGAAATTTCATTCTTTTCAGACATTGACAGCCTCAGAGTCCCGTTTGGAAGCAGGGATGCCTGGACTATTTCAGCTCCTTCTTTGATGACAGAATGCAGTTGGTTCCAATCGTACAGGGGAATACTGAATGAGTCGGCATAATCCAGAATTTCAGAGGTGATTATACTATACCATTGCCCTGTCGCAGCTCCTTCTTCTGACGAATCAATACAGCTGGATGGAAATATCCAGATACCTTCACCGACAAGTGAGTCTTTCAAATCATTATCAAGAAGCGAAGCAATACTTTTCTGGGATAAATAACAGATGCTGTTGAGGGTATCTATTTCCCGGGGCAGCATTTTTGCTGAAAGCCTGGAGGATGGCCTGATCAACAGATCATTAAGGAGAGGGTGTTCTCCTGCAGTCAGGATACCTTTAAGATAAAGAGTCTCCGCCGCAACTGTACCGGAAAGCAGTACAAGAAGGGCGAAGACCATTGCCGGGAATTTCATCCCTCACCTCAATTCACTGATGGATGTTATCGTTTCAATCCGTTTGCAATGCCGAGCATGCTGTCGGAAGTCTGAATGGCTTTTGAGTTAAGCTCGTAGGCTCTCTGGGCAACGATCATATTGACCATCTCTTTCACCACTGAAACGTTGGACATCTCAAGAAACTTATGGATGGTTTTACCCATACCATCGAAACCGGGTCGTCCGCCTATGGCATCACCGGAACCGTTGGTTACCTTATAAAGGTTTTCACCGATGGCCTGAAGGCCTGCGGGGTTTACAAAACGGTAGAGTTCCAGCTGCCCCACTTCAATTGGATCATCCGAACCAGCAACCTTTACACTCATCCGACCATCCTGCGAGATAGTAAGACTGTCCCGAACAAAACCTTCCGGAAGAGTGATTTCGGGCATTAGCTTGTAGCCGTTGGAACTGACAATCTGCCCCTGAGAGTCGATTTTGAACGCACCGTCCCGGGTGTATCCGTAGGTGCCGTCTATAAGCAGTTCACGGAAAAATCCCTCACCCTGAATGGCGATATCGGAAATATTATCCGTCGCCTGCAGCGCTCCCTGGGTAAAGAGCTTCTGGGTGGCGGCAACCCGTGTACCATGCCCAACCTGAACACCCACCGGTACGGTGGTAAGCTCTGTTGCCGGTGTTCCAGCCAGCCGGGAGGTCTGGTAGAGCAGGTCTTCAAAGTCGATCCTGTTCTGTTTGAACCCCGTGGTGTTGACGTTGGATAGGTTGTTGGAAATTGTATCTATATTAAACTGCTGTCCGGTCATTCCGGATGCTGCAGTCCACAGTGAGCGCATCATATCAGTCTACCTCCTGCTCTCTTTTGCTATCTCTTCAGCTATACACGTACAGCCTGGTTAATCAGTTTATCGGTCATCTGGTCGTGTGCCTGAATGGCCTTCTGGTTTGCTTCATAAGCCCGGTTAACTTCGATCATCTTCACCATTTCGGTTACCGGGTTTACGTTTGAACCTTCAAGAAATCCCTGGCGAACCTTGAGCCCGTCGGAAACTCCAATCGGCCGAGGATCGCCGGAAAAGCGGTCGTTAAGCCAGAGGCTGTCACCCTGCTTTTTAAGGTATCGGTCCCTGGGAAAGTCCACCATTTTGAGGCGGTCCACCATTTCCATGTTTTCCCACTCGTTTTCTTCCAGGCTTACCAGCCGCTCGGGGTCGTCCGCGAAGCTTGCGTTCTGCCATACCCGACCTTCCTGGTCCACCACGAAGTTGTTTTTCTTCAAATTGATAATCCCCTTCTCGCCCATTACCGGCAGCCCCTGTTTGTTGACCAGAACACCTTCGGTGCTGACATGGAAAGAACCGTTTCTGGTGAAGCGTTCTCCCTGCGGGGTATCTATGGTAAAAAAACCTTTGCCCTCAAGGGCAAGGTCGAAGGGGTTTTCGGTCTGTTTCAGAGCACCCTGGCTGAAAATGGTGAAGCTCTCGTTATATTCCACTCCGGTTCCCAGGGTTCCGATTACCGGAGCCTGATCAACAGAGCCGGGAGGGATGGTAAACATACCGTTGTCATTCATACGGCGCAGGAGAAGCTCCGGAAAAGCCTTGTGGACCGATGTATCCTTCTTGTAACCAGTAAGATCCACATTGGCCAGGTTGTTTGAAATGGCGTCGAGATTGTGCATCTGAGCTATCATGCCGCTGGCACCGGTGTATATTCCTCGAATCATGGAGCCTCCCTCTATTCCATTATCGAAATATTGGGGGCATCTCCTGAGTTGTTTTTCTTCTTGTTTTCTATCGGATTCTCCTCTTGATTTTTAGGAGCCGGAGGGGTAAAAATAGGCAACCGTGCCAGAATAGCTCAGGGGTAGAGCAACGCTCTCGTAAAGCGTAGGTCGTGAGTTCAAATCTCACTTCTGGCTGGATTTCTTAACCAATAATAAATGTTAAAATTTTTATTTCCTTGCAATATAATAATTTAACACAGTTTCCACTGCTTCGTGATTTTGCCAGCCTATTGATCAATAGGCCTGTTTTGGGTACATTGTACCCAATTTTTACCTATACATAAAAGAGCTTTGGGTACATGCACAAAGGTCGTGAGTTCAAATCTTTTGACATAAAGGAGAGTTTATGGCAAAGAAAGCGTACAGATTTAAGACACGCCACCTTGCAACTGGTGACTTTATTTATGTGATGTTTCGTGCGATGCCTGGGAAGTGGATTGCAACCGGCACTACAAACATGGAAGAAGCCGAACGTTGGGCTGCTAACTATGAAGTAAGTATTCCGGTCAATCTGGACGAAACAACTCTTAATCAATTTGCAAAAGACTTCTTTATTAGAGGGAAATGTCCCTGGGTACACCGTATGGAGAAGAAAGGAAAAACCTTTTCTGACCGACATCTCACGAAACTACGAGGGGAACTAAAAAACTATATTCTTCCTGAGTTTGGAAATCTCTCATTGTCTGCAATTAAGTATCATGCCATTGATAATTATCTGCTTGATGTAAAATCAGTTAGATATAGACGGCCGCTTAATGCTGACGCAAAGAACAAGATAATAGTCTCTCTTCGTCATGTTATGAGGGAGGCAATGGCACAAGGATATATTGACCGTGATCCTACCGATGGAATTGTGCCTTTTAAAGATATCGATAAGAGGGAACAGGAAATCTTTACTCTGGAAGAATTAAAAAAACTATTTCCGGATAATCTTGATCAACTTATCGAGGTCTGGAGTACCCTGGAATGGGCAACCTACTTTATGATCATGGGATCCTGTGGGTTACGGCCACAAGAGGTTGGAGCATTAACCTGGGGAAAATGGTCCAGATCCCTTCACGGATTAGCAATTACCCATAAGATTGATCCTGATACAAGGAAGCGCGTAAAGGGTACTAAAACCGGGTTCAACAAGGCCGTCACCCTCCCCCGGGGGGCAGAAGAACTACTCCTGCTTCATGAAGCCACCAGCACGAAAACCTCTCCGGATGATCTTGTATTTACCCCTCAATTTGCAGAAGGGGGAATCAGGGCAGAATCTGCCGGGAAACACTTTAAAGCAAGCTGCATGCGAGCCGGAATAGATCGTAGAGATCGAACACAATACAACCTGCGTCATTCGTTCAATACTTATGCATTACAGCTTCTTGACCAGAAAGAGGTTCAGGGTCTTATGGGTCATAGGACCAATGCTATGACCCGTCATTACGACCACCCCACGGATCAACAACTTATAGAACGAATCCCGGATAGTGTCCGGGAAAAAATAAATAGACTATGGGGGGATTAAATCTGAAATTTACTTTCTATTTTAACTATATAAACTTCACCAGGGTAAATTGCACCATCATTCATTGTAACCATTGCGATAAATCTCCATTCTCCATTAGCGTTATTTACTGTTGCAGATAATTTTTCTGTTGCTTTTTCATTAACAGTATCTAAACTATCAGGAATAACCCCTTCTGTTGTTTTATCCGGTTTAAGGTTGCCAGCTTCATCATAATAAGCTTTGGTTGTCACCAGGCGTTCTATGATGAGCCCCTTTGTCAAACAGTTTTCCGTTCCATTTAAGGTGGAACCTGCAGGTATAGCCTGACTATGCAGCCACTTTCATTCCTTCTACCTGGAATGATTCATACATCTCTTCCGGGGGCCGATAATCCAGACTTTGATGAAATCTTCGACTGTTATAGAATTGAAAGTACCGGGTAAGACCAGCTTTCAGCTCCCGTACTGATTCATAGGACTTCAAGTAAATATCTTCATACTTGAGAGTTCGCCAGAACCGTTCAACATAGATATTGTCCGGCCAGCGACCCTAGCCATCCATACTGATTTCTACACCTGCTTCTTTGAGGTTTTGAATGAAACCATAGGACGTAAATTGACTTTCCTGGTCTGTGTTGAATATTGAAGGTGTGCCATATTTTTTTAAGGCATCTTTCAGCGCCTCAACACAGAAGTCTGCGTCCATGGAGAGTAAAATACGCCAGCTCATGACCTTACGGCTATACAGATCCATAATTGCGACCAGGTAGACATAGCCGGTTTCAAGTTTCAAATAAGTTATATCGGTAGCCCAGACCTGATTGGGATATCTGATCCTTTTTCCCTTCAGCAGGTATGGATAAACCGGATGCTCCTTCTTCGGTATTGAAGTCAATTTCTTAGGAGAAAGAGCGTTTAACCCCATTGCACGCATAAGCCGACGGACACGTTTTACCGTTGAGAATATTGATTCATTCTCCAATTCCCGAACGTGTTTACGGTACCCATAAAATGGATATTTTATGAACAGCTCCTTAAGCTTAATCATTTCTTCAATATCAGCCCGTCGTGGGGCACGTTTCTTGTAGTAGTGGTTAGAACGACTCACACCAAGAAGTTCGCTTTGTCGCACTATCAAGAGATGACGGTCTGAAGGATCAATCATTCGTAATCCTTTCCGTACAATTGCTTGTACTTTTTTTTTAACCACTCGTTCTCGTATTTGGCCTGGCCAAGCTGCTTATAAAGTTCCTGTTCACGCTTTTTCACCTGATCAAGTTCCTGGTTCTTTTTGTTCTTCCGCTCAAAGAGGGAACTTGCATTTTGTAGTAGTTGCTTCTTCCAAACGCTGATCTGGTTCGGATGGACCTCATACTCCTCTGCCAGTGCCTGTAGTGTTTTCTCTTCCTTCAGGGCTTCAAGAGCAACTTTTGCCTTGAACTCATCATCGAACTTTCGTCGCACGTACATCTCCTTGGGTATGGTATCATACATCGGAGATTCCACCTCGTTTTTAGGAATAACTGTTCGGATATCCGGGCTCAGCATGAAAAGTCCAGCTTTGCATTGTGCATCAGATCAGAAACTCACTTAAATATGTGTCCTACAAGGATCATAGAACAGTGTCTGCTGATCTCAAGAAAATCTATAGTTCAGTTTCTGAGCAGGAATCCAGAATGGAATTGGATAATTTATCTGGCTATTGAGCAAGCGTCTAAGAAATTGTCTATGCCACTTCGAGACAGGAAGCCTGCTTTAAAAAGATTCGCCATTGAGTATGAAGGCGATTTCAAGATTAGAAAAGAGCTTTACACAGAAATTTTTACAGGCTCCGGATGAGATCCGTAAAACTATTTGTACCACCAACACCATTGAATCAGTGAATAGTGTGATTCGAAAATCAATCAATAACCGGAAGATCTTCTCAAATGATGGATCAGCGTTTAAAATAATTTATTCAGATTTAATCGGTTATATAATGCTGAACCTGATCCCGTAAATCTACGACCTCATTATCCAGATGTCCCGAAACCTCTACCAATTCTGTTGAAGCTCTTACAATACCAGCAATACCGATACGGATCTCCTGAATCCCCTGTTCTGTCGTTTCAGAAACATTCCTGAGCTGATTATTGGCTGTCAGGATTTGGTTGGAACTGCTGACAATCTCCTGAAATCCGTCCTTAACCAGCAGTACAGAATCCCGCAGTCTCTGGGTGGAATTCATGATTTCCGTACCGCCTACATTCATTTCCTCTACGCTGCTATAAATTTCTTCCAAGGCTCTTCCTGTGGTATTGGCCTCGATGGTAATTTTTTCAAACACCGATGCTGATCGCTGCAGCACATTGGAACTGTGGTTGATTGAATCGGAAATGGTATGAACCGAACTGTTTATCTGCCGGGAGGAATTTCCAGCTTGCTCGGCAAGTTTTCGGATTTCTTCCGCCACCACGGCGAATCCTTTGCCAGACTCACCGGCATGGGCCGCTTCGATAGCCGCATTCATGGATAAAAGATTGGTTTGAGACGAAATATTACTCATCACCTGATTCATAGCCTCTATGGCTTCCAGATTATTTACCGTCTTCTGCATCGCCAAAGTGGCTTCTTCAAGAATTCCCCTGCCCTCATCCACCCTGCTGTTCAGCTCTTTTGCCGCTTCGGCACGCTGCCGGGCAATGTTTGAGGTAGAGTTCAATGTAGCAGATATCTCGTTTATGGAACTTGAGGTTTCCTCTACCATGTTTGCCTGGTTCTCAATCTGTTTGTCAATAGACTGAACGGCAGCGTTTGTTTCTTCAATGGAGGCTGCGGAGGTGTTAACCTGTTGGATAACAATTTCCATCTGCTTTCCTATGGATTCGATATTGGCGCTGATTTCCTGAATATTGGCGGACGTTTCTTCAGACGCGGAAACCACGACATTCTTGGCTGCCTCCGTGCGCTGGGCCTTTTCCTTCAATCCTTTTATGAAGTCATTCTGGGCCTCGATAAACCGATTGAAACTTTCACTCAGTTTTCCTACTTCATCATTGCTTTCAACTTTCAGCCTCTGGGTAAGGTCCCCCGCTCCGGCTGCAATATCCTCAATAGCTTTAGCACTGTCCCGAACAGGCTTTATCATTCTTCTTAACAAAGGAATGAATATCCCCATGGCCAGCAGCAGCGATACAAAGGCGATAATAAAACCGTTTCTCATTGCCATTCTTATTTCATTGTTTATTTCGGTCAGAGGTAGAGATACCAGAACATTCAGAGTTTTTTCGAACTCCTTCATGGTGAAACTGGATACCTTGATCATACTGGAAATATCCTTTTCATTCTTTACCATTTCTAAATAGGGTTCATGTTTTGCTATTGCAGCAGAAGCTTCTTCCGGATTTGTAAAAAGCTTTGAAGAGGATTTCATGATGATAGAAGAGTCAGGATGAGCAATCACAACCCCGGAATCAGATAAAATAGCAGCATATCCCGTTTCAAAGGGATTAATACTGCTAATAAGTTCCTGGGAGGAAGATATATCAATATCGATACCTGCGACACCAATCGTTTTCCCGTCTCTGATAATGGGAAGAGCAATCGTAATAAGAGTCAACACCCCCGTATCCACTTCATACTCGTAGGCGTCAGTCATCCGGGGTTTGGACGACTGATAGGCTCCGAGAAAATATCCCTCAGACTCGTATCCCTCCAGATTCGACAAGGCAAGATCATCCCCATCCCGGTACCAATAGCTAGCAAAGGCTCCATCGGAGGTATAGTAGGGATTACCCGCGAAATCGGAATCTCTTCCGTCAAATGCATCGGAGGCAAAGGTAACCCAGCTTCCAACGGCCCAATCCTGAAGTTCCAGAGGGGCCTTCACCGCCGCCAGAATTTCCTCTCTACCAGCATTTCTGTCCATAAACTGGTTTATCGCACCTATCAGGACCTCCGCAGAAGAAAGCCCTCTTATGAGAAGAGTCGAATACACCTGGTCGGCATAGGCAGAAATCCATTCTACCTGGCTGTCTACCGATGAATTTAATGCCTTCACCGTGGACCGAATATTCATAAAACTGATGACACCTGTAACTAACAAGAGAAGAATAAGAACCGGTAAAAGAATCTTTACCACCATTCTTGACATCCGATTTACCACTTCGACCTCCAGCGAAAACCTTCAACCATAGACTATAACGAATAAGATTTAGTCTAATTCATGATATCACCTTTATCTAATTACTAATAACCTTTTTTCTTCCTCTTTAAATAGAAAGCCGTACCCCAAGATGAACGGTGTGTTCTTCGTAGATAATGAATGGTAGGAAATGTTATTTTGTCCGTCAAATGAATTTATGGGATTGTCGTCTTTAGTGCAGTCCCCAAATACCTAAAAGTATTTTATGCAGCCTTATGACTCATTGATGCTGCGATTCTCCTATACATAGTCGGAGGCAACCCGCCTTCATTCACCGTACTGATCCTCTGACGATTGTAGTACACCATAACGTATCTCCAGACAATGGTTTTAACTTCATCCATTTTCATTTTCAGAGTATTAATCTTGTACAGTTTTTCTTTCTCCAGTGTTGCAAAGAAACTCTCCATCCGAGCATTATCGTACCATCTGCCGACATCACTCATACTCTGAATAGCGTGGTAATCACCAAGGATTTTGTATTGGTCACTGGTATACTGACTTCCAGCATCGCTGTGAATGATTACTCCATTCCCTGCATTTCTGCTATTGTATGCATCTTTGACGGCTTTAATGCATAATTCCCTTTTCATATTATTTTCCATTGCAAGACTGACAATATCGCCCCCGAAGCAGTCGAAAACAGGGGCAATATACAACTTCCTATCAGAGCACGGTACTTGGGTTATATTGGGACTTCAGTAAGTGCCTCAACTTTCTTCCCAATAATGGTGGATCTCTTGGGTCATTTTCCGGTTCTCGATGGCTCGTTTAGATTCCGGGTTCTTAATCCACCGATAGAAGCCTGATGGATGGACTTTCATGGTCCTGCACATCTGTCGCACCGGGTAGGTGCTACGATGTTCTTTGATAAATTCGTACTTTACAGGGACTCCCCGGCAAAGTACGCTGCGGCTTTTTTTAGGATGTCTCGCTCCATTTTGACCTGTTTAAGCTCTGCCTTAAGCGCCTTTATTTCCTGGTCAGCTTCAGTAATTTTCTTTTTGTCTTGTGACTCGCCTGATTTCCACCCGGCAACTTTGAGCCACTTTTATAAGGTGACGCTACTGACACTGGTTGCCTTGGCAACAGCCAAAACGCCAACGCCTTCTTCCATGATTTGCTTGATAGTTTTTGCCTTAAATTCTTCCGAATATGGACTCTTAGACACCTGATTTCTCCTTAGATTCTAAGTATAACAGGTGTCGATGATTTCGGGGGAATTCCAAATGGCTCGTTATGTATTTTCATTGCTTTCAATATCGCCCATAAGAAATGAAATAAATTTGGACAATGAGTAGCATTTTTTTTCATTTAGTATCGTATATGTATTCACAATATTGTGTTTTAACTGATTTTTATAAACCATTTGTCCTGTAATTTGATATTTTAAAATATTGTTCAAAATGGGTGTAAGACTATATATGAGATGGTTTTTTCGATAGATATTTGTCGGTTTTTCAGATTTTATTTCATCATATTCTTTATTTGCATTTTTATAGAGATCCACCATTTCTGGCTTCCATTTTGTAAAATATAATAACGACTTTTTCTTTACTTCATCGATTATTCGGTTCTGATTAATCGAATGATTAAATACAAATGGTTTATCGATCTGCTCTAAGTTTAGATATTCAGAATAAAACAAGTCTCTGTAGTTTCTATTAAATTCTTTTTTATCCTCTGTAAGCTTCTTCAGCGCCTGATGGAATTGTTCTGTAACCATAATAAATTCATAGTGAGAATTATCATTTGGCGAATGATCAGGGTGTAGCTTTTTTATTATTTCCCGATATACATGTTTTAAATCATGTACAGAAGTAATTGTTCCATTCTGTATTTTTTCTATGAATGTATTACGCATTTTCTCCTACACAGCAGCTACAACATTATTACAACACTGCCCCTGTTGCATATTCATCATTTTTCATTACATTAATTTCCAATAACTACTTTTAGACCATCTGGTATATATTGTTCAATTTTTTTATCTTTAGTCAGCAAAATGAATCCATTCTGTATAGAATGCCATATTATCATTCTGTCAAATGAATCTTTATGATTCTCTTTCTTGGGTAATTTGTAATATGATGAGTATGTCTCGTAATCAACATCAGAAATATTAAAGCCAGCTTCTTGTGCACTTTCAGCAATTTGTTCAGGATTAAGTCCATTTATTTCTAATTTTCCCAGGGAGTATTTCAAGGATATTTCCCAGAGGTTTATACCAGATATGTATTTCTCATCTTCTTCATTTTCCAATATTTCTATTATCGCTTTATCAATCTTTTCAGGATCAAATAGAGACCATAATAGATAGTGTGTATCGAGTAGATATTTCAAAATCCGAGCAATTCTTCTTCAGTCATTTTAAAATCATCTTTGATTGCAATTTTTTTATCTTGTAATAAGCCAAGTTTTATTTTATTACGCTTTTTGTATGTGGGAAATGGTATTACGACGGCTACTTGTTCTCTCTTTTTGCCGTAAGTGATTACTATCTCCTCACCAGCACGTACATCGTCTATAATTTCTGAGAAGTGGGTTTTAAATTCACCGACGGCTAAGGTTTTCATATTTTCAATGTACATATTTTTGACAAGTTGTCAAGTATTTTGACTGTTAGACATTTCGATACCTAAAATCTCTAATGTAAACATAACTTACCACCTAACTACTTCGTAAAAGTAACCTAATATGAAATCTCTGAACCAGATGCGGAAGATCCCTTCTCCCAACTCTTCAAGCCCAATATTTTTATTGGATAAAGAAGTAGCAATCGGTATCCAGCGTTTTTTTCCTGAGCGTACATTTCCGTTACCACACACATACTTTACCAGGAATAATGGTGGCTTAACTGGTTGTCCTTCTTTAGGGGTCCAGTCCAATTGACAGCAAAGAGGAACAATCTCAGCAGCGCGAAACGTTTGTCTAACGAACCGTTAACTGAATTGTAAGGCATATTTCCAAATCGAATGTTTTCGATCTCAGACATTCTTCCAAGAAAAAGTCAATATTTCTGAATCTGGTAAAGGTTTTGAATATAGGTAGCCTTGACCGATATCACACCCCATCTCTATAAGTTTCGATTCTGTTTTCTCATCCTCAATTCCTTCGGCAATAACTTTAAATCCTAGATCGTGAGTTAAATCTATCGTTGCCTTGATTATGGAATCAATACCTTTAATATTATATATATTTTTAACGAAAAATTGATCAATTTTTATGTAATCTATAGGAAACCGGCTTAAATAAGCGAGTGATGAATAGCCAGTACCAAAATCATCTATTGATAACGAAATTTTAAAATGCTTGAGAGAATTTAGAATTGATATAACTTTTTCCGGATTTATCACCATGCTAGATTCTGTTATTTCAAATTCGATATAATTTGTTTCAATCTTATACTTATCTAACAGAGAAATGATATGCTCCAAGAACTTTGGATTAGTTAAATCTTTTGGTGAGATGTTTATAGATATTGATAAAGGTAATTTATTATTATTTATTTCGATACATTTCTCTAAACTTTGTAATAGAACAGACTCAGTTAATTGATGGATTAAATTAGATTCTTCAACAATTGGAAGAAAATCCAAAGGACGAATAAGACCGATTTCAGGATGTAACCATCTTACCAGAGCTTCCATTCCAACCATTTTATTGGTTTTTAAATCAATTTTTGGTTGATAATATAGTATAATATTATTATTTTTTAGTGCATTCGGAAACTCTCCTAAGAGAAGAAGATTTCTTTTATTCACTGATATTAACTTGTCGTCATATGTTGATGATGGTATTCCTGTTTTCTGAGAATGCGTTGACGCAATACTTGCCTTTTGGAGTGAAGTGAAATCTGAGGATTCGGAAGCATCATACCGTGCGGAACCTATTGCGAATTCTATATAGAATGGAATTTTATTGATCATAAAAGAACTATCTAAAAGATGTTGAATTTGATTTTGGACAAAGAGAATGTTATCTCCTTCAAGAAATATATAGAATGATGAATTTCCTGATTGAATTAATTTATAATTATCACGATAATACTTATGAATTCGTTTAGCCAGTTCAAGTATTATTTCTGTAGATACTTCAAATCCGAACATATTGATTATATCTTGATAATTTTTCCATACGAGTGAGATTACACAAATTTCTTTGTCAGAATCAATAAATAGTTTCTTAATATCATTATCCACTAAAAGACTTGTAGTATTCAGTAAACCTGTTCTTTCATCATGTGTAACTATAAATCTCAATCTTTCTATATTTTGTTTCAATTTATCTTTAAAAAAACCTAAAATCCCAGAAATAGAAGTGAAAAATAATAGTCTGTATATCCAGTTTGTCAGTACTTGTTTCTCACCTGTAATTACATCGATTGGCATAAATGGGCCAAGTATAATCCCGCCAGCAAAAGCAATAAACAACCCCCCTTTTATTCCCCAGAAAAGGCTAGCTAAAATAATAGGAAAATACATACTGTGAGAATAAACAAATTTAATTCCACCGGTTATATATACTAAGAAAAATACGACAGGTAAAAGAAGGAGGATAACTACTGAATAAACAATCTTTTCGATTTTACTAGGATATAGGAAAAATTCTACGAAATTAATCTTCTCTGTTCTAATCATGCCTTTACTCCTCTTGTACAGTATAAGTCCGGTGGTTTGAGACCTGTTCCAGGGCTGATAGGGCAAGCAGTAAACCGTAGTTTAGGAGCAGCCTGAAAACCGATCTTGAGAAGTCTGTCTTCATCAACATTACAGTCATGAAAAGACCTCAATTTACTATATTAATATGCCTTCTCGTGGCACACGGTTCAAAACTATGGTACTCATTAAGCCTCCGCCTGGAGGCCCGGTATAATTACCGTAAAACAACTATTTCCACGCAGGAGGAACCCTAATGATATTTTTCTAACAACCACCTTTAATTCTATATTGGTATAGATTTACATGCAAGATTAATGTACACCTTTATCATTAATGGTCAAAAAATTGTTCTTGTGCACAAGAATATGGATTTAAATCCAGAGAATCTATAGTGGACCCCATCGTCAAGACAGCATTTAGAAAATCTTAATGAGATTTATGCTGCCACTCCAAATACTTCATCCGGCGTGGAGATACCATGCTTGGTATGTGGACGCCTGCTGTTATACTTTTCAATGAAAGCCTTTATACCGTCTTTTGCCTCCCTAACTGATTCATATTCCTTGAGGTACACTTCTCCATATTTCAAGGTTCTCCAGAACCTTTCTATTGCAATATTATCCAATGCTCTGCCTTTGCCATCCATGCTGAATTTAGCCCCGGAACTCAAGACTAAATTCCTATATTCTTTTGAAGTGAATTGGCTCCCCTGGTCGGAGTTCAAGATCTCCGGATTACCATATTGAGCTACTGCTCTTCGATATGCAGAGATGCAGAACTCCTGATCCATAGTAGTGGAGATTTCATGACTGAGTATTTTTCGGCTATACCAGTCAATGATTGCAACCAGGTAGACAAAACCATGAGCAAGACGGATATAGGTAATATCAGTAGCCCACACTTGGTTTGGACGGCTTATATTGAGCTTTCTCAAGAGGTACGGATAGACTTTATGCTCTTTTCCTATACCCGGTTTTGAAAGGTTTCTTCCCGGAAAGATCGCCATAATTCCCATGACTCGCATCAAACGCTGCACTCTTTTCCTGTTGATTTTCCTTCCTTCACGACGTAGAGCGTTGCGCATTTGACGACTGCCAAAGTCAGGATTATCAGTATAGATTTCATCAATCCTTTTCATGAGTTCTATATTCTCACCATTAACAGGCATGCTCTTGTAATAGAGGGAGCTGCGATTCAGAGACACCAGCTTGCACTGCCGTGATATCGATAGCCTCTTATCAGGTGATATCATTTCTCTTTTCTCCAGGACTCCACAAGTTTCAAGTTTTTTTTTAACCACTCGATCTCGTATTGCTGCTGGCCAATTTTCTTGAAAAGATCTTCCTGCGTTTCTTCCAGAATCTTCTTGGAGTCATCTGCCTTGGTATTAAAAACAGATGCACCCTTTTCAAGAAACTGCTTTTTCCAGTTACTGACCTGGTTTGGATGAACCTGATACTGAGCGGCAATTTCAGAAATCTGCCGCTCACCTTTGATAGCTTCTATTACAATTTGGAACTTCTGTTCATTGGTAAATTTTCTTCGTCCCTTAGACACTTCTTGCTCCGTAGTTCATGGTACAACAAACTTAACTTGTTGTCCAAAATCACGGGTCCATTATAATCTGCCTAGATCACGATCACCCTACATATGATGAGCCTGGATTTCTGAACAGTTATTTCTAAGAACTAAGGTGGAATCTCCGATGTATGATACCATAAACGAGGAGATGTACGTGAGACGAAAGTTTGATGAAGAGTTCAAAGCCAAGGTAGCCCTTGAAGCACTAACGGAGGAGAAAACCCTGTAGGAGCTGGCCGAGGAATACGAAGTCCATCCCAATCAGATCAGTGCCTGGAAGAAGCAGCTCCTGCAGAATGCGAGCTCCCTATTTGAACGTAAGAACAAAAAGAACCAGGAACTTGATCAGGTGAAAAAGCGTGAACAGGAACTTTATAAGCAGCTTGGCCAGGCCAAATACGAGAACGAGTGGTTAAAAAAAAAGTACAAGCAATTGTACGGAAAGGATTACGAATGATCGATCCTTCTGACCGTCATCTGTCTATTAGACGACAAAGTGAACTGCTCGGGGTAAGCCGCTCCCATCACTACTACAAGAAACGTGCCCCGCGACGGGCCGATATCGAAGAAATGATCAAGCTGAAAGAGCTGTTTATAAAGTACCCATTTTACGGTTACCGAAAGCAGGTACGCGAGCTGAAAAAAAATCGATAATCTCTACCGTGAAACGGGTACGCCGCCTGATGAAAGAATTGGTCCTTAAAGCACTCTCGCCAAAGAAATTAACCTCTATCCCGAAAAAGGACCACCCTGTGTATCCGTACCTGCTGAAGGGCAAGAGAATCAGATATCCGAATCAGGTCTGGGCAACCGATATTACCTATCTGAAACTGGAGACGGGATTTGTTTATCTTGTTGCCATTATGGATCTATACAGCCGGAAAGTCTTGAGCTGGCGGATATCACGCTCCATGGATGCCGAGTTCTGTGTTGAAGCGCTGAAGGACGCTTTGCGAAAATATGGCACGCCTGCAATCTTTAATACCGACCAGGGGAGCCAGTTTACCTCCTATGGCTTTATTCAAATCCTGAAAGACAACGGCATTGAAATCAGTATGGATGGTCAGGGTCGCTGGCGGGACAATATCTATGTTGAACGGTTCTGGCGAACTCTCAAGTATGAAGATATTTACTTGAAATCCTATGAATCAGTACGGGAGCTTAAAGCTGGCCTTCGTCGGTACTTTCAATTCTATAACAGTCGAAGATTTCATCAAAGTCTGGATTATCGGACCCCGGAAGAGATGTATGAATCATTCCAGGTAGAAGGAATGAAAGCGGTTGCATAGTCAGGCTATACCGGCAGGTTCCACCTTAAATGGAACAGAAAACTGTTTGACAAAGGGGCTCAGCATAGATTGATATGATACATATATTGAATGATTCTCCGTATGTCGGGTAGTTTGAACGTGTAGTAGAAAAAATGAATCATATATTAACTGATGAGATAAGAAAAACAATTTTAAAAATAAAATGAGAATTAGCAAGAAATAAAAGGAAAGCAATGGGCATCGAAATTTGCCAAGCAGTAATAAAAGATAATATTTTAAAATATTCAGAATTTCTGGAATGGCAAGAAGTAAATAAGAATGATGGTATTCTTGAATGGGAACCAGAAATACCGATTCATTGAAAAGAATGAAGCACTACACATAACAGCAAATATGCGGCTACAGGGGCAATCCTTTCCGCCCAAATCCTTCGCGCTGCTCAGGACTTCGCATATTCGCAGAACGTTAGGTGAAACCATTTTGGGCCGAATCAGGACATCGGTAACACTTTATATCAGGACATCGGTAACACTTTATATCAGGACATCGGTAACACTTCTCACGAAAATTCAGAGAGAAAAACTCCCCAAAGGAGGCCTCTGAATGCCGTGGAAGGAGACCAATGTTATGGATCAAAAGAAAGAGTTTGTCCTCGCTGCTCTGAAGGGGGAAATCAACTTCACCAGCCTCTGTGCTAAGTTCTGCATCAGCCCGAAAACCGGTTACAAATGGAAGCAGAGATTCCTCCTGCGAGGCTTTGAAGGACTGGAAGAATTATCGAGGAAACCCGACAAATCTCCGGCAAAACTGACTGAAGAAGAAATTACGGCAATCCTCAAAATCAAGAGGCAGAAAAAGAACTGGGGAGCCAAGAAAATCCGGGAGATCTACTCCAACAAATACCCCAATCGGAGACTCCCTTCTATCAGCACCTTTAACCGATTATTCCAGAAAACCGGATACGTGAAGAAGTGCAGAAAGAAGAGAAATTGCGAAGGCGTCCGTCTTGAAAACAGAGTCAACGCCGATCACCCTAACCATGTCTGGACCGTCGATTTCAAAGGATGGTGGTACAGCCCCCAAAAGGAAAAGATCAATCCTCTTACCGTCCGGGACGATCATTCCAAGTACATTTTATGCATTAAAGCCCTGAATAAGGGCGATACAGCCAGTGTTTACCACGAATTTGACCAGTTATTCCGACTCTACGGCCTTCCTGAAGTCATCCGCTCTGACAACGGACCTCCCTTTGCCAATATGAGGAGTCTGTTCGGTTTGACCCGATTATCGGTCTGGTGGCTGTCCCTGGGGATCAAGCTGGATCGGATAGAACCGGGATCTCCCTATCAGAACGGGGCTCACGAAAGGATGCACCTGGACATGAAGAATGAGCTGGAAGGTCAGATATACGGGGACATCCGGCTGCACCAGAAGATGTTTGAGCGGTGGCGGAAAGAGTTCAATGAAGAGCGGCCCCATGAATCACTGGGAATGAAAACACCCTCCACAATTTATCGTGAATCCGAGAGGGAATACGATCCGGAATTCGTAGAGTTCGACTACCCTGTGAACTACCGGAAAAGGTTTGTGAACAACCGGGGATTTGTCAGTTTCAAAGGTACCCGGTATTTCGTTGGGAACCCATTCTGCGGATATAATATCGGCATTTTTATTAACCAGAACGGACGGTTTGACGTCTGGTTCGGGGAGTCCTCTCTGGGATATTTCGACAGGGAAACTTTGTTGCTAATACCGGACAAGGAATATACACTGATTAGAAGAAAAAGAAGGAAGGTATTACCGATGTCCTGACACATTTGTGTTACCTATGTCTTGGGACCGGACCTATTATTTATACCTTAAGGAGAAATCATGAATAGGACAAAAAAAATCTCACTAATAGTACTAGGGGTTCTTTTGTTGTTAAATGGTATAGGAAACATTATTGATGATTCAAGAGTTTTAACTTATGATATTGCATCAATTTTATCAGGTATCGGTTTTATCATTCTTACTGCATCTAAAAAAAGTAAATGAAAGCCGAACATCACATAACAGTGAATAAGCGGTTCCGCTTCACTTCACCCAAATAGCCTACGGATCGTTTCAGATTAGAACATCCGTGTCCGTGTACACAATAAAATGTGTACACATTCAAATATAGCTTCATATATCCTTTCTATACAACAATTTATAATTTTGTTCAAATCTCACTTCTGGCTGTAATTACTTCTTTTCCCATAGCCCAATTCCAACCATTCCGATATCATCTGCACATACAAACAGGGGACCCCATCATGGTGAAAGATATACAGAAGACTGAATACAACATTGCAACAACAGCAGGACATATCTGCCGGGCATCACTGGTTCTGACAGCAACTCTGTATACCATCGATTTCCTGACTCCGGCAGATTTATCCCTGATTACCGGCTTACTGGGCATACTGATAATGGTTTCTGCTATACCACTGGTGAAGGCAACCTTCGCACGACCTGCGCTGATTTTTCTTTCTCTGTCGGCAATTACATTTTTTAAATATGGAATTGGAACCAGCGAAATTATCCGCGGTATTAATTCAATGCTGGGGATATTTTCGATTGTCACCGTTTTACAGCTGTTTATAATCCCCATCAGAGCAGGAGGATACGATCGCACTCTGGAGACATACCTGAAAGGACGGTTTTCCCGAGAATCAAGGTTGTATATATTCATCAGTCTTATTGGACATATACTTGGCAGCTTTATGCTTTTCGGCACAGTACCCATGCTCTATGCCCTGTTCGGAAAACCGTTGAAAGATATGGTAAGTAAACCTGACAGATTTGCAGTTACTGCAATCGGGCGGGGCTTTTCTCTGGTAACACTATGGGCTCCCGGTGCCGTGAGTGTAATGCTGGTAATCGCAAGTACAGGAGCTTCCTGGCTGGATATTCTACCCGGCACCCTTACCCTTGCAATTCTTGGTATGATTACCTCGGTTGTTATGGAAAGCATCTTTGTTTTTAAAGGACGGGAGCTCCCCCGGACAACAGGTATAAACGATGGTGAAGCTGCTGGAGACCGATGGAAAATTGTAACACTCTTTATAATTGCAGGAATTCTGATGGGAGGAATTCTACTCCTGGATCTCTTCCATCTCTTCAACGGTACAATCAGAGTGATCATTATCGGGGTGATAACCCTGACGGCATGGACCTTCATCCACAGAAAAAATGGCAACATTCGGGTTCACCTCGGAGAATACTGGCATACATCCCTGGGCGTTTTGCCTGATCTTTCGGTCCTGTTCCTGGCAATGGGAATATTTACCGCGGTGATTCAGGCATCCCCGGTAATGGATGTTATCCACTCTATAATTGTGGGGGCAACCGATGCGATCGGACCTTTCAGTTTCTTAATAATTGCTCCCGGGATTGTGCTGCTTTCCCTCACTGGAATCCACCCTTTAATAGGTGTTGGTTTTACCGGAACCATTCTCGCCTCGGCACTGCCGGAGCAGATAAACATCATAGCCCTGGCGCTGCTGCTGGGAACAGCGGTTTCATATTCCGTCTCTCCCTTTGCAGGAAACCTTATTACTCTTTCACGTTTCGCCGGATGTTCCCCGGCGAAAGCAGCATTCTCCTGGAACGGTTTGTTCTCCCTGGTGTTTCTGTTGGAAGGATTTCTGGTAATAAGCTTTTTTGCTTTCGTTTTATAGTTGGAATTTCTGCAAAGCACTATTCTGCAAGTTCCCCAATGAGCTATTTCTCTTTGATCTTCTTTGATTATAGACAGTTAGAGAGCAATCACCTTTCTATAAGGAGAAAACACAGAGGCAATATTCCCGATTCGATCAGCAGAGAATCTGTGGTCAGCCTCCGTACACCTGCAGCAATGCCTGCATGTATCCCATAGCATAAGCCATACCGGCATGCCAGGGCGCATAACAATCCATAAGTGGTGTATGGTCCGGAATAATGACTCCGTCATAGCCATGGTCAATCAGTATTCGCATAATACGGGGCAGATCTATATCCCCTTCATCCGCAAATACTTCATGATATTCCGGAATCTTTCCAACTACATTCCGGAAATGGATATAGGGTGCCTTTTTCTGCAGAACAAGCTCTCTGGTGAGCGTGTATACGTCCCCCTCCTGCATCTCCTGAATCGTACCAAGACAGAGTTCTGCGGTATTATGCGAAGAAGGTACCAGCTCAAACATTTTTTTGTATAAATCCGGCCTATATACCAGTCTCGGTTGTCTGCGCATCCGCCTGGCAGGTGGATCATCCGGATGGGCTGCAAGGGTAACCCCCGCCTTCTCTGCAACAGGGATCAGCGTATTCAGAAAATATTGCAGTCGCCTCCACAACTCATCATGGCTGATCTCCGGGAGTACTTTGTCGGGATCCACATCTGTATAAGCCATATTCCAGACCATCCCTTCCGGAATTGGAGTCACATCAACACCAGAAACACCTACACTTTCTGCCTCACCCCGTGCATATGGACCGTGTATACGACCAGCAACTCCAGCGATACTGAAATTGTATCCCATCACCGGGATGCCGACTCTTCCCATTGTACGAATAATTTCTGTCAGTCTTTCCAGTTGTTCGTCTTTCCGTGGACCGTCAAGAAGCACATCGTACCAGTGTGCCGGATCAAAATTTTCCAAAGCATAGAGTTCAAGGCCATGTTCATTCATTTTGTTTTTCAGTCCGGTCAGATATTCCTCCTCCCAGACCTCCTCTACACCGTAGGTTCTGCCCCACCCTTCACTGCCACCAACCGGTTGATCTGTTTGGGCCGTTGCCTTGTTAAGCTGACCGGTATAATCAGTTAGATGAACAACAGCATGAGTTGCTCCAGCCTGCCGGGCAAAACGGTAATCCTGATCTGTCAGCATATGCCGCCAAAAACCATATCCAAGTTTAACAGTGCAACTCATGGAAAATCCTCCCTGCTTGTTATTGATATCATTTCTCTTTATCAATTAGTATATAGTGAGGATAATGGATTGTACAGTTTAAAACAGGTTTAATCTTTCCCTGCCCGAAAAAGAAGAATTCCTCCTGCCAATGCTCCCAGGCTATTCAATAGCAGATCGTGCAATGACGATACCCGGGAAGGGAGCCATATCTGGGCAGTCTCGATAATCAGGCTGAGCAGGAATCCTGCCGCCACAGAAATCAATACCGCCCGGGTGAATGCCTGGCCGTTGAAGCGAATAACAAGAAGGTAGACAACGGCCCCCAGAGGAATAAACCCGAAAAAGTTGAGAAATACATCAAAAACAAAGGTCTGAAAAGAATCCTCCGATTCGGGAGGACGCAGATAGGACGGGTACAGCAACGGCTTAAAATCAGGAATATTCAAGGTAGCCTCTTCAGATCCTTTCAGCAGTAATCCGGCAGAGCCCTGTACCAGCAGTTCCAGATATGGAGTAATTATATCCGTCTGATCAGATTTTATGAGTTGGTTCCAGAGTCTGAAACCGGCAACCTCTCCAATCCAGGGGTCAGTGCCGAAAATGTTGTTTCCGAGCACCATGCGGGTGGTATCCAGATTTTCCGGCAGAGTAAGAACAAAATCCCGGCGCTGTCGCACGAGTTTGTGGTTGAGATAAACCGAAGTTCCGTTTAAGCCAGAGATTACCACCAGGGTGTTTTGCCCCGGATTGAGAGGAAGATAGATTTTCGGCGCAAGCCGGCGATTACTGAAATCATCGCCGTTCATAAGCATCAGGGATCTACCCCACTGCCCGATTATCAACTGGTCGTTTCTATTGCCATTGGCTATTGAAAAAAGAGACCGAAAACGGGGCTCCCCACTCAGATCGGAGGTAAACTGAACTTCCAGCGAAAGCCCACGGGCGGGAAAAAAAGATGCGAACAGTCCTGCATCGGTAAATGCCATACCGTGGCCGGCAAATCCCAGGCGTTTTTTTTCGAAATTGAGACCAACTTCATTACGGAACTCATAGCCTTTCAGTCGGAGACCGAAATGGAGCATCCCTGCAGTCATACAGATAAGCACAACAATAAGAAACCATGCCGGCAATGTATTTATTCTTTTTATCACGTCTGGAAAAATTATCAGATTGCAACAATCCTGTCTGCATAAAAAACCGCTCCTTTACTAGGAGCGGTTTTCAAAGGAAGAACTATTTCTACCTGCGCCGGGCAGAACGGGCGGAACCGAAATCCCTTTCTTCATTATCCCAGGCTCTCCGACCACCATTGCCCATACCAGCACCAGCCGCAAAGCCTCTGTTGAGATTATCAAAGGTGAAGCTTTCTCCGTTCACAACCGCTTCAGTTACACTGATTACTGTCTCATCAGTATCCACATAGCGGCCATAGCTGTCATGCACGTAACCAGTGAGTGTTGCAGCACTTCCATCTGCAATATTCAGATCCTGATTATAATAGCGGGGAATCATTACAACATACTCGTTTCCGCTACTTTTCAGAACAGGGAATTCCCCGGAAAGATCAAGAGTACCGCTGAGAGTGCTTACCTCACCTTCACGACCATACCCGCGGTCTTCCTGTACTCCCTCTGAGAACAGAGCCATTCCCGCAATCATTACTACCAGAACACCAATTGTAAACCGTTTCATATGTCCTCCTCGGGGTCATGCCCCTTACTGCTTGTTTACAAAAACAAATCTAAAGCAAAGGTGTGTACCGGCTGTAAACCTAATTTGAAGATCAGGTGAAGAAATATGGTTGCAGATCTTCAAAAAGCAATCTACATACATTAGAATTACTGTATTCAACTGCGGGAAATATGTATGAAAACAGTGCCAATAGTCGGAATAGGTGCTTCTGCCGGAGGTCTTCGGGAAATTGAAAAATTCTTTCGTTCTTGGGGAGACCGGAAAGAGTGTGCCTTCGTGGTTATTCAGCATCTCTCTCCGGATCATAAAAGTCTTCTTCCCGAAATAATCACCCGGTTTACAAACCTTGAAGTTTCCCAGGTAACCGAAAAGGTGTTAATAAAAACAGGCCATATTTTTATCATTCCTCCGGGGATGCAGATTGAACTTATTGGATCACAACTGACAGTTACCCCCGGCACCAGAGACCGGGTAAAGAATCTCCCCATAGACATTTTCTTCACCTCCATGAGTAAAAGCGCAGGTGAAAAAGGTGTTGCAGTTATTCTCTCCGGTACAGGGACCGACGGAAGCAGAGGACTTCGGAAAGTAAAAGATGCAGGGGGCCTTGTGATTGTCCAAACGCCGGAAACAGCTGAGTACAGCGGGATGCCCGATAGTGCCATAGGCACAGGATTAGCCGATTATGTTTGTACCCTGGAGGAGATGCCCGATATTATAGCCAGGGATATAAAAACCGGGGCGAATTATCTGAAAGAAAGCTCACAACCCTCAGAAGAAGAGCACCATGGGCTTGATACTATTTTTAAATTACTGAAATCAAAAACAGGAAATGATTTTTCCCAATACAAAAAAAAGACAATAAAGCGACGGCTCAACAGACGGCTTACTTTCAATAAAATTGACAGGTTGAAAGACTATATTGCCATTCTTGAAAGCAATCCTTCAGAAATTAAAGCGCTGTTTGGAGAGTTTATTATCAGTGTCACCGGTTTCTTCAGAGACAGGGATGTATTTGAGGTAATAAGAAATGAGATTATTCCCCAAACGGTAAAAAAAGCCGCCGGGGCTCCTGTCCGGGTATGGATTCCCGCCTGTGCAACTGGAGAAGAGGCATATAGCTTCGCCATTCTTCTGAATGAATACCTTGATGCACACAGTCTGCCCAATACGGTTCAGATTTTTGCTTCAGACATTGACCTTACAGCTATCGAAAAAGCGCGACGGGGAGTATATCCGAAAAATATTGCAGCAGAACTGTCAGCTGAACATCTTGCCGCTTACTTTGATGAAGAAACAGACGGATACAGGGTTAAAAAGCGATTACGGGACAGTATAGTCTTCGCCGAACACAACCTGCTCTCCGATCCACCCTATTCCCGGCTTGATATTATAAGCTGTAGAAATCTGCTAATTTATCTGGACACGGCCCTTCAGCAACAGGTTCTTTCGGTGTTTCATTACACCCTTCTTCATGAAGGGATTCTGGTACTGGGAAAATCGGAAACCCCGGGCAAAAGCTCCGCAGGGTTCACTCCGATAGATAAAAAGAACAGAATATTCAAGAAAGTGGAAGGAGATCTGTCCCATTACAGGTTCTGGCAGATGAAACCTGTCAGAAAAACCAGAACCTTTTCCCGGCCCGGAACTCAGCCCGCGACCATCGCCCAGCGAGCAAAAGAGTTTATTCTTGAAAATCTCGCTCCACCGAGTGTTGTGATAGACAGCAAAGGAGACATGCTCTTTATACAGGGAAAAACCGGCCGCTTTCTGGAAAATCCTTCTGGAGAGGTAAGTACAAATATTCTGAGAAATGCCCGGGAAGGCCTGCGCATTCCACTGACCAACGGAATACGAAAATGCCGTCAGACATGTCTTGAGCTTATAAGCCGTGGTGTCAGAATACAAAGCGACAGCGAATCAATGTTAACCGATATTTCAATAGCTCCTTTTCCGGTAGATGAAACACGTGAGCTGTTTATCATCAGTTTCCATGAAGTCGGCTACCTTCCCGAGGCGGGCAGTGTTAACATCCAGACTTTAAATGAAAATCAGCTTGTTGCTGAACTGGAAAAAGAACTGCTGGAAAAGGATGAATACCTCAGGCACACCATCGAAGAACTGGAAAGTACCAATGAAGAACTGAAATCGGCAAATGAAGAAGCTCAGTCCACCAATGAAGAGCTTCAAAGTACAAATGAAGAGCTAGAAACATCCAGAGAGGAACTCCAGTCTCTGAATGAAGAGCTGATAACCACCAATGCAGAGCTTAACAACAAAGTTGAAGAACTGGACGACGCCACCAGTAACCTCAAAAACCTGCTTGCGGCTACTGAAATTGCAACATTGTTTCTTGATGAAGATCTGAATATTTTTAATTTTACTCCGTCCATTCGCTTGATTGTAAACCTTTACCCCACAGACATAGGCCGGCCGCTGGCTCAGTTTTCAATGAATATCACCTATCCCGACATGATGAACAGTCTGAAGAAAGTACAGAGAAACCAGGTGCCCGTAGAAGCTGAAGTACAGAGTACAGACCGGCATATCTACTGGATGCGGATTGCCCCATACCGGAACACTGAAAATAATCCGGAAGGACTGGTTGTTACTTTTACGGATATTACAGAAAAGCGGAAAAATGATTTTCAAATAAAACTTCTCAACAGCGTAATTGATAACGCCCTTGAAGGTTATGACATCGTGAATGATGAGGGCCTGTTTGTATACGCCAATCCTTCCTATCTGAAGATGTGGGGTTATTCCAGTCTTTCTGAGGTTATTGGGACTTCTCCTGCTACTCATTGTGCAGATCCGAATATGGCCCAAACAATAATCGAACAGGTAAATAGGAAGGGAGCAACGGATTTCGAATTCAGGGCTGTTAGAAAAGACGGTTCGGAATTCGATGTACATATGAGTGTAATCAGTTATATCGATTTTGATGACCATCGATATTATGCAGGTTTTTCCAGAGATATAACTGAAAGAAAAATTCACGAAGAGGAATTGAAAAACTATCAGAACCATCTGATGGATCTGGTGGAGAAGAAAAGCAGGGAACTCACCGAAAGCGAACGAAGGTATCGCAAAATTTCAGAGATGGCCGTGGACTATTCCTATAGTTACATAGTGAACGAAGAGGGGAATCTCAAACTCGACTGGTTATTTGGAGCATTTGAGCAGATAACCGGTTATCCGGCAAAATCAGTCCTTGTTGGCGATGAGGTCCCCAATTTTATTCACCCTGACGATATACACTTTATTCAGGAACGCCGCAGGAATTATACTAAAGGGCTTACCGGTGTAGCCGAGGTGCGCATTATTACAAGATCGGGAGAGATAAGATGGATCGAAGACAGAGGTGTTCCCGAACTTGATCCAGATACAGGCCGCCTTCTTCGTATTGTCGGGACCGCCCGGGAAGTAACCGCACGAAAAAGAATTGAACGGGAACTTAAAGTAAGTGAACGAAAATTCAGAAATATTGCGGAAAATATTCCCGGACTGATCATGAAATATGTGAAGTACCCGGATGGAACCAAGGAGTTTCTGTTCCTGGGCCAATCAGTGGAAAGAATATTTGAAATTTCACATAATGATGCCATGAAAGATCCGGGAAGACTCTGGGAACGAGTTCATGAAGAGGACCGGGAAGGGCTCAGGGATGCACTCAACAGATCAGCCGAAGGTGGACAAAACCCGGAAGTGGAAGTACGACTGAAGTTTTCCGAGAACAGGATCAGATGGATATATTTCAAGGGAATTACTGTACATGACGAAGAAGAAAGGCATGTCTGGGACATTATTGTTCTTGATATAACCGAACGCAAAGAGACAGAAGAGTCCCTGAGACAATCAACCCTCCAGAGAGAAATCCTGCTGAAAGAGCTCCACCACCGGGTAAAAAACAATCTGCAGCTTATTTCGAGCATGCTCAGACTTCAGGCAATGAACATTAACGATGTAGAGATATCCCGGATATATGCGGAAAATCAGGACCGTATTCACTGCATAGCCAAACTGCATGAGATTCTATACACCTCCAATAACCTGAGTCACATAAATATCCGTACCTATCTGCTCGATCTTGTTCACTACCTTGTGGATGCCCATAAAAGTCCTGATCTGGCAATAAAACTGTCTACCCGAATTCTGTCACTGAATGTGAGCGTTGAACAGGCTATTCCACTGGGGCTTATTGTAAACGAGTTGGTAAACAACAGTCTGAAACATGCCTTCCGAGGCAAGACAAAGGCAAAGTTGGAGTTGACAATTCAGGAAACCGGGAACAGCGGCTATGAGCTGCTTATGAAAGATGACGGAACAGGCATGGATCCTGAAATTTTCAACCTTAACGAAAGTGGTTTCGGAAGCTTCATTGTAAAATCTCTTGTAATGCAGGTGGGAGGCGAATTAAAAGTTGAAGTACAGAATGGAACCCTTATACAGATAACCCTGCCTTCGCTTCAGACTGATGGTAAAGGATAGAGCCGCTAATGAATGGACCTGTACTTCTGGTTGAAGATGAAATAATAATCGGTTACTCCCTGGTCTACGAACTGCAGAACAGGGGCTATGAGGTTATCTATCCCGCAACCTGTGAAAAACAGGTAATGGAGGCCCTGGACAATCATAATATTCAGATAATTATTATGGACGTTCATCTTTCGAACGGGGAGAACGGCGTGGAGATTGCAGAGAAAATCATGCAGAAAAAACCGCTGCCTATTATTTTCGCCACCGGAATGTCCGATCAGGAGACACTTGTCCGCGCAGAGAAATTATCTCCTCTTGCTTATCTCAGTAAGCCGGTGAACTTTACTGAATTACTGAAAGTTCTAAACAAATAACTTCCGGTGTTTTTTCCCCATGAATATTATTACTTTAATTACCAGGCAGTGGATGTTATAATTTCCTCCGAATTTAAATGACTAAAAAGCAAAACAATGGACGCAGAAATAATTAATCTTTTTCTCAACTCAGCTATTTCCATTTTTAATGATATGTTCAATCTCCGGGTAACATCCTGCCCGGCTTATGTCCTTGGAAAAGAGATTAACCACCGCTGGGAAATTTCAGGTCTGCTTGGCATCACCGGGGATTATTCAGGAATCATATCCTTTCGTCTTTCTACCCTGCTTGCAGACAAGCTGCTGGAAAAATCAGGAATACATTTATCTGACGATCAGGACCGACAGGACACCATAGTCAGCATGGTTGGAGAGCTGACCAACATCATATCTTCAACTGTTTCCAATAAACTTCAGGGAAAGTCCGTGAGTATAAGCCCTCCGGCGGTGGTTATGGGCCGTAACCATCAGATAGGCTGGCCCAAAACCGCTCCGGTAATCGCAATTCCCTTCTCCACACAGATTGCACCCTTCGAAGTGTTAGTCTGTATGCGTTAGGCAATTAATCTACAGTAGAGTTTTCTTCTTCGCTGCCGCCGTCGGAAAACTTCTTTTTAAAACGCTCCTTCCATTTCTCATCATGGTAATGCGGCTTGTGCGCACCATGGCTGCCATGATGTCCGGTTTTAAACAGAATATGGCTAAGCAGGACTAAGCCCCATGCCTGCCAGTATCCGATAAGCGGGAGTCCGAAGATTGCAGGCATAAGCCAGTTCCAGAGGAGCATTACCACCAGACCGAATACAAGAGCAAGTGCCGCTACTCCCAATGTTCCGAGAATTCCCCAGACTATTATTTTCAGGGGATTAAAATGTCGTGCATGTTCGTTCATCCTTATCTCTCCTTGTGAAGATTATTTCAGCTCTTCCAGATATTCTTCGATTTCCCTGAGCCTTTTGCGAAGGAAACGAAGGGCATACCGTTTTCTTGCAGTAAGAGTGTCAACAGAGACCCCGGTCATCTCCGAAATTTCCCTGTAACTTTTACCCTCTACGCCCTTGTATGAGAACTACTTCACGCTGTTCGGGCGGAAGTTCCTCTATGGCTTCATATAAAGAATCAAGCACCAGGGTTCGCAGATAACTGTTGCCTGCCTCAAGACACCGTGAATCACCAATAAGTTCAATCAGGTCCTGATCATCTTCTACGGCGCCGGAATTCGACTCATAGGTATTCTGGGTTTTTCTTCGCCGGTAATAGTCGACTACCCTATTGCGAATGCTCCGCCAGAGCCAGGCGGTAAGATTCTCAATCGGCCTGAGGGCGTTCAATTGCTCAATAGTCTCGTAATATACTTCCTGCAGCAGATCTTCAGCATCTGAAGCGTTTCCGATGCGGTCTTTTATAAAGTTGAGCATTCTTTTCTGCTGTTTTCTGAATACATCCTCAAAGCCGGGACTCACAATTGCCCTCCTTCACTTCTACTGACGCATAAAGAGAAATTCTGGTGTACTTTTTCAAAAAAATGCACCCCGCCGGGAGGTGCATGGATTGTCAGTCGTTCTGCTGTTTCTTTCTTCGGGTGTTCACAAATCGATGAAAGTCGTTGATGTTTTTTACAATTATACGATCGTTCATTATATCCACCCGCCTCTGGGCAACGAAGTGGTTGAGAATCACCCGAACCTTTTCAGGCCCCATACCGGCCCAGTGGGCAATATCATCCACACTGCTCATAAAGGTTCGTTCGTCGGTTTCAGCATCCTGCCTGGGCTGGGTTTCCGCCAGCATGAGAAACACATCTGCCACTTTGGCCTGTTCGTCATCCAGGGTAAGAATCATAAAGCGCCGCTTCTGGTCATAGACCCGCTTGGTGAAAAGTTTGAGAAGCTTCAGGGCGATCTGGGGATTCCCCTGCATAAGGACTTCAAAGTTCTCCTGGTTGAACTCCAGAAGCTTGCAGTCATCAAGAGCAATTGCAGTGGCTGAGCGGGGCGAATCCTCCAGGATCGCCATCTCACCGAAAATCTCTCCCGGATGAAGAATATCCAGATTCTTCTCCAGATCTTCCATAATCTTTACAATCTGAACCCTTCCCGACTGGATAAGGTAGAAGGTATCTCCCGGTTCATGCTCACAGAAAATTATTTCGTCTTTATCAAAGGTAACCGCAAAGCGGTTGAACATGGACATGTCCAGAGCCATTATGCATTCCCCTCCAGAGCTTTCAGTGCCTTGGTCGCCTTGCGGTGAACCTGATCATCCCCGCCGGTCATGCTGAGT
This sequence comes from Marispirochaeta sp., assembly GCA_963667435.1. Classification (GTDB taxonomy): domain Bacteria; phylum Spirochaetota; class Spirochaetia; order JC444; family Marispirochaetaceae; genus Marispirochaeta. The sequence continues at coordinate 4,356,147 of OY763414.1, read as the reverse complement.
ATTTTCTTGTATAATCCCACCGCTTTGGCTGTGGTACCCTGTTTTTCATAAGAGTTCGCCACATAGAAAAGGGCTTCGGAAAGATCGGGATGTTTTGGATACCGCTGAATAAGGCCAGTGAAATGATTAACCGTGTCTTCATACTTGTTCATAGCATAGTAACAGCGCCCGATTTCGTAATAAGCCTTGGCAACATATTCATCATCGCCAGCCTGATTAACCAGGACCTTGAACTCTTTCAACGCTTCATCATACTTCTGCTGACTGAAAAGGCTGACAGCGTTGTAATAATCCTTTGCTCCCGCAGTCAGCTCTGCACCCCTTGCCGCAGGACGGACCTCATTCCGGTTCTCATTTTTCAGGGGAACATTCCGCTGGCTGTACTGTTCTGCCAGAGAAATATTCGCGGTAGCCTCTTCTGAATACTTTCCCTGCGGGTAGTACATAAGGTAACGCTGGAAAGTGGAAAGAGCCTGGCGGTACCGTTTATTCTTCAGATAGTACTCACCTATCTGGAAAAGCCCTTCTTCAGGGTCAGTCTCGGCGTTACCTGTCTGCAGCAGATTCTGAACCTGCTTGTGGATACGTCGCAACTGGTTGGAAAACACCTTGAGCATCTTCATTATGATACGGGTATTCTTCAGAACAACCTGTTCAAATTCGGGAACACTGAAAACAATCATGGTAGAATCGGCCAGAACCATGGCAGTCTCTTCCCGGGGGTATTTTCCCAGGGATGATTTAACACCGAAAAACTCACCTGTTTTAATCTGGTCGTTAATCTCCTGACCGGTTTCGATATCGTTATACCGGAGGTTTACCCGTCCCGTTTTGAGAATATAAATTTTTTCACTTGCATCACCCCGGAAGTAAACAACCGAGTTGGCCTTGAAACTCATTGACTTAGGCATTGCTGGTACTTGTTACCTCACTCTGAAAAGTGTACCGATAGAGCGAAGGTGCTGTCAATCTCCGCCCTTACTCTTTATACTATCGGAAGATTCCCGGCCAAACGGAAGTAAATAGCGAAGAAAAGCCGGGGATATCAGGCTCAGGAGATAAAATGATCGATCTGCACCTCCATTCAACTGCCTCAGACGGCAGGTTATCCCCTTCCCTGTTAGTGAAAAAAGCTGCGGGCAGTAATAACAGCTGCATAGCTCTCACTGATCACGACACCCTCAGCGGTATAGCAGAGTTCATGCAGGCCGGCAATACAGCAGGCGTTACAACAATTCCCGGTGTCGAGCTTTCGGTGGAGTTTCCCAGGGGGGAGCTCCATCTTCTGGCCTACGCATTCGATCCGGAGACAATGGAAAACACCGGTATACTCAGGCACATCCGCGAGCTCCGTCATACGAGAAACCGCTGTATATTTGAGATCATGAATAAGCAGGGAATAGATATCGATTATGACAGCTGGTATACAAGTCTGGATACAGCAGTTCCCGGCAGACCTCATATAGCTGACTTTCTTATTGAAAAGGGCCTGGCGGCAAGCCGCAGGGAAGCCTTTGACCGCTATCTCGCCGAAGGGCGCCCGTTTTTTCTGCCCCGAAAAAATCTCGCCCTTGAAGAATGTCTCTCTGCAATAAAAGCAGCAGGAGGTGTCAGTGCCGTTGCCCACCCGCTTTCGCTGCAGATATCCAGAGGCACCCTGAGTGAATATATAGTCCGCTGGAAAGATGAGGGAATCGATGCCATTGAATCTATCCACCCGACTATAAACCGGGATCAGAGCCGCAGACTTACCGAGGAAGCAGTAAAAGCCGGATTGCTCTGTAGTGGAGGCTCCGACTTTCACGGTATGCCCGGTGACCAACGTTATTTCGGAAAGACCTCCTGGCGAAGCCCCATCCCCCGGGACCTGTCTGTTATGGAGAGGATTTTACCCGGAGCTTGAATAATCGCTTGCCCGGTACGCATACTTTGGCCTATGATAAGTTTATATATGATCAGTAGACTCGGCCGATGGTTCATTAACAAAGTAGAAGAGTTTGCATACGGTGCCGGTTTCTTTTTTCTGGTTTTAAAGGAAGCTGCCCTCTTTATGCGCAGGAAGCAGGTAGGCTTCCGTGTACTGGTAATGCAGATTCTTTTTACCGGCTTTGAGGCTCTGGCAATCACCGGACTTATAGCCATGGCACTGGGAGCGGTAATAATTATCCAGGGTGTTAACCTTCTGCCCCAGTTCGGCCAGGGAGAGCTGATCTATACCATTCTTATTACAGTTATAACCAGAGAACTCGGACCGCTGCTTACGGCTTTTATCATAACCGCCCGGTCAGGGACTGCCATTGCAACCGAACTTGGGAACATGGTTATTTCTCATGAGATTGAAGCATACGTCTCTGTGGGCATAAACCCGATAAGCTACCTAGTTGTGCCGCGGTTCCTGGGGGTAACCATTTCGCTTCTGATCCTGAATATCTATTTTAACATTTTCGGTCTGGTCGGCTCCTATTTTCTTACCCAGTTTATAAAACCGATCCAGTTTCTTGAATACTTCGGCAATCTCCTCGGTCAGATACGCACCGCCGATATTGCCTCTTCCTTTGTAAAAAGCCTTGTTTTCGGTGCCATAATCAGTACCGTAGCCACCTACAACGGCTTCGCAGTGCAGCAGGCATCCACGGAGATCCCCCAGCGGGTAATTAAAGCCGTAGGTCAGGGATTTATCCTCTGTATTGTAGCCGATGCCCTTATCACCATGATCTATTATCTATAGGTCGCGAAACGAGGAGAAAGAACAGGTGGGAAGCATACTGGAGTTAAACGGAACAAGCATTATCCGCGGCGGAGTCGAAATACTCAATCAGGCATCTGCAGTCTTTGACGAGGGCTCAACCACAGTGATCGTAGGTGCCTCGGGTTCAGGCAAAAGCACCCTTCTCAAAGTTGCCGCAGGCATCATGCCCCCCGACAAGGGGAAAGTAATATATCGGGAAAAAGATCTTTTCTCACTCAGCGAAGACCACAACCGGGAGTTCAGAAAGAATAACGGTTTTGCCTTCCAGGACGGTGCACTCTGGTCCAACCGTTCGGTTTATGACAACCTGAGCCTGCCGCTGGAATACCACCTCCCCGGCTTATCCCGGCCGGAAATAGATAAACGGATACAGCAGGCTATCCGCAAGGTGGGATTCAGGGATAATCCTCAGCTCCGTCCAGCCCAGCTCTCCGGAGGCGAACGCAAGATGATCGGTTTTATCCGGGCACTTATGACAGATCCGGAAATTGTGTTCCTGGATACCCCCACAGACAATGTGGATGCCGCAGTCGCCGGACGCATAAGGGGTATCGTCAAAGGACTTAAAAAGGAAGGGAAAACCATGCTGATAAGTACCCACGACAAAGAACTGATTGCCGATGTAGCCGACAATCTGCTGATAATTGAAACGGGAGAAATTCTCGCCTATGGTCCTCTGCGCAGGGTCCTGGAAGGGGAAGACGAAAAAATACGGGAGATAATCGGCTCCGTTATCGATACTGAATCCTTCCTGGGTGATGATCTTGCGGACCTGATGGGAAAAAGCAAGGATAATCCTTTTGAGTTTTGAAATTGACACACCCTCGGGGTGCAGCTAGAATAAAAGAGTCTGAGACAGTGTTCTGAACAAACGGGAATAGTAGATGAAATTCAAAATAAAATATGCTGAACAGATAACCGGTATCTTTGTGCTGGTGGCAATTATTTTTATAACCCTTGTGATGATTCTCATGGGTATCAACCAGCGCTGGTTCAAGCATGACCCGGCCTTTTACAGTATCTTTGATTCCGCTGAGGGGTTGAAGTTAGGAATGTCTATCAAGCTGAAGGGATTCCAGATTGGTACCGTAAAGAAAATACAACTTCTGGATAACAACCGGGTGGAGATACACTTCTCAATCTATGAGAACTACCATGTGAAGGTAAGAGAAAACTCAATCCTGCAGCTCTCTTCCAACCCGCTGGGTCTTGGAGGAGGACTGCTTCTCTTCCCCGGCAGGTACGCCTCTGCACCGCTCCCTGAAGGCTCCTACATTCCCTCTACTGATTTCACGGAAGGAAAACAGCTTATAAGCAGTGGTCTGGTGGAAATCAACGAGAACGACGCTATAAGTCTGCTTATGGATGATGTATCCACCATACTGGGGAACACCAATCAGACAATTCTTGACCTTGATGATATTCTCAAGGGTGTAAAACTTATTATGGCCGGCGAGGATCCAGGTCCGGTGGGCGGTCTGGTGAACAACGTAGAGGACATCACCGGAGAACTTTCGTCATCAATGGGAGAACTCACAGCACACATTAATGCCACTATGGCAAACATAGAAACCCTCTCGGGAAAGATCACCGAACCGGCGGAATTCATGTCCGACTTTGTCGCTTCAGACAGCTCCATCGCCAAAATACTGAACGACAAGCAGGAGCTTTACGGAGAAATCCTCTCCATTCTGTCCGGTGTCAACGATACCATTGCACAGCTCGAGGAGTTTACGGTCTACATCAACGACACTACACCGCAGATATCAGGCCTTCTGGAGGACAGCAGGGAAGCACTCAGTCAGGGAAAGGATGTGCTTGAAGGGCTTAAGAACAATCCCCTGCTCCGGGGTGGTATAACCGATACGAAAGAACAACCCGCCACGTATCAATCATACCGGGACAAGGATTTTTAATGAAGATTACATCCGGCAGACATCTCCTCCTCTTCGCTGCAGTTTCTATTGCCATCATTCTTGCTGGCTGCTCCTCCGCACCGGAGACTCCCGACAACATTACCGAAACACGTAACCGGGCAGCGGAATATTCAGATTTCGGCAACCGTTACCTGGACCGCGGTCAGTATGATCAGGCTCTGAAGTTTTTCAACCTTGCCCTGGATGACAACATTGCCATAGACAACGAGGAAGGAATCGTTCTCTCCCGTAACTCCATAGGGGAAACATACCTTATGACAGGCAGACTGGATCAGGCTGAGACCTTCTTCGACGCCGCCATGGATCTCTCCCTGAGAATAGCACGGAAAGACCTCGAGCTACGCACCCTGAATAACCTCGGCAAGCTTGCCCTCAACCGGGGAGATAATGATATTGCTCTGACGGTTTTTGCCGACGCCCGCAAGATTATCGCTACGGAAAAGAACGCTCCCCGGGAGGTAATAGCCGATATCTACCACAGTACCGGAGCACTTTATAAAATCCTCGGCGAATACGACAAAGCCCGTGAGAATCTTGAAGAGAGCCTTCGGCGCAATAAAGACCTTAACCGCCAGGAAGAGATGGCCTCAACCTATTACATGCTCTCCTCGGTATACTCCAAACTGGAAGACTACACCCAGGCGGAGAGTTTCATGCAGAACGCCCTGGAACTGGATAAAAAGATTGAGAACAGTCATGGTATCGCCGACGACTATTTCGGCCTCGGACTTATTACCCGCAAGGCCGGGAAAAGTGATGAAGCCTACACCAGTTTTCGAACCGCCCTGGAAAAATACATAATTCTTAATAAACTTGAGGATACACTTCAGACCCTGAGGATCCTTCAGGAGCTCGCCATGGAGCTGGGAAGAGACGAGGATTATGCCGGATACGCAAGAACGATAGATCTGCTTACAACCAGTAAGTAAATCCGGCAATGAGACGCATAGCACTAGCACTCATTCTGATTATTCTCTCCACACATTCCCTGCTTCAGGCCCTGCCGGCCTACCCCAGGATCAGAGAGCTGAGTTTCCGCGACCCCCTGTACAGACAGTTGGAAGATTTTGTTTCGGACTTCCACAAAACCTCTGCCAGAGGGGAGGCTCTCCCCCAGTTGCTGTTCTTTCGCTATACTCTCACCGAGGAGATGGATCTCTTTTCTTTATCGAGCCGATGCGGCCTCACTTATGATTCTCTGGCCACCTTGAACGGCTATACACAAAATACCAGTATAGCCAAGGGAACGGAACTGCTGATACCCAGTATTCCCGGTGTATTCACTCCCCTGAACACAAGAAACGACCTGGACCGCTTTTTAGCAGCCTCTCCCCGCAGTGGGGGTGAACGCTGCACACCTTTCGGGGATTCATTGTACCTGTTTTTCTCCGGGGAACGCTTCAACAGCGTGGAAAGGGCTTTTTTCCTTGGTGTATTTCTGGGTTTTCCTCTGCGGGAAGGTGTGGTAAGTTCTCCTTTCGGCGTTCGCACCGACCCCTTCACCGGACACAAGAGTTTTCACCACGGAGTGGACCTGGCTGCACCACTGGGTTCGGAGGTGCTCGCAGCCAGAGCCGGAACAGTGGTTTTTTCAGGATTCGATGAAGTGTACGGCAACTATCTTATCATTTCTCACGAAAACGGGTATCGTACGCTCTACGGACACCTAAAAAACCGGCTGGTGAGATTGAATCAGCATGTTGTATTGGGTATGATTATAGGTGAAGTCGGCGTTACCGGACAGACTACCGGTCCGCACCTTCATTTCGAAGTCTTGAAGGATGGAGTTCCCAGGGATCCGTCTGAATATATCCATTGAGGACATTCGATGAAATCGTTTTTCCGGACAGCTCTGCTGCTCCTGGCGTTGGCTGCGGCCGCGCCGGTCCTTTCAGCTGACGCCATACGTGGATCAGTGGTGGATATACTGCAGGTTCGTCCCAACGAGCAGGCAGGAGGGTCCTGCCGGCTGGAAGAGCTTTTAGCGGTAGATCTGCCGGAGGGAGCAACTTTTTTCAAAGGTATCGAGGTTGAGATAACCATTCCTCAGGAACTGATGCGCTTCCGTAACAGTTTTGCTGTATACATCTATAAAGCTGCCTCCCCGGACCCGGTTAAAGATCAGATCAGGCGCTACACGGCAGCCTCAACCGGCTACTACATAATTCCCAATACCAGGAAAATGTACATCCAGATTCCTCTGCGGGAGAATACCGATCTTCCGCGATCACCGGAAACCATTCTGGTAAAAACCCTTGACGAAAACAGCGATTTCCCACTGCTTCTGACAATTCTTCCCATTATGAAGGGAATTCCCACGGATATAAGCAGAGCGGTGTTTGCCTTTAAAGCCTACCCGTATATGGCTGACGAGGGTATTCTTCAGCTGAATCTCGAAACTCCCGGTAATGAACCATACTCGGTTGTGGTTGATAATTCCCCGCTGCCCTACAGAAACGGGGGGTACCGCCTCTCTGCTGGTGCTCATGAGGTTGAAATCCGGTCCGAAGCATACCTGCCGCTGACAAGGACGGTGTCCATAAGCGCCGGTAAAACAACAAAGCTGGACATTGCCCTGGAAAAAAAAGAACCCACCCTGAATTTTGAAGTTCCCGACGGAACAGTCATTTTTCTTGACGGAAATCAGGTCAGCGGTGCATCATTAAAGACGACAGAAGGACTTCATACCGTGGTGTTTAAACTTGGAGATTATTCCATGACCAGAGAGTTTGAAGTCAGCGGAGGAAAAAGGTATACAGTTACCCTCTTTTTTGATGTTTTTGTTAAGGAAAACTAATCTTTTCCTGAAATCAGTCGATATAAAAGGTGTCGGATACATATAGTTCCCCTCCCAGTTTACTATATTATTCGGCGACCTACCAACCTGGCCGATTCTTCGGAATCGGCCTTTTTTTATCCCTTACAGCATCCAATCTCACCCCTGATCTATCTTGACAAAAGCCATACGCCCTCCTACTGTAGCTCTATGGCATTTTCTCGTCGTCAGCGAATTGTACTCGAAGTTATTATTGGCCTGACCCTAATGGTAGCCCTGGGAACAGGTATTACCCTGGGGGTCGCAATGGCCGCCATGAAGAATATAGACATTGTAAGAGAGTTGAGAGATTACAAACCGGCTCTACCCACCCAGGTTCTTGACCGTAACGGAAAACTCATTACCGAGTTTTTCGGTGAAGAGAAACGTGATATTGTTCATATAGACGAACTTCCCAAGCATCTGATCTATGCAGTACTCACAAGGGAAGACCGTAATTTCTATGAACATAAGGGATTTGACTTTTTCCGTACAGCCCGGGCCACCGTGGACATGATAACCGGAAACTTCTCCGGCGGAGGAAGTACAATTACCCAGCAGGTCGCAGGCCGCCTTTTTGCCGACCGCTCCCAGAAAACAATTACCAGAAAGCTCAAGGAACTGTGGTACGCCGTGCTGCTCGAACGGGCTCTTACCAAAAATGAAATCCTCGAGCTGTACCTGAATCAGGAAATACTCGGACACGGAACCTACGGGGTGGAAGCTGCGTCACAGCTCTACTTCGGTCATTCCGCCAGGGACGTGAGTGTTGCAGAGGCAGCCGTACTGGTGCCCCTCTTTTCTGCACCCTCCCGCTATTCGCCCATTCTTCATCCCGACCTTGCTAAAGACCGCCAGCGCTACGTACTGGATCAGATGGTAAGCATCGGATACGTAAGCAAGGAAGAAGCGGACAGCTCTTTTGAGCAGTTCTGGGATAACTGGGATTTTACCCGATCCAACACCACCAGTGCCTATTTTTCAAATGAAAGTCTGGCTCCATATTTCTCGGAGTATGTGAGGCAGGAACTGGAAGACCTGCTGTTCGGTTCCGTGGATATCTACAAAGACGGCTACGTGGTGCATACCACCCTGGACCTTGATTACCAGCATACCGCTGACGAGATAATGCAGGAGGGTCTGCGATCGGTTAATCAGCGCTACCAGGCAACCGCCAATGACCGTTTTGATGTGGTCAACCAGGAATATATTCCCTTTCTGGACATGATGTCCCTTGCATTTAATCTGGAAAACCTTAAGGTTGCCGGAGCTCAGCAGAAACGGGAAGCGAAAAACAATTACCTTGCCAGCATAAACCCCCTGGTGGATCTCCTTGCAATGACCACCGGCTCCCGGGACCTGCATAAACTTGCGCGGGAAACCTATAATCAGATTAAAAAGAAAAACGAGCGGACCACTATTGAAGGTGCGCTTATCAGCCTTGAGAACGAGACCGGCCATATCCTGGCCATGGTTGGGGGATCCGATTTTGAAACCAAGAAGCTCAACAGGGCGGTACAGTCAAAACTGCAACCCGGTTCAAGCTTCAAACCCCTCTATTACTCTGCTGCCATCTCTTCAGGCAAGTTTACCCCGGCAACGCGGCTATACGACGGGCCTATAGTATTCTGGAATGCCGACGGAACTCCCTACGAACCAACAAACTATCTGGGAGAATGGAAGGGTTCGGTACTCCTCCGGTTTGCTCTGGCAACTTCCATGAACGTGCCTTCAATTCAGGTTCTTGACGGCATCGGCTTCGATGCAGCCATAGATCGGGCATCCAGGCTGCTGGGCATGTATGACCAGCGTAACAACGAAGATATTTTTCCCCGTAAATATCCCCTGGGGCTGGGGATTGTATCTGTTGCCCCGATAAACATGGTACGGGCATTTGCCACCTTTCCCAACGGCGGAAAAGAGGTCGTCCCAATTGCCATTACCTATATTCAGGACAGACAGGGCAACATGGTCCTGGAACATGAAAAAGACCTTCTCAACGACCGCAAGGGAAAGGACACCCGCATACTCTCCCCTCAGGCAGCGTATGTGATGGTGAATCTCCTGCAGAGTACAGTTGAATTCGGAACTCTTGCGAACAGACGGCGTAACATAGGCGGATTCGACGGAATGCCCATGGCGGGAAAAACCGGAACAACCCAGAACTGGGGCGATGCCTGGACTGTAGGGTTTTCTCCATATTTGACCACCGCCGTCTGGTTTGGATTCGATATGCCCGGGAACAGTCTTGGCCGCTATCTTACCGGTGCTACAGCCGCCGGTCCCATTTGGGCGAAATATATGAAGACAGTCCACTCAGGACTGGAACCCAAGGAGTTCACCAAGCCGGACTCCGGCCTGGTTACGGTGCGGGTATGTGCCGTATCGGGAATGCTGCCTACCCAGTATTGTGATGACGGCATTATTGAAGAGTTATTCATAGCCGGAACAGAACCACGACAGGCATGTGATATTCATGAGTTCCAGAAAGACAGGGATGAACTGCTGATAAAGAAAATTCAGGACAATATGCTTACCCAGGACCTGTCTCTGGACTCTTTCGATATTCCGGAACTGCCACCTCCCTTTGAAGACAACAATGGTGACAGCAATCCTCTTCTGGATGATTCCAACGATTCAGTGAATCCGCTGCTTGACTGATCAGGAGGTACTTCTATGCAGGTAATGATAAAGGATGTAATAGTAAAACGCCGAATCCGCGTTAATCTGGGAAACCTTAATCAACTTGCAGAGAGCCTTCGCAATCACGGTCAGATGAACCCAATAGTAATTACACCGAAAAATGAGCTTATAGCCGGCCACAGGCGGCTTGAGGCGGCAAAAAAGTTGGGTTGGCAGACCATTGAAGCGAAGATTGTCGGCAACATCTCTGAAGCAGACAAGATAGAGATGGAGATAGACGAAAATCTGCAGAGGCGCCCCTTGAGCCCCGATGAGCTGGCTGACGGTTACTCCCGTCTGGACAGACTGCGTAATCCGGGGTTTTTCCGGCGCCTGTGGTTAAAGGTTGCCGCCTTCTTCCATAAAATCTTCAGAAAACGGCACTGACAGACACCCGTTAACCGCTACTGCAGGTTCCAGATATCATGGAACGAATGGCTGTGCTCACAGTAACGGCAGACAAAGCGGTTTTCCTGAGACATGATAAACTCAGGCTGCACATTTTCATGAAACTCTCCCCTGGAAATACAGTTCTCATTCTTGCAGGATATCTCGTCAAAGCCGTATACCCGGGGTGGCATATTCATGCGGTACTTTTTCTGTACCCGTGAATTGTCAATAATGTTCAGAGTACAGCCCGGCGCAATGGCTGCAAGCATTTTCAACTGATGTTCATCGAAGGATATGATATCGGGAAGAGATATTATTCCTTTAAATATTTCTGGATGGCTGGAGTGGTAGACACCGTGGGAAGAACGAATGTTTAGGCCCATAATGCGGCGGATCTTGTCTATATGATCCCAGATAAGCTTCACATCTCTTCCACGGCCAATATGATCTATAACAATACCCCGTTCAACAGGCTTTATACCGACCTTGTACTCATCCTGCTTTTTACCGCCGTGAGCTACGGCAACTTCCTGAACAAACTCCTCATTTACTTCCGTTTCCTGCTGAGTTTCTCCCTTGAAATCCTTTCCAAGTTCTCCGGCGAGCAGACCGATTTCAACAATCCTGGTGTAGTAACCATTTACGGACTGCTCATCCCATGCATTTAGTTTTGTATGATTGAGGAATCCCGGAATAGTCGGATGTTCCCGGTGCCTGGGAAGGGGATGATAAAACCGGGTTCCCTCCTTAAGCATGGGAATGAACTCCTTACGGAATGTAATAGCCCTGCGCAGAGATTCTGCTTTCTCAAGGATCTCATCTCCCATCCGCTCCAGCTGAGGACGGGTGAAATACCAAATAAGCGCCGGATTTCCGGTGTTCAGATACTCGTCGATGGACTCATACTCATTCACTTTGAATCCGTTCTCCAGCATCTTTCCCCTGTAGTAGGCGGGCATGGCAAGCTCCTCCGGAGCAATCAGATCCACTTCGACGTTTTTGAATACCTTGAGTCCGTTTACCTTGGAATGTACCGTTCTTCCATGGAAAAGATCCCCTACCAGTGCTATCCGAAGGTGATCGCGGTTCCAGTTAAGGTGCTCCAGAAAACTGAATTCATCCAAAAATTCCTGGGTGGGGTGTTCGTGTTTTCCATCGCCTCCGTTAATGAATGAGGGCCGCTCCTTCCCTATTCTCTCGGCATAGGCACCCAGCTCTTCATCCAGCCAGCGGCAGAGTCCCTCCTGCCGGGAACGGACAATAAAAAGAGATCGCTCACAGTAACCGAACAGCATCTTGATGGTATCGGTAATGCTTTCACTCTTGTTGAAGGAAGATGTTGCGGTATTGAAATGATTAACTCTTACACCGTGGAACTGCGCTGCATTGGCAAAAGATTCCCGGGTTCTGGTGCTGTCCTCAAGAAAAAACAGATAGGCTCCCAGGGATGGGTCATTAATACGGAATTCATCCAGCCCCTGCCCTGTCCTGAGACACTCTTTGAGTTTCCGGGTTTTCTCATACAGATAAAGCTGCTCATCAATAGAAAAATCCTCTACAACGGTCAGACTACGTCCCTTAAATACCGACACACATTCCTCCAGTGAAAAAATACACTATTCCGCAATACTTTGCAGGGTTTCCGGATCAAGCACAAGCAGACTTCCGTCTTCAGCCTGGGCATATATCGCCCCGGATTTCAGGCTGAGCCAGCTCTGGGGAAGAACTCCGGGTTCGGATGCTGCCTCGAGTTTCAGATCACCGTTGAAACGGCCTATTTTATACCCGTTATCATCAATAATACCGAAAACTCTGCGTCCGTCCACCAGGATAAAGCTCTCAGCAAACATATCAGTATCACCCTGAGCATTCATCTCAAAGCTTTCAGGATCTATACTGATCAGCCGGATGGCACGATTGCCGCTGCTTTCTCCGGCAATAACCAGATATGCATCTCCCAGGATTGCCAGATCCCGGGAATGAATGGTGTTTATACCGGACCGGAGGGTTATGCTGCCGCTCTTTGAGTCTGAATTGATCAGCTGACGAAGCCCTGTTCCTTTATCCACAAGATAGAGAAAAGGAATCTGTTCGGACTTCGCCGCAGTACGCTCTTCTATGATACCCCGTTCATCACCGGCAATCCCTTCCCGTTCTTCACGTATCCGGTCTACCCGCTGTTGAATATTCTCTTCCGCCTTGTTTATTTCCTCTTCTTTTGCGGCGGTCTCTTCCTGCCTCTGCTGTACATCCTGTTCCCGGGAGGCAAGTTCTTTTTCCCGAGCCGCAAGTTCCTGCTCCGTGGCAGCTTTTTCCTCTTTATTACTTATTTCAGCAGCCCTGGCCTTATCTTCCTCAAGCTGAGATTTGTCTTCAATTATCTGCCTGCTGTCTTCCTCTATGGCAGCCTTTTCCTCCGACAGGGCATCACGGGCTTCTTCCACCTTCCCCTGATCTGTTTCTATCTCCCGTTCTTTCAGCTCAGTCATCTCTTTCCGTTCCTGGATTCCCTTATCTTCCTCACTCCGGAGTTCATTGATAACTTCATCGCCGGTAAGAGCATCGGTATTGATTTTTCCCTCACCGCCGGAGAACATGGCTGCGCTCAGAGGAAGCAGCATCTGGGTATTTCCGGGCCACTGGCTGTACACTGTGGCAAGACCGGCTTTTTTCAGATCAAGAAAGGATATAACCATGGGCTGGTACGCAGAAGAGAAATACCCTTCATCTCCCCGATGCACTGCGTTGTAGTAGGTTGCAAACTCGGCAAGAAGTTCCGCCTCTTCAAAACGGTACCCGTAAGCCTGTTCAATGTAGGCGGCAAGAATTCTGCGCAGATTTCGAATATGATCCACCTGTGCGGAAGCCTCCAGAATAAAAATATCCGCGCTCAGGAGCTGCTGCTCCGGGTCATAAAGACGTCTGATGCGGTATTTTCCGTCCAGCAGGACCGATCCCCCGGACATTCCCGCCGCCAGATCCCGCCCGATTCCAAGAATTTGAGACAGGGAATCTATACGGTCGTGGGGACCCTCATAATTGACGAATTCAACTGTGCCGATATCTACACTTTTGAGTTCAGATTCAGCAAGATCCTGCGACCATAGGGGCAAGAGCAGAACGGCAGTGATAACCAGCAGCGGCAACAGACGTTTCATGGCATCCTCCATTTTACTTTAGTATACGGTAGAAGAGAGGTTTTGACAGCCCATTTTCTGTGAGTTGAATCTTAATTACGGTACTGAATGAGCTCAAGGGCCCTGCTGCGGTTTTCCCCTTCCGGAGAAAGCCGATACACGGTGAGGGCGCTGCGGTACAGGGAAAAATCAGGTATGGCACCGTTATATTCAAGGATTTTTCCCAGGGCCCTGAGGCCCGCAGCCACCAGACGAGGACTTCCTTTAATCACACCCTCCTGCTCCAGAACCGCGGCAATGGACCGACAGGAGCTGCCGTCGGCATCTGAACCGATATTTCCCAGACCTGTTATGGCAGCAGCTACAACCTCATCCTGCCAACCCTCCCGTGTAATCAGCTGCAGGGTTTTCCGTGAAGAAAGGGATGCATCTGCTGATAGAAGTTTGACACTCCGTAGACGCAGTTCCGGATAGTCGTTGGAAACCCTTGTACCGGTGTAAACCGGCTCCTCAAAGGCTTCTGCGGCTATTCTGCGTACAGTATCCCGATAGAAAGGAGGATACCGCTTATTTCCCGTCGCAGCAGTTTTCATTTTCTCCTCCGCCAGGTTCAAAGCTTTTTCCCTGCCAAATAACCCTGGCTGCTCAAGGAAGGCCTGTATAAGCAAAAAATCCGGACTATCTTTCCAGGGAGCAGGCAGGGGTATTCCGCTTATGAGCCTGCGATTCCACCTGCTGCCGGAAGCAGCCCCTGGCCCGTTCCAGAGATCACCAGGAAGCCCCTGGGGAACACTGTATACGTAAAGATTCCAGTCCTCCCCTCCACCGGCTAACAGTTCCCCGCCGATAATCCCCGGTTTGTCGGTGTCACCGGGCAGTCTTACCGTCCGGACAATATCTCCTGTGGCAGAAACTTCCGTGACACGTCCGTCTTCACCGAATACAATCAGGCCGGTTGCGGAGGTGAAAAGCCCTGAAGGTTGTGAGACAGTGGTGTCAAGGCTGAAGAGCTCTTCTCCATCGGCTGCAAAAGCAGTCACCCGACCGTTGCCGTCAAGAACAGCAATACCATCCGGTATTTCGCTCAAAAACAGCCCAGGATGGCGGAGCTGTCTGCTCCAGATCAAAAAGCCTTCGGAGCTTACGGCGGCCAGGGTGCCTTCGTTGCTTACAGCGTATACAGTTTCTTCTGCCGCAGATAGGGCGACAGCAGGACCAGCCAGCCTGAAACGCCAGGATGGTTCTCCCCATGGATACCATGCCTGCAGAAACCCGCTGCTCTCGGGCAGAATAAGTCGCCCGCGGCTGTCGATCAGTGGCTGCCCGTATACACCGGAAACAAGACTTTCTTTCCAGAGCAGTGAACCACGGTGATCCAGGACAAGCATGGTTGATCCGGCAACAGCATAGACCTGACCGTCGCTGCCGGTTACAGGATCCGCAGACAGAGACTCCTCCAGTCCCAGGTTCCAGATCAGTTTGCCTGCACTGTTCTGAGCCGTGAGCCGCGGTCTGCGCAAACCCAGATAAACGGTACCGTCAACTCCGACACTGAGGTATTCACCGGGTATCCCCGGCAGGTCATCCCTTCTCAGGATCTTTCCTTCCGGACTGAGACGGTAAATATAACGGTCTTCGGAAGCAAAAAGAATATTCCCCCGCAAATCCGAAGCCGGGCGTCCTTTGATACGTCCTCCCGTGGGAAGTCTGAACAGGAAACCCTGATCCGCTCCCAGGGAACTGCAGATGAACATAAAAAGAACAACCGCAATGCTGGTAAATTTTCGCTTTTTCAGCAAAACCCGGCTCCTTTGCAGAAAGAACTGCAGGGACATGAATCACAGCTGCACCTAACTCCGCAGTGCTGTTTTCCATGTTCCACTATAAGTGCATGGTATTCCCCGTAGACCTCTGCACTGGAGGGCAGCACACGCTCAAACTCCTTTCTCACCCCTTCATAATCACCCAATTTTTTCTCTCCCGCAAGGCGGCTCAAAAAGCGTCTAGTATACAGATCTGCAATAAAAAGCGGAATTGAAAAAGCGTAGAGCAATATGGAATCTGCTGTCTCATAGCCCACACCGTTTATGGAAAGAAGAAAATCCCGGGCAGGAGGACGTTCTCCTCCTGCAAGATAAGGCGCTATAGCCTCTGCAACCCGAAGAATCCGTACGGCTTTCTGCCTGAAATAACCACTGGGGCGAATGAGGATCTCGATTTCGCTCAGACTGTGGCGGGATAGATCCCCGGGGAGAGAGATCCCGGCATTATGAAGATTGAGCAAAGCCCGCTCAGCATTATTCCAGTTGGTATTCTGAGTCAGGACTGAGCCGAGAACAATGGAAAAGCGGTCTTCTTCGTTCAGTACCGCCTTGTATCCCGGCAGGCGGTAGCCTTTTGGACCGTAACCTGATGTGGAGGCCCGGTAAGGGACCGGCCACCACCCCTGTTCGCCGTAGGCATCAAAAAGCACTGTATATACCGCATCCAGACCTGACATACCCGGAGTGTTACATAAAAGGCGGGATAACAAAAGGGCCGCCTGTTTGTGACGGCGGCCCTTTTGTAGAAATTTCTGCCACTTTCAGCTTGAAGCAAGAACCGCCTGTGCAGCGGCAAGACGGGCAATGGGAACACGGAAAGGCGAACACGAAACATAGTTAAGACCGGTTTTATAGAAAAACTCTATTGACCGCGGATCACCTCCATGCTCACCGCATACACCCATTTTCATCCCGGGTTTGGTTTTCCGTCCCAGCTCAACCGCGGTTGAAACCAGCCGGCCAACACCGGAAATGTCTATACTGGAAAAGGGATCATGGTGCAGAATATTCTGCTCAAGGTAGAGAGGAATGAAGCTGCCCGCATCATCACGGGAGAAACCGTAGGTCATCTGGGTAAGGTCATTTGTGCCGAAGCTGAAAAAATCTGCATGGAAGGCTACCTCATCGGCGGTTATTGCCGCCCTGGGAATCTCTATCATGGTACCCACGGCATACTTTATTTCAACCTTCCTCTTTTTCAGAGTCTCTTCTGCCACCCCGCATGCACGCTCCCGCAGAATCTCAATCTCCTCCTGGGTGCCCACCAGGGGAATCATAATCTCCGGAAAGACTTCAACACCACTCTTTTGAACCTCACAGGCAGCCTGAATAACTGCTTCCACCTGCATTTCATAAATTTCAGGAAAAGTTACACCAAGGCGGCATCCCCGGTGACCAAGCATGGGATTGGCTTCATGGAGAGATTCTATTTTAGCCTTCAGCGCCGCAGGCTTTATTCCGAGATCGGCGGCTATCTGTTTTATATCTGCCGGCGTGGAAGGAACAAACTCATGGAGTGGCGGATCAAGCAGGCGTATGGTGACCGGTTTGCCCGCCATGGCTTTGAATATTCCCTTGAAATCCTTTTTCTGTAGAGGCAGCAGCCGTTTCAGCGCCTTTTTTCTCTCTTCCGTGGTATCGGAAACAATCATCTCCTGAAAGATTGGCAGCTTGCCGTCCTCGAAAAACATATGTTCTGTACGACAGAGGCCGATGCCCTCTGCACCGAAGCTGCGGGCAAGAACCGCATCCTGAGGCTGGTCCGCATTGGTACGGATAGAGAAGCCCTTCCCGGCCACATTTCCTCGTTCTGCGGAGTTACGAATTTCATCAGTCCAGGACAGGAGTCGGCTGAGATCCTTTGTCATTTTAGGTACCACCAGCGCAGCCTTTCCTGCAAAGACTTCCCCGGTAGTACCGTTAATGGTAACCCAGTCTCCCTCTTTGAACTTCCTGCTGCCCACGCTGAATACTTTTCCGTTTATATTCAGGTCCTTGCAGCCGGCTACACAGGGAGTTCCCATTCCTCTGGCAACAACTGCCGCATGGCTGGTCATTCCACCGGTGGATGTAAGTACACCTTCTGCGGCATGCATTCCGCCTATATCCTCAGGACTGGTTTCCTTTCTTACCAGAAGAACCTTTTTACCCAGAGACACCCACCGTTCCGCATCTTCCGCACTGAAAACCACCTGCCCTGCTGCAGCCCCGGGAGAGGCATTGAGCCCCCTGGTTAGAAGCTGCATATCCTGCTTCTGCTTCGGATCAATGTTCGGATGAAAAAGCTGATCCAACTGTGCAGGTGTAACCCGCATTACTGCGGTTTTACGGTCTATGGCGCCTTCGTCAACCATGTCCACAGCACACTTCACCGCCGCAGCACCGGTGCGTTTTGCATTTCTGGTCTGCAGTATGAACAGTTCTCCTTCCTGAATGGTAAACTCCATATCCTGCATATCCCGGTAATGATTCTCCAGGGTGTCTTTGAGATCCACCAGCTTTTTGTATGCCAGTGCATTGGTTTTCTTAAGGGTTGTAATCGGCTGAGGAGTGCGAATCCCCGCTACCACGTCTTCCCCCTGGGCATTCATAAGGAACTCCCCGTAGAAAATATTCTTTCCCGTGGAAGGATCGCGGCTGAAACAGACTCCGGTGCCGCTGGTATCGCCGAAATTTCCGAAAACCATGCTCTGCACATTTACCGCTGTTCCCAGAAGATCATCTATCTCATTTATCCTGCGGTACTTTATGGCCTGGGGATTGTTCCAGGAGCCGAAGACAGCATCGATTGCATGACTGAGCTGTACCTTGGGATCCTGGGGAAAAGCCTTTCCTGCAGCCTTTTTATATGCTGTTTTGTAGAGATCAACCAGAGATTCAAGATCTTCAGCGGTAAGGTGGGTGTCCTCTTCAACTTTTTTCTTTTTTTTCATTGAATGAAGAATATCTTCAAAGATGTTAATATCCAGCCCCATAGCCACATTGGCAAACATCTGGATAAATCTGCGGTAGGCATCCCAGGCAAAGCGGGGATTTCCGGTAAGCTCACTCAATCCGCTCACCGCTTTGTCGTTCATGCCAAGATTTAGAATTGTGTCCATCATACCGGGCATGGAAACTGCTGCGCCGGAGCGTACAGAAACCAGCAGCGGATCCTTATGGTCTCCAGCTTCTTGCCCATCAGCTTCTCCAGCTGATCAAGATTCCTGTCAATCTGTTCTGAAACACCCTCGGGATAAGAACGGTTGTTTCTGTAGTAGGAATAACACACCTCAGTCGAGATTGTAAATCCAGGGGGGACGGGAATACCCAAGGTGGTCATTTCCGCCAGGTTTGCCCCCTTTCCTCCAAGAAGCGCCTTCATGGATGCACTTCCGTCAGCTTGTCCGTTACCGAAGAAATAGACGAATTTCTCCATAACTGTTTTCCTCCATATATTTTATACCGGTCCTTCATCGCCGGTACGGGATTCACGATATTGGTCTTACCAGTCACCACTATAACCCTGTTCTGTCCATAAAAAAAGCCCCGAAATCCCATATAATTGGATTTCGGGGCCGTATGTTCACTATATGAGACAAAATCAGGCGGTATACGCTTCCAGATACTGACTTCTTGAAGGATGCTGCAACCGTTTTATCGCCTTTTTTTCAATCTGGCGAATCCTCTCTTTAGTGAGATTATATTTATCTCCAATCTCCTTGAGAGAAAGAGGGCTGTACCCGTTGAGACCGAAACGGTACTGGATTATCTCTGACTCCTTATCTGTAAGAGTGTTAAGCACCTCATTGATATCTGCAATCAGAGAGTTTTCAATTGCCGCATCTTCCGGCTGCTCATACCCTGAATCCTCAATGAAATCACCTAACTGGGAAGAATCCTTCTCGTTATAAACCGGAGTCTCCAGGGAGACAAGATCTCTGGAAATGTTGATCAGATCCTGAACATGGCTCTCGTCCATGTTTACCGCCCGGGCAATTTCTTTAAGCTCCGGGTCTTCAGCCTTACCGGACTGCAGCTCCTTGCGCGCTTTTTCAATCTGTACCAGCTCGTTTGCCCGGTTCAGGGGAAGACGGATCATTCTGGATTTCTCGCAGATTGCTTTCAGAATAGCCTGACGGATCCACCATACCGCATAGGAAATAAAATGGTACCCTTTATCTACATCGAAACGCTCTATGGCATTCATAAGGCCGATATTGCCTTCACTGATCAGGTCGGTCAGAGGCAGACCCTGATTCTGATATTTTTTGGCAACGTTAACCACGAAGCGAAGGTTGGCCTGAACCAGTTTATCTTTTGCCCACTGCTCACCTTTTTCAGCGGCGCGGGCATATTTATTTTCTTCCTCCCTGGTCAGCAGGGGGATGCGGTTGATTTCCTTAAGGTACATGGAGAGAACATTTTCATCATCATATGAACTTCTTTTACCTGTGTACTGTCGTGTTTGAGCCATTATTGCCTCCTGTATACTATAAAGCAAGCCCTGTGCCAACAAACACAAATCTAACAAATTTTATAATTCCTTACACTGCAGTGATTTATATATCATTATAATTTTAATAATATTAAAGCCTTTTACCTCGTGGGTCATAATTACCCAGTATTGATTTTTCCCTCCCGTACTGCGTCAAAAAAGACCAAAAAGGAGTTCTTCCTCCGCCGGAGTGCGCCCGCAGCACTGAGAATAGGCAAGACCGCTCCTGCAGGGGCATGGATCCGAGCCATTTACCCGGTACTGGCGGTGAAAATCCACGGCAATAACCTCTTGTTCTTCTTCATCCTCAAGGGGAAGTGAGAAATAGGGAAAAATTATTCTTATGGATTCAAAGAGTTCAAGCTTCTCGCAGAGATCCTTATTACACAGAACTCCGGAGTGGACAATACCCTGCCAGTATTCGTAAATAAGGTCCCAGATCATGTCCTTTTCGCCCTGACTTCCGAGTTTACGGCTTCGTTTGGAACTGAGGTACTTCCTCAACTGAATAGCATAGAAGGCATTCCAGTCATCCAGGCTCCGGTTCGCCTGCCTTAACATACCGTAATCGTTGATAAAACGGTCAGCCATTCTTCCGGCATAACTCCGGGGAGCAACAGTTCTGGCAGTTTTCCAAGTTTTTAGTGCTGATGAGGGCATTCCGACTTTTTTAAGGGCAATCCCAAGATAGAGGAGCCTCATGACAAGCTCATGCCGCTGGCTGACCGGGCATCGCTTTACTGACTGACGCAGATACTCAAGAGCGACCCTGGGCCGATGATGCGCAAGAAGCCGCTTTCCACTGATGAACAATCTTTTGCTCGTATGCATCGTAACTCCAGGAGATAAAATACTTACACAGAAGCAAATCGGCAATAGGCGCCCTTGACCCTTTTTCCCTCACTCCGTATATTTCAGAACGAATTCAGTAAACACTTAGGTAATTTTCCCCGGTGGAAATATATACAGGAGGAATGAATGAAGGTTAATCCTATTGGCGACCGCGTACTCATCAAACTTGAAGAAATGGAAGAGAAGACTGCAAGCGGGATCTTTATCCCCCAGACAGCTCAGGAAAAAACTCAGTCAGGAATTATTGAAGCAGTGGGTGACGATGAAACCATTACAGTGAAAGTCGGTCAGAAAGTAATGTACGACAAATATGCCGGAACAACTATCACAGTTGACGGCAAGGACCTGCTGCTGGTCCGCATGTCCGACATTATGGCTGTAATTGACTGATCCGGTCTTTTATAGAACTCGGGCCTCCCGCTTTTATCTGCGGGAGGTTTTTTTATACCCCTGCCTGAATACAGCAGTAAATCAGGGGTAGAGAAAATCTTCCACTTCACGCAATATCTGGTCTTCAGAGCCGAAGGATCTCCGGGTTTCCGGCAGGGACTGCAGAAAAATCCGTCCGTAGCTTTTTCGCAGAATTCGCGGGTCGCAGACAACCACTACTCCTCTGTCCGTCTGACTGCGGATAAGCCGCCCGAATCCCTGTTTGAAGCGCATCACCGCCTGAGGAAGAGAGAGCTGAAAAAAGGAGTTTCCCCCGGCAGCTTCCACGGCTTCCATCCGAGCCTGAAGTACCGGATCCGAGGGCACGGTAAAGGGGAGCCTGAACAGAATAAGCATGGTCAGGGTCTCCCCAGGACTGTCCACCCCCTCCCAGAAGGATTCCGTGGCAAATAGAACGCTTCCGGTATCGTTGTTGAACCGTTCAAGCAGTCTTGTTCTGTCATCGTCTCCCTGCTTCAGTACGGTAATCCCCGCCCTTTCGAGTTCCGGGGCAACTGTTTCAAACACAGAGCGCAGCATGAAGTATGAGGTGAACAGCAGCAGCCCCCTGCCCTCACTAATTTTAAGCAACTCCAGGGCAAAGCGTGCGCTGAAATCGGTATATTCCGACTGCTGCGGATCAGGAGCCCCTTCAGGGATGCAGAGCAGAACATTAGCCTGATAGGGGAACGGAGAAGCAAACACCGCACTCATATGGGGGTAGTCAATCAGCCCCATACGTTCCTCCCAGTAGGCAAACTCCTTTCGAACCGTCAGAGTAGCAGATGTCATAACCACTGTATCGAAGGGATCATACACAGCTTCCCGCATAAGGGTCCGGATATTTAGGGGACTGGCATTGTAGAACAGGTGAAAATCCTTCCCCAGCCGCTTTTTTTCCAGCCAGAAAACCTGGTCAGGCCGTTCGCGGAAATCCCTGAAGCTGTCACAGACCGAAAGAAAACCCGCGATCCTTCGCTGAATTACTTTAAGTTCGTGGAGGGCCGGCTCTTCCAGATGTTCCTCCGGCACCGACTCGGCAATACGTCCCAGAAGCGAATAGAGCTCTCCCAGGGGACGATGAACCTGATTCAGGACATCCAACACCAGATCTGACAACTTTTCATCCCCGGAGGCCTTGAGCCTCCATGTGCCGGCGGAATCCAACATTCCATCCAGTTCCTTTTCCGCTTCCTCAAAGGCATCACGGATATTCTGTATGGCCTGAGGCGTTTTACTGCTCACGGCAGTATCCGGAAGAAGAGCTTCAACTTTGACAAGAGCTCCGAAAACCCGGTTGCGCCGCTTTCTGTGCAGCCGGGCCAGTTGTTTATAAACCGACAGTCTGGAGAGACCTGAGGAAAAGTAGGAGGTGGCATTTCGCTCTATGTTATGAGCTTCATCAAAGATGATCTTGTGGAAAGGGGGAAGTACCGCCGTACCTTCAAAGCCCAGGGATTCCAGACGCAGTGCAAGATCCGAAAAAAGCAGATGATGGTTCACCACTAGAACCTGGGCCGAGGCGGCCTGTCTCCTCGCTTTTATAACAAAACAGGCCTCCCGGTGCCGGCAGCGCAAGCCAAGACAGCTGTCAGCTTCGGAATTAACCTTGCTCCAGAGCTCCCTGGATGGGTAAAGCGGAAGATCACTCATAGAACCGGTATCAGTAATTTCCGACCACACCTTTATGGCTGCCAGATCGCCACCTTCTTCACGAAAGAGGGAATCCTCTTCAAGGGTCTCTTCAAGACGATGATAACAGAGATAATTCCCCCGGCCCTTCACCAGGGCACAATTAACCTTTGACTGCATAATTTTCAAAACCGTGGGAATATCCTTGTCCAGAAGCTGATTCTGCAGATTGATTGTTCCCGTTGACAGAACAACCCTCTGTTTATTGGTTTCTGCCCAGGCAATGGCAGGCAGAAGATAGGCAAAAGACTTCCCTACGCCGGTTCCGGCCTCTATAAGGGACACATTATTACGGTTGAAGCTGTCGGTGACCATCCGGGCCATGCCTATCTGGGTATCACGCTTCTCGTAACGGATCTGTTCCGATAGCGGCCCCGAAGGAGCAAGCAGGGATTCAATATAATCCGGGTCAATTTCGCTGATATCTTCCCCGGAAACAGCCTCCGCCACTACATAGATATTTTCCACCAGGTTATCCAGGATATAGAAACCCACCCCGCGGTTTCCCAGGAAAGAGGCTATTCCAAGGTCCGCACCGCTGGGTTTCAGATTACCTGAAGGGTGATTATGCAGAACAACATCTGCATTTTCCAGAAACGGGGTAAGTGCGGGTACCGAAACTTCGTTTCCCCGGGCACCCACCATAACTGTTGACACCAGTCCTTCCTCGTTAAGGGTTCCAATAAAAAAGACTTCGTTCCCTCCGGCATCTTCGATTGCGGAGAGAATATTCTCCCGGACTGGTGAGAGCAGGTAGTTCTCTATTTTCATGCGCTGATGCGGTTTCCTAAAGAAGGATCTCCATAACAGACTCCACTATGCTGCGAAACTGTGACTCCACCCTTGCAGCGGTTTCTATTACCTCTGTGTGATTCAGGGGCTGATCAAGAATTCCTGCAGCCATGTTGGTTATACAGGAAAAACCGACAGTCTGCATTCCGAGGTAATTTGCCATAACCGCCTCCGGCACTGTAGACATGCCGACCATATCCGCACCCATGGCTTCCGCCATGCGGATCTCGGCAGGAGTTTCGTAACAGGGTCCGGGAAAACCGGCGTAGACCCCCTCTGCAGGAGCCGGGGATATGGTCTCTTTCACTTTTTTCCGCAGCTCCCGGGAGTAGGTATTACTCATATCCGGAAACCTGGGCCCCAGGGACGAATCATTGGGACCGGTAAGAGGATTGGCCCCCATAAGATTGATATGATCTTTTATCAGAACGATCTGCCCGGGAGAATAACTGCGGTTTACTCCCCCTGCGGCATTTGTGACAATAAGTCGCTCCACTCCCATAGCCCTGAGCAGAAGGACTGGTTTTACCACATCACCCATGGGGTGGCCTTCATAGTAGTGAAATCTTCCAGCCAGCAATGCATATTCGGAAGTCACCTTCAGAAACCCGCGGTGACCTTCAACAGTTGGTCTGGGGAAATCCGGCAGTTCGCCATAATCAATAACTTCACCATCAAGGGAATCTGCAATCGAGGAGAGTCCCGAACCGAGGATAACTCCAACCTTCGGCCGGTGTGCAGTGCGCCCGGCAGCCGCTTCCCGCAGCCTGGATAATACAGATGCATAGTTATTCATAATTCACTCCCCCTCCAATGATTATCTCTGCAGATGATAAAAATTTCAAGCAAGAGGCGGGGTTTACGAGTCCTCCGAAGCCCCACGCGTTGACAATGCAATTTCTTCATGGTACTAGATGAAAGCTCTAATCTGATACACGAAATCTACGAAACGGGAAGGATTTAATCCTTAAGGAGCTTGGTATGGTAGTAATGAAATTCGGAGGAACTTCAGTTCAGGACGCTCAGCGGATAGATCAGGCGCTGGATATCGCCGCGGCGCAGCTTGATAATTCACCGCTTTTGGTCTCTTCCGCCATGGCAAAAATTACCGACACTCTGGTTGCAATTACCGGGCTTGCAGAAGATGGAAATTTCATTGAAGCGGAAAAACTGTTAGTGGAAATGAAAGACCGGCATCTCTCTGTAGCTGAGGATTTCCTTGAGAACAAACAGCTCTCCACATGCAGAAACGATATAGACGAACTGTACCTGCAACTGATCGCCCTTGTACGGGGATCCAGCCTGCTGCATGAGTGCAGCCTTAGAAGCAGAGACGCGATATTCGCTTTCGGAGAACTCCTCTCCACCAAGCTGATCTACCACAGGGCAGTATCCCGGGGAATGGAGGCTGTGTGGGTTGATTCCCGGAAGTGCATTATAACAGACAGCAACTTCACTGCAGCGGTGCCTCAGTTTGACGCTACAGACAAGGCAGTTCACAAATACATAAAACCTCACAAAAACCGGCTGTACATTGCCCAGGGATTTATTTCAAGCAACAGCGATGGTACAACAACAACCCTGGGACGAGGCGGCAGCGATTACAGTGCAGCGATCTTCGGTGCGGCACTCAAGGCTGACGAGGTACAGATCTGGACTGATGTAAACGGGATTCTCACCTCAGATCCCCGACTGGTACCCCAGGCGAGGACCATCAAATCCATCACCTACGATGAAGCAGCCGAACTTGCCTATTTCGGTGCAAAAGTAGTGCATCCTTCTACCATTCAGCCTGCGGTACGGCACAATATACCGGTTTATGTCAAAAATACCGGAGAACCTGAAAATCCCGGAACCCTTATTAGTGGAAAAGCTGAAGGAACCGGATTGCGGGCGATTGCCGGGAAGAAAGGCATTACCCTTATTAATGTATCTTCCTCGCGTATGCTGAATGCTTACGGCTTCCTGAGCCGGATATTCTCCACATTTAACGACTTCCATACCCCCGTCGATCTGGTTGCAACCTCTGAGGTGAGCGTCAGCATGACCATAGATTCAATGGTTTATATTGATGAAATCACCACAGAGCTTGAAAAAATCGGCCAGGTGAAGGTAATGAAGGATGTGAGCATCATCTGCTTGGTGGGTCTTAACCTCTGGAAAGATTCAATGCTTATTTCCAGGGTATTTGCCGCGCTGGACGGCGTGCCTATCCAGATGGTTTCTCTGGGTTCATCAGATATAAACCTCTCTCTGGTTGTGCCTGCAGAACACGGTGATTCTGCAATCAAAACACTGCACAAGCAGCTTCTGGAATAGGGTCCGGAGGCTGCCGTGAACCTGCCCTTCTACAAGCTGTCTGTGGGAAGCAATGATTTTCTTCTAATCAATTTTATGGGAGAGGCGATTCCCGACGAAAAGCTGCTCCCTGTCCTGACTGCCCGCATCTGCCGAAGACACAAAGGGGTCGGAGGCAACGGAGCAGCCTATCTGTTGGATCATCCCGAAGCGGGGGCGAAAATCCGCTACTTTACGGCTAAAGGCCGGGAACTCAAGCGTTTTTACGATCCCCTCATGGGAGCTGCCCGCTACCTGTTTGATTCCGGATTCTCCGGCACAAAGGCGATCACTGTGGAGGTTCCCACGGGAATCCGCACCATAGAAGCAATTGACAGTGCAAATTTCAGGATTTCCCTGGGAACGCCACTCGATACGGAGGGAACCCCTCTGCAGGAAGAGATCTCCAGCGAAGGCGGAATCTTCTTCACCCTGGAAAACAGTAGCTACCCCCTGACCCCGGTGCAACTGCATACCCTGTGGGGTACGGTATTCTTTGAAAACGATCCCAGAAAAGGTACAGGTCATATAGCAAAAGCAATGAGCGGCAGTTCAATAAGCGGAAGCAGTTTTACCCCTCTCTTTGTACAGGTCTATTCAGATGATGATATACTCGTAGCTCCTCAATGGAAAAAGAATGGCCACAAGGAGCTTTCTATTGCTGCAGGAGCAGCCGCAGTCTCAACAGCGGTAAGGGGATTCGGGGGCAGTTCCCTCATGACCCGTATCGGAAAGCAGGAATTTTTCATTGAGTGGAAAACGGCAACACAGGAAATTCTCTGCACCGGCGGCGGCGAGTATGTCTTTACCGGGGACTTTTTCTTTGATGAAGCCTCCTTCTACGGAGAGTAGGAATGTCCCAGATATTTGACCGCTTCAGCCGTATTGTCCGCTCAGTGATGAATGATCCACTGAAATCTTCATCCCGTGATCATCATGAGTACGAAGACAGTGATATGCGTGATGCCTGGGAGGAGTTGAACAGTTTTCTCGACGGTGAGGCTGTACCCGATGCAGCAGATCCCGGCAGAAATATTCCCGAAGCTGTGCGTAAAGCCTACATCAGGCTGGGACTGAAGGCGGGAGCCCCTTTATCGGATGCTCAGAAAGCCTACAGGGAACTGCTCTATACTTACCATCCTGACAGAAACAGTTCTCCTGAGGCGGGCAGAAACACCCGTGAGATTCTTGAAGCCTTCCGCAGTATAAAAGCCTGGCAGGCAGGACGCTGAAAGAATAAAGTCAGATTTTTCTATATCTCGACAATACTGTATTCGCTGATCTTGCGATGCAGTGTTTTTCGGCCTATACCCAGAACATCTGCAGTTTTACTCTTGTTACCATTGCAGTAGTTCAGGGTGCTTTCGATTATAACCTTCTCCGCTTCGGCCATGCTCACACCGAGGTCAATCTTGATATACGTACCCTCTTCGCCGGAAACCACGCTTGGGGGAAGATCTTCAATACCAATAACGCTGTTCTTGCACATTACCACTGCACTTTCAATGGAATTCCGCAGTTCCCGAATATTTCCCGGCCAGGAGTAGTTATAGAGGGCAAGATTAGCTTTATGGTCGATGCCTTCCAGTGGCTTGCCATTTTCTTCAGAGAACTCCTTGAGAAATGCAGCAGCCAGAAGAGGGATATCCTCCTTGCGCTCTCTCAGGGGTGGAACATGGATATTAACCACATTCAGCCGGTAATAAAGGTCTTCACGAAAATTACCTTTTTCTATTTCAGCCTTAAGGTCCCGGTTGGTGGCGGAAATTATGCGCACATCAACCTCCTGAGTCTCTTCTCCGCCCACCCGTTCAAACCGTTTTTCCTGCAGTACCCGCAGGATCTTAATCTGCACCGACTGGTTGATTTCGCCGATCTCATCAAGAAAAATGGTACCCATATGAGCAAGCTCGAAGCGTCCGCGTTTGCGGGCTACAGCACCGGTAAATGCCCCTTTCTCATGGCCGAAAAGCTCACTTTCCAGAAGGCTCTCGCTCAGTGCGGCACAATGGACCTTGATACTGGCCTTATCCTTCCGGGGTGAAAGTTTGTGGATAGCGTCGGCAATCAGCTCCTTACCAACTCCACTTTCGCCGGTTATAAGCACCGAAGCTTTTGTGGCTGCTACCTGCTCTACAACTTCAAGGACCCGGCGCATCTGGGAGCTTTTCCCTATTATATTAGCGTATCGGTTGCGTTCTCCGATAAGGTCTATCTCTTCCTGCAGAGCACGATGCTGGAGCACCAGTTCACGGTTGGCCAGGGCCCGCTTCACCAGCAGGGAAAGACGGTCCAGATTCAATGGTTTGGTTAAAAAATCATACGCCCCGTCCCGCATGGCATTTACCGCGGACTCAATGGTCCCGTGACCGGTAAGAATAATCACCGGCACGGTGGGATATGCGGAGGATACTTTCTTAAGCAGGTCTTCACCGGACATTTCCGGCATCTTCAGATCGGTAACAATCAGATCAATCTCTTCCGAGTTGAGCTGTTTCAGGGCCTCCTTACCGTTCTCCGCCAGAAAAACCTGGTAATCCTCCAGTTCCAGAGCCTTTCCCAGACCTTCACGGATATTCTTCTCATCATCAACAATAAGAATATTAAACTTCATCGCTCTTCCATCCTAAAAGCCGTTTCTCTTTCTGCGGTACCGGTAGGGAAATGGTGAAACTTGTTCCCGCTCCCTCACGGCTGTGAAGATTGATCTCTCCCTGATGTTCCTTGATTATCTTGTAAACCAGGGTCAATCCAAGTCCCGAGCCGAAATCCTTGGTGGTAAAGTATGGCTCGAAAATCTTGGCCATATTTTCCTCGGGAATCCCAACTCCCGTATCTGCTACAACAAGCTGCACCTGCCCGTCCTTCATTTCTGTTATCACAGTCAAGGTTCCGCCCTCCGGCATGGCGGATATGGCATTCTTGACAATATTCAGAAGCGCCTGTTTCAGGTACTTTGCATCCAGCTGCAGAGACGGCAGATCCTGCTCAAGGTTCTGAACAAGTTCAATTCCCTGTTCTTCCAGTTCATAGTGCATAAACTCAAACAGCTCCCGGATCAGCTCATTCAAATCCTGCCCGACAAGATTCATATCCATGGGGCGTACTGCAAAGAGGAAATCAACAATAATTCCGTTAAGCCGTTCCACTTCTTCATTAACAATATCCAGATAATTCTGCATCATACTGATCTTGCTGTTATCCTCAAGTTCAGGCAGCTTGTTCAGGGCTTTCTGAATAAGCTGGATATGAATGCTTATCGACCCCAGGGGATTCTTTATCTCATGGGCAACTCCGGCAGTAAGGGTTGTCAGGGCGGCAAGGTTCTCCGCCCTGCGCAACCGGGCCTCCTTGCCTTTCTTTTCTGTTACATCCTCAATATGCAGCAGTCCGCCCTGAATCTTTCCATCCCGCACAAGGGGCATCATGGTACAGGACATAACCCTGGTGCTTCCACCGGACTGAATGGCGATCTCCTTGTCTTCTATATTCTCCTGGTTCATTAAAGCCTTGTGAAAAAAGCTGCTGAATGAGCTGTCCCCCAGAGCATCCCAGAGAGGGCGTTCCAGAGCATCACCGCTTTTAAAAGGCAGAAGCCTCTCAGCAGCTTTGTTAAGGAGAATAATGTTATGCTTTTCATCCAGCACAACTACGCCGTCGGTCATCGAATAAAGAACCATCTCCAGCAGTTCATTCTCCTGGACCACATGCATCATCAGCTGCCGGATCTGATCAATATCAAGTTTGCTGATCATCTTAAGGGCCCGGTTAAGAAACTTTCTCACGCGCCGCCTCCGTACAGCAGCCCTTCTAGGAGAATATCCGGATTCTGGTTATAGCTCTCAAACATTCGCCTTGACCGCTGGAGTTTACGGTGCAGCCGCTCAAGAGCGTCAAGCGGGGGATAGCCCTCCCGTACACGCAGCATCTCATGCAAAACCCCTTCCGACTCCTCCAGGAGGGGAATAAAACGTTCCTTCCCTTCACCGAGAAGGGTGAAAATCTGAGACAGATCACCTTCTGAAGGAAGTCCCAGGGCAAGGTTGACCAGCGTTCCGGCATGATGCCTTAGTTCGGCTGTCCCTATGTCAAAACCGAGGAAATATTCCCTGAGTGTAGAGTACTCGCCTGAGGGTTCCCGGAAAATACGCTCCAGAACCTCACTGTCACCCTCTTTATCCCGCTCCCGAAAACCGTAGGGCCTGAGACGGCTGATAATGGTAGGCAGAAGCGAGCCCTTCCTGGTTGATGTGAGAATAAAGTGAACGCCTTCCGGCGGTTCTTCAAGAATCTTCAGAAGGGCGTTGCGTGCTCCGTCCAGCATGGCGTCGGCATTTTCAAGAAGAATGGTTTTTCCCCGGCCCTGTCCGGTAGTGTGGGCCCAGGCAGCTATATTCCGGATCATAAAGATGGGGATATGGGACAGATTGACAGATTTTACAATTCTGGCGGCTTCTCCGTTAAGAGATGCTATCTGTTTTTCCAGTGCCTTAACTGGGATTTCACCAGATGAAGGACCGATGCTGTCGATAATTTCCTCTACAGCATCAAGACTGCTGCGTACACCTTTCAGTTTGGACTCTTCCCCCTCCCATATCCAGGGATCAAAGCGGCGGGTGAGCTTACGGGCAGCCCGGATCATAAGATAACGGGCAAAAGTCTGCTGCGTCCTTCTCAGAACTTCGGCGGAGCCGTCAAGTTCACGCAGAAAATACCTGGGACCTGCCATAAGCAGATCGGGATGGGTCATTTCCCGCTGTCGACGGCAGCTGCCGCATGAACAGGACCAGAGAGCCTCTTTCTGACAACTGAGAACCCTGGCAAGCTCCAGGGCGGTGGAAAGCTTGGCACTGTAGTTGGGGCCGAAAAAGAGCATTGACGATGCCAGACTGCCGGAGGAAATATCATCCTCCAGCCTTTTAACCACATGCTCCTGGCCAAGAATATTCTCAAACACCTTGTTAAAACACCTTTTCCGGAATAACAGCACTGCCGCTTTGAATCAAGGGAAGAAAATCACCCACAAGCCCCGCAGCGATGCTGTTGTTTATCAGTTCATGTACATCAAAGAAGGGCTGATTCAACAGCAGAATAAGAATCAGAAGCGAGACAACAGTTCCTTCTATAAGTCCAAGAAAAAAAGCCAGAGCTCTGTCGAGGTTCTCAAGATTCACCGACTCTATCATACGATAAAGAACCCCTTCTAAGATTTTCATTACCAAATATACGAATAGAAAGATAATCAGAAAAGCAATTACCCTGTTCCATTCTGATTCTCCCATGCCGCGGGCGATAATATCCGCACCGGGTGCGGAAAAGAGAATACCGCAGAGAATCCCGCCGCCGAGGGCTGCCACAGCCACGATTTCCGCCACAAATCCCCTGAAGACACAGCGAACAACAGCAATAAATATAATTGCGGCAAAGATGTAATCCAGGACTCCGGGACTATCCACTATCCGATTCTCTCGTTTTCTACCATGTTCTGCACCAGATCGGCACACATACCGGACCCGGACATCTGCGTGATTGATGCAGCAGATTTTCCCATGGCAACCCGTTTTTGCGGAGAATTAAGAAGGTCGAGTACTGCATTCTTCAGATTATCAGCTCGGGCCTCCTCCCCGTCCAGAACCACGGCACCACCCTTTTCCTGAAAGAAGGCTGCGTTGCGCAGCTGATCTCCTCTGCTTCCGGAGGTGTCCAGGGGAATAAGAATCATGGCCTTGCCCAAAGTGCCGCATTCCCAGAGGGTTCCCGCTCCTGCCCGCGTAATTATCAGGTCTGCAGCGGCCAGAATATGGGGAATCTCCTCATTGATGTACTCTTTCCGAACATAGCCTTCCACGGATGTATCCTCACCGTTACCTGCTCCTGTCTGATGAATAATTTCAGCATAGGAAAGAAGTTCCCCGTGAACCTCGGCAAGAAGAGAGTTTATCTGAGAAGCACCAAGGCTGCCGCCGATTACAAAAATAAGCGGTTTATCGCCCCTCAGGCCGAAAAGCGTCTTTCCTGCAGCAGAATTCCCGGCAAGAACTTCCGGTCTTATTGGATTGCCGGTAAGTACAGTTTTATTCCGCAGGTTTTCCGGAAAATAACCGGCGGTCCTTTCATAGGAGATACAGATACGATCTGCAAAGCGTGAATTTATTCTCGTTGCAAGCCCGGGATCAAGATCAGACTCATGGGTGATAACCGGAACACGACAGAGGCGTGCGGCAAGCACAGGAGGGACGGAGACATAGCCGCCTTTGGAAAAGAGCAGAACCGGTCGCTTATAGAGCATCAACCCCAGACTTTTAAAAACAGCCCAGGTGATATTGAAAATATCCAGGAAATTTCTGACAGAAAAATAGCGTCTTAATTTTCCCGCAGGTACAGAGACATACTGAATTCCTGCATTTTTAAGAATGCTTCGCTCCATCCCCTTTGCAGACCCTATCCAGTAGAGATCCCGGGACTCAAAAAAGCCCCGTTCCCGGAGAACCCGTATAACAGCAAGACCGGGATATACATGGCCGCCTGTTCCGCCGCCGGTAAAGAATACCGTCTGTTTTCGCCTCTTTTTCATCAAAAGCAGAGTACCATGGAGGGACAGCTCGTATCAATTATAAATAAAGTAATGCAAATTTCCGCAATTAACGTAAACCTAACATAACCTTTATACATCCCTCACCCCGGGGTCCTATTTCTTACACAACATTTAATCATTCAATCCGATTATGGAGGAACGAAATGAAGAAAGCTTTAGTTCTTGTATGCCTGCTTCTGACTGCAGGTCTTGTTTTCGCTGGCGGACAGTCCGAAGGTGCTGCTGCTGACACTGATGGTCTCTCCGGTAACTATGCGTTCGGTGGTTCAACCACCCTCGAAGGTTTCCTTCGCCCCGCAATTGATGAGTTTACAGAGATGCACCCCAATGTAACCATCTCTTACGATGCTCCCGGTTCATCAGCCGGTGTTAAAGGTGCTCTTGACGGAACATACACCCTCGGTGCGGCTTCACGGGAAATCAAAGAATCCGAAAAAGAAGCCGGTGCAATCGGTGTAGCTGTAGCTCTTGACGGTGTTGCTGTTGTTGTAAATAAAGACACTGTAGCCATTGACAACCTTTCTATTGAACAGATCTCTGGAATCTTCCAGGGCAAAATCAGCAACTGGAAAGAGGTTGGCGGTCCCGACCATGCGATCACTGTTGTTAACCGTGATGAAGCTTCAGGAACCCGTGCAGCATTTCTTGAAGTAGCTGTAGGAAAAGACGCATCCTTCACTGACAGTGCAATTATCACCACCGGTAATGGAGACATGGTTTCCAAGGTTGGATCTATACCCTACGCTGTAGGTTACTGCGGTTTCGCATACATCGAGAAAGATCCCGGCTGTAAGGCTGTAACTGTTGAAGGTGTTGCGCCCACCATGGCTAACGTACTTTCCCAGAAGTTCCCCGTACAGCGCCCCCTGAATATCGTATACAAGGGAACCCTTGGTGATGTTGAACAGGCATTCCTTGATTTCCTCCTTTCAGCTGACGGCCAGGCCATCATTGCAGAAGAGGGATTCATTAAAATCAAATAATCAGTTCTTCTGATTATTTTTTACAATCCGCCGGTTTGTTAAAGCCGGCGGATTTTTTTTAACACAATCTTAACAAAACCTTTATCCAGCCTTCACGCTCAAATTATTTCTTATGATCAAGGATTTTCAGAAGGAGTTACCCGTCTTGAAACTAAAAAGAACAGTGGAAGGTTTCATTGAGCGCTTCCTTGCACTCTGCGCATTCATCTCAGTTCTCAGTGTTGTTTTCATAACCATATTCATTTTTCGTGAAGGCATTCCCCTTTTCAAAGTAACCGACCCTATCAGCTTTCTTTTCGGATCCAAATGGTCTCCCACAGGAAATCCTCCTAATTATGGAATACTGGCCTTTATAGTCGGATCGCTATGGGTAACCGGAGGTTCACTTATCCTGGCTCTGCCAATCGGCCTTTCTGTAGGAATTTTTATGGCTGAATATGCCAAAGGGCGATTTGCCAGTATTGTTCGTTCGGTGGTTGAGCTGTTAGCAGGTATACCCTCTGTTATTTACGGTCTTTTCGGATATATTGCCATAGCCCCGATAATCCGCAGTCTCACCTCATCGGAAACAGGTCTGGGTGTGCTTACCGCCTCCATCGTTCTGGCTATAATGGTGCTTCCCACCATTATCAATATTACCGAGGTTTCCATACGGGCAGTTCCCGCGGAGCTTAAAGAGGCTTCACTGGGTCTGGGCGCAACCCACTGGCAGACGATAATCCGGACAATAATTCCGGCTGCCCACTCCGGTATCCTTGCCGGTGTTGTTCTTGGTATGGGCCGGTCCATCGGAGAGACCATGGCGGTCCTCATGGTTGCCGGGAACGCTGTAACAATGCCTACAGGGCCCCTTTCTCTGGCAAGAACCCTTACAATGAACGTTGCCACTGATATGTCCTATGCCTCGGACTATCACTGGACGAGTCTATTTACCACCGGAATGGTTCTGTTCGTTTTTATTCTGATTATCAACATCTCTGTCCAGGTTCTCCTGAAGCAGGCTGTAAAGGAGACCAAGTAATGGAACTGAGTAAATCAACCCGTATCAGCAAGATGCAGGAAAATATCGCCAGAAGTGTTATCTGGACCTTTGCCGGGCTTACTATAATCATCCTTGTTTGGATTGTGGGTTATATCCTCTACAGGGGTTTCTACTCCCGGCAGTATATTCCCTACGATGTACTTCCCATTGAAGAAACGGTATTACCTATTGACGGCGATTCCGGTCTGCAGGTGATTGTCAACAAAAAGATCAAGTTGCATGCCCTCACCATGGACCAGCTCAATACACTGTTCTCCAAAACCCGCAGGGAAAACTGGGGCTTTTACACCGAACAGGATATAAAGGTGCAGCCCTTCGCCTTCAAGGCAGGCAGTGACAGCAGTTCCTTCGCCAGTAAAGCAGAGACTGCACTCCTTTTGGATGCGGAGAAATTCTCCAAGTATGCAACCTTCGTCTCGACCCCGGAAGAGATGATTGAGAAGGTCCATTCAACCCCCGGGGCAGTAGGATATCTGCCCGCAGATTACACGGGAGAAATCAAAGGGGTAAAAGTTATTCCTGTAAGGAATTATGGTCTGGTTTTCAACCCTGCTACACTGGAGGTTGAAAACAACCGCAAACTGCAGGATCTCGATGATGAACAGCTGAAAACCCTGTTCAGCAGCAAAGTCGAAACCTGGCTGGATCTTGGAGGAATAAATCTTCCGGTAAAACCGGCACTCTACGATTACGGTAACGGCTTTCTCGACAGGTTTACCAGGACATACATGCAGAAAACTCCTGCTGAAACAGGCGTGCCGCTTTACTCCGACCAGGAGCAATATTTTCAATTCCTTGCTGAAACTCCCGGTGCAGTGGGAGTGGCACCCTATCCTGTTATCAAAGATAAAGGCCTCCCCTCCATTCCGGTGATCCATAAAGAGACCGGCTGGAATCTTACTTTAAGTTTTCTTCTCGAACCGCCGGCCCGTTCTGGAGCATGGGGAGGAATTTCCTATATAATAATAAACACCCTGGTACTTATTTTTTCAACTCTGATTATCTCAACCCCAATCGGAGTAGCTGCCGCAATCTACCTTACAGAATATGCCAAACAGGGACCAATGCTTAAACTTCTGCGCATGGGTACGGAAACCCTGGCCGGGATTCCCTCGATAGTATTCGGACTCTTCGGACGTATATTCTTCGTGCAGATCCTCGGTATGGGAATTGGATTTCTCTCTTCCACCCTGACCATAACCCTGATGATACTGCCGACGATTGTACGCACCTCCGAGGAGGCTCTTTCAGCAGTACCGGACACCTTCAGGGAAGGCTCCCTTGCCCTGGGAGCAACCAAGCTTGAGACAATCCGCAAGGTGGTTCTCTCCGCCGCAAGTCCGGGAATACTTACAGGAGTAATACTCGGTGTAGGACGGGTTGTCGGAGAGACAGCAGTACTGCTCTACACCCTTGGATCGAGCTATGAGTTAGTTTCAGGACCAAGCTCCCCCGCCCGCGTGCTGAGCCTGCACCTCTACCTGCTCTTCTCTGAAGCGGTCTCATTTGACAGGGCCTTCGCAACCGGTACAGTGCTGATCTTTATCATTCTCATTGTAAACAGACTTACAACACGAATGATCAGCCGCATGAACCGCATGGCGGGATCCTGAGGAATCCCGAAAAAACAACAGACAATTTAGGAGTGAATCTGATGGATACAAATATAAAACTGCAATGCAAAGATCTTAACCTTTTCTATGGTGATTTTCAGGCTCTCCACGACATCAGCATGTCGGTTGAATCCAATAAGGTTACCGCCCTGATCGGCCCGTCGGGATGCGGAAAGTCCACCTTCCTGCGAACCCTGAACAGAATGAACGACATAATTGACTATGTACGCATCACCGGAGAAGTTAGCTACGACGGGGTCAATATCTTCACCGATTACGACGTAATCGAATTGAGAAAGCGGATTGGAATGGTGTTCCAGAAGCCGAACCCCTTCCCCATGAGTGTTTTTGACAACGTGGCCTACGGACCCAGGCTGCATGGAGTGAAGGACAAATCCGAACTGGAGGAGCTTGTAGAGAAAGCACTCCGGCAGGCGGCAATCTGGGACGAGATAAAAGACAGGCTCTACAAACCTGCCTTAGGGATTTCCGGTGGACAGCAGCAGAGACTCTGCATTGCCCGAACCCTGGCTGTTAACCCCGATGTTGTACTCATGGATGAGCCTACTTCCGCGCTTGACCCGATTTCCACTTCAAGAATCGAAGACCTTATTGATGAGCTTAAGGAGCAGTACACAATTATCATTGTTACCCACAATATGCAGCAGGCGGGCCGGGTTTCAGACTACACAGCTTTTTTCCTTAATGGTGTTATTGAAGAATTCGGTACAACAGAACAGATATTCTTCAACCCTGAAAATCCCCAGACTGAAGCCTATATAACCGGTAAGTTCGGCTGACATACAAGGAGCAGCAATCCATGTCCTCAGTACCCCGACGGCACTTCTCTTCCAACCTCAATGATCTGCATCAGGATATCCTCAAAATGGGTGTTCTGGTTGAGGATATTATCCGAAAAGCCTTGCTTGCCCTGAAAACCAGGGATGAAAACCTGGCTGGACAGGTAATAAAAGATGATGATGCCGTAAATGAACTGGAAACTCGCATCAACGATAAGGCCGTTATCCTGCTGGCAACAGAACAGCCGGTAGCCGGCGATTTACGTTTTATCGTATCCGCCATAAAAGCCGCCAACGAACTTGAACGTATAGCAGACCAGGCAGTCCATGTGGCTAAATGCTCGCTGAAGATCGGTTTTGAAAAGCTTATTAAACCCCTTGTGATTATTCCCCGCATGACAGAACTCAGCATAATCATGATTCACGACATTCTTTCAGCTCTGGTGGAAAACAGTGCAGAAAAGGCGGTGAAAATTGCTGAAATGGATGATGAAATCGACAAACTGCATAAACAGGTATCCCGGGAGATGGTTTCCTGTATGATTGATGACAGTTCGAGAATAAGTCAGGGACTGGAACTCTCCTTTGTAGCACGGTATATAGAGCGGATTGGTGACCATGTAACCAACATTGCGGAGCTGATTGTATATAACGCCACCGGAAAAAGAGTTGAATTAAACAGGTAAAGGAAAATAACCATGTCAGAAGAACATCTGCTTATTGTTGATGACGAAGAGTATATCCGGGAACTGCTCGGCTTTAACCTGAAAAAGGAAGGCTACATCATATCAACTGCTGCCAGCGGCGAGGAAGCTCTGAAATCGGTAATGAGCAATCCGCCGGATCTTATCATCCTGGATCTCATGCTCCCGGGGGTAGACGGCATTGAGGTCTGCCAGCGCCTGAAAAAGGATCCGAAAACCAGAAAAATTCCGGTGATCATGATCACTGCCAAAAGCGAAGATACCGATGTAATCCTCGGACTTGAGATCGGGGCAGACGATTATATCACCAAACCCTTCAGTCCTAAAATAATTACCGCCAGGGTGCGTGCAGTTCTGCGCAGAAAGGTCAATCCCGCTGAAGATGAGAACCGGGGAGAAAAATTTAACATCCACGATATCACCATTGACTTTGCCCGGCACGAGGTAACCTGCGGGAATGAACCGGTAGACCTGAGTGTAACGGAATTCTCCATCCTGGAATTCCTCTCCCGCAATGCCGGATGGGTATTCTCCCGCAGTCAGATTATAGGCGCAGTTAAGGGTGACGACTATCCGGTTACAGAGAGAGCTGTCGATGTGCAGATATTGGGTTTACGCAAAAAACTGGGAGCCCGGGGTAATTATATCGAGACTGTACGGGGGGTGGGTTACCGCATGCGGGAATCAGTGGAACAGGCCGGTTAGTCAACGCAGGTCTGATTCCTGCCATCTGCTTTTGCCCTGTACATAGCAGAATCAGCCCGGGCAATCCAGGCCTCCCGGGTTTCGAGCTTCTTAAACTGTGCCACGCCAAGAGAGGCGGTATAGGTTATTACCGCCCCTTCCGCCTCCACACAACAGTCCATAATAGCCATGCGAAAACGCTCAGCTATGGAAGCCGCCTGATCCTTGTAGGTATTGGGCAGAACAAGAAAAAACTCCTCGCCGCCATATCTGCCGGCATGATCGTATTTCCTCAGAGTCCCCTGCAGCTTCATACCAATCTCACGGATAACCTGGTCGCCTACCGGATGTCCGTAATTATCATTTATATGCTTGAAGTGGTCTATATCCATCATTATCCCAGACAGAGGAGTGTTAGTGCGCATGGCACGTTCGATTTCAATATCAATAATGGCAAACAGACTCATGCGGTTAAGGAGGCCCGACAGCATATCATATTTTGCTATATGCTCCAGCTCTTCTTTGGTTTTCTCAAGCTGCTCTTTCTCCCCTTCCACAACCTCAAGGGTTTGCTTTAAATGAAGATGACGGTCAAGAATTTTACTGGCCAGCTCTTCTTCCTGTTTCACCGCCTGGCGGTAAAACTCACGTTCCTCATACAGGCGAACTTCACTTTTCAAACGGATATGAGCAGCTTTGATACGGGTTTGAAATTCCAGTTTTCGTAAAGGTTTCTGTATATAATCATCCGCACCGCCTTCGAGGGATTCATTCAGGAGCTTTTTTTTCCCTGCGGTTATGACAATCTGCAGTGGTCGCTGAAAATACTGTTTGCGAAACTCCATTGCCAGATCTCTCCAGGGAGGATCAGTCACATCGAGACTTATTACACAGATATTGATTTCTTCAGTTTTAAGAAAATTCAGGGCCTCACAGGAGCTTTCGGCAGCAAATACCTGATAGCCTTCTCCCTCGAGACAGGATTGCATAAAATCAAGATCGTCCAAGTGTGTATCAACCAGCAGAATACGGGTCATGTACCACCTTATCACTTTACAATTCGGTTAAATATTTAAAGACCCAGCACATAGAGCAAAACCTGAACGCCTCCAATGACTGCTCCCAGAAATGCACCAAAAATATTGATCCACTTAAGCTGCTTCTCTATTACCTCTAATAATAATGTCTCAACTCTCTCAATAGCAAGTGAATCAATCCGGTTTACCACAAGTTTCTCAATATCCATCACTTTAAGGGCTCCGGGAACAGCCTTGCGGATAAGATCACCCGCAGCAGCGGAAACTACCGGGACCAGCCGGTCTGATCCGCCGCTGTTCCAGTCCAACAGATCACCAAGAAGCACATTTTCCGGCAGGTGCTCCGTAAGCTGTCGAAGAGAGAAGCTGCCTATATCTGCAATCAGATCCGGTTTATCAAGAATTCGCCGGAATGCCCTGGAGAATTCCTGTGCTCCATCCCGCTGAAACAACTCCTTAAGCGACCTGCGTCTGTTTTTTTTGATGTATTCCCGGAAGGTGGTAATTAGAGTTTCCGCCGTACTGGGTGATTTAATGCTCTCTGTTAGATTCAGGGTAAACCTGTCCACCAGAAAGGACATCTTCTCTTCCATCGTTCTGTCATACTGACCGGCAATAACAAAAAGACGCTGAAAACTGTTGAGACTGTCCACTGCATCCCGCATGAGCAGGATACCCCGCCTGTGAAGCTCGTTCCTGGTGGAAGGCCGGTCAAGCCACTGCAGTATCAGCTCTCTCAGCAGGGGAAACGCACTTTCCATGGCTGCCACCACTGCAGATTCAACCCCGGGAGTAACAATATCGCCCAGGCTACACGCCTGACTCAGCTTTACATCCAGAAACCCCTGTTCACCGGGGCTGTCCTCCGATCCGCAGATAAAGTTTTCAAGAAAAGAAGTAAAAGAGCTGTTTAAAAGTTCGTGCAGTCCCGGAGAGCTGCCCACAGTCTGCAGAACAGCAGGAATGAAGCTATTGTCTCCTTTAAGACTCGATAAAAGAGATTTTAACGGCATCTCAGCCCACTGGCTTCCTGTCTTCAGAAAAGCTTCCTGAACAGCTGTTTTAAAGGAATCGGTTTCAAGCTGGTTCATAACCGATTCTTCCGTAAACAGCTCCCGGGCAACCTGTCGTCCAATACTTTTTGAAAGCTCATACCGCTGACGGGGAATAATGCCAGGAGTCAGAGGTACCGGAATTCCCAGAATTTTTTTCTTTTCATGGGGACGGAACAGCATGATTATGGCTATTTTGTTGGTTACATAGCCGATTAGCGCCCCGGCTGCAGGGGGTATGGTTACGGCAGCGATAAATCCGGGATCCATTCCACTCCCCGGTAACTACCGGCTTTCCCTGGCAGCTCTTAAAGCCTGTTCCTTGGTGCTGTACATCTCGACATATGCACCGAAAACCCAGCCGATAAGTCCGTCATAGGATACCTGGTACCAGTACCCTTCCCGTCCTTCAACCTCAAGCTTTCTGGCGGACTGACTCAAGACCTCAAGCACAACATCCCGGCGGTTCCAGAAAGTTGTAACAACATCACTGGCTGCATCGGGGCCGGAACGCATTCGCAAGTGGGAAGATGTTATAACCCCCCATTTCTCCCTCATGGAGAGAATGGGTGTGGGGGGAAGATTAATGGATGTTACCGGCTCCTCCCTGGTGCAGGAGGGAAGAATTATAAGGAGGAGAATACAATATACTGCCAATCTGCCGTTAAATCGCCTACGCTGCATTCTAATACAACTCTTTCTCTTTCAATGGGTTACCGGCCTGGATTATAGCACAGCCGGCAAAGGTTGTCAGGCTTCGCCTTTTTTTTACCGGAAGTGTATACACTATGCACCGGTTATGCGCCGGATTTCATCCCGGATAAGAGCAGCTTTCTCAAACTCCAGATTCTTTGCTGTTTCCAGCATTTCATTTTCAAGAGCCTTGATGAGGGCGGCTTTCTCTTTCGGAATAAGAATGTTGTAGCTGTTCTTAAGCACATCTATAACCTTCTCTTCTGCGGCCCGGCTCTCTTCCTTCTGTCTAACCAGAATATCCTGAACAGCTTTCTTAACGGTCTGGGGGGTTATACCATGCTGCCGGTTATACTCCTCCTGGATCGACCGGCGCCGGGAGGTTTCACTGATAGCCTCGGTCATAGCCCGGGACTCCCGGTCGGCGTACATAATAACCCGGCCATCAGCATTCCGTGCAGCTCTGCCGATGGTCTGTATGAGAGAGGTGGCGGACCGGAGAAAACCGATTTTATCTGCATCCAGAATTGCAATCAGGGCAACTTCGGGCAGATCCAGTCCTTCCCGCAGAAGGTTGATGCCTACCATGACATCGAAAGCGCCCTGACGCAGCTGGGTAAGCAGCTCTACCCGCTCAATGGTCTCTATCTCAGAGTGCAGATAGCGGACACGTACACCCAGGCCGCTCAGATAATCAGTGAGATCCTCGGACATCTTTTTCGTGAGCGTAGTTATCAGTGTACGGTACCCTGCTGCGGTGGTCTGCTTTATCTCGCCATAAAGATCCTCTATCTGCCCTTCCGTGGGCCGAACCTCTATGGGAGGATCAAGAAGCCCCGTGGGCCGGATTACCTGCTCCACAACCTGGCTGGAGCGACGGATCTCCTCAGCTCCCGGGGTAGCACTGACAAAGACGGCCTGATCCAGAAGCTGCTCAAACTCGGCAAAGATCAGAGGGCGGTTATCAAGCGCGGAAGGAAGGCGGAAACCATGATTTACCAGGTTGGTTTTCCGGGACCGGTCGCCCTCATACATTCCTCCAACCTGGGGCAGGGTTACATGACTCTCATCCACCATGGTAAGGAAGCCGGGAGGAAAATAATCAAGAAGTACCGATGGCCGTTCTCCTTCAAAACGGTTGGAAAGATGGCGAGAGTAGTTCTCTATTCCGGAACAGTAGCCCATCTCTTCCATCATCTCCAGATCATACTCGGTACGGGTTTTCAGCCTCTGTGCCTCAACAATCCGTCCCGCAGCACTCAGCGATTCGTACTGCTCCTCAAGTTCATCTCTTATTGCCTTAAGCGATTTGTGGACCTGATCTTCGGGCATGACAAAGTGTTTGGCAGGATATACAACGCAGTGGTCGGTCTCTTCAAGGACAGTCATGCCCACGGGGTCCATACGCCGTATACGGGCAATCTCATCCCAGTCGAGTTCTATCCTGTAGGCGTGTTCCGCATAGGCCGGATAGATCTCCATTACATCGCCCCGGATACGGAAATTGCCCCGATCCAGGATATGATCATTGCGGGAATACTGCAGACCGATTAGCTGCCGGGCAATAACAGCCGAATCAGCATGGTCGCCCACCTTGAAACGCAGACGCATGTCGCTGAAAGATTTCGGACTGCCCAGGCCATAGATACAGGAGACAGTTGCCACAATAATTACATCCTCCCGCTCCATAAGGGAGGATGTGGCGGAAAGTCTCAGCCGGTCTATTTCATCGTTAATAGATGCATCTTTCTCAATGTAAAGATCCCTGGAGGGAACATACGCTTCAGGCTGATAGTAATCATAATAAGAGACAAAATACTCGACGGCGTTGTCGGGAAAGAAATCGAGAAACTCCCGGTAAAGCTGAGCCGCAAGAGTCTTGTTATGAGAGACAATTAGGGTCGGTTTCTGTACGGCCTCAATGATCTTGGCCATGGTAAATGTCTTTCCGGAACCCGTAACCCCCTTGAGGGTTTGAAAACGGTCACCCCGTTGAATGCCTTCAACCAGGGATTTTATGGCGGAACCCTGATCTCCCGCGGGTTCGTAGGCTGCTTTAACGGTGAAGGCTGCCATACATCAGTTCCAGTTCAGATCTTCCGGACGTTCTGAGAGTTCAAGCTGAAATGTCTTCTCACTTTTACCCCGAAGAACCACAATTTCAACAGTATCACCCGGGCGGTTGTCTTCCAGAGCACCAAGAAGATCGGAAATAGTCTTCGTCTCTTCCCCGTCGACCTTTATAATTATATCTCCCCCCAGGTAGAGCACGGAACGTCCATAACGGACAGGGTTATTCGGATCGCCCCCTTTTATGCCTGCCCGCTCTGCAACACCTCCACGGGTAAGCCTGGACACAAGAATACCTTTTTCCACCGGGAGACTGGCATACCGGACAATGTTCATATCAAGTTGTACCGGCACAAGATCAATCCATCCCCGACGGACAATACCGTACTCAATAAGATCAGGTACAATTCTGCGGGCAGTATCCACAGGCGAGGCGAAACCGATTCCCACCGAGCCGCCGGAAGGACTGTATATCATGGTGTTGATACCGATCATCTCACCCCGGGAGTTGAGCAGAGGACCGCCGGAATTACCGGGATTGATACTGGCATCAGTCTGGATCATGTCGCGGATAACCATATTAGAGGAAGTCCGTACGGGACGACCGAGCCCGGAAACAATTCCTGTTGTGAGAGTACGGTCATAACCGAATGGGTTACCGATAGCAAGAACCTTCTGCCCAACCTTCAGATTTGAAGAGGTACCGAAAGGTATGGTAATCAGCTCTTTTCCTCCGGGGTTAAACTTTACAACTGCAAGATCATTTTCAGCATCCTTGCCGACAACCTCTCCGTCGTACTGACTTCCATCAGCCAGATTTATATGCACCTTGTAGGCCTTCTCCACCACATGATAGTTGGTAAGGATGTATCCCCGGCGATCAATAATTGAGCCGGA
Source organism: Marispirochaeta sp. (assembly GCA_963667435.1). Classification (GTDB taxonomy): domain Bacteria; phylum Spirochaetota; class Spirochaetia; order JC444; family Marispirochaetaceae; genus Marispirochaeta. The sequence goes on along the minus strand of OY763414.1, from coordinate 4,311,865 downwards.
GCCGGTACCTCCGTCAGAAGGCACAGGTTCCAGAAACCAGTTAAGTGCCAGGGTTTCTGTGGTAATATTCACCACCCCCTGATTCATGCTCTCGTAGGTACGGATATTCTGCAGCTCATCCTCACTGTACTCGTTGCTGTTGTTTACAAAGTAGGCATGTTCCGGCGGAAGGGGGTTGGTTTCCAGATTGAAGGAGGACTCCACAGCGGCCTTGCTGTCGGAAACCGGGATCGCATTTCCGCCGGCGGAACGGCCGAAAAGACCGAACCCGGCGGCGATGAGAACCACGATCAAGGCAGTGGCCAGGGTATAAAAAATCATTTGTCCGCGGCTGTAGAGTTTCATGCTGCCTCCTTACTGCAACAGTTTTAATATAGCGGTATAGAGGCGCTCTGCCAACCGAGATCTACATGCCGGCAGCCGTCTCTTTCAACGCCCCCACAAGCTCCTCAGTGGAGGGTATTATAGACGGATACTTCATTTCGCCGTTAATATAGATACAGGGCAGACAGGGAATCTCCTGATGCTGGATTCTGGCGATATCTCCAGGAGTATTGTACTGGTACACCCTCATCTCAATGGCATCACCGAGGATTTCATCCGCCGATTCCGCTGCCGCCAGCATGTAGGTACATGCTGCACAGGCCTTGGGGTCAAGGAGAAATACCTCCATTAAAGGCTTTTCCAGCAAGCTATAATCGGGCAACTTAACCTGAATATTTGAGAATCCGCTGTTGGAAGAGTACTTTTCAACTACCCTGCGGATAGCCTCTCTCTCCTGAACCGCCTGTGCCACACCCACGGCATTTTCCGGAGGAACATCGTAGGGCATGTCACAACCGGGAGCTATAATCAGATTTCTGGTAAGAGAGAGTCCAGCTCCTTCAATCTGATCCATAAGATCGATGGTGAACTTCATGTTGTCCTGCTGATTGCCGAAAAGCATCACCGTGGTCAGGGGAATGTTACCGCCAATAACAACGTTGTACGTATCTGTTATCCTTTTGGCTTCAATCATATTTACATTCTCATCCACCGCGATGGCATCGGGTGCTGTACGACACATGTTTTCTATGTTGAAAATTGCGTTGCCGCAGACAAAAAGCGAACTGAAGGCATTACGGCTGCGAATATGATTGAAGATTCTGGTGTAGGGTTCCAGGAAAAACTGTTCAAAATGTTTCGGCGAAATCTGCGACATAAGGGGATCAACAGGTACAATAACATCCATCCCCTCATCTATGTAGAAATCCGCCATGGTTAGTGCTACTTCAGTTGTATAAGAGATAATTTTATGGATGTATTCAGGTGCTTTCACAAGGTTCATGAACAGCTTCATTCCCCTCAGATGTGAGGCCAGGGTAAGAGGACCGCAGAAAAGACCATACAGAGCCGTAGTTTCTCCTGCTTCCTTCTTAAAACGCCGCATAACATCCCATACCATGGGCAGACGGCCTTCATCCTTACCGGGCAGTTTATCGGGAACCTCATCGGTTTTTTCCAGAGGATGGCTTATTACTGAAGGCAGGTTATTTTCTATCCAGGCCAGTTCACAACCGAGAATTTCCGCCTCAAGCTGGAGGTCGAACATAACTGTCTGTCCGTCGGGACTGTACAGCCGGTTCACCTCCATGAGGGATTCAAATAATTTGTCCGGGTCCTGCAGAACCTCAATGGCATTATAGCCTTTTGTTTTTCCCGCATGGATTCCCGCATACGGCACCCATGGAGGCCGGCTGACCTCTTCATGGCGCAATACCTTGTATATCAGTTCCTTTCCGTTCATATATAAATCTCCAGTTAATTTCAGAAAAAGCGCTCCAGCTCCAGAGTCTCCCCGGGAGAGAGCAAAATTACGTCTTCCGACAACTCCCCCTGAAGCATCCGTTGAAAAAGGGATCCGCCAACAGAGCGCTCCTCAAAATCCAGGGAGAACTCTTCCGCAAAATCCCGGGAAATCTGCCGGCACTTCTCAAGATTATAGGCTCCGGTATTCAGCAGCATGACCCTTCGGTAGTGGACAAGAATCATCTGCATATACTCCCTGGCGCGGGCATCTCCATAACGTTTCTTGTATGCAGGATACTCAAGCAGATGGCATTGCCCTTCATCTGATTCAATAAAGCCTTTTGTCAGGTAAAGAGTTCCTATTTCCTCTCCTGCAGCAACAGTAAACTCCCGGTGCGACCCGAAGAAGAGACCGATACAATCATGAACCCTGGGAAAAACAAGTTCCTTATCGGCAGAGGTCAGCCCGACAACACTGTTGGAACAGAGACCGATACCGAAAATGATCCTGCAGATATCCCCCGAAGCCGTGTCGATAATCTCCTGCAGGTATCCGCGCATCTCTTCAGGCCGGCTGTGCTTCTCGAAGGGTATTACATGGATCGGCATTCCTTCAGGAATGAGCAAACTGTATTCGAAGAGGACTGTCTGGCAGATAACCAGCAGTGTATCCTTCGGGGTGCTGTTCATAATTATTAAAAGCCGGCAGATATGCTGCCGGCTATATTATTATCAGGCTTTGAGAGCACCGAGAATTATCGGTTCCTCGCTGCCACCTGCTGCAGCCCGTTCCATAAGCTGATTGCAGAGGTGAACACACTCACCGGCAGTGTTGGAATATCCGTCAGCGGAAATCATTTTTGTCCACTGGGGAGTTACCGGTCCACCACCGAGAATTACCGAATACTTATCCCGGATACCCATGGCCTTAAGGGTTTCGATAAGCTCTTTCTGATAGGGCAGCGATGTGGTAATAAGGGTTGAACATGCAATAATGTTTGCCTCTTCCCGTACTGCAGTATCTATAAACTGCTTGACTCCGACATCAATGCCCAGATCTACAACCTTAAAGCCATTGGCGGAAAGTACCGCTTTAACCAGGTTTTTACCGATATCGTGGTGGTCACCGGACATTACTCCAAGAACTACCGTTCCCGCCTCGGCACCGTCGCCTCCCCGCTTCCGTATCTCAGCAAGAAGTATATTCATGGCTTCTGTTGCCGCCTCTCCACCGAGCATCAGTTCCGGCAGAAAAGCTTCGCCGTCTTCAAACTGCTGCCCCATAAGGTCCATAGCAGTTTGGATTCCCTGTTTAATAACTGTCAAAGGCTCCATTCCGGCAGCAAGGCTTTCTTCAGCCGCCTTTGCCGCATCTTCGGCTTCACCTTCCATTACAGCGTTGTATAGTTTCTTGATTATATCATCTGACATATCTTCTCTCCTGATTGCTTTATCATTTCCTTTCAGTCTGTTGAATCAGCTGAGAGGAAATCCGTTTTTAACGGCTTCTTCACGTACCTGGTCGTATACCTTTTCCGCTTCCGGCAGGGGCTTGAAATTCTTCAGATCCCACACTTCTTCCACGGGTTTTCCTATATCCGGAGTCTTGATCAGCTCTTCATATTTAGGAGCAAAGGTTTTAGCAAGCTCATTGACCGCCTCCAGAGACATTCCGGATGCTGCGTGAGCCACTTCGGCACACCAGCGGCATTCCAGGGGAGAGAGGTAATCGTTGAATTTGCCGCCTGCAGCCCTCGGACCGGTACTGAAAGCAGCTCCGGATGCCGCAATAATTGAAACCCCCACAAGGGTTTCATACATCAGACCCGGAGTCCCCGGTCCACTGACCTGGTTTGCAATTCCGTGGGAACAGATATGTGTGTTTCTGCTCAGAGCCTGGTGTGCAACACTGAGAGCCCAGAGTCCGTCCCGGTTCACGTTGGAAAGGTAACGGATATCGTACAACTCGCCCCCACCTACGGTGGAAAAAAGTACCGCATACTGAAGCAGTCCCGCAGCTATACTGGAAATTATTGCGCCCTCCGGAGTACCGGGCATTCCACCGATCATTCCGGGAGATCCAGCAAAAATCATTCCGTCCACCTCAAGGGAGTGAATAACCTTGTGGAGGGTCTGATTGTTGATTTTCAATTCAGAGGGGTAAAGAATCAGAGAAAGATCGGTATTGTAAAAGCCGTCTTTTGCTCCATAGCAGAACTGTCCGTACTCGGTAACGGCGGAAATATTCCCGATTCCCGGCATTCCCTCACGTCCGGCCTTCTTACGGATAACCCTGTGCATCTTGGCCTGCTCATAAGTTAACAGTGTTTCTGAAGGGTCGTTGGGGAGTGCCTCCAGTCCATTGATAGTACACATGGATCCGCCTTCAAGAAGGTCAACCTCGAGCTGACGGGCTATTCCCTCTGTAAGCAGAGGCCATTTCTCTTCTGAAATAGTTATTCCCAGAGATGCGCCAAAAAGCATGGGTGTGGGATCCTCAGGAACCCTGCTTTTCATTATTCTCTTGTCCGGCCCGAAGCCGAGGGTCACTTCTGACGGCGCCAGATGCAGGGCACTTTTCAGTTCATCTTCGCTGATGCTGATAATTCTTTCCCGGGCTTCGTTGTACATGCCCAGTTCCAGGGCAAGTTCAAATCCCGCCTGGTAAAACCTGTCTGCCAGCTCCATATCGGTATTCACAGGATTTTCCCTGTCTACACTTTTCTGAAGCTCATATTTCTGCAGCATCTTTTTTACCGCCTGGGGGATCTTTTTCAGATCCCAGTCCCTGGCACTGCAGTATTCTCCCTCCCGGGAACGGCGTAAAATCTCAATCAAATCCGGTTTCTGTTTCACAGTTAACTCCTTATAAAACGTGATCATTCAGACCTGCTTATGTCTGGTTGAATTTAAGTTTTAGAAAGAAGGCAGTTATACAATGCTCGTGAAATCGCCATTCAAGCAGCGTGGTTTTAGACTTGCACCAATTGCAAGGTTTCATTTGCCTGTGATTAATCTGCTTTCACTATAACCACAATCTTTTTCCCGGCATTTATCTGCCGGGGAATCCGTCAATTTCGTCCTGTATTCCCCACCTCCTCGGATACTCTTATCTGGTATCCAGATACATATGGGCCATCAGCTTTTTGCTGAAACCTTTATCAAACGAAAGCTCAAGATACTCCATTTCCTGCCTCAGGTTCTCCACCCGCTGCCGAAAGTCTTCAGAAAGGAGATAAAATACTGCACCTCTCTGCGCAGTATTTCCCACAGCTTCAACCTTTTTCTCCAGTTCGGATGGAAGCAAACCGATCTGAAAGGCATTCTCCACGGAGATAGCAGAGCCGAAGCCGCCTGCAAGATAGACAACCTCCACTGCACCGGCGTCAATGCACCGATGATCAAGCAGGGTCTGAATACCAGCCGCAACAGCTGCTTTTGCGAGCTGAACTTCCCGAAGGTCCTTCTGGGAAAAATAGACCGGCTCGCCATGGGCTGATTCCGCCCCGGCTGCGAGCAGAAAAACCTCTTCCCCTTTCAACTGTATCCTTCTGGACTTCAGCTCCCCGGGGACAGTAAGGGGCAGGTTCTCCACAGGGAGAAAGCGTCCTTTTCTGTCCACCAGTCCCTGACGGTACAGCAGAGCAGCACAGTCGATAATGCCGCTTCCGCAGATACCGGCAGGAGCAGCTCCGCCCAGGGTGGAAAAATGCAGCCCGCCTTCACTCTCATCTTCTTTCAGAGCGAAGATTGCCCCGTCTACACTTCCTGTTCCACAGGCAATATGCGCGCCTTCAAAAGCCGGACCCGCCGCTGTGGCGCAGCAGACCATTTCACTGCTGTTGCCCAGAACAATCTCCCCGTTGGTTCCGATATCCACAAAGAGAGCAGTCTGTAGCTGCTGATCCATCCCGACTGCAGCTACACCGGCGGTAATATCAGCTCCGATGTAGGCGGATCTGCAGGGAATCAGACAGGTAATCATTCCCGGGAAAACTGAACCACCCAGGGGACCTGTTCCTTCAATGTATTTAACACCCTCCGTAAAAACAGGAACATAGGGCGTCTGGGCAATACCCAGGGGAAAAACACCTGAAAACAGGTGGAGCATGCTGGTGTTCCCCGCCAGAACAGCACAATAAACACTTCCAAAATCAATCCCGTTCCGGAGAGAAAGCTGCTTCATCATCCCAAGAAGCTTATCAGCCAGACAATCCTGCAGCTCCCGAAGGCCCCCCTCCTTCTCCGAGGCATGGGAGATCCTGGAAATGACATCGCTTCCGAAGCTACTCTGCGGATTCAGCGCAGCAACACGGTCATTCACCGTGCCGCTGACCATATCGACCAGACTTACCACCATGGTGGTTGTACCGATGTCAACAGCGAATCCCCGGATGCTTTCTTTATCAGCGTCACTCTTCTGTGCAACTATTCTGTTCCCATCAAGTACCAGAGTTACAGCCTTATCTCCTCGCCGCACTACCCGGGCCAGACTGTCCGCCACAGCAGCGGAGAAGCTTAAATCTTCAATGCCTACAACAGCAGATCGAAGACTGTCAAAAAGGCTTACCTGTTCTTTATTCCCGCGCTCCGGAAGTTGAACTTTCTGCCCCGTAATCAGTGGTGTCAATCTGCCGGAAAACTGTACAGCGGAACTGAGAATATCTGCTCCTCCGGCAGCCGGCAGTTCCACCTGCATAAAGCCTTCAGGGATTACCTGGCAGGCAAGGCGCATACCTTTTTTCAGCTGGTCCGCCGATAGAGCCTCCCGTTCCCGGGATGTTACAGCAGAGCACTCTCCAGCCGCAATCCTGACAATACATTTTCCACAGGTACCCTTGCCGCCGCAGGGCGCCTGGAGATACGTAGCGGCACCGTTTTGCCGGAGTGCCTCGAGCAGGGTTATTCCGGGGATATACTCAAGCTCGACAACCATTCCCTACCGTTCTTCCCGGAAATATGACTCTCCCAGAGCCCGGGGTGCCTTACTGATACTGTTACTGCGTACAGCATCGGTTATCATAATAAGGATTGTCATGGCATAGGGCAGCACATCCAGAACATACTGGGACACCGGAAGATCAAACTTCTGCAGACGGAACCCGATAATATCGAGTCCGCCGAAGAATAGCGCTCCCAGCAGAAGTTTGAACGGATTCCATTTGGAAAAAATCACAAGAGCAACGGCAATCCATCCCCTTCCGGCAATCAGAGAATCCTGCCAGGCGGGAACATAAACCAGTGAAAGGTAGCCACCGGCAAAACCGCACAAACCTCCCCCGATCAGAAGATGCAGGTATTTATATAATCCAACGGGAATTCCCAGAGCGTCTGCAGCAGCAGGGTTCTCTCCGACGATGCGCAGATTGAGCCCCATCCTGGTTGTATACAGGTAGAGTCCTGCTATAATTACAAGGAGAAAGCTGAAATAAATGAGAATATCGTGGTTGAATAAAATATTTCCCAGAAAAGGGATATCACCAAGCAGAGGAATCTTCACAGGCTGAAAAACATGCATTATTGCATCCGGTGCTTTCTGACCGACCATGGACGCACCGGCGAAACCGGCAAACCCTGTACCAAAAAGCGTCAGGGTAAGACCGGTAACTATCTGGTTCGCCCGCATGCTTATGGTAAGGAATCCGAAAATGAGGGCACCGGTCATTCCCGCAAGAAACGAGCCGAGGACAGCCATCATGGCGGATTCAGTCTGCAGGCCGAAGTAAAAGCCCATAACGGCACCCATATACATCATCCCTTCTACACCAAGGTTGAGGCTGCCGCTTTCTTCGCTGATAAGTTCTCCCAGACCTGCAATAACAAGAGGTGTGCCGGAAACAACCGCTGCGGCCAGAAAATTAACAATCCAGGCGCTGTCCATCACCCTTCTCCTCTTTCAGACACTTTCACTCCTGCACCCTGCACATCTTTTGCTGTACTGCGCTGCTTCAGAATACTGAAATGAACCCGGTAGCGGATAAAAAACTCACTTCCCAGAACAAAGAACAGAATCAGGCCCTGAAGCAGATCCGCCGCCGCCTGGGGAATGTGATACACAGTTTGAATAAACGAGCCCCCCTCCACCATCACAGCAAAAAAGAACGAAGCAATAAGAATTGTAATGGCATTCAACTGAGCCAGCCAGGCAATGATTATGGCGGTATAACCGACCCCGTTACTGACATCAACACTTAAGGTACTGTTCACTCCGGAAACCTGAATCATGCCAACGAGACCGCAGATTCCACCGCTGGCAAAAAGTGTTGCGGCAATTATTACCGGAACATTCATACCGGCATAACGGGCAGTCTCCTCGCTCTCACCGATAACCCGGATTTCATAGCCCGTTTTTGTATAGCGAATAAACAGAAACAGACCTGCAACCAGAAGAGGGAGCAGCAGCAGTCCGATATGGATGCCGAAAAGATCAGGCAGCTGTGCATTTTCAGTTAGATTCGGGATTTTCGGGTAGCCGTAGGCTGCCTCGTCTCTCCAGGCAACATATTGAAGGTAGGTGATCCATTTGAGTGCAACATAGTTAAGCATCAGGGTGAGAATTGTTTCATTCGCCCTGAACCGGATTTTGAAGAAAGCTGGAAACAGAGCCCATATCCCGCCGAAAAAAACAGACAGCAGGGCCATAAACAGCAGAAGCAGAGGCTTGGGCATTTCTGGAAACGTAAGGGCGGCCCAGGTTGCAGCAAAGGCACCCATCATAATCTGTCCTTCCCCTCCAATGTTCCAGAACTTCATGCGAAAGGCAAGACTTATGCCCAGGGATGCAATCACCAGCGGTATGGTACGAACCAGGGTCTCTCTGAAGCGGTATCCGCTTCCAAGACCTCCATCAAGCATTGATATGTATACCGAAACCGGGTTGTATCCCATAAGAGCAAGCAGGATGCCGGCAGTTACCAGGGCTGAGACTACAGCCAAAAGACGGATACGAAGGCGGGATTTAAGACTTGTTTCGGCAATCTGGGTTAATCTGAGCACTGACTGTTCTCCCCTAATTTAGACATCAGCAGTCCCAGTTCCTCTTTTCCGGTGTCCGCCGCAGACAGAATACCGGAGACCTCCCCGCAGTAGAGAACAAGTATGCGGTCACACACTTCAAGAAGCAGATCGAGATCCTCAGCAACCAGAAGGACACCGGCACCCGCCGCCTTCTGCTCATTGAGCATATCAATAACCGTATGTGTAACTCCCAGATCGAGCCCTCTGACAGGGTATGCAGCAATGAGCACATCCGGATGAGTATCGATTTCTCGGCCTAACAGAACCTTCTGCATATTGCCCCCGGATAATACCCGTATGGGCCGGTCAATCCCGGGATGCATGATACTCAGGGATTGGCTTAAGCTCTCCGCCTTCACCTTTCCGTACTCCCGGTCAAAAAGGAATCCTTCCCTGCTACGATATCGGCGGAGCATAATATTGTCCACAAGATCCATACCGGTCGCCAGCCCCATCCCCGTGCGGTCTTCCGGTATATATGCAATACTGACTTCCGGATCTCCCATAATCTGCCGGCTTGATCTTCCGCTTATATCAATTCCGCAGACCCGGACAGTTCCCTGCCGGAACTTCTGCAGCCCCATCAAAGCATGACAGAGCTGCTTCTGTCCGCTGCCGGAAACACCGGCAACACCCATGATTTCAGAAGCATGCAGAGTAAAGCTTATATCCTTGAGTTCCCTTGAAGCCTCTTTATCTTCAAGACTGAGATGCTCTACCTCAAGAACAACCCTGCCGGGGGAGGTATCCACCCGGGGATACTCCATATTCATGGCTTTTCCCACCATCAGCTCCGCCAGCTCTTTCTGGCTTACATCAGCAGTGTTGACCGTTGCCACCAGGCGACCTTTACGCAGGACACTGACCCTGTCGCTTATCTCCATAACCTCATTAAGTTTGTGAGTAATAATAACGGTGGTTTTCCCCTGCTGTTTCATTTTTCTGATTATGCAGAAAAGAACCTCCGTCTCCTGAGGCGTAAGAACAGTCGTGGGTTCATCCAGGATAAGAACCTCCGCCCCCCGGTAGAGAACCTTAAGGATCTCCACCGTCTGCTTCTCTCCAACACCCATGTCACGAACCTTACGGTCCAGGTCAACATAAAGGCCCGTCTCGTCTGAAAGTTTGCGGATTTTCTGTTTTATCTCTCCGGGATTAAGAAAAGGACTGCCTTTTGTTCCGGCACAGATGTTCTCCCAGGAGCTGAGAGCATCGATCAACTTAAAATGCTGATAGATCATACCAATACCAGCGGCGATCGAATCCTGGGGAGAACGGAAACGCTGTTCCTTCCCCCGCAGGTGAATCGTACCTGCATCCGGAGCGTAGATACCTGTAAGAATATTCATGAGGGTGCTTTTCCCTGCCCCGTTTTCACCAAGGACAGCGTGTACTTCACCTTCAGTTACGCTGAGTGTGACTTCATCATTGGCGCTGAGACTGCCGAATTTCTTGGTAATTGATTCCATGCGGATAAAATCGCCGGACACGGTTGCTGTTTCCCTCGTATGTTCCATACTGAAAAGACTGCGGAATCTCCCCGGTCTGAGAAGACTCCGCAGGGTAGATTATTCTGCGATCTTACCGATTACGCCTTCAACCAGCCAGTTCATGCCGAGAAGGGCTCCATCATCAGGACTGGTACCTGCTGGTACCACAGTCTCTCCCTCATTGTTTTTGAGAGGACCGGCAAATACAACTAATGATCCGTCGGTTATTTTTTCCTTCGCCGCAGCAACAGCCTCGGCAGCACCGGCGGGAGCATTCTTTCCGAGCTCTGCAATGCGGACAATATCCTTATCCATCCCGCCCCAGTAGTTTACCGCTTCCCATGTACCGTTCATAACTTCCTGAACAGCTTCAACATAGTAGGGTTCCCAGTTCCAGTAAGCGGAAGTAAGACAAGCCTCGGGAGCAGCATCATTCATATCTGCATGGTAGCCGATTCCCCATACTCCCCGGGCTTCCGCAGCCTGAAGGTTGGCGGGACCGGTCTGATGCTGGGCTATAATGTCACAACCATTGTCGATAAGAGCATTGGCTGCTTCCTTTTCCTTGGGAGGATCGTTCCATGTATGAGTCCAGATAACCTCAACAGTTGCATCTGGATTAACACTGCGAACACCAAGGGTAAATGCATTGATACCCCTTACTACTTCAGGGATCTCAAAAGCCGCCAGATAACCGAGCTTGTTGCTCTTGGTTTTCATACCTGCAACAATACCGCTCAGGTAACGTGCCTGGTACATACGTCCGAGATAGTTAATGGCGTTTTCAGACTGTTTGTAGCCCCCGCAGTGAAAGAATTTCACATCCGGATTCTCTGCAGCAACTTCCATCATGTAATCCATGTACCCGAAGCTGGTTGCAAAAATCATCTTCGCACCCTGGGAAATCATATCCCGCATAACCTTGGCAGATTCCTGCGTATTGGGAACGCTCTCTTTATACAGCGTTCTTACCCCGAGTTTTTCAACAGCCAGACGTCCTCGGTCATGCTGCTGAGTCCAGCCGCCGTCACTGATGGGACCGGTAAACACAAATCCTACAGTAAACTGCTCTTCCTTTTCGCTCTGCCCACCGGCAAAAGCAAGTCCGGACAGAAGCGCCAGCCCAAGAAGAAGGACCAGTAATTTTTTCATACCTAACTCCTACGAATAGTTTTTATGGAAACTCTGACATGCTGCAGAATTTTCATCCGTGACTGAGGAAAATCGAATTGGAGAGTTAGAATAGAAAGGTGATAACAATCTCTTCACATCCGTTTCCTGCTGGAAACTGATACAAATAGATTCAAATTTTATGCACACACACCTGAACAGTGAGCAAGCACGGTCTGTTTTAAACTTGCTTTCGCAAGGTATCTTGTTACCTGCCGGATACATAAAGAACCAATGTACCAGTAGATTTTACCAGAAAGCTTTCACCCTGCCTTATAACTACTTAACAGGTTATGGTAATTTTCGATGATCGCTTTCTGTCACAGTAAAGAAGCAAAATATGATCCAACTTTGGCACGGCCAGTGGATACTGTCAGAATTCAGATAAATGATACCACACTATCTGATTGATATACAAATAGTTATTTTCACTTCTGTATCAATAAAAATTTATTTGAAAATAATATCAACCCATGCAAGCATATATGTTCAGAGCATAAACATACGGCAATGTATTGATTTACTTCTGCTTTTTACCAAATTGTAGAACTTATTACAAAAACAACAGAAATTGTCAGGTTTCATTCCCCATGGGAAAACTCAGTTTGGCCCTGATTCCTCTATCTTCACGGAGAGTAAATTTTCCCCCTAACTGTCTGACGAGCATCTCCACAATCATCAGCCCGAACCCTCCGGATTTCTCAATAGAAAAGCCCTCTGGAAGCCCTCTGCCGTTATCTGTAACCTGCAGAAGAACGTGATTATCCTTATGCTTCAGTCGATACTCAATTTTACAGCCGGTATCCAAGCCGGAGAATGCATATTTGAGGGTATTGGTTAGAAGCTCTTCAATTACAACACCCAGAGGGAAAATCAATGATGTTCCAATGGTGAAATCGTCAATGTCCTTCTCTACCTGAATACCTCCCGCCTGAGGAAACAGACTGATTATTGAAGAAATAAGACTTTCAGAGAACTCCCTGACAGAAATTGACTCGAAACTGTTTGAATTAAGTAAAGTCTGATAGAGGATAAGCATGCAGTCAATTTGAGAAACTGTATCCTTGATAACATCTCGTGCTTCCTTACTGTTGATAGATTGCAGCCTCAATGTAAGTAATGCCTTAATTGAAGCGATGTTATTCTTAATCCTGTGATGAACTGCTTTCAGGAGGTACTCTTTTTCACTCAATTGACGGCGGATCTCCTCCCCGGCCTGATTATGCGCGGACATATCCCTGCATACAGAGAGAATAGCCTCTCCATCAAAGTAGGGAATAACCGTAGAAACAATCTCCACGGGATACACCTGGCCATTCTTTTTTCTATGCAGAGTCTGGAAGGATTGAACTCTTTCCAGCCTGATATCACCCGCAATCTGCTCGATCTCGCGGCCTTCCAGGGTACCATCAATCCCCGTCAGACCGAGAGATATTATCTCTTCCCGTGAATAACCGAGAACTTCTTCTGCCCGTCGGTTTACTTCAAGAATATTTCCCCTGAAATCAAGAATCCAGGCAGTATCATTCATCCCGTTTATAATCGCTTCAGCATTCTTTTTCAGCTGTTCCTGCAGTTTCTGTGTTTCTTTTCTTTCCCGTATATCCCTGGCTGAAGCCAGAATAACCGGTTGACCATCCAGTTGGATAATTTTTGAATGAATCTCAACAGGAAACTGCTCCCCGGATTTTGTCACATGAACAGATTCAAACACCATATCACGCCTGTTCAAAAGCTCTTTTCTGTGTTTCTGAGATGCGTGTATCTTAACAAACTCTTTGAGACTTATATCCTCGGCAGTAAGTTTGAGAAACTCCTCACGTGAATAGCCGTAGCGGCTGCAGGCCGTATCATTCACATCTAAAAATGGAGAAAATCCTTCCGGTTTAAGAGGATGAAGGAATATTGCTTCCCCCATGGTATTGAAAATTGTCCGGGTTTTCTCCTGACTGGTCTTCAGAGCCTGCTCATGTTCCTGTGACCTCAGATTTGCCCCATACAAGCGAAAAGCCATACGGATGGATGCCAGAAGAACCGTATCTCCGGTATTTTTCACGATGTACCCATAACTGGTAATGCCTTCCACCTTATCTATTATTTTCTTTTCAGTGTGGGAAGAGAGAAATATAAGCGGGAGTTCACGAAGATTTAGAATCCTCTGGGCAGCTACAGTTCCATCCATTTCACCACCGAGATTGATATCCATCAGGACAAGATCAATTTCCTTATAATTCTGGATTTTACTGATTGCAGACGGTCCGTCAGAAACATGGAACACCCTGTATCCTGCGTTTTCGAGAGTCATCTTTTCTGCCATGGCAATGAGTAGCTCATCTTCCACCAGCAGAATTGATTTTTCAGCTGCAGGTTCGGAAACTTGACATTCAGACATTCCAACTCCAGCAGGATCTATGCCTGCTTTATCTATTTTAGTGGAAGATTCTGCATAACACAATTAAAATCCAGCAGCAGTATCCAATTTGCCTCCCCCCCGGGAATAGAGAATCTCCATTCACCATGGGATAGCATAGTAAAGTTGCTCATAGAACAAGCATTGAGCCCTTATATTTTGCCGTACTTATCTTGACAGTCAAGCTATTTCTAGTTACCTTGATATTCAAGGTAACTAACATGAAAGAGCAGTATTCAAATATTCTTGTTGAGTTCTTCGAGCGTATGTCTTCATGGGAAAATGGAGTCGTTGCGGATAGAGATATCTCTCTTGCTCAGATGCATCTGCTTGAGGTTGTAGGAAATCACGGTAAACTTCGCATGAAAGAGTTGTCAGAGAAGCTTGGTGTCACGACAGGAACCCTTACAGTGATGGTTCACCGTCTTGTCGCTAAGGAATATTTGGCAAAAATGAAGGATACAGACGATAAGCGTTCATATTTCGTTAAACTGACAAAAGCAGGTGAAACAGAGTATGACAATCACCATCACCTTCACGGGCATTTAATTGAAGACATCATTAATACCCTGGGAACGGAAACAGCTGAATCATTCTTTCACAACCTGAATACAGTTCAGGAATTAATGTAGAGGAAAATATGATAGAGAGAATCTGTAATCAAGAGGATAACCATAGTCACAATCGTTCCAATATGCAAAAAACAGCTATTGTAGTTGCCATCACTTTTATAACAATGATTGTTGAGATCTGCTATGGACTGATTACCGGATCCATGGCGTTATTGGCTGATGGTATCCATATGGGAACCCATACTTTCGCTCTCATTGTCACCCTACTGGCCTACATAATTGCCGGAAAGCATGCTGGTAACCCCAATTTCGCCTTTTCATCGGGAAAGGTCGGAGTATTAGGTGGATACACAACTGCCATAATACTCGGAATTACGGCAGTTTACATGGTATATGAAGCAGTTCACAGACTAATAAATCCGGAAGAAATAGTATTCAACCAGGCATTGCTGGTTGCTGTCATTGGCTTATCAGTCAATCTGGTAAGTGCAACCCTTCTATCGTCATCAGACGGCCATGACCATCATGATCACCACCACGGGCATCATCACCATGACCACAATTTGAGATCGGCTTATATCCATGTAATCACAGACGCCATGACCTCAGTACTTGCAATAGCAGCTCTTCTTTCAGGCAAGTATTTCAGTCAAACATGGCCCGATGCTGTTGTGGCTATTCTCGGAGCTTTTGTAATCTTAAAATGGGCAGCCGATTTGCTCATATCTTCAGGGAGAATCCTCGTGGATTACCATCCTGTATCAGAGGATAATATGCAGGTACAGAGTATCGCCAGAGAATCGGAATCAAAGGTCAAAGATCTTCACATATGGCGTACTTCAGAGAATAATAAAGCTATGATTCTCAAGCTCAAGGCAGGTAGAGACTTTAATAAAGATGATTTCACTACACGGATAAAATCTGCATGTGGTTGCAGTCATCTGACGTTGGAGATTGAATAACGAAACTCAGCCTGTTTCAGCAAACCCGCCAGCGTCCATGAATTGATCTAAAATCTCCAGAGCCTTTTCATACTCAATATCCTCAATCTCTGTTCTGATTTTCGTAAACCGGCTCTCCCAGGGGCTTCCCCGGAGAAGCTGAAGCATTTCCGTAATTATATCTCCCGCTCGGGAATCATCTTCCAGGAGCAGCGCTTTCAACTCTCCTGATAGTTTTACAAGTTCATCTGAATCGGGGAGAACAGGTTCTGCAGCAACCAGTTCCTCATGCAGCTTGCTGTTTATCTCAAAGACTACCGCCTGAAGGGTCTCTCCAACCTCAACAAGAAACTCTCTTGCCTCTGCAACATTATCCGCTTTCAAAAGACTTTCCATTATCCTGGCCTTCTCCTGCAGCTCCTCCGCCCCGATTGTTCCCGCAACCCCTTTAAGGGTGTGAGCTATGCGTACAGCTTCCTCCATGCTTTCTAATTTCAGTGCCTCGGCAATACGTAATTCTCCACCACCCTGGTTTGAAGCAAACTGTCTGAGAAGCTTTTTATACCGGTCAGCTCTCCCACCGGTTCTCTCTATTCCGGCTGAAACATTTATTCCAGCAAGACTCGGGAGAGAATCGTCTCCTCCGATATCGGTTTGAATGAATGCATTAGGCAGCTTTCTATGACCTGGTCTGATCCATTTATGCAGTACCGCAAAAAGAGCTGCCGGATCAACCGGCTTGGTAACATAATCGTTCATACCGATACTCAGGACTTTTTCTGCAACACCGGTCATAGCATCCGCCGTCATTGCAATAATGGGAAGGCTTTCGAATCGCTTATCCTTTCGAATTAGCTGCGTTGCAGTATAACCGTCCATTACCGGCATCTGCAGGTCCATCAGCACAAGATCGAATTGATCCTCATCCACGGAAGAGAATACTGTATCAACAGCCTCTCTTCCGTCCCTGGCCAGGGTTACATAAAAGCCCTCGTTTTCTAACAGTTCTGTGGAAACCTGCTGATTAAACTCATTATCCTCAACCAAAAGCAAACGTGCACCCCGCACACCGTCAAAATTCTCCGGCACCGGAACCCCGCTGTCTCTACCGGGAGTATTAACTGCAATATCGTAGCCGAACACATCCATAATCGTGTTGAACAGTACAGACTGGCTTACGGGTTTAACCAGAAAGGCATCTATACCTATATCCTCTGCTATGAGCATATACTCCTCCCTGCCGTAACCTGTTATAAGTATTACTTTGGTGAATCTGTTCAGTTCAGGATTGGATTTGATTATCCCTGCGGCTTCAAGACCATCTATATCCGGCATTTTCAAATCCATGAGAACCAGGGGAATCCGCTGCTCCGGAGAAGATTCGTCAAGTATTTCCAGTGCATCTGCAGCGGAATCAGAGGTTGTTACGTCAAAGCCGAACTCCCCGATCATAGCGCTCAGGATTTCCAGGGAGGCTTTATCATCATCCACTATCAGCACACGAAGACCTTTCAGATCCGATCCAAGGGTGGCATATTTTTTCGCTTCCTGTTTCTTTGGAGTATGCAGGGTAAAGGGTAGATCAACATGGAAAGTACTGCCCTCTCCGGTAGCGGAGACAACACCGATATCCCCCCCCATCAACTCAGAAAGCTTTTTGCATATAGCCAGACCGAGGCCGGTACCACCGTATTTACGGGTAGTGGAGGTATCCGCCTGCGTAAACGACTGAAACAGCCTTGCCTGCTGTTCCGGGCTCAAACCGATACCGGTATCCCGGACACTGAACCGGGTAAGCACAGAATCTTTATTGCGTTCCAGAATCTCCGCAGAAACGACAATTTCACCTGCTTTGGTAAATTTGACTGCGTTGCTGCTCAGATTCAGCAGAATCTGACCGAGACGCAGGGGATCCCCCACCAGATACGACGGGAAATCGGGAGCCACATTGAATTTGAGAGCAAGATCCTTTTCATGACTTTTTACCGTAACCATACCGGACAGATTGTCCAGCACATCATCAAAAGAAAAAGGTACGTTTTCTATTTCAAGTTTTCCCGCTTCTATCTTTGAGAAATCAAGGATATCGTTGATAATAGTAAGCAGGGATTTGGAGGATTGGTCAATTTTATTAAGGTAATCCCTCTGTCTGGGAGTAAGATCGGTTTTCAGTGCCAGGTGACTCATGCCAATGATTGCATTCATGGGAGTACGGATCTCATGGCTCATATTGGCAAGAAAATCACTCTTGATCCTGCTGGCAGCTTCAGCAGCCTCCTTTGCTTCCCACAGGGCAACTTCACCCCTTTTGCGCTCAGTAATATCCTGAAGCCATCCGAGGACTCCCTCATTCCCCTCATAGGTAATCGGAAGAAAGGTGGTCAGATAGTCGCGGATATCACTTTTTTTATCTAACAGCTGAATTTCATAATTTTCCAGAACCCCCCTGGACTGCATCTGAGAAATAACTTCTTCCCGGTGTTCTGGTTCTTTGTAGATCTTAATAGCCTGATCACCAATATCGAGACCGAACATCTCGACAAACCGATGATTGGTGAACCGGAATATCCCGTTAAAAGTAAATGCAACACCCACCGGCGCTTTATCGAGGATAAATTCCAGCTGATCCCTGGCGCGTTTTATCTCGTTCTCCGCCCTTTTGCTTTCACTGATATCTTCCAGAGTACAGATGACATCACAGGGGGTATCTCCAGATAGAACCGGGTTAAACAGAATTCGCAGGTATGCCTTTTTTCCGCCGGTAACCGAGACATACTCTCCTTCAAACTTCGAGTTTCTGCCGGAAAGCGCCGCTGTAAGGGCCTGCCTCATATCAGGATTGACTATCCGGCTGGAGGCATTGAATCCGACCAAACGGGCAAGGGGTGCTCCCAGAAAATCCGCAGACCTTGAATTGCAGTTGATAATTGTTCCTTCCCGGTTAAAGTGAATAATACCGATGGGAGAATTCTCTACGATAATACGCAGCTGGGCTTCTCTGGCCTGAAGTTTCTCCTCATCCTGTTTGCGTTTTGTAATATCTGTGGATAGTACCAGAAGGGCATAGGGTTCGTCCTGATCATCCTTCAGAAGAACTTTTGTGGTTAAATAGGTATGGGGAGTTCCATCGGGATGAGGCGGTATCTGCCACTCAAACCGTGCAGTTTTCCTCATCTCAATGATCTCACGATCCTTATCCATTATTATACGGGCTGTTTCGGGAGAAAAAATTTCTTCATCTGTATGCCCGAGGATTTCCCCGGCAGAAAATCCAGTTGCCTGTTCAAAAAAGCTGTTAACCAGGAGATGCCTTCCCGACAGGTCTTTAAGGACAACCGAACTCGGCAGGTTGTCAATTATTGCCTGTAGTCGCTGTCTTCCGGAATTCAACTCTTCTTCAATTTTCTTTCGCTCTGTAATATCCTGATGAGAACCATATATTGTCACAGGGTTTCCAGCGTCGCTGTAATGAACATGATAACGAACATGGGCTATTTGAATACTATCTCCAGGAAGGAGAACACGGTAATCCAGCTCCCGTTCGTAGTCCTCGTGCTGCTTGAATGCCTGTCCTATATTATATCTTAAAAGAGCCCTGTCATCGGGATGGCAGAAACGGCCAAGGTATTTATCAACCGAAATATCTCTCCCACCTTCCTGCTCAATACTGCTTCCCAGCAGATTCCAGAGGAGATTGTCCAGAGAGAAAATCATGGTGGATAAGTCGAGTTCAAAATATCCCAACTTGGATATTTTGGCACTCTCCGTTATACGTTCATCATTTCGTCTCAGTGCAAGTTCAAGATTACGCCGCTCAGTAATATCTTCCCGAATGGCAACAAAATGACTGATTGTGCCTGATGCCCCCCGCACAGGAGCAAGAGTCATGGATTCATAGAATGTTTCACCGGTTTTTCTGTGGTTGCAAAACTCTCCGTACCAGGGATTTCCGGCCATCAGTTCTGACCTCATCACCTCGTAGTAGGAATGTGTGATTTCACCATATTTGAGAAACCCAGAATCTCCCCCGAGCGCCTCCTCTTCGGAATACCCGGTGAGGGTTGTATATGCCGGGTTAATATATTCAATCTTTCCATTTGAATCGGTTATCATGACTGCCATAGGACTGGCGGCGATTGCTTCGGATAATTTGCGCAATTCGGCTTCCGACCGATACTGTCCGGTTACATCCTGAAAGGTCCAGACCCGGCCGATAATATTTTCCCCCAACCTCTGAGGTCTCGAATATCGCTGCAGAATCCTGCCGTCTTTCAATGGAAATACAGTAGAATCTTCCGCTGACGGATTGCTGTAAAGTTCCCTTACATTTTTAAGAAAATCCTCCGGGTTTTCAGTTTTTGCAACACAAGCAGCTAAAAGGACTTCATCATTCCCGGATGCGGCAAGCTCCTCTTCCACCTGCCATACTTCAAGAAATCGTTGGTTATAGGAGCTGATATTCTGATTCAGATCTACAACCAGAATGGCATCCGTGGTGGATTCAATGGTTGCAGCAAGCCTGGATGTTCTTTCATCTATATTTTCCGCCATTTCTTCCAGGGCACGGGCAAGCAGGCCGATTTCATCATTGCGATTAATGCTTGTCCCAACCTTGCGTTCACCCCGGGAAACTCTTTCCGTCATAGCAATGATTTTCTTCAGAAGACTGGTAAAGCTTGTCCCCATAAATACGGCAAACAGGACAATCCCGGCGGAAAGCAGCAGTGCAACAACCCCCGCATGTCGTAAAAGAGTTATAATCGGCTGTTCGACTTCCTCTTGATCTATCTCTGCAATGATTGCCCAGTTCATTCCATCCGGGAGGGAAAGCATAGAGTACCTGGACAGAACAAGGTTGCCATTGTAATCGGTAATTATACCTTCACCGGGATTCCCTGATAGTGCATTGCGTACAGCAACTGTATCTACACCATTTTTCTCTATCGTTCCACCAAAAGAAGCACGAACAGAATGGCCGGCAGGATCAAGATAGGAATCGGTGCGCAGCCGCTTATCTGTCCCGACCAGGTAGGTTTCTCCAGTCTCCCCCATTCCGGTCCGTTCCTGCATAATGCTGTTCAAGCCCTCCAGCTTCAGCTGAACCGCAAGAACCCCCAGTATATCGCTATTATCCGCAAACAGGGGGGTTGCTATAAACATGGCCGGAATACCGCCGGAAGGGGCATAAAGACTCATATCGGAGAAGGCAATTTCCCCGGTATCAAGCACCCTGCTCCATACTTCATGGAGACCGCTGTCTTTCAGACTGCCTTCCTGAACATTTTCTCCCGATTCCCCTTCCCTGATTACAGAATAGAGGATATGCCCATGCTCGGGACAAATCAGAAATGCATTGTAATAATTATAGGTTTGAATAACATAGGAGAGAAACCTTCCGTGGTCCCGATGAATCCTGTAGTTTTCATCTATAAGTGCAAGGGCAGCTCCGGAACCGAGATCCTGTTCCGATAGAAAGGAACTTATTTCCGTGTATGCATCCCGCACATCAGAACTGTTGGATAGGGCCCGTATGTCACGCGCGCATTCCAGAAAATAATTTTGAACCTGAGCTGCTTTAATGGTCTGCACTGCCCTGAGCTTATAGAAAGCATCATCGAGCAGACAGTTGTCCATTTTTTCCAGAAGAACCGCAACGGAAATAAGCAGGGGGATCATTCCGGAAACAAGAAAGGCCCCTATGAGTTTGGGTCTTATCCTGATGTTCTTAAGAAAGAACCTGTTAATTCCTGATATGTTCATACACCCTGCCTGAGCTGTTCCTTTAGGCTCCAAGATCTCCCTTCTATTCTAATGGGGCTGGATGGGGTAATGCAATTTTTTTAGTCAGAAGATCAGGCCCGTTCCTTTATGTCGGCAATCGCTTCCTGAACAAGGGTATCACAGCGTTCATTTTCAGGATGCCCGGCGTGACCTTTAACCCAGACCCAGGTGACATTGAGAGAGTCACGCAGTTCTTTCAGCGGAACCCACAGATCTTTATTTTTTACCGGCTGTTTTGACGCCGTTCGCCACCCGTTGCGGGACCAGTTTTCAATCCAGCTTGTAATACCGTTTTTTACATACTGGGAGTCGGTATGCACCTTCACGGTTAAATTTCTTAGGTCATCTGATTTCCGAATCGCGGAAAGAGCCTCGATCACAGCAGTAAGCTCCATACGATTGTTCGTTGTGGAAGCTTCTCCACCCTTCGCTTCAATTGCTGCGTTCTCGGTCAGAATCCGGTAAGCCCAGCCGCCAGGCCCCGGATTGCCCCAGCATCCGCCATCAGTATAAATTGAAATATCAGTCTGCATAGCCCGATAGTACGAGTTAACCCTGAAGACTTCAAGTCGTTTTCCGCTTTACACAAACTGGTACTTTGATTTAGATTGGTGCAACAGTTTATCTAAAAACGGGGGCAGCAAAATGAATCTTAAACCTCTGCAGTTTGGTAACTGCCACTCAGACATCCCGATACTCCAAGCCGGTATGGGCGTGCGAGTGGCAACAGGAAAACTCGCCGGAACAGTAATGAAAGAAGGCGGAATGGGTATTATCGCCAGCGTCGGCCTTGGAGAATACTATCACCCCGACGGGATAAGTTATAAAGAAGAGAGCATACGGCAGCTGCGCCGTGAAATACAGGAAGCACGCAGTATCAGTGGTGGTCGAGGATCTCTGGGTGTCAACATTATGGTTGCCCTCACCAACTACGAAGACCTTGCCCAAGTCGCATCAGATGAAGGGGTGGATTTTATTGTGTCCGGGGCAGGAATCCCAATGAAGCTTCCTCAATACGTTAGCGAAAGGACCGCGCTGGTTCCCGTGCTGTCCAACATCCGGGTACTGAAACTGCTGATTTCCCGCTGGAAAAAACAGTACAGCCGTATCCCCGATGCAGTCATACTTGAGGGACCTCGTTGCGGCGGTCATTTGGGCTTTTCAGAAGCCGAACTGAAGGACGAAGAGAACTGCTCCATCGAAAAACTTCTGTTCGATGCAAAAGAATACCTGACCAGCCAGAACCTGACCATCCCATTGATTGCAGCAGAAGGTACCAACGGTCCCGATGAAGTACGTAAATACTGTGAAATGGGCTTCAGCGGCGTTCAGGTGGGCACGCGTTTCATCTGTACCCGGGAAAGCGGTATGTCTGAAGAGGGAAAACAGCTCTACCTTAATGCGACTGAACAGGATATTACAGTGATTACCAGTCCGGTCGGACTTCCTGTACGAGTCCTCCGTACCCCCCTTGTGGAACGGGTGGAAGCACAGAAACGTGAACTTTTTCGCTGTTCCTATCACTGCCTTGCAACCTGCAATCCCCATGTTGTCCCATTCTGCATAGGACGGGCCCTGCTGGCGGCAAAAGCTGGCGATATTGAGAACGGTCTTTTTATGACCGGTATGAATATCGAAGGAGTAAACTCCATCCCCTCGGTTGCTGAATTCATGCAGGACTTCGTCTGATACAGCACTGATTCCGGAGCTAAATATGTACTGAAGCTTCGACGTTGACCCACAGCCTCCTGGAGCCTATACTGGAGGCCTAAAGCGTCCGTGCCTTGGAACGGGAGGGGTGATGTCGGAACAGCTGATAGTTAAAAACCTGGATTTTATTAAAATTCTGCCCAGCTGGGCCCAGGAACTTTCCTATAAATATCTCTCAAAAACAACCAACCTTTACATAGCCCATGGCAATATCCGGGATTTCCTTCCTAATAAAATGATCGAGGGAGAATTCGTATTCGTACGTATTCAAGAATTTATCTCGGAAGTACTCTTCGGAAACCGGGATATTGTCGCCTTTTATGACCGCTCATCGGGTATAAATTTCTGCACCCCGGAAATGCAGAAAGAATATCTGGATATAATGGAAGCCCAGTTCCCCGATACTGATCGCCGGGATTTTATATCCCTGGACCCGATGAAGGCTTTTGATTACCTTGAAAAATACTTCTTCATGAATCTTCCCCATAAAAAGAGGATTGTGCTTATTGTTGATTATGCGGAAACGCTGATTCCCAACACGGAACTGGCCCGTCTTTCCGATGAAGACCGTTATGCCCTGGTCACCCTGAACCGCTGGTCTCACGACCCGATTTTTACCCAGGGAGATGTCTCCATAATACTCCTTACCGAAAACCTGGCGGATCTAAGCCCGAGAATTGTCCGATCGCCCCATACTGTAAAAGTACATGTACCTATTCCCGACGAAACAGTACGGGAACGCTTCCTCGAGTTCCTCGACAGGCAGGAGATCCTGCTGCTTGAGGGTCGGCTTACACCGAAACGGGTTGCCAAGATCACCTCCGGTTTGAATCTTCAGAATCTGAACCAGATTGCCGCGGAGAGCTATCAGGAAGACAAAGCCATAACTCTTGAATACCTCACGGAACGCAAGAAGGAGATTATCGAGAACGAAGCGGTGGGTCTGCTGGAGTTTATCGAGAGCGAACATGACCTCTCCATGGTTTCCGGCCATGAGTTTGTAAAGAAACGCTTTAAAAGCGCTGCCCGGGCAATTAAACAGGGACGACTGGATGTCCTTCCTATGGGATACCTTATGGCAGGACCGGTTGGTACAGGAAAAAGCTTTATGGTTACCGCCTTCACTTCAGAAATCGGGGTACCCATTGTACGTTTAAGAAATTTCAGGAGTAAATGGCAGGGTGAAACCGAAGCCAACCTCGAAAAAGTTCTTAATATCCTGAAAGCCATGGCTCCTGTTGGAGTAATGATAGACGAGGCGGATGCATTTCTGGGGGACCGCAATCAGGAGGGCGATTCAGGTACCAGCAACCGCATCTTTGCCCAGATCGCGAGTTTTATGGGAAACACCGAGTACCGCGGACGGATTATCTGGTTTCTGATAACCTGTCGTCCGGACCTTCTGCCCATCGACCTCAAACGCCAGGGACGGGCGGAAGAACACCTGGCCATCTTCTACCCCGATACAGTTCCGGAACGGGAGGAACTATTCAACACCCTGGTTAAGAAGCTGAAAATCAAACTGCAGAAATTTCCCGTTGTTGATTTACTGAAACGCTTTCCCAATGAATACTCCGGAGCCGATCTGGAATCCATTCTTATCCGGGCAAAATTTAACGCAGCCATGGAAAATCATGTCATAATAACCCGTGAAGATTTAGAAAAGGCAATGCACGATTTTGTTCCTTCCAGCTATCCCCATGAGATACGGCTTCAGAACCTTGTGGCAGTGCTTGAGTGTACAAGCAGAGAGATGGTTCCGAAACGTTTTCAGAATCTGGACAGATCAAAACTGGTACAGGAAATCCGGGACCTCAAAGAACTCTTAGGTGAGAAAGCCTGATACATTGCCTGTTTGAAGGAGAAAATATGAAGCTTGAAAGGATTCCCTACGGTACAACCGAAAGGGGTGATAAAATTGATGCATTCTCTGTGGACAACGGATCAGTTTCATTCCAGGCCCTTTCCTGGGGTGCAACCCTCAGTTCGGTAAAGAGTGTTGACCGCAGGGGGAACATGGAAGAACTCACCCTCGGGTTTGATGAATTATCCGGCTGGACAGGGAAGCATCCTCATTTCGGCGGGACAATAGGCCGTTTTGCCAACCGCATCGGCGGGGCATCATTTACCCTGGACGGACGAGAGTACCCCCTCCTTGCAAACAACGGCCCCAACCATCTTCATGGCGGGGTACAGAACTTTGAAAAGTTTGTATGGGACGGATTCCCCTTCCAAAATGACCGGGAGGCGGGGGTAAAGTTCTCCCGCACCAGCAGTGACGGAGAAGAGGGGTACCCGGGCAATCTTGATATAACGGTTACCTTCGCACTCTCCGTGGATAACGAACTTACCATCAGCTATGAGGCAGCCTGTGATGCTCCCACAGTGATCAATATGACCAACCATACCTACTGGAATCTGGACGGTTCCGGGGGAAAAACATATATACTGGACCACGAGCTTGTTCTTCATGCTGACAGTTACCTGGAGGTTGACGACGGAGCAATTCCCACCGGAAGGATTATTCCGGTACAGGGAACTCCCTTCGATTTCACCAGTCGCAAAGTTGTCGGAAAAGATCTCGCAATGCCCGGAGGCTACGACCACTGTTTTATTGTACAGCAGACAGAGAAAGATGAACCCTCCCTTGCAGCTGAGGTTTACTCTCCTGTCAGCGGACGGGTAATGAAGGTTTACGGCACACAGCCGGGAATTCAGTTTTATACTGGAAATTTCCTCGACGGTTCTGTAATCTGCCGTGGGGAGACAGCTGCAGCAAAACATTCCGCCCTCTGTCTAGAAACCGAAGCATTTCCGGATGCTCCCAACAAACCGGATTTCCCTTCAGCGGTATTGCGGCCCGGGGAAATGTACTCTGAAAAAACGGTCCACCATTTCTCGGTGATCAAATAAGGAAAATCCATGAAGATTGTAAAGCAGTCTGTAAAAGACGGGCTGAAGCTTACCAATGACGGGGAATTAAGTCTTTTCTGGCTGGGAGTGGGAAGCGCTTTCTCCAAACTCCACTACCAGACCAACCTGCTTATTATTAAGGGAGAAGATCATATTCTTATTGATTGCGGAACAAAAGCACCCCAGGCACTCTATGATCTCGGGCTGGCAACAACAGATATACGTAATTTTTTTATCACCCACTCCCATGCCGACCACATAGGCGGGCTGGAAGAGGTAATGCTGCTGAACCGCTATGTAACCAGGCAGAAACCCACCATAGTGATCAATCCCACCTACCAGCATCTTCTATGGGATCTTTCCCTTCGGGGGGGAACCGCCTATAACGAGGAAAAAGGCGGTGCTGATCTGGCATTCGGAGACCTCTGGGATATTATCAGACCTGTATGGCTACCCTCTTATCCCAGAGAAACTCACGAAGCAAATGTGGGCTCCATAAATCTGAAGATGTTCAGAACAATGCATATCCCTGATATGACAGGAAGCTGGCAGGGTTCATTCTGGAGCTGTGGCGTTGTCATCGACAACCGGATAATGTTCACCTCTGACACCCGCTTTGATCCGGAGCTGATTGCAAGTTTTACCGAGAACTTTGACCTGGAATATATATTCCATGACTGCCAGTTCTTTACCGGCGGCGTGCATGCAGGTCTGGATGAGCTTGCCACATTGCCGAAGAATGTCAAAGAGCGGATGATTCTTACCCATTATGGAGATAACTGGAAGGATAAAGAGGCGGATATCGGGAAAATGGGCTTTCACAGCCTGGCAAAACAGTGGCACCATTATATATTCTGATAACGGATGAAGTTCTGGAAAAGAATCGTTTACAACACTATCCGCGCTATTACCCGGCTTAATCTTTCCCTTTTTTATGATTTCAGGGTTTGGGGCACAGAGAACATTCCCCGCGAAGGTCCGAGAATCTACTGTTCCAACCATTTTTCATCCTCCGATCCGGGATTCGTAATAACTCTTATGCCCGAGCCGGTACACATGGTTATCGGTTCGGCCTTTGGAATTCCCGGCCTGGGAACACTGCTGAAGGCGGGAGAACAGATCAACGCCTTCGGTGAGGAAGATCGTAAAAAGGTCATTCCCGAAGCCGTGGAATACCTGAAGAAAGGGGAATCAGTCTATATCTTCCCCGAAGGCGATATAGGCAACCAGCAGGAACTGCGTCGCTTTTATACCGGTATTGCCCGTATTTATCTTGAGTATCCCGTACCCGTAGTCCCCATCGGTCTGATATCTCCACGGCGGAACGTAACCGACAAGGACGTTACCGTCCACGAAGTGCTTTTCCATCAACTGAGGGTGGTTTCCAGAAATTATTACGCCAATATAGGAACACCTATGAAGTTTACAGAGTATCGGAACATGGAGGATACCAGAAAAGCAGCTGGGGAAATAACGGAACGTATTAAGCTGAGAATCTCAGAACTGATAGATGATATTAAACAGAACAAATTCTGGAGCTAAAAGGAGGGGACAATGAAGGTCCTTGATGAGATAAAACAGATATTCAACCTGATTATGGAACACTCGGAAGATGTTTCGAAAATTCGCTTTGAAACACGCATGAAAAATGGAGCATCTTTTAAATACAGTTTTGATCGGCAGAAATGGGAAAGGGAACAGCAGAAAGATAAGATTCCCAAACGGGAATCAAACCAGCTTATAAATGCCATTCTGGATGTGGTGGGTATTGCCACAGCTGTGTCCATCCTGGTGATCCTTGTAACCCTGGCAGGTATAGCCGGCAGGTCCGGTGAAGTAGCAAGTTATAGTGTGGGAGGAGCCCTTCTTATACTCTATTTCCTGTTCAGTGCCATTTTCAACTTTCTGACCCCCAGCCATTCCGCCAGAGATTTCTTTTTCCGGTTCCGCGGGATTTTTCTCTTCCTCACTATGGCAGGATTCTATCTGCCCCTCTTTCTCGTCTATACGGGAGGAACACCCGGAGCCACCTTTATCGGAATCATGCTGCTTTTTTCTCTGATTGGGCTCTACATGTTCGGGCTGAATACAAAAGGAGCGCGGAAAACAGCGGGTGTGTTCGGAATTCTACTCTCATGGCTTCCCGTTGCCGCCCTCCCCTTCATGATCCATCCCCTGGGCTTCTTCCGCAGTGTATTGATAGCCATTAGCTCTTTACTCTTGAGCTTCTGGACTGTGGCTGCCATACGTGAGGATCCTGCCCGGCAGAAAGAGACACCGGCGACAAACCTTTTCCTGCTCTTCGCCTCTCTGTGCCTTTTCTGGCTCCACCTGCTCTGGCTGGGAGCATAATCAGCGATCAGCAGTTCCGGAGAGATCCTTTTCTTTCAGCATATCCGAATAGTACCTGCCTTCAAGGCGGCTTTCGGGTATGCCGGTCTCCCGGTAAATCTGCATAATCTCCTCTCTAACAGTTCCGGCATCCGCCTCCTCCTCGGAAACAATCTTCTCTATTTCGAGAAATCTCCCCAGGCCTGCCACTTCGACAAATTCTATAATCAGACCTCTGCCGGTAAATTTCAATCCGGTCTTCTTCTTGCGCAGAAAAAAGGTACAGCCGAAACGCCGAAGCAGTTCATCCAGCACCTCAAAGCTGCCCACGGTGGTTTCATGCTCACGGTTGATCTCCAGGGCCCCTTCCCGGTGTTTGTCCTTGAAGGTAAGGATCCACTCATCCCCACTCCGGCGCAAGCGGATTGTTTTCAGTCGGGGGAATTCCTCCCCTGCTTCATAATAAGTATCGTCCTTTTCAATTATCGAAGGTTTTCCGAAAAGTTCACGTAGTCTATCTTCAACTACTGAGGGCTCATCCACCCAGGCCTTCAGCTCAATCTCCATGGACACATTTGACTCCTTCTTTTGTTCTTTACCCTTTTCTTTCAGTCAAACCAGAGAAAAAAGGCAGGCTGATAAAGAAATTCCGCAAGTCTTCCCTGCAGCTGAGGGCTTTCCCTGTAGGCAATCTCAAGATCTGTTGGTGAAGGAGATGCAGCAAAAAACGAGGGGATTCCGCCGTGAATCTTCGGCATAGCCGTAATCAGCGATCTGCCTCTCAACATACCGTCAAGCTCATACTGCTCCATACCCGAAACCACTGCAACATCCCTCTCGCTGAGGTCGGGATGTTGTCCGGGGATATAGGAAAAAATACCGGGATAGAAGAGAAATCGTTTCCGTTCATCTCTGTATGCATTAAAACTGCCCTCCCAGAGAACCGGAGAAGGCTTAAGACTGCCGGAGGAACCGATCTTTTTCAAAACTGTCGAGGTAAACAGGCTGGTGGTAATCTCAGGGAGTCCCGGATCCAGCAGTGGAGTAGCGCCGGCGAAAATACCTAAATCACCGATTCGGACATGTGAATACCGATTTTCACCATCGCTTCCGGCTGTGAAACTCAGGTGAATACCCTCGGCCCCAAGACTCAATCCGTCCTCGTTAATGGAAAGATCAAGAGAGAGCCCCCTGGAATAATCAGGCAGTTTTACCGGAGTGCCCGGAATAAGAACAATGCTGCGGAATCCCCGTCTGCTGCCCCCGGCTGCTCCAGCCTCGAGCACGGAATCTACAACCCGGCGGGTCTGCAGACTTAAACTGTCAATCTGCTCCGGTTCCAGCAGAGCCGCATCCTGCAGTGAAGTAATTCCGGTTCTGAACAGCCTGCTGCCCTCCGGAACTGACAGATAAAGCGATGTGTCCAGCAGGGAGGGGTCGAGAAACACCAGGGCTTCCGGCAGATCAAGATCCTCCCTTTGACTTGTAAAGAATTCATCCTCATCAACTGCCCCTTCAAGAAAACCAGGCTGCCGTTCCACCGCCAAACGGACAATCAGCACATCTGCACGGGTAAGTCCCGCAGATCCGTAGGTCTGAACCGGTACAAGATGCAGTGTTGAATCAGTCTTCAACAGGAATCTTTCCGGTTGAATGGACCAGGCTCCGGGTCTGTCAAAGCGCATAACCAGCATACGTCCCCCCGGCACCGCCCCCTCTTCCAGCTCTGCTATGGTTACATCTTCCACAGGCAGATATATCGAATAAACAGGTTTCTCAGAAGTTTCAGGCGAAAGAACATCCCGGGGCTCAGAAGGAACCTCTATCGGTACCTGCTGACTGCTGCAGGAAGCCATCAGCAGCAGTACCAGTGCAGGGAGGAGCATAAAAATACCGGCAGCCCCTGAAGGCCGCCGGCAGATGTCACCTGAAATACGCTTATTTCCAGTCAAGAACACTGGTGTCATAGTCCTCGGGAGCTGTATAGCCCAGAAGTTCAATGGAGGTTGCCGCAAGAGAGCTGATGCCGAGCCCCTCTTTCAGAGTCGGAGCATATTCCCCCTTGCTGTCAAAATCAACAATGACACAGGGAACAGGGTTCAGGGAGTGAGAAGTCTTGGCCTTGGGCTGACCGTTCTCCTTTATCTTTACACTGCCGTCTTTGTTGTGCTCATACATATCATCTGAGTTACCGTGATCTGCCGTGAGAATAAGGGTTGCTCCCGCCTTTTTTGCTGCTTTTTCAAGCCGCCCTAACTGCAGGTCCATGGCTTCCATGGAGCAGACAACCGCAGGGAAAATACCGGTATGACCCACCATATCTCCATTGGGAAAATTCAGCCGGATAAAATCATACTTTCCGCTCTCCAGAGCTTCCAGCACTCTGTCAGTAATTACCGCTGTCTGCATCCAGGGGCGCTCTTCAAAGGGAACAATATCCGATGGGACTTCAATATAATCCTCAAGCTTCTCATCAAATTTTCCGGTTCTGTTGCCATTGAAAAAGTAGGTAACATGTCCGTACTTCTGTGTTTCGCTTATTGCAAGCTGCATCACTCCGGTGGCAGCGAGATACTCGCCCATGGTTCTGTCAATTGAAGGCGGCGGAACAAGGTACTGTTTGGGAACATGAAGATCTCCGTCGTACTCCATCATACCGGCATATTCTACAACGGGTCTTCTTTTGCGGTCGAAGGGGGTAAAATCATCCTCTTCAAAAGCGGCGGTAATCTCCAGGGCGCGGTCTCCACGGAAATTGAAGAAAATCATAGAGTCGCCGTCTTCCACTGTTCCCAGGGGGGTTCCGTTCTCAGCGATAATAAAAGGAGGTAGATCCTGGTCAATTGCTCCGGTTTCTTCCCTGAGTGTTTCCACAGCTTCATGGGCGGAAGCAAACTGTCTGCCCTCGCCCAGCACGTGGGTGTTCCACCCCTTTTCAACCATAGACCAGTTAGCACCGTAGCGGTCCATGGTTATCTGCATTCTACCTCCGCCGGAAGCAATACGGAAATCCACATCTTTGGCATTCAGCCCGGCAAGAAACTCCTCAAAGGGATCAATATATTCGAGGGCGGATGTTTCGCCCACATCCCTTCCGTCCAGCAGGATATGAATCCTGGCCTTCTTTACCCCCTGAGCAAGGGCATTTTCAAGCATAGCCCTCAGGTGAGCAACGTTGGAATGGACATTTCCGTCGGAAAAGAGCCCGAGAAAATGAAGGGTTGAGGTTTTATCTGTCACATTGGCAATAAGCTTGTTCCAGGTATCACCCTTGAAGAATGTACCTTCTGCTATGGATTTGCCCACTAACTTTGCACCCTGGGCAAAAACCCGACCGCAGCCGATGGCATTATGTCCTACTTCGCTGTTACCCATGTCATCGTCCGAGGGCAGACCTACAGCGGTACCATGAGCCCGCAGCCTGGTAGACGGCCACTCTGCGGTCAGTCTGTCAAGATTGGGAGTGAGCGCAGCCTTTACTGCATCACCCTCTTCATAGGCACCGTATCCGACACCATCCATAACAATAAGTACAACAGGTCCTTTACGGCCTTTGAACTTTGGATTCTTCGCCAATGCTTTAACCATACAATATCCTTCCGTTTTTCTTCGCATCCCCGGTTGTCTGTCACAACAGGGGTAATCATTAAAAATTCAGCTGGTTTACAGACAATATAGTAAATCGATCTGCTTCGGGAAAGGATTATCTCCCTCCACCGGTTTAATCAAAAATTACGGTTTTATTATTGAACACAAGCACTTTGTTATCCACATGCAGCTGTACAGCCCGGGAGAGAACCATTTTTTCAAGGTTTTTACCCTTCTGAACCAGGTCCTGAACGGTATCCCGATGGGAAATTCTGGTTACATCCTGCTCGATTATCGGGCCCTGATCCAGGTCTGCCGTTACATAGTGGCTTGTGGCTCCAATAATCTTCACACCCCGGGAATAAGCCTGATGATACGGCTTGGCACCAATGAAAGCCGGCAGAAAGGAGTGGTGAATATTTATAATTCTGTTTTTATAGCGTTCAACAAAGGAGCTGCTGAGAATCTGCATATACCGTGCAAGCACAATAAGATCGGCCTGATGCCTGTCGATAACCTCCCACTGGGCAGCCTCCGCTTCGGCCTTTGTACCCCTGGTAACCGGGATATGGTAAAAAGGTACACCGAAGTAGTCGGCAATTGAACGGCAGTCGTCATGATTGGAAACTATGCAGACAATCTCTGCATCCAGCTCTCCGGATTTCCATCGGGTCATAAGATCCCAGAGGCAATGATCAAATTTTGAGACAAAGATTGCAGTTCTGGCAGCCATGGTGGAGAATTCGATTCTCCAGTGCATCTGGAATTTTTCCGCAATGGCCTCAAAGGCCTGGGGGATCTTATCTTTCTTGATAGTGAAATCAACCAGGTCCCACTCGATACGCATAAAAAACGTACCGGTTTCATCGTCGTTGTGCTGATCTGAATGGAGGATATTTCCGTTGTAGGTAAAAATAAAATGTGTAACTTCAGCTACGATTCCCCGATGGTCGGGGCAGCTTATCAGCAGGGTTGCTGTATCGCCGGAATTGGGCCGACTGGTTGCCATGGATGAAAAGCTCCTTAGAGTATATCGCGCTGCATTAAAACGGGTACTTGCGGCGCCGGTCTATCGGCTATTCTATCAGGTTGGAGCAAAAAAAAGCAATGACACCCCGATTTTCTTTACCGCCCTTTAAAGGTATACTTAAGCTTAATGAAAACAGATGCACCCACACTGGTTCAGTCCGCACAGCCCCGCTTTCTTGAAGGTGATAATAAAACCGCGGTCCTGCTGTTCCATGGCTGGACAGGGTATCCCGGACAGCACTATTTTCTGGCAGAAGCTCTTAACCGGGCAGGATACTCCGTGAGTGTTCCCCGTCTGCCGGGGCATGGAACCACTACCGCTGATTTTCTTTCATCCCGGGCCGTTGACTGGGTTCGAAGGGCGGAAGATGCCTACATGGAGATGCTCATACGGTATCCGAAAACGGTTCCGGTGGGAGTTTCCATGGGAGCGCTCCTCGCTCTGCATATCGGCGCCCGCTGGAATGTTCCCGGAATTGCAGCGGCAGCACCGGCTGTTGTTCTAAACAACCCCTTCGCCCATCTTGCGCCATACATACAGCCGTTTATCAGAAAGATTCCCCTGGAGCAGATAGAGGAGAAAGAGACAGATGATCCGGATGAACTTTATATAAGGGAACATTACTGGTCTGCCCGGTACCCCTCTTCGGTGGCACAATTTCTGAAGGTCAGAAAAACAGTACTCAGGGAATTGCCCTCCATTGAGGCTCCCCTTTTTATTATTGAGACGGAGCAGGATGAGATGGTAACCCTGAAGTCGGGAAAATATATACAGAAAAATTGCCGCAGTAATAAGATTGATCACCTGCTCCTGCACGAAAGCAAACATCAGGTTTTCAACGGTATGGAAAGGCAGACAGTAGCAGACGCTCTGATTGCCTGGCTGGCTAAAATAGAGTAGCTACTCTTCGGGAATCCGTGCCTTCAGAAGAATTTCCTCACCGCCGCAGCTTATCGCCGCTTCAACCCGCTCATCTCCGGGACGCCAGGTCTCACGGGCCCTGAGAATCTGTTCGCTATCCTCCGGATTCAGGTAGGTGAAAACACGCACCTCCCGTCCTTCCGGCAGAACCCGGAAAACACACTCCACTTCGTTTTCCACCGCATCATTTAGAGGTTCAGCCCTGACAGCTGCCAGAATAGTCCCGTCAAAGAGGGAAAGATTCATGGAAAAGCGGTAATCACCTGCACTGGTATCTCCGGAGCGAAAATAGGGCAGCAGAAACATTCCTACCGCGGTTATAACCAGGATATCCACAAAAATAAGCAGAAGATGACGGTTACGACTTAGAAAGCTTCCTTTCTTCCGATTGCGGGTCTCTTCGGGAAGCCGGGATTCCCGTTCTTCCCTGTTGTAATGAAAATGGATATCGCCGGGTTGATGACTCTCAGGCCCCTTCACGACGGAACTCCCCGGTAATTTTTCCTATACGCGGCAGAAGATCACCTGCGGTAAAAACTCCCAAATCCCGGGCTGAGAATAGAGCCGCCTGCTGGTGTATCCACGCAGCTGCTCCGGCGCAGGCAAAACCATCCAGATCTCCGGCGGACATAAGGCCCGCTGTCAGCCCTGCAAGCACATCGCCGCTTCCTCCGGTTCCTGCCATGGGATTCATTCCGTCAATCACAGCAGACCTGCCGTCGGGAGAAACCACACAGGAGACATGGCCTTTCAGCAGAACCGTGGCATTATACTTTTCTGCCGCGGCAGCAGCTGATCCCTGGGGATCATCAAGAATATCTGCACTTGTACAATGCAGAAGTCGGGCACACTCCCCGGGATGAGGAGTCAGAACCCAGTCGGGACTCAGCGTAAACGAAGTTTCCGCCAGGAGGGTGAGACCGTCGGCATCAATTACTCCCCTGCCAAAAGAGGAGATGATTTGCGCCAGCAATTCTTTCCTTCCCTCAAGTCCCCATCCTGGGCCAAGAAGAGCCGAAGTATATACCTGTAACTGCGGCAGTTCCCCCGGGGAAAGGGGTTTCATGATTACAGGATTTATCTGTCCTGCCGCACTGGCATAAATTTCCTCATCCAGAAAAAGAGTAACCAGTCCTGCTCCGCTTCTAACACATCCTTCTGCAGATAGAAGCGATGCTCCGAGGGTGCCCCGGGAGCCGGCAAACAGGGCTGCATGCCCCCTGGTTTTCTTATAGGCAGTTGGAGCAAAAGGAGGGAGAACAGCCCGGACTTCTTCCTTGTCCCACAGTATCCATCCAGGTGTGCTGTCAACAACAGCAGCCGGGAACCCGATGGACACATGAAGAATTTTACCGCAGAACTCCCTGGAGGCCGGCAGATACAGAGCAAGCTTACCTGGCGCAACAGTAAGGGTAAGATCTGCGGGAAGGACGGTATATCCACGTTTGAAGGAGTCGCCGATCCCGGACGGGACATCAACTGCGACAACCTTGAATTTTCTTTCCGAAAGCCCGGCAATAAAAGAAGCGCACGCTCCCGGCAGTCTGGAAAGCTCCCCGCGAAGACCGGTACCGCTGAGACCATCAAGAAGAATATCAGCCCCGAGTATCGCAGCCTCCGCCTCAGCCCGGTGGCGGGCAAAAGAGATCTGTTTAATGCCCAGTTTCCCGCAGACAGCAAGCCATTGTCCTGCCAGGCCTGAGTATTCATCTTTAAAGGTGATTATTGTAATACAGGAATATCCGGCGGCCAGTGCCTGCCGGGCTATAACAAGGGCATCACCACCGTTGTTGCCGCCCCCGGCAAGAATTACAAATGAAGCTGACTCTTCCGGTGCAAACTCTGCAATCATGGCATCGAAGAGACGTATGCCCGCATCCTCCATGAGAATAGCACCGGGTACACCGTACTCATCCTGAGTTCGTCGATCTATTTCTACTGCGGCAGCGTCATGTACCAGCTTCATCTTTCTTTTTAGCATCCCTCTGAACATCAAGAACTCTGTCGGTTCTCCACCAGACAAGATCAGCCTCATACTCCCGGCAGAGAACCGCAGTCAGTATACCATCATTATTCAGATGAAAATCACGGTAGAAGATCTCACGATCCTGCAGATTAATCCGCGGACGGTCTATAACAACCCCATTGCGGTCAACCACCAGGATCTGATACTGACCGGCGGAAAAAGGACCGATAAGAAAGAAAAAACCGCCCCTGGCAACACCCAGAAACTCATGAAGCACCTCTTCATCCTGTCCTGCTCCCAGACCGGGAATTTCCTGCTTGCGTACAACATGGGGAACCTCCATGGAACCCTCATATTCTCCCGTAGCCGGATTCAGCCAGAAAAAATAGCTGGCAAAATAGTCAATCCGTGTACCGGTACCGCTTATAGATTCCCGAACCTCCCGGTATGTATCAATCTTGACATAGAGCATATCCTCTTCTGTATCGGGAATGATCTTTTCCAGGGAAGGAATTATCCCCTGTTCATCCGGAGCCGGAAGATTTGAGAGAGGCACAGTAACCTGATACTTAAGGGTTCCCCCGGAGGTAAACCAGAAAACAAGCCAGGCATCCTCTCCCCGGGAGACAATAATTATCTCATCCCGGCTGTTTACATGGATATTCTCAATGTAGGGGAAAGGCGTTCCGCCGATACCTTCCTGACCAAGATAATCCATGTAGTTGCCGTTTGAATCAAACCGGCGTACAACCCGGTTGAGATAGGCATGCATTTCCGGACTGTTTTCCGCCCGGGCGTCCGGAACGGCATCCTCCACCAGCAGGTTCCCTTCGCTGGAAACAGCAATCTCCCCCACTTCCAAAAAAGGAAAAGGAAGAGCAACTCTGCTGGAAACCCGGTCATCCCCGCCAGGGGTGTTCAACAGCACCGGTTTCGGATTGAAGTCGGGGTTGTAATGCAGACTGAGCAGATCTCCATAGGAGGAAAACTCCATAACCTTGCGCCCCCGGGAGTTGGCCAGAAAGATAATACCGTCCTTCATATTTACCCTGATGCGGTCATCGAAGGATGAGATACCATCATAATAGATATCCAGCTGGTCTTCCATCTTACCGATGGGAATCGAAAAGAGCTGTTCCTGCTCCAGGGTGGCATTACCCCGGGAGCTACAGGAAATCAGCGCAAGAGGGAGAAGACAATATAACAGTAGCCTCCGCATGGGGCTGTTAGCTTCAATACTGCATTTCATAGCTGTCAGGATTCTACAACCGCCATTGTAAAAGGTCAACAAAGGGAATTTATGTACCGAGTGCTGGCACAGAACAGTACAACTCTACTCCTCATCTTATCTAAATTGACGATACGGGTTAATTGAGGTATTATTCTAATGGTATTTCTATGAAAACTGATAAACAATCAAAGCGACAGGACCCATCATCTCATCCTCAGGAATCCCAAAAGACCAATCGACAACGACCGGGACAAGGCTTCCCGGGACCGCAGATACAAAATGAAGGCTGGAAACCGCGTTCCTGCCGCAGTTAGAAAACAACGCGCAATAACAGACCGATCCGCACTTCTCTATGAATCCTCACGGTATGTTTATGATCATAGTATCGCCCGATTCGGCAGAGTTGACCAGAAAGCAGCCGGCATGCTGTCAACTTCAGTAATTGTAATTGGTGTCGTCTTCGGTCTGGGATCAGAATGGGTCTATGCCGACTTAACTGATCGCCTTCATACCTTCTTTTCCCTGCTTTCCTGGTTTTTCGCAGCAGGAATCCTTATATCCGCAGGCCTTGCCATCGGTTCCGGAATTGCTGCCCTGAAAATCAGTGAGATTGAAACACCACCCCTCCACGAAGGGGTTCTCGATTATATGCTGTATTAACCTATAGTTGATTCACATACAGGGGCGGCAACTACCCTGCTCGAGGCAAACAGGTCGATTACCGAACAGTTGGACCGCAAAGGGCGTAATGTGGAGCGGGCGGTAATCTGGACAATAGTACTTATTGCATTCAGTGCTGCGGCCTTTCTGTCGTCGATGATCAGAAGTGTTCTGGTATAATCCAGAATCACTCCTTTTGCATAGCAGATATCATCCGTGGATACCCGCCCCTTCCCTGATCTCCAAGAAAGACTATCATTGCAGCCCAAGGCTTTGCGAAACAAAACGCAGGGGGTAAGGGTCTGGGGTCACATGGATCATGCATGTATGCACAGGGGGTACGTCACGGATTTTTAACTATTGATTAAATAAATAATCACATCCGTGAACCACTTCTTCGCTCAACCCCATATCATCCGCGTTCATCAGTTGTTTCATATCTCCACTAATCCGCGGTTGCCTTCCTCCTGCTTTTTTCAGCAGACCTCCCGTTCGTCGCCGTCAAGATCAAGGTAAATCGCCTGGCGGCGAATCTTGACTGCTCCTCTCTTGGCAGGTGAACCAGGAAAAACAGGAGGTGCTGCTATGGCACAATTGGCTTTCAAGGAATTATCACATCAGGTGTTGGGTTCGGTTTTCTCGGTACATAACCTGCTCGGTCCCGGGCTGTTGGAAAGCGCCTATGAGGGTGCGTTGGTCATCGATTTACTGCGTCGCGGTATTCCTCATTCAAGACAGAAGGTTTATCCACTTTTCTACAAAGGTGAACTGGCCGGAGCATACATTGCCGACTTGGTCGTCGACAATAAAATCATCCTTGAACTCAAATCGGTACGCCAGCTTACCAGCGTAATGGAGGCACAACCCATCAATTACCTGGTTTTATCCAAGGTGCCGGTTGGTTACCTTATCAACTTCCGGAATACAAAGGTTGAGTGGCGCAGGTTTATTGTTACGGGGGAGTGATTCCCCCTTTTTGCTGTCAACGCAGGAATGAAATTGCAGTTTTTCACCGGAGTTAAATTGCAGACTTCCGGCAAAAATTTTTAGAAGCCAACGGCTCCAATTTTCATTCTGTCTTTCATGCGATACGAATCGCCTTTCAAGCTAACAACATGGGAATGATGCAGTAGCCTGACCAACGTGGCAGTTGCAACCGCATCATCAGCCATAATCTCGCCCCACTTTCGAAAAGTTTTGTTTGAAGTGAGGATGATAGATCCACGCTCATATCGGGTATTGATGAGCTGGAAAAACAAAGCAGCCTGCTCTGAATTGAGGTTCTCGTAGCCGACTTCATCTATCAGTAGAACATGTGGTTTTCCGAACCATGTCAGCTTGTTCTTCAAACGTCCCTGGTCCCGTGAACGCTGAAGACGTTCCAGGAGATCAAGACAGCTGATGAAGTATGCGGTATAGCCATTTAAACAGGCCTTCTGGCCCAGGGCCGTCATAAGGTGTGTTTTTCCCAGGCCGCTGGGACCGAGGAGTATGATATTTTCCTTACGCTCGATAAAGGCCAGATTAGACAGCTCGTTGAACTGCTTCCGGGGAAGACCACCTATGCTGAGCCCCTTTGTCAAACAGTTTTCCGTTCCATTTAAGGTGGAACCTGCCGGTATAGCCTGACTATGCAGCCGCTTTCATTCCTTCTACCTGGAATGATTCATACATCTCTTCCGGGGTCCGATAATCCAGACTTTGATGAAATCTTCGACTGTTATAGAATTGAAAGTACCGATGAAGGCCAGCTTTAAGCTCCCGTACTGATTCATAGGATTTCAAGTAAATATCTTCATACTTGAGAGTTCGCCAGAACCGTTCAACATAGATATTGTCCCGCCAGCGACCCTGACCATCCATACTGATTTCAATGCCGTTGTCTTTCAGGATTTGAATAAAGCCATAGGAGGTAAACTGGCTCCCCTGGTCGGTATTAAAGATTGCAGGCGTGCCATATTTTCGCAAAGCGTCCTTCAGCGCTTCAACACAGAACTCGGCATCCATGGAGCGTGATATCCGCCAGCTCAAGACTTTCCGGCTGTATAGATCCATAATGGCAACAAGATAAACAAATCCCGTCTCCAGTTTCAGATAGGTAATATCGGTTGCCCAGACCTGATTCGGATATCTGATTCTCTTGCCCTTCAGCAGGTACGGATACACAGGGTGGTCCTTTTTCGGGATAGAGGTTAATTTCTTTGGCGAGAGTGCTTTAAGGACCAATTCTTTCATCAGGCGGCGTACCCGTTTCACGGTAGAGATTATCGATTTTTTTTCAGCTCGCGTACCTGCTTTCGGTAACCGTAAAATGGGTACTTTATAAACAGCTCTTTCAGCTTGATCATTTCTTCGATATCGGCCCGTCGCGGGGCACGTTTCTTGTAGTAGTGATGGGAGCGGCTTACCCCGAGCAGTTCACTTTGTCGTCTAATAGACAGATGACGGTCAGAAGGATCGATCATTCGTAATCCTTTCCGTACAATTGCTTGTACTTTTTTTTTAACCACTCGTTCTCGTATTTGGCCTGGCCAAGCTGCTTATAAAGTTCCTGTTCACGCTTTTTCACCTGATCAAGTTCCTGGTTCTTTTTGTTCTTCCGCTCAAAGAGGGAACTTGCATTTTGTAGTAGTTGCTTCTTCCAAGCGCTGATCTGGTTCGGATGGACCTCATACTCCTCTGCCAGTTCCTGTAGTGTTTTCTCTTCCTTCAGGGCTTCAAGAGCAACTTTTGCCTTGAACTCATCATCGAACTTTCGTCGCACGCTAATCTCCTTTGATATGGTATCATACATCGGAGATTCCACCTTAGTTCTTAGGAATAACTGTTTGGAAATCTGGGCTCATCATATTTCGAATGATTAAAATAGGCATTTACACGGGAAAATTTACAGACTCTTTATATGATGATTTTCCATACTTTCTTTTTTTGTTATTCCAATCCAAGTCGAAAGAAAGTTTCCTATTTGGATTAGATCTGTACGCCCATCTCCATTTACATCTCCCAAATAATGCGTATAGGCTCCATCGTGTCTTCCTGTTGCAACTTGTTCTGACCAGATCTCAAACTTACCATTCGCATCTGCCAATCCTATCCAAGTAGAAAGAGAATTTCCTATTTGAATTAGATCTGTACACCCATCTCCATTTACATCTCCAAAATAATGCGTATAAGCTCCATCGTGTCTTCCTGTTGCAACTTGTTCTGACCAGATCTCAAACTTACCATTCGCATCCGCCAATCCTATCCAAGTAGAAAGAGAATTTCCTATTTGAATTAGATCTGTACGTCCATCCCCATTTACATCTCCAAAATAATGCGTATAGGCTCCATCATGTCTTCCTGTTGCAACTTGTTCTGACCAGATCTCAAATGAGTCATTACTATCATCCCACTCAACCCCGATCTCAGAAAGAACTGTACCAGTTGGAGAAAAACTGTTTATTAGTCCGACTTCAGGCAAGTTTCCGTCATTCCCATACGGTTGTATCGTCGTAATCCTGCTTCGCCCGGTTGAGTTCCCATTCTCATATTCCAGCCCATATTTCCGGACAAGACTCCCACCGTTACTATCGTCATCAGTCCCCATCACAATCGAAATCCACTTCAACCGATAATCAGTATCAACCTTCGACGGATTATAGGTCGCATAATGATCATCTCTCTCCTCATAGGAAAAACTGACCGCCCTCATTGATGTCAAAGGATCAGCGTCATTCTGTGTATAGATAACCTGCAACGGATAATAATCCCCGTTCTCATCATCTTCTAAATAAGTAACGGAATAGTAATTTCCCTTGGCATCCTCCACATGAGAGACGCTCCACACCCGGGCCTTGCCGGATTTGCCTACAGCAGCGATGTGTCCATCGTTACTGCTTTCATGTTGTGAGTCGGGACGGCCGTAGTACATCACCTGGCCGTTCTTTGCAGTTACTTTCCAGTAGGAAGTTGCGGTATTCAAGTTATATCCGCGAATATGCAGAAAGCTCTCCCGCTCAGTGCGGTACTCTTTATACGTACCTGTATCATCGGTTTCAATCAGTTTCTGCCCGTCGAGCAGATAGTGGTCGGTATCGGTAAAGGTTACAGGATATGACATATCCCGGGTAATCACCGACAAGCCGGACAGGCTCCAGCCCACACCGCACATGCCGTTGCCGCCGTTTGAGTTATAGCTTAAGGAAAGCTGGGGAGTTAGCCCTCCGGTTCCGGGAGGAACTTCTATGGGAACTGAATAGGTAAATGCGCCGGACTGGTCTACCGACTGGGAAAACACAGACAGAACAAAACTAAGACAAAAACCGAGGAGAAGAATTGATTTTTTCATAACCGACCTTAAATACACTATAAAAATAGTTTTTCAGAATTTTATCATATTTTCCCACAGTTGTGTGCAGTTTCCTTATTTACCGTCCCCTGTCTGTGTTGTAAATACTCAATATCCAGGAACTGTGTATAATCATGCATATTCAATATAGTCAACAAAGGCAAAAGGTTATTTACTGACTTTCCCTGCACTTTTCTGTATAGTATGGAGAACAACAGGAGGATCCTGATACATGTTTCAAAAAATTCTTACAAAACTATTCGGTTCCCAGCATGAGAGGGACCTGAAGCAGCTCCTTCCCCTGCTGCATATGATCAACGGGAAAGAACAGTGGGCTATGGGTCTGGGCAATGAAGATTTCCCCAGGCAAACCGAAGAATTCAAGCAGCGTATCAAGGACGGAGAAAGTCTCAATGATATTCTGCCTGAGGCCTTCGCCCTGGCGAGAGAAGCAGCCCGCAGGGTGCTGGGGGAACGCCACTATGATGTGCAGCTTCTGGGCGGAATTGTCCTGCACCAGGGTAAAATAATGGAGATGAAAACCGGGGAGGGAAAAACTCTTTCCTCTGTTACTGCAGCATACCTGAACTCCCTCACCGGCAGTGGTGTGCATGTTATTACCGTCAATGATTATCTTGCAGAACGTGATGCGAACTGGATGAGGCCAGTGTATGAACTCCTGGGAGTCTCCGTCGGCTCCATTCTTGCCGACATGGACCCCCAGGCCAGGAAAGAGGCCTATAAGCAGGATATAACCTACGGAACCAACAACGAGTTCGGCTTCGACTA
Organism: Marispirochaeta sp.; assembly: GCA_963667435.1. Taxonomy (GTDB): domain Bacteria; phylum Spirochaetota; class Spirochaetia; order JC444; family Marispirochaetaceae; genus Marispirochaeta. Next base: position 4,269,227 of record OY763414.1, on the reverse strand, counting down.
TCTCAGAGACAATATGGCTATGGATAGTAAGTCACGGGTGCAGAGAGAACACCATTACTGCATCATCGACGAAATTGACTCAATCCTCATAGACGAAGCCCGTACACCCCTGATTATTTCCGGACAGGCAGAGGATGATACAAAGAAATTTACCGACGTCAACCGCCTGGTTTCTCGTCTTATGGAGTGTGACAAGGATCCCGAAACAGGAGAGTACCCGGAAGAGCCGGAAGGTGACTATAAGGTGGAGGAGAAATCCAAACGCGTTACCTTTACCGACCAGGGAATGAATACGGCGGAAAAACTTCTGCTGCAAAACAACCTTATTTCAGGCTCCCTGTTCAACGATGAGAACTTTGAATACATCCACTACCTGACCCAGGCCCTGAAGGCCCATAAACTCTTCAAGCTTGATACGGACTATGTTATTCAGGAAGGCCAGGTACAGATTGTTGATGAGTTTACCGGCCGTATCCTTCATGGCCGCAGATACTCTGACGGGCTGCACCAGGCAATTGAAGCAAAAGAAAACATAAAGGTAGCAAGGCGCAACAAGACCCTTGCCACAATCACATTCCAGAACTTCTTCCGTATGTACGACAAAATCTCCGGAATGACCGGTACGGCAGATACGGAAGCCAAGGAGTTCGGAAAAATCTATGAACTCGAAGTAGTTGTTATTCCCACCAACAGACCGGTGGCCAGAAACGATCAAGACGATATTATCTTTTTCAACGAAGGATTCAAGTTCAACGCCATCTGTGATGAGATTGAGCGGGTACATAAGAAAGGGCAGCCCATTCTTGTCGGTACAGTCTCAATCGATAAATCTGAAAGACTCTCCGCTCATCTGGCTAAACGGGGTATTCGCCATGAGGTGCTTAACGCCAAGAACCACCACCGGGAGGCAATGATTATCTCCGAGGCCGGAGCGAAAGGAGCCGTCACAATCGCAACCAATATGGCGGGACGCGGTACGGATATCAAGTTAGGGGGTAACCCGGAATTCAGGGCTAGGAAAGAAGCAGGAACAGAAGCATCCCCGGAAAAGTACGCAGAAGTCTATAAAAAGGTATATGAAAAAACCCGGCAAGACTACGAGGAGGTCAAAACCCTGGGGGGTCTCTATATCCTCGGTACAGAACGGCATGAATCACGGCGGATCGACAACCAGCTGCGTGGACGGGCAGGACGTCAGGGAGACCCCGGTGTAAGCCGTTTTTTCATCTCCCTTGACGACGACCTGATGCGTCTTTTCGCCAACGACAATATGAAAAACATCATGGGCAAACTGGGAATGGCCTCGGGAGAACCTATTTTTCACCCATGGCTCAATAAAACCATAGAACGTGCCCAAACCCGGGTTGAAGACCGCAACTTTGAAATTCGCAAGCATCTGCTTGAGTACGATGATGTGCTCAATGAACAGCGTACCTTCATCTACAATCAGCGTAATGAAATCCTTAAAGATACAGAGCTTCATAAACGGGTGCTCTCCACGCTAAATGAAATGATAGATGATATCCTTGATGACTATAAAGATGAACATACCGACAGCAGTCTGACTGAATTGCTTGAAAAGCTTACGGCGGCTTTCTTCTATACTCCGGCAGCTTCAAGGGAAGAGCTTGCCGCAATGGAAAACACTGCTCTTATGGAATACATTCAGGACGACTTCCGCCGTGATATCGAAGAGAAACAGGAAAAGATCGGCAGCGGCAACCTGAACAACATCATCCGCTGGGAATACCTGAGACTCATCGATTCCAAGTGGCAGGATCACCTGGAAAATCTGGAATCTCTACGGGAAGCGGTGTACCTGAGAGCCTACGGGCAGAAGAATCCTCTTCTTGAGTACAAGCTTGAAGGCTTCAGAATATTCGACACCCTGATTGTGGACATCCGGGAGGGAATAGCCAGGAAGATAATTTCTGTAAGAATAGAAAAGGCGGAAGGCCCCCGGCGACCGCAGACCGCATCTGTTACCAATGAGAGTCACCGGCAGTTAGGCCAGTTTGCCGGAGGAGGAGCTCCTGCGGCTCCTCAGCCGAGAGGCAGTTCTCCCACGGGGACAGTTACAGTTGAACGGTCATTGCCAAAGGTGGGCAGAAACGATCCCTGCCCCTGCGGCAGCGGTAAAAAGTACAAACACTGCCACGGAAGCTGATCACACTTCTGCTGCTCTTTCAATAACCGACGAACTTGCGGCTTTCTCCGCTGCAATTTCGTCGGTATAAGCCCGAATAAAGGTAAACAGGGCCACAAGAGATATTAGGACAATCATCAGCTTTCGCATTCTTCTCTCCTGAGTATACTCCACGCTAATGTAAAATAGCTAAAGGATCAACGGGTCTGTTATTCTGATAGATGGAGAAATGGAGATGAGGTCCGGTGCTTCGGCCGGTTGATCCCATAAGTCCTATTCTCTGTCCCTGTTTAACCCGCTGGCCTTCCCGTACATTTATAGAGCTCAAATGGCCGTACAGTGTCTGATATCCGCGGCTGTGGCGTATAACAATATATTTTCCGTATCCTGCCGGACGGTTTTCAACATCCACAACAACACCGTCCATAGCTGCCATTATGGGAGTACCAAGACTGTTGGCAAGATCGATTCCGTAATGAAAGCGGCGTACACCGGTAAAGGGGTCCGAGCGATAGCCGAAACCGGAGGTAAGTCTTCCCCTGGTTGGATAGATAATCAGAGTACCGGTAGCTTTTTTATACTCATAGTCGCTGATGGCGGCACCTGGAAGAAATAGAACATCTCCAGGCTGAATCAGGGCACTCTCGAGGCTGTTGGCATCCAGAATAGCGTTTACAGTAACATTATTGGCAAGAGCAATACCGCTGAGGTTGTCACCGGGGCGTACTTCGTAACGAATACCGTCAAAAGATGGTATTTTAAGCACCGTACCGGTGTTGATGCGCCGTACATCCTGTACACCATTGTAATTTATCAGGGTACCTATTTCCACATCATAGGCAGCTGCAATTTCAGACAGTGTATCTCCGGGCTTTACGGTATGAACCTTTTCCGCAACACCGCCGAGGAATGATGCAACCGGTGGCATTTCACCTTCGACGGAAACATGATCCACTGCTGCTGATCCTTCAAGAAAAGATATCAGACTCGCCTGAATCTGCTTATCCGCCGGAAGCAGGAGTGGTTCATCATACATTCCACTGAAACGGGGAAATAACGAGTAGACCCCTGCGGCAATTAAAAGACTCAACCCGATAATCATGGCCAGGCCGGCCAGCTTTTCCGGCGCTTTTACAAGCGTACCGAGAGCGTGCAGTCCCGCAGTTGCGGCTCTGTCAGCAGATACTGCAGGCAGACTGAAACTGTGAGACCCCTGTTTTCTTTTTCTTATGTCCTGTTGCTGTATAAGTTCAATCATAAGCTCTACTATTCATATCGACATTAACCCGCCGACGTATTACTATAATGATCGGTATAAAAACCTGATACCAGATAAATATTATGATAGCAAAGCGCCAGCTCACACGATTTATCATCTTCGTCATTCTTGCCACTATCGCCGTAATGCTTATACTCTGGCGTTATACGGTAATTATGATCAATCCCTCCGAAGGGGATAGGCACATAGTTTCCGCCGGAGCAGTGGAACGGGGTCCTATTCTGGACAGAAACGGAAGAGTTCTGGCCATACAGACCCAGCTGGATACGGTGACAGCATGGATGCCAAGCATCAATGACCCCTCAGGCACCTTCAATAGCCTTATTTCAGTTCTCGATGTAGATCAGAATGAACTTAAAGCAAAGTTCGACACCAAGAAGGGTTTCTTCTATGTAAAAAGGAAGATTTCCCGCACTGAAAGCAGAGCAATGCAGAGTCTGCTGGAGAAGGAAGGGTTGCCTGGAATCAGCCTGATTCCCGAGTATGGCAGAGCCTACCCTGAAAAGGAGCTCGCCTCACACCTGATTGGATATGCGGGTACCGACAACATCGGGCTCCTGGGAATAGAATACAGCTATAACGATATTCTCTACCCGGAACCGGGTGAAGGCGGGATTCGCTACGGAAATCAGCTATTTCTCACCATAGATGTAAATCTTCAGTACATCCTTGAGTCGCTTGCAAGGAAATCGTTCAAAGAGAACCTGCCGGAATCAATTACCCTTATTGCAGCGGAGGCTCAGACGGGCGATATCCTCGCATATGTATCTATACCGGACTTCGACCCCAATAACTTTACCGAATCAACCAGTGCCGAACGTTTCAACGTTCCCGTCGCCGCAGCGTATGAACCGGGATCGGTCTTCAAGATATTCTCCATAGCCAGCTTCCTGGAACTCGGCGGTATTACACCGGAATCGACTTTCTACTGTGACGGCAGCTATGATGTACTGGATCCTCCAATCAACTGTCTGGGGGTTCACGGTTTTGAGTATACTGCAGACATAATAAAGAACTCCTGCAATGTCGGCGCAGCCACAGCTTCAGAGAGTGTAAACAGTGCAGATTTCTACAGCATGATAACTGCCTTCGGTTTTGGTGCAAAAACCGGAGCTCCCTTTCCCGGAGAAACCTACGGTATACTCCGCAGTCCGGACAACTGGACAGAAAGAACAAAACCAACCATAGCCATGGGACAGGAAATCTCAGTATCGGCAATGCAGGTTATCAGCGCTGCTACTGCATTCGCAAACGGTGGCACTGTACTTAAACCTCAACTGGTAAAAAAAATAGTGAGCCCCGAAGGGAAAATCATCCAGGAGACGAATAGAGAGCCTCTGAGACAGGCACTGTCGCCCCAGGTGGCCCGCCAGGTTCTGCTCATGATGGAAACCGCCACTGAGCCCACGGGAACCGCCCGCCGGGCAGCTGTTGAAGGTCTACGCATGTCAGCAAAAACAGGTACAGCCCAGATAAGCGACCCGGCCACCGGCGGGTACTCAGAAGACAACTATGTCGCCAGCTGCATAGCCCTCTTCCCAACCCCGGACCCGCAGATTATTGTCTATGCTGTGATTCATAAGCCAAGTGGTCCGGAAAATTTCGGCGGAAGAATCGCCGCACCTCTTGTACGGGATGCTACGGTAGAGATTGTCCGTCAGCTTGGGATTCCCCTGGCAGGAGATAAAGTTGTCTCTCATCCCGGGCAGGTTACCATAACCACACCTTCCCCACTGAAAGTAGATACAACCATCCCTGACCTTACCGGCAGGTCTAAAAGAGATCTGATGGTGCTGTATCAGATCCCCGATGCGGAAGTTGAAATTCACGGCGAGGGGTGGGTAACCTCCCAGAGCCCTCCCCCCGGAACACCGGTTACACCGGGAATGCATATCCGGGTGGATCTTGAGTAGATGTACATTCGCAACACGAAGGCGCTTAAAACGCTCTGGCCAGCCTTCCATGAAGAGATAGAGAGTTCCTATACTCCGGACCCGGAGGCAGAAATTATTTCTGCTGTATCCGGTGCCCCGGGGCTGAAATACAGAGGGCGCTTCCTCACCTCCTCCAGAGATCCGGTAAAAGAGGCAGCCCGTCTGGTAGAGGCGGCATTTCCCGAGTTTGTGGATATTGCCGTCTTTCTCCACTTCGGATGCGGGTACGAGATAGAAGCACTGAAACAAAGGTGGCCTGATACAGCGGTTATTGTTCTTGAGCCTCAAATACCTCTTTTTCTTACAGCACTCCATGCCCGGGATCTGACGAATATATTCAGCTCTCCGGGTATTACCCTCATAATGGACAGCTCACCGGAAATCCTCGGACAGCTTTTGAACGAGCGCCACCATGAGTCGGTTAAATTCTTTCCCCTGAGAAACATTGCCCGTTTACATCCTGAATATCTTGCAAACGTAGAGGAATGGTTCCGGCGCTTTGATTCCCGGCGGGAAATAAACACCAATACCCTTAAACGATTCGGCAGGGTTTGGGTCCGTAATCTCCTTTCCAACCTTCCGGTAATGGCCGGGGCTGGTGCAATAGGACATCTGCAGGGAATCCTGAAAGGAATTCCTGCGATAGTCCTTGCTGCAGGGCCCAGTCTGGATTGCCTGATACCGTATATTCAGGAGTGCCGAAAACGAATGGCGGTTATCGCTGTGGATACCTCAGCAGGCTGGTGCAGACGGCATCAGGTAGAACCTGATTTTCTGGTTGTAGTTGATCCTCAGTACTGGAATACCAGACACTTAGATTTCTTTCAATCAGCCAGCATCCTTGTTTCCGAATCATCCACCTACCCGTCAGTTTTTCGTTCCCTGAAATGCACCACCTATTTCAGCTCGTCACTGTTTCCCCTGGGCAGGTTCCTTGAAAGATACTGCAGCATTGAGGGAACCCTGGGTGCGGGTGGATCCGTTTCCACTACAGCCTGGGATCTTGCCCGTTTTTTAGGAGCATCCTCAATTTACATTGCAGGACTCGATCTTGGGTATCCCGGACTGAAAACACATTACGGCGGCAGCCTTTTTGAAGAGCTCTCCCATGTCTGGTCCGATAGAAACTCCCCGGCGGAAACCATGCATTTTAAAACAGTCAGAGACGGGAGCCCCCTAAAGGTTGAAGCAAACGGCGGAGGAGAGGTTCTAAGCGACCGCCGCCTGAGCCTATACCGCTGGTGGTTTGAAAACCGTATGAAAGAGCCGCAATCGCCCCCTACCTACAATCTTTCTGAGGGAGGTGTCAAAATTGACGGCATGTCTCCCATTACTCCCGGAGAGCTTACAATAATTCCCCGGGTACGGGATAAACTTGAAGAAATCCTTGCCTCCTTCAGAAAAGTGCCGTCCAGCGGGAATCAGGAAACCGGAGAACTTCTCAGGGGGCTGCAGCTGCTTACAACATCATTGAATGAACTTTCGGACCTCTGCACAAAGGCAATTACAATTCTGCAGAATCAAGCAACTTCCCGGCCGGAAAAGTTCAAAAAGCTCAGAATCATAGACGAAAAGATTCTAAAGAGTCCCGTCAAGGATATCGCCGGATTTCTGATCGACAATCCCGGCAATACCCCGGAAGCCGAAATCAGGGATGAATCAACAGTTTCAAAAAAGCTTTACTCGGGAATCCTGGACTCCATCAGTTTCCACCGGGAGCTTATCAGCACGGCTTCGAAATCACTTCAGAAAATCTGAACAACTCGCTAACAAGTCTAAAGTTTGCCGGCCATTCGTCCGAAATGAAAAGTAAGAAGATTATGAGTTACTTCTTATAATTAAACGGTATGCTGAATCGACGTCCAGGCATACCGTTTTTTTATGCCCAGCGGACAAGACAAAACACTCCATATAATCAAAATCCATACTTTTACCGTTTATCCAAAATACAGCTGATAACAATGACAAAGATCATTCTTTATCGGCAATAGATATATAGCTCGTATATCTGCATTATTGGATACAATATTTCATATTTTTCCTTTCCTTTACTACACATGTATGCTTTTCGTACATTATTTCGATATTTTTTTAGCTCTTTACTATATTTAAGCCTGGTTTATCGTTGACATCATTCATAAAGCTATCCTACTATTTTCCTGCAATTTGTCAGACAAATCTTAACCCCGAATATGGTTTGGGGTTAAAACAACGGAGGTTTTTACTTATGAAGAAGATTTTGTTTGTCTGTGTAGTCCTTATGCTGGGTGCGGTTCTGTTTGCCCAGGGTGGTTCCGAAGGCAATGGTGCCATTAACCTGAAAATCCAGCACAATGATCCTCAGCCGGATCTTTCTGCATGGCATCAGGGATTCCTGAGTCTTCAGGACACACTGAAAGCCAAATACGGTGATCAGGTTAATGTAACAATCTACTCCGGTGGTTCACTGTCCAAAGGAAACTGGAAAACCAGCATGGAGCAGGCTCAGAACAATGTTATCCAGATGATGGTTGAATCCCACGTTCCCTGGGGAACCGTAGTACCCGAGATTTCAGCTCTCAGTACTCCGTTCCTTTTTGACGGCATGGAACACCAGATGAGATTCTTCGACAGCCAGCCCGCAGTTCTGCAGGAATGGGTCAAGAAATTTGAAGACAAAGGTCTTGTGTTTGTAGGCTGGTGGCCCCGCCCCTCACGGCAGAACGTAAACAATCAGAAGCAAATTGTTACTCCCGCCGATATCGCAGGGATGAAATTCAGAAGTATGGGTGTCGATCTCGCAATCAAAACCTGGGAAGCAATGGGCGCAAAACCTGTACCCATGCCCTCCGGTGAGATCTACACTGCCATCCAGACTGGAACAGTTGCCGGAGAAGACAACGCAATAAGCACTGTATATAACTTCAAAACTTTCGAACCCTGTAAATACTTTAACAAATGGGATTACATGGCTGACGGTGCACTTATTGTTGTGAATAAAACCTGGTGGAATAATCTTACTCCTGATGTCCAGGAGACCATCAAAACATCACTTAACGGCAGTGCGCGGCAGGTTGTCTACGACTTCTACCAGAAGATGGAAAAAGAGGCTCGTGCTGCAATGGAAGATTATGGCATCGTTTTCACCGATTTTACATACGACATGAAGAAACCCTGGATTGATAAGATGGGTCCTGTTTATGACTATGTAAAATCACTTACAGGTGAAGAGGGATGGAATGAGTTCTCTGCTGCAGTAGAGGCAACCCGCTAAAAAGCGATAGAACTGGATTTTCATACCAGTCACAGAACATAAGGCTGGCATGGTACAGTAAACAGACTGGGCCAGCCAGCCTTTTTCGGCTTTTAACCAGGTCAGGACTGGTATATCGAACGGAGGGGAGCTGCGTTTATGAAGAAACTCTTAAAAATACTGGCGAATCTGGATGAATACATTCAGCCGCTGTTTTTCACTATTTTACTGGTTGTAATTATTTTACAGGTTTGCGCCCGATTTATACATAGTTTAAATTTACCCTGGACCCTTGAAGTAATTACCTACACCTTCAACGCTTCAGTCTGGTTTGCTGTAAGCCTTGGAATAAAAACCTATTCCCATGTCGGAATAGATATTCTCCTTACTAAAGCCTCCGGCAAATGGCTCAGGGGACTGCTTTTATTTCAATATTTCCTGTTCATTTTTCTTTTAATTGCTCTGTTCTGGTCTGCCAGTATGGCCTTAACCGGATACTACAAAGTACACGACATGCCGCAGGTACTGAAAGTACCCCTGTGGATAATGCGTTTTCCCATTATCCTCGGATGCATTTTCAGCATTTTCAGAGCAGTCGAGCAGGTAGTGCTGCTTTTTCAAAACAAATACGACTATTCACGTTTCAATGAAATGCATATCAACCTGACCGAGGAGGAAGCATAATTATGGGCTCTCAGATCAGCATTACTGTTGCTTCCATAACAGTTTTACTAATGGTGCTCGGAACACCCATCGCTGTTGCCCTGGGAGCAGCGTCGGTTGTATCCCTGCTTATATTCAACATTATACCTTTTGTAAGCGTGGCACAGCAGTTGTTCACGGGAATGGAAAGTTACATTCTTGTCGCCATCCCATTCTTCATTTTTGCCGGAGTAATAATGGAGGCAGGTGGAATTGCCCGGGCACTTATCAATTTCACAAAATCCTTTCTTGGATTTTCCAGGGGAGGATTAGGTGCAGTTAACATCATCAGCAGTTTCATCTTTGGCGGTATTTCCGGTTCATCGGTTGCAGACACTGCAGCGATCGGATCAATCATGGTTCCCACTATGGTTGAAGAAGGCTACAGCAAAGATTATGCCGCAGCAATTACTGTTACATCCTCTACGCTGGCTGTAATAGTACCTCCGAGCATTATAATGCTCATTCTTGGGGCAGTCGCAGAAATTTCCATTGCAAAGCTGCTCCTCGGAGGCATCCTTCCGGGAACACTGGTCGTAATCTTTATGATGATTCAGAACTACTACATCTCATTTAAACACAATTATGGTACCATTGTTCCTTTCTCATTCAAAAACTTCTTTCTTTCCGGATTACGCGGGTTACCGGCACTTGGAGCACCTGTTATCATCATAGGCGGTATACTTACCGGGTTTATTACTCCCACGGAATCAGGAGGTATGGCAGTTGTCTACTCGCTGATAGTAAGCGCATTGATCTATAAAACACTGAGCTGGAAAAAACTGTATGACGCCATAGTAAAAACAGCAATAATTACCGGCTGTGTTGTATTCGTCATCGGCATTTCAAATCTGTTTACCTTTATTCTTTCCTTCGAGAATACCCCGCAGAGAATTGCAGAGATGATTATGGGGATTTCCCATAACAAGTACCTGGCTCTTTTTGTTATCAACATATTCCTGCTGGTTGTAGGCATGATTATGGATGGAGGAGTCGCTATTATCCTGCTGGTGCCCCTGCTTTTTCCGGTGGCAGAACACCTAGGCCTGGATCCGATTCATTTTGGTATTGTGTTTTCAATAAACCTTGCCATTGGCCTGGTTACCCCACCCTTCGGAGTGTGTCTATTCAGCTGCTGTAATATTGCAAATCTTTCAATGGAACGGCTGGTAAAAGCATCGCTGCCCCTTTATGGCAGTCTGCTTCTGACACTGTTTATTGTCACCTATTTCCCGGCATTCGTAATGTTACTGCCCAATCTGCTAAAATGATATTATAATAAAGGAGCGGCTGCCGACGGCAGCTGCTCCTCTGGTTACGAAGAATATATTTTCTGCCTATGATATTACTCAGGTACCTTCTGAAAAATCCAGCAGCCCCTGAAGATTCACAATTTGTATATCAGTTTCCCGGTTTCCAACCACCAGTGCTGAAAGTGGAGACAGTTCCACCTCTCTTCCGTAAACAAAGTCCGGCGGAAAACTCTCCTCAAAAAGGACTTTCTCCACAAGAAGATATGCAATCCCCTTTTCGGCCTGAACCCGTAACAGGACTTCGCCATCCGGAAATCCTTCACTGATAATTAGATTTCCGTCACAGGTATATACCGGAAAATTCTGATATGAGATGAATCCCTGGTCATCCCGACTGTAAGCCCTCGTATCCGGTTCTTCAATCCCCATAACACAGGATTCATCGATAGCGAGAATACATCGCTTATGCAGTACAAACAGATATTTCAATGAAGCTGTTTGAACAGGCACCCGGATCATAAAGCGACTGCCCCTCTCCGGATCTGAATCAAGCTCAAGTCCCGCACCTTTAAGGCCGTTGACTTTTTCTGCGACAATATCCAGTCCGACACCCCGGCCTGAATGCATGGAAGCATCATCAGCTGTACTGAACCCGGGAGAAGTCAGAATCTGAAGCAGTGACTGATCTTCCCGAATTCCAAGTTCAGCAGCCCTTCGGCGTATAATACCCTCATTGATTCCGTTCCCGTCATCCTTTATGGAAAGAATTATGTCATCCGGTGTTCGCTGAAACTCTACAACAACCTCTCCACGAGGAGATTTGCCATTATTTACTCTTTCATGCCTGTCTTCTATACCATGACTGACGGCATTTCTCAGGAGCTGAATCACGGAGTCCCTCAACTGCTGGGCAAGCCAGCGCTCGATAGACAGCTCACCGCCGATAATCTCGCAACGGGCCTCTTTAAGCTGCTCTTCCGCCGCTTGTGCTACAACAGCTGGAGCATCGGAAAAAGCCTCTCCGAAAGGAATCAGCCCCACCTCGGCAATAATTCTCTCAATACCGGTGAGGGCGGAATATATTGTCTGCTGCTCCGGAGCTCCATATCCCTCTCCGGCGAGATAAAAAGCGGATTTCCCCTGCAGCAACTCAAACCACAGGCAGGAAAGCTGATCGATGGAGATGGTAACAGATTCATACCGTTCACCCGAACCGCGTTTAAACCCCGTGCCTGAATCGGGAAGATGTCCGGTCCACTGCAGTCTGGAAAGAAACACCCGTTGTACCTGATCTACCTGAAGAGCATGAAAAAGTTCTCCCTCCGGTTTGTGGGAGGTAAAATAGTATTCTACGGAACTGTAATCTGAATCCTTCCCCGGCAAGGAAAGATCAGGGCCTGTTTTTATAATATTTACTGCCTGTTCCAGATTATTCAGAATTAGTACAGCCTTGGGATATTTCATCTCCGTTTCAGCTTCAAAATCACACACCAGCCTGTAGAGGAACTCCCCCCGATCTCTTGATTCAGAAAGCAGCAGTTTCTCAAACTCCGAGAACAGCTCTCCCTCGCTGTTCCTTACTGCAGTGTTCTGTTTGGACGGAGGTTTTACATCGACAGCTCTGCTTTTCTGTTCAGGGAAACGAACAATTGCAGCTGCATCCCTCAAGCCTGTTAGCAGGCGGTACAGGTTATCAAGAGGAGGCGCTGAATTTTGATCCTGGCGCATGTCCTGAAACAAGGTTTCCGCCTCATGGGCAATGCCGGCTATTTCCTTGAGCTCCAGGTGTGCAGCCTCTGATTTAATACTATGCATATGCCGGAAGGCTTCATCGATATAGGCTGATTCAAGATTGCCGGATTCGAACTGGCCGAAAAGATAATTCAGCTTCTCCAGTGATTCGTCCAAATCCTGCTTAAAACTAATTTCAAGTTTTCCGGTCACACATTTCTCCTAACGGCCTATTGTCTTGAAAATCTGCAGCGATCGCCGCCGGACAGATGAAAAATCATCCTGCATTCCCGCGGAAATCACGGACCGGTAGGAAAACCGGTTTGGCATCCTCTCTATTGTATCAAGAATTGCCAGTTTGATCCTGCTGTCGGAGTGGTTGAAAAGAAGAATAAGATCAACCCCGGCTGCCTGTGCTCGTATTTTTCCGATAGCAGAAACGGCTGCAAGGACAACCTGATCGTCAGAATCCTTCAGACCTTCCCGGAGATAAGAATAATTTGCCGCGTTCATGGTGTTCCCCAGACGCATGGCGGCAAATGCACGCAAAACCGGTGTTTTTCCCTTTCTCAGCAGCTCTCCAAGTTCCGCCGGCGAGGTCATCTTCGATTTAGATGCAGCTGTTCTTCGGGTTGTCCTTGTGGCAGTGGCAGCACGATAATCGGGAGATTTGTTTCTTCGCAAAGGAAAATCTATTATCCGGGAACCGAATCCCCGGCTGCTGAGAGAATGATAGGCCTCCACAACCCTGGAAAAAGCAACATTATCTGGGCGGATACCTGTATCCGGATGAAGCTCTTTGACCATTCTTCGATATGCTCTTTTTATTTCCGGCTCAGGGGCGTTCTGCCCAAGGCCCAAAACCCGGAAACACTCACTATCCAGCACAGTTTGCCTCCCGTTCCATACTCAGGCTGCGTATTTCGCGCAGGATGGTTTTGAGAGCAATGGCACACTCTTTCTCCCATCCCCTGCTGCCGCCCTTCAGGATAGATGCGGATATATTCAGTATATCATCAATATCCTCTTTAAGGGTCGCATCTATCTGCGAAGCAAATCGGGAACTCTCTTTCTGAACCCTTTCCATGAGCACGGCTATACTCATCTCTTCCCTGGGTGCACCGGAAAAACATAGTTGTCTGATGATATCAGTTTCGGTATCCCTGGCTTTCAGTAGAAGAATACCGTCTGCATCTATTGTGAACTCCACCTCCACTTTTGGACAACCTCGTGGCGCCGGGTGTATGCTGTTCAGCTGCACCTTTCCAAGGGACCGGTTCTTTTGTGCATCAAGAAAACTTCCCTGCAGAAGATGAATTTCGACAGTCCGCTGATTATCGCTGACAGTGGTAAAAACCCGCTTAACCTTGAGAGGGAGGGGTGTGTTCCGCGAAGCGAGGCGCAGAGTTTTTCCACCTTCTATCTCTATACCAAAATCATAGGGCAGTACTTCCCGGACCTTGCACCTGCCGCTTATGGCCGACACCGCTGCCGCCGCACCAAGGGCAACAACTTCCGCAGGGCTGGTACGAATACATACTTTTTTTCCCATAAAGGATCTGATACCCGCCAGAACTGCAGGGATACGGCATGATCCGCCGGCCAGGATCAGAGTACCTATGTCATCCCTCTTCCAGCCATTCTGAGCAACTGCCTTTTTTAGGACTGCAACTGCCTTGTTAATTAGTGGGGCAATCTCTTTTTCATACTCATGTCTGCTTATTTTAATATCCGGACGGCCGGGAAGCGAAACAACTGTCTCTGTTCGTGAGCTTAGTGCAACCTTTGCCTCCTCAGCTCTGCTCATCAGCAGTGCACGATACTGCCCGTCTATTTTCGGGCTGCCCAGCCGGGATAGAATCAGGGCATACATTCGGGAAGAAAAGTCCGCACCTCCAAGGAAACCATCCCCGTATACACTGTGCACGGTACACCCCTTACCCTTTACAGTCATAAAAGCTATATCCAGGGTTCCGCCGCCGAAGTCAAAAACGGCACAGGGACCGGCAATCCTGCTTCCCCACGCTAATGCTGCAGCAGCTGGTTCGCTTATGAGTTTCACTGACGAGAGCCCCGCTGATTCTGCAGCCTGTACCGTAGCTTTCCGCTGTATCTGGGAAAAGTGGGCCGGAACAGTTATGACCGCACCGCTTACCGGCTGTTTAAGATAGGATTCGGCATCTTTAACCACCTGTCGTATTATGCAAGAGGTTATCTGCCGGGGGGTAAAAATCTGATCTCCAAGCTGAATCGGATAGTCCGTGCCGATACGCCGTTTTATATTACGCACTGTTCGGCTGTATGCAGTAACGCTCTGTTTCTCTGCCTGATCGCCAACAATGATGCCCTGTCTCTCACTCCATGCAACAACAGAAGGGGTTACAGGAAAACCATAGCGGTTCGGGATAATTGTAGGGCTGCCGCCGTCAAGGAATGCAGCGGAACTGGTGCTTGTGCCAATGTCTATTCCAATAATCATACATTTATCTATCGGTCTGTTCTGACAGGGATATTATCAGTTCTACCTCCCCAAGAGGTTTCGCTGCCCTTGTGGCAATCAGTCGGGGTTCAAGTCCCTGCCGGTGCAAACGTATTATCTGCTGATTAACCGTTTCCTCCTCCTGTTTATCGGGCTCCTCGGAAGACGCCTTCGGCTTTTCAGCCTCATCAACAACCTGAATACTTATAGGCTTTCTGGATGCAAGATGAGAATATTCGTTATTTACCCGGGTAATCTTTTCCCCTTCCCCCTGCATCAGCTTCAGACGGCCATCCGCCTTGCGTATCTCTTCCCTGAGTCTCAGAACAGACTCTTCAATCAGGCGAATATTTCTTTCAGTAGTTCCGTTTAGCTCGGTAAGAATTGAATCAAGTTCAGCCTCTATGTCGGAAAGAATTTTTCGTGGACGGACTGTACGCTTTATGACAGCACGCTGAATAATAATAAACAGTATCCAGCCGACGATGTTAACGGTGAGAATTATTCCTGTGCTCATATTTATCCGGATATATCTATATTTTTACCAAGGTCTGGATCACTGTAGTACTTTCTGGAAGATTTATCATCCCGATCTTCCTCCTCTTCCTTTCTGCGCCTTTTCCTGCCGCCCCTGGACTGCTCCTGGTCTTCATGCACTTCTTCCGGCCCATCAGAAGTGGATTCCGTTTCGTTTACACTCTTGTCCCGCTGCTCGGTCTCCTTTACAAGCTCACTTCCCATGGCAACCTGCTGAAGATGCAGACCTTCCTTCTGCTGGGCTTGTTCCTTCCCAACCTGATTCATGTTCATAAACAATGTTTGCAGATCGATGGGTTTTATAGACATCAGCGTTTTTTTGTGTAATCTTCCTCCAGTTCTTCGTATTTCGTAACCTTAACTTCGTTCATTTCTGTAACAAAGGTAACATTCTTAAACTCATTGCGAATTTTCAGGGAAGCATCCTTGATAACCACTTTGACACCGGGATAAACTTTTCCGGAAGCGGAAACCTTTCCGTTAACCTTAAGAGAGGCCAGGTATTCCTGCACGGTTTTCACTTCATCTTCAAGCCTGCTTCTGTTCCCTTCTATTTCCGCTTTCTGTACCGTAAGAGTTTCCAGGTACTGAGCCTTGTCTTCCGGAAGCTCTTTTTTCATCTTTTTGAAGTTTTCAAGGGTATGGATATTTCGTTCAATCTCTTCCAGTTGATTATTGAGTTCTTTTATTTCCGCTTCGAGGATCTGTATTTTCTCTATACTCTTGGGATCATAACCAACCTCGACGGTAGTCTCCGCGCCGGCTACGGATCCGATATTCTTTGCGTGGATCTCTTCACTTGCCCGAAGGCGGCCGCCAACGATGGTAGCCCGTTTACCCTGCACAATGACCCGTTCATCAGCATTCACGGTACTGTTGATGATGCCGTCGGACACGACAACCATTTTGCCGCACTCAACGGTCGAGTTCTCGATGAACTTGGCCCAGACACTGCGTCCGGCCCGGATAGTCCCGCCACCACGGCCGTTCATACCCTGATGAATAATAATATCGCCCTCGGCATCAAGATCACATTTACCTACATTGCCCATGACCTCTATATTGCCTGCTGCCTTAACCTTGAATCCATCCTCCACACTGCCTTTTACAAACACAGTACCAAGGAAAATGACATTACCGCCGGTTTTCAGGTTTACATTGCCAGGCACAACATAGACGGGCTCAACATTCAATTTCTCATTGGCAATAACAACCTGACCATTGATTGCAGCCTGAGCTGTCATTCCGTCCTCAGAAAGCTTTACATTCTTACCGATACCGAGAGTTACATCTTTTCCGTTCTTTGCAGGAAGCAGTTTTCCAGTTACACTGCGGCCGTTTTCACCCTCTTCCGCAGGAAGTTTCCTTGCCAGAGCCTGTCCTTCAACTACATTCTGAACAATATTCTGTTCCTTGAAGTCAACCCGGCCGTTCTTCTCCTTCAGCTGCACCTTTCCTGTTTCCAGTTCGAAGTTATAGATAATTCTGGCATCTGCGCCATCCTGAGGCTTAGTTCCCTCAGCCACAAGAACAGATTCATTGTATGCGGGGCGGTCGATGAAGTTATAGATTATGTCTTCCTTCAGGCCGTGAACAACACCATTATTTTTCAGGATATTTTCAATAATTTCGTAGCTCAGATCAGCACCGCCCTGACCGGGAGGCCGGACAACAATATATGCCTTCATATCGAAATCGGTTATATCCACAGTAATAATCGGATCGTTGGCGGGATTGTAGACAAACTCACCAACGGGAATATATTCGCTTCCCGCTTGTTTAACCACTGCTGTGATCATGGATTTATCGAAATTATCAACACCCCTCCGATCTATGGCATCCAGAGCCTGCCTCTCACTGATCTTTTTCCCATTACCTTTGGGTGAAGTAACTTTAAGCAATACTCCTTCAGGAGAAAGCCTGACAAAAACCTCTCCGTCTCTGTCCTCCGGAATATCATCTTTCGCAGATGCATAACCAAGATCAAAATCAATATTGTGGTCTTCCTCAGCAACTTCCTGACGCTTTTCATAGGCAATAAGCATACAGTCTCGCCGCCCGAACCCGAAGGTTCCCTTGCTGCCGGGGTCAAGCACCTCATATTCTATCTCTTTAAGGGGGACCGACAGCTCAACAGAGGCCTGGGTTAGTGCGTCATCGATAGTCGGACCGGAAACATTAACAGAGCGTCGTTTCTTATCTTCCTCGGCCTGGACTTTCATATATTCACGGAGCCGGGGCAGTTCGATCATAACTACATGATACCTTTTTTAATATTTGTCAGTTTGGCTCTGAGCCTCATGATGGCTTTGGTATGGAGCTGACTGATTCTGGACTCTGTTACTTCCAGTACTTTGCCGATTTCCTTCAGAGTCAGGTCCTCGTAGTAATAGAGCACAAGAACTTTCTTCTCTTTTTCAGGAAGCTCATTGATTGCTTCGACAATTACTTTCTTGATTTCATCCTTCTCAACTATTATATCGGGATTAAGGCTGTGGGGAGATTCTATGCTGTCTACTATAGACACTTTGTCGTTTTCATCTCCGGTATACCAGACATCGTTTAGAGACATTATTGATGTACCAGAAATCTTCACCATCGCCTTGTGGTACTCATCAATATTCATCCCCATTTCCGCTGCAATTTCCTGATCCGAGGCACTGCGACCGAGGGAAGCTTCAAGTTCCTGGACGGTATCCTCTATCTCCCGGGCTTTCTGCCGTACAGATCTCGGAACCCAGTCAATAGAGCGAAGTTCATCAAAGATAGCACCTCTGATTCTTGTTACCGCATAGGTTTTAAACTTTACGTGCTTTTCCGGATCAAACTTTGTAATTGCATCCATAAGACCGAAAACGCCGAAACCGACAAGGTCGTCGAACTCAACATTATGGGGCATGCCCATGGCAACCTTTCCGGCGACGTATTTCACCAGCGGCGCGTACTGCCGGACAAAGGCATCGCGTATTTTCGGGTCCTGGTTTTTCTTATAGAGGGCCCAGAGTTCCTCTTCTGTTTTGCCTTCCAATACGGTTTCTGCCATAGGTTATCCTTCCTGGTCCCGTTTCATTATAGTCTGTACCGCCCTGGCAACATCTCCCGGACTTGTCATTTCTCCAAGTACATCAACTTCACCGGGAGACTGTATAGATGACACTGCTTCTGCACTTTCTTCCTCACCATAGGATGCTTCAAAGGAATCACCCAATCCCTCCATGCTGGGAAGCTCCTCCATGGAATCAACACTGTCATCACCTGACGGCATAGCCGCTGCAGATGTAAATACCGGCTCACCCTGTTCCGGGGCGGCACCGCGGCCTATCTCTTCGACGAAGCCGGAAGACTCCGCCGACTCAGGGTCCGGCTGTGTATCGTGTTCAGAATCATCCACGGTTATATCAATCTGGCCTCCGGATTCTCCTTTCTCCGCCTCTACAACCGGTTCTCCTTCAGCAGAAGAATCTTCGCTGTTTTCGACAGTGAACAAGTCGGGGAAAATCATTCGGCTCAGAAATTCCAGAGCTGCAGTAAGAAGTGCAAATGCAAGTCCTGCGATAAAAGCGCGCATAAGAATGCTCAAAAATCCGACTCCACTGATGATCCCCGTAATCAGAGATACGACAAATGCGAAACCGGCTGCAACTGCTGCGATACCGTAGGAAACCACTTTATACAGACCCTCCCCTGTACAGATTATGAGAAATCCATGAAGCCGTCAAGCTTCGATATTTTTTCCCAGAAGTTTACGGATAAAATTCCCGAATCCGCTTCCCTCCCGATATTCGACCTTCTCAAGCCGCCCCACCAGGTGCTTCACACAAATAGCAGCTTTGCTGTTGGGGTCAACCACCATGAAAGGCTTCTGCTTCAGGACTGAAGCTCCCACGATAGGATCGTCATACACATAGCCAAGGTAGTCGACCTTTAGATTAAGAAACTGCCCGGCAATGCTGATAACCCGCTCTGAAACCTTTTTCCCCTCAGTTACCGACTTTACCCGGTTCACGATAAGCTTGAGCCCGAGATTCATATTATCAATCTCTGTAGCTATGATCTTTATAATACCGTATGCATCGGTAATAGCTGTAGGCTCCGGTGTTGTAACAATAAGAGCCTCATCCGCGGCAGCTACAAAATCAAGAACATTATGGGATACACCGGCACTGGTATCTATAATTATCACATCTGCATCAGAAAGACCGCCAAGCTCCTCGATAAAATGCTCCCGCTCATCATCGGAAAGATTGGCAATCTTTGAAAAGCCCGAGGCACCTGCAATAATCTGAATACCGTAGTTGGTATCCAGCAGAATATCCTGCAGATTCTTTTGTTTTCGAATAAGGTGATACAAATTGTATTTGGGAATAATACCGAGAACGACATTTACATTCGCCAGCCCAAGGTCAGCATCCATTACAATCACTTTTTTTCCCAGCCGCGCATACGCAAGAGCAAGATTTATGGAAAGGTTGGTTTTTCCGACCCCTCCTTTTCCGCTGGTTACAGCAATTATCCGGGTCTTGCTGCCTCCGCTTCCGTTATTACGGGCCCGCATTAACTCCCGCAGCTGTTCGGCTTGATCCGTCATTCCCATACTCCGTTCTTGACATATTCGGTGCTTTTTCCAGCACTGCCTGTACGCGCCTCCACGGGGCGCAGATTATTTCTTGCAGATTTAAATCCGTTCAGATTCATCATAAGTCTGGTCACAGAAGCCTCATGTATATCCTGAGGAACCGTCTGTCCATCAGTAAGAAAAGCCACCGGCTTGTCATGTTCCGCCAGGACACTCAGAACGTTTCCAATTCTTAAAGTTTCATCCAATTTGGTAAGAATCAGAGCTTCATAACCGAAGGGTCCGAAAGTTTTAAAAAGTTCCCGGATATCGGAAATCTTTGTTGTTGAACTGAGGGTAAGAAACACTTCTGTATCTTCACCGCATGCATCGAGTAGTTTCCGCATTTCCGCAAGCTTCATGTAATCCCTGGGACTTTTGCCAATAGTATCCACCAGGATCAGATCAGTGCCCTGATAAAGAGCTAACTGCTTTTTAAAATCATCGTAGGACTCTACACTGGAAACAGGAATATTCATTATGCTTCCGTAGGTATCAATCTGCTGCTTGGCCCCGATACGATAATTATCTATGGTAATCATGCGAACATCAACAGGTGAACCGCCCTTATGGCCCAGGCCGTATATTGCCGCCAGCTTGGCAATAGTGGTTGTCTTTCCCACACCGGTGGGCCCAATGAGGATCATTATCTTTGGTGTTTTCCGTGCCTCGTAAATCCAGATTTTTTCCCCTATCCACTGAAAAACCTTTGACTCAACCAGCTCCGGATGCTCAAGATCTTCCAGAGAGAGCTCGCGGCGCAACCGGTCGGAAATTCCACGGATATAGGAAGGACTGAACTCATTGTCTTCCAGAAGCTGTTCCATCTGCCTGATGGTGCTGTTGGTCTCGTCCCGGGTATCGCCTGCGGATCCGTCAAGTCTTCCCTGTATGTCAGTAAGCCTCTCAAGAACTTCCTTGAGGGTCTGGTCGTTTTCAATCTTGTCTTTCGAGGAATCTTTTATGGTATCAAGAATTTTCCGCTTCTCTTCATCATCATCCAGAATTTTACGCGCCTTGGGTGCTTCCTTGGCAATATAACCGGAAACTTCTATTCCCTCCCGGGAGAACATACCCATAAATCCACCCATACGAACATTTCTCTGGGTGAGAATCCTGGCACGTTCACCATATTTCTCTCGTATTTTCTGTAGTACTTCTCTATGGGATACTGCGCACTCAGTAAAATACTCCATATCCACTCCTCTTCTGTTTGCTGTTTAAAAACTTCATGCACTTTCCCGTTCTTCAAGGCTGATCTCGCCAAGAGGTTCTATTCCAATATCTGCAGGCACTTCGGGTACGGAGATAACCGAAACATCCGGCATTTCACGCAGGAGGCTTGCCCTCACCAGCGCCCTTGCCGCCTCTGAGCAGAGAATAAGGGGAAGGTATCCCTGGCTCTGCACAGCATGAACAGCATTGGCCACTGAGTTTACCCAACGGCGATAGAGGCCCGGTTCAAGTGCTGCCGTCACGCCGGAGGTTGTTTCTGTCCGCGAATCAATTATCTCGCTTTCAATGGCGGGGTTTATTGTCAACACAAACATTTTCCGTTCCTCGTTGACAAACTGCAGACAAATCTGCCGCCCGAGAACCTGCCGCGCTTTTTCCGTAAGGAAGGTACTCTCCTTCGAAATGGGAGCATAATCGGCAAGAGTTTCAAGGATGGGCACCATGTTACGGATGCTTACATTCTCCGCAAGTAATGACTGCAGCACCTTCTGAATTTCACCCAGTGAAAGCAGCTTTGTAACCTCTTCCACAACTGCAGAGTAGTCCCGCTTGAGTTCATCCAGAATTTTACGCATTTCCTGTCGACCGAGCATTTCCCAGGCATGAGACTTGATAATTTCGGTAAGGTGGGTGGCAATAATACTCGGGCTGTCAACCACGGTATATCCTGCACGCTCTGCTTTATCTCTCTGATCCTCGGATATCCAGAGCGCCGGCAGTCCGAAAGCAGGATCCCGTGCCGGTTCCCCCTGAAGTTCCACCTCAACGCCTCCGGGGTTAATTGCCAGGAACTGCCCGGTACGGATAGTCGCCCGGCCCACTTCCACACCCTTGATTTTGATGCAGTATTCCGAAGGTTCCAGGCGCATATTATCTATAATGCGGATCCTGGGCACCGACAGCCCCAGCTCAAGAGCAGTTTCCCGACGGATTCTGGTAATTCTGTCAAGCAGCTCCGCACCCTGATCGCGGTCAACGAGGGGGATCAGACCATATCCAAGCTCAAGGGAAAGGGGATCAACCGGAACAATGGGGGCAAATTCGGTGGGAGTTTCCGGTGCCTGCGCTTTCTCCGCCTCCGCCTCGGCTTTCTCGCGGAAATGCACCTCTTTACGGGTTAGGCGGTAAGCAACAAAACCGGTAAGCACACCCAATGGGAGCATGATGTACCAGGGAAACCCGGGAAGCAGTCCGAGAATAATGAGCGCAATTGCAGCAATCCAGTAAACCCGGGACTGCTGGGAGAACTGTCGTGAGACATCCGAGCCGAAAGTACCATCAGAAATCGCCCGGGTAACAATCAGGCCTGTGGCAGTTGAAACAAGAAGTGCGGGGAACTGACTTACCAGTCCGTCACCAATAGTGAGGGAAACATAATTGCTCAAGGCAGCTGCGAAAGGTTCACCATGAATTGTCATCCCCACAATAAAACCACCGATCATGTTTATCAGGGTTATAAGAATTCCAACCTTTACGTTTCCCGATACAAACTTTGTTGATCCATCCATGGCACCGTAGAAATCAACCTCTTTCTGCAGGTCATTCTTCTTTCGCTGAGCTTCTTCTTCCGTGAGGGATCCGGAGTTGTACTCCGCTTCAATGGCCATCTGCTTGCCGGGAAGAGAATCCAGGGTAAACCGGGCGGCAACTTCAGCAACTCTGGTGGCACCCTTGGTGATTACAATGAATTGTACGGCAATAATAATAATAAAGATGATCAGACCGATAACCAGCCCCTCGCTGCCTTCTGAACCTACAACAAATGTGGCAAACGCACGAACAATCCGCCCGTCAAAATTGATACCCCTTGAAAGTATCAGCCGGGTGGATGAAATATTCAGTCCGAGTCCAAAAACCGTGGTTATCAACAGCAAAGTGGGAAATACGGAAAAATCCAGAGCCCGGTGGGTGTAGAGAACGATGAGTATCACCACCAGGCTGAGCATCAGATTCAGGGCCATAAGCAGATCAAGAATAACCGTAGGCAATGGAATGATCAGCATCATTACAAAAAAGAGGACCCCTACGGCAACAATAACATCACTTCGATTATGCAGAAAGGATGTGGAAAGTATCTTCTGTACATCCGACATCAGCCTACCTCCCTTTCTTTACCGCCCATGTTATACACCTGGGCGAGAATAATTGCGGTAACTTCATAGTAGTTTTCCGGTATCTCATCTCCCACCTCAACCTCGGCATAAAGCGCCCGTGCGAGAGGTCGGTTTTCAACGACCGGTACATTGTTGTCAGCGGCGATTTCACGTATACGGAGGGCGATATTATCCTGCCCCTTAGCGCTGACCGAAGGGGCATTCATTGTATCCCGCTTCCACTGTAGAGCCACAGCAAAGTGGGTCGGGTTGGTAATAACCACATCCGCCTCAGGAACTGATTTCATCATATTCTGGGAGAGAATCTGGTGCATACGCTCCCTGAGCCTGCTTTTAATGAGGGGATCTCCCTCTGTCATTTTTCTCTCTTCCTTCACTTCCTGCTTGGTCATTTTCAGAGATTCCATGTGCTGATGACGCTGAAACATATAATCTGGGAAGGAAAGCACCAGCATAAAAAGGGCTGATTCTACAAGAATACGAAATGCAACCAGACTGATTGTTCGCAGAGAGAGATAAAAAGGGACTTCAATGAATCTGAGAATAGAATCCATTTCCCCCTGGATATTGATATACGCAACTGTTCCTATAACTGCAACCTTGAAAAGAGTTTTTCCAAGGTTAAACAGCGCCTCAGTGGAGAAAATTGTTCTCTGAAGAAACTTACCCAGATTGGGAACAATCTTGTTCAGATCCGGAGTAATGGGCTTGGTTGAAAAGAGGAAACCAACCTGAAGAAGATTTGCCATCAGGGCGGAAACAAAAGCAATTCCCATGATGGGCAGTGTCATGCGCATCATGTAGTGAATAAATATGGGGAAAAGCCCTCCGTCTCCGGTTATCTCCCGTTCAATGGAAATGGTAAAGAAAAACCGTACCATCTCTATCATAGTGGAAAAGATATACCCCCCGAGACCGGCAAGCGCCAGAATCGGCAGGAGCAGAACAATTGCAGCGGAGAACTCGGCAGATTTGGCTACTTTTCCGTCTTCCCTTGCCTTCCGGATTTTATGTTCCGTGGCATCTTCGGTTCGCCCTTCGTCTTCCGCGGCAAACCAGTTAAGAGGAATATCCCATGGATTATATACAGCCGGGAGAGCAGAAACAGTTTCCAGGGCATTAAAACGGATTACAAGAAAAGCATATCCGCGCTTGAGGGGTGCAGCGGCCATCATCATCAGCAGCAGGGCCGAGATAAAAATTGCAATCATACAGCAGCCCCCGAACCGGTTCGCATAAGATTGAGAATTTCCATATAGCCTGCATCCAGAATACGCACAAATGCCATCGTTATCACCGGCAGTGTTATAAGAATTATGATAAACGCCACGCCGATACGTATTGGAAATCCAAGCATAAGCAGGTTCATCTGGGGAGCAGCCTTTGCAAGCAGCCCCATGGAAACAGAAATGAGAAGCAAAGTTCCCATTACAGGAAAGGCCATAATCAGAGACTGGCCAAAGAGCTTCGCCATTCCGCGGATGAGCATGGACATAATGTATTCCCGCTGCAGTACCACATCAATGGCTTTAAAAGCCTGAAATGAACGGTAAACACCTTTCAGGAAAAGATCCATAAAGCCGCCGGAATTAAGAAATGCAAACATGGCCAGAAGATTCAGGAACTGTCCCATCAGAGGCAGCTCTATCTGGGCCAGGGGATCGTAAACAACCGATGCTCCGAAGCCCATCTGGAATGCATAGAACTGTCCCGACACCAGCAGCGCAGAATAGACCATGGTCATGAAAAAACCGATGAGAAGCCCGATAAAAACCTCTCCAAGCATAAGCATAAGATACTGGAGTGCATCTTCGGGTATAGGGTATCCCGAGGAGAGAATCATGGGAAACACAGCTACTGCTGTAAAAAGCGCAAGAGCAGTCCGGGCGATCCTTGGAATGGCTGAACTTGAAAGCAGCGGCGCAATCTGAAAAACTGCAAAAATTCTCGCAAAAATGAGAAGAAAAAGTTGTGTGTTTTCCAGAAAGGCCCAGAATTCCATCTATACCTACAACACCATCTCCGGTATACGCCGGATAATATCGATGGTGTACTCCCTCATATAACCAAATAGAAGGGGACCGAAGAAAATAATAGTAAGAAAAATTGCAACAATTTTAGGAACAAAGGTCAGGGTTTGTTCCTGAATTGAGGTGGTTGCCTGAAATATGGATATAATAAGACCAATTCCCATGCCAATAAGCAGCATCGGCGCTGAAATAATGAGTACCTGAAAGACAGCACTACGCAGTAGTGCAATAGCGTATCCAATCGTCATGTTCCCCTCCCCAAGAGAACAGTACTGCAAAAGCAGTACCTTACACTGTTAAAGACCACCAACCCAAAATACAAAATCAGGTGAAACTTGCCACCACCTGTTGCGTGATCAACCCCCAGCCATCCACAAGAACAAAAAGAATAAGCTTGAAGGGCATTGAAATCATTACCGGCGGCAGCATTATCATTCCCATGGACATAAGAGTCGATGCAACCACCATATCAATTATAATAAATGGAATAAAAAGAAGAATTCCAATTTTAAAAGCAACGGTTAACTCATGCAGCACAAAAGCAGGCACCAGGACATGTGTCGGCACCTCCGAAGCATTTGCCGGCCTGGGCAGGTCGGTCATGCTCATAAAAAGTTCAATATTCTCATAGTTTCCCTGCATCTGACGGAACATGAACATCCTCAAAGGGTCTTCGGCATTCTGGTACATCTCCTGAAAACCAATTTCCCCTGCCGCAAAAGGTACAAAACTCTCTTCGTAGATATTTTCCAGGGTGGGCCACATTATAAACACTGTTAAAAAAAGAGCGATTCCCATGAGAACCTGATTTGGCGGAACCTGCTGCAGGGAGAGACTCCTTTTAATAAAATCGAAAACTATCGCAATTCTTAAGAATGCTGTGGTAAGAATCAGTATTGAAGGTGAGAGGGTAAGTACAGCAAGAAGGAGAAGAAGCTGCAGCGACAGGGCTACTTCCTGATTGTTAACAGGATTCCGGATGGAGAGATCCACAAACGGAATATTCAACCCATCTGCAGGCACATTTACCTCCGCGGCATCCTGTGCGAACAGACCTGCACTAAACGCCATTACTAAAAGCAGAATGACGAGTACTTTTTTATTCATCCCCCCCCCAAAAAAACAACTTAAACAGAATATCACAGTCAGTAAATTGCGTCTAGAGATCTTTTATTCTTGAGCCCTGGTTTTTAAGGAAAGCAGTACTGCTTGAAACAGAACTATTTTCCCCTTCCTTACCTCCACTCAGGAGTCCCCCGATGAGAGTTCTGAAATTTCTTTTTTCAGATGGTTCTTCCCGGGCAAGAAAAAGATCAATTTCATCACGGGTTTCCTTGTCATCAATTTCGGCTATCAGATTCACACTATTCTCAGCTGATCCGACAAGGAGGTACCGTTTCCCCAGGGACAAAAGATGTACCCCGCGGGTACTGGAGAGGGATTTTGTAGAGACGATTCGAATGAGATCGTTGTCAGGCAAATTTCGACCGGACATTCTTTTCAGGAGATAAAATAGTCCGTAAATTGCCGCCACTACACCGCCGAGAACAAGCACCATGGAGACAAAACTCCAGACTGAAAGCCCTGCAACAGGCTCAGGCCCGGGTTGTCCGGTGTCAGACTGAGATGTACCAAAGACAATGTCTGCCTCAGTCTGCGGTGTTACGGTATCTGCCGCTTCCTGTGCTGCAAGACTACCTACCAAAGCCGTCAGCAGCACCAGTACTAGCGCCGTTTTTTTCAATGTCCCCCCCAGAGACGTTATGCATTAAGCCTACCAGCAAAAATGCGATTTGTCTATATCAGGAAAAGCTCTAAAAACAAACCTTTAGCCATATCGTTCCTTATCAAGAGTTCCCGCAATCCTCAACTCTTGATAATACAAGAGGTTGCGGTAACTTGAAAATCTTTTCACCTGGACCTGGCCAAATTATACCATTTATAAAGCTCCCTTTTTAGAAATTACACTAAGTCAGGTCCGACATCCTTTCCATGGGCGAAACGATCTCGGTAACACGAACACCGAAGTTTTCATCTATAACCACAACCTCGCCCTTGGCGATAAGCTTATGGTTCACCAGGATATCCACCGGTTCACCGGCAAGTTTGTCCAGCTCGATGATTGTTCCTTCACCCATACCGAGTATTTCACGGATAAGCCGTTTTGTTCGCCCCAGCTCTACGGTCATCTCCATATAGACATCCATGAGAAGGCCTATATTTCCCTGATCTCCCGCAGCGGCCTGGGGATATAAGTTTGGAAACTGTACCGACTGAACATTCGGTCCCATACCCATTCCCCCCTGCATAGGGTTCTGGTAACCGCCACCGGCGGGTTGTCCCATCATAGCAGCCATAGGGTCCATTCCTCCTCCCATGGGTGGTGCCTGCGGCGGAGCCTGAGGTGCCGCCTGCTGTGCAGGCGGTTTTACAACCTCATTGACAGCAGCAAGAGAAAAAATTTCCATTAACTGAGAAGGCTTCTCACCTTCAATGGTTACCGGATAAGTTACCCGAACAAAGCCTTCCGCAGGGAGAGTCAGATTGGCCTTAAGGACTTTCTCTGTCTCTCCCGGAGATGTCATAACTGTTTTTCCAACAGAATCACCAAGAAAAGTGGTAATTGCCCCGGCAAGGGTATTCCCCGCTTCAGAGAGTGCAGAAAGCGCAGCATCATCAAGCTCGATCTCTTCCTGCCCCATCATCATCTGAGCGACCATTGTGGCAAGGTTGGAGGGCATGACATACATGTGTTCTCCTACAATGCCTTCAGTAAAATCTATGCGTGTTACCACCATTTCATCTGGAGCCGTTTCAACAAACCCTTCCCGGTTGGTGAGTTCAACTTCCGGCTGACCGATGGTTACCGTTTTTCCGACTATACCGGACAGATTAGATGCCTGACTGGAAACCGCACCGGATAGCTTTGACGCAAACTCCATCTGCTGTTCCTGAGACAATCCGCTTCCTGACGACTGTCCTCCCGAGGGTTCTCCACCAAAATCAAATCCGCCGCCGCCCGACAGCAATGCATCTATTTCGTCTTGCGATAATGAACCATCACTCATGACTACTCTTCTCCTTCGACGGCAAGCTCTTCGAATTCTTCTTTTTCGACATCTTCGAGCTTCTGGGTTATCTGAACCGCCACCTTATTCCCAACAAGACCAGGCCTGCACATGAATTTTTTTCTGTTACCAATCTTGAGAACCATGGGGTCTCCGGTCCTGGTATCCTGCAGACGGATCACATCACCGCTTCGCAGGGAAAGCACATCACGGACAGTAAGATTAATACTGCCGATTTCCGCAACGACATTCACCTGTACGGTGGAAAGCCGTTCCTTGATTATATTTAAGTTCTCCGTTGTAGCTCCGGAGCGTACCGTTGAATACATATATTGAGCGGAAAGCTTGGAAATAATCGGCTCAATGGTCAGGTAAGGAATACAGAAATTCATCATACCTTCCACTTCTCCGACCTTAGTTTCGAGAGTAACCAGAACAACCATTTCCGTAGGAGGAACAATCTGGGCAAACTGAGGATTGGTTTCAATCTGTCCCAGCCGGGGCCGAAGGTCTATCACCTGACTCCATGCTTCCCTCAGATTTCCCAGAATCCTGACTATAATGCCTTCCATGACCGACTGTTCAATATCCGACAGGTCACGTTGAACCTTGGTCCCTTCACCCTGCCCCCCAAAGAGACGGTCGATTATAGAAAAGGTAATGGCAGGATCTATTTCCAGCACGGCTGATCCCTTAAGAGGGTCCATGTTGATTATGCCCAGTGTAGTCGGATTGGGAATTGAACGGATAAACTCCTCATAAGTCAGCTGGTCTACAGATGCAACATGAACATGAACCATACTGCGAAGCTGAGCGGAAAGAGCAGTTGTTGTAAGACGGGCAAAGGTCTCGTGCATGATTGAAACGGTACGAATCTGTTCCTTGGAGAACTTGTCCGGGCGCTTGAAATCATAGATTTTGATCTTACGCTGATCAGTAGCCTGTGAGACCTCTTCGCTTTCGATATCCCCCGTCGAAATTGCTGTTAACAGCTGATCAATTTCGTCCTGGGAAAGTACTTCGTTCATTCCCTATCCTTAGAAGTCCAGAATCTGCATATCCATTATGATAACCTGATCTATATTCGGTCCCGTCATAGAATCATTGACCAGGGTTTTCAGTTCACTGGTAATCTGCGCCTCATGCCTTGGCGTCAGCTCGGCTGCGGTCTTTTTGCTGAAAAAGGATCGAATACGAGCCTGCAGCGGAGCCTGTCGGTCGTTGAGTTCGGTCAGGATGGTCTTGTTGTCCTTCTCGTAGCCTATTTTTACTTTCACGATTACCGTAAGCGGCTCGGCATCACTGGTACGGGTACGGATTTCTTCTATACCATCCCACCACTGAAGAATAGGTTCTTCACCCTCATACTCTTCGGAGATTGCCGGTAGAGCCTGCTGGGCGCTTCCCCGGTTAAGTATCTGCATTGTTATTACAACAACAGTTACTATAAAGATAATCGCAGCCAGACCCATGGCGACCAGCTTGAGGATTTTGATAAGTATCTCAGGAAGAAAACCGCCGCGGCCTCCCCCGTCGGGTTCCGCACCGCCGGTGACGTCGTCATCACCGAATACTACATCATCGTCTGCCATACACATTATCTCCCGGACCGCCGGTTTATACCGGCACTGTCCATCAAAAAAATATCAAATATGGGTCCCTTGTGCAAACCCTCAGAAATCAAAGATGACCGTCAGTCAAAATAACTATATCAATCCGACGGTTATACGCCCTGCCCTCGGGTGTATCATTACTGGCAAGAGGTACAGTATCTGCAAATCCCGCAACCTGAAACTGCTTCTCAGGAACACCGTACTGCAACAGGTATTTCAGAGTATTCACAGAACGGGCGGAAGAAAGTTCCCAGTTTGTCGGCCACTCTCCATCCGGATCGGTGGCCATCGAATCAGTATGCCCTTCAATCCGGAATTTTCTGTCCTCCAGCGATATCAGCAACCGCGAAACCTTTTGCAGCGTTTCACGGGTATTGTCTATATCAATCTCCGCAGAAGCCGGCCGGAAAAACGAGTCTGCGGCGAGACTGATAATCAGCCCCCTTTCATCCTCGGTTATCCTCACTTTCTTGCTCTTTATCTCCGGCTGGAACTGGCTTATGGCAAGTTTCCTTGCCTTATCCAGCGCCCGCCCTTTGTCCATGGAAGGCAGGGACATGATGTTGTTCCCCAGCTCCGCAAGCTCTCCCGCCTGCAGGGTATTGCCGCCCTCAAGCACACCAAGACCGGAAAAAGCGGCAAGGATCAGCTTAAGCTGAGAACCATCCACTTCGGCGGTGGTATACATCATAACGAAGAAGGTAAGCAGCAGAGTAACCATGTCACCATAGGTGAGCATCCAGTCCGCAGCACCTTCGGGAGGACATTTTTTACACTTCTTTGGTGCAGGCATACTACTCTACTCCGCCGCCGATTCCGCCATGATCGCTTCACGTCGTGAAGGAGGCAGAAAACTTAGAAGCTTCACTTCCAGTATCCGCGGGTTATCTCCTGACTGTATCGAGAGAATTCCTTCGATCATTATTTCCTTGACCAGGGTTTCAATTTTATCCCGGTCTTCCAGTTTTCCTTTTATGGGTACCAGTATCAGGTTTGCAACAATAGCACCATACATGGTTGTAATAAGGGCAAGCGCCATACCGGATCCAATAGAGTCCGCATCATTAAGGTTGGCAAGCATGGCAATAAGCCCCGCGAGGGTACCGATCATACCAAAAGCAGGAGCGTATTTACCCCAGTCGTCAAAAATCTTGATTCCGTCTGAATGACGTTCATTAATCTGATTCAGCTCATTGTACAGCAGGCTCTTAATGATTTCAGGATCCGTACCGTCAACAACCAGCTGAATACCTTTCTTCATGAATTCCTGATCAACTTCCTCAAGATCATCCTCAAGAGCAAGCAGTCCCTCCCGGCGGGCTTTTTCAGAAAAGTTCACCAGGGTGGATATAATAGCCTCTTCTCCCCAGTTGGGCACATTCAGGGCAATGTTGACAAACTTCATCATTCCTAAAACCCTCGACAGGGGGTTGGAAACCATCAGTGCGGCAAAAGAACCGCCCACAACCATGAAGATAGAAGGAATGTCTATATAGGATCCCAGGGCACCCCCGGAGGTAAGGACGGACATCAGGATCATTACGAACCCGAGAACCACACCAAGTATCGTTCCTAAATCCATTAAAGGCTACTCCTCATTTTTGAATGCCCCAATCTGCCGGCGATAGTCCAGTATAGACGCAAAAACGGTCTGGTAGTCCTCCCGGACCACCAGCCGTTTACCCGACAACATTATCAGGGTCGTATCAGGATTGGCTTCGATGTATTCTATCTGATGGGGATTAACCCAGTATACTGTCCCATCAAGCCTGCTCACTTCAATCATTTACGCCCCTATTCTAACCCCTTAACGCTTTAAGGTCAAAAGCTCCTGCAGCATCTGGTCGGAGGTCTGAATGGTTTTGCTGTTGGACTGAAAACCCCGCTGGGTTACAATCATATCGGTAAACTGTTCTGCAAGATCAACGTTACTCATCTCCAGTGCTCCAGCTATGAACTTTCCCTTTCCCGCAACCCCGCTGGCGGAAATGTTCGCAAAACCAGAGTTATTGGTTACCACGTAGGTACTTTCCCCCGCTTTTTCAAGCCCGCCGGGATTGGTAAAACTGGCCAGAGCAACCTGAGCTATGGTCCGGTTGGTACCGTTGGAATAAACACCGGTAATCATTCCGGACTGGTCAATCTTGAAGCTTTCAAGGTACCCCATGGGATAACCGTTCTGACTGAATGCCTTGGTGGAGCTTTTTTCCGCAAACTGGGTCATGGAATTGACCACACTTCCAACCTCACCAAGGTTCAGATTGAAGGTCTGACGCAGAACTTCTCCAGCTGCCGTAGGATTTGCATTGGGAACATCAAAGGTTATAGGCACCTGAAGGTTTCCGGTGTTGATCTGATCACCCTGAGCATCATTAGCACTTTCCAGGGTTCCGAGGTTATTGAAATTAACCGTAAAGGTGGCATCACCG
Organism: Marispirochaeta sp.; assembly: GCA_963667435.1. Taxonomy (GTDB): domain Bacteria; phylum Spirochaetota; class Spirochaetia; order JC444; family Marispirochaetaceae; genus Marispirochaeta. The sequence goes on along the minus strand of OY763414.1, from coordinate 4,236,829 downwards.
TTATTTTCAGCACCGATCTCGGTAATAGTATTGGCAGTATCCACACCGTTTTCATCGGGATCCAGGGTTACCACCGCATCCCAGCTGTTGGGCTGTCCCACGGCTTTGGTGAAATTTATACGCATGGTGTGGGTGTTACCGAAACTGTCGTAGATGGTCTTATCGATGGTCCAGGTATTCTCCAGTGTCTGAGCAGGACCTGCTCCGGGAGGAATCTCTGTTGTTCTTTTATCAAGGTTACATGCAAGGCTTACCTCAGATGTTGCAGAAGCAGGGTCTTTTCCACCCACGGGAATAGTTATATCCCCAACATCAGCAGCGGTGTTGAGAATCGTTGTACCCTCAACCTGCTGAGCCATCCAACCCTGAACCTTCAATCCGTTGGCGGGATTAACCAGGAGCCCCGTTTCATCGATACCGAATGCTCCTGCCCGGGTAAAGAATTCCTTGTCTCCGTTTTTCATCACAAAGAACCCGTTGCCCTGAATTGCCACATCAGTCATAACCCCGGTGGTCTGCAGAGACCCCTGGGTATGGATGGTATCAATTGAGGCTACAGTCATCCCGAGACCGACCTGCTTGGGGTTAACCCCTCCAAGATCTTCAGTAGGACGGGCTGCGCCGGACATGGTCTGAGAGAGCATATCCTGGAAGTTTACCCTTCCCTTTTTAAACCCGATGGTATTGACGTTGGAAATATTATTTCCAATAACATCCATACGAGTCTGGTGATTCTGCAGACCGGATACACCGGCATAAAGTGATCGCATCATATATCAGTATCCTCCTAGCGCATTACCTTTGCGATATCATTAACATCATAATAGCGGCCGTTAACCAGAACCTGGGGAAACTCCTTCCCAGATACCGCTTCCACAGTGCCCTGAACCGTCTCTTCACCGGAGACGATCTCAACTTCCCGGCCGAGGGTATTCATTGCCTTGGCAGAAGCCATAACCCCGGAAAGCTGACTGAAAGAAGTTGCCATATTGGTCATCTGCTCAAGGGTAGAGAACTGCGCCATCTGGGCGATGAACTCTTTGTCTTTCATGGGCTCGGTAGGATCCTGATGGGTAAGCTGGGTAATCAGGATTTTCATAAAATCGTCCTTATCCAGCTCCTGTTTGGACTGCCTTCCCTGATTGACCATCTTGTTGAGCATATCCACCTGCATCTGGGTCTGGGCTTTTTCGCCTGCATTCATTGTGGTAGATAAATCCACAGCTACTCTCCTATATGTAAACATTCACCCGGCTGTCGGAAAAAATATCCGAATCAATCCTGGGAACCTGTTCATCAAAAACTTCGCTCACCCGACGGGAGGATACCTGACTGGAATCCCTGCCCTGTTGTCCGGCATTACGCCCGTCGCGGCCGCCGACGCTTACTTCAAGACCTGCGGTCTGAAAACCGTGCTCCCTGAAAGTGCGGTTAAGTTGTTCCATGTTTTCCTGAAAAACTTCCCGTACACTACTATTTTCGACAATTATCCGCCCGCCTATATGCTTATCGTTCAGATTAAGTCGGATTCTTACTTCTCCCAGTTTTTCCGGTTTAAGAATAAGCTTGATTTCACCCTGATCCTGGTCCTTCAGCATGAACTGGGCTTTTTTGAGGATCTCACTGTTACCCCCATCCCTGAGGGCCCGGGAAAGTTCTCCCGCCGCACGGGAAGTTGTATCAAAATTTTTCAGTGTTGAAGAATCTTCTCTCGAGGAATCAGTACCAATAACGAGGACCTGATCGCGAAAAGAACTGTCTCCTTCTGAACGCAGAGGGATAGAGCCGCTCTCCTTCGATTCAGCACCTTCCTGACGCGCCTGCCCATTCCGCATCCTCACAACAGCATCTTTAAGTGATGATGTCTTTTTTTCGCGAAGATCCACAACTTTGATCTCCGGCCCTTTGGCCTGAGCAGCCTTTTGCTTATCCGCACCTTTCTGCCTGGCATCACTTATTATGTCTGCAGCAAGTGCAGTGGTCTTACCATCACTCACCGCTTCATCAGACTTCCCGGTTTTCATCCACTGACTGGAAGCATCTGCTGAAGCTCCGGAGGCCGAAACATTTTCAGACTGAAAAAGCTCATTTTCTGACTTGACTGAATCAGGCGACAACACCGAATCGGCAGCCTCCGCCTTGACCGCATCAGTCTTCTTCTCTCCAGCCGAAAGTTCGTCTGTAATGAGATTGTGGTCGGTTTTCAAGTTTTTCAGCGACACACCTGAAGCGGAATCCGCAGAGTTTTTTGACAACTTGTTTTTTACTGCGTTTCTGCCGGCTGTACCATCGGTTTCAGAACCTTCATTACGTGAATTCTCCTGAGCATTTCCAGAAGATTTTTCCCGTTTATCCGGGCCGTCACTTTTTGTCTGCTTCACCGTTGCAGAGGAGACCTCTGATGTATCTTTTTCCGCTGAAGCCGTTTTCTCCAGATTCTCTCCAGAGATAGCATGCTGCTCTCCGTCTGAAGCATTCACAGACGAAACACTTTCAGAAGTCCGGGAATTTTCCATCACCTCCGGTCCCGAGGAGAATTGAGCAGACTGCCTGGTCTCTTCGGCCCTGTTCAGATAATCACTGAAAGGTGGTCCGCTCACATCTGCCGGTGTCGGCAGATGTGCCTGATACTGAGTGTCGAAGGAGAGGATATCTACTGCTGATATCATCTATTTTAATCATCCTCCTGTAGCCTCCGGTTTCTTCAGCATTTTCCTGTTAAGGACCGCCGCTTTTTCCGCAGGCATAAGTTGCAGCCAGTACGAAACAACCGAAGCTTCTCCGGTCTCCCGGGAAATCTGTTCGGTCATACGCAGGATGTCAATTACATCCTGGTCGTCCATCTCTACAAGCCTTGCAACAGCCAGCTTCGGATCCATACCGGTAAAGTATGTTGCAGCCTGTCGAAGGTTCGCATTCTTATTTTCGTACTGTTTTACAATTTCATTGAATGATTTTTCCCGATCACCCAGGGCTTTCTCCTGTTCTTTCAGAGCTTCCGCCATCTGCTGAAGCTCCTCCTGCTTGGATGTAAGCTCCTCATCCCACTCTGCAAGAGAAGCTTCACGCCGATCCATCTCCTCGTACATCTTATCCAGACGGGCCTGATCGAGCATCATGGGAGAGCCGGCATCCGCGACTTCCTCCGGTGTTGCCAGACCGAAAAAGGAGAGTATCGGATGAAGTCTTTCCCGGACATCCATTAGCCCGAGATAATCAAACCAGAGCAGTCCTCCAAGAAAAAGTATGCCTATCAGCAGCATTAAAACGAATATCCTGTATCCGCGGTTTATCGCCCTCATCTGAATCTCCCTGCCGCATTGCCCGATGCATCCGCTGCAAACTCAATATTCCTGGCCGCAGCACCGGAATTCAACTCGTCAAGTAATGCAATATCAGCTTTTTTCTGTTCTTTATAAAATTCCAGCTGCCGTTTTTCCCGGAGCTTATCAAAAACCTTTCGTTCCCTGGAAGCCTCAAGATATCCCGCCTGAATACTTTCCCGCTCGGCAGTTAGCTCCTGCAGATCCCTGGAATATGAACTGTCAAGCTGTTCCATTCGCCGGATGTAGTTCTCTGCAGCGGCACACTGACTCAGATCACTACCCGCCTCTGCCCGGAGTGAAAAGCCCTTCTGACGCTGACTGCGGCAGGCATCAATTTTCTGCCTTATTTCTTCCATACGGCTGGTAATTTCGCCCAGCTTTATTTCCCATTCCCTTTCACGGTATTCCTTGAGTTCCAAAAGTTTCTGCAATTTAAAGTGAAACTTTCGCATCAGGCGTCTCCAATACCGGCAAGCCTGCGAAGTTCTGACAGTGTGTCTTCTTCTCCAGCCTGCTCGTCAATACCCTGAACCAGAAACTCCCGGATAGCCGGCATCTTGGCTATAGCCTCATCAACCAGCGGGTTGGCACCTTTAACATATGCTCCAACGTTTATAAGGTCCTCGGTCTCGTTATAAGCTGCCATTAGCTGCCTCAACTTCCCGGCAGCCTTTAGATCATCGGAGGAAGCAACCTTGGTTCCCAGTCGCGAAAGAGAATCCAGTACATCAATGGCAGGATAGTGGTAGCGCTGAGCAAGACCTCGGCTTAAAATAATATGTCCGTCAAGGATTCCCCGCACAGTGTCCGCCACCGGATCGTCCATATCATCACCATCAACAAGGATGGTATAGAAACCGGTAATGGTTCCCCGGTCGGAGGTACCACATCGTTCAAGCAGTTTGGGGAGCAGAGAGAAAACGGACGGAGTGTAACCCCGGGTGGCAGGTGGTTCTCCAACAGCAAGGCCGATCTCCCGCTGTGCACGGGCAAAGCGGGTAACCGAATCAAAGAGGAGCATAACGTCCTTGCCCTGATCGCGGAAATATTCGGCAATGGCAGTTGCGACATAGGCTCCCCGGAGCCTTGCCAGGGGCGGAGTATCGGATGAGGAAACTACAAGCACGGAACGCTTGAGCCCCTCAGGGCCCAGATCATTCTCTATAAACTCCCGTACTTCCCTTCCCCGTTCGCCGATAAGGGCGATAACATTGACATCAGCAGAAGTGTTACGGGCAATCATGCCTAAAAGGGTGGATTTTCCCACACCTGAGCCGGAAAAGATTCCCAGCCGCTGCCCCTTCCCAACAGGGGTGAAGGCATCCAGTGCACGCACACCGGTTACGATGCGGTCCCGGATTGTCTGTCTTTTCAGCACATCCGGCGGTTCCGCGATCGATGGATAGGATTCCACAGAACCCACGGTGGGCCCGTCATCCATGGGTCGCCCGAGACTGTCGAGAACCCGACCTAAAAGCCTGGGAGAGACAGGGACAGAAAGGGATGTTCCAAGGGCGGTAACCCGGCATCCTGCCTCTATGCCTTCCATTCCCTGAAAAGGCATAAGCTGTACTGCGTCCTCGGAAAAGCCTACTATTTCCGCAGGAACCGTACCTTTCCCCTTGGGCACATCGATGTGACAGAGTTCACCAACCATTCCATGGGGACCGTGGCTCTCTATCATGAGGCCCTTTACCCGCTGAACATGCCCGGTATATTTAATAGGATCAAGATCCTCGAGAACTGCATTGTACTTTTCGAACATCCTCCCCTCCCACAGGTCAGGTTCGTCTCTGATCAACCCCGGCGGCGCTTAAAAGGTTTCCCCTTTATCACGGATCGGAGCCATCTCCAGTATCTTTTCTTCAATCTCGTTGAACTGCGATTTGATACGGGCATCTATTTCACCAAAATCTGTTTCGATGATACATCCTCCCTGATCAACCCGGGAATCTTCCAGCACCGTGATGGATCTGACATTTTCAACCATGCGCATAAAATCCTTGACATGATCTGTGGTCAGCTCAACATCCTCCAGATTGACTCGTAAAACAACATCTCCCCGGCTCTTCAGCTTACGCAATGCCTGAATAACGTTGTTTATAACAACATTTTTCTGATTCTCGGATATAACCTTGATAACTTTTTTTGCAATCAGGAGTACCAGATTGATAACCTGGGTCTCGGATTCATCTATAATTTCCGTTCTCTTTTCTATGGCGGAACTGATTATACCGTGAAGATGCTTTATAAGCCTTTCAACTTCCTGCTTCCCCTCCTGATACCCAGCCTCACGTCCCGACTCAAAGCCCTCGGAATACGCGTTACGGCGGATCTCTTCAACCTGGGCTTCCGCTTCCTTGAGCACCGCCTCCCTCTCCTGAGCGGCGGCTTCCGACGACCTGGATGCCTGATCTTCAGCATCCTGACGGATTTTTTCACCCTCGTCTGTTTTATTCTTCAGCACCTGAAAAGCACGCTCTTCGGCGTCTTTGACAATGTTCTCCGCCTCTTCACGGGCCGACGCAATCATTTCCGTCTTTTCCTGCTCCCACTGATCCCTGAAAGCTTCCGCCTCACGACGAAGATCATCTGCAGTTGGGCCGGTGTACTCTTCTGCCGGAACAATAACCTCTTCGGGAACCACCTCTTTGTAGGGAGTATCCAGAACAACCCGCTGGGCGGTCATATTGGTAATTTCTGTAGGTCGAAAAACATTTTTAGCCATTCACAGACTCCCTATACGACCATCTCATCTTCGCCGGACCGGGCTACTACAATTTCACCCTGATCTTCAAGCTTGCGGATAATGGAAACAATCTTCTGCTGGGTCTCCTCCACATCCTTAAGCCTTACAGGACCCATATATTCCATCTCTTCCTTGAGCATACTTGCGGCACGTTTCGACATATTGCGGAAAATCTTGTCCTGAACCTCAGCCTCCACACCCCGCAGGGCCTTGGCAAGCTCTCCGGTATCCACTTCCCGCAAAACCTTCTGAATAGCACGGTCGTCGAGGAGTACAATATCTTCGAAAACAAACATCCGCTTCTTTATCTCTTCAGCCAGCTCAGGATCCTCTTCTTCAAGACTCTCAATAATGGTTTTTTCCGTTGAACGGTCGACCATATTGAGTATTTCCACGATATTCTCTACACCACCGGCAGCGGTATAGTCCTCGGAACTGAGGGTTGAAAGTTTTTTCTCAAGAACCCGCTCTACTTCCCGGAGTATGTTGGGGTCGGTACGGTCCATGGTTGCTATACGCTTTGAAACATCCGACTGTATCTCATGGGGCAGACTGGCCAGAATAATTGACGCCTTCTGTGGCTCGAGATATGCCAGAATCAGTGCAATAGTCTGTGGATGTTCCTGCTGTATAAAGTTAAGCAGATGGGCAGGATCTGTTCTGCGAATAAAATCGAAGGGGCGTACCTGGAGGGAACTGGTCAGCCTGTTGATAATGTCCACTGCCTTCTGTGCACCCAGAGACTTCTCCAGGAGCTCTCTGGCATAATCAATACCACCAGAGGTAATGAAGTCCTGAGCCATCATCAGCTCTTTAAATTCCATCAGGACAGTATCCCTGTCCTCGGAATCAATATTATCCAGCCTGGCAATTTCGAAAGTCAGAGCCTCAATCTCGTCCTCCCTGAGGTGTTTGAAGATCTCAGAAGAAATCTCCGACCCCAGGGTAACAAGAAAGATAGCCGCCTTCTGACGCCCGGTGAGATCTTTTTTTATTCCCTTTTTCGGGGCGCCGCCTCCGGCGCCCTGTGCCGCAGCTTTTCCTTGCTTGGCCATATCTCAAGTCTCCTTAACAGAATACCTACTCTTCAAGCAGCCATGTGCGAATCAGCTGTGCAACATCCTCGGGATGCTCCCGGGCCATGTTGATGGCATGCTCCTGCATATCCAGCCTGGCCCGCTCCTCCACGGACATTTCCACATCCACGCCTTCTTCCTCTGCGCTCCGAAGAGCTGCCTCCCGCATTGCCTGATGCTGACGGGAAAGTTCCTCTTCCCTGAGTCGTCGGCGGCGCTCCAGCTCCCTGCTGATCAGGCGGAAAACAATAAGTGCAATAATCAGTACTGCAACGGCAATCAGAGAGTAGATAATCATCTGCTGCAGACGCTGTCTGGCTCTGAACTCCTCATCTTCGGAAGCAAACTGCGCGGTCCGGTCAAACTGCAGATGCTCAACGGATACAGTATCTCCCCTGTTGCGGTCATAACCGATGGCATGCTCCACCAGGGTCTGGGCCTTGGCCAGATCCACATCAGAAACAGGAGTATAGTTCCGGATAATACTGCCCGTGGGATCAAGCTTAACCGTACCCTTGTCAGTATACTCTCGCTTCCATAGGCCGTCTATTGCGGCTCCAATGGAAATACGCCGTATTACCCAGGGGCTCTTCTCCTCGTGGGTTGTAACCTTATTAACCTCTTCGTTCTGAGTTACAGAATTATTCTTGTATTCGCCGTAAAGGGAATCCGCATCTTTGTAGGATGGCGGTACCTGACCTTCAACACCGGGAGGTCCCTCCGGATTGAAACCCGTACCTTTCCAGTACTCGTCTACAACTTCTTTGGAGCGTGTTATGGAAGGTTCAACCACTAACTCGGAATAAGGAGTTGCCGGATTATCCGGAACCATTGTAATGGGAAAGTATTCGTCCGTATCTACAATCTTTTTCCCCATATCCAGGTCTATATCAACCTTCAGAACCCGAACCCGGTCAGCACCGAAGATCTGCATCAATGCTTTCTGAATCTCATTACGATACTGATTCTCCAACTTCTCCTTCTGATCCAGCTGCCGCTTGGTCAACTCCAGTCGGTCGAAGTCCGCAAGATCTTCAAAATCATTGAGAACGTTCATATTCTGATCGGTGATAACAATATTATCCTCGGAAAGCCCTTCAACGGCAAAACGCACAAGCTTGACAATACCTTCAATCTTGGCTCTGTTGCTGGAGATATCCGAACCCGGCGCAGGGGTGACAATAACCGAAGCGGTTACAGGCTGCTGCTCTTCAGAAAAAAGCTCTTTCTCCGGCATTACCAGAGTAACCTTGGCATCATCCACGTCCTGCAAGGCCTCAATATGCTGCTCAAGGCTTCGGGTTATGGCCTGCCGGAGGTTTACATTCCGCTCAAAATCGGTAATGGTCCAGCGGTCAAGCTTGAAAACATCCCACGGAGAAACATCCTGAGGAATAAGGTCTTCACGCATGAGAATAGAGACCATACGCTGAGCAGTTATTTTATCTTTTACAAAGATTCTTCCATCGTCTGTAACGGTATGTTCGACTTTTTCTTCGTCGAGACGATAAGAAATTTCAGACAACTTTTCCTGATCGGTAATGGGCGTAGTCAGAAGCGCAACCATACTGGGGCGGGAACTGAATCCAATCAGCCCAACCAGTGCTGCGGCAACAACAACAACTATGGCGATCCCTATGATCTTTTGCACGAGAGACCATTTAGACCAGCCGCCTTTTACCTGTGCCAGGAACTTCTTCAACCATTCGTTCATCTCCCCTCCCAAGGCACTAATGGTTAATTAGCTCCGTAGTTTACCTACCGGATATTATTTTACAGCATAAACAGATACTTGACTACCTTAAGCTGATAATCTCCTTGTAGGCTTTTATAGCCCCGTCTACGACGGATTTTGTCATGGAAACAGCCATGTTGGCCTTTGCCATGGCGATGGTTACATCATGGGAATCCACACTCTCCGGATCTATAAGCATCTGCTGAGTCAGAGTTGTGCTCTCCTGCTGCAGGCTGTTGGCGCCGTTGAGAGCCTTCAGCATGGCATTGGCAAAACCTGTTTCCGAAGGATCCTCCGGCTGATTCCGCTCCAGATTTCCGGTTAAATGCTTTGCATTTGTCAGATTAAGCCCAATTTTGTGTCCCGTTACCTGATTTGCACTGAAAATATCCATAACCTACCTACCTTATTCCTTGAATCTTTCTTCCTGCTTCTCCCTATCTGCCGATATCAAGGGACCGCATAAACATCGTTTTGGAACCGTTCACCAGGGCAATATTGGCCTCATATGAACGGGAAGCGGAGATCATATCCACCATTTCTTCGACAATATTCACGTTGGGCATCTCGACATAACCGGCTTTCGGGCCGGACTGAATTGCATCAGGATGTGTGGGGTCATATACAAGGCGGATTTTTGCATCCTTGTCCTTGGAAATCTCCGCGACACGCACACCGGAACCGATACCGTTATCCAGCTTTTTGGGAAGGAATGGAATCTTGAAATATGGCTCCTCCACCCTGGGCTTGAAAACAACCCTGCTCCTGTGGTACGGACCGCCCTCTGGAGTCCGGGTTGTATCCGCATTGGCAATATTATTTGAAATAACATCAAGCCGGAGCCGCTGGGCGCTCATTCCCGATGCTGCCGTTCCTATTGCTGTAAACATTCCCATCTATATTACCCTACCTTAAAACAGTGTTTATCTGGGAAAACTGGTTTGCCAGAGATCTGGTCATAATCTCATACCGCAGCTGATTGTTGAGCTCCGCCATCATCTCTTCTTCAAGATCGACATTGTTGCCGTTATTATCGCTGGCAGTCAGATAGTCCAATACCTTCTTCGGCTTTACCGTATGGTAATCGACACTCCGATCAAAGGGTATATGCTTGTCATCCGTAAGCGCCGCCTTGAGCCTGCCACTGGGCTGTTCGGAGTCGATTGCCCTTTTCAACTCTGACTCGAAGTTCAAGGTGCTCCGTTTGAAATTTGGCGTATCCGCGTTCGCTATATTGTTTGCAATAATACTGCGCCGAAGGACTGCGACGTCCATATTACGGTGCAGCAAATCGAGTGTTCTGCCAAAACTGTTGCCTTCAAACATATCTACAACCTCACCAATTCCTTCTTCTTTCTATCTTCGGCACCTTCTGCATCTGACCTTACAGGATATACTGACTTAAATCCTTATCTTCCAGCACATCCCCAAGCCGCTCGTTTACATACTCAGGGGTAATTCTGATTGTCTGGCCCTGAATTTCCGGAGCGGTAAATGAGACCTCCTCAAGGAGGAGCTCCATAACTGTGTGAAGCCTTCTGGCTCCGATATTTTCGCTGCTGGAATTAACCTGTGCGGCAATCTCTGATATCCGTTTAACCGCTTCGGGAGTGAAATCGAGGGTGACATCCTCAGTCCCGATGAGGGCAATATACTGGGTAATAAGGGCATTCTGAGGCTGGGTAAGAATCCGTTCAAAATCGGCAGCATCCAGATCCTTGAGCTCCACCCGCAGGGGAAACCGGCCCTGTAGTTCCGGAATAAGATCAGAGGGCTTGGATACATGAAAAGCACCGGCAGCGATAAACAGGATGTGGCTTGTATCAATCATGCCGTGTTTAGTGTTAATGGTGGACCCCTCAACAATGGGCAGAATATCCCGCTGTACGCCCTCACGACTGACATCCGCTCCGCCCCGGTTCTCTTTCCCGGCAACCTTATCTATCTCATCGATAAAGATAATACCCATCTCCTCGACCCGTTCCTTTGCAATCTCGACAACCCGATCGGAATCAATCAGCTTGTCAAGCTCTTCTGCCATAAGGATCTCTCGGGCACGCTTGACGGTAACCCGTTTACGCTTCTTTCCTCCCCCGAAGATATTTGGAAGACCGCCCATATTACCGAGATTCAGATCCATTTCTTCCATATTGTTCCCGGCAAAAACCTCGATTGTAGGAAAACCACCCTTGGATATCTGAACTTCGACACTTTTCTCTTCGAGTTTTCCCTCTTTCAGCATCTGTCGAAATTTTTCCCGGGTGGTGCCGGCAGAGGCATCATCACCAGCCGGGGCAGGCAGGGCTTCCCCGGGAGCAGCAGCAGGCTTCTGATTCTGCTGAATACCCGGAAGAAGCAGATCAAGAACCGCCTCTTCCGTACGACGCTCAGCCTCTTCTCTTACTCCTTCCTGGAGTTCATCCTTCACCATGGCCATGGCCACACTCATAAGATCCCGGACCATTGACTCAACATCACGGCCTACATATCCAACCTCGGTATACTTGGTAGCCTCCACCTTGATAAAAGGCGCGCCGCATAGTTTTGACAGGCGCCGGGCAATTTCAGTTTTACCCACACCGGTGGGCCCGATCATTATAATATTTTTGGGGGCTATCTCATCCCGCAGGTCCTTGGCAAGTTTTTTCCGCCTCAGACGGTTACGCAGTGCAATAGCTACCGCCTTTTTGGCCTCATCCTGTCCGATTATATAGCTGTCAAGCTCGGCAACAATCTGCCTAGGAGTCATTTCATCAATATTCACGAGAGTTCCTCACTTACAATCCGGTCATTGGTATAGATACAGATACCTCCGGCTATATTCAGAGAGCGCGTAGCAATCTCCAAAGCAGAAAGTTCCGTTCCGCTGTCAAGATAAGCCAGAGCAGCGGCATAAGCATAACTTCCGCCGGATCCTATAGCAATAGCCCCCTCTTCTGGTTCAATCACATCCCCAGTACCGGAGATAAGCAGTATCTTGTCCCTGTCTGCAACCAGCAGCATTGCCTCCAGACGGCGGAGCATGCGGTCGGTACGCCAGTCCTTTGCCAGCTCCACGGCTGCCCGGGTTATATCACCCTTATATTCCCGCACCCTTCCTTCAAAACGCTCAAACAGAGTAAATGCATCGGCGGTTGCACCGGCAAATCCGACCAGAATCTTTCCGTCGTAAATAGTACGAACCTTCCGAGCATTTCCCTTCATAACGGTATTGCCCAGGGTTACCTGACCGTCTCCGGCCATGGCAGTCTTACCATCCTTGCGTACAGCAAGAATCGTTGTTGCCTTCATTTCAATCATCTTTTCCTTCATCCTTTTTACCGAGACCTGTTTTACTACCGTGAGGATGGGCTCCGGCATGTACCTTCCGCAGACGATCAAGTTCCGCATGGGTATACACCTGGGTCGCCCTCAGCGAAGAGTGACCCAAAAGCTCCTGTACCGAACGGATACCCGCACCGCCCTCAACCAGATGGGTGGCAAAACTGTGCCGCAGAGTATGGGGTGACACCTTCCTATCTACCCCTGCTCCTGCCGCGGCAGCCTTGACGATATTTCTTATGGAGCGATCACTTAAAGCCCCGCCCCGCTTGTTTACAAACAGACTGTTTTCTCCGTCTATCTTGCCAAGTCTCTCAAGAAGAGCCCTGCGCATACCAAGATAATCTCTAACAGATTGCCGAGCAGGTTCGCCAAGATAAACAAACCGCTCTTTAGAACCTTTTCCCATAACCCGAATACGCCCGGCTCGCAGATCGATATCATCAATACTGATCCCCGAAGCCTCCCCGACCCGGCATCCGGTGGAATAAAGAAGCTCAAGTATCATATGGTTACGTCGGGAACTGAAATCTGTTCCGGGACTTTCCATCATTGCTTCAAGCTCTTCGATACGCAAAAAAGCAGGTATCCGTCTTCCCTCTTTCAGATTCTCAACTTCTTCAAAGGGATCAGTCTGCAGCAGTTCTCTGCGGCGTAGATAGCGGAAAAACCCGCGTACCGCTGCAAGGTTACGGTTCACACTGCGCTTTTCCAGCCCCTTTCTGTTGAGGCTGGAGATATAAGCCCTAACAGCCCTGCGGTCGGGAGGAAACGGCAGATCTTCACTCTCCATAAAATCGGTAAAGACCTTCAGATCCCTGGTATAAGCTGTTACAGTATGAGACGAAAGCCTGCGGACCGCCGCCAGGTAGTCAGTAAAATCACCGGCAAGCTGCTTCATGGTCTGATCGGAAGGAACAACTTTCACAACGCCGCTGCCCCGTACTGAATAGCAGGCTTCTCCCAGGCACAGGACCAGTCCTTCAGCAGATCTTCGCCGACTGCAACAGTTCCGGCTCCATCAGCAGCGAGTCTCAAACAGCCTTCACCAATTCCCGGCTGCATGCAATCCCGATGAACAAACACTTCCCTTCCCTGATCGAGGGCATAATCGGCCGTAATCAGTGCACCGGATCGGGCCGGAGCCTGAACAACCACAACAGACCTGCTCATCCCGCTGATTATGCGGTTGCGCCTGGGAAAGCTGAACCTGGTCGCCTGAGTGAAGACAGGATACTCACTCACAAGAGCACCTCCGGCGGCGAGAAGTTCTTTTGCCGTAGGCCGGCTGGATGCCGGCCCCACCTCGGCAAGACCTGACCCCAGGACGGCTGCACCGGCTGTTCCGCCTGCAGTATTCCCTCTGTGCGCCTGCTGATCTATCCCCCTTGCCAGACCGGAGATCACCGGGATCCCCAGACGGCCGAGACTTTCCCCCAACTCATAGGCGGAACTGGCTCCCAGACTGCTCGGATTGCGGGTACCCACAACTGCAACAGCTGAATTCGAAGACGGCAGAGATCCACAATAATAGAGCGCAAATGGAGGATCGTATATTTCACGCAAAAGTGGGGGATAGACGAGCTCATTGTATGCCGCGACTCCTCCATTATGCTTTTCCAGCCAGGCGGCTTCAGTTTCGACCTCTTCGTACAGATTATTCAGTTCAGCAGCAGATAGACAGGGCCGCCCCAGAACGTCCTTAAGATATTTCGGATCAGCAAGGCCTCCAAATACCCCCAGGCTTCCCATCTCAAAAAGTAAACACCTTTCAGAAAATTTGAGCCCCGGAAGTCGGTGAATAAAGGCAGCTTTTACCATTATGAACCTCCCCCGATCTGCTCAAGAATAGCCCTTGCGGAATCAGCCGCAGGAGACTCCGGATCAATATCTACAATGCTCTCATACATCTTTCGCGCCTCATCCAACGCGCCCAGTGCAGCATATGCCCTGCCCAGCAGAAAACGGGCATCAGCATTCTTCTCGTCCACCGATACAAGCCTCTCAAGCAGAGGGACTGCCCGGTCAGGGGTGGAAAGTTCAAAAACATAGAGTACTGAAAGCCCATACAGGGCATCCCGGTAATCCGGTTTGATCGACAGGGCCTGAAGATAGAAATGTTCCGCGTCAAGCATAGCCGCATCCCTGTCAGCAGCATTCTCGAGTGTTTTTGAGAGCTTTGCGATACAGATTGCCTGATAGTAGTAAAGAACATGGTTCTCCGGATAAATGCGAATAGCTTTCTGCAGATAGTCGGAAGCAGGACCGAACATCCCGGCATCGAAATAGTTCACCGCCAGCATTCGGTAAAAAGTACCGAGCTTTCTGGTTTTCGAAGCAAGCTCCTCGACGTTCTTCTCAAGATCCTTTATATCCTTCTCAAGAGTCTCAATCTCCGACTCAGTCATTGATGCAGTATCACCCGATTCCAGGGCCTTCACACGGTTGAGGTAATCGGAACGCTGCGGAGAACAGGAGGAAAACAGAAAAAGTACAGATAGAGCCGCAAGACTGAGGCTCACTGTAGCTGAATGCATTGATTTCACAAGGTTCTCCCTCCTGTTCATATAATGTATACAACCCCTCCGGGGCTTTTCTGCTTCATCCTGCCGGGATCATTATCCTCTGGGATGACAACGTGCATGGGTATTCCTGAGCCCCTCATCGGCTATATGTGTATAAATCTGGGTTGTCGTTATATCCCGGTGGCCAAGAAGCTCCTGAACCGCGCGAAGATCCGCACCACCCTGCAGAAGATGGGTCGCAAAAGAGTGCCGAAGGGTATGGATTTTGCCTTTTACACCGGCATTTACAGCAATACCGGAAAATCTTTTCCACATTCCCTTTCGACTTAAAGGACCACCTCTATGATTGAGAAAAACTTCATTTCGCGGATGGCGGATATTCAGCAGAATCGTGCGTGCATGCTGAAGATATGCAGTCAGCCAGTCCCTGGCCACTTCCCCCATTGGAACAAACCTCTCCGCATCACCTTTTCCAATAATCCTCAATACCAGATCATCCGGATAAAAACGCTCCAGGGTAAGACTGCATGCTTCGGAAACCCGGAGTCCGCAGGAATAGATAAGTTCAAAAAGAGCCCGGTCCCGCAAGCCCAGAGTTGTAGATGTGTCGATGGTAGAAAGAAACTTCTCCACATCCTCCACATCCATGACCTCAGGAATTTTACGTGCGGGTTTTGGCCGGTCAAGAAGCAGGGCCGGATTATCGGTACGCAGATCCTCAAGCACAAGAAATCTGAAAAAGGAGCGCAGGGCACTTATACCCCTGGCAGCTGTCCGGGGATCAGGGAGGAGACCCCCGGGTGTTCTCTGCCGCAGAAGCCAATAGGAGATATCACCGTCATCCATAACAACAGGATCCGTTCCGTCTTCTTTGAGATCAGACAGGAACCTGCGGACAACTCCGCTATACGTTTCAACCGTCGCAGCGCTGTATCTTCGCTCAAGAGTTAAATAGTCCTGGTAATCTGCCAGAAGGTCAGGCATTATTCTCCCTGACCGGCTATTTTTCGATCCCGCAGTATGGTTGGTATTCCAAGATCGTTATCCTGGTTGTTTCGCCCGGACAGGAAGAGGCTGGGAGTCCCTCCCTGAGAGAGACCTTTGCCTCTCATATCGATCCAGTCTTTATATTTGATTATATCATCTTCCTGCTCTTCCGCCTGAGGTTCAGCACCGGCGGATGTCGCTTCCGAGTTAAAACCGGTGGCAACAACGGTTACCCGAATCTCATCCTCAAGAGAGGGATCAAAAACACTTCCGGGAATAACCAGAGCATCGTCATCCGCATTTGCGGTAATAATCTGAACTACCTCTTCGTACTCGGTAAGAGAGAGATCCTCTCCTCCGGTTATATTAACCAGAATACCCTTGGCACCCTCAATTCGAGCATCTTCAAGAAGAGGATTATTTATTGCATTAGTTGCTGCATCCACCGCCCGGTTTTCACCGCGGCCGACACCGATTCCCATAAGAGCATCACCCCGGCCTTTCATAACGGTTTTCACGTCTGCAAAGTCGATATTAATCTCTCCGGGAATAGTAATAAGTTCCGAAATACCCTGAACACCCTGCCGAAGAACATCATCGGCAAGCAGAAAGGCTTCCTTTATTGGTGTGCGTTTTTCAACTATTTTCAGGAGATACTGATTTGGTATGATAATAAGAGTGTCCACAGCTTCGCGGAGTTTTTCTATTCCCTCTTCAGCCAGGGTTTTCTTTTTTCTTCCCTCAAAATCAAAAGGCTTGGTTACAACAGCCACGGACAGGATCCCCAGCTCCCGGGCAATCCCTGCAACAACAGGAGCAGCACCTGTTCCGGTTCCACCACCCATACCTGCGGTAATAAATACCATATCCGCCCCGAGAAGAGCTTCCTTGATTTTTTCCGAATCCTCAAGGGCTGCCTTCTCTCCTACCTCAGGTACACCACCGGCACCTAATCCGGATGTGAGCTTTGTTCCAAGTGAAATCTTTACTTCCGCTTCAGATCGCTGCAGTGCCTGTAAGTCAGAATTTGCAGCAATAAACTGCACCTTCTGCAGATTGGACGCGATCATTCGGTTGACGGCGTTACTTCCGCCTCCACCTACACCGATAACCTTGATCATTGTAGGATCGGCGTTCTGTTCCTCAATAACTTCAATATGCATAACCCCTCCCTGTTAAGCATGCTTTTTCTATGCATTCCTTCTGCCGGGTATGAACCGCAGACCCTACCAAAAATCCGCTGTTCTCCGGTGAAGAAAACTTTTTCACCATATAAGGTTTCAATAGAATACGCTAAAAGAATTCTTTCATCCACCCCTTTAATTTATCAATCAGGCCTTCTCCCCGTTTTCTTGCGGAAGAAGGTTCAGAATTGATGCTTTCTTCACCGCCGTGAAGAACCAGACCCATGGCCGTAGCATACATCGGGTTCTGATATTCATCAACAAGTCCACGTAATTTATCGGGTATTCCAATTCGTGCGGGGATACCGAATACCTCAAGGGCAAGCTCTGATGCCCCGGGAAGCAACGACCCTCCGCCGGTAAGAACAACACCTCCCCCGAGGTGGCGAAGATAATCCTTCTTATCAAGCTGATCCTTAACCAGTTTGAAGATCTCGGCCATTCTGGGCTGTATTATCTTAGCCAGTTCCTGCCGGGGGATTGATGCAGATGGCCAGCCGCCGACACCGGGGATAACAACCTGTTCGTCCGGATCAATTAGAGACATAAAGCAGCAGCCTGATTCTTTCTTGATCCGTTCGGCAACATCCAGTGGCGTTTTCAGAATTATGGAAATATCATTGGTAACCTGGCTTCCGCCGAGGGCTACAACATCCGTATGATAAGGAGCTCCATCAAGGTGCACGAGGACATCAGTAGTACCTCCACCGAGATCGATAAGAAGAACACCAAGCTCCTTCTCATCCTCCGTCAGCACCGCTTTCGAGGACGCCAGTGATTCGAGCACAATTTCAGAAACCCGGAATCCAGCCCGGTTTACGCACTTGAGAAGGTTCTGGGCCGAAGTAACAGATCCGGTTACAATATGCACCTCCGCCTCCAGGCGGATACCGATCATATCCAGAGGATCTCTTATACCCCTCTGATCGTCTACAATGAACTCCTGGGGAATAACATGCAGCACTTCACGGTCCATGGGAATAACTACCGCCTTGGCAGCCTCTATTACACGGGCAACATCTTCCCTGGAAATCTCCCGGTCTTTGCCGGAAACAGCAACAACCCCCCGGCTGTTGATTCCTTCTATATGAGCACCCGCTATTCCGGTTATAACAGACTCTACCTCACGGCCGGACATCAATTCAGCAGCCTCTATAGCAGCGGCAACCGACTTGAGAGTGGATTCTATATTGATTACAACACCCCGGCGCAGCCCCTGAGACGGAGCCGTACCCACACCGATAACCTCGGGAACACCTCTGTCCCCGACCTCAGCTATACAGGCGCAAATTTTTGTAGTTCCAATATCCAGTCCAACGATCAAATCATCGTTCGGCACCGTCAATCCCCCTCGCCCGGTAAACAACCTCTCCGGTTCGAAAATCCAGTTCTTCCAGCGACCCCAGCAGGCCCTGGCGTTTAACTACATCGATTACAAGCAGAATACTTCGCATCATCTCTTCCGTAAGCTCCGGGCCCGTACGAACCCTTAGATGCTCATGTCCGGGAAAAAGAACAACTTCGTAACCGGCTGTACTCTTTTTAACGAATTTTATCTCACTGATCAAGTTATACAGCCGGGGAGCATCGGCCTGAAGAGCGGAAAGTTGGGTCAGATACCCGGTTAATTCCTCAGGGAAGCGCATTCCCGGACGTACATCCAGCACCCGGATCCCTGAAAGCACCGGCATTGAGACATCACCTTCAGCTGCAGCAGATGGAAGGATATACCCCTGATTATCTACATAAAACAGACGGCTGCGACCGTCAACTTCAGCAAAAATAGACGCAAGAGGTCTGCGACTGGTAACCGCAATGCTGACTTTATCTGGAAAATGCTTTTCCACGACAGCAGTCTTGATTACCGGGTTGGCCATCAACCGGTCAGCCACAGCAGCTTCGCTGACATTCAGATACGAGAGAACACCCTCCATACCTGCGATACGAAGAATCTCTTCATCAGGAAGCGGACAGTAGCCTTCAGCACTTACTTCAACTCTCTTTACAACAAGCCGGGGAGAAATGATCAGATGAAAGACAAGCTCTCCCGCAAGGGTAAGTGAAAGCAACACTATAATCACGGAAAGAATTTTATTCAGGTTCAGTCTCTTTTCCCGGACGGGACTCTTCTCCACAGTCCTCTTCCTGGCAGGTTCCTGGTTTTCGGCATAATACCTTTCATACATTGCAAAACTACTCATTACTTACACCTCTTGAAATATTCATAATCAAGCCGCACATAAGAAGGGTGACAATCAGAGAAGTCCCCCCGGAGGAGAAAAATGGAAGCGGAATACCTGTTGCAGGAACCAGCCCGGCAACAACAGCTATATTGAACATCGCCTGAAAAAAGACAGCAGTAACACAGCCGAACCCGAGAAGGAAAGAGAATGAATCTTTACTGCGAAGGGCTATTCCATACCCGCGTACAGCAAAGAGAACAAACACCGCTGTAATTGCAATTACGCCCAACAGACCGGTCTCTTCTCCCAGTACCGCAAACACAAAATCGGAGTGAGCCTCCGGAAGTCCCCCGATCTTTTCCGTACCTCTTCCAAGACCAACGCCGAACAGGCCACCCTTAACCAGGGCATCACGGGCAGCAAGCACCTGATATCCCGTCCCTGATGGATCAAGTTCCGGTCGCAGGAAGGCAATTATTCGCTGAACACGGTGTTCCTTGGTAAAAACAAGGATAAAAGCCAGAGGAACTACCGTGGTGGCCAGAAAAATAAAGTAGCTGAGGCGTATTCCGGAAACAAAAAACATGGCCACGCTCACAGAAAGCAAAAAGAATGCTGTGGAAAAGTCGTTCTGACCATAAATCGTCATGGTAAAAAGAGAAATGATAATAAGGGGCGGTACAACGGTGTTAACCAGATCATCAAGGCGTTCATTTTTCTTGCTGAAAATATAAGCCAGATAGATTATCACCGTGAGTTTGGCAAATTCAGAGGGTTGGAAAGAGTAACCGAAGAGAAGAATCCATCTGCGGGCACCCATTACAGTTCCGCCGATCCCTGGAACAAAGGGAAGCAGCAGCAGGATAAAGCTCGCCAGAAGCATTACAGGAACCAGTCTGCGCAGAAAATCAAAGGAGATCCTGCTCATCAGTACTGCACCCGCACTGCCAACCAGGAGATATACGGCATGACGAATTACAAAATGATAGGAATTTCCGAACTGTCGTTCACCATAGTAAAAGGAAGCTGAAAAAAGAAACGCCAGACCAAGACCTGCAAGCAGGACTGTAATACCGGTAAAGAGAAAGTCCGCCGGACGACTGTCAATTTTTTCTACGACAAAACTTCCATTCATTACTGTAACTTCAGGGTAGAAAGACTCAGGATGGTAAAGAGAGCTCCGAGAATCCAGAACCGTATAACAACCTTGCTTTCATCCCAGCCTTTCAGTTCAAAATGATGATGAAGGGGTGCCATCTTGAACACCCGCTTTTTTCTTAACTTGTATGAGACAACCTGAATAATCACAGACATTGCCTCCAATACGAATACGCCGCCGACAATAATCAGGAGCACCTCTTTTTTTATTATCAGAGATAGAACCCCCAGAACACCGCCGAGAGCAAGACTGCCGGTGTCTCCCATGAAGACCTCTGCAGGATGCGCGTTATACCAGAGGAAGCCGACACTTGCGCCCACCAGAGCAAGACAGGGAATTGCAAGCTCCCCCCCTTCCCGGATATAGGGAATCAGCAGATATTCAGCATAGTCAGCCCGGCCGGTCAGATAAGTCAGGATAGTAAAGGCAATTCCGACTAAAATAACCAGACCAATCGCAAGACCATCAAGTCCGTCTGTAAGGTTAACTGCATTGGAGGTAAAAACCAGCAGCATAATGGCAAAGGGAATATAAAGAACACCCAGGTCAACCACCGGATGCTTAAAGAACGGCAGATACAACAGAGTAGTATATTCAGTTCGGTTAAAATAAAGAAAACCTACCACCACAGCTGAGATCAGGATCTGCAGAGCAAATTTCCCTTTGACACTTAACCCCTCTGAACTTCGGCGCCGTATTTTTAGAATATCATCCATAAAGCCGATAAAAGCGAAGCCCAACAGGGCCCCCATGGTAATCCAGACATATAGGTTATGAAGATCCTGCCAGAGAAAGACCGCCAGCACCATGGAAATAATAACAAGCAGCCCCCCCATGGTAGGGGTTCCCGATTTGACCATATGGCTTTCAGGACCGTCGTCCCGGATCGACTGACCAAACTTGAGACGACGAAGAAACTGAATCATCCTTGGACCAAGAATAAAAGAGAAAAACAGAGCGGTTACTGCCGCATAGGCTGCTCTAAATGAAATGTACTGGAAGATATTTAATGCCGTTACATATGAAACCAGCGGCAGAAGAAGCTCTTTAAGCATTGCCACCCTCCTTTCCAGCCGCCGCCATCCCGACCGTCAGCCTTTCCAGGCTTGTAGACCGGGAACCCTTGAGGTAGAGAAAATCGCCGGGAAGAATAAATCCCGCTACCCGCCCGGACAGTGAATCAAATTCATCATCGTAAAAGCCCGGGGCAGAACAGCTTGCTCTGTATCGGCTAAAGGCAACTTTTGCCTCTTCACCGAAGAAGAACCAGGCATCGAATCCGCTCTCCGCACACAGCCTGCCGGCTTCATCATGCAGTTCTCCGGCGTATTCACCAAGTTCCTTCATTGCACCGAGAACTCCAATACGACGACCTTTCTGCCATACAGAATCTTTAACAGAAGCAATACCGGCAGCCAGGCTTTCAAAATTAGCGTTATAGCAGTCCTGCAGAAGGGTTACCCCCCCTTCCTGCACAATCTGCCCGCGCCCGAATGCGGGTGCCGCTTTTTGCAGCCCCGCTGCAACAGCTTCATCTCCGGCACCGCACAGTCCGGCTACAGAAACCGCGGCACAGGCATTAACAATATTGTGATACCCCGGGTAGTTCAGCTTTATAGTCCGGCCCTTGTAGACCAGGACTCCGCCACCCACGCCACGACTCTCAACGGATTCAATTCCCTCAGTACTTTTCACACCGAAGAAGCCGAAAGTCCCGTGCCTGCCGGAAACAAGCTTTTCAGCAAAAGGTTCTTCTTCCCAAACAAGGCCGCGGGATGAGGCATCAAAGCAGGAGAACACCGCTCCTTTTTCTTCAGCAATTGCCCCTTTAGATCCGAACATGCCGATATGGGCTGTACCAATATTGGTTATAAGAGCAACGGATGGCCTGAGAATATCCGCCAGCAGGGAAATCTCCCCCTTCCTGTTGGAGCCGAGCTCAAAAACACCATACACATGATCTCTGTTTAATCCGAATACCGATAGAGGCAGCCCTATTTCAGAATTGTAGTTTCCCCGGGTTACATACGTACTCCCGCACTCAGCAAGAATTGCGGCAATCATATCTCTGGTACTTGTTTTTCCGTTACTTCCGGTAACCGCCACCTTCAGAAGCGAAGGAAAGCCCTCGAGATATCTGCGTGCAAGGTTCTGCAGTGCAATTAGGGGATCTTCAACGAGAATATACGCTCCGGAATGTTTTATTTCCGGAGTAAATTGTTCCCAGAAAGCCTGCTTTACCACTGCACAGCAGGCACCCGCAGCAAATGCCCCGGAAAGAAAATCATGACCGTCCGTATTCTCCCCCGGCAGTGCAACAAACAGATCATTAGGTTTCAGGGTTCTTGTATCAATGGAAACTCCCTGAACATCACCCACCATTGCCGGCCCTACAAACTTGCCAGCACAGGCATCAACAGCGAACTCCAGAGAAAAGAGAATATCACCCATCGCTGCCACCTGATCCAAGCTGGACCGAAAGCTTCTGTTCCTGCCCGGCCTTCTTAAGCTCAAGCTCCCGGGCAAGTTCATCAATCCGGGAGGGGGATGAAGCGACGGCAATATTAACAATCATAAGTTTATTTTCTTCGAACCACTGCTGCTGCTCATCCTGCAGTCGGGAAATCCTGCGTTCCATCTCCCAGAATCTGAACCCCTGCCAGACATTTATGAAAATAAGGGACGGAATGGATAACAACAGAACAAATATCAACAGACGCTTCATACTACTCCCACTCTTTCATCTTCCGGGCAACCCGGAATTTGGCACTGCGAGAGGGTCCATTGGCCTCGATCTCCGCCCGGGTAGGTACCAGCGGTTTTTTCGTCAGAATACTGACAATCGGCTCACCCTCACATTTACACATCGGCCAATTTTCGGGACAAGTACAGGTCTTATTCTTTCCCTGAAAGAAACGCTTTACAATTCGGTCCTCAAGACTGTGAAACGAGATAACTCCCATCTTGCCGCCTGGTGCAAGTCTGCGCAGGGCGTATTCCAGAGCCTGCTCAAGACGAACAAGCTCACCATTGACTGCAATACGAAGAGCCTGAAATGAACGAGTTGCAGGGTGAAGTCTTCCTTTTCGGTAGGGCACAGGCACAGCCTGCCATATTATTTTCTCAAGACGTTCTGTATTAGTGATCTCTTCTTCCGCCCGGGCCCGAACCACCGCCGCTGCTATCCGCCGGGAATAGCGCTCTTCACCATAATGATAGAAGATATCCGCAAGCTGATCCTCGGGATAGTCGTTAACGATGTCAGCAGCGGTGGTTTCAAGGCTGCCGTCGAGCCTCATATCCAGAGGCTCATCGGCGCGGAAGGTAAATCCTCTACCGCTTCTCTCAAAGTGATAGACGGAAATACCTAAATCGAAAAGTATACGAGTCGGACGTTCCCCTCCCAAAGGATAATCCTTAAAAAACGCATTAAACCAGGTGTTATAAAAGCGAACCCTTTCACCAAAGGGAGCAAGTCTTTTTTTTGCAACTCCCTGAATTGTGGAATCCGCATCAAGTCCGATCACCTTCAAGTCGGGGAATTTCCTGAGGAACAGTTCGGAGTGCCCCCCTTCTCCCATAGTACAATCCACCAGCAGACCGCCCTCTTCATCAGGGGCAAGATATTCGAGAACCTCTTCGGCCATTACCGGTACATGAACAATATCCGACATTTAAAGCTACCAACCTTGTATCGAAGTAAACATTATAGAGAAAGAATCTTCCCAAGCTCCTCCGCAGCCTCAAGAAATTCCTCCTCATTGTCTTCGAGGTCCTGCATATATGCAGCCTCGTTCCATATCTCAACGTAATTCTCAAGGCCAAGGATCACCGTTTCCCTAGAAAGGTCGGCATATTCCCTTAAAGTCGGCGGAATCGTTATCCGCCCGGCCTTATCTATCTCAACTTCCTGAGCCGGAGCAATAATCCTCCGCTTGAGGATACGTGCCCGCTTCTGAAAAAGGGAGGTTGACTGGGTGATCTGGTCGGCAAGAGACTTCCACTGCTCCGCCGGAAACAACCAGAGGCACGACTCGACCCCCCGGGTAAGCACAAGCCGCTCACCCTCCAGCTCCGTCCTGAGTTTAGACGGAATCAGGAGCCGCCCCTTATCATCCAGGGAGTTTTTATATTCCCCTGTAATCACCCTTCCCTACCACTTTCTTCTACATTCCCCCACTTTTCCCCACTCATATATACATACTACCTCAGTGAGAAAATTTGTCAACGCGAATCCTTTTCTATTAAAGTATTTACCTTTACCTACCGATACTTATGCCTTTACGTCTGTGTAGTAGTCAATTAATGCTGTCTCGGTAATCATTCATAAGCGGTTAGAGGAGGAAACTGTGTCAATATACAGGGTGCATTTTACCTGGAAGAACAAAGAAGCACGTCTAAGAGCCAGAAGCCTCGACCTGACCCACCCCTACTTCGTCTCGATCAAGGACATAATACTGCCGAAAAGCAGCAGTCTGATAATCAATCCGTCGGAAGATGAGTTTCGCAAGGAATTCTCCGAAGCAAACCATATCATGCTCCCCTTTCAAAGCGTGTCTCTCATTGAAGAGCTTAACGATGAAGCAGGAGAAGAGAAGAGAACATTGAACTTTGTAAAGGCGGATGATTTACAGACATGACACTGACTGAATACTACATAGTGTACCCGGAAGGTGAAAAGCAGGAGATTCCGGGATTACTGCAGATAAACCAGGTAGTAGACCTTAACGGGAACCCCTTGAGAATATCCTGGCCCCCGCCCAAAGTAATCGCCTACCGGATCCACCGCATCAGTACACAGGAAGAGCGCGGTTATTTGCGGAGATACCACTATGCAGAACTTATGAGCATGGCTGAATTGCAGAGCTACGCCCGCGGCGGCTGAAGCCCGCCGCCAGTACTGGATCAGACCTGCTTGAATATCCGGTAGTCAATATCAGGAAAAACGTTGTTCTTCTTTTCTATTGAAGTAATCCATTCAGTATCTACAGTATTCCTGCAGAGGTTGTCGTAAATACGGGTGAAGTTGGAAAGATGTTCCTTTACCCTTTTCCGGGCATATGGGACAGTGGTTCCGGTTTTCATAATAAATGGCCAGTCCGACGCCTGGGAAAGCAGAACCTCCCGGGCAGCCTGATTCAACACCCGCAGTTTGAGACCACTCTCATTGGGATAACGCTTAACCAGATCCCTCATCCGTTCTACTGCCTTGTGTACATGACGGTAAATCCAGTCATTGCTTCCGTCTATCCAGACTTCTGCATAGCCCTTGTTTCCCCAGCTGGAAAAAGTAGGCTGGCCAACAGGATTCTCCGGATAGATTTCAAGATACTCAGAGGGAGTAATCATTTCCAGCCCGGAATCACTCTGCGCGGCTTTACGGATAATCGCTTCCAGCCACTGGGGGCCTTCAAACCACCAGTGTCCGAATAACTCGGCATCATAAGGGCAGACAATCATGGGGGGTCGGTCCATAAAGCGCTGCAGCTTTGTGGCCTGCTTCCTGCGGTTATAAAGAAAGTTCTCGGCGTGTTCTTCGGTCTTGGCTGAGGCAACCTTGGGATTGTAAGGTCGCTTTTTATCAGTTTTTCCGGTTATGGCCCAATACTTGAACCCGGTATATATCCGGATGTCATTATCATGGATATAAGGCCGAATATAGTCGATGGGCAGATCAAAACCGATATCCCGATAGAACTCACGATATGCGAAATCTCCAGGATACCCTTCATCTTCAGACCAGACTGCCCTGGATGAAGGAATATCCCGGCCGAACAGGGGCAGGCCGTTGGAACACTCCATGGGAGCGTATATTCCATAGGGCGATTTTGTATCAGAAAAGAGAATTCCATGAGGGGAGGCAAAGCTGTAACCCAGATTATAGTGCTTTATATACTTTTCCACCCCGGGAAAATATCCGCACTCCGGAAGCCAGAACCCTTTGGGAGCAGAACCGAAGGTACGTCCATGACTGATTACCGCGGTATGTATCTGAGCTTCTACAGTTTCCGGATACTCTTCGTAATTGGGAAGAAATGCATGACTTGCTGCAGTAGTGATAAGCTCAAGATGACCGGACTTCTCCAGCTCTCTGAACCCTTTAAGAATATTATTCTTGTACCCTTGAGTAAAATCGGCATAGTTCTCATCCAGCATCTCTTTGTACATTCGAACAACAGGATGAAACTCAGGATCATCCTTGGTACGAACAAGCTCCTTGCTGGCAAGTTCAAGCTGCCGTTCAAGATGAGTAATATACCGCTCCTGCAGCAGTGAATCATTCAGCATGGAAGAAAGAGTTGGAGAGACCGAAACAGTCAGCCTGAAAGGCACATCATCCTGCTTCAGGGCATTAAAACGCCTCAAAAGAGGCAAATAAGTTTCGGAAATAGCCTCAAACAGCCAGTTTTCCTCAAGAAACTGTTCATGCTCCGGATGCC
Source organism: Marispirochaeta sp. (assembly GCA_963667435.1). Taxonomy (GTDB): domain Bacteria; phylum Spirochaetota; class Spirochaetia; order JC444; family Marispirochaetaceae; genus Marispirochaeta. The sequence goes on along the minus strand of OY763414.1, from coordinate 4,210,144 downwards.
TAACAAAGGGAAGATGAGCATGCAATACAAAACAGAGATATCCTTTAGCCATAAACGTTCCCACTAGTTTGTCAAATGTACATACTGGCTGTCAATAAGAGAGATAATCCGCTGAGGAATCTCATCTTCTGCGTCCGCAATATTGACATCAAAAAGACCGGAAAGAAAGAGGGTCTCAAGCAGAGGATTCTCCGCCGTCTTGAGTTCTTCCTGCACATCCCCCCGGGGACTGAAGATCACATTAGACCGACAGAGCCGCTTAACAAAGCCCCGGGTTTCAGTAATCAGATCTATACAGTAACGGATACCGCTTTCCGGCAGATTGATATACCAGCAGTCGTCGTCAAGAGAGACGGGAATATCGAAATAGTCCGAGTAACTCTTTGTTGTCAGCTCGCCATCAGGCAGAGAATACACCCTCAATGCCAGAGCCGTACTTCCTGAGCTCTGCCGTATCTCAGTAGCCTCCGCGGGAAACAGTTCCCAGTAACAGAATGCCCAGAAAGGGTCCCGTATCATGAGAACGATCTTCGTCTCGTTATAAATTTCAGGAAGCACAAACTCATCCTCAGCGGAAGAGATAAAGTCCTCTTCCTGAACAACCTCATACTTCTTCTCTTTGATCCGCATGGCGAGATTGTTTACTACATCCCGTTCCAAACGGTCCTCATCAATAGCCTCGAGAATCTGCTCGATAATATCTTCTCTATCCAAAGGTGATGATACGATAATCCCCTCTTTTCGGGCCAGATCAAGCAGAATCTCGTCGGAGAGTTCCAAGAGACGTTCTTTAGTCATGCATTTCCTCCCACGGACACGCGGAAAGTCTAGGAAAAAGGGGCACACCTGTCAAGACCCGAATTTAAGAGCCGGGCTTAACTGCAGCAATAATCATCACATCGCCGATGTTCAATGCCTTACACAGCCTGTCTGCTATTATCTTTACCGGAGCCGGAGCCATACCGGAACCGATCCCCCCCCAGGAGCGGCGACGAAGAATATGGAACCCTCCCCGTTTGAGTAACAGCTTCAGGGTTTTTGCAGAAAACAGAACCATATGATCATCAATGGCAGAACGCCAGCGATGCCCGAAAAACCTTGCCTGAAATCCACTGATATCCGGAGTAGTTATCAGGAAAAGACCTCCCGGAGATAGAATTCGATACACTTCAGCAACGAATCCACCGGGGTCTGTAAGGTGCTCAATAAGATGACTGCAATGAACAATGGAGAAACTTGAATCTGAGAAAGCTGCTTCTTCAAGCGTTCCGGTGAAGATATTCACTCCACGCTTCTCCCTGCCATAAGCTGCCGCAGGTCCGCAGACTTCGACCCCCTGCTCTCGATACCCCATGTTTTTCATATACTCAGGAAGCATCCCCGTGGCACAGCCGACATCGAGAAAAGAGTGTTCATTTCCGTCAATTAGCGACTCAAATCCGATATCCCGCAAACCGAGTTTCATGAGATTAAAAAAGTTATCTGCATTATCCTGTTCATACTCAAAATATTCGTCATCGTAACGGTGGGACAGTTCATCCTGCACCGGCTGAGGGTTTTGATATACCAGACCGCAGCTCCTACATCGGACAAAGAGCGATGGACTAGTCCAGCGCGGCATGAAACTGCTGCCGCCACATACCGGACAGGGGATATGACGAACACGTTCATTCCCGGATGTCTTGGAAAAAGTTTTCATCAGCGAATGGAAACACCTTTCTGATAGATGGTTTCATTCCCGGCAAAATCAGAGACAACAATCTCTATACTTGTCTCACCTGTATTCAGGGTCAGCTCACCAAGATTTATCACTGTTTCGTCCTCATAGAACGAATCGTAGGTATAACCCGGTGATTTTACCAGAACATACCGGCCTTCCTGATATGACAGAAACTCATATGTCAGATAAATGGCTTCACTTCCGTTTAAATATACCATAATACGAAAGGGCGACACGGGCCAGAAATATTTCAGAGTGTCGCACTGATCATATACATCGAGTACAAGATTCCATCTACCGGAAGGAACGGCACCTTTCAGTGAATCGAGATCAATCCGCTCCTGACCCTGCCGAAGAGAAACAGCTGATATCCGCGGTCGGGATGTATCCACTCGCGGAGGCAGCAGTAATAATGGATTAATAATGTTGTCTGTATCCGAATCAATAATTGTCAGATGCAGGTGCACACCTAAAGATCCGCCGGACTCCCCCATCACCCCCAAAGGGCGATTGGCGTCAAAGTGCTTATCCCCGATGCGGGTGGAACCGTTTTTCAAATGAGCGTAGAGGGAACGAACCCCTCCCTGATGCTCTGCAACCAGGAAAGTCCCGATACCCGACGGAATAGACGAAGCAGGCCCGTGCTCATCGTAGGCAAACACGAGCTCACCGTCTGAAACAGGGTATATATCCTGCTCTCCTCCACCAAGATCTATTCCGGAATGAAAATGATCCCAGCGGTCTTCACCAAAGGTCCCCGTAAGCGAGACTGTATCAACTGGCCACCGATACTCCTGGGCATACAACAAAGAACCCATGAATACAACACACAGAGCAAACAGACAGAAAAACAGGCGCCGCATATCAGACCCTCTCCATGGAATAGACCAGAACAGACTCATCTAGAAACAGAAACAGGCGATTGCCCCTGACTTCAAGATCCGCATGGGAAAAATCTCCCGGAAGTTTCAGCTTTCCACGATAATTACTCACCGCACCATGAAGAGACAGCACGAACTGTTCATCCCTGGCCAGCACCGCAACAAGATTCCCTGCTGCCAGTCCTTTCATCCGCCATATCCGACCGGGGAGTACTATCTTCCTGCTGCTGAGACTCATGCTGTCAATAAGCAGAAAACCATCCTCCTGTTCGAGGGCATAAAAATTATCAAGCAGAAAACTTACCTGAATGTTGCGCCGCAAATCGGATTCTAGAGGAAAAAGAAAGCGTTCCTGAAACTGCCCTGAATGCTCCTCAATAAGAGCAGCGGTTTGTGGATTGGTACCGGAAATTATCAACGCACCATTACCGGCAGTATCCAGAGCCCCTCCGTAAGCAGCAGATATTCTCCCCCGATCAGGAGCATACTCATAGTAAACCTTCCCGCCGGTATCCACAAACATAAAGACCCCGCTCAGAAGTCCTACAAGCAGCCGCTTTTCATCCGCTGAACAGGTTGTAATCATAGAAGAAAAACCGTGTTCCCAGATAATCTCTCCATCCGCGGCAACCTCTTTCAGCCTGAGCCTGTCGGTGCTGAGAACAAACAGCCTTCCGCCGGAATAAAAAGGATACCCCCTTGTATCGACAAGAGCACTTATACCACCGGCAGTATCCTTCAACACCAGCCGGGAAGAGATAGAATCATAATTAATCAATCCTCCGGAAGAAACCGCCGCGCCATAACGTACGGCTTCCGCATACACCGGAACACCTGTTTCCGCCAGAAATCCTGCATACAGTCCGTTTGAGAAAGGTACAACACCTTCACGTTCCGAGACTGAATGATTGTAAAGCTGAAAACGGGATTGCGGCATCAGAGTTAAGGCAGGAGACAGATCCCGGGGGAGACAGATTAGATAGGCCAGGACTGAAAGAAAGCCAAAAATAAACCGGTATCTTCTTTTCATATGCGACTTCATCCTACCGACAACGGAAGGAGGTTGTCAACGAAGAATATATAAGGAATACAATTTTACTTTTTTTCGTTTTTCTTGGAGTCGGATTCCATTTTCGCCCGCCAGACATCAATCTTTTTCCTTACACCTTCACCCTCTTCAACTTCGCCAAGAACAATATGCAGTCGTCTGAGAGCAGCAAGATAGGTAATGGCAAGCTTGAAGTCGTCGATACGAAGCGTTGAAAGCTCATACTTTTCACGATATCTATTGGCCGACTGGTCCAGCAGTTCCTTAGTGAGTCGGAGATGAGAATTCCTCTGTGAATAAAAATCCGCCCGGGGATCCAGACCGGCTGTCAGGGTTTTCAGATCCAGAAGATTCTTGACAATAGTAGCATACCGGCCTTCAATCTCAACAAACGACCAACGCCATTTTGAGTTCGCGCCGAACCCGTCTTCCACAGCCTGGATGGAAAAACCGAGCTTACGGATAATCTCCCACCGCTGTCCTTCGTTAAACCCGCTTATCTCTTCCAGTTTTTCTTCGTAGTCAGAAAAAGGAGCATCGATTTGACTGGATACAGCCTCTTCAAGATATATTATCGCCTTATAGCATCCTTTTCGGGCATCATTCAGGTAAGCTTCGTTTTTAACTCCAAGCAGGGAAATGGAAAGAGAATTCATAAGAACATAATAGGAGACAAGATTAAGCACACCATCAGCAAGAACAAGCTTGGTCATCGGGGAAGTTCCATCCTCCCGACCCAGCATTGCTTTTTCCTGCTCCAGTATTGCTTCTATGGCAGCCTTGAATTCAGTTATCTTGTTAAAATAACTTTTCTTAGCCTGTCCGGAAATCTTTCCCATCTGACTCCCCTTACCGCATCAACGGTATTTCCCGATAAGTTCCCTGGCATGCTGAAGAGAAGCATCACCAACAGGATCTCCGGAAAGCATACGCGCGATCTCGGTTACACGCTGGTCATCCTGAAGCAGATTAACCCTGGTCAAGGTTCTGCCGGACTCTATCTCTTTAGCCACCTTTATGTGATTATCGGCACGAACTGCCACGGAGGCAAGATGCGTTATACAGAGAATCTGCTTTCTGTTTGAGAGAATTGAAAGCTGTTCTCCAAGGGAAATCCCGACTTCACCGCCTATACCGGTGTCAATTTCATCAAAAATCAGAGAATCTATCTGATCAGCTTCTGACAGAACAGTTTTAAGTGCCAGCATCAGACGTGAAAGCTCTCCGCCGGAGGCGATGCTTTTCAGTGGTTTAAGAGGCTCTCCCTGGTTGGGAGCAATCAGAAACTCAACAGCATCCGCACCGGTAGGACCGCAGACAGGTCGCCCGTTTGCACCGGTTTTAGTATCAACATTTACCGAGAATACAGCCTTCTGCATTCCCAGAGGCCGAAGCTTCTCTTCAACCGCCGACTGAAGTTTTCCTGCCGCTTTCCGCCGGCTGTCACTGATCTCCCTGGCCAGCTGTCCCACCTGCCGGTTAAGAGAGGAGATCTCCTCCTCCATCGCGGATTTGCGTTCCTCCCAGTTATCGATATCACCCATTTTACACAGAGAATCTTCCCGAAACTGAAGCACCTCATCCACACTGCTGCCATACTTCTTCTGCAGACGACGGAGCAACAGAAGTCTCTGTTCTATCTCATCCAGTCTTTCCGGAGAGAAACTGATATCATTGCTGAAAGCCCTAACCGATTCAACAACATCTTCCATTTCAAGAAACGCCGATTCAAAGCGCCCCCCGAGCTCGGTAAGTTTCGGAACAATCTCCCCGAGAAGGACAACCTCAGATAGGGCTTTTCGCAGCGAACCGATAGCACCGCCTCTGCTTTCAGATGAGAGCCGGGAGAACTCTTCCATGTGGGAATATATTTTCTCAGCCTGAGAAACCATTATCCGCTCATCTTCAAGAGCCTCTTCTTCCCCGACCTTTAATGCTGCAGCGTCAATCTCTTCCACTGCATGACGGAGGTAATCAAGCTCCCGAGCCTGATCCTTCTCGGCATCAATTAGAGTTTCAAAATCTTTTTTCAAAGAGGTAAGTTGAGAAAACAGAGCTGCAAGACTGTCAACCCTGGCCCCGATACCTGCGTAGGCATCCAGAAGCCGTCTGTGACGATCCACATGCATCAGCGACTGATGTTCATGCTGACCATGCATATCAAAAAGGAGGGAAGTGAATTCCTGCACCGTCGCACGGGGCACCTGAACATCCTGGATATAAATACTGCCCCGACCGGTCTGTCGAACTACCCGACGAATAATAACGGCTCCGTCCTCAGGTTCAATCTCGTGCTCAACCAGCCACCGAAGGGCATCCGGATTATGATCAACCAGTACAATACCGGTAATTCTGGCCTCTTCCGTTTCCGTGCGCACAACCCCGGCATCGGCTTTATCTCCAAGGATGGCACCAAGAGCACCAACAATGATTGACTTTCCCGCACCGGTTTCTCCGGTGAGGATATTCAATCCCCGGGAAAACCTGAGAGTAAGCCTGTCTATAAGGGCAAAATTTTCAATAGCGAGTTCTTCAAGCATCCGGCCCTCCCGACCAGTTGAGCTTTGTCCTCAGTACCTCATAAAAATTGCGCTTATCGGAACGGATCATGGAAATCTTCCGCTGAGCCATTCCTATATGAAGCAGATCCTCCGGCTGAAGATCAAACACAATCTGCCCATCCATGGTCAGAATCACCTCTGTCCGCTGGTCCTTTTCCACCCTGATCTTTACACACCGGTCACCACTTATCACAATTGTTCTGTTTGAAAGGGTAAATGGACAGATAGGATTGAGAACAAGGGCTTCCAGCTCAGGCTCAAGGATCGGTCCGCCTGCAGCAGCACTGTACGCAGTGGAACCTGTCGGAGAGGAGACAATTATACCGTCTGCACGATACTCTCCCACAGGAGTATCATTTATGGATACACCCAGGCGTACAACTTTTGCAATCCCGGCAGATGCAATAACTGCATCATTAAACCCCTCAAACCTGCGGATAATTTCCCCTCCGCGCTCCAGTTTCACCTCCACCAGAATGCGTTCACTCAAACCGAGCTTTCCCTGCCGGTAATTCTCAAAGGCCTCCCGCCATTCATCCCGGGCAACCTCCGTGATGAATCCAAGGCTCCCGATATTAACCGCCAGAATAGGTGCGGTTATCCCGGACAACGCCCGGGCAGTATACAGAACTGTTCCGTCTCCCCCGAGGGAAAATACTATATCCGGAGAATTTTTCACCGGGAATGTGGAAACCTCAGGCTTACCGGTATTGCGCAGAACAGAATACTCAATCCCCTCTTCATTCAAATACGTGCCTATCTCCTGAATAAGGGATTCAGCATTCTCCTTGAGACAATTAGCTACGAGCAGCGCCCGCTTTATCTGCTTCCGTTTTACTCCCACTTCTTCCTTCACCATCAGGGCAGGGTTGACAGCACACGCACCAGCAGCTCTGTATTCTTCCGCCCCATACTTGGATAGAGAGGAAACAGAATAGTCCTCAGGGCAAGACTCGCCGCCATAGGACAATCAATTTCTTCCGGCTGAAGCCTGGCGTATGGAGTTGATGCAAAGGCATTCTCTGTCTGCACCCCGTTTTTCAAGGCATACTGACGCACTTCATTCATACCTGTATCAATCACCACCGGAAAAGCTGTTGGAACAACTCCCTCTTCTTCGGATCCTGATGAGAAGCTGCGGTGCTTTGATTTCATCAGCCCCTGAGCCAGCAAATCATAAATCTCCGCCCGATGACTATGCAGTCCTTCTGCAGTCTGGACTTGAACGAGTCCAAGAGCAGCATTGATATCGGGCATGAGCATTTCCATGGTGAGCTCTTCAAGCAGGGGTTTTATCAGACGTCGATATTTGACCCCTCCGGCAAGCACAACAGCCCCGCCGCCGGTAGTTATGGGATCACAGTACTCTGTACGTATAAGAGTATATGCATCAGCCCCGTCATCTTCCCTCTCACGAAGACTTACAGCAGTTGAAGAAACATCACGAATAACAGGCACGCCGCTTTCTATAAGAACCTCACTGGAAATCGAAATACCGAAAGGCTCATGCAGAACCCAGGCTGCCACGTCGCCCTCCATGACTTTCTCAATGGCTGTCTCGGAAATACAGGCGGAAGATTCTTCCACATCCACAAAAACCGGCGAAAGCCGAAGCATATTGAGTGCATCGAGATAGAATAACGGGGAGAGGGCGGAAATCGCAACCTTACTGCCTTCCGGCAGTTCCAGAGATCGCAGGAGTACTGCCAGCGCCTCCGCAGGAGAACGCATGGCAGCGCCGTTTTTCTTGTTCAGATACCTGGAAAGCTCCTTGCTGAACTGATCAGCCAGAGATCCGGGACCGATTTCATCACTCACCATACAAGTTAATACGGCGTCCATGTCCCGCCGCTTCAAGGTAGGTCTATAAACTGGGATCGACATCGTTTTCTTCTTTCTTATTAATAGTCTAAATTAACGCCCGATTTTACCGAGCTGCTGGAGTTCCTTGGGATCAAAAATTCGCCGTATATCAAGAATAATCAGATACCCGCTATCTTCGTTGCTGACACCCTGGATATACTCAGCTCCAATTCCGGAGATCATCTGCGGCGGAGGCTGAATCTTATTCCGGTCAATAGTAATAACCCGGGAAACCTTATCAATATAAACCCCTAACTGCATATCATCCAGACTCAGAATAAGAAACCCGGAGAGCAGTTTATCCTCTTCACTAAGTTCCGCCCGGCGAAGGTGAAATCTTTTGTGCAGGTTTATAATAGGTATTATCTGACCACGAAGGTTAAATATCCCGTCGACATAATTTGGAGCATTCGGAATAGCCCGGATTTCCTGGACCTTCTGAATCTCATTGACCTGCATTATATCTACACCATAGAATTCTTCACCTAATTGAAAGGTAACCAGCTGTATCTGCTTTTCATCTGCCATCAACGAACTCCTGACTATAGAATAATTTAAGAGTGGCGCTTTTGCAATATGGTTTTTCCAACTCAACAAAAAGCAGATTCTGACAGCATACTACACTTTTTACCATTTACGAGAACTATAGAAACTAACGGTAGTCCATTACCGCATCCCTCTTACCGAGAAACATTATACCGAATCTTGATAATATCAGGACTATTATTTCCATAAACTCCATTTACATAACTTTTCTCACAAAATAAGCACCTGTGCTACCCGAATACAAACAAAGTAACCTTACCCATGAAGATAAATTGATCACACTTAAATTTTAAAATCCTGATGATTTAATAATTACAAGTCATAAAACATGCTAAAGCTCTTAAATGCTAAATAGTGAAAAACATATACAATACAGTATTTCAGTACTACAATAAAAATACATGTACATATTCTACTAGTATCTATATTCAAAAGGAGAACTTAAAATGGAATGAATACACGAAAACTATTTCAGGACCAGTGATGATGCAATTCTGTATTTTGAAGATCATGGCAAAGGTAAACCAATCGTCTTCATACCCGGTTTTGTCTGTTCTACAAGATTCTTTGATAAAAATGTAGACGAACTGTCAAAAACCAATCGGATAATTGTTATGGATCCTCGTGGTCATGGCAACTCCTCTAAAAGCTTACACGGCAATACCGTTTCTCGTTACGTACAGGACATAAAGGAACTCCTTGATACTCTTACCATCGAAAAAGCCACCTTAGTTGGATGGTCAATGTCTGGTCAAATCGTTTTGAAATACCATTCGTTGTTCGGAGAACATCGGATCGATTCTATCGGATTGTTAGACTGTCCCCTGGGAGCAGTTTACAACGAGGAATGGAATGCTCACGGTTTAAAGAATTTCAATATGGACGGATATAATAAATTCCTTGCCATGTCATATACAAATTATGAAGGCTATTGCAGCGGCTTCGCCAAGAAAATTTTGAGCGGAAATGACGATTCAGCAATTGAATGGAGCACAAAGGAATTCTTAAAAACACCCGCATGGATATCATTTGCCATTTACAGTGATTTAATTTTTCAAAATGGCTACGAACTATTGCCAAATGTCTCAGTCCCAATATTTTTTATGGGTGCAGACTCAAGTGTAACAGCAAACGGCGAAGCCTTAGCCACAAAGTATTATCCGGAGAATACCAATCCCAAGGTTTATAAGGAATCACATGTTTTCAAGAACGGAGGGCATGTATTCTTCTACGTAAATCCTGAAGAATTCAACCGCAAGCTATTGGGATTCATTGAGAATATTTCATAAATCTGACAGGAAAACCTGATTAGAGAAAACTCTATTTACTACATCGCCTTTTTTTGCCTGAAGGAAGTACTCTTTTTTTTGGGTTGGGGGGATTAACTACGCAGGCTCGCCCTGCGGTAATCTTCAATTACCTTGGGTTCGCGTGTTTGGCTTCGCTAAGCCGCGCTGATCTTCGACCTCGCTCTGGCTTTTTTTGCTTTTTAGTGGCGTTCTGAACGGGACCGCGTGTTTGGCTTCGCCAAGCCCCGCTTATCCCCCGCGCGTTCCTCATCGCTTCGCTCTTGCGGTACGCGCTATGGCAAAAAAAAAGCCAGGCGACGTCCTACTCTCCCGCTTTCGCAGTACCATCGGCGCTGAAGGGCTTAACTTCCGTGTTCGACATGGGAACGGGTGGATCCCCTTCGCTAAGGTCACCTGGCAATAATTATTACCATTTCTTTTGTTCGGTCGCCATCGGACTTACGTCCTCCGACTCCCTTACAAGACAAGAAAGCTGTGAAACTTCCCTATCCTTCGTGCGTCTATCCCATTAAGGATAAACTATTTATATTAACATAGATCCCTTGAAAAACGGACGGGTTTCCCGGCCGGCTTTTCATACGTAGGGGTCAAGGGTAGTTGAAGGTGTAATCACCGACAACGACCGTAGAAAAAAGAAGCACACAATAATATGGTCAAGCCTCACGACTAATTAGTACTGGTCAGCTGAACATGTTACCATGCTTAGACCGCCAGCCTATCAACCAGATCTTCTCTCTGGTGTCTTCAGGGACCTTAAAGGCCCTGGGATGTCTCATCTCGAGGGGGGCTTCCCACTTAGATGCCTTCAGCGGTTATCCCGACCGAACTTGGCTACCCAGCACTTACCCTTGGCAGGATAACTGGTACACCAGAGGTTCGTCCATTCCGGTCCTCTCGTACTAAGAACAGATCCTCTCAAACATCCAACGCCTGTGGCAGATAGGGACCGAACTGTCTCGCGACGTTCTGAACCCAGCTCGCGTACCGCTTTAAATGGCGAACAGCCATACCCTTGGGACCTGCTCCAGCCCCAGGATGCGATGAGCCGACATCGAGGTGCCAAACTTTGCCGTCGATATGAACTCTTGGGCAAAATCAGCCTGTTATCCCCGGAGTACCTTTTGTCCGTTAAGTGACGGCCCTTCCACTCAGAACCGCCAGATCACTAAGACCTACTTTCGTACCTGCTCGACATGTACGTCTCGCAGTCAAGCAACCTTGTGCCTTTGCACTCGTACATTGATTTCCAACCAATGCGAGGTTACCTTCGCGCGCCTCCGTTACTCTTTAGGAGGCGACCGCCCCAGTCAAACCGCCCACCTGACATTGTCCACGTACCCGCTTCAGGGCACCCGTTAGAAATATAACTTGCAAAGGGAGGTATTTCACCAACGACTCTGCGCAACCTAGCGACCACGCTTCAAAGTCTCCCTCCTATCCTACACATTACAAGCCACATTTCAATGCCAAGCTACAGTAAAGGTTCACGGGGTCTTTCCGTCTAACCACAGGTAATCGGCATCTTCACCGATACTTCAATTTCACCGGGTTTCACGTTGAGACAGCGTTCAAGTCGTTACACCATTCGTGCGGGTCGGAACTTACCCGACAAGGAATTTCGCTACCTTAGGACCGTTATAGTTACGGCCGCCGTTTACTGGGGCTTCAATTCGACGCTCTCACATCTCCTCTTAACCTTCCAGCACCGGGCAGGTGTCAGTCCCTATACTTCATCTTGCGATTTAGCAGAGACCTGTGTTTTTGGTAAACAGTCGCTTGAACCTTTTCTCTGCAACCCCTAACAAACTTTAACATCCATCGAGGGCCACACTTCTCCCTAAGTTACGTGTGTATTTTGCCGAGTTCCTTAACGTGAATTCTCCCGAGCGCCTTAGAATACTCTTCCCGCCTACCTGTGTCGGTTTGCGGTACGGTCCCTTACAGCATATCTTTAGAAGCTATTTCTCGGCACCTTGATCCCACCAGCTTCGCTCGTCCGTAGACTCACTCGTCTTAACACCTCGTCTCAAACTGCGGATTTACCTACAGCTCTCAACAACTAAGTGCTTAAACCGGGACAACCATCGCCCGGCCTGGCTTCGCCTAATGCGTCGCTCCATCAGTCCTGTAAGAGGTACGGGAATATTAACCCGTTTCCCATCGACTACGCCTTTCGGCCTCGCCTTAGGGGCCGACTAACCCTTGGGCAGATTACCTTAACCCTGGAATCCTTAGGCTTTCGGCGGACAGGGATCTCACCTGTCTTTTCGTTACTCATGCCTGCATTCTCTCTTCCATCCCGTCCAGCATCCCTTTCAGGACACCTTCAACCGTACATGGAATGCTCCTCTACCATGTAATAAATTACATCCGTAGCTTCGGTACTATGCTTAGCCCCGTTACATTGTCGGCGCACAACGACTCGACCAGTGAGCTATTACGCACTCTTTAAAGGTATGGCTGCTTCTAAGCCAACCTCCTGGCTGTCTTCGCCGTTGCACTTCCTTTTCCACTCGAGCATAGTTCTGAGACCTTAGCTGACGGTCTGGGCTGTTTCCCTTTTGACCACGAATCTTGTCACCCGTAGTCTGACTCCCACGCATCATTTAACCGGCATTCGGAGTTTGACTGAGTTTGGTACCCGGTGAAGGGCCCTAGCCCAATCAGTGCTCTACCTCCGGCAAACTAACGTGAGGCTAGCCCTAAAGCTATTTCGAGGAGTGCCAGCTATCTCCGAGTTTGATTAGCCTTTCACTCCTATCCACACCTCATCCCTGCCTTTTTCAACAGACTAGGGTTCGGTCCTCCACTTTGTGTTACCAAAGCTTCAACCTGGACATGGATAGATCACTCGGCTTCGGGTCTACCGCATGCTACTAAAGCGCCCTATTCAGACTCGGTTTCCCTTCGGCTTCGGTACTTCTATACCTTAACCTCGCAACATACGGTAACTCGCAGGCTCATTCTACAAAAGGCACGCCATCACCACAATAAATTGAGGCTTTGACCGCTTGTAGGTCCACGGTTTCAGGTTCTATTTCACTCCCCTCCCGGGGTGCTTTTCACCGTTCCCTCACGGTACTATTCGCTATCGGTAGCTGTCTCGTATTTAGCCTTGGAAGGTGGTCCTCCCGGATTCAAACAGGATTTCTCGTGTCCCGTCCTACTCAGGTACGTGCTCAGCGCTCACTCAAGTTTCGACTACGGGGCTTTCACCCTCTTTGACCGGCTTTTCCAATACCGTTCGTCTACCCTTATAAGTCACCTTTATGCACGCCCTACAACCCCAGTGCGCATGCGTACTGGTTTGGGCTATATCCATTTCGCTCGCCGCTACTTTGGATATCTCTTTTGATTTCTTTTCCTCTGGGTACTTAGATGGTTCAGTTCCCCAGGTATTGCTCCACTGTGCTATTTTATTCACACAGCAGTGACAGAGAGTCTACTCTGCCGGGTTACCCCATTCGGTGATCCAGGGTTCAATAGATGTTTGCTCCTACCCCTGGCTTTTCGCAGCTTACCACGACCTTCTTCGCCGGACAGCTCCAAGGCATCCTCCGTGGACCCTTATTCGCTTGACCATATTAGTTTGTGCTCCTTCTTATGGCGGCCGCCCAAGCTAGTATTTTAAAAAATAGTAGCTTGGTCTCCCTTGGTCCTGTTGCCCAGATAAAACCCGGCAGAGCCGTGTTTTATCTGGTCGCAAGGTTTTCAAGGTGCTGTTGTATCTTCGTACAACAAGCATTGCAACCATCCCGAAACTCCCCTTTGCGATAAGACTACTTCCCATTTCATCTTACCGGTATGTTCCGGTTCTCTATGTCAAAAGATCATGGCTTGCAGCTGTTTCCAGTTGCCGCCGCGCACTCTTAAATTGCTCTAAGGGCGCTATTTAGAAAGTGGAGGTAAAGGGATTCGAACCCTTGACCCCTAGAATGCAAATCTAGTGCTCTAGCCAACTGAGCTATACCCCCAGGCTTATTCGGCCTTTTTAAGGTTGTTAGCCTCTTCAGATTGGCCGGTTCCCACTCTATAAATCATATTAAAAAGATAAGGGCGAAGATTTCCGCTTATTAAAAAGCAAGTTTACCTTGTACGTTGTTTCATACTTATCCCGTCTGTATCCCATTTACAGAAGCTTTTTAGACTTGCGCCTTTAAAACCTCCGCTCAGCTTTATAGCTGATTGAGAACTATTCGTTCCAGTTCCCTTCTCGTAGAAAGGAGGTGATCCAGCCGCACTTTCCAGTACGGCTACCTTGTTACGACTTCACCCCCCTTACCAGGCATACCTTCGGCACCGTCCCCCACGTGAATGGTTAGACGAGCGACTTCGGGTACCCCCAACTCGGGTGGTGTGACGGGCGGTGTGTACAAGGCCCGGGAACGTATTCACCGCGCCATGCTGATGCGCGATTACTAGCGATTCCACCTTCATGAAGTCGGGTTTCAGACTTCAATCTGTACTGAGACAGGCTTTCTGCGATTTGCTTCACCTCGCGGTTTCGCGTCACTCTGTACCTGCCATTGTAGCACGTGTGTAGCCCAGGACATAAGGGCCATGATGACTTGACGTCGTCCCCACCTTCCTCCGGTTTGTCACCGGCTGTTCCATCTGAGTCCCCAACTTAATGCTGGCAACAGATAGCAGGGGTTGCGCTCGTTGCGGGACTTAACCCAACACTTCACAGCACGAGCTGACGACAGCCATGCAGCACCTGTATACCTGCCCCGAAGGGAAGCTGTATCTCTACAACCGTCAGGTATATGTCAAGCCCTGGTAAGGTTTCTCGCGTATCATCGAATTAAACCACATGCTCCACCGCTTGTGCGGGCCCCCGTCAATTCCTTTGAGTTTCACCCTTGCGGGCATACTCCCCAGGCGGTGCACTTAACGCGTTTGCTACGGCACCCAGGGCTACCCCCAAGCACCTAGTGCACATCGTTTACGGCGTGGACTACCAGGGTATCTAATCCTGTTCGCTCCCCACGCTTTCGCGCCTCAGCGTCAGTATTCGGCCAGGATCTCGCCTTCGCCACCGGTGTTCTTCCTAATATCTACAGATTTCACCCCTACACTAGGAATTCCAGATCCCCCTCCGATACTCTAGTCTCACAGTTTCCAGCGCGTTCCCACAGTTAAGCTGTGGTCTTTCACACCAGACTTGCGAAACCGCCTACACGCCCTTTACGCCCAATAATTCCGAACAACGCTTGCCCCTTACGTGTTACCGCGGCTGCTGGCACGTAATTAGCCGGGGCTTATTCCTTACTTAATGTCATCCCGGAAGCATTCCCTCATCCGGTTATTCTTCGGTAAGAAAAGAACTTTACAACCTCACGGCCTTCTTCATTCACGCGGCGTCGCTCCGTCAGGCTTGCGCCCATTGCGGAAGATTCTTAGCTGCTGCCTCCCGTAGGAGTCTGGGCCGTGTCTCAGTCCCAGTGTGGCCGTCCACCCTCTCAGGCCGGCTACTCATCGTTGCCTTGGTAGGCCTTTACCCCACCAACTAGCTAATGAGCCGCAGACTCATCTCAAGGCGGTGCCTTAGCACCTTTCACCCGTAGGCACATTCGGTATTACCCTGTGTTTCCACAGGCTATCCCCAACCTCAAGGCAGATCATCTACGTGTTACTCACCCGTTCGCCACTCTCAAGAGACCGAAGTCCCTCTACCGTCCGACTTGCATGCTTAAAACGCGCCGCCAGCGTTCGTTCTGAGCCAGGATCAAACTCTCCGTGATATAATAAGTCTCATACAAGATGAGACTCCTAATTCACTAAAGTAAGTTTGAATACTCAATTTCAGAATAAGCTGACTTATATCCGTCATTATTGAAATCAACAAAGGTTCCCGCTTTTTATTTCTCAAACCATTACCCACTAACAAGTTAGCAGACAACGATAAGATCACGGTTATCTTCGCCCCTTCTCATATTCCAGTTAATTCCAATACCCTTTATTTACAATCCCAAGGTCATTCACTCTCTCAATTTCAGTGAACCGTCCCTCTTAACATGGACTAAACAAGGCCGTATCGGCTGTCTTTTAAAGATCATTCATGACGCTTTACCTTCAGGGTGACTCACCCCGTCGCTTCAGCGTGATCGCAGTTATAACATCACCTGCAAAATGTGTCAAGCTTTATTTTCAAGAAACTTTAAACTTCTGAAAAGATTAGCCCGGAGCCCTAATTTTCAGGGGAATCCTTCAATGTACTGCCGGTACCTGCATCCTTTTCATTGCCCTGTGCTGCCTGACCATTTTCAACGGCTTCCGCATCCTTAAGAGCTGCGCGCTTGGATGTAATCTGGCTGTTCAGATCATCCATGGTTTCAATTACTTCTTTGACGCCGGCACTCCGTTTTGTCAAACTCTGTTTGCCTTCTTCGGTAAACAGGGAATAAACAGTTGATCCGAGAAGTTGTTCCTGTTTCTTAAGTTTGTCTTCCAGCTGATGGATTTCAAAGCGGAGGATACCAGCATCACCAAGCTCCCTTGCCTTATCTTTGGCAGCACTGAAAATATGCCGGGACTGCTCAATTCCTTTAGAAACAGTTTTTTTCAATTTATCCTGAAAACCCATTTTATCCTCCTTCTAAAAAATATCCGAAATCTACCGCCAAGACAAGAACATTTTCCTTCCATCCATGAACAATACCGCTACAGCTGAGGATGACATTCAGATGACCACCATGGTACCATTGGCCCATGCAAGAAGGGCCTGTTTTCTATCGGTGTAGAAACTGCGGACGCTATGTGGAGTCAGAAAAGGTTGAAAAAGATCATTTCTGCTCTCTTGAATGTGCACGTCAGTACCGGAAATGCACAGTTTGCGGTACATATTTTCTTCCCGATACAGACACGCAATTCTGCAGTGCCGAATGCGAGAAAGCAAATGTAAGCACGGAGGAAGAAGAATGAATTTAGTTTTCCTGGGCCCCCCGGGTGCCGGCAAAGGAACAGTAGCGGTAAAGGTAAGTGCAGAGAAAAGCATTCCCCACATTTCGACGGGTGATCTATTCAGAAAGGCAATCAAGGATCAGACCGAACTTGGCAAAAAGGTTAAATCCATTCTTGATGCAGGTGAGCTGGTACCGGATGACTTGACCGTTGCCCTGGTTAAAGAACGGCTGGATCAGGGAGATACCGCCGACGGTTTTATCCTGGACGGATTTCCCAGAACCATTCCCCAGGCTGAAGCCCTGGACGGAATAACAAAACTGGACTATGCAGTAAATTTTGCTGTCGCGGACAAAGCCCTGGTGGAACGACTGTCAGGTCGCAGAGTATGCAGGGATTGCGGTGCAACCTACCATGTAAAATTCACTCCCCCGTCAAGAGAGGGCGTTTGTGACAAATGCCAGGGTGAATTGTATACCCGCAAAGACGATGAGCCTGAAGCAATTCAGAATCGTCTGCAGGTTTACTATAAACAAACCCAGCCCCTGATTGACTATTACCAGAGCAAGGATATTAAAATTGATATTGATGCAGCGGATGCACCTGCTGTTGTTCTGAAATCTACCCTTGCCGCCCTCAATTAGCAGGCGGTTCAGGTAATTCGGCACCGGAAGGAACTTCCGGTGCTTTTTTGTGCTTCTGGACATATTCCGAAATGAGTTCTCTGATTTTACCACTCCCGGGAATATCCGGATACTTATCGAACAGGGCAATTTCCTCAGCTGAGGCAAACCCGGCGTTTAGGCTACGGGTAAGATAATTTAGCCCTTCATCTGTTGTTTCAAATCCAACAAGAAGAATAAAGGCCTTATAGAAAAGAAATCCGGAATCCTTACTGTCTTCTTCCAGAGATGCATCGACAACTTCAAGAGCTGCCGGAAAATCTTCAGCCATAACTGCCGACTGCAGGAGAGATACCAGCAGACCATGATTCCGCTTTCCTGCAGCATAGGATGGATAGAGAAGTGTGAATGCTTCTGAATACCTTTCGTCTGCAATCAGCAGATCACCATAAAAAACTCGGTACCTGATTTCGTCCGGCGCCAGATCTATAGCCCGGCGAAGGCTTTCTTCAGCCTGTTCCGGCTGGTCGGACTTAAGCTGGAGAGATGCGATGTTGAACCAGGCGGCAGCATTCCCTTCTCCAAGCTCAATGGACCGGCGATAGTATCCTATGGCTTCGCCATACTCTCCCTGGAGATACCACATCCAACCCAGGGTTTCGAGAAGTATTGTATTACGGCTGTCCTGGGAAAGAAGCCGGAGAAGGATGTCTTCTGCTTCAGAATATTTACCATCCTCAAGATAAAGTCGTGCCAGGTTGTAATCCGCAGCAGCCAGGCTGCTGTCCAGTTCAAGGGCACGGAGGTATGCTTTCCGGGATTCATTCAACCTGCCCAGTTCAAAATAGGCATTCCCCAGATTATAGTAGGTTTGAGCCGCTTCCCGGTTGTCAACCGAAGTACAGCCGACTGCAAGCAGCAGGCTAAAGGCCCAGAACAGTCGATTCAATTTCACGGACTTGTGACCGGTACAGAGAAGAGACAGCCGAACCGTAATCAGCAATAAGCTGTATGATATTACGCGGGGCGTCATGCAGATCAGCACCATTCAGCCTATCCCCTGCATCGCCGAGTCCGGGAAGAATATAGGCCTTCTCATTCAGGACAGGATCCATCCAGAGGGTATACATGGTAGCATTTTCAATCGCCCTCACTATCCGCAGCGAACCCTTCAATGCAGAAATAACATTAAAAAACTGTATTGATTTCGGCTGTACACCCTGGTCGCGAAGATACTTTACAATAGTAACCAGGCTGCCCCCGGTGGCATTCATGGGATCTGCAAAAATAAGGTCCTTGCCTTCCAGTGCTGCGAGATCGAAATAGGAGCGGTCAAGATCCAGCACATACTCCATATTCTTTTCTTTTCTAGTGTCATCCCGCTGAATGCGGAAAAGAGCAAAGGGTGTAACATAGTCGTTGGAACTGTACTCCTGAATCTCTTTACTCATTATCATGGAAGGCAGCAAGGCTCCCCGAAGCATTACACACATCACTGAATTATTAATATGCTCATCCACATCCGGAATCTTATGCACCGCATAATTCTGTACTGGTGCAGTTACCGGTGTTTTTTTGATGAAATAGTTCCGTTTGCTGGTGTCCCATCCGGAAAACGCCAGGTTGAAAAGAAGTTCGTAGGCTCGTTGAATATAGTATATGAATTCCTGCTGCTGAGTATCCATGTCGCGCAGCTTTGCAATCAGACGTGATGCCTCACCATGATTTTCTCTGGGTGTATCAAAGGGGTATACCTTTATCTTCTCTTCCCTGCCGGTGATTTCCTGCATGAAATCGCCCATGGTGTTGTAGATTTTGATAAGTCCCTCTTTACACTTTTCCCTTTCGTCCGGATCGAGTGTTTCAGAGAGGGTTCCACTTACATCAAGGGCCTCCTGATAATACGACTCCATCTCTGCGAGTTTGTTTTTATCTGCGTCGGTGAGATATCCGTCAAGATCCGTAGCGGTAAGGACAACCTTATTCATACTGCGCTCCCGTAATGTTCAAATGAAGTTATGTTGACTGGATTATATCAGAGAGCGCATAAGGGGAAAAGTATTACCAGATTATGTACAGTTTCGACTCACTGCTTAAATAAAAAAAAGATCCGCCCGAAGGCGGATCTTAGTATGGCATCTCCTAGGGGAGTCGAACCCCTGTTGCCGGGATGAAAACCCGGTGTCCTAACCACTAGACGAAGGAGACTTGGGTGCGCAAGAGTTTACTCTGTTGCCTTATGGGCCCGGAGTTTAACTCTTGCGGCTTAAGCCGGATCACTCCGACCTAGTGAGCCGCACTGGGTTCGAACCAGTGACCCACGCCTTAAAAGGGCGTTGCTCTACCAGCTGAGCTAGCGGCCCCGTCATGTGAGAGGGACTATAACAACATCAAAAAAAAATGTCAACTGAAATTATGATAAAATTAGTATCTGAATTCAAGTCCGATTATCACATTGTAAACAGGCTGCATTCCCGGCTCAATACCGGCCTCAGATCCATACATGGCAAGGTTAAATTGTGCAAAGTTCAGATCTACCCCAAGCCCGGCGGATAACAGGCCTTCGTATAAACCTGCCCGCAGGGCGAGGATTTCCAGCATCTTGAATTCACCCCCAAAACCTATATGGAGTACAGGGTTGGTAGCCAGTTCCGGAAACATGAGAAAATCCAACATATCCCGGTAATCAAGATAGAGATCGATATCACTAAAATAATCCCGAAGTGCCCCGAGTGGTGGAGAGTAACGGAATCCGGCATGCAGCTGAAAGGGAAGAACTCCCCCGGATGTATCGGTTGCAGTGGCGCCATCCAGATAATCTCCCATGGTGGCATAACTGGTACGCAGAGTGGGACTGAAAACATCCTCGCCCATTAGACCAAAACCGAAATGGTCCCCGTAGCTGTAAAGCAGGCCCATATCAAACCCTATTCCGCTGATGTTCGCATAGGGCTCATCCAAAATCAGTCCGGGCCCTATACTATCAAGGAAATCGTTGATCAGAAGCAGCGAGTAGGTAAATCCGCTCTCACTGCGAAGAAAGCCCTTCATATTAATTCCGATATCAAGATTGTGGGGCGTTCCTTCAAAGGCAGGAATTCGGAAGGCATACCCGCCGACAAGAATCATCTCTTCTGTAATTGTAGAAGCAACATCAGTTGTCGTTGGTGTTTTAAAAAGAATATCCGTATGATTATAGATTCCAAAGCCTATACCGTCACCTACAAAGCCTACAGCAATTGGTCCGAGAAGATTCATTCCGGCATTCAGGCCGCTGAATATTTCCCAGGTTTTTGGATTGCTGACCAGGTCTCCTCCTTCAAGAAAAAGATTGGTCATATCAAATATGGGTCCGCTCAAATTGAGGGTAAGCTCGGAGACGGATAGCTCCGGCTCTGCGGATTTATACCCGGCAGGGTTGCTCCAGAGAGCAGAAACATCATCCGCCAGAGCTGCGTGATACCCCCCGAGAGCTGCCATTCTGGCGGAAGGAATCTCCATCCTGGGTTCAGCGTGAAGATCTATGGAGAACAGGGAAACTGAAAGTAGAGATAGACTTAAAAGAATGTAAATAATTCGCTTCACGTTTCCTCCGGTCAACCAGTAAAAATATCGCCGAATGTTGAAGGATCATAGCCGGCACTAGTGAGAAAATTATATGCATTCGCAATTTCACTCCCAGACGCGGCAGCCGTTGTTGCATTTGTCCAATCAACACCACTCAAGTCACCATTTACTTCCAGATATTGAAGTATTTCTGCCCCGGCTGCTGCCACATACTGTTCTTCAGATATTTCCGCGGCTAACCCTGCAGCTTCTGCAGCAATAACATTATCTGCAACATATCCAAGCATAGTCATATCAACATCTGTAAGATCTGTGGTATAGGTGAAACTGCTTGGATCCGTAATGGCATCATCCACAACATCAACAATTCCACTCGCTCCCATGGCAAGATCAGCTGCAAGTAAGTAGAGTTCCGGATCAGAAGCAGCAAGGTCAACTATTTCATCATATATGTCTGCCATTGCTGCAGTATCACCCGATGCAAGAGCACTTTCCGCATAACTCACCTGCTGCTCCGGCGGCAGATTTGACGGGTCCCGCTGAAGCCCTTCCATAAGACTGGTGGTAAAAAGCTCCTGACATCCGGACAGGAAGAGTAAAGCCGTCAGAAATAGCAGAATAACGGCGGTTTTTATATATTTTGTATTCCGGGAGATATCGTTCATTTTGATTCACCCTCCTTACATCACCGGCGTAAAGCACGGTAAGGTGACTAACAGTATATTAAAACCGGAGCCGTGCTTCCAGAGCTATCCCGCTCATCCCTTCACCACCCTCCGTTTCCGGCAGTTCCGAGAACCAGGAGATCCCCAGTCCAAGTATCGGCAGATCAAGATCAGCACCTAAGCTGACACCTTCGGAGCTAATGGCTCCAAGAAGAGAAAGAGGACCGGGAATCCCCATATCAAATCCGATGATCCCCTGTTTCGGCAGTTCACCTAAAGTTTCTGTATTCAAAAGATCCTGAACCTCCAGAAAAAGTGCCGGCTGCCAGGCATCTGCGTTCTCATAGTTGAATATATACTGCAGTCCCGCATTAACCTTCATCGGTATGGTAAGATTAACCGGATCGCCATCTCCGGAATTCTGAGCCCCCGCCGCATAGAGCAACGAAACAGCATCTGCCACAGTCGCAGAGGTACTGCCGGTTAAACGGGTGTTCCCCACATCCCGAATAAGGGCACCAATGCTTAACCCGCGTAAAGCCACTGTAGCACCCAGATCAAAAGCAAAACCCGTGGCATACCAGGGATTTTCCACCCGGGAAAGAGTTTCATAAAGCTTCAGAGGAGCAGTAAGGCTGCCCCCTGCCTCCAGGGCGGTTGCCTGATCATAGGTTCCGTACACCCGTGCAAGAGGACGTATATCCCCGGCAATACAGATATCCCAGTCGCCCGGTGTAATTCCCACGGCATAGCCTATCACCGCGGAAAGATCTGCAGAGATTTCCCCCCGGGTACTGCTGTCGTCGTCGTAATTAAAAGTTTCCAGGCCATTAAGCAGCCCGATACCGACACCCTTCCCGGTTATCCCGGCAGCAAGTGCAAAGCCTTCGCCGTATCCGGATTTGGAAGCATCAAGAATCTCACTATCAGATGGGGTAGAGGTAAGGGAGTTAAGATTTTTAAAACCTGAAGTAAGCCAGGGCGTTGCCTGAAAAAGGGTATAATCGACATCGGAAGAGCGGTTTATGGAAGCCGGATTAGTAAAAAGAGCGCTTGCTCCCTCCGCACCAAACACTGTCACACCTCCCAGAGCAGAAAGCCTCACATCACGGTAATTAAACGGATCAATGTCCTGGGAGAACAGGTATGCCCCGGGGGAGAAAAAGATAATAACAGACAGCAACACAGTAAGTACAATACGCATGGTAACCCCGGCAGGTCTGAATCAGGATTCAGTGCAGCCGGCCTCGATAAACCAAGTATACTGCATTTGAACCGCTCTTTCTGTATTTCGGGAGCAAAAGCCATAAAATTTACCACAGAGGTCATAAAAACGAAATCTAAAGAAGACTTCCTAAAAGCCTGCCGCCGGATTCCCCCAGAACAGCAGTATAGGCTTCGCCTCTTTTATTCATGCCGGCAGCAGGAAATGGGACATCAACATGCAGATAGTTACCGGTTAGCCCACGGCCGTTTTCGCTCTCAACCGGCAGTGTTTCCACCACAACCGACACTTCACGACCAACCCAGCGCCGGGTGTAAGCATTCAACCAGCTGCTGCTTTTCTCCCGTATAAGGGCAGTACGCTCTCCGGTTATTCTCTCCGGTATGTGTTGAGGGAAATCCGCCGCCGCCGTACCAGGCCTTGAAGAATAGGGAAATACATGCAGGGAAGCGGGCTCTATCTCCTCGAGAAGAGCGAGCGATGTATTGAATGCAGTTTCATCTTCCCCCGGAAAGCCTGCAATTATGTCGGCTGCAATAAAGGGGTCATCCTTCACCTGTCTCAGAAGGGCTATCCCCTCCTCCACCCTGCGGCTCTGGTATCGGCGGGCCATTTTTGCCAGTATTCCATCGTCACCGGATTGTATTGGCAGGTGGAAATGAGGGCATATCCGAGCATGCTCAAGAACCTCAACATGTTCCGGGATAAGCCAGTCAGGTTCCAGGGATGAAAGACGGAATCGGGTACGGTGTGTTGCTGCAAGCAGACTTTTCAGCAGATCATGCAACCCCCTGCCCCCGGAGGTATACAGAGAAAGGTTGATCCCCGTAAGAACTATCTCGTCAAATCCGTCCGCTTCGAGGGAGACTGAACGACGTACGATTTCATCCAGATCAAGGGAAACTGAATCACCTCTGGCAAGAGTTACACGGCAGTAGGTACAGGCGTTATCACAGCCGTCCTGGATTTTCAGAAAAGGCCGGGAATGATCGGTAAATGTCCGGGCATTAAACTCAAAACGATCCTGCGGATCAGGGCTGCCACCGGAAAGAATATGCCGGACACCTTCCTCCACAAGAGAGGCCCCGCACCCAGAATCGTTCAGATAGAGTGGAAGATTCAGAAGCATTGATTTCTGTTCTCCGGAAACAACCGCAACCCGGGGGCCCAGGGATTGAAAAACGTCAGGGTCCATCTGCGCATAGCAGCCGGTAACGATTACAGTGGAGTCGGGATGCTCCCGGGAAAACAGGCGAATCATCCGCCGGGCTTTCTGCTCACTTTTCGACGTAACCGTACAGGTATTCACCACATAAATATCCGCGGCTTCCGAAGCAGGCACAATAAAAAAGCCCTGACTTCCAAAGGAAGAAGCCAGGGCTTCGCTTTCACACTGATTGAGCTTGCAGCCCAGTGTATAAAAGGCAACCCTCATGCGCCGTTCATTTTATTCGACGCCCGCTCTTTACCCCGGAGGGCATCCGAGAGAGACGGGTTCAGTTTCAATGCCTGATCATAGGCTTCCATGGCAAAAGCAAAATCCTCCGCCATCTCCCTGGCATATCCGAGCCGGGCCCACCATCGGGCAATTGTCGGCCGGTGATATACTGCGGTGGAAAAAGCTATATCCGCGTGGTTGAATTCACCTATGCGGATAAACACCTCACCCATAAAGTAGTATACAATCCCGATCCGGTCTCCGGTGGGAGCAAGGACGGTATATTCTTCAAAATATTTCAGCGAATCAATATTGTTGCCCAGATAGAAATTCGCCTCCGCTGCAATCTCAACTACCCGATGATCATAACGGGAAATCTCCAGCCCCTTGAGGGCATAATCCAGGGCTTCCTGGTATCGTTTTAGGGAGATAAGACTCCAACCGATTACGGTATAGGAGTTCATATTACGGGGAGAAATCTCAAGCTCGGAAAGGCAGACATTTACCGCCTTTTCATACTCACCCTGCTGATACATAGCCAGGGCATCCGGGCGATCCTGCGCGAATAGCGGCAGAACAAGCATGATTAAAAGCAACCCTATTAAAAGCAGGTTCTTGGATTTAAAGTTCATGACAGCGTCCTTATTTTTGTCCCAGATTCTCAACCTCGGAAGGTGATTTCATAGTACAGATACCGTTAAAACGGCATCCGCTTTCCATCACAATATCCGGAGCAGTGATATCGCCGTCGACACTGGCGGACGCAAAAAGCTCCACCCGGGTATCTGCAAGAATATCGCCCTTTACTGTCCCTTTCAGGGAAACAATATTGGCCTTTACCCGGGCCTCGACCACTGCATCTTCATCGATATACAGGTCGCCAGAGGCATTTACATCGCCGGTAAGCCGACCCTTTATCATCAGGGATTTGTCAAAATTGAGTGTTCCGGAGAAGTCAAAATCTTCCGCCAGAATAGTATCTATCTCGTTCTCATCTACAGAATAAAACTGGTAATCCGACATCAGGTTCTCCTTTTTGCCGTGGCTTAAACTCTATCCGTGCCTTGAGCGTGCTGTCAAGCAGGCAGACCGGGGACTTCCTTCAATTTGTCCATAAAGCGGTCCAGAGACTCTTTCAGAGCCTGCCGCATCTCGTGTGTATGAGGATTAAATCGCTGGAGATCAAGAAAAAGCTGTTCAGGGTCGTTACATGTCTGTTCAATAATCTGCAGCAGACTGGTATACCCCAGGGTTGCCATCGGACTTGGCTGAAGATGAAGATCATCAAGGACCCGCCCGAGGAAGTGGGTTATACCCTGAGTATAGGCAGCTGTCCTGTCATGTTCATCGGGTGTCAGTTCCACCAGGTTAACCTCAAGAGCGGTAAATAGATCACGGAGCTGGCGGTCTTTTTCAGAATCAATGCGGACCGGAGAATATACCAGGGGCAGACCGGCAATTCCGTTTCGGCCCGAATCCGGCCCGAACATAGGGTGACTGGCTGCGATCTGTACGGTCTCAGGCAGCAATTTTTCCATCACCGATACCGGGTAAACCTTTACGGAACAGGTATCCATTACCACAGTTCCAGGTTTCAGTCTGGGCGCAATACGCTTAACCACATCTTCTACTGCAGAAATTGCTACACACAGGATAATGACATCACAGTTCAGCAGGGTATCTTCATCAACCTGCTGAATTCTGGGGTCAAGCCCCTCTTTGGCACGGCGGGAATATCCCGAAACTGAAGTTTTTCCGGCAAGTTCTGCTGCCCAGAAGGCACCGAACCGACCCAATCCAT
The DNA here is from genome assembly GCA_963667435.1 of Marispirochaeta sp. GTDB lineage: Bacteria > Spirochaetota > Spirochaetia > JC444 > Marispirochaetaceae > Marispirochaeta. The sequence continues at coordinate 4,183,993 of OY763414.1, read as the reverse complement.
AGACACCGAGTTTCATGATCTGGAATACTATACTCTACATCTCTTATAGGCAAGGCCGAAAAAAATCAGGTATTGCTGAAAAAGATAGACGTGTATATAGGTTAAGACAGGAGCCGATGCAAATGAAAATCTGTGTTTATTGTTCATCCAGTGACGCCGTACCGGAGAAATATTTAGTCGCAGCAGAAGAAACCGGTAGAATACTGGCTTCCCGGGGGCACAGTCTTATCTACGGCGGCGCCAGTGTAGGTTCCATGGGAGCCGTTGCCAGGGGCACAAAAGACAACAGTGGCGAAGTTACTGGAGTAATACCCGAAAAGCTGCATATACACGGGCTCTCTTTCAGCAGCCTGGATAAGGAAATCATCACCCCCACCATGAGGGAACGCAAGATGATAATGGAGGAGGCGGCCGATGCCTTTCTGGCCCTACCAGGTGGTATCGGAACACTGGAGGAAATATTTGAAGTTATGGTGCTGAAGCAGTTGGGCTATCATAACAGGCCGGTTGTATTCACCGATATCGACGGTTTCTACACTCCCCTTTTCGGGTTCCTGGAATCCCTCTACCGGGAACATTTCATGAAGGAACACACCCGAGGCCAATATTATCTTGCGGAATCCCCGCTTAAAGCTATTGAATACATTGAGAACTACACCCCGCCCGAGACTGTCGATAAATGGTTCAACCATTCTTCGTAAACTGAGGTCTCACCCCCTTTTTAAGGCATCTCCTTTCTGGTAGGATACTGCATACCGCCCAAGAATTGAAGGAGATTATAACTACCATGAGTTTTGCAGAAAAAATGCTTGATAAAGCCCAAAAGAAGGCAGCCCGTCTTGTTCTGGCGGAAGGAACCGAACCGAGGACTGTTCAGGCGGCCAAAATCATCATTGACAAAAAGATTGCAAAAGAGGTCAGCCTGATCGGCAAAATCGATGCCATAAAGGCAGTAGCCGCAGAACACAACGTTGATCTGACCGGGGTAACCCTGATTGATCCCGCGACATCCGATAAACTTGACACCTACGCCAAAGAGTTTTACGAACTGCGTAAGCATAAAGGCATGACCGAAGAAGAAGCAAAGGCCGGCATTCAGGATCCCCTTCGCTGGGGCTCAATGATGGTTCGCATAAGTGATGCCGATGCAATGGTCGCCGGAGCTGAAAACGCTACGGGTAAAGTTCTTGTTGCGGCATTTACCATAATAAAGACCGCGCCGGGTGTTAACTATGCCTCATCCTGCTTTGTTATGAGTCACCCTGATTCAAAATGGGGCGCCGACGGCAACATGATTTTTGCCGACTGTGCGACTATCCCCGACCCCACTGCAGAACAGCTTGCAGAAATCGCCATAGCTTCGGCTGAATCCTGCAAAACATTCCTCGAAGCAGATCCTCAGGTAGCCCTGCTCTCATTCTCCACCAAAGGTTCGGCATCTCATCCCAATGTGGACAAAGTAGTTCAAGCCTTCAATCTTGTTAAGGAAAAAGCTCCCAATCTTAAAGTTGATGGTGAACTTCAGGCTGATGCAGCACTGATTCCTGCCGTGGGAAGTAAGAAAGCTCCTGGATCAACCGTCGCGGGAAAGGCAAATGTACTCGTTTTCCCTGACCTTCAGGCCGGAAACATCGGCTACAAGCTGGTGGAGCGCCTTGCTGGTGCCGAAGCATACGGGCCGATTCTTCAGGGTTTTGCAAAACCTGTCAGCGACCTCTCCAGAGGCTGCAGCGTAGATGACATTGTAGTAACATCTGCGATCACCCTTGCCCAGGTAAAATAAAAGAGGACTATAGACCGCATGCAGGTACTTATCGTCGGCTACGGGGCCATGGGCCATATGATAGAAGATATACTCATCCGACGGGGCCACATCATTGCCGGCAGGGTTGATCCTGCTGGTATTGGTGATGCCACGGAAGTTACCCCGGAATTACTGAAAAAAGCAGACGGGGTAATAGAGTTTTCCCTTGCCGGAGGACTTCTGGACAACATCCGCAAATATGCAGAAGCCCGCGTTCCTGCTGTAATCGGCACCACAGGATGGGAGAAGCAGAGGGAAGACGCACGGCAGATAATCAGGGAAAAAGGATCGACCCTTCTCTGGGGAAATAACTTCTCCGTGGGAGCAAACCTTTTCTTCAACCTGGTAAGCCGGGCGGCATCACTTATTAACGATATTGAAGATTATGATATCATGGTTAATGAGTACCATCACAAAAGAAAAAAAGATTCGCCTTCAGGAACTGCAATAACCACAGCGGAAAAGATTATCGCAAATCTTGACCGGAAAACGGTAATTCAGACGAACACTCTGGATCGGGCCATTGAAGAGCATGAGCTTCATGTCGGTTCAGTCCGGGGCGGTTGGATTCCCGGGATACATACAGTCACCCTGGATTCCGAAGCGGATAGTATTGAGATTACCCACAATGCACGCAGCAGAGGCGGATTCGCTCTTGGAGCTGTACGGGCAATGGAGTGGGTTTCGGGAAAAACAGGATTTTTCTCGATCGATGATTTTATCAATGATATTTTACCCACCTAAGGGAGGTTCTTCATGAAACTGGAAGGTGTTTATACAGCCCTCGTTACCCCATTCAATAAAGACGGAAGCGTAGATACAGGAGCCCTGAAGGATCTTGTGGAAGCGCAGATTCAGGGAGGCGTGGCAGGTCTGGTACCCATGGGAACCACCGGCGAAAGTGCCACCCTTAACCACACAGAGCATGTAGATGTTATAGGAATCGTAGTTGAGACGGCAAACGGCCGCGTACCGGTTATTGCAGGTACCGGATCCAATTCCACTCAGGAAGCCATTGAAATGACACGGCAGGCAGAGGAACTTGGAGCGGATGCAAGCCTGCAGGTAGCTCCCTACTATAACAAGCCCGGCCAGGAAGGATTCTACAGCCATTTTTCAGCCATAGCGGATGCTGTTGATATTCCGCATATTCTCTATAACATCCCCGGTCGCTGCGCGATGAACGTGGAAGCAGATACCATTCTCAAGCTGGCAAAACACCCCAATATTGCCGGTGTAAAAGAGGCATCCGGATCCATTGCTCAGGTTATGGAGATTATCAATAATTGTCCGGATGATTTCGCTGTACTCTCAGGAGACGATGCATGGGCTTTCCCCATGGTTGCTCTCGGAGGCAAAGGAATAGTATCTGTAGCCAGTAACATAATTCCCGGGAAAATGTCTGCCATGATAGACGATGCCCTGAAGGGAAACATGGATGCCGCACGGAAAGCCCACTACGGGCTGCTTTCCTTCTTCGGTGCACTCTTTGTTGAAACTAACCCGGTTCCAGTAAAGTATGCTCTGTCCGTTCAGAAAAAAATGGAAGAGGTATACCGTCTGCCCATGGTCCCGCTTGCAGACTCCAGCAAAATAACCTTACAGAAAGCCATGAAAGATATCGGCATTCTGTAGTCATCAAACAATTCGATTCAAAAAAAGGCGGTACCTCCATGAGGTAACCGCCTTTTTCATGCTTAAAAACAGCAGTGACAGCCGTTACTTGATTTTTTCCAGCGCTGCTTTGGCAAGACGCCGGGTATCTCCGGACCAGTCGGAAAACTCAACCTCAACAAGCGCTGCCCGGCCTGCCGGATCTCCCACATTGCCAAGGGCATTGATGGTCGCACGCACAACATTCTCATTACTGAAGGTGTATCCTTCGTTGCGCTTACCATTTAATTCACTGAGGAAAGCCGCAAGCAGCCGGGCGGCAACTTCGCTTTCAGCTGCACCAAGTGCTTCGAGAGCGGTCAGGGTTTCAGTCATTGAGAAGCTTTTGCGTACCATGGCATCAAGCAAAATGAAGGCTTCTTCATCAGCTCCCGCATACTGCTTCAGCATCTGGGCAGCCTTTGTTCTCATCTGGCTCAGGAATACCTGCTGTCTACGGTCTGCGGTTTCAAACTTGAGCCCCTGAGAAAGAGCCTCTTTTGCCAGTTCAGCCTTCCGCGCTTCAGGAGCTTTGGAGCGGTCATCCACAAGCACCACCTGATATTTAACAGCGTAGTCACTTTCGTAGGTGAGAATATCCATAAGCAGATCAGTGGGGTCATCCACCATGTTAACCATGGCCCGGTCGGCTCGTTTCACCACCGGTTTGGAGTATCGCCCGATGCTGGTAAAGAATACCGGGCTGAATCCTACAGGCTGGCGCAGAAGCTCCAGAGTTTCAATACATGCCGAGACAATGGATTCGACCTCTTCCTTAGCCTTGAATTCAACAATCCCCAGATTGATATTCCGAAGAAGAAAAGCTATCTCTTCCGCATACTGTATAGCGGTTATTTTTCCCAGGGTTTTTATTGCCTTGGCCCGCAGAAAAGGATCGCTTACCTGCTCTGAAACCTTATAAACATCTTCTGCAGCCTCCTTTGCTTTGAGACTGCCGACCTCGTCAAGAATCATACCGATAAGGGTATATGTTTCCAGGCGGTTGGTGGAATCGGTAATATTCTCAATATTGAGAACCTGCTCGGCAAGCGCAGATGTAAGAACAGGGATCATCTCCCGGTCATGCTGTTCAATGATATTGGACATGATAGCAACTTTCTGCTTCATGTTTCCCGCAGTTTCGTACAGCCTGGACCACATGGCTGACAGCTCACTGGCTCCGGCACTTACTGAAAAAAGAAGCAGTGCCGGAATAAGGAATCGTCGTATTTTGATCATCATAAAAGTTGTCTCCTTACTGCGCTGCAACACGCTCTTCCTGGCGATAGGTAAACTCACGGGTAATAACCTGCTCAACTGTTTCATCAGCCCGCAGATATACTTCCTGTACCACGCTACCGTTATTATCATATTCAAACTCAACAATCCGTTCACGGGAACCGTTGGCACGGAAGAAAGTTTTACTGACCACATTATCTCCGGAATAGGCAAACTCTATACGTCCGGAGGCAACACCTTTCTGGTCGAATGACTCCTCCTCCATAATTTTTCCATTCTGCACTTTCCGGATAAAATAGTCCCGGAGAGTACCGTCAGAGGCAAACGTATCGATCCGCACAGCAATTCCAGCTTCATACTTATATTCACTGTAGGCCATCAGATTCTGACTGCTGTCTTTTACCTCCCAGCGGATACGCCTTCCTTCACTGTCATAGGAGTATTCTGAAAGAGTCTGAAGCTCTTCATTTCTGTTATAAAGCTCCCTTGAAACAAGCAGTCCGTCAGCATTCTCAACAGACACACTCAAAGACTGCAGCTTCTGATCAGGGTCATAGGTGAACCTTTTTACCGTGTTTTCGGCATCAAGATATTCATAACTTATATGCTCAATCGGGTCGCCGAAAGAATCAGTTACCACAACCCCGGTAAGTCGGTTGTTTTCCCAGGTATAAACCTTTTCAGACTCAAGAAAATCTTCTCCGATATAGGATATCTCCTTCTGTATCATCGCAACGTTTACGGTCTCTACCCGGGGCGCAGCAGCCTTGTCAGCTGGCGCGGTTGCAGCAGGTTGAACTGCGGCGTTTGACCCTGCACATCCGGCAAAGAATAAAAGAATAAGCGCGATTACCGCGCCGAAAAATACCTTATACCTGTAATTCATATTAATACTCCTCTGAGATTACCGACATCGAGTATAGTCAAGCTGAAATGAAAAATCAACGAACCGATGCAATCGGAAGGCTAATTAACTATTTCATCATGAAGCCTGAGGGTTTCCTCCAGAGAGAAAGTCTCCCCCCGCCTGGACAGGTCCAGCTGAACAGACGCTGCAGCTTGCTTAATTTTCTCCCAGCCGTACTTTCCTGCGGTTCTTCCCTTTTTCAGATTATTGGCAGCCGTCTTGCGCCGGGAAGCAAAGAGATCGTGTACAAGGATAAAAAAATCTTCATTGCGCCCCCTGACAGCGCCTTCCCGGCGAGTCATCCTCATTGTGCTTGATACAACCCGGGGAGGAGGGAAAAAGGCACTTCCCCCTATATCGCATATCTTCTCCACCCTGCAGCGAAGCTGACACACCAGTGAAAATGCGGAATAATCCGAGCTTCCCGCAGCAGCTGCCATTCTACGTCCCACCTCTTTCTGCAGAGTAAAAACGGAAACAGGCGGAAAAGCATCTGCTTCAGATAGAGCCCCTATCATTACAGATCCCGTTGAATACGGTAAATTGCCCAGCAATCTGTCCGGAGGACCATTCTTCTCCAGTTCTTCAGGAAAAGTCTGCAGAAAATCCCCTTCTACGATCCTTATACGGTCTCCGAAAAGCCTGTGCAGCAGGCGAATCAGCCCATGGTCAATCTCAAATACCGTAACCTGTATATCATCGTGGAGAAGATGATGGGTTATGGCCCCCATCCCGGGTCCAATCTCCCAGATCCTCTCACCTGAAGCGGGAGACAGCGCCTTCACTATCTTCTCACGGTGAACCGGGTCAATAAGAAAATTCTGTCCGAAGCGCTTTTTAAGAGTCAGCCCGTTTTCCTCGAGCAATGCGGCTATTTGTTGTCGTGAATTCCACAGGCCTTCGTTCACCTTCAGGATCTCCCTAAATCTACTTGTTTTTCCGGTACCAAGAATAGAGCAATAGGAAAAAAAACACCAGACTTACCAACAGGAAGACATTCGAGGCAAGCTTATCATTCAGCTTCAGCCCGGGAAAGACAAGAAAAACTGCTGACACAGCATCAATCAACTCATAAAGATAGAAAAACAGATACTTCCAGACCAGGGTTAAAACCTGCCCCCAGGGAAACAGCAGAAATATAATCCCTGCGCTGAGAAAAAGCCAAATCGGCGGAGTCAGTAGTAAGGAAGCAATTACCCCTACAGGATTGGTAGCTCCGTAATACTGAATTGTTAGCGGAAGAGTTGCGCAATATGCAGCAGCTGACACCCCCAGTGCCGCTGCCGCCGTAAATGGAAGAAGGGGAAAAATACGGGCAAACATACGGGTTATGGAAGGAGAAAGAAAGAGAATTCCTCCCAGAGCGGCAAAAGAGAAACAAAACCCCTGGTCCTGTATTAATTGCGGCTGATAGAGGAGCATCCCGATATAGCTGTATATCAGAATAAGTGGAACCGGTAAGCGACGAAGGCTCCCCGATCCGAGAGTAAAAAGGCAGAACATAACAGCGGCCCGGATCAGTGACGGCTGAGGTCCGGTTATATACAGATATAACGGCAGTAACAAAATAACGATCCGCCTTGCTGCAGGCAGAGGAACGAACCGGCCAAGCAGAGTAATAACCCCGGCGGCAAGTACCGCAAGATGCAGACCGGACAAAGCAAGCAGATGACTGATGCCTGTACGTCGGAAACGCTCGTTCAACCCCTGGTTGAGCCCTGGACGACTTCCTACAAGCAGTGCCTCTAATAACGCTGCTGAATGCGGAGAGAGGGAATCGAGCCTGTTCTGCAGGGAATTGATTATTTTTATCCGGAACTGCGGCAGTGCGCTGATGGAACAGCTGTCCTTATCAACCTCTGCGGAGATTATGCCTTTATCGAAACCATTCAGACGGGCTGGCTCCCTGAGAATGAAAACCAATCGTGATCCCCGGGGAAATATCAGCTTGCCTCTGCTGAATACGAGCAGCTTTCCCCGGGATTCTGCCGATATGCCCCGCAGGGTACGAACCCCCGAAGCCTCCAGATAATGGATAGTCCCGCTTCCTGCAGCCCGGCTGTCCCGATACAGACGCCCCTCCACCATTGTTGCAGGGTCTTCCGCACCAGTCCAGAAAAGGACCGAATTGCGGTTTACGCAAACCTGACCTATACAAAAAGTGAGCAGAGAAAAAAGAAGAAGATGATAAGATCGACGTACAATTCCAACAGAAGCGGTTATAACAGAAATCAGTAGAACCGGCAGAATACCGGCAAGAAGTGTTACCGTCTGACCACCGGCAATACATGCCGGTATGATTAATGCAGCAAGAGAGGGATTACTGACCCAGGATAGCTCTGCGGGCCTCGTCTCCTGCTGTACGGATTGTTTTTGAGTAGTCCAGGTATCCCAGATAGAGTAAGGCATTCAAGCCCGCCTTGGATTTCAACTCTCCAAGGCTCCTTACCACTGCAAGGGTGATCTGCTCATCATAGCCCTGGTTCCCTTCAACAAATGAGTTGATTACATCTAGATACAATGCAAGACGCACTGCTGCTTCACGGGTATCCATAACTCCAAGAGCAGCAATTGATTCAAGGAGTGCAGACTTTGTTCCCACCCCCCGGTCAAACTCCAGAATACAGAGATCAAAATGCTGTATAAGTTCACCAGTCGCATCCGACCAGCGCAGTTCCCGCAGCACCCGTGCTGCGAGGACACGCATCTGCCGTATCAAACCTGCGTTCGCCTGATCGGAAAGTGTAAGGCCGTTTCCCACCCGCAAAGCAACCACACAGACTCCTGCTCTCGCTTCAGCTGTAAGCTCCTCCCGGTCTACCGCAGTCTGCAGAGCTACCAGTTTTTCCGCTGCAGAACCGTTGTTGATTACCTCAGTGGACATCTGCGCATAATCGCCTTCCACAGCAAGCAGAGCTTCCCGTGCTCCATTGGTTACCTCATCCGGAAGCGACATTACACTGATGGAAAGAAGAATAGAGAAGGAACTTGGATCCCGGAAACTTCCAAGAGTTCGAACCGCCTGGGAAAGAACCTGAAGATTAACCCCGCTCCCGGCATGAAAAATACTTACCTGACGATCTATCCAGTTGTTGAGCAGCATCAAAATACGATCATTTCCCAGCTTGTCCTTTCTAAGACTGCTCAGAATGGAAATACGTATCCTTGTATCATCATAATTGTTAAACAGATCCCACAGGGGACCACCAGCAGGAGCATATGCAGATGTTCCTGCAAGCTGCACCGCCAGAACAGCGATTTCCTGGAGCTGTACGTTTGATTTCAACAGGTCCGAATTGTTAACAGCATAGTCAACTGCCTGCTTGTACAGAGGTCCCATCAGTTCAGGGGAGTAATTAACCGAATCCTTGAGAATATCCAGTTTGGTCTCATCCCCGGCGCGGGAGAAGTTCTCACGAAATGCGGAAACAAGGGGATCTTCTTCCTGCTTCTCCTGGGTAAAAAGGGGCTGAAGGGTGAGTAGTAAAAGAGGCAACAGACAAATTGAAATAACCTTTTTGGACATCAGCATACATTCCTCCGAAAAATTGGCCCCACTTATCTACCCGTAGGAAGGGATAGTACGGGGTTTCGCCTTCGGCTCCCGCTCCTGAAAGATATTATACACAAAAGAGAGCATACGGTTTTTCTGACGGGGGCTGAGAGGAACAGCCTGTATGTGCAGGACCGACTGGTTCTTTTTCTGATTAAAGGTAACCCCCCTGACTACACCACACATGACAATGGATGCTGAAGTCAGCATGAACTGCAGTTTCACGGCAAGCCCGACCTTCGCCCGTCCACCGATCAGTACAGCCGCACCATCCTCCGATACATCTATAAGTCTGCAGCGCAGCCCACTGGAAGTTTCCTCCGTTTCATTCGCCTGATTTATAGACGAAAGCGGGTATAGAAAAGCAGGTTTGTGCACATCCACCCGCACAGATCTTCTTTTCTGACTGCGAATAAGGTTATCGGAATGGCCTACATGCAGGATCGGATATTTCTGTTCGATAAAATCATCAAGAATCTTAGATTCAAAAACATACCCCGCATCTTCCGCCCGCCAGAAATATATGTTCACCCTCTGGTTTTTCCAGCTTGCTCCGGGAGGAAGCTTCGGTCCTTCCGGATACGAGATGGCAAGATAGCGGCGAAGATTCTCCACAACAGAAGAGTTGTATGTGCCGACACCGGGCAGGGTTATTTTAATCCGCTGATGGGTGGAGATTTTCCGGGTAGTTTTAAGTCCGAGAGTATATTTGGGAAGGGCAAGCTCCACTTTTTTACGGAATTCAAAAAGTTTGCTAACAAAGTGGATACTGCTTTCATCTCCCTCCTTGCCCTCGGAACGGAGTTTTATAATCACTCCCTTGATGGAACGGTCAAGCTGTTTGATTGACCAGAACAGGCTGATGGGATTTTCAAGATGATTCTGTACTGCGACCTTGCGAAGGAGATTGATCTCATGAAAGGAGAAACCGGACTCTTTACCTTTTGTGTAGAAATGAACCCATGGGAAGCTCCCCCCTCCCGCATGCCGGAGAACGAGGATGATAATAGTTACAATGGCCAGCAGAACCAGTAAAACAATCAGCATAACATACTTTCCGCTTTAATCCTTATTCCTTACTATAATATGATATATGTATTATATTATGCAATCACTGATATATGTACCAGGAATTTTGCACCGATGAAGGATTATAGCGGTTTTTCCCGGATCTTGCCACGATTTTATCAATATCTCCGCAGAGAATACTTTGAGATACTGGAACCGCTGCTGCTTTTCGCCGCCTTTTTCCTGCCGGGATATCTCTTCCAGGGGAGCGAGGTGGACCCTTATCTTTTCGATTCCCCCTCTTTTCACCTTGTGTACACAGTACAGACCCTGCCCCTGATTCTTCTGACCCTGTTTATAATTTCGCGGAAAAGTCCTGACTGGCGCAGCATATACAGGATAGGGCCGTTTCTGCCTGTCGATACAGTGAGGGGTTTTCTGATTTTTCTGCTTATCTGGATTATTCTGATTCCCTGGTATCTTATACAAAGTTATCTTGCCACCCGGGGCGGTGCCAACCCGCCCGGCGCAGGATGGGCTCTCAGCAGCCCCCGAATCCTGCCTCTTGTTTTTCTTACATCCCTGGTAACCGGCTACTGGGAAGAACTTTTTTTCAGGGTATACCTGGATCGGCAGCTGCAGCGTATCCGGTTTTCACCTGCTGCAGCGGGAATAACGGTCACCCTTCTCTTCGGCGCAGGACATTTATACCAGGGCCTTATACCCGCTCTGGGCACGGCAATTATCGGCACCGTACTTCTCTATACCTTCAGGCGAACAGGCAGTATTCATACAGTCGCGATTGCCCACGGGTTGTATAATTTCTCTGTTTTGAGTCTTTCGCTTATAGGCTTGTAAAAATCTGTATTTATATATTGCTTTTTATATATAGAAATGTTAACATTCTCCTGCCTGACACCTTGAATACTGAAACAGGAGCATGACATGTGGAAGATTTTCGGCTTTATTAAAAATAATCTCAGTATACTTATTCCCGCTTCTATGATACTCGGGTTTTCAGCCGGTCTTGTACTTGATAGCCCGGGAAACCTGAAAACAGCCATTCTACCCCTGACAATTTTAATGATTCTCCCCATGATGGTGACCTTCCCGCTGACCAGACTGTTTAAATCCGGCCTCAGTCCACAGCTGATCGGTACAAATACAGTGATAAACTTTCTGCTGATTCCCCTGCTGGCCTACCTGCTTGCCCGTCTGTTTTTCAGTGATCAGCCGGGATTCTTTCTTGGTGTAATACTGATGGGATTGATACCGACAAGCGGGATGACTATTTCATGGACCGGCTTTTCCGGCGGGAACGTAAAAGCTGCTGTTGGATTGACGGTGTTCGGTCTTCTTTCAGGCGCTCTCCTCACACCACTGTATCTACAGCTTTTTATGGGAAGCAGAATAGATATATCACTCCCCGGGATCTTCCGGCAGATTCTTCTGACAATTTTCATTCCCCTTGCAGCTGGGACCGGGATACGCCTTTTACTTACAAAAACGCAGGGAGAACAAAAATTCGAAAACTACTGGAAAAAGCGGATTCCCTCAATTTCCAGTATAGGTGTTGTATTGATTGTTTTTACCGCCACGGCAATGAAAGCCCGGGGACTGGCATCACACCCGGAACTGCTGCTGAGGCTGATTATACCCACTCTTCTTTTCTACCTGATTCTTTTCTTCGGGGTGGCACAAATCGGCAGGCGGCTGTTCAAGCGGGAAGACAGCCTATCTCTACTTTTTTCTACAGTAATGAGAAATCTCTCACTTGCCATGGCGGTGGCTGTTAACACTTTCCCGGAAATCGGCGGGCAGGCAGCCCTTCTTCTTGCCCTTGGTTATGTCATACAGGTACAGTCCGCCAGTCTTTATGTACGAACCGCAGGAAAAGCATTACAGACGGCGGCATAAGCTGTTTTTAATTGAACCGCCTCAACAAGAGGCCTATATTCATTATCAGGAGTAAATAGATGAGAATACAACGTGCACTGCTTATAGTTACCCTTTTACTTGCCGGAACAAGCTTCCTAACTGCCCAGAACAACGCCGGGACAACAATGGATCCTCTCACGGAGAAACTTTACAACATGGGATTCGGCATACCCAATTCACCGCTAAATGCTCCGGATTTTTCTGTTAAAGGCATCGACGGCAGCAACACCTCCCTTTCATCCCTTCAAGGTAAAGTGGTTCTCCTCAATTTCTGGGCTACCTGGTGCCCGCCGTGCAAGGCTGAAATGCCGGATATGGAAAAACTCTACGGAAAAATGAAAAACAACAACTTCACCATTCTTGCCATCTCTTCAAACGATGGCAGGGAAACCCGGAAAAAAGTGGAGGATTTCATAGCTGACAACGGTTACACTTTCCCTACAGCTTTTGACGATACCGGGACTGCTGTTCCGTCGTTTTACCGTACCGGTTCTATTCCAACCAGTTATCTTATTAATACGGAAGGCAAGGTAATTGCCAGGCTTGTAGGTATGTACCAGTGGGACACCCCTGAAATGATTGCAGTACTCAAGGAACTGGCTGCGCAATAGGTAATAGAGATTAGGATATGAGAAAAACCGCGGCAGCATTTCTGCTGCTTGTCCTGACCGCCTCATTAAGCGGACTGTATGCGCAGGTCAGTTCTCTTGAGGCGTTTGTACCTCCCGAGAACGACAACCCCGGAATAGTGACAGTACGTTTCCTTATCCCGCCGGAGTACTATCAGAGTCCGGATCCTGATTTCTTCGGCATAAGCATCAATGAGGATTCTCCCTACGTTCTGGGTCCGACCGTATACTCCGATGCGGATGAAGACGGGAAATACCGGGGAGAAGTCACTGTTTCAGCTAACCTTCTTCCCGGAGGCAAGGAAGGCGGACCTTCAAAAATTTCCGCTTTCTACCAGTTATGCAGAGATGACGGAGTCTGTCTTATGCCGGAAACAGAAGAACTTCTTCCCGATGGCGAGACGGCCGCACTGGAATCATTGAAACGGTCGCCCGGTGCAGGTTCCCTAACATTCTACCTGCTCCTTGCCCTTCTGGGAGGACTTCTGCTTAATGTAATGCCCTGCGTCCTGCCTGTTCTCTCCATAAAAGCTTTGAATCTTGTAAAACAGAGCAGAGACGATGGAAACAGTATCCGCAGACACGCCCTGGTTTTCGGTGCCGGAGTTGCAGGAAGTCTGCTTGCTCTCGGCACTGCTGTGGTAATTCTGAAGAATGCAGGAGAAGCAGTCGGATGGGGATTTCAGTTTCAGAACCCCTACTACCTTTTCAGCCTGATTCTTGTTCTGATTGTATTTGCCCTTTCCCTTTTTGATATGTGGACTCTCAATGTTACCGCCGGCAGCCGGGTAACAGGGCTTGTTTCCCGGAAAGGCTATCTTGGATCACTGGCCGGCGGGATCTTTACAGTGCTTCTGGCCACCCCCTGTACGGCGCCTTTCCTTGGTACTGCGCTGGGCTTCGCCTTCAGTCAGTCCTCCCTGATAATTCTGCTGATTTTTCTCTTTATCGGAATAGGGCTGGCTTTGCCATTTACCCTGTTAGGGTTTATTCCCGCACTGATTCGCCGACTGCCGAAACCCGGTCCATGGATGAATACGTTCAAGGAAGCCATGGGTCTGCTTCTAATTGCAACAGCAGCTTGGCTCACATCTGTTTTAATAACACAGCTTGGTCCTTCAAAAACTCTAACCCTGCTGCTCAGTCTCACCGCAACAGTTGCGCTAATATGGATCTGGGGAAGGTTCGGGCAGAAAGCAAAAACCCGAATTGTCAGGAGAACAACTGCACTAACAGTGGCAGGGTTACTGATTTTGCTGGCAGTCACCGTCCCGGCAGGCTGGAAGGAAACGGAAAGCGGAGAATCGGCTGTGGTAAAGGAGGGCTGGGTTACTTTCTCTCCTGAGGCAGTTGAAGCGGCACGAAGTGAGGGCCGCCCCGTCTTTATCCAGTTTACCGCTGACTGGTGTCTTACCTGCAAAACCAACGAGGCAACCGTATTCTCCCGTGCGTATATCGATGAACTGTTCGAACAGTTTGACGTTGCACGGTTCTACGGGGATTACACAAAAGGAGATAAAATCATCCATCAATGGATTGAAAATTTCGGCAAGGCCGGGGTTCCTGTATATGCGCTTTATCCGCCGGGGAAACCGACGCCGGTACTTCTTCCGGAACTGCTGACTCCGGCAATCCTGGAGAATACTCTGATTAACCAGCTCTCCTGGTAGACAAGCTTGAACAGCTTTCGTTGACTTCCCCCGGGTGTCATGATACCGTGTTTTTAATCTACATCCGGCGGGAGGCTCGAAGCAATGAACGAGGGCGACACCTTAATTCGTCGTTTTAAAAGGACTGTTGATCTTCACGGTGAGAAACCCGCCATCTACAGCAAGGACAACGGAAAAACTTTTGAATCCAGCAGCTTCTCACAGCTTTTTGAACTGGTCTGCGCGGCAGCCGCCGGTCTTGCGGAAAAGGGAATAAAAAGAGGAGATCATATCGGCATTCTTTCTGACAACAGGAAAGAGTGGCTCATCTCCGACCTCGCCTGCCTTACCCTTGGAGCAATAGATGTACCAAGAGGTTCCGACAGTACCGCCGATGAGTTTGCCTATATTCTGGCTCATGCGGACTGTACTGCAGCATTCGTGGAAAACCAGGCACAGCTGGATAAAGCAGCCACACAAATAGACTCCCTGCCCAAACTCAAACTGATTATTTCCTACGATGATCCCGGCTCGAAAGAAATTCCGGGAATTAAGGTTATATCTTTTGATAAGCTGCTCGAAGCCGGTAGAAAAGCCGGGGGGAACGAGGATTTTTTCAATAAATCAGTTGAGCCGTCCACTATTGACGATATTGTGACCCTGATTTATACCTCCGGAACAACTGGAGAACCAAAAGGAGTGATCCTTACCAACCGCTCATACATTTTCCAGCTGGACCGTATATACAACCCTATCCCCATAAAAACAGGTGAACGTTTTTTCAGTGTTCTGCCCTCCTGGCACTCCTATGAACGTGCCATCGAATATATTGTCATTACCAAGGGTGCCTCTATTATTTACTCGAAGCCAATAGGCTCCATTATGCTTGCCGACATGGCAGCTACCGATCCCCACTGGATGACATCGGTGCCAAGGATCTGGGAAGCCATCAGAGCTGCTGTTTTGAGGAATGTAAACCAGGGAAGCAACCTCAAAAAAAGCCTCTTCTACTTCTTCCTCACTGTTGGACAATCCCACTATACACTGCTGACAATGCTCAGAGGGCTGATGCCGCAGTTTTCCAAACGGCTGATATGGATGGACAGAACCATTGCGCTTCTCCCCTTCCTGCTCCTGAGTCCCTTCAAACTGCTCGGGGATCTTTTGGTATTCGGCACAATAAAAAAGAAGCTCGGGCGTAATTTCCGCGCAGGTGTCTCCGGAGGTGGTGCTCTGCCTCCACATGTGGACCGCTTTTTTCAGGCTGTAGGAATCCGCATCCTTGAAGGATACGGCCTCACTGAAACAGGACCTGTGCTCTCGGTGCGTGATTTTAATTCACCAGTACCGGGAACTATCGGACCGCTTTTGCCTGATATTGAGTACCGCCTGATAGACAGTGAAGGGGCCCTTGCCCGGCCCGGAGAAAAAGGGGTCCTCTATGTTAAGAGCGAACAGATCATGCAAGGATACTACAAAAGGCCTGAGGCTACAGCGGATGTCCTGAAGGACGGATGGCTGAACACCGGAGATCTGGCGATTATGACCAGAAATGAAGAGCTTAAAATAATTGGACGGGAAAAGGAGACTATTGTTCTTCTGGGTGGAGAAAACATAGAACCTGTCCCTATAGAAGATCAGCTCAGCCGTTCTGATTTCATAGAACAGGTTATGGTGGTAGGCCAGGATCAGAAGTTCCTTGCAGCCCTGATTGTACCGAATATGGAAGCAGTGGAAGTTAGCGCTCAGGCCAAAGGACTGACCTATGTGGATCCCAAGGAGCTTCTAAAAGACCCTGAAATGATAGAGGAGATTCACAACAGTATTCAGTCTCTGGTTAACCCGCAGAGCGGGTTCAAACACTTCGAACGCATTTTCCGTTTTAAGCTTCTGGAAAAACCCTTTGAGGCTGGAAAAGAGCTGACACAGACTATGAAACTGCGCAGATCGGTTATCGACGGAATGTATCATCGGGAAATCCGGCAGCTGTTTGACTGATTTATCCCTTTTTTCAAATGATCTTGAAGGTGAATTTCTTGATCGCCCCAATCGTTTCAAGGTGGTAATACAGGGGCCTGAAAAACAGAGAATAGAAGCTCACTGCCCCAACCCTGGACGTATGAGAGAACTGCTTGTACCCGGACGCATCTGCATTCTCCGGAAACACCCGGAATCCACACGCAAAACTTCCTGGTCTCTGGCTGCCGTCCGGTACAAAGATCACATTATTCCCCTGAACTCCACAGGAGCCAACCGGATTACGGAAACCCTTCTGCTTCCCATTCTCTTCCCTGAAGCGGACTCTGTAAAAAGAGAGTTCAGCCATGGTTCTTCACGTTTTGATTTTCTTGTCACAAAGGCCGGAGTAAAGACCCTGGTGGAGGTTAAATCATGCAGTCTTGTGGAATACGGCACAGCAATGTTTCCCGATGCACCAACAATAAGAGGGGCCCGGCATGTTAGGGAACTGAAGGAAATTGCCGAGGCTGGAGAATACAGAACCTGCGTTCTCTTTGTGGTGGTTAATCCCGATGCAGACCGCCTTGTTCCCGGAATTCACACAGACCCGCATTTTGCCGTGGCAGTGCAGGAAGCAGAAGCACAGGTAGATATCCGTGCGGCTTCAATTCACTGCCTGAGTAATGGGTCAGTAAGGGTTGAGAACTCGAATCTCCCGGTTGTTACAGAACCCTGTACCGCCGCTGCTCATGATACCGGTGTCTATCTTATAAAAATGCACATTCCGGGAAGAGTGGAAATAAGCGTCGGTGCTCTTGGAAAAATGATATTTGAACCGGGGTATTACATCTATGCCGGCTCAGCAAAAAAGAATCTTACTGCCCGGATAAACCGGCATCTCAGAAAACGAAAGAAAAAACACTGGCACATTGATTACCTCAGAGAATATGCGGACAAGGTTGAAGGGTATGCTCTGAGAACTCATAACAATCTGGAATGTGTTCTTGCCGGAGATCTTGCGGAAATTGCCGATTCCGCAGTTGCCGGATTCGGCTGCTCGGACTGCAGCTGCGAAAGCCATCTCTACAAGATTTCTGCAAAGAATCCGGAGAACCCTGTGTCCCTGGAACAGCTTATTCTGCGTTACCGTCACGTGGAAACCCTGGAGGACAGGTCCTTTACATAATCATGACAAGGAAGATCCCCATGGATATTAGAATCCCGAAAAGAAGGACAAGGATAAAATAATAACTCCAGTTATGGAAACCTTTCGGTTTGTCGAAATGCTCTTCTGCAAAAAGTTCAAAATCCTTTTCCTGCCGCGGAGCTTTCATATATCTGGAAGAAGCATCTGAAGATTTTGACGGCCCGGAAACTGCCGATTCTTTTTTTCCCGGTGATCGCGGTTCAGATCCTGAAGGCACACTCCCGTCTTCGGAGGCAAGGTACCCGCACTTGGGGCAGCCCTGGAGGAACTCTCCGGGCATCCCGGTGTATTTACATACCGGACATTTTACTGCATCAAACTTTTTTCCGCAGTGAGGACACATGTTGGCGTTGAACGGTACGGACCTGCCGCAGGATTCACAGAAAAAGCGGGCGCTCTTCATAGAACTCGTCTCCCAGTTTCATATACTTTATCAATCATACCTTCCTGTCGAAGGATTTTATCACAGAATCAGCAAAAATAAAGGCTTCGTCAATAACCTTACCGGGCAATACATTTGATTCGCCCTGCTCCTGAATCTCCAGTTCACGGTAATATAGGCCGTCTCCTTCGGGAAAAACCCGAAAAACCGGCTCCCCGGAGGTAAAATCGGTTACTTTTACTTTAAAAGCTGCAGAAAAGGCGATGTCATATACACGTGTACTGTCTGAAAACAGCTGGAATTTAACATCCGCAGAATTCGGCTGCTCTTGTGGCAGCTTCAGCACTGCTCCTGCGGCAGCTTCATCCCCATCAAGCAACCAGTAGAGCCATGCAGGGAAAAGAGCATCCCTTCCCTGATACCCGACCTGCCGGAATATGAATCCCGGAACAGTTTCACGAACCAGTTTCTTAAGCCAGAGAGACCAGGGAGATAATACCAAAAGTATAAGGCCTTCTTTGCCTTCTATCATTTCCGCTGAATGGCAAGCATGGTAAGATCATCCTCCTGCCTGTCTTCCTTGAGGTGTGTGAACCATACATATTCAGGGTACTCCTTATCCTCTACCCTGTTGCGGAAGTAACTATAGTATCCCTTGAAATGCTTCTGCAGAAACACATCTATTTTCTTATCAACCTGAACCCTGTCACGTTCTGTTGCCTTAGGATCCGGGAAGAGCCGGAAGACCTTTTCAACGGCGATCAGTACAGTTACCATATCCTCAGGACTGCCTGAAAACTCTGAAAAATCGAATTCCAGAGGTTCTAAAATTACCGTATCAACCCTCCGCTTGAGAATGTATTTTTTCCTCTGATAGGCAGTCTCCAGAATCTCCCGTATTCTTTTAGGATCAAACTCCTCAAAGGTCTCATCCACCTTGACCTCTTTATAGCCGTTCCGGACAAACTCTTCCTCATCCTTCTTCCGTATCTCCCCGGGAAGATTCTGATACTCAACCACATTATAATCACTGTCGCGAAGTACATGACGGCTCTCTTCAACTCCATCAGTATACAGCAGCAGGGTATCTCCAGTCGCAAGGGTAAGAGAGTCCTGTTCATAGGTAATCGGACCGAATATTGCGGGGTCCATACTTCCAGCAGCAGGGTTTTTCTGGGAAAGCTGAATTTCATGAACCCTCCCCTCATTTCTTTCAAAAATATTTAAAAGACTGTCACCGGCGTTACAGATAAAAAGTTTGCCCGTCGCTTCTTCCATAAGAATAATAATAAATGCTGCAAACCTGCCTTTAAACTCCCGGTCAACCAGGAGCTGGTTTATATTCCCCACCAGACTTGAAAGATTGAGATTCGGTTTTTTTCCTATAAGGCGGTTGAAGTAACTGGTAAAAATGGTGGCAACTTCTACCATAATCAAGGCCGCAGTAACACCGTGCCCGGAAACGTCACATTTAATAATCGCCCGGTAACCGTTCTGAAGATCGATATGGTCAAAGTAGTCTCCGGAAAGCTCATCGGCTCCTTCATAATATCCGTAAAGGTCCAGCCTCTGATTGGAAAAGGTTGCGGTGGGAAGTTTCCGTTCACGGAACTCCTCCAGGGGTAGAAACTTTTTCTGAATCTCTTTTCCAAGGGTAAGCTCCTTGGCGGATTCAGCGGCTTCAACCAGTCCATGAGTCATTTCATTTATGGTTTGTGCCAGTCCGTAGAGTTCATCCCTGGTTCTGGTTTCAACCTCATGGCCTTTCAGCGCAGCTTTATCCGCGGTATCCCGGATAACCTCTACACCCCGGATAAGTCTCCGTATAGGCACAATGATAATTGTTGCAAGAATAAGGGCACCGATAATACCGATCACCGCCGCTATTAGAGCCACCACGGCGGTAATGGTAATAAGAGTGCGGCGGGAATCGAGAATCTGCTGCACGATTTCCTCTGTGGTTACCCGAAGACGTACAGTGCCACGGTAAAAATAACCGGAGCCTTCACCGTCTCCGGTCTGCTGACGAAAACCGACAATGGGCCGGTAGAATGTATACTCCTCAACCCTGGGCCTGAAGGTTTCCACATCAAATACAGGACTGCTAACAACAACATTTCCGGCTTCCCGTATCAGTGCCCGGCGTGAACGGTTGAAACGGACAACATCCTCATTCAGCTGCTGCAGTCGTCGGCTGCGCTCCTCAGCGTTATTGAAATCCGGGAATCTGCTGCGGATAAACTCACGCTGTGCCGCAGTTACAGGAATATTTCTGTTCAATGACTCAAGGATGAGCTGTTCCTGCTGCATATCACGGATATCAGTTTCGATGGCTCCCATCTCATCACTGAGCATTGTGTCCACCCGCTCGGCAAGGTCCGACTCGGCGGGGCTTAATTCATCCTGGTATATGGAGCGGCCGTAAAACGGCGTAACAAGCACATCAAAGCGGTCACGGTAGGATGAAAGTTCATCGGCATTTATAAGGGCAAAGGTACGGGGCGCATCCTCCGCAGAATTCTTTGCCCGGTAGTCTATTCTGATCTCACCGCGGAGCGAATCGATCAGTTCATCGGGATTCGATGCAGCCCAGAGAGCATGCAGTTCACCGTCAGGATTCGCAGCAGAACGTCCTGTTATGGTAACTCCCGTTGCATCGCTCATTGCTTCAACCTGAGAAACAAGAGAAAGAATCGTTTCCTGATCATTGGAATCGATGGGTTCCTGAGCACCCACAGCGAGACTTTCCAGAAGCAGAGCCGCCCGGCTGGAAAGACCCTCGGCAAGGGTCTTCTGTCTGCTTTCAATCATATAGTAGCCGAGAGAGACAGCTACCATCATTACAACTATAAGTATCAGCAGTGTAATCAGAAGTACGAATTTTATCCGCAGTCCCAAACCTCTCTTTCTCATATCCTTCATCCTCGATTTAAAATCTGCGCTGCTAACCCTTCCTCCGGCGACAATGGCGGCTATATCCCGGCGTATTACAGCTCCTTCAATGATAACTCCCCGGATTTTAAATACTGTTATCCCCAGGGCAAGGGCCAGTCCGGCAAGCAGCATAATGGTAACCAGGCTGTTGACGGAAATACTCAACCGGTTTTCGGTAGAGAGTCTGAATTTAGACGGTGGACGATAGGTGAAATCACCGAACTTGACCACACCGGAGGGTTCAAAATATATCTGTGAGCTTGCCCATTTCAGCCCCCGCCGTGGATGCTCGATACCTATACGGTAATTACCTTCCTCGATATCCTCCACCTTGAAGTTATCGATCAGCCTGTCACCGGCAATGTTAAAAAATCCCTGCCCTGCTGGAAAACGGTAATCGTAGGGCTCCCGACCATCCTGGTCCAGAATCACCGCAGAGATAAGACCGCCGTCAACATATCCACGGCCCTGAATAGTCAGCAGGGTACTGCCAACTTCATCCCGTTCCGCTCTGACTCGGTCGATAATAGTCACCGGAATATATTTATTCAGTCGGAAGATAAAAGGCGTCGGAGCACTCATGTTGCCCACCCCGTCCAGGGCGGCAGCAGAGATCATCCAGGTCCCGTTGTCTCTGTTATAGAAAGAGGCTTCGGGACTGCGGGTTATAATACGTTCAGGAGGAGACGGCACTCTCGTCCCTTCATAGCCGATATCCCTGCCGGAAGAACTGAGAAGGGTGAAAGTATAGGAATATCCGCTGGTATCCTCTTCAGGAGGTGCAAGCCAGGAGAGTGTCATGGTGTTAGACAGCAGGAATCCCCGGTCATCCGGATCGGGCGGGAGAAACTGAGGCGGAGACGGCGGGGTTGTATCCCGGATAATCGGCAGGATTCCCGGACGTGACCAGTTGCCTGCATAGTCCTGGGCAATAATTATGAAATACCAGTTACCGTCCACGGTGAGTTCTCTGGAAGTAGCCAGAGATTCATCCCTGAAATGCTTTACCTCTTTCTCGGGAGTATAGCCGGGAAGCCGGGAAAACATATAGCTGTAGCCGGCAATACCGGAAGGATCCCGGGGCTCAGTCCATGCCACTCTGAAGGTATCCAGTGAAGCCGGTTGCCCTGCAGTGAAGTTACCTCCCCGCAGGGAGGGTACAGGTACGCTGATGTCCGGTCCGCGCACGATCAGACGACTTGAGTTGATCTCATCATTCCGGTAGGTGTCACTCTCCCAGACAAGGTAGAGCCGGTCTTCAAACACTGCGGGCACGGCAAAGGCTGAGCTGTTCTGCAGAGTGTCTACCGTCAGGTAATCATAGCCGGTGGTACTGTCGTAATACCAGTCCAGTCCGGCGCCGGGAAGAGTACGTCCTTCTGCAAGCCTTACCTGCATGGCCTGCTCGCCGCCTTCATACCAGCTGACAAAAAAGCGGTCTCCCGCCTGAACAAAACGGGGACTTATACTGTCCCGATTGCTGTTCAGCCGCGAAACAGTAAGAACATTTCCGCCTGCTCCTAATTCGGAAAGATAGATATTCCGTACCCGTGAACGCCCGCTTCTTCTCTCCCAGGAAAGAAAAAGCCGGTTTCCGGCGGAATTGGAATAGAGGGAAGGTCGCTGATTATCGTAATATTCCCATCCCGGTTCGCTGCCCAGGGAATGTGTCTCATTGAATGAAGTCAGCAGCACAGGGCTGCTCCAGCTTTGTCCCCGGTCGGCAGTAGTTGTCAGATACAGCTGATATGTGGATGGCGGATTTCCGCCGGAACCGCCCATCTTAAAGGCCTGAAAAACCACATAATCCCGACCATTGAGAGAAGCAAGTGCAGGAAGGTAGGTTTCGCGCAGGTTGGTATTGTCCCGGACAAGAGGTTCAAAAGAACTCCAGCTGCGACCGTCACTGGAGGTGCTGAAAAAGATACCCAGATACCCTCCTCCGGTATTAACAGCACTCGCATCCCGGGAGACAAAGAGCATGAGGCCGCCGTCGGCGGTTGCGTACAGCCGTGGAGCCACAACAGCCCGCAGAGGGGTTTCTACCGTGCCGATCCTGACAGCCCTTCCGCTGCTGCCTGAAAAACGATAGATACCGACGGCATTCTGCCCTTCCGCCACAGCAACAAGGATCTCACCGTCGGGCCGCACAAGCAGTGAAGATATGGGTGTTTCCGCACCCGTAAAGGGAAACGGTCCCAGGATATTCCTGAAATCCTGCCACTGGATGCCGTCACTGCTGGTGGAGATACTGATATAAGCATTACCCTGCTGTCCTTCGGAAAACTCGTAATGGTGGCTTAAAACCGTAAGCCCCTCAAAGGAGGAAGCAAACTGGGGAAAGCGAGGATTGCCCAGATCAAGATAGCGGGGATTTTCCCAGTATATGCGCTCCTGGGCAAAACCGGTCACTGCGGAAAAAGCGGACAGGCAGCTCAGCAGCACCAGGGTAAACAGTTTTTTGACCAATCTTCTTTCAAGCATAATCAGGGTTTACAGCCGTGAGTTTATCCGCTGCTGCAAATCCAGCAGTTTCGGGTTCCGGTCATTGTCTCCTTTTTGAATAAGCTGGTCAACAATAAGCTTTGCCTGAACAAAGTTTCCCTGCTGATACGATTCCAGGGCAGACTGATACTGCAGCTGATCCGCCGCTGAAAGTATAGTTGCAGCGCTGGTATCCACACGAATCTCAAGCTGCTGCTTAAGGGTGAGATATTTTGAAGGCGGATTAAAAGGCGTATACCTGGCAATTGCCTGCTGCAGGGTCTGCAGTGCTGACGCATACTGGTCCTGAATACGGTTCTGCCAAATTGAGTTTGCTTCGGCATAAAGGTTTTCAGCAGCCCGGATATCAGCAGGGTCCGGTTCCCTTACCCGTTGCCCGGTGGCGATCTCAGCCTCAAAAATCAGATCATTCAGTCCGGGATAAGAAGGGTTTATAGCCTGCAGGGCTTTAGCCAGGGAGAGGCTTTTCTGATACTCCTCCGCATTAAACGCCGTTCTGGCCTGCTGAAACTTTTCTGATAGGATTGTAGTGCGGGCATTGGAATTGTCAGTGCGCATCAGTTCGATCTTCAGCAGCAGGATTCCCACCTCAAGGTTCTGGGGAAAAGTATTCTGTACGGCGGAAAGTTTTTCTTCCGAATTGGATAGAAGTCCTTCAACGCCGAAGGTCTGACCCTTATTAACCCGTTGTTCCGCCGTAAGATAATCTTCCCGGGCGAGATTGATAAGCTGGCTCATTTCTGCATAGAGAGGATCAGTTTTTGCAATATACCAAGCGCTGGAGGTGTTAATAGCCCGGTCCACAAACTCCTTGAGGCGGACTATTTCCGGGTTATCGGCGCTATCAAGCTGACGGTGGTAATCTTCCGCCCGATCCAGCATACGGCTGGCGTCTTCGAAAGCCTGCTGCCTGATAAGGCGCCGAGCTTCCGCAATGGATGCTTCCCTCTGAGGAAGGAAGTAATCCCGCTTGGCCTGGGCCAGTTCGGAGAGAAGAGACTGAATATCGTATCTGTCACTGTTGGATGCTATGGAGTCGGTCCTGCGGTCCAGCAGGGGATCATACTCGCTTTTCAGAGCTTCCAGAAAGAAGTCCCGAGCCTCCCCAACGGTATTTTCTATAGCGTTGGGGTTATTCACATTAAACTGCCTGCTCTCCATCCGTTGTCGGGCTTCATTATAGCGACGTTCTCCATCCAGACGGTTCTGACGTGCCAGGCGGATCAGATCCGCTGCTTCGTTTATCCTGAGGGAAGCCCGGTCCATATGAGCACGGAGCAGACCTGAACGCTGCCTGATGGCCGACAGGCGGGTGCTTACATCCTCTTGAGTCTGCAGCCATTCGGGCAGGCCGCCCAACTCGGTAAGCAGGGATTCATTCAGAGAAAGAACCGAACGGGCATCATCCCGCAGGGCAGTAAATATTTCAGTTGATCGGGTGGGATAACGGGCATTAAAAGTATCCCCCTGAAATGAAATCGGGGTTCCCGAAAGAGCACTGTTACCCTCGGCTTCCGCCCGGGCAAACTCGGCCAGCTTTCTATCAAGCGGTTCCTCTGCTATGCGAAGATAAATAAGCAGAAAATCCTCATTACTGGATGTAAAGAGGTTTTCCACCTGCGTCATCCGTTCATCCTGCTCTGCTGTCACAAGCATACTATCCGCTTGAAGCTCCTGATTTCCGGGGTATTCAATACTGCGGGAATTAATCGTATTCCGTAATCGGGAAATCTCAGCCTCCTGAGCATTCAGTGTCAGACGGGCCGCAGATATGTCTTCCATGCTTATTGCCTCATTGGCCGCAACAGCCTCTCCCTGACTCTTCATACCAGCGCCGAGGCGTGCCAGTTCTATCGCCTCACCACCGAACATCGCCATCTGCTCTGCAAACAGCTGGGTGTCTCGGTAAAAACCGATGTAGGCTGGAGCGCCTGGTGCATCCGCCAGGGCCTGGTAGTCAGGAAGGGGCTCTCTCTCACCGGGAGACGGAGCAATCTGACTCTGCCATACAAGTGAAGCCCGGTTCAGTTCCCGGGCAAAGTTGCTCATTCTGGTAAAGGTTTCAATAGAAGCGTTGTACTCTCCCTGGCGAAAAAGGTCAGCCGCCTCCCCGTACAGACTGTAGACTGTATCCGAGAGGGTACTTAAAACGGCAGAAGCCCCGCTGTCCCAGCGGGTATCAATAGCACCGAGGATTCCTTCGTCAACACCGCTTTCACTTTCAACGGTACTGCGACCCCGGTTGAGAATGATGAGATACGCAAGGTGATAGATTTCGTCTTCCCCCGGTTCTGCATACTCATTAAGTATCAGGAGACGCAGAACCTCAAGGGCACGGACAGTGTTCTGAACATTCCAGCGCAGCTGTGACAGTTCACGGTACCCGGATTCAAAACCGTTTATCCACTCCTGCAGAGTCTCAATGGGTGTAGCGGCGGAAAACTCGGAAAGGAAGGCAGATGCGGCTTCTGTGGACGGGAGATTCTCAAGGAATGCGTTTCCCAGCTGGGACGAGCGGCTTCTCAACTGGGTCGCTTCCGCCATTGCTTCCGCTGCATACTGCTTGGTCTGAAATATATCCAGCGCGAGATCATACCCCGAAAGATATGTCTCTACAGCCCCGCTGAAATCTTTCTGCTGCAGCTGTGCAAGGGCACGGTCCATAAGATTTGCATGCCGGATCCGGTTGTATACACTGCCCGTGGCCTCCCGGGCACGCACCAGACCTTCCTGAGTATCGGCATTGGGATACGGATCCATTCGTTCCAGATCCTTGATAATGGTATAGGACTCGGAAAGGCCGGCATCATTCTGCTGTTCCAGGGCATTCTGATAGAGCTGCACCAGTTCTTCAAAGGTACGGTTGTAACGATTCTTCGCCGCTCTGATGGCGTTGATCAGAGACTGAGCCTCGTCAAATCGGTCGGGGTAATCTTTCATAACCTGAGCGGTGAGACTGATGGCAAGGTTGTAATTCTGATCTTCGTAGGCTGCGCGGGCTTCAGCCAGGGGATCCTGCTCCGCCTGACCGCCCGCCCACAAAGGGCCCGGAGCGGCTATAAAGATCAGGAAGAGGAGAATATGCGGTAGATAAGGCCTAAATATCGATCTGACAACCATTTCTTCGCTCAGAATGTACCACATTTATCGGCATTTTTGGGGGTCTTGGTGAGCCGCTTTCAAATCAGGTTCTTTTTTGACAACAATATACCGGGTAGGGCTTGAAAAGAGTAGATCCCGGGCCGAAAATGTAGAATATATACCCCCCGGGTGGTATATTTAGACTCACACAGATGAAAGAAATCTTCAGATTGTTTACAGGCAAATACCTCCTGCCGATCCTGCTTACACTCATGCTGTGTTTTGCCCCGGCTGTAGTCATAGCAGACGGCTTTTTCAGCTCCTATTATGACTTTGCCTCTATCTTCTCCGACCCCAATACCGGACTGACGGCATTCCCCATTCTTACAATTCCCATGGGAGGCCGTTACGAAGCAATGGGTACGGCATTTACGGCCCTGGCGGATGATTTTTCCTATCTGGATGCAAACCCTGCAGCGAGTTCAAGGCTGGACAGAACCCAGATAGCTCTTGCCCATAATGCCTGGATCGCGGATACCTCGATCGACAGTGCGGTGTATACCGTCCGTTACGATAAACTGGGGCTTGGCTTCGCTACAAAATTTCTCTATGTACCCTTTACGGAATATGATGACTGGGGAGATTCCCAGGCCAGCATCTACTACTCCGAAACGCTTGCCACGGCAAATATTTCATACAATTTTTTCTCGGACTACTATTTTGAGGGGCTCTCCCTCGGAGCCAACATAAAAGCCGCCTACAGGCATATTCCGGCGGTTATTGAACCCGGACAATCTGCACTGGCATTTATGGGGGATGTGGGGCTTCTGACCCGATTTAACTTTCTTAAAACCTACCCATCCAGGGATAAGAACTTCTCCATAGGCCTTACGGCAAAAAATCTCGGACTGAGCACAGACGGTGAAGCCCTGCCCACCGAGGCCTCTCTGGGAATAGCCTACTCGCCCATACGGCCCCTTACAGTTACAACAGACTTCAATTATCCGTTCAGTCTGGTGTCGGATATACCTGCTGAATCCTGGAATATATCTACGGGTATGGATCTGCAGGTAACTGATTTTTTTGCCATGCAGAGCGGATTTCACTACAAGGGCGGGAACCCCAGATTCTCACTGGGAAGCGAGCTGTTAACGGATACGATGTCCCTGAATGTGAACTACACTATGGGCCTGGATACCCAGGTTGCTGCACCCCTTGACCGGCTGAGCGTGGTAGCTTCCCTGGATATGGGAGACAGGGGTCGTTTTGAGCGGAAAAAGCAGGCGGAGGAACAGTACATTGCCGGACTCGAAGCTTATGCTTCGGGAGATCTGCAGAAGGCCATTGCTCACTGGGAGGTATCTCTGGAACTTGATCCGGATTTTACCCCGGCGAGGGAAAACATGGATACCGCCCAGAAAACCATCGACCTGCAGAATGACCTTATCGATATCAATACACTTCTGGACAACAGCGAAGGCTGACTCCATACATTACATCAATCTATTTTCCCTGCTTCTCTTCCAGCTTAATACCATGATACAGGGCGAAAAGAGATAGATCCATCTTCTTTGAACCGAACTGCCTGGACAGATACTGAAGATCTTTTCCTCCCCCGGTTTTGGCGGATCTGGCAAGATCCCTTATTCTTTTTTCCTGCTTCTTCAATTCTCTGCTGCCCAGACGAGCTTCAATATAGCGTAGAAGATCCGCTGCAGCTTCAGGATTAAGGTGCGAATAGAAATTATCAGTGGGAGCAATCAGCGATTCGAGAACCTGCTGAGGACTTTCGGTTTCTACCCGGTGAAGGTTCTTCTCCACTTCCCGGACAAACTGGTCTTCTGCAAAGTAGATTGCATCCACTTTCTGCCGAAGCTCCGCGCGTTTCCTTGAAGACCAGACAGATGAGAGATCCCTTCGGGACAGGATGAAGTATACTGCACCGGAGGCCCCCAGAGCGATCAGCAGTTCATCTATCATGGGTACAGGATCACGTATAACCAGACTGAAAAACAGATAAGCGAATAAAAAGACTCCCGAACTTATAAGAAAGCGGGGAATAAAGCGGCGTTCTGCCACCCAGATCTTTACCGCCTGTTCGACGGTCCGGTAGAGCTCATTGCGGAAGTGCGTTACAGCTTCCACCCGGGGCTCGTTGCCGTACAGGCCTACTATGCGGGTATTCTCAAGTACCTGAATAATTTCCGCAGTGTCCTGAAAAGGATCGAGAAAAAAAGAACTCCCGTCTTTCCGGGAAATGTGAAACAGGTAAGTCTGATCTGCTTTTTCCATACAAATTCAAGTTAATTGCGGCAACATGGCTTGTCAAGAATCAAGATTGATCCTGACCGGAAATCTTTTCAATTACATCCTTAACATAGCTGTAAACCACCGTTATCGCCACAACAGACGAAATTAATCCGGCAGGCACTGCAATCAGATAGTCCATGCTCAGAACTGAGGGGGCCTTAAATGCCGCCCACACCAGAATTAAAAGAACCATACGGGAGAATCCCTGCTCAAACAGCAGGTCACCGCTATCCCGCAGGGAAAACTCAAAGGAACTTGAATGGGGCTCCGAGAAAGAAAGAAGACGTGACGCAAGATACCCGGCAAGGTATTTTCCGGCCAAGACACCGGCAGCGGTAAGAGGCGCTGCGGTTGCAAGTATCGTGGAAGGAAAAGCTTCCGGTCCAGCAAGCAGGGTAACCAGACCCCGCCAGGCAATGCCCAGACCGGCGGCTGCGATAATCAACCCCATGGGAACCGCTACAGCTGGATGTATTCTGGTATCTTCTCTTCCGGAGGATAAGAAGCGAAACCATACAGTAAGTCCGTACAGCCCGTCTGCGGCAAGCAGAAGGCTGCCACTGTAAAAGGCACCCAGGAACTTTACCCCGCAGCCGCTGAGATCAAGGAGAAGCCAGACGAGAAGAACCATGGATCCGCGTATTCCGCTGGTGTTATCGGGTTTCAAAAGACTCTCCGGCAGTCCGGGCATCCATGAGCTCAATAAGCTCATCTTCCTTGAAAAGCTTCGCATAATCCCGGGCAGTCATACCCAGAGCATCCTTTATCTCAAGATCCGCCCCGGCCTTTATAAGCAGTTCGGCTATATGAAAATGTTTCTGTCCCACTGATAGAATCAGGGCTGTCTGTCCGCTTTTGCTTTTCTGGTTTATATCGGCCCCGGCACCTATAAGCCGGACAACTATGCTCTGCATTCCCTCCGCTGCAGCCTCCATGAGAGCTGTATTACCTCGATCCTCAGAAACAGCATCTATTGACGCCCCCCGGGAAAGCAGAAGTTTGACCACCGCACCGTGCTTTCCCCTGACAGCCAGAGACAGGACCGGAACCCCCTGCAGATCCTTTGTATCCGGAGACAACCCGGCCCGAAGAAACAGATTTACAATTCGGAGCTCTCCCATTGTAACGGTTTTTATAAAATCATCAGCCCTTCGACCATGTCCGGCTGCAAGAAGCGCCTCTATGGCGCTGCGTATTTCCTGCGCAGTTTTCCATTCACTGTGATGCTCCCGCCAGACAAGCCGCAGCTCATTCACAGTTTTCACCCGTGTAAGGTGATTCAGATTTTCCGGCAGCGGTGTACTCCCTGTTATGACCAGAACTTTATTGCTTCCCAGACAGTATCCACCAAAAAAGTCCAGCCAGGCAGGCAGCTTTCCGGATGAAAGTTTTCCGGAAACCGCCATAAAGTGAGAACACTCCTCTATCCATTTACCTGCAGATTCCCTCCAGTCTTGAGAGGTATCACACACCTGGTAGTCAAGCCCCTCTTCTGCCAGGAGATCTCCCAGCTTCTGCCCCTTCTCCAACTGTTGTGTTCCGCAAAGTATGCCTATTTTCATATCCGTTAATATTCCAGTTTAAATAGTTGCACACCTCCCGACAGGAATCAAGTGTTTTAAGTTCCAGGATCTGCAGATCATCCACCACAATCTGATAAACTCCGAACTCCTCCTCCACCGTACCGGACAGAAGAAAGCCGTATCCCCGGGAAATGGCAGCATAAAGCCTGCGATAGGCACCGGGAAAAAGAACTGTTTCAAAGATACCGTTTCTGTCTTCAAAACTGAGAAAGCACATATCCTTTTTAGTGCGGGTTCTGACCTCCTTTCCGGTTACCAGCACTGCAGCCAGGGAGATACGCTTTTTATGATAATCCGGAATATCCCGGGAGTTGATCATAAGCGGAGGCAGCTCTTCCGGCGCCGGCAAAACCAGAAGTTCCGCAGGATGAACGCCTGTAAGGATTCCCAAAGTCCTGGCCTGGTCACGAAGCTTCTCCGCCGGAGGATAATCCTTTACCGAAGAGGGCACGGGAGGAAGGGCAAAAAGTTCCGGATGGCGGGAAAAATGGAAAAAATGCCAGAACAGCCCCGGTCGATGGATACCTCCGGCAATAGAGTCAAGACAGCCGGAACGGATCAGTCCACGGATATCCGTAAGCGCCGGTTCCAGACGGGTAAGAACATCCTGAAAATCCGCAAAGGGGCCTCTGCGACTGCGCTCCTTCAACAATGCCGTGATAAACTCACCGGAAACTCCCTTGAGCTGAGAAAGACCGGCCCGAAGAATATCTCCCTCGCCGCTCCTTTCCACCGTATAGGCGGACAGACTGCGGTTTATATCCGGCGGAAAAACCTGGAATCCTTCCCGGACAACGGCATTGAGATAGACCTGCCGGGAATAGAAACCCCCGCCGTTGTTGATTACGGAGCAGAAAAACTCCAGAGGATAGCGTACCTTAAGCCAGGCCAGACGATAGGAAACCAGGGCATAGGAAGCGCTGTGAGCCTTACAGAAGGAGTAGCCTTCAAAGGATACAATCCCTTCCCATATCTCATTTAGGGTTTCAGCGGGAATTCCCCGGGATCTGCCGCGTCGGTAGAAGTCCTCCCGGAAGGAGGGAAGAGAAAAACGGCGGTCTTTTTTGGAGAGAACCTTGCGTAACCCGTCCGCCTCGGCGGCACTGTAGCCGCATACCGCCATAACCACCCGGGAAACATCCTCCTGATAGACCATGATGCCGTAGCTTTCCCGGAGGACCTCCTCCGCATCGGGATGAAGACTGCGGTAGGCGGTACCCCGCAGACGTTCAAGGAAAGCGGTAATATAGCGGTTTGCGGCAGGACGGATAATGGAACTGGCAATAACCAGATGGGGATAATCTCCCCGTCGCATCTTTTTCAGAAGCTGCCTGGTGGCAGGGGATTCAATGTAAAACACCCCCAGGGTTTTCCCCTCCTCTATCATTTCCCGGGTGCGTTCATCTCCAAGCGGATTAAAGCCCTCCCAGTCCAGGGCCTTTTTACCCGAGGCCCTGCGGAGAGGGGCGGTAAGCTCCAGGGTATCCCGCAGGACTGCCAGCGAACGGTTTCCCAGAAGATCAATCTTAACCAGTCCTGCATCCTCGGTTCCGTCTTTTTCCCAGGCGATAAGGGGCCAGCCCAGAGGGGATGTACTGATATGGGTATAGTCGGTAATCGCCCCGGGGGTAATAACCACACCGCCGGGATGAGTTCCCAGGTGCCGGGGCATCCCGAAAAGCCGTCCCGCGGCAGAGCTTAGCCACCCGGGAGCTTCCGTCTCGCCCAGACGGAAAGCCTCCGCCAGAGGACCGATATCCGGTTCGGGCAGTCCGTAGGCCCGGGCGGCTTCCCTGAAAGCGGACCGGGACCCGAAGGTAACATGATCTGCCACCATTCCCGCCCGTCCCGGATAGGTATCAAATACATACTGCAGAGTCGCTTCCCTCTCATCCCAGGGAAAATCCACATCAATATCCGGAGGATCCTTGCGACCCATATTGAGAAAACGTTCAAAGAAGAGATCCCGGGCAAGGGGATCCACATGGGTAATGCCCAGCAGATAGGAGACAATGCTGGCGGCTGAGCTGCCCCTGCCGCAGGTCCGGGGACAGCGGGAGACAATATCGTGAACCACAAGGAAGTACCCGGCAAACCCCTTGCGTCGGATTATGTTAAGCTCATACTCCAGCCTGCATCGGATCTCCGGGTTTTCCTTTCCGAAGCGGCGCTGAATCCCCCGGCGGCACAGCTCCCGCAGACGGGTAAATTCCTCCTCTTCCCGCAGCCCCTGAAAAGAGGGAAACACATAGTTTCCGGAAAAAAGGCTGCCCTCCCCATCCTCTGCAAGCAGCCGGGTCTGATACAGAGCATCAGGCACAGCGGAAAAAAAAGCCTCCATTTCGACAGGAGAAACCCGACGACGGAAATCCGGAGGAAAAAGTGCTGAAGTCTCTTTCCTGATCGGACGGTTATTGTCCACCGCCCGCAAAACCGGATAGAAGCTGCGGTCTTCTCCGCTTTCCCAGAGTGCCGTATTGAGTGCAATGGGAGGAACCCGGTAACGCCGGGCGGCGGCAAGCATGCCACGGAAGGGCAGTCCGTAAACCAGGGCAGCCCGGAGCCCCCGGACAGAGCGCTGCAGGAGTTTCGGAAGCAACTCGGGCAGAAACACCACTACCCGGAGACCGTCCCAGCCCTCTTCAAGCAGCAGCATCACGGGATCGGTCCCCTCAACAGCACGACGGGTGAGAATACGGTTAAGACGGGCAAAACCGCCTGAGGTAAGAGGATAACAGGTAAACAGGGGCAGCCCGGCGGGATTCCCGGCAGAAGAGATAGAGAACTCAACCCCCGATAGGGGCTTCAAGCCGAACCTGGCCGCCGCCCGGTAGAAGGCGGGCAGTCCATAGAAATTCTCCAGGTCCACCATTCCGACAGATACCGCCCCGTCCGCAGCGGCCCTGCGGCAGAGATCCTCCGGAGAAAAAATACCTGACAAAAGAGAATAATAGCTGCGGCAGTGCACCGGCGGCAGGGATGTGTCACTCTTCATATACTATACATAAGTTTAGTACTAATAAAAGATGTAATCAAGGAGTTGCCGCAACCTTTCCGCATGCATAGTATATCAGCAGAATGATAACCTATCTGATGATGGCAGTACCGGTTCTGTTAGTGCCGGTAATTATGCGTTTTATACTTACCCGCCTGATTATCCTGCATGCCCGCAGACGGCTGCTTCCCCGGGAAATGCGCAAAATGGAAGCAGGATGGGAAGCCGGAGCGGCGGAAGTGTTTGCCGCCGCTGAAGCAACCATACAGTGCAGACTGAAATCTCTGCTGCCTCCGGTTTACGATATCGGCGGAGATATTCAGGCGATACTGCTATCGGCACAGCAGAAGCAGGAGGATAATGGAGAGACACCGGATGAACTCCGTTTCAGCTTCTCTATCCGGGACGCTGCAGAGGTGGGTCTGCTGGCATTTACCGATATCTACCGCCAGACAGCAGAACATCCCCTGCTGCGCAGGGTATTGAAGCTGCGTCTGCGGACCCTTGTCTGGTTGAGAAACTTCAGCAGAAGCTACAACCGTATAATCAGCCGTGGGCCTCTATCCGGACTGATACGCAGTCGCATTGCCGGGCTCATGGTGAGGATTATATTATCACCGCTGATAGGCCTTCCCATACTCATATTCTATCTTCTGCGCTCCATGGCAGCTGGGCTTATGAGTGACGGCCTTTTCCGCTATCTCTATGCACTGATACTCCTTAAGGTGACCTATTACGGGATATACCTGTATGGAGGCAAAAATCCAGTTATAGCCGCCAGACTGAAGGCGCTCTCCCGGAACGACATCATTGAAGCGGGGAAAAAGCTTGAGGAGCTGTTAAAACCGACAGGATGGCAGAAGCTCTCTCCCCTGGGAGAAGAGGCGGCATTGCGGATAAACGCCTTCTACCGGGACGCAGGCTTTAAAAGCGATATACTCCTCGAACAAATCGTCAGCCCGGTTTCGGAGGGCAGCAAAAAACGGGGTGAGAAAAGGCGGTTCCTTTTGCGCGAGTTCAGCCATCTCAAGGGATCGGCCCTGCTGGCTGTCCGCCGGGAACTGGGATCAAAAGGAAATGAGTACGGCATCATGGACGGACTCTCCAGGCTTTTCACCCTTCTCGGGGAAGTTTACCTGCCAGGAGAGAGTACCCCCATGGACAAGCTTCGAACGGAAGATCTGCTAACAGCAGGATATTACTCATCCATCCTTGTACTCTCAAAGATCTACTCAGCTCCGGGAATCCGCAGTACCCTGGGCCGCTTCTCAGTGGATTTTGCAGTCAGAATCAGCAGCCTGAGTGAAGAGGAACTGGTAAAACAGCTCTTCTCAGGGGCCCGCAGCGGCATGCGTATGGCAGGATTCGCATCAAAGATTCACCGCCTCAGCCGACTGCTACGGGGAAAATACCACCCGGCAGGATTCGCCGTCAGCTTTGCTCCGCCCTTGGCACTGGCACATCTTGAACGGAGTATAAAGAGTGGAATCTACCATTCTGCGGGTAGAATGATGTTATATATCTGGGAAAAAAACAGCCGCGCCGAGACTCCGGATATAAAGTCTTGTTACATCAACGCGTTTCACTGAGACTGTCTGAAAAAAAATACAGGCTGAAAAAAAAGCAGCTTCCGGAAATCAGAAGCTGCTTTCAAAGATAGTGGCGAAGGGACTTGAACCCCTGACCGAACGGATATGAGCCGTTTGCTCTACCGACTGAGCTACGCCACCAGGTTAAAATGTAGCGGTAATATAGCAACCGATTACGGAAGTGTCAAGCCGTCTTTCAGGCAAGTTTTTCCCTGCGGGCAATATCCATAAGATATCTGTTCCAGCGGTTGCTGCTCAGAAACTCCAGGCGGGATGGAACATCATCAATAACCGAGCTGGTTCGCTGCAGGTATTTCAGCCCCTTGCTGAGATAGGTAATCCGCTCAAGGTTTTCATCATGGGTATCTTCTGAAATCAGCAGTGCATGGATGAGGTAGTAATAGTAAAAGTAAGGATCAAGATCTCCGAGCTTCTCTTCACGGGTTATTTTTTCAAGCAGCATCGACCCTTTATCCACCGGATTACCCAACCGCTTTTCCACAAGCCAGCGAAAAGCACTGACACAATTAAGCAGAACTCCCCTGCCCTCGGCAGACCGGAAGGCAGCATCTTCCACATTTCTAAAACCTGAATCCCACCGGTACGACATATAATTACAGCTGTCATTTGTCTCAAACTTCACCCTCCGCTGGGCACGGCGGATGACAGGAAGAGCAGAGGAGAGATCCTCGCTGAAATAGTACCCCTCTGCAAGAAAAAACAGAACCTCACCGGTCTTTTTTAGATTTTCCAGCATGCCGATACCGTCCCGATACCTGCCGGCATATATCCTCGAGCGGGCAATCCATGCATAGAAGGCGCCATGGGGAACCCCGGTAAGAGTTGCAAGAGAGAGGCTCTGCCAGAGCTGATTCTCCGCTTCTTCATACCGACCGAGCATAAAGGCTATTCTGCCTTTCAGAAAGCGGGCAAATAAAAGGTACGAGCCGTAGCACAATCCAGGTGAGAGCTCCATCGCCTCATCAAGGAGCCTATCAGCCCTGGAATAATTGCCGAACAAAAAAAGCCCCAGGGCTCTGTTGATACAGGCTCTGATCCTGTCCACTGAAGCATCGCAGGATTTACTGCTTTCATAGGCCAGGGCGAAATAATCATTGGCCTCTTCGATTCTCCCTTTTCTGAGCATAACCATTCCAAGGGCATGCTGTGCTTCTGTAATACTGCAGGGCTGTTCCTCCCCCTGAACATCAAAGAGAAAGCTTTTTGCCTTCTTCAGAGCGTCTCCGGTCTGATTCATTCTGAGGAAATTTTCCACCATCAGTACCTGAAGGTGAGAATAATCACTGACAGAAGTTTCGCCTGCTTCGTGTTCCCCCAGCCCGGCATCATCACCAGGATCGGCAAAAACACCTGCCATTCCTTTTGCAATGGTAAAATAGTTCTTGAAGCGCCGGGGAAGAGGCTTGAAGAGCGCCGCCAGTCCGGCTGCAGAGACGGCATCCCTGCGCTCGTACACCGCATTCAGCAGAAAGCTGAAATGCTCAAGTCCCAGTTCAGGCCGTTCAGCCACGGAAATCGCAGCATAATCCATCCTGTACATTGAGGGGATTTCATCCGCGACGGGAGTGAGAAAAGGGGCTATAACTGATTCAGGATAGATGCCTGCAGGCGCAGATCCTGGTACTTTATGAGTGAAGTAATAGCGCCAACCCTTAAGAATCCGGCCTCCGTCAACCAGGGAAACAAGAAAACTGTCCACCATATGCTTTGCAAAACCCGCTTCATACATTCGGAGTCGCAACTGGGAGCATGAGAGAAAGGGAGAAAAGCGCATGGCCAGGTGGTATATTCTATTCTGCTCTTCCGTTAACTCCATCCTGGCAGATTGCGGAGAACCCTCGCGAACTTCAGCTTTTCGGAATTCGCAGAAGGAGTACTGTCCCCTTCTTCGCCGGGGAACATTGTCGGAAATAAACAGGCTGTACAGTTCGCCTTTCCCGTGCATGGTGGAGAGAAAGCCATCGGCAATTATTCTCCCGAAGCGGTTAAGACTGCCAGCGCCTGTTATAATAACACAGGGGGTATTCCCTTCTTTTCGCACAATTTCAGCATAGGCTTTAATTGTCTCTCCGAACCAGGCGACAGCATCTTTCCAGGAAAAGACTGTCATTCCCCGGGTAAGACTTTCCCCTGTCGCCCGCCAGCTGTGCAGAATATCCGGAACAACACCCTTTGCCAGAGATTCTGTCGGGTTGGGACCGAAACAGCCG
Organism: Marispirochaeta sp.; assembly: GCA_963667435.1. Classification (GTDB taxonomy): domain Bacteria; phylum Spirochaetota; class Spirochaetia; order JC444; family Marispirochaetaceae; genus Marispirochaeta. The sequence continues at coordinate 4,146,837 of OY763414.1, read as the reverse complement.
AGAAAAGGGGCCATGGCTGCCCGCCATGCAAAATTAAGATCAACAATAAGCAGTGAATCTTCACATCCGCAGAGCACACCTGCCCGATGAGCAATTCTCAACTGCTCTGCCGGTGATGCCGAATGAATGAATAACGGCCGCCCTTCGTCTTCCCCGTCGGTCCAGAGCTGGAAATGAGTATCAAGAATTTCAATATTTTCAGGAGCTGCAAGAGAATATAGCGGTCGGGTTTCACGGGTTTCATTTTCACGCAGATCAGTGACCTGGTAAAATCTTCCCAGAGGCCTGCTTTCAACTTTAGCCTCAACAACCAGAAAACCGTCAAAGGAGACAATAAAAACATCAATCTCCGCAATTCTCCCCACCCAGGCTCCCTCGGCATCAAGGGTAAACCGCCCGCTTCTGGGGGCATAGTCAAAGGCAAGCAGAAAACCGTGGAGCTTGTTTTTCAGGGTCAGAAGATTCTCAAAAAACTTATACAGACCTGTAATGGTACTTTCCGCATCATCATCTTCGGTATCAACAAAAAGGATATTACCCCTCTGTGAATACCCCCCCGACGAGGTAAGACCTGAAAAACTCGTGAGAATTTCCTCCACAAGGTCCGCCTTGAGACGTCTGAGATGTTGTAAATCATTTACTTCCAAAAGAATACGGAACATATACCTCTACATTTTCGGTGCAGGAAATCTCTTGCTTGACCGCTGAAATAAAAGGATGTTAGTCTTCTCTGGTGATTCTACCTGATTTTTGCAGATAAGTACAAACAGTATTATCAAGGAAACACAGTAAAAAACATATGGTCACCCGGGAAGGAGAAAGGATGGACCTTAAAATCCGTCGGGGCGCAGAAGTCGATATAGTCGATGTAAACGGTGAAATGGACCTGTATAACTCCTACAAACTGAAAGAGCTGATAATGAGAATGCTGGAAAAAAAAGTCCGCTCTTTTGTTATAAATCTGGAAAACGTTGATTATATAGATTCTTCAGGAATTGGTGCCCTTATATTTATCTGCTCCACAATCAGAAAAATGAACCTCAATATAATGATTACCAATATTCACGGTTCAGTTAAGAAGGTAATTGAACTGACAAAACTGACCACGTATTTTCCCATTGCAGCATCAGTCCCTGCGGCTATCAGGGCATTCAAAGAGAAGGAGATCGATGTCTAATCGAAGGAAAGCCTGGGAGGCTCAGCACCGCCTTCCCACAGAGTTTCATCTTCCGGAGTCAGCTCCCTTCCGTATATTGCATCAAAGAGAAACCGAAAATCCTCAGGCTTGATATTTATGTACTGACAGCCGAAGAAGGTCCTGTCCCTGTCCTGAAACTTCCGCATAATCCGTGAAGAAACAACCATTTTTCGGGGTCCCATACGCAGATTGAGATCAATATCCGAATAGAGAACCAGCTGATCCCTGAGTCCTTCATCGGGATGGGTAAATAGAAGCCCGGAGGCGGAAATGTCAAGAATCTCCGCTTCGAAAGTTTCATTCTGTTTCAGTGAGTGTTTAAAATAACCGTGATTTTTCAGGGAGTAAACCAGAACCTTGGAAAACTGGTAGATATACTCGAACACCTCAATCCCCAGCGAAACATGCTCCGACCAGACGTGAAGATAGCCGATTACATAGTCCTGATAAACCAGTGGACAGTAGATCTGCGCTTTCAGGCCCTCTTCCTGTCGGGATCGGAATCTGTTTGTCAGCTCCTCTTCACTACCGAGAATCTCTGACATATTAAGGGTATAATCCCGCGAAAGCACCTGAGTCCTGGTCAGAATCCGACCGCTGTTGTCCGGATCCTGGGCTGGAAAACCGACCTGCATGGGAGAGACAAATATCGACTTTCCCGTACGGGTAATAATCTCCTCTTCCCAGCTTTCGGGTCCACGGTCCCGGAACATCTGAACTGTGTAGTTAGCCTTGAATTCGGACAGCCTTCGGCTTACCCCGTCCATCAGCTTCTCCAGGGTATCTTCGGGAAAACTCTCCTGGTAAACAGGCTGCTCTGCCGGGTTGTACTCTTCCGTCCTGGGAAAGGTAAGCTCAAATGTACGGTTTTCCATGGTAAAACTTACCAGGATACCTCTGGGGAGAGCGATACGCTCATATTTCCTCTGCAGATTTTTCACCATTTCATCGGGTATCTGGATCTGCAGATAATCATCGGCCTTTACAACGCTAGTGGGAAACGTCATAACATGGCCGAAGTATGAGAAAAAGATCCGCACTTCTTCTTCTGCCGTAAAATCGGAAAAACCGCCATCGTCGTTATACAGAACTATACTGTCATCTTCAATACGGAGGATTACCGCATCCCGGGTCTTTTTGAAACCGTTTATGCGGATGGGCATTTTCTTTTCCGTTACATTTGTAAGAATAAATTCACGTTCTACCCGCCCTACGGGAGTTCCCATAATTCAAACCTCTTTACTTCAACCTTTTCATACTTTCCATAATGGAGAACTATCTCCCCGGAAAAGCTGTAACAGCAGAAATCGGAAAATCCATGGGGTCAAAAGGCGCAGAAAAACTTTGATCCAGGGTAATATCCTGAATACGGTACTGCCCCTCCTGATTTTGTTCCGCCCATAGAGAACCGAGAATAAGCTGATTATCCCTGATTATTTTAAAGGGAGCAAGAATTTTTCCATCCTTCTCCTCTATGCTGCCGACTGAAACCCCGTGAGTGCCCGCCGGAAAGAGCAGAAACTGCCGGGCAAGATTATCCCGCCAGGCTGGAGAAACGGCATCTTCGGAAAAATGATCTCCCAGATCCTGCAGAAAAGTCAGGATAACAGAAGGTACATCCACTGACAGAACTCCCAGCTCATAATCCATGGCCGGAACTCCCTCCCATCCAGGCCCCCGCCTGTCCCGTCTGGCAAAAAAGGCGGGATCCGTCACGTCCGTTACAGCTGTACCTGCTCGGGAAACATCTTCCTGCGGAGACCTCTCAGCGGGCTGGGTCTTATCCGGTCTCCGTTGGGGTGGCACAGAAGTTTCCGTTTTCGGCGGAACCGGCATTTTTCCGGGTTCCTCCCCGGAAGTCGCCGCCTCCTGCCGTCTGGTACATCCTGCAAACAGGAGCAGACAGAGAAAAATTATCGAAAGCGATACCGCATGTTTCATGGTCAAATGGTAGCTTGATTCCAATACAGTGTCAAAGCCCGAATGACTGGACAGCAGCCATGAGGGTTGATACAATTTTCTTCTATGCCTCACAAATCAAAAGAATCAATGGAACCAAAAGAAACAAGCATTGTCCAACAGCAGAACCGGCTGCGTATTCTGCAGCATCTGAACATCGACTATACCGAAGCCATACGGGATCCGCTGTGGCAGAACATATACATCACTCCGGCAATGAAAAAGCTTGTGGCCTTAGGGGAGTTTCAGAAACTGGCAGGAATCAGGCAATTGGGGCCGGCCTACCTGGTCTATCCCGGAGCAACTCACACCAGACTTAACCACAGCCTGGGAGTATTTCATCTGGCAAAACGGATTATAGGCAGTATCGCCATGGATTCCCGAAGTCCTGAGCTGAGCATAAGCGGGGTAAAGGCCTTTCTCTGTGCCTCGCTTCTGCATGATCTCGGTCACTTCCCCTATACTCATTCATTCAAGGACCTTCCCCTCCTCGACCATGAAGTTCTTACGGGCAAACTGGTTCTTACCCCGGATTTCCAAAAAGTTCTGGAAGAAGATGTTATGGTGGATCCCTACCGCGTAGCCGCCATAGTGGATGAAAACCTGGACGACCGCAACGACAGGGAGGTGAAGTTTTACCGCCGGATACTCTCAGGGGTCCTTGATCCGGATAAACTGGACTATCTTAACCGTGATGCCTTTTTCTGCGGAGTACCCTACGGGATTCAGGATACCGATTTCTTTATAGACAAGATCGTTCCCACAGGGACAGAGCTTACCCTGGACGAAGGAGGTCTCGGCTCGGTGGAGAGCCTTCTTTTTGCAAAATACCAAATGTACCGCAGTGTGTACTGGCACCGTACTGTACGAATCGCAACAGCGATGATAAAAAAGGCGGTGCTTCTGGGGCTTACGGAAGGAGATCTCGGCAGTGAAGAACTCTACAATCTGGATGATGCGGGCTTCCATAACGCCCTTACCAGGCGTAATCGGGACTATTACACTCTGGCGGAACGGGTATTCCGGAGAAACCTTCTGAAAACAGCCTGCGAATCCCCCTTCGATGAACAGAGTCATGGAGCTGCGGTGGATCTTTCGGCAAGACTTGATTTTGAAAAAAGAATTGCCGTAGAAATAAGGAAAAGATTCGGTATACAGGTTGAGGACTGGGAAGTAATCCTGGACATCCCCGAACCCATCTCCTTTGAGGTCAATCTTAAAATTCACCATGACGGAGAGTTTGTTCCCTTCAGCAGTTCCGGGTCGGTATTTTCCCGCTCTCTGGTGAAGAACTTTACCGACAACCTGCGCAAAACCAGACTCTTTCTCCCGGAAATCCGCAATTTTGAAGCCCGGGCTGCACTCCCGGACATCATCAACTCGGTGCTTGCCTGTCCGTAAGAAGCGGGGAATCTTGCAGAAGGGTGCGAAAGATATTACAGTGAGCCTTTATATAAGTTTCAATAAGAGAGGGAAATGAAATACTCCAAACTGATGCGGGAAAGAATCCAGCGGGTCAATGTACTGTTTAAAGAGCTGGGCTATGATACCTTCGACAACTCCGGTGATGAGGCATCCTTTATAGCCGGATTTGAGAACAAGGAGGGATCTGCCGGTGAGTTCTATATTGACATGGACAACAAATTTCTGGAGATAGCCTATACATTTTCATTCCCCCCGGCTATAGCCGCCTTTCTGCAGCGTCGACTGGTTGATATGCTGAAGATCTGTTACGAATTCGGCTGTTACATCAATATAACCAAAGATGATGAGATAGCCTTTTCCATATTCTCCAAGATATATTTTGCCGGGCTTAACTTCTACAGCCTCAAAGAGACCCTGAAAGACTTCAACCTCTGTGTCGGCGCCATTAAAGAGGCGGTGGATATACACACGGAGGAGGAAGAAGAGACCGAAACAGAAGAGGACTAGAAGCGCTCCGAGTGGATGGCTATGTCATGCAGCCGTCCCGGAACCGAATCCTCAAGAAAATCCGCGATCCTCTGCATAACCTTCTCGCCAAGTTCCTTTGAGTTGGTCACATAGGCCGCCCCAATATGGCAGAACTGCAGTGAATCCTGCAGATCGATTTCTGCAGCGGTTACTTTGTATTTGCGGATTATTCTGTCCTTCAGAGAGCGCAGAACCTGCCGCTTTTCCTTCAGCGAAGTACTGTCGGGCAGTTCAATAATTGCCTGAAGCATGGAAACTACCACTGAATCAGCCGCCTCCGAGGATATCCTTGAAATCATCCATGGACAGATCCGTAGCAAGATCTGCCGAGTCCGTGCCGGCACTGCTCTTTTCCCGGATCTTCATGGGCAGGAAAACCTCGTTATAGGCTCTGGCCAGTCGGTAGATATCATCATCCCTGAACTCGCCGTCGGTTTTAACCTCCAGGTTATACCCCCCTTCCGTCATACCCCGCCGCATTACATGCACAGGATCCGAGATGGTAAGGGCAAAGTGAGGACTGTAGATAAAGAGGAAAATCAGGGTAAGTACGATCACCACGGTAAAATAGAGCAGATTATCACTGGAGGAGAGAACATTGATCTCTCTCAGATCAAAGAAAAACCTTAAATCTCCCCGGGTATCGAAATAGTAATCCCCCGGGCCGAAAATGCGGGCGTACTCATCGTTGGTATACCGGCTGTAGATGGTGGATTCTCCCCGCTGAAGAATCAGCAGACAGCTGTCGATCTCAGCGTAGGCAGCAACCTCCGCGGATCTGGCGGCCCCTGGAGCGGAAAGAGTCTGCATAACGCCGGAAAAACGTTCCCGGGCCTGATCAAAGGGAGACGGGACCCCGGTGAAACTCCCGATGAGGGTGTAGGCAAAAACAACAAATACAAAACCTGTTATTGCCAGGGTTGATATCTTTGCAACATGACGCTGAGCCATACGGGAATCGGTATTCTTTATCTGCTTGAATATTTTTGTAATCCTCAAGAGCCTGAGAACCCGAGCTATGCGAATGGCCTTTACCACTTTGAGAACATTAAGAAATCCCCCCACACCGGCAAATGCGCTTCCCCCTGCAATTAGAGCAAGCATGGCCGGTCCGGAGTTGAAGGCAAGCAGGGGAACGGAGGCAAGGAAATCAATCCAGCCCCGTTCCTTGAGGATATAGTGTCTGCCCCTGCCGTCTGTGAGGGCATAGTAATACCGGGCCAGGAACTCAAGGGTAAAAAAGAGGTCAAAAACAAAACCGCTGTAAACAAGGATGCGGCGGAAATCCCAGCCGAGTCCCAGAACAACTGCAAAATCCTCGAGAAAGGTCTGAATCAGAACGAGTACAATCATGAAAATCACGATTCCCTCGAGGTACTTTTTAAGTTTTCCCATAGTCAGGCTCCCTGTGTATGATCCCTACCAGCCGTTCTCTGCGGCAATCTTATAGAGCTCATCCAGAAGTTTTATATCGTAGCCGAAATATTTAAAATTCCTGCGAGCTGTATTAATCCAGCTTTTATCCTGGGTATCGGCACCCCGGTCAATCTTCATATTTCCCCGATAGGTCCGGTACATACTGGCAGTAACTGAGGTCAAGCGGGCGGTAGCTTCAATAAAGCGGTTTTCCAGAAAAGAGACGGTAGAGTTAACCGCGCTGCGGTGTATCTGTTCGGGCATTGATGGAAACTTGGAAATAAAGGTATCCACAATCCGTTCCGCCGCCGCCGCGGGGAGCAGCCCGGACTGTCTGTCCGCTGTAGAAACACCGCTGGTCATACTTGCAACAAGGGGACGCATAAGCAGACAGGTACGCAGGACGTTAATTACCTCTTCCTTGCCCATCCGCAGACGCTGTACTTTGGTCAGTTCAAAATGGATATATTCCTTGCGCTGATAAATCTGCTCTATGTACTTTTCATCACAGCGATGAAGTATTGCGTTAACAGAGCCGATAAGCTCCCGCCGGGTCTCAAAATTGTTCAGCGAAGCAAGAAGCAACGCCTCAAGATCCTGTTTTACTTTGGACGCCGGCATACTCTGCTGGCGGAAGAAGGAGATAAAGGACATATCCAGCTTGTCGGAGACAATCTGCTTGATGAGGGGCACTGCAGTAGTATCGGTACTTGAAGTCAGAGCCTGAATAAGAATGCTCCAGATGCGGTCCCAGTCGTAGCCGGGAAAAAAGTTTGCAGATGAGAGCGTCGGAAACAACTGCTGGGAGTTTGCAGTCAGAAAGTGCAGCACCTGCTCCTCTTTCTGAAAGGGATTTTGATCCGCCAGGGCGGGATTTGCCAGTAGCCGGGAGATAAAAGCCTCTGCTTTGGCGGCTTCGCTGCTCATAATAGGTTCACCTTATCAGTCTCTCCGGTTTTTTTTCTGCAAAAAACCCGGTGCTTGTGCTATTGTTTGCAACTATAGAGTAATGCACCGATCAGATCTTAGCAAGGCTATTTTGATTCTCCTCGTTTTTACCTATTTTACCCTCACAGCGGTAAATACCGTCGGGGAAGATCAGGTACTGCTGCCTGAGGAGGAAGCACCGAAAGCACTCTTTGAAACAAACCTTGGCGACGCAGATGTTGATCTCTACCTTGACGGCACATGGACCATCGACAGCAGCCTGGAAGCTGTATGGGGAACCCCCGGGCCGGTAAGTGCTGCAGTCCCGGGATTCAGCTCCGGCTTTCTATTTGAGCAGATTCCCGACCTGACCCTCTCCCTCTGGCTGATGGACCGCTACTTCTTTGAAACAAGTCTCAGTGAAGATTCAGATTACAATACATACCTCTTCGGTTATGAAGGAAAAGAGGGAGAACTCCTGCAGCATGCCCGGCTGGGTAATACGGATACCGCCATTGACTCTACACCTCTGATGGAAATACCGGAACACCCCACCGGGGCATTAGGAGCTTCGGCAACCATGGAAACAGATATCAGCCGTCACGAACTGCTTTTACGCTATCAGAAAACATCCCGGGTAAGCAGGACATATTCCGGCACCACGGAAATTGAGGAAAAAAATCTTGATCCCGGCGACTACATCCGGGGCAGATATTTCCTTCTCCCCGATGAGGATATTGAGAATGCGATAGTCTACATGGAGGATGCAGACGGTAATTATACAGGTACAGACGGCAATACCTACCGGGAAGCAACCGAGTATGAAGCCTCTGTATCCGCATCAGATGGATTTTTGGCCCTCACCTCCTACCCCGCCGGCCGGGTGCTTATTTACTATGAAAAAAGCGGTACTCCCGTGGGAGACACAGGAGGATCCATGGGTGTCAGCGGGCTAGCAGGACTCAACACAGATTTCCAGCCCGACCCGTCGTCTTCAGCAGTTGATTTTCAGTTTGACGCGACATCCTATGCAGGAATCGCCATGAGTTCCCTCGAAATAACCATCGACAGCAGAGGAGCCCTGCTGCTCTGGGATGGAGGCGCCTGGTCTCCCTTCGAGTCTCAGGCGGTTTATGCATCCACCGGGGCCACCTCGGGAAGCACGGTTGAAGTGGAACTGCGGGAATCCGGCGCGGACTCAGCAACTGGTAGTATAGAAGGCACCTACGGTTCCGGAATCCTCACCCTGATCCCTTCCGGTTTCAACCGTGCCTCCACCCGCTACCCCCTGGCGGACTTAGTCCCCGAAGCCTACGGGCCGGAAGGGGAAGCCCTGCTTCCCTGGTACCTCTGGTACATTCAGGAATCCGGTACCAGTGTTATCAGCGTTCCCTCTTCGGCCATTGAAGGCACGGTACGGGTTACGGTAAACGGACGAGAGGAGAAACGTTTCTCCCGTTTGTCCGACGGAACTCTGGATTTTTACTTTACCCTTTATCCCAGCGACGACGTGGAAGTAAGCTACGAACTCCCCGACGACAGCGCCTCGGGGGCTGATCTGCTGTTTATCTCATCCAACAGCTTCAATCCATTTAACAACATACCTGATCTCACCTTAAGGGCAGACCTGGGTCTGCGCTGGAATGTGGACCTCGAACAGGGATATTCCGAGGAGTATGACCAGAGCCCCGGCAGCCTGCTGGTATCCGTCGGTGCATCCATGGAGGAAGAAAACGCCGGATTCAGTATTAACGGCGGTGTGTCCCTGGGCACCCATGATACCCGGGGCTACCTGCGCCTGGCAGGGATGGACACGGGGGCTACTAATTTTCCCATAAGCGGACACACCCTCTTTCCGGCGGCTCCTTCAACAAACTTCGATATAGCAGATCTTGGCGAGCTCAGCTATACCGACTACTACAAGTATCTGGATACCGGAGGAAGCTCCCTTCAGGAATACACATGGACACCACCTTCTGAACAGGTGTACACCTATGCCGATGGAAACCCCGTCGGCCCCTCGGTGGCCCTGGCGGAGGATGACGATATTGACGGCCGGGTTGCTGTGCTGGATTACAGTATTGATGCAGGCGAATGGGTGGGAGCACAGATAAACACCGGTGCGGTTCTCGACCTTTCAGGAGCAACAGCAATTTCATTTAAGTACCGGCTGACCAACAGCGGCGGTGGAACCCCGGCAATAACCTTCAGAGCCGGGGCTGTCTCGGAAGATATTGACGATGACGGTATCCTTGATAATGAAACCGGATCCTATGATACCGGATTTGCCTATGACATATCCGGAAGCACTCTGTATGTGGGAGGCGGCGGAAACGGCCCCCGGGGGGAATATGGTAATGGAACCGAGGAGAGTGAGGATGCCGACGGCAATGAACTGCTGAACCAGGAGGTGAGCTCCAGGACAGTGACTCTTACCCCGCCTGCAGAGACCGCCGACGACGGAGTCTGGAGAACTGTCTACATACCCCTCTCCCGGGCGGAGAGGAGCGCTCTATCCTCAACCAGAGCGGTGCAGATACTGCTCTCAAGCACCCTGGGGACATCAACCGGCAAGCTGCTGATCGGTGAAGTCCAGGTACAGGGTACCGGCTTTGTTCCCCTGAACCAGGAAACCTCCGTGAGTGAACTCTCTGAATATGAGCTTGAAAGCGGTGAAGAACCTTCCCGGAAGCTTTATTCCGCCTTTGACCTGGTGGATACCCGTTTTAATGACGACAACGATGACCAGCAGGTAATGCGGATGGAATGGTCCGGAGGACCGGGAGAAGCAGCGGGACCCCTGAATGAAGTGCCCCTGTCCGCCTATGATACCCTGCGTTTCTACTACCGCCTGGATGCAGCCGCCGCAGGAACTGAGGATCTTCAGCTTGATCTTGAGGGCGATGAGGGTACATTCAGCATCAACCTGAATACAATCAATACATCCACAGACTGGTGCGAAGTAGAGGTAAACCTCCCGGACAGGAAAGTATCTGTTCAGGGTGATACCCCCGCCTCGACGTCTGTCAGTGGTGATCGGGACATTGTAGTCCGGAGAGCAGTTTTCCGCACCACAGGCACGTCAGGCGTTCTATTCATAGACGAACTCCACCTGTCAGACCCGGTTTCCGCCGCAGATTACGGTGTGGTAAGCAGTGCCCGCTACTCCCGGCCGGGGGAAATCCTCTCTGCCGGAGGAGTCCCCCTGCTGGGTAATTTCACCTGGGCGGAAAGCTCCCGGATTGCCTCCTCTGGGTTCGGCACAGGTTTTTCCGCCGCCGACGGCCGGGTGTATCGTGTGTATCAGGAAGCTGGATTCTCATCACTCTGGTCACGGGCTGATGTGAGTCTCACTGTCAGAGAAGGGGAATCCGGAGTCGAAACAGCGGGAAGCCACAGTCTTACAATACCTGAAACCGGGACGGTACAATTAATCGAGAGCTACTCCCACGAACCATCGGGCAGTACATTCAGCTACACCCGTGGAGATTCCCTCAGATTCAGTCTGCCCGGATTCTCAGCCGGAACGTCTGCAACAGTTACTGGAGATGAAGACAGTCTTACCCAGACCTGGATTGCAAGTGCTTCTGCGGATTCCCGTTTCATCTCTGCAGCTCCATCATTGAGTCTGAGCAACACCCTCACCGCAACGGTGTTGAATCCCGGGAGTTACGGTGACGGCTGGTTTCAGGCAACAGAACTGCTCCTGTATAAGGAGGATTCCCTGCCGGGAAGCCGGACAGTAAGCCTCGATCTTCCGCTGGAGAGCAGCCCTCTTAAAGATCTGAATCTCTCATTACTCTCATCGGCCTCCTCGGCACGCTACGGCACAGAAGAACGACTGCAGAAAGACAGCCTGGAGTCAGGACTGTCCCTGGAGGGAGTTCTTTTCCCCATGAATCCCTATCAACTGAAATACAGATTAAGTTACAACCGGGAATTCTCCGGAGAGTGGAATACCTCCGCCTTCAATCGGGGAGAACATGCATTTTCCGGAGATATTGCCTCCTGGGCGGAAACCGCGGGAAACCAGGACTATTTTCTTACCGCACTGCCGGGAAGAGAGATTTTTCTGCAGAGTGAAAAGGAACAATTCTCAGGCGGAAGCAAAGACTTCGAAGAAGCGCAGTATTCTCCTTCTCTTAGCCTGGACCTTAAAAGACCCTTCTCCTCCCGACTCAGCGATCTGATCATTCCCTCAACCCTCTCGTTTACCACCGGCAGAGACTATCTGAGGGAATATGATACAGTAAGCACCTCATTTACGACTGCCACAAACCTCACCATGACAGCGGTAAATCTCACCGGAACAATGGGAGCATATCCACTGGGTTCCTGGTACGAGTCGGATGAAATAGTAAGCAGCATAAGCGTAACAACTCTCCAGGAGGACGAGTTTGAGGTTGGCTGGTCTGCGGATAATACAATTCGTCTCTACGGGCATGATGAGGGCACGCTGAGTCTGAAAAACAGTTTTACCTGGGATGCAGATTACAATGCAGTATCCTGGGACAGTAATCTGCAGATGCGCTGGTTTCAGGATGTTAAAAATCCCCTGAAGCTTCCACTGCCCGTCGATCTGGTTCCCGAAGGGAACCAACGGCTGCGCCACACAAGTGAAATAGACTTCGAACTCAGCCCTGCAGAAAACAGCTGGGAGCGCTACGGATCCCTGAAACAGGCCAGCGCCCTGCTTTTCGGGCCGGAAAACAGCCTGGAAGTTTATGCCGCCTTCGGATTCGACAGTACCGGCATGGACGGGTATAACAGTTCACTTAACTTTTTTGCCCTGGAAGCCGGTATTACCGGTGTTTTTTCCTTCTGAGAAAAGGCTTTGCAGCAAAATCACGCCTTGTACTTCAGATAGAGAAATTGTAGTTTAGTAAAAATGCAGTATACTATTAATATACACTTTGCAGTTTAAACTGCGGCTGTATAAGGAGAAAGAGAATGAGACAACAATCAGTTCGCCTGCTGCTGATTGCAGCCCTGCTCGTTACGGTATCCGCCGTCTGGGCCCAGTCGGATAGTGAAGGCGGTTTCGATTTCGGTCTGGGCATAGACATCGGTGCCGTGGGCTTTCAGGAAAACGGAGAGACCGTAGCCTATCAGAGACTGGTACTCAAACCCGATTTCTCCATCGGAAAATTCGGCCTCGGGCTGTGGATTCCCCTGCACTACCGTTTTACCGACAATGGTACGGATTTCCGGGAAGAAGACTGGGTACTTGAAGACGGCGAATCGGCACTGGAAAAATATCTGCCCATTTTCAGCTATGTACGCTACGGCCATAAAGGCGATGACTTTTATACCAAAATAGGCTCGATTGAAGACGGCACTCTGGGAAACGGTTTTATTATGGGCGGATACGCTAACACCCATTTTCTGCCGGACACCCGTATTATAGGCCTCAGCCTGGATGTTGACGGGAACCTTGTAAACTTTCCATATATGGGAATAGAAACATTTGTAGGCAATCTGGCGGTAATGGATGTAATCGCCGCACGGGTATACGCCCGTCCATTAGCCGATACAAGTTTGCCCCTGCTGCCGGAACTACAGGTTGGAACAACCTTTGCAATGGATCGGGTACCGGATGCACAGTATGATTTCGCCTCCGGATCGGCGGATCCGGTCCGGATGTTCGGGTTTGACCTGCGCCAGCCGATCCTTGATAACCCCGCAGTAAGTCTGGCTGCATTCAGTGATGCGGTTTTTCAGGACGAAGCCCTTGGAGGGATGATCGGTGCCGGCGGACGCTTTGTGCAGCACATCCTCTACGGCGCCCAGATGCGTTTTCTGGGAGATGATTTTATCCCCGTCTACTTTGACGGACAGTATGATCTCTACCGGGAGGCAAAATACGCTGTCTACAGCGGAACGGAATCAATCCCGGCTTATGCAGGCTGGTACGCCAGTCTGGGCTTCGCATTTCTGCAGGACACGGTAGTTTTTCTTTCAAGCATTGAAGGAAGCTTTGCGGAACCTGAAAACGACCTGGAGTATCCCCACATCAATGCCACCCTCAAGATCGGTGAAGGCCTTATTCCCGGAATATACTTTGATGCCAGCTACGACAAACGGATACTTAAAAGCTGGGATGACTTCACCACTGCTGACAACAGCGTAATCGGGGCCGGAATAAACTATAAAACCGGTAATGCGGTAATCACCCTGGCCTATACCCTGCGCTATGATCCTGCTGCAGCAGCCGGAGACGACCCGTGGATAACAACAGCCAATCTCTCCACCTCGGTGGCATTCTGACTCAGACTAAGGAGGATAGAATGAAACGCCTGTTAACACTTATACCCTTCCTCATCCTGCTGACGGTTTCCGCGTTTGCACAGGATGCCCTGGAACCGGTTGCCTTGCTTGAATACTATGATGATGAATTTGAAATAGAAGTTTATGATATAGACGGAAACATGGTGGAGGGAGTTTTTTACGGCATGGAACTCATGCCAGGTGACCGGATTAAAACCCTTGCCAGTTCCGCGGAAATCCGGCTGGACCCCAACGGTTCAATCGTAAAGCTTTCCGAAAACACGGAATTTATTATTGAGGCACTGCAGAGGGATGAACAGACTGCCAATGAGTTCTCCCTCCTCGGCGGAAAAATCCGCACAGTAGCTGCCAAAATAGGTGTCTTTCAGCATAACAACTACTCCATCCAGACACCCTCAGCCGTTGCAGGTGTGAGAGGAACCGATTTCGGCCTTGAAGTAGTGCCTTCTCTCTCAGATGCCGCCTTTGTTTTCGAGGGAGCAATTGAGTACACAAGTCTGAACACAGGCAAAGCAGTCAGTCTGGGAGCAGGACAGTTTGCCGATGCTCTTGGATCCAGTTTTGAGGCGGTGACCCTGAGTACCGAACGACTTGCAACCCTCTATGAAAACCTGCAGTTTACCAACCTTAATCCCGAGGAGGTTCCCGGCTATGTTGCGCCTGTAGTCAAGGAAGAGAAAAAAGCACCGGAACCGGTACAGGAAGAATCTCAAGCCATTACCGAGGAAGTACCTCCCAAAGATAGCGCGGTAATGAATTTTCTTGCCCAGTATATGGGTATGGAGATAGGCACGGTAACCATAGACGGAATAACCTATTCCAAACTGATTCTGCAGCCCACCTTCAACGTGGGGAAGTTCGGGGTATCTCTCTATCTGCCGGTAATCTACAATACCAATCTGTTTGACCCCAACGACTGGTATCGTCCGAATAACAACTATGAATGGTCCTTCGGTACAGACCAGAACAACATCCAGGACGGGACAAAAGATGCAATCCGGGATCTCGTGCTTAAGATCCGCTACATTGAATATGGCGACAACCGGGATACGGTCTTCTTCAAGGTGGGAAATTACGACGATGTTACCATGGGTCACGGAATCCTCATGAACCGCTTTGCCAACGATACCGACTTCCCCGCAATCCGCAGAGTAGGTATTAACGGTGGTGTAAATACCAGTAAGTGGACGCTGGAATCCGTGGTGAATGACCTTGCAGAACCTGAGATTATGGGTGCCAGGATCGGCTACCGTCCTCTTGGAAGTGTATTTCCCTTAGGCTTCGGCGTCTCTTCCATAATGGATCTGAATCCTGACACGGACAACGCCTACGGCGACCCGATTATATTGAACCCGGCCCTGGATACGGAATTCCCCTTAGTGGATAACGACTCCCTTTCAATTGTCGCCTATGCCGATATAGCCACAACAGTTCCTTACTTCAGGGACAGCTACCTTACAGTTGATTCCGGTTGGGCAACCGACTACTTCTACAACACAGACGGAAATAATTTTCTTGATTCCCTGCAGAACTACGGGTGGAACACCGGAGTCCTCGGAAACATAGGAATTATGAATTACAAGCTTGAGTATCAGTTCAGCAAGGGATTGTTTTTCAACGGACAGTACGGCCCCACCTATGAGCGAACACGGGATCTGTATGCTTCGGCGGCAGCCTACAATGTATGGTCGGATTATACTGATTCCAGCGAAGTCCTGCAGGGCATATACGGCGAGGCCGGGTTTGAAATCCCCAATATACTGCTCATGGAAGCAGGATACCGCATGGCCTGGGATGACAGCGGGCTTAACGGTGAGGCAGACCTTTTTCACCTTCAGCTGACAGTTCCGACAATTCCCTTTATCGGCCTGAGTGCAGGATTGGGAATGGATACCGTGGGCTTTGCAGACGATATAATCCATCATACGCTCTTTGATGAAGGTACAGCACTGTATGGTGAACTGGTTTACCCCATTGCACCGACCCTTAAACTTGCTGCAGTACTTACCAACTTTGTCAACGCCGACGGAGATGCAAACTTCGCCGTCTCCATTGAAACACGGGTAGCATTTTAGGAGTATAGATGGAGAATCACACCATCCCCCGGAGGGTTAAACTCCTCCGGGACGATGTTGCACGAAAAATCGCGGCCGGCGAGGTGATCGACCGGCCGTTTTCTGTTGTCAGGGAGCTGCTGGATAACGCCGTTGACGCCGGCGCATCTTCCATTCAGGTTGACCTTTCAAAAGGCGGCATAGGTCTCATCCGGGTAAGCGATGACGGCTGCGGGATGAGTGAAGAGGACCTTAAACTCTGCTTTCTGCCCCATGCCACCAGTAAAATTGAAACAGTGGACGATCTCTACCACACAACCAGTCTCGGCTTTCGTGGAGAGGCTTTGGGAAGCATCGGGTCCTGCGCCAGGTTGAGAATAATTAGCGGCTCCGATGAGAATATAAACCGCCTTATTGTGGAAAATGGTGAACTATCTTCTCTGCAGCCCTGGAGAGGACGCAAGGGCACCACCGTGGAGGTGGAAGATATTTTCTACAATCTTCCCGGTCGCAGACGCTTCCTTAAAAGTGCACAGTCTGAAGGAACCCTGTGCAGAACCACATTTCTGGAGAAGGCTGTACCCTTCCCTGACATCCATTTCCAGCTCTTTAACGACGGTAATCCTAAAACCACTCTCCCCCCCGGCGACCGCATAGATAGGGTATGCACCGCCTATCCGTCAATCTTCCCAAGAGGAACAACAGAATCCTTTTCAGAAACAGGAGAAGGCTTCTCCTTCACCATAGTACATGCATCTCCGGCGGTGTACCGCCGTGACCGGCGCTACATCCATGTTTACCTTAATAAACGCCGCATTCAGGAATACTCCCTTCTTCAGGCTGTTGAATACGGGTTCTCCACCGTTCTGCCCGGAGGAAGTTATCCGGTGGCCATGCTGTTTCTGGAGGTAGACCCGGAACAGGTGGATTTTAATATTCATCCTGCAAAACGGGAAGCCAGAGTACGAATACTGAAGGAAATTCACCATGCAGTATCTTCGTCCATACAGCTGCACGTAAACCGCCCGTCAAACATAAGCGGCACTAGGAGCAGAAGTTACAATGAGGCACCGGACCTAGGGGAATTCAACAGCATTGCCTCGGAAAAACAGGCAAAACAGAACCTGGCAGAAAGGAGAGAGGAGCTGAAAATGGCTTTTCGGTCGTTCCCTTCAGCTGACCGCAGCAAAGTTCCGGGGCCGATCCGGTCTCGCCGACCAGCAGATGCTGCAGATAGAATCGACTCCTGGAAGGAAATCCCGCGGAAAGAGATCCCGGAGCCGGGACCGGAAAGCAGGATAACCTACATCGGTCAAGCCTTCGATCTTTTCCTCATCTGTCAGGTAGAGGATGAACTGTATATGGTAGATCAGCATGCCGCCCATGAACGGATCCTCTATGAAAAGTTTTCCCGGCCGGACCCGAATCCGCAGGGCCTTATACTGCCCCTTGAGGTGGAGGCTCCTGGAGATGCGAAGTTTTGTGCGGATCTGCTGGAAAAGTTGAAGCCCCTGGGATTTCACGGTCGTACCGGGGAAGGAACCATTCTCATTGAGAGCATCCCCTCATCCTACCGGGGAGTGGAAAAAGAGCTTACCGCTTTTCTTGAGGGGGCAGCAGGCTCTCTGGACAACCTCCTGAGAGATCTGTATGCAGACATGTCCTGCAAAGCTGCTGTGAAAGACGGAGAGACCCTGGACAGGGTAAGCGCAGATAGCCTTCTAAAAGAGGTCTTTAAGCTGCCCGACCCCCGGTGCCCCCACGGCAGACCGGTATGGTACCGGATAAGCCGTGAAGAACTCTTTGCCTTTGTCGGGCGCACCTGAGAATCAGAGCAGGGTCTCTATCTCGGAACGTTTGGGATAGTCAGGCTTCTTCTCCAGCAGTTTATTGAAGATGGCCCGGGCGCCGTCCTTATCACCTTCCGAATAAAGAACCATACCCAGACGGTAGTATGCATCCCAGAAAGCCGGATCGATCTTTATCAGTTCCATCAGAGCTTCCTTGGCAAGGCTGGTCTGTTCCGTTTCAATATAGGCAATTGCCAGGTTGTAGCGTATAAGGGTAGCATTGGGTTTCACCGCTACAGCTTTTTTATAGTGCTTTACCGCATCGTTGTAGAGCTCTGCATGAAGGTAGACATTGCCAAGGTTATTATTCACCTCCAGTGAATTCGGCTCTATATTATAGGCTGCCAGCAGGTGGTCGAGAGCCTTCTCTTTCTCTCCGCTGGCATCATAGAGTTTACCCAGGTTTATCATGGGCTTAACATAGTTGGGATCAAGTCGTATTGCCTTCTCGTAAGCCTGTACCGCATAATCCACATTCCCGGTCAGTTCCGCAGCCTGTCCCAGGGTATAGACATACAGCGGATTGTCTCCCTCAATTTTCACCGCCTGTGCAGCCGACTCAAGAGCCGGTCCCGCCTGATTCAGTTTTATCCGGGCAAGGGCCAGATTATAGAAAACATCAGCCCTGCCGGGATCAAGCCCCGCCGCAACCTTGAAATAGGCCTCTGCATCGGCGGATTTCCCCTGATCAAAAAGGTTTATACCGTGGTAGAGGTTGTAGTTAACATTTTCCGGATCCCTGGTTACTGCAATCTTATAGTTCTCTTCCGCCTTTCCCAGGTCTCCCTGTGCCCGGTAGGCGTTTGCCAGTGCGAAATAGGCGGAAATCAGGTCGGGGGCATATTTTACAGTACTGGAGAACGCCTTTACCGCTCCAGACGGATTATTCAGCCTGTTTTCCGTGAGCCCCAGGTTGAACCAGGCTTTGGCATAATCCCGGACAAGGTATACCGCACCTTCAAATGACTGTTTCGCATCCCGGAACTGTCCTGCCCGGTATTGGACCTTCCCTAGCTCAAACAGGACATCCGCGTTTTCCGGATTCAGCCGGGAGGCCTCCTTGAAATGGCGGATTGCATCATCCCAGCGGCGGTTATTGGCGTAGATATTTCCCAGGGTGTTATGGGGAATCCAGAGATTGGGATCTTTCTGTATGGCTTTGTTGGCATTGGTTACGGCCTCATTGAGAGATGTCTGACTCTCGGAATCTTCCCGAAAGAAGGCCTCCCCTTTCATGGCATAGGCATAGGCAACATCGGGATCAAGTCCGAGAGCTTCATCAAACCGGCTGCGTGCTTCCGGATAGGACTCCTTCTCCATAGCGGCAACCCCTTCCTGTATAAGCCGGTTTACCTCCTCCTGCTTTTTCCGTTCCGCTTCAGTTCGGGCAGCCTCTTCGGCTTTGGGATCATACTGCGGAACAGCCTGAGGAACAGGCTGGGGTGTCGGTTGCTTACTGCCCGTCTCTTTTATACTCTCACTTAGGGAAGAAAGGGATTCGGTAAGGTCATCCTGAAGAGCTTTATCCTGCTCCTGCTTCTGGTTTTCCTCGTTTTTGCGCGCCTGGATAACTGCATCACGCAGAGCCCGGGCATCTTCATCATCAGGATTCTGCAACAGCAGCTGATCAATCAGGTCAAGGGCACGCTGGAACTCTCCCTGCTGGTAATATTCCGAAGCAAGACGGAGTGTATTACCCCGGATATCAGTAGTCTCGTCAGTTCCGGTATCACCGGATTTCCAGGGCGCCCAGACAGCCAGTCCCCCCATAAGAAGAATAAGTAAAACAGCTGCACCGGCTGCAATAACAATTTTCCTGTTCATATGCACATACTCCTTGGTCTATTCCGCCAGGTCAATCTCTATATCCGGCTCAACTATATTCTCAGTACCGGCAGAGAGGGACTGAGTATCTTCTGTAACATCATCAAGTGAACTGAGAACAGAATCGAGGAGTGCTTTCTGCCGGGCCTCTTCTTCCCGTTTGCGATCCTCCTCTGCAACAGCCTTCTCACGTTCAGTTTCAAGCAGCTGATTAAGAACGGCGATCATTTTTCGTATCTCCGGTTCCTGCCGCGGTTCTTTTTCAAGGGTCAAATAGGTTGAATAATCTGTAACTGCCTTTTCATACTGCCGCAGCTCAACCCTGGAGTTCGCGCGGTTTACATAGACCCCATAGTTAACCGGATTCTCCTTCAGAGCCTTGTCATACTGCTCCAGAGCATCCAGATACCGCTCCATCTTGAAAAAGTTCCGGCCCATGGCGTTATAGAAATAATCCCTGTCCAGAGTCGCCACCGATGCTCCCTTCTGGTAGATTTCCACTGCTTTCTCCGGAGAACCGAGCATTTCATAAACATACCCCAGGTTACGGTAAATCCCCGGGTCCTGTGGATTCTGCTCCAGAGCAGCCTTGTAGAGAGGCAGCGCCTCCTCGGGTTTGTTGTACTGCAGAAGCTCGTCTGCCCTCGCTTTCGGACCCTTCTGTTCCTGGGCAGTCAGCCCCGAAGGAAGCAGAATAGTAATAATTGTTATCAGAATAAGCAGATACCTGTTAATAAGCATCACCCCTTTTGTTTGACATGTTGGCAAAAAGCGATTACTCTTCTGATGTTGGAGCAACCATATGCCGGCGATAATAGTACTTATAGTAATTTTCGGAACAGCAATCGGCCTTATTACCATTTTTCTTCTCAAAACTGTAATTGCGCCCAAACGGGTGGCTACACTACAGGATTACTACCGGCAGGGAAAATACACAGCGGCCATCCGGATGGCCAAGCAAATTATAGCAAAGGAGCCGCGGAATAGTGAAGCCCACTATATTCTCGGCCTGAGTTACATAAAGGACAATAAAACAGAACTGGCCCTCATGGAGCTGAAAACCGTCAATCAGATCGGCAGATTCGGCGGAGCGTGTCCTGAGGTGGAATTCCGCAAGACGATAGCCTCCCTGTATGCAAAATACGGACAGGCGGAAGAGGCCCTGAAAGAGTATGTGCTGCTCATGAAGCAGGAACCCAACGAGCCGGATCACTACTACAACACCGCCATGCTCTTTGAAGAACGCAATAAGACAGAACGGGCCACGGGTTTCTACCGGAAAACAATAGAGGTAGCTCCCAGACACTCCAATGCTCACTACAAACTGGGAACCCTTCTGTATCGCAACAAAAAGCCGGTGGAGGCAAAAGTGGAGCTGGAGACGGCTATAAAGCTTAAACCGGATAACTACATCGCCCATTTTTATCTTGGACGGCTGCTGAAAGAGAGCCACGATTACGTCAATGCCCTGCACTCCTTCGAAAAGGCTCAGAGAGACCCGGATATGAAGGTAAAAGCCCTGGTTGAAAGGGGCAGCTGCTATATGAGCATGAACAATTTTGACAAGGCAATCACCGAACTTGAGCGGGGCGTAAAGCTCTCTCAGGACGACGGGAGTACCGAGACCCTTTACGGCCGCTATTTTCTTGCCCTCTGCTACGAGAAGCTGCGGGACATCGATATGGCTGTAGATCAGTGGGAGAAAATATATGCAAAAAAACCCCAGTTCAGGGATGTTGCGGAGAAACTGAGTCAGTACCAGGATCTTCGTACCAATGACCATATGAAGGATTATCTCACCGCATCACCCCAGGAATTTCATGAGATATGCAGGGCCGTCTGTTCAAAAATGGGACTGAGAGTGCGGGACCTTAACGAGGTACCCAACGGTTGTGAAATAATAGCCGTAGATGATGACACCCGCTGGCGCAATACCAAAAAGTTGCCCCGACTGATCCATTTCTACCGGGTGCCGGAGATGATTGCCGAATCCACGGTACGGAGTTTTCATGAGCTCATGAAAAAGTATTCTGTACAGCGGGGAATAATGCTTTCCAGTTCCAACTTTTCACGAATAGCCATGGATTTTGTAGAATCACGCCCCATCGATCTTATCGACAAGGATAAACTGCAGGAACTGATGCAGGGAATAGAACTTCCCGGACTTCCGCCAAAACGATAAGCATTCCGGGGTGAAGATTCTCTGTGTTTCCGATCATGTTGATCCTCTGGTCTATTCAAACAGCATAAAAGAGCGTTTCGCGGATGTGAAACTGGTTCTCGGTGCAGGAGATCTGGATCTTGACTATTACGGCTTTATTGTCTCATCGTTGAATGTCCCTTTATGTTTTGTATTTGGAAACCACAACCTAAAAAAAATCCAGGACTACCGCAGGGAATACCGAACCAACCCTGCATGGGATTCCCCCTACAGCCTGCCCCAGTCCTACGGCTCAACCTACGTCGGCGGGAAAGTGGTGAAAATGAAAAATCTGCTCATTGCCGGGCTGGGGGGCAGCATGAAGTATAATTCCGGGCCTAATCAGTTCTCCAATGCGGGCATGATGTTCTATGCCTTAAGAATTTTTCCCCGTCTGCTGATGAACCGTATTCTTTACGGTCGCTTTCTTGATATATTGC
Source organism: Marispirochaeta sp. (assembly GCA_963667435.1). Taxonomy (GTDB): domain Bacteria; phylum Spirochaetota; class Spirochaetia; order JC444; family Marispirochaetaceae; genus Marispirochaeta. The sequence goes on along the minus strand of OY763414.1, from coordinate 4,124,728 downwards.
TTACCCATGCCCCTCCTGAGGGGATACATGATAAAGACGACCCCTGCCACAAGGGATTCAGGTTCTTCAGAACCTTTATCAGACTTTTTCAACCGCGTTATCTGGTCCATGGACATGTTCATCTTTATGACCTGAACGCCTCCCGGGAAACAGTGTTTGAAGGTACCCGGGTAGTAAATGCCTACGATCATTGTGTTATCGAAATTGAGGATATATGAGTCATCTAACAGAGGAACGAGCCCGGGACGATTTTAATAAAGCCCGGGGAAAAGCAACCATCGGAAAAATACTTAACTATCTTACTCCGGATAAACAGGAACTTCTCTCTCTTCAGGATGTTCGCGACCTTCTCCGGCCGCGGTCTGAATCATACAAGGGGATGAAGGCTGTTCCCGTAGACAGAATCATCGGTTCAGAAGGCCGCTACAAAGACTTTAACAAGGCCTTCCTGCCCCGCTTTGAACACAGTCGGGGGCGCTGGCAGAGTATAGACAAGGCACATATAACTGATGTGATTCTTCCCCCGATTAAACTCTATGAAGTCGGTGGAGTCTATTTTGTAAGGGACGGTAATCACCGCGTCTCGGTGGCCCGTCACCAGGGAGTACATGCCATTGATGCGGAGGTAACCCGGCTCGATACGGCAATAAAGCTTGACCCTCATATGACTATCGAAGGCCTGAAGAACGCAGTCATTCTCTATGAGAAACAGCGGGTGTTCAAGAACTCCGAGCTGGGTAAGATCATACATCCCCACGAACTCTCTTTCTCGGAACCCGGCAGATACTACGAGGTCCTGAGACATATACAGGGACACAAGTATTTTCTTAATCTTGATGAGAAAGAGGAAATCTCATTTTTGTCTGCCGGCCAGTCCTGGTATAAGAACCTGTATAAACCGATTATTCAGGTTATAAAATCCCGTAAATTCCATAAACGTTTCAAAGGCCGAACCCCGTCGGACCTGTACATGTGGATAATAAAGCACTGGCATGAATTGAAGGAAAAATACGGCAGTGAGTATCCCATGGAGGCAGCGGCAAAGCACTTCGCGGAAACCTACGGGCAGACACCTTTTGAAAAACTTCTCAAGAAAGCAGCGCGTATATTCGGAGACCACAGCCGGAATACAATGCAGTAGATTATCTATAGGCCCCTGAAAAATTAATACGGACCGGATCCGATATACCAGCCGCGGTTCGGCTCAAACTCAAACACATACCAGGCTGTTCCTCCGCTGGTACCGGAAGACCGGTATTCAGAGATATCAAAAACTGTTGAAGAAGTCTCAAAAACAGCTGTGATCTGACCGTCCCCATCCATGGCAACACATTGATATGGTCCGCCGCTGCCGCTGATTTTACCCGTTTCTCCCTCAATTTCAAGCTCAGGAACATTGCGCTGTTTTGCAGTGTATTCATCCGGATTAAAGTCCGGCAGATCAATATAGATTGAGTCCGTGGTCCGTTCCCCTCCCCGGTCAATCAGTTCCACACGATACTCACCACGGGGGATCCCTGCCGGCGAGGTAATGGAAGTACTGCCAATCCACAATTCATTGCCTCTGGACCGTTTCTCCCATGTTTCCCCGGTAAGATGCCAGTACAGTCTTGATCCGGTGCTGCTGAGGTAGAGATCTTCAATATCTTCCCCTCCGTCAGGATCTTCAGCGCGTACAAAAACTGAAAGCTGTTCCTTGAAGCTTCCGTCAGCGGTGTTCTTGATCTGAAACAGACTCCACTCCACGCCACTGATTACCGGGGGCTTCCCCTGACAGGAGAGAAGCAGCAGAAATACGGACAGAACAGAAAAAACAGGTTTCTTCACAGCACAGTATCCCTGTACTGCAGGAGCGCAATAAGGTAACGCTTTTTTATACCTGTCACCCGGGCAAGCTCACCGAGGCTGATATCAGGATTACTCATCCGGAGCTCATCTACAGAGGAAGAAATCTTCTCTATCAGTGCTGTCTGCATGAACACGCCTTCTTCTATTTCAACAGCAAGGCCGCTGCCGCAAAGAATGGAGAGTCCCCGCCCCCTGGGGGAGTCAATAATCTTTTCGATCAGATATCCCTCTTCCTCCATCTGCTTAAGCAGCCCCCGGTTCATGGGAGAAAGAGACCTGCTGTAATCCCAGTTACTGTCCAGAATCTTTCCCTCCTGCAGGGAAAACCAGTTCCGGGACTGAAGAATAGAGATTACATCATCAGCAACATAGGGCGGGATGTTTATCAGCGGAGAAATCTTGCGGCGGTCAAGTCCACCCTCCCCGCGTGTGGCCGGCAGAAGCAGCTTGCGAACCCGCTCAAGATAGGATTCAAGGAAGAGAAAACCACCTTCTGCTGCAACAGGTACGGCTGCCGGTGCAGTAACTGCCTTTAAAGGCATCCATCCCTGGAGTAAGAAGGGATCATTCTCAAACTCCGCATCGTTCCACGGGAAAACTGTGAGAGGAGTAAAGCGTCCCCCGCCGACAATCAGCGGCTTGCCCGGAAAAAGGGCTGCCGGCTGCAGAAGTTCAAGCCGAACCGAAGCAGGACCATCTCCATCCGCATGGAGAAACCGGGCAGGTAGGGTTTGTTTATCAAAGGATAAATCACAGGAATACGGAAGCTGTAAATTTTCGACAGTACCGAAAAACACTCTTGAACAGATTTGAGGACAATCCGCAGGCAGGATACCGTCTCCGGCTTTCAGATTGCGTCTGCTCAATCCCCGGACAGGAAAAAGTTGAGTTCCACCGCTGAAAAAAGGCCTTCCAAGACGAAAACTCTGCAGAGACTGCAGATGAATCCACCGGCCCCGGGTTGGCTCTGCTCCGCCATGAGAGAGGGTTACAAGCAGATCCTTCCGGGAACTCTTTTTTCCTGAACCCGGCCTGCCGGATGATTTTTGTACTGATGTTATCCGCAAAAATCCGGTCATTCGGAAGCAGGCAGAGCTTCCCGGTTTTCCACCGGCCGGGCATAGGCACTCCACGCATAACCGCGCACCTTATCCGGCAGCCGCTTAAGCCGGTTTTGAATTTTCTCTTTATCTTCCCGGGTATATTTATCCGCATACTTGTCGGTATTGTGCAGAATATCGTAGGCGATGTAGTTATTCGGCCACAGCTTGTATCCCCGGTGAATTGCCCGATCAAGGGCCACAGCCATATCCTTCTCGGAGGTAAACTCACCGGAAAGAGGCTTGCCATAATGATAATGAATTCGGCCTTTATAACCTTTTATTCCGGCGTTCATACTTGCAAGGTCTTCATACTTGCCTTTGGAGTGACCGCCCTTATGTTCGGTGCGATAAAGTTCCCACGCTTTCATGCGGTCGCAGGGATCAAATTCGTAGGAGACTGACACCGGGACAATGCCGTAAAGACTTGCCATCCCGCTGTAGTCAACTTCTGTTTTTCGATGACAGAGATAAAGCATCTTCAATACAGCAGGGTTGGTACGATCGTCTCCATTCTTTGCCCTCCCTTCCCGCTGGGCGATCCAAACAGACTGCTTCTCTGCAAGACGTGAAGCAATATAGCCGGAAAGGCGGATGGAAGATTTCAACTGTTCCCGGGGAGGAAGTCCGCGATGTACAATAAAACCGCGATTTGCCCGGATAAGATCGGAGACCAGATCGTTTATCAGCAGGTTGTCACCAAAAGCAATTTCAGTAATCGGCAGATCGGCAAGGGAGAGAAAATAATTAATATAGGCAGGATCCAGGGTTATATCCCGGTGATTACTGATAAGCAGATATCCACGGCCTTTCTCCATGTTCTCAAGACCGTCCACGGTAATACCGTCCGTGGAACTCGTCCGGATACGGTCAAGTACTATGCGCACAATAATATCTTTCTGAAACTGATGGACTGTTTTAATATTGCGAACCTGCTTCTGCAGATTCATAACCACAAATGGCTTAATCAACCCGAACAGGATCGTGTTCAGCTTCGGGAACTTCGCCCTGCGAATAAGTTCGAGAGCCCAGGGATGCCGTATAATCCTGTTAAGGACCTCCTGAATCTCGTTATCGTTATAGGGTCGAATATCCCTGTAATCATCTTCCTGTTCCAAACTATTCTCCTTCATCCCCGCAGCTGCCGTTCATGGAGAAAAGAACGGAAAAACGCCTGGGGTTTTTCCTTCGCCAGTCAAGGAAACGGGTAAACTCATCCTCAAAGTTGGGGGTAAATACTCCTGTCCCGAGGTTTTTCACAATCTCCAGCTCCGACCAGAATCGTCCTTCAGAAATCTCCTCCGGGTTCGTATTCGGTTCAGAATCGGTAACGCAGATAAAACTTGAGATCATTTCCGACTCAAAGCTGTTATGCAGTATATACCGGTACATAAAACAGGGGGAAAATTCCTCCAGGGCCAGCTCTTCCGCAGTTTCCCGGTAAAGTGCATCCACATATTCCTCTCCGGCGGATATATGCCCTCCCACAGAAGTATCCCATTTTCCGGGCTGCACGGTTTTGGACATACTCCTCAACTGAAGATATAGCTCGCCTGCGGGATTAAACACAAACAGATGCACAGCACGGTGCAGGCTCTCAGGGTTCCCGTGACAGTCACCCCTGAGGGCTGTACCGATAACCCGGTCGTTTTCATCAACCAGGTCAAGAAGCTCATCCTGCATAATCAGGATCCTAGCTGATGCCAACCAGCGCCTTTATATATTGTGAACGTTCGTAGGCTTCCGGGTTGGCACTGGCTTCCTGACAGAGTTTTCCCCGGAAATCGTTGATAGTGGAGAAATTATGACGCGTCATCCACTCTTCAACTTCCACAAGAATTCGCTGTATATAGCTTATCCCGTTGCGATAGAGAGTTGAACAGAGCTGGGTTGCCCGGGCGCCTACTAAAAGCTGCTTAATAACACCCTTACCGTCGTGGATACCTGTTGCCGCGGCGAAATGAATATCCATTTCACCGGAAAGCAGTGCAATCCACTGCAGGGACAAAGCCATCTCCTGGGCAACACTGTAAACCTTGGCAGGGATGATCTTCATATTTTCTATGTCAACATCAGGACGGTAGAAACGGTTGAACAGAACCACTCCGTCAGCGCCGTTATTCTCAAAACGCCGGATAACATTGGCCATTCCGGAAAAATGCGAACCGATTTTCAATGCAACAGGCACTGTTACATGCTTTTTAACTTCCTTGAGAATCCCGATGTAGCGGTCTTCAATGGCCTGGCTGTTCTGATCTGCATCACCGGGCATTATAAAAACATTCACTTCCAGTGCATCAATCCCGGCTTTTTCAAGCTTGGCTGCGTACTCTATCCAGCTGCCTGAGGTAACACAGTTAACACTACCGATAACCGGTATGGAAACCCGGGATTTGGCTTCTTCAATTAACTCCACATAGGCGTCGATATGCTGATTCTTGCTTGCACTGGTAACGAAATCAAAACCATCGGTATGAGACATGTAATTCATACTCTGCAGGAGTTCTGCTGTGTCCACGTTTATCTGCTCTTCAAAGAGGCTCTTGATAACCACAGCACCTGCTCCGGCTTTTTCACACTCGGCTATTTTATCAGCCTTGGCAGTCATACCGGAACTTGCGACAATTATCGGGTTGCGCAGGTTCAGTCCCATATAGTCTGTTGAAAGATCAATCATAGAATCCCCCGAATAATCAAAAATTCACTCAGGAACCGGCAGGATACTGCGGTTCCCGGTTAATCCCTCCCAGTATAAAGCCTTGAAAGGGGCCTTGGAAAGGTAAAAACGTGCAAAACCGGGTGAAAAGTCCGGTAAAAAGGGTAAAAAAAGAGGCTCCGGCAATGGGAGCCCCTTCAGCACGTGTACTAAACACGTATAAGAATATTTCCAAAAATCAGTAGTTTTTGGAGGCCTGAATCTTCCGCAGTTTTTTCATCTGCTTCCGCTCCATAGCCTTTTTCTTGCGGTTTTTGATGGTGGAAGGCTTTTCAAAATATTCCCGCTTCTTCCATTCGCGGATAATGCCCTCTTTCTCTACCATGCGCTTGAAGCGCTTGATTGCCTTTTCAAGGGGCTCGCCTTCATCGATCTTTATATTGGCGATAGAAAATCACCTCCCTCCGCTGTAAATATACATGCGATGGCCGTAATTAAAGCGGAATTCATTGGGAGTGTCAAGATTGATGCATTACTCAAAATTAACAGCAATTTCTACGCGCCGGTTCAAACCACGGCCCAGAGGAGTAGAAGTATCACCTATAAGCACATCTCCACCTTTCCAGTCTACTTCATTAATGGTTATTCCGGCACCGGCAAGGTATTCTGCCAGAGTTTCAGCACGCAGATGCGACAGTTCCATCAGTTCTGCTTCCTCATTACTTTTTCCCGTTGGATTGGCATGGCCTGTAATGGAAATACTCCTGTAGTTCAGTTCCTGCAGCTCCTTCAAAAGAGTCTCACTGATGGTTATCAGCCCCTTTTTCTGGCTCTCCGAAAGGGCAGCGTCGTCGGGAATAAAGTTTACAATCATAATGAGAACCCGGTTATCATCAAAACGGACCAGAATATCCTCTGCACGATAATCCTGCAGCTTGAGTTCCTTCAAACGACGCTCCACAAGGAATGCCTGATCAACGGCAGTGGAGGAGACTTTTTCATACAGTTTTCCGCTGTCATAATCCAGCTCTTCCTCATAGCGGTAGAGAGCACTTTTAATAAGACTGTTGCCGCAATCTTCGCAGTACTTCATCAGGATCCAGAACTGGTCGCCTTCCTGAAAACTTTCCACCAGCTCAGCACCCCTGAGGGTGTTATGGCCAAAGAATGTATCCATTTTTTCATCTGCCACCTCCCGCCCGCCGGCAGATGAAGTTTCCATGGTTATCACTGCCTTTACACGGCTGCAGAGCTGCATCAGAATCTCCTGCTTCGCCAGATTTGAAGCTTCTGCCTGGCTTCCGGCATGACCGACGCCCCAGAAGGCGTCCTCGGTAAACGGAAGGTGAACCGTCCACTCCGGGCGTTCTGCAAAAAGAGTCAGGCTAAATAAAAGAAATGTCACGATAATAAGAGAGTTTCTGTGTGTATACATTCATAAACTCCGGATTTGAAAATTACACCTTTATATAATTATTACACCGTTTTTTTACTCCGGTAAAGTGCAACTGTTAAGGGATTCTCACTACCGGGCGGTTGAGAAAAAGAAGGGGATCCACAGGAACTCCATTCACCCGCAGCTCCCAGTGAAGATGAGCGCCTGTGGCAAGTCCCGTGATCCCGCTTTCAGCGATAATTTCTCCCTGCTCCACCCTGCTGCCTTCGTCTGCCATCAATTTGTCCAGGTGATAGTAGAGGGTATATATGCCGGGACCGTGCTCTATAACCATGCTGTTGCCCGTAAGTTTTCGATCAACGGCAAGGATCACTGTACCGGCGGCGGGAGCTTTTACCGGCGTCCCCACAGGAACAGCATAATCTATTCCATAATGGAGGGACCGACTGCTTTCGCCGCCGGAATAAAGAAATATCCTGCGATCTCCGTAATGACTGCTCTCCCGTGCCCCTCCCACTGGAAGAATAAATGCCGAAGACGGAACCGCATCAGGATTGAATGAAGAGAGGATCTCCCACAAACGACGGGATTCATTCACCTTTCTGGGATCATCACTCTGCCTGAGACTGGTCATTGATCCATTCAGCGGAATCTCTTCTGCCGTAAAATCGCGACTGGAAAAGCCTACCCCGACGGATTCTCTGCTTCCGTTTTTAAACAGCAATTCCACCCGTCCCGCAGGATCCTCGGCATCACAGGGAACAGGCAGAATTAGAAGACGGTGATCTCCGGCAAGAGCAAAAACCTCCCCGGAAGAGAGTTTTCTGTCATCCCCGTAAAGAATCCCGGTAACAATTCCTTCGTCTGCCATGCATTTGACACTGATAATACCTCCGGGAGAGCAGAGGCTGGTATCCACCTCCCAGGAAAACGCCTTCAGGCAGAGAAGCAGTCCTACAATAAGGGCTGCTCCGCCTTTTTTTTCTGATTTTTTCAATTCCTGCTGCCTTAATTCTCAGTCAGGGAGGAAACACTCTCTATACGCACATTCGCAGGACGACACAGGTCAAGAACGGTAAGCTGCAGGGTTTCCGCGTTGTTAAAATAGTTTCTGCCCAGACGGAAGGCTACGTCCACGGTATCTCCAACCTCAAAATCATCTCCAAGACGGGATGCTGCATTCCAGTAGACCGCAGGCCACTTGTGAGCACCGGATTCAAGGAGCAGTTTCAGATGGACAATTTCCTTGCGCCCCATGGGATCTGCAGAAACAATCTTCATATTCCTGGCCAAAAAAACCAGTGGCTGATTTCCCTCACCGTATGGTTCAAAGCTCTCCTGTATCTTAATCAGGTCGGGATTCATGTAGGAGGGTGGAAGCTCCGCATCAATTACCAGTGCCTCTTCCGGAGTTTCCACAGGTGTGATGTTTTTTGCAAAGGTTCTTACCCTGTGAGTAAAGGTTGCAAAATTTTCCTCCGGCATGGAGAACCCGCCGGCACAGTCATGGCCGCCGAAATCGATAAACAGATCAGAAAAGTTTGCCATAAAATCCCGCACATTGAATGGCGGGGCACAGCGCATGGAGCCTACTGCCTTGCCGTCAAAATGGGCTACCACCATGGCGGGAACCTTCATAGTGTTCGAAAGCCGTGAAGCAAGGATTCCCGTTATGCCCCGATGAATTGAATCATCGGAGATAACTACAAGATTTTCACCATGCTCCTCCAGGCTCTTCCTTGTTTTCGGAAAAACCTTGGCCCAGACGGTCTCACCTAATTTACGCCGTTCCCGATTGAGATTTTCCACCTCCTGGGCAAGCTCTTTCAGTTGTTCCTCTTCATCCGCAAGGAGCAGCCGTACAGCAGTATCCGGTCGGCCCAGACGACCGGTGGCATTAATGGACGGGCTCAACTGCCAGGAAATATCTGTTGTTCCAAGCCGTTTTCCCAGGAGATTCTTCTGGAACAGAAGTTCCCGTAAGCCCTTACGCCCGGTAACATTCAGAACTTTCAGTCCCTGACGAACAAGAATACGGTTCTCATCCACAAGAGGCATCAGATCGGCCAGGGTACCCAGCGCAACCAGGTCGAGGCTTCTGGGATAATCCTCTGCCAGTGAAGGAGTTTTCCGGTTTACAAAGCTTCGGAAAAGGTTTACAAGAACATCGATCTCTTCCAGTCCCTTCTCTTCATACTTTCCCAGTCGGCTTTTTTCCCGCAGAGCGAGAAGGCTGTCACCCTTTCCTCTCAACGATGGAAAAGTTTTTTCGATTTCCGGTTTCAGATCATTCAGCCCGATAAGTGTATCGGGGCCGAAAATCTTTCTCAGCATCATCTCCTGCAGTTCAGCATCATATACCAGTATCTCTTCCCCCTCGAGGAAGCGGTAAAGCCGGGTTTCCGAAAGGCCAACCATACCGGAATTGAGGGTCTCGGTAATCCTTTCGGTTTCCACAAGGTTAACAAGCCGGACAGCATCAATAAAATAACTGTCGTTCCCCGGCCGTATATTCAGAAGACAGACCGACTGATTATAGAAGGGAGATCCCGAGAAGTAGAGCGCCCAGACAAGCTTGGAGACCACCCCGCAGCCCGCAAGATCTCGAAAGGGATAACCCGAATCCTCTATCTTGGGATTGATTATAGCCACCGCCGGAGGAAGTTCCTCAGGCGGATTGTGATGATCCACCACGATGGTCTCTATCCCCAGCTCAAGGCCGCGCTCAATCTCCTGCTTGTTGGAAATACCGCAGTCCACGGTAATAATCAGGGTGCCGTCCCTGCTGCCGAAATCCTCAACTGTTGCCATATTGAGGCCGTAAGGGTCATCTCCCATGGGAACACGCCACTCAACATCACCGCCAAGGTCCCGCAGGGTCTGGGTTATCAGTACAGTGGAGGTTATTCCATCAACGTCCCTGTCGCCGAACACCAGGATTTTCTCTCCCTCTTCAAAAGCCCGGTGAATCCTGTCCACCGCATCCTCCATCTCCACAAAAAGAAAGGGGTTATGGGTGAACATAAGATCATCTTCCAGCACAAACTTGATGTCGGAACGTCTGTGGAGATTTCTCCTTACAAGAATGGATGAGAGGAGCAGATCCAGGCCGTATTCATCGGCAACCTTGCGAACCAGACCGCTCTCTATCTCTTTTTTTTGCCAAAGCATCTATATACAACTCCGTAGAACTTATTACCATGTTTAACCCAGAACAAATGTTCCTTCAGGAAAGTACCTGGCTCCCGCCGGAGTCAGTTCGGAACGATAGAGTATGACCCGGTCTGCGCTGTACCAGATATCACCCTCACCACCAACCTGCGGAAGTGAAGCTGCATCAACTTCAATACCCCGGCGACCCCGCACCCGTGCCAGAGTAATATGGGGACTGTAGGAGGCCTCGCGCTTTAAATATCCCGCCTTTACCAGGGGCTCTTCAAAAAGACGATACAGACGCTGGAAGTCTCCCTTCGGATCAGCCAGATTCAGGCTTAGACCCCGGGCCCGTTCCATAGCCGGAAAGGCACCGATCTCCTTTGCGGTAAACTGTACATCCCGCCCTTTACCCGCTGTCTCTGCAAGAATTCTCTGCAGATTCTTTAGCTGCAGGGGATCAGTATCTCCCAGAAAATGGAGAGTAATGTGCAGCTCATACTTACCTATCAACCGCAGATTCGGCTGTCTGATTTTACGAATCTGATTCTGCAGTGAATATACCTGTTTTTTTATCTCGGGACTAAGAGGAAACGCGGTAAAAAGGCGTATTGAATCCTTCACTGCTGAACTCCCGTGCTGGAATATATATCAAAAGAGAAGAAGACATCAAATGACCGGACTTTCCGCTGCAGAGTACTGTCCAGCACCGCAGACAGCATCCGGACAAGGCCCCGCGAAAGTTCCACATCAGGACCGATTTCCATGGCCCGGGAGAGAGGCTGTTCCAGGGCACTGCTTATGTAACGTCGCATTCCCGGTGAAACCGGAGGATCCTCATGTCCGGAACACGAACTGCAACACAATCCCTCATCCTTGAGGCTGACCGTTGCAGTTTCATCCCTTCGGAACAGGGTTCCGCAGCGGGCACATTCATCACCGTATCCAAGAAAACCGGCATGAGCCAGAAAGCGGACAAGAAACTGAAAAACAGCGCGGCGGCAGATCTCCCTGTCAGCTCCGCTGATGAGCTTGAGTATTCTGCGCAGAAGGCCGTAGGGATAACTGTAATCCGGGCCCCCTCCGGCATATGCAGCAATCATAACTTCTGAAACAAGGGCTGCGGCATAGGTCCGGTGCAGTTCGATGCGGATACCTTCATAGCTCTCAATCACATCAATATCTGATACCTTATACTGGTTCTTCACCGGATTTCGGTAGAGCTGAAGCCGGGAGCTTGAATATGGATCGCTGGTTCCGACAAGCCGGCTTTTACCTTTACAGGCTCCGTATGCAACTGCTTTGAGAAGACCCAGTTCAGGACTCAGCAGTTCCAGCTGTTTATGGTAATCCCCAAATCTGGAGGCCCTCAATATAAGGGCTTCCGTTGCTCCGGCGCGGCTCATCAGGAAAGCATCATACATCTTTCTATTGATGATTTCAATAAATCTTTGTACCTTATAGACCCGCAAAGAATATTCATCAAATGAGGTTCGCATGGCTGAACAACAAATAATTCCTGCAGATCAGATTTTACCGAACAAGCTGTTTATTATTCCCTTAAACGGGAGACCTATTTTCCCGGGGATTTTTACTCCTCTTATGATCTCCGGCAAAGAGGATATTGACATTGTCAATCAGGCTTCGGAGTCCAACGGCATTGTCGGACTTGTGCTCATGAAAGACGGAGAACTGGAAAACCCCTCCGGCGCAGATCTCTACTCCGTAGGTACGGTGGCAAAAATTGTCAAGAAGATAAACCTGCCCGATGGCGGCCTGAATATATTTATTTCAACTCTCAAGCGCTTCAGGATCAAGAAGTTCATAACGGAAGAGCAGCCCCTTTCCGCTGCGATTGAATATCTGGATGATCAGAAGGATGATACCCTGGAGGTAAAGGCCCTCTCCCGGGCACTGCTTACAGAAATGAAGCAACTTTCGGAGAACAACCCGATTTTTTCCGAAGAAGTGCGGCTGAACATGATCAACATTGATCATCCGGGTAAAATTGCAGATTTCATCTCTTCCATTCTTAATATAAAGCGGGAGGAACAGCAGGGAATACTTGAAACCCTGGATGTTCAGCAGCGAATGGAGCAGGTTCTTGTCTATATCAAAAAAGAACAGGAACTCCTGACAATTCAGAAGAAGATTCAGCAGCAGATTAACGAGAAAATAGAAAAGAGCCAGCGTGAATACTTTCTGAAAGAGGAACTCAAGGCGATAAAGAAAGAGTTAGGCATGCCGGTGGATGCAAAAAGCGGTGAATATCAGCGTTTCAGGGAAACCATTGATACCCTGCCCCTTCCGCCTGAGGTCAAGGAACCGGTGGAACGGGAACTTGAGAAATTCGCCCTGATGGACCCCAACGCATCGGAGTTCATTGTAACCAGAAACTATCTCGATACCGTGGTGTCCCTCCCCTGGGAAGAGCCTGCAGTGGAAGAATTCGAACTTGAAGAAGCCCGTAAAATCCTCGATGCCGATCATTATGGCCTCGAAGAGATCAAAGAGCGGATAATTGAGTTCCTGGCTGTACGAAAGCTCAAAAAGGATACCAAGGGATCGATCATCTGTCTGGTCGGCGCGCCCGGGGTTGGTAAAACTTCAATAGGAAAATCCATCGCCCATGCTCTCAATAAGCAGTTTTTTCGCTTTTCCGTAGGAGGAATGCGGGACGAGGCGGAAATAAAAGGACATAGACGAACCTATGTGGGTGCAATGCCGGGAAAAATCATCCAGGGCCTCAAGATTGTAAAATCCCGCAACCCGGTATTCATGATAGATGAAATAGACAAGATGGGTTCCAGTTACCAGGGGGATCCCTCATCGGCTCTGCTGGAAGTGCTGGATCCGGAGCAGAACATTGCCTTCAGGGACCATTATCTGGACCTTCCCTTCGATGTTTCGTCTGTACTCTTTATTGTCACCGCGAATACCCTGGATACCATTCCCCGGCCCCTTCTGGATCGGATGGAGATTATCAGGCTCTCCGGCTACATCGAGCAGGAGAAGATTGAGATTGCCCGCAAATACATCCTCCCGAAATCCCTGGGAAAACACGGTCTGAAAAAGAAGGATGTCCGTTTCAACAAAGCCGCCCTCTCATCAATCGCCGTACATTATGCCCGGGAAGCGGGTATGCGTAACTACGAAAAGGCGGTGGACCGGATATCCAGAAAAATTGCCACCAAGCTGATCCTGAAAGAGGCTAAGTCGCCGGTAAAAATCGGCACCGAAGAACTGGAAGAGTATCTGGGTAAACCGGTATTCAGGGAAGATGTGAAGAAACAGGCTGCGGTACCGGGTACCGCTATCGGACTTGCGTGGACAAATTTCGGCGGCGACATCCTGGTTATAGAAGCGGTATCCAACCCCGGCAAAGAAGGATTCAGACTTACCGGGCAGATGGGCAATGTCATGCAGGAATCCGCCGGAATAGCCTTTACCCACGCCCGTCATATCGCCGCGGAGTACGGCATAGAGGCCTCCTGGTTTGAAAAAAACCAGGTACATCTGCATATACCTGCAGGAGCAACTCCCAAGGACGGCCCTTCGGCTGGAATTACCATGACATCGGCCCTGATTTCACTGGCTGCGGGGAAAAAAATGAAAGCCGACTTCGCCATGACTGGAGAACTCTCACTGGTGGGAAATGTCCTCCCCATTGGCGGGCTGAAGGAAAAGGTCATTGCCGCCCGGCGAAATAAACTGAAGCATATAATTATTCCCGCTTCAAACGAACGGGATCTGGATGAAATACCGGAAAATATCCGAAAGGGTATTACCTTTCATCCCGTAGAACGTATGGAAGAGGTTCTTGATCTGCTTCTTCCCGGACTGAGAAAAGTATAAAGAAAGAGGTACAATGATTTTTACCAGAAACACCACTGCATCCGTACTCCTAATTCTCGCCCTTGCAGGCTGTACACAAAAGCAGCCTGTAGTTGTTGCAGAACCCACCCCCCAGCCCATTATTCAGGACTTTTCAATCAGCTCTGAAGATCTGATCTATTTTACCGGACTGCTCAAGGATCGAGAGCTGGCCGGGAGAATTACAGCGGCTCCGGAAAAGTTCCTGAACCTGATGAAACAGATTACCAATGCGCCGGAAGAGCTGTATCTCCTGGCAGATAAACAGCATGCCCTTCCATCGGACTATATCCCTGAGGATCTCCGTCCCCTGACGGACTACCCGCTGCTGTTGAACCGTACTGATCTGAGTTTGCGGGAAATGATAATGCCCTCGGTACTGCGGATGGATGCCGCAGCCCGGGAGGACGGGATTAAACTCGTCTACTCTTCCAGCTACCGCTCTTACGAGTATCAGAAAGGTCTTTTCGCCCGTTATGTGCGGGAGATGGGCGAGGAGGAAGCCTCAAGGATCTCGGCACGACCGGGAACCAGCCAGCATCAGTTAGGGACCACCATTGATTTCGGCTCAATTACCGATGAATTTGCAGAAACTCCCGAAGGCAAATGGTTATATGAACACGCACCGGACTACGGTTTTACCCTCTCCTACCCCAGAGGGTATGAATGTATTACCGGTTACTCCTGGGAGTGCTGGCATTACCGCTACATCGGAATTCCTGCAGCACAGATGACTGTAGAGTATTTTAACGGTATTCAGCACTATTTCCTCTATTTTATCAACGAAAACCTGGAATGGTTTAAGGCACACAGGACCTGAAAATGAGTGAACTTCTTGCTCCTGCAGGGAATATAGAAAAGTTGGGATACGCCTACCGCTATGGAGCGGACGCGGTCTATATTGGAATCCGCAACTTCAGTCTGCGGGCACGGGCTGAGAATTTCCATGAGGATGAGTTTCGGACCATCCGCCGGATGAAAGGGAATAAAAAGCTTTACGCCGCTTTGAATATTTTCTTTCATAATGAGGATCTTATCCGCCTCCGGGAAAATCTTGACTATCTGGCTGAGTATCCACTCGATGCATTTATTGTCTCCGACCTTGGAGCCGCATCAATACTGAAAAAGGCATTTCCTCATATTCCATTACATCTCTCCACCCAGGCAAACTGCATAAATGCCGATTCTGCGAAGGTATATCAGGATTTCGGCTTCAGTCGTATAATCCTCGGCCGGGAGACCAGCCTGAAAGAGATATCCGATATTCGCAAAGCTGTTCCGAACCTTGAGCTTGAAGCCTTTGTTCATGGGGCAATGTGTCTTGCCTACTCGGGACGCTGCTTCCTCAGTGCCTACATGGCTGACCGGAGTGGCAACGAAGGTCACTGCTCACACTCCTGTCGCTGGCAATACCGGGTACTGGAAGAGTCGGAACGTCCGGGTGAGTACTATCCCGTTGAAGAGGGAGAAAACTTCACCACCATACTCTCGTCAAAAGACCTCTGCATGATTGATCACCTGAAAGAGCTGAAAGATGCAGGTATAGATTCCTTCAAGATTGAAGGCAGAATGAAATCCATCTACTACGCAGCTGTCGTTACCAGGGCCTATCGAAAAACCCTGGATGCCCTGGATGGCAAAGCAGATCCCAATCTTGACACGTACAGGGAAGATCTTTTCAATGTGAGCCATAGAGAATATTCAACAGGATTTTTCTTCGACAAGTCGGATATAGAGGTGCCAACAAAACTGGTTTATCAGCGACGCTTTGTTTTTCTCGGGTCTATCCTTGAAGAGGTTGCGGATAATCCGGGAATATTTGAACTGGATGTCAAGAACCAGATTCTTAGCAGTGATGCAATTCAGTTTGTAGGACCGGATATTCCTTTTCTTGAGGATACCCGCTGGGAACTCTTTGATGAAAACATGCAGCCGGTACAGAAAGCGGATCACAGCAAGAAGTACTTTATCCGCCCGTCGGTTACCGTTGAGGAAGGATATATTCTCAGAAAACCGGCTGCTGTTCAGTCAGAATAGAGGGCGCAGTTCCACTGTATTATCCTGAAAATTGGTAAATGCGAGAAATCGTCCGTCACCTGAAACATCCAGACCTGTAGGCTGATTTCCGCCGGGTATAATCCGCACAGTTTCCAGGGTTATTGTATCAATTTCATGCACTTCACCGTTTTCCGGACTGGGAAGGGTATAGTCTTCGGGGTTATTTAATCCCCGGCAGGAAACATACAGGCGTGAACCGTCGGGATTAAGATCGATGGTGTTCGGATTGGGGCCAACATTTAAATCGGCGATAATGTGCTGATTCTCCAGATTCAGTATATGAACTTTACGGCTGGCCATATTGGATATATACGCCAGAGGCTTAGCCGGATGCAGTACAATATGCCTGGGAGCCCCACCGGTGTGTATGCGAACCATTTCTTCCCAGTTTGCAGTGGAATACAAGACAATATCTCCACTGCCGAAAAAAGCTACCAGAACAGAGCTTCCGTCCCGGGTAAATACGACTCCCCGGGGGACTTCAGCACCATCTGATGATAGGTAGGTTAAAACCTTCTCAGAGACCGTATCTATAATAGTTACGGTATTGCTGAGCCAGTTGGATACTGCCAGAATTGCACCGTCGGGAGAAAAGGCGATAACCTTGGACCAGTCTCCGCCGGAGGAGAAGCTGTGAAGATATTCTGCTTCAGGAGAAAACACATGAATCATACCGGTGGTCATCTGAGAGACATACAATAAAGTGCCTGTCGGATTGAATACCGCCTCGACAAACCCTTCCCTGCTCCCGTAGTCGGGTACTTCAATACATCGGACAGCTCCGCTTTGAGTGTTGATAAGACTGATTCCCGGGCCCTGCAGCAGGGGAACAATCAGATTGATGCAGTCATCAGAAAAAAGTACCTGCTTCGGCTCTCTGCCGGTGGGAAAAATCTTATTTGCCGGCACTATCTCTGGTACCGGATTGGAGACTGTCTCGATTTCCTTCTCTGTCGGAACCGAAGTGTGCTCAACAGGAGAACAGCCCAAAAGAAGGACAAGAATACTTGTATAAATAAAATTCAGCTTTTTCATCTGTGCCGATATTACCATGACGGCATACAGATGTCACTTCATTGATGAAAACAAAAAAGCCCCTCCGAAAAATCGGAGGGGCCTGATTTTCCAAAGATGAAAAACCGAATACTGCGCTATTCCGGAATCATCCGGGCGGCGCCGGTATCAGCAGAAGAGGCAAAGGCTGCAAACACTTTAAGCGCATCAGAAACCATCCGTTCCCTGCCCACCGGTTTGTAGGCATCCTTACCTTTTGCTTCCATTGCTTTCCTGCGGGAGGATAGTTCCTCATCGCCTATAACAAGATCCAGCCTCCGGTTGGGGATGTCTATCAGGATAGTGTCGCCCTCCTGAACCAGGGCAATATCTCCGCCGGCTGCTGCTTCCGGCGAAACATGACCGATGGAGAGCCCCGAAGAACCTCCGGAAAAACGTCCGTCGGTAATAAGGGCACAGGCTTTATCGAGGTGCATGGACTTGAGATAGGAAGTTGGATAGAGCATTTCCTGCATTCCCGGCCCACCCTTGGGTCCTTCGTAAAGAATAATGACAATATCACCGGCCTGAACTTTTCCGTTGAGGATTCCGTCAACCGCCTGATCCTGGGAGTTGAAAACCTTAGCCTTACCTTCAAACTTGAAGATGGAAGGATCCACCCCGGCGGTTTTGACAATAGCACCTTTTTGACTGATATTGCCGAATAGAACAGCAAGTCCGCCGTCCTGATAGTAGGCATGCTCCTTGTCCCTGACACACCCGTTTACCCGATCGGTATCCAGCTCTTTGAATTTTGCCTGCTGAGATCCCATAACCAGATTCCGTCCCCCCGCGGGAGCTGCCCGGTAAACTGATTCAGCTTCTGCACTCAGGGTTGAAGCCATAATATCGTATTTTGCCAGAGCCTCCTTGAGAGTCAGACCATCGTTCCGCTTAACAGAAGTATCAAGCAGACCAATTCGGTCAAGTTCTGCCATAATACCGAGGATTCCTCCTGCCCGGTTTACATCCTCTACATGGTAGTGGGAAGAAGGCGCAACCTTGCAGAGGCAGGGAACCTTACGGGAAAGTTCATCAATATCCTGAAGGGTAAAATCAACCTCTCCGGCTTTGGCAATTGCAAGGAGGTGAAGAATGGTATTTGTAGAACCTCCCATGGCTATATCCAGAGTCATTGCGTTGAGGAACGACTGTCGGTTGGCGATATTCCGGGGAAGAACCGATTCATCACCATCCCGGTAGTAGGCGTAGGTCATTTCAACAATCCGTTTTGCCGCATCCTTGAAAAGATCAGTACGCTTTGCATGGGTTGCTACAACTGTACCATTGCCGGGAAGCGCCAGACCGATTGCTTCGGCAAGACAGTTCATTGAGTTTGCAGTGAACATTCCGGAACAGGAGCCGCAGGTCGGACATGCACTCGCTTCAATCTTTGCAACTGTCTCATCATCCACACTATCATCCGCAGCCATGATCATGGCGTCAATGAGGTCATATTTCTTCTCATCCACGACGCCGGCTTCCATGGGACCACCGGAAACAAAGATAACCGGAATATTGAGCCGCATGGAGGCAATAAGCATACCCGGGGTGATTTTATCACAGTTGGAAATACAGACCAGGGCATCCACACAGTGGGCATTGCTCATGTACTCAACGCTGTCAGCAATAAGATCACGGGACGGAAGGCTGTAGAGCATTCCATCGTGTCCCATGGCAATACCGTCGTCAATGGCAATGGTATTGAATTCAGCGGCAAAACAGCCCTGCTCCTCTATCCAGCCCTTTACCTGCTGACCAATCTCATGAAGATGGACATGACCGGGTACAAACTGGGTAAACGAGTTGGCGATTCCTATAATCGGTTTGCCGAACTGTTTCTGCTGCATGCCGTTGGCAAGCCAGAGACTGCGCGCCCCGGCCATTCGCCTGCCGGCAGTACTGGTGGCACTGCGGGGAGTGATTTTATAATCCGCCATGATGACTCCTTACTGAAAATTTTTCTGCATAAACGTTAAATCGAGTTCCGGATAGAGGAGGAACGTATCCAGCAGGGCTTTTACCCGGCTTCTGGCCTCTTCTATTACTCCGTCGGTTATTTCATATTTCGCCTTGGAGAGCTTACCTGCATTTTTACCGGTGTTTATTGTTGCCGGTTTGGTATTGCTGAGAACCAGCTGGATAATGGAGGCAATCTCCTTCATTTCAGCGTCCCCCATACCGAGGGTTGTAACCGCCGCTGTACCCATGCGGAGACCGGAGGTATACCAGGCGCCGTTGGGATCAAAGGGAAGAGAGTTCCGGTTCATGGTGATACCGCTCTCTCTGAGTGCGCTTTCCGCCTGACGGCCGTTAAGGCCGAAGCCGCGGACATCAACCAGAAAGAGGTGGTTGTCGGTTCCGCCGGTTGCGACGGTCATGCCTTCCACCTGACAGTAGTTTGCCATGGCCTGACAGTTTTCTACGATTTTTGCTGCGTATGCCTTGAATTCAGGCTTCGCGGCTTCGGTGAATGCAACAGCCTTCGCTGCCATAACATGAGGCAGGGGTCCCCCGATAACCATGGGACATCCCTTGTCTACAGCCTCGGCAAACTCCTCTGTGCAGAGAACCATACCGCCCCGGGGCCCCCGCAGTGTTTTATGGGTGGTGGTGGTAACAACATGGGCATGAGCTACAGGATTGTAGTCACCATCAAAAACACCACCGGCAACGAGTCCGGCAAAGTGAGCCATGTCAACCATAAGCACAGCGCCTACACCATCGGCAATCTGCCGCATCCGTTTGAAATCAATCTTACGGGGATAGGCACTATATCCAGCAAGCAGAATAAGGGGCTTAATCTCTTTTGCCTGGGCTTCTATGGCATCGTAGTCAAGAAGACCAGTCTCTCTGTCTACTGTGTAGGTGTATGAATCAAACATCTGGGCGGAAACATTATGCCGGTAGCCGTGGGTAAGGTGACCGCCTGAGTAGTAATCCAGGCCAAGAAGACGCTGGTTACCGAGTTTTTCCCGAAGCTTGTCCCAGTCTTCCCGGGAAAGGTTGGAAGGATTGGTTTCACCCAGTTCTTCAAGGCCGGGAACCTCTACCTTCTGATACAGGATTGCCCAGTAGGCAATCAGGTTTGCATCCGCACCGGAATGAGGCTGAACATAGGCATGATCAGCACCGAAAATCTGACAGGCTATTTCTGCTGCCCGGCTTTCTACGGCGTCAACATTGTCACAGCCGGCATAAAAACGGTGAAAAGGAAAACCTTCTGAATATTTATCAGTAAGGAGGTTTCCCATGGCAAGCTGGGTAGCGAGAGAACAGTAGTTCTCACTGGCAATGAGTTTCAGGTTGGAGCGCTGGTCCGCAAGCTCCTGTACAGTTTTGGCAGCAATCTCCGGAGCGACGGCGTGTACTGCTTCGAGGGACGCGATATAGGCAAGTGCGCCTGCATCAGGGTCCGGGGTGGCGGATAGATACTCTTTGGTAATGTTCATGGATAATCCTCCAGTGAAAGATAACAGTAGATTGCGTCGCTTCCCCAGGCGCGCGGGACAGCGGCGAAAGACTTCCCGGCGGTTAGATCCGCCTTTGTATACAGCGCCAGTCGTGTGGGCTACACTTTATCAGGAAAGGGGATAAATCTTCAATAGAAACTTTCTTATGTATCAGACCTGAAGCCTGGCCGTATACTCATTCAGCTTCTGCAGCCGCTGGGCCAGAAGACGGGCAAGAAACATTCCGTAGTGGGGATTTTTGCGGATAAGATTGACAAAATCGACCTTGGTAATTGTTATCAGAGAGCTCTTTCCCCGGGAAGCTACTGTGGCGGAACGCCGGTTGTTTACAAGGAATGACATTTCGCCGAGAAACATATCTGCCGGCGTAAGGGTGGAAAGCAGTTTTCCCCTGGAAGTTACATCGAAGCTCCCGTTTACAATATAATAAAGGTTGTTGGATTCCTCATCTTCGGAAAAAACAACCTCTCCATCGTTAAAAAACTGTTCCCGTTGATCCTTGAATATGGCAGGTACTGAATTCACACCATCCTGCCGGTGGGTTACAGAAAAAGAGACACAGTTTCCTGCTTCGTTGTATTCAAGACCGTGGAGATAGTATTCGGACATCTTGATCCCATGTCCGTGCTTCTCCAGCGTATCCTGAGCTGAAGTACTGGACATGGCAGCACGCCAGTCGAACCCGTCCCCGTCATCGCAGATGGTGAAACGGGACTCCTCATTGGTAATCTGATAGGTCAGCCGGACTTTTCTTCCGGCAATCTCCGGACTGCTGTTTTTCTCCCGGATGAGACCGAAAATATCCCCGTGGGAACCAAGCCACTGGTTTTTCTCACTGTAGCTTATGCAGCAGTTGCCGTGTTCGATGGCATTCATAAGCAGCTCCATCAGCGAAACCTGCAGCCGATCTCTCATCTCCATGTTAAGAAAGTCAGCATTATACAGATAGTTGGTAACAAGATGTGCATAGGTTTTTATGTCAAAGGGATCGTTGTCGATTATGAATGTTCCGTTTACGGTATCCAGAATCTTGTTATAAAAATCCCGGTGAAACAAAATATTCCTGTTCTGGTGAATAATCCGGAAGGCCCTGGCGAAACTGAAATCGAGAGAAGACCGGCTTATTCGTGACAGAAAATTAAACTGCTTCAGATACTCTTCCGGCAGCCCGGGACCATCAGCCCCTTCGATTCCAATTATTCCGCCGTAAAGAATCCAGGCGTCCTGCAGGACCTCATCGAGAATAGACCGGATATCTATATTTTCATCTCCCAGATTATAGATAACCAGTTCCGGCAGCTCAAACTTCAGATGTTCAAGTACCTCTTCCTTTGTATGCAGAAAGACCGGTTCAACATCGGAAAAATCCCGTTTGATTATTTCTGCAAGCTCCAGATTGATAGTACTGTCTGTAGATATAACCGGTAACATACTCATTCTTCGCCCCTGGCTGAAAAAACTTTTTGCAAATCCTGGCCCTGCTTTTGACCGGATTCAAGTAGAGAAAGGAGTATGGAAAGATCGTTGCCGAAGCGATCATCCTCCACCTGCTGATACATAAAAGCCCGGGTAAAGCCTCTTATCCATTTCTTCCGGCGGCTGATAAACCAGTCCCGGGAAAAAAGCGGTTCTGCAGCAGTATCAAGGCGGCCCAGCAGCTCGTATAAGAGGTGAACTTCGGCACTCTCATCTTCTACGCTGTACCCGCGGCCCTCCCAGGCGGACCGGAGACCGGACCAGAGTTCTTTAAGCACATTGTCTGTCTTTTTATATATGCTGAGAAAGGATTCTGTTACCGACTCATAACTCTCATCCAAAAGCCCTAGCCATCCGGGAGGTGCAGGGAGGGAAAATTCATCGCCCCCGGGAAAAACCGGAACCAAAGTCTCCTCCGATTCCGCCGAACCGGGAATAAACTGCAGCAAATCCCCGCGTTCAACATATTTCAGAACTATGTCAGCCGCATCCCCTGCTTCCGACAGAACCTCCGGATGATCCAAAATCAGATGGCCGGTTCTGCTCTTTCCGGAATCCGATAGGAATATCACAAATTCAGCATCCCGAAACACCGATAGCAGATCCTCAACAAGGCCTTCAACAATCCTTTGAAGGAGCTTGAGCAGTACAGAGGTATTCCCTTCCCTGAAGGCTTTCGAGGTGCTTGCATGGGCGGAAATAAAGGTATCAATATCTGATGGGGTAATAACAGGAAGAAAACAGATGCCACGCTTCTCTCCAAGAGACATTATCCCCTGAAAAACCTCTTCAGGATAAGCAGCACAGTCACGCAGGGCATCATCAAAACCCCAGCAGAATTGACGACCAGCATGAATCAGAACCCGTCCGGCGGATAGTTCGCCTGCCCGCAGAATAAGGCGAGCCAGAACTTCCGGCGATGGAGGGAAATCATCAAATTCAAGCAGAATGCCTCCAGGGGCGTTTTTCATTGATACAGCATAGACGAAAGAACGGAAAGGATGCAAGGAAAATTATTCTTTATAATCTACGGTCCAGCCTGTCCGGGAGAGACAACCTTTAAGCGTGCCCGTTTTCTTCCGGGGTCTGCAGTATCCACACTTCCGGAAAGAAGAAATACAATAGTCATGACAATCAGCCCTGCGGCAAGTCCGAGCTGACTGCGGGAGCGTATTGTTCTATCAGCTCCTACCATCCTTCCAACGGCATAATAACTTCTGGAAGGGTGCCATATATAGGGAACGTCAATAATACCTTCCCCTTCATTCAGATACCCGAGATCCCGTGCTTTGAGTGCAACCTGCTCACCGGAACGGCGCAGAGAATCAAATTCAACCGAGAGAGCGGTATGAATACCCTTCAGCTCTTCCAGGTTTTTCTCAAGTTTAACAGCTTCACTCTCAATATTTCCATAAGCAAACAGTCCGGCCGGGCCATAAATAATATGCACCAGAGTTGCAACAACAAAACCAGCATAAAGGCTGAAAAGAATTCTGGATCCTATCTTCATACTTTTAATAACGGTAAACCGGAGGTAAACTTTAAAATAATGGATATTTGGTACAGTATATTATAGGCTTTAAGGGAATGGTAACTTTCCATTCAATGGATGATTGATTCTTGCCGATATATTGAGTACTGTGAAGTATAATCCGGGAGACAGCCATGAGTGTAGAGAAGGACAATTCTATAAATCAGGACAATAATACACTGGATACGGACGATATTCTCAAAGCTGAAGACGGTTCTCTTGAAGAATACGGCGTCTGGGTAAAATCCGGCCCGGAAGATATTGAAGAGACCGGCGAAGCAGAATCATTTTCTCTTGAGAATCTACCGGAATCCGGTGAAGTATCCTCTTTCTTAACTGAAGAAGAAGAGGAACTCCTGGGTGATCTTGAATCCGATATTCCCGAAGAGGACAATATCTTTGAAGAAGAAGAAAGTGACGAAGACGCGGACCTTTCCCTTTCAGATGAAGATGATTCCCTTTCAGATGAAGATGATTCCCTTTCAGATGAAGATGATTCCCTTTCAGATGAAGATGATTCCTTTTCAGATGAAGATGATTCCTTTTCAGATGAGTCAGATGAAGATGAGGATTCACTCTCGGATGATTCTATAGATGAAGATTTCAGTCTTGAAGATCTGGATGATCTCAGTGATCTCGATGCCGCTCTGAATACCGATGAAGATACAGATCAGGACGATATTGATCTTGAAACCGATACCGTTTTCAGGGAAATCCCTTCCCTGGATGAAGAAGACCTTAGCATAGATGATTTTACCAGCGACTCAGATGATAGCAGCGAAGATGATTTTGACCTTCCCGAGCTGGAAGACCTCAGCGATGATTTTTCAGGTATGACAGAAGAAGAACCGGAAGAAGACATACTCCCTGAAGAAGATGATGATATACAGGAAGACAATGCTGTTGAGGATCTTACCGATGTTTCTCTGGATGATTTCCTTGAAGAAGCAGATGATATTCCCGGGGAAGCATCATTCGAAGAAGATCTCCAGCTTGAAGAACCGATTTTCAATGACGATGCAGAGGAAGATGATGACTTTTTCGATATCGACCTAGATATAGAAGAAGAACCCCTGGAAGAAACCGTTGTCGCGGAAGAAACGGCAGAAGAACTTGAAACCCTCCCCGCAGACATCGAGGATGAACTGGAAGAGATATCCCTGGATGAGTTCGACACTGGTGATGAGATTGATAAAACACTTGAAGAGACCCTCGAAGACATAGAAGTATCCATCTCTGACGAAGAGCCGGAAGAGATAGAGCTGAGCGATCTCTCAGATGAAGAGGATGATCTTCCGGAGCTTTCCATTGAAGAACTTGTGGAGGAAAACATCGTTTCACCGGAAACTTCCGGAGCCGGCCCGGCTGAACTGGATACGGAAATAGAAGAAAAATCTTCAATACTGAGAAAAATTGAAGAAGAACTCCACTCTATACGAGATGAACTGGCATCACTCAAGAGCGAACTCACAAGCCTTAAACCTTCAGTACCGGCAGCAGCAGGTGTTGAAATAGAAAACGTCGAGGAAGAAGAAGACTTGAACAGCTTTTTTGAAGACGACGAGGACGAGACAATAGCACTAACCGGTGATGAGCTTGATAATATTCTCAATACAGCGGATGTTACTGAAGAAACCGGTAAGGAATCCGAAGCTCCCGAAGATATGGTCGATATCAATCTTAATGATCTTACTGTGGATGCAGATGAAGATATTCCGGAAGAGCCGGAAATTAATCTGTCCGATGATCTTGATCTATCCGGCCTGGATGATGATTTAGACCTGGATGAGGCCGATCTCAATCAGGAAGAAGAAGAGCTTGATCTTTCTCCGGAGGAATCCTTTGAATCTGACGACGGGCTGGATGATCTGGATGACCTCGACCTCACCCTGGATAAAGACGATACAGAAAACGATGAACTGAACCTGGATGACTTTGCTCCGGATATTACCGATGAATCCATTGAAGATGATGTGGAGGAATTGCCTGAAGAGCTTTCCCTTGATATGGGCAGTTCCGATTCCGACCTTCTACTCTCCGGTGAAGATATCCTGCCAATGGCTGGGGATACCGGTGCTGACGATGCCCTGATTGATGAAGAAGATATGTCCATCGAAGAGATGCTCCCCGAAGAAGAGGAGCTGACCATCGAAGATGACCTCACCGAAGAGGAAGAGTTCAGCATCGAAGAGGCCCTCCCCGAAGAGGAGGAGCTCTCTATCGAAGAGCCCCTCCCTGAAGAAGAAGAATTTTCCATCGAAGAATCACTCTCTGATGAGGATGAGCTTAACATCGAAGGAACTCCCTCTGCAGAAGAGAATCTGATAATAGAAGAGTCAATTTCGGAAGATGAACCGGATTTCTCAGATCTCGAACTTGAAGATTTTGATCTTGAAACAGAAGAAACCGACAAACCGGAGTCGGAAGGATTGAATGAAGATCTTCCTGATGATGATTTTGCGTTTGAGGAAGAAATTGAACTCGATATCAGTTCTGAAGACACTTCGAATGAATCGGATTTTTCCACAGATGATGCCATTGAGAATACAGAAAGCAAAACAGAAATAATGGCGGAAGCTGATTTCCCGGAAAATGAAATACTGGAAATTGATGAATCCTTCCCTGACGAAGAGTCTGTAGAGATACCAGAAGCTGCAGAGGAAGAAGCATCATCCCTTGAGCTTGACCCGAACCTTCGGAGTGAGATAAAGTCGGTGCTTTCCTACATGGACCAGCTGCTGGAATCTCTGCCGGACGAAAAGATTGAGGAGTTTGGAAAATCGGAACATTATAAAGTGTACCGCAAACTTTTTGATGAACTGGGAATTTCCGGCTGATGGGGCTTCTGGATAAAGCTTCAACACAGCAGTCCCCCCGGTCCGGAGGCCTGCTGTCAAAAGCTGAACATACCGGACCTGCAGCACAGAAAAACCGCCCTGTAAAAACAGCTGTTCCCGCGGGAACAGCTAAAAAAAAAAGAACTGAAACAACTCCGTCTGCTGATAAGCCTAATACCGACGGAATAATCCGCTTAGCCGCAGGAATTTCCGAACTAAGCCCTTCTCTTGAAGGAATTGCGGAGCTTTTTGAGCTGCTGAAGAAAGCTTTCTCCATAAAAAAAGGAGCACTGCTTACTCGTTCATCAGAATCAGAATTTTTTCTTCCCAGAGCTCAGACCGGGCTGGATATAACCAGCCGAAACCGCCTGCGTATACCTCCGGAGTTCCTCACCGTACAATCTGCAAGAGGTGCATGGATTGTACCATCAGAGCTGTCCACTATTCAGCCGTATCTTAGTTCCAGAGAGTTTGCCCTTCTTGATGAAGTCTGTATACTACCAGTCTACTCAGAAAGTCTATGTTCCGGTCTTGTTATGATACTATCCGACACCTATGACACGGATAAGGTTCGCAAGCTTTCCCAGGCGGAAATAGAACCTGTCCAGCATGCCATTGGAAGTTATTTCACAAGGATAAAGCTGTTCCAGCTGACTAAAACGCCGGAAACTTCAGGCGGATCTCTGGAACTTGAACGATTTATACACAAAATGAGGGAATACCAGATGGTTTTTACGGCCGTCCGGTTTAACATTGCTCCACTGCTTGAACGACTCCAGACAGCATCTCCCGACGTAGACCTGTTTCGTGCCCGCAAGGATACATTGAGAATAATAGAAACCCTTTTTGAAGGAAGTTCAGTTCTTGTTTCCCTGCACTCAGACTCATATCTGTTACTGCTCGCCACTAAACGGCAGCAGAATCCCGCACTGCTGCAGCATCAGGTAGGTCTGGCATTGCAGAATTTTTTCTCCGACAGTAGAACAGTCCTGGAGTTCACTACAGTCCCCTCTCCTCTTCCCGGAATATCTCCCAAACAGGCGGCCTCTGAACTAATTGCAGCAGGCTAATCCCCGATGATCCAGATAGAAACTTCCCGAACAGGTTTTACGATACCACTGATAAACGGAAAAGCGCTGGTGTCTCGTTTTGATCCGGAAAGGGAGGCACTCCGCTTTATAGAAAAAAGGATCAGCTCTTCACCGGAAACTATCCTTATTCTCGGAGATGTCCTTGGTTACCTTGGCAACGCAGCAGGAGTGCTGTTTCCTGATGCTGAAATTCTTGGAATTACCGCCACAGCGGAAATCGCCGGCAACAAGACGCCCTATACAAAGCAATGCTGTTTTGACACAGGTAATGCGGGAGAATTTCTTGACACATATATAACCGAAAATAACTTCTCTGGACTGACAATTCTTGAATGGCAACCGGTTTTCAAAGCCTTCCCGGAGTTCGCCACCGGTATTCTGCGGTTAATTCAGCGACGGCTCCGTATACTCAACGGCAACATAACCACAACGCGTGGGTTTGGAAGCAGGTGGCTGAAAAATACGGTAAGCAATTTTCTTCATATACCCCGCTTTACAAGTCTTGCAGCAGGAACTCCCGGAATAGCCTTGATTGCCGCCAGCGGGGCAAGCCTTCAACGCTCTGAGGCTTTGTTGCGGGGCTCTGCAATCCCAGTTATAGCCCTGCCATCAAGCTTGAGATATCTTAAAAGTATCTGCCGGGTTCCTCTTCTCACCGTGCAGACAGATCCCGGATATTATGCAGCATATCACCTCAGGGAAGGACTGAACTGGAGCTCCTGCATAGCGGCACCCCTTTCTGCATCTCCATTTATAAGCAGGACTGGTGCTTCAATTCTGTCTTTAAACCAGGGCGATGCGTTTGAAGATCTCCTCCTCAGCCAACTCGGAGTTCCCTCATACCCGATGCCTTCCGCAGGGACTGTTGCTGCTACAGCACTTTCCGCGGCCATTGCAATGGGAGCAGAGCCCGCGGTAATGGCCGGACTTGACCTCTGTTATGAAGATATTCATACCCATGTACGCCCCCACAGTTTTGACGAGGTATTTGCAGCAGACAGTCTTCGCATTTCGCCTGAATACTCTGCAAAATTCCGGTATTCCAGGGATACCGAGAACAGTGAAGGTCAATCCAGGGCGCTGGAAACCTACAGTCAGTGGTTCAAGGGATTGAACACCAGTTTTACCGAAAAAGCCAGACAACTCAATCCATCGAAAATAGAACTGCCGATACAGGAACTCTCATACAGCGAAATCACTGATTATTCAGGTCCCCTGTTTTCCATACAATTCGGTGAAGAAGCGACTCCCGACTTCAGGCGCCGGCAAACGATACTGCTGAATATTCTTGAAGAGACTGACAGTGATCTCCAAAACAACAGGAGAAACCCCGTTGCTGCAGAGTTCATCCTGAAAACAGGGAACGATGCTGCAGCTGTTCATCTGGTGAAAGAGTGTGTAGACCGTGTCTATAAAATGGAGCGGCTGTGAAGACTGAAAACTTCCTGAGTAAAAATATTTCAGCCCTTGCAGTTTCTTCACCCGCTGCAGCCAGAGCTATTGAAGCCGCCCGGACACCTGAGGGACTTCGTCTTCAATCAGCACGGAATGGCAGCACCATCGCCGCCGAGCTGTTTGACACACGCTGGTATACACTGCACTCGTCCATGAACCCGGAAAAAGAAGCTGAACGGGCAGCCGACCGCCACAAGAATGAAGGCTACCTGATATGCTTCGGCCTCGGCGTCGGCTACTACCTGAAAGAGGCATTGAAAATTGTCGCCCCCCGTCACGGAGGAATTCTGCTTATAGATAATAACCCGGGCAGGCTGCGTTTTCTTTTATCCAGCTTTGATTATACCGGGATATTTACCTATACGGGATTCAGGATGCTGGTATCTCCCAGCCCTGCAGAAATTGAACGGACGGTAACAGACAATTATCTGCCGGGATTTTACGGCAACCTGGGAGTTATTCCCCTTCAAAGTATCGCATCCCGTCAAAAAGAGCAGCTGCAGACTGTTACAGAAGCAGTTCAGAAAGCCCTGGAACAGATAAAAAATGATTTTTCGGTGCAGGTCCATTTCGGAAAGCTGTGGTTTGACAATATAACCTCTAACCTCCCTTTTATAACCGGAGAAAGAAGCCCTGCCCTTCAGGCGCTGCAGAAACGGATTTCCGGCAGTAAGGTATTCATTACCGGCGCCGGACCCGGGCTTGATTCCTTTCTTGTCAGCCTTTCAGAACGTCCTGCAGACTCTTTTCTGCTTGCCACTGATACCTCCCTGCCGGTTCTGCTTGAAACAGGAATCATCCCCGATGCGGCTATAAACGTTGACTGCCAGTTTTATTCCCTGCTCCATGCTTTAAATCCCGGTGCTGCTGCTGTTCCATGGATAGTCCCTGCATCCGCAGCGCCTTCACTGACCAGACTTCTCAGGTATCCCCACTTCTATGCAGGAGGTCATCCCCTTGAGAAATGGCTCTCCCCGAAGCTGGGACTACCGGTGCTGGATACTTCCGGTGGAAATGTATTGCACACAGCCATATCTCTGGCCCGCATTTCCGGTGCTGCTGATATTACCGTTTATGGTGCAGATTTCTGCAATCCCGGCGGAATACCCTATGCAACTGGCAGCTATATTTATCGCTGGTTCAACGACAGATCGAGAAAGACTGCGCCACTTTACTCAAACCTACTGAAATTTACCTTTGACTCAAGAGACACCCTTTCCACGGAAACCATTCAAAACTCTGCCTATAACAATACATACCCTGCGCCGCGTCTTTCCCGTTACCGGGAGTCCCTGGAAATGGTCTTAAACAGTACGGAGACAAAGTTAACTCTTACCGGTATTGACAGCATCAGTGATTTTCCAGCGCTATCTCCCGGGCAGAATAGAAAGGCTTCACGCAAAAAAATATGCCCCTCCTCTCTGACGGAAATTATTGATGAAATATCTCTGGCATTGTCGGAGACAAACCCGCAATCCCCGTCACTGCTCTACCCCCTTACCGCCTATCTCCGGGGTAATACAAAGATCCCGGAAAAATCCGGAGCCGATGAAGCACTTTCATTCACACGTAAATATGCCGAACAAAGACTCCGGTATCTCAGCGAAACAGAATAGCCGAATACCCGACAAAACCCGACAGACTCTTGCCGGCAGCTGCTTCTCTGCTTGTACTGTATCCAAGCAGTTCTCCCACCGGTTCCCGTCCTAAAGCCGTGGCGGTCTCCCGGGCAAATACAGCTGCAGCGGCTGCAGCTCCGGATGAACAGGCAGCCCTGTTCTTTTCACCGCAGTTGATCATTCCCCGCCAGTCCGTCCTGAGAGATGCCTCAATAAATGCACGGTCGTTAACCTCAGTGACCCACCGGTATGCTTCCAGCCCGGTCCCTCTGGGGGTAAAACCATAATCTGTTCCGTAATGTGTAAGATCCGTAGATCCCGCAACAACCAGCTTCCGTCCGCTAACCGCGCTGTACTCGGCAGCGGCTTTTCCTGCGAGAGCAGCAACCGGCCCGGAAGGAATACGCAACGCGGCAACAGGAGTGTCAGGAAAAAAGTAGCGTAAAAAAGGAAAGAGGACTTCAGTTGTATTGTCCGGAGCTTCCGTTGCCTGAACATTTATCCTGTCGGACAGGAAATTAATGAATCCGGTGTCTGCGCTGATATTTCCCAACGGGGTTTCATATGCATCCCCGACCAGTCGCATTACCCTACTGCCCGGACCAAGGTGTCCTCCCATTAGAACAATTAGATCTGCATCTTTTAGAGTCCCGATACCTGCAGCTGCAAGCTTACCGCTGAATGCCCATCCTGCATGCGGAACAATGCATGAAATCCCTTTGGGCCTTCCGGGTATCAGGCTTGACGACTCTATAAATGAAGCTATATTTTGCGGTTGGTCAGGATACCAGCCACGGGGCAGCATCCGGGGACGAATATTTTCCATTACCTGTAATTGTGCCATGCAGGATGAGAAAAAACCAGAATAATCTGATTCCTTTTATCCTGATTAGCGTATACTATGTACGTATGAAGAAGGTCTTATTACAGACATATACAGTACTTATGTTTTTCCTTCTGATAGTTGCCGCTGTCTATACTTTTGCGGATATTTCACAGCTGATTTCAGACAGGGCAACTTCCATGGAGCCTTATGCTGCCTATGTATCATCAGCTGTCCTGCGGGGGGAGAAACCGTCGAGGGATCAACTGCAGCGAACAGTCAGCATCACTCTGCAGAAGGATGAGAAAGAGCTTTTTCTCTACAGAAACAGAAGCATGAATCATTTGGCTGTATCTCTCCTTGCCCGTCCATACGTGTTTCCGGTAGGTACGAAACTCAACGCAGACAATCTTGTGGTAACCTATCAACTGGTGGAACAGGACGAGGTTATTCGCAGGCTCCGGATACTTCTTTTCATAACAACCGGTGTACTGCTTGTCACAGGGCTTATTATAGCGTTCTACCGTCAGACACCGGTTAAATACACATCAATACCGCCACAGGCTGTCGAGCCGCCTATCGCAGCAAAAGAAACGCTCCTCGCCGCAGAATATCAGCCCCCCATGATGACTTCAACGGAACTGGTACCTGGTGAGCAGCTTACTCCCCGACTTCAGTCGGAGCTCAAACGGGCAGCCTCTTTTGATCAGGATCTGGTGCTCGCAGTTATTCAAGTAGAAGAAACAGAGGACAACGAGGATTTTCTGCAGCTTGCACGGGAAATTCGGGCGTTCTTTTTCTTTAAAGATCTCTGTTATCAATATGGAAACAATAAAGCATATGTAATTCTCCCCAACAGTGAATTGGATGAAGGTATTCGGACACTGAAAGATTTCCGTAACAGGCTTGATAAAGCAACACCCCCCCTCAGTTTCACTGTGGGGTTAAGTGCCCGTTCTGGTAGACTTCTGGAAGGAGAAACCCTGATACGGGAATGCGAGGGAGCCTTAAGAAAATCAATACAGGACGGTGAGAACACCATCACCGGCTTCCGTGCAGACCCGACCAGGTTCAGGGCCGTTATGTCCTGAGATCAGGCCTCTTCATCCTGATGGGGAATATCTATAACCATTCTATCTTTGGTAAGAAATGTTTCAGGAAAAATTAGACGCGCTTCATCCTTAAGTTTCTTGAGTTCCCTGCCGCCGTAGCGGGGACTGAAATGGATCAGGCCCATTTTCTTTACCCCCCCTGCATCCCGGGCAATGGTAGCAGCCTGGGTTGAAGTCATATGCTTCTTCTCTCTGGCGCTTTCTTCAAGTTCCTTTTCAAACATACCTTCACAAATAAGCAGATCTGAACCGGAAACTTCGGGAGCAATACTCTTTTTGTAAAGGCTGTCGGTTACATAGCTGAACTTTCTGCCCCGTCTCGGCTGTCCCATAACCATATCGGGAGTAATAGTTTCACCAGCTGTATTCTCAACATTGCCGCCTTCCTGAAGACGCGCCCAGAGAGGGCCAACCGGCACTTTCAACTCTCTGGCTTTATCCGGAAAGAAAATACCCGGCCTGACATCCTCTTCAAGGGTATAGCCATAACAGGGCTTGGTATGCTCCAGGGGGAAACTCCGTACGCTGAAGTCCTTACCCCGGTGAAGTGTTTCGGCTCCGGTAAACTCATGTACAATAATCTCATAGTTGATGTACATATCCAGAACTTTACGGTTGGCTTCAACATAATCACGAACTTTTGGCGGGCCGTATATATACAACGGCTCATCCCTGTCCACCTGAGAAGAGAGCATGAGAATACCTGGAAGTCCGGTAACATGATCGGCGTGCGTATGTGAAATAAAAATGGCGGAGATTTTCTTCCAGCGCAAATTAAGCCGCCGAAGAGATACCTGTGTCCCTTCTCCGCAGTCGAAAAGAAAGAGGTCTCCGTCTTTTCTGAGTAAAACCGATGTAAGATGCCTGGACGGAAGGGGCATCATTCCGCCGCAGCCCAGTATAAAAGCCTCTAAATTCATAGCAGGCATGAACCTATCACAAAAGGCCCTTCGTGAGAAGATCGTCCTGGGTTCCAGAATCAGTTTTGCATGGAAAAAGCACGGGTTCTTGAAAGACGGATGAGTTTTTTTACCGGCATATCTCTGCCATCCGGAATAGTATCGACAATATGTGACAGAAGACGTGAACAGACCTCCGCGTCATCAAGAGCACGATGAAACTGTTTTCCGTCCAGTTGATACTTCTGCGCAAGATTCTGCAGACTGTAACTTTTCTCGCCTTTCAGCTCTACCCTGGCAAAACTGCAGGTATCAATTGCACGAACATCGGGTGCCTGCAAACCGCTTGATTCACAGGCTGATTTCAGAAAGGAGAGATCAAAATTTACGTTATGTGCCACGATTACCGCATCTTGAATCAGAGATAGTATTTCAGGGAGAACATCAGCTATATACGGTGCATCTGCAACCATTTCATCCCGGATACCATGAATGGCAATGGAGGATTCCGGAATGGGCCTGCCGGGGTTAACAAAACTCTGAAATCTTCGTAAAACGGTGCCGCCGGAAACGAGAAGAGCACCGGCCTCTATTATTGCATCCGTTTTCGGATAGAGGCCGGTTGTTTCAAAGTCGATAAAACAGAAGCGGGCGTCCCGGTATGTCAGTTCCACCATGCCTAGTTGGCAACTACTGCATTTGATGTGCTGGCAGTCTGGTTTTTAACCCTGAAACCTATCTTGCCGTTTCGTACGGTAACCTGAATTATATTGCCGTTGGCGCATTTTCCTTTAAGAATCTCCATGGATAGAGGATCTTCAATCTCCTTCTGGATAATCCGTCGCATGGGGCGGGCACCGAATTTCACATCATAGCCCATATCCAGAAGCAGATCCCTTGCCGATTTGCTTATCTCAAGAAACAGATTCATTTCCAGGAGGCGCAGACGTACTTCATCCACAAGTATATCAAAAATGGTGGCGACCTGACTTCTGCTGAGACTGTGAAAAACAACAATCTCATCAACCCGGTTGATAAACTCCGGACGGAAGAAACGTTTCAGCTCTGACATAGCGGATGTCTTGATTTCATTATAGGCAAGCAGCCCGTCAT
Source organism: Marispirochaeta sp. (assembly GCA_963667435.1). GTDB lineage: Bacteria > Spirochaetota > Spirochaetia > JC444 > Marispirochaetaceae > Marispirochaeta. The sequence continues at coordinate 4,090,162 of OY763414.1, read as the reverse complement.
CCGCTCTGAAACCGAGTCCTGACTCACGGGTTATCTCACGCGCTCCGGCATTGGATGTCATTATAACCACGGTATTACGGAAGGAAACCTTGTGTCCGAGGTTGTCCTGCAACTCACCTTCTTCAAGAACCTGAAGAAGAATATTGAAAACATCAGGATGTGCCTTTTCGATTTCATCCAGAAGTATAACACTGTAGGGTCTGCGACGAATCTTTTCCGTAAGGATTCCACCCTCTTCGTAACCGACATAACCGGGAGGAGCTCCCACAAGACGACTTACATTGTGCTTCTCCATAAAATCCGACATATCGATTCTTATCAGAGAGTTTTCATCACCGAAAAGGAAGACTGCCAGGGTTTTTGCCAGGAGAGATTTTCCCACTCCCGTTGGTCCGAGAAAGATAAATGACCCGAGAGGACGTTTGGGGGAGCTTAGACCGGTTCTTGAACGGCGTATGGCGGAAGCAATAACGCTTATGGCATCATCCTGCCCTATTACCGTCTTATGCAGTTCCTTCTCAATGTCCAGAAGCTTGTCAGATTCGCTCTGAGCCAGCCGGGATACGGGAATACCGGTAATCCGGGCAATTATTGCCTGAATATCATCTGCATCAACCATATTGCGTTCGGACCGGAGGCTGTCCTTCCAGCCTTTCTTCATCTCATCAACCTGAGTCTTCATCTGCCGTACCGTATCGCGTACTGCTGCGGCTTTCTCGTAATCCTGGTTGTTAACCAGATTAATTTTCTCCTGGGTCAGTTTCTCAATCTCTATCTCCAGATCAGAGAGTTCACTGGGACGTACACTGTTTCGGATGCGTTTATGACTGCCGGCCTCATCGATAAGATCGATAGCCTTGTCAGGGAGAAACCGTTCAATTATATAGCGGTGAGACAGATTGACCGCCGCTTCAATGGCCTCATCAGTGTAGATTACGTTGTGATGATCCTCGTACTGACGCTTTATGCCCCTGAGGATCTCCACAGTTTCATCAACAGAGGGCTCTTTAACGAAGATTGTCTGGAACCGACGCTCCAGGGCGGCATCCTTTTCAATGTATTTCTTATACTCATTCAGGGTAGTAGCACCGATACACTGTAGCTCACCCCGGGAGAGGGCTGGCTTGAGCATGTTAGATGCATCAATTGCCCCTTCCGCCCCGCCGGCACCGATAATCGTGTGCAGCTCATCGATAAAAAGAACAACATTCCCTGCTGTTAAAATCTCTTTCATCACCCTTTTCAGACGGTCTTCAAACTCACCTCTGTATTTGGTTCCGGCAATCAGAGAAGCAAGGTCGAGGGTTACAACCCGCTTGTCCATGAGTACCTCAGGAGCACTGCCGTCGGTAATACTCTGGGCAAGTCCTTCCACAATGGCTGTTTTTCCCACTCCGGGCTCACCGATAAGTACCGGGTTGTTCTTGGTCCGACGGGCAAGTATCTGTATTACCCGTTCGATCTCATCATCCCGCCCGATAACCGGATCAAGTTTTTTCTCCCGGGCATATTCCGTAAGATCCCGGGAGAACTCATCCAGGGTAGGCGTCGCCTTCTTGGGATGAGGCTGGGACCGTTTCTGTTGCCCCTGTGAAGGGGCATTCTTGCGTGACTGGGCCTGCTGTGCTGCACTGGCACCGGCAAGATCAACAACTGAGCTTCTGAGTGCTTCAATACTGATATTGTATTTCCCCAGAGTGCGTGCCACAACACTGCCGGTTTCCCGGGCAGCTGCCAGCAGCAGATGTTCAGTACCGATATATTCATGACCGAGATTCCGGGCCTCTTCAGCACTGTCTTCAAGCATCTTCTTCCCCCTCTTGGAAGGAGGAACATCACCGAGAATAAATCCGGTATGTCTCTTGGGAATACTCTTCTCAATTTCCAGCTGCAGTTCCACAGGGTCGACCTTCAGCTCTTTCAATGCCTTGTAGCCTACCCCTTCTCCGTCCTTGAGCAGGGCTAGAATAATATGCTCCGGCAGCAGCTTGTCGGAATGAAAGCGTTTTGCCTCTTCCTGAGCAAAAATGGTCAGCAGCCGCTGCGCCCGTTGTGTTAATCCTTTAAACATCCCATCCTCCTGCCATTGCGGCGTTCAGAGTCTCCCTGATCAGCTTAGCTCGATAAGCATCGACTGGGATATCCTTGTTCTCTTCATTCTGCTTAATAAGCATCTGGACATGCGATTTCTGGCTGAGGAAAAGAAGTCCTGTTACTACAGGAATGCTCAGGGGAACCATTTCACACTCAATACCGAACCGCAGCAGATTCAAGGCGTCTATAGCCTCCTTCGACTCCATAATCCGGCTGTACAGAAGGGTTCCAAGAGCACGGTAGACCTTATCTTCCATGGCCAGTCGGTTCTTCTTCAGAACCTCTTCGCGTGCCGTCCTCTCATAATGTACCAATTGATGTACCACACCATCAAGTTTTGCCAGCAATTCTTCTTCGCTTTCTCCGATTGCAACGGAATTTGCGATCTGATACAGATATCCAAGGCTGTTTTCATTATCGGAAAAAAAGCCCTTTACCGAAAATCCTAACTGCACCACGGCTTTCAGTGCTTTATCAATCATGCCGGTTTCAACCAGAGCCGGAAGGTGCACCATAGACGAAGCCTTAAGCCCGGTGCCGAGGTTGTTCACCTCAGGGGAAAGATAGCCCCATTCCAGGGACACAGAGTAGTCAAGGTACTCCTCCAGGCCGCTGTCGATGGCATCAAGCTCTTTCCACAGTGCGGTCATGGCCGATCCCGGGGCAAAAAGAGCCATTCTCAGGTGATCTATCTCATTAACCATGGCACTGAAGCGGTAATCGCTGCGTACTACAGCTGCCTTGGCAGTCTGCAGACTGAAGTCCTGGGAGATCAGATTGCGTTCCAGAAGAACCCTTCGCTCCACCGGTTCGAGATCTCCCATAGGCCAGAACTGATACTGACTCCCGAGGGCGGAAAATGAGCGGCGGACCTGAAGCTGAATAACCTGCTCCTCATCGGCGTTCACATGGGGAATAAACTGATAACCGGAAATATTCCGGGCAAGTCTCAGGCGTGAAGAGACCACCACGTCATCGTCCGGACCGGAGGCGTTATACCAACCCGGTGTATTCTCTGCGCTTGTAAACTGAATCACTCCGCGTCCCCCTGGGAATCCTCGAGAGAACTGATACGGTCTCTCAGGGAAGCCGCTGTCTCATAGTCTTCATTGTCCACGGCTTCCTGCAGTCGTTTCTTCAGTATCTCTTTATCCACCAGAAGAGCCTTGTAAGCTTTCAACCGTTTTGGAAACTTGCCGGTGTGTTTCACTTTGCCGGCAAAGTCTTCAAGATAGCCGGCAACTTCCTCTCTGAAGGCAGAGTAGCACTCAGGACAGCCCACAAGCCCGGTTTTACGAAAATCCTTAAGCCTGGTTCCGCAGGCCGAACAGGAGTCCTCACTTCTGGGGCGGGGAGACAAGTCGACAAGACCATTCAGAAGCTCATTGAGAGAAAGTTCAATCTTATCACTGTTTGAAGAAATACCGTTCTTATGGGCACACTTCTCACAGAGGTGTATTTCTTTATTTTCTTTACCAACTATCTGCTGTATGTGAATAACTGCATCGTTCTTCTTACAGAGTTCGCACTTCATACTGCCCCTCCACTATTATAGTATAGCAATTCTGTACCTTTTTTCTACAACAACCGGCTAGCGTTTCTGCAATATATGCAGTGGACGCAGCACTGCTGCCCGCAGAGCAGGAATAAGCGCAGAGGCAACGGCGACAAAAAGAGTAAAACCGATAATTCCAAAAATGGAGGAGAGATCCAGATGAACAGGAATAGTGTCGAGATAGAAACTTGAATCAAAAATCTCCACTTTCCCGACCCCGCTGGTAAAAAGGGAAATGCCTCCATTTATTACAGTCTCCATGAGGGAGATGATTGAATTGATATTAATCGCCAGAAATGAGCCTGCGGCAATGCCGGGAATCACCCCGGCAAGTCCTGTCAGCAATCCTGCAGAAAGGAACACCAGAGCTATCTGTCCCCGTCCGGTACCTGTAGCCTTGAGAATGGCAATCTGTTCCCGGTTTTCCAGTACCAGCATCCCCAGGGTAGCGGAAATGTTAAGAGTTGCCACCAGGACAATCAGGGCCATGATCAGCAGAATAAGGTTTCTTGAAGTTTCAAATGATTCGTACATTGGCCGCTGAAGCTCCTGCCAGCTCATCAGGTACCACTCACCGTTCAGCGCGAGGCCTATTTCCCGTCGCAGGGTGGTCATATCATCGAAGGGATTATCCACTTTTATCCCGATATAACGCACTCCCTGATCCCTGAGAATCCCTTCAGCTCTGTTATAGCTTACATAGGCTGTCATGGCATCCAGCTCATAATAGCCTGAAGAGCAGATACCCGTTACAGTAAAAAAACTGGGCCTAAGAAACAGGGCGCCCGTGGATGAAGTTCTGCTGGAAAGGAGCTTTATGCTGTCCCCGATGGCTACTTCAAGTTCATCGGCAATCCCCCGTGAAATAACAATGCCCTTCTCATTTGAAAGGTCAAAGCTGCCCTCTTCAAGGATCATGTATTTGTGAAATCCTGTATCCTTCTCCCAGACATCGTCAGGGAGCCCCTTCAGGGTGATTCCTGCCCGTCCTGAGGCCGAATAGAGCATACCAAGCCCCCGGATTACCGGAAAAGTACCGGAAACTCCGGGAATTCCGGCAATCTTCCCGGTACTGTCCTCCCAGGTGGTATCAGCATTATAGCTGCGTGCCTGAAGATGATAGGTGCCGATCTCCAGAAACCTAACTGTTATACCGCGGATAAGACCGGTGGATATTACCATGACCAAAACAAGAGGAATAAGCGAAAGCGAAATACCAAGGATAGTCCCCTTGAGATGGCTTGTAATACGCCGCTCCCTGCGAAAGGCCAGCCGCCAGGCCAGCCGGAAAGGGGCAGGATTGAAACCGGACACACGCATTTTCTACACTGTCTCCAGTTTTCCCGCATGAAGCCGGTATGCTGTATCACCTTCAGGGATCAGCTGAGGATCATGGGTAACCAAAAGCAGGGTTTTTCCCATATCACGAACCAGAGAAAAAAGGAGTTCCTTCACCTTAAGTGTATTCCTCTCATCCAGATTGCCCGTAGGTTCATCAGCAAGGAGCAGTTGTGGATCATTCACCAGCGACCGTGCCAGGGCGGCCCGCTGCCGCTCTCCTCCGGAAAGCTGTGCGGGAGTATGGTCCAGGCGATGCTCCATCCCTACCCGCACAAGAAGCTCTTCCGCCTGTTTCAGGGCTTTCTTTCTGGTAATACCGGTCATATAGGCGGGAAGCATAACATTCTCCAGAGCGGTAAAACCGTCCAGCAGATAGTGGAACTGAAAAACAAATCCGACTGCTGAGGAACGGTAGCGGTTGGTTTCACCTTCGCTCATGGAATCCACCCGCAGCCCGTCCACGGTGACCATCCCTGAATCCGGAGAATCCAGAGAGCCTATGATGTTCAACAGAGTACTTTTACCCGACCCGCTTTCACCGGTAAAGATTGTTATACTGCCGGAAGGAACTCGAAGATCAAGATTATCGAGAATAGTGAGAACTTCTCCCCCGGACTCAAAGCTCTTTGTAATTCCTTCCAATTTAATAAGTTCCATTATTCATACCTCAAAATTTCACTTGGCTTCATGGATGAAACATCCCTGGAGGCCATCCAGGCGGAAAACAGGGCGGCAGAAAATGCACAGGCTGCAATAATCAGAAGTTCACCGGGAAGCACTCTTACAGGAACTTCGCTGAGATAAAAAGTCCCGGAGTTTATGGCCAGCCTGGAAGAAATATGCTCCAGCAGCCGGAAGAGCGAGTTAATATGGGTTACCGTAAGCAGTCCGAGACCTATTCCCCAGAAAGTACCTGCAAGGCCGATAATCGCACCTTCGAGAACAAACACAAGCTGCACCTGTCTGCTGCCTCCCCCCACAGCCCTGAGCACTGCTATGGCAGCCCGTTTTTCCTGAACTCCCCGGCGGAGTGAATGAAAAATGTTTCCCGCAACCACAAGGAACATTACTCCGATAAGAAGTGACATAGTCAGTTTCTCCATTCTCAAGGCTCCAAAAAATGAACGGTTGAACTCGCGCCAGGAAACAAGACCGGAAGCGTCAAAACCGTTATCTTCTAGAGCTTTCGCCACGGATGCCATTGCAGAGGATATGCGGTATCGGTTTTTCAGCTTTATACCTATAACTGGATGGTCAATTCCCGACGCAAGACTCTGCACATTCTCCATGGAACTGAAAACAAGCCCCCGGTCGTACTCATAAAAGCCGCTCTGAAAAATTCCAACCACAGGGAGTTCCCGGGAAGCAGGGATGAGTCCGGCATACCCGCTCCCGGAGAGAGCTGCCAGGGTCATAATATCTCCTGTACGGACCCCCACTGCCCTTGCCAGTTCCCGGCCTATAACCAGTCCTGAAGACAGATCCAGCTTCCCGTCAATAAGATTGAGCTGTGCTACAAGTCCCGGATCAATCTGACCAATACCAGAGGGAATCCCCCTTACTTCAACTGCTTCAAAGCTGCCGAAGCGGCCTCTTGCCAGGGTCTGGGTCTCCAGGAAAGGAACTGCTGCCTTAACCCCTGAAACTCCCTGTAGAAGAGCTGCTGCATCAAGACTGCATTCATCGGGAATCCCGTTGACACGCAGATCGTAGGAGCGGATCTCCAGGATATCCTCGATAAAACCCAGCTGAAAGCCGTTCATTACCCCCATTACGACAACAAGGGTAAGAACTCCCACGGCAATACCGGCGGTGCTTAGAAAACTGGCAGCCAGGGTTCTTGATGTTCTGCGTTCCTTCAAATATCTGCGGGCGGTAAAAAACACCCATTCAAGGCTCTTCATAGAGCTCCTCTTTTACCAGTTCGTCATTCTCATACCATTTGCGCAGAACCAGAAGATCCTGCCGGTAGTACTCTTCCACCCGGCTGTTATTTCCAAAAAGAACAATCCGTACCAGCCGCCGGTTTATACGCAGCTCCTCACGCTGAAGATCATCGCCGGAATAGAAATACCTGCGCTGTTCCAGTCTCCCGGGCTCCCGGATGACAGATGCAACAAGGGTATCGTCACTGTATTCAAGTTCCCTGTCCCGTCGGATGGACCCGTCGTCTTTGTAGAGTATCTCCCTCACGAGCCGGCCATCGGCAGTACGCTCTACCCGACTGATCAGAACATCTCCCGCAGTGTAGGTCTGCTCCCTGGTGATTCCATTCACAGTCTCCCGCTCCACCCGGGCAACAACGGCAGTCCCGTTGATACGGCTTTCGCGAACAACTTCCAGTCCATCAAAGAAGGTTTGTGTACCGGATTCGAAAGAGCCGGTCCAGGTTTCTGTAAGACCTCCTTCACTGCTGTAGCCGAATTGAAGAATCTTCACCTCTTCGTTCCTGCCGAACCGAATCACCGACCGCAGACGACCCCGGGGATCCCGGATATACTCCTGCCGGTACTGCAGAACCCCGGCTGCACTCATTTCGGTGAAGATCAAGCGGTTTTCATCCCATCCGTATATGAACGAACGCTCCAGCACTGCACCACGGTAGATATCTTCTGACCACGGCAGGCCATTCAGATACCGAATGACTCTCCGCTCCCCGGCCTCAACAGTTTCATCGATACGCTCGGACCCGGAAACAGTTTTCACAGTTAAGCCGCGCAAAAGCTTTCCCTGAAGAAACAGATCATCCGTCCGCTGTTTTCCGCTCTCTATCCGGTGAAGGAGGTACCCTTCTGCGTCCATATCCGGCAAGTCCACAGGAGAAACAGCCCGGCCCAGTGCATCCGACTGAAACCAGCTGTCCTCTCCCGCCGCACAAACACTGAGCAGAAGAAACAACAGTATACCCCGACTTTTTACCAAAATCCGCTCCCGTCAGTCCTCTAACAGGGCCGAGAGAAACTCGTCGGAACTGAACGGACGGATAGCCTCGTAGTTCTCACCGTCACAAACATAGAGAAAAGGAACCTTGAGATTTCTGCAGACCGAAAGAATTACCCCGCCTTTTGCAGCGGAATCATATTTCGTCAGTATAATACCATCCAGCCCCACAGCCTCATGGAAAATTTCCGCCTGACGCAGTCCGTTCTGACCCGTTGTGGCATCGATTACCAGGATTTTACGGTAAACCCCGTCAATTGCCCTCTTTTTTACAATCCCGTCTATCTTCTGGAGCTCTTTTACCAGATTCTGCTTATTGTGCATTCGTCCGGCAGTATCAGCAATAACCAGAGGTATTTTCTTAGACTGAGCGCTTTCAACAGCGTCCCATATTACTGCCCCGGGATCCGCTCCGGAGTGCTGATGGACAACCCTGAGTCCCAGTTTTTCACCATGATGAATAAGCTGATCAATTGCAGCTGCCCTGAATGTATCGCCGGCGGCAAGAAGAGGATCTATCCCTTCTGTACTGCGGATTCGTGCTGCAAGCTTGGCGATACTGGTGGTTTTTCCCACACCGTTGACTCCAAGCACAAGAATAACATTTACCTTGTCTTTCTGAAGATCCAGATTTCCTTCAATGAGATACTCCTTGAGGTTTTTTCTCAAGATGGCAACAAGATTATCCCGGGATTTCATTCCCCGCTCTTTTCTCAGGGCATCCACTACTTCCATAGCAGCGGCAGCCCCGATGTCTGCCTCCACAAGCAGATCCTCAATCTCTTCGAAGGTTTCTTCATCTATTGTATTGCCGGTAAATATGCTTTTAAGCCGCGCTCCAATTCCCCGCATCGCTTTTGTAACCTCATAAATTTCAGATTAGTTTAAAATGTGTCCTTGCCGGCGGCTCTATATTCAAAGAGGGATTCAACCATATGAGCAAAGAGAACGCCGGATGCACAGAGAGTACCATAAAAGAGTCCGTTATACAAAACTGCTTTCTGTGAAATTCCCGTATCATCATAGAGAACAGCCTGGTTCCAGTAATCAGTATAAAGTGAATAGCTGAACATGGTTAAAGGAAGCGAAAGGGTAAACATTCCTACGGAATTATACAGCTTATCCTTTTTTTCCTTCATTCGCATGGAAGTGCTGTAGAGCTCTTTCTCAAGTTCAAAGCTGTTTTTGCCCGGTGCAATATCATCTGCAGGAAGCATTATACTGCGGTATCCATCCAGGGCAATCCTGACCGTGCCTCCCCGTCCGGTATCGGGGAGAAATAGCGGAGTTGTTCCCACCCAGCGGCTGGAAAGATAGACATCCGCCCCGACAGGAAAACTGCTGATGCCGATGAGGGGGACTGCAGCCGGTGTCAGTTCTATTTCTATACGGGACTCCTCACCGGGCAGAAGCTCCAGGGAGCGATAAACTGGTTCTGCGGCTTCAGCCTCCACTCTCACTGTATATTTTCCCGGGGTGTATATTTTTTCATATACCGAACCCACACCGGCAAGGGTATTCTCAACAAAAACAGAAGCGTCGTTTCTGTCGGTGATTACCGTCAGACTGCTCCATGGACCTCCAATAACCTGTTCGCGCACAGCACCTCTGGCTTGAGCCAGTGCATCTTCCAGAGAGGTAAACCCCGAGGTGGAAAAATAGAACCGCCGCCAGACGCCTTCCGCAGCAAGATAGCTTCGGAGACTGAAATAGAGAAGATCACCGATAGGCTCAACTGTACCGCTGAGAATCATATCTATACTGTTGGTTCTGCAGTAAGCAGCAGCATCTTCGGGCAGATTCTTAAGTTCACCGGGAACATTGCTTATGCTGACTGGAAGCTTTTCTGGGTCATCCATTGCGGAAGCAGCCTCCTCGGCAGCTTCATCAGTATCCTGCAGCTGCTGAAAGCCTTCTTTCAGACGGGAAAGGGAATCCTTATGCACGGATTTTGCTTCCTCAAGAACCCGGGAACGCCGGCTTTCACGACGAAGATACTCTTTACGCAGGCTTCTTTCCCTGCCGCTCAGGTAGTGGTTCTCAACCCCGGCCAGAGAATGCAGCAAAAGACGGGGCAGAGCTTCCGCAAGATATAGATGTTCATTGTCGAGTCCTGCGGAAGGAAATCGGGTAATCTCTATACGGTACTCTGTAACCCCGGAATCCTCCGCCGGGAGGCTTGCAGCTGTTAGAAAAAAAAGGAGCACCGCCGCTGTTCTTCCGCCGGGGATTTTCATCCTGCGGAATTCAGCGCCTTGGAGACAGCAGAAACAATCCGGTCCGGTTTGAAGGGTTTAACCACGAAATCCCGGGCTCCCAGACGGATGGCTTTGAGGATTGTGGATTCCTGCCCCATGGCAGAACACATGATAATCCTCGCGGAGGGATCACGCCGACGGATAGCCTTTAACACAGTCAGGCCATCCATCTCGGGCATGGTGATATCGAGAAGAACTACATCCGGACGAACTTTAAAATAGCGGCGAAAGCCTTCTCTTCCATTGTCCGCTTCGCCGGCAACCTGAATTCCCGCCTGAGAGAGTATATCCCGCAGAGCAGTGCGCATGAACTCAAGGTCGTCGACAATAAGTACTCCACTCATCCTTTCTTTATTTTCCAGGTATAGTTAAGATAACTTTCTATAAACTGATCCAGATCTCCGTCCATAACAGCCTGGACATTTCCGGTCTCATGTTTGGTCCTATGGTCCTTCACCATATTATAAGGATGAAAAACATAGGACCGTATCTGATTTCCCCAGGAAATATCCTTTTTCTCCTGGGCACTCTTCTCCTGCTCAGCTTCCTGCTCGGCTTTGTAGTATTCATACAAACGGGATTTAAGCATCTTCATTGCTGTGGCACGGTTCTTATGCTGACTCCGTTCGTTCTGGCACTGAACAACAATTCCGGTGGGCTGATGGGTGATCCTGACCGCCGAATCGGTTTTATTAACGTGCTGACCTCCGGCACCCTGAGCCCGGTAGGTATCCACCCGCAGATCCTCCGGCTTGATGTCAACGTCAATATCATCTTCGATGACCGGCGATGCATATACCGAGGCAAATGAGGTATGCCGTCTTTTGGACGAATCAAAGGGTGAGATTCTAACCAGCCGGTGGATACCTGTTTCACATTTCAGGTAACCGTGGGCGTACTCCCCCTTTATCTGCATTGTTACTGATTTAATTCCGCCCTCGGCTTCTAACAGATCGAGGATTTCCAGCTTAAATCCCTTTCGCTCTATCCAGCGCGTATACATGCGGTACAGCATACTCACCCAGTCACAGGCTTCGGTTCCACCGGCGCCGGAATGAATTGTAAGAAACACCGGGTTGGGATCAAGCTCGTCGGAGAGCATATCCATAAGTCTGAGATTATCGTATTCAGATCGGAGGCTTCCCAGACTTCCGGCAATTTCATCTTCCACGGAGGTATCATCCTCCTCCACGGCCATCTGGTAGAGCTCTTCAAGCTCCTCAACCTGTTCCTTGAGCTTTTTCCATGGCTCGAAGGAACGTTTAAGGCCGTTTATTTCCGCCAGCATCTTTTCAGCGGTTTCACGGTCATTCCAAAATCCCGGCTCCGCAGTTACCGCCTCTTTTTCCCGTATTGAGTGCTCGATTCTTTCCGGGTCAAAGTCCCCTCCAGACATCATATATTTCAGACTTCAGGTTTTTAATCGGGTCATTCAGTTCACTTAACATATCAGTTTCCTTGTCAGTCTAATATAAGCCGCCGCCAGCGCTTTCCCTTGAGAGAGGTTATAACCAGCGTTTCTTCCAGAGGGAACTGATAGAACCGGATGGAATCGAAGGAGTCACAAACACGGTCAATATCACGCTTCAGCCGGGAAAGGGTATTTTCAGGGATCGATCGGGATTCCCACAAACCTTCCTGAATCTTCTCAAATCCATACCAGCCCAGAAGCTTAATTACCTCAGAAGAGTGGTCGTCATCAGCAAAATCGCATGCAACGGCTACAAACATCGTGGTCTGAGTTTACCCGGAAAGTGATACAGGAGCAAGCGTAATAAAATCATGCGAAGGCATCCTCCCCGACAGCTATGGATTAATGATTTTTTTTCCGATAAGAATAGAAGGAAACTTTGCTATGAAAAGAATTAAACCGGTATTTTTACCCTTGCTACTCCTGCTCATGCTATCCAGCCTCCAGGCCCAGACAGGTGGGATTTTTTCACCCTTCCCCTCAAGTCTCAGAGTTGAGGCAAAGGGCAACAGTATTCAACTGACATGGCGTGATTCACCCGATGTTTTCGAAAGCTATGAAATCTACCGGTATTCAGAAGAGATAACAGAGGAAAACTTTCCTCTTGCCTCCCTGGTGGGACAGGTTCCTCCGGGAACATCCACATTTACTGATTATCCAGGAGATGAAAAAACCTACTTTTACGCGGTGCTCCTGCGAAACCCCGATGGCGGACTCTATGATCTGCTGATCCCCTTCCGGAATAAAACCGTCGTGGGTGCTGCAGCTACCCAGATAAAGACCGAAGAAGAAGTAGCCGCAGAGATTACTGAAATACATTCCACAGTTGCGGGAGATTCTATAAAGGTAAGCTATAATGCCGACAGGGCTGATAGAGCCCTGCTTGTTTACCGACACACCGATCCCATTGCTTCGGTGGAAGATCTGCTGTCAGCAAGCCGAATCGCCGTCGTGCAGAGCGATACCACAAGTTATACGGACTACCCCATTCCCGGCATACAGTACTATTACGGTGTATTCGACAGTAAACTCCTCCAGACCGGCACATTCAAATTTGTCCCCGGAGAGAATATTACCACCAGCCCGGCTAAAATCGCAGCCACGGCAGAACGCCCCGGTCTGGCGGCACCTGAAATCAGCCTGAGGTCACCTCCGCTACCGAACCTGATTATCCAGAAAGGGATAGAATCCGGAAAACCACTTACTGCCTCACTCTCCCTTATTTCCCCATCCACAAGGGAAATAAGTGCTGCTACAAAGGAAGCCATAAACAGCCTGTTGACATCCCTGCCTGAAGCCGAGATCAGCAAACCGGTACCGGAGGTACTGCCTCAGCATATCAATGGTGGTCTTGAAGGAGCTGCATACACGTTGGGACTGATCCTCAAGGAACAGTTTCTTAAAGGCGAATATGTCGCTGCCGCAGAGTCTCTGCAGAATTTCCTTTCCATTCGAAGAACAGATGAGATTGAAACTGCAGCCCGGTATTATTACGGACAGGCGCTGTACATGAACAGTGAGTACAACAAGGCTTTTTATGAGTTTCTCATAGCAGAAGAGCAGTACTATCCGGAATCTCAAATCTGGATCGAGAGAATCTACCAGCATTTAAGATCCTGAAGATATCAGAGAAAGATTAGAGCTTATCCACCTTTAACTGAACCGTGGTTTCCCAGGTTTCCTCAGGCGCAAGCTCTAATGGCCACTGAAGCAGAACCGCATGCTGCTGATATTCCTCCGCCATTCCCTGAAGGGTGAGATACTCAAGGAACATCGGAGATGCCTTCCAGCTGAACAACCTGTCAGCATACAGCGCCATTCTGCTTTTTATTCCTTTGTCCATAAAAAAAAGTGCGGTGTCTTCGGTTTCCCCGGGAGCATCGTTGGCCGCGATCGTCACATTTTCCGGATCAGAAAAGGCAAAATTCATCTCTGTGGCAAAGAATCTTTTAAACGGGGTGTCTCCGTTATTAACAATAGTGTAGGTAACCTGAAGCGTATTTTTCCTGAAAGAAAAGTCTTTTTTAAGGAGAATAGGAATCTCCTTCCCATCCTGCCGGATAATGCATTCAGCTCCGAGACGGATCTGTCGCCGCTCTCTGTCCATAGACTCTTCGGTATAGAGGAGTCCAACAAGATCGCACTCATCATCTTCCGGAGCCCTGAGAACAAAGTCGTCTCCGTACTCCTCTTTGACAATCTGGTCCATAAAGGAAGTTCTGGGATGATCGTCCTGCACAGAACCTTCACTGCGGTAGACCTCGTTATGTCGGGCCATGGTGGCACCGAAATTCCATGATGCCGGAAAATAATCGAGCTCAAAGAGAGTTCCGCCCTTCTGGTGCAGATAGGCATTTATATTTGTTCCTCTATAGAGATACTCCTGCAGACCATCCATATCAAAGTCGGTTATGAAAATGGAGGGCTTGAAAATACCCCTCTCTTTGGTAACCTTTTCGGCCTCAAGCAGTGAGTGGTAGGCGGAATTCCTGTACTTTCGCCGGTAGATACCACCGTCTGGACCATGCCAGTATGCCTCGTTGCTCTGGGCTTTCCAAAGTTCCTCCCTGGCAGTTTTTTTTCTTGAACGATCCCCTTTTATCTGATTAACCAGAAGACTGGTGTACATCATTTTGCTGTAAAGAGCATTCCCCTCGGGATAGCGGGTAAGAAAGTAACGGTATGAACCGGATGGTAATATTGAACTGTCGGGATACTCATACTCATCTGTAGCGGCACCCTCTTCTAGCCAGTGCATAAGACTCTGAAATGTTATGCTTGAGAAATAATGCTTGTTCAGCGCCTTGAACTGTCTGGTACAGCGCACCGGTCGAAACGTTGCCACTTCACCGCTGCGTTTTTCTATTTCCTGAAAAAAGAGATCGTACCATTCCTGGCTCTTCTGCGGATCCAGATTGAGGCAGATAACCTCCGTCCGGGTATTACGGTATATGAGACTTAGCTCATCCACAAAGGTAACGGTATCCACATTTCCGATTCTGCCGGAAAGACCGGCGGATACCGGATATACGATTATGTTTTTACCAAGATCTTCGGTATATGCAGGCATATACAGCTCTTTCCCACGACACCCCGCCTCGGCGAAATAACTGTCCGGAAGAAAAATATATTCAAATCCGGCACTTTTCAACGTACTGGCCAGGGAAGGTTCCCAGACATCCCCTGGAAGAACCCCACCCCTGGGACGTCGGCCGAACCGCTTGCGAATAAATGTAGTCAGATATTCAATCTGTCCCAGCCGATCCTGGCTTGGAACAAGAGGGAGGAAGGCTTCGTACTGAACCCCGCCGAGGAGTTCTATCTGCTTTCGCTTCGACAGGTCGTTCAGAAGCATAACAAACTCCGGATGACGGTTCTCGAGCCATTCGAGAAGATTACCGGAGTAGTATAACCACATGTATACACCGGGATGATTATAAAGAAGAGTGAGAAAAGGCTTATACATGGTTTGATAAGCCTTCTCAAACTCCTCTTCCGTCGTCCCGACCGGGAGACTGTTACGCATCCCGAGAACTAACTTTTGGCTCGGCATTACAGAAAAAATCTATTTCCTTATTTATTTTTTCTCAGCATTAATTATGCATTTGGGCGGACACTTATCCGCTGCAGCCGTACGATCACCCTTCTGACTATAGTCAATGGAAGCGAGAAAACTATCGACGGTGAATCCCCCTTCAGGAGACTGCTTTTCGCATAGCTTACACCCGATGCATCCTACTGTACAGTATTTCTTTGTAACCGCACCTTTATCTTTCGAATTACAGGCAACAATCTTGTCTGCTGAGTAGGGTATCATTTTTATTACCCCTGTGGGGCAGATGTCAACACATTTTCCGCAGGAAATACAAAGATCCTTGTTAACCCAGACACAATTGTCCTCATCGTAAGAGATTGCATCAACAGGACAGATCTTTATGCAGCTTCCAAGGCCTAAACATCCATGAGGGCAGGTTTTATCACCACCGAAAAGAAGGTGGGCGCTGACGCAGTCATCTACGCCTTTGTATTCGAATTTATAGCTTGAACGCTCACTGTTGCCCCGGCAATGAACCTGTGCGACCATTTTCTCTTTGGTCAGATCCACTTCCTTACCTAAGACCTTACCTAAGGCTATCATTACTTCCTGTCCTCCGGGGGAACAGAGACTAATATCTGCATCGTCCTTGACAATTCCCTCTGCATAACCGGAACATCCGGGATACCCGCAGGCTCCGCAGTTTACACCGGGAAGAATGCCTTCAACCTCTTCGATGCGATGATCCTTTTCAACCGCCAGAACCCGGGAGGCAACTGCCAGTCCTGTCCCGAAGAGAGCGCCAAGGATACCGACTACAGCGAGTGCATATAACGCAGGAATAACAATCATAACGGCTCCTTAAACTCCGGGAAAAAGGTTCGTAAGCAGGGTTTTGTCAAAGGCCATAAAGGCCATTGCCATAAGTCCACCGGTAATAAAAGCGATTGAAACTCCACGAAATGGCTTCGGTATCCATTCGGTATCCAGCTTCTCACGGATTGTTGACATAAGCACAATGGCCAGCAGAAAGCCCACACCGGCGGAGAAACCTGCCACAAAGCTCTCTGCAGCGTTATAGCTGTTCTGAACAGCAATTACCGCCATACCCATTACCGCACAGTTGGTGGTGATAAGGGGCAGATAAATACCAAGAGCCTTGTAAAGAGCAGGAGAAACCTTCTGAATAACCATCTCAACAAGCTGCACAAGGGATGCAATAACCAGGATGAACGATATGGTCCTTAAGAAGGTGATATTTAGGGGAACAAGAATCCAGTGGTAAATCGCCCAGGTGGCCAGGGTGGCTATGGACATAACAAAAATAACTGCAAATCCCATTCCCACTGCAGATTCAACATTCTTTGAAACACCGACAAAGGGGCATATACCAAGAAACTGGGTAAGTATAAAGTTGTTAATAAAAACAAAAGTGATAAAAATTCCGATATATATCATTGCTTATTCCGCGAGAGCGGCCTCCTTTGACTCATTTTTACCTGCGTCTGCGATGGCCTTACGGTCTTCGTAGTAGTTGAGCAGAGCCTTCAGGTAACCGATGACAAGCAGTGCACCGGCAGCCAGGGTCATTACCCGGGCGGGAGACTTGTAGAGCAGAGGAATCTGTATTTCACCGCCGAAGCCCAGGGCCGCGATGGGAAACAGGGTAATGGTGCCGTTTCCGAGAACCTCCCGGACCAGGGCGATTACCACAAGAGCCAAAGTAAAACCAACACCCATTCCAAGGCCGTCCATTACAGACCGCCCCACTCCGTTTTTGCTGGCAAAGGCCTCAGCGCGGCCGAGGATTACACAGTTCACAACAATAAGTGGAACGAACACGCCCAGGCTGTTATACAGCGCCGGGATATATGCCTGCATAACCATCTCTACAATAGTTACAAACGAGGCGATAATAACAATATATGCGGGGATCCGCACTTTCTCGGGTATAAATCCTTTCAGCAGTGATACAAAAATATTGGATCCAAGCAGAACAAAGAGAGTTCCGGCTCCCATGCCGAGGGAGTTCACCACCTTGGTGGAAACCCCCAGGGAGGGACAGAGCCCGAGAAGTACTACAAAAACAGGATTCTCTTTAAAAATCCCTTTGGTAAATTCCTTTAACATTATTTCCCTCCCAGGCTTTTTACGAATCCGGAACCTTCTCCCAGAGCCCGACCGATGCCGGCAAAGGTGATGGTTGCACCGGAAATGGAGTCTGCCTGCTCCTGAGGAAGCTGGCTTTTTCGGGCAGGTACCGGTTTAGCGGAACCGGTGCCCTTGTACATGCGCATGTATTCAGGTTTCTCCGCCTCTTTTCCAAGACCGGGAGTCTCCTGATTCTCCATGAGTACCGAGGAGTGAATAGTCCCGTCGGGAAGATAGCTTGCCAGAAGATTCAGGTCGCCCCCGTATCCGGAACCAACCAGACGGAGGACATATCCGGCCTGTGCTCCGGCAGCGTTAATTACCGGATAATAGCCCTTTACAACCTTTTCCCCTTCAACAGGAACAAAATCACCGGCTTTTCCTTCGGGAATTACCGCCGAAAGTGCCTCCTGGAGTCGCTGTGCCTTGAGCTCTGCTATACGTGGTGCGGTAACCGCATTCACAAGCCCCAGACTGAAGGCTGCAATTGCACAGATAAGTGCGAGCTTTCCGCCTGTTACTGTAAGCTGCTTCATTATTTGGCCTCCTTGCGGAGTTCGCCGAACTTAACCGGCTGGGTATAGCGGTTTATCATGGGTACAAATATGTTCATGAGAATGATTGCAAGGGAGACTCCCTCAGGAAAGGAACCGTAGACCCGGATAAGGAAGGTCAGCAGTCCGATGCCTGTTCCGTAGATCAGCATACCCTTCTTGGTTAGCGGGGAGGAGACCATATCGGTGGCCATAAAGAAAAGCCCTAACATGAATCCGCCGGAAAGAAGATGAAAAAGAACATCTCCCGAGAAAAGACCTGCTCCGTAGGGCAGTCCGCCGAAGAGAAAGATCATAACAATAAAGCTTGCGGCATAGGCGGCAACGATCTCCCAGTTTACAATCTTAACTGCAATCAGGTAGATTCCGCCAAGTATCAGAAGCAGAGCCGAAGCCTCACCGATACAGCCGGGAATATTTCCCAGGAACAGGTCGACATAACCGGATTTCAAACCGGGAATCATCGATGTAATGGTGTTGTCCAGATTGGAAACAGGAAACTTAAGCTCCCTCAGCAGAGCCATCGGCCCGGATATTGGTCCGGAAACCTCCATCAGGCCGGCTTTTATGCTGCCCAGCGGAGTAGCCATTGTCACCGCATCCAGACCAAAAGCCCGGGGGACCGGCCAGGTGGTCATATCTCCGGTCCAGGAGAAGAAAACAAAAACCCTTCCTGCAAGGGCCGGGTTCATCCAGTTGCGCCCCAGACCGCCAAAGGTCCATTTTACAACAAGTATGGCAAACGCCGAAGCAATAACAGGAATATACAGGGGTACCGTTCCCGGCATGTTCATGCCTACCAGCAGTCCCGTAAGGAAAGCACTTCCGTCTTTAAGAGTAAATTTTCCAAGCACCCGTCCGGCAAGATATTCGAACAGAAGGCAGCTTGCAATGGATACCAGCAGGACTAAAAGACTGGACAGTCCGAACTGATATATCCCCCACAGGGATGCCGGCGCAAGAGCCGCAGATACACGCCACATTATAGATGCGGTGGAATCTTTATGGTGTATGTGGGGTGATGATGTTACTAACATGGATTCGGTATTCATCCTAACCTCATATCTTCAAGTTTGTTTATGTACTGCACCGGACGTCAGGCCCTGGCAGCGGCGTCTTTACGGGCTTTTCTGCGTCTAAGCTCATACTTTCCGCCTTTCATCCCCTGAACCAGCGGGATGTGGGCAGGACAGGAATAGCCGCAGCAGCCGCATTCCTTACAGTCAAGAAGACCGATTTCCATAGCAGATTCGTATTCCTGATGATCCAGAAATTTGAAAAGCCGGGTAGGATTCAGTCCCATGGGACACGCTGCCACACAACGCCCGCAGGAGATACAGGCCGTGGAAGTGCCGAGACCGAGTTCCTTTTCAGTAAGAGCCAGGATACCGGAGGTTCCCTTGGCGGTGGGAGTATCCTCATCAAAAAATGAGAAGCCCATCATAGGACCACCGGCTACAAGCTTGACGGTATCATCGAGCTTACCACCGGCTGCCTCGATAAGAAGCCGGACGGGAGTTCCCACCCGTGCCCGGAAGTTAACAGGCTCTTTTATTCCCGCACCGGTTACAGATACGATTCGTTCGTAGAGAGCCTTACCGCAGGCAACCGCCTCATAAACGGCATTGACAGTACTCACGTTTGCAACCACAGCGCCCACCTCGATTGGCAGAGCCCCGGAAGGCACTTCTCTGTTGATAACGGCTTTGAGCAGCTGTTTTTCATCTCCCTGGGGATATTTCATCTTCAGGGGATACACCTTGACAGGAATAGAAGCCTTGGCGGCGTACTCTTTCATTATGTTGATTGCATCGGGCTTGTTCTTCTCTATGCCGATACGGACCTCAGTCGGCTCCAGTATTTTGTAGAGGATTTCTAAACCTTTAAATATTTCCGCTGTTTTCTCCAGCATAAGACGGTGGTCGGAGGTTAAATAAGGTTCACACTCGACACCATTTATTACCAGATACTCGGCTTTTGCTCCCTTGGGAAGGGAGAACTTCACGTGGGCGGGAAAGGTAGCACCGCCCATACCGACGATTCCGTAGTCGGAAATCATCTTGAGAATCGCCTGATTATCAAGGCTCTTCCACTGGTCAGTTTCAGGATACTCCGGGGGGGCAGTTCCGTCATGGGCAATAACTACAGCCTTTGCTCTTCCTCCGTGAGGCAGAAAAACTTCGGTAAACTCTTTTACCTCGCCTGCACAGGGGCTGTGAACATTTGCAGAGATAAATCCTGAGGATTTTCCAAGCAGGTCACCATATTTAACAGTGTCTCCTACTGCCACAACAGCTTCCGCCGGACTTCCCAGATGCTGGGAAAGCGGTACAACAAAAAGCTCCGGCAACGGTGCTTCGCGAACCGCGACAGTGTTGCTGTAATGCTTGTTATCCCGAGGGTGGATTCCGCCTTTACTGAAGGTGTAGAATGCCTTTTCTGATTGTTTAGTATTCATGCAGTTTGGCTCATTCTCCTTGATTCGTAGCTTCCATTGAAATGAGTGATTACCCGCCGTTTTTCCTCGAGTACATGCGCCAGTCCGATAAACATTAGAGTCAGCAGTAAAGCGAAGCCCGGATAGACACCATACACAGGAGCTTTTCCGAAAGATACGGCCCGGTTGAGTATACCTTTCGGCGTGCCATCTTGAAGGAAAAAATTGGAAATACGGTCGGTATCGTCACCAATTATAGCTGTATACCATGGGTATGTAAACCGCCAAATTGGTCTGTCCAATTCATTTATATGATTTTTTTTATGAACAAACGAGTTAATAAATATACCTTTTTCCAATGCATCAAGAGAAAAACCGGGATGATACAGATAGTTTTCCTGAAAAAATTTATGAACCATGTAAGAAGATAAACCGGGCAATCCGGTCTCCTTTTCCAGCTGATCAAGCATAGACAGGTTATCCATCGGGTTTTCACTTACCGACTCCAGATTTTCCGCCAAAGGCAGCCGCAGATCTTCCTGATGCCCTCCGGCAAAAGGAAGGAACGCCACCAGCATGGCAACTCCGACAGCAGCAGTCTGAAGGGAGTACCGCCTGAAGCGTAATCCCTGAGGTTTCAGGGAGATATGCACAAACAGCGGATGCAGCATACGTCCGGTACGCGAAACCCTAAACATCAGACGCCCCCGAATAAGAGCCAGCCCCGCCAGGGCTGCAGAAAAAGGGAAGCGCAGAAAATCAGTAAAAGAAACATAGAACCCGTAAAAGGCCATGGCCAGAACCAGTCCGGCGGCGAGAATTATCAGCTCACTGCGCTGAGAACGTGAAAGAGACTGCTCGGAATCGTGAATACGTCTAAGCATCAAGGGCATGAGGATGTTGATCATGGCAGGAATTGAGAAAACACCCAGAAGAACAAGATACAAAGCCTCCGGTCCGGAGACGAAGAGCCCTATTCCCCAGGGAAGGAGCACAAGAAAACTGAGTATCCTGAAAGAGGGCAGAACAAGAAGAACAGCAAGCAGCGCAGCAAGAAAGAGGAGTGTGTCCCGCAGAGGTGTCGTCATTCCGGCATCTGCAAGCAGAGCGATGTCTGTTCCTATGCCCGCCTGATTCAGGATTTCCTGAAAATCCCGGAGTGGCATATTCCGTTCAACATAGAGAAGCTCTGCCCCTTCTCCATTCCAGCTTCCCCGGAACATCCGGGGAAGAGCACGTATAAACGGGTCCACCCTTGGATCGAGGGAAGACAAACGATGAGGGATTTCAGCAAGGGGGAGAGTTATCATTCTGTCAAAGCCGCTGATTTCCACCTCTGCAGTACGGGGAGAAAGAACAGTAAGTGTCTCAGGAAGCATGGCTTCGACCTTTGCACTGTCCCGGCATACCAGTGTATACCAGTCCGGCCACAGCTGAAGATCTGCGCCAACTGATTTTCCTCCACTGAAAAAGAGAGCCCCGGAGATCAGAGCGTAGAGCAGAATCCAGGAAACTGCATGCAGGCGGGATCTCATGAAAGAAAACCCCTAGAGCTTACAGAAAGCGACGGCGATGAAGAATCCCAGGATAATCCCTATGAACACCTCGGTGGCAGTATGTCCATGAACCTCTTTCACCGGTGAGAAGGGAATTTTATAGCGCTTCTTCAGTTCTTCGCCAAGACTGTTCAGAGCCTGAGCCTGAAGCCCGGCAGAACGGCGAACCCCGAGGGCATCACGAATAACCAGGAGAGAGAAAAAAAGCATGGAGACAAAAAGAGGTGAATCAAGTCCCTCGGTAAAACCGATGGATGTAGCCAGGGCTGTTACCGCGGAAGAGTGGCTGGAAGGCATACCCCCGGTACGCCAAAGCAGAGTATAGAGTATCTCTTTTGATTTTCTGGATTTAGGATTAATAAGTTCAATGGCCGTTTTGACGAACTGGGCCATAAACCAGCCGAAGATCGCCGACAAAAATACAGGTTGACTGAGTAAGCGGTACACTTAGAGTTCTCCGATGGCGATCATAGTGAAGGTATTTTCCCCGGCTCCATACTATTTGTCAAGGCGGCCGGAAAAGAGTATAGTCAGATTGTGAAGAGAGTGTTCAACCATATTCAGTTCCTCCTTAAAGGCATAAAGGTATTTGCTCTGGTGGGACGCAGTGGAACCGGCAAGAGCTTCCGGGCCAAACTGGTAGCCCAGAAGTACGGCATGGAACTTATAATCGATGATGGACTTCTAATCCAGGATCAGAAAATAATCGCTGGAAAATCAGCAAAAAAAGAGAAGGCTTACCTGGGAGCCATAAAAACAGCTCTCTTTGATGACTCCGCCCACAGAGCTGATGTGCTGGAAGCACTGCATAAGGTTAAGTTCCGCAGCATTCTTATCCTTGGAACAAGTGACCGTATGGTTGCAAAAATAGCAAAACGCCTCAAGCTTCCCGCAATCTCCAGGATTATCCACATAGAAGATATTGCCACCACCGATGAAATTGAAACGGCAATCCGATCTCGAAAGATTGAAGGAAAACATATCATCCCGGTACCGACCATAGAGATAGCCAGAAATTACTCTCATATTATGTATGATTCGGTTAAGATTTTCCTTAAAAACAAGCTGCCCTACCTCAACCTGAAAAAGCAGCAGGTTTACGAAAAAACCGTTGTGCGGCCGGAATTTTCCAAGAAGGGCAAGGTTTCAATCTCAAAAGCCGCACTGACCCAGATGGTACTCCACTGTGCAGAGGAGTATGACTCAACCATCAGCCTGCAGAAGGTACATGCGAGGATTGATAATCAGGGTTACATACTGACCCTTCATGTACATGTCCCCTACGGTGTTCAGCTCTCGGGAAACCTTCACGGGTTTCAGGAATACCTCATAGACAGTCTTGAACGGTATGCCGGAATAATTATCCAGAAAGTAAATGTTATTATAGAAGACTTCCACTCCGGACGCAGCAGCAAAACTTGAGATTATACCCCTCACTGTCGATAGTTAAAGGGAACCTCTGATAATAGAGATTCCCTTAAGAGGAATAACATGATCCCGGAGACGGGCCTGTTCTTAACGAAGGAGATTGACCATGAAGGGGATACCACTTTCAAAAATCTTTAAGGCTGTGCTGTTCTGCACCGTCCTGATAATGAGCACACCGTTGCTGGCACAGGAGGAGTTCTCCGCCGCCGAAAGTGATTATTATCGCGTTCTTGCCCAGGGTTCGGACAGTGATGCTCAGGAACTTGCCGACAGCCTCGATGCCTATGCCCGTCTTTTCGAAGAATTCCTCCATTTTGACCGGGCAGCGCTGCCTTCACGGCTGAAAGTACGCATATTCGCCAGTCAGGACGAATACACCGCCTACCTGCAATCTACGGTAGGTACTCCCAGAGACAGTTTTGTGTTCCTGCAGTACTCGGATCCTACCATGAGTGAACTGGTGGGTTATATGAACGGAAGCGATTTTGACCGATCCCTTGTGCACCATGCATTTATTCAGTACCTCAAATCTTTCGTCCACTTCCCGCCCCTGTGGCTGCAGAAAGGGATGGCTATATACCTGGAAAACTCCCGCTACAATCCTGCCAGTAACACGGCGGAATACCGGGAAAACCTCTCCTGGCTGAAAAGTCTGAAAACCTACATCGCTCTCGAAACTGAAATAATCCCTGTATCGCTTCTCCTCACCATGGACGTGGAATCCGCCAACCGGCAGATAGAAAGCTTCTACGCACAGAGCTGGGGACTTGTCCATTTCCTTCTGAACAGTCAGGACAAGCGATACAACCGTATTATCTGGGATGCCCTCTCCGCACTCAGAACCGAGTCGACACGGGAAGAAAATGAGTCAGCGGTAATAGACAAGGGCTTTGCCTGGGTAAACAAGGAAGAATTTCTCAACAGTTTCAGCAGCTACATGGATAATCTGAAGACCTTTCCTGAACTGGTGCAGCAGGGAATAGCCCTCTACAGTCAGGGAGACTATGCTGAGGCTGAAAAGAGCTTCACCAGAGCGCTGGATCTTAAGAAAAGCCATTATATTCCCTACTATTATCTGGGACTTATCAAATACTCGGAACAGGATTACGCCATGTCCGATTATTATTACAGCCAGGCACTGGACCGCAACGGAGCTCCCGGGCTGATCTACTATGCCCGCGGCATTACCGCATACTCTGCGGAGGACATCTCAAGTGCCAGAGATTATCTTGATATGGTACTGAATGAGGATCCTGCAGAATACGGCGGCAAAGCTCAGGAATTGCTTGAACGGATTGATTCGGAAGAGTCGGGGGCGCCCGCCTCTCCGGAATCGCCTGCTTCTTCAGATTCGGCGGACTCCGCCGAATGATTTTCAAGCCCTGCTTCATCCTGCGGGGCTTTCTTTTTGCGCTTCCGGCGGCGGCGTTTCTTTTTTTTCTTAACTTTAACAATTCCCTCAGCCTCAAAAAGCTGTTTTACTGCTGCTTCCACATCGGCATTGGGAGGTGTCAGAGGTGAAAGAAGTTCCTTAAACCCCCGAAAGATATACTTAAAGAGGATTTCAAACTCCAGTTCTGCAGGAATATCCTGGAAAGGAGAGAATACTCTGAAAATAACTTCCCCACGACTTACGGACTCCCCTTCTTTCATGCAGGCATCAACGTTCTGAAGACTGTCAAAGAAATCACGCAGACCGCGCTTTCCGTTTTTCCCGGTAATTTTTTCCTTCAGGGCTGGAAGCATATAATCAAAAAGACCATACTGTTCCGCCAGCTTCAAAACCTGAGAAGAACTTCCGCCTTCAAGAATCTTGAAAACTTCCTCCGTCATTCTGGAGGTGGAAACGCCCAGAAGATTGTTGGAATACCGGCGGATAGCTTTACGCAGGCCAAAGGGAATGGAAAAGCCTCCGGCAGCAGCATACTTAACCGCCCGGATCATGCGGACAGGATCTTCATCGAAGGTGGAATCCAGAGGAAGAAGGGATCGCATCCGCCTGGATTTGATATCCTTCATAGCCTGAACAAAATCGAGAATCTGCTCTTTTTTCGGATCATAGTAGAGAGCATTAATGGAGAAATCCCTGCGTTCGACATCCTCTTCAAGAGTACCGAAATCATTATTATCCGCCCCGGGTTCATTTGACCGGAAGGTTGAGACCTCTATGATGCTGCCATCCTTGAAATGAACATGCACAAGGCGGAAGCGTCTGCCGATAATGCGGGAGTTCCAGAAAAGACGCCTCACCTTCTTGGGCTGGGCATCGGTGGTAATATCAAAATCCTTGGGAGTTTTATCATTCAGGAGATCCCTGACAGCTCCGCCGACGATGTAGGCATGATAGCCTTCATTCTGAAGGCGGTCTGTTATAAGGAGAGCTTCCCGGTCTATTTTACTGCGCGATATTCCGTGCTCGTCAACTGTGTAGATACGGGCGCGCTCATAGCGCCTGCCGGATTTATCGATTCCGTAACGGATCAGCAATGGTGTACCTGCTTCTGATTAAGAACATTAAGAGTGTTACTGACCATATTCTAACCGCCTTTGTGTCATTATTGCAAGCTTTGTATGCATCTGCTTGAAAATGGACGGTATTCAGTCCATAGTAAGAAATACAAGAACATTCATCCAGCGAGGTACCGCATGTCATCCATTATTCAGCCCCGGGTTCTGAAGGGGTTCAGAGATTTTCTTCCCGAGACGGAGATCCGCCGCCGGGGGATAACCCGAATACTCGAGGAACAGTTCCGTCTCTTCGGCTTTGTTCCCATAGATACACCGGTACTGGAATATACAGAGGTTCTGCTTGGTAAAGGCGGAGGAGAAACGGACAAGCAGGTCTACCGGTTTGAAGATCACGGCGGTCGGGATGTCTCAATGCGCTTCGACCTGACCGTCCCGTTTGCACGCTTTATGGCCGCCCATGTAAACGAACTTTACCTCCCCTTCAAACGCTACCACATGGCAAAGGTTTTCCGGGGAGAAAACACCCAGCGCGGACGGTACAGGGAATTCATGCAGTGTGACTTCGATATAGTCGGGATTGATTCCGCTTCGGCGGACTTTGAAATTCTTACCATGATGCACGACAGCTTTTCCGCCCTGGGAGTTTCGGATGTCACAATCCATCTTTCCCACCGGGGTATTTTCAACCGGTTCCTGTCTCACCGGGGCATTCAGGATAATTCCGTGGAGATCCTGCGGATTGTTGACAAGCTGGCAAAAATCGGCCGGGACGAAGTCCTGCAGCAGCTTGAGGAGCTGGCAGGTGCAGCGAACGCCGAAGCGATCCTGGACTATATCAGTGCGGAGGGAACCTTCCCGGAAGTACTAAGTCAGCTTGAGAGGCTCTCCGGCGGGGAGAGTGAGGATACCTTAAGACTGAAAGAACTCTATTCGGCCATGGAAAACTGCGGGCTGACAGAACGCTTTAAACTGGATCCATCCATTACCCGGGGCCTTGACTACTACACCGGTGTGGTTTTCGAAACTTTCCTGGATAAACTTCCCGGAATCGGCTCAGTATGCTCCGGCGGCCGTTACAATAATCTGGCATCACTCTACACAAAACAGGAACTCCCCGGCGTAGGCGCCTCCATCGGCCTGGACAGGCTGATGGCAGCCCTGGAGGAACTGGGAGATAACGCCGGAAATGATGCCTCCGCCGATGCAGTTGTCTTCTGCATGGATACAGAGGGCATCGGAGCATTTCACGCCTTTGCCCGTACCCTTCGAAAGGCCGGTATCCGCACCGAGGTCTATCCCGAGGCGAAAAAACTGGGCCCCCAGTTCTCCTTTGCAGAGAAAAAGGGTGCCGCCGCCGCTGTCATGCTAGGTGAGGAAGAACGGAAAAGCGGGACAATTACAGTTAAAGACCTGAAAAACAGAACAAACCACACAGGCCTCAGCACAGAAGATGCTGTGAACCTGATAAAAGGTATGATTAGTTGAGAATAAACCCAGCCGAACTGCCGGTTTACCAGCAGAAAGAGAAAATCCTGGATGCCCTGTCTGAAAACCAGGTTATCATTGTAGAAAGTCCCACCGGATCGGGAAAAACAACCCAGCTGCCCCTGATTCTGCATCAGGCAGGCTACTCCTCCGCCGGCACCATCGGGGTTACCCAGCCCAGACGTATTGCCGCCCTGTCGGTCTGCGACTATATTGCAAAGCAGATCGGATCGGAAGTTCCCGGCGAAGTGGGCTACAAGATGCGCTTCGACGACCAGACCCTACCGGAAACCCGCATAAAGATTATGACCGACGGGATTCTGCTTCAGGAGATGAAAGCCGACCGCTATCTTTCCCGTTATTCAGCCATTATCGTTGATGAGGCCCACGAGCGAAGCCTCAATATCGACTTTATTCTGGGTCTTTTGAAACAGGTCATTGAAGCCAGGCCGGATTTCAAGGTGATAGTCTCATCGGCAACCATCAATCCGGTAATTTTCTCCGAATACTTTCACGGTGCCCCGATTATCCACATAGATACCCGAATCTATCCAATCAAAGAGATTTATGAGCCCCTGCCGGAGCGGTCTTCGGAAGAGACGGTAAATGAAATAGTTTCCGGTATAATAAAACGAAAGATTCAGCAGAAAATTCCCGGTGATATCCTCATATTTCTTCAGGGAGAACGGAATATAAAAGAGTGTATAAACACTCTTGAGAGCTCCTCTTTCGCCCATCGGCTTATGATTCTGCCTCTGTACGGGAGGCTTTCAAAAGAGGAACAGGAGCGGGTTTTCGATGAACCACCGGAAGGACAGTACAAGGTCGTAGTGGCCACCAATATCGCAGAAACCAGTGTTACCATCAACGGAATCACCACGGTAATAGACTCCGGCCTGGGGAAAATCAACTACTACAACCCGAGAACCTTTACCTCCTCCCTGCTGGAAACCCCTGTTTCGCAGGCATCATGCAACCAGCGCAAGGGACGGGCGGGAAGAACTCAGCCGGGAACCTGTTTCCGCCTCTACTCCAAAAAAGATTTCCAGGAACGCCCCCTCTTTACCCAGGAGGAAATCTACCGTACCGACCTTTCGGAAGTTGTACTGCGTATGGCCGAACTCGGAATTACAGACTTTGAGGAGTTTGATTTTATCTCCTCCCCGGGCATCCAGGGAATCCGCTCGGCGGTGGAAACCCTGTACACACTGGAGGCCCTGGATGAAGAGAGGCAGCTTTCGTCCATCGGCGAGATGATGGTTCGCTTCCCCCTCCTCCCAAGACATTCACGGATGATTGTAGAAGGTATAATGAAGGAGCCCTCGGTACTTGATGAGATCCTTATAGCCGCCGCGTTCCTCTCCACCAATACCCCCTTCCTCCTGCCCCAGGGAGAAGAGATGGAAGCACGCAGGGGACATCACCATTTTGCCGACAGTGCCGGTGATTTCGTCTCCTACCTCAAGCTTTTCCAGGCATTTACAGATTCGAAAAACAAAAAAAACTTCTGCCAGCGCTACTATCTTGATGAGCGAATTATGCATGAGCTGGTTAATATTCAGCAGCAGCTTTCTGAAATAGTCAGTGACATGGGAGTACCCATTCTCTCCGGCGGAAACCTGGATGCCTATCTCTGTGCCGTGAGTACGGGGCTTATACAATTTGTCTGCGCCCGCAGCGGACGTGGGGTATATCACAGTCTCACAGCAGAACAGATTCAGATTCATCCGGGGTCGGTGATGTTCCGTGAAAATCCCCAGTACATTGTGGCCGGCGAAATAGTAAAAACAAGCAGAACCTTTGCCCGTTCGGTATCACCCCTAAAAAGAGAGTGGCTTGCAAGAATATCCCCCCTGCTGGCGAAGGGACTTGCTGCTGATAAGTCTGCCAGGGAAGGACGAAAGGAAAGGGAAAAACGGGACACCTCCTGGGAAATACAGATTGCCGGAGTAACTTTCCCCCTGAAGCCCTACAAAGGAAAGAAGAAGCTTGCCCTTCTCCCCTATCAGGAACTGAAGAAAGCAATAAAACGCAGTCGCGGAGATGTTTCCGGAAGTAATATCGGCAACCTCAGGGGAGTAGTCGTCCATGAGGGATATGAAATTCTCCAGGGAGAAAAACTGCGCCGGATCCTCCGCTGGATGAAGAATGTAAACCTCCCCGAAGACATCCGTCTCGACTGGCCTCAGGGAAAAACATTCAACTCTTTTGAAGGAATGGATGAGCTTTCAGGGATTCTGGAATATATTATGCGCCTGGCTCCGGCAAAACAGAACAGTTCCAGCCTCGGCTTTTTAAGCCTTCATACCAATGGTGAGGGCAATTACTGGCTCAAGCCTGCAAAAAGGCTGCTCACCGCAGCAGAAATGAGCCTGGCAAGCCTGGAAGTTCTGGCGGATGAAATGGATGATACGACCAGAAAGAAATATGCGAAACCTATAAACGAACGCTACCGCTTCCTGGCGGAGATGTACGAACAGGGATAATAAGTGTCTGAATATAACCAGAGATCAGAAAAAAGGAGCGAGGATTTTTTCCAGCAGGGATTCTTCCAGAGGGGTAAGAAAGGTCTCACCTCTTTTTCGCTGGAGCACAAAACGGACTTTGCCTGATTTCAGTTTCTTGTCTTTCTTCAAGGCCTTCATATAGGCATCTGCATCGGGAATTTTAATCTGCAAATCATAGCCGTACTCTTGCAGAAAAGATGCTGCCTCATCCGCCCAGACCGGGTCTGTTTCTCCCAGGGCAAGCCCGGCTTCCATAGCCCGGGCGATACCCCAGGCGACGGCATGCCCGTGGGGAACAGCTCCAAGACCAAGAACACTCTCAAGAGCATGGCCGAATGTATGCCCCAGATTGAGATATGCCCGGACGCCCTGTTCCGTTGGATCCTCCTCAACAATACTACCTTTAACCGCCAGAGAACGCGGAATCAGATCGTTAAGAACTGACACATCCCGGTCCAGCACAGCACTGCGAAGCCTGCGCAGATCGTCAAACAGAGAGCCGGACTCAAGAAAACCGTGTTTCAGAACCTCCGCAAGACCGGACATATACTCCTTCCCGGAGACGGTTTTTAGCAGAAAGGGGTAAAGAGCAATTTCCGAGGCAGGATAGAATGAACCAATCATATTTTTATAGCTGCCGTAGTCTATTCCGGTTTTGCCTCCCAGGGAGGCGTCTACCATAGAAAGAAGAGTGGAAGGTATAAGAATCAGCCGGCAGCCTCTCATGTATACGGAGGCTGCAAATGCGGCAACATCGCAGACCACCCCTCCCCCGAGGGCCACAACCACACCATCACGGCCGAAGGGTACGGAGAGAAGGACATCTATTATGCTAATTACAGAATCCCAGTTCTTTCCCTCCTCTCCTGCGGGGAGTTCCACCACAAGAGATTCATCACCGGGAATAAACCTGCGGGTATTAGCGTCACAGACCCAGATACGGGGACCCGCTTCAGGTACCATGACACAATCTGTATCGAAGGAACGGACCCGGGTTTCACGGGGACCAAGGCTAAATATCCGATCCACGGGTATTAAATCTGGTGAGGAAAGCTGGTTATGATATTTTTGATAAAATCATCGCTGATAGAATAGATTCTTCTGTTTCCGTCTACAGTACAGGAAACAATTCCTTTGTTCTTCAGCACTGCCAGATGCTGGGAAATCACCGGCTGCGACTGCTGCAGACACTGCCATAGATCACTGACGCAGGCATTTTCCTTTTCAATAAGGCAGAGGATTTTTAATCTGACAGGGTGACCGCATACTTTAAGGCGCTCAGCATAAGATTCAATCAACGAATCCGGGCAACAGGTCGCTTGGTTCATAGTGCACTTACTTTACACCCTGACATGCTATAGAATCAAGTCTTTAATTACTATATACAGATACGTTTATCCGATTCATGCCTCAACCCTTGTCAGATAGGGGGCATATATTTATTATAGCCGGATGGAATTCACCTATCTGGACTGGGCCGCGACTGCACCGCCTGATCCCGAAGCCCTTGAAACAGCCCGAAGGGTTGCCCTGGAAAACTTTGGAAATCCTTCATCTCTGCACTCCTCCGGAAAAGCTGCAGCAGCGGTTCTGGAAGAATCACGCAGAAGTATAGCAAAAAACCTGGGATGCCGTCCGGAGCAGCTCTATTTTACCTCCGGGGGAACAGAATCAAACAATATCGTTTTTTCAAACCTCCTTATGCGACCGAAAAAGGGCGCTACTCTAACCAGCACCATTGAGCACTCCTGTGTTTGGGAGGCTGCCGAAACCATGAACAGCCTGGGATTTCCTCATACCGGTATCAATCCGGGAAGCGACGGACTGATTACTCCGCAGAAAGCGGTTGAGAAGCTGAGCCCCAAAACCGAGCTGGTAAGCATTATGCTTGTGAACAATGAAACCGGTAGTATCCAGGATATCCCGGCCCTTCACCGGGCAATTAACGACAGTTTCCCCGGAGGCAGAAAACCTCATTTTCACAGTGACGCCGTTCAGGCTCTGGGAAAGATCCCGGTAAACTTGACGGAATTAGGAATTGATTCCGCCTCTTTTTCGGGGCATAAAATCGGCGCTCCCAGAGGCATCGGTCTGGTGTACCTGAAGAAACCGCTTACTGCCCTCTTCCGCGGTGGTGGCCAGGAAAACGGAATCCGCCCGGGAACCGAGAATCTCCCGGCCATAGCCGCTCTGGCGACGGTCCTGGCAAAACGTACCGAAGAACTTGATTCCTCCATGCACAGAGCCGCAGAAATCCGCGGCAGAGTTGTTGAAGGTCTTAAGGCAGTTCCGGAGGTAATCTTTCTGCCCCGGGGAATTAATCCTCTGGATGAGCGGCTTGTACCTAATATCCTTAAATGCTCGTTTCCTCCGGTTCCCGGGGAGGTACTGCAGCGGGTATTAAGCGATAAGGGAATAATGGTTTCCACCGGAAGCGCCTGCTCCAGTAACCAGAAACACAAGGCCAACCGGGTACTGAAAGCCATGGGGACTCCACCTGGCATAGCGGAATCTTCCATCCGTTTCTCCTGGGGCCCGGAAACCGGAGATGACGAGATTGAAATGTTTATCCGAACAGCAGTAAAGGAAATCAGGTTACTACAGGAGCAGCTGAGATGACCAAACCAAGCATCGCAAATTTTCTCATCCGGGTCGGTGAAATCGGACTGAAAGGTGAAAACCGCAAGATGTTTGAACGCAATCTGAAAGACAATATCAAACGCAGGCTTACGGATGTCGAGTCCAGGGTCAGCGGCGGTCGAGGCCGTTTCTTTGTGGAAGTCTTTGCGGGAGATCCTGAAACTGTAAGACAGGTTCTGGCAACAACCTTCGGTATAGTAGGCTTTGCCAGGGTACGAATCTGCAGGAAAGATCTGGACAGCATCGGTAACGAAGCGGAAGAAATATTGAAGGAAGCCCTTAAAGAAAAACCGGCGGAAGAGCTCAGCTTTAAAATCAACCCGAAACGGGCGGATAAAAGCTTTCCCATGAACTCCTATGAGATCGCCTCCAGTCTGGGTGAACGAATGCTCAACAGTTTCCCGGGCATCCGGGTGAATGTGAAAAACCCCGATGTAAAAATACAGACGGAACTGCGGGAACAGGCATTTGTCTGGGGCCCCCAGGACGATGGGCCCGGAGGACTGCCGGTGGGCTGCGCCGGCAGAGGAATCCTCCTGCTTTCAGGGGGGATAGATTCTCCGGTGGCAGGCTGGATGATGGCAAAACGGGGGATGAAACTTGATGCCGTCTATTTCCACGCCTACCCCTATACCTCGGATGATGCCAAAAAAAAGGTAGTGGATCTGGCAAGAAAGATTGCCCCCTGGAACGGAGGAATAAACCTTTTTGTTGTTCCCTTCACCCAAACACAGCTGTTGATAAAGGAACGGGCACCAAAGGAAGCCACAACCCTGATAATGCGGGCGGGAATGATGCGGGTTGCGCATATGGCGGCGGAAGAACGGGACGGGCTGGCCCTTATAACCGGTGAAGCATTAAGCCAGGTGGCAAGTCAGACAGCCCAGAGTCTGCGCTTTACCGGAAGCGCAACAGACTTGCCGGTGCTGCGGCCTTTGATAGGCATGGATAAGGAGGAAATTATCCGTATTGCACGGAATATCGACACCTTTGAGACATCAATACTCCCCTATGAGGACTGCTGCACCATTTTCTCGCCGAAGCATCCACTGGTAAGTCCGAAGTTTGAAAAGATGCAGGAGATCTGGAAAAAGGCGGATCTTGAAGAGAGCCTTCGGGAAGCATGGGAGACTACAGAAAGGATCTACTGCCATCCCGACGGCAGTGAACCGCTTTAGACAGTAGTATCAGAAGAGCCGAAAAAAGCGGGGACCGGTACTCAGGCCGAATCTCCGCTTTTTTTTGTTGAAGCAGTTCCTGAAGAACTGTCGCTGCTGCTCTTTGCGACAGACCCGCTGGTAGCCTTGCCGCCGGAACCGCCGCGGTTGTCGGTTACGTAAAAACCTGAGCCTTTGAAAATAATCCCCATCCCGCCGCCAATAAGACGTTTTACTTCGTTGCCGCACTTGGGGCATTCCTTGAGAGGATCATCGGACATACTCTGAAAATATTCAAAAACATGTCCGCAGGACTGGCATTCGTAATCGTATGTAGGCATTATATTCTTACCTCTTCGGGTCGAAATGTTTCTTTATGGTGCCGGAGTTTATACAAAACCGGCAGCTTGCACAAGTGCTATCACCAGTCCATGCGGACGGAAATCTGTCTCTCTTTAAGATACTCTTTTATTCCCTTTACCGTATAGTCACCATAGTGAACCATGGAGGCAACCAGGGCTGCATCAGCAGCACCTTCGGTGAAAACATCACCTAAATGCTCCGGGGTTCCGGCTCCTCCAGATGCCACTACGGGAATATTCACCGCCGTGGAGATCATCCTGGTAAGGTTGAGTTCATAGCCGTCACGGGTTCCGTCGGCATCAATGGAGTTGAGCACAATCTCACCGGCACCCAGCTTTTCCGCCTTCAAAGCCCATTCCAGAGCATCAAGATTGGTGGGAGTCCGGCCGCCATTAATGACCACCCGATATCCAGAGGGCATTTCAGCATCCTTCAGCGCGTCCATACCGAGAACAACGCACTGCCGGCCGAACAGTCCCGCACCCTCTTCAATAATTCCCGGGTTTTTAACTGCCTGGGAATTTACACTTATCTTCTCTGCCCCGGCCAGAAGGCATGCCCGCATATCCTTGACCGATCCGATACCCCCGCCGACTGCAAAGGGAATGAATATCTGCTCCGCCACCCGTTCAACAACATCAATCATTATGCCCCGGGCCTCGGAGGATGCGGTAATATCATAGAATACCAGCTCATCCACACCGCCATTGTAGTAATCACGAGCCATTTCAACGGGATCACCGATATCCACGTTGCCTTTAAATTTAATGCCTTTTGTGGTCTTGCCGTCCCGTACGTCGAGACAGACGATTATTCGTTTACGGTACATACTGCATCAGGCCCCTTTTATAAAGTTCTCGAGCATCCGGAGACCGTGGCGTCCGGATTTTTCCGGGTGAAACTGGGTAGCGATGAGATTGTCCTTCGCATAGGCGGCTGAAAAAGTCTCACCGTATGTGCAGCGGCCAATCTCAAGGGAAGAATCATCCACAAGTGGATAATAGGAGTGCACAAAATAGAAGGATGCTCCATCTGGAACTCCCGCAAAAACAGGATGTGATCCAACCTGTTCGACACTGTTCCAGCCCATATGGGGAATCTTCAGTCCGGGGCCGCCGGAGAACAGTTTCACCTTACCGGGGATGATCCCCAGGCAACCGGTATCGCTCTCCTCGGAATGGTCCAGCAGAATCTGGCAGCCGATACAGATGCCGAAGAGGGGCTTCCCGGCTTTAACAACTTCCCTAAGTGCCTCATCAAGGCCTCTCCGGGCAAGTACATCCATAGCCGCCCGGGCCTCCCCTACACCGGGAAAGATAACTGCATCGCTGGCAACAATGGATTCAGGATCAGAATAGACACGGTAATCCGCATTCAGAAACTTCAGGGCAGTTTCTACACTGCGAAGGTTTCCGGCTTCATAATCAACAACTGCAACTTTCACTGGTCTCTCCTAAAAATCATCTCCACCAGAGCGGAAAAGGCATCGGACCCCAGCCCGAGGTTATCAATAAAAAGAGTATCTCCTTCCAGACGTATGTTCATTGAGCCCGGATCAAAATCACCGTCCAGACTGCGGAAGAAACCCCACAGGGTAAGCTTAACCAGGGGTACTGCAGTCCGCGCCCTGAGCTGGTCAGGGAACCGCCACTCCAGAGAAAAACTGAGCAGATCCCCGGGGGCATCCCCGAATATACGGCATTCACCGGATACAGGCAAGCCCGGTGCAACAGCTGTCATATCGGGTATGTAAATCATCAGGGGCCTGTCACGCTCGAGGCCTCTCTTCTGACGCTCCTGCCATGCTGCCGACATGCGCACAGTTTCAGGCACACCGTATACAACCGTTCCTGACTCCGGAATGTAAAGAGTCTGAATACCATCCGAGTTTACCCAGAGCGGCTCCCCCCTTTCGGGTCGGCTCCATGCGGAACTGAAATCCAGGGCCAGTGAAGTGGTAAACCTGCGGAATCCGCCGTTAAGCACCAGGGAAAAACCACCTTTATCAAACAAGGCGAAGTCCACTGTATCCGCCCGGGAAATGATATCTGCCGCATCCCTGCCGAACTGCTGTCTCACTGCATCAAGATAGGACTCACCCAGAAGGGCTGTTTCAAATGAGGCTACTACCCCGGCCCCTTCCGGATAGGGCACCGAATAGGTTCCGGTTTCAATCGGCAGTGTCCGGCAGCCTGCCATAAAAAGAAAAGCCCCGCAGAGAAGCAGGGCTGATAAAGCTGAACTTATGCCTTTTTCAGGGCGATAGTGCATGAGGTTTCACCGCAGTCTATACTGCTGCCTCCGGCGGATTCAGTCCAGTTTAGGGTTTCCGCCAGAGTCTCTTCAGTAAGATAGTCTCTGAAATCATCTACCGATGCCTTAACCTTATCATCACCGAAGACAGTGAGGGCAATACGATCGGTAACATTAAGACCGGATTCCTTGCGCAGGTTCTGAACTCCCCGGACAATATCACGGATAAGACCTTCCCGTTCCAGTTCTTCGGTAATTTCAGGATCCAGTGCAACGGTCAGGGACCCCTCATTGAGCACCTTTAGACCCATCTTCTCGGTTCGCTGCACGATAATACTCTCTTCGGTTATTTCAATCGGAGTACCGTCGATATCCATTGAAAGGGTTGCTCCCTCAAGGAGTGACTGAATCTCCTTCATGGAGAGTTCTTCGATCTTCGCTGCCGCGCTCTTCATCATCTTCCCGAGGCTTTTGCCCAGAACCTTGAAGTTCGCTTTGGCAGAGTATTCCACTAAATCTTCTTCGTTTTCACGGAAAATAACCTCTTTCACATTAAGTTCTTCCCGGATGATATCCTCCATCTCAATAAGAACCCTGCGTTCGTTATCTTCCCGGGTTACCAGGTGGATGGCCTTAAGGGGCTGGCGGGTCTTCAGGGAGTGCATGGCACGGATAGCACGTCCCATGGATACCGCAGCCTGGGTAACCTTCATCTTGAGTTCAAGATCGCTGTCCCTTTTGCTTTCATCGGCTGCAGGGTAATCTCCCAGATGAATGGAATCCGGCATTGAAGGAAGACGAAGATTTTGATAGATCTCTTCAGTTATAAAGGGAACTATCGGCGCTGCCACATGTACAAGCTTCAAAAGAACCGAGTAGAGGGTTCCGTATGCCTGCAGCTTGTCACCGTCGTTCTCACTCTTCCAGAAACGACGACGGGAGCGGCGGATATACCAGTTATTCAGCTGGTCGACAAATTCGATAATAGGCTGGATAGCCCGCTGCAGATCATATTTATCAAGCTGCTCAGTTACCAGAGCAACCATCTTCTCCGTCTCGCTCAAGATCCACTGATCCAGGGGGTTTTCCGGATTTTCCGGTGCACCCTCAGGTGAGACGCCGTCAATATTGGCGTAGGTTACAAAGAAGCTGTAGGCATTCCATACCGGCAGAATTACTCCTTTAAGGACATCCCGCACTCCGTCATCAGAAAAACGAAGATCCTCAGCCCGGACAACAGCGGAGTTCATAAGAAACAGGCGCAGGGCATCCGCTCCGAACTGGTTCATCACCTCCATAGGGTCCGAATAGTTTCTCAAGGACTTGGACATTTTCTTGCCGTCGGTAGCTAACACCAGTCCGTTTACCACAACGTTCTCAAAAGCGGGCTTGTCAAAAAGGGCCGCCGCAAGAATAGTGAGGGTATAGAACCATCCCCGGGTCTGATCCAAACCTTCCGAGATGAAATTAGCGGGAAAATGGCTCTCAAAGAACTCCTTGTTCTCGAAGGGATAATGATTCTGGGCGTAGGGCATGGAACCGGACTCAAACCAGCAGTCCAGAACCTCCGGAACCCGTTTCATATCTTTTCCGCAGGAACAGGGTATGGTTATATCATCAACAAAGTGCTTATGAAGATCTTCAACCTTTTTGCCCGACTTTTGTTCCAGTTCTTCCCGGCTGCCAATACAGATTGTTTCGTCACACTCTTCACATTTCCAAACGGGAATCGGATTTCCCCAGTAGCGGTTGCGGGAAATTGCCCAGTCCCGGGCTCCCTCCAGCCACTTGCCGAATCGGCCGTCCTTGAGGTGGTCAGGCACCCAGTTGATCTGGCTGTTGGCATTGAGCATTTTATCCTTGATCTTGCCGATGTCCACAAACCAGGAGGAGATAGCACGGTAGATAAGGGGACTGGAACAGCGCCAGCAATGGGGATAGCTGTGAAGGTAGTTATCCCGTCGAACGAGCTTGCCTTCTTCGCGCAGGCGGGCAATGATCGCTTTATCGGTCTCCTTGACAAAGAGCCCCTGATAATCGGTAACCTCCGGGGTGAACTTACACTCTCCGTCCACAGGACAGATGGTGGGCACATCAGTGCCTTTAAGCACATTGTAGTCATCTTCTCCGAAGCCTGGAGCGGTATGAACAATACCTGTTCCGTCTTCGGTGGTTACAAAGTCCGCCAGGTAGGTCTTGAACGCATCCTTGCTGTCCACATCGGCAAAATAGGGAAACAGAGGTTCATACTCAATCCCCGCAAGTTCGCTTCCCTTTTTTGTCCAGAGGATTTTATAATCCTCCTCATTCTTGTAGTACGCGGAAAGCCGTTCGGCTGCCATGATATAGGTCTCATCACCGTCGGCAACCTTTACATAGTCAATATCCGGTCCCAGGGTAAGAGCAAGGTTTGACGGAAGAGTCCAGGGTGTGGTTGTCCAGGCTACTAGATAGCTGTTCTCCTCTCCCTGGACCTTGAAGCGTACGGTTATAGCGGGATCTGTGACATCCTGATATCCGCCAAGGTTAAGCTCATGATTGGAAAGAACCGTGGAACAGCGGGGACAATAAGGCAGAATATAGTGACCTTCGTAGAGAAGCTCCTTCTCCCAGAGCTGTTTGATCACCCACCAAATTGACTCCATGTAGTCGGGTTCCATTGTTTTGTAGTCATTCTCGAAATCCACCCAGCGCCCGGCCCGGGTCATGACATTTTCCCACTCTTTTGTATAGCGGAGAACAATGGAACGGCAGGATTCGTTGAATTTGGCAATACCGTAGTCTTCGATCTCCTTCTTGCCGGAGATTCCAAGTTCCTTTTCCATTTCGTACTCTACAGGAAGACCATGACAGTCCCAACCGAAACGTCGCTCTACACGCTTACCCTTCATAGTCTGATAGCGGGGAATTATATCCTTTATGGTACCTGGAACAAAATGGCCGAAATGGGGCAGACCCGTGGCAAAGGGAGGTCCGTCGTAAAAGGTATAATGCTCACAGTCGCAGCGGTTTTCGATGGATTTTTTGAATATGTTCTCTTTCTTCCAGAATTCGAGGATCGCCTCCTCCATTTTGGGAAAGTCAACTTTCGGATCCACAGGGGTATACACAGCGCATCGCTCCTTAAAGTACGTAGAGACGTGAAATTACCGGACAAACAGCGATCTTGCTTCTTTAATGCCGGACGTCAAAGTCGCAACATTCTAGAAAGAATAGAGCAATACTGTCAAGGGAGATAGAGAATCTCCCGAAGGGGTTGGATTTATTGCAAACAGTATTTTTTTACCGATTAATCGACATTTCCCCTTGTTAATATATATAAATAAATATATATTTATTTATATACCTTTTTCAGAGCGGGAGAAAATATGAAATACCTGATTATCGGCGGTGTCGCTGGAGGCGCCACCACGGCTGCACGACTGAGAAGAATCGATGAAGATTCGGAAATCATTCTGTTCGAACGGGGCGGTTACATTTCTTATGCAAACTGCGGGCTTCCCTACTACATCGGAGGGACTATAGCAGAGAGAGAAGACCTTTTTGTTCAGACCCCGGAATCCTTCAATGCCCGTTTCAAAGTTGACGTACGGGTAAACCAGGAAATCATCACCATTAACAGGGAAGAAAAAAACGTTGAGGTTCGGGACCTTGTAAAGGGCGGCACCTATACGGAAAGCTATGACAAACTGGTACTCTCTCCCGGTGCAGAACCGGTTAAACCACCTATTCCCGGTATCGAATCGGAAGGGATATTCACCCTGCGAAGTGTTCCGGATACCGACAAAATTCATGATTACATAGACAGTGCAAAACCGAACCGTGCTGTTATAGTCGGTGCAGGCTTTATCGGCCTGGAAATGGCAGAAAACCTGCACAAACGGGGAATCTTTGTAACCATTGTCGAGATGGCCGACCAGGTAATGAGCATTCTGGACTACGAAATGGCAGCGGAAGCGCACCAGCACCTGAAGCAGAAGAACGTGGAATTCTACCTGGAGGATGCGGTAACAGCTTTCAAGAAAGGCCCGAAACAGCGGCTGACCGTTGAGCTTCGCTCCGGCAAGAAACTTGATACCGATATGGTAATTCTCTCCATAGGAGTAAAACCCGACATTACCCTGGCAGTGAAGGCTAATCTGGAAATTGGCGAGTTCGGCGGTATCAAAGTTGACGAACACCTGCGAACCTCGGACCACAATATCTACAGTCTTGGTGACGCTATAGAGTTCCCCCATTTCATCTCCAAACAGTCCATGAAAATACCTCTTGCAGGACCGGCAAACAAGCAGGGACGCATTGTAGCGGACAACATGGTTTTCGGCGACAAGAAAATCTTCAAGGGAACCATCGGTACCGGCATAGCCAAGGTTTTTGATATAACCGTTGCCTCCACAGGACTCTCTGAGAAGCAGCTTAAACGGGCGGAAATGCCATTCAAGTCTCTGATTATCCACTCCGGCTCCCATGCAGGATACTATCCCGGGGCCATCCCCATGACAATAAAAATTCTCTTTGATCCTGAAAACGGACTGGTTCTTGGCGGTCAGGCAGTTGGCTACGACGGAGTGGATAAGAGAATTGATATCATCGCCTCAATTATCGGTATGGGCGGTACAGTTGATGATCTTGCGGAAGTTGAGCATGCCTATGCACCGCCCTTCTCCTCCGCCAAAGACCCGGTCAATATTGCCGGAATGGTTGCCGGCAATATTATTGCCGGAACGACAGAACACGTCTCATGGACTGAAGTATTTAGTGCGGAGAAAAAGGAAGACCTGTTTCTTCTCGACATTCGTACAGAAGAAGAACATGCTCTGGGAACCATCAACGGGGCCAAAAATATTCCCCTGGACGACCTGCGTCGCCGGATTAGCGAAGTTCCGGAAGACAAGAAAATCATAATCTTCTGCGGAGTGGGATTGCGGGCCTATGTAGGAGAGAGAATCCTGCGCCAGCACGGCTATACCCGGGTGGCAAACCTCTCGGGAGGCTACAAGACATACTCAATTTCGGCACAGAAACAGAGCAATGAGGACATCTTCTCCGGCGACTTTATCGGTAAAGATGAGGTAATCTACCAGGCGGATCCAAAAAGGCGGCCGGACATCCAGATAAAGAAGGTGGATGCCTCCGGACTTCAATGTCCCGGACCCATCATGAAGCTGAAAACCGAAATGGAGAAGATCGAACCGGGCGATCACCTGATTCAGATTGCCACCGATCCCGGTTTCGGCAGAGATGTTGAATCCTGGTGTAACATGACCGGAAACCACCTTATATCGGTGAATATGGATGGCGGAATGGTAACCGCGGAGATAGAGAAGGCTTCTCCCCGCAAGAATCCGGTTCCTATGCACCAGGGAAGCGGAACCACCATGGTGGTATTCTCCGATGATATGGACAAAGCCCTGGCAACCTTTGTAATAGCCAACGGAGCAGCAGCTTCCGGACAGGAAGTTACCCTCTTCTTCACATTCTGGGGCCTGAATGTTATCAAGGCTGCAAAGAAACCTGCTGTCAGAAAGGATTTCATGGGCCGCATGTTCGGTATGATGATGCCCAAATCCAGCCGTAAGCTTGCCTTAAGTAAAATGAACATGGGTGGTATGGGTACAAAAATGATGCGGGCCCGAATGAAGGCCAAGGGAGTTGATTCCCTGGAAAGCATGATAGAACAGGCAAAAGAAGCCGGAGTACGCTTTGTAGCCTGTCAGATGTCCATGGATATAATGGGCGTTGCCCGGGAAGAGCTTATGGAAGGAATAGAAGTAGGCGGTGTAGCAAGCTTTCTGGAGAGTGCCGGTAAATCCAACTCAAGTCTGTTTATATAATTTCCCACAACCAAACTCACACTACACAGGCCGGTTTTTACCGGCCTGTTTTTGTTGACCCCGGATAAAAAGGAAACTACCCTTAAAGACAACATTATGCAGAAGAATGAAAAGCGAAAATCTTCAGCCAATCTGCACCTTCCAGATCTCATATTGCTGCTTATATCAGGAGTGCTGTTCTTTCTGGCAGACCTGGGAGTAAGCTCCTATTTTCACACTAAACAAATAGACCTGCAGCGAAGAACAATAACCCTTCAAATGGTATCCATCCGAACAGAGATGGAGGAGGAACTGAGCAGGAACCTTTACCTGGTCTACAGCATGGCATCATTTATCTCGGTAAGTCAGGGAATCACCCAGGAGGAGTTCGACTCGCTGGCTGAACTCATCTTAAACCAGAGCACAGCTCTGTTTAACATCGCTGCCGCGCCGGATTTTGTAATCCGGTACATCTTTCCCCAGCAAGATAACAGGGAGGTCCTGGGAATGGATTACCGGACTATCCCTGAACAATGGCCGCTGGTAAAAAAGGCACATGAGACTGGTAAAATGACCATAGCCGGTCCGGTTGAACTGGTACAGGGAGGATCAGGGATAATAGCCAGAATCCCTGTATATACCGGCAAAGAACAGACATTCTGGGGTTTTGTTTCGGCGGTGATAAATTTTGAAACCTTCCGTAAAATGATATCAAGCCATGACTACCCGATTGATCTCGCAATACGCGGAAAGAACGGCACCGGCCCCACAGGGGATCTGTTTTACGGTGATGAATCACTCTTCAAACCGGAACTTGAGAGTATCGCCATGCCAATTGTACTGCCTACAGGCTCATGGCAACTTGCGGCCCGGCCAAAGGAGGGCTGGAAAAAAAGTCTCCCTTTCCAATGGTTTATTCATCTGATGGCACTTACCGGGCTGCTCGCGTCGGCACTGCTTATTTACTCCTTCAAGCTAAACAGAACAAACAAGCTGGAACAGACTAATCAGCTGAGGGCGATGAGCAGATCCGCCAACGATGCTCTGGTAATGATAGATTCCCATGACAGAATAACCTTCTGGAACCCCGCGGCGGAACAGATTTTCGGATATACCGAGAAGGAGATTCTGGGGCAATCACTTCACAGCCTGATCGCCTCTCCGGAGGACAGAGAGCAGGCAGAGAGAGGCATGCCAGGGTTCAGGAAAACCGGCAGAGGACCCATTATGCGGACAATCAGGGAGGTGCAGGCGCGCAGAAAATCCGGTGGATACATTCCGGCGGAATTGTCAGTTTCAAGTTTTCAGTTGAAGGGGAAATGGTTTGCCGTAGGCAGTATAAGAGATATTACAGAGCGTAAGCAGAACGAACAACAGCTACGGCTTCTTGCTGCAACGGATCCTCTTACAGGTATATTAAACCGCCGCAGCCTTATGGAAATTCTGGAAAAAGAACTGGTCCGGTGCAGACGCTACAAGCATGAGCTCTCTATACTGATGATCGATATTGATCATTTTAAATCCATTAATGATACCTTCGGGCATGAAGCTGGTGATGAGATTCTAAAAGCGGCAGCCATAACCATTCGGAATTCTCTGCGGATCAACGACATTCCCGCACGCTACGGTGGTGAGGAGTTTACGGTTATTCTGCCTGAAACAGGTTTTGATAACGCCTATGAGACGGCAGAACGGATCAGGAATTCCATAAATGAGGTTAGATTCAGCCAATACAATGGAATCGGTATTAGCGTAAGCATAGGACTTGCAGCATCCGACCGGGATTTCTCTGAAGACAGTTCTGCACTGCTTAAACGGGCAGATACTGCCCTTTACCAGGCAAAAGAAAGAGGCAGAAACCGTACTATCGGCTCTGCCCCTGATAAAGACGTATAGGCTGCTCTATTTCAGCTCTTCAATATACCGTGAAAGCTTTGTGCTTCGTTCCTGAAACTCCGCAAGCTTATCCTTTTCTTTGGCTATGACCTCTTCCGGCGCATTAGAGATAAACTTGTCGTTGGAAAGCTTGCCTTCAGTGGATTTAATCAGCTTCATAAGCTTACCGATCTCCTTTTCCATCTTGGCAACCTCTGCTTCAACATCAATGGCATCCCGGATAAAGACATAGCTCTCATAACCCGAGCCCGCCACCGGCATACCTCCTTCCAGTGCAGGAGATTCTTCGTTAACAGTAAGCTCTGCCGCGTTTATGAGGCTTGAAGCAAGCTTCAGGTGATCCCGGAAAAACTGTGCCGAG
This sequence comes from Marispirochaeta sp., assembly GCA_963667435.1. Taxonomy (GTDB): domain Bacteria; phylum Spirochaetota; class Spirochaetia; order JC444; family Marispirochaetaceae; genus Marispirochaeta. The sequence continues at coordinate 4,045,898 of OY763414.1, read as the reverse complement.
CCGAATCCCGAATCAAGTTTAATGTGAACATTTATTTTCTTCTCCGGCGGAATAGTAAACTCGCTGCGTAGGGTCCGTACTCCCCGGATCATATCCTGAAGCAGACCGAAATGCTTTACTGCATCATCCGCACGGCGGCTCTCGGTGTATTCGGGATACTCGGCAAGGATGACCGCCCCTTCACTGTTGGGAAGTTTCTGGTAAATTTCTTCGGTGACGAAGGAGACAAAGGGATGCAGGAGTCTCAGAGACTCTTCAAGGATTCCCGCCAGAAGGCTTGCAGCCCGGTCCCGTTCCGATAGGTCCTCCGCATAGAGAGAAAGTTTGGACGCTTCGATATACCAGTCACAGAAATCATTCCAGAAGAACTCATAGGCTGCCTGGGCGGCTTCATTAAAGCGATAGCCCTTCATGGCCCGGTCAACCCCGCCGGCTGCTTCGTTCAGCTGATGCAGAATCCAGCGGTCGATATCCTTCAGCTCACACTCTGCAAGAGGCTTTATGCTTCGACCTTCCATATTCATCAGCAGATAACGGGCGGCATTCCAAATTTTATTGGCAAACTTACTCCCGAGTTTGAAGCTGTCCATATCTATTAGAATATCCTGCCCCTGGGAAGCCAGGAAAACCAGGGTAAAGCGCATTGCGTCCGCACCATAGAGATTTACAACCTCCAGGGGATCAATTCCGTTACCCAGGGATTTGGACATCTTCCTTCCCTGCTTGTCCCGGACAAGACCGGTTATATAGATATCCCGGAAGGGGATTTTTTCCATAAACTCAAGGCCCGCCATAATCATCCGGGAAACCCAGAAAAAGATGATATCATAGCCGGTTACCAGCGCTGTAGTAGGATAGAACTTGTTCAGATCAGGCGTTTTTTCCGGCCAGCCCAGGGTACTGAAAGGCCAGAGCCAGGAAGAAAACCAGGTGTCCAGGACATCCTCATCCTGCCGGATATTTCCTGAGCCGCACTTGCTGCAGGAAGATGGATCCTCCCGCAGGACCATCATTTCACCGCAATCTTCGCAATACCATACGGGAATCCGGTGTCCCCACCAGAGCTGTCGGCTTATACACCAGTCGCGGATGCCTTCAAGCCAGTTACGATATGTATTTTCCCACTTTTTTGGAAAGAAGATAATATCATTTTTACGCCAGGCATCCAGAGCCTTATCTGCCATGGAGCGCATCTTTACAAACCACTGTTCCGAAAGATAGGGCTCAATAACCGTATCACAGCGGTAGCAATGGCCTACCTGATGGGTATGATCTTTTGCATCAGCAACCACCCCAAGGGCATTCAGGGCGGCAAGCACCTTCTTCCTCGCCTCTTTTACCGGCAGCCCCCGGAACTCTTCCGGAACATTCCCGTTGAGGGTGGCATCATCATTAAGGATATTAATAATCGCCAGATTATGCCGCTTGCCGATTTCCCAGTCGTTCGGGTCGTGAGCCGGGGTTATCTTGACCGCACCGGAACCGAACTCCCGATCCACATAAGTGTCGGCAATTATGGGCAAGAGCCGGTCAGTAAGGGGAAGCTTTACATTCTTTCCAATGAGCTGTGCATAGCGTTCATCTTCGGGATGAACCGCAACAGCGGTGTCTCCCAGCATTGTCTCAGGCCTGGTTGTAGCAACCTGTACATTGCCGGAACCATCCTCCAGAGGATAATTAAGCCAGGTAAGTCTGCCCTGAGACTCCTGGTGCTCCACCTCATCGTCAGCAAGTGCGGTTCCGCAGCTGGGACACCAGTTAACCAGATAGTTACCCTTATACACCAGCCCTCTCTCGTAGAGGGTAACAAATACCTCGCGAACAGCCCGGGACAAACCTTCATCCAGGGTAAAGCGTTCCCTGCTCCAGTCGCAGGAAGCTCCTATTTTTTTCAGCTGTTTGGTAATTATACCGTGGTGCTCTTCCTTGACCTTCCAGGTCTCTTCAACAAACTTCTCCCGGCCAAGCTCATGTCTGCCGGTTCCCCTGGCCTTAAGACGCCGTTCAACAACATTCTGGGTTGCAATACCGGCATGGTCGGTTCCGGGAACCCAAAGGGTGGGAACTCCCTTCATACGGTAGAAGCGTATAAGCATATCCTGCAGGGTATTATTAAGACCGTGCCCCATATGCAGCACACCGGTTACATTGGGAGGAGGAATGACAATAACAAAGGGGTCCCCGCCTTCATTCCGCACACCGGTTTCGGGAGAAAATGCTTTCATCTCTTCCCACATAGCGTAGATGCGGTCCTCAAAATCTTTGGGATTATAGGCTTTTGGCAGTGTCTCTGCGGCCATTGAACGCTCCTTTGCGATAAACGAATGAGGCATATACTACCAAAAGAGGCCCCTCAGCTTCAACACATGTCGGTGGAAACAGAAAACCGGATGACTGGTGCAAAGATGCCTTTCCGGTATAGAATCTTTATTTAGATGAGCGTATCAATCCTCCGGAGATGGTTGAAAATTCCCACACTTGTTGTTCTTCTCTTTTACTGCATCACTCCCGGTCTTCTGGCCCAGGAAGGAGCAATAAGTGAGACAACTGAGACGCAGAGAAAAGAACTTGCGGGAACACTGGCGGAATCGGGCCTGCTGACAACTGCTCAGCTGAATGCCAGCTTCGGCACAGTCCCCCGACACCGCTTTATATCCGGCCCATCCCAGGCCATGGCCTATCTGGACACGCCGGTTCCCCTGGGGAAAGGAGCTCTGCTGCCGGCTCCTTCCGAACTGGCAGCTATGATAGCACCGGCGGGGGACCTTACCGGTAAAAAGGTACTAGTAGCAGGACCCGATTCAGGCTATCTTGCAGCCCTGGTCTCGCGTCTGGCAGCGGAAGTAGTACAGATTGAGTTCAACACTGCCAACAGCAGTATCTATTCATCTCTCTATGCTGATCTCGGCTATAACAATATTCAGGTGGAAAGCGGAAAAGCCCGGCTGGCAGAAAACAGCCCCCAGCGATATGATGCCCTGCTGCTTGCCTACAGTACCGACAGTGTGGAGCTATCACTGTTTTCCCGGCTGAATTCGACAGCGGGCATACTTGTTACCGTGTTGAGTTACAACGGAGGGGAACAGCTGCTGACAGAATACCGCAGAGTACGCAACGGAGTCTCTGTGAAAGTTCTGGGTCAGGTATTTTTTCCCTGAAAAAATGACGAAAATACGATTGGCAAGGATTATTTAAGGTTCATTGAACCCTGGCGGCGGGCTTTTTCAATTTTTTCCATTTTACGGAAATACTTGGTCTGTTTTTCAATCTCTTCAATATCGCTCACATGAATGCGATTATCGACAATCTTAACCTTTGAGTTCTCAAAGAGTTTGCGCATAATCAGATTGACCTCATCCTTCGGCAGTCCCACCATATTACCAAGCTCCTTGGGCCCTATATCAAAGGTGTAAGCTTCATTGGACATAGGAATACGCAGTTTTTCAAGCTGAATATGCAGAGCATCGTAGAGCCGCCCCAGAGGATCCGAGAGCTGCGTATTTGCAAGCTGCTTGTGAACAAACCAGAGCCGCTCGGACAGAATCTGAGTAAGCTTCGAAATCAACTGGGGCTGATTTGAAACCATACGGGTAAAGTTTGCCTTGTTAACCGCCATAAGAACAGTGTCTTCGTGGGCGATAGCCGAGGCGGAACGAGGTTTATCTTCCAGCAGTGACATTTCCCCGAACATATCCCCGGCCTTGAGAAGGGCAAGCATAACCTCGTTATCGTTCTGTATCTTGGTTATCTTTACACTGCCCTTCTGGATGATGTACATCTCTTTTCCGGGCTGAGCCTCGGAAAAGATCATGGTGTTTTTGGGATAAGTCCGAGTAAACTCTTCTCCGTTCAGGTCAAGGTAGACCGCTTTGGCATAGGGTTTGATTTTAGCCATCCGCTCTTTTGCAACTCTGAGATTCGAACCATTGGGAGAGTTTACTATGTATTGATGATAGGCGTAGTAGGCAAGATTAAACTGATTCTGACGGGCATAATACTCAGCCACCCGAAAAAGATGCCCGAGATCCTCGGAATCTCCGCTTTTCAGCGTAAGCCGCGCAAGGGCTTCGTCGAAATAGCGCATCTTCTTGGAAAACTGCTGAATAATCTTCATTGCAACCGGGGCATTGCGCTCTATAAGCAGTCCGTACTGTTCCCGCCGCACAGCAATGAGGGTTACGTCCGTTAGAGCCTGAGCAGTTTCGATATGACTGTGGGATGACATGGTGGAAACAACACCGAAGAAATCTCCCGGTGCAAGGAGGTTACCACCCTCCTCTTCCACAACTTCTACTTCCTTACTGATGCTGACCTTTCCGGAGCGGATAATGTAGAAACAGTCGGCCTTCTGCTTCCCTTCTACAATTATGTATGCGCCTTTTTTAAAGTTAACCAGCGACAGCTGTAAAGGATTATTCATATCGCTCCCGGTTTACGATGCTCAAACTAAGTATATGGCCCGCGCAACGCCTTTGTCAACGCATACCACTAACCCTATTCTCGGCGGTACCGCCCTTAAAATGAAGCATTACCAGCGGTCGATAACCCTCAAAGGATACCATCGGCTCTCATAATCTTCGATATTCCCGACGGCCTCTTCATGGATGGTCTGCAGACTGTAGACCCTGTCCTTTACCCTTACCATACTCTTGGGATCCGTTGGCTTAATCTCCACAATACCCCGGGAAAAGAGGATTCTGCGGTTATCCACACTGCCGAAATAGTAGTCTTCAGGATTTTCGATCTCCTCGTCAACCTCATGACCATGATCCCCCATAAAGACATCCACCGGGACCCAGCCGAAGCCATGGAGATAGTATTCCGCCCAATAATGGAAGGTTGTTGATCCGTCGTTGAAGATATAGCTTCCGGCAATTACCCGGGCCGGCACATGCACCGCGCGAAGGAGTGCCGTATAAAGACGGTTGTAATCGAAGGAATCGCCCTGCCGGGATTCAATAAAGGCATCAGCATCCGGATTACCAGTCCTGCGGGGTGCAAAATCCTCAATCATCATCCGGTAAAGTGCCCTGGCCTTGTAGTAGGGATTCTGTTCACGGCCCACTGTCCGTTCAGCAAGCCTGATGATCTGCGGATCCGCAGAAGAGACAATGGTATCAGGAGAGGTGAAAACCTTATATAATTTCCAGTCCCGGTCATATGAGGATGACACTTTCGCCGGAGTAATACGGGTTTCCAGGGCTGTCCGATCCAGCCAGTAGGTAATGGATATGGTATAGCGCCGCCAGGGTTCAACATCCGTAAGCCTATAACGGGCGACACCGTTATAGTTTTCCCACAAAGGTTCCGGATCACGTACAGCATCAAGGTTTGTCTGGGAGCTTCCGCCTATTACATTGGGAATCCAGAGGTTCAGAGCATTATCCGGAGAAGCATTCACATTTTCCACTTCCACAGTATAATTCACCTGGTATCCCCGCTTGTTGGGCAGAAGCCTGTCCCCCACCATATCGGATACCTCAAAATAGAGTGCATTACTTACACCACGGTCGGTTACCAGCCGAATACTTCCTGAGGTGGCACCGTCGGGAACCCTTACGGAAACTTCAGTATCACCCCAGGCTTCATAATCAAAATCCGCAGAAGAACACTGAATCCCCATAGCAACCGGCTCAGCATCGTCCGCAGCCTGGGAGAGAGTCGAAGCAAAATAGACCCTGCCGCCGCCCTGGTCGCTGCCGAAATTGAGACCCCGGATGGTTACTACAGAACCGATGGCTGTATTTGCCGGCTCCAGGGCTTCAATATAGGGCATTCCCGGAGCAGCCGGCCCGGAAAGCAGTTTGGGAATATCATTTGAACTGGTAAACAGTACGGTATTACTGGTTTCATTATCCCGGCGAACCATCAGTCTGCCGGAGCTCACTTCTTCGGGAATCTGCACACTTATACGGGTATCGGTCCACTCAACATAAGAGCGGGAATTGGGCCGTGATCCTGCGAAAATCACTTCACTTCCATTGCGGGAATCACCAAAATGTTCCCCGGTGATAACAAGAACCTTGCCGGGTTCTCCCACCTCGGGAGTAATTGACTCTATCTTCGGGGATTTTTCAATCATCCGGGAGGAGAAGATATATAAAACAACAAGGGTTATGAGAAAAATTACGGGAAGAATTCGCTGATCCCGCAGTAAATTCCTTACCGATCCGGGTATTGCCATACTGTCACCAATTATTTGTTGTCTGCCTGAAGCTGTGATAACTTATCTACGGTAATTTCTATTTCAAGAATGAATGAACGATCCTCTTCTCCGTGGGGCTCAACCCCCATGGGAAAAAACAGGGCGCTCTCTCCCAGACTCAGTGGGATGCTCGTCATTCCGGAAAGATATTTTACATCTTCAGCACTGAACCGGTTGTACCATACTTCGCCCTGGGCCACAAGCAGAACACCTTCATCATGATTCAGATATGGGGTTAAGCGGGAGATGGCCATTACATTGCTGCCTTCAAGGCGGACATCAACAGTGCGTCCGGAAATGGTATAGGCGTTATTGTCCATCTGCCATAGAACATCTCCGGTGCGTGAGATAAGCCTTGCGTGCAGCTGGAGGTAAAGAACCTGATCGAGCAGATTTGCAGAATCAGGCTGATCCTGCGCCGAAACGCCAAAAGAGGAAAGGAAGAGGAGAAAAGCAATGATGAAGCGCAAGATGCCCCCTATTCTCCCTGGCGGTATTCAGCGGTTCTGAGAAACTGAGGTTCTCCCATTACCATAAACACCGAATCCTCAGGCAGCTCAATAGTGATACTGACGCCCTGATCGTTCTCTTCCAGATAACTGATCAGTTCTTCCACTGACTCGAAACCGTCCACCTGATCGATAAGCGGATCAATGGCCGCAATTGAAGCCTCCCCGGGCTGCAGACCACCGGTAACATAAAACATACCCAGGGCACCGAGTCCGGCACAGACCAGTCCAATTACCGCAATCGCCGTAAGAGACAACCGGAGACGTCTGAAGGGTACCGTATAGTAGGCACGACGGTCCCGGGAGCGCATCACTCCCCGCCAGACAGCAATGGCAGCTTCGTCTGCAACCATGCAGGTTTCACTATCGCCGGAATGCAAAAAAGCCTGAACATTCCGCAAACGGTGTTCATTCTCCTGACATACGGAACAACCTGCAGCATGACCGGCGACTTTACTGTGCCAGCCCTGTTCCAGCTCTCCGTCAATATATGCAGAAAGTATTTCATTATCAGGACACATGCATATCCTCCTGATTTAGATGTTGCTGTAACCAAGTTCGGGCCCGGAAGATCCGGACCTTTACATTTCCTTCAGAGATTCGCAGGATTTTGCCTATTTCTTTGTAGCTCAGATCACCATACTCCTTGAGAACAAGGGGAAGCCGCAGTTTTTCGGGAAGATGCTGCAGCGCTTCTCGGATGAGTTGTGAAGTTTCTTCTTTGAGAAACTCTCCTTCGCCATCAGGAATAGCAGGTTTCGGTTCGTTAAAAACCAGCGTATAGGCTTTCTGCTCCCGCCCTTTCCGTTTCTGAAGATTGTAACTCAGGTTCTTCACAACCCGGATAAGCCAGTATTTGGCATCGTTTAAGGTTTTCAACGGCGAGGTGCGGTTGTAATAGCGTATGAACGCTTCCTGACACAGATCCTCAGCCGAAGCCCTGTCACCGGTAATATGATAGGCTACACGAAACAGAACAGGGAATATTTCATTATATACCCGCTCAAATGATTCATCGCGGCCTGTCATATGGCTCATTCTTAAAACAACACTCCCGAAAAGAGGTTACACCGAAGCGGGTAAAATTTCCGTTCCCCGGGGTGTATCCTTCAGAATCAGCCCTTTTGCCTGGAAATAGTCACGAATTTCATCTGCCCTGGCCCAGTTTTTATCCTTTCTGGCCTGTATGCGTTCTTCCAGCATGGCTTTCTCTTCATCAGAAGGCTGGTACTCTTTTACCGGCTCAATATCCTCAAGCTTAAGACCAAGCACCGTATCAAACTCATACAACAGGCCAAGAATTTCTCCTGCGGAAAGATCACCGTCCTTCAGGATTGTCCAGATTACAGCCAGAGCTCTCGGTGTGTTCAGATCCGCCTCAAGATCGGCCATGAAGGCTTCCGTCCAGGAACGGGCTTTTTCTGATCTGTCCCCAGCCGCAACCGGAGTTTCTCCGCTTTTAAGCAACTCCCTTATTTTCTCCTCCAGAGAAAGCCTGGCGGAACGTGCAGCTTTGAGATTGTCAAAACTGAAGTGAAGCTGGGTGCGATAGTGAGCACCGAGAAGAAAATAGCGGTAATCCAGGGGATGATACCCCTGATCCAGAAGAGACTGCAGAGTAAGAAAGCCGCCTTTTGATTTTGACATCTTTCCCGAATCCATCAGCAGGAACTCATTGTGCAGCCAGTAGTTTACCCACTTTTTTCCCGTTGCCGCCTCGGACTGGGCAATCTCGTTGGTGTGGTGTACCGGAATATGATCAATTCCACCACAGTGGATATCAAACTGATCGCCGAGGTATTTCATACTCATTGCGGAGCATTCTATATGCCAGCCGGGGTACCCTTTCCCCCAGGGAGAATCCCAAAGCATAATATGGTTTTCATATTTGGACTGGGTAAACCAGAGAACAAAATCCCGGGGATGACGTTTATTCTTGTCCACATCCACCCGGGCACCGGCTTTCTGTTCTTGACGGTCCAGAAGTGCCAGTTTACCGTAATCGGCGAATTTATCGGTATCGAAATAGACATTGCCCCCGGCGGTATAGGTGTACCCGTTCTCCTCTATCCGCTTTATCAGGGCGATCATCTCATCTATATGCTTAGTCGCCGCACAGGAAACAGAAGGACGCACAATATTAAGACGGTCGGTATCCCGGAAAAAGGCATCCGTGTAGTATTGAGCGATATCCCAGACATCCTTACCGCTCTCCCGTGAAGTCTTAAGCATCTTGTCTTCACCGTCGTCGCTATCCCCGGTAAGGTGCCCGACATCGGTAATATTCATTATATGTCTGACTGAATATCCCAGATACTCAAGGGTGCGTCTCAGAACATCTTCAAATACATAAGCCCGGAGATTTCCGATATGAGCATAGTTGTATACTGTGGGACCGCATGCATAGAAGGAAACTGCTCCTTCCTCTATGGGTTTGAACTCTTCAAGGGATCTGCTGAGGGAGTTGTAAAACTGAAGCGCCATGAGAATAACCTTCCTGCTTTTGAAAAACCCCGTATGGAACAAGCTGTTTAAACAGGGTAAAATATGCCGGTGAATAATGTACGTCATCCGGAGGAAAGAATCAACATCGAAGAGTTTCTGGAAGAGAACCGCAGTCTGGCGGAGTTCACAACCTTCAAGGTAGGAGGGCCGGCCCGCTACTTCCTGCAGGCGGAGAACTGGCAGGCTGTAAGCAGCGCAAGATCCTGGGCGGCGGAGAAGAATATACCTTTTCTTCTTATAGGAGGCGGTGCGAATCTTCTGGTGGCAGACCGGGGGTTTCCCGGCCTGGCGGTATGCAGCACCGCTTTACGGACAATCAACATTGAAGGAACAAGTCTTATTGCCGAAGGTGGTGCCGATGTTTCCTCTGCCTGTGAAGCTGCAGCGGAAAAGAGTCTGTCGGGACTGGAATTCATCTACCGTATGCCCGGCACCGTGGGAGGAGCAGTATGGATGAATGCCCGCTGCTACTCGGTTTCTGTCAGTGACCGGCTGGAATGGGTTGATTTCATTGATTTTGAAGGAAAGCAGCATCACTACACCCCCCGGGAAGGTGATTTTTCCTACAAGGTCTCCCCTTTTCAGGATAACGGACGCATCATTACTAGGGCTGCTTTTAAACTGACTCCGGGAGACAGGGACGTTATACAGGCGGAGATGGACAAAAACCGCAGGGATCGTGAAATCAAGGGGCATTTTCTCTACCCCTGCGCCGGCTCTGTATTTAAAAACAACCGGGACTTCGGTGCACCTACGGGAAGACTTGTTGACGGCCTCGGGTTGAAGGGAACCCGCCGGGGAGGAGCCCAGATTGCGCCGTTTCATGGTAATATTATTATCAACAGGGATAATGCCTCCGCGACGGATATCCTTGCACTTATAGAACTTACTGAGAAAAAGGTTAAACAGGCCTACGGCTTCCAGCTGGAGCGGGAAGTTTTACTGGTGGGCGACTGGACCTGATTTCTAAAAAAGGAGGGAGGGAATGCGAAACCTGCTGGAAATACTCTCGGAAGAACCCCATTCTCCGGAACAGATGAAGGAACTTGTGCATGAGTTTCCTTTAACCGAGCTGCTGGATCAGTGGAGCTCCCTTGAGAGTGACCACAGAATGCAGCTGTTTCATGCCATGGACAGGGACGAAAAAGGCGACCTTATCATCAGCCTGCCGGCGGTGGATCAGCAGGAGCTGGTTGCACTGGTAAGTGAAAGCGATCTCAAGGATCTGCTTTCAAACATGGAACCCGACGACCTGGTGGACTTTATTCAGGCTGCCAGTGTGGATATTAGAAAATCACTCTGGCAGATGCTCAGCTCCGACCTGAAGCGGGAAATACTCTATCTTCTGCGTTTTGATGAAGATGATGCGGCCGGACTGATGACCCCCCGCTTTTTAGCGGTTCAGTCCCACATAAGCGTCAGCCAGGCTCTTCATTTTCTGAGAAAGAATGCCCGGAAAGTTGAAATGATGTACTACGTCTACGTGGTGGACAAAGAGAAACGACTCCAGGGGGTCTGTTCCCTGAAGGATATTCTCAGTTCCGGTGACGACCGTCTGATTTCCGAGGTTATGGAGCAGGATGTAATCTCGGTACGGGAAGATACGGACCAGGAGGAGGTTGCCAAGGTTCTGGAAACCTACGATCTGGTGGCTCTGCCGGTAGTAAACAACAACAATGCACTTCTGGGAGTGATAACTTTCGATGATATTATCGACGTAATACGGGAAGAACAGACCGAGGACGTTTATAAGATGGGAGCCATGGAGGGAGGCCTCGGGCGATATCTGGACAGTTCCATCTGGGGACTGGTCAAGAAGCGGGTTCCCTGGCTGATTATTCTGCTTTTAGTTGGAACCATCTCCACAAACGTGGTGCACCATTATCAACCTCTGATATTAAGCGCAGCATTTCTGTTTGTATTCATGCCGGTAATCACCCAGACAGGGGGAAACTCTGGCAGTCAGTCATCCACCCTGATGATACGGGGCCTTGCCACCGGGGAGATTCATTTCCGGGATATTGGTGAGGTTATGCTCAAGGAGATACTGGTAGGGGTGATAATGGGGCTTATAACCGGAGGAGTGATAATTCTCAGAAGCTATATACTGCCCCCGGGACTGCCGATATATGATGCCGCCGTAATAGGGATAAGTCTTACCTTTGTAGTACTTTTCTCCACTCTCATCGGGGCTCTGGCACCGCTGCTTATTCACAGACTGGGTTTTGATCCCACTGTGATGTCCGCCCCGCTGATGGCGACTGTAATTGATGTATGCGGCCTGACCATCTACTTTGAGATAGCCAGGCTCTTTCTAAGATTGTAGATCGGAAGATCAGGATTGCAGATCAGAAGATCAGACCGGTGCGATAACCTTCATATTGATGATATCAAAGGTATCAATGGCAATCTGGAGTTCCTCATTTGTCGGAAGAACACAGATTGCAGTACGGCTGTAGTCCGTGGAGATAATCCCGGTCTTATTGCCGTTCTCCTTGTTCTTGTCATAATCCATTACAATACCGAGGCTCTCAAGTCTGTGGCAGATTCTTTCACGCATTCTGGTTGAGTTTTCACCAATTCCACCGGTGAAAACAAGAATATCAGTACGAACCAGATTGGCTGCAAAGGCGCCTATATATTTGCGGATACGATGGGCATATACATCCAGTGCTTCTGAAGCCTGTTTGTTACCCTCCGATGCTGCTGCCTCAATATCCCGCATATCACTGGAGATTCCTGAGAGGCCGAGCATTCCACTCTCTTTGTTGAGAATTCTGTTGATATCTTCGCTGGAGTATCCCCGATCCATGAGATAACAGATAATCTGTGGATCAAGGTCTCCCGAACGGGTTCCCATAACCACTCCTTCCAGAGGAGTAAAACCCATGGAAGTATCAACGGATTTTCCGTTTGCTATGGCGGTAATGGATGCGCCATTGCCGAGATGACAGGAAATAACATTGGTATTTGCCATATCCCGCTTCATAAGCTTTATTGCTTCCGCGCTGACATAGCGGTGGCTGGTTCCGTGGAAACCATAGCGGCGGATTCTGTATTTATCGTAGAACTCCCGGGGTATGCCATAGAGATAGGCAGCGGGAGAAAGGGTCTGATGAAAGGCGGTATCGAAAACCGCAACCTGGGGTGCGCCGGGAAGCAGATCCATTGCTTCCTGGATTCCCGTAAGGTTGGCGGGATTGTGCAGCGGTGCAAGCTCCACATTCTTTTCAATTGCGCGGATAACCTGCTCATCGATAGCTACGGAGGAAGAGTACTCTTCTCCGCCGTGAACAACTCTGTGTCCGACTCCGGAGATCTCATCCATGGACTCGATCAGACCCGCTTCCGGATCAATCAGCGCATTCTTAAGATACTCCATGGCAGCCTTGTGATCCGCCATAGGAGCGGCAATAGCGTATTCCTGGCCGTCTGGTCTTTTCTGGGTAATATTCCCCACTTCAAGACCGATACGCTCGATAAGACCCTTGCCGATACTCTCCCGTTCCGGCATCCGATATACCTCGTATTTTAACGACGAACTTCCGCAATTGATCACAAGTATGTTACTCACCCTGGGCTCCTTCAATTTTGGTCATACCAATTATAGAGAGCTTTACCGGCTTCGGCAATGTATATCCTCATGAATTCTTAATATTTATCAGACTAATTTCAAACTTTTTTGCCCCCTTTATTGAAAAACTGTAACTCCCGGCGGAATATTCCAGTGAAGCTTCAAGACTGAAACCCGCGGTGTCCCAGCCGACCATGCCGAAGATGTTGAGGTCCGGATTTTCCGGTGCCTCTCCGGTTTCCTGTTCACGATTACGGGATGCAGAAAGAGAGAAGGATAATGGAGGGAAAGCAAGAATCATTCCAGCCCGCACATTCAGGAGTGAACTCCAGATTTGGGGCGCTATAAGCCAGGCGGCTTCTGTATTAAGTCTGATTTCCAGATCGGCCCTGGGCAGAAAATCGGGAGAATAGAGCTCCGACCGGACAATCTCATCCCCGGACCACTCTCCCTCCTCCATTTCGAGGTCAATCTTCCGGGAAATGTCTGCCTTCCAATCCAGGGATTCAAAACTGCATCCCATTATGCCGGATAGCGACCGGTCCGCCTCAACCGGGAGACCGGCCTCCGGCTGCTTTAGCTCCCCCCGGATATCAAAAAATGGGCTAATCCGGGAAAGTGGAAAAAGACGTGCTTCATATGCGACGTTATAATGAAACGGGGGCCAGGGATGTCTGGGGGTACGGTAATCCATGCTGGTCCAGGAAATGCGGAAGCCGGTATCGACAACACGGGTTTTACAGCCCGCCAGTGCCCGCAGGTAATATCCGGGCGGCAGTATCCTGTGCAGTGATGCTGCTGCGAAGAAAGAAAACTTGAACCGCCGTCCTCCCGCCTCCGCCCTGAGTCCGGTCTGCAGGATTTCGCCTGAAGGAGGAACTCCCCGGCAGAGATACCAATCATCAGAATCTCCGGAAGACAGTTCAGCATACGCTGCCGCCGCAGCCAGGGATAGGCCCGGAAGAGGATCAGCAACGAACTCAATCCCCGTCTCCGGCATTCCGTCCTCACCGGAGGTAACAGAGAGCATGGCCTTGCCGGGAGCCACAAGCACAGCACTTACGCGGGTTGAACTGTCCCAGCTGCGAAGCAGCGATGATCCCGGACGGGAAAAGAAAAGATCACCGGAAGGAGAAGCCGCGGAGGGGGACACGAGTTCCTGAAGCGGCCCCCGGAGACTGAGGGTTCCCGCTTTTACATATGAAGCAGCAAGCCCCCCGGTAAAACAGTATTCCTCCGCCCCCTGGTGTGCAAACAGGAAACCGCCCTGCAGAGAGGGAAGATCAAGGACAAGACCCATATTTTCTTCCGACTCGGAGATATAGCGTGATTTTATAGTCAGAGAGTCCTCCGCATACAGCACAAAATGAGGGAGAAGAAGTATGAGGACAATTGCCGACAGTGCGGGTTTTACCAATTTCACAATCCAATGATACCGTGGTTTCCACCGTCTGCTTCACATACGCCCTTTAGCCGGCCGTACCTTGAAAGGAGTAACCTCTTCGTTTACAATCCTTGGACAGGTACAACCGGCTACACACCAGTACGGATTACACTATTTCGGAGGAAAATTTTGACAATTCTAACCCTGAACTGCGGCTCATCGTCGCTTAAATACCAGCTTTACGACTGGAGCAACAAAATGATCATGGCTTCGGGTATCGTGGAGAGGATTACCCAGGAAGGCTCCAAGATTGAGCACAAGGTTACCGGTAAGGACGAATACGAAAAACAGCATGACTGTCCTACCCATAAAGAGGCAATCGAGCTCATTCTCGATGTGCTTGTAGATCCTGAGCACGGAGCACTTAAATCTGTTGATGAAATCAAGGCTGTAGGACATCGTGTAGTACACGGCGGCGAGAAGTTTGCCCGCTCCGTACTGGTTGACGAACAGGTTCTTGCATCTTTCACAGAGATCCAGGACCTCGCCCCCCTGCACAACCCTGCCAATATCCTGGGAATTACCTCCGCACAGGAAGTTATGCCCAATGTTCCCCAGTGTGCAATTATAGACACCGCATGGCACCAGACCATGCCCGCAACCAGCTACATGTATGCCCTCCCCCGCAAATGGTATGAGGATTTTGCAGTTCGCCGCTACGGCTTTCACGGAACAAGCTTTCTCTACTGTGCCAAACGGGCAGCAGTGCTCCTGGGACAGGATCCTTTTAAAACCAACGTAATTATTGCCCACATCGGTAACGGTTCATCCATTAATGCGGTAAAAGACGGTGTTTCCGTTGATACATCCATGGGACTGACTCCTCTGGAAGGACTTATTATGGGTACCCGTTCCGGAGATATGGATCCGGCTATTCCCTTCTTCATGATGAAGAAACTCGGGGCTACTCCCGATGAGATGGAGACTATCCTGAACAAGAAGAGCGGTGTTCTTGGTATTACCGAGCAGTATACCGACCGCCGGGACATTGAAATTGCTGCAGAAAAAGGTGATCCCAAGGCACAGCTTTCCATCGACATGGAATCCTACAGAATAAAGAAATACATCGGAGCCTACTCTGCAGCCCTCGGCCGGGTGGATGCCCTGGTATTCACCGCAGGTGTTGGAGAAAGAGGCCCCATTATCCGTGAAAAGGTTACCGCAGAGCTGGAGAATATCGGCATAAAGGTGGACAAGGAGAAGAATATCGCCTCCATGACCCGTTATGCCGAGACTGAGATTTCCACACCGGACTCAAAGGTGAAGGTTTTTGTTATTCCCACCGATGAGGAACTGGTTATGACCGAAGACACGTATGCTCTTCTGGAAGGTACCTACAAGGATCATACCGAGTACACCTACTATTTCCAGAGTGCGGACTACGAGAACAAATCACGGATTGAGTCGCTTCAGAAAGACCTGGTCAAACGACCCGGTCTGGACAAGATTCTGGCAAAACCCGCAAAATAATACTCAGGAACACCTGATAACTGTAACCGCCGGTATTTGCCGGCGGTTTTTTGTTGGAATTCCGGTACGGCTTGTCGCCGGAAACTCAACAGTAGAGTCTTTTAGAGCCTGTGCTACGGCTCCGGGACCCGGTACAACAATATCACCGGCTTTGAGCAGATAATCTCCACTGCCTTTCCAGGTTATCCAGATACTGCCGGCGACACATTTCAGATTTATTCCCCGGGGAATCCGCAAGCACCTGCCCCTTTTCCAGTTCTCCACCATCTCTGCCTGTTTTGAGTTTCTTCTTTTCATACTGAGATAATAGAAGCCGAACCGGCCTGAAAACAGCATCAGAATTATACATTTTCTCCCGAACAGCAGCGGAACAAAGTAGAACTGTGCGGATCTCTGGAACAAAACTGTATCTGTAACCAGAACCGCTTCTGTTGTATAATCAGGTTCAGAAAAAGAGTAATAATGGAAAAGCAGCAGGCAAAATACCGGAAAATCCTCGACCTTATAGAAAAGATGATTGCGGAAGGAGTTCTCAAACCGGGAGACCGGGTCCCCTCCCTCAGAAGCCTGAGCTTCGACCTTGGAGTAAGCGTCAACACTGTACGTGAAGCCTACTGGGAGCTGGAAAGCCGCCAGATAATAGAAGCCATACCACAGTCCGGCTACTTCGTACGGCAATCTCTCCCCGGAAATGCTGAAGAGAGTGAGCAGTTTTTCTCACCGGATCCCTGCGAGGTAAGCCTGTGCCAGGTATATGCCAATTTTCAGGAACAGGGGATGCCCGAGGCGGGAACGAATCTGGGAATCTCCACACTGGATGAAAACCTTCGTCCCAGGCAAAAGCTGAGCAAATATTTTCAGGAAATATTCCGGGAACAGGATTCCGGTACCTTCAACTACTCGATGGCACCGGGCCTTCAGGAACTGCGCGATCAGATAGCCCGCTACGCCCTGCAGGGAGGCGCTGAGGTATCTCCCCGGGAGGTGGTAATAACCTCTGGATGCAGTGAGGCGGTATTTTTAGCCCTGCGTTCAATATGTGAACCCGGAGACATCGTGGCCATTGAAAGTCCGGTATATTTCAACTTTCTGCAGCTGCTCCAGGAACTGGGGCTCAAAATAATTGAAATTCCCTCCACTGCAGACCGGGGCATGAGTATAGAGGCACTGCGTTTCGCCTTTGACCGCTTCGATATTAAAGCGGTATTTACCATTCCCAACTTCAACAATCCCCTGGGAGCAACCATACCGGATGAAGACAAACAGGCACTGGTGGAACTTATAAACCGGCAGAAGAGCTTTCTCATTGAGGATGATATCTATGCCGATCTGCATTCGGACAGGCACCGGCCCAGGAGTTGTAAATCATGGGATACTGAAGGCCGGGTGCTTCTCTGTTCTTCCTTTTCAAAAACCGTAGAACCCGGAACCCGTATCGGCTGGGTTTTAGGCGGACAAATGCTGAAGAGAATCATAAAGCTGAAAACCCTGATAAATATAGGCACCTCTACGCCAACCCAGAAAGCCTTTGCCCGCTTTCTTAAAGAGGGAGGATACGACCGGCATCTGAGAAAAATCCGCAGTCTGATTACAGATAATCGAAAGAATATGCGGGATGCCGTGCTGGCGTCGTTTCCTGAAGGAACAACGGTAAGCAATCCCGCAGGCGGGCTGGTGCTCTGGGTAACCCTTCCGGGAGAGATGGATACTATGGATCTCTATTATTCCGCTCTGGAGAAGGGGATAATCATCGCCCCCGGCTCTCTGTTTACCTGCTCGGAAAAATACAGCAATGCCTTCAGGGTGAATGCAGGGATATGGAATTCCGAGGTGGAACAGACAATAGCTATCCTTGGACGGCTGGCTGCGAAGAAAGCAAAGAGTATCGCCTGACAGCGGGACACCCCCGGATTAAAAGTAAGCGCTGTTCCAGCGATCCATGCCGAAAAGAACCAGGGGGAGCACAAGGACAATGCAGAAGCTTATGAAAAGCAGTCCGTCCGCACCCTTAACTGGCGGAACCTTGTGCAGATGCCGGGGGGTATTGTCCAGACCCCGGCCATCCATGGCTACAGCGATTCTCCCCGCCCTGCGAAAAGCGGCAACAAATATACCGAAGTAGACCAGAAATTCCCGTCGCAGCAAAACCGCAATACCTCTGTATCCCTGCGGCTTCTGCTCCCGCAGAAAGACAGCCTGACGAATAGCGGTTCCTTCAGCCTTCAGTTCAGGCCCAATCCGGAATGCTATCATTAATGCATAGACCAGCTTAGGAGGCAACTTCAGATAGTGCATCAGGGAATGGCTGAAAAGTTCTGGATCAAGATCCTGCACAAAAGTGAGGGAGTAGATGCCGAAAACCAGGGAACGGCAGAAAAGAAGCATACCGGTACTGAATCCTGCAGCAAGACCACCTCCGCGATGAAAAAGCAGGTTGGCCCAGAGGAATCCCGCTCCGATAAGGGCGAAGGGAATAATTCGCCTAAGAAATCCGAGAGGAGTAAGACTGGTAAAACTGAGCACGGTTAGAGAACCTATAGCCAGCCAGCCAAGGGTTGCTTCCATGGAAGAAACAAACCCCGCGCCGATTATTATCAGCAATGCCCCGGCAGCACGGATCAGGGGATTCCTTTTCCCCAGCAATGACAGGGCTGCAGGCTTTTTGCCGGGGGAAATCACCGAAGATTCAAAATTGCTGCTTTCCGTATATCCATTTCCATCTGCTATCTTTCCATCCTGCAGATACAGTATCCTGTCGGCGGCGGCATCAGCAAAAGGTTTGTCATGGGTGACCATTAGCAGCGTACGCCCCCTTTTCCGAAGTCGCAGAAGAAGCACAAGCAGCTCCTTTACTCCCGGACCATCGAGTCCAAAGGTGGGTTCATCCATAAGAATCAGGGATGCGGAAGAGAGAGAGGCAACAGCGAGATTAACCCGCCGTTTCTGCCCGGAGGAGAGAGTGTAGGGATGTCTCTCTTCAACCCCGGCAAGATCAAATTCAGATAATGCCTCTGCAGCGGATTCCTGATCGCCTCCCGCTGCCTGCAGCAGTTCTTCCATAACCGAGGTGCAGATAAAAAGATGCTCGGGATTCTGGGGAACAATAAACACACCGGGAATCCCCGGAGGCACTGCATCCTGATCAGACCAGGCGATATCACCTGAAAAGCGGCCTTTCACCTTTGATCCAACAAGTATGGAGGCAATAAGGTTAAGTAGTGTGGATTTTCCACTGCCGTTTCGCCCCTCAAGAACTGCTATTTCGCCGCTATTAAGGATCAGATTCAGCCTTTTTATTACAGGAACCATTCCTTCAGGGTAGGTAAACTCCAGATTACGGATAACCAGAAGCGGAGTAAGGGAGGAAAGAGTCCCATCATCCATACTTCTTCCTATCTGCGGGAAATCACTGCCCCAGACAACCGGAGCCCCATTTAGAGAGGATACTCTGCCCCTGTCGACGGTTAGAATGGTATCGGCCCGAGGCAGACCGTCGGTACGATGTTCCACAACTAACAGGGTAAGGGTCGGATTCTTCGTTTTTATTACCTTCAGCATATCGAGCACCCTGGCCCGGTTTTCCGTATCAAGATAAGAGCACGGCTCATCCAGTATAAGCACATCCGGAACCAGTGCTGCCGCTGCCGCAAGGGCAACCATCTGTTTCTCTCCACCGCTTAAGGTGATAAGATCTCTCCCTGTTAGGTGGGAAATGGCGAAATCGTCCATAATGCGTCTGGTCCGAAGTTCAATATCTTCCGGACCGAGCCCGCGGTTTTCCAGAAGCAGGGACAATTCGCTTTCGACGGTAAGGGTACAAAGCTGTGCCGAAGGATCCTGAAAGATATAGGCACAGGTCTCTACCCTATCCCGGGGTTCGAGCTCAGCCGGGTCCTTTTCCATAACCCGCACAGTCCCCAGGCGCTTTCCGGGGACAATCCCCGGAAGCATTCCAGCAACTGCAAGACCGAGGGAACTTTTGCCTGAACCGTTGGGACCGATAATCCAGCACACTCCTCCTTGAGAAATGGAGAAATCCGCCTCCCGGACAGCTGCTGCAGCAGTCCGGGAATACTGAAGAGACAGTTTTTCTCCCCGGACAGCAGCATGAAGAGTATTCTTCATATTCCTCTATTATTCATCTTCTATGGCAAGGCCGTCGAAAACACCGGTTTTCCGCAGCCTGTCAGCGAGAAATTTCGGCAGCAGCGCTCCTAAAACCGCACCGCTTGTGCAGCGAATAAGAAACATGGCAATCAGCATACCGGGAGCCATGCTGCCGTAGTCAAAACGAATCCAGTTGTAGACAAAGCTGAATACTGCTGCTGTTATACCGGAGAGAAGCAGAACAGGCAGACTGTATCTGCGCCAGCGGGTTGTTAGAAAGGGTACCTCAGTTCCGAAGCCCTGTACCGCACCTGTAAGCAGCATGATTGCCCCCGCCGCATTACCCGCGAGTATTTCAGCAAGCACGGCCAGCATTGCGGTGGTGAAGGCAACCCAGGGTTTACGCACTACATAGGCGGTAAAAACCGATCCTGCAAACCAGAAACCGAAGACGATATCCATTGCCAGAGGACCGACAATCCCCTGGGCAAAAAGCCATACCTGTATCCAGGCAAGATAACAGACAGCAAAGACAATAGAGGATACTGCAACCACTACAGTATCACGGGTGGACCATACGAGAGATTTTCCGGAAGTTTCCATTAAAACGTTCCTCCTTTCTTCTTTCTTTCGGGCTTACTTTCTTTCTATCTTACTGGGACTATTGGCCGACACAGTGGCATGGATTACCACATGGGCAACTTTAGTAGATATAAAACTTTCATAAATTGACTGAAAAACCTTATCCACAGGACCATCCAGACGGGTACAGAAGTTTTTTGAGCGGGTAAAGGTTCCCATTCGCTTCGCTCCGTCCACGGCACCGTAGATACGATCCATATAGTCTACTGCTCCAAGAGGATAGAGCGAGAACTGTGCTGAGACTTCGATACCTGCAGCAGCCCCCGGAGGAATTTCCGCAGGCGGTTCAGATTCCTCCTCCGGATTGATCCCGGAGGCACAGCAGACATTTTCTCCAGGACAGCCGCGACTGAAGAGGATATTACCTGCCACATGTTCTCCGGATACGGCAGCGGCACAGAAGGAGTCCCGGATTGCAGCAAAGACCTTTTCCGCATCTCCCCGTACAAGCGTACTGATGTCATCGGTTTCAACTGTGAGATTTTTTTCGCCCGCGGATTTGAGCTTTTCCACTGCCGGCATGATTACCTCCACAAACCTTCCGGTCATGGGGTAAAGCGAGTATTGAGTTCCACACTCCAAAGACTGCCCCCTTCTGCAGCACAGAGGCTGCATACAATAAGTTGTTTCGGGGGAGAAACAGAGGCATAAACACAAACAGCCGCTCTCCTTGTGTAAACACAGGATGCGGCCGTACTGAAAATTCGCCTTTTATCAGTTTTCAGATAAAATAGAGCGAAAACCCGTCCCTTCGCCGGCATTATCCGGATCAGGTTCAAAGGGTCGAGAGCACTTTGAGCTCTCCTCTCAGTCCGGCAATGTTCCGAACTCCCCGTAAATATTGTAAAGATACTAATATCGGAACAAACAGAGAGTCAAGGCGGCATTCATAATATTATTACTCCACACTTGAGTTTTTAACGGTACAATAAGAAATGTTAAGCAATGGGAGAATGCAATGAAAATACTTATTGTCTATGAATCCTTCTTTGGAAATACTGAAAAAATCGCAGCAGAGACAAGGGATGCCCTTACATCAAAACATACTGTACTTTTTAGGAAAGTATCAGAAGCAGCCACTGCTGATATTGAATCATCGGATCTGATCATTACGGGTGCACCTACCCGGGCTTTCCGGCCTTCACCGGGGATGCAGAAATTCCTGAAGAGCCTCTCTCAGGAGGCAATGAAAAACAAGCAGTGCGCTGTATTTGATACAAGAGTGGATGTGCAGGATATACACTCAAAGTTCCTAACGTTTATGGTAAAGCTCTTCGGCTATGCTGCGGAACCAATGGCCAAAATTCTCAGGAAGAAAGGAGCTGCCGACGATATTCAGATTAACTGGTTCTTTGTTAAAGATTCAGAAGGGCCTCTCACAGAGGGAGAGCTTGAGCGGGCCCGATCCTGGGCGGGGTCCCTGGCAAAATAAAAAATCTATTTTTATGAGAATACTTGTATCTCCCCCGATATTGCAGGCATAATCGCTTCTATGGATCAACATTACACATCACGGCCTGCACTCCTGGTCAGCATGCTGGTACTGGCAATCTTTTTTTCCATGGGTTCACGAGTACTCTTTTCGCCATTAATGCCACTGTTGCAGGAAGAGTTGAACATAAGCCTTACAACTGCGGGAACACTGTTCCTTCTTATAAGTGTAAGTTATGCGGTCTCCATGATGTTTTCCGGTTTTCTGTCCGCCAGAGTAGGTCACGGGAACACCATTACCATTGCACTCAGTGCCATGGGAACCGGTCTGCTTCTGGCTGCAATAGCCATGAACGCCTGGATGCTCGCCCTCTCACTGGTTATGATTGGTTGTGCCGCAGGTCTATATCCGCCTTCCGGGCTGATGATGATAAATACAAAGATTGATCCTGCACACCGCAGCAAAGCGTTATCCCTCCACGAGCTCGGCCCCAATACCGCCCTGCTCACGGCACCGCTTATTGTAATAGCTCTGGAACCCTGGTTCGGCTGGCGGGGTGTGCTAATTATAATGGCAATGATAGTTGTTGTTGCGACTGTGGTGTTTAAAAAATGGGGAGCTCCCGACAGTGGAAAGGGAACTGCTCCCAATTTCTCAACTATTGGAACGATCCTGAAGAATCGCAGCACCATACTGGGAATGATGCTGCTTACTTCGATCATCGCAAGCCAGCAGGGAGTTTACGCCATGCTGCCTGCGTATCTGGTTACTGAACATGGAATGGATAAGAGTTTTGTCAACCTGATGCTTTCCCTTTCCCGGATTACAGGAATTCTCCTGCTTCTGAAAGCCGGATCGGTAATTCACCGTATTGGCCGTCGCCGGACAATGACTATTACCTTGATCTTTTCCGCGGTGTTTACCGCCCTTTTAGGGCTTATTCAGGGCCCAATGATTGCGGCAGTAATAATTCTCCAGCCGGCAATTCTCACTGTATGTTTTCCCGCGCTCCTCTCCGCAATGGCGGATATCGGAGAAGCGAGGTATCAGAACATCACCTACTCCCTGATAATAACAGCAGGGTTCGGTACCGGTTCCGGTGTAGTACCTGCTCTTTTAGGAGTTTTCGGCGATATGGGCATGGGCTGGGCAGGATTTGTCCTGCTTGCAGCCTTCATGCTCATTTCTCTAACCTTCATGCTGATTACCCCGGTATTCGGCAGGGAAACAGCTCAATAAGCAAAAGCCGGAAGACCTATTCTTTCAGCTTCTCCCGGGCGGTATGAAAATCAAAGCCCGGGATTATTCCCGAAATATCCTTGACCGCGGTACTGGAGGGAATGTTTTCCGGTATTTCCATCTTCCGGTAAACCTCATCCAAAGCAATACCGGTAACTGTGGAAATCTCGGACAGGGTCATATATCCTTTCAATTCATCCACGCTTAATACGGTGGTCTCTTCCGTGATAGGTTCAGGCAGAAGAATATAGGATCCCGTGAGAGCAGAGATACCGATTCCTCCGAAATAGATAAGCAGTACGATCAGTCCAACAAGCAGGGGCTTCATGGTTTTACCCGGCTTGAAGGAAAAACTGTTTTCAAGCGCTCCCGGCTGGGGACATACTGCCGTACATTCCTGACAGTTTATACACTCGCTGTCAGTAACAGTCTCAAGCTTTGCAACGTCAATATTCATTGAGCATACCTTCGTACAGAGATTACATGAAATACAGACATCTTTATTCCGGGAAATGCGGAAAGGACTGATTCGGGAGATTATGCCAAGGAATCCGCCCATGGGGCACAGGTATTTGCAGAAAAACCGGTCGTACAGGAATGAACCTATTACCGTTACAATCAGCAGAATGGTTCCAATGAAAAACTCGCTGAAAAGAGATGCAGGCCCCTCACCAATATGACCGTAAGCGGCCCAGGGATCATAGGGTGACATCCAGAGGGTTGCTGTTTTCCAGGCGGCAAAAACCGTGACAATTAAAACAGGGTATTTAATAAGGCGAAGGACTTTATCTACCTTGCGGGGCATGACAAGTTGTTTGCCCATGACCTTTTTCCCAAATCTTCCCAGAAACTCCTGAATGCCTCCGAAAGGACAGATCCAGCCGCAGAAAGAGCGACGAAAAACCACTGCAAGAACAATTGTAATAATAAACAGGACAAAAGTCCCGGCATAGATTTTATCAATCATGGAACCGGAAATAAAAACGGTATACAGACTCTCCAGACCACCGAATGGGCACAAGGCATGGATGGAAGCTGTTCCGTCGGGTCCTCCCCCTTTTACCTGATGCATGTATGCTTCCCAGGTTATAAAGACAGTAAACAGCCCCAGAACCGCAAGACGAAAAGGTGTTAGAAGCTTATTCTTCATTTATAGATCTCCCGCTATATAGTGATTAATACCAGCTTATATCACCAGATAATTGTGAAGAATCTGTGAAGCAAAGAGGGAGATATGATGAAGTTGAAATGTCTTTACCAGAATAGAAAAAGCCGGAATGAAAACATCCCGGCTTTTAATTGGAAAATACACTGGCTGCACTACCCGCGCAGTTGGATTCGTGCCGAAGAAGCTTTTTGTCTCTTCAGCTGTCCTTGAACTGGGCCACCAGTCCCTGCAGGCTTTCTTTTGCATCGCCGAAGAGCATACGGGTGTTCTCGTTAAAGAACAGGGGATTATCCACTCCGGCAAACCCCGGTTTCAGGCTGCGTTTGAGAACAATAACCGTACGTGCCTTATCCACATTGATAATGGGCATACCATAAATCGGCGAACCCTCCTCATTGCGGGCTGCAGGATTGACCACATCGTTGGCACCGATAACCATGGCAACATCTACAGACTCTATGGTCGGATTTACGTCATCCATTTCCCGGAGCTTTTCATAGGGAACATTGGCTTCCGCCAGAAGTACATTCATATGACCGGGCATTCTGCCTGCCACGGGATGGATAGCAAAATTGACTTCTGCCCCGTTTTCTTCCAGCAGGTTCGCCAGTTCCTGAACCGCATGCTGAGCCTGGGCAACAGCCATACCATACCCCGGTACAAAGAGAACATTCTGTGCCGCTTCCAGAATGTAGTAGGCATCATCCACCGCCAGCGGGTGGGCTTCCCCGGTAAATCCTTCAGATGCGGATTTGGGACTGACGCTGCCGAATCCGGAGAAGAGGACATTTGCAAGGGAACGGTTCATGGCCTTGCACATAATTGAGGTAAGGATAAGCCCCGAAGAACCGACCAGAGCACCGGAGACAATCAGCACATTATTGCTGATTACAAAACCGGCGGCACAGGCAGCCATTCCGCTGTAGGAATTGAGCAGGGAAATAACCACCGGCATATCACCGCCGCCAATGGGTATTACAAAGAGTATCCCGAATATTAGAGACACCGCAACAACCACCAGAAAGAGGGTATAAATACCCAGACCTGAGGCTGCAAGGGGTTCCAGAACAAAATCAAAGCGACCGCTGACAGCTGCAATACCCGCAAGCAGAAGCAGGATAATAATGGAATTAACTATCTGCTGTCCCCGGTATACCAGCGGTTTGGAAGGAACCGTGCCGGAAAGTTTTCCCCAGGCAATAACTGAGCCGGTAAAGGTGACACCGCCGATAAGAACGGTAATCAGAATAATAAGCAGCTGGAATACCGGTGCTGTCAGCAGGCTTCCTGCGGATGATATTTTCTGAAACTCCGCCCAGCCAACCAACAGACTGGCAATTCCACCGAATCCGTTAAAGAGAGCGACCATTTCCGGCATAGCCGTCATGGCTACAAGCCGTGCCGCCAGAGCTCCAATTAAGGAACCAACCGCTATTCCCACAACGATCCACTGCCAGTGCAGAATCTGATCGCTTCCCAGGGCGGTAACTACCGCCAGGAGCATGCCGATGGAAGAGACAAGATTTCCCCGCCGCGCACTTCCCGGTCGGCCGAGCATCTTGATTCCGAAAATAAACAGTACCGAAGAAATAATGTAGAGAAGATTCTGCAGACTTAGTGGTATAAGACTCATTACTTCTTCTCCTTTTTCCTGTCTTCAGTCTTCTTGCCTTCAGACTTACCACTTTTAAACATGGCAAGCATACGGTCGGTTACCAGATAGCCGCCGACAACATTTATGGTTGCAAAGGTAACCGCAAGAGTACCCAGAACAATGCGCACCACATTGCTTTCAGCCTGATAGCTTCCTAAAAGGGTAATTATTGCCCCCACGATGGTAATTCCTGAAATAGCGTTAGACCCGGACATCAGGGGCGTATGCAGCTGGGAGGGAACCTTGGATATAAGTTCGAATCCCAGAAATGTAGCCAGTACCAGAATAAACAGCAGTAAAATTCCCATAGGTCCTCCTATTCCATACCGTAGTGTTTCTTAATGCCGCCGTGAACAATACTGCCTTCACGGGTTATGAGTGCGCCCTGAACAATGTCATCATCTTCGGGAAACACCAGAGAAGAAGACTCTTTATTCCAGAACTCGGAGATTAGATTTATCAGATTACTGGAGTACATTTGACTGGCGTTGGCAGCGACCTCCCCGGGATAGTTGGCAAGCCCCACAATCTGTACGCCGTTGATAACAACAGTTTCTCCCGGCTTTGATCCTTCCACATTGCCACCTGTGTCCACGGCAAGATCAACAATAACCGAACCGGGCTTCATGGCCTCTATTGTTTTCTTTGGAATAAGCAGGGGAGCCTTTCTGCCGAAGAGCTTCGCCGTGGTTATAACGATATCGGCGGTTCTGCACTTCTCCTGCATGAGCTCCTGCTGCAGGGCAAGCTGTTCCTCTGTAAGGGCCTTGGCATAACCGTCTTTTGTCTGCCCCGTCTCTCCGAGATCGAGCTTTACAAACTTTGCCCCCAGGGAAGCTACCTGCTCCTCGACAACAGGGCGGGTATCAAAGGCCTCTACCCTGGCACCCAGTCGTTTAGCCGTTGCAATAGCCTGCAGCCCCGCAACACCGGCACCGATAATAAACACCCGCACGGGAGAAATGGTTCCGGCGGGGGTCATCATCATGGGAAAAATCTTGTTTATACGATGGGCGGCTTCTATAACCGTTACATATCCTGCCAGGCTCGCCTGGGAACTGAGGGCATCCATCTTCTGCGCCCGGGTGGTCCGGGGAATCATCTCCATGCTGATTGCGGCTATCTCCCGGGCCTGCAATGCCTCCACGGTATCTCTGTTGTTGTATGGATCGAGAAAGCTGATGTGGACAGATCCTTTTTTAAGGTGCTTGATTTCATCTTCCGAGGGCTGGTTCAACCGCAGCACAAGATTAGCCTTTTCCAGTACCCCGGTAAAACTGCCGGAAATTTCCGCCCCGGCTTTTGTGTAATCCTCATCCGAAAATCCAGCCTCCTCGCCGGCGCCGGTTTCCACAATTATCTCCTCCACGCCCAGGGTTTTCAGACGCTTTACCCCTTCCGGTGTCAGGGCCACCCTGTTTTCATTATTTTCCCTCTCCGCATTCCTCTCTTTGGGAACAGCAGTTACCATGTACCCCCCTTTTTGATGCGTTAAATCCGCACCTGTATGATCAAAATAGTAATATTTCTACATAGATGTAAAGAAAATTGGGGGTAAACTAAAATTCAGGGCACTTTAGAGGTGTTCAGGATGTTCGGTGAATGGGAAATCAGATTATGACAGGGGCGGTATTTCATTGTAAAAAAGATACCAAGTGGTGGCGGTGAATTCCTGATTGCAGATAGGAGGCGTTGTTACCCCCACTCCTCTAATCCGCAGGCTCTCCCCCTGCTTTTTTCAGTGACGTAACGGAAAACATGAAATTAAGCTCCCTTGCTTAACTCTTCCAGCATTTCCTTTCTAAGCAGATTATTCATTAATGTCTGGTACCCTTTTCCATGGCTTTTGAGCCATAGCAGTACATCCGCATCAATTCTTGCGGTAATCTGTTTTTTCCTCGGCTGGTATTCCTCAGAAAACAGTACAGCCTTTCTGAAGTCGTCCTCATTCCATTCAGGGATTTCGCTGGTATCGATTTCGGAATCCGGTAGTTTTGCAAGTTTATTGAGGCGCTCGTTCTGTTCATCCGTAAGAGGGCTACATCCACAGACCTTTTTCATAGCTTCGTCTCTCCCGTCTATCCTCTCTTCTGGCTGCTTTTACCGAGACTCTCTATCAGGCAATACTATGCGGTGACTCAACGGAGCTGTCGCTGTACAGAATTTCAGGATCAATATCGGCTCCATTGGGCCACTCAATGGAGTCAAACTTCACTGTCACTGCATTAAACACTGAAAGATCCCGTAACTCCGAAAAGATGCCGGAATTAAGATAAGTGGACATATCAAAATAACGTTTTTCATCATTTTCAAATATGAGCAGTAACTTATAATCCGGCAGCGGCCTGACATCTTTAACACCTAAATACATATCAGCCTCCTTACTATCTTAGTGGATCAATCTTGAATGGTATTTCACCATTTTGAGCAAGTGTCCAATCGGCTAACAATTCTTCTTTATGCAGTTCCGCCCAGGCTTCAATAAGCTTAATCTGCTTTCCAGGGATATTGCCGTCAGCCATTTCACAAGTATTGATGTCAAAAATACCCTTATAATCCTGATAATAGGCATGAAAGTGAGGAGGATTATGCTCTTTTTTCCCGAGATACATGCGAATGACTATTCCGAAAAACATCGAAAGCGTAGGCATAGATATATTATATCAACACCGTTGCGTTACGTCTATTTTGTAGTCCGTTTTGCAGGTCCAGCACATATATAAGGTACAATCGTCTTCATAGAAGAGCTTGCCGTTGAAGGAGAAGGCGAGCCAGGCGGTGGAGGCAAGTTTCTGCAGAAGATCAGAGGAGTTTTTAAGTTAACAATGGATATGGGGGGCGCAACCTTAGGTCACACAGATAAAATAGGGATTTACAAGGGAGTAAGACACAGATCTCTTAGAGTTAAATCCGTGGTTTACTCCAACGCCCCTGCCCCATATAATCCGCGGGGATCCGTTGTTCAAAAACTTCTCCCCATCCGCAGGCTATCCTCCTGATATTTTCAGAATACCTACTATCCGTCATTGTTACGCGGGTTTGAATCTGCCCCTTTTTTTCATCTGCCTATTGACACCGTGTCGCTCTTACGCGACAATCCATTATGATCACCCAACCGATCAAGATATTGATATATGAAGATTCTTCAACCGGCAAAGAGCCCTTTGTTGATTGGATCTGGCATTCCCCCAATTCTATAGACACATCATCCCTGTAGATACTTTGCTTCAAAATTCATGGGGCTCATCTTTCCCAGATGGCCATGCCTTCTCTTCGGATTATAAAATAACTCAATATAGTTGAAAATATCCTTCCTGGCATCCTGTCTGGTTTTATAGATTTTATTCCTAATTCGTTCTCTTTTCAGATTCGAGAAGAATGATTCAACGACCGAATTGTCCCAACAATTTCCTCGTCGGCTCATACTGAGATCCAAAGAATGGGCGTCACAAAAGTCTTCCCACTTCTTACTGGTAAACTGACTGCCCTGATCTGAATGAATTAAAACCTTGTTTGAAGGTCTTCTTCTTTTCACGGCCATGAATAATGCATCCATCACGAGCGACGTCCTTTGATGATTCTTCATTGACCATCCCACAATACCTCTATTGAAGAGATCAACGGCAACCGCTAAATATAGGAATCCCTCATACGTTTTTATATATGTGATATCCGTACACCATGCCTGATTCGGACGTCCTACAGTAAACTCTCTATTGAGAAGGTTCGCCTGATAGACGTCTCCAGGTACCCAGGGAATATGATGCCGTTTCCTTCTATGGGCACCCTTAATACCGCTAATTCGCATCAAACGGGCAATCCTATTCACACTGTAAGAATACCCAGCTTCCTTTAAGTCCTCATAAATATTCGGACTACCATAAACCTGACCGCTCTCCTTCCAGTAGAACCGTATCAGTTCCGTAATCTTCTTATTTTCAATGGCTCTGGGAGACTCTGGCTCTTTTACCCATTTATAGAAACCAGAAGGGTGTACTTTCAGAATCCTGCACATCGGCCTAATAGGATACTCTTGTCTATGATCTTCAATGAAGGCGTACTTTACTGGATATCGTTCGCAAAGTACGCCGCCGCTTTTTTTAATATATCCCTCTCCATCTTCAGCTTACGGACCTCGGCTTTCAGCTTTTTGTTTTCGGCTTCAATGTCAGAAATCTTCCGTTGCTCTTTTGTTTCTCCTGAATCCCATCCAGCCTTTTTTAGCCAGTTATACAGAGAGGCATCACTGACTCCTATTGCTTTGGAAACTTCAAGGACAGTGTGTCCTTCCTCCATGATCTGTCTAACTGCTTCTGCCTTGAACTCGTCGGTGTAGTTGCTCTTTGACACTTAATTTCTCCTTAGTTACTAAGTATAATAAGTGTCTACGGTTTCGGGGGAATGCCAATCTCCAGTATTGATAGAATGAATCGTGCCCGCATTTTGACCCGTCTTGATCGTGTAGAACAGGGCAATTTAGGTGATTATAAACCACTGGGGAAAGGTCTTTTCGAATTACGTTTTACCTTCGGCCCCAGATATAGGGTGTATTTCGG
Organism: Marispirochaeta sp.; assembly: GCA_963667435.1. Classification (GTDB taxonomy): domain Bacteria; phylum Spirochaetota; class Spirochaetia; order JC444; family Marispirochaetaceae; genus Marispirochaeta. The sequence continues at coordinate 4,015,393 of OY763414.1, read as the reverse complement.
TATGGAAAATAGAACTCTAATTCTTCTTTTGGCTGGCGGTTCAAAAGCAACTCAGAAGAAAGACATCAAGCAGGCACAACTGTTTTGGGACATGTATAAAAGGAATAGTACCGATGAGAGAATATAGAGATTTCGTTCAGGAAATTGTACAGGATACGGATGAAGCTTCAAGCTATTTGAAAGCAACACTTGAGGAATATGAACACGATGGGAACCTTTCCGCTTTTCTCAGGGCCATTCGTACCGTTGTTGATGCGCAGGGTGGAATGGCAAAACTGGCAGAGAAAACCAATCTCAATCGACAGCACCTCTACAGATCTTTATCTGAATCAGGTAACCCTACTATCCGTACCCTTGATACAATACTTCATGCCCTGGGATTAAAGCTCAGTATTAGTAAGGCATCATAGGCATAACAGATTTTCCTTCACTACAGTTTTCAAAGAACTTTTTTAGATCACCGAATATTTCAATTGGAGCAGACCTGACCACTTAATCAGGGATTAGGTGGTCAGGCAGCTCAATTGGGTCATTCGGCGAGTGAAGTAATTAAAAAAAGGTATTCAAATACCACCATTGATTTTGAACCATAAGGTATTTATTTAATATATTATGTTCACAGCCAAACGCATCGAACAAAAAAACCGTTCCATAATTGCTTTCATTGCCCTGTTCACCAGAAAACAATTTGATTGTATATACTCCTTCATCAGAAAAAGAAATTGCTGCATATCGAGAAACTGACTCTCCGGTTTTATTTACGTAAACCGGTCTACCATCTTCAATCGTTGTAAATATTTCTGATCCTTTTTCATAGCTTATCGAGCTACTATCTTTAGATCGGACTATTTCATAGATTAGCTGGTTATCTTTAGATATTCTGTACGAGTCCTCATTTACTGATTTTTCAATCAAAATAGTTGATGCAAGTGGAAAAAACTTGACGACCTCAAAATGGTCCCCATCTATAATATTAATATCCAAAATACTCTTTGTTTCAGCTTCTTCCATTTCATAATTTGAATAAGACAAAGAGAATTTATTATCTTTTTTTTCAACCCAATACTTCGCTATTAATCTTTTTTCAGAGCTATCAATGGCTTCAAAAATATCGTTGGGATAATCAAAAAAATTATAAATATTTATTTCTTTAATAATGGATCTCTCAGTGAATATATACTCAAAAAGAAGACCAATCCCTGAAATCCTTGGATCACTCTCAGCCACATATATAGACCGATTTTGATTATTTTCAGAATACAAAGTCATACATGACATAAAGAACATCAAAAACAAGAGCAAAATAATTGACATACCAAAGCGATTAGTTCGGACCACTGAAAACTCCCCAATTATAATCTTTGAATGTGTCAACAACATCTATCTGTGCCTGGCCCGTCTTTTTCATTGACGGTAAGTATTCTTCAAATAAACCTTTTAGAGTATCGTTATCAGCCCTCCCACAACCATCTGTCCAGTCGCTAATATTATTTGCACCGGTAGCATTACCAGAAAGATAACCCCCATGCAAGTTGTATCCATAATCTTCCTTATACTCTCCAGTACCAACCCAGCTATCGGTGTCACTGTCCCACACAACTACCTCTAAAGACTGATGTGCATTAGTTCGTATTGTAGGTCCGTATTTTTCATCGATATGGAACCCAATTATATCGGCTTTTCCTGAAGGAAATGCAGCTGCTAAATGTTTCTCCTCACTTTTCAGTCGTTCCTCATCAAGAAAAGATATTACACCTTTTTCTTCCGGCCTTACATTATTATACATATCTGTTGTAACCTCGATGATCTTGCTTCTTCCTTGAGCATCAGTTATTTGAACAGCAATATGAAGCTGGCTTGATGCACGGTTCCAAACCATTTTTGCGACAAAACCATTAAACTCATTGTAAGCTGGCGTTTTTCCACCCTCAGCTCCTCCTCCCGTATTAGGTTCAACTTCAGGAGTATCCTGTTCAGGGATAGGTGGTCCGCTAATAGAACCAGACTGTTCCCTATCATCTCTCTCCGGCCTCTTCTCTTCTTTATAATCAGACCCAACGGTATCATAGTCACTTCCCGTATACGATAACCCAGTCGGATCAACAAACTTCAACGGATTATTCTCACAGTACGCATACCAGTTTACCCACTGCGTATAGGATCCTGGCTCACAAACCGGCCCAAACTTGCGTCATACCACCGTGCATTATAGTAGAATAATCCGGTATCCACATCCTTCTGCTTGCCCGTAAACATGGCAAAGCGGCTATTGGTAGTCTTAGCTTCATCCCCAAATGGCAGATACTCATTGTTCCATACCAAAGTACCGTCAGAATTGGTTACTGCAGTTACCGAGCCCAAATGGTCAGTATGGGTAAAGTACCGGGTGGTGTCCGATCCTTCGGTTTCATCCACAGCAAAGTGTCTTCCGGTGGCATAGGTGTGAATCCGCTCAGTGGTGCCATCATCTTCAAATAACAATTTTCCGTGCAACGAGAAGGCATAGTAGGTCGTCTCATCCGGTTTGATTGTTTCTACCCTCAAATTCGCCGCATTGTAGGTATACTCCGCAACCTCTTCCCCATTTTTGTTGACGCTTATAAGCCGGTTAAAGGCATCATATTCATATCTCCACCACTCGTACTCTGCAGCAATGGTAATGCCATCGGTAGAACTTTCTACTGTACTCCAGAAGCTTGCAGTAAGGTCAGTTATAGCTTGAGTTCCTTCAGTTGTTTCAAGATAGGTTCCCTTAGCGGTGAGGTTGCCCTCGCCGTCATACTGATAAGCATATCTGCCGTCGGTTAAGAGCTTGTCCGTATTGGGATAATACCAGTAGGTTCTATTGACGGTTCCTCTGAGGGTTACTTCTTCTGTTACCCGGTTGTTGTTGTCGTCATAGGTATAGGCTTCATCACGGTTAGAGATGGTGTAGAAGATTTTTATCAGCGAGTCGGGCGAGTTGAAGAACTCTGCCTTGTTTACAAAGTTCCAGTCCCCGTCCCGGTCGTCCCATTCGGTTTTTATCTTCACATAGCGGGTCTGTACGGGGGCCACTAAGCTGATGGTGTATTCCTGCTTGCCGTCGTTGATTGTTTCGGTAATGGTACTGTCGCTTTGTTCCGTCCAGTTTCCCGGGGCGTTGTCACTGCTGGTAAAGACTCGAAGCTGTTCGGGGCGTACCCGGGTGGTTTCGGCTACTCTCTTTCACAGATTAGAAGAGTTCGTAAGTAAACAACGGATATATGGGGCATAACCTTGGGTAACACTGATCATGCATGTATGCGCAAGGGGTAAGGCACGGATTTATTGCGGCTGGTTGACCAAGCAAATTCTATGATGCCTTCTCCAAATCCTGCAATATGAGACGTGGATGTTTTGCAAGTATGCGCAACAATGCACGAGCCGGCCCTTCAGGTTGACGACGATCCTGTTCCCAATTCTGCAAAGTATTGATGCTTATACCTATGCAGTTTGCGAATTGCTTCTGCGTTAATCCGAGATAGACTCGCAATGCTGCCAAATCCCCGGTTTTCCAGTTTCCGGAAATCAACCTTTGACGCTGTTCCCGTGTTATTGCACGTTTGAAACTCTTCCCTGAAATATCCTGAATGCTTTCACTCATCTCTTGTCCCTGCGATTGCATCGCTATAAAGTGCCTGCTCCGTTTTTGTAGCAAATCGTGCACTTATTAACCTGATGGTATTTCCATCGTCCCGTTCGACCGAGACAACCACAATCAACCCTTGTAGTATTGGGCCTATAGAAATAACTCTGTCTTCTTCAATGCTGTGCTCAAAGTCATATAGTTCAAGAATCAAGTGACCGGGAGCCTTGAATAGTTCAGACGCTTCTTCGAATGACACCCCATGTTTTTTAAGATTCGCCTGATTCCTCTTTGGATCCCACTGAATCTCCACGCTTTAATATACGCCATTGGCGCACCTGAGTCAAGAGGCATTATGCAGAACAAAGCAGGACAAACCACCTGCACCTTCTGATGTGCTTCCTTCTCTATTACGTGTCAATGAACGTTTTTATTACGTACCCCCGAATATCTTAATTGGAGCAGACATCCCGGCTCGAACCGGGATGCAGCTCAATTGGCACATTCGGCGAGTCTTGTTAACATATCCTATAATCCAAAGTCTCTACGTGAATGTGAATAATGTTTTTTGTCAAGAAAACCAACATATTCTAATCCAATGCATGGAGAAAGATCACCATCCAGAACATTTGTATTCACAAAAGTGATTCTTTTTAATTTTTTCATTTTCTTAATAAATTTCAGAGAAGGAATTTCCCCTATGTTGTCAACTGCCAAGTGTTCAATATTCGATAAATTAGTGACAGCTTCTATATTCTGAATTTTTTTACAAGAGTCAATCTCAAGTATTTTTAACCATGGAACCAATTTAGCAATGCCTTCAACCGAAAACTCAAACCTACAATTATTTAATTCAAGTCTATTCAATCCTTTCACATCTTCGATACCATCAAATGAAACCAAGGTTGGTTGAACCAGTGATAGGTCTGTCAATTTTGTCCAAAGCCTCAAACTATCGAGATTGCCACTCTTAGGCTTAAACCTCCTTATAATAGCTCTATTAACAGATGAACATTTTTCAATACCAATGATATTCTTATTGTAAAAAAAAGATACAAATTTCATTTGTGGAAACCAACTTAGATCAATGAGACCATTTGCTTCATCAAATACAGCTTCTTCAATTTCTCTGTGCGTAGAGAGTGCTGAATAGTTAATGACCAAATGACTATTGATTATAATATTACGTATTTTTTGAATATGTTCAAAAAAGTCTAAGTTATTATCTTTGTAAAATAAATCATTGATAGAAACACACTCAATTCTGGTCGAGTTAATATAGTGTATATAATCCGATAATCTGGATTTTTCAATTACGATATAATTACTCAATAAGCCATCATGAAATTTGAAACCATCTTTCTCACAGATACCCATTTGCAACCTTCCTTACATATCTTGCAAGTAGTAATTCTTACCTGGACTCTCGATTTTATTGTAATTAGTCGGACTGCCTGGTCCACCATCATTCTTTAACCTAATATACTCATCTTTAAAAGCTTCACGATCATTTAGGGCTGACGTCCAATCCTTTGACTTTGCAGGGTCATTATACTGTGTTGCTTTTTCTAAAGCTGATTTTTCCATACGTGTCTCAGGTCCTTTGCCGTGATACTTCATCCCACTTTCAAATTCAATTGTATAAGAGCCTACTTGTTTTCCTCCACTTGCCCTATTACCTAAAGCAATAGCCTCTTTTTATAGTAGCTTTCCTGCCTCCAATTCAATAATTCCAGCACCAACTATGGCGACATCACAAAATGCTCCAAATTTAGCATCTTGGATTTCACCTGGAAATGCCGGCTGCAATGATATCTTTCCTGTATAATCAACGGTAAGATTACTCTTCGTCGCTGCAGTAATAAAATTACCAACAAAGAAATTCACTACAGCAGTAGCAGCTTCTGCTATTGGATTCTTTTGGGGTTCTGGCCCAACTCCAAGCGTAACTGGAGGATTATTCAAATCATCATATTTCGGCGGTTCAATATCAGCAGTACTCGGCTTATCCTGTACTGGTTCTTTTGGTGGCTCAGCCTTTTTCTCTATTTCCTTCTGTTCCGGCTCTTTCTGATTACTATCCTCATCATGATCCCGCTCGTCTTTATCTTTATCAGGATCACCACTTCGCTTAACATCGGACTGTTCGTGTGGCTGTCCTCCATTCTGATGAGGATCCAACCCAGTCGGATCAACAAACCTCAACGGATTATTCTCACAGTACGCATACCAGTTTACCCCGTCCCGTATCGGGTCCTGGGTGACAAAGCGGCCGAGGCTTGCATCGTACCACCTGACGTTGAAGTAGTATAACCCCGTATCTGGGTCTTTCTGCTTGCCCGTAAACATGGCAAAGCGGCTTTCGTCCGGGGTATGTTCTTCGCCGAAGGGCAGGTATTCATTGTCCCATACCAGGGTTCCGTCGGAATCGGTTACGGTGGTTACAGACCCCAGGTGGTCTGTATGGGTGTAGTAGCGGGTGGTTGTGCCTGCTTCTGTTTCATCCACTGCAAGGTGGCGGCTTCCTGCGTAGGTATGGGTTCGCACGGTGGTGCCGTCGTCTTCATAGAGGAGCTTGCCGTTGGGGGAGAAGGCGTACCAGGTGGTGGCGGCGGGGTTTTGAAGAAGATCAGAGGAGTTTTTAAGTAAACTACGGATATATGAGGTAAAGGTCTGGGGTCACACAGATGATATAGGGATTCGCATGGGGGGTAAGGCACAGATTTTTCTTCTTTAAACATAAAAATATCCGTGAACCGCTTCTTCGCCCCTGCCCCATTCATCCGCGGCCATCCGTGGTTACCCCCACTCCTCTAATCTGCAGGCTCTCCTCCTGCTTTTTTCAGTTTACCTCACGTTCGTCGCCGTCAAGATCAAGGTAAATCGCCTGCCGGCGAATCTTGACTGTTCCTCACTTGGATGGTGGTCTGAGAAAACAGGAGGTGCAGCATGGCACAATTGGCGTTTAAGGAATTATCACATCAGGTTCTTGGTTCAGTTTTCTCAGTTCATAACATTCTCGGTCCCGGGTTGCTGGAAAGCGCATATGAAGGTGCGTTGGTTATTGAGTTTCAGCGGGCGGGTATTCCACATTCACAGCAAAAGGTGTACCCGCTCTTCTATAAGGGCGAGTTGGCCGGTGCATATATCGCGGATCTTGTTGTGGAAGACAAGATCATTCTGGAACTCAAATCAGTCCGTCAGCTAACGGCAACCATGGAGGCCCAGCTTATAAATTATCTCAGGCTTTCGAAGGTGCCGGTTGGCTACCTCATTAACTTTCGCAACACCAAGGTGGGGTGGCGCAGGTTCATCGTCACGGGGGATTAATTCCCCCTTTTTTAGTCGCATTATTTCAAAGAACTTTTTTCGATCACCGAATATTTCAATTGGAGCAGACCTGACCACTTAATCGGGGATTAGGTGGTCAGGCAGCTCAATTTGCTCATTCGGCGGGAGAACTCCGTTTTCTTAGTAAATAACACCCAACAGTCACAATAAGAGTATTCATCCAAGGTAAGGTTAATAGTGCAAAAAGTAGAATTATTGCTCCATTCAATTCTACTATATTTCTGAAGAAGTTAAGAATACCACCATCGTCTATGGCAACAATTATATATGTCGCCAACCCGATAATGTACCCAACGGCCATGCCGATTATCAAAGATTTACGTATACTGAAGTTGGGCCATTTGAGACAGTAAAATATGGCAAACAATATACAAAATGTAATATGGATGGAAAGATAAAATACCCTTTGATAATAAAACATCACGCCAATAGTGAAATAAGATAATAGGTTGGGTAAGAAGGACAAGAGGACTATTCCAAGTCTGCCAAAGACATGTTTTTTACTCATATTATTCCCCCGCCTTTTCGCAAGGATTATATGTCTCTTTTTGAACACCCGGTATTTTTGCCATATCACTTCCTACACCTACTGGAAGGGTTGCATGTACATCCTGAAACGGATCAACAGTGTTGATTACCTCACAAGTAGCTCCAACACACCCCCCTGGATTTATGGTACTAGGCATATTTGCAATATTATCTGCAATTTGTTCTTCTTGTTCTGGCGTAGTATCAACAGTATACGTCTCTACAACCTCTCCTAATTGATCTGTATGATAATCAATATAGACATCCAGATTACCATATTCATCACCCCAATGCTGATCAGAAGAAGTTCCAAAAGAATTTCCATAATCACCACCTGGATCAAAAAGAACCTGATCTCCATTCGGATTATCCACATGAACAGCGGTATGGGCACCAATAGCGTGAAACAGTCCGTTTTCTTCACGAACAACTATCACTGTCGTATCCAACCCCCACCGATCAACCCAGTTCACCGGATCATTCTCTACATAGGCAAACCAGTTTGAGCCATCCCGTATCGGATCAAGCGTAGTCCACCGGGCAACCTCCGGCTTATAATCCCTGAATCCGTAGTCATACAGCCCAACCTTCGGATCAAACTTCTTCTAAAGCCGAATAACGTAGCAGATAATGCATTCCAGCCTGCACTATTGTAATTGTCATGGATATGACGGGGCCGGTCATACCGGTTGCCCCACACATCAAAGCTGTAAGCTTCCTTCTGGTTCCCCCGTTTATCCGTAATCCCGATTACCGATCCCAACACATCCTGCAGGTAATAGTCTTTGTCGGTATGCCGCGGATAGCGATTGCCGAAGCGTTCGGCAGAAAAAGAATTCTTCCCCATTCGCTCACAAAACAACAAGAATTAAGCGAATTATGCCAAAAAAGATAATGAGTACACCGATAATCCGGATCAAAATAATTGCTTTCCTGATTTGCTCATCAGTAAAACGCTTTTTAGGAGTTTTTCTTACTTTTTTGGAAAGAATTATAAAAAAGTAAAACCCTACCACAATATTAAAAAAACCAAACAGTATTCCAAGATCCATATCCATTTCCTATATATACTAATTGCTTTCCTTAACTGCCGCTGATGGGGGATCAAACCCGGTCTCTGCAAAACCATAGGAAGCAACTTCTAACATCAAATCTGTGGATGATGGTATTTCATCTCCGTAAAGAGCTGTTGCAATTTCAGCTATTCCATAAGATATCTGACTTGTTCCGCCCATGACTGCAATCGCAACACCTGGCGATGCTAATCCACCAGAAGAATATTCTACAGCAGCGGCTCCTGTAACAACAATTCCTCCGGCAACGATGTCCACAATACCTTCAATAATTTGCTCAACTATAACTTCCAGCCCCCATAAATCCCGCATATTCACCGGATCATTCTCCACATACGCATACCAGTTCTTGCCTGCATGTATCGGGTCAACCGTAGTCCACCTGGCAACCTCAGGCTTATAATCCCTGAATCCGTAGTCATACAGTCCCACCTTCGGATCAAACCGTTTCCCGTTGAAGCCGAATAAAGTTGCAGGCAGGGCGCCCCAGCCCATACCATTGTTGTTTCCATAGCCCCGGTTTTGCCGGTCATAGCGGTTGCCCCACACATCAAAGCTGTAGACTTCCTTCTGGTTCCCCCGTTCATCAGTCACTCCGATTACCGATCCCAGTACATCATGCAGGTAATAATCCTTGTCGGTATGGCGCGGGTAGCGGTTGCCGAAGCGTTCGTTTGCAGCGAAAGCGCTTGTGCTGAGCATTCTGCCGTTGCCATAGAGGTGTTCGGATAAGGGCTGCCAAACGGTATGGCTGTGGTGATGCCGTCTGCCGTTGGTGTCTACCCGGAAGTCTGAGTCTTTCAGTTCTGCAGGAACATTGAAGCTTAAGCCGTCGTAGAGGTAGTTCTGGTTGGTTTCGCGGTTCCATTCTCTGGTGCGGGTGCTTGTTTTCATATAGGCTGTTCGGCTATTCCGTCGTCCCAGGGCGTCATAGGTATAGTATACCCCGGTTTCTCCATTAATTTGTCTGCCCAGAAAGGCTTCCAGGTCGGTTTCTATCTGTTCTATGCGGTTTTCCGGGGTGTAGGTGTAATTGGCGGATCAGATCAGAGGAGTTTTTAAGTAAACTACGGATATATGGGGCGTAGCAATTCGCCGACAGGCGACATTGCAGCCAAAGGCTTTGCGAAGCAAAACGCAGGGGCTCAACCTTGGGTCACACAGATAATATAGGGCGTAGCACTTCGCCACAAGGCGATAGTACAGTCCAAGGATTTGCGCAAAGGGGGTAAGGCACAGATTTTTCTTCTTTAAAAATCAAAAAGCCGTGGTTTGCTCCAGTGCCCCTGCCCCATTTTATCCGCGGCCATCCGTTGTTACCCCACTCCCCTAATCCGCAAGGAAAGATCATTTTCTTTTTTCAAAGAACTTTGATTAAATACGAAATTATACCTTCAATAAGGTCTCTGACTTTTGACCTTCTCTATCGTCTTTTGAATAAACCAGAATCTCAACTCCCATGCCGATGTCATCAAGATATTCGATCAGCGTTGAAATCTTCATATCCTTCCGTTTCTCCAGTTTAGACACCGATGTCTGAGTAAAACCTTTCATCTCAGTCTGCTTTATTCCCTGCCGCTCCCGCAACCGGGCCAGTTTGATTGAAAGGATCTCCCGTTCGGCCGTAAGCTTTGCAGCCCGTACCTGTTCGGGATTCATCATTTTTTCCATTTCAGAGACGGCATTTTTCCGTATTGCCATAATCACTCCTCCGTTTCCCGGTATTTCCGTATTAACGTCTCTGCTTCTTCAATCAACTTTTTATAAAACTCTTTCTCCCTCTGCCCTTTTTTATCGCCGCCAACAAGTAACAGCGCGTTCCGATCTGGATCAAAGTAGTATGCTATTCTGAATACATGCCAATTGCTCTTTACCCGAAGTTCTTTCAGGTTAGAGACACAACTGCCTTTCAAGGTGTCAGCGTAGGGCCTTCCCAGCTGTGGACCAAATTCCTGGAGTATAAGTACATAGGATAAAATATCCTGCTGTGCTTTCAAATCTTGAAATTCAAACCACTGCAGGTATTCATCTGTGGCGTTTACGGTCCACATACGCAGATTATGCACTACATTGCATATGCAGTCAAATTCATATATCGATATGCTGAATATCTCAATTGGGTCATTCGGTGGGAGATGAATTTTTCCGGCTTTTACAGATTCGTCGTACATTAAAATAGTTAATAAGACTTAGAACAAACAAGCAGGAAAAGACCCCGAAAATCAAACCAAGGCTTACTCACAGCCATGATGGTAAAGATAGAAAATTCGGATAGAAATTTTAGCGCAGATTTAGGATGTTAGAAATAACAGTCCATAAACAAATAAATAATATCTTAGTCTCTTTTTTTTCTTAAACAAATTCTCATAGTTCAGCAGCTTCATTTGTGCTAATGCATTTTTACCCTTTATTTGGATGAGAATTCCTAAAAACACCAGGAAAAGTGTATAGACTACTGTTATCGCTATATGCATTTTATAACTCCAATACATGAAGCACTTGTGCGTGGATCCAGTAACTGTTTTAAAGACAACAGGGTTTTCCCTTTATGTTATGAGAAAATTGTAAATTTGGACTGCCTGCGACTCAGCGCAGGCAGCGCTGGTACAACGCGGAAGAAAGAGGTCGCCTTCCACATCTACTGAGAAAGAATCCCCCGCGATCCACAAAGATACATGGCTGTAAACATGAGTATTACTACCAGCCTTTTTACCGTTACGTTCACAGGTCCCCTCGCACTAAACCCGATTCAGCGTACTGCAGTCAATCTCATAGGTTGCAGCTGTGCTGAACTGTACATCTTCATGACTGATGGCATCGGAGATATCACCGGAATTGTTATATAATCCGTTTCCATCAACATCCATATAGATTTCGAAGGACAGGGTAACAGTACCGGAATATTCCTTATCGTAGCCCTGTATTCCATATGGTATTACATATGCTTTAACCGTACGGCTGCAGGGATCGCTGTCGACAGTGGAATCTATCATGCCGGTCTCAACCGAGGTATACGCTGAAGTCTGCTCATAAACATCGATTGAGAATATATTCCCCGTAGTTCCGGAAGGAAGATTCGTCAGCTTTACTGTAATTGTGTAACCGCTGTCATCGCTGTCAGCACCGCCGGCGGCACAGCCGCTCAGGATAAGAAATAAGGTGATTAGAAAAATTGCAATTTTATACATGTATTACTCCTGTTATTTTGTAATAACTGTTTATTATTCAGGGTCTCCTACAGAGCCCTTTGAGTTCATTGTAAACAGCACGCTGCCTTGCCTTCGACTCCACTCAGGCACCGCGTCATACAGGTGAATGCTGCCTAACTCCCCTCTCCCTTTGGGAGAGGGGCCGGGGGTGAGGGTGAGGGCCCTACTCCTCATACACCGTAACCATCCCCTCGCCTTTATACCGCAGCTCCCCCTGCTCCTCGGCCAGGTCAAGAAACGCGCCGAAGCACCAGCCGGAGAGGCCGTCGGATTCCCGGACTATACGGTACCAGGGGTGTTCGCCCCAGGGGTCGATGGTCTCTTTGGGGCCGGAGCGGTCAAGGACTTTTACCGTTTCGCCCTGTTCCAGGAAGCCCATGTGTTTTGCCTGGAGGTTGGGGTTTTCGCGGACACGGATGTGGGTGTCGGTTACTTTGGCGGTGGTTTCTTTGAAGAGGAGGTTGTGGGTCATTAGCCAGTCGCGGAGAGGGGTTGCGTCGACGAGTCCGTCGCCATGGTCAGTATCACATAAGCCCCAGCGGAAATCCGGTGAGAACCGGACATAAACCGGCTCTCCGTCAACAGATATTGTCAGTTTGGCAGCCTTCTCGGGTTCACCAATACACTGTATCCAGTAATTGCCTTCGGGATATGAGCCACAGGGAATCAATACATTCTCATTCCCGATAAAAGCACCCCCATAGTCTTTATCACCGGTGTCACCATCTTTGGGATTAGGATGGCCATACCCTATCAATTTTTCTTGCTCACTAATTCTGTATAAGAAAAAATCTCTTTTTTCAAGTTCATAATCCGTAGGTCGAGACCCCATCTCGTCATCATCGATCAAGAGATACTTCTTATCCGCAGACATCGCATGCATAACACCAATGTAAGGAAAAATTTCTAACTGACCTGAACTAATATTAAATATCCCAATTTTGCTTCCCCAGGAACCTCCTTCCTGAGCAAACATTTTCTGCATTTGAATGTAGTAGATATCATTCTGATACGGCAACAGTGCTTCCACGGGTACGGCACCCCATCTATTAGTATTTTCTTTTATAAATTGATCCCCGAGAGTAAAACGTTCGGATGTCTGCGTGATGAAATCGTAGAGATAGCTTCGAATAGGGTTCAACACAACAACCCAGACTTTGTTGCCTATTGGACCCGCAAGTGCGGTCAGTCCCTCGTACCCGCCGAAGACCTCTCTCTGGTTTTTCAAAACGAGTTGGAACAGATCAGGTGAATTAGTTCCATCTGCTATCTTTTTACTTCTATAGGCAAAGAAACTATCATTCGTAAAAAAGCTATTCTCTACTGCTAAATAGTAAAATGATTTGAAACTATTCAATTCTATTGACTCCGCATGCAATAGACTCATTAAAATAATAAATTCTAATACCAAAATATTTCTTATCGATTTCATTTTCCCTGCCTGCTATTTTCTACTCATAAAACCGTAAAAGATCCCAGCGATCTTCCTTGAAAAGATCAGTAAACCTGATCGAGGTTCCATTATTTGTATTGAACTCATTAATCTCTGCAATCAAGTCATCATAAAACTTTATCCATGTTTGGGCATACTCATATGTATCTTCTGTCCCAAACCAGGACCCCAGTACAGTAGTATCAATTAATGGGTCAATTGACATCGCGGCCGTTAATACAACACGGGCAGCATCATACTGATTCCAGGGACCTACGACCCGGGACCACCAGCCATAACTATCCACAAAACCCGGAATACTGTTCAACCGATAGAGGGAGGTATCAAAACAGGAAAGAGGATCTACTCTTCTCCATACTTTATCTCCATCCGATCCAAAGGCTTCATACACCTCCATATGGATATGTTTCCCAGTCCCTGCACCCAGAGCACCCACATAGCCTAAACTATCACCTTGTTTAACATTAAGTATAAATCGATCCTGAATTGGGACTTCTGCACCTTTAATCCAACTAAAATCTGTTTGCCCTTCTGGCAAAGTCGGATCTAATGGCCCGTCAGTGTAATCCGCAAGTTGCTCGGCATTAAACAGAACTTCTGTGGTTGGCTGACCGCTTCCGCCCATATGGGCAAAGAGATATATCCTACCTGACTCAGGATTATCTGGGCGGGTTATAAGAATACCCATGTAGCCGTAACTATAAGAACTGTGAGCCGCAATAGTTCCTTGTTGATTTTTATCGCCAGAATATACCGGGATTTCTCCAGGCGTCCTCCAGCTGTTTGATCGCCAGATATAAAAAATACCATCCTCTGGAGCAAGGAATACATCTTTCTGTTCATCATTACCCAATGCAGGATCACGGGAAAAATCGACTCCTGTATGGTAGTTAATATAGTGGTATATAATATCGTTGCCCTCAGTATCTTGTATCGGTTCCCCATCTTCATCAACAACATTATCCTCTCGGTTTCGCCAGCCGGACAACTGAGTCACCACAGCCCGGTTTCCTATTGGATACAGTCGTTGGTCTGTCCGATAAGAAAAAGAAGTAGTCGGTAGTTCGCGGTGGTAATAATGATTTGTATAAGAACCAATTTCACCAGCCACAAGTTTCTTAAGAATACTCTCATCGTTTGCTGCCAAAGCTTCATCACCGGTTAAATCAGTTTCATCTGGTACTATTTTGTAAGCCCCCCGCGGTACCTCCGTCTCCGGCGGATAATAACTCCTCAGTTTAACCTTAGACTCATCCAGCAACTCCCACTCCGGCTTTACCGCTGCCGCATTCAGCTCCCCGGTCGCACTCTTCTTCAACAGCCGCCGGGCATGGTATTTACCCGGTTCCAGGCTGAAGCCGCCGAAGCCCCCTGCAGGGTTGCCCCAGCGTGCAAGGCATACCTGCCGCAGACTGCGGGATACGGATACCAGGTAGATGCTGTTCATGTAGTCCTGCACGCTTGAGGATTCTGTCAGGCTGTCGAAGTCGGTGCGTACCACTATGCCCACATGGGTTGCACCCTGGTCGTTGCTGCGGAGAATAAGGTCGCCCGGGCGCACCTGGGAGAGTTTGGGGATGATGAGGGTTATGCGTTCGAGTTGGGGACATACTGAGACCGCACTTTTCATGATGAGGTGATTTTAGCATACGGCTTGGTAAGTTCGCTACATTATACTGGTGTTTAATATCTGTTATTTCCTGTTCATTGATAAATTTGCACATTTACTGTATATTTACCCGATACTTACAAAGGAACGTAAAGAATGAACAGCGCAATGAAACAGCTTATTATCACAGAACTCGATACGCTTTCAGACCAGAAAGGCTATTCATTGCTTGATTATCTTCATTTTCTCCGAGCTGATTCAGAAGAGTACCTCCCCAACAAAACAACACTTGAGTCAATTAAAGAGATTGAAGACAAGAACGATTCATTGGAATCCTATGCCTCTTCAGATGAGCTTTTTACAGACCTGGATATATAGGCCTCTGATTTGTACAGGATTACTCCCTCAACTCAATTTAAAAAAGATCTGAAGAAGATAAAAAAATCCGGAAGAAAACCTGGTGATTTTGAACGGATAAAATGGGTTATTGATCAATTGGCTATTCCTGCGGTTCTGCCGGAACAGTACAAAGATCATTGCTTATCTGGTCAGTATAATAAGTATAGAGACTGCCATATTTTTCCTGATCTCTTACTCATCTACCTCCAGGATGAGGTCAAACAAGTACTATTCCTCTACAGACTTGGGTCACACTCAGAATTATTCAGAAAATAACAAGAGAAAGGCTATCCCCTACTCCTCATACACCGTAACCATCCCCTCACCTTCATTCCGCAGCTCCCCCTGCTCCTCGGCCAGGTCAAGAAACGCGCCGAAGCACCAGCCGGAGAGGCCGTCGGATTCCTGGACTATACGGTACCAGGGGTGTTCGCCCCAGGGGTCGATGGCCTCTTTGGGGCCGGAGCGGTCAAGGACTTTTACCGTTTCGCCCTGTTCCAGGAAGCCCATGTGTTTTGCCTGGAGGTTGGGGTTTTCGCGGACACGGATGTGGGTGTCGGTTACTTTGGCGGTGGTTTCTTTGAAGAGGAGGTTGTGCGTCATTAGCCAGTCGCGGAGGGGGGTTGCGTCGACCAAATACGGGATATGGTCGACCTCGCACAGGGCCCGGGTAAAATCGGGGGAGAATCTAAATGTACTTTTTTGTCCTTTAACAGTAAGAATTAACTTCACAGCTAATTCTGGTGCCCCAATAGGCTGGAGCCAATAATTCTCTTCCATATTTGGACCACAAGGAACAAGAATGTTTTCATTCCCTACAAAACACCCGCCATAATCGATATCGCCACCACTGTCGCCCCAATGATATGGATTTGGATGTCCATATCCTATTTCGGTCTCATTATGTCTTATTGAGAATAATAAAAAGTCGCGATCTTTCAGTTCATAATCTGTTGCACTTGATGCATTTTCATCCTCATCAATCAACAGATACTCTTTATCAGCAGAAATTGCATGAACAACCCCTGCAATAGGGAAATCTCTTTCTTCAAAGGTTGTAAAATTCATAACCCCAATTTCACTAGGTAGAACATCTTCGCTGCTATAATAGAATTGTTTTTGTATATAGCCGATATCATTCTGATAGTAGAATATGCTGTGAATTACCTTCTTGATGGGACTATCGGATGGCAATGAACTGATATCACGGGTTTCGGTGATTTGCCCTGTTAGATAATCATAGGTAAGAAGTTTTTGCTTGTCCCCTACCATTATCAAGTAACTTTTTTCTACTCCTCCAATTGTTGTATAAATATTATCAATGGGGATCAAGGATAACGCATTATCAGAATAAAGAATTCTCGCAAACATAGGAGGCAAATCTCCCTGTCCACCAAAGCTGCCAAAGAAACCATTCTCACCAGAGGAAAAAAATAACACATTAATATTACCAATGTCTTTATAGCCTGGTACCGGTTTCGACATACGGTTGATGACCCGGAAATCAATTTCCTGGCTTATTACAGGTAGAGAAAGAAATACAGTCAGTAGAATAATTACTACTGAGACAAGAACCGCTTTTTTTCTTTTTTTATTACTCCGCATAATTAATCTCCCGCAGATTGTCCCACCTGTCAGATCTAAAAATATCTCCAATAGTCAAATTCTTATTCTCCTCAACATTGACCGCATCAATTCGCTGTTCAATGGCTTCCCTAAAGTATATCCAGGTGTGCTGCATACTGTATTGTTCAATCAGCTCACGCCAGCCCCGTGTATAATCAGCACCTCCACCAAGACTATTTATCAAGATTCCAGCATTGGATTCAGACTGAAAAAGAGACTTACATGCATACTCATCTTCATCATTCAATAAGCGTGCCCACCATCCGTATAATGGGTATGCATCAGCCTGGCTACCGGACTCAACCTCCCCAAAAAGATGGTTACTAAAACAGGAAAGCGGATCCACTCTTAACCAGTCATTGGTATCACTGAAATGCTCATACACCTCTAGATGCACATGAAATGGCACATCATTTCCCAAAGCTCCGACATACGCCAGGGGGGTACCAGCAGTAACCATCTGGGGGTGAGTAGGATCAGGATATTCTGAGAATGCGGAAAATTCCCCAGATCCCGAATATTCACCATTATAAGGAAGATTGGAAATATAACTGTTTCCCTTGTCCCCAAGGTGGGCAAAAAGATACACCCGTCCATCTTTCGGACTATCAGGACGAGTAATAAGTACCCCAATCAACCCATAATATAGCCCGCTATATTCATTCAGAGCATCAGATAAGGCCGTTCCTTGCTCATTACGGAGTAATAGTTCTGACGGGATATGCCACCGCGTGGGATCATTTGTAGATTTCCAGACATAAAACAAACCATCCTCTGGTGCAAGAATCTTTACTTCCCGATTTTCACCATTCGTAGGAGCAATGGATGTAGACCAGCGAGATAAATCAACACCGGTATGGTAACTGAGAGAGTGGTTTGCAGCATTATCAGCCCCTCTGTTTCTCCAGCCACTTAACTGCGTTACCAATGCAGGTATTTTCTGCAATGTATCTCCAGAGCCTGTACCCAGAAGAGCCTGATCAGTTCGATAGCTGAATGAAGTAGTCGGCAATTCGCGATGGTAGTAATGATTTTTTTCTATTTCTGAATTTACTATAACCTTCCCAGAAACCAAATTCTCCACAATCTTCTTGTTTTGATCAACTATAGTTACATCCGAGTTTTCATGCTCGACTTTTACAACACCCCGCGGCACTTCCGTCTCCGGCGGATAATAACTCCTCAGTTTAACCTTAGACTCATCCAACAACTCCCACTCCGGCTTTACCGCTGCCGCGCTCAGCTCCCCAGTCTCACTCTTCTTCAACAGCCTTCGGGCATGGTATTTACCCGGTTCCAGGCTGAAGCCGCCGAAGCCCCCTACGGGGTTGCCCCAGGTTGCAAGGCTTACCTGACGCAGGCTGCGGTTAACGGATACCAGGTAGATGCTGTTCATGTAGTCCTGTGAGGTGGCGCTGCTGTCGATGCCGGCAAAGTTAGTGCGGACCACCACGCCCAGGTGGGTTTCACCTTTTTCGTTGGTACGCATAGTGAGGTCTCCCGGACGAACTTGAGAGAGGGAGGGGATTATGGTGGTGATGCGTTCGAGTTCCGGCGATACTGAGACTGTACTTTTCATGATGGGGTGATTGTAGCATGAGCCGGGAAGGATCGCTACCCGCCATAGCTAAACGGAAAAACAGACATATGCAAAATAAATTGATTTTATATAAACCCCTGAAGCATTCCCCTCGTTTCCCGGTTTCTCCCTGTAAATGACCTTTTGGAAACGCAGGAGCCATATTCTCATTCTCTTATCTCTTCTTCCAATACTCCTCACTGCCTCTCCATCCCTGGACCGCCTCACCTTCCGCAACCAGCCAGTAACAGACATCCTCATGGCCCTTGCGGACATCGGTAACATATCCATAATCCCCGACGAAACGGTGGAAGGAACAGCAACCTACCAGTTCAACACCCTGGACTTTAATACTGCCCTGCAGGTATTCCTCTCCACCTACAAACTCTACAGCGAAGAACGGAACGGCGTTCTTTACGTTTCCCGTATCCACTCCGCCTATGACAGCGCTAAAGAGCTGGTTACCCTGCATGGAGAGGATGTGGAACTGCGGCTTCTGGTGCGGGCCCTCTCCCGGGGAATGGGCAAAACCATCCTGTTCGATGCCCTTCCCAATGAGCGTATCAGCGTTCATATAGACTCCCTGCCGCCGGAGAAGGCCCTGGAGGTACTTACCGCAAGGCTTTCGAGTCACCAGCTTGAAACCAAAGATGATTTTTTCTACATCCGACGGCAGGAGAGCCAAAACGGAAGCACCCCCCGCAGAGGCAGCCTGGTGCAGCAGAATTCCGACGGCAGCTATACGATAGACCTGGAGCGGGTCCGCTTTCGGGATATTCTTGCGGAGCTTTTTACCGCCCAGGGAAAAGAGTACAGCCTGCTTATGCGGGGCGATTCGGTGCTGGAGGAACTGCGATTTGCGGATAAATCCTTTGACGAACTGCTTACATTAATTCTGGAGCAGGCCAACGGCGATTATCAGGTTGCAGGCGACATCTACTACATATTTGAAATTCAGCGGCGGGATGTGCTCAAAAGGCTGAAGGCTACCGTTTCCATTCCCCTTAACCATCTTCCTGCCCAGTCCGTTGCCGGGCTTCTACCCTCGGATCTAAGCAGTGCCAATCTTATGAAGGTGGATGCCGAATCCAACACCATCATCTTAAGAGGAAGCCCTGCAGAAACAGGACCCCTGGAGGAGTTTATCCGCTCCCTGGACAAACCTCTGGAAAATCTTGCCTACCGGCGCTACGATCTGGGCTATGTGGATGTTCAGAATGCATTAAACCTGCTCCCATCACGGTTCAACTCCCTGGGGCCGAAGGTAATAAACGACACAAATTCCTTCGTAATCCCCGTCAGTCCCGATCAGGAGAAGGAGCTGAAGCTGTTCCTTTCTGCCCTGGATGTCCCGGCAGGGCAGTATCCGGTACATCTTAAGTTTATTACCTCCGAAACCCTGCTGAAATCCCTACCCCCGGCAGCAGCAAAGGAGGAGATAGTCTCCACCGTAGACCCCACCCTAGTTTTTTATACCGGGCCGGAGAATCGAAAGGCGGAGTTTCTCAAACAGCTGGAACTTATCGACCAGCCGGTTCCCCAGATACGCTACGACCTTCTGGTAATTCAGTATCAGAACGGGGAAAGCCTCAACTGGAGTTCCAACTACGAAAACAAGGTGGCTGAAGATGGACAGGACACCACCTTTCTTGGCTCCATCGGCTCCCTCTTAAGCCTTAATTTCGATATCGTTTCCAACTTCGGCTATCTCTTTGCGGTAGACTTGAGTCTGGACTTAAGCGAAACAAAAGCCACCATAATGGCGGATACCACCCTCAACGGCCTATCCGGAGAGGATCTTAAGTTTCAGAACACCAACACCTACCGCTATCGGGACTACGAAATAGACACCGACACCGGAGAAATCGAATCCACCGGGGTTACCCGGGAGCTCACCTCTGGTCTAATAATAACCCTCAACGGCTGGGTCTCCGGTGACGGTATGATTACCATGGATATCGCCGCCACCGTCAGTCGGCAGGGGTCGGAGTCATCCAGTACCAATCCGCCGGCAACTACAGAGAAGGTTGTTTCCACCCATGTGCGCACCCCTTCGGGAAAGCCGGTGGTCATCGGCGGCCTTATTCAGCAGGATGAGGATATCTCCATCAGCAAGACCCCGTTTTTAGGTGATATCCCCCTTATCGGCCGGCTTTTTCAGAGCCGCACCGAAAGTACCGATACCACGGAAATGGTTATCTATGTTGTGCCCCATGTGGAGCATCCGGAAAAAGAGAAAGTGAGCTCCATGGACGAGGCACGGCGGCTCTATGCCAAATATCTACTACCCACAGAAGAAAAGAATACAGAGACAGAAGATACTGCAGCAATAAACGAGGCAGCGGAATGAGACCCGCCGACTTACAGAGTTTCGCCCCCCTCCCCGAGGGGCCGGATCAGTATTCAACCTCCTTTATTCAGGCAAACCGGGTTCTCAAGTTGAAAGAGACGGAGACCCTGGTTACCGCAGGCGCCGTGGAACCCGCAGCAGAACTGCAGAACCTTCTAAAGGATTTTCATGCAAAAAACGTGGAGATCCTGCTTCTGGACTCCGCGGAGTTTTCCGCCTTTCTGGGGCGCCGCCTGGGAGGAGAGTCTTCAGACAGCAGGTCGGCTGATGTTTCCGGACTGGACCTTGAGGCTCTGGCTTCGGATGCGCCGGTAATTAACCTGGTAAACAGCATCTGTATCGATGCCATCCGGGCGGGTGCATCGGATATTCACATCGAGGCATTTGCCGAGGAGACTGCAGTCCGCTTCCGCATTGACGGTGTACTGCAGACTTCCCGCACCCTGTCCGCCGAACGGTTTCCCGCCCTGGCCTCGCGTATAAAGGTAATGGCCGGACTGAATCTAATGGAACGGCGGCGCCCCCAGGATGGCCGCATAAGTGTAAACCTGGCAGGACGCAGTCTGGACATGCGGGTTTCCTGCGTACCAACCTCCGCGGCACCGGGGGCGGAATCCATCGTGTTAAGGCTCTTCAATAACGAAAACAGCGCCTTTACCCTGGAAGACCTGGGGCTGCCCGAGGACTGCAGTAACGGCATAGAGGAACTTCTGGCGGCCCCCCACGGTATGATTCTGGTAACCGGGCCTACGGGTTCGGGAAAAACCACCACCCTCAATGCCATGGTACGCAGGCTTGACCGCAGTACCGACAAGATCATTACCATCGAAGATCCGGTGGAATACCGCATCGACGGAATAACCCAGATACAGACGGACGAAAAGATCGGTCTCAGCTTCTCTACCCTGCTGCGTCGCATTCTACGGCAGGATCCCAATGTGATTTTAGTAGGAGAAATCCGCGATGCGGAAACCGCGGAACTGGCGGTGCGGGCAGCTCTGACGGGTCACCTGGTTCTTTCCAGTCTGCATACCAACGATGCGGTATCCGCGGTAAGCCGTCTGGAAGATCTGGGGATCGAGCCCTTTCTCATTGCCGCAGTCCTCCGGGGGGTCATTGCCCAGCGACTTACCCGAAGGCTCTGCCCCGCCTGTGCCGGAGCGGGTTGCGAAGAATGCTCAAAGCTGGGGTATAAAGGCAGAATGGCAGCGGTGGAATTCTTTGCCCTGGATGAAGAACTTGCACGAATGGTGAGTTCCGGCTCGGATGAGTCTGAACTCAGGGCTTATCTATCTGACCGTGGGATGGTCAGCCTTAAAGAACGGGGACTGGATATAGCAGCCTCCGGGCTCTCAAGCTTTCAGGAGCTGAAACGGGCAGGAGTACTATAACCATGCCTCTTTATCGTGCCCGCACCCTCACAAACTCTGCCGACCTGCAAGACAAACGCCTTACCCGCACAATCGCTGCGGAATCCCGTTCCGCAGCGGCGGCATTGGCAACAAAAGACGGCTCCATACTCATATCTTTGAAAGAAACTTCCTCCGGGAAAGGCAGTAAAGCGTCTTCCTCATTTGTGCTTGAACTTACCCAGACATTGTCGCTGCTGGCACAGTCCGGCCTGGATATTCGGGAAAGCCTGGAAATTGCAGGAACCCTCTTTCCCGATTCTCGAAAAAGAAGCGGCAGAATAGTTGCATCCCTTGCAGCAGCACTGGATCGGGGAGACTCATTCTCCGCGGCGACGGAAGCGGAAAACTTTCCATCCATATACTCTGGGCTGATAAAAATCGGTGAGCGCACCGGTTCCATCTCCTCAATCCTGCCTGCCATGGCCTCTTACCTGAAAAGCCGCAAAGAGATGCGGGATAAACTGCTGAATGCCATGCTCTACCCTTCCCTGGTATTAAGCGCAGTACTTATAGGCATTCTTGTTCTGATGATTGTGGTGGTACCGAAGATGGGTGAGATTCTCTCAGGCTTCGGCAGTACACCGGAGATGACCAGTGCAATGGAACTCCGCATGCGCTTGAGCATGGTTGTCGGCGGAATTATAGCCGGGGGAACAATTCTCTCCGTTCTGCTGTTTATACTGTTCCGCCGCACATCCCGGCAGTTCAGACTGAGAAGTGACAGACTTATGGTAACCCTGCCTCTCATCGGACCGCTTATAACCCTGCAGGAGACGGTAAATATCGTATTTGCCCTGGAGGTGCTTACCGGTGCGGGGATCAGTCTTGAAGATGCCCTTGAGCAGGCAGCACCGGTTACCGGTAACCTGGCCCTCTCCGGGGGACTGCGTGCTGCCAGAGAAAAGGTTGTTCAGGGAGAACGGCCGTCCGAAGCCTTCCGCTCAACCGGAGTGTTTCCCCCGCGACTGGTCCGCTGGCTGACCCTGGGAGAGCGGACCGGCAGGGTGGAAGAGGTATTTTCAGGCTTGAAAACATGGTATCAGGGGGAGTTTGAGACCCTGCTCGTCCGTATAACCGGTCTTGCGGAACCTGTAATGATAATTGTAACGGGCCTGCTGCTTCTGGCAGGCATTGTCATCTTTGTCCTGCCCCTTCTTTCGGGGTTCGGAAATCTTTTTTGAGGAACATGATGAAAAACAAGCAGAACAAGAACCATAAGAAACAAAGGGCGGTAAATGCTCAGAAAGCAGCAAAAGCTCAGAAAAAAGGCGAAGAAGGCTGGACCTTTATAGAGACCATAATTGTACTTGCCATTGTTCTGACCCTCTCCACCACGGTGGGATTTATGGGATACCGCTACATAGGCAAGGCAAAAACCGCCGCTGCCCGCAACCAGATAGAGGCGGTAAACCTGGCCCTTAATGCTTATCTCTTTGACTGCGGCAGATACCCCACAGCCGATCAGGGCCTTGAGGCACTGTACGCAAAACCCTCATCGTCCCCTATCCCCGACAACTGGGCAGGACCGTATATGGAAAAGAAGGTGGTTAATGATCCCTGGGGCTCTCCCTATATCTACACCGTTCCGGGACCCGACGGTCTACCCTACGGTATCAGCAGCTACGGTGCCGACGGAGCTGAGGGAGGAGACGGCGAAGACCGGGACATTACCAGCTGGAGTAACTGATGCGAAGTGATGACGGCTATGCGCTTTTGGAAGTACTTATTGCCCTGCTTATGCTCACACTGCTTGCAGGGGCTGCCGGCGGACTTCTCAGCAGGGCCATGAAGGAAACCGCCGCACAGCCGGAACTCCTCAGAGCAGGAATCGAAACCCGCAATCAGATTAGCCGGGGAATTTCCGGAATTTAAACACGATGAAAACGGTCCAATCCTTCAAAGTAGTACAAGCAGCAAAAGCACCCAAAACCACTAAAGACAGTGGCTCTGTAAAAGAAAGCGAAGCAGGATTCAGTTATATGGAAACCCTTATTGCGCTTTTAATTCTTACAGTTCTGGCTTCAGCATCCACACTCTTCGCAGGAGCCCTTTTTAAAGCACCGGGAAAAATAATCGCCTCATCCAGGGATTCTGCTGCCCTTGGTGTGATAGATACAGAGTTCCGCCGGGCCTGCGGCGAGGTAAGACTAGCCTGGTGGCTGCCGAAGGAAGACTCACCCCTCATACGTCTGTCTCCAGAGGAAGTAACAGTTAAAGCTGTCTCTCCGGAAACCAGTGATGAGCAGCAACTGTATATGGTCTTAGTTAAATCAGACAGGGGAAGTCAGCTGATTATAAAAACTTACGGCATAGAGAGAAAATACAAGATTCCTGAATCCTTCTCACCACGGTTTACCGCCCTGGAATCCGGCAGTGGTTTCGGAGTTCAGCTGCTTCTTGAATCAGCTGAAGACTCCATACGCATTAACGGCTGCTGGAGCAGCAGATCAATCTTCGGGGAAACCGATGGCTAAACAGACTAAAGACGCCGCTTACAAAAAGGAAGAAGGAGCCATAACCCTGACGGCAGTACTGGTACTTGCCCTGGCCTGTTTCCTTACATTGTCTGTGGCGAGTCTTTCCATGGCCGGGAAAAATCAGCTGCGTGCATTCAATCGCTCCACCGATCGAGTTCTCAAGCTGCAGGAGGCAGCAGACAGAGTTCTTACCCTTCTGACAGAAGAGGAACCTGATGCTCCCGACTGGCAGGGAAGCTCCTTCTTTGCAGGAATAACCGGAATAGAAGAGGAGACGGGCTTCACCATTCTTTTGGAAGATATCTCCAGCCGCTTCAACCTTAACTCTCTGAATAAGAAGATGATCACCGAAACCATGGTAAACAATTACATGCTTTCCGGAACCGGGGCGGATGCCTTTCAGCAGGACCGGGCAGACAGAGGATTCGGTCTTGACCCGCTGCTGCGCTGGAAAGAGTATTTTGAGGAAGAGTTTTTATCCCGGTATGCTACCTGCACCGGAGGATGGAACATAAATACCGCTGACGAGTTTAGCCTGGAGGCGGTATTTGCGGAGATTACCGGAGATGAAACGGCTGCTGAACTTTTTCACGAAAAAGTAAGGGAAAAGCGGAAAAACCTGGAGCTTGTAACACCGGAAAAGCTTGAAGAGTTTATCGGTATACAGCACTTCTCACAAGTTTATCCTGCAATACACGCCTTTCCGGAAATCAACCTCCATTTTGCCCCGGAGTGGGTACTGAAACAGCTCCTTGCATATCCTGCCTATAAAGTTGCCGATCCAGCAGGAACTGCCGAATTGCTGATCTCGTTAAGAGACAGCCGGGGACTCAGTGGTGAGGAGATTATCGACCTCATTCCCATAAAGGTCGACTCCGATGCGACAGCAACAGAAAAACGCCTGAAAGAAGAAAACCGCCTGTTTGCCTGGCTTGGCAATACCACCCTGTTCTGGCGCATCAGCATACAGGGTGAAACCTTAAGTATTATCAGGGAGGTTGCCCGCATCCCGGACACCCGGGGTATGTCCGGCGAAAAAGAGCGGCAGTACCGGATAATCAGGGAGGAGCTGCCATGGTAAATATACAAATGCCTGCAGACACAGCCCTTCTTCCCCGGGAAGGATGTCGCTATTATCTTCTGAGCTTTCCGGATCTGAACAGGAAGGAAGCGGCGGCAGCACTTGAGTTCCGTCTTCCCACAGTCTATCCCGGTTCCATGGAAGCAATCTGCCAGGATTTTCGTATCTTAAAATCGGGGAAAAAGAACCCGAACCGGACTGACCTGCTTGTTCTGGTAGCAGAGAAAATTGTACTTGAAGAATTCCGCCGTGCTCATCCCGGAAAAAGCCCCTATGTGCCCCTCTTCCACCTGTTGGACACTGACCATCTTGATCCCGGAGAATCTCTCAGCCTTATCAGCAGTTCCGGTGTTACCGACACGTTGAAATGCACAGATGAAGGACAATGGGAATACCGGAGGGAACAACCGGATGATTTCAGGACAATTCGGGAATGGAGCTTAAGCCCTTCCCCTCAGGGGAAAGCTGTCCGACGGGGGTACCGTGGGGCATTCATTCCATTTTTTTCAGAGGGTAAGAAAAAATCACCACCGGCCCTGCTGAAAGTAAGCTTTATTTTTCTCATACTGCTCCTGGCAGGAACCGTTTATGGTCACAGAGTTCTTGCATCCATGGAAACCCGGTCCCGGGAACTCTCCCGTGCCATAGGGCTTCAGGGGGAACGAATAAACCGGAGAGCCCTGCTGCTGTCGCAAATCGAGACCATTGAAGATAAAATTGCCCTGCTTCAGCGGGATCCTGCCACGGATCCCTGGCTTTTTCTTAACACTATAACACTCCACCTGCCGCAACAGACCGGGATTATAGCTCTCTCCTCTACGGAAAATCTCTTCAGTCTCGAGCTTGCAGGTCCGGATGCGTTGAAACTCGGAGAAGCCTTAAGCCGGAACCCCCATTTTACTGAAACGGAGCTTCAGGAAATCAGAGTATCAAGCCCCGGCGAACTGCCGCGGTACCGCATTATCTGCCGCTTTATGCCCGGGCTGGACTTATTGAATCCCTCTTTATTAGAGGGGGAAGCTGAATGAGAATATCATCCGTCAGATTATCTCCCCGGGAGTTAAAACTTCTGAGCATTTTGCTGATAAGCCTGCTTGCAGCAGCATCCATTCTTTCAGTTTCCAGATGGATCGAGCAGTATACCTCCTTGAACAGGGAGATAGAACAGAAAACAGCGCTTCTGCAGAAAGCATCTTTTAACACAACTTATATAAATAGCAACACAGAGAACAGTTCAGAAAGGAACTCTCTTGAAGGTCTGGAACAAAACGCTGAGCGGTTAAAAGAAAAGCTTGATGCCTTCACCAGTGAAGAAAACTCCGGCAGCTACGGCTTCGGAGAAGAGCTCCTTGAGCTTACGGGTCGATACTCCATTACCGTAAGACGCTACCGGCCGCTGTCTGAATCGGGCTTCACCTTTACCGGCAGCGGTAGCCCGGAGAATGTTATCCGCCTGTTGGCCGATATTTCACACAGCCATGCTGCCTGGCAGTTTTCCGGCCTCCACCTTACCGGCAGCAGCCGGCCCGGGGAGCTTGATATCCAGTTCGACCTGCATAATCTCTCCCTCCGCGAATCAGATTCTGAGGAAGAAAAGGAACAGAAAGATAAAGACCAGAAAAACAGGGAGATACGGCAATGAAGAAAATCTCTCTTTTCACAACCATATTTTCCACTGCATTACTCCTGCTCACCGCGACATTTATTCCGCTGCCACAAGCCGCAGCCTCTCAACCAGCCTTACAAAATCCACGGGCCGCCGCCGGTCCGGAAAAACAAAACACAATCCCGTCACCGGTCCACCCTGTCCATGCAGCAGCCTCAATGTCGGAAGTTGCAGCGCTGTTTGTGGTAAAAACACAGCCGAAGTCAAAAGCACTTCCGATAATGCAAACCGAAGCCTCCCCGGAGATTCCGGAACCTGTACCAGAACAGCACCTCCCCCCGCTTCCGAAGGTACGCTTTCTGGGAGAAGCAGTTATTAATGGTGAACCTGTAATTTTCTGTATGGCAGGAACACCGGAGCGCCTTTTGCGGCTGCCGGATAGTGAAGAAGAGTTTATCCTTACCCGAAACAGTACTGAATCACTTACCATTGAATATAACGGAAGGAGTATCCATGTTCCCAAATAGATCCATCCAGGTTGCAGGTTTTCTATTGCTCATATATATGTTTTGTGCTGCTTCGTGCAGTTCTACACCGGATACCCTGCAGTCCGGGAAAAATCCCCTTACCGGTATGGTCTACGATAATGAGGGGCGTCCCGTTCAGGGTGCCCGGGTGGAGATAGACGGCGAAGAAGCCGCCCTTACCGATTTGAATGGCCGCTTTGTAACCCCGCCCCTCAGTTCCGGTCAGCATAGCCTCAGCCTGAAAAAGCCGGGATATGAAGAAACCCGTACCACAGTGGACTTTACCTCTGCCCTGGAAGTTCTCTATACCCGCATGGCCTCCTTTGAATCCCTAATGAAAGAAGCGGAAGAACTGCTGGACGCAGACAAGGCGGAGGAAGCCCTCATATTGCTGGAACGGGCAGCCGGCATTAATCCTGATGATCCTGCTTTAACGGTGCTTTTTCTTGTTTGTTACAATGCTCTGGATGAAGAGGAGATGGCTGGTGAGTACCGGGTGAAGGTTGAAGGGCTGGGACTTTAAACAAGGGAAAAGATTTGATAAAATATGCACAATGCAGTTAAATTGCATACAAGGAGATAAAGCATGCCCTTATTACAGGTACGGGA
Source organism: Marispirochaeta sp. (assembly GCA_963667435.1). GTDB lineage: Bacteria > Spirochaetota > Spirochaetia > JC444 > Marispirochaetaceae > Marispirochaeta. The sequence continues at coordinate 3,986,897 of OY763414.1, read as the reverse complement.
TATTCCCGAAGATTTGTACGAGGAACTTTCCAGGGTTGCAAAGCAGGATAACCGCAGCATCGCCCAGGAAACTATTGTACTGCTCCGGGCAGCACTGAATCTGGATACGGAAAAAAGAAAGCGCCGCAGGGCATTTCTTGATGAAGCCAGGGATTTGATTGTAGAATCCCCCGACGATCTGCCGGATCCCGCAATTCTGCTGCGGGAGGACCGTAACCGATGACTGTCGTTATTGATGCAAGTGCAGCCATTGAGATAGTCCTTAACCGTGGCCATGCTGCTGAATTTTCTTCAATAATTGAGTCGGCAAGAAAGGTGTATGCTCCGGATCTCTACATAGCCGAGATAACCAATGTTCTGTGGAAATACCAGAAAGCAGGGTATCTATCCAGAAGTACGGCTCAGAGAGCCCTTCAGATTTCGGTCGGGCTTGTGGATGAATATACAGATATGCAGGACTTCATTGATGAGGTACTCAATGCATCAATACGCTTTGAGCACCCTGCCTATGACATGTTCTATCTTGTATTATCCAGAAGAACAGGTTCCGGACTGCTTACACTGGATAAAAGATTCAGTTCCATTGCAGAAACAGCAGGAATCGAGGTTATATCCTAGCCAGAATATTCTTCCTCTGTTTGCTCTGTACTATCCGTGAGACAAATCATGCCCGGGTGAGACTCTGCGGCAATTCTCCCTCACCTTCGAAAGTTGATCATCCCCGTATATTTCACTATTATATATCCTACTATCCACGACATTTCTCCGGAAAAATTAGAAACAGGCAGAAAACAACAGACCCATGGCAGATAGAAAAACCCTTATCCTCAGCGGACATATACCCACAAACCTCATCCGAATAACCATCCCTTCAATGGTAGGCATGTTCGGCATGATGGTCTTCAATATTGTAGACACCTACTTTGTGGGGAAACTCGGCGCGGTTGAACTTGCAGCAATCTCATTCACCTTTCCGGTGGTGATGGTAATCAGCAGCCTGGTTTTCGGCATCGGTGTTGCCGCCATGGCCCTCTTCTCCCGGGCGGCGGGGCAGCAGAATTTTCAGGAACAGCAGATGCTTGCCACCTCCACCCTCACTCTGGGGATTTCCATTTCTGCCGTTATGGGCCTGATCGGTTATTTCAGTATTGACCCCATCTTCCGGCGACTGGGTGCGGATGATGCGTTGATGCCCCATATCACTGCCTATATGCAGGTCTGGTTTATGGGTGCCGGGTTTATGGTAATTCCCATGCTGGGAGACTCTATCCTTCGGGGTCTGGGGGATACATTCACACCTGCATTTGTAATGATGACTTCTGCAATGCTCAATGTATTTATGGATCCTCTGCTGATATTCGGAATCGGCCCGTTTCCCGCGTTGGGTGTACAGGGAGCCGCTATTGCCACTGTGGCCTCCCGGGGTGTATCTGCAATTGTATCCATCCTCATTCAGGCATTCCGCGAAGATCTGCTGACTATCCATGGTATGTCCATACGAAAAGCCTGGATTTACTGGAAGAGGCTCTTCCATATAGGACTGCCAAACTCTGCAGTCAGAGCAATCAGCCCTCTGGGAACTGCATTTTTTACCTCCATTCTGGCACAATACGGCCACGAGGTTGTGGCAGGCTATGGAGTTGCAGCTAAGCTGGAAAGTGTTTTCCTTGCCATAATCAACGCCTTCTCTATTACCGCTACTGTTTTTGTCGGTCAGAATCTGGGAGCGGGAAACAGTGACAGAGTTCATAAGGGGATTCGCTTTATGCAGATGATACTCATGGGGCTTGGACTCAGCATAGCTGCGGGTTTTTTCTTCTTCGGCAATGCACTGGCAGGTCTGTTCAACGATAACGAAACTGTCCGGCAGACCACAGCAACCTATCTGCGTATTGTTCCCGTCGGCTACGGTTTCCTTGCTTTTTCCCAGATATCAGCTTCAATATTAAATGTATATCACAGGCCTTTTCTTGCCGGCGGAATTTCACTTATCCAGATTGCCGGTATAGCGGTTCCTTCAGCATACCTGTTCTCTTTCCTCTTTGGTGTAAACGGGGTTTTTCTCGCCATCCTTGCAAGCTTTGCAGTTACCGGAACAATCTCCCTGCTGGTACTGCGGCAGCAGACAGCAATTCACGTGAAGGTATAAGACCTGGAAGAAAATACGCTACCCACTGGTCAGACCAAACATTGAGGTGTATACTCCCGCTATGAAACTCCGCGGTGGATAACAGCTCTCAACCTCAATCTGCCCGGACCGTTCGGTCCGGTTTCATATACTCGACAGCATCTTCTGCATCAAATGAGAGAACGCCATGAAAAACCGTGAATTTACCCCAAAACTAATACAGGTCCTGCATGAAGGATTTACCCGCCGGGATCTTCTCCGGGAGGCATCCTCGGGACTTATTGTCGGAATAGTTGCACTGCCCCTGGCGGTGGCCTTCGCCATCGCATCGGGAGTTTCCCCGGAAAAAGGAATTATTACCGCGGTTATTGCCGGACTGATAATCTCAGCCCTCGGAGGAAGCCGCGTCCAGATAGGCGGACCAACCGGAGCATTTATTGTAATAGTTGCCGGAATCATAAACCGTTACGGCATTAACGGCCTGATGACAGCAACCCTGATGGCAGGAATAATACTGATCCTTATGGGACTGTTCCGTCTGGGAACTCTGATACGCTATATACCTCAGACACTTATTACGGGTTTTACCTCCGGCATTGCCGTTATTATCTTCAGCACCCAGATACGAGATTTCTTCGGCCTTACAATGACGGAAGTACCGGATAAATTCCTTGCGAAATGGCAGGCATACCTTCATTGTTTTTCCACCATAAATATCTGGGCTCTTGCAACAGGTCTGCTGAGTATAGCTATTGTGCTGATTATTCCCCACTGCACCCATCGAGTGCCCGGAGCCTTTGTGGCTATTATTGTTACAACTATTGCAGCACAGGCAGCCGACCTTCCGGTGGAAACCATCAGCAGCCGTTTCGGGTCAATCTCCGGCTCAATACCCCATCCTGCCCTGCCTGATCTCTCTTTTTCCGCCATGCACAACATGATGCTTCCGGCATTTTCCATCGCTCTTCTGGGAGCCCTGGAATCACTGCTTTCCGCCCTGGTTGCAGACGGCGTTATTGGCGGCAGGCATCGGTCAAATATTGAACTTATTGCCCAGGGGATAGCCAACACCGTCTCTCCTCTTTTCGGCGGGATACCAGCTACAGGGGCTATCGCCAGAACAATGACCAATATCAAACTCGGCGGAAGAACCCCGTTTGCCGGTATCTTCCATGCCCTAACTCTTGCGGTAATCTTCCTGGTGGCGATGCCCCTGGTCTCAATGGTCCCGCTGGCAGCTCTGGCGGGAATACTCATGATGGTAGCCTGGAACATGAGCGAGTATAAGCATTTTATCCTTTCCCTTAGAATAAACATCTACGAAACCGCTGTACTTCTTACAACATTTCTTCTTACCCTGTTTACGGACCTGACCATTGCCATTCCCATCGGCTTCGGGCTTTCCCTGCTGCTCTTTATGAAACGTATGGCCGATGCAGTGGATATAAATCCCCTGGTGCGTACAAAAGAGCACGAGGGTCTGCTGCCGGGAGCTATTCCGGAGGATATTCAGGTATTCGAAATCAACGGCCCTCTCTTTTTCGGTTCAGCCGGAGCTTTTACTACGGTCCACAGCTTCATTGCAGATCATCACCGGGTCATTATTTTCCGGCTCCGTTATGTTCCCATTATTGATACTTCCGGGCTCAGACGATTCGCTGAGATTGTTCATAGTCTGGAAAGGTCAGGCACCACGGTTCTTGTTTCAGGAGCTAATAAGAAAATTACCGCCAAGCTGCTGAAGACACTCGTTTGCTCCGAAGCTGCACTTTTTGAAAAATTTGATGACGCTTTAGCAAAAGCAAAAAGTTGTGTAAGATCTTAGCAGAAATCCATCCAAGAGGGTGTATTTATTAGACCTTTTCTGTTATACTGCCCCGGCGACACAGGTACGTCCGAAACACAGATAAATAGCAAGGAGTAAATTCCGATGTCAATCAAACTTGATCTGAGCAATCTTGATTCCGTTTTTCCCGCAGATTTCACGGAAGAACAGAAAGCAAAAGCAAAAACTCTTTTTCTCAAGAACCTCTCAAAAGAGGCTCACAGCTTCTTCGGCGGCAAGATGCAGACCGTTCCCCGTTGTGGCGTTTACGGCTTCAACTGGTTCAATGTCTGGTATACCCCGGGAGTATCCCAGGTTTCCGTCTCTATAAGGGAAGATAACGATTCTTCCTTTGCCCTTTCAGGCAGGGGAAACCTTGTAGGAGTTGTTTCCGATTCTACCCGGGTTCTCGGTGACGGAGACTGCACCCCTCCCGGCGGTCTTGGGGTAATGGAAGGAAAAGCACTGCTGATGAAGTATCTGGCAGGCGTGGACGGCACAGCCCTCTGTATCGACTCAAAAAACGCTGAAGGCAAAAACGACCCCGACAAAATTATAGACTTTGTAAAGATGGTTCAGCACTCCTTCGGCGCCATAAACCTGGAAGATATAAGCCAGCCCAACTGCTTCAAGGTACTGGATGAGCTGCGGGAGAGCTGCAATATCCCTGTATGGCATGATGATGCCCAGGGAACTGCCTGTGTTACCCTTGCAGGACTTCTGAACGCCCTGAAGCTTGCGGGCAAAAAGTTGAGCGATGCAAAAATAGTCCTCCTTGGGGCCGGAGCCTCCAACACCACCATAGCCCGCCTTATCCTTACCGATGGTGGAAACCCCGATAAGATGTACGTCTTTGACTCAAAGGGCGGGCTTCATAAAGACCGGGAAGATATTAAGAATGATCCCCGGTACTACCGGAAATGGGAAATCTGCTCAAAAACGAACCCTGAAAAAATTAATAGCATCGAAGAAGCAATGAAGGGCGCTGATGTCCTCATAGCCCTCTCCACTCCCGGCCCGGATACGGTAAAACGGGAATGGGTACGCTCCATGGCAGAAAAGTCCACCGTATTTGCCTGCGCAAACCCGGTACCGGAAATCTGGCCTTATGCAGCCAAGGAAGAAGGCGCTTTCATTGTTGCTACCGGCAGGGGCGACTTCCCCAACCAGGTGAACAACTCAATCTGTTTCCCCGGTATTCTCAAGGGAGCTCTTCTTGTCCGGGCAAAGAAGATCACCGACGGCATGGCTATCCGAGCATCCCACTCCATCGCAGATTTTGCCGAAGCGCGGGGTATTGACGAGAACAACATCATCGCCAAGATGGACGAGACCGATGTATTCGCCCAGCAGGCTGCGGACGTTGCCATGCAGGCGATTAAAGAGGGGGTTGCCCGGGTTGAACTGACCTGGGACGAGGTTTACCAGAAGACAAAAGCGGATATCGCCGCTTCCCGGGGTCTTTACGACACAATGGCTGCAAACGGCCATATAGCAGAGCCTCCCCAGGAGATGCTGGACCAGGCACTTGCCTCGGCCATCGACGCAGTTAAATAAGCCGGCATCTGCAATTGCCGTCAGAAGACCGGGGTGAATAATCCCGGTCTTTTTTTTTGTCTCTGTTAATTATTGTCTGTAAGATAGGAATGCACTCCCCACCACATATAGCCAGCAAGAAGCAGATAGAATATCAGACCTTTGCCGGAAAAATAGACGGGGATCCACATTACAATTCCTTCGATTACCATGGAGGGAACCATGGCAAACAGGGCAACCGTTAAAAGATCGAAGTAATCTCCCCGGCGCCCTGTGAGTCTGCAGAAAAGAAAGGCGAGTCCCAGTGCAGATAGCATCTGAACAATGCGAAAGAGAAAAATCCCCCCAGTGGTGACAATATAAACCAGTGGATACAACAAAGGCAGCATTCGGTCTATCCAGTTTTTCATGGACAAAGGGTCAAACATCATATATTCCGTATCAGAAAAATCAAAACGCCTTATGGAACTGCCAGGGCCGCTGTCATACATGGAAAAATGATCCTTTCCCATATAGGCCCAGGCACCGGACTCCTTAAGACTGTTCACTGTACCGGTGGTGTCCAGCACAAAGAGTAACCGATCCCCTATAGACAGGCGGAACGGCTGCTTTACCCCTGACTGTACCTCACCATTAATAACCTCCATTACCGGAAGCTGGTAAACCGCAGGATCCACATAATTCTTCTTGATCGAAAGAACAGAAGTGACCATACTCACGTATCCGGGAAGGGCCAGAACTGCAGTTAACAGAGCCAGCATGAAAAAAACTCTGCGGGGACGTACTGCACCCATCCTGTATGGGTCGGGAGAATAAAAACTCCTGAAACCGGTGGAAAAAAAATCTTTAATACTGAAATTCTCAATCATTCGGCACTTAGTCTACTCCGTCTTTGCTCATAGCTTCAACTCCTGAATAAATCAGCACCTTTGAAAATTCAGCTGTTAAAGGGAATGAGGTATGATATTATCCATTCACAGCTATAATTACAAAATAACGGAGAAATGCTCATGTTTGCACCCATACAGCGAATTACCCTTACCCTGCTGCTGATTACAGCTTTAAGCGGCGGCCTCTTTGCACAGACAGAGACAGATACCGCCAACTACCGCGAAGAGTTTTCCATGCTTGTGCCCATCGGCTTCTATACCAGTGATACCGGTATAGCCGGGGGAGGTCTTTATCAGCGGCTTTTTCCCTGGGGCCTGGATGTTCAGGTAATTGGTTTCTATACCCAGAAAAGCCAGGTTAACTGTTTCTACACCCTCGACTACACAGCACCTTCAAGCGTCTGGTGGCTCCGTAACGGAGGCGGGGTAACATACTATCCTCAGTATTACTACGGTATCGGACCGGATACATCTCTGGATGATGAGGAACAATACACCGCCATCGGTTTCAATCAAAGCCTGAAGGCCTACTACCGCATTCTACCGGCATTCTATGCCGGCCCGGCTGTAAAATATCGTTTCCGTATTATTTCTAATCCGGATACCGGGAAAGTTATTGATCAGGATCTGGTAGCTGGTAGCGAAGGTTATCAGGTGCTCCGTACCGGTGTTGGTTTTGGTACCGGCCGGAATCCCCTTACCCTGGCAGAAGGTATGACCCTTTCTTATGAGTCGGAGTTATACTATTTGAAAACCCTTTCGGAAGACTCGGCTTCCGCCGGGGAATTAATCAGCGATCTGCGCTGGTACTACTCTTTTCCGGGAGCGGAAAACAGCTGGGAGGAACATCAGCTGGCAGTTCAGCAGATGCTGACTCTGAGTTCCGGGGACATGCCTTTCGCGGAACTGCCCTCCATAGGTGGTGCGGATGAGATGAGAGGATATGCCGCCGACCGCTACAGGGACAGTTGTGCGGCTTTTATCCAGGCAGACTACCGCTTCCCGATTTATAAACGCTTTCGAGGAGCGGTTTTCGGCGGAATAGGAAACGTGGGTGCAAATATAGCAGCCCTCGGGCAATCCGACCTTAAGCTGGCCTGGGGAGGCGGCCTCCGCTATCAGGCAGGCCCGACTTCAGATACCTCATTTCGTCTTGATTTCGCCTGGACCGGGGAAGGTTCCGGCTTCTATTTTACCTTCGCCGAAGCCTTCTAGGCCCTGGTGAGCCGGGTACTCAGAAACTCCCGGGCATCCATATCTTCCGTCATATCAAAAACGGGACCGGTCCGCTGACGGAAAGATACCGTCTCATTTTCAAGCAGCTGCTGAAGGTCCGTGCCGGTAAAACCGAAGCCTGCAAGCAGGTTGCCGAGTTCCTCGGTTTGCGGATCAGCATTCAGCCAGACTATACGCTCCCTCAATCCTTCAACAGGGCCTGCGGAGGCATGAATTCCGTTTTTGCCCACAGAAGGCGACTCATCCAGCCCGAGATCTTTCCAGTTATCCAACAGCACCCTCCGCAGTGAACCCTCTGCTGCCTGCTTAGGATCAGTTGAACCGATCAGGGCATGTCGGAAATCGTACCAGGAGAGCACCTCCGGATCAAAAAAGGAATCAAACCACATCACCTCAAGCCCGGGTGCGGTAAAGAGCTCCTTCATGGCAGGATAAAACCCGTTCAGAATATACAGCTCGGGGCTGTCTATACGACTTACATAAAGACCGGAGGCAAGTTTTGTATTCTTTCCGCTTCGCCACAGACTGTTTAATCCGGAAAATGTAACTTCTCCAAGATACTCCATCGCTTCAAGAGCATTCAGCAAAAGCCCCTGTCTGCGGACTTCTCCGAGTGACTTTCCGAAGGTGTCCTTAAAAATCTGCTCTTCGCCAGAAGAGAATTCAAAATCCCTGCCGGATACTGCAACTGCTGAGCGGGACATGGCAAAATAGTGCCGGTCTATAATATTTCGCTTTTTGATCTCCATGGAGCTGAGAATTCCTGAGTTCTCAACCTCGATGCCCTTTTCCTTCAGGATTTCCCGGATCAGTTCAACCGCCTTTGGTCTGAAAGCCTGGGGTTTGATAAAAATCAGTGCCTGATTCAGCATACGAGCCCTCCCATAAAATAACGTTCAAAGGGTTGATACCCGGTCCCTTCCGGTTGTCTGAGGAACAGGGAATTAAGCTCATTCAGTCGACGTGTAAAGGGAGTCATAAAGAGAAGGTCATCTGCTCCGTAGGTTCTCAATACATCATCAGGATCGCGGTCGGGAAAATTCAGTTCACACCAGTCAACCGTCATCTCCGACTCAGCATCCGGCAGCCGTTTCCCGTCAATATCCCACTCCTCGGTAATCCATAACTGGGGGAATCCAAAAGCCCGGCAGATTACAGGCCGGGATGAATAGACAGAGCAGGAGTCTTCCTTCAGAAAGGGACACTGATCGCTGTCAGGAAAATTACCGGACATTGAATAAGATACATTGAGTTCTTCGGCCAAAATAGAAATCTCAACGGGAAGCAGAGAAAGATGCATACAGCACCTGGAACATCCTTTTCGGCATACCATACCGGAAGTATGGAGAGGCCTTAAGGCATTCAGGCGGGCCTCAAGATCATCTCTCAAAGCATAATATTCTCTTAGAATTTCAGTCATATTCATCTTCTTTAAGTCTACTTCTCACCGTTACGACTGGCAAGGGGAAGAAAATTATACGAAGCTTAATTCAGGTCTTGACATGTCATATCCTTATCGATATATTTTTATCGTTATATAATTATCGATTTTTTTATGTGCTATACTTACGATAATATAAGCACGGAGGTATACCACACATGGATACATCGATTCAGTCCGTTCCATACCCGACGATAAAGCGGTATCCCGCTTATCTGCAGGTATTGAAGGAGCTGAGAGCAACAGGAATGAGCACCGTGTCCGCACGGGATATTGCCGAGCGGCTGGGACTAAATCAGGTCCAGGTCCGTAAAGACCTGGGCTACAGTGCCATAATTGGCAGGCCTAAAGTAGGATACGACATTGAGGAACTTACCGATGCACTGCATCTGTTGCTTGGATGGCAGGACCCCAAGGAAGCCTTTCTGGTGGGTGCAGGCGCCCTTGGTTCCGCCCTGCTGGGCTACCGGGGATTTCAGGAGTACGGCCTTGATATAGTTGCCGCTTTTGACAGTGAAGAATCAAAGTTCGGATCCAAAATCCACGGGAAACAGGTATTTCCCATGGTAAGGCTTCCGGAGCTGACCGAGCGGATGCGAGTCATGATTGCTGTTCTTACAGTTCCAGAGCATGCAGCCCAGGACTGTGCTGATTTACTGGTTAAATCCGGTATTCGGGGAATCTGGAACTTTTCCCCCTGCAAAATACAAGTTCCGGAAAATGTGGTTCTTCAGCGGGAAGAACTCTCCGCAGGGCTGGCAGTGCTGTCCGTCAAGCTCTCGGAAATGCTGAAGCACGAAAAGCAGGGACCGCCGGGAAAACGCTGAAATAGGCTGCCCCGTCGGCGCTGCCCGGCAGAAGCCGGCGGGAGGAGTCAGTCAATGAAACCTGTTATTGAAATCTGCATGGGAAGCTCCTGCTTCTCCCGTGGCAATGCCCAGTCCCTGGACAGAGTGGAAAGCTTTCTGCGAAAACAGGGCATTACAGAAAAAGTTGAATTAAAGGGCAGACTCTGTACCGGAAACTGCGCAGATGGCCCTTGCCTGACTATTAACGACAGACTATACACTGAAGTACACCCAAATGCAGTTGAGGACCTTCTCCGTCATCACGTGGAAGAGTGGAAAGAAGAGGGCCGTTTATGACCCCGGTTATTTTCACTGAAAAAACACAGTGCAGGGATTGCTACAAGTGTGTACGCCACTGCCCGGTAAAAGCCATACGGGTGGTGGAATCAAGTGCAACAGTAGACCAGGATCTCTGTATCTTCTGCGGTCGCTGTGTGGATGTATGCCCGGCGGGAGCTAAAAAGGTCCGTGACGATATTCCCAGGGCAAAACAGCTCATTCAGATAAAAGAGCGTGTATATGTCTCCCTTGCTCCGTCATACCCGGCGGTATTTCCCGATGAAGGCAAATCATTTCTTGCAGGACTGCTTTCAAGGGGAATAGAGGGGATCTCTGAAACAGCCCTCGGTGCAGAAGCTGTGACCAGAGAGCAGAGAAAGATTCTCGATGAAGGATCGGGCCTGCAGATATCCTCAGCATGTCCTACAGTCCGGCTTATGACAAAACGATACTTTCCGGAAGCGGAAAAGACAGTCAGTACTGTCCCCTCCCCCATGGTTGCCCATGCACGAATGCTGCGGCGCTGGTTCGGAAAAGATATTGGGATCATCTTTATCGGCCCCTGCATATCAAAGAAAACCGAGGCTGACACGTATCCGGAACTTATAGACGTGGCTCTCACCTTCAGCGAGGCCGCCGACTGGCTGGGCGAAGAGATCCTGGCCGCAGATGCCGGCCATTGCGAGTTTGTACCATTCCCTGCAGGAAAAGCTTCCCTTTTTCCAGTGGATGGTGGAATGATCCGGGCTATGGAAAAAAAATCCGAAGACAAATACCGAAGTTTTCACCAGTCCGGTCCCGCTCAAGTGCTGGATACCCTGAAAAGGGCCCCGGAGATGATGGAAAACAACTTCTTTCTGGAACTCCTTTCCTGCGAAGGAGGCTGCATCAACGGTCCCGGAATCAAACGGAATCTCCCTTCAATCCAGAGGCAGGCGATAGTCCTGAACACCTGGGAACACCGTGAAGTCTGCAGTATCCTTGAGTACCTTCCCGAAGAGGTTGGTGACCGACAGTGGGAGGAAATTATCCCCGCACCCGCGCCCCCTGCCGAAGCAACAATAGAAGAGACCCTCAAACTGCTGGGAAAAAGAACAGAGGAAGACTTCAAGGACTGCGGCGGCTGCGGATACCCCACCTGCAGAGAGTTCGCCATCGCTTATATCCAGGGCAAGGCAGAAAAAGAGATGTGCGTGACGGAAATGCGCAAGATTGCCCAGAATAAAATTTCCGCCCTGCTTCATACTATTCCCATGGGCGTTGTAATAGTAGACCACGAGATGCGTATCGTGGAGTGCAACCGTCATTTTCTTTCTCTTTTCGCGGACATCCCCTTTGATGCCGACCAGGGCACACTCAAACGGGCGGAGGGAACACGGATTGCCGCTTTCCTGGAAGAATACGATCTCTTTGGAAAACTCCTAACCCGTAATGAAAGCCAGGAACGGATAATCCAGAAGGAAGGCAAGGTAATGAGGGGAAACTTCTTCCAGATTCAGGAGGGCCGCTTCGTAGGTGCCGTTTTCCAGGATATTACCGCTCCCTCGGTAAAGCGGGAGATGGTTGTAAAGAAAGCAGAAGAAGTTATCCGTAAAAATCTGGAAAGCGTCCAGCAGATTGCGGGACTACTAGGAGAAAATGCCGCGGAGACGGAGATAATCCTGAATTCACTTATCAATGCCTTTGATCCCGGAGAGCTGAGACGGAATGAATAATCCCAACGCCCGCTTCGTGGAAGCGGATTACTACCAGCTGTACAAGCACAAGAACAAGATCGGAGGAGATGTGTTTCTTCTTTCCCGGAGGGAGGAGGACGGCAGAATTATCTGCGTTCTTTCTGACGGTCTCGGTTCCGGAGTTAAAGCCAATGTTCTCGCAAACCTGACAGCAACAATGGCGCTTAAATATATTGGAGCCAAGCTGGATGTACAGAGAGCAGCGGAAATAATAACCAGCACTCTGCCGGTATGTCGGGAACGCAAGATAAGCTATGCTACTTTTTCCATCGTGGATATTCAGCCTGACGGTACAACACAGATCATAGAATATGATAATCCCTCATTCCTCTGTTACCGCAGAGACAGAAAGATGCAAATTGAGCGAAAAACAATTCCTCTGCCAAAACGCTTTGAGTACAAGGATGAGTTTCTGCATTATTCCGAGGTTAATCTGCAGGTTGAAGACAGGCTGGTTTTCTTTTCCGACGGCGTAACCCAGAGCGGTATGGGTTCGTGCTCCTACCCTCTTGGACTCCGGGATAGCGGAGTGGAAAAAGCAGCCCGCGGTTTTATTGCTGACGATTACTCAATATCCGCCAGAGACCTTGCCAGAAAGATAACTGTTTTCTGTCAGCAGCTGGACGGCTATGCACCCAAGGATGATATTACCTGCGGGGTAGTTTATTTCAGACAGCCCCGGGAAGCTATTGTAGCCACCGGTCCTCCCATGGATCCGGAAAAAGACAAGGATCTTGGCAACAGGGTTCGAACCTTTGCAGGGAAGAAGATTATATGTGGAGGAACAACAGCAAAACTGCTCTCCCGGGAACTTGGTAAAGAAGTAACTGTAGATCTCAGTACACGGGACAGGAAAATACCGCCGGCTGCACGGATGGAGGGAATTGATCTGGTAACCGAGGGAATGCTTACCCTGACCGAAGCCGCACGGATGCTGGAAACTGCATCCGTTCCCGATCTTTCCGGAGGCAATTCTGCTGTACAGCTCTGCAGGAATCTGCTGGAAAGCGATAAAGTGTATTTTCTGGTGGGAACGAAAATCAATGAAGCACATCAGGATCCCGGTATGCCCGTGGAAATAGGTATCCGCCGGACCCTGGTTAAACGTATATGTGAAATTCTTGAAAAACAGTATCTCAAATCAGCCCAAGTTGAGTTTATTTAGGAGGAAGACCATGAAGGACTCCCTGGTTGTTAAAATTTGTACCGGAACCGCCTGTTATGTACAAGGCGGATCATTTCTCCTGGATCTGGAAGACCAGCTGACCACGGAAGAGCGGGAGCGGGTTGAGGTTCAGGGGGTTGGATGCCTCGGCTACTGTGGTGGTACCGAAAATGTACGTCCCCCATTTGCTGTAATAGGTGAGAAACTTATGGGTGGCATAGATTTGAACGCACTGACCGTGGCTGTCAAGACTGAACTGAACAAGGACTGACAATATGAATAATAACGCTGTATTTGTACGAATCCAGCTGGCAAAACGCTTTCTGCAGGAGACCTTCGCCGGAAACCTGAAGAAAGCCATAGATAGAATTCCCGTAGACATGGTGCCAAAGAAGAGTGCTTCCTTTCGCTGCTGCGTATACAAGGACCGGGCCATTCTGCGTTACCGTCTCATGGCACTGCTGGGAGGATCCGTAGAATCCGAGGAGGATGAAACCCGTCGTCTTTCAGAATATGTAGCAGACGCGGAAACCAGGGGAGGTGCCCCGGAAGGTCAGGTACTCACTCTCATCGATACAGCTTGCCACTCCTGTCCTTCCGGCAGACACACGGTTACAAATCTCTGCCGGGGCTGTCTTGCTCAGAAATGCTTTGCCGTATGCCCCCGGGATGCCGTGAGTTTTGTGGATGGAAAAGCAGTTATCGATAACGAGAAATGCGTAAACTGCGGCAAATGCAAGGAAGCCTGCCCATACAACGCGGTGGTATACACTCCCGTTCCCTGCGAACAGGCTTGTCCCGTGGGAGCAATAAAAAAGACTCCCGAAGGCTTTGCGGCCATTGATTATAAAAAATGCATCTCATGCGGTCAGTGCAGCATGAGCTGTCCCTTTGGTGCGATAATGGAACGGAGTCACCTCATTAATATTGCAACAGAGATGAAGCGTCCGGATGAGGAAAAGCCCGTTGCCCTGGTGGCTCCGGCAGCTGCCGGACAGTTTCCCGGTAGCTTCCGGCAGTTGACCACGGCTCTCAAGAAAGCCGGGTTTGCATCTGTTGTGGAGGTTGCATACGGTGCGGTAACCACAGTGGCGGAAGAGTCAAAAGAGTTGAAGGAACACCTAAAAACCGGAAAACCCCTGGCAACCTCATGCTGCCCAGCTTATACAGAAGCAGTGCGTCTGCATATTCAGGAATTCCAGCCCTTCGTTTCTACTGCACAGACTCCCATGGCGGCAACTGCGGAATACGCTAAAAAAACATGGCCTGAGAGAAAGACTGTGTTTATTGGCCCCTGTATAGCGAAGAGGGTTGAAGCCCGGAGAGACAAATCTGCAGACTTTGTTATGACCTTCGAGGAACTTGCGTCCATGTTTCTGGCATTGGATATCGACGTGGCAGAGTGTGGAGAGACAGCACCGGATAATCCGGTAGTGGAAGCACCGGAACGCTTTTTTGCCCGTTCCGGCGGAGTCACCGGAGCGGTGTTGAGAACCTTCTCTGAAACGAAGGGCATTAACCCCGAGATTATGCAGATCGACGGACTTGATAAAAAGGCTATGACGAAGATGAAGCTTGCCGCTAGCGGCAAGATCAAGATGGACTTTGCAGAAGTAATGTGCTGCCCCGGCGGCTGTATCTGCGGCCCCGGAACCGTGGCGAATCCGCGGATAAGCGGCAAGCGGCTGGAAGAGTACGCAAACTCCGATACGCCGCAGGCAGCAGCAATTGGAGAAGAGGAGGAAAAGGCAGGTTAAGACCCCGCAGCCTGCTCCTCCATATAGGCAATTATCTCGCCGGCAAGATCCCGGCGGGATACCGCCTCTATACCTTCAAGTCCGGGAGAGGAGTTCACCTCAATAACCGCCGGGCCTTTAAGTGTTCTCAGCAGATCCACTCCAGCGACCTTCAGCCCCAGAGCACGGACTGCCCGGATTGCAGTTTCCTCCTCAGCACTGCTGATTCTGGTTTCCGACGCGGTACCTCCCCGGTGAAGATTCGAACGGAAATCACCGTCTTCGCCTTTACGAATCATACTTGCCGCAACCCGGTCGCCAATGACCAGGCAGCGGATATCTGTTCCTGCGGCCTCTTCAATATACTGCTGTACAAGGATATCCGCTTTTATACCACGAAAGCCCTCAATAACACTGCGTGCAGCAGGCCGGGTTTCCGCCAGGACAACCCCGATCCCTTGAGTCCCCTCAAGAATCTTTACAACCAGAGGAGTTCCCCCCACCATATCAATCAGATCTTCAGTATAGCGGGTGGAATGAGCAAAGGCGGTAACGGGAATACCTATACCCTGTTTGGAAAGAAGCTGCAGACAGCGAAGCTTGTCCCGGGAACGGGAAACCGGTTCGGATTCATTAAGGCAGTAAACTCCCATCATTTCGAACTGGCGGACTACTGCCGTACCATAGAAGGTAATGGATGCGCCGATTCTGGGAATAACGGCATCGAAGGAATCAAGATTTTCTCCCCGGTAGTGAATCTCCGGCTCTCCGGAAGCGATACTCATATAGCACTCCAGGGGGTTGATAATCCTCACCTGGTGACCATGGTTCTCCGCAGTTTCCTGAAGACGTTTTGTTGTATACAGATAGCTACGTTGAGACAGCAGCAGGATATTCACTAAATTACAGGCCTCCAAACCCAGATGGAAAACTGCTGAAAAAACAGCCCCACCGGGAACTGGATAGCCTATTCATAGCAGAAAAGTCAAGAGAGACAGAAGGTCAGGAAGGTGTCTGCGGGCTGCGGGAAAGAGCTGGCAGAAAAATAGAAAAAGTGGACCCCTTTCCGGGCAGGCTTTCAACAGTAACCCTTCCGCCATGAACCTGGACAATATGCTTCACAATTGCAAGTCCAAGACCGGTTCCACCGGTTTCTCTGCTGCGTGCCTTATCTACCCGGTAAAACCGCTCAAAGATCCGGGGCAGATCCTCCTCGGGGATTCCCACTCCGCTGTCCGAGACGCTAAGCTGAGCTTCCCCGTCATATGCCTCAAGGGCGACGGAAAACCCCTTGCCGGGATCGCTGTACTTCACTGCATTATCCATCAGGTTGAATACAGCCTGTTCAAGCAGTCCGGAATTCCCCCGTACATATACCGGACCGCTCTCCCGGAGCTTGAGCCCCATTTTTTTATCTTCCGCAGCTGGTCGGACCTTTTCTGCCGCCGCCTGCATAATGTCACGAAGATCAACCATCGCCTGAACCATGGTAATGGAGCGTTCATCCAGGCGCGAAAGTTGAAGCAGATCCTCAATTATGGCATGCATGGAGTCTGCCTGTTTCTGGATAATTCCCAGGAAACGCTGCAGCAGTTCCAGGTCCTCCGCAGCGCCATCCTGAAGGGTTTCCACAAAGCCCTTGATTGAAGTTATGGGAGTTTTTAGCTCATGGGAAACATTGGAAACAAAATCGCGTCGAATAGCCTCGCTTCTGCGGATTTCACTGATGTCGGTAAATACCAGTACTGCCCGTGCAAGATTTTCATCCCTGTCCCCCTCCCCGAGAGGTGCTCCGTGTACCTGCAGGTAAAGTACACGGTTTCCCTCGCTTATATGAAACGTGAGCTCTTCGGTTAACCCGACCCCTCCGGACAGGAGCTCCTCGGCAAATTCATGAAGCTTGAGATTACGAACAGCCTTCAGCAAAGGATGCCCAACCATCTCTTCCCGGCGCAGCTGAAAAATGGATTCCGCCGCCCTGTTGGTTTCGAGTACCCGCAGTCCGCTGTCAAGAACGACCACCGCCTCACTCATTCCCGTCAGGACCAGCTGATACTCATCCCGCTGACGCTGGACAGACTCTATCCGGCCCGCAAGTCGTCCGGCCATTATGTTAAGCGTCTGCCCGAGAACCCTCATTTCCTCCGGTGTACTTACATCCGACCGGGCCTTCAGGTCGCCTTTCCCCAGGGCTTCAGCAACTATCACAAGGCGCTGAAGGGGTCTGCGTATCCACTGGCCGGTACTTGTCGCAGCATATACCGCCAAGATAAAAAAGAGGACTCCCAGAAGAAGCAGGGTCCGTGAGGTTCGGGAAATCACCATATCAATGGTACTGATAGAGCGGCTTGTACGAAGATATCCGATTTCTCCGGGAAGCTCCTGCCTTTTTGCCAGGTACATCAATCGATAACCCAGAGACGACGAATGCCGGACTGACATCCCCTGCCCCAGTTGACGAGCCTGTATGACTTCAGGACGGTCTCCATGGTTATTCATATCTTCCACATGGGCCAGACTGTCTCCTAAAACATGGCCGTCAGCGGCAATAATGGTAATCCTGGTCCCCCCGGTTTTCCCGGCAGTTTTACAGAAACCGTCATAATCAAAATCACCACTGCTGTTCATATAGACAAGCATATTGCTTACCAGTGTGGCCGACTCTGCCAGTTCATTTTCTATCTGGGAAAATATGGAATAGGTGAAATAGCGCATTACACCAAAGAGAAATATGGAAACAATGATAATAAGTACAAGCAGATAGAGTAAGAATCCGCGAAACATGTTACTGCGCTTCAGCATACCAGGCTACCTCAATTCCTTGGCCAGATTGGGCACAGTGTACCAGAAAATACACGTTATATGGTGAAAACCATGTTAAGAATAGTTGTCCCAGCTCTCCATATTTATTAGACTTGCACTGTTAATCAAGTTTCCTGTACAGGACACATATCCCCCCGCCTTTCAAGGAGGCAGCATATCAAAAAGATAAAATTTATAGCGCTTATTGCGCTGGTACTGCTACTGGGCAGTTGCTTCAGTACAAACTGGCTCATCACTGTAAAAAAAGATGGGTCTGGAACCATCAGCATGGATTTCACCATGGATCAGTCCGTTATGGGAATGATGCAGGGTATGAGTGGCGGAGGAGATGCCCCGGCCCAGACCGGAGCCGACCTGATTAAACCTGATGACTTGAACCGTCTGGCCCGGGCAATGGGCGAAGGGGTACGTTTTGTCTCTGCCGAACCTGCGGACAAAGACGGAAACATCGGATACAAAGCCATTTTCGCCTTCGACGACATCAGCAAAGTTCATATAGATCCAATGCTGGGAGCTCCCTCCGACGGAGGAGAATCCGAAGAAGTCAAGGCAGATGATGTAATCAGTTTTGCCTTCAAAAAAGGCGCCCGCCCCCAGCTGACAATAATCACGGATCAGTCCGAAGAAGATAAAGAAGCTTCAGACATGGAAGAGATGGAAACAGAAGCTCAGAGTCCGGAAGAAGCGGCCGCCATGGCTAATATGATGAAACCCTTCCTGGGCAGCATGTCCTTCTCCGTACTGGTGAAAATAGACGGCTCCATCGCTAACACTAATGCAAGTTACGTTGACGGAAATATCGTAACATTGATGGATTTCGACATGGGAAAAATCATCGACAACAACGACCTGTTTACCAAGGTGATGGCTGATAATTCCATGGAAGATGAAGCGGTCAGAAAAGAACTGGCGAAAAACGGGATTCTCATAGAACTCCAGGAAAAAGTCACCGTAGACTTCCGCTAAAAAAATGCAACCGCCGGGTTCTCCGGCGGTTTTTGTATTAAAATAAATTCAGGATCAGGAAATGATATTTAGAAAACTCAATATGGCTCTTATCGTACTTTTATTTAGTTTATTTCTCAGCGGCTGTTTTACCAGTCGGGTAAATATTTTTGTTAACCAGGATGGCTCCGGCACTATCGATCTGGAGTTTAAAATGAATAAAGAGCAAATGATCGCCTTCGGTACCATGAACGGTGATCCCCCCACAGAGAAAGACCTTTCCAGTTCAGATTTTTTAACAGACTCTGCTCTGAGTGAACTGGCAGCAAGTCTGGGACAGGATGTGGTCGTTGTTTCATCAGAGTGTCTTCCAGGAGAAGACGCCTACATGGGCTATAAAGCGCGATTATCATTTAAGGATATTACCAGACTAAAATTTTCGCCCCTGGGAACCGTTCCGGATCTGTCTGATGCGTTCTTCAACAAGGGAACTATTGCCTTCAGTCGGGAAACAAACGCCGAGAATCAGGATAAAACCATCAATATACTTGTGGGCTTGTATCCTGACGCTTCCGGAAAAGGTCAAGCAGGAATGGAAGAAGACATCCGGGCAGAACTGGCACCTTTTTACTCCGAAATTTCCCGGTTTACATCCGACATGAACATCTCAGTGACGGTGGAATTTGAAGAACCGGTCAAAAAGACTTCTGCGCTCTATTCAGAAAAGCAGACCGTCAGTCTGTTAGAATTCCAGACAGGAGACGAAGAACTCTCCCTTGACGGACTATGCACCATACTCATGTATACGCAGAATGCCGGCTCCGTTACATTACAGGAGCTGGAGAACACCGGGTTTTTTGTTCAACCCGATGCAACAGTGCCGGTTTATTTTTAACCACTCCGTTTTTTCAGTACCAGACCGCCGAGTTGTCCGCAGGCGGCCTGAATAGTATCACCTTTTGTATCGCGGATCCGACAATACTGCCCCATATGCTGCAGCAGATTAAAGAACTTCTCCACCTGTTCCCGGGAAGGACGTCTGTAGAGTCCGTTGTTTCCCGGATTACAGGGGATAATATTTACACAGCTCTGTATTCCCTTCAGATAAGTAACCAGCTGCCGGGCATCTTCAGGGGAATCATTCACCCCCGGAATAAGGGTATACTCTATGAATATCCGGTCCCGCTGCCTGGCAAGGGGAAACTCCTTAATTGCCTGCTTCAGCTCTTCAAGGGGCCATATACGATTTATCGGCATCATGACACCACGATTGTCGTTATCAGCGGAATGAAGACTGACAGCAAGGCAAAGCCGCTTCAGGTCGGGGCTGATCCCGCTCCTTATATGCGATGCCAGTTTTCTGATTCCGGGAACATGACCGGCGGTGGAAACTGTTATGGAAGAGACTGGAATATTTATTCCTCTCTGATCGCTGATTATCTCTATTGCCATAATAACATTTTCAAAGTTATCGAAGGGTTCTCCCATCCCCATCAGCACAAGGTTGGATACTTTAATCCCCAGATAGAACCTCACTGATAAGAGCTGCCCCACAATTTCGCCTGCTGTAAGATTTCTCATCAGTCCAAGCCTGCCAGTCTCACAGAAAGTACATCCCCGTGCACATCCCGCCTGGGTTGATACACAAATAGTCGAATAGCGGTTCATAAAAAGAACCACTGTTTCTATCATTACTCCGTCAGGAAACTGCAGCAACAGCTTTATATTGGATTCGTCCTGCCGGATGTCTTTAATAAAAGGGATACGGCAACAGAAATCCTGCTGAATCTTACGGGCCAGTGCCGTATTTAAGGAAAACTCCTTAAGGTCGCTGCAACCGGATGTCCCCCTCCTGTATAGAGAGCGGAAGAAGGGCACGGAATAATAAGCCCCTTTACCGTAAAGATTTGAGAAAAGATCTGTCAGGCGAGAACAGCTGAAGCTAAAAGGATCGAAACAGGACACAGTAACAAATCAGACAGTTCTGCCGGAGGAAAGGGCAGAAGCTGCCTCCCAACCGGAGAGAATCTCCTTGGGTATGGGTGAAGGTCTGCCTTTTGAGTTAACCATGGCAAAATCAACTGTAGCTTCCACCAGAACAGTATCTCCCTTCAGTATCCGCTGATAGACCCTTCCCTTAACTTTACCAAGGGAAATACATTCTGTTGCAATATTCAGTTTGTCATTCATATAAGCCGGCTGGAGGTAGCGTATATCAATATGGGTAACATACAGCCCGTTTCCCGCTTCAAGATAGGCATCATAATCAAAACCACTGTCATAGAGAAACTCGTGCCTGGCGTATTCAAGATAGTTCAGGTAAACAGCATTATTCACATGACCGTATTGATCCAGTTCGTAGGACCGGACAACTATTTCACTGGTATATATCATGGCTGAATCCTATCAGAGAGATTCCAGGGACTCAAGATTCCAGGGACAGGGGAAACAGTAAATTTATAGTCTCCCTTAACTCTGTTTTAACTTCCTCTGAAAACGGGACACTGTCCTCCATCTCCGCTATGACCTGACCTGTCTCCTGGTTTAAATAGTTTATATTTCGACTGAAAAGCTCCTGCATTTCCGGCTGAAAATAGCGGTGATAACTGACAACTCCATGGGGCATAAAACCCCGCTTCAATTTGTGCGGGCTGCCTGCTCCCGGATCAAAGTATTTCATCCCTCTCTGTATCATCCATTGAATAGGAGCATAATAACAGAGATTAAAATGGAGATTGGGAATATCCTCTCCGGCACCCCAGTATCGCCCGAAAAGCCAGTCTCCTCCATACAGACACATGGACATGGCAGAAGCTTCCTCAGCAGGTTTTCCTGCTGGTACCGCAGCAAATATTACCGTATGCTCCGCGAAATAATCTGGCAGCATGAGGAAGAACTCACGGTTCAGAAAGCGTGCGGCCCAGGGGCCGAAGCGGGAATTTGTTCTCAGATAAAAGCGGTACATTCCCTCCATTACAGCCTGAGTCAGGTCTGATCCTGTAAGAGCATGTATTTCAAGATTCTGCTTATCCAGAGAAGCCCACTCCCGCCGGACATTTCGACGCTGATTTTTCCCAAGATCCGCGAGGTAATCATTAAAGTCCCGGTACCCCCGGTTTACCCAGAGAAAGCTCTGATTGACCCAGGGAGAGTATCCTGTCAGCGACTCTCCAAGACGGGGATCTGAAAAGAGAAAGGAGGAACTGTTTATCCCCGCTCCTTCAGCATAGGATTGAAAATCCATTGAAAGAAAACGGTAAACAGCGGTCTCAGCTTCTACACCGTCAGCAAAAACCGAGTAAAACCCGGAGGGAGTTGCCGGTACGGTCCCGACAAGTTTCGGATAATACGGCAGATTGAACTGAGCAGCCAGATCGGCCCAGGCAAAGTCATAAACAAACTCGCCACTGCTGTGAGTCTTTCCATAGAGAGGCAGCACCGCTGCCAGCTGCTCGCCCCTTTTCACGCTGAGATGCAAAGGCACCCAGCCGTTGTCTGTACTGATAGAACCTGAATCTTCAAGCAGCGTGAGCCACTCCCAAAGATAGAGGGGGGTACGGTTTCCCGAAGCTAACCTGTTCCAGGACTGCTTTCCCAGCTCTTTCAGGCTGTCGCCGATTGAAAGCTTGAAATTCATGATCATAAAATACACATTTGCTGACTGACTTGCTATCCTGAGATATCCCATTATTATTAAAAGGAGAGGATCTGCAATGAGAAAATTTACGGTACTGTCTCTTCTAATTATTTGTGTTATTTCCGGCATCAGCGCTCAGGAGGTAGGAGGTAGGAGGTAGGAGGTAGGAGGTAGGAGGTAGGAGGTAGGAGGAAGTATATCGGTATTTGTCCCTCTGTCTTTAATGCAGGATGGAAAGGGAAGCGTAACATTCGAAAAAGGACTTGAGACAAGCCTTGGACTGGGAAGCTTTTTCAGTATTCCCATAGGTTTCGTTTATAACAGAGTCGACGGTTTCCAGATTTCAGACGATACCCTCGGAAAACCTGATTCACCCTGGTTTTACGGGGATTGTTTTATGCCCTATGTTATGTTGAAAACCCGACTGCCTCTGGGCCCACTGTACCTGGACCTTTTCGGTGGTGCCGCGGCAAACTGGAGTTTTGTACTCAATCCGAGAGTCGATATCATGGAAGCTGACGTTCCGGGTGTTGATGATATCGATAATATTGAATATACCCCGGTCTGGGGCTTCGGTTATCTGGCCGGCGCGGCTACCGGAGTACAGCTTGGTCGAATATCTGTAGACATAGGTGCAACATGGCGGGACATCCGGCATTCAATGGGCATATCTTATGATGCAGATGGTTCACCTGCAGATTATCCCGATGCGCAGCTTCTGCTCCGGGGTATCTCAATAGCTCTTTCCGGCAGCTACAGTCTTTGACGCACTTTTATAGTAAACCTCTGAATGAAGAAAATCAGCCAGAGAAGCTGCACACAACAACCTGCAAGAACCCACAAACGCCAGGATTCTCCCTGCATAATTCTGACAAAAGTCAGGGGAGCCCAAAATGGAGGCAGAATACCTGCAATAAAAATCAGGGGACTTTTAATAAAAAATCCTGCTGCAGGAGCGGCAAACAGAATTCCGCTGATCTTAGCCAGTGCCATGGCCTCAACTTTATTTCCTGCGAAAGCTGTTAAAAACAAGGCCAGTGCCGGAGCGGATAAAGACATGCTCAGAGATATCATACCCAGTGGGAGTATCGGTACACCTGATACCCCCTGGATAAGGGGAAGCATTCCGGAAAGTGGAGCAGCAAGAATAGCAGATATAATCAAGCGACAGAAAAGATAGCGTCCAGACGCTATGGGGAGAACTGCAGTATAGCGCAGAATTCCGCCGTCCCTGTCATCAAGCATTCTCAAACCAGAGACCATCCCGATGAGCAGGGCCGGGACAAGCATAATAAACCCGGTAATAAAATTAATGTAGGGAGATAAGTCAAATCCGAATCTCATAGATAAAAACACTTCCGCAAAAGGAATACCGGCTCTCAGGATAAACCCGATCAGAAATGGAACCACAATCAGAAAGATAAGTTCGGGCTCTCTGAAAAGATTTTTCACCTCCCCTTTTATTATTGCCAATTCGGCTTTCATACACCTGCCCCCTCCACCAGGCGCTTTCTGAAATCAGAGGCAGCAAAACGTAAAGCAATACCAGCCCATACAAGTAAATTAAGCAGAATTACTGCAAGGGAGACTGAACCTCCCGGACTTAAGTTTCCTGCAGCCCGGTCCATCAGCATCAGCCCTCCTGCACCGGGAAGCACCAGTAAAATTGGATTGTCTGTGAAACCGAGATAACGTAGAAGCGGTACCCCTGCGGGAAGAGTAAAAATTCCGGCTACAAATATGAAACGGGAAAGATTTCCGGTGCGTGTCATAATACTTGTACCGATTAAGGTAAAGGTTAAGGCACAGAAAAATGCCCCGGCCGCAAAAACCGGGTACTCAATACTCAGCCTGCCCCCGGCCATAGCTGGCATTAAAGCAAACAATGTTGATACACCAGAAAGGGTAAAAGTTCGCCTTACCAGAAACACAGCGAAGGAAACCGGAAGAATGCCAACAGCTTTTATTGTACCGCTTTGCTTCTCAAGATGCAGAGCAGCCCCTGTAAAAATACAACCAAGCATGGATATATCACTGTATGCAAGTGAAACTGATAATATAATACGTATATTTTCCGAAGGGATAGCAATAATAGCTGCGCAGTAAATGAGGGCGACAAAGGCATAGGCCTGAATAAAACCGTAACGAAAAAGAAAGAGAAGATCGAAGCGAACAGCCCTTAACGTTCTCATGAAAGACGCCTGCCGGTTATGGACATAAAAACATCGGCCAATCCGGCTTCTTCAGAATGGAGTCTCTGAAGATCTCCGTTACTTAATTTTTTAAGTAATTCCAGAAATTCTGCATTTTCACCAAGTCCATCCATAGGAAACTCTACGACAATCTTTCTGCTGCTTTTCAGATATTCCAAAGATATTTTTCTGCTACCGTACTCCTGCTTTAATCTTTCCGGAGAATCTATTCTGCTGATATTACCTTCAACCATAAAAGCCAGACGATCACAAAGGCTGTCAGCAACCTCCATATTATGGGTGGTAAGAAAAACTGTTTTTCCTTCTTCCCGCAGCTCATATATAAGATCAATAACCAGGCGTGTATATCCGGGATCAAGCCCTGAGGTTGGTTCATCAAGAAACAGAAAATCAGGATTATGCAGAATCGCGCGGACAAGATTCAGCCTGGTTTTCATTCCTTTAGAATAGGCTGAAACCCTGCGGTCGATATCTCCTCCAAGACCAACTTTCTCCATAAGACGTGGAATGTTCTTAATTGTCCCCTGGTAAAAACTACCGAAATAGCTGAGATTTTCCCTTGCTGTAAATTTTTCGTAGAGATTGGGTTCTTCAAAAGCCACACCAATCCGGTTAAAAAGCGTTCTCTTCCATTCAACAGCATCCTTTCCGAAAATCCTGTATTCTCCCCTGTATCCTCGAATGAGTTTAATTAGAATTTTCTGCGTTGTGCTTTTTCCTGCTCCGCTTGGTCCCAGAAATCCGAATATTTCACCTTGACGTACGGAAAAAGTAAAACCCTTAAGGGTATCTTCCTGATTACCCGGATATCGGTAGGCGAGATTTTCAACCGAAAGAACATCACTCATAATTCATCAACCCCCTGGCAACTGAAATAAAGAGAAGATCCATTACATCATCAAAATTCTCTACCCCAATGCTGCCTCGTTGAAAGCTTAAAACAAAAAGAGCACGGAATAGTCCGGCAATTGTAGTAGGGTCATGCTTCGGGAAGTTACCCTTCTGCCATTTTGCTATAAGGCTTTCCATACGCTGGTTATCAGCCTGCTGGTGCTCATCAATCCGTTTTTCTGGTAGTTTTCGGATTAATACCGGGAACTCATCAAGTTCGTAGAGTCTCATGGCAACCGAACTCTCCTGGAATGCCCGAAAAGACGCCGCAAGAATATTCTTTAACTGTTCAGCATTTTCCGGTGCCTGTTCCTCTGCTGCCATCTCCGCGTCTCTTTTCCTCTCTTCTTCCTCCAGCACTTCAAAACAGAGTTCTTCCTTGGACGAGAAGAATCTGTAAAAACTCCCCTTTGCTATACCACAATCCCGGGCAATATCCTCTACCCGGGCTCTCCGAAGGCCGAAACCTGCAAAATGCTCTCTACCGATTCGAATAAGATCTTCTCTAATCCGGGCCGCCTCTTCAAGACTGAACGCCATATGTACTCCATGACTGTTTATTCCATATAGTCATATTATATCGCATAAAAAGGCTCTCCGCAAGGGAGAGCCTTAAAATCCACATTTAAGGATTATTTCTTGGTTTTTCTCTTTCCGCCGCGCTTTTTACGCTCAACCACTGGAATTTCTGCTTTTTGAACAACAGAATTATCTGTCAAAGACTCAGCTGTCTCCTTTTTGGCAGACTTTGAAGAACCATATTTTTCTTCATCCCGGGACTGTCTCCGTTTTGACGCAATGGCAGACCATAGTAGAAGAACAGGAGAAGCAACGAAAATTGAAGAATATGTACCTACAAGAATTCCAATAATCAGATTCAGCGCAAACAGCTTGATGGACCCGCTTGCAAAGATATAGATTGCAAGTACCGCCAGCAGCGTGGTTATTGATGTAATAAGTGTACGACTGAGAGACTGGGTAATACTGGTATTAACAACCTCAGGCAGTCTGGATTCTTTCATCAGTTCCCGGTTTTCACGAATCCGGTCAAAGATAACGATTGTATCGTTAAGAGAGTAACCGATAATGGTCAGAACCGCCGCAATTGTTGCAGTGGAAACCTCAAACTGGAAGGTACCGATAATACCCAGCATAAAGGCAACGTCATGCACCAGTGCAAGAATGGCTGAAACAGCATATGCAAGCTGGAAACGGAACCAGATATAAACCAGTATCAATACAAGGGCAATCAGAGTCAGCGTAAAGGACTGACGGCCAAGATTCTGCGAGAACCGGGGGCCGACATAATCGGTCTGCTTTACAATAACCTGGTCAGCACCGAATTTTGCTCCAAGGCGTTCCTCAATAGTAGCCGCCATGGTCGCTGAGAAGTCCTCCACCGTGCCCGGATCTTCAACACGGATAAGGAATTCCTGATCCTCCGGAGAACCGACAACCTGAATCATGGTGGACCCGAGTCCGTCAAGCAGGCTGCGAACACTTTCAATATCTACACCTGCAGTTCCGGGGGCCATATTTACCACCGCTGCCTTCTCTGAGAGATTGATGGTGTAATTGAGACTGAGAAGCTGATCCGACTTGGTCTGTCCGCTAACGGCAAGCTCAACGTTGAGTCCGTCCACGGCAGTAAGAGCAGCTGCTACAGCACGCAGGAGTGGATACTCTGCATAGGTGATCTCTGTGATGTTCACACCGGCGGAGTTTCTCACCTCTACACTGATGCCGGTTGAGGAAACATTGAAAAGAACGTCGTCCTCACCGTCATAGCTGACAGTCATTGCAACCGGGGCAATCTGAACCCTCTGGTTAATACCTGCGTTAAAGTCGATACCAAGATCGAAACCGCCCTGAACCACAGTACCGACAATACCGCCGATTATGACAAGGATGGAAACAAAAACAAGAAAACGGAGTTTGGTGAATTGAATTACGCGCTTCATTACTTCCTCCAGCTGATGCTCAGCTTCTTATGTTTCAGCGTTTGAAGACTGAAGTCAAAAACAAGGCGTGAAACGAAGAGTGCCGTAAACATGGATGAGACAATTCCCACAGCCAGGGTATATGCGAATCCCTTGATAGGACCGGATCCGAGCTGGCTAAGGAAGATCGCAGCAATGAAGGTTGTGATATTCGCATCCATAACTGTCCAGAATGCCTTGCGAAATCCTGATTTTACTGCAGCTTCAGCGCTTTTACCCAGCCGGTACTCTTCCTTGATACGCTCAAAGATAATTACATTGGCATCCACCGCCATACCTACCGTCAGAATCAGACCGGCGATGCTGGTAAGGGTAAGAGTAAGATGGAACGCCGACAGAATGGCAACGATGAAAATCAGGTTCAGTGCAAGCGCAAGATCAGAAATAAGCCCTGCACCCTTGTAGTAGATAAGCATGAAGAGGATAACCGCAAGAAACCCGATGGTTATGGCAGTAAGCCCTTCAGCAATTGAATCTTCTCCAAGTGCTGCGCCGATTGCCTGCTGGTTGTCAATTACAAGATCCACCGGCATGGCTGCAGTACGCAGTACCAGGGCCAGGTTGTTCGCTTCATCCCGGTCAAAACCGGTCATCTGAACGCTGTTCCGGATAGGTTCTGAAATCCGGGCCATAGCCTTAACCTTGTTGTCGAGAACAATGGCAAGGGTTTTTCCCTCATTTTCGGAAGTAAGCTTAAAGAAGATGTCTCCACCTTCCCGGTCAAGCTGAAAATTGATAACAGGTTTTCCGGTAATGGCATGGGAACCTACAGTGGCCTGCTGAATATGACTTCCATCAAGACCCACCTCTTCTTCCAGAACAACGTAGCGCTGGAGCTGATCAATTCCGTAGCTGTCTTTAACGTAGTAGCCTTCGGTAATATACCCGGCAGGAACAATATCAGCTCCCCGGATAGTACCGTCATCGTTTACAATTGCCTGGGGATTGTTGGAGAGATAACTCTGAACCGTCTCACTGATATCCTGTTCAACTATGTGAAAATTCAGACTTCCTTTTCCCATAAGAAAGGAGTGAACCCGTTCCGGATCATCCGCACCGGGAACTTCAATGGCGATCTGGGAATCTCCCTGCTTACGGATAGACGGTTCGGTAAGACCGAAATTATCTATACGGTTGGTCAGGATCTCCATTGCCCGGTCAACTGCTTCGCTCATTTCAACAGTTGAAGGAGTGTGCTCCAGACGTTGTGCCAGGCTTTCAGCATCGGCGGTAAGCAGCACACGCATGCCTCCTGACAGATCCAGTCCAAGCTGCATGATATTGTTGCCCCGGGCTTTAATAGACAGAAGCTCTTCCCGGTAATGGTTTTCTATTACAGAAAAGAACTCATTTTCCCCGGAGAAACCGGCAAGAACTGCTTCGACAGTCCATACCTTGGGAATGTCCTTCTTCTCGAGTTTATAGTTTTCCTTCGCTTTGTCGGCGATAAAACTGTACTCACTGGGAAGCTCCTCAGAGGGAGAAGAAGCAACTTTAGCTTTCAGCTCCGCGGCAATCTCCGCGGCCTTTGTTTTAGCATACACCTGGATCTGTTCACGAGAACCGGAAGCAAGATCAATCTGCTGATCTGGAATTAGAAAGTACCACTCGAAAGTTGGGTACAGAAATGCTCCCGATATCGCCAGCACCAGGAGTACAATGAAGAATCGGAATCGTTTGCTCATGTTTTACTCCGGATGGAATTTGTATTTTAGGTAAGGTTGTAGAAAAACGTCCTTACATTAATCCTTTTTGGATTCGTCAGTTTCTTTCTCTTTGGCAACGGTTAAAACAGAAGAGATAGCGCTCTTGGAAAACTCGAGTTTGGTGTTATCATCAACTTTCAGAATCACCACGTCTTCCTTCACAGACTGAATAATTCCGCGTATACCGCCTATACTAACAACCCGGTCACCCTTCTTAAGGGCCTCGAGCATCTTTTTCGCCTCTTTTTGCCGTTTGTTCTGGGGCCGTATTATAAGAAAATAGAAAATCAGGATGACCAGACCAAAAGTTACACCGGTGGTCATCATCTGCCCCGCACCGCCAGCTGACTGGGCGACAGGCAATAATGCAGAAAGCATATCCATTATTATCACATACCTCTATATCATGGGATTGCAAAAACGTAACATGAATAAGTAAATGCGGTCAAGGTAAAAGAGTTTTCAACCACTCCGGCGCCGATGTACAGAGCAAAACCGCAAGCTCTTACATTGAGGAAGTTTACAGACAGTCAGGTTCTATCTGAGAATCCGCGGCTTAACATCCTCTGCAACCGTACGAACCAGTCCGAAAACCCGCTCCAGCTGTTCCGGAGCATCGAAGGAGGTACCGGCAGCACGATTATACTCAGTTAGCACAAGCCTGGCTTCTTCAGGATTCTCCGATACATAAGCCGACGCCAGAGCCTGCTTATACAGCCCCTTTTCAAGCAACCCGGCAGTATCGAGGGAACCATGCTGCATCAGAGCTTTACCGTCAATAATAGCCGTGTTCCCGGAATAGCCGATAGTAAAAATAATTTCACCCCGTTTCATGCGCATTCTCCTTTCAAAAGCAAGTCTACAGACAAAAAACGGCCCCGCCAAGAGGGGGGCCGTCAGGAATATTCTGCTAAAAGCGCAGGGCTACATCATGCCGCCCATGCCGCCCATGCCGCCCATTCCTCCCATACCACCCATTCCGGGAGCAGGAGCGCCCGCACCTTCGGGTTCAGGAAGATCAGTAATGGTTGCTTCAGTGGTGAGCAGAAGAGACGCAATTGACGCCGCGTTCTGCAGTGCAGAGCGGGTAACCTTGGCAGGATCGATGATTCCGGCCTTGATCATGTCCATCCACTCCATAGTGGCAGCGTTGAAACCGATTCCCTTCTTCTCATGTTTTGCTTTTTCAGCAACGATGGATCCATCAAGTCCACAGTTTCCTGCAATCTGGCGGATAGGCTCTTCAAGAGCACGGGTTACAATCTTGAAACCAACCTTTTCCTCTTCGGTGTAGGAGGAAATGTCCGCTTTTTCAAGAACAGCAACAGCCTGAATAAGGGTAAGTCCGCCTCCGGGGATAACTCCCTCTTCGATTGCGGCACGAGTTGCAGAAAGTGCATCTTCAACCCGGTGTTTCTTTTCTTTCAGCTCAACTTCGGTAGCAGCACCTACATTAATAACCGCAACACCACCGGCAAGCTTCGCCAGCCGTTCCTGCAGTTTTTCCCGATCGTAGTCGGAAGTGGTATCTTCAATCTGTGCCTTGATCTGTGCGATCCGGTCCTTGATATCCGATGCCTTGCCCTCACCGTTAATAACGGTAGTATTCTCTTTTTCGACCTTGATGCTCTTTGCCCGGCCGAGCTGATCCAGCTCAACGCCTTCAAGTTTAAGACCAAGCTCTTCAGAGATAACCTGTCCACCGGTAAGAATGGCAATATCCTCAAGCATTGCCTTGCGACGATCACCGAAGCCGGGAGCCTTGACTGCAACAGCGTTAAGAGTTCCGCGGATGGTATTCACAACCAGAGTTGCAAGGGCTTCACCCTCAACATCCTCAGCAATAATAAGAATGGGTTTACTTGCCTGGGCAACCTTCTCAAGCACGGGAAGAAGATCCTTCATGCTGGAGATTTTCTTGTCATAAATAAGAATGAAAGGATCATCCAGGATCGCTGTCATGTTGTCGCGGTTAGTGGCAAAGTAGGGAGAAAGATATCCCCGGTCAAACTGCATACCTTCTACGAAATCGGTGTTGGATTCGATGGTTTTAGACTCTTCTACAGTAATAACTCCGTCTTTGCCGACCTTCTCCATTGCGTTTGCAATTTCATCACCGATCTCACGGTCATTATTGGCGGAAATTGCTGCAACCTGTGCAATCTCTTCCTTGTCCTTGATATCTTTTGCAGCCTTGCGGATCTCCTCAACAGCAACCTCAACAGCTTTGTCGATACCGCGCTTGATACCCATGGGGTTGATACCTGCGGCAACACTTTTCAGCCCCTCTTTACAGATAGAGTATGCGAGTACTGTGGCAGTGGTGGTTCCATCTCCGGCTACATCATTGGTTTTGGTTGCTACTTCCTTGAGAAGCTGGGCACCCATATTTTCAAAGGGATCTTCAAGTTCAATCTCTTTAGCAACGGAAACACCATCTTTTGTTACCGTGGGAGCACCGAACTTCTTATCCAGAAGTACATTGCGTCCCTTGGGTCCGAGAGTCACCTTAACGGCGCTGGCAAGTTTTTCCACGCCCTTGAGCAGTGCGCGGCGAGCCTCTTCATTGAATTGTAATTGCTTAGCCATTTCTTTTAATACCTCTCCTAAAACAGTGGTAAATTGTTATTTGCGTCGGAATTGCATAGAAGATACAAATTCTCAATACTTTCATCAACCAATCCCACCCAATATTTACCCTTTTTTTCTCCATCCCTTGACTTATTTCAGCCTTTCGGGACAGATAAAGATGTGAAGATGGGGTTTTCTTTCTCCTGTGCAATAATTCTCCGCATTGACAGCGCATCTGATTCCCGGCGTGACTATGCAGCAGGACTACAGTCAGCTGCAGATAAAACCGGTATACCGTTAATCTGGAATATACCGGATACACTCGCCGGAGCAGCAGGTATAAGCAGCTTCATCAGCAGCGGTAGAGCAGGAATTCCCCATCCCCTGCTGACCGAAGCAGAGATTGAAACTGAGATTCATATCAATCATGCCGACAACCACGGTGATTCCCTGCCGTGGCTATTCCCACGGATACCCGACCTCTGTCGCCGAAGCGTGCGGGAAATCTACAATAAAAGAAGCAGGATTCTTCTTCTCCACAGGAATACACTCGGTATCTATGGAGGCAGAGAGAACACCCGCCTGCCGCTGCTGGAACTGAACGGAGAATCATTGGAAATATGGGAAAAACCGGTTCTGAAACAGCAATTGAAAGAACTCCGTCGAAGAACACGGCAGGAAGAAGGTCCTGCGGTTATCCTGGTGAGCAATCTTCAGGCAGACAGGGCAGAAGATATTCTGCGCCTCATCTCACTGACAACGGCATCACTTCGCGTTCAGCTTCTGGAACAGTCGAAACTGCTTGATACAGAGGAAACCGGAGATGTTGAGCTTCCAGGAGCCTTTCCTGTCCGGATTACATCTACAGGGTTCAGCTGGGATCCTGTTTCCAGACAGAAAAGGATTATCCCCTGGGAGAGCCCGGAAGATGTCAGAATAAAACTGCTTGCAGGCGCAGACCCGCTGAATCCTCATGTAGAAAATGAGATGGAAGGTATTCATCGGGATCTTATTGCCAATATGCCCGGTGAAGTCTATATGTACGAGGGGGACACCGGAGCAGTATTCAACAAGGGAGATCTTGCCAGCCTCTATACAGACAAGAAGCGTCCCCAGGTAAACGGACCGGCAAAAGCATTTATACACTGCAGCTCCGGACAGCAGCCGGCTCACCGTCTCTGTTCAGTCCGCAGGATAGGAACATTCTCATTTGATGATTATCCCGCCCGGGGGTTAAGGGATACCCTTACCTTCAACTCTCCTGCCTTCAGTTCACCCGCGAGGATAACCAGGGATTTCTTCTTTGTCTCCGGAGATACCCGGCTGTGTGTTTCCTTCTTTATTGAGTATCCCCGCATTGAAGATCCTGATATTGTAATCGACTCATTCGGGTTTATGGAAATTCCCCTGGCAAAACCGGCAGGAGGAACCAGTTACAGTGCAGAAACACTATATCCCGACGGAGAAAAGGGGAACTGCAGATTTACCGAACCCGGAGAATACCTGCTTACCGGCAGCCGCTTCCGTTTTCCCGCAGCCGGCGGCAGCTTTTCTCTCAGCTACAGCGAAAATAATCAGTCATTGCAGGAACTGCAGGTTTCCCTGCGAAGCGGACGGCTCTACCTTAACCCCTGGGGCAGCTACGCTCCCATAGCGGGCAGGACCCTGTCGGGCATAAAGGAACAGTTCAGTATCGTTCTTGATGTAGAAGAAAGGAAAGAGATCAGCCTGTCCAGTCTGAAACCCTATATAGAACCCCACCGTATATTCAGCGGGACCCTTCAGCCCCATAAGCAGTAATCTCTCCGGCATAAAGAGAATGCAGCCCTTTCCCCGGAGCCTCAAGCAGCAAGGCACCGTCCTGGTCCAGTCCGGCAAGACGGGCGCGATACTCCTGCCAGTGGTCAACAGTTCCGGCAGCAACCGTTACAGACTCCCCAAATCCATAGAGACGCATTTCAACCGCATCTTTCCAGTCCGTTCGGGCAAGCCCCTGATGAAGCCGGGGAAGAAGAAGTTTCAGCATTTCTTCCGGGCTTATCTTTCTGCCTGCAGCTTCTTCCAGAGAAACAGGCTGTCGACGAAAGCCGGAACCTTCCACAGGTGCAAGATTTATACCCATGCCGGCAAGAAACCAGTCGCCCCTGCCCTGACAGAGAATTCCGGCAATTTTTCCGCCTCCCACAAGCAGATCGTTCGGCCATTTGATACGGGGACCAAGGCCGAAATCTTCCTCCAGGCAGAAAGAGAGACCAAGGCCGAAACGCAGAGAAAGACCGGTGGAAAATCCGAAAAGATCATCTTTATGCAGTATCAGGGTAAAAAGCAGATTATCCCCAGGCGATGCCTGCCAGACACGATTTGCACCTCTCCCGCGACCACCACTCTGAAACGCGGCAGTAATAACCGATCCGGAAACCGGATTTTCCCTGATCATCGCAGCTGCATCATCCATGGTGGAGACAGTCTCTGTCAGAAAATAGATCGGGGCATTGAAAAATGGGTTGGTAAAAGGTAATTTCTGCATAAGGACTTCGTCTTATTATACGAGTCCTGATACCCCTTCTGTAAAGAGGGTAACAGTTTCCCTTCTTCCGGTTGTTACATACTACAGAAACAGGAACAGCCGTCACGAAGACGGAAACAGGGATATTAAATGTGGCAGTAGATGTAGAAAACCTGTACAGCACCTACGGACCGATGGTGCTGCGGCGATGCAGATCTCTTCTGAGAGATGAAGAGGCAGCCATGGACGCAATGCAGGATACTTTTATTCAGGTTCTCAGAAAAAAGAAGGAACTCGATGCCCGGGCCCCTTCAAGCCTGTTGTATACAATTGCCACCAACATCTGCCTGAATGCCATGAGAAAGAATAAGCGAACTCCCTTTCTCATGGATGACGAAGTACTTTCTCAGGTTGCAGGATCGGACGATCCAGAATCCCTGGCCCTGACCTCCCATTTTCTTGACCGGCTGTTCCGTACAGAAAAAGAGTCAACCCGCACAATTGCCGTTATGCACTACGTAGATCGGCTGACCCTGGAGGAGACCGCAGAAAAGGTGGGACTTTCCGTGTCGGGAGTGCGCAAACGACTGCGGTCTCTACGGAGCAGGGGCCTTGCCCTGAAGGAGGTATGAATCCATGAGCAGAACAATTCCGGATATTTTAATAGAACAGGCAGCTCTGGGAGAGCTTTCAGAAGAGAAAATGGATGAACTGCGGAGAGAATGCGATCTTGATGCACGGATAGCAGAGATTCAGGCTTCCAACCGCGAGATTCTTCACCGCTATCCTGTACATGAGATATCCGCACAGATAAAAACCAGGGCAGATAAGCAGGAAAGAGAGCCGGACCGCATAATTCAGGGAGTGTTCCGCCTCGGCCTCCCCCTGGCTGCAGCTGCAGCACTTTTCGTTGCCGTGGGACTTCCGGCTATTCATAACACCCGAAGGTTCAGTGATGACGCCGGAGCCATGGGGGTACGCATAAAAGGCCAGCAGCCGGAAATCAAGGTATACCGACAGACAAGCGACGGAGCAGAAGAACTGAAAAACGAAGATACAGTCTATGAAAATGATCTGCTTCAGGTAAGTTATATCGCCGCTGGAGCTGCCTACGGTGTTATCCTCTCCATAGACGGCAGCGGTGCAGTGACCCTTCACCACCCCGGCGGGGTAATCGGTGATCAGCAGCTGGCCAACGGAGGAGAATATGCCCTGCCCTTCAGCTACCAGCTTGATAATGCTCCCCGGTTTGAACGCTTCTATTTCATAAGCGGCAATGAGGAGATCCCCATGGATCTTCTCATGAGCGAGGCTGAGCGTGTAGCCATGAGCCGCACCGGCCTCTGGGCGGATAAATTCCACCTGCCGGAACAATTCCGCCAGGAGTCCCTTCTTCTGCTGAAGAACAGCCGCTGAAGACAGCGGGGAGAATAATATGAAAAAGATACAAATCCTGATAATACTGGCAGTAATGTTCTCCACGGTGCATCTCTTCAGCGCTGACCAGACAGCTCTGCGTAGATTCGCCCTTTTTATAGGCTCCAATAACGGCGGGAATGAACGACAGCATCTTCTTTATGCCCGCAAGGATGCAGAAACCCTGTCCCAAGTTATGACTGAGATAGGTGGAATAGCTCCCTACGATTCGGTACTGCTGTCAGATCCTGCAAAATCAGAAGTCGATGGAGCATTCTCATCTTTCAGGGAACGCATAGACGCGATAAAATCCAGCGTTAAGAGAATAGAGTTTTTTCTCTACTACTCAGGCCACTCCGATGACGAAGGTCTTCTGTTAGGGGAGGAGAAGTACCATTATTCAGACCTCAGAAGCAGTATCAATTCCGTGCATGCGGATGTACACATTGCCATCCTCGATTCGTGTTCTTCAGGAGCCTTTACACGGCTTAAAGGTGGAACCCGCAAGAGTCCTTTCCTGGTGGATGAATCTGTGGAGACTTCGGGACATGCATTTCTCACATCAAGCTCGGAGGATGAAGCCGCCCAGGAATCGGATTCAATAGGAGGCTCCTTCTTTACCCACTACCTGATTTCCGCCCTGCGGGGAGCCGCCGATTCCAGTCAGGACTCGAAGGTCACCCTTAACGAAGCGTACAGCTATGCATCTGATGAGACCCTTGCGAGAACAGAAAACAGCCAGGCAGGCCCCCAGCATCCGTCCTATGACATAAAGCTTACAGGTGCGGGAGAACTGATTCTGACTGACCTCCGTGCCACTGATGCGGTAGTTGAACTTGATGCCGCGCTGGACGGTAGACTCTTTCTGCGTGACAATGAGGGGCGGCTGATAGCGGAAATGCGCAAACTCAAAGGAATTCCCATGGCCCTGGCAATTCCTGCAGGACTCTATTCAGCAACCCTGCAGACGGAAACCAGACTGATGCAAACAGATCTACTTGTTCGAGGATCTTACAGTACCAGAGTCACCCCCGGTGATTTCACCCCCCTGACCAGGGAAGGAACCAGAAGCCGGGGAAATACAGAATACCCTTACTACACTGCCGGTCTTCCAACAGCTCCTCCGAAGGGCATAATCGGCGGCATCCGCAGCGATCTCTACAGCTCACTTAACTGGGATCTCAACACTGATCCTGCAGATCTGAAACACCTGAACAACTGTTTCAGCCTTATAACTCCACCATCCATGGCAACAGACTCGGTTATCCATAATTTCGGACTCTACCTGGTGGGTACCAGTTATCGTCTCGAGGGATTTGCTATCGGGCTGGCCGGTATGCAGGTTCAGAATATGCAGGGTGCCCAAATGAGCTCAGTCTTCTCCATAACAGGTGGAGATACCCTGGGTTTTGCCGGTGCAGGAATATTCACCATAACCGGAGGCAACATGATCGGCGCTGCCAGTTCAGGGTTATTCAACATTGCCGGAGGGGATGCAGCCTTCTATCAGGGATCCGGTCTGTTTAATGTAGCCGAGGGCGAAATGACAGGAGTACAGACGGCAGGACTCTTCAATATTACCAGCGACGGAGTATCCGGGGTACAGGCAGCAGGACTGTTCAATATTGACAACAACGATACCTCAGGCGTACAGGCTGCAGGGCTCTTTAATGTAAGCTCCGGACATACCTCGGGAGTACAGGCTTCGGGAATGCTGAACATAGCAGAGGAAACCTCCGGCATTCAGATTGGAACCATCAATATTGCAGAGAACATCAGCGGAATGCAGGTGGGAGTAATAAATATTTCCGAAAACATGGACGGACTGGCTCTTGGCCTGATAAACATATCTTCCAACGGCCTGCATAACCTTTCCGGCTGGACTGATGATTCGGACTATCTTTACTTCGGATATCAGTTGGGTGCCGGAGTCAGCTATACAGTTTTCTACGGAGGTGCACCCATGGATGGCGGCACCACGGCAGGGCTGGTATCCGGACTGGGGCTTGGACTGCACATTCCCCTGGGAACCCTTTACACAGACATAGATCTCTCTGCCAAGATGGAGGTCCCCGGAGAGGTCGGGACCGAGCAGGCCGGACAGTTTTATAACTATTCCGAAGAGAAGATTATCTGGCCTTCACTGAGAGCATGCCTTGGCATTGAACTGTTCGGCGGCCTTGCAGTGTTCGGAGGCGTTACCCTGGAAGGGTATATTCCGGAGGTCACCAATTTCTCTGAAACTTTCCACAGCGGATCGGGCAGTACCTTTCAGCTGTTTGACAGTGGAAAGGATATCGAGATTTTCCCCAAGATGTTCTTCGGTCTCAGAGTGTAGGGCAGTTTTAAAAACTACTCTTTTCCCTATATCCTGCGTCGTCAAGATTTACAGCGGCCCGCAAACTTATCTTCCTTGACTATGGTAAAAATACCATGCTTTTAGAGGTACCCTTTAATAATCCCTCCGCCGAGGACCATGTCGTCCCGGTAGACTACAGCTGATTGTCCCGGAGTAACCGCTTCGGGACGGATCAGTTCAACTGAAGCAGTACCGTCTGCCTCAGGAATTATCCGGCATTCCACAGGTTTGCTGTTATAGCGGATTTTTACTTCCCCTTCTATCTGTTTCGGAAGATCCCGGAAAAACCAGTTACACTCCCTCAGCCTGAAACGGGTATCGCCAAGCTCCTCTTTACGCCCGACAATCACTCTGTTGCTATCCGCTTCAGTACGGATGACAAACCAGGGACCATTGCCTAAACCAAGGCCCTGACGCTGCCCTACCGTGTACCCGATGTAGCCACTGTGAGAGCCCAGTACGGTTCCGGCGGTATCCACAATATCTCCCATCTCATTTCCCCTGGGACTATTGGTAAACGAAGCGATAAAATCGGTATATTTGCCGGGAATAAAACAGGCATCCTGACTCTCTCTGGCCGAGGCAGAAGGAAGATTGTTCTCCACGGCAATTTTAACCACTTCAGTTTTCTCAAGAGCACCAAGGGGAAACACAAGGTTGGGCAGCATCTCTTTGCGGATCTGATAGAGCATGTAGCTCTGGTCCTTTTTGGAATCCCTGCCTTTCATAAGAAAACGACCTTCATCAGTTTCAGCAATCCGTGCATAGTGCCCGGTAGCCATGCGCAGAGATTCTCCCGGAGCAAGAAACTCTTTTTCTCTCAACACATCGACGAGCCGCTGATAAAAAAGGAAGAAACGCATCCGCTGGTTGCAGCGAACACATGGATTCGGAGTTTCCCCGGAAAGGTAGGTATCGACAAAATCATTGATGACAACACGGGCAAAATCATCAACCAGATCTTCCTGGTAATAGCCTATTCCAAGCCTGTCCGCAGTCAGGCGGGCCCGGTCAAGGAGTTCCGGAGAACAGCAGTCTCCATTGGGATAAATATAGTGGCTTACACCTGCAAGCCTTTCGGTTTTCCCGCTTAGAAGGAATGCTGCAACAGAGGAATCCACCCCTCCCGAGAGACCTACTGCAATGGGTTTCCCTTCTAAATCTGAAAAAGGATTAATATAAGTCATATAGTAAGGAATTTAACGAAAAACAGTAATATAGTATAGATGCCGGCGCTTAACCGTCATTGAGTTCCACCCGGTTTTTTTCCGGATCAAGAAAGAAAGTTCCCCGGGGAACCGAGGTTGTTACCCGGCGGAGTACCTGACAGATCTCCAGGGTAACCCCGGGATAAACCGTATCACGGGAAATAATCTTTGCTTCCCCGTTGCCCCGGATACCCCGCAGATCATCCTCTGCAGCACTGCGTATCTCCTCAATTGTCCGTTGAGTCCTGCGAATAAGTTCATCAAGTGATCCCTGACTGCCCGGAGACAGGAGCGCGGCCTGTTTCATGGAGGCAAGGGTGTCAGCTTTGAGCTGCAGCGCCCGAAGGGTTTTTTTTCGTTCCCGGTAGCTTCGCAATCTGCGGAAATCAGTTCCTGCAGATATACTTGTTTTCTGCCCTGCGGAATTCCCCAGTTGCAGGGCTTCCACACCGGCAAGGGCATGTACGTCGGCATTGAAAATTTTCCCCTTTTCACCGCAGTTAACGGTTCCAAGGCTGTAGACGGAACTATGAAGGATCCCCCCTTCCACATGCAGAGAACCGCGGCATTCAAGGTATACATTCTCCACAAACCGGGCGCTGATATTTCCGCCAACCTTAAGCAATCCTTTTCCCCGGCCCAGCAGTCCGCCTTCAACAAAGAGATTTCCCTTTACCCGGATATCACTTACCGCAAGAGGTACGGTTGAATGCAGGTCCCCGCCGCAGCTGAGAGAGAAGCCGTCGCTGATTTCCCCGGTAAGCAGGATATCCCCGGGATAACGGATATTGCCGGTGCTGAAATCTACCGCGGAAATCTCAAGTACAGGACTTACCCGGAACCGGACACCTTCAAAGACGAATCGTCCTGCTATTGATGCTTTAATATACTCACCTTCCCGGTAGGTATTTTCACCGGGTTCGAAGGGAATTCGCTTTTTTATCCCCGGAGCAACAGGCTCTCCTGTCACTGTTTCTCCTGGTATTCCATCTGCCGCCGGCTGAAAACGGGCAAGGGATTCTCCCTGGGAAACAATAATAAACGGACTGGCTTCGTGAAAATCAACCCGCCCGCCCTTCTCTTTTCCATAGAGCCGGGTATGAAACAGCTTCTGGGCAAGTTTGAGATATGCCGGATCGGCATCTTCAGGCACTCTGCCCCGGGCTATACAGTATTCCGCCGGGGTAT
The DNA here is from genome assembly GCA_963667435.1 of Marispirochaeta sp. Lineage (GTDB taxonomy): Bacteria > Spirochaetota > Spirochaetia > JC444 > Marispirochaetaceae > Marispirochaeta. The sequence goes on along the minus strand of OY763414.1, from coordinate 3,946,614 downwards.
GACCTTTCTGATTACAGGCCTCCACAGCAAGCCTCAGCTGTTCATAATCAATCCCGCTGACAACCCCTGCCTGAGAAAGAATAGCCTCCGCTTCTTCGATCTCCATGCAGGCGCCTCTCCCGTGGGGAGAAAGAAAAACTCCCCGGGCCTCCATTCTGTCATCCGAGATTTTTACCTGTATATACGAGTCGCGATTTTCCATAAGCAGTACTGCAGTTTCATCCTCTGTATCTATATCGGCTTAATAGGCTATAAATCACCCTTTTGTAAGAATTTCGCTAAAACTGCTTGCCAAAATCGACAGTTTATGCAACTTTATACATTCATACGGAATAAATATACAGAAGAGTGTGGGATGAAACTACGCGATGACAGACTCCGGATGATCGTCCGGATTATTAAAGATAATCGTATTTCCAGTCAGGAAGCACTGCTTACAGAACTGGAAAAAGAGGGAATTAATGTCACCCAGGCAACCCTCTCCCGGGATCTGAAACTTCTGAAGGTAGGGAAGGTTTCCGACGGCTGGAACGGCTACTACTATACAATGCCCGAGAGTGAAGTATCTCCCGATACCCAGCGAGCATATATACAGGACCTTCAGCGTGGTTTTCTCTCCCTCGATTTTTCCGGCAATATGGGGGTTATAAAAACCCTGCAGGGACATGCAGACAGCGTGGCATTCGCTATAGACCGCTTTAACCTGGACTGCATCCTGGGAACCATAGCCGGTGACGACACTATCTTACTGGTCCTGAAAGATGATAAGAGCCCCGACGACCTTATCAGCCATCTGAGCGAATTCATGCCGGACCTGGAACTTTAATAGCAAGGATGCACCCTATGAAAGCAGCAATACTCGGAGCAACCGGATACACCGGCATGATTCTCAGCCGGCTTCTCAGCAGCCACAAAGATATCGACCTTATACTGCCGGTATCATCCTCCCGGGCAGGCAAGGCTATTGCCGATTTTGATAACGGGTTTGTGGAGCCGGAGAAACTGCGCCGTCCGGAGTACCTCTCTCTGGACGAAATGGCTGCGGAAAATCCTGAAGTAATATTCGCCTGCCTGCCGCATCTGGCCTCCGCAGAAATCTGTGCACCATTTGTGGGCAAGAGTGTTGTAATCGACCTCTCTGCCGATTTCCGTATCTCCGATGCTGAGCTTTTTGAATCGGCCTACGGGGTAAAAATGCCCTCAGCTCCGGCAAACCCGGTTTACGGACTTCCAGAGTTTTATGCGGAAGCTGTGAAGACGGCTGACCTCATTGCAAATCCCGGATGCTACCCCACGGCGACCATGCTGCCCCTTCTCCCATTGCTGAAGGCGGGAGTTACCAGCGGACCTGCTATTGTAAACGCTATTTCCGGTATTTCAGGAGCAGGAAGAAAGGCTGTGGACAACAACCTCTTCTGCGAAAGAAGTGAAAACGCCGGAGCATATAATCCCGGAAGAACTCACCGCCACTGGTCGGAGATGACCGACCAGGCCCGGCAGAACGGTTCGGATACCATGATCTATTTCACCCCCCACCTTGCACCTCTGCGCAGGGGTATGTCGGTGAGCACTACTATAGAGACATCAGGGGTCAATGTTGACGGCATTAAAGAGATCTACACAAAGAGTTTTTCCAGCACCCCCTTTGTGCGCATCCTCGAAAACAGACTGCCCCAGACACGGGAAGTGTGCGGTTCGAACCGCTGTGATATAGCATTCCGTATGGACGGTAGCAGGCTTTTTCTTTTCTCCTGCATAGACAATCTGGTAAAAGGTGCCTCCGGGCAGGCAGTACAGAATATGAATATCCGCTTCGGCTTTAACGAAACCGAAGGGCTGGAACTTTCAGGACTTGTTTAAATGAGCGAACTTTGTGTTATCAAGATAGGCGGCCGCCCACTGGCGGACGAAACGAGCCTCAAACTTCTCTGCAGCGAGCTTAAAGCCGCAGCGGAAGAGACACCCCTGGCAATAGTGCATGGAGGCGGCAGCGAGGTAAGCAGAATCTCCCGGGTATTCGGGCTTGAACCGGTCTTCATTGACGGTAAGCGGCAGACCAGTCCGGAAGAAATGGAAGTTGTGGAGATGGTTCTGGCGGGAAGAATGAACACCCTGCTGGTACGCTCCCTCAATATGGAAGGATTGGATGCTGTGGGACTTTCCGGCTGCGACGCATGGCTTCTCACCGGAGAAGCCATGTCCGGTGAGAGCCGTACAGGCCGTATTATCGGTGCACGGGGGAAACTTCTCTCGGATCTTATGAAAACCGGCTATCTTCCGGTCTGCTCTTCGGTTGCCATGGATACTGCCGGTGGAGCACTTAATATCAATGCCGATGAAGCTGCCCTGGAACTGGCGGTTGCCGTCGGCGCCGCACGACTTATATACCTGTCGGATGTACCGGGGATTCAGCTTAAAGGAAGCATTGCCCCCAGGCTCAATAAGGAAGAGGTTGAAGCGGAAATAGCCGAAGGAGAGATTTCCGGCGGTATGATTCCCAAGGTACGTTCCTCCTTTGAGGGACTGGAACAGGGAATCGGAGAAATAATTATCGGCGGTTGTGAAAAAACCGGCGATTTAAAGGCGCTGCTTGCCGGTGCCGGAACACATCTGTATCTGCAGAAATGAAACAGGAGAAAGTATGGCCAAAATACCCATGAACAAGAGTTTTCAGTTTGCCCACAACCCGCCCCTTCCCAACAACTACGCCCGTTCCCTGCTTCTGATAGATCACGGAAAGGGTTCCTGGCTGTTTGATGCTGACGGTAATAAATACCTCGATTTCGGCTCCGGCATTGCCGTCAACTCCCTGGGGCACGGCCGGGAGGATCTTGCCGAGATTGCCGCTGAACAGATGAAGAAAGTTGTGCATGTATCCAACCTCTATACCACAGAGCCTACCCTGCAGTGTGCAGGCCGGCTGGTTAATATGGGAGAGTTTGATGCGGTCTACTTTGGAAACTCCGGTACCGAGGCTGTTGAAGCAGCTCTCAAGTTTGCCAGGCTCTATTCCATGCGAACAAAGGGAGAGGGGCACTATAAAATTGCCAGCTTCTCCGGAGCCTTCCACGGCCGGACCCTGGGGGCTCTTTCTGCAACGCCAACAGCGGCATATCAGGACCCCTTCAAGCCTCTTGTTCCTGGATACGTAACACTGCCTTTTAACAGTGAGACGGCCCTGGAAGAGACCCTTGATGACAGCTTCGCAGCGGTTATTGTGGAACCGCTGCAGGGAGAGGGAGGGCTCAACAGTGTTACCCCCAAATTTGCAGCAACCCTGAACAGAATCTGCCGCAAGTACGATATTGCCCTGATAGCTGATGAAGTTCAGACCGGACTGAGCAGAACAGGAGAGATTCTTGCTTCATCATGGGCCGGCCTTGAACCCGATATGGTAACCCTGGCAAAACCTCTTGCAGGCGGACTGCCCCTTTCCGCCGTCCTGATTCCGGAAAGGATCAACAAGCAGATCAAGGTTGGAGATCATGCTTCCACCTTCGGCGGCGGTCCGGTAACCACTGCTGTTGCCGCCGCAGTGCTGGACCAGCTCTGCGACTACTCTTTTATTCTGGACGTACAGAAAAAGGGAGAACATCTTGCGTCCAGACTCGCCGCAATGTGCACAAAGTACCCTCAGGCGAAAAGCGTAAAAGGCAGAGGCCTGCTTGCCGGCCTTGAAATGGCCTATACCGGCGACGATCTGAAGGCAAAAATGGGGACACTGCTTACCAAGCTGCAGAAAAAAGGGCTTCTGGCCCTGCGCTCAGGCACAAATATCCTGCGGATTGCACCTCCGCTGGTAATAGAGATTTCAGAAATTGATGAAGGCTGCGATATGATCGAAGCCGTACTTGCTGAAGAGAACGCTTAAGAAGAAGGAGACTCGCATGATTAAGCACAAACGGGAAATAAAAAAGATCGTCCTTGCCTATTCCGGCGGACTGGATACCTCCATAATCATCCCCTGGCTCAAAGAAAACTACAACAATGCAGAGATTGTCGGTATTTGTACCAATGTAGGGCAGAACGAAGACTGGGACGGCATGGAAAAGAAAGCTCTTGCCTCAGGAGCCTCAAAACTTTACATAAAGGATATCCGGGAAGAGTTTGCCCGTGATTTCCTCTTCCGCATCGTACGGGCAGGAGCCCGGTATGAAGGCAAATACCTTCTGGGAACCTCCATAGCCCGCCCGCTTCAGGCTAAATGCCAGGTAGAGGTTGCCCTGCAGGAGGATGCCGATGCGGTAGCCCACGGATGTACCGGAAAAGGTAATGACCAGGTCCGTTTCGAGCTCACCTACAAAGCCCTGGCGCCTCAGCTCGAGGTAATAGCCCCCTGGAGAGTATGGGATATCCGCAGCCGGGAGGATGCTATTGAGTACGCAGAAGAACGAGGTATAAATCTCGGAACCATCAGCAAGAAGAACATCTACTCCAGAGACTGGAATATCTGGCATATGAGTCACGAGGGAGGAGACCTGGAAGATCCCTGGAACCGCCCGAAGAACGAGATGTTTCAACTGACAAAATCACCCATGGACGCCCCCGATGAAGAGACTGAAATTACCATTGACTTTGTTAAAGGCTTCCCGGTGGGAATCAACGGTAAAAAGATGTCTGCCCTTGAGCTGCTCACGGAACTGAATAAGCTGGGAGCGTCCAACGGTATCGGCCGTACAGACTGCGTGGAAACCCGCGTTGTCGGTATGAAGAGCCGGGGTGTATACGAAACTCCTGCAGGAGAAATCCTCATGGCAGCCCTGGCAGAACTGGAAATGATGACCATGGACTTCAACACCCTGGGATTCAAACGCACAATGAGCCACCAGTATGCTGACATTGTATATGCCGGAAAATGGTATACCACATTCAGGGAATCCATGGATGCCTTCATGGATAAAGCATATCAGTATGTAACAGGATCTGTACGCCTGGTACTGTATAAGGGCAATGTAATTATCGCGGGACGCAAGTCCGCCAACTCTTTGTACATTGAAGACCTTGCATCCTTCGGCGAGAGCTCCTATGATCATGGTGATGCCACAGGCTTTATCAATCTTTACGGACTTGCCACCGGGGTTGAGGCCATGGTACATAAAAGAATAGATGCCGAGGAGGGCCAGGCGCCGGACATGAAGCATGTGGCGGCTACCTTCCACGATAAATAGGCATCACATACAGTAAAATAAAGGAGCAGCCGGTGAAATACGCGGATCTGGATCGTACCGAATCGTACAGACGATTGAAAGAATATTACGAAAGCAACCAGGAGACGGTAAACCTTGCCGGCCTGCTCAGTGAGGAACGTATAAAACGCTGCCGGATACGTTCCGGCGGCGGCCTTACCTACAGCTATGCCGCGAAGGCGGTGGATGATACCGCCATGGCCATCCTGGCCGACCTTGCCGCCGAGTGCGGATGCATTGAAAAATACAAAGCCATCGCCTCAGGTGTTGTCATGAACACCGGAGAGAATCGTAAGGTAATGCACCACCTGATGCGTGGTGAGCTTGCGGGCAAGGTTACCGAAAACGGAAAAGACCTAGGTGTTTTCTACAGGGAACAACAGGAGAAAATAGCAAAATTCAGCGCTGATGTTCATGCAGGCATAATTACCGGATCCACAGGAAAAGCCTTCAAGCGGGTTATACAGATTGGGATCGGCGGATCTGACCTCGGCCCGAGGGCTTTATACCTTGCCCTGAAAAACTGGTATCGGAAAGAATATGGTGCACTGAGAATGGATGCCCGGTTCATCTCCAATGTTGATCCCGATGATGCGGAGGAGGTGCTTTCCGATATAAATCCGGAAGAAACTCTTTTTATACTTGTTTCCAAAAGCGGCACCACTCAGGAAACCCTTACCAACCAGGCCCTGGTAGCAGAGATAATGCTCGCCCATGGTACTGTCGGCCTGGTACCATCACAGCATATGGTGGCGGTAACCTCAGAAACAAGTCCGCTGGCGTCTAACAGTGACTTTCTGGCTTCTTTCTTCATTGATGATTATATCGGCGGACGCTATTCCGCAACCAGCGCAGTGGGCGGCGCCGTATTGAGTCTTGCCTTCGGTGCCGAAGTATTCAGCCGTATCCTGAAAGGAGCCCATGAAACTGATCAGGCATCCATGAATGAGGATATATACAAAAATGCCGCCCTCATGGACGCACTGATAGGTGTCTGGGAAAGGAATATACTTGGTTTTCCCGTGACAGCAGTTCTGCCGTACAGTCAGGCGCTGCACCGGTTCCCCGCTCATCTGCAGCAGCTGGATATGGAGTCCAACGGCAAACAGGTTAACAGAAACGGTAAAGCCCTAACCTACTCAACCGGGCCGGTTATTTTCGGCGAACCCGGAACCAACGGCCAGCATTCATTTTTCCAGTTACTCCATCAGGGAACCGATATTGTTCCTCTTCAGTTCATCGGCTTCCAGGAATCCCAGTCAGGCAAAGACATTGATTTTGAAGGATCAAGCAGCCAGAAGAAACTCAAGGCAAACCTCACCGCCCAGATTGTCGCCTTTGCCCTTGGCAAGGAAGACACTAATCCCAATAAAAACTTTCCCGGACAACGCCCCTCAAGCCTTATTTACGGCAACCGCCTCGGGCCTGAAGCCCTGGGCGCCCTGCTTGCACATTATGAGAACAAGGTGATGTTTCAGGGTCTTATCTGGAATATAAACTCTTTTGATCAGGAAGGTGTACAGCTGGGGAAGGTTCTTACCGGCAAGGTACTCGGTGACCCCGAAAAACGTGACGCCGTACTCACCAGCTATGCAGGACTGCTGAATCTGTAGGCATCCAGACCGGCGAAAATTGTGCCGATACTGAAGTATGCGCACAGTACAGATTACTATATTTTTTCTGCTTTTCATCCTGCCGACTGCGCTTTTCTCCACGGAAAAAGAGGATGAATTATCCCTGGCGGCAGTCCTGGAATCCCTCTCACTGAAGGGTACCCCCTACATTCTGGGCGGGACCGGTCCGCGAGGACTGGACTGTTCCGGTCTTGTGTATCACATATATGCACCGGTGGTGGCCAGCCTTCCCCGAAGGGCAATCGACCAGTATAAATTCGGCACTCCTGTTTCAAAGGGCAGCGAAAAACCCGGAGATCTTGTCTTCTTCAATACCGAAGGGTGGACTGTTACGCATGTAGGCATTTATCTGGGAGATCAGCGCTTCATCCACGCTGCGTCGGGAATAAAAACCAAAGGGATTGTCATCTCCTCTCTTACAGCCCCCTACTACAGCCAGCGCTATGTTGGAGCACGCCGCATCCTCCCATAAAAAAGTGACCTCCCGGAAAAAGGAGTAAAGCCGGGAGGCCAAAAAGGAGGTCAATGAAAAAGAAAACTCTCTAACCTACAAACCTCTCCCGGATACAAAGGTTACAATTTCTTATAAAAAAAACAGCGGTTTATCAGATATTATCTATTCTTCCCGGTGTACAGAATGCCTGCTGCCCTTCGAACTCTCCGGTACAGGTAAACAGACTGGAGAGCTTGGGCGACAACTCTCCATGAAGCGTACCGGAAACAGCAACACTTCCCGGTTGAGCATGTTTCTTCTCAAGATGACTGGCATAATTGATTACCTCGGAAACAATTGCACCGGTCTCCATCTGAAACTTCACCTTTCCTGTATCGAGACCAATCCTGAGAGCTACCGGTTTTTTAACCGGAACATCCTCGCGAAGCTGTAACAACGGGATACTGCGTTGAATCTCAAGCCCGCAGAATACCGCCCGGTCCTGATGGCCCTTGAAGGTAAAGGCAATAAGCCCTCCGTCACCGGCAAAATTCCAGATACGACCGTCGTAGCGGGCAATCCGCTCTTCAAGATAGCGACGCAGGTGGAAGTAAACCTTTTCCATGATGCGGTTACCGTATTGTTTCACCAGCAGAGAATTGTCTACCACATCAAGACTCATAACGGTAATGGGATATTGCCGGCCGCTATTCAGACTTCCCCAGTTTACCTGATCCTCAAGATCCTTCTTCAGAGTAACTACCTTCCTGCGCTTGAAATCATAGATTCGACCGCTGTTGGCAAACTCCCGCAGGAACAGTTCAAGACCGTCAATTCTTAGCTGACGTCCTTTTATTGTCTGATCATCAAGACTAACAACAAGTTCGATAAGACGATCCACCTGATTTTTAGCAATGCATTCCTCTACCAGGGCGGAGGCGCATTTGCGCGGAGAGAGGGTAAAATGTGTTTCAGTATTAGTCAGGTCGTGACTATTGTACTGTTTGAACAGCAGTCGACCCAATTCGTCAATCTCATCGGGTTTGAAATTCTGTGCTATGAGTTCGATTTTCTGGTTTTTCAGAGCAGGTTCCAGCATTGAGTCCTCTTAATCGTAAACAGTTTAAACTTTTACCTAACAAGAAGGCCTTAATCGACTTTTCAACTGGAGATATTTTAGTTAAGCGATTATAGCTGATTTTTCTATTTATGTAAAATGTCTTTATTGGGAAAGTTTTCCTGATTATATTACTAATATTATGAGCGGTAACATTGATGATTTTCCGGTAAAAAAAACTCCGGCCCAATGGCAGGACGAATTAAGTCCCATGGAATTTCATGTTCTACGGGAGAAGGGAACAGAGAGGGCATTCACTGGTCATCTTTATATGGAGAAACAAAACGGCATATACTGCTGCAGAGGATGCGGAGCGAAGCTGTTCAGTTCTGAGAGCAAGTACGAATCCGGTTCCGGCTGGCCCAGCTACTACACACCGGTTGACACCTCAGCGGTAAAGGAATACACAGACAAATCTCATGGAATGGTCCGGACAGAGGTGGTATGCGCTTCATGCGGGGGACATCTGGGACACGTTTTTCCCGACGGACCTCATCCGACAGGACTGCGCTACTGTATCAATTCTGCTTCGCTTGCCTTTGAAGCTGACAATAGTAAAACAATAGATTAGTCACCTGTTACGGGAAAGAAGATACTGAACTTCACCCTCTTTGGTTAGAGGAATAATTACATCCCTGTAGAGCTCGGTAACCAGCGTAGGATCCAGAGGACTGCGCAGGGAATAATCACTTATCTCCTGAAGCCGCCTGGATTTTTCCCCAACTCTGGCAAGGATCCTCTGCTCCACCTCCGGACGGGTAAGTTTATCACCAATGGCAGCTATATTGCCGGCTCTTATGAGCTCGGAGTATCCTTCAGGATCGCTGCGATACTTGCTTTCCGCCACATAAAAAGCGGCAAAATGTACCCGACGAATCAGTGCCTGAATACAAATAACATCCCGTTCAATACTTGAACCATAATGACCGTCATCTCCGGCAGGACACATACGAGGAATTATATTAAGGTATTCATCCCTAAGCCGGGGACTCAGATTGACCAGATTATAGTCATCAATTGAAAGACCGGTATCGATACTGGGCCGCTGCCGTTCCGGTGGCGGGAGGCCGGGATTTACCGGTCGCTCTTCAGGGGTTCGAAAACGGCCGAACCGTGAGTCGAGTTCCTCCTGTCCCCGGAGACGCAGCGAAAAGAGACTCTCTGCATCCTGCCCCGGAAAGCCACTTTCTCCTTCGCGATAACAGACAGGGTTGTGAAAGAACTGGATACGCTCAATCAGCACAAAAATAATCGTCTCCTCCAAAGCTTCCAGCCTGGAGGCAATATAGTTTAAATCCAGCGTCTGCATGCTCAGATCTCCACCGGCTCTTGAACCCGACTTGGAACATGGAGAATTTCCCGGGGCTTGCTGCCGTTCTGAGGCCCTACGATGCCCCGGTGTTCCATAGTTTCCACCAGCCTGGCTGCCCTGTTATATCCTATCTTCAGGCGCCGCTGCAGATAGGATGCAGAAGCCTTACCTGCCTGAGTTACGATTTCAAGCGCCTTATCCATAAGAGGATCTTCTCCACCCTCTTCAAACATTCCGCCTGAATCATCATCATCCTCGAAGAATATTTCATCATCAATATAATCCGGTTCTCCCAAGGTTTTTACATGATCAACAACACGGCCGACTTCGTCTTCGGAAAGGAAGGCTCCCTGAATTCTGCTTGGATCAGGATCCCAGGAAGAAGTGAAGAGCATATCACCCTTACCCAGCAGTTTCTCAGCACCCACGGCATCAATGATAATCCTCGAATCCGTCTTTCCCGCCACCATGAAGGCAATTCTGGAAGGGATATTGGCTTTGATCAGGCCGGTTATAACATCGATGGACGGACGCTGGGTTGCAAGCACAAGATGTATCCCCACTGCCCTGGACATCGCTGCCAGACGTGCCAGTGTTGATTCCAGTTCCTTGCCGGTGGTTGCCATAAGATCGGCGAATTCATCAACGATAATAACCAGGAACGGAAGCGTCCTGGTAGCCAGCTTCCGTTCCTTTACCTTCCTGTTATAGGAACGAATATCCCTTACCCCCTGACTGTCCAGGAGAGCATAACGCTGCTCCATTTCTGACAGGCAGTACTGCAGTGCCTGGAAGGCTTTTTTTGGTTCAGTGATAACCGGCGTCAGCAGATGGGGTATATCGTTATAAAGCTTCAGCTCTACAATCTTCGGGTCTATCAGGAGCAGCCTTACCTCTTCCGGTTTTTTCCGGCAGAGAATCGAACAGATAAGAGAGTTAACACACACCGATTTACCGGAGCCGGTGGCTCCCGCAATCAGCATATGCGGAGTGTTCACCAGATCAACCACCTGGGATTCTCCACCGACGTCCTTGCCAAGCACCACCGGTACCTGATAATCCTTCTGATCAAACTTGATATCCGAAATCATCTCATGAAACGAGACAATGGCACGTTTATGATTGGGAACTTCAATACCCACTGCATGCTTGCCGGGAATCGGTGCTACAATACGCACACTTGAAGCGGCCAGACGCAGGGCAATATTATCCGCAAGGTTGGTAATCTTGGAAAGCTTGACACCCGGGGCAGGCAGGATTTCAAACATGGTAATTACCGGCCCTTTTCGTATTCCGGTAACCTCCGCCTCTATTTTAAATTCTTCCAGCGTCTGCCGCAGAACCTCGCCGGCATGGCGGGTATCATCGTCTACAACCCAGTATTTGTTATCTTCGTAGCGGTCAAGCAGTTCATCTACGGGGACTGAATATTTCTGCCGTTTTTTTTTCCCGGAAGCCTTCCGGTCTTCCTGCCGGATTACAACAGGCTCCTTTTTGACCGGCAGTTCAGATTCTTCAACCGCCGCGACACCGTCCAACTCAACCTCAATTACCTGCTCGCCCTCATCTTCATCAGAAATTTCGGGAGAGAGAGGAAGGGTACTGTTGAACTCCTGATCCATATCCGACCCATAGCGCTCTTCAAGCAGGGCCAGCTGATCTTCTGCAATCTCCTCTTCGTAGACACCGGCACTTATTCCATTCGGAGTGGCATCAAGGAGATCGTCTTCATCTATTTCAACTTCTTCAAGATCGAGTTCTTCTTCAAAACTGAAATCATCTTCAACGGAGGCAAGATCTTCGGGCTCATCAAGAAGATCACGGTCTTCAAGGTCGTCTGCAAAAGCCTCCACTTCCGGAACTGTTTCCGGTTCCGGGGGGGTAAAGGAAACAGCCTCAGACACTTCCGCATCAAGAAGGTCCCGTACCATTGAGCGGATTGAAGGATCTTCGTGATCATTTACATAGAGCCGGTCATACTGCCCCGGATCTCCTTCTGGAACAATTTCTCTGTTTTGCGTATCTTCAGAAGACTGCCTGTGCTCCACCCGGGGAACAGGAATCGGCACAACTTCATCCTGAACGGGCAACTCTTCAGGAATGTCTTCTATCTCTTCTGCGGCCTCAGGTTCTTTTATTTCTTCAATGTCCGGTAATTCATAAAGAGACTCTTCTTCCGGATTTTCATCCTCGTTGCCGATGTCTTCAGGGATAACCTCTTCATCACCGAAAGCTACTACCAGATCTTCGTCGTCAAACTTACCGGGTTCTTTGGAAGCCTCGTTTTCGTCCGGAACAGCCCTGAGCTTGCCTCTTTCATCGCGATCGAGCCTGAGGGCATCTTCATCATCAGATACTTCATCATGCAGGGGTGAAAGTTCTTCCACCTCCTGGGAATCACTCAGATCAACATGCTTTCTCAAGGGGAAGAGACCACTTTCAAGTGACGAGGTAGAGGCTGTTTCTTCAGCTTCAGCCTCATGTTCTTTTTCAGTCTCCTTCGGGATGAAAATTATCCGGTAGCCAAGGATGAGTTCCATAAGCATTAAGGCCAGAAGCATAAGACCGCCAATGCGCCTGCTGCCGAAACCTATAATAACCGCTGCAGCCGCCGAATTGGGCGGAACAGTCAGAATAACATGGAACAGCAGGGAAGCAGTTACAAACGGAATGAGAGTGTATAAAAGAAAGAGAACTGAACGCCGGTTGAATCCGTTGGAGACAGAAAGGTATCCCAGAAAATAGAGATAGAGCCCGGCGTAGAATCCGGCATAGAGAAAGTGCTGATACAGGAATTTCCCGGGAAAATTGAAAAAACCGGCAGTACTGCCGATTCCGGCAATATGCAGTATCAGAGACAGAGTGGTATAAACCGCAAGAACAAAAAGGATTATACCAAAAGATGTAGTTATGTTCCGTTTACCCAAACCGGGAAGCCTCCTATTACTTAAATATCGGTCCCTGTGATGAGGATGTTAAGATGGATTTTTTATGTTCAGTCCGTTGTTTTTACAGAATAATAAGACTGATCACTCCCAGCGGAAGAAGGTAGAAAGCAAAAAAGTGCAGTTTACCGTTCTTAACGAGGCGAAGAAGCAGTTCCAGAGATACCCACCCTACCACAAGTGAGCTTATCATTCCAGCAATAAGGGGAACCAGACCAATCTGTGAGCCCAGACTATCCATATCCTTAAGTGTTAAAACAAGAGCGCCTAGAATAGCCGGAATGGAAATGAGAAAAGCAAATTCTCCCGCCTGTTCCCGGGAGAGGCCGGCGCCCTGGGATGCAGTAATGGTAATACCGGAACGGGAAATCCCCGGAAAAACACCCAACCCCTGGGCAGCACCAACAATCAGTCCGGTTTTCAATCCCGGGATGCCGCTTTCCTTACCCCAGCCGAAAAAGCGGGGCAGAAAAAGTATAAACGCTGTCAAAACAAACAGGACTGCAACAAGTCGGGGATAATCACCGGGAGAATAATGTTCAATGGCAACACCTAAAACCCCGGTTACTACGGTGGCGACAATAATAGCAAGTATCATCCCCCGGTCTACAGGATCGGTCTCTTTTCCCCGGAGTAGTTTTGAGAGCGAGACAAAGAGTCTGCCAACAGTACGGCGAAAGACAAATATTACAACGGCAAGGGTGGATACATGGAGCAACACATCAAAAAGGAGGGGAACTCCTGCTATGTCCATAAACTCACGGGCTATAACAAGATGGCCGGAGCTTGAAACAGGAAGGAACTCAGTTACTCCCTGCAGTGCCCCCAGAATTATCGCTTGAATTACAGACATTGAACCCTCCAGAATACTCTTAATGAATCAGGTCAGGAAAAAATTCTTCCACAACACGATCCGCTGTTTCACCGTAGTAAAGATACCCATAATGGACGGAAGACACAAGCAGAGCTTTTATATATGCTCTTGTCTCAGGATAAGGAATTGCTTCCACAAAGAGATCTCCCGGGAGTCGTCCGAATGATTTCCGCCAGGAACGGAGCCGGTTAATGCCTGCATTATAGGAAGCTGCCGCATCTGCCGGGGAATCAGTACGATCAAGCATATTACGCAGATACCAGGCCCCCAGGCGAAGATTATCTTCCACCCCGGTTAAATCATAGTCACGGACTCTCAGCCTGGCAGCCACATCCGCAGCGGTCTCCGGCATAAGCTGCATAAGCCCTGCAGCTCCGACTCTGGAAAGAGCATCGGGATTAAAAAGGCTCTCCCGGCGGATAAGAGAGAACAGAAGCCAGGGAGGAAGATCAAACCCGGTTGCTGCCGCTTCTATCTGCTCTTTCCATGGCCGGGGGTAAAACACAGAAACCGGCATAGCAAGGCCTGGAACGCGACTGCGACGCAGCAGCATCCTGAGACTTTCGTCCGGGTGGCCACCCGTAGCAGTTGCTTCAGCTGCACTAAGGGCAGCTGAAACCGATACCTCTGGATCCTCAGCTAGAGCACGGGCTTTTTCCGGCAGTCCATACTCCAAAAAGCCGTAAACCAGCAGGGCTGCATCCGAAAGATCTGCATCCGAAACTTCAACGACTGTATCATCGGGTACATAGGTATTGCCGGCATAATATCCAGCCATCATAGTGTAATACTCACTTGCGACCCTTTCTTTTCCGGAATAGTTTCCTGCTCCTGGATACACCCCCAGGGAAAGCCGTCGAAGAATTTCATTTGCGGCCAGGTCGGTACTGCCCGGATCTACAATCTGCTCCTGCTGCAGCCTCGCGGAAATATAAGCGTAGTAGGCAAGATCACCGGCACTGACCCAACCGTCAAGATACCGGTAAGCCTCAAGCAGAGCATCCCAGCTTTGACTTTCGCAAAGCAGCCCGGCAAGCTCCTCCAGTACATCGGAATAATACCCGGGTTCATCCATGGACATTAGAAGTTCAGGCAGCATTTGTACCGCCTCCCGGGGACTGCTTCTAACCGCAGAGGAAAACATATACCAGCGATTCCGTTCCGTTTGCGGAAGCAGTGCGTAGATCTCCCCTGCAGCCTTGTTGTAACCGGCCCCCCGGTACAACCTGGCGGCAGCTTCAAGGGCGGTCTCCCGTAAAACAGGCCTTGTCTCTGCCACAGATTTAAAAAATTCAATTGTATCTGCTCTCCTTGCCGCACGGTCTACGGCAGCTGTCAGATTCCACAGCATCGATGCACTTATATACTGCTCCCGAGAAAGCAGGCCGGTTAAAAGCGGCCAGGAGACTTCTCCGTTATTCCGTGCTGTCTGATCAACAGCATAGAGAAGCAGCTGTTCTTCACCGCTGAAATTATCCAGCAGCCCCTCAAGCCGCAGATAATCATAAAGACGTATATGGTAACTGCCTGCCGGAGTGGAGATAAAAAACTGCAGCACCCTGCGGGTCCATCCTGTATCATCCTCCCCTGCTATACGCTGTTCAAGCACCGCGGCAAAGAGGTTCAACTCAGTATCGGCAGCAGCTTCCCCGGGAAAATCCTTAAAAAGGAGCTCCAACTCCTCTGCAGCTGTTTCATCCTGCCGGCCCCAGTAGAGTCCCTGCAGCAGAAGCCTGCGCCAGGAGTAATCTTGCCCGTAACGGTCCGATGTGTCCCGGCAAAGGTGAACAAGGGAGGTATAATCCTCCTGCTTCAAAAACCTCTCCGCTGCCTCCCGGGCTGCTGCGTAGGCATACGGCTCCTCTCCCCCCTCGACTTCTGACAGCAGAAGACGCAGAGGGGTTTCGGCATCGGCAAAATTATGGAACGAAATAAAGTAAGCAGCCCCCGGTCCCAGCTCTGCAAGTTCACCGGGGTCATGCTTTGCCATATCTGCCATTTCCAGCTGCGGGAGAGTTCCATCAAGCAGACGGGTCTTAAAATCTTCCGCCGGCAGGCCCCATACAAGAGGAGTGCTGCAGGAAGTACAAAATGTAACAAGAAATATGATGAAGGCAGTAACTGCGGGGACATGTTTGTTCATAGGAAAAAAGCAGGAAAAAATAATCAGCGGCGGGGTTGAGGAATGTAGATGTCGCGTCCGGCGAAAATCACATCCGGATTGTCAATTCCGTTTTGAACAGCAATCTGTCCGTAGCGAAAAGGATCACGATAAAAACTAGATGCCAGATCCCAGAGGGTATCTCCGTATTTAAGCTGATACCACACACCGTCTCCTGCAGGAACAGGAGCGGAAACCGCCGGTGGAGCGGCCTTGGGAGGCTCCGGCACCACTTCGGGGGCAGCCTGTGGTGCCGGCTTCGCAGGTTCAGCCTGTACCACAGGTTTCGGTGGTTCCGGCTGTATCTGGGGAACAGGAGTCGGAGCCGGCTGCGCCGGTGCCTCGGACACCTGAGCCGCCGAACCATTCTCTGCCTGCAGGGGCGGAACATCATCTCCGCCGATAACCCGCAGCAGAAGCCATGCAAGCAGCACAACCACCGCAATACCAAGCAGAAGGAAAACTACAAACTGCAGAGGATTGCGCCGGGCCGATTCTGCCGCGACATCGCGGCCGATATCCCGGGGTGCATATTCGTCGTTAAGCTGACTCTCTTCTTCCGCACTTATTCCCGATTCAGGAGAAAAATCACTGCCAAGCTCAAACTCGGGAATATCATATATTCCCATCTCATCCAGAGACTCAAGACTGACGCTCAGCGACTGAGTCTCTCCTGTAGAGGAGTCCCCCGCCGTGGCAGTGAGGTTTCCCTCGTTGTCTATGTGGAGAACAAGCTCTATCTCTGGATCTCCGCTTGAAGCTGGAGGTATATCTTCAATAACCAGGCTGCCGATATAGACGGCGTCTTCAATTTCATCGCCCCGCCCTTTATAGAGATCGATCTGCACACTGGCCTGATTCTCCTTTACAGTTGTGAGGATCAGTCGTTTTTTCGACTGTTCTCCCTCCTGCATGACAGGATAATAAGTACCATTGGCAATCTTAATCCCTATTGTGGCGGTATTTGCGTCACTTACGGAACTCATGAATAAAAGCGTAGCCTCAGGAGGATGTTTTGTCAATCGTTTTTCAATTTCTTGACATCCATCCCTACCGGGGTCATACTTGCCCCATATGGATGCTACAATCATTGTAATTCCTTTCAGCATCGTTATCATCATTACCGGGACAATTTTCCTTACCTCCAGGGGAAAGGGAGAAAAGACGGAAAAGCAGCAGAAAGGAAGAAAAGTTAGATCGAAAGACCGTAATCAGATCCTTCGGGATGCAAACCGCAGGCTGGCACAAAACCCCAAGGATGCAGATGCTCTTGAAGCTTTGGGCGAACTCTATTTTTCAGAGCAAACCTTCGACAAAGCCATGCGGACTTTTGAGGTGCTTGTCGACCTTTGCGCAACCAACAAACAGATCGATGAATTCAATGTCACGCTGAAATATGCACTTTCGGCTTTGAAGATGAAGCAGTTTGAGGACGCATATAAAAGCCTCATCATTGCCCGCAGTCTCAATGCTGAGGTGTTTGAAATAAACTACAACCTCGGTTACCTTGAATTCCGTAAGAAGAATTATGAAAAGGCGGTGCAGTTTCTGCTTCATGCCCGCAAGGATAAACCTGAACATGCAGCTACCCTGCGTTATCTGGGCAACAGCCTTTTCAGAATGAAAAAAGCATCAGAAGCGGTTCCTGTACTGAGAAAAGCTCTGGATCTTGAACCGGATGACAAGGAGAGCCTGTTTGCGCTGGGACAGGCCTATAATGAGATGGGCCAGAATGACAATGCAGTAAAGATTTTTACCCATTTGCGAGCCGATCCGGTTATGGGCCCAAGCGCCGCCCTGTTCTCCGGCACCATACGGATGAATCAGCGGCAGTATGAAAAGGGAATGCTCGATTTTGAAATAGGACTCAGGCATGAAAATATTCCCCCTAAAATTCAACTGGAACTGAAATACCGCCTGGCTACAGCTTATGTCATGCAGCAGGAAATCGGGTCCGCCCTGAGGCTGTTTGAAGAGATCAACGCCGTTCAACCATCCTACAAGGATGTTCCCGCCCAGCTGAGAAAATACAAGGAACTCCATGGCAACCGGAATCTGCAAACCTACCTTATCGCCGCAACTTCGGATTTCGTTACCCTCTGCCGCAAACTGGTAAACACCTTTTTCCCGAAAGCCAAGGTTAAGATAGTAGATGTTTCCGTGCATAAAAGTGAGTACGCGGATATTCTGGCCGAGATAAGTACGGCAAAATGGGAAGACATGGTTCTTTTCCGCTTTGTACGGACAACCAATACAGTGGGAGATCTTATACTCAGGGACCTCTATTCCAGAAGCAAGGAAGTGAAAGCCGGCAGGGGTTTCTGCCTCAGTGCGGGAGACTTTTCCGATACTGCGGCGGACTTCGTTGAGGCGCGGCTGATAGATCTTGTACCAAAGGAAGATCTGATGAAACGCCTGCATCAGGTAGGTCAGTCACGGCCGGGAATGGTCGACTGAATCATTAAGAAAAGAAATGAATACAGCTCTCCTCTGCGGCTCAGTCTACACAGGATTTCTTCTGCCCATCTGCTGGTATGACTGTACCCGTCTCAGGATTCCAAACCTGCTCTCAGGCGGTTCCTTTGCATCACTCCTGCTACTGCAGTTGCTCCGCGATCCTTCCCCGGGGCTTTTGCTGCTTGCAGCCGGAGCAGCCGGTCCGGTCCTGCTGCTGTTTCTCATGCACCGGCTAACCGGAGAGGGAATCGGCCTTGGAGATATAAAGCTTTCCGCCTCAACCGGGTTGCTTCTGCCCGGAATCACCTGGATTCCAGCCCTGAGCGCAGCAGCTTTAATCGGCCTGATAACAGTTCTTCCACTGCATATCGCAGGAAAAATAAACCGCAAAACAAGAATTCCCTTCGCCCCTTTCCTGGGTGCAGGAACAATACTGATCTGGATTTTATCGGTGACCGGATATGCGCCCTTGTCCCGATGGCATATTTAAGGTTTCCGACCCCTTACCAGATGACGCTCCTCCCCCTCTTTTCCGGAAGGAAGAGGAAAAACTTCCCAGTTCCATGCCCGGACAGACGGATGAGAAAGTTCTTCTTCTACTGTGACTTTGCGTCCATGATAGTCGATAAGCCAGCCTCCCGGGGCAATCAGATGTTCCACCAGAGGCAGGGCATCGGGAATTGACCTGAAAGCTCTCATACAGAGAACATCGACCTGTTCCTCTACAGCGGTAACATCAGATTCAATAACCCGTGCCGAAGATGCAAGGCCCGCAGCTGGAACCGCATTGCGAAGAAACCCCGCCCGCTTCCCGGACCGCTCAATTAAAAGCAGCTCCCGGGCCTGTAAAAAAATCATCAGGGGGATTCCCGGAAGCCCTGCACCGGAACCGACGTCGGCCATACGAAAATTCCCGGAAAGCACTTCACTGAAAAAAGAAAGCCCGGACAGCGAATCCAGGATATGACGAGCAATCAGGTCACCGTCACCCCTGCCTATAAGATTGAACTTCCTGTTCCAGATGTTTAGTTCCTGCAGATAGGATTCCAGCTGCCTCAGCTGACTTTCCTCCCAACGAATACCAAGTTCATCGAGGCCCTGAACAAGGCGGAGGCTGATATTATCCACGCCTTCTGCCTACATGAATAAGCAGCACCGAGATATCACTGTTCCGGACTCCGGAAATTCGGGAAGCCTGGCCGATGTTTAAAGGGCGGATCTGCATGAGCTTCTGTCTGGATTCACCGGATATACCTTCAATCATGCTGTAATCAAAATCATCGGGAATGCGGATATTCTCCATCTTTCTGAACCGCTCCACCTGCCGCTGCTGTCGCTGGATGTAGCCTTCGTATTTTATATCAAGACCACTGACGGTTAGCCACTCCTCCGGGAAAACTGCAAGTGAAGGATCCAGTTGAAGCAGCAGATCCGGATCACCTTCCGGGGATTTCATCAGATTGTAGAGGCTCTTTCCTGTATGGGAAGATAGATCTTCGTTTACCCGGGCAGCCATCTCCTTGTCCAGGCGACGGGTTTTGAGCAGCTCACAGATCTCCTCCACTCCGGATTTTTTTTCCTCAAGTTTCTCTATGGCTTCCGGCGGAAGCAGCCCTATTTCACGACTGATATCCTCAAGGCGGACATCTACGTTGTCATGTCTGAGGGAAAGCCGGTATTCCGCCCGGGAGGTAAACATACGATAGGGCTCTTCGGTACCAAGTGTAACAAGATCATCTATCAGGACACCCGTGTAGGCATCCGCCCGGGAGAGGATAACCGGGTCCTTCCCCTGCAGTCTTCGGGATGTATTGATACCCGCCATAAGTCCCTGGCAGGCAGCCTCTTCATAGCCGGAGGTCCCGTTGGTCTGCCCCGCCACATAGAGCCCGGGATACATTTTACACTCCAGGCTGGGGAAAAGCTGCCGGGGATCGATGAAGTCATATTCAACTGCATAGCCCGGACGCATAATCCGGACATGTTCCAGTCCCGGCAGGGTGCGCAGGAATGACTCCTGCACTGTCTCTGGCAGAGAAGAGGATATCCCGTTGAGATACATCTCCTCACTCATAAAGCCTTCAGGCTCTACAAATATCTGATGCCGCTCCCTGTCTGGAAAACGGACAACCTTATCCTCTATAGAAGGACAGTAACGCGGGCCGATACCGGTAATCTTACCCGAATACAAGGGCGAATGGTCCATATTTTCATTGATAATGCGGTGAGTATCAGCGTTTGTATAGGTTATATAACAGGGTTCGGAGGGACGCTCTACCCGGCCGCTGCGAAAAGAAAAGCCCAGCATCCGCTCATCGCCGGGCTGCTCCTCCATACGGGAGAAATCGATACTTGAGCGGGCAACCCGGGCCGGAGTACCTGTTTTCAGACGTCCAAGTTTAAGACCGGCTCCACGCAGGAATGAGCCGAGGCCAACCGCCGCAGGCTCGTTGAGCCGACCGCCGGAGGCATGATAAGCACCGATAAAAATACTGCCTTCCATAAAGGTTCCGGTGGTTAATACCACCGAAGACGCTTCAAAACGACGGCCTCGTTCTGTTACTACCCCCCGGATGGCTTTACCCGGCCCTTCAAGAATCAGCTCCGTTACGGTGTCCTGAAAAAGGTCAAGATTCTGCCGCCCCTCAAGACTCTCCTTGGCGAGCTTTGAGTAGAGGTATTTATCTGCCTGAGCCCTGGGGGCCTGAACCGCAGGTCCGCGGCGTCGGTTGAGAATACGGAACTGAATCATACTTGCATCAATGAGAAGGCCCATCTGACCTCCCAGTGCATCCACTTCCCGGACAATATTTCCCTTGGAAAGACCTCCCACCGCCGGGTTGCATGAGAGCCTGCCGATGGCATCGAGGTGCTGGGTTATCATAAGGGTACGAAAACCGAGACGGGCAGAGGCAAGGGCCGCCTCTATCCCGGCATGGCCCCCTCCGACAACGATTATATCATGATCCATAGATTCCTCATTTCCCTACACAGAAGCGGGAGAACATATCATTAAGAACCTCTTCAGTGGTAATTTCTCCCGTAAGTTCGCCCAAAGCATCCAGGGCATCCCGGAGATCAACCCCCAGCGCATCCGCAGGCATACCCGCATCGAGGCCCTCAAGCAGATTATCAAGGCTGACTGCTGCCTGAAGAAGAAGATCCCGCTGCCTTGCTGAATCAATAACAGCGTCTGCAGAACCGCTGCCTATTCCAAGCAGGCGTTCATGGATGGCCTCCTCCAGGTCATGAAAACCTTCTCCCGTAACGGTGCTCAGAGAAATATACCCTTCAGGCATATCCCTTCCCGGAAGATCTGCCTTACTCCAGATAAACAGGGTTTTTTCAGGAATATCCTTATCAGTTTCCCCGGGGCTTAAGCCTTCAGAGGAATCAACCAGATACAGCACCAGATCTGCTTCCCCGGTAACCTTTCCGGAACGGCGGATACCTTCCATCTCCACGGAATCATCCGTGGATCCTATACGAAGTCCGGCAGTGTCATACAGAGTTACCGGCAGGCCCCGGATGGTTATCTGCTCATGCACAAAATCCCGGGTTGTGCCGTGAATATCAGAAACAATAGACCGGTCCTCACGAACAAAAAGATTAAAAAGAGAGGACTTGCCTGCATTGGTTCGCCCTGCAATAGCCAGTCGGGCCCCTTCCTGATAAAGCCTTCCGGTGGAGTAGGTTGCAGAGAGACTCCTCAGCTTTGTTCCTGCTTCAAGTATTCCATCCCGGTCAATAAGCGTATCCAGGGCCACCTCATCCTCGGGATAATCCATCTGGATCTCCAATGTGCCCAGAACCTGCTTGAGAATATGCTTCACGCCGTTTATGCGATTACTGATACCTCCGCCAAGACGGTGAAGTGCCATTGAGTGGGCAGCTCTGCTTCGGGAGGATACAATCTCCCGGACAGCTTCCGCCTGGGTAAGATCGAGCCTGCCTTTCAGAAAAGCCCGGAGGGTAAAT
The DNA here is from genome assembly GCA_963667435.1 of Marispirochaeta sp. GTDB lineage: Bacteria > Spirochaetota > Spirochaetia > JC444 > Marispirochaetaceae > Marispirochaeta. Next base: position 3,924,517 of record OY763414.1, on the reverse strand, counting down.
TCGCCGGGTTCAGCATCCCTGAAGCCGCAGGTTCGCAGCAGATCCAGAATAAGCTGAATACCCGGAAGACTTCCGTGACAGTAGATCTCAACCGCCTCTTCACCGGTATAGCCCCTGTCGGCCTGAAAGACCGCACATATAACCTCATCCACTTCCTGCCGGGTCTCAGGATCAAACAGAGTTCCATGAACAAGACGGTGGGATTCTGCCCCTAATAAAGCCTGAGGACGTGAAAAGCAGCCGGAAAGCAGTTTCAGACTGCCCGTTCCGGAGGTACGGATAACGGCTACGGCGCTTTCACCCCAGGGAGTAGCCAGGGCGACAACAGGGTCATCTTTATGGTATGTGAGGGGTTTCATGCGGCGGATAGAATACCCTTTTTATGCCGGAATGGGAACAGCCGGGGGTCAGCGGGCCGGGGAAACAAGTATGTTCAGATTCTCGACCAGATTGTTGGTTGCCAGCTGATCATCTTCAACAAAAAAGCGGAAATTTTCCGCATCCAGATATTCCGCCGTGTAGTGCTCAACTTGCAGATCAACCCGGAAAACCGGATCCGTAACTGCCTGGGCAAATATGGACTCAAGTTTGTCAATGATTTCCGGCGAGGTTCTGGCGGGAACACCCATCCCCCTCCAGGTTGACGAATAGAGCTCGTAGCCCAGCTCGTGAAAGGTTGGAACCTGCGGTAGAAATGAGCTCCGTTCGGCGGCCATCAAGGCAAGAGGACGAACCATTTTTTTATCCAGCCAGGGCTTGAGTTCCCCGGGGTTTGCCAGGGTAAAGTCGGAATCTCCGGCAATGAGTCCCGGAATTGATTCCGCGGCGCCGTTATATGGGATTTTGTTGAAATTGAGGCCTGTCTTATATTCAAGCTCAAGGATGTAAAAGTGAGGTTTAGCCGCGCTTGCGAAGCGTATGCGTCCGGGAAACTGCTCTGCGGCCCGCATGATTTCATCCGGGCTTTTGTAGGCGGAGGAGGTTGGAACGGCCATGAGAGCGGGATCACGATTTACCAGTGCAAGAAGCTTGAAATCATCCTTGGTTATCTGGGCAACACCTACCGCCGGAAGTGAAACCAGCTCCCGGGTTACCATGGTTACAGTATAACCGTCGGGTACTGCAGCCGCCCCGGCAATAAGGCCTGTAGCACCGGAACCTCCGAGAATATTCTCAACCTTAACCGGGTACCCGATAATCTTCTCCACCCGCCGAGATAGGGCACGGGCGACCATATCCGTACCACCTCCACGGGAAAAAGGCACAATGACTGTCATTTCTCTGGAGGGAAACACCCCGGATTCACGTTTGTTAGGCAAACAGCTTGTAAACAGCAGGAGAACCGAAAATAATAGAATGAAATTTCTCATGACAGATAATCCCGGGGTGATTTTCCCGTTACCCTTCGGAAAATACGGCTAAATGTTTCCGGGTTGCCTATACCTACAGCCTCCGCTACTTCATACACCCGCATCTGTCCCTCCTCAAGAAGTATACGGGCCCGGGTGATACGTACTTCAGTCAGGTAAGCATTAAATCCCTGTCCATGCTTCTGCGAGAAAGCCCTGCTGAGATAGCTGGGATTCACCTTAAAAATTTCCGCAACATCTGAGAGTGAAATATCCATGGCAAAATTCTCCTGAATATAGCGAGCCACCCTGCTTTCCAGGGAGTTCCCCCCCTCCAGCTTCAGATAAATCTGATCAACCGCAGCCTGAAGCCAGCGGTGATATTCCGTCAGGGGAAGCGAAGCAGTCTGCAGAAGGCGGAACTGCTGCATAATATTCACAAGATCCAACTCTTTATCCAGGCCCATCTGCTCACAAAAGGCAAGGAGATGATTGTAGAACTTTTCATACAGACCCGGCACTTCTTCCGCGGCTTTACCATTCATCTGCCGAGGAGGCGCCGGCTGTAATTTACTCACTTCCCGGGCAAGCCCCTGAATATCCTTCTGTTTGATGTAATCCAGAAAAATCCGCAGATTTCCCTCTGTATCAGGAGGAGGTGTTTAAGGCTCTCCTGATACCTGGAAAAACTGTAAGTATGTCCCGTACCACGGGTAAGAAAAAGGCTGCATGCAGCCTCCGCTTCTTTCATTGACCGGTAAAGATTCGGCACTGCCGCCGTGGAAAACCCCGCACTCAACCTGCATCCGGCGAAGAACGACTGCAGATGCTCCTCGCACAGACTGCGCAGTGATTCAGCCAAAAGACTGAAATCCCGCCAGCACATGGGTGAACGGGGAAAATGAAACAGAAGATACCGGTTACTATCACCGTATCCAAACCACCCGTCCTTCTCATCAAGAAAATGTTCGAGCCTTGACTGCAGCTCCCGAATTGTCTGGACAGCGTCGGCTTGACCAAAGCCGTAATCATGTAAATGCAGATAGAGCATAAGCGAAAATACCGGATTACCGGGAGCGAAGGGCAGCTGCTCAACCGGCAGTTCCAGAGCATCCAGCGAAACCCTCCGTTCAACACTGGATCTCAACAGCTGCCGCAGTAACAGTCGTTCATTAGCCCCGGCATACTCCTTTCGTCCGGCTTTCCCGGAGAGTGATCGTTTCTGCTCCTCCAGCTGGCGCAGGATGATCTCTCTCAGAGTGTTTTCCTCAATCTCGGTCTTGAGAATATAGTCCACAATACCCAGTTGAAAGGCCTGCTTGACCAGAGGAAAATCATCAAATGCACTGAGCACAATAAAGCCTGTATTCGGAAACATATCAGATGCTCTGCGTATAAGTTCAAGTCCATCCATTTCAGGCATACGAATATCCGTCAGCACCAGATCAACCCGGTTTTCAGATAGAAAATTCAGAGCATCCACCCCGTTATAGGCTTCCCCGGCTACAGTTACCCCCAGAGAGGCCCAATCCACTGTCTGGCACAGTCCTTCCCGGAACATAGGTTCATCATCAACTATTAAAAGCTGCAGCATCCCCTTCCCCTTTCAACAGCGGCAGACTTAAATCAACCCTGGTAAACTCTCCCTCTTTCGAGGCAATACTCAGCCCGAAACCGTTCCCGAAAAGTAGAACAATTCTGTCATGAATATTCCGCAGACCGATACAGACTTCCCTGTCGCCTTCTTTTCCTTTTCCTGAATCCATTATTCCCGACAGCCTGTCTGAAGCAATCCCCTTGCCGTTATCCCGGACAGACAGCCTGAGCAACCCCTCTTCCCGGTGAGCGGTAATCTCCAGTACAGCTTCTCCGTTACCGGTGTTCAACCGACGGGTAAGTCCGTGAAGCACAGCATTCTCCAGCAGAGGCTGAAGCAGAAGTGCCGGAATATAGAAATCACCCAGAGAATCATCCTCTAATAAAACCCGGTATATCAGTCTGTTTTTATAGCGCACCTGGATTACGGCTATGTAATCCTGCATTATTTCAAGCTCTTCAGAGAGGGAAATTAGTCCTTCACTTCTGGTTATGGTATTCCGCAGCAGCCGGCTCAACGACTGAATACTGTCAGCGGTTTCCGCCTCCCCCCTTACAGCTGCACCCATGCGCAAAGATCCGAGGGTATTGTACAGAAAATGCGGGTTAATCTGATACTGCAGGGCCCTGAACTGGGCCTTCCGGGTTTCGCGCTCCTTGTAAATGGAGTCTTCATACAGACCGTGAATTCTTTCTGCCATGCGGTTGAAGGCGGTGTGAATCATACTGACCTCATTCTCGATACCTGAAGCTAAAGCAGTTTCAATCATGGAAGGATTTTCCAGTTCACTCATCTCCTGCACTGTCCGCGCAAGCCGGTTGATGGGCTGCATAACATTATAGATTGAGTAGAGCGAAATCAGTACCACCAGTGCCAGACTCAGACTGACAAACAGGAGCAGATAAAAAATATAACTGTTGATCTGCCCCGGGATTCTGTGGTTTATAGATTCCAGAAGCTGGGAAAAGCTGTCAGAGGTTATATCCAGGACAAACATCTGGGCAAGAAAACTCTGATAGATCCGCCTCTCCTCATAACTTTCCGCCCCTTCAATCAGTGACTGCAGTTTCTGAAAAAAGAATGTTTTATCCAGCTCGAAAAGAACTTCGGTGGCCCTCGCTCCGTTAAGAATATTATGAAAGATTATCTGCCCGTGAATAAGTTTGTTCTTGGAGAACTGCCAGACATACCAGGCTTTATCTATATCACTATCAATCTCCGCCGGCAGGATTCTCAACAGATGGTTGCGCTTGAGGGTAAAAAACGCATCATCAAGATTCTCGGTAGCCTCAAGCCAGTTCTCCTCCAGGGCTGCCAGTCGGGTGACCGAATCCAGACGGTAGTACAGCACATCATTGGTAATGCGGTCCAGGGTATTCCAGTATGCAAGGATGGTTATGGTCTGATTGGAAAGCTCCTTCAGGCTGAGCATAAAACGGGTCACACCAATGGTGGCCGAAAAGAGCAGTATCATTATCATGGACGAGGTAAGGGTTGTTATCAGAATCTTGCGTGTAAGCTTCATACTGTTCCGGTGGTAATGCTGCATATGATACCGGAAAAATAACTGGTTGACCAGAAAAAGATCAGGGCTCATTATGGCTTTATGAATCTACCCCTCTTTCCGGATGCCCGGAGACCAATGCTTTTTGCCCACCGAGGCTGTTCATACCGCTGCCCGGAGAATACTCTTCCTGCATTTATACGGGCAGCAGAGAAAAATATTCAGGGAATAGAACTGGACATCCAGCTAACCGCAGACGGAGAAATTGCAGTTTTCCACGACGAGGATCTTTCACGCATTTGCGGTGTCAATAGAAAAGTTTCAACCTTGAACAGCTTTGAACTCTCCACGATGGATGCCGGAGCATGGAAGGGCGGTGCCTTCAGAGGAACGGAAATTCCCCTTCTAAAAAATGTCCTCATGGAATTAAGCCCCACGGTTCTATTTGATGTGGAGATTAAATATTATGATTCTGCCACAGTTCCCCGGCTGCTGAAAAAGCTGAATGAAATAGTAACAGAACTGCGGGTTCCGCCCGAGCGAATATGCCTCAGCAGCTTTGATCCGCGAATAATACGGCAGGTAAAGAAAAGAATACCCCGGATTCCTGCGGGACTTATCTATGATAGAAAATCCCTCCCGCTGGGAATTGCCTCGCGGAGTGCAGGGCTTATAGTAACCGCAGCCGTGTGTCAGGCTGACTTTCTGAAACCCCAGGCTGAGCTGACAGGACAGACAAGGCACCTGCCCCGTCTCTGCTGGACAGTTGATGATGAACAAACTGCACAAAAATGCCTGCAAAACGGAGCCGAAGGAATAATATCAAACAGACCCGAGGATCTTTCCTCCGCTATTCAGGCAATCAGCGAAAGACATCAAAGGTAAGTGAGTTTCCCCTCTGATACAGAAGGCTTATATTTTCAAGTCCCGGAATATTTGCCGCCGCATCGCAGAGGGTATTCTCAAGACTTTCCACTCCCCCGAGATAGCGAATATTTAGCTTCAGGGAACCATTGCCAAGAGAATGTCTCATACTCCTGATTTCCCCTTTAAGATTGTCCTTCAGACGGTTTATTGTTGCGGTATCGTCCACGTTGAGAATTTCCACCGTGTAGGATATCCCCTGAACAAGCATATCCTGAACTCCTTCTTCAGAAATCCTGGTTATATCCGGCAGAATCTCCGTGAGCCCCCGGACTATGGCAGTAGCTGCAGCTTCTTCTTCAGTGGAAAATCCGGACACTGAAATCCCCCGGGGGCTTCTTACAAGACCAAGATCTTTCCAGCCGCTTACTTCCCGGATACGTATCCCGAAAAGGGCTTCTCCACTGTATGACCCACCGGCATTTGAAGTCTCCACCTCGGCTTCAACGGTGACTGCAATATCCGCCCGCAGTTTAGCTGCCGTCCACTGCAGTACACCTATCTTCCCTTCCGTTTCTGCCTCGTATGCCTTCTCCTGTCCGTTCATAACAGCTTCTAAATTCTCCTGACTGCTTACAGCATAGCCGCGCATGTCAAGAAATGCGGTCAGTACTGATGCCGCATCCACTGATGAAGCATCTTCTCCATCTTCAGCGAGAACCATGAACTTCATGGAAGTTATATAATCGGTGAGCCTCTGGCGCTCACCGGAACTTAAATCAAGACGTTCAAGATCAAGAGAGCCTTTTTCCACTGCTCCCGCAGATTCCATAGCCGACTCAGCGAGGCTTGTAACCGCGGAAGATTCCTGCCTGGACGCATCTGTCCCCGAGGCAAGAGAATCCAGCCAGGAAGGGGGTGCTTCATCTTCCAAAACAGGAATATCAGCTGAAGCAGTAAAAAGATCACCGCCTATACCCGCCGCTTCAAGACGTTTAATCAGATAGAGGGTATCTATGCGGCCCCGTATGCCCTCTTCCACCTGATCTTTACTGCGGGAAACAGAACCCAGACGCTCAAAACTGCCCTTTTTGAAGTAGTCTGCCCCATCAGATACATCTGCAGAAAAAAGACGGTCCAGCTGATCCACACTGCTGACAGAAACTGCAGGGCCCAGAAGGGTTTCAGCGGTACGACGCACGCCGTCGAGCAGAGCGGCCTGCAGGGCTTCTTCCCTGCTTGCACCTGTACCTCTGCCGTAAATTAGGGGAAACTCCGGTTCCTGTTCCACAATGTCTGCAGTGCCGGAGGAAGTCTCTTCATGGCTGATATCGGGGACACTAGCGCAGGAGAACATAAGGATAGAAAGCAGAACTACAAAAAATGCAACTGGTGTGAAGCGGGGATGAACCATTAACAAGACACTCCTTACATTACAGGGCCGTTAGAATTTCCAGCGAAATCCGCAAACGGCTCTTACTCCGTTATAACCGTATGAACCGTCATCTGCAATACCATTCAGGTCAATCCATGACCCATAGCCACCATCAAGAAACAAAGAAAAGCTTCTTCCTCCCCTGAAAGCAATCTCCATTCCTCCGAAACCTCCCGCATAGGAGAGCTTCATGGGATCACTGCCATTGAGAAACGACCCAATTCCCAGGCCGCCCAATGGTGAGAAGGTAAATCGACCCAGATACCAGACATACTGCAGGCCAAGATAAGGAAAAATAACATCTCCCTGGCTGAACAAAGTTTTACCCGGCATTGTTTCCAGACCAACAAAAGGGTACATCCGTGCAGAACCGGGAGAAATACGAATTCGAAAACCGGCAACAGGGGCAGCAATCCCCTCAGACGAAATGAAGATTCCACCGTAGACTTCTGTATCCAGCCCCTTACGGGAAATAGGAGAAAACTGAACCGCCCGTGAAGGATCACCATAGACAGGTACGGCAAAAACCGCGGATCCAAACCGCTCTTCTACCAGAAGAAGCGCTGATCTGTCCCCCTGAGACTCCATTTCATCTCCAGGCTGAAGGGAATCAAAAGCAGTGGCAGAGATAACATAGACGTTCCCCTGCCGGGAAAGAAGCCTTCCATCCGAAGCGCCGGGAAGTTGACGAAAGAGCGCGCTAATCTGTTTACGAAAATCGTCAGCCGCGGAGCGGAGAGCCTCAAAACGGTCAAACCCGACTCCAAGAGCGGGGATGGAGGTTTCCTGAAATAAAATTCTCCCTTCAGAGTCGATATAACTGCAGGAGAGAAGGAGCTCTACCCCGATCATATCCGCCTCGGTCCGGCGGGAAATAGCACTGATACCGCACACAAGTGTGCCCTCTTTTGCAACATCCTTACCCGGAAGAGAGTCTATTGCCGCCCCTGTAAACAGTTTCGCCTCCGGATCAGTCAGCAGTTCATCCGGATCAGAAAGATGCGGTACTGCAATCTGTGCGGATAGAGTCCCGGCGAACAACAGCAAAAGAAAAAGCATAAATGTATGTTTCACCATCAGACCCCGGGTTTCCCGGATTCCGGAATATTTGCACCGATCTGGAGTTCTGCTTTCAATAACAGGAGCTCTTTTATCTGCAGAGCCCCGGCCCCACAGGCCAGCCAGACTTGTATGTTTCCTGGAGAATCAGAATACGGAATTTCAATCTCCCTGCCACCCGGACCGTAAACCATGACAGCATCGGAGAGAACCTTCCAGTCCATCTGCACATATTCACCGGAAAGGATACCGGAGAGAAGTACTTCCGAGGACTCGCTGCGGATTTCAAATTCCCCTCTGCCGGGTTCCACTGAAACATGCAGTTCCAGAGAACCCTCGGGTGCAGACGAAACAGGAACAGAAAAACCGACCCGGCCATTTTCAGCTATCTTCAAGGCTCCCGGAGATTCTGATGAACTGATCCCCTGACTGCCCTGCAGAAGCAGCGCATCGGGGATTCCTCCGTCAAATCCTTCTGCAAGAAGCAGCATTTTACCATACTTGTCTTTCATTGCGGCAGAGTAGAGGGATGCATCTATCCCGGGAGACCCGTCAGATCGGAGGCTGTAGATTCCAAACTCATCCAGCACTCCGCTGAATCCAGTGCCGATCTCAAGCTTGTCCACGTCCGCAGGCAGCGGTGAGGTATACACGGACAAACTGTTCCTCAGAATACCGTCTATATAGAAATAAGCCGCGGTGCTTCCCTTCTGAGGCAGAAGACTCAGTGCGAGAGACCGGGGTACAGACATCAGGTCCGCAGAAAAAGGAAAGAGAACCTGTTGATCTCCAAGCTGTAAAAAGAAACCGTCATCCGTCAAAACTCCTGAGGCTGCAGTTTTCTCATTATCACCGGAGCCGCTTATCAGGGCGAAAACCTTTCCGGGGTCCGAAAATAGACCTTTCAATTCAATGGTACAGGGACCGGCAAGCCCGTTGGATACAGGAAAAAGCACATGACGTCCCAGTCCTTCAGCGCGCAGACCGTCGGAAGATGAAAAGCGGTAACCGAAAACCCCCTCCTCCACCGCCAGCTCCGGACTGTTTATCATGGAAATATCGGGACTCTCAACAAACCCGTCTGATTCAATACTACCGCGAAAATGAAACAGAACACTGTAGGATTCATCCGGTGCCAACTCCCCCCGTACCGGCCCGGGATCGGATGAGACAAACGCTTCAATACGAAACCGCTCAACAGCGGTGAAATCAAACTCTGATCCTTTATCAGGGGCATAGGGAAAAAGCTCTGCCAGAACAGGGTAAACACCTTCGATCTCGGGAACCTGCCAGCTAATAAGAGAGGCCCCCGCCTCCACAAGTCCGGAAGAGATAACCCTTCCGCCGGCGGACCATCGCAGATAGGGATAATCGTATCCCGACAGGGCAACATCTGCGAAAAAAAGCATTCCTTCTCCTGGCTTGGCTGCGGGAGGGTAGGCGGAAAGAGTCTGAATCACTGACGATCCGGGAGAGACAAAAAAAGGTACAGTAAGTGGGAGTGCCATGCCACCCGTGCCTCCTCCGGCTTCCACAGTCATAGTATAAAACCCGGAATCAAGGCTTTCGGTATCAAGAGCAGAAATAGAGGGCATGCTGTTCATGGTCCAGTTTTTCAACAGTTCTCCTTTGGCGGAGAAAAGCTTCAAATCGAGAAATGACGGAAGGTCACTGCCATCCGCGGCAGATACAGTAACAGGAACAGACTCACCTGGTTCCAGGGTACTGCCGGGAGCAAAACTCTGAAAAAGAATATCCTCCCCTCCGCTGTAAAGATCCAGCAAGGCTGAATCCCCACAGCTGTAGAGAACAAGAAGAAAAAGGAAAGATACAATCAGCCTGGAAAATACCAGGGAATATGAACGTAACACCCTTCAGCAGCCTCTCCTGTATTAAGTGTAGTGCAAGTACAGGCGAAGAGTATCAAAATTCTTCTAACAGGGAACTTTCCTGGGGAGAAAAGAGGTCATCCATAAGGCTCTCTTCCCCAAAGGGATCAGACTCAGAACCTGAAAGATCTCTGTAGAGCTGGAACCAGTACTCCACCCGCGCAATCTGTCTGCGTCGCTCATTAAAGCGGGCGGCAAAATTGCGGAAAAAGCTATTTGCAGAAACATCGCCCACCTGCACATTCTGACCAATACCATCACGATCAACATAGCGGTTAAGTTCCTGAAGACGGAAAAAAGTCTGCCGGTAAAACGGCAGAACACTGCGCATCTCACCGATGGGAGATGAAATTTCCGCACGGAAACGCATAAAATCACCTCGCCCGAGGGTGACCTCGCCCGAGGAATATCTCTTGAGCCGTTCCTCGAAGGGGCTGAGTTTTGCAACGGCCGCTTCGAATCTTGGATCTACTCGCTGAAACTGCTGAATATAGGCCTTGAGAAAGACAGGTGCTCCGGAGCGGAATATTTCCAGACGCTCTTTCTTCCATGCAGCCCTGTACTCATCAAAGTCGGAAGGATTGACATCAAGGGAAGCCACCGGATCTCCGGGAACCTTCTCCACGGCCTGTCCAGGATAGGCCATTACTTCCTGCCAGTTAAGATCCTGACAGCTGACCCGTCCTTCATCACAGAGAACAAGAACTCCTCCGTCCGGTGCAGTAACAACTTCAAACCGGGTACCTCGTACGCCCATGGCAGCACTTTCCGTGCGTACCGTAAGAGACTCATTACCAGTAAGTTTTGCAACCTTGAGAGAGATATTGCCGCTAAGCACTTCAAGCCGGGTACGGGAAGCTCCGTTCTCCATGCTGCTTTCCACCCTGAAGGTGGTATCGCTTCCAACATGAATAGTGGTTCCCCGGCGCTGCAGGGTACTGAGTGAGAAATCCACAAGACCGTCATCACCGGTCTGAATAGTATCGGAAGCCCCCAGACTGTAACCGATATCCTCGGGAAAAAGCTCAACGACTTCACCAGCACGGTGTATATCGACAATCCCCTCAAGATAATCAATCTTTCCAACTGTTTGTGAATAAAGGGAAAGTGAAAGCAAAATAACAAGGGCGGCAATGAGCACCCGGTATGTCCTGTTTAAACTCAGCATTTCTTAACTCCTTACAGGGGAGAATTTATCACGATGGTCCTGCCCCATCAATAGAAGCCCACAAACTGATTAAAGAAAGCACCATTTCGGAAGCAAGAGTCATGGTTTCCAGAGAAGCCCACTCCCTCAGACTGTGAAAATTATGCCCCCCGGTAAAGAGATTGGGCGTCGGTATCCCAATCTCGGAGAGCCGCGCCCCGTCGGTGCCGCCCCGGATGGCGGTATACATGGGTTCTACCCCCAAGGATTCAATCGCCTTGAAGGCCAGATCAAGCACAAGAGGATCCTTCTCGAAGGCCTCCCGCATATTAATATACTGTTTCTGGGTATGCACCTTCACGGTTCCGCCGGGAAAAGCGGCTTCCACGGCGGACGCGAAGTTCTCCAGAGCCTTAAGCCGCCGCTCCAGGATGGATGTTTCAAAATCACGAATAATAAGAGAGAGTTCTGCACTCTCCATATGGCCGGAAGCTTCGGTGGTATGAAAAAAACCGTAACGGCCGTCGGTCGCCTCGGGACTCTCTGTCCGTGGCAGGAGATTTATAAACATACCGAGCATGGAGAGGGCGTTTACAAGCCGACCCCTGGCCCGGCCTGGATGGGCGGCTATACCATTAAAGGTTATATGAGCCTTCCAGGCATTGAAGCATTCAGCTTCCAGAGTCCCCCTGACATCACCGTCCAGAGTATAGCAACAGCGGGATTTAAGTTTTTCCCGGGGAAACCGGTCCATTCCCTTGCCAGTCTCCTCATCGGGGGTAAAGATTATCTCCAGTGGTCCATGATCAAGCTCTGGATGTGCGGAAAGATACTCAACAGCTGCCATAATCTCCGCAATACCGGCTTTATCATCAGCCCCAAGCAGAGTAGTTCCGTCGGAAGTAATAATCGTCTGGCCGATACAGTCTCCAAGATCATCCAGCTCTGCAGGATCCAGGATAACGCCGTTTTCAAGCATGACAGGTGTTCCATCCCACGTTTTATGCACCCTTGGTTTCACATCTTTGCCGCATACATCCGCCGCTGTGTCAACATGGGCCATAAAGCCGATAACAGGAGCACCTGTACCTTTTCCTCTGCCCGGAATCCTACCGATAAGAAAGCCCTGATCATCCAGTTCCGACACCACTCCCATGGCGTTTAATTCTTCATGAAGCAGGCGCAGGAGATCCCACTGACGTTCTGTGGTGGGAGAACTGTTTATATGAGCATCCGATGTCGTCCAGATTCTGGCATAACGAATAAAACGTTCCAAAAGATCGGGGGATACAATTCGATTCAATCTCTGCATAACGGCCTGAGTATATCATGGTGAGTTGCCTTTTAGTAAGTGATTATCTATATTGATGCAATGCAGATACCGGACTACCCAGAGTTTGAACCCATAAGCGCGGATATGCGTGACGAGCTGCATCCGCCTCTTGCACATCTTAAATTCGGCATATCCGAATTCACCTTTGCCAATCTCTTCCTGTTTCGTGATACGTACAACTACAGGATAAGCAGGCTGAAGGATGGAAACCATATAATCTCAGGTATAAAAGACGGAGAGAACTTTGTAATGCTTCCTTCCGGGCTGCCCGATCAGGAGACACTTGTTTCCCTCTTCGCAGACCATACCTATATAAAGAACCTGGCGGAACCTGTTGCAGCTGCCTCCCGGATAGAGCTCGAAAGAATGGGTTTCTGCCTGATAGAGGACCGGGACAACTTTGACTATCTTTATCTGACCAGGGATCTGGCCAACCTTCCGGGAAAGAAATATCACAAAAAGCGAAATCTGGTAAAACAGTTTCTCAACAACTACGAGTACTCGGAAATAAAGATAGACGAAAACAATATCGGGGATGCCTTCCAGGTTGCACGCCAGTGGGCAGAGGGAAGAGATGACCCGGGCGACACAAAGGCAGCCCTGGAGGCGCTTGATCTCATCAACATTCTTGACCTGTGGGGCTACCTCTATTATGTCGACGGAACACCCGCAGCATATGTTCTCGGCGAATCCATTGCACGAGGCAAGGGAGTAGTGGTACATTTTGAGAAAGCTGTGGGAGATTACAAGGGCATTTATCAGTTCATTAATAAATCCTTCGCCTCCATCCTGCCTCATCATTTCAGTTTCATCAACAGAGAGCAGGATCTTGGCGATCCCGGACTGCGACAGGCGAAAATGACCTATCGTCCGTCCGGCTTTGTACGTAAATACCGGGTATATGTTGATCCGACATGTCCCTGCCCGGGGAACTGATAAAATCTGATTACAGATCAGAAGTTTTTTTTCAATTTTCATACCCGGGGGTAGTTTTTTACCGTTTTAACAAAGAGGTAATTTTTGCATTGAAGAACTAATTCATTGCAGAATATATATTAAGAAAAAGCTGGTTTATTCTGGCATGTTTCTTGCTTCTATTTAGAAGTAAAAATTCCACCAAGGAGCGTAATGTGGCACGCACAGAGATTGATTTTACATCCAATCCGTTAACGAAGGTTTACGGTTGCAATTCATTCAGCGACGCAGTAATGCGGGAAAGACTCCCTAAAAGCATTTACAAAGCAGTCAAGAAAGTCCAGGCCGGCGAGGCCGAATTAAGCCTGGAAGTAGCGGAAGTTGTAGCAAATGCAATGAAAGACTGGGCCATTGAGCAGGGCGCTACCCACTATACCCACTGGTTCCAGCCCCTTACCGGTCTTACCGCAGAAAAACATGATTCTTTTATTTCACCCACCGGCGACGGTAAAGTGATCCTGGAGTTTTCCGGCAAGGAACTGATCCAGGGAGAACCCGATGCATCGTCCTTTCCTTCCGGCGGTCTTCGGGCGACATTCGAAGCCCGCGGATACACCGCATGGGACACTACTTCTCCTGCTTTCCTCAAAGAGGATGCAACCGGTGTTACCCTTTATATACCTACAGCGTTTATCTCCTATCACGGAGAAGCCCTGGACAAGAAGGTTCCCCTTCTTCGCTCCATGGATGCAATCAACAAGCAGGCTCTGCGCATCCTGCGAACCCTTGGAAACGAGACCAGCAAACGGGTAATCACCACTGTAGGTCCCGAACAGGAATACTTTCTCGTAGACAGCGAGTTCTATAACAAGCGTCCCGACCTGCTTCTTACCGGCCGCACCGTTTTCGGTTCAATGCCCGCCAAAGGTCAGGAGATGGACGACCACTATTTCGGTTCCATTAAAGAACGGGTCTCCGATTACATGCGGGAACTCAACTACGAACTCTGGAAACTTGGAATCTCCGCAAAAACCCAGCACAACGAGGTTGCCCCCAGTCAGTTCGAGCTTGCTACCATTTTTGATTCCTCCAATGTAGCAACCGACATGAACCAGCTGGTTATGGAAACCATGAAAAAGGTTGCCAGCCGGCACAAACTGGTATGCCTCCTGCACGAGAAGCCCTACGCGGGTGTAAACGGTTCAGGTAAGCACAACAACTGGTCAATGGGTACCGACGACGGTCAGAACCTCCTTGAGCCCGGCGACAACCCCCATGACAATGCCCAGTTCATGCTTTTCGTTGCAGCAACAATTAAAGCTGTAGACAAATACTCTAAAATCCTGCGTATGTCTGCTGCCAATGCCGGTAACGACCACCGCCTTGGAGCAAACGAAGCGCCCCCTGCAATTATCTCCATCTTCCTTGGAGATCAGCTGGAAAATATCCTTGAAGCAGTATCAGGCAGCGCAGCTGCCAATAAGTCCGACGCCGGCAAGCTTGAACTTGGTTCAAGCACCCTGCCTAAGCTTCCCCGGGATATCACCGACCGTAACCGTACCAGCCCCTTTGCCTTTACCGGTAACAAGTTTGAGTTCCGTATGGTTCCTTCCTCAGACTCTATTGCCGGCCCCAACGTTGTTCTCAACACAGCGGTTGCCGAGATTCTCTCTGAGTTTGCCGACGAGCTGGAAAAGGCATCCGACAAGAATGCAGCAATACAGAAACTGGTTAAAGAAGCATATATTGCTCACAAACGGGTTATCTTCAACGGCAACGGCTATTCTGATGAGTGGGTTGCAGAGGCTGAAAAGCGCGGGCTCCCCAACATTAAAACAACTGTTGAAGCAATTGCAGAGATCATTTCTCCCGAATCTGTAGCACTTTTTGAAAAACACAAAGTCTTCAAAAAGGAAGAGTTAGAGTCACGTTTTGAAGTCTATCTTGAGAAATACTGCATGCAGCTCAACATCGAAGCTAGCGTAATGGTGGAGATGGCTGATCTGCAGATTTTCCCAGCAGCTGCTTCATACGCGAAAGAGCTTGCGGAAGGCATTGCAGCAGTTAAGGCTGCCGGCGGTGATGTAAGCGCTCAGACAGACCTCCTGAAGGCAATTACCACCGAACTCAAAGGTCTTAAAGCCAAATCCGATGAGCTTAAAAAAGAGATCGCTGCAGCAAACGAAGAAGCAGATGCTTTTGCCATGGGAAAAGCATTCAAATTCAAAGTATTTGCAAAGATGGAGGAACTCCGAGTGCACGGAGATGCACTGGAGAAACTGGTAGGCAAAAACTACTGGCCCTTCCCCACCTACGAAGATCTTCTTTTCCGGCTGTAATACGCCTGAAAACGATTATTCAGCCCCGCTTTTGCGGGGCTTTTTTTATACTACGATTATTACAGAAACAGCATACAGATTGACAATTCTGTAGTATTTTTCCATTCAAGATGCAGTTTTGTCTTTATTTTTCCTATTTTCCATGCCATACTGGCAATATATTTTAATCAGAGCAGACAAAGCCTGCGCAACCGCCCTGCCTTACATCTGAGCTTCCTGCCTAATTTCACAAAAACTTACGGAGGAATAAAAGATGAGCAGTATAAAAACACCGAAAGATGTACTTGAATTAATGCAGAAAGAGCAGGTAGAGGTAGTCGACCTGCGGTTTATGGACTCCCCCGGCCTCTGGCAGCATTTTTCTGTTCCGGCCCACGAAATAGAAGAATCAACCTTTGAAGACGGTCTGGGCTTCGACGGTTCAAGTATTCGCGGCTGGCAGGCAATCAACGAATCAGATATGCTGGTTAAGCCGGTACCCGAATCCGCCTTCATTGACCCCTTTTTCCAGCATACTACCCTGGTCCTTGTATGTAATATATGCGATCCCATTACCGGCGAAGAATACACAAAGGACCCCCGTAATATCGCCCGTAAAGCCGTTACGTATCTTCAGTCTTCCGGCATCGCCGATACGGTTTTTATCGGACCGGAGGCGGAGTTCTTCATTTTTGACGACGTACGTTTCGATCAGAATGAACATGAAGGTTACTATCACCTGAATTCCATAGAAGGACGATGGAATACCGGAAGGGACGAGAATCCCAATCTTGCATACAAACCAAGATACAAAGAGGGATACTTTCCAGTACCTCCTACAGACAGCCTTCAGGATATTCGCTCCGAAATGATGCTGGTAATGGAAAAAATCGGGATTGCCATCGAGGCACAGCATCACGAAGTGGCCACCGGAGGACAGTGTGAAATAGATATGCGGTTCGCACCTCTGGTGGAAATGGCGGACAATGTACTGAAGTACAAATACATCATCAAGAATACCGCCAAAAAATATAACCGCACAGTAACATTCATGCCCAAACCTCTTTTTAACGACAATGGATCGGGAATGCATGTACATATGTCATTCTGGAAAGACGGCAAAAACCTTTTTGCCGGAGATGGGTATGCAGGACTTTCTCAGACTGCCCTGTGGGCGATCGGAGGAATGCTGAAGCACGCTCCGGCCCTGCTGGCCTTCACAAACCCCACAACAAACAGCTATAAACGCCTTGTTCCCGGCTTTGAAGCTCCGGTAAATCTGGCCTATTCGAGCCGGAACCGTTCAGCTTCTATCCGTATTCCGATGTACTCGGCTTCAGAAAAAGCGAAACGATTTGAATTCCGCTGCCCCGATCCATCCAGCAATCCGTATTTAGCCTTCTCTGCCATGTGCATGGCTGCACTGGACGGAATTCTCAACAAGATTGACCCCGGTGATCCACTGGACAAAGACATTTATGATTTACCACCCCAGGAACTGGCAAAGGTACCGAAAACACCGGGTTCTCTGAGTGCTGCTCTCGACGCATTGCAAAGCGACCATGAATTCCTTCTCCGCGGCGACGTTTTCACCCAGGATGTGATTGATACCTGGATAGAGTATAAAATGGAGAACGAGGTAAAAGCACTTAACCTTAGACCTCACCCATGGGAATTCGCCCTCTACTACGATATTTAGTATCATCTGCTGTACGCTTTCCACTAACGGCCCCCTCCGAGGTTCAGAGGGGGCCGTTTTTTCCTTTTCTACATCCCGGGTTTTCCCTACCTTTAACAGGTGGACGATAAAAAAAGGGAGTAACCGGAGCTATACATGGGGATTGATGACAACAGGTTCAACAGTCTTATTGACAGTTCAACTCCATTTATTGCCGAGCTGAACAGCTACTCCACAGAACGTATTACCATAGTAATAGCCACCTATGATTTTCCCTCTGTATTTTCTCTGCTGGTGGGAGTAATTTCATCACTTGGAATAGATATCCGCAGCGGAAGAATAGAAACTCTGACATCCGGAATTATACTCGACAATTTCAATGCCATTCTTCCTGATACTCTTTCAGTCGCAGCAGCACGCAAAGCGCTTACATCCCGCCTGGAGGAGCTGACCTCTCTGCTGCTTGAAGAGAAACCCGACTCCGCTCGTCGGCGGGTAAACGAATGGGTTTCATTGGCCATTCAGCAGCAGGAAGACTATGCGGACGAACTGCTTCAGCCGGTGGAACTGAATGTCGAACCGAAGGGTGATTCACCGGCGGTCTGGATTGATCTCAAATCCCAGAACAGTTCTTTCTTCCTCTATTCAGTGGCCACTGCAATTACTTTGCAGAACATCTCTATCGATCAGGTCGAAATAAAGACGTCCGGAAACACTATCCATGACCGCTTCAAGCTTACTCCCCATAGAGAGCATGACTTTGACAGGCCGGAAACACTCGGAAGACTCAAATTCTCAATACTCCTGACGAAACAGTTCACCTGGTTTTTGAAAGATGCCCCCGACCCATACGCCGCTATTGTCCGCTTCGAAACGATGATTGAAGATCTGATCCTCACATCAGATCCTGATCGTTGGATGGATTTGTTGGACAACCCGAATATTCTTCACGATCTAGCCAGGTTGCTTGGTACCAGCAATTTCTTCTGGGAGGATTTTTTTCGTCTGCAATATGAAAACATACTGCCACTGCTGCAGGAAAATTCAGGAATGGCTCTTCCAAAGCAAAATACAAGCAGAAGGGATTTCGAATTCCGGCTTCAGGCGGCACTTTCAAAAATCAAAAATTTCAAGGATAAGGTTAAAGCTCTTAATAAATTCAAAGATGATGAGATTTTTAAGATTGATCTTTATCAGATGCTGCATCCGGATGAAGAGTTCCTCAGTTTCTCTCAGGATCTTACCTCTCTGGCAGAGGCGGTGGTCTCCACCGCATTTTCCCTGGCGGAAAACCGTTTAAAGGAACGCTTTGGAACTCCGCGAACCATTGCGGGGATACCTGTCTCTTATGGTGTGCTGGGCCTGGGCAAGCTGGGGGGGACAGCCCTTGGCTATGCATCGGACATTGAACTTCTCTGCCTATATTCCGATATGGGAAAAACTGATGGTGCTACACCCATAGAAAACACAGAGTTTTATAACCGACTGGTGAAAGATGCTACAAGCCTCATTGAAGCGAAACAGGAGGGAATCTTCCATGTAGATCTCCGTCTGCGGCCCCACGGAAGCGCAGGCCCTCATGCCTCAAGCCTGCAGCATTTCACAGAATACTACCAGAATACAGCCCATTCCTTTGAACGTCTCGCATTGGTCAGGCTTCGCTACATATGCGGAAGTGAGGATTTCGGCAAACGAGTCGAATCCATCCGTGATGAAATCATCTACTCAGAAGGTTCAATCAACCTTACAGAGTTGCAGGCGTTACGAAAGAAACAGTTGCAGGAAAAATCCTCACCGGGACAATTCAATGCAAAATTTTCTACCGGAGCACTGGTTGATATTGAGTACACTGTTCAGATTCTTCAAATTATACACGGACGGGAAGATAATTCTTTGCGAACCCCCAGTGTAGGCGCCGCATTGTCAGAGCTTGCCCGCGCCGGTGTTGTTCAGGGGCAGGTTGCCGAAGAAATCCGCCAGGCCTATTTCTTTTTAAGAAAGCTCATTAATGCCCTGAGGATGCTCAGGGGAAATGCCCTGGATCTCTGGCTCCCCGAGAGAGATTCAGATGAGTTCAGACATTTGGCAAGAAGAATGAATTATTCAGGAAACCAGAAAGGAATGCTGCCTCAGGACCGGCTGCTCACCGATTTTGCCGAAAAGACTGCCCTGGTCAGACGTTTTGTTGAACAGAGTATTGGCAGTGACTCCCTCGCATCACCAGGGGAAGGAACCATTGCAGATGTAATATTGAATCCGGAAATGCCGGATGATCGCAAAAAGACCATCTTCCATCAGTATGGTTTCAGCAACCCGGAGCGGGGAATCTACAATATTGAGAGCCTAGCGCAGGCTGCCGGCAGTAGAAAAAACTTTGCCATCGTTGCAGTCCTCGCCATGGAGGAACTAAAGCGCATAAGCGACCCTGATATGGCATTGAATAACTGGGAGCGCTTTATTTCGGGGACTCCCGGGAGCGGGGAATACTTTAACAAGCTGCTTGAACAGCCGACACGAATAACACTTCTAATAAAGCTTTTTGCCGGGAGCCAGTTTTTAAGCGACATACTCATTCTTGAACCGGACCTTTTCACTGAAGCTACTGATCCCGAAGGTATAGGACGTCCACTGGAGCGGAATGAATACTATAAAAGAATACAACTCCGGACAGAGTCCGACCTTGCCGATGAAAACTCATTTGTTGAACATCTCCGCCGGCAAAAGAAAATCGAATATCTAAGAACAGGAATCCGGGACATCTGTTTCAATGCCCCGCTGGAAGAAATAATTGCCGAGCTGTCCTATACGGCAGAAAGTCAAATTACTGCTGCGCTGAACTTCGCCTGGAAAGAACATGGAGGAAAAGGTGATCCCCCCATCATTATCGGGGCTTTCGGCAAGCTTGGCGGAGAAGAGTTGAACTATTCATCAGATCTGGATGTTATCGGAATTCGCAGCAGTGAGAAATCAACCTCGCGACTCTCAACCGAAGAGGAGCGCCGGTTACTTATGCGTATTCGGCATTTGCTTTCTGCGCCATCCGCCTTCGGCCGCGGTTACCGGATAGACTTTCGCCTGCGTCCATACGGGCAAAGCGGCGCTGTTGTCACAAATATAACCGGGCTGGAAGACTATTATCGTAATCATGCAGGAATCTGGGAAATTCAGGCGCTACTGAAGCTTTCTCTGATCAGTCCAGACAAAACCACAAATAAACAGTTTCTTGAGGTCAGGCAAAAGCTGCTGCTTCAAGCATCATCTCCAGGCGAAATTATCCGGGAAAACCGGAATAACCGGGATCTTTCGCTTAAACACAATAAAGATGTTAAGGCAGGCCGGAGGGAAATAAAGAACGGGCCCGGCGGAATACGGGATATAGAGTTTACCGTGCAGGTCCTTCAGTTGATTCACGGAAGAAAGAACCCCGACCTCTACTGCACATCAACCCTGGAAGCGCTGCACCGTCTTGGAAGCAATGACATACTCAGCATTTCAGATCAATATACCCTTACCAGGGCATATAGATTCTTTCGCAGAACGGAACACTTCCTGCAGCTTTTTGAAGATCTGCAGCTTCATACCCTGCCGGACAATCCCCAGCAACTGTCTCTTCTGGCACGACGCTCTGCAGGGATGACCGGACAGGATTTTAAGATACTTATCGAGAAACTGAGCAACAGCGTACTTCAAATACAGAATACCGTGTACAGGCAGTATGAATAATCAGAACAACAGCTTGTTATGTTGTCTCACTGTTGTCAGTAAAAAGTCCCATCAGCAGATTTGCCCCCATTGCATCAGGATCCTTCATACTCTCCATTGATTTCAGAAGATCCTTCAATTCAAGAACCTCTTCAAGCAGAAGCAGCCGCACAAACTGTTCGTGAGCAGGTGCGGTTCGGACTGATATTGTGGAACCTTTCTGAACAAGGCTGAGAAGCACGTCATCCTTGCGGATATGATAGAGCCGCTCTCTGGCTGAATCGACCCGGTGAATAAAAAACTCCTCATTCTGAAAAGCCTTGAGCATCTCCTGCCGCATGAAATCGGTCATACGCAGAGATGGAAATTCAAGGTCAAAGGATTGAACCGGCTCGTCGGAATGCTTTTTAGCCTGTTTTCGAGTATAACCGCTGCCGCCCTCAAAACTGCGGATCAGTAACGGAGGAGCTATAACTGTGGCTATAAGCAGGGTCATTATGGCAACACCGAAAAGATCCTTGCCGATAGCACCCGAGGAGAGACCGATCCCCGCAACAATGAGGGTAACCTCCCCCCTGGGAAGCATACCGGCACCTATGCGGAATGCACCCTTCATGTTAAAGCCGGTAAGCAGGCTCGGAATCCCGCAGCCGATGAGCTTTCCAGCAACCGCAACTGCAGAATAGAGAAGCCCGAAACCGAGGACGGGAACCAGGGAGGCGAAATCCACCATCATGCCCATAACGCAGAAAAAAATTGGAACAAAGAACGAGTAAAGCCCCGAAAGGTTTTCCCTTATCTCATGGGCAATATCGGTCTGGGAAAGAGAAAGTCCGGTAACATATGCTCCGATAATCATCGCAAGTCCCACGGTTTCCGACAGCCCTGCCAGAACAAGAGCAATCCCGAAGGCAATACCCGCAATGGTGTCCATACCTTCAAAATGCTTAAGACCTTTGGTTAATCTGGGGGCGACAAGAATCCCGATTATGGTACAGATCAGCCAGAACCCGAAAGCCTTTGCGGCAATAATACCAATCCCCGCCCAATCCAGTGGAACACCACTGGTTTCCGCCTTGGTAATCCCCACCACCACGGCTAACAGGATAATTCCCACTACATCATCAAGAACAGCAGCAGCAAGAATAGTAACCCCCTCCGGTGAGGACATCTTCTTTTTTTCTGAAAGAATACGGGCTGTAATACCAACAGAAGTTGCCGTTGACAGGGTACCGAGAAAAAGCGCTGCCGGATCGGTGAACGAGTGAACCTGAGGGAGAAAAAGAACAGCCGTAAAGTCTCCAAGAAAAAAAGAGACAACCACACCTCCCAGGCCAACCACTGAACCGAGGCCGGAAAAACGGAGAAAGGTGGGGAGATCGGTCTCAAGTCCGGCCAGAAAAAGAAGAATTATGGATGCGTGGACGGCAAATCCGTAGAGTTCCGGCTGTATCGGCAGGGCCCCATCGAAAACCGGAAACAGGGGACCATGAAGAAAAGGAATTATCAGTGACCCGAGGGCATAGGGACCAATAATCATCCCTGCTGCAAGCTCCCCGAGAACCCTGGGTTGCCTGAGCACCTGGGAAAAAACATGTCCCATAACTTTGGCACTGATTATAACCGCAGCAAGCTGAAGCATAAGCCGGGTCATCACATGATTCATTGATTCCGAAGATGAGATGGCATGAGCACTGTCACTGGAGGCAAAAATCATCACCGGCAGAAGGAACAAAAGAGGTATAAAAAGTTGTTTTTTCATGTATCAGGTACCTTTCAATGAAACAAATCGAGAAGTTCCCGGGAACTTGCGGCATTCAGTATCTGATCGCGGTCTTTCTCAGTCTTGAGGAGCTGGCTGATCTCTGCGAGAAACTGTACATGCGGACCGGTCCTGCTTGTCGGAGATAAAGTCATGATAAATATCTTACTGGGTTCCCCGTCCAGAGCCTGAAAATCCAGCCCCTCCTTTTTTATCCCTATACAGGCGACCAGCTCAGTCACAGCATCGCTCTTCCCATGGGGAATGGCAACTCCATGCTGAATGCCCGTGGACATTTTCTCTTCTCTTTCCAGAATCGCGGCAAGTGCGGACTTTCTGTCGGAAACCTTTCCGCTCTTCATCATCAAATCCAACAGTTCTTCCAATACATCTTTTTTGTTGGTGGATTGAAGGTTTATAGAAACAACTTCATTACTCAGGATTTTCTTCAGGTTCATAGGCAACTGTAAAATGGTCCCCCCCGGTTGTCAACAAACTTTTCCCGCAGGGAAAATAAAACATTTTTAACTATTTTGTCACGATCAACAGATTTTCTGCAAACTTATCCATTTTCTTTTCATGTTTTTTTATAAAAAATTCATATAAAGCCGGACTTACAATTATTTTCGTTATTTTTTGCAGCATTTTTACCATATCAACAAGTTTTTATATATTTTTCGGTTATTTTTTATTGACTAAGCCAGCATCAACCAATACTATCTATACAAGTTGCATCGGAAAGGCGGAAAACCTCCGGAGCGGCAGAGCCACTGAGAAAAACGGAGACTATAATGACCAAAAACCTCAGAACCGGCGCAGAAGTACTTGTCGATATCATCCAACAACAGGGAGTTGAATATATTTTCGGCTACCCCGGAGGAAATGCTATCCCGGTATTCGATGCCCTGGTAGATTCACCAATGAAATTGATACTCACCCGCCACGAACAGGGAGCAACCCACATGGCCGACGGTTTTGCTAGGGCCACGGGAAAACCCGGTGTTGTTCTGGTAACCTCAGGACCCGGAGCAACCAATACAATAACAGGAATACTGACAGCACAAATGGATTCCGTCCCCATGGTTATTATCTGCGGCCAGCAGCTTACAACAAACCTGGGCCTGGACACCTTCCAGGAAGCAGATGTGTCCGGTATCTCTTATCCTGTGGTGAAGCATTCTTATCTGATTAAGGACGCACAGGATATTCCCAGAATTGTTCGGGAAGCCTTTCATCTGGCAGTAACCGGAAGACCGGGCCCCGTTCTGATCGACCTGCCCAAGAATGTATCCAGTGCCATGATTGACCCAACCTACAACGAGGATTTCCACCTCCCCGGTTATGTTGTCCCTACAGAAGGCGATGTAAACTCAATAGAAACCGCCGCAGAAATGCTGAACCGTGCCCGCAGGCCTCTTCTGCTGGTAGGCCATGGGGCAGTAATCTCCGGTGCAGGTAAAACAGTTACCTATCTTGCGGAAAAAATGCAGATTCCCGTAGTAAACACCCTGCTGGGAAAAGGCTGTGTACCGGAAACCCACGAACTGAACCTTGGTATGTTAGGTATGCACGGAACAGCCTATGCAAACAAAGCGGTTGACAACTGCGACCTGATCATGTCCATCGGTTCCCGCTGGGATGACAGAATTACCGGAAAACTTGATGAGTTCTGTGCCGGAGCGGTTAAGATTCATATAGATATTGATCCGGCGGAAATTAACAAGACAATACAGGTGAATTGCGAAATAATCGGGGACGCCAGACAGGTGACCGAGGCAATCGCCGCCATTGCTACTCCGGGCGATACAAAAGACTGGCTTTTGGAGGTTAAACGCTACCGGAAAAACTTTCCCCTGAAATACCGCAAGGAAGGAAAACTTAAAGCCGAGCATGTAATCGATGAGCTCTATAAACTGACCAATGGCGATGCGGTCATAAGTACCGACGTAGGACAGCATCAGATGTGGGCAGCACAGTACTACCCCATTTCCCACCGTTACCAGTGGATCAGTTCCGGAGGAGCGGGAACCATGGGATTCGGCTTTCCCGCAGCAATAGGCGCAGCCCTGGGAGAACCGGATAAAACAGTTGTTGCAATTGTCGGCGATGGTGGATTCCAGATGACCCTCTGTGAACTTGCCACGGCAGTTATCAACAAATTGCCCCTGAAGGTACTCATAATCAATAACAACTATCTCGGAATGGTACGGCAATGGCAGAACATGTTCTATGACAACCGGCTTTCCGGGGTAGACATGATAGGCAATCCCAACTTCGTTAAACTTGCAGAAAGCTACGGCTGCAAGGGCTTCAGAATAAAGAGGAGCGCCGATGTACGAAGAGTATTAAAAGCTGCTCTTGATTACAATGACGGCCCCTGTATCATCGAAGCCGAAGTTGAAAAAGAGGATAACGTTTTCCCCATGATTCCATCCGGAGCACCCTACAGCGCCATGCTGCTTGAGGTACCCAAAAATGTGAAGTTAGAAAAACCCACAGGAGGAACATAATGAGCAGCACGGACCTTTCTAACCGCCAGCATACCATCAGTCTGTATGTAGCTAATAAACCGGGAGTCCTGATACGAGTGTCCCTGGTATTCGCCCGAAGAGGATACAATATCGACAGCCTGGTTGTTTCCAGCGCTCATGACCCCAAGTTTTCCCATATGAACATTGTGGCAACAGGCGATGCAAAAACCCTGGATCAGATACTAAAACAGCTGAATAAACTGATTGATGTGGTTCACGCCACGGATAATATTGCCGAGAACGTAATCCAGAAAGAACTGCTGCTGATTAAACTGACCTGCAACCCGGAGAAAAGGCCGGAAGTCCTGCAGATAGCAGCTGCTTTCAACAGTGAAATTGTTGATATGAGTGAAAAAACCCTGACCCTTGAGGTTTCAGGAGACTCCGAGAAACTGGACCGAGTACACGCCATGTGCAGCTTCTACGGAGTTGTTGAGATGGTTCGCTCCGGTAAGATTTTAATCGCCAAGGGCGAAAAAGCTACCTGACCGGAATCCGGCCGTCCTTTCCCCGTAAAACCAGGACCGAGGGACGGCCATTTTTCCTTTAGATCGACTTTGTGCACTTACTTGAAAGATAGAGAAAAGAGGGATACATTATATGTATTCTTTTTGATAGGCCTGAAACCGGCCTGAAACCGAACCCAAACAAAGGGAGCAGGGTAATGAAACGTTTTTCACTTCTCTACCTGATAGTAATTCTGATACTCAGCATAGGCGGCCTTTATGCCCAGAGCTTTACCATAACCTACATGAGCGGCGATGCTTTTCTGCTTTCCCAGGGAGAAGAAGAATACCTGGATATCGGCAGCAGTGTCAGTCGTACAGACAGGATACTGATTGAAGATGATACTGTCGTCGAACTTGAAGGCAGCGGAAAAAGCCTGACCCTTACCGGCCCCGGAACCTACGAACTTGCATCCGTACTGGGCCAGGCACAGAAACGCGAGAACACACCGCTCTCCAATTTACTGGGAAACCGTATAAGCAGGCTGATTTCTGATGATTCCGTAGTGAATCCGTCAAGCGTCATGGGGGTCCGTGGTGCAGCGCAGGACGAAACAGAACTTACCTGGCTCAGTGGTGAAAGTGAAGCCTTCATAGGCACCGGAAGAGAAAAACTGCAGCAGGGAGATGTAACGGGAGCTCTGGACACATTTACCGAAGGACTTGAGATAGCAAGAGATTTCGGCGAAATAGAATCCGAAATGGAGCTGACCTTCTTAGTTTCCTACAGTCAGGCATTGTCCGGGAATCCCGGTCCGGCACTGAACACCCTGAAAACCATCGAAGCAAACCCCTATGCTCCGTGGTATGCTGAATACCGCCTCTATCACGCCCAGCTGCTGCTGAACTCCGGGAATCCCGTTAGAGCCGCTGGAGTTCTTCAGCAGAACGAGAAGATCCTTCCCCTGGAGAGAGAGGAGGAAAAACTTCTCCTTGGAATCTCTCTGTATGAATCAGGCAGCAGTGACCGGCAGAAGGGAACCGCAATGCTCAAATCCATATCATCCGGAAATTCCGAGGCAGCCCGGGTTGCTGCAGCATATTTGAAAAATTAACAGATCAGAATAGAATCAACATACATATAATGCGGTATCTACAAATATGGATACCGCATATGACCTTAACTCCCCTCCTCCGCGGGATCTCCCCAGAGAACAGATCGCCAGGCATGGAACCGCTACAATTTCAGATGAAAATCTTTTATCCGCAATGCTCGGATCCGGAATACGGGGTCACAAGGTGGAAACCATTGCCAGGAGTCTATTGGACTGCTTTGACCGCAATCCTGGCCCGCCAGCCTTTGAAGACCTCACCGGAATCCCCGGCATGGGGGCTGCAAAGGCTGCCCAGATTCTGGCCTTCTGGGAGTTTTGCCGCCGAAGGCTGAAACCCGCCGAGAGCACCGTACGGAGCCCGGAAGACTTGATTCCCCTCATCCGCCACTTCGGCAGCAGGCGCCAGGAACACTTTTTGTGCATTACCTTAAACGGGGCTCACGAGGTCACCGGAATCCATACCGTATCCGTAGGGCTGGTAAATCGCACCCTGGTACATCCCCGGGAGGTGTTTCGTCCAGCTTTTGAAGAGTCGGCAGCAGCAATAATCTGCGCACACAACCATCCATCAGGACACCTGGAACCAAGCAACGAAGACACAGAGATTACCCACCGTTTGTCGGAAGCGGGACGAATCCTTGGAATCCCTTTATTGGATCACATTATTTTTTACGGGAGCAGATTCTTTTCTTTTCTCAGTGAGCATATGCTAGAACAGAACTACTGAGCAGCGAACAAAGAAATATAGAAAAAACCGTTTTATAACAGGAACCTATCAGCAAATAAGCCTCATGCCCGCTTCGTCACAGGAGAATCTTTATTTCTTACAGTCGAGATTTGAAGTAAACAAAACATCAACCATCAGGAGCTGCCTCCCTGAGTTAACTAAGCAGTGTACACATAATTAACATTGCCCAAAACTCAATAAGATCTTTTAATTCTCGATTTTTTTAGCATTTTTTCGATAATAATTAAGAGAGATAAATTAAAATGCTGTTTAAACGGAATATCTGGTTACTATTATTTGTAGTTGTACTCTTTTTGCTCATCTTTTCGGCCATTCTTGCAACACACCAGTATACCAGTATTACCGACACTTACATCGCACGCCAGGAAAGCCATATACAGCTAATTGACAATTCTTTTTCATCTCTCATTGATCAACAGGAGTCCCTGATTTCAATTATCGCATCTACATATTTGTCGATGGAACAGGACCAGTCACTGGAAGCAGCTTTTTCCTCGTATGACAGACTTCTGAACAAAAATCCCGATATCGCCGCATATGGCCTCATAAGCCCTGAAGGGAAGTATCTGTATCTCAGCAACTCAAATGAAACAGCACATATACCCAACCTGCTTAAACAGGAAGAATCCCGAGAATCATTTACAAAAACTTTACACAGCAAGAATATCGTATTGGGCAGAACAAACTATTTCTTCCCCCTGGACAAAGTGGTAATTCCAGTAAGAAAAAGCATTCGCGATAGAAATGGGGAAGTCAGAATTGTCATTGCACTGCTTCTGGAAGTAAATAAGTCATCTGGCTATTTTTCAAAGCCTTTTCATATGCTCTCTTCAAACATTACCACCATTATTAGAACAAGCGACAGATATGTACAGTTTCGTTCGACATCTAATGAACAGGCAAATCCTGCTTTTTATAAAAATCCTCATGACAAGAAAATATGGGATAGTGCAGAAAAAGCAATAAAAAGAAAATATGGAGTAAAAACCATCTACCAGGACGGTAATATTTTTACCATTGAGGAAAATATAATCTCAAGTTCAATATATAATGCACGATATGAATACCTGGTTATTTCTATTATTAATCCTGAGGTAATAAAGAGAGAATTCTCTCCTTTCCTAAGTCAAATCTTTTTCCTGAATATCATCGTCTTCCTTGTCCTCTTTGTTCTTGCAAGGAATATATCAGATACAGAAAAGCAGAAACAAAAAGCCCTTATACAACAGGCAGATTACGATACACTTACAGAATTACCTAACAGAAACTATCTCAACCGTCATCTTGAAGAATGGATACATGAGAAAGCATCACCATTTACAGTTTTTTTTCTCGACCTTAATAATTTCAAGAATATCAACAACTCTTACGGACACAGATTTGGTGATATCATTCTGAAAGAAATTGCCCATCGACTAAAAAACAGCACTGAGGCGATCTCCACGAACTCTCTGCTGGTAAGAATGGATGGAGATGAATTTCTCCTATTCTCTGTTTGTGGTGAGTCAGAATCTCTTCAAAAAAGAAATAGACACGCTCAGATTACTGCTGAGGAAATTTCAGTAAAGATTTCTACCCCCTTTGTATTTGACAACTTTCAGTTCAGAGTTTCTACCAGCATAGGTATTGCGCTCTTTCCAGAACATGGAAACAATCTTGATTCACTTATACGAGCAGCTGATGTCGCAATCCTGTACGCTAAAAAGAAACATAAAAACAGTCATATCTTCCAGAAAGAACTGGAGAGTGATTATCTTAAGAAAATTGAATTACAGAATGAGCTTTCAAACGCCCTGGACAACGATGAATTCTTTATGGTGTATCAGCCACAGGTAGACGCAAAAGGAACCCTTGCCGGCGTAGAAGCACTCATACGCTGGGTTTCCCCCAAACTCGGCTTTGTTCCGCCTGAAAATTTTATACGAGCATCAGAATCATCCGGTCAAATACTTAAACTGGATCACTTCATTATGACAAATGTCATGAAGGAGATTAAATACATAAGAAGCAGGACAGCCAATTCATTCGGTGTTTCCATAAACATTTCTGTTATGCAGCTGACCCAGGAAGATTTTCAGAAAAAGCTTACAGGCTATGTAACGGAAGCGAAAATGTCTCCCCTGGATATAACACTTGAAATAACTGAAAGCATCTTTATCGATGAGCTTGACTCTGTTATTCCCCTTCTGAACAGCCTGAGAAAGAAAGGATTCAGGATTTCTCTTGATGACTTCGGAACCGGGTTTTCATCTCTTGGATTACTTAAAGATCTGCCGGTTGATGAATTAAAGATTGACAAGCGATTTATTCAGAACATTGACAAAGAAAAGAAATCACTCAACATGGTAAAAAACATCATTGCCATTGCCCGGAACCTTGGAATGAGCCTTGTAGCAGAAGGTGTTGAAACAGAAAAGCAGCGACTCCATCTGGAAGAACTTGGCTGTGACAATATTCAGGGCTATTATTTCTCCAAGCCGTTAAAAAGCGAACAGTTGGAAGAGTATATTCAAAACCAGAAAAACTCTCCCAACTTAGATCATCCGCATAGATGAAAATATCAACCGAATGAAAATGCCTCAAAATGCACTGCCCGCCGGTGAACCCCCAAAGAGCCCAGAGCATTAACTACAATCTTTCGAACTCCCGGAGAGGAACAGAGATAGTATGAATAGTTTTTCGGAAAACCAATAGTTTCGGCAAAATAATCTGCGGAATACAACGTTCCATCCTCTTCGTACACAAGCAGATGCAGATTAATGTTCTCCGCCCCTTCTACGGTTTTAAGAAAATCATCTTTATCGGGAATTTCATCCCTGTGGTTGACTGCAATGAAGAGCTCCACCGGTCTGATATCTCCGGTATTTACCATATCTCTGACTATACTGATCAGCGGAACAACCCCGATACCGGAACCAATAAGGCAGAAGGCATCCTCTTTTCCTGGACGGAACCCTCCAAAAGCACCGCGGATCCATGCTTTTTCACCAACCTTCAGATTTTCAAGATGGCTGGTAAAATCTCCTAAATCACGAATCCCGAGACTGATCAGCTCCGGATCAACGGAAAGAAATGAAAAGGGATGTTCCTCTTTTTTTCCCCGGGAATTCCGGCTGCCGAAAAAAGTAAACTGTCCTGGTTTATACCTGAAGGTTTTTTCCGGACGCAGCTTCAAGGTCACAACCTCCCTATGTTTCTCAACAGAAACAACCTCAACAGGAATTCGGAACCTGGAACTGTTTGAAATAAAGAACAGTCCGAAAGCCGTTAAAAAAAGGCCAAAATAGAGAAGGGTTGCAACTGCATTAACCTCAAGCATAATTCCCGTAGAAAAAACATGCATGAACATGAGAAGTCCAAGAAAAGGAAGTATAAAGCGGTGAAAATTTTTCGACTTCTCGTAATCACCCTCCTTTCCTCCACGCAGCAGGTTGAGTACAAGCTTACGGACCCGTGAAAAAAACGGTACAGGTATCCACATCATTGCCGAGCCGATCATGCCGAAAAGTACAAGCCCAAGCAACATGGTAACCGGATCCAGAGAGTATCCTGCATTGAGCTTGAACCCTGCGTGATAGAATACCGCAACAATAATTCCGAAACTGGATAATATGTGGAACTGAATACGCTTATCATAAGGTACATGCTTCTGCAGCATGGGCAGCTTTGATGCTACTATTACGTTTGCCAGCAGCCAGTGCAGAAGCAGAATGGATGCGACGTAATTCAGGGCTTCCGGCAGGTTAAATCCAAGAAACATCCTGCCGGGAAGAAAAAAGGCAATCTGAACCGCCGGTAAAAATATATAGAGCATACTCAACAGGATCATACCGCCTCCCTGATCATTTCATTGCATTGATCATGGTTACAACTTTACTGAGCCATTCATCGTGCATGGCACGAACAGGTGCATTTCCAAAAAGCGCGCCGAATCCTCCCTGCCACTTAGAGGCGGCGGTAATCGCATCCACCCCAAGGTTGTTATCCGCTGCCGTCTGGTAATGAACGGTAAAATCCTTGCTGCCCTTCTGGAAAGAAAGCAGTATGATTTTTGACTTATCCGGCCAGTTGGCAATAAAAGACTCCAGAGCAGGATCTACTCCTGAACTTATACCGGTGTTAAATACCAGAAGGGCATCAAAATCAGTAGGATTCACCGAATTATCTGCTCTGACAGAGGTTATATTAAAATCACCTCCCGCCTTTGGCGCTTCTGTTTGAAAGAAGTGATAGGCCTCCCGGTTTACTCCGGTAACCTCTGAGAAAACCACCGCTACATTGCGGCTTGCAGCAAAGGCTCCTATACCACTTGAAAGCAAAATCAAAATGCTGAGATATAGTATCGTTGATCGTTTGTTCATCAATTTCTCCTGAATAAGGATTTATTTATTGCTAAAATAGTCAACTTTAAACTAGAAAGCAAGCTTCCACACAATTCCTGTTCCCATAAGAACCACTCCTGTACCACCGACAATAGGATGCAGATCACTATGTGAGATGAACGGAGCGATAATCATAAGAGTACCACCGGTTATTCCGAAAATTGTGTGAACAAGATTAGAATTCCATGCAGGTTCTGTCCCTATTTCATCATAATGAGCGGCAAAACCAAGCCCAAGGGTTGCTGCACTGAGAGCAGCAGCTCCTCCACCAAGGACACCGTGTATATCCTCATCCGCTACTGCAGGGTTAAAAATTCCTGCAGCCGCTCCCATCACAACGGCAGCATAACCAAAATATTTATGCAGATCACTCAAAAGGGACGCCTGGCCAAGTTCATCTGACAATGAAGAGCCTTCCAATCCAAGTGACTCAATAGAGAAGACAATCTGGGAATTGGATGGAGCAGATTGAAGCAATTGCTCTTCTGCCGAGAGAGAAGCGCTCAGAATCAGAATAGCCAACAAAACGATTAAAGGAATACGGATTTCAATAATAAAACACTGTATCTGTTTCATACTAAGATCTTAGTACATTCCTGAGTGAAAAGATAGAAATATTGGAAAAAACCAAAAAAAAGGCGATCCACCCGGATCGCCCCCTGCATTAACAAAAAAACTCCACAACCGGTCTCCCTGTCGCAGAGCTCCTCCTTTTTGTTAACTGAATGCTAACACGGAAATTCCCGGTTAGCAACAAAAAGTTTCAGCTTTTTTTACCTTCAGGTAAAATATTGATCACATATAAAACATATTTCGCACGGGTACAGCCAACATACACAAGTTCATTGGTTATATTATGATGCTGTTTGCCCGGCTTGACGGTATAATCCAGAAGCAATACCACAACATCGGACTCAAGACCCTTATACTGGCTCACTGTACGAAAACGAATCCCTTTGCTGGCGGTGGTGATATCCGGTTCCAGGCGGTGACCCGCAAGCATATTCATATCTGCCAGCATGGAAGCTTCATAACTGAGGTTGGAGAGAATTGTTATCATGCCTCTGGTAAGATGATGCTCCTCCAGCAGGCTGGAAATGGTGTTTTCCAGGTACTCCATGGCATCTTTCCGGCTATGAAAATCCCTCTCCTCAGGCTCAATTCCGCCGGTTTCCAACGGCTCTGCTGTAACTCCAAGACCACTTTTTTTGACAGCAAAGGAATGAATGCTGGGCGTATTACGCAGATTATTGCGCAGCCTGAATATATAGTCCTCCAGATTCTTTGCCGCCAACAGGTTTACTACAGGCAGTTTCGAATCGGGCTGAAAGATTGACTGGTTATCATCGTAAAAGATGTAGATAACCCGCTCATCCTGATTGGTAAAGAAGAAATTGATAATATCACACCATTTATCCTCAAAATCCTGGGCTTCATCAATCACAATAGCGTCAAAGGTATCTTTCAGTATGTACTCATGAAAGATTACCTCCAGAGCTGACGGCAGCCGGTCGGAAAAGAAATCCCTGGCATCATCACAGGAAGAACCGGGGAGGAGAGTCTCCAGCACCTGGGTAAAAACCTCGTCATCAAGCACAGGATGCTTCCGGTAGAGTCCCCGGAGGTCCATTCCACAGGGAACCTTTGATATCCAGCGCAGGAACTCCTGAAAATCCGCTGAAGGATCAAAATAATCTCCGTCTCCGGCGGTCTGGTAACAGCGTTCCATCAGGCGGATAAACCGCTCCCGTGCGCCGCCGGCACCAATCATCGCCTTGAGGAAGTCCGCCAGAACTCTCAGTGCAAAGGTGTGAAATGTATCCACCGTTACCCGGGAAAGTCCCTCGAGCTTCTGACTCAGTTCGTGCCTCAGGTTGGCGGAAAAACAGAGAAAGAGAACATGCTTGCCTTCCTCACAGAGGCGCATAGTCTTTTTAATGGCAAGCCAGGTTTTTCCAGTACCTGCAGCCCCCTGAAAGGCTACCCGGCGTTTGTCATCAAAAAGATTGAGCAGATAATCCTGAAAGTGATCGATGGTATCCAGTTCCTGCTCCTGACGACGCATCGCAAACAGGAGGGAACGCCTTAAAACAAGGTTTCCCCGGAACAGTGCCAGGAACTGCTCTTCCTCCTGACGGCTCATACGCCACTCATCATTGGGACGTATATAGCTGAACATTTCTGAGATCCAGTCGTTTATGCGGTCAATATTTCCGGCATGCAGCACATTGTGATCGTTGAGATCGCGGTGCCCGAGGTTGTCATGAATTACCGCTTCAGGGAAACAGACCCCCCAGGAGAAAATTCCCGGGAACGAGGCAGTATAATGGCTCAGGTAGAGATCCCGAAAAGCATACTGCGCATAGCGTGCCTGTTTGATGGGATCCTTGATGCGTATACGCTGACCGAAGCGGTTTACAGAAAACCAGGCATTATTGATATTTTCAATTCTGCCGCCTTTAACCTCCAGGGTAAGAAATCCCTTCCCCCGCTGAAAGATTACAAAGTCGCACTCTCCCCTCAGATTACGGTTCCCCGTCCAGGTAACATTGTGAAAAACATGGAAGGAGTCATCCAGCTGGCGCTGAAACTCCTCAAACATGAAGATTTCTGCGGAAGACTCGGTCTGCTCTTTATCAAGTACCTCCGGATACATATGGGCCATTACAATCTACTCCTCAACAACATGAACATGGGGAAAGGGGATCTCTATACCGGCTTTTTCAAAGCCCTCCAGAAGTTCCCGGGTTACGGAATTCTTTACCTGTACATAATCGTTTTTATCGAACCAAACTCCCAGAAGAATCTCCACTCCGGAGGAGGAAAACTCGGTAAACATAATAAAGGGCTCGGGGTTATTCAGCGCCAGTGGATTAGCTTTGACAATCTCCTTCAGCATGGACTCCACTTCAGCAAGCCTGGTCCCGTAGGGAACTCGCAGGGAGAAATCCATCCGCCGCACTGGAAATCTGGTTATATTGGTTACCACTGATGTTATCAGCTTCTGATGCGGAATACGAATCAGGGTATTGTCAAAAGTTCTGAGTCGAACCGCCAGCAAATCTACCGTATGAACAATTCCCACGGTGGTATCAACCTTGATAACTTCACCGACGGTAAACGCCTTTTCCGAAACAAGAAAAAGACCGGCAATAATATTACTCAGGGAGGACTGGGACGCGACACCAACCGCAACTCCCGCAATTCCGGCGGCTCCCAGAAGGCCGGTAACCTCAACTCCCATTCGCTGCAGGGCCATAACCAGTACAAAGAAGAGAGCACCGTACCAGACAAGCTTGCGGGCTCCGGTGCGGAATTGAACCGAGGCGGAACGCAGAAATATGCTTACCAGAGGAATTAAAAACACCCGGATAAAAAGCACACCCGCGACAAGTACCAGCAGACCTTCTGCCATGGCCTGATAATTTAACTGTTCCAACACCTTTACAAACTGCATGGGTATCCTTAAACCTGACTGAATCTAACTGTAAGAGGTAAGACTCTTGAAGAAATCAAAACTCTTACGAATCAGTTTACTATATCCCGGTATTTCCGGGGGCTGAATTTTCTTTATTCCCTCACCGCCCTTCCGGTTGAAAGAGAGAGAACTGCCGTTATCACCGCCCCGGAAGGCGAAGACAATCCCGTCGGTGACAATAATCCCGTCCTCAAGGTACAATCCCAGATACTCAACGCGAATGCATATACGGCTGAAATCCAGGGTACTTCCGGAAACATTCTGCACTTTTATATCGCAGCGGGCACAGGAAGGAGGAACGGAAAAATCACTTCCGCCATGGTGGACCTCCATAGGTGAAGCATAAACGATCTCCCCCGTATCAGGATTACCGAATAAGGTCTTGGAAAGCTGCATGGACGGTAAAGAAAGCAGGGTCCGGTTGTTCTCCCTGGTAATAAGCCGCAGATTAAGGGGAATCAGGGTAGTAAACTCCGCTGATTCTCCGTGGGGAATCAGAATAGGCTCTCTCGGCTGGGCAGCTACAGGCCTGTCGGGAAGTACCAGATCAACCGACAGGCTGTTAGCGGGATCATCCACGTAATATCGCGACCAGGTAAGTTCCTCCGGTTTGGGAGCATGGGAAAATGAGATTCCGGAATGCGAGTCCTGCATTTGTGCCGACTCTGTCGCCAGTGACCAGCCGTTCTCCTGACGCAGAATCCAGATACGACTGCTTCCGAAAGAGAGAAGCTTCTCTTCTCCCGGAGGCGTATCAAGACAGTTCCAGCCGGTTCCACTGCCTGCACCTTCAATTATTTTTTGTGCCATGAAAACAGTCTAAAGAAAAACTGGTAATTACGCTATCCTTGACTGTATACTGTTTCTGCCATGATGTATCGAATTTTAAATGTACGACAGACACCAGGTGACGATTTCAAGGTGTGGTTTACCGATGACTACTGGGATCTCTTTATATGGGTTGATCGCAAGAAGACAGTCAGTGCGTTCCAGCTGAGCTACGATAAAAGCGGAAGCGAAAAAATAATAAAATGGCAGCGCGGAGGAGAAGTCTACGCCATGACCGTAAGCTCCGGCGATGAAAACCTGAGCGCCAACAGAACCCCCATCATGGTTCGATCTACCGGATTCAACAAAAAGCAGGTGGTTGAAAAATTTCTTCAGGACAGCAAGAGGGTCCCCAGACCAATCGCCGGGTTTATAAAATCAAAACTGATGGCGGCAAAATAAAACTTATCCCCGACAGACAGCCTTCGCATAAATTCTGACAGGAGCAGGATATCCCTCCACGGTTTTAGCACTATCCTCTTCGTTCAGAAAACTCTCCAGAGACTGGGTGTCTACCCAGTCTGTTTTCCTCTGCTCATCATGAGTCATGGGAAATACCCCGCAGATCTCCACATCATCGAATCCTGTACGCAGAAGCATATTCTCCAGCGCTGCAGGGGTTGGTAAAAACCACCAACCGGGGGCCTTCATATAACGCTTTCCCGGAAAAAGACAGATCTCATCCTCTCCGGGAATCCCTGCACTCTCGATAATAAGTTCTCCTCCGGGACGTATTGATGCAGATAAAGTTTCCAGAGCCTGAAGAGGGTGACGCCGGTGATACAGAACACCCATAAAAAAGACAGTATCGAAGAAACGTCCGTAAACCGACATATCATCCACCCCGAAAAGTTCAAAATGAATGCGGGGGTCGGGAAAAAACTTGCTGTTAAGGTAGTGGTAGAAGAAATAACGCTCCACCGGTTCACAGCCGACAACAAGTTCCGGATTATGCTCCAGCATGCGGTACATGTAATAGAGGTTATTACAGCCCACATCGGCTATTCGACAGCCCCGAAGCGAGGGCCGTACAAGCTTCATGATTCTGTCCCATTTGAAATCGCTGCGCCATTCAGCGTCAACATCAATCCCGGCGTAGCAGAACGGCCCTTTTCGCCAGGACTTGAGATCCATAAGCGCGCCGTGCAGAACCGAGAGCTCTCCTTCGCTGAGATCCGCCGCAGAGCCGAAGTTGACAACACCGTCGCTAATCGAAAAAGGTGAGCCGGGAAAATCCGCAAGACGGACCGCATTCCGCCACCACCGCTGATTATAAGGACGGTCAAGCTGATCCGCACGACTGGTGCGAAGCTCTTTGATCATACAAATCTGATCATCCGCGAGGTTGTACTGGGAGTAGGGCCAGGATTTAAGATAGAGTTCAGAAAAAGACGGACTGTTCATGAATATCAACGCTTTATACAGAGGAAAGATGAAAAATTATACCAGCAGAAAAAACGGTCCACTGCGGCAAACCCGGCGTCCCGGAAAAGAGCTTCCTCCTCCTCCACCGAGTAGGGAATAAGCACATTATCCAGAGCCTCCCGTTTCTGAGAAATCTCCAGCTCGGAATAACCGTTTGCCCGCTTATAATCATAGTACTTTTCAATGAAGATCCGGCTTACATCGGTATGACTCTGGGTGGTTTTATCGGAGACGATGAGCACACCGTTATGCAGCAGCCCGTCATAAATACGCCGGATTATTTCCTCCCTTTTTAAAGGAGGGATAAACTGCAGGGTGTAATTCATAACAACCACTGAAGCATCATGGATTTCACAGTCTTCCACCGACTGATGCCTAATGCTCACGGGACTATCAGAACCGTACAGGGCAGCTATTTTCTCTTCTGCCCGGAGACACATTGCCTCGGAATTATCAACTCCCACAAGACGCGGACGGTCGAATCCTGCTCCCAGCAGAGAATTAGCGGCAAGAATTGTTCCCGTGGCGGTTGAACATCCGAGATCAAAAAGAAAACTGCCCTGCTGATAGAAACTCGCAGACAGTGAGGCAGTCATCTCCTCAACCTGCCGGTACCAGGGAATGGAACGGTCAGCCATATCTTCAAAAACCCGGGCAACCTCGGTGTTGAACTCAAAGGGTTTCACACCGTCCATGGGAGTGTTGTAGATAGTATCCTTCTTCATTGAGCTGCTCCTGATCAAGGCAGACAGACTACTGTTTTTTCCTCATATGAACAAGGATCTCCCTCCTGATGAGGAAAATGAATCAGCTCATTTCGCTGCCGCCGTCCACATTCAGGGTCTGACCTGTTATATAATTGGAGTCGGGGGAACAGAGAAACAGAACGGCATCTGCCATCTCTTCCGTTGTACCCAGCCTCTGCAGGGGGATCTTGCCCACCAGACGCTCAACTTCAGCCTGTGCACCGGCCTCTCCGAGGGAGGCCTTTTTGTCTTCCACGTTCTTCCGCCACATGGGAGTATCCACAACACTGGGAGATACAGCATTAACATTGATTCCATAAGGAGCCAGTGCCATAGCCACAGACCGCGTTAGACTGATTACAGCAGCCTTGGATGAAGCGTAATGAATCTGCAGCGGACGACCGCCCCGACCGGAGATGGATGAGAAATTGACAATCTTGCCGTAGGATCTGCCGGGAACATTGTGTCCAACATCTTCGGGAGGAACATTCTTCACCATCTCCCGGGCTGCAGCCTGCATCAGGAAGGCAGCTCCCTTCTGGTTGATATTAATCACGAAATCCCATTCGTCTTCCGTTACATCAAGAAAAGACTTGCTCTGTACAACTCCGGCACTGTTAACCAGGATATCTATACGTCCGAGGACGGATACTGCCTCGGCAACCATCCTCTGGATATCATTAACGGAAGCAAGGTTGACTGTAAGGGGAACAGCAGAACCGCCGGCACCGTTTATGGCATCAGCAGTTTTCTTAACTCCTTCGGCAGAGATATCGGCCGCGACAACACGGCACCCCTCCCCGGCAAGACGTTCCGCGCAGGCAAGACCTATCCCTGAGCCGGCTCCAACCACAATTGCATTTTTTCCTTCAAGTCGTTTCATAATAAGCTCCATTAAACAAGACATCCTGCATTGCTACAATTGTCCGAATATAAAACAATCATCACATACAATACAGCAGATGTAAAGCCAAATTGTTCGCAAAACTGCAGTACAAAACAAACAATTACCCCGTTTCTTCTTATGTATAGTTCATCTGCCTGCATTTCCGCCATAATGTAGTCCGACTTATCCCCAGATCACGGGCAGCCTGACTGAGATTACCGGAAGCACTTTCTATGGCAGATAGTATTGCATTTTGCTCCATATCCCGCAGTGCTACAGCACTTCGTCCTTCAACCGGATCAGCACAATCCGAAGAGTCCCATCTCCGTTCAAGCAGACTGTCCAGAGCCTCAATGCGGATTGCATCACCTTCAGTAAGGGCGGAGAGACGCTCACAGAGGTTGGTGAGTTCCCGGATATTTCCCGGCCAGTTGTACTCCTGAAGGGCAGACATAACGGCCGGAGTGACATCCACCGGAGGGAAGCTCATTTTTTTCCGGTAAACAAGAAGAAAATGGTGGATCAACTGTGGAACATCCTCCCGCCTGGCCCTTAAGGGTGGAATGTTGATACGCAGAACATCAAGCCGGAAAAGAATATCCTGCCGGAAACGACCTTCTGCCGCCAGCCCCTTCAGGTCTTTGTTGGTTGCGGCAATAATACGCACATCAACCGGAATAACCCGGTCATGTCCTATACGCATTATCTCCCGCTCCTGCAAAACCCTTAAGAGTTTAGCCTGAAGGGTAAGAGGGATTTCCCCCACTTCATCAAGGAAAATCGTGCCCTGGTGGGCAGTTTCAAACAAACCGGGCTTCCCCCCTTTCATCGCCCCCGTAAAGGCCCCTTCCGCATAGCCGAAGAGTTCACTTTCCAGCAACTGCTCAGGCAGGGCAGCACAGTTCACCGCCACAAAAGGCCCCTTGGCCCGGGAACTCTCCTGATGGATACTGTGGGCAAACAGCTCCTTGCCGGTACCCGTCTCACCGAAGATGAGAACGTTGGCATCCACCTTGCTGAATTTTCTGGCAGTGTGAATCACCTCATGAATAACCCGGCTTTTTCCCAGGATCTGCTCGAAGCCGTATTTGGCCACATGCCCCTTGGTCATCAGCTTTTTTCTGATTTTGTTCTCAACCTCCACAATGCGGCTCACATTCTGCAAGGTAGCCACCGCTCCTGTAACCTCACGACCGATTTTTATGGGTACAAAGTTGGCAGCAACCTGCTTTTCCCCCAGACTCTCCAGGGCACCTAAATACTCTTCCCCCCGGGTAAGCACCTGCCGGAAAGAATCAGAAGAGAGAACGGATCCTACCGGCTGCCCCAGAAGTACCCTGTCCCGGGCGTACATGGTGGCAGCGGACTTATTTGCGGCGGTGATAATACCGTCCCGATCAACCGCAATAATACCTTCATGGGTATAATCCATGATAATCTGAAAGAATTCCGCCCGTTCACGCTCTTTCTCCATGATCTTGCTGGTCCGAACGGCTTCATCAACTGCCTGCTTGATTGCATCTTCACCGGATTTTATCCAGGTGGATGGAATCCCCTGCTGAAGGGCAAAGTTGTAGGTCATGGTTCCGCCGACAATCGCCTCTGCACCCCAGTCAATTGCACTCTGAATATGCACCGCCGCGTCGTACTCATTCTCTACGGGGTAAACCATGATTTCCACATCAATAATATTGTTCAGTCTTCTCGAACCGAAAATCATGTTCCCCGAGCCGATAACCGCAATACGCCGGGCACCATAACGGGTTTTACACTCATGCAGAGCAGAAATGACATCGTAACCGGTAACCGGGATCTCAACATTGGTTATGCTGTCGTGATACTTGCGTAGAGCCGCACAGGTAATACCACGGGCAATAATAATATCGCAGTCAAAACGGGCATCCCGCACCTCTTCGGTGCCCACTATGTGGGTGGTACTGAACTCCACACCGTCATGTCTGACATCCGAAAGGTACTGCTTAACGACATCTTCCAGATCCCAGTAGGGAATAACAAAGGTAATCTTGAGCATGAACGGATTGTAGCATATTGAAACAATATGTAAACCCATAATTGTCCACTTATGAAACAATTACTAGAAAATGCAAAATCCAGTAAAAATTGACCAAAACAGACGTATTTCACCGCCGGGCAGTTATTTAACTGTTTCGTAACATGAATTGGCACGCACATTGCATTATGCTTACCGGAGAATATAATTTCCACAGACGAAGGAGAGAAATGAAACAGTTCAATTCACGGGCAGTATTTCCGCTGCTGACCCTTTTAGTCGGAGTACTCTGGTTTGTACTCGGAATTGTCCAGTACGGCTACTGGCATGACGGACGAGCATTAAGCGGATTCTTCCCCACTCTTATAGGCGGGGGACTTGCAGGCATAAGTTTTCTGGCGTTTATGGCAGAGCTGAAAGAGGGAAAGCCCAGCTTCATGATGGCCTACCTTCACCCCGTACTTGCTGCACTGGGCATGGTGATAATGGCTCTTCTGGTCGGATTTTTTCCGGCACTGGCTATTTACCTGTTCA
Organism: Marispirochaeta sp.; assembly: GCA_963667435.1. Taxonomy (GTDB): domain Bacteria; phylum Spirochaetota; class Spirochaetia; order JC444; family Marispirochaetaceae; genus Marispirochaeta. The sequence continues at coordinate 3,882,835 of OY763414.1, read as the reverse complement.
CCTGGCTCAAATGGTATGAGAAATATTCTGTAAAAGTTTCCGCTGTAACTACTGTTGTTACAACAGCAGCGGTATATGGAATCTTCTACATGTGGCTCAGGGTTGCCTTTCCACATGGGCTGCTCTTCGGCTTTCTTTATTAATCAGTAACAGAGGATAGGAAATTGGAAACTTTTTCATTATTAATGCATGGCTTTGCCACCGCCCTTTCAATAAACAACCTGGCAGCCGCAGCAGCCGGTGCCTTTCTGGGCATACTGGTCGGCGCAATGCCGGGAATCGGGTCTCTGGCAGGAGTGGCACTCCTTCTGCCCCTTACATTCAAGTTCAACCCAACAACGGGAATCATTATGCTTTCCGCACTTTATTATGCAAATATGTACGGCGGAGCATACAGTTCAATCCTGATAAATATCCCCGGCGATACCCCGGCGGTAATGACCGGACTCGACGGACACCCGCTGTCACAGCAGGGACGTCCAGGTGTTGCACTGTTTACCTCCAACATATCCTCCTTTATCGGAGGAACCATCGGTATCATCATACTCACCGTAATCGGACCCGGGCTTGCACGCTTCGGGCTTAATTTCGGTCCCGTGGAGATGACCGCCCTGATGGCCGTTGCCATGACATCCCTTGGCTGGCTGTTAGGCGAAAACCCCATCCGCGGCCTGGTGGCAACACTTATCGGGATGCTGCTTGCATCCATGGGTTTTGATGCCGTTACAGGTACGCCCCGTTTTGACTTCGGTTCAATCTACCTCCTGGGGGGAATACCGTTTATTCCGCTTGTAGTCGGTATTTTCGGATTCTCCCAGGTTATCGAAATGATGGATCAGCGGGATGAGGAAAAAACCTTTGACACCAACAAGCTGACCTTGAAGGACAGCCTGCTCACCAAGGAAGAAACAAAGCGCATTCTGCCTCCGGCGATGCGTTCCGGTGTTCTCGGTACCATAATAGGTGTGGTTCCTGGTGCAGGTGCCACAACCGGTGCATTCCTCAGTTACCTGTTAGAGAAACGGGTGGGTAAAAACGGTGACAAACTTGGAACCGGCATGGTTGAAGGTGTCGCTGCCGCAGAAGCGGGAAACAACGGCGCGGCCGCCGGTGCATTTGCTCCCCTACTCTCTCTGGGTATCCCTGGTTCCGGAACCGGTGCGGTTCTGCTGGGCGGCCTGCTCATGTATGGACTCAACCCGGGACCCCGTCTTTTCCAGACTCAACCTGAGTTTACCTGGGGCGTAATTGCCTCTCTGTATGTAGCAAACATAATCACCCTTTTTGTTGCCCTCATGATTGTGCCCTTCCTTATCAAGATCCTCAAGGTGCCGGCAAGAATCATGATCCCCATTATTACAACTATTTGTATCATGGGCAGTTACAGCGCGAACAACTCTCTCTACGGAATCGTAATCATGCTGATTGCCGGAGGAGTCGGATTCTTCATGAAGAAGTTCAAGTATCCCATCGCGCCGCTTCTGCTTGCCTATGTTCTGGCTCCCACCATGGAGAAGAATTTCCGGCAGGCTCTCCAGATTTCCGATGGAAGCATGCTTATCTTCCTGCAGAAACCAATATCACTGGTTCTCGTCGGATTTCTCTTAATCACTGTATGCTCTCCGGCTATCCGTTGGGTAATCGGAAGGATAAAAAAATCAGCCTAAAAGAAAGAAAGGAGTTTAGGATGAAACGAACATTACTTGCTGTGTTGTTTATTTTTGCTGTAGCGGGACTTGTTTTCGCAGAAGGTTCCAAGGAATCTACCGGTGACGGAACATGGGCACCCTCCAAACAGGTTACCTGGTATTGTACCTCCAGCCCCGGCGGGGGATCTTCCATCTTCACCCAGAACATCATCGAGATCATCAAGAAATACAATCTTGTTGATGCCGACATTATCATCAACTACAAAACCGATGGTGGTGGAGCTGTTGGACGCCGTGAAGTAAGCCGCACCAAGAGCAACGGGCATACCCTGCTGACCTTCAATAACGGAGACCTGCAGCCCATGGTACAGATTGAGAAGGGAGATCTTGACGATCTTACTGCTCTTGCTGTTATGGCTAACGACGGCCAGATCCTGCTGGTACACAAGGACTACAAGTACCAGACCGGAGAAGAAATCATGGCTGCCATGAAAGCCGGCGAACGCATCATCATCGGTGGATCAAAGGGAGACGATGTTAACCTTTACAACAAGATTGTTGAAGAATCAGGCGCGGTCAACACCGAGTACCTGGTAAGTGACTCCACCGGAAAAGCCCTTACTCAGGCTCTTGGCCGGGATATCGATGTAGTAATCGCAAAACCGGCAGCTTCCTACGAGCTGGTACAGAGTGGCGAACTGGTTCCTGTAATCGCAGCAACCAAAGACCGCTTTGACGCACCCTTCGATGCACCTACCCTCAAGGAACTTGGTCTTAACATCGAGCTGACTGTTTTCCGCGGAATAGCAGGTCCCAAAGAAATGCCCCAGGAAGCAGTTGCATACTGGACTGACGTTTTCGCCAAGGTTGTAGCTACCCCCGAATGGAAAGATGGTTACCTCAAGAAGTTCCTCCTTACCAACCGCTTCATCCCCGCACCGGAAGCAACAGCTTACATGCAGGAATTCGAAGACAAATACTCAGCTGCAAAATAAGTTTTACAAAATTGCATGCATACCGGGAGAGCCCCCCCGTAAAAAGGGGGGCTCTCTTACAGAGAACCGACTGCCAGACAGTCATATGAACTTGACTATAACCCGGCGAAAAACTGCCGGATAAATATAGACGCAGGATCTTAAAATCCTGCTCAGAAATATTTGTGAAATCAACGGCGGGATTACACCAGGCCGATTCAAGATATTAACTGCCCTTCAAGAGAGGAACATACAGATGTCTAATGACAAGAAACCGCGCATTGCAGTAACCCTGGGCGATACTGCCGGTATAGGCGCAGAGCTCATCGCCAGACTGACGGCAGACAGCTCAATATTCACCCAGGCCCGGATTGTAATAATCGGGGATGCCCGACAGTGGGAAGCCGGCGTTGCAATCGCCGGAGTAACCCCTCCCCGCCCCAAACTCATATCCAGCCCGGAGCAGATAAAGCAGAGTGAGGAGGATTTCCTTCTCCTCGATTTCCCGACCCTTGATCCCAAGACTGTCGAAACAGGAAATGTTGATGCCCGTTCCGGCAAAGCTGTTCTGGATACCCTGCTGTTCACCTTCAAGATTATCAACGACGGTCTTGTGGACGGCTACCTTTTTGCTCCCCTTAATAAAGAAGCGATGCATAAAGGCGGATCACCCTACGGCAGCGAGCTGGAACTTTTCAAGGAGCAGTTCCCCGGACACAAGGGCCTCGAAGAGATTAATATTCTGGATGAATCATGGACCATGCGAGTAACCAGCCACGTAGCTATCAAAGATGTTGCATCCCTTATCAGCAAAGAGAGCGTACTCAAGGCTATTGAATTCGTTAACGATGCGCTAAAAGCATACAAGGCAGATAAACCCCGCCTGGCAGTATCCGCGCTGAATCCTCACAATGGTGAACACGGTCTCTTCGGCGATGAAGAGGGACGCTGCATTGAGCCTGCTGTACATGCGGCCAAGGAGAAAGGCATTACCGTTGACGGCCCGTTCCCTTCGGATACTCTTTTTATTAAGCTTCGGGACGGACAGTTTGATGCAGTAATAGCCATGTATCATGATCAGTGCCAGATTGCCACCAAGCTGATGGGCTTCCACCGGGGAATTACCTACCACGCAGGATTCCCGGTGCCTATCACCACCCCCGCCCACGGCACTGCCTTTGATATTGCCGGTAAAGGAAAAGCGGATGTGGGCGCAACCCGTCATGCATTCAATATTGCTGTGAAAATTGCTTCCAACGCGGGCTAACCATACGCGAAGGAAGTTTTAACTCTTCTTTCGGGAAGCCGGTTCCTCCTGAATACCGGCTTCCCTTTTCGACTTTTCCTGTATAAGCAACATTACAACTCTGTAATCAAACGGTAAGGTAGCCGCAAGCTTCGGGTATTACCCTCTATTTAGATCACAAATCTTTGAGGAGGATAGATCATGAACCAGAAAAAGACACTTGCAACAATACTTATTTTGACACTGCTGACAGCGGGTACCTTTTTATTCGCTCAGGGAGACGGATACTCCAGAGCTCTGTATAATCAACAGCAGGAAACTCCCGCTCTTGCGCTGCAGCAGAATGAAACCAGGCAGATAGCGCAGAAAGTGCTCCCGTCTGTAGTGTATATCGATGTAGTTGATATCGTTCAAAAGCAGGTTGCAAACCCCATTAATCCATTTCAGTTCTTCTTCGGACAACAGAATCCCGGCAGCCAGCAGGAGCAGGCACAACCGCAGACTAAAGAATTTCGGCAGGAAGGCCTGGGATCAGGCGTTATCGTCCGCCAGTCCGGCAACCAGGTGTATGTTCTTACCAATAATCACGTCGCCGGCAATGCAGATGAAATAACGGTACATCTATACGACGGCAGAACCTTTACCGGAACGCTTGTAGGCGCGGATCCCAGAAAGGATCTGGCCCTGGTAAAATTTGAGACCTATGAAGATGTCCCCGTTGCAGAACTGGGTGATTCATCCAATGTACAGGTTGGTGATATTGCCTTTGCAGTGGGAAGTCCTTTCGGTTTCAGCTCCACTTTCACTTCCGGCATAATCAGTGCCCTGGGAAGAACCGGCGGGCCCGACGGCAACAGCAGCCTTACTGACTACATTCAGACCGATGCTGCCATTAACCCCGGCAACTCAGGTGGAGCACTGGTTAATATCGAAGGTCAGGTAATCGGCATAAACACATGGATTGCCTCCCAGAGTGGCGGCAGCATCGGCCTTGGCTTTTCAATCCCAATCAACAACGCAAAAAAGACTATCGACGACCTGATCTCATCCGGAAAGGTTGAGTACGGCTGGCTGGGTATTTCCATGGGAACCCCTTCGGACAACATACTTAACGGTATGGATCTTACAGGCCGCAACGGAGCATTTGTATTCAGCGTCTACCAGGATTCTCCAGCAGCCAAAAGTGGCCTGCTCCCCGGTGACTTTATCGTTTCAATAGATAACCGCAACATAGCATCCAGCGAAGAGGTTATACAGCAGGTGGCATCCCTTGCCCCCGACAAAACATATCGCTTTGGTATAGTCAGAGACGGACGGGAAGAAACCCTGCGGGTACGTCTTACCGTTCGCGCACCGGAAGATGAAATTCAGGCAAATACCGCCCATCTGTGGCCCGGAATGACCGTAGTGGGAATTACCGATGAAATCAGGACCCAGTTGAATCTTGACAACGGTGCAGGCAGCGTGATGATCGGCGCAGTTGCAGATGGATCTCCCGCTTATACAGCAGGCTTCCGTTCCGGCGATATCGTACGGCAGGTCAACAATAGCAGGATATCCGGGCTGCGTGATTTTTACCGAGAGTTTAACAACACAAAGACCAAAGAGCTGATTTTCAAAGTAAACCGGCAGCAGTCGGACATAATACTGGGACTTGTCAGATAGCCCTCCCGGACTATCACCTACCACCCTTTTCCCGATCCCCTTCCGCCAGTCCGGAAGGGGATCATTTTATTATGATCACACAATTAAATTGACAGATGCTCCATTTCACCCTAAGATTTAGGCCTGTAGTATACAATCTTCCACATTTTAAGCAGGAGTAGAGATGACTTCATTTCCCTTTGGCAACAATCCGGAAAAAATCGAGGGGTACAGAAAGTTCTGGAACAGAGCCTCTGTTTCACGCCCTCTTACAGGATTCTCTTTCAAAAGTTGGTTCCCTCTGGACGAATTCAAGGCCTCGGCATCATGGCAGAAGGACACATTTCTTACCCAAGATCTGGTTCGCCCTGCAGAATTCATAGACGACCAGGAAAGACTGCTGCGAGAAGGAGAAAGGATTGAAGACGACATCCTACGGGGAGCGTCACCATCCCAGGCGATATTCTGGGGAGCCGGTACTCTTGGCAGCGAAATGAGAGTTCTTCCCGGCAATATTGTTGCTGTGGACCGCTCCATGGAGTGGGAAGAGTTGAAAGATGTCAGCCTGGAGAGCCATAAGAACAGCCCTTGGTTTAAAATCTATCTTGATTTTATTGACCGTCTGGTGAAAAGTTCCGATGGCAGATATCCGGTCTCCCACGGAACCCTGCTCGGACCGCTGGATTATGCTGTTTCCCTGCGAGGACATGAGCAGACCGCCATAGACCTTATGCTGGAACCGGATAAAGCACTGGATCTGCTCACCCGGCTCGGGGAATTCTTCATAAGCATAACCAAAGCCGCCTGGGACAGGATACCCCGGTTTCATGGCGGATATTACGATGCGCAGTATCAGATCTGGGCACCGGATTCCATTGTGCGACTTCAGGAAGATGCCGTTGCAGTTATCTCGCCGGACCTGTATAAGAATTATCTGAGTAAAGTTGACCGACAGGTTGCCTCAAGCTTCAATAACAGCTTCATGCACCTTCACGCAACCTCAATGTTCATCCTGCACCATCTGCTGGAGAACGAATATCTTAAAGCTTTTGAAATTAACAACGATGTCGGCGGACCACCCCTGACAGAGATGGTTCCCTACTTTCAGATGGTGCAGAAAGCGGACCGCCCGCTGATTATCCGCGGCTCCTTCACTGAAGATGAGCTGAAGCTGCTGATGGACAATCTTGATCCTGCAGGACTGTATATTTACATCATGGTTTCTGATGAAGAGGAAATTGCCCGTCTTAAACCGCTGGTCGGAATGAAATGACAATAGCCCGGATAATTACCCATCAGCTGAAAGTACCCCTGGGCAGCGCCCGCTTCTATTCATCCCAGGCCGCATTTCCCGAACGGACAAGTATGATTGTCGAGATTATTACCAAAGATGGGGTAAGCGGCTGGGGAGAAGGTGGTCAATGGGGGCCAACGGAGCCGGTAGCAGCCGTAATTGACGAGATTTTCGCTCCGCGTCTTATCGGCCGCAGTATACACGAAGTAAGCCGAATCTGGGAGGAACTCTACGCAACAACAAAGGATTTTTCCCGGGCAGGCCCCTACATCGAAGCCATAAGTGCCATAGATGTTGCTCTCTGGGATCTGAAAGGAAAAGATCTGGGTGTACCGGTATACAGCCTTCTGGGCGGGCCGTTCAGGACAAGCGCTGCCGCATATGCAACCGGGTGTTATTACCGCGGTTCGGATGTTCAGGATGAAGGTGCTGTTGTGGAAGCTGTAAGTAAAGAAGCAAACAGCTATATCGAAGCCGGCTTCTCCATGCTGAAAATCAAAATCGGCTTGTGGCCAATTGAGAAGGACCGGCTGCGTATTGCCGCGGTGCGCCGCGCCATAGGTGATGCACCGGTGCTGATGGCAGATGCCAATCATGCATATCGGGCTGACGAGGCAATAAGGGCGGGACGCATACTGGAAGAATATAAATACCGCATGTTTGAAGAACCGGTTCCGCCGGAGGATATTGACGGGTACAAACGGGTACGCAACTCCCTTGACATTGCAATATCCGGAGGTGAGTGTGAATATACCCGCTGGGGATTCCGCTCATTCATAGAAAAAGAGGCTGTGGATATTCTGCAGCCGGACATCTCCGTCAGTGGCGGCATCTCCGAATTCATGAAGATTGTCGCCCTGGCAACCAGCAGAAACCTCCTGGTGATGCCTCATGTATGGGGGTCCGGGATTGCACTCGCCGCCTCCCTCCAGGCCCTCGCCCTGGTTCCCGAGACACCCTACAGGGTATTTCCCGTTCCTCTGGAAACCGAGCCTGCCGTTGAGTACGACCGCAACCCCAATCCCCTCAGGGATGAACTCTGCGGTGGATTCGAACTGAAAGAGGGACGGCTGGAAATCCCTGATAAGCCGGGACTCGGGGTAAGTGTTAACCGTGAGGTACTCAATAAATTCAGAAAGGCCTGATACACTGACATCTGAATTTTCCGGAATGGACTCTACAGAAAGACCTATGGCCGTTCTGTTTTAATAAATTTATAGGAGCACATATAATGTTTACACAACTGGAACATGTAGCATTGAGCGTTAAAGACATAGAGCGCTCAATCGAGTTCTACCGCGACCTTTGCGGGTTTGAAGTCAAGATGCGACTGGAACCGGACCCAAAGCTGCCTCAACCTAAGGTTGTTGCTCTCCCCGGAGCCGCTCCCCGCATAGCTCACTTGTACCTGGGCGGATTTATGCTGGAACTTTTCCAGTACCTGACTCCAGTAGGCCGGCCCATGCCCAAAGACTTTACCCAGGCGGATAACGGCCTTATCCACTTTGCATTGAAATCCACCGACACCCGGGCAGACTACAAAATGCTTGCCGACAATGGCGTTGAATTCTTAAGCGAGCCCGTGGAATACCGCCCCGGTGTATGGATCTGTTTCTTCAAAGGTCCCGATGGAGAGATCGTGGAGATTCGCCAGACATGAACCTAGGACTAAAAGGTAAAAAAGCGATCGTCACCGGCGCAGGAGGCGTAATTGGCGGAAGTATTGCATCACTGCTTGCCGCTGAAGGTGCAAAAGTTGCTATATGGGACATCTTTGAAGAAAACGCACAAAACAAAGCAGAAGAGATCGGAATCGACAAGGCCTTCCCTGTTGTCTGTGATGTAACTGATGCCTCCTCTATTCAGAAAGCAACTGAAAAATCAGTTGAGCTTTTAGGCGGTCTGGATATTCTGGTTAACTGTGCCGGGGGCAGCCGTCCTGCCACAACAACTTCCGAAGATCTGGAATTCTTCGACATTCTGCCGGAAGATATGCGAAAGGTAATGGATCTCAACTATCTGTCTGCCGTCATGGGTTCACAGGCTGCAGGGCGGGTCTTTGCAAAACAGGGGCACGGGGCAATAGTGAACATCTCATCCATTACCGGTATACTGCCGGTTAGCCGTGCCCTTACCTACTCCAACGGCAAGGGGGCAACCAACAACTTCACCAAGTGGCTGGCTGTTCACATGGCACAGACCTATTCTCCGGAAATACGGGTCAATGCCGTTGCTCCGGGCTTCCTGCTTACCGAGCAGAACCGGTTCCTCCTATTTGATGAAAAAACAGGCGAACCCACCGAACGGGGAAAAACTGTAATGAATCAGGTGCCCATGCACCGCTATGGAAGTCCTGATGAAATAGGAGCCGCAGTTGTGTTCCTGGTTTCCGATGCAGCAAGCTTCATAACCGGAGCAGTACTGCCGGTTGACGGTGGAATCACATCTGCCCTGGGTGTTTGAATAACTGATATTAAAAAAGAGCCATTGCCTTACCGGCAACGGCTCTTTTTATTTGTTCGCACCTCAGTTAAAGAGGTGCATAATCGTCAATGATCTCCCCATCGATACCCTTCAAACGCTCATCGATAAAGGCCCAGGGATTTCCACCGTCGTTGATTAGCTGAACTTTTACTTTTTCTGCAGCCAACTGTGCTTTTCCACCTTCATACACATCATCTGCAATTTCACGACGAACAACAATAACTCCGTCACCATCACAGCAGATAATATCACCGGGCCGGACAACCTGCCCGCCGGCACTGATTACAGTATTCACTTCACCCCGGCCGTTACTATAGGGTGCAGTTGGTACAATACCCCGGGCATACAGGCCGAAATCCCAATCAATCATTTCGTCAATATCACGAATATATCCGTCAATAACAAAACCGCGTATTCCCTTTTTCATAGCATATCGCACCATTACATCCCCGGTAAACGAATTACTGTTACAGCCTTCGGCATTTACCACGATAATATCCCCTGGCTTAGTCAGATCCATGGCTTTTTGAAAGAGCATTATGTCTCCAAAGGGTGCATAAACAGTAACTGCGGTACCAACCATCGGCTTTCCATTAAGACCGTGTATCCCCATATCCAGATTAAGAACCTGTCTCATATTGTCTGCGAGAACAGGAACGGGTATCTCGCTGAACCTGTCAACTTTCTCTTTCTCAAGCCGGTGAATCTTTGTGTAGATCTTGTACTGTGGCTTAGGCATTGCCATAATTTTCTCCTCTTAATCTCTTTTAATCAGGGAACCAGACGTCCCTGTCTTTTTCTGTTACTTTCTTTTATTGCTGTCCATATTATAGTCAGAGCGGTAACTCCAAGAAAAAACATGGCTACCGGACTGCTTAGAATCGGCAGAAAGCTGTTATGACTGGCCATTAGGCCCCTCTGCAGATTCAGCTCAACTATCGGTCCCAACACAAAGCCGAGAACAATGGGCATAAGTGAAAAGCCGAGCTTTTCTATGAGATAACCAATTATTCCAAGAACCAGCATGGAAATCACATCAAAAACCCGTCCATTCACACTGTAAGCTCCAATTGTACAGACAGCCATAATTACCGGAAGCAGGATGTACGAAGGTACTTCGAGTACCTTGATAAATGTTCTGATATTCAGGTACATCAGAACAAGCATCCCCAGATTGGCAACCACCACCGCCCCGAAAATGGCATATACGAGGTTTGCCTGGGTTGTAAACAGCAGCGGGACCAGGGCTCCACCAGTGGTGGCGTTGTTAGCGGCTTCCGAAGCAATCAATCCGTCCATTATTCCTGTACCGAATTTTTCAGGATGCTTGCTTTGACTCTTCGCGGTAAAATAGGAAATCAGATTTGACGTTCCGGGTCCGATACCGGGAAGGATTCCTATACCAACACCGATAAAGGTTGAGCGGAAAAGATTGACCATCTGCTTACCATACTCTTTCAATGAGAACCCAAACCCTTTCAACTTGAATTCCTGCGCTTTCAGCTTACCAGTATACTCTTTCTCTGCACTGCGCAGCAGTTCAGCCACGGCGAACAGTCCGATGAGAACCGGCAGTAGACCAAGACCGGCATCCATCTGATGATACCCGAAGGTGAGCCTCCTGGCGCCATCCACAGGACTGGTACCAAAAAGGGCAATCATTATCCCGAGTAATCCGCCGGAAAGCCCTCTGATTACAGAACTGGACACCAGCGTGGAAATCATGGAGAGAGAAAACACACTGATGGAAAAATATTCCCACGGCCCGAAGCGGATAGCAAATGTTGCAATTGGAGGTGCAATAAATATCAGAACAATTGTACCGATACTGCCTCCGATAAAAGATGAGACTATTCCAATACCGAGAGCTTTACCCGCTTCACCGTTTTCAGCCATTTTACAGCCTTCAAGGGTAGTGGCCATCGATGCGGGGGTTCCCGGTATCTTTAACAGTATGGCAGGAATCAGCCCGCCGATATAGAGACCAATCAGTAGAGACATACCGTTTACAGGATCCAGGCCAAAGGTGACAGAGAGAAACAGCGCAACCGCTGCAGCAGCCGTCAGCCCCGGAAGGGCACCGAAAATAATTCCGACGAACACACCGGCGATAATCAGCACAAATGTAAAGGGATGGAAGGCACTTAATAGTCCAGCAAATATTTCCATAATTACATCACCTACCCTAATATCCCGGACGGGAGCAATACAAAAAGTCCGTAAACAAAAATCACATAAAGAATTACACTGATAATTACTGCAATTACTCCAAACAGGATGTATCGCCGCCTGCCTGGGGGCGACAGAATTAGGATCTGCAGGACAAGATAGAGCGGTGTAAGAACAAGAAAGCCAATTGCCTCCAGCAGAAACATATATACACAGAGCAGAAGACAGCTCAGTAAGGGCCCGCGTATGCTTATTGCAGTTTCAGAAGCCTTTTTCCCCTGCGGCACACTGCCGTTCTTTGACTTTCGCAAATACTTATTGAAGAAAAATAAGGACAGCTGCAGCACTCCGAGAAGCAGCATTACCAGAGATGCTGCCTTGGGAAAGAAGTCCGTGCCGACCAGAACGCCAACCGGTGGATGGGCAATTTGTATCGCCTCCAGATAAACGGTACCACCGACAATCATCAGGACAATCCCTGTCAGAAAATCAGTCTCTTTTGCCAGTAATAAAAGCTTAGATTTCACATTTCACCCTCTTAAAAAGATCCGGCTGACAAAGTCAACCGGACAGATCTGATAATAAAAATCGCTTAAAAGTATTTCTTCAGAGGCGCAAAATCCCCATAGAGACCGGTCAGAATGGAAGCACTCTGTTCGGCATCTGCATAGAAAGGAGCCTGAAAATACATATCCTTCATTTTTCCCTGATACTCGGTATTTTCTTCCACAATTTTCTGAACATAGGCATTGAACTGATCAATAATTGCCTTATCAGTTCCCTTGGGAAAAAGACAGACAAAGTAGTTGTTACTTGCAATGTCATATCCCTGTTCCATAAGAGTGGGAACATCAGGAATATTTTTGTTCCGCTCATCAACCATGGTTCCCAGGGTGATAAGGTCGCCGGAAGCGAGATACGCTTTGATTGCACCCATGGCGTTGATTACGATATCCAGATGCCATGCGTTCAGGACCGCTGCCCTGTTCAACAGGTGTTGCATCCAGGCCTGCCTCAATCATCTGCAGAACCTGTGCATGAGTACCCGCACCAGGCGATATCCCGATATTCAGTTCTCCCGGATGGGCTTTGGAGTATTTGACCAGCTCATCATAGTTGGTAAACTTCCGGCCGGAGCGAACAGTAACCATATCCCCGGGTTTCATCCCCGGCAGACATCCGATTTCAAAATCATCCAGAGTAAAATCGGCGGCACCGGTAATCATGTTCACCATCAGCCCACTGGTGTGACCGAAAAAGATGGTATAACCGTCGGCTTTTGAATCAAGAACCTTCTGTGCTCCGATAGAACCGCCGGCTCCGGTTGTATTTACAACGACAACATTCTTTTTTTCTGCCTTTGACAGATACTCCGCCAGCATCCGTGCATTGTAATCAGTATTACCGCCGGCTCCAAAGGGACAGACAATCTGCACTGTCCTTTCCGGCCAGACAGGAGCTGCGGCCCCTCCCTCTTTTGAACCTTCGGCAGAGATAAAACTCATTGTTAGAAGACCTGCCAGAATCAATCCTGCTATTTTTTTCATACATCCTCCTGATTGGAAAAAATATTTTAAAGCGTTGAAAACAACACTTTTTAACTGGGGTTATTCACCGGCCACTGAGGGCGCTCACCGGAAAGAACACGGTCAATCTCCATGGCCGCATGCAGCGCCATTCTGTCTGCTGCCTCGTTTGTAAGGCCGGCTGTGTGAGGTGTCAGAATTACATTGTTCAAACCGAAAAGCGGATTATCCTTTGCCGGAGGTTCCTGCTCAAAAACATCCAGAGCTGCGCCGGCGATCTCTTCTTTTTCCAGGGCATCAATAAGATCAGCCTCATTAACCACTACGCCCCGGGAGCAGTTAATAAAGAATGCGGAATTTTTCATAAGACTGAACTCACTGCTGCCGAACATTCTAGTTGTCTCTTCATTTGCCGGAACATGAACGGTAACGAAGTCGGAGCTCTCCAAAAGAAAGGAAAGGTCATCGGTTGTTTCATAGTAGCCTTCAGTCTTATCCACATACGGGTCGTAGCAGAGCACCTTCATATCCAGACCAAGGGCAGCTTTTTTCGCCACAATGCTCCCTATTCGTCCCAACCCGACAATCCCCAGAGTCTTTCCGCTGTATTCCATACCGCGGACCCTGTTTCTGATTTCAAAATCCCCCGCCATAAATGCAGTTCCATGGCGGTAGATACATTTTGCAAGTGCATTGATAAGGGAGATGGTATGCTCTGCCACAGAAAGCGCATTGGAAAACGGAGCATTGGTTACCCAGACACCCTGTTTTTCTGCAGCCGTCAAATCTATGTTATCAACTCCAACACCATGGCGGGCAATTACTCGCAGGCAGTCACCGGCGTTGATCACTTCTGCGGAAAACTCAGCAGTTCTGGCCAGAATAGCATCACAACCCGCCACCTCCTTTTTCAGATATGCGGCGTCGATCTGATTTCCAATCTTATAGTCGTAGCCTTTCTCGCTGAGAAAATCCTTTGCCCCCTGTGAAACATCCTGAGGAATAAACACCATTTTTCTGTCTTTCATTTTTTCTCCTTGAACTACACCTGCTTCTCTCAGGTTTTTCAGAACTTACTCCTGCAATGCAATATGCGTGCCAATGGATAAATTTGAGGATTTCTTCACATTATTTCCGATTTCGGCGCAAATAGATGAGAACCGTTTTCAAAGGAACCCTTTTCCACAGTCTTTTCGACCGGCTGGAGGATATTCTTCTCTTTTCTTTAGAGCTGCTCCATGTATAATGTTCTAGTCATGAATCAATTTTGTTTTACCGATGAAACATTTATGAAACCTGCACCGGATCGCTTCGCACAGAAGGAATAGATCATGATCAAGATAACAGCTGTCCTGCCCTTCCGAGAACTTGAGCGCGATTATCGCACCCTGTTTGACCTGCATAACAAAACAGCCTATGAGCAGATTTATCAGGAGGCGGATTTTTCAACAGAGGTAATCATTCAGAATGATCAGCTGGAAAACATCAGAATCGAAACCGATGTTTTCATTGCCCGCGGTCTTTCCGCTTATGTTCTCCGTAAGCTGTACAGTGATACACCTGTAATTGAGATCCCTATTGTCGGAAGCGATATACTCACATGCCTGCACCGTATTGCGCCCGATATGAAGGGACTGAAAGTAGCGGTAATAGGATCGGCCAATATGACTATGGGCGTTGAACGACTTTCAGAAATATTTGACATAGATGTCAGATCAGTTATAGTCGACTCCCTCGACCTGCTCCATGGAGCCGTTATCGATGCATACAATGAGGGATATACAACTTTTTTAGGCGGCCCGAGTATTTGTGAATATGCCGCACAACTGAATTGCAACTCATCCCTGATTCTGTCAGGCAAGGATACAATCTGGCACGCCATCACCGAAGCGAAGAAGGCCGCCTGTGTAAGCAGAGTGGAACAGGAAAAGGCCCTACGCTACGGAACAATTCTGGACTATGCTCATGAGGGAATAATAGCAGTTGATAATGAGAAAAAAATAACTGTTTTTAATTATGAATCGAAGAAAATCCTGAACACTTCCCGGAATACGATGATAGGTGAAAAGATTGACACCATTATAAAAGATCCGGAGTTTAACAGACTTCTTTTATCCGACAACAAAGAACTGGACAAGCTGTTCAAATACCGAAACATCGATCTGGCATGTAACAAGGTTCCGATTTATTTGAGGGGGGAAAATGTCGGCAATGTAATTACCTTCCGTGACATAACCAGCATCCTGAAAACTGAAAATCTGATCCGCAAAAAAGTGCTGTCCAAAGGCCACGTTGCCAAATACACATTTTACGATATTAAAGGCACAAGTGAACTTCTGAAAGAGACAATCTCTCAGGCAACAACCTACAGCCGGGTTGACTCCAGCATACTGCTCATTGGAGAAACCGGTACCGGCAAGGAAATCTTTGCCCAAAGCATTCATAATCACAGTGAAAGAAAAAAAGGTCCCTTTGTTGCAGTGAACTGTGCTGCCCTTCCGGAAGAACTGCTGGAGAGCGAACTCTTCGGATACGTAGAGGGAGCCTTTACAG
The DNA here is from genome assembly GCA_963667435.1 of Marispirochaeta sp. Lineage (GTDB taxonomy): Bacteria > Spirochaetota > Spirochaetia > JC444 > Marispirochaetaceae > Marispirochaeta. Next base: position 3,867,296 of record OY763414.1, on the reverse strand, counting down.
GTGCCCAGAAGGGAGGAAAACTCGGACTATTTGAACTTGCGCATCATGGCACCCTTTTTCTGGATAAGATTTCTGAAATATCCTACAAAATTCAGGGCAGACTTCTGAGAGTTATACAGGAAAAAGAGATAATGCGCCTTGGCAGCGATTCGGTAACCCCGATCGATGTTCGTATAATTTATGCCACCAATAAAAACCTGATGGAACTGGTAGAGCAGAATATATTCCGGGAAGATCTTTTATATAGAATTGATGTATTGTCCATTACCCTGCCACCCCTTAGAGAAAGAGCCGCTGACATCCCTGTTCTTATCAGATATTACATTGATTCGCTAGGCAGCAAGCTGGGTAAAGAACAGATTACCGTATCAAACAGTGCGATGGAGCTCCTTAAAGGATACACCTGGCCGGGAAATGTACGACAGCTGGTCAACATCTGTGAGCGACTTGTAGTACTGTGCAACAACAGCATTATCAACGAGCAGGATATCAAACGTGTACTGGCAACCAGAAATTCAGGCCTGCAGACATCAAAAAAGAACACCCTTAACACTGAAGACGAAATTACTGCCATTAAACGGCGGCAGATAATTGAAGCGCTGTCGAAATGCAACGGCAACCGTAATGCAAGCGCAGCCCTGCTCGGAATGAGCCGTTCTACATTATGGAGAAAAATACAGGAATTTAATATAACCAGGGATGAGTTTATTCTTTTTTAAATAGAGTAACTGATGGGAATAAAAGCAGAGCCGCCTTAAAAAGACGGCTCTGTAATCTGAAATATTATTTAAGTACTGCTTTGTTAACGACGCTTGCAGGAGTTTCTCCCTTAAGCACCTGAGCTGCATAGCGGGCGGCCTTCATCTGCAGATCCTGCAGAGACTCCTCGGAGTAGAATCCTTTATGATCGGATAGAACAACATTATCCATTTCCAGGAGAGGATAGTCCTTTGCTACAGGCTCCTGCTCATGAACATCCAGCCCTGCCCAGGCAATTTCACCATTTTTCAGGGCATCCACCAGAGCATTTGTATCAATAAGACCACCACGCGAGGTGTTAATCACGCCGGCGGTTTTTTTCATCTTCTTGAACACATCAGCGTTGAACATATGTTTGGTTGCATCCATAAGAGGAGCGTGTATGGAAATGAAGTCAGCTTCCTTGATAAGGGTATCAAAATCCACTGGTGTTCCCCCGGCAGCCTTTACATCTTCGGCCGGAACAAATGGATCTGAAATAAGAACTTCTGCAAAGTTGAAGCCTTTAATCTTCCGGTGCAGCGCCCGGGGAATATGTCCATAACCGACAATTCCAAACTTTCTGCCGGCGAGCCGGTACATTGGGCCAATCCCGTCTGTATTCCATCCGCCGCCGCGGATAAGACTGTCCCGGTAGCGTGTCTGTCGTGCACCAGCCATAAAAAGGGCTATAGCCTGATCAGAAACTTCTTCCATACAGTAATCGGGTACATTCACAATTCTGATGCCTTTCTCAGTTGCAGCCGCTGCATCAACATTGTCAAACCCAACACCGTAACGGGCAATAACCTTGCATTTCTCAAGCCCGCGGATTACATTTCCGGTAATATCCGCAAGATTCACTACTATTGCATCTGCATCCCTGCACACGCTGAGGATTTCATCCTCCGATGGATTTGTAGTGGTAAGCTCAACCACCTCTGCTCCCACCTGGGCAAATTCCTCTTTTTCAAGATGATGACTCTCATAGCGGTCATCGACTATTACTGCTTTCATTGCTGCCATTTACAGCCCTCCATTTGCAATTCTTTCCGGAGCACTAATTATTTGTCAGGAAAGAACCTACACCGGATTATTTCAGTGTAAGTAAAAAAATAACGATAAGTTGCGACAGTATATCATGAAATAGTATACAACAAAAGGTTTTTTCTTGACCGGAGGTCTGACCCGTGAGAAGATTGTATTCAGCAATTCAATTGACTAAGGAGGTCAAAATGAAGAAACTTATGTTAGCTTTACTAATTCTTATGGTTGCAGCCGGCAGCGTGTTTGCTGGTGGACAAGGTGAAACCGGCAGCTCAGACAGTGCTGCACCAGCTCCTGTTACCCTGAAATGGGCGCACGTATACGAAACCAGTGAAGCTTATCACAAATATGCATTGTGGGCAGCTGATGAAATCGCAAAGCAGACTAACGGACGCTACAAAATCGAAGTGTATCCCGCTTCCTCCCTTGGAAAGGAAGCCGACATTGTTCAGGGTCTGAGCCTTGGAACCGTAGATATCGTATATGCCGGTGCAGCATTCATCGGTAATACCTACGGCCCCATTGCCATGTCAGAAGCCCCCTTCATGTTCAAAAACTTCGCCCACTGGCAGAAGTTTGCAGGCAGCGATATTCTCAAAGAGTTCGGTGAAGGCTACACCAAAGCTTCCGGCGGAAACCATATCAGTGCATTAACTTACTATGGTGCCCGCTGTGTAACCTCCAACAAGCCCATTAATACTCCCGCAGACATGAAAGGTCTGAAGATCCGTGTACCCAATGCACCTCTTTACCTTATGTTCACCGAAGCTGTAGGCGCCAACGCTGCTCCTATTGCTTTCGCGGAAGTATATCTTGCACTGCAGCAGGGTGTTGTTGATGCACAGGAAAACCCCCTTCCCACAATCAAGGCTAAAAAATTCTACGAAGTACAGGATTACATTAACATGACAAAACACATTGTTAATAACCTGGTAACAATCGTGGGCTCCAGCACCTGGAACAAACTTTCCGACAGCGACAAAGTCCTCTTTGACAAGGTTTTCAAAGAAGCGGCCGCAAAGGCATCTACAGACATTGATAAAGCAGAAGTTGACCTTATTCCCTGGTTCCGCGAGCAGGGTGTCACTGTTAACGAAGATGTTCAGCGTAACCTTTTCATGGAAGCCTCCATGCCCAGCCTGACCGACACTTCCAATCCCAGAATGACCTGGACCGTTGATCAGTACAAGGCAGTACAGGCCCTGGCCGACTAAGTCAAGTCGCATTCAATTCTAATAATTTTTAACAGCGGGGACGTCCAGTCCCCGCATTCTTTGTTTTACAATCTTTCATAAAGGAGTTGCTTGTATGGCAATGGATGATACCAATCAGCCCGAAAATACAGACGACAACAATAAAGGGAAGCAGATAGAGGAAAACACCTACGAGTTCCACTTCAAAGATTATGCCATAGAGGATTATGTAGTCCTGGTGGTATTCTGGGCCCTTGCGGCTGTGGTATTCGCCCAGTTTTTCTCCCGATACGTTCTGAATTCGTCCATCGTCTGGACCGAAGAGGTTGCCCGCTACCTGCTTATCTGTACCGGTTTCCTCGGATCCGTTATGGCTGTCCGTAAACGGGGCCATATTTACGTGGAAGTTTTCTACCGCTTTCTTCCCCCCGTTGTCGGAAGAATTATGTCCACCATGGTGGATATCATCAAGATTCTCTTCTTTGCAGTCGGGATGTACCTTTCTATTCGCATTATTCCAATAATGAAAACCCAGCGCATGGCTTCACTGCCCCTGCCCATGACTTATGTTTACTATCCCGTTATGGTCGGATTCATCATCATGACCCTGCGCAGTATTCAGCTTGCATGGCAGCACTGGAAATCGGGATACATTCCAGTGATCAACGATCCGGACGCTCCATTGCCGGATCCCATAGATTAAGGGCAGAGGAGGAGCATACACTATGATTTCTGTACTTTTTATCTCAATGTTCGTTCTCATTGTAATCGGCGCCCCCATTGCAATCGCTCTGGGCGGATCTTCCATGATCTGGGTTTATCTGACCCATGCTGTTCCCGATTTTGTTATTCTTCACAGAATGGTCAACGGTGTTGACAGTTTTCCGCTTCTGGCGGTCCCCTTCTTCATCCTGGCAGGAAGCCTCATGAATGCTGCGGGACTTACCAACCAGATCTTCGATTTTGCCAAGGCTCTGGTCGGATGGCTTCCCGGCGGACTCGGTCATGTGAATATCGGTGCAAGTATCATATTCTCGGGCATGTCCGGAGCAGCCGTTGCGGATGCCGGAGGACTGGGTACCATTGAAATCAAGGCTATGGATGATGCCGGCTACGACAGAGACTTCTCTGTTGCGGTTACCGCATCGTCCGCAACCATCGGACCGATCATTCCACCCAGCCTTCCCATGGTTATCTTCGGCGTTATGGCATCCAGTTCCATAGGTGCACTCTTTATTGCCGGTTTTGTTCCCGGACTGCTTATGGGGCTGGCTCTCTCCATCATGGTTTACTATTACGCAAAGAAGAGAAACTATCCCAAGGATGCTTCTTTCAGCATTAAACGCCTGGGACAGACCTTTATAAAGGGGCTACCCGCACTCTTTACCCCGGTTATCATCATCGGCGGTATTGCCACCGGTATATTCACCCCCACCGAGGCCGCCATTGCTGCGGTGGTTTACGCCCTTATTCTCGGTGTTGTTTACCGTACCATGAACATACGCAAATTCATGGCGGTCAGCATGGAGACCATCGAAACAACAGCTGTTATCATGCTGATTGTCGCGGGGGCTTCCATCTTTGCCTGGATTCTTACGGCAAACCAGGTTACCGAGAAATTTGCCTCAGTTCTTTTAGGGGTTTCCACAAACAAATATGTTGTGCTGATGCTTATCAACATTATCCTGTTTATTGTCGGATTCTTCATGGAGACCATTGCGGCCATTACCATTCTTACCCCGGTTCTGCTTCCTGCGGTTGTAAAGCTCGGTGTTGATCCTATTCACTTCGGTGTTATTATGGTCCTCAACCTTATGATCGGACTTTTGACTCCGCCGGTGGGAATGGTTCTGTATGTTCTTTCCCGGGTCGCCAAGGTTCCGTTCGAACGCTGTGCCAAGGCTACCCTTCCTTTCCTTATTCCTCTGGTTACTGTTCTTTTGATGGTTACCTTTATCGAGCCAATATCCATGTGGCTCCCAAGGTTGATCTTTCAATAGGTGTGGGGATTACTATGTAAAAAAGAAGAGAAAGCTGCCGCTAACACCGGCGGCTTTTTTATATACATTTCGTTGTTCATGATATAATAAAAGGATAATTTCCATCGAGGTAAAAAGAGAGTCATAATGGCAAGTCATGAAATTGATTACGAGGTATACGGAGAGGGAGTTCAATATATTGATATAGTACTGGATCCAGGCGAAACAGTAATTGCCGAAGCCGGTGCCATGGTATATATGGAAGAAGGAATATCCTGGGAAGCAAAAATGGGGGACGGATCAAATCCCGACCAGGGGCTTATGGGTAAGCTTTTTTCCGCGGGAAAACGGATGCTCTCCGGAGAAAGCCTCTTTCTTACCCATTTTACCAACACAGGAACCGGTAGAAAGGCTGTCGCCTTTGCAGGGAATATCCCCGGAAGTATAGTAGGAATTGATCTCGCAAAAATCGGCGGAGCAATTACCTGCCAGCGGGATGCTTTTCTCTGTGCGGCAAAAGGAACAAGCATTTCGGTTACCTTTACCAAACGGCTGGGATCGGGGTTCTTCGGCGGTGAAGGCTTTATTCTTCAGCGGGCCCAGGGCGACGGCAAGTTCATTGTTCACGCCGGTGGAAAGATAATAAAGAAACAGCTCAACGGAGAGATGCTCCGGGTGGATACCGGAAGCCTGGTTGCCTTCACCGACGGAATTGACTACGACATTGCACCTGCGGGAAATATCGGTTCCATGCTTTTCGGTGGTGAGGGATTGTTTGTTACAACCCTTAAAGGAAGAGGTACAGTACTGCTTCAGAGTACCCCTGCTTCCAGAATGGCTCAGTCACTATTGAAAAACCTTCCAGCAAGCGGCGAAACCGGGAATAAACCCATAGGAAATCTAAGCAGTATTATCAACCGGATGTAACTCCGGAGGTACAATATGAGAATTTCAACCTCAGGAAACAGTTCAGGGAAATCGCAGAAAGCCGGTCTCCTTACTGCACTGCTTGTAACAGGTTTCGGCTTTGTACTGAGTTTTTTTACCACCGACCTGATAAATGCAACAAAAGAGTCAGAACAGTGGCCAAGTGTTCCAGGGACTGTCACCGAAGCTGAAGTTGAGTCATTTACCCAGAGACATGACGGAAAAACTCAACAGATGTACTCAGCCCGGGTATCTGTCAGCTACAGTGTTAAAGGGAAAAATTACAGTACATCATCCTTCGATATGGGTGGAACATCATCGACCTCTGTCCGCTTTCTGGCGCAGCGCAAGCTCAATGATTACCCGGAGGGAGGCACCGTTGATGTTTACTATGACCCGGAACATCCCGATTTTGGAATTCTACAGCCGGGAATGACTCTGCCCTGGCAGATCCTGCGTTTTACCCCCTACCTTCTGTACGGAATTGCAGGGCTGATACTTATTCAGGTGCTTTTAAGGGTTCTGGGAATTATTACTGCTCTGGGTTTTCTTGCAGCAAAACGGAAGAACGCCGGAGAAAACAACCGAACATCACCTGCTCCGCCGGTTACCTCTGCACTGGCCCAACCAGAACCGGAAAAACGGTCTCCACCGCCGTCTCCAGTCGAGGAAGACGACGGATTCAGCATATAGAATCTACAGAAGACCTTCAGCATCAAGGGCGGCTTTAAGACCGGCCTTCTGCTCATCAGAGAGAGGTTTCAGAGGCTGACGGGGTGCTCCGCCGTTATAACCGACCATATCCATGGCTGCCTTTACTCCGGGTACTCCGAACTTACCGGCAGCTTTGGAACTTACGGTACGTATCCAGACATCAAAATCGGCCGCCTTTGCTTTATCCCCGGACTCATATATCTGCTGCAGTTCACAGCACTTTTCCGGCAAATAATCGGCAATAGAAAGAACTCCGCCAATGGCACCATTTTGCAGCCCTTCAAAGAACTTGTTGATTGTTCCTGCAAGTATAAAAAAGTTTGATCCTTCAGGAACGGCTTTGATATAAGGAACTATCGGTTCGGAAGAGGTATCCTTCATTCCAGCAATGTTGGGGTGATCCGCAACCGCTTTGATAAGCTCTTCAGTAATAAGAACCCCGCCTGCGAATTTGGGAATATTGTACAGAAGTACCGGAATCGGGGAGGCATCAGCAACACTGGTGTAATACCGTACCAGTGCATCATGATCCATAGCCGAGGCAAAATAGTGGGGAGGCAGCAGAGAGGCAAAATCCACACCAAAGCCGGCATATTTCTTTATCAGCTCAACGGTGGCTTTAACCGATTCCCGACCGGCACCGGCAAGAATGCTCTTTTCGGGTTTTCTGTAGCGGGTGTAGGTTTCTATAACCTTCAACGATTCCTCATCATTCAGGCTTTTAAACTCACCATTGGTTCCCAGAGGCATAAATCCCCGGATAGATGTTTCGTTGTACTTTTCCAGGTTCTCCCTGATTTTATTGTAGGAAACCTCTTCTGTTCCCTCTTCGAAAACCGATACACAGGGCGGAAATACACCGTCCAGCTTGCTCTTGTTGTCCATTTGGATCTCCTTGATATTAACCTGTGATACTAAATCAGATTTTTAGATGCCCTTTCAGTTCCTGCTGGCCCTGATTCGGACGGATTTGGCAGCGATATTCAAAAGCATCCGGCTTATGAATGGTACGTTCCCACCAGAGAGGAATATAATCATCTATATACCCCATGGCGGTAACCTGAAACCCGGCTTTACCCTCTTCGATATCCAGAAGATCGGCTTCTTCTTTTGTCAGGGAAACAGCGTTAATCGTTTCATCTGTACCGGTGATATTCAGATCATACTTATCGGTAAAAAGCTGATACAGGGACCCCTGGAGGCTCTGTTCAAAGAGGTCAGGACAGAATTTTGTTACTATATAGCGGTTTTCCAGAATCATGGGAACCTGGTTTGCAGTTCTGAGCCTCTCTATATGATAAATATCATCATCCGGATTTACCTGCAGCTTCTCCGCGATTATTGCCTCAATTGTTCGAGCTTTAAGCCGCTCAAAACGGAGAACGGAAGATTTTGTATCGTACCCCGCCTGCCTGGCATTCTCGGTAAAACTGTTCAGCTTTAAAAGCTTCCCTGCTGTTGGCTTGGACCGTATAAAGGTACCTACTCCCTTCCTGAACTCAAGCAGCCCCTCTGAAACCAGACTTGAGAGAGACTTGTTTGCCGTAGCTCTGCTAACATCATACTGTTCACAGATCATACGTTCGGTAAGAAACTTATCACCCACCTGATACTCACCGGAAGAGAGCTTTCTGCGGAGGAGTCGGTTAAGCTGCTGATATATGGGATCTTTATTAATCATCTGAAACACTACCGCCTTAGGAACAGTGTAACCTATAGATACAGCAAAATCAACCAAATGGCCAAGCCACTGACCACCTTTTCTGGAATTTAAAACCATTTACCCCAGTATTAAGCCAAAATTTGCCAGAAATCAATCAATTTACTTGACAGGTGGCCTAACCACCGATTACAGTAACAGCCAAGTGGCCTATCCACTTATAACTATTGATATTCGGAGGAAATCCATGGATCTTTCCAACCTCGGCCGCACAGCACCTTTACGGCCAAACCTTTCTGCAAGCCTGCGCGCTCTTACCAGCGAAGAAACAAGCCTGATTAATGAGGACGCTAAATACCTGAATCATATTCTCGATATGCCTGTCAGCTGGGAGGAATACCGGGAAATATGGCCCCTTGTCCGCAATATCGGTGTAACCGAAAACTTCAAGAAAGTCATGGACACCTTCCCTACACCTGAAAAGGAAACTCCTGCGGGATTCCGCATAGATTTCAATCTTGAGGCTGAAGGTGTTCTCCGCGCCGACCTGGTTCGGGATATCTGTTATGACAAGAACGGACAGAAAAGAGCAACCAACTATCTTTTCTCCGCCGACAGTGCCAACCCCTACGAAGTAGCGGCTATCAGTAATCAGCTGGCAAACCTTACCTGTAACCCCGGAATCGTTTACGACCTGTTTATTAATAACCCCAAAGCCAACATCGGTAACAAGTACAAAGACCGGGATGAAGTAATGAAGGCCCTGGGCGATATTCTCGGTCCTGGCTGTGATATAAGCGTTGAAGTGAACAATCCCTTTGATGATCCTGAAAAAATCATCGAAGAAGCAGAACATTTCCGGGAAATGCTCTCAGATTACCGGGTTGTTATTAAAATTCCCCATACCGGCCCGGTAAACCGCGATAACGTCGGAGAACTCCTGGAAGGTGACAAGCTGTTAAGCACCCACTTCACCAAAGGCAGCACCGAAGACAGCCTCCGCGGCCACAACCTCGCCATGATGCTCAGGGACAGGGGATTCAGAATCAACTTTACCCTCATGTTTGAACCCTGGCAGACCGCAATGGCACTGCAGGCAAAGCCCTACTTTATCAACAGCTTTGTCCGTCACCGGCTTACCCAGACTACAGAAATCAAGAAATTCCTCGATATCTTCAATCTGACAGAGGATGCCAAATACCTTGAGGAACTCCGGGCCTATATGGTTAAAACCGACTACCTGAGCAAAGGCGATGCAGAGCTCAACCTGATAGATGTAATGAAAACCGCCCGCAGGATTGTAAAAGAGAGGAGTGCGGATACAGATGAGCGTATTGACGGCCTCGATGGCGTTCGGCATAATTTACGCATGTTGAGACAGGTCAATCTGCCCGAAACCAAGCTGATTATCTGCAGCATGGAAGGTGACTATAACTATCCGGACATCGACCGTCTGCTGGCTGAGCCAGAGTTTGTCGACATGACCGACCGGATAATTATCACCGCCGAGCCGCAGTATCTGGCCCGTTTCACCAGCGCAAACCAGGTAGTATCTTACCAGAGACGCTTCATGAACGCAGCCAATGGGGCAAAATAAGCGTTTATAAGCAGAAGGAGTAAACATGAAGAAGAGAGTCGCCATAGGCTGTGACCCTAACGCAAGCGATTTAAAAGAGATCATCAAAAAGAGTCTTGACGACTGGGGCTATGAATATTCAGATTTCGGCAGCGACGATCCCGTTTATGCAAATGTAGCTTTCAAGGTGGGTGAAGCAGTCGCCAAAGGTGAATTCCAGAAAGGAATACTCATCTGTGGTACCGGAATCGGCGTTAGTATAGCTGCCAATAAGGTTCCAGGCTGTTATGCGGCTCTCTGCACCGATGTTTATTCCGCAGAACGGGCAATCAAGAGCAACAACACCAATGTGATGACCATGGGAGCTCAGACAATCGGCCCTGTTATTGCCGTACAGATGGTAAAAACCTATCTCGAGGCAGAATGGGAAGACGGGTGCCGATCTGAACCCAAAGTTAAAGCAATTACCGACTATGCTGAAGCGCATAGCAAGTAGGATGAGAAGATGAGCTTGACTGCCACAGAAAAACTTGAACTGGAAGGGAAGGCCCTCGCCCTCCGTGAGCGGGTTCTGCGTATGATAAAAGCGTCAGGATCCGGACACCTCGGCGGGGCCCTCTCGGCCACCGAAATCATGACTGCCCTCTACTTTCGTACCATGAAGGTAGATCCTAAAAAACCCGACTGGGAAGACAGGGACAGATTCATTCTCTCCGCAGGACATAAATGCCTTATTCTCTACGCAGCACTGTCTGAGAAAGGCTTCCTGCCGGATGAGTATCTTGATACCTACGGGGATCTTAAATCTCCCCTCCCGGGCCACCCGAGCATGCAGAAACAGCCCGGTGTGGAAGCAAATACCGGAGCCCTGGGTCATGGTCTTTCTATTGCCGGAGGAATGGCAATGGGACTGAAAGCCCAGAAGAAAAACAATAATGTCTACGTTCTAATGGGTGACGGCGAACAGGCTGAAGGCTCCAACTGGGAAGCAGCTGCTGCCGCTTCCTTCCATAAGCTTGACAACCTAATTGCCTTTGTAGACCGGAACGGTCTGCAGATCGGAGGAAAAACTACAGAAGTGATGAGTTACGAACCTCTTGAAGACCGTTGGGCGGCTTTTGGATGGAGCGTGAAAACCATCGACGGAAACGACATTGAAGCAGTTACCGCTGCCCTCGACGCCGTTCCTTTTGAAAAAGGAAAGCCCTCGGTAATTATTGCCGACACAGTTAAATCAAAGGGCCTCTCCTTCGCAGAAGGCAACGCGGCCTACCACTACTGGAAGGCGAATGCCGATGAACTTGCCGCCGCTGATGCGGATCTTAAGAAAATGAAAGAAGCTCTTGCAAGTGCGGGGAAAGGTGTATAATGAAGAAGATTACCAACTGGAATAGAACCTTTACCGAAGCAAAGGATCCCCGGAAAGTTTTCGGAGAAGCCCTGAAAGCAGCAGGAGATAAAAACCCGAAGGTTGTTGCCATATCCACCGACAGCTCGTCCGGATCAGGGATGGGCCCCTTTGCTCAAGCCTTTCCCGAGCGTCACTTTGAGTTCGGAATTATGGAACAGGGAGCAGTAGGATATGCAGCAGGAATGGCCTCCACCGGACTTATTCCTTTTTATGCAGCCATCGCACCTTTCGTAACTGCCCGTCCCTACGAGATGTTCAGAAACGACCTGGGATATATGAATCAGAATGCCAAGATTGTAGGCCGCTGTGCGGGACTTACCTACTCCCATCTTGGGCCAACCCATCACTCACTGGATGACTATGGAATTATCCGCACCATTCCCGGAGTCACCATCCTCAACCCCGGCGATCCCGTGAGCATTCATAAAACTGTTCAGGCTGCAGCGGAAATCGACGGTCCGGTATATCTGCGTATAGGAAGCCCTCCTATGCCCGGCATTTACCCTGAAGATGTGGAGTTTAAAGCAGGTAAGGGAATTACCCTTATGGATGGCTCTGATGTAACCATCATAGCCACCGGCACCATGCTGGCAAACGCGGTTACAGCAGCCATGGCACTTGAGGCAGAAGGCGTTAGTGTATGCCTCATCGACATGCATACTATCAAGCCTCTGGACGAAGAACTGGTGCTTGAAGCCGCGGAAAAGACCAGACGTATTGTTACTGTTGAAGAACATTATACTTCCGGCGGACTCGGCAGTGCCGTTGCAGAAGTCTGTTCTGCAAAACACCCTGTACCGGTTCTCCGGATAGGCGTAAATGATCTGTATGCATCCAACGGACCCTACGATGCACTTTTAGGGCTCTACGGACTGCAATCCGGACAGATAAAAGATTCAGTAAAGAACTTTATTTCATGATTAACGCCGGGACGGCCGGCACTCAATCCCTCCGCGTTAGCCGGAGGGATTACTTTTATACCAAAACTGACCATACCAACTGAAAAAAGGAGCGGCAGATGAAAATTCTTGGAGTAGACATCGGAACCACGTCCATGAAAATGGGTGTTTTTAAGCAGAACACCTCGGGAGATCTGGAGCAGATCAAAGAGTACTCCGAACCCTATGATGTTAACGTCTATAATGACGGAACATTCGGTGATATAGAGCAGGAAAAATGGCAGGTTGCTTTCCGCAATGGATGCAAAGCCATGGCCGATCTGGTTGCCGATATAGACGCACTGTCCCTTTCCGGGACAACACCTGGCTTGAGCGCCATGGATGCCGATGGAAACGCAACCTACCCTGCAATATTGATGCTTGATCAGCGGTCACGGAAACAGGCAGCGGATATCATCAAAAAAGTCGGCCTTGAGAAAATACTTGCAGAAACCTCCAACATGCCTGTGGCGGGAGGATGTTCACTGGCCAGTATCCTCTGGATCAAAGAGAATGAACCGGAAGCTTATGAGAAGAGTGCGTGTTTTGGCCACTCCAACACTTTTATTGCCAAGTGGCTTACCGGTAACTTTGCTATTGATCCCTCTTCCGCCTCTCTGAGTGCACTCTATAATACAACAAAAAATGACCTCACCTGGAATGAAGAGATTGCCTCAGCTTTTGATCTTTCCATCGACCGGCTTCCGAAGGTAATTCACTCCTATGACAGTGCAGGTGTGGTAAAGAAAGAACTGGCTCAGGAACTTGGTTTTAAAAAGCAGCCATATGTAATCATCGGAGGAAACGATGCGGCACTGGCGGCATATGATGCCGGTGTTAATGAGCCCGGTCAGTCCATTAACGTTAACGGGACCTGTGAAATCTCTCTGGTTTGTCTGCCAAAATGTTATCCGTCCACGGAATACAATATCCGGGCACACGTTCTCCCCGACCGCTGGCTTACTCTCTATGTTATGAATGCCGGCGGAAAGGCCTTTGAATGGTTCCAGCAGGTCTTCTGCTCAGAGATGACTCCGGATAAGTTCTGGTCCGATTTCATGCCTGAAGCCCTGAATAAATGGATGCACAAATCCAGTAATGTACGCTACGTTCCCTACCTTATGGGGTCCCGCTACTCTCTGGATCCCCTGAAAGCCGAGTTTACCGGCATGAATCAGGAAACCCGCAGAGACGAACTTCTTGCGGCTCTGGTTCGGGGACTTGCTGAATACCAGCGGGAGCACCTGAAAGAGATCTCCCTGGAGATTCCACTAGTAGACGATATGTTCATCACCGGCGGAGCAGCAAACGATCTTATCATTGAGGCAAAAAAACTCTGGATGCGGGATTGCAACTATGTCTACCGCGACCAGTCCTCCCTGCGTGGTGCAGCACTTCTGGCGAAAAAATACATCGAAGAGCTGGCCTAGCAGCAAATCGCCATCCATCCGTACAGGCGGTGCACTGCACTGCCTCCAGCTTCCAGGCCTTCTGCTGCTTTATAGCCTGAGGCGGTGCGGTGCACCGCCTCTGCGGGTAAACAACGCGTTATGCATGCCCGCCCCCTCCCTCCTTTCGTTTAACACCTTCACTTCTTTTCGCTGTTTTTTCCCTTGTACAAATCATTCATGATGGGTTACATTCTTATTGGAACGTTACAATAATCATACAAGGAGTCCTTATATGGGAAAAACGATTATTATTACAGGAGCCAGTACAGGAATAGGCGCTGATACCGCACGAATGCTTGCTCCGGAAAATGAAATAGTTGTTCACTACTACTCCTCCAAGGCACCAGCTGAGAAAGTTGCCGCAGATGTGGTAGCCAAGGGGGGAAAAGCTCACCTGATCCAGGCGGATCTCTCAAAACCGGAGGAGTGCGAACGCTTCATGGCTGAATGCGCAAAGATATTCCCTGCTGTAGACGTTCTGGTCAACAACGCAGGAGGGCTTATTCACCGGCAGCCGATACAGGAACTGGACTGGGATTTCATGATTGAAACCTTCTCGCTGAATACATTTTCTACCATGAAAATAACTTCACTGTGTGTACCTCTGCTGGAAAAGGGTGACGATCCGGTTATCATTAACATGACCAGTATTGCCATGCGCCACGGTGCCCCCTCAGCAACAATTTACGGTGCCTGTAAAGGTGCCCTGGATACCTTCACCCGCGGAGCCGCTGCGGAGCTGGCACCGAAAATCCGTGTGAATGCAGTTGCCCCCGGCGTCATAGAGACTCCTTTCCACGAAAAAGTTTCTACACCGGAGAAGATGAAAACATTCAGGGAAAACACCCCGCTAAAAAGAAACGGCCAGGCTGTTCATATTGCCCGGGCAGTTAAATATCTTATTGAGAACGATTTTACCACCGGCGCTACCATCGATGTAAACGGCGGACTGTTCATGTACTAGAGAGTGCTTAGAGGCTGTCTCCGGAGGACTCACGGATCATAAGACGGGGAGAGACAAGGATTCTCTCATTAGTACTGTTGTTTTCTATTTTTTCAAGAAGCAGTGCTGCAGCCCGTTTTCCAAGAGTCTCCGGGGAGATGGCCACCGTGGAAAGTGACGGAGTCCATAGTTCAGCCTCGGAAATATCATCAAAGCCGAAAACAGCAAAATCGCCTCCCGGCTTAATGCCGCGGGATTCAAGGCCCAGCATAACACCCAATGCAATAACATCGTTGTAGCAGAATGCTGCAGTAGGGCGGACACCCTCATCGAGAAGGCTGCGTATTCCTGAGTACCCCCCCTTCCGGTTGCCTGTGGTAAGTATATTTAAACCTGCCGGCGGTTCAATTCCGGACTTCCTGAATGCATCAAGATACCCCTGCACTCTCTCTTTTCTTGAGGAGGATCCCTCATCACCACCTATAAAAGCAATTTCCCGGTGCCCCTGATCCAGAAGGTATTCCACCGCCATCCTCGTACCGAGAACATTATCGCCACCCACATAGTTACAGGCGTAATCCGGTATATAGCGGTTCACAAAGACTGCCGGTATTGAACTGTTTTTTAAGGGACCCAGATCGTCTATGGTTGCGTTTCTTGCCGGGCTCAGGAAAAGCCCGTCAACATTGTGCTCCATAAGGGTGGCAATGGCTTTCCGCTGCCTCTCAGGATTCTCTGCAATATTCGTCAGCATAACGACTATACCGTGAGGTTCAAGGCTGTTTTCCATGGAGGTTACCAGTTCTGAGAAAAAGGGGTTGCCGATATCGGAGATTATCACACCCACAATATGTGAACGTCTGGTTCTCAGGTTAGCCGCGGCACGGTTATAGACATAGCCAAGAGCATCTATGGATTTACGGACCTTCTCGGAAGTACCTTCCGGGATAAGCGGACTGTTCTGCAAAACCAGGGAAACCGTAGACTTGGAGACCCCTGCATGTTCTGCAATATCCTTGATTGTGATCCTTTTAGCTCTCTTCATAATCCCCGCCGCCTCTTTCCTGATTGGAACGATAACATCGGCTAAAGGGTGAAAATAACAGAAAATTGAATTAATATCACAAATACCGAGTCATTATCGATACAGGTTCCCTTTTATACCCCAAAAACCGCTGGATATCAACTATTTTCTTGACAGCTGAAAACAGTGCTGATACCGTACTCATTGTAACGTTCCAATTAAACACGGTATATACCGTGAAGTCAATTGCAAGGGAGGATCTATGAAAAAAATTATCGTAATGGTTTTGGCGCTCTCAATTCTGTCACTGGGGCTGTTTGCAGGCGGCGCACAGGATTCAGGAGCCGCACCGGAAAAGATAACCCTCGTTGGAGGAGTCATGCTGCCCGAAGGTCACGTTTACTATCGTGCCATGGAAAAGTTTGTCGAACTCTTCAATGAGTATTATGACGGTTCCGTTGATGTTGAATTCGAGCTGCACCATTCCGGTTCAATCGGAACAGAGAAGGACATGCTCGAGTTCATGATGCAGGGAGTATCGGTAGACTTTGCTGTTGTTTCTCCGGCATGGGCTGCAACCTGGGACAAAACTGCCCCGGTTATTGATGCACCGTTTCTTTTCAAGAGTCTTTCAAACTGGGAGAATGCCCTTGAAGCCGGTGCTCTTGATCCGATCAGAAACACCATGATCGAAAAAGGAGTTAACTTCATCGGATACGGCGGAGGCGGAGCCCGCAGCCTTATTCTTAATCAGCCGATCAAATCTGTAGATGACCTTGGAAAAATCGACCTGCGGGTTCAGGGTTCCCCCCTGCATGCCAAGGTATTTGAGGCTGTCGGCGTAAACCCCACTCCTCTGGATTACATGGAAGTGTATAACGCAATTAAGACCGGCGTTGTAGACGGCCTCGAGAATGAACCTGCCGGGCTGGAAGGTATGAAGTTCTACGAAGTTGCACCCTACTACGTTATGACAAGACATCAGATTACAACCAGGATTCTGGCTTTCTCACAGCCCCGGCTGAAGAGTTTTCCCCAGGATATGCAGGACGCTATTCTCAAGGCAGGTCTTGACGCAGGCCGTTGGCACCGTAAAACCGAAGTTGCCGAGGCACAGGAGATAATCGCCAACCTGGAGAAGAATCATGGGCTGAAGGTTATTGAGTTGAGCGATGCCGACAACAAGATAATCCAGGAGCGTGCGCTTCCTGTTGTCCGTGAGTATGCGAAAGAGGTTGGTGCTCTCGACATTTTTGAGAAAATCCAGTCCATGGACTGATCTGAAGCTAACTAATCTTAAAGCAGGCCGAAGTAAATTCAGCCTGCTTTTTCCATATAAGGAGCAATGCTGTGGTCTCTAAGCTTATCGATCTCTATTCACGGTTCCTTACCGGCTTATTGATCTTTTTGATGTTCGTACTGCTCGCCGCAGTCGGCTTGACCGTTGCCGGCAGGTATATTCCCTTTATTCCCCGTTTTTTCTGGACCCTGGAAGTGACGAATTTTTCTCTGATATGGATGGTCTTTATAGGCTCGATCATTGGAGTTCGTGATTCACGTCATTTTTTCATCGATATTTTCGGTGAGAATATCCCGGTCTGGTTCAACGTGCTCCTGAAGATCATATATTACATTGTGACCTTCACCGTTACCTATGTATTCGTAAGATATGGCTACCGTTTTTTTAAAGAATGGGGGCTTATTCAGACATCAGAACTCACGGGCATAAATCTTGGATTTCTCTATGCCTCCGTCCCGATTGCAGGATTCTCATGGCTGCTATTCCTTCTGCAGCAACTTTACCGCGATCTCTTTGCCCGGAGACTGCCGGAACATCACATGACAGATTCTTACACCATCCATCACGATGAAAATTCCCAGGATGAAGGAGAAAACAACAAATGACTGCTGCAACTGTTGCCGCCATAATGTTCACTCTACTGATTGTGCTAATTATACTCCGCGTCCCGGTCAGCTTTACCCTGGCCTTCGCCGTCATCCCGATTCTGATATTGACCCCGAGGGTTACCCCTCTGATGCTGCTACAGCGCATGATGGTTCAGTATGGTTCGTTCATATTGCTCTCAATTCCCTTCTTCCTGCTTGCTGCCGTTGTAATGAATGAAGCCAAGATAACCGACCGTCTCATACGCTTTTCCCGCTCCATTGTCGGTCCGCTCCCTGGAGGCCTGGGTCACGTAAACGTGGCAGTCAGCATGCTCTTCGCCGGAATTTCCGGTTCATCCAATGCAGATGCTGCTGGAATCGGTTCGGTTCTTATCCCCGCCATGGAAAAGGAAGGGTATGACAAACAGTTTTCCGTCGCAGTTACCGCCTGTTCGGCCGTTATGGGAAACATCATTCCCCCGAGTATAACCATGGTGGTCTGGGGCGGTGTAATGAGCACTTCCGTAGCCGGACTGTTCCTGGCCGGGTTTGTTCCCGGAGTGATGATTGCCCTCTTCCAGATGGCTCTGGTACTGTATTTCGCGCTAAAACGAGGCTACCCGAGGGAATCCGGTTTCAGCCTGAAAGAGTTCGTGGCCAGCTTCAAGGGAGCGATCCTCGCCCTCTTTACTCCCATAATAATTGTCGGCGGTATCGTTTTCGGGTTTGTTACCCCGACTGAAGCTTCACTGGTTGCCGTAATCTACTCTCTTATACTGGGGATGTTCATCTACCGCACCGTTTCATTCCAGAAATTTATCCAGCTCATGCTGGATACGGCACAGCTTGCTGCGATTGTACTTTTTGCGGTTGGTACCGCCTCAATCTACGGATGGGTTCTCGCCTACTATAAGATTCCAAACTTTCTGGTTGGACTGCTTGGAGGAATAACAACGTCGCCAACCGTAATGCTGATGATCTTCGTCGGAATCTTCCTTCTGGTTGGAACATTCCTCGATTCTGTTCCTGCCATTGTTATTCTGGGACCATTACTCGCACCCATTGCCGCACATGTAGGAATTCATCCCCTCCACTTCGCTATTGTGGGTGTAATCTCCCTGGCCTTCGGTCTGGTTACTCCTCCTTACGGACTCTGCCTGCTTATTTCAAGTGAGATAGCAGGCATCAATGCCATGAAATCCCTTAAGGAGATTGGCATCTTCCTGCTGGCCATGCTGGCAGTTCTTCTTATTATTATTGTATTTCCGTCCATTACCCTTGGTATTCCCAGGTTATTCATGCCGGAGCTTTTTCTGTAAACCATGAATAAGGTAATATGCGCACAGGAAGCAGCAGCAAAAATAAAGAATGGAATGACCCTTGCTATTCACGGATCCGGCGGTGGCGTGTGCGAACCGTCGCTCCTGCTCCGCACATTGGGCGAGCATTACAGGGACACTTCGGCACCGGAAGGAATTACCATTATCCACTCCACAGGAATTGGAAACCGGGAAGGTACCGGTGTGGATTTTCTGGCGGTTCCGGGGCTGGTCAAGAGGGACATCTCCGGACATTTCGGGATGTCCCCCGCCATGGGAAGGCTTATTCTGTCAAACCAGGTGGAAGCCTACAACTTTCCCCAGGGAGTTCTTTCACACATGTATCATGCGATTGCAGGAAAAACCCCTGGAGTAATTACCAAAATCGGCCTCAATACCTACGTTGACCCCCGCCTTGAAGGGGGAAAAACCAACACCTTGACCCATGAAGATCTTGTGCAGGTAATACAGCTTAATGGTGAGGAGTGGCTCTTTTTCCCCCGCTTTCACATAGACGCCGCCTTTATCCGGGGAACCACAGCAGACCTGAAGGGTAACATCACATGCGAAGAAGACGGCCCCACGCTGGAAGTCCGCGCTATTGCCCAGGCTGTGAAAAACAGTGGGGGAACAGTTATAGCTCAGGTGAAATACCTTGCAGAACCGGGGACGCTGAACCCCCGGGAAGTTATTGTACCGGGAATATACGTTGATCACATTGTTGTTGACCCGGATCAGACAATGACCTGCCTGCACACATATGAACCTGCCTTTAACGGTGGAGTAAAAACACCCCTGGGCAATATCCCGCCTCTGCCTCCGGGTCCGAAGAAAATCATTGCCCGGAGAGCTGCGGAGGAGCTCTTTTCCGGTGCGGTCGTAAATCTTGGCTACGGAGTCCCCGATGGAGTTGCAGCTGTGGCTGCAGAAGACGGCATTCTGGATGAGCTCACCCTGACGGTTGAACAGGGATCTATCGGCGGCAGACCTGCCGGAGGGGTGGTTTTCGGTATGGCCTATAATCCGGAAGCCATTATTCCCATGGATTCCCAGTTTACCTTTTATGACGGCGGTGGTCTGGATCTTGCTTTTCTGGGCATGGCGCAGGTGGACAGTGCCGGAAATGTTAACTCAAGCAAGGTTGGAAACATGCTTGCCGGCTGCGGAGGCTTCATCAATATTACCCAGAATGCCGGGAAAGTGGTATTCTGCGGAACCTTCACAGCAAAGGGTCTGAAATGTGTAATTGAAAATGAAAAAATCACTATTAAACAGGAAGGTGAGGTACGGAAATTTGTTTCCGGCACAGCCCAGAGGACTTTCAGTGCCGGGTATGCAGCCAGCCGGAAACAACCGGTTCTGTATGTGACAGAGCGTGCAGTTTTCAGACTGTACGATGGAGAAATCATGCTGATCGAAATAGCCCCCGGTATAGATCTTGAGAAAGACATACTGGCAAACATGGATTTCCGCCCTCTGATCTCTTCGACGCTGAAAACCATGGATACCCGATATTTTACCTGAGGAAAAAAATGAAAACTCATATAACCCTTGAAATATCCGGACAGACAGGAAGAATCCTTTTATCTGTTGATCCTCCCGGCAAGCCTCCGACCCTTGATTATGAGTCCCTGCAGATGCTGGAAGATGCCATAGACAAGGCAGCCGCAGCTGTTCCGGATATCAGGGTACTGTATATTGAAAGCAGGGAACCAAAGTATTTTCTCGTGGGGGCAAATCTTAAAGCTCTACAGGAAATAGATCACGAAAGCATTCGTCCATGGGTAAATCGAGGGCATCATATTTTCAACAAACTGCAGACGCTGGAAATTCCCGTTGTTGCCCTGGTGAGAGGAATTGCCGCCGGAGGCGGCCTGGAACTCGCCCTGGCCTGTGACTTTATCTACGCCGATATCAACGCCCGGTTTGCCATGCCCGAGGCTGGTCTGGGACTCATTCCCGGATGGGGTGGTACGTTTCGCGTTCCCCTTAGAACCGGTGCACCTTTTGCAAAGGAACTGCTGTTTTCCGGCAGAACCATATCAGCCGAGACCGCCTTCGACCGGGGTCTTATTAACTATTACGGTACCGGGGACGAACTTGCTGCGCATATCCGGAAGTTCAGTGAGGAAGTAACGGCCAACAGTCCTGTTTCAATATCAATGATCAAACAATGTATAAATGCAGCGACAGCCCCTCGGGAGATAGAGATGCAGTTTGCTGAAGCAGCCTCCTCCTCTGCGGTTATGGCCTCAGGGAATACCCAAAAAAGGCTGGCGGATTTCTTTGCCTCCCGGGGAACCAATGCTGATTCAAAAAGAGGGAAACAACAATGAGCTGGTTTTCAAATGAGATTCGACTGCAACAGACAAGAGAGTACTATCTTACCCGGCTGCTGAAACCCGCCCTCACCTCTGAAAGAGCAAGAATAATTACCGGGACATATCAAAAACACGAAGAAACATCACCACTGCTGCGCAGAGCCTATGCACTGAAGGACATCCTGGAGCAAATGACAATCTATATTCAGCCCTGGGAACTTCTTGCGGGGAACCTTGGACCAGAACCGGTTTCAGCACCGATTTTTCCTGAAGGTGGTGTGGATTTTATTCTTGAGGAACTGGAGAGCTACGAAACGCGGCCTGGTGACAAGTTTGCTGTTTCCAACGAGGTTAAAACGGAACTTCGCCGGCTTCTGCCCTGGTGGAAAGGGAAAACTCTCAGAGACCACGGACTCACGGATATCCCTGAACGGATTCTTGAGATGCGAAAAGAGGGCCTGTTCTCTGCGGAAAACATGCTTACCTGCGGAACTGGACATTTTCTGCCGGATTATGCCCTGATACTCAGGAACGGCTTTTCCGGTCTGCATGCGGAGGCGGAAGCTTATCTGAAAAACAGTGAACAGCAGCCGGAAAGCAGACTCTTTTATGAAAGCCTGCTTATAATTACCCGGGCAGTACGGGATTTCGCAAACCGATATGCGGATCTTGCAGAATCTCTGGCAGAAACGGAGGACGCTGCACGTTCAAAGGAGCTGAAAACTATTGCGGAAAACTGCCGGAATGTTCCCTGGAACGCCCCGGACAGTTTCGAGGCTGCTCTTCAGAGCATATGGATGACCCATGTTATCTGCTATATAGATTCCAACGGCTATGGAGTAACCCTTGGTCGCATAGCATCAATGCTGCAGCCGTACTATGCACGGGATATTGCCAGCGGCAGACTGGACAAAGCCCATGCCGTCAATCTGCTAATAAGCTTTTTCTTTAAGACTAACGATATTCTCAAGCTCTATAACAATGCTGCAGCCGGCAATTACGGCGGGTTCCCTGTAGGACAGCCCGTTCAGCTTGGAGGATTAACATGGAATGGAGAAGACGATACAGATGAACTCTCCTTTCTGTTTCTTGAAGCCGAGAAAAGAGTACATCTGTATCAGCCCGATATCGGTCTGCTCTGGACGGAGAAAATGGACCCCGCATTCTACAGCGCTTCCGTGGCGCTGGTGGCGGAAAACTCCAAACCGAAATTCTTCAACTACCATATAGGAAGCAGAATGTATCTGGAAGCAGGCCTGCCGGAAGAAACAGCTCTGAGTGAATGGGCGTTTATCGGCTGCGTGGAGTACGGCGTGCAGGGAAAAACATGGACCTGGGCAGATGCGGCACTGATAAATCTTGGAAAGTGTCTGGAACTGACACTTAATAACGGCCGGAATCCGCTTACAGGAAAACAGTTAGGACCGGCAACAGGAGAACCGGAAGAACTCTCCGACTTTTCTCTTTTTATGCAGGCTTTTCAGGCACAGCTCTCTTCACTTTTCAGTTCTGTTGTGGAAGGAGTAACCTGCCTTCAGGAAGCACACCGGGAGCTCTGGCCGGAACCGTATGAGTCTCTTCTTGTTCAGGGCTGCATGGAAAGTGGAAGGGATGTTAACAACGGCGGAGCTGTTTCCTATCATACAGGTGTCCAGATGGTCGGATTTGGCACAGTCTGCGACTCGATCTCAGCGCTGAAAACCTTTGTCTATGAAAAGCAACAGATTTCACTGGATAATCTGGTTAAAGACCTGAACAGCAACTTTACGGATGCCGCGATCCTGCGTCAGACACTGTTAAACCGAACTGACCGCTTCGGCAGTGATTCCGAATCATCTAATACTATAGCACTTAATCTGTTCAACCTCTGTTGTGATGCCGCCGCGGGGTACCGGGATATCTGGGACGGACTGTATACAGTAAGCCTCTACAGCCTCACTTCCCACGTTGGATTCGGGAAAATGGTGGGAGCAACACCTGATGGAAGAAAAGCAACAGAACCGCTCTCTGATGCCAGCTCCCCTTCTCAGTACCTGAGAGGAGGAGAGGTAACATCCGTTTTATCAAGCCAGGCAAAACTGCCTCATCACAAGGCAGTTAACGGAACCTTGCTCAACATGAAACTGAACAAAAGCCTGATTACCAGCAGGGACGGACAAAAAAACCTTGAAGACCTGATCCGCACCTATTTCCGCCTGGGAGGATTTCACATTCAGTTCAATGTAATTGACCCCTCTGTGTTGAAAGATGCGCAGAAAAGTCCGGAAAAATACCCGGATCTGCTTATCCGCGTGGCCGCCTATGTAACGAACTGGCACCAGTTGAGCAGAGAAGTACAGGATGAGATAATCTCCAGAGCGGAAATGTCTGGTTTTTAGGCTGACCTGTGTCTATTGATAATCCCACAGGCTGTATATTTGCGGTTCAGACCTTCAGTCTGCATAACGGCCCCGGCATTCGTACAACCCTGTTTCTGAAAGGATGCCCTCTTCGCTGTATCTGGTGTGCCAACCCGGAAAGTCAGAACAGCCAGCCTGAACTGCTGTACAACCGGGAGCTGTGTCTGCCGGAATGTACCCTCTGTTCAGGCGCCGGGGCTGTGATGGATAAAGAAGGAAAGACAGAACTTTCAGCGGAGAACCGGGCTTCTGCCATTTTTTTAGAGGAAGTATCTTCGATATGCCCGACAGAGGCGCTGAGTATTGCAGGTAGAACAGTCAGTGTTAATGAAATAACAGAAGAACTTATTAGAGACAGAGCCTTTTTTGAAGAGTCCGGAGGGGGCGTAACCCTCTCCGGCGGCGAACCCCTTTCTCAACCGGATTTCACCCTTGCGCTTCTTAACAAACTTGCATCGATGAAGATTCACACCGCTGTTGATACCTGCGGAGAAGCCCCGCGGGAGTTGGTACAGGAAGTATGCCATACAGCAGACCTCCTGCTTTTTGATATAAAAACAGCCGTTACAGCAACCCATATTAATAACACAGGCAAAACCAACACCCGGATTATTCAGAATCTTAAAACTGTATGGAGAGAATACCGGCAGAAAATCATAATTCGTATCCCTCTGATTCCCGGAATAAATAACGGCGAAAATGAAATCCAGGCTCTTATCAGTTTACTCTCAGATTCAGGGATAGATCGGGCTGACATTCTTCCCTACCATACATTCGGTCAGAGTAAATACAGCCACTTAGGGAGAAGATACCCCGGAAAGGCGATTCCTCCGGCAGATAAAGATTCAGTAAATCTGATGGTGGAGCAATTTCAGAATGCCGGAATAGAAGTTTCGATTATCTAAGTGTTTTTTCCGGTCGCGGAGTCCTTCATTTTTCCCTGGATAACAAGAGTGAGAACTCTGATCTTACTGTTTTCAATGTGCCTTGTTAAAAGTTCCGAAGCCTTGTCCAGATCACGAATGCACAACGCGTCAATAAGATTTATATGTTCCTCTATGGTTGCACTCCTGGATGTTTCATTAATAAGACTGAGTTCCCGAAAAGTCTGGGTAAGCCGATACAGTTGCTTCAGCATAAGTATCAGCCTCCGCCTTCCGGAGGACTCAATAATATATGAATGAAGTGCACTGTCGGCTTTTGCATGCTCGACAGGAATGGCCACACCTTTGGTTCCGAGAATATCAGCCTTCAGCTCGAGCAGCCGCTGTATACTCAGGGAGTGAGCGGACCGTTTCATGGCAAGCAGTTCGAGATCCCGCCTCAGTTCGTATATATCCTCAAGATCGTCGGCGGTAAAGGGAAAAACCCGGGCTCCCCGCTTCGGAAGTATTTCTATAAGATGATCCTGCTCGAGATCCCTCAATACACTGCGAACCGGGGACCGGGAAACATTGAACTCAGCCGCAAGGATATCCTCCCTCAGCCAGGTCTCTTCCGGATATTTGTTGTGCACGATTCGATCAAATAAAGTAGTATAGATATCATGTTTTGTCTGGCGCTGTTCGGTATCTTTCATTTAATAATCCTAGGCAACTATCTTACACTTGGTTTTCCGAATTTGCATAGCAAAAAATACAGTGAACGATATTATGGAAAGAAACAGGACTGTAGGAAGAAAACTGTATACAATATTAGCGCTTTATCAGCGTTAATTACAAAAAATATAAAAAATAGGCTTTTGTTATAAGATGTCATACAAAAAAAATTTGACTCCAGCACAAAGTCGTAGTATAACGGTATCACGGCCTGTGAATTCCACAGGATATTCTACTTACTATACACAGAAAAGGAGTGTATGTATGACAAAAGGAAAATGGTTAGGTAAACTCACCATTGCTCTCTTGGTAACACTGTCACTGCTGGCTTTCTCCTGCGCTAAGGAAGAACCGGTAGCAGCAGCACCTGCAGCAGCAGCCCCCGCAATGTCCTCCTCTGAAGGCGCTATCCCCCCGTTCATTGATATGACAATGCCTTCAAAACCCATTACTCTGCGCATGTCTTATGACGACCCCGTACTTTGGCCCAAATCAGCTAACGTACCCGATCCCGAGCATGCAATGGCAGTTATGTTCAAGGACTTTGTAGAATCCAACACCGGTGGAATGGTTCAGCTTGAGCTTTTCGGTGCAGGATCTCTTGGTAGCTACCGCGAAACTTGTGAAATGGTACAGAATGGTTCACTCGATATCAACATCGGAACCGGTTCTCTGGGAACTTTCTACGCTCCCTTCCAGATTTTCACCATTCCTTACGTGTTCACCAATGACGACATCACTACTACTTTCTTCCGGGAAAGCAAAGTATGGGCAGACCTCATGGAAAACATGGAAAAAGAAACCGGCCTTAAGTACCTTGCAATGGGACAGAACGGCTGGAGGAACTTCACCAACAACGTACGCCCCATCAAAGCTCCTGCAGACATGAAGGGAATCAAATTCCGCGTTATGCAGAGTCCTGTATACGTAAAAATGGTTGAATCTCTTGGTGCATCTGCAGTACCTATCGCATGGAATGAGCTCTATACTGCTCTCCAGACTGGTGTTGTAGACGGTGAAGAGAACCCTATCTCTTCTATCTTCCTTGGAAAAATTCAGGAAGTTCAGAAATACCTGACAATGGACGGCCACGTATGGTCAGAAAACGTTATGGTAATGAACTCAGACAAGTTCAACAGCCTTCCCATTGGTGTACAGCAGGTTATCATGGCTGGCGCCCGTCTTTCTGTTGAAGCAAACAACACTGCTGAAAAGATGGTATCCAACATCGTTAAGTTTGCAGATGTTGCAGCTCAGATGGAAGTATACTTCCCTACAGCTGGCGAAAAAGCCAAGTTCCAGGAAATTGCTCAGCCCGCAGTTATCGAATACCTGAAGGGCGAACTCGGAGCAGAACTTGTTGATGCTTTCACAGAAGATGTTAAGCGCGCTGAAGCCTCCGCAGGCTGGAGACGCTAATACTCACCATTTGTTAATTACATCCTGTATAAGGATATACGGCAGTCTGGTCACTCGACCAGACTGCTCTACTCTTGTATAAAGAGTCTCCCACACTTACTTATTGAGAGAAAACAGAATGATTCAGTATTTGAAGAAAGCCAGCGACTATACAAATATAGCCGCTAAGTGGATCCTGTTGACGTACGTACTCGGGGTTACATTCCTCGCGATTCTCGGCGTCTTCTTCAGGGTCTTTTTACAGTCCCTTTCATGGAATGAGGAACTCATGCGCTGGATGCTGATCGGCATGGGCTACATTGGAGCTTCGGTTGCAATGAAAGAACGTGCTCATATCGGTATCGAGTTTTTCGTTACCCGCATGAAACCTTTACTTAGAAAACTCTCCCTTGTAATAGGATATGCCACAATTATCCTGTTCCTTGTGGTTGTCATTATCTACGGCTTCAAAGCCGCATATGTCGCCCGACGTCAGCTTGGAGCCATTATCCGGATTCCAATGACCTGGGTTAAGCTGAACATTCCAATCGGATCACTGTTCATGCTCATCCATATGACATACTTTACTGCCGGTCTGCTGACAAATAAAGAAGAGAACGATAACGAGTATCTTCTTTCCGGCGGACACGATTTTTAGGACTGAGGAACGACTATGAATATTTCCGTACAAGTAATGGTAGCCTTATTTGTGTTCCTCCTGGTTATCGGCGTTCCCATCGCCTTTGTACTGGGACTGGTACCCCTTTTATACCTGATCTTTTTTCAAGGTCTCCCCCTCGTAGCAATCGCGTCCAAGCTCTTCGGCGGTATAGATAACTACGTGCTGCTGGCACTGCCCTTCTTTGTGCTTGCAGGTAACATAATGAACCACACCGGTATTACCCGTGACCTGGTTAACTTTGCACAGCTTTTAGTTGGACGTGTGCGCGGTGCTCTGGCTCAGGTAAATATTGTTGTCAGTATTGCATTTGCCGGTCTTACCGGTGCAGCGGTAGCTGACACTGCAGCAATCGGTTCTATTCTGATACCAGCCATGAAGGAAGAAGGATATTCCGCTGAATATGCTGCCGCGGTTACTACCGCATCTTCGGTTATCGGACCGATTATACCGCCAAGTATCATCATGGTTATCTACAGTTCGGTAACCGGAGAGTCTGTTGGAGCCCTTTTTATCGGTGGATTCCTTCCCGGTCTCGCTGTTGCCCTTTCTCTGATGATCCTAGCCTATATCTACGCAATTAAATTCAATCATCCGAAAAGAACCGAGCGGATTCCCTTCAAGGAAGCTGCCGGAATAGTAAAAAGGTCTCTTGTTGCAATTCTTGTTCCGATTATCATCATCGGAGGTATTCTGTCCGGTATTTTTACCCCCACAGAAGCCGCAGCCATCGCCTGTCTTTATGCTTTCCTGGTTGGAGTGTTCTACTACAAAGCACTTACCCTTAAAGACATGATTGACAGCATGATTGACGCCGGTAAAGTTGGAGCAACAATCCTCCTGATTGTGTCCTGTAGCCAGCTCTTCAGCATGGTTCTTACTATTGAGCATATCCCCGAGCATGTAGCTAACTTCATTACTTCAATAATCTCAAACAAGTATCTCTTCCTGTTTGCGGTTAATATTCTCTTTTTCTTCATGGGAATGGTAATGGAAATCTCCGCATCGGTAATTATGCTTACTCCCATTCTGCTGCCCCTGGCAATGGAATACGGTATCCATCCCCTTCACTTCGCACTTATCATGCTGGTAAACCTAAACATCGGTCTTACCACCCCTCCGGTAGGTGTATGTCTGTTCACAGCGGTCCCCATTGCCAAGTGTTCAGTAGAGAAAATGGTACCGAAGGTAATGCCCTTTGTTGCAGCGGAAATGATTGCAGTATTTGCAATTACCTATATCCCCGAAATCGTTCTCTTCCTGCCCAGACTGGCCGGTTTTATCGATTAAGGAATTCTTCTGATGATCTCAAGACCCGTGAGGCGAAAGCTTCACGGTTTTTTTTCCCCCGCGTACCGGACTGAAAGGAAGGAACGCGGGGAAAAAAAACCCCGGCACTAAGCCGGGGTATCACAATTAAAAAAGAATAATCAGGAAGAGACTCAGTGTCCTCCCTTCTCCTTAAGCTCTCCATTGGCATCAAAATCGAACTCTTCCGGTTCGCCAATAATCTCAATATTGGGATTTTTCTTTGCCTCTTCCAGCATATATTCAGAAATCCAGATCTCACCGACATGACTGGAACTCTTTATGCGTACAACTCTAGGCTGTAGATATCCGTTTCCGTTAACCACATACGTTGCCGCCTGGATGGCAAGTTTATCGGTTTTCAGAACCATAGGCATACCGACGGCGCGTACAACCCGCGCAGTGAGAGCGTTTGGATACATTGTGTCAAAATCAGCTTCATCAAAAACCTTCTGGGTGGTAAACTGGGCCATTCCCACACCAAGGGCATTACCGTGGGTCTCCTCGGAAAGACCGAGTACAACATACTGATAGACTTCGGGTGCTCCCTGGGCTTCAGGTGTCTGATAGCTTCCGGTAATATTGGGATCCATACCGTCTCCGGAATGGTTCTTGCCGATTTCATCAACAATCATCAGGTCGATATCATCAAAGAAAATCTGGGCCATTTTCTCTTTTGCCTCAACAAGCAGTTTTGGCTCTTCCACGGGGATCTCTTCCGGCGTAAGCCCGATAATCCGGTTGGTCTGATCATGAGCATTTTCAATTATAGCAAGTCCAAAGAGTACATTGGAGTTTTTCAGCATCGCCATACCGTAGGCTGGCACATTCTCGGCCATTTTACGGAACCCCTGACTGTGACAGGCAAGTGCCCCCTGATGCTTTGCAGCTCCGATGGCCAGCATCTTCAGCATGCCGCTTTCGTAATCGCCACGGAAGGCAGTATGAGCCTTAACCCGTCCGAGTAGGATGTAACCATCGGCTTCAGACGCATATTTATCAAGGTAAACCGGGCGGCCGTCGTCGAGAGTCGCAATCTGTACAGTCTCCATACTTGCCTTGATAGGACATCCGATATACTCCTCGGTAACACCGAATCCTTCAATCATCTCCCGCTGACCTTCTGCGTTACCTCCACCATGACTGCCCATGGCAGGGAAAACAAAAGGTTTTGCTCCCAGTTCTTTCAGATTGGCAACAGTTTCCTTAACCAGGAGGGCAAGGTTTGCAATTCCCCGGCTGCCGACGGTAATGCCAATCGACATTCCCGGTTTTACAGTCTTTGCAATCTTGTCCTGCATAATCTGTTTTTTTATCTCTCCGGGAATATCTTCAATTCTATCATCATTAAGTTTCTGCCGAACCTTTATCATTTTCGGAAGATCGGTGCTTCCCACCATACGTGCGACAACACCATTACGGTCAAATTCACTTTCCCGCCTGTTTACTCTCATGTCTCTATTGCTCCTTCTTAAGT
This sequence comes from Marispirochaeta sp., assembly GCA_963667435.1. Classification (GTDB taxonomy): domain Bacteria; phylum Spirochaetota; class Spirochaetia; order JC444; family Marispirochaetaceae; genus Marispirochaeta. Next base: position 3,837,309 of record OY763414.1, on the reverse strand, counting down.
TAGAAAGCGTATATATACTGCTCTTTATTCTATCATAAAAGAGCAGTTAATAGTCATAGGATCCCGCTATCAGGGAAGATACTGTCCGCCGTTCACATCCACAGTAATTCCGGTAATGTAGTCGGACATATAGGAAGAAAGAAAAAGTGCAGCATAGGCGATATCCTTGGGCTGTCCTATTCTTCCCAGGGGCATTGTTGAAACATCAAAGTTGTCAGCAGCCATATCTGAAGCAGTCGGTCCCGGCGCAATAGCATTTGACAGTATACCGCGGGAGGCACCGTAGCGGGCCCATGATTTTGCAATGCCGATTACCCCTGCTTTGGAAGAGGTATAATCAGTGGCGACCTTAAGCCCCCCTACCCTCGCTGCCATACTGGAAATTGATACAATCTTTCCATATCCGGCCTTCTCCATATAAGGGACAACAGCCTTGCAAACATTCTGAGTTCCAGTAAGGTTCACAAGAATAACCTTATCCCACTCATCATCTGTTCCTTCCATAGCATTTTTGAAGTTTGCAATTCCGGCATTGTTGATAAGAATGTCAATCTTGCCATACTCTTTTATTGCAGCTTCCACCATAGCTTTTACAGAACTTCTGTCGGTTATATCCACCTGAAGGCCAATAGCCTTTGCCCCGCTGTCACGCAGACGGGCGGCAGTCTCTTCAACGGTGGTTTTATTTACATCCGCTAATACTACGGCTGCTCCTCTTTCAATAAACAGTTCTGCAATTGCAGCTCCAATGCCTCTGGCTCCACCGGTAATGACCGCAACTCTGTTCTCAAGCTCCATCATGAAAATCTCCTTATTTACGGGTTGGTTTTATTATCAATCCCTATTTTAGAACAAAATACCCTAAAAGAGTATACAATTTACGCCTATTATACATCATTTTGTTGCAAGTACACAAGTTTTAACGTACAATATACCCGATAAAGCTACTATGATGCATGGTAGTTCAATCACCATATGCGGTGATTTACACATACAACGCCCAGAACAAAGAGAGAAGCAGAACGAATGAAAAAGAACAAACTGTCCCCTGATTTTAATTGGCAGAAATGGTCTTCAGATGGAAACGACCTCAAAAAGCTTGGAGCCGGCACATCAGCCAGACTGCTCTTTGAAATGAACCTGATACACTTTTTTGAAATGGAGCTCCTCCGGCTTAAGAACGCAGATGCCGTTTGGGGACCTGTACATTCCAGTGTAGGCCAGGAGGCCGTGGCAGCTGCAAGTATTGCCCCGCTGACAGCAGGCGATAAGGTTTTCGGAAGCCATCGTGCTCACCACCAGTTCTTAAGTAAATCACTGAACTACGTACTTGACGGTAAATGGGACCCCGTTAAAAACCAGTTTCCGGATAATGCTCAGGAAGTTGTTAACCGTTCTTTCGCCGAGATTCTGGGTCTCGCTCCCGGATACTGCGGCGGCCGGGGAGGTTCAATGCACCTTCGCTGGAAGGAAGCCGGGTTCTACGGATCCAACGCAATTGTAGGAGGAGGGATTCCCCTTGCCGCCGGTGCTGCGTACGCCGAACAGCAGCTTGGTACCGATAACATTGTTGTATGTTACTTCGGTGACGGAGCAGCCAACCAGGGAGCATTCCATGAAGCCCTGAATATGGTAGGCGCCTGGAATCTTCCGATTATTTTCTTTGTTGAGAACAACGAGTTTGCCGTTGGAACCCGAAACGCAGATGTATGTGCAGTAAATGATATTTCAGTGCGGGCCTCTTCATATGGAATGGACGGGTATATTGTTGATGGTGCCGATACAACCGCTATCTACAACCTGATGAAAAAAGTATCAGGCGATATTCGCGGAGGCGGAAAACCTGCAATCGTCGAAGCAAAATGCTGGCGACACTATCACCATGCAGGGGATATCCCCGGCAGTTCTTACGGATACCGTGATAAGGAAGAAGAAGCCCGCCGGCTTGCAATAGACCCGGTAAAGAACTTCCCCGGCCAGCTGCTGGAGCAGGAGCTGCTGCCACAGAAAACAATCGATGCAATCATAAAACTGGCAGAAGATGCAGTATCCAAAGCTGTTGACTTCTGTGTTGAAGGTGAAGATAGAACAACCATAAAGGAATCCCTCTGGCCCGCAGCAGATACTGCCGGAGAAGGAATGCGCTCTGACGGAAAAGAACTGGAAGGTCTCCCCTATATACAGGAACCCTACAGCGGAGCCACAGAAAAAATGCGCTACTCCGATGCAATTGCAGCGGTAACCGGCCGCTGGATGGAGAAAGACAAAACAGTTTATGAGTTCGGTGAAGAGATCGCCAACTTCGGCGGCGGTGCATACGGTGCAACCAAGGGACTGCCGGAAAAATTCCCCGTCCAGATTGTAAACACCCCGATCTCCGAGGCCGGCTTTGTGGGAATCGCAGGTGGTGCCGCCATGAATGGACTCAAAACTATAAGCGAAATAATGTTTCCGGATTTTGCCCTCGTTGCAGGTGACCAGCTTTTCAACCAGATTGCCAAGGCCCGTCATATGTACGGCGGATCCACAGATCTCCCCATAATTGCCAGAACAAGAATTGCCATCGGCGTTGGTTACGGCGGACAACACTCAATGGATCCGGTAGCTCTTTTCGCCATGTTCTCCGGATGGAGAATGGTGGCTCCCGGCAATGCCATGGACTATATCGGGCTTTTCAACACCGCCATGCAATCCAAAGACCCTGTAGTATTCCTTGAGCACCACAGCATTTACGGCAAGCGTTTTGAGGTTCCTGCCGGCGATCTTGACTACTGTATCCCCTTTGGCAAGGCGAATGTTCTTGTCCCGGGAGATGATATTACCGTACTTGTATACGGCGTTATGAGTGAAAGGGTTCGCGGAGTAGCAGCAAAACTGAAGGAAAGGGGGGTCTCTGCGGAAATAATTGACCTTAGAACTCTTGATTTACCGTCCGTCGATTATGATACAATAAGTACATCAGTTAAGAAGACAGGAGTACTGGCCATCGTGGAGGAGGCCGCAGGAGCTCAGACCATAGGTGCCCGGATTGCACAGGAGGTCAGCACCCGCTGTTTCGATTATCTTGATGCCCCTCCGGGCTGTCTCTCTTCTCTCAACGTGCCGAATTCAGTTTCCCGGAAACTGGAAGAGGCAGCAATCCTGCAGGATTCCGAGATAGAGGAGCAGCTGTTAGCTATGGCCAAACGAGCTTGGAAATGAGAGACACCACGAATCAGACAAGCCACGACATATATACGTCACTATTTGACCGTATAATTCACAACTTTTACCCCCCGGAGAATTTTCTCCGGGAGGATTCTCTGGCAAAGGAGTTCGGAACAAGCCGTACCCCTGTGCGGAATGTTCTTAAACGCCTCGAACAGGATCAGCTGATTCAGCTGATTCCCAACAGGGGCGCAAAAACCTTTCCCTTTACCGCAGATGACCTTGAGGATATCTACGAGATAAGAAAATCGCTGGAAGCACTGGCTTTACGTTTTTCTATCCCGGCTCTGAGTATACAGCGTCTTATAGAAATCCGGAAAAAGATTGAAGACGTGGTAAAAACCCGGGATGCCATGGGCCACGCAGAGGTTGATGCGGAACTGCATACCTACCTGGTGGAAAACTGTGGAAGAAGACGATTGATCAATATGGTGAATCAGCTGTATCACCTGATTCAGACTTTCCGGGAACTCGGTTTCCGGGATGATGAAGTACGGCTATCCACCTGCGAAGAACACCTCAATCTGATTGATGCCATTTGTGTGCGGGATACCGAGAAAGCTGTTGAAATTCTGGAGGAGCACCTGCAGAATTCAAAAGTCCGCATAATGCAGAAAGTTGTCCGGGGTCAGATGCACTGATGACCAGTTGGAATACCGATACAATACTTAAACTGCTGCAGGAATGTGGCAAAACTGCCCTGGCTTACTTTGATGATCCAGGTATCGATGTGAAGGACGATCAAAGCCTGGTAACCAGGGCGGATCATGCGGTGGAGAATCATCTTGCTGCAGTATTCGACAAACCGGAAACCGGCAGCTATATGATTGGGGAAGAAACCATAGACACAAAGTCTTCCCAGTATATGGATAAGGCTTTTCAGGAAACTGCCTGGGTTGTGGATCCCATTGACGGAACCGCCCCGTATGCCCATCATCTGTCCCACTGGGGTATTTCAATCGGCTTCATGAAGCAGGGAAAGCTTACGGAGAGTGCCATATTTCTTCCCGTGACTGGTGAGTATTTTCTCACTGGAGAAAACAGTGTTCTCTATGCACGCTGTGGAATCAATGAGAAACCAGACCTCAAGCCACTAAAAATTATCAAACATGCTCCCAACGACAAAACCTTAATGGCAGTTACCAACGATGTCCTAAGACAGGGCCAGTACGCCATGCCCAACCCTGTGCAGGCCCTGGGCTGTGCGGTTGTGCCTTTCACTTATATGCTGATGGGCCGGTTTCTTGCAGTTGTAGGTAATCTCAAACTCTGGGACATCGCCGGCTCCATTCCGCTTCTGCGAAACGCCGGATTTATAATCCGTTTTTCCGATGGCCGTTTAATAGACAACACAGTAAGCCCGGGAAATTACATTCTTGATAAAACAAGTGACAAGCTCTGGAAGATGCCCGGACAGTTTATAGCCGCATCATCAGATGAGGTTATTGAACAGATCCGCTGGGGAATAACATTTTAATAAAATAGAAAATTAAGAGCCGCGGATTGTTTTTTACAACCATCCGCGGCTTTTAATCAATAAGCGATAGAATCAGCCCTTCATTTTTCTGGCTTCGGTAATAATATCCTTAACCATAACTTCCGGAGTATATTTCGGTGTCCAGCCGAGTTCTTTTTCAATTCTTTCCGTGCTGATATGCCACTCTTTATAGCCTGAAACAACAGCCATAATGACCTCATCGGGCTTATAAGTGTATTTGGCATCAGGAATAATTTCTTTGACGGTTTTGATCATATCAGAGACAATCACCCGTCCGGAGGAGACATTGTACACTCTGCTGGGGGCGGCTTCCGCAAAGGTGATCTTGAACAGGGCATCTGCAGCGTCTTTTATGTACACAACAGGATATGCAGTATCCTCTGCAACTTCAATTTCATATACTTCGCCAAGAGCGGGTTTCTCCGCAATATAGGAAGTAAAGAGACTGGCAGAACCTACTGCAGTACGCCCGGGGCCGGTGACTGCCGCAAACCGGGCTGCCCGGAAATCCAACCCATGGCGACGTTCATAGAGAAGCCCCATGTGCTCACCCATCCACTTTGTATATCCGTACCATCCATCGGGTTCGGCAGGCATATCTTCAAGTATGGGCTGGGGTAGGCCGCGGCCGTAGACACCAATGGTACTGGCATGTACTGTTCTGCGGTTGCCGTATTTAACCGCTGCCTCAAGCACATTGTTAAGACCGTTTATGTTTACTGCAATTGCCATGGCAGGATCCCTGTCGCAGCCTGCAGTAAGAATGCCTGCAAGATGAATAATCGGATCTTCAGTACCAGACTTCCGCACTAAATGATGAACCATGGACTTATCCCTGATATCACCCTGAATAAACTCTACCCGATCACCCCATGCCTTCAGTGTATCCGGATTAGGATCAGCGAAATCAAAAGCCAGCACATCCCGGCCTGAATCAAGTATTCTGTTTATTATTTCTTTGCCGAGAAAACCACCGGCTCCAGTTACCAACACAGCCATATCTAAAAATACCTCCTGTTTCAATTGACAGTGTAATCACTATTAGATATTATACTGATATATCTGTCGCGTACAAGATATAATTTACTTTTTTTCACTATAAGAACGGGGTTAAGTGACAGGCAATATCGGATCTTCCAGCACATCAGACAGTCAGCGCAAAGGGGGGCTGCAGGACTCAATTTACGTAACCATAAAAGAGCGTATTATCGACGGAGAGATACCTGCCGGTGGGCTTATTGTGGAGAGCAGTCTCAGTGAAGAGTTCGGAACTTCCCGCACACCCATCCGTGAAGCCCTGCTCCGGCTCCAGCGAGATCGGCTGGTTACCATTTTCCCCCGTCAGGGAACATTTGCAAGCCAGATCTCCCTGAAGAGCGTCTATGAGATTTTTGAAATTCGGCTGATGATAGAACCGGCTGTTGCCCGGCAGATCTGCCCCTCTATCGACATTGACAGAATTGACGAATTCCGAAAGCAGTTCAGCGACAACTCTCTGGCTGAAAGTTCGTATAAAACCTGGTTCCATATGGACCGGGAGTTTCATGATTTCCTCATAGAGTCCACTGAGAACGAGACTCTTATCCGTACCTACCAGGATATTATGGACCAGCATCTGCGAGTCCGCATTCTGGCGGGAAAAACCCCGTCCCGGGCAAGCCACACGAACAATGAGCATCTGAAAATACTTGATGCCTTCGCAAACAGGGATCCGGATACGGCGGAAAATTACATGCGCAGTCACATAATCGCGTCCCGTGAGGCCGCGGTTAAACTGGATAGATTTTAACAACATATTTTGTATGGAGGATGCACTATGCAAACAGTTACCGGCAGGTCTGCTGAGCTGGCACGACTTGCACAACAGTTTCGGATAGAAGTACTGGATGTACTGCATGACAAAGGCACCGGCCACTGGGGCGGAGCAGCGTCTGTAGCAGACATTCTTACCTATCTTTATTTTGAACGGATGAACGTAAAGCCCGATAATCCCGCCTGGGAAGACCGGGACCGGCTGGTATTGAGCAAGGGACACGCATCTACAATGCTGTATGCAGTTCTTGCAGAGAAAGGCTACTTCCCCAAAGAGGAGCTCAACACCTTTCGTGACCTGAACAGCCGCCTGCAGGGACACCCCTGCATGAAAAAGACCCCCGGCGTGGACATGTCTACCGGTGCTCTCGGCCACGGTGTTTCCGTAGGCCTTGGAATGGCTCTGGCCGGCCGCCTTGCAAAAAAAGACTTCAAGACCTATGTGATTGTAGGCGAAGGTTGTCTGGATGAAGGCACCAGTTGGGAAGGAATTATGGGTGCGGCAAAGTTCAAACCCGAAAACCTCGTTCTTCTGGTGGACTATAACAAGGTTCAGCTTGACGGAACCGCAGCGGAAATCATGCCCCTGGATCCTCTATCAGACCGCTTCAAATCTTTCGGCTGGAGAGTTGCTCCCAAGAGCTACGACGGACACAACATGGATGAGATTGCAGATGCATTCAAATGGCTCGATTCCGAGAAAGCCGGGCCTTCCGTAATCATCTTTGATACAATCAAAGGTAAGGGTGTTAAATCCATGGAAAACACCAACAAGTGGCACGGCGCACCTGTTACAGACGATGTCTACGCAATTGCCCGTCCTGAACTCGAAGCCGGTCTTGCGGCACTGGAGGCGAAATAATGGCTGTTAAAGTTACCGATACCATGGTCGCAATGCGCGACGCCTTCGGCGAAGCCCTTGTAGAACTTGGAAAAACCCATCCCGAACTGGTTGTTCTTGATGCAGACGTTTCTTCTTCAACTAAAACCGGCGTATTCGGTGCGGCATATCCTGAGCGTTTTTTCAATGTAGGTGTTGCCGAAGCCAACATGGCAGACATTGCTTCCGGTCTCGCGACCTGCGGCTACCGACCTGTAATAAGCACCTTTGCACTCTTCCTCGCCCTGAAGTGTACCGATCAGATCCGTAACGTTATGTGTTACAACGAACTGCCGGTAATCATTGTGGGAGGTTATGCAGGGCTTTCCGACTCTTTCGACGGAGCAAGCCACCAGGCAATCACCGATATCGCAATTATGCGCTCACTGCCCAACATGAAGGTAGTAGTTCCCGCAGATGCAACTGAAATGAAGGCTGCCCTGGAAGAGGCACTTACCGCAAAGGGCCCCACCTATATCCGGGCATGCCGGAATGCTACTCCCCTAATTGAAATGGATGACGCAGGATACAAAACCGGGAAGGGCCGGGTTCTTGTTGAGGGAACCGATATAACCATTGCTGCATCAGGTATTCCTGTTACAATGGCTATTGAAGCTGCGGAAAAACTGAAGGCAGAAGGCATCTCAGCTGAGGTTCTCAATATTCACACCGTAAAACCTATTGATGATGAGCTTCTTGCATCAAGCGCCAACAAAACCGGTGCTGTTGTAACAGCAGAAGAGCACAATATCTTCGGTGGTTTCGGCAGCGCAGTGGCGGAATCTCTTTCCAAGACCTGTGCCGTGCCTGTAGAATACGTCGGTATCCAGGATACCTTCACCGAGTCCGGACCCTATGATACACTTGTTGCGAAATACGGTCTGACTCCTGAGGCAATTGCAGAAGGCGCCAAGAAAGCAATTTCCCGCAAATGCAAGTGCTGCTGATTTTTTCAGCATCGGAATGAAATAATGCGCCGACGGCATAGACGCGCGGGAGCCGCCTTAACCGCTTAATCAGTCATCTCCCGTGGCCGTACGGCAGAGAAAAACCTTCCGAAATTCTGTTTCGGAAGGTTTTTTTATACGTATATTTATGAAAAGGAGAATAAAATGAATGATTTACAGGGATATACCGCAATAGTAACCGGCTGTGCCCGGGGAATCGGCAAAGCAATTGTGACCGAACTGGCCAACCGGGGCGCATCTGTTGCACTCTGCGACCTCCTGAAGGATGATCTTCAGAAAACTGCTGCAGAGCTGACCGTAAATGCCGAAGGCGGCATTCTCTTTGATACTGTCGATATCGCAAAACAGAATGAAATTGAAGCTTTTGTTGAAAAGGTTACCGAGCGCTTCGGCGGCATACATATTCTGGTAAACAATGCCGGCATTCACCCCCTCCACCCTATCGAAGAGATAAGCTCTGATGAATGGGATCTTGTACTTAATGTAAACCTGCGGGGTCAATTTCTTTTCGCAAAAGCAGTGCTGCCGATAATGAGGAAACAGAAATACGGCAGAATTATCAACCTTGCCTCTGAAGCTGGAAAAAACGGAGGGACTGTAGCTGCAGCGCACTATGCCGCCTCCAAAGCGGGGGTCCTTGGTTTTACCAGAAACCTTGCCCAGCAGGTTGGTGCTGACGGTATAACCGTTAATGCAATCTGCCCCGGAAGAATCATGACGGAAATGGCTGCCGCTGCTGGGGACAAGGAAAACCAGAAGTTTATCGATAACAGCATCCTCAAAAAGCTTGGAAAACCGGAAGATGTCGCGTTTGCAGCAGCCTACCTGGCAAGCTCCAGAGCAGGTTTTATTACTGCGGAAAGCATGATGGTTAACGGCGGAACCTTAAGAGATTGAAAAAAATCTGAAGATCTGACTAACTTGAAGACCTCCAGATAATTATGATAAACTCCCTCACGTTTAAGCACACCACCGGCCTGTATCGGGCTGGATAATTGTTTCAGGAGCAATATATGCGCGTAGGATTCATCGGCTGGCGGGGAATGGTCGGCTCTGTATTGATGGACCGGATGCTGGAAGAGAAAGATTTCAGCGGTTTCGAACCTGTATTCTTTTCAACATCTCAGGTTGGACAGAAAGCACCGGATGTGGGAATCAACACACCGGAACTTCAGGATGCTTTTTCCATCGATACTCTCAAGACCATGGACGCTATAGTTACCTGTCAGGGCGGCGGGTATACAAGTGATATTCACCCTCAGCTGCGGAAAGCAGGTTGGAACGGGTATTGGATTGATGCAGCGTCTACCCTGCGAATGAAGTCCGACAGCATTATTGTCCTCGACCCCGTAAACCGTCCGGTGATAGACAAGGCTCTTGCTTCCGGCGTCAAAGACTACGTCGGAGGAAACTGCACTGTAAGTCTTATGCTCATGGCCCTCGGCGGACTTTTTGATGCAGGACTGGTTGAGTGGATAACGTCCATGACTTATCAGGCAGCATCCGGTGCTGGCGCAAAGAACATGCGGGAGCTTTTGAGCCAGATGGGATCCCTCGAAGGATCCGTTCACAACCTGCTGGAAAAACCCTCATCTGCTATTCTAGAAATAGACCGGAAAGTGACCGAGCATATTCGTTCTGAGGCATACCCTACTTCAGAATTCGGTGTTCCCCTGGCCGGAAGCCTGATCCCGTGGATTGACAGCGAGGTTGACTTGGGACAGAGCAAGGAAGAGTGGAAAGGCTATGCGGAAACCAACAAGATTCTCGACCTTAGCCCGGCTATTCCCGTGGATGGCCTCTGTGTACGTATAGGCGCCATGCGCTGTCACAGCCAGGCTCTGACCATTAAGCTGACCAAAGATGCCCCTCTTAATGAAATAGAATCAATGCTTGCAGAGCATAACCAGTGGGCAAAGGTAATCCCGAACACCAAGGCAGACTCCATGAAAAGCCTTACTCCGGCTGTGGTAACCGGAACCCTCTCAACTCCTGTTGGGCGACTGCGTAAAATGCGCATGGGAGATGATTACCTTTCAGCCTTCACCGTTGGGGACCAGCTTCTCTGGGGTGCTGCTGAGCCGATCCGCAGAATGCTGGTAATCCTCAAGGAAACCCTGAAATAATTCAGATTTAAACCAATTTAAGCTGTCCCGGCACCTGCTTGAGGGGCAGCTTTTTTTTACGCTTTTTTACTCCCAGATTATCTGTTGGCGAAGCTCAGGAATGATGGTACTTTTAATCCTGTCGAAGGAAAGGAATAGTCTTAAGAAAATCAGGAGCCTATTGATGTTGAAACTGCCAAAAATACTGCTCTCCACAGCCGGGCTTATCCTGCTCATCCTGCTCAACTCATGCACAGGACTGCAGACAAGCACAAACACTCCCCTTCCCTTTGATCCTCAGGTTACCCGCGGAACTCTTCCCAATGGACTGAGCTACTTTATCCGGGAGAATCATGAACCGGAAAACCGCATTGTTCTCCGACTGTTTGTAAACGCCGGTTCCATACTTGAAGATGACGATCAGGAGGGAATTGCCCACCTGCTGGAACATATGGCCTTCAATGGCAGCGATCATTTTGCCGCAAATCACCTTGAGGAATTCCTTGAGGCTCAGGGAATGGAATTCGGTCCAGATCTGAATGCGTATACCACATATGACGAAACTGTCTATCAACTGGAACTACCCGCAGATAAACCGGAGGCAGTTGCGAAAGCCTTCACTGTTCTGAGAGACTGGGCGACCGGTCTTCTGCTGGAGGATACCGCCATTGATGATGAACGTCTGGTAGTACGGGAAGAATGGAGACTACGACGCAGTCCGGAGGCACGCATCCGGGATCGCCAGATACAAGAACTGCTTAAAGGCTCCCGATATGCCGAACGTATGCCCATCGGCAATATGGAAGACGTAATGAACACCCCGGCAGAGCGTATCCGGGATTTTTATAGAACCTGGTATACCCCCGCTAATATGGCAGTGGCAGTTGCCGGTGATATAAGCCCCGACAGGGCAGAAACCCTTATCCGTCAGGCATTTGATTATCCGGCACCGGAGAGCCCGGCGGCAAGGCCGAAATACTCCGTACCGCTTACCCGGGAAAATTGGGAAATTGTCCTCACCGACCCGGAACTCACTATGGGCAGAACGGAACTGCTTACACCGATGAAACCCCGACAACTTGAAACCAGGGAGGATTATCAGCAGACTATTCGTGAAATTCTGTTCTGGAACATGCTAAACTCCCGCCTTGAAGACCGAACAAAAGAGGTTGATCCACCCTTTCTGCGGGCCGGAGGAACCAATTACCGCTACCTTCGCCCGGTTGAACTCAGCTATCTCTCCGCCCGAGGCCCGGGAGAAACCCTGCTCCGCTCCCTGAAAGAGTTACTTACAGAAGTACGTCGCGTCCAGCTTCACGGCTTTACTCAAAGTGAACTGGACCGCGAAAAGGCACGGGTACTCAATGCCATAGAAAACGCCTATCTGGAGCGGGAGAACCGGGAATCATCAAGCATAGTAAAGGAAATCGGCGACTATTATTTTGAAGGAACCGGTATGCCCGGGATTGAATATGAACATAATCTCTTCTCAACCGAGGTACCCCTGATTCAGCTGAGAGAGGTAGAAGACCTCACCGATGAGTTTTTCCCATCCAGCGGAACCATGATCAGCCTGATTCTTCCGGAAGGCGATAACACCCCCACGGTTGACGACATCCGGAAGATTCGGCATGAAGTGGAATCCATGGATGTTCCCGCCTACAGCGAAAAGGCCATTGCTTCTGCGCTTATACCCGCCCCCCCCGCTCCGGCCTCCATAGTCTCGGAAAAGAATTACCCTTCCGTGGATATGACCCTCATGACACTCCCCAACGGGCTGCATCTGGCATTCAAACAGACTGATTTTGATACCAACAGAGTTATTATCTCCGCCTTCAGCCCCGGAGGAGAAAGCCTTCTGCCCCAGGAGGAACTTACTGCAGCCCGCACGGCCGTACTGATACAGAAAGAGAGCGGCCTGGGAGATTTCACCGCCCAGGATCTGGATAAGTTTCTTGCTGACAAGGATGCGGATTTCTCTAGCTACATCGGCACTTATTATGAAGGTTTCAGCGGATCAGCCTCAACAAAAGACCTTGAGTACCTGTTTCAACTGATTCATCTTGCCTTTACATCACCAAGGTTTGATCAGGAAGCCTTTGACTCAGTTCAATCAAGAGTAGCAGCCTCCGTGGCCAACAGGGATAAATCACCGAGAACCCAGTTTTCAGATACCCTCACCAAACTCCTGAGCAGTGACAGCCCCCGAAGAAAGCCCTTTACCCTCGAAACAGTATCGGAAATGAACCTGCAGACAGCGGAAAAAGTCTATAAAGAACGTTTTTCCAACGCAGGGGATTTTACTGTGATTATTACCGGGGACACAAATATAGAGAAAATCAGACGGTTAGCAGAAACCTACCTCGCAACACTGCCTGGGACAGACAAAAAAGAGACTGTGAAGGACAACGGTATCCGTCCTGTAGAACGTCCGGTAGAGGAAATATTCAGAAAAGGAATAGAGAATCAGGCAACCCAGCTGTTGATGTTCAACTATCCCGATACATGGACCGCAGACAAAGCGGTTCTGGTAAATGCAACAGCTTCAATTCTTGATAATATACTGGGTGAACGGATCCGGGAACAGATGGGGGGAACCTACAGCATCTCTGCCTGGGCCGATATTCATACAGTTCCATACAGCTATACTGAAGCAGGGATCTACTTTGGATCAGATCCCGACCGTGTTGAAGAGCTTACAAATGCAACCCTCGCTGTCTGCAAAGAGCTTGGAGAACAAGGGCCTGAAGATCGATTTGTACAGAATGTTGAAGAGGCTTACAGACGATCATATGAGGAACAAATACAGCAGAACAAATTCTGGACAGGCTTCTTTGAAAGAGCCTTTAAGGAGCACAGGTATCCTGAGGATCTTATAACCCCTGAGGAGTACACCAGAATAGTTGATAAAGAAGCGATACGCTTAACCGCAGCGGCTATGCTGAAGCAGGAGAATTTAATCCGGATACGCCAGCTTCCGGAGAATTAGAATACCGGACCTTTGCTCTTCTCCAGGGCATTTTCCATTTCGTCAGGGAGAGGAGCAAAGAAATCATAGCCTGTGTACTGTTCAACCTGATCTATTGAAAACATAAAATCACTGTACTCCCGCCCTTTTAGTGCCTCATCCCGGTTGGGGAAGATAAATCCCCAGGCGGCGAGGCCTGGTTCTGAGAAATCCAGAACAACCTTGAAGAAATACTCAGGGATAATTATCCCTGTATCTCCGATTACCGGATACTGTTTATCTGCAATTACCGGTCCGGTAATCACAATCAGAGCCCCCTCTTTCAGAGCAAGATCTCGGATAGCCTCCTCAAGAGCTTTCCAGCTTCCTCGGTTGAGCCCTGGAGTCTGGGGAGCTACATTTGACATTAAAAAGCTGTCGTCCATGGCATCCAGAGACCATTTGGCATCTGCCGCTGGAATCATGTGCCCCCGGTCATAACCCGAGCCTGTATAGTCTGCAGACGAGGGTGCGTTATCACCAAGATCAGGGTCTTTCTTAAAGTTGTCCTCCCTGGGCAGTTCACCCTGCACCTCCTCACCGGTCAGCTCATAGCCAACCCAGAGAGGAACGTGCAGATCTGTGCTGTAAACAAGTACAAATCCCTCGCGAAACAGCAGTAATCCCGAAAGTTCCGGAGGCAGAGCCAGTGATTCGGGATCCTTCAGAAAAGCGGCAATATCACCACCAAGTGACCCTGAAAGGTCTGTAGCGCCTTTGCCGGCTGTTTCCCCTTCGCTTTTACCGGCCCCTCCACTTGCTCCGCTGATTGTGCTTGTTATACCGCTGATCATGGAACCCACGTCGACATTGGTTAAGGCCGTAATCATTGCCAGTACCAGAGCAAGTCCACCGATAAGGATCAATAGAGGCTGACTACTGTTCTTTTTCGCCATGTCCTAAACCTTTCTCAAGGGAAGATGAATTGTGATTTCTGTTCCTTCACCAAGAGTGGATGCAATCAGAATATCCCCGTGGTGGGCATCGATAATATTTTTTACAATCAGCATTCCCAGACCGGTTCCCCCTTGACTGGAAGAAGAATAAAAGGGTTCAAACACATGCTTCAGAACTTCCTCGCTCATGCCTTCGCCAGAGTCCTTAACCATAATTCGCAAAGATTCATCGGTGGTATCAAATCGGACAAGCAGATCTCCATCCCTGCCCATTGCCTTACGTGCGTTCTCCGTCAGATTAACCAGCACCCGGAAAATCCGGGCGGAATCAAATATTGCTGTACGGATTCCTTCCACTTCGAACTTGAGAGCAGCCTTCTTGGAACCGAAACGTCGGCGTACCACTGATTCCAGCTTATGAATAAAAGGCTCAAGTTCCACGGGTGAAAAATCCAGACGAATTTCACCTCTTGAGTAATCCAGAAACTCATTTGCAAGACCTGCCAGTCGGTCAGACTCGCTGATAATGTTTTCTGCATATTCAATATACTTTTCCGGAAGATCTTCCGAACGCTTCAGAATCTCCGCATATCCCTGTACTATTGAAATCGGATTACGGATATCATGCAGAATCATGGAAGAGAACTTACCCAGATTGCTCAGTCGCTCCTGACGTATAAGCTGATCCTGAGCTTCCCGCAGTTCCCTGAGGGCAAACTCGAGCTCCTGATTTCTGTTTTTCAGATCCTCCAGGAGACTGTCATTGGACCGACGTACCATGGCGGAAAGAGAACGTATAACGGCAAGTGCTACCGAGGAATTATCCCTTATAAGAGTCATAAAATCATCTTCGTGGACAGTCAGTGTAGTTGATTCAACCCGGGCTCTGAGGGTTGCATACCGCGGTAAAGAGTCAACAAGTGCCATCTCCCCAAAGGGTTTTCCCGGGCCATGAACAGTTAACAGATCGGCTTTAGGACTGTCGTAATTCTTCCAGACCTCCACCTGCCCTTCCATGAGGATGAAAAATCGGTCCGCGATATCCCCTTCCCTGAAAATCAGCTCTCCGGGTTTATAGACAGTTTCCCGACAGTAACGGGCAAGTTCTTCCAGGTACTGGGTATCCAGATGGCTGAAAAATGAGACAGTTTTAAGAAAATCAACATATTTACGGGACATATTTTACTCCCAGAAAGAATAGATCAAAGTCTACCAGTATCCTCATTATAGGTAAAGCCAACCTTTAAAGAAGAGGTATTGAGAGATGCAATTTGGCGGCAGTAATGAGTTGACATTCTTTCTGCCATTATGCTATTTTGATGCTCACATCGGGCTGTAGCGCAGTGGTTTAGCGTACTTGTCTGGGGGACAAGGGGTCGGCGGTTCAAATCCGCCCAGCCCGAAGATTTAATTCCCTACTGTGTAGGGAATTAGCCTTCCGTTTGTATCTCGAATATTCCTTATTTTTCCCGCGTGATACCAAATTTGATACCACGCACGGAGGGTTATCGAGATGACTATTTCATCACCTTACACACTTATCCAGCGCACACTAAAATCAGGTAAAAAGGTATATTATTACCGTATTCGACTCCCAAACGGCAAAAGGTCCTCTGCTTTCAGTACTGGAGAGACTTCAAAGATCAAAGCAAATAACATTGTAAGAGATTTATGGAAAGCGGGAAGGCTAATACCCGGAACCTGCCCCACCCTTTTTGAATACACCCAGAAATGGTTTATCTATGATGAATGTGCATACATTCAATCAAAGCTGAAAGCAGGTCAAAGTCATTCCAGAACCAATGCAAAAAATCAACGGTACTGGCTTGAGACCATGATCCTCCCCTATCTTGGAAAACAAAAGTTAGATTCAATTACTCCGAAGGACTGTGAACGCTGGCTTAATACTGTTCAAACAGACAAAGGCCATGCCATTAATTCAATTCGTAATTATGCAAAAACGCTATCTGTAATCTTTGGTGAAGCTGTCAGGCTTGGAGACTTGAAAAAAAACCCAATGACAGCTGTCCGTTTACCTGTTGCAAAAGTAGAATGGGGAATTCCAACAAAGACCGAAGTTAAAGAACTGCTGAACCGGGTTAACTGGCCGGACAATCTACATTATGCGATCAATGTACTAGCACATGGTACTGGTATGAGACTGGGAGAAATACAAGCCCTCAAGGTAGCGAATATTAACAAAACTCATATAGAAGTAGTTCACTCATGGGATCGGAACTACGGTCTTAAATCAACAAAAAGTGGAAAATCACGGACAGTTCCTATTTCGCCGAAAATATACACAATGCTATTGGAACTAAAACTTGAATTAGGAATTTCAGAAGGCTTTCTTTTTAGCTTAGATGGTGGAAAATCGCCGATTTGGAATACCAGCATAGTGAAGTACCTTCAAGCTGCATATCAAAAAATTGGTATAGAGCGAAACAAACAGAAAGAGCGAAAGCTGTCTTTTCATAGCTGGAGGCATTTGTTTGTTTCAGATGTTCGAGGAAATATTTCTGAAATTGATTTACAGAAAATTGTTGGTCATGTTGATTCAGAAACGACAAATAATTATGACCATGAAAAAACTACTAAGAATAGCTTTATCACAAATCGACAGGAGGCAGTATGAACATGCAAAGATATGAATCTGAAATTATAGCACAAGATGCAGAGCTAAAAATTAATTACGCAGCGGAGCTGGAAAAGATCAAATTAAAAATACAGGATTTAAGCATAGAAGATAGAACAAACGTAATTAATGATCACATTCGAAGATGGACGTCTCCGTTTTGGCAACTGCTTGATGATGATGATTTTATTCATGAAGAAGATATTAAAAAAGAGACTAAGGATTCAGATAAAAAAGAGACTAAGGATTCAGATAAAAAAGAGACTAAGGATTCAGATAAAAAAGAAACTAAGGATTCAGATGAAGAAAGGTTTTCCCCTATTCCTCGAGGAACCAATATTAGAGCTGTGATGAAAGCCAGAAATGCTAATCCGCAGTTTATACAATTCATCGAAAAGCTAACTAATTTATTATGGGAATCTACTGACAATAAAATACGTTGGATGGACAATCAAACAATATTGTACGACTTGATTAAAGCACTTCGTGATGTAGGTGCTGTTGTGTTTAAAGGAGAAATTGAACAATATGCATATGATCATTTTGTAGATAAAGATGGAAATCCATTGAATAAATCTTCAGTTAAGCAATCAGGCAAGAGAATTCTTCAAAATGAAGCAAAAAAAAGAGAGGATACTATCCTCGATACAGTAAAAAAGTAACAAAAGGTAACATTTAAGGTTACAGACTTAATATCTAAACCGGTATTACCATGTCCATAGAAATACAAACGGAAGAGGGCCTGTCCGCCCCGAGCGGCTGGCTCTCATTTTCAAGGAGATGGTATGACAGAGAAAAGCAGGGAACAACGGCTAAGAAGGAATTTAAAAAAAGACGGATACTGTTTAAAAAAAGCACGTAATCAAACAGAGTTCCTCCAGAATACATATATGATCACCGAATTAGAAACAAGGTTCATTGTATACGCAGATTGGAACAGTAATGCAGGATATGGCCTGTCCTTGAAAGAATGCGAAGAATGGGCAGGTATGGTATGAAACTTTTAACTGCACAAGAAGCTGCTGATTTTTTAGATTTATCAATTCACACAGTTCGGCTATATACCAGTATTGGAAAGCTGCCTCATTACAAACTTGGCTCAAAGGTTAGATTTAAGGAATCTGATCTGGTGGAATGGCTGGAATCTCGTCGGGTAGCTGCAAAATAAAACCGGCGGGCGAACCTAACCGGCTTATGATTTTGCTGCAACTCAATCATAAGTAAAATACAAAAGTTCGTCCAGTCGGAAAGTGCTCTTAACCTTATGGTAGCACCCCCAGCATACAGAAAATATCATGATGAACTGTGTAAAGGTCCAATAGCACACTTGGACAGGGTAAAGATTAACGTATTGAAGAACCGTTTAGATTTATCTGAAAACTGGTGGAAGGCTTCAATCTTCTGTAATGATCACGGACGGCCTAAGAAAAGATTCTGGAATATGAACAAGTTACCGGATGATCTGAAAGGAACCCGCCTAACGATACAGGGGAATAATTTCATCATTGAGCTTCATAATATTCTAAACAGATACCCGAGTATTGATGTCATAAATATGTATCGCAGGGTATTAGCACATTTGAAGGAACACGGGATTTTCAATAATCCGATAGAGGAAGTTGTATCCATGGCGACAGCCACAGAAATAGAGATTAGATATGATTTCTTTGCCCGGGATGTATATAAGAAACTGGATGATAAACGATTCTCTGACAACGTTAACGGTACTCTATATTTCACTTTCCCCAAGAATTACAGATTAAGGAAAAGGCGACCACGTTCAGTTTTCTATATGTACCCCAAGGGTGATCATCATAGATTTGAAATAATTCTACAGCGTAGAAGCTTAGATAAATTACGGGGAACCTCTAAGGATATTATACAAAGATTGAATATTGAATCATCTCTGAGAACCAGATTCAATCTCTATAGAACTATTTGGCCATTGATAAAGCAGCCAAGATTCTTTGAAGATTTTATTTTTGATTTTGAGGAACTTTTTAGATTGTCAAATGTACGAAATCAATATACCGAAGTATGGATATAATGAGTAGTTTGCTATTCTCTCTTTTTTGGGGGATCTCGTGGTAATCTTTCAATACCAACTATTTTTGCATACTCTTTCACAGCACGTCTTGCAGCAGCTGCATTAATATCTTCCCAATCAGCGGTATCATCCCCATCAGCGGTTATCTGTGTTACCAGAATCGGATCATCAAATCCATTAGGTTGAAATTGAAATTCAAACATGGCATAGCCGTGAATAGAGGTATGTACCCCATAGTCATTTGAATACACCGAGCTGGTTGTTCCACTATCCTGAAGATCTATATATATCATAACATCGATTTCATTTTCTAATATCGCTGCGAAATACTCTCGGTTTTCGTATTCTCTGATAGGAGGAAATAGTTCAATCCATGAAAAACCAGAAAGACCATAATTCTCTAATTCTTTAATACAAGCATATTCAAGTTTCTTTGCCATAGATCTGTTCTTAAGATCACACCATACACCAAAAACTTTGTATTCAGTAGCTATTTGAGCAATATCATTTTGCGAAACTGTATACGCTTCAGTAGAGACACAGCTAATAGCTATAAATGGCAGGCTTAAACACAAGAATAACAAAATGGTGCTTTGCATCATTTTAATCATGTTTAAATTATATATGTGAAATTCCGAATTCCGCAACTCAATTTGACTCTGTTCTTTATGCAAAAGCAGCTATAGGTAAATATTTTTTAGAGATTGATAATTCTAATAAGGGAGGAAGGCCTGTTAAAAAATCTGCACAGGCCTGTGCAGATTTATTTGAAACTCCAAAGCCAAAAGGAACAGTTCTTAAAGAGTTGGGTTTAAATGATGGGTTTGCTTCAAGGGCAGAAAGGTTGGCAAAGAATATAGAAATTATGGAAGAGGAAATAATTACCTTCTAATAAGTGCTGATTTTTCTGTCCAATGCTATAATGGAATAAGCTAAGGGAGGAGATATGGAATTCAAAGATGAGAATATGGATGGCGAAATAAAGGTTTCATATAAGATGAGTCCAGAAAATAAAGAAGAAACCGCTTATCTTTTAAGCTGTCATGGAAGACCCTCATGGCAAAAAATAGTTGCTCCTTTAACGGTTAATAAGATAGTAGAAACTGCCTTGGCTGATATTGCTGAGTCTAATGGCAACCCTAAAGGGTTGAGCATTGATGAATTTGCAGAAATGACCATTTCCATTAAGGTTCCGAAAGGAAATTAGGCCTAATTATAATGAAGCTGAGAATGTGAAGATGCTCATAAGACAAGTGAAGAACAAAGACAATCCAAATCTTGGTAACTCATCTGTTTAGCAATACATACAAGAGAGAATGATATTGCAGCACTTTTTAACAAAAGTTCCTTGAGTGCATCCCATCACCGCCCCACACGCCACCCCCTGAAATCTCAGAAAACAGGCAGAAAATAACCATAAATATCTATGTAGAAATGATTTAAATCATTGACTCCCCACGTATTACGGTGCATTATAAATGTAACATCATCGACCGTTGTCTTTTATCACAGGGTAAGGGAGGATTTTATGATACTGGCATATGCAAGAGTGAGCACCGCATTACAAAATACAGAGAAGTTTAGACCGGCTTTACAGGAAGCAGGAGCCGAGGAAATCATAGAAGAACAGGTAACTGGAAAAAAGTCATGGAAGCGCCGAGAACTTGCCGGAGTACTGGACCGTTTGAGCAAAGGAGACATCCTTTTAACCCCTGAATTAACACGTTTAGGTCGTGATCTTTTTGATATGCTGGATTTTGTGAAGCATGCCCGGGAGAAAGGTGTTACTATCCGGTCCCTCAAGGACAATTTGAACATTGGACCACTGGGAGACGCAGCCGGAGAACTACAATTTCATATGATGGCAGCTCTTGCACAATTTGAGCGGTCCCGACTCAGTGAGCGGACCAAAGAAGGTTTAGAGAGAGCACGGGCTCAGGGGAAGCAATTAGGCGGCTATCGTGGACATGCTGGACGTGATCTCGGAGGAAGGAATACACACCCTCATAAGAATGCCGCACTTAAAGCAATAGCTAACGGGGGTACTGTTTCAGGTACGGCCAGAGCCTATGGAATTACTCGTACAACCTTGTATCGATGGCTAAGAGAATCGGCCTCCTGTAACAAAACTACTTGACATTTGCTTACAGCATAAGGACTTACAAAATGTTTTTCTTGACAAGCGAATTAATATGATGTAATATAAGACTATCCTTCCGCGCTGGCGCGGAAACCATTTGCGGGAGGATTGGCTGGATAGTAACTGCCCAGCTTTCAATTTTCCTCCCATTCTTTGGGAGGTTTTTTTATGTCTAAAAGATTTTCTGTTGCTGTTTCTGAAGAAATATTAGATCGGATTGATAGAAAGCGCGGTTTGCAATCTCGCGCCTCATATGCAGGTAAAGCCATCCAAGATGGCCTTGAAAATAGCCCATCAGCCCTCCTTGATGAAATCACACGTCTAATCAATTTTGAAAGACAAGCGCGGGGGCTGCCGCCACTATGAAATACATGCCTACAAAATACAGAAAGCGTGTGATCGCAGCATATACGGAATATTTAGATGCTTTGTGCGATGGCGATTTGACAAAGGCGGCGAAGGCAAAGGAAGGGTATTTAGCTGCTGTCAGGGAAGCGGGAGAACAAAAATATGGAAATGCAAATATCAGTAAGAACGCAAATAAGACGCCTCCGAGCTGAAAAAGCACAAAAAGAACGATGTCTGCACCAGCGGTTCTTGGATCGGGATGAACAAGAATTTTTTCAAGCTGAAATTGCCCACCTCCAAGGACGCATCAACGATCTACAACAGGAGAAAAAGCTATGAGAGAACCAATGGATATAAGACAAATGCGACAGTGGTGGGAAACTCAACTCATCGATATGTATGGGAAAATGAGTCGGACAGCTGTTTCATCCCGCCTCAACTCAATGTCAAAAGGAATTGATTCATGGATTCGACTCTACAAGCTTGAAAACGAAAGTATCGGGATTGAAGAATTATCAGAAAGGCTGGCAGAGCTTGAAACCCGATTAAAAGGCGGGCCAACAGGAATAATCCATGGCAACAGTTGAACAATTACAACGGAGAGTTGATAAGATATCCGGGGCTCTTGGTGAAACTACACTAAGACCCGTTTTCCATTTACATAGCGAGGATGGAACACCTCTTCATTATGTCACAATTGATGGTGATGAGGTTTCCGAGTTGCAACAGCAAGATGTCTGTTTCACACTGTTGGAACGAATGTTTTACGATCTTTCCTCCGGTAAACGCTTCACGGTTTTGGAAGGCGGCAGAGGAAGCGGAAAATCCTACGGAGTTGCAAGCTTTCTTGTTGCTCGTGCCCTTCTACGACCGGAACGGGTTTTATGCTGCCGAGAGGTACAGCTTTCAATGATGCAAAGCAGTAAAAGTCTTTTAGAAAAATTAATCCGTTCAGATAACCGCTTATTAGATTTTTTTACAATCCAACGAGACACGATCTTAGCCCAGAATGGCGGTGATTTCATTTTCAAAGGTTTACGGGATTTTACCGCTGATGCCATACGATCAACTGAGGGAATCAGCCTCACATGGATCGAAGAAGGACAGAATATTTCCCGCCGAAGTTTCGATATTTTAACTCCAACCGTGCGAAGTGAGAATTCCCAGATTTTTGCCACGATGAACCGGAAAAGCGTGAATGATTGCCTTTATAAAGATTTCATTGAAGCTGATCGCCCAGACGCCCGAGTTGGCAGGTATCTTTTGTGGCAAAATCCGTGGACATCGGAAACTTTGAAACGCGATGCTGAACAGCTGAAACAAAGGAATTTTGAACGCTGGAATCATGTTTATAACGGTGAAATTGAAATGCTAAGCGATATTAGAATTTTTGATAATTTTATTGTTCGCGATTTTGATATTGCAGATGTCATTAGACGCCGTTTAGACACAATCAAGGTAGGGAGTTTTGGGACAATTAGAGAACGGCAAGAGCGCTGGGCAGAAGAAAGAGGCCGAATAGATGCGGATTTTCATATCGGCATTGATTTTGGATTTATTGATCCAAGTGCAGGTTTGCTGGTCTACAGGGATTCAACAGCAAAAGAGCTTTATATTTTAGATGAGCTTTATAAAACCGATCTGGATGTCAGCGGCATTGCCCGCGAGATAAAGCAATTTTTACAGCGAAACAATAAGCAAGATTGGCCATTTTATTGTGATTCCGCCCGACCTGAAATAATCGCAGAACTGAAAAATCGATATGGTCTCAACGCCCACTCTGTGAAAAAGCACAGAATCAGAGATGGCATAGACGCTTTGAAAAGCTGGCGTATTTGGATTTTGCCGCACTGTGAAAACTGCATCAGGGAAATGGGTTTGTATAGTTGGAAAACCAATCAAAACGGTGATCCATTGCCGGAAGCGGCTCCCGGACACGATCATTGCCCAGATGCTTTAAGATATGCCGTTGTGAATGAAATTACCGCCGAGACCGGCGAATATGAAATTTTAAATGACACATGGTAAACAAGGAGAAAAAAATGAAACACGATAAATTACTTTCAAAGGCGGCACGATTCGGAGAACGGGTTTTACCCCCGGTAAACCAACTTCTCAGCAAAAATAATGGAAAAACACTTCGTTTTATTACTGAAAAATCTGGTGATGCCTCACTGAAAAGAGCGGTATCCCTTGCTGATTTGGCAAGGCAGAAAATTGCGGATTTGGCGACATTATCCGATCCACGTAGTCGGCAAATGGAAGCAGAGAAGATTCAAAGCGAATATCTTAAATCAATTGAAAAAATGAAGAGTGATCGAATTTCTGCAATTCTTAAGAAAATCGATGATGCCAAAATTCGGGAAGAAGACGGCTTGAAATATGCGAAATCCGGCGTAACTGAACTTGAATCCTTAACATTGGAAAAAGCAAAACTAAGGGCTCTTACTATGTCCAGTGGAATGATAGACGCGGCAATCGGCGCCGCTGACAAAGGTGTTTATTCTGAGCCTGAACTGCTGGCACTGGCTCCAGTTGCAGATGAACGACAAAGAACCAGAATCGGGCAAGTACTTGAAAATAATCCCCCATGGATAGCTACACAGAAAGCACAGACCCAGCTTGCTGAACTTACTGCTTTAACCGGTGCCGGTGCCGGTCACCTCCCATATATTGCTGTTGAAGGTGGTGATTTCATCACAACAAATGTGCTTGAACTTTTGAATGATCCAGAACAGAAGAAAAATGATCCAAAGGCTAAGAATTTTCAAGCGCTGCGTGATGGTTTACAAAAGGCTGAAACTGCAAAAGACAAAGCATTGATAAAGGATTTGCTAACTCGAATAGAGCAACTTGAAAAAGAAAAGAAAGCGGAGAAAGTGAAATGACGATCGTTGCCCCGCCCTATCTGTTTTCGAGGGCGGGCATTTTCTTTAACTAAGATTCATCTTAGTCCGAGACTTATATAAAGGATGTAAGATGATAAAGAATAGTTTTGGTCGGTGGTACGACTCTATGATGCTTCTTTTAATCCTATACGTGCTTACGCAGCTTGCTTTAGAAGTAATTATTCCTTTCTCCGTTTCAACAATCAAAATATTCTTGTGGATTGACTTTTCTATATGTTTAATTTTCTTGTTTGATTGGATTTATTTCTTTTTCAAATCAGAAAACAAGGCTCAATATACAAAACTAAGATTCTTTGATTTAATTTCCTCAATCCCATTCACACAAATTCTTCGCCCTTTTCGTATTCTAAGATTAATTAGGCTGGTACGTACATTAAGAATGATCCGAGGATTGAAGGCAACATTTCCTTTGTTCAGAATTATATTAAAAAACCCTGCAAGATCAGCTCTTACGATTTATATGCTCTTAACCTTTGTAATCTTTACTTATTGTGCGGTTGGTCTTTACAATTTTGAGTATGGTGTAAACGAGAACATTAATAATATTGAAGATGTTATATGGATGGCTTTCACAACTTTAACAACCGTTGGTTATGGTGACCTATATCCTATTACAACTGGTGGAAGAATAATAACCGCTATATTGGTTCTTAATGGGTTAGGCCTGTTTGGCTTATTAACAGCTGAAATAGCGGCAAATTTACTAAAATATATGGAGAAATACAGTTCATAGCCATATTTAAAATTTACCTCTATGCCGATTTACCTTCACCAGAATCGAAGCAAAGTCTTTCAATGATACTTTTCCCATCTGAATGGCATGAAGCCCTCACAGGACTATTATTAGCCTTTAGTCCACTGGACAAGGGGTTGCGTGATACCACCGTTGATACCAAGTGATAGTAAAAATGCAAGCAAAATCATACATCTCGATACAATTGGGTATTGACTAATTCTTGATATATTATAAACTTATATAAAGAGATACGAATAGCTATTACACCGTCAGCCTGACTGGGGGACAAGGGGTCGGCGGTTCAAATCCGCCCAGCCCGACTACAAAAAAGCTCCAATCGAAAGATTGGGGCTTTTTTTGTAGTCAGACTTCTTCGTCAACTCCCGGGATTTTCCCTCCGGGAAAACCCTGCCGTTGACTCGGCTCGCGGTATTGCTTCGCGAACCGCTGGCCCAGCTTTTCCGCTTCTGCTCTAAGTCGAATATGCGGAATTCTTTGATGATCTTATTCCCAAACAATTGTTTGACTCAGGCTTACTGCTGCTGTAAAATTCAGCTTAATAAGCAAATTAAAAAGGTGGTGGAACAATACCGTAGTCAGGAACATCAACGGGGGTAAAATATGTCCATAGAATACACAACAGTTGAAGGCCCCCTGAAGGCACCCGAAATTACCATGTACTCTATTTCATACTGCGATGCATGCAAGAGTGCAAAACAATTTCTCACAAATCAGGGATACACCTTCAGATATGTATACATTGACCTGTTACCAGAGGACGAAAGCCGCAGAATGCGCATGGAGCTCCAGGGAGACAGACAAACCGGGGCACTCTTCCCGGTACTTGAATTAAATAGCACGGACCGACTGTACGGCTTTATTCAGATTCTCTGGGAACGGCGGCTCAAAAAAGACGCTTCTTCCTGAACTGAACATGTTATGCACTATTTATAGTCTACAAGAGATTTTTTCTCCCTTCTTTGCCTTTCTTGTAGATAAAAATCCTTGACCGTTTAACCTTCAGAACCTGTGTTTAAAACCTCGAACTGCCACACAAAATATTTTATGTGACATTTTCACAAACTTAATATTTTTATGTTAAATTTTCACAATAAATATTGACACTTTATTCTGCATGCTATAGCATAAATCCAGTAATGAGTTAATTCACTTATGACTAACCAGTTAGCCGGCTTGATTATAAGGAGAACACATGAGCATTGAATATACTGAAATTGACGGTCAGATAAAAACACCGGAAATCACTCTATACTCTCTTTCCTACTGCAGTGCCTGCAACACTGCCCGGGAACTGCTAACAGGTCTCGGATACGCTTACCGCTACGTCCAGGTCGACCTGCTGCCCAGGGAACAGATTCGCGAGGTTCGAAAATATCTCCAGGGAGAATCAGCAGCAAAGGTGATGTATCCGGTTCTGGATATAGAAGGAGAAGATAAGGTTTTCGGTTATGTTCGTCTGAAATGGTTGGACAAATTAATGGGGAAAATACCCGCCTGAGTGGGTAAATGTATACGAAAAAACCTCTGTGCAGCTTCTCTGCACAGAGGTTTTTTAATGGTCATGCCATTTCGTCTACAGCATTTCCCTGCCAGCTTTGCAGCGAAGATGGTGTAAGCTCCTCGCTGTTGGAAGCCAATTCTCTGGCTTTTTCTGCCGGACTCTCCATACTTTCTTCAGATCCAACACCATTTACTTTTGTCTGGCCGGCTGAAGGTGTCTGGTTCATGCGTTGCTGTACGCTGTAAATATTCATCTATTATTCTCCCCTTTTGGGCTGTACTAAATAATATTATGAAAAAGATCAGTAAAATCCAGTAAAAACGGAAATATTCCAAACTAATCCCAGCTAAAAGTATATTCCAGATTCCACCTATCCCGCAGCTCCTGCATCTGCTTCTGCAAAACAGGCGGCACCGGACATCCATGATCTTTACGGAACTGCCAGGCCTCCCACTCCTTCTCCCCCGCGGTATAGATACGGTCATGGCCTTCAGCCTTCTGACTGCTACGAAGATCCCGCATAATTGCACCAGCCACACGTTTGAAAATCCCCAGTCCCATAAAAAATTCCGGATTGATAACAATGAAGAAATGCCCCAGTGGGTATGGTACCCGTTTGCCCTCCTCGTTGAACCCGTTCAGATCCCTGAGAAATGAGCCATCCTGGAGAGCTGCGGATAAGACTTCCACCACCGTAGCAAAGCCGAAACCTTTATATCCCGCCGTCTCGTCCCCGACACCGCCCAGGGGCGCAAGAGCAGCCTTCCCCTGAGTGAGATCGATAAGGATCTGATCTGTATCCACCCTGGTTTTACCATCCCTGCCGATTACCCACCCTTGAGGGAGATCTTTTCCTGCCCGGCCGTACATTTCAATTTTACCCCGCTGTGTAACCGAGGTCGCGCAGTCCAGTACAAAAGGAAACTCTTCGTCGGTTGGGAATCCGATGGTAAAGGGATTGGTTCCAAGCATATTCTCAACCCCGAAGGTGGGAGCAATAGACGGGCGAGCATTAGTCCCGGTAATACCGATCATCCCGGCTTCACAGGCCATGAGAGAGTAATACCCTGCTATACCGTAGTGTGTTGAATTACGTACAGCAACCATACCCATACCTTTTTCGCTGGCTTTCTCTATGGCAATCTTCATCGCCTTTTTGGAAACCACATGACCCATACCATTATTGCCGTCAAGCACTGCCGTGGTGGAGGTTTCTTTCAGAACATCGATTTTCGTAAGAGGATTCAGTATCCCCTGATCAATACGGTCAATATAGATAGGCTTGAGCCTGCCGATACCATGGGAGTCTATCCCACGCTTATCGGAAGTAATAAGCACATCGGAAACAACTTCCGCATCCTTTTGCGGCAGACCACTTTTAAGCAGACAGTCCTTCATAAAATTTTCAAGCAAATCGAAGGTTACCCATTCACAATCTGAATACTGGTCCTCATATGCCATTTTGAGCCCCCTCTTAACAGAGATCTAACAAATTTAATAATAATCCAGCTGCATCAAGACTGCAACACAGGAGTTTTGCCACTCCAACTTCGCACAGTCTGCTATAAGCACGACAGATAGTTTTACTTTTATCTGCACCTCCACTATTATTTACTGCATGATACATATTAAAGAAGACAGTCCTGAAAAACTGATAATTATTTCTCCAAACACAGTTCATAAAATGCAGGGAATTATCTTTACCGCCCTGGGATTTATTTTCTCCGTCGCAGTAATAGGAAGCGGAGAACAGATTTACGTGGCAACCTTTCCGATCCTCATACTATCAGCGGGCATTCTATTTTTAAAATTCGGAGGCAAGCCGGACCGGGTTGAAGTCGACAAGAATAAACGGCAGGTTACCATTGTTATGCATGATGGTGCATTCTCTAAAGATAAACCCCGGACATTTCACTTCGATGAGATTCGGGAAAGCAAATACGGGACAAACAGTGCATCAAGCCGCAGAACCCTGGGATTCGATATCATTCTCAATGACGGCAGTGAAATCCAGGCGGTACCTTATGTAAACAACATGAAGAAGGCTGAAATCGTATACAATGCTTTTCGGGGGGCTCTGGGAAAGTAGCCACCAGGGGCTGGCTTGTTTTTTCAGTGCAGTCCGATTCATTCAGGTGTATACTGGAATCTGAAAATATACCAATCTGAATGGAGAAAACATGAATACAACCAGTGTGAACATTCTCTGGCTTGGACACGCATCGGTCCAGGTCTCCTTTGACGGACGTTCAATCCTCTTTGATCCCTGGATAAATGACAATCCAAAATGCACTTCATCAATTGATGATCTTGGTAAGGTTGAAACAGTCTGCGTAACTCACGGCCACGATGACCATATCGGAGACTCCGTGGAGATTGTAAAAAAAACCGGTGCAAAGCTCATCTGCAGCCCGGAAATCGCTATTTATGCCGACAAACGGGGGATCGGTTACGATTCCGGTTCATACCCGCTGAATATAGGCGGCTGCTACGAAACCGACGCCTACTGCATCACTATGGTGCAGGCACTACACACTTCCGATATCCTCGGCGATGAGTTCAAGGCAAACGGTACAGTAATGCCCGGATCGGGAGCTGCAGGATATGTACTGGAATTTAAATCGGGCTTTACCATCTATTATGCGGGAGATACCGGGGTATTCCTGGATATGGCATTGATCCGGGACCTATATGCACCGGATTTTGCCATTTGCCCCATAGGGGGAAAATACAACATGGGGTTCCGGGAAGCAGCCTATGCGGCGGAGTTGTTAGGGGCTCGCTATATGCTGCCTATTCATCACGGAACTTTCCCCAATCAGATGCTGGATTATGCAAAGCTTGAAAAAGCCCTGCAGATCCGGGCGCCAAAGGTAAAACTTGTAAAGCTTGAACCTTCTGAGTCTTATACCGTCTAAAGAATACTGAAAAAGGAAAACAGAATGATTGAATTACAGATAAACCTGGAAGCCCTTCCGGGAAAAGAAGAAAAACTTGAAAAGGTGTTTGACACCGTATTTGTACCGGCAATATCCGTTCAGAAGGGATTTAAAAGTGTATCCCTTTTGAAACAAAGCAATACCATGCGGGGCTATCAGATTCAGCTGCGCTTTGATACAGAAGAACAACGCCTGGCCTGGGTAGCCTCTGATGAACACCAGAAGGCATTTCCCAAGGTGGCTGAACTCTGCGGAATGGTCAGCTGGCTGGGTTTTGATGTGACAGGGTATAAGGCAGGATAGATTTTTCTTCAACCTAAGGGTGTAGAAATACTCCACGTTGCTGGATTATTCCGAATGTATCGACGTATTCGGTTCAATTCATCGTTGTCTTGAATAACATGATCATAAAACCGGGGTTGCCATTTAAAAGGAATTTGATTGTTCCTCGCAAATTTGGTAACACCGATTTTAAACCCTCGTATAATTGATGCAACGTTTTGTGATTGTGCCCCGAATTTTGATTTCCCCGGTTTGTGGTGTGGTGTTTCCGACAATATAGATGAATACATGGTAGGTAATTGTCACGGGTTTATCAATGAAAATAATTCCATGAACATGATTCGGCATTATCACGAATTCATCCAATTTGACAAAGGGAAAATGAACGGGGATTTCTTGCCAACAATCTGCCGCCCTTTTCCCAAGCTGGGATAAAGCCATTTTCTTATCTTTAACATCCCCGAACACAGAGCAACGATTGGCAACACAAATGGTGATGAAATATCCCCCATTGGAAGAATAATCCCATCTTGCAAGGCGGGCGGATTCAATGCGGTATTTACCTTTAAACAGCGCCATAACTTTTTATAATCCTCTACATTTTGTACTATTTACTTACTAACTTATAAACTCCTATACAGCAACCGTACAGTATACTCGTAATTTCTGTGAAACGTATAAAACATATGAACACAGGTTTATTTCTGAAAACATACTTTTCCAGGAAAATTTAATTGTTATCCTCTAAACCTACTTCACCTTCAGCACATTTATAACCTCATCCGCATCCTTTGCAGCAATCAGCTGTTCCCGGATCTCCAGATTATTCATCTTACGGCCTATTCCCGCAACTAACTGTATATGCGGTCCCACCTGGGCCTTGGGAGAAAGAATAAGAAAAAACATGGTGGCTGGCTTTCCATCCAGGGAGTCAAAATCAACACCCTCTTTTTTAAGTCCGACCACAAGAATTATAGTTTCAGAAGCATTGCACTTTGCATGGGGAATGGCCACACCGTTTTCAAAACCGGTGGACATGGAAGCCTCTCGCTCCAGAACAGACTCCAGGGCAACCTGCTTGTCCGCGACACCGGCGGCAACGGCAATATCTATAAGCTCTTCAATTACCGCCTCCTTGTTATCGCTTTTGAGAGAGACGCTTATAAGCTCTTTTTTAAGGTACCGTGCCAGGCTGAATGTTGCCTTAGGATCAACTGTCTCTTCCTGAACTATCTTGTTCAGTTCCGGAGATTTAACCAGATCCTGCAGGGAGGAAACTGAATTATCCAGATCCAACAGTGTTTCATACAAAGTCTGCCTCCCGTATGAAAGATCCTGATCATCCGCAGCTGTAATCCTGAGACTTGTATTATCCGCATCTATGGCAAGGTATTTCTGTCCCCGGTTCAGCAGGTACGATCCGCCCTCTTCCTCCTGTTCAGAATCTGAAACAAAAAAACCTTCATCTTTAAAGCTGGTAAGAACCCGGCTGGTAACCAGCTCCAGGAGCCGGACGGTGGGAAACTCAACGGAATAATTTACCCCGGGATGATAATCGAAATAGGACTTTTCCGGCCGGATATCGAATTTCTGCATCAGCCATTTTACCGTTGTTCCCTGTACAAGCAGGGTAAACAGGATATACCAGAGGGTGATATGCACGATGGTGTCCCGCCAGGGAAAAAAGGTGGGAATCGCAAGAACCAGAGCCACGGGTACCGCCCCCCTCAATCCTCCCCACAGAAGAATAGTCTGGTAGGAGAAGGATATATTGTCGGCTTTAGCGAAGCGGTTGTACAGAGGAATAAGGAGATAGATTATGACCGCCCTGGCGAGAGTTACCGCCGGAATAACCACAATAAGCAGGCGCAGGGTACTTATGATATCGCTCAGACTATCATAACTGTGTGCCTCGGTCAGTCCAAGTAGAAGGAATACGAAGCTGTTGGCGACAAAAGAGAAGTAATTCCAGAAATTCTCCATGAAGTAATGGTTTTCATGCTTCAGAACATCGTTACTCATAAGTGAGACGACTATTCCTGCAGATAGGGTCGACATCACACCTGAAACATCCAGCAGGTCCGCTGTAATGAATGAGATATAAGCCATTATAAGACTTACGGTTATCTGCAGTACAACATTGTCTTTCTGCAGTCTTATAACAAAGCCGCCCACAGCCCCTACGAATGCACCAATGGTGAGACCGCCCAATAAAACCAGCAGAAAGCTCACACATGAACTCAGGAAAAGAGTCCCCACGTCCTGCAACCCGCTGTTTATAGCCGCAAGCACGATGGAGAACAGCACTATAGCAGTGGCATCATTAAAGATGCTCTCTCCATCCACCAGGGTTACCAGTCGCCGGGGAGCACCTATCTCACTGAACAGGGCAATCACCGCCACAGGGTCGGTGGCGGAAATAAGGGCACCGAAAAGCAGTGCGGCACCGATTGTGAGTACAGAGAAGAATGAGAGCAGTCCACCAATGATTCCGGCAGAGATAAGCAGACCTAACACCGCAAGAAGGAGGATTGGCACAATGTTTTTTCTTAATGCCCGAAGGTCCATGTTGATTGAAGCATCATAAATGAGTGTAGGGAGAATCAGATAAAGAATAGTCTCTGGAGTCAGGGTCAACTCCGATAGAAGGGAGTAATCAAATTGTTTGGCCAGGACCCCGAAAATACCGCCGATAACAACCAACCCGATGGTATAGGGAAAATGCAGTTTCTTCAGCAGCACTGAAGATGCCACCGCAACAGATAAAAAACCGATGATCAGAAATGTGCTTAAAGCGAATTCGTATTCCAAGTTTGTGTTCCTCTTACTAAAGAGAAATTATATCGATTGGAGATAGGAGTATCAAATGGTTAAATGCATTTTTGGCAGAGGAAACCTCAGGAGATTTTCCGATAATAACCGGATAAGAGTTCTCCCTCACGAAACAAATTTCTAAACCCGCAAAGTAACAAAATGGTTGCTCTGTACCGGACCGATAAACAGAACAACTCTCCTATTCTTTCCAGGGAAAAATCATGCCTTTGACACTCCTCGGACCTGTATTGCGCCTTTCATCAGATAGAAGAGTCTCCCAGGGGATCTCATTCCGTTTTGCCTCAGGATGGTTTTCGAGATAATCGTATTTATATAAACGCAAACGGGTCCCAACCTGATGCCAAAGCAGAATAGCCGAAATTCCGGGAACAAGAAGAACTGTAATACCGGATACCAGCAGAAGAAAAAGTGAACCCAGGCCCATAAAAATCGAGAAAGATAGGTTATCCATAAGTAGAAGCAGACTCTTTTTTACCGTACCAAATGCAGTTTGCCGGAGACGTTGTGCAACCGGTAAGTAGTACTGCCCGGCAAGCAGCCAGCAAACAGATACCCAGAAAAGTGTTGAAACAGAAGCCAGGCCCAGGATGCCACCTACCTGAAAGTAGAACGGTATTATTAATACAACAGTTATCACCTGAATTATGGTAATAATACCTAACAGAAGAGAATCAGCCAGAGAATCTCGCAGTGCATCAAGAAAATCCCTGAAGGTAACAGATTTATAATCAGCAAGAGCACCGGTTAAACGGGACGCAGCACCTGCATACAGTGAGAAGAGGAGAATCCCGAGACAAAGAACAATAACTGAGAGTATCGGGATTTCAGATAAAATCCATGGAATATAAAAAACAGGAAACAGAACTATAATGAATCCCAGGTTTATTAATGCCAGGGTCAGAATGTTATCCCAGGCATCAAAAAAGGCTTTTTTTATAAAAAACAACAGCATCATCTCTCCAAACGGATACAGATCTAATGAAAATGCAGCCTCAGAATCAGATCTTGATTGTAATTGCCAAATCCCTTGCCAAATACATTAATTCCACCAACATGATCAGCATTACCTTCAACACCAAGCCTGACTGTTATCGAATGATGTTCTTCAAGATGCAGATCAGAAAGTTTGATATCAGAGATTTTGAGGCCATCAATAAAAGCCCCGTCCTCGGTAACCCGCCAGCTTTTAAGCAGGCCATATTGAGATCCTTCCAGCTTCCACCAACCCGGGGTCAATTTTCCTCTTTTATCACCATAATCGCCGGGAGATGTCCATGTGCCTATTTTAACCTTATTTACCCACACAGAAATATCAGAAAGCCATGATTTATTCGTACCCGGAACTTCAGATGACAATTCAGCTACCAGTTCAAGTGTCTTTATTGAGGTACTTTTATACAGACTGTTGTTAGGGAATTTATACTCTACAAATCCCTTTTCAAACCATATAAGACCGGCTTTGACCCGTTGCGGATCAAGAAAAT
This sequence comes from Marispirochaeta sp., assembly GCA_963667435.1. Classification (GTDB taxonomy): domain Bacteria; phylum Spirochaetota; class Spirochaetia; order JC444; family Marispirochaetaceae; genus Marispirochaeta. The sequence continues at coordinate 3,803,059 of OY763414.1, read as the reverse complement.
AATTGGGAACGTCCAGATACCCTATAATACTCTCCGTAGAGCACAATCCGCAGGGGGCGGAAACATCAAACCGGGTGTACAATCCAATGGGCATCTCAACTTCAATTGTCTTCTCATCTTCGGTATCCATTCGAGACTTTGAAAACTCGATTACCATCTCCGAATAAAGAGAATGGCATATTTTCTGAGTACCCTTTTTTCCTTTTATCTGTTCTGTCTGGATAAGACCGGCATTTTCCAGAATCATTACATTAGTTGCAATAGTAGATTGGGGTAGAGACAAAACGCTGGCAAGCTCATTTATATTCAGGGGAGTTTTGTCTATGGCTTCCAGAATTTTCAAGCGGATCTTAGATGCAAGCCCTTTCAGCTTATCAAAATCAGTTTTGGGGTCAATGATGATAATTCTACTTTCCTGATCGCCCATAAACTCCCCTTACTGACACTTTTTTTCTTATTAGCAGTATATCATTGTTCCTTTAAAAAAATCACCTTCTATGATATTTATCATTCTGCCGTAAAAACAGCTGACTTCCTGAATTTATCATGCAGGAAGTCAGCTGGGAATATTTTACTGACTGATTTGCATCGATACAACGGACATCGAAGGTATATCACATTTCAGTTGATCATTCTCAATTCTGAATGAATTGAATTCCTTCGGTTCCACCCTGGCTGGTTTACCGAAATCATTAAAATCATTCATTGAGTCACTTGTCAGAACCATGCCCTTAACTGACTTAATCTTCATGCCCCTGAGAGCAATGCTCACGTCAGCACCGGCTCCCGGATCCACATTATTCAGTGTAACGAGGATTGATCCATTCTCACTCCTCGAAGCTGATGCAGTTATTTTTTCCATTGACTGACCAGCAAACTCGTAATTTTCCACATCAGTCGAGACAGGAAGCATAAGCGCATTCTGGTGTCCCTTATATAAATCAAATACATGATATGTGGGAGTCAGCACCATTTCTGCACCATCAGTCAGAACCATAGCCTGAAGTACATTTACAGTCTGTGCGATATTTGCCATTCGTACCCGGTCACAGTGGTTGTTAAATATATTCAGACTAATCGAGGCTACAAGTGCATCCCGGATTGTATTCTGCTGATAAAGAAAGCGGGGGTGAGTCTCTGGTTCCACTTCAAACCATGTTCCCCACTCGTCAACAATCAATGCCACCCTTTTATCAGGATCGTATCGATCCATTACTGCCGAGTGCCGCCGGATAAGTTCTTCAGTATCGTGAGCTTTTCTTAGAATCAGTGCCCATTCATCTTCAGCAAACTGTGTTGCAGAACCGCGCTTTTCCGTTTTACTGTCGCCGCTTGAGAACATTCGAGAGTAATAGTGGAGAGCCAGACCATCCATGCAGCAGCCGGCATCACGCATCATTACCTCTGTCCAGTGATAATCATCATTACGGGGGCCGCAGGCAATGCGGAAAACATCGTAATCACCATAGTTTCTAACAAAGGTATTATACCGTTTGAAAACAGAAGCATAATACTCAGGTGTCATCTTTCCGCCACAACCCCAGTTTTCATTGCCAATACCGAAATATTTGATGCCAAACGGAGCTTTACGGCCATTTTTTTGTCGCATCTGGGACATGGGGGTGGAATCCGACCAGTTCATATACTCTATCCACTCCTGCATTTCATGGATGGTTCCACTTCCCACGTTGCCGCAGATATAGGGCTCTGCTCCGATCTGTTCGCACAGATCAAAGAACTCATGTGTACCGAACTGATTGTCTTCAACAACACCGCCCCAGTTGCTGTTTACCATGGGCTGTCGATCCTTACGATTTCCAACCCCGTCTTTCCAGTGATATTCATCTGCAAAACACCCGCCGGGCCATCGGATTACCGGTGCAGAAATCTGTTTCAGTTTCTCAACAATATCGGAGCGAATACCACGAATATTCCTTATTCCGCTCTCTTCACCTACCCACATACCATCATAAATACAGCGCCCGAGATGTTCAGCGAAATGTCCATATATATTTTTGTTAATAGTGCTCTTCCCGCTTTCATAATTTACAATAATCTTGTTTTCCACGTTTCCGTCTCCTTTTCAGTCCATGTATTAATCAGTTTTTTCAGCTGCATACAGCAGCCGGAGCTATTTACATATGTGAGTTGACCAGTACGGATTATCCTTTTATTCCGCCTACTGTCAGTCCTGAGATAAAGTATTTCTGTCCGAAAATGAACACCAGAACAGGCGGAATAATTGCAAGCACAGCACCAGGCAGCAATACCTGAAAACCTGTCCCGTACGGGTCAATCTGACTTGCCAGTCCAATGGGCAGGGTATATTTATCTCCTGTTCTCAGTACAACCAGAGGCCAGACAAAATTATTCCATTCCTTTCTTGCAAGCAGAATGGCCATGGCTCCATATGCCGGAAGCATAAGAGGGGCCATAATCCGGAAGAACACTCCATACTCGGTACACCCGTCTATTCGACCTGCATCCAGATAATCCTTGGGAATACTTGACGCATACTGACGAAAGAAAAAAATACCAAGAGGAAATGCCACATAAGGTAAGATTACACCTGCATAGGTATTCACCAGCTTCATACCGATAATGATCCGGTAAAGGGGCAGCATTAAAATCTCCAGAGGAATCATCATTACAAATAAAACCAAACCGAAAACAAGATTTTTTCCGCGGAAATCATAAACAGCAAGACCATACCCGACGAGTGAACAAACCAGAAGAGCTGAGAATGTATACAGGGAAGTAATGGCTATACTGTTGAAATACCAGTTGGCATATTTTGATGCACCACTGAAAATATATGCATAATTTTCCAGGGTCATTTTTGGAAGATTAATGCCAAGAGACATGCCTTCCCTAAAGAGGAGCTCTGTAGGACGAAAGGATGCAAGAAAAAGATAGTAAAGGGGAAACATCAACAGAATGCCCAGGAACGTAAATCCGAGGAATATTGCAATCTGTGCAGGTGTTATTCTTTTTCGTGTGCTTTTTAATCTTTTCATTACTCAGTCCTTCCGAAACAATCCGAACATTCTCAACTGGATGATATTTATTACAAAAACAATACCTAAAAGGGTTACCCCGACAGCAGCTCCTACCCCCAGACGATTGCGTAATAAACCTTCCTGGTACATATACCTGACGATTGTCATTCCAATATCTCCCGGCATTGATTCATTCCAGAAAACATAGCTCTCCGTAAACATCGCATACCCACCGTAGATGCTTATGGTCAGTACATAGACAGCAATCGGTTTCAGCAGTGGAAGTGTAATCCCGAAGAATTTTCTAAACACCCCCGCACCGTCGATACTGGCAGATTCATACAACTCCACAGGAATTGCCTGCAGCCCTGACATGAAATAGATCATGTTAACTCCTGCCCAACGCCAGGTTCCAAGCAGGACCATGAGAAACATTCCGGTTTTATGATTAAGCATCCAGCTTACAGGCTCAAATCCAAGACGAATCAGAATACTGTTAACAAATGCAACTTCCGTGTTTCCAAATACCAGCCGGAACGCCACACCAGCTACAACAACAGAGACGAGAGCCGGGAGGAAGACAACGGAACGAAAAAAGTTTTTTGCGATCATTACTTTTGAATTAAGAAATGTTGCAATTATCATGGGAACCGGGATTAATATCAGAATTGTCAGAACTGTATATATTGTGCTTGTACGCAGTGCGTTAAAAAAGTGAATATTATTCAGCTTCTTATAATTTGCTAAACCGGTAAATTCCCAGTGATCAAAACTCTGTACGTCATGAAAGCTCATGACAATACTTGTAATTGCAGGGTATAAAAAAAAGATTGAGAAAATAATCAGAAACGGCAGAATGAATACATATGGTGCAATACGGGTGGAATAAAATATTTTTCCCACCCCGGTTGTTTTACCTGGACTCATAGAATTCTGTTTCCTATCTGTCTGTTCACAGTATGTAATTAAGAATCACCCGCGTCCCCTGATTTAAAACCGGGAACTGCGGGTGATATTTTTACCCTAAGAAGCTTTTCCTACTTCTCTCGTAATTCCTTAGCTACTTCCCGCAGGGCTTCTTCCGGAGTCCGGCTCTGTTCCTCGAAAACCCAGAAACTGACAGAGTTGCGAACCGCTGTCTGAGCATCTGACAGAAGGAGACCACTGTTCGGCGAGGGTATCTGGTCGGTTTCTGCCAGTTCTATAAGAGTCTTGAATATGGGCTCGTTATAAAAATAGGGGTCAGGCTTTTGAAGCTCAGGTCTGTCCCATACACCTTCCCACCGTGGAGGATCAAAGTGAAGAACTTCCCAGAGCTTTATGCTTGATTCCACCGTAAGCTTTGCAAAGGCGTTGAACTTTTTAGCAAGTTCCTGATGCTTTGACTGAATTGTTACAGATGAACATGTACCGCCCATACCCGCAGATTTTGCATCCCCCGGATTCCAGACCGGCATGGGACGTACCGCTATTTTTCCGGCGATATCAGGCATATACTCAAGGAAACGGCTCATGTACCACATGGGCATTATCAAGGCTGCAAAGCCACCGTTATTCATGAAAGGCAGGAACTCTTCTGCAGAAGTTCTTCCACCGGGTGCACCGACAGCTATTTTCTGATCAAAAACCCAGCTGTGAAGCCGTTCCAGTACTTCAATATTTATCTGACTGTCTATTGTTACACTTCCGTCGGGCCCCAGGTAATCTCCACCCCGCTGAACAATCATGGGCCAGAAGGGACGCTGATCTGAAGTTTCAACTATTGTCATAGGTATTCCGAGAACAGAACGAACTTTTTTGCCCGCTGCCTCAAAGTCATCCCAGGTCTGGATTGCATCAACGTCAACACCCGCTTTATCCATCATCTCCATGTTGTAGTAAACAACAGTTGCGCCAACATGCAGCGGTAGCCCGTAGACTTTCCCGTCTTTCGAGTAAATATCAAAACGTGATTTTACAAATGCATCGCGAACCGGATCGACAACATCATTCAGAGGGACAAGCTGTACTTTACCTTTGAGAAAGTTTGAGAAAAAGTTGATATTGATATCAGCAATATCAGGAGCACCGACTCCAGCCTGAAATGCAAGGGTAAGCTGATTATGCATTTCAACATTTGGAGTAACTACGACATCAAGCTTGATCTGCTGATCAGGATTAGCCTTGTTCCACCGCTCCGCTGCATCATTGTAGAAATTGCTGTGCAGACTGTTGGAAGTCCACAACGTCAGCGTTGTAGGACCGCCTCCGGAACCGGCACCATCAGACTGCCCTCCGGCAAAAGCCACCGACATACTCAGGAGAACCACCACCGCAACTAAAAGTACACGATTCGAAAGATAATGTAACATCTTAAATACCTCCTTGATGTTATATATCATATTTTGTGAATCTTTCTGTCGTGTTAAGGGGTTTTTTCTAAAGAAGCATCATTTTTAACACCAAAATCAGCATAAACCCGTTTTTTTCATACGTCAAGTCCTATTTTTACAATATATATCATGTTTTTTGGTTCTTATAAGAATTCTCGTTACAGCAGAAATTCATGGAGACCGGGACAGGTTGTCCCGGTCTCCATGAAAGAGCAAAACTTCTTTTAATATAGAATCAGTGACAGCCGGCTAGCGCAAGACCTTTACAGCTTCACGCTCAATCCCCAACCCTGCATGATAGCGTTTGAAAAATTCATCAAACCCTTTAACATCATCAGGATCCGGAATTACTGCAGCACCTATACTGCCGGAAATAAGTTTATCCAGATAATCAGCCAATCCAACACCCTGAGTATCACAATTCATAAATGATGCCAGCAGCGCCATTCCCCAGGCACCACCTTCTCCAGCTGTATCAGGCAGACTAACCGGCGTATTTGTAGCTGCCGCCATAATTTTCTGCCCAACCCCGGGAGTTTTAAAAATTCCGCCGTGGCCCCTGATCTCATCAATGCCTACCCCTTCCTCATCAAACAACACATTCAGACCGGTTCGCAGGGCACAGAACGAAGTAAACAGAAGAGAGCGCAGCAGATTTTCCAGCCGGAACGGCTTTTCCGGCAGTCGTGCAACAAAAGGCCTGCCTTCAGAAAATCCGGTAATATGCTCCCCCGATACATAACTGACAGCAAGCATTCCCCCTGCATCCGAATCACCCTGCAGAGCCAGAGGCATAAGCTTTCCGTAGAGTTCGTCCACAGAAGGTTTCATACCAAGAGCACGGGCAGACTGGCCCAGTACATCAACCCAGGCGTCAAGATCCGAGGAGCAGTTATTGGAGTGGGCCATAGCAACGGGCTTTCCATCCGGGGTGACAACCATATCAATCACTTCATGGGGCTTCGAAAGCGGCTTTTCAAGTACCAGCATGGCAAAAACTGAAGTCCCCGCCGAAACATTGCCCGTCCTTTCCCGCACACTGCAGGTTGCCACCATACCGGTTCCAGCATCACCTTCAGGCGGACAGAATGGAATTCCCTCCTCCAGCTCACCTGTTGAATCAAGCAGAAAGGAGCCTTCTCCGGTGAGGACTCCGGCGGGCTCACCTGCAATTAGTACAGAAGGGAAAATATCCCGCAATCTCCATCCTAAAGATTTTTCTGCCACATGGTTATCAAAGACATTCACCATGGCTGAATTGAGATCATACTTTTCGGAATCAATGGGAAACATTCCGGATGCATCCCCGATACCGAGAACACGCTTCCCCGTCAGCTTCCAGTGAACATATCCTGAAAGCGTAGTTATATAGCGAATATTCCCGACATGCTCTTCACCATTAAGAATTGCCTGATACAGATGGGCAATACTCCAGCGCTGAGGAACTGCGAAATTAAAGAGAGGCGATAATTCTTCACAGGCTCGACCTGTTATGTTATTTCTCCATGTGCGGAAAGGAACCAGCAGGTTGTCATCCTTATCGAAAACAAGGTATCCATGCATCATGGCACTTATACCGGCGGCAGCCACCCGGTGCAGATCAACACCATACTGAGTTTTAACAGAGTGCTTCAGATCGGCATAACATGCCCCTGCCCCGGCCCATACATCTTCAAGATCGTAGGTCCAGATTCCGTCAATATTCTGATTTTCCCAGCCATAGGAACCGGAAGCAAGAGGATGCCCCAATGGATCTATCAGACTTGCCTTTATCCTGGTGGAGCCGAACTCTATGCCAAGATATGCTTCCCCTCCGGCAATTATTTCTCCGGCTGAAGCAGCATCATGTTTTCCCATTTTTAATCTCCCTTAAATTATTATACTGTATAAAAATCAGAATCCCCGCAGTCCATAATAGGCTTCATTCCAGCGCATTTCCTGTCGCAGCCCGCGAAGATCAGTGTGCTCATCAATCAATACCATTTCAATGCCCGCCATCGATGCAAAATCCTCAAGGTATTCCGCAGTTAGGGCAGGACTGTAGGCGGTATGATGCGCTCCTCCTGCATATATCCAGGCGGCTGCTGCGGTTTTCAAATCCGGCAGCGGCTTCCAGAGCACCCGTGCCACAGGCAGTCCAGGTAAATCTTCTACTACGTCTACCGCATCTACAGGATTCACAAGCAGCCGGAACCGATTACCCAGATCTATTATACTCGCATTTACTGCAGGACCTGCGATTGTACTAAATACGAGCCGTGCAGGGTCATCCTTCGCTCCGATACCTAAAGGATGCACTTCCAGTCTCGGTTTCCCGGAAGCTATGGAAGAACATACTTCAAGCATATGCGCCCCAAGCACCATCTCCCTTCCGGGCTCCAGATGATATGTATAATCCTCCATAAAGCTTACACCGCCGGAAAGTCCATGGGCCATGACTTTCATTGATCGTACCAGTGCTGCCGTCTTCCAGTCCCCTTCCGCCCCGAAACCGTAGCCCGACTGCATAAGACGCTGCACTGCAAGTCCCGGAAGCTGTTTCATACCGTGAAGATTTTCAAAGTTGGTGGTGAATGCAGAAAAATCTCCTGCCTCAAGGAAAGAGCGCATGCCCAGTTCTATACGGGCCGCTTCTTTCACGCTTCCGGAATCCCCGGTGCCGGATCCCATGATATAAGCCTCGGCATATTCCTTCACAAGGGCATTAACAGCAGCCTCATCAACACCGTTGATATATTCCACAAGATCGCCGACACCATAACCGTTCACTGAATAACCGAAACGGATCTGGGCTTCCACTTTGTCGCCTTCGGTTACGGCAACTTCGCGCATATTGTCACCGAAACGGGCAATCTTCATTCGGCTGGAGTCATACCAGGCAAGGGCAGCGCGAATCCAGACATCAAGACGTGAACGTACCTCGGGATCCTTCCAGTGACCGACCACCACTTTCCTTTCAATTCTCAGCCTGCTGGCAATGAACCCGAATTCCCGGCCACCATGAGCAGATTGATGCAGATTCATAAAATCCATGTCTATTTCAGACCAGGGGATATCCCTGCCGTACTGTGTATGCAGATGGAGAAATGGTTTCCGGAGTCGGGACAGGCCGGAAATCCACATTTTTGCAGGCGAGAAAGTATGCATCCAGGTTATCAGGCCAAGACAATTCTCATCCGAATCGGCATCCAGACATAGCCTGGATATTTCCTCCGGCGAGGTAAGTATCGGCTTGAAAACAATACGCACAGGAAATTTTCCTTCCGCAGCAAGTCCGGCTGCAATTTTTTTCGAATCCGCTGTAACCTGTCGAAGAGTTTCTTCTCCGTATAGATGCTGTGTGCCTGTCACAAACCACAATTCCAGATTCCTGAACGCATTGCTGTCCATATAGATGCCTCCTTATAAAATATTCAAATCAGATTTCCTGACCGTAATACGCGGCTGCTCCGTGCTTCCTGTCATAGTGTTTACGTTTCAGGGACTCTTTAAGCCTTGGGGTTCCCGGACGTAAGGTGCGGGATAGATACGCCATTTTTGCAACTTCCTCCAGAACCGCAGCGTTATATACACTTTTTGCCGCATTTCTGCCCCATGCAAAAGGACCATGACACGCCACCAGTACCATTTCCACTTCCATTGGATCCAGCGAAGCAAAGGTTGAAACAATCTGATTGCCTGTTTCAATCTCGTAGCTATTTTCAATGGCTTCATCACTCATCACTGCGGTACAGGGAATATCTTCGGTAAGATGATCCGCATGGGTAGTGCCATAGATGGGAATATCTTCACAGGCCTGAGCCCATGCAACAGCATAGGGACTGTGGGTATGAGTAATCCCCCCTATTCCGGAAAAGCTACGGTAGAGAACTGCATGGGTTGGAGTATCAGAGGAGGGTCGTAGAGAACCTTCCACCACCCGGCCCTCAACATCAACCAGAACCATCTGCTCCGGCAGAAGATCATCGTAGGGAACTCCCGAAGGTTTTATTGCAAAGACACCCCTATCTGCATCTAATGCACTTACATTTCCGAAAGTATAAATTGCCAGGTGCATATGCTGGATTTCCATGTTGGCTTCATACGCCTGGTGTTTCAGTTCCTTGTAGTTCTTCATAAATTCTCCTAACTCTTACAGCGCCTCATGATGTTACATAAGATGCCGGGCGGGGTAAAAAGCAACATTTTCTGCCGTTAAAATATCCAGGGGCATTACAATATGCTTTTCACCTGCAGGCTGTCCGCTCAAGGCCCTGAAGATAGTTTGAATCCCCAGGTAACCCTGTTCTGCCGGACGCTGATTCAGAATAAAATCAATATCCCCGGTTCCGAGAAACCTGCTGTTCTCTGGAATCAGGTCATAGCCTATTAATGAGATACCGGTTTTCCCGGAGGAGCGCAGATATTCCGCTATCAGATGGGAAGAATCATTGCTTACAAATATGCCTTTAATCTCCGGATCCTGATACAGGATACCAAGGAGAAACTTGTTCCGGGTGGGTTTGTCTTCAAGCTGCTCTTCCACATATACAGATGGACATTCATCCCTACTGAATGCGGACTGAAATCCGGCAATTCTGTCTCGTATATGATAATCCTGTCTCACAGCCTGAATTACTGCAATCCTTTTTCCATCAGGAACCATCAGCTTCATCAGTTTTGCAGCCAATTTGCCACTTGCATATGCATCCTGTCCGATAAACGCAAGTTTCCTGGATTTCGGTAAATCCGAATCAAAACAGCAGACAGGTATTTTTTCAGAAAGAGAATTAATAAACTCCTCTGCAGCCTCAGGCAAAACAGGAGCTATCAATACTCCATCAGGCTCCTGCAGCATCAGTTTTTGTCCGGCCTCCAGAAAAGAGGTTCGGCTGAATCGGTCGAAACAGCAGAAAAGCAGGGTTACATTGAAGGGCTTAAGCTCTTCTGCCGCTTTCTTCATACCTTCATGAGGAAGTTGCCAAAAACCGGAATCCTGTTCTGCCAGAGGGGTTAAAACGCCGATTCGGTAAGTCCTGGACTGGGCAAGATTACTGGCATGCAGATTAGGAATAAATCCGGTTTCATCGATAATCCGCCGGATTTTTTCCGCTGTCTGAGGAGCGACCCGCCCCCGTTCGTGCAGCACACGGTCCACAGTTCCGATTGAAACACCGGCCATATTGGCAATATCTTTCACCGTGATTGCGTCTCGTCGGGTCACTTTCTCCTCATTTGCACCTTAAAATATTTGCGTTAACGTACACACAGGATACTACACAATACTTTTTTCGGCAAGATTTTTTCATTACCCATAAGCTGACCACCATTGCTCCGCATGAATATACAGACACTATGCTGTGGAGGCTTACTCAAGAACCTCTTCATTCTGCGATTATCCCAGAACAATCTCCTCCCGCTCACGAAAATATGTAACCGTATCCCCCACCAGGGCATCAAGCTTTGCCTTATCCGGAATACCATGCATTGCAGGATACGGATCTCCTCCGGGACCAAGGGGTTCGGGAGTAAAAAAGCAGCCCTTACGATTGAAGCCGATCAGATACAGCGCCTTTATAATTCTGTCCAGATCAAGCGAGCCTTCCCCGAGGGCACAGCGATTAGTATCCGCAGCATGCAGGTTGGTAAGCATCTCTCCGGCGTCGAGAATTGCTTCGGGAATATGGGATTCTTCTGTCAGCATGTGATAGAGATCTCCGTTTATATGACCAATACCCGGGTGGTCAATCATTCGTATATATTCCCTGGCTTCAGCCACCGTATGAACAATACTCACCTCAGCTGAGCGGATCGGCTCCACCGCCGCCTTTATGCCGGTTTGAACAAAGTGGTCGGCAACAGTTCTCAAGGCCTCAACACTCCTCAGAATCTCTGCATTATCATAGGCGGAAGGCCTCCCTACGGCGGCAGGCACAACCAGAAGATAAGCCCCTCCCATTTCCGCAGTAAAATCCACCTCTCGCCGAATATAGTCCAGGGCGGCCTGACGCTTGATGCCCCGGTTGGATGCCATATCGTTATCGGCGGAAAACATTCCGCAGACACCGGACACCTTCATTCCACTATCATTGAGAAGCCGCCGGGTCTCTTCCACCCGGTAGCCGAGATCGTCCCCATAATGATTCCCATGCAGCTCAATATACTCAACCCCGTATTTTTTAAGCCGCTCAACCGAGTCTACCAGGTGTTCCTGCCCGAAACCCCAGTTACTCCAGGAAAGGTTAAGTCGTTTTTCAAGCATTTCGGGTCTGTTTCTTTTCAGCTTCTCAAAAGCTGCATCAATAGCCTGGTTCCGTATTTCAAAATTCTGCATTTTCATGTATCTATTTACTCCAGTAAGAACAGCCGGGCTCTTAATACAACAGGGCCCGGCTATTATTGAATTCAGCCTGCCAGTTCCAGAGCGGTTTCACCCAGACTTTTAATAAGCAGGTAGCAGCTGGTAGCTCCGGCATCCAGAACACCCCGGGAACGTTCTCCCAGCCGGGCAGCCCGACCGATTTTAGCCACCAGATCCCTGGTTGATTTCCAGCCGGACTCCGCAGCGGCAATCATTTCGCCCACGGCATGCTCCAGATCTGAGTCCTCATCAACTGCCTTCTTCAATACAGTAACGGCCGGATCCAGGGAATCAACAAGAGTCTTGTCTCCAACCTTCGCATCACCAAGACTCTGTATGCCCTCGTAGGCACTTTTCAGCATTTCATACAGAACCGCCGCATTCACTTCGGCGCACCCTTTGCTTGCACGGGCCATGCGCTTGAAAAAAGTACCGTACAAAGGCCCCATGGAACCTCCGATTTCATCCACCAGAATTCGACCCAGAACTTTCAGAGATTCACTCATCCCCAGGTCCTGCCCATCCAGCTCCTTCTCGGCCATGGTAAAACCTTTATCCATGTTTATACCGTGGTCGCCATCACCTATAGCCCCGTCGATTTCACTCAAGTAGGCTCTGTTTGCATGAATAGTCTGAATAAGACGGTCAACAATCAGCCTGCCTTCCGCCTCCTTAAAGCTCACTGCCATGCTCTCCTCCTACATCGTAATCTGTTTCAGACCCATGGAATAACAGTCCATATCCACGAGCTCCTTCAGCTCAGCATCAAGTTTCATCAGGGTGAGAGTAACTCCCATCATCTCCAGACTGGTAAAATAGTTACCCACATAGGGTCTGTAGATGTTTATACCCTTCTCCTTCAGGATACTAGCCACCTCGTCGTAGAATATATAGAGTTCCATTACCGGGGTTGCACCCAATCCGCTTACCAGTACAACTACCTCATCCCCGGCTTCAAAGGGCAGGTCCGGCAGGATTTTATCCAGACACATGGCGGCAATATCTTTCGCCGGTTTCAGATCATCCACCATAATTCCCGGCTCTCCATGATGACCGATACCGACCTCCATCTTTCCCTTTTCAATTTGAAAGTTTGGCTTACCTACGGCAGGAATCGTACAGGGAGAAAGGCCGACACCGATACTGCGGGTATTATCAATAGCTTTCTGAGCGGCAGCAATTACTCCATCGAGAGACGCACCCTGAGCAGCCTTTGCCCCTCCCGCCTTCCACATCAGGATCTCTCCCGCCACTCCCCGGCGCTTTTCCAGCTGATCCTTCGGTGCGCTGGGTACATCATCATTGGCAACTACAGTTTTAACCTGGATATCATCATCCGCAGCATCTTCCATGGCCATCTTCACATTCATGTTGTCCCCGGCGTAATTGCCGTAGAGAATGGCAACACCTTCGCCGGAATCCGCCGCCTTTATGGCTTCATAAAAAGCTTTGGCCGTAGGGGAACTGAAAATCTCACCCACCGCAACAGCATCCACCAGGTTCCTGCCTATATAACCGGTAAATGCCGGCTTATGCCCCGAGCCTCCTCCGGTAACTATGCCGACTTTGCCTTTTTTGGGTGAATCCTTGTATTTCAGCACCCGGGGATTGGCGGTCTCCCGGATAAAATCACCATGGGCTTTTACAAAGCCCTTCAGGTAATCTTCAACCGTCTGATCCGGGTCATTAATAATCCGCTGCATCATGGGACAAGCACCACCTTGAGTGATCCTTCACCCTTGCCGGCCAATTCAAATGCTTTCTCATATTCAACAAGAGGCAGCTTGTGGGTAACAACTCCTTCCGTGGGAAGTTTACCGTTACCGATCCACTCGATTACCGGTTCATAACAGAAAGGGCTCAGGTGAGCGCCGAAGAGATCAAGCTCCTTGGAATCGCTTATAATACTCCAGTCGCAGGTTGTGTTCTGTCCGAACACACTGAATTCAACAAAAGTACCCATTTTACGGATCGCTTCAAGGCCCTGCTGTACACTTGATGGGTGCCCGGTGGCTTCAATATAGACATCACAGCCATACCCCTCTGTCATATCCTTAATTTTCTGAACTACATCCACTTTTGAGGGATTAAGAACTATATCGGCCCCGAACTTCTTTGCCAGCTCCAGCCGGTCATCCTTCATATCCAGAACAACAAGAGTTTTAGGATTCTTCAGTGCAATAGCTCCGACCATTCCCAGACCGAGGGTTCCTGCTCCGGAGAGAACCACAACATCCTCATTACCGATATTTCCCCTGTCGACGGCATGTTTTGAACAGGCAAAGGGCTCTATCAGGATTGCCTTTTCCAGAGGGATCTCCCGGGGAACTTTATAAACCAGCGCCTCCCTGGGAAAAAGCATGTACTCCGCCATACCGCCGTTTACATTCTTCTGGAACCCATAGACATCATGCTTCTCACACATCCAGTGCCTGCCGGTTTTACAGAATTTACACTCCCAGCAGGGGACAATCTGTTCCGAGATCACCCGGTCACCAACGGCAAAATCACCTTTCACACTGGGCCCCATCTCAACAATAAAACCAAGAAACTCGTGACCCGGAATTACCGGCGGTTTCATGTATGGCGGGGTTCCGTCACCGCCCCAGAACCGTGATGCTCCGTGCTCGGCTTTTACATCACCCGCACAGACACCGCAGGCTTCAACTTTAACAAGGATCTCACCTTCTTTCGGCCTCGGAACCGGAACATCCTCGTACCGGTAGTCACCGGGTGCATAGGCTACGACTGCTTTCATTGTTTCCGGAATCATAGTTTCCTCCCTTATTTTTCCGAACGTATTTTTTCGCCTGTTTCGAGATCGAACAGGTGGGTTTTTTCCGATAGAATATTCAGCTTGACCACATCTCCGGCCTTATAGCTGATCTTCTCTGAAGTGATCATGGTCAGGTATTCCTCACCAATCCTGAAATGAAGACGGTGTTCCTCTCCAAGGCTTTCGGAGACTGTTACCTGAGTAAAAGATCCGGCACTCTCCTTATCTGCAATGCGGATATCAGTCGGCCGTATTCCCAGTCGAACCGTCACTCCCTCTTTGACGACCGGGTTGTAGCGGGCCGGGACAGGTATCTTGAGGTCGCTCCCGGGAAAGGAGAAGAGAAACCCGCCATCCTGCTGCTGGATTCCAACCTTCACCAGGTTCATGGGAGGCTCACCGATAAAACCGGCAACAAACTCGTTGGCAGGATCATCGTAGATCTCCTTGGGGGTGCCGAACTGCTGAAGCCTGCCATCTCTCATAATTGCGATACGGTCGGAAAGTGACATGGCTTCAAGCTGATCATGGGTCACGATAATTGTTGTGCAGGCAATCTCTTTATGCAGCCGTTTGATTTCGGTCCGCAACACCTGGCGCATCTTTCCGTCCAGGTGGGAAAGCGGCTCATCCAGCAGCAGGAGTTTCGGCTTGCGAACAATTGCCCGGGCAATATTTACCCGCTGCTTTTGTCCACCCGAAAGACTTACCGGTTTCTGTTTCAGAAGGTCATCAACCTTGAGCATGGGAGCGATCTTTGCGATCTCCTGATCAATTACAGCTTCATCAACATTTTTGGCCCGCAGGTTAAAGGCGATATTTTCATACACGCTGAGCGGCGGGTAGAGTGCGTAATCCTCAAAAGCAAGACCGATTTGGCGGTCCTTAGGATGCAGATCGTTTATTCTGGTGTCTCCTATAAGGATGTCGCCGTCGGTAATATCTTCAAGACCGGCTATCATGCGCAGGGTGGTGGATTTTCCGCAGCCCGATGGTCCGAGTATTCCTACAAACTCTCCTTCCCTGCACTCAAGACTGAAGTCATTGACCGCCAGAGGATTCTGTTTCTGTTTTTTGAACAGTTTCTTTTTTGCTTCGTAGCGCTTAAAGACATTCTTTAACACAAGGGTATTCACGACTGAGCCTCCTTAATCAGTTCAGCCTGGTTGTGCCGGGTAATGAACTCTTCTGTTTCACCATCAAAAAATATTACGTCCACCGGATCGGTGTGGATATAAATAGTAGTATCCATAGCACAATCCAGGTCATTCGGCGCAATAAGGCGCAGAACATGACTGCCCACGGCTACAGTGAGAATGGATTTATTGCCGATCGGCTCGATGGTATAAACCATGCCGGCTATCCATTCATCACCCTCCCGGGTAAATGAAAAATTTATGTCGCTTCCCCGGATTCCCAGATGAACATGGCCGGAATTATGGGCCTGCAAATCACTTTTTACATCCTCCGGAAGTTCCAGAGTATGCTGCTTGTCCAGGAACGAAACCTTGAGGTCGCCCTGCTCTTTCAGGATAAGTCCATCGATAATGTTAATCTCCGGTTCGCCGATAAGCTTGGCAACAAATTCATTTCTGGGGGTAAAGAAGACTTCCGGGGCAGTTCCTATCTGTTCAAATTTCCCGTGGTTCAGAACAGCTATCCGATCGCCCAGACTCAGGGCCTCCAGATAGTCATGGGTCACATAGATAGTAGTCGTGTCGAAGTTGCTCTGCATCTCCTTAAGTTCCGCCCGCATAAAGTGCCTCAACTTGGCGTCAAGGTGAGCCAGGGGTTCATCCATAAGGAAGACATTGGGTTTCCGCACCAGACTCCGTCCCAGGGCTACCCGCTGACGCTGACCATTGCTCAGCTGAGATGGAAGCCGGTCCAGCAGATGGTCAATTTTCATAAGGGAAGTAACCCTTACCACCTCCTTTTCAATGTGCGCTTCATCCTCTTTATAGAGCCTGCTCCGCAGGGGGGATGCAATATTGTCGTATACGCTTTTATGGGGATAAAGGGCGTAGTTCTCAAACACCATGGAAATATTCCGGTTGGCCGGCGGAATAACGTTTACAATCTCACCATTAATAAGAACAAGGCCTTCGTCCGGGTATTCAAGCCCGGCTACCATTTTGAGCAGTGTTGTTTTACCGGCTCCGGCAGGGCCGAAAAGGACCAGAAACTCCTTATCCTGCACCTCCAGGGTAATATCATCCAGAGCCGTCGTTTTACTGTATGTTTTTGTCAATCCTTGTATGCCGATCTGTGCCATATAACTCTCCTAATACTCAGCCTTTGACAGCACCGAAGCTTAATCCGCGGACAAGGTGCTTCTGAATCAGAATTGCCAGAACAACCTCGGGCAATGCAGTAATTGTTGCAGCCACAGCCATCTGACCGTAGTGCACTGAATCGGATGCCAGGTAACGCAATACTGAAACGGTTACCGTCTGCACCTTGAATGCGTTAAGAAGCAGCGGGAAGGTAAAACTGTTCCAGGCGAAAATGAAAGCCAGCAGCGCAGAGGAAACCACACCGGGCTTAATCAAAGGAAGCAGAATCTTTATAAAGATTTCATACCAGCGATAGCCGTCAAGCTGGGCAGCCTGTTCTATTTCAACACTTATATCCTCAAAGTATCCCCGAACAACCCAGATAAGCAGAGGCATACAGATAAGCTGATACACCCAGATCATGCCAAGATAGGTATCATAAATACCTATCTTCTGATAAATCATGAACAGAGGCAGTACAACCAGTATTTCAGGGGCAAATTTGAAGGAAAGAATGGTAAATGCAAGATCTTCTTTTCGTTTAAAATTGTACCGTGCAAGAGCGTATGCTGCGGGCACTCCTGCAGCGACGGAAACCAGTACCGCTCCGGAGCTGACAATAATATTGTCCATGAAAGTCTTGAAGTAGTCTGTGCCGATAAGCACTTTCTGATAATTCTCCAGCGTGGGGGTAAAAACAAACAGAGTATCAAACATCTGACTGTCGCTTTTAAAAGATATAAGAATCATCCAGACCAGAGGAAACAATCCAAAAACCGCCCAGAGAGCAAGCAGAAAGTTTCGGAGAACCCGGCCTACATATTTATTTCGTTCAATTCGTGTCATATACTCACTTCTCCTCAGTCAGTACCGGCGGCTTTTTTCTGTGTTGCCAGATAGTTGCTGACGAGTTTCTTACTGATAAAGTAGATAATTATCCACAGGAACAGGATATACGGCAGGGATGCACCAAACTTGAGAAAGGCGAATCCGGTATTGTACGCCGTCAGGGACAAGTTCATCAGCGTGTTCCCCGGCCCTCCTTTTGTGAGGGCAAAAATAATTGCATACTCCTGCAGTGCCGCCATAAGACGGAATATAAGGGCTATGTAGAGGAATGGTTTCAGCATCGGCAGAGTAAGGGTTTTAAATGTAAACCAGGCAGACCCTCCATCTACCTTGGCAGCCTCAAAAGGCGACTTCGGAAGGGAACCGATTCCGGCGGAAACAAGAACAATGACAAAGGGAGTAAATACCCAGATGTCCACCAAAGCCGCGGTAAACAATGCAGTACTTGAAGATGCAGCCCAGGGGAAATTATATATACCGAATATATTGAGAAACTTCTCAATTACCCCCACTGAAGTATTGGTCATAAGCTGCCAGATCAGGGTGGCAATTACCGGTGCAATCATCAGCGGGAATATAAGCACCAGCTTGAGTATCCTGGTGAACCAGTTCTGATGGCTCAAAAGCAGGGCAATCCCCAGGCCGAGAAGCATTTCGGGTATGGTTGTGGCTGCTGAATACTGCAGAGTTACAAGAACTGCGTGCCAGAAATCTACATCCATAAACATATCTATCCAGTTTTTCAGGCCGATAAAATGCCATGAAGGTAAACGGAACGAGTAGTTTGTTAATGAAAAGAAAATTGCACTGAAAAAACAAAACATGATTCCCACTGTAATGAGCAGGGCGGGAGCCATTATCAAATACGGGCGAGCTCTCACGATAGCCGGTATTTCTGTTGCCTTCTTTATTTCAGCATTGGTAAAAACAGATTTTTTTGCGGATACATCCGCTTCATTTATGCTGGACAAAATCAGCCTCCTTCCTTCTATCGCGAAATGTGCCACGTCGCGGGACAAGCATTAGAAGCAACACAAAGGAATATGTCATCGGGTAAAAAGACCGCCTCCGTCAAACCGGAGGCGGTATAGGTAAAGAATCAGTCGACGGTTATATCGGAAACGATCTTATCCATCTTCTTTTTAAGAGCATTCATGCCCTCTTCTACTGTTGCATACTTACCTGAAACAATGTCCTGAAGGGTCGCTGCCCATTCAGTGGTTGTTTCAAAGAAGTGAGGCTGGGGAGTAAACTGAATGTAGGTACCGTCTACAGAATCCTGGAATGCCTGACCGTAGCCTTCAGACTTCCCGAGAACAGTCTGGAAATCGGAACTTTCAAACACCGATGCCCGGGGAGGGTCAACAAGCTTTGCCTTGGTAGAAGCCCACTGTATATGATCTCTACTGGTGAAGTACTGCAGAAAAAGCCACGAAGCGACTTTGTGCTTGGAAGCTTTGTTTATTGCCATCGCCCAGGTCCAGAGGTTGGCATTTACATCAGATTTGCCGGCAGGAAGCGGTGCATGCACCCATGCGATATTTCCGGCTTCCTTGGAAGCACCTTCGGGATTCTGAAAATAACCGTTACAGTCTGCATCAAAGAGCATGGCAGCCTTTCCGGCACCAAGGTCAGCACCAGCCTGATACCAGGTATAGCTTGCCCAGGTCGGAGAACCACCGAGTTTAATTAGATCTACCCAGTCCTTTGTCATCTTGATTGCCTCAGGACTGTTAACCTGAGAAATCAGTTTTCCATTCTGGATATTGAAGTCTTCTGCACCATAATTTGAATAGGTAGTCATATAGCCGGCATGAATGGTTCCCCAGTTACGTGAACCACGGATAGCCAGTGCATATGTACCAGGACCGTCAAATTCCTGCAGTTTTTCGCAGAGAACTTTCAGTTCTTCCATAGTCTTCGGAGGCTTAAGTCCGCGTTCGTCAAAAATACGCTTATTATAGGCCAGTGTATTGGTTTCAAAGCCAAGGGGAAGTGCCCAGAGATTACCCGAGCCTACTTTATGTCCGGGTGTAAGATCCCAACGAAGAGAACTGATAACACCATCAAAAAAGTCAGCAAAATCATAATCTGGACTTACCAGATTCTTATCATTCACAAACTCATCAAGAGGCTGAATATAGCCGGGAACAGCATAGTCCCAGATCTGATATGCACCACTCATAAAAAGGTCAGGAGTTCCTGAGCGGCTGTTCAGAGATGTGGTTACTTTGTCAAAGTAATTTTCTTCGGGAGTAATGGAATAGGTTACCTTGACACCGGTCATCTTTTCGAATTCCGGTATTTTCTTGATAATTGCTTCAGCATAGGGATGCTGGTTAAACAATACGGTAACCTCCTCACCGTCTGCCATCTTCCAGTCAAACCCGGAAGCCGCCGCCTGCTGTTTAATCGCATCAATATCGCCGCTTCCACCTGTATCTGTCTGCCCACCAGCCCATACGGGCAGGATGGCAGCAAAACACAACGCCGCAACCATGAAGGATACTACAATTTTTTTCACTTTTGTCCTCCTTATTTTCAGCCGGACCGCATTCAGGATCCGACCGGTAAAAAGTGATACTCAACTGTAAAGCGGCTTTTCTTGCAACAAAATGCAACTTTTGATTAAAATCACAAAGAGTTTTTTACAATCAGATAATTTGTCTTTTCCTCAAAATCCGACCTGCCTAAGGGAATTCATAAATTTATTGAGAAAACATCAATTTTCTTTGGATAAGCTTAGTTTTATTATTGTGCAATTATTACACCATTTACTATTTCCTTAAATAAAAGCAGCAATTTTCCGGATACCGGGTTTTTCTTGTGATCAGAAAAAAAACGAAGTATAATGGCTGAGCAAATCATGAATTTCTACCAAAGGAAATTTTCTTGTATCGCGTATTGATTGCCGATGACGAATTACTTGTCAGAGTCGGACTGAAAACCACAATAGACTGGGAAGGAAACGGCTTCACTGTTATAGGTGAAGCAAAAAACGGCAGCGAGGCACTTGAACTCTGCGACCGCCACCAGCCCGACATACTCCTCACTGATGTCTGCATGCCGGATCTGAACGGTCTGGAACTCATCAAGAAGCTTAAACAGCAGCAGGATAATCTTAAGTCAATTATTCTTACCCATCATGACGATTTTAACTATGCACACCAGGCAATCAACCTGGGAGTAATCGGATATATCCTGAAATCCAATCTCACCGAGGAAATTCTTCTTGTCCACCTTAAAAAAGCAGCAGAGATGCTCTCCCCACGCCAGGAAGAATGGGAAAACGATTCCGATCCGGCACTTATTGCACGGGCTATTAAGGGAGGAAGGCTTTCCGAAGACCAGATAAAAGGATTAAAGCTTGCCTCATTTCCAAATAATTATTATCAGATAGTGCTGATGCAGTTTCATTTTGATGAGGTCGACAGTGAAGTTCAGCAGAGAAAAATACTTAACTTTGAGAAAGTTATAATAAGCATTTCCAATCAGGTTTTTAATGAATGTGATTTCACCATTCTTCCACTGGTACAGGAAAACGCCGCAGTTTACATTTTTAATATGTCCGGCGCAACAGCATCACACGTCCGGCACGAGACACTGCTGAATATTGTTCATCATCTAAGAAAAAGCATAAAGAAATATCTCAACCTCAATATTTCGATTGGAATAAGCAGTCAATCAAACTCATTTAATGCACTGCCAAAACTCTATGCAGAAGCACAGCAGGCATGCAGTGAATCTTTTTTTGAGCCCGGAAATGTATCAATATTTTTTCAGAGTTCAGTGGGTTATATCCAGGCGAAAGACACCTTTGATGTGAAAGAACTTAATCTGCTTCTGGCAAATAAAAATGTCAGCGGTCTTAAGAGTTTCCTCTATCATCACTTTCTCGAAATACAGAAAAAACACAATACTCGTTGTCTTCTCGATGATTTCAATACCATTACTGCCAATCTGAGGGACCTGATAACTGATTCAGACCCATCCCAAGGAAAAATAGTTCCCCGGATAGAATCGGAAGGTGAACTTCTAAACCAATTCTACAATATTTCCGCCCTCACCCAGTACCTTACAGACCTGCACGTGGAATATGTAAAGAATACTGCCGACAAAAAGTCATCCGCATATAACTCGCATATAATAAGAAAGAGCATGGAGTATATCCGTCAGCACGCTGCGGAGAACATATCCCTCCAGACAGTAGCAGATAACGCTGAAGTAAGCCGAAGCTACCTCAGTTTTCTTTTCAAACAGGAACTGGGAATAAACTTCTCCACATACATGACAGAGATACGTATAGAAAAAGCCAAAACAATGCTCACAAGCTCAAATATGAAAATCTATGAGATAGCCGAAAAGGTCGGATTTGACAGTCCCTATTATTTCAGTAAAGTATTCAGGGACACCTGTGGGATGACATGTAAGCAATACCGAAGCACACACTACATTCCCGGGCAAAGCGCCTGACCAGTTGTGCGGATCTTCTCTTCCACCATACAGAAAATATTTTTTAAATATTTTTTTGCAGTATCGTTACTTGCAATAACTGCAATCGGAATATTCTCTTTCACTTTCTATGTTCGAAATTTTATAAAAAGCGAACGGGATCATATAGTTTCAACTACAAATAAGGCTAAATACAATATTGAGTTTATTCTTTCCATCGTGCGTAACAACAGTATTCTCCTATCGGCCAACGAAACAGTTACCCGTAATTGTTCCACATGGTTTATTCCCGGCGCCCCGGAGATAATGGAAGCCAAGTTAAACGTAGATACCATGCTCAGAAACAGCGTCAGTATTAATGAACACCTTAAAGGAATCTATATTCTGGGAAAAAACGGAATGTTCTATTCAAGTTACTGGGATGTAACTGAGGAGAAACTCCGGCGCTGGCTTAACCTTACCAATGATGCTGAAATTGGAAAACTGTTCGGCATGGGAAAAAACAACCAGGGAATCTATATACCTCAGCTTGAACGAAATGCCATTACGTATATTCGACCAATATATAAATTCCCCGCGTCGGAAAGGATCGGACTGCTTATTATTGATATAAACTATGTTTACCTCCGGGAGATCTTTACATATTCTTCTCTCGCTACAGAAGAGTCAGAAAAAATACTGGTGGTAAACTCCCGGGGAGATACTCTATTCACCTTCCCCTATAATCTGAATATGGATTTTCTGAAAAATGATCATCCGGAACTGTTTTCCCCGGGGCAGCACGTGCTTGAGATGAATATTTTCAACAAAGACAGCTTCATAATTTCAGAATCCTTTGAGCAAAATGACTGGCGCATCGTGAGGGTTTTCTTCAAGGACAAAATCCACTCTACTACTAATCTGCTTTTTGCCATGCTTATTCTGTTCTTAATCGGCATGGCTGTTATTTATCTGATTATTTCACTGCTCCTCTCAAATTCGATCGCCAAGCCGATTATAGACCTCAATGCCAAACTGAAGATTATTCAGAAGGGAGATTTCAGCGTAAAAATTCAAACAGATAGAGAGGATGAAATCGGACAGCTTGGAGAAACATTCAATAAAATGACAGTACGCATAGACAAGCTGCTGAAACAGTCGGTGGCAGAACAGAAGAGGAAATCCGATCTGCAGTTTGAGGTGCTTGAGGCTCAGATAAATCCTCACTTCCTCTACAATACACTGGACAGCATAAAATGGCTTGCGGTTTTACAGGGGATGGAAAATATAAGCGATATGGTCTCCTCCCTTATCAATCTGCTTAAATACAACATTTCCGGTTCCACCCGTATGGTCAGTCTTGAAGATGAGATAAACAGCGTAAAAAATTATATAAGTATCCAGCAATTCCGCTACGGAGACATATTTTCTGTCGATTACGAAATACCGGATAATATGCTTAACCTAAAAATCATGAAGTTTATTTTACAGCCCCTTGTTGAAAATGCAATTTTTCACGGACTGAAAGACATGGACAGCAAGGGAAAGATTCTGGTAGAGGCGCAAAGAACAGATAACAACAGCATTACTTTCCGTATAAGTGATAACGGAACAGGGTTTGTATTCAAAAAAGACGGGAGTATTCATGAGAACACCTTAAAAAGTCGCGGGATGCACAGTGGTATCGGCATAAAAAATATTCAAGAACGTATGACCCTCTATTTCGGTTCAGAATACGGCCTGACCTTCTCTAATACTGCATCGGGCGGAGCCTGCGCATCCCTGAGACATCCACTCATAGATGATCAAAGCAGCATTATCGGCGAATAAGAAATTCTCTACAAATATCAAAAACACCTTCTTTCCGACCAAAATCCCTCCATGCTATGCGTTAATTCATGAAAAGTATGATACAAACTTTCGTATTGCGGAAACATTTCAGTATCAGGTTGAAAAAGGGCATTATGAGCTTTCCTATTATATTCCTCATCAAAACCTTCAATTGTGGCTTTAAGTATATCGGAAACACCCTTGATTCCCGCCTCTGCATGGGGTGACCGTACAACAGTACGGCCAGTACAATCCGCAATAATCTGACAAAGTAAATCGCTAGCGGATCCCCCGCCGCAAACAGTAAGAATATCGCCGGATTCAGGAAGAGTTTTCAGACAATCATATAAAGATAGAGCCAGTCCCTCAAAAACAGCCCGCATCATCTCCTTTCGACTATGGACTGCAGATAAACCGTAAAATCCTCCTCGTGCGAAGGGATTTCTGAAAGGCGCCCTCTCGCCATATAAATAAGGATGATAAAAAACACCGTTGCTGCCCACAGGAATGTGAAAAAGTTCACGCTCCATGTCTTTATAACTTTTATCCGAATAGAGAATACTTTTTGCCCAATCCAATGACGTAGTTCCGCTCAAGGTAGGCATAACACTGAGATAAAGATCTTCTTTAGTGTGGCAGGCAACCATCCCCCTTTCAAAATCAACCTGGTCTTTACTTACAACAACCTCAGTACATAAAGTGGTTCCGATAATGACGCATGTCTCTCCCGGCTGGCGAACACCAACACCATGGGCTACAGAGCAAACATCTATAGCTCCGGCTATTACAGGTAAGCCGGAGGTAAGCCCTGTTGATGCAGACGCAAACTCTGAGACAGAGCCGACTATAGCCCCGGACGGATACGTTTGAGGAAGTCTGTTCTCTGTCCCCGGTAAAGCCATTTCGTCAAAGATATCGCCACAGTATTCTTTATCGAACAAATCAAAACCGGCAAGAGAAGCATCGGAATAATCACAGGAAGGGGTTCCGGTAAGTCTGAAGTTAATCCAGTCTTTGCAGTGAAAGACAAAGGATATTCGTTTGTAGTTTTCGTTTTCTTTTTCCTTTAGCCACATAAGAAGCATATGAAAAGACCCGGAAAAAGGGATATTAACAGATCGCTCCGTACAAAAATGATCCAGCTCTGTACGGATCATATGTTTTGTCCGGGTATCATTCCAAAGGATTGCGTAACGTATGGGATCACCATTTTGATCAATCGCCCATAAACCATCGCCCTGGCCGGTAACGCCAATACCGCTGATTCTGTTCCACAAAAAGACATTCCTCTCTTTTATCTTCAGACACAAAGAGGTAAAAATATCCCATACCTCATTCATATCCATTTCGCAGAAACCTTCTTCTTTTTTCAATACCTGTAGATTTTGAGATACCATGTCATGAACGTGGCCGGTGGTGTCTGTGAGGGCAATTTTCATCCGAGAAGTACCCACATCGGCACAGAGAAAATGCATATCAATCTCCTGCACAGACCGGATCTTGAATTTCTGCCAAAAGCTTGAAATCATCCCTGGTATGTTCATAGAGGTCTCTGAATAAACGATATTTTCTTCCAAGATGATTCTGAAGAACATCTTCAGGTTCAAAGATTTTTTCGTAGACAAGAAATCTTTCCAGAACTGTTTCCGGATTTTTCAGCTTACCCGCACCCATAGCAGCGATAAGAGCATTCCCTAATGCTCCGCTGGAGCTGTTCTTCATTCTTACAACCGGAATTCCTAGAGCGGAGGCTTTAATCTTTAGCCAAAGATCGCTGCATGCGCCTCCTCCGGCGGCAGTAATACGGTGTATGTGGTGCCCGTCTTTTTCTGCTTCTTCAAGATTATGTCTCAGCGCAAAGGCACCTCCTTCCAGAATTGAACGTATCATGTCACCCCTGGTTGTTCCTAAACTAAGTCCGAAGAAAACGCCCCGTGCATCAGTATTCCAGATCGGTGCCCGTTCACCGGCCATATAAGGAAGAAAGATTAAATTACTACTGCAATCTGCCGCCGGCCCTGCCTCCTCATTCATAATGACATAAGGGTCTACGCCCTGCACCGCCGCATGTTCACATTCAGGATGACCAAGGGTATCCCGAAACCATTTCAGCGATGATCCTGCACTGCTTATCGGACCAATAAGCAATGCTCTATCATCCAGTGCATGAAACAGGGAAACAAGAGAAGTTGTCGCAGGCATGTCCTTGCACCCGATCATAAGTACCGAAGAAGTCCCGGTAGTTTCTACTGCTTCGCAGGGATGAAGAACTCCGGATTCAAAAGCTGCCGCCGATGCATCCACTGTACCCGCCATTACCGGGACACCGACGGGAAGTCCGGTTTCTGCGGATGCTTCCGCAGTGACAACTCCGATAATATCGGTGGATGAAGCAACTGGCGGCAGAAGATCCTGTGGAATACCTAAATCGCGACAGAGATCAGTCGACCACTGCCTTTTCTCAATATCATATAAACCGGACAGTCCGGCATGGGCACGATCGTTTGAAAAAACTCCGGTGAGACGGTAATTAAGATAACTGTTTGCTTGCAGAATACACTCGGTTTCCTGCCAGACTTCCGGTTCTTCGTGCTTGATCCACAATATTTTTGAAGCCGAAAAATATGGATCAATGCGGTTACCGGAGATCTTCCTGACAACTTCTTCTCCGGGATGTTCCCTTATGGTACGGCAGTAGGCCTCGGATCGCCGGTCCATCCAGATGAGTGCATTCCTCAGAACCTTACCACTGCGGGTCACAGGGACAACGGCCGGGGCATGCGAACTGATACAGATACCTCCAAGAGAGGTTATCTCTTCAGAGAAATTCGCCTGCAGACCGTTCAATGCCGATTTAAATGCATTCCACCAACTCCGGGGGTTCTGTTCCGCCCAGCCGGGTTGGGGGTAGAGAGTACTGTATTCAAAGCCCCTCTCACTAATACAATAAAAATCAGCATTATAGAGAGCAGTTTTTACATTAGTGGTTCCGATATCGACACCGAGATAGAAACAGGTCACAGTTTACGCCTCTGCAGGAGTTGCTATACCGAAAAGCTCAGACCGAATTTTATAAAGAGTATCAATCTCTTTATTATCCAGCGCGACACCTCCGCCAAGCTGAAGGGTATTCAGGTAAATCGCAGCAAAATGCTCCAGTGTTTCCATCTTGTAATAGGCAGCATAAACATCAAACCCTACCGTTAGTGCCCCATGATTTGCCAATAATACAGCATCGGAATCATTGATACAGCGAGCAACCGCCTGGGGCACCTGAGAAGTTGTCGGGGTGCCGTAATCTGCAAGACTGACCTTGCCCAATGTGAAAACAAGTTCCGGAAGTATAATGCGGTCAAATACTATGCGGGCCGCAGCAAACGCCGTAGCTTTCTGAGGGTGAGCATGAACAGCAGCCTTTATATCATCCCTTTTTCTGTATACTTCAAGATGCATTTTCATTTCGGAGGAAGGTTTCATTTCTCCGGAAAGTACTTCTCCCTTCAAATTGACTAACAGCAGCTCTTCTGCCTTCATATAACCTTTTGAAACACCCGATGGAGTAATGAGTATCTCATCTGAATTTACTTTGATACTGATATTTCCATCATTGGCAGCTACATAATTCTTTGCATAGAGACGCCTTCCAATTTCGATTATGTCATCCCTTTCCTGTTTATACATCATAATTTTTCTCTCCAATTTAGTAATTTTCAGTCATTCTTGAATTCCATGGTTATTGTATAACCTCCGGATTCATACAGTGCATCAGCTCCCCGGCAGAAAAGTATTTTAAAAGACTTTCAGCCAATTGGGTTAATCCATATATAACAGTGTCCCTGGTTGCACCCGCAATGTGAGGCGTTACAGTTACATTGTCCAGACTGAACAGTTCATTGTTCAAATCGGCTGGTTCTTCAGAGAAAACATCCAGTGCGGCGGAAGCAACCTTTCCGCTTTTCAGGGCCTCGGTAAGATCATCATAGTTAACCAAACCACCACGGGCCGTATTGATAAATACAACGTTATCTTTCATTGCGGAAAAAGCATTTTTATCGAACATCCCCGCTGTTTCAGGTGTCAATCGTGCATGAACCGAAACAACATCCGACTGCTTATACAGGTCATCCAATTCAGTCTTTACGACCCCGTATTCCGACATCGCTTCCGCAGACACAAAAGGATCAAACGCTATGACCCTCATACCGAGAGCACGTAAGACAGAACTCATTCGCCATGAAATATTTCCAAATCCGACCAGACCGATTGTTCTGCCCTTTACCTGCAAGCCGCATTTTTCATAGGTGTAATAATCAAGGCGCCAATTTTTCTGTTTAAGATCCATATGACTTCGTGCGATATGTCTCAATTCACTGATCATAAGGCCGACAGTGAATTCAACGACCGCCACGGCATTTCTTCCCGGAGAATTAAAAACAGGTATGCCCTTCTGAGTTGCCGCCGCTACATTGATATTAGTCGGACCTCCCCTTACTACTCCGATTGCTTTTAAGTTATCCGCCGCATCAAGAACCTTTTTTGATACTGGTGCACCATGAACAATAACGACCTCGGCAGAACCTATTTTTTCAAGGACCCTGGATTCATCTCCTTCAAATTCACGGATTTCGTTATTTGAGATAAAAGGTGACATAGGCCAATCGAAGGTACAGAAGTCAAAATTAAGGGTATAATGAGAAGCCATTATTTCCCGGACAATGGCTTCTGCGATTTCACTTCGAATAAAGCGATCCCCCAGAATTAATACATTCAAACTCATTTCCCCTTTTCAATAAATGTTTGTTTATGTTTGATTGCAATATAAACAGTATCTTAAATCCCATTTTTTTACTTGTCAAACATTTTATACACATTTTATTACATTTTTAAACATTTACCGCTATCCATTAGAATGAACCTGTTATATGATATCCATAAGGAAAAGGCCGTATGATGAAACAATTACGACATGAAAAAATACTTGAATACATTAGGGAAAAGAAATCGGCAGAAGTGTCATCTCTCTGCCAGGTGTTTAATGTAACCGATATGACCATACGGAGAGATCTGGATGAATTAGCCTCCAAAGGTCTTCTTGTCAGAACCCACGGAGGCGCAGTCTCTTCAAAATTCAGTCAGGTGCAGGAAAAACCTTTTGAAGTCAGATTGATCAGTCAGCTGGCACAGAAAAGAGCCATAGCGAGAAAAGCGTTAACCTATCTGGCCCCGGAGGATAAAATCTTCATGAACAGCAGTTCCACTGTATTCTGTATGGCTCAGGCAATCGACAATGAAAGAAGCTTCTTAATAGCTACTGAAGCCACCAATATCGCCAATGAACTCAACACAAGGCAAAATACATCCGTTATTCAAATCGGCGGGGAATTAAGAAAGAATACCATCTCCTGCGTTGGGCACTATGCTGAAGAAATGATACGAAGATTTCACTTTGACACCGCCTTTATCGGAATAAACGGCCTTGACGACGATGGTAATCTATTCTGCGGCAGCATTCAGGAAGCTGGAATATACAGAGCCATTTTCGACAGTACCGACAGGATTTATGTACTTGCCGACTCCAGCAAAATGGGAAAAACAGACTTTGCGTACATAGGAAAAATCCGGAACATTACCGGCCTTATTACTGATAAAGGGATAGAAACAGCATTACAGCGGAAGATAGAAAAAGCTGGTATAGATGTGCAAGCTGTTTAACCGGGATTGATGGCGTAAAACAAAATTACAAAACCGCCTGAATAGTACCTGCACTTTACACTCTCTCAAAATGCCTTTTATACTTGCATAAACACAACAGAATTCGAGGTCGATGAATGGATAGAATTAAAGGAGAAACTGTATTGGTAACCGGAGCAAGCAGCGGAATAGGCAAGGCATGTGCGGAAGCATTTGCAAAGAAGGGAGCCCGGGTAATTATCACCTCAAGAACCCTTAGCGCTCTCAAGGCTGTTGCGGAAGAGTTGAGCAGTAAATACGGCGTTGAGATCCTGCCGGTAGCGCTGGATGTCCGGGACAGAAAAGCAGTACAGAAAACCGTCGAAGAACTCCCGGAAGAATGGAAGAGAATTGATATCCTTGTTAATAATGCGGGACTGGCACTGGGCCTGGAAAAACTGCACGAAGGGAATATTGACGACTGGGAAACAATGATCGACACCAATGTAAAGGGCCTCCTCTACATGTCCCGGGCCGTCGTACCCGGCATGGTCGACAGAGGCTATGGTCAGGTAATAAACATTAGTTCCACTGCCGGTATACAGGCCTATGCAAACGGCGGAGTCTACTGTGCAACCAAGAGCGCAGTTCATGTACTCAGCGACGCCTTGCGGATAGATACCGTGGATAAACCAATCAGGGTAACCAACATACAGCCAGGAATGGTGGAAACCAATTTCAGTGTTGTCCGGTTTAAGGGCGATACAGAACGTGCTTCAGGCTTTTACAAGGGAATCAAACCTCTTTCTGGTGCAGATATTGCCGACACCGTAATCTACGCAGCCTCTGTACCGGAGCATGTACAGATTACCGAGCTTACGGTTACCCCAATTAACCAGGCTACCGGAACTGTTATCTACAAGGAAAGCTGAATATACAGACCCTGAATACAAAAGCCGGCCAGTTGGCCGGCTGTATCATTTAATTGATCTCCAGCCTGCCAGCATATTCGGCCAGCTCCTTTGAAGCTGCAGCACGGTTTACCCGCAGGGTTTCCATTCTACCGTTAAGACTGTCAATCTCTTCTTCCTGGTCCCCGAGTCTCTGTGAGTACTGACGAAAAAGGTCACTATCCTTATCCAGCACCCGCATATTCTCCCGCACCCTGCTCTGATCTCTCTCTATAGAAGAAAGGGATGCTTCTAAAGTCTCTGCATCTCTGCGTAGAGCCTCTACTTCTCCCCGCAGTTCGCTCAACCGATCCAGAGCCCTGACCATCTGAGGACTGGTCTGCTCCCAGTGAAGAAAAACCTGTATATCATCATCCTTCAGATTCAGGAGTCCGTAACTGCGGGAATAAATGCGCTCCTCGCGGACATGCACTGGATTGTCCCACCCGGTAAGAACAAAGCGGTAGCTGTCGTCGGCTTCGGACTGAATCTCCGGATGCTCGGTAAGCCGCCACCCGCTCGCTTTGGGATGGATAATTATCAGCTCCTTCTCTTCTCCCGTTATGGTATAGACAGTTTCCCTGACCATTTTGTCACTGCGCTGGAGTACTCCATTGGCAATCTTCAGTGCGGTAATTCTTGAAGACTCGTTCTGCTGTTGTTTATCAACCTCAAGAGAACCATGAAGCGCATAATTGAGCATACGGCTGCTTCCCGGGATCATCTCCGGCAGCAGGGCATCCCCGGCGTAACTGCGCCCTTCAAAAACACTGACCGGGCCGGCAGCCCATTGGGCATCAGAGCTGTTCTCAAGCTGCAGCCCTTTGAACACCGCATTATACTCCGGATCATATATGCCTATACCCCGTCCAGTGCTTTCAGTGACCAGAACAGGTATCATGGCGGAAGATCTGGCAGGAACACTAACTTCGCCCTTAACCTCATACCGGTAGAAGTTTCCCTGACGAACCCCGCCGGCACGGGATTCAACCGGAGCAGGAGCCATGGCAAGCTCCTCTGATTCGAAAAGTAAGTTATTAAATGCTGCGCCCGACTCGGATCTGGAACGCATGGGTGCATCGGTCAGGGAAGAAACCCCTTTGGCGTATTCTGCAGGCCCCAATGGCTGGGCTGCAGCAATCTCAACCTCTTTGCGATGAACATACCTGGGCGTAGCAAGATCCATGGTAAAGGCATTGGGACTCCCGGCAACAAAAGAGAGGGTTACATGATCCCATGGCATCCCCCCGGTATTCTGCACCAGGGCCCATCCTTCAAGCCGCACATTTCCTTCTGCATCAATAACCATCCGGTAGCTTGTTTTCCAGAGCGGAACTTCACGTATATAGCTTATGCGGATGCGTCGTCGGCCGGTACCGGTAAACGAAATATCCACACGACGGACAGATTTACGCCGGCTGTCTGCTATCAGATTCAACCCCTGCTCCAGCTCCGCCTGCAGCATCGGGTCTTCATAGAGGAGAGAATCCCCATCAACAAGCACTATGGACTGTAGACCCTCCGAGCCAAGAAGATTCAAGCGTATTCTTGGCTGCTCATCCCGGGTAAAACGCTCAACACTGAAAACTCTGCCTGAACTGCGAACAGCCCCCCCGGAAAGTACCCTAAGGGTTTCTCCCTGGGAGCGCTCAATAAAATCAGCCAGATCCGGGGCTCCGGACGGATTCAGCCTTAAATCACCAAGACTGACAGAAAGGGGGTCTGAGGATTCAAAACTCACCGCCTCCACAGATCCGCCGTCAAGATCTTCAAGAATCATACTCTTCAGAAGATCATTTATATCAGAGGGATCCACATAAAGACTGAGGACCTGATTCCCGTCAACAGAGGTTTCATGCACCATCTGTGCAAGTCCGGCGGTATAAAGTGTAACCCGGGTTAATGGAAGACTGGTTGCGTTCCGGCTTATCCCGGGAGCGGTTTCAGCAGCGCCCTCCCCTGCACTGACAGCAGGAATTGCTGCAGCAAGGAGAAGACTCAGCAGGAGTATCTTTCTGTACATTTCTGAAGCATAGCATGCCGAGGACTGCACGGCCAGTGCACGTTTACACTTGTCCCGGTTCCGGTTTTTCATTACGCTGATTTAAACACCTGATAAATAAGGAGATATCATGGCAGCAAACCCACTTCAGCCCATTGAAGAAAATGACAGTGAACTGTTTGATTTTATACAGCAAGGCAGAGAGCTTGCCTATGAGCCGGGAGCATTAGGCAGAAAGAACAAGCTCCTCATAGCCCTTGCCATAGATATAACCCACAATGCTGTCAACGGTATCCGTTCTTTAGCGCTGCAGGCTCTTGAGGCCGGAGCTTCAAAGGAAGAGATTATGGAAACCCTGCGGGTCTGCGGCCATATCAGCGGAGCCGGGTGCATTTACAGCGCTGCCGCCGGGCTTAAGGACGTACTGTAGCAAAAAAATGGTCCTCCCGTTTCGGAGGACCACCTGCAACATTCAGCCGGCAAAGCTACTCGGCAGCTATCAGCAGAATCGCTTTTACATCTTTCTCTTTCAGAGAGAGGAAATTTCCTATTCCGCCGGAACGTTCTTCAAATGCCTTCTTTACCATCTCATCGATTTTCGCCTCTTCCGTGGGAATCCCGAGTTCCTGCAGCGTTACCGGCAGACCAATGGAGGAGAAAAAGTTCTTCATTCTCTCTATACCCTCAAGGGCTGTTCTTTCCGGATCATCGAAGCGCTCTTCAACATTCCATACCCGCACCGCAAACTTCACAAAAAGCTTTACATCATGCTTGTAAGCATATTTCATCCACGCCGGAAGAACCACTGCAAGGCCTGCACCATGAGCAACATCATAGATTGCAGAAAGCTCGTGCTCAATCTGATGGGATCCCCAATCGCCGATCCGACCAGTGCTGAGGAGATCATTATGAGCAAGAGTAGAGGCCCACATAATCTCCGCCCGGGCGGCATAGCTGTTCGGGTCTTCAACCAGGATTGGAGCGTTGTCGATTACCGCTTTCAGCACGCCCTCACACATTCGATCGGTAAGATCAACGTTCTTAACCGAGGTGAAGTAGCGCTCAATAATATGGGCCATAATGTCCGCTACACCATTTACTGTTTGATTCGGCGGAAGAGTATAGGTAAGTTCGGGGTTCATTATGGCGAATACCGGTTTAATGACATTCTCGTTAATAGGCCGTTTATACCAGCCCTCTTCCTTTGTTATTACGCAGCTTTTTGAAGCCTCACTACCCGCAGCGGGAATTGTAAGAATTGACGCAACCGGAAGGGTTTTTACCGGAACCCTTTTCCCTATGAAAAAGTCCCAGATATCGCCGTCATCCACAACGCCAACGCCAATAGCCTTGGACGAGTCGATAACACTGCCACCTCCGATGGCGAGAATAAAATCAAGATTGTGCTTCCGGCAGAGTTCAATACCTTCCTTTACAAGCCCCAGCCGGGGATTAGGCTTAACCCCGCCCAGATCAACCCAGCGGATTCCTTCTGCCTCCAGGGATGCAGTCACCCTGTCAAAAAGACCATTTTTCTTTATACGCTCACTGCCGTAATGGATAAGAATAGATTTGGAATACCGGGCAACCGTCTTTCCAACCTCTTTTTCCGTATCCTTACCAAAAATTATGTTTGTAGGATTTGACCATTCAAAATTATTCATTCTGCTTTTCCTTCCAGTTGTTAGTGGTATATCAGCAGCATCAGTATGCCACAATTGTACCGTTCCAACAAGCTGAGGCAAGATAGTAACCGGAATACTACTTATTACTAGCCAAGCATCACACCTGAGTAGTACTTTTTATCTAGATAATTATTATTTTTTCCATTTTTTTCAATTTTTTCCCGGATTACTGGAAGATAAGGATCTATATTCCTTAAACGTAAGCTGGGAACATGAGGGAAACAGCAGAAAATGCTAAGCCTCAAGTATTAGCCAAAACGGCCGATAACTAGTCTTTTTACAGAAAACTAAGGCGCTTGCCTGAGGGCAAAAAAGCAGCAGATGGCTGTGACGGGTAAGCTACGCCTTTTTCCCTGGGAGGGGTTATGATAAAGATAACGAAAAGATCCGTAGTAAAAAGGGTTTTAACAGCTCTTGCAGTAATCAGTCTGCTCACTGCGTGCGTTGAGCCGCCCATGGCGATAGACGAAGATGCAGTAAGTTCATCAGCTGCTTCGGATATTGCGGCTTTCGTTGTTACCTCCTCCTCATTTACCCTTGCATGGAACCCGGCAGATCAGAGTGATTATTCCGAAACCCTTGAAGGCTACCATGTCTATTACAGAACCCATGGGGACACTTCATGGAACCTGCTCTATAGCACTGCACTGGCCGATGAGCCGCAGATAACCATTGATGATACCATGCTCACCATGGGTGATTATGACTTTGCAGTCTCCGCCTATACCAGCGATGATGAATCTGATCTGCATACCTCCCTGGACGATACCGCCGACCCCGACAGCGGCTGGTATCTGCAGTGGCACGCATAAGAAGGGAGTTTTACACCTGTTAAACCCGGCGCCGATGGTGGACCGACGCCAGGCTCCTTCCCTCCGGCCTTAACGGCCGGGGTTTTTTTGTTCATAAACAACCCTGTTCATCTGCATTGTCTCTGACATAAATCTTTGCTACAGTAAGGATTAGACAAAACAGAAATGGAACCAAAATGCAGCATCTTCGAAGATTTTCCCGTATATCCCTTTCTATAGCAGCTTTAACCCTTTTTTTTTCCTGCAGTATCAGAAGGGAACCTGAATTAATACGCTCAACTGCCATACCCGATGGCTATACAGCGTATTCCGCAGGAACCTGGAGAAATACCGATGGGACAGACCATACGGTTCTTCTTCTGAAATCAATAAAAGAAAACCAATACATTCTGTACTATGAAGGGACAGAACTGGCATCCTTCAAGCTGGACTCAATTAATGAAGCATATTTTGGCAACAAGGAGAATGAATTCCTTCTAACCGGCAGGGACGAGGACAACAACCTGATTATAGCCGGTGTCGAAGGAGTGCTACAGTCTCTTGAAGACAGCCACTTCATTCCCACTGTCACCATATGCAGCAACGGAATAGACTACGCCTACACCAACGGAACAGGGCTCTACCATAACAACAGACTGGTGTCCCGGGGCAGATACTTCTATAACATTCAATTCAGCCCCCGGGGAAGGCTGGTCTACGGTGTCACTGATACCGATCGCTTTCTGACCTTACGGAACGAGCAATCAATCATCGTTCCCCCCGGAGCCTACTACTCCAGCAGTGATCTCAACATGTGGTTTGACACCAGAGGCCGCCTGATGATTATGCAGGATTATTCAAAGGAAGAAGACGGTAGAGCCACCGTTCGCAGAGAGGGAATGTTCTCGAAGGAAGAACAGGTCCTGCGAAAAGACAAGGAGGCATATCGGGAATACCTTATTGACCACATCCTTTTTTATCTGGAGCATGAAGATCTGCCATATGCAAAAAGGATGCAACTCGACTACGACTGGGAAACCCGAAGTGTACTCTACAGAATGGGAGAAAAATACCAGATCAGGGATTTTATTACCTCCTTTTCCGTGAACCGTAACGGCGATACCCCGTATACGGTCAGTTATACAGCCGAAAAACTCAAGGACGGCGTGTTCAACCAGACAACCTACCGATCCAATGGCCTTGAATCGCTGCCCATAGAAGTGGAACTGAAAATATGTCAGGGAACAAAAGTCCTTTTCAGAGAGGACCTGATGAAGCTGGTCCCCTGGAACAAACTGTTAAACCGGGATATCTGGACAATAAATGATCCCCTGATTTCCCTTTCCTATCTGCAGCACTCAGCTGTTACTACAGAACTCCAGATGGCAGGAGTATCTACCCCGCTCCTGCAACTCACTCTGCCGATTACCGAGTCAGACATTTCAAGTAAAACAAGCATGAAGCGGATCAGCTATAAAACCTTTCTCTTCACTACAAAAACAGATATAAACACGGATGTTGCAAATCAGGAATATCAAACACTACTGCAAATTGGAAAGAACCCGCAGGAAGGCATAGAGAAATTCCGACTTTACCCTAATCAATCTGCCCTCCCTGTGGACAGCTGCATTGCCATTGACCATGAAGGCAAAGAGCATCTGGTACTCGACGGCCGGATCCTTGAAGACTCATATACACAGATAATTACCGCCCAGGGACTCCCCGGAAACAGCATGGATATTCTGGTGCAACAGGATAATACCGTTCTCACTCTGCACCTGGAGGGGAAAGAAAGCATGGTAAAAATCAGTCCGGATGAAGCAGCCGCATCTCTGCCTGATATTAAGGATCTGAAAGTTTATACCTGCATAGAAGATGACGACGGAATATATGCAGCCACCAATAACGGGCTGTTTTTCTCCTTCAAAAATAAAAGGGTTGCAGACAAAAACTGGAAGAACTACTCCGGCTCTGGGGTGGCACAAAATATAGATCCGGAAAAAGTGGACACAATCCAGATAGACGGGGAACGGGGTGTCCTGCTTTCAAATGGGCAGATATGGCTAAGCCGGAATGGCGGATCTATCTGGACTCCCGCAGAGGGTGGAATTTCGGCAAGCCAAATACACCTGTGGGGTGAGAGTTTCCTTTCCGCAGCCCCACAAGCCAACCTGGTTCAGGCATCTGTGGAAAATCCGGATCAACTTAAAGAACTGCCGGTAAGCGGACGCTGGTTCAGACTCAGAGAGTTTGACACCAGTCTCTATTTTATAAGCATTGACCTGGACCTTCTGGAAATTACAGCCGACGGAAATCCTGAGAAATTCATCTGGCATCCCGGAGGTGATCCCCGGAGAGAAAACATTACCGATATCTATACAGACGATAATCTTATGATACTGGGAACCCTGGACGGGCTCTTTATCTCCCGGGACAGCGGAAGCCACTGGGATCGGAAAACAGTCAAAGACGGCCTGGGGGGAAACATGATCCGGCAGGTGGAGAAACAGGGGAATACGCTGATTGTCAGTACAGGTACAACCATTGTGGAGCAGAATCCCCGGGGTGCAGTGCGCTTTGAATTTATCGGCTACCCCCAGGGACGCTTTTCCTGGAGCAATGACCAGCTGCGGTACCAGTACTTTTTCAATCGCTCCTCCAGGCATAATGAGCCGTTACTGGAATACTCCATCGGCGAACGTCTGGATGACGAATGGATATGGGACACAGAGGACAGAAATGTTGCTTATCGCGAGGCCGACTGCTACGATGGAATCTCCATCTCCCGGGATGGGGGTAAAACATGGAAGGCCATTCGACTGGATTCAATATCCGCACAGGAAAAAGAGATTTACTATACCCTCTCCCTGGTTGTTGCAGGCAGTGATCTCTACCTGACCAATGGTACTGAAATACTCAGTTCAGATGATCTGGGCGAGAACTGGAAATCCATGCCCCTTCCGGAAAATCAGTATATCTACAAATTAGAGTTCCACAATAATACGCTGTACGCCTATATTCATGAGTCAATAAAAAACGGTACCGAGAATCTGCATCGGCTTTACCGGCAGGAGAACGGCGACTGGAAACGAGTCATCCCGCAAACAGGAGAGGCCTACCGGGGAGACTTGTGTAAAAAACTTGAAAGCGATGCCGGCCATGTTTATGCCTACCCCAAGGGGAGCCCTGCCATGGT
This sequence comes from Marispirochaeta sp., assembly GCA_963667435.1. GTDB lineage: Bacteria > Spirochaetota > Spirochaetia > JC444 > Marispirochaetaceae > Marispirochaeta. Next base: position 3,764,892 of record OY763414.1, on the reverse strand, counting down.
GTATACGAAGGCTACCCGTACATGGGCATTTCTTGAAGAGTAACAGGCTTAGAATCCGTTTTTGACAACTCAGAAATCCCGGTGTATGCTATAGCGAAAATTCCCGCAGCAGGAGACACATATGAATAAGGTTCGTCTGGGTAAAACAGAACTGATGGTAAGTGAAATCGCCTTCGGAGGCATCCCTATACAGCGCTTGTCAGAAGAGGAAGCGATTCAGGTTGTTCAGGATATCATCGGCATGGGCGTAAACTTTATTGATACCGCCCGGGCTTACACCACAAGTGAAGAGAGAATAGGAAAAGCTATTCAGGACCTCCCGAGGGAATCCCTTGTTCTGGCATCGAAATCTCCAGCCACTGACAGAGACACTTTCCTGAAAGATCTGGAGAAGAGCCTTACTCTTCTGAAAACCGATTACCTGGATATCTATCAGCACCATAATGTAAGCGGTGATAAAAAGATGCAGGCTGTAATGGGAAAAGACGGAGCCTTTGAGGGCATGCAGCAGGCAGTTGAAGAAGGCCTCATAAAACATCCCGCATTCAGTGCCCACAGTCTGGAAACTGCGGAAAAAATGATGCGCACCGGCCTGTTTGAGGTGACCCAGCTTCCATTTAATTTTGTAGATACTGCCGCAGGAAAAGTCCTGCTGCCCCTGGCACGGGAAATGGACATGGGGTTTATCTGCATGAAGCCCCTGGGCGGCGGCCTGTTGGATAATGCAAAGCTCTGTTTCCGCTATCTTCGCCAGCACGAAGGCATTATTCCCGACCCGGGGATTGAACAGACTGCCCAGATGCGGGAAATACTCGACATTTATGCAGATACCACGCCCCTTTCAGCTGCAGAGACAGAAGAGATGGAAACAGTACGGAAAGAGCTCGGCAGCAGCTGGTGCCATCGCTGTGACTACTGCCAGCCCTGTCCCGAAGGTATTCCGATCTCCATGGTCCTCCCTTCACAGAGCATGACCCGCCGGATGCCTCTGGAAAAGACCCGGACACTCCTGGACGGCGCCATGAGCAAAGCTGAAAACTGCACAAAGTGTGGCCTTTGCGAAAAACGCTGTCCCTACGATCTTCCCATACGGAACCTCCTGGTAACCCGACGAGAACAATATGCAGGATTTCTGGAAAGCGGTGTCTGGGCCTGAAAAGGCTGCCGGAAAAGGCTACTGAACCGCCCCGGAGCGCAAACGCAGGGATTGCAGCACGCGGTGAAAAATCCCTGCGTACATGTGCTGCAGGAAAATGCAGACAATAACAGGAAGAGCAACCCGTGCACTGAAATAGGCAAGCGCAACGACGATTCCTGCAGAGTTGTTTTTCATAGCCGAGGCAAAAACTGATGCGGGGCGATCATATCTACGAAGCCCTGGAAAAGGAATGGGAATAACAAGATCAGAGCTTTAAATACTGTTAATCCGTGAAATACTTTATACAGGATAAACTCGTTCAAATATCAGGACTGAACTTTTTCAACAGACGGAAAAAGAACCCCGCAGCCATTTGCTGCATGAAAATACACATGATTACCGGCAGAGCCACTGCTGGACCAAAGAATTTCAAACCTATGACAATTCCTGCAACAGTATTTTTCATGGAAGAGGTAAAGATAACCGGTGATAGATCCGGGCTGCGGCGTCCCAGTATAAGGAAAGCAAACCCGAAGGCAACTGAGTAATTCAGCATCATATGCAGAAATACCACCAGCAACAGCTTCAGAAGGGATAAGTCAAAGTCAGTCAGATAGGGACGGACAGCAGCACCATTAACGCATATAATTGCCACCATCATCAGTTTTGTCGCCAGATTCAGAAAATGACTCACCTTTACGGTAAACACCGGAGCCCTGTTTCTCAACAGGATTCCAACAAGCACAGGACCTACAATCATATGCACCAGATTCATAGTAAGAGACCGGGCATCGAACTCTACAACCTTTCCCATAAAGAGAGACATAAGTGAAGGAATTGAAAAACCGCTGAATACTGTTGCGACTGCCACCAGTGCAAGGGCGAGAGCAATGTTTCCTCCGGCAAATCCTGTCCAGATCATGGAAGTTATCGCCACGGGGGTAATGGCAAGGAGAAAATGGCCTACTGCATAAGATGGGTTGTCTTGCCAGAACACCGCACCCATGATGTAGCCGATAAGAGGCAGCACAAGGTACAAGATAAGAATGCCGAGAAAAAAACCCCTTGGAGCTTTAAAAATGCTTGTCAGGCTTTCAAGGGTGCAGGAAGTCCCCATAACGAAAACCATAAACATGAGCATATAAGAAAGACCATCGGCATATTTGGAAAAAAAGTCTGCAAAAAGAAAGCCTGTGATAAGAGATGTCAGAATAAACAGGAGAATATACTTGTTGAATACATCATTAGCAATCCCGGCCCATCTGGAAAGAGATGATATCATGTATCTCCCCGAAGACGACGAAAAATCTGGTAAAACACCCCTGCCCAGAACTGTTGGGCCATCATACTGAACACAACCGGAAGCGCCACGGCGGGATGAAAATAGTTAAGGGCTATAACCACCCCCGCGGCATTATTTTTCATGGAAGAGGCATAGACCACCGGCGGCATTGCACTGTTCCGGAAACCGATAAAAAAGCCTCCAACAGCCATGGTAATGGAGAAATTCAGAAGCATATGAAATGCGGCAACCAGAAGCAGGCGAATTGTATCCATACCGAGATCATCAACATAGGGCCTCAAGACTGCGCCGTTGACCATCATTATTACCAGCATGAGAATCTTGGTGAGAACACCCAGTCCCGGTCGGTATTTTTCGATCCTGTCACCGGAATAGTGTTTTATGCCGATTCCGAATACAACAGGAACAACTATGGTAACCACAAGTTTCATCGTCAATGCCCAGGCATCGAACTCTACAACCGTACCCATGAACAGGGATAGTTCAAAAGGAATGTTCACTCCACTGAACACTGTTACCAGTGCCACAAGAGCCAGGGCCAGGGCCAGGTTTCCACCGGCAAGTCCGGTCCAAACCATGGATGTCAATGCAACCGGAGTTACCGCGGTAAGAAACGTGCCGAAAGCATAGAGGGGTTTATCGGGATAAAACAGTGTACCTACCCCGAATCCCAGGATCGGCATCAGCAGATAGATAAATGCCAGGGACAGGAAAAAGCTTTTCGGCGCCTGGAGAATACTGCGAAAACTTTCAAGGGTACAGTTTGTCCCCACGATAAGAACCAGCGTGGACAGTATATATGGAAGATAAGCAGTAAGACCCTCAAACAGACCGGGAAGGAGGAGACCGATAAAAAGCGTCAGGATATTCAACAGCATCAGCTGTCTGCCTAAAACTGAATCAATCTTTTTAAGAACTGTCATTACACCTGCCTGCCCGGATTGTCTGTTGAGCACAGTATAGTCTGTTATACCGGATTATCCTACGGAGTTGGGATTTTTCCGGCCTTCCAGCACCTCAATTACATTATCCATGGCCATTTTCGCCATATTAAAGGTAGCCTCCATGGATCCCGCACCTATATGGGGAAGAACCACAAATCGCTGATCAGTTACCAACCTGGTATTGGTGGTAGGCTCAACCTCAAAAACATCTAGCGCAGCACGGGCCACCTTGCCTTCGCAGACCGCATCGTACAGGTCATCCTCATTAACAATGCCTCCCCGGGCTGCATTTACCAGAAAGACTCCGTCCTTCATCTTTTTAAAGAACTCTTTATTAATTATGTTCTTTGTGGGAGGAATCAGCGGAAGATGTACAGTAATAAAATCACAGGAGGCAGCAATCTCGCCAAGCGTGGTATACGTAACACCGTACTTTTCCTCCGCTGCTTTATCTTCAAAGGCATCATAGACTAGAATGTCCTTTGTAAAAGGCTGCAGCATTTCAGCTACCCTGCGACCGATATTCCCGAAACCGAGAATGCCCACTTTCTTTCCTGTAAGCTCAAAGCCCACTTCAATGGCCCAGTGCCCCCTCCTCAGATCCTCACAGAGCTTCTGAGTGTTTCTGGCAGTGGTAAGCATAAGTCCCACCACAAGTTCTGCAACAGCATTGCTGTTGGAACCCGGGCAGTTGGCAACCTCTATGCCTCTCTCTCGTGCTTCTTTTATGTGTATATTATCTGTACCAACCCCGAACTTGGTTACAATCTTTAGACCACCGGCTGCGTCAAGAACATCTCCGGTAACCTCTTCATGACCGACAATGTATCCATCTATCTCTGTAAGCTCCTTTTTCAGCTCCTCGGCAGAGAGAGGATTATCACTATAGACAGCTTTAAAAGTGTATCCACGGCTTGAGAGGTACTCATCCATGTAGTTGTGTACCACCTTCTTGATATCTGGCGGCATTGTAAGAAGAATTTGTTTCCCGGACATAGGTTTACTCCGTTTCAGTGTTGTTTCTGGCGAAAAATATTGACTTCAAAAATTATGCATCCTCCAGCCATGTTCCGGTATGTATAAATTTGCCCCGTGGTATGTAATTTTTTACCCATCCTCCAGGGCAAAACACTGAAAATCCCCGGCAGTTAAACAAAATAGCGATTTTTTAACTTTTATTTGACCGTAAAAATAGTCCATGGTAGGTTTCTTACGAAAACAAACATATCCACAAGGAGGATTTGATGAAGAAATTTCTTGCTGTTCTGTTAGCTGTACTTATGACCATGGCACTCTTTGCCAATGGACAGGGAGAATCTGCAGGGGGAGAATCTAAAGTTAACTACCCCACAAAACCGATTCACATGGTAGTACCCTGGGCTGCCGGTGGTGGAACTGATGCAACTGCTCGTGTTCTCGCAAAAGAAGCTGAACCCTTTCTTGGTGTTTCAATTGTTGTAGAAAATAAAACCGGTGGTGGTGGAGCTGTAGGACACAGCGCAATCGCCAATGGTAAACCCGACGGTTACACAATCGGTCTTACTACTGTTGAATGTATTATTCAGCCGCACATCCAGGAAGTACCGTACAGCCATAAAGATATGGTTCCGGTAATCCAGGTTAACCTCGATCCTTCTGCAATTGTTGTTCCTGCAGATTCCGAGTTCGAGACCCTCGATGACTTCCTGACCTATGCAAAGGCACATCCCGGCGAGATGGAGTACAGTGGAACCGGTTACGCAGGTATCTGGCACATTGCTACCCTGGACCTTCAGGGAAAAACCGGAACAGAGTTTACCTTCGTACCCTCTACCGGAGCTGCTCCTGCTATTACCGAGCTTCTCGGTGGTCACCTCGATTTCGTAGCCTGCAGCCCTCCTGAAGTATCTTCTCAGGTTGCAGCTGGTCAGCTGAAGATTCTTGCTGTTTCCGGGAACGAGCGTCACCCCAACTATCCCGATGTTCCTACAATGAAAGAACTGGGATACGATGTACAGACTGCATGCTGGCGCGGAATCCAGGCTCCCAAGGGAACTCCTCCCGAGATCGTTGCAATCCTTCACGATGCTTTCAAGAAAGCTTTCGAATCTGAAGGTTTCAAGAAAACAATGGGTAACATCGGACTTGGTATGGTTTACAGAAACTCCGAAGATTTCGGAACTATGATCAACGAAGCTTACGATACCTACGGTAAGATTGTTTCACAGTTCGATCTTTAATTTACCTGTTACCACTTCGTGGTATAATCAATTACTGGACTGTCGGCTTCAAAACCGGCAGTCCAAAACTATTCTTTACATAAGGAAATTATTTTGCGAAAGGCGGAAATCATATTCGGAATCGCGACAGTTCTGTTCGCGGCGGTTTTTATATTCCTTTCCGGCAGCTTCCCAGATTCCCGGGGTGACGATGTAGGAATGGCATTTTACCCAAAGATGCTGGGCCTTCTTATAATAGCACTGTCGGCCATCGTTATATTTCAGGGTGTAAAAAGACCTAAACCTGCTACTGGCGAAAAAACCGAACCAATCTTCGACCGCGAAGATAACGGGATTTTCCGCGTACTGGTTATGATAGTTATGACTCTGGTCTATGCATCAGTCCTGGGTTTTCTGGGATTCCTGGTCATTTCTCCAATATACCTGATAGTACTCATGCTGGTTTTCAAGGCAGGAACAGTAAAAAGAATAGTACTCGTGTCATGCCTGACCACCCTGGCAATCTATGTTGTTTTTCAGCGGTTGCTGCTTATCCCACTGCCCACAGGGATATTCTACAACTAGGACTTCTCACTTTCCGCTGTACACACAGGTACTTCCGGAAGGTTTCATATAGCGAGGTTAATAATGAATGAAATAATGAACGGTCTTGCCCTGCTGGCACAGCCGTTTCCCCTTTTAATGCTGTTTTCGGGTGTTATCGGCGGTATAGTGGTAGGAGCCCTTCCCGGACTTACTGCAACCATGGGTGTTGCAATACTGGTTCCTTTCTCCTTCGGAATGGAGGCGGTGCCGGGAATTCTAATGCTTCTGGGACTCTACGCCGGAGCCATCTATGGAGGCTCTGTAGCAGCAATCCTGATAAACACCCCGGGAACCCCATCGGCAGCGGCAACTATACTGGACGGAACACCCCTGTTTGTCCGCGGCGAAGGCGGCCGGGCAATTGGAATGGCAACCTACTCCTCCGTATTCGGTGGAATCGGAAGCGCAATATTCCTGATTACCCTGGCACCTCTGCTTTCCAAATTCGCCCTTAAATTCAGTGCTCCGGAATACTTTGCTCTTGCTGTTCTGGGTATTACCATAATAGGCAGTATATCCTCGGGGTCTCTGGCTAAAGGCTTACTGAGCGGATGCATCGGTCTGCTTATTGCGACCATCGGAATGGACCCTATCCAGGGATATACCCGGTTTACCTTCGGAAATGTAAACCTTATGGGAGGTATACCTTTTATACCAGCCCTGATCGGTCTCTTTGCAGTCTCCGAAGCCATAACCCAGTTTGAAAAGCTTGTAGAACCCAAAAAAGAACGGGTAAACCTTCGCAAGCTGCTGCCTAGCCTGCCCGATATGCGTACAGTTCTGAGAACTCAGTTAAAGAGTACAGTAATAGGTACCTTTGTTGGCGCGCTTCCCGGTGCAGGCGGTGATATTGCAAGCTTTGTCTGTTACAACGAAGCAAAAAGAAGCTCCAAGCATCCCGAAACATTCGGTACCGGAGAGATTGAGGGGGTTGCGGCTGCGGAAACAGGAAACAACGCCTCCACCGGAGGAGCGCTTATTCCCACTCTGAGCCTTGGTGTTCCGGGAGACTCTGTTACAGCCATCATAATCGGCGCACTGATGGTTCAGGGACTGCGTCCCGGACCTCTCCTTTTCAGAGATCACCTGGACATGGTTAATGCCCTTTTTATCGGCTTTATACTGGCAAACATTTTCTTCGGAGTTTTCGGGCTGATGATGGCGGGATTCCTCTCCAGAGTCATTATGGTTTCCAAACGGGCGATGATTCCCATTATTATGGTCCTTGCCATTGTAGGGTCCTACGCCATGCAGAATAACACCTTCGACATTTTCCTTATGCTGCTTATTGGTATTGTGGGCTACCTGATCCGCAAGATCAACGTACCCCTTGGTCCGATTGTACTTGCCCTTATTCTGGGTCCCATGGTTGAGGAAAACTTCCGCAAAACCCTGGTCATGTCCCATGGAGATTATTCTGTATTTGTAACGCGGCCTATTTCCGCAGTTCTTCTGGCCCTGAGTATTATTTCCGTTGCAACTACCCTGATCAGGGAACGGCAGCACCGGAAAAAAATGGCCGCCCCCGAACTTTAAGCCTGAATCCTGTCCGGCACGGAGGATCAAAGAGATGTTTGACAGCTCCTTTTCGGCTGTCTATACTGCATACTCTCCTCCGGACCGGATACGGAATCAGTTTTAATGAAACTTCAGCATGAACTTAATATAGTTTCCATAGCAACCCTTCTCATTCTTGCGGCCTCCATTATCTTTGTAGGCGCGGTAATGATGAATCAGATTGTTCACACACTCTATGTTCAACTCCTTGAATCAGAATTGGAGAAAGTCATGCAGCAGGTTCAAACCGCCTATGAAAATGTGGAGCATCCTGCCACGGAGATGGATCTCTCCAATACAGAAACAGTACAGCATGCCCTCCTCGATTCGCTTGACCGAGTGACCTTCGGAGGTAGTGGTAATCTCTATATTGTGAACCGCGCAAGCCGTGCAGTTCTGCATAAATATATCTCATCGGGAGACATGATAAGTTTCTATTTTATTGCCGACATGCTGGAGAAGAAACAAGGATTCGTAGAGTACACCTACCGGGGACGGGCCAGATACTGCGTATTCGATACTTTTGATCCATGGGGATGGACAATAGCTCTTTCTGTAAAAAAAGAGGAAGTGTACCTCAACCGTCTCACCTTTTTAAGGATAGTGGTTATAGTAACATTCGCTATACTGATTATGAGTATAACCATGTTTCAGGCATACTCACAGCGAATAACCCAGAACATTGAGATTACCCTCGACTGCCTGCAGAAGGTGGAAGAGGGAGATTTAACAGCCCGCATTATCCCGGATATAGAAACGGAAGAGATTGTCAATCTGCAGAGCGGTATCAATTCCATGATCAAGACCATCAAACTGAGGACCGACGAACTCCTTCATGCCACGGAGGAGAAGATAGCTATAGAGAAAAAGTTGCTTCAGGAGGAAATACAGCATAAGGAAGCTGAAATAAACTTCCTGCAGAGTCAGATAAACCCTCACTTTCTCTACAATACCCTGGAATGCATGAACAGCATCGGAGCCCTGCATGAAGTTCCGGAAATCCAGGAAATCGCCATGAGCCTGTCCAGTCTGTTTCGTTATTCCATCAGCGGCAGAAAATTCGTAACCCTGGAGGAGGAACTCAAAAGTGTTGAGGATTATCTTAACATACAAAGAATTCGCTTTCTTGACCGCTTTACCATTTCCATCAAATATGACAAGGATATTCTCAAGACAAAAATCATCAAATTTATCCTCCAGCCCATTATCGAAAATTCCATCTTTCATGGACTGGAACCGAAAATTGGCAAAGGAGAACTGAATGTTCTCTGTACACAGAACGGGTCATTTCTTGATATTTCCGTAAAAGACAATGGTACCGGCATTGATCAGGAAACACTGAAGAATCTGAGCTCTTCACTCGCTGAAACCATGCCGGGACAGGTTCTTTCCGCTGGTGAAAAACGCTCCATTGGTCTGTATAATATACAAAACCGGATCAAGCTGGTTTACGGTAATGATTACGGTCTTAAAATTGAAAGTGAAATTAACCGGGGAACAGTAATACGAATGCGGCTCCCTCTAATAACAGGATAACTATGTTCAGTGTAATTATTGCTGATGACGAACCATATATTCTTCAAGCCCTGGGAAAAAAGATAACCGCCACGGGCCTCGAGTTTGAGATAGCAGGAACTGCAGACAACGGAGCAGAATGCCTTGATCTGGTTCGGAACACTGACCCGGATCTGCTGATCTGCGATATCCGCATGCCGGGCCTCACCGGCCTGGAATTAATGGAAATTCTCAAGGAAGAAAATACCAAAACACAGGTTATCTTCGTCAGCGGATATTCAGAATTTGAGTATGCAAAAAAAGCCCTCGATCTTGGAGCATTAGGCTACCTGCTTAAACCCGTCCGGCCGGAGATACTCCAGGAAACCCTGCAGAAAGCTGCGGTGAAACTCAGAGAATACAGATCTGCCGCACTGGACGATGCGGTCAAAGAGACAGAGTCTATTCTGGAGTTTCTTTCTGCAATGCCCGATGGGACGCCGGATGAACTGATAATTCGCCAGATGGGCTGCCCGAACCGCTTCAGCCACTACTGTGTAGTGGCGATGGAAAATAGTGCGGCAGACCATCTCAAACCGCTGCAAAAAATGGAGGAGATGGAATTATGCAGATACACCTACTCCCGGGATACAAGCATCATACTGCTGAATTTCCCCATTTCTGCACAATCCAGAATCAACGCCGCCTTAACTCAGCTGGTTACTCCTCCTTTTCCGGGATCCGCAGGAGTCAGCAGCACCATTAGTTCCCTGCATGATATGAAGACTCTCATCCAGGAAGCAGTCATACTGCAGTACAGCTGGTTTTCTTCCGGGGTACATCGCCTTTATCATACGGGAGATCTTCGCAGTACCGTACTGCCGGAACTGCTGAAAGACTTCAGCGTCCTTTTTTCCAGCCGTAACAGAAGCAGAATACATACTGCACTGAATGAAATTTCCGCCCTGAACAGGGATGAGCCTGTAAACATTCAGGAGCTTGCGGATTTCTACAATGGATTCACAGATCTCCTTAACGAAGCAGCTCTATCACAGGGAACAAAAAGTCATAGCCTCCTGCCCGTATCCACTCCGGAGATGCTGATTCGTCAATTCACCAGCCTGCATCATATGATTGAAGTCCTCCATGAGCAGACAAACATTCTTTACCCCGAAAAGGAAAACGAAAAAAAGATTCAGACATCATCAAAAGAAACTCTCACCTCAATCAAGAGCTATATCAGAAACAATATTGATGCTGATTTGAATCTTGATCATCTTTCAGAAGTATTCGGCCTCAAAAAAAGCCGAATATCAAGCCTGTTTAAAACGGAAACAGGACAAAGCCCTTCAGAATTCCTGCGTAAAGCAAGGATTGGACATGCCTGTTTCCTGCTCGAGCACACAACCCTTCCTGTCCAGGAAATCTCCGACCTGTGCGGAATTCATGACTACTTCTATTTCGCGAAACTTTTCAGAAAAACAACCGGCCTGACTGCGACCCAGTACCGGGATCGGAAAAAGCTTAACTAGCCCGGCACAAACAGAATGTCTCACGTAAGACATTCTGTTGATATCACCTCTTGTTCCGGGGTATGGAACTTCGTATACTCTGGATTATATGGAAAAACGTCTTACCCAGGAGGAGATTGCCCGGGATCTGGGGATTTCCCTGAAAACCGTCCAGCGCGCGCTTTCTCACTCTTCGAAAGTGGCTGAAGAAACCCGGCGTCAGGTAAACGACTATGCTGTCTCACACAGTTACCTTGTTCACCGGGGAGCTCGAGCCCTGAGCCGGAGAAAAAGCCGATCCATAGTGATCTTTTCCTCCTGTACACCGGACTTTTTCTGGAACAGAGTGGATCAGGGAATTATTCTTGCCGACGAACAGATTGCATTCCTGGGTTATACCGCCCGTTACCAGCCGGTGCCGCCCCTTGATACATCGGCGTATCTGAAACTGCTGCAAAATGCGGCAGATGAGGGAATGGAGGCTGCAGGAATCGTAAATAATCCCGAGTATGATATGGCCAGAGTTTTTCGCTTTCTGGACTCACGAAATATCCCCCATATAACCATAAGTGTTGATGCCCCGGAGACAAGCCGTCTGTGTACAGTAAGTCCCGATTACGGAGAAGGAGGTCGGCTGGCCGCGGAATTTCTGGGAAAAACAGCCGGACCGAAAGGAAGTATCCTTATTATTCATAACCCGGTAAATTCTGAACATGTACTTGCCGGAGCCCATGTTAACGAAGAACGTCTGCTACAGTTTGTCCACTACCTTTCAGTCCATTTTCCAGACATTGATCATCAGGTGGTAAGCTTTCGTAAACGACGGCATGACGATAACCTGAAGGACGAAATAGAGCAGGTGATCCTGGATCCACAGGCAGATTTCACCGGGATTTACAGCATTGCCGAAATCCAAGATACCCTGGCGGAGGTAATCCTAAGGCATGGCCTTGAGGGCAGGTATAACATATTAGTTCACGGGATTACCCCCAACACCGAGCGATATCTTCGCAGCCATGCTCTTACAGCTGCCATAAACCAGAATCCCATGCTCCAGGGCTATTATGCCGTACGTATTCTGGAGTATTATCTTGAAACCGGAATTGTTCCGGCCGCAATTCCTGCAGTTTCCCACAGCCTTGTAATGGGATCCAATCTGCAGAATGAGGAAAATTTCAGGTTCTTCTCCACCCTCTTCGAACAGAAGAATTCTGTCCAGTATTAACCGGAGGCTATGATCACCCATGCAGAAACCCCTTGTCCGCATGATCAATTCAGTTCATACAATTCTTGAAGAAATATGCCCCAAACCTCTCAGTCCGGCAGGAATCCACGGAGTTCTCGCAGCTGTATCCCTCTCTCCCCGCCCCTCGGCACCGGCGATATGGATGCCGGTTTTTTTCAATATGAAAAATGAACAACCTGAGTTTGTAAATCGTGAGCAGGCGCAGACATTTCTTGATACCGCAGTGCTTGCATACAATGCAGTTGTTGGATCTTTTGAAGGGAAAGAGGATGCATACGAGTTTCCCTTTTCAGTCCCCGGCAAGGAAGCAGACCTGCTTTCTGATGAGGAAGTCGGAAAACTAAGAGAATGGTGCGAAGGATTTATTAAAGGTCTCCGCTGCACTGGAGTAGAGGCATCAGGTTTTGATGACGATTTCATAAATCTGATGAGTCCCATAGCTTTCTGCGCCCGGCCGCAAGTATTCACAGAGAATCAGGATACCCCGGAAGTGGCGGAAACATTCACCCGCATTGCCGCGGAGATGCCCGAGAATATTATGGCTCTGAGGGATTATTTTTTTCTGTACCTACGGCAGGAACAGGACCGGCAGAACATCGCACAAAACACCGGAAGAAATGATCCCTGCCCCTGCGGCAGCGGAAAAAAATTTAAACACTGCTGCGGGAGAAAGAGCTGACCGCATTCTCAATCCGGCGCTTGACCTGCACTGCCGACTGTGCGACTATGTAACCCATGAACGGAATACCACTGTTAAACAGCGTCTGTATCTCAGCAGCCGCCGCGGCAGCCGCCTTTTAGGCAACCGCGGATATCAGGTATTCCACTACAACAGAATACATCACCGCGGATGTCCGGAGACGGAACCCGCGGTTTTTTTATTGCCCCGGGTTTATCCGGCGCGGATGCGGGGTGCAGGGAGTAAAGGATGAGAAGACCAATTGTGTGGGACGGCGCCGGAGAACTGCGCTACGAAATCAGGGAAATTGTAAAGGTTGCCCATAAAGTTGAGGCAGCCGGCGTACCGGTAATCTATGAGAACATCGGTGATCCTGTCCAGAAAGGAGAAGCAGTTCCCGACTGGATAAAAGAGACCGTAACCGGTTTGACTTCACAGGACGCCTCCTATTGTTATACAGATACCCAGGGCGCACCGGAAACCCGTGAATTCCTGGCACAGAAGGTTACAGCCCGGGGCGGAGCCAGAATAGACAAAGATGACATTTTCTTTTTTAACGGTCTGGGAGATGCTGTAGCCAGGATCTTTGAGTATCTGAAACGCGAAGCCAGGGTAATAGGCCCCTCACCGGCCTACTCCACCCTCTCCTCCGCCGAGGCTTCCCACTCAGGCTATGAACATCTAACCTACCGTCTGGATCCGGACAACAACTGGATGCCGGATATTGAGGATATCGAGAACAAAGTACGCTACAACCCTTCCATTGCAGGCATACTGCTGATCAATCCCGATAACCCCACCGGCGCGGTATACCCCAGAGAAGTAATTACCGCTATGGTAGACATTGCCCGCAGATATGATCTGTTTATCCTTTGCGATGAAACCTATGCCAGTATTGTCTATAACCCCGAGGACCGGACATTTTTAAGTGAAGTTATAGACGGAGTTCCCGGAATGGCCCTGCGAAGCATATCCAAGGAATACCCCTGGCCGGGTGGTCGCTGCGGCTGGATAGAGGTTTACAACCAGAAACAGGATCCGGAATTCTCCCGGTACATCACCAGCATTCTGGATGCAAAAAGACTGGAGGTGTGCTCAACGACTCTCCCGCAGCTCTCTATTCCGCAGGTTTTTTCCGACCCCCGCTATGATATCCATCTTCAAAATAGAAATGCCGTCTATGACCGCCGGGCGCAGGAGGCAACGGAGATACTTTCTGCTGTGCCCGGGGTAAAGGTTGTAAAACCAAAGGGGGCATTCTACGTTACAGCGGTGTTCGAGGATGGTCTGCTGAACAGCCGGCAGACCCTGCCGGTGGATACACCGGAAATCCGCGGATACCTGGATTCCATGATTCACACAGTTGCCCCGGATAAACGCTTTGTTTACTATCTGCTGGCTTCAGCTGGTATATGTGTTGTGCCTTTAAGCGGGTTCTGCTGTGATCTGCCGGGATTCCGGGCAACTCTGCTGGAGGCGGACAATCAGCGTCGAAGAAGCACATATGAGAATATTGCCGACTCAATCCGCCGATATACCGGGACTTGATATAGTCCCGACCATTTTTGTAGATTTATACAAGAGAACGAAGTAAGCAGGAGAGTGTAGATGATAAAATCCGCCCTTGAAATTGCGCTGGAACGCACAAAAGATATTGAGATAGACAAGAAAGGCATTGCGGCTCGGGAAAAAACCGATGAAGGTAAACGCCTGGCAGGAAAATTTCTTTCCGGAGATATTGATGCAGCAGAGATTAAAAAAAATCTAAAAGCCGCGGATAAGGAAACACTGCAGTGGCTCAAGGACGGCCTGCTGTCAACCCTCTCCGCAAACCTCACTCTGCCGCAGACAAAGGAGTTCTCCCAGAAAACCGCCCTGCTGGAGGAGGCCTTCATCATTCTTACCGGTGAAGCAAAGCAGGTATCCACTATGTTCGGGCAGATCAACCAGTTTTTTGAACAGTATTTGGCCAATCAGGAACAGCTTGTGTCCGCCCTGGAGCAGCAGTTTGCGCCCAGACTAAAACAGAAAGAGCAGGAGATTGCCCGTCAGACAGGCGCACCGGTCAAACTTTCTCCCACTCAGGATCCTGAATTCGCCAAAGTCCTGAAGGATCATCTGGGCAAGTTAGAAGCTCAGTACGGTGATGCCCTGAAGCAGGCAAAGGAACAGCTTAAACAGCTTGTGTAAGCCAGTATTGGAAAAACTGTCCGGGCAATTCAGTGTAATATTCCAAAGAGAGAGCAAGGCTCTCCAGTGAGATACGTTCATTACGGCCATGAATCAGCTTTGAAAAGCGGTCCATGGTCATTTTTTTATCAAAAAGGGTAAATCCATATACCTGTGTGCCCCTGTGTCGCCAGAAGCGCCCATCAGTTGCCCCTCCAACGAGAATAGGCAGGATCTCTGCATCATCAACATTCTTCCTCAGTAAAGCCGCACTTGCCTCTACAAAGGGGCCTTCACGGTCACTTATGGTTGGAGGAAAAAACTCAAGAACTTCAAGCTCCGCGTCCACACCGGCAGCCATGGCTGCATGGTGAACTACAGCCATGGCAGATTCCAGACTTTCACCGGGGATAAGCCGTATATCCAGATCCATATGTGCAACATCGGGTATTATGTTTATTTTGCTTCCCCCCTGAATCATACCGGTAGAGACCGTTGTCCGTGAGGCTGCGTGGAGCCACTTTGCAGCACCGGGATTTCTCTTCGCCAGCCGATGAAGCCCCTGAGACTGAGTAAAGGGAGAAAACAGAAGGAGTTCCTCAAACAGACTCCCGGCGGAAGCCCTTACCATACCACGATAGATTTTTCCTGTATGGACTCTGGGCCGGGCTTCAGCCAGCTTATACCCGAGGGCAATCAGATCATCCGCGGCGTTTCGTGCTCCGAAGGGAATACTGCCGTGTCCCGGAACTCCCCGGGTGGTAACCCGGAGCCAGGCAACGCCCTTTTCCCCCACCCCGAGAACAGCATGCCGCCCCCGGCGTCCCTGGATATAAAAACCTCCGATCTCAGAAACCATCACATCACAGGCAACCTTGTCCCAATGGTGATCCGTAAGCCAGCGGGCACCGTACTTACCGGAAGCTTCTTCATCTGCCAGTGCAATATAGAGAAGATCCCCGGGGAATGGGCCATGTTTCCTGACTGCTTCCGCAAAGCCGACTGCCTGGGAAGCAGTCATGTTCAGCATATCCACTGCACCACGTCCCCAGACTTCATCGTCGGCTATTTCTCCACCAAAGGGATCCCTAATCCAGTCTTCCGGAGAGGCAGGGACAACATCCAGATGCCCCATGAAGGCAAGAGACGGCGCCCTGGGGTCTGTCCCCGGAACACGTACTATCAGGTTATCCCTGCCCTCTTTTCGGGAGAAGATTTCTACGTTAATGCCGTATTCTAAGAAAAACCGCTGCAGGGTGCGGGCGGAGAGCGCCTCATTTCCGCTGTGTCCGTCATTGACACAGCGGTTACGTATAAGTTCCTGCAGTAAAGTGGTCAGGCGGGTCCGGGAATCCACAGATAAGCACCCTGTTAGTGAGTACCGGAGATGATCTTGAGCCAGGAAGGAGGAATCATGCTTACCGGAAGAATAAATCCCAGTTTACCCTCTCCATCAGTATAGATTGAAACCGGCAGTCCCACGAGTTCTCCGAAGGCATTGAAAACAGCACCGCCGGAATTACCAAAGGAGATCTCCCCGTCGGTTTTTATGAAGGTGCCCAGAGGAGAGGCTTCAAAACCACTTACAATTCCTCTGGTAAGGGTAACGGAAACCCTGGAACCGATACCGCCGTTAGCCGGATATCCCAGAATGGATATAGGTTCTCCCATTCGGGGAATCCCGCTCTCGGTAAACTCAAAATAGGGAAAACGATAGGCTCCTGGAAGCGGCTGGCCATACCTTCCTGCATTAATTTTTATCAGAGCAAGGTCCAGATCCTCATCGTAGTGCGTAACTGTTCCGGAAAAGAGCTCCTTGGGCGGCAGATGCTGGTCTATGGTTGCCGCAACATATACCGGTGACGAAGGCTGATTCTCCCCATTCCGAACCACATGCCAATTGGTAAGAACATAACCGTCCCGGGAGATCATGCACCCTGACCCCCGACCGCTCTCGCCTATAACCTCAACAGTAGCGCCGACTGCATGCTGAAGAGGATCATCCGGATCCGGAACCGGAGGTATTGATAGAAGGGCTTCCGGTGCCTCGGGAGATTCGCTGGTATGCAGGGAAAATGTTACCGGAAAACGGTCAGAAACCTGATCAAGAACCAGAACATAGTAGGTTCCCGGAGAGTATGCAGGATCGGTCTCCCGGCTTATAACAAGAGACTCCCGTCCGAGAAGACTTTCGCTGCGAAACTCAGCATTTTCCGGACTGATAACCGGGCTGTTTCTGGATACGAAAAGATCAATATCACCGGTTGTATCTGCAACATCAATCCTCAGGGATGAATCCCATCCGGCAGCCTGAACAGCATAGAGCTTCATCATCCCCTCTTCAGGCTGAAGTATTCCGGAAACACTCTCTCCAGTGGAAATGGTCTCGGCAACTTCAAGCTCGTCAAGGGTGAAATTTATAGCAAAATCAATTGTGTTTGCCTTTTTTCCATCAATAATAGGAGGAAACTCATGCTGATACACAACATCCAGATAGTATTCACCATCATACAGCCCCTCATCGCCAAATCGGGAGAGCACAAGTTTCTCATTATAGGCTTCACTGTCTGCACCGGCGTCAACCGCACTGTAATCGAGGATTTCAGCACCGTAGCGCACATAAAGATCGAGGTCTGCCTGTGCACGACTCAGAAGGATCTCGGCTCTGATTGCCTCGGGAGGAATATTTAAACGATAGGTTATATAGTTGAGCCCCGAATCAAGATCAATCTTTCCGCTGGTAAGGCGCCCCGGCGGGAGCTCCGGAGGAAGCGGGACTTCCGGCGGAACTTCCGCCTGAAAACCCGGCTCAATCGGGGTCGGTTCTTCCTGAAGAGGAACAAACTCCCCGCTGCTGCTCCCGGCATCTGCCGGTGCAAAACTCTCCCACTGATTATCCGTTTCAGGCAGTCCGTCCGCAGCCTGTCCGTTAAGAGAGGCTCCGGCAATAAAGCCCGTCAGCACGGTAATAAGCAGAAAAACAGATGTTCTGGATTGTTTGTTCCGATTGTTATATGGATAGATCACGTTTACGGGTTTCTCCGGTATTTATATTTCAGGTATGACAATAGTAGCACATCATTTGACCAAATGCACAGTAAGCTTGCATTAAAAGGGAGAGGTGCTATATAACTTTGCAGAGGAGTTGCCCCTATGGAACCGCAAGACAAAGCTTCGGAATCCGGCCGACCTCCCCAATGGTCCCTGGATACAATCTATCCCGGCTATGAGAGCAGGGAGTATAAACAGGCCTTAGCTGAACTTACTGCACAGCTGGATACTGCAGACGGGATATTCAGCCGGGAAGCATTAAAAACACTTAATCCTGAAGTCTGGCTTATCAGGGCTGTTTCTGCAATGAACAGCCTGCGAGGACGTTTTGAAAACCTTTTTGCCTATGCCTACGCCCGATACAGTACATCCACCCGGGACCCTCAGTCCCTTAAACAGCTTGGAGAACTGGAGAAAACGGAACTGAGACTCAAACAGCAGGAGATAGCCTTCCGCAACTGCCTTAAAAGCATTAAAAGCTCCATAGATGCTGTCCTTGCTTCCAGTGACGAACTCAGACAGTATGAACTGTTCATCAGGGAGTCTCTACAGATACAGTCCAGACAGCTCTCTTCGGCAGAAGAGGATCTCGCAGCGGATCTCAACAGAAGCGGCGGAGAAGCCTGGTCCAGGCTGCAGTCAACCCTGGGATCGACCCTGACAGCAGTCTGGAACAGTGAAAGCGGCGAGACAATGACGATAACCCGCCTCAGGACCATGGCTTTCAGCCCCGACAGGGAAAGCCGAAGAAAGGCATATGAGCTGGAAATATCCACCTGGCGAAATGCGGAAGTAGCAGTATGTGCCGCATTGAATGGAGTAAAGGGGTTCAGCCACACACTGAACAGCCGCCGAGGGTATGCGAGTACCCTGGACAAGGCTGTTGAACAGTCAAGAATCAGCCGCAAAGCCCTGGACGCACTGATCGCCGCCATGGAGGAATCCCTTCCGGCTTTCAGAAAATACCTTAAAGCCAAGGCGGAAATCCTTGGACTGCCGGCTCTAACCTGGTACGATCTGTTTGCTCCTCTGCCGGAGAGGGGCGGCGAAAAACAGAAGAGAGTGGAATTTCACGGGGCGGCGGATTTTATCATACGCAACTTCTCCTCCTTTTCAGAGGAGCTGGCGGAATATGCCAGGGGAGCAGTGAAGAACCTCTGGATTGACGCTCTTCCCCGGGAAGGAAAGGTAGGCGGCGCCTACTGTATTAGTTTTCCCGAATCCCGGGAAAGCAGAATACTCTCCAATTTCTCCGGCAACCTGAGGGATATCTCAACTCTTGCCCACGAGCTGGGCCACGGATATCACCACCATGTTGTGAAGGACCTCCCGGCACTGCACCAGGACTATCCGATGACACTGGCCGAGACAGCATCGATCTTTTCCGAAACTCTGGTAGCAGAGAAAGCACTACAGGAGATGGATGAAGCCTCCGGGCTACTTTTGATGGAATCAAGCCTGCAGGACTCCACACAGGTGATTGTGGATATTTTAAGCCGCTTCTATTTTGAATCCGAGCTCATGGAAAGGAGGGCTGATCATGAACTCAGTCCAGAGGAACTCTGCGACATGATGACGGATGCACAGAAAAAAACCTACGGAGACGGACTTGACCCTGACAAGCTGCATCCCTATATGTGGGCGGTAAAAGGTCATTATTACAGACCGGAGCTGGCGTTCTACAACTTCCCCTACGCCTTCGGGCTTCTCTTCGGCCTGGCACTTTATGGGGAATACAGGCAAAACAGCAACGGATTTCCCCAAAAATACCGCAGTATACTTAAAGACACCGGCAGGCTGAATGCGGTAAAATTAACCGCAGAAGCCGGTTTTGATATCGAAGACATCAATTTCTGGAGAAGCGGACTTTCTGTAATCAGCGAACGTATCGATACTTTCGCCCGGTCCGCTTCGGCTCTTAAATAAGGAGGAGTAATGAAAAAGGTTGGAATAATTAGTTCCGGAGCCTGGGGAACAGCCATCGGAAAAGTACTGGCCGAAACAGGAAACCAGGTGGAAATGTGGGACTTCATGGAAGATGTAGTCAATGACATTAATAACAACCAGACCAACCACCGCTTTCTTCTTGGCGTAAACCTTCCCCCCTCCCTGAAAGCAACGACAGATCTTGCCCGGGCCGCATCAGATAAGGAATTCATTATCATAGCCACTCCCTCCCTTTACATCCTAAATTCCGTGAAGCAGCTGGCCTCCAAGCCGGGCATATCATCCGGCGAAACAGTCATAGGCGTTGTTACCAAGGGATTTATCTCAGATGACCAGGGCCCCCGAATGATCGTGGATGCGGTGGAAGATGCCCTGCCGGAAGCCTATAAAAACAATGTGGTGTATATTTCCGGTCCAAGTCATGCAGAAGAGGTTGCCCGGGGAAAACTGACCGGACTTATTTCAGCCTGCTCCAACGGCAGGAATGCAATCCGGTTCCGGGAACTTCTGGGAGGCAGCAACCTTATGGTCTTCTCAAGCCTCGACATAGTGGGGGTACAGACCTGCGGAGCCGCCAAGAACGTTGTAGCCATTGCCTTCGGCATGCTGGATGCTCTCATGGAGTTCTCCGATGCCCTGGGAGACAACACCGAGTCTCTGCTCCTCGCAGCGGGTCTGAATGAAATCATGAAACTGGGAACCGCTTTGGGATCTACCCATCCGGAAACCTTCACTTCAATTGCAGGTGTTGGAGACCTTGACGTAACCTGCCGCAGCCGGCACGGCCGTAACCGCCGGTTCGGGCGGGAGATAATCAAGGACCGCATTCTTGACCGCTTTTCCAATCTGGAAGATTTGATTACCAATATCGCCGCCGTCGGGTATCTGCCGGAAGGTGCAGTGGCGGCCAAATTTGTTCATCAGATTGCCATCCAGCGGAAGCTGAAGCTGCCTATCTGTGAAACCGTTTTTTCTATACTGAACCGAGAAGTGGATCCTTCCCGGGCTGTATCCACCATGGTAAAAAGCATCGGAGGATCGCCGGAAGGAATGGACCCGGAGCTTTAACGCCCGGGTCAGACTACCCTTTTAATAATATCCTCAAGATCACTCACAGTAAGCGGTTTGGGGTTGGTCAGAAGACAGGCGTCCTCTGATGCATGTACAGCCATTTCATGAATGGTATCTGCACTGAAATTGCTGGATCTGAAACTCAGGTCCAGCCCGCATTTTCCGCCCAGCAGTTCAAGAGCCTCCACAATACCCTCGACGGCATTCTCTCTGGTCACAGGCGGCAGTCCCAGGCCTGCCCGTAAAACCGCACCAAGACGGGAATAGGCATCCCGGGCGGCGTTGAAATTGGTCCGTACAACCTCCTTGAGAAGAACTGCATTGCAGAAGCCGTGGGGTAGATCAGAAACTCCTCCCACCGCATGGGCAAGAGCATGGACTGCTCCCAGACTTGCGTTGGAGAACGCCAACCCCGCCAAAAGGCTGGCCCGCATCATACCGCTGCGGGCATAGATATCCTTCGGGTTTTTTATGGTCATATAGAGATTACGGGCAACCAGATCCACCGATTCAAGAGCCATTCCGTCGGTCATAAAAAATGCTCCAGTGGATACATAGGCTTCAAAAGCATGGGAAAGGGCGTCCATACCGGTGGCTGTTGAAAGTTCGGAATCCATGGTAGTGATAGTCAGGGGATCTATGAGGGCGATACTCGGTACAAGGCCGCTGCTTATTACTGCAAACTTCACTCTCTGATCATCGTTGTTGATAATGGCGAAACGGCTGATGTCTGCGGAACTGCCTGCGGTGGTGGGAATACAGACCAGAGGTGGAAGAAATTCGCTTATCCTGTCGATTCCCTTGAACTCTTCAATAGGCCTGTTATGACTTACCGTAACTCCGATGCCCTTGGCACAGTCAAGTACACTACCACCGCCTACTGCTACTATTCCGTCACACTCGTCTGCTTTATACTGCTCCGCTCCCCGGGCAACCTCCGTCTTGCGGGGGTTTTTTGAAACTCCGGTAAAAAGCGAGACAACGAAACCATCCTGACGCAGCAAATTAACTGTTTCGTCTGTCCAGCCCACTTCCTGAACTCCGGGATCACTGACCACAAGAATTCTCTTCATATGCAGAGTCCTGCAGTAACCGGCAGCCTGCAGTCGGGATCCGACTCCGTATACAAACTCAGGTGCAATAAACTTATTGATTGATGTCATGCCAACCCCTTTTCCAGCCTCTTAAATATGCAGGCAATACCCCACAGTATGCAGTATAATGCAAGGGTGCTGAAATTCGCAAATATCGGTGTAGACCAGCAGTTCTAAATTTTGAGAATGATGCATCCATAAAGATCGGATTTCTACGGAAATGGCCACATTCCGGGCAATTTTCCTTCACGAAATCCTTGGGCAGCCCCTTTGAAAGAGGCAATTCTTCTATATCGATCTCTACGATTGCCATAATTAGAATTGCTTGGGGTAGACAAGGGCAGGCAGTTTTGGTATCTTTTCCACCAATTCACCGGTAAACTCTGGTAATGAATTACGGCGCCGTACCCAAGTGGTAAGGGAGAGGTCTGCAAAACCTTTATGCACCGGTTCGAATCCGGTCGGCGCCTTTTTTCCTTCCTCACATGCTCCTTTTCCACTTATCAAAAAATGACAGTGAAATAAGCATAACACCATTACTGTATTCTCCTTCACCCATATTGTGAAAAACCTCCCTGACCGGAACTTTTCTGAATTCAACCCGTTCAAGGGGGTCAAGTTTCTGTTCTGAAACTTTCCGCAATCCCCGGGCAAGAAATGTATGGGTATGATTGGTCATAAATGCAGGATTGGGATTCACTGATCCAATGGCAATAATCTCCTCCGCTTCATAACCGGTCTCCTCCTTCAACTCCCGTATAGCGGCATCCCGCGGAAGCTCCCCGGCATCGACAATGCCCGCAGGGAACTCAACAGTAACCTGCCGGGACCCGTGACGGTACTGGCGGACCATAAGAAACTCATCATTCTCGGGTGTTTCAAACAGGGGAATCACCGTTACCCACTCAGGAGCCTCAACAATGAAGAACTCACCCTCCCTTTTCTGCCGGTCCACCCTTTTTGACCTGATCAGGGAAAAAATGGGAGTTTTGATTACATACCGTGAAGAGATTTCCGTCCAATGATGATCCTCATCCTGCTGAGTCCAGCTCATGGAGTTTCCTTTTCTGCAAGGATCTCCCGAAGCGTATCCTTACAGATTTGCATAAACTCTGTCCTGACAGTGTATTCAGAACTTCTGATTTCCGGAAAAAGCAGGACCTCCGCAGGGTTCAGGCCAGTATAGGCAAAGATCCTTTTCTGCCAGATGCCAACCGCCGGTACCGGCTCCGACACATCGGCATCGCTGGTTATCACCGCAAGAGCGGCCTTCCCTCGCAGCAATGGAATCCTGATTACTGATCCGTCGGACTGCTCCTCAAAACTGAAGGCAAATCCGGCGGAAAAAACCCGGTCTATCCACCCTTTCAGCACCGCCGGCATTCCACCCCACCAGTCGGGGTGAACCCAGACAAGAACCTCCGCTTCCCTAACTGATTCCTGCTGTTCCTGTACAGACTCGTCAAAGCTGAAACGCCGCTGCATCTCCTCCACAGAAAGTACAGGATTAAAACCGGATTCATACAGTCTGATGATTTCAGCGATCCATCCTACTGATTCAGCTTCTCTGTGAATCTTTTCAGCCAGAGCAGCCGTGAAGGATCCGGAGTCGGGATGGGCCTCGATAATTACAATTTTATTTGCCATGGAACCCTCCTATTTCACCAGTATATTCAGTTTATCGGCCCCCTGCATTACCATTTGACCGGAAGCTTCGTTTTGAGTATGTTATTTCTGTTTTATGACTATTTCTATCAGCATTAGAGCTGTAAACGGAGAGTAAAAATGGTGCACGAAAGTACGATTCTGGATGCACTTATGGATGTTATTGACCCCGAACTGGGAATAAATATTGTCGATCTCGGACTTATTTACGGGATTGATCTGAATAACGGTGATTCCGTATCGGTACAGTTTACCCTTACCTACCCCGGATGTCCCGTGGGAGACTACATCCAGGAGCAGATTGTACGCACAGTCGGAGAAGCTACAGGGATGGCTGTGGGAGCCTCCCTTGTATGGAATCCCCCATGGGGTATTGAAAGGATGAGCGAGGCTGCCAGACTGGAGCTCGGTTACCCCATATAAACCATATGAACAGGAGAGAATATGGAACTGAAAATAGAGAATCTTCACGCATCGGTTGAAGAAAAACAGATACTCAAAGGTATTAATCTTAGCCTGAATACAGGAGAATCACATGCCCTGATGGGACCAAACGGTTCCGGAAAGAGCACCCTTGCAAGTGTACTTATGGGAGACCCCAGGTTTACTGTTACACAGGGCTCAATCAAACTGAACGGAGCAGAGCTTCTGGATCTCGAGCCCGACCAGAGATCCCTATCAGGGCTTTTTCTGGCATTTCAGTACCCCGTGGAAATCCCCGGTCTGACAGTAGGCAAATATCTGAAACGGGCGGCTGAACTGCGAAACAGCCCTGTTGAAAAACAGCGGGTCTCAAACTTTATCCGTGAGCTTAGAGCTAACATGGATTTCCTGGAGATGGATCAGAACTTTATAAACCGCTACCTCAACGAAGGTTTTTCCGGGGGAGAAAAAAAGCGAATGGAGATACTCCAGATGCTCACCCTGAAACCGGTGTTTGCTGTTCTTGATGAGACTGATTCCGGTCTGGATATCGACGCTCTGAAGGTTGTGGCCAAAGGTGTTAACAAGCTAACAGGGGATGAGTTCTGTTCCCTGGTAATCACCCATTACCAGAGGATTCTGCAGTATCTGAAACCGGATAAGGTTCATGTAATGTACGACGGCCGGATAGTGCTTTCAGGCGACGGAAGCCTTGCGGCCGAACTTGAAGCCCGGGGCTACGACTGGATCCGGAAGGAATATGGAACGGAGGCCGTCCATGGCTGATGAACAGAAACTTACCATGGAAGACTACCGCTTTGGTTTCCGCTTTCCCGATTCCTCCCTCTACACCACGGGAAAAGGGCTTAACGAAGAGGTTGTACGGGAAATTTCCCGGCAGAAAGAAGAGCCTGAGTGGATGTTGAACTTCAGACTTCGTGCCCTGGAGGCATTCTACCGCAAACCCATGCCCAACTGGGGTGCGGATCTCAAGGACATTGACTTTGAAGAAATTATCTACTATGCACGGTCCACGGACAAACAGAGCCGCAGCTGGGAAGAACTTCCGGAGTCCATCCGGGAAACCTACCGACGCATAGGTATTCCCGAAGCGGAACAGAAATTCCTTGCCGGGGTCGGCGCCCAGTATGATTCCGAAGTTGTCTACCATAACCTGAAAAAGGAGTTAGAAGCAAAAGGGGTTATCTTCAGCGACCCGGAAACCGCAGTGAGAGAACATCCTGATCTTGTACGCCGCTATTTCGGCACGATTATTCCCTATGGCGATAACAAGTTCGCCGCGTTAAACTCCGCCGTCTGGTCCGGCGGCAGCTTTGTCTACATTCCAAAAGGTGTGCATGTTGATATTCCCCTGCAGGCTTATTTCAGAATCAACATGGAAAACTTCGGCCAGTTTGAACGAACCCTGATAATCGCCGATGAAGGCAGCTTTGTTCACTATATAGAAGGGTGCACTGCTCCGGTATATACCACCGACTCGCTCCACAGCGCGGTGGTGGAAATAATAGCCCTGCCCGGATCCCGGGTACGCTATTCCACCATTCAGAACTGGTCAACAGACGTCTACAATCTGGTGACAAAACGGGCGGTAGCCCGGGAAAATGCCACGGTGGAATGGGTTGACGGGAACATCGGTTCAAAGCGCACCATGAAATACCCCTCAGTCTACCTTATGGGAGAAGGCGCCCACGGAGAGGTACTCTCTATTGCCTTTGCCGGAGACGGACAGGAGCAGGATACAGGAGGGAAAATGGTACACATGGCGGACAACACATCTTCCACAATCACCTCCAAATCCATCAGCAAGGGAAAAGGCATCTCAAGTTATCGTGGGCTGCTGAAGGTAGCTCCGGGGCTTAAGAATGTAAAATCAAGAGTTGTATGCGATGCACTTCTCCTGAACGAAGAGAGTTCAACCAACACATACCCCTACATGGAGATTGAATCCGATGATGTCTCCATTGAACATGAAGCCCGGGTAAGCAGAATTGGAGAAGATCAGCTCTTCTACCTCCAGAGCAGAGGATTTTCCGAAGAGGAGGCATCCGGACTTATCGTCAACGGATTCCTGGACCCTCTGGTTAAGCAGCTTCCCATGGAGTATGCGGTGGAATTAAACCGCCTTATTGAGCTGGAAATGGAGGGATCCGTAGGATGAAACACGAACGAGGCAGTATACTGTCCAGCCTGGACAGTTTGAACATGTTCTATAATTCTTTGAAGTGGCCCGAACCGGGAGATGAATACTGGCGGAGGACAGATATTTCATCCATTGACTTCAACTCATACAACCCTTCGGGATTAATGCCGGAACTTGTAAATTCCGGAGAGAGTGGTTATATGCTTAATCTTTCCGGTATTCCGGGAGTTCCAGACTTGCCGGCAGCCAGCCTGAAAGCCCGTACAGAGTTGGGCCTTGCTGGTAGAGACAAGGTTGAGGCTTTCCATTTTACCCGTATCAACAGCGGTTTTGCCCTGTCTGTTCCGGAAGACCGACAATTGAACAACCCGCTGATTCTTCGTGTCATGTCCGGCCCAGAAGGCACGCATCAGGCTCTGTTCGGTCATGTAAAAGCCGGCGCAGGGAGCAGTTTTGAACTTGCAGTGATTGTTGACGGGACATCAGCGGATACTCTGTTTACCGGTTCTCTTCACCTCAATCTGGGTTCGGGAAGTACGGTAAAAGTGACGGTTATACAGGACCTTTCATTCAGTTCACACAGCTTTTTCTTCCACACAGCCGAAGCAGGAGAAAATTCCCGCCTGGAGTTTTCAGAGGTGGATCTCGGCAGTGGGATAAGCGTCAGTGCACCGGTATTCAAAACGATGGGGCGGAATGCGGAAGTCAGTATAACCGGGCTTTACGCCGCAGCACCGGAGCAGCACAAGAACCTGCGCCCTGTTCAGGACCACGTTCTGCCCGGCGGCAGGAGTACCAGTCTCTACAAAGGAGCCCTCATTCCCGGAGGCCGAACAGTGTTTCAGGGGCTTATCCGGGTTGAGCCGGGGGCGGAAAAAACCGATGCCTATCTGTCCAACAAGAATCTGCTTACCGCCGATGGAGCACGGGCGGATTCCATTCCGTCTCTGCAAATACTCAACAATGATGTCCGCTGTACCCATGGGTCAACAACCGGAAAGCTTAATCCGGAACAGATTTTCTATCTGCAGAGCCGCGGATTTTCAAGGAAAGAGGCAGAACGCACCCTCCTCTGGAGTTTTTATGAAGACGCACTGGGAAGGCTCTCGCCGGCAGTGGCGGAAAATGTAAGAACCAGACTGGAAGCCCACCCTCTTTTTACTGGAGGGTATTAGGCCCATGGCAGACTGGCACAAGGCATCCGGAGAAAACGACTTCAGAACTTCTACACGGGTTGAAATCAACGGCCGTCCCTATGCCCTTTTTAAGCAGAAGGATGAAATCTTTGCCCTGGACGATATCTGTTCCCATGAATACTCCCGTCTGTCGGAGGGGGAAATATGGGACGGTGAAGTTTACTGTCCCAAACACGGATCCCGGTTCTGCTTAAAAAGCGGCGAGGTTCGTTCCTTCCCCGCAACAGAGCCAGTGGGAAGCTATCCGGTCAAGGTGGAAGACGGCAGCGTATACATTGACATAGAAGGCCGCCCGTGAGAACCGCAATTCATACAGCTGCGGATTTCCCCCTGCTAACATCGAACCCTGATCTGATTTATCTGGACAGTGGAGCCACAACCCAGAAACCTGAAAGTGTGCTCCGCAGAATTGAGGAGTACTACCGGACTGAGAACGCCAATGTACACCGGGGAATACACCGCCTGAGTGAAGCAGCCACCGAAGCTTATGAAGGTGCCCGGGACAGGGTTAAAGGCTTCCTTAATGCCGCCGACCGCAGTGAAATTATCTTTACCCGGGGAACCACCGAAGGAATCAATCTTATTGCCTCCGGATTCCGGGAGAGAATGCTTCGACCGGGCAGGAAAATTCTATTTACAGGAATGGAGCATCACGCAAACCTTGTCCCCTGGCAGCTTGCAGCATCCCGGACAGGTGCAGTCACAGAGGCTGTTGAAGTCCTTGAGGACGGCAGCCTGAATATGGAGGATTTCTGGAGGAAACTCGATTCATCCACAGCGCTGGTGGCAGTAAGTCATCTGTCAAATGTACTGGGCACAATAAACCCTGTTAAGGAGATAATTGAGGCTGCCCATTCGGCGGGAGTCCCGGTCCTTGTCGACGCCGCCCAGAGCGTACCCAGACTTTTTCCTGATGTTCAGGATCTGAATGCGGATTTTCTTGTATTCTCCGGTCATAAAACCTACGGCCCTACCGGAATCGGAGTGCTCTACGGTAAAGCAGAATATCTTGACCGGCTTCCTCCCTATCAGGCCGGAGGTGATATGATCGATACAGTTGAACTGCATAGTTCCACCTGGAACGATCTTCCCTGGAAATTTGAAGCGGGAACTCCTGATATTGCCGGTGCGGCAGGCCTGGCCGCTGCTCTGGATTATATGGACTCCTTCGACAAGGGAGACCTTGTCCGCCATGAGAAGGAACTTACCCGCTATCTGAGAAAACAGCTGTCCGGAATGCCGGGAATAAACCTGATGCCCGCACCGGAGGAGTGTACAGGAGCTGTATCTTTTAACATTCAGGGGGTTCATCACCTGGATGCAGCGTATATGCTGGATAAAAAAGGCTTTGCCCTCAGATCCGGACACCATTGCGCCCAGCCCCTGCACCGCCGTTTCGGTCTTACCGGCTCTATCAGGGCAAGCTTTGGAATCTATACAGACAAAAAAGATCTGGACAGACTGATACCGGTAATCGAGGAAGTCCGCTCATTTCTTTCCTGATTTCTTATTTACTGCTTTCCTTGCCCCCGGATTGAACCTCCAGTACTATTAACAGGGAGGAAAAAGTCAGTGAAGATTGCCATGATCGGCGGGACGGGTAATATTTCAACCGCATGTACCCGGGAGCTTATCAACGGTGGACATGAGATTGTCCATTTTAACCGGGGACACAAGCCCTCCGTTGTTAATGTTGAAACAATTCTCTGTAATACCGAAAAACCCGGTGAGCTTGAAAAGGCTATGGAGGGAAGGACCTTCGATACCGTCATCAACTTCATTGCCTACCGACCGGAGCAGGTGGAACGGGACATTCAAATCTTCAGCGGCAGGACGGCACAGTATATTTTTATCAGCAGTGCATCTGTATATCGGAAGCCCCTGAAGAATCTGACGGTTACCGAATCCACCCCCAGAGGGAACCCATGGTGGGAGTACTCTGCCCTTAAAATGAAATGCGAGGATGCTCTTACCCGTGCCTGGCAGGATACAGGATTTCCGGTAACCATCGTACGTCCCTCCCACACCTACAGTGAAAGATGGCTCATCTCTTCTTTCGGTGCCAAAGATTTCACCGTAGCCGACCGCATTCTTAAGGGTAAACCTGTTGCGGTTCACGGCGACGGGCAGAGTCTCTGGACACTGACCCATGCCGATGATTTCGCCGCTAGATTTGCCTGCCTTCCGGGCAATCTGCAGACCATCGGGGAGGCATATCATATTACCTCCGGAGAAAGCCTCACCTGGGATATGATTCATCAGCACCTGGCATATGCTCTGGGCAGAGAGATAGAGATAGTTCATGTACCTCTGGAATATTTACGTATTCATGCCCCGGAATTCTACCCCGGATTTCAGGGAGACAAAGCCTGGAGTGTAATCTTTGACAATAGTAAGATTGAGAGCATTGCCCCGGGAAGAACTCCCCGGATTTCCTACAGTGAAGGAGTACGCAGGTCAGTCGCCTGGCTTAACGCCAATCCGGAAGCAAAGATAGTCGATACAGAGAAAAATCTGCTTTTAGACAGATTGATTGAGAGCTACCGCAGTAAACTGATTACATCTCCCTGAAGGGGTGAAATTTGTGGTAGAAGCTGCCGGGGACAATGAAATTCACCGACGAAGGCACAATCTCAGCCTTAATGCTGTAAATACCCTGATCTGAAGGAACGATACAGCGTTTCAGCTCGCCGTCAAGATGATAGGAAAAGGGATGATCCATCTCAATTCGTGCACGGGCAACCTCATAGCGTTCAATAACAGGTCGCTCTTTACGCGCCTGCTGCCGGTTGATCCGGCTGTGCCATCCGTTCCAGATTGAAATAATGTTAAGCAGCATTGCCGTACGACGCTGAAAATTGTAATTGTAGATATCAAATGCTCCGTCGTTGCAGACGACATCCGGTGCAATCTTGAACATTTTCGCATAATACGGGCGGGTGCCGAACTCAATCAGAGGAGATCTGGTGGTGCGTCGAAATTCGTCAAAGGGGAACTCAGCATTGGTTCTGGTTCCTTTAAAAGCATACTTCCCCTGCTGCATTATTAGAGTTTTCCTGCCGCGAAGCTGGTGAAAATCCTTGAAAACAGTTCGCCCGATGGCGAGAAAATAGTTCACCATTCCCGGACGGCCGCCTCCTGCCCCTTCCCGGTATTCCAGCACTCTGGAATCTATTCCTGTTCCCAGAAGCTGGCAATATGTAGATTTATCCCCGTCGCTTACCTTTATAAGGTCCACAGGCTGAGTGTAATCGTTACGAATTCCTTCCCGGTAGGCTTCAATCTGGGCGCTGATTCCCACGGGGACTTCATAGGAGTCCTGAATTCCGTTCCCGCTTCCACCGCGGAGAAACCCCAGAGCCTGATGGCGGCTGTTTTTTACCGGACTGTTCATATAGGAATTTATAGCGAGATTAGCGGTGCCGTCACCGCCCCATATAAGCAGAAAGCGCAGATTACCGGCGGCAAATTCCTGAACAGCGGCGGAGAATTCCTCTGCACTGCGACATTCAAGAATATTCGGAGCAGAGATATACTTAAGAATACGTCGCAGCCTGCGGGTAAACCCGGGAAAGCGGCTGGGATTGATGAGAAAGAGGGCCTGGTCCAGGCTGCCTTTGTCCATACCGATACTCTATTGCAGTCCGGCAGAGGGCATCCAGTCAGATCAACCGGTTTTAATGGAAATCTAACCGGTTGTAACCGCCGACCGGACAACATCTTCCACCCGCTCGGTTAGACCCGCCAGCTCCTCCTTTGACATTCCTGCAGTGTGAATGGGCTCATGAAAAGTTACAGATGCACGCCCTGTGGCAAGACGCCCCTTCTCTTCGAAGAATCGGTAGGAACCGTTTATACTTACCGGCAGAATTATTGCCTCTGCCCGGGTTGCCAGTTTGAGACTTCCCTTTTTAAAAATTTTCATCTGTCCACCCTTGCTGCGTGTTCCCTCGGGAAAAATCAGCATGGGAAAGCCGTTGCGGATATTTCTCACCCCTTTATCAATGGCTCTGATTGAAGACCTGGGACTGGTCCGGTCAATGGGAACACAGCGAATCATCCACATAAGGATGCCGATCCAGGGAAAATAACTCAGAGACCTCTTGGCGATAAACCCGATGGAAAACGGCAGTGCATGGACCACTACAGGGATATCAGCAATTCCCTGATGATTACCAACAACACACAGAGGTTTTCCCCTTAAGCCTTTCAGGTGCTCTTTTCCCTCAACAGATATCCGGGCACCTGCGGTTGCAAGGAAAAACCAGCCGAAGAAGCCTGCAAGGACAGTAACAAACCGGCGTTCTGCACCATAAAGCCGGAGGAGTTTAAAAATTCCGCCTATCAGCACCAGAGGCAGCATCAGGGTCGTCACAACAAGATCAAGGGAAATAACCAGAATAGTTCGTATCATAGCACTCCTACTATAAACCGCTGCTGAAGCGATGTGCAAGATGAACCGCTTTTTTCCAGCGCCGGTACTGCTGTTCCATATACTCCTCTTCCCGGGGAGATGAAAAAATTTCATACTCCTCCGGAATACTGCGCAGATCATCTTCCCCCCTCCACCAGCCGGCACCTATCCCGGCAAGCAGGGCTGCCCCGATACTGCTCAGCTCTGGTTCCGGTGCGCGGAGGACAGGTATCCCGCAGGCAGCGGATATCAAGCGAACCAGAATTGCCGACCGGCTTACTCCGCCGTCAACCTTCATCTGTTTTACCGAAACCTTCAGGTCTTTTTCAATTCCCCGGATAATCTCACGAATCCTGAAGGCTATCCCCTCGTACATGGCCCTGGCAGTCTCACCCTTGCTGGTCTCCAGCCCCAGCCCGAAAACTGCACAGCGCATACGTGAACGAAAATAGGGAAAGCGGATTCCCAGCGGTGTGGGGAGAAACACCACACCTCCCGAGTCCGGGGTCGCCTCCACCAGGGCATCGAGCTCCTCCGGCGTTGAAGCAAACCCCAGAGTCCTGGAAAGCCAGTCAATCAGAGTGCCCACAGAGGCAACCTGCCCCTCAAGCATATAGGTTACTTCCCCCCTGATAGACCAGGCAATGAGGGGAAAAAGGCCTCTGGGAGAAAAACGAGGCTTTTTACCAACATTTATAGTCACAAATCCTCCTGATCCCTTTGAGACCTTTACCTCCCCGGGATCAAAGCAACGGTGTCCGAAGAGTGCCGCCATCTGGTCTCCGGCGAGGGCATAAATCGGAGACTTAAGGCCACAGAAGCTTCCCGGATCGGTAAAACCGAAATCATCCACGGTATCCTTCACAGGTGGAAGAATCCCCATGGGAATACCGAAGAGGCGACAGAAGAGGCTGTTCCATTTCAAATCAAAGGGATTATACAGGGAGGTAGCCGCTGCGTTGGACCTGTCGGTGGCCCACACTGTTTTCCCGGTCATGCGGTAGAGCAGCCAGGTATCCAGGGTTGCCAGCCTCAGCCGGCCGTCCCTGCACTGATTCCGCAGATCGGGGTTACTGTCCAGGACATATTTCAGCCGGCATGAAACATGCACAGTTGTAAAACGCAGCATTGAGGCAGTACGAAAAAATGCACTCCCGGTGAGTTTGGCAAGAACCCCCACACCGAAACGGATAACACGCCAGAGGATATTACGGTTCATGGCTTCGGCAGTCCCTGCGGCCCGCACATCCGACCAGGAGACAAGATTGGTCACTGCCCTGCCGGCAACAGGGTCAAACAGCAGAAATGTTGCCCGCTGTACCGTAATACCTATTGCCGTGGGGGGAGTGGAAATTCCCGGTTCCCTGGTTAAATCTCCGCATACAGCGGCAACACTTTCCCAGAGGGCTTCAGGATCATGTTCCACAGTACCGTCTTTTCCAGGAAGAGGAGCATGGCTTCGATGAAGAAGTTTAAAAATCTTCCCGTCCCGACCGACAGCGGCTGCCCGCAGGCCTGACCCTCCGGCATCAATGGCCATGATCCAGGGTCTGTTCTGTTCCGCCGGATTTCTTTCCATGTTTATCTCCCCTGACATTTGCAAAACTCTTCAAATCCTATTATACATGATACCAGACCGGAGGTAGTGTGAACAATTCTCTGCATAAACAGATTCTCTCCCATCTAACCGACAGAGGCTACAGTAAGGAGTACCAGGATCAGATGATGAGCGTTGCCCCGGTTGAAATACGCTCCCACCTCAAGGAACTGCTCCATTCTTTACAGGAGTCCGACTATAAAGCTTTTGCCAGCCATATTCACGGACTGAAGGGTTCTTTCGGTGCACTGGGACTGCCTTTCTACCATGATATTTCGGTTAAAATGCATCTTGCCGCAAAACTTGTTCTGGATTCCGAGATGTTTGATATTCAGCTCACCGATAAGGGAATCCTGTTCAGTGAACAGGGCGGAAGCAACAGACTGCTTATTCCAGGACCGTCACTGGAACCTCTTACTTCGGAACTGATCCGCAACCGGCTTAAGATCTATCTTGAAACAAGCTTTACCGACCTCTGTACTCCGGAACTGCTGGAATTTTCAGCCTTTGAAGGTGAAATACCGGCATGAATGAAAAACCGATTCTCATTGGTATAAGCACCTGTCTGACGGGAAAAAGCGTACGCTATAACGGCGGACACAAGAAAGATGCCTTTCTGCTCAATACCCTGGGTCAGTACTTTGATTATATACCTGTCTGCCCGGAAGTTGAGTGTGGAATGCCCATACCCCGGGAATCTATGCGACTGGAAGGGACCCCCGAGAAATACAGACTCATAACACACAAAACGAAGAGCGATAAAACAGACATAATGCAGACCTGGGGAGAAAGTCGGCTACAGGATCTTGCTCCCCTGGACCTGTGCGGCTATATATTCAAGAGCAAATCCCCCTCATCGGGACTTCACCGGGTAAAGATATATTCCTCCGACAGCAGCCATATCTGGCATACAGGAAGGGGAATCTGGGCTGACATGTTTACCCGCCGCTTCCCCCTTATTCCCGTGGAAGAGGACGGCCGTCTGCATGATCCCGGACTCAGAGAAAACTTCATTGAGAAGGTATTTGTTTTCCAACGCTGGCGGGAGTTTCTGAAAGCTGAACCCGGTTACGGTGATCTTGTGAAATTCCATACCCGTCATAAACTGCTGATAATGAGCCACGATGTCTCCCTCTACCGCAGTATGGGCAGACTTGTAGCGGACAGCAGAAGAGAACCCTTCCAGGATCTGCTGAAAACCTACCTAAGCCAGCTTCTCCAGGCTATGGACAGGCTGGGAACAGTAAAAAAGCATCTTAATGTTCTTCAGCATATAATGGGCTATTTTAAATCAGAACTTTCCGGAGATGAAAAACAGGAATTGACGGACCTGCTGGATCAGTACCGCAACGGAAATCTGCCCCTTATTGTGCCGGTTACCATGCTGAATCACTATGTACGCAAATACGACGAAAAGTATCTAACACAACAGTGGTACCTGCATCCCCACCCTGTGGAGATGAAACTCAGAACCTACATTTAGGATTACTACTGCAGCTTGAGATTATCAGTTCCCTTGAGCTCTTCCCTGAGATTCATGGCAAAATCCTTGATAAAGGCAAATTTCCTGCGAAGGATCTTTCGTGCTGCCGGAGTGGACAGCCGGGCTTCCTGTTTGCGGAAAAAGCCGAATTCGTTCTTTTCAATCTGTTTCAGAACCCGGGCATAGTAGTTGGGAGCGGAAGGATCAACCTCGTAGGATGCAACCAGAACCGACATAGCACCCAGCTCGTCTAGAATATCCGCATCCTTCAGGATTGCCAGAGGCAGCTTCTTTTCCTTACCGTCTTTTTTGCGATGCCCACTGATCATGGAGGCGAGTATCTTCGGATTTATTACCTCAAGTATATGCGGTTTGTTATTACAGAAATCGGAGGCTATCCGGGCACCTGTCTTGGGGTGGTTTCTGCGATCGTCCAGAGATCCGATATCATGCATGAGAGCTGCTGCCCGGATAAGCAGAGCTTCGGTCTCAGTCACAGTCCCAACCGCCTCTATGAGTTCCACGGCATACGCCTCCACCCGGTTGGAGTGGGCAACCACAAACTGCCAGGTCTCCTTCCATGGAAGACTCCGCTTCTCAGCCGTGGTTTTTCCCCTTAAATAGGCAGTCAGAAAACCTCTGAACTCTTCAATAACATCCATACCCTAACCCGCCGTTTAGAATCAGCCCGATTTGTCTACATCATCGTCAGTGCAGCACAAGCCGCAAGTGAACTTCCCGCAGCCAGCCAGCCCGTCAGAGCGGTCTGAACCTGCGGAACAGCCTTCCCTTTTCCAGCTTCCTGATCGCCCTGTTCAGACGAGGAAGGAAAGAGAGAGAGCAGTATTTCATCAATATCAGAAAAAAAGGAAGCCCTTCGTACACTTTTCTTCATGCTGTAGAGACTTTCAAAGTAGTAAAAACTCCTTCCCAGGAGTCTTCCCAGTTTTCCCGGAAGAATCAGGCGGGAAGAGACGGAAAAGAGAGAGACAAATACCAGACCGCAGATTGTGAGCCCCTTGGTGATGCCCGTATTAAGAGCGCCTCCGGTTACTGTAAATCTGCCAAGGGAGAAAAGAACCGGGCCCCAGGGGGTCAGAAGATTAAAAGCGGTTATGGAAAAGATCATAAAAAAGAAGTAGCCGAAACGAATCCGTTTACCCGCAAGCAGTGCAAGAACTGCGAAAAAGATGGTCATAATCAATCTTGGGAAAAGCCCGTCAGAAAAGAGAAAACAGAGCAGCATAAGGATTCCCCAGGTAAAGCGGTGTCCTGGAGAGATAATTCCGGAAAATCGGTCAGATGCCGGCATACCTACTCCTTATGCCCTGATGCCAGCGGGAACGGTGAACAAAACCCGATGCTATAAGACCGATCACCAGCCCACTGGCGGTACCCATACTCAGAAAAAGTGGAGCTATTACACCGGAGTTCTTCCCGAAGATGAAATAGATGGAAAGCAAAACCTGAACGGTATTGCTGGTAAGTGCCCCGGCAAGGCTTATTCCCACTTCTGAAATAATGCGGGTGGGAAGCCTAGAAACGGCGTACATTACAAGGCTGCTTGAGTAGGAGCCGGTGAGGCTGAAGAGAAAAACATAGGAGACAAGGGTACCGTTAACCAGCCCCTGGCCCAGAACCTTCACCAGGGTCAACAGCATAAGATAGGGTAATGGTAGAATGCGCAATGAGATAATAATAGGCAGATTCGCCAGTCCCAGGCGCATAAAGGGAATCGGCTTTGGAAAAAGATACTCCACAGTAGAGAGAAAGAGGCAAAGAGCTCCTAAAAAGGCAACCAGATCTATTCGTTTTCTATGCAGATCAGTATGCAAGGACATCTATCTCTCCATTCTCTTCAGAACTGTTCGCCCTGTCGCCCCCCTCTACCTGAACAAGAACCCGGTTGGGCAGACAGGCGATAAAATCACCCCGGCGGTAAATCTTGCCTGCAGCAATACATATTTTTTCCGTACATGGTGAATCGCTTATCCAGACCTCGTTGTCATGGATATGTACGTGGGTACTTCCAAGCGGACCCGGAACATCAAGTTCCACCTCGGCATTCAATGGATACACATAGCTTGAGTCACTGCCTTCAATACGTACAACCGCCGCGGATCCGGTAGCACCGAAACTCTGAATAACCAGGAACGTTACCACCGCTATGGAAAACATGAGAAGCAGCCAGTCGCCAAGTTTAAGAGAGGTTCTGAACATACGTTTGAAATATTCCCGAGAACGACCCTCAAGTCAAGGGCAGGGAGGTTTTTTGCTGAGGAAACTCAAGAATAAACCTGGCGCCGCCGTTACGACCCCGGTCCACAGAGATAGTACCGTTGTGAAGCTGGATTATCTGCCGGGAAATAGCCAGGCCAAGACCGACACCGCCGGACTTCCTGGACCGGGAAGAGTCAATCCTGAAAAAGCGCTGAAAAACCTTCTCACGCAGCTCTTCTGGAATTCCAGGCCCTGAATCATCAATACAGAGCCGGAGACCTGTTCCCTCCTCCCCGGGAAGAGTATATATATCAATACGCCCGCCCTGGAAGACAGCCTTCAGGGCATTTCCCGTGATGTTGCGTATCACCTGGATCAGTTTCTGTGAGTCTCCGTACACGCTGCCGCTGCACTCATCATGCCGGATAGCGACACCTTTCCTGTCGGCCTCGCCCTGGTAGAGACCGGCAGCCTCCTGAACAATCATCTCAAGAGAGCACTCCTCAACATGAAGCTCCATCCTGCCCCCTTCCGCAGCGGCGAGCTCCCCCAGTTCACGGATAAGACGGGCCAGAAGTTCCGTTTCACGGTAAAGGCTTTCAATCCGCTCCCGGTCGGCGTGATACACCCCTTCCAGGATCATCTCCAGTTCACCCTGTATCAGGGCTACCGGGGTACGAAGTTCATGGGCGGAATCACTGATAATTCTCCGTTTCCACTCCTCGGAGCTCTCCAGAGACCTGGCCATTCCGTTAAACTGCTGAATTAGTTCTCCCAATTCATCACTGCGCTGAATCGCTACCCGGGCAGACAGATCCCCTTCGGCAATCGTCCGGGAGGCAGTGGCCAGAGCTTCAACCGGGCCGGCAATACTGCGAAAAAGAATACCTCCAAGAGCTATGGCAACAATTCCGGAAAGAATCGAGGATATCAGGGCTGAATGCCACACAAGCCGAAGAAACTCGTGGTCCTGAGCTTCAAGCGCGGAGCCTAGCATGCTTCCGGAGAAGACCCAGCCCACGGTGGTGCCGTCCATCTTAATGGGTACACCCGCAGAAAGATCAATATCATCAATACGGCGCCCGTTGAGTACGCCGCCGGGATCCGCAACGGGAGTTCCGTCGGCGGAAAGAATGAGAACGGGCGGCGAAAAGGGGCCCATATCAGGAGGACCCATCATATGATCACCCATATGCCGGCTGCTTCTGAAGCGACTGAATGCCGGAGACATGGCGAAAACTTCACCCAGCCCTTCAAGGGAGCCGTATTCAGTACAGTACTCCTCCGCCAGCAGGGCAGTTCGTTCCGCCTGCAGACGGTCTTCCGAGCGGACCATGCGGGTGTAGGCACGGCGGGAGGAAACTGCCACAAAAGCAATATTCACTACCGCTCCCAGGAGAATTATCAGAGTAAACGCACCGATGAAGGTAATAAAAAGGCGGTGCTTCACTCTCCGCCTTCCAGCAGTTCAAGTTTGTAACCAACCCCCCAGACAGTCTGCAGATATCTGGGATGCTTCGGATCGATCTCAATAATCTTGCGCAGGTTTTTTATATGAACATCCACGGTGCGTTCATAACCGTCGTAGAGGTCATTCTGAACGAGATTAAGGATATCCATGCGTGTATAGACCCTGCCCGGGGAGAGCATCATTCCTTTCAGGAGATCAAACTGAAGAGAGGTTAGATTTACCCGCCGTCCATCAACCTCGACCCTGCGGGAGGAAGAATCGAGAATTATGCCTCCATATTCCACCTTCAGAGCCTCTTCACCGCTCTCCTCACCTGCCATGTTTACCCGGCGCAGCTGTGCACGGATACGGGCTGCTAATTCCTTCATGCTGAAGGGCTTTGTCATATAATCGTCTGCACCGGTATCCAGTCCCAGAAGTTTATCCTGCTCCTCCGCCTTTGCGGTGAGTATAATAAGGGGGATTGTTGAGATCTCCCGTATTCTCCGGGTGACATCGATACCGTCCATAAGGGGCATCATAACGTCCACCAGGGCCATGTCAGGTTTTTCCCGGTGAAAAAGTTTCATGGCTTCAACACCATCGAAGGCCTGTACAACATCATAGCCCAGAGATTCAAGATAATCCCGGACCATTCCGTTGAGTCTCTTTTCATCCTCTGCTACAAGTATGCGTGCACTTCCGGCCACATTCACCTCCTGCTGTTTCAGCCGTGTTCAAGTATACACCGGAAGAATGAAAAAAGTATGAAGAGGAATCGCTTATACAGCGTCTTTAACTGAATCCCACTGAATCTCGGCGGAATATCCCAGACGGTGGACAATCTCTTTTATTCGCTCAAGGGATCCGGCATTGCCGCCGTACAGGACGGATATTTCACCCTTGTTTACATCCACGGCGACATCCCCGACACCCTGCACCTTACGGCCGGCATGTTCAATTGTATAGACGCATGAGGTGCATTTGGCACCTTCAAGGGTAAGACGTGCTTCTTTTCTGTTGGTCTGTTCAAGATCTGACTTCATATGACTAAAATACTAATATATAACTCAAAATCAAAACTGAAAATCATCACTACATGGAGAGAAAGATTTTTAGTATAGTATTAACAGAATCTTTTTAAGGAGTAACAGATGATCCATCCCCAGCAGGAAAAACTGGCAGAACTGCTTGTTCGCCACTCCATACAACTTCAACCTGGTGAAAAATGTCTGATACAAAGCCACGACATACCGGAGGAGATGCTGGAAGCACTCATTGAAGCAGTTTACAAGGCAGGAGCATACCCGCTTGTGGACAACCGTACAGAAAAGATTCACAGGACTATACTGAAAGGTGCCACCAGGG
The DNA here is from genome assembly GCA_963667435.1 of Marispirochaeta sp. Classification (GTDB taxonomy): domain Bacteria; phylum Spirochaetota; class Spirochaetia; order JC444; family Marispirochaetaceae; genus Marispirochaeta. The sequence continues at coordinate 3,724,907 of OY763414.1, read as the reverse complement.
AAAGCCTTAAGGTTGCAGCTGAAGCAGAGGCATTTCGAATGAAAATGATGGATGCCTTCATCGGCATCCGGGGCTACGAGAATCCAAAAGAGACTGCCGATATAGATGACGAACTCAACCGTATCTACAGTAAATATCTGGCCCAGCCGGTGCATATGCAGGTCCGGGTACCTGATACAAAATGGGTTGTACTCCGCTATCCTACCCCCGGAATGGCAGCCATGTCCGGTCTATCAACCAGGGCATTTGAACAATTCTTCTTTTCCGTTACCACCGGTGTGGATTATGCAAAAATGCAGAAGGCCATGGAGCCTGCAAAAAAAGCTCTGGAGCAGGCCAGTGAAGTGCATTTACTCGGTCCCGGCACAGATTTGAGTTTCTCCATAAAGGATATTCCCGTTATTCCTTGCTACGGGGAACGGAATATCCCTGACGGAGAAGTGTTCACGGCCCCGGTAAGGGATAGTGTCGAGGGAACCATAAGCTATAATACCCCGTCCACACAGTTCGGCCACACATTCAAGGATGTAAAACTTACCTTCTCAAAGGGAAAAATAGTTGAAGCCTCTGCGGATAATACGGATAAAATCAATGCAATCTTCGACATGGATGAAGGCGCCAGATACATAGGAGAGTTTGCTCTGGGCTGTAATCCACTGATACTGGAACCAATGGATGAAACTCTGTTTGATGAAAAAATTGCCGGATCATTCCATTTTACACCGGGGAATGCCTATACCGAGGCGGACAACGGCAACCGCAGCGCCCTCCACTGGGATCTTGTATCTATCCAGCGTCCGGAGCAAGGCGGTGGAACCATAGAGCTTGATGGAAGAGTAATCCGGCGGGACGGGATTTTTATCGATCCCGCCTTCGAAGGCCTTAATCCGGAACACCTGCTGGAAAAATAGTCCGGAAAATAACAATTTTCCGCATTTTTATCACAGCAGACAGTTTCAATATCGAGGTACAATCAAACCCATGAGTATCTCTGTTATTGCCTGTGGTGTTTTCAGAACCGACCTGAAACCCCTTCTATCCCGCATGCCCTCGCTCAAGGTTACCTATCTTGAAGGAGGACTGCACAGTGAACCGAATCTCCTGCGCAGCCGTCTGCAGGAAGCTGTTAATGCGGAAATCGATGCGGACCGTATCGTACTTCTCTATGGGATCTGCGGCAGTGGTACCGCCGGGCTCCGGTCCGGAAAAATCCCACTGATTATTCCCCGGGTACACGACTGCATTTCACTTTTTCTCGGTTCCGACGGTGCCTACGCCCGGGAATTCCGCAAAACTCCCGGCACCTACTACATCTCCGCAGGCTGGTATGAGGAACAGGTACAACCCAAAGGTAAAGAAGGCATAAAGACCGGCAGAAAAGGAACGGATAAAACCCGTAATGCTATACGCCTTGATATCTCCGATACTCCCCGGGAGGAACTTGTCAAGCGCTATGGTGAAGAGAACACCGATGCTATCCTTGAGGTTACCCACTCATGGAAGAAAAACTATCAAAGAGCCGTATTTATAGATACCGGCACCGGAGACAGGAAAAAATACAGCAGTCATGTGGATGCCATGGGCAGAGAGTTCGGCTGGCGAACAGAAACCATTCAGGGATCAAGCCGTTTACTGGAGAAAGCTCTGGAAGCCACAGAAAGCGACGAAGAGATTCTGATTGTCCCCCCCGGCCAGATAAGCTACTACGACCCGGCGAGTAAGAAAATGCAGGCGGCGCCTCCGGAAGACCGCAGTAAAAGCTACTCCGAAGTTCCCAGGGAGTATACCGTTCCGGGAAAAAGTGGAAAAACCCATTCAAGTCGCAGGTACGGACTGGGAATTGATGCCGGAGGAACCTACACCGATGCTATCCTATTTGATTTCAAGGAAAATAAGGTAGAGTTCAAGGCGAAGGCGCTTACCACGCCGTGGAACTATACTGAAGGAATCCGATCCGCCCTGGAACAGATTCCAGAGAAAGATATATGCAAAACCGAAATTGTATCCGTATCTACAACACTTGCTACCAATGCCATTGTTGAGAACAACCGGCAGGAGGTGGGACTACTGCTGATGCCCCTAACAGGAAGTATACCCAGAGAAATAGATCACCGGCCGCAGAAGATTATTCGGGGCAGGATTAATATCAGCGGAGAAGTAATAGAAGAACCGGACGATGAGGAGATTCGTGCTGCAGCAGCGGAGATGATCAGGACCCACGGAGTGCAGGCATTTGCAGTATCCGGCTACGGAGGTTCCGTAAATCCGCTGCACGAAAAGCACATAGCTTCCCTGCTTCACCGGGAAACAGGTCTTATGGTATGTGCAGGCCATGAGCTGTCCGGACAGCTTGATTTTACCGTGCGGGCTGCAACAGCGGTCCTTAATGCCGGTATCATTCCCCATCTGGAAACCTTTTTTCATGCCGCCGAAGCCTGCCTGAACGATCTGGGAATAAAAGCTCCGGTTCTCTTTGTCCGGGGAGACGGATTCCTGATGAACTCATCCTTTGCAATGGAACACCCCATAGAGACGGCGCTTTCCGGACCTGCTGCCAGTATTGCAGGAGCGGGATATCTTACCGGTCTTCCGGAAGCAACCATAATTGATGTGGGAGGAACAACCTCGGATATCGGCTGCATATACGCCGGAAGGGTTGAACCCGATCCTGACGGTGCAATAATCGGCAACCACAGGACCCATGTTCAGGCTGTAGACATGATAACCCTTGGCATCGGAGGGGACAGCATTATCAGATACCGGGGAGGTGTTCTTTCCGTCGGCCCGGAACGCATCACACCCCTCTGCCGCCTTTCAGGAGAGGAGTTCCAGGTACTCGAAGCCCTTGCCGGTAGAATCGATGATCTCAGTATAGACACTGACGCGGGACTTATACTGAGAAGTACCGGAAAGAAGCTACCCTTCGCTCCGGACAGGGTCGAACAAAAGGTTCTGGACTGCCTTGCGTCGGGACCCATGTCAATGCTTGATATTGCCGAGGCTGCAGGGCTTGGACACTGGCGCTTTTTGAGACTCAACCGGCTGTTTTCCGTCCGCTGCCTTGAACGGATAGGCCTGACACCCACGGATATCCTGCATAGAGAAGGACGACTAAAGCTTGGAAACCCCGACACAGCCGCCCTGGGCCTGAAGATACATGCCCGGGCAGCAGGTATAACCGAAAAAGAGTACAGCCGGGGCGTCTGGGATACCGCAGAACAGCTTATTGCTTCCGGAGTTGTTTCCAAACTGATGGATATCCCCCTAAATGACCCGGCCACAGCACTTCTTGTAGGAGGAGGCACGGCGAAAGCGAGAGTTCAGGTAACACCCGGTGCCCCTGTTGTGGGTCTGGGCGCTGCCGCTGAATACCTCTTAGGAGGAATCTCCTCATGCTTCGGAGCCGTCCCCCTGATTCCGGAGAACGCAGATGTGGCCAATGCCATCGGAGCAATAACCTCCTCCGTACACGCCTCCGTTTCCGGGTCGATTATTCCCGACGAGAACGGCTTCCGTATAAACGGAGAAACGGAAACAGTCTACCCCGACCTTTCAACAGCAGAATTCACCCTGGAAAAAGTGCTTATAGACCGCGTCCGCGATAAAGCCTCCAGAGCCGGAACAAGTGAGGATTCTGTGAGTGTAACGATTGTCGATAGAACAGCCCGCAGCGCTCTGGGAGATATAATTCTCCTTGAACGCCGCATGGACGCAGAAATCCGAGGCCTCCCGGATTTATTCTGATACACAGTTCGCGTACCGCAACGAAGTGAGGAACGCGAACGGAACAAGCGGGGCTGGCGAAGCCAACACGCGGTTCCAATGCGTACCGCATGCAAGCCCCTTTTTTACTTTTGCTTCTTCCCGCCGAACAAGCGTCCTATTTTCTTAAAAAGAGACTCTTTGGATGGGTGCTTCTTCTCGTTCTTCAGCACATCGGGACTGGCGGTAAAGTTTTCACCGTATTTCTGTCGATAGTACTCCATCCTTGACTCCAGCGACTGATCACCCTTTCTGGCGATTTCCGGAGTAACCTTGCGGCTGCGCCGGGGCGCGGAGTTCCGGGGAGCTCCCTGGGGTGTTTCCTGGCGCTGCTTTTTCTGGCTGGAATGCTGAGCATCTCTCCGCTTGCCTCCGGAACGGTCCTGACGGTTCCGGGACGGGCCGTCCTGTTTACCCTTTCTATAGCCGGAAGCAGCACTCTGGCGACCGGTAACAGAATCAATATTCTCATGAATACCGCCACTTTTTTCCCTGTTTCTATCAAGGTCCCTGGAGTTGCGCGGCCGGGAATCACGGCGCCGGTCGTTCCGGTTGCCCCCGCGGCGGTCATTCCTTCCCCTTCCGCCGGAACGGGAATCCCTCTCCCGGTCTCGTTTCAGGTAATGGTCATGCATAACATTCATGCCAGCGCTCTGGTCTTCGCCGACAAGTCCCTCTTCGACTTCCGCCACGGGGATTTTCATTCCTATATAGCTTTCAATGGCAGGAAGACCGTAGACAAAACGTTCGCATGCAAGGGTTACCGCCCGGCCTTCCCGTCCGGCACGGGCAGTTCTTCCGATCCGATGGACGTAGCTTTCCGGATCTTCCGGCACATCGTAGTTAACAACCAGAGCGAGATCATTAATATGAAGTCCTCTGGCAGCAACATCGGTGGCAACAAGGAACCGCAGATCACCATTCTTAATCTTGTTTATAGTGGCAAGCCGCTTCTTCTGCGGCATGTCTCCCATAATGTACTCACAGGGAAATCCGTTTAGGGAGAGTCGTTTTGCAACCTCAACGGAGGCAAATTTTGTGTTACTGAAAATAATGGCCGTAGGGGGCTGAAACTTCTTCAGAATACCGATAAGCATGCGCATTTTCTCGTCACGGGAGACATGATAAATACTCTGCTCAATCTCCTCCACGGTAATCTGCTCAGGTTCAATTTCGATATGCGCTGGATCACGCATATATTCCCAGGCAAGGTTCTGCACCCGGACACTCATGGTCGCGGAGAAAAGCAGCGTCCGCCGCTCATTCAGTGTTGGCAGCATTTTAACCAGCTTTCTCAGATCCGGAAGAAATCCCATATCGAAAAGCCTGTCAGCCTCGTCAATGACAACTGCACCAAACTCCTTGAAATCGATCTTCTTCTGTTTGCCGAAATCTATCAGTCGACCCGGAGTACCGACAAAAATGTCTACCCCGTCTTTCAGCAGATGTTCCTGGCTGGCATACCCGACCCCGCCGTAAAAACTGCCTACCTTGAGGTCAAGATGGTTTCCCAGCAGTTTTGCTTCCTCTTCAATCTGTACAACAAGCTCCCTGGTGGGAGCGACAATAAGGGCTTTTTTCTTCTCTATTCCGTTGGATAAAAACAGCTGATAAATGGAAAGAAGAAAAGCCGCGGTTTTTCCCGTCCCCGTCTGGGACTGGGCGGTTACATCCTTGCCGGCAAAAACGGCCTGAAAACACTGTTCCTGAACAGGCATACACTCTTCAAAGCCGGCTTCTTGGATACCCTTAAGGATATCAGGATGAAAATCAAAGTCTGTAAATCTCATACTGGCTTCACTATAGCATTTTGCCAACTGACCGCCAAGATTGACCCCCACAGGGGAAACATTCGCACTCATAATAACCATAGCACCTTTTTCATCATTATATTGGACAACAAATAACTTTTTCATCAATTTACCAACAACATATTGACATTATCATAAGTTTTGATGAAATTTGCATTCATGATACTTGACCAGCTTAACTGCGATATCCTCATCAGATTAAAAGACGGCAGACGTTCCTTCCGGGAAATTGCGGAAGAACTTGAGGTTACGGAAAATACTGTTCGCAGCCGGGTTAACAGAATGACCGAATCGGGACAAATGGAAATAAAAGCTCTTGTTGAGCCCGAAGCTATCCCCGGCGGGCAGCTTATTGTGGTGGGAGTAAAGCTTTCCACCATGGATCTGGTCAAAAAGGGAGAGGAGATCAGCAGGCTCAGAGGCGTTCTCGGCGTTAAGGTTGTTACCGGCCGTTTTGACCTGCTCGTCGATGTCCTTCTTGAAGAGGATTTCAACCTCCTTGAGTTCTACACGCAGGAAGTTTCAAGAATCAAGGACATAGACTCGGTGGAAACCTTTGTTGTGTACAAATGCTACAACAGCAAAGTCCCCTATAGCGGATAACAGGGAACAGAGTTATCCTTAAATCACGAGGCAGGATATAATGAAATCATTAAAAAGAACCCCCATCTATGCAGCGTACAGCTCAATGGACGGAGTTAAACTGATTGACTTCGGCGGCTGGGAGCTGCCGGTACAGTTTGCCGCCGGAATCATAACCGAGCACAAAACCGTACGCGCCAACGCCGGAATCTTTGATGTCTCCCATATGGGGGAGATTTTCATCGAAGGCGAGGGAGCATGCGAATACCTGGATAAACTTGTTACCGGGGCTGTCGATACTCTGGAAACAGGTCGCTGTCTGTATACCATTCTCTGCTATCCCGACGGGGGATCAGTAGACGATCTTGTCATCTACAGACTGGGGGATCAGCGTTTTATGCTGGTGGTCAACGCCGCCAACACTGAAAAAGACTTCAGGTGGATCAATACAGACAACCCGGAATCAGCCGACAGAACCGCGACACTTACTGTTGAAAACCGGTCTGACGCCTGGGCACAGATAGCGCTGCAGGGCCCGAAGGCGGAAGAGTATCTGCAAAACCTGGTAGATACCAACCTTGCAGATATTCCGTTTTACGGCTTTGAAGAGAAGGTGTCATTATCCGGTATTGAGGTTCTTATTTCCCGCACAGGCTACACAGGGGAATCCGGTTTTGAAATCTACTGTCCCGCAGGGGAAGGCGCCGGTATCTACACCACCCTGGTAAACCACACCGGAAGCAGAGGCGCCCTGCCCTGCGGGTTAGGCTGCCGCGATACCCTGAGAATGGAAGCCAGGCTGCCTCTTTACGGCCATGAACTGACGGCAGAGGCAGGCCCTCTTGAAGCAGGGCTCAAGAGCTTTATCAATTTTAAGAAGGAGTACTTCATCGGAAAAGAAGCTCTTACAAGCATGGTGGAATCCGGCAACTACCGGATCCTCAGAGGCCTGCAGATGACTGATAAAGGAGTACCCCGCCAGGGATACTCTGTCTATATTGCAGGAAAACTTGAAGGAGAGGTTACCAGCGGAGGAAAATCTCCCAGCCTGGATAGCTTTATCGCCATTGCCCGGCTGCCCAGGGATCTGGTTAAAACCGGGGATATTGTTGAAGTTGAAATTAACGGGAAGCTGCGGCAGGCGGCAGTCACTGCAACTCCCTTTTATAAAAAAGCATACGCCTGAAGGGGCGAAAAATTCTGCGGAAGGAGTGAAGAATGAGCACAGAAATAAAGAAAGACATCAAGTATCTTGAAAGCCATGAGTGGGTGAAGGTTAAGGGCGACATCGCCCTGGTGGGGATCAGCGATCATGCCCAGGAAAGTCTCGGAGAAATTGTCTATGTGGAAATTCCCGAAACGGGAACCGAAGTATCTAAAGGAGATGAGGTAACCACTATCGAATCCGTAAAGGCTGCTTCCTCTATTTATGCGCCCGTATCAGGTACCATAACAGAAGTGAATGCAGAACTTGAAGATGCACCTGAAAAGGTCAATCAGGATCCCTACGGCACGTTTCTTTTCGCCATTAAAATGAGTAACCCTTCTGAGGTTGATACCCTCCTGGATGCAGCAGGATACGAAAAGTTCCTGGCTGAAAACGAGGAATAGAGAAAGAATGTTTCCTTACCTGCCACATACGGAAGAAGACATCCGGGAGATGCTGATCAGCATCGGAGCCGGATCGCTGGATGATCTTTTTGCTGATATTCCTGAATCGGTCCGCCTGAAAAGGGAACTCAGCCTTCCCCCCGGGGCAGGAGAGTTCGAGGTATTCCGCCGAATGGAGAGCCTTGCCCGTAAAAACCGGGTAGAGCCGGTATCATTTCTCGGCTGCGGTATCTACGACCATCTTATACCTGCGGCAGTGGGGCACCTGACCTCACGTTCGGAGTTTGCAACAGCCTACACCCCGTATCAGGCGGAGATGTCTCAGGGGATGCTGCAGGGTATTTTCGAATTTCAAAGCATGATATGCCGCCTTACCGGTCTGGATGTATCCAATGCATCGCTTTATGACGGCCATACTGCAGCCGCGGAAGCAGCGGCCATGGCCCTGAACAGCGTCAAAAAAGGCGATACCATACTGGTATCTTCCACTGTTCATCCCGCCACTATCGATGTAATGAAAACCTATTATGCTGATCTGGGTATACATATTCGTATTCTCGGGCAGAAAGACGGAGCAACGTCCCGACAGGAACTCTCAGAGAGTCTGGACGGGTCAGTAGCGGGTGTTCTGATTCAGACCCCCAATATGTACGGCATTCTCGAGGATCTGACCGGCCTGGACGAACAGATAAATGCAAACGGCTCCATTCTGATTATCTCCGCAACCCCCTTAAGTCTTGGAGTCTGTCGGTCTCCGGGAGAATGGGGAGCCGATATCGCGGTGGGAGACTGCCAGCCCCTGGGGCTGCCCCAGAACTACGGGGGCCCCACAGCAGGGTATATTGCTGCCGAGGAGAAGCTGATACGCAAAATGCCGGGTAGAATTTCCGGGCTGACCTGTGATGTTGATGAGAACCGCGGATTTGTGCTTACCCTGCAGGCCCGGGAACAGCATATCAAGCGCCAGAGGGCAACCTCCAACATCTGCTCCAATCAGGCGCTGGCAGCTCTATCTTCAACAGTACATCTGAGTCTGCTGGGCAGAGAGGGGTTCCGGGAAACATCCCTGCGCAATTTGAACAACGCCCGCTACGCCTTTGAAAAGCTTACGGCTCATCCGTGTGTTGAAGCTGCTTTTCCCGGGGAATTCTTCAATGAATTCACCTTGAACCTGACAAACAATGCGGCAGAGACAGTGGACAACCTGGTCGAAGCAGGCTTCTTCGCCGGCGTTCCCGAAACAAGACTTCATCCGCAGGGAGATCCCAAGCGTCTTATTATAGCGGTTACGGAAAAGCGGACCAGAGAAGAGATTGACAGACTTGCCGATGCACTGAAGGAGGTCCTGGGATGAGAAGTGAATTCCCCATGATTTTTGAGCGCAGTCGCAGTGGTCGCCGGGGATACCGGCTTCCGGATACGGATATACCGGTAAAGACTGCGGAAGAGCTGATTCCTGCAGCACTTTTGCGAGAGAACCCCGCGGAATTGCCGGAACTCTCCGAAGTTGATGTGGTTCGCCACTTCACCGGCCTTTCCCGCAGGAATTTCGGCGTCGATCTGGGCTTTTACCCCCTCGGCTCCTGCACAATGAAATACAACCCCAAGGTAAACGAGGATATTGCCGCTCTCACAGGATTCACCGCTCTGCACCCTTATGTTCCTGTGCAGGCAGCCCAGGGAACACTTGAGCTGATGCACCACCTGCTGACAGACCTTTGTGAAATAACCGGCATGTCCTGGGGAACCCTGCAGCCCTTCGCCGGGGCACAGGGGGAATACACCGGAATGAAGCTCTTCAGAAGCTACTTCAATGCAAATGGTGGAAAAGAGCGCAGGAAGATTCTTGTGCCCGACTCATCTCACGGAACCAACCCCGCATCCGCGCATATAGCCGGATTCGACGTGGTTGAAATACCCTCCGATGAAAGGGGATTGGTCTCCCTGGAGGCGCTGGAAGAGCATCTCAACGATAATCTGGCGGGTATTATGCTTACAAACCCCAATACTCTCGGGCTGTTTGAACAGGAGATTGATAAAATTGCTGCGAAAATACATGCCGCGGGAGGACTTCTCTACTACGACGGAGCCAACCTGAATGCAATCATGGGCCGCTGCCGCCCGGGTGACATGGGATTTGATGTGGTTCACCTGAACCTGCACAAAACATTTTCAACCCCCCATGGAGGCGGAGGACCCGGTGCCGGACCGGTCCTGGTGAGCAGCAGACTAAAGTCCTTTCTCCCCGGACCGGATATTGTATGCACAGATGACCACTCCTATTTGCTTTCCGAAGGTAATAGGGAGAGCATGGGAAGAGTAGCAGGGTTCTACGGCAATACGGGTGTAATAGTACGGGCCGCCGCCTATATCCATACCATGGGAAGAGACGGACTTGCTCTGGCATCACAGTTAGCAGTACTGAATGCAAACTACTGTAGAAAAGGTCTGGAGAAAGCGCTTGATATTCCCTATAACAGTCTGTGCAAGCATGAATTTGTAGCCTCCGCACGGAAGCTCAAGGAACATTACGGCGTTACCGCCACGGATATTGCCAAGGGACTCATCGACAAAGGGATTCATCCACCCACGGTCTATTTTCCTCTCATTGTGCATGAAGCTCTAATGATTGAACCCACAGAAACGGAAAACAGGGAGACCCTGGATCACTTTATATCAACCGTTATCGAGCTTGCGAAGAAAGGGATGGAAGATCCGGAGTTCCTCAGAGCTGCTCCGGTGAGCACACCGGTGGGCAGGCTTGATGAAGTACTGGCTGCCCGTAACCCCCGGGTCTGCTGGAAATAACTGCTCAGGCTACAGGTTCCGGTACCACTTTGATGGTACTGGAACCAGCCCCCTTCCTGGAAATCCTTATCTGTACCGGAATCCGCTCCTTTAAAACCTCCACATGAGAAATAACACCGATGAGCTTCCCTCCCGATTGGAGGGTGTCCAATGCGGCAAGTACAGTTTCCAGAGTTTCAGCATCCAGTGTCCCGAAGCCTTCATCCAGGAAAAGTGAATCGATGCGGGTTTTTCTGCCCGCAAGCTCAGAGAGCCCCAGCGCCAGGGAAAGACTGACCAGGAAGGTTTCTCCCCCGGACAAAGTTGCCACGGGACGAACGGTATCAGCCTGCCAGGTGTCGCTGATTTCCAGGGAAAGTTCATCCCCCTGCTGTCGCTGCAGACGGTAACGGCCGGAGAAACGGTTCAGATGGCCGTTGGCAAGACGGATAAGAAAATCCAGCGTAAGCCCCTGGGCGAATCTGCGGAATACATCACCCCTGGCGGAACCTATCACCTGACGGAGGCGCCACCACAGAACGAACTCCCGGGACTGATCAGTCAGCTGTATTTCCAGAGAGTCCCTAAGCTTGCGATGCTCCCGCTCCCTGTCCAGCTGCTGCATCATGGAAAACTGCTCCTGCTGAAGCTGATCAAGGTGTTCGTCCAGGGATGCCAGCTCCGCTTCCAGACGGGAGAGATCATTTGAAACATCCTGAAGAGAGTTCAGTTCCGTGTCTATAGTGCGAATTTCACGTATGAGATCGTTACGGCGGGATTCAAAACCTTCAAGCTCCTGTTTGCGACTGATATAGTTATCCAGAAGTGCCGCGGAAAACGCCGGGAGTGAATTGAAACCCAGAGAACGGGCAGTTTCCAGCAGGAAAGATTCCATATTATCTTTATCAATTATAATCTGTTTCCGGTTTTCTTCAGCTGCAGCGCAGAGCCCCTGAAGCCTGGCAGACTCTTCTCTCACAGCTGCAAGCTTCTGTTTCACAGCCGATTCCGCAGCTTCGGCAGTGCTGAGATCCAGCTCTCCCTTCCTGACCATTTCATCCGGGTCTCCTCCGCCGGTAAGCTCCCATAGACGTGCAGTCTGCTCACCTCTTTCAGAAGTGATTTTATCCAATACAGCGTCACCGGCTTCTACCTCCGCCTGTACAGAGGAAATCTCCTTCTCAAAAAGAGCTGTTCGCTCTTCTATTGACCGGATTTCACCACTAAGAGTGCGATGAGACTCAACAGCCGTGCGGAATCTCCTGAGGGAATCCTCAATCAGTGCTTCTATATTATCAGCTGAGGGCTCAAGCCCTGCCGGAACGAGGATCTTTTCAAGAAAACCATCCGCCAGGACAACAGTATCAAGGAGCCTGCCCCGTTCCTGCTCCAGACGTTCCAGCCGCTGCCTGCAGACAACAGCATCATGCTGCCGCTTCTGCAGTTCACTGCTGCGAACCCGGGCGGATTCGGTCAGGTCGCTTAGACGGTGAAAAAGATCAGTTCGCTTTGATTCCAGGTTGTCCAGCAGCTCCTGTTGATTTTCCAGACTGCTGATCTCTTTTTCGATCCCGGAAATATCACTATATGTATCACTATCCTCATGATTACCTTTGAGGGATCGGAGAAGCTCTTCCTTTTCAGCGATAGATTTATGAAGATGCTTTCTCCCTTCTCCGGATTCCGCAAGCAGAATCAGCGACTGCCGGTACTCCTCCTCAACACCGTCATCCTCCTGTACCAGACCTTCAGGAGAATCAAAGAGCTCCCCCTGATCAGTGGACGGGTGATCCTTAGCTCCGCAGACAGGACAGGGACGGCCTTTACGCAGAGCGCCTCTTAGAACCGCTGCAGCAGAGGCTAATGCGTTGCTCCGCCGGGCATCAAGACGATTCTTGAGCCCTTCGGCATGCTTCTGTCGGGTTGTAAATTCAGCATCAACCAGTGAGAGATCATCGCCGATGGCAGCTATTTCAGTCTCCAGAGACTTACGTTCATTTCTCTGCTCCTCAATGAATTGTGCTGTGGACAGCTTTTTCTCAAGGCTTTTCCTCTCTTCTGACAACAGCTTTCTTTCAGGCAACAGACCGATGCGGGTATCTATCTCCTCAAACTGACTGCGGCACCGCAGAAGCTCTTCTTCCCCGCCGGTGTCGCCATGCCCTTCACCGCTCTCATCCTCAAGATCCGCCAGTCGAAGTCTGCACTCACGCAAGTCCTCATCGAGAGAGCCCAGAGATTCCTCTGCCTCGCTCTTTTCTTTGAGACGAATTCGTATAAGACCGATTTCATCATGGAGATCAGCGAATGCCCGGCTTGAAACCAGAACTTCATGACCTTTAAGCTCTTCACTGATATCTGCTATGCGGGAACGGCCGGCTTCAACTTCCTCTTTTCTTTTAAGGAGTCTTTCCCGGATATCCCGCTGACGTCTATCCTCATCCGCAATACGGGTATCAAACCCGGAAATAGTGATTGCGATTTTCTCCGCCTGCTGCTGTATCCGCAGCAGCTCCTTGAGGGACTCCTTCTTAATCCCGATATCTGCTGCGGCGTTCTCCATCTGACCAAGCAGCACCTGTGCCTCTGCATCGGCTTTCCCGGTTTGCTCCTCGAGCAGCTCAATCCGCTCCGAGTGCGCCGACTCCTGCTGCACCAATCGTTCAAGATTCTGCAAATCTCCCCGATGGGGAAGAACTTTGTCGTGCAATTCAAGAGCTTTACGCAGGGCAGTCATTTCCTCCCGGCGACCATCCAGGGAATCAAGCTGAACAGTGAGTTTTCCCTGTTCAGAGGTTAAGAAATTCCTGCGTCGGGATTTCTCCAGCGAGGTAATCAGCAGATCCCGATCCGCCAGAGACTCCTTCCTCCGGTTTCGGATCTCACCCAGAGAAAACTCCAGCAGCCGATGGGCATCTTCATCAAGAACTGGAAGATCTTCCAGCCGCTTCTTCAGTTCTGCCTCTTTCTGTTCCTCTTCTCTGGCCCGCTCATACGCGAGCCTGGAAACCTCGGAATAGATAAAGGATCCGGTCATCTTTTCAAGCAATTCCGCCCGCTCCGAAGGAGAGGCCTCAAGAAAAGCGGAAAATGCCCCCTGGGCCAGAAGCATGGAACGGGTAAAACGGGTAAAATCGAGACCGGTAAGATCTGTAACTCTGGAAGGTACTTCGCTGAGCTTTTCTTCCAGCAGTTCGTCCGTATCTTTCAGCCCGGAAGCAGTCCGCTGCAAACGCATCCGCGGCTGCTGAAAAGCACCTTTGACACTTCCCCGTGCCCGATGAGTTTCCCAGCGTGACCGGTAGTTGCCCGAAGGCACCTGAAACTCCACCTCCGCCCAGGCTTCAGCGGTATGCCGGGAAACTATCTCATATATTCCTTCTCCGCTGCTGCTGCGTTTGCGCAGCCTGGGAGTTTCACCATACAGCGCAAGGGAAACTGCATCAAAAACCGTTGATTTCCCTGCTCCAGTAGGTCCGGTAACCGCAAACAGACCGGCGGATTCAAAGGGATACCCTGTAAAATCTACGGAAAACTCTCCACGGAGGGAGTTCAGATTGCAGAAAGCCAGACGAAGGATTTTCATATGTCCTCCAGGATTCTGTTCTCTGCGATATTCCTTTCAGCCTGCAACAGCAGCTCCCCGTATGCCCCCTCAAGAGCGTCATCCGTATCAACACCCTGTGACTCACAGCAGCGTCGAAACACCTCCAGGGGTGAAAGCTCTTCAAGCTGTTCACCCTCCCCCCAGGGATCTTCAGCGTCTGTACCGGTAGTACCGTAGCGAACCCGGAGAACTTCAAGTGCAAGATTAGCCGCAGCCTCCTCAATCCGCTCCTGCGCATCCGGTAGAGAATCTTCCACCTGAATGTCCACCCAGGGTGTCAGAGCTCCGGAACCGGCGGTTAAATCATTCAACTTCCAGAGGATTTCAGGTAATGCTCCCTTCAGACTCACAAGCCGACGGAATGCAGGTACGGGAATTTCCCGAACAGCATCCAGCCCGGAATCATCCATTTCTGCAACAACAACACTCTTTACCGAGTCATCACCGAAGTCCAGAGCAAGAGGTGAGCCTGAGTATCTTATCTCTTCCTTTCCGGCAACCTTCTGCGCCCGGTGCAGATGCCCCAGAGCGTAATAGTCCGCATTACCGGGAAAAACAGAGACACCCACCTGCCCGAGACTGCCGAGATACAGATCGCGTTCACCGTCGCTTCGTTCACCACCGGCGAAAAGATGTCCGGTTACAATAAAAGGGAGACCCGCCGGGACTCCGGCTTGAGCAACCTGTATGTAGTGATCCCGAATCCCCTCCACCATACTGCGGTCCCGGTCTTCAAAACTCTCCCCCGGTCTGGGGATCCGCACATCGCGTTCGCGTAGAAAGGGCACTGCACCAATACATACCGCAGGGGTTCCCGCGGGATCATTCAGAATAATAAGCTCATGCGCCGGTGCGGCAGCTCCACCGGTCACATGTACATTAAAGGCTTTTAAAAGACTTCCCGGAGCATTGAGCATAGCGGGTGAATCGTGGTTTCCCCCTACAATCACAGTCCCGAGGCTTAAAGAGGGAGATACCAGGTGTAAAAAATCATAATAAAGCTCAATTGCCGCATTGGGAGGAGTACCTGTATCGAAGATATCACCTGCAATAATCAGGAGATCTATTGCCTCTTCCCGAATAAGCCGGACCAGCCATTCCAGAAAAAGTTTCTGCTCCTCAATCCGGCTTCGCTCAAGCAGCCGGTGCCCCAAATGCAGATCAGAAGTGTGCAGCAGACGAATCACGCAATTCTCCAAGGTCAAGATAGAGCTATTGTAGAGAAGATGGATACATCGAACAAGAAGGCAAAAAAAACCCCCAGGGAAAGGAGGTAAAACCCTGGGGGGAAATAAAAGGTCGGGCATAGTCAAAAGAACTATTTCAGATTCCTCTGACACCCGGAAAGATTATGACCTAACTATAATAAAAAACATCAGAAGAATCCAGAGGTTACAGTAATTTTTTATCCATTAAAACGATTTTTTTAACATTTGGTTCATTTTAGAGATATTTTACAATATTTTCCTCTTCATCACCGCCAAAAACACAGTATTGAGCTGCCGTTCTGCTTAATTTCTCCGCAGCTTCAGGATAAGAATCTCCCCGAGTATAGAGAAAAATATCCTCCTCGCGGTACCCGTCTCCCCCGGGAGTGGAATGATGAAAGCCGAAGATTGAATGGTTCAGGGCACCGGCCACTTCCTCAAAGCTGAATCCCTTAATCTCCGTGAGATAAGAGCAGAAACGAGAGCTTTCAATCCCCCAGCTCTCACCGTTTTCCCTGTAGAGATATCCTTCAGCATCCAGAATCTGTTCAAAGGGGCCTTTGGAGTAATGAAAAGCGCGTGCCAGGGGGACCTCTTTCTTCAGAAGATCGGAATGATGAAGTTCACGCCCTATGCTCTCCACCATCTGGTGAATATCACTGTATCCGAGAGGAGTTCTAAAGATCATCACTGCAATATCCGTGTCCATGTTATTACTTTGCAGAATTGCGGGAATATCATAATTAACCACCCAGGTACCCTGGACCTTCTTGATACTCTGGCCGCAGACAGTTAGCATATCTTCGACAGGAACCCAGGTATGAAACAGCTCCTCTCCGCTTAAACCAAGGGCATCACAGGCATCGAAAGCTCCGAGAATCTCAACAGAATCCGAATTAATGCCGGTAAAATCCCGGAAGGCTTTTTTCATATACTCCGTAAAAGCGTCGACTCCCTTCCTGGCAAAATGAATTTTGATATGATAATGTCGGCGGACAATTCTGTTTTCAAGAATAAAAGACCCCGGCAGATTTGCCAGATAGGCAAGCTCTATGGAATCCCGGTAACGATCATCCTGCTGGATCACCCGCATAATGCGGCTTTCAACCTGAATCCCGTTTGTCTCCGGACGAAGATAGAAGAATACATCCTGACAACCGCAGTCCGCAGGAGCAGGGATATAGGGAACAAGGATTGTTGGTGCTTCAACAGTTTTATCTATCATCGGCAACTCCATGATAGCATTGCAGAGCTGCCGATGACAAACAGAGTTTGTTATTCGTTTTTCATCACCAGGGGCTGATGAGTAGCTCCCACAACATCCCGCCAGAGAGGGCCCTCAGGATCAACGGTATTTCGTTTGTTTATGGCAATCTCAATAGGCAGATGAACGAAGGTGTTATTCACCAGACTGATAAGCGTCTGGGTCCGGCCGGCCATGGCGGCATGGACTGCGTTGGTTCCAAGCCGGGCACAGTAGATTGAGTCGTTGGGATTCGCAGGTGCGGAACGAATCATGTAACTGGGGTCAATATACTTGATGTTAACCTCGGTATCGATGGATTTAAAATATGTCTTGATCTTATCCTTGAGAAACATCCCTATATCACCGAGAATTTTATTTCCCGAGTCATCGGTTCCCTTCTTTTCCTTCAGATACCGCTGCCCTGCGCCCTCTGCAATACAGAGAACTGCATGATGCCGCCGCTCCAGACGTTTCCGGATTGTGTTGAACAGGCCGTACTCCCCTTCCAGATCGAAATCAATTTCAGGAATAAGTACAAAATTAACCTCATTGTTGGCAAGAGCTGTATGTGCTGCAATAAAACCGGACTCCCGGCCCATAACCTTCACAATACCGATACCATTTATTGCATCATAGGCCTCGGTATGGGCGCTTGATACAGCATTTACCGCTTTTGAAACAGCTGTTTCAAAACCGAAGGATTTCTGAATAAAGGCGAGGTCGTTATCAATAGTTTTGGGAATACCGATTACTGCAATTTTCTGGTTACGCTTTTTCAGCTCCTCTGCAATAAGAAAGGCACCGTGCTGTGTTCCATCACCGCCGATAGTAAACAGAATATTCAGGTTCATCCGGGTAATGGAATCACAGATAGCCTCAACATCTGAACCGCCCCGGCTTGAACCGAGGATCGTTCCACCTTTGGTGTGAATATCATCCACAATCTCAGGGTCGAGGGGCATCACCGGGATACCGTATTCAGGCAGAAACCCCCGGTAGCCGTTGCGGATACCTGAAATACGCTGAATACCGTAACTGAACCAGAGAGTGCGCACAATGGCACGGATAACATTGTTAAGACCTGGACAGAGACCGCCGCAGGTGACTATTCCCGCATGAACATGACCGGGTGAAAAGTAGATTTTCTCCCGGGGACCGGCTTTCTCCAGCAGGTCTCCATGTTTGTATTCAAGGTTGTAGCTGCCGGGTTTGGCATCGATATTATAAAGAATAAACTCGTCATCCCTTACATAATTCGCAATATTGTCGCCGGTTTGGGTAGACATCTTTACTGGTGACTGAATTTTTGCTTCCCCGAGTCTGGGAATAGTAAAATTGAGAGAATTCACAAAAACCTCCTGACAGGCCGCTTCCAGATATATTAAGAAACCAGCGAAGAAGTTGCAAGTAAGGGGGCATCGGGTTTTTCTCTTACCTTCTTTTCGTTATATTGGAGCTGGGAGATTTAGTAATGGCAGAGAAAGCAGTAGTCATAGGTGCCGGGTTTGCCGGGCTTTCCACCGCCTCCCTTCTGGCTGGACAGGGCTACAGCGTAACTATACTGGAAAAGAACAGTGAGACAGGAGGGAGAGCCCGGGCATGGAAACAGAGTGGTTTCAGCTTTGATATGGGCCCCTCTTGGTATCTCATGCCGGATGTGTTTGATGCTTTTTTCTCCACCCTCGGAAGAAGGAGGGACGAGTACTACAACCTCAAAAAGCTCTCCCCGTTTTACAAAGTATTTTTCGAGAAGGCTGCTCCCGTCACGATTACAGATAATCACGAAGAAAACCGTGCACTCTTCGACAGTTTTGAACCCCTGGGGGGAATACGGCTGGACAAATATCTGGGACAGGCTAAATACAAGTACGATGTTTCAATGCATGATTTTCTCTATAAAGATTTCCGTTCCATAAGCCGGTTTTTCAACCGCAGGATGCTGACAGAAGGGCTCAGGCTCAATCTCTTCAGTGGACTGGACTCATTTGTAAGCCGATACTTCCAGGATACACGGGCAAAGCAGATTCTTGAATATGCAATGGTATTCCTTGGCACCCGCCCTGGCAACGCTCCAGCCCTCTATTCAATTATGTCCCATGTGGATCTCTCCCTTGGGGTATACTACCCGGAAGGAGGCCTTGCAGGCGCCGCAGAGGGCTTCCACAGACTGGCGGTTGAGATGGGAGCAGTAATTGAAACCGGCACACCTGTCAGCGGATATGATTTCACCGGAGACAGGATTACAAACGTTCGCTCCGGCTCGACAGAGTGGAAGGCGGATATTGTGGTGGATACTGCGGATTACCATCACGCGGAGACCGCGCTGCTTCCGCGGCAGTACCATTCATACTCTGACCGGTACTGGAAAAAACGGACATTGGCTCCTTCCATGTTTATCATCTATCTCGGACTCGGACATAAACTGAAATCAGTGGAACATCATAACCTCTATTTCAGTGAAAACTGGGATGAGCATTTTTCAACCATATTTGATTCCCCGTCCTGGCCTGAAAATCCCTGCTTCTATATGAGCTGTAATTCAAAAACCGACAGAACTTCAGCGCCTGAAGGCGGAGAGAACATTTTTATCCTTGTACCCGCAGCTCCCGGCCTTGCAGATACGGATGAAATCCGGGAAACATACGCGGAGAAAGTGATTTCCCATGTGGAAAACGTCACCGGAGAAGATCTTCACAATGATGTGAAAATACGCCGTATATACAGCCAGCGGGATTTTACTGCAGATTACAATGCCTGGAAGGGAACAGCCCTGGGGCTTGCGCATACTCTTTTACAGACAGCCGTATTCAGACCGGCCCACAGATCTAAAAAGCTGAAAAACCTCTACTACTCGGGGCAGTATACCCATCCCGGCGTCGGGGTACCCATGGCGGTCATATCCAGTCAGGTAGTTGCAGATATGATTGGGAGAAATTGATTTTCAGGAATAAACAGATGAACAGAAGAATTCAGGCCCAGAAAATACATCAGCAGGTGTTCAAAGCAGGAAGCAAAACCTATTTCAACTCAAGCATTTTTTTCCCCCGGCCCGTACGGGATGAGGTATCCGTGCTCTATGCCTTCGTACGGGTGGCCGACAACTACGTGGATTCCCAGCCCCAGGACCGGGAAGGTTTCTACCGTTTCAGGGAAAACTACCACAAAGCCCTGGCCGGTATCCCGGCGGATAATCCGATTATCGATTCTTTCGTCGATCTGGCCAAAGAGAGAGGGTTTGATCCTGCCTGGACAGAAGCCTTTCTCTCATCCATGGAGATGGATCTTGAAAAAACAGATTATGACAGACTCGAAGATACCCTGACCTACATATATGGTTCAGCGGAGGTCATCGGACTGTTTATGGGAAGGATTATGGACCTTCCCGGAGAAGCAGAAGAATCCGCAAAAATGCTGGGACGCTCCATGCAGTACATAAACTTCATTCGCGATATTGATGAAGACATCAGCCTCGGCCGACGATATCTGCCCCTGGAGGAATCGGCCCTCACCTCCCTGAAAGAGGAGGAGACCCGCAAAAAAGATGATGCCTTTATCCAGTTTATGCAGAAGCAGACCAGACGTTATAAGGAATGGCAGAAGCAGGCAGAAGCAGGCTATAAACTGATACCCAAACGTTACCGCATACCCATAAAAACTGCAGGAGATATGTACCTCTGGACAGCAGCAGTCATTGAGAAAAACCCCTACATTGTGTATCTGAAAAAAGTGAAGCCCTCAAAACTGAGAATTTTCGCCTCCCTGCTGAAGAATACGGTGATAGGGTAATGGACAGGAACCATGCCGATAAAATAACCGCTTCAGCACTGGGGCTGGTTTTTATTATCGGGTTTACCGGGCATTTGCAAGCTGCAACCCTTCCTCTGATGCTGCAGCTGACCCCTTATATACTTTGTGCCGCCAGTATACTTGTTTTACTGCGCACACTGAGAGATGATCCACGGCATCTCCTTCTCTGGACGGCAGGAACCTATCTCTTTACCTTTGCCGCAGAAACCGCAGGGGTTGCTACAGGAGCAGTATTTGGGCCCTATCACTATGGCAGTACTCTGGGGATCAAGTTTCTTGAAGTTCCCCTGATCATCGGTTTCAACTGGACGATTATTGTTTTCGCCCTCTCCTCCTTCGTGTTCCGCTACATCAACAACCCTCTGCGGGGTGCAGTATTAACCGGACTGCTTGCGGCATTATTTGACTGGATGATGGAACCGGCTGCAGTCGCTCTGCATTACTGGACATGGGATACCACCGCAGGCATTCCTCTGCAGAACTATCTGGCCTGGTTTCTTATTGCAGCAGTGTGCGCTTTCTTCTACAAACTTGGGAACCTGAAAACCAGATCAAAGCTGCCTGGCTATTATCTTCTGATACAATTCAGTTTTTTCACCACCCTGCGTATCAGCGGCTTTTAAAATCTTCGTACTGGATTCTACATCCATATGGCAGTAGAATGTATTTGTGGGAAAACTGTTCAGTAGAAAAAAAGATCACCGTGTTGGAAAAATCGGCCGCTACAGAAAAATAATTGCCAAGATTATTGCCTACGGTTTTGATGATTTCCTGGTACATCTGGGAATTATCAAGGGTCCCAGAATGCTTCGTCGCTTTCAGAAACGGGGGGTCACTGTTTCACCGAAAGACCCAATGGCTGTAAGGCTGCGCTTCCTTCTTGAAGATCTGGGACCAACCTTTATAAAGCTCGGACAGATCATGAGCCTTAGATCCGACATTCTCTCGGAAGACTATACCGAAGAACTGGCAAACCTGCAGACCTCGGCACTACCCCTTCCGGGGGAGGAAATTATTGCCGAAATCGAACAGAGTTTTCAGAAACCCCTTAATGAACTGTTCAGCTGGTTCGATCCAAACCCGAAAGCCTCAGCTTCCATCGCCCAGGTTCACCGGGCAAAAAGTCTTGACGGCACCGAACTGGCCGTAAAAGTCCGCCGCCCCAGGATAGTAAATCTCATAGAAACCGATCTCTCAATTTTAAAGGATCTCGCCGACCTGGCAGAAAAGTATCTTCCCTCATTCAAGATCTACGGCCCGGTAAAGATAGTGGATGAATTTGCCCGCAGCATCCGTATGGAGCTTGATTTTTTCCACGAAGGGCGGGCCTTTGATCTTTTCCGTAAAAGTTTTGAAAGTCAGGAAGATATTATAATACCCCGGGTGTACTGGGAGACCTCCAACTCAACGGTTTTAAGCATGTCCTACATTGAAGGTAAAACAGTAGGCGAACTTATTATTGATGACATTCCTGAAGCACAACGCCGTCATCTTGCAGATCTGGGAGTCAATTACATCCTGACACAGCTCTTCAAGCTCGGATTTTTTAATGCTGATCCCCATCCGGGCAATTTTATTGTTACTCCTGACGGAAAACTTGCTCCACTGGATTTCGGGATGGTCGGCTTCATTGACCGCAATATGAAGGAAGCCCTGTTTAGCCTTTTTGAAGGATTTGTACGCCGTGACCCGAACAAGATTGTGCAGACCTTTCTTCGTATGGACTTCATCGAAGAGGAGACATCCATACATGATCTGCGCCACGACCTGAACAACCTGATCAACTACTACTATAGCATGCCTCTCTCCCATATACAGGCCGGAAAGATCATAGAAGATCTTTCCAGGATTATCCGTACCTACCGAATTTCACTTCCGGCAGACTTCGCACTGACCCTTAAAGTAATTCTTACAGCAGAAGGACTGGGACGGGAGCTGGACCCGGAATATAATATCATTGAGGCAACCAGGCCGTTTATACATGACTACATGCGGGAGAGACTGAAACCGGGAGAACGTTTTTCGGATTCAATCGATTTCCTGCGGGAGACGGTAACGTTTGTGCGAGCTTTCCCCAGTGACGCAAGCATGATCCTGAAAAAAATGCGGGCAGGAAAACTGAGGATGGAGCTTGAAGTAAAAGGGCTGGACACCACAACCAGGGAACTGGACAAATCCTTCAACCGTCTCTCATTTGCAATAGTAATCGCAGGACTGCTGATTGGATCTTCCTTCATGAACCAGAGCGACGGAGGAATCCGGGTATTCGGATTCTCCCTGCTCGCCCTGGCGGGCTTCGTACTGGCCGGGTTCCTGGGCCTCTGGCTGATAATCGGTATTATCCGTTCCGGACGAATTTAATCTCTTACACTGTCCGGGTCAGATTATACTCAACAAAATCAGTCAGTACTCTGCCGTACTCTGATTTTCCAAGAGGAAGCAGTTTCATGATCCGGTGGGCTTTGTCCTGATGGGATTTGAGGATCTCCCGCACCTTCTCCATAACACCTGTTTCGACCAGCATGTTCCGGACAAAAACAACGTCTTCCTCCGGTACGGACAATTGGCCCACAAGAGCTTTTATCCGGGAAGAATCCTCTTTGTTCAACTTCTGCATAAGCAGATTATAAAAAATAGTCTGTTTACCCTCAGAAAGATCGGTCCCGACAGGCTTGCCGATCTTCTCCCGGGTACCAAAGAGACCAAGTTCATCATCCTTGATCTGAAAAATAATCCCCAGAACCTCTCCCAGCTCACTGAGGGCATCTATCTGCTCTTCTTTTGCACCGCCCAGGACAGCACCGCTCATAAGGGGCAGAGAAAAAGTATACCTGCCGGTCTTGTTTACATAGAGTGAGAGTACCTCATCGATGGTTGGAGGCTGAGGAAGCACTCCTGCACGGATATCCTGCATCTGCCCCAGGCCGACACCGGTCATTTCCCGGGAACAGACCTTTAACAAAGCGAGGGATGTTGCGGCAGAGGCTTCAAGAGATCCCAGAATCTCATAAGCCAGAAAAAAGGCTATATCACCAACGCAGATACCAAGGGATTCCCCGGTGCGGTCCGGAAAGGCAGCCTGTTCCTCTTCCAGACTGCGGGCATACTGGATATGCATAGCAGGTTTGCCCCGGCGCAGAGGATCCCTGTCCATAATATCATCATGAACCAGCAATGCAGATTGAAACAGTTCCATCACACTGCCGAGACGGTCTGCATCAGCATTGATCTTTCCGGAAGAAATCCCCTGGGCAAGGCCGGCAAGGCCTCCCCGGATCATCTTCCCCTCTCTGCTGTACTCCAGAAGGCGTTGTGCTGCAAGAGCACCCTGATTATTGATACTCTCAAGCTCTGCACCGCGGGAGGTAAGAAAGCCCTCCATAAATCGGCTTATAGCCTCTTTTCTATCAGCAAAAAACTCTTTCATTCTATCCTCGGCATTGGTAATCCTGATTCCAGTACCATCCTAAATGATTCAGCCTCTGTCAAGCTTTCCCGCTCACGGCGTCCTGCTCATGGTAGGGTAACGGAGATAAAATCCTCTCCCCGTACCGTCCGGGCACGATCCAGCCAATGAACTGCCTTCCCGGATATCCCCGACTCAACTTTTATCACACTCGAAGGCCCTTCCCAGAGCAGGTCGAGGAAAGTTCCGTTAAGACAGACTGTCATTCCCACCGTACCGGGAAGCTGCTCCAGCCGTTCAGGCAGGGCTCCACGGAATATTTCCGCCTGCTCCGACGTAAACACCTCACCGTTTGCTTTTATATCTATCCAGAGATCGGCCCCATGGAAACGATCCTCCCAGACGGGAAAAAAAGTATCTCTGCATATAGACACCGCAACAGTCTTTCCATGAATACTGACAGGCTGTGCACTGGACAGATCACCGGGAGAAAGCGCGAGCAGCTCTTGTTCAAAGGGAGTCAGATAGACTTTGTCCTGCTGATAGAACCTTCTCCCGTCAGGGCCGTATAAAACAGCACGGTTGCGCAGCTGAAGGGCTGAGGAATCCGAATCCGCCTTCCGGGCAAAATATGTACCCCCCAGAAGATACACTCCATACTTCTGTGCAAGGCTGCCCCAGACAGAATCCATGGCGGCCCCGGCTCTTCCGCTCTCCGCAAGAAAGAAATCATGCAGGTTTGCAGCTTCGTACCATCTATTGAGAAATGATAAACCCTCCTCAACAGAAGAGATGCCCTCAAGGGATTCAGGTGCATCGAAAAAAGCAAAAAAGACACCAGTATACTCGGGAAAGATAAGAAGATCCGCCTTTCCCTGCTGCAAAGCCCGCCGAACTGCGCCTTCCGCCGCCTGCAGGAAACCATTCTGTGAGGCATAGATGTCAGGACTGACTTCAAACTGGATCCCCGTTACCTTGAGGCTGGAAACCTCATCGACTGACTGGGCAGTGAGCCCTGCCGAAAGAACGGCCATTACCAGCAGATAACGGAGCAGCACACAGTATTTCATGGCAGTACTCTACCCCGGTTTGCTGTATATATCCAGAACCTACCGCTTCTGACTTCTTACAAGTTTACCGTATGCTTCAGCAAGTCTGAGAGTAACCGGACCGGGCTCTCCCTTTCCTATGCTGCGGCCGTCAATCCTGCTTACCGGAACAACTTCCGCACCGGATCCGGTAAGAAAGCATTCATCGGCAGTATAGAAATCGTAGCAGGTAAGCATGCGCTCTTCTGCAGGAATACCAAGCTCCGCCGCCAGATCGAGGACAGTCCTGCGGGTTATTCCATCCAGCGCCCCGGAAGAAATCAGGGGCGTATCAAGCCGGCCTCCGCGTACGCGGAAGATATTATCCGCAGAACACTCCGCCACAAATCCATCCTGATTCAGAATAAGAGCCTCCTGACAGCCTGCATTATGAGCCTCAAGTGAGGCCATTACATTAGGCAGATAGTTTAGAGACTTGATCCGCTCATCCACATTGGTCACAGTACTGCGCCGGATGGATGCGGTTATCAGTGAAATTCCTTTCCGGTAGAACTCTTCCGGATACAGCTGAATCCCACCGACAATTATAAAAACAGAAGCTTTGGGACAGCGGACAGGACTGACTCCCAGAGACCCGCAGCCCCTGGTCACAACCAGCCGGATATATCCTTCATCACACCCGTCTGCTGCAACAGTTTCCCGGGTAAAGAAAGCCAGCTCCTCCTGAGAATACGGTACTGTGAGACTTATCGCCCTGGCTCCTTCGTAGAGCCTGTCCAGATGTTCATCAAGCTTGAACACATTTCCACCGTAAATACGGATACCTTCAAAGATGCCGTCCCCGTAGAGGAGCCCGTGGTCAAAGACAGATATTACCGCCTCGCTCTCCTCCTTGATTTTTCCGTCAATCCAGATTTTCATAATTACCGCCTTCAATCTCCCTGTCGGAAAAAACATCCCGCAACAGAGTATAATTATCGCCGAAACGCCGGGAAAGTTCCTTCCCGTATCTACGTACAATCTTCATGATGTAAACATCATGTTTTATATAGTCTTCCGCCAGGGTGACAAACCCCCGGTTTCTGCTCCATGCCCCCTCGACCCTCCCGTCGGCATAGAAGGTTCCAGCCATTGCCTCCCGCGAATCAACAACCAGGGTAAAACCCCGGCCTCCACGTTCTGCAAACAGGGTATTTTCAATCGGGTGGTGAAACAGAGGCAGCAGAGGGCTTTCTCCGTTTTCACCAAAAAGTACTGTTGCTGCGGAAATGTCTCTCTGCTTTGCACCTTCAAGCTCGTCCCGGAATAGCTCGAGCTCTTCGCCCCAAAGAGATATCAGTAAGGAATTTTCAGCTTCACGAATAAGCCGTCGGGCTCTCAGACTGAACTCCTCCCTGTTATTCATATTCCAGATAAAGGAGATCTCCCGTACTTCGCCGAGGGCGGCAAAATCCTGTTTAAGACCTTCAAAGATACTTCCCATAACCTCCTGGCGGGAATCAATAAACTCTTCGGGAGGCAGGGGCAGATACTTCGTCTTGCCCTCATCTTCCACAGGGTGGACCATCCCTTTATCTATAAGCCGGTTTATTACCTGATAAATCTTTGAACTGGGTACTCCCGCCCTCTTGGACGCCTCATAAGCAGTAACCGGGCTTTTCTCGAGCACTGCCAGATAGACCCGCCCTTCGTACTCGGAGTACCCCAATTCGCTTAATTTGACTAGAATTTGATTAACTACCATGGTAGTTAATACTAAACCTGTTTAACCTGTCTGTCAATATAGATTTTCAGGGACTTGCCCCACTCCGGCCTTTCGGTTAGCCTGAAAGCCATGATCAAATATATACTTTTCGACCTCGACAATACCCTTTATCCGGAATCGAGCATCCTTGGTGCCCGTTTTGAAGAGGCCATAAACCACTATACCGCCGGCTTCCTTGGGGTGAGCGATGACGAGGCCCGGACCATGAGAAAAACCCGGGGTCGGGACTACGGGACCACCCTGCAGTGGCTTATCCAGGTCTATGGCTTTGATAAAATTGACGAGTATATGGACGCGGTACACCCGAAAAATATGAACAAATATCTGCAGAAAAACCCCGAACTCAAAAAGATACTGAAAAGTATCCCCGTTTCACGATCTATCCTTACCAACTCCCCGAAGGAGCATGCCCTCAGGGTTCTTGAATATCTAGAGATCCTGGATCAGTTTGAGAGAGTTTTTGATCTGCGTTACAATAATCTGCAGGGAAAACCTGATCCCGGGGTCTACACCCGTATACTGACCGAGATTGCTCATCCGGCAGAGGAAGTACTATTTATCGATGACGTTCCGGCCTACCTGGAACCCTTTCAGAAGATGGGCGGGCATGTTCTGCTTATTGATGAACTCAAACGGCGGGAGAGTACAGATTATCCGGTGATAAGAAAAATTGAGGAACTCCCGGACTTCGTGGAAAAAACCTTCGGAATCAGGTCGGAGCAAAAATGAAGCTGCAACTCAGGACCGTGGAAGACGGTAAAATATCCTTAAGCATCGGCATCTGGTTCAGGTTAAGCCTGTTTATTATAAGTGGCGTTGTTGCCGGAGCTCTTATTACGAGTCCTGCTGCGGGCCCCCTGATCTTTTTTCTGCTTGCTCTTTTCGGCGCGTTGTATGAAGAACGCTGGATATTCAGTGATTCCGGAATAGAAAGCCGTAATGGACTTCTTTTTCTGAGCAGAAAACAGTTCTGGAATATCAGCACTGTGGACGAGCTACAGCTGACATCCTTTACAAAGGGGAAATCATCAGGGATATCCCCGGGCACCCCCTTCCTGCCAAGCTACGCAGTTCTCAGTTTCGTTACCCATGAGGGAGACAGAAAAACGCTGGAGGTTCTACCTCTTCGTAAAAAAGCTGAACTTGAACGCAAGGCAGTCCGCATAGCAGACCGCTGCGGACTGTCCTTTATCAATAAAACAGAAACGGGTTAAAAATAGACATACTATTGTTTCAAATAGATGTTCTTAAGCGGGTGAAAATCCCGGATATTCGTGAACCATCCACCCCATTTTTTTGTATCAATCATATTGGTTGATACATAAAAATAAATAGGGATCACACCCATATCATCACCGATTAGATATGTCTCTGCTTTTCGAAGCATCTGTTGACGTTCTGGACTATCAGGCATAATTGCAGCTTTTCTTATAGCTGCATCATAATTCTGGTTTGAATAGAGCCCGTCATTGCCTGCGTTTCCGGAGACATATGTACCTAAAAACGTATTAGCATCTGTATAGTCTCCAGTCCAGGCTGCACGGGCAACAGCAAAATCATGAGCACGCCGGGCTGCAAGATAGGTTTGCCACACCTCGTTATATAGCCTGCACTTCACCCCCAGATTCTCTTCCCATGCCTGCTGTATATATTCTGCAATCTTTTTATGATCATCCGAATCATTATAAAGAATATCAAAGAAAGGAAAGCCTTTCCCATCGGGAAATCCTGCCGCAGCCAACAATTCCCGGGCTTTTTCAATGTTCTCCTGAAAGAGAGCATCCCCCGGATATCCAGGCATATTGGGTGGAATAAAAGAATATGCAGGAACTTCTCCACCCCTTGAAACACTATCGACAAGTTCCTTTCTGTCGAACGAGATTGCAAGGGCTTTTCGAACTCTGGGATCATCAAAAGGTGGACGATAATTATTTATAACATAGTAATATGTTTCCAGAGACGGTGCTATGTGAGTATTGCCATTCTGTTTTGCCTGTTCAATCATATCCTTAGGGATTTCGGTTATCCAATCTACTTCTCCGCTTTTAAACATATTATATACGGTTACATTATCCTCAACAGGAAGATAAATAACTCTTGAGAGCCTAACATTCTTTTTATCCCAGTATTTATTGTTGGGGACAACAGAAACATATTCATTGGGCTTCCACTCCTCCAGAAGAAAAGGACCGTTACCGACAAAATGTTCCGGAAAAATCCATTCGCTACCATATTTTTCAATATTATGCATGGGAACTACTGCAAAAGCATAACTAGTAAGAGCATCTATTACATATGGGAGGGGGCCAACCAGATCAATCTGAAAAATATAGTCATCCAGGGCGCGAATCTGGACAGCCTCCGGGCCTGCAGCACCGGAGTTGTAATCTTCAGCACCCTTTATAAACATATTGGGAAGCCAGGCAGAGGGCGAAGCGGTCTCCGGGTTCATTCCACGTAGCCATGAATCAACTACGGTCTGGGCAGTAATTTTAATACCATCGCTCCAGACAGTTTTCCTCAGCTTGAAAGTATACTGAAGACCGTCATCACTGATCTCCCAACTTTCTGCCAGGCCAGGAACAGGCCCGCCTGTTACAGGGTCAATAGTTGCAAGACCTTCAAAGAGAGACCAATAAATCCTGAATTCCGGCATTCCTTCAAATTTATGAGGATCCAGCGATTCCGGTTCGGAGCCATTCACCAAAACGTATTCAGAACTATCACGATCAGCGCGCTGACATCCTATAATAAACAAAAGGAAAATCAGAATAAAAAGCAAATACCTTACAATCCTATGCACAATTTTCTCCTGATAATTTTGCCATTCTGAAAAAAGCATATCAAGTTTAAACAAAATAAACTTGATCAATTTCCACTTGCGGAGAGTTCAAGCATTAATGACTCACGGTACATCTCAAACCCGTACTCAATAAACATGTGCCGCAGGCCTTCTGGAATGCTTCCCCATAAATCCAGCACCACCCGCTTAACCCCGCGTTCCCGGGATCTTTCAAGATAGGCCTGCAGCAGAATCCGGGACATTCCAAGCCCCCGGTACTCAGGCTCAATGTACAGCTGCATGATAAAAGAGACTCCCGGGTCGGCTTGCAGTACAGCGCTGACTTCTGCTGAAAGCCATGCATCTGTTCCCCAGATAATGCCAGCGGTCTCTCCATCAGGGGCCGACAGGCGGAGTACAGTAAGACTATCCGGATCTACCCCTGTCAGTCTGCGTCGGGCAAGGTATTGCAGGTAAACGAACTCCGGAGGAGAATCCGCCAAGGCTTCCTTCATGGCCTTCAGATCCCAGGTGTCAAGATCTTCAGACATTTCCTGGGGTGCATCGTCCACCCGGAAATCACTGAAAACGAGGTCATCCGTATCTTCAGGCTCTTCACCCTCCATTCCGAGAAGAGAGAGCCCTCTTGCTTCACAAATCTGCCCGAACCATTCCTGCACCCTGGTCCGCATCTCTTTCTCCTTGAAAAGAAACCAGAGGCGCTGAATATCTTCCCGTTCTTTCAGAATATTTTTAAAATTGCGAAACACTCCCCTGCCGCCGGTAAGGGCACCGCGCAGGCGCTCACGGAAAACAGGGTTATTCAGTGAATCAACAAAGCGTTCCATCAACTGAAATCCATCAGCCGGTTTCCAGCGTGGAATCCTTTCCAGAGAACTTCCGGAGGTCGTTTCGTCCGGCCACGAGAGATCCTCCGCCCTCACCTCGCCGGTCTCAATGTTGAGAACAAAGAAATCCTCTTGGTTTTCCATCCCGTAGATGATCTGATCAGTCAGTTCCGCAGTCAGTCTGTTTATCATGATTGAAAAATCCGTTTATTATTTCAGCTGCACCATCCAGGGGAATCTGACTGATAGCCCCGGTAGAACGCTGATAGAGCTCTACTTCACCAGATACCAACAGCGCCGTAGTAACAACAATTCTGAAAGGAACACCGATAAGATCCGCATCGAAAAACTTGACCCCCGGCGACTCTATGCGGTCATCAAGAAGAACATGCTCTTCGCCAATCTCCCGATGCAGATGGAAGACAGCGTCCCTCACCTTGTGGCTTTTCCCGATACCCATAAGGTAAACCCGGAAGGGAGCAGCAGACAGAGGCCATCCGATACCTTTACTGTCTCCATGGGCGGCAGCCATTGCATTGATAAGGCGGCCTATACCTATACCGTAGGAGCCCATATGGGGGTAATAGCGTTTTCGGTTGTCATCCTGGTACTCCAGTCCCATAGCCCTGGAGTAAGTATCTCCGAGCTTGAAAATGTTTCCAAGTTCAATGGCGCGAACTTCCCGCAAAGGCGTTCCACACTGAAAGCAGCTGTCCTTGCCATGTATTCTGGCAATATCCCCCACCAGGGGAGATTCGAAATCCCGTCCGAAATTGATATTCACATAATGAAGCCCCGCTTCATTGCCACCCATGGCAAGGTTGTTACTGTTGACCACTGAATCATCAACAACAACAAGAATATCATCAGGGATGCCTATGGGAGAAAGATAGCCTGGCGCAATTCCTCGAGACTCAAGGATATCAACCGGAGCCAGGCCGGTAATCTGACGCCCGCTTACCTGCCCCAGCTTGTCTTCGCTGATTTCATAATCACCCCTGATCACTGCAAGCACAAGGCCCTGCAAAGACTGATACATCATTGACTTGACCAACTTGGATTTGGGCAGCTTCAAAAAGCTTGAAAGCCGATGCATGGAGGTGCACTCCGGAGTTCGTATCCGTTCTGCCGGCAGAGGAGTCTCCGAAGAATAATCCTTGTGAGCAATGGCAATTTCACGGTTTGCCCGGTATCCGCAGCTATCGCAGGTAACCACAACATCGTCGCCCTCTTTTGAGGGAAGCAGAAACTCATATGCCCTGTGTCCACCCATGTAACCGACTCCTGATTCTGCAGGAATCACATCCAGCCCCAGGCGACTGAAGATCAGCTGATAGGCCTGGAACATTCGGGGGAAGAAGTTGTTCAGATCGGCGAAGGAGCGGTGAAAGGAGTAGGCGTCCTTCATAATAAACTCCTTGGAGCGAATCAGACCTCCTTTAACCTTCTGCTCGTCACGGAATTTAGTCTGAAACTGATACAGAAGTACCGGCAGATCGCGGTATGAGTTGAGACCTATCCGCAGGAGCTCCACCATCGCCTCTTCATGCGTGGGAGAAAGCACCAGCTCATGTCCGTGACGGTCGCTGAAACGAACCATTGAATCACCGATCATCTCGGTACGCCCGCCCTTCTGCCAGATATCCAAAGGATTAACCAGAGGGACCATAACTTCCTGCCCGCCAAGGCTTTCCATCTCTTCCCGGATCAGCTCCGTAACCCGGCGAAAGACTTTCATCCCCAGGGGCAGCAGGGAAACAAGACCGTTGCCGAGAGTGCGCACAAATCCAGCCTGCTGAAGCAGCTGAAAGCTCGCTGAAGACCCTTCCTGAGGTCGATCACGGAGTGTTTTACCAAAAAGCCGGGAGTATAACATACAAGTATTCTATAAGTTGCCATTCTCCGGGTCAAGAAAGCAGTAGAGGCTTCCCTGCCTTGACTTTACCCCCTTATTTAGATAATTCTTTACTTGATCCCCATTACTATGTTTAGGAGAAAATAATGAGCATTATTGAGTACATTGAAGCACGGGAGATCATCGACTCCCGGGGTAACCCCACTGTAGAAGTCGATGTCGTACTGGAAGACGGGTCCATGGGCCGCGCAGCAGTACCCTCCGGAGCCTCTACCGGTGTTCACGAAGCCGTTGAGCTGAGAGACGGTGATAAAGGACGCTTTATGGGCAAGGGTGTACTGAAGGCTGTTGAAAACGTCAACAATATAATCGCAGCAGAGCTGGTTGGTCTTGATGCACTTGAGCAGGTTGACATCGACCGCACAATGATCAAGCTTGACGGCACAGAGAACAAGGGAAAACTTGGCGCAAACGCCATCCTCGGCGTTTCCATGGCTGTTGCACGGGCTGCAGCAGACTACCTCGGAATCCCCCTCTACAAATACCTCGGCGGTTACCACACAAACAACCTGCCTGTTCCCATGGCAAACATCATCAACGGTGGTTCCCATGCGGACAACTCCGTTGACTTCCAGGAGTTCATGGTAATGCCTGTCGGTGCCGACTCCGAACGGGAAGCTGTACGCTGGATCGCTGAAATCTTCCACAACCTCAAGGCGCTTCTTAAAGCAGCTGGTCTCTCCACTGCGGTTGGTGACGAAGGCGGATTCGCTCCCAACTTCAAGAGCAACGAAGAGGCACTGAAGTTCATCATGGACGCAATCGAGAAATCCGGACTGAAGCCCGGCGAGGATGTAATGATTGCGCTGGATCCCGCTTCCTCAGAGTTCTCCGAAAAGCAGGCCGACGGCTCCTATATCTACGAGCTTAAATGGTCCACCGGCGAAAAGCTTACCAGCGCACAGATGGCTGACTTCTGGGCAGACTGGTGCGAACGCTACCCCATTATCTCCATCGAAGACGGTATGAACGAAGACGACTGGGACGGATGGAAGGTTCTGACCGACAAAATCGGCGATAAAGTACAGCTGGTTGGTGACGACCTTTTTGTAACCAACACCAAGCGCCTCAAAGACGGTATCGAAAAGGGTATCGGAAATGCAATCCTGATCAAGGTAAACCAGATTGGTACCATTACTGAAACTTACGAAGCCGTGGAAATGGCAAAACGGGCCAATTACACTGCTATCATCTCCCACCGCTCCGGTGAGACAGAAGATGCATTCATTGCGGACCTGGTAGTAGCCCTGGAAACCGGGCAGATCAAGACCGGCTCCATGAGCCGGACTGACCGTACCGCCAAATACAACCAGCTTCTCCGCATTGAAGACCAGCTGGAAGGTATCAGTGAGTACGCCGGAAAGAGCGCGTTCTATTCCATCAAACGCTGATTTTCACTTTTCTTTCATAAGGAAATAATCAAAAAGCCGTTCCGGGCATCCGGAGCGGCTTTTTTTGTCACCAGGCAATTGTAAAATCTGTAAATTCTTTATCACCCAGAAGTAATTCTCTTGAGCGGGAGACAAGATTTTCCACATCTGCAGACGGCGGCCCCTGTTTTAGCCATGCGACAAAGGAATTGACGCCCACAGCGGAGCCTTCCGCATACCCCTCAACAGAACCGTCGGAGGCATTACGCACAAATCCTCTGAGCCCGAGGGAACGGGCCGTTCTTACAGTGGAATAACGGAAACCGACGCCCTGCACTCTTCCGTAAACATGAAACTCCAGGCCAGCGGCCCTGCCCATGCTACTCTCCGTTACCGCCGTCACCGTCTTCAAGGGCGACTGCGATCATTTCCGCCAGATTGGCATAATCAAATGGCTTGTAGAGCACCTTGAAGGGTATCGAAAAATCAGGGCGAAGAAAGCCCGACGTTATGAATATCTTCTTTTCAGAACAGAAACGGTGGAGAAACTTAATCCAGTAATCTCCGCCCAGAACATTCATGCGGTAATCTGAAACTATCAGATCAACCTGGTTATCCAGCATTAGTTTGATTGCACCTACACCATCGGAAGCCACCAGTACTTCATATCCTTTCTTTGTAAGATAGTCCCTGAGGGTAAGCCGAATTGCATCTTCATCTTCCACTATCAGAATCGTATTCATTCCAGCCTCCAATGCTTCAGTCAGTTGAGTTTGCTTTTCAAAGTTTCAATAAGAGCATCAAAATCGACGGGCTTGGGGAAAAAGGCATCCGCCCCCTCCTCAAGAATCTGCTGCCCGTCAACCCCGGGATCAAGTCCACTGATAGATATAATCAGCGGCTTGTTGAGGCTGGGATCCTCTTTCATTCGGGTGCACAATTTATGTCCGTTGATACCGGGAAGATCAATATCCAGAACAACACAAACCGGATCGGTTTCAGCCAGAAGTCGCCCCGCCTCAAATCCGTCATATGCCTGGGCAACATTAAACTCCGGGAGTTTTCGGATAATTATTTCTCTCAGCATACCGTTGAGATCCCTGTCATCATCAATAATAAGAATCGACCGCTTCTCACTGTCCCGGGTCAGCTCAAGAAGCTCTTCAGGTATGCGCATATTCCGCGACTGAAGAAACTCAAGAAGGTCTTCCGCGTAAATCCGGTACTGCCCCCCCGGTGTGGTAAAAGCTTTAAGATGATTGTTTTTAATCCAGTTTATTGCCGTCTGGTTTACAACACCGCAGATATTTGCAACTTCAAGAGCTGAATAGATCCGGATTCGTTTATCATTTTTTGACACATGGTTCTCCTGTGAGATACGTGGATGTTACAATAAAGAGATACACTTCAGTGTACCAAATACATCCAAAATGTCAACAAAAAAACCAGTCAGATTGGAGAAATTAGATTTTAGTCATCAGTGCCGGTAAAATATGATGATATATCCTGATAGCTGAATCCCCTTCGCTTAAGCTCGTGCTGCAGCATCAGAGTATCATCGCCCTTGGTACGCCGCAGGCGTTCGACCAGTCGCGCAATAGCTTCAGCCACTGCATCCGGAGTATATAGTTCGGAAATAACGGTCTTTGCAACGGCAGCAGAAATACCCTTCGCCCGCAGTCGCTGTTCCAGCAGCAGAGAACCCTCCGGTTTTCGTCGCATTCTGTTCTCAGCATACATCATAGCAAAACGTTCATCATTAAGAAGACCTTCAGCCCTGAGGATCGTACTTACATTATCTATTGCAGCCTGACCATATCCGCGCTGCAGCAGTTTCACCTTCAGTTCCCCCGAGGAGTGCTCCCTGCGGGCTATAAGATCCAGAGCTTTTCGCCAGGCCCGGTATTCACTGTCGGCTTCTTCAAGAAAAGCAAGATCATCCTCGCAGAGCACTGCCCCTTCCCTGAAACGCCGGGAATCGTAGCTGACAATGAGAACAAAAAAAGAGGAACCGTTGGAGAGTCCCAGCTTGACGCAGGACTCCGCGGTTCCCCATTTTGCGGACAGTATACTGATATCAGCGTTTGGAGAACTGGAATTTCCGCCGTGCTCCGGGCTGTCCATACTTTTTCCGTTCCACCATACGGGGGTCACGGGTAAGAAATCCGTTGGCCCGAAGGGGTCTGATGTTGGTATCGTCATAGGAAGAGAGCGCCCTTGCAATACCATGCCGGCAGGCTCCCGCCTGGCCGCTGATTCCACCGCCCTTAACGTTGATAACAAGATCAAATTTGTTCAGGGTATCAGTGACATCCAGGGGCTGTTTTACCATGAATACCAGACTGGGATTGGCAAAGTATGCTTCAACTTCTTTACCGTTAACAGTTATCTTTCCGCTGCCTTCGCGAAGATATATGCGGGCAACGGAAGTTTTACGCCGTCCGGTACCAAGTGCTAAGTTTTTAACCACGCTTTTACTCCTTTAGTTCTTCTGCCCGCTCTTAAGCGATAACTTCGGGCTTCTGTGCGCCATGGGGATGATCCGCCCCGGCGTAAACTTTCACGTTCTTGAACAGTTTGCGTCCAAGGGGTCCTTTAGGGAGCATACCCTTGACTGCTTTTTCAAGGGGAGCCTCGGGTTTACGGGCAAGCAGATCGCTGAAAGTTTCTACCTTCAGTCCACCGGGATATCCGGAGTGGCGGTAGTACAGTTTGCGCTGAGCTTTATTACCGGTTACCTCGATCTTATCGGCATTGATAACAACGACGAAATCCCCGATCTCCTGATGGGGAGTGTAATAAGGCCTGTGCTTTCCCCTGAGAAGGCGGACAACGTCGGTCGCCACCCGACCGAGGCGCTTGCCGGCGGCATCGATCAGGAACCACTTCCGCTCTACTTTGTCCGGTTTTACGAATATTGTCTTCATTCAGATCGCCTCAAATTAGTGAGAATTGGAGCACATATTTTCACACTTCACCCTGAATGTCAAGCGGTGTAACGGGGCTGAACAACCCAGGAGTGCGAATATGCTCAGTCGGCAGATTGCCCGGAAACCATTCCTGTTAGTACATTGTTCCCATGCGAGTATCAATACATGAAAATATGTGCATCGGCTGCGGTCTCTGCGAGGAACTCCTGCCGGAGACGTTCATTATGCAGAACCAGAGGGCCCGGGTCAAGCGTCTGCCCCTGACAGAAGAGGAAAAAGCACAAACCCGTCAGGCTGCCGAGGACTGCCCTGCCGA
Source organism: Marispirochaeta sp. (assembly GCA_963667435.1). Taxonomy (GTDB): domain Bacteria; phylum Spirochaetota; class Spirochaetia; order JC444; family Marispirochaetaceae; genus Marispirochaeta. Next base: position 3,688,105 of record OY763414.1, on the reverse strand, counting down.
GGCGATTGAAATAGATTTCAATGAAAACGCTGACGCCGGATCACAATAAAAAAGGCCGCTGAAAACAGCAGATAGGGAATGTTCTCCAGAAGAATCCTTGCCAGGGGTATTGAAGAAAACAGCAGACCTGCGTCTTCAATAATCCCGAAAAAAGTAAGGGTGGAGTAAGCAATCTCCAGATACCGGAGGATCACCCCCATAACCACCAGCATCCAGGGGGTATCCCTGGTCTGGGACCAGAGATAAATGGCAAGAAAAGCCGTTATACCGCCGAATCCAAGACGGGCGATATGCAGAATCAGCAGATCCTGTCCCATAATTCCTCCTTACGCTGCAGGCTGCGCAGTTCCCCTTCACTAAACTCCATCGGAAGGATGGACGGGGTATGAAAATCCGGTGACGGATAGATCCCGCTGTCAAGCAGTTCAACTGTTACCTCATGGTAGCCTTCTTCTTTTCCCCGGGGATACAGATAGGGCCCCAGCTGATGCCAGGGACCGGGGATACGCTGAAAGCCAAAGCTTGAGGCTTCTTCTATATTCCGAAAAAGCAGATCTGCGGCAAAAATCTGCGGGGCAAGAAGAAAAGGGGCGATCGGCGTGGAATCAAACTCCAGATCTTTACGTGAAAGAATCGGAACAGCTCCCCAGGTTCCGGCCCCGGGAATTACAGGAATAAGAATACCTGAGTCAGGAAAGTCCAGCCAGGGGCGCCAGAGTGAATAATCCACACGGACAGGAGCCTCCATCCCGTACCCGATACTCCAGGGATCCCAGACCGATTTGTCATGATCGGGTATAAAGCGGGAGAAATCAAGGGATGAAAGAAGTGCTACACGGCTGTAATCGGGGAACTGTTTCAGAAGCAGCTTCTCCAGACGACGCGGCCAGGGAGTACCGCAGGAAACAGTCCCGAGCTTCTCAATTCCCGCTTTGAAGCGCTGTCCAAGACCGGCTGGGCGACTGCCTGCAAGTTCCCTGCCGGCATCCTGATAGAAATTCAGATACCGTCGGCCGTCGGAACCATACAGATGATACCCCCGTGTCCGGCGTATCTCGGGATAGTGGCTGAACCGGGAAGCCCCGGGAAGATTAAAACTCATCGATACTTACCCTTTCAAGGTGATTTTCGAATTCAGGATAGAAGGTAGCACTCCTGCCCGTCTCGAACTGAACCATAATCAACTCCCGCTCCCCGTTCAGCCATGACTTTACCACCACCCCGGTACCGTAGGCATCATGATACACGCCGTCACCGGGATTGTAGCTGAGAGATGAACCGTTCCGGGGGCTGTCACCCCCTTCCACCTCAACACATTCCTCCGGTATCTCCCTCAGAAAACATGACGGACTCTGCAGATTCCGCCTGCCCCATATATATCGGCTTCGACAGCTGGTAAGGATCAGCTCTTTTTCCGCCCGGGTAAGGCTGACATAAAATATCCGCCGCTCTTCTTCATAATCGACCTCCCGAAATCCTGCAGATCCGGGAAAAAGCTCTTCTTCCATACCGGTTATTATTACCCGGGGGAATTCGAGCCCTTTGGTATTATGCATGGTTATAAGCGTGACAAAATCACCGGTCTCTTCTTCACCGGTCATCCTGCTGCGGTCGAGTTCTATATCCTCCAGAAAAGAGGCAAGTGCTTCGGCTCCCCGGCCGTAATCAGCAGCGGCATTAACCATCTCTTCAAGGTTGGCAATCTTCTGCGACCCTGCAACCTCATCCTGCTGGCGATGGTACTCATAGAGACCGGAATCACGGATTAAAAGCTCAACGACTTCCGACAGAGGAGATTCAGCAAGCATCTCCCTGAGAGTGCCAACCAGACCGGCAAAGCCAGACAACCCCTCTCTGCTTCTTGCCCCGGCGGTTTTTGCCGCCTCCGTGCATGCTGCATGCAGGTCTCCCCCGCCAGCGATATCGAGGATCTTCTGGAGGGAGGTTTTTCCGATGCCCCTAACAGGCTTGTTGATTATTCTGCGGAACGCAACCTCATCCAGGAAATTGGAGAGAAAGGCAAGAAAGGCGAGAACATCCTTCACCTCCTCCCTTTCATAGAAACGCAACGAGCCGATAATGCGGTAGGGAATCCCCTTCCTCAGAAAAACTGACTCAAAAGCCAGAGATTGGGCATTGGTGCGGTAAAGGATTGCGGTATCACTGTAGCGTCGGTCACTTAGAAGACGGGCACAGTATTCAGCCTCTTCCTCGTGATCGTTCAGATAGACAAGCCGTGCTTTATCTCCTTCCGAATTGCTTGTCCAGAGCGTTTTTCCAAGCCGTTCAGAGTTATTTGCAATAACCCGTGTAGCTACAGACAGTATAGTACCGGTGGAACGGTAGTTTTCCTCAAGCCGGATTATACGTGTACCGGGAAACTCCTCGGGGAAATTAATAATGTTACGAACTTCTGCACCACGAAAGCGATAGATAGACTGGTCTTCATCCCCGACTACACAAACATCCGTGGATGGTCCCGTTAGGGACTTGAGCATGAGGTACTGGGCCACATTGGAGTCCTGATACTCATCCACCATCACCACCGAGTAACGCTGGTGGAAACGGCCGGCAAGTACCGGATCATCCCGGAGGAGAGTCATGGGCTTCATAATAAGATCACCGAAATCCACATTGCCCATCTGATTGAGCCTTTCCTGATAACGTTTATACAGTCTGGAGAGTTCAGGTTCCGAGGAGATGATGCTCAGATCATCATCAGGGGTAAGGGCATAATCCTTGGCACGGCTTATCATACGGGCATAGCGCTTGAGATCGTTTTTTTTCCGTCCCGGCTCAATGGAGTGAAGAAGTGTAAGGGAATCATCGTCATCATAGATGGTAAAACCTGAGTTCAATCCGGCGAGAGCGGCATTCCTGCGCAGCATCCAGGCACCGAAGGAGTGAAACGTGCGAATCATTACCCCGTCGGCATTGGTGGTTAGTGACCTGGCACGGTCAAGCATCTCCCTGGCCGCCTTGTTGGTAAAAGTCACCGCCAGAATCGAGCGGGGGTCCACTCCCACATGATCCACCAGGTAGGCTATGCGGGTTGTTATAACTCTGGTTTTGCCTGAACCCGCTCCGGCGAGAATCAACAGGGGAGAGCCGAAATGGGTAACAGCTTCAAGCTGCCGGGTGTTAAGAGTTTCGAGATACTGAGGGCGGTCCATCAGAAAGGACTTTACCGTAAAACCGGTTTAGCCTCAAGGTCGATGCCGTTTACCGCAACTATACGGGCGTCTATTCGCTGTCCGGCGCTCAAGTCCTCGCCATGGAGAACAACTGAACCGTCAACCTCCGGAGCCTGAAGAAAGCTTCTGGCAATGGCAAGATCCTCCTCCTGCACCGGTTCTTCCACCAGCAGGGTAAGTTCCCGGCCGACAAACCCGGACAGTACCGTCCTGCTTATCTCTGTCTGAGTCTCCTGCAGTTTTTTCTGCCAGCGTATAGCCCTGATTGCGGTCAGTCCGGGAAGGAATTCACGAAATTTGTAGGCCGGAGTACCCTCTTCCGAAGAATAGATAAAAAATCCAGCCCAGAGGAACTTCCCGTTTTTAAGAAACTGCTCAACTTCCCTGCGGTCGGACTCTCCTTCACCGGGGAACCCAAGGAGCATGGTAGTCCTGAACACAGCATCCGGAAGAGCCTGTCTGATCCGTCCAATAAGTTCAAGATAAGAGACAGCAGATCCATGGCGCCCCATCCTGCGCAAGACCCGGGCTGAAGCATGCTGAAAAGGTATATCAAAATAGGGAAGAATCCTCGGATCCTTCTGCATAACAGGAAGAATCTCTTCGGGGAAACGGTCGGGATGAATATAAAGAAGGCGTATCCAGAAATCCCCGGACAGTGCACTTATCCTCTGAAGCAGCTCGGGAAGATCCTGACGCCCCTGGTCTTTTCCATACGAAGCCAGATCCTGGGCTACCAGGCTGATTTCGAACACACCCTGCTCCACCAGCCCACGAATCTCTTCAATCACCGCATCCATAGGACGGCTGAGTACAGGCCCCCGGATAAGAGGAATAGCACAGTAGGTGCAATTGTTATCACAGCCCTCGGCTATTTTGACAAAGGCGGTTCCCTCATCCGAAAGAAGCCGAACCCGCTCGATTTCACCGGTATCACCGTCAAGCATAACCACCGGGCGGTCTTCTGAATCAAGAGCTTTCAGAGCTTCAATCACCGAGTCGAGGTTACGGTTCCCGGCCAGGGCATCTGCTTCCGGAAGATCCATTTCCCGGCCATAACGCTGGGCGAGACATCCGGCCAGCACAATCTTTGCCCCGGGGTACTGTTCCTTCAGCTCCATGGTAACCGCGATGGACTCTTCCTTGGCGGGGTTAATAAATCCGCAGCTGTTTACAATTATGGCATCCGCCGCCGCATAATCACCGGTGTAGGTATAACCGGACTTATGCAGCAGGGAAATGAGATATTCTGTATCAACCTGATTTTTTGCACAGCCGAGACTGGCTATGGCAACCTTATGCAGCATCAGTAGACGGGGTTCAGAACCAGTTCGTATTTACCGTCGGTAATACGCCATTTGAGCAACCAGACAACAATCTGCCCGGACCGTCCAAGGGGAACATCCTCACCCTTGAGACGTCCCTGTATAACACCCCCGTTGGAGGCCCAGATTCTTAAGGAGTTGGAAAAACTCAGTCGCAGGGCCTCGCCTTTCTGGAAAAAACGTTCCTCCCGGGGATCGTTGTCAACGGCATAGCGAAAGAGGCTGTTGCCCCGGAAACCTATGGTCATGGTGATTACTTCCGGAGACGAAGCACGATAGAGAACCCGGGGTTCCAGGGTTCGTGATGCCACCTGAGTAGATCCCACCGGCAGATCTGAAGCTTCCACCCGGGGCTGCCGGGGTACATAGACAGATTTATCCAGCCGCAGCACAGCGGTAGCGGCGGAAGTATCAATATCACGGACAAGCACCTTGAGATCCATATCACCGTCACCGTTGAGATCAACATCCTTCTCTTCCCCGAGTTTCAGGGAGATGTTGCCCGCTGCAGCAGCCAGAACAACCGCGTCATCCTCCAGAAGAATAACAAAACGTCGGGAATCACTCCCCTGGGAAAATTCAACAGCCGTGTCAGATTCAAAGCGCTGCTCAACAATTTCGTCGTTAAAGGCGAAAACAGGACCACCGGAGACAACCGGCTCATCCTCGGCGGCTGGTTCAGACACAGCAGCCTCTGCGGGCTTTTCAACTCCACCACCGGACAGCATAAGCTTTGGGTAGAGAAAAAACCCTGCGGCCCCCAGTGCTCCCGCGACAAGAAGCACAATCAGGACAATAATTACCGGAGAGGGGCCCCGGCGCATAATCAGCTCGTCCATTGGAACCGGCTGTTCCTGTATCTTGAAATTTCTGTAGAGAGAGATCATCTCATCCACGTCGAGACCAAGATACTCACTGTAGTTTCGCAGGAAGCCGATCAGGTAAGGTTCCCCTGGAAAAGCAAGAAAATCCTCACTCTCCAGAGCCTCCAGATAAGCCTTGGCGATGTTTGTATCCCGGCTCACCTGATTAATGCTGTAACCCTCTTCCGTGCGGCGGCTGCGCAGCTTTTCTCCAATAGACTCCATTATTACCTACTTACCTTATTCATCGGGAAAAATAAAATTGTTTATAACATAGGACGACGGGGGACTGTCGTAATCGAAACGGGCATCGGGAATATTCTGGTTGACCTTGATATTCATAAGGTCGATCTGGATTTCATCAAAATCCTTGGTGATCCCCTTGATACGGCGGATCATTCCGTTTCTACCTATGGCCATCTCAATCTGGCGGAACCCTTCGTCCGTTGTCTTCCATACCAGATTCAGCTTCACCACCTCTTCCCTGGAGCCCTCTTCCAGCGGAACATAGTCGGGACTCTCCTGGTATGCAATACTGTAGCCCTGCTTGAACAGCCGCAGACCGGCAGCATCAGAGCTGCCCCTGCTCAGATTCTGGGTCAGGGTTACGCTCTGCCCTGGAAGATACACCGTCAGCAATCTGCCGTCGGAGACTATAACCTGATCCTTGGGATCGCTGAAATTGATTCTGATCCGGTTGGGGTTTTTATAATAAATAATTCCTTCCAGCACATTTTCCGGCTGGGTAATTACGATATCAGCCTCATAATCCTGGATATATTCATATTTTTCAGAGACCTGGTCAAAGAACTGAACTGCAGTCTGAATCTCCTGGGCGAACAGGAAACCGGGGAACATGCAGAAGAGCACCAGAAAAAAAACAGATAAAAAGGGTCGTTTCACGTTACGTCCTCACTGAGCGTTAGAACCATCTTACTCAAGTCCGGCACTTTGTCAAGAACGATCAATTTCCCGAAACAGGATACGCCTCAGGGGTGCATCATTCAGTTTGAGAGGAGCGCCGCACTCGCAGACAAGTCTGGAATCCTGAACCCGCGAGGAAGCACAGGAGACACAGTAGATTTTGCCGCATTCACCGCATTTTCCTGCAGGAGCATCTCCCGGCGGCTCTCCATGGAGTCTGAGCGGAGGGACAGGATCATCGCTCTTTTCTATTGTCCAGGTACGTCCACATCCGGCGCACTTGAACCGGTCTTCCGTAGCCTCGGCAATTTTTTCGGCCAGGTAGACAATCCTGGCTGGCAGCTCTTCACTTAGAGCATCAACAGCCTCCGCTACAGCTTTCTTTGCCTCCCGGAAACGCCTCATTGTATACAGAAGTTCCACCAGATTGCTGCGCGCATCCTCTGCCTCAGGCATAAGACGCAGGGCTTCGCGGTAGGCGGTCTCCGCACGTACAAACTCGCTTTTTACCCAGGCACAGTTACCTATTCCCGTGATGGAAGCGGGATCTTCCGGGTTATCCTCAAGAAGTTCCTGATAAAGCTCTTCAGCCCGGCTTATCATATCACCTTTCAGACAGGCGGACGCGCAGTTCATCCTGTAGTCCCGGTTTCCCGGATCCAGGCGAGCAGCTTTTTCATACAGCATCACAGCCTCTTCCAGACGATCAAGCTCCACAAGAAAATTAGCCCGCTGATTAAGCAGGATATGGGAATCCGGAAAGGTGTCGCCCAGAGCGTCAATAGAAGCGATTCCCGCCTCCAGCCCCTCTTCCCGGCTGATAAGATATGCCATATTGGCCTGTATTTCCTCCTCACCGGGAGCTTTTTCCACAGCCTGGGAGAGATACTCCCTGGAGAGAGATAATTCCCCCTCTTCAGCCTTCATTAGTCCGGCAAGGTTCAGCACCCACGGGTCATCGGGAGATAGATCAAGTGCTGTCTGAATCTCATCGCCCGCATCGAGCCCCATGGCATGCAGATTATCAGCAAGCCTCAACCAGTAGAGGTAATAATCCGGTTCCAGCTCTGTAGCCCGCAGGAGATATTCCGCGGCAACATCTCTGCGGCCGGTAAGAATCTGCACCATCCCATGGAGGAAACAAATGGAGCTGTCGGTACTGCCAGCCTCAAGCTGCTCAAGAAAAAGCTTATCAGCCGCAGGATAGTCCCCGCGCCCGAACAGAACCTTCCCTTCCAGACCCCTGATCTCCGGATTATCCGGTACCAGCTCCTTCAGGGCGGGAAGAAGGCCTTCAAGATCATAATAGGCCTCCTGACGGAAATAGAGCCGGGCAGCCTGAAGATAATCCAACACCGCATCGTTCTGCATACCGCACCGCTCTTTGGCCCTTGCTGCATTCACAAGATACAGAGGCATGGATGGATCAGCCGCGGCAGCAGCAGAATAGGCATCGGCTGCGGAAGTCCAGTTGCCTACACCAAACTCGCCATGCCCCAGCAGATTTAGCAGCATGGGGTCATCCCTGAGGCCTTCAGGCCGGGTGGCGATATAATCACGCAATTCGAGGAAATGGTTGAGTATATAAAGAAGATTGCCCCGCTCTTTTACTGCATCGGAATAATCCGGATTAATTTTCAGGGTGTTGTCCACAGCGGCGAGGGCTTCATCATAGAGTCCCAGCCGCATGCAGCACTCGGCAAGGAGAAAGTATTCTTCTGCTGACGGGTCCGCCTGAGTGAAAGCCTTCTTCAGCTGAACGGCGGCAGCCGGATAGGACCCCCCTGAATACAGACTCTCAGCAAGCTGAATCCGCCTGCTGCGGTCCGGCTTTACCGCCCTGTTCCAGCGGTACCAGGAAGCCTCAACATCCACGGGTATGGAATCTACCCTCAAGCGCTCAAGAACAAACTCGGCGGAATCACTTTCGTTATAATTCTGCGCGGCAAAGGCAATGCGCCCCCCCTTGAGGTTTTCATCCTCAAATTCCGCCACCCACTGTTCGTTTACAGTACAGACAATGCCGACATCCCGTGCAATCAGGCGCAGGTAGATGTGGTTGTCCTCCGGCTCAGGTGCCGGAGTCCAGGGGATCAGGGTACGGGGTTTGCCGTTAAACACCAGATCCAGACGGAAATGTCCTCTGTTGGAGACAAGAAAAGAGTAGTACCCTCCCTCTTCTATATAGCGAAATAGAAACCCGGCCGCCGAATAAGCGTTGTCACCTCCAAAGCGGATATCCGCCTCCAGCATCAGGTCTTCATAACGGTAAACCGGGTCTTCGACCCAGGCGAAAATCTGTTTCTTGATTAAAGCGAGACGGTAACCCTGTTTTTCTTCTCCCGCGGAATATCCACTCCCGTTTTCCTCCGGGGGAAAACGACGGTCATCTTTACGGGTAAACGAAGTCTCCCAGCGCTCCTGCACCAGGTCATCGTAGTCATGTTGACGCTTTTTCCTCAGCCAGCTCAGCATGGTGACAGTATACGCAGCTTATGGGATGCTTGTCACGCCATAGAGGCACCGGTATAGTAAAGCCATGGTGACAGTAATTTCCCTCGGCGGATCGATCGTAGCTCCGGATTCACCGGATACAGACTTTATCACATCCTTTGCAGAGCTGGTACGCGACTATCTGCAGGAGGATTCTACAAGAAAACTGATTCTGATTGTCGGCGGCGGCGGACCTGCACGGGCCTATCAGAAAGCTTGCAGGGAGATCAACTCAGATGCAGATACAAACGAACAGGACTGGATCGGCATCATGGCAACCAGACTGAACGCACAGTTAATAAAAGCGGTATTTTCCAATCTGTGCCAGGATCCTGTTGTTACCGACCCGACTATTATAAACAGTATGAATGGAAAAATCCTTGTAGCTGCCGGCTGGAAACCCGGCTTCTCCACCGATACCGATGCGGTTTACCTGGCGGAGCAGTTCGGCGCCGACAGGGTAATCAACCTTTCAAACATATCCAAGGTATATACCGACGACCCCAGGACCAACCCCGAGGCAGTTCCTCTGGATACAATTTCATGGAAAGACTTCAGAGCCATGGTTGGAGATGAATGGGTACCAGGCAAGAATGTTCCCTTTGACCCTATTGCCACAGCAAAAGCTGCCGGCCTCGGACTCAAAGTGATTACCGCAGCAGGCAAGGATATTGCCAATATAGGACGTCTCCTGCGGGGGGAAGAGTTTGAAGGAACCGTAATAGGCTAATTCAGATCTGCAAATCCCCGCCGGAAATGCCAGACCACCCGGGAAAATGCTTCAGGAAAAGGGTTATCTCTGGAAAAATCCGGCAGCCAGCTGCTTTCATCCTCCATCTCCTGAAGAAACCCCAGACTAATATCCGCCTCCGCCAGGGCATCCTGCAAAAGATCATACTCCCATTGAGTAATTGATCGGCCCCCTGATGCATCGGCAGCAGGATCGATAAACTGAGTCATCAGAGAAAAAAGCGCCTTCTCTCCCACTGCCCTTCCATACCAGCGAATCAGATCAATACTCTCTTCCAGATACCCGGGAACAACCAGGTGACGCACCACCACTCCGCGAACTATTGCATCTCCCTCATAGATGAGAGGCCGCTCCTGAAGCATTAGCTGAAGTCCGTCCTTTATAATGTCCGGATAATCCCGCCTGCCGAAAAGATCCGAAGACAAGCCGGGAGAATAGGTTTTAATGTCCGTAAGGTAAATATCAATATAATCCCTGAGCATTGTTAGGGTTTCGAGGGATTCAAAGCCCGAGGTATTCCACACCACCGGAAGGGTCAGCCCCTTCCGTCTGGCCATCTCAAGAGATCCGATAATAGAAGGAACAAACTGAGTACCCGTTACAAGGTTGATATTGGCAGCACCTTCTGCCTGAAGCCTGAGCATTATGTCAACAAAGAGCTCCACACTTACTTCACCACCCATACCATCCCTGCTGAGCTGACAGTTCTGGCAGTCCCGGCAACTTAGGGTACAGCCGGTAAAGAAGACCGCTCCCGAGCCTTTGCCTGTAACCAGCGGCGGCTCTTCCCCTTTATGCAGCGTAGCACAGGCAATACGTATGGAACCCGACTCACCGCAGAAACCGGCAGCCCCGCCAATTCTGTCTACACCACAGTTGCGAGGACAGAGATTGCATGCCGTGTAGGGTGACTGAAGATCCGATATCATGAGTTTATAAAGATAGTACACAAAATCCTGTTACCGGAAAAGCCCAACCTTGACAGGACACTTAAGGCCGGAGTATTCTCAATTCCACGTTTTATACCCGCCGGCGTGGCGAAATTGGTAGACGCGCTAGACTCAAAATCTGGTTCCCGCAAGGGAGTATCGGTTCAAGTCCGATCGCCGGTAAAAAGCTATCCGAAAGGATGGCTTTTTTTATAAGGCGGACTTGAACGTAGTCCGAGCCCGACTACTAAATCTTCGATTTAGCAGCTTGCCACTTTCAGAAGGAAAGTGGTCGGGCGGCGAGGAGGCCCGCAAGGGCCGGAGTTAGTCCGTAAACGATGCAGAAACTTTTTTTCTATTGCTTCAAATCCTTCTTCCAGCTCATGCTCAAGAATGTCAGCTAAGGAACTCATTTCCATCACCTGAATATACCAATTTTTATATAAGGACACCTCTAAAAACGTGGTATTTTTGCCATAGCCACGGAAGATAGATTTTGTAGCGCTCGCTAACTCTTGTGAGAACAAGAGTTGATGACCGCGGGAAATCTATACGACGCAGGATATAGAGAAAAGAGTAGTTTTTAGAGCTGACATAATGAAACCGCAAATCAGGCTCGTCGCCTCATAAGCCCTTCAATTTTCGCCGGTATTTTTTCGCCTCGTCTCCCCGCCCCAGAACATCCAGAGTGTCAGCAATATTGAAAAGAGCATCCTGATGTGATTTATCTATTTCCAGTGCTTTTTCAAATCTGTGCAGAGCCTGCTCATGTCTGCCCTGAACAAACTGGAGTGCACCGATATTGTTCTGCAGGGTCGCATTTTCGGAATCTATCTCCTCTGCCCGGTTATAGGCTTTGGCAGCTTCTCCGTAGCTGCCGGAAGAAAAGTAGAGATATCCCAGCTGATTCCAGGCTTCTCCATCGGCAGGCTTGAACTGAAGATACTGCTTCATTCTCTCCTCCGCCTGACGGAACCGGTCAAGTCGACCAAGAGCTATAGCACTATTAAAAAGAGCAGGAAGGTGATCTGGTTCGTTTTCAAGGATCCGGGAAAAACAGCGCTCAGCCTCCTCTGCATTCCCCAGAGAAAGCAGATCTGCACCCCTGTTCAGCAGTACATGGCGGCTTTCGCCCATACACGCCTCCCGTGATGCCCCCCAATCTAACCGCGGGGGGGAAAGTCAAAATTGCGACTGAATAACTCGGTCAGTTTTGCAAGGGTTTCTTCTTCGGCAGGTCCGTCGACAGTAATCCGGACAACATCTCCCTGACAGAGTCCCATGGCAATCATCTCCATAACATTTTTCAAATCGGCGGTCATGCCCTTGGCTTCTACGGAAATATTCCCTTCATAGCCCTGAACAGCCTGAATAATTACACCCGAAGGCCGGACATGAATGCCGGCGAAGTTCTGTACTGTGGCTTCTGCTTCAACCATTATACTTAGTATGCGGGTTTTACCCGAAAAAGTCTAATAATAAAAGTAAAGGGTTAAACTGCATACTGTCATGGTAAAGTCAGTCATTGCTCCAAACGAAGGGAATAGAATGCCAGCTCAAAAAGCTCATCCAGAATTTCTTTTTCAGAGAATCCGGTCAAGGGCCCCAGAAGCTGCCTGTGATTTGCCAGGTTCTGCATAAATGACTTGAGATATTCCGCAAGAACAAAGGCCGTCCGTTTCGGATTCTTCAGCACCCTGAATGAACCATCCGCTCCACCATCCTGAAGAATTCCGGCAAAGATCCCTATCATATCCCGCATAACGGAGATACAACGCCGCGTATCATCTTCCGCAATATTCCCAAGATTCAGTTTAACTTCAAAATAAACAGTAAAGTAGAAGTTCTCAAAATCTTCACGGTAGAAACGAATATATGCATCACGCAGCCGGATAATACGCTCCATGGCACTCCCATCATGGTCTGCTGCCTCGCGCAACCTGTCATAAAGTGCAGTGAAAGCACTGTACATCAGCTCAAACGATATTTCTTCCTTACTTTTAAAATACAGATACAGAGTTCTCCGACTCAGCTCCGATTCCTTTGCAATATCCTCCATTGTTGTGCTGCTGTAACCTTTTGCAATGAAGGTTTTCCTGGCTGCTGTAATTATTTCATTGATCCTGCGGTTTTTTTCCCGCTGCTTTCGCTCCTGTATTCCCACCAGGAAAACCTCTCCCTACTTTGTTGTGTTTTTCTCATTATACATTCACCAAAAGATTTATGCATCATAGATGATTACAACCAGACATTTCTGGAAACTTTTTCCTATTCAGCAACGTAGCTGAGCCTGTCCAGGTCTTCCTGGGTAAACGGTTTAAGCTGAACACACCCGGTCAGAAGACTGCTTACCAGAATAGCTGCCAGAGTTATAACTAAAAATCGTTTCATGCTTTTCTCCTTGACGCTACACTTAGCATCCCCTTATTACACTCTGTGTGCAATATAAGCACTCTGAGTGTACAAGTCAAGCATCTTGTATATTACAAAAAACAATTTACCGTTTTATCTTCAATTATCCCTTTACCTGCCGCTACAGATAGCGGTATAGTTGAATGAAACGAGAGGGGAACCATGCCGGAATTTGTCCATCTCCACAACCATTCCGACTATTCGCTCCTGGATGGAGCGGCAAGTATAAACAAACTGGTAGCAAAAGCTGAAAGCTTCGGCATGAAGCACCTGGCCCTGACGGACCACGGGAACATGTTCGGCGTTCTGCGTTTCTACAAAGCCTGCAGGGCAAAGAATATCAATCCTATAATCGGCTGTGAATTCTATATTGCACCGAAATCACGACTGGTAAAAAGCGGCGCGGAGACCCAGAATAAATACCACCACCTGGTACTGTTAGCAAAAAACCAGACAGGCTACCAGAATCTGTTAGTACTGGTCTCTCAGGGCTATCTTGACGGCTTCTACTATAAACCACGAATAGATAACGAACTTCTGGAAAAGCATTCGGAGGGCCTTATCTGCAGTTCCGCCTGTCTGGCAGGCGAGATTCCCAGCCATCTGCTGAACGGTCAGTGGGACGAGGCCAGAAAAGCCGCGGAATACTACAACAGACTTTTCGGGCAAGACCACTTTTACCTGGAGCTGCAGGACCATGGAATCCCTGAACAGAAACAGGTAAACCCCATGCTTATTGAACTGAGCAGAAAGACGGGGATTCCACTTATTGCCACCAACGACATCCACTACCTTGAGCGGAACCACGCGGAGGCTCAGGATATCCTCATCTGTATCGGTACCGGTAAAAAAGCGGCGGACGAAAAACGGATGCGCTTTGACAGCCAGGAATTCTACTTTAAAAGCGGCGAAGAGATGGCGGAGATATTCAGGGAGACCCCTGAAGCAATCTCCAATACGGTAAAGATAGCCGAAATGTGCAATCTGGAAATCCCCCTCCCCGGCCCGCTGCTTCCGGACTACGACATTCCCGAGGGATTCGAAACTCCCGACGCCTATATGCGCCATCTGGTTTATGAAGGGTTGGAAAAACTCTACCCGGAGGTAAACGAAGAGATCCGGGCGCGTACCGAGTTCGAACTTGATATTATTCAGGGTATGGGATTTACCGGATACTTCCTGATTGTCTGGGACTTCATCCACTTCGCCCGGGAAAACGGTATACCCGTAGGCCCCGGCCGCGGTTCCGGTGCGGGAAGTATTGTCGCCTATGCCATGCGTATAACTGACATCGATCCCCTGAAATACAATCTCCTCTTTGAGCGCTTTCTCAATCCGGAACGGGTTTCCATGCCCGACTTCGACGTGGATTTCTGCTTCGAACGGCGGAATGAAGTTATCGATTATGTAACCGACAAGTACGGTGCCGAGAAAGTCGGCGCAATATGTACCTTCGGGACCCTTAAGACCAAAGCAGTACTCAAGGATGTTGCCCGTGTGCTGGACATACCTTTCAACGAGTCCAATGAAATAAGCAAACTGGTTCCAGACGGGCCCAAGATCAATCTGGAAAAGGCCCTGGATATGGAACCCCGGCTGAAAGAGTACCGGGAAAAAGGCGGTACCTACCGGCGCCTGATCGACACAGCACTTGTACTGGAAGGAATGAACCGCCATTCATCCACCCACGCCTGTGGAATGGTTATCGGGCGCAGCAAGCTCACCGATTACGTCCCTCTTTACAAGGACTCCAAAACCGGACAGATCTCCACGGAATTCACCATGGACCAGCTGGAAGAGTGCGGGCTGGTAAAGATGGACTTCCTGGGCCTTAAAACCCTGACCCTTATAAAGAATACGGAAAAATTGATTCACAAGGTCAACCCGGCATTTAACATCGAGGCAGTTTCCGAACACGATGAAGCAACCTTCAAAATGCTGGGCGAAGGAAAAAGTACCGCGGTGTTCCAGTTTGAAAGTTCAGGAATGCAGGGCATACTCAAACAGGCGAAGCCAACCACCATAGAAGAGCTTATTGCATTGAACGCCCTTTACCGCCCGGGACCAATGCAGTTTATTCCCCAGTATATCGACTCGAAAATGGGCAGGGCCCCTATCAGGTACCCCCATGCTGATCTGCAGGAAATCCTTGAGCCTACCTATGGAGTAATCGTTTATCAGGAACAGGTAATGCAGGTAGCTCAGATAATCGGCGGCTTCTCCCTGGGTAAAGCGGATATCCTGCGCCGGGCCATGGGTAAAAAGAAAGAAAAAGAGATGGAGAAGATGAAGGTCGAATTCCTGGAAGGTGCAGTCCGGAAGGGATATGATAAAAAGCTTGCCGACGACGTCTTCGAAATGCTGAAGCCCTTTGCAGGCTACGGATTCAACAAATCCCACGCTGCAGCTTATTCGGTGGTTGCCTATAAAACGGCTTATCTGAAAGCCAATTATCCCGCGGAATTCATGGCAGCCAACCTGACCAACGAAATCAACAGTCCCGATGCCTTCTCGGACTACCTCACTGCAACAAAAGAGATGGGCATTGAGATATTGCCGCCGGACATCAACATGTCGGAGCAGACCTTTACTGTTGTGGACGGCAAGATCTTCTACGGTCTGCAGGGAATAAAGAACGTCGGCTCCGGTGCAGTGGAAGAGATTATCCGCGTACGGGAAGCGGAAGGGCCTTATGAGTCGTTCCTGGATTTCCTTGACCGTATAGACCTTAAAACCGTAAACCGCAGGGTAATTGAAACCCTGATACAGGCGGGACTTTTCGACCGGTTCGGCCTGAATCGTGCAACCCTGCTGGGCAATCTTGAACAGGTTCTGGAATGGACAATCCGGATGAAAGAAAGCCGACAGTTCGGCCAGACATCACTTTTCGACCCTGCGGAAGAAACAGCTATTTCGCAGTTTGAATTCGAATCTCAGGACGAGTTTGAAGTTATGGAACTGCTGCGAATGGAGAAGGAGAATCTGGGCAACTACTTTTCCGGCCATCCTCTGGACAAACATAAAGAAGTGTTCAGAAAGTGCGTCAACCTGGATGTTACCAGAGCAGAGAACGCTTCAACAGAAAAAACCTACACCCTCCTGGGGATGATTAAATCCCTCAGAACCATCATTACAAAGAAAGGCGACCAGATGGCCTTTGTAATGTATGAAGATTTTAATGGAACCATGGAACTTATCTTCTTTCCCAAAACCTGGGCTCAGGTTCGTGATCTGGTGGAAGTTGATGCTGTCCTTGGCATTGAAGGCAAGGTTGACCGGGCCAAGGAAGACCCGAAGTTTCTGGTGGATAAGATTATCAACCCGGAAGAACTCAAGGAAGCATCCACTTCGGAAATACACATCCGCATATCCCGGGATGCGAAGGACGAGAACCTCCTCTACGATTTCCGCTCCACCCTCATTGAATACCGTGGAGACTGCGCGGTTTATCTGCATCTGAAACACGACGATACAAACAGAGAGATTATTATCAGAGCAAATGCACAGCTGACCACCAGTCCGGAGGTAATTCCCGAAATTGGAGCCCATCCGCTTATCGAAGAGGTCTGGAAAGAGTAAGTTTCCCTTCTCAATAGTCGGATCTTTCTGTAAACTGTAAATATACGGAGGATCCCATGCAGCAGGTAATGCAGTTTGTCAGCGGTGTGCTGTCAGTTTACATGATACTGATTTTTATCCGGGTTCTTATGACCTGGTTTCAGGGGGTAAGCTACGGCAGAGCCTATGATATTCTATGCTCTATTACCGACCCCTACCTGAACTGGTTCCGGCGTTTTTCATTCTTAAGAATGAGTTCCATGGATTTTTCTCCCCTCGCGGCACTGATGGTTCTGGTGGTGATTATGAATATTGCAGGAATGGTCGCGCGTACAGGAAACATCTCAGTGGGGATTGTACTGGCTATAATTGTTGCCGCGCTCTGGAATGCAGTCGGCTGGATTCTGACCTTTTTCTTTATCCTGGCCATTATACGGCTGGTCACACTTTTCCTGCGGACAAGTACGGTTTCCCCCTTTATTCAGACCCTCGATATTCTGATAGCTCCGATCCTGCGCCAGATTTCCCAGCTCATTCTGCGGAGCAGGTCCGTGACCTATCAGACGAGTCTGGCTCTCAGCGCGGCAGTCCTGCTGTTGATGCGCCTTATGGGCAACCTGGTTTTCATTCAGGTTCAGACCCTGCTGGCCAGACTGCCGTTTTAGTCGAGAGGAGTGTTTCTCCGAACTATTACAACTCCCGTTACAGACCTCAAAGGCGTTGGGCCCGCAACTGCCAGGGCATTTGCTGTTCTGGAGATTCGAACGGTTGCCGACCTTCTCCTCCATGCTCCCCGGAGCTATGAAGACCGCTCAACACCGGTCAGCTTGGCCGAAGGATTGTCCGGCCGCCCGGTAAATACAGAGTGTACTGTAATTGCCCACGACTGGTTCGGCTTCGGCAGAAAACGGACCCTGAAGGTATGGGTGGAGGATGGTTCCGGCAGAGCCGCCCTGAACTGCTTCGGGCGGAGCTTCCTGGAACAGAAACTTCCCGAGGGGCAGCGGATCCGCCTGTACGGACAGTTTTCCTACCGCTTCGGAGAAATCCAGGCATCGGTTTTTGACTTTACCCCCTTGCATAACAATCAAGATGCAATTCGAGAGGACTTTACCGGGCTTCTGCCCATCTATCCGGCAACCGCCGACCTGAGTCAGAAGGCCATCCGCGGCGCCCTGCGTCATGCCCTGGACAGATTCAGCCCTTCCATAGAGGATGAACTGCCCCCCTCCTGCTGCGGCGGAGAGCCTCAGAATAAAGCAGAGCTGCTGAACAGCCTCCACTTCCCGGCCTCAATGGACGAAGCTGCGGAAGCCAGGGAGCGACTGGCATGGGAGGAGCTCTTCTTTCTTCAAATAAGCATCGCCCGCCGGGGATGTGAACAGCAGTGTGTCACCAGAAAACGAGGATCTACTGCCGGACAGCTCGCAGACCAGGTCAGGCACAGACTGCCCTTCTCCCTGACCCCCGACCAGGAGTCAGTAATTGAAGATGTACGCCGGGACCTCTCCTCCTCCCGAGCAATGGCACGACTTATTCAGGGCGACGTCGGCTCGGGAAAAACGCTCACCGCCTTTCTTGCCGCCTGTGAAACAATAGAAAAGGGAGAACAGGCAGCCTTCATGGCCCCGACAGAACTCCTTGCCCGGCAGCACGCAGAAAATGCCGCCAGACTGCTGGAACCTGCGGGTATACGGCTGGCACTCTTTACAGGCTCAGTGACAGGTGAAGCACGCAGGCTGCTGCTTGAGAAACTCAAATCCGGCAGTATCGATCTGGTCATCGGCACCCACGCCCTTTTTTCGGAAGAGGTGGAGTTCAAACAACTGGGACTGGCAATAATAGATGAGCAGCAGCGCTTCGGTGTTCTCCAGCGCCTAACCCTTGCCCGTAAAGGGGATCAGCCGGACTTGCTGGTAATGACTGCCACACCAATCCCCCGGACTCTGGCAATGACGGTCTTTGGAGACCTCGAAGTTTCCAGAATACACACCATGCCGCCGGGAAGAAAACCGGTAATTACCCATCTTGCCGCTATGGGCAAAGAAGAGAAGGTATACCGCTGGATCGAGAAGGAGGTGGATGCCGGCCGCCAGGCTTATTGTGTCTATCCCCTTATACAGGGAAGCAGTAAACTCGACCTCAAAGACGCAGAAGGTATGTATGAGGCTCTTAAAAAACGGTTTCCCCGGTACAACATAGGCCTGATTCACTCCAGGTTGCCGGAAGACCAGAAAATAGAGACCATGCATGGGTTCTCCTCAGGTACTATAAATATCCTGGTTTCAACCAGTGTCGTGGAAGTGGGCGTCGATGTGCCAAATGCAACGTGTATGGTGGTTGAACATGCGGAACGCTTCGGTCTTTCCGCCCTGCACCAACTGCGGGGCAGGGTCGGCCGGGGAAACCACCAGAGCTACATGTTTCTGGTATACTCAGCAGAACTGGCGGATGAAGGTAAACAGCGCCTCAAGGTAATGAAGGAGCATAGCGATGGCTTCCGGGTTGCCGAGGAAGATCTTAAAATCCGGGGACCCGGTAATATCAGCGGAGTTGAGCAGACCGGCTTCCTTCGACTCCGTTTTGCCGACCTGGTCAGGGACACCGATCTTATGCTGACGGCACGGGATCAGGCCAGAAGTATTATCGCTGAAGATCCCGGACTGCTGCATCCGGAAAACAACCTGCTTCGCAGAGTTCTTCAGCGCACAGCAGCTTATGAGAATGAAGGATAGGTCATGAGAATAACCGGAGGCCGCTACCGCGGCAGAACAATACAGTGCCCCAAAGGGGTAATACGGCCCGCAATGGACCGGATGAGGGAGTCGCTGTTCAATATACTGGGAAATATTGCAGGAGAATCATTTCTTGATGTCTTTTCCGGATCCGGAGTTGTGGGCATAGAGGCAGCTTCCAGGGGAGCTGATCCTGTTATTCTGGTGGAAAAGGATCGGGGGAAAAAACCGGTTCTGATGAAGAATATCTCCATAGTTGAATCCGGTATCCGGGCACACATCATGAGTGCAGAACGCTACCTCGCGTTGCCGGGAGACAAGTTCGATTATATTTATCTGGATCCTCCCTTTCCCCTAAGAGGGAAAAGTGACTTCGTTCAGAAAGCCTCTGAACGACTGGAAGCCGACGGTCTCCTGATGATTCATTTTCCCGTGGAGGATGACCCGGGAGAGACAGTCGGTACGCTGGAACGGTTTGATTTACGTATATTCGGCAGATCCAGGCTGGGGTTCTACCGGTTCAGGGAAGAGTAAAATCAGAGGAAACGAGTCAGCGGTTCATTATACCGAGCCAGTGCTCCAGCCTGCCGGAAAGATTTTCCGCAGTGGACTCTTCGGTAATATCAAGAAATTCCTGCTCATGCTCATCAGCAAGGCCTGAATGCATGTGCAGTTCTTTCTCATTATACAGCTCGAACTCTGGTAAGGGGTACTCCCGCATCTGTTTCCTTCCTTCTATCTGAGATTGTACCACGCAGGCCTCCCCTTTTCAGTTCAAAATCTCCATTTTTTTAACAAATAACTGACCGGCAGTCCGGTATATACCGGGACCGGCGGCCATACTGTATGCATACTCCCGTATCCCTTGGTAAAGGTGCTCCCATCTGATATAGTCGTCATTACCTTGTACAAGGGAACCACTAGGAACATGGTATTTCTGACATAGACAGGCGGAGAGAATCTGCAGCGCCCGCATCCTGCTCCGAAAACCGTTTTGGTGCAGGGGAGGACCGCCGGATATCCAAACAACCCCGATTTTTTCAGAAAGAGTAGTTTTTAGAGCTTCCCGTAAGGAGTATTCAGCATGACCCCTAAACGACGGCTGCTGCAGATTCCCCCGGGGACTGAAGCCTTTTTCCTGGAAGAGGCATTCCGGCACCGCAGGATTCTGGCAGAAATTGACCGTATTTTTACCGGCTGGGGATATCTGCCGGCGGAAACCCCGGTTTTCGATTTTTATGATATCTATCAACCTCTTTTAGGTGAAAGCGGCACAGGTAAAGCATACAGGCTTATGGACCGGGATGGAGATCTGCTGTTGCTGCGCTCTGATGTTACCCTGTTCCTCGCAAAACAGTTGGGCATGGCCCTGACCGTGGAAGATCTCCCGGTACGGGTATGGTATGCAGATTCAATTCTGCGTCACCAGGAGAGCAATGATATCTCCAAGAATGAATTCTACCAGGTGGGAGCAGAAATTGTCGGAGTTCCGGGGATCTCCGGAGACGGTGAAATCCTGCTTATGGTTGCAGAGATCCTCTCGTTTCTAAAAGTTGATGCAGTGCTGCATATCGGTTCCGCGGGACTGGTTCATAAAGCGGCGGAAGGCATGGATGAGGAGGAGACGGAGGAATTCTTTAAAGCAGTGGCCCTGCGGGATAAAAAAACCATTGAAACCCTGCTTCCTGAATCTGATCCTTCCCGAAAACAGCTGCTCCTCGATCTGTTTGCCTTTATCGGCAGCCCTGAAGAGTATCGTGAGTTTCTTGCTCCTCTGCGGGCAAAGCTCCCTGCAGATTACATTGAACTGCTGGACCACCTGCAGAACCTGACGGAACTGCTGAACTGTTGTTCCGCTGCCTCCTCTATTCGTGTTGATTTTTCCGAAACCGGCAGCCAGGCATATCATACCGGCATAGTCTTTCAGGCATACCTCGAAGGAATCGACTCCGCGTTTATCTCCGGCGGACGCTATGACAAGCTGCTTGAGAATTTCGGCTTTGAAAGCCCCTCTGTTGGCTTCTCTCTGCTGCTGAGGAAAATAGAGCCCCTCATCGGCGAAGCAGAGCGCTTTTCTCTACCGGCGGCAACGGAAAATGCGAAAGGAGCAAGCCTGAAGGAAAAATACCAGGATGCGCTTACAAAAAGAGCAGCAGGAAGGATAGTACGCTTATGAACAGCCCGTTAACCATGGCCCTGCCCAAGGGACGGCTTACCGATCAGGTTCTGGAACGGATGGAATCTGTTGGTCTCAAAGTTGAGTTTGAGAAGAGGAAACTTGTCGCCCACGACAAAGACGGAAAAATTACTATTTTTCTGGTTAAAAATGCAGACCTTCCCGTTTACATCCACCATGGAATCGCCGGCCTCGGGGTCTGTGGAGATGATGTACTCTATGAATACAGCTACCCCTTTGTTAAGCTTCACACTTTTGATTTCGGTTCAACCTCAATGTGTCTTGCAGGACGGAAAGGTGATAAGTTCTCGTTGGTTAATGGACAGGTCAAGGTTGCCAGTAAGTTCACCCGCTTTGCCAGGGACTATTTTCATGACAGAGGACTTCCGGTGGAGGTGATCAAGCTTAACGGCTCGGTGGAGCTTGCTTCGGTGCTGGGCTTAACCCCCTACATTGTGGATCTGGTTGAAACCGGCAGTACCCTCATTGCCAATGATCTTGAAGTGCTGGAAAAGCTTGCGGACATCAATGTCCACCTTATAGCAAATCCCGCCTATTTCAAGTTGAGATTTCAGGAGATAAGGGGCTTCGTCGATACTTTTAAGTAACGGCTGATGAAATAAGAGGTTTGCATGAAAAAGCGACGCATAGAGAAAGAACGGAACACGAAAGAGACCCAGATAAAACTGACAGTCGATCTGGACAGTACTGCTGCTCCTGAAATCGATACACCGGTTCCTTTCTTTAATCATATACTCAACTCCATGGCCTTCCATGGAGGATTTTTTCTCAAAGTGGAAGCGGCAGGAGACGTTGAGGTAGATCCTCATCATCTTGTGGAGGATACCGGTATTGTGCTTGGCGATGTACTCAAGGATGAGATAGAGCAGTACGGACCCGTCCAGCGCTTCGGACACTCGGTAATTCCCATGGACGAAGCCTTAAGTGAAGTCACCCTTGATGCCGCAGGCAGACCTTTTCTGGTACTGAAGGCCGATTTTCCCCAGGAGTATGCAGGGGATTTCCCCCTCTGCCTAATTAAGGAGTTCCTCATTGCCCTCACATCCAGGGGAGGACTTACCCTCCACGCGGAATGCCGCTACGGTGAAAACAGTCACCACATGGCGGAGGCTCTCTTCAAGTCTCTCGGAAAATCCCTGGGACAGGCATTCCGGAAGCGTGATGGGGCAGTCGCATCAACCAAGGGTACCCTGACAGAGTAATAACCACTATCAAATTACCCTATTTAGAGAATTTTGATTATTTTACTAATTCTTTTTTTGCAAAATATTGATTTTACTATACGATTTTACTATAGTGAAATGAACGGACTTCGCGTTATATGAAAAGAGACGAAGCGTTAAAGCTGATTCCGGCCGGCGGCTTTATAAAGGTAGCTACCGAAAACAAAGTCCAGCTGTCCAGCCAGGATCGAATCACCCTGATACGCAAGGGAAACGAACTGTACAACCGGGGTGAAGTTGAAAAGGCGAAGCGGATCTTTTTAACAACCAACTATACTGACGGACTGATAAGAATCGGCCAGTACTACGAAAAAAAGAACCGACACATTGAAGCACTGCAAATGTACTGGATTGCTCCTGCTCCGGACAGGCGTGATGTGCTGATTGAAACAATGTCATCGATCGTACGTAAATGGTTAAAAGAATAAAGAGGTAAAAGACATGAGCGATAATACAGAAGAAACGAGAGAGCTCACACCGGAACAGAAAGCGGAAGAAGAAAGACTCAATGAGATTTCGGAGCTTTCCAAACGTGGATACCAGCTGCTCAAGGAAAACCTTATAGAAGATGCCATAGTATGCTTTAACCGCATCCTGGAAATGGATGATAACAATAATTACGCCCTGGTAGGCCTGGGTGATGCTGCCCGCAAGAAAAACCATCACCGGGATGCAATAAAGTATTACCAGCTCTGCCTGGCGTCTCACCCGGGCAACAATTACGCTCTGTTCGGTCTTGCAGACTGCTATAAGGCACTACATCAGTACTCAAATGCCATAGATATCTGGGAACGTTATCTGGAACATGATTCCAGCAATGTTACGGTTCTGACTCGTGTTGCAGATGCTTACCGCAAGGTACGGGATTTCCGCCGCTCCAAAGAGATATACCTGAAGGTCCTGGAAATGGAAGAGAACAACCCTTATGCCCTCATCGGTCTGGGTCATCTCCATTACGATTTCCGGGAGTATGAGGATGCCCTCAAATACTGGGAGCGCATGCTGGAAGTGAAACAGGATGACGTGGACATCCGGGTCTTAACCTCCCTTGGAAACTGTCACCGAAAACTTAAAACCTTTGAAAAAGGCCTTATCTACTTCGGAAAAGCTCTGGAACAGGAGCCTAACAACTTCTACGCCCTCTTCGGCATGGCAGACTGCTACCGGGGGCTCGACCGTCATGAAGAGTCTCTGGAATACTGGCAGCGGATTCTGCAGAAAGATCCCCGGAACAAGGTTATCCTTACCAGGGCCGGTGATTCATACCGTCATATGGGCGACTATGACAATGCTGAAGACTTCTACCGCAAGGCTCTTAACATTGAGTTTGACGCCTACGCTATTCTCGGCCTGGCGCTTATAAATAAATCCCGGGGGAACTATCAGGATGCCATCGACAGTCTTCATGGACTGCTGAAGAATGATCCGAAAAACCACCGGCTCTACACCGAGATAGCTGACTGCCACCTGAAACTGCACGAAAAGGAAAAGGCTATCGAGATCCTTTCCAGCTTTCAGCGCCTGGGAATCAGGAACAGCTTTGTATCCAATATGCTGGACGATCTGCGCCTCGGCCGCTGATCAGACGTGAGCATTCTCGATAAAACTCCCGAAGAAATTACAGAGATCCTTCAGAACGGCCCCGCATTCCGGGGCCGTCAGATTTTTCGCTGGCTTCATGTACAGAGAGTCTCTTCCTGGAATGAGATGAAAAACATCCCCGCACCCATGCGTCAAAGCCTGGCAGAGACGGGTCCGGTTTACTCCTCATCCGAAGATATTTCCGAAACCGCTGATGATGGAACACGAAAGCTGCGGATAATCCTGGAAGACGGAAATCTTATTGAAGCGGTACTGCTGAAAGATGGATCCGACCGATATACTGCCTGCCTGTCTACCCAGGTCGGTTGTGCCATGGGATGCAGATTCTGCAAAACAGCCACAATGGGCTTCATCCGAAACCTGACTGCCGCAGAGATCATTGAACAGTTCTATCTCCTCGAACATCTTGCAGGCGGAGCAGGAAGTATCGATTCAGTTGTCTTCATGGGCATGGGAGAACCCTTCCGCAATTACGACAGCCTGTCTAAAAGTATAGGTATACTGGGAAATCCTGAAGGCCGCAACATGAGTCCTAGACGATTTACCGTATCAACCAGCGGTGTCGTGGATGGTATTAAACGACTCAGACAGGATCACCCTCAGGTTCGTCTGGCCGTCAGCCTGGTTACTGCCAGACATGAAACCCGACTCGCCCTGATGCCGGTAGAGAAATCAGCACCCCTGCCCTCTTTGAAGCAGGCATTGATTGAGTATCAGGCTCGGGGAGGACGCCGTATCACCCTCGAATATGTTCTGTTAAAAGGGATAAACCACACGCCGGAAGACCTTAAGTCTGTGCGTGATTTTACCCGTGATCTTAAATGCAATATAAATCTTATTCCCTGGAACCCGGCAGACGGCATTTCTCCGGTAGAGCTCAGTGACGGCAGAACAGCAGAACTTGCAGAACCGGATGAGGAGACGGTGCGAAATTTTGCCTCAGAGCTTGAAAAATCGGGACTGACTGTTGTTCTCAGATATAAAAAAGGCCGGGGTGTAAGCGCCGCCTGCGGTCAACTGGCGACAAAACCCCGGCTTTAGCAGTAAATCAATCTGTCTAAGGCAAGCTATTCAACAGGCTTCAACACCGCCCTGATACGGCGTACACCGGAGCTGGAAGACTGCTCTTTCTGAATCTTGAAGCTTCCAAGCTCACCAAGACTCTCGACATGAGGGCCTCCACAGACCTCTTTGGAAAAATCACCCATGGAGTAAACCTTAACTTTTTCTTCGTACTTGTCACCGAAGAACGCCAGCGCTCCGGCAGCTTTTGCCTCTTCAAGGCTCATAACCTCCATGGAAACCTTCAGATCTTTCTTTATGGCATCGTTGACCATATCTTCCACAGTCTGAATCTCTTCGGGAGTCATCTTCTGTGGATGCGAAAAGTCAAAACGGAGACGTTCGGGGGTAATGTTTGAACCCTTCTGGCTTACGTGATCCCCGAGGACTGTCCTTAAGGCCTTGTGCAGCAGGTGAGTGGCCGTATGCAGCCGGGTTGTAAGCTCCGACTGATCGGCAAGTCCGCCTTTGAAGGTCTTGTCAGCGCCTTTCTTTGATGCTTCCTGATGCTTGGCATAGGCGGCATCAAAGCCTTCACGATCCACGGTAAATCCGTGTTCTGCAGCAAGCTCCTCGGTAATCTCCACGGGAAAGCCATAGGTATCGTACAGCTTGAAGGCAAGCCGTCCGGGAATCTGTTTTTTCGGATTCTTTTCAAGATTGGGAAGAATCTTCTCAAACTCATGTTCGCCCTTCTGAAGAGTTTTGAGAAACTTCTCTTCTTCGGCGGTAATCTCGTTAAGAATAAACTCCGCCTTCTCTTTCAGCTCGGGATACGTTTGCGCATACATATCGATAACCACCCGGGCGGGTTGAGCCAGAAAGGCTCCCTGGATTCCCAATTTACGTCCGTGCCGGCTGGCCCGGCGAATCAGACGGCGCAGAATATAGCCCTGTCCCAGGTTGGAAGGGGTTACCCCCCGGGGATCCCCGATAATAAAAGTTGAAGTTTTCACATGATCAGAAATAATGCGGATAGAGGTATCAGCTTCGTCACCACCGCCGTATGCGATACCGGAGACCTCAGTAATCTTTGTAATAACGGGAGTAAAAAGCTCTGTCTCGTAGACTGAAGCCTTTTTCTGCATAATAGTTATAGTCCGCTCAATTCCCATACCGGTATCAACACATTTACGGTCCATCATGTTGAAGCTGCCGTCGGCCTGCTTGTTATACTGCATGAAAACGTCGTTCCATACCTCGAAGTATTTCCCGCAGGAACAGCCGGGACGGCAGTCGGGACCACAGGCCTCACGACCAGTATCCATGAACATCTCACTATCAGGACCACAGGGACCTGTCTGGCCGGCCGGCCCCCACCAGTTGTCTTCCTTGGGGAGGAAATAGATCCTCTCTTCGGGGATTCCCAGAGAACGCCAAACATCTGCGGACTCATTATCCCGGGGAGAATCGTCGTCACCGGCAAAAACAGTAACAGACAGCTTGTCGGGGCTGATACCCAGCCATTCCGGGGAAGTAAGAAACTCATAGCTCATGCGTATGGCTTCTCCCTTGAAGTAGTCTCCAAGAGACCAGTTACCTAACATCTCAAAAAAAGTAAGATGGCTCGGGTCACCTACGGCGTCGATATCCCCGGTACGAATACACTTCTGCACGTCCGTAAGCCGATTACCGGCGGGATGTGGCTCGCCTAAAATGTAGGGAACAAGAGGGTGCATTCCCGCCGTGGTAAAGAGCACGGTAGGATCATTCTCGGGTATAAGACTTGCGCCGGAAATAACCGCGTGGTTATTGCGCCTGAAAAACTCTAAATATTTGCTGCGTAGTTCGTTGCCTGTCATAGGATTTGAATAGTACAGGCGAAAAAGTGAGGCTGTCAAGATTTTGACAGCTTACTCGTAATCTCCCCGGTCTTCTGCTTCCAGATAGCGGATAACCGTAAGCAGATCGATATAGCCGAGATCGATGGCAATCTCACCAAAAAGCCTTTTGTCTCCATCCCGCTGCATCTTGAGCACCTGATCAACCTGGTCTACGGTTAACTCATTCTGCCGAACCAGGGCTTCCCCTATGGGAACTGAAATAAAACTGCCTGAATTCATAGTCTATATATCCTCCAGATCAAGCTCGTCTTCATCGTCGGCAAACTCGGTAAAAATATAAACAAGACTGCCGCTTTTTGTGGTCCGCAGCTGTGCAAATCCCCCGGATACCAGGGCATCCAGGGCTTTACCAGCCGCATCGAGACTTACATCCGCCTCAAGAGAGATAACAGCGGGAGTCACTCTACCTCCGTTGCGGCGGGCTGTTTTCAGAATAATAAGCTCCAGAGGCTCTTTTTTTCCTCTGCTGCCGAATTCCCGCTTTACATCTTCCCGGAACTCATCACGAAATCTGCGGCCGGGTTCTTTACATCGCCCCCCGGGATGAAGAGCAGCTTCATACGACAACTGGAGATTCCGCTCCCTTACCTGCAGAGGAAGGGTAATCAGATCATAGATTCCGCCTATACCGCCCAGACCTCCAGTAAGAACATAAAGAATACCGGTACCGATTTTCCCCAGGTAGAAACGGTGAAAACCAAGGGCGCCGAAACCGGAAATGAGCCATAACAAATAGGCAAGACCAACTGAATACACTTTTCTACTCCCTGCCTTCATATAGTACTGATTTTTGTTCGGCTGCTCAAGGAAAGTAAAAACAGACATGACAGATTTACTTGTGAATTGGATATGGATCGGGTATCCTTATAGCGAGCGGTATATTATGCATTTCGACAACCAGATTATCATACTTCTACGGAGTCTTGTCGGTCAGGGCGGGCTCATCCTCTTTTTTGCATTTCTTATAACCCGTATCCGTTTTCTACGCAGACTAATCCTCCGGGGTCCTGCCAGCGGCCCCGGGTCTGTGATTCTTATCCTTTATTTCAGCAGCATAGGAATATTAGGTACTTATACAGGTATCCCCATAATGGGGGCCCTGGCCAATGCACGAGTGGTGGGAGTATTCATCGGAGGACTCCTGGGCGGCCCTGTGGTGGGAATCAGCGCCGGGCTTATTGCCGGAATGCACCGCTGGCTCATCGATATCGGCGGCTTTACCGCCCTGGCCTGCATGATATCAACTCTGACGGAAGGTATTATTGCAGGAGTTATCAGCTCACGCTTCCGCAACAGTCAGAACAAGTGGCTCTTTGCAGCACTCTGGGGAGGCCTGGCAGAGGTAATCCAGATGATTCTTATACTGATTATCGCACGGCCGTTTTCCGACGCGGTATCTCTTGTCCAGGTAATCGGTCTGCCCATGATTATCGGCAATGCAATCGGTATAGGCATGTTTATCGCCATTGCGGAGGACGCTTTCCGGGAACAGGAACGTATTGCCGCCCGGCAATCCCAGCGGGTACTCAAAACAGCCAGAGAAGCGGTGGAATATCTGCGCTCAGGCTTAACCCCTGAAACTGCAGCAGCAACAGCAGCAATAATCCTCAAAAACATAAAGGTTTCAGCAGTCTCTTTTTCCGACCGGGACAAATGCCTCGCCTTCAAGGGCGCAGGATCAGATCATCATAAACCTCTCGCTCCTCTCATGACCCAGCTGACGAAAGAGGTTATTCATAAGGGAAGCTATCAGATTGCAAAAGAAAAACATGAGATCAACTGCAGCGTAAAAGGATGCCCGTTATCCTCGGCCGTAATCGTACCACTGAAAGTGAGAGGCGAAACCATCGGAACCCTGAAACTCTACCGTACAGGCAGGCAGTCAATAAATCCCGTTGATGTTGAAGTAGCTCAGGGGCTGGCCACCCTCTTCTCTACCCAGATAGAGGCAAGCGAGCTGCAGCGACAGACAGAACTCTTGTCCACTGCAGAGCTTCGTGCCCTACACAGTCAGATACAACCCCATTTTCTGTTCAACTCCCTGACAACTATAACCTCACTTATCCGTACAACCCCGGAAAAGGCGCGGGAGCTGCTGGTAAAATTGAGTGAGCTGTTACGCAGATCACTGCGCAAACCGGCCATACAGATACCCCTGAGTGAAGAACTCTACTATATCCGTTCCTACCTGGAGATAGAAAAGGCGCGCTTCGGCGAAAAGCTGCAAGTAGATTTTGAAGTTAACGCTCCACGGGAGACAACCCTGCCGGCTCTTACCCTGCAGCCGATTATTGAAAACTGTGTAAAACACGGAATGAAAGGCAGCATTAAGGGAGTACATATTATTATAAAGGCAGAAGTCCGGGAAGCGCAGGTATACTTCTCTGTGAATGACAACGGCACAGGTATAGACCCTTCCATGATTCCGGAAATCCTGAAGTCTCACAAGGACGGCGACAGCATTGGACTTGGAAATGTAAATGAACGGCTTGAATACCTCTACGGAAGCGGACTGACGATAGAGAGCAGTCACGGGGAGGGAACACAGGTATCATTCTCCATCCCCCTCGCAACACCCGCCGAGGCTGCTGCGGGGTAAGCGGAAAAGATGCGTGTACTGATCATTGATGACGAACCCCTGGCAAGGGAAGAACTCCGCTACCTGCTGGAACAGGTGGAGAACATCAATGTTATTGGCGAGGGAGAAAACGGCCTGGACGCAGTGGAACTGACCCGGAAGCTCAACCCGGACCTGCTGTTTCTGGATGTTCAGATGCCGGGAAAAACCGGAATAGAGGCAGCGAGGGAGATTGTACACCAGGCAGATCCTCCCCACATTGTGTTTCAAACCGCTTTTGATGAGTTTGCCATTGAAGCCTTTGAGGTTCAGGCCATAGACTATCTGCTTAAACCTGTTTCCATGGAACGGTTAAAGAAAACCCTCTCAAGACTGCAGACACGGCCTCCATCTCTCCGTGATCTGGAACAGCTTGTCCGCTCCGTAACAATGAGAACCGGGGAAGATCCGAAACCGCTACCTGTCTATGCCGGAGATACAATAATCCCCCTGAAGCAGCAGGAAATACTCTTTGTGGAAGCCCGCGGCAAGGAGGTGCGAATTGTCTCACAACGGGGTGAGTTCTTCTATACAACGCCGTTCTGGCAGTTAGAAGAGCAGCTTGACCTGCCTGATTTTATCCGCTCCCACAGAAGCTTTATTGTAAACACTGCATATGTGGACCGCATTGACCTCTGGGTAAATAACACCTACATGCTGGAGCTCAGAGGTATCAAAGAGCGGATTCCCGTATCCCGTGGACATATTGCCGAGTTCCGGAGACGACTGAACCTCTGATTTTCCCTCCGTCAATGCAGTTCATACCCCGATTCAGGCATTTCGTGCCGATTTTCTCCTTTCCGCCGTAGAATCCAGTAGAGTACCTCCACATACTTACCAAACGGAGGAATCTTAATGATCAGTTTTATTCTATCCCTGGCCGTACTGATTGGCGGTTATTTCGTCTACGGTGCCGTTGTCGACAAGGTATTCGGTGTAGACCCGTCACGCAAGACACCTGCGGTCACCATGGCAGACGGTATCGATTTTGTCGAACTGCCCTGGTACAAGATCTTTCTTATTCAACTTCTGAATATTGCCGGCCTTGGTCCGATTTTCGGCGCAGTAATGGGCGCACTTTTCGGGCCGGCATCCTTCCTGTGGATAGTTCTGGGAACAATTTTTGCCGGCGGCGTACACGACTACTTCTCGGGGATGCTTTCCGTACGGCATGAAGGAAAAAGCATTGCAGAGATAGTAGGAATATACCTGGGAGATAAGATACGCATGGTTATGCGGGTATTCTCCGTGGTACTTCTGCTGCTTGTTGGAACCGTATTTATGTACGGTCCGGCAGGACTTCTTGCAAATCTCGGGATGAGCGGAGTATTCGCAAATAAGCAGTTCTGGCTGCTGCTGATCCTGGCCTATTACTTTATTGCCACCGTTGTACCGGTGGATAAGGTTATCGGCCGCCTCTACCCCGTATTTGGTGCGGTATTGCTGATTATGGCCCTCGGAGTAGCCGGGGCGTTGATTTTCGGCCGCATGCCTATCCCCGAAATCACCCTGAAAAACATGCATCCCAAGGGTCTCTCCATCTGGCCCATGCTCTTTATTACCATTGCCTGCGGAGCCATCTCCGGCTTCCATTCAACCCAGTCTCCCATAATGTCCCGCTGCCTTCCCAATGAAAAATACGGCCGTCGGGTATTCTACGGAGCCATGGTGGGTGAAGGTATTATTGCCCTTATCTGGGCTGCAGCGGCAATGACCTTCTTTGACGGTGGCGTTGCAGGCCTGCAGGCGGTAGCAGCAGAAGGCGGTGCAGCACTTGTGGTAAACAAGGTTTCTATAGGTCTGCTGGGAACAGTTGGCGGTATGCTTGCCATCCTCGGTGTAATTGCCTGTCCCATTACCTCCGGGGATACCGCCTTCCGCTCTGCCCGGCTCACCATTGCGGATTCAATGAACATGGATCAGACTCCCATTAAAAAGCGTCTACTTGTTGCCCTGCCTCTGTTCACCCTGGGTTTTGTCCTTACCTTCATCGATTTTTCGATTATCTGGAGGTACTTTGCCTGGTCCAACCAGACACTGGCAACAATCGTACTCTGGGCATCCGCTGCCTATCTGGCGGTAAACAAGCGTTTTCACTGGCTTGCCACCATCCCGGCAACATTCATGACCGCCGTGGTAACCACCTACATCCTGCAGGCACCCGAAGGATTCAAGCTCTCAGAGAGTATATCCTACCCTGTCGGCATCGCCGCAGCGGTAGTAGTTTTCGCACTCTTTATGGTTTCGCTTTCAAAGAACAGCCTCAAGACAGCTTCTGCCTGATTTTTTTTCAACTCTTCCCCCGGATGACTTCCGGGGGAAGGTGTTGTATAGTATTTTCATGAAAGAGATTCTGAATTTTTTCAATGCGACAAAAATGAAAAAAGAGATTGTTGAGGGAAATGTAGAGCGCTTTATCTATACCGGCGACAATCTTCAGGTGGTGGAGTATCACTTTCCAGCCCACAAGCAGTTCCCTCCACACACCCATGCAGAGAACGAGCAGATGGGCTACCTTGTGAGCGGAAGAATGGGTATGACCATCGGCGGAAAAGTACAGGAGCTTCTGCCCGGAGACTGGTATCACGCCCCGGTAGGGATTGAACACAGTGCACGGACATTTGACGAACCTTCGGTTCTGCTGGATATTTTTTCTCCCCCTCGGGACGATCTTTAGGCAGCGGAAGATTGCCAGACCGGCAAGCTTCGGCTACTATGCATTCATGGGCAGACGATCAGGAAACAGCCAGATATTCACCGGCATAGGATTCACAGCGTTCTTTGGATTCTTGGCAATCTGGCTGCACAACCCGTTTATTGCAATCCCGCTCTTTTTTACCGGAATTCTTCCCATAATGAAGGGTATTGACCGGCGGATCAGCTCAAGTCCGTCACGGAAAATCGAGGATCCCCGACGAGAAACAAAACCGAAATCCCTCACCGGAGACGAGCAGGAACGGCTGATCCTTAAATGTGCTAAAGAAAACAGAGGAGTTCTCACCCCGGCCCTGGCTGCGGTAGAAACCGAACTGACCATAACAATCGCTGCGAAAATTCTGGAAAGTATGGCCCAGAGGGGATATGCAAGCATGGAAATCCGCTCAAACGGCGGAATCGAATATCATTTCCCGGACTTCAAACAGAGCTGAGAGCACCTCTAAACAAGTTCTTCCCTGTCCAGGAAGTGAATATCTCCCTGGTCCGAAAGCTTAATCAGGTAATCAAGAAATTCCTTTGCAGCCTCGTCGGCCTCACGCCGGGGAATCGCGCCCATATAGCCTATTTCCTCTTCTATAAGCTGACGCCGCCGCTCTGAGAGATTCTGCATAATCTTCTCCCTCACCCGCATATCCCGACCTTTAAGCATCCGGGCAATATCCTCGTCGGGATGAGTACGCAAAACCATCTGCAATTCCCGGTCTTCAACATTGAGGATCAGATCCAGGGTATATACCTTGTCTTTTATCTCCCTGCCAAGTTCCGGGTTTGCTTCATCGATAACACCAAGAAGACGTTCCTCCTGATCCAGTGACATATGCTTGAGAATTGCCGCCAGAGCGGATGGTCCGTCCACCTCCTGAGTAACAATCTTACCCTGGGAGCGGATCTTCTCACGCAGAACATCCTGCATTCGCTCCAGGGCATTGGTATCAAGGCGTTCCATATGCCCGAGACTTTTCAGCACATCCACACGAAGAGAAGCTGGCAGGGACTGGAGGATCGACGAGGCCTTTTTTGCATCCAGGAAGCGCAGCACAATCGCCACAACACGGGAGGGTTCTTTTTTCAGCAGTGCACTTATCTGATGGGCTTCATAGTCCTCAAGAAATGCAAAGGGTTTTTCATCACCGAAGGGTAGAACCTTTTTCAGTACCACCCCCGCCTTTTCAGTCCCGAAAGCAGTGGTTAGAAATGAACGGGCTACATCCACACCGCCGGAGGAGGAATGGGGAGGAACTTTAAGAAAGCCGAATTCCTTGAGAATACCTTCCGCCTCAACTTTGGAAACCTGTTTAATACCTGCCATGGCGGAAGAAATATCAAAAAGCTCATCTTCCGTAAGGTGCCGCATAATCTCTGCAGCCTCGTCCTGTCCCAGAAGAAGAAGAAACTTGGCGGCCTTGCGTACCCCTTCATTCTCCTGAGGTTCAGTGCCGGTTTTCAGCAGTCCCGGCGGAATCTCAGAGGGTTTCGCAACACCTGCAGCTGCAGGCTTTTTTGCTGTCGCCGGTTTCTGATCAAACTGCTGCCAGCTTACAGACCGGACTTCAGGCTTTTTATCATCCTTATCCGGATCCGGAACACCGCTTTTACCGGAGTATGCATTTGAGATCTTGCGCCGCATATTCATATGTAAATGAGTGTATCAGGGCAAACCGTCTATCGTCAACGAAGGATCAACGGAGCCTGGACGACTTCCTCAGAGCCTCAAGCGCTCTGCGGACACTCTCTTCCAGATCCTTGGGAATATGATCCTGAAGCAGTTCCGTGAGAATCTCCATGGCCTCATCATTTCGTCCTGTTTTCTGACAGGCTGCAGCAAATGCGTAAGCTGTTTTATAATCAAAAAGATTGAGCATATGAGCCCGTTTGAGGTTTTCATATCCTTCTTCCTTCTGGTTCAAAGAAAGCTGCACCAGGCCAAGATTCCTGAATACCGAAGCACTGTCAGGGTGTATCTCCAGAGACTTTCTGAAAATCTCCTGGGCTTTGAAATATGCTTTCTGCCGGTAATAAGCACATCCCAGCCCCTCGAGGGCTTCAGCATCCTCAGGCCACATATTCAGATAGAAATCCAGAGCCTTGATGGCTTCATGGTTCATTCCAGCTTCCGTATAGGCTATGCCGATATTGCGCATAGCCTCCTGGTCAAGAGGATCGTCGTAGAGTACCTCAAGAAACACATCTATGGCTTCCGTGTACTTACCGTTCTGCAACAAACTCAAACCTTTCTGATTTGTAGGGGTCACAGTGTTGTTCCTCCTTCCGTAATAAATGTAAGCAATTAATAGTAAAAATGCATCAGCTGAATAAAAAAAACTTCCATGTTACACTTAAGTATCAACTTTGCCCGGAGACAAACCATGCGTATCCGTTACAATGCCCCGGTTACACTCACCTTCACCCTCGCCGCGGCGGCAGTCCTGATTATTGACAGTACCACCGGCGCAAATCTGACTCTCAAACTCTTTACAGCATTGCCCCAGGGTTACTTCTCTTTCAACAATCCCTTTGCCTGGGTGCGGTTAGTGAGCCATGTAATCGGACATGCAAGCTGGGAACATCTTTTAAGCAACTTCGCCATTATTCTGCTTATCGGACCGATCCTTGAAGAAAAGTACGGCTCCGGACGTCTCCTCTGGATGATCTTTTTCACAGCCCTGGTGACCGGATTTGTGAACACTCTTTTTTTTCACACAGCCCTTTTAGGTGCGTCGGGAATCGTCTTTATGATGATTCTTTTAGCATCATTTACAAACGTTAAAAACGGGGATATTCCCCTCACTTTTATACTAATTGTAGTTCTCTATTTGCTGAAGGAGTTCATAATGATCACCGGCAACGATGAAATATCCCAGACTGCCCACATTCTGGGAGGCATCTGCGGATCCCTTTTCGGATTCAACAGCAAGGATCGCCGGGAGAAAGAGAAAGAAAATACCCTCCAAATTGAACCGGAGGGTGAATAAGTTTTATCTAACCGGCGGATTTCTCCGCCGGCAGAACAGATAAAACTAATATTATTCAGTAATAAGGCTGTACACCCGCACGGTTCCGCTCACTTCATTGCCTACAACAAGCTGGGCATTTCCGGTACCACTCTCATCGGCACTGATAAAGTGAAATCCCTCGGGCCCGAGGTCCCCGGTATTCGCAGAGGAAGTATCGGTATACTCACCCTCCGCATCAACGGCAGCCTTTAAATTCCGGCTGGTAACATAATCAAGCATTTTCGGCTCCGCAGGAACAGAAACATCGAAGGAAAAAATACCGCCAAAGCGCTCAAGACCGACAAACAGAAGCGGAGTCCCTCCGATTTTTCCTGCTGCAATGGCTTCGGGCTCGGGCCCCTTCTTGGGACTTCGATCATCAACAAGCAGGTTGTCGTTACTGGAGTTAAAGCTGCTTTTGTTTACGCCGGCAGTATAGGTTTCAAACAGACTGCCGCTGTCATAAACCTTGTTCAGATTCTCGTCCCAGATGGTAAAAGAACGACCGCCGAATCCCACCAGAATATCAATATCCCCATCACCGTCAGTATCAACACAATCGTAGGGAGAAACCCGGACGCTCTTGTAGTCGCTTTTGAGTTCACCTTTTTCATTCAAGAGGGATGCATCCAGGGTGAGACCGAAATCCTTAATCAGGCTCTTTGCTTTTGCAACGTCATGGTCTTCAAACTCAGTTCCATCTTCCCAGTCCGCCCGGTCGTCGCCTTCGTTGGCGGTGGCAATGTATGTTTTACCGTCAACCTCGAAGGTGGTAATGGAATCGGGCATGTAAATACCGTAATAAGGCTCTGAAACAATTTCCGCCTTACCGTCTTCGATAAAGTCGACACCGCAGCTTGTATAATCCTTGTATCCCAGAGACT
Source organism: Marispirochaeta sp. (assembly GCA_963667435.1). Lineage (GTDB taxonomy): Bacteria > Spirochaetota > Spirochaetia > JC444 > Marispirochaetaceae > Marispirochaeta. The sequence continues at coordinate 3,651,781 of OY763414.1, read as the reverse complement.
TGAGGGTAACAACTTTTCCCGCAACTATATCAATCTTGGCAACGGCGTTGTTCTCCTGGCAGGAAACGTAGGCATATTTCGATTTTCCGTCCACCGCAATGTATTCAGGTTCGATATCCTTTGCAAAAGAGTAGTCTGGACGGAATTCCTTCAGATAGTCATGGGTTCGGACAGGAATACCGCTTTCGCTGGGAGCAGCAACTGATTCGGAAAAAGTCAGGGTTGTAACAACAGACATGGAAGGTTCAACGGCATTCACCTTGATAATTGAAACAGAACCGACAGGATCCACCTTATATTCTTCGTTGGGTTCACCTTCATTGGCGGACAGAACATATTTACCATCAGGGGAGAAGGTAACCATATCGGGAAGAGCTCCGACTGCAACTGAACCGAGCTTTTCGCCACTTGAAGCATTGATAAAGTAGACCTTTCCGTTTCTGGTCTTATCCCCATCTGCAACCGCAACAGCAGCAAGATTCCCATGAACTGACACACTGTTTACATCACCCTGATCAAAGCTGATTTTTTTCTGTTCCGTCAGGGTTCCGTTATTGTCCTGAAGAATTACAAGGCTGCCGTCTTTGCCGTTGGTAAAGAAGACTTTCTTTTCCGGGGCATAGAACTCGACAATTTCCGCGGCACTCTCATCGTAAAGACCGGTCTCATATACACCGGTTTCCTGCATTTTCAGGTTTTCCACCTTAATCATCCGCGTCGCACAGGAGCTAAGGAGAACTATAAAACTTACAAATAACAATAATGCTTTTTTCATGCAGCACTCTCCGTTTTATTGGTTCTTTTTTATTCCAGTGCAGGGTTATTTTTTGATGAGATATCAGTTTCCATACTGTTAAAGCATAAGTACCGGGTGCAGGCAGGATCAGGATGCTCAGCTCCTGCCTCTTTATGCGAAGAAAGAGATCTGCTATTCTATACTTTCATAAACGCAGAAATTATCCGGTACCCATTACCGGCTCGCGGGTGAGAGGAGAGAGCGAAAGCCCTATGTTTGATAAACTGGAAGAGTATGTCCTTCGGCACAAAGAACTGGAAACCCTGATATCCGATCCGGACATAATGAAAGATATAAAGCGGTACCGGAACCTGATGCAGGAACACTCTCAGGTAAATGAAATCGTCACCGCCTACACGCGATACAAAGAGCTGAAAAGCGAATTCTCCGATGCAAAAGAGCTTGCAGAGAGCGAGACCGATCCGGAAATGAAGGAGATGGCCAAAGAAGAACTCTCTGACCTGGAAAAACAGCTTGATAATCTGGAACAGGAGCTCAAATTTCTGATAATTCCCAAAGACCCGCTGGATTCCAAGAACATCATTATGGAAATCCGTGCAGGGACGGGAGGTGACGAGGCCGCCCTCTTTGCCGCAGACCTCTACCGCATGTATACCCGCTTCGCAGAAGGTAAAGGATGGAAAATCGAAATAATGGAAGCCAATCAGATGGAATTAGGAGGCTTCAAGGAGATTGTTTATACTGTCAGCGGCAAAAACGTCTACGAAAATCTCCGTTATGAGAGCGGAGTTCACAGAGTCCAGCGGGTTCCCGCCACCGAGTCCGGAGGAAGAATCCACACCTCGGCTGTAACTGTAGCAGTACTCCCCGAAGCTGAAGAGACAGACATAGAAGTCAACGAAAGCGATCTTAGAATAGATACCTTCCGTGCCCAGGGCGCCGGAGGACAGCACGTTAACACCACCGATTCAGCCATTCGGATTACCCACCTTCCTACAGGGCTGGTTGTCTCCTGTCAGGATGAGAAATCCCAGCACAAGAACAAGGCAAAAGCCCTGAAGGTTTTAAGAGCACGCCTCTTCGAAGCCGAAGAGAGCAGAAAGCAGGCGGAACGGTCTGAAGCCAGGAAAAGCCAGATCGGTTCAGGTGATCGTTCAGAACGGATCCGAACCTACAATTTCCCCCAGAACCGGGTTACCGACCACCGCATAAACCTCACCCTCTACAAGCTGGATTCCATTATCGAAGGTTCCATGGAAGAACTGCTGGAATCTCTAAAAGTGACCGTACGAGAAGAGATGCTCAAAAGCATCTCCTCCTGATTACGAATCATGACATTCCGCGATCTGCTCCAATCCGCCAGCACTGAACTGGCGACAGTAGATTCTCCTTATCTCGATGCTCTGGTCCTGCTGGCCCATGCAACAGGAGTATCCAAGGAACGGCTTCTGGCAAGTCTTCCCGACGAAGTCCCCATGATTACCGAAGGCTTTTTCCGGGAACTTCTTAAACGGCGGCTGAAAGGAGAACCGGTCTCCTACATCCGCAACCGTAAGGAGTTCTGGGACATGGAATTCTATGTGGACTCCAGGGTGCTGGTGCCCCGACCGGATACCGAGGTGCTGGTGGAGGAGGCCCTGCGTATACTGCGGGAAAATCCGCGGTTCAGCCGGGTTCACGACAGCTGCACCGGCAGTGGCTGCATCGCCGCCGCCCTGAAGTCGGAAATACCCGGTCTGGAAATATCCGTTTCCGACATTTCCCCCGCCGCCCTGGAAGTGGCAGACTTCAACTTCCGTTCGCTCCTGAAAATGCCCATCCCATCGGTGGTAAGCGATATTCTCTATGCTGTGGAAGGCCCCTTCGACCTGATAACCTGCAACCCGCCCTACGTGGAGCATGAATACGTGGAGGGTATGATCAACAGGGGCTGGCCGGAACCGGTTTTAGCTCTTGATGGCGGCGAAGACGGCTTCGACCTCATCCCCCGGCTTTTGACAGAGAGTATGGATCGTCTAGTCGAGAATGGTTATCTTATAGTAGAGGCATCGCCGACACTGGTACCACGTATTGCAGATACCATGATCAAGTACGGCTACCGGGATGTCGAAATAATAAAAGACTTAAGTGGACGGCCGAGAGATGCCCGTGGTTGTAGATAAGGTTACCGGAGAGCAGAATAAAAGAATCATGGAAGCACAAATTCAGCAGTTTCGTCAAAAACTGGAACGTTACTCGGAAAAAGAGCAGGACAAAATAATTGAAGCTGTTGAGTGGGGGAACGAACTCCACGGCGATCAGAAAAGAGCTTCCGGAGAGCCCTACTATGTCCACCCCCTGCATGTAGCGGAGATCCTCATCCAGCTTGAAATGGACTGTGAGGCTATCATTGCCGCTCTGCTGCATGATGTACTGGAAGACACCGAGGGCTCGAAGAAAGAGATGCAGCGACGCTTCGGCAAGGAAGTTGTCTCTCTGGTTAACGGTGTAACCAAGATCTCAATCATGCGGGCAAAGAGCAAAAGCGTTCAGGGAGCGGAGACCATCCGCAAAATGCTCTTTGCCATGACCAAAGACATCCGGGTAATACTGATCAAACTTGCAGACAAGCTCCACAACATGAGCACCCTGGAGTACCTGCCGGAAGAAAAGAGGAAACGCATAGCCCAGGAGTGTCTGGATATCTACGCCCCCCTTGCAGACCGACTCGGTATATCCTGGATGAAGATAGAACTGGAAGACCTGGCCCTCAAACACCTGCACCCAGAGGTTTACAATCAGATAAAAGAGGCCATGACCGAAAAGAAACGGAAGCGGGCAGACTATCTCAAGAAAGTGGAACGCACAATCCAGCAGCAGGCCAGCAAAGAGGGCATAAAAATAGACGTCTACAGCCGGGCAAAGCACTTCTACTCTATTTATATGAAAATGCGCCGCCGGCAGAAAAGCTTCAACGAAATCCATGACCTTCTGGGACTGCGCATCCTCTGCGAAACCACCAGCGAATGCTATACCCTCTTAGGGCTGGTGCATAAACTATGGCCGCCCATCGAAGGCCGCTTTAAAGACTATATAGCCATGCCAAAATCAAACCAGTATCAGAGCCTTCACACCACGGTAATGTGCTGGGGAGGCAAGCAGATAGAAATACAGATCCGTACACACAGCATGCATGCCACGGCCGAAATGGGTATTGCCGCCCACTGGGCATATAAACGAGGACAGAACAAAGACCGTATCCAGCATGCAGATCTTGCCATCATCAGCAAACTGAAAAGCCTCAACGGCAAGGGATACACCTCATCAGAATTCCTTACGGAGATTAAAAGCGAACTCCTCCGGGACACCATCTACGTGTTCACCCCCGGGGGGGACATCATCGAACTCCCCAAGGGTGCAACCGCTCTGGACTTCGCCTACCATATCCACACCGAAGTGGGCCACCACTGTCTGGGCGCCAAAGCCGACGGTTCAATCATCTCCCTCAACACGGAGCTGAAGAATACTCAGGTGGTGGATATCATGACCAACAACACCGCCCACCCCCACGTTAACTGGCTGAAGTTTGCAAAAACCTCCAGGGCCAAGGGGAAAATTCGACACTGGCTCAATGCTCACGATGACAGTCTGATAATAGACAAGAATATAATCGCAAAAAAGCGGCTGGAGCCGGAAACACCAGCACCGGCGGAAGAAGAAAAATCACCGGAAACAACCGAAGCAGTTATCAAGCAGATTGTCGACCAGTCCAAGGTAGCCTTCAAAATCGGCGGTGAGCGTAACATGATGATCACCATGGCAAAGTGCTGCATGCCCACAACCGGAGATGAGATTATCGGCTATATCTCCCGGGGACGGGGAATCATTGTTCACAGGAAGGACTGCCCCAACCTTTCGGGCATAAACGAGTTTGAAGAACGCAGTGTTGAAGTGGAATGGGAAGCATCTACCCCCAGGGCAACACGCCGCTTTCAGATTACCGCCAGAATGACCTCGGATCTATTCTCGGAAATTGAAGGGGCGGTACGCAAATACAAAGGCCATCTCATAGAGGGAAAGGTGGAAGAAAACGACAGGGGAAACCTTACCGGCTTTTTCACCATGGAACTGGACAGGAAAGAGGACTTCAAAACAGTTCTTAAGAGTATCCGCACTATTCCCTCGGTAATGAATATTCAATAGCTGCAAGCTGCAGCGACAGACAAAGGAATTTTGCAATGAGCGACAACAGTAAACTCATCCTAAAAAAGGGCAAAGACGCTTCGGTGCGCCGCTTTCACCCCTGGATATTCTCTGGAGCAGTACACAGAATTGAAGGAACCCCGGAACCCGGCGACACAATAGAAGTACGAGCCGCCAACGGGGACCTCCTGGGCACCGGTTTCTGGGAAGGTGGCAGTATCGCCGTCCGCATCCTGAGCTTTAAAGGAGCACCGGTTAACCGGGAACTGTTCCTGCACAAACTCACAGAAGCCTGGAGACTGCGGCAATCCCTTGGGCTCACAAGCTCGGAGAAGACCAACGCCTTCCGTATTGTTCACGGCGACGGTGACGGTATCCCCGGATTAATAATCGACTGGTACAATGGCACTGCGGTTATCCAGGCCCACAGCTATGGGATCTACCGAAGCAGTGAAATAATCGCAGACTGCCTGAAAGAAGTTATCGGCCCGGATCTGAAACAGGTCTACGACAAATCCGCAGGAACCCTGGGAGGACGAAAGCTGGGAGACATCGAGAACCGCTACCTCTACACAGCCGGAGAACCCTTCCCCACAGCGGAGATACAGGAAAACGGCCATACTTTCCGGGTAAACTGGGAGGAAGGACAGAAAACCGGTTTCTTTCTGGATCAGCGGGACAACCGTACCCTCCTGGGCAGCCTGGCAAAGGGAAAGAGCGTGCTTAATGCCTTCAGCTACTCCGGTGGCTTCTCCATCTACGCCCTAAAATCGGGTGCAGAGAAAGTTCTCTCAGTAGACTCCTCGGCCCACGCCATGGATATGCTGGAAGAGAATCTCAAGCTCAACAGCGGTGCAGACCGCCACGAGAGCGCACGCAGCGAGGTGTACCCCGTGCTCAGGGACAGAGGCAGTGAATTTGATCTTATAATTCTGGATCCGCCGGCATTCGCCAAGCATAAAAGCGCCCGTCACCAGGCGGTACAGGGGTATAAACGGCTTAATCAGGCCGCCTTCGGGGTTATCCCTGAGGGAGGACTGGTGCTTACCTTCTCATGCAGTCAGGTTGTCGGTCAGGAACTTTTTGAAGGAGCAGTCCGGGCCGCGGCCATAGAAGCGGGCCGCAGCATCCGGGTGCTGGGAAGACTCACCCAACCGGCTGATCATCCAATCAATATCTTTCAGCCGGAAGGTGAATACCTGAAAGGTCTGCTCTTGCAGATACGGTGATACTTTCGGTCTCTGCTTTCTACCGATAATATCAGCTCAGCTCGTCGAAAATAGCCTTCAGCTCGTTGTAGGCCTCGTCTTTCTGGGCAACCTTTGCCTTTCTGATTGCCTTGCGAAGAACATTATCCCACTGCTTATCGGGAATCTCCTCCATCATGTCTTCAAAGAGTTCCATAATCTCAACATTATCCTTAATGTTGTAGATCTTGGTCTCATCGAAAAAGAAGAGATCATGCAGTTCGTCAATAAAATCTTTCACCGAACGGGCATCTACCCCGCCTTTCATAAGCCTGTCGGCCTTTTTTTCAGCCCTCCGTTTTTCGCGCTCCATGCGCATGATGTCTGTATGTTTCATGGAATTCCTCCTGTGGTTTCCCTTTCCTTACCGTTAAAACTTTCTATACAAAAACACCCCTAAAAACCGGTTTGTTACCGTGCTTTTTAAAGATGTCTATAATAAAGATACTGCTTAACCCGACTAATGGGCCTTCAGCAGCTCTTTTTTATCCGAAGTAAAATAGAAGCGTATCCCCGGATTCTCATCCATGGCACGGGCTGCCACCCACTGGTTGCGGTAGAGAAACACCCGTTCCTCATCCCGGTCAAAAGCAACATTATTACCATGAAAACGCAGGAATTCATTCAGGGTCTTCTCGTTATCTGCATCTATCCAGGCAGCACCGCCATATTCAACCGGCTCAAAACGCACCGAGGCTTTGTACTCCTCCTGCAGGCGGTGGGCAATAACCTCAAACTGGAGCATACCGACAACGCCCAACAGCTTGTCCTGGGTGTGCTCCTTTATAAAGAGCTGGGCAACTCCCTCTTCGGTAAGCTGCTCAAGCCCCTTGTTCAGCTGCTTGCTGCGCATGGGCTCAAGATTTATCACCTGCCGGAAAATCTGGGGAGCAAAACTGGGAATCCCGGTATACTCAAGGCTCTCGCCCTCGGTTATGGTATCGCCGATCTTCAGAGTTCCTGTATCATGCAGACCGATAATATCCCCGGGAAAGGCATTGTCGATAATGCTCCGGTCCTGTGCCATAAAAGCCGTGGGATTGGCGGAGCGGAAACTTTTCCCTGACCGTACATGATGATACAGCTTGTTCCGCTCAAAAGTACCGGAACAGATGCGCATAAAGGCAATCCGGTCCCGGTGGTTAGGGTCCAGGTTGGCGTGAATCTTGAAAATCAGCCCGGAGAACTTCTCCTCCCCGGGTGCAACCACCCGTTCCTTCGCCTCCTGACTCCGGGGAGCCGGTGCAATATCAATAAAGGCATCCAGAAGCTCCCGGACACCGAAATTGTTCAAAGCAGAACCGAAAAAAGTCGGCGTAATGGTCCCGGCCAGGTACTCATTTAGATTAAACTCCGGGTAAACCCCCAAAACAAGGTCCAGTTCTTCCCGCAGCTTGTCCGCAAGAGAACCAAGCTTCTCGTCCAGAAGAGGATCATCCAGACTCTTTATCTCGATGGAACTCTCAACCTGCTGCACATCGTGGGGTTTAAACAGAATCAACTTCTTCTCGTAGATACTGTAAACACCTTTAAAAGAGTTTCCCTGTCCCACCGGCCAGCTCATGGGGCAGGCCTTAATGTTCAGCTCAGCCTCAACCTCATCCAGAAGCTCAATGGCTTCCTTGCCTTCCCGGTCAAACTTGTTCAGGAAAGTGATAATCGGAGTCCTGCGCATCTTACAGACCTCGCAGAGCTTCCTTGTCCGTTCCTCAACACCCTTCACCGAGTCAATCACCATCAGTACCGAGTCCACAGCCGTCAGAGTCCGGTAGGTGTCCTCGGAAAAGTCGGCATGCCCCGGAGTGTCCAGAAGATTCACCAGGCGGTCCCGGTAATGAAAGCCCATAACGGAAGTGGAAATTGAAATTCCCCTCTCCTGCTCCATCTTCATAAAGTCGGAAACCGTCTGCCGGGCATTCTTCTTGCTCTTAACCGCCCCGGCCATGTGAATTGCACCTCCAAAAAGCAGCAGCTTCTCGGTAATAGTGGTCTTCCCCGCATCCGGGTGAGAGATGATGGCAAATGTGAGTCGTTTATCTATTTCCTGCTGTAGCGGAGTCTTAACTCCACTGTCGCTATCTGCGGTGTGATTCGGCATAATAATACGTACCTATAGGGATTCAGGTTCTGAGGTAGTGCATAGAGTACGCCTTATATACTGCTCTGTCAATGGGATACAGCTTTTCACTATCTTCCGGGCGTTCCCCGACCGCACAATCTTCGATTGTGCGGCACGCCACATGCTTAAGCATGTGGTCGGGTCCGGCTTTGCGGGGGTTCCGTGCTCCGCACCGCCTTAAGGCGCCCCTCCAATCCGTAACGCATCAATATCAGCCATAAAAGGTAAACAGTTCAAGGTTACGATTGCAGTTCGTACGTGACAGAAATGGAACAAAAAAGATACTCTCCCGGTGGGTCAGCAACAGGAAAGATTTCCTTGAGCAGGCGGGTTGCCGCACGGTCGAGGGTTGAACTCCCGGAACTGTCCGTTATCTCACAGGATAGAAGATTACCGGCGATGTCTATTGATAAGGATAAGATCACAGTACCTTCAATACCTCGATTGCGGGCTCGGAAAGGGTATTTCTGGTTTTGTGTTATAAGATCGCGCAGATACAGTAGAAAAGCTTCCTTACGCTCCTGAGCAGTAGGTACACGAACTGTTCCCGCCGCCTCTACTTCCTTGGAGGAGAAATCCTCGAAAACCAGAGATTCAGTTACCACCGGGACAATATCGCCCGAACCTTTCGGCTCCTTTGTATTGTGTTTGACTTCAGCTTCCGGCTCGCTAACCTTCGGCGCCATTGGTTGTGCCGGAGCCGTCACACCAGAGAATGGTGTGACGGTTTCCACCGTACAATTTCTGAGGCTGTTTTCAGCCGGTGTAAGATTTATTCGCGTAGAAAAACTGCTCGTCGCCAAGATCCGACTGGACTGCGGCATACCTGTCGAAGCAGAAAAATATAGAATAGCGGAAAGAATAAAAATGTTGAGTACACCTGAGGCGGCAGTTGCACGCCCCAGACGCTTTGTATACTGGTTCATTCTCTCCTATTACGCACCTATAGTTTATATGAACCGGAAAAAGTTATCGCCCTACCCTGCCCGGGATAATAACTGCTGTTTCCACTCCATACACTATAATAAGACAGAGATGAATAGGATACATCCAGGATATTTTCAATAACAAGATTGAGTGTAAGACTTGAATTTTTCATTTCGTAAGTCCAACCCATTCCGGCATTTACCAGTAGATATCCGTCAACCTGAGGCTGGCTGTTAGCGTTATCACCACCCTTATAATAACTGCTTCGATACTCTGCATCGACATTTGCGGTCAGATTTGAAGGCAGGTATGCTTTAACGCTGCCTTCAAGCTCATGATTCGAAACCAGGGGAATCTGCTTCCCATCGTTAGAACCATTAGTAAAATATGGAAGTACATACCCATAGGTCGTTGCTATCTTTAGAACCTTAACAGGCATAACTGTAAGAGTACTCTCTATTCCAAGACGCCGGGTATTATCAAGATTCTCATTAAGACCAGTGTCTGAATTGTATGCAATCTCATTAATCATATCCATCATATAAGTACGAAGATCGAGACGCATGAGGTTTTCAGATGCAAGATATCCTCCGACCTCATACAAGTATCCATGTTCTGCCTCAAGATCGGTATAAAATGCATCAGATCCATATCCGTAAATAGCAGCCTGTTCATCAGTAAAGGGGTATCGGAATAGACGCTCATGCCGCAGATATACCTTGGAGGACTCTGTCGGATTCCACCGTAGCCCTGCTGACCAGGCAATCCCGTTATGATCGTTGTAATCATCCACTGACTTATCCTGGTTTTCCGCAGTAATCCGGCCTAAATCGTACCGGACACCACCGGAAATACCCAAAGTGGAAAGCAACGCCGCATCACAATCAATATATCCGCCACCGGAAATAAGAGAAACGTCGTAAGTAGTGAAGAGAGAATTTCTATCCACATCGTTATAGGTCTTTACATCCAGAGCTGAGCTGCGTAGATCTATTCCACTTACCAGTTCATAGTGAATATCCTTATACTCAGATTTCCAGGTAAATTTAGGTTTTACATCAAAAATATTATAAAGCCGGTCTGTAAATGTTCCACTACTGGCAAAATCAACAGCCATATTTTTGTATTCATATCCCAGAAGCAATTCCACTTCTGCACTATCCCCTAATGCGTAGTCTGTTGTTACAGATGTGCCAACCTGATACCCTAAATATTCGTCTTCCTGATTCACTGCCTGAGTAGGATCAGCATCAAACTGTGCCTCTGTCAGACCACCCGGCATTTCATAGAAACTGCGAGTCAAATCTAGATTTAAGCCAAAGCTAAGAGCATCGGTAGGATAAAGTGTGCCTGCAACAGTTGCATCAGCACTATCACTGGCATTACGATCACGGTAAGCATTAGTTGAAAAATAGCCTCCGCCAACCTGAAGGCTTCCAAGATCGTTGGAAGCACCCAGTGAAACACTTTCCCTATGGGTCATAAAACTGCCATACGAACCGGATGCTTCCAAACTTACCGGAGCATCAGTCTCTTTCGTTATGATATTTACCACACCACCGACAGCACCACTTCCATAAAGCACACTTCCACCACCATGGAGGACTTCAATTCGCTCAATTGAATCAAGAGGAATATTCTGCCAGTTGATTCCCTGCATATCAAGGTTGTTCTGCAGACGACCATCCAGAAGCACAGCAACTCGTCCGAAAGAGTTTTCACCAAACCCGGACATAGATATCTGCGCATTTGCCGGTCCTGAAGTACTACGAAACTGTACACCTGGCAGAGATTCCAATATATCAACAATGCTCTGTGCACCGCTTTCAACAATGTCTTCAGCTGTTATTACACTCACAAAGGCTGTTGTGTCAGTTTCTTCCGTTGCCTTTCTGTCAGCCGTAACTACAACTTCCAAGTCCGCTGTGCTTTGAGCAAATAATGCCCCAGCTGCGAAAAAGAGTAAAAGGATACCTACAATTTTTTTCATTCTTCCTTCCTTGCGTAACGTTTGCTCAATTCTCAGTCAGGAAGGGGTGGGCAGGAGAAAGAATCGCTTTTCGAGATGTCTTCTTCAATTCCCAGATCCCCGTACGTGAGAGAAAAGGATGTTTGAACGGTAAGACCGTCCTGATAACTGGTAATCGTCTTCTGGCTTACGGATTATGTCATCTGACCGCCTTCCCGTTGATATAGATCTCAACAGTGGCATATTGGCAGAAACCATCCGCTTACAGCGGCACGCCCGCATCTGATTTTCACAGATTTCCGTTATTACCTGTTAATGTATAGGCTAGCATTTTAAGCCTGTAATCAGGAATTGTATAGGTAATTCCCGGCAAAAAAATGCACAAATTCCTGAAATTCCAATTCCTATAGCCGTTAAAAATGAATTTTCTGTTAAAAATGCAGTTTTCCATATATAGGGGCATCTGCAGCATTGACAGTAAAAACCGGGACAATTAGTATACGTCTATGTCGAAGATTTCATTCCTTTTACTCATGTTCCTGCTCCTTGGTACTCTGCTGTACGGGGATAATCTGCTCTACCATGAAAACCTGGGCGATGACTGCACGGACCTTTCTCTATCCATTAACGAACAAAGCGGCCAGAAGGAATACACCCTCACCAAGACTCTGGGTGATACAGTCCTGAGTGTAGAGCATATTGTGGTTGACGTTACCGGAGATACCCGGAGCTGGTATTTCCAGAATTATGAAGAAAACCTCTACATAGAAGCCTCCAGAGACGGCGACAGGATCCATCTGATTCAGACCAAGGGAGATCGTAGAAAAACAGAGGATTACCGGATTAAGGATGATTCTCCCTGGCACCAGCTTTTTCCTTTCGGCATGGAAGAATTTATTACCCAGGGAGAAACCGAACGGGCTTTCTGGTTTATCCAGCCTCAGAACCTGAAGCTAAGCTCCATGCGGGCAGTTCGGAAAGAGGAAAAAACCATAACAGTGCATGGCATGCATGAAAGAGCCGTTGAGGTGGAGATAACCATCAACAATTGGCTTTCAAAGTTCTGGAAGGGGCTGTACATGCTCCGTTCAGGAGACGGGAGATATCTGTTCTATGAAGGCATACTGAGAAAGAATCTCTCCAGGGGAACCATAGAACTTATTAAAGAAAACGGTTAATCCGGAAAACGCTCCTCCGGACGGCGTTCAGGAATCCCGTCAACATCATCCCTGCTTGAGTAGAAGTCCCGGGCCAGAAAAAGGCCGCAGAAACACTGGCCGAACTCTTCGATATCCGCAGCGGCATACTCGCAGGGACAATGGATATCCTTATCCTTAACCTTGTCTCCATAGGAATCACGACAGGGACATTGGTAAAAACCGTAACGATCGTGGTTAACCGTCAGGCCGTTCACCAGAAATCCTATATACTCCGCATCCCTGTTGAGTATCCATCCCTTATGATCCGCAACAGCTTTAACAAACTTTTGTGTGTCTTCCGGTGTTTTACTTCGGCTCACGCATCCACCAGTTTCTGCCAGTGATAGCGGATAAAACCGACCAGAAAATCCTTTTCATCAATCACCAGTGAGGGAAAAAGCATCTTTTTATCAAACTTCTGATTAAACTCATCTTTTATTCTGGTTTTAATATCGGGGTCAACAGAGTCCACATAAACATAATCGTAGGCAATACCGTTTTCCTCCAGAAAAGACATGGCTTTCTTACAGAAACCGCAGGTGGACAATGCAAACAGTTTTAAACTGCCTACCTTGCGGGATCCCTCTTTCTGCTGAAAATCAACATAGTCAAACATTCAGACCCTCCGTCTTGAATAAAAATGCAAATAATCAGGTGAAGAATCAAGCGGAATGGCTCTTTCTATACCAGTTTTGATAGAACCGGTAGCGTTTAACGTATCCACAGCTCTCAGGCAGATATCCCGCAAAGAGGGCGTGCCACAAGGTCATAGGACGGCACTGACGGCATGTTTTAAAGCGTCTGGTGTATACAGTACAACTCATGTCCGCACTGTTAAGGTAAGGACAGGGAGCGGTATAATCTACAACTGCTCTGCCGCGAACTATCTTTTTTTCATAACAGCAGATACCGCACTGAGTACAAAGCTCCTCCCAGGAACTTTTTCTTTGCCGCATCCATGCCTGCAGTGTTCTAATTGTACGGGGGAGCTGCATAATAACCTAATTCATCCCTTCCTGTACGGTTATAGTAGGAAACTTCAACTTCCACGGGCAGATACCGTTTTCCGTAATCCGGATCACGCTGAGAAACAAGCTTAAGGTAATAACGGCCGGTCGGCCTGGTACCGAAATCCTTAATAACAGGACTGATTCCCGCGGCGCGCCGCAGGGCATACATGCCGCCACCGCTTTCGGCAGTCAGATACCGGAAAGATTCACTGTAGGGTGTTTCGGTGAGACTCCTGCCAAGCTGGATACTCAAATATCTGATCCCATTTGTAGCCAGAAGACTTCCAAGCGTAGCGGTTGAAGGCCGTGTAACTGAATTGCTTTCCGGGGGCATATTCCCCGAACCGATACTCACAATCATCTTCCTGCCCCGTTGAGGTGCAAGTTCAAGGGCCGCCTGACGAATAGTCTCCGGCATGGCGAAATCCGAGGAATCACCTCCCGGACGCGCAGCAGCTTTCAGATAATCATTCAAGGTACTTCCTGCCGGAACCTCAAGAGTGGAAACATCAGCTGCAGAATAGAGGCGCATCCTGCTGCCCGCAGGCAGAGCTTTGAAAATCTCCCCAACACCTGCTGCAATTTCTTCCTGCTCATTGTACGTATAGGGGGAACGCTCAATAATTACCGCCAGCTCTATGCCGTCAATTGAATCACCCTGGGCAAGCAGAGCCGGGGATCCCGGCATGCCGTGCCCCTCGGAAAGAATAAAATTACTCTCCCTCAGGCCGACAATGGGAGCACCCAGTCTGTCTCTGACTGACACATCCATAAATACTTCCGGAAAAGATTCGGAGTCAATGCGCTCAATTTCTACAAACACACCAGAATACATTGCAGAGAGCTCACTTAAGACACCGATTTCATTGCGGTTGAAATCGCTCATAAGAATATTGCCGTTCACATCTCGTACGGCATCTACTATGCGCCGGTGTTCGCCGTTAAAATCGGCAAGCAGTTCATAGGATCGGGAAGGAATATGATATACCATCAGCCGCTCTTCATCAGAAACAAGCAGACGTTCTGCTCCCAGAACCGAAATCCCCTCGGGACGTATGAGCAGATCATTTCCGGTCTGATAAAGAAAGTTACCGGAAAGATCAAAGCAGAAGATTGCCTGCCTGCGGACATCTGCGACAAACACAGCATCCCCGACAACAGCTATTCCGGAGGGGGCAGATAAGCCGGAAAAACCGTCTCCCCGTTTTCCAAAGCTGAGAATAAAATCACCATCAGGAGAGAACTTGCTTACCCGGCGGTTGCCCGCTTCCGTCACATAGATGTAGCCGGCCCCATCCCGGGCAAGATACTGCGGCCCTGACAGCTCACCGGCTCCGCCGCCGGAACTGCCGAAACGTTTCAGAGCTGTACCGTCAGGACTGCAGGATGAAATCCGGTCCGAACCGAACTCGGAAACAAAAAGGCGTTCACTGTTGTAGGCAAGCACGTCAAAGGGTTTATCAAACCCCAGGACACCACCCTGAAGAGTCCTCTGAAGGGCTCCATTCAGGTTGAACTGATAAACTTCATTCTGGGCAAAGGAAGCAAGATAGTAACTGCCGTCGCTCCAGGCTTCAATCCCGGTAGGACGACTGAACAGAGTATAATCGGGCAGAACGCCTTCAAGAGTCTCTCCAAGGATATACCGGCCGGCCGAAGCCTTCTCCCGCTCAAGGCTCCTCTGAGCCGAGATAACATCGATCCGCTGCTGAAGAAGGGCAGTTCCGTATCCGGCATCAACCACCTCGCGCCACAGCGCAAGGGCGGAGGCATCACTGCCAAGCCGGTGATAGGTACGTCCCAGCCACTCTTTGGACACAGCATCATCGGAGGAAAAACCGAGAGCCCGCTCGAAAGAGAGGAGTGCGTTGTCAAATAATCCGTTGTGGTAGGCTTGTACACCGAAGCGGAACTCTTCGGTTCCCCGGTAGGAATCCCAGTCCAGCTCCTGCCCGTTTAGAACAGTGAGAGACAGGAGCAGCAGACAGGCAATGAAGAATACAGCTTTTTGGTGCTTCATCTGTAAAAGTATACCCCGACTCAGGCGTATACATCTACCTCATGTTCTTCTCCGGGCAGCGATATTTCTCCCCGTATACCAAGCATAAGAATACGCTTCATATCCTGTATATCCATTATTGCCGGTTCGCTGGAGGGCGTCATTACGGGGTTGGGCTGAATGGTCAGCGTGGAATCAACACTCATCGTTATCCTCCTCCAATAACATTATCGGCACGTTCATGCAGCTTAATTACTATCTATTTCATCAAGAACTGTCCGCATATGGCCAGCAATTACAGAGTTACCGCCGGAGAGATCCATGGCCTGACGCAACAGAATCCTCGCCTCTTCAACCTTCCCCGCCTTCAGACAGGCCCAGCCCAGGGAATCCATATACGCATAACTGCCGGGCTTCAGTTTTACCGCTTCCCGGCAGTAGTTTATTGCTGTTGCAGGATCAAGCTCCTGTTCAGCCATTATAAACCCGAGGGAGTTGAGGGCATTGGCATTCTCAGGATCAAGGGTAAGCGCCTTCTGCAGCATATTCAGACTTTCGTCGGTTTCGCCAAGCTCGTTCAGCACATAGCCGTATACAGCGTAAACCTGCGTTGATTCATAACCCCCGACTAACAACTGGTCCAGTTCAAATTTTGCCAGCCGGTAGCGTCTGGTTGTGGCATAAATCAGGCTCAGGATCATGCGGCTCTGATAAATCTGCAGAAGATTGGCATGATTGGTAACAACCTGCTCAAGAAAGAGAAGAGCTTCGTCATACTGCTTGAGCTGGGTATAACAGAGGCCCAGGTAGTAACTGACTTCCACGTTCTCCGCTGGATCCGCATCCATGGCCAGGAGTGCCCTCAAGGCCTTGTCATAGCGTTTACTCCTGTACAACCGTTCAATTTCCTGTAAATCCGCCATTTTATTCCTTAATAAAAACTGTTTACTTAACAGTTGCCTTCAGGTTTCTGCCGAAAGAATCCAGATCGGGCCCGGCAACCGGATAGAGGTATATTGGTGAAACAGAAATATTTCCCTTACTTACAGCGTCCCAGTCTGTACCCTCTTCGGGTTCTGCGCCAGGCCATGGACCGTGGAGAAAATGATAGGTATGCCCGTCGGGTGAGGTGTAGGAGGCTACATTATCCTGATAAATCCTTCTTGAAGGATTGGTAATGGCAACTTCCATATCCTGTACGTCCGGGAACGGGCAGTTTATATTGATAAAGTGCTCTTTATCGCAGGCGGCAACCAGTCTTTCAATATTCGCCTTAATAAAAGCTGCAGCAGCAGAATAGTCTATCTCATTACCTTTTAGCATTTGAGACATGGCAATACCTGGAATGCCCATAAAAGCCGCCTGTCTTGCGCCTGCTGCTGTTCCGGAATAGATAAGATCGGTACCAAGATTAGGCCCGATATTTATTCCGGAAACCACCACGTCAGGCTTAAAATCTATTGCGCCGCGAACAGTGTAGAGAACACAATCAGCCGGCGTACCGCTGCAGGCGTAGGAAAGCTCTGCGGTCTCTACCATTTTTACGGGCTGTTTCAAGGTGATATGGTGTGAATTGCCGGAACGTTCACCGTCCGGCGCTACTACGCATATTTCATGCCCCGAAAGGGCTTCCTGGAGGGCTGTAAGCCCGGGACTTTCAATGCCGTCATCGTTTGTTAGCAGAATTTTCATGGTTTATTACTCCGGCTCCGTCACATACCTCAAAGGGAATAGCTTCGGCGGCAAAACCGAATATACGCTCATACTCTCCGAGTTTTTCTGTATAATCCCCCAAAGCATCACCTTTAATCAAGCTCAGGGTACAGCCGCCAAATCCAGGACCGGTTAGGCGTGAGCCGAAAACACCTTCAATCTCTCCTGCCCGCTTAACCAGCCAGTCGAGTTCTGGACAGGAAACCTCGTAGGAATCCCTCAACGATTCATGTGAACGACCCATCAGGCGGCCGAATGTTTCCAGTTCTCCCCGGGGAAGCAGCTCCACGGCCTCCTGAACCCGGGCATTCTCCTCAACCACATGCAGACAGAGCCGTCGAAGTGATTCAGGAAGCAGGCCGATACCGCTCTTGAGATCATCCGACGAATAATCACGAAGGGCATCTCCCGCATGGCGGGACTGCAGGTGTTCAACACACTCACGGCATTCATCCCGGCGTTCGGCAATATAATCATCGGCGCTTATATGTGGCACATGGGAGTTTGTAAGTACCAGAGTGGCATCCCGGAGGTTTACATCGATCTGTCGGTACTCCAGAGTTCTCATATCAAGATAAAGTGCTTTACCTTTTTCTGATAGAAGGCTGGTGGCAACGTCAGTAGGCTCTTTAATCAAGCCGATAAATCGAGCCTCAGCTCCATAGGCAACATCGATAAGCTCCTGCATGTCCAGCTTGACATCCAGAACACGGCAGACAGCAATGGCAGCGGCGGCACACAGGGCATCAGAGCTGCCCAGGCCGATATTCTGCGGAATATTTGAAGATATGGAAAACTCAAGGCCCGGAAGCCTTACTCCCCTTTCCTCAAGCTCAGCCAGAACACCTTTAATATAGTTAGCCCAGCGATCTTCACGTTTATATTTCAGATTAGGTACGGAGGTCTTTTTTCTTTCCCCCGCATCGGCGGTGTAAAAGCGCAGGGATACATCATCCCGACGGGAGACCGCCACATTCGCGTACATAGGAAGAGCTGCCTGAAGGACGAAACCGTCACTGTAATCGGTATGTTCACCCATGAGATTAACCACCCCGGGAGCACAGGCTATGAAGTCCGGAGCCTTTCCGTACTCCTCCTGGTGCTGGGCGTGCAGCTTTTTCATTCAACTTCCTTCACTGACAACCAAACGGCTGCGTATTGCGAAAATACACTACCCCATCTTACTGGAAATCTGGAGCCAATGCAACAAGAATCCCCGGGAGAGCGTTGTATGTGAGGGAATAGTAAGGATTTAGCAAAAAAGAGCGGCCCCTTGAGGCCGCTCCCGAATGAATCTACTCGTCTTTGATACCGTACTTCTTCTTGAAGCGTTCGACCCGTCCTGCGGTGTCTACAAGCTTCTGTTTACCCGTGAAGAAGGGGTGGCAGGCGGAGCAGATTTCCACCTCGAGATCTTTTGCGGTGGAACGGGTTTTAATCTCGTTGCCGCAAGCGCACTTGATGGAAGTGAATTCATAATTCGGATGAATATCGCTCTTCATTGTATTTCTCCTATGGCTACCCGGTGATTATCCTGACCCTTAAGGAAGATACGTCACAGGGCTAAAATTTCATATTCAGGCTTCCGGTCGCAGGCCTAATCCGTAACGCTGGAGGTATTCATTGACCGGAGGAAGGCCTCATTATTCTTGGTTTTACGCATTCTGTCAATCATCAATTCCGTGATCTCGGTATCATCCATGGGGTTGATAACCTTCCGTAGAACCCACATTTTCTGCAGCTCCGTCTCAGTGAGCAGAAGTTCTTCTTTCCGTGTTCCCGATTTCTTTATGTTGATAGCGGGGAAAAGACGACGATCAGACATACGGCGGTCCAGGTTGATCTCCATATTACCGGTACCCTTGAACTCTTCGAAGATTACTTCATCCATACGGCTTCCGGTTTCAATAAGAGCAGTGGCCACTATGGTAAGACTGCCGCCGCTTTCTATATTTCTGGCGGCACCGAAGAAACGCTTGGGTTTATGCAGGGCATTTGAATCCACACCACCGGAGAGAATCTTGCCGGAAGTAGGTACCGTCTGGTTATATGCCCGCGCAAGCCTGGTAATTGAGTCAAGAAGGATTACAACATCATTTCCATGCTCAACCAGCCGCTTTGCCTTCTCAAGAACCATCTCGGCAACCTGAACATGCCGGGTCGCCTGCTCATCAAAGGTGGAGGCAATAACCTCGCCCTTAACATTCCGGCGCATATCGGTAACCTCTTCAGGACGTTCATCGATCAGCAGTACAATCAGATACACTTCGGGGTGATTGGTTGTTATAGCATTTGCAACCCGCTGGAGCAGGATGGTTTTTCCGGTCCTGGGGGGAGATACTATAAGTCCCCGCTGTCCTTTTCCGATGGGACAGAAGAGATTGATCATTCTGGTGGAAATTTCGCCCTTTTCTCCCTCCATGTTGATCCGCTCGTCGGGATACAGGGGAGTAAGGTTGTCGAAGGGAATTCTTGTCTGCGCTTCCGAAGGATCACGGAAGTTAACAGAATCAACCCTGAGCATGGCAAAGAATCGTTCACCTTCTTTAGGCGGACGGATATGACCGGAGACCGTATCTCCTGTTCTCAGGTTGAAGAGACGTATCTGCGAGGGGGAGATGTAAATATCATCCTGCCCGGGAAGGTAACTGTTCTGGGGGGACCGCAGAAATCCATATCCATCGGGAAGGATTTCCAGGGATCCGTATGCGGTTATGGCCCCACCCACTGAAGTGTGAGCTTTAAGAATAGCAAAAATAACTTCCTGCTTCTTCATGGATCCGAGATTATCAGGCGAAACACCTTTATCAATGGCGAAAGCCCTGAGATCTCCCATATTCATCCTGGTTAGATCGTTTATGCTCAGCCTGTCCCGTTCCTTGCCGGAATGTCCGTTGTTGCGGGAGCCCGGGGCTGATGATGACTGTTCCGGATAATAATTACCCGCTGCTGCAGATTCAGCCGCGGAACTGCCCGCTTCCGAAGCGGAAGGGGTATCTGCCGGAGATTCATCCTCCATGGATGAATCCTTAATCAGTTCCACCCGAATTTTTTTCTTCTTCGGGCGTCTTTTCGGTACTGCTATCACTTCTGATGAACCGTTTTCCGGTTCTCCGGGGTCACCGCCATCCGCGGCTTTTCGTCGTACCTTACGTTTCTTCGGGGCGTCATCATGGACGCCATTCGATGTCTCTGCCGCAGTGTTTGCTGTTTCATTGTCCTCAAGACTCAGTTCGTTCTGTGCCATTTCGGAGGTTTCCACTATTGTCTCCTCATGTTCATTGCTCCCGGGTGTGTGCCTGCAGTACAGGAGTTTGTATGTAAACCATAATGTATGGGATAAACAACACTTCTACCTTGGAAGGCAATCATGATTTGGATTTCCGTTTAATATTAGGAGGTCTGGTTCAGGAATTAGAACACAGACAATAAATGCGTGATGCGTTAATAAAAAGTATACCTACCTATCCATGAGGTGTCAAGTAAAGGGGTGCTGATTTGATTTGCACACCCTGCAAGAGCTGTTGCAGCAGCTTTTCTTCTGATTTCTTCCCTGCTGCCGGAAAACCTGCAGCAGAGGGTTGTTTTATTATCGGCAGTAGCGAAGGAAAACCAGACTGTTCCCACAGGCTTGGCGGGAGTACCACCCCCGGGGCCTGCAATACCTGAAACAGCGAGGGCTGTGTCGGCGCCTGAAATCCGCAGGGCACCTGCGGTCATACTGCAAACAGTCTCCCTGGATACCGCACCGTGGGCCTCAAGGGTATCAACTCCAAGAACACGCTCTTTTGCACTGTTTGCATAGGTGACCATGGATCCCCAGAAAATATCGGAACTCCCGGAGACCGCCGTTACCAGCGCACCAACCATGCCGCCGGTACAGGATTCAGCCATTACAACCGTTTTGTGTTCTGCTGCAGCGACGGCAACGAGATAAGCACCTGGATTATCAGTATAAGAAAAAATAAATGGCGAGAACAACTCACGTAATTCTACGGCAAGCGCTGAAGCTTCTCCGGGAGGGAGAGTAATACAACTTCCGTACTGCCAGTCGGAAAGGTCTGCCTCACCTGGAAATTGACTGTCAAAATCCTGGTATCGCGCCCGGACACCTGCCGGAGTCAGGCCGCAGATAACAAGGGAAGCTCTGCTATTTCTTTTTAGATCAGCCATTTGTATGGGTCAGAATCTTTTTCAGTTTATCCGGTTTGGCGGAAAAAATATCAACACTTTCACCTTCAGGCAGCATATCGCAGCGCCCCTTAAAGGATACACCCTCTGCCACCTTAAGGCTTGAGGTTTTTATATTTCCGATAACCTGCCCGGTGGATTCTATTTCAAGTCTGTCATGGGCTTGTATATTGCCTACAACGGTACCAGCAACAACAACGGATCGAACCACAATATCAGCCTCGACCCGGGCACCGGCAGCAATATGCAGAGTCCCGGGAGATTCTATCCGGCCGGAATATTTTCCTTCAATACGGAGAGAACTGGAAAATTTAAGGTCTCCGGTAAAGCGGGTAGTCTGCCCCAGAGTAGTCGTTGGTCGGTCAAGGTTGTTCGGGTCAAGAATTGCCATGTAGAATATTGTCCGTCTATTTTGTTTTCATCACAAACACACCGTCCCAATCTTCAGGCGGCGGGTTCTCTATATAATGCTTGCAGCGCAGATAATAGACCTTGGAAGGTCCGTCATCCGGCAGGATTTCCAATGCCTTTGCAAAGCTGTTGCGGGCATCTTCAAAATTCATCAGCTTGTAGTGCCTGCGCCCCTCTGCAAAAAGATCTAGAACTTTTTGTTTTTCTTCACTGATCACTGAGATACTCCGGAAATCTCCTGATTCTCCTTCCAGCTGGCAAAATGTTTCTGAAATTTCTCTTCCAGATCCGCCATAATGTCTCCCAGTCGACCCTCTTCTTCCTCAACATCGGTCTTGGACCTAAGATCCTGAATTTCATCCTCCAGGCCGCGCAGAGTAACAAGAACCTGCTTTGTTTCACTACGCACAGCTTCCACAAATGCTGCTACATCATCGGCTTTTGCAGCATCAAGCCCTTCAACCCGCTGCACAAGAGCCTCAACGGGAGCCTTGAGATGTTCGGTGAAATAGATTAGTGACTGATTAAGAGACTCTATTGATGCTATCTTCCGTTGCTTGAGTACGACCTGACGGGAGAGTTCCTTTCCCCGCAATACAGCCCGGATTCTTGCAAGAACTTCAGAAAAGTTAAAAGGCTTTGTTATATAGTCCTCAACACCAAGCTCGAATCCCTCTATCTTGTCTTTCACATCATCCATTGCGGAAAACATGATAATAGGGATCTCTCTGAATTCGGCATATTCTTCGCTTTTCTTCAGGATGCGCGTAAGCTTCCAGCCCGACATTTTGGGCATAATATTATCAAGAATAATCAGATCCGGGCGATCAACCCCGATCTTCTCCAGGGCATCTTCTCCGTCTTCTGCTTTATTTACTTCAAACCCCAGTTTACTCAACATTACGTCGAAGAAATCGCGGTTGATAGGTTCATCGTCTACTATAAGAATCTTGGTTTTCGTTTCCATACTCGTTCCTGTTATCTATCTTCCTACATGTGGCTTCACTTGTCAATGTCGACTTGAAATCGGCTATGACCGCGACCCGGATATCCTGCGGCGCAGAGCCAGTCCTGCGCCGGTAACCAGAGCTGCAATCCCTCCCATCAGCATAAGCCATGCAAACCAGTCACCGAACCTGGTATACAGGCTTTCCGAACCTGTATGGACAGGAACATTACCAACCAGAAAATCTGCAGTAAACGGGGCAAGCTCCTGTAATATCCTGCCATCGGGATCAATAATGCAGGTTATCCCGCCATTAGTACTTCGTACAACGCTGCGACGGTTTTCAACCGCCCGGAAAACTGCCATTCCGGCATGCTGCATTTCAGATGCGACAGAACCAGACCAGGAATCATTGGTTATGTTTACAATAACCTGAGCGCCGTTTCTTACGAACTCCCTGCTCAGGTATCCGAAGACATCCTCAAAGCATATCGGAGTTGAAAACTTTACCCCCCGGGAGTTGAAGACTGTATATTCCGTGCCCTTCTCCCAGAAATGGGTATCTGCCTCAATGAGCATGCGGTACATGCCTGGAAGTATTTTTTCATATGGGAAATGCTCGGTAAAGGGAACCAGATGTGTCTTTTTGTATAGATCCTTCACCTCGCCCTTGTCAAAAAGAATGGCAGCATTATAGTCCACCGGCTCCAGAGGCATCCCTGAAGCGGCACCGTTTTCAGCATGGTCATTTCCGACCAGAAAGGGGACATCCTGTTTTTCAAGATAATCAAGGAGATCCCGTACCAGCTCATAATGAGGCCGGCTTGTACGGTAGCGATTATGCCAGTCTATCCGGGGTACAAATGCAGTTTCAGACCAGATTACAATTTCAGGATTTTCTTCCAGGGCCTTGTCACTTAATGCTACAAGGGTATCAAGGGCATCCCTGTAAGCGTCAACATTACTGCGCCAAGGATCTTCATTCTGCTGAATAAGAGCAACCTTCCACTGCTTTTCCGTAGAATAGTCCCTCATGCTAACGGCTCCGACCAGGATTACAACCACTAGTATTCCTGCATATACTGCGGCTTCAATACGATGGATGCGCATAAACTGCAGAGCATCAGAGGTTTTCAACTTCCTGAAAGCATTGCCGAGAAATGCAGAAGGAAACAGAACCAGAGCTGAGACTCCCCACATGCCGGTTATTGATGCTATCTGAATCAGGGGTAGAAACTCATACTGTGAGTACCCGAGATTCCCGTAGGGGTACCCCAGAAAACCCTTGGTCCGTAAAAACTCATACCCCATCCATAGAAGAACCTGCACAAGATACCCGTATCGGGGAAAAAGCCTGTCCGCAGCCTTCAAAAGAGGAAAAAGAACAAGGAAGTAAGCCGAATATATCAGGGGAACAATAAAGATTGCCAGAGGATGGAAGATTGCCAGCCAGTAATTAAATATGGCATAACAGATAAGTCCGTAGAGCCAGCCCAGAATAAAAGAGCTGAACCATCCGGATCGATGCACAACTATAAATGCAGGAATAATTGAAATATATGCCAGAAATCCCCAACCCCGGGTTGAAAGGAAACTGGGAAAGGATAAAGCAAAAATCAGGGACGAAAGGGTCAGCAGGGCAATATTAATCAGAAAACGCACCACATGACCCATCATTTTCTGCGGGTTGAACACGATTTTCATCCTTGAGAAAAATATGCGTTAATAAGGTTGGATCAGGATCTGAGGGGCCAGGCGATCTGCTTCAGCTCTTTACCGGGGCGGAAAACAGCAACCCCGTGAGCATTAACCGGTACTATCTCTCCGGTTTTCGGGTTTCTGGCTTTCTCCCGGCCTTTTCTGGTCCTGATTTCAAAGGTCCCGAAGCCACGCAGTTCGACAACTCGGTCGGTCTCCAAGCCTTCCTTAAGCTCGTCAAAAAATTCATCGAGGATACGATGGACATCTTTACGGTTTACGCCGGTTTTCTCGAAAATGTTGTCGATAATTTCGGCTTTCGTGAGCTTGTTACTCACCTGCTTAAGCTCCTTTCTCGTCGATCCAGCAGATACGGGAGCGGAAACGAGGCTACTTAAGCCTCGCTTCCTTGCTTCAACTGTTTAAGAATCTTGTTGAGTCGAGATTTTTTTCTCGCTGCGGTATTGGCATGATAAACACCTTTACCGGTAGCGGTATCAATCAATTTGGTAACATACTGAAAGCGGCTTTCTGCTTCAGTAGCGTCATTTTCCTTTACAGCACTTAAAAAGTTCTTCTTCGCTGTAAGAATGGCGCTTTTTCGAACACGGTTACGCATACGGCGTTCCCGGCTCTGTCGGTGCCGCTTTGCGGCCGAACCTTTTCCAGGCACTTACAACCCCCATGTTGGTATAATCAGGTTGGCTTTGAACTGGTACACTACCAGATAAATCCTTTCCTGTCAAGAGAATAAGAGGCCGCACGAGGTGCGGCCTCATCAATCACAAAAAAATGTTCCTAGCGGAAATCCCGCGGCCGTCTTTCAGTGCGTTTGCACTTCTCACATTCCGCAACATTTCTGAGACGTCCATTGGCGAAAATGGACTTCATTTTTACTTCACCTCCGCAGGGACACTCGAATTTCTGGGTCGCGGAACCTGCACGGGCGTTCTTACTTATCTGTGCCATCGCTTAACTCCTTTCCGGATTTATAATTACACAACGACATACAGCATCGCCGTGATCCATTTCTGGGTTTGTGAAAATCGTGGCTGAATTTAGCACGCGCCGGCAGAGGGAGTCAATAGTTTTACTCCTCCATCCGAAGAATACGCCAGCGCCTAGTCTCCTGATCACGTTCAAAATTCTCAAGAGGCTGATCGGTGATCCCTCCCTCTGAAGAATGGAGCTTCACCATTTTGGAGAGAACGTTAACTTCCGCAACCTTGTACGTAAGACCACCGAAGGGCAGCCGTGCACCTTCCGGGGGAAAAGTTCGCTTCTCTTCCTTGTAGAAGTCATATTCATAAGAAAGACAGCACAGAAGTCGACCGCAAGGCCCGGAAATCTTCATTGAATTGAGGCTGAGATTCTGCTCCTTGGCCATTTTTATGGAAACAGGGTTGAGCTTGTCCGTAATCCCGTTACAGCAGAGTACCCTGCCGCATACAGCAATACCTCCAAGAACCCTTGATTCATCCCGTACACCAATCTGACGCAGCTCGATACGAGTTTTGAATATGGCCACAAGATCTTTAACCAGTTCACGGAAATCAACTCTGGCTTCAGCGGAAAAAAAGAACAGCAGCTTTGATTCATCCTCAAGATAGTGAGCAGATACCAGCTTCATATCCAGCTGGCGTGCTTCCACTTTTTCTCTGCAGATACTCAGAGCCTCGGTTTCCCGTTCTATATTCGCTTCATAGCGGGCTATATCATGTTCATCCGCCTTTTTAATAACCCCGACTTCATCACTGTTTTTGCTGTTTGACTCATGACAGCAGGAAGGCCCAAGAACCTCAGCCAGATCTTTACCGTAACGTGAGTTCACCACCAGATTATCACCCCGCTGCAGCGTTTCTGCCACAGGATATACTACATGATGAGTTTCACTTGAATGCTTTATTTTAATTCGATAACAACAAGTTTCGACAGGATGTTCCTGATTATTGTCCATATTTCGTCCTCGGCTCTACCGGTTAGCACAGCGTTTCAGCCGGCAATGTCAACCAGAAGACCCTGAATTTCTTCTACCCTTTTAAGGATTTCCAGTTTATCAGCCTGATTCTGCAAAACACCCGCAGCAAGCTGTTCAAGTTTGCGATCTACTACAGAAATCAGTGTATACCGCTTGGGCTGCTTGAAAATACTCAGCCTGGCACCTTCCTGATGCTCAACCTGCCGGTTATTTTTTACAACGAAGTGCAGAAAGCGCTGAACAGCTTTTTTGTACAGCATAACATTCCGCATACCCGGATCTTCAGCAAGGTTTTCACCGGCGGAATGAATCTCATCCAGCAGATCTTCAAGATCAGCTTGAGTAAGATCTATATCCGGAACAACATCTCCGGCTCGGGAGCTTTCATTCAGGGTTGAAAGAAAACCTCCCGGAACCTTCTTCTTTTTCTCTACCCGCTTTTTTTCAGGCTGCTTATAAGGTATGGCAGAACCTGTTAACGGATCAATCCTGTCCATCAGGCTCCAAACGGCTGGTAGGCCCTGGCATCATCCGGAATCGTCTCCAGGCTGTCGCCATCCCCCGCCACTGTACATTCTCCGTGAAATATAACGCCGGATTCGACAATCATCTTCGGTGAACGAATATTACCCAGAACCAGACCACTGGAGAGAATCACAATCTTCTCACTACACTGGATATCACCCTTCACGGCCCCGCCGATAACAACCGTACGGGCACTGATCCTGCCTTCAACCCTGCCGCTCTTGCCTACAAGAACCTTGCCTTCAGTGTGAACAGAGCCCTGATAGTCTCCGTCAATTCTGAGAAGACCGGACAACTCAATGTTGCCTTCAAAACGGGTCCCCTCACCAATAAAAGAATTAATAAATGCGCCGTCGGCACCGATTACATCGCTCATTTGAATAAAAACCGTCTCTTTTTAGGAAATCGTACATAATACTACCCGCTGTGTGGGAATTTATCAAGGAGAGTTATACAAAGAGAATAAAAGAGGAGAAGAAAACTTCTGCTTATTTAATATTGAGGAAGCGAGCAGGATCGACAACCTGGGATCCGATACGCACTTCATAGTGAACGTGAGGACCTGTAGACAGCCCGGTTGAATCCATGGTACCTACCCGCTGCCCCTGGGTGACAGTGTCGCCCTCACGGACAAAAACACGCCCCATATGGGCATATTTTGTATAGAAACCATATTTGTGCCGGATAAGAATATAATTCCCGAATCCAAGGGGCTCATATTTACGCTCGACAACCTTTCCATTTGCCGTAGCTATTATAGGAATACCGTAACCGTAGGCGATATCAATTCCCTTATGCAGGTACCACTGGTGGGTAAAGGGATGCTCCGCCGGACCAAAATGGTTGGTGATCCTGCCGATCCCCCCTTCCACTGGCCAGATAGAGGGCAGGTCATAAAGCAGATCCCCCTGTGCGGAAAGAAGCTTGGAAATACTCTCAAGGGATTTTGCAGAATCAAGGAAGAGGGCACTCATGCTCTGAAGATCACTGAGCTCCCGCATTACCCCTTGCTGCTGCTCCTCGGTTCCGAGAAAACTGGAAAGATCTCCCTCGGCACTGGGCTGTGGAGTAGATCGTTCCCGAAGTCCCAGGGTGGAAAGAGCATCATTGAGAGACGTTTCAAATGTTCTGGAAGATTTCTTAAGTGTGGTAATTTCATCCCGGATCAGCTCCAGATTTGCCTGGGTATTTTCCAGGGAGACAGACCTGTTCTGCAGCAGTGATGAGATACCGGAGAAGTGGGTTCCGTAAAAGAAAAAGAATGAAACAACCCCGGAAAGCAGTACGGCGAAAAAAACCATTGCAAAAACGGAGATCTTGAAATTGAAGATCTTCTTTTCCGAATGAGGAATAAACATGACGGTGAAACGCTGTCGGCCGAGGGCTATAATTCGACTGAAGAAACTGCCGATGGAGGAAAAAAACCTGAAGAACAGTCTACCGACGGTGAGAAAAACTTTATTCTCAACCTTTTTATATTGGTTAGCGGGTGACACAACCTACTCCTCGAGGACTGTAACCTATAGCCCGAATGTAAAAAAGATTATCACGCTGGTACATCTTTGTCAAATCTATACAGCGAAGCCCGTATAAACATTCAGATCTGAATAGAAATGGGAGAGAATCTTTAAAATTGAAAAGTTTTAACTCCATTCCTATATAGTATCGGCATTATCATCCATAATACTGGAATGAAAAACAAGGTTCTTACACGTAAAAAGTTTGGCTATTTGATTTTAAGAAACCGGGAAGGATCGATTACCTGCTGTGGACCAAGGCGCACCTCATAATGCAGATGCGGCCCCGAAGACTTCCCGGTTGATCCCATCAGACCAATACGCTGACCCTGAACAACAGTATCCCCCTCATGAACAAACACTTTGTTCATGTGACCGTACACGGTATAAAAGCCAAAATTATGACGCACCATTACAACATTCCCGTAGTTCAGCGGTTCATATCGCCTGCTCACTACTTTTCCATTAGCTGTTGCAATTATAGGAGCGTCATATCCATATCCTATATCAATCCCCTTGTGCAGGTACGTCTGACCGGTAAAACAATCTTCTGTCGGTCCAAAGGGAGTGGTAATGCGCCCAATACCGCCCTCGATCGGCCATATGGAGGGTAAATCATATAAAAGCATTCCCTGAGAAGATAAAAGACCGGAAATACTGTCCAGAGATTTTGACGAATCATCCAGTAACAGAGTCAGACTTCTCAGATCACTTAAATCACCTGCAAGAACATCTTCGGCAGCAGAGCTTCTGCCAAAATATTCAGACAGAAAACCGTCCTCGGTTGACCGGATGTTGTCCTGATGCGACAAGCCCAACGTCGAAAGCATTCCGTTTACTGACCCCTCAAAAACTCTTGAATTGTCTTTTAGATCCTGAATGCCGTCGTGAAGCTTCTGTAGATCCAGTCGAGCATCTGCCTGAGCCTTCGTATTCTCAAGATATGATACCTGGATCTCCGAAATACTTAGCGAATAATAAAGCAGAAAAGCACCCATGCCAGCACATAGGATGGAAATAAATATAATCGCATGCATCGAAATCCTGAGAGAAAATACCTTTTTTTCCGAGAAGGGTACTATCAGGACGGTAAAACGATGTCGTACAAGGTTAACAAGTTTTACAAATACATGAATCCGCAGAAACAGATAAACAGCAAGAAAGGTCTTTCCCACTGCATATAACAATTTACGTTCAAATTTTTTATAATGATTTGCCGGAGACACAATAACTCCCTGAGAACTGCAGATTTTACATGAAAATTGCACTTAAAGTACCATGCAACTAAAACATTGTCAAATAATTATTGACGACGTCAGTACTTCGTGGTATTTTGGGCTTGTATACGCCACGAGTCTGCGTAATCCTCACACACTGGATGCCAACATGAAGTTTTTTGACACTCACGCTCATATAGGGCTTATCAATGAGGACCCCATTGATCAGCTTATAATTGTTTCCGAAGCCAAACAAGCCGGGGTTCAGCATATTGTCTCCATCTGCAATAATCTGCAGGATTTTTTTCAGGTATATGAAAATCTGAAAACTGCTAACCATATATATCACAGCATCGGCGTTTCTCCCTCAGAAGTTGCGCATCCCGGTAAGGAATGGGAAAGAAAAGTTATCGAGGGTGCCGCATTTGATCGAATTGTGGCTATCGGAGAAATCGGACTCGATTATTTTCGGAAATTCGGCAACCGGGACAGCCAGATAGAGCTCTTTATCCGGCAGCTGGAAATTGCCTCCAAGCTTGATTTTCCTGTCATTATTCACAACAGGGAAGCCGGCCAGGATGTTCTTGAAATCCTCCGGGAAAAACTTCCGGACAAAGGTGGAGTACTCCACTGCTACTCCGAAGACTGGCAGTATGCCCAGAAAGCCCTGGAGCTGAATCTTTACATCTCTTTTGCAGGTAATGTTACCTACAGAAACGCAAAGAATCTGCATGAAACCGCTCTCAACATGCCTCTGGAGCGTATGCTTATTGAGTCGGAGAGTCCCTTTATGGTGCCTGCAGCCTACCGGGGAAAACGCAACAAGCCGTCCTATATCGGATCTACCGCCGAGTTCCTTGCCGAACTCCGGGGAATTGATAAAGAGGAGATGTCGGATATTCTCTACGATAATGCATGCCGATTTTTCGGTATCCAGGAGTAGAACAGTCAAGGCGTGGCCTCAAATCTTTTCCACCCCCTTACCTTAGGCTCTGTAACCACAGACGGCAACCTTCTGTGTGCCCCACTTGCGGGGTACACAGATAGAGCCTTCCGCGAATGTGCACGCTCTTTCGGAGCATCTCTCTGTTATACAGAAATGGTCTCCTGTGAAGCCCTGATCAGAGACAACAGCAAAACCTTCGATCTCCTGAAACGGGGTGACAACGAAGATATCTACGGAATTCAGATATTTACCTCCTCCGAAGAAGCTGCAGAACCGGCAGCAGCGTTGCTTGCCCCGTGGAAGCCGGCTGTTATCGATATCAACTGCGGATGCCCGGTGCCAAAAGTTATAAAAAATGGCGCCGGCGCCGCCCTCATGAAAGATCCCGAAAAAATCGGCAGGCTTGTCGCGGCTGTACGAAGGGGAACAGATATCCCGGTAAGCGTGAAAATCCGGACTGGATGGGACCACAACTCCTACACCTTTCTGGAGGCAGGACTCCGGGCCCAGGACGCAGGTGCGGTGTGCGTAACCATGCACGGCAGGACCAGAAGCCAGGCCTACGGCGGCAGTGCAGACTGGGACAAGATTGCCAAACTCAAACAGAAACTGGAGATTCCGGTAATCGGCAACGGTGATATCTTCAGCGCGGAGGACGCTGAAAAAATGCTTACAGAGACCGGCTGCGACGGCATCATGATCGCCAGAGGCGGCATAGGCAATCCGTTTCTCTTCAGAGAAATCCGTTCCCGGCTTGCCTCCGGCACCACCATTCCAACAGCTAGGGCAAAAGAAAAAATAGAGACGGCACTGGCACATCTGGAACGGGTCCTGGAAACTAAACCTGAGCGAACCGCCATTAAAGAGATGAAAAAACAGCTTTGTGCCTACTCAAAAGGAATTCCCGGCTCAGCTGCCTTCCGCAACAATCTGGTACACTGCGAAAGCGCGGATCAGTATCGCGGCTATTTCAGAGACTTCCTTGCCGAGCTTGAAACAGAGCCGGCTGAATAATTCTGTGATGTTTTGTGTTTATAGTACAAATTTTTGCTGAAATTTTTATAGCATATTTTGCATACATTATTAAAATTAAAACAACATCAGGAGACCCCAATGAACAAATTAACTCAATGCGACGCCATACGTTCAATCAAACTATCAACAGCCCTTCTTCCACTTACCATACCGGTGAGTGATGCCAAGGTTCTTACCGGACGCCAGAAGCCACTGAAAGATGTTTCACTGCTGTTTGCGGAAATTGAAACAGAACAGGGTTTTTCCGGCATGGGATTCAGCTATTCCCTCAGGGTTGGAGGCGATAGCCAGTATGCACATGCCAGAGAGATAGCCCCCCCTCATTATAGGTGATGACCCCAACGATATTGCAAAAATCTGGGATAAACTCATGTGGGCGGGAGCCTCAGTAGGAAAAAGCGGAATAGCAGTACAAACCATAGCCGCAATCGATACTGCCCTGTGGGAGATGAAAGCCAAACGGGCAAATCTTCCCCTTTCAAAGCTAATGGGCTCATACCGGGATTCTGTACCCTGCTACAATATCTCCGGAGGATATCTTCAAGCCTCCATTGAAGAGGTAATTGAGAAAACTCAGGCTTCTCTGGCCAGGGGAATAAGAGGAATCAAAATGAAAGTCGGTCAGCCTGACTTTCAGAAAGATTACCAGCGGGTAAAAGCCCTGCGGAAAGCTCTGGGTGATGATGTTCCCATTATGATTGATGCTAATCAGCAGTGGGACAGGATCACGGCCATGCGTTTCGGGAGAAGCGTTGAAGAATTCAATCTTGTATGGATAGAAGAGCCGCTGAATACCTACGATGCAGAGGGACATGCAATGCTTGCAGCGGAACTGGACACACCGATTGCTACCGGAGAAATGCTGTCCAGTGTGACGGAGCATAAAAAGTTGATTGAAAACCATTCAATTGACATTCTGCAGCCGGATGTACCAAGAATCGGTGGAATTACACCTTACCTGGAACTGGCAAGTCAAGCAGCTCAGGAAGGCCTCGGGATGGCACCTCATTTTGTTATGGAAATACATATCCATACCAGCGCATGTTATCCCAGTGAACCCTGGGTTGAGCATTTTGAATGGCTTGAACCTCTGTTCAATGAACGTCTGGAGATCAAAGACGGCCGGATGTATCTGCCCACAGGCAACGGACTCGGATTCACCTTAAGTGAAACGGCACGCAAATACACCCGGGACACCACACTCATCAGCAAATAGCATTTGTATAGATAATTCCAGATCAGAGCCCCCGGACGGAGAGCGGAAAATAACAGATCAAAGAGTCGTTTTCCCGCCCCCTCCGGGGCCTCTGTCGTTTGCTGATTCCCGGCTTGTTGACCAGACAGCGCAAAGGGTGGTATATCTTCTCAATGGAACCAGCTACTGACTCCCCCAGACATCATTGCGGGGTTGTGGGTATCCACAGCGCAAACCCCGATAACATTCCTGAAAAACTTTTCTACGGACTTTTTGCCCTTCAGCACAGGGGGCAGGAAAGTGCGGGAATATCATACAGAAAAGAGACTCCTGAAGATGGAACAGGCCGTATAGTTACCTATAAAGACCTGGGAATGGTCTCGTCCGTACTCGCACGTTATCTGAAAAAGCCCCACCCTTCCACAGTCGGCATCGGCCATGTCCGGTATTCGACCCGGGGAGGTAACCGCATTGAAAACGCCCAGCCCTTTACTGCAAGCTGCAACAAAGGTTCAATAGCAATCGCTCACAACGGTAACATATCAAATGCATCCTGCATCAGCGATGAACTCTATGATGGTGGACAGATTTTTCAAAGTTCCGCCGATACGGAACTAATCCTGCATATGATTGCAAGATCCAGGCAGCCCGATTTCACCTCTGCCCTGAAGGAGACCCTATCTCGTCTGGAAGGAGCTTTCAGTATAGTAATGATCCACGAAGACTCTCTGATCGCCTTCCGTGACCCATGGGGTTTCCGACCCCTCTATATTGGCTTTGACGGTGGAGTTACTGCAGTGGCATCAGAAACCTGCGCCCTGGATATCCTGAAAATCCGTCAATTCCGGGAGGTTAAACCCGGGGAAATGATCTGGATCGACAGCAAGGGCCTGCGAAGTGAACAGTTCGCCCCTCCGGCGTCTCCGCTGAAGCGATGTGTCTTTGAGCTGATCTACTTTGCCCGTCCTGACTCCCTTGTTTTCGACGAATCTGTCCACCTGAAACGCAAGGCAATGGGAGCCGCTCTTGCACTGGATGAGACAGTTGAGGGAGATATGGTTATTCCCGTACCCGACTCAGGAAACAGTGCCGCACTGGGCTATGCGGAGCAATCGGGTATTCAACTTGAGCAGGGTCTTACCCGAAACCATTATGCCGGACGGTCCTTCATCATGCCTACAACCTCTCAGAGAGAGCTTGCAGTTCGCATGAAGCTGCACCCTGTAAGGGAAGCTGTAAGGGGCAAAAAAGTGATTCTCATAGATGATTCACTGGTCAGGGGCACAACCAGCCGAATCCTGATACAGCTTATGCGTGAGGCCGGTGCAGCGGAAGTTCACCTCCGGCTCTCCTCTCCTGAAATAAAATATCCCTGTTTTTACGGCATAGATATTCCCACACGGGAAGAACTTATTTCAAACAGTAAAACCCCCGTAGAGATTGCAGCCCACATCAATGCAGATTCGGTCAGATTCCTTTCACGAAAACGGCTGCATGAATGCCTGAAGGACGGAAACGGCTACTGCTATGCCTGTTTTTCAGGCGAATACCCCCTTGATGTAAGCGGAGCCGGCTCGTGCGGCTGACGGTCTCCGGAAAACAGAACAGGAGTTTCATATGAGTACTTATAAAGACGCGGGCGTAGATATAGAAGGTGGCGACCGTTTTGCCCGATTTATTGCATCCATAAAATCTCCGGCCCTGGGGCCTGGAATCGGTGGTTTTGCAGGAGGCATCGAGCTCGACATGACCGGCTATAAGGAGCCGGTTCTGCTCTCCTGTACCGACGGTGTAGGCACCAAATTGATAGTTGCCCAGAAGCTGGGCATCTACGATACCGTCGGAATCGACCTGGTTGCCATGAGCGTTAACGACCTGATTGTCTGCGGAGCCAGGCCCATGCTGTTCCTTGACTATATCGCTGTCGGCGGCCTTGACGATAAAATCCTCCATCCACTGGTTCGGGGAGTTATTGAAGGCTGCGAACAGGCGGAGTGCCGTCTTGCGGGTGGAGAAACAGCGGAAATGCCCGACCTTTATGCCAAAGATGAGTTTGACCTGGCGGGATTCGCAGTGGGTATGGTAGAAAAGAGTCGAATGCTCCCGGTGAAGGAGAAGATGCAGGTAGGCGATATAATTATCGGTCTGCCTTCTTCCGGGATCCACTCAAACGGGCTGTCCCTGGCCAGAAAGGCTATAACCGAAAAGGATCCGGAACTTTTCCGGGAACTTCTAATGCCGACAAAAATCTACATAAAAGAACTCTCCCCCATTATCGATGCAGAGCTGATCTTCGGAGCGGCCCATATTACCGGAGGAGGACTTGAAGGCAATATCAGCCGGGTGCTCCCGGAAAATCTGAAGCCGGAACTTACCAGAGACTGGAAAATCCCTGCAATTTTTACCGCAATTCAGGAAAAAGGCGGAGTTGAAACAGAGGAAATGTACAGGGTTTTCAATATGGGAATCGGCATGGCTCTGATTGTTCCTGAGGACAGGAAAGAAGCTCTTCTGGAACTTTGTGACAGAGAAGAAATTGAAGCCTCCGTTATCGGTTCAGTAGTACCCCGGGAGCAGTAATCCATGGGGAATATCGCAGTCTTCGCTTCCGGTAATGGATCCAACTTTCAGGCATTCATCGACGTGTTTGAAAATACAGAACACCGCATAAGCGTCCTGGTCTGTGACAGGCAGAACGCCTATGCACGAACCCGTGCCGCAGAGGCATCCATTCCCATTGAAGATCTGCGTTATGGGAAAAACACAAACCGCCAGGAACTTGAACAGGAACTTCTCCGGAGGCTTGAAGCCTATAAACCGGATCTTATTGTCCTGGCAGGGTTTATGCGGCTCATTTCCCCGATCCTTATCGACGCGTATCCGGAAAAGATAATCAACATACACCCGAGCCTTTTACCGAAGTATCCGGGAACGCATGGCATAGAAGAGAGTTATGCCTCGGGGGATACCGAGATAGGAGTAACCATTCACCGGGTAGATTACGGGCTGGACACAGGACCGATTATACAGCAGGGAAAAATTCCGCGCATTGAAGGGGAAAGCCTGGAAGCATTTGAACAGCGTATCCACGCCCTTGAACATCGCCTCTATCCTGAGGTAATCTTGAGTATCCTTGAAGGACATTCAACCCCTGCAAACACTTAATACACGTTAGGGTCTTCACGTCGAAAGACAGCAGTAATAATTCATATCAATCTAAGGAGCTAAACCTTTGAAGGTACTAATAGTAGGTTCCGGAGCCCGAGAACATGCTCTTGCCTGGAAATTTAACGCCAGCAAAAGAATATCAGGCCTCTATATAGCCCCGGGTAATGCCGGAACAGCCGAACTGGGTGAAAATATCCCCGATGTCAATCCGGAGGATCCGGTTTCAATCCGCGATGCAGCAGTCAAATTCGGCGTAAGCCACGTATTTGTCGGCCCGGAAGTCCCTCTTGCCGCGGGTGCTGTCGATGTACTGAAGGAAGCAGGAATAACAGCAATCGGACCGGAGAAGGTTCCGGCTCAGCTTGAATCGAGCAAACAGTTCTCCAAAGAATTCATGTTCAGAAACAATGTACCCACTGCAGAAAGTATCGAGATACACTCCCTCGAACAACTCGAGAAAGAGATTGAAAAGCGCAACACAAAGGTTGTCCTGAAAAAGAGCGGACTTGCTGCCGGCAAGGGTGTTCTTGAATCAGACAATAAAGACGAGCTCCTCAGTTTTGCAGAGAAGGTACTGAAAGATGATGCCCTGATTCTGGAAGAATTTCTCACCGGTTATGAAATCTCTATTTTCCTTCTAATGGATGGCAAGGACTACCGAATTCTTCCCACTTGCGCGGACTTTAAAAAAGCCGGAGAAAACGATACCGGACTCAACACCGGTGGAATGGGTTCCATATGTCCGGTTCCCACAGTAACCGGCAGCATGATTGCAGAAATAGAAGAGACCGTACTGAAACCTACCGTTGAGGGACTCAGAAAAGACGGCCTTATGTACACGGGTGTACTCTATGTAGGCCTTATGATGACAGACAATGGGCCGAAGGTACTTGAGTACAACGTTCGCTTCGGGGATCCCGAGGCTCAGGTGCTCATTCCACTTATCGACTCTGATTTCGGAAACCTGATTGATGCCATGTCCTGCGGCAAGCTGGCAGATTTCCCCCTGCGAATATCCGAACGCAGCGCTCTTGGTGTTGTGATTGCGGCAGAAGGCTATCCCGGGTCGTACCCCAAGGGGACCCTGGTTGAACAGCTTCCAAAGAAAAACGAAAAAGAGTCGGTGACTTTCCATGCATCCACCCTCAACGACGGCGACGATGCTGTAGTTACAGGAGGAGGACGCTGTTTTACCGTTGTAGGCTTCGGATCAAGCCTGCTCAGCGCCCGGGTGAAGGCCTATGACTCCGTGAAGGACGTTAAATTCCGCGGAGGCTGGTACAGACCGGATATCGGCAAAAAGTTCTTTGTGGACGCACAGTAGCCGGCAGAGTGTTCAATCATTAAGGAGAAAGCAACAATGAAAGATATACTGTTCCTGATTGGTTCCGATTCTGACAGAGATGCAGTAAAACCCGGACTTGATCTTATGCAGGATAAAGGCATGAGTCACGACCTCAAGGTATATTCAGCACACCGGAATCTTGAGGAACTGCAGGTTTTTCTCAAAGAGAATGAAGATAATTACAAGATAATTATTGCCGCAGCCGGCCTTTCCGCAGCCCTCCCCGGAGTAGTAGCATCCATCTCCTCAAAACCGGTCCTGGGAATCCCCCTTGTAGCCGGCCCGTTAAGCGGAATTGACGCCCTGCTCTCCATTCTTCAGCTTCCCAAGGGAATCCCCTGCGCCACTATGGGTATAGGTAAACAGGGTGTGCTGAATGCGGTGCACCTTGCGGAACGCATGCTGAAAATCAACTGATACAAACAGCGGGAGGGTTGCTTGTCATTTTCCCGGCAACCCTCTACTATCTACTTCTATGAAGCAAGATTTCGCCGATACCATCAAGCGTATCAAGTCAGACTATTCCAGACTCCTGCCGGCAGTTATCCTGCCGCTCTGGGCTTTTAATTCACTTTTTTCAATCTTCGCCACAGGTTTTCGCAGTTCAGACTGGGCCCTGATATCTTCTGTACTGATAAAACTGCTTATTATCGGACTAAACGGACTCTTTTTCTATCAACTGGTGATTCGCGAAAAAAGCAGCTGGCTGAAACCATGTAAGACATACGCAGGATACTTTATCGTTTTTGTTTACGTTTTTTACAACCTTCCCCGCATGTCCTGGAACATAGCAGACCTTATTGATGACGGGACCTACCTGCGGCTCTGGATATCATCCTTTATCTCAACGCTGTTCCCTCTGCTTCTGTATATATCTTTATGGCTGAAGCCGGTGCAGGAAAAGTGGGGCGTCTATGTTACCCGGAAAGAACAGAAGCGTATCCGTTCAGAGGAGAAGGAAAAACAGGTTAAACGCCCGATAGGATTTGTTATCTGGGAAAACCTGGATGCCGTTGTTCAGGCAATAATTATTGTTATCCTACTGCAACATTTTATTTTCCAGCTTTATGTAATTCCCACAGAATCAATGGTACCGACCTTTCTCACAAAAGACAGAACAATGGTAACGAAGTTTCAGTCCGGTCCCTCTGTGCCCCTCACAAAATGGCGGCTGCCTGTTTTGAGTGATCCGAAACGGGGAGATATTGTCGTATTCCAGAAACCAAGTTACGAGTATAAAAGCCTTGCCAGACGAATATTTCAGCAGGTTATTTTTTATATGACCCTTACAATGGTCAACATAGACGAAGATGAAAATGGTAACCCGCGTAAACAATTTATTGTAAAACGCCTTGTTGCCGAACCGGGAGAACAAATATTCATGGTTGATGATGTTCTCTATGCGAAGAAAGCCGGTGAAGAATTCCACCCGCTTGAAGCCGATAAGGGATTTTCCCATGTAGATCTCTACAATGAACCCGACTCTGTTGTTTCCAAAATAGCCTGGATACGGGTGGACAGCGCAAGACGCAGCCGCTTTAATGCAATTGATGAGGTAAAAAACAGCCATACACTCGGTGCTCTTGCACTTACATTGGAGCAGTCTCAGCTCGCACTTCA
This sequence comes from Marispirochaeta sp., assembly GCA_963667435.1. Taxonomy (GTDB): domain Bacteria; phylum Spirochaetota; class Spirochaetia; order JC444; family Marispirochaetaceae; genus Marispirochaeta. The sequence goes on along the minus strand of OY763414.1, from coordinate 3,612,867 downwards.
GAAGCTGACAAACTCATTTACAAGCGACGATTTAAATTATTTTCAGGAAAACTACCTTACGCCACTAGCCACTAACAGTGGAAAAACCCTGGCCCACTACCTGGAGGCATGGGAATACAGCATGGAAAAATACGGGGTACATGAAAGCCAGAATCTGTTGATGAAGCCAAACCCCCTGGACAGGGAACTCTACGAACTGCTGCTTCTCTACCGGGATTTAACAGCAGAGCCCGGAATTATCGAAGCGTATGCCCAGGGCGCCATTGCATCCGCCATGGCCGGAGCGGCTGATCCCTATATAGAATCAACTAAGAAGGTTAACCTGCTGTATAAAATCGAGCAGCTAAAGCGCCTCAAAGCCTATAGTGAAAGTATTCTTGCCCGGCGATCGCTGAACAGCATAGCAGAAGAAAGACTGACAATGCGACAGCAGGATGACAAGCTTATAGATTACATACACTTTTATGACAGTCGCAATTTTCCGGTAACCCCAGCGGGAGTGGACAATTATATTCCCGAGGGGAACTATTTTCTTATGGGAGATAACCGGTATAATTCACTGGATTTCCGCTTCTCCGAGGAATCTTCCAGGCAGAAAGCCCTTGATCCGGAAGATCCCTACTCAATACAGTATCTTTCAAATCTCGAGCCCCATTTACTGAGTGAGGATTATATTCTCGGGAAAGCAGTCATGACCTTCTGGCCACCGAACAGAGTAAAAATTACAAATTAAATCGGACAACCAGGGCTGTTTTACCAGCCCTGCTGCCGGCGAATCTCATAAAGAATGACTCCCGTTGCAACGGAAACGTTGAGGGAGTCAACCTTGCCTCTGGTTGGTATGGCTATTTCTGAATCACAGTTTTTTGCCAGTAGAGCAGAAAGCCCCTGACCTTCACTGCCCATAACGATGGCTACCCGCCCGCGCAGATCTGTCTGATTAATGTTTAGTCCGCCCATTGCTGCACCGTAAATCCAAAAATCTCTTTTTTTAAGTAAATCAACAGTACGGTTAAGATTCTTCACTCTTGCATAGGGAACATGATGGACTGCGCCCGCGGATGTGTTGGCAACAACATCTGTATCAGAAGCGGAACGCCGCTCCGGAAACAGCACAAAATCTGCGTGAAACTGATCCGCTGAACGAAGGATTGCACCCAGATTATGGGGATCAGTAATTCCGTCCAGTAGCAGCACCAGTACATTTTCCCGGGAACTGTCCAGTCCCTCCATGAATTCTTCAAAAGAATGACCTTCTTTTGAACTTTCAATCTCAAGAGCAATGCCACGGTGTTCTCGGCCGGTTATCCTGCCAAGCTCGTCTGCAGAGACACGCTGAACGGGAGTTCGTCTTTTAGCCGCCAGCTCCTCGATTTTTTTAATTCGCGGACCTTTTCCGGAGATGTAAAGCCGACCGCTTCCCCGGGAAGCCGCTGCCAGCGCCTCTTCTATGGCATGAAAACCGGTTAAATACTCACTGCTCACCGAATGATTTCACCTTATCTATTTCACCGTCAAAATCAGTGTCCTGCTCGTAACGGTTAATGTATATACCTTCAGTAAGATATACCCATACATCAATTTTTTTATCGAAGTTTGTGTCAATCTCGCGCCTCTGCAGAACATCGTTGGCGAAATAGTAGAAATCATCCATTTCACCGTCTTTATTATAATCGAGATGCTCTTCTATACGCTGATTATCTTTATCAAAGACATGTACGTAGTCTATAGCTCCGTCAAAATCGCTGTCATAATAAATGGCACTGCGTCTGCCGTCATCATCAAAGGCTGTCCAGGTATCCGGTTTCCCGTCACTGTTTTCATCCGTAGCTACGCGGTTCTCGGTAAACAAGACTACCGTTGCGTAAAGCATAAAAAATACAATCAGAAGTTTCCGCATCAAGACAGATCCTCGGCAGGAATTTTTGAAGAGTTAGCTTCAGTTCTGACTATCGGCAGAGTTTCCCCGTATCTTTAAAGGTGGCTAAGAGGGGGATCCATCTGAGGATTCAACCTGCTCTATAAGCCGGTTAACCTGGATGCTCAGCTCCTGCAGCCGGTCTTTAGCACGAAGCTTGATCCGGACACCTTTCTCCCCCTGAAGAACCCGGTCGATATCTTTTGATATCCTGTACACCGGTCCGGCAATCCTGTGAGAATACCGGAGACCGAGAAATGAGAAAACCACCATAAGCACAAGGTTGTTAACAAGAATAACAGGCAGAACAATCTCCCAGCGTTTGACTCCCATTATGGATTCAGTTGCCGGAACCTTCACAACTTTTTCAACGCCGTCTTCAATAACTGTTGTTTCCCGGGTCACCTGCCGGTCAATGGTGATGAATTCTTTAAAGATATTCTCCCCCGCCATACTGGAAAGCCAGTAGTAGCCGGCAATTAGCAGTGAAAAAATGACCAGTGCTGCAAGTATGGAAAAAAGGAAAGCCGATACCATCCTGTACTGAAAGTTCTTGTCTATGACAATTTGTTTCCTTTTTTTTGCTGCCACGTCAGCCTCCTTTTTTACCTTAATACATTTACCTGAGCCGGGAAAGAGGAATCGGATCGGGAGTGCTGTTTTCGCCCTCAATTTCCGCAAATTCCTTTAAAAGCCCCCTGGCCTTACTGGAAAGCTTCGTGGGTATTTCTACACTGATTTTAATATACATGTCGCCCCTGGTCTGTGAATTATGCAGATGGGGGACACCCTCTCCGCGAATCCGTAGTATCTTACTGTTCTGAGTGCCAGCGGGAATCTTCAGTTTTATTTTTTTCTCATCCAGTGTAGGTACCATAATCTCCCCCCCGAGAGTAGCCTGGGTAATTGAGATTGGAATCACACAATAGAGGTCATTACGATCTCTCTCAAAGAACTTGTGAGCAGCGACACTGATATACACATACAGGTCACCAGCCGGACCACCGTTGGGGCCGGAATCACCCTGACCGGGAATATTTATTCTTTTGCCGTGCTCAATTCCGGCAGGTATGGTTACCTTGATTTTCTGAGTTTTCTGCTGCACCCCGCTGCCGCGACAACTGGTACATGGGTTCTCTATAATATATCCCTCGCCTGAACAGGTGGGACAGGGAGAAGCAATTGAAAAGAATCCGGAACTGCGTCGTACCTGACCGGAACCTCCGCAGGTGGGACAGGTCTTTCTCCCACTGCCTGAACTGGTTCCCTTGCCTTCACAGGTCGGACATGAGGCATTCTTGCGATAGGATATTTCCGTCTTGGTTCCAAAGACTGCATCCCGAAAGCTTATTTCAAGGTTGAACCGCAGATCTGCACCGCGGTTTGCCGCACCTGAAGACCTCCGTCTGCCTCCTCGACCGCCTCCGCCGAAGAATGAATCAAAAATACCACCGAAATCACCGAAAATATCCTCAAAATCACGGAAAACAGTGGAATAGTCATGACCACCACCGCCGGCCATACCCTCAAGTCCGGCAAAGCCGAATTGATCATATGTCTGGCGTTTCTGCTCATCTCCAAGGACTTCATACGCCTCGGTAGCTTCCTTGAAACGCTCTTCAGCCTCTTTATCTCCGGGATTCTTGTCGGGGTGATTCTGAACCGCCAGCTTGCGGTAGGCTTTCTTTATATCTTCTTTATTAGCATCCTTGGCCACCCCAAGGACTTCGTAGTAATCGCGTTTTGCCAAAGCAGCATCCGTCCTTCAAAAAAACTTAACCCCCCGGCCGTTCCGGGAAACAGAAAGTGCCCGGAACGGAAACCCGCTCCGGGCTCTGATTGCAAGGCATTACACCCTACAAAGATTATTTATCTTTATCATCATCGTCGACTACTTCGTAATCGACATCTTCAACATTTCCGGAATCATCCGGTCCGGAAGCATTCTGAGCTCCGCCGTTACCGGCCGCCTGCTCATCTGCCCCTGCCGCCCCGGCCTGCTGATCTGCACCGGTCTGCTTGTACATCTCTTCAGCCAGCTTATGAGAAGCCTGGGTGAGAGTCTGAATTTTAGCCTTGAGATCTTCCACACTGGCTGAATCCAGACTGCCCTTCAGATCATCCAGAGCTGTCTGGATCGCCTGCTTATCGGCATCGCTAACCTTGTCGCCGTATTCACTGAGACTTTTTTCAGTGGCGTAAACCAGGTTATCCGCCTCATTGTGCACTTCAATCTTTTCACGCTCTTTTTTGTCCTCTGCAGCGTGAACCTCGGCGTCTTTAACCATTCGGTCAATTTCATCCTCAGAGAGTCCGGAGGAGCTTTCAATCCGGATTTTCTGTTCCTTCCCGGTTCCCATATCCTTGGCAGATACATGCACAATTCCATTGGCATCGATATCGAAGGTTACCTCAATCTGGGGGACTCCTCTTGGTGCGGCGGGAATTCCCACAAGGTCAAATCTTCCAAGAGTACGGTTCTGGGTGGCCATTTCCCGTTCTCCCTGAAGAACATGGATGGAAACTGCAGTCTGGTTGTCCGCGGCAGTGGAAAAAATCTGACTCTTTCTGGTAGGAATGGTTGTGTTCCGCTCGATAAGCTTGGTAAACACTCCACCAAGGGTCTCAATTCCGAGTGAGAGAGGTGTAACATCAAGCAGGAGAACATCTTTTACGTCACCGCCAAGAATACCTCCCTGGATTGCAGCACCCATGGCTACAACCTCGTCGGGGTTTACACCCTTATGTGGTTCTCTCTGAAAAAGGTCTTTTACCAGCTGCTGAACAGCGGGCATACGGGTGGAACCACCAACAAGAATAACTTCATCAATGTCCGCAGGAGATACTCCTGCGTCTTTCATTGCCTTCAGACAGGGTTCCCGTGTTCCCTTTACCAGGTCGTCCACCATCTGCTCGAACTTTGCTCTTGTGAGAGTGTACTGCAAATGCTTGGGTCCGCTTGCATCAGCGGTAATAAAGGGCAGGTTAATCTCGGTAGACTGGGTACTGGAAAGCTCAATCTTCGCTTTCTCGGCAGCCTCCTTGAGGCGCTGCAGGGCCATACGGTCCTGGGTGAGGTCAATTCCACTGTCTGATTTGAAACTGGAAATAAGCCAGTCAATAATCCGCTGGTCAAAGTTGTCACCACCAAGGTGTGTATCACCATTGGTCGATTTTACCTCGAATACACCGTCTCCAAGCTCGAGAACAGAAACGTCGAAAGTACCGCCGCCAAGGTCGTACACGGCAATCTTTTCTTCCTTCTTGTCCTTACCGAAACCATATGCCAGAGATGCAGCGGTAGGTTCATTGACAATACGTTTAACTTCCAGACCTGCAATCTTTCCGGCATCCTTGGTTGCCTGACGCTGAGCGTCGTTAAAATATGCAGGAACGGTAATAACAGCTTCAGTTACCGTTTCACCAAGATAATCCTCAGCGGTCTTCTTCATCTTCTGAAGTACCGCTGCGGATATTTCCTGTGGAGAGTATTCTTTCTCATGAGCAAGAACCCGTACTTCGTTTCCGCTTCCCTCTTTAATCTGGTAGGGAACCATGCTGATTTCACCGGGAACTTCACCAAATCGGCGTCCCATGAAACGTTTGATGGAGTAAATGGTATTTTCCGGGTTTGTTACTATCTGGTTTTTTGCAGGCTGACCTACAAGTCTTTCGCCTTTTGCTGTAAATCCAACAATAGAGGGTGTTGTTCTCTGCCCCTCAGAGTTCTGGATTACCGTCGGCTCTCCGCCTTCCATTACGGCGACACATGAGTTTGTTGTTCCAAGGTCGATGCCGATAATTCGTCCCATTGCTAAATTCTCCTATATAATCCTTAGTCTTGATTTTCGTTGTTTTCCCCGCCGGCTGCGGCAGGTTTTGGTATACCAACCTTCACCTTCGCGTGTCTCAGGACACGGTCGTGAAGAAAATACCCTTTCAGATAATCCTCGATTACCATCTGTTCATCCAGGCCTTCCCGTTCTTCCATACCTATGGCTTCGTGTTTCTGGGGATCAAACACTTCGCCATCGCTTTCAAAACGCTTCAGTCCCCAGTTTCGTTCCAGCATGCCGGTAAACTGCTTTTCAATAAGCTCAATACCGCTGTGGAAGGATTCAAAATCCTTTGATTCCTGGGAAGACTTTATAGCCCTTTCAAAGTCATCGATGATTGCTACAATATCCGCGAGAAGTGAAGAGTTCGCATGCTTGACCGCTTCTTCTTTCTCCCGAAACATTCTTTTACGGAAATTCTCAAAATCCGCACTCTTGCGCAGATACTGGCTTTTCAGCTCGCTGTTTTCAGCCTCAAGCTCAGCAAGCCTGGCCTGGAGAGTTTCCATATCATTTCCTGATGCAGCAGGGTCATCGGTAGTTGGGGTTTCCTGAACATCGGGTTCGGATGCGCCATTCTCCGGGAAGTCGATAATCTCCTGAGGCTGATTCTCGACTACCTCATCGTTCTGCTTAGACATAACTACCTCTGTCAGTGAATCTTGTGGCTTAATTTACTAATACACCACATCATCCGTCAAGTGTTGTTAAGTCTCTGTTACAGAAACATCTAAGAACGTTGTGTTCTTGTCAAAATCAGGTAAGCACGATGGCACAGACATCACATGCTGTACCGTAAAACACTTCGGGTGTAGAATCTACCTTCCCGAAATCATCTCCACGCGCAGCAAACAGCAGAAAGCGCTGCTTACGCTTCCTCATTCAAATCAAAATAATCAGCCCTTCTTGGGCAGTAACTCCAGGATAAGTTCCACTTCACCACGACTGAGCTTTGTTGCCCGGGCAATCTCTTCCACAGACCATCCCTGATGAGCCAGCTTGGTAACCACTTCCCGCGCACCAAGATTGGGTGCTCCCTTCTCTTTGGTTCCCCGGCGGGTTTCCTCTTTCATTATGGAACCAAGGAGCTTAACCTGCTCCTGAGCCTGTTTTCCGACTTCCTGCAGACGGGTTTCTGTTCTTGCAAGCCACTCACGAGCCTGCTGCATCTTATCAGATCGTTCCTCGATATCCCGCAGCACACCGTCAAGGGCTTCAAGCTTCTCCATGGCTTCATCGGCACGATCCTTGTTGGCAGAGAGCTGAGCAATATCCTGCCTGATGGAATCAAGCCCTTTAGGGAGCCCGGAAATCTGACTACTGATATCTTTTACCCTGCTTTCAAGATCACCAAGAGACTGAAAGTTCTTATCCACACCTGCTGTTGTAGCGTCCAGGACATTCCCCTTGCTTTCCAGCCTCTCGAACTTGAGATCCACCTCTTTCTGCACATCTTCCAGCTGTCTCAGCTGGGCTTGAATGGAAGTTAGTGTATCGTGGGAGGTTGTTACATCATTAAGCTTAAGATCGATTGCCTGGGAAAGGTTGATAAGCTTCTTGAAATCCCCTTCCATCTCTTCGATTCTGCCCCGTTCACTGAGAAAGCGGGTAAATTTAGCACCGACCTCTTCACCTAACTTCTGAACCTTTATAAATTTCCGTTCAGACTCCTTGATCTCCTTGCTCATGGCATCTACCCGGGCGATTTCCGACTTGAGGTCTTCCAGAGTCTCTTCCAGGCTGGTTTTCAGTGAATCCGCACGATCAAAAATCTTGGTCTGCTCCACAAAATTCTTCTGCCGCTTATCAATTTCCTGAAGTTTTACTGAAAGAATTTTGTACTGATCATCAATCTTGCCGAACAGTTTTGTCTGAGCCGTCTCAACCTTGTCTTTTATATCCGCAGCGGAAACCCTGAACTCCTTGAGAGTTGCATCCGACTCGAAGATAAGCTCTCGTGAACGCCGCTGGAATTCAGCCAGAGATTCTTCAGAATCCCGGGAATGTCTGTCCAAAGATTCCTCGGACCGCTTTCTGAGTTCATTCTGGAGCTCACTAACAGAATCACTGAGACTTTTAATCTCGTTACGGATCCGGGCACGTTCTGCCTGGCTGTTCTGCACCAGCTCTTCCTGCTCTTCCGAGTAGGTTTTAACCAGCTCCGCGGTATTCTCTTTTGTAGAAAGCTTGAAGCCCGAGAGATCCTCAGCAAGATCCGCCTCGGCCTCTTTCAGCTGCTGCAGCACCTGAGCCTGCCAGACTGTTACATCCGATTTTGCCGCCTCAAGCAGGGAGGTAAGTTCCTTGCGGCCGGTGCCAAGTTCATCGCCAATACGCTTGAGCTCCGCCTGGAACTCCCGTTCATTTTTCTTTACCTGATCTTTTATGGAGGTATCATGTTCAGTGAAAACAGTTTCAAAGGAAGCACGGGACTGGCGTCGGGCCTCTTCCACATCCTGACGGATCGCATCCTCCAGAGACTTCATATCCGTCTCGGTCCCTGCAATCTGCTGCTGCATCCTCTGATAGAACTGATTCACCTCAGCTGTCATGGCTTCAAGCTGTCCGGTAATATCATCCTTTACAGTACTCAGCCGTTTATCCAGGTCGTCCCGGTACTGCTCCTCCACTTCACCCCTGCGGGTTTCAGACTCCCGGGCCAGAGTTTCAAGATTTTCCCGAACCTTCTCACGCCAGTCCTGAAACTGCTCCTGCATGGCAGCGCTTCGAGTTCTTAAATCAGAAAAGAAATCATCTTCCATGAGTTTGAGATTCTCACTGATGCTGTCGTAAGCCCTTGCCTTGAGGGCATTTATCTCCTCTTCGAGTTCCCCCATGGCGGCATGTATTGATTTAAGCTCATCTTCAGCCTGAAGGCGTTCAGCCTCCCGCTCAGAGGTCAGCACTGCGGAGAAATCGGCGAATTCCTTGCGTATTCTGGATGAAACCCTGTCCATTGAGCCCTTGAGATTCTCCTCAAGCTGGTCCATGTCCCGGGTAATCTCTTCTATTCTGGAGAAGCGGTACCCCGTATCTTCTTCATATTCAAGCAGCCTGGTCTCAAGATCAGCGAGCTTCTTCTGCATTCCCAGTCGATGCCCTTCGAGAGCTGTCTCAGCTTCTCCCTTCCAGCCTTCGCTCTTGTCTTTCACACCCTTGAAAAGCTGCTCAAGTGTGTCCAGCGAACGGGAAAGTCCGTCCTGATGCTCCTCCATGCTGCGCTCGGCACTCACTTTCCAGACGGCGGTTTCGGCCTTCACTTCCCCGACCCGGTTTTCTATATACTCCCGGAGAGATTCAAGGATTTCACCCTCCAGATTTCGTCCGGATTCGGCGGCTCTGCCGATACGTTCCAGGATCTCCTTCTCAGCACTTTCCCCGATAGCGGCGAGCTTTTCGGCAAAATCACCTTCAAGACTGCTTTTAGTACGGTCAAGCTCCTGACTCAGCTCATCTGCAGAATTCTTAAGGGACTCAATGGTATCCCGCTCGAGATCATTCTGCTCATTCTTGAGACTGCGGACTGATTCTGCAAATTCCTCTACCCGGGAGCCGGTTTCGCGCATCTCTTTCTTAAGCCGTCCAAGATCATCAAAAACCCCCCGGATAATCTCTTCTTTCAGGGATTCCAGTATTGTCCGGCTTTCATTCTGCAGACGGGCTTCTATTTTTGGAGCGTTCTTCTCCAGCTCAGAAAGTTGTCCGGCAACAGCCTTCACCCGGCGGGCAACAGTATCGACAAACTCAGATTCAGAGGCGATGCGTTTGAGATTCTCTTCAACCTTGCCGGTCATTTCTCCCAGCTCCTTGAGAGCTGCATCATATCCGGCAATATGCGCACTCACCTCTTCAAACGCACCGGAACGTTCCGAAAGGGAAGCTTCGGCGCTGCTGAGGCGGGAAAGAATTTCCTTGGCAGTTTTCTGGTGAACATCAAGTTCAATGGCGAGATTCTGCATATCACGGCTCTTGTCATCCACATAGGCACCAATTTCGTCCTTCATGCGGTCGGCAAATTTCTTCACCTTCTCCAGAGACCGGTTATCTTTATCAAGCTGACGGTAAACAGCGAGTATTATCAGCACTATCGCAAGTGTAAGTACATTACCCGCCTGGAAAAAAGAGTCGAATAGCATTGTCCCACTCCCAGTTTTTTTCTATTGACCCGAGATAATTATACCCCAATATGATCAAAAACGAAATCCCGCAAGTCCATATAGCGAAAAAAGGTAAAGTCCGCCACGCTGTCCCGGTGTGGACGACGGCTTAAATGGGCGGTGCGCATTCCTGCGCCTTTCCCTCCCAGGATATCGTAGGAATAACTGTTACCCACATAGAGAATCTCTTCCGCAGGCAGATTAAGTTCATCTATAAGGCGCTGAAAGGGCTCCGGATGGGGTTTGAGATAATTGGTATCTTCTGCTGTAAAGGCAGCATCCCACAGACCGGTAAGACCGAGATATTTGAATTTATTCTGAATGGGAAAATCCGACATTGCCGCAAGCTTGAGTCCCCTGGATTTGAACTCTTCAAGCACTTGCCTGACATCAGGATAGGCTTTCAGACCTTTATATGAAACAGCCCAGCTTTCGTAGAGATGTTTTTCCGCAAGGGCATATGCCTTTTCCGGTGTCGTACCAAGGTATCCGGCTATCATGCGGGACTGAAGATGGCGGAAATTATCCACCGGCCTGATCTCTCTAATCTGTTTTCTGACTCTGCCGAATGCAAGAGAGAGACGGGGATGCTTCAGACCGGGGATCAGGGAAAAGAGGTACATATGCAGATTCGGGTACAGGGTCCCGTCTATATCAAAAGCTACTCCGCGGATTTTCATATTCCATCGCTTGCATCAGTTGGATTTGACCACCAGTTCCAGATTGACCTGCTGCAAGATATGCTGGGAATCCCTGGGTAAAGGCTCAAAGGTCAGGACCTCCGGCAGCGCGTTCCTCAGAAAGGCGTCCAGTGCAGGATATATCGAAGCGGCGGAAGTTTGCAAGTCGGTTATTATTCCTGCGGGAGAAATGGTAAAGGAAATCTCCACAGGGACGGTAGTTATACCGTTTTTCTGCAATTCCTTCACTACATCTGCAGTGGGAGTGGGCGGACCAGCATACTGTGCCCCTCGATAACTGAGTTTGGAAACAATATTCCGGATATCTCCCACATTCTCTTCTTCGACAACCCCACCGCTCGAACTGCCGCTGGATACAGTATTGCCGGAACCTCCGGCAGCAATGGCCTGATCCAGCTTTTTCAGCTCTTCATCACTGATAACAGCCGCGGCACTTCCGCTGGGAGAGCTAACCTCAACCGGACTCTCATCAAGGGCTCCGGTGCTTCTCTCGGTTGTTCCCCGCAACGCCCGGGAATCAGAAGAGGATGCAGAATCAAGCCTCCTGCCCCCCTGGGAGGAAACATCAGGAGCGGAACTGAAATCTGTCTGAACATCCGCCATCTCCGTCGGTGTCCAGGCAGGATACTCCTCCGCGGCAGCCGGTCCCGGTACTGATGCAGCCGGAGCTGCTGCAGATACAGCGGAACTGGATTTTCGTTGAGGCTGAGGGATCGGCCGGGGCTGTTCTGTTCTGGTCTCTACGGGGGCTTCAGGCTGTATTGCGTCAATCTGCTCCTCCACCTTCGGAGGCTCCGGTTCGGGAAGCCGGGCAGTCCGCACCGGCGGGTCAAACTCCACATGTATGGGCGGAGAATCAGGTCGGCTGGGACTTACGGCACTGCCGGGCAGCAGCATTATCACCGCAGCAAGCATAAAATGCAGCAGCAGTGATATTCCAAGTGCGACGAGTATTCGGTCCTTTTCACCGGCGTTCAGATGCGTCATGCCCTAATCCTGCTCCAGGGTCCTCAAGTTCGCACCGGAAAAGCCTGCAGAACGCAGAACATCAAGCACCCGGATAAGTAATGAATAGGGAACCTGCTGGTCACCTTCAACAATTACGCTGCCTTCATCCGCTCCTCCCCGCATCTCTTTCAGCAAAGGAACCAGACTGTCAAGCTCCACTTTGTCTTTATTAAGATAGACCTCGTCCTCCGAGGCTACAGTTATCACTATTTTAGCTGCCGCCACCGGTTCCGCAGTAGAGGATTCCGGCAGGGACAGGTTTATACCGGGAGTGAGTATAAAAGTAGTGGATACCATGAAGAATATCACCAGCTGAAACACAACGTCGATCATGGGAATCAGATCAACAGTGGCATTGGTTTTCAGACGCCTGCGAAACTGCATCAGACCTCTCCCAGAAAGAGTACCAGCTCGTTCACCCGGTTTTCCAGGCGGATAATAATATGGTTCACCCTACTTACCAGGTGGTTGTAGAAAACAATAGCAGGTATGGAAACAATAAGTCCCGCAGCGGTGGTAACCAGGGCTTCGGCAATACCCGAAGCCAGAAGTCCCGGATCGCCAACGGCACCAAACTCACCGAGAACGCCGAAAGCCTCTATGTTACCGGTTACCGTACCCAACAGACCAAGCAGGGGAGCTATATGGGCGATAGTACCGAGAGCACTCAGAGAGCGCTCCAACTGCGGGATTTCCAGGTTTGCAGCACTCACTACCAGGTCCTTTATCTCCCCCGTGCTTTTATGACGATTTTCAATTCCCACCCTTACCAGATTGGTCAAAGGAGATGGATTACTTTCACAGATGCTCAGAGCCTCATCGGCATGACCCTTCTGGAGAGTCATCTTAAGCCGGGAAAGAAGTGTCTCTTCATCTACCCGGATACGTCTGAAGAAAAGCATCCTTTCGATGATTATCGCACCTGCAGCCAGCGATAAGGCCATAATAATCCAGAGAATAAGACCACCGTCATGCATAAGACTCATAAAACTATTCATTCGTTGTTCCTTTTCCGTCCATTCTTTCCATCAAGGTAATTTACAAACTTATTTCAGCCGCAAGCCGAAGAATAAGTCCGGGCAGCTCAAGCCCGGAATCATCTATTCTTCCGTCCTGTTCCAGAGGAGCAAGGAAGTCCTCTCCCTGGAGAATAAACCGTACGCTGTCTATAGGCTCAAGCCAGGCGCTGGCGCCAAGTACAGGCATACTGTACGGTTCAAGCAGATTTACCCCGGCATCAAAGCTGAACCCTGTGCGGGCAGTAGGGGTATCTGTTTTCAGAGAAAACCCAAGCTCCGCTGCCTTCAGATCCGCCTCAAGGTAATCATATCGCAGTTCTGACTGAATTCCGGCATAGATTGCTTCTCCCAGGGAAAAATCAAGCCTGCCCCGGGGCGTAAACTCCCCTACGTCCTGCAGTTCAACAGGAAGCAGATGAGATACAGGATCATAATCAGCGGCAGCACAATAGAGCGATCCGTTCACAAAACCGCTTGCCAGAGTCAGATACTTGCCCGTTCCTAAACGGAGGCGAAAAGAGAGATCCGCTTCCCATCCCCGCTCCACACCGAGGGGATCCTCGGGCAGACTGAGAAAAGGGTTCTCTGCAAAAAGGGGCGAATAGAGGGCAGGACGATAGAAGTAACCGCCCGACGCCTCCATGGTAAGACTTCGGGAAAGTCCAAAAGTTCCCCGGAGAGAGAAGGGAACCCCGGGCCCTTTGGCGCTGTCCCAACCAGCGCCGACATCTGCCGAAATACCAACACTGGGGCTGATATCGGCCTCCAGAGAAAGAAGGGCTCTGGCAATCTGGCCGGCATCTCCTTCAGAACTGCTGCGGAGATCATACACACCTGCAAGCCCCAGGCGAACAGATTTCCAAGCATATCCTGCCTGCCCGGAAGGAAGGAGCTCCATATGGGTATCATCCAGAGGAGTTGTACCGGAAAGGTTCTGATAAATACCGCTTAAAGAGGCATCTGCACTCCAGAACCATCCAGTCTCAGCAGCCTTTTCATATCCGAACTTGATTCCCATATCACGGTAGAGGGTGGAAGAGAAGGTGCTCTGCTGCTGCAGACCCCGCTCTTCCTCGATAAAGGTTCCGTCGAAACTGAAAGCCCCCCCGAGGAAGGAGTAGTCCGCCGCCCCCCGGGCCTCTTCCCGGCGCACGGTGAAACCTTCACCCGGGGCCGCAGAACCGAAACCATCCAGAGATTTATGGGAATATGAGAGACCGAACCCGGGGTCAGTACCAAGAGTGGCAATCTCCACTTCTCCCCAGAGAGAGTTGGCAGACCCCAGCCCGATATACCCTCTGCCGAACAGAGGCGCACTGTCCGTTCCGTAGGGCAGGGTCTGATAGTCCGGAACCGGAAGAGCAGGGTCAAAGTTCCGGGTACCTATATCCGGTATCATCTCAGGATCTTCCAGTTCACCAGGCTGAAGGACCTCATCAGTGGAAATATCAAGGACCGGCAGCTCTTCTGTGTAGGATCCGTCAAAACGGAGAATCAGTTCCGGCAGTTCTACTTCGGGCTCATCCTGAGTAGACTGTTGAGAAAAAAGTACGGTTACAAAAATGCATAAAAAGGCAGAAGCCGTCAGTACTTTGCGCCTCATAACTGCCCCTCCAGTTTCTGTGCGGCTTCAAGCCACGTGCTTTCCGGATACATCCGTTTCAACCGGTCTATAACCGAGAGGTAACTTAGCCTGTCTCCTGCATAGAGCGACATCTGGGCAGAACGGTAGAGCGCCTCAGCGGTAAAATCAGGATCGGCAGTATAGGTTGAGGCAGCCTCAAGGTAAAGTGATGCTGCCCGGGTATATTCATTCTGGCGAAAGCGGTACTCACCGGCAAGAAAGATAATCTCACCCTTCTCGCGACTGTTAACAGAGTTCACTTCCATCAGCTGCTGAACCACCCGGTCGGCATCGGCAAACGCTTCCGCCCGCCCTTCGACAATTGCACTGTGCACTGCCTTGATCAGCAGAGCACGTCCTTCGGCTGTACCGGAGCCTCCCGCCCTGTCCGCCTCTTTTTTCAGACGCTCATATTCTGAAGAAGCGGATACCAGCAGAGCCTCCAGCCTTTTCACCTCGTCTCCTGCTCCCAGCGAAGCAGCACGGGCGGGATACTCAGCAATCAGACTCGAATAGCTGTCAAGAGCCTCCCGGTACTCACCCAGAGAGACCAGGATACCCGCACGCCGGGAGAGGGCTTCCGGACGCAGCCTGCTGTCCGGATACTCTTTTATCATTCGGTCCCATAACAGCAGAGCAAGCCGCACCTCCTTCATGGCAACCGCCGCTTCCGCCCGGTAGTAGAGAACCTGCGCGGCATTATCACCCCGGGGGTAGAGCTTTCTATAGCGATCCAGAAGGGCTGCACTGGAAGGGAATCTCCCCTGGTCAAACTCAGCCTTACCCAGACGGTACAGGCTGCGGGAATACCAGGTCCCGGTAATTTTTTCTGATTCAAAACGGGACAGAGCTTGCGCCGCACCCGTAAAATCCATGTTTTCCAGGTGTATATCAAAAATCAGATAGAGGGCCTCCGACCGTTTATCCCGGGAATCAGTTCCGTCAAGGTACTTTTCCACCAGCAGCAGTGCTTCCCCATCACTACCGGCCGCAGCGAGTGCCTTGGCTCGGGCAAAGAGTACATCCGATCCACGGGGACCGTTCTGAGGATATGCGCCGAACAGTTCCGCGGCTGTGGAAAACTGCTTCATGGAAAAAGCCGCCCAGCCCCCGAAATAGATCGCTTCAGCGGCGTTGGCGTGATCCGGATGAAGCCGTCTAAAGTCGCCAAATCCCTTCAAAGCTGTGGGATAATCCCCCAGGCGGTAGGCACACCAGGGGATATAGTAGGCGGCAAGAGACGCATACTCATCGCTGAGATCCTTCAGAACAAGTCCTTGCAGTACCGACCGCGCTTCGGTATATTCACCGACTCCAACCAGAGAAAGCCCGCGCAGCACCCGCACCTCCGGAAGAGTGCCTTCCTCCGGCAGTTTTCTCAGAACCTGATCATAAAGGCGGGCATTAAACAGCAGCCGGGCATATTTCAGATCCGGCTCCTCTCCGCTATCCCCTTTAAGCCGGACCATCTGAGCATAGCTTTTTACCGCCGCATCGTACTGCCCCATGGTTGCCTGCAGCTGCCAAATTATATTCAACAACTCAATCTGCCAGAGAGAGGAGCTTGTCCGCTCCAGGGCTGCACCGGCAGAATGCAGGCCGGCTGTATAGAGCCCAAGATTCATATAAGTCTTTGCCAGAAGAAGAGCGCCTCCGGGCGAAAGCTGATCCTCCACAGGTGTCAGGAGAGCTTCCGCATCAAGCCAGTTACCTCCTGTGGCCTTGAGTATGGCAAGATTGTATGCCAGCCTTACAGGATCGCCAAAGGATTCATCCATCGCGGTCTGCAGAATACCCGCTGCCTCTTCAATATCACCGGATTCCGTCAGGGCCCGGGCATAGAAAAGAGGCAGTGTTCCTGGAAGATCAGCTTCAGTCCTAACATCCCAGGCACGCTTCAAATACCCCAGTCCACGGGCAGGATTATCACCTCCGGAAAGTACAGCACCTGCACGGAACCAGAATCCGGCCAATGCCGGCCTGTCTCCTGCAAGCCGCTCCTCAGCATCCAGAATCATCTGTTCCATATCCTGATACCTGCCGGATTCTTCATATATAGAGAAAAGCCATCCATAGGCTGCAGCCTGTGCTTCTGAACCGGGGCCTTCGGTTATGGAAATGAAAAGCTCTTCTGCCTTATCACCCTGTCCCAGGGTGCTGCAGGCTTCACCGTACCGTAGAACAAACCGTGGAGGAATATCGCCACCGGTAGAAAGAGAGGCATCACCGAGGGCTGTAAGATCATCCCAACGCTTTTCCCGGGCATACAGATCACCAAGGAGTTCCAGTCCCCCGGCGGTAGTAAAAAAAGATCGGTTAAGTGTTTGCAGTTCGAGAAGCATTTTTTCTGCCTCACTGCTGTTTTCCATATCTCGTCGGATATAGGCGGAGGAGAGCAGTGCCTCCTTTCGATAGAGCGTATCGCCTGTTTCAAGATAACGGTCCCAGTACTCCCTGGCCTCCGTCTCGCCACCGGCTTTATCATACGCCATGGCAATCCAGAAACTTGATCGAAAGCGTCCCGAAGGATACCTGGATTCCAGCCGCTTCAGTAGATCTATACCTTCGCTGTAATTGTCTGTTTTAATTTTTGCAATGCCCAAACGATAAAGTGCGTCAGGATAATGTTCATTACCGGGAAATCTATGCAGAAAATCATTGTAGCGTTCTGCCGCTCCCTGATAATCTCCCCGCTCGAAACGCGAACTGCCTTCGCGATAGAGCAGATCAGCACCGTCCTGGGCATAGAGATTCTGAACATAGAGTCCAAGCAGCAGAAGCAGCATGGAAAAAGCTTTGTGTAGACCTAATTTTTTCATACCCGCCAAATTTACCTCATAATTGTCAGGGATTCAAATTAACGGGATCCCCCTTCCCCGGGAGGAGACGGAAGAGAAGGAAGAGAATAGAGTGAATTGAGGGGAATCCTGACAAGATGGATATGGTCTCCGGGGTAGCGTTCAAGGAGAGATGCAATACTGGTTTCCCTGTTACGCTCAAATACGCCCACCGAGAGATCACCTGTTTCTTTAATATATGGAAGCAGTACGACAACATGAACATGCTGCCGCAGCACCGGATCTGAACCATAGTCGAGATTAACCGATGCAAGATACATACTGCCTGGATTCTTTTTCGCCTCATAGTAGAGAACCGATTTCAACTCTTTCAGGGGATACCCGACATCTTCGGCATATACAGTCCAGGGGATATGTCGTACATCATGCTTTTCGTACTCCGTAGCCTGAACATCTCCAGTTGCAAGAAACGCCGCAATATTCCTCGTCCAGTCAAGCCCGAAAAAGGGATCCCGTTCATCCTCGTATCTATCAGACCAGGGATCACCTCGCTGATCCGGGTGCTTCATCTTCAGAGGCTCCACCGGCATCAGTGTCCCATGGAGAGGCAGATAAAGACCATCGGCGGCAAACTTGGCAAATCCTGAGCAGTTGAAACCTCCGGCTTCCGCCCTTTCACCGGAATCAATATAAATAAATCTTCCCTGATCATCCAGAGCGCCGTCGTCCATATCGGGGAGCAGGTCAACCGCTTTACGCAGTGAGGCGACAGCATTGAGGCTTACCCCCGGAGCAGTGTGATCCGGAGGCAGCAAAAGCTGCCAGTCAATCTTTTGCTCCGTCAGAGCTACCAGTCTGGAAAAAGGACTGAACAGCAGCTCTTCGAAACTCGCCGGAACCACAACCTCCCGGTATATCATACTGCCGTAGAGCCAGATTTCGATCTTTGATCGTTCCTTGAACGGAAACAGACGAATAAAACAATCCGGATCGTTTTTCAGGAATATCTTTGCCTGTATAAATTGTCCGTCCTCAAGGCTGCGTTTGATTATATAACTTCCAGCGCTGTAGAGGGGATATGAGTCCTGATATTTATTTGTCAGAAGCAGGTAGAATGCATCCCCCTGGGTCGTCACCTGAAACCGCACGGAGATTCCGGCAGTTTCACTGGTATAGATATCCGGGGGAAGCCGCCTGGCGGTCCAGGCCGAAGCGGTTATGGATGTACGCATGGAAACCCGGAGATCCACTGCATCCGGCAGAGACGCATACCGAGCTGCGGATGAAAAGAATCCCTGGGACCACAGGGGCATCACCGAGACCAATATGAGGAGCGGAAAAAGAATCCTCTTTCCAGAATTGCGCATACTTAGACTATCGGTGTATCAGCCTTTGACATGAATATCAAGTGGAATTAAATTGAACCCAAGATCCTTGCGAAGACGGTTTTTCAGATACTGCAGATAACCCGCAGGGAAGCCTTTAGGCCGGTTTACAAAGAGGGTAAAAGATACCGGATTAACTGAAACCTGGGTAATGTACTTGGTACGGTATTGCCCGCGGGTATCCCTGGGCGGCTCATAATGCTCCGTCCAGGAGGCAAGATTACGGTTTAACTCCCCGGTATCCACCCGCCGGTTCAACTGTTTCCAGACCTTATAGGCAGTATTGAGCAGGTTTTCAATTCCTTCTCCTTTCAACGCAGAAATATGCAGCAGAGGAGCAAAATCAAGCATGGGAAAGAGGAAACGCACCCGGTCTTCAACCGCCGCCTCCTCATTCGGTATTCCGGACATGAGGTCCCATTTATTCAGAACCAGGACTACTCCCCGCCCCTTTTTTACTATAAGACTGGCAATCTTTTTATCCTGATCACTTAAGCCGAACTGGGAATCTATCATAAGAAAAACTATGTCCGCATTCTCAATGGCGGATATTGCCCGGTTTACGGAGTAGTATTCAACCTGATCGGTCACCTTACCTTTTCTGCGAATTCCCGCGGTATCGAGAACCTTATACAATGTATCCCGATAATTGAAGGTTCCTTCTACAACATCCCGTGTAGTTCCGGGGATATCAGAAACAATGGACCGCTCACCCCCACAGAGCCGGTTGAGCAGGGTGGATTTTCCTGTATTTGGTTTACCCAGAATAGCCAGCCGTATCCCCGGCTCCACAATCGAGGCAGTTCCTCCTTCCGGAACCATTTCCGCAATCGCACCGATAAGCTCATCGAGCCCCAGCCCGTGAGCTGAAGAAATCCCCACTATGCGTTCAAACCCGTAAGCATAAAAATTATGCACCATGGATTCCCTAGTTTCATGATCGACCTTGTTTACCGCTACAATTACCCTGTCTGAAAACGCACGCAGATGATCCATAAAGGATTCATCCTCCGGAGTAACCTCCGAAACATCAAGAACGAGGACAATACAGTCCGCGTCCTTGAGGGTATTGAGACTTCTGAGAGTTACCAGGGCATCCAGTTCGTCCTGCTCCAGTTTATAGCCACCGGTATCAATCAGGACCACATCGCCGGAACCGGTATTCCAGGGAGCTTCCACCGGATCCCGGGTAACCCCCGGTGTAGGATCAGTTATGGCAATTCGTTTGCCGACAAGTCTGTTAAAAAGTGTAGATTTCCCCACATTGGGGCGGCCGACTATTGCGACCTTCGGAAGGTTAGTCGGTATAGCGTTCGAGATTGTAGCGTGCATTCATCCATCCGTGAACATGTTGATCGATTTCCTGGTAGGATTTCATTTCCATTATTTCTCCCAGGAGTTCTTCGGCTTCCATCATTGAGGTTGAACGGATAATCTGTTTAACCTCGGGGATACCAAAGGAAGACATACTATACACGTCAAGCCCCATTCCGAGAAGTATCACGGTGGCCATGGGATCAGAGGCCATCTCACCGCACATGCTTACAGGGATGCCCGCAGCATGGGCATTGTCGATAACCATTTTGATAAGTCTCAGCACTCCGGGGTGGAACGGTTCATACAGGTAGGCTACCCGTTCGTTTCCCCGGTCAACTGCGATGGTATATTGAATAAGGTCGTTGGTACCTATAGAGAAGAAATCAACTTTTCTGGCAAGGATATCCGATGTGAGTGCAGCTGATGGAACTTCTATCATACTGCCGATCTGTATATCTGAATGAAAAGGCATCCCCTGTTCTCGCAGCTCATCCTTCACTTCTTCCAGAAGTGCAAGAGTGTTATCAAGCTCTTCTACTCCTGAGATCATGGGGAACATAATGCGCAGATCTCCATGGGCAGAAGCCCGCAGAAGTGCTCGAAGCTGTGTTTTAAACAGGTCTATCCTTGAATGACAAAAACGTATTGCCCGCCAGCCCAGGATTGGATTCTTTTCATTGTACTTGCTGAAACCGGGAATCGCCTTGTCTCCGCCGATATCAAGGGTACGAATAGTGACAGGTTTGCCATCAAGGTCTTCTATAACCCGACGGTACATATCATACTGGAACTCTTCAGTTGCCGCCCCGCCGGACTGCATGAAGATAAACTCTGAACGAAACAGTCCGATTCCGTCGGCACCATGAGCAACGACAGCCTCGGTTTCTTCCGGCACCTCTATATTTGCATTGAGGTAGATCAGCTTACCGTCTCTGGTTTCAGCGGGAAGACTATTCAGGGTAGCAAGTTCAACTTCTCGCTTCTGCCATTCCTGCAGGATATCACTGTAACGCTTGAGGGTTGCCTTATCCGGATTAACAATCACCTTACCCCGGTTGCCATCAATGATTACCTGATCCCCCGTCCGGGCTTCCCTGGTAACCGAAGAAAGACCGAGCACTGCAGGAATCTCAAAAGCCCGTGCCAGTATGGCCGTATGGGAAGTCTTTCCTCCCGCGTCCATTGCAATCCCTTTAACCATACGGCTGTTCATGCTCAGAGCATCCGACGGAAGAAGGTTGTGAGTTATTAGAATGACTTCATTTTCAAGATCCGCGAGACTGATACGATCACGGTACATAAGATGGTTGAGAACACGCTTTGAGACATCATGAAGATCTATCGAGCGTTCACTGATATAAGTGTCCTGACTGCTGGCAAGCTTACTGATTACCCCTTCAATGGTCTGATGCAGGATCCACTCAACATTCTCTTTTCTGCCGTAAAGATTCTCTTTAATTTTTTCGGCAAAATCCGGATCCTGAATCATCAACACATGGGCATCGAGGAAATTACTCTCGCTGCCGCCCACCTGTGATGAGGCTTGTTTTTTTAGTTCGATTATTTCCTGGGTAGCTTTCTCAAGGGCTTCCTGAAAGCGCTCATATTCCCGCTCAAGCTCTGATTGGTCTACATCATACCGGGGAACAGTAAATACTTCGTCTATATAGAGAAAGGCCGTCCCGATGGTAATGCCAGGAGAAGCCGAAATTCCTGTCAGCTCTCTCATTTCAAAATCACTATACGACCTTTTCCTTCCACTGTCAAATATTGCACCGTTCCGGACGATAATAGGAGTATGAAACGTAAACGCACAGCATCCCTTGGATGCCTATTCTGGATTGCACTGATTCTTCTGGTTCTGGTTATATTCCTGTTTAATCGACGCCGTATTGAATCCGTCATGAAAGCAACCGGCTTTGTAGATATTATCTCCACAACCACGGAGGAACCGGAGGTTGAACACAGCAGCAAGCCGGAAACACCAAAGCCCGCCGAAGAAGAAAAATCACCAGAAAAAAGTGCTGTTCCGGCAGCTGAAGAAACAACGAAACCCGGGAATAATGAGATATCCCTCACGGTAGTTCCCCAGGCGGAAAAAGAAAAACCGGATGAGACTGTTCAAACTATCACCCCCCCCGAAGAAAAACGGCTTCGCCGTGCTACCCTCTATTTTGTATTTCATGACGGTTCCAAGGGTGAGCTGCGCAGAGTAATCCGTCCGGTCTACTATTCTGACTCTCCCCTTACGGATACCCTCAAGGCTCTATTAGAAGGACCATCCTCTCAGGAGTTGAACCAGAACCTGATTACTCTTGTACCACGGGATGCATCGATTCGCTCAGTTGCAGTCAGAGATCGTGTCGCGTATATTGATATGACTGAAGCCTTCCGTTTTAATGCATTCGGGTTTGAAGGTGCAGAACTTCAGCTTCAGCAGATTATCTTTACCGCAACTGAATTTCCCACGGTAGATAAAGTTCAGTTTCTAATTGAAGGAGTCAAGCAGCAGTATCTGAATCCGGAAGGACTTTATATCGGCAAGCCGCTTGGAAGGGATGGTTCATAAACTATCTGCCATACCGGCTATTTCTTGTGCTGCTTTTACCAAATCCAGGGAAGCATCCACAAGCATATGGCATAAATATTCCTGGTTACCCCTGGTACCCTGAACAGCGGACGGCACGATTGCACGCACCCGTATGCCTTCTCGAGCCATCTGCATCAGGGTATCCCTGACGACAACCTTTATCTCCTGGTCATCCTGCAGCACACCATTAAAATCCTCACGGGGATTTCTTATTTCAAACTGAGGTTTCAGAAGAAAAATACCCCATCTTTCCCTGGTCTGCATCAATATATGGCTGACTACCCCACTTAAAGAGCGGAAGGACAGATCACCCACCGCTGCATCAGCAGCAGGGACAGGATCGGCAAACGCAAGTATATTAGTGCGCTCATGAACATATACCCTGGGGTCGTTTCGCAGGGAATAATCAAGCTGGTTATACCCGACATCCACACAATGCACTCCTGCTGCGCCATGCTGAAGCAGGAAATCTGTAAACCCGCCGGTGCTTGATCCAGCATCAATAAATACTCTTCCGGCCACCGGAAAACCCCATGCCCTGAATGCAGTTTCCAGTTTTCCCCCGCCCCGGCTGACATACCGTTTCTGTTGAATTTCAATATGGGCATCGCTGGTAATCATTTCTTTAGGGTTACGAACAACACCACCGTTAAGCCGTATTTCTCCGCAAAGCACAGCAGAATAGAGAGACTCACGTTCTATTGCAGGATACATTTCCACAAGAAGATTAAGCAGTGTTACTTTTTTTCTTTTGTTCCGCCGATTTACAGCTGCCACCGGAGATTCCTCAGACTGTTGATTCCACCAGAATCCGGCTTATTTTCTCAGTCTTGCCAGTCTCGGTATCAATTACAAGATGCACCCCCCGAATACAGGCTTCGTTCTCGGCAACCGCCATTTTCAGAGGCATCTGGGTAAGGGATCGTTCTACTGCAGTGGCTGTCTCTACACCAATAACACTATGATCCGGGCCAGTCATCCCGAGATCTGTAATGTACGCCGTGCCTTTTTTGAGAATCCTTTCATCACCCGTCTGAATATGGGTGTGAGTTCCCAGCACAGCACTTACCCGTCCGTCCAGATAATACGCAAGGGACTCTTTTTCCATTACTTCTTCCGCATGGAAATCAACAATTACAATTTTTGCTTTTCCGTTAAGACGCTTTAAAATATCATCGGCGCCGCGGAATGGACAATCTGTAGAATACATATGCTGCCGTCCCTGCAGGTTTACCACTGCAACAGGTACCCCTTTTACTTCAAGACGAGTATATCCTTTTCCTGGAGTACCGGGGGGATAATTAGCCGGGCGTAGAATCCTGTCCGAGGATTCAAGCATGGGAATAATCTCGCGTTTCTGCCAGACATGATTACCGGTTGTAATAATATCGGCACCACAGGAAAAAAGCTGATCGGCAACCTGTGGAGTAATGCCAAAACCGTCTGCTGCATTTTCACCGTTGATAATAACCAGATCGGCACCGGTATCACGTATTAATGATTTAAGCTTGACAAAAAGCGCCCTGATTCCCGGCTGACCAATTACGTCGCCGAGAACCAGAGCGTTAAGGGATTGAAGTGTAGCCAGAAGCTTCTTCCTTTCTTACCCTGCTGAAAACCTAACGGGCGTATTCAACAACCCTGGTTTCACGGATAATAGTTACCTTGATACGGCCGGGATAACGCAGTTCAGATTCGATCTTCTTAGCGATATCTTTTGCAAGATCCTTGGAGTTGTCATCACTGATCTTGTCATGGTTAACCATAATTCTGAGTTCACGACCAGCTTGTATAGCGAAGGTTTTTTCAACTCCGTCAAACTCACCGGCTATGCGCTCAAGATTCTCGAGCCGCTTAATATAATTGTTCAGAGTCTCCCGGCGGGCACCCGGTCGGGCCGCAGAGATCGCGTCTGCAATCTGAACAAGTACCGATTCAACACAGTTGGGTTCCACATCGTTGTGATGAGAGCCGATTGCGTTTACAACCCGGGGATCCTCCCCGTTCTTACGTGCCAGTTCCATACCAAGCTCAGCATGGTTTCCGTCACCATCGGTTTCAATACCTTTACCGATATCATGGAGCAATGCACCCCGTTTGGCGATTTCCCGGTCTGCACCTACTTCCGCTGCAAGCATACCAGCAATAATGGCAACCTCTTTTGAGTGGTTGAGCACATTCTGCCCGTAGCTTGTGCGGAAATAGAGTCGTCCCAGAGCCCGGATACAATCCTGACTCATGTTGTGTACACCAAGATCAAAGAGAATCTTTTCTCCCTCTTCAAGGATGATCTGGCTGACTTCCTTGGTTACCTTCTGTACGATCTCCTCGATACGTGCAGGATGAATCCGCCCGTCGGTAATCAGGCGTTCCAGTGATCGTCTGGCAATCTCCTTACGGATAGGATCAAAGCAGGAGATCACTACAGCTTCAGGAGTATCATCGATAATCACATCCACCCCGGTGAGAGTTTCAAGGGTACGGATATTCCGTCCTTCCCGGCCAATAATACGGCCTTTCATCTCATCGTTGGGCAGACTTACCGATGCAACTGTAACTTCAGAGCTTACCTCTGTCGCCAGCCGCTGAATCGTGGTTATAAGAATATCCCTGGATTTCTTTTCTGCGGTAGATTGTGCTTCCTGCTCAATTTTGTTGATGATCAACTGAGCATCGTGTTTCGCCTCATTTTCCATTGAGGTCATGATAAGCTTTTTGGCTTCATCCGCCGTCAGTCCGGCGATTTTTTCAAGCTCATCCCGCCATTGCTCTATCTTCTGCGCAATTTGCGCTTCATCTTCTGCGAGCTTTCCCTCTCGATCGGTGAGTTCCTGCCTGTTTCGTTCAAGCAGACTCTGTTTCTTTTCTAGATTTTCCTCACGCTGCTGCAATCGTCTGTCAAGACGTTGCAGTTCGCTTCTTCTTTCGCGAAATTCCCGCTCCTGCTGGTTCCTCTCTTTTAGGAGTTGATCTTTCGTTTCAAGCAGAAGCTCTCTTTTTTTCGCCTCTGCTTCCCTTATAGCATCCTGACTTAAGCGTTCAGCCTTCTGTTCAACAGACGAAAGCTGGAATCGGGCATAAACCCATCTAATAATCCAACCTAGAATAATACCTACGAGAGGAAGAATAACTAGCAACATTACGTTCATCTTTCTTCCTCCAGTTGCAGATGTTAGTTAATTATAAATATAGCACCATATTTGTCAAGCAAATCCTTTATCAGGGAAGATTTACTCTCAAGCTCAATGCTATAGCAGATTTTCAATAACTTTGATATATTCAGCAATATTTTCTTTGCGCTGTTTAAGTGAAATGTACAGGTAAGCGGGAAATTCCTTAAAAGTAACCGGAATAAAGATATGACCCTCAATAAAATGTCTGCCCCGCTCATCCAGATGACTGTCGAAGTAGGGAACACTCGATGACTGCCCGGGAATATAGATTATCCGATAGTCCATAAACAGATTAAAAAATTCATCATCTTTTTTGAATGACAGCAATCTGTTGGCAGTATCGTCCATTCCGAGGGCATATTGTACCTGAAGACCTTCATCATCAAAACAGAGAACCGCCGCATATAGCCCGTTAAAAAGGGCAGAGATACGCATCATGGACTTCATGATTCCCGGCTGCCCTTCTTTAAAATCGAGAAGATAACGGTCGTAATTAAAGCCCTTTTCATTCAGAATCGGTGACTTCTGCAGCAGCTTCCTGTGCATATCACCTTCGTTAGTGCCTTGTTCTCCTGAAAAATCGAGACCAAGGTCAACCCCTGTTGTAAGAATTGAGTCAATACTTTCGCTATCCTGCTCTTTCTTGAGAACAGAATCAACCAGCTCCCGCAACTCTTTCCTGGTACCTTCACTTGCTGAGGAATAGACTGTATCACTTATGCGAAAAACGCCGTCTCGTTCCTCTATAGCTTCCATTTCTTCCCGGATCTCATGCAGGAATTGACCGATAGAAACCACCTGGATATCCTTACCATACAGTTCACTATCAATAATACCTTCAATAACATCCTTATCGATTGTTCCAACAATCAAGGCCTGGGAGGGTATATCATCATGGAGCGAAATGAGAGAACCGGATTCCTCGGTGTAACAAAAATCCCGGTCAAGAGTTGTATAAGTAAGGCCCTTAGGTTGAAGCAGAATTCCTTCATAAATCAACTCCGCTGAAGTTTCATTCTCGTCCTTTTCCAGTTCATCCAAAATCTCAAACGGATCATTTTGAAGAGGACTAACCGCCACACGGAGAGGTGCTGTTCGCAAGGCTGCAATGGCCTTAATATCTTCCTCACCAGGTTCTTCCAGTTCCTCTATCAGGCTGTTTTGAACTTCCTGCTGCTGCAAAATCTGAGACTCTTCATCGACATCAACCAACTCTTCCACTTCATCATACGCTTCTTCAAAAATACCTATATCGCCCAGATCTTCCGGGCGATGAAAAAGTGCTTCAAGATCAAATGCATCTTCATCTGCGAAGAACGCATAGCCATAAACAGGAGAGTCATCTTCACGAATTTCAAGTTCTTCTACATCAGAAGGCTCAGCCGCCTCATTCAGGGCACTTCCGGTATCTTCACCATGCTCTTCTTCTGCATCGAGCTCTTCCACTTCATCAAGCTCTTCCACTTCATCAAGCTCTTCCACTTCATCAAGCTCTTCTACTTCATCAAGCTCTTCTATTTCATCAAGCTCTTCTACTTCATCAAGCTCTTCTACTTCATCAAGCTCTTCTACTTCATCAAGCTCTTCTACTTCATCAAGCTCTTCTACTTCATCAAGCTCTTCTACTTCATCAAGCCCTTCTACTTCATCAAGCTCTTCTACTTCATCAAGCTCTTCTACTTCATCAAGCTCTTCTACTTCATCAAGCTCTTCTGCTTCATCAAGCTCTTCTGCTTCATCAAGCTCTTCTACTTCATCAAGCTCTTCTACTTCATCAAGCTCTTCTACTTCATCAAGCTCTTCTACTTCATCAAGCTCTTCTACTTCATCAAGCTCTTCTGCTTCGTTACCAGGCTCAGAGGACACAGGAGATACCGGTTCGGATGGAATTTCAGGAGGAACTGCGACTTGTGAAGGGTTATTTAATCTTCGAGCACGCCCATTACCTGGAGAAGGATCAGATACAATACGTGTTTCCAAACTTCTCTGCTTCTCAAGAACCCGTTCGAGAATCTCTTCAATATTTTTTAGTTCCTGCGGCTCATTAGCATTTCCGCCAGGCGCCAATAGCTCTAGAACGGTGCCCCAGTTTTCATCAAAAAGTTCAGACGCCTTCTCTGTCTGCTTTTTACGTATACCTTTAAGCAGCCTCTTCTTTATTGCTTCCTGCTGCCCCTCAAGATCAATCCGCCACCGTTTTAAATCAATAGTGTCTGAATGTTTGATATATTCTTTGACAAAACCATACTGAAAGCGGCGGATACGCTCAGTCATAATGGCCATATCATCCTGTCTAATGCTCATAATAAGAAAGGAAATCAGAAAAAGTGTTATAAAAGCAAAAACCAGAAGCAGAATCTTCAAGGCAGGCGTCATTCCGGTCTCGTCCGATCCGGCCAGGTAGGAATAAAGAAAACCGTCCGGACTTTTATAGCTGTACAAGGTGTATACAGAGTCCTCTTCAGCCCCGATAACAGCCTGGCTCCTGCCTGGATCGGCTGTCCGTGCGTTCCGGTTAATATCATCGCGGATAAAATCGGACTTTATAACCCCTGAATTAAAAAGATACATTTTAGATCCGGCAAGTTCAGTTGCCCGTCCGGCTTCAAGAACATGTCGGGTAACCATAGTATTAATCAGGCCGGAGTAACCGGTATAAACAATAAGAGTTCCACTCAGTTCACCAATGCTGTTATTAACCGGCAGGCAATAAGCAATTCTCTGGCCCGACGCTTCCAGGATATAAAACGGTTCAGTTTTAACCAGGTAATCTTTGAAATCTTTATCCGGATCAACATCCTTCCACAAATAATAAACCCTTCTTGTGGTCAATGATTCCCGCAGGTCGCCTTTAAGAGTGGAAAACCAGATTTTTCCGTCTTTATCTATAAATCTGAAACCTATATAGCCGCTTACTTGCCTTTGAAGCTGCTGATCAGTTTCAAGATTTTTTTGTATCAGTTCGCGGGATTCATTATTACGAAAAACCTGCCAAAAAACAGGATCCGAGAAAACTTCCGTAAGCGTGTTTTTTCTCACCTTGTGAAAATCCCGGATTACAGCAGCCTTCTCCTCCAAATCAGTAAATATTGATGCTGAAACCCTGCTGTTGTAGACAGTTCGTTCTATATAGTTAAACAAACCTGAATATGCAAAAAAGGTAAAAGCAGAGAAAATAATTATAGTTATTAGCAGGCTGACAGCTATTCTATATCCCGGACGCATCCCTAAGTAACAAACCCCTTTGACAATAACTCTTTTCTCAATATCGGTATAAATCGGGCTATATTAAAGAATATACTTTGGCCCCTGCAAGTAGCAATGTAACATTTTGACATAAAAAAAGCTGTCTGCTTAATGCAGACAGCTGTAAATACACAATTAACGCTTTATTTAAGCGTCATCTGGTTTTTCTTCAGCAGCACTATCTGCCTTTTCTTCTGGTTCAACAGAAGCTGCAGCCTCAACAGGCGCTTCTGCGGTTTCTTCTACTGCTTTTTCTTCAACAGCTTGTTCCTTAGCGTCAGCCTTAGGGGCTGCCTTTTTGGCAGGAGCAGCTTTCTTGGTTTTTTTCTCTTTTGCAGGAGCAGCTTCTTCTGTAAGGAGCTCCAGTATAACCATTTCTGCAGCATCACCCTGACGATTGCCTATCTTAAGGATACGGGTATATCCGCCGTTGCGGTTAACAAATCGAGGACCGATTACAGTAAACAGCTTGTTTACAATACCTTTATCCCAGATCCGTCGTGCAATCATCCGTCTGTTGTGTACAGAATCAGCCTTGGCTCTGGTAATCATCTTTTCGGCAATACGCCGGGTTTCCAGGGCTTTGGCCTTAGTTGTAGTAATCCTTTCATGTTCAAAAAGCGATGTAACCATGTTCCGCAACAATGCTTTACGGTGACTGGTTTTCCTGCTTAAGCGGTTAAATCCGATTCTATGCTTCATCTTCGTCTGTGCCTTTCATGAATCTGTCAGAATCCTTGAGAACGCTGTAATCAGTCATCCCCAGGTACAAATTCCATTCCTGAAGTTTCTCTTTTATTTCGGTAAGTGATTTCTTACCAAAATTACGGGTCTTGGCGATGTCATCTTCCGTTCTTCTTGTCAAATCACCAATAGTTTTGATGTTGGCGTTTTTCAAACAATTACTGGAACGGACAGAAAGCTCAAGCTCCTCGACAGGTGTGTCGAGAATTGCCCGGATCCTCTCTTCCTCTTCATCCATTTCGTCATCGCCGGTTACTGAATCTTCATCAAAATTGATAAAAATACAGAAATGATCCTTGGCAATTTTAGCAGCCTCTGCAACTGCATCCTCAGGAGAGATGGTTCCGTCTGTGTATACCTCAAGCACCAGCTTATCATAATCACTGCGCTGCCCTACACGGGTATTCTCAATAGAGAACTTTGTCCGCTTTACAGGAGAAAATACCGCGTCTACAGGGATGGTGCCGATAACGTCGATATACTTTTCGTTCGTTTCAGCAGGAATGTAACCGCGTCCAAGATCAATCTGAATTTCCAGATCAATATTGGCTTTCTCCATCAGTGTTGCAATCTTCAGATCCTTATTGATAACTTCAATATCCGATGCCTGTCCGATTGTCTCCCCGGTGATTTCACCGGCCCCTTTGTACTCGACCAGAATAGTTTTCTGCTCAAGATCATTCGGGAGCTTAACCTTAAGATTCTTAAGATTATTGATTATCTCCGGAGTATCCTCAACAACCTCAGGAATAGCTTCAAATTCGGAAGAGATTATATGAGGAGTCCCCTCTTCATCATAGCTGGTTATTTTAACAGCTGTGATTGCATAACCCTGAATCGAACTGAGTAATACACGGCGCAAGGTATTGCCAATTGTCGTACCAAACCCCCGTTCAAAGGGGTAAGCGATAAATTTGCCATAGTCCTGGTTTACATCCGAGTGCTCAAATGTAATTCCTTTCGGTTTTTTGAATCCCTTCATTAAGTTCTTGCGCGCCATGTGACCACCTTACCGAGAATAGAGCTCTACGATCAGATGTTCTTTGACATCTGCAAGTTCAGTAACATCAGAACGCCTTGGGAGGGCCAGCACCTTTCCCTTCATTTCATCCGGATTAAGCTCCAGCCAGGGGCTGACACCGGAACGGGAATGTACCTTGAGGCTCTCTTTAATGTTAACAAGTTTACGGCTTCCTTCCTGCACCTCAATAACATCGTTTTCACGAACAAGGTATGAAGGAATGGTAACTCTTCTTCCGTTTACCCGGATATGACCATGGTTAACAAGCTGACGCGCCTGACTCCTGGAGGAGGCAAAATGAAGGCGGTAAACCATGTTATCAAGTCTGCTTTCAAGCAGAGATATAAGGTTTTCACCGGTAATTCCCTGCATTCTCTCAGCCTTGTTGAACAGAATTTTAAACTGTTTTTCCAGCAGCATATACATTCTTTTAAGCTTCTGTTTCTCACGAAGCTGAATCCCGTAGTCGGACATTTTCTTCATCCGCTCACGAGGGCCCTTACCGGGAGAGGGTCTCTTCTTGTTAATCGGGCATTTTGGGCTGTTACAGCGCTCACCCTTGAGAAACAGCTTTGTTTTTTCAGCCCGGCAAAGCCGACAGCTGGGTCCTACGTATCTTGCCATTTCAATAACTCCTTATACCCGTCGGCTCTTTCGGGGCCGACAACCGTTATGGGGAATGGGAGTAATATCACGGATACTCTTTACAGTAAGACCGAGGGTTCCCAGGGAACGGATTGCAGACTCACGTCCCATACCTGGCCCCTTAACCATAACATGAACTTCCCGCAATCCGAAATCCATCGCCTTTTTTGCTGCAGTCTCAGCAGTAGTCTGGGCTGCATAAGGAGTGGACTTCTTGGCACCCTTGAAGCCAAGACCGCCGGCGGATGCCCAGGAAACAGCGTTTCCGGTCATATCGGTGATAGTAACGATGGTATTATTGAAGGTAGCCTGAATATAAACCTGACCTTCGTATACCGTCTTTTTCTCTTTCTTCTTTTTAACCTTAGCCAATGTATGCTCCTTTGACTACTTGGTCGCTTTCTTCTTGTTGGCGACGGTCTTCCGCTTACCTTTACGGGTACGCGCGTTGGTTTTGGTTCTCTGACCCCGAAGAGGAAGTCCACGCCGGTGCCGTAAGCCGCGATAGCAACCGATATCCATCAGACGCTTGATGTTAAGTGCAGTCTGAGTACGAAGACGTCCTTCAACTGTATACTCATTATCAAGCAGCTGGCGGATTTTGTTAACGTCCTCTGCCGACAGATCATTTATTTTAGAATCGGGATCAATGCCCGTTTTTTCACATACGTCCATCGCCAATGAACGACCAATACCATAGATATAGGTCAGGGCGATCTTGGTCATTTTATTCGGAAGGTCTATACCTGATATACGTGCCATTTACGGTACTCCTACTTCTGGCGCTGTTTGTGTTTGGGATTGTCGCAGATAATTCTTACAACACCCCTTCTTTTTATAACCTTGCATTTATCACACATAGGTTTTACGCTCACTCTTACCTTCATAAGTAAATCCCCTTATAGGTTTCTGGACCTAATTTTGCCTTTCTTGACCAGGCCATCATGATGATGCATCTTCAGATGCCCTTCGATCTGCGACATGGTATCGAGGTCTACTCCGACCATGATCAGCAGTGAAGTTCCGCCCATAAGCATAGCCACACGGGCAGGGAAGTTGAAGAGTATCTGTACAATCGACGGTATAACAGCGATAAATGCCAGAAATAACGCTCCAGGCAAAATGATCCTGCTCAAAATTGTGTTCAGGTGCTCTTCTATTTTATCAGATCGAATTCCGGGGATAGAACCACCGTTTTCCCGAATCTGTTTGGCAATCTCCTGAGGATTCAGGGTTACCTGTGTATAAAAATAGGCGAAAAAGATGATCAGCAGTGTGTATGCCACAAGATACGGCAGACCGTTAGGCCGCAGCCAGCTGCTGAAAGCTCCAAGCCAGCTGATTTTTGAACCAAGGTTACCTGCAAGCTGCAATGGGAAGGTAAGCACACTTGAAGCAAAGATTACCGGGATAACTCCTGATGGATTTATCTTGAACGGTATGTATGTGTTCTGTGCGCCGTACATTCTCCGACCTACAACACGCTTTGCATACTGTACCGGAATTTTCCGTTGTCCCTGCTGCTCATAAATAACCAGAGCTATTACAGCGATAAACATACCCAGTACAAGAATAACAAATACAGGGTTCAGCTCACCGATTTGCACCTTTTCCACAAGTGTAACAAAAGCTCCGGGCATTCTGGCAACTATACCAGCAAATATTATCAGAGAAATTCCGTTACCGATACCCCTCTGGGTAATCTGCTCACCAATCCACATAAGAAAGATCGTACCGGCGGTAACAGTTAGCATTGCCACAAAAGTGTATGCCAGTTTGTTCATATTTATAGCATCCGGTATCTGGTTTGCATATATGGTAACCGCATATGACTGAACCAAGCAGATAACTACCGTGCCGTAGCGTGTATAGCGCTGAATCTTCTTACGTCCACCCTCCTGCTCGCTGATCTTCTTGAGACTGGGAAATACCAACACAAGCAGCTGCATTATAATGGAAGTGGAAATATAGGGCATAATTCCCAGCATGAAGATGGAAAAGTTCTTAAACGCTCCACCCGCAAAGAAGTCGATATATTCTGTAATACCTACTCCTGTACCGCTCTGCTGAGACATGAAATAGAGATTCAATGCCTTTACGTTAATCCCGGGAATGGGCAGGTTGGCTCCCAGACGGAAAACAACCAGCATTCCCAGCGTAAACATGATTCTCTGACGCAGGTCTCGTATACGAAAAATATCAACTAACGGATTCGTCGCCATTTTGAATTAACCCTATTCGCCCTGTTTTTCAGTTTCTTCTGATGTTTTTTCCTCAGCTACAGCAGTAACAGTACCACCGGCTTTGGTAATCTTCTCTCTGGCTGATGCAGATACCTTTTCAATATCAACAGTAACCTTCCTGGAGATTTCACCGTTACCGAGAATCTTCACCAGAACCTGTTTGCCTTTTACAAGTCCCTTTGCTTTAAGAGACTCAAGATTGACAGTCTCTCCGTCAGCATAGAATTTCTCTATCTGAACAAGATTGATCGCCTGGTACTCTTTCTTGAAGTGATAGTTTGAAAAACCTCTTCTGGCAATACGCCTGTAGAGAGGCATCTGACCACCCTCAAACCCGGGGCGTACACCGCCGCCGGACCTGGCATTCTGTCCGTTATTACCTTTACCGGCTGTTCTACCCTTACGAGCGGAATTACCACGGCCTTTGATAATTTTATTCTTTGTTGACCCTTTGGGTGCGTGCAGTTCCATCTATTTGATCTCCTCCACCTTAAGCAGGTGAGAAACCTTGGTGATCATACCACGAATAGAAGGACTGTCCTCCTGCTCAACGGTACTGTTCAGCTTCTTGAGACCAAGAGAGGCAACTACCTTGCGCTGCTTTTCAGGCCGTCCAATAACGCTCTTTACAAGCTGAATACGCAGTTTCATTCCTACCCCCACATCTCCACAAGGCTTTTTCCGCGATTGCGGGCAACCTGCTTTGCATCCATTATATTTTCAAACCCGGCGAAAACGGCCTTTACAATGTTAATGGTGTTCTTGGATCCAAGAGACTTGCTCAGGATATCAGTTACACCGCTTACATCCATAACAGCACGTACGGGTCCACCGGCGATTACTCCGGTACCGGGAGCTGCAGGCTTCATCAGAACCTCAGCGCTCTTGAATTGTCCGATAACTTCATGGGGAAGTGTACCATTTTTCAAGGGCAGGGTAATCATGTTTTTCTTTGCCTTCTCGATACTTTTCCGTATTGCTTCAGTTACGTCGTTGGCCTTACCGAATCCAAGACCTACCCGGCCTTTCTGATCTCCAACCACAACAAGTGCGGAAAAAGAGAACCGGCGTCCACCTTTTACTACCTTGGCTACACGGTTGAGCTTGATAAGTTTTTCAGTAAACTCTTTATCCCGCTCTCTATCTCTATTATCACGATCACGTCTTTCCACCATATCCCCCTAGAACTGAAGTCCGGTTTTGCGGGCGCCGTCGGCAATGGCCTTTACGATGCCGTGATACTTATACCCGTTTCTGTCAAATACAACAGTTCCAACGGACTGTTCCTTCAGCTTTGTACCGATCATTTCACCAAGCTTTGACGCATTTTCAACATTTGTCTTAAGCTCGACATTCTCTTTCTGCCGGTTGTTAACAGCAGCAAGTGTGACGCCTTTGTCGTCGTCGACAACCTGAATGTAGACGTACTTGTTACTGCGGAAAACAGTCATCCGGGGCCGCTCGGCAGTACCGTAGATTGACTTACGGATATGCCTTTTTCGCTGCAGCCTTTTTCGCTTTTTATCGTCTATCTTCTTCATCCCGCTTTCCTACTACTTAACACCGGACTTACCGATTTTTCTGCGGATGTACTCATTTTCATAGCTGATTCCCTTACCTTTATAGGGTTCGGGAGCACGAAGTGAGCGGATTTCTGCAGCAGCCTGTCCGACCTTCTGTTTATCGATTCCGGAGACAACAACCTTGTTGTTTCCTTCAACGGTGATGGTTACATCATCGTTGATTACATATTCGATCATGGTTGAGTAACCGAGATTCAGAGAAAGACTATTTCCCTTCAGCTCCGCCCTGTACCCGACACCGTTTATAAGCAGGGTCTTACTGAAACCGGCGCTTACACCGGTAACCATGTTCTGGATCAGATTACGGTACAAGCCGAAATATGCTCTGTCCTGTTTGACAGTACTTTCGCATTCCACCTGCACCACTTCCGCTCCGATGTTAATCTTAAGGGCACCTTTAATTTCCTGAGACAGTTTTCCCTTGGGACCTTCAACCTCGACGACATTGCCGTTCTGAATGACTTTAACTCCCTTGGGTATATCTATCGGCAGTTTTCCTACACGTGACATTCCTTCCCCCTCTCTACCAGACTGAGCAAAGAATCTCGCCGCCGACTTTTTTCTCAGCAGCCTTCTTTCCGGTAGTTACACCAGTGGAAGTGGACACGATTACAGTTCCATAGCCGTTAAAAACTCTCGGGAGATTTTTATAACCGGCGTAAATTCTTCTACCAGGTGTGGATATCTTCTTAATACCGTGAATAATCGGTTTCTGTTTTTCATCAAACTTGAGGAAGATCCGAATATAGTTGTTTCCATCTATCGTGGTCTTCTTGAAGTTCTTAATGTATCCCTCATTCTTAAGTATCTTGACTATTTCAAGCTTCAGTTTTGAGGTCAGAATATCAACACGGTCGAAACGCGCACTACTCGCATTTCGTATCTTCGTTAGCATATCTGCTACAGGATCGGTAACAGCCATCTATATCTTCTCCCTCACCAGCTCGATTTTGTAATGCCGGGGATAAGACCTTCGCTTGCGTATTTGCGAAAGCAAACCCTGCACATCTGAAATTTCCGCATATAACCCCTGGGTCTACCGCAGACGCGACAGCGATTGACCTTGCGAGTCATGAACTTAGGCTTACGCTGAGCCTTTATTATCATTGATTTCTTTGCCATCTCGTCTACTCCTATTTCCTGAAGGGCATACCGAGCTTGCGCAGCATACTTCTGGATTCGTCATCTGTGCCGGCTGTTGTAACAATCGCCACATTAAGACCACTTACCCTTTCAATCTTGTCGTAGTCTATTTCAGGGAAGATAATCTGCTCCTGGATACCCAGAGAGTAGTTGCCCTTGCCGTCAAAAGCCTTGGGATTAACGCCCCTGAAGTCCTTTACACGAGGCAGAGCTACATTAAGGAGTCTTTCAAGAAACTCCCACATATAGTTACCGCGAAGGGTAACCTTTGCACCGATTTCCATACCTTCTCTAAGCTTAAAGTTAGCGATGGACTTCCGCGCTTTTGTTTTAACAGCATGCTGGCCGGTTATAAGCTCCAGCTCTTTTGTTGCTGATTCAAGAAACTTTTTGTTTGTAATGGCATCCCCGACACCGATGCTTACGCTGATTTTCTCCAGGCGCGGTACCTGCATCGGAGACTTGTATCCAAACTCTTCAATCAGTTCTTTTCTGATTGTATCCAGATACAGTTTCTTGAGTCTAGGTGTATATTCAGCCATCAAAGGGCCTCCCCGCACTTTCTGCAGACTCTTACCTTTGCATCGCCATCGACTTTAATGCCAATACGGGTAGGTCCGCATTTTTTACACACAATCATTACGTTGGATACTGCAAGACCGGCTTCGATATCGATAATACCGCCTTTGTCCTGCTGGCTTTTCGGCTTTACAGCCTTCTTAACCATGTTCAGGCCCTGAACATAAATCCGGCCTTTTTCGCGGTCAATTCTTAGTACTTTTCCGCTTTTGCCCTTATCTTTGCCGGATACGACCTGTACCGTATCTTCTTTCTTAAGTTTGATCTTCATCTTCTCTTTCATCTTAATCACCTCACCGATCCCTTAGAGAACCTCGGGGGCAAGGGAAACGATTTTCATAAAACCCGTGTCACGAAGTTCACGTGCAACAGGTCCGAAAATACGTTTTCCCCGGGGGTTCTGGTTGGCATCGATAATTACACAGGCATTGTCATCAAACCGAATGTAAGTTCCGTCAGGACGACGGTACTCTTTTTTGGTTCTTACAATAACAGCCTTTTGCACATCTCCGCTCTTTATCGCCGCGTTTGGAAGGGCATCCTTTACCGCGACTACAATAATGTCACCAACACCGGCGTATTTACGCTTACTTCCACCCAGTACTTTAATGCACTGAACGCGCTTAGCGCCGGAGTTATCTGCAACATTAAGATATGTCTGCATCTGTACCATGATTATCTATCTCCCCTTGGCCTGCGCTCTTTTATTTAGCGCGCTCCACAATTTCTTCAAGCATCCAGGCTTTATTTTTGCTCATCGGACGGGACTCGATAATCCGTACAGTGTCGCCGATATGCGCCTCATTATTCTCATCGTGGGCCATAAATTTCTTTGAACGAGCCACGTACTTCTTGTACAGAGGGTGCAGCTGCCTGGTAGATACCTGAATTACAATGGATTTCTCCATCTTATCGCTTACGACAATACCGGTATAAACCTTTTTATTGGCCTTCTGTTCTCCCTGTCCGGGAGCCTTGTTTTCTACAGCATCCATACCTATTTCCTGCCTTCTTCCGGCTTCCTGATACCCAGAGAATACTCATGGATAATAGTATTCAGCCGTCCAATACTACGCCGAAGGTTACGCTTGTCAAGCGGATTCTCAACATGACCAAGAACCTTGCTGAAGCGGTGTTCCCTCAGTTTCGCCTTAAGCTCTTCTCTCTTCAGGAGGAGCTCATCGTAACTCAAATCAGAGAATGTATTTTTCATACCGCTACTCCAGATCCCGCCGTACAGCGAACTTTGTCTTGATAGGAAGCTTTGAATCAGCCAGCTTCATTGCCTCACGGGCAAGTTCCAAAGGAACTCCGGCCATTTCAAACATTACTGTCCCCTCTTTAACTACTGCAACCCATGCTTCAGGGTTACCCTTACCTTTACCCATTCGGGTTTCTGCCGGTTTTTTGGTGTATGGAAAGTCAGGAAAAATCCGTATCCAGACTTTACCTCCACGTTTTACGTGACGAGTCATTGCAATACGGGCTGCTTCTATCTGACGGTTGGTGATCCACTCACCTTCCAGCGCTACCAGTGCAAAATCACCAAAGGAAATCTTGTTGCCCCGGGTTGCCACCTTTTTAAGGCGTCGTACCTGACGGTGCTGTTTCCTGAATTTTGTTCTCTTAGGACTAAGCATCTATCAACCCCTCTCTGCCGCAGCGGGAGTCTTCTTTTTCCGAACCAGGAGTCCGGCATCTTCCTTACGATCTTTACGGTATACCTCACCAGTAAAAACCCAGACCTTTACTCCGATTATGCCGAATGTAGTATCAGCTTCAGCTGTACCATAATCGATATTTGCACGAAGTGTATGAAGTGGCACCCGTCCATCCTTGTACTGTTCTGTACGAGACATCTCCGCACCGCCAAGGCGACCGGAAACACGGACTTTGATACCCTGAACACCGGCTTTCATCGCGTTGTTTACCGCCATTTTGAGAGCTCTCCGGAAAGAACCACGAGCCTTCAGCTGACGGGCAATATTCAGTGCAACGATCTGGGCGTTAACCTCGGGTCGTTTTACTTCTTTGATCTTAAGCTGGATCTTTTTGTTGGCGATCTTCTGAAGCCGTGCGCCTACCTTTTCGATATTTGCACCCTTTGCCCCGATAATAACACCGGGTCGCGAAGTATGAATAACAATTGTGATCCTCTGGGGATGACGAATGATCTCAACTTCAGCGATCTCAGCACCCTGAGCTTCAGGAGAACTCTCAAGAGCTTTCCGCAGGGCCAGGTCTTCATGCAGTGTGTCTGCGTACTCCCTGGGGTCAACATACCATTTTGAAGACCAAGTCTTGTTGATTCCTAAACGTAAACCAATGGGATTTACTTTCTGACCCATTTTACTCCCCCATTCCCGCAAGCTCGTCTACAACCACCGAAATATGACTCATGCGCTTCAGGAGAATATCCCTTTTACCGCGAGCCCTTGCCCAAAGACGTCGAAGTCTTGGTCCTTCGTTGATCTGAAGCTCTTTTATATAGAGCATCTCTTCATCGAGCTGCTTATTCTGTACCAGAGCGTTCGCTGCCGCTGAATGAATAGCCTTATTAAGAAGTTTTGCTCCCTTCTGAGGCAGAGCCTCAAGGATTGCAACTGCTTCCACATAGGGCTTGTTACGTACAACATTAGCTACACGTCTTAGCTTTGTCGGTGCAATAAGCACGTGACGGATATTGGCTTTATATCCTTTCTTTGCTTCCATCTCTACCTCACCTACCTCTTGCCGGCCTTTTTATCAGATCCGGCATGACCACGAAAAATCCTTGTCGGAGAGAACTCCCCAAGCTTGTGACCAACGAGGTTCTCGGTAACGTATACCGGTACCCAACTCTTTCCATTGTATACAGAGAGAGTCAAACCAACCATCTCCGGGATAATTGTTGAACACCGGGAGTAGGTCTTAATCATCCGCTTTTCACCGGATTTGCTCATTTCGAGAATACGCTTGTACAGCTTTTTCTCAATGAATGGTCCTTTCTTTATAGAACGCGCCACGACTCTCTCCTATTTCCGCTTCTTAACAATGAACTTGCTAGAGGATTTGCTCTTCTTCCGGGTCTTGTATCCCTTAGTGGGTTTTCCCCAGGGAGTAACAGGATGCCGACCACCTGAAGTACGACCTTCACCACCACCATGAGGATGGTCTACCGGATTCATTACAACACCACGAACCTTTGGTCGTTTACCAAGCCACCGTGAACGTCCGGCTTTACCGATTGATACGTTCATGTGATCCTCATTTCCAACCACTCCAAGAGTTGCCATGCACTTCTTGAAGATCATGCGCATTTCCCCTGAAGGAAGCTTAAGAGTAACGTAGTCGTCCTCTTTTGCAACTATGGTAGCACCAAGCCCTGCAGAGCGTACCAGCTGTCCGCCTTTGCCCTGCTGCATTTCGATATTATGGACTGTCATACCAAGGTTGATAGCTTCCAGAGGAAGAGCATTACCCACCTCTTTAGGAGCATTCTCACCACTCATAACAGTCATACCGACTTTCAGGCCACGGGGAGCGAGAATATATCTCTTCTCACCGTCTGCATAGTTAATTAGCGCAATATTGGCACTCCGGTTTGGATCGTATTCAATTGTTGCAACCTTCCCGGGCACACCGAACTTTTCACGCTTAAAATCGATTGTTCTGTATTTCTTCTTATGACCACCGCCGCGGCGACGTACACTGATACGCCCGCCGGCTCCACGGCCTGCCTTCTGGAACTTTCCGGAAGTCAGGCTTTTTTCGGCCTTGTTGGTGGTAATCTCTTCAAAAGTAAGCGAGGTCTTAAACCGCAGAGCCGGCGTCCTCGGCTTATATTTCTTGATTCCCATTACTGACTCTCCCTGCCTTAAACGCCGTCAATCGCGTCGATTTTCTGACCAGCCGCAAGGGTAACAATCGCCTTTTTCCAGGGCGTAGTAGTTCCTCTGCGAACACCATGCTTGGTGCGGGTCGCCCGGGGCTTAGACTTAACGTTGATGATGTTGCACTTAACGGGCTTCACATCAAACAGCTCTTTCATGGCACGCATTACCATGTTTTTATTTGCCCATGGGTGAACCTTGAAGACATACTTCTTCTGTTCTGCTTCCCGCATGATATTTGTTTTTTCAGTCAATACCGGTTCAATGATTATCTGCTGTAAATCCATCACATCCCCCCTTAAGCCTTCGCAGCCTTGGGTGCATAAAACTCGTTAAGATTCTTCGCAGCAGATTCAAGCACAACCAGTTTTCTTGCATAAAACAGGTCATGAGCCCGGAGTCGGTTATAGGAAAGCATCCTAAGCCAGGGAATGTTCTTCCCGGCCCGACGTACCATCGCATCATCATCCTTGAGAATTACTACAGTTCTTTCTCCCTGGCTGAAATTCTTCAGGATAGCTGCAAAATCCTTCGTCTTCCCGCTTTCCACTGAAAAATCCTCAACAACCATAAGGGAGTCGTTGGCCGCTTTCATGCTCAGGATAGACATCATCGCTACCCGCTTCATTTTACGGGGCATGGTATAGCTAAAGTCTCTGGGCTTGGGCCCGAAGACAATACCACCGCCTACCCAGAGAGGTGAGCGCCGGTGACCGGAACGCGCACGACCAGTACCTTTCTGGCTCCAGGGCTTTCCACCTGCACCGCGAACTTCCGCCCGGGTTTTAGTAGAAGCTGTACCCACTCTGAGATTCGCAAGCTCATTGCGGATCGCATAATAAATAGCACCTTCGCTGACTTCACGGCCGAACACCTGATCTGCCAGTTCAATGCTCCGTATCTCTTTTCCGTCCGTAGACAAAACCTTCTTTTCCATTGATCGCCTCTATTCCAATATCCTGCTTGGCTACTTCTTCTTGGCTTTTTGAACGAAAACAACGCCGTTCTTCGGACCAGGAACTGCACCTTTAACAAGCAGGGCGTTCTTTTCAGCATCGACCTTAACTACCAGCAGGTTCTGTACAGTAACACGGTCATTGCCCATCCTTCCGGGCATCTTCTTACCTTTAAGCACCTTTGACGGATACGCCGCCATACCGGTACTACCAAGACCACGGTGAAACTTTGAACCATGCGTGCTGCGACCACCCTTGAAACCGTGCCGCTTCATTACACCCTGGTAACCTTTACCTTTGGAATCGCCAATTACATCAACAAAACGGACATCTTCAAAAAGGGAAATTCCCAGGGCTGCCCCTGCTTCACCTTCAAAATCCGCATCACGAACTTCCTGTATGATCCGCTTGGCTCCGGACCCGCTCTTTTTAAACTGTCCAAGAACAGGTTTACTCAGACGGGACTCTTTCTGATCAAAAGCGCCGATAATGGCTGCGCTGTAGCCGTCCCGCTCTTCTGTCCTTTCGTCAAGGATGGTATTTTCTACAATCTCTATAACCGTAACCGGAGTTAAAACTCCCCGATCATCGAAAACCTGGGTCATCCCAAGCTTTTTTCCCAACAAACCCAACATTGCTTAACCTCGATCAATAAAAGTGGTCTGCGTGCATTTTCCGTCAGGCAGACGTATTATTGTCACACCAGCCTACTGCTTGATTTCTACATCAACTCCGGCGGGCAACTCTAATTTCATAAGTGCGTCCATAACTTTGGACGTCGGATCCAGAATATCTATCAACCGTTTGTGCGTGCGCATTTCAAACTGCTCCCTGGACTTTTTATTAACGTGGGGAGAACGCAATACGGTAAACTTGTTGATCTTAGTCGGGAGAGGAATAGGTCCAGCTACTCTGGCCCCTGCCTTACCGACGGTTTGTACGATTGATTTTGCGCTCTGATCGACCAGTTCGACATCAAAGCCGCGCAACCGTACGCGAATCCTATTCTTCGCCATCCTTCCTCCTAAAAAAAGGCCCCGCCACTAAAACGGGCGGGACCCGATAGAAACAAATTACTCGGTAATTTCGATTACCTGACCGGATGCTACAGTACGTCCACCCTCACGGATAGCGAACTTAAGACCTTTTTCCATCGCAATAGCGTGGATAAGCTCTACATCGATCTCGGTGTTGTCACCGGGCATAACCATCTGCTTGTCAGCAGGAAGGGAAATGCTTCCGGTAATGTCGGTAGTTCTGAAATAGAACTGGGGACGGTAACCGGAGAAGAAGGGTGAGTGACGACCACCCTCTTCCTTGTTCAGTACGTAAACCTGACCCTTGAACTTCTTATGAGGAGTAATAGTACCGGGTTTTGCCAGTACCTGACCACGCTCAACGTCCTTTTTGTCAGTTCCACGAAGAAGAGCACCAATATTGTCACCAGCCTGACCCTGATCAAGAAGCTTATTAAACATCTCAACACCGGTACAAACGGTTTTCTGTGTATCTTTGATACCGACGATTTCACATTCATCGGAAACCTTAACAACACCGCGCTCAATACGTCCGGTAACAACGGTTCCACGTCCCTGAATTGAGAATACGTCTTCAATGGGCATAAGGAATGCACCGTCAATAGCACGTTCGGGTTCAGGAAAAAAGCTGTCCATTGCAGCAAGAAGCTCATCGATACATTTAGTCTTCTCTGCATCATCGGGATTGTCCATTGCTTCGAAAGCGGAACCCTTGATAATGGGAGTATCATCTCCGGGAAAACCATACTCGTTAAGAAGATCTTTCATTTCTTCTTCTACAAGCTCGATAAGGTCGGGATCATCAACCTGGTCACACTTGTTAATAAAAACAATAAGTGAAGGTACTCCAACCTGACGTGCAAGCAGGATGTGCTCTTTTGTCTGAGACATGGCACCGTCAGTAGCAGCAACTACGATAACAGCACCATCCATCTGAGCCGCACCGGTAATCATATTCTTGATATAGTCGGCGTGACCGGGGCAATCAACGTGAGCATAGTGTCGATTATCTGTTTCATACTCAACGTGACGGGTGTTGATCGTGATTCCTCTGGCTTTTTCTTCCGGAGCGTTATCGATCTCATCATACTTCAGAAGCTTACCACCGTACTTAGCAGCGCTGTACATAGTGATAGCAGCAGTGAGAGTTGTCTTGCCGTGGTCTACGTGGCCAATAGTACCAACGTTTACGTGCGGCTTCGTCCTCTCAAATTTTTCTTTGGCCATTCCTATTCCTCCTTGCGCTTATTCGGGCGCAAAAATTTTAAAAGCATTATATAATCATAAGCCATAAAAAGTTTCAAGGTCGCATAAAAAGGGGAAGATCTTGCATCGGCTGTGGTGCCGAAAGATAGAGACAGGAATTAATCGAGGGGGCCGTGCCTTCACAGCTGTTCCAAGATCTAACCCGCACCACCTGATCACTCTCCGTGAGAACGACCGGTTTGGCTGCAGTGTCATTGGTTACACACCCCGGCGACTGCCCGGTGCGCAACGCGATCTCACGCATTAAACCAAACTAAAACTTAACGTGGAGGGTAGAATATACCCTCCACGGATTTTCGTCAAGAGCAGCTTACCAGCGATAGTGACTGAAAGCCTTGTTAGCTTCAGCCATACGGTGGGTGT
The DNA here is from genome assembly GCA_963667435.1 of Marispirochaeta sp. Classification (GTDB taxonomy): domain Bacteria; phylum Spirochaetota; class Spirochaetia; order JC444; family Marispirochaetaceae; genus Marispirochaeta. The sequence goes on along the minus strand of OY763414.1, from coordinate 3,568,643 downwards.
CCTCTTTCTTCTTGAATGCAACACCGGCATTGTTGTAGGCATCCATAAGTTCCGCACTGAGACACTCACTCATGGACTTTCCGCTCCGGTCTCTGGATGCCTGAATAATCCAGCGCATTGCCAGAGCTTCACGACGGGTCTCACGAACCTCAACGGGAACCTGATAGGTAGAGCCACCAACACGGCGGGATTTTACCTCAACAGCAGGTTTTACATTTTCGATAGCCTTCAGAAAAACCTCAAGAGGTTCTTCATTGGTTTTTTTCTGAACCACATCGAGGGCATCATAAACAATACCCCTGGCGACGGATTTTTTACCATCAACCATCATGCGGGCTACAAATTTTGCCAGGACCTTGCTTCCGAACCGGGGGTCGGGAAGTACAGGGCGTACGGGACTTACTTTTCTTCTGCTCATTTCAGTCCTCCTTAAGCCTTGGGCTTCTTGGCTCCGTACTTGGAGCGTCCCTGACGACGGTCATCTACACCAAGAGTATCCTTGGCGCCGCGAATAATATGATAGCGTACACCGGGAAGATCCTTCACACGACCACCGCGAAGCAGCACCACAGAGTGCTCCTGGAGATTATGTCCGATTCCGGGAATATACGCAGTTGCTTCAAATCCGTTAGTCAACCTAACACGAGCTACCTTACGAAGTGCAGAATTGGGCTTCTTCGGAGTAACAGTCATAACACGTGTACAAACACCGCGTTTCTGAGGACAGGACTCCAGAGCCGGAGATTTGGTCTTCTTCGTAGTAGCTTTCCGCCCTTTACGAATGAGCTGATTAATAGTCGGCATTTATATCCAACTCCCAATAATTGATCTTAGAGCCGTGACTATAACAGTCACCTTGACAAAAGTCAAGCGGACACTCCCGCATACCGCAGGAGCATCCTATATATGATCTAAAGATGTGAACCGCAGATTCAGCATGACGGAGAAATATCAGGCTTCAACCTCTTCCTCGAGGGACTCTTTCTCCAACTGCGCTTCTTTCTCAAGCTTACGCTGTTCCAGGATGCTCTGTACGGATGCATCCAGATCGTCACTTGTATCATCAAAGAGCTTCATGTTCTTGTACTTCCGCATTCCCGTACCCGCAGGAATAAGGTGTCCAATTGCAACGTTCTCCTTAAGACCTCTCAGCGAATCGGTATCACCGGAGATGGCAGCATTGGTCAGCACCTTGGTGGTTTCCTGGAATGAAGCCGCGGATACCCATGAATCAATATTCAGTGATGCCCGGGTAATTCCAAGCAACAGCGGTCTTGCTACAGCGGGCTGGCCGCCCTCACGGATAACCTTCTCGTTCTCTTCATGAAAACGGTATTTATCCACCTGCTGACCGAAGATAAAGTTGGTATCACCCACCTGGATAATCTCCACCTTCCGCATCATCTGACGGACAATAACACCGATATGCTTGTCATTTATATTTACACCCTGAAGACGGTAAACTTCCTGCACTTCATTTACCAGGAATGACTGCAGCGAGTTCTCTCCCTCTATATCAAGAACATCATGCGGATCCACTGCGCCGTCACACAGACCTTCACCGGCCATTACAAGGTCTCGGTCCCGGACAAGAAGGTGCTTACCCATAGGCACAAGATGTTTATGTTTGCCGCCGAAATCGTCCTCAATTTCCAGAACACGCTTACCCTTTACAATACCCTTGAAGTTGACTGTTCCACCAACCTTGGAAAGAACGGTGGCACTTTTTGGGTGCCGGGCTTCGAATAGCTCATCCACCCTGGGAAGACCACCGGTAATATCCCTGGTCTTTACACTTTCCTTAAGAAGCTTGACCAGTGTACGTCCCTCAGTTATAGGATCACCGTTCTCTACATTGAGATACGCAGAACCGGGCAAAAAGTAGGAAGCAAGCTCTTCACCCTCTTCATTTTCAATAATAATCCTCGGCTGAAGGGATTCCAGAGTAAACTCGGTAATTTTCTTTTCGATCTTACCGGTATCCTCATTCACCTCTTCCTTGAGGGTGGTACCCAGAACAATATCCTCAAAACGCACCCGGCCGCTTACTTCTGCGATAATAGGCTCGGAAAAGGGGTCAAAAACAGCAATTGACTCTTCTGCAGCGACAACATCACCTACTTCAACAAGAAGTTCTGCTCCGTTCCGGATATCGATGCGCTGTTCCTGCGCAACAAGCAGGACTTCATCTTCCCTGAGTACAATATAGGCAATCTCCTCAGAAAGGATTTCCTCTTTACCGCGCTTAACCAGCACTTCTCCGGCAATGACCTTCTGTCCGTCTTCAACCTTCACACTGTCATTCTTGGAAATTTCCACTCGGCGAAGAACCTTCGACACCGTAACAAATCCCTTTCGGGTAAACAGACGGTCTCCGGTTTCAAGAGTAACAGTGTTTCCAAGAATTTCACGAATAAGAACCGGATACCGCAGGTAGGTCCTGTTTTCTTCCGCAACACTGGTCGCCGCACCACCGATATGGAACGTACGCATGGTCAGCTGGGTTCCAGGCTGCCCGATGGACTGTGCCGCAATAATACCAACCGCTTCACCGATTTCAACTGTTCTGTTGGTTGCAAGATTCCTGCCATAGCACTTCTGACAGACACCATGACGGGCCTCACAGGTTAATACAGTACGAATCCTTACCGACTCAACGCCAGCCTCTTCGATAGCCTGGGCAATCTCATCGGTTATCTCTTCATTAACATCTATGATTATTTCACCGGTAATAGGATGCTTAACCCGCTCAAGGGTAAAACGACCGGCTATACGGTCTACAAGAGACTCAACAATCTCTTCACCGTCCTTGATCGCCCGGGTTTCAATTCCGTTAATCGTTCCGCAGTCGAGCTCATTGACTACCACATCCTGTGCAATATCGACCAGACGACGGGTAAGGTATCCCGCTCCAGCAGTCTTAAGGGCGGTATCCGCAAGTCCTTTACGTGCACCATTGGTGGAAATAAAGAACTCAATAATGGACAGACCTTCCTTGAAGTTGGATCTAATAGGCAGCTCAATAATATCACCGGTGGATTTTGCCATCAGTCCGCGCATACCGGAGAGCTGACGTATCTGAGTACGGCTACCACGGGCTCCGGAGTTAGCCATCATATAGACAGGATTGAATCCGTCCCGGTCCTTTTCCAACGACTTCATTAGAGTGTTGGTAAGATCTTCGTTGGTCTTTGACCACACCTCAACAACACGGTTATAGCGTTCTTCCTGGGTAATATGCCCCTGAAGGTATTGATTCTGAATCTCAGACACCTGGTTATTGGCAGCATCAATCATTCCCTTCTTCTCATCGGGAATTACAATGTCATCCACACCAATAGTTGCACCGAAAACTGTTGCATACTTGAACCCGACATCCTTGATTGTATCAAGCATTTTCACCGCAGTAGCAGGACCATGGTCCTTGTAGGTTTTGGCGACCAGACTTCTAAGCTGCTTATCACCAAGCGGATAGTTTACATATCCCACCTCATCGGGAAGTTCTTCATTAAGAATCACCCGTCCGGCGGTTGTTTCAACCCACTCTCCGTTCAGTTTAACCTTGATTGCAGCATGGTAATTAACCGCACCGGCATCCACAGCCATAAAAACCTCATCTGCCGAACCGAAGTATTTACCGGTACCGGTAACACCCTCCTTCTCTTTGGTAAGGTAGTTAATACCAAGAACCATATCCTGAGAGGGGAACACAATAGGCGTTCCGTTCGCAGGGTTAAGCAGATTGTTTACAGAGAGCATCATGGTCCAGCACTCAATCTGAGCCGCCTGAGTAAGAGGCACGTGAACCGCCATCTGGTCACCGTCAAAGTCGGCATTGTAGGCATGACAAACAAGGGGATGCAGCTTAATAGCCTTACCCTCTACAAGGACAGGTTCAAAAGCCTGTATACCGAGACGGTGAAGAGTAGGCGCACGGTTAAGCAGTACAGGATGCTCCCGGACAACTTCGTCGAGAACCGCCCATACTTCCGGAGTTTCCTGCTCCACAAGGGTTTTCGCTTTCTTGATGTTGTACACAACATCCTTTTCAACAAGCTTCTTCATAATAAAGGGCTTGTATAACTCAAGGGCCATCTTGGTGGGCAGACCACACTGATGCATCCGCAGTTCGGGCCCTACTACAATTACAGAACGTCCCGAGTAGTCAACACGCTTACCAAGCAGGTTCTGACGGAACCGGCCCTGCTTACCTTTCAGCATATCCGAAAGGGATTTGAGAGGACGGTTTGAAGCGCCCTTTACTACACGTTTTTTCTTGGAGTTGTCAAAAAGTGCATCCACAGCCTCCTGAAGCATCCGCTTTTCGTTACGGATAATAATATCAGGAGCATTAAGGGTCATAAGTCGTTTAAGACGGTTGTTACGGTTAATTACCCGGCGGTAAAGATCATTGAGGTCGGAGGTTGCAAAACGGCCGCCGTCAAGCTGAACCATAGGCCTAAGCTCGGGGGGAATTACCGGAATAACATCGAGAATCATCCAGTCCGGATTGTTGTCGGAATCCCGGAAGTTTTCGACTATTTCGATCCTCTTAAGGAGCCGCTTGTCGGATTTGGCCCCCTTTTCAACCATCTTCATACGTAATTCCGCACTGAGCGCATCAAGATCAAGCTGCTCAAGCAGAGTACGAATAGCATCAGCGCCGATACCGGCGGTAAAACTCATACCGAAGCGTTCACGGGCCTCAAGATACTCTTCTTCAGAAAGAAGTTCCATGTACTTGAGGTCGGTATCGCCCGGGTCAATTACTACATGTTTTTCGTAGTAAAGAATCGCCCGCAAAGCAGCAATAGTAAGATCCAGCAGCAGCCCCATTCGCGAAGGGACAGAGCGGTAATACCAGATATGGGAAACCGGTGAGGCAAGTTCAATATGTCCCATTCGCTCACGGCGAACCTTGAAGTGGGTAACCTCAACACCACAGCGGTCACAGATAACACCCTTATACCGGATGGACTTGAACTTACCGCAGTAACACTCCCACTCCTTGGTTGTACCGAAGATCCTTTCACAGAAAAGGCCGTCCTTTTCAGGACGGAGAGTTCTGTAGTTTATTGTTTCCGGCTTCTTAACTTCGCCGTATGACCAGGCCCGAATCTGTTCGGGGCTGGCCAGCTTTATCATAATATTATCAAAATCCTGTATATCCCTCATGGCACTCTCCTGCAGTAGTCCCTGATCGGGCTAGAACTGACTTCCCTGACGGCTGATCAGTTCCTCATCGCGCTCGGTAAGAGGAACCTGCTTGCCTTTTGAATCATAGATTGAAACATCCAGAGCAAGACCCCGCAGCTCCTGAACCAGTACATTGAAAGATTCAGGAACACCGGCATTGGAAGAAGGCTCTCCCTTAACGATGCTTTCATATATCTTGGCGCGTCCCGCCATATCGTCCGACTTGATCGTAAGAAGCTCCTGCAGCGTATTGGCCGCTCCATATGCTTCAAGGGCCCATACCTCCATTTCTCCCAGACGCTGCCCACCGAACTGAGCTTTACCACCCAGGGGCTGCTGCGTAACCAGCGAATAAGGACCGGTTGACCGGGCATGCATCTTATCATCGACAAGGTGATGAAGCTTGAGCATGTAGATAATTCCACAGAATACCGGATTCTCGAATTTCACACCGGTTTTGCCATCCCGCAGTACCATCTTGGAGTTCCGGGGAAGACCTGCCTCGACCAGCTTGTCTTCAATCATCTCAGTGGAGGCAGACTGGAAAACCGGAGTTGAATACCATTCATCCAGTATCCGCGCTGCCAGACCGAGTTCAGTCTCAAGAATCTGACCCAGGTTCATACGCGAAGGGACACCCAGCGGGTTAAGACAAAGATCCAGAGGAGTTCCGTCCTCCATATAAGGCATGTCTTCCTCGGGAAGAACCCTGGCGACAACACCTTTGTTTCCGTGACGCCCGGCCATCTTATCGCCCTCTTTCAGCTTACGCTTGGCGGCAATAAGAACCTTTACAACTTCATCAACACCGGGAGGAAGATCATCCCCCTCACTGCGGCGCAGGCGCTGCACATCAATTACCGTTCCGCTGGTTCCATGAGGAACCCGCAGGCTCGTATCACGAACCTCTTTGGCCTTTTCACCGAAAATGGAGTTAAGCAGCTTGAATTCCGGAGTAGTCTCCGTCTCGGATTTTGGGGTAACCTTTCCGACCAGGATATAACCGGAGCCGACCTTTGCGCCGATCCGCACAATACCCTCTTCGTCCAGCTGGTCAAGAGCCTTTTCAGAAGTATTGGGAATATCGCGGGTAAGCTTCTCGGGACCAAGCTTTGTCTCCCGCACATCAATGGTAAATTCCTTTATATGTATTGAAGTAAAGATATCTTCCTTGACGACCTTTTCTGAAATCAGAATAGCATCCTCATAGTTGTATCCGTTCCAGGGAACAAATCCAACCAGAACATTCCGCCCTAGAGCCAGCTCTCCGCCATTTGTGGCAGGTCCGTCGGCAAGGACATCACCAGCGGCAATCTTCTGCCCGACCCTTACAACAGGACGCTGATTGAAACAGGTATCCTGGTTGGTCCGCTGATATTTGAGCAAGGGATACACATCCTTCTTGAGGTCTCCATAAGGTTCATCAAGCTTGATAACAACCTGCTCGGCAGTTACATACTCAACGACACCGGCCCGGCGAGCTTTAACAAGAACACCCGAATCATAGGCAGTCTTGCCCTCCATCCCGGTACCAACCCGGGGAGGATCAGTAAACACAAGAGGAACTGCCTGACGCTGCATGTTTGATCCCATGAGCGCACGGTTCGCGTCATCATGCTCAAGAAAGGGAATAAGGGAGGTTGCAACAGAAATTACCTGCTTTGGCGAAACGTCCATGTACTGAATATCCGCCGGATTCTTCTGTATGTAGTCCCCCGCCTTTCTTACAGAAACTGTATCATCGGTGAACTTACCGTTTTTATCGATCTTGGCATTCGCCTGAGCGATGAAATACTTCTCTTCATCCATCGCAGAGAGATACTCTATTTCCGGAAGAGTCTTTCCGTCTTTTACCTTACGATAGGGAGCTTCGAGAAAACCGTACTCATTAACCCGGGTATAGTTAGCCAGGGAAACAATCAAACCGATATTCGGTCCTTCCGGAGTTTCAATGGGGCACATTCTTCCGTAGTGCGTATAATGTACGTCACGAACCTCAAATCCGGCACGGTCACGGGACAGACCTCCCGGCCCAAGAGCATTAAGCCTTCTTTTGTGGGTAAGTTCCGACAGAGGATTAACCTGGTCCATGAACTGTGAAAGCTGGGAAGAACCAAAGAATTCCTTAATTGCAGCAACTATGGGCTTAATGGAAATCAGGTCCTGCGGCTTGACTGTATCAGTTTCCTTCAGACTCATTCTTTCCTTGGCAATACGCTCCATGCGGCTGAATGCGGTTTTAAGCTGGTTAGCCATCAACTCTCCAACCGAACGGATACGCCGGTTACCAAGGTGGTCAATATCATCAACATACGAATCGCCGATATACACCTTAATGAGGAACAGCATGGTATTTACCACATCTTCTCGGGTAAGGGTAAATTCCTCCACCGGAGGCTCGTAATCAAATTTCTTGTTAAGCTTGTATCGCCCCACCTTGCCGAGATCGTAACGGCGGGTACTGAAGAACATTGAATTAAGGTCTTTTTCTGCACTCTCAAGAGTAATAGGCTCCCCGGGCATTATTACCGAGTAAACCGCAATCAGTGCATCCTCTTTGGTAGGCTCATCAACATCCGCATCATCCCGGGTAAACTTTACTTCTTCACGCTCGAAACAGTTAAGAATAATAGCAGAATCGAGAGAACCTTCAGCCCCGAAGTCAATTACAGTTACCTGAGTAACTCCGGAGTGAACAAGTTCGTCTGCATCATGGGGATGCAGCTTGTCTCCAGCCTTGTAGAGCTTTCGCTGATCATCACCCTCACCGATAAACACCGCACGGGCAAGTACCCGTCCATTCAGAGCTTCTTTCTGACCTTCCGCAACGGCCATCTCTTCCGTCTTGTAAAAAAGATCAATAATCTCTTCCCGGGTAGAAAAGCCGAGGGCCCGCAAGAACAGTGTTCCGAGTATGCGTTTCTTGCGGTCTATTTTGGCATAAACAAGTTCGCGCTTCTGATCAATCTCAAATTCAAGCCATGATCCGCGGTAAGGGATTATCCGTGATGAATAAACACCTTTCTCATGAGAGAAAATAACACCCGGAGAACGATGTATCTGGCTTACAACAACCCGCTCGGCACCATTGATAATAAAGGTACCGCGGTCGGTCATAAGAGGAACATCGCCCACATAGATGTCTTTCTGACGGATTTCACCGGTTTCCTGAAAAATCAGGTTAATCCGGGCTTTGATAGGCACAGCATGGGTTATCCCCTTCTGCTTACACTCCTGCTCCGTCAGTTTAATTGCTTCCTCATCGAGGGTATAGCGAGTGTATTCCAGGAGCATGTCCCCATTGGGACTCTCAATCGGGAAAACACTTTGAAACACCTCTTCAAGCCCCTGCTCCTTCAGCGGCTGTCCTTCCCGCAGAGCCTCTCGCTGAAGAAATCTTTCATATGACGATAACTGGATGTCCACAAGATTCGGGAGATCCATGACCTCCTGAAACTCCTGTCCGATATATGTCCGCTTCCTGGGCTTCCCAGTATCCAGCATCATTACCCCCTAAGGAACTGTATATAGGACGCTCTGCGTCCCGTGCATAGACAATACGATACCACCGGAAATTCCATTCCGGTGGTATCTTGAGCAAATTGATGAATAGTAATACGCCGCAGGTTATTATTTAACCTCGACAGTAGCACCGGCAGCTTCAAGCTTCTCCTTCATCTGAGCAGCTTCTTCTTTGGAAACGCCCTCTTTGATGGTCTTTCCACCTTCTTCAACAATTTCTTTTGCTTCTTTCAGACCAAGACCAGTAATTGCACGGACTTCCTTGATTACAGGAATCTTTTTGCCGTCAGCAACACCGGTAAGAACTACGTCAAACTCAGTCTTCTCATCTTCGGCCTCAGCAGCGGCTCCGCCGGCAGCGGGTGCAGCAGCCATAGCTACAGGAGCAGCAGCAGTTACGCCGAACTTTTCTTCCATTGCAGAAACGAGTTCAGATACCTCAAGTACGCTCATTGCTGCAATTGCTTCTAAAATTTCATCTTTGGTGATAGCCATATTACCTTCTCCTTAAAATGTATTTTGGCGCGGTTATAGCAGACTATCACAGAAGACTAAAACCACGATTTTATCCAACAGCCGGCATACAGCCGGCCGGGTCAGATCAAATATAATTAACCCTCCGCACTCTTTTTGTCGGCAACCGCCTGAAGAGTACGAACAAGTTTTGTGGGCACAGCGTTGAGAACCAGTGCAAGATTCTGCACAGGAGCCTTCATTGTGCTCATAAGCATGGAAATAAGCTCCAGCTTGGTTGGCAGCTTGGAGAATGCTTCGATCTGGGCAAAATCATAGATCATACCCTCAACAATACCGCCCTTTACCTCAAGGGGAGTATCTTTGGCAAACTCAAGCAGAGTTTTCGCTACAGGACCAGCCTCGCCTTCCGGAAGCGCAATAGCAGTAGGCCCGGTAAGGATATCTCCGGCATCGGGGCGCTCAAGCTGCTCCAGGGCAATTTTTGCAAACCGGTTTTTAACAACCTTCAACTGAGCCTGCTGCTCGCGGAGCTTTGCACGAAGATCGGTAATCTGCTCAACGGTAAGTCCCCGGTAATCAGCAAAAATAAAGGTGGAAATATCCTTAAACTGATCCTTCAGAGACTCAATAGCATCTGTTTTGTGCTGCTGGATCTTTACAGTATATTCACTCATCTATCTTCCTCCAGCCTACTTGAAATCCACACGAACACCGGGGCCCATTGTTGAAGCCACAGCAACGGATTTCACAAAATCACCCTTGATATCAGCAGGCTTGCGTTTGCCGACCTCATCCATAAATGCCTTTACGTTATCAGCAATCATTTCAGCTTCCATGGACACCTTACCAACCGACAGGTGAACAACACCGGTCTTGTCAGAACGGAATTCAACACGCCCCTTCTTCAACTCCGCAAGCGCAGCCTTAACATCAAAGGTAACGGTCTGAGTCTTAGGGTTGGGCATAAGCCCCCGCCGACCGAGAATGGGCCCAAGACGTCCAACATCTTTCATCATATCCGGTGTAGCAACAGCCACATCGAAATCAAGCCATCCGCCTTTGATCTTTTCAATCAGATCATCGTCACCTACGAAAGTTGCACCAGCCTCTTTCGCTTCTTCAGCCTTATCACCCTTGGCAAAAACCAGAACCTTCTTCTCTTCAGTAAACTGATTGGGAAGAACCATGGTATCCCGGACAGTCTGGCTCTTTTTAAGGTTGAGACGAATGGAAACCTCAACGGTTTCATCAAATTTAGCAAATGCCAGTTCTTTAACAAGACCGACCGCTTCGACTACAGGATACTGTTTCTGCTTGTCATATTTCTTGACAGCTTCCTGATAATTCTTTCCTCTTTTCATGCTGCCCCTCCTAAGCCTCTACCTCGACGCCCATACTGCGGGCAGTACCGGCAATAATCTTCATTGCCGCATCAACGTCGTTGGCGTTCAGGTCGGGCATCTTCATCTCGGCAATCTCTTTGAGTTTAGCCCTGGAGATAGTTGAAACCTTAACCTTGTGAGGTTCAGCCGAACCGCTCTGAATACCGCATGCTTTCTTGATAAGAACCGCCGCGGGAGGGGTTTTGGTTATGAACGAGAATGAGCGGTCTGCATATACGGTAATAACTACCGGGATAGTCAGTCCGGGCTCAAAATTCTTTGTGCGGTCATTAAACTGCTGCACAAACTGAGGGGCGCTGACACCATGAGGTCCAAGTGCAGGACCAACGGGCGGTGCCGGAGTCGCCTTTCCGGCAGGAACCTGAAGCTTGATAAGCCCGGTAACCTTTTTCTTTGCCATAAAAACTCCTGAAAAAATGTGGTACAAACCCCAGCTACTGTTTTTACCAGTAAAAAATAGTAGCCGGGTCCCAGCATCTCCGCAACGCGGAGAACAAGTCGTTTCCAACCAAAAGGTTAGAGACGGCAAAAGGAGGCATCTACCCGTTCCGGGCAAACGCGCTCCTCTTAATGTTTTACACTAAAAAACTAAACCTTTTCTACCTGAGTAAAGGAAACCTCCACCGGGGTAGAACGTCCGAAGATCCCCACCGTAACCTTAAGGCGGGCTTTCTCCATATTAACCTCTTCGATGGAACCGGTAAAGGTATCAAACGGTCCGTCGGTAATCCGGACAGACTCTCCCACCGTAAAGGTCTGGCGGTTCCGGACAACCTTTTCCGAACGAATCTCTCCGGTCTTCTGAAGAATTGCCCTGGCTTCCTCAGGGCTGATAGGCTGCGGCTTTAGCCCGCTCATGGAACCAAGAAAACCGGTTACTCCCTGAATACGACGGATATGCGAACAAACAGCCTTCCAACCGCGATCAGGCAGATCCATCTCCAGAAGAATATAACCCGGAAGGAACTTGCGGTTAACAGTCTTCTTCTTACCGTCCTTAACCTCAACCACCTCTTCAGAAGGAACCTTGATATCAAACACATGATCCCCGACTTCCGGAGACTCCATGAGCTTTCGGATATAGCGCTCGACCTTATTTTCGTATCCCGAATAAGTATGAAGAACGTACCAACCTTTAGCCATTACTACTCACCGTCCCTTACTGTAAAAAACGAAATCCCGCTGACAATGCAGGAGGGGAACTATTTCTCTTAGAAAATCAGATCGCGACCGACGGTAAGGAGAAAATCCACCAAACCCAGAACTACCGCAAAGATTACAGTAGATATTATCACAACCTTGGTCGATGCCCCAACCTCTTCCCTGCTGGGCCAGACAACCTTTTTGAGTTCAGCGTAACTATCGCGAAAGAACTGAAGAAACTTCTTCATCCCCTACTCCTCCTGAACACCATTAAAATACGCTTTTTTGCATATTCCGCACAGTCAGAATCTTCCACAACCCGCAGTCATTGTATCAACAAAAACCTGAAGGAACTGCAAAAAACCCTTTCCATTCCTGACTATGGCAAAAAATACCATGTTTTTATAGGTGCCCTTGTATAAAAAAAGAAGCAGGCCAGGTAGGACTCGAACCTACAACATCCGGTTTTGGAGACCGGCGCTCTAGCCATTGGAGCTACTGGCCTGTGTTGCAATTAAAAAACGAACGGCCTTCAACAAGCCGTTCGTAGTTTCCAAAAGAATGGTACCTTACTTTACCTTGGTTTCAACGTGCAAAGTATGCTTTCTATCAAAGGGACAGTACTTGTTAAACTCAAGTTTACCCTGAATGTTACGCCTGTTCTTGCTGGTTGTATAGTTTCTGCGATTGCATTCGCTACACTTAAGCGCAACCAGCTCGACGGCGCCTTTTTTCGCTTTTGCCATTTCCTACGATCTCCTCGCCTTGCATTGGAAAAGTACGCCCGAATGCGCGACTTAGTCAAGAATTACAGCCCTCGATCGGACTTGAACCGATGACCCCATCCTTACCATGGATGTGCTCTACCGACTGAGCTACAAGGGCATTTGACAGGTTGAAACAACCTAACAAAAGCGGTTTTTTTTGTCAATAGAGATAGTTGTAAATTATAGCGAAACTTCCTTGCGGAAAATCCTACAAAATGGTAATTTCTTTCTTAAGAATACTTACATTCAGGTACATACAGTCCCGATTATCAGGAGTAGCTCCATAATGGATGAAGACCGCCAGCATTATAGAAGAAAGATAAAGGAATTGCAGCTTCTTTTTGATATAAGCCGAATTCTTGACGGCAGTATAGACCTCAAGGATGTTATAAACCCGGTCCTCAGGGCAATGGCGGAAAATATGGGCATGGTTCGCGGGACCATAACACTTCTTAACCGTCAGACCCGTGAGATAGGCATTGAAGCGGCATACGGGCTTTCCGTCCGGCAGCAGGAAAAGGGTAAATACAAGATCGGGGAAGGTATAACCGGTCGTGTGGTGGAAATGGGAGACCCCATGATTATCCCCAACATCAAGGAGAGTCCCCAGTTTCTTAACCGTACCGGTGCCCGCAGTGATCTTAAAAAGAAAGATGTATCTTTCATTATTGTTCCTATAAAAATCGGCAATGAGACCATAGGAACCCTGAGCGTCGATCGGCTGTTTGCGGAAAACATCAGCCTGGAAGAAGACCTGCGTCTTCTGTCTATCATTTCCTCCATGATTGCCCAGGCGGTTAAGCTGCGCCGATCCATCCAGGAGGAACGTCAGCGTCTACTTGAAGAAAATTCACGGCTGCAGCACGAACTTGAAGAGCGGTTCCGGCCGTCCAATATAATTGGAAACTCCCGGGCAATGCAGGAGGTATTCGACCTTATTGCCCAGGTTTCCAAAAGCGAAGCTACTGTACTTATCCGCGGAGAAAGCGGCACAGGAAAGGAACTTGTAGCCCACGCCATTCATTACAACAGCCTGCGGACAGAAAAACCCTTTATCAAGGTAAACTGTGCCGCACTGCCGGAAACAGTCATAGAAAGTGAACTGTTCGGACATGAGAAAGGAGCCTTTACCGGGGCAATTCAAACCCGGAAAGGACGTTTTGAGCAGGCTGACGGGGGAACCATATTCCTGGATGAGATCGGCGATCTCTCACCCACTACTCAGGTAAAACTCCTGCGGGTACTTCAGGAGAAGGAATTTGAGCGGGTAGGAGGAAATGAAACCATCCGCTGCAATGTCCGCATCATCGCCGCCACCAACAGGAACCTTGAAGAGTCCATGAGTGACGGAACCTTCAGGGAAGATCTCTACTACAGACTCAATGTTTTCCCCATACATATCCCACCCCTCCGGGACCGGCACAGCGATATTACCCTGTTAGCGGATTTCTTCATTGAAAAATACGCCGACAAGAACCATAAGCTTATCAAAAGAATCTCCACAAGCGCCATCGAACTTCTGATGAGTTATCACTGGCCAGGCAACGTACGTGAGCTTGAGAACTGCGTGGAGAGAGCGGTGCTTCTTGCCACCGACGATGTTATCCACGGACATCATCTGCCGCCCAGTCTGCAGTCGGCGGAATCGACCAATACAAACCTGCACTCCACCCTGCCAGAAGCCCTGGACAATCTTGAACGGGAACTCCTTCTGGACTCCCTCAAATCTACCCGGGGCAACATGGCCAAGGCTGCCCGCCATCTGGGAATATCAGAGCGGATCATGGGACTGCGGATAAAGAAACACGGCATAGATTCCCGCCATTTCAAACGGGGCTGACAAGCTCAACCGGAATCCAGTGCAGATTACTCAACCCCGGGCGCTGCTTATCCAGCCCCCGGTATTTGATTTCGCCTTCTTTGATCTCTTTATAAAACCCTTCGGCCTCGAGCGGATTGCAGCCGCTCTTTCAAAGGGCGGCTACAGTATAAACTTTGTAAATGCCCTGGATTATCGGGACAGAGAATCCACAGAGATACATAAAAAACCAAAAAGAAACAGCAATGGTACCGGAAAGATCTTCCGTACACCCGTGCCGACTCCGCATGAACTTGAACGACACCTGAGAACGAATCCCGGAAGACATTTTGCCCGTTACGGAGTTATTCCAGAGGTGTTCCAGAGACTGATAAAGGAAAACAGGCCGGATATTATTTTTATTGCCGGCGGTATGACCTACTGGTACCCCGGCGTGGTGGAGGCTGCGAGAGCTGCTGAGAAATACCACCCCGGCGTGCCCCTGGTCTGCGGAGGAGTATACCCCGGACTGCTCCCCGACCATTGCAGGCAAAATACCGGCGCAGAAGTACACCCCGGCCCGCTTACCACAGAAAAGCTCAACAACATTCTGGCAGGCTACCATCTCCCGGGTGTTCCTGGAACCGGAGCTCTGCCAGCTGCAGCCGAACATCCTCTGACAGAAGATATTTCCGGAGTATTGAGACTAAACGAAGGCTGTCCCTGCAGTTGTGATTACTGTGCCTCTTCCTGTTTATATCCAGCATTCACCGCAGGCTCTCCCCGGAACGCATTCCGGAACTTTCATGCTCTTCATTCCCGGGGAGTACGACACTTCGCCTTCTACGATGACGCCCTGCTGATAAACAAAAAAGAGGTGCTTGAACCCTTCCTTGAAGAGATACTGGAATCCGGTCTTACTGCTTCTTTTTATACTCCCAATGCAGTGCATCTGAACCAGATCGAACACCATACTGCAGGACTGATGCGAAAAACAGGTTTCAGAGAGATACGCCTGGGCTACGAGAGCTCGTCGGAAATCTTTCATGAATCCCACGGGAAGAAATACGGACAGAGCCGCTTTATGGAATCCGTGCATATATTGAAGGCAACCGGTTTCAGTGCAACCGAAATAGCCGTCTACATCCTAACAGGTCTCCCCGGGCAGGATCACCGGGAAGTTCTTGAATCCATCGAAGAATGCCGCAAGGCCGGAGTAAAAATCTATATCGCCGAATTCTCCCCCGTGCCCGGCTCCCCTCTCTGGCAGCACTGCCTGGATACAAGCAGGCTTCCTTTAAACGAAGAACCACTACTCCAGAACAATACCTTCTTTCCCATGGCCTGGAAGAACTTCGACCAGGAGCATCTGAGAAAACTGAAACAGGAAGTTACCATATGGAACAGAAGCATCGCTGAAAGATAGACATGGATCAGCTCCCGTGGTATTAAACCCTATATGGCAGACAATGCGGAACATAAGGGTCCCGGATTCGTTTACGAACTGACCCGCAGAAAAGGTCAGAAACGGATTAATATCCGCATAACCCAGACAGGCAGAGTCATGGTCTCAGCTCCGAGCAATATTCCAAAATCCCAGATAGCCAGTACCGTGGCAGCAAAACAGAGCTGGGTGCTGAAACACCTGGATACGCTGAAAGCACACAGAGAACGCCACAATCCCCTGAGTACTCTGCTGATTCGGGGAGAAGTGTTCTCTGTTAAGGTTAATCAGGGGAAAAGAAAAAGAGGTGGAGCGGTTATCAGGGAAAAACTGCTGATGGTAGACACCTTCAGCGGTGACCCCGAAACCGCACTACCCGTGATTGAAACCTTTCTGAAAAAACTTGCAAAAGAGGAACTCGAACCCCAGGCCCGCAGAATCTCCCAAAAACTGAAAATCCCCTTCGACAGATTATTCTTCCGCAACCAGCGAACCCGCTGGGGCAGCAGCTCGGGCAGGGGCAATATATCCATAAACTGGCGCATAATTATGACCCCTCCGGGGGTACAGGACTATCTGATTGTTCACGAGCTCTGCCATCAACGCCACATGAACCACTCATCAGCCTACTGGCACCTGGTAGAGCGATGTTTTCCTGACTACAAAGCCGCTGAAGCATGGCTCAAGGCAAACAGGGCAATTATGGGCCTGTTCCGGGACAAGTAAACAGAAGACACTCGGCCTTGTAAGCTGCATACAGATCATCATAGATTTCCGTCTTCCGCAGATCCGGCTCTACATACTCCCGGATTAACACCAGATTCTCCACCGCTTCGCTGATACTGCTGAAACGCCCTGCCCCGGTGAGGGCCGCACAGAGATTCCCCATAAGCTCACCGTCAATTATCGCAGGTATCTCCAGGGGGATTCCAAGAATATCCGCTTTCATGCAGTTCCAGTCATGGTTGCGGTACTGTCCCCCGGTTCCCCGGATCGATGCTACATCAAAGCCTGAAGCACTCAAAGTATCTATGACATCGCGAATTCCGAACGCAATGGCTTCCACAACCGCCTTCCCCATTTCCAGGTGGGTATGCTCCGGATGGAGACCGGCGAAGATGCCGTTATTGAAGTCCCAGACCGGCCCGCGGTGCCGGGAAGGAAAAAATCTGGGCGCCTGCGTCGAAGGATCAAGGGCCCTGATCTCCTGCAGAATCAGACCGTACTCCCGCCCGGACTGGTTGGTTATTGCCCTGAACCACTCAAAGACTCTCCCTGTTGAAGCAAGTATCCCGGCTACTGTGTAGATTCCCGCTACCGCATGGGGCAGAATCCGCAGCCCCTCGGAAACCGGTTTCGAAGAGGAACAGTAATTAATCCCCTCGGAAGTGCCCGCCCTGTCGCAGGTCATACCCGGCCGGACAACCCCGGAGCCTATGAGCGCCATGGTATAATCCGGGCCGCCGGCATACACCGAAACCCCTTCCGGAAGACCGAAGTTATCCGCTGCATACCGGCCGGTTGAACCGATCCTGCTTCCGGTCAAAAAAGGTTCGGGAAACAGTGAAGAAGAGAACCCCCAGGCGGAAATTTGCTCCTGAGTCCAAAGAAAAGGGGTAAACTCTGGCTGAGGTGAAACTGCTGACGGCACACCGGTAAGACGGTAGCTCAGATATCCGGGACAAGTACAGAAAAAAGCGGTGCTGTTGAAAGTCTCCGGGACGGTTTCTCTTAACCAGCCGGCAAGGGGGAGAAAATATGAAACATTGGATGGTGGAATATTTACGGGGACTCTGCGGTTCAGCCAGAGAAGTGCATTGGTGGCAGGCCTTCCATCCCTGTCCATGGGGACCATGGTCGGGCCGTGACCGCTCACCGTAACGGATTCCAGATCTGCACCCGGTTTCAGCCGCCTGCATGCCTCTGCAAATGCCCGGTCCCAGAGAAGAGGATCCCAGGAAGCAAGATCTGCCCCGGGAAGAGCGAGAAGCGGGATTTTTACTTCCGAGACTATTTCGGCATGTTCCGTCAGCAGCGCAGTTTTGAGAGAGCTGGTGCCGATGTCGGCAACGAGATGGACCCCGCAGCCGTTCATAACAGAACTAATCCTCTCCCTGCCCGAAGGGAAGTTCGTCTCCTCCGGACTCCGCCGCAACCTGAGACATAAGCCGCTGAATGATTCGTCTGTTGTCCAGAAGAGGGCTGAGTGATCTGCCGTGATGCAGCCGGGAAATTATCCGGGAGAACAGATTGGCAATATTGGCACTTACATACCACTCCCGGGAAAGAAGTTCCTCACTGTGATAGACAGCGTTGGTTCCTATGATGCGGTAAAAAAGCCCCTTTTCATAGGCCTCGTCAAAATGCTTGATGGCATCACCGGTAAACAAGGGAAGACTGATGGCGCAGATAATCTTCTTTGCCCCCAGCTCCTTGAGATGAGACATAGCCTTTATCAGCGTACCGCCGGTGCCGAGCATATCATCAGCCATAAACACCGACTTCCCCTCGACATCACCGAGGAGGTTTATATTAACAATATTGCTGTCCCCGGCCTGGCTGACCTTGGAGTAGTCCCTCTCCTTGTAAAGAAGAGCCAGAGGTTTATGCAGACTGACGGCATAGAACTTGTTTCTGTCGACAGCTCCCGTATCGGGTGAGACCACCACAAGATCATCATGTATGAGATCAACAAGCCTGGAGAGGGTTCTGAGAATTTGATACGAAGCGTGCAGGTTCTCCACTGAGGTATGATGAAAAGCTGTCTGAATTTCGCGGGAGTGCAGATCCAGGGTAATAATCCGGTTAACACCCATATATTCACAGACACGGCCGAACCATGCTGCAGTAAGACTCTCACGGCCTTTCCGCTTATGCTGCCGGGAATACGGAAAAACCGGAAGGACCAGGGTTACACTCCGGGCACCGGCCAGCAGAGCTGCATCCACAGTTACAAAAAGCAGGAATATATGATCATTTACAGAGAGAACAATATCCTCTCCGTTCAGGTTTACCGGATGCTTGTTCTCCACATCCTGAATAATGTACAGATCCATACCGCGAACGGACGAGAGTATTTCCGCTTTGAATTCCCCGTTGGCAAACTGTGTAAAGCGGGTAGGTATTTTAAAAGAGGGAGGCTTGTAGCTGCCGCCGATAAAACCGTGGTTCTGCGGCTGTGTATGCAGATCCTGAACATAATTGATCCGCTCGATAGCTTTCTCTTTCGTAATAGAATAGCGTTTCGCCAGGCGGTTGGCCATACGTTCGTACTTACGCGCATAGATTGACCGCAGATGCGGTATTACATCGTCGGAAAAACTGGCGCCGCCAGGGCAGGCAATTATCCCCAAAGTTCCGGGTTTTGATATGCTCAAAGGTGGTCCCCATCGTCTCGTGCGACCCCATACGGGTTTACGCTAGGTTAGGAGTTCGTTAAAGAAAAATATACTCAGAAACTACCATGTGTGATGAATGGGGTCAAGAGAAGGATCTTCCCTACGTCAGTTCTTCATTGACACAGCATCCGGAAAGCATTACATTCAAGCCGCAATAGAAAAATTTTCTTCGAGGGAGGGACGTCAGTCCCGACCGGCGGTTATAGTCCGCAATCCTGACTTGCCTGTCGTTGACGGTGATTCAGGGGGATCCGGTGAGATTCCGGAACCGACAGTGAAAGTCTGGATGGGAGAAGAAAATGGAACCAGCCACGGATGGGATTATCCCTCCGGGGCCCGCTCTACTTTCTCTCATCTGCCCCGTATTTTGGAGGCAGGTTTATGAACCCCCAATTTTTCCCCTTTTTTTTCAGGCGGACAACAGTCCGTGTATTTCTCATACTGTTGACTCTGACTGCATTTATCTCGTGCAACAGCGGAAAACCCGCTGAAGCGAAGGAAACCAAAGTCACAGCAACGGTCTCATCCATCGCGGTTTTCGTCCCCGGTGTTGTTGCCGGCAGCCCGACCTACGAAATGATGGTAAACGGCGTTAATGCTGCTGTCACCAAGCATCCCGGAGTTGAAACGGCCATAGTGGAAGGCGGTTTCAACCAGGGAGAATGGCTTACAAAGGTTACAGCTCTGGCATCTTCCGGCAAGTATGATCTGATAGTCACCACAAACCCCGCCATGCCGGAAATATGCAACGAAGCTTCAAAGGCCTATCCCGACACCCACTTCCTGATTCTTGACGGAAAACTGGAAGGAAACAGCTCAATCTACACCTTCCGTTTCAATCAGAATGAGCAAGGATATCTGGCCGGATATTTTGCCGGCCTCCTGAGCCTTGAAGTTCAAAATCCGCCAGTAAAAATCGGCCTTATTGCCGGACAGGAATACCCCGACATGATGAAGTCAATCCGGCCGGGCTACCTTCTGGGTGCGACAGCTGCCGCTGGAGAGGCGGAACTGGATTTCAGAGTTGTAGGAAACTGGTATGACGCAAATAAAGGTGCCGAGCTCGCCCGGGAAATGTACCGCACCGGAACAGACACTATACTGGCCAATGCCGGAGGTGCAAACCAGGGCATCGTCTCAGCAGCCAAGGACGCCGGGAGGAGCGTGGTCTGGTTTGATGCACCCGGATATGATGCAGGCCCCGGGATTGTCCTGGGAGGCTCCCGTATCTACCTGGACAAAGCTGCTGAAGAGAAAACAAGCGCTGCAATAGAAGGTACACTCCCTTTTGGAACTGCGGAACAGGCGGGAATCGCTGAAGGGTATGTCGATTTTGCCATGGATAACCCGGCTTATACACAATACCTGAGCGCAGATATCCGCGGTAAGCTTGAACAGCATCTTGCAGCTCTTAAATCTGGCAGTATTACCGTAAAAGACTGAACCGGCGCTTATGCAAGCAAGGCTGAAACACCTATATGCCCGGGATATATATAAGTTCTTTCACAACGGTGAAGTAACAGCTCTTGATGGTGCGGCAATCCGGCTGCAACAGGGGGAGGTACATGGACTTCTGGGAGAAAACGGATCAGGAAAAACTACCCTGATCCGTTGCCTTGCAGGCCGGCTGCAACCGGATCGGGGCGAGATTAACGACAGTAGCAGAATTGCCATTGTACCCCAGCAGCCGGAGTTAATTCCCTCACTCTCACTGAACGATTATCTGAGGCTTGCCGCACCGAAAAGAAGCACGGAAACAGCAGCCAGGGCTCAGGAGTTCTTCTGTGAGATAGGAGTAAATATTCCCCTCCATACTGCTGCGCACAAACTTCCGGCGAATCAGGTTACCCTGGGAGTTCTTTTAGGTGCCCTCCTGCAGAATCCAGACTTCCTTATTCTGGACGAACCGACCACCTCATTTACCCCCTCCGAGACGGATAACCTTTTCAGGTATCTGAAGAAACTGGCGACAGCGGGACTGGGGATTGTTCTTGTCTCCCATAAAATACCTGAGATTTACAGCAGGGCTGACCGGCTTACTGTACTGAGAAAAGGACGGGTTGTCCGGGAATGCACGCCAGAAGAAACTGATCTGGAGGAGCTCTCCCGGCTTATCATGGGAGATAGAGGGAGTACTGAAAACAGGAAAGTTGAAAACACCGTAAATTACGGCCCGGTCTGCCTCACATTCCGCGGAGCAGGGACAACCACCCGGGGAACAAGTCTCAGCGATATCTCTTTTGAACTCAGAAGCGGCGAAATCCTGGCAGTTACAGGAATACGTGAAAATGGTCTCGATCAGCTGGAACAGGTTCTCACACTGGAGACCGCCCTCAATAATGGAGCAATCCTGCTTGACAACCGCCGACCATACCCCGCTTCTCCTGAAAATCTGCGTGACTCCGGGGTGGTAATAATTCCATCCGACCGTCAAAGAAGCGGAGCGGCGCTGACTCTCTCCATCGCAGACAACGCAGCAGCAGGCGCAAGAAAGACCCTCGGGAGCATGGGGCGCCTTTCCGGCAGAGAGCGAAAAGAATACGCCGCCGGCCTGCTTTCCAGCTACGGTATTCAGGCATCCGTAGAGGCTTCTGCTGCAACTCTCTCGGGCGGAATGCTGCAGCGACTGATTCTCGCCCGTGATCTGGAATCTCCAGGCGAAGTGCTCATTCTCTGCGAACCCGGCTGGGGCCTGGATGTACGCAGCCGCTCGGAAATTTACGGACATATACGCGAATTGAGCCGCCGGGGCAAAGGCATACTGCTCCTGGCAAGCGATATCGATGAAGTTCTGGATATTGCAGACCGGCTGCTTGTTCTCTATAACGGCAGGATCGGAGCCTCGTTCCTGCAGGGGGAGTTTGACCACCAGGTGATAGGTGATGCTATTCTCGGCATGAAGGGGAATAAGAAATGAGTAAAAGCATGAAGGTCGGCATATTCTTCTCCGGTATCGGCGGGGTAATTCTTACCGCCATGCTTCTGAGCAGCCATCCGATAACCACCCTCTTTGACCTGATAGTGAGTCCGGGAGGAAACAGCTTCTCCCTTGGGAACATGCTTGCCCAGATGACCCTTCTAACCATAACCGGAACCGGAATCGCCGTGGCAATGTCTGCAGGGTCCTTCAACCTTGGAGGTGAAGGTCAGGCATATATTGGGTCACTGCTGCCGGTAATTCTCCTTCTGCAGCACCCTGGAATTCCGCCTGCACTGGGCATCCCGCTGGCAGCACTCTCAGGTATGGCCGGCGGAGGCGTCATGGCATGGATTTCCGGCTTCCTCCGGGAGAAAATAGGTGCCGACGAGCTTATATCCACCTACCTGATTGCAGGAGCTACCATACCGGTCATTGACTACCTCCTGGCTGTCCCGTTGAGAGACCCGGAAAGCTATCTGCTGACCAGCCACAGGATAGCAGGTAAGTTCCAATTGCATCAGCTGCTGCCACCGTCTCATCTGACAAGTGCCGTATTTATAAGCATAGGCGTGATGCTGCTCTGGCTGCTTTTCAAGGGATTTACCCTTAGAGGTTATGAACTGAGGCTTACCGGAGCAAATCCCCGCTTTGCCGCCCTCGCCGGAGTCCCCACAGGTTCCCTGAGAACGGCTGCCATAACGGCCTCAGGTGCGCTCTGCGGCCTCGCAGGGTCTTTGGTGAGCCTTGGATCATACGGCGCCGCTGTGCAGGGAGGCACTGCCGGGCTTGGATGGAACGGAATTGCTGTTGCACTCATAGCGAGGTATAGACCGGGTCTGATACTTCCGGCGGCTCTCTTCTTCGCCTGGTTGACCCAGGGGTTCTCCACGGCCGTCATGGATTCCGGTGTCTCCTCGGAAATGAGCCTCCTTCTGCAGGCGGTGGTGTTTATCGTAATTACCGCGGGGGATCATAAAAATGATTGATTCTCTACTGAAGATTATCCCTCCCCTGCTTATTGCAGGCTGTGCCGGCTACTTCCCTTTCCGGGGGGGAATACTGAATATAGGACTGGAAGGCCTTATGGCGGTTGGAGCCTTCTTCGGCTATCTTGTGGCGGCATATACAGGTTTCTGGGCAGCGGGACTTGCCGCAGGAGTAATCGCCGGCGGTGCTGCCGGAGCATTTCTATCATGGACCATACTGAAGCTGAGAGCAAATGTATTTCTCAGCGGCCTGGCGATCAATCTTGCCGCAGCAGGTGTGCTGGGCATAGTCTCCCAGAAACTTTTTAATACCAAGGGTGTTCTCAACTTCGGAAATTTCAGTTCACTGCCGGAATACACACCTGTGCTGCTTGCTGCAGCATTCTTCATCATCATGCTGGTGCTCTTCAGAAAAGTATCCTGGGGACACCGCATTATTGCCGCCGGAGAAGCCCCGTCAACACTGCTTACCCTGGGAGAATCTCCCGCACGGATTCAGTTCCAGACACTCATCCTTTCCGGAGCAGGAACCGGACTTGCAGGAGCGCTTCTCTCATTGGACATACATGCCTACGTCCCCAATATGACGGGAGGCCGGGGCTGGATTGCTCTGGTGGCTCTGTATATTGCAGGCCCCCACCCAATTGGTATGCTGGGAACAGTTGTACTTTTCTCCGCAGCCAGCGCGGGATCTACAATTCTCCAGGGAGTACAGGGCATACCCGACTCTCTCCTTCTCGCATCGCCCTTCCTGATCACCTTTATAGGCCTGGGAATAGCAGGAACGTTGAGAACTGTGCTTAAGAGAAAAGGATAAGAAAGAAAATCAGCTGATCACATCAGGAAAGAGAGAAACTTCCCTGCCAAGCAGTTCCGACGCCGCTGTTTCAAGCTGGGCTTTCATCCCCCTGGCATGGGAAGCAATCTCCGCTGCCCTGGTGGCGGGAACCTTCAGATTGAGATTACCCGAAGAGCCTGTGGATGTTCTCCGTTTGAGGGACTCCACCGGATCCTCTCCGGCAACTTTCTCAAGCGCGGTTCCCACTTCCCGGTAGGCATCACGGAAGCTTTTTCCGGCCGCCGCCATATCAAGAGCCAGGTCAGTGGCAAATATTTCCGGCACAAATCCCTTCTTCAGGGCTTCCGGATGGACCTGCAGTTTCTTAATGGTAAGAGCTGTAACCTGAAGCATCTGAATTGTCAGACGGGCTCCCCGCATGAAGGGTTCCTTGGTCTCCTGAAAATCCCGGTTATACCCGGAAGGAAGAGACCGGATTATTGACTTAACCTGCAAGGCATAGGATGAGAGAGTTCCCGATTTGGCCCGCATAAGTTCAAGCCCGTCGGGGTTTTTTTTCTGGGGCATAATACTTGATCCCGAACAGAGCTCCCTGGGTAGGGAAAAATAGCCGAATTCAGGCATAGAGAAAATAATCAGATCCTGGGCCAGCTTACTTAAGGTCAACCCGATCTGATCGCAGGCATCCAGAAGGTAGGATTCCATCTTCCCCCTGGAGTTGTTTACATAAAGAACATTGTTTTGCAGCCCGGAAAAACCCATCAATTCCGCTGTGAGTTCCCTGTCCAGAGGCAGGGGAACGCCGTAGGAGGCGGCTGACCCCAGGGGAGACTGATCCAGAATCCTGTCCAGAGAAAGAAGATTGCCCAGAGCGTCCAGCAGTTCCTCAGCCCAGGCGGCCGCCCAGAGCCCTACCGATGAGGGCATGGCAATCTGCATATGGGTCCGTCCGGGCATGGGAGTCAGCTGGTGCTCTTTTGCAAGATTCAGCAGGCACTCGGCCGCATCTATCCCCGCAAGCACCGCCTCCGCAACAAAAGCACGGGAATAAAGCCTGAGGGCGGTGATTACCTGGTCGTTCCTGCTGCGGCCGGTGTGGATCTTCTTCCCGGCCTCCCCGCAGATTTCGCAGAGCCTGTTTTCCAGTGCGGTATGACCGTCTTCATCGCTGCGTTCAATTTTGTAAGAGCCCGCATCGAACTCGTCAAGAACCGACCGGATTCCCCGGGAAAGCGAAGAGAGGTCGCCATCGGAAAGCAGACCGGTAGTGGCAAGCATGGTGGCATGGGCAAGACTGGCGGTACAGTCCGCCGGCAGAAGCTCCATATCCAGCAGATAGTCCCGGCCTACGGTGAAGGCTTCAATTAATGAGTCCAGGGAATAGTCTTTCTGCCAGAGTTTTGCCATGAGTATCCTCCAATTCGGTCGGTGAATGCAGTATACAGTTTTCCGCACTGGGGGAAAATAGGGTTTACCCACGCTATTGGTCTGGACAGTAAAAAATGAGGCAAGTATATTACAGCCATGAACGTCAATGAAGATCTCGCCGCCAGGGAAAAAGAGCTTTTAGCTGAACTGGAAGAGTACAACAGAGAGAAAGAACGGATCCGCGCCATGTTAGGTAAAATCGGCGGCAAGGACTATTCTCACCGGGATAACGTTATCAACATGGTATTTCTGGGGGTTATCCTTGTTCTCTTTACCCTGGAGATAACCACCCATTTCCTCCCCTCCTATGTATCCCTTGAAGTGAGTGTTCTTCTGGTTTCCATAAAGATTGTCTGGATGATTCATTCCCAGCAGAAATTCAACCATTTTCAGTTCTGGATTCTGAATACCCTGGAGTTCAGGGTTAACGACATGACAAAACGGGTCCGGAAGATTGAAAAACAGATTCTAAAGGACTGATACCCGGTGCAAACATATATAGACTGCATCCCCTGCCTGTATAACCAGGCTCTTACTGCATCCCGCACTGCAGGCTGCAGTGAAAAGACCCAACTAGAAATACTGCACGCCGTTGCAGGCATCCTCCCGGATTTGCCCCTGACAGATCCTCCCACAAAGAATGCTGTTCCGGTTTATCGTTTAGTTGAAGATCTCAGCGGAAATCCGGATCCTTTCAGAGAGGAAAAACAGGCCAACAACACAGCAGCCCTGAGCATCTACCCTGATCTTAAAACGAGGGTAAAATCAGCTGCAGATCCATTGCTGACCGGAATTGAGATTGCCATTTCGGGAAATATAATCGATTACGCCGTGGCATCCCATATTAACCTCAAACAGGAAATAGGGAAAATTCTGGCCATGGAGGACTCAGCCATAAAGCGTGAAGAGAGCCGTCTTTTTGCCATTGATAAATTCCGCCGCGCCCTGGAGAAGGCAGAGAAAATTGTCTATATAGGGGATAATGCCGGCGAGATAGTCTTCGACCGGGTTCTGGCAGAAACCCTGGTGGAAATCTATCCCGAAAAGGATCTGACCTATGCTGTTCGGGGAAGGCCAATAATTAATGATGTCACCCTTGAAGATGCCCGTCAGGTGGGAATGATGTCCGTCTGCCCGGTCGTTTCTTCAGGATCACCGGCGCCCGGTGCGGTCCCGGAACTCTGTTCACCGGAATTTCAAACCATGCTGAAGGAAGCGGATCTGATTATCAGTAAAGGTCAGGGGAACTACGAATCTCTCTCAGGAACAGGGCTGCCGGTATTTTTCCTGCTGCGGGTTAAATGCCCCGTCATTTCCCGGGATGTGAAAGCTGAGATGGGAGATATCTGCCTGATTTCAGAACAATTTCAGGCCTGATCGGACCGTCCGGGAAGGATTTCCGTTTTAACAAAATCCAGAGTGCGCAGGATATGACGGCGCATTCTGGATTCAGCCAGTTCTCCGTCCCTTTTTTCGAGAGCTTCAAATACACCGCTGTGATCCTGTAACCCACGCAGGGTTTCTCTGCTGTCCGAGAGTGCCTGATCCCGCAGCACCCTGTCGAAGTTTTTCAGCACATCCGAGAGAATCCCCACGTAGGGGTTTCCGGCTATCTGGCGTATCAGTTCATGAAAACGGACGTTAGCCAGGATAATCTGCTCGAGATCGCCGGCCTCGGTCCACCTGCGCATCAGACTCAACTGCTTCCTCAGGCGTTCAAGATCCTTTGCCGTGGCTTTTTCCGTGGCAAAGTGGGCGGCAAGGCCTTCAAGATGTGCCCTGATGCGGGTGTTCTCTTCCATGGTGGGAAAGGAATCGTTCACAAAAGTTCCGCTTCTGGGGCGTATTTCAACAATCCCTTCAAGCTGAAGCCGCTGCAAAGCCCTCTTCACCGTTGTAGAACTTACCTGAAGATTCCTCATGAGGGCCCGCTCACTGATCCGCTCACCGGGCAGTACAGATTTACTCAGTATAAGTTCCTTGATTGTCTCATACACCTGATCGGTGAGAGATATTGGATTTTCCGGTTTTTCCTGATGAGAATCTTTTCTCAAACTAATTCATCCTTGAAAGATAGGAATAATAACTTCAGGCAGGCTCATTCTGCATGAAATCAAGAGTATGCAGAACATGTCCCCGCATTATCTCTTCTGCAAGCACACCGTTATGAGCCTTGATTGCATTGAAAACTGCAGTGTGTTCGTTTAGCCCGCGGGTAAGTTCATCGTCATCAGCCAGCACCCGTACTCTGAGCTGAGAGCTGAACCCCCGCAGTACATCAATCAACTGCTGCATATACTGATTCCGGGAAATCCGGTGAACAGATAAGTGAAACTCCGAGTTGGCCTCGATAATCTTATCATGTTTCTTTGATCTGGTAAGAACTTCCATGATTTCAAGCTGTGTTTTGAGTCCTTCAATATCCGTTTCGTCAGCTTTTTCAGCGGCAAACCTGGCTGCAAGTCCTTCAAGATATGCCCGGATCACAATAGTCTCATCCATATTGGAAAAGCTGCTGGTTACGTAGGTGCCGCTCCGGGGGCGAATTTCCACCAGCCCTTCGACCTGCAGGATCTGAAGTGCCCGCTTGATAGGCGTGGAGCTGACTCCCAGTTCATCGGTTAAAATACGCTCACTGAGCCTGGACCCCCGGGCAAGTTTACCATTCAGGATTGCTTCCTTGATGTTCTCGTAGACAATATCCGTTAGGGATTTTACTTCAATATCATCAAGATTCAGCTTTTTATCATTCATCTAATGTTCTATATCCCCTCAAGACATCTGTTTCAGAAAGGCTGTGACAAGTATAGGAGGGGGCCAGACCTTTTATCAATAGGTAGTTGCAGGGATGGAGATAATGAGTCAGCCACCTGCTGTGCAACTGATTCCCGGGAGTATGAGATTAAACTTTCAAGTGGCTGCTTATTTCAGAAAGGGAACACCCAGGTCTTCACCAAGCTTCCGGAAATCCGCTACAACCTGTTCGGGAACAGGAATTCCTTCCGCCATTCGTTTCTCACTGAGAGCAAACTCTATCTCTCCCGGGATATAGATCCGGTCAACACCCTCGGCTTTCTTACATCCTTTGATTTCCTGAATAGCAGTATCCATCCCCTCCTGGAACTCCTTCAGGTCCATAAAGCTCTCGATATCGATGGCGGCAAAGATACTTCCCACATCAGTGGGCTCTTCCATGTTCTGGGCAAGGAACCCGGGAAAATGGGCACCGTATGTTGATCCACTCAAAATTCCGGATATCATATCGATTGCAAGGGCAATTCCGTATCCTTTATATCCACCTATCGGTGCGAGAAGCCCTTTTAACGCTTCGTGGGGGTTGGTGGTCGGTTTTCCTGTGGAATCGTAGGCCCATCCCGGCTCCAGAGGACGATCCTGCTTTGCATAGAGATAAATCCGGCCCAGAGCTACAACCGTTGTTGCCAGATCGTGGACAAAGGGAAGCTCCTTATCTGCGGAAATGGCTACCGAGAAGGGGTTGGTGCCAAGCATCTTTTCCGTCCCACCGTAGGGAGCAACCGATGCAGGACCATTTGTTGCGGTGAATCCTATCATACCATGCTCAAGGGCCTTCATTGACCAATAGGCGGCCGCGCCGTAGTGGTTTGAGTGCCGGGTAAGCACAAATGAGGTTCCCGCATCCTTCGCCTTTTTGATTGCCAGATCCATGGCATATTCAGATGCCACCTGTCCGATACCGTTGTTGCACTCAATCAGAGCAGTTCCCGCACGCTCCCTGACTACTTCGAGTTTTGTCTCGGCATTCATTACACCAACCTGAATACGTTTTACATAGGTTACCAGCATCCGGGTAATACCGTGAGTATCCACACCGCGAAGGTTTGCATCGAGCATTGAGTTCGCCAGGATCTCAGCATCCTTCTCCACCACACCTACAGAAGAAAAACACTGCCCGGTCCACTCTTTCAGTTCTTTGTAAGGAAACAATACACCGCTATCAACTCCAGCCATAACTACACTCCCTGTATTATTTGTTTGTATTTACGGTTGATCAGTCTAAACATGCTCTAAACCCGAGTCAACTGAAATCTGATGCACCAGTTAATCATTGAACCACCTTTTCAGAGAAAAAGGTATAGACATTTAATTGACAACAACTGATGCACCAGTTATGATATGCGCATATCTCTATTTTGTATACAAGAGATATACTAAAAAATACCCCCACCCAGGAGATCTATACCATGAGTATTAAACCCAGCGGCGTTTTACCTGCAATGATCACCCCTCTGACGAAAGAAGGCAAGGTTAACGAAAAGGCATTACGCAAACTTGTAGACTTTCTGATTGACGGCGGAGTCCACGGAATTTTTGCCATTGGAACCACCGGAGAATTCTACTGCCTCTCCAACGATGAGTACCGCATGATTCTTGAAGTTACCAAGGATCAGGTTGCAGGCCGTGTGCCGGTCTATGCAGGAGCCAACCACATCACCACCCGGGGAAGTATTGAACTCGCACAGATTGCCCAGGAAGTAGGCGTCGATGCTCTCTCTGTTCTTACTCCCCTGTTTATAAGCCCCAGCCAGGACCAGCTGATCAAACATTTTACAGATATTGCAGCAAGCACAGACCTGCCTATCCTGCTTTACGACAACCGCCCCAAAACCCATGTTGCCCTTAACCCGGCATCGGTAGAGAAGCTTGCAGATGTAAAGAATATCATCGGAATCAAGGACTCCTCAGGAGACATGACCAACACTGCAGAGTGTATCCGCAGAACCCTGGATAAAGATTTTGATGTTATGATCGGACGGGATACTCTTATTCATGCAAACCTCTGCTACGGCGGAGCTGGTGCGGTTGCTGCATGTGCCAATGTTGCACCCCGGATCTGTGCAGACATCTACGACAAATACATGGCAGGCGACATCAAAGGCTCCCTTAAATCACAGTTCA
Organism: Marispirochaeta sp.; assembly: GCA_963667435.1. Classification (GTDB taxonomy): domain Bacteria; phylum Spirochaetota; class Spirochaetia; order JC444; family Marispirochaetaceae; genus Marispirochaeta. The sequence goes on along the minus strand of OY763414.1, from coordinate 3,538,424 downwards.
AACTTGCACCTTTAAGAATCGCCTTTGCCCTGGGAACCTTCCCCACAGTAATCAAGGAAGCTCTGGAACTTCTCGGAATTGAAGCAGGCCCCTGTTTCGACCCCGTAGGCCCCATGAGCTCCGAAGAGAAAGAACAGCTAATTAAAATCCTGAAAGGGATGGAACTGCTTTAATTTCATAAGGAAGGATTCACATAAAAGCGGAGGAATGGTTTCCTCCGCTTTTTTTGCGCCCGCAACTCCGGCTGTACTATTCATCCCTTTCAAAGCTGATTTTACGGGCCTGCCCACAGGCAAGAGAAAACTCTATTTCACTTTTTTCCTGAACGCGAAGATACTTGCACCAAATATGCCTCCTCCTAAAATCGCAAGAGGAACAAGCTGATCCAGCATAAACTTAACCGGTGTTGCCTTCAGGTAGATTTCCCGGACTACAGTCATCATATACCGCAGGGGATTGAGCAGGGTAATTCGCTGCAGCCATAGCGGCATGTTTTCAATTGAGATTAAAAAACCGCTCAGCAGCATAAGAAACACCATGAAAAACCAGGCAATAAACAAAGCCTGCTGCTGAGTAGACGCAATGGTGGAAACCAGCAGCCCCAATCCCAGTGTGCTGAAAAGATAGAGAAGCACAGCAAGATAGAGTTGAAAGACATTGCCGGCAAGTTGGAGATGAAAGATTACTGCCGCTACCTTCAGAATAATAACCACTTCGACAAAAGAGTAAATCAGGAAAGGAAGCAGTTTTCCCAGGATAAGCTCTCCCTTTCTTATGGGCGTTACAGAAAGCTGCTCCAGGGTACCCGTCTCTTTCTCACGAACCAGACTCATGGAACCAATCAGCAGAGTAATAATTGTAAGGATAACTACTACAACACCGGGAACCATAAACGCTTCGTTTCTCAGCTCCGGGTTGAAAAGATAATGATGCTGCACAAGAGGCAGTCCAGCAGCTGCTGACTGTCCATTTTGCCCCGCAATACGTATGCCTTCCTCCGCAAATATCTGCTGTATATACCCGTAGGCTGTAAGTGCTTTGTTACCATCCACGGCATCCATCAATACCTGAACTTCGCCATAGCCCTCTTTCTCCATGCGGGAGGAGAAATCCGGGGGAATATAAAGCCCCAGACTGGCATCCCAGCGGTGTATACCTGCTTCCAGCTCTGCATAGGTATAGACCTGTCCGGTGATGCTGAACCGGTCGTTGGTGCTGATGCTGCGTACAAGTTCACGGCTTACGCTTGAGTTCTCAAGATCGCAGATAAGTGTGGGCACGTGAATTGTCTCCATGGTCAGGGAAAATCCAAGCACAATAAGCTGCATAAGCGGGGCAAGAAGAAGAAAACGGAGATAGAACTTATCCCTTGCAAGCTGAAGAACCTCTTTTTTTACCATTGCTCCAAGTCGTCTCATACCAACTCCCTAATTCTCCAGGTATTGCCGGAAGCGGCGTATTGCCGCGGTAAGATAAAACATGCTGAAAAGCAGCAGCATCCCGCTGGGAAAAAGCAGTTCAGACTGGGAATTTCCCTTGAGAATCAGTCCCCGGATAATCAGCAGAAAGTATTTGGCCGGGACAATCCAGCTGATATACTGCAGAGCCTTCGGCATGGCGGCAAGCTGAAACATAAACCCCGAAAGGAACAGAGTGGGCAGCATGGTTGCTATCATTGATATCATCATGGCGACCTGCTGGCTGCCGGCAACGGTGGATATCAGCATACCGAAGGAGAGGCCGGTCAGACAGTACAGGAGAAGATAAACAAGCAGCGCAACTATGCTTCCTCTCATGGGGATCCTGAAAAAGAAAAATCCGCAGACAAGAATCAGAACACCGATCATCATAGCCAGCACAAGATAGGGAAAAACCTTCCCCAAAATAATTTCGTAGGCATGAACCGGAGAAAGCTTGATGAGGTCAAAGGTTCCCTGCTCTTTCTCACGGGTGATAGTAAGACTGGTAAGCAGGGCACTGACCATCAGAATAAGCAGTGCTGTAAGTCCGGGAACGAAGAAGAAGGAGCTCTGTAGTTCCCGATTGTACAAAAAGGCCGGCAAAACCCTTACAGGAGATGCAGCGACAGCGTCTCCGGCCACGGAACGGGTAATAACACCGGTAATGTACTGCCGGATTATTACTGCACGGTTGGAATCGGATGCATCTATACTCAAATTGAGTTCGGGCTGCTCACGCAACGCTGCAGTATTCCCGGCATAGCCCCGGGGGATGGTGAGTATTGCATGGGCAAGCCGCCGCTGAAATATCTCCGTGTGATCGGCAATCTCCGTCTGTACGAGCACAAAAAAGGTGCTGCCCTCGAAACTGCGAACCAGTTCCCGGGACTGATACGAGTTATCCTGGTCATCGATCACAAGCCGGATATTACTGATCTCCAGTGTCATGGCATAGCCGAAGACCACCATCATAAGAATGGGCAGCAGAAAGAGTACTGTTAGGGTACGGTAGTCACGGGTAATATGCTTGAATTCCTTGGCTATAATACCGAATAGTCCCACAATTAAACCTCCCTTCCCTGCTCTCTGCGTGAACGGTCCTCTTCCACGGCACGAATAAAGGCATCATTAAGAGTCTCTTCCCCGTATTTTGCACGGATAACATCGGGGGTATCCAGATCTATAAGTCGGCCGAAACTCATTATGGCAATTCTGTCGCAGTATTCGGCTTCGTCCATGAAATGGGTTGTTACCAGCACCGTTCTGCCCTGGCTGGAAATATCATAGATATCTTCCCAGAACTCTCTGCGTCCCGCCGGATCAACCCCGGAAGTGGGTTCATCCAGGAACAGCAGCGGAGGCTGGTGAAGCAGGGAACAGGAGAGCCCGAGTCGCTGCTTGAATCCCATGGGCAGCCGGGAAACAATCCCCCGGGAAATATCATTTCCGAAGGTGTTCCTGAGCCTTGTTTTCTCCGTCTGAATCCTCTCCCTCGGAACTCCATAGACAGCCCCAAAGAAGTCGAGATTGGCCTCCACTGACAGATCACCATAGAGGGAAAATTTCTGGGACATATAGCCGATATTCTGCTTGATATGCTCCGGCTTGCGGGTCACATCCTCTTCCTGAAAGAATATCTGCCCGGAGGTAGGTGCAAGCAGGCCGCACATCATGCGGATTGTTGTTGTTTTGCCGGCCCCGTTTGCCCCAAGAAATCCGAATATCTCACCCGGGTGGACGGAAAAGGAGATGTCATCCACCGCGGTGAAGCGACCAAATTGTTTTGTCAGATTCTGAATACTGATCATTTATTCTCCCTTTGCATGACAGAAACAAGAAACAGGTCTTCCAGATCCGGGCGGATCAGCTCCGCCCGTGCGGGAATATCTTTAACACGCCGGAGGGTCTCAGAAAAAAGCTGTCTGTCCTTCCGGGGCAGAACAGCATGAACTTTACGTCCGGAGAGAAACACCGGAAAAGCAGTAAGAACTTCGGACAGTTTCCGCCGCAGTATCTGGGGGGCGAGATCAGTACCGGTAAACTCAATAACTTCACCGGGGTATTCAGCTACCAGCGTTCCCGGATTCCCCGAGGAAAGAATATTCCCCTGACTAATCATATAGATACTGTCACAGAGGAGAGCCTCCTCCATATAAGGGGTGGAAACAAGAATAGTGATCCCCTGGGATTTCAGTTCCTGGAGCATATTCCAGAACTCCCGACGGCTTAAGGGGTCAACCCCGGTGGTAGGCTCATCAAGAACCAGCAGCGAAGGAGAATGCATAAGGGCACAGGAAAGTGCAAGCTTCTGCTTCATACCACCGGACAAAGTCCCGGCCCTGGCGCCGGCAAACCTTTCCAGCCGGTTAAAGCGGTACAGCCGGTCCCGCCGTGATGCAAAATCCGCGGCTTTCTCCCGGTGGATCCTGAAGGAGAACAGAAGGTTCTCTTCCACAGAAAGATCGGTATAAAGAGAAAATACTTCCGGCATATATCCCGCCCGGGAGCGGACCGTATCACGGTCATCACCGGGGTCGGATCCAAACAGATCCAGATCACCTTCATCCCGCCGGATCAAACCCAGCAGAATCTTCATAAAGCTCGATTTGCCTGCGCCGTCGGGGCCGATAAGACCGGTGATTTTCCCCTCTTTGGCGGCAATATCCACCCGGTTCAGGGCAATGAGATCCCCATACTTCTTCAGCAGGTTTTGAGCCTGAATAAGTTCAGCCATAGACTTACCAGTGGATCTCCACGGGCATACCCAGTTTGAGGATTCCTTCGGGATTCTTTACAGCGACCCGTACTGCATAGACGAGAGCTGCCCGGTTATCGCTGGTGAGAACCTCTTTCGGGGTAAATTCCGCCCGGCTGTTGATATGTTCAACCCGGGCCGGAAAGACGGCCTCTCCTTGCCGGGCTTCCACATCCTGTCCCGGAGAGAGAGACGCGACCTCATTTTCTCCAAGATAGACATAACACCACACATCCGTAAGACTGACCACCTGAATAACAGGTCTGAGGGTGGGAACAAACTCACCGGTTTCATAAAAGAGCTTATCCACATATCCTGAGGCAGGGCTGATAAGAGATCCCTTGCTTATAGAGAGTTCAAGCTGTTCAAGCTGCAGATCAATTTCCTTTTTCTGCAGTTCCAGGGTCTGTTTCTTAATACCAAGCCCTGCAAGTTCACGCTCCCACTTATCTGCATTCAATTTCAAATCCCGTACTGTCTGGTCGGACACAGCCTGAACCTTAAGAAGTTCCAGGTTTTTCCGGTAATTCTCGGCATAATAATTGCGGGTGTCCTCCACCTGCGCTGTATTAATCTTCAGTTCATCCAGCTGCAGACCGATCTGCCCGGCTTTTGCCTTCAGAGCCTCCACCTGCAGTTTCAACGAGGCCGTATCTATGGCTCCCAGAATCATGCCGCTGGATACTTCATCACCTTCAGAGACCTCCAGGCTGATCAGTTTATCCGTTACGGGCGACGAAACAGCATAGACCCGCCCTTCCACCAGTCCGGTAAAAGATGCACTGTCTTTACCGCCGGAACAGCCTGCGGCGGACAGTAAAACAATACTGATAAGCAAAACCGGTGATGTCAATTTATTCATTTCTGTCTCCTTCATACCACACGGGTTGATTTATAAGCTGAAGAAAATCCTGATAAAGCGAGAGAAGTCGTATTCTGATGGTTTTCAGACTTACATCCGCTTCAGTCAGCTCCTGTTCAGCGGTTAGCACATCAATAGTACTCTTCTGCCCTGCCTGCCAGAGTTCCTGAACCAGTGCATATTTTCTGGTCTTCTGCGCCAGAAGCTCTTGTGTCGTTTTGTATTGATCCTGCAGGGCAGTCAGCGCTTCAACCGTCTGCTCACCCCGGCTCTGCAGATCGCTCAACAGCTTATCCCTAGCTGCTTCCGTACCCTGTATCCGGGCCTGGGTAATTTTTGATGCATTGGTCCGGTCTCCGCCGTCCCATAGGTCAAATGAGACTTCAATACCGCCTTTATAATAAAACTGCCATTGGTCTGAAAAAGTATTTGCCCCGGGACGACCATAATTAAGGCTCCCGAAAGCGCTTACCGACGGGTACCAGCCCGACTTGTCCACCGTACGGCCTATTTCAAGTGCTCGGAGATCATAATCCGTAACCTGGTAAGCCTGGTTTTCCCTAAGATCCGATGGCTTCAACCTCAGAGCCTGCTCATCCGGCAGCTGCAGAAAGCTGTCATCAATTTTAAGTTCCTCAAGATCATCTTTGCCGCTTATCTGCCGAAGGAGTATCAGTGCGGATTCTCTATCTGCATTCATACTCCTCAATTTCAACTGAAGCTCCGTTACTGCCGAATCAACCTCAAGAAGATCCAGCTCGGAACTGAAGCCCTGCAGAAAAAATGAGTTTACCTTGCGGCGGTTGAGCTCAAGCCGTGCAAGACTTGCTTCCAGGGAATCCACCGAAAGATCCGCCAGACTGAGCGCATAGGCGGCTTTTACAAGACTGAAACGAACAGAATCCGCCCGGCTTTCGGCCTGGAACTGCCCCCGGGCAAGGCTGTTTTCCGCATTTTTTATTCCCGCACTTCTGGCAAATCCTGCAAATATCAGTTGCTGAGCTTCCAGGGCGGTAGCGTAGGTATCATGAACTCCCGCAGTAACGGTAGTCGGTCCGAGAGTTGCCTCCGGCAGTTCCGAAATATAGGCAGCCTGAGCCTTTACATCTACCCTGGGAGAATATGCACTTTTCGCCTGATTCACTCTTGTACGAGCTTCTTCAAGCCCTGCAGCAATCCGTCGGCTTTCAGCATCGGCATTAACCGCAGCAGGAAGCAGCTCGGTAAGGCTGTACATCTCTCCCCAGAGTGAAACAGCAGATATCAGCAACACTGCTGCGGCAGTTACGTATCTTTTTTTCATTGCTCATCTCCTTTTCTTCCTGTCTTTACATCCCGGTAACGAATGGATTCCCAGATAAAATCAGCCACCTGATCTGCCCGCTCGGCAGACATTGCGTTAACCTGCTGGTCAGTCATCTCCATAACTGCTGAAAAAATCGGAGTACCGAGAAAGTAGAAAACATCAAGGCTTATTACATTAATCAGCAGATGACGGGGGTCTATCGGGCGAATCTCCTTCTCACGGACAGCACGGTTTATTCTTGCAGAAAATAGCTCAAGAAGATTACCCCGGCCATCGGAGAGCACTTCCCTGAAAGCAGGAACAACCTCTTCCCGATTAAGCCAGATTTCCGCAAGAAAGAACTGAAAAATCCGTTGATTATGACGGATAGCTTCAATATGGCCGGCAACAAAGCCTCGTACAAACTCTTCAATTGGAGCTTCAAAGTCAATTTTCCTCAACAGAGTTCCCAGAACTTCACGGATTACCTTTCCGAGGATCGCTGTGTAGATCTTATCCTTGGTGCGAAAATAGTAATGCAGCAGAGCCTTGTTAACCCCAGCCTCATCCGCTATCTCCTGCATCCGGGCACCCGCCTTGCCATGGCGGAGCATCACTGTATAGGCAGCCTGAAGTATCTGCTCTTCGGTTTTACTGTCCACAGGTCGTACCATCTGGTTTAACCTCCATATTTAACCACTTGGTTAATCTATACGGTTAAAACCCAAAGAAGTCAAGCCGAAAATCGAAAGTTCTTTCCGCATACGTGCTGATTTTACATTTTCTTCATATATGCCTATTTTCAACTGATACAGTCAATTCATTCAGGAGGAGTCCTTGAAACATACAGCTACCCGAATATTGTGTTTTGTAGATGAGCAGTTTGAAGATCTCGAGCTCTGGTATCCCGTTCTACGGTGCAGAGAAGCCGGGTTTGAGGTTGATCTTGCCGGAAAAGAGAAAGGTCATATTTACCATGGGAAGTACGGTGTTCCTGCAGAAGCAGTCGTCTCCCTGGACAAAATAAAAGAGTCCCAGTATGCAGGATTGCTGGTCCCCGGCGGCTGGGCCCCGGATAAACTGCGTCGTTATGAAAGCGCGTTGAATCTTACCCGTGATTTTTTTACCCAGGGCAAACCTATAGGTCACATATGTCATGCAGGCTGGGTTCTTTCATCCGCGGATATTGTCCGCGGATATCGAATGACATCAACTCCGGGAATCAAGGATGATCTGATTCATGCCGGTGCCGAATGGGTAGATGAGGCAGCTGTTGTGGACCGCAACATTGTCAGTGCCCGCAAACCCGGCGACCTGCCGGACTATATGCGGGCATTTCTCGCCCTGCTGTAACGAACAGGTACCTCTAAAAACATGATATTATAACCATACGCTTTAGAGGCACAATTATCAGACAGAAGAGGTTCTGGCGGAGAACTTCAGTTCTCCGTCTTTCGCTGTAACCTTTATCTCTGAACCTTCCGGTATCTTCCCGGAAAGTATGCTTTTAGCCAGAGGATTCTCCAGCATGCTCTGGATGGCACGTTTAACCGGGCGGGCACCGAAGGCAGGGTCAAACCCGGCATCACCAATCAGCTCCATAGCTTTTTTATCCACCGAGAGGCTCAGGTTGCGGTCGGAAATGCGTTTCTTAAGTCGTTCCAGCTGAATCTCCACAATTCGCAGAATCTGGCTTTTCCCCAGACGACTGAATATAATAGTTTCATCCAGCCGGTTCAGAAACTCCGGTTTGAAAGAACTTTTCAGCAGCAGCTCAATCTTCTCACTCACCTCCGCAGGATCATCCACCTGCAGAATAAGATCACTGCCCAGATTGCTGGTAAGGATTATGATGGCATTGCGGAAGTCCACCATCCGTCCCTGGCCGTCTGTAAGCCGCCCGTCATCCAGCATCTGGAGAAGTACGTTGAAAACATCGGGATGGGCTTTCTCGACCTCATCAAAGAGAACAACGGAGTAAGGCCTGCGCCGGACAGCCTCGGTAAGCTGACCGCCCTGATCGTAACCCACATAGCCAGGAGGCGCTCCAATAAGCCGGCTTACGGCATGCTTCTCCATGTATTCGCTCATATCTATACGGGTAAGGGATTTCTCATCGTTAAAAAGAAAGTCCGCAAGAGTTTTGGCAAGCTCCGTCTTTCCTACACCTGTGGGTCCCAGAAACAGGAATGATCCCAAAGGGCGGGCTGCATCGGAGAGACCGGTTTTATTACGCCGGATCGCATCGCTCACCGCCTCTATGGCCATATTCTGCCCGACAACCCGTTCCTCCAGAATCTTCTCCAAATCAAGGTATTTCGCCATTTCAGACGAGAGCATCTTGGTTACCGGTATTCCCGTCCAGGCGGAAACAACCCGGGCAATATCTTCTTCAGAAACCTCTTCCCGCAGAAGCCGGTGCTCACCCTTCAACCCTTCCAGTTCCCGGCCCTTGGCTGCAATCATGGCGGATGTTTCGGGGATACTTCCGTGCTTTATCTCGGCGGCCCGGGCAAGGTCTCCTTCCCGCTCATAGCGGGATTCCATGATCTTGTACTCCTCAAGCTTTGCCTTGAGAGAACGGATTTCATCGATGATGTTCTTCTCGTTCTTCCACTGAAGCTGCATCGCATCCCGCTTGTGAGTCAGTTCATTCAATTCATCCTGCAGTTTTCCCAGACGTTCTTTGCTTGCCTGGTCTTCCTCCCGGGAGAGAGCCTGCTTCTCAATATTGAGTTGAAGAATTCGCCGCTCAATCTGGTCAAGCTCCGTAGGCTGGCTTTCAATCTCCATTTTCAGACGGCTGGCAGCCTCATCAATTAGATCAATGGCTTTGTCCGGCAGAAAACGGCTGGTAATATAGCGATCCGACAGAGTTGCCGCCGCTATAAGGGCATCATCCCGTATCCGGACACCGTGGTGAACCTCATAACGCTCCTGAATACCCCGTAAAATTGCAATAGTATCTTCCACGGAGGGCTCGGGGGTATATACCTGCTGAAAACGGCGTTCCAGAGCGGCATCGGCCTCAATATGCTTGCGGTACTCATCCAGAGTGGTTGCACCTATGGTGCGCAGTTCTCCCCGGGCCAGCGCCGGTTTAAGCAGATTGGATGCATCCGTTGATCCTTCCGCAGCCCCGGCTCCCACCAGGGTATGCAGCTCATCAATAAAAAGGATGATCTGTCCGTCGGAAGATGCGACCTCGTGAATAACCGCTTTCAGACGTTCCTCAAACTCACCGCGGAATTTTGCTCCTGCAATAAGCGAGCCCAGATCCAGTGCAAGCAGCCGTTTGTTCTTGAGGCTTTCGGGAACATCCCCGGATACAATCCTCCGGGCAAGCCCCTCGGCAATTGCCGTCTTTCCTACTCCCGGCTCACCGATAAGAACAGGGTTGTTCTTGGTTCTGCGGCTTAAAACCTGCATTACCCGACGAATCTCCTCATCCCGGCCGATAACCGGGTCCAGTTTCTCCTTACGGGCCAGGGCGGTAAGGTCCTTACAGTATTTCTCCAGCACCTGGTAGCGGCCTTCGGGATCCTGATCGGTAACCCGCTGGTTTCCCCGGATAGCTTTAAGTGCTGTGATAATACGTTCCCTGGTAACACCGTGACGGCGAAGAATATCAGCTGTCCGGTTTTCCCCGCCACTCATGGCCAACAGTACGTGCTCTGTGGATACAAATTCATCCTTAAGAGCATCTGCCTCTTTCTCTGCCCTGCTTAACACGCGGGAAAGCTCCGGAGAAATTGTAACCTGCGCACCTTCGCCGTGGACGGAAGGCTTGGAACCTGCAAGCTGTTCAAGATCCGCCTTCAGCGCCCGGGAATCTACTCCCAGAGCATCCATTAGCGGCGGAACAACTCCGTCCTCCTGTGCCATAAGCGCTGTTAAAAAGTGGTCTACATCAACTTGTGCATGACCCGCAGAATTAGCTGCCGAAAGAGCCTCCTGCATTGCATCCTGTGTTTTAAGCGTCATTTTGTTATATTGCATCTATAGTGCCTCCCTGCCTGTCCGGTCTCATACCGGCGAGGTGATTAATTCTGTTTCCTTTGAATTGAATATAGCCATGAACAGTAAAAAATGGCAACTTTTTTCGCAAAACGTTATTAAACACTATCGTTTTACGCAAACCTATTCTGTTTCTGGAACATGGTTCTATTTTTACAAAGATACTGGAAAATTACCACAACTATCTGATTAACCCGGAAATCTCGGCGGAGATCCAACTGGCAGATCAAGGGATACAACCATGAAATTTATGATCTAACCGGTATGGAGAGCATTATTCTCAGGCTGCTGAAAGAACTGAAATCCCAGCCCAACAACAGGGAACAGGTATATCTACTGAAACTGTCTCAAGAACCATTTACAGGCTACCAGATTGAACTGATCAAGGGTAATGAGGAAGCCTGGATTGACGGGACCGCATGCTTCTACACCACCAGAAACCTCACCTTCACCAGCGGGGAGTTCTCCTCGAGGGTTATAATGAACCCCGCTTTTCATCTGATGATGAAGGAGTGGCCCGGACAGCTGTACCTGAGTATGGAGAAGACGGAAAAAAGGATTATGATTGGGATATGAAATTTACTGAACGAATAATCTATTCTGCCTCTTTCCGCTTAGCAGCCTTTTCATCCTCCATCTTCATCATGTAGGAGTGCTCCTCGGTAACATCGGCTATCAGGTCTCGTATTTTCCAGTCGGCGTTTTGCTCCGTGGTCATGCAGAAGGCAATCTCCCTGGGTGCCGCAACATTGGCCTTGATAAGCCTCATTAATCCGAGAACCTCTTCCTGCTCAAATCCGTGAAACATAACAAGCTTTTCCGACATCAGATCCTCCGAACCTGTGAAATTCTGGTATCAGTATACCTCATATAATCTGAAAGGCAATCGCTCAGCAAGAATGCCGGTCATTGAAACAAAGCGATGATACTGGCAGAATCAGCTTATGCCGCTGCAGGAGGAGACATGAGATATCAGGAAATAATCAAGGTTGAAACACATATGCATGAGGAGCTTGTGGATATCACCTCCCTTGTAAAAAAGAGGCTCTCCTCAGTGGAAACAGAAACCGGTTTATGCAATGTCTATGTCCGGGGAGCAACTGCGGGGATAATGATTCAGGAGAACTGGGATGAGAGCGTCCAGCGGGATGTGGTCAGTCTGTTCAGAAAGCTGATTCCTAACGGTGTCTGGGAGCATGACCGGCAGGACGGCAATGGCGATAGCCACCTGAAAGCCGGGATTGTGGGCCCGTCTGAGACAATCCCGATAATTGACGGCAGCCTGGCTCTGTCCACATGGCAGAATATTTTTCTCTGCGAGTTTGACGGACCCAGGCATGAACGGGAAATTGTGCTTACAATAATGTAGTACAACCGGAGGGAGGAGACATCCCGTAGCGGCTTTCGAGGCTTGTAAGAGCCTGATACAAGGTTCGGTTTACCGGAACAGAAATACCGTGCTTCTCCGCCAGGTCTATCAGTTTGCCGCTGAATGCTTCCACCTCGGTTTTACGCTTTGCCTCCACATCCTGAAGCATCGAGGTTTTACCATCTCTTCCCAGTCCGTTCAGAATAGGATAAATGCCTTTCACATCCTCTTCTCTCAGGTCGATGCCTTCCGCCTGAGCAACCTTCACAGCCTCCATCATGGCGCCGTTCATGACATTCTGAGCTTCCCTGCTGGTCTGAAGAACACCGTAGTTGCCCCCGATAGAGGCTGAAACCTGATTAGTGCCGATATTGAGCATCCACTTCCAGTAGACCGAACGGTGAATATCATCGGGAATTTCACAGGTTACTCCGGAAGCCTGAAGCACCTTTACTGCGGCTTTCAGGGATGGATTATCTTTATCATTGTCTTTTGATCCGATAACCAGACGCCCCGGAGAAGTAAAGGTAAGGGCGTTCCCCTCCTTTACCGCATCCATGGCTACTGCAATACAGTAGAGTACTGCAGATTCCGGTACTGCCTCTTCCAACCGCTTTTCGCTTTCGATGCCGTTGAGGACTGAAATAAGGACCGTATCCGGCCCGGAGGCGGCCTTCACCAGGGGGAGGATATCATCAATATGGTGATTTTTTACCGCAAGAACAAGCAGATCCACCGGTCCTTCAAGCCCATCGGGAGTGAATGCCGAAAACGAGGCAGGTTTGCCGTTAATACTGTATTCCGCTGAGGAGATTTTTCCAGCCCGGTCCTCCCGGGCCAGAAAAAAGACATTTTCGCCAAGGGCTGTTTTTAACCTGTCGGCGTACATAAGGCCTAATGCGCCGGCTCCGATAACTACTGCTGAATGCATTTCTTTCATAGGCTTAAAGATTAGCGGTTTTTTCCTCAGGGGACAAGAAGAACCTTCATGCCGGTTTTATTCTCGATCATCTCAAAACCCTTCTTCCACTCACTCAAGGGGAGCTTTGCACTGACAATCTTATCAACCTTGACCAGGCCACGGGACATCAGGTCGATTGCCCGTACCCAGGAGCTATACTTCTGGCTGAAGCTGCCTACAAAGCGGATCTCCTTCAGAAGCATTTTGTCTATGTCGGCGGTTATTTTCCTGTCGTATATACCGATCTGTGTAAAGCGGCCGGCTTTTTTTATCAGATCAAGGTCCAGATCGAAGGCTGCTTCACTGCCGGAGCATTCCAACACCACATCCGCCCCTGTACCGCCGGTAATCTTTTTAATCTCCTCGCGGGCATCCTGCTCCTGCACATTGATTATATAGTCTGCACCCAGTTCGAGGGCAAGCTTCATTCTGTCTTTATCCTGATTGGTTCCAAGCACGGCAACCCGAGCGCCTTCCGCTTTGGCAGCCTGCAGGGTAAGCAGACCGATCGGTCCGGGGCCGGAAAGCACAACAAAATCGTTAACCGATATACTGGTAAGCTCATTTACGCCATGGCAGACACAGGCCAGTGGCTCAAGCAGAGCTGCATCGTCATCACTTATACTGTAGGGAATTGCATGAACAAAATCAGCTTCCACTACAATATACTCAGCAAAGGAGCCGTTAGTCCCCCAGCCCACACCAAGACGATTGGTACAGAGCTGGTAATCTCCGGATCGGCAGTACTCACAGGTGCCGCACAATGCCGTTGGAGCTTCCGCGGAAACCCGGTCTCCCGGTTTGAAACCCGACACACCTTCACCAAGTTCAACAATCTCGCCGCTGAACTCATGTCCCAGAGCTACCGGCGGCTCATAGTGATATCCACCATGAAAAATATGCATATCAGTACCGCATATACCCGAGGCATACACCTTTATTTTTACTTCACCAGGCTTCGGGGACGGATCGGGAAGATCAGAGTATTCAAGATGTCCGGCTCCAACAGCTGTCTTTACCAGTGCTTTCATTACACGCTCCAGATGAATCAATTTTAATAGATTATACAATACCTCGACGGTTTCAGGTATATTTTTTAAACCATTCTGTTTTTATTAAACAGACATTTTCCAGCCGTTGGGAATACTTAGATCATTGACCCCGTTCGGTACAAGCGTATAAGCTGAAAACCGCCGCTTATAATAATAGGGGAGGATAAAAATGCCGGATGCACAGGAAGAACTGAACAGTTACCGCGAACAGGTGGTGGAAAAACTACAGTACAACTATGCCCATGGCGAACTGAACGAGGAGGAGTTTGAAGAGCTCCTTTCCATCGCTATCAATGCCACCTCAAGACAGGCCCTGGTTCCTCTGGAATCAACTCTTATCCCCGTTCCGGGGAAGGAAAACTCGTCGGGTAATGTCAGCCGTGCAGCGAGCGGATCTCTCACTACAATATTCGGAGGGACAGAACGAAAAGGCAGCTGGAATGTACCGGAAAATCTCAAGGTAACAAATATATTCGGCGGCACCGAACTGAATCTTTCCCAGTGTACTCTTGGAACTCGTGAAACACGGATAAATCTCCTCTGTGTAATGGGTGGAGTTGAGATTATCGTTCCGGACAATGCCTCTGTAGAGGTAAACGGCACACCCATTTTCGGAGGTATTGAAGATTCTACCGCCGGATATAACAGTAACGGACCGAGAATCCGTATATCCGGACTGATTTTCTTCGGTGGGGTTGAAGTACGGTACATGAGCAAAAAGGAACGACGACGGCTGAAGAGCGGACGCTAATATAGAACAGGCAGGAAAAGCAGAAACATGCAGATTATCAATCATAAATCAAAGAAGACCATCTCCGTCCGAACCCGCTGCTCCATAGAAGATCTACCCCGGTTTCTCCATGAGTCATTCAGAGAATTGAGCCGCTACAGCTGGAGAAGACTTATCCTTCCGGCAGGGAAACCATTTGTAATTTATCATTCTGAGGATTCTGAAACCATCGACGTGGAGGCAGGAATTCCTGTCTTTTTTCAAGGGCGCGGTACAGCCAGGGTGAAGCCGGGTGAAATTCCCGCAGGAACCTACGCTGCAGTACGCCATAAAGGCCCCTACAGCTCAATGCCTGCAGCCTATAAATTTCTGGAGGAGTACATCCAGGAGAACGGTTACAAAAGAATCGGACTCAGCTATGAGGTTTTCCGCACAAATCCCGGGCTTACCCCGCCGGCCATGCTAAAAACAGACATATTTTTCCTGGTACAAAAAACTGATAAGGAAGGTTAATCCTTCTCCGCCTACTCCTGAAACAGGTCCAGAACCTCTTGCGGTGTACGGGCGGCGCATAACAGCCGCATGAAGGAGGAGGACTGGGAGATTTTGGCGACCTCCGTAAGAGCTTCTACATGAGGTCCCGGCTGATCAGGCGGAGCTAACAGCAGAAAAAAGACTTTTGTCGGCTGCCCGTCCAGTGACTCAAAGTCCACGCCGTCAGGGGAAACACCAAGAGCCAGGGTCAGTTTTGATACCAGATTCGTCTTCGCGTGGGGGACAGCAATCCCCTCACCAAGACCGGTACTGCCCATGTCCTCTCTTTTACGTACAGCAGCGAAGGCGGCATCGGCATCACTAATAAGACCGTCATTATGCAGAAGAGAGAGAAGCTCACGGATAATGTCATTCTTCTCCGTACTCTCAAGGGGCGCTTTAATTATTTCAATTCGCAGCATGTCTGCTATGGCCATATATCCTTCCTTCTTCCCGATACCTAAAGCTTATCATAAAGCGCCCAGATGCGCTCTTCATCCCTGGCGATAATTACACTGCAGTCGACACTTCTAATAGCCCGTTCCATTTCATTATGCAATTCGTCCCGCCGGCTCTGTATACGTGATAAGGCCCCCACAACCAGAGTATCAATCTCCAGTTCTTTCACTGCCCCTTTTATTTCCGTCAGGACAGTTCCTTCCGCTTTGCGCCGCTCCAGGGGAACCCCTTTCGCAGATGCAAGCTCCGCGGCATGATCAAGGTAACGATGAGCATCTTCCTCCAGATCCCGGGCGTACTCCTGCTGTTCATACTCAAGAAAAATTCGCGCCCGGACAAGGTCCTGCAGCGCCCGCGTATTAACAACGTAAAGTGCTGTAAGTGATGCACCGGTCTCCTTTGCAAGACAGACACCATACTCTGCAGCGGTTACCGATTCCTCGGTGCCGTCGAGATACACCAAAATACGTGAGATCAGTTCAGTCATTGCCACTTCCTTTTTTGCGTTCCAGACGGTTTTTCACCATCTTCATGAGAATAATCATATCTCTCTCATTCTCCTCCAGCCGGTTACGAATAAACTCAACCGACTCCTGCATATCGGGAATTGCTATTTTCTCAAGGGCATTTACCTTACGGATTGTTTTCTTTACCTCATTTGCCAGCCGCATTATGGAAACCTTCAGCTCTGCAAGGCGCCCCATTAATTCCAGGGCTGATTTGAAACGATTTATGCTGATATCCACCCAGAAACTTGTCTCCATGGGGGAGAAATAGGGAGGATGCTCCGAATAGTCTGTCTCTACCTGAGGGAGAGACACTCCCATAATCCTGCGGGAACCGATTTTTATGGAAGATTGGATATTAACCGCACTCGCAATAGATACAGTCCTGCGCTTTCCCATTGCAAGAGCAGCGGAACGGTAACTGGAATAGGCTTCTTCCAGGGCGGAATCAACCTTTTCCTGATAATCAATAGTCTGGTCCACCAGATTGAGAAGCTCATTGATTAGAATGTTACGCTTCTGATCCAGAAGATCATATCCCAGCCTGGCGAACTCCAGTTCATTCTTGAGTTTCAGGAGATTCGTCTTTGTGGGAGCTATGTTTCTATCCGGCACAATCTAACTCCGGTCGGCAATACGGCCGTAATATTCATCGATCTCCTCCTCGGTTACCCGGTGGAGTTCCTCCGGTGGGAGCTTGCTTAACACCTCCCAGCCGAGATCCAGAGTCTTTTCAATGGTACGATCCTCATCGGCTCCCTGGGAGACAAAACGGCGCTCAAACTCCTCACCGAATTCAAGATACTGACGGTCCAGAGGCGTCAGCTCTTCCTCACCTATTACCGAAGCAAGATTACGCACATCCTTCACATAGCTGTAGGCAGCAAAGAGCTGACTGGCCAGGTGAGGATGGTCCGGCCGGGTCATGCCTTCGCCGATTCCGTCCTTCATAAGCCGGGACAGAGAAGGCAGCCCGGCAACCGGAGGATAGATACCCCGGCTGTACATCTCCCGTTCAAATACAATCTGGCCTTCCGTTATGTATCCGGAAAGGTCCGGTATAGGATGAGAGATATCGTCGTTGGGCATGGTCAGGATCGGCAGCTGGGTAATGGAGCCCTTAAAACCTTTCAGCATACCGGACCGCTCATATATTTCCGCAAGGTCCGAATAGAGATATCCGGGGTAACCTTTTCTGGAAGGAATTTCACCCCTCAGGGTAGAAATCTCCCGAAGCGATTCGCAGTAGTTGGACATGTCCGTCATGATTACCAGAACATGCATATCCTCCCTGAATGCAAGATGCTCTGCCAGGGTAAGGGCACTTCTGGGCGTTATCAGCCGTTCAATGGATGGATCATCCGCCAGGGAAAGAAACAGGGCAACGTTTTCCAGAGCACCGGATTTCTCAAAGGAAGAGATAAAGTAGCGGGCAACATCGTGTTTTACCCCCATGGCGGCAAATACTACAGCGAAATCCGTTTTGCTGCCCTTTATCTTCGCCTGCCGGGCAATCTGAGCCGCCAGTTCGTTATGGGGAAGACCGTTACCGGAGAATATGGGCAGCTTCTGCCCCCGGATAAGAGTATTCATCCCGTCGATGGCGGAAATCCCGGTCTGGATGAAATCCCGGGGATATTCCCGGGCGGTAGGATTGATGGGTCTGCCGTTCACATCCTCCAGGGCATCCCCAGCCGGAGCCGGTCCGCCGTCTGCAGGTTCGCCGAGACCATTGAAAACCCGCCCTAACATCCCCCTGCTCACCTCTAACTTGTGGGGTTCCCCGAGAAAGCGGACCCTCGTGGAGGGGAGATTCATGGACGCCGTACCGGAAAAGACCTGAACCACCACCGTATCGCGGGAAGTATCCAACACCATCCCCATACGTATATTCCCTGATGTGTCCACACATTCCACCAGTTCCCGGTAGCCTACAGGATGGGTGTTGCGGACAAAGACCAGGGGACCGTCAATCTGATCGATTCCAATATACTCCCGTCCCGAACGAAGATCAGTTGCCGCTGCATCAGACATATACAGCCTCCAGTTTATCAATGGACCGCTCGAGCCGGGCGGCAAGTTTATCTATTGCATCAAGATCTTCATTGGAAACAGAAAACTTCATCTTGATAATATCCTGCAGAACTTTCATTCTTCGAAGCTTAAGGAGGGTCACTCCCCTGCGGATAGACTCGTTTCCCCGCCTCCAGTAGAGAAGAATAAGGGCCAGCATTTTCTGCTGCTTCTCCACTGTGGAGTAGCGGTCGATATCATCAAAGGCATTCTGCTGCAGGAAGGCATTCTTGAAGACCGTACAGACCTCAATGATAAAACGCTGACTGTCGGGAAGAGCATCCGGCCCAACTAACTTAACCACCTGCTGAAGACGAACCTCCCTCTGCAGCAGGTCCAGCATCTCCCTCCGATCATCTTTCCAGCCGGCACCAACCCGCTCTTCCCACCAAGGAATAACATCATCCAGATATTCACTGTAACTTTCCAGCCAGGAAATAGCCGGATAATGCCGGGCATTGGCCAGCTGCCGGTCCAGCCCCCAGAAACAACGCACAAAGCGGCGGGTGTGCTGGGTTACCGGTTCAGAAAAGTCTCCTCCGGGAGGCGATACCGCCCCGATTATGGAAACCGATCCTTCCGAACCTCCCAAAGTCTCCATATACCCCGCCCGTTCATAGAACTCCGCAATACGGGTGGGAAGATAGGCAGGAAACCCCTCCTCCGCAGGCATCTCCTCCATACGCCCCGAGAGTTCCCGCAGAGCTTCCGCCCAGCGGGAGGTGGAATCAGCCATAATCGCCACATGGTAGCCTTGGTCACGGAAATATTCCGCCAGGGTAACACCGGTATAGATACTCGCCTCCCGGGCGGAAACCGGCATGTTAGAGGTATTAGCAATAAGAATGGTACGATTCATCAGGCTTAATCCACTGCGGGGATCAATCAGCTTGGGAAACTCCGTAAGAACATCGGTCATCTCGTTGCCGCGTTCACCGCAACCGATATAGACAATAATATCAGCATCACACCATTTGGCCACGGCATGCTGAGTCATGGTTTTTCCTGTGCCGAACCCGCCGGGAATTGCAACGGTCCCCCCTTTTGCCAGGGGGAACAGGGTATCGATTACCCGCTGACCGGTAATCAGGGGAATATCCAGGGGCAGCCGTCCCCTGGCAGGCCTGGGGACCCGGATGGGCCATCGCTGCACCATGGAGATTTCCTGCAGGCCCTTATCACTTTCAACCTTCAGCACTGTCTCGTCGACTGTATACTCACCGGCGACTGCGGCCTCCATAACAGTACCGGAACAGCCCGGAGGAGACAGAATGCGGTGTTCAACCTGCTCCGTCTCCTGGACAGTCCCGATAACCATACCGGGAGAAACCTGATCCCCTGCTTTCAGCACCGGTGTAAATCCCCAGCTTTTTTCACGATTCAGGGAAGGAATACTGATTCCCCTGCTTATATACTCCCGGGAAATCCGGAAAATCTCTTCCAGAGGACGCTGAATACCATCATAAATAGTACCCAGCAGCCCAGGTCCGAGTTCCACACTCAGGGGCATACCGGAGCCGTAAATATTCTCTCCCGGGCGAATACCGGTGGTGTCCTCATACACCTGGATAACTGCACGGTCGCCGTTAAGCTTTGAGACTTCGCCGATTATACGCACCTCGCCAACCTCAACCATCTCGAGCATACCGGCATCCGTTACCCCATCGGCTTCAACAACAGGACCATTAACCCGGCGCACTTTCCCGATAATTCGTTCTCTTTGTGTCTCACTCATTCCTGAACCTTCTTTGCATTTTCCAGCGCCTCAGCCACAATGCGGACAAGATCCCGGCGGGCCCTGCGAATCCGCGCATCCACCCGGTTATCGTAGGCAAGTCTGCCGGAGTCATCGCGAAGAAAAACACCCTGCCCTTCTCCGTCTTCCGGAGCAATTCCAAGCCGGACAGATTCTCCCGTTTGATCCAGCAGCTCTTTTTCGCACTGCCGCAGAAGATCATCATCGATCAGATGCCGCTCCTTTCTGCTTACCACAAGCTCCACACTACCGCATCCGAGTCCTTCCGCTCCCTCTACAATCCACTCCCGGAGTGTTTCCAGGTAGGAATCTGCCTGCATCCGGGTGGAAAGCTGATTTCTGAGACGAATAAAAAATTCGCTGTATATTTTCTCCTGCTCCGACAGAGCCTGACGCCGCAGCTCAGCCTCAACTGCAGATCTTTCCGCGACCAGGATAGACTCCCGGAGATCCGCTGCCCGCTCTTCGGCCTGTTTCCTGATACGGTCACACTGGGACCGGGCCTCAGACATTTCTTTCTCCGCCTTTTCCTCTGCTTCACGGCGTATTTTTGCCGCCTCTTCACGGGCTTCGGAAAAAATTCCCTGAATTACTGCTTCTTCACCGCTGCCGGAAAATGTCATAGTCCCCTCTATCCCCATTCAATTATCCCCGTTCTCATCAGGAAAGATTTATTCCTATAGCCCTGTTCACCAGTTCTCGCAAAGAAGGACGGGAAGGATCCCTTCCCCCGGGCCCGGGTATCTCCACAATCAAAGGAAAATCCGAGGTGAACATATAGTTGTCAATCAGCGGTCTGATGAAATCCGCTGCAGTTTCGGTAATTATGATGATTCCCGCCTCACCGCCTTCGATGGATTCCCTGAAAGCGGATTCAGCCTCTTCTGTATTGGTTACCACCCGACCGGAAACACCGACCATGGCAAAGCCGAGGACTGCATCTTCATCACCGATAAGAAAATAGGTCATGCCGTACCGGACTTTTTTCTCAGACCTTACCCAGAATCATCAGGGCAGTAATAAATCCGAACACCACGAGCCCTTCAGCCAGGGCAATAAATATAAGAGCCTGACCTGCGATTTCCGGTTTTTCACCTATGGCACCCATGGCTGCCGCACCTACATGGCTAATGGCAATACCTGCACCGATGGCTCCGAGACCAAAGGCCAGAGCCGCTGCAAGCAAGCCGAACTGCTGTACACCGGGATCAACCGCAGCAGCTGCCTGTGCCCCGCTGCTGCCGGCGGCGAATAATCCCGCTGTCGAGAAAAGACTGATAATTGCCATTACCAGAATCATTACAACCAACCGAACAGAAACCTGCCGTTTAAACCGTTTTCGAACATCCATTGAACGCTCCTTTCTTATTTTGCCTGTGTTAATTATTACGCAACGAAATCGGAGCATAGGCCTTCCCCGATCCGGAAAAATACTTTGAAAAGAATTCATAATAGTTAAGCCTTAAAGACTGAATCCCCGCCGACAGCCCTTCCAGCAGAATCACCAGGACATTTCCGAGAATCAGAATAAGGACCGACCATGGACCAACACCCCCATCGGAGGTGGTCATTGCGGCAATCTGATCAAAGGCAGTCATAAGACTTACATGAGCAATCCCCAGACCGGCTACCCGCATGAATGAAAGAGTATTGGCCAGGTATCCCGAGAAAATTTCAAGAAGCTCTACAACCCATTCCATCAGGAAGGTCATAATCATACCCGGACCAATATGTGTATTCCCGTGATGTGCTGAGGATACAGGGTGTTTGAAAAACAATACCAGTGCAGGCAGCAGAAAGCCGACAATCAACTGCCATCCTGGAGGCAGGGAGCGGTAACCGGTTCCTGCAAAGAAAAATGCGGTATAGATTCCCCAACCATAGATCCATCCTCCCAGGAATCCGCCTTTCTCAAAAACAAGAGAAAACCAGTCTCCCTGCTTGAGCAGGTTTATCCAGTTGATAAACAGCCCCAGGGCAATAATACTGATGCCGAAGTAGATGGTGATCAGCAGAATATCGTAGACAGAACGAATTGCCGGACTGCCACTGGCGTGTCCGTTTACCAGGGCATGATAATTAAACCAGAGCGGCGGCAGCAGGGGATAACCGAAAAAGGAACCGAAAAGAAGACCTGAGACTACCGCAGCTGTTCCGCAGTAGGTAATCAGCGTAAACAGACGCCGCATCCCGGAAGATGCGTTTTTCATAACCCTTGGAGCAAGAAGACCGGCGAGAATAAGAACCAGCCCCTGGCCGGCATCGCCGAACATAAGTCCGAACATGCAGAGAAAGGCAACCGCCACAAAAGCTGTCGGATCCACGGTTCCGTAAGCCGGAACGGAGTAGTTCTCCACAAGCATTTCAAAGGGTTTCAGAAAACCGGGATTATCCAGTTCCACGGGAACCTTGACTCGTCCATCAGTCCCGGCGTTGACCTCCTGAGGAGAATGCCACTCAAGCCAGAGACTCTTCTGTACCACCTCCCGGAGAGCATCCTCAAGTTCCCGGCATTTTGCCCGGGGTATCCAGCCGCTGAACAGCACCGTCCGGCGGGTTCTGGTGTAGAACAGGGAAATTTTCTGCAGCCGCTCGTGCACCAGCAGCGCAGTCCAGCTTTGTGTTAGCCATTCACGTTTATCTTCAATACAGCGGGTATACTCTGCAGCAGTATCCGACAGTCCGGTTTTCAGTTCCCTGATTTTACCCTCCAGGCTGGCCAGAGCCTCTCTTCCCGGATGGCCTTCCTGCACAGGAAGTTTACCTTCCACCCATCCGCTGTCAAACAAAGCTGCCTCTGCTTCCCGTAAATCCCGCTTGAGAACCATTATCAGCAAAGGCAGTCGATCCTCCTGCCTGGGTAGTTCAATTGCCACGGAGGGAAAACGTTTCAGCCGGGACCGGACTGATTCAAGAACGTCCGCAGGAATCGAACCGGTAAGATAGGCAAGGAATCCGCTCCCCGTCGAAAACTGGGCAGGATCCAGACCGCTTTGTCCCGCATCGCCTCCGGAAACAGATCCCCGGAACTCTTCAAGCTTCAGAATTTCCCTGTTGATCTCCTGCTGCCGGTTTCGTATCTCCTGCAACTGTCTGCCGAGATCATCAAGACTCTGTTCCAGCGACACAACATCAAGGGAGGGTGCAGTATCCACCGAAAGAGGAACTGAGTTCAACGAAAAGCCGTTGAGGGAAAATGCGATATTTTCAATCCGCAGCCGGTCTTCCGTCAGCCGGGAAAGAGAGGCCTTGCCTGCAGAGTCAGGAACAGTACCGCCGGAAGAAGAGAGCAGTGAAATCTCTTCCGGAGCAAAGTCCTCCATGCGCACAAAATCAAGCATCCCGAGGGAGAGAAGCTTGCGTGAAACAGCATCCGCAGACTTTCCCGGAACTACTGCCGTCAAATGACTCATGGGGCTGGTGAACATCATACGAGCTCTCCCATGGCCTCTTCACCCATCCCGTATGATTTGGCATTCAGAACAGCACAGAGCCGCTTAATCTCCCGGTGTTTCAGGCTGAAATATGCCAGCATAATACCGACGGTAAAGGGATACCCCGAAAGGAGTCTTGAAATCTCACGGGAAAGAATCTGCTGAAGCAGCCCTTCCACCAGCAGCAGCCGGGAAGACATATCTTCTCCCCTGACACTGCTGAGGGCACCAATTTCCGGATACCCTGCAGTAACAGCCTCCGGGATCTGCCGGTTATCCTGACTGCGTCCGGCTTCTACAATGAGATCCATGGGAAGCCGCAGCCCTCCAGGAATCAGGTGAGGCCTGATCTCCTCAGGGTTCATCTGGTAAAAACCGGAAAAACGGAACATTCGAGCCAGATTCTGAAGGTCGATATCTGTTCCAACCATTCGTGCAACAATTGTTCGATCCGCCGAATCAAGCTGTCCTGCAGCCTGGTAGATCCCGTGATAATAGAACCGGTCCAGGGCTGTCTCCAGAGAAAACATGGATGGATTCTGAGCAAAGGAGTCCTCCATACGGGCGAGTATATCCCGATAAGGTGTCCCGGCAAGGGCCTGCTGCAGTCCGTCAATATCCGGAGCCTGAATGAGCCTGCCGATATCGTACTCATCCACAAGCCTCTCCCTGTAAAGGTATCCAAGCGGTGTACTTATGTCCCGTTTACGGATATTTCTGTCGAGCCAGAGCCGGAGTCCTGCTTTCAGGTTATCAATCTCGAGCCTCCGGAACAGAGCATCCAGGAAGGAGAGAAGATCACCGGAGAGAAGCTTCCTTACTCCCCGAAAGAGCTCAGCTTCCAGGGAAAAAAGTTCGAGCTCCCCTGATTTAAGATCTCCTGTAGCCTCATATACCTGTGCCACAGAGCTGAATTCAGTATCCCGGAGCTGCTGAACAGCCTCGTTCAGAGTAGAGGTGCGGATAAGACGGGAAAAGAAATCATCCGGCAGCAAGGTGCTTAAACGCGTCTTGAGTTTGGCGTTGATGAATGCATAGCGTTCCAGTCTGCTGCCTGCCACGGGTCAATCCCCCGGCAGCCGTGCATGCAGTACCCGGCGTGTCAGTGCATCAATAACCGAAGGAACATCTATACCCCGTTCTTCAAGAGAGAGCCCCGCCTGCTTCGCCGCTGTCTCCAGCAGATCCCTGCGCAGAAGATCGGCTTCCTCCCGTGCATTGACAGCGGTTTCCCTTACTTCGGCGTCTGCGGATTTCTTCGCATCGGCAATGAGGGACGCAGCAGCCCTGCTGCTCTGCTGCAGAAGTTGCTGGGCTTCCGCCTGCGCCGCAGAGATGATGTCCTGAGCTTCCTGTTCGGTTTGTTGTACTTTTCCGATAATCTCGTTCATAAATAACCGTATCATCATGATACCCCGGCTTTTGTCTCAGAACAAGCACACAAATTTTTTGGAAGGGGAAAACAGGCAGAAATCAGCGCTGGCGAGAATCCCGTCCGGAATCAAGACGCATGAATGCTTCCCTGACTTGAGCATCGGTATACTGCAGAATATCAGCAGCCTGTGTCGATCCCCGGGGGCTTGTCGGGGAGGGGTCTCTCTGCAGGGTCAGTATTCTCATAAAAGAACCGGCAAGTTCCTGATGTATACTGATATCAGGTATACGCAGCTCAGACAAACGCTGAAGGAGTTCCGCAGCTTTCTCTGGATAATACAGGTTTAAAACCGCCGCGGCACTCTTCGATGATAGAAGAGAAATAACCGCCGCCTGTATCTGCGGAAGAATCGGCTGGAGAGTCCTGAATATCAACTCCGCTGAATCTTCAGGAAGTTCTGCCACGGCATTGAGCAAATCGTCGTAATTGTCCTGACGGTGAGAAACAGATTCTTCCGGGACAGGAAGTGTATGTTGAGATTCTGCCGGGAGGATCCCTACAGTAACCTGAGAACCGGGATCTGCGCCGATTACTCCGCCGGTACGCATCTGGACACCCTTTCTACTCAGAGGAATCCTCAGACATAATCTGGGCTTCAAGGCATACAGGGTTTCAGAATCCATTCCGGGCATGGGAATTACCCTTTCACATTGAGGCTTTACCACCCGTTCTCCTCCATTCTGTTTTGCACCGGCAGAAGTATCCCGGTAAAGAGAAGAAGGGGTAAGCTTCTGCAGGTGAGTTTGCAGAAACAGATACGGAAGGGCTATATCAATATGTTCCTTCAGCCCCTCAATCCGAATTCCCAGGCGCAGATACACAATCATCTCCCCCGGTGGTAAAAACGAGACAAAAAGCTTATTCGTTTCAAGCTGCCGCAAACACGGCCAGGTAACATCTGCTATTTTCCAGGCCCTGGACAGGCTGGAAGAAACGGGCAGGCAGACACCTTCAAAGAGGGAGAGCTCCATATCGGAAAGATCTTTATCCGGAGCCTGTATCGACCCGGCTCCGCCGCAGAGGCAATGGAGGAAATTCATGCTGAGAGAGTTGGAGTAATGGACAAGCGACGAAACAGAAGTACTGCTATCTCCGTATATAGAATAGACACCCGGTCCCTCCGGGCACAGAGAGAGGAATTCATCAAAAGTCATCTGATCGACCATCTCAAGCCGAACAACCGCTTCCCGGCCAAGCAGAGCAGAAAGGTTCCGAGTCAGATCCCTGACGGCCTGTTCATGAATAATAGACAGCGAGCGAATCTGTTTTCTGGAAAATTTATCCGGTCGTCGGAAATCATATTGCTTGATGCCTACGTCCCTGTCGGGGCCGCAGGTTCCAATTATTTCAGACCTTTTCACCGGCACTACCCCCGGACAAGAGTCCGGTAATGCGCACACCGAATTTTTCATCAATAACAACAACTTCACCAAAGGCGACAGTCTCCCCGGCAAGACGAACTTCAACCGGTTCACCGGCACATGAATCAAGCTCGACAATGGATCCTGTTTGTATTAAAGCAGCCTGCTCGAGAGTAAGATCCTTTGCACCGAGACTTACTTCAAGAGGCACAGTTACCTGATGAATTCCCTTCTTTCTCATTGATAAACCTCCTGCACCACGAAATTTAGCTTTCCAAATCGTCTCTTTATACGTCCCCGGGCAACAATACTGCCGCCGACCTCCAGGGAGGCACCTTTACCATGCAGAGATTTGTATGTATCAGCGGAATCTTCAGATACGGGCTCATCATCCAGAATAAGGAGAGCCGAAAGAGAGGGGATTTTATTAACTTCTTTCATATACAACTCCATTAACTTATTTAATTCTACACCAGATATGAGAATGAAACAGTTAAACCCGGAGAAAACAGCCTCTCAGCTTTGCGAAAAAGCCTCCAGTACCTCTTCTGGTGATTCAGCAGAGCAGAGAGTATTCAGCAGAGGGGTATTCATTGAAATCTGTGCTATTTCCATAAGAGCGTCACTGTGAGGGCCCGGTTGATTCGGGGGAACAAGAATAAGAAAAAAAAGTTTCGCCGGCTGGCCGTCAAGAGAATCAAAATCAATCCCCTCCGGAGCCACCCCCAGCGCAAGGGTAAACCCCGGAACCATATCTGTTTTTGCATGCGGAACAGCAATACCCATGCCCAGGCCTGTACTTCCCGATTCTTCCCGTTTGGCAACCACCTCAAAAGCTGCCTCGGAATCGTCAATAAGATCTGCCTCGTGCAGGATGTTTACCAGCTCACGGATTACATCACTCTTTTCCGAACTCTCAAGAGGAGCCTTGATTATGTCCCTTTTCAGTATCTCCGCTATTGCCATACAGTAAATCTCTCCCCGGCGGTATCAGACAGCATCCTCCGCTCCTTGACGTGCATCATTAATTAAAGAACCATGGACATATGATAAGCGGACTTGAGGAGTTAGTGAAGAGCACTGCGAAACAACATGGCTGTATGGCAGGTTTTGCCTCGACGGAACGGCTGAAAAACGCACCCCCTTCCGGAGATCCTGAGTATCTGTTGCCGGGAGCTCAATCGGTTATTTCCCTTGCCCTGCCCCTGAACCCGGAAAGGGTCAACAGATTCCTGACTAAAAAATCCTGGCACGAACACTGCCTGGACCGGGAAGTTATCCGCTACATCCGGGACATGCCCCTTTGACATAGTCGGAAGGAAATTGTCTACTGTACGATACGGAGGTTCCCATGGACTGTCTTGAAGTAATAAAAACACGATTCAGCGTTCGCAGATATACCGATGCTCCGGTGGAGCAGGAAAAGCTGAATACAATTCTTGAAGCTGCCCGGCTGGCTCCCACCGCCTGTAATCTCCAGCCATTTAAAGTTGTGGTTATCAGGACTGCCGACCACCAGGAGGCATTGAAGGCGATCTATCCCAGATCATTCTTTACCGCCGCACCTTATGTACTCGGTGTTTTCACCAGCCCCTCGGATGCATGGTCCAGAATGGACAATAAGAACTATGCCGATGTGGATGCAAGCATAGTGATGGACCACATTATTCTTGCAGCCGCCTCCATTGGTCTTGGTACTTGCTGGATTGGCGCCTTTGATCCGGATAAAGCGAGGGAGTTCGCCGGACTCGGGCCCGACTGGGAACCATTAGCATTTACGCCTGTTGGCTACCCGGACAAGGAACCGCCGGTAAAGAACCGGCGCCCCCTGGACGATCTGGTAGTTTATCTGTAGAGGCTTTTCCGACTGTTCAGAAGGAAGATCCCTCCCTCATTTTGACCGCAAACCTTTTCGGGAACAATCCTGGCATCCGAAGCTGTTCATCTGTGCAGGATTTTATCCCGCTACCCAGACAATAAGAAAAGGCAGAACCGCAAAAGAGAGCAGGGTCGACCAGAGGATGGTGTTGGAGACCGTTTTTTCCGCCGCGTCGAAACGTTCTGCCAGAATCACCGCGTTGATCGCCACCGGCAGAGATGCCTCAATAAACAATACCGACCGCAACAGTCCGTCTATCCGCAGCACCGACAGGAGAATCAGTGCAATCAGCGGCGCAAGAACCATCCGGATAAGCAAACCAGCAGAGAAGGCAATGCGCCCCTCCCTGGCAAGGCCTGAGGCTTTAACTCCCACCATCTGGGCACCGAGAATGATCAGAACCACCGGGGAATAGCCGTCGGAGAGAAGTTCAACACCCCTGGCAATACCAGCGGGCAGATCCAGCCCGGTTACCCGCAGAAGAATTGCCGCCAGGGCCGCATAGGCTGCCGGCAGGGAAAATACCGACTTCAGAGCGTTTTTTCCGGAAAACTGTGACCGGGCGGCAAAATAGATTCCCACGGTGTGAGTGAGGATCATCATAAGCACCACATACACCGACGCCCTGGCAAGTCCCGCCTCGCCGAAGGCAAGAAGAATAAGTGGAAGGCCATAATTTACGCAGTTTGTAAGGGTGGAAACAAGAGTCAGTCCTGCCGTTTCCGCTTCATCCAGCCGGAACAATCGGGCTGTCAATTTGGCGACAACCCATAACAGAAACACATTCAACAGGGTGAACGCAAGAACCAGATAAAAATCACCCATACTGATTTCAGCATTCAGCAGTGTCTTAAAGATAATTGCAGGACTCATTACATAGAGAGCTACAGTAAGCAGGGGTTTTGTCTGGAGGTTTCTGAATTTCGTCAGGATAACCCCGCAAAGAACAGGGATTGAAATGGGGATAATTACACCGAGTATTGTAGAGAAAATGGATTGCAGCATTATGTCTCCCGTGTTTTCTACCGATTGAATCTTGCTTCAGAAAGAACAAGGCATCTTCTCTGAGTGCCAGTCTGAGGGTACACAAAAATAGAATAATGGTAACCGGGGTAAACAGATATTTTTGCAGGACCGTTACTGTCGCAAGATTTCCCCAGGCTGTTCATAAGAAAAAGAGTTGCACACTGCATCAGCTGATCAAAGTAACTCACGGGTCATAATATAATCAGACTGCAGCTCATCACCCATCCTGAAACGGTGAGTTCCGGTAACTACAAACCCCATTTTATGGTAAAAAATAACCGCTCCTGAGTTTTTCTTCCAGACTCCCAGCCATATCCGCTTAAATCCTTCCGCACGGGCAATCCTAACAACCTCTTCAATAATGATTTTTCCGACACCCGTTCCCTGATACTCACTACAGACATAGATCCTTTCAAGCTCAAGAGACCCTTCTTCATTCAGATCTGTCTGTGCTGAGGGCAGATTAATCTTGAAGTATGCTGCAGGAACAGTATTCTTAGAATCAGAATAACAGAAATAGAACCTGGAAGCCGGTTCAGTAAGCTCAGTTAGAATCTTTTCCCGGCTGAATGCCTCATTTAAATAGACATCCATAGTTTCTCTGGTATTGAGAGAATAAAAGGCTTCATAATAGGTTTCCCGGCCGATACGGATAAGCTCAGTCAGGTCATCAGAGGTACATTTTCGTATAAACACTTCAGCCTCCGGAATTATTATCCTTAAAGGCCGACAATAAAGCTGTAACAACCAGACCAAACCCGAGTCCGGCAATTGTAAGGCCGATAAAAATCAACACTGACCTGGTTAGAAAAATAAAACCAATGCCCAACCCGAGAAGGAGACCGCCGCCTACCGCCCAGGAATCCTTTTCGCCCTTCATACCAGAGTCACTCATTCAGTTCCCTCACATATAAAAAATATAATTGACGACAAACTCTCTGTTACTCCAGAGAAGCCTTTAACAACTGCTGCGAAAAGAGGAACAGGCTTCACTCCGTAAAATAGGATTTCCGATCCACCATAACCCCGACATATCACTGCTTTCATATATCGGTAGTCTACCATGGAAAAAACTTCATCGCATGTTTATCACGTTGCCGGGATTCGGGAGGTTATTCTGCATACCCCCGGTAGGCATTGGCAATCTCAATCTTTGAATGGCATCCTGTCTTTTTATAGATTTTAAGAACGTGGTTTTTCGCCGTTCCCGGGGAAATATACAGCTTCCGCGCAATCTCCTGCATCGAATCTCCCCGGATAAGCAGATACAGTATCTCCTCTTCCCTGACAGAGAGACCAAACCGGTCCGCAAAGCGGCTGTTTCCGCGCTCATCCACAAGTGTCTTAACTGCTTCAACCCGCTGTTGCTCAGTTTCACAGACCATAAACTCATGGTTGCCGATCTTCAGAATATCCCGATTTTCCAGCAGCCTTCCGGAATCAACGGTAGAACCATTCAGGAAAGTACCGTTCTGACTTCCGAGGTCATTAATATATAGTTCTCCTGCTTCAGTACTGATTGAAGCATGGCGTCTGGAGACTTCCATGGAATCCAGAATCAAACTACAGTCTGCAGATCTGCCAATAAGAAAACGGGAATCACGGATTGGAATGGTCCAGGGAGATCCATCGGCCAGCCGGCCCTTCAGGAACCAGCGGGAAGGCGATCTGCTCTTCGAAACTGACATACTTATTTTATACCACCGCTTTTCAGGAAAAACATACCAAACGGCACATATCGCCGGCAGGAGAAAAGATATATCTATTAGGTATCATATTTCAAGAATTACTGGAGGAAACCATGGATGTAACCATGACTGAACTGCCTGAAATCATCAACAAGCACCTGAATGAAGTTGCCGAGTCATTCGGCCTGGAAACAGATGAAGATATCATTGCACGCCTGGGAGCTGGATGGATTGAGAAAAAAGAGGCTTTTGATGAGTCTATGATAGAGATGGGCATGGATGAGGTGGGCAGTTTTGCTGCAGATGATGAGCGCGGCGCACTGGCTCTTACCTACTCCGGATCTCTTATTTCTATCGGGCCTCTTGTAGGCGGACAGCGCAAGATTGACTATACCAGTATCGGTTTTCGCAACGACGTTCCCGCTTCAATAACCCGGGAAGGCTGTATCATTGCCGAGGATGCCGAGACTGATAAATGCTTGAGCTTCAGTAAAGGCCCCATAAGCAGGACATCACCGGTATTCACCATTGTCGCCTGCCCGGAAAGTCTCTCTGCCGAGGAGCAGTCCGATC
Source organism: Marispirochaeta sp. (assembly GCA_963667435.1). Lineage (GTDB taxonomy): Bacteria > Spirochaetota > Spirochaetia > JC444 > Marispirochaetaceae > Marispirochaeta. The sequence goes on along the minus strand of OY763414.1, from coordinate 3,507,209 downwards.
TTATAGAAGAAGCAACAACAATAGTTGTGGAAACATTTGTAGGAATGAATAAAGATATTATGGCTGAAGTATAATCAGTACAGTAAAAAAAGAGGGCCCGGGTATGCAACGCATATCCGGGCCTGATATTCTATGCGGCCTGTTATTCCAGTACAGCCACTGTCCCATCAGCAGATACTGCCGGAAAAAACCTTTCTGAACCTGAGAGTCCATAGTCTGCACTAGCAGTATTCAATGCATTAGCTACTGCATTGATGATTGCCCTGCTTGATCCCAATGCTCCGGGAATCGGAGCCACATCAAGGGTCTGCCCCTCAATAATTGCTTTTGGAATAGTCTCAAGAGCAACGCCGGATGCCTTGAGAGGTTCGTTATATCTGAAAACCTTGATAGACTTGATACTCCACGCATCAACTATTACGTCGACAGCAACTTCATCGCCATACATCCCCGGTGCGATACCAATATAACTTCCGGGGGTAAAGGGCCGGGTGCTGCACCCTGCAGCGGCTAAAACAAAAACTACAGTAATAACCAGATACGATAACTTATTCATCGCTCTCGCTCCCGGGAATAAATCCCTAATCAGTATTGATAATACGATAATAATTTATCGATAAATAATTATCAAGTACTTTTGCGCATTTTTTGTAAAATTCTCCTTTACAGATTGAAAATACTGTGAGTTAGAGGTTTTTTGCAATGTCTCCATGGATAACCTATGATTTGAATTGAAGGAGCTTTCATGAATCAATCCGACGTGCTTAATCAGATGCTGGAATCCGGAACACAGGCAGCAATAGAGGGAGCCAGAGGGTTTGCTGTATATCTGGCGAATCTGCCCGTAAGTACTGAAAACCTGTACATGTACTTAAAGGTACTGTCTCTTAACGATACAGAGGTGCTGAATGCGGTGTTTAAAAAGAGAATGCCGGAGTCGCTCTTTTCCCGTATTACCCCGGACAAAAGGCTGGTGGCATCTCTATTGAATCTGCTCAGCAGCCGAAGAGCCGGGGAAACAGATCCCAGAGTTGTTCATGCATGCACAGGTACTCTGGCATCTGTGTACACACATCCTGCCGATGGCATGAAAATTCATGCCCTGACAGCTCAGGAGCTCTACCACACAGTAAAATATCTGGTTTTAAAGGACGAGACGGCAGAACGGTTTATCACAGAGATACTGGAAGCTGTTACGACACTTCCCTCTGGGGAGTATGGCGGAGTGTCCCTGGTTGCAGGGAAAATCAGGGATGCGGCCCTGGATACAACCAAAGGACTGGAGTCAGTCATTCCCCACGGTCTGCTGATATAAGATCATCTCCGGGAAGCCGCAACAGGTTGTCGGGGTAAATTACATCCGGATTGAGGAGCATAGGATTAAGATTCCTGAACATCTCAAGAAAAGCGCTCCAGCTTACATCGACGGGCAGCGAATAGAGACCTGAACCCCCTCTGGCGAAGACATACATCTTCCAGACCGACTCCCCTTCCTTAACACGCCAGAGAAAGGTACCGTCTTCTACTTTGATATCGGGATTGATGCTGTTTCCACCGGTGTCTTCAGACGTTGCAGAAGAGGTATGCTCACCGGTCAACTGCCGGACATCACTGACAATCTCCGGGAGCACTGGCTTCGGCTCCGTATACGGTACAGTCACAGCCGGTACGGGGTCAGGAGCAGCCGCGACAGGCTCCGAAGTATTCCGTTGTCCCGCTGCAAAAAAAAGAACGGCCGACAGCAGCACGACGGCTGCCAGGGAAATAAGGATACCAACACCGAAACGCTTTAGCCGTTCTGTCTTTGCAGGCCCTGAAGCTGCAGACATCCCTCTTTTTAGTTCAGCTCCATGAGCATTGGGCTTTTCAATGTCGCCTTTGCCTGTTCCACCGTCCGTTTCGTCGCCTGTTATATCGGCAATGAGAGAATCTTCCTCAGCTGGAAGTTCATCATCATCCCCCAGAAGATCGAGGAGCTTTTCGATACTCCGGTTAAAGGCCACCTGAAATATGTTGTTGCCGCTGTTTTCCGGCTCCGAGAGAACAGCCCCTTCCAGCGCCCCGGAGGCTCTACCCGACTCGGATCCGGTGAGACCATTAAAATCTCCCGAAACACTTCTATTATCTGCAGAACCGTTCTGATGCAGACTTTCCTTGTTCTGAATAAAAGAAGCCGCCGCAAAGCCGTCCTTCTGGCGGATATTCCCCTGCCCCCTCGAAGGTTCCCCTTGTCTTTGATCAGCCGTCATGCCTCTGTTCGGTGATTCAACACTTGTTTCCCGGGGGTTTTCCATACCTCCGGGTTCCTCCCCGGCAGTCCACCCCCCTGCATAATCAGCGGAAGCTTCCAAGCCTGTATTTCCGGATGCGGTTAATGCAGAAGATTTTTCAGATAGAGACAGGTCCCGAGGTGGCTCTTCATCCGGCTCATATCCACTGGCTGTATCTATGGAAGAATTCTCTTCAATCTGAAGCAGATCGGGCTCGTCGGAAATGTTCAATTCATCGGAGAGAACCTGCTCTCCCCGGGTATAAACCTCGTATAGAACCTGCCGAAGCTTCTTCAGGTACGCCAACACACCCTGAAGGACATTTTCCGGGAGTCTGGCTTCAATTCTGTAAAGAAGCAGGTTTATCAAAGCACGGTTCTGGGGGTGGACATCAACTCTGCAGATAAGCACTGTGAAAAACAAAGCTGTTTCTTCCGGGTTCACATTAGAGACAAGATTTTCAATCTGCATTCCATGATATAACGCCCTTTTATAGGAAATAAACGAGCGAATTATTATTTCATGACTGTCATTCGTGGAAAGAGGAAGTGTTCCTTTGAAAAAATGGTGGATAAGAAACTGCTGATCCTTACTATCCAGCTTACCATGAAGCAAATAAAACAGCTTCTCTGTAGTTTCCAGGACTGGTGTTTGAAATTTATGCAGCAAAACAAGGGAAACCAGATTGTCTGTCGGGTCCTGCTGCAGCGAAAGATGCCTGGAATGGATTCTGTGGGAGATTTGCTCATGATTCTGTGAAAAATCATCAGCAAACCCCTCGATCAGTTCATTCAGCTGGTTTACCCAGTGATGAAGCCGGGCAAACTGATAGATTTCTTCGAGCTGCTGCTCCCAGAAAGGTCTGTTATCCACTAATAAACCTTACCGGAAAGCCCGGAAAAATAGTGAATTCCAAATCTTGCTATCAGGAATGATATCCATGATACTTATTTTATATACTCCTATTTGGATATGATAGGGAACAGAAGGATTTTTTGGGGATATTAATGGGCGGTGATTACCTGTCGTTTGATTTCGACGAAATTATCATGCAAAATCGACAGATTATACTGGAAGGCATCTTTGGTGTAACTTCCCCCATACAGGTAGGGTCCAGCATGGCTTTCGCCAAATATCTCGGTCATGTAGGGATCACTTCAAAGAATTACCTTCTCTTTCTGAAAATTATTGAAACAAATAACAAATGGGTTGTGGATGAACTCCTGGAAGACCGTGATCCGAGACTTCTGTTCTCCTCTATTCGTCCAAATGCCTATCTTATCCGTCATGCACTTGAGCTCATATCCTCCTGGCATCCCGGGCAAATCTATGAAAAGGTTCTTCTGGCGGTGCTGGGAACAATAGAATACACCTATCACAAGCCCGATACGGGCTACGACATCTATCCCATTGAAGTTGCAGATCTCCAGAATATCGGAAAGTTTCTGGATGAGGCGAAAGACCAGTTAGATGCAACCAACTCGCTTATACTCGAAATATTTGACAGGATGACCAAACTCGGGCAGATGGATTACACCCCTCATAAAGCGGGTATTTCCAGGCTGGCTTTCAACATGCGGGACGCATTCTTCGATAATACCAAATCTCTGAAAGACACAATTCCTGAAGTTCTGCTGGTAAGACTGAACCGCGAATCCAGAGAGGTACGCCCGGCGGAAGATTTTTTTGATTTCGCCGGAAAAATCTCTAATAATTAATTCAGGAGATTAACGATGAGTATCAGTCCTGCTGAGATTCGCAAAGCGATAAAAATTGTCGAAAGCAACCCCGACAGGCCCAGAGACGATCAGGGACGACCGGGCGGACTTCTCGATTTTTCAAAAGATAAACGGCCGGTCATAGTGATCGGCGATCTGCATGGCGCACTGGATAACCTCAAGGCAATTATTGATCACGAGGATAACCGGAAAAAGCTTGCTGCGGGAAAGTTGCGCATAATCATAATCGGTGACGGTGTACACAATGACCAGACCGGAGAAATGCGTGAGATGGCCTCCTCTCTGCAGGTACTCGAAGAGGTATTCAGCCTTATCCTGCAATACAAACACGATATGATCTATATCCGTGGAAATCATGACACCTTCGAGGAACGGCTTGCAAAGAGCGCTATAAAGCAGGGGCTGGAGTTCCGTCTTCACCTGGAGGAACACAGGGGAGATGAGTATGTGGAGGCTGTAGCAGAATTTTTTGAAGCCCTTCCCATGTTTATAATCGGAAATGGATTTGCAATTACCCATGCTGGCCCAATCCGCAACGGCTGCTCCCGTCATGAACTTGTGAATATCAAGGACAATGAAGATTATTACCGGCAGCTTATGTGGAACAGACTTCACGAATTCAGGGGCAATCCCAATCTGAAGGAGTACGGCGAGCATGATATACGCAAGATGCTTGCCAAGCTGAATCTGCCGGAGGACACCCCCTTTATTGTCGGGCATAATCCCATGTGGAATACCGGTAATCTTACCGGAATATGGCGGGATATCATCGGCATTAAAAATCATATAATCATCTATACCAATCTGCAGACAAGAGGACCATATCTTCTGATTGAGGACGGCACCATTACAGAGAAGTATGCTTTTGCAGCAAAAGCGGAGAAATTTTATGTCTGAGAAAAATACCAATATGCTGATAGCTGACACGGTAAAGGACCCCGGCTTCAGAGAAACCCTCTACCTTGACCTGTCCATTGAAGAACTTATTACCAGCATGTGCAACCTCCAGCTTTCAGATATTGGTGATGATGAACTGGTTCCATTTTTCGCGAAAGTCCGCGGATATACCGGTGCTCTGGACGAGGATGGGGCTTCCTGGCTGTTGAAAGAGATTCCCGCCGCCGAGGGCCCGGAGCATAAGATACAGGAGGTTGCCTTTTATATCGATTTTCTCCTGAAAACTCCCGCCGCCCCGACTATTGTTTATCACCACGGGAATGTTCTCTATCGTGCAACAAAGCAAATCCCCAGCGCAATGCAGATTGGAAGCTATAACTATCTGCAGGAACCCTACATTAAAATGCTTGCCAACGACCTGCTCAACCGCTGGCTCTTCTTCGATGAAGACCGGAACCCCAACAATTACCTGGTTAAACACGATACCGACGGCGAGCCTTTTATTGTGGTGATCGACTATAACAAAGCAGACCTGGAAACGGAAGGAATGAAGATTTTCGGCCTGGATGACAAATTCGGCTGGCACCGGGAAGAGAAGACCCGTTTTCTTACCCTGCTCAAGCCCGACAACTTCAATGATCTTTCCATTGAGGACTTCGACCAGAGACTCACTTTAATGTCCAGCATATCCCATGAGAAGATATTTGAAATCTGCCGGCAGGTTTTCTCCTGTGACATGTTTGAGAATGAGAAAGCCACGGCGGAAAAAATTACGAACAATATAATGTACCGCATACAGTACCTTGTGGAATATTTCCGTAAATGGTTTGTCCCCCGGGATACAGCCAAGCAGAAAGAGGTTGACGACCGCTACTCCGGAATGGGTCAATCCTTCCTGGATTACTACAAGAAGAAAACCTGAAGCAGTTTATATGGAATTTATTGGCAAGCCGATTAACAACTGTTATCTGCTTCAGGAAAATCTGGGTGAGAATGAAATCTTTTCTACATGGCGGGCAAAGGCCATGTACTCTCCTAATAATTTTTCCATCTCATTCTTCAATTTTCTGCAGAACGATCCTCCTAAAAGCGTTCTGCAAAGCTTCGAAGATCTTTTTTTCAGGATATACAATTTTGACAATTCATATATTCTTGCGCCTTTTGAGTACAGTTCATACGAGAATACCAGGTTCATCGCCTCAAACTGGATTGAAGGATACTCTCTGCGGCAGGTTATGGATAAAGGCTTGATTACAAATTTCGATCAGGTAATGAATATTGTGATCTTTCTGCTGCGGGGACTCTCCAGCCTGGAGAGGGCAGGAATGCATCATAACAGTCTCTCTCCCCGTGCAATCGTTGTCCCTGACGCCAATATTGAGTACGGACGGATCAAGCTGCGTAACATCGGCGTGTCCCTGTTTGTAGATGCTTTTCCGGAAGGCCGTTATGTACAGAAAATCAAGCCCTATTATCTACCTGCACAGCAGTATCCCGACGGCCCGCAGAGAGATCTTTATGCGACCGCGGTAATTACAATGGAACTGCTCCAGCTGGTCGGGGAGAATGACGGGAATCCCGAACAAAAAGCGACTATTCGGGAAATCTTCCAAAAAATCAGAAAAAACCCGGAGTCCTTTTCTTCTGTAGATGAACTGCTGAATACAATAATACGCATCCATCCGGAAAAAGAACTGATTGATCACCTGAATGATCATGCACAGGCACGCCTGGAAGCACAGGACTACTCTGATATCCTTAAACGCATACGCAGCAATGAAACAATCTCCAGCGAACAGGACTATGCGCCCCCGAATACCCGGCAGCAGTTTCACCGTTCACCACTGGAACCATTCAGGAACACCCCCTCACCGGACGGAGACTTTTTCCCAGAAGGGGGCTCCCCTCCTCCGGAAAGAGAGGGATTTATCAGCCGGGTGGTTTCCGCATTTCAACGTCTGATCTCCGGCAGAAAAGGAAAGAACTCTGGAGGCAGAAGAAGAAAAGAGGATTACGTCAGCTCAGATGAACCGGAGCTTCTGATTCCCCTTGAGGAAGAACTGGAAGCTCCGGATGCCGGGGCTTCCAGTCAGGAGAAGCAAAAGGCGGCGGGTTATACTCAGAGTATAACAGGAAGCCTTTATGAACCTGACACTGATATCGAAGCCCGCAGTACAAAGGTTGCGGAAATCCTGCGCAAGCTTCAGGACCATTTCAGCGGATTAACAAGCAAGCTGAACCGTAACGATTCCACCTCCCGTATAAAGAGTAAAAAAGCAGCCCCCGTGCTTCCCATAGATGAGAACAGGCATACTTCCGGTAAATCGCAGAACACACCTCTCTCAGAGAACTTTCCTCCCAACGAAAAAACCGGACCTGAAGCCAGCAGCCGGAATATTAACGGTAAGAACAGTAAGGAGATCTCAGGGCATTCTGAACGGGAATCCGGTAAGCATCCGGGCTTCACCACCCGGAAAGCAGGCCCTGGGGAAGAGTATCTTTTCGGAGATGGGACACCGGATTTGACAGGAGAATTTCTTGAGCTTGAAGGCGACGGAGCATTGGGAGAAGGCAGTGAGTATGAAAAAGCCAGAATCAATACAGACCGTGAGGATCCGGAAAAACATGAAACAGATAAGAGCCAGCTTATAACAGGCGATTTGCATAACCGATCGGACAGAAACCGGACTGACCGCAACCTGACACACAGCACAGACACCGGGACCCCGGCAAACCCGGTTTTCGAAAACACATCCTCCGGTTCCATGGAAAACAGACAGCATGAACTGGGAAATAATGCAGAGGAGAAAGTATCTGGAGGGCAGTCTGCAGGAAATTCAGATAACAGGAACGCGGACGAGGAACAGTTGTCTCAGGATTCAATCCTTCCCCCACCGGTGGGAGAACAGGGAGGAAAGAGTGCTGAACCATCAGGCAAGAAGGGCTTTTTCGCTCGTCTGAAACTCTTTGTAAAAAAACTTATCCGCCGTATTACCGGACCATTCAGATAGCAGTATCCAACTGCCCGGAATAGTCTGTACCTGACAATACAGCATGCTAAAAAAAACCCGGAGTGATTACATACACCCCGGGTTTTTCAATTCCCTGTTATTCAGTATCGAGTTACGACTACTCGCCAGGCGCTATTTCCAGTTTTGTATAATCCTCGGACTCAAGCAGCAGGTCCGGGATTGCCTCGTTCAGAGACTTCGTCATATCAAGGAATTTTCCGCGAATATTGTTCGCCTGTGTTGCCACACTGATGATTGCCTCATCACTCTCGGGTTTACCCGGGCTTATAAGGGAGGCCACCTTATCCAAAATTGACAGAATATCCAGGTTCAACGGATCCTTCTGGTCCTTTTCTTCATTAAGATGTTTGCCCAGATTATTTACATTCACCGTATCCAGGGGAAACACCCGGTACCCCTCAAGAGGATTACTGTAGGTTCTCCTGAGAATACCGAGGTATATTTGCAGACTTTTCGGATAAATACCGCCGCGCTTTACTTCGGTTATTCCCCGAAAGCACTCCCGGATTATATAAAAATTTGGCTGGACATTGATAAAATACTCTTCCGGATCTGTTTTTCCCAGAATCGCATCCACAACCCAGTGGTTTCTCATGGCTATAAGCCTGAAAAAAACCGGATAATTATCTGGATTTACTCCAACCATATTCAAGTACCGAGCAAAGGTGACAGTAGCTGCAACACCCTGAGATTCTTCCAGTTTGAAAATTCTGTTGAGAAAGGACAGTTCCAGTTTATTCAGATCTTCCTGATCCCAACCAGATTCTTCCCATCGCATCATTGGTACTCTCCTTCTGACAACAGGACTGGCAGCGGTGCTTCCAGTCCTGCTGCTGACGTGTGATTAGTTTTCAGCCCTAGCGTCTTCTTTAGGAGCTGCTTTGGAAGCTGCCTCTTTCGGGGCTGCCTTCTTGGGAGCACTCTTTTCAACATCTGCGAGGGGCTGTTGTTTACGGGGTTCAACCTCGGGATCAAGGTTTACTTCAGATTTTAACAGTACATCGGGGATAACCTGTACAAGATGCTTGGTTGAATCGAAGAAGTTGTTACGGATATTGTGGGCATGAACTGCCAGGTCTTCCATTTCTTCATCTTTACCCTGTCCTTCCAGTTCAGAAATCTTGTCCAGGATATCGAGAATACTTCTGTTCAACAGATCATCCTGACCCTTCTCTTCAATTAGATGCTTACCAAGACTGTTAACATCCGCAATTGTTGGAGGATAAATATTGTATCCATCAAGAGGATTACTGTAGGCAGCCTGAAAAACGCCCAGAATAATTCCGAGGGTTTTTGAGTAGATTTCTGCCGGGTGATATTTTGCCAGGAAGCTGAAACAGGTAGCCACAATAAAATAGTTAGGCTGAATGGAACTCATAAAGAGGAAAGGATCCCGTGTTCCCAGAAGGGCATCGATAACAAAGTGATTACGCACTCCGAGAACCTTCAGGAATATTGGATAATTGCTGCTGGTAATACCAATGCTGTTCAGATAGTTTGCGTAGGTCATAGCCGACTCTACGGCTTCTATGGTTCTACAGCCCATAAGTCCTTTTAAGAGGCTGTACTCAATGCTTGCAATATCGGTCTGTGTCCATGTTTGTTTCTTTTCGAAAAGTTCTTTCATATTAAGCTCTCCTTGCCCTTATGCGAAGACCTTGTCCGGGGCTATCTCTTTTGCGATGTAGTCAGACTTGACCAGCAGTACCTGAGGAATAATATCCTCCATCTTTTTCCTCTTATCGAAGAAGAAGGTTCTGATACTGTTTGACTGACGTGCCATCTGCTCAATATTGGCATTCTCTGTTGTTCCCGCAAGAGAGCCGAGCCGGTCAAGGATATCCAGGATACAACGGTTGTTGGGATCATCCTGTCCAAGTTCCTTGTTCAGATGTTTTCCCAGGTTGTTAACATCATTGATACTGGTGTTGTAGATCCTGTAACCGTCTTTCGGAGAGCTGTAGCTCGCCTGCAGAACGCCCAGAATAATTGCCAGGGTCTTCGGATAGATTCCCCCGGGGTGCCAGTTGGTGAGCAGTTTGAATGCGCTCAGAATCACATAGTTGTTCGGGTGAATTGAGCTGAGGAGAAGGAAGGGATCCTTGTCCCCGATTAGAGAGTCAATTACCCAGTGGTTCTCCACCTCAAGTAAGCGCAGAAACAGGGGATAATTATCATTGTTCAGACCGGAGAGCCGCAGAAAGCGTGCATAGCTTATTGCTGCCTCAACAGCTTCGATTGTCCTGCAACCGATCATGCGTTCAATGATGTTTATCTCTACATCCATTATCGACTCTTTGCTCCAAGCTTCCTCGATAACCTTTTCTTGTTCTTTGTCCATGCAAATCCTCCTGATCTACAGAAATAGATTTTTAGTACGAATCCGTAATAAGAATTATTTGAATCAGGATATGCTTTGTCAAATTTTTTTGAAAAATTAGTTGACATACAGCTAAAGTGTGCTATTTAAACAATTTACATATCAATAATGAATACTAAAAAGGATAAAAACAGAACTAATATAGAAATTTAACAACTGGAGATAATAGATTTTTTGTTAAAAACAGATCCTTACCGGTAATCCGGTTTCCATCTGACAGCGGTGATCACAATGACCAGACACAGAAGAATCTCTACAAGGCATAAAAAAAACATAATTGAGAGTAAACTCCCCCACACACAGAGCGCCAACCTGGATACTAATCAGGAGCATATATAAGGCTGAAAACATCAAAGAAATGAAGATCACCTATGGAACAATCCAGAAAAGAAAAACAGTTTACCCGGTGAAGGGTATACTTTCTGCTCAGCAATTTTACCCTCCCCAAAAGCGGATATGAACAATTTTTCAAAATTGCCCCCCTCCTGAGGCTGGTGTCAGCTGCAGGACCGGTGAGAATTGTGTTAATCAGCCGGCGACGTGTCCCGTCCGTCTTCACAGATAAGGTGAATACAGGAAACCAGGTAATTAAGCAGGAACAGCGAAACAGGAAAATAGACGACAAAATAGAGAACTCTTCGTATTAGCAGAAATATACCGGGGACAGTGAAGGAGACTGCATATATTCGAAAAGCATATGTAAGCAAAATATTTATTACAGCCATGACAAGCAAAGGCTTAACAAAAACCATCCCTTTATTCATTAACAGAACACCGGTATCAGCGATCTCCCGCCTAGCTGACCTTCCAGTGAGAATAAGCCGGGGGACAAGAATCAGATAAAAGAGTCTTAATAGAATAGCAAGAAACGTTCTGCTCATCCCGAATCCCGGGCTGAAAGCCGGTATAAAACGACGTACATATGTTTCAAAGGAGGTTAACAGGGTATACAGAAGCATGGTTGCAAACACTGAGAACAGAGCCCGGTCGGCACGGATATGAAGCGATTTCATATCCGTTTCTCCACCTTCCAGTAATGCAAAAAGCAATGCAACTACATAGCCGTAAAGATAGGCGGTAAAATAATGCTGCAGTACATCCAGACCTACATGAAGAATATTTATCAGTGATCCGGGGACACTGTCTCTAAAATACAAAGTTACCAATACACCTGCAATAAGTACACAGGCTATTAAAAATGGAACAAGATATTTTCCGCTTTTTTCTGCTCTGGTCTTTTTCATCACAAACAGGGGTAAGATAAAAACAACCAGGGGATTAAAATAGGAGAAGAATCTGAAAAAGCTAAAGGCACTTGGAAGATCATAATACAGTCTGAGAGCAATCTCCTGCAAGGTCTTGCCTGAGAAAGGATTAGAAAATATAACCCCCCGGGCTTCTTCCACAAGGCCATACCTGCTGTATTGCTGTATCTGGTAGAATAAAGTAATCAATCCCAGCAGAAAGAATAAAACTGGAATTAAAAACAGCAGAACATAATGGTTCTTTACCGCCCGGGATGTCAGATTGCGCAACTGCCCAATTGACGGCAGTTGCTGAAATTCCGCATCAGCGATGACCCCTCTTTTTTCATACCGAAAGAAAAACAGACATGTAATAACAAAGAGTACAAGACTTAAAAGATAATCATAATTTTCCACATCTTCATTAAAGCAGATATTTCCTCGTATAAAAAGTTTTTTGTCACAATTTTGTCCATGAGGCGTCTAATATAATGAAACCATCAGAAGGAGTTCTTCATGAACCAGATTCTCATTGCCCTTGCAGCAGGGGCTGTCGCAGGATTTCTCGATTGTATTCCCATGATTATGAAAAAACTTGATCCCATGTTTATCCTGTCAGCATTTTTCATGTGGCTTGTCAGCGGTATTTTCATTCACAAAGCAGCCATCTTCAGTTCTCCATGGCAGAACGGAATCTGTGTAGCTGGAATGGTTTTCCTGCCCCTGCTGTTCCTGATTGTACGGATGGACAAAGCAGCTCTGCCTCAGATTATTGCAGCAACTGTTTTTCTCGGAGCATTGATAGGATTGGCCGAAGGACTGTTACTCGGATGAGCATAGGAAATTTTCTGCAAAAACTTTAAAACGGGATTTAATTTTCAAGGCAAAATCCACCGGATGTTCAATAAACCAGTTTTGCCGGAATATTTCAGCTGAAGCATCAAGCTCGTTTAATTCAGCTGTACAATCCCGAATCAGCCGGGGAGTATGTGATGGAAAATCCTTTTGCACCCTGCCCTGTTCCCGGGCAATGAGAATACGATTTCGACAGGAACAGAAGGCTACCGGGTTCTGCAATCCGCAGTTTTTCTGCATAAAGCCCGAAACAGCGGCTCGTGCCCGGGATAGTTTTTTTCGATATTTGGCCTCTTCCATACAGCATATCTCCGCTGCATCTTTTCCGGAGAAAGCAAAAATGTTGGAAAGAATGTATATGAGCCTGCTTTCCGGTTTAAGGCATTGAAGCATTGCCAGAGTACAGCCGTTTTTTATCTGATCAATATAGATTTTTTCTTCCGCAGGACTGAGGCCAAGTTCATTCATATAAGGGTCAAACCCGGTTACATCCCGTTCAAACAGGTCAAAGGATATTTCATCCCTAAAGCCTTTTTGTCTGATATCGAGAAGATGATTCCGGGCAATGCTGTAGACCCAGGTTGAAAAGGCTGAACGCCCCTGGAAGGACTGGATGCGCCGGGCTGCTTTCTCAAAAATCTCCTGGACAGCATCTTCCGCATCTGCAGGATTATGCAGCATGTTCAGAGAAATATTATAGACCATTTCCCAGCTGGAAACCAGTTCTTCTTCGCTGACAGTTTTCACATGTTCTATTCTGCCAGAAAACGGGCAGTATTTACATTCCGTACGGTCATATATTTATAGTATTTATGACCTGCCAGCTTACTCAGCCGACTCTTATACACGTTCTCCCGGCGTACATTCCAGATAATTGCACCGGGGACATAACGGATATCAAGGTTATCCCGCACAAGAGGAAGCTCATCGATAGTATCCTCGGTATCAATTTCCGGAAACAGATAAGCGACATCGCTTTTCTGCTCCTTGTCATTCTGCCAACCCTCAGGAACAGCCCCGGCAATAGCCTGCATCTCTTCTACTGTTTTTACCAGCAGTGGAATCTCGCTTCCTGAAAGATCACGGAGAAGCTGACTTATATTTTCTGCAGTGTCTTTCCGGGCCCACCCTGAACCGATCAGAATGTTTCCCGAGTTTATATAGGTGGATACATCGGTGTACCCCTCCGCTTCAAGTCTCTTCCTGAGATCTTTCATGATAACCCGAGGACTGCTGCTGCCTACATTTATACCGCGAAGAAGGATCGCATACCTCATTGCGCCTCCTTCCATTTTTCCATATTCAACCCCCTTATCAGCAGCCAGAGGGGAAAGGCCAGTTCTGCAACTGCTATTGGCACAGCAATAAAAGCCGGAGTAACGATATAACCTAGCACAAAGAGAAGCGAAAGGCTGTCTGAAAGATATCCGGCAGAAGCCATGAGGAAAAGAACTCCCAGCACCCGCGGAAAGTAGCCTGAGCGAAAAATAAGGTATCCCAGAAGCGCTGCATGGAGCGAGAGAAAAACGACTCCCAGGGTAAAGCCGTACGCATGGGCATCGATGAAGAGGCTTGCAAGCTGCTGCAGTTGAGGGCCGCTAAATACCTTTGCATAATCCGGGTTTACCGCAAACTGAATAACGAAAAAATAATTTAGCAGATTGATTCCATGGATTCCCGTCATCATAAGCCTGGCGGCGGCGGAAACAAAGGAAACAACAGCGCTCACGGGTTTAAACAGAAAATAGAGCAGCACCGACAGAACTACCTCGCTTAAGAGAATAACCAGTTCCGCACCGACGGCGGAATTCAGAGCTGTAGGTGCGGCCTGAATGTTTGTCATTGTCGCGGCAGCATTACCGTCAACAAACAGGGAAGCGGGTACCCGAAAATGGGCGATTACCGCTGCAACAGTAATAATAAGATAAAGAATACCCGCTATTCTTGCATTGAGTTTTACATTTTGCATAATGCATCTCCTATCTTTTATAGGGTGAAACATACTCATTTTTGCAGGAGAGCTCAACTTTTATGATTCTTTTACTAATATTTCAATACCACTCATAGGAATACCTGCGCCCGGTTATTCAGACGCTCCATCAATTCGCCGGGATGATGCTGCAGATGGCGCAGATTGTTCAGGTGAAACTCACCCTTAGTTTCATCATACCAGGGTGGCCATGCTGGATCATTGAGGTGCAGCTTCTGCAGATAGCCGGTCAAATTCCTTTTGATTATTCCAAGGAAAGAGATCAACTGTTCCCTGGTATAGATATCTGCCTGTTTGGCAGCAGCGCTGTACTCCGGGTGCTCACTGCTTGAAAGATACTGCAGGCCACCCTGCTCCAGCTGCCAGTGCATAACAGCCTCTTCCGATGAGGCAAGATAGATATTTGTATAGTAGAGAACATGATATGCAATATGCCAGGCTGGATTCTGATACTCTTCATCCAGCCAGAGTTCATCATCAAAATTGCATAAGCATTCCTCCAGTATCTGCAGTGCTTTCTCGTACTGCAATAAAAGGATTGATTCTAAATAATTCATTCCTGTTTTTCTCCGGGTTCCTTCAACAGCTTAAGCTCTCATTCAAAATCATACTGAAGACCCCACTCTCTGCGCATTCTGTCCATAACCCACATAAGGGCAATTGTTTCATCCAGTGGAATCACCGGAGTTTCAGTCAACCCCGACCGCAGACATCTCACAGCTTCAGCAACCTGATATACAAATCCGTTTTCATGCTGGTTTAGCTCTATGCGTTCACTCTGCACAATATCATTTGTCCCGTTATGCAGATTCAGAGTAAAACCGGCTCCTGCAGGAAAATTATCAAACTCAATATAACCTTTACTGCCGTAGAAGCATGCACGCTTCTCCATTCTCAGGTTGTAACTTGCGGCGATATGCGCCAGACAGCCGGAAGGATAACGAAAAAGATAATCCGCAACCTCATCAACACCCTCATCTGAAAAGCGACACATGGACTGTACCTCCGAAGGGAGTTCCCCAAGGATATAACTGATAACGCTTATAGGGTAAATTCCCATATCAAGGGTTACACCGCCGGCCAGAGCAGGGTCCTTCAGACGTTGTTCAAAACGAGGAAGAACAAAGTTTCCGAAAGTTGCTGTAGCCTGACGAACCTCACCGATTTTCCCCTCTGCCACCATCTGCTTTATTTTGATAAGACTGGGCAAATACCGCACCCATATGGCCTCCACAAGCAGTAGCCCCCGGCTTCGGGCAAGAGCAGCCAACTCTTCCGCCTGGAGTGCATTCACCGTAAAGGGCTTTTCCATAAGAACCGTCTTGCCCGATTCAAGGGCAAGACGGGCACAGTCATAATGAAAATTGTGAGTTGTCGCAACATATACAATATCAATCTCCGGGTCATTCACTAACTCTTTGTAGGAACAGGCACGGGGAATGGAAAACTCAGATGCAAATGCAGCAGCCCGCTTTGTATCCTTTGAGGCAACTGCCAGCAAGCGACTGTTCTGGTCAGATGCAACTGCATCGGCCAGTTTACGGGCTATTATTCCAGCCCCCAGAATACCCCATCCAACCGTTTTTCCTGCTGCTGTACTCATTGATTAATCCTGTATTATTCTGCCGGTTCGAACAATATCTCAAGATCATCCATGAACGAGATGGTATTGATTACCCAGAGATCTTCCGGACGGTAAAAGGTAATATTCCAGTAGATTGCGTGCCGTTCAAACTTGTGCAGGTAATAATAGCGGATAAATGAGCTGCCGATCTTTTCTTTCTTTATCAGCTCGTATCCGGTAGCTTCCCCGAATCGGTTCTCTACAACTACCCACTGGCTGATAATTGTTGTCGTCAGTCCATCAAGTTCGCTCTGTGGCAGAGGCCAGTATGGACGGGCCGCATCAATACCCCCTTTAAAATCCTTTGCATAAAACATTGTCACCAGCTTTTCTGCCAGATTCTCCGTCTGATTCACCGTTTTAAGCCCTTCCGCGGTTAATGGAAGAGATAAAAGAGCAATAAAAACTACAAGCATTCTTTTCATACCAGGCACCTCACTTCCTGGAAACAGTCATTGGTTCCATTCGTTTATAAATCCACTCTATTCCCAAAGAGACAGCAATTATAGAAGCGGCCAAAACCGCACCAAAACGGTTTGATAAAAACTGCTGTACCAGCAGGCTTGAAAGAGAGACAAGTCCAAGGAAAAAACCTGCAGCAGAAACAACTCCTCTGCTGCCTGATTCCATGCTGAATTTCCAGGCCACATAATTCACCAGGGAGAATACCAGTATAAACCCGGAACTCCCTGCAGTGGAAATACTTTCCAGTTTAACCAGGTTAACCACCATGAGTGTCAGAACAGATGTAATCAGCAGACCAACAGGATGGTTCCAGAGTTTGCCTGAAAATTCATGGGGAAGCTCATCATCCTCTGCAATTTCATAACTTACACGGCTGCCACCGTAGAGAGATGCATTTATAGCAGAGAAGGTTGAAATAAGAGCGGCAATCCCGATAAGCACAAAACCTGCCTGTCCGAGAATTGGCCGGGCGGCTTCAGCCAGAGCATAATCTTCAGCGGCGGCTATATCTTTAAAACTGAGTGATCCTACGGTGATTACCGCTATACCAAGATACAGACAAATTACAGAAATAACAGAGATGTAGTATGCCCTCGGAATGTTCCTGTCAGGATCCACAAGATCCGGTGCTGCATTCGCAATCAGTTCAAAGCCTTCATATGCCACAAATATTACCATTCCACCAGTTAAAAGACTTAAAGGATTTTTCCATGCGGAAAAAGAAAGCTGATGCACATGTGAACTGGACGCAAGGCCGTAGAAACCGAGAGCTGCAAATATCAGCAGAATTACCAGCTTTATGATCACTGCATAATCCTCTATAATTCCCACAATTCTGACACTGGCATAGTTAATAATGGTTGCGGCAATAATTATTACCGAGGCATAAAGATGAAAAGCAGATCTCCCTCCACCGAACAGAGGAAGCAGGTTTGCCGCATACGAGGCAAATGCGGAAGCATAAAGGGACAACATTATAATATAACTTAACCAGAGAAGATTATTTATCCCCCCGCTGAACACAGAACGTCCAAACCCCTGATTAATGAACCTGACCGTTCCTCCCCGGTCAGGAAATGCAAGAGATAACTTAATATAGCTTTTGGCTGTTATCAGAGCGAGAACTCCGGCAAAAAGGAATGCTATTGGAGTTCCGCCGCCAGATAGAGAAACCGCCAGACCGAGAACGGCGAAAATACCCCCTCCTACCATTCCTCCGATTCCAATAGCTACGGCTTCAACCAGGCCTATCTGTTTATTTCCTCTGGTCATAATTGTTTATATCCCCCGGGATATTCCCAATGTACTCCCCATTCCGGCAGAAGGCAAACAGGAATGATCACCCTGTAATACAGTAGATGATGGTAAAATAATTTCATGATAGAATCGATTATCTTCCTGTGTCTTTTTCTCGGGTTCCCCGTAATAATGACAGTTCTTCTGATTAGAATATTGATTCGAAAACTCCGGTCCGGGTCGGTATATGCATCCATCGCCGATGAGATGGGATGGCAATTCCTGAAAGACGCAGAACAGCATCCGATAACGAATATCCTTAAAAATGAGTTGTTTTCCATACGCCGCGGCACGCACCGGATAATTAACCTGCTTGATTCACAAGATGGTTTTATGCTTTGTGAATATCATTATTTCAGTCCCGGCCCGACCCGGCGCAGGGGAAACAGGTATTCACTGGGAATATATCCCCGTAGAGTCCCGGGTGAAAACTTCTGGGTTATCCGCAGACAGGATGGATTTTTGGGTGGCGCAGCGGAAGCCGCTGCCGGAAATACACTCAGGGAGATCCCCGATAAAAATTGGGAATGGCTTCTAAGCCCCTTTCCGGAGCAGATTATAAAGGCAGGCTGGACAAATGATGTAAATAAGGTGCTTAAAGAAATTCTTCCTCCTGGTGGAGCATTATTCTTTCTGCGAAATCACCTTATTCTTTCATGGACAGGAGAAATGTCGAAGGATCGTATTCCGGAGCTTAAAAAAGCACTTGATAAACTCCCGATAACGGAATTTTAACAGCAGTACAAGGACGCTGTATTTTCCTTGCTCAATCTGGGTGTCTACAATCAGGACCTTAGTCCAGGTATCGTTCTTTGAGGTTGGAAAAACTGTCTATCCGCCGGTCTCTGAGGAACGGCCACATTCTGCGTACAGCTTCTGACCGCTTCAGGTCAACCTCAACAACAGCACAGTCTTCACTATCCTGTCCGCTCTGATAGAGCAGCTCTCCCTGGGGTCCTGTGGCAAATGAACTTCCCCAGAACTGAATACCTCCGGTTACTCCGCTTGGATCCGGCTCATAGCCAACCCGGTTTACTGCAATTACCGGCAGTCCGTTAGCCACGGCGTGTCCCCGCTGTACGGTAATCCAGCTTTGCCGCTGACGCTCCTGTTCTTCTGGGCTGTCACTGCGTTCAAAGCCGATAGCCGTGGGATAGATAAGCATTTCCGCTCCCGCAAGAGCCATCAGGCGGGCAGCTTCGGGATACCACTGGTCCCAGCAGATTAGAACTCCAAGCTTCCCCAGGGAGGTACTCACCGGAACAAAGCCAAGATCTCCGGGGGTAAAGTAGAATTTCTCATAATAGGCTGGATCATCGGGAATATGCATCTTCCGATATTTTCCGGCAATACTGCCGTCTGTATCAAAAACTACAGCTGTGTTGTGATAAAGCCCTGCCGCCCGTTTCTCAAAAAGAGAGGTAACCAGAACAATCCCGTGTTTTTTTGCCAGTGCACCATAGTATTCAGTGGACGGTCCGGGGATAGTTTCTGCAAGCTCAAAATTATCGGGGGTTTCAACCTGACAGAAATAGAGACTGTTATGCAGCTCCTGAAGTATAATCAGTTCTGCTCCGCGGCTTACTGCATGTTCAATTCCAGTGGCAAGTCGGTCCATATTATTCCGGATATCCGCACTGTTCCTCTGCTGTACTATTCCTGTTTTTACAGAATCTCTGCTCACCGGATTACCCCCTCTGGATACTGCATGGTTACACAGTGAAGTGACCCATGCTGTTTAATCAGTACAGAACAGTCAATGCCGATTATCTCCCTTTCAGGAAAAATACCCGCCAGGATGTCCAGAGCTTTTTTATCGATTTGCGTCCCGTAGGTCGGACAAAGAACCGCCCCGTTTATAATCAGAAAATTCGCGTATGTAGCCGGGAGACGTTCACCATTGCTGAACACAGGCTCTGCCATGGGCAGAGGAACAAGGGTATATGACGAGCCTGCAGCAGTACTGAAACCTTCCAGCTGTTTCTTCATTGCCTGAAGCTCAATAAAATGCTCATCGTCCTGATCCGAGCATTCCACGTAGCAGATGGTTGTCACATTGCAGAAGCGCGCCAGGGTGTCTATGTGGCTGTCGGTATCATCACCTGCAAGGTATCCATGATCCAGCCAGAGGATCCTATCGGCACCAAGCTTATCCGACAGACCAAGTTCAATATCCTGCCTGCTCAAATGAGCATTACGATTGGGCGAAAGCAGACAGGCGCTGGTGGTAAGAATAGTACCTTTTCCGTCACTTTCCACAGAGCCGCCTTCAAGTACAAAATCACGGCAGTTACGATACCCTGTGTTAAAGCTGAAAACATTTCTTTCATACATTGCCCGGGTAATCAGGTTGTCTTTATCTGCCGGGAATTTAAGTCCCCAGCCGTTGAAAGTAAAATCACATATTTCGGGCATCCCGTTTCTGAACACAGTAAGCCCACCGAAATCCCTGCTCCAGGTATCGTTGGAAGGAAGCTCCAGAAAGGTAATGCGTGACAATAATTCTGTGGTAAAAGCGGAAAAGCATTGCCGAGTAGATGTGGTATCCCGAGTAATAATGATGAGTTTCTGGTGAGAGGCAATTGCACCTGCTATCTGGATAAAGCAGGCTTCCACCTGTTCAAGATACGGTTGCCAGTCGCTGTCTGCATGAGGCCATGTGAGCTGTACTGTGTCCTGCTCCGTCCATTCTGCCGGGAAAGTTATAGAATCAACACTGTGTGCCATATAACAGGACTATAGCATGACATTCAGCGATATTGCTATTATCCGGGTAAGTTCAAAACGCTAACCCGGTACCTCCTCCGCAGCCATAACACGTTCCACAGCCTTAAGCACCCGGGGAGGTTCAAAGGGTTTTATTACAAAATCCTTCGCCCCGCTTTTAAGTGCCTGAATTACCAGCCGCTGCTGACCCACGGCGCTGACAATAACCACCCGCGGAGGAGGGGTTCTTTTCATTAGAATTTCGAGGGCTTCCATGCCATTTGTATTGGGCATGGATATATCCAGGGTTATAAAATCGGGCTTGTACTTATCGTACATTTCGATCGCCTCGTCGCCGTCACCAGCTTCTCCGACTATATCATATTCAGGTTCCAGAATCTCCCGGAGTCGCAACCGCATGATTGCGGCATCATCCACGATCAGTCCACGTATCATTCCTGCACCTCCTCCATCAAGGCAATATTAATTTCCAGCGTCCCCATTTCGGAAAGCAGACGCAGCGCAACTGTTGGCATTTCAAGGAAGTCAAACTCAATCTGAGTACCGGAAAACACTGCCGGAGGAGTCAGATTTATAACTTTATCCTGACCTGCAAGATCAATACTCGCCTGGCCAGTAATCATATTACCGATTTCTCCCACTGCGGAATTTACATATTTCTTCAGTTCATTGGGCAGTTTGTTGGGCAGCATGGAATGGGTAATATCCTGGGCGAAGCTTCTGTCCATGGAATAAACAACCTGCCCACGGACATGACCTGTGATACCCAGGATTATACATACCGGAAGACCCGGTAATGGTGCATTCTTTTTAACCAGCGACTGGCGAGACATGTTTATATTCAATTCCTTCTTGAATACATGCACTGCACTGCGTATAAAAACGTTCGCGTACTCCGCTTTCATCAGTTAATCATCCTTTTATCTGGAATAAAAATGATAAATGAGGTTCCTCTGCCCCGGGCAGTGGATACTTTTATTTTTCCGCCTATTTCATATATCGACTCTTTAACTGCAGCAAGACCAAAACCTCTTCCGGCTACGGCTGTAACCATGTCTGCAGTGGAAAATCCCGGTTCAAAAATCATTTTCACAATCTCCCGGGTAGAAAGGGTTTCTCCCTTTTTCATCCAGCCGAGAGACGTGGCGCGCTCACTGATTTTCTGCATAGACAGACCAGCCCCGTCGTCGGATATTCTGATTTCGATGCCGCCATCCTGAAAGGTGGAATGAATTTTAATATTTCCCTCAGGATTCTTACCGGCTTTTTCCCGGTGTCGGGGAAACTCGACACCGTGGGTAATCATGTTTCTCAGAATATGATTCACCGAATTTGACAGATGGTGATACTGCTCGGGAGTAACGGAGATTCGGTTGTCTTCAATCTGGATATTCACCTTCTTTCCATTAGTTGCAGCAAGATCCCGGCTCATATCTCCCAGGCGTACAAACAGGTTTGACAGGGGAAGATGTGAAAGAACATCAACCGATGTCAGGAGTAAATCATCATCCGGGTACCGTTCCTGGATCAACTTGCGGGTATTTTCAAGCTGTTCCAGACTCACTTCAATTTTATCTGCCCCCTCAAGCCATTCACGGCCGAGAACATTCACAACGCTGGAAACTTCATCATTGAAGGCTTTCTTCAGCTCGGCAATTTCATCTCCCAGAGGCTCATCTTCCCCGAGGATGCCCTGGGTAATAAGCACCTCCTCCAGAGTATGGGCAAGACCGGAAGTTTTGGTCATCCGTAAAAATGATGCATTTGCCTTAAAGGTGTGGACATCCCGGACAATACGGGTATTAGTCTCTTCATCAGCATGAAAATTACCGTCTATAATACAGGCTTCAAGAGCGGCAAACAGATCTTTCGACTCTTCCAGAATACTGAGAAAATACCGTTTTGCTGTTACAGCCTTCAAAACCATTTCCCGCTGGGAGTTTTCCCGTTCCAGTGTCCGCTGCAACGCCTCGTTTTCGGATATATCCTGAAGCTGTCCCATAATAGTAGCCCCGTCTACAAGCCGAAAGCTCATTTCAATGGTCTTGTCGCCGACAACCGTTTTTGGCTCAAGTACATCAAAAACAACATCAGGTGCGGATGTACCGGAAAAAACCAGCTCCATGGCATCCGCGAAATCCTGTTGAGCCTGGTTTTCAGAAAAAAGCACCTGGGCGATGTTCTCTCCGGCAATTGAACGGCCAAAGATGCTTTCGCACTCCCGGGAAATTTCCGGATTTATCAGCATATCCGGACCAAAGGTAATGTAGCCGACACCTGAAAAGTCCAGAAGGTTCTGGATGGCCCGAGTTCGTTCCGCCACCTGCTCTTCCAGGTTCACATTGGCCCGGCGAAGGATTCGCAGACTGGTGACAAGCACAAGAATAATCAACAAAATGAGTGAAACCAGAACAAAGCCGGACACAATGAAGGTCTGTTTTAATCCTCGGTTTGATTCCTCCTGAACATTCCTGCGCAGGCTTTCCACACCGGAGGTAATAAACACCCGCAGCTGAACGTTTCCTGTTTTCAGGCGCATAAACGCCAGGTTCAGCTGATACAGATACATCTGTTCTTCCGATGAGAATTCACGTTCTGTAGAAAGTTGAGTAACCTGACTCAACATGCTGTTGATATTGTCGTAGAGCCCCAGTTCAATCCGGGAGTTGAGAAATTCCAGAAGAAACTCATCACTGGAAAAATAATTCTGCGTGGCACCTTCCCAGGAGGTTCTGATCTGATCAACCTGATTGGAGAGTGCTGAGTCAAGATACGCAAGACCCGGATGGCGGGATAAACTTGAAAGATCCATTGATGCACTGG
This sequence comes from Marispirochaeta sp., assembly GCA_963667435.1. Classification (GTDB taxonomy): domain Bacteria; phylum Spirochaetota; class Spirochaetia; order JC444; family Marispirochaetaceae; genus Marispirochaeta. Next base: position 3,483,867 of record OY763414.1, on the reverse strand, counting down.
ACAATGACTGGTTCCATTGCTCCCTGGAACTGCGGATATCATCGGAGTCGTAAAGAATATAGTACGTGTTGTTAACCAGCTGGGACATCTTGGTGAGAGTTTCATCCATCCGGCTCTTTAAATCTGAAAGATGGGAAACCCGCCGATAGGTAAGAACTGAACTGGCGACACCAAGAGAGAGTATAATAATAATAAAAGCCAACAAGGCCCAGAACCACGGCCGCCGCATATAGAATTCCTCAATTATCTAGTCAATTAAACAAGAAAAACAGGATTTCATGGTATGAGACGAAATATCCAAAGTCAAGAAAAATTTTTTTTCTTATATTTTCCCTGTGTTTCTATCTAATAGAAAGATCCGATATCGCTGTGCTATAACTATAGAAGTAATGTACAATCCCGTCCGCGCTGGACATATAGATACTCCCCTTGAATATTACTCACTCCGCCGCCTCTTCGAAGACCAGCCTCTTCTGCGCCTTTTTAGAAGACAGGATCCGGGACTGGTTATTGCTGCTCTGTATGAACTCTTTAAAACCCGGGAACGGCTTACGGTAAACTACGAAGATGCCGTCCTGGAACTGGGACTGCTGTTGGATGATATTGCGGACACAGAATCGGATCAGACTGACTCGGTGGCACGGTCGGAAAAGCTGATACAGGAGTGGTGCCGCCAGGACAACCGCTTTCTCAGGCGTTATCTGGACCAGTCCGGTACACAGGTACTGGAGCTTACTCCCCATACAGAACGGGCAATCCGCCTGATTGAGGACATAAGCCGTGTAAGCTATGTTGCCACCGAATCCCGCTTTACCGACATTCTGCACCGCCTGCGCCGGTTATCACGGGAATCGATTGCCGACCCGGAAGAAAAGATTGCGGAACTGGAAAAACAGCAGGCGGAAATACAGGCAGAGATAAACGCCATCAGAGAGCATGGTGAGGTGGAATCCCTGGACACCCGTCAAATGAATGAGCATCTCTTTGAACTTTCCAGAAGCGCCCGGGATCTTATTGCCGATTTTTCCAGTGTGGAAGAAAATTTCCGCGGCATTCTTAACCGTATCTACCGGGAAGAGGTTGAGAACAATGCCTCCCGGGGACGTATTCTGAAAGCAGCCCTCAACGCGGCGGAAGAACTCCATAATACCCCCCAGGGGAAAAGCTTCGACGCCTTCTGGAGTTTTCTGATCAGCGACTTCGGCAGGGATGAAATCAACACCCTTATGGAAAAGCTCTTTGAAGACATGATAGCGCGGGGAATGGAACCGGAAGATACATTCCTGTTAAGACTTAAAGCACTACTGCATACCGCCGGTAAACGTATTATCGATTCAAACCGCAGGCTTTCCCAGCGGCTCAACCGCATTATTGTCGGCCCTGAAGCTGAACAGTCCCGGGTGCTGCTGGAAAAAATCACCAGAATAAAAACCATGGTTCTTAACCTGAAAGGCGCTCTCCCTGAAGATGACGAGTTTATGTTTGCCGAAGGTGATCCGGATATTTACCTGCCTCTGGAACGTCCACTCTCTTTGTTTCAGGAGGAGACTGACTTTACCATCCCCGAAGAACCCGATTTTGACTCCCCGGACTTTTCCGTTCTTTCCAGTCTGTTCTTTATTGACTACGGGCAGCTGGAAGGCAATATAAACAAAGAGCTTAAAGGCCGGGATTCCGTTTCACTTGAACAGATTCTTTATGCCCATCCTCCCCAAAAGGGGCTGGCGGAAATAGTTGCCTACCTTGATATCGGGAGCAGAAATCCCCATTACGCGATCCGGGATTCCCGCTTCAGTTTTACGTATAGCTTTGAAGGAATATCACGTAACATACAGGTACCTCAGGTACTCTATTCAAACAAGGAATCCGAAAATGGCTGAGCATGCCGATTTTGCCCCTCTGGTCCTGAAATTGCTGAAGGGCCCAATCTATTACGATGATCCCCTCTGGGGAGAACTGTTGATACTGCAGCGCAAAACAGCAGATTATCTTGGACGCATAGGTCTGGAACTCGTAATCTCTGAATCCGAAGGATTCGCCTTTATTTCACAAAAAGACGGACCGGATGAGGAGGAACTCCCCAGACTCACCCCCCGCAGGCCCCTCTCTTTTGAAGTATCCCTGTTAGCAATCCTTATACGAGAGGAGATGGAACGCTTTGATCCGGAGAAAAGCGACAGCCTGAAGGTATTCATTACCCGCAGTCAGATACGGGAAAAGCTTCGAATCTATTTCCCCGAGTCCGGAGACGAAGTCCGGCTAGTCCGGGACCTGGATAAGCACATTGCCGCTCTGGAACGGATGAGGTATATCCGTACGATTTCTGGAGAAATAAAAACCGATGATCCCCGCTATGAGATTCTGCCTATAATAAAAGCGCGGGTTACTCCGAATTTTGTGGATGAGTTCAGGAAAAGGATAGAAGGAGAAGAGGCATAGTAATGGAAATGCTCTTTACCGAAGAAATTACCCACAGCGGATACAAACTTGAATACCTGGAAATTTACAACTGGGGCGGATTCCACGAAAAGATCTGGCGCATAGAACCCGGCTGCAGTTCCATTCTTGTAACAGGTGCAAACGGTTCGGGGAAAACAACCCTGGCGGATGCGCTGGTCACTTTGCTTGTCCCTCCCGTCAGGCGTCATTACAACCAGTCTTCAGGGAGCGAGAAAAAACGAGATAGAACAGAAGAATCCTACGTACTCGGAGCCTACGGCAGCCTTAGGAATGAGGAAGGAAGCCGCTCGACTGTCTCTCATCTGCGGGAAAAGAACAGCTACTCCATTCTCGTTGCGGTTTTTTATAACCAGCTTAATAAATCACACTTTACCCTGGCCCAGATCCGCCGGTTTACCGCCTCCGGACTTCAGCGGGAATATATAACCGCCGATGCCCCTTTAAACATTCAGGAACATCTTCAGCCTCTGGACGCCAAAAGGGAATACCGTAAACGCCTGGAAGGCATTCCGGGAATAACCTGGCACGACAGTTTTTCTAAATACCAGCAATACATGATCCGCGCCCTGGGACTGCGGTCGGAAAAGGCACTGAACCTCTTTTCCCAGATTGTCGGGGTTAAACAGATAGAAAACCTGAACTCCTTTATCCGGACCCATATGATAGAAGAACCAGGAATGGAGGAAGACTTTGCCAAACTCAAGGGCAACTATCAGGACCTGCTGCAGACCCATAACAAGATAGAGATGGCGGAAATTCAGCTTGAGCACCTGAAGACAATTAGGGATACCGGTCTTACCTACCGAACAATACTGGAGGAATCAGAAAATCTTCATCGTATAAGTGAAGGGATCCCCTTTTACTTTGCCGCTCGCAGAAGGGAGACCGCGGAAGAGCTGTATGCCAGGGAATCCGAACTGCTGAACCGCTATACCGCCGATAAAGCCTCACTGGAGGAGGAAAAGAGCCAAATTCTTCAGGAACTTGAATCGGTAAACGTGGCAATTGCTCAGGATTCCACTTCCGGTAGACTGCGGGAAATAGAAAATGATATTAGCACGTCCGGTGAGCGGATGCAGGAAAGAAAACAGCGGCACACCCGTTACCTCGGATGTGCCGACGTACTTGCTCTGCCCGCTCCCTCTTCGTTGGATATTTTCATCCGGAACAAAGTAAAAGCGTCGCAGATTATGGACGACGCTGTGTGCAGAATAACCAAAACTGAAAAAGAACTGCGGGGAGAAGAGCGGAAGCATGAGGATCTGGCTGACAAATCAGCAGAGCTGAAAACAGAAATAGGATCCCTTCAATCCCGCAGATCCAACATTCCCTTCACATCGCTGCAGCTGCGCAGACAGCTGTGTGATGCCCTGGCTATAACACCTTCTGACCTCCCCTTTGCGGGGGAACTGGTTCAGGTCCGCGCTGAAGAAAGCCGGTGGGAACTTGCGGCGGAAAGACTTCTTCACAACTTCGCCCTGAGTATTCTGGTTCCCGAATCACTGTACAGGCAAACCACCGAGTACATTAACAATACCGACCTGAAAGGCAGACTTGTCTATTTTCGTATTCCGGAAGATACCGCGACACAGAACATTGAGGAGCTGTTTGCTGCCGACCTGGCAACGCTACCCGCCAAACTGGAGGGACGTCCGGATACGCCTTTTTCAACCTGGCTGGCATCAACCGTTCTGGACCGTTTCGACTACCTCTGTACCGATGATCTCAAGGAGTTTTCCCACGCATCCCATGCGGTTACCTCCAATGGTCTGGTGAAGGGAAATAGAAGGCATGAAAAGGACGACCGGCCGGGCAGATGGGGAAGAGAGAACTATGTCTTAGGCTGGGATAACAGCCGTAAAATCGCGATAATGAAAGATCAGCTTAATACAAACGAAGAGCTTATTTCTGAACTGTCCAGGAAGATTAGGGGACTGCATAATACCATCAGCAACCTTCGGGAACAGATTCGGTCGGGCCAGACAGTTACATCCTTCGAAGATTACAGCGAAATAAACTGGGCGAAACTTGCAGAACGGATAAGCAACCTGGAGACCCAGCGGAAATCTCTGCTTGAAAGTGCGGATGCCTTGAAGTCCCTTAAGAAAAAGAAAGAGGATCTGGAAGAATCCCGCAGCGGTCTGGAGAAAAAGCGGGATAATCTTATTCAGGCAATAGCGCTGCGGCAGCAGAAGATCGAGGCCCTTCAGACAGAGATAGAGGAGAGTACAGAGGTCTTAACAAAACTTAATTCAAGCCAGAAAGCAGAACTGGAAGAGATATACCCTGCCATAGAAAAACTGTTTGCCCGGAGTAAACCAGCTAAAGCGGATCCGCTGACAATCCTTAGAACTCAACGCATCGACGCAATGAACGAAGCACGTCAGCAGATTGAAAATTCCTCCAAAAAGATTGATAAAACCGGAAGAGATCTAACCAATGCCATGAACCGCTTTCTGGCACCCGGGCCGGAGATTGCCCGGAGCTTTCCCGGATGGAGCTCGGAAACCCACCATCTGTCCGCGAATCCCGACTATCTGAAGGATTATATTGCCGTATACAAACGGATAGAAAAAGACGATCTGCCCAAATACAAAAAAGAATTCCGTAAGTTTATGAACGAACGCATGTTTGAAAACATCATCTCTTTCAGCAACACCCTGGATTCCACTGAGCGGAAAATTAAAGACGACATTAATCACCTGAACCGCTCCCTGAAATCGGTAAGCTACTCGAAACAGCCGGAAACCTACATTATTCTGGATACAAGGACAACACGGGATATTGCAGTTCAGGATTTCAGGGCCCTGCTGAAAAGCTCCATGGGAAACCCCGGAGAGCTTGCCCGTAGAGGCACGAATGGTGACAGTGTGCTGGAATCATCTTTCATACGAATCCAGGAACTTATCAACAAACTCTCCGAAGATGACAACTGGCGAAAGAAGGTACTTGATGTACGCAACTGGCTGGAGTTCGGCGCCAGTGAACGGTACCGGGATAATGATGAAGAGAAGCAGTACTACGAAGATTCCATGAGTCTCTCAGGCGGGGAGAAGGCAAAACTGGCCTATACAATTCTTGCCTCCGCCATAGCCTATCAGTACGGCCTGAACCGGGAACAGCACGAACAGACGGGAAGGTCATTCCGCTTTGTTATTGTAGACGAGATATTCTCAAAGGTAGACCCTGAGAATTCCGAATATGCCATGAACCTCTTCCGCACCATGGGCCTTCAGCTGATGATAGTTACCCCCCTGGACCGTATTAACATTGTGGAGAAGCACATAGGATCGGTCTGTTTTATTGAAAAGCAGAGGGACTACGCGGTACCCCACTCCCTGAGCATGGAAGCGTACCACTCTATGCAGGAGCAATAGGATTCAGCTTGCACAGTACTCGACTATTCGGGGCACCATTCCCTAAAAATCTCGACTTTTCAGGAATTCGTGGTATAATAGTCAGATGAAACGATCCCAAACCGGCCAAATCCACAAAGATATGACAAAGAAGATTGTTCTTATATCCGGTCCGCGACAGTCGGGCAAAACAACTCTGTCGAAAATGCTTTCTGACGACTATGACTATATCAATTTTGATGATCCTGCCCATAGACTGATCCTCAACTCCAGGAGCTGGGATAGAAAGAAAAAGCTTATCATCTTCGATGAACTCCACAAAATGAACAATTGGAAACAGTATCTGAAAGGTGTATATGACACTGAGGGACTCCCTCCAGCTATCATTGTGACAGGAAGTGCCCGGATGGATGCTTTCCGGAAAGTTGGTGATTCCCTGGCCGGACGTTTTTTTTCCCACCGCCTTCATCCGCTGGATATCAGGGAAGCATCCGCCGACATGGAACCTGTCGAAGCGATGGAGCGGATACTTACGGTAGGAGGATTTCCGGAACCCTTCCTGGAGAATGATATCCGGTTTTATAACCGATGGAAGAGATCCCACCTGGATGTAATTCTCCGGCAGGATTTGATTGATCTTACCTCTGTAACGGATATACAAGGCATAGAAACCCTTCTGGAACTTCTCAGAAACAGGGTAGGTTCTCCGGTGTCCTATGCCTCTCTGGCTAGAGATCTTCAGAAAGATGCAAAGACCGTTAAATCCTGGCTGATTATTCTTGAGAATCTTTATGTGGTATTTCCGGTCCGCCCATGGCACAAAAATGTTGCCCGGTCTCTACTTAAGGAACCGAAATACTACTTCTATGATACCGGACAGGTTGCCGACGATAGAGGGATGAGAATTGAAAACCTGACAGCCTGCTCTCTACTGAAACATGCCCATTCAATGGAAGACGGCTACGGGATTCCCTGCGGGCTCCACTACTTCCGAACAAAAGATGGCACAGAGCTGGATTTTATCCTCTCTCTGGATCAAAAAATTGCTGCAGCCTATGAAGTGAAGAGTTCAGATACGGAATTAGCCCGGGGATTCAGGCACTTTGCTCCTTATCTTGAAAATGCAGTTAGAATCCAGCTTGTAGCATATCCGGACAGGGAAAAAACCTTCCCTACCGGGGAAGAAGTTCGGAGCCTATCCAACTATCTGGCTGAAATGGACATTACGTAATATAGAGGTTTAAAAAAATGATCGCCCCCGAAGAACTGCGGAAAAAACTTGCCGGAAACTATCGGAAATATCTGAGAGATTCAATTACCAATGATATCCTGTTTCCCTTCCGTCCCCGGGTAAACCTGAAGCTGGACTATACAAACTTTTCCGAAGCATCAAAGCAGATACGCAAACTTGAAGATCAGTCAAAAGAGAAACGTGGGTACGGTTACATCATAGAATACAGGACCGTCGGCACCAAGCGTCACGGCAGTCAGACAACACCTGAATCCCTTATTTTCCCGACTCCGGAAGACCTGTTCAGTTATATCGGGAAAAAAAAGGAAGCGGAGGAATTTTTTCTGGCAGTGGACAGCACTTGCAAAGCCTTTGACCTGCCAGATCAGTGGATACGACGCAATACCGCGCTTATTCTACAGTACCTGAGTGTATGGCCGGAGATTATCACCGCAGTCCGGCGGCTTAAAACAATTGATGCCGATACCAATCTGAATAGTCTTAACAGCCGGTCCCTCCCCATAACTCTGGATACCAAGTTCATAGAACGAAACCGGACTCCCATACAGAGACTCCTGGAAGGTATAAACGCAAATAGTCTGGATCTATCAAGTCCCATTCTTTCAAGCAACCTGCTGGCGTGGATTCGCTTTTACAAGTCGCCCTATTCCTTTTACAACGCCGACCTGGGCATTTTCCCCGTGGAAAAACTTGCAAAAATGGACATCCCTGCAGAACGGATTGTTGTTATAGAAAACAAGGCAAGTTTCCTTCTTCCCCTCCCGATTGGTATTACGCCTTTCTCTAATATCGGCAAAGATGAAACAACCCTCCTTATCTGGGGCCAGGGTAATGCCTGCCTGGGTCTTAAAGACGTTTCCTGGCTGCAGGAAAAAGAGCTCTTTTACTGGGGTGACATGGACCTGGACGGACTAGCTATCCTGGGACGCTTCCGCAAACTCTTCCCCCGGGTGGAATCCATGGGCATGAGTCTGGAGACATATACAAGGTACAGCTGTTTTGCAGTCCCCGGAAACATTCCTCCCCGGGGCAGCTGGTTCGACTATCTGACTGCAGAAGAACAAGAACTTGAGAAATATCTACGGCAGAATCCGGAGAAATCCCGGCTTGAACAGGAACGACTCAGCCATGAAGAAGCTCAAGATGCGGCAAATCCTACAAACAGGTAAAATCTGTGAAAAAAACTGATATCTCTACAAGGATCACATCAGAAGAATACTGTTAGATAAAACTCATCTGTCTCTTAATTGATCAACATCAAAATCTTCCCGTCCGTAATGCTGCTTTAATGAACTGATCTTCTCTTTCTGAATGTGATTCTTTAATGCGGTAATAATGAGCTCCGTCTTTGTCCTTCTGCAGGTTATTTTCATGGCTTTCTATGATAAAGCGTCAGGCAAGGCTACAGTGACTGCATCCTAGCAGCCTCCCATCCTTCTGTATCGGCATAGATATATGCCTAAGACTAAATCAACCTCATTCTGTAATACCAAGTTGTTCCACCACACACCCATCAGCCTTGAGCAGCTCCAGAACCCCGTCTTCCCCATAAAGATGCATTGCACCGAAAAGGACAAACTCAATTGGTTTATCTTCAAGATATGTATTTAACAGATCAATCCAGGTTCTGTTCCTGTCAGATAAGAGTGTTTTGTAAATCTCGGGAAAAGCTGCTTTCATCTCCTGTGCAGAAGTCTCAATAACCTCCGATTCCCCTTTTTCCCAGGAAGCAACCATTGCATCCATATACTCTTTGGTTTTATCCATATCTTCCAGCATGGAGAGAATGAACTCATCCTCGATGCCCTCCCCCATGCTGCAGAGAAAATCAATCTGTGCATTCAGGGACTCAAGAAAAAGGACATCCTTATTATCTTCCACAGCCTTATTATAATAAAAACTGTCTACTCCCTCCGCTGTGTATCCCATCTGCTGAAACTGAATAGCGGTGATTACACTTGACAGCAGCCCCGGCTTAAGCTTCGCAACCCCCGCCACAGGAATCGAATAGGTTCCCAAGGTTTTAGTCAATTTCTTATAGACCCGGGAAGACAAATGCTGCGCAATTGTTTCACCATCAGGGTAAACAGCCATCTGCATAAGAGCCTGCATATTTTCAGGTTCCGTGAGAGAAGCAGTATCCGTCTCTATTACCAGAACATCAGCTTTGGCATAAGCCTGATCGTACTCAGAAGGCAGCGGATAATTTGATTCAGACAGAATGTGTACCGTTCCACCGATGTAACAGAACCGATCGCCTTTTGTCACTTTAAAGACTGTCGCCTGGGAGTACACAGAGACAGAGATTACGGTTGCTGCAAACAAAATGATAAGTCTTTTCATATATTCCTCTTTAGCCGGCAGGGAAAATTATCCCGCAATATGCTTCTTTTCACATCTACAATCTTAGCAGAAGTATTGCTACTGCAGCAGATTCATTGTTTTTGCCTGTTCGAACAAGATCTGATAGTACTTATCAAGTAGCTCGATATCCTCGCTTACCGCTTCATCTTTTCGGATAAGATCTGCTTTCATTAAAAGATTCTTTTGTGTCTGAACAAGCTGTATTGCCGCAAGGTAGTTGCGGTTTCTATTAACCAGAGAAGCTGTTTCCTGAATAACGAGCGGAGTATTCTGAATGACAGTATCACAGAAAACATAGGGATCCATCTCTTCCAAGAGGTCAGCACCACTGGAATAGTGAATCACAAGATCCTGCTGTTGATAGAAATATTTATTATACATGGGTATAAAATACCTGACATACACGGTGCCGACCTTGAAGCCTGATTCGTTTTTCGGCTCCCGATATTCACTGTTATCCAGAAGTGTTTGAAGGGCAGGAATTTTAACATAGTGAATAAAGCGTTTATTCTCCGAATAGTTCATGCCTCCTATTCTGTGATAGACCGAAGGGCGGGAATTATTTGTGGTGGGAAAGAATCCGCTAATCTCGGGATAAAAGTTTTTAGGATAATAATTTGCAAGCTCAATCACATATTTAGACCAGACAATTTCAACAGTAATATCTTCCACTGCCGGTTTTGCGAAGTAGGCTATATCTTTTTCTATTTTTTCACACAACTCTGTTTCATTCTGTGCATAGTATGAATTGCCGTTATGCTTCATTAAGCCCTCATTAAGGGTTACCCAGTTGGGAACCTCTCCGTAGCCCAGATATGAGAATGTTGTATTCCCGGTACTGAGTACATTCATGGAGAAATTAAAAAAGCTCGCGTCTGTTGATTTTTCGATTATATTTTCATCCGTAATCCATAATACGTGGACCCGTTCACCATTGAATTTCGTCTCAATTGAACTCAGTAATTTCTGAAGCTCTACATTATTTTCGTACTGTTTTCTCTGCATCCCCAGCTGGTTGATAGCGGAATTGAGCTCAATCACATTTGTAACTTTAACAAGGCTAGTATCAATCGGGTCAAAAAAGAAAAAAGACAAACCAGAATTGTCCAACAGTTTATTTTCAAGAAAATTCCTCACAACTGAATCGCTGAATAATTCAGGATTCTGGAAATAGAGAATAAAACTGCCGGAGACTGCCGTAAAAAAGTTCTCCCCGTTGGACATCAATGAAATTCTGACACTGATATCATCGCCTTTTTCCCATATTGAATCCCTGAGAAGGTCTACGGTAAAAGTAACCGGCTTTGCCGGGTCATAAGATTTTTCAAAGACAAAATCCTGAAGATAATTGGCAGGATCAACTGCGCCAACCGGCAGTAGCTGACCTTCGCTCACTTCTGTTGCAGCCTGATTTCGGCCTGTTTCCGCCTGGCCTGCAGAATACAGACAAACACTTAATAATAAACTTACAGATATAAACCAGAACAATTTTTTCATTGCACACTCCTGAAAATCCTGAAAAGAATAGAGTAGCATACAAAAATACGCAATGCGTAGAGACTCTTCCGGTACTCCTCACTAATATCAATTGTAAAACCCGATTCCCTGATTTTTTTGAGTTGCAGAAAACTATTAATGCGCTTGTCCCGGCGTCTTGTAATAGGGTATAATTCTTTTATCTGTAACGATTCATTTGTTATAGTCGCAGAAATAATACTGTTTATCCAAGCGGAAAGTATGGAACAAATTGCCACCAACCTTTTTTTGATAATTGGTATTACCATGTTTATCTTTGCAGCCCTTCAGCTTACAGCCAGGCGAAGGACAGAAATAAACATAGCTCTCTGCGCCCTGTTTTCCGCATTCGGATTTGTCTGGCTCTACTACGGGCTCTACCGTTACAACAGGCTTACACCTTTTCCATGGTTACTCTACGCGGATGTACCGGTAACCTATCTTATAGGGCCGCTCTTTTTAAACTACACCCTGTGCCTTATAGGATGAAAAAGACCATCCATCAGATATAATCTTATAGAGTTCCTTCCCGCACTCCTGGCGCTTCTATACCTTGTCGTTTTTCAGCCGGCAGCACAGTCTTCGGCCTCGATCATTGCCGGTCCAAATCCCGATCATCTTCAGAATTTTCCGATTAGAATACTGAATGCTCTTGGAGACCTGCATTTCTTTGCTCACGGACTTATAAGTATTATTCTGTTAACCAGAGCAAGAAAACAGGCAACACCACTGAAACGGCGACATTTCCGGACAGTGCTGATTTATTACAGCTTTGGATTCCTGCTTTTTGCAGTTTTCTTCGTCGGACATATTCTGAAAAGCGAGGAAATATTAGGGGCGGCTGTACTTGTAAACGGCATTAATGCAATTTACTTCTTTTTTGCCAGCTACCGCTACCCCGAATTTACCCAGAAAACCATGCCGGTATTATCAGCAGGCAGCAAAAAAGCAGCCATGCTGAGTTCAATTGACGTGCCATCCATCCTCTCCAGGCTCGAAAAAATAATAGCCACGGAAGAGGGTTTCCGTGATCAGAATATCACCGTTCAGTCTCTCAGTACCCAACTGGAAATACAGAACCACCAGCTGTCAAGAATTCTAAAGGATTACCTTGGATACAATTTCCGCAGCTATATTAACCAGAAACGACTGGAAGAAGCAAAGCGGCTTCTCACAGGAAAAACGGAAATGTCCATTATAGATATTGCCTATGCGGTAGGGTTTAACTCCAAGTCTTCCTTCAACGCCGCATTTTCCAAAGATACCGGCCTTACCCCCTCAAACTACCGAAAAACCGCTCTGCCAACGTCCTGATTTTTAAAACCTGGACGACGTGCTTTCTCTGCCGGCATATCATGCCTGTAAAGAATACTGTTTTCGGGAGGATACTATGAAAAGAAGTACACAACTACTATCAATTACCGCTTTAACTGCGGTGCTGATAATTTGCGCATGCTCCGGAGGCGGGGCGGGAAGCTCGGACAGCGAAAGTGGAAGCGGGGCCACCGAACAGATAATGGCAATTACCATGGGTTATATTCCAGCTCCCATACTCTATAATCCGGAATTTTTTTTGGATGATTCATTTTTGGTAGAAGATTCTCTCTTTCTAAGCCGAACCGAAGTCCCCTACCAGCTCTGGTACACCGTCTATTCCTGGGCTCTTGCAAATGGATACACTTTCAGCAATCCCGGACGGGAAGGCAATGACGGCATAGACGGGGCAGTCCCGACATCAGATGAACTTGAGCCGGTAACCAATATTAATTTCTGTGATACTGCAGTATGGTGCAACGCCCTTACAGAATGGGCCAACAGCAAGATGGGGACCGGCTATACCTGCGTCTACCGAAATACAATCACTGACTCCGTATTGAGGGATTCCAATGTTATGTCAGCAACTTTAATTGGTAAATCAGTTGTAAATACCACAGCCGATGGATTCAGGCTGCCGGCGTTGGCAGAGTGGAACCTTGCCGCCTGCTATATAACCGACATGGACAATGACGGGATTCTCAGCAGTGCAGGAGAATTCTACCTACACTTTTTAGCCAGCGGCGCTGATACTATATCTGTAGTTCCTTCCGGTTCGTCTGACCTTGATGGCGATGGCGATATTGAAGATACAGAAGATGTTGCTGTTTTTTCCGCTAACTCAAATGGAGTTACTGCTCCCGTGAGAAGTAAAAGTCCCAATGCTCTGGGACTTTATGACATGAGCGGCAATGTGCAGGAATTTGTCTTTTCAGATGCTTCGGATTTGCCTCCATTATGCTCTGTCCGGGGAGGGAGCTGGGCAAGCCTGGCCTCCGAATGTGAAAGGAGAGACATTGATATTCTTATCCCGATAGCTGAGATATCCGACACCTGCGGCTTCCGTGTCGCCAGAATCGCTGCCGCCGTATCCGACCAGAAACAGTTAAGCGCAAATGGAAGCGCTGGCGTTTGGGTTAACTGGCAGTCAATAACAGCAGGAAAAGCCGGCTACCTTGCTGAGGTTGCAGTCCTCCTGGCGAGCCCTCTGAAAACAGAAGCTGCTGAAGTCAGCATGACCATAGTTGACGGTGCAGACAATATCGGCGATGTGCTTGGTGTTGTGAGCATAAGCATTGCCGGTGGCAAATCGATGCGGACATTCAGCTTTTCCGGACAAAGGATCTACCTGGAGCAGGACAAACAGTACACCCTGCGCATAGAAACTGATGAAATAGTACAGTCATGGATTTCATTCCAGTCCGGCGACTGCTACCCCGGCGGGCGATGTGACCATGCAGAAGACTATGATCTATGCTTTGAGACATTTATGTTTGAATAAAAAGCGTATCAATTCCCGGGCAGCACCGCATGCCCGGGAAGGTAGTTGTTATTAATATAGTTTTCCACACAATATCACGGAAGTTCTCACCCGATACGCGGAATATACACCATAAAAACGTCCTGATTTTCAAAACCTGGACGACAGGGTGTAAAAGCAGACATAAGATTTCCCCAAAAGCCCGGGTTATACCCCGCAGTTAGTTTGAGGAGATTCCATGAGAAGGATTTTTTTCGCATCAGCCACCATTATTCTGTTGCTGTATCTGGCCGGCTGTCCGACTGCGGATGAATCCAATACAGCAACAGCAGCACTGAGCAGTGAGCAGTGAGCAGTGAGCAGTGAGCAGTGAGCAGTGAAAAAGAATTTACCTCCTACCGGTTTTCCGCCACTGAAAATGATGCCCTTACCGGCGATATTCTTTGCCTGATCGATAACACCCAAATTGCCGGGGTAATACCCGTAGGTACAGACGCGACAGCCCTTGCGGTGGACTTCACCCATACCGGCACCATGGTTCTTTCAAACTGTATTGTGCAGGAAAGCGGCGTCAGCACAAACGACTTTAGCAGCACGGTAAACTACGGGGTTATCGCTGAGGATGCAAGCTACAAGGCATATACGGTTACCCTGCATCCGGAGGGAACTGAGAAATGGAACTTTTCCATTGAAGGCGATCATTACGGCTGTCCTGCAATAGGAGAGGATAACACAATCTATATCGGTGCCGGCACCAGAGTCTACGCTATTAATTCCGACGGCAGTGAACAATGGAACTACGCAACCAACGGCTCCATTGTTACCAGTCCATTAATAGGATCGGACGGAACAATTTACATCGGTTCGCGTGATAAAATGCTTTATGCTCTTACGGACAACGGAGCTTCATGCACACAAAAATGGCACTTCACCACCGGCGGCGACATCCGATCCTGCCCGGCGGTAAGCTCCGACGGCACCATTTATGTCGGCTGTGCGGATGATAAGCTCTATGCGGTGAATCCCGACGGCACTGAAAAATGGAGCTTTATGACAAACGGGGATATCAACTCAAGTCCCGTAATAGGTTCCGATGGAACGATTTTTATTGGATCAAACGATAACAAACTCTATGCCATTACCGACACCGGAGAGACCGGTACGGAAAAATGGAGCTATACCACCGGCGGTGATATACAAGCCAGCCCGGCCATCGGTAGTGACGGCACCGTATATTTCAGTTCCGATGACAAGTCCCTTTATGCACTTACCTCCGACGGCATTGAGAAGTGGATTTTCTCCATCGGAGGAGAGATGTACGAAGCGGGTCCCGCCATCGGACCTTACGGAACAGTATATCAGGGATCCTATGACGGAAATCTGTATGCCATTACCGATAATGGCAATTCATATACGCTCAACTGGACCTTCGCCGCGGGTGATTTAGTCAATTCCACCCCGGCTGTCGGCTCTGACGGCACAATTTTTATTGCATCGACAGCATGGAAACTGTACGCAGTCAATTCCGACGGCACTGAGAAGTGGAGTTTTACTACCGGAGGCGAAATCTATTCAAGCCCTGCCATAGCCACCGACGGCACCGTTTATATTGGCGCAGTCAATAATAATTTCTACGCAGTCTATTCAGTTTGCGGCAGCCCGGCTGATTCGCCCTGGCCAAGGTTTCATCATGATAATCAGAACACCGGTGCGGTGGATTAAATAAGTTACTTGGAGGAGTCTATGAAAAATTGTTTTAACCTTTTACCAGTGCTTGCCCTGACGGCAGCCCTGCTGTTTACCGCCTGCTCGGGAAGCGGCGCCGGCAGTGGAGGAAACAACACCGTCAGCCAAAATCAGACACTTTCAGCTGGCGATAAAGTAACACACACTGTAAACGGAATCGCATTCAACATGAGCTTTGTCCCCGGCGGTCATACCTTTACCATGGGCGAGGATGTACAAACCACAACCATGGAAGCTACCATTACAAAAAATTTCTGGATGGGAGAAACAGAAGTTACCCAGGGGCTCTGGGCAGCTATCATGGGAGAGATTGATCCGGAAGATTTAGGTGGAGAAGGATGCGGTTCCGCGTACCCCATATACGGGACCACATGGTATGAGGCTGTGGCTTTCTGTAATGAACTTACCCTTGACGATGATTCTATATCTGACAATGCGGTTGTCTATTATGCCGACGAAGCACTGACCTCCGCGTATACCACCGACAACGCCAGCAGTAATGATGAGGTTTTTCCTGACTGGGAAAAAACAGGATACCGCCTTCCCACAAACGCAGAATGGGAATATGCCGCCCGTTGGATAGATGGCACAGACTGGAATAGTGGAGATCATACCAGCGGGGATACCAGCAGCTACTGCTACCCTGAAGATGAAGGAACTTCTGCTTTTTTTGGAAACTATGCCTGGTATGCAGATAATTTCTCAGAGGACGGAACCACAAGCAACATGAGCCATCCGGTAAAAACCAGAATAGCTAATGCTCTGGGGCTATACGATATGAGCGGTAATGTATGGGAATGGTGCTATGACAAAGACTTGAATACCGGTTACACCAGTAGAAATGTGACAGATTATACAGGTCCTGCTATCGGTTCGTACCGTATCATACGGGGAGGGGCATGGTATACCGGTGAAGGTGCCCTTCGTTGCTCATACTACTATCCAAGAATCCCGTCAACTCCGACCCAGGGACTCCGCCTATGCAGGTCCATCCCCACTCCCATTATCCGCTGGCAGTTTAACGGCTCACTTGAAGATTCCGTTTCCGGATACAACCTGTCAGTTGAGACAGGAACCATAGTATATGATACAGAACAAACCAAGGAAGGAAGTGCAGCAGCATCCTTTAACGAGTCAACTACGCTCATATCTCCTGACATATCATTTGGCGATAACAGCTTTTCGGTATCCCTGTGGGCATATATAGACAATGACATTACCGAAGAACAGCCCGCGATTATCACATGGGGTGCGGAAAACATGTTTATAGCTTATTTCCTGGATGATGAAAGATTTCACATAAGAATAAGCGTAGGCGGCGGCAATGGAAACCAGAAGGCGGTTTTTACGTCAATCGACCTCAATACATGGAATCATATAGCCCTTACCTATGATGGGTCAGAATTTGACTTCTACTTTAATAATACGGAAGATACAACTTCAGGCAATTCCGCAGATTTCAGTGCCCTCAACGCCCCGATCAGAATCGGTGCGAAAGAATATTCAAGTTATTATGATTCTTCATATTTTCTTAAAGGCAGCATCGACGACGTAATGCTCTTCGATACAACCCTTACAGCAGAAGAGGTAAATGTGCTGTATAACAGCTATAACTAAAATTTTTCCCCGGGCATCCCTAGGCCTTGCATCGAGATGCCCGGGAGTTTCCAAACACCTAGTATTACCTCACATGCTCCACTGCATAACCCTCATTCAGAAGCAGCTGCAGTACTCCATCATCACCGTACAAGTGCATCGCTCCGAACAAAAAAAACTCCACCGGATCATCTGAAAGAAAGCCAGCAATCTTCTCTATCCAGGCGCTGTTGCGGTCTGAGAGCAGGTTTGTATAAATATCGGGAAACTCATTTTTCATCTCCAGGGCGGATGCCTCAATAAGCTCACGCTCCCCTTTTTCCCAGGAGGCGACCATGGCATCCATGTATTCCGGAGTTTTATCCAGGTCATTCAGCATGGAAAGAATAAACTCATCCTCATTACCGACTCCCATACTGCAGATAAAATCAATCTGCTGCTCAAGTGATTCCAGAAAGAGCAGCCCCTTTCCATCTTCCACGGCCTTTTTATAAAAGAAGCTGTCCACCCCTTCTGCTGTATAGCCCAGCTGATAGAGCTGCATCATGGTCATGACACTGGTTAACAGGCCGGGCTTTAAGCTCTCCACACTTTTAATAGGTATCATATACTCTGCCAGGACCTTATCGAGCTTTTCATACACCTTTGGGGAAAGAAAGGTTCTGATAGTTTCCTCCCCCTGGTACATCCCCCGGTCCATTAAAATCTGAGTATTTCCGGGTTCCGCCAGTGCCACCGTATCGGTTTCGGTAACCACCGCATCAGAGTTATCATAAGCCATGGAATACTCCGACGGCAGGGGATAATTCGCTTCCGTCAGAATATGCACAGTCCCGCCGATATAGCAGAAATGTTCCCCCTCACTCACTTTAAAGACTGTGGCTTCCGAGTAGAGCCAGGTAGAACAAACTGCTGCGGTCATAAGTACAATAAGTTTTTTCATTGCTTCCAGTTTCCATATTCCATGTAGGTAGTTGTTTTCTGCTGTATTTCCGGCCCGTACAGTTTATCAACTATATGCAGGGAGACATCAATCCCTGCGGAAATACCCGCGGATGTCATGATTTTGCCATTATCAATAAAGCGTTTTTCCGGATTAATGACGGCGGCAGAGGCGATCTCCTGAAGGACAAGAACAACCTCATGATGGGTTATACATTCCAGATTATCCAGCAGCCCTAACTCACCCAGCACAAGCGCACCGGAACAGACAGAGAGGGGAATCTTTGTTACCCTATGAACACGTTCAATCCAGCTCAAGACTTCATCATCCTTTATCAGCACCCGGGTCCCCTCACCCCCGGGTATTATCAATAAATCGATGGGAGGGTGATTATTAATGCTGTAATCAGGCAGCACCTGAAGGCTGTTTACAGTTTTTATCCATGTTCCATCTCTTGTAATGGTAAATACATTGAAAAGTTCAAAGTTATTCAGTTCCGAGGTTACCGAAAACACTTCAAAGGGGCCGACAAAATCAAGAACCTCAATACCGTCGAATAGCAGAATTGCTGTATTATACATTCAATCATCCTTTTAAAGAGTGAAACTTTTTTCGTACATCAATCTCCATCACTGTTGTACACTTCTGTATCTACATAAACCTTACAAAATCCGCAGTAGTGCTTATAAGAATAAATATAGTTATTATCATCAGGGAACAGCTTTTTCATTAAGCGCCTGCATTCCGGGCATCTGCGCGGGATACGTACCGAAGAGAACCCGACAACCAGGCAAAGGGCCATTAAAACCAGACAGAAAATCTCAAAACCCGGAATATGCAGTTTAGTTGTATTAAAGGAATAGAGTATCACCAGAAAGAACAAACCGGCGAAAGCAATCATACAGCCTTTTGACAGATATCGGAATCTATCCGGCACCAGTTTAAAACCTATAACTTGCAGGTCTATCTGATAGCTAATAATTTTTGTCTCTTCTTGCATGGTAGCTTTTTATGATTCCTGTGGATAATTTAGCGGAGACTATCGAATTGAATAAGAAAATCCCGGTGCATTTCCTGCTTCGCTTTCTCTTCCATTAGTGAAGCATCTACTGCATTTAATACCAGCTGCTCTATTATGCTTCGGTTCCAGTTCCACTGTTTCTGACCGGTCAGATATTCATTGGTGAGGGTTGTATTAAACATGGGAGGATCATCGCTGTTTATAGTTATATATAAGCCCTTCTCCAGCAAAAGTGGCAAACTATGTTCTTCCAGAGATGGAAATACTTTAAGACATATGTTACTGGTGGGACACACCTCCAGCGGAATCTGCTTCTCCCGTAGATAGTCCAGCAGATTTTCATCTTCTACAGCCCGGACACCATGCCCTATCCGTTTACTGTCCGCCACTTCCAGGGCACCCCAGATACTGGCAGGTCCTGCGGTCTCCCCGGCATGGAGAATACAAGGGATACCTGCCTCCCGTACCAGGTCAAAGGCATGCTGGAACTTTTCGGGAGGATTCCCGATTTCTGATCCGCCCAGACCAAGAGCCACAAGTCCATCGCCATAGCGATTGCATACCCATTGAGCTATTAAATCCCCCTCGGCAGAAGAGATCTGACGGGGGATATCAACAATAATACCTACACTTACCCCTAATTCTCTTCGTGCCCAGTCACGAGCCCGGTTAACAGCATTCATCTGTTCATGAAAACCGAGCCCACTGTTTACAAACTGATTATAGGGCGTAAATGTTGCCTCAGTGTATACAATGTTCTGTTCAGCCTGCCCTGCCAGAAATTCACGGGTAATCAGTTCTATATCATCGACGGTGCGCAAACAGGAGGAAATTGTCATGTATATATCAATAAAGTGGTTAAAGTCACGAAAGGCGAAATATTCCTGCAAACCTTCCAGATCATCGGCCGGCAGGGAGACATTATGTCGGGCTGCCAGCTTCAGCAGAGTCTGAGGCTGAACGGAACCTTCCAGATGCACATGCAGCTCAACTTTCTTCATTTTCTGTATAAACTCTTCTAACATACCATCTATTGTACTTCAGTATCGCAACCAGGCCAATATTCAATCTGAATGGGAGTATTCATAATGCCTGTTCAATAAAAAAAAACAATCCTTTCTGCTACAAACCCGTTCTGTATCTATTGACAGCAACGAATTAAACGTATTACTACATAGAAAAACATGATTATATAGTGAAGTATACACGTGTAAACGAGATTATTGCTATTTTTGATAAACACTTCGACCTGTGTGATGCAGTCTCAACATGCGAGACCGACATACCGGTTGAAAGTCTGCAGCGTATTGCAAAAATGGCTTATGTTCTTGAGGAATCAGTAGAACGGCTCGTCCAGATCTCATCTTCCAAAGGAACAACGGGAACTGCCGTTGCAACACCCATTTATTCACAAGAAAAAGAGATAAACTCCGTTGGCGTATATGCAAGTTTCACCACAACACACCAACCACGACAGCTGTATCTGTTTTAGATTCCTGCTCCTTAGGCCGTACTACAATCGTATAGATATAAAAGTTACATCATCATGAAAATCTTCTATGTTCCTGATCTGTTGTATTTCAGCAACTACAGAGGTGTTGAAATCTTTGGATTTTCTTGCTTTTGCCAGGGTCCTGGCAACTATACGCTCATCTATATTTGAATGCACGATCTCTGATTCAAGAAGTCCGTCGGTGCAGATCGATACTATATCGCCTAAATGAAGTTCAATATCTTTATCTTCATAATTCATATGAGGAGAAAAACCCATCGCCGGTCCGTCTACCTGATAAGTAAAACATTCTCCTGAATTAACGACAAATACCGGCAAATGCCCGGCATTGGAGAAAGTCAGTTTCAGATTCTCTGTATCGAACATCAAACAGGAAAAAGTCATCAGAACGTCATCTGTATTTTGTAAAACCTGACACAGACGAGCGTTCAGTCTTTTGAGCACTCCCGCCGGTGTATATCCTTCAATCTTGATAATCGGCATCAGGGAGAGTGTAATCACTTTCAGCATAGCAGTTACAAAAGATGGTTTTACACCATGTCCGGATACATCGCCGATCATTACAAAAAATCTATTATCATCGACTTTTATTATATCATAGTAATCACCACCGACTTTCAGTTCTTTTACAGGACAATAGGTTAAAGATATTTCTGCATTTCTTATACAAGGGATTTCTGTTTCCAGTAGTTTTTGCTGGAATTCAGCGGCAATTTCCAATTGTTGATTTATCATTGCCTGATGCAGTTTATTCTCATTCCTCATCCGGAAAATTGTTCTTGCTTTCTCAATTTCGACAATCACCATGTCCGGTTCCCAGGGTTTCAAAATTAATGCACGAATTTTTGCAGTTACAGCTTTTTGAATATCAGGAATATCATTGTAAGCAGTAAGGAGGATAAGTTCGATATCTGGATATTTATTGTGTACAGCGAGAAGAAGATCGCTTCCCTTTATCTCGGACATACGTAAATCACTTATTATAAGCGAAACTTTTTCAGCAAACTCGTCCAGATCTGATAAAAACTTATTTGGACAAGAATATGTTTTCACAGTACATCTGGATTGAGACATATAGTCTTTTAATTCCCGCTCGAGGGCTCTCAGGACTTGCGGTTCATCATCTATTATGCAAACATATTCTTCATCTTGTATATTTTTCATAGTTGAATAAAAAGTTAATCGACCGCATGTTAGTATGTCAATACTGATTACATGAGGAATAAAGGTTGGAATACAGACTTTTTTTAATTCTGGCTCCTATTGCAGCTACGATACTACTTTTCACGATGGTCTCAACCTGGAAATATCGAGAAGAACCTGTTGGGCATTCATTATTGTGGTATTTTTTCCTGGTAATCCTTTTTCTCTCCACTAATTTATCGGAACTTCTGTCAAAATCAGAATTCTGGACACTATTCTGGGCAAAAACCCAGCATCCTATAATTGCGCTTTTACCGGTTGCCTGGGTGTCATTTGCACTTAACTACACGGGTATAAACACTTTAAAGATTAAAAAATCTATTCGGCTTCTCATACTAATTATTCCGGTAATATCGAGTATATCAGCAATTATGTATCCTCGAACTGTAATGTATTACCAATCTCACAGTTTTAGCGAGTTTGACGGTTATTCTACTATTGATCCCATATATGGTCCCTGGTTCTGGATTACCGGTGCATTCATGTACATATTACTGATTGCCGGGGTATTAATCATTCTGCGTTACATTCTTTCTAAACGTTCATCAACACGAGTCCATATTATCTGGATTATATCAGGCATATTATTTCCAATTTTAATTAACTTTCTATACATTCTACCTTTACCGGTATTTCTACATAAGGATTATACGCCTCTGGCATTCGCAGCTTCCGGCATTTTCTTTTTTATTGATATTTACTGGTTCCGATTATTGCAGATAATTCCGCTAGCCCGCAACATTGCTCTTGAAGAGATGGAAAACGGGATTCTGATTCTGGACAAACGTAAATGCATAGTAGACTTTAACAATACAATACTTAGAATGCTCTCATTGTCCAACAATATTTTAGGCTCCACCATCGACAATATACCGATTTTAGCACATTTAATAAAAGATTCCATTTCAGATAACCAGACTGTTTATGAAGCAACCTTCGATGATAATCACGGCACACGTAATTGTGACGTGTTCATTAAAGAAATCCACAATCCTCAATACAATCATCTGGGAATACTAATTACCATCAGTGATGTAACATCCCGAGTCAAACTCATTGAGGAGAAAATGAAACTTGTATCAGCACTGGAGAAGACAAATAAAGAATTGCATGTAGCACAATTGCAATTGGTTCATCGTGAAAAGCTGGCATCCATAGGCCAGGTATCAGCCGGCGTGGCTCACGAATTAAGAAATCCTGTTTCTTTTCTGCAAAGTAACTATCGTGTATTGCGTACACGATTACTCCAAATGGAGAATCATATATCAGCTCATTTAACACACGAAAACACAGAAGAAATAAGAGAAATACTGGATGACTCTGATGAAGGATTCAGAAGGATCCTGGATGTTGTGAATAACCTGCTGTTATTCTCAAACCCAATGGATACATCCAGATCTAAAAAAGTGGTTTATGATCTCCATTCTGGATTGGATAATACTCTGAAAATAATTCGTGGATTAATAATAGATCCGGCAAGAATAGAAAAGAATTATGGAGATATCCCTCACATCCTGTGCTATAAAAATGAGCTTAATCAGGTATTTCTTAATATTCTTACTAACGCAGCGCA
Organism: Marispirochaeta sp.; assembly: GCA_963667435.1. Lineage (GTDB taxonomy): Bacteria > Spirochaetota > Spirochaetia > JC444 > Marispirochaetaceae > Marispirochaeta. Next base: position 3,460,531 of record OY763414.1, on the reverse strand, counting down.
TGCTATTAACGGTTGTTTAGATAAACAGGGAACCATCAGAATAGAGACCGAACACAAAGATAATTCTGTTATCTGTTCAATAACAAATAACGGGCCTCCCATAGAGCCAAAGATTCTGGAAAGAATTTTTGAACCTTTCTATACAACAAAACAAGCAGGAAAGGGCACAGGACTGGGACTGAGTATTGCTCGGGACATTATTGAAAAGCGTCATAACGGATACATTTCTGCAATAAGTGATATCCACACTACAACATTCACCATCAAATTGCCCATTCCCGATGAAAAGGGTTCAGGCTCAACTTAAGTATCACTCATTGGTGGTAAAAAGGATAGTCAGGTCAGCATACAGCAATGCGTCACTAATCTGTCTGTACACCTTCATCTCATTTTCTATAATCAGACGTATAGCTTCAGGATCGTCACTACCGTCATTAGCAACTGCGGCATGGTGAAGCTGCTGACAATAATTTACCAGAAGCATGGTTCTCATCCTCTGGGAGCCGGAAATATTGATTGCAGTACTGAGGTAGCTTTTAGCACCACTTGTAGATATGGAGTAGCTGATTCCGATAAAAAACGGCAGAAGGGAGAAAATGAGAACATATGTATTGATAATTCCCAAGGATTTCCTGGTTCGCATTTTATGCTCTCAAATCGGCCAAAACTTCTGGATAGTAAATAATTTATCCGGCGGCAGATAGTAGAGTGATTATACACTTCAATTATCAAAAACAATCGTGTTGAGTTCAAATACCAATATCTGATATGAACCGGTTTATCATTACGACTGAAGACCTATCCTATACCTATATCGATACTTTTTTCCGATGAGCGCACCCCGGCCAACAGCATGGCCTTCTCTTTCCACCAAAAATCTCTTCCTGTAACCTTAATAGATGTTGTTCCCGTGTTCCCTGTTTCTTTACACTGATAACCCAGCAGATCCACTCATTACGGGATAGCGGGGTCAGGTTGATCCATTTTTCAAGTAACTCCGTATTAGAGTTCAGTGTATTCTTTATATCCTCGGGCAAATCATGAACCACTCCACCGGGAATATCGCTGTTTATCATATCCAAAAAATATCCTTCGATTATCAGGTTCCACCGGAAGCAGCCGAATTATAAACCGCAGTCAGTTCCAGTACATCGAACTTCTTCATAGATAGAAAAGCACGGGTAACAGCCTGAATCTGCTCCGGTGTTCCGTTAGACATCATACTTTCAAGAACAGATGGAACGACCTGCCAGGAGACACCGAATCTGTCTTTTAACCAGCCGCACTGCTCAGCTTCAGGTACCGCAGAAAGCTTCTCCCAATAGTAATTTATTTCCTGCTGACTGTTACAGCGGATAATAAACGAAACAGATTCGTTAAAAGCAAACCCGTGTTCATACCCGGAGTCCATGGCAGCCATCCACATACCACCAAGCAACCCGTCTCCGAACATCAGACTTCCTTCCGCATCAGGTCCATCGCCTTCAGGATAATGTACCGTCAACCCGCGGTGCGAATCTTCAAAGAGTGTCGTGTAGTAATCAAGTGCCTCCTCAGCTCTGCCGCATACATCGCCGGTAAAAAGCAGGGAAGGAACAATAACCGGACGGGGTTCGCCATCTGGATTGGACAGAATAAGCTGCCAGGAAAGTCCGAACCTGTCCTGCAGCCAGCCATAAAGACTGCTGAAAGGATACTCCCCTATCGGCATAAGAACCTCTGAACCGGGAAAAAGCTTTTCCCACATTGCAGAGAGCTTCTCCCGGGCATCTGCCTCCCGGGAAGGATCGAAGTTAACCATAAGTGAAATTGAAGGATTAAAGGTAAAATCCGGGCCGGCGCTTATGGCACGAAAATTCATTCCTGCAAGTCGAAAAGAAACATCATCGCAATCGCCTGAGGGAGTATCCTTAATTACCGCTCTGCTAAGGATTACAGAATCCGGCAGCAGAGAGGTGTAAAACTCTGCAGCTTCATTAGCTTCCTTGTCGAACCATAAATGGGGAACTATTTTCTGACCCATAAATACCTCCAAAAGTACACAGCGGCTTTCATGATCTTTTTACTAATATACTTAGATAAACTTTGAAGAACAAAGGTAGATCAGATAATTACAACAGAGAAGTTGTAAGCCTGACGGTGGACAACACTCCCTCTGCCGTAATGGCTATGCAGCGATCTGTAAACTTTGATATCTGTAGAGAATATGGGTAAAGCTGATCTGGTAGTTTGCTTAATTTAATTTCTATCCTGCAAGGTATTAATGCTTACCCTGGCAACATGCGTATCGGACTGTTTCATCAACCAAAATTGAGAATTTACCTTTTTGTTTCAACATATTTTTTAAAATTATTCAGAATTGCCTGCCAGCCGTTCTTCTGCATTTCTTCTGTGTTTTCACCTTCCGCATCAAAGACTGTCTTTACATACGTTGTATTGTTCCGATTCTCAAACGTAACTGCAACGGTGCGGCTATCTTCCATGGTGTATTTAATCGCTTCGTATTCAATGATTGAGTCGTAGGTAACCACAAAATCAAAACCAAACTTTTTATCCACCGATTCCATACGTGCTTTATACTTACCACCAACCTGAAAGTCATTTTCCACAGAAGGACAGCACCAGTCATCTGATGCGAAGTTCCATTGGGTAATGTCTTCTGGGGTTATAAGGCATTCCAGACCCGGGATACAGGAGCATCAATAAGTGCTTCTACTGTAATTTGCATACTTCCTCCAGTTGCAAGAGCTATGAAGAAAATATACTAGGATACCTGCCTGATTTGATAATGTTTTAGTAAACAACTTTTTCACTGCTATCTGAATAGAATGAGATTACTGAAACCCGCAATAATTAGCTGGTATACCTATAACTGATTTTTCTAACTGAAATTATCTGATTGAATTCCATGTTACCCTATTCAGGCAATAAGTTCATACACTTTCCGTGCTGTAACGGAAGAGAACAGCAGAGCCTTTTCTGTTCCATTCTGCATAAACCGGATATACACATGATGGCCATTAAGAGGAAAAAAGCCTTTTATAAACTCTGTGGAAAGCATATCTGTTATATTAATTACCAGATACAGATTACTCAGTTTATGCCTGATTTCGATACACCCTTCACCCACATTCAGCTGAATACGCTTTGCATAAATACCGCCATGTATGTAGATGCGGGTTTTAAAGACTGACTCTATATCCTTCTCTGGTGAATTGATATACGCAATATTGCTGTTCTGCAGATATTTCCGGTACAGCCAGCGGTGGTAGAACATTGAGTAGATGAGAAGGAAAAGAACTCCGAACCACAGGATGAAAAACAATGTTATAAGTGTGTATTCAATCATTTAAGTATATCCAGAATCTCCCGCGACGTATAAATCCGGTTTGCAGATTTTTTAAAATCTTTAAGGTTTCCAGTCACTATATAATCTACACCTTCATGTAAAGCCAACTCATCAATTACAGCATCTTCATAATCATCTATTTCCGAGACGAGGGATTTTCGCAATATTTCCTCATGAGCAGTAAGAACACTCAAGTTGTCCAGCAGGTTGCTTATTATCTTATTTCTCTTATTTCTCTCGTATTTTTCTCTTTTCAGAAAGTACCTTAAAGTTGTTATTTCATGGGAGCCAACATAGCCCTTCAGTTCCCTTTTTACACACTTGTCATAAACTGCAAGGGCAGCTTCATGATCGTTTCTTTTATTCAGAAAATCGATTATGACATTCAGATCAATCAGTACTTTTTTCATAAAATTCTGCTCTCATCTTTTTCTTATCCGGCAGCTTTTCATTGCCTATAATTCCATACAGTTCCCGGGCATCTTCAGAAACTTCAATGTTCTCTTTTCCTTCTTTCAGGCGGATAAGATACTTCTCAAAGATGCTCGATATGGACTGATTGCTTGCTTTCGAATAGCTTTTTGCAAAATCGATAAGAGACTCGTCTACATTCAGGGTGAGTTTTTTATTCACTACAGACTCCACGTAACAATTTACAACATAGTTACGTGTAAATCAACTTGCCTCAATTTTACTCTTAACAATCTCAAGCCGTGTCTTCAGATCTTTTATAGAAGCTTTTATCGATTTTTCTTCAAATACTGTCTCCCGCAGTTTTTCAACTAATACAAAAATCCAAACAAATGCAGCGGGATTTCTTTTTTTGATCCGTAGAGAACATCATCCTTTACAATATATCCACCATCCAAATTTTCTTTCAGCTGTCTTCTATCCTTATTTCTGCCGCCGATCTCAAACAAAGATCCGTCAATTTCAAAATCGCCAATCCGGCTCATGTGAATATTGAGACCGGCGTTTTTAGCCATATTTATAAAAAATATTTCCCGAATGGTGCCGGTTTTAGTTTCAAAACCTATTTCATTTGCAATAGATGCATACAAGTCAGCATTATCCAGATAGATCTTTTCTGTCTGCTTCAAAATCTGACTTCCCGCCCTGTTAATGGAAACTAATGTAATCAAGCCAGATTCCTGCAGGATTTCAAGATAATTCTGTACAGTCCTGTTATCAAGGCCGATGTTCCTGGAAATACTGTTTCTGTTGAGTTCTCCCGGAGGGATGGTTGCCATGTAGGCAAGTATCCGCTTAAAGCTTGACAGGTTCTCTGTCTTCAGCTTGTAGTGGTTGGAAATGTCTTCAAATATGGTTTTGGCAATTATTCTTTGTATTTTTTGACTGTACGATTCGGTTCCTTCAAGCACAAAGGGGTAATATCCGAATCCAAGATAGGTTTTGAAATAGCCTTTCTGTTTGGGAATTCCGGCAATCAGGTTTTCGAATTCAGATCTGTTCTGAAGCAGATTATCGTAGGAAATTGTCCCGGTATCAGTAATATTGTTAAATAACAGATATTCGCGAAAGGATATACCCCCAATTCTGTAAATAACCCCTCTTCTGGAGAGATCGTAGGTACCTTTTACCAGATCAATACTCGCACTGCCGGAAAATACAATCTTTATATCCGGGTAAGAATCATAGAGATTCTTCAACTCCTGGTTCCATCGGGGATACTTATGGATTTCATCCAGAAAAAAGTATCTGATCCCGTACTCCTCATACAGAACATTCACAAAATCAATCAGATTGTTCTGAGAGAAATAGATATTATCAATTGACGCATAAATACATTCATCCAGGTCATGTATTTTCTCCTGAATGTACTGCAGAAGAAGGGTTGTTTTTCCTGTCCCCCGGGGACCTATCAATCCCGTCAAGCGATTATCAATATTAAAGTCGCTGAAAATGTATCGATGATGAGGATAGCGTGTCTGCTGTATCAGCCTTTTATACGTGGTGATGAAATTTCTTATTATTGGACTACACTCCAATTTTAGACATACATATCTTGATTATACTCCAACTCAATAACAAATCAAGTCTAATTACAATTAAAAAAGGGGATTACCCGCATTGCGCATAATCCCCTGCTTTATGGAACATTAAACCCCATTAAGTCCGACCCTCACCCCCCTGCCCCCTCTCCCGAAAGGCGAGGGGGTGGTATAAGCTACCCACTAAATTTACAGATTCTCTCATCCTATCTTTAAATAAAAGAAGAGGGCCGGGAGGAGGAAATCTCTTCTAAAAAATCCGCTTCCGTCCCGCCTTCAGCATCTCAGTCAGCTTGCCCGCGGGATCACCGAACTTGCTTAAGAAAATCATCGCAGCAATTACATAAGGCTTGAATCCCGCCTGGGCATACAGAGGCACCCGGTAGCGGTCAAACACCGACGCTGCAACCTCGCCCTCTTTACAGCTGACACCGCTTATATCCGCGGGCAGACAGTGCAGGTAAAGACCTTTACCGTCTTTGGTTTTCTTCATCAGATCTTCGGTACACTCCCAGTCTTTATGTCCGGCATTCTGCGCCAGGAGTTCCTTCTCAAGAGCCTTAATCCCGTCATGATCACCATTGCCGTAAAGATCTGTCCGCTTCTCCATGGCCGCAAAGGAGGCCCAGCTTTTGGGATAGACGATATCCGCTCCATCAAAAGCCGCCCCCATATCGTTAGTGAGGCTGAATCCACCGCCGGAAGCCTCGGCATTCTTCGCCGCCACATCCATAACCTCGGGCATAACCTCGTAGCCTTCCGGATGAGCCAGAACCACATCCATACCGAAGCGGGTCATCAGACCGATAACTCCCTGAGGTACCGACAGCGGCTTGCCGTAGGAGGGGCTGTAGGCCCAGGTCATGGCGACCTTCTTGCCTTTAAGATTCTCAACGCCGCCGAAATGGTTTATCAGATGCAGGGTATCCGCCATGCTCTGGGTGGGGTGATCAATATCACACTGCAAATTCACCAGACTGGGACGCTGCTCAAGCACTCCATCGTCAAACCCCTCCTGCACCGCCTTTGCCACCTGACGCATGTAGGTGTTGCCCTTGCCGATGTACATATCGTCCCGAATCCCGATAACGTCCGCCATAAAGCTGATCATTACCGCAGTTTCCCGGACAGTCTCACCGTGGGCAATCTGACTCTTTCCCTCATCCAGGTCCTGCACCTCAAGGCCAAGCAGGTTACAGGCCGATGCATAACTGAAGCGGGTCCGGGTGGAATTATCCCGGAACAGGCTGATTCCGAGCCCTGAATCATAGGCCCGGGTGGAAATATTCTCTTCCCGCATCAGCTTCAGCGCATCGGCCACCAGAAAGGTCGCCGCAATCTCGTCATCACTTTTTTCCCAGGTTAACAGAAAATCATTGTTCACCATCTTCTGCGTGGCAAGCTTTTCAAGCGCCGCCAGTTTCTGCTTTAAAACCGTCTGTTTCACAGCCTCTCCTTGTTACTCGTTCTCTATTTCTTCTTCATCCGGGCGTCTCCCTCCCTCTCGGTCGGGCCGGGCTATCCGCTGCAATTCCTCGGGGCTCTCCGGTAGAGAGCCCCTGCGGGATTTTCACTTCTATCCCTGACGCCCGACCACTAAATCTCAATTTAGTGGTCGGGTGACGCGTCGTCTCTTCTACATCTTTTTCAACGCCTTCAGAATCTTCTCAGGGCTGAAGGGCCAGTCCCGCATCCAGATACCAGCGGCATCATAGATAGCCGCGGCAATGGCAGGGGCCGCACCGTTTACGCTTATCTCCGAAACCGACTTGGCTCCGAAGGGTCCGAAAGGATCATCCGTCTCTATCAGGACCGTCTTGAAATCCTCGGGGATATCTCCGATCATGGGCACCCCGTAGCTTCTCAGGTCGGTATTCAGACAACGTCCGTCCTTGTCAAAGATCATCTCTTCATACAAGGCATGGCCCATGGATTTCACCACCGCACCGTATACCTGTCCCATGGCGTATTCCGGATTTATGGGAGTACCGCAGTCCTCCAGGGCATAGTACTTCTGAACCTTCACCTTGCCGGTGCGGGTATTCACCGCCACCTGACAGAAGTGGGCACCATAAGGGAAACTGAACTTGTCGGTGGTAAAACTTGCGGAAGCTATTAGCTGACCGCAGCCTTCGCCGGTCTGACTGTGCCAGGCAAGCTTTCGGTAGGTAAGCTCGCCGGTTTTTCCCCGGGCTATTCCAGGCCGCAGCAGTTCAATATCTTCAGGATTCTCACCGAGAATTGCAGCAGCTTCGCTCTTAATCTGCTCCGCCATCTTCATGGCCGCGTTGCGGGTGGCGCCGCCGGAAAAGTAGGTGCCGCTGGAGGCGTAGGCGCCAGTATCAAAGGGGGCAGCATCGGTATCACCGGACTGTACGGTGACCGTATCCATATCACACTTTAAAACCTCGGCGGTAATCTTGGCACTCACAAGGTCAAGGCCGGTACCCAGGTCGGCCCCGCCGGACTGCACCAGAAAGGTTCCGTCACCAAGCATCTTTATAATTGCATTGGCCGAATCAAGACCGGGAAGCCCGGACCCCTGCTGCACCGTGGCCAGCCCCTTGCCGATCTTTATATCCGGGTCACCGCTCTCTTCCCGGGCAGACCAGTTAATCATCTCTGCCCCCTGCTCCAGAGCAGGTCCCAGACCGCAGGTTGTTGCCGGTGCGGGAGCGCCTTCCCGGCCCTCACCGAGGCAGCGGAGAATCTCAAGCATTGAACCTTCTTTAACCCGGTTCTTCTCCACCACCTCAAGGTGATCAACACCGATCTCCGCAGCTAACTCCTTAACCGCCAACTGCACCGCATAATTAACCTTGGGCGCACCGTAGCCCTGGTAGGCTCCCGTGGGAGGTCTGTTGGAATAGAGGGCTACAACATCAAAGCCCGCATTGTCGCAGAGAAACAGGGGCAGACTCTTGGAAACACCGTTCATGGGAACCGTTAAACAGTGTGCTCCGTAGGCTCCCTGGTTTGATTCAACCTTTACATACATGGCGGTCATGGTGCCGTCTTTTTTAGCTCCAAGTTTTACTGTACAGCGCATAGGCTTGCGGGATGAGTTGGCAATAAACTCCTCCTCCCGGCTGTAGTGCTGAAAAACCGCCCGGCCGGTCTTGTATGCGCAGAAGGCCACCAGATCTTCAATGGTCATATCCTGCTTGGAGCCGTAGCCGCCGCCGACCCGCTCCTTGATAATGCGCACCTTGTTTTCCGGCAGATCCAGCAGAGTGGAAATAAGCCTGCGCACATGGTAAGGAACCTGGGTGGATGCATGCACCACAAGCCTGTCACCCTCCATCTTTGCATAGCAGACATGCATCTCCAGGGGAGTACACTGAATCTGGGTAGTGGTATAGGTGCGTTCAATTACCGCATCGGCCTCGGCAAAACCCTTTTCAAGATCGCCAATACCTCCGGAAATAGAAGAAGCGATGTTTTTGCGGGGATTCCCCCCGATGGGGAACTGGTAGATTACCGGCTCCTCTTCGCTGTTCACCGAAGCATTCAGTTCGGCAAGATCATCCGGAGCACCTTCCACATACTCGATCGGGCCATTATGAATCCGAGGAAGACTGTCGTCATAGGCATCGTCCCAGTCCAGAACAGTGGGAAGTACTTCATACTGTACCTTTATCAGATCACGGGCTTTTTCCGCCGCCTCAAGTGTTTCTGCTACCACAGCGGCAACTCTGTCACCGATGTGGCGCACTTTACGGGAAAGAACCATTCTGTCGTAAGGAGAAGGCTCGGGAAAATTCTGCCCAGCCTGGGTGTAAACCTTTTTCGGAGCATCTTTATAGGTAAAAATACCCACAACACCTGGAACAGCTTCGGCCTCACTGGTGTCAATACTCTTAATCCAGGCGTGGGCATGGGGACTGCGGAGAACTTTCAGAATACAGCTGCCCGGCTCAACCCGGTCTTCAACAAAAACCCTGTCACCGGCAACCATGCGGGCGGAATCCTTCTTTGGCTCCGGCTTGCCTACAATATCGTAATTGGGGCCGAAGGATGGAGCCTGAACCTTTGTATAGGCCGGGTCTTTCATTCTTGCCGAGGCAAGTTCAACGGCCTGGAAAAACTGCTCGTATCCCGTGGCCCGGTTGAATAGTCCGGACAGCGCGTCTTTTACCTCATCCTTTGAAGGCTCAGGACTGCGGTCCAGAAGCTCGTGGATCATCATGGCTGCTGCAGGAGAGTTATAGCCTGACTGAACACAGCCGGAATCAAGCATAGCCTGCTGCACAACACTCAGGGTGCGGCTGGTACCGTAAAACTCAATGGTTTTAACATCCCGGCCTTCCAGCTGGGGCGCCACCATGATATTTGAACCAACAATTCTGCCGTCCAGCAGGATACTGTCGGATCCTGCAAAACCGAAGCCGTCGTCGGAGTTCCGCACCGAGGCAATACCGTTTCGCTGTAGAAACTTCTGGGCAGACTCGCCGGGAGCACCTTCAAAACCTACGAGCTTTCCGTTAAGGGTAAAACTTATCTTCATTACACCACCTCCCGGATGCAGGCCCGTACAAGGTCCGCAATCAGTACCGAGTTCAGGTAGGTTTTAAATGCTTTACTGCCGAGAATGTCTTCTGACGGATGCAGGGCACCGGCAATAGCGGTTTCAAGGAACTCTCCTTCCAGAGATACAGCACCGGAAAGGATACCCTCCTCGACAGCAGAAAGCCTGACTGTTTTTGCCGCAACACAACCGGCGGCAATTATAATTTCCGTTACTTTTCCGCCCTCGGAAGCAGCCCGTACAGCAGCGCTCACCACCGGCAGGGCTACATGAGAACGGGATTCCTTAACCGCCCGGCAGACACTTTTTTTACCCGAACTAACCGCCGGTATCCGGAAGCTTAAGATCAGATCTTCCGCATCTGTGGAGATATACTCTTCCACACTGACACTGCCGTTTACTGTATCAGCCGAGGCTCCAAGGGCAATAAGAGCGGGAATCACATAGGAGTCTGCCCTCTTTGCTCCCACATTACCGCCAATGGTGGCAATGTTCCGCACACTGCGGGTAGGAATAAAACCTGCCGCATCTTTTAAAGCCTGAGGAACTTCACTGCTGTCGGCAATATCCTGCAGGGTTGTCATAGCCCCTACAATTACTTCGCCGCCCTCACTGCTGATCCCTTCCAGTCCCAGGCCGGTAAGGGAGACAACCTTCTCCCGGCGGTGACTCTCGTGTCGCATCTTGAAGGGGGTACTGTTCACCTGGGTACCCCCGGCCAGAAATATATAGCCGTCCTTCTTCAGGCCGACCGCTTCATCCACCGATGAAGCCTGTTTAAACTCCATTATCATAACCCGCTCCTGTAATATCTCTCACAGAGAACATCGCGTCCTCGGAAAACTTGCTTTTCCATCGCACCCGGTTCCTGCCATTCAAAAACTTTCTTATCGACCTTATGAAGGATAAACGAAAAATCCTTATATCCCTCTGTTTATCAGCGCTTTTAAAAAAAAGCATCTCCCTTATTTAACCGCCCCTCACCCCAGCCCTCACCTTTCTTTGAAAAAGGGAGAGGGTGATAAAAGCAATAAGTTAGCAGGACAAAATCGCCCTCGCCCCTCTTTAAATAAAAGCGAGAGGGGGTTGGGGAGTGAGGGTTGATCCCTCTGTGAAATCCCCTCAGTCCTTCAAATATCCGCCTTGCGGTACAGTCTCTCCGCCGCGGCATTTGCCTTATCCCGGATCTCCTCTTCGGTGATTCCGGTTAGTCGTCCCTTATCAACTACCACCTTTCCGTTGACGATGGTGTAGTCCGAGCCATGATTGTAGCCGGAAAAAATCAGCGCCGCCATGGGGTCGCTCAAAGCCCCTGCATACTCCATGCGCTGCATATCAAACATGGCAATGTCTGCCGCCTGTCCGGGATACAGGGTACCGCACTCGGGAAAGTTAAGCAGCTTCGCCCCGTTCTCCGTGCCCATCCTCAAAACTTCCGCTGCAGTCAGGGCATCCGATCCCCTGGCGACCCGCTGCAGCAGCAGGGCATTCCGCAGTTCCCCCACCATATCAGAAGAGTCATTGGAAGCACTGCCGTCCACCGCAAGACTCACATTAATACCCGTATCGAGCATGTCCCGAACCCGGCAGATACCTGAGCCCAAACGCATATTGGAGGTAGGACAGTGACCGATGGAACAGCCAGTCTCCTTCAGCACCTTCAGTTCATCATCATTGAAGAAAACACCGTGGGCAAACCAGACATCGGGGCCGACAAAATCACAATCTTCCATAACCTTCAGAGGTCGACGCTTGAACACCCTTTCGCAGTAGGCGTTTTCGTCTTCCGTTTCTGCAAGATGGGTGTGCAGCAATACACCATGCTGCCGGGCAAGAGCCGCAGTATCCTTTAAAAGCTGTTCGGAATCGGAAAAAGGACTGCAGGGAGCCAGGGCAATTTTCTTCATGGAAAAAGGCTCCGGGTTATGAAACTCTCTTATAACCCTCTCCGAATCCTGCATAATTATATCTTCGGTTTGAACAACAGTATCCGGCGGCAGTCCACCATCCTTTTTTGAAAGGCTCATGGAGCCTCTTGTAGGTGAAAAACGGATACCTGTAACTCCTGCAGCCTCAAACTGGGTTGCCATAATGTCGGCGGAAACATTGTTTGGATACAGGTAGTGATGATCAGAAGTAAGAGTGCAGCCGGTCTTTAAAAGTTCCGCCGTTGCAAGGGCTGTAGACCAGTAAATAGCATCCTGATCCACATATTTCCACACCTCGTAAAGGTAAACCAGCCAGTTGAACAGCTTTGCATTCTGCACAGCAGGCAGATTGCGGGTAAGAGTCTGATAAAAATGGTGATGGGTATTCACCAGTCCGGGAATCACCAGATGTTTTGAGGCATCAATAACACGGCAATCTCCCGCAGGAACCGGCAGATTTTTCCCTATATCAGTAATCCGGTTTCCGTCTATAAGGAGATCCATCCCGGAAACCCCAGGTTCGTCAGCCTTCTGAACCAGATGAAAACAGTTTTTCAGTAACAGCATGTTCTTCCCCTCTTTATATCTCTCATGTAGCCTTTATCCTGGTGTTGGCTTTTCAGAACCAATTACATCCCGTAAGAAGCTTTTACCAACCCTCACCCCGGCCCTCTCCCAGAGGGAGAGGGTGACAGTAGCGACCGGCCATCGGAACAGAAGCCCCCTCGCCCCTCTTTAAATGAGAGCGAGAGGGGGTTGGGGGTGAGGGTCTTACATATACCCTTTCACCTTCTCATTAAACTCTTCAATCAGCTTGTCCAGTTCATCCCTGGTTTCGTAGATACTCTTCCAATAGCTTCGGTCGTACCACTGGGCATTGATTTCCTCGTAGGTTTTTCCCTGCTGTTCAACCCAGGTATAGTATTTCAGGTTGTGTACCCGTTTGCGATCCTCGTAGCGCAGTTCCAACAACGAGTCGATTCCGGTCTGCATCAGCAACTCGTAATCGGCCACGGCATTTTCCCTGGAGTAAGGTCCCCGCTCTTCAGTCAGCTCCTGCAGACGGGAGGTATACATGGCTTCGGAATCGGTAAAGACCGTCATTACCACATCATCCTCGGTGAGTTCGTAGTACTTTGCAAACTTCACGGCTGTGAGCATATTACAGATACCGCTGATGCCCATGGTATCCAGAACCGACACAAGAGCAGGATCGAGACCTTTCTGTACCAGATATTCCCGGCCAACCTTCTCGTTGAAAAGACGCAGGAGCCGCATGGTGGCTTCATCGTCTACAGCAACAATCATATCGGTGTTCTTTACATTGTGAATCCAGGGAACATGCTTGTCGCCTATTCCTTCAATACGGTGGCCGCCGAAGCCGTTGGAAAGCAGAGTGGGACACTGCACAGCCTCGCTGACCGCAAGCTTTGCGCCGGGAAAGCGTGTTTTCAGGTACTCCCCGGATGCAGTAGTTCCTGCGGAACCCGAAGAGATACAGGTTCCGGCAAAACTGTCGCCGGGCTTCATAACCTGCTTCAATACCTTCTCCATCGCACGGCCGGTTACCTCATGATGCCAGAGATGATTGCCGAACTCGGCAAACTGGTTGAAGATAAAGATATGCTCTCCCCGTTCCGCATCCAGTTCGTGGCATTTGTCGAAAATCTCTTTTACATTGCTTTCGCAGCCCGGGGTGGCAATGGTCTCGTCGGCCATAGTTTCAAGCCACTTGAAACGCTCTTTTGACATCTCTTCCGGCAGAATGGCGATTGATTTACAGCCAAGAAGCCTGGAAATATAGGCACCGCCTCGACAATAGTTCCCTGTAGAGGGCCAAACCGCCATGTTGCTTTCCGGATCAAACTGTCCAGTTACCAGGGTCGGTGCCAGACAGCTGTATGCGGCGCCTACCTTGTGGGCGCCCGTGGGAAACCATTTGCCAACAAGACCGACAATCCGGGCCTTTACTCCGGTTAGAGCAGAAGGCAGTTCCATCCAGTTTACTCCGCCATAGGTACCACCGTTTTCGGTGGGCTCATTTTCCCAGCTTACCCGGTACAGGTTGCGGGAATGAACTTCATTCAGGTCAATCTTTTTCAGTTCTGATTTAATCTCTTCCGGTATCAGGGAAGAGTCCGCCATCTGTTTGAATGTGGGCAGCAGTATGCCCTTTTTTGCGCAGAGCTTTGCGTTTTTCTCTATCTGCTTTTGGTTCAGGGTCAGGTCAATCATGTTTCCTCCGGAAAATTGTTATGCTGTATCTGTTCAAGAAACTCTTTCAGACAGTTCAATGCCACCTGCCGACGGTAACCCGCCGTGGATCGCTGGTCATTTATGGGCCGTATTGCCGGTGCTGCTGCTTTGAGCAGTTCGTCCTGGTTCAGTTCAGAAGTCGCTTTGCCTGTTACTGATCTCTCCACCTCCCCAAGACGAATCACCACAGGAGCCACCGCTCCGAGGGCAAAACGAAAATCCCTTATAATTCCCCCCTCAAGACAGACAAAGCCTGCGGCGGAAAGCTTGGAGAGAGCATTTGCCTTGCGGGTTCCCACTTTGCGGTAATAGATGTGGCCTTCAGAAAGAAGGGGAATCCTAACCGAGGTAAGCAGTTCATCATCCTTCATCACCGTTTTTCCAGGCCCGATTATAAAATCAGGGAGAGTGAGGGTTCGCTCCCCTTCTGCCCCTGTCAGTACCACCTCGGCATTATGAACATAGAGAGGCGGAAGAGAATCAGCCGCAGGGGATGCGTTACAGATATTGCCCGCCAGGGTGGCTCGGTTACGCAACCCCGGGGCGGCTATAAGCGCCACACCCCGGCGCAGCAGCAGCAGAGGCAGATCGGTTCGTGACAGGAGCTCACTCAGGGTAACACCGGCGCCCACTGTCAAAACTCCGCCGTCATTTTTTATCTCCTTCAGCTCCTGAACTCCATCAAGAAACAGCACCGGTTCTGTGAAATCAGGGTCAGTTCCGGTGTATCCCCTGCGACGCACCATCAGATCTGTTCCGCCGGCAAAGGGAAGAGCTTTCGTTCGGGCCCGGTAATCAAGGGCTTCCAGGAGAGTCCGAGGGCGTACTGCCTCAACCTTTTCATTCACCATGAAAGGCCCCGCTCTTTAGCTCTCTTTGCCGCTAACTGAACGGCATCAATAATCATGTCATAGCCGGTGCAGCGGCAGATGTTACCGGAAATGCCCTCCCGCACTGCTTGCTCATCGGGATCAGGATTCACCTTTAAAAGTGCAAGGGATGCCATAATCATACCGGGGGTACAGAACCCGCACTGCACTGCATGGGCCTCGGCGTAAGCCTCGGTAATCAGTTTGCCCGCCTCCGTATTCCGGATACCGTCTATGGTTATAATTTTCGCTCCCTCCGCCTGGGCTGCCGGAATAAGACAGCTGTTGGCCAGACGATCGTCAATAAATATACTGCAGGCTCCGCACTCGCCTTCACCACAGCCTTCCTTGGTTCCCTTCATATCAAAATCATCCCGCAGAACATCGAGGAGGCGCTTTACAGGTTCTGTCTCCAGAGTAACCGGGGTTCCGTTCAGGGTAAAATCAATCTTCATGCTGCATAATCTCCGCAAGTCTTTCCGCCGTAAGGGGAATTTCTGGACACTCCCTGCCCACAGCCTGCTCAACTGCAGCACAATAGGCGGCGTGCCCCGCATCGTGAACCATCTCGCCCATCCCTTTGGCACCGAAAGGACCGTATTCGTAAGGGTTGTTCAGGGTATAGGAGCCGGTGCGGGGAAAATCGAGGCTTGTAGGCACGATATAGTCCGCCATGCTTGCCTGCAGGAATGCACCGTCGGCGCCGACTTCCAGCTTCTCGCAGCTTGCAAAACCCAGGGCTTGGCTCATGCCGCCCTGAATCTGCCCCTGCACAACAAGATCATCTATGGGAACACCCACATCATAAACAGCCCAGACGCCGTTAACTTTAACCTCCCAGGTTACCGGATCGGTTTCAACTTCAACTATGTTTACACCCCAGCCGTAGGCAGCATAGGCGTCGCCACTCATGGTTTCCTGATTCCAGTTCATCCCCGGAGGCATCACATAATCCGCTTCGGCCATCTGAGCTTTACCGGACTGCCAGATCTTTTTGAGCTTCTCTGCCGCCTCCTGAACAAGGTAGCCCACCACCATCATGGTGCGGCTGGCGACGGTTGGTCCCGAATTGGGAACAAGATCGGTATCAGGATTGTTGTAGGTAATTCTGTCTGTTGGTATACAAAGCACTGCAGATGCAACCTTGCGCATGGTTGTCCGGGGCCCCTGACCCATATCGATATTAGCTAAAAGCAGATCCACAGTGTCATCAGTGTTCTTGCGGATCTTCACCTTTGCCTTGATAATCTTCTGCTCGCCATCTCCGGTAAATCCGCAGCCGTGGTTCATCAGTGCAAGCCCGATTCCTTTCATGGGTGTATCTGCATAGGCTTTTCGTTTGTGGCGAAAATCCGAAACCTCCATAGCCTTCTCTATCAGCTGATCAAGAATAACCTCTTCCCGGATAGTACCGCCGGTAATGGTGGGGTCCCCTTTTTTCAGCAGGTAGGGACGTCGGAACTTTAGAGTATCCGCCTTAAACTCCCTCGCGGCTTTTGTCATGTGCATCTCCAGGGCATGCAGCGCCTGGGGTGCGCCGAAGCCCCGGAAAGCGCCCGAGGGAACCGTTGAGGTAGCAACCGCCCTGCCCCGTACCCGGGCGTTGGGAAAATTGTAGACACCGTTTGAGGTAAAAACCGCCCGCTGCAGCACAATCAGGGAATAGCTCTCGTAAGCGCCGCCGTCAATGATAATGTCAAAATCCAGGGCGGTAATCCGTCCGGACTCATCATGGGCGGTTCGAACCCTGGTGCGGGAAGGATGCCGCTTGGAGGTGTATGCAAGATCCTCGGTCCGGTCAAAGATCATCCTTAAGGGCTTACCGATTTTAACTGCAGCTGTAACCAGAGGTCCTGCCATAATCTCGGGGTAATCCTCTTTACCGCCGAAACCGCCTCCGGTTGTGGTCTGAATAACCCGGACCTCAAATCCGTCGCCCAGGACAACTTCGGCAGAATGTTTAACATAGTAGGGGCACTGCATGGTGCCCTGCACAACAACTTTCTTGCCGTTCTTCTCGGTCCAAACCATCAGCCCCTGGGGCTCCATGTAAAGCTGTTCCTGAAAGCCCGTGGCATAGGTTCCTTCAACAATGCGGCTGGCACGCCGGAATACCTCATCGGGATCACCTTTAACAAGGTTCAGGTCGGCATAGATGTTATCTTCGCCATGCATAGCTCCGCCGCGGCATGCAAGACCGTCATCAGGAGTAACCGCCGGCTCCTGTTCGATGTACTCCACCTTTATACCGGCCAGGAGATCGTCCACAACCTGAGGATCCGGTCCAGTTAGAAGCAGGATAATCTGCCCCTTATAGCGAATCTCGGTCTCTGCGAAGGCAGGCCAATCGTTTTTAATCAGGGCTATGTGGTTTTCTCCGGTCACATCACAGTAATCCACCGCATAATAACCCTCAGGAAGTTCCGGAAGCTGGAGAGCGGTAATTGTACCCCGGGTAAACGGCGATCGGAAAAACCGGGCGGTCAGAAAATCAGTATGGGGAAAATCGGCGATATAAGCTGCAGCCCCTCCTGCTTTCTCTTTTCCGTCCGGCCGAGGTATGGATTTACTTATAGGATGAACACTCTGCACTACATTTTCCCCCGCTGCTCCAGTCCCTTCCTGGCGCCGTCGATATCCTTCAATCCGCTGCCGGTTACAAGAACTACTACACTGTCATCGACATCGATCTCAGTCATAAGCTGCTGAAACCCCGCCCAGGCGGCGGAAGCAGCAGGTTCTGCAAACAGACCGGCACCGGAGGCAAGCAGCCCCTGGGCATCTAAGATTTCGTCATCCGAAACGGTAACGGTTATACCGTTATGCCGCTGGAGCCTCTCCAGAGCGAAGAGACCTCCCCGGGGGACATCCACTGAAATGGAATCGGCCAGGGTTGTTGATGGTACGGGTTTCTGAAAGCCTCCGGATTTGAGAGCCCGGTGAATTGCCGATGAACCTTCAGCCTGAACTGCCACAATCGTGGGTATCCTGTCTGAAAGTCCCAGGGTCATCAGATCTTCAAATCCCCTATAGACACCGGAAAGGATTACCCCGTCACCGGCGGATACAAAGAGGTAATCCGGAACCCGGTTACCCATCTGTCTGAATATCTCGAGAGAGACCGTCTTTTTTCCTTCAATAGTAAGGGGGTTATGGCCGGTGTTACGACTCATGGTTCCCTCCATACCAGCCTCTTCCAGGGCCAGATCGTAGGCAACATCGTAGGTACCATCCACCTTTACCAGATCTGCACCGTACTGCAGTGCCTGTATGAGCTTTGCAGGAGGAACCGCCGCGGGAAGAAAGAGACGGATATCAAGGCCGGATGCTGCACCAATCCCGGCCATTGACGAACCGGCATTACCGGTGGATGCCAGCACGATGCGCTTTATCCCTGCGCTGCGGGCATAGGCTGCAACGAGGTAGCTTGCCCGGTCTTTCAGGGATCCTGTGGGATTCAGACTGTCATCCTTGATAAAAAGGTTGTTGAAGCCTGTCTCCAGCCTCAGCCCGGCGGGTTCCCACAGAGGCGTATTCCCCACGGGAACCGGAGGAAACCAGCGCCGCTCCACGGGCAGCAGATCCAGGGGATCCCAGTCTTTCGCAGGTAAGCCGGAAAGGGTGAATTCCAATATTCCCTTTAAAGGCTGTTCCGCTTCCTGTTCAGCAGAACACTCCGGACAGAGCATTGTTTCGTGGCTGAAGCTGTATTCCCGGCCGCAGGTACTGCAGCGGCATCCGAAGGTAATCATCAGCCCTTCTGCTCCTCCAGCAGAAAGGGAAGCATGGCATAGAAGGCTGAACAGATTTCCAGATCTGCGACACGGGTTCGCTCATTGGGAGCATGAGCCTGATTCTCATCCCCTGGGCCGAATCCTATGGCGGGAATTTTGTGCCTGCCGGTTGTGGCAACCAGGTTGGTACTGAAAGTCCACTTGTCGATCACCGGTTCTTTACTCCAGAGCTTTTTGTACGCCTTCCGGGCGCCCTGTACCAGAGGATGGTCTTCATCTATTTTCCAGGTGGGAAAGTAGAGCTCCTGGGTGTAATCCGTATCCTTCCATCCACGCTTGCCGTAGTCTGGCATGGTTACTTCGATCGATGACTCATCCTCTCCGATTGCTTTCGCGGCTGCCTCTTTAACCTGGCGGATAGCAAGCTCCTTGTCTTCTCCCCATGTCAGACGGCGGTCAAGATAGAGCATTGCCTGGTCTGGCACCGCGCACTGTGAAGGACCGCGGACATCCATCTGACTCACTACTATGGTTCCCTTGCCGAGAAAATTATCATCATCGGGTTGCAGTGCCTCATTCAACTCTTCAATGGCCAGGGCGGCACGGCTGGCTTTGTAGGCGGCACTGACCCCCCGTTCGGGAGCAGAACCGTGGGCGGAGACTCCCTTCATGCGGGCAACCATCTCCATTCTTCCCCGGTGTCCCCGATAAATTCTGCAGCTTGTGGGTTCGGTAGAAACTATAAACTCCGGCTTGAAGTTCTCCTCTTCTATAAGGTACTTCCAGCACATTCCGTCGCAGTCCTCTTCCATAACAGTGAAACTGAACCAGACACTGAAATCACCGTCATACGCAAGTTCCTTGAGAATCCGTCCTGCCGTTAGCATGGCAGCTGCCCCGCCTTTCTGATCGGAAGCACCCCGGCCGTAAACAAAGCCGTCGGCTATCTCGCCGGAGAAGGGATCCTTCTCCCAGATAGTGGGGTTACCAACTTCAACAGTATCAATATGGGCATCAAAAGCAATTACCCTGGGTCCTGAACCAACCCGCGCAAGCACACTGCCCAGGCCGTCAATACGAACCTCATCAAAACCGAGACTACCGCAGATTTCCCGCAGCCGCAGACAGATATCCTCTTCCTGTGAGCTGTAGGATTTTATCTTAATCAGTTCGCTCAAGAGTTCTGCTGTATCATCTCTGTAGGTCTCTGCAAGTTTCAGTATCTTTTCCGCATTCTTCATTTCCAACTCCTGTTACTCGTAATTCTTGTTTTAGTAAGCCTTAAGGCTTCTTTTTACACTTTATTTCTTAAGCTTCTATACTGTTCATCCGATCCCAGAGCCGTGCCGCCTGGCCACGGGCGTCCTCATAAATGCCCTGGACATACATGGGAAACCGGCGGTTTTCCATGACAAAACGACCGCCGATAATTACCGATTCCACCATCCCGGATCCCATGCCGAAAACCATATGTCCCGCAAGGTTCTCAGGTTTGAGCGGTGTGGGGGCCTGGTAGTCAGCCAGCACAACGTCGGCAGCATACCCCGGCTCAAGACGGCCGAAAGGTCTGCCGAAAATCTGCTCCAATATCCGGTTTCCCGCTGATAGAGCAGACAGGAAATCCCCGGGCCACCAGGACCCGCCGGCATCCTTATGTTTGAAATAGGCAGTCTGCATCTCACTGATCATGTCTGAGCCTATACCGTCGGTACCCAGGGCAAGATTTTCATACTGCCCAAGTCGTACATTATATCCCACGCCGTTGTTCATATTGGAGCGGCTATTGTGTACCAGGAAGCTCCCCTTTTCGTTAATCAGATCAACTTCCTGATCGTTGAGAAAGACACCGTGTACAAGCAGAGTCTTCTCCGTAAGCAGACCGAACTCATCAAGTCTGAAGGCAATATCACTGCTGTAATTTATGTGTGAGTGTGAAACATCCCAGCGGTCTTCAGCAACATGACAATGAAAGCCCCGGCCTGTGGAACCGCAGACTTCAGCAATACCCTTAAGCCCTTCATCGGGCAATGTACATGGTGCATGCCCGCCGATATGCGCTTCCGTCAGCCCCGACCAGGTTCCGGCCTTCTTTTCGCTGTCTATCTTTTCCGCAAAGCTGCGGTTCTCTTCAATCCCCTCGAACATCGCATCCGGCCCGTGTCTGTCGGTAACCTCGTAGCAGGTAACACCCCTCAGACCTGTCTCCTCAAAAGTACTCTTCAGCACCGACAGAGATCCGGTGATAAAATCCGGACTGGCATGATGATCAATCACTGCAGTTGTTCCGTTTCTTATTGCATCCAGGGAACAGATCATCCCCGAAGCCTTGAGAATCGGCTCATCGATCCCCCGGTCCAGACGCCACCAGAGCTGCTTAAGTACCGAGACAAAATCCGGTGTGGGGCCGATATCTGCCATGATTCCCCGGGAAAGACCGGAGTAAAAATGGTTATGGCTGCAGACGATTCCCGGGAAAAGCAGCTTTCCGGTGCAGTCCACGGTTTTACTTATATCCGCATCAGAGGAAAGAGCGGGGCCAACCTGAACAATCCGGTCGCCGTCTATCAGGACATCTTCGCCTTCACGAATTCGGGGAGGATCAAACTCCACCAGAACAGCATTCTTTAACAATATCATCTGGGCACTCCGGGTACAGCAGGCTCCACCGGACCAAACAGGTGAGGCCGGGAATTCTTAAGAAGTGTAAACAGGGAGAAAAATCTTCCCCGCTCAGTGTTGGTGGCAGCTTCCTTTGCCGCCTTTTCAATTGAAAGAGTCTCCTCCAATCCGTCAAATCGGATTCTCACATCTTTCCCTATCCACAGCCAGCCGGGATTACTGCTGTTACGAAAATCCTCTTCTGTACTGAATACCGTCGGCTTATCGATATAGGGTCTTCCATCCCAGGGACAAAAATGTCCACAGTTGCCGCACTCATTACAGTAAGCATCAACATGGACGATCTGAAACGGATCGGCAAAAAGGGGATGGTCTTCTGTGGAAACTACAATATTGGCCCTGTTAGGGCAGACATCCACACATTTATTACAGACAAAATCACACTCCAGGCAGCGTGATTTCTCCCGGGCAGCAAACTCGGGAACCTCATAGCTGGACCGGGGATCGGGTTTCTCCCTCAGCTCACCCTTCTTTATGCGAATATCCTCCTGCCGTTCCGCCGGGTCCATAAACGGAATCAGTTCCCGGCGCTCCCATTCAGTATCAACCGTGCGGCAGATTTCATCAGCCGCACGCCGGCCTTCGGAAATACAGTTAACAATTGTGGATGCACCGGTTCGGCTGTCACCAATGAGGAAGACACCTTTAAGACCGGTTTCCCCACCTGCGCCGGTTTCAACCATTCCCGAGGGATCCGGATCGAGGCCAGCACTCCGCAGCATTTCTGCATCCGGATCATCCCCGATTGCATAGACAATACTGTCCACTGCAAGGCTCTCGGTCTTTTCTGTCGGTACCGGGCAACGGCGTCCGGATGCATCCGGCTCACCGAGATCCATAACCCTTAATGTGAGAGTACCATCGGACTCAAAGCGTTCAGGATTGCGCAGCCAGCGGAATCCCACCTGATCTTCCTGGGCATACTCATACTCCTCACGGCTGGCGGGCATCTGCTCAAAGGCTCTTCGGTATACAATGGAAACCTCTTCAACACCCCGGCAGCGCAGAGCTGAGCGGGCACAGTCCATTGCCGTATCCCCTGCACCGATAACCACTACCCGACGGCCCATCTCCAGTTTCGAGGCATCCCGGTTATACTGCGTAAGAAAAGAAAGGGAAGGATATACCTTCTGATTATCTCCCTCTATAGGGAGTTTCCTGGTGCGATAGGTTCCAAGGCCAAGAACAATATAGCTGAAGCCTTCCGCTTCAAGAGAAGGGATATTGATGGTCTCATCTACACCAAAACGGAACTCAACCCCGTGATCCCGGATAAAATCAATGTCCCGGTCTATGGCTTCCCGGCTGATCCTGAACCAGGGTACCACATAGCGGACAACACCACCGGCGTCGGCTTCCCGCTCCAGGACTGTTACCGAAAAGCCTTCCCGGGCAAGAAAATAGGCAGCAGACAGGCCGGCAGGGCCTGCACCAATTACCGCAACCCGCTCTCTGTGCTTTACCTCCGGACGGATCCAGCGTCGCCGGAACTCCTCGGAACCTTTCTCCACAGCTACCTTCTTAATCTCACGGATGTTCAAACACCCCTCGTAATCCAGCCGGGTACAGACCAGCTGGCACTGATGATCGCATATATTTCCGGTAATCGAAGGCAGCGCATTTCGTTCGTAGATACATTCCAGGGCTTCACCGTATCTGCCTTCACCAACAAGACGGATATATTCAGGTATATGCTGATTAATAGCACAGGCAGTAACACAGGGAGCCACATAGCAGTCGGTAAGAGGCAGGTCACCAGGGTTTCGAACCTCATCGCTGCCGCGGAAATCCTTATGCAGAGTACGGTCCTTCCTGGAGGCCCCTGCAAGATTTGAAAGTGACTGAACATCGATAGAATTCCGTTTCCAGTCTGCATCATCCAGACCATCCAGAAGCTCTGCAATCTGTCCCTGGCGTAGATATCCACCGGGTTTCAGAAGATCAGTTGCCAGGGTAACAGGCCGGATTCCTGTTTTAAACAGAGCTTCCGCATTATTGGCTGTCACACCGCCGGAGTAGGAGATCGGCAAGGTTCCATCGAACTCTTCGGAAAGACGGGCAGCGAGAGTAATGGAGAGGGGAAACAGGGCCCGTCCTGAGAGATACATCTCATCCCCCGGGAGTACGCCCCGAATATTACGGTTGGCCAGTGTGTTGGTCAGTTTTACCCCGAAACGCCGCCCCTCTTTCTCCGAAAGGTCCCGGAGATTATTTAAAATTGACAGTGCCCGATTGTACTGCAGATCGTGAGAGAAACTTTCCCTGTTCAGTTCCACATATCCATAACCGAGTCCGGAGAGGATCTCCTTTACTGTATCAAAGCCCAGCAGGGTGGGGTTCAGTTTTACATAGGTATCAAACTTCTGCTCGGACAGCATATAGGCACAGATGGCTTCAATCTCATCAGGAGGACAGCCATGCATAGTGGAGAGGGTAACAGAGCGGCAGATTTCTCCGGGAACAGTAAAATTAGCCAGGCCCTCTGCCTTTGCTTCCAGGGAAGTTCCAGCTATAAGCCCGGGTACCAGATCCTGCACTTCCCGGATCCACTCATTTAGCAGGGGTTCAGCGGAAGAGTCCTTCATTCGGGCTATGTAACGCTGCATGGGTTCGGTTTTAATGCCCGCCATATCATACCCGACACTCATGTTGAAAATAAAAGACCGGCCCTTGAACCCATCGTTCAGGTCAAACAGATAATCAGCCAGATGCAGTAGAACCCAGGCCCGGGCGTACTCCCGCCAGGCCTCTTCAAGGGCGAGTTCAGTACTCCATTCGGTGTTATATCCCTCGTCGGCAGCATCAATACAGGGCTTTTCGATCTCCAGGGCATCCAGGATCTGGACAGTTTTGAGCTCAATAAAGCGGCTTCCCGTAAGATAGGAACTGAAAATATTACCCGCAAGCTGGGTATGGGGACCGGCGGCAGGCCCGAGGGCGGTCGCACAGGATTCGCCGAAAATGTTTATTTCCCTGCTGCCTGTCTTTCGAAACCAGGAGCTCTCGGGAATATCGAAAATAGAGCCGGATGTGCGGTATTCCTCAAAAATACGTTCAAGAAGTTCAGCAAACGGTATCAAGCGCATCTTGTCGCCCATAAAATCTCCTTTTCCTAGCTCAGCCGGGGGCGAATAAAACTACCCCAGCCTTGATGTAAAGCACTGTTTTTACTGCGGTCATAGACTACACGTCCCCGGACAAGAGTCTTTTCAACCCTGCCGCGAAAGACGGTACCCTCAAAGGGGGTGATTTTGCCCTTGGACAGGAATTCTTCTCCCCGTACGGTCCAGTCGGAATTCGGATTAATAAGAACAAGATCAGCATCCTTTCCAGTTTCGATGGACCCCTTGCGATCAAAAAAACGGTACCGCCTGGCAGCACCTTCACTGATTATCTCCAGAAAACGGGAAAGCCGCAGTTCTCCCGAAGTCAGCAGGTCGGAATAGAGATAGGGAAGAATGGTGCCGGTACCGGCGATACCTGCGGAATTGCACCAGATATCACCGGGGGCCTTTTCTTCCTTTGTTCCCGGAGCATGGTCAGAAGTGACAAAGGACAGAGCACCGTTTTTCAGGAATGCATGAAGCTGCCTTTGATTGCCGTCGGGTTTTATGGGAGGTGAAATTTTCAGCGCTGCTCCCTGGGCGAGAAAGTCATCAAGATTGAAGGCAAGATACTGGGGACAGGTTTCCCCGGTAAGAACCGCCTCTTGTTCTCTACTGCTGAACGAAGCAATTATTCCCGCCGCTTCTGCGGACCCGACATGAACAATGTGCAGATTGCCGCCGGTTTCCTGCAGAATGCGTGCAGCACCGGAAACAGCAAGAACCTCTGCGAGCTCGGGACGGGCATCATGCCACTGCCGGGCCGTGGATCCCTCTTTTTTATAAAATTCCGATGCATTATCAACATACTCCGCATCTTCAGCATGCAGGAGGATAATCACCCCAAGATCCCGGGCAGTCTCAAGCACCCTGCAGAACCGGAAATGATCCAGAGCACCCCAGACCTCTTCCATGCCGGATACCGAGTACACTTTGTAACCCATCACATCCCGGCTGATGGAAGCCATGGCATCTTCATAACCGGAATCAAAAAGCTGACGGGAAACTCCACCGAAAAAGGCAAAATCGATGTGAGCTTTCGGCTGCACTATTTCAAGTTTGTTTTTAAGACTAGCCGCATCGGTAACCGGAGGAACAGAGGTACAGGGCATGTCTACTATGGTGGTAATCCCACCTGAAGCCGCTGCTGCCGTACCGTGGAAAAAATCTTCCTTTTCCGTATATCCGGGATCATAGAAGTGAACATGAGGATCGATTCCTCCGGGCAGCACATGCATACCTGAAGCATCGAGAATATCAGGACCGGTAAGGTCCCTGCCGATTTCTGCAATCTTTCCATTTTCCAGGCGGAGATCTTTCTGGAGAAATTCATCTTCCCCGGGGAAAGCAACAAGACCGTTCTTTACGATCATAATACACCCCTCTGCAGTTCCGTACAGCAAGGAACTAATCAGAATAGCTGAGCCTTCGAGTACAGGATCAACTACTCTTTTTGGGTTTAACCTGAAAAAAAGAATAGGAAAAATCAGTCCTTCTGCACCGAACGGCCGAACTTTACTGTGTTCATGGCAGAACTCTTGGAATCATAGTAAAACCCGACTGAAAAGCTGTCAAGTTTCCTCAGGCTTTTCTTGAGCATGCCCACTTGATTCTCATGGTTCTAATGTAAGTCGTCTTCCTATAAGTGTGAAAAAATGATACTATTCGGGTACTAAACTATTTTTAAATTGGAGATTATATGAAAAACAAATTTCTTGTCACATTAACACTGATTCTTCTTTTCATGGTTGCAGCACCGGTTTTCGCTGTGGATTATGAAAATTACTCTCCCGCTTTCAAAGACGGTGACATGGCAGTTCAGGCAGGGATAGGCCTTATTCCTGTGTGGGGTTATTACGGTGACATGACCGTTCCTCCCATTTCAGTAAGCTTTGATATGGCATACCCGGTTGCGGAACTGCCCCTCTCCTTCGGAGGATACGTAGGCTACTCCGCATCAGATTATGAGTACTACTCAGGATCCGGCTGGAAATACACCTACATAATGTTAGGTGCCAAGGCTGCTTATCATGTAGATTTTGATATCGATAAGCTGGATACATACGCGGGAATTCTTCTCGGATACAATATTGTTTCGGTAGAAGAATACGGTACCAGCTGGGCTGGATACAGTGCCAGCGGAAGTTTCTTCTCCTACGGAGGCTATGTAGGTGCCCGCTACTTCTTCACCCCGAATCTTGCAGCATTTGGAGAATTCGGTTACAGCATCGGGCTTATCAACCTCGGCGCTACCTACAAGTTCTAAGCATTTGTTCTTAAGCGTATTCAGCCGTTCCGGAAATCCGGAACGGCTTTTTTATTGCGTACCCCCGAAGAGAGAAGTATTCTTAATTAAAGAAAGAGGGGGATCTGAATGGACAGAAAACAGCTGATCGATGTTTCCATGGGACGAAGAAAAGCGGATCTGGTGCTCAAAAACGGACTCATCGTAAATGTCTTCACCCATGAAACCATAGAGGCGAGCCTTGCAATAGACCAGGGAGTTATTGCAGGTATAGGAGCCTACGAGGGTGTGGAGGAGAAAGACCTCCAGGGAAAGTATCTGATTCCCGGTCTTATCGACAGCCATGTCCACATAGAATCCTCCCTGCTCTCTCCGGAACAGTTTGCCCGTATCGTAGTTCCCCGAGGCACCACCACCGTTATTGCAGATCCCCATGAAATAGCCAATGTGGCGGGCCTTGACGGAATACGCTACATGATAGACGCCTCCAGAAACCTCCCGCTGGATGTCTTTTTTATGCTCCCTTCCTGCGTTCCCGCCACAAGTTTCGAAAATGCCGGAGCTGTACTGGAAGCAGATCAGCTGGCGGAGTTAATAGATAACGATGCAGTACTGGGCCTGGGGGAGATGATGGACTACCCCTCGGTGGTTAACGGCAACCTTGAGACACTGAAGAAAATAGCTTTGGCAGCGGATCGCAGGAAACCCATTGACGGCCACAGCCCCATGCTGGAAGGGAAAGCTCTCTCCGCCTACCGGGCCGCAGGGATCGAAACTGATCACGAATGCTCCACCCTGGAGGAGATGCGTGAAAGGCTGCGTCTGGGTATGCGGGTTCTGATCAGAGAAGGCTCGGCTGCCAGAAACCTCTCCTCCCTGGTAAAAGGGGTGGACAGCAATACTTCCAGGCGCTGCTCATTCTGCACCGACGACAAACAGCCGGAAGAGATTTTTTCAGAAGGACACATTGACCATAACCTGCGGCTTGCCATTGAAAACGGCCTGGACCCGCTGACAGCCATTCAGATGGCAACCATCAATGCCGCCGAAGGCTACGGACTAAAACAGAAGGGAGCCCTTGCACCGGGATACGATGCCGACATCCTGGTGGTAGATAACCTCCGCAGCTTTACCCCCCTGGAGGTCTACAAAAGGGGAAAACTGGCCGCCGAAAATCTCAAACCCTCATTTACTGTTCCGGTTCCGGATATAAGCACTGTTTCCGGCAGCGTAAATGTAAAGGGTCTTTCCC
The DNA here is from genome assembly GCA_963667435.1 of Marispirochaeta sp. Taxonomy (GTDB): domain Bacteria; phylum Spirochaetota; class Spirochaetia; order JC444; family Marispirochaetaceae; genus Marispirochaeta. The sequence continues at coordinate 3,432,575 of OY763414.1, read as the reverse complement.
AAAAAAGCTTCCGGCTGCCTCTGGGAAACGACCTTGTCAATGTGATTCACCTGCACGCCGGCTCGCTGATCACGGAAAAGGCAGTGCGCAAGGTAGAAATAAAAGATAAAACCTTTATCCACAGCCCGAAGCTGGATATCTGCAAGCTGGCGGTGATTGAACGACATAAAGGCACAGGTAATATCGGCCTGGGACTGGTTGAAGGATTTCAGTTGAAAAACGGCGCCCTGGCCACCAGTATTGCCCACGACTCCCACAATCTGATAGTCCTGGGCGATAACGATGAGGATATGCTGACTGCAGTAGAGGAGCTGATCCGCTGCCAGGGAGGAATGACCGTTTCAGCCGGAGGCAAGATTGAAGGAACCCTGGAACTCCCCATCGGAGGGCTCATGTCCAACCAACCCGGGGATGAAGTGAACCGAAGATTGACAGAACTTAACCGCATCGCCCGGGAAAAGCTCGGTATAAACTGGAAAATCGATCCCTTTATGAGCCTCTCTTTCCTCGCTCTGCCGGTTATCCCGGAACTGAAGCTTACCGATATGGGTCTCTTTGATGTAATCCGCTTTGATTTTATTCCCATCGAAGCAGAGTAGGAGCAAATAAAAACGGCTGCCCTTTAAAAGGCAGCCATTAATATCGGGGAAGGGAAAATCTTATAACGGATCTACAAACGACCCGAATATCCACCCGTCAAGCTGTGGTATTAAATACCAATGGGCGGTCACCCCTCCAACGGTGAAGGAATCTACAGTACGTTTAGAAATATGTACTTCCTCACCGGTATTAAGCCGGGTAATTACATTTGTTCCCACTTCATAGGGATAATCCCGGATATTTACATTGTCATCATTCAAAACACCATCAAAGACAAAGTCCTCAACTTCCCTGGTCGGCAGTTCAACTGCAGCGGTTTCTTCCCCGGCGGGCTCTGAAGATGCAGTAGATCCGTTCTCCAGAGCATTCATTTCCGCAGTGATCTGCTTCATAAAGGCAGCACTCTTTGTATCGTAAGCGGCTTTCAGGAGCTCCTTCTTCTGAACCTCAGCTTTGGGTCCCTCAAAAGTGGAAGCCAAAAAAAGATACCGGGCCGCGTCAACATCCAGATTCTTGAAAGAGATATCTTCTGCCTTCAGAAACTTTCCGGTGTAAGCCTTGTCTGCCACCTCATCCCAGGCTACAAAACCAAGAAAACCGTCAGTCTCATCGGGTACTGTTACAATCAAAGTACCTCTGCTGATAATGCTGGAAGAGGGGTCAATCACTTTTGCGGAGTTATACACCACCGCCTCATAACCGGTTACAACGCCAAGCTTGCCGTTGGGGATAAACCATTTTTCAGGAATCCAGGCGTCCTTACCGTCCTGATTCTTGATTTTTATATATGTATCAGTCTGACCACCAGCGGTTTTCGCCTCGGCAGTTTCATTCAAAGCACTGATTTCCTCCCCGTAGACAAGACGCAAATCCCCTGTTTTGAACTCTGTTTTTGAGTCATCCACAGGCATCATAGTAATAAGGTTATATACAGCATTGTAGGAAGGCACTGCTTCAGGGGCTTTCGCCTCAGGCTCTGCACTCTTCGGAGTGCATCCGGTCACAACAAGAACAACAGAGAGGACAGATAGAAAGAACACAGTTTTAATATTCATGCTTCAATCTCCAAGTTTTTCCCAATTTTATCAGTTTTGCAGAAAATGTCCAGCAAAACTGAGATTGAATAGTATTTGCACCTGCCACTTCTGTCAATTAGACTAAATAGAGACCTACATCTGAGGAGAAGCATAAAGTGACCGGCAGAGTATCTTTGAAAAATAAAGTCCTAAATAAGACTGAAAGAACCGGTCTCATACTGCAAACAACAAGGTCGATGATACCCATAGTTCTCTTGGGAATATTCTTTTCGCTCCTGTTAATACTCGTACCCGAGAAAATGCAAAAAACCGCATTGGTACAGACACAGCAGCAAAGCATTCAACTGGTTTCCGACTCCATAAAATCCGAACTAAGAAAGATAACTGCCGATACCCACTTTCTCAGTAAGATCGATCATGTCCACCATTTCTCCTCCCCTGTACCGGAAGATTATGAGCGTGCATATCGGGATATCACTGCTGATATGACCAGCTTTATCCACGATCAGAAGGTATATGATCAATTCCGCCTCATCGACAATCAGGGGATGGAGCAAATACGAATAAATCTAAACGATGGGAATCCGGTTATTGTGCAGTCCTCAAAACTGCAGGATAAAAACGGCCGCTATTACTTCACTGATACAATGAAAACAGAACCGGATGAGGTTTACATCTCTCCCTTCGACCTGAATATAGAGAATGGCCGCATAGAAACACCGAGAAAACCCATGATCCGAACCGCAACCCGGCTGTTAGACCGAAACGGACAGTCCCGGGGAATTTTGATTCTTAACTATCTGGGACAAAACCTTATGGACAGAATTGACAATTCAGCCGCCCTGGGAGACCTCCAGTTCTGGATGATTAACGACCGGGGCTACTGGCTGAGAGGGCCAGAACCTTCTGATGAATGGGGATTCATGTTTGATGATAAACAGACAAAAACCCTGAGAACCCGGTATCCGGAGGCGGCAGAAAGGATTCTGAATAATGATTCAGGAGAGATAGAAACCGACAGTGGACTGTTCACCTTCGCCACAATTAACAAGGATTCCCTGAATCTTCAAACTACGTCATACAGTGTGAAATTCGCAGAAAGCTGGAAGTGTATACTGTTTCTGGATGCAAAGGTTCTAAAAGCACACAACAAATCACTCACTTTTCCTGTTCTGGGAGGGTTACTGATTTTTCTGTTGATCAGTATCTATTTAATCTATGTGAGAAACCGGACATCTTATATGAGTAACCTCTATACACGGGAGATGGAAAACGCAAAAGAGGCTGCCGAGGCGGCCAACCGAACAAAATCCGTCTTCCTTGCAAATATGAGCCATGAGATTCGTACGCCAATGAATGCGATTCTGGGGTTTACGGAAATTCTCAAGCAGGATGAAAACTCACCGTTAAAGCAGAAATACCTTCAAGCAATAAGCTCAAGTGGTAATTCCCTGCTTTCTCTGATTAACAGCCTGCTGAATCTTTCAAAGATTGAAGCCGGCAAACTGGAACTGCAACCGCAACCAACCAACCTTGCAGCCCTTATAGAAGAACTGCGCTACATCTACACTCCGGAAGCAGATAAAAAAGATCTGTGGTTTGCAGTAAACATGGAAAACCCGATTCCCGAGCTTCTCATTCTTGACCGGGAACGACTTCGTCAGATTCTCATAAATCTGATTGCAAATGCCATCAAATTTACAAGTAACGGCGGTATTGCGATTTCTGCAAGTTACTCAAATGAGAATCTTTCCATAAGCGTGCAGGACACCGGAATAGGGATAGATTACTCAGAGCAGGAGACCATTTTCAGACCCTTTGAACAAAGTACTCAACTCCAGAATAAATCCTATGGCGGAACCGGTCTTGGGCTCGCTATCTGCAGAAAGCTTTCAGAACTTATGCATGGCGAGATCCGCCTCCAGAGTGCTCCGAACTCCGGGAGTATATTTACCCTCAACCTGTTCAATATACAGACAAGCCCGGATCCACTGGCCATTAATAACCCGGTTGACCGTCAGGAAACGGTACATTTCAAACCAGCCTCTATACTGCTTGTCGATGACGTTCCCGAAAACAATCTCCTCATCGAAGGATATCTGTATGGCTCCTCCATACAGATCCAATCAGCGGCGAACGGAAAGGAGGCGCTGGAGCTCCTGAAAGTGTATACCCCGGACCTCATCATTACAGATATCAAAATGCCGGTAATGAACGGCATCGATCTGCTGACCCGGCTTAAAGAACAGCAGAAAACCGCGACTATACCCGTTATTCTCCTGACTGCATCAACCAGCAGGACACAACAGGAACAGCTGCTGAATACATGCAGCTCATTTCTCCTCAAGCCGGTCTCTCCCGCAGCTCTCGTCAATGAGTTGAAGAAATATCTTCCCCATGAAGAGCGAAACAGAGTGGAAAAAAAATCAGCTGACACTGAGACAGCTGTCAAGCCTGCCAGCGGAGAATTATCTGCAATCCTGACTGATCATTATATTCCACGGTTGGAAAAGATCGGAGATAAACTGCTGGTTGATGAATACATGGAAATCGCAAATGAAATACTCCTGCTTGCCCGGGAATATAATGTCCAGCAATTCAGTGACTGGGCAGAAGCTCTGAAAGAGGCGGTGCTCTCTTTTGATATCGTAAAAATACGGATTCTGCAAAGTGAATTTTCCCAGCTTCTGCAACCTCCCAATAAGGATGCACCGTCAATATGAATGACTACCGCTGGAGAATCCTCATTATTGAGGATAATCGGGATGATCTTGCCCTTCTAAATTCCATACTCCATAAACAGAACTACTGGCTTGCTGTCGCTTTCAATGCCAGAGAAGCGCTGTCTATCCTGCATGAATATTCAATAGACCTTATCCTTATGGATATTTCCCTTCCAGGTATCGACGGGATTGAGCTATGCAGACAGCTTAAAGCTGATCCGGTTTACACCGAGATTCCCACACTGTTCCTTTCAGCATCTGTTGATCAGGCAATTATAGATGAAGCCCTTGAAGCAGGTGGACTGGATTATGTTACAAAACCTTTTGACCATAGAGAGCTGCTTGCCCGTATAGAATCCCAGATAAATATTCTGGAGAGCAAACGGGAACTGGAACAGGTCAACCGGGATCTGGCATCCATGGTTAAGGAGAGGACGAGAGAACTGAATGAAAAAAATCAGGCTCTTGAAAAAACCCTGCAGCAGCGCACCTTTCTGCTCCAGGAAGTATATCACCGGGTAAACAACAATCTGCAGTTTATTCAAAGCCTTGTGGCTATAGATATTCCCAAATCCGGAAATCCTGAGATTGCCGGATTTATAAAAAAGTTCAATTCCCGGATACGCACAATGGCTCAGATCCAGGGGCTGCTGCTGCATTCAAAAACATTGAACAGCATTGATATGACAGTCTTCCTTTCCAGAATGTTTCTGGCTGAGCGTAAGGATCGGAATATAGATAGAGACGATTGCAGTTTTGAACTTCCCGATACACCCATGATGCTGGAGATTAATCAGGCTTTTCCGTTTGGAATAGCGCTTACCGAGATTTTCCGTCATTTTATTGCACAAGTTACCCCGGGAAAGAAAGGAGAAATCTTTCACATTTCTGTGACACATGAGCAATCAGAAAAAGGGATCACCCTGAGAATCCGGTTTGATGGAGCATTTAGAAAACAGAAGACAACCCTTCCATCCGAAACCGATCTGCTTATTATAACAAGTCTTATCGAAGAACAGCTGGAAGGAAAATACGCTACGAACGAAAAAGAGTGTCTGGATATACACATTTCATTTCCATATTGCAAGTTGGAGATGTTTCATCCCATCCCTGCTGACTGAATCAGACTATATCTCTTATTCCTGCACAATGGTTATCGTGTGGGACTGATGGTTTCCCTCTCCGTCCATAACGGTAACAGTATGTTCCCCGGGGCCGGGGTGTATCTCCATGGTATGAAAACCGCTTGTACTCCCCAGAAACTCATCATCAAGATGCCAGAAAAGAAGCTCCTGCGGATCAGAATGAAAAGCCTCACACACAAGCTTTTCCCTTCCTGAGCCGAAATCCACAGGCAGATATATTGTATCTCCCTGGGCAGGGTTCACCAGAATCAGCCTGTCTGCAGCAGCATTTTTCGCAATAGCCGGATGCAGGGGCGGCAGTCTTGAATAGTCCGCAGTTCTTTTCAGATAGTACCACTCCATCTGAGGAGGCAGAACAAAGCGGGGAGTGCTGACAATACGGTCCGGTGACATCACTGAGCTGTCCACCTGATACAGGCCATCAGGGTCTGTATGTACTATTCGGCAGTAGGGACAGACCCGGTTCGGCTTGGACGGAACCTGCGTATACTCCCTGTGGCTGCAGTCCGGACCGGCAAGATAACCGCTTTCAGTACAGGTTTCCACTTCAATAAATCCTGCCGGTTTGTGCAGTTTATTTTTCTGTTCCACAAGATTAAAGAGATCAAAAAGAATCGGCGCCGCCGCCTCGGAGCCTTTCAGTGCGGGATTACCGTTTCCCCGGGCGTTACCGGCCCAGACCCCGATGGTCATGTCCGCGGTAACCCCGATTGACCAGGCATCCCGGTTGCCGTAACTGGTTCCTGTTTTCCAGGCAATCCGGCGGGATGACGAGTACGATTCCCAGGACCCATCCTCTCCCGGACGGTCAAGCTGCTGCATGGCCTGCAGTGTCAGCCACCAGGCGGCAGGAGTTATTGCCGGGCGATCTGTTACATAGTCGGGGTTCCCCTCCCTCAGGCGCAGAGTCCTGTAAGGCGGATGCTGCGATCCTCCCGACGGAATCAACGCGGAAGTCAGTCCTGCATACATTCCCACTAAATCCCGCAGAGTACCCTCCGCTCCTCCGAGGATAAGCGTTATTCCGTATCCTCCGGCACTGCGGTAGAGAGTACTCATTCCCAGCTCTTTGAGAACTCCGTAAAACCGGTCAACGCCGAAATCCCTCAGCAGCAGAGCCATGGGCACATTCAGAGAATGAATCAGAGCCTGATCCGCCGGAACAGCACCCCGGAACTCATGGGTATGATTCTCCGGAACATAGGTTCCTATCTTTATGGGCACATCCGGAACAAGCTGCCGGGGAAGGAGCATTCCATCATCCATCATTACAGCGTAAAGAAAGGGCTTGAGCAGACTGCCGGTACTGCGTGGAGCAGAGACAATATCCACGTGCCGGTCCTGAACTCCCGGATACCCCAGATTGCCGATATAGGCACGGATCTCACCGCTGAATGTATCTGCCATTAAGGCCGCGGCATTCTGTACATCATAGCTGTTCAGGAACCGACCGTTGCGGTTCACTACATTTGCAGCATGTATCTGCAGGTTTCGATCAATAGTTGTGGTGATTTTACCCCCGGATTCCCTGAATTCCTTATTCTCTGCGGAAAAGAGATCCATCACATGGGGCGCAAGATCATTCAGTGGAAACGGAGCTGAGGGAACAGGTTCCGATCGGGCAAAACGGAGATCTTCCTCACTTATTACTCCCGTTTCTGCAAGCCCGGCCAACAGGCGATCGCGCTTGGCTTTCAGCAGGGCCCTGCCGGTTTCGAGGTTAATGGCTGATGGGCTGTTTGGCAGGACTGCCAACAGCGCCGCTTCAGCCCAGGAGATATTGTAGGGATCCCGGTGAAAATAGCGCCAGGAGGCAGCTTCGATGCCCACCACATTCCCGCCGAAGGGTGCATTGGAAGCATAAATACTGAGAATCTCCTCTTTGCTGAAGCGGAGATTGGCCTGCAGTGCGAGAAGGGCTTCGTATCCCTTCTGAAGCAGCGTCCTGCCGGGATTCCCCAGACTCATACGCATCACCTGCATGGTGATGGTTGATCCTCCGCTGACAACCTCCCCGGCTGTCAGATTATCCCTGAATGCGCGGAAAAGTGCCGGCATATCAACCCCGGCATGAAAGTAGTAGCGGCGGTCTTCAAAGCGGATCAGGGCCTGCCGGTATTTATCCGGAAGACCCCCAAGAGGAGGAAAGCGCCACTGTCCGTCGGAGGCAATACGGGCGGAGAGAAGCTCCCCTCCCCGGTCAAGAAGAACCCTTGAGTAACGGGGAGGAAAAAGCTCCGTCGGAAAGACAGCCCACCAGATCAGGAGAACAAGCAGCTGAACCAGCAGCGGGATAAACAGCAGCCTTTTCAGAAACCTGCTATTCAATGCTTATCCACTGCCCCGGTACAACTGACTGGACATCCGGATTATACATGGCCTGGGTCAGTACCGGCGGCATATAAAACTTCCCGGCATATCCGGCATTTACATAGAGGGTGAAGGTTGTTCGTTTCCGGCCCTCCAGGTCAAAATAGGTATACACCCGGTCATCACGGATATCCCGATAATCATAATCAGCCCGGGAAGATGAATCCCCGGAAAGACGCTCATTGAAAATCTCAAACCCTGCGGGAAGCATATGGCTTAAAACCAATTCCTCGTAATTGGTCCGGGTATTATTGTAGACTTCGATCTCGATCCTGATCTCATCACCATGAAAGAAGCGATCCCCGGTAAGATCCCTCCCGTCTTTATCCTTGTAGCGGATGCTTGTTACAAGGCCCTGGTTTACCGCCTGTTCACTGCCCTGCCGGGGAACCCCGCCGGTAAGTATGCGGGGATAGATTCGTCGTCCCGAATTGTTACGTATTTCAAGGGTCCCGTTAAGACTCTTTCCCGGATCTATAGGAATGGTGAGAACCGGTTTGTCCGTAGAGAAGGACTGCCGGCGGCCTCCGTCCCAGGTTATCTCAAGCTTGATCGGTTCATTCTTCGCCTCTTCCATACCGAACTTGGCCATGGCAAGCAGACCATAGGCACAGGTCTGGGTGCTGAGAGATTTGTCCGAGGTCATCACACTGGAGATTTCCCGGGCAAGCCGGGCCGCCTGGGTATGCTGTCCCAGTTCCACCAGTGCTTCAAGAATAAAAGCCCGGTCCCGGTCTCCGTTTCCGAAGGTACCGGAATATTCAATATAGGAAGAGACATCCGTGCCTGCCCTGGCAGCCAGTCTCTGACCATCCTCTTTCAGTCCGGCGATACCATATGCCGCGGCCAGCCGCCAGCGGGCTGCTTCGGGGAGTGTTCCGGTTTCCCGGAGCCGGTTCATGGCGGCAAAATCGGGACTTCCCGCCCTGGCAAGAGTGTACAGTCTATAGGCTTGAATCATTTTATCCTGATCCCTGCGGGGATATGCTTCATTGGCTTTTGTTGCCTGAAAACTCACCCAGCCCTCAAAAAGGTCTGAAGGCACAGCGTATCCACGAGCCTTCGCCTCAAGCATAAAATGCCCTGCGTAATTGGTACCCCAGAGGCTGTCTTCACTCTGTCCCGGCCAGTATGCAAAACCACCCGAGGCAGTGCGGAACCCGGCCAGCCGTGAAATACCAGCTTCAATATTTGCCCGGGCAGTGCTTTTTTCAGCCTCGGTGAGGTTGGTAAGATCCGAGAGAAAAAGCTGAGGAAATACAGAGGATACAGTCTGCTCAATGCATCCATGAGGATAGCGTATCAGATATTCCAGCCTGCGGGAGAGATCCATGGGTGGAATGGCGGCGGCCTCCACAGCAAGGGTGTTGGATCCTGGTATTCCGAAAAACTCAATAAAGCGGCTGTCGGAACTGCCGGCATCAAGGCTCATATCCTGTACCGCCACCTGATGCAGTTCCGGTGCGGGGCTGCGAACTTCAAGTGGAATCCGACTGACCGCTGTATACCCCCCTCCTCTGGCGGTTATCACAATAGAGCCGAGACCGAGACTGTCTGCAGAACTGACGGAAAAGCTCTCTTCGTATTCCCCGGGCTTTTCTATGCTCAGTAATTTGCGGGAACTCATATTCACCGTAAAAGGCCCCTGTACCTCTATGCTGAGGCTGGCCCCTGTTATGGACTCTCCCAGAGCAAAAAGAGAAACAGGAATATCAAAGGTTTCATTGGGACTTACAACCCTGGGGGCCGTTCCCACAACCATCAGATCCTTCTTTACCGGAACCTCTTTTTCCGCAGAGCCGTAGGCACCGCGGTCAGCGGCCACCAGCATTACCCGGACAGCGCCGACATACTGGGGAAGCTTTATCTGATGAACCTTGGTCTCCCCTGCGGAAATGGATGTGGGAGGAATAAACAGGGCCACCGGTTCAAAACGGTTCTGCTTCTTTTTGCCTGCTCCGGCACCCTCGTCACCACCTCCGACAGCCAGCAGTGTATTAAGCTCCCCGGAATAGGCTCCGGCAACATAATCATAGATATCCCAGGTTTTCATACCGGAAGCCCGGCGGCGGTATATTTCGGTCCGGGGGTCCGGGGTCTGGAAACGGGTAATACCAAGAAGGCCTTCGTCTACAACCGCAAGGGTGTATGCCATGGCACGGCCGTGTTCTTCAGAAACCCGTATGGAAACTACACTGCCCGGTTCAAAAACATCATCGGTGCTTATCTTCGGCGAAATCACCGTGACCGGATCCTCAACACTTACCGGCACCACACCGTAGGTGCGGATGGGCCTGTCGTTGACGGTCTGCATATGGGGCTGAACATAGAGCACATGCACATAAATATTGGGTGCCATATTGTGACCAGCCCGGAAGGTATAGTCCGTACTGTTTACGGTAGTATCTATCCACCGGCTCTCGACTATCTGCTGATCAGCCTCAATGGTAATGAGGGCTTTGCCGTCGGCATCGCTGGGAAAGCTTACCGTTACATCCTCACCAACGGTGCAGCTGGTCTTGTCGGCACTGAGTACAAGCATTGAGGCACTGCCCATACCCTCTTTCTGTCCCTTGCCGGCCCAGCCGGGCCAGTCAATATAGACAATCTTCCCGGTAACATGACCTGACCTGTTATCGGTGGCCCGGATAAGGTATCGCCCCCATTCGGGATAGTGAAGCTGGAAGGTCCAGGACCCTCTGCCGTTGTTTATATCAATCTCATCCTGAAGACGAACGGTATAGGACCGACGGCGCATGAAGTTGGAGAGATTCTCCTCATCCGTCTCCCACCACCAGCGCCAGTTGAGTTTAATCAGTTCAACCTTCACCCTGCCGCTGGAAACCCTGCTTCCGTCCTTATTCAGCAGGGCAATATCAATCCGCTGATCTTCATCGGTTAAAAGCATTCCCCGGGCGGCATCCCCTTTGGGAACTTTAATCCCTGCATACTGATCGTAGGGATCAAAGGGAAAACTCACATACTCACTGGAATAGCTGCCGCCGTTTTCGTATACCCTGGTACTTGCTGTGGCGGTCAGTCTTCCTGGAGCATCGGAAATACGCACAGACTTCCGTATCTGAGCCTTTCCATCTTCATTTAGGTTTCCGGAGAAGATAGACTCCCTGTCAGAGAAGAACTGTCCAACAGGATCATCAAAAACATAGTCGCTGTAGCCCGGGAATATGGTCTGGGCCGGGGAAAAGCTCATATCCACCGAGGCTTTAAGATCCGACGCAATTGCGCCGTGGAGCCAGACAGATGAGAGGGTTCCGGAGAGAATACCATTACTCAAGGCATCCCCGGCACCTCCACCTGAAGCAAGATCAAGCATGATCTTGAGCCGATTGGGCATTACCGATTCCACCTTTACAGTTTTTTCAAATACCTGGCCCCCCAGCCTCAGGCGCATGGTCCAGTTGCCCGTCGGGGCATCGGCGGCAAAATCTATGGGGAAATAGTAGAGACCGCCTTCATTGTCGGTAACGGTTCTGTTTTCCCGGACACTTCCTCGGGGATCGGAAAGCTCCATAACAACCGGGTGATTATGGGGAATAACCCGCTGGGGATCGTGGAGCATGAAACTCATATGAGCAGTATCTCCCGGACGCCAGACCCCCCGGTCACCGTAGATAAATCCGTAAACACCCTTATGGGGCTTAACACCCTTTATATCAAACTGGCTGGTTTCCAGTGCGGACTGGGCATTCACTTTCACATAGGCACGGTCACTTCCCCTGGAGGCAGTTACAAGAAATGCTTCGGCAGGAGCTTTCAGGCTTGCGGTTCCGCTGCCGGAGGTACGGGCTGAATCAAGTACCCTGCCCTGATAATTAAGTACAGCAATCTCGGCACTTCTGACGGGTTCCGCTGTGCGGAGATCCGAAGCACTGATCTCCATTACTTCAGCATCCGCTCCCCGCTGTACTATCAGCCCCAGATTCGATACCAGAACATTCCGCGCGGCACTGATATCATGATCATTCCACTTCTGATAATAGGCAGGATGATTCGGATCGTTCCGGTGTCTGCGATAATCATAAGAATAATTCGGTTGCCAGTTATCCCAGAAGCTGGACTCCCCGGTTTCACCGGCGGAAAGATTGTCCCAGGCAACGGGTTCTGCCGTGGCACCTTCAGCTCCCGGATATTTTATATAAGGACGCCGGAAGGTAACCCGCAGTTGGAACATCCCGTCAGGATGATCTTTAATCAGGGGAGAGACATCCAGGCCGTAGCGGATCCACCGGTCAGTATTTTCATCATCCCAGTCAAGCTGGATAACCTTACGCCAGACAACATCGCCCACCCGGTACATCTCTTTGTCACCATCCAGGTCGTTTATCTGGAGGAACTGACGCATATTATCACCATAAATCTTAACCGCTTCCACCATAAAAGCGGACAGATTAAGTGTTTCTATTGGTACAGTAGTCCCCTGGCTGGTGGGAATAATAACCCCGTTCCCAACAAAGCGAACCTGCGGTTTTTCACTGGGAATGCGTACGGTTGTACGATTGTCGGATCCCAGGGCAATACCGCCGGAACTCTGGACAAGCTCACTCACCAGAACTTCGGCAGTTTTGGGGAGCTTATGGTTTGAGTAGAGTCTGACAATATTGGATTTACGGTTAACAGCGGGATTATCCAGTCCCATGGCAGTTACCAGCCCTTCCAATGGCTGATTTTCGTTCAGAGGCTGACTGAAAACAATCTCAATATGCTCATTCGGTTCGGGAACAGGTCGAATGGAAAGAACAGAAAAATCACCGCTGCCGGGAACAGAAACAACCTTTCTCAGCTTTTTAGTTCTGCCCCCCTGCTTCTCGCTCCAGGAAAGAACAAGATCGCCGGTTTTATCGCTCTTTACAATACCGTCCACATTCAGACTGTATCCGTCATTATCCGGCGAGGTTGAGACAAATACCGGGAGAATACTTCCATCTAACTTTGCCTCGATCTTTTCTGCTACAGCATCGGGCGTTAAACCTTCCGCGGCGGTAACAGTGCAGGAAAGCACCATGGCAGCAGGGTTTGAAGGATCAGGGATACGCAGGATTTCTTCCTCAAGCAGTAGCGAATCCGATACGGTATGGCAACCGTACTCAAAGGATTTTATCCCGGAAAACAAACCGGAATCAGCGGAAAAAGAGATCCGATACTCTGTATCCGGTTTATATAAGGTGTCGGGGGTAAATTTCAGAGTCCAGTCATCCTCCCAGACAACTGACCCGGACACCCGGGGACGAATTTTCAGAGGATTTATTTCAGGGACCGTTCCCTGCTCTCCAAGGGCTTCAGTAAATACGATTCGCACCGGAGTTGAAAGCCCCAGCTCGCCACCGGTAACTCCCTGAACCTGTCGAGGATCGGGCAGCGTATTAACTGCACTGGAGGTGCAGGTACTGAACAACAAAATGGCGAAGAGAAGGGCGATTATTGCAAAATATTGTTTTTTCATAACCTGACCATATTACGATCAGTTTCGCGGTTTCGTCCATGGTTGAATAATTTTTTTCTTGCGTGTTGTAACGTTCCAGTATACCATCTAATCCTGATCAAGATAATTTAAAGAGTATTTATGAAAAAGAACCAGTTTTTTCGGGCAACTGTCTATTTCTTTATCTTTTCTCTGCTAACGGCAGCGATCACTGCACCTCCGATCTTTGCATCGGCACAAAGCAATCATCTGGGGATATCATCCATACATCTGCTGCTCCAGACATGCCTGCTCATCCTCGGGATTCTCATTACCAGAAAACTTTCCCGGGGCTATATGGTTCATGGCTTTACTGCATTGATTATCTGCAATTTATTCTATGCCGCGGTAATATTCCAGTGCGCCGGTTCAGGCTCCAGCTGCCCTCTTGTATATTCCATAGATGCTATCTGGTATGTTCGAAGCACGTCAGAGCATATAACCCTCATCGATACAATTCCCCTGTTTCTCACCATGAATGCCCTGATGATTTCCTTTCTCTTCTGGCTGGAGCAACATAGTTGGCAGGAATAAATCCCTACGCTTACTCAAAGAAATCTTTTTAAAACACCTATTTGTACCAGGTACTCTTCTTCTGAGGCTGTCCGGCGATCTCTTTATTAATACGGTAGCGAATTATCAGATTGCGCAGGCTGATAAAGAGAAAAGTAAGAAACGACCAGATACCGACAGCAGAAAAAGCAGTAAAAACTTTATGTATTACATCCTCCATCACCCAGGCAGAAGGTGATGTTATAAATCCCTGAAAGAAACCGATGCGGTCAATATTCCCGCTCCATATCACCAGCACCCCGAGAAAACCAACAGGAATCATGATCCCGGGGAAAAGAGGATTACGATACTTGAGCAATCCCAGTTCCGCATGTTGGACCATGTCCAGACCAAGCTCCGGAACCCCTAAAAGGATCGGCCCCCGTCGTCCTATATTAAAGCCCCCGTTAAACTCGGCAACTTTCAGAGGAACGGGGTTCTGCTCAGGTAAGTACTTTCGCCATGGCGGCGGAGCTATAAGGGGTCCAATTTGCAGAGACCTTCCTTTCCGGGCAATTACGGCATGTATGGTCATTATGGAATATCCCGCCAGCCAGGGATGCCAGCCCAGCATAAGCAGTCCAGTGCCAAGAATAAAGACAAGGAACAGTACCAGGACCAGGATGTTCATGATCGCGGCAATATAATTAAAGTCCTTAAAGGGAGAGATATTAGTAAAACCGGGGATCACCCATTCCAGAACAAGATATACAATGAAGCCCAAACAGGCGACCTGACAAAATAGAGTAATGTACTTTGCAATGAGATTCCCTATCACAAGGCGACGGAGATACCGCTCTTCCGCAGGAGAAAGGGGCTTGTCGGTTTTTACTTTTATTAACGATTTCATTAGTGGCGACTATACCTTAAGAAACTGACTGGGTCAAACAAGCCCCGGTCCCTTTTTTACTTCCAGGTAAAAAAGAGATATGAGTTTACATTATGGTACCCTTCATTTAACCCTTTACTGTACCCGGGGAAAATTAGATTAGCATATATTTACTTGCTATAAAATGATTTATATACCGATCAGGCAGTTTAGTGAATTTGGTACGCTCCTTGCATTGTTTAATACTGCTATCTTAAGTCATCAGAGAAAAGGAAGGAGCGCTGTATGCCATTAATCGATGCCGAGAAATTCATTAAAGAGATTGTAAAGAATAATGATTTGCGCAAATCCTTCTACAAGTACGGTTCTTCCCTGGAAGTACTGCACGCAATTCAGGAATCGGGCTACCACTTCAAGCTCTACGAGTTTGAGGAATCCATCAACCATCTGAAAACAGAATCTCCCACCGAAGAACAGGCAACGATGCTGGATGAGTTGGGATTCTGGTGGAGTGTGCTTATGTACGACGGCAGCATAGGAGATATTGAGGAACCGCCTGCCTGTACACCATCCAAGTGCTCCACCTGCAGCTCCTGCGGGGTATAACAGGCTGGGAATCCGGGAATAAACCATTCTCACTTGCATCATCAATTTCTTTCCTGTACCGTTGGTGCAATGAAAATATTCGTAAAGTCTATTTATTGTTTGGTTTTTCTGATGATCTTTCCCATTCTGCTTTCTGCAGATAACAGCGGTTCGGCACAGCACAGCTTCTTTTATTTTTCCGGAGGAAGTATCCGGGAGTATAATCTCGACTCAATGAGTTCCCGGGAGATTGCACCAATTACCTTGTCGGATGAAACCGGAAATCTGGTTCAAGTACAGGGAAAGACAGACAGAATTCAACTGCATATGCTCACACCGATCCCCGGACCGGTACTCTACTATCGTCAACTTACCGGAAAATCACCGATCTTTTATGCAAACCTGAATGAAGATCCTCTCCAGATCCATCTGATTCCCGATACTCTGGAAAAAGGGTTCGGTTCTGTGAGTGTTGAACCGGCCGGGGTCCGGTATGCATACAGTGAAAAAAACTATACTCCCCGGGAATACTCTGATTTCAGAATAGGAGAAAAAGAAACTACCCGATCAGTTCTCTCCTTTGAAAACGAATCATGGATGCACCATGGAGCAAATTTCACATGGTCTCCCGACGGTAAATGGGTGGCGTATACGGTTCAGCGCCGCGCAAATAATCATGGCACCTATGAACTCCAGATCTACAACACTGAAAGCACAGAAATACAGACCATCTCCCCGGCGGAACCTGTAGCATTGCGATATATCTCCTGGGACCCGACCTCGACGTCTGAGAGCAGCCGGCTGATTTTTACACGGATCAGCGAGAAAGGTGTATCCCTTTTTCTGGCCAGAATAGACAAAGGAGAATCGCCAGAGGTGAAACAGCTGTACCGGAAGGAAAGCTGGTGGCGAGGGCAGCAGCGCATTGATGCAGACTATGCAGCCGACGGTACAATCCTTGCAAAACATCTGGAATATACTCGTCCGTCATCTTCTGATTCAGAGTCGGAACTGTTAAACCTGGGCTCGGAGCAGGCTGGCTATACAACCCGAACTCTTTTTACCTCCTCCGAAGCAGGAACCCGGGGATTCGGCTACTACACCCCGGCGGTTGAAGGCCCCCTGGTACTGGTCTACAACGACAGTTTCTGGATTCTTGATCCTGCTACCGGAGAGCAAAAGCAGGTGGATTCTCAATTATCTGGAAGCCGATATCTGCTCCCCGCGTTGTACAGTATTCCCGAAACATCATTTATGGTTTTTGAATATGCAAACGAAAAAGACCGGGAAATCTACGGACTGAGTATAAGTGAGGCCAGGGTCTATAATCTTACGAAGAATCCAGACGCGGATGATTATTTCTATTATGCAGTTACGGAGAAATAGATGAACGGCGAAGCAGGAACAAAAAGAACACCTCCATTCACCCCCCCCTGGTACATCAAAAACCCCATGCTGCAAACCCTGCTGAACAGCGCGAAATTCAGAAACAAGGGTATAACTGATTTTGAGCGGTACAGCACTGAAAAGATCATAGACGCCGGCGAAGGTGTTCGCCTTCAGGGATTTCTTTCAGAGCAGAAAGAAACGCCCGCCAGCGGACTGGTTATCCTGTTTCACGGCTGGGAAGGAAGTGCGAATTCCGCCTACATGATAAGCACCGGCCGCTACTTTTTCGACCGGGGCTACAATGTTTTCCGCCTGAATATGCGGGACCATGGAGAAAGCCACCACCTGAATGAAGGCTTTTTTCTGGGAACCCTTATAGAAGAAACCTGGGCTGCAGTAAAAGAGGTAATACGGCTGCATGCACCTTCCATGAATGCCTTCCTTGCAGGCTTTTCCATGGGTGCCAACTTCTGCATCCGGGTGGCAAAACGCGCATCCGATGAAGGCTATACCGGCCTGAAACACGTATTTGCCGTCAATCCGGCAATCGACCCCCTGGATTCAACCCGAAGAGTGGATGAGATACCCCTTATCCGCAGCTACTTCCTGAAAAAGTGGAAGAAGTCCCTGGCAATAAAACAGGATCTTTACCCGGATCTCTATGACTTCAGCGAAATCCTTTCCCTGAAGGGTTGTATTCCCATGACGCAGAAACTGCTGGAATACACCTCTTACAGCTCCCTGGAGGATTACTTCGGACGATACACACTGAAGGAAGGCTACCTCGACGGGATTACCCTCCCCTTTACCCTGCTTACCTCGAAGGATGATCCGATTATTCCCTATACCGATATTTCAACTGCTGCCATGAGTGAGTCGGTACGCCTCATTCTTCAGGAAAACGGCGGCCACTGCGGATATATTAAAAACAGCAAGTTTCAATCCTGGTATCTGGAAGAGATGCTGGGGACATTTCAATAAATAATTTTAAGTAACTGATATAAGAACAGACTCTTTACAAAAAACTTGCGGTTTTTCAAGTTATACGGTAGTGTGCAAATAGTTATCAATAGAATTATTAAAAATTGAGGTTTTCATGAAAAAACTTCTCATTCTGCTCGTATTTTTCACACTGTTACTTCTATTGTTTTCCGGATGCCCCGAACCTTTAAATACAGCCTCCGACAACCCGGTACTGAGCAGTGAAAAGGATATTACCTCCTTTGCTTTTCTTGCGACAGACAATGCTGAATTGTTTACTGATGCTATCGGCACGATCACCGGCACAGATATTGAAGTAACTGTTCCCTATGGGTACTAATGCAGCAAATCTTGTCGCAAGTTTTACGACCACAGGAATATCAGTCAAGATAAATGGGATACAACAGACCAGTGGGACGACTGCCAATGACTTCTCGAATCCCGCAACCTATACGGTTACAGCTGAGGACGGAAGCACCTGTGATTATAGCGTGATAGTGACCGTTGCTTCTAACACAGCCAAAGATATTACTGCATTTAGTTTTAATGCGTCGGCGAATAGTGGCCTGTCAAGCGATATAACAGGGACGATCACCAGTACAGACATTGAAGTAACGGTTCCCTACGGTACAGATGTATCAAACCTGGTTGCAAGCTTTACTGCCACAGGCACATCAGTCAGCGTAGAAGGGACACAGCAGATCAGCGGATCTACTGCCAATGATTTCTCGAATCCAGTGAGCTACACGGTTACAGCAGAGAATGGAAGCACCTGTAATTATAGTGTGACAGTGACGGTTGCTTCCAACACCGCCAAAGAGATTACCGCATTTAGTTTTTCAGCAGCGGTCAATGATGAGCTTTCAAGTGATGTAACTGGAACAATCAGCGGTACGGATATCACTCTTATTGTTCCCAACGGAACTGATGTAACAGCCCTTGTCACGAGTTTTACTACCACAGGCACATCCGTCAGCGTAGAGGGAATACAACAGATCAGCGGAACGACTGCTAATGATTTTACCAATCCGGTTACCTATTCGGTAGAGGCCGAGGATGGAAGTATCCTTGACTATTCAGTAACCGTTTCTTTTGCTCTGTCTTCAAGCACCAAAGATTTTCTCAGCTTTGGATTTCTCGCCGCAGACAACGCAGAGCTGTCTGTTGATGTTGCGGGGGTTATCACTGGTACTGATATAAACATAACCATTCCCTATGTGTCTGACCGTACAGCACTGACTGCCGATTTTACGACTAACGGGGCACAGGTAAATGTGGGCAGTACCATACAGACATCGGGCAGCACGGGGAATGATTTTACCCTTGATGTTGTATACACCGTTACCGCAGAAGACGGCAGTACACAGGATTACACGGTGTGCATGTTAATGAAAGTTACCCGGCCACAGTTGGATGATCTTATTGATGCAAAAGCAGATGTTACCCATATGGATACCTACGGGATTACTGATATGAGCCGTCTATTTATGGGTAATGAGCAATTCAATCAGGACATTTCACGCTGGGATGTAAGCAATGTTAAAACTATGTATTACATGTTTTTTGGAGCTTCAACTTTCGACAAGAACATCGGCGATTGGAATGTTAACAAAGTAACCAACATGTGCTGTATGTTTTATGAAGCTTCAGCTTTCAATCAGGATATTGGCAACTGGGATGTAAGTGAGGTTACCAATATGTTATCTATGTTTCTTGAAGCTGAAGCCTTTAACCAGGATATCGGCGATTGGGATGTCAGTAAGGTTACTAATATGGGTTACATGTTTGATGGAGCCTCAACTTTCAATCAGGATATCGGAGATTGGAATGTAAGCAAGGTTACTAACATGGGATCAATGTTTGATGGAGCCTCAGCTTTCAATCAGGATATTAGCGATTGGGTTGTAAGCAAGGTTACCAAGATGGGATCAATGTTTGATGGAGCCTCAGCTTTCAATCAGGATATCGGAGATTGGAATGTAAGCATGGTTACAAACATGAGATTCATGTTCTGTAATGCCATAGCTTTTAACCAGAATATCGGCAATTGGGATGTCAACAAGGTTACCAATATGGAATCAATGTTTTATCATGCCAAAGTTTTCAACCGGGATATCGGGAACTGGGATGTTAGCAATGTTACCAACATGAGTTACATGTTTTACTATGCCTCCTCCTTCAACCAGGACATCTCCGACTGGTCGGAACATATAGACGAAAACCCGATACCTGCTGATTTCAGCAGCGGCATCTGTCCTCTAATAACTGCAAACCATCCCTGGCCGACCTGGGACAGTTAATCTTCTTTAACCACCGGGAAGCCCTTGAGGCTTCCGGGCTATACGGTAGAAACCTTTCAATATCCGCACCTTACACCAACAATGAAAACTCTTCATGAATATTATCATTGATAAATCTCCTTTTCAGGGATACACATTCTACATAACCACAGCTCCCGAACCGTATCGGTCTTGCAGGTACCGACCCGATACGGTAGGATCTGTCAAACTACAACAATGCATTTATAAAATGTTCAAGGATTAGACGTGAAGCAGCACAGCCCCGCAGAAATTATAACCATTACCGGCGGTACAAAATTCGACCGGGGTGCAGACCAAAGCGGCAAGCCTTTACAGATGTTCTGGCGCGTCGATAAAGAAAACACCTTTGATATAAACGGATACACCCTTACCTCGGACCCGGGGCAACCCATGGAATTCTGTGACGGCTATCTCCGGTCGGTGATGATTAAGGGCGCGTTCCCCTACAGGATTCTCGATCAGGATGTAATCTTTACCCGACGTCCCAGCCGATCAGGCGGGCATGGACATACCTTCTTCGACCTCTACTTTAATGATGAAAAAGGGAACATCCAGAGCGGACACCTTAAATCAACCTTAACAGTAGGAATAAAAGGAAAAGAGTACAGCTTTACCGGCCACATTCATCTTAGTACGGATACAGGCACTCTCGGCGGTGGACACCTGGCAACTCCTTTTCACTTCGATAACTCCCAGTTTGAGCTGGACCTTGAACCGGGTGACTCCATAGGCTTTTATCCGGACGGCACAGTAAGCTCCTTCAGTTTCTCCAAAGAGCGGAGAGACAGTATCCATAAAGAGTGGAGTTACAAGGACTACTACATTGAAGTTTCTGGGGTCCTCATGGATCTGAAGGACGGCGCCTATTTTCATGAGAGCGGCAACCTGAAGGAAGGAAAGGCAAAACATGACAGCTCTTACACATTTGCCGACGGAAAGGAACGACAGCTCTCCTCTCAATTCAACATGCAATTCCATGAAACCGGACAACTCAAGTCCGGCTGTTTATACGATCCTGACTTCCCCGGAATAATGGGACATGCAAACCTTTCCAACTTTGAAAAAAACCGGCATTACAAATTCAGGCTGACACCGGAAGGGAAATTTATACAATGAAGAATTTCATACAAAGCCGCAAATTCAAGATGCTCGTGACTGCGGCCCTTGTACTGCAGACCCTGCTTGTTTTAAGCGTAATTGACGGCTTCGGTGCGGACAGCTTCAAACTGAGTTTTCGCTATCGCACCATTCCACTCAGCTCCCTGGAGGCGATGAGCCGTACCTATTCATACGGCAGCCCCCCGCCTGAGATTAATAATAATTATATCTACCATTATGATCTAATCATCCATGATCTTTTAATCCTTATTCTGTATGGGTTCTTTCTATTCTACTTTATCCGAATGATAAAAAACCGGAAGGTTAGAACTGCCATGGTTATCTATACCGCAATAATCATGGTAATCGCCTGTATTGATGCACGAATTAACTGGATTGCCGCTTACCACAGTCCTTTTCAATTTACCCTGCAGCATTCCGGGGTTCCGACACTGCTTGATCCGGAAGCGGATATTTCTCCGGTTATCCGGGTTTTTGATGAAAACAAAGAACGGGAAATCCAGGGGGCCGTTTTTGCGGTGCCCATCCCTGCCGGACGGGGGAAAAGCTATCAAGGATACTACGACCTCCAGGAAACCAGCGATGGGATATTCAACCGCTTTGTACCGGAGGATTTTATTGATAATTACAGTCTTCAGGGAATCAGGCCGATGCATATCCAGTATTTCACCTGGCAGTACCCGGGGTGTGAACTGCTTATGCTTGATTTCAAGAATCACCGCCGGCATTTCTTTCGGTTCGACTGCAGAAAAACCGGGATTTCTCCAATCAGATTCTTTTTTGAAGACCTGATCTCCCGTTATCACGGACCTTCTCTACCCCTGGACACCTGGGCCGCTCTGTTTAAATATGCCTTTGAATCTCCGTATTATACGACTGACCATATCGATGATCCATACTTTCTGATAGAGAGGGGCGAATTTGAAAAAGCCCGGGAAAAGATAGGCGAAATAGAGAATCCTGCTGTACGGCAGTTTCTGGAAGAGAAACTGCAGCGGGAACGTTGAATTAAAAAAGGGGAACATTACAGATGATGAAAAAACCTACTTTAAAATACATGGTCGTTCTTATCCTGCTGCTGACAGCTTCAATGCTTCCCCTCCGGGCAATTCCCGACGGGTTCTATCTCTTAAGCTATACCAAGACATCCAGTTTTCCTGAACTGGAGGCACAGTACCGTGCCATGGGGCTGGATATCCGGCAGAACTCCATCGAAACCTACAAGGGTATTGTCCTGGAAATGGAAGATGACAGTTATCTGGATCCGGTGGAACTGCTGGGCTTCAGTATCAGCAGAAAGGGAGAAATCTCCTGCCCGTCAAACCCGACGGTAACCGGCTTCTACAATAGAGAGTCGGGAGAGTTCCACTGGGAAGGCTATATCGGGTTCCATGATCAGCTGAAATATTCCGAAAGCCGCGGAATCCTGGAAAGGATCGACCGGGGAGATAAAGCCCGAATGGAGAACTGTACGGTTTTTCTGTTAGAGGATAACGATGGCAACCAGCTGACAGCTTCTATGCAGGACGGTTTTATCATCCTTAAGAATGAAGAGGATACAGAATCCGCCTATCAGGGATGGCCTATTCTAATTGGCCCTGACGGGACATTCTCCTCATATTTCGATCTCTCCACGGAAGTCATTACCGGACAAAACGGCGCACCTCCGATAATTCAAGCCGTTCACAATGCCGTAATTTCAACCGAAGGAAGAATCACTAAAGAGAGTGGTATTCAGATCTCTTTCTATAACGATTATGCCATGAACCGGGATCAGCAGGAAAAACCGGGGGAGTCTTTTAGCGGAAGGGTATTGAATACCCAGGAGATCAGTTCTCTGAATGATAACAGCTATGCTGATTTCAAAGTCCGCCTGCGGGAGGAAATCGACCGGACAGCTTCTGATATACCCTATCCTGCATGGTTTTTATCTCCCCCTGTGGAGGAGAACCGGATTTACGGGGCAGGCTGCCGCACTCTGCCGGACAGGGAAAAAGCTCTTCAGATGGCTGAAACCATTGCAGCCGCTGTACTGGCGAACCAGATGCGTGTCAGTATTCAGGCAAGTTCAATGACTTCCCAACAGGACGACATCAGCCGGGTTCAACAAAGTATAGAAGAAACATCCCGGGAAGAGCTTATGTATACAGTTATGGAAAGTCTCTATGATGAAAAAACACAAACTGCCTATGTGCTTGTGAGCATGGAAAAGGAAAAGTTGTAACAACCGCATTATGGATATACGAATAATCTTACAGAAAAGGGAAACCATGAACCGGAAAATCTCTGCAGCAATACTCTTACTTCTCTGCTTTTCGATCCCCTCCCTGGCCCTGGACAGAGAGGCAGCAGCCCGACAGTTCGACTTCAACTATGCCGTGGCCAGGGAAGACATTATCGCGGCGAGACAGCTCCTCAAGGAAGGAGCCAATCCAAATGTTCTTCCGGAAGAATTGCTGCGTGAGGAATCGGGCGATGAAAACTACTATTCCATTGATTTTGTTATGGATAGACGTGCTGTCGCAACAGCCATGTCTGCCGGTAACCGTGCAATGGTAGAAATGCTTCTTGAAAACGGCGCATCCATAACTGTGGATAAGGATACTATCGATACTGCCCTCTACTCCGGTTTTGACGATCTGACTCTGCAGGAATTCAAAACCCTGGAAAATTCCTGGAGCGAATCATTCCCGGAAGAGTTCCTGGGAGGCGACTATCCACTGATACTGAAAGCCGCCCGTGCAGGCAATGAAGAACTGGTGAGGTTTTTTCTGAATCACGGAGAGGATATCTTTATTCACAGCAAACGGGGCCCCGGGCTGCTGCATGCTGCGGCGGAGGGAAACCTCCCCGGGATTATCCAGCTCTGTCTGGACAACGGAATGGATATCAACACTCCCGACCCCTGGGGAAAATCCGCCCTTAACAGTGCTATGATTTCCGGGAGCCGGGAAGCCATGCTCTACCTTATGGAAAAGGGAGCGGAGTACGATCCTAATATAGTATCCCGCCACTGCTTTTGTTACGGCCTTTTTGATGTTACACAGAAGATTTATGCCGACCATCCCGAGGTTGACTACAATTACACAAATGCCTTCTGGAACGCCCTTTCAACCGGCGACAAAGAGATCATCGAATATTACCGAAAGAAAGCCCAACCGGAAGCGTATCTGGCAATGGAATTCCAGGGACAGAACATTTTGGATCCAGCAGCCTCCGGAGGCTACATGCCGGTCATCCGCGAACTGATGGAGACAGGACAATTCGATCCTTTTACAGGGTCAGGGGAAGCCCCTTCACCGGCCTACAGAGCAGCCGTCTACTCCTTCAATCCAGAAGCGGTCCGCTATTTTCTCGACCTCGGCTGGGACTTCAACGAGGCCCCCCATAATACCCCCGCTATATCCTCCCTTATAATCGGGGAGGAACCGATCACCGATAAGGAGATGGAGATTATCCGGATTCTTATGGATGCCGGAGCCCCCATTGTCGATTCGTCCGGAAAAAGATCCAGCGTAATGGATACCCCGTTTTCCTGTGCCATCTCCTTCGGCAGGCCCCGGGTGCTGAGAATGTTCCTTGAAACCGAAGCCGGCCGCAAAACCATCAGCCCGGACGCATCCGACTACAGCAAAGCCCTCCGGAGTTCGGGGAAACCGCTGAACGATCTGATACGCGTAGGATATCGGGAATTCCATGGTGAATTCCTTGACATGTGCCGGCTGTTCCTCGAGAAAGGTGCGGATTTAGACAGTAGTTACTTGGGCAGTTCTACTCTGGCAAAAATTGTCGAAGAGCAGGACTACACCCTTTTTTCCCTCCTTACCGGGTATACCGTCCGGCCGGGAATTGAGGAAGGAGCTAAAGCCGCAATGATCTATGCCGCCTATCTTGGACGACTTCGATACATTCAGCGGCTTATTGATGTCGGGATTTCACCGAATGTTAACATTGACCATACAACTCCCCTGGGAGAAGCTGTCATCGCCGGACAAACTGACGCAGTACGACTTCTTCTAAATAACCGTGCCGAACCGAACTTGAGAAGTGCGGACAATAAACTGCCAATAGAACTTGTTCCTGATAATAATCAGGAAATACGAGAACTCCTCACCCGGTATGGAGCCGTAAACCCTTCGGACCAGCCCTTCGGAGCCGAGGATCTGGTGAATGCGGTGAAAGCGGGAGATCTGAGTAAAACCGGTGTTCTGATTGTTAAGGGAGCAGACCCGGATGCAGCCGGCTCCGAAGGGATGTATCCCATCGAGATTGCCGCAGCTGCCGGCAATATGGAGATGGTGAAAATCCTTCTCGGCGGGGGTGCCAGTGTAAATGAAACCGATTCCGGACCTGTGAAGCCCCTGGAGAAAGCCCTGGAAAACCGGCACTATGAACTCTTCCGTTACCTTCTGGGTCAGGGAGCACGACCGGACCGCGACGCCCTCTACAACAGCACAATACGGGATGTTATTCAAACCGGCGACATAAACCTTATTACCGACACAATCCGTCACAGCCATCTGCGGGATGCAGACGAGTTGGTGTTTTACAATATCGGAGAATACCGCTCCATGCTGCATATTGCTGCAGATGCAGGAAACCTGGATACGGTAAAGTTCTTTATCGAGATTGGTGCCTCCGTCGATCCGCAGAGTTCAAACGGTGTTACGCCTCTGATTTCCGCCGCGGCCCAGGGAAACGTTGATATGATCAACCTGCTCCTGGACTGGGGTGCAAATCCCAACATAGAAGCAGACAAAGATACCAACCGCCTTGTAACTCCGCTTATCGCGGCAGCAGCGGTAAACAGCAGAGAATGCGTCGAGCTGCTGCTTAAAGCCGGAGCCGATGCATCGGTGCAGAACAAAAACGGTGAGACCGCCCTGGATCTGGCCAAAAGCGATGAAGTCCGAATACTCCTGGAAGAGGTCGGAGCAGAGGCCGCGGTCGGGCCGGATGCCGCCCTGGTGAATGCCATACACTACATGAACTACGGCGAAGTATTGAAGGCCCTGAAGGATGGAGCTGATCCCAACACAGAAAATTCAGACGGATTTCCGATACTGCTTACTGCAGTCAACCAGGCAAGTATACTGACCCGGGAAATGTCTTTCCTGATAGTAGATGCCCTTCTATCTGCAGGAGCGGATCCAAACTGCAGAAACAGGGTACTCCAGACTCCCCTCTTTAATGCGGTAGGACCTTTCCGGGGCATTGAAATTGGTTTACTGCTTCTCAAATACGGGGCCGATCCGGATATCATGGACCGCTACAAAGAAACCGCCTACGACGCAGAGATGGTCAATGACGCAGATATAATCATGCTGAAACTCTACTCCGCGGTACTTGGTGATGATCTGGGTGAATTTAAAAAAATCCGTGCAGAAATGCCGGATTTCGACCTTGAGTCCCATGATATATGGGGCCGCACGCTGCTGCTCCTGGCCTTCGAAGAGCAGGCGACAATTGTTGCCGACTATCTGGTTTCCGAAGGAGCACGCAGGGATGTTCACAGTACCATCTTCCCCGGATACATGCGGAAAGTACCCCGGGATGCAGGATTTGTGGAAAAACTGAGTATGCCGGGTGATCTTACCCCGGCAAAGATTGCCGACTATACAGGAATCGGATTTCTTAAAGCCCTGTTGGAGGAGTAATAAGCCAGATCTACCACCATGTCTTACCTTGATAGAAAATCTTGGGATTTTTTATCCGGGGTTTTCAATTTGATTACAAGATCAACGAAGATAAAAGTGATACCTGCAAGTTCAAGGCTGTGAATATGCTGCATATAGATATAATTGGCACGCATAATAATAAAAAGCAGAAGAAGAAGAACACCGGCTGCGGACAGAAGTGAGCGCAGCATAACTCTGCCTGTTTTTATCAGCACAAGAATCCCGGCAATCATGAACAGACCGATCAGGCCATAAAAGAACACATAGTGAAAAAGTCTCCAGTAGTGCCTGATTCCCAGGTCAAAAACAAACCATCGTCCGGACATCAGTATCAGGGTCTGAATATCCAGTTGTTTGTTAACTCCCATAAGAAACAGAAAGACGGTGATACAGATCCACAGGAAATATTGCTTTCCTTCTGCCCGGACACGTCTCACATATGCAAATGCCATCAAAAATGTGACAATATATGCGAAAGTTATCACATAGGACCAGAAGGTATGGTCACCGCTGCGTGAAAGCCATTCTGATAGAAAATTAATAACCCTGTCCATTTGCAATACAATAGGATCCTTTTATACGATTAAGACACTAATATAACCAAAAAATCAAAAGAACAGAACATCTATGATTCTGTTATATTTCCTTTTCAATTTTGCCATTTAGGGTTTACATTGAAAAGATGAGCAAAACTGTAGTAATCGCCCTTGGGGGCAATTCATTTATTACTGACTCAAGCCATGTCACAGTTCCAGCCCAGTATGAGGCAGCCTATCTAACTGCAAAGAATATGGGAACCCTCCTTACATCGGACCATAAGATTGCCATTGTTCACGGTAATGGCCCTCAGGTGGGATTCATTCTGCGCAGGGCCGAACTGGCCAAGAAAGAGCTGCATATGGTTCCTCTGGATTCATGTGTGGCCGACACCCAGGGAGCCCTGGGTTATAACATCCAGACAGCTATCCGCAATGTGCTTGGCGGTCTGCATCAGATCCGCAATGTTGCAACTGTGGTGACAGAAGTAATGGTCGATAAGGATGACCCTTCCTTCCGGGATCCATCAAAGCCCATTGGATCATTCATGTCCGAGGAAGAAGCCCGCATGCATATGCAGCGGGACGGTTGGTCTGTAATGGAGGATGCCAACCGGGGCTGGCGCAGGGTTGTGCCTTCTCCACGTCCATTGGAAATACTTGAACTTGAGGTTATTCGCAGCCTTATTGAGAGCGGCACAATAACAATAGCTGCCGGAGGAGGCGGCATTCCGGTTATCCGGGACCATCAGGACCATTACATGGGGGTTGAGGCGGTAATCGACAAAGACCTTGCCGCAAGTCTGCTCGCACGAAGCATCAGTGCAGATGAGTTTATAATTTCCACCGCAGTAGACCATGTCTATCTCGATTACACCAGGCCGGAACGGCGCTCTCTTGGCACAATTACCATTGCAGAAGCCCGTAAATATATCGATGACGGGCAGTTCGGCAAGGGCAGTATGCTGCCGAAGATTGAGGCCATGATTGAGTTCGTCAGCGCCACAGGCAAGCCCGGCGTGATTACCAACCCGGAACATCTATCAGAAGCCATTGAGGGAAAAGCAGGTACCAAGATTATTCCATAAACCTTATATCCAGGGGGTAACTGATGAATATTGCAGATATTTCTCCGGCCACAGAGGAAAAATATTTCGGCTGTCTGTACACATCTCCGGAAGACTGGAAAGACTGGGCTGTGGGTATTTCCAGGAAAAGGGACTGGTATCATTCAATGCAGGATAAGGGTCTGAGAGTGAAGCTTTCCCTTGATGATGATGGAGAGCCCAGGGGAATGATCCAGTATGCGCCGGCTGAACTGAACTTCCCTTCAGTAAAGAACATGTACTTTATTCACTGCATGTATATTCCTGCGGTAAAGAAAAGAAAAAGCTTCCGTAAAACAGGCATGGGGGAAGCCTTGCTGAAAGCTGTCGAAGATGATGCACGAGAAAGAGGCGCCGATGCCATGCTGGCCTGGGGCTTGAGTATGCCTTTCTGGATGAAAGCATCCTATTTCAAAAAAAACGGATATTCCAAAGCTGATAAAAACGGCATTGCCCTGCTTATGTGGAAACCATTTACGAAAAATGCTGAAAAACCCGCATGGGACAGGCCAAAAAAGCTTCCAGAGAAAGTACGGGGGAAGGTTTCCATAACCTCCTTCAACTGCGGGATGTGTACTCTGCAGAGTGCACACAGCGAGCTGACCAGAGAGGTGGCCGCAGAGTTCGGCGATGCTGTTCAGTTCCAGGAGATCGATACAGGATGCAGGGAAAATCAGAACGAATGGGGGATAAGTAACGCCATTTACCTGGACGGCCGGGAGATGATCTCCGGACCGCCGATGAACCGCATTCAGATACGCAGAAAAATTTCATCCAGGGTAAAAAAGCTGAAATAATTACATTCCGGCAAAAGGAAATGTTTCCGACTCAAATACCGCTTCCCGGAATTTTATGCCGTAGAGTTTCTCAAGATTATCCGCGCTTAACGCATCAGCAACCGAACCGGCAGTAAGTACCGACCCCTTTTTAATAAGCACAGCTTCATCCGCAGCCTGCCGTGCATGCAGAGGATCATGAGTGGAATAGAGAACAGTAACCCCGTCGGATGCAAGCTGTCGGAGCAGTTTGAGAATACTGAGGGCATTGGCAGGATCAAGATGGCTGGTCGGCTCATCGAGAAGCAGCAACCGTGGCTCCTGAGCTAATGCCCGGGAAATCTGGACCAGCTGCAGCTCTCCGGCGGACAGTTCCTGGACATTCTTTTCAAGCAGGGCTTCAGCACCGGCCCGTTCTGCTGCTGCAACAATCTTTCTCTTATCCAGCGGTGATGGCTGCTCCCAGATTGAAAGCCCCGCACCACGACCCAGAAGAATATACTCTGCCGCAGAATAATTAAAAGGAAGCTTTCCCGACTGAGAAACAAAGCCGGTCATATTTCCCCGCTCCTTCCGGGAGTATCCGGAAGAGTCCCGGCTGAATATCTGAATGTTTCCGGTTTCGGTATTCAGAAAACCGAGAACAAGGGCCAGGAGCGTGCTTTTCCCGGACCCGTTGGGACCGAGAAGCGCCGTAACCCTTCCCTCTATAATGGAAAGTGAAAAATCTTCAAACAGGGTGTGTTCCCCCGGATAGGCAAACCTGATGTTACGAATATCAACAGCGTTCATCGATGAAACCTTACTTTTCCGAATGCGAGGAGGGCCAGGAAAAGTCCCGCTCCGGAGAGGGAGGTAAGAATACCCAGAGGAATTTCAAATACCATCAGAGTACGGGCAACATCATCACATACAAGCACCATCACAGCACCGATCAGAGCAGAAGCCGGCAGAGATGCACGAGCATCCGGTCCAACCAGTCGGCGGGCGATATGGGGAACCAGCAACCCAACCCAGCCTATAATACCCGCTACAGCAGTAACTCCGGCGGTAACAATGGATGCGGCAGTAAGCAGAAGCAGCCTCTCCCGGGCCGGATTTGCTCCGATGGAGAAAGAAGTCATATCATCAAGACTGAGGATATTAATTCGCCAGCGAAAAATAAACAGAAGCAGCATTCCAGGAAACGCCGTTGCCAGCATAGAAAGTGTTTTAGCCCAGGTAATACCTTCCAGCCCTCCCATCATCCAGAAAGTCATTTCCTGCAGCTGAGACAGGGGATCCGCCATATACTTTATTACCCCGATAGCCGCAGTAAATAGCGCGGAAACAGTAAGCCCGGATATAACCATTCGGATTATCCATCCACCAAAGGGCAGGCGATTTGCTACCCGGTAGCTCAGGGTCAGACCAAGAAGTGAAAACAGAATCGCCGAGAGCTGAACCGACCCCGGTATTGCCGGAAACAACAGAATGGCCAGGGCCGCACCGAAGCCTGCTCCCTGGGTTACCCCCAGAAATCCCGGCTCCACCAGAGGATTGCGGAAAAGCATCTGGAAAGCACTTCCCCCCATGGCAAGTCCTGCGCCCAGAGTCGCTGCTGCAAGGACCCGGGGAATACGCAATCTGAGGAATATCCTCAGGGCGAGACTGTCATCAAAGAGCTTCTGTATTGAGATAAAACCGGGTTCCGGATACCGGCCCAGAAGCATGGACAAGAAAAAAATTCCCGTGCAGAGGAGACTGAGTAATACAAGCCTCCTCCGCTGCTGATGGCCTGATGTCAAAAAAGCGGATCCGGCAACAGGGGTAGAATATCCGTATAAACCTTTTCCCGGGACATACCGTAGAAATCACCAAAGAAGCTGTAGATATTCTTCATAAAACTGCCACCGAGATCACCACCCCGGTAGGCAGTGGCTATCCATTCTGCTCCGAGAATCCATCGGCTGTCCGGCTGGCCCCAGCTGTAGAAATCTGCCGGCATGGAAAAAATACGCCCGTCTTTTACCGCCTGAATATCTTTCCAGAGGGGATCCGTTTTAAGTTTCTCTGCAGTTTCAGCAGTACTGCCCCGATAGGAAAGCAGCACGATTGACTGGGGATTCCAGCTCGCAATCTGTTCAAAGTTCACTTTGTTCCAGCCGGGACTTAAAGCTTCGTCATACCAGACGGGAATCCCTCCGGCAAGTTCAACCTGGTCTCCCTGGATCCAGCCTTTCGGAGGTACACTGAAAATCGTGTCTCCTCCCTGACTGCTGACATTAAGCAGAAGTGAATAGGGGTGAGCAATACAGGAGACAACCTGACGCAGGTTTTCTGTTCGGTCCTGAAAGAGTGTAATAACCTCATTCGCCCGGTCCGGCTGCTGCAGTAGATCTCCAAGTATCCTCAGATCTCTTTCATACTGCTGCGGAGTCTCCAGATCAAGATAGATAACCGGGACACCTGCAGTTTCCAGCGGCTTTCCCAGGGAATCCCTGAGATAGGATTTTAACAGTACACAATCGGGACTCCTGGCAAGAATCTCTTCGGGGCCTGCTGTTTTTCCCAACCGGATCTTCTGATCGGCTTCCGGATCAAGCACAGTGAAAAAATCTCCCAGCCCCTGATCGGTGACGCCAACTGCTACGACCCTGTCTCCAACATCAGGAAAAAGATAGAGGGCATCCACCAGCATAATTACCGCTTTCCCGGTAAGTACCATTCGGGAAGGAATTTCCTGAAATGAAACCTCCCGGCCCAAAGAATCTGTTACCGTATAGGCAGTTGAAGTTTCTTTTGCGGCTTCTGCCCCCAGAGAGAAAAGCATCGATGTAAACAACAGAACAATAGTCATATATTTAAACAGTTGTTTCATAATAAAGAACCATCCTCGTTAAGCAAGCTTGACCAAATATTACGTCTGCCGTCTTCACAAGTCAACCGAGACTTCCATGCTTGCACCATTCTCCCATGGAACGGTAAAATCACCTCATGAGTACCGGTTCCGCAATAAGACAGGGCATCATTCTCGCAGCGGGCAGTTCACAACGAATGGGCAGTCCGAAACAGCTGATGTTGTTTAACGGAGAACTGCTGATTCAGAAAACAGTCCGCACTGCGCTTCTTGCACTGGATCATTTGATTATTGTACAGGGGGCAGTCCCACTTGAAGGAATACTGCCTGTGGACAGCCGGATTCACCTGATCACCAACCAGCACTACAAGCTGGGGAGACTCAGCTCCCTTCAGACAGGCCTTTCCGCAGCAGATCCGGGTATGGTGCTTATCAGCCTCGGGGATCTTGCACTGCTGAAACCGGATACGTGGAAAAAAATGGCAGCCGCAGGAAACGAAGAAATCCCGGCTTATCCGGTCTACTCAGGAAAGCGGGGCCATCCTGTTCGGCTGAACGAGGGAGCACGGCGCATGATTGCCGAGGCGGAACCCGGACAGAAAGCGATGGATGTGATCGTTCCCCTTAATCCACTGGCAGTTGAAGTTGACGATCCCGGCATCTACCTCGACGCAGATACCCCGGAAGACCTGGCAAGGCTGGAACAGATAATAAAGGGAAATGGAGCGGACTTGTATTGAGCCCGGTCGAAATGGAGAAACCGTTAACCGGGGAGTCGCATTATCTCATCTGCACTGAAAGAGAACTGCCGCTGTATTTCATCTACAAGAAGAGGCCGTATACTCAGAGTCAATGGTGCACCAGTCTTAAGAATCGATTCCAAAAGCGGAGCAAACCCGCGCCCCTCCAGTTCCAGCGGGCCGACTTCATCGAGAATAAAGGTGATGTTCGGTTCAGAGGATTTATCAAAGAAAGATTGAGCCTCTGAAAATGCCTCCGGGTTAAACCGGAAGCGGCGAAACTGAAACCAGTTGAAAGCAGATTCTGAGGGAGGAATTATTCGCGCAAGGGGTAAAGTTGCCCCGGAAGGAAACATTTGCAGATCGTAACCGAGGAACTCACCATCTGACACTGCCTTCAAAGAAAGCCAGGATACAACTCCTTCAGCGCCCGCACGAGATTTAAGCCAGGCGGTTTTTCCGGAATCGATCTCCCCTGTTACAATGGTAATTGCCACAGCTTCAGGGCTGCTTCATCCGCTTCGAGGCAAGTTCGACGGCATCTATAATCTGCTGATAACCGGTACAGCGACAAAGCACATTCTTAAAGGCAGCCCGGATTTCTTCTCGTTCAGGAGAAGGATTTTTATGGAGCAGGGCCCGGGCATTCAGAACCATACCCGGAGTGCAGAAGCCGCATTGTATTGCCCCGGCATCGATAAACGCCTGCTGAATGGGATGTAGTGTTCCGTCTGCTGATGCCATGCCTTCAATGGTAAGAATCTTTTTCCCTTCACATTTTGCCAAGGGGGTAACACAGGAGCGTACCGGCTTCATATCCACAAGCACGGTGCAGGTCCCGCAGCTGCCGATGCCGCAGCCGTTCTTGGTACCCTTCAGAGCAAGTTCTTCTCTAAGGAACGAAAGAAGGGTCATGCTGCTTTTTGCATCATCCACAGTTCTGGCGATACCGTTTACCTCAATATTCATGCTTCAGCCTCTGATGATACAAGTCGTTTAACCGGTATAGGCAGAGAGTACTCTCTCCTGCCGGTTGCCCTGTACAGGGCATTATTCAATGCGGGAGCAATAAGCTCAAGAGCTGGTTCTCCAATTCCCTTGCAGCCGAAAGGCGATGTGGGATCCCGGTTCTCAACGATAAGGGCTTTAATTTCGCCAATATCAACAGTCCGGGGAATGCGGTAGTTGTTGAAGTTGAGAGCTTCGGGTTTTCCGTCGACAACCTGAAGATCCTCATACAGTGCCATCCCCATTCCCTGTACTACACCTCCGTATATCTGACCTTCCAGCATGGCGGGATTAACAGCCCGGCCGATATCGTGAGCTGCAGTTACATTGAGAACCTTAACCTTTCCCCGCCGGGGGTCAACTTCCACCTCCACGGCCTGACAGCTGTATACATAGGTGAAGTAGGGCTCTCCGGTTCCGTCCTCATGATGCCAGGTAACCTCAGGCGCCTTGAAACTGCCGAAAGCAAAAGGATATACCCGTGCGGAGTGCATAGCAGCCATAGCTTTTTCCCATGAGATATCTCCCGACGCAGAGGAGATACGGTCATCCGCAAAAACCAGCTTATCCGGAGAAGTGCCGAGTTCCGGAGCAATTACCTCACTGATAACCACTTTAAGGTTTTTCACCGCATCCACCACAGCTGCACTTCCCATGAGGGTGCCCCGGGAAGCTACTGTAGTGCCCCCTTCAGGAACCTGACTGGTGGTGGCTTCGGTGTAGCGGATTCTGCCGAGGGAAACTCCAAGCTCCCTGGCCAGAACCATCATCATGGCCGACTGCGCCCCCTGACCGTTCTCGTGAATGCCCGTTTCCAGAAGAATCGATCCGTCATACTGACAATTGATTACACAGGAGCAGAAGTCCTTTGCTTCCGCGCCCACACTGGCACCACGGTAGGATATTGCAAGGCCGATGCCGTAGAGCATTCCATTGTCGCCGGGCTTGCCGAAACTGCAGCGGGCAAGTTTTTTTTCGTAATCAATATCTTCCGAAACAGCTTCCATAACCTCCCCGAGGCTGACCCGGTGAGTATCCAGAACCTGCCCGTTGATGGTGCTGCTTCCCTGGGTAAGCATATTTCGCCGGCGAATATCAAGAGATGAGAGGCCCAACTGTTCGGCAGCCTCATCCATAATGGATTCGATAGTAAAATTTACCTGGGGAGAGCCAAACCCCCTGAATGCACCAGTGGGAGGATTATTGGTCGCAGCTGCGCGTACGTCGGTCCTGACATTATCCACCCGATACGGGCCGCAGCTCTGTACCGTAGACCGCCAGGTAGACCAGGGAGTAGTAGAAGTGTACGGGCCGGAATCTGCCAGGATATCGCAGACTACTCCCTGTATAATCCCTTCTTTGTTGAACCCGACAGTATAGTCAAGTTCATATGCTGGCCGTTTATAGCTTTCCAGAAAGCTCCATTCACGATTATAGATTATCTTGACTGCCCGACCTATCAGCTTTGCGGCAAGGGCTGCCCTGGCACAGACAACAGAAGCGGTGTCATCCTTGCCTCCGAAGCTGCCGCCCACAGGATGACTGAAAACCTCTACATCCGCAAAAGGCATTCCCAGATAGGCGCAGATAAACCTGCGGGTACTTACCGGATGCTGCAGACTTCCGTAAATTTCAAGAACTCCGTCCTGCCGGGGAAAGCAGACAGCACCTTCCGGCTCAAGGTAGGCGTGCTCAAACCAGCTTGTTTGCGCCTGTCTCTTCAACACAAGATCAGCATCTTTCAAAGCTGCATCCGGATCACCTCTGCGAACTTTATGATGTTCAATCAGGTTGGAATCTCCCCGGAGTACAGGCGAATCGGGGTTGAGGGCATTTCGGGTGGAAAAAACCGGCTCAAGGGCTTCGGTTTTAAGTGTAACCAGCCTGGATGCATCAAGAGCCTGCTGCCGGGTCTCCGCCACGATCAGTGCATAAACATCGCCGTAGTGTCTAATCTTGTCATGAGCAAGAAGGGGCATATCATGGTTTATCTGCCCGTAATCAAGTTTACCCGGGATATCTTTCCAGGTGAAAACCCGTATTACTCCCGGAGCCTTCTCTGCGGCAGTGGTGTCAATACTGACAATCCTGCCATGGGGTATGTCCGGAAAAACCGGAACTCCGTGCACCATGCGGGGAAAAACATAATCATCCGCAAATTGTGCACGACCGGTTACCTTAGCCGCGGCATCGTTGCGGAATGCCCCTTCGGCCTTGTCTCTAATCATTATGTCTCCTGCTGACCCATTACATCCTTTTCCGGATCCTTTGATACCGGATGGGAAGACAGCTCTCTTGGAAGAATAATATTCAGAATGATGGCTGTCAAACCACCGGTTGTAATGGGACTGCCAAGCATGCTTTTAAAAAAGGGAGAAAAGTTATACATAATCTCCGGGCGGAACACCATACCAAGCCCGAGACTGAGACTGATAGCAATAATCAGCACACCTCTGCGGTTTATGGTAGATGTAGAAATAATGCGAATACCCGCAGCCGCTATTGTTCCAGACATTACCAGCATGGCGCCGCCGATAACCGGGGCGGGAATAATGCTGAAGAGACCACCGACAACAGGAAAGAGGCCGAAGAGTACCAGCAGCCCGGCTATGTAATAGCCGACATATCGGCTGGCTACACCGGTCATCTGTATGACGCCGTTATTCTGACTGAAAGTGGTGTTTGGAAAACTGTTGAAAACGGATGCGATGGCCGAGTTGACACCATCACCAAGAACACCCCCTGCAAGGCGATCTGTATACAATTGTCCCTCCACGGGCTGTCCGGAAATCATACTGGTTGCGGTAAGATCGCCTATAGACTCCACTGTGGTAATCAGATAGAGAATCGCCATGGGAATAACGTAGGGCCAGGCAATGGCAAAGCCGTAGCGAAAAGGGATGGGAGGAGTAATAATGTCCATTTTGCCAATGGCACCGAAATTAACCTGCCCCAGGACTGCTGCAACAACATATCCAACCATCATTCCGAGAAAGATAGACCCCATACGAAGCCATTTATTCCTGCTGCGGTTGAAAATAACCACGGCAAGAAGCACAACACCTGCAAGCATCAGATTATTCCAGCTTGCATATGCTTCAGGTTTATTAGCAAGCAGATAGGCACCGCCTCCGGCATCACGGATTCCAACTGTAATCAGGTTTATACCTATAAGAAGAACCACCACCCCGCTGACCAGGGGGGTTATGATTTTTCGCAGCAGTGGGATAAAACGGCTGAAAATCATCTCCACAACAGAGCAGATCAGGGTTGTACCAATAATTGCAGCCATCATCTCGGTCTGGGAACCGCCGTTACCTTTAACATAAAACCCGATGGCAATTACAGTGGCAAGGAAAGTGAAACTTGTACCCTGGATAGACAGAAGACCGGAACCTACAGGACCGATCTTGCGCACCTGTATAAAGGTTGCGATTCCGGACACCAGCAGGGACATGGATACAAGATATGCCTTCAGCTCTGCATCGAATCCGAGGGCTCCGGATATGACAATCGCCGGGGTTACTATCCCAACGAAAATTGCAGCCATATGCTGTAACGCAGCAACAATGGTCTGTCCCAGAGGAGGTCGGGCATCAAGACCGAAAATCAATTCCTGTTCAGCTGCCTGTCGGAGATCACTCATGTACTACTCCTTTAAAAGTTGCCGGCAAATCATGCAACATTTACTATATGGTACCATGAAAATAATATTTCTTGGCAAAAACAGTAAGGATTAACCGGCAATTTCACTATTCAAATGTTCAGGTCATTTCGGGGTTGACATTTTATCTGAATGAGACTACATTACATCCCACAACGACGCAGGGTAGAGCAGTTGGCAGCTCGTCGGGCTCATAACCCGGAGGTCGCAGGTTCGAGTCCTGTCCCTGCTAAATCGTTCTTCTGGTAATTACCGGGGAATATGGAAACTACCGGAAAACCGGCGTTTCTCCCATATCAACTGTAAGACAGTTTTTGTAGATAGCAAAAGCTGCATGGTGGGGAGCATGCGTCGGTTTTCTCTGTTTATGCGAGGCCCTGTTTTCTATGCTTCGCTTAAAAATCCAAAGACAAACAAATACCTACCGGCAAAATCCACAGGCAAAACGGATGAATCCGAGGCGCTTTTAGTCGTCGCCGACTAGATGTAAAACGGCGTCCCGTCAGGCAGGCAACGAACAAAGCAGGCGACCTCAAAAGTCTTTGATCTGGAATCTATCCTTTTTGGTATCCGCACCGCAGAGCTAACCAGGGGGATGCAGGGTGCATAGTAACCGCCCTTCAATCCCGGGGCTTCATCGAGGACGCTACCCTCCCCAGCAACGGCCCGGACAGCGAGGATCTAATCCCCTTCCTTCGCCGGTTCTGGAACTATGAGGAAAGCCCGTATGTGAAGGAAAACACGCCTACAGTCACAGCATCGGGAAACGGCATTGCTACGAACAGACCCGCCGCCTCAAACACTGGGAGGAGTTTTCACCGGAGACCGGCTAAAGGACGTTACCGGGAGAAGCCCCAGTCCTTCCAGCTCAAACTATCCGAGAAGGGCTTAGCGGCCAAGACGATAAATATGATGCTCACAGTCGAGACCGTCGCCCTTACCTATTGCGTAG
The DNA here is from genome assembly GCA_963667435.1 of Marispirochaeta sp. GTDB lineage: Bacteria > Spirochaetota > Spirochaetia > JC444 > Marispirochaetaceae > Marispirochaeta. The sequence goes on along the minus strand of OY763414.1, from coordinate 3,394,146 downwards.
ACCACGGGATATTGTCCGAGAATCCGGGAACGGCCTTCGGAAGTTTTCAGGGAAGGCCGCAAAGCGGGATATTCTTTCTCCCAAGGAAGTAAAAAAACTATTCTCCATCTCCTGGAAGGATGAACGGGCCCGCGTCGGTAATCTGGTAGCCATGGCTACCGGCCTACGATCCGGGGAAGTGATAGCCCTTCGGCGTGAGAATATCGGAAAGGACAGGCTCCACGTTCAACACTCATGGAGCTTTGCCGACGGAATCAAAGCCCCGAAGAACGGGGAAGAGAGATACGTCCCCCTCCTCCCGGAAGTCAGAAAGGCGCTCTTGATTCGATGATTCAACGAATTCTCTCGAAGGAGCCTGGCGACCTTTTTGTGATTTGTCAGTGTACCTTTCTTTTTCAGCTCTCCGGTAATTCTCGGTGTAACAAGAGAATATTTTGTATCTTCCTAAATATCCTTGATCGTTTTCACCAGATCTCTTTCTTCAATCTGCTTTGAAAAACGATACTTACTTCTCTGCAGCCAGCGATAGTATCTGCTTCGGCGGATTCCTAATACCTTTGCCATTTTCACCGCCGGATAGGTATCAGAATGATCGTTAATGAACCCATATATCATTTCTGATCCTTGCTGAAAATGGTCACGGCTTTTTTTTAGGATGTGCCTCTCCATCTTGACATCTTCCAGTTCCTTCCGGGGCTTAGCCAACTCAGCTTCAACAGGATTTCCATTGCCGGGAAAGGCCTTTTCTTTATGTTGCTCGTATTCTCTCCGCCAGCGACTGAGCAACTCTTGACGGAGTCCCAACTCAGCGGCAACTTTACTGGCCGGATTGCCGGAACGTATTAGGTACTCTACAGATTCCTTCTTAAATTACTTGGTGTACTTCCTGCGCTTGCTTCCCATATTATGTCTTCTTCTGAAATTATAGGAGACTTAACTACCTGTCTACTGTCTGGGGTTAAGTCCAGAAACTATGTCTATAAGTCACACAAAAATAGTGCAAAAGGATTACATGATTCTTGCAGGGGAGCCGCTTTATGGTCGCGCTCGGAGTTAGTTTTTCCTATGATTAAAGCACATGCTCTCCGAACGGCGCTATCTGCAGGTTCAGTGACAGCGCCCGAAGACGCTGGTCTGAACGCCTATTCGTCGGCGAGTGCGAGAGTGTCGGCTGTTGTCATCAACTCTTCAGCGGACTCCACGGTATGGCTCGTACCGTCGGCAAGAGTCTGGAGGGCAGCGCTGATTTGCTGGATACCCTGAGATTGCTCGCTTACGGCGTCTCGGATCTCGTTGGAGATCGCCATCAGGTTCTTCGCGTCGTTGAGGATGTCGGAGTTAGCCGAGGACTGCTCCTTCGTTGTTGTCTCGATGCCGGCAAGCATGTCATTTATCAGCTCGACTCCGTTGACGATCCGACCGAGCGCCTCCAGCGAGGTTTCGACGACTGAAGCATTTTTCGTTGCGACCTCACGACCGGTGATCGACAGATTAAGCGCCTTGCTGATGTTGAGCTTGATCTCGTCGATAATCCGCTCGATTTCCTTCGATGACGTCTGAGAATCTTCAGCGAGCTTGCGGATCTCGGAGGCGACCACGCTGAACCCGCGACCGGCATCCCCGGCGTGCGCTGCCTCGATCGCCGCGTTCATCGAGAGCAAGTTGGTCTGGGTGGCTATCGAATTGATGACCTGAAGGATCTCGTCCACGGCGGCTGCCTTATCGCTCAGTCTCGATATCTCGTCCGAGATCGCTATCAGACTATCCGAGATCTCCTTGATTCCGCGAACCGACTCGCCGATCTCGGCTCTGCCAGCTTCGGCTGTCTCCACGCTCTCACGTGACGCGCTGGATGCCTTTGCCGCGTTGGTTGCGACGGACTGGACGCTCGCAGCCATCTCCTCGAGTCCTGAAACAGTTTCTTCGATCGTTCTGAACTGCCGTTCAGTGTTGCCGGAGATACTCCTAATGTTCTGGGCAAACTCCTCCGCCGTTGCCGAGATCTCGGCAGTGGTGGATGCTTCCTGCTCGATCGTCGACGCGAGCGTTTGCGACGACAGTTTGAGCTGATCCACAGCGGTCCCGAGACGCACCTTCGTCGTCACGTCTGAAACGAGCTCCAGATGGCCGACCTGCTTTTTCTTGTTGCGTCGGTCGTAGAGATACGTGGTGTCGACCTGGAAATTGCGATTAACGCCTTCATTGGTGAAGTAGGACCGGCTTAAGCCACGCCGAAGCATCATGACACCGCATTTCTCGGTATTGCAAATATCGGCATTCCAGCGCGAGCAGTGATCGCCGATCACCTCCTCACGGGTCACGCCGATGATGTTCTTCACCGGTTCGTTGATAAACGTCCACTTCATGTCCATATCGGTTATCGACAGCGGCAGGTAGATGAAGTCGAGTACTTGCTCGTACCAGTGGTTCAGGTCTTCTGCGCCACCGATCGCCCACAGTGCGGTAGTCACGACCGACCCACCGACGGCGACGAAAGTGATGATGGACAGCACGATCGAGTCGATGTTGGTAACTTCGCGCAGTACCATCCCCGCACCCAGAAGAACGACCGAGAACGCTGAGCCAATGGCTGTACCAAGTTTCGCACGCTTCAAATACATATATTCTCCTCGTAGGTACCCGTGCGGGCGCACGTGTACCGAACTCAACTATAAATTTTAGGAGTCGCGGAAGCAAAGGTCAAGAAGGATTTATTATTTTTTTTGTAATCATATTTACCCGACACACCCCACGAAAGATACAAGATTGTTCTAAAGTAACCGTCAATTAAACCCCACCCCTGGAAAAATTATAAGGTAATATTCCAAGGGAGTAGTTGTTCCCAATTATTAGACGCATGCATGAGAGGCGCTTCCACAAAAACCCGCTTCAGGGAGTCGTTCGGGTTCACCTTATTTTATTTTGCCGTCTCTATTAGTGAATACATAGCGCAGGAACTTTCAGCACCCTTGGGACTGCCGGAAAAGAGCCAGTTCTTCCGCCCCAGAACAAACGGTTGGATGGCCTGCTCTGCGCTATTGTTGTCCGGTGTCTGTCAGATGGGGAGAATCGAGAAAACGTATCAGTTTCTCCCATTCATTTAAAGTATAGTGAATTGCTTTCCCTAAAAACAACGATGGGGGAGAACCTGCTATCTGCGCTTTTCAAGCCAACTTTTAAACTTTTCAAGAACAGGCCCGGCCTGAACTCTCCGTTCAGCAACAAACTGTTCCTCCGGTAGTTCTGAACTTCTAAGATGATCTTCTATGGCATACAGTTTCCTGATGGTATTCAACGCTTCCTGAGTACTTGTCGCTTTCTTTGAAGCCCTTGCCGCTTCATGGAACTTTCGCCGGACATGGGCCATGCAGCCCACATGGACTATCTGCACATTCCCGGTATGAGTAAAGGAATGCCGGTTTTTCCGGCAGCCCACTGCGGGCAAGCCACATATAGGGTTTGGCCGTGTCAGGCTGTTCCGGTTCACCCATAACCTATATCGGCGTCTCATCTATGTTGATAACCAGCCCTGACCGGATATGCTTTTTCAGAGTCTCTATTAAAGGCTCAATCTTTTCATACGCTGCCTGCTGCCAGTTACTCATATTCTTACGGCTTATATGGATGCCAATCCGTTCAAACCGTTTCTCCTGCCGGTAATAGGGCAGATGATCGACAAACTTGTTCACGATAATAAAGGAGAGTAACCCGGGTGTTACGATGCTTTTGGGGATAATACTTACAGGGGGATCTGCAATCCTGACTGCGGGATTCTCTTCATCCCCGGAGCCTTCACAGTTTTTGCAGGCATATTTCGGGCGTATAATCCGTTCTTCCCACATCCTCGGAAGAATAACTTGGAGACATTCACTGGTTTCTTCGCCGATTCGGCCCAGTTTATGGCCGCAGGCACAGTGCTTTTCTTCTTCAGAAATATCGATAAGAATCTCTTCCCGGGGGAGATTCTCGTCTATGGGTTTTCTTCCAGGCTTCTTTTGGGGATAGAACTGCACTGGTACGGTAGTATCTAAGACTGCATGCTCAGGTGTGCTGCTCTCTTCAAGACTGAACAACAGCGATTGGTGTTCAGTCTGGCTTTCTTTCTCGCTTTTTCTACCGAATTTCTGCAAGATAAGGAGTTTGTATTGTTCCCCAAGTTGTGTGGATCTGGTTTCCCAGTCATGAATCGTTGCTTCGGTCGAATGTGTTTTCTCTTCAAGAGATCGGATAGAATTCTGTACTTCTTGCGAAAGCACTGCAACATCTATATTGAAAAGAATTCTAGCATACAGCTCTTTCTCTGTAAATTCCTTTACAACAATAAAATGCTTTAAGAAACCCGGGAATATTCCAAAGCAGTATGCTCATGCCAGCTATCGATGCCTTTCAACCGCATTGAGAGCTGTTCCGGGGTTATCGCACGTGCATCTTCTTCGGCTTCAGGCCAAGGAAACTTATGCTTTTCCAACTTCTTCTGCCAGAGACAGAAACCGTTCCTGTCCCAGTAAAGTGTCTTTATGATTCGCCGTTCACGACTGCAGAACAGATACAGAGTTCCGCTTAATGGGGGTCCTGAACCATACAAGCAAGGCCGTTGATCGCTTTACGCATATCAGTGATGCCAGGTCCGATAAATATCTGAACATAGGAGAAATCAGGGATCATGCGAAACTCGCAAAGCAGATAAAACATGACCTATTTGATCTTTTGTTACTGTTAACGGCAGTGGAATGATCAGATCGTGCTGCCGGCAGTATTCCTGCCCGCTTAATCCGCTTTCTTCCCATTGTTGAAGATGTTCACACCGTTGTTTGGAATTGTCAACTTTAGTGCAGTCCCTAAATACCCAAAATTATTTTATGCAGCCTTATGACTCATTGATGCTGCGATTCTCCTATACATAGTCGGAGGCAACCCGCCTTCATTCACCGTACTGATCCTCTGACGATTGTAGTACACCATAACGTATCTCCAGACAATGGTTTTTACTTCGTCCATTTTCATTCTCAAAATATTAATCTGGTACAGTTTTTCTTTCTTCAGTGTTGCAAAGGAACTCTCCATCCGAGCATTATCGTAGCATCTGCCGACATCACTCATACTCTGAATAGCGTAGTAATCACCAAGTACTTTTTTGTATTGGTCACTGGTATACTGACTTCCAGCATCGCTGTGAATGATTACTCCATTCCCTGGATTTCTGCTTTTGTATGCGTCTTTGACGGCTTTAATGCATAATTCCTTTTTCATGTTATTGTCCATTGCAAGACTGACAATATCGCCCCCGAAGCAGTCGAAAACAGGGGCAATATACAACTTCTCATCAGAGCACGGTACCTGGTTTATATCAGTCAGTCATTTTTCATTCGACCGTGTTGCGGTAAAGTCTCTCTGCAATATATTCTCAGGCCTCTGAGCCTTTTTATCGGCTTTTGTCAGACCGTCAGGATTTCTATGGCTCTTATGCAGTAGATTCCCTTTCCGCATTGCCTTGACGACGGTGGACCGTGATAGTTTTCTCCTCCCTGCTTCAATGCGGTCATAATTCGTTCTATCCCGTAATTCCTGTTATCCGGATGCTCGTCCAGAATATGGTGTATTTTGACCAGAAGAAGCTGCCACACCTTGGGCTTATTACTGGTTCGTTTCCATTGGTAATAGCCTGTTTCGCTGACACCCAATGTTTTGCACATCTTTACAACTGGCGACGTCTGCTTCTGCTTTCGCTGTTCAAAGATGTACGCAAAAATGGTTTTTGCCCTTACTTCTTCCGGTCTCGTGCGAAAAAACCAAGTGCATCCTTGAGAATCTCATTGGCGTCTTTCAGCTCCTGATTTTCTTTCAGTCATTGCCTATCCCTCTCGGTCAGAGGAAATGTGTCTTGCACGGATTTTTCACTGTTATTTCTTTTGTGGGCCTTCCGCCATCCGGATAATGTCCCGTAGTTAACTCCCAATTGCTCCGAGGCATTTTTTAATCTAATGTCATCGGATAGCCTTAATGCCTGCTCTTTAAACTCTTTACTGTACTGTCTCATTTTCATACCCTTCATATTTTCGGGTATTTTTAGACTGCACTTTTATGATAATCCTTCAGATTTACAGCTTCATTTACTCCTTTAATTCCCTAAAAAGAACCCTTAACTGACAGGTAAAAGGTAAAACAGAATACAATGAGATTGTGCAGCAAAGCAAATAAGATTAAGGTTTAAGAAGGATATATAGAGAGAAATCGGCTTTGCTAAATCCGAATTAATAGACGATGTACATTTCGGAAAGTAAAGGAGAGATAAATGATTACAGAAGGCGACTTTAAGAATATTAAAAAAATAGCTCATCCTAGAATTTCTCATGAACTGCTTGAAATAATATGCTTGGAAAAAGAAGCAACTGAGGATCAAAAAAAAGAGATCGCACAAATCTCTACTGAATTAGGCAATAAATTCTATAGAGAAGTCCTTTTTTTATTGACTTATAGTGAGATAGATAGCCCTGAAGTTGCCGAAAAAATCTGCCGCAGTATCTCAAAGCATAAAATGAATATGGAGAAAAAACTCGGAAGATCTGTTCTCCTGGAAATCGCCACATTGGACTATATTCATTCCAGAAACCAAGCTGATTTACCCACTATGGTTAATAAGGAGAATATAATCAATCAAATAGCCAGACAGGCCATAATGGACAGTAAAACCAACGCATTCTCTGGTGAACAGTTGAAGGTGGATATTAAAAAGGAAATGGATAGGACATTTAGATATGGGTTGACATTTTCAGTCATCATGATTGATCTGGACAACTTCAAAGCGATAAATGATACTCATGGACACCAGAACGGAGACCTTACACTTCATTTTTTCGCTTCACTTGTAATAGAAAATCTCAGAAAACTAGACTGTCTTTATCGTTTCGGCGGGGATGAATTTCTCATACTACTTCCTCAGACTAATATTGAAGGGGCAGGGGAAATTGCCCGTAAGTTACATTTACAGCTAAATTCCACTCCCTGTGAAGCTATTGGTCAGCCTATCTCCACAAGCATGGGAGTTTCAACTTATGGTAATGTACATAGCAATAGTTATACAAAGTTGATCGAGAGTGTTGACCAGGCTCTATATAAAGCAAAAGCAGAAGGGAAAAACCTTATATCCCTATTCAGAGGAGGGAAATGTGAAATTCTCAAACAGGATAAAGGTACATTGCCAAAAAGCATTAACAAAGAAAATGAGAAATATCATTGTCATCCAATTGTACCCGGATACGCCTTGGGAGAGATTTATCTCTATAAGGATGTCTTCTCCAGCCGCATAAGCCAATATGAGATTAAAGCAGAGGAAGTGGAAAATGAACTGGAGCGGATCAGAATAGCCATTAAGAGTGTTGTCGATGATCTCTCGGATATGCAAAGCACTGTTGAAGAAGAAATTAATAAGGAGCATGGTGCTATTTTTCTTGCCCACAAGTTGATTCTTCAGGACAGATTTATTTTCAATGATATAGAAAGCGAATTAAACGAAAAACTATTAAACGGTGAGATTATCGTCAGAGATATATTCCGTAAGCTGGAAACGAGATTTCTTCTATTCGAAGACAAGCAACGAAATGACAAGGCAAAGGATATTAGGGACATCGGCGGTAGAGTCATCAGAAAACTTCAGGGAAAAGACAACAATCTGCTTTCGTCCTTACCAGAAAACACCATTCTTCTATCTCAGAGACTGCTTCCGTCCGATACTATTTTCCTCGATAAGAAACATGTCAGAGCAATAATTACTGTTGAGGGGAGTCGCGGTTCCCATTCCGCCATTCTGGCGCGCGCGCTCAATATCCCCTATGTAACAATACGCCAGGAAATTGGACATCTACCCAATCATGCACAGGTTATTGTTGACGGAAACGGCAGCTCCATCATTACAAACCCTGACGACCAGCTTATAAAAAAATACATCAAACTTATAGAAGAGCAGAAAATAGCTGCTCTTCCGCGGATTGTCTCCAGCAAACCTCTGGAAGTTCAAGGTAGAAAAATCTCACTATTGGCAAATGTTTCCAGTCGGGAGGAAGCTATGGAAGCCTTGTCTGCCGGAGCTGAAGGTGTAGGATTGTTCCGAGTGGAAAACATCTATATGTCGAGCCTAACAATGCCCGATGAAGATTTTCTCATGTCTCGTTTCACAGAGATACTGAAACCGTTGAAGGGTAAGGAGATAACTGTCAGGCTGGTAGACATCGGTTCTGATAAAGTACCTTCATATCTCAATTTGGGTAATGAAATCAATCCAGCCCTCGGTCTCAGAGGGGTACGCCTCCTATTAAAACACAGAAGACTACTCCAAACACAACTTTCTGCTTGTATAAGATTGAATAAAGAGATTCCTGTTAAAATTATGCTTCCCATGGTTACGATGCCCTCGGAAATCAGACAAGTCCGCAATATCATGAATAAAATGGATGGCGGAGAAAAGATGCAGATAGGTACTATGATTGAAACTCCTGCCGCCATATTCCAGATCGACGAGATATTGGAGGCATCCGATTTTATCAGTATAGGAACCAATGATCTAATTCAGTACACCATGGCATCGGACAGGGAAAACAAAGATGTAGCAGAGTATTTTGACAGTGGATTCCAGGCACTGAACAGATCGCTCGAGGATATATTTAAAAAGTCCAGAGAAGCTTCAATGGACTGTGTGGTCTGCGGAGAAGCTGCTGGAGACAGAGATTATATCCCCTCGCTGCTTAAACTAGGTCTAACGAAATTCAGCGTACTGCCGAATCTTATTCCCAGGATCAGACAGGAAATTATCGACTACACTGAAGCAGAAAACTGATGGCTCTATAATTGAACATACGTCAAAACGACCACATCCAATAACGTTCGCAACATTAGAAAAGTAAATAAGGCGTGTGTACAATCCTGCTGTCATGGTCGTCAGTGGCCTCAACAGCGATGGAGAACGTGACTACTGGAGTTATGAGTGAAGTATAAACATAGAGCCCGGAATTTCCGGATACAGATCCTGAGAAGAGTCAACGCATATTATGCTCAAGAGGAGAAGATCAAATCATTTTGGTCGCATTCCAGAATCGGAACCTGCAATGACACCGGGAAGCAGGCGCTGGAATTCATTTCGCACAACTTCATAGCATTCACAGACCCTGGCCTCCAGTCCGGGCCGGTCTAAAACAGTTATCCGCCCGCGTTGGTAGCGGATCAATCCTGCGGCCTGCAGCTTGCCGGCGGCTTCGGTAACCCCCTCCCGCCGCACACCCAACATATCTGCAATTAGTTCCTGAGTCATGACAAGTTCGTTTGTAGATAGCCGATCAAGACTGAGCAAAAGCCAGCGGCAAAGCTGTTGATCGATGGTATGATGACGATTGCATACCGCCGTTTGAGCCATTTGGTTTACCATTGCCAGGGTATATTTCAGCAGAAGATGATGAAGCTCCCCGCCCCTATTGAACTCTTCCTGGAGCAGGCTTCCAGACATTTGGTAGACTTCACCGGCACTCTGGACAATGGTCCTGTTCGGCATGGTGGCACCTCCAAGAAACATGGCAATCCCGACTATTCCTTCATTGCCTACTACAGCGACCTCCGCCGTAGACCCGTTTTCGAGAACATAGAGGAGAGAAATGATAGCAGTCGTCGGAAAGAGGACATGATCCATCTGTAATCCGGACTCACATATCGACATCCCAAGGGGAACACTGAGGGGAATGAGATGGGGGGCGAGGCGGGACTTCACATCCCCGGGAAGAGCTTCAAGCAGATAGTTGGCCGGCTTTTTAATTGCGCCGGTTGGTGAATTCATGAGGAACCATCCTTAATCACAGTGCAAAAACCCGTTCGGCGATACTTTGGCGATATAAATAATCCTGCTATGTGCGCTACCGTACAGATCGGTTATAACAACAGATTGTAGTTTATCATAAAAGGTGGTGCCGGGTGTTCGAAAAATTTGCCGAACAAATTGCCGGGATGAAACGGCAGTTGACCAACAGGAATTTCTTTTTTCTCATTATTGCCATAGTGCTTGTATGGTCTATGCTCAGACCGCTTCTTCCGGGGTTTCAGGTCACCGTAACGTACAGCCAATTCAGGACACAACTCAGTAGCGGCCAGGTCGATAGTGTCAAAATTGATGCGCAAAGGATCCGTGGTGTTCTGAAAGACGGAACTAAATTCATGACAGTTCGCATCGATGACCCTGGCCTTTTCGATACCCTTACTGCACAAAATGTAAACGCTTCCGGCCGCCCAACAAGTTCCCTGCTCGGCCAGATACTTCCCTTTGTTCTAATGATATCGCTATCCATGTTTATTTTCAAACGAATGAATCCCGGTTCGCGAGGTCTGGGGGGTGGAATCTTCTCTTTCAATAAGAGCAAAGCACGGATTACCCTGGGTCAGCAAAGCGGTGTGACCTTCTCCGATATCGGTGGTGCAGCAGAGGCTATCACAGATCTGAAAGAAGTTACTGAGTTTCTCAAGAATCCGGAACATTTCCAGCGTCTGGGAGGACGGATGCCGAAGGGTGTTCTGTTGGTAGGACAGCCGGGAACAGGTAAAACACTTCTTGCAAGAGCCACAGCCGGTGAGGCGGGCGTCCCGTTTTATTCACTCAGCGGAGCGGAGTTCATTGAGATGTTCGTTGGCGTAGGCGCATCAAGGGTGCGCGATCTTTTCGCACAGGCGAAAGCCAGTGCACCGGCTATAATATTCATCGATGAAATCGATGCAATCGGCGGAAGGAGAGGAATTTCGGGAGGATTATCCCAAAATGATGAACATGATCAGACCTTGAATCAACTACTGGCAGAAATGGACGGTTTTCAGCCGACCACCGGTTTGATCCTGATCGGAGCGACAAACCGCCCGGAGATACTGGATCCTGCACTATTGAGGCCGGGACGGTTTGACCGTCGCATTGTCGTAGGTTTGCCTGATCTTGCAGGGCGGCTTGAAATACTCAACATCCACATTACTACGATCACGGTGGCGAAAGATGTGAATTGCGAGAATCTCGCGCGCATAACTCCGGGGTTTTCCGGTGCGGACCTTGCAAATGTTATAAATGAAGCGGCTCTCCTCGCATCCAGGGCGGCTAAAGATGCTGTGACCATGACCGATTTTGATGAGGCAATAGAGAGGGTCGTTGCCGGATCCGAGCGCCGTACAAGAGCTATGAATAAGCATGAGAAACAGGTTGTGGCCGCCCACGAAGCGGGCCATGCCCTTGTGGCCGTTTTATTGCCGGATGTGGATCCGGTTCACAAGGTTACAATTATTCCGCGGGGCAATGCCCTGGGATACACATGGCAACGTCCCGTAGAGGATCGCTACATCATGGGGCAGAAAGAGTTAATGAATCGGCTGAAAGTTCTTTTTGGGGGACGTGCTGCCGAAGAGCTTATGTTTTCCGAAGTTTCCACCGGGGCCGCGGATGACCTCGCCCGGGCGACAGATTTAGCGAAGCGGATGGTTACCGAGTACGGGATGAGCGAGATTCTCGGTCCCGTCCACCTCGCACCGGACACGCAAGCCCAGTATCTCGGCGGTCCTTCACGAATGGATCCCGGGGTAAGCGCCCGGACCGCTGCACTAATTGACGATGAGACATCTCGATTTGTGAAACAGAGCCTGGAACAGGCAATAGACCTGTTATCAGAAAATCGTGCGCCCCTGGATGCCCTGGCAAAGCAACTCTATGACAAGGAAACACTGAGTGGTATGCAGGTTATGAAAATCCTGCGGAAGCATCAGAAGGAAGAAAAACGTGCGTCAGCTTAGAAATTCGGATTCGCAATTTGAAGGATCGGTGTTCCCTGCACCTTCACTATTACCGGATAAAATCGCTTTCTTGGGAGACTATCTACCCCGCCTCTGCGGGATTGCTACGTTTACCCACGACCTATGCGAGGCGTTAGCGGCTGAAGTACCAAACACCGAGTGCTTTGTCTGTGCGGTAAACGACAGAGCCGAGCCATACAACTATCCACCCCGGGTTCGAATCGAGATTGATGAGAAGAACCTGGACACGTACCGACGTGCCGCTGATTTTCTAAACTTTAATAATACACAAATTCTCTGTGTGCAGCATGAATTCGGCATTTTCGGCGGGCCTGCGGGCAGCCACATTCTGGCAATGCTTGAACAGGTTCGTATGCCGATAGTCACGACGTTCCATACTGTTCTAAGCGATCCGGACAAAGACCATCGGTATGTGATGGACAAGTTGGTGGAATATAGCGAGCGGATGGTGGTGATGGCTGAAAAGGGAGCGGAGATCCTCCAAAGGGTGTACGGCGTTCCGCGCAACAGAATTGACATCATTCCCCACGGAATTCCCGATATGCCGGCCACTGATTCGAGCCACTACAAGGCGCAGTTCGGGGTTGCTGACCGCTCGGTCTTACTCACCTTCGGGCTTCTCGGACCGGGAAAAGGAATCGAATATGCAATTCGGGCGCTTCCGCAAATAATACAGAGTCATCCAGAGGTCGTATATCTGGTGCTGGGTGTAACTCATCCTCATCTTATTGCCAGGGAGGGCGAACGGTATCGTCTGAGTCTTGAACGGCTCATCGAGGACCTTGGGGTAACATCCCATGTGATCTTTTACAACAACTTCGTGAATCTGGAGGACTTAAAAGAGTTTATAGGAGCCACAGATATATACATTACACCATATCTGAATGAGGCGCAGATCACTTCAGGTACCCTTGCATACGTTTTCGGAGCTGGCAAAGCTGTAGTCTCGACCCCATACTGGCATGCGCAGGAACTCCTGGCGGACGGCCGCGGCAGTCTGGTTCCATTCCGCGATTCAGCGGCAATTGCAGAGGCGGTATGCTCCTACCTCGGAGATCCCGCGCGATTGCGGTCAACACAGAATGCTGCATATGCCGTTGGCCGTGAGATGATCTGGCCGGTAACCGCAAAGCGCTATCTGGAATCATTCGATGAAGCTCGCAATGCAGCACAGGTTATGCCGCGAACGGCCTTTGCCGAATGGACCCTCGAAACCAGGATCAAAGAGTTACCGATATTTAATCTCGGGCATTTGATTCGAATGAGTGACAATACCGGGATTTTCCAGCATGCAACGTTTACTGTGCCAAATTACCACGAGGGATACTGTACCGATGACAACGCCCGGGCGTTTATCCTCTGTACCCTGCTGACTGAACTCAACGGCAAAACTCCGACTAAAGAAATGGACCACCTGGCCACTGGCTATCTCGCTTTCCTGGCGGCTGCGTTTAATGATCAAAACAAACGCTTTCGGAATTTTATGAGTTTCAACCGGGAATGGATGGAAGAATCGGGAAGCGAGGACAGCCATGCACGGGCCCTGTGGGCAGTCGGCTGTGCTGCTGGGCGTGCCCGAAATGAGGGCCACAAAAAATTGGCTCTTTGGCTTCTGGAACGGGGTATTGCGGTGCTTGCGAGTTTTTCATCACCTCGGGCATGGGCGTTCGCACTGCTTGGGATGCATGATTATCTTCAGAAAAATCCCGGACAAAAACCATTCGAGACGATGTATAAAAAGCTGAGCGCCCGGCTCGTACATTTATGGAAAAGCTTCGCCACTGACCAGTGGCCCTGGTTTGAATCCATCGCATCATACGACAATGCACGCCTGAGTCAGGCTTTAATCCTCAGCGGACAATATCTGCACGATACGGAGGCATCACGAATCGGGATTACATCTCTGTCTTGGCTTGTTACTCTTCAGAAAAATGCAGCCGGAGCATTTCGTCCCATCGGCAGTAATGGATTTCATTCCCGGGGAGGAGTGCAGGCGCACTTTGACCAGCAGCCCGTGGAAGCACAGTCAATGATTGCCGCGTGTCACGAAGCATTCCGGGCCACAGGAGACAGGAAATGGACCAACGAGGCAAAAAATACCTTTGAGTGGTTTCTGGGACGTAATGATCTGGGGCTGCCCCTCTACGACTCTGCCAGCGGCGGCTGCGCGGACGGGCTTCATCCAGATAGAATTAATGAAAATCAGGGGGCTGAATCAACCCTGGCGTTCCTGATTTCCCTTGCGGAGATGAGGCTGGCTGAGCGAACTGCGGTCTCGAGGAGGGTTGATATTTGAAAAGGTCAATCGATATACGCAGACACGACCTACTGCTCCTCCCGCAAAGTGAGCGCGTACTACTAAGGCCGTTCATTCCCCATGACAGTTACCAAATCTCCGCTGTTCTTGCCCGGGTGCTCGAACTGGATGAGGAAAAGATACGAACACAGCTGGACTTACTGCTGCAGGATTTTTCAAGCCGCCATTTGGACATAGAATCACGACTCCTCAGTCACTATGACAAAGTCGCTGCCAGGATCGTCAATCCCCGCAGTTTATCCCGGGCGCATAAAATACTCATAGGAGCTTTATTTTCCGGGGAATATGCCTTGGAATCGGCCGCACTCTTTAATCCGTCCATCGTGCCTCACCCTGACCAACACTCACTACCTCCCGGAAGCACCAGATTTATCTTAAGCCTTCGAGCCACAGGAGAGGGACATGTCTCCTCCATTGAGTTCCGTTCAGGTATTATTGATTCTACCGGAACGATCAGAATGGCAGCCGTTTCGCCTTTCGTTTCACTACCGGAGATTGATCCTGACCCCCGATATACGAAAACACGGTTTCGCACACTTCTCAAGGAGGCAGGGGCCGATGACGCTCTGACGGGGAACCTGTTTAATATGCTCGGTGAAAGTTTCCCAAAAAGCGAGTTAACCCGGTGCTTGCAACGGCTGCGGAAAGAATTGCGCCATGCCGGCCAGGGGTATCAGGAAATGATTCATATGGCCCAGCGGATAGCCGATTCCAATTACGAAATTAATTTCTCTCCAGATCTGACACTGGAACAGAGGGTCATATTTCCTTCATCGGCAAATGAAATCAATGGCATTGAGGATGCCCGCTTTATTTTGTTTCGGGAAGACAACGGAAAGACAAACTATTACGCCACCTATACGGCATATGATGGCCGCAACGTTTCTCCGCAACTTATCGAAACTCCGGACTTCCTGCATTTTCAAGTAAGCACTCTGAACGGCAACGCTGTACGAAACAAGGGCATGGCCCTGTTCCCCCGTCGTATCAATGGAAAATATGCGATGCTCTCAAGACAGGACGGGGAAAATCTGTTCATCATGTTCTCTGACCGCCTGGACCACTGGAGTGAGGCACAGATACTTATGCGGCCTCGGGAATTGTGGGAAGCGGGGAAGATAGGTAACTGCGGCTCACCCATCGAAACGGAGGCCGGCTGGCTTATCATCACCCACGGTGTTGGCCCCATGCGGCGCTACTGTATCTCGGCGATTCTGCTGGACCTTAACAATCCCACCATCGTCATCGGCCGGCTTCGGGAACCTTTGCTCGAACCCGAGGGGGCAGGCAGGGAAGGATACGTTCCGAATGTCGTTTACAGCTGTGGTTCAATGATATGCGACGGAGCACTTATCCTGCCGTATGCCATGAGCGACCGCATGACCTCACTTGTAAGCATTTCAATGGATTCGCTGCTCGCGAATCTCACATCTGACCCCTCGGAGAAATGAGGGAAAAATAGGAGTAGTGTATGAAAAACCTGAACGAAAATGATTCTTCACCGAAGTCGCGCTGGAACGCATTCATGTCCGAAAAACCACTGTGGACCTTTCTTCTGATCTATACCGCTCTTGCCGGTATTGGCTTTGGACTAATGTTGCTGGTGATCTTTCTGCTGACCCTTAAATGGTGGGTAGCTGCTATTGCGGTCGTATCGATGGGCCTGACCTGGGGTACACTGACTCATCGCAAGATGTCCAAAGAGCAGATCGACAAGGAATAGCTCAAGAGTCCCACTTTCTACTAGCTTTAAGAAAAGCCTTGGCTTGCCCTGTGGGAGGAGTTTTGGACTTCACCCCTAAACCGGGGCAACCAGTTAAGCCACTCTTTTATTTCATAATCGTAAGGAATTGCAAACCCTATCGTCGAATGATTTCTCTTACGATTTTATAATACTTCAATGTATTTAAAAAGCTCATTATTCGCTTCTTGCCGGCTTTGAAATATTTCATCATAAAGCCATTCATTTTTAAACTTCTAAAAAGATTCAGTGCATGCATTTTCCCGGCAATACCCTTTACGACTTATAAGCCTCCTGAAAATATGGGAGACTTAACTACCTGTCTACTGACTGGGTATGTCCAGAACCTTTGTTGTCATCTCTTCACTTATATATTACTTTTATACAAGTGTAGCCAAGTCAGACTGGAGGAGCCAGCCATATGTCAACTGAATTTCTCTCATTAACTATATTTGTAATCCTATTGGTTCTGTTATTTTTCATGTTTCGTCAGAAAAAAGGCTGGGTGTGGCTACTAAGAAAAAGAATGCAGATCAGTGACAAGATTCTGAGCGAAGATCTTCTCAAGTGTATGGCGGAATGCCAGATGGACGGTGAAGAGCTTTCAGTCAAAACCGCAACACAAACAATGGAGATTTCCGAAACTGAAGTTTCCAGAATCTTCGGCCAGCTACAAAAACAGAACTTTCTGCAAGCAGATGGAAAAAATTATAAGCTCACCAATGCAGGCTTGTCATACGGCTTGAGAATGATCCGTGCACACCGTCTCTACGAATTGTTTATGGCGGAGCACTCCGGATACAGGGAAGAGGAATGGCACGAAAAAGCCCACATAGCAGAGCACTCACTCACGGACGATGAAATAAATGAGCTGGACAAGCGGCTGAATTTTCCCATTCATGATCCCCACGGAGATCCAATTCCAAATTCTGACGGGGTAATGAAAAGTTATGCGAACAGATTAACCCTCAATGATCTCAAAGAGGGGGACTCCGGCATGATCATTCACCTTGAAGATGAACCACCGGTTGTTTATAAGCAATTAACCAGGGACGGGCTCTTTCCGGGTCAGTACGTAACGGTACAATCCATTGAGGGAGATACAATACAATTCAATACCCGCCGAAAAGCACATACTGCAACTCCCGTTCTGGCTGCCAATATTCAGCTCATACCCAGGGACCCACAGGATATTCCCGTCATCTCCGGGAAATCACTGGCAGACTGTCCTCAGGGAAGAATGGCCAGAATTCAGGAGTTATCACCAAAAATAATCGGTTCTCAACGTCGCCGCCTCATGGATCTGGGTTTCCTGCCCGGTACCGTAGTGGAAAAGGAAATTGTCAGCGCCGCAGGAGATCCTATGGGTTTCAGAATACGGGATACCCTCATAGCCTTAAGAAAATCACAGGCGGATAATATCCTGGCCGAGATTCTCGATGAAGAACCGCAGAAAGGAGCTATTTGATGAAGACAGAAAAAAGGCAAAAAACCGCAGTGCCCTCAGGCTGTGCGAATTGCCCATCATATAATGCAGAGAGTCTGAAAAGACTGGGAATAGATTCGGAAAGTGCAGATCATATTGTAGCCCTGGCCGGGAATCCTAACACAGGAAAAAGTACGGTATTCAATGCCCTGACCGGTCTCAGACAACATACAGGCAACTGGCCGGGAAAAACCGTGAGCCGTGCAGAAGGCGCGTTCGCAAGAAACGGAAAGAAATATAAAATAGTCGACCTCCCGGGTACCTACTCACTGCTGGCAACCAGTCTTGATGAGGAAATTGCCAGAGACTTTATTCTTTTCGGAAAACCCGATGTAACTGTTGTAGTTGTAGATGCAACCCGTCTTGAGAGAAATCTCAATCTTGTTCTTCAGGTTCAGGAAATCACCCCGAAGGTGGTAGTCGCCTGTAATCTGCTCGATGAAGCCAGAAGAAATAAACTGACTATCGATACCAGGATCCTTGGCAGAGACCTGGGAATTCCTGTAGTGGGAATGTCTGCCAGAACCAATGAAGGTGTGCCAGAACTTCTGGATGTAATCGAAAAAGTAGCCTCCGGCGAAATCAAGCCGAAACCATTTCAGGTTAAATATGAAACTCCCCAGATTAAGCAGGTAGTCGATAATTTGACACGCCAGATAGAATCGGAACTCCCGGATATTCCCAATCCCCGGTGGATTGCTGTCCGCCTGTTAGACGGAGACCGAAGGATTATAGAAACCCTGGAAAAAGGTGATCTTGGTGATTTATCCAGAGGTTATTCAGACGAAAGAACACATCAAATAAAAGTCATTGGAAATCAGTAAGGGGCACAGCAGATGCACAACAAAGCACAGGCCGTCAGCAGCATATTGAAAAACGCGGAAAATTTGAGATTGGAGTTGAACAACGATTTCCATGAAAAGATTTCCGAAGAGCTCTACACTAATGCTGCCAGGATTGCGGATAAGGCTGTTACCAGACCCGAAGGAAATCCACGATTTTATCTGGATAAAAGCATAGATCGGATCCTTACCAGCCGCATCTGGGGCTTTCCCATAATGATATTGCTTCTGGCAGTTGTATTCTGGCTGACCATAAGTGGAGCCAACGTTCCTTCCAGTATAATAGCCAACCTTCTCCTGGATACGATTCATCCCTGGTTAAAGGGGCTGGCTCAGGCGATTCATATGCCCTGGTGGCTGGACGGATTTCTTCTTGACGGTGTATATCTCGCCACAGCCTGGGTTATCAGCGTAATGCTTCCCCCCATGGCAATCTTCTTTCCCTTGTTCACGCTTCTGGAAGACTTTGGATACCTTCCACGGGTTGCCTTTAATCTGGATTCAATGTTCCGTAAGGCCGGCGGCCAGGGGAAACAGGCATTGAGCATGACCATGGGTTTCGGCTGCAATGCCGCAGGGGTTGTGGCGACCAGGGTTATAGACAGCCCACGGGAACGACTGATTGCAATCCTTACGAACAACTTTGCCCTGTGCAACGGGCGGTGGCCTACACAAATTCTCATTGCCTCGCTGTTTATCGGAACCCTTGTTCCTCCGGCTTTTGCAGGACTTGTTTCTGCTTTCGCTGTCGTCGGAGTAGCGTTACTGGGCGTTCTGTTAACCTTTCTGGTCTCCCTGTTTCTGTCGAAGACAGTCTTGCGTGGTGAGGCCTCAACATTCAGTCTGGAGCTTCCGCCTTACAGGCCTCCCAGAATTCTGCAAACCCTGTATACCTCTATAATTGACAGAACCATCATTGTTCTCTGGCGTGCCATAGTATTTGCCGCCCCCGCAGGCGCAGTCATCTGGCTTGTTTCCAATGTTCATATCGGAGACCTCAGTATAGCTGCTCACCTGATAAACTTTCTGAACCCCTTCGGATTGCTGTTGGGATTAAACGGCGTAATTCTTGTGGCTTATATTGTAGCCATCCCGGCAAACGAAATTGTAATACCTACGGTTATGATGCTTACCGTCCTGGTTACCGGTGTTCACGGAGTAGGTGCAGGAGCAGGTGTTATGTTTGAGATGGAATCCGGAAACTCCATAACCCAACTGTTTACAGCAGGCGGGTGGACATTATTAACAGCAGTAAACCTTATGCTCTTCAGCCTGATACATAATCCCTGCAGCACTACAATTTATACCATTTATCAGGAAACAAAGAGCGTGAAATGGACTTCGATTGCCGCTCTGTTACCTCTGGGAATGGGCTTTGTAGTTACTTTTGTTGTAGCCCAGGTGTGGAGATTGTTATAGCTGTTTAGTCTTAGGAGGTTCAGGCTCCAGCCATGGATTCCGGCTGGAGCTTTGAATGCTCCATACAAAATACTGCATAACATTTGTCCATAAATCTTTCAGGTGTTTCCTGTCCGGAAGCATAACCTTTTCCAGGCATTTGATGAAAACCGCAATACGGGATTGAAATAGGCATGATCAAGGCAATTGAACCCTGCTAGTAGATAACTACCATCAGGATTTCTTAAAAAAAGTCTTTCTATATAATAATTATCAAAACATCACAGCGAATAAGGAACATTGATGAAAAAAACAAATGCAATGAGGGTTCTTGATCAGAAGAAAGTTTCCTATTCAACTCATACTTATGAAGTTACCGACGGAGCCGTTGACGGCATTACAGCAGCCGAAAAAATTGGAGTTAACCCGAAACGGGTGTTTAAAACTCTGGTTACCAGGAATACCAGCGGAGAACATGCAGTGTTTGTTATTCCGGTGGCGAAAGAACTGAACCTGAAAAAGGCAGCCGCTGCTGCAGGCTATAAAAAATCGAAATGATCCCGGTGAAGGAACTTCTGAAAACCACAGGTTATATCCGGGGCGGTTGTTCCCCATTAGGAATGAAAAAACAATTTCCCACATTTATTGATGAATCTGCGGAACTTCATGAGACCATTGTGTTCAGTGGAGGCAACCTCGGTATTCAACTGGAAATGGCTGTAAAAGATCTGCTGTCCCTGTGGATAGTGTCCAATTTTGTTTGCAATTTCAATCAGAGCCTTTACCCCGGAAGCGGGTTAAGCTGCCTTCTTTAAGATGAGGTCTCTCTGCTCATCCAATACTTCCTTTCTAATATATGACCTGCTTGTTGTCCAGTCTTCTGTGTATTCAATCAGGAAGCAGGTAACTAATCTCAGATAAGAATCCGGAGAAGGAAATATTCCGACCACGCGGGAACGTCGCCTGATCTCTTTATTCAAGCGTTCCAACATATTCGTCGAAGCTATCTTCCGATGATCCAGTTTTTCAAAGAGGAAAAACTGTAAGGAATCCTCCAACCCTGCATCAAGGATTTCCATTGCATCCGGGTATTTTCCATCCAGTTCATCAATGACTTCTTTGGCATATTTTCTGGCATCTTCCAGTGTAGGCTGCAGCCAGATATGTTTAATCTTTCCAGCTACATATTCCTTGCTGTGTCTTCGAACCTTTGCGAGGATGTTTCTCATGAAATGGACCTTGCAACGTTGCCACGTACTGCCAAGGAACTCTTTCTGAATAGCATTCTTTAAGCCCTGGTGAGCATCCGATACTGCTAACCAGATTTGCTGTAGTCCCCGCGTTTTCAGTTTCTGAAACAGCAGTCGGTAATTCTCTTCATTTTCTGCGTCCATGGACTCTATGGCCAATATTTCCCGCTCACCAGCCGTATTAAGCCCGCAAACGACCATTACAGCTGAGTTTATGACTCGTCCATCATTCCGGATCTTCTCATACAAAGCATCTACCCAAATGACAGGGTATTCTGCATCCAGAGGCCGTGTGCGAAATGCATCAACCTGTTCATCGAGCCCCTTATTGATTTCGGATACCTGACTTGCTGAAATGTTCTCAATTCCAAGCTGTTTTGCTAAACGGTCGATCTTTCTCGTTGAAACACCGTTGATGAACGCTTCCTGGACTACTTGAAGAAGTGCTTGCTCGGACCGCTTCTTTTCTGTCACAAAGAACGGGATGTAGCCACCTTTCCGCAGCTTCGGAACTACCAAATACATGGTTCCCAGCCGAGTATCAAAACGTCGAACTCTGGAGCCCGAAAAGTGTGTAATGCGCTCCTTGGAATGAATCCCTTTCTGCGCGCCTGCCTTGTTTTCAGCTTCGATCCTCATTAGCTGTTCTGTTGTCCACTTGAGCATCTCAAAGAGCGGATCGGATTCACCGATAAACTGGGATAGAAGATTCTTGAAATCTACGGTAGAGTTTCGTGGAGCCACTGTTGCTTCTCCTTTAGGTTTTGTTTGGTCACTTAACCCTTCGGAGTAAATGGTGGCTCTTTTTAGTTATCTAAATTGCGAACTTTTTTGGACATTATCTCCCTGTGCAGGGGAAAAATAACTGATATTACAGATAGTACATAAAGCGAAACAGACCATTTAAGATAAAGATTGATGCAATCAATCTCAAAGACTGTATGACTCGTTAAAATCCTTTACAGAACAGAACATGTTACTCTTCCCGACCCGGATGCAGGATGCTTTCAACTTCCTTCTTATCCTTGAAAACAGCAGAAATAATCTTATATATTTCCGCTTCCTTTTTCCGGATAAACATTAAATCTCCTTCGGTACCGTCAACAGTACTGGTCCAGTGTTCAAACATTTTATCTTCAGTAAAAGTTTCATCATATTGGTTATCATAGGCAAAAATAACTGCGGAATTACTGTCACTAAGAGAAAAGGATTCCCCCATACTGTTCACATCAGCTACAGACTCTCCATCATCATTTTTATAAATATAGACATCGTACATCTGATAGGTATTATCAGCTGTTTTCACCACCGGACTCAGGTAGATTTCTTCAGCGTCCTTATCTTCATAGAGATAATAACCGGAAACATCATTCAGTGCCTGACTGAAGCAGAAAGCTGCAGAAAGCAATAAAAAGGGAATAATCCAGAAAAGTTTTTTCAAATGTTGTCTCCTTCCATTGCCGACCCTGGAAAAACCGGATTTTTCTGTCAATTGTAATGTTCAGTTCCAGCCGCAACGTTAGTCATTTTCCGGATAATCTTATCATTCAGTTTCCTGAAATGAAACAGCCCAATTATGCTGATTGGCAGGCGAAACCCTGCCAGCGGCAAATCACCTTATGAAGATATTTCCAGTACCGGTCGTATCCATTGCAGTTCGCGATCAAAGTATTCTAACATGCAAAAGACTTCGGATGGTTGTCTGTTGAATCTTTGAGCATCGGGAAAATAAATGTTAAAAATAATTTTGATTCTGAACATGGGACTGATCCTGCCCACAGGGTTATTCGCCGGAGACAAACTTACTTTCGGCATGATTGGAACCTTTGCCATACCTTTCTACACCGGCAGCGGATACTACAATTACCTGGACGATGTTAGGCTGGAAAGCTCGGCAGTGAGTATTTTGAACAACCCGATCATAGGGATCTCTCTGGGACCAACCGTTGAATACAGTTTTACCCCCCGGTTTTCCATCCAGACGGAACTTCTGCTCTCGACTGCCGGAGGAGGTTATGTTCTCGACCTGGGAGACGAGACAAAAGCCCACCTTATCAGTGAGATTAATCTGGATATACCTGTAATGCTTAAATACCGAATACCTCTGAAAAAAGGGAGATGGTTATACTTCATGGAAGGACCTCAACTCTCAATTCTTCTGACTGAATCGGAAACAGTACAGAATGGGGAAGTCTACCACACATACAACAACGGCAGGGGCAGTTACAATGCCCCGGGCTTCGGTGCCCTGACAGTTCTTGGCTGGCAGGCGGAAATGAAAAGAGTGAATATTCTTCTTGAACTCCGGTATTCCAGGGAGTTCACAAACTCAATAAAAAATATCGGAAGCAACTATCAGAATGTAATCTCCATTGGTACCGGCTTGAAATTCGGAACAGAAGGCAAAAGCAGATGAGAAAAATGCTGATCCTTTCCAGTCTGTTGTCCACACTGATTTTTCCGGCAGCAGTGGTCAGCGCTGAAGTACAGAATGCCGGGTATTGTGAAGAAACCATCAGTGTTGATGACTACTCTCCGGTATTTCGGTACGGACTGGGGTTCACCGAAACTCAGCTTGCCAATGTAATACTCCTGGGTTTCAACCGATATATCAGTCAGTCCGACTATGGTATGATCTCATGGAACTCCATGTGGACCAATCTGACCAATCCATGGGTGTGGGACCAGGATGAATTTGTGGTAAATCATCTGGGCCATCCCTATCAGGGGTCAACCTACTATTCCGCTGCAAGGACTGCAGGGAATAACTTCTGGGCATCGGCATCCATCACCGGCCTGGGCAGCGTTACCTGGGAGCTTCTGATGGAAACCGAGACTCCTTCCGTAAATGATTTTATTGTAACCACCCTGGGGGGAGTCGCTTTAGGAGAGATGTTTTTCCGTCTTTCTGATGTAATCCTTCACGACGAAGATGGCACCAACAAAAATCCCGGAAAAGGCCGATGGGCAGGGGCTTCGCTCCTTGCTCCAACCACCAGCATAAACAACGGACTCCGTCCTGACCGTCCCCCGGAAAAAGGAGATCTGCACGGTTTCAGTTATGGTGCCGCCGGGTTTTCACTGGGCGATGTCAGCATCCTTCCCAGACCCAATGACTACCACCTGAGTTCCTACGGTATCTCCTGCAACTACATTCTTGACCTGGAGTATAACACTCCTTTTATAGATAGAGACGACAGTGCCCCCTATGACTGGTTCAACATAAGATCCACCGCTGGCATCGAGGTGAACAATCAACTCTTCCTCACCTTTTTCTCCGCAGGACATCTCTTCGGCTGGACCTTCTATAGCGACAACATTCGTGTAAGAAACCAGCTTGGGTTCTATTTGCACTATGATTTTATCTATAACAGCTTTCTTAACCTCGGAGCAAATGCCATAGGAGGGGGCTGGCAGCGAACCGGCCCCCTGGGGAAGAACTGGACTCTGAACAGCAGCCTTTTTCTGAGCTTTGTCCCTATGGGAGCAAGCGATATTATCTTTCTCAAATACAACGACATTGTTGAAGGTAATGCTCCAGACTATGAACGCCGAAACTACAGCCTGAGCATGGGAGCAAATGCAAAACTTGGACTCAGCTTTGTCCGAAAGGATAGCCTCTATATAAATCTGGGTTATTCCGGCTACAACCTTTATATAATTGATGGCTCCGTTCCGGAGAACGGGTCCGGAGGAATAGAGCTGATCGGAGTCACCTCTATTTCTATGAAGTACATGATCACCGATAGCTGGTTTGCCGGATTTCAACATTCTCTCTATCATAAGGAAAGCTTCTACAGGGATTACTACGGGATTACTCTGGAAGAACTGCTGCATAAATTTGAAATTACATTTGGATTCAGATTCTAGGCGAAAAACAAATAGGATGAGAAGTAAATACTTCTGCTCTGTATCTAAAATCTAATTTGACCGCTATATCTGATTTAACAAGAAAACCGCCCCGTATTTCCTAATAAACTTACTCAGAATTATTTGCATCCAGGGAGGCCCGGAGCTACAATAATACTGATGAAAAAATTTTTTCTGACTATAGGAATACTTATCCTCGTGGTTCTACCCGGATTTTCCGAGGATAAGCAGTACAATATCCTGATACTCCATTCCCGCAGTGCAGATTTCCCCTGGGTGGTCTCGGTTAATACCGCATTTGAAAAGATTCGTGAGGAAAACTTCCCCCATGTTCGCTTTTATTTTGAATTTATGAACAAAAACTTCCCGGAGGACCATCTTGGGGATGGCATCTGGAAAACCTATCTCGCCGGCAAATATTCGGAACTTAATCTGTCTTTAATTATTGCCGAAGGAACCGAAGCCGTTGATCTGATGAAACAGAGTACTAATCTTTTTCCAGGAATTCCCAAGGTTCACAGGGGCGACAATCTCATTAAGAATACATGGACAGGCAATCGGCTCTATCTGACCAGTAATATAGCAAACGCGGCAGTCAGTACAATCAAGCTGGCCATGGAACAAAACCCGGAGTTAAAAACAATACTGCTCATAAATGGTGGAACTCAGGCAACCAAACCGGTTATTCCTGAAGTCACACAGTATCTTGGAGCATATCCTGAAATAGAACTGGATATTGTTTCCGATTTCTACCTAAAGGATCTGATTAATACAGTCTCCGGAATGGAGAAAGAGAGCATAATTCTGTATACCCTGGTAATGACGGATAAAAGTGGTACATCTTTTGTTCCCCGTGATGTACTTTCACAGATTACTGCCGTATCTGAAGTTCCGGTATACACCTTCTGGAACTCGCTTTTGGGAACCGGCACCGTCGGCAGAACCATGCTGGATGCTGAAACCGTGGCACGGGGAATGTATCGGGCAGGAATTGACTTCCTGAAAACCGGAGAATACAGCGGCAGCTACAGCACAATGGCCACAGTCTGGGACTGGCGGGTATTGAAACAATTCAACCTGCCTCCGACAGGAGAAAACAACAGCTATACCATTATCAATAAACCTGAATCCTTCTTTAAAACCTACAAGCAGGAACTAATTGTTCTTTCTCTGATAATTCTTGCACTCTTTTCCCTGGGAATCAGCTTTGGTTTGATAAAATACCGGAAAATATCCAAGGTCCTCAGCATACAGAAAGATGAGTTGGAGGAGCTTACCAGTCATCAGTCACTCCTTCTCAAAGAAATAGACCACAGGGTAAAGAATAATCTGACCCTTCTGCGGAGCCTGGTTTCGCTGCAGATACATGAAAGCAGCAACAGAGAGGTTAAGGATAACCTGCAGATAATCAGTAACAGGATTATTTCAATAAAAAATCTGTATGAAGACCTGTTCCGGGCGGAAAGTGTTAATGAAATTAATGGGAAAAAATATTTTACCGATCTTCTTACGCAGATACAGGAAGGTATGTTGATGGAAAGCTCCGGCATCGACATAGAAATGAATATTTCGGAAACACGGCTAAGCCCCAAAGATGCAATGTATATAGGTCTGATGGCAAACGAACTTGTTACCAATGCAATAAAATATGCCTTTCCCGATGAATCTGAAAACGGCAGAATCGCCGTATCATTTTTAGAGGATTCAGATGGTGCATACACGCTGGAAGTATCAGATAACGGCACAGGCCTGCCGCAAGATTTTGATGTAACCGACGGTAAAGGTCTGGGACTGAAAATTGTAACTCAGCTGACCAGTCAGCTTTCTGGCGAGTTGGAAGTATACAGGGAAAATGGTACCCGGTTCAGGGTGAAGCTCCATCCGAAAAACTGACGTACAGATGAATGCCCTGACAGATTAAATTATTGTATTATGCTGTAAATGTGACTAGCGGATCAGTTCCATTTGGCGTAGAGTGTATGATTACCGGCTTCGCTAACTGTAGAGGATTCTGTTATCTGCGTGCCTCCACCTGAAGGCTCAGTCCACCAGCCAGCGAAGGTATAGCCACTCAGTTCACTTGAGGGAAGTGTACCGTATGCATCTCCATAGGTCACAGTAACAGCATCAACAGCTGAGCCACCATCTGCATCAAAGCTTACAGTATAGCTGTTTGCAGTCCACTTCGCGTAAAGCCCAAGATCAGCATCACTTGAATAAGTTACGCCAACAGCATAGTCAGTTCCGTTGCCATCAGCCAGGGTATTCCAGCCGGCGAAGGTATAACCGGTTCTTGTAAGACCATTACTGTTATCGGCCAGAGTCAGATCAATTCCATAACTCTTGGTCTGGCTGTCGGGAATGCTTCCGTCGTCGGCTCCATTGCTGTCATAGGTAATAGTAAAAGTCTGAAGAGCCCAGTTAGCGTAAAGAGTCTGGTCCGCTGTAATGGAGACAGTGTCGGTTGCAGTTATTTCGCTTCCGGTTCCCCCTGCTTCGGTCCACCATCCGGCAAAGTCATATCCAGTCCTGTTGGTTGTGGCCAGGGTTCCGTAAGCAGAATCATAGGTTACTGAGATTGTTGCAGGAGAAGGAGAATCACCTTCCTGTGCGTCAAAAGTTATGGTGTAGGTATTTGCTGTCCATTTCGCGTAAAGCCCAAGATCAGCATCACTTG
The DNA here is from genome assembly GCA_963667435.1 of Marispirochaeta sp. Taxonomy (GTDB): domain Bacteria; phylum Spirochaetota; class Spirochaetia; order JC444; family Marispirochaetaceae; genus Marispirochaeta. The sequence continues at coordinate 3,366,748 of OY763414.1, read as the reverse complement.
AATAAGTTACGCCAACAGCATAGTCAGTTCCGTTGCCATCAGCCAGGGTGTTCCAGCCGGCGAAGGTATAACCGGTTCTTGTAAGACCATTACTGTTATCGGCCAGAGTCAGATCATTTCCATAACTCTTGGTCTGGCTGTCGGGAATGCTTCCGTCGTCGGCTCCATTGCTGTCATAGGTAATAGTAAAAGTCTGAAGAGCCCAGTTAGCGTAAAGAGTCTGGTCCGCTGTAATGGAGACAGTGTCGGTTGCAGTTATTTCGCTTCCGGTTCCCCCTGCTTCGGTCCACCATCCGGCAAAGTCATATCCAGTCCTGTTGGTTGTGGCCAGGGTTCCATACGCAGAGTCATAAGTTACTGAGATTGTTGCAGGAGCAGGAGAATCACCTTCCTGTGCGTCAAAGGTTATGGTGTAGGTATTTGCTGTCCATTTCGCGTAAAGATCAAGGTCAGCATCGCTTGAGTATGTTGCATTTTCTGCATAGTCAGTACCATTTCCATTCGCCAGGGTGTTCCAGCCGGCGAAGGTATAACCGGTTCTTGTAAGACCATTACTGTTATCGGCCAGAGTCAGATCAATTCCAGAATCCTTTGTCTGACTGTCTGGAACACTACCACCGTCGGCTCCATTTGCGCTATAAGTAACTGTATACGTTGTTACTGCATTTTCAGTCCAGAATGCATACAAGGTATGATTTGCTGCTGTACTCACAGTGGTACCTGCGGTAATCTCTGTTCCCGCCCCACCGGTATCAGTAAACCAGCCTTCGAAGGTATGGTCCGTCCAGCTGCTTGATGCCAGGGTTCCATAACTACTGCCAAAGGTAACTGTTTTCCATTCAGGACTGGGAGTACCACCACCGTCTGCATCGAAGGTGACAGTATAGGTTTTTGCTGTCCATTTGGCGTAAAGGTCTAGATCAGCATCGTCTGAGTAGGTTGCGCCAACAGCATAATCAGTTCCGGTTCCATTGGCCAGGGTATTCCAGCCAGCGAAGGTATAACCGGTCTTAGCCAGATTTCCACTGTTGATCTGAAGGGTAAGATCTTCACCGGCAGTCTTTGTCTGATCCGCAGGAACAGTTCCGTCATCTGCTCCATTGCTGCTGTAGGTAATATTGTAGGTGGACACAGCTGATTCAGTCCATTTTGCATATAGCGTGTGATCAGATGCCGTCGCTACTACTGTTGCAGCAGTAACCTCACTTCCTGTTCCGCCAGAGCCGGTCCACCAGCCAGCAAAGTCATTGTCCGTTCTACTGGTTGTGGCCAGTGTTCCGTATGCACTATCATAAGTTACAGTTTTTGTTTCCGGGTTGGGTGTAGTTCCACTCTGTGCATCGAAGGTGACAATATAGGTTTTCGCTGTCCACTTGGAGTAAAGGGTTAAGTTAGCATCACTTGAGTAAGTTGAACCAACAGCATAGTCGGTTCCCGCACCCGAGGAAGAGGTATTCCAACCGCTGAAAGAATAGCCGGCTTTTACCAGACTTCCTGTATTGCCCGCAATAGTGACTGATCCTCCGGTGGTTTTACTCTGTTCAGTCGGCACAGTTCCGCTGTCAGAATTGTTGCCATTATATGTAACCGTATACGTAGTTACAGCCCCTGCATCGCTGAACGTAGCGGTTATATTTGCCGCCTTTGCCGGCATAGTAAAGGTGGTAGTCCCGCCATCTGTAGAAATAAGTGATGGCGATATAGTTACTCCGGGAACGGCAAGGGTTACTACCCGGTTAGAGTTCAGGTGCGCAGTAAGGGTTACAGTCTCCCCTGCCACAGCTGAATCAATGTCGGAAGAAACATATTCCCCACCATCGGCTGAATTTACATTGTCAACAGTGATGGAATAAGAAGGAATATATGTACCATCAATTCCGACAGGTGCAGGGCAACTTGTGACCAGTATTGAGACAAGGGAGATAAATAGCAGAAAGCTGCCTGCATTGCAAATTTTTTTCATACATACAATCTCATTGTTTCGTCTATATTCAACCTTTCTCAATACGATTATCTTTCTGTACTCTGATTTATGGTACACACATCACCTCCGGAACTCAAGTAAAATGAGCTGGAGATGCCGGAAAATCTTCTAATAAACCCTATGAGGTTTTACAGTACATTTGGATCTCTTCCCTTTCATCCACATAATTCGCATTTTCATTAGACCCCGACTATACTTTTACGCAGATAGTACCCTGATTTCACCTACAGGAGAGTCTTCGATGGTCAGACAAACAATACGGACAATCATTTTCTGCCTTACAGGTATCCTGATAGCTGCACTATCTTCCTGTGGAAACAGCAAAGCAGAAGCGCAGAAACAGGAAGCGACTGAGCAGCTAATGCAGATGTCCAGCCAGATAAACAATGATTTCAAGCAGATCCGCATGGAAGTTGTAACCCTCGCTGAAGAGATTCAAAAACTGTACGACCCTGAGATTTCGGCTGAGAATCTGCAGAAAACAGATAAATCCCGCTACGCCTTGTATGAGAATGGAGTGTTCTACAAGCCGGTGGATGATGGAAAGTCGGCTGTTTTCGTTTCCGGCGCTGTTCCTGTTAATGAAGAAATCAGAGACATTGTATATTTTACTGAACCGATGGATACAATTCTTATGAAAATTACCAAACAGTATCCGGAAATAATACAGGCATACTACAACGATAAATATTCCTACAACAGAATCTATCCTTATTTTGATGTCCTCACTCAATACGAACCTAAAATGGACATCCCTTCCTTCAATTTCTACTACCTGGCTGATCAACAACACAACCCGCAGAAAACAGCGGTATGGGTAAACGAACCCTATGTGGATCCTGCCGGAAGAGGCTGGATGGTATCCGTCATTGCACCGGTATACATTAATGGTGAGCTGGAAGGAGTCCCGGGTCTTGATGTTACTATTAACACTATCACCGACCGGTATGTAAAGCAGGAACAGGGCATCGTTATCCTCGATGCCACCGGTACTGTTGTCTCAATTGAGGAGACAATGGTCTCTCTCTTCAGCCTGCCGATGCTTGAAAATCATAAATACCTCGAAACAATTCGACAGGATACCTACCGGGCAGATGATTTTAACCTACTGCAGAGTAAAACAAGGGAAATCCGGGAAATGGCTGAAAAAGTATACAGGGAAGGGAACAAGGAGATTGCCCTTACCATTGCTGATCGGGATTACCTGATTCTTACCGAACCTATTCCGGAACTTGACTGGAAAATCCTACAACTTGTGCATTGAGTACCGGGGAAAACAGGTTGAATTGGAAAGCACTAACTGCAGTTTTACTCATCATACTGGTTCTCCTTCTCTCAGTAACGATGAGTTTCAACAGCATCCTCTCCAGCCAGAAAAAACTTACCAACGAAATGCTGAGTAAACAGACCGAAACCAGCGGTATTAACCTGCAGAATTATATTGTCGGGTTTGAAGAAGAGGTGAAATACCAGACCACCGTTACCCCTTTCCAGAGGATTCTCGAGGAAGAGTCTGTTGATGTGATGATCTTCAACCAGATCCGCAGGTTTTACTCCAAATATCAGAATATCATAGCCCTCATCACCGTAAGCGATTCCAATCACCTGAGACGGCTGATCAAAAGCGACACAAATTATTTTACCTTTTCAGAAATCATTGAACGGGAAAAAGCGATCCCGCCAACCCAACAGATCGAAGTGCAGAGAACCGGCAAAGGGCTTATTTACCGCTACCCTATACGGGATGAAGGGCAGGTGGTTTCGGTTCTGGAATTTGATATAGATCTTAAAGCCGCAATTGAAGCCGAACTGAGCCAGCACTTCTACACCGGACGACAGTCCTGGTACTGGTGCATCGACGATTTCGGGGGATTGATTTATTTCCCCGGGGATCATTCCGAGAGGCTTATCAACAACCGGGATCGCGCCATCATAACTGCAGATATTCAGAATAATTACTTTGGACTACTTGAGCATACACTGTATATCGACAAGCCGGTGGAAGTTTTCTCTGCCTATTACCCTGTATTACTGTTTGGGGATCGTTACGGCATAATTTTTTCAATAGACAGAAATATCTGGTTCGGGCGGATAAAAAACAGAACATTACTGATCATTGCAGCTTTTGTCATATTCATTATCGTTATCTCCCTACTTTCTTTTACCCTGCTCAGGAAGCGGCTTCTGGCAGAAAAACAGTTAATCAGAAGCGAATCACAGGTAAAACAGATCCTGGAAAACATTCAGGTTGGTATTATTATTGTAAACCGGGAAAATCTACAGGTTGATTTTGTTAACAACATAGCTGCAGAGATGGTACATGTAACCCGGGAAAAAATACTGGGAACACCCTGCAGTCTGTATATGTGCCCTGATTGCAAAACACCTGAAAGCGGGAAAAAGAAGGTTTGCCCCTTCATCAACACACAAACAGCAGTAACTAACATTGAAAAGTCATTTACCCTGCAGAATGGCTCAACCCTCAGTATTCTGAAAACTGTTGTTCCCTTCGATTATAGAGGGCATCCCTCCCTTCTTGAATCATTTATTAATATTTCCGACAGGAAACAGGCGGAAAAGGAACTGCTGCGAATGAATGAAACTCTGAGGCAGCAGACTGAACTTGCCGAAATCCTTGCTGCAAAGGCAGAAGAGTCGAGTAAAGCTAAAAGTGAATTCCTCGCCAACATGAGTCATGAGATCCGAACACCTATGAACGCACTTATCGGATACAGCTCATTGCTCAATAACACCGAACTTACAAGCCAGCAGCAGGGATATGTAACCAACTTCGGGCATGCCGCGAAAAACCTTATGCAGATAATCAATGACATTCTGGATTTCTCAAAGATTGAAGCCCGCAAAATGGAACTTGATTCGGTCCATTTCAATCTGGATGAACTGCTTGATAATGTTTCACGTATGGTCAGCATCAATGCAAGGAAAAAAGATCTTGAGATCTTATTCGTTAGAGAGGATTCCGTTCCGATTAATCTCATTGGCGATTCCCTGCGGCTCAGCCAGATTTTCATGAATCTTATGAATAATGCAATAAAGTTCACCGAGAAAGGAGAGGTTGAGCTGAAGGCGGCGCTATCCAGCCTGGTAGGAAAGACAGTTCGGTTGAAATTTACTGTCCGGGATACAGGAATAGGAATGTCGCAGGAACAGCAGGACAGACTCTTCCAGGCCTTCACTCAGGCGGATTCATCTACAACCAGAAAATACGGCGGAACCGGACTGGGACTGACAATCTGCAAATATCTTGTCGAAATGATGAGCGGCGCAATAAGCGTAAAAAGCGAGCCGGAAAAGGGCAGCACTTTCACCTTCACCGCCCGGTTCCAGCTATGCGAAGGAGCACTCTGCTCCTCACCGGGAAAAGATAATCTGAACAGCATTACTGAACTTAAGAAGATCATGATAGTGGATGATCACTATAGTATCAGGGAAATGGTAATAAAATATCTGTCAGATTTTTCCTATGAATTTATAGAAGCGGAGTCGGGATACAATGCTATAAACATGTTCAGAAAATCCATGCAGGCAGGATCTGTGGTCGATCTGATTATTATGGACTATAAAATGCCTGATATAGACGGAATCACTGCTCTGGAAAAAATAAGGGACCTTAACCTGTCCCCGGAACAGACCAAGGTGATTCTGTTAACAGGGTTCAGTGATACAGAACTGCAGGAAAAAGCGGAAGCCGCCGAAATCAATCAAATTCTGTTAAAACCGCTTTCAAGATCATCCTTATATAATGCCATTGTGAATACAATTGCTGGATCACCCGAGAAGACTGGTGCAGAAGAGACTTCAGGCAGCTATGCGCATTCACTGAACAGTCTAAGGATTCTGATAGTAGAGGATAACGAGGTTAATCAGGACGTTGCAAAAAACATCCTTGAAAACTGGGGAATTACGGTTGAAATAGCTGATGACGGCTATGCCGCAATTGAGATTCTTAAAAACCGGGAATTTGATCTGGTTCTTATGGATCTTCAAATGCCCCGATGCGACGGATATGAGGCAACCAGACTAATACGTACAGAACTGAAACTGGAAAAACTACCTGTAATTGCTCTCAGTGCGGATGCTCTTTCAGAAACCAGAGACATTGCACTGCAGGCAGGAGTGAATGATTATCTCACAAAACCATTTAATATAAATGATCTGCACAGGATTATTGCAGAATGGGTAGATGTAGACACTCAGGAAGAGCTGCCCTCCCCCGTAGAGCAGTTTCCAGTGGATATTGAGAAATTTAATGAGTATTTCCATATTCAGGTAAATGAAGGACTTGCCCGGATAATGGGTAATACTACAGCCTACTCACGAGTACTGGAAAAGTTTGCCGTCAACAGTACAAAAACGCTGCATTCGCTCATCCACAGTCTGACAGGCAATGACAGGAACAGTATTATCCTTCATTCCCATTCCCTTGCCGGAAGTGCTGCGAATATCGGTGCGCTCTCCCTGTCAGAAGCTGCAAAAAGCATTGAGATGGCATTTAAGAATGATGAAGGCCTGTCCGGGTCTGCGGATATGGCTGTGGAAATAGAGGAGAATTTGCAACAGGTTCGTATTGAAGCTGACAGGATTGTCAGCATGCTTCATTCCCGGCAGGCAGCGGAATCACCGAAGGATTTTGACAGAGATAAGTTTGAAAAACAGGCGAAGCTGTTGAGGGATATGCTGGAAAAATATGACACCCAGGCCCGGGAGGTTGTTAACGACATGCTGAAAAATGTATCCGGACCTTCCATGACAAACAGCATCAGGGAAATAAATGAAGTTATTTCACGTTATGAATTTGATATTGCCCTCCAAATGCTGGAAGATTTACAGAAAGAGCAGATACATGAATAACGAAGCCAAACTTACCGTACTTGTAGTAGACGACTCCCCGGAAAACATTGATATCCTCCACGAAATACTGCATATGGAATACCAGATTGTATTTGCCCTCAATGGTCAACGGGCACTGACTCTGGCGCAGGAAACACACCCTGACATCATACTCCTGGATATAATGATGCCCGGAATGGACGGTTTTGAGGTATGCAGAAGGCTCAAAAACAATCCGCTTACAAAGGATATTCCGGTTATTTTTGTTACGGCAAACAACCAGCCCGTGGATGAAGAAATGGGGATAAAACTTGGTGCGGTGGATTATTTGGCCAAGCCGATTACACCTTCTATTGTACGGTTAAGAGTCGAAATGCACCTCGCCCTGTACAATCAGCGACGGGAACTTAAAAAAGAAGTATTAAGGAAGACCCAGGAGCTTGCAGAGACACAGTTTGAAATAATTAAGAAACTGGGAACTGCCGCGGAGTTCAAGGATAATGAGACAGGACTGCATGTAGACCGGGTAAGCCAGTATTCCTGTCTGATCGCAAAACAGATGGGTTTGAATGAAGAAGAATACGACCTTATACTAAACGCATCGCCCATGCATGATATCGGTAAAATCGGTATTCCTGACCAGATACTCCTGAAACCGGGAAAGCTTGATCCTGAAGAATGGGAAATAATGAAGTCACACTCCCTTATAGGATCGCAGATAATCGGTGATCATCCGGCAAAGCTACTCCAGGTGGCAAGAATAATATGTCTGCAGCACCACGAAAAATGGAACGGAGAAGGGTATCCGGATGGCTTGAAAGGAGAAGAGATAAGTCTGTATGCACGAATTGTTGCTGTCTCTGACGTGTTCGATGCCCTTACAAGTGACCGACCTTATAAAAATGCCTGGCCGGTTGAAAAAGCTGCAGATCTTATCTGCAGCGAGTCGGAAATCAGTTTTGATCCTTCCGTTATAAAAGCCTTCAAAACAGTACTCCTTGAGATGAAACAAATCAGGGAGCACTTCAGCGATTAAGCGGGACAAAATATAGTATTAATGTGACTTTGCAGTGTACCGGCGTTTGATCTTCATAATAACAGGTGCCAGTATAAAAATCAGTGTAGCAAGCAGAAGGCCTGCAGATATGGGTTTCTCAATAAAAATCTTTGGACTCCCCTGGGAAATTGCAAACGCCCTTCGAATAGCCTGTTCAAAACGTGGAGCAAGAACAAATGCAAGCAGGATCGGTGCAATCGGATATTTATGCTTCTGAAGAAGAAAAGCCACAATGCCGGCTCCTATCATAAACCAGACATCGAACATATTATTGTTTACTGAATACGCCCCAACAATACACACAAATACAATCATAGGAGCGATTATTCCACGGGGTATTTTCAATATTGACATAAGAAATGGAATAGTTATTAATCCAGCAATAATACAGGCAACATTGCCAATATACATGGATCCTATAAGTCCCCAGACGAAGTCGGTCTGCTGCATAAAAAGCAGGGGTCCCGGCTGAAGTCCCCACATCATTAGACCTCCAAGCAACACCGCGGTTGTTCCCGATCCGGGGATACCAAGGGTTAAAAGAGGAGCAAACGCTCCCACCGCAGCAGCATTGTTCGCAGATTCGGATGCCGCAACTCCCTCAAGAGCTCCACTTCCCATCTCCTTCTGATTTTTTCCGGTCTTCTTTTCCAGAACATAGGCAAGAAATGATCCGGTAGTGCCCTCTGCGAGAGAATAAACAACTCCTTTGTCTCTTGCTTTTTTCGCAAGCAGTGAACCGACAACCGAATCCGATTCCTTGGTAACCGCCACAACATTCCTGCCGTTTTCAATTGCAGCGAGGGCGTATCCCGCAGAAGCCTCGGGATTACCAGTCCCTTCGACGACAACGCTTATCGGCATCTGCATGGCGAGGGAAACATTATCAAAAATCAGATACTTTCCTGTCTCGAAAGCTTCCAGACCTTTCTGCAGATCCGTGCAATGAATAATATCTTTTTCATCTACACCAATGGAAAGATAGGCATCTCTGCATTTCTGAATGTTACGACCACAAAGTACCCGGATTGAGATCTTATCATTGCGGACACCATAAACAAAAAGGGAGTGATTAAATCCACTTACCCCGATAACAGCTATTTCAAGTTTACCCTCGGCTTCCGGGGTAAATAAAAGATCATAATTCATGGATGTAACTCCTTTTGAGTTTTGTGAATACTGCTGCTTACAAATAGCAAAAAGGGTGCCAATGAACGCACATAGAGACAAGCCAATAATATAAAAACCATAAACCCTTACAAGACAACAGCTTACTCTACTTTCACGAAGTCTCATTCTGCATAAAAATGCAACATACAGGGAAGGATAAAACTTTTCCTTGCGGTTTTGATTGTATGAGTGCAAAATATATTGCGTTTATGCAATCAAGCAATTGGAAGACTATATGATCAACATCTCCTTTATTGTGCCCTACGAATCCATGAAATTAACTGTTGAAGAGATTTTTCGTGAACATCCCGAACGGGCTGTGATAAAACAATCCATTGCAACGAAAACTGTGGATGAGATAGAAAAGGAAGATCTGCAGAATGCAGACATAGTTATAGCCAGAGGCTATTCGGCAAACAGGGTTAAACTCGCGGAAGTGCCCGTTCTGGACATCACCGTAACAGGTTTTGATATCACGGTAGCGCTCAACTCCTGTATTCATCAGTTCAATCCACGAAAGATTGCTGTTGTCGGCCCTCTGAATACAGTCTACGGAATAGAGGAGATCAAGAATGTATTTCCCTGTGAAATAGTGAGTTACCAGGTAGACAATCCGGACATGCTTGAATCGGTTATCCGAAAAGCTGTCGAGGATGGAATAGACGCTGTGATAGCTGGAAAAACCGGAACTTCGATTTGTCGAAAACTCGGAATTGACAATGTTATGATATTAAGCGGGCGGAAAACCGTACTACAGGCAATTGACGAGGCAATCCGTACCGTCAGGTTGATGCGCCACGAGCGGGAGCGCACGGACAGATTCAAAGGTATAATGGACTACTCCTTTGAAGGGATTCTCTCAGTTAACCGGGAAGGCCTGATAACCACTGCAAATAATCATGCCAGAAAGGTACTTGATGGTCTGAACGATGAAAATTCCATGGTTCCTGCTGCGGGAGTTCTGCCCCAGCTTGATATTGCCGGCGTTTTATCAGGGAAAAACAAGATTCTGGGAGAACTTGTTCAAATCAAAAAAAATCTCTACACCCTGAATTGTGTCTCTGCCGGAAATACCGGAGCGGTGGTAACATTCTCCAATATTTCAAAAATTCAGGAACTCGAAGGACAGATTCGCTCAAAGCTTCATAAGAAGGGTCTGGTTGCAAAATACAGCTTTAACAATGTAATTGGATCTGAAAAAAAGCTTCTGGATACAATACAGACCGCCAGAAAATTCAGCCGCGTTGATTCCAACATTTTTATCTTCGGTGAAACCGGAACTGGAAAAGAGCTGTTTGCCCAAAGCATCCACACCGCGAGCGTGCGCAACGGACACCCGTTTATAGCCATAAACTGTGCGGCCCTCTCGGAAGACCTCCTTGAGAGTGAACTGTTCGGTTATGTTGACGGGGCTTTCACCGGTGCATCAAAAGGGGGAAAGACAGGTCTGTTCGAGCTTGCTCACAAAGGAACAGTTTTTCTCGATGAGATTGGTGATATCTCACCAAAACTTCAGAGTAGACTGCTGCGGGTGTTGCAGGAGCGTGAAATTCGGCGCATAGGACACGATAGGGTAATACCTATAGATATCCGTATTATCTCTGCTTCAAATAAAAACCTGCGGGACCTGGTTGACAAGGGAGTATTCCGGGAAGATCTTTTCTACCGGCTGAATGTTCTGAAACTCAACCTGCCTCCGTTAAGAGACCGACCCAGAGATATTCTGGATCTTTGCTCCCATTTTATCGCTGAAAACAGGAAGAAAATCGGTAATGTTCTTACGCGCCTTACTCCTGCGGCTGAAAGGGTAATTGTTAATTACTCCTGGCCGGGAAATGTCCGGGAACTGTCCAACTTCTGCGAAAGGTTATGTGTTTTATCGGAAGAAGGAATTGCAGATATAAGCGATGTTAAAAGCTGCCTGGAGGAAACCGCCTCTCTCGAAGAACCGGTAATAAAAGAGAACAATCTTGTGTCTGCGGCAATGTTCAGCGAAAAAGAAATTATCGTACAGGCCCTGAAAAGCAACGGCAGCAAGAAAGAGACTGCCAGAGAGTTAGGCATTGATCCCAGTACCCTCTGGCGCAAAATGAGAAAACACAACCTCAACTGAAAAACATCTTTCTCTCTTTAACCAGCACAATCACAGAAACAACAAGCAGTATTGCCGTCTGAATTACCTTACTGTCCGGATGGGTTGCAAAGATCTCGTTACTGAAATTAGCGGACAGATGAAAAATAATGGAGGACAGAATATTCCTGTTGGTTTTGTAGTACAACCAGTTCATAAGAATAACAAACACAAACAGGCTGAAAACGAAGTTAGCCGCGTAAAGGGGGCCTTCCGCCACAACATTGCTGTGATAATATCCTTTAACAAATGAGAGGGGCAGATGCCAGAAAACCCAGTACACTGCAAAAACCATCGAAGTAGTAAATAGATTAAAATTCCTCCTCAGGGCATCGGTACCATATGAATGCCAGGCCAGCTCCTCTGCAACCGGCGCAAAGGCAAGAATAAACCATGGGGAGAACATGGTGGAAGTAAACGTCGGCTTTCCGGAAATATAAAACTGATTCAGGGAGTGGCCGAAAAGAAGGGAAATAAACTGAGCCGTAACTATAGAGATAAGAATAAGAGAGAACGCCAGAATAATATATACCGGGCTGTAACCTCGGAGATTAAAAAACCTCCCTTTCATATCTTCAAGCACGGTTCTATCATTACGGGCAAGAAAAAGGGCGATACATGCAGGCGCAATAAGACCTGAAATTCCCAGCAAAGGCTGCATAATCCGGGTAAAATTATTCTGTTCCGGCAGATGACTCATCCATGCGACAAGAAACCATAGAATCCAGGGAATAAGCATTGAGAAAAAGTAGAATGAAAATGTTCTTGTATAGCGATCAAGCATAACTATCTCCTAAAACTTATAAAGACACTGAATGTCGAAAAAGAAACCATCACCAAGTCCTGTGGAAAATCTGTCTCCATGTCGTTCCTGTCCATTGAAGGCAAACCCCGAGGTGATGGTAATCACTGAAAAATCGATTTTTCCGTAGGCCTCATAATACTGCAGCGAGTACTCCTCTTCCCGGGTGCTGAGGTCAAAGGAAAGTTCATCCCGTTTTATCCCTGCAGACAATCCGGCAAAATCGCCGTAATCCGAGGCAGAATCAAAAAAACGGTAATGCAGGACAGTCAAACAGGAGATCTCCTATGTCCCGGAATTTGTCCATCCGTGAATCCAGGCTGATCCGGATTTTTGAGCCGGGAAACAGGGTTGCGGACAGATTGGGTCCGGTAAGAAAATCGAAAGAGAACTGAGCGTATTCCCACTTTCCCGACAATCGCAGCAGGGGTACCGGGATAAGAGGCGAATCAATGCCAAACTCCCCCACTGCCGCACCGGCTCCCAGAATCAGGGATACAGAATCTTCATTCACAATCTTATAGCCCCAGGCAGCTCCTGCCTGATACGTCCCTAAGCCTCCGGCAAAGGGTTTATCCGAACTGCCTTTTACAATCAGTAGATACTGCTGTCTTGATTTCTTTACATCCAGCAGAAAATCAACTGTATGAAAAGCTGAGGGAACATCCTGTTCAGCCTGCCTTAAGAACTGACTGTTAAGATAAGAAACAGCCAAAGACGATTCTCCCTTCTGGACCACGGCAGCTCCGCCGAAACTGTGGACAGTCTGGCCGTCCAGAATTAGGTCGGAATAGGCCAGTATGGGAAAAACATCGGTTTCTGCTGAAACCGGCAGAGTTATCCCGGTCAGCATAAGAAAAATGACAAGGGCTTGTGCCCGGATTTTCATAATATGCTCCTGCTAAACAACGCATTGTTTAACCTGTAGTATTCTTGTTCAGCTGTCTGAAAAAACTGATTGTCTCCGGAATATTGAGCAGAGATGAAATCTTCTCCGCTTCCACACCTATAAGTGCACTCAGGGAGTACATCAATGTTTCCAGAACAATCCGAATTTCAGCAGCCATGGATTCTTCACCAGCCCTTGCAAGAGCGGCGATTTTTTCGGTAACAGCTTTATCCATGTGGTAGATAAACACTGATAACAGTTCAGCAGAACCTTTGAAGCCCGCATCCCCGGAGGTTCTGGCCTCATTTAGAATCGGAGCTATTACAGAGATGTAAAACTCCTTATCATACGACGCAAGACGTTCCCCCAGCTTTCCTTCCCCGGCCGCTTCTCTGACCTTAAGATATTCGCCGGCGATTTCACGTTTGCTCATGTTTGCGTCCCGAAGGGCATTCAGGATAAGGCCAATCCGCTTGAGCCAGGGCAGGCTTTTCTGCTGAATAAACGGTTCTGCTTCCCGCAGCAGAAACTGGTAGTGACTTCTACAGATCTCTTCCAACACCTCCTCTTTCGACAGAAAATGGTGATACAGCGCGCCTTTGGTCATGCCGCACCCATCTGCTATCTGCTGAATTGAGGTATGTTCAAATCCCCGGGAAGTGAAAAGCTCTTCAGAAACACGCAGTATCTCTGCCCGGGTCTCTTCTTTCTGCATTTCTCGTCTGTTCATATACACACGATAACATACCATCATTCACTTATTGAACAACGGTATGTTAAAAAGCTGTTACTTTTTTCAAATAAAAAGGCAGGAAAAAATATTCTGTTAAAACTGAATTATCTCAGCGGTCTGCAAAAACCGCTTTTACCTCTTCATAACTGGCAAGAGTACCGATATCGTAACGGGTCCCCTCAAATCTGTAGGCACAAACGGGCTTCCGGGTAAGAAGCCATGGGACAAAATGGCCTGGAGCATCGCCGTTATTACCGGCATCAAGAAACTCACTGAGAAGGGGCAGAGTTTCCCGACGGTAGATATAAAAGGGAGGAACACCAAGGTTGGATTTCGGCTCTTCAGGTTTCTCCTGGAAACCCAATACCCGGCCGTCTTCATCCAGCTCGACAACACCGGTACGTTTAATTCTCTCCACATCATCAATGACATGGCAGCTTATACAGTCCGTTGAGGCGGTATAAAAGAAGTCAACAAAATCCGGCAGGGAAAAATCAAAAAGGTTGTCCCCGGCCAGGATCATCAAATCGTCCTTAATCTGCTCCTGTTCAATAACAAGGCGAATATCTCCTACAGCACCCAGACGGGTTTCATTTGTGGAGGTACCGTCGTCAATTATGATGATTTTTTTTCCGGTCTTTACCGTATTCGCCCACCCGGAAAAGTGTCCGGAAAAAACATGGTTGGTTACAACGTAAACAGTATCTACTTCATCAACCGCTTCAATCTTTTCCAGGATACGGTCCATTATGGTCTTGCCGGCAACCTCAAGCAGGGGTTTGGGGAAATTCTTCGTTAAGGGGTAAAGACGGGTCGCGTATCCCGCGGCAAGAAGCAGTGCTTTCATACTTTTCCCGCTCCGTCGGTTGTTTTACAGAAATTAACCCGGTAGATCTCTTTATATTGGGGATGAGCTGCAGGATACTCCCGGTCAACTGCGGCCTTTATTTCCTCCCGGTATGCAGGATCAATAATCGCAATGCAGGCACCCCGGTAACCTGCTCCGCTGAAACGGGCACCGTACACACCTTTGCAGTTTTTAAGAATATTGAAGATGGTGGTGAGCTCATCGCAGCCGCATTGGTACTGATGTACAGAACTCTCACCGGATTCGGTCATAAGCCTTCCGAATTCATTCAGGTCTCCGGCTTTCCAGGCCTCAATTCCCCGCTGCACCCGATCCTGCTCAGTATAGTAATGGGTCAGACGGCGCTGAAAACGACCGGGGACTTCGTTCCTGTGCTGATTGAATGACTCCTCCGGGATATTCCTCAGCTGAATATCAGCCAGTCCCGTAACATCAAGACCACCGAGTTCCTGCAGCAGCCAGCCTCCCACCCTGCATTCATCCACCCGGTTATTGTAATCCGTTCCGATAAGAGCCTTGCTCACACCGGAGTAGACCACCGCCACCTCAAAATCGGGCAGGTCGGCAGCCTGGGGATGAAGCTCATGATCACCGGTGCGACAGTCCACCACAAGCAGGTTTCTGTCCTTGCTGAGGATATTTGCAGACTGATCCAGAATGCCGTTCTTAAGTCCGATGAACTCCGTCTCTATCCAGTGACTGTACTGAACAAGTTCCGGGCCGGAAAGCTCAATACCGTTGACATCACACATGGCCATGAGATAGGCAGTGGTAACCGCAGCGGACGAGCTCAATCCTCCGATGGGCAGCTTCCCACTGATAAAAGCCTTAAAACCATTCTTGATTATATGATTACGTTTAAGGGAGAGAACTGCTCCCCGGATATAGTTTCCCCAGAAGCCAGGGAGCTTATCCGGTACATGATCTACATGAAAATACTCTTCATCGGGAAAATCCATACTCTGAATATGAATATAGCCGTCTTTGGAGGGGCTGTAGACCAGATTCACCGAGGAATCAAGGGCCATACCCGTAACCAGACCTCCCTGGTGATCAACATGTGCTCCTAAAGGGCAAATTCTTAATGGAGAGCGTATTTTGCGAATGTCATTATCGCCGTAACGTTCCTTAAACTGAGCAGTCAAAGCTTCCATGCTGATGTCTCCTTGTACAAACTTGAAGGCCATAGCATATCATCTGAGGAAACTGCTGGGAAGATCGTTTTTTAAGCGATATAGAATTCAGATACTGCCGGCTAACTGAACAAGAGTCGAAGCAACAAACAGAGCTCCCGGAATAATCGGATGAAGTCTCAATGCAGAGAGTGACACCAGTGACCTTTGCTTGAACCCGTAGCGAAAAAAGAGTCCTGTCCCTAAAAGCAGCCCGCTGACCACACCTTCAAATAAAATAAAAGTAAGCAGAGCCTCCGTACCTTTATTAAGAATCCCCTTCTGAACCGGCAGAAGAAATATCATCAGCAGAAAAAGCAACCGCCAGCCGACAGCAGCTGAAAGACCGCCGATAACAGCTGAAGAAACCCGGCCCAAGGGAAGAACCGAAGACCCTGCCGCGGCGAGCAACCAGACTGCAGCGCCTTCTGCAATAATTGCCAGCACAGGATTCACAACAAAAATCGGAGTAACCGCAGGATGAAGCAGACTCAGCGTCTTGGCCGCTGCGGCAATCAGGGCAGAAAGCGGTATGGAAGAAAGACGCCCGGTACTGCCATAGGCGCTGAGCATAAAAATACAGGTTAAGGGGAACATGATAAAACCGGCAAAACCGGGAACCGGCAGGGCCCTGGAAACCATATGCAGAATAAAACCAAGACTGCCTTCGGCAAGCCCCCAGAGGGAACCGAAGAAGACTATCCTCATAAAAATACTCATACGCATATTATGCCTAATTTTTCTTTTAAGGTCATGAGTTTTCCGGCTATGATAGACGAATAATGAGAGCTACAGGAATTATTCTTGCAGGAGGAAATAGCAGCCGCATGGGCAGGGATAAAGCACTGCTGCCATTCCGCGACAGCTTACTTATAGATCAGATTGCACGGAAAATGGTTCCCGTCTTTCATGAGGTAATCATCGTATCCACGGGCACCCGAGCCTACTCAGTTCAGGGAACCCGGCTTGCTCTGGATATTTTTCCCCAGGCAGGCCCTCTGGGAGGGCTTCATGCAGGCCTTACAGCGGCGGAGAATCCGCTTGCCTTTGTCACAGCCTGCGATATGCCCGGCTTTGTGCCTGCTCTGGCCGATCTTCTGATTGCCAGCATGAAGGATTGTGATGCCGCCGTACCGATATACAGAAATCGTCCGGAACCGCTCAGTGCCGTCTATTCCAGGGAAATCCTTCCGACACTGGAGAATTTTCTTCACGGGAAGAGGCTAAAAATGAGAGATTTTCTGAATGCCATCAAAATAAACTATGTCAATGAAAGGGAAATAGAAAAAATTACAGCCCCTGCAGAAGCCTTTCTGAATATCAATGCCCCCGGCGACTTCCCGTCCCGGGAATCTCAGGGTTAACGACAGAAGGCGACGATCTGCTCGATATCACCACTGGAGAGGGGCTTTGAAAAGACCTTCGAGAAACTGTCAGCCTCTTCGGAGGTGCAGAAATCTTCTATCTCGTATGCGGTTGTTATAAAAATATTGGGAGAGTAGTACTGTCTGATTTCCCGGGCTATCTCAATGCCGTTCTTCCTGGCCCCGAGGTTGATATCAAGCAGGATACAGATGGGTCTTTGACTGATGGCAATGCTGAGTGCATTATCCGGATCGCCGGTTTCGAGTACGCAGCCGCCGGCATCCTGAAGCATTTTAACCATGGCAATACGGATCAGAGCCTCATCTTCAACAACAAGGACATTCCGGGATATTTCTGTCAAGCTTCACACCCGCCAATTGGAAAACGTATGGTACAGACAGTACCGTTTCTGTTCTCAAAAAGCACCTGCCCGCTAAGCTGTGCGGCAAAACCGTTTATAAGTATAACACCCATTGAAGATGCTGCTCCATCCCCTTTTTTCTCCTTTATCCCCGTGCCGTCATCTGAAACCGTCAGGCAGAAGCTGTTCGCACCTTCCCGGCGGAACTCTACCTTTATGTGGCCTTCTGTTTTTCCGGGATACGCATGGGCAAGTGAGTTGGTTACCAGCTCATTAATAATAAGGCCGCATGTTCTCGCGGCAGCATAATTCATCTGATGTTCTTCAATCTCTGCGGTAATAAGAATGTTTTTTTCTCCGTCCGCAGAGAAAGTCTTGCGCAGATAATCAACAAGAGAGTCAAAATAGATATGGGAATCAACCGTATCCATGCCTTTTGCCCGGTACAATTGCTCATGAATCAGGCCCATGGTACGCACCCTGCGTTGAATCACATTCAGTGTTTCCTTTTCTGCATCAGTACCAACCCGTCCTTTCTCCAGATCAATGGTTGAATAGATCATGGAAAGATTATTCTTCACCCGGTGATGTATCTCCCGTACAAGCCGTTCTTTTTCGGCAACCAGATTCTGCAGTTCATCCTGAGCTCTTTTTCGCTGCTCTATTTCCTGAAGTAAATTTTGCCTCTGGTCATCCAGCACCCCGTGGACTGCATTAACCACATATAGCAGCCGGTTGAAAACACCTTTAATCTCCTGCGGGACTGCAATTTCATATCCCCCGGATACAAGCTCCATTGTGCTGTTCTCAACCTTGTGCAGAGGCCGCATAATCAGCCTCTGAAAAAGCACATTCAGGAGAACCGCAAGAGCAAGCCAGATGAATATGCCGATTACAACCGTGTTCCACACCACCCACTGAACCTTTGCCACAAGATAGGTGTTGGGAATACAGGCTATGACGTACCAGTTCCAGTGCTCAAAATAGGAGTAGGAAAAATAGTAACCCTGCTGAATCCCCTCCCCTGTTTTCGGCATATCCGGCTGCTCGAAATACGAGACAATCCAGGGAAACTCAGTATATGATTTTCTGCCGAAAATGCCTGTCAGACGGGTGTCATAGATCAGTATCCGCAGATTCTCCAGAGATTCTCCGGTAAAAGAGCGGGGCAGGTTATCTATTTCACCTATGGCGGAGTACGCCTCCTGTCTGTATGCTTCTTCAAAAGAATCAATACCGATAAAACCGGAATCTTCAAGAAGTTCCACCAACCTGCGAGGATACCCGTCGATATAGTCATGAAGAGAGCTCCTGGTATACAGGGAAACGGCAGTAAACCAGAGTTGGCGCATAGTACGAACATACACAACCGAAACACTGCCAATGGTTAGGATCAGAAGAGAAACCACAATCAGTACTATCTGGCGGTACAGAGTCATTGAATGTCACTCATCCTGGGAAAGATGTTTCCGGCAGCAAGGGATAACAAGCCCGGTGGTACCACCAGTCCGTTCTTAAGAATTGTATCCCGGTTAAATGCAGCAGTAACATCCTGCGGGTCCTGTATCGGAATACTTCCAGCTGGAGTACCTGAAAGTATTTTATGGGCAAGATGTGCTGCTTCCGCCCCGGCAGAGCCGTCCGCCGACATTAGCGTCATAACAGCCCCGTCTATAACACTCTGAAGAGTGATAGCAAAGAGAATCGGCTTACTGCTTTCGGCCATAATCAGCCGATGATACTCATTCAGCTGCCCCAGAGGACCAGTTGGCTCCCACCAGTAATCTATCCGGGAATCCAGCTCTTTGACATAACGCTTTACATCCTCAAGCATTTCATCAATCCCAGCAGGAACAGCCTTGTAGGGAATTTCCTGTGAGATGATTTCCACGCCCGCCAACCCTGCTGCTGCAGCCTGCAATTCCCGGGCAGCGCCTGTTGAAGAGGGATAGGAAGAGTGGATAAAGCCGATCCTGAGTGAATGGTCTTCAGTTGGGGCATAGCGAAAGACTGATATGGCATGGAAGAGTTTTACCTCTCTGGGAATGGTATAGATTATTCCTGTTACACTTGATTCCGGATGTGCATCCATGGACTGAACAATCCCGGAGCCGACAGGATCAGATACCTGGGCAAATACAATGGGAATCCCCGTAGCCCCGGCAACATTTACCGCAGCCTGGCTGGCAAGGGTAGCAAAGCTGATGATTATATCCGGCTTCGATTCCTGTAACAGCTGTCCTAATTCATCCTCGGCTTTTTCACGGCTTCCGTCTGCTTTAATATGGACAATTTCAGCATTTTCGGAAGTGTATCCCAGACTGCCAAGCTCACGAGTACAGGCATCTACATTTGCAAGCAGAGCATGCACCGGCATGGTTTCCATAATAACAATCCGCACCGGGTCCTCCGCAGAAAGGGACAGGCTAAAGACAGGAAAAAGAATAACGAAAAAAGGGAATAGATTTTTCAACATATACCTGGAGAACCTTCTTTTACCCATGATATAAACTATTGTCTGCGCAGCAGGCGAAGTCAAGAGATGGAAGGCTGATATAACCTTCCATCTCTTAAAGTATTTGAAAAGCGATACGGTTCCTCAACTAAGTCGGTGTGATTTTTTACCTGGTGGATAAAAATCAGCTTATCCTGCTTGCACCCTGCCATAGATCCGCATTGGGCCCCATGGCATTTTTCAACTCTTCCGACACTTCGGTAAGCTTCTTCAGAAGATCCTCACTTAAAGACGTCTCAAAGTGTTTCAGATTTTCTTCCAGCTGCTGTTCTGTCCCGGCACCGACAATTACCGAGCTTATTCCAGGCTGAGCCAGAACCCAGCCTGTGCCACAAGCCGGAAGAGTCAATCCGGAATCTTCCGCAATATCTCTTAATCTCCGCACAAGCGTAAACGTAAGCTCTTCATGCCCTGCCCCTCCATGCCGGGCAGCCTCGTTTTCGCCGGAAAAATGACGTGTACGCTTTCTTCCCCCGGGAAAATCTTCCGCAGTCAGGTATTTTCCCGACAGCAGGCCCTGCATAAGTGCACTGTAGGTGAGTACACCCAGTTTGCGGGTCTTCAGATAGGGAAGCATTTCAAACTCTATTGCCCGGAACGCAAGGCTGTAGGCAATCTGGTCACTGATTATTGGAAGAGTGGAAGTTTTAAGATTACCGGGGCCGAAATTACAGACACCAAAATGGCGAATCTTTCCTTCAGCAATAAGACCTTCCACCACTTCCTGCACATCTTCATTGGAAAAAGACGGATTTTCAAAAGGCCAGTGCTGCTGGTACAGATCAATATAATCCGTTTTCAGCCGCCCCAGGCTTGCTTCACACATACTGCGAATATCTTCCGGCCTGCTGATACGCTGGGGCAGGAATTTCGTAGCCAGAAAAACAGAGGTCCGCCTCCCCTGGACAGCTTCACCCACAACCTCTTCACTATCACCATCTCCATAGCCTTCCGCGGTATCAATAAGATTTACTCCGGCATCCATTGCGCGGTGAACAATCCGGATGGATTCAGCCTTCTGCCTGTCACCCCATATTCCGCCTCCAGCAAAGGACCAGGTTCCAAGGGTAAAACGGGAAACCCGCAGTGGGCCAAGATCTGTCATTTCCATATGTTGCCTCCGCTGTCTATTATCTCCTATCCCCGCCCGGGTGCCTACCCGGAAAATGCCCTCGTATTTTCCCCGGCAGCGTTGTACACTTGAGCAATGAAAATGGGGAAAATCTGCGGAATACTCCTTGCAGGATTAGGGCTCGCAATGAATCTGTCCGCCCTGCCGGAAAATGCAGAACAGGAAATTACCCGTTACCGCGATCAGGCCCTGGCCTGGCTGACTGCCCAGCTTCCTCCAAACAGAATGGTTGAGGAACCGGTTCCTCAACGCAGGAATCTTATTATCAGCTACCGCCTTGATGAGACCGACCCGGCCTTCCCTTTTATTCGCGGCCGCGCCTATACTTACGATGATGCTCTGACAGCCATCGCCTTTACTATGTGCGACCGTTACAGGGAGGCTGAAGACCTGATCTTCGGACTTTCAAGACAGCTTCGCAGCAACGGCAGCCTCTGGTTCGGCTTCAATCTGCACAATACCTGGCCATCCGAAGAAGATCACAGTGACGCCACCATCCGCAGCGGAGCCTCCGCCTGGGCTGGATATGCAGCAGTCTTTTATCTGCAGAAACTTAAAAGCCATGACAATGAATTCAACATTGACGACCGTATAAACCGCCGGATTCTGTATCTGGCAGAAAAGGTGGCCGGACACCTCCAATCCCTTCAAATCACCGACAACAGTGATCCCCGCTACGGCCTTGTTACAGGAAGCATGGGAGCCCATGTACTGAACGACAACGACGGAACTGTTGAAACCAGCTACTCCGATGAACAGCTTGAATGGATCAGTGCCGAACACAATATCGATGCATGGTTTCTCTTTTCAGGACTAGCGCAACTCACCGGGGAAAACCGCTGGGAGACAGCCGCTGTTCTTACTGCCCATGGACTGCTAAGCATGTGGAGCACGGAAAAGGATCAGATCATCCAGGGAATAAAAAAAGATGGAAGAAGAGACACTGTCCTCCCTCTGGACACCGCAAGCTGGGGATCCATGTTTCTCCGGGCAACGGGAGAAACGGAAAAAGCAGACAGAACTCTCGCAAACGCCCTGGAGAGGTTTTCAAACGGCAGACCCGGAGAATACCGGCCCTACGGGGCTGCTCCGGTATATGAAAAAAATCAATCACCGCTGAACTCCTGGGTTCCCCGGATCTTACCTGGAAGGATCTGGATATAACCTGGCCTGAAGGAGCACTGGGCATGGCTGCCGCTCTTGTCAAGTCGGGTGATGTCCTCAAGGCACTTGAGATTATCAGAGCAGCATACGGCATAGCTGTTGACGGAGGGATTCCGTATGCCACCCTGGAAATACCCCACCAGTTTTCCACCTGGCCTTCAGTAGCATCCACAGCCTGGCTGGTCATAGCTGCTGAACTTATTCTGGACGCAGAAGATAACAGGATATTCTGGAGTGGCAGATGAACAAAGTGAGTAACCAAACATGTAAGGTAAACCGGAAGATCCTTCTGAAACTTGCTGTTTCCGCGACATTCATACTGTCTCCCCTTATGCTCTGGGGAATGCCTCCGGGAGACTACACCCTGGCACTGATTGCTCCCACGGGCGACAGTGGAGAAAAAGACCGTATCGCGGAAGATGCCCTGCGCCGCATCCCAGAAATCCTGGGGATTCCATTTTCCCTTGTGTCCGACCCGGCAGATCTGGACAGCTTTTCCACCGCTGTTATGACTGATGGACCTGCAAACAACAGTTTGAATTCTGCCTGGGAAAATGCGCTCTACCAGTTTGTTGATAACGGGGCAACTCTGCTGGTTCCCGGACCTGTAGGGTCAAGGCTGTTTCCGCTTCTGGGAATTTCGTCGCTTTCCTCATTGAAAACACGAGACCGGCTGCATTTTAAGGATTTCCCGAATGAGCCGGTACTGGCATACATCGATCACCCCAACGAAAAAACCATAAGCCTGGGCAACGGCTATGGAACAATATTCAAGGAGCTGATCTGGTCCCACGGAGCAGAGGCGGACTCCATGGCGGATGTACTGGCCCGGTTTCCTGACGGATCAGCCGGATTTGTAAGAAACTACTACGGCAGGGGAATCGCCTATTATCTGGGAGTAAGCTTCGAAGAGACGGTTATGCTGCCTCAGACAGGGGGAGACTATGAAGCACAGCGTCTCTTCGTTAACAGCGTTGAACCCTCGGCGGATGTAATCATGCTGCTTATCAAGGCTCTGTATGAAGGATACACCAGCTCGGCGGTCTCCATAAGCGCAATACCCCGGTCAAATAGTACAGCGCTTCTGCTGAGCCACGATATTGATGCCCAGACATCCTTTGTGGACTCCCTGAAGTTCGCCTCTCTGGAAGAAAAATACGGGGTACGGGGAACCTATTTTATCAATACCAAATACTTAACCAATGCTGCGGATATTGGCTATTACAGCGTGCCCGAAAATCTGCAGGCGATACGGGAACTGGCGGCAAGAGGACACGAGATCGGCAGTCATACTGTTGCCCACTCCTACGATTTCACCTCTGCACCGGAGGGCTCGGCAAATGTAAACTTTGCCGACTACCGTCCGGAAAAGGAAATAACCATAAACGGAGAAGCCCGGGTAAGCAAAGAACTGCTGGACAGGGACATTGAAGGACAGAACACCCGAACCTTCAGAGCAGGTTACCTGGCCTCCCCTCCGGAGCTGATCGCCATTCTTGCATCCTCCGGATATGGCTATGATTCTTCATTCTCCGCCAATGATGTACTCACAACATTCCCCTACTTTGCCTTAACTGAGCGACGTCCGGGATCGGCGGAATCCGGAATAATTGAGATCCCCGTTACCCTGGATGATTCGCTGGAATTCCTCACAGAAGAGACACTTTCCGATGCCGTTGAACAATGGAAGAATGTTATGGATGCCAACGCCGCCAACAACTCCATAACAGTTCTGCTGGTTCATCCTTCAGATTCCAGGAAGAAAACTTTCAAACTGGAGGCACAGAGTGCTCTTATGGATTATGCCTCCCGAAAAGGTGCGTGGATGGGCACGATGGGAAGCTTCGGAGAGTTCTGGTGGGCCCGCAGCAAAACACACATAGTCAGGGCGGACAGATCAGGAGAAACCCTTACGCTTCAGCTGAATCTTCCCGCAGACAAGAGACATCCCCTCTTAGGCTTTGAAGTACTAGGGGACAAAACAATTATCCTGCAGGATGTTCAGGGCCGGAATATTCCCGTTAGCAGCCGTCTTAAAAATGGAAAACCCTACGTTTCAATTCGATAAATAAGAGGAGACATCAGTGAATAAAGAAGCAGAAAAAAGATATCTTGATCTTCAGCGGGAGGAAGAACGGCTCAGTTTTCATACCTTTTCACGAGCCGATGCCCTAAAACTGGGGCTGATACTCAATAAAAAGAGTCAAATATACCCTGATCCGGTGGGTATTGAGATTACCATTAACGGGCTTGTGGTATTCCGGTTCTTTGCCGACGGGGTTCGTGCCGACACCGCACTCTGGCTGCAGCGGAAACGACGCAGCGTGGAACTTATGCAGATGTCCACCCTCAGGTTCAGATACTGGCTGGAAATGAAGGACAAAACCCTTGCAGACAGGAAAATAAACCCCGATGACTTTGCAGATGTGGGAGGAGGATATCCGGTTCTTCTGCACGGTACCGGTATGATCGGGTCCATATGCATATCCGGACTGCCCAACCATGTTAATGACCATGAACTGCTGGTTGAAAGTATTACACAGCTTATGGAAAAACCGGACTAAAATTCTTCCAGTTCCAGTTTCAGCTCTGCAATGCAGGTATCGTTATAATGCGTTCCGGCATAGACCTCGTTAATGGTGAGTCGAAGACCGTAAAACCCGTACATCTCCAATATCAGCTTACGGTACATAAGAGCATCACCCTCTTCAGGAGATATACCGAGATCCTGCAGTATCATTGAATAAAAATCCGGATACTCTCTGGCAAAAGCCGTTACAACCTCGTCGAAAAAAGAAACCTGCTCACCTGAGGTGGAGGAAATATCTATCCGCCGGGGGGAGGGAGAGTCTTTTAGGAAGAAATCCCCGGATATCTCCTTTTCCCGGACAAAATAGAGAATATAATCAAGCTCGGTAACCAGCCCCGGAGCAGTTAAGCCTGCAACAAGGCTCAGGGAAACAGCCCTCAGACGATTATTCCGGGTAAATAAACGGGAAGACGACGCAAACCCGTTGGTAATATCCAGGGCACTCACGATTTTCCGTGTCTGGATCAGAACATTCTCACCAACCCCCGTCCCTTCAGCACCTTCAACCCAGGGGGTGGAGATATCGCCGTCAAACAGAGCTTCCGGACCGTAGCTGACTTTTAGCCCTCCCAGGGTTTCGGTCAGAACAGAACTTGCCCACAGGGATTCTCCCTCTCTTATTTCCAGCTTTTTCCAGCCGCCCTCATCAGCGGAGAGACGACAGAGCAGAAGAGGAAGGATAAAGCAGAATATTGTATATCTAACGTTTCCCATCTGTTTCAGTGTATCACATTGATCTGGGGAATATACTATACTGGTAACATAATCCGAGAACAGCAAGAGAGGGGTACAGTGAAGATAAGAAAATTCAGCCTGCCCGCATATGTGCTTATTCTAATTTTGATAACCTCCCTCCCGGGGATTCTCCTCTTTTCCGATACTCCGGATGAACTCCCGGACAGCGGCAATACCCCCCGGATCGCCCTGGTTCTCGGCGGAGGAGGAGCTCTGGGTTTTGCCCATGTTGGTGTACTCCTTGCAATGGAAGAGGCTGGAGTTGACCCTGATATGGTGGTGGGAACCAGTATAGGCAGCATCGTAGGAGGCCTGTACTCAGCGGGCTATTCCCCGGAAGAAATGAAGAACCTTGTTCTCGAAAGCGACTGGCAGGAAATCCTCTTTGATAACTACAGCAGGGATAAAATGGTCTTTGAACAGCGCCTCCTGCGCACAACGTTCCCGGTGGTACTGCCTTTTTATAAAAATAACGATGTAACCGATGTCGGGATCTCCCATGCCCAGCATGTACTTGAATTTCTTGACAGCCTTCTGGATGCCTACCCGGCAGAAATGGACTTCGATACTCTGCCGCGCAGCTTCCGGGCAGTCTCAACCGACCTTTTAACCGGGGAAAAGATCGTCTTTGATTATGGAGATCTGAAAACAGTCATCAGAGCCTCCATGGCAGTACCAGGTATATTTACACCGGTACACTACCGGAACCGCTATCTGATAGACGGAGGCTGGGTGGACAATGTTCCCGCCATTACTGCTGTAGAAATGGGAGCTGATATAATTATCACGGTGCCCCTGGGAAGCCTGCAGCCCGAAGCAGAAAAGTTGACCACCCTTGGCGCCATATCTCAACAGGCAACAGAACTGCTGCTATCCGATGCCTACGGTTCCGATGAAGATATTTCCGACCTGGTGATACGTCCCGCCCTTTCCGGTTATACAATGGCGGATTTTGACAAGGGTGCCGAGCTTATTGAAATAGGCTATGCTGCAGGGAAAGCCGCTTTCAGCAATCTGAAAGAAATAGCAGCCCTGCAGAAGAATAAGCATCAGCAGACCAGGGAACCTCAGCAGCAGAATGTCAGTCTGAATATTAACCGGATAACTCTATCAGATTCTGATCCTTACAGAAAGGAAATACTGGAGCAGCTTGATGAAACAGTCCCCAGGGAGGTCTCCAACAGCCAGCTTCGGGAGATCTTCTCAGAAATGTATGACAGCGGAAGGTTTAAACGCTGCTCATACAGGCTGCTGCCCGACTCCTCCGGTGGATACACCCTCGAAGCCGATATCGCAAGCATACAGCTGCCCGATACCCTGATAGGCTTCGGAGTGGAATACACAGGGTATTTTTCCGGCAGCACCCTTCACCGGGGTATGCTTAAGGCTGCTCTGATTAAACCTTTTGGAAAAGAGCGTGTTTCAGGACTGGTTACTTTTATCAGTGTATCAAACACAGGGTCCATCCGTACGGGATACATGACCACCAACCAGAACAGTCTGCTGGCCTCGGCGTTCGGTTACCTTGAACAGGAACCCGTCTATTATTACGAAGGAAATACCCTTGACAGCTTTTATTCCCTTACCAGAGCCGGTGGGGACATGCTGCTTACAATAGCCCCGAGTGTATACTTCCATATGACCCTGCAGCCCTACGCTGAATACTGCTATTTCAGCCGATTGTTGGGCGAAACAGTCCTACCGGAGGAAGGCTGGAGCAGAGCCGGAAGCCGTACCTCATTCACCGTAGATACCCTGAACAATCCGGTGATTCCCGAATCCGGGATCAGCCTGAGAGTTGAAAATGATACCGCGGTGGAAGACAGCAGACTTCTAAGTTCCCTGTCCTGGAATGGAAATGGTTTTCTTCCCATTCTGCCGGGACTAATTTTAGCATCCCGGGGAGATGGAGGTATAAACCTTGCTGACTCGCCGAAAGAGGCAGAGTATTTCTTCCTTGGAAAAAACATGAGTTTTCACGGATATCTGCCGGGCGAAATTGAGGCAGGCGCCTATGCAACCGCAGCTCTGAACATACGGCGCCAGATTGGAAGACTGCCCCTTTTACTGGGGCGGGAGATATTTGTTCAGGTAACCGCCAATGCAGCCGCTGTACAGCCGCCGGGAATGGAACTGAGCCGGACGAAACCGGACTGGTACTATGGAGGAAGCACCGGTTTTATAGCCAACTTTCCCGTAGGAGAATTAAGTCTTCGATTTGAACTTAACGATAAGTTACGCCCGGGAATCTTTCTTGGACTGAGCTCCGGTGCCGCCCCAGGGTTTAACTGACAGGTGCTCCTCAAACAGATGGATCAGCTTCTTCTGCTCCGAGGTAAGGTTCACCATCATATCACCCCTGACATGCTCAATAGCAGTATCTGCAGAACAGTTTTTAACCTTCATGTAGATACACGCCGCAGCAACCGCCGTTCTTCCAACACCTGCATGACAGTGGATAATAATCCTCTCCCCTTTTCTGAGCCGATCCACCCCCTCAGCTACAAGGTCCTGCATAAGCTTAATGCCGGGAGCCTGAAAATCCGGGATTATATAGCGGGAACATCCTATTCCCGCGGATGCATATTCTTTAAAGATATTTTTACGGGCTTTCTTTGCTACTTCCTCATCGGTAACCAGAGAAAAGACATGGCTGACACCATGCCGGTGATACGCTTCTATCAGCCGGCTGCCTCTGTCGTAAGCTCCGAAGGGCATGGGGCTGGTAAATAACTTCCCCGACAGCCCTGCGGGAATCTCCCTGAATATTCCGGAATCTTTTCTTCCCCAGAACATATCTTTTACTCTGTCCAGCATTTCCATGTGTTCAGTCTCCCGGAAATCAGTAAAAAATTACAAATACTCTACCTTACCGCCGGCAATCCGGATAGCCCCGTTTGGCAGTTCGGTAAGAGATTCATAGCCGTCATCAGTAATGACCACCGAGTCGGAATGACGCATACCTCCCAGAGTATCGGTCATCAGGCCGGGTTCAACTGTCAGTGCCATATTCTTCTGCAGTGGAATGGTATTCCCCTTTGCAAGGGAAGGATAATCGTGGCCCGAGTTACCAATTCCATGACCGATTCTTCCTGGAAGAATCTCCCCGAATCCATAGTCTGTAAAAACTGCTGCAGCAGTGTTGTAAAGGTCTTCATAGAGGATTCCAGGCTTCAGAACTGAAAACACAGCTGCCCGGGCATCCAGCATGGCCCGATAGGCCCGGTCCCGTTCTTCACTGAGGGTATCCATAATCACCGTACGTTCGTTTTCCGCGTGATAGCCACTCACCTTCGCCCAGGCCATGGGAAGCACCACATCTCCCTTCTTCGGAGTATACGCCCTGGGACAGTCACAACCATAAGCAATGCGCTCATTACTCAGAGACCACATATCGAGGCTGTCGATCATCCCCCCCTCGGAGGTTCCGAAGCCGCTTATTTCATACTCAGAGTAGCTGGTTTGCCACAGTTTGCGCATGGCATACTGCCCTTCCGTACAGGCTTCTATTTCATTGGCCCCGGCAGCAATGTTTTCAATAGCGGTTTTTACCCCGATATCAACCAGCTTTGCTGCAATCCGCATACAGCCGATTTCGTGGGAATCCTTTATCAGCTTTTCTGTTTTTATAAGCCCGGAGATATCCTCAGTTTTTGAACAGCACAGACTTTGGGTAAGTTTTGTAAAATAGCGATAGGAGATATTCTCCTCCTCAATACCCAGAGTCTCCACCTTGCCAAGAATCTCAGAAGCAGCTTCGACGGGATCCATAGCGAGGGTTTTATGACTCCCCCATTTGCCGTAAAGCGCTATATTGTCAATGGCGCCTTCATCCCTGGCATGATCGTGGCGGATTGCATGAATAAGCAGGGTGGAATCCCCTACGGCAGGAACCAGCATAATTGCGGGATGACTGTTCAGAACAGGATTAAAATTGCTGTAATAAAAAACATTCTCGGGCTTGATGATAAACGCGGCATCAATCCCCTTCTCTTTCATGGTCTCTTTCAGCTTCCCAAGTCTTTTCTGCACATATTCATGAACAGCAGTACTCATTATTTCTCCTCAAGTGTTGCATAGCGCAGGCTCATACAGGGATTCCCCAGAGTAGTCCACGCCTCGTTATCCTCCAGCACAAACAGGCTGGTAGAGACAGTCTTCCCTTTGGCGTCCCCTTCGGGATGCCGGCAGAGACAGTTGGGGGCATCTGTATGGTCGGAAAGAATACGGAAAAGATCCTGAAAGCGTACTCGTCCGTATCTCTCATCAAGCAGCTGCTTAACCCGGCGGGAACGGTTAAAGGTCGATGGATACTGGTCCGGTTCCGGATTAAGCTCTTTCAGTTCCTCTGAAAAGTAATGATTGGACCGGTACAGAATACCGGTACCGTCATCCCACTGAACCACCCGCCTGTCCCGGGTCATCTCAACAACGCAGGCCTTCTCTTTATCCGCTGCAATTATATTCAGACCATTCATGCAGGGTTCCCGGTCTATATATTCCAGCATTTCATCAATGGTTGAGCAGTTCTTCAGAAGAAGCTGTACATTCATGAAAATATGCCGGGATTCCACATCATCCAGCACGGGTGCAGCTTTTTTAGACCAGAAACCGGTGGTGGTTACCGTAAGCCCCCGGTTGTTCAGCCCTCCAGCAGGATAGGTAATAATACCGGCACCATTTACTTCAACAATCACCAGGCCGTCCGGATATACCCTGCGGAAGGCCCGCTGCTGAATACCCATACTCATATCCCGGTTTTTAATTACATAGGTGCAGCCGTCAGCTGTCGCCTTTCCCCTTGCCATGACCATGGTGCATTCCTGAGCAAAGAAATCGGTCATAAAGTAGGCGGGGATATTCAGCATCAGAATATCATCAAAAGAAAGGTCCGCGCCTTCTGCTATCCCTTTCATCTCTTCATACAGTTCAGGATGTCTGCTCTGATAGAAAACAGCATTCTTCTGCAGAAATGCCTCATAGCGTTCCATATCACAGTGTGTATCTCTGAGCTTTTCCCGGGTCCGTTCCAGATTATAAAGAATCACATCACGAAGCTGCCTACCGTGCTGTACACCCTGTTCGAACTCGGATCCCCTCAATTCTATTACCGGAGTTTCCATCATTTCCTTCCTCCTTCCTTTTGATAATCCATTCCCAGGCCCAGGGAGGATTCAACTGTCTGTTTGATTCTGGAAATATACCCCAGGGTTGAAGGCTCAAGAGGATAGCGAATTACACAGCCCGGGGTGAGAATAAGATTCCGTCCGTTTGTACTTTTAATTGCCCGGTATATCTGGTTTGCAATCTCATTGCGCCTGCCGTTGGTGATATCCATGCGCTGAATACCTCCCATAATGCATTTCCCGGTAAGATCGAGGCCTTCCTCCAGATCCGGCAGGGTTTCCCCTATATGCCAGTTGAATACCTCAACGGGATAGTCCTTGAGGATATTGAAAATTATATTGTCCCCGTGGGCATGAACAGCATTGAACCATCCTTCTGAGGCATTCAGAACCTCAAGATCGTAGGGCTTGCCAAACTCTTCATACTCCTCTTCGGTCATAACATCGTAGCTGCTCATCTGGGACGCAAAGAACACTCCTGCGGCACCACTGGTGGTCACCTTCCTGACCAGCTCCTTTGTAGTAGCCGTGATCTCCTCCAGCGCCTGCTTGATTAGAGCTGTCTCTCCGGTACGGATATGCTCCACCAGCTTATGGTTGGCAAGCTTGTCTGCAGTGGTTATGGGGCTGAAAACAGTGAAGATAACAGGAACATCCTCACCGTTGAGTTTTTCCATCAGAAGCCTGAGATATTCAATCTCCCGGGCCAGAGCCCCGGAATCTATGCCGACTTTTTTGATTTCTGCATAATCGGCAATGCTGTTTACCGGAGACGAGACAAGTTTTGCTACCCCGCCCTTCTCTATCTCCGAATAATCCACAGTACAGCCGAAGTCTTCAATACAGTACATTCCGTTATTCATGGTCTTTATAAAATCAACATTATAGGTTTTATAGAAATCCACGGTAAAGTCAGAGATCTTCTCCGGAATCATGTCGATCCCCGGTACGTGCGACCAGATTGAATAGGGCACTTTATCCGGGACTCCGCCCTCGATTGCGGTTTTTATGCGTTCAGTTTTCGTCATTTTGGTGTTCTCCAGTAAAATCAGTTCTCCCAATAGGGACAACGACAGTAGTGTTCCTTCTCTATCATATCCAGCAGCGGTTCCTGTCCCTTACATTCCTCCCTGACCTGATAGCAGCGGGTATGGAATTTGCATCCCGAAGGCTGGTGGATGGGACTGGGGAGATCTCCCTGAAGAAAGATCCGCTCTTTTTTCACCGTGGGATCACAGACAGGAACTGCTCCCAGGAGGACCTTCGAGTACGGATGGCAGGTATTGTCAAACAGCTCTTTCTT
This sequence comes from Marispirochaeta sp., assembly GCA_963667435.1. Taxonomy (GTDB): domain Bacteria; phylum Spirochaetota; class Spirochaetia; order JC444; family Marispirochaetaceae; genus Marispirochaeta. Next base: position 3,334,800 of record OY763414.1, on the reverse strand, counting down.
TGGAGCTGTCTCAAGAACTCTTCCAAGGTACATTACTGCTACATCGCTTGAAATATGCTTGACTACCCGCAGGTCGTGGGAAACAAAAATCATGGTGAGATCAAGCTGCTTCTGTAGTTCCTTCAGTAAATTGACTATCTGTGCCTGAATAGAGACATCCAGTGCAGAGACACACTCATCGCATATAAGCAGCTTCGGCTCCACAGCCAATGCCCTGGCAATGCAGAGCCGCTGGCGCTGTCCGCCGGAAAATTCATGGGGGAACTTGTCCAGACTGTCAGCATTCATCCCAACCATCTCCACAAGCTCCCGGGCACGACGGTCGGCAGCCTCTCCCGATGCAATTCGATGGATCTTCAGTGGTTCCTTGAGCATCTTCCCTATCCTCTGCCGGGGATTCAGAGATGCATAGGGATCCTGAAAGATAATCTGAATATTCCTGCGGATCTTCCTGAGTTCCCGGCTGGGCAGTGCTGTAAGCTCCTTCCCTTCAAAAAAAACGCTTCCCGATGTGGGCTCTATCAGCCGCATTATAAGCCGTGCCAGGGTTGATTTTCCGCACCCAGACTCTCCGACTATCCCAAGCACAGAGCCCTGCTTTACCCTCAGACTTACATCGTCCACAGCTCTCACAAACTCTGACGGCTTTCCGTGTACAGGGAAATATTTTTTCACATTTTCCAGAACCAGCAGATCCTTTGTCTGACTAACCATGCTATTTCCCCTTACCCTGCTGTACATCAGCTGCGTAATTCCAGCATTTTACCAGCCGTCCGTCCTTTTCAATATCCGGTGGAACCCGGGTTCTACAGCGGTCATGTGCAACAGGACAACGGGGATGAAATGCACATCCCCGGGGCTGCTTGTATATACTGTTCACCTGACCTTCTATAGTCTGCAGCTGTTCAAGATCGTCATTCATGCTGGGAACCGAGTTCAACAGCCCTTCCGTATAGGGGTGGAGGGGTTTCTGAAAAAGATCCACCACCGGCGCCTTCTCCATAATATAGCCGCCATACATAACCGCCACGGTATCCACCATCTCGGCCACAACTCCCAGGTCATGGGTTATGAGTATAATGGCGGTACCAAACTCCCGGTTTATCCGGTTAAGAAGTTCAATAATCTGAGCCTGAATGGTAACATCAAGTGCCGTGGTCGGTTCATCGGCAATCAGAACCTGCGGTTCACACAACAGAGCCATGGCAATCATTACACGCTGCCGCATCCCGCCGGAGAGCTCAAAGGGATACTGTTTCATCCTCTGCTCAGGAGAAGGAATCCCCACATGACGAAGCATCTCGACCGCCTTTTCCTCTGCCTCTTTTTTGCCCATCTGCTTATGCAGTTTCAGAGGCTCAACAAGCTGATTCCCCACGGTAAACAGGGGATTCAGGCTTACCATGGGCTCCTGGAATATCATGGATATCTTATTACCCCGGTAGGCCCTCATTTCATTCTCCGGCTTGTTAAGAAGAGACTCTCCCTGAAGAATTATTTCCCCCTCAACAATCGCAGGCGGTGACTGGAGCAGACGGATAATGCTCTTGGCAGTGACACTCTTCCCTGAACCGGATTCACCTACAAGACCCAGCTTCTCACCTTTTGCTATATTAAAACTGATACCGTTTACCGCCTTTGCCAGGCCTTTGGGTGTATCAAAGCTTACATTCAGTTTGTCTATCTTAAGCAAGGAATCCTTCATGGGTCCCTCCTATACATTCAGTTTGGGATCAAGGTAATCCCGCAGCCAGTCTCCCAGAAGGTTTACACCAAGAACCGAAAGAGTAATAAAAAGTCCGGGAATGATCGCCATGGAGGGTGACGTGACCATATAGGTGCGGCTCTCGGCCAGCATACGTCCCCAGGAGGGAATTTCGATTGGTACACCAAGACCAAGAAAACTCAGTGCCGACTCCATCAGGATAATCCTGGCCATCTCAAGGGTTGCCATGACAATAATCGGGCTCAGTACATTGGGAAGAATATGCTTAAAGATTATTCTCAGATCCGATCCGCCGACAGAACGGATTGCCTCAATATACTCCATCTCTTTTATAGCAAGGATTTCTCCACGAACAAGCCTGGCATAGCGCACCCATCCGCTGATTCCGGCAATAAGAATTATATTTTCAAGACCAGGTCCCAGAACTGCCGCAATAAAAATGGCAAGCAGAATAAAGGGGAAAGAGAGCTGAATATCAACAATACGCATAATAAGGGCATCAACCCATTTCCCGTAGTATCCGGCAATGGAACCGATAATTACCCCGGCAATTCCGGCAACAACGGTACCGAAAAAAGCGACAATCAGGGTTATCCGGCTTCCCAGCATAATGCGCGACAGGATATCCCTGCCCAGCTGATCTGTTCCGAAAACATGCTCGCCGGTGCCGCCGCTCCAAACCGGTGGCTGAAGCTTGTTGAAAATATCCTGCTTAACCGGATCATAAGGAGTCAGAAAACTGCCGAAAAGGGCCATCAGAAGAACCCCGATAAGTATAAGAATCCCGATAAGACCGGTTTTACTGTCTATTAAACTACGCAACATATACTACCGTCCTAACCATGAAGCTTGACTCTGGGATTGATAATGCTGTACAGAAGGTCAACAATAAAGTTGATTAGTACAAACCCTGAGGCCATAAGAATGACAATCGCCAGTACAACATTAAAATCACTGTTGGTAATCGATTGAACTGCAAGCCTGCCTATGCCGGGCCAACCGAAAACAGTTTCGGTGATTACCGATCCTCCCAGCAGTAAAGCAACCTGCATTCCAAGAACAGTCAACACGGTACTGATGGCGTTCTTAAAGGCATGCTTCATTATTACCATAGCAGGGGCAAGACCCTTGGCTTTCGCCGTATCTATATATTCCTTGCTTAAAACTTCTATCATATTTGATCGCAGCAGACGGGTAACCGTCGCAGCTGTATATACTCCGAGGGTAAAGGCCGGCATTATAATAGACTTCCAGGACTCATTGCCCGAAGTCGGCAGCCAGTGCAGCTTCACGGAAAAAAGCAGAATCATGATTATTCCAAGCCAGAATGCAGGAAGACACTGTCCTAAAAGAGCGAGGGTGCGGATAACAGCATCAATTCTTGAGTTCCGCTTTACTGCTGAGATTACTCCGGCAGGAATTCCGAATAAAAGAGAGATAAACAGTGCTGCCCCCGTTAAGCGCAGGGTAGCAGGAAGACGTTCCAGAACCAGCGTCAGAGCAGGTTCATTGTAGTTATACGACATACCCAGGTCGCCGTGGAGCATATTGCCCATAAACCTGGCATATTGAACCATCACAGGATCATCAAAGCCCATCTCCGCACGAAGGCGCTCAATATCTTCGATGGAAGCGCTGGGTGGAACCAGCAGATCGACAGGATCACCTGCCAGGTGCAGTACAAAAAAGACCACCATTGTAATGCCTAAAATGGCAATCAGAGACTGGAGAAATCTGTTAAGAAGATATTTCCGCATAAGTTAATTCCAGGGGCAAAGAGGCAGTAACTGCCTCTTTGCCATATAAGATTATTTTACGTCAGCGTCAATCAGAACGATCATTTCGTCAATTCTGGGGGACCAGTTCTGGACACGGCTGTTTTTAGCCAGGAGTCCATACTGCTGATACAGGAAGAGACCTGCCGCGTCGTCGATGGCCATCTGCTGCAGATCGGAAAGCAGGGCTGCCCGTTCTGTATCGTCAATGGTAGCCGCCGCTTTTACCCGCAGGGCATCAAACTCGGGGTTTGAGTAAGTTGAATAGCGTTCACCGGTAGAAAAAGAGAGCTTGGCAACAAGGTCGATGGTACAATATGGTCCACCAACACCAAACATGTAAAGTCCGGATATAGTCTTGTTAATAATCTGTTCCCGCTGCTGTCCAGCGTCAATCTGTTGAAGGTTAACATTTACTCCCACTTCGCCAAGCTGTGATGCAATTGCCTGGGCAACATCAGTACCGTTTAGATAAGAGGTTGTAACGGAAAAATCCAGATCGAAACCATCAGCATAACCAGCTTCGGCAAGAAGAGCCTTGGCCTTTTCGGGATTGTATTCATATCCCTCAATGGAGGCATCATAGCCGAAAAACTCCGGATTGGAGATGGACGCCAGCTTGTTGCCGTAACCGTCAAGAACACCTTCGATTATAAGATCCCGGTCAACCGCATAGTTAAGAGCCTTGCGGACACGTACATCCTGCAGAGGACCTTCAGCAAGGCTGTTCATGCCGAGAAACATTACACGGGTGGTGGGGTTTCCAACCACTTCAATGTTATCAAGAGACTGGAGTCTTGGCACCTGACTGGTTGAAACCTTTCCAATAATATCAACTTCACCCGCTTCAAGGGCAGCTATACGGGAAGCCGCTTCAGGGATAATCTTGTAGGTAATCTTGTCAATTGCCGGTTTTCCGCCGAAGTAGCCGTCGTATGCCTCCATTACAACCCGCTCATCTTTAAGCCGCTCTACATACTTGTAGGGACCACTTCCGATGGGATTTTTGGCAAATTCTTCATCGCCAACTTCCTCCAGATAGGCCTTGGGAAGAATTTTTACATAATTCAGACGAATCTGAAGGTCTGCAAAAGGCTCCACAGTTTTAAGGTAGAAACTATAATCATCAATAACCTCAATACTGATGAAAGAGAAATCTGATGCAAGGCGATACTTCTTATCCTTATCGGCAATTGTGTCAAAGGTGTATTTTACATCCGCACTGGTCAGCTTTGAGCCGTCATGGAATGTGACATTGTCCTTGAGGGTGAACTTCCAGGTGGTGGTGTCAATGTTTTCATACGACGCCGCCAGATCGGGAACAACCTGCATGTTTTTGTCAGTCTTCAGAAGACTGCTGAACATGTGTGCGAGAATAGCCGCGGTATCGGTACCGGTGGCGTTACGGGGATCCAGGGTGGAAATATCCGCCGCGTTGGCGTAGGTAATTTCCTTTACTGCTGAAGCAGCAGCTTCTGCTGATTCTTCCTTAGAACCACAGCCTGAAGCGACAAATACGAGGAGAGTAATCATACTGAATAAAAGAAACCGTCTCATTGTTCCTCCAAAAAATTATTATACCGACTGTTAGACAATCAGCTTTGCAACCTGAAACTGTCAAAATATGGATCCAGCCCGGCAAGCCGCTCTTTAACCTTTGTATCCTGCAGAACCGTAAGACGGGAGCAGATATACTCCAGCAGCATAAGAGGAGCTATACCTGAGTTGAAAAAACTCAACCCGAGCACGTTAACCACCAGCACAACATCAGCAAACCTGGCAAATGGTGCGGTGGGTCTGTCAGTAAGCAGAATGACTTTACTGCCCTTCTCCCGGGCGTATTGAATCTGCCTGTCCGCATTTTTGCTGTAGCGATTAAAATCAATAACAAACAGGCAGTCCTCGGGAGTAATATCCAGAACCTGCTCAAAGGAATAACTGCCGTACACAATGCGTACATTTTCAATAATCATCCTGAGCACTACACCGAATCGTTCCGCAAGATAGATGGTGGGGCGCTGACCGCAGATGTACTTGGTCTTGCTGTTAAGAAGAATGCTAATGGCCGATTCAATTGTCTCCTGGGAATTCCGCTCGAACACACTGTTGGCATTCTCTGAGAAAACTTCAGACAATCGCAAAACATACTGTTCAACTGATTTGTCCTGTATATCCTGATTAAGCCGCTCGGACGGAGGAAGAAAGAAAGACTCCTTCGACTGATTCACCATCGACTGCTGTACCTTGGCCTGAAAGCTCAGAAAGGTGCTGTATCCCAGGGTTTTCACCGTTCTGTTGACCGTGGTGTCACTGACATTGAGGGTACGAGCCAGTTCGGATGCAGACATAAAGCAGATGGCATTGAGATTGTTAATTAAATACTCAGCTACAAGGCTCTCTTTTTTTGTCAGCCGAGTAGCAGAAATGATCTGCTGCAGTTTATCCCGGTTCATATCGCTCCTTATATTGTCAGTAAAACGGGCCTATGTTTGTTAAATTTTCAATTTTGACCCAAAATGTTTGTTGATCTTTCGTTATAATACAAGGGATACAAAGAATATGCAATTATAAAAGGGCAAAAAATGTTGCTATTTCGGTATTTTCTTTATATTTTGTTGGATAATCAATATTTTCACCAATCACACCGCACCCCTTTTCGGGATGCGGCGTAATGCAAATTTCAGGACAGTCAAACCTTATGCAGACTTTTCCTTTTTCCGATTCTTATCCAGCTGCATATTGCGGAAATAAAGCAGAATATCAATAAAGACCATAAGAAGATTGATAATATACAGTCCAAGAACAATGTCCCGGCTGTACAAAATCTTATGGGTTACCCCCGAGATATACCCGGCAAAAATTACCAGAATAAAAGGAAGACTCTTGCCCACGGTGGAACGGGTGATCCAGGATTTATAAATATTCAAAGGCCAGGCTGCGCCAAAACAGATAAGCATAAAAGCTTCAAAAATGCTCATGTTGAGTCCTCCGGATTAAAACAGCACCGACGGAAGCCAGGTAGTCAGTGCGGGAATATATGTCACAGCCAGCAGGGCTATAAGCAGGGTTACATAAAAGGGTTTAAACGCCTTAACAATCTCCGTAATCTTCATACCCGTTACCGAACTCATTACAAACAGACCGATACCGACAGGAGGAGTTGTTATACCAACCAGGGCATTAAGAGTCTGGATTACACCGAACTGCAGACGACTGATTCCCATGGCATCAATAATCGGCAGCATCAGGGGTACCATAATCAATTTGATGGTGTTGGCCTCAAGAAACATTCCCAGAATAAGCAGGAAGATGTTGAGCCCCACAAGCATTACATACTTGTTGTGGGTCAGTGCAAGAAGTCCCGCTGAGGCCTGCTGAGGAAGCTGCTCTATGGTAACAACCCAGCCTATCGATTTACCCATACCGATCATGAACATGATCACCGCCGTTGCGGTTATTGTTGATTTTACAGCGGCTACCAGACCTTTTGCGGTAAGTTCCTTGTAGATCAGACCCACAAGGATCGAATAGACCACCGCAATAATTCCTGTCTCTGTGGGAGTAACAATACCGGAGAGAATTCCCCCGAGAAGAATAACCGGAGCAATAATAGCAAGAAACCCGCTTTTAAAAGTTCTGCCCACCTCACTCAGCTGGAAAGGTTCAGGTTCGGGTATGGTTATTTTTCCCTTTTTGGCAATCAGGTAGTTGGTAATCATAAGAAGAATACCAACAATAATTCCGGGAATAAGGCCGGCTGCAAAGAGCTTGGCCACAGATACTTCAGCCAGCATGGCAAAAATAATGAAACTGATACTGGGAGGTATAATCGGTCCGATTACAGAAGAAGCCAGGGTAATGGCAACAGAGAAAGGCTTGTCATACCCTTTTTTATTCATAGCATCGATCTCAATAAGACCAAGACCTGCAGCATCCGCTGTTGAGGATCCGGATATACCGGAGAATATCATACTTGCGAGTACATTAACCTGAGCCAGACCGCCGCGCATAAAACCGATAAGGGCATTGGCAAAGTCAAAAATCTTCTGACTGATTCCCGCGGAGTTCATAATATTTCCAGCAAGGAGGAAATAGGGAATCGCAATAAGGGTTGAGTTTGCAGCACCGCTCTGCAACTGCAGGGGGAGAATTTCCGGGTTAAAATGTTTGGTAAAAATAGCCAGTAGAGTAGAAAGCCCCATGGAAGCACTAATTGGGAACCCGAGGACCATCATTAACAGAAAAGAACCTAGTAGAATAAGACCTAATTCCATAATCTCAGCCGCCTTTTCTTTTGAACAGTGATTCCACGGCGCTATGAAAATAAACAACCGCCATATAAAACGAAGTAACAACAAGAGAAAGGGTGTAAAAACGCAAAGGTATCATGGCGGTAACCGTAGTCTGCCCTCCCTGTTTCAGAAGAAGAGTTGTACTGTATCGTCCAAGCAGGGCAAAGAAGATACTCACAACAATGGATACCGCTATTTCAAGATATTTAGCAAAGGTTTCAGGTAAATGATCGGTAAGAATGGTTATAGTCACATCCCGTTTCTGGTAGGCAATAACACCTGCACCGGGGAAGATAATCCAGACCATCAACAGTAGACTGTAATCCTGAATCCAGACCATGGACTTACCGGCAAAATAGCGCATACATATTTCGAGAAAGTTGATTGAAATAACCCCAGCCAGGGCCGCAAAAGCGATCCCCAGCTGAAGTTTTGATATTTTTTCCAGAAGAGTTTTCAACTTACTCACCAAGAGCAGATGCTATAAACCCTTCGGGAAGCTTTCCTGAGGCTTCAAGATCCCTATAGAACCCCATCAGCTTTGCACGGAAAGGTGCAGTGTCAACAGTAGAAAAAACAGCGCCATTCTCTTCTTCCATCTTTTTAATTGAGGCATCGACGCTTGCGGCATCAAGTTCGCTCATTTTTTCACCGGCCAGTCCGGCACACTCGGTAATTATGGCTTGCTGTTCCGCAGTAAGAGTGTCCCATTTTGCTTTGTTCATAGCCCAGATACAATCAGAAGTGTACTCATTGATTGCAGTAACATACTTGGCTTCCTCAGTGAACTTCATAGAATAGAGACTGCTCATGGGAGAAACAACCGCCTGAACAGTGTCCTGCATCAGCGCCATATACGCTTCGCCCCAGGGGATTACAATGGGGTTTGCACCAAGTTCTGACCAGGCGCCCATGTAGATCTTGTTCTCGTAGGTTCGAAACCGAAGGCCCTTGATATCGTCAACGCTGTTGATGGGCACCTTGGAAGCCATAACACGGTAAGGTCCACGCATCATGTTTCTGGAGGGGTTAATCAGTACCAGCCCGGCATCAAGCAGAGCATCCTGCTGCATTTTTCCGATGGAACCCTGCATCATTTCACTGAAAGCTGCATTGTCCTTAAAAAGAAAGGGAACAGTAAAGGCACTGAAGATAGGATCGAAGCGGGAAAACAGAGAAGCTCCGGTGGCTACCACATCCTGGGTTCCGATAAGAGTACTTTCGATCTGGCTCTTACTGTCGCCAAGCTGCTCTGCAGGATACAGAGTGATAATAACCGAACCTGCGGTTTTATTCTCCACCATCTCCTTGAAATACTGATAGGCCTGTCCTTCAGTACTTTCCGGAGTCATCTGATGACCGAATCTGATTTCAACCGGCTTTCCGGCGCCGCCCTCTTCCTGGCCGCCTGCCAGCAGGGGGGAAGAAATCATTACAACAAGCAAAGCAAAAACAAAAAATCGCTTCATAACACCTCTCCCAAGGTTTTTTTATTTACAATTGAGTTACCCCAATTTGTTCCCAGAACCTAGCGAATCATATCTCCGGTCTTTATTACATGTTTGACCTGTTTCAGTACGGAAAGGTCCTTTAGAGGATTCCCGTCAAGGACAATAATATCCGCCTCTTTTCCACTCTCCAGAGTACCTGTTCTTTCCAGAATCCCAAGAACATCAGCACCGTTGCGGGTTGCAAAAAGAAGGACATCCATAGGCTCAAAACCTGATTTATTCAGTTCTTCTATCTCAGTAGCAACACTTCCGGTGCTGTCGGAACCGGTTGCCACCACAATCTCCGGATACTTTTTCAGTTTGACCATTACCTCCTGATGCTTTTCAAGCAGAGCCTTGGCATTCTCCACCATCCATGCCGGCCGTCCCAGCTCCAGACCATGACGGGCAAGGGGTATATACCCGGTCAAGGTAGGAACGTAATAGGTTCCGAGCTCTGCCATCATAGTCAAAAGCTCATCATCCAGATAATGGCCATGCTCCAGTGAGTCAATTCCTGCAAGGATGGTGTTTTTACACCCTTCACGACCGATAGAGTGGGAACAGACACGCTTGTCGTTGGCATGGGCTTCATTGGCAATTGCGGTAAGTTCCTCCAGTGACAGCTGACGCCATTCAGGGCTTCCCTCTTTTGTTCCGGCACCGCCTGTGGCATGAACTTTGATAAAGTGGGCACCAAATTTAAGCTCGGTTCTTACCGCAGCAACAGCCTCAACAGGGCCGGAAATCTCATGTGAATAATAATAACAGTGGCCCCCAATCATGGAGATGGGGCTGCCGCAGGCAACTATATTAGGGGCCTGCACCCATTTTTCCCTCGAAGCCTTTGAGAGACTGATATTTATACGATCGCGACAGCCGCACTCGCGAATGGTGGTAACACCATCATTCAACATTCCCGCCGCGTTCCGTACCGCCCGAATGGTCTGAGCGGTAATAGGCTCATTGCGGATAACATCCATGGTCCAGGAAGTATATGCGGATTTGGTATTCAGATGCTCATGGGAGTTGATAAGACCAGGCATAATTGCTGAGCCGGGATAATGTTCAGTTTCTATGTCTCCACGGTCTTTGAGATCTGCAATGGCACCGACAGCAGTAATTACGCCGTCTTCATACTCAACATACCCGTCTTTGATGATTTCCCTGTCTGTACAGGGGATGACTACCGGTGCGGATATTCTCTTCTTCATTAATTTTTCCTTCCTGACTTCCGCTCTGAAAAAGCGCGTTTCATCTCTGCAAGATTGTCCGTCGATCCGGCAATCTCCAGTGCTGTTGCGGCCATAACCGCTGCACCTGTAACAAGGGTTTCTACACCCGACGGAGTTACTGTCTCATCCCGAAACCCGACAGTATGGGTCTTCAACCCCTCTCCAAGCTTTATATGACCGTGTATGGCGGGAATAACCTGGGTGACATTTCCCATATCCGTCGACCCTACTCCATGATCACGGGCTTTCTTCTCAACCTTCCAGCCAAGACTTTCAAACTGTTTCTGCATTACCCGTTCCAGTACCGGACAGTTGGCAACCGGGGCATAACGGGGACTCACCTTTTTTGTTTCAAGTGACAAACCGAATGTCATGGCACTGCTTTCGGCACATCTGCCGACAATCCGGATCAACTCATCCAGGTAATCAAGATCATTGGACCTGATATTGATCTCCATTCGAGAGTAGGGAGATATCACATTGGTTGCATTTCCGCTCTCCACAATCCAGGGATTAACCCGGGAATAATCCTTGAACTGACAACGGTAGCCGTTTATCAGATTAAGGGTCTGCAGCAGACCTTCGAGTGCGTTATTCCCCTCCCAGGGAGCCGCCGAAGCATGAGCCGGTTTACCGGTAAACTCATAGGAGTAGATAACATTGGCAAAGGAGAAATCATCCACCATGTTTTTATCTGACGGATGCATCATCATGGCAAAATCGATTCCATCGAAACATCCAGCCTCCACCATGAGGATCTTGCCCCCGCCGGACTCCTCCGCCGGAGTACCCACTATCACAACTGTGCAGTCAAGTCCAGATTTCCCGGCTGCATCAACAACTGCAAGAGCTGCTCCGAAGCTCATAGTGGCAATCAGATTGTGACCGCAGCCGTGTCCGATATCCTTAAGGGCATCATATTCTGCCAGAAAGCCGATTACCGGACCGCCGCTTCCGACCACAAGGCTTGCCTTGAAAGCCGTATCAAGAGGTGCGGGAAAGCGCTCAACCTGAAACCCCTCTTTTTCTGCCCACTGAATCAGGTGTTCCGACGAAATATATTCATTAAAGGCGGTTTCGGGATGATCAAATAGAAACCGATTATGATCAACAAGAGACTGCTTAATTGTATCCAGATACCCGAGCATCTCGGAAACAGTGGTCATGCTCTGCTTACCTTACCGAATTCCTGAAAGCTTCCAGTTCGCTGTCCCTAGTCCGGATGGAAACCGAACAGTCCGGGGCAAGAATAAAGGGCTGATCCCTGTTTTCCTCGACAGCCCTGGCAGCAAGCTCTCCGATTTCTTCTGCCTTGTCCTGCCCGAACAGCCGTTCATCCACACCACCCATGGCAATCATGCCCTTCAACCAGGAAGCACTCCCCTTCAGAGGCGGATTTCCTGTTGCACTGGGCGCCCAGTGAAGAGCGCTTATGGGAAAGTCCACGAAGCGCTCCGGATTTCCGTAAATACCACAGGTATGAAAAAGGGTTGTTTTATCTTTGATGGTCTCAAGAATCTGCAGGTCGTAGGGCTTAACCAGCTCTTCCCACTCTTCCAGGGTAAAAAATCCTTCCCGGGCCATTCCCAGACCGGCGTAAAACAGGCCGTCTATGCCGGTCTCCATGAGCTTAGCCACAAAATCGATAAAAGTATCCGTTATATTTTGCAAAGCCTGATGAACAAGGAGCCGGTTCTCTTCCATAAGGGTAAACAGATAACTCTCATCACGGGGAGACTCCCGATACCGTCCGATACTTCTCTCACCGCACAGATTCAAAAGAATTCCGATGGGAGTGAACAGTGTGTAGAGAACAGGGATATCTTCGGTAAGTCCATCCATAATATGCCTGGCACACACAATCTGCTCACCGAAGCTTTCAAAATCCCCCGGCTTTACATCAATTTTTGCCAGATCATCTACACTGTTTATCGCTTTCTCAAGCAGCAGGGGCTTAACATCAGTGTATTTGGTATTATCGTATCTGTTTCCCCAGGGCTCATGATAATACACGGCCCTGGAATTAACCTTTATAAAGTCCCAGTCATACTGATCCTGAAACTCCAGCATTTTTTCCGCCAGAGCAATGGGATCATTCTCTACTTCCGTAAAATGCCGCCAGGCGGAAATGGGAGGTCTGTCGGCGAGTTCACCCTTAAGCACAGTTTCCAAGCGTTTTCTTTTTGTCCATTCCTGCATTTGTAACCTTCCCGGCAGATTATTATCGAATCCTCAACATTACTATACCATTATTGAAGATATCTCGACAATTTATATTATTTTCGAAATCAGTGCAATACTGCTTTCATTATTTTTGTTGATCTCTCAATTTTTTTCAAATTAAATACTGGACATCCAATTTTTTGCATGTTAGTCTCCCGTCCATGAACAAGCACAATACATACCTTTCTCTCCTGAAAAAGGAGTTGAAGACAGCCATGGGATGCACCGAACCGGCTGCGGCGGCCCTGACCGGCGCACTCGCCCGGGACCTCCTCGGAGCAGATCCCGATTCGGTAGCGATTCTTGCAAGCCGGGATATAATCAAAAACGTAATGGGAGTTGGTATCCCAAACAGCACCCTTACCGGTACAGACACTTCTGTTCTACTGGGGGTTCTCTTTGGAGATTCCTCCATGGGCCTCAATATTCTCTCCTCCCTGCCGGAGAACACCGCCTCCGATATTCTGACTTTCAAGAAAACTCACCCGGTTTCACTGGAACTTGCCTCCGACGTACCTCCGGTCTACATCTCCGCAACCCTTACCGCCGGCGACGAGAGCGCAAGGGTAACCATTGCCGGAGAACACGATACTGTGGTTGAAAAAATCAAAAACGGAAAAGTCCTGGTTCAGAAAGATATTGACAGCGGGGAAGCCGATGAGGAAGGAGTATATCCGGAATCATGGACTGTGCAGGATATCCTCGGCTTCGTTGCAGACTTAACCGAAGACGAAGGGAGCTTTCTTCTGGATGTTGCCGACACAAATATGGCGATTGCAGAACACTCAATCGGCGAATCATACGGTCTGAGTGTGGGAAAAACAATGAACACCACAGTCAGCCGGGAAATTTCCACCCTTGATGAAGCCTTTCAGTACGGTGCCGTCCTTGCTTCAGCTGCATCGGATGCACGTATGTCAGGATGTCCCCTGCCGGTGGTAATAAACTCAGGCAGTGGGAACCAGGGCATCACCGCAACTGTGCCTGTTCAGGTACTGGCGGACTTCCTTAAGAGCGACAAAAGCTCGACAATCCGGGCTCTGGCCCTGAGCCACATGGTGGCTCTTTATCTTACCTATCACAAGGGACGTCTTTCAGCTCTCTGCGGAGCCTTTACCGCGGCCATAGGAACAGCCTGCGCATACGTATATCTCATCACCGGTTCGCTGAATCAGGTTGAAAATACCATCAACATTATGTTTGCCAATCTTATGGGAGTAATCTGCGATGGAGCAAAGAAAACCTGTGCTCTTAAAATTTACTCCTGTGTAGAATCGGCTGCCATGAGTGCCAAACTCGCTCTCTCCAATAAGACTGTCGGAAGCGAATCGGGCATCATTGGTGATAAATCGGAAGACACAATCGAATATGCCCGGCAGATCAGTCATGACGGGATGGTACAGACAGATAAGTCGATCCTCGCGGTAATGTTGAACAAAACTCCGAGACTGCGGCGATAAACCGGGAGAGGTTATACATGAAACTCCATGAATATCAGGCACGGCAACTGTTTGCAGAATACCTGATCCCCCATCCGGGGGGAATCATTGCGAATACACCGGAAGAAGCAGCTGCAGCTGCGGACTCCCTGGGCGGATCCGTAGTTATCAAGGCCCAGGTGCTGGTCGGAGGCCGGGGAAAAGCCGGCGGAGTAAAAACAGTAGACTCACCGGAAACGGCAAAGAAAGCCGCAGAAACAATCATCGGAATGAATCTAAAAGGAGAGACCGTCGAACATCTGCTCGTAGTGCCGAAGGCCGAGATCATTCAGGAATACTACCTTGGCCTTACTCTGGATAGGGGAGCAAACTGTCTTACTCTCATACTCTCTCCGGCGGGAGGTATGGATATTGAGGCACTTGCAGAGACCAAGCCCGACAGGATAACACGGATTCCTGTCTACCCCCACAAGGGAGTGAATGAAGACGAGCTTATGCGGACGTGCGGCGAAATCTTTAACAGCAAGATACTTACCATGCAGGCAGTGGATATTATCCGCAGGATCTACTGTCTCTACCTTGAAAAGGGATGTACTCTAATTGAGATAAACCCCCTGGCCCGGCTTGCAGACTCAACCCTTTCAGCCCTGGACGGAAAAATCACCATAGATGACAACGCGGCGGAGATTATCCCCGGATTGCTCGATTTCCGAAACCCCGAAGAATATTCGGTGGATGAAACAGAAGCGGGAGCGGCGGGCTTAACCTTTGTCTCTATGGATGGTGAAATCGGCTGCATTGTAAACGGTGCCGGCCTGGCTATGGCAACTATGGACATAATCAAGTATTACGGCGCGTCTCCAGCCAATTTTCTCGATGTGGGAGGAAGCTCAAACCCGGAAAAGGTGGTTACCGCCCTTACTATTCTTATGAGAAATCCAAAGGTTACTGCTATCCTGGTCAATATTTTCGGCGGGATAACCCGCTGTGATGATATTGCCAAAGGAATCATTGAAGCCCGGAAACAGATCGATCTTATGGTTCCTATGGTTATCCGTCTTATCGGAACCAACGACAAGGAAGGCCGGGAGATCCTTTTATCCGCAGGATTAACTGCCGAGGACTCCCTCAGCACCGCAGTAAGAAAGGTTGTTGAACTGAGCAAATCCACCCAACCGGTGACTTCAGGAAGAGAGAAAGGTACAGCATGAGTATTCTTATCAATGAAAAAAGCAGAGTCATGATTCAGGGGATCACCGGCAGGGACGGTTCGTTCCACGCTCTGACAATGAAGAGGGATGGGACAAATATTGTAGGAGGGGTAACCCCGGGGAAAGGAGGACAGAGTATTCACGGAATCCCGGTATTTGACAGTGTTATAGAATGCAGAAGAGCCACCAGCGCTGACGTCTCGGTCATCTTTGTTCCCGCCCGCCATGCACCTTCTGCAATCCGGGCAGCTGCGGAATCTGGAATACCCCTAATTATCTGTATTTCCGAAGGTGTACCTGTTAATGAAATGCTCGAAACCTATTACTACATAAGAAAAAAGGGTGCCCGACTTATAGGACCAAACTGCCCCGGATTGATAAGCCCCGGACTCTGCAAGGCAGGAATAATGCCTGCAAAAATACACGCCCCCGGCGGCATCGGGGTTATCTCCCGCTCGGGAACCCTCACTTACGAAGTGGTATACAGCCTTACTCAGGCCGGCCTGGGACAGTCGACCTGTATCGGCATCGGAGGAGACCCGATTATCGGAAGCAACTATATCGAACTGCTTGAAATGTTTGAAAAAGATCCCGTTACCCGGGGTGTAGTGCTCATTGGCGAAATCGGCGGCGATGCAGAGGAAAAAGCTGCGGAATACATAGCTGCCAACATGACAAAGCCGGTAACAGCATTCATCTGCGGACGGAGTGCTCCTCCTGGAAAAAGAATGGGTCATGCCGGGGCGATTATCTCCGGAGGGAAAGGAACTCCGGAAGCAAAAATTGCCGCCCTGAAACAGGCTGGCATCGATGTGGCCGACCTGCCGGAAGAGATACCTGTCCTTATGCACAGTAAAATTTCATAAACTATCCCCCACATGCGAGGCAAAGCGGTGAGAAACCAGAAAATTGCTCCGGAAAATATTGCATATCTGGAAGAGCTTATTCCTGAATCGGCAGATTCAGAGATCGAGGAATACTTTCCGGAAAACACAACTGAATCACAGTATTCATTACTGCAGAGCCAGAGCAGCGTTAACCGCCTGATATCAGCCTTTCGTCATGCCGGTTATTTGTATGCAGATGTTAATCCCCTCAAAGGCTATCTAACCAGAGCAATGCGCCATATTCAGGCGGTAGAGACCGGTGTCCAGCGTCATCTGAACCCGGAAACCTACGGTCTGACAGAAAGGGATATGGAGGAAACCTTCTACGGCGGACGTTTTCTTACAAATCCGACCAGGCCCCTGAAAGATCTGATAGAAACCTTCCGTGACATCTATTGCTCAACTATGGGCAGTGAATTTATGCATATCCAGAACAGGAGCATGCGCACCTGGCTTCTGGAAAAGCTTGAGCACAAGACAGGACTATGGGATCCCGGAGAAGAAGAACAGATCAGAATCCAGAAAGACCTTATACGGGCCAAAGAATTTGAACGCTTCCTGGGAAGTCAGTATCTCGGACAAAAGCGGTTTTCCCTGGAAGGTGCTGAAGCACTTATACCGGCACTAAATTTTCTGGCTCGCTCCGCTGCCGGAAAAGGGGTGAAGGAAATTGTTCTGGGAATGAGTCACCGGGGTCGACTGAATGTACTGGCCCATACCATGGGAAAGCCCCTGGATGAACTCTTCGGAACCTTCGGCAATACTCCGGAACCGGTGCATTATATGCTTTCCGGCGATGTGAAATACCATCTGGGCTACGAATCCCGGATCTCCTTCCCGGAAGGTGAGATGTTTCTCCACCTGACTTCCAATCCCAGCCATCTGGAATCGGTAAATCCGGTAGTGGAAGGAAAGGCCCGGGGATTTCAGAACAGACTGCAGGATAAGTGCAGAAAAAAGGTAATCCCCGTCCTGATCCACGGTGACGCCGCCTTTTCCGGCCAGGGAATTGTAGCAGAAACCCTGAATCTGGCTAAACTGAAGGGCTACACCACGGGCGGAACCATCCATCTGGTGGTCAACAACCAGATCGGGTTTACCACGGCATGGTCCGATTCCCGGTCAACCCTCTTTCCCACCAGCCTGGCAAAGGGGCAGCCGGTACCGATTTTCCACGTCAACGGCTACGATCCGGAACAGGTTGTACGGGCAATGGATCTTGCATTGAGATACCGGCAGAAATTCGGCTTTGATGTGGTTATCGACCTTATCTGCTACCGGGTCCACGGCCATAACGAATCCGATGAGCCTACCTTTACCCATCCCGGCATGTACTCACGGATTAAATCCGCCGAGGGAGTCTATGCCCACTACGGAAAGATTCTGTCCGACAGGGGAATTTATCCTCAAGCGGATCAGGACTCCTTTCTTGCTGAATACAGAGAGTACCTTAAGGAAGCAGATAAAAACAGCGGGGCACTGAAACCTCAAACTCCCCTGAAGCCCTACACCCATACAGGGGGCACGAAAACCGGCCTTTCCAAAAAGCGACTTAAGGAGTTAGGTGAAAGACTTACCGATATACCGGAAAATCTGAACCTCAACCGGAAACTTATGAAGATTATTCAGGGCCGCCGGGAAATGGTCAAAAAAGGGACCGCCCTGGACTGGGCTACTGCGGAACAGCTTGCCTTTGCCTCTCTGGTAAGCGAAGGCTGTCCGGTACGGCTCTCAGGAGAGGATTCCGGCCGGGGAACCTTCAGCCAGCGCCATGCCGTCTGGTGGAACCACACCGAAGAGGTACCTGAGCCATATTACCCCCTGCAGCACATTACCCCGGACCAGGAGTTTTTCCGGGTATACGACAGCCCCCTTTCGGAATTCGCTGTATTGGGATTCGAGTTCGGCTACTCCCTTACCCGTCCCAATGTACTGGTACTCTGGGAGGCCCAGTTCGGTGACTTTGTCAATGAAGCCCAGGTTATTATTGACCAGTACATTGCAGCGTCGGAGACAAAATGGCAGCAGACATCCGGCCTGGTACTGCTCCTGCCCCACGGCTTTGAAGGACAGGGGCCGGAACACTCCTCGGGCTACCTGGAGCGCTTCCTTCAGCTCTGTGCGGAAGAGAACATGCAGGTCTGTAACTGCAGTACCCCGGCCCAGTACTTTCACCTCCTGCGTCGGCAGGCAAAAGCGGACTGGCGCAAACCATTGATAGTCATGACCCCCAAGAGCCTTCTCCGGGACAAGCGGGCGGTCTCCCATCTGGATGATTTTAAAGATCCCGGTTTCAAACCGCTGATCCACGATGGCAACAGCAATGCAGGCACCCTGCTTGTCTGCAGTGGAAAAATCTACCACGATCTCGCAGACAGCTTACAGATATCAATGACACAGAGTACTCCCTGCTGCGGATTGAACAGCTCTATCCCTTTGATGCAGAGGGGCTGAAAGGGATACTTGAACAGATGCCTGAGCTGCACACCATCCGCTGGGTACAGGAAGAGCCCCGGAATAAAGGAGCCTGGACCTTTATCCGGGAATATCTGGAAGAAATCAGCGGCCTCGAGATTGAGTATGCAGGCAGACCGGCAAAAGCAAGCCCCGCAGCAGGGCGTTATTCCCGGCATCTCATTGAGCATGAAGCAATACTTACCGGGGCATTCAAGGAGCACACTATATGAAAATTGATATATCCGTTCCGGAAATGGGGGAGTCCATTTCCACCGCCTATTTGAGCAGCTGGATTTTTGAAGACGGCAGCATCGTTACAGAGGGAGCCGATCTCTGCGAACTGGAAAGCGATAAAGCTACCCTTGCAGTACCCGCACCGGCTGGGGGCACTCTGAAAATTATTATACCCCGGGATACCGAAGTAGCGTCGGGGACTATTATTGGAAGCATAACGCCTGCAGCAGACGTGGACGGTAAACCGGGGCATCAGTCACCGGCAGTCCGGAGAATGGCAGAAGAGAGGGGCATCAATCCTGATAAAATTACCGGAAGCGGAAAGGACGGCAGGGTAACCAAAGCAGATATGTGCGTCCATATTGCAGGGGCCATATCTGAAGAAGAATCTGTATCTGCACCTTCAGTAGCGCACGCACCGGATGTCCCGGCACAAGCAGCACAGGGCCCCGAGGCGAAAAACAGTGCTGAGTACACCAGGGAGCCCATGTCCCGGATTCGCAGGAGCATAGCGGCAAATCTAATTGCCTCTAAACGGGAATCCGCCCACCTTACCACCTTCAACGAGGTAAATCTTGCACCGGTTATGGAAATCCGCAAAAGCCTGAGCGAGGAATTTCTTGCCTCAAAACAGGTAAAGCTCGGATTCATGTCCTTTTTTGTAAAGGCAGCCTGCCGGGCCCTGAATAACTTTCCCCGGGTAAACTCCTCCATCGACGGCACGGACATGATTCTCTACAAAACCTGCAACGTGGGAATTGCCGTATCCACCGACCGGGGTCTGGTGGTCCCCGTACTGAAACAGGCCGAAGCCATGGGCTTTGCAGACATAGAAAGAGCTATTGCCGGCTTCGGAAACAAAGCACGGGAAAAGAAACTCACCCTGGACGACATGTCCGGAGGCACCTTTACCATTACCAACGGCGGCATCTTCGGATCCCTCCTGTCGACGCCGATCCCCACACCGCCCCAGACAGCAGTACTGGGAATGCACACCATACAGAAACGTCCGGTAGCAGAGAATGACCAGGTGGTTATCCGTCCCATGATGTATCTTGCCCTTACCTACGACCACCGCATTATCGACGGAAAAGAAGCTGTCGGGTTTCTTGCATCTATAAAACGACAGCTGGAAAATCCCCAGCGGCTCCTGCTGGAGATATAGCTATGAACACAGGATATGACCTCATAGTTATCGGAGCAGGGCCGGGGGGCTATGTGGGCGCCATCAGGGCAGCCCAGCTGGGAATGAAGGTTCTCCTGATAGAGAAGGAGAAAACCATGGGAGGAACCTGCCTTAATGCAGGCTGTATTCCCTCCAAGGCCCTGTTAACCTCCTCCGCCCTC
The DNA here is from genome assembly GCA_963667435.1 of Marispirochaeta sp. Taxonomy (GTDB): domain Bacteria; phylum Spirochaetota; class Spirochaetia; order JC444; family Marispirochaetaceae; genus Marispirochaeta. The sequence goes on along the minus strand of OY763414.1, from coordinate 3,314,484 downwards.
TTCCAACAGATTCAGCAGGAGGCATCAGACCACGGCATTGTCTGCGCGCCTCCGTCGATAGATATTCCAGCCATGATAAGCCGTAAAAACCGGGTGGTTTCAAGCCTCACCCGGGGAATAGCCTCCCTGCTGAAAGGGAACAAGGTTGATATTATCCAGGGCAGCGCCAAGGTAAACACTCCCGGGATAGTCAGAGTCGGATCCGAAGAGTACCACTCGGACTCCATTCTTATTGCCACCGGAAGCAGGCCTGCAGAACTGCCCTTTCTGCCCTTTGATCACACTTCAGTAGTAGATTCCACAGATGCTCTAACATTCAGCGAAGTTCCCGAAAGACTGCTTATTGTCGGAGCCGGGGTAATAGGGCTGGAACTGGGCAGTGTCTGGTCCAGACTCGGTGCCTGTGTGCAGATCATCGAGTCCATGACTGAAATTCTAACAGGATGGGACAGGGATATTGCCAAAACAGTACAGAAGAGTCTGGAGAAACAGGGCATTGAGTTTCACTGCAGAGTAAGAATCCTCGAAGGACAGACGAATGATTCAGGAGTTCTGCTGAAAGCTGAGGCTGCCGACGGCAAGTTCAGGGATTTTCAGGGAGACAAGGTTCTGGTCGCCGCGGGGAGAAAAGCTGCCTGGGACGGCATTGATACAAAGTCCCTTGGTATAGAAACAGAGAATGGACACATTACGGTTTCAGAAAGATACGAAACCAGTGCGGCGGGCATATATGCCGTTGGCGACTGTATTGCAGGCCCTATGCTGGCTCACAAAGCCAGTGAAGAGGCTGCAGCCTGTGTGGAAATGCTTGCAGGTAAATACGGAAAGGTGAACTACTCCCTTATTCCCGGAGCCCTGTACACCAAACCTGAGGCTGCTATGGTTGGAAAAACCGAAGAACAGTGCCGGGCAGAGGGAATAGAGTATACCAAAGGGGTCTTCCGCTTCTCAGCCAACGGCCGGGCAATAGTATCAGGCAGTGCAGAAGGCATGGTGAAGGTTCTTACCCGTAAGAAGGATGATACCGTATTAGGGGTTCATATAGCAGGGGAACATGCATCGGAACTGATTCATGAAGCAGCAGTACTGATGGAATTCGGCGGCAGCGCCGAAGATCTGGCACTCACCATCCACGCCCACCCGAGCCTGTCAGAAGCGGTAAAAGAGGCCGCTATGGCCGCCTGGGAACGGCCCATTCATGCCCTGTAAGGACGCATCCCCCCTGTAGAGACGTTCTATAGAACGTCTCTACAGGGAACGATTTGAACAAGGTTGGTATGCTGGGGGTTACCCTTCGCCAGGGGGGTGGGCTGATATTTTGTCAGGGTATTGATACAGCCCCCACGGTCTGCTCCCGAGGCATCCGGCCGGGACCATCCACCCTGGGGCAGGGCTGCAACACCCTTCATAATATCATCACTCACTTTAGCAGGCACCCGGACTTCACCTCTGCTGTTGAATATCCTCACCATATCACCGTCAGCAATACCCCGGGCCGTGGCATCCTGAGTGTTCATGCTCACATGCATGGCCACTACTTTCTCGGCACGGTCCAGATTGGCCAGGGTTGAATGACTGCTACGCTTACTGTGCCAGGCGATAAGCTGGAGGGGAAACTCTCTTATAAGGGGATCCTCCGGTCCTTCCCAGGCGGGAACATACTTAGGTACAGCCGGAATGGTATCGGGTTTATTCATTCTATACAGACGTTCAGAAAACAGTTCGATCTTTCCCGAAGGTGTGGGAAAGGGGTTGTTTTCAGGATCTTCTATCTGCTCTCGAAAGGCTACGTAGGAGTCTCCTGATGCGGGGAAGTAGATGCTTTCTTTACGAAACTTCTCAAAACCGGGGAAGTCAGGGACCCTCTTCTGAGTTTCCTCCACAACATATCGAGCCCAGTCCTCATAACTGCGCCCTCCCCGGAACTCAGAGCCCACACCTATTCTATCCGCGATCTCGGCTATCCAGTCGTATCCTGTACGCCGTTCAAACTCCGGTTCGACAACCTTCTCCAGAAATACCGCGTAATTCCCCTGGTTACCCGACTCGAGAATATCAATGCGCTCCATGAAGTTGGTACTGGGAAGCAGAATATCCGCATACCTGGCGCTGTTGGTCATAAACTCATCGGCGACAAGTATAAACTCACATTTACTCTCGTCTGCCAGCAGTTCCGCGGTAGCATTAATATCGGAGTGCTGATTGCCCATAATATTCCCCGCCAGATTGGCTATAAACTTGATATTGGAAACAAGCTTATCAGCGCCCTTTAGGCCGTCATCGGGACTGAGGCTGGTACCTTTTTCAATGGCATCAGGCCAGATATAGACCGGAATGGATGCCTTAACCGGGTTTTCCGGCACTACCGAAGCAAGGGGTACCCGCCGTCCCTGGGCTGCCCCGGAGGCCCAGCCCCCGTCGATGCCCACATTGCCGGTAATGGCGGCAAGTACGGTGGCACCTCTGGCTGGCTGCTCACCGTAGGCATGCCGCTGGGGTCCCCAGCCCTGCACAAGGGCAGCCGGTTTGGCGTGAGCAAACTCCCGGGCGAGCTTTCTGATATCATCCGCCGGAACCCCGCAGATGGCCTCCGCCCACTCCGGCGTTTTGGGTATACCGTCATGGGTTCCAAGCACATATGAGGAAAGGGAGTTCCCCTCCGGGATATCTTCGGGCATGCTCGCTTCATCAAATCCGAGGCAGAATTTCTCCACAAATTCTCTGTCGTAGATCTTCTCGGTAATCATTACCCAGGTCATGGCATCCATCAGGGCATTGTCCGTTGTGGGCCATACGGGAATCCACCAGTCCGCCAGGGTTTTGGCAGAATCGGAACGCCGGGGATCAATGACGATAATCCGGGCTCCCCGCTTTTTAGCCTCTGTCAGGTACCAGCCGGTTCCCGTGCCGAAGATGGTCTCCACCGGGTTATGGCCCCAGAGGATGATCAGCTTTGAATGAAACCAGGTATCCCGGGAACTGGCGGTAACCGCCGTCCCGTAGGTATAAGGTGTGGCCTGTACAGTACAGGCATTACTGTAGGTGTTATAGCTGTCCAGGTAGCCGCCGGTGAGGGCAAGAAGTCGTTTGAAGAACATCCGTTCAGCAAGCTTTCCCAGGGACCCGGTGGCGTAGTTTACATATCGCGACTGGGGTCCGTACTTGCTGCTTATACGGGTAAGTTCCGATGCAACCGTATCCAGGGCTTCGTCCCAGCTGATCCGCTCGAAACTGCCCTCCCCCCGCCTTCCGGTTCGCCGCAGGGGATATTTAAGCCTGTCGGGATGATTCAGCCGCTCAATGTAGCTTCCGGCACGGCTGCATGGTGTCAATTTAAGATTATCCGGCCCGAAGGTTCGTTCAGATCCCCGGATTTTTACGGCCCGGCCGTTCTCCACATAAATATCAAAAAGACAGCGGCCGCCGCAGTTGTGGCCGCCGCTTGTGGTTACAATTCTTGTTTCTGTTCCCATTATTCATGAGTATTCCACAGAAAAAAGGAAGAGTCAAAACAGGAGACCTAAATTGCACCGCTCCGTTCCAGCCCCAGTTCCAACCCGCGAAGCTCCGCCATCCCCCGAAGAATACCGATGGCTGAATAACCCGGGTTGGTCTTTTTATTCAGGTCATCCAGAATGGTATGACCATGATCCGCCCGCATGGGAATGCTGGAATCTCTCCGGCCAAGGGCAATACGAAGCTTTTCCTCTTTCAAAATCGCTCTCATTACCCGGTACATATCCACATTGCCCTGCAGGTGGGCAGCCTCAAAAAAGCTTCCATCCGCTTCTCTCTGGGTACTACGCAGATGGGCAAAGTTCAGCTTGGTTCCGTACTTCTCAATCATATGCACAAGATCGTTATCCGCCCGCACTCCATAGCTGCCGGTACAGAGGGTGAATCCGTTATAGACAGTATCATAGACACTCAGAATCTGCCGCAGATCATTCTCGGTGCTCACAATTCGAGGTAGTCCGAAAAGAGGATAGGGTGGATCGTCAGGGTGGATGGCAAGCTTTACATCCGCTTCAATGGCTGCAGGAACAATGGCCTTCAGAAAAAAGGCAAGATTCTCCCGTAACGCGGCATCATCCACAGTGCCGTAGGTGTTCAGCTTTGCCTGAAACTGCTCCAGGGTATAGCCCTCCTGCCCTCCCGGGAGGCCGGCGATAATATTGTGCTGAAGCAGAGCCTTGTCCTCCCCGGACATAGCCTCAAAGGCCTCAAGGGCGGATTTCTGACGCTCAGCATCCCACTCTTTCTCAGCACCGGGCCGTTTGAGCATATAGAGGTCAAAGGCGGCAAACTCATCCATATCAAAACGCAGGGCAAGTGATCCATCTTCAAGCTGAAACTCCAGATCCGTGCGGGTCCAGTCCAGAATGGGCATAAAGTTGTAGCAGACTGTTTTTACCCCGACACTGCCCGCATTGCGTATACTCTGCTTGTACTGTTCAATATATCTATCCCGGGAGGAACGCCCGAGTTTGATATCCTCGTGGACGGGAATACTCTCAATAACCGACCAGCTCAGGCCCCGGTTGCGCGCAGGGCTTACCGAGTCGTCCCACTCGATCATGCGCTTGCGCTTCTGCAACTCCTCAACGGGCCAAACCTCCCCGATGGGGATATCATGCAGTGCGGTGACGATTCCGGTGGCTCCGGCCTGCCGGATATCACTGAGGGTAACCGGATCTTCCGGTCCGTACCATCTCCATGTCTGTTCCATGCTCATAATAACTGTCCTTAGAAATTAAAATATCCCGAAGTCCGTTCTTCTCCGGGGTCTTATGCATTAATACCTTTGAGTTCAAAAGAGAGCCCCCTCTGAACATGCCCTTCCATAAGCTCTGCAGCGGCTGCTTCGTCCAGAGAAAAGAGACTCATCACAAGAGCCTCATGGTCACCTAAATGGCGGGAATCAATACCATGCCAGGTATGATAGGCATTCCAGAAAAACAGATTCTTCAGGTTGATCCGCTCAAACATCCGGCTCATGAGGGGAGATCCAGCCAGTGCGACTATTTCACGGTGAAACGAGTAATGAACATTCCCGAAGGCTTCAGCATTTCCTTCAGGATCAAGGTCGATGCGGTCGCACTCTCTGGCAAGATCTATCAGGGACTGCGGATCGAGGCTCTCCCGTTTTCTTATCAGCTGCCGCACCGCTTCGCATTCAAAGAGAGCCCGCATGTAGTAGCGGTCGGTCAGAGTGGCTTCAGTCTCCTCAGGAAGACGCACCCCCCAGCGGGGAACATTCTCCACCAGACCGTCATTTTCCAGCTGACGCAGAGCTGCACGGACGGTTATGACCGCAGCATCAACCTTTGCAGCCAGAGTCCGCTGAGAGAGAAACTCCTTTGCGGGAATCTCACCTTTCAGTATCAGCTCTTTGAGTCTTTCATAGACCTGTTCTTCCTTGGTCTTCGGTTCATTAGACCAACTGCGTTCCGCAGGCATTGTCACCTCTTGCATTGCTTGTTTTACCTGTTTTAACAGTTAGAACAGTTTAATGCAAGAGGGAATCCCCCAAAGAAGTGTATAAACACCACAGTCAAACCACAGATTTTGGAACAGCTTTATGCTTAATGCCGAATGGAGAGAAAATCAGCAAGAAGCTCCCTGCTTGAGTTGAGTATTTTATGCCTTGGATAATCAATTTCCTCTACCAGACCGGCAACAACATCGAGCCGGCCCACATCAAAAGAGATATGAGAATCACTTCCCAGGGCAATAAAGATCCCGGCCTCTTTTGCAATCGATAACAGCTGCCTGCAGTTGTCGCCTGAACCTTTTCGGCTGGAGACAAAAGAGCTGTTGTTCATCTCGATGGCTACATTGTACTTGTCCGCAGCGGCAACCAGTTCGTGAAAATCCAATGGATACTCGGGATTGCCCGGATGGGTCATAATATCAATTCGGTTTGATGCGAATAGATTAACCGCTGTTTCCGTGTTTTTCTCAATGGATATGCTGTTATACCCGCTGTTCCGGTGAAATCCGGCAAGTACAATATCAAGATTTATAAGCCTTTCACCAGCAAGATCAATCTCACCCCGCTCGCTGGTTACATTGGCCTCAATCCCTTTAAGAATCTCCACTCCGTATATATTCGGCGGCAGAATCCTTAAATTTCCGAAGTGATACTCGTGGGCACCCCCGGGAAGAGCCGGGCCGTGGTCTGTAAGTGCAAACATGGAAATACCGGCGTCCCGTGCATGGGCAGCCATCTCCTGCAGCGTACTGTAGGCATGGTTTGACGAAATGGAATGGGTATGCAGGTCTATTGTATATTTCATTGAAAGATCTGTCCGTTCTGGAAAAAAATATATGCAATCCGGGACTGCGGATACACAGCAGGAACTAACTGCTCCCTGGATAGTAACGGAATAGCGGAAAAACTTTAACCCAGTATGTAATTAACCGCCAAAGCAGAGTTCAATTACTTACTGGTAAGAATTTCAACACCGTTCCAGTCTGAGGGAGGCGGATCTGCAATGTAGCGTTTGCAGCGTTCAAGGTACATACCGGCCAGATAGTCGTCGGGAACAATCTTCAGCAAGGCATCAAAGTACTGACGGGCTCCCTTGAAATCCAGGGCGTAGTAGCGGGCCATGGCTGCATGATGGATTTTCAAAGCCTGTTCCTGCCGGACATTGACCCCCTCATAGGCAGTATAGATATTAGCCCCGACGGTTTTTCCCTTGACCTGAACCTTATCAACCAGACGACAGGGATAGGTATCCTTTACCTTTCGATAAACACTCTCGGAAAAGATCACATCCTGCTTGTAGGGCTTGGTAAGTCCTTCGAGCCGGGACCCAAGGTTTACCATATCGCCGATGATGGTATAATCCATCTTTTTCTGGCTGCCGATGTTGCCAACGGTTACCATACCGTAATTGATGCCGATACCGGTGATAAACTTCGGTTTACCCTTTTCTTCAAGCTGCTTGTTGAAAATTCGCAGAGCAGCCTGCATCTTCAGGGCAACGGCCACTGCGTTGAGGGCATCATTCTTGTATTTTACCGGGGCACCGAAAAAGGCCATAATGGCATCGCCTATATACTTATCAATAATCCCCCCGTGCTCCATGATAATGTCCACCATTATCTCAAAATATTCATTCAGCACGTTCACCAGTTCATCCGGCATATAACCTTCAGAGATGGTGGTAAAGGAGCGGATATCAGAAAAGAGGATGGCAACAATCTGGTTATCCCCTTTCAACATTGACTCGGGATTATTAAAAATTGAGTCGATTACATCCTTGGGAACATATTTCTGGAAGATATTCCGGATTTTATATTCATTCTTCTGAGCCATTACCGCTTTAAGAGCCTGACTTTTTACACTCTCCGAAGCCTTGTTCAACCCTTCCGCCATAATATTGAAAGTATTGGCAAGATCGCCGGTCTCATCGTTATACTCCACAGGCACTCGCCGGGAGAGATCACTGTCGTTGATGATCTCCTTCATGGTGGAAACCACCCGGGTAAGGGGTCGGGTTATCACACCAGTAACAATCAGAAGGATCAGAATAGAGAGTACAATCGATCCGCCGAGAACCATATAGTTCCGGTTGGTAAGCTCAGTGACCTCTTTATAAAAGGCACTGGAATCCTCAGAAACAATAACCATCCAGTTGAAAGGGGAAAAACGGAAAGCATGACCTACACGGGAACTGCCGTTGAGGGTAAATTCCAGCCAGCCGCGTTTATCCGCTTCAGATAGAGAAATCAGCTCCACTCTGTCAGCATCACTCAATTCAAGCTCACCCGTTGCAAGCTCAACTTTCATTTCCCCGGAATAGGGAAAAGCGAAAATAAGCTCCGTGGGAGTATTAACCACCGACGCGGCATAGGCCTCCATAGCAGAGCGGGCAACGGTAACATATTCCTGGTTCTCGGAAAGCTCATTGGTAACCAGCAAATTCCACTGACTCTCCATATACTTGTTCAGTTCCTGGGCCTTGAAAGCCATGGAAGACATGGCAATACGCGTCATACCACTGCGGGCAGAATACGAGCTTATTGTGCTGCTTATAAGCAGTGCCGCCACTAAAAGAGGAACAACTATGAAGATAATCTTTGTGCGAATACTCACCTTGAATTTACACCTGTAACATCAGGATCGGCGCAATAGGCCGTTTACTTTAGGTGTTGGTTATATACTTCTGCGCAAAGGGTGCCTAATATTTATAAAGTGCCCTGCCGATACTTGAACCGGGTATATATGCCCGAAAAGGCACCAGTACTATGTTACGAGGAAGTCCATGAGCAGTCCGGATCAGCCGTTTACAGATATACAGCAGCAGGAAGACCTGCTGTCCTTCGCCTCCGAAGAAGAACGCAATGAAATTCTTGCAGAAATTGAGGAAGTTGTAAAACAGAACCAGATCACTGTTACGGATGAGATTTTCCGGCTGAACCCCCTCAAGCGCAGTTTCTGGCTTCCGGCTTTTATCATAACTATGTCCGTTGCAGCAGTAAGCGCAACTTTTTACCTCTCTTCCCGCATGTTTGAAACCCGTCAGGAGAGTATGAACCTGGAAGTAAGCGCCGTTGCCAGCGCGGAAGGAAAGCTTATAGAAGAACTGAAACGGGAATCGGATGCCCGGATAGCAGCTAAAGAGGAAGAGATTCTAAGAATCCAGGAAGAGCTGGGAAAAATTGAAGAGCAGAGCAAAAACCTGCAGTCCGATTTTCAGTCTGCCCTGGAACGGCGGGAGACAGAGCTGCGGGCTGAGATGCAGTCAGCCCTGCTGATGGAGCGCGCCCGCCTGCAGAACCTGGATATAACCCCGGAGGAACTAGACAACCGGCTGCGTGAATTCGAAATACAGAAACAGCAGGAACTGCGGTCCAAACTTGAAGAATACCGCATAGAGTCTCAGGCGGCACTGCAGGCAAAAGAAGAAGAACTGACACGCTCCAGGGATGCCGCCCAGAAAATACTGCAGCAGACCAGCGCAGAGAAAGAGAAGATAGCCGCCGACGCAGCGGCAAGGGAAGCTGAACTCACCGCAAGGTATGAGGAAGAACGCCAGGCACTGGCCGCTGAATCCAGTGAGGCCCGGGCGCGACTGGAGGAGATCGCCAGGTTGCAGGAAACGGAAAACCTGATTACCGACCAGATGCTTGCATTCTATCAGTCCATTATGAACAGCATGGAAGCGAAGCAGTACGACATCGCTCTTGCGGGAATCGAGTCGCTCCGAAACCTCCTGAATGATCCCAGAATTGACAACCTTCCCCGTATTGCAAAACGGAGAGGTGTGGAACGACTGATTCTGGATACCCTGGAAGGGGAAATTAAGGTGGAGCTAAACACTGGCACCGCGGAAACAGGCGATCTGGTAAACACCGCCCAGCGACTCCTGAATGCCAGAGCTCTGGTTGCCCAGGCGGAAACCGCAAAAGCGGAAGGCCGCCGGGATGATGCAAGGGAACTCTACAATCAGGCAGTTACTGCCCTGCCCTCAATCAAGGCAGCGGTTGAGAATCTTGCGCTCCTCGAAACTGAAGCCCGCAACAGCCGGGCGGACAGACTGCTTGCCCGGGGAGAGGGATTCCTTGAAACAGGCGATACAGAGCAGGCACTCAGCAGCTACAGGCTTGCAGCCGCCGCAGCCGTCCCCGGAGAAAGTGAGCGCCTTGTAGAAGCCCTGAAACGAATCGAGAATACACTCACCTCTGAATACACACAAACCCGGAACCAACTCACCGCAGACAGCCGTCAGGAGATAGAAACGCTTAAAGTGGAATACGAAACCCGCATAGCTGAACTTGAGAAAGAGGCGGCTGATAGGGATCAGGAACTGAGTGAAGAAATAACAGGGCTGCTCGAAAATATTGAAACACTGAAAAGCGAAGCAGATGATCGTGACACCCGGATCGCTGAGCAGGAAACCCTGATAACCGAAGGCCGTGCCATGATAGCCGGTTACGAAGAACAGCTGAAGCAGACCCGCACAGCACTATCAGCGGCAAATGAGCAGCTTGAAGCCGGAGGAGGAAAACTCTCGGATGAACAGCTTGCAGCACTGAAGGCAGAGCAGAATGGTACACTGGAGGAAAAAAACCAGACCATAGCAACCCTGAACACCAGAGTATCCGAACTGTCAAACCAGCTCTCCACTTCCAGAAAAGAGTTGAATACAGCAGAGACCAGTCTTTCCCGCTCGGAGGAGCAGCGCAAGCAACTGGAAAAGGACCTGGATGCCGCCGTTGTTGAACTGGTAGATGTTGTTACCCGCAGACAGGGAGACGACCGTTATACCGCCCTGGCAAAAGGGTATACAGCTTATCAGGCCAATCTGAATTCCCTCCTGGGGGGAAATGTCTCTACCTCTGACTATACAAAGGCGGAACAGGTACTGCAGGATTTCTTTAAAGATGGTGAGATAAGCGGCATATTCCCCGGACTGGATGAATACACCAGAAAAATCACGGACTATAAAACGGAAGAAGCCCGCAGCGATGCTCTCTCCATTACTGAACAGTATGCTGCATACCTGGAAGAGGGAAACACCAGCGCAGCGGACCGGATCGAAAACGAATCCGGCAAAGATCCGCTTTTCAGAAAGGCGTTCGATACAATCCGCTCACTCATCTCTTCGGAATCTCCTTAATCTGCCGCCTTCCCCCGGATAACATCCCACTGGGAGGCGAGCATGGCGGAAAACATCAGCAGACAGCCCGCAAGCGCCCGGGGCTCCAGAATCTCGTCAATAAGCAGCCAGCCCCCCAGGGCGGCAAAGGCGCCCTCAAGACTCAGGATAATTGCCGCGTGAGCTGGTGGTGCATGCTTCTGGGCAATAACCTGCAGAGTATAGGCAATTCCCACAGAGCATATTCCCCCGTAGAGAATAGGTACCGCCGCCTCAAGTATCCCCGCCACAGCAGGGGTTTCCCATATAAACGCGGTTCCCAGACAAAGCAGGGAACAGACAACATACTGAATAACCGACAGTTCGATGGAATCAACAGTCCGGCCGTAACGATCTATGAAGAGAACATGAAAAGACCAGAACACCGCACTGCCGAGAACAAAAAGATCCCCGGGAGAAACCCGGAACCCCTTTCCCACACTCAGCAGATACAAGCCCGCAACAGCAAGCACAACACCCACCCAGCCCCCGGTACCGGTCCGGCGCCCCAGTGCGACGGCGAAGAGGGGCACAAAAACCACATAGAGGGTTGTTATAAAACCTGCTTTGCCGGCGGTTGTAAAAAGCAGCCCAACCTGTTGCAGGGATGCGGCAATAAACAGAAAGAGTCCGGTAACCGCTCCAATCAGGAACCGACGGATAGGAGATGTATTAGAGACACTCCTTTTCTCCCGTCGAATATACAGCAAAGGAAGCAGGCTCAAAGCCCCCAGCGCAAATCGAACACCATTATAGGTAAAAGGACCAATAGTCCGCATGCCCACCCTTTGAGCAACAAACGCGAAGCCCCATATCATGGCAGTCAGCAACAGCAGAGAATCATTCTTGAGTACACCGGATTTCATGAGAGCAAGTGTATCCTTAATAACACCAGTACGTCTATTTGGAGATTTTTAATTTAAGCCAATAAAGCAGGTGGAAGAAATCCTCAGGGGAGACTATACTATAAGCATAACAAGGAGTAGTAATGAACGATCTGATTTCTTTTCTTATCAAGGCAAAAAAGAATTGCTATGCATCAGGGATGATTCCCGTCTCTTCCACCAGGAAAAGCTCAAAGGATCTGCACTACTCGGACGGGAATTTCCGTTATCTTGACTCATTCTTCGGCCAGGAACACTTTATCGGTCAGGAAATTGTCTGGCAGGGAGACCGTCCCTCCTGGGGAATGAATTACTATGGCTGCCTCCTCGAAGATGCCATCCCCGAGGACTTTCCGGAATTTCTTGGCAAGGCCCTCTCACACATTGATGAGCAGAACCCCTACCGCGGTATTAACGGCTTCAGTGAAGGTGATTTCAACTACTACTGTACCTGGACAGGTTCATTTGAACAGGTTCGGGGAGAAGAGTACGTTATCTTCGACGATGCCAGAATCTACGAACTCTACTTCCACGGCGGAACTCTGTAGAAAAGCCTTAAATAATACCGGCGTAGTGCTTTGCGCAGATCAGCTGCAGCTCATCATGCACGCCGGGGAATCCTGCCACCAGAGTGCGGGAACCGAACAGATTGTAGGGTCCGCCGGAAAAATTTGTCACCTGGCAACCCGTTTCCTGCAGCATTAATAGACCCGCTGCAGCATCGTAGGGTTCAAGATCAACCTCGAAAAACCCTTGAAGAAATCCAGCGGCTACTTTGCACAGATCCAGGGCTGCACTGCCGATCCGGCGCAGCCCCCGACTGGAAAACAGGACTTCTTCGGCGCAGGGGAAAAAATGGCCCTTGGTATCCGGTGAGCGGAAAGGGAAACCCGTACCTATAAGAGACATCTTCATGGGAAGATGCAGAACCTGCTTCAGGGATTGGTTGTTGTAGAAGGCACCGAAGTTTTTAATGGCACAGAAAGTTTCGGCACTGAAAGGCTTGAGAACAACACCCAGAATGGGCTGATCCTCTTTCAGAAGTGCAATGGAAATAGCCCAGTGATCAATCCCGGAGAGATAATTAATAGTGCCGTCCAGGGGATCCACCACCCAGGTATATTCCCCCCGCTCCTTAAGAGTTTCCTCACCGTAGAACGCAGCTTCCGGAAAAATCTCCATGAGACCCTCATGCAGCATCTTCTCACTCTCAATGTCCACATGAGAGACATACTCCCTTTCGGTTTTTTCATCACCACTTCCGTGCTGAAAAGTACGGAACTGTTTCTTCTGATACTCGCCGACCCTTCTCATAAGGCCTTTTACATTTTCCAGTATGCTGTGCAGGTCCATTTAGTTAATCCTCACTTGCTCCCAGCTTACCGGGACAGAGCCCGATAAGGCAAGGAGGAGCGGAGAAAAATATTTATCATTGAGGAGGCATAACACCATAAGAGTATACTGATGACGAACTACCGGTTTCATTCGTCGAACACACACCAAAGCGCAGATAATGCACAGAAGAAGAATACCCGGGGAAATCATCACAACTGATACTGTAGCTTTCCGATTCCGCCGGCAGGCTGTATGCTACGACCCCTCCATAAGTCCACGGCCCTGAATCAGGACTTATGGCTGAATATTCATAGGTGATTTAATAATACTGCTCATTTTCAGCGTTATCCGTCCAGGTGATACGGTAGAGATAACCACCAGTCGCAGGATCATCAGCCTTTGCCGCCGCTACACCTGTGGGCACATCGGGGACGCTTGTGGTCAGGGTATTGAACGTCCTGGTCAAGGAATCCATAGACGCACTTGAGCTTCCGTTAAAAGCGCGGACATACCATTCAAATTTTGTGTCTGAAGAAAAATCCAGGTCGCATACTGTTACGGCCATTTCGTCTGAGTCCAACTAGTCTCCTCCCGTATTATAGTTCCTGTACCGCACCACATACGTTGCAGCATTATCTGCAGCATTCCATCTTAATCTGACGGTGGTTGTGGTCATCCGTGCTCCATCGGTGGGACCGACAATAACCGGTGCTGACGGGATATAATACCCGGCGGTAAAAGTCCATGCACGATCAGGATAATCTACTGTTCCGGAATTATTGATTCCCCTCACATACCAGGAGTACTGCTTGCCGGTCTGGGGTGTAATTGCATATGAGGACGAAGACCGGCTGACTTGATGATATGATGCCTCGCCGTCATACTTGTAAAAGAGTATATAGCTGTCAACATTTGAGAAATCATCCCAGTCCAGTGTTATCGAGGAGGAGGTAAGCGGATCCAGAGTGTCCCCGTTCACAGGAGACGGGGCTGTTGAAGGCGCTGTCGGCAGGGGCAGTACGGTAAACGAGAAAGTACAGGAATCCGCCTCAAACCCGCTGGTATCAAGAATCTTCCCACCCGAATAATTTCCGTTCAGCGAAACTGTATAGCCTGTTCCCGGGGTGAGATCACTGGAAGGATTTATGGTAATAGTCCCCAGCCCGCCAGAATTGGATAATGAACAGGCAATCCCGGCAGCGGGCGAAATGGCAATATTTGCATTTGCCACACCTGAAGTAAGGGATGAAGCATCAATCTCCTTGCTGTATACCACAGACAGATTGGAACCCTTGAGAACTCCGCCTGTTCCATGAACCGGACTGGTAGAAACAACCCCGGCACTGTCAGCGCCGGTTCCCCGAATGGTACAGGTAAACAGGGGCAGAGCCGGATCATTGGAAGCAATGGTCAATTGCGTCTCATAGGCAGTTTCAGCCGAAGGATTGAAGGAAACAGCAAAGGTTTCGTCATCTCCGGCGAATACGGTTTTTTCAGTACCAAACCCCGATGTTGAAAACCGTGAAGACCCTGTAAGGGTTACCGCATCAGCTGATAGAAGCAGAGAGGCATCTCCGGTATTACGGATTTCAACATTAACCGCAGTTGTGCCACTTATGGAGCAGTAGCCCAGATTCAGACTGCCGCCGTCTGCCATCAGGGCATTATTCAGCAGTACTGCAATCTCCGGACTACCTGCATCCTGCGCAGCTTCCACCTGTGTCTCTATAGTTTCCAGAAGCGCCGCCGGATCACCGCACTGAACAAAAACAAGCAGCAAACCAAGAACTGCAGCACCTAAACCGAATTTGCGAAATAACTTTTTCATCTACTCCTCCCACATAATATTCTGTCCCCGGGAAGCATTGTCCGAAGCACGCCCTGCAGATTCATCCGCACCGGTGGTGCCGGAAAGATAACTGTAACGCTCCGCTATAAGGGGAGCAGAAGCCTCAAGACGGGCAAAGGCTTTTTCTGCTTCCGGGAAATTCTTCGCCGCATAACTGGCCTGGGACATTCCCAGAAGTGCTGCAGGATTATCTGCATCAGCTTTAAGTACTGTCGAAAAAGCCTGCTCCGCCTCACGGAGCTGATCCTTTAAAAGGGAAATGTTACCCAGGTTTATCAGGGCAGGTCGGTAACTCCCCTGCTCTGCCGCCCGGCGGAACTCTGTCTCCGCCCGGGAATAGAGACCGAAGCGGGCATAGAGTACACCCAACTGATTGATCCCCGCACAATCATCGGGACGGCGGCGGATGCGCTCTTTAAGCTGAACCTCCCGTCCGGCTATCTCCCGCTGTACCAGAAGGTCAATCTCATCGGAGAACCCGGCCAGGACCGCATTCCTCAGAGGAATATCCACCTCGCCGTCGGATACGCTGAAAGCCACCGGCTCATAGGTTCGCCAGGCTTCAGAGGTGACAATAAGCTCCGCCCGGCCGACGCGACTGTGCTTGCGCCACTGGGCAGCCCCCTCGCTCCAGGATGGGAGAAAGCCCTCACGCAGCAGGGTTGTCTCCATAGGAATCCAGACCGAGCCGTCTTCAGGCAGAATCAGATCATCCGCCCTGGAAAACATTCTTATGGCTTCATCTCTGCTCATCTCCAGCCGGAAGGCTGCATAGATATGGCCGGGTACCGTAATAAAACCGGTGGAGATGCCAGCCGACTCAAGCAGTGCCGCATAGGCGGCGGCAAGATCATCGCAGTCACCAGCACGGAACTGGAGTGTCTGCCGGGGAAACTGGACAGTATCAATAACATCGTCTTTCCGGGAAAGCTCAAAATAGGAGGATGACGGATCAACCACATAGGTCAATTTGTGGGTATCCATGGCACAGATAAACAGAACAGCCAGCTGCAGCTCCCGGGGAAGAGCCGGATTACCCATATCATCAACAATAGATGCGGTATTTCGGGAAAACCGCAGAACCTCTTCATCCCTGGCGGTTATAAAGGCAGCTATCTTGCGGTCATCATCCCAGCGTAAGGCATTACGGTTATAGGTGTTCAGAGTTACCACACTGGTATCCTGTCCTTTTCTTCCGGCAGCCGTGTAATTCACGATAACCCGGGCTGCTACTTTGGCACCTTCAGTAATGGAAAGAATGTCATCGGTAAACAAGGCATAAAGATCAACCTCAGCCTCTTCTCCCGGCTTGAGGTTATCCATCCGGGCACTCAGCTTGGGAGCATCTATAAAGCGCTGCAGCGAAAGACGGACCTCAACATTTTCGATGATTCTGGAACCCCTGTTGACAATCACCGCCCTCCCCAGAGGATGGTCATCATAATATTTGTATAAAACCGGAAAAACCCGCTGGATATCAGCAGACACAAATTCCACGCTACCGATTAGAAGACCGGATTCGGAAGGAACATAATCAGCCCGGGGAATAGTCGCGTTCCCGGGCCCTGGAAGTCTGTATGTACCGCCCACAGAGATCCCGATACAGTCGTATAGATCCAGATATGTTTCATATCCACCGTGAACAGCAAGACTGAAAGAGGGGGAAAGCTGGAACCCCATTCCCCCGCCAAAACCGAGGGCAAGCCCTGATGCACTACCGGAGGATTCACCGCTCAGAGAGGCAAGGTACCCGCAGGCGTTGGCATCAAGATAGAGAGAAAATCGATCGAGAGATACCATAGATACACGGCTGCCCATACCAAGACGTACAAGATTCAGATTGGTTGAAGAGACTACGCCGCTTTCTTCAAGATCCAGCGGAACCAGAGAAACGGACATCTGAACCATGGGAGTAAGAAAGGAGATTCCCGGAACGGAGATCAAAGCGCTAAGATCGCCCCCCATGCCGGTCATGTAATTCTCTCCCCGGATACCAGCAGGGACAAGCAATGCCGGCTGAAACTCAAGGCCCGTACTTATATCCGCATACAGGCCGCAACAAATTGCAATCAGGAACATAAGTGCCCGGAAAACACATGCAGTGCATTTATTACTCTTTATTATACAATTATTTCCTTCTTTCACTGATACTTATTAGCCACAGAACATCAGTACAAGTTAAAATAGAACATATCCTGAGTAACTTTGCGTCAGTCGAAAGTATGATTCGATATAATGCACAGAGAATTGCCTGTTGAAGGATTTCTCACTACACTCAATAGGGAACAGATGGAAGAAAGAACACAGAATACGAAAAAGACAATTCGTCTCGACCAGAAGCTATTCCGCTGGTACGGCCTTACAACTCTGGGAATTCAGCTGATTGTTTCAATTATCCTTCTTGTGATTCTTTCCATGGTGATAACCCAGAGAATCAACAGTTCTCTGAAGGCAAATACCAGAGAGATTCAGGAACTGGTCAGTACATGGGTGGAAATTGAAGTAGAACATCGGCTTGAAAATCATATTCATGGAATTAATCACATACTGAGTAATATTCGCAGCAGAAGTGACTTAACTGATGAACAGGCGAAAGCCGAAGCTGCCCGAATAATCCGAAGCTACACCATTGGACTGGAGGGATATTGTTACGTACTCAACTCCGGAGCAGAGATCCTTATCCATAAGTATAGGGAACTGGAAGGAACCAATGTAGGGGCTGAAGAATTTGTGCAACAGCAGATTAAGCAGAAACAGGGATTCCTGGCCTATTACTGGCAGAACCCGGGAGAAGAAGCTCCCCGCTACAAGGTTCTCGACATGACATACATACCTGAATGGGACTGGATCATAACTGTAACAGCGTATCCTGACGACTTCCCCAACCTGATCGACAGGGACAACCTGAGCAGAATAATGGCTTTTCTCACCGAAGACACCAGACAGCGTATATCCATAATGGACAGTAAGGGGTATATGCTTGTCCATCCCGGGATATCAAATATAACATCAATAGAAGAAGCAGAACCGGATTTTACCAACATTATCCTTCAGCAGATAAACAGTAAACCATCGGGGCATATCCATTATGTCACCACAGATGGAAGCAGGAAACTCAGGCTCCTCTACTTTGCCCACATCCCTAATATAAAGCTCACAGCCACAGCTTCGGTGCTCATGGAAGATATACAGCAACCCATCTGGCGACTGAGCCTGCTCCTTGTATTGCTGCTGGCTGCAACTTCCACTGTTTTTCTCATCCTCTCTGCAAGGTTCAGTCGCACCGTCCAGGGATCCTTAAACAAAGTAATCAAAAGCCTGGACAGAACTATGAAGGGAAACTATACACGGGAGAAATGGAATTCCGACTTGAAGGAAATACAGGTTCTGGGCAGACACTTCAACCACTTTCTTGAAAAACTTGAACAGGGAGAACTCACCCAGAAAACCCTTGGCACCCTGCAATTGCTGTCGGATACCGTATTCGACAACACACTGGAGGGAATTGCCATAGCCGATCTCAAGGGCAATATCACTCTGGTAAATGAGGCATTTACCCAGATTACCGGTTATGCGAAAAATGAGGTGTTAGGAGAAAACCCGCGCATTCTACGGTCGGAACATCATGATAAAGAATTTTATGAAGAGATGTGGAACTTAATTTTAACTGAGGGGAGCTGGAGCGGGGAAATATGGAACCGGCACAAAGACGGGCACACCTACCCTGAATGGCTGACCATTACCACCCTTAAAAACAAGCAGGGGGAACCGGAACAGTATATAAGTATCTTTCATGATATTTCAGACCTAAAGCAGAATGAAGCCCGTCTTCATCGCATGGCGTACCATGATGCAATGACAGACCTCCCCAACAGGGAACTGTTTACCGACCGGCTGAAACTTGCCCTGGCATCGTCCCACCGTAACAACACAAAAGGTGCTGTGCTTTTTATGGATCTGGACAATTTCAAACAGATAAACGACTCACTTGGCCATTCAGTGGGAGATATCTACCTGCAGGAAATCGCCAATAGACTTTCAGCTGCAGTACGGGAGGATGATACTGTTGCCCGGATGGGAGGCGATGAATTCACCATTCTCCTTCCTGTTATCAGCGACCAGGCTGACGCCATGGAGGCAGTAAAACGGGTTCAGAGAGCTTTAGAAGAGCCGGTGTTCTTCAATAAGAAAGTGATTTATCCCCGGGCAAGCTTCGGGGTCACCTTTTTTCCGGAAGACGGCACAAGCCCGAGCAAGCTGATGCAGAACGCCGATATGGCAATGTATAAATCCAAAAAGAAGCAGGATGGCAAGATTACCGTATTCAACCAGAAGCTGGAAAAGATAAATAATCGTTTAAACGTGCTTGAAGAACGGTTACGCAAAGCGGTGGTGGATCGGCATCTGCAGGTATTCTATCAGCCCCAGTACAGCTTGAAGGATCGGCGCTTCAGCGGCGTGGAAGCTCTTATTCGCTGGAAAGACCCTGAAGAAGGCTGGATAGCTCCCGGAGAATTCATCCCCGTTGCGGAACGTTGCGGCCTTATCAGTGCCATTGATACCTGGGTATTGAGGAATTCACTGAAAGAGATAGGGCAATTAAACAAAACCCTGGAACACCCTCTTACCCTGGGAATAAATGTGTCTGCAGTACAGTTCAGTCAGGAATCATTTATAGAATCCGTGGCGGCAGCAGTTAAGAAAGAAAACTTTCCGCCGGACCTTCTGGAACTGGAAATAACAGAGAGCACCGCCATGGAAAATGTTGATGCCGCCATTGAAAAGATTCAACAGCTTGCCGATCTTGGTTTCCACCGGGCCATTGACGATTTCGGAACAGGCTACTCATCCCTGAGCTACCTGAACCGCTTCAATATTGATACACTTAAAATCGACCGTTCATTCATTATGGATCTAAATAAATCCGCGGAAGCCGAGGCAATTGTCACCTCCGTTATCGGTCTGGGAAACAGTCTGAGTTTTAAAGTTATTGCCGAAGGTGTGGAAACCGAAGAACAGCTTCGTTTCCTGGAAAAAGACTCCAGCCCGATAATTCAGGGATATTATTTCGCAAAACCAATGCCTCTAAGCGATCTCACAGGCTTTCTGAAGGGTGTTGCAAAAAAATAGAATTGTTCCGCTTGACAAAAATCCGGATATCAGCTATTTTCTGCTGACCTTAACGGGGGTGTGGCGAAGCTGGTTATCGCGCCGGCCTGTCAAGCCGGAGACCGCGGGTTCAAGTCCCGTCACTCCCGTATTATTAGCCTCCGCATTTTGCGGAGGTTTTTTTATACCTTCTTCCATAAACCATCATCTTTCCAGATAATTTACAAACCATTCCCACAGATTGTCATTTTCCGGAGGAGGTGCCGTGCAGCTGACCATTCTCTTATCATCCCCCACAGGATGAGCAAAGGAGATATACCGTGCATGCAGAGAAATTCCCCCATCCTTATTGGACCTGCGGGCGCCGTATTTCAAATCTCCCTTGATTACCATACCCCGGGCAGCAAGCTGACAGCGAATCTGATGATGTCGGCCGGTATCAATCTCTACTTCGAGCAGATGGTAACGGTCTCCTGAAGCCAGAAGACGGTAATGAAGCACAGCCTTCTTTCCACCCTTCCGGCCTTCAGGAACCACAAAGGATTTATTTTTACTGCTGTCTTTGAGAAGATAGTCTATACAAGTTCCCTCAGGATCATCCGGCGCTTTTACCGTAAGAGCCCAGTACGTTTTTTTCACCCGGCCTTCCCTGAATAGATTATTCATCCGGGAAAGAGCTTTGGATGTTTTTGCATATACCAGAGCGCCGCTGGTAGGCCGGTCCAGACGGTGGGGAACCCCGAGAAATACGTTGCCGGGTTTATCATCCCGGACTTTCAGGTAGTTACCCAACTGCACAGGAAGGGGATCATCACCGGTTTTATCCCCCTGAACCAGTTCTCCGGGGAGTTTATTGACAATAATCAGGTGATTATCTTCATACAGAATGCGACTGCCAATGCCGTTTCTGCTCTGTTCGTGTATCTCATCCATCTGGTTTTTGTACAATCCAGCCGCCCCGCGGGTCAAGTAGAGGGCCGTTAGAGAGAAATTTTGCGTACAGATTTCCCAATTTCCAAGAATATCTCAATTTTGTTAATATTTTCTTGAGATATTTTCGGAGAATGTTATAATTAGAACATCCTAAACAAAGTGTGACTTGAAAAAATGAACAGATCCAAGGAGAATGCAATTCTTCCCATCGAACTCTATCCCGACGGTGTACTGATTGCAGATACTTCCTCGCTGAAAATTCTGCATGTAAACGAGAAGGCGGGAGAAATTCTTAACTCAACTCCGCAGGAAATAAAGAACAATTCAATAGATATACTCTTCAAACGCAATACCAGACTGATCCAGGCTATCCGGCTTGACTGTATTTCGGAGAAAAAAGCATTTCACTAC
Source organism: Marispirochaeta sp. (assembly GCA_963667435.1). GTDB lineage: Bacteria > Spirochaetota > Spirochaetia > JC444 > Marispirochaetaceae > Marispirochaeta. The sequence goes on along the minus strand of OY763414.1, from coordinate 3,293,311 downwards.
TCCCTGACCAGGAATAAAAAACAAAAAAAACGACTCCTCATTCAACTGGCAAAACACCGGGATACGGAAAACAGGGTTGCTCTTTTTATTAAGGACATTACTATCCGCCGGGAGCTTGAAGAACAGCTGAGAATCCAGCTTGAACATCACAAGACCATGACTAATGAACTGCATCACCGGGTTAAAAATAATTTATCTATTGTTTCAAGTCTTATTTCACTCAAAGGGATGCAGCTTGGAAATCCGGAGATTCTTACTGATCTGAGCTGCCAGGTGGATGCTATTCAGTCAATCCACGAACAGCTGATTCACCAGCATAAAGCCCACAAAGTAAAGATCAAGCCCTATCTCAGCAAAGTTGCAAAGGATGCTCTTCATGCTTTCGGGTGCGAAAGGATCAAACTGAGAATACAGATTGCCGATGTATATCTTTCTTCCAGACAGGCAACCACACTGGGGCTGATATTAAACGAAATAACAACCAATACCTGCAAACATGCGGTCAGGGAAAATGGAGATGAAAAAATAAAGTATAAGGTGGAATTTGAAACAGCCAGACATGAAGGGAAACGAGGATATCTCCTTACCACGGAAAATACCGGAGCACCGATACCGGAAGAGATTGATCCTCTTAATTCCGGAGGTCTGGGCATGCGTCTGATTCAGTCCATGATTGCAGAACTGCGAGGGACAATGTCCCTGCAGAAAGCACCCCACCCCCGCTACCGGATCTGGTTTCCGGCCTGAGGACTCACAACGGTTACGAACCGGCTTAAACCATCTTCTTTATGGTAGTCATCAACTCATCCACCACTTCAGCCCGTCCGTCCTGCAGCTGCTCGACAACACAGGTACGAATATGGGCTTCAAGAAGTTTCCGTTTTACCCCTCCGATTGCGGCAGTCACGGAGGAAATCTGATTAAGAACATCATCACAGTAAACATCCTCTTCAATCATCCGGCTGATTCCGCCAAGCTGGCCGCGGATACGGTTCAGGCGGGAAATCAGTTCAGATTTAAATGCATCTGAATGATGCACTTTATGGGTACATTTATCCCCGGTATCTTCCATTCCCGAATATCCTCCTGCCCTGACAAGGTACTCGTATAGAGGCTGCTGGTCAATTATTACCCTTGACCAAAGGAGGACGGTTCGTTAACTTTGACATGCGACGCTTGGATCAGCAAAATCGACCGAGACGTCCGAAGGATTATGATGATTATACAGGGGTCTTCACCCTGCACCAGCAGACTCACCACTACTGCCCACCGGGCTGCGACAGGCGTCGGGCATGCTTGAACTGCTCAACCTAAGCTGCAGCTATCCCGGATCGGATACAACAGTACTGAAAAATCTCAACTTCAGTCTCAAACCGGGGGAGCTCTGTGTACTTATGGGATCCAACGGATCAGGTAAATCGACCCTGGCACGGGTGCTTGCAGGACTGATACATCCGGACAGCGGGGAAATCCGCATCGACGGAACAATAGTGAAGCCTGAAGATTCTCCGGAAAGCAGCCGGGCAGGACTGGTACGGCAGGATCCGAGAGATCAGCTTATTGCCGGGGAAGTTGAGGATGAAACAGCCTTCGGACCGGAGAATCTGGGTCTTCCCCGGGAAGAGATAGCTGCCCGGGTCAAAGAAGCCCTGAAGGCAACCGGACTCACCGGGATGGAACGACAGGAGACCGGAACCCTTTCCGCAGGGCAGCAGCAGCGTCTGGCAATTGCAGGGGTTCTTGCAATGAAGCCTGAATATATCCTGTTTGACGAATCATCCTCCATGCTGGATCCGGCGGCGCGTCGGGATTTTCACCAGCTCTGCCGACGGCTTACAAAGCAGAATGTCGGTGTACTGAGTATCTCCCACCATGCAGATGAAGCCCTGACTGCGGACAGACTGCTGAAAATGGATGCCGGAAAAATTACCGCTGACGGACCACCGGAAGATGTGTTCAGGCATCACAGAGAACTGCAACAGCCCTTTACCGTGGAAATTACAGAAACTCTTACCGGATTGGGATTATCCTTTTCCCGCCACCCGGTCTCCATTGAAGACCTTGTCTCCATGATTGCAGAAGACAAAAAGGCAGCTACATGAGCAGCATAATCAATTTTTCCGGAACTTGTTACTCCTACCGTAAAGAGGATTCATTCTTTGCCCTGAAAGATATAACCCTAAAAATAGGCCGGGGAGAAACAGTTGCATTTATCGGCACAACCGGCAGCGGAAAATCAACCCTGCTCCAGCTGATTGCCGGTCTACTTCTCCCCACAGCGGGTATAGTTGAAGTTGCAGGAATTTCCCTGCACAGGAAAGGATTAAAGGAAAAAGATCTGGACCTTCTGCGCCGGAAAGCAGTTATCGCAATGCAGCGCCCTGAAGATATGCTTTTTAAAACTTATACGGGAGACGATGTAGCCTTCGGACCTTCGAACTACGGACTCCAGGGAAACGACCTTGCACTGAGAGTAAAGGATGCAATGGAAACCGCAGGACTTCCCTACGGCGAATACAAGGACCGCCAGACCCTCTCCCTGAGCGGAGGAGAACGCCGCAAGGCTGCTCTGGCAGGCGTACTTGCCCTTGATCCTGAGATCCTTATTCTTGATGAGCCCGCTGCAGGTCTCGATCCGGAATCAACTGACAACCTGATGGAGCTTATCGGAAAGCTGAAGAAACGGGGAAAGACCGTACTCTTCTCTACCCATAACATGAACCAGACACTTAAAGCCGATAAGGTTGTTCTACTTTCACACGGACGATTAATGGCGTCAGCACCTCCACAGGAGCTTTTTCTCCAGCAGGAGCTGCTTGAGGAAACTTCAATCCTGCCGCCGGACATCTTTCTTTTAAGAAATCTTCTACTCAAAGAAGGAATAAACCTGGAAGGCTTTCATGCTGGAATGACACCGGAGCAGCTTGGAAGACTGATCACCGAAGCTGTGGAAAAACGGAGCAAAGCCTTATGAAGGATTTCAGTTCCTTCGGTTCAGGATTAAACTTCAGATCCCTTCACGGAGAATGCGGTCCGTTACGGCAAATTCATCCCGGCGTAAAGCTGAGCGTACTGACCATTGGGATCACGGTCATAAGTCTTGCCTCCTCAATTACAAGTCTGACCCTTCTGATGCTCTTTCTGCTCACGGCAGGTGCTGCAGCCAGAATACGCACGGGATCCCTGCTGAAACCGCTCATACCTGTTTTCCCCTTCCTTCTGATAGTGCTGCTTATTCATGCCCTGACTCTTCCCCGGCCTGCAGATGAACCGATTCTCTACTACAGCGATATACCGGCGGTAATTCTCCTGAGCCTGCGGATTCTCTGCTTCATGACCCTTCTGGGAATAACCACAGCCTCCATGAATACCGCAGAAATCAGCTACGGGCTTGAGTCTCTTCTTTCTCCCCTGGAAAAAGCCGGTATCAAAACCGGTCCGTTCGCTCTTATTGCCATGCTTACATTCCGGTTCATACCCATACTCCGGGAAGAAAGCCTGAGACTTATAAAGGCCCAGACAGCCCGGGGGGGAAGCCTGGGATTCCGTTCATCCAATCCCTTCAAAAGGATTTCCGCATCAATCCCCCTGATGGTGCCGCTTTTTCTCAGCACTCTGCACAGAGCCGAAATCCTGGCTGAATCCATACAACTCAGAGGGTTCAGAGAGGACCGTACAAGAACCAGGCTCAAATCGCACACCTTCAGCAGGATCGACAGAATATGGCTGACAGTAAGCCTGTCCGTTTTCACCCTGGCCATAGTTCTCCATTATTCCGGTACCGACGCACGTCTCTTCGAGACGATTCAAATACACATTTTTTCAAGGAGAAACATATGACTTTACGTACACGTTTTATCGCCACAACAGGAGCCTTAAGTGCACTTTCAATTGTTCTGGCAATGACCCCATTGGGAATGATTCCCTGGTTTGCAGGGGCATCCCTTACCACCATGCACATTCCGGTAATTATCGGAGCAATCCTCGAAGGTCCTGTGGCAGGGACTATTATCGGTCTTGTATTCGGGCTCTTCGGAATGATTCGATCAATGATCGCACCCCAGGGCCCCATCGATCTTATGTTCCAGAATCCAATGGTATCCGTTCTGCCCCGTCTTGTTATAGGTGTTGCCGCCTGGGGTGTATGGAATCTGCTGAAAAAGTATCCCGTACCCGGGATCATCGCCGCCGGGATTGCCGGAAGCCTGACAAACACAATCCTGGTTCTGGGCGCCCTGAGCCTGCTTAATTTTCTCCCCTGGTCAGCTGCAGTGGGAGTTGCGGTTACCAACGGTCTTCTTGAAGCCGTTGCCGCAGCAATCATTACCTTGGCTGTAGTAAGCGCATGGAAGCGCATCGATAACGGCACAGGAAAATCCTCCCTGCCTGATCTTCCGGATGAGCAGGAAAAATAGGCATGCTGCTTGCGGTTGATATCGGTAATTCAAACATAGTGCTGGGCCTCTTCGGAGGCTCCGGCTGGATCGGTCAATGGCGTATCCACACCGACCATCACAAAATGCCCGACGAGTACGCTGTGCTTTTCCGTGACATCCTCCGGGAGGAGGGTATTCCCCGGGAAGCCATTGATACTTCTATAATCAGTTCGGTTGTCCCCCTGTTAACCGAAAGACTTCGTGAAGTAATTGAAGCACTCACCGGCATGGAGCCGATTATTGTAGGTCCCGGGGTAAAAACCGGGATCAAGATACGTACCGATAATCCCGGGGAAGTAGGCACGGATCTGGTCTGTAATGCTGTTGCAGCCTATAAGAGGGTGGGAGGAAACTGTATCGTAGTCGACTTCGGTACCGCCCTGACTTTCACCGCTGTACAGGAACCTGGAGAACTCGTGGGTGTCGCAATCGCCCCCGGTATTCAGGCAGCGGCCGCGGCTCTTTCATCTTCCACCGCCCAGCTCCCCCAGGTATGGCTCCAGCCTCCGGAGAAGGCTATCGGCAGGAATACTACCCAATCCATCCGCTCCGGCGTTCTTTTCGGTTACGCAGGATTGGTAGAGGGGCTGATCCGCCGCATCCGCATGGAACTTGGTGGTGAAGCTACGGTGATAGCAACCGGCGGAAGAGCTCCGATTATTGCCCCCCTGACAGACAGCATAACCTTTGTTGAACCATGGCTGATCCTCGAAGGATTACGGCTGATAGCGGACAGGAACAGGAAAATCCGGCAGACTTCTGTATAAGCTGTAAAAAAATGAGTCACATAGATTTGCATAGTTGGCGCTAAGGAATCATAATATAAGGTAAGAGGAGGCACTCCATGTCCAGCACAGAAACAGTTGTTTCTCATCAGTATCTTACTTTTAACCTCGAAAATGAAAGCTATGCGGTGGATGTTCAGGGAGTTCGGGAAGTTCTAGAAGTTCCCAGGATAACCCGTATCCCCAGGATGCCTGCTTTTATGAAGGGAGTAATAAACCTCAGAGGCAGCGTTGTCCCGGTAATAGACCTACGACTGAAGCTGGAACTGCCTTCAACCCAGCAGACCGAAGATACAAGTATAATCATCCTGGAAATCATCAACGAAGGAGAAGAGATTCAGGTAGGAGCATTTGTTGATTCAGTAAGCGAAGTAGTGGAGATTGACAACAGCAGCATTGAACCGGCGCCTAAATTCAGCACCCAGATCAATGCCGCATTCATCAAGGGTATTGGTAAAATTGGAGAGGATTTCATCATCATTCTGAACACCAGCCAGGTGTTCAGCGAGGAAGAACTCGGAATCCTCTCCGAAGCCAACCAGGAAGCAGGAACAGAAGAAGCGTAAAAGGCTGCATCAGCCCTTCTTCTGCTCCTTCGCCCAGCTGTCTTTCAGTCCCACAGTACGGTTGAACACCGGTTTCTCCGGGGTAGAATCCAGATCAACGGTATAGTAGCCCTGGCGAAGGAACTGGAAAATACCTTCGATACTGCCGTTGACACTTCCGGCTGCTGACGCGGCTAACTCCGGTTCAATTTTCACGCCTTCAAGTACTTCCAGGGAGTTCTCGTTCATGATTGCAGCGAAATCTTCTGTATTCTCCCAAGGCTTCTCAACCTTGAAAAGATCCGAATAATTGCGAACCTCTGCATCCACAGCGTGTCGGGCACTGACCCAGTGACTGGTTCCTCTTACCTTGCGACCGTCCTCTGACCAGCCTCCCCGGCTGTCAGGATCATAGGTACAGAAGATCTCAGTCACCTTTCCATCGGCACCCACAGTATAATCGGTACAGGTAACATAATAGGCATGCTTGAGGCGAATTTCCCTTCCCGGTCCGAGGCGGAAAAACTTTTTGGGAGGATCAATCATAAAATCCTCATCCTCAATATAGAGATCCCTGCAGAAAGGAATCTTCCTGCTTCCGCCGTCCGGATCTTCGGGGTTATTCTCTCCCTCAAACCATTCAACCTGATCTTCGGGATAATTTGTTATGGTAAGTTTGACCGGTTTCAGCACCGCCATACGGCGCAGAGAACGGCGGTTGAGATCCTCCCGAAGACAGTATTCGAGCATACCCGAATCAATAATACTATGGGATTTTGAAATTCCGATCATTTCGACAAAAGCTTTAATAGCTTCAGGGGTATACCCCCTGCGGCGGAGTCCGCGAATAGTCGGTACCCGGGGATCATCCCAGCCTGAGATCAGCTGATCCTTCATCAGACGGATGTAAAAACGCTTTGAAAGCAGGGTCCGGGTAATCTGCAGCCGGGAAAACTCTATCTGCCGCGGCTTGTGAACCGGTAGCTGCTGAAGAAACCAGTCGTACAGAGGACGATGGTCCTCAAACTCAAGGGTACAGAGTGAGTGGGTAACGCCCTCGAATGAGTCTTCAAGACCATGAGCCCAGTCGTACATGGGGTAAATACACCATTTACCACCCTGACGATAGTGGTCGGCATGCTGAATCCGGTACATAACAGGGTCCCGCATATTAATATTTCCTGAGGTCATATCTATTTTCGCCCGCAGAACTTTTTCGCCATCCTTGAACTCACCATCCCGCATTCTCCGGAAAAGGTCCATATTCTCCTCTGGAGTTCTTGTTCTGAAGGGGCTCTCTTTTCCCGGCTCCGTCAGCGTCCCGCGATACTCGCGGATCTCTTCAGCGGAGAGGTCATCAACATAAGCAAGATCTTTTTTGATCATCTCTTCCGCAAGTTCATACATGGTATCAAAAACATCGGAGGCGTAGGTAAGATTCTCCCACTGATACCCCAGCCAGTGCACGTCTTCCTGGATTCCATCAATATACTCCTGCTCCTCCTTGAGAGGATTGGTATCATCCATACGCAGGTTGGTATATCCGCCGTAACGGCGGGCTGTTTCAAAATCGATATAAATGGCTTTGGCATGGCCGATATGAAGATAGGCATTCGGTTCCGGAGGAAAGCGGGTAATCACCTTATCCTTTACTTTGCCGGCAGCAATATCCGCATCGATGGCATCCCAGATAAAATTGGATTTGCTTTCCACGTCGCTCATGCAGAACTCCTCTCATGTTTACTAAGGCGGTATGAGAGGCATTGTAGTTAAAAGCTTGGTTCGTTACAAGCGATGGATCTACTGCTTTTTCACTGCGGTTTCAGGCACAATCAGCACCGGACATGGGGCTTTCTGCACCAGGTCCGCATCCACACAACCGAAGAGAAACTTGTAGAAAGCACCATGGGAATGGGCTCCCACAACGACTAAATCCACATCGCGGTCACTGGCCGTATCCAGGATTGCAGACGAGGGATCTCCTGTTAAAAGCAGGGATTCGGCAGCAATCCCGTCCTGTTGCAGCTGGCTTTCAAGTACATCAAGGGCCTGACGGTCGTGTTTAAGCTGCTCCGATTCTATCTCCTGCATTACCGTTTCTTCCAGCCCAAACCCGAGAATACCGTGATAGGTGTACCCGGGGGAGTAGTAGATATAACCGGTACGCGGCGGTTCCGTGTGAAGAAGAATAACAGAGGCATTTAATGCCTTTGCCAGGTCTGAAGCCGTTCGTAATACCGGACCGCTCAGGTCGGAGAAATCATACGCAATCAGAATCTTTTTCATGCCGAACCTCCATATAGCAGAGCAATCAAGTGTATCCCACTATTAATGGTATCGCTGAAGAGACGGTTCGGCAAGAAATATCTGGATGTCAGCGTTCCAGGCCAATCAATTCCGGAGGCTCCTCCCCTTCAGGGACAAAAATCAGAGCATCCGAGTTAATACAGAACCTCAAACCCGTAGGCGCAGGTCCATCGGGAAAAACATGGCCCAGATGAGATCCGCTCAGGCTGTCTACAACCTCAACTCTCTGCATAAAGAGTGAGTTATCTTCTATAAGAACAACCGCGTCTCTGTCGATCGGAGCAAAGAAACTCGGCCACCCTGTACCTGAATTGAATTTCGCGTTGGACCGGAACAGAGGCTGCCCAGTGGCAGCAGAATAATAGGTGCCCTTCTTGTAGAACTTGTCATATTCTCCGGTATATGCATACTCGGTACCCTTCTCCCGGAGAATATAATACTGGTCTCCGGTTAACCTGCTCTTCCACTCCCGATCGCTTAATGTTACCGGAAAAGATATGGCATCATCTTCACCGTGCACCCGGTATCCGGGAAGCCAGGAGACATCCCCATATACACCGGAGCGTATAAGTAACAGAAGAGCTGCTTTTATCAGAAAATTTTTCACTTTACCGCCTCCTGAAAAAGTTTACTGTCTGTGGGTAAATTTCTATATACCTTATCTATATAGTCAAGTACAAAACCACCTCCCTGACAAATCAACTCAGATGGTCTATAGTCTTAGGGTCAATGAAAGGAGTGATAATGATTTTGCAAACCAAGCCATGTAAATACCTGAGCCTTTTTCTTCTGCTTGCAGGCCTTTCTGCACCCCTTTTTGCAGGTGGACAGAAAGAAAAAGCAGAGACTCCGTCTGCGCCGGAAAACACCGTAACTGCACAGCAGGCACCGGCCGCAAGCGAGGAGCAGCAGAAAAAGCGTTCCTCTCTGACAGTAAATACCGGGGCGGTTGCAACGGTTAACGGAGAATCCATCACGGAAGAAGCCTTTGATTCCCAGATGAAAAACAACAAAATGAACTACACCCTGCAGACTGGAAAAACACTTACCCCGGATCAGGAAAGTGTCCTCGAAAAACAGGTCCTGCAGGCCATGATCACCAAATACGTATTGCTGCAGAAATTCAGGGATCTAAACCTCTCCGTTGACCCCGACAGAGTGGACGTGGAAATGCAGAAAGTGCAGGATCAGTACCCGACAGAAGAAGCATTCAAGCAGGAACTAAATGCTAAGGGCTATACCCTGGAACGTCTACGCAAGGAGATTACCCAGAGTCTTCAGGTATTCAAGCTTCAGCAGGAGATAATCCGGGATGTTCAGGTTACCGATGATGAACTTCGCAGGGCATATAACGCCAATCTTGATAAGATAACCCAGCCCGAAACCGTCCACGCCAGACATATTCTTATTAAAGTCCCCGAAAACGCCACCGAAGAACAGAAAGCGAATGCGCTTACGAAAATAGAAGCAATTCAGCAGGAACTGGCCAACGGTGCAGACTTTGCCGAACTGGCCAAAGAAAAGTCAGAAGGTCCTTCAAACGTAAACGGCGGGGACCTGGGATTTTTCCCTGCGGATAAAATGGTAAAACCCTTCGCAGACGCAGCTTTTGCCCTGAACCCGGGAGAAATCAGCGGCATCGTCGAAACAAGTTTCGGCTACCATATAATAAAGGTAGAAGGCAAAAAAGATCCCTGGCTGCCAACCTTCGAGCAGGTGAAAGAATCCCTGCAGACCCAGGCACTGCAGCAGAAGCAGCAGATGATTTTCCAGGAATACCTGGTAAATGCCCAGAAGGCATCAGATATAAAGATACTGCGCCCGGATCTGAAGCCTGCTCCTGCAGCAGCACCGGAACCCCAGTCGGCCGACTAACCGATTTTTCCCGAATTAAGACCGCTCACCTTTCAGGGAGAGCGGTTTTTTTATTGACTTCCTAACAGGAAATAACCTATCTTGATATAAATTAACTGATTCTCAAGGAGAACAAAGAATGTTTAAACGAAGTGCCCTGTTTATTACAATTTTGCTAATTCTGCTCGTGGCAGTAAGCGGATGCAAGAAGGAGGACAAGATTGTAATTGCCTCCGACGTTGCCTGGGCTCCCATGGAATTTATCGATGAGAACGGCGATATGGTTGGTTTTGACATCGACCTTATGGCAGAGATCGCCAAGGAAGGCGGGTTTGAATATGAAATCCGCAATACAGCCTGGGACGGAATCTTTGCAGGACTTGCCAATGGTGCATATGATGGCGTGCTTTCTTCGGTAACCATCACCGATGAGCGCAAAAAGACAATGGACTTCTCCGACCCCTACATTAATGCAGGTCAGATCCTGATCGTAAAATCCGACCTCAACGGAGTAACAACCCTGGAAGAGATGAAAGGCATGACAGTAGGCGTCCAGATTGGAACCACCGGTGATTTCGCTGTGGAAGCTGTTGCCGGAGTGGAACGTAAAACCTACGATGAGATCGGCCTTGCAGTGGAAGATCTGATGAACGGCAATGTTGAAGGTGTTGTCTGTGACTCCCCGGTTGCTGCTGATTATGTTCTTGCCAACGACAATTACAAAGGGAAACTCAAGATTGTCGGCGAGCCCTTTACCGAAGAGTACTACGGTATAGCCGTACAGAAGGGAAATACCGATCTCCTGAATAAAATCAATGCCGGCCTGAAGAAGGTTATTGATTCCGGCAAACGGGATGAACTGATCAAGAAATGGCTGCGATAGACCAGCCGGCAAAGGGGCCCCGCATCGAGGTAACCGACGGGGCCCTCATTCCCGTAAAAAGCGAACGCCGGATTCTTGACTCCTGGCGCATCACCTTTATTCTCTCTATTGTTCTGCTGGGAAGCCTTTTCCTTTTTGCAGATGAATCCTACAGCCAGATCATCAAGGTTGTCTCAAAGGGTATTCCTGTTACCTTCACAGTGACAGTCTTTGCAATTATAGGTTCTGTCTTCATCGGCCTTTTTACCGGTCTCGGTCAGATATCACGAATGCGGTTTTTCAACCTCATGGCTGGAATCTACATAGAGCTTATCCGTGGTATCCCCCTGCTGGTTCAGTTGATTTTTATCTACTTTGCCCTGGGCCGCTGGTTTCACCTTGAAGGTGAAATAGCCGCAATCATAGCCCTTTCCATCTGTTACGGTGCATACATGGGTGAAATATTCAGAGCAGGTATTCAATCTATTCCCAAAGGACAGATGGAAGCGGCCCTGGCTCTGGGGCTTTCCCGCGGACAGGCATTACGGCTGGTAATTCTGCCTCAGACGATCAAGGTAATCCTCCCGGCTATCGGTAACGAGTTTATTGCCATGCTGAAGGACTCTTCCCTTGTTTCGGTTATTGCGCTGAGAGATATCCTCAGACGGGGAAGAGAATATGTAGCCCGAACCTTCCTCTCCCTGGAAACTTATGCCATTGTTGCCCTGGTTTATCTTGTATTTACCCTGGCCCTATCCAAGCTGGTTGCCATAATGGAAGACAGGATGAAGAGAAAATGAAACCCAGAATACGTATAGAGAACGCAGTTAAAACCTTCAACACCGTTCAGGCTCTCAGGGGCGCCAGCCTTGATGTCCAGCCCGGAGAAGTAGTTCTGATTATCGGTCCGTCAGGTTCGGGAAAAAGCACCCTTCTTCGCTCGGTGAATCGTCTTGAACATCTTACCGAAGGTGATATCTGGATTGACGACGACAAAGTTACCGGACACAAAGCGGACATTCGTAAAATCCGCGAAGAGGTTGGAATGGTGTTCCAGAGCTTCAACCTCTTTCCCCACCTTCGGGTACTGGACAACATATCCCTCGGCCCGAGGAATGTTAAAGGTATAGCCCGCCAGGATGCGGAGGCAAAGGCTCGGCAGCTGCTTGAGAAAGTCGGGCTCTCCGACAAGGAAGAAGCCTGGCCGGAACAGCTGTCCGGAGGACAGCAGCAACGGGTTGCAATTGCCAGAGCCCTTGCCATGGAACCCAAGGTAATGCTCTTTGATGAACCCACATCCGCCCTGGATCCCGAAATGATCAAGGAAGTTCTTGATGTCATGCAGGATCTTGCAAAGGAAGGAATGACCATGCTGGTTGTATCCCACGAAATGGGGTTTGCCAAAGCAGCAGCGGATAAAGTTGTATTTATGGATGGAGGGCAGATAGTTGAAATATCCCCTCCGGAAGAGCTTTTTTCAAACCCCAAAGAGGAACGAACCAAACGCTTCCTGGAACACATCCTTTAATATCTGTACAGCCGCTTCCATGAAGCGGCTTTTTTGTCTATAAAATCTAAGCTTTGCAAACGGTCCAAGCCATGATAGCATAAATACTGGTTCAAAAAAGCTCCCGGAGGTTGTCGTGGAAACACCTGCTACCCTGCCCAAGCGTATTCTGCATTTTGCATCTGAGCATCCGGAAGCACCGGTTCAATACAGCAAAAACTCTGAAGGGGTGTTTCAGCCGACCCTGTTCAGAGAGTTTGCCGCGGAGTTCAAGGCAATGGCAGCTGGACTGCATGATCTGGGTGTAAAAGAAGGAGATCATGTAGGCCTCATAAGCGAGAACCGCAGAGAGTGGTTTATAAGCGACATTGCGGTCCATGCCCTGCGTGCAGCCGATGTGCCCCGGGGATGTGATTCCACTGCAGAGGAGATCAGCTATATTCTTTCATTCTCCGACTGCCGGGTGGTTATCGTGGAAAACGAAGCCCAGCTTGCAAAACTTTCCGCTCACAAGAAAGATCTCGGCCAGATAAAGCATGTTATAATCTTTGATTCCGGAGAAAAAGCCTCAACCTGGATGGGAGTAAAGCTCCACACCTTTCAGGATATAATGGAAAAAGGCAGAAAACTGTTCGAAAAAAACCCGGAACCTATTGAGTCGTCTATTGAGGCGGGACAAAGAGACGATGTAGCCACTCTGATTTTTACATCCGGAACAACAGGAGTTCCCAAGGGAGTTGTTCTTACCCATGGGAACTTCCTTCATCAGGTGGAAAATGTTCCCCAGCTACTGCATACCGGCCTGGAAGATATCTGGCTCTGCGTACTGCCAGTCTGGCACTCATTTGAACGTATCATGCAGTATGTTGCCACCGGATGGGGATCCGCCCTGGCCTACTCAAAACCGGTTGGCAAAATAATGTTGGGAGACATGCAGACCATAAAACCGACCTGGATGGCCTCAGTCCCCAGAATCTGGGAAGCGGTTCAGGCAGGTATTTACCGCAACATAAACAGTGAAGGTGGGGCAAAAAAGCTTCTCTTCTACTTTTTCGTGTCTGCCGCAGGGGCCTGGACAGGCTTCCGGGATCGGCTTTACGGAAGACTTCCCCAGTTTCATCGGCGTATTCGTATTCTTGATATCCTTACCGCCATAATCCCCTTTGCATTGCTGTACCCATTTAAAGCCCTGGGAGATCTGCTGGTTTTCTCAAAAATCAAGGCAAAGCTGGGCGGCCGTTTTATTGCAGGAATATCCGGCGGAGGAGCTCTGCCGAAATCAGTGGACAAATTCTTCTCTGCTGCAGGCATCCTGCTGCTTGAAGGATACGGTCTTACCGAAACCGCTCCGGTCCTCGGGGTGCGTTCCCAGTGGCATCCGGTACCGGGAACAATCGGTCCTGTTTTCCCGGGGACACTCATTGAGATCAGGGATGACAACGGCAATGTACTGCCCCCCGGAAGCAAGGGCATTGTCTATGCAAAAGGGCCACAGGTAATGCGGGGATACTACAAGCAGGAGCAGCTCACCCTCTCCATCCTGTCGGCAGATGGCTGGCTGAACACCGGGGATCTGGGAATGCTGACCCATAACAATGAACTGGCCATTGTGGGCCGTGTTAAAGATACCATAGTCCTCCGGGGTGGTGAAAATGTTGAGCCCCTGCCAATTGAACAGAAAATGCAGGAATCTCCGTATATAGCCCAGAGCATGCTTCTCGGGCAGGATCAGCGCTTCCTTGCAGCACTTATCGTTCCCGAACTTGATGCTCTTCAGTCTTATGCGGAAGAGATCAACCTTACTGTAATGAATCAGGAAGATCTGTTTGCCGCTCCCGAAATCAATGAACTGATTGATTCCGAAATACGAAACCTGGTGTGCGGAAAAAACGGTTTTAAAGCATTTGAACGCATAAACCGCTTCAGACTGATAAGTAAACCCTTTGAAGTCGGGGATGAGCTTTCCCAGAAGCAGGAAATCAAGCGTCATGTTATTGCAGATAAATACAACAGCCTTATACTGGAAATATTTGCCTGAAAAAACCGGCAGTTCCTGACTGTTTTTATCAATTTCATTGACTCACGTTCTTCTTTATCCTATAATTGGATAAATAAATACCGAATAACGTTTCATGTAAACCTTGTTAATAAATATTTCTTTGAATTATTTTACTCGAAGGAGCTGTTACATATGAAACGGATTGTTATCATGGGCGGTGGATACGGTGGCATAACTGCCGCAATGAGACTCAGTAAGATCTTTAAGAAAGATCCTGAAGTCGACATCACCCTTATCGACAAAAACACCTATCATACCCTTATGACTGAACTGCATGAAGTAGCCGGATCGCGGGTTGATCCCGATTCCGTCATGATTTCATACGACAGAATTTTTTCAGGCTCACGGATCAACATGGCAACTGATGTTATCAAAGGCCTGGATACAGAAAAGAAAGAACTTATTTCCGATAAGGCAACCTACCCCTATGACTACCTGATTCTTGCCACTGGTGGTGCACCGGAATTTTTTGATATTCAGGGAATTCAGGAAAACTCGTTCTCGTTGTGGTCACTGGAAGATGCAATCCGTATAAGGCAGCATTGTGAGGAACGCTACAGACTCGCCGCAAAAGAGCCGAATGATGAGATTCGTCAGCAGATGCTTACATTTGTGGTTGCGGGAGCCGGCTTCACTGGAATTGAACTTGCCGGTGAATTTATGGAACGCAGAGATGTTCTGTGCAGACGATACAACATTGACCCCGCGGACGTAAAAATTGTCATCGCCGAGGCAATGGACAGAATTCTCCCTATTATAGAGGAACCTCTCAGAAAGAAAACTGAAAAATACCTTCGTAAAAAAGGGGTGGAAATACGCCTCAATTCACCTATCGTCGCTGCAGAAGAAAACCTGGTTATCTTCAAAGACGGAGGATCCCTGTCAACAGAGACATTCGTATGGACCTGCGGGATCCACGGTTCCGAATTTACCAGCCGCACCACTCTTGAAAAAGGCCACACCGCCCGGGGTGAGTGCTCATATGCCAGCTCGGAAGGAATCCATGGTATGTGCGGTTGCCGCTTCGAAGAAGATGAAACCTATATCGTTGGTAAACGCGGAAGAATTCTCGTGGATGAATTCATGCAGACCGCAGAGGACCCTGCCATTTATGCAGTAGGTGACAATATGTGGTTTGTAGAGGAAGGCAAGGTTCTTCCACAGATAGTCGAAACCGCCATGCAGACCGGAGAAACAGCGGCAGAAAACATTGCCGCCTCCATAAAAGGCGGAAAAAAGAAGCCCTTTAAATCCAACTACCACGGGTTCATGGTTTCCATCGGCAGCCGGTACTGCGTATCTAATGCCATGGGATTAAAAACCAGCGGCATGATGGCCATGGCTACCAAACACATGGTGAACCTTCATTATCTCTTCGGTATTGCCGGTATAAATGCATGCTGGGGTTACATAAAGCATGAGTTTTTCCATATGGAAGACGGAAGAACTTTTCTCCACAATCACCTTTCTTACCGCCCTCAGGGGTTCTGGGCCGTGCCGCTGCGCGTGTGGCTTGGCCTTATGTGGCTGGTTGAAGGTGTCAATAAAATCGGAGAAGGCTGGCTGTCCTTTTCCTCAGGTACAAAATCAGCATGGATGTTCAGCCATGGAGTTGTTCAGGCGGGAATTGCCGCAGTAGCAGATGCCGGCAGCGCAGCCTCTGAAGCTGCTGTGGAAACAGCGGCTGAAGCGGTGAGTGCGGCAAGCGACATGGCGGAACCCGCCGTTCAGGCAGCCGCAGACACGGTAAGCGCCGCAAGCGACATGGTGGAAGAAACCGCCCATGCCGCAGCGGATACCGTCAGTGCTGCCTCCGACGCCGCCGGCGACGTGGTCAACAATGCCGTTGATGCGGTACACAATGCCTTCGGCCTGGTCTGGGATACAACAAAAACCATTATCCCCCATGATTCTGCTTTTGTGACATGGTTTCGCCAGACCTTTATGGACAGTATCGCCTCCCATATACCATTCCAGATTTTCCAGACGATGGTTGTTTCAACTGAAGTGCTGATTGGCCTTGCTCTGATTGGAGGACTTTTCACCTTCCCCGCTGCAGGTGTTTCAATAATCATGTGCTTTGTCTTTATTTTTTCCGGAATGTTCAGCTGGAATCAGCTCTGGTTTATATTTGCAGCGGTAGTGATGCTAAGTGGAGCCGGACGATCTTTCGGACTGGATCATTACGTAATGCCCTTCATCGACCGGCAGTGGCGTTCACTCAAGATAGTACAGCGTTACCATATATATGGTGGAGAACCGGTAAAACGGAAGAAAAAGGCTAAAACTTAAGGGACCGTATGCCTGATAGAAAGCGTCTGTGGGAAAACCCGGAACTGAACAGGGGACTGGACAGAGTCCGGGAAATTCTCATTGATTCCGCGCATAAAGGCTCGCCTTTAATTGCCGACAGTAATATTAGCCTCATTGAGGGGGGCGGAAAAATGCTCCGCCCCTCCCTGGTTCTGCTAAGCGGCTGGTACGGAGAGAAAAACCAGGAAGACCTGTATCAGCTTGCCGCGGCTGTGGAATTACTGCATCTTGCAACCCTGGTACACGACGACATCCTTGACGATGCGCAAACCAGAAGAGGCAGAGCCACCCTGCATGTAAATACGGGGACAAAAACCGCCCTGCTTCTTGGGGATTACCTTTTTGCCCGCAGCTTCAGCCTGATGGAGGATATCATAGAAAAGACTTCCGGGATTCGTTTCAGCAGGGCGGTTGAACGTATTTGCGAAGGTGAGATTAATCAGAACAGAGACCAGTACTCGCTTTCGGAAAGTATGCGAAGATACAAACGGAAAATATGCGCAAAAACCGCCGCGCTGATCACTGCTTCTCTTTACCTGGGAGCAAATCACAGCGGCTGCACGACAGACACCGTTCAGAGATTCAGAAGATTCGGATACAACCTTGGCATGGCGTTTCAGGTACAGGATGATCTCCTCGATTTTAACGGTACTGAATTTGCAACCGGAAAGCCAGTAGCACGGGATCTTGCCACCGGAATCTTTACAGCCCCGGTTCTCTACACACTTTCAGGACCTCATGGCGACAGCTTGAAACAGGAACTCAGTTCTCCTCCATACTCCGAAGAAACCCTTAAAAACGCCGCAGAAATAATACGGACAGCAGGAGGTATAGAGCGGGCAGAGGAACTCTC
Organism: Marispirochaeta sp.; assembly: GCA_963667435.1. Classification (GTDB taxonomy): domain Bacteria; phylum Spirochaetota; class Spirochaetia; order JC444; family Marispirochaetaceae; genus Marispirochaeta. Next base: position 3,275,790 of record OY763414.1, on the reverse strand, counting down.
CCTGCTCTATACCCGCCGCGCCCGTGATGAAATTTCCGGTCTCCGGGAGGGTTTTACCCGGAAACTGCTTCTCGATCTGACGGGTAAACTACTGATCAGAACCTCCTGATTCCTCCTCAGTTCCAGCCAGCTTCAATCCCAGGGTAATCAAAAGGCTGCCAACCCGCACCCGGAGCCGCGGCCTTCCGGAAGGGGCAGCTGCCGAAGCAGCCCGCCGTCTCTTTTCCCCTTCCAACAGCAGATCCTTCTGCCGCTCTCTCCCCATAATCCATGCCTCGTGATAATTATGTTCCACCGTCTACCTCCTGATCCGCTGGAAACAAAAAAAACTGCAGGGAAAAATCCCGGCGGCCTTTCAAGGCGAGAAAAGTTTCAAATCCACTTTTCATCCTAAAAAAAAGCCGCAACCTGAAACAGGCTGCGGCGTATATACTCGTCGAAGGGATAACTATTGCCTCTGCTTCGATAAATCCGTAAACCCGTACCAGGCGGTAAACACCGGTCGACATGTTGACCAGAAACAGATTCGGTATACAGTACTCATAGTTTACGGACTCCTTTTTCTTTAAGATTTATTCGTGATACATCCGGAGATACCTATGTGTCAACATCTCCGATGTTAAATTTGCGAACTTCCGCCCAGAATTGATCAGCCCGCTGATCTTTTCGAACATTTTCAATATTCTCAGCCACTTCAAGCTGATGCTGAAGCATAAGCTGCCGCGCAAACTCAGCCCGCTGTTCCTTTATGGCCTTAATTATCATGAAATGCTCATGCAGCGTCTCTTCCGGTGCCCGCAACAACCCCCGGACGTAGGCATTGTAGGGCAAATGACTGCCTTCATAAATTTTTATCAATACAGGATTACCACAATGTTTGATAATCTCCATATGAAAATTAATATCCGTCTGCATGTACTCCTGCTCACTTCCCCGGGGGATTCCGTTCCGGAATCTTTCAAAGAAGGACAAGAATGCATCATCAGGATTAAAACAGCGCCTGATGTAGTTGTAGACAGCAATTGACTGAAGCCCGGCACGGACATAATAAAAATCCTCCAGGTCCTGCAGGGTATGTTCCTTCAGAAAATATCCGAGGTTTTTCCTATGCTCAAAAATCCCCTGCCCCGTTAACCGGTTAATCGCTTCATTGACGGGAGTCATACTGACATCCAGTGTTTCAGCTATTTCAATTTTATTAATCTTTCTTCCAACGGCAATTTTATGCTCAGTTATCATCTGAACAATGCTCTTCGATACCATCTGGGTTAGGTTTTCGTCTTTCTTGTTACTCATATCTATAGCTATCCTGATGCCAAACAGACGCAATTATACCAGTACAGAGGGAAAAGTAGAATAGTGTGCACAAAAGCGTATATAAATCAGAGGTTCCGCCCTACAGCAGAACCTCTTCAATAGTTCATCCCGGTACGGAGGCATGCACCGGAAAAATCCCCGGATCAAATCAGATTTGGCAGGAGCATAATTATGGGCGGAAAAAAGAGGCAGACAAGCAATGTAAAGACCAGCGCCAGATAGAAGGGCAGCATCGACCGGCTCAGCTCGGAAACCGGGATTTTTGTCATGTTGCTTATTACAAAGAGGCTCATTCCAAGAGGGGGTGTTGTAGTTCCCACCATCAGATTGAGAATCATCAGGACACCGAAGTAGATGGGACTGAATCCCAGTTGGGTAACCAGAGGAACCAGCACCGGAGTAAGGATCATCATAACAGCCAGCCCTTCGATAAAACATCCGAGAAAGAGAAGTACAGCGTTTATCAGGAGCATAACCAGATAGGGATGATCAGAGAATCCCATAAGGCCGTTGATCAGCATATTGGGAATGCGCTCGATGGCCATCAGCCAGCCAAAGATACTTGCAGAAGAGATGATAATAACAATAGCGCCGGAATCTACAATAGTTTCCAGCAGTATACGTCGGAAATCTTTCCAGGCAAGCTCTTTATAAATCAAAGTTTCCAGGATAATCACATAAACAACAGCTGCCACCGAAGCTTCAGTGGGGGTGTAAAATCCGGAAAAGATCCCACCAAGTATAATTGCAGGGGCAAGAAGTGGAAGCAGAGCTTCTTTAAAAGTAGACAGACGGTCTTTAAGCCCGGCCTTCTCGAGAACAGGAAAGTTTGGTGTACGCCGTGCAACGATATAAACCATTATCATCAGCATAAGACCTGTAAAAAGACCCGGGATCAACCCTCCGGCAAACAGCTTTATTACCGATTCTCCAGCCATGGCGCCGAAAACAACCATTGGAATACTTGGAGGAATAATCGGACCGATTACCGAACTGCTGATGGTAATAGCGCTGGAAAATTTCGGATCATACCCTTTAGAGTTCATCGCCTCAATTTCGACTCTTCCGAGACCGGCGGAGTCGGCAACGGCAGACCCGGAAATTCCGGCAAATATAATACTTGCAACAACATTGGTATGTCCCAGACCACCACGAATATGACCTACCATAGAGTTGGCAAAGTTGAAAATCCTGTGGGTTGCCCCGCTTTCATTCAACAACTTTCCCGCCAGAATAAACATGGGAATGGCAAGAAGGGTAAATGAATCAATACCAGAGAACATTCGGGAGACTATAATAGTGAGAGGATATGTTCCCGATGCAAAAATAGCCGCAAGGGATGAGAACCCCAGTACAATAGTAATCGGCAGATTTGTAAAAACTGTAATAAAGAATGTAACAAGAAGTACTGTAACTACCATCACTCAACTCCTTTCCGAATCAGATTTCGGCCGGAGCCTCTGGATAATATTTTTTACCGCAAAATATGCCATCTGTGCGAAGAAGACAGGAAAAGCAAGATAGATCCAGCGGATCTCCACCTCAAGTGCCGGGGTGAGCTGGCCTTTGGATGCTGCAAACAGCTGGTACCCCAGCACAGCAACAGCAAGAAAGAATATTACCGTTATCAAATCCATGATCAGGGAAAGCACAGCATTAACCTTTTTCGGAAGGAAATTGCTGATAAAGTCTGCACTGATAAACAGTCCCTGCTTGTATGCAAGAGCTGCACCACCGAAAATAAAATAGACAAACAGGGCCCTTCCGACTTCCTCTACCCATGAAAATGATTTGCCAAAAAATGTCCTGCTTACAACCTGCAGGGTAATAACAATAATGGTTGCTATAATCCCAAGTATCAGAGCGTTCTCGTTAAACTCCCTGAGAATATCCATGATTGACTTCTTTCCGTTTTTCATAACCTGCCTATAAAAGCTGTGTACAGAAAAACAGCCCCGCTAAGGCAGGGCTGATTCTGACTATGTAACTCAGTATTTAGTATTCTGGATTTCTTTGAGCAGATCTGCACCGAACTTGCCAGCCCACTCACCTTTGTAAAGATCAGCCACGAGAGCCCGAAACCCTTCCTTGTCGGGATAGGTAACCTGAAGACCTTCTTCCTTGAAAAAGTCGATGGCTCCCTGATTTCTTTCCGCAGCAACCTCACGCATTACCTTGTTACCGTATGCTGCGGCTTTGATAATAATATCCTGATTTTCAGAGGAAAGCTTGTCAAACCAGGGTTTATTAACCAGCAATGGAGCAGGTCCATACATATAGTCCACGACTGCAAGGTGCTTCTGTACTTCGTAGGTTTTATTTGCCTTGATGTGCAGTAGGGGATTTTCCTGTCCGTCTACAAGACCCTGAACAATTGCGGTAGAAACTTCTGCAAAGGGCATTGGAGTGGGCGTAACACCAAACGCCTCCATGGTGCGCATCCAAACCGGGCTCTGGGGAGTCCGCAGCTTAAGGCCTTTCATATCGGCAACGCTGTTGATGGGACGAACATTATTGGTAATCTGCCGAAAACCGTTTTCCCATACAGAAATAACTTTCATGTTGTGATCAGCAAAGCCGGAGAAAACCTTTTCTCCCACCGGTCCGTTCAGAACAGCATCGGCATGAGCACTGTTGTCAAACAGGAAGGGAAGGATAAAAACACCGGCCTGTGGAACATAAGAGTCGAAAACACCGGTAAGAACAATGGGGATTGCTCCCATCTTGCACTGTTCCATGGTGGATACTTCTTCTCCCAACTGTGCCGCAGGATACACTTCGATTTTGATTTTACCGTTGGAAAGCTCTGCAGCCTTCTCGGCAAAAGCAACCATACCATCATGGTAATGGTAGGTTGTCGGCATAGAGTGAGCCGCCTTGATTACCATAACATCGTCTTCACCCTGTCCATTGGCAAATCCGGCTGCTGCAAACAGAGATGCAGCCAGAAGAACCAGTGCGATTTTCTTAAACATAAGAATCCTCCTTATAAAATAGATCCCTCAGGGGACCCTAAAACACAACCTGTATCTTTATTTCCTCCTGAAGTTCCCCTTCAGCAAGACGGGAAATGACCCCGTTCAGTTCATTAAATCCAATTTTTCTTGTAATCATATTCTCAAGACTCAGTTTCCCGGCCTCATAATCCGCAAGAGCATTACGATAATCACGAATGGTATACATATTGCTGCCCAGGACCGCGCGCTCGCCAACCTGAATATTTTTCACATCAATCTCAACAGGATTACCAAAAACAGCAATTACAATAACCTTACCCTTCTTCTTTGCCACCGAAAGAGACTGGTTCAATACTGGAGGAACTGGAACGCAGATAAAAACGTAATCAACTCCGGCATTTCCGGTTTCGGCCATAATCTTATCAAAAAGATCTTCCGTAACAGGATCCACGGTGCCGGAAGCCCCGGCATTTACTGCATATTCCCGCTTCTCTGCAGAAATATCAGAGACAAAGACAGTATCCACCCCTCTATTGTGCAGACTTAAGAGAGTCATCAGACCAATGGTTCCTCCACCGACGATCAGTGCGGAATCACCGGCACCGGCACCGGTAAGATCCACAGCATGCTCTCCCACACAGTAGGGTTCCAGCGCCGCGGCTTCCTCAAAACTCATGCCCTCAGGTATTTTGAGACACATCGAAGGCTCTGCAATCACAAACTCACCAAAACAACCGGACCAATCACCCACACCGATAAATCGTTTTCTGTTGCACAGGTTATAAACACCCTTTTTACAGTATTCACACTCCCCGCATCCGACATGTGGCTCAACCACCACGCGATCACCAGAGGAGAAGTCTTTCACCTTCGCTCCTGTTTCGACAATAACTCCACTGAATTCATGGCCTGTGATAACCGGCGGGATTCTCCAGGGGTGTTTACCTTCATAGGACATAATGTCGCTGTGACAGATCCCCGCAACTTTCACCTCTATCAAAACCTGATTTTCACCGCAGACAGGCTTTTCGGCTGTTACATATTCGCCTTTTCTTGTTTCAACAAATTTCAGTGCTTTCATCCAGTAAATCCTGCAACAACTTCCGGTAGTTTGGCATCAGCTGATCCATTTGGAACAACTTAAAGAAACCGCATAAAGTTTTATTTAAAGGAATTGTATGGCGATAATATTTTATTGTCAAATTTTTTTTATAAATTAGGGTATTATTTCCGCATTTTCCCCATATTTACAATAAATAATATTTTACAATATTTTATTTTCTTTTCTTGGTATAACAATTAATCCAATTATCTCGATTCTATCACAGTACAGGACAGGGACAAACCGGTGGGAAAAACATTATGTAAAGAGGAATTTACAGATGTTTAAAAAAGGGTTGGATACTCAGCGTTCAGAGAAGGCAACAAATTCTCCGCAAAACCGTGCCTTTTCATCATTGCTGCCAATTTCAAACAGAAGCGATTCAAGCTTAAACCGGGCTTTCCCTGTGGATTTAAGATCAGAAAAAAACCGTTCAATCTCTGTCTCGGGAGGTATACGGGAACAGGCTTCAAAATCAGTCCGGACCGGACGCAGATAGTCAACTTCCTGGTGTTTTACCACAAAGCTGGCCCCCTCTCCGAAAGCTGCATTAAAAAACCTGCTGACAATTACCACAGCCTGACACCAGGCGCTGATCATAAGTGTCGTACTGATAGTTCCACCAAAGACTGTTTTTTTATGGTTGTAATGGTCCCGGTAATGTCCGGAAACCCTCACTATCCCCGAAGGGTCTTCGATAATCGCAAATTTATTAGCGGAAAACGCGGGAATATTGTCCTTAATATATGCTTCGAGATTCATATTTCAGCTCCAAAGATAACGGTAAATACCTGCAAATGTCTGCTGTATACCCTATACTTATTATCAGGAAGAGAAAAGAATGAGAGATAAATCCCCCTACTCAATTAAACGCCGATTCGCAGCACTTCTCATTCTTACTACCATTCCGTTTATTATTTTACTTGCTATTTCCGATTCAATCCTATACACCAATATCCGCAGAAACATTCAGCGCCAGATTGAAGGATCAACCCAGTCACTCCATCGTTTAATAGAATTTGAATTGGCAACAGGAATCCGCACCTACCTGAGAGCAAAGGTTGAAACAGGCAGAGATATAGTTGAACGGTACCTGAAGAATGATCCGGAGTCTGCAATCCCGGGGACAGATGCTTTTAAAAATATGACCCAGGAACTTCTCTCCCTGCACGTAGGAGAATCCGGTTACTTTTATGCAGTAAACGGCACGGGCACAATGGTCTTTCATCCTGAATCATCCATTATTGGAGAAAACCTGCATACAGTTCAGCCCATTGCAGGCCAGATAAACAACCCTGAAGGTTACCTGGAATATCTCTGGCAGAACCCCGGCGAAGATCAACCACGAAAAAAAGCTCTCTACATGGAGTACATCCCGGAAATGGACTGGATACTTACAGCATCTGCATACCGGAGTGAGTTTACCGATATCATAGACAAAGAAACACTCACAGAAGCCGTACTGAGTATTTCTCCCGGAAGGAACGGCTATTCATACATCTTCGGCAGAGACGGCGTGATTATCGCACACCCCTACCTTACCAGAGATAAGCTGATAAATACGATTGGCGAAGAGCACTTCCACACAGTCACCAGGCAGATGTTCGAACAGAAGGAAGGATATTTCTCATATCTCTGGAAAGACTCGCCTGAGCAGAAACTGAGCGAAAAGATAGTCTACCTGCGCTATCTTCCTGACTTTGACTGGATAGTCGGCACAGCTGTGTTTTCCCACGAGCTGACCAGGCCGGTCCAGACTCTGATGCTGATATCCATAGGGTCTGCATTGGCTCTGGCGGTGTTGTTGTATTTAAGTCTCAGGAAGATTTACCACGATCTCGCGGAGCATCTTGCAGCGATACAAGCCGGTCTGGCAGAAGTGGAAAAAGGAAATCTATCCTACAGAATGGCAGCATATGGCCCCAGAGAAATGAGAAAGATCTACAACAGCATGAACACAACAATCACATCCCTGGAACAGAAAACAAAGGAACTGAGTTTTCTCAATGAATCCCTGCAGGAAAGAGTTATTGACCAGTCGGAAGCACTGAAAAAATCCACAGATAATCTTATGGAAGCGGAGAAACAGGCCCTTGCCTCCAGACTTATTGCCGGTGTTGCCCATGAGATCAATACACCTGTCGGCATAGCCCTTACCGCCGTCACCCACAAACAAAGCCTGCTGAATAAACTGCAGGAAGATTTCGCAGCAGGGAGTCTGTCAAAAACCAATTTTGAGAGCTTCATTCACAAATCGGGCGAAGCCGCTGATATTGCGGTACGAAATCTGATTCGAGCAGGAGAGCTGATAAAAAGCTTTAAAAATGTCTCATCAGATCAGATGGCCCTGGATGAACGGAAAGTGAACCTCAGGCAAGTGGTTGCAGAGACACTGCTATCCCTTAAGCCTCTGCTGAAAAACAGAAATATCACCGTTGCCAACAACGTGGATGACATTGAACTTATAACCTTTCCCGGAGTACTCATCCATCTGATAGTTAATCTTGTAACAAACAGCCTTGATCATGGATTTGCCCGGGCCGAACACGGAAAAATAGAGATCCAGGGAAAAACGGAAGAAAACACGGCAATATTAGAATACCGCGACAACGGCACCGGAATACAGGAACAGATAATTCCTCATATATTCAACCCTTTCTATACCACCCGGCGTGGTCAGGGTAATACCGGCCTGGGCCTGAATATTGTCCAAAGTCTGATCAAGGAAAAACTCCACGGGACAATAGAGGTAGAAAGTGTAGAGGGAGAGTATACTCTTTTCCGGGTCAACTTCCCCTGTCAGATGGATTGAAAAAGTCTGATTATTTCCGGTGAATATTCCGGAACAGCTCCTCTTGAGGAGGCGACAAAAGAGCCGAGGGCAGTTCCGAAACGACCGGCTTCAAAGGCGTCACAACCATGTACAAAGGCATACATAAAGGCCGCGGAAAAGCTGTCTCCTGCTCCCACAGCATCAGCAACTTCCACCGGGTCCGAAGCAACCACAGAACTCCTGCCGCGGGAAAAAATCATTGCCCCGTCTTTTCCCATGGTAATGATCAGCACTGACAATTCAAACATCTCCGCCAGCCTGTTTCCCATTGCTTTTTCATCGGCAAGCTGAAGATCAAACAGATCTGCTGCCAGCCGGATCTCCTCCTGATTCAGCTTGACAATGGTGGCGCGCCTAAAAGAGTCCAAAAGAATCTCATGGGAATAATAATGCTGCCGGATATTAACATCAAAAAAGACATGCTTGAACATGACTGATTTAAAAAGCCCCTGCAGGGCAGCCCTGTTCCGGTTGCTCCTCTGGGCAAGTGATCCGAAATAAAGAACATCCCATTGCCGACCGGCAGCGGAAGCAAGATCACTCTCTGAAAGTACTATATTATCCCAGGCTGTATTTTCATGAATCGTGTAGGAGGGCTGACCATTTTCAAGCAGCACACTAACCGTGCCGGTGGGCTGATTATCTGTAACCTCCAGAAAGTCAGTCCCGACGTTGCAGGACTTCACAAGACCCAGAGCCTCCCTGCCCAACTCATCATTGCCCAGGCCTGATATCAACTGGGAATGTCCCCCGAGCTTTGCGACATGAGCAGCAAAATTATATGCAGCACCGCCTATATGCCGGTAACCCTCAAACTGATCCCAGAGAATTTCACCGAAAACAAGACTTTTCATATCATGATTCTATCACACCTTCCCCGCGGGAATGAACTATTCACACAGCAATCCTTCCTGCTACAATGTGGCATCATACCTGCCGATAAAAGGCACTCCGGGAATACAGAATGGATATCCAGTCACGGTATCTTAAAAGAAACTTTTTCCTTAACACACTGGATGGCATATCCTATTTCGCCGGGATGATTTTTATCTCCCCTGAAAGCATCCTGCCTGTGTACATAGAGAAACTGGGAGGAGGAGCCTTTGTTATAGCGCAATCTGGGAATGTACTTCCCCTCACTCTTTGTTGCCCGCTACATTCAAAGCATGCGTTTTAAAAAGCCCTATATTCTTGTAATGGGTCTTTTTCAGCGCATTCCCTGGCTTATCGCCGCTTTTATCGGCTTCTCCCTCGGAACTTCCCGACCCAACCTGGTTATTTTCTGGCTCATGACGGCCCTCTTTATTACCCAGGCAGGAACCGGGCTGGCAATATCCGCATTTTTCGATATGACCGTAAAAACCATTCCCCGGAATCTCCGGGGACGTCTTTTCGCTCTTAGAAACTTGGGAAGCTACCTGATAGGCCTCCTCTGCGGCGGTTTGATCAGCTGGATTCTCAATGCCCTCCCGTTTCCGGACAATTTTCCGGTGCTTATAATAATCGGGTTTGTACTGCTCATGTTCTACCTTCCCACCCTTGGCTCCTACAAAGAGCCGCCTAGCCGGAGGATTCGTTTTTCCGATGAAAGTTTCGGTGAATTCTTCATACTACTTACGGGCATACTGAAAAAGGATAACGACTTCCGCCGTTACGTATGGGGACGTGTTTTCGTTACCCTGGCATTCACCAGTTATTCCTACTTTGCGTTCCACCTGATCCGCAGGTACTCCCTGCACGAAAGCCAGGCAGGCCTTTTCACCATAGTGACCGCGGCTACCTTTATCCTGGCAAATCCTCTTCTCGGCTTTTTAGCAGACCGCTGGGGGCACCTCATAAACCATACGATAAGCTCAGTAGCCCTGATTATCGGCAACATGGCAATACTTTTTACAGACAGCTACATTCCCGGGCTTGTTTCCATAGTTATGGGTGCCCTGACACTGTGTATAAACAACGTCTCCCAGTCCGCCATTGTGGTGGAATTCGGGCAGGACCATGAGATACCCCTCTACATAAGTATTGTGGGATTTGTTGTGGGAATATCGTCGCTGGCCATAATTCCGCTGGGAATACTTTCAGAAATCTACGGACTGAATATCCTCTTCTGGACCTGCCTTGCCGCAGCTGCAGCAAGTCTGGGAATATTTCTCACAGTAAAAGAACCCCGGCAGCACCGGCCCCCTACAGTTCTGGATGCATGCTAATGCGGGCCAGACCTTGACCTGCCCCGCATTAGCTGATCTAGTAGAATATCCATGACACAAACCGAGACTCCGGAACCTCAGGCTCCGACACTACAGCAACTGCGCTCTCTTTTAAAGCATACCATGACCGCCGACAGGCACAGGTTAAAACGGGAGCTGGATACAGGCAGGGGTGAGGCGGAGAAGCTTGCGGAAACAGGCAGAAAGATTGCCGACTCGGTGGAAATCCGCCGGTTACGTCTGAAAAACCTGCCTGTTCCCGCCTACCCGGAAGAACTGCCCATAACATCCCGCAAGGATGAGATCGTAAAGGCAATCCGGGAAAATCAGGTTATTATCCTTGCCGGAGAGACAGGATCCGGGAAATCCACCCAGATCCCCAAGATGTGTCTCGAAGCAGGCCGGGGCGTGGATGGTCAGATCGGCTGCACGCAGCCTCGTCGACTGGCAGCCGTAAGCCTTGCTGCAAGGGTTGAAGAAGAGCTGAGTGGAGCAGACACCAGCGAAAGCAGTCTTGTTGCCAGCAAGATACGCTTTCAGGAAAAGGGCAGCCCGGAAGCCTACATAAAATTCATGACCGACGGCATACTCCTGGCGGAGACCCAGAGTGACCGCTTCCTGAATCGTTATGATACCCTGATTATCGACGAAGCCCATGAGCGTAGTCTCAATATAGATCTGATCCTGGGTATCCTGAATACGCTGCTCAAAAAACGCAGAGATCTGAAGCTGATTATCACCTCAGCCACCATCGATACGGAAAAATTCTCACGCGCTTTCGGTAATGCTCCCATCTTCGAGGTTTCCGGCAGGACCTACCCGGTGGATGTGATCTACAGGGATGAACCTTCCCGCAACAGTGAAGAGAACTCGTACGTAGAGCAGGCTGCTGCCGCGGTGGAAGAAATATGCAGAACCAGCAGGGAAGGTGACATACTGGTATTCATGCCCACTGAAGCGGATATTCGGGAAACCTGTGAACTGATTGAGAGAGCCTCACTGCCCTCAACAACGGTGCTTCCCCTCTTTGCCCGCTTAACCTCCGCTGCCCAGAATAGAATATTTTCCAGCTGTCCCGGACGCAAAGTAGTGGTGGCTACAAATGTAGCGGAGACATCCATAACCATTCCCGGTATTGTCTATGTGGTGGATACAGGCCTTGCCCGTATTTCCGCCTACTCTCCTGCATCCAGGACAACCTCCCTCCCCATTCAGCCGGTAGCCCGTTCCTCTGCAGACCAACGCAAAGGCCGGGCAGGCCGGGTTCGCCCCGGGGTATGTATCCGCCTCTACTCTGAGGAAGACTATCTGAGCAGAGAGGAATTCACCAAACCGGAAATTCTCAGGGATAACCTGGCGGATATTATCCTGAGAATGGTTTCTCTAAACCTGGGAGATGTGGAGAAATTCCCCTTTATCGACAAACCCTCAACCAGACATCTGAATGATGGGATAGGCATGCTGCGCGAATTGGGGGCACTGAATAAATCGATTAAAGGAGATTTACAGCTCTCCCGTCAAGGGAGGCTGATGAGCCGTCTGCCACTCGACCCGCGCTTTTCCCGGATGCTCATAGAAGCGGCGGAACAGAATATCGTCAGAGACGCCGCCGTAGTTGTCGCAGCACTCACCATCCAGGACCCGCGGGAACGTCCGCAGAATGAGGAAAGCAAGGCTGATTCAATCCATGAAAAATTCCTTGATGCAGATTCGGATTTTGTCACTTCCCTGAATATATGGGATGAGTACCATAACGTATGGCGCCAAACCCGAAGCCAGGGGAAAATGCGTAAATACTGCAAGCAGAACTATCTGAGCTACCGTCGCATGAAGGAGTGGAGGGATATCCATCTGCAGATAACCTCTCTGCTCAAGGAACAGGGCTACTCACTAAAAACACCGGTACTGGCGCGGATTCCGGAAAAGAAAGGAGAGCAATCTCCCTGGTATACAGCCCTGCACGTGTCCATCCTGACTGGACTGCTTTCCAACATTGCCGAGAAAAAGGAGAAAAATATCTACACCGCCACAAAAAACAGGGAAGCCATGATCTTTCCCGGTTCAGGCTTATTCGGCCGGGGCCCGGCGTGGCTGGTGGCGGCGGAGATGGTCCGTACAAGCAGGCTTTACGCCCGGGGATGCGGCATGATCATGCCCGGTTGGCTGGAAAGAATTGCGTCCCAGCAATGCAGTTACAGCTACCACGGGGCCCAATGGGCGGAAAAGCAGATGGAAGTCCGTGCGGTGGAACAGGTCCGCCTTTACGGCTTGCTTATCGATCCGGGCAGGGCCGTCCCCTACGGCCCCCTGCGGCCGGCAGAGGCTTCGGACATTTTTATCCGTGAAGGCATCATGACCGGACGCTATGACAAACGCCGCATCCACCGCCTCTTTCCTGTTCTGAAACAGAATATGGATACAATTAATGGCGTTCTGAGGTTGGAAGAGAAGATGCGACGGAGGGATATCTTCTGCGGAGAAGAGGATATCTTCCGCTTCTACCGGGAACGCCTCCCCGCGGATGTCTACGACTTCAAGAGCCTTGAGCTCTTCCAGAAACAGCAGAAAGGCGGAAAAAAGCTCCTGGAGCTCAAAAGGGAAGACATAATGCTCTACAACCCCGACAGAGAAGTACTTTCCCACTTTCCTTCTGAAACAGAAATTAACGGCCACCGCATACAGTTGGAATATGTATTTGACCCCCAGCGACCGGATGACGGCATAACCGCATTAATACCCGAGAGAATCAGCCGCGACCTGACCACACCGGTTTTCGAATGGCTGGTACCGGGACTTTTTGAAGAAAAGCTGACAGCCATGATGAAGACCTTGCCGAAGGAGTTCCGCAGACGTCTGGCACCGGTAGCAGAAACAGCTGCAAGAATCGCAGCGGATATGCCCCGGACAACTTCCGAACGTCTGGCAACCTCATTAAGCAGATACATAAACAGCGAGTTCGGCATGCTTATCCCTGAATCAGCCTGGGATGAAGAGTCCCTCCCTCCCCATCTGAAGATGCGCTTCACCATTGTTGATGCCCGGGGCGGCTATCTTACCGAAGGCCGAGACAGCGAAGTACTCACCAATACCGGTCCTTCCAAACATCTGGAAAGCTCCCTGGAAAAGCTGAAGGATTCCTGGGAATTGGAAGAGGTCAGAATCTGGGATTTCCAGGAAATACCGGAGAGGGTTGAAAGTGAAGACGGACTCCCTGCTTTTCCGGCTCTCACTCCGGAACAGGGGAGAGTAGCCCTCCGACTCTATCTGAATGCAGAGGAGGCTGCAGCAATACATCCAGAGGGAGTTGCCAGGCTTATTTACCGTTCTTTTGCGGACATTCTGAAGACCTTCAGGGATGAGTACATGCTGACAAGGCAGGATCAGATGAAGGTACTGCCCCTGGGCGGCCTGGATGCATTCAACCGGGGTCTTTGGGAATGCATAACCACCCGGATATTCAAAAGGAATATCAGAACCCGAGAGGAGTATGAATCCTTCAGCACAGCAATAAAACCGGAACTCTACTCTGCAGTGAAGGAGCTTTACCAACCGGCTCTCCGGGTGCTGGATTGCTATACAGATGTGCGCACCACACTTGCCAGACTTGAGGAGAAAGAGAGTCGTCGACCGGGTCTCAAACGCTTTCTTGCCACACGCCGCAAGGAGCTCGGCAACCTTATTCCCGCAGACTACTACCAACGCTATGCAGCAGAGGAAATACGGGAGCTCCCCAGATTTCTCAAGGCCCTGCAGACCCGGATTCAGCGGGGTGCAGAAAACCCCGGCGCAGACACCGAGAAAGCCGGCAGCCTGATTCCTTATCTGATCTGGTACAAGGAGACCATGGAAGAGGCGCGGCAGAGCGGTGGCCGGAGTTTTGCCCGGGAAAAGGCATTGAAAGAGTACCGCTGGGCAGTGGAGGAATATAAAGTACAGCTCTTTGCCCAGGAACTGGGAACCAGGATCAAAATCAGCCCTCAACGGCTGGACAAGAGAATACAGACCATAGAAGAGATGCTTTAGACAGAACATTCTACCGATTTTACATTCAGATATGGAGAAGTAAGCATTACCGAAAAAGGCAGGGTATGACTATTCAGCATTTTGCCTTTTGTTTAACCTGATACTGCTGATTTCCTATGTTCCGGCAATATCAAAAGTTTTTCTTATTTAACCAAGAGACTGATAAACTTAGGCACCAAGGATTTTCATCCATATCCGAGAGTTGCTTACCATCAATTTTCTCAATTATACCTTACATTTGATCTTTTTTTAAAATACAGTTAGAAGCAAAAGAGTGAATATGAAAAGAGAAAAACGTTTATCCTTCCAGCTATTATTTCTGCTTATTACAGCAGTGGCAACACTGCCGGCGCTGGGAATAATCATCCTTTCCGGCTGGAACCACGCTATAGAGAAAGAACAGTGGATGAGGGATTCATCCTGCAGACAGGTTGAATCCCTGGCAATGACCCAGCAGACTTCCACCGATTCCGTCAGACAGCTTCTTAACACCCTATCTGTGCAACCAGTCTTTCAGGAAAATGACCATCTGGCTCAATCACAGATTCTCCAGAAAATACTGAGCGCAAATCCTGAATACAATAATTTCGCCTTCACCGATAATTCCGGTATAGTTTGCGCCTCTTCACGACTCTCCAGCGGCATAGACTTTTCCTGTAGCATCCATGTACAGGCAGCACTTTCCGGCAAAGGGTTTACCGCTGGAGAGTTTATACTCACAAAAACCGATCAGGAACCTGCTTTCAGTTATGCCCAGACTGTCTACAACAAAAACGGTGAAATAATCGGTGCACTTACAGCAGCCTACCGCCTCTCAAACTACAGAGACCTCTTTCTGCGATTGAATCTTCCGCCGGAATCAATGATATCTATTCTTGACCACAAAGGAATACGCCTTTTCTATTTTCCAGATAACCGGACTAATCATATCGGACAGAAAATTAAGGAACAGGCATGGAAAGTATTCTCAGAGAACGGCTGCCAGGGGAATCTGCATACAACAGGATCCGATGGGATTACCCGAACATATACCTACAAAAAGCTTTACCTTCCCTCCGGCGATAAGGCCTACATGGTTATAGTCATAGGCATACCTGATGATGCCATTAAAAGACCGGCAATGCTTATTCTTTACCGTAATACCGCGCTGATCACTGCTGTCACGGCTTTGAGCATCCTTATTGCAGGGATATTAAGCCACTTTGCTGTTGGACGGAACCTCAAAATTCTCGAATACACCGTATCGGATATAAAGAGAGGCAATCTTTCTGTACGTACTGGCATTAATAAAGGAACCAGGGAGATTACTGCGGTTGCCCGTGCGCTGGATAATATGGCGCAGACTCTGGAAACACGAAATAACGAGCGTGACGAAACCGAACAGAAACTAAATGCAGCTCTGAGTGAAAGGGAGATACTCCTTAAGGAGGTCCATCATCGGGTAAAAAACAATCTTCAGATAATAACCAGTATTCTGCATCTTGAGCAAAACAACACCACCGACCTGGAAGAATTCGCCAGACAACTGGAGAACCGGATCCTGGCAATCTCCAGCGTTCATGAAATGATGTACCTGGCTAATTCCTTTTCTACAGTCGAGATGGAACAGTTCCTGCCCCGGCTGGTCGGTATGACAGGTGGATTCTTTCCGGGCCTGAGAGTCATACACCATATAGAACCCATGGCACTGTCCATAGACAAAGCAGTCCCGCTTGCGCTTATGGTTAACGAGCTAATTACCAATGCAGTAAAATATGCAGGAAATCCGGAGGGTGTAATCACTGTAAATCTCTCACTTACCCCCGAAGAAGGTGAATCCCTTCTCTGCATTCAGGATGATGGACCGGGGTTTCCGGAAAACTTTCAGAAGGAGGGCCAGCAGTCCCTGGGAATGATACTTGTTCAACCCCTGACCCAGCAACTGAGGGGACACTTCAGTGCAGACAACACCCCCGGCTGCAGAGTACGAATCTGGTTTTCTGAATAACAAAAGCTCACCTCTAAAAACGTGGTATTTTTACCATAGCCAGGGAAGCAAGATTATATAGCGCCCACACACTCTTCTTATAACAGAAGTTGGGGACCGCGAAAAATCCTGAAGACGACGCAGCATATGGGGAAAAGTAGTTGTTTTTGGAAGTGCCCTGAAGTCAGCGTCCTTCTGCAAGCCGCTGGATAAGGTAATGAGGCAGGCCCTGTTTCTTCATCCTTGATTGCACATTCTCAATATCATATGAAACCCTGCGGGGTTCCCACTTCAACTTTTCAGTATCAAATATTGCATAGGCTGCTCTGGGATCTCCGGACCGGGGCTGACCGACACTGCCGGGATTCAGAAGATAACCGCACTCCCTGTTCATTCGCAGCTTTTTTCGTGAAGACAGACCGCGAACGGCACCACCTTTCGAGCGGCAAAATGCTGCATCAACATGACTGTGTCCAAACAGCCCGACATGTGTTTCCAGTAAATCAAAAGCACCACAGGCATCCACAATGTTGAGAATATAGTCGGTTACAGGCTCGACGGGGGAACCATGAAAAAGAGTGAGGTCACCCCTTTTGACTACTGGCTGCAACGATGAAAGCCAGACATAGCTTTGAGGCGTAAGCTGTGTGCGGGTCCACTCAACCGCTTTCCGGGCATTGGGGTTAAAGAAATCAAGATCTATTCGGCCGATTGCCGCCCAGTCATGATTGCCGGGAACTGCAAGCACGGGAAGAGAACCAACTGTCTCTATACACTCGTTCGGCCGGGGGCCGTAGCCGACGGTATCTCCCAGACAGACTACTTCATCCCACTTATCCGCCGAATCGGATAAAACAGCCTGCAGAGCAGTGAAATTTGCATGAATATCAGAGATAACAAGGAGCCGCATGTGTATACTATGAGGTAGAAGGAGTTACATGGCAAGGAAAAAAGTCGACCAGCTGATGAACAGTCTGGCAGAAAGATTTTCATCTGCATGGCGGCTGCTTTCGGATACTACGATTTTTCTCTCATCCACCAAGGTTTTCCACCGCTATGAGAACACATTAAGAAAATGGCGAAGACAGCTTGAAACATCCCGCAGAGACCCGAATGTCGTAGATGCGGTCCGAAAGGAGATAATCGAATTTCGCGGAACCCTGAGAAAAATGGGCTACGATGTCCGTCTGGGTGCATTTCAGGTAAAAACAGAGGGATTTCGCCATGATGATGCAATTGCTGAAGGATTTAAACGGATGGTGATGTACATTACCACGGACAATATTTATTACCTTACCGGCACCGAAAACCATATAGAGCTGGACAGATATCTGGAACAACGGTGCTACCAGGCAAAAATCCGCAATATCCTGCAAAAACATTATCTCTGGTTCCGCTGGCGGCAAAATACACTGGTTCTGTCGGGAGCCGCCACGGAAGACAAGGAATCCTTTGATAAACTTGAGGAAGCGGTAAAATCCGAACCTCTATTTTTTATTAAGCGGCTAAGAAAACTCTCCTGAGAGAGGTTTCGGAAGGTCCACGCCAAAGGCCCTTTCTTTTTAGGCTTTGTCTGTGTACATTAGCAGTCAGAAACGAAGGAAAAACTACCCGCAGCATACGTTGCGGCAGACAGGAAATGAGATGAGTTCAGAAGTTTCAGCTCCGTCCCTGGCAGCATCAATCCCTGCAGTTCCCGGAGAGATTGAAGCACTATTTGAGAATATCCGCTCTGTTATCTTTATGGACCGCATTAAGCTTGAGTACCTGCTGGCGGCAAAGATTGCGGGAGGTCACGTTATCCTCGCCGACTCCCATGGTGTGGGAAAAACCTCCCTGGCCCGGGCACTGGCAGGATCCATTATCTGGGAACAGGAGAATATAGCATCCGGCGAAATCGCCATGGACCCATTTTCCCGAATCCAGTCCACAGTCGATCTTCTGCCTCAGGATATAATCGGCTATACAAGAATCAGCGGTAAAGAGAATGACCTGGCCTTCAATAAAGGTCCGATTTTTGCCCATTTTGTTCTGTGTGATGAAATAAACCTGCTTACCCCGAAAACTCAGGGTTCTTTCTTCCAGGCGATGGAAGAGCAGATGGTTTCTGTAGAGGGCAGAACCTACACCCTGCCCTCACCGTTTTTTATCATTGCCACCATGAACCTGAAAGGTGCACACCTCTTTCCCCTGCCGGCACCTCAGTTGGACCGGTTCATGATTCAACTTTCACTGGGATTCCCCAGCGAGGAGGATGAAATCTCCATCCTGCAGCAGCACGGAAGAACCGACGGGTGGAAGAATTTCAAACCAGTAGTCCCTTCAGGGCAGCTGCTGCACTGGCAGGCAATGGTAGATGAGATCAGTGTACACAGTGATATTGCGGAATATATCGTTCGTCTCATTCGGGCAACCCGGGTACATCCGGAAATTTCCACCCCGGCCTCGCCCCGAACCGGCGTCAAGCTCTCCAGGCTGGCAAGGGCTTTGAGCCTTATTCGGGGACAGGATTTTGTCTCACAGGATATTGTGAAAGAGCTTTTCACCACGGCTCTGGCCCACAGAATCACGCTGCATGATCCGGATCGCCCCAGAGAAACTGTACTCAACGAGATTCTCAAGGCAACACCTGTAGCTCCCGGCCGGAAAGCATCGTTTTAGCTTCGGAGCTGTTTCATGAGCAAAGCAGCTGAACTGTTTTCCCGCTATTATCCTTTTACCATACTTGGAACGCCTGCTGCCGCAGGACTGTTTCTTGTGTTAGGCAACTCATTTGCCACCGGTAATCCCTACGGCTACCTCATCTCCATATCCGGTCTGACCCTCATAATTCTGCTTGCCATTGCTACCCGGATTCAGGCTGCCCGGGTAGATGACGATCAGCTGGTCTGGCATACCCGGCACCGACTTTTTGCTGGCAAAGGAGCCGCACCCCACACCCTGGAGGCTGGAAGAGTTAGGATTCTTCCCTTCTTCAGACTTCGGTTCTTCCTCTCCGGCCACTTAAGACAGGAAGATAAAATCATTTCACACCACTTTCAGACCACCCGCTTCAGACCGCGCAAAGAGGAACCCTTTCCCCTGGCGATACCGCAATGCGGAACCTTTCACGCTGCCCTGACCTGCACGATTGAGGATATTTTCGGTCTGACCCGGTCCCGGTGCGGATCAGTCCAGACAAGAAATCTGCCTGTGCAACCGGGAATAATCAATCAGCCCTTGAAATACCGTGTTGCCGAGCGGGGCTCAGAAGAGAAAGACCGGATGAAAGAGAGTGATGTGGAGCGCTACTATATGCGGGAATACGTCCCCGGCGACCGTTTTCGCGATATCAACTGGAAATCATCCGGAAGGGGAGGCAAGCTGTACACCCGCATCTCACCCATGGCACAGGAAGAGACTGTCACCGTAAGTCTTTGTATTCGCCTGTATGCCCCCGATACACACACAGATCCCGGGCTGCTGATTCTGGGAGATTATCTGAAATCATCTATTATGAGTTTCATTCTTGATGTTACCGAAACCCACCCGGATTTCAAACTTGAGATCTACCTGAACTCAACCCGGCTTATCCTGGAAAATGATCAGGATATTGAAAACTTTGCCGTAATCCTAGGAGACACCTATTTCCATAAACCTGTATCCGTAATACCGGAACTCCCACCGGAAGGACGGGTTTATCTCTTTGCTTTGCCGCCGGACAAGGGCATCTCACGGTTGTATCAGGCATTTCCCAAAACAGAATTCATTCTTCACTCCGCCTGCGTTGCAGAAAAAACCGATACGAAAAACGGGACAAGCATTAACAGGAGTCTATTTCCCGGTTTTAAAGGAGAGGACCTGCCATCCCTCCGTCTTCTGGCCAGAACCTTTCGCAGCCGTTCCGGTCTGAAACGGAAACTCAGCAGTGGAAAAAATGTTCAGCCCCTGCGAATAAGCATGTTCAATGGAGGAACAGAATGATACTCAGCCTGATCCTCAGACTAATCCTCTTCCTTACAGCCATGGCCCTCCCCTGGTATCACCCGGGGGTGGTGATCACCTACGACATCTACGGATTCGGTCTCTTTTTCCTGCTTATTCCCATTCAGGCTCTGACGGGATTCTACCTGACTGCCCGGGGTCGGCCATGGAAACGGGCAGTCATAGCCGCGATTCTCCTGCAGGCAGGAATGAGTCTGATCTTTGCAGGTTCAGGAGATCTGATCCTGTTTACCGGTGCAGGAATCTGGAGCTTTCTTTCCACCATTTTCATTTTCCGCTATCGTTGGCGCTGGGCTGCGGTGCCGGAAATTGTCTATCTGGCGGCAGTATACCTGCGACTTATTAACTTCACCCGGGGAATATCTCCCGAGATAGCCGCAAGCAGCCTTCCCCAGACACTGATGTTCATCGGGATTGCAGCTCTGGCCGGACACTTTCTGGTAACCATGAGGGCTCTGCGAGCTCCGGGAAAACGAAAGGGAGAGATACGGGAGGTTCTTCTCCTCGCCGGTGTCGGAATCCCCCTTGTTCTCGCGGCAATACTGCTGGTACCTCCCGACTTTGTTAGCCATAACATGGTTTTCAACCAGCTGTTCGAGCCTCCCAGGCCCGAACCTAAGCCACTAAATGGCAACGGCTCTCCCGGCGGCGGACTGGAGGGAGATCCCGAATTGGGCCGGCGCAGAATGCAGAATGGAGAACCGGGGCTGTACGGGCTGCCAGCTGATCAATGGGGCGAAGCCGGACGTCGGGGACAGGGAGAAGGTGATGGTACCGGGGGGAATCAATATGCCGTCCTTGTAGTGGCCTCACCTCTTACAGAAACCTACCTGGCGGAGGGATATTACAGTCATTTTGATCCTGTACAGGGCTTCGAAATGGAGCAGGACTATCCCCTGAACAGAATTGTCTCCCGAAGACTACTGGAAACCTGGAACAACACTGAGGTCCCCCGTGACAGTGCTCGCTCCAGCACAGATATCTTTGTTGTATCCACAATTGCCGACCGGCTGATGGCCTACCTTCCTCTTTCAGCGGAACCTACAATATACGACCGCTCGGTGTTTCCCTTTACCTACTCCTACCCGAGTATCTCCGCCGTATCCGTGGCCGATCCTTATCAATGGTTCAATGCACGGGATTATACCCCACGGGAAAAAGCAGAATTATCAGATTATCTTTCAATCAACCTGGACAAAACTGCTGAAAACTCATTCAGGAACTACCTGAACAGCGTACTGCAGCCGGATATGGGGCCGGGAGAAAAAGTTATTGAAATACTCAGGGGTTTCTCAAAATACCAGTATGAAATAGGTTTTGAAGAAGATGTATCAGTTGAAGCCATGCGATATTTTCTGGATATCAGCCGCAGCGGAGACTGCACTGAATTCTCCAACACCGCGGCAATTCTCGGCAGACTGGCGGGGATTCCCAGCAGGGTAGTTACCGGCTATCTGGCATCGGAAGGACTCCAGACATTCTCTCACCTGCAGGGCCTCTATATGCTGCAGCAGAACATCCCCCTTCTACAGCAGTTCGATCTGGGCGAACTTTTTCTGGTTACCAGTGCCCACCGCCACTCCTGGACCCAGTTCTATCTGCCGGATTACGGCTGGATCGATTTTGAAACCACCCAGTTTGCCATCCCTCCGGAGGCAGGAGGTGACCCGAACTCGCAGGATGTGGTAATTCCCCTCATTGAGGACCGTACGGTAAAAGGCAGAGCATTTTCCATACCCTGGAAAATGCTGGGCCAGTCCGCCATGCTGCTGATAGTGCTACTCACCGTCGGAATCTACACCTACCGCTATGGCAGGGAGCTGTATCTTCGCAGGATTATGCAGAAGGACGGACGGGAAGGACTGCTGGCAGCGGAAAAGCTGCTGGTCAGCCTCCTGGCCAACGAAGGCATTCCACTGAAGAAAAAGAGTGAAACTCCCGGTGAGTATACCCGGGAAGTACCGGAACTGGCGGAGTTCGCCCGACTCTATCAGGAATTGCGCTTTCGCGAGCGGCTGGACGATGAATCCAGACGGGAGATGAAGCAACAACTGATAGAGGAGCTGCACCGGGTTTCAGCCGGAAGACGACGGAAAGGACTGCCTGGAGCCTTTATGCGGGTTTTTACATTAAAGGGGATACGCGGTACATGAAAAAACCAGTCAGGTTAACACCATTAGTACTTCTTATTCTGCCCCTCCTCTTCTCTGTTCTTACCGGCTGCAGCATGAAAGCTCACTGGGTAATGTTCCGGGGAATGAAAAGCATGGGCTATACCGACGAAAGCATTACCCCTCCTCTGGCGGTTAAGTGGAAACTCAAGCTGCAGGAAGAACCGGGAGAAAAGAGGACATTCAACCCGCCGGTGGTTGTGGATGATACAATCTACTTCGGATCCAACGACGGAAATTTCTACGCCCTGGATGTGGAGTCGGGATACATGCGCTGGGTATTCAAGACTCTCAGTCCCATAAACAGCCTGCCTTATGCAGATGCAGATACCGTATACTTCGGCTCCTCCGACGGTTACCTCTATGCGATAGACAGAGAAACAGGCAGTAAGCGCTGGGACTTCGATACCGGGAGTCCGGTAAACTCAACGGTCATCGGCTATGAAGACGGTATTGTCTTTACCTCCGATGTTGGAGCAAGTTACTTCTTCAGTTCCGATGGAGAACTTCAGCATCAAATACCCAATCCGGTCTGGCTGTACCACAGTTTCCAGATTCAGGACCATGTCATGTACTTTGCTCCCGGTCCGGAAGATAATCCCCACAGCTTTGGTGCTTATGATATACGAAAAAAAGAATACCTCTGGTTTGTGGATACCCGGGAAAGTGCCCCCACCTGGTACTCCTTTCCGGGGAAAAAGGGAAAAACCCTTCACTACGGTACAAGTCAGCTGTTTTCCGACGGCTGGCTCCTGACCTATTATGGTCTTGATGCGGAAACCGGCGACACCCGCTGGGTTCGTGAAGAGGAAGCGGTGCTGCCGCGCTGGCAGGATATTGACCATTATGACCTTTTCTGGGACTCCCTGGAACTGCTTGACTATATGGCTCCGTCCCTCTGGAAGAATCTGGTTATCTATACTTCAGGTGACAATGTTGTGCGGGCCTTCAAAGCATCAAGTGGAGAAGATGCCTGGAGGAAGGAGTTTCTCCAGCCAGTATCATCAGCTCCCATAGTAGCCGGGAACCGTTTGTATATTGGACTCAGAGGCTCCCTGGACAGTCCGGGAGCGGTAAAGGCCTATCCTTCCATGCTGGTATGCATGAATGCGAAAGACGGATCTGTCTTATGGGAATATGAAACTGACGGTGATATTTTATCGGCCCCGGTAATCGCCGGGAAATGGCTGATTTTCGGGACCGATAACAGTTACTTCTACGTGATGGAAGAGGTTCTTTAAGGAGTCAGATTCCCGAAAGAGAACTGTATTCCTGTGCGAAAACGGGTTGCGGTATTAATCCAGTCCGGCGGACCAATAAGCAGGTCCTGCTGAAGCTCAAGAATCCACTGCATGTACTCATGGGTGCGTATCCTTACTCCGCCCTTAATGGAAGGACCGATATACATCTTCCGTTCATCGGTAATGACAAACTGAGGCGTAACCCCTGCCCCCACCAGATAGCTTATGTTTCCGGTCCCCGGAAAGAGAAAATTGATCCCCAGGTCCATGGGGATATAGAATAAGGCATCGACTTCCCCATTATTCTCCTCGGTGGATATGCCGAATCCGGCGCCGATATTCAGCTCAAGATCATCATGGAGAGGCACAATATATGCCCCGCTGATGTCCAGAAAGCTTTTTTCATAATTAAAGAAATCTCCGCCAAGAGCGGCAGTAAAAGAAGGTCCTGCAAAAAGTAATGAGGATGCCAGCATAATGGCACAGGCTGCAGCGATGCGTTTCATATTATCCTCCAGTTAATTAGTAAGATATTAAGAAATTCGGCGGGTTTAAGCCTTTAATGAAGAGATAAAGCACTCAAGGTGTTCTATAGCCGTTTTCATCCTTTTCCACCGGAACATGGATGGTAAAAATAGTACCTGCCCCAATGATACTGCTGCAGGTAAGATCCCCCTTCAAAACCTGGGTTACATAATTATAGGCAATGGAAAGACCAAGACCGCTGGAACCGTAACTCCTGCGGGTGGTAAAAAAGGGGTCAAAAATAGTTTTAAGGAGTTCCGGAGGGATGCCGTCGCCGTGATCCCTACAGCGAATAAATAAATCCTTATCCTTGAACAGTTCAAACTCCAGATCAATACGTCCATTGGATACTTTTCCGCTATATGCATGCTGGGCAGCATTGGTAATCAGGTTGGAAACAGCATAGCTGAAGGCACCGGGGTAACTGTCCAGGAAAAAGGATTCTTTCAGATCATAATTAAGAACACATCCCTTATCCTTTACCTGTGCAGAAAGAGTTTTCCCCAGAGACGACAGATACTCCATGAGATCAAACTGCCGGCGGTTCATTATGCCCTGTTGATCAAGAGACAGTTGTTTGAAATAGCGTACTATTTCCGCCGTTTTGCGAATATTTCTGATAAGCAGGTCGGCGGAATCCTGTAAACCCTTGACCTCATTCAAATCTTCGTCAGTTCCGACAGCAGCTCCTGTTGAAATCATTTTTTCAAGCCTGTTCTTAAAAAACGTGGCTGCGGTAAGACTTACCCCCAAAGGGGTATTAACATCATGTGCCAGCCCGGCAACCAGCCGTCCAAGGGCAGCCTGTTTCTCCTGCTCAACCATGAGGTCCCTGGCCTCGTTGATTGTGTGCATTGCATCTTCAAGGCGGTTGTTGGTGGTAGTCAACTGGGTATTAATACGGGTATATTCATCCAGAGCATCCTGCAATTCGGCAGTGCGCTCTTCCACCCGGTATTCAAGTTCCTGGTTCATGCTCAGGGCAGCCTCTTCAGAAGCACTGCGGGCACTTAATTCTGCCTTTACCTGTCCTCCCCTGAAGTATAGAACCTCAATGTTCAACATCACCGCAAAAATAAGCAAAAACAGGATGGAGCCGGTCTCATAACGGTAGTAGCGGGCAAGCCGACGGCTCAGAATAAAATCAATACTGTCAAATGCCTGGGAAAAGGGAGGGGAAGAAAACATAAGACCGTTGTTAACCGCGTCAAAAACCCTGAAAGCTGCAAAGGCAATTTCACCGTTTTTCCGCGCAGTCGTATCAATATCCAGGAGCTCACTGATTCTACGGTGGGCGAACTCCGGGTATTTTCCCACCAGATCACGAAACTCTGTAAGTGATTCGTCTACTCTTCTGAATTTGATAAAAATCTGATTATGAAAGGATTCCAGCCGGTTGATCCATGTTACCAGTTCCGGCTCAAGATTCAGGGCTTTCTCTGTTGCCGGTGATTCGAGAAAACTCCGGACTTCTGTTTTGTACCCTTCGCTTAAGATTTTCCAGCTCTTAAGATTGTCCCCTGCACTTTCATCCACCACCAGCAGCTGAGTGCTCCACATGAAGCGGTTCCACTCCAGATCTCTCATGTTCACCTCATCCTGAAAGGTGGTAAAAAAACGATATCTGCTGAAAAAGAAGAGAACCGCACCCAGAGCGGCAATTATCAGTACTGCCGGTACGGCGATCAGGAGGATTTGGATTAGTCGCTTACCTGATTCTTGCATTACTATACTAATAAGTATAGTAAAAGGATGAATCAAACTCCAGAAAGAGTGGGCATTAGGTTTTATTTTACATCATTTTCTTCAGGGCAATCATGGAAGTCTCTTTCCAGCCCATCCGGCTGTAGAAATCCAGTGCCGGGGCATTATCTCTGTCGGCCAGCAGCTGCAGTCTGATAAGCCCTTCCCTGCGCACAATTCTTCCGGCTTCATCCATTAGCGCTCTCCCGACACCTTTTCTGCGGTATTTCTCACGCACAAAAACGTCCTCAATCAACCCAACCCGACCGCCTTCCGCAGTAGAGATGAGAATATGCAGGGAGAACATCCCCACAGGATGATCATCAGGATCAGCAGCAACCACCAGCCGGTATGACAGATCATCGAGTATCATGCTTAAAGCCGTGGCATGCAGCACCGGTCGAGGAGCAAAGTCCTTTTCGATAGAAAAGAGCTGACCGAGCATTTCGGCCAGCTCTCCGATATCTTCAGGACGGGCATTTCTGATATGCACAGGAAAGCCTCCGTGAAGAGATAGATTTGTCAGCTCATTTCATAGTCTGTAGCTACTTCGCCCTCTTCCATAGCATCCAGAATGGCATCGACATCATCCTCTGATTCAACTCCGCCGTACCAGAGATTATCAGGGTACACAACCATGGCAGGACCACGGTCACAGACTTTCAGACAGCCGGTCATGGAAACAACTACATCGGACATTCCCCTGTCGGCAAGTTCAGATTCAATATACGGTATAAGACCGAGGGCGCCCTTTTTATGACATACCCCCTGAGGTTCACCGGAAGCCCTGAAGCTTCCACAGACAAGAATGTGTTTTCCCGGTTTCTCCATCCATTTCTCCTTGAGGCCACCGCTGAAAACTATCTCTTTCCTGCGTTTCCAGAGGTACCTTTTATCAATTTACAACCGGCCGCAGCGCATTCTCCACAGCCGGCAGGGAACCTAATTATCAGGCGCAGCTGCGTCCGCTGCCGCCGGAGCATTTGAAGTTGTTCACTGCCAGATGAGAAACATCCTCATCCTTAAGGAGCCTCTCTGCAACCTCAGAAACCATTCCGGAAATAACAATGGGCATTACTCCCGATTCTTCCAGAACCTCCTTAGGTTTCCCTCCTATACCGGAAACCGCGATCCAGCCGCAGTCCTGCAGGGTTTCGCACATGGTTCGCCAGCGAATATCACCGGTACCCGAATCAGGTGCCGGGCGCTCTTCCACCAGTACCGCCTCATTATCCTGAAGCTCATATACCAGGAACCGGTCGGCTTCACCCAGATGCTGGTTTACCAGGACTCCCTCTCTGCTGGTAAGAGCAACTCTTGTCCTCTTTTCTTTGGGCATGGCAGCCTTTTTCAGCATTTCAGCTACCTTTTCGGGAGAAAGCCCGTTAGTAAGCGTTCCCACTGCATCTGCCCGGCAGCGTCTGCAGTGAGATACCTGCTTTACATATTCACCGGCTTTACTACGGATAACGGTAACTTCCTCCGCGGAAGAAGGTTCAATATCGCCGAAAGGAGTTCCTTCTACAGGCATCATGGGAAGAATGTTCATTACATCTGCACCTACCAGCCTGGCCAGTTCGGCAATACTCTCCACCTCATGATCATTCACACCGGGGACCATAACCACATTCACTTTTACGGTAATTCCGGCTGCCTTGAGCATTCGTATACCCATCAGCTGATTTTCCAGAATCTTTGCAGCTCCCTCTTCTCCCCGGAGGACTTTCTTCTTATACCGTGCCCAGCGGTACACCTTTGCACCGGTTTCCGGAGTTGCAGCGTTGATGGTGACCGTCATAAAACCCACACCAAGACGCTTTATTTCTTCAACATAATCCGGCAAAGCAATACCGTTGGTAGCCATACAGAATGCCACATCGGGGTATGCTTCCCGGACAAGTTCCAGGGTTTTAAATACCTTTTCCGGGTTTGCCAGGGGATCTCCGGGGCCGGCAATGCCGACGACTTCAAGAGGAACCTCTTTATATACCTGCTTCAGATAGGCCACTGCATTCTCAGGACGCAGAATGGAACTGCTGACTCCCGGACGCCCCTCATTGGGACAGTCAAATTTACGGTTGCAGAAATTACACTGGGTATTGCACTCCGGTGCTACGGGAAGGTGTACCCGTGCAGATGTTCCGCAGGATCCTTTTTCAAAACAGGGATGGCCGTGTTCAGGTAATGGATAGCTCATAAGGTTCTCCTCAGTTTATTTCGCACTTTATTGATAAGCATAGCCCACGGGGGACTCAGCCTGTCGTCGTTCAAGAACTGTATTTACCAGCTGATCCAACAGCTGATGGGTTCCCCGGTAGCCGAGGTGCAGTATTCTTGCGCCGCCCACCCGGTCGTGCACGGGAAATCCAACCCGGACCAGGGGAATTTCCAGCCTGCGCGAGGCAGGATACGCCTTACTGGAACCTATCACCAGATCGGCACCCTTCTCTTTCAGGTAGTTTTCCACAGTGTCATAATCCACTCCACCGTAGATACTCTCTCCCTCATTAGCAGGATTTTTGATCAGGGCATCAGCTGAATCAGGAACAGCTGCAAAACTGAGGCTTACTCCGACCTCTTTCAGAAAACGAACCAGTCCGTCAGTAAGGTCGGAATCCGCAACAACCGCAACCTTCAGCCCTGCAAGGTATTTATGAAAATCCGCATAGCTGTCCAGAAGCCGGGCCCGTTCTTCCTCGATCCATTCTGGTATACTCTGATCCGCATACCCTCTGAGGGCAGAAATAAAGGCATCAGTTGCTTCAACACCAATAGGGTATGAAAGGGTATGACCATCCGCACCAAGGACCGCCGATGCAGCTTCTCCTGCAATGTTCTTCACACCGCCGGCAGCAAGGGAGAGCCAGGGTGCACCCTTGGCAAAGCTGCCCAGTTCATCTATACCGGTACCGCCAGGAGCCATGGGGTGATACGCATCCCAGCTGCCACCGTCCAGTGTGTCGGAATAATCCGGAGCAAGAACCGGGTTCAGCCCGAATGCCCGGGCCAGTTCCTTCATATGACGAAGATCAGCGGGACTGACCATGCCCGGAATCATCAGGATTCTGCCATCAGAGGAATCGCTCACCGGTGATAGAGAAGCAGAACCAAGAAATCGTTTCAGCACCGCCGCAACTGTTGCCCGGAACCCCTCAATATGGGATCCCTGATAGCTTGGCGTAGAGACTGTTACCAGGGGCAGACCTTCTTTCTCCAGGTCCTTGGTAAACAGATTCACATCGTCGCCGATTGTCTCGGAAAGACAGGTGGATGCAATGCCCACAACCTCCGGATTATACCGTTCACGTACATTGGTCAGAGCGGTTACCAGCTGTGCCTGACCACCGAAAATTGCTGTCTCTTCAGTAAAGCTTGAGGAGGCCACATCAACGGGCTCCCGAAAATGACTTATCATATAGCGCCGGATATAGGTGGCACAGCCCTGTGATCCATGAAGGATAGGCATCATCCCGCGAAAACCTTTAAAAACCATAACCGCACCAAGGGGTGCACACAGTCGGCAGGGGTTTACAGTCATGCCCGTTCCTCCCTTTTTGAACGGATAAATCGCCATACGGGTGTATTCACCGAAGCGGCAACCTCAGCGGCAAAATTCACCGCTCCCTCAAAACCGACAAGCGGTATTTTCCGCTCGTGGTTGTGATCGCAGAAACCAATACCTAACTTGTATGCCAGGGGTCGTTCCTTTACACCGCCGATAAGCAGATCAGCATCGGATTCGATCAGGAACTTGCAGAGTTCCAGAGGATTGGAATCATCAACAATGACCGTACCAGGAGGACACATGGCAGCAAGGCGCTCATAATCTTCGGGTCCGCCGGTCTGGCTGCCCACAAGAACCACATCCACTCCAAGACGGCGCAGCTGCTTGATAAGTGAAAAGGCCTTAAACGCACCACCGACGTAGATGGCAGCCTTTTTTCCTTTCAGTACTTTGCGGTACTCCGCCATTTTTACTTCCGCCTTTGTTACCTCTTCGCGGATAAGCTCGGCGGTCTTTGCCCGCACCTCATCGTCGCTAAAAAAGTCGGCAACTTCATACAGGGCTTCTGCGGTATCTTCAAGTCCGAAATAGGAAACCCGCTTGAAGGGAGTTTCATATTTTTCTTCCATCCGTTTGGCCAGAAATGTGAGAGAGCCGGAGCACTGGACAAGATTCAGCTTGGCCGTATGGGCTCTGGCAATATCATCAACCCGGCCGTCGCCGGTCATGACGGAAATAACATCAATACCCATGCGGCGATAGTAATCCTTGATTATCCAGGTCTCCCCGGCAAGGTTGAACTCACCCATAATATTGATGGTATTTCCCTCAGCCGGAGCTGCAGTGCTGCTTCCGACAATCCGTTCAAGAGCTGTACAAGCTGCTTTGTAGCCGTCTTTCTTTGTGCCCTTGAAACCTTCGGAATGTACAGGAATAACAGGAATTCCGACACTCTTTTCCACCTTGCGGCAGACTGCTTCCACATCATCACCGATGATTCCCACTATACAGGTGGCATACACAAAGGCCGCCCTGGGTTCATAGCGGGGAATCAGTTCTCTGAGGGTGGCTTCCAGTTTATCCATTCCTCCGAAAATGACCTCTTTCTCCCGCAGATCGGTACAGAAGCTGAGTCGGTGGAGCTCCGGTCCGGAACTCCTGGCCCCCCGGATGTCCCATGTATAGGCGGCACATCCGATAGGGCCATGGATCAGATGAAGAGCATCGGCAATAGGATAGAGAACAACCCGGGAGCCGCAGAATACACAGGCACGCTGACTTACTGCGCCGGCTGTAGAAGGAGCTTCACACTTCAGAGAGTGGCTATCCTTCCCGACGGTAAGAACCTGGCGTTCCCGTCCACTCACAAGGGCACTGCTTTCGTTGCTCCGGATTGTTCCCATATCAATTACCTCGCTCTAACATCGCTGCACATTCCATAAAGGAGTGCAAATAGTTGCTACATAACCAGTTCAAAAGTTTCTTCTGAGGCGTCACGATCCTGACGATCCATGAACACACCAAGAATCTTTTCCATCAGCCGCATGGCTCCGGCATATCCCACAGTGGGGAAGTAGCTGTGACCGATACGGTCGAGAATCGGGAATCCCATGCGCACAAAGGGGATATCTTCATCCCGGGCAATATACTTGCCGTAGGTGTTACCCATGATCAGGTCAACCGGCTCATTTTTGATAAGCTGGAGCAGAAGGAACATGTCCGCCCGCTGGCCGTTGTGCACATTGGCTTTGTGCTCTCCAAGAACCTCGGCCATTCTTTCCTTGAAGGCTTTTCCCGGAGTACCGGAGACGATATGAATAGGCTTCATATCAAGATCCAGCAGGAATTCCGTCAGGGATACGAGCTGGTCCGGATCACCGAAAATAGCAACCTTTTTACCGCTGAAGTACTGCTGCATATCGGTAATGATATCCACAGCACGGCCCCGTTCATCGCTGATGCTTTCAGGAACCTGATGACCGGTAAGTTCGGAAACTTTCAGCAGAAAGCGGTCGGTTGCCTGAATACCGATAGGCAGATCCATAACCTCATAGGGTACCCGGCACTGCTTTTTCAGCTCCTGGGCGCCGGCTTCAGAAGCAAAGGCTCCCAGAGCCAGGGTCATGAAACTTGAACCGGTAGCCACCAGCTCTTCCTGGGTTGTTCCGCCCTTGGGGTACATAGTTGCCTTGCCGGTCATGGGGGCATCCAGGACATCAGAAGTATCAGGAAAAACCACCGCAGGTACCTGCATTGTTTTAAGAAGACGTTTGATCTCCCGCATATCCCCGGGCTCAACCCAGCCGGGAATTACATTGATCTGGTTCATCTTCTCTTCTGCATCTACCGCAAATCCCCGGGCAATTCCGGCAACCATGTTGGCGAATCCAGTTACATGGGAACCCACATATGAGGGTGTATTTGCATAGATGACCTTTTTACCCTCAGGTATTTTTCCGTCATCAAAGGCCTTTTTAATGATCTGGGGCAGGTCGTCACCGATTGTCTCGGAGAGACAGGTAGAGTGAACTGCCACAATCTCCGGCTCATACACGGTGAACAGGGTGTTCAGTGCTGTAAGCAGGTTGGCCTGTCCGCCGAAAACTGATGATCCTTCAGTGAAAGAACTGGTTCCCGCCATGATCGGTTCTTTGTAGTGCCTGGTCAGGGTAGACCGGTGATAGGCACAGCATCCCTGGGAACCGTGGCTGTGGGGAAGACAGCCGTGTACCCCCAACGCCGCATAGAGGGCACCAATGGGCTGGCAGGTTTTTGCCGGATTTATAGTAAGGGCTTTCCGTTCAGCAATTTCTGTCGGTGTGTGTCGTAACAACATGGTCTAATCCTCCACGTAAGTGTTGAAAGCGGCCCGGAGGGAAGGATCCTTCTCCCAGGGAGCACCTATCAGTGACCATACCCGGCTGTTGATAGCCCGATCGATTTCACGGAAGAAGTTTATTGCTCCCGCAAATCCTGCAAAAGGTCCACCGTAGTCATAACTATGCAGCTGCTTCAGGGGTACGCCCATCTTCTGCACTACATATTTCTCCTTGATACCGGCACAGAAAATGGCAGGTTTGTAGTATTCAATTGCCTTCTCCATTTCGTAGTGGCTGATATCGTCAATGGCGACACTGTTATCAGACATCTGCGCCATCATGCCCTCGTAATCCTTGAACTCATAACCCTTGGCAGCAAGCTCGGCAAGTTCTGCCTCGGACTTCCGGGGTTTGTACAGTTCCGGATCTTTTTCAACTTTGAGCTCTTCGATGTTACGAGAGTCAGCATCAATCTTGATGTTGGGTAGAACCTTCCGTCCCTCGTAGTCATCCCGGTGAGCAAACTCGTATCCCGCCGCAACGGTGTCCATTCCGATCTCGGTGAAAAGATCCTGATAATGGTGCGCCCGTGAACCACCGACGAAGATCATGGCCAGTTTGCCCTGGTTGCGCAGTTTTACCGCCTCTTTAATCGGCTCGATTACCGCCATCTCCTCGGCTATAACCTCTTCAACCTTTGCACTCAAATCTGCATCACCAAAGTACTCAGCAATCTTGCGCAGCGACTTGGCGGAAGACTCGGCTCCGATAAAATTGACCTTTATCCAGGGAATACCGTATTTCTCCTCCATCATCTCAGCAACATAGTTGATGGACCGGTGACACATAATTGCGTTCAGGTCTGCCATATGGCTCTGTTCAAACTGCTTCAGGGTGGAGTTTCCTGAGAAGGTTGCGTTTAGGGTAATCCCGCAGCGCTCCAAAAGCTCTTCAAGAACAAAGGCGTCACCGCCAATGTTGTACTCACCCAGCAGGTTAATTACAAACTTGCCCTCAACAGGAGTACTGTCGTTTCCTACCAGGTGCCGGAACAGTTGGTTGTTGGCAATATGGTGCCCGGCGGACTGACTTACTCCCTTGTATCCTTCGCAGGAGAAGGCGAAAACATTACAGTCACCAAACTTCTCTTTCATTTCCTTGGCAACGTTATGGATATCGTCACCGATCAGTCCAACTGGACAGGTAGCGAAAATCGCAATTCCCTTTGGATGGAACAGGTCGTAAGCTTCCTGTATTGCCTGTTTCAGCAGTTTTTCACCACCGAAAACGATGTTTGAATCCTGCATATCCGTAGAAAAACAGTACGGAATATAGTTAGGCGCATCAGGACCTTCAGGTGATGTCTGGTTACGCCGTGTAAGCCAGGAGTAGAATCCACAGCCGATAGGACCGTGGGTAATATTCACAATATCCCTGGTAGGTCCAAGTACTACACCTTTACAACCGGCATAGGAACAACCCCGCTGGGTGATAATTCCGGGGATGGTCCGTACGTTGGCCTGGATCTCAGGGATGTCCGCAGGATCGCCCGTATTGGGAACGATGGCCTTCTTTCTTTTTCGCGCAACCTTGGGAGGATATTTTGCAGTAACCTCGGCGGTAAACGCAGCATGATCAAATTTCTGAGCTGACATAGGTCTTATGCTCCTTTCCCTCTAATGGAAGCGGCATACCGCTGAACGGCAGCCGCCCGCACAATACTCTGTCGTGTACTCCTAAAGTACAGCGACTCCCGATTCTCCGGTTCTGACACGGTGGCTCTCGACCACAGGAAGAACAAAAATCTTTCCGTCCCCAGGTTTGCCGGTCTGGTTGACACCGATTATTGTGTCTACTGCCAGCTTTGCCTTCTCTTCAGGAACGATCAGGGTGATAATCCGCTTGGGAATCATCCTGGGTCCATCGCCCAACTGAGCAAGAGCCTCGGGATATCCCTCTTCAGCCCCTTTCATAATGCTGTAGTCCACCATTCCTTTTCCGCGTCCCAGCACTCTGCCGGTGGCAGTGAAGGAGGAAAACCCCGCATCACTTAAGGCTACCTTGGTCTTGTTCATCATGTTCATTCTGATGACAGCCATTACTTCCTTCATCATCAGCTGCGCTCCTATTCTTCCAGGAAGCCGGAGCTGATGGTGTAAACCTGTTCAACGGGAGAAACAAAGACCTTACCGTCTCCGTAGTTTCCGCTTTCACCGGTCCTGGCGCTCTCCATTACAGTGCGCAGTACCATATCCTTCTCTTTCTCAGGAATTACTGTGAGGAGCATCGTCTTGGGAAGCTCATCGTAGGTAACCTCACCGACTTTAAGTCCACGCTGACGACCGCGGCCGGCAACATCAACCTTGGTTACCGCGGTGTATCCCGCTTCCAGAAGGGCATCGATAACCTCCTGGGATTTCTCCGGACGAACAATTGATCTAACTAAAATCTGCGCCATAACTCTCCTCCCCTGTTCCTAGTTGGCAATTCCAAAATCGATCAGCAGCTTTTCAAGCTCTTCGATTTCAAGGGGCGTGGGAACAACGAACATCTCGTTGGCGTCGATCTTCTTGGCAAGTGCGCGGTACTCATCAGCCTGACCATGGGCAGGATCAAAGTCGATTACCGTCTTCCGGTGAATCTCGGCGCGTTGTACCATGTTGTCTCTGGGTACAAAATGGATCATCTGGGTACCAAGCTGCTTTGCAAGCTGCTCAATCATCTCTGCTTCGTTGTCAACCTTTCTGGAGTTACAGATAAGTCCGCCAAGACGTACACCGCCGGCATCTGCGTATTTAACAATACCTTTACAGATGTTGTTGGCTGCATACATGGCCATCATCTCTCCGGAAACAACAATGTAGATTTCCTGGGCCTTACCGTCACGGATAGGCATTGCAAACCCACCGCATACAACGTCTCCAAGTACGTCGTAGAAGGCGTAGTCAAGTTTCTTGTCTTCATCGTAGGCACCAAGCTGCTCAAGCATGTTGATACTGGTGATAATTCCGCGGCCTGCACATCCGACACCGGGTTCGGGTCCTCCGGACTCAACACAACTTGTGTTGCCATAGCCTTCTTTCAGGATGTCTTCAAGTTCAACATCCTCACCCTCTTCCCTCAGGGTATCAAGAACAGTTTTCTGTGCCAGTCCGCCAAGAAGTAGACGGGTAGAGTCCGCCTTGGGGTCACAGCCGACAACCATGACTTTCTTGCCCATCTCTGCCAGGCCTGCAACAGTGTTCTGTGTAGTAGTAGATTTTCCGATACCGCCCTTACCGTAGATAGCTATCTTTCTCATAGGATTCCTCCCGCATAGTCTCCATCCCGCCTCACTGGGGGACATCACCTATATAGCAAGGGGTGTGCCAAAAATAGAATAAAAATTGGTATTTTTTATTTCATTACACAATAAGTATTTACAATGCCACAATTCACACCGGGCTTACTCTGTCCGGAAACAGGGAATTTACCTATACGTAAATTCTCAAGACAACGGCTTCAGCAGCTGTACATGGAAGTAAAAAAAACCGCCCCCTGAGGGGCGGCCTGTAACGATACGACAAGAAATCAATACCCCCGGAACTCCCGGAAGCTCAGTCCGTATTTACGCATACGGATACCGATCTGCCGGTTGGTAAGTCCCAACATCTCCGCTGCCTTTGAGAGATTTCCTTTGGTGGCTTTAAGCCCGTCAACCAGCAACTCATATTCCACTGCATCCAGTCTCTGCTGCAGAGAACCTTCAATGACCCCTTCCCGGTGTACAGGAGAGGCAACCTGAAGTGTCGGCGGCAGATGCTGGCCATGAATCACCCCGTCCTCGGAAAGTATCGCTGCCCGTTCAATACAGTTTTCAAGCTCCCGAACATTTCCCGGCCAGTGGTAGGCCATAAGCATATCAATAGCAGGAGTTGATATCCGTTTAATATCCAATCCGTTTCGCCGGTTGGTTTTTTCGATAAAGTGATTTACCAGAGGAAGAATATCCGCCTTTCTTTCCCTTAAAGGAGGAACTGTAAGGGGGATAATGTTCAATCTGTAGTAGAGATCCTCCCGGAATTTACCGGCTTTTACCTCTTCTTCAAGATCCCTGTTGGTGGCTGCCAGCACCCGGACATCGGTATGCAGCGTTTTTACCCCTCCAACCCGCTCGAATTCCCTTTCCTGCAACACCCGCAGGAGTTTCGCCTGCATATTCAGTCCCAGTTCTCCGATTTCATCCAGGAAAATTGTTCCTCTGTCTGCCAACTCAAAGCGCCCTTTTCTTTCGGATACCGCTCCGGTAAAAGCACCCTTCTCGTGTCCGAAAAGTTCGCTTTCTATAATATTTTCCGGCAAAGCGGCACAGTTAAGGGTAACGAAGGGTGAATTGTTCCGGTTGCTTGCATCATGAATAGCCCGGGCAACCAGCTCCTTACCCACACCGCTTTCTCCAAGGATCAGTACTGTGGCATTGGTTGCGGCAACCCGGCGAACCATGGAGTAAAGTCCGCGCATATTGGTTGTTTCACCAATAATATTGCCCGGCCGGGAACCGCCGTTCAGTGCCTCTGTTAAACGAAGGTTCTCACTTATAAGCTGCTGATGCTCCTCGTAATGAGCCCGGTAGAGCCTCACGGCCTGACTGATCATTGAAGCCGTCACCTGGAGGAATTGCAGGTCCCGTTCAAGCTCAGCTCTGTCGGTGGTCACACGCTCCACACTCAAGGTGCCGATAACCTCTCTGACAGACTTTACCGGAACACAGATAAACGCAGCAGACTCTCTGCTCATATTTCGGCGGGCACCCGTACGGTTCAGAAAACGGCTGTCCTCTGAAATGTTGCTCACCAGGATTGACTTTCCTGTCTCTACAACCTCACCGGTAATCCCCTCACCGAGAGTATAGATTCCCCTGCTCTGCTCCTCTGAACTCAGTCCGAAAGACTCTTTGGTTACAATCTTGCTGTTCTTTCGATCAAATATGGTAACACTTCCCCGCACAAACTGCCTGTGCCGGGAAAGAACTTTCAGAGTATCGCTCACAATATTTGCAATATCATCATCCTTCTGAATTGTCTCATTAAGATTTTCCAGAAGTTCAAGAATTTCCTTGAACTGCACCTCACAGTGGGTACAAAAATTGGCAGTGTCACTTCTGCTGCTTATAGTCGCCATATAGATACTCCAAATCGTGTACAGAATAAGACCGCTTTTCCTGACGCGCCTTCTGACGCAGCCAGACCAGAAAACCATGAATGTCTTCAATACCGGCATCAATGCCTAAAGAAGTGAAGGCCTCCACCAGGGCATGAGAACCCGATGTCGCCCCGAAAACAAGTGTAGAACCGGCCCCTCCTACAAGTTCCGGAGAAAAAGCCTGAAAAACTGATTCATCCCGGATAAGAGCTGCAGTATGAATACCTGATTCATGTTGAAATACTGCAGAACCCGCAATGGGCTTGTCGGATGGGATATCCCTGCCGCTGTACTCTGCTGTTTTCCTGCAGAGTGGTATAAGCTTATCAAGCTGTATCCCAGAGCTGTGCTTCCCGGAAAAATGTAAAGCTGTGGCAAACTCCTCCAATGCCAGGTTCCCTGCACGTTCTCCTATTCCAAGAACAGTTACAGAGACAGTGGATGCGCCACCGTCAACTGCAGCCAGACCATTCGCCAGTGCCAGACCGAGATCATTATGACCATGATATTCGAGGGGCAATCCGACAAGATAGAGCCTGCGGATTGCATCGCTTACCTCACCGGGAAACTGAATGCCCAGGGTATCGGCATATCTGATTCGCATAAATCCGGCAGCTCTGGCAGCCTCTGCAAACTCAATACACCGCTTTATTCCGGCTCGGCTGGCATCAAGCATACCGACAGAAAAATACTCAAAGCGCCCGCGGCAGATCTGCCCGGTCTCTGCAAGGGTATCCATAAGCCAGGTATTATTCATACCGAATATTTTCAGCATCCTGTCGGAAACCGGGAAAGATACATGTACCCGCCGTGCACCACATGCATCTGCAGCATCAAGATCCTCTCTTCTGGCACGGCAGAAGGTTAATGCCGGAAGATTCCGTGAATTGAGCTCCCGGTTCAGACGGAACTCATCATCTCCGCCGGATGGAATGGGAGTTTCAATCTCATCAACCCCGGTTTCATACAACAACTCTGCCAGTGCAAGTTTCTCTGCAAAAGTAAATGCAATACCCGGAGCCTGTTCACCGTCTCGCAGGGTAGAATCCACCACCGAAACCCTTTCGGTAGAAGATGATGAGGAAATGCGCATACTATATATATGCAATAAATGTACCAACAATACTAAATCTTTACTGAACAGTAGTTAAGGCTTACAACCATGACAACATTTCTTACATTATTGTAGCGTTGTAAATCATCGTCGACAATTGCGTAGCTTGATGTTTGTTTTTCCAATTAAACCTTGACTGGGGGAATAATATCCTCGATAGTTTAGAGAGGATGGATATTTTATGTTCAAATTTTTATATCGGTCTTTTACTCGGGCTGCTCATCAGCGTGATTGGAACAGCCCTGCTTATGCCCTTGATAAAGCGCAGAATTGAGTCTGAAGCATTTTCCCTTCCCCTGAATAAAAGCATCAGAATTCCCTCAAAAGCAATACTTCTCAACTCAATCCCCACAGGAATCGGCCTGGTTAAGGGGAGAACCATGCTGTGGGGAAACCGCAGAATGGCAGAAATTATCGGATACAGCCCCGAAGAGTACAGTGGAATGGACTCAAAGCTACTCTATGAGTCAGAAGAAGAGTATCAAAGGGTAGGCAAAGAGCTTCAGGAGTCTTTAAACCTCACCGGAAACAGTGAACTGGAAACAGTGCTGAAGCGAAAAGACGGAACCCTGGTTTCGTGTCTATTCCAGGTTACAGCGTTACCAGGAACAACCAGGAACAACCTCTCTGATCTCCGGGTTATCGTGGTGTCAGATATCAGTATCCTTAAGAGCATGCAGGAAGTACTTAAAGAAACCAACACAAAATACCAACAGATATTCAAGAATATACCTGCAGGTATATTCCGGGCAGCTCCTAACAACCGACTTATAGAGGCAAACAATGCTCTGGCGGTCATGTTCAATTACACCAGCCCGGAGGAGATGATTCATGCCATCAAGAATGTACAGACTGAACTTTTTGCCCTACCAGGCGATTTTGATGAAATCAAAGCGACACTAGATAAAAGCACGGGGATGCACAAAACTGAACTCTCTCTACAGACGAGAGACGGCACAATTTTCCCGGCAATCCTTCAGATTCGTTCTGTTAGAGGAAATGTAGGCTCCATCAGTTACTATGAAGGCATTATCGAGAATATAAGTGAGAGGAAACAGGCAGAAGAAAAGCTCCAGCAGTATCAGTACCAGCTGGAAAGCATGATTGCTGAACGGACCAGAGAGCTGGATTACTCCCTGGATGAACTTTCCAGTGCAAAGGCACAGCTTATTGAATCCGAAAGGCTGGCATCCCTGGGCTCGCTGATGGGCGGAATTACCCACGAAATCAATACTCCCGTGGGTGTCGCTTATACTGCGGGAACTCATATGCAAAGTAAAGTAAACACCATCATAGAAAATTTCCGTGAGAACCGCCTGACAAAAAAGGAACTGGAAAACTTCCTGAACACCGCCGAAGAGGCGGTGTCCATTATCAATAGAAACCTGGATCGGGCAAGAGAATTTATTACCGATATAAAACAGGTAGCAGTGGATCAGAGCAGCGAAAAACTGAGAAGATTCAACCTGGATGAATATCTTAAGATAATTGTAACCAGCCTTAAGCCGGTAATTAAACGATCCTGTGCTGATGTGGTTATTGAATGTGAACCGGAGATTATCGTAGACAGCTACCCCGGAGCCCTCTCCCAGGTCATCACAAATCTGGTTATGAACAGCATTATTCACGGATTTTCCGGCAGGGAAGAAGGAACAATTACCATTCATGGGGAAAAATCTGACGGAAACACTGTTCGCATAAGCGTAAAGGACGACGGAGTTGGAATCGAAGAGGAGATAAAAGACCGGATTTTCGATCCCTACTTTACAACAAAGGCTGACTCCGGAGGGTCTGGCATAGGTCTTCACATAAGTGCTTCAACTGTCAAGGATATACTGAACGGTTCCATTAGCGTGGAAAGTAAAATTGAAAAAGGCTCAGTATTCACCATTATTTTCCCCTCAGGGATGGAAACTCAAGCTTGACCACCCATTTCTCCTGAGCGTATCTTTTAACCATCATACTAAAATTGGAGACTCATGTGAAAAACGGCCATTTCGCTCTGCTTTTTCTTTTCTTTATGTCTTTTCTGTACTCAATCGATTTTCCCGGCAGTGCCGTGGGTGATGATTTTCTCAGTATCCGAACAAACCCGGCGGCAATGGCCTATGGTAATGCCG
This sequence comes from Marispirochaeta sp., assembly GCA_963667435.1. GTDB lineage: Bacteria > Spirochaetota > Spirochaetia > JC444 > Marispirochaetaceae > Marispirochaeta. Next base: position 3,234,982 of record OY763414.1, on the reverse strand, counting down.
GTGGTATAGCCTATATACAGCCCTACCAGCTGGATTCAAATTCCGGCGATGAACCTCAACTATTCTCTGATTTCACATTTCAACTGGCAGGAACCCACCTGGGATACTATTTCGATAAACAGGATACTTCGTTCAACCACAATATTCTGAGTGCCGGAGAGATACTGCCGAATACATATGCGGGATTCAGATTTTCCTGGGATGACGGCGGTATCGGCAATCCCTCGGGAGGTCTGAGTATTCTGGCCAGGCCTTCGGACTACTTCTCCTTTGCGGGAACCGCGGAAAAACTCTTTACATCCCACATGGACGGATTGGCAGGCCTTGGAATCAGACCATTCGCCTCCATGGACCGAAATCCGGGAATCCTCAGTCTGAGCCTTGATTTCCCCTGGGCCGACGGGTTTTCCACACCGGTCATCGGGGCGACAAGCAGTCTTGTTCCCGGATTTGAACTGCAGGCAAGCTACAACACCGACACGGATCAACTGAGTGCCGGTATCAGCTACAGTATGGGTATAAGCAGGTTCGGGACTATTGCGGACAGCGACACCAGAGGCTATGCCTATGCCCACCTGGGAGGCAGAAACTATACAACACCTGTTCTCCCGGCCACAGACCCGTATGTAAACTTTAATCCGGGAGACTTGATTGTCGAAGAAAAGGCTCAGGGATTTTCTTTCTTCTCCCGGGAAAACCCGTCACTCTATGAAGTACTCAAGGAGATTGAAGAACTGCAGAACAATCCCGCAATTAAAGGAATGGTACTGCAGAATGTAAACTTTCAGTTAAGCTGGGCCGGCTACAGCGAACTTATAACAAGCCTTAACCGTTTCCGTGAGGAAGGGAAAAAAGTAGTCTATTATTTTGAGAATATAAGCCTTCAGAATTATGTCCTGGCCGCAGCAACAGGTGATGCGGTCTACATGAACAAGATGGGGACCCTCAATCTCACAGGCATAGGAGCAGACAAGCTCTATTTCAAGGGACTGTTTGATGCCTTCGGCATCAAAGTACACAACATACGCTCCCACCCCTACAAAACCGCCATGAACGGTTTCTCCGAAGCAGAGATGTCGACGGAAGAGCGTGAAATGCTGGAACTGTTTTACAAAGATATTTATGAATCAATGCTTGATTATATCCAGACAGGCCGGCAGGACAAACTTTCAGCCCCCATCGAGGAACTTGCAGCTGCCGGACCGTACTTTATCAGTTCTCGAGCTGTTGAATCAGGCCTTATAGACGACGTTATCTACCCTGATGAGCTGACTGATAAACTTACGAAGTTCCATAAAAACCCCGTCCTGACTGCAGGAAACTTCATGCCCTCCTTCCGCAAAGACTGGAGTGAACCCTATTTTCAGCAGATTGCCCTTATTTATGCCGTGGGACTTATCGTTCCCGGAACCGGAATCCCCGGATCAACCATCGGTGCAGATAGCCTGAGTGCAGCAATCAGAGCAGCCAGGGAAAATCCCTTTGTGAAAGCAGTAGTACTGCGGATAGACTCCGGCGGAGGATCCTCAATGGCCTCCGATATTATCGCTCGGGAGGTAAAACTGACCACTGATGCAGGCAAACCTGTAATCGTATCCATAGCCGGGGCAGGGGCCTCGGGAGGCTACTATATCGCTGCATATGCGGACACCATTATCGCCTCCCCGGTAAGTATTACCGGGTCTATTGGTGTATACGCAGCTTTTCCGGAATTCAGCGGGCTGCTGGAAAAATACGGAGTCAGAACAGATACTGCAGCTACTGAACCAAACCAGGGCTTTTTCAATCCCCTTACCCCTTTTAGCGAAGAACAGACCGCTAAAGTAAAGGAATCGGTCGATTATATCTATGATCTTTTTCTGCAGACCGTAGCGGAAGGCAGGTCTATGGAAAAGGAAAAGGTGGATGAATCCGCCCAGGGGCGGATCTGGACAGGACGACAGGCTCTGGAGCGGGGTCTCATTGACCGTCTCGGAGGACTCTTCGATGCTATAGAAACAGCAGCCGAACAATCCGGGATTACCGGCGAGTATATGCTGGTAGACTACTCCTACAGAGATGTTCCCTTTTCAATGCGTATGACAGAGACCCTTTCTGCTCCACTTCAGAATATGGAATCCTTTGCGGAACTGCAGAAACTAAATAAAAGTGTAATGATTTACTCTCTGATAAAGTCAGAAGGGATTCTGATGCTGGAACCCTTTGCAGATTCAAGAGAATAATAAAATCGGCTCTACCGCTCTTTGCGGTAGAGCTCCAGTACCAGGTTAAGATGCTTTTTCATCCGGTCTGAAGCCTCTTCAGGTCTGCCGGTAACAATGGCATCGTATATTTCCTTGTGCTGATTATAGAGCTCCGACGGGTTCTCCGCCCGCTCAAGCACCAGGTGCCGGCGTCCCTTGATGCTGATTTCCAGCAGAGTGGTTACAAATTCAGCACTCCGCTGCAGTACAAAATGGTCGGCAATCTCAAATATACGTTCGTGAAACTCTATGTCCGCCTTCGCACTGAGGTCGGCCTTCTCTTCGATAACCGCCCGTTTCATTCTTTCAATTGGTTCAATCAGGTAACTGGCTTTTATGGGTGTCATCTTCACAGCAGCAAGCTCCGCCGCTTTCAGCTCCATAAGAAAACGCAGATCAAGCAGTTCAAAGGCGAGACCCTTTCGTTCAACAAACAGCGGAGCAAGAGTACTGAGAAAAGGAATAATGTTAAGTTCGGTAATATATGAACCACCGCCCCGCCGGGTTTCAATAAGTCCGACAATCTCCATAACACGAAGTGCTTCTCTGACAGAGGCACGGGAAACTCCGAACTTTTCAGCAAAATCCCTTTCCGGCGGAAGCCGGTCTCCCGGTGCAAAATCCTGATCGCGGACTGAGTTGATGATATCGGAGATAATCTCTTTATAAACCTTTTTCACGCTGTCTATTTTCTACCTTGAAGCAGTTTGGGGCTATTCGTCGTCGCCAAGCTCCTGAAGCTGATCGCGGATGCGGGCAGCACGCTCGTATTCCTCTAGCTCTACCGCATCATGCAGTTCCCGCTCCAGCAGATCCCGTTTACTCAAGCTGCGCTCCTGTATCTGATCCAGTATAGCATTCAGATGCTGAATTGCCCGCAGCTTTTCAAATTCAAAAATTGGACTTGCGACGCCGCTCATATTTTTGACGATTTCCGCCGTATTTTCAAGTCGTTTTCTGGCTGATTCGCCGTTCCCGTCATTTAAATCAAGCATTGCACGCGAAACAGCATTCACTCTGAGTATATACGGCCGGTACTACAGTAGGCCAACCCTGTCCTCTCCCGGGTAGTGTTGTTCCACAAAGTCACAGACTGCAAGGTTATGATCAGTATCCCTAACTGTCCTGCTGTATTCGCCTATCTGAAAAAGCACCAGATAGCGCTGGTAGAAGAGCATGCCTTCACTCTGCAGCAGGCGAAACTCATCAGGAGTCAACTCTCTGGGTGAACCCTCCCCTTCCGCCTGGCTGAGACGCGAGCGGCAGAGGTCCAGAGCAGTGTCATACCCGTCAGGACAGACCCCGTCAGGCCGTCCCTCCAGTTCGATCTGCTCAACTCCCAGAGGCAAACGTACCTGCATAATCTCCCTTCCATCAACCGTTGTGAGCATGCGAACTGTATTCTGTCCGTCGAAATCCCAGTCTCTCAAGAATTCCGTTAAATCTGCCAGCACAAACGACCTCCTACCTAGATAATACTCAAAGAAATTCAGGATGCAAATTATTTGCCACCAAAGAGGAGAAGAGGTATAGTAAGGCAGTGGAAACTTATACAATTGTACGCATGGAGCACCTGAATCATCATGACAACCTCTTCGGCGGTCAGATGCTCAAGTGGGTCGATGAATATGCCTGGCTGGTGGCAGCCAAGGAGTACCCGGGCTGCCAGCTGGTTACCCGGGCCATGGACAAGATTGAATTCCGCCACCCTGTACCGGTGGGATCAATCCTGCGCTTTAATGTCAACGAGACCCGCCACGGCAGGACTTCCCTTACCTATAATGTGGATGTCTGGTCCGATGAACCCGGAGCAAAGGTGGAAACACTGGTTTTCAGTACCTCAGTAACATTTGCCTGTGTAGACTGCAACGGCAACAAGGCTGAGGTTCCTCCCAGAATGGGCGAGAAAATGCCCGGTTGTGCGGACTGATATTATTCCTTCGAACTGTTCGGCCAGCGCTGTTAGTGAAAGCACTTTTTATACCATTTTTTGCAAATAATCATTCTCTCCGGATACCGCTGATAAGGTATTCGAAGATACAGACATAAGCTTTCCTGACGCTCCCCTCACCCCGACCCTCTCCCAAAGGGAGAGGGTGGTTGAGAAGTGAAGGCTTCTATAGCCGTTATGAAGCCTACAATATTCTGTAACACTGTATTATTCGGAAAGCGTAGAACAGTAAAACCGCTGGATCGGAAATAGTCATCACGATGACGATCTTTTTCTTTTTGTTCCGGATCCAAGTGTATTCCTCCATCAAGTTCAATTATCAGCTTGAGTTCATTGCAATAGAAATCAACAATGTATGGGCCGATCTGATGCTGCCTCCGGAATTTAAGCCCCTTTATATTCCTGTTTCTCAAAACCTGCCAAGCCAACTTCTCAGCTCCGGTCTCCTTCCTGCGTAATACCCGCACAGCATCCAGCAAGTAGGATTTACTAACCCCATCACGGTAGTGCATCCTCACCTCCTATTTCCATCCCCCCTCGCCCCCTGGGAGAGGGGTCGGGGGTGAGGGTCGGGTGGAAGCCGGTACAAACTGGCAAAACTAATGCACATACAGAAAAGAACCAAAATTTTGACTGTTTACTTCAAAAGATCTGAGATTATCGTAAGAATTGACTTTTTTTCTTGCTGCTCAGATAGCGCTGTTAGTGGAAGCACTTTTTATACCATTTTTTGCAAATAATCATTCTCTCCGGATACCGCTGATGAGGTATTCTAAGATACAGACATATACTTTCCTGACGCTCCCCTCAAACCACCCTCGCCCCCTGGGAGAGGGTGGTTTGAAGGTGGCAGACTTCAAGAAACCTGAGATTGACGGTATGGATTAAACTACTCTTTCGAACTGTTCAGCCAGCGCTGATCGTCCAGGGCCAGCATCTCTTCCGTAAGTTTTCTCAGTTTCTGGCGAAGGATAAAAACACAGTCCGTATCCTTTCCCCGTCCCTGAACAATATCTTCCGCCAGCGCCCTGCAGTTGGGTGCTCCGCATGAACCGCAGTCAAGGGAGGGCAGATCTTCCGAAAGTGCCTCAAGGCGCTCCAGCTTTTCCAGCGCCTGCATGGGGTTTTCATCCAGGGCCATGACAGGATTCTCCCGGACCATAACCTCACCGTTCACAATATCATGACCGAATTCAGGCATGCGGGCTTCCGGAATCTCACCGGCCTGTTCTGCCCTGAGGACAAGCCTGGGACGGGCAATAAAGGGATTTTCCACCTGAAGCGCACCGCCGACACAGCCTCCGGGACAAGCCATTACCTCAATAAAGGTAATACCTTCCACATTGCCCTTATCCACCCGTTCCAGAAGCAGAGCGACATTACGCAGGCCGTCAACGGCAATTCCTTCACCTGGAGCAACTCCCCGGCTTTCTCCGCCGCTTCTACCCCAGAGTATACCGGTTTTTCCCGCCCGGGGAGCAATGGAGGCATCACCGATTTCCCGTACCACGGAAGCGAATATATCCCTTACCGGGACTGCTGCTGCAACAGCGGAATGCCGGGAAAATAACGGATGGTTACTGTCGGTAATCTTCGCAGGACAGGGAGTAAGAAAAACAGGGGAAGCATCCTCCCCATACTTCTCCTTTACCATTCTGGCGGCAACCTCCATTGGCGAAGGAAGTGGGACCAGATGCGGTAGAAGTGCCGGAAAACGGACCTCCATCAGTCTTACAATTGCAGGGCAGGATGATGATATTACCGGCCTGGGAATATTTACATTTTCCAGGACTTCCGTAGTTGCTTCCGTAACCAATTCTGCTGCCAGAGCAACCTCAGCAGCATCAATAAAACCGATGGACTGCAGAGCCCCCAGCAGAGCCCCGGTAGGAATAGTACGTTTAAACTGTCCGTAAAAACTGGGTGGCACAAGGGCTACTGGTTTCGGCAGGGCCAGGGCCTCATCTGCAGTAATGGAATGTACTGTTTTTGCATGGTGAGGACAGACCCGGATACATTCACCGCAATCAATGCATCGCTCGGTCATTATGTGTGCTTTACCGTCACGCACCCTTATGGCTTCTGTCGGGCAGGAAGTAACACAACGGGTACAGCCCTTGCAGCGTTCCTCAAGCAGGGTAACCGCATGGCGGGTCATTCCGCGCCCCCGTTAAGGATGACGGTAAAACTCACAGTTGTACCTTCCCCGGGAACAGAGTTCAGAGTAAACAGATCGGTGGAACGTTTCATATTGGGAAGTCCCATTCCTGCACCGAACCCGAGTTCCCTGACATACTCACTGGCAGTGGAGAACCCTTCCTGCATTGCCAGATCAATATCTGGAATCCCCGGTCCGTTATCCTTGAGAATCGCTTCGATACGGTCTGTTTCAATAGCTATTTCTGCAGTCCCGCCTCCGGCATGGACAGCCATATTAATCTCCCCTTCATAGAGGGCCACGGAAAAACGACGTACGTCTTTCTGAGACACCCCTAACTGCTGTAGAAGCTTTTTTACATGGGTTGAAACCTCGCCGGCTGCATTCATTATGTCGGGAGAAACGGTATAGCTCTTTTTCAACTAGATTGCTCCACTAAGATACTATTTCGTATACAAACATAGCATTGCGGAAGTATACCACGGCTTTTTTCAGCCCTCAAGCAAACAATCAATACATTGTTGCAATATTGCTACACCCGATTTACTCTATTGAAAGGAGTTGAACGGTGACTGCAGAAGAAGTGCTCACTTTGCGTACGGGAGTCTTTGCCCATCGGGGAAATTCCGGCCCATTACCGGAAAATACACTGCCTGCCTTTCGCAGCGCCTTTGACATCGGCTGTCCCATGGTGGAAACAGATGCTCACCTGACTGCCGACGGCAGGATTATCCTCTGGCACGATACACACACCGGCCGTAACACTGAGGAAAAAATACAGATTGCAGCTGCAACCCTCAGAGACCTGCAGAGTCTTGATGCAGGGTTCAACTACAACGAAGCAGCGGGTTTTCCCTACAGGAATAAAGGACTCATTATCATGACTCTGGAGGAACTGCTGGAGGAATTTCCTGACGGGGTATTCAATATCGATCTGAAAAGCCGCAATCCGGAGATTGCAGATATTTACGCCGCAATTCTTGTCAGGCATCGGGCCTGGAAGCGGATAATCACCGGCAGTTTCAACAGCTCCGTCCTTAACAGGTTTCGCAGACATGCGCCGGAGTGCATAACCTCCATGACTCCGTCGGAAGTACGGACAGCAGTGTTGCTCAACAGACCGCTTCTGTCCAGCGCGGTACCTGCCCTCGCATCGGCAATTAAAGGCAGACTTTTTCAGGTACCCGAGCACCATGGGAGTCTGCAGATTGTAAATAAACGACTGGTTCAGCGCTGGGGAAACATGGGGATACCGGTTCAAGTCTGGACAATAAACGACCCGGACAAGGCAAAAGAACTTTTCCGCCTGGGAGTCCGGGGTATATTTACCGACCGTCCGGAACGTATAATGGAAAGCCTGAAAGGCTTTGATCCGGACAAGGACTGATGAGGAAGCGAGAGACTCCTATAGATTTCCTATTGTTGCAACCATGACTGCCTTGATGGTATGCATCCGGTTCTCCGCCTGATCAAAGACTACAGAGTTGGCACTCTCAAACACCTCATCAGTTACCTCCATGGCGTCCAGCCCGTATTCTTTTTTCACAAGCTTACCGGTATCTGTCTGCAGATCATGAAACGAAGGCAGACAGTGAAGAAAAAGAGTATCCGGGTTGCCGGTCATGCTCATCATCTCCGTAGTCACCTGATAAGGTTTCAGCTGGCTGATTCGCTCGGCAAACTTGTCCTCTTCTCCCATAGAAACCCAAACATCGGTATATACGGCATCGGCGCCTAACACACCACGGGGGATATCTTCTGAAAGTTCAATCTTCGCCCCGGTGGAGGCTCCAATCTCCCGCATCTCATCCACCAGAGACTGCTCCGGAAACAGTGCTTGGGGTGCAACTGCGGTAAAATCGATACCCATCTTTGCACAGCCTATCATCAGGGAATTTCCCATGTTGTTCCGTGCATCTCCGACATAGGCAAGCTTCATCTTTGAAAGGGGTTTGGGAATCATCTCCTCCATGGTCATGAGGTCTGCCAGAACCTGGGTGGGATGATAGAGATCGGTAAGTCCGTTCCAGACAGGGACTCCCGCATTGGCGGCAAGCTCTTCCACTGTTTTCTGCTCGAAGCCGCGGAACTCTATGCCATCATACATGCGACCGAGAACCCGGGCAGTATCTTCAATTGACTCCTTTTTCCCCATCTGACTGTTTGTCAGAAAGGTAACCCTGGCTCCTTCATCGAAGGCGGCAACTTCAAAGGCACATCGGGTACGGGTTGAGGTTTTTTCAAAAAGCAGAACAATGTTCCGGCTGTCCAGCAGATTTCCCCGGATACCGGCACGTTTCTTCCTTTTCAGGTCCAGGGAAAGATCGAGCAGATAACGGATCTCCTGCTGAGAGAAATCCTTGAGAGTAATAAAATTGCGTCCCCGCAGATTAACCGGCATAGGTACCTCCCTGACTGATACGTCGAAAGAAAGAAGTAGTATAATCAGAGACGAACGAAAACGGCAAGGGAGCAGGTCAGGCTCAGCAAATATCCTGAAGAGAAAAGCAGTTTCTCTTGTAAAATTCATCAGACCGGACTATGGTTTAGAGGTAATGGATACACCTACAAAGCTCTATTTTACTTACCAGGACATTCACAGGTCCGTCGCGGATCTTGCGAAAAGCATCCGCAAATCGGGATACGAACCCGATCTTATTGTCGCCATCGGTACCGGCGGTTTCATCCCCGCCCGTATTCTGAAAACCTATCTCGATCTGCCTATTCTTACAGTGGGTCTAAAACTCTACGGGCCGGACAACAAACCGGCGGAGAACCCCCAGAAGATTCAGTGGATAGATGAAGTGGAAAAGAAGCTAACCGGAAAGAAGGTGCTTCTGGTGGATGAGATTGACGATTCCAGGGTAACCTTGGAGTACTGCCTGCGGGAACTGCTTTCACACGATCCTAAAGAGATAGCAGTTGCAGTTATACACAATAAGTTGAAAAAGAAAAACGGAACCTACCCGGAAGAGATTAAGCAGATATTTTTTGGTGAGGAGATAGAAGACCACTGGGTTGTATATCCCTGGGATGCAGAGGATATCGATGCCCACGACAGAGAAGCCGGAGCTTCCATATAACTCCACTCAAGGAGCCTGAATGGACGAAACCATTTACAGCACATCTCCCATCGGCAAGCGCCTTGAGGCGATAAAAAAGGGAGAAAACTACTGCCTGCTGTTCCAGGGGAAGAAGATTCCCCTGGTGGCGAAGGCTTCCATCGGCAGGGACAGGGAAAACAGCATTGTCATCGACAACCAGCTGGTTTCCCGCTACCATGCGGAGCTGCACAAGATAAAAGCGGACTATTTTATCCGGGATCTGCACAGCTCCAACGGTACATTCATCAATGGAAAACAGATTAAACCCAATAAATATTACAAAGTAGCCGTTCACGACACCATAAGTATTGCAAACGCCGAACTGAAATTAATTCTCTAACGCTCTCCAGGTCTGTATGGTTCACCCAGGGTTGCCGGCGCATTCATCTTGCGACGGCCTCCGGAGGTAAAACCGTAGGCCAGGAGAATTATCAATGTAGTCAGGTAGGGCAGCATTGCCAGCAGATTCGGACTTATTCCTCTGGACTGCAGCATGTACTGCAAAACAAAGATTCCCCCGAAAAGATATGCCCCCAGAAATGCCCGGGGCGGTTCCCAGAGACTGAAAATAGTAAGGGCAATAACTATCCATCCCCTTCCCGCAACCATCCCTTCTATCCATGATTTACTGTACGCCGTTGAGAGGTGAGCCCCGGCAAGCCCGGCGAACATTCCACCCACAATTACGGCAGTATATTTATAGAGCCACACCTTTATTCCCTGGCTTTCCGCAGCCCGTGGGTTCTCTCCCACCGACCGAAGATTGATTCCGATGGTGGTGTAACGCAGAATAAACCAGACCAGAAGCCCCAGAATAACGGAGAAATAGAAATAGGGATCATGCTGAAAAAGCACCCTGCCGAGGATGGGGATATCCGAAAGAAGGGGAATTTTTACCGCGGACATTTTTACCGCAAGGGGCCTGCCTATGAAAGGCTTTCCCCAGAGGCCGAAAGACCAATCCCCAACATGGTAAGAGCCAGGCCGGAAACTGTCTGATTCCCCCGCAAAGTAACTGAGACAAAGGCATGTAGAGAAGCCAGAAGACCGCCGATTCCGACTGCCGCCAGCATTCCCAGCCAGGGATTCTGAGTCTGGAAGGTAACAATAAAACCGGTTACCGCGCCCATGGCCATCATACCCTCAACTCCGAGGTTGAGCACACCGGAGCGCTCACAGATAACCTCACCCAGAGTCCCTAACAGCAGCGGCGTACCAGCCACTATAGTACGTATAAGAATGGAAATTATGATATCTTCCATATCAGCCTACCTTCTTTCTGATTCTCAGGCGGTGCCGAAGAAAGAATTCCCCGGTAATGAGAAAGGTGAGAATCAGACCATTGAAAATCTGCACAGTAGCTGCGGGCAGCCCCAGGGACATCTGAATTGCATCACCGCCGACAACAATGCCTGCCAGGAAAAACCCGGAGATTATGACAAACAACGGATTAAGCCTTCCAAGCCAGGCAACAATAATGCCTGAGAAGCCATAACCGGCACTCAGGGTCTCAGGATAACTTAGATGATGATGAATAGTGGAAAGCTCTCCGGTACCCGCGATTCCCGCCATACCTCCTGAAATGGCCATAAGCAGCAGGCTGGTACGGAAAAAATCTATCCCCGCGTAGCGAGCCGCTTCAGGATTCTCCCCGATAACCCTTACTTCATATCCGAAACGAGTGCGAAAGATAACAAAGGCAAGGATACAGGCCGCCGCAAGAGCAAGGCCTACCAGAAAAGGGGAAATCCTGGAATAGGGAAGCAGCTTTAGAATTGCCTGAGGAGGAAGATCATCGGTATATGGGTAGCCGTACTTGGTTGTTCCTTTCCAGGGCCCCACAACCAGAAACTTCACAAACTCCGCCGCCACATAATTGAGCATCAGGGTTGAGATTACCTCATTGATTCCGAAGCGTATCTTGAGAATAGCCGGAACCATTCCCCACAACGCGCCGCCGACAAAGCCCGCGGCGAACATTATGGGGATTATAAGTATCGCCGGAAGCGCCGGCCCCCAGTGAAGTCCAACCCAGGTTGCACATATAGCTCCAGCAAGGATCTGGCTCTCTGCTCCGATATTCCAGAACTTGGCCCGGAATGCCAGGGCAAGCCCGGATCCCACCAGAATCAACGGGATAGCCTTGGTTACTGTCTCCTTGAAACCGAAGAAACTGCCGAAGGATGCGGAAAAGATACTGCCCAGGGCAAAGAAGGGATTTATCTGCTTGATAAGGAACACCAGCCCCACCGCCGCAAGCCCCCCTAAAAGGGATGTAAGCAGGACGGTAATCTCCAGGGACCGGGAAACCTGTTCCCTCGGGACTACTTCAATTCTCATCGCAGGCCGCCTCTGTTGTATGAGAACCGGCACCGGCCATCATCATACCGATCTGTTCAAAATCACAGCTGCCAGGCTCTACAACCCCCATAAACCGACCTTCATAAATAACCGCAATTCGGTCACATACCATAAAAAGTTCCTCAAGGTCCTCCGAAACCAGCAGGATTGCACCTCCGGAATCCCGGCGTTTAACCAGCTGGGTACGGATATATTCCGCCGCGCCTACATCCAGTCCGTAGGTCGGATGTGCGGCAATCATCAGTACCGGATCAGAGGAGATTTCCCTTCCGAGAATCAGCTTCTGAATATTCCCTCCGGAGAGGTTTTTCATGGGAGCATTGATTGACGGGGTGGAAACCTGAAACCCTTTCACCAGTTCTTCTGCGTGGGTACGGATACGGGGATAGTTCATAATGTTGCGGATTGAATAGGGAGGTACATGATGATGCTTGAGAACTGCATTCTCGTAGAGAAACAGATTCGGGACAATCCCGAACTTAATCCGCTCTTCGGGAACATGACTCATACCCCGATCATGCAAATTCCGGGGAGAGTTGTTGGTAACATCCGCCCCCTCAAGCATAATCTGCCCGCCCGAGGCTTTACGCAGGCCGGTTATACACTCAACGAGTTCTAACTGACCGTTACCGGATACACCGGCAATACCGAATATCTCATTCCTGCGTACCGCAAAACTTATACCCTTCACTGCCGACATACCCTGATCATTATTTACCTTCAGGGAGTTTACCTGCAGCACAATTTCTCCGGGGGAGACATCTGCTTTGGGGAATGAATCGGCCACCCTGCGTCCCACCATCATCCGGGCCAGGTCCTCCGCAGTGACATCCGTAATCTCCGCCTGTCCGGTTACTTTTCCTTTACGAAGAACTTCAACCCGGTTGCAGATCTTCATAATTTCGTCGAGTTTGTGACTGATAAGAATAACTGAATGTCCGTCGGCACTCATTCTTTTTAGGATATCAAATAGCTCATCCGCCTCAGCAGGGGTAAGAACCGAGGTAGGCTCATCCATAATCAGCAGATCTGCATTACGGATAAGGGCTTTAAGGATTTCCACCCGTTGCTGTTCTCCGGCGGAAAGTTTCCAGACCGGGGCATCAGGATCAACAGAAAGGCCGAACTGCTCACTGAACTGCCTTAATCGCTCTTTTACATGCTTCCGGGGAAAGAAAAAAGGCACATCTTCCATGCCCAGAATAACATTCTCCACAACAGTATGCTTCTGAACCAGCATGAAATGCTGATGAATCATACCAATACCACAGTTCATAGCATCCCGGGGTGATCGAAAATGCACAGGCTCATCATTAACCAGAATAGAACCTGCATCCGGTTTATAGAGGCCGAACAGGACGTTCATCAGGGTGGTCTTTCCTGCACCGTTTTCCCCTAACAGCCCGAGGATCTCTCCGGCATTCAAATGAAGCGAAACATCTTCATTGGCGGTTACTCCGACAAAACTTTTTCCAATATCCCGCATTTCCAGCGTCCGGATCCGTTCCACTTGACTCCTCCCTTCGGCCAGTATAACCCTACCAGATTTTTCTTCTCTGTGCCATTAAAAAAGGCCCGCCGGGAGAATCCGGACGGGCCGTATAATGTATAATCAGGAGCCGGGATCAACTCTTGGGAACAGGGGTTGCGAAGTTGTCCACCTGGTACATCATCTCTGCAAAAAGATGAGGAATAGAGGCAATTTCTCCCTCGGGAACTGTGATATTCCCATCCTGATCCTTTATGGGTCCAGTAAAAGGATCAAAGTCGTTCCGTCCGGTCTTCATCTGGTCATACCGTTTCATAACAAGGTCGTATACGGAAATGGAACCGAAATCCTTGCTGTCTGTGGTAATACCCTTAAGCTCATCCACAAATTTTGGATTGATCTTCTCGTTCCAGGAAGCACCGAGTTCAACAGCATTCTTATCCATCAGCCAGAGCAGGTCGTAGTTGGTCATATCACCGGTTTTGCCGGCCTTGTAGTCTTCAAGCATCTGCTTGTACAGAACACCCCAGTCGGTAAGCTGACCGGAAACAACCGCGTCTTCGCCGTACTGCTGCATGGGACTGTAGTGACTGAAGGCATATACCATTTCGCCTTTTTCAGTATGCTCCTGGGCAACCTCAATAACTGTGGGAGTGTCTTCGGTAAAAGCAAGGGCATCGCATCCTTCCGCAACAAGAGCTTCTGCAGCCTCCCGGGCATCATCCGGTCCATACCACGCATAGGTCCATTTTACATGAACTTCCGCATCGGGATTCACTTCCTTGATTCCCAGAGCGAAGGCATTCATATGCCGGAAAAGCTCAGGAATGGGGAAAGCGGCAACATAGCCGATCTTGTTTGATTTGGTAAGCGCACCTGCCATCAGACCATTCATGTAATAGATCTGATACATATCGCCCATGTATGTACCTAAATTGGGAGCTCGTTTGAAACCGGAACAGTGAAAGAAGGTTGTGTCCGGATACTTTGCAGCAGCCGCTACAGTATCATCCATATAACCGAAGCTGGTGGTAAAAACAATATCCACTTTCTGCTCCTGAACAAGGCGGTCGATAAAACGAACAGCGTCTCCTTCGGGAACACTCTCTACGGTTACAGTTTCCAGCCAGGGAAGTTCCTTTTCGGCATACAGTCTGCCCTGATCGTGGGCATAGGTCCAGCCGTAGTCACCGGCGGGTCCGATATAGACAAAGCCGGCCTTTACTTTTTCCTCAGCCGGTGCAGTCTGCTCGGGGGCAGCTGCCGTGGGAGCCTCTTTCTTCTGACAACCGGCCATAAACAGCACGGCAACAATGAGAAGGGCGAGAAGAATCTTTTTCATCTGCATCACTCCTTGTGATCCTGAAAGTTAATATATATATTTCACGGTACTTAAATCCATTTCCCGTGTCAACGTAATCAGCTTTCAGATCCGGATATTTGATAGAGATTTCTCAGCACTTTCTTCAGATTTCTATAAATTTTCCAATTTACCCGCTGTCATGATAAAAGATCCTCTGCACTCATAGCCCGCGAATTCACCACCCCCGGAAGCCGTTTCCGGTTAAAACGGATCAGCAGTACATACAGATACCGCAGGGGAGGACAGAAAAGGATACGGTCGATCAGCCTGTATGAGGAATGTCTCCTCAATGCGATTTTTGCAAACTGCACAACAAAAAATCCTCCCACTGAACGCTTTACAGGCAGTACGGATATACTGTACACACCTTTGTATTTCTCATTGAAGGCAGGTGCAAGAGCGGATAGCTTCGCAGAAGCATCCGCCGGATCATCGGCACAGAGCGCCTCCTGGGCATACGCATACAGGGAAAAAAGATCCCGGTGATACTCACTTTCATATTGCAGCGAGAGACCTTCAGCCAGGCTCTTCATTTCAGTCAGGGCTTTCCGCACCTTCCGGTGTTCCAAATCAAAGCGAGCGCCGGTGGAACGGATAAGAATGCGCATAACAGGACTTACACTTACGGTATCCCAGAAAGCATGCACCAGAGGGGGAACCCGCATACGGAAAAAGTAGCGTCTTTGTTCAGCAAATCCCCGGATATAAAGCACCCGGAGCACCAGGAAATCCGAGAGTTTGAGAAAGCGCCGGAACTGCCGCGATTTCTCTTTCAGCTCATCCCCGGCCAGACTTTTATCCTTAAGGACAAAGCGGCGAAGAAACTTTGCGGTGGATTTTTTTATACCCTGATTATAGCGGAACATCCGTATGGTGACCCAGGTATTGAGCTCATTCCACAGTGAAGAACCTTTCATGAAGGTATAGTTACGAAAACCGGACCATCCGCCGGTTTGACACCACACCTGGATTCCATGAAAATTGGGATGATCCTTTATCTTCGTGTAGAACTGCCGATACTCCCAGCCAACAAAAGAGGGGTAGGAGCCGAATCCTTCATATTCACGACGGGTCTGAAACTCCACAATAAACTTGACCATGAGTCCCCGGAAATTTGGGCTGAGCCTTAAATAACGGAAATAGTCGGACTCACCGTATTTCAGGGAGAGAACAAAATTCTCCGAGGAGATCCCCCGAATAAGCCGGTTCAGGGTTTTACGGTTCCACATGATATCGCCGATGGCATAGGCTCCGGGAGACCAGATACGAAAAATCATAGTTTTTCCCGCTTCTTCAAAAAGGGGAAGCATTTCCCGGATAAGCCGGTTCCCCTGGGCAGCGGTGCGGATAAGCAGCTTTGAATGAAAAAAGCCCTTCACATCCACCCCATCGGCCTCGCCCATACGAAAGATGATACCGGAAACACCGGGATAGGCACGGAAGAAGCTCTCCACCGAAACCTTCAGAAGCTTTAGCTGTGATTCAAAATCGGAAGAAATATGGCGCTGCAGCTCCACATTGGAAAACATAATATCGCTGGTAATAAAAACCCGAATCCCTTTTTCCACCGCCAGAGAGATAATCTGTCCCAACCTTTTCCGGTAACGGGCAATGTTACTACGTACAGTATCGGGGTAAAAAGGAAAATCCAGCAGATAGCAGAGTTCATCCAGAGAAACGGAGTTAAATCCATAGGCCTTTATCTTCTTCAGATACTTACCATAGCGTTCCCGGATATCTTTCCAGGTCTTTTTGCGGATTCTGCCTTTTTTACCCTCTCCCTCAAGACGGGCGAAGGGAACTTTTGACCAGTTTATAGTGGATCTCAGTTTACCTACAAAAAAAGGACTGGTACTATCTACAAGGAATATTCTTTTCTCTGTCTCAGGTATCATCGAACCAAGAGTAAAAGAGAAATGTTAGATTTCTGTTATTTTCCTGCCATAAGGAGATTATCATGGCTGTTATTCTACCTGTTTCGGGAACAAACGAAACGTATACCATCAACCCTTCCAAGATTGTCGCAGTAGGGCTCAATTATCTGGAGCACGTAAAGGAAAGCCACGTGTTCGAGAAGGAATTCGGTAGTCAACCAAAAGATCAAAATCCGGATCTTCCTGAGGAACCGGTGCTGTTTGCAAAGACTCCCAACGTGCTGATAGGCCCTGGAGATGAGATTGTAATTCCCCGTTTTCTGAAGGAATACAATTTTGCCAACCTCAGGATCGACCACGAAGCGGAGCTTGCAGTAATTATCGGAACCGGAGGCAAAAACATCCCTGAAGACAAGGCCCTGAACCATGTATTCGGCTACACCTGCTTCAACGATGTCTCCGCACGGAATATCCAGAAGAGTGATAAGTCCGGCTGGTTCCGGGGAAAATCACTGGACACCTTCGGCCCCATCGGACCGGTTATTATTCCGGCATCCGCCATGGAGGACCCCCAGACTATGAAGATTCAGGCCCGGGTAAATGGAAAAACAGCCCAGGAATCAAATACACGCCTGATGATATTTCCCGTGGCACGGATTATCAGTTACATAAGCAAGAACATGAGCCTTGAACCCGGTGATATTATAGCAACCGGGACCCCGTCCGGGGTAAGCCCCCTCAAGGACGGTGATGTAGTGGAAATTGAGATAGAAGGAATCGGTATACTTAAGAATCCGGTAAGGGAGGAGTAGAATGAACGTATTACTGATAAACGGAAGCCCCCATGAGAACGGCAGCACCCACAGGGCACTGTCTGAAGCAGCCGCAGAAATGGAAAACGCCGGGGTTGAGACCACCATGTTCCATATCGGAAAAGAAGGCATCAAGGGTTGCACTGCCTGCTCGGCCTGCATAAAAACCGGTTACTGCAAATACACCGACGACGGCGTTAATGAAGCCATAGATCTGCTGAAAAAGGCTGACGGCCTGATTGTCGGCTCCCCGGTCTATTTTGCAGGACCCAATGCCTCGCTCTGCGCATTTCTGGACCGGATGTTCTATATGAAAACAGGGCCTTATGCCTTCAAGCCTGCAGCGGCTATTTCGAACTGCCGCCGGGGAGGCAACAGCGCCGCATTCGACCGTCTCAACAAGTACCTGACCTACGCTCAGATGCCCCTGGTTACCTCAAACTACTGGAACGGCACTCACGGAATCGGAGCAGAACAGACAGAACAGGATGAAGAGGGGCTGCAGACAATGCGCGTGCTTGGTCGTAATATGGCCTGGCTGGTGAAAAGCCTTGATGCGGCAAAGTCCACTGTGCCATATCCTGAACAGGAAGAGAAGGTAAAAACGAACTTTATCAGATGAACAAGTGCGTCTGGATAGATCACCATTGTAAGTGATTAATAAGTCGACCATATAGCTAAATTGATTATGTTATTTTCAGCAGGACGAAAAGAATCACACATTCTTTTCGTCCTACTTTTTTATTAGAAACAAAAATACCCCGCCTAGGCGGGGCTTAGAGCAAAAGCTCTTCGGCGTATAGCCTTATTGTGATAAGAATCAGTTCATTTCCATGCTATAATGAGAATTAATACATGTCAATCAAAAACAGAGAAGGAATTAACGATGGGAAAAACTCTTGGTCTTGACCTCGGAACTAATTCAATTGGATGGGCATTAATTGACAAGGACAGACAACATATCATAAAAACCGGAGTTCGTATATTTCCAGCTGGGGTTGAGAATACCGCAACCCAGAAAGAAGAAAGTAAAAACGCAAAACGGCGAATGAGCAGACAGGCCCGCAGACAAACATACCGCAAGAGACTTCGCAGAATAGCGTTATTATCGGCTTTAATAGACCAGGGAATGTGTCCTCTTTCACAGGAGGACTTAAAGCAGTGGAAGAACTATTCAAAAGCATATCCTCACCGATTTCCAGATACAGAAGCATTCACTAATTGGTTAGCTCTTAACCCTTACGAGCTCCGATATAAAGCTCTTAACGAAAAAATATCTTTGGAAGAATTGGGCAGAATATTCTATACCTTTATCCACCGTCGTGGATTTCAAACCGGGCGGAAGAGCAATGAAGAAGGTACTCTGTACAAAGGAAAAGACTCAACCAAAGGAATAAATGAGACCAGTGATGCATTACAAAACGGTACAACATTGGGAGAATATCTTTTTAATGAATACAAACAGCATAAAAACAACATCCGATTGCGAAACAGATATACTCTGCGCTCCTGGTACATAGATGAATTTGAACGAATATGGCAAAAGCAGGCGCCACAATTAGGAATAGACACTATTACAGTTAGACGGACCCGCAAAACCTACATTGGAAATCCAGATACAAATCGGGCAAAAGCAAAGATCAACCAGATAAAAGAAAAAGGAATACAATATAAAGTTGAAACTGGGTACCTCATCCGCGAAGAAAAAATAAGTCTGCATGATTATCTCGGAGCCCCTAAAAGAGGGCTTCTTTTTTATCAACGCCCACTAAAATCTCAAAAGCATCTTTTGGCTCCCTGCAGATTCGAAGCAAACAAAAATCCATGCCCTTTATCTCACCCGGATTTTGAAATATTTAGAGCTTTACAGGTAATAAATAATATACAATTCGGCAAAAATGAATTCTTACGCAGAGAAGATAAAGAGAAACTGCTGCAGCTGTTAACAAAAAGCAGCAAAGCTAAAAACATGAAAGATGTAAAGAAAACCCTGAAGATGGAAACAGGCAGCTTCAATTATCCCGATGACTTTACTATTCCCGGTTGCCCAACCATCAGCATGTTGAAGCCCGGCTTCAGCAATGATTTGTGGCAAAACCAGGAGCAACGGCACCAGATTTGGCATGATTTCTATTCTTACGACAACGAAGAAATGCTGTGTAACCGTTTAATCAGTAAGTATGGACTGATGCGCACGAACGCAGAAAGACTGGTAAAAAGCCGTTTAAAGGAAGGATATTCCAATGTCTCGCTACGGGCTATTCGTAACATATTGCCTTTTCTTGAGCGTGGTTTTCAATACAGCACTGCGGCGTTCCTGGGTGGAGTACTGAATGTCTGTAACCGCAATAACATTGAACTGAACAAGAATATTGAGCAGGGAGTTCTGGATATACTTCACCAGCAAAATAAAGAGGGAGAAGCTGTCGAAAAAGTAAAAACATTACTGACCTCGGTATACAAACTGCCGGAAAAAGAAATGCGCTATCTCTATCATCACAGTCAATCAGTTCGAAGTGAAGAATACAGGCGCAAGCTTGGAGCAATTGAGAACTTGCGAAATCCTATTGTTCAGCAGGCATTAAACGAAACACGCCGGCTGGTAAATACCATAATTGACCGTTATCTGGAACCGGATGAACAATTCGAAAGCATCAGAGTTGAACTGGCTCGGGATCTTAAACAATCATCAGAGAAGAGAAAGAAACAGTACGGAGAAAATTTAAAACGAAAGGATGAGAATGACAAAGCTCGTGAAGTTTTAAGCAGCTTTGGATTGTCCCATACTCGTCAGAATATTCATAAATATCTTCTTTACACAGAACTGGCCCAGAAAAACGGAACAGCCATGTGCCCGTATTCCGGTAAATCAATAAGCTTGAATGCACTTTTCGGTCCGGAAAACCTGTTCCAGATAGAACATATTGCACCGTACAGTATCAGCCTTGATGATAGTCTGGGAAACAAGACTCTTTGCGAGTCCAACCTCAACAGAGAAAAAGGAGAGAAAACTCCATACGGTTTTTTTCATCACAACGAAGCACTTTGGAGAGAAGTAATCAGTAGGGCATTTGCATGTTTGCCATACAACAAAGCAAAACGATTTATTTCCAGCAATTCTTCCTCAGAAGATTTTATTGAGCGTCAGTTGAATGATACCCGCTACATCAGTAAAAAAGCTGCCGAAATACTGAAAACAATCTGCCCGAATGTCAGAGTTATTCCTGGTCGTGTAACAGCCGAATTACGGCACAACTGGGGCCTGGATACCATTTTAGCACCTCCAATTCCAATTACAGAGGATCTTGAACCTGGAGAATACTGGGGAAGAATGGATCAGGAAGGAAGCATCCTCTCTTTTCATCCAAAAAGAAGTCCTTTGCCCGAGAAGCAGAGGGATGAACTCCTACTTGTAGGTACGGTAAAGAAAAACAGATTGTTCTCTGAAGTGTTCCCTGAAACATATAATCCTGTATGCACAGAGGAAGATGGCAAATGCTGGTTTAAACTGCACCATAGCGGGTTGAAAGAGGTCAGGCCCATTTTTAAAAACCCCGAAGCATCAGGAAAAGATGCAATTCTTCTGCGAGGTAAAAAAAATAAACAGCAATTTGAAGCTACGAATATGAGCTACCCCTTACTTATGACAGAAGACTTGCCGGAGGGAAAAAGTTATTGGGTAGAAGCTCTGATAACAGATAAGGAGAAGCTCGATTTTATTCCAGCCAATATGCAGTCAAGGGAAGCGAAGAAGAATGAACTCAAAGTTTTTGGAACTGCATCCAACAATCAGTTCATTTTTACCGTGTTTGGAAATAAATACAGCCTTCCAGCATTAATCAGTGATGGCAAATGGATAGGCTACATCCCACTGAAACCCGACATTAGTAATCCGATACCGGTTCGAAACGAGAAGCCCGCAATCAAATCAGGCGAAATCTGCATGGAAGGAACAGTTGAAAGCGGATTTTTCCAGAGTGATCTGAATGAATCTTTCTCTACTACTGAAAGTATAAAAGACCCATACCCAGCCTGGGGTGTTTTTACTGTCGAAACACGTCCTTTTGAAATTCAATTAATGGAAAACAGTAGACCTCAGAAAGAAACTGAGAAACTGACAGAAGGAAAAATATCCAGAAATTACGAAACTGGAAGATTGGAGTTTTTTCCGGTTAAAAACCGTGGCGACCACCGGCACCATGCCATTGATGCTCTCACCGTAGCTTTAACTGATCAGAGCTTTGTTCAAAGACTTTCCACATATAATGCACAGCAGAAAGAACGCCAGCGAGGAAAAGCTTCACACCCCTCTTTTGATTCTCCCTGGCAGGACTTCCGCAATCAGGCGGTGAGTTCAATAGAGGTAATTATCGTTTCACACAAGAAAAACAATGGAATTATAAGCAGAATCAGCAAACCTTACATAAAGGATGGCAAGCGCTACCAGAGCAGGGGAATTGGCGTGCGGGGACAATTACATAAAGAAACAGTATACGGAAAAAGAATAAATCCCGAGACCGGAGAATCGTCCTATAGGGTACGCAAGTCTATAGACACTATTTCCGATCACAAACTTGTTAATAAAATAGCTGACTCACGTATCCGCAAGGCAATAATAGCTCTTCTGGAAACAGATGGAATAGACACAAGCGGCCCCTTTAAAATACCTTCCGGAACACTGCTGCGAGAGGGAAAAACACGAATATTTCTGCCAAACCGCAACGGTGAGCCAATTCCGGTTTACAAGGTGCGTATGGAAGAACACATTGGAAATGCCGTTGATTTAAAGACAGACGGCAGACAATGGGTAAACCCGCGCAACAATCATCATATTCTGTTATATAAAAATAGTGATGAAAAAATTATGGAAACATGCGTAACATTCTGGGAAGCGGTTCAACGGAAACAGAAGGGAGAAAAGGTATTTCAACTACCACCGGAGGGGAAACAGACAGAAGCTATTCTGAAAGAAAATGAAATGTTTCTAATTGGAACTGATAGTGAACAGACTATAAATTTGAGTACATACCTTTATAGAGTGCAGAAGATCTCCTCATCATACTATTGTTTTAGAAAACATACCGAATCAACATTGGAAAATGACTTTTATCCTTATTATCATCGCATACAAAGTTTGAAGAAATGGGATGAACTCAAGCCTATGGCAGTGGAAGTCGATATACTAGGGGAGATCTCAAAGAAACAGTGAACAAGTATTCTTGTTATGTTAAAACGGACCATCTGTATCGAAAACCCCTGCCGCCTCTCCATTCGCAATAGCCAGCTGGTAGTTTATAACAAGAAGAGTGAATCAGAAAAACAGGTACCCGTAGAGGACATCGGCGCACTGCTGTTAGATAATCCGCAGATAAGCCTAACCCAGCCGGTATTACAGGTGCTTTGTGAGAACAAAACTGCGGTAATAAGCTGCGACATCAAGCACATGCCTTCCGGATTAATGCTGCCTTTGGATGCAAACCATGGTCAGAATGAAACCTACCGTACTCAGATAAGTATAACTGAACCACAAAAGAAGAACCTCTGGAAACAGACAGTTGAATACAAAATAAGAAATCAGGAAAACCTGCTGAAGAAGCTGGGACGCAAGGTACCTGCTGACTTTGCATATTACCGCAACAATGTAGCATCCGGCGATGCCACAAACATGGAGTCTCAGGCAGCCAGGCTTTACTGGAGCTTACTCTTTGAAGATAAAAAGTTCCGCAGAGGCAGGGACAATCCTCCGCCTAACAACATGCTTAACTATGGCTATGCTCTTCTAAGGGCGGCAGTTGCCAGAGCACTGGTTGCCTCCGGTTTGATACCGACATTAGGGATTCATCATCGCAACAAGTATAATGCATACGCCCTTGCAGATGACATAATGGAACCTTACAGGCCTTTTGTTGACGAATGTGTCTATTCACTCGCTGAATCAGGTACAGCAGAAGAAGACTTAAGCAGCAGTACCAAGCAGCAATTACTGCAGGTATTGACCGCAGATGTAACATTTAAAAACACAAAACGTCCACTCTGGGTGGGGACAACCTTTACAACAGCCTCGCTTGTTAAAGCTTATAAAAAAGAGGTGAAGAAAATACAATATCCGGTGTTGGCATAAAATATGAAACAAACAGCGCTGGAAAGGTATAAGATTATGTGGATTATCGTACTGTTCGACCTGCCAACCAATACAGTTGCCGAACGCAAAAGGGCAACAGCATTCCGTAAGGCATTGATAAAAGATGGATTCTACATGCTTCAGTACTCTGTTTATATCCGTAACTGCCCCTCAAGGGAGAACATGCAGGTACATACCAAGCGGTTGAAGGGGTATATTCCTCAAAACGGGCAGGTTACCATCATGACCCTGACGGATAAACAATATGCCGACATAATTAACTACTTTGGAAGGACCGAAGACCCTCTGCCGCCCACACCTCAGCAGTTGGAAATGTTTTAGGATCCGAAAAATGGTCCGGGAACGACTATTACGAACCCGGATTTCCTGTTTTTATTTCCCTGAAAACAGGCTAAATAACGGTAAAATAAGGGCTTATTTGCCAGGTATTTTACGTTATCAAAGAACTGATTCAAACCACAACGATGATGAAACAATAAAAGATAGCGTTGTAATTTTACGTTATCAAAGAACTGATTCAAACCACAACGGGGATGAACAGACAGACGATAGTGCTGTCATTTTACGTTATCAAAGAACTGATTCAAACCACAACGGCCTTGCTCTCGAAATTGCCAATGAGTTAATTTTACGTTATCAAAGAACTGATTCAAACCACAACCTAATTCCTATGTTAGACTTAATTATGATCATTTTACGTTATCAAAGAACTGATTCAAACCACAACAATTCCTTCTTTTTCTTCATAAATAAAATCATTTTACGTTATCAAAGAACTGATTCAAACCACAACCGCTCTTTGCAGTCGTGCGTCTTGAGGATAATTTTACGTTATCAAAGAACTGATTCAAACCACAACCATGGCATGATCTGTCACATAGTTATTGCTATTTTACGTTATCAAAGAACTGATTCAAACCACAACGCGGGCAAAGTACGAAGCAGACCTCACCCGATTTTACGTTATCAAAGAACTGATTCAAACCACAACTCCACAATATATATACCTGATTTTAGTATTATTTTACGTTATCAAAGAACTGATTCAAACCACAACTTTGGCCTGGAGAGAAAGGATCTCGATTTAATTTTACGTTATCAAAGAACTGATTCAAACCACAACGGCGGTCCTGACGGTGATGGTACCGACGGTGATTTTACGTTATCAAAGAACTGATTCAAACCACAACAAGAATGCCCTTGCGGGGAATCAGGAGGTAATTTTACGTTATCAAAGAACTGATTCAAACCACAACTATGTGCTTCACGTTGCTCGATAACGGAAGATTTTACGTTATCAAAGAACTGATTCAAACCACAACATAATACAGTTTATTTTTTTCGATTTTGGGATTTTACGTTATCAAAGAACTGATTCAAACCACAACGGCGCTACCTCCCTTGGTGTGGCTATGCTAATTTTACGTTATCAAAGAACTGATTCAAACCACAACAATACATGCCTGATTGCGAAGATTATTACGATTTTACGTTATCAAAGAACTGATTCAAACCACAACATACGTGTCAATATTATTTTGTTCTGTTACATTTTACGTTATCAAAGAACTGATTCAAACCACAACAGTCTGGTCTTCACCGTCTACACCGCCCATATTTTACGTTATCAAAGAACTGATTCAAACCACAACGTGCTTGAGTTTGGGCATAACTATGTCAGGATTTTACGTTATCAAAGAACTGATTCAAACCACAACCCGGATAGCTTCGCTTCTGGTCATGGGGAAATTTTACGTTATCAAAGAACTGATTCAAACCACAACTTACCGATAATTGGGTATATGAATGGCTTTTATTTTACGTTATCAAAGAACTGATTCAAACCACAACTCATCATTTGATTTGGTGAATCATCTTCAAATTTTACGTTATCAAAGAACTGATTCAAACCACAACCCGCTGTTGATGCAAATAGCGTCACTGTGTATTTTACGTTATCAAAGAACTGATTCAAACCTTGTGTTTACTTATTATTCAACAAAAACGACAACGCATTCATTCTGCGGATTCCGTCATAATCCGCTTCCGGATCTTCATCCAGGGTCAGGAGAAATTTGGGATAGTGATCTTTGATTTTCCTGAGTGAGGTCAGTTCCCGATTCAGTGTCGCCTCCTCTCTCACTGTTGCCGCAACCTGATAGTAAACAACTTCATCATCTTTCATAGCCACAAAATCAACTTCCAGGTCATCCACCTGGCCAACAAATACATCATAATTCCGTCGAACAAGCTCCAGATAGACTACATTTTCAAGAATATACCCAATATCAACATTACGCCTGCCCAACAACATATATCGAAGGCCAATATCGACAACATAGTATTTTGCCAGTGTCTTAAGATACTGCTTCCCTTTTATATTGTACCGTTTAACCTGGTAGATAATAAGACTTTCTCTCAGGGCACTTACAAATTTTTCCACAGTTTTGGGATCAATCTTTCTCCCGTTAGAGGTCATCGTATTTGCAACTTTTCTCAGTGATGTCTGATTCCCAATATTATCAAACAGAAATCTGGTAACATCTTCCAGCATCATAACATCATTTATTTTATATCTCGCCACTACGTCTTTCAGAATTACAGTATTGTACAAGCCCTGAAGATATTCAGTAATAACCTTATGGTTATCCCCGATCTGCACGGTGAATGGAAAAGAACTGTTCTCCAGATATTTTCTGTACTTTTCTCCAGCCGTGTCATTACTCTCCTCCCCGATGCAGTATTCCTTAAATGACAGTGGAAGTATTCTCAGTTCGATATACCTGCCGGAAAGTAATGTAGCCAACTCTCCCGACATAAACCAGGCGTTGGATCCGGTGATATAAATATCAACATTTTTCTGGATAAACAGACTGTCAACTGCTCTTTCAAACTCGCTGACATGCTGAATTTCATCGAGAAATATATATGTCATTTTTCCGGCAATCAGTTTTGGCTTAACATAATAGTATAGGGTTCGGTGATCCCTTAACGAATCGTATTCAAGATCCTCAAAGTTTATAAAGACAATCTGTTCTTCAAGAATATCATTGGCAAGCAACCACTCTCGGTACACCTGGAATAAGGTTGACTTTCCGCTTCTTCGTACACCAGAAATTACTTTTATTAAATTCAGATCTTTGTTGTCTTTCAGGAATTCCAGATAAGTATTTCTCGGTATCACACCCATCGCCTTTTTACGTATTATAATCCACAAAATTATCAAAATAAACCAATTTATGGATTATATTCCTCAAAATACAATATCTCCTGCTATCACAGAAGCTCCGAGGCAGTAAAATGCCCTGGTATACCCCCGTGCAGATAATGCAAAAAAGCCGCGCCTATTGACACTAAAAATCCATGATTGCTAAGATATGGTGTATACCACGTTGGAACAAGGAGGCCTTCCATGAACAGAAGCGCTTACCCCAACATATGGAACACCGGCTACTCCTTTTGTAGGAGACCGGCATAATATATATAGCCGGTTAACCGCATTTATGCAGGAGACCGGCATTTTTTATGCTTCACCGCTCCCGATATCCCAGAATGCCTGAAGAGCCTTTGTCTGAAGACTGCCTTTGCGGGCACACATTCCCACCGAATAGGCTGTAAGCGGCGGTTTTACCTTAAGAATTTTCACCTTCCGTGCAACAGGGCTCTGCTCGATAACCAGCCGGGGAACAACGCCAACACCGCAGTTAAGGCTTACCAGGGCAAGGATCGCCTCGTTACCGGCTACCTCGGCATAGACCCTGGGTGTCTCCCCCTGTTCCCGGAACCAGCGGTTTACCCGCATACGCATGAGCCCCCGCTCCGGAAGAATCATTGGAATCGTCGACCAGGGGACAGGATTCGTATCAAGGACCTCCCGGAACTCCCACTCCTGCCGGGGTGCGACAAATACCAGTGGGGTGGTTGTCAGTTCCCGGAAGAGCAGGCCTGAAGGCAGAGAATCGGGACGGGCTATTACCGCCATGTCCACATCGCCTGAGCTGACCGTACCTACCGCATCGGCGGCAACGCCGGTCTGAAGCTTTATATGAATCCCCGGGTATGCCTCCCGAAAACGGGAGAGAATGGAGGGAAGCACGCTGTAACAGGCGGTTACGGAGCAGTAGATGCGGATTTCTCCGGTCAGCTCCGCGGAATGGACACCACGGCGGAGTTCCTCCCAACCCTGCACAGCGCTCCGGGCATATTCCCGGAAACGTCTACCAGCCTCTGTCAGCTGAACCCCGCGGCGGTCGCGGTTGAACAGGGGTTCACCAACCTCCTCCTCCATCCGCATTATGGCACGGCTCAGAGCGGAAGGGCTGATATTGCATGCCTGACTTGCCCTGCCGAAATGAAGGAACTCCGCTGCAGATAGGAAAAATTTCAGTTCATAGATATCCACCCCCACAGGCTATACCGAAGATCTTAAGCTGTACAGCCGTACAGATGAGAATCAGAACCGGAGCCCTGCTCCAATGGACGGTACAATACTGAATGTCCCCCAATAGGTAAAGCTTCCATAGGAGGGCCCGGAATGAAGAATAAGCAGATCGTAGGCTATCTCTATACCGCCTTTCAGAAGGAGATTCTCCGTCAGTGCATAGTGAAGCTGACCATCCAACCCCGGCCCGATACTGAGAAAGCTGTAATCCGAACCTGAGGCCGTATATTCTTCATACAAAATATGAAACCCGGCTCCTAAAAGAAATGCAGTGTCAGCACCTGCGGCAACATACATTCTTGGACCGGCAAGAATATCAAGAATAAATCCTGAGCCTATCTTTTCAGTGTTACTGGCTCCATACTGATCGATCTGCAGCAGCATGGGCACAGCGGTACTGACATCAACGAGAACACCGTATCTTTCACCTGAATAGAAGGAGAAGCTGCCACAGGTGCTGCTAACAGTGAAAACCTGATCAGAAGAACCTCCGGTCCATGTTTTTAACCGTCTTGTCCAACCCGATACCAACGCTTACAATGGTTTCGGCGAAGAGAATCCCCGACAGGAAAAGAACCATCAACAGAGAGAGCAGTCGTTTTTTATTCATTTATTTACCTTTTACTTGTTTTTTAAGTCTATTTATCTTTATATCAACTTCTTTCCGGCATTTTTAGCATGGAACAACATTAGTGCATAGTGCTTGTTGGCCTTTGCATAGATAAGATTTTTTTATTTCCCCGAACATTTTACATCAGCTAACAGCTGAATATACTGTATGATAGAATAAGTATCAAAAAGCAAGGATGGAGATCCGGTGGCAATCGACATCAGGAAGATTATCGAATCCATACAAAACTACGAACCTGTGGGACTAACCGCTTACAGGGCTTCTGCATCCTCAATTGAAGGGATCGGGAAAATTCTTGAACTTTATCTGCGCAAGATTCATCTTCAGGACTATTATTTTCAGTTTTTCTATGCGGTCCGGGAACTGGTAGAAAACGGAAAAAAGGCGAACCTTAAGCGGCTCTACTTTAAAAACTGCGGTCTGAATCTGGAGAACCACGACGAATACACATCGGGAATGCAGGACTTCAAAGATGAAGTCTATACAAATATCGGACAGTACGAAGAACAGCTGAAACAGGAAGGGCTGTACGTTCGAACCAGTTTTGAAGTAGATCAGGAACACTTCTACATTACTATTGTTAACAATGTATTGATCTCCCCGGAAGAAGAGGAGAGAATCAGGGAACGTATTTCAAGATCCGGAACCTTCGATTCCGTAGAGGAGGCCTTTCAGACTGTCCTTGATTCAACAGAAGGTGCAGGTCTCGGCCTGGTTATGCTGGTGCTCATGCTGCGAAAAATCGGCCTGGATAACCACGCCTTTGCCATTCGCGGTATAAACGATACCACCGTGGCAACCATCAAGCTACCTCGGCATGATCTTTTCATCAGGCAGCTTAAGGATCTGACCGAACGAATAGAAAATGAACTTGAGATAATTCCCCAGTTTCCGGAAACAATGCGCTC
Organism: Marispirochaeta sp.; assembly: GCA_963667435.1. Lineage (GTDB taxonomy): Bacteria > Spirochaetota > Spirochaetia > JC444 > Marispirochaetaceae > Marispirochaeta. Next base: position 3,205,505 of record OY763414.1, on the reverse strand, counting down.
CCTGCAGCAGATGATTAAAGATCCGGAGATTGATTTTGCCAGAATTGAGAGAAGCATAAGTACAGACCCCGGTATGGCGGCTGAACTTCTGAAAATGGTAAATTCAGCCTCATTCGGGGTTAACCGGAAAGTTCTGACCATTCAGGAAGCAGTAAAACTGGTAGGTCTTAAGGGGATACGCAATCTGCTGACAGCCTACGGCACAGTTTCACTGGTCAGTGAACGGTATGGAGACATGAAAAATCTCTGGGAACACAGCCACCGTGTTGCAGTATTTGCCTCTGTCCTGGCACGGCGCTACAACCTGAAGAGTATTTATGAAACAGTATACTCTGCAAGCCTGCTGCATGATCTGGGCAGGGTTCTGGTGGAATTCCTTTCACCTGACCTCTTTGACAAGCTGCGCCGGTTCAGTGTGGAGAAAAAGATGCCGGCTGAAGAGTTTGAACGGTTTGCCCTCGGAACTCATCACGCGGAGGTAGGGGCCCAGATGGCGGAACGATGGGACTTCCCCCGGGGTATAATCAATACAATCCGGTATCACCATAATCCGGAGGCCAGTGCCAAAGCAGACAAGGAACTGATCTATACTGTTTACTGTGCCAATTTCCTGGATGATCTCGACAGAGAACGGACACTGCTGGATCACATGTCCGCTGAGGTAATAAGCACCTTTAAACTACACTCAGAAGAAAAGATTAATCAGCTCCTGGTGGAGTTGAAACTGGAATATTCACGAGTACTGGAGTTACTATGACAATTGTTAAGATAGAGCCCGGGATCTGCGGTATGATCTCAACCATTAAAGCTGAAAGTGAAGACGGACAGACAGTCAACCTGGAAATTGAGTCGGTCTGCCCCAGCATTGCGGCACTGAACCAATCACTTGCGACAGTAGATGCATACGAGGTCTGTTTTGCAAAATTCTCAGCTTCGCCGGTTTACCAGGCAGCGGAGGAAAACTTTAAACACGCAGCCTGTCCTGTTCCCACGGCAATAATCAAGGCAATTGAGGCAGAAGCAGGATTAGCTCTTCCAAAAGATGTTTCTATGGTAATAGAAAAGGAATGATTCCGGGAGAAATCCTCGACCTTGGTATCCTGCACTATCTGCTCCTTGCAGGGGGCGCGCTCTTCGCTGGTTTTGTTGATTCAATCGCAGGAGGCGGCGGCATAATAACCCTCCCCCTGCTTCTCTCTGCAGGGATCCCGCCCCACTTTGCCCTGGGAACGAACAAGATGCAGGCCAGTTTCGGAAGTCTCACAGCATCGCTCCGCTATCGGCACAGTGGACTGGTCTCCTTTCGACGGGTAAAAACAGGAATCCTTGCAACATTCATCGGGGCCGCTGCAGGAACTTTCGCCGTTCAGCATATAAACCCGGGATTTCTCAGCACAGCTCTTCCCGTGCTGCTTCTGGGGATATTCATTTACATGATTTTCAGCCCGGAACTGGGAGAAACGGATACCGCCGGCAGGATGCCTATCCTTCAGCTGTTTATTCTCCTCGGACTCTGCATTGGATTTTACGACGGATTCTTCGGACCCGGCACAGGATCTTTCTGGACAGTAGCATTGGCACTGATAGGTGGAATGAATCTGAAAAGAGCTACTGCTGCCACAAAGGTCATGAACCTTACCAGTAATATTGTATCTTTGGCTTTCTTTGCAATGGCGGGAACCATACTACCGCTTTTGGGCCTGGTAATGGGAGGTGCACAATTGACGGGAGCATGGCTGGGGACTCATCTTGTTATTCGCAGGGGAACGCGGTTTATCAGGGTCTTTTTTCTTATTGTGGTAGCTGCAACTATAATCAATCTGCTGATTCGCCGGTTTCTGTAATGACCGCTTTCATGGAGTCCATGAACCCGGCATAGACGGGACCGGATCCACGGACTCCATAGTACGTATATCAGAAATAATCAGTAAGTTCCTTTTTCCAGCGTACCGCCCTGAACAATCTGGACACCGCCGCTTGTTCCAAGCCTTGTGGCGCCCGCCTCAATCATGGCAAGGGCATCTTCATAGGTCCGAACTCCGCCGGCAGCCTTCACGCCCATTTCGGAGCCCACTGTTTTCCGCATGAGCTTTACGTGTTCCACGGTTGCGCCATGAGTTGAAAAGCCGGTGGAGGTTTTCACATAATCAGCACCGGAATTCCTGACAATTTCCGAAGCCAGTACAATCTCTTCGTCTGTCAGAAGGGCTGTCTCGATAATTACCTTCAGCAGAGCTTTGTTGCCGCATGCTTTCTTTACGCTGCGGATATCTTCTTCCACATAGGCCAGTTCCCTGTCTTTGAGTCGACCGATATTCATTACCATATCAACTTCACCCGCACCGGCTGCGACCGCCTGCTCCGCCTCAAAGGCCTTCGCTTCGGTGCTCATAGCTCCAAGGGGAAAACCGACAACACAGCAAACCTTTACACCTGAACCCCTGAGATTCTCTACACACTGAGAAACTCTGCTGGTATTTACACAGACGGAGCAGAATTTATACTCCTTTGCCTCATTGCACAGGATATCAATCTGGGCGGCCCGGGCGTCTGCCTTCAGCAGGGTGTGATCTATATACCCCGCGAGTTTTTCGGGAGTTATTTCCATAGACTTCCTCCTTCCCTTTCTTCCTTTTACTTCAGATTCTTAATATAGATCCGGGAGTTCCGTTTCCGGTCGTACCTTTCCCGCTTCTCCGCCGGAATTGAATCAAGAGTACTCTCCTCAAATCCAAGCCGTTCAAACCAGTCAGAAGTCTGGGTGGTGAGGACAAAAACATTTTTGAGTCCTTCAAAGCGGGCAGTTTCCACAAGATAGGAAACTATCTTGTATCCCAGTCCCAGGCGGTCGTAGCGGCCGTCCACAGCAATGGCGGCGATTTCGCCCGATCCGTCAGCGTATCGGTGCAGAGCTCCGCAGCCGTGTACCGAGGAATCCATCTCATACACCACAAAGTCCCGCAGGTTCTTTTCAAGGTCGGTTCCAGTGCGACGAACAAGGATCTCACTGGAAACAAAGGGCTCCATAATACGCAGAACATCAGTAATATCTTCAACCGCCATGGACCGGATGGAATCATAGTCGTTACCGTGGACCATGGTTCCCACTCCCAGATTGGAGAAAATTTCCTTGAGAATTACTCCTTCGACCCTGCCGTCCACAATATGCACCCGGGGAACTCCGTTGCGGCAGGTATCACAGGCCAGACGTATGTAGGGAAGACGACGGTCACTGCTGCCTTCATTACTCTTCAGGAATGATTCCGCCGATTTGAGGTCAAAGCGGGAGATTCTTCCTTCGGGAGTGTAGGTGGCACCCTCGGGAAATGAGAAATCCTGTCCCTGCAGCCTCTCTTCAGGAAGAAGAAGAAAAAGCTTTTCCGCCCTCAGCTGGGATGCCGTTACCCGGGAGAGCTCATTTGAACTTATGTTATAGGGCGATCCGACACTGCTCCAGCCGATACAGGGAAGAATGGGAATCAAACCTTCATCAAGAATCCGGTTAACCAGATCGGTATCAATCTTTTCAACCACTCCGGTTGATCCGTAATCCACACCGCGCAGGACACCCATACTGCGGGCCCGAACCCAGTTACCTATAACTGCGTTGGCGCCGTTTGCTGCCAACAGGGTCATTATCTTGTTGGAGACATCAAAAGCCGCCATTTTAATAAAGGGAATAGCCTCCGGGCTGGAAATGCGGATTCCGTCATGAATCTGAGTTTCTATACCATAGCGTCCGAGTACCTCATTGATGCGGCCTGAGGCTCCCGGAATAATTACCGTCCGAATCCCCATGCCGTGAAGAAGGGCCAGGTCTTTTACCAGTACCGGAAACAGGGGATGCTCGGCTACCTCATACTCAACTTTAAAAACAAAGGTTGCACCGGAGAACCGGTGAACATAGCTGAATACTTCCCTGATCAGTTCTACATGCTCTTTGATATCGCTGCTTTTCATCATAATCGTGCTCTGGAATTGTAGCATATCTGCTCTTCAATGGTACAGCAGGATTTAGGACCACCGTAATGTGGAATCCGACTGTTTTGCCTACCTTTTTGTAGCAGAAATTTTCTACATAAATGCCAACCTCAATAAACTATAATTTATTTCATTACTGTAGAAACATTTATCTTATACATAGAAAATCAGAAAATGATGGCACATTTTTTGCATATAGTTATATGCCATGAGCATCACTTTATCTGTACGGGATGGTCTGCAGACCAGTGTTGGTGTGGAAACGGAGTTTCTTCCGCTCTACTCCATCAGAGAACGATCTGTTATCGGCCTCGAAGCTCTCTCAAGAGGATACGCCGGCATTTCGACGGAAGAGATCCCCCCGGTGGAGCTGTTTACCCGAGCCCGGAAAGAAGGCCGGGCGGCGGAACTTGACCGCCACTGCCGGCAGCGGGCATTATCCGCCTATGCTGTTCTTGCGGCAGCCCGAAAAAACAGCCCTCTGCTTTTTCTTAATATCTCCAGTGATGCGATTCTGGACAGAATTACCGATCCTGAGTACCTGCGGACAATGATGATGGAAAACCATATTAGTCCGGATCAGGTGGTTCTCGAAATAAATGAAAATGAGATTGAAGACATCGACAATCTCTCCTTTTTCATCAACTATCATCGAAAGCAGGGGTTCCTGATTGCCCTGGACAATGAATCCCCGGAAACATCCAATCTCTCACGCATCCCCATGCTTAAACCGGATATTATTAAAATCGACCAGACGCTGGTGAACGGAACCGGCAGAGGTTACCATAAACAGGAACTCTGTAAAGCCTTGATTCATCTCTCCCACAGGGTTGGAGCACTCACAGTTGCTGTGGGGGTTGAAGACGAAACAGACGCACTGGCATGTCTGGAGCTGGGGGTCGATCTGCTTCAGGGGGCATACTTCTGCAGCTCGATGAGAATCGAAGAGTACAGTAAACTCCCGCTGGATAGAATCTTCTCTCTGGCAGATCATTATGCAGCGGTTTCCCGGGAACGAAGGGAACACGAACAACTACTTGCGGAAACCCACAGGGAACTTGCAGAACGGCTGACCGAAAGACTGCAGGGGAGGAACATCTCAGAGTTTCCGGCCATTCTGAGAAGTTCCCTCCGGTCTACGCGCTTCGCCCGTTGCGCTTATATTGTGGATACACAGGGAAAGCAGGTCTCTCCCACCATTGTACAGAGAGGATTCACCAAAAAGGAGCACCGTCTATTTAAACCCGCGCCTGCAGGCACCGACCACAGCCTTAAAACCTATATTCTGCGCCGGGGGGAAATCTCCTCCATCTACATCACCGAACCCTACATTTCCAAGGCAACCGGAGATATCTGCATAACTGCAAGTCGCGGGTTTACAGGCGGTCAGGACGAAGAATTTATTCTTTGTATAGATATCGATCACCGTAGCCGAGATGAGGACTGATCAGAGCTGAATCTATTTTTAATTTCTGTCTTGAGCCGGTGACGTTTATGATTTAGAGTGAATCTGTACAACAGCTCACGGACTAATGAGGCAGTATGGAAAACAGTATAAATTCCCGTATTTTCGCCATGCAGCGGAACGAAGTAACGGAACACCAGATATATACACGCCTGGCACGGGTTCTCAAGAAGGACCCGAATGCCGAGATTCTAAAAAAAATAGGGAACGAAGAACAAGCTCATCATGATTTTCTCAAAAAATTTACCGGCAGATCGGCGAAACCGAAATGGTTAAAGGTGTTTTTCTTCGTTTTCATCGCCCGGCTGCTGGGATTAACCTTCGCCCTGAAACTGATGGAAAAAGGGGAAGAGCAGGCTCAGGACATATACGATGCCATGAGTGCAGAGATTCCGGAAGCAAAACGGATAATAGCCGACGAAGATAAACATGAGCAGGAGCTGCTCAAAATGCTCAAGGAAGAGCGACTGGAGTATGTCGGATCAATAGTCCTCGGTCTTAATGATGCTCTTGTGGAACTCACTGGAGCCCTTGCAGGACTCTCATTTGCCCTGCAGAATACCCGCCTGATCGCCGTTGCCGGACTCATTACCGGAATCGCCGCATCCTTCTCCATGGCAGCCTCGGAATACCTCTCCAACAGAACCGAGGGAAATTCCAACGCCGTGAAATCCGCGGTCTATACAGGCATCGCATATATTCTGACAGTGGCCATGCTGATAGCGCCCTATCTGCTCATTGGCAACTATGTTTTCTGCCTGACGGCAACCATGATAATCGCCATTCTGATAATCTTCTTCTTCAACTACTATGTAGCTGTCGCCAAGGACCTGAATTTCTGGCACAGATTTACAGAGATGGCAGTACTCAGCCTGGGCGTAGCGGCTATCTCTTTCGGCATCGGCGTCCTGGTACGCAATACAATCGGGATCGATCTATAAAAGTCTAAGCATCATGACTAAACTTAAAGCTGTACTGTTTGACATGGACGGAGTACTTACCGACTCGGAGGAGTTTATTGCCGGAGCGGGTGTTAAAATGTTTGCTGAAAAAGGCTTTAGTGTAACAACCAGCGACTTCAAACCGTTTGTAGGAAAGGGTGAAAACATGTTCCTCGGTGGAGTCGCAGCCAAATACAGCATCCCTTTTAATCTGGAACCCGATAAAGCCCGCACTTATGAAATTTATCGGGAGCTTATCCAGGGAAAGCTTCAACCCCTGGCTGGAGCTGTGGAGTATGTGCATTTATGCAGAGAGAAAGGCTTCAGAACCGCCCTGGTTACCAGCACTGATTATATAAAGATGATAGATAGTCTTGAAGCCATCGGTCTTGCCCACGGAGCCTTTGACACGATGATCAACGGGCTGGATGTGGAACTGCGCAAGCCCCATCCTGACTGCTGGCAGCTGGCAATGAAGCGCCTTGAAGTGAAACCTGAAGAGTGCCTGGTTATTGAGGATTCCATTGCGGGAGTTGAATCGGCCAGAGCTGCAGGCTGCCGCTGCCTGGCCCTCACTTCGAGCTTCTCCAGGGAAGAACTTCCTGCTGCCGACTGGTATGCATCCGGGCTGGACAACGTTCCTGCGGAGGTTCTTGAATGGTAGAGTGGGAAGACATGACCCCGGAGGAACGGGACCGTTTTATCTACCTCTCCCTTACAGAAGATGCCCTGAAAGCGATTGTGTTGATTATGCAGCGCAAGCACGGGCCCGATGTCTCCACAGAAACCATTATGCGCTATGCTTTCCGAATTGCCCGGGATCGTATGACTCCGAACCATCTGAAAAAAAAGAACTCCCCGAAGAAAGACTGACCAGGCGGGCACCCGGCCCCTTGCATGACCCATAATGGAAAACAGCAGCCCGTCGTGATTTCCCTCTATCCCGAGGAGGAAACTCCTGCAGAATACTCCGGTAAGCCCTGCGGGAAAAGGGAACCGGCACCATTGTCCGCTGCTGACGTTTATTGTACAATTATCAGTGCCGAAAGTTGTAACTTGACCAAGGAGGACTTGAATGTCCGGGGAAGAAGGCAAACTGATGACCCTCAGTGAGGTCGCAGGATATCTGCAGGTGGCAGAAAAAACTGTAATGCGGATGATTAACCGGGGAGAAATCCCCGCTGTAAAAATAGGCAGCCAGTGGCGTTTCAGCCATTCCATGATTGATGACTGGATCCTCTCAAATATGCAGGTAGTCCCTAAAAACGATATCGCCAAGCTAATGGAGGAGCAACACGATCTGGTTCCCCTTTCACGACTGGTGCATATCGATCAGGTGATTATGGAAATAAAGCCTGGAAACAAGAGGGAAATCCTCTCTCAATTGATCAAACCCCTGATTGCCATGGATCAGATACGGGACGAGAAATCCTACCTTGATATTCTTATGTCCAGAGAAGAGATGATGACCACTGCGATTGGCCCGATTGCCTTTCCCCATGCAAGAAATCCGCGGGAAAATGAGTCCGCCGAACCACAGATAATCATTGGAATCTGCCCGGAAGGAACAGATTTCGGTTCACTGGATGGAAGTCTCACCTATCTCTTTATGCTTCCCTTTACAGACAGCGAGATCATTCACTTGAGATTGATGGCGAAGATGGCCGGACTTTTTAAAGACGGAGAGAATGTACGCAAGGTTCTTAATGCCAGAAAGAAGGAACATGTTGTAGGGGTATTGATCGCCCTGGAACAGCAGGTCAGACAAGATCCCCGTAATAGTTGAAACTGCTTTCGCCGGCCTCTTCCGGCCCTGCCATTCGGAAATCAAAACAGGAACACGTCCCGGGGATTTCAGGAACAGCCATAACCGTTTCAGAATAGAGCCGGGTGATTCCATGACTGTCCGCAGGCTGAATCAGAAAGCCGTTACCCCGCTCATCCCTAATGATCCCCACTCCGGGAATTGCCGCCCTGGTTACAAGCATGACCGGCCGGCCGAAGCGGTATATTTCCAGAGGAAGGGGAGAAGTATCCCGCAGGGCAAGAACTGCCTCTTTGTCCAGTTCAATCCAGGCTTGAACCCGATAGACACCCCACTGCCGCATCAGCTCCGCAGCCTCACTGTTTACCACCGGCAGAGGATATGCCGCAGTGAGGTGACATTCTGCAACAGAGATACCTGACACCTCAAGGATTTTCCGAAGAAGAGGAAACTGAAAGAGTGAAGTAAGGCGAAACTGCCTGAAGCCGGCATGTAAAACTTCTGTTAGACGAGACTCCAGTCCCGGCAGATCAGCTTCTGAACAGAACGGGGGCAATTCATATTCCAGGCTGCTCACCGGAAAAGTTCCTTGAACTTCGTTACAAAGGGGCAGCACAACTCGCCCTTCCGTTCCCCGTTCAAGGAGTTCTGCTACATCTTCGCGGCTGTTCATCATCCGTACATCATGCTCCTGGTCGCAGGAAGCTCCGGAGAAACCACCCCAGGAGACTTCAAACCCTGCAGGATGCTGCTGATCCCCGGGAAGAACCCCGGGTAACCATGTCCAGAAATCCCTGCGCAGCTTTTTCAGAACACTTGCAGGAATAAAAGGATTATCGGAGATATCGCTTTCAATGCTACCGGTTAGCAGAGCCTCGCTGCGGGTGCGGCGGAACTGTTCTGCAAGGGTTTCAGCTGTCAAAGCTGAGCGGGAGGCTTCATCGAAGGGACCGCCTCCTTTCCAGCTGAATCCTTCCACCTCTATCAGAAGTCCTGATCTGTCTGCATGAATCCGCAGATCTACCGTCCGGCTGCGTACATAAAGAGGCAGACTGCCCCCCTCTCCTCGCATACCCTTTCTGCTTTCGCCGATCTTGAAAACATTTCCCGGTACCGGCACCGGCAGATAACATTCCAGGTTAACCTCAGAACCACTCTCTGCACTGGAGACCCTACCGGTACCAATGCGAATTGATCGAACCGTAAAAGCCGGACCTTCCCCGCCACCGGGGGGCTGAATGCGCAGTTTGTCTCCCAAAGCAAGAGGCCCCTCCAGCTGCACAGTAACGCTGCCTTTTCCGGAGCCCACGGCTTTCCCGGAATACTGACCGGAGATGCCTGCAGAATCGGGCTGAATAAGCCGTGCCATCTCTTCCCTGCTGCTGAATCCCCGGGAAAGCTCTCTGCCGAAAGTCCCGTTTAAAAGTGTTCGGGCTTCCTGCATGGCAGCCTCTTTCTTCGCCGGTGCCGCATCCAGAACCATACGGTAGGCTCTGACTACCCTGTAGATATGATCCGGCTGTTTCAGCCGCCCTTCTATTTTCAATGAGGTGATGCCAAGCCGCCGGTACCGGTCAATCAAATCGAGGGAGCCGAGATCACGGGGAGAGAAGAGAAAACCTCCGGTGCTCCCGGAAACGGACTCCCCGGAATAACGGCGCCGGCACGGCTGCTTGCAGCGTCCCCGGTTGCCGCTCCAGCCTCCCAGCCAGGAGGAGAACAGGCAGCGTCCGGAAAGCGAGCAGCAGAGGGCTCCATGAATAAAAACCTCCACCTCAAGAGAAGCCTGCTGCATGATCAGTGCAAGCTCATCCATGGTAAGCTGCCGCTCCAGAATTACCCGGGAAAGACCGAGTTCACCGGCGGCTGCAATGCCCCGGGAATTGTGGATTCCCATCTGGGTGGAACCGTGCAGTTCAACATGAGGATAATTTCGAGAAATAAAGGCGGCCGCCCCCGGATCCTGGATTATGAGAGCATCAGGATCAAGAGAGAGAACATCTTCCAGAGTCTCTATAAAGGCTGAAGATTCATTCTCTTTTATCAGCGTATTGAGGGTTACATAAAAGCGGCGGTTCAGGGATTTTGCCCGGGCGGAGAGACGGGAAAGATCTTCAAAGGAGAAATTCACTCCCATTTCCCGGGCATTGAATCGCCCCAGCCCGCAGTAGACAGCATCAGCTCCTGCGGAATAGGCTGCCAGAGCGGCAGAGAGGGTTCCCGCAGGAGCAAGAAGTTCAGGGAGCGAAGCAATCATAGCCATATCCAGATAAAGAGGGATTCCAGAGCAACGGCTTCGCAGTAGCCCGGCTTAAACGCTGAGACTGCCCTTGAAATAATAAACCCATGCTCCTATTGCAAAAAAAGCCCAGAGAATCAGAAAAATGATTCCGGCGCTGTTTGTCTGGCCATTGATCTGACCAAAAAGATTAATAAAGAAAGCCAGTGTATCGAGAATGCCGAAGGAGAGCATGACATTACGAATAGTTAAAGCTGCCTCACTCCGGGCAGAAAAGAAACTGATCAGTGCAATTCCCAGAAAAAAAGCTCCAAGAAGCTGCAGAAGCATGCTACCTGCACCGGCGACATCAAGACCGAACCAGCCGGCGGATACTTCGGGAACAAAGAGAAAAAGTACCGCGAAGATCAGTGAGATGACTGACTTTACGGATAAAAAAACATAAACTTTCATGGTTACTCCTTACACAGTAATAGATTCTGAATCTCAATCATGTGCATGATAATTTACTATTATATACACTTAATCCCCATGAATGGAAGTGTAAAATATGCCCGAACAAAAGGGGCGAACCACTTGATCTGTAAATTCTCCCCCCATATAATTTAAGCAGATGAAAGCGTTTCAACATCGGATAAGGCAACATCTGATTCTCCTGGCAATATTGTCCGGTATATTCCTCGTTACCCTCGGGGTACTCTATGTAATGGAAAAGCATACCCGAAGTTCGACAGAAGAGCTTCGCTTTCAGCTCTCCACCATAAACCGGCTTATATCTGCAACCCATGAGCTTACAAGGGCTGCGACTCCGGGAATCACGGCAACCTATATTGAAGCCTGGCAGAAGGCCAGAGAAGAACTTCCCGAAGAAAATTTTTCCACAGAACTGGAACGGGCACTCAAATCTCTTCAAATGAATCCTGACCCCGATCAGAAAGGATCTGTCATAGGACCTCTGGGGACAATTGCGCGAAATTTGAGCAATCGCTACTATACGGTTCAGCGAATCCACAATGTGATACTTTTCGGCTTCGGCGGAATGCTCACCTTATTGATCCTCCTCGTGCTTGGACTCTCATTTCAGATCCACCGGGAGTACGGCCGTTATGTGGGACGTACTGAAGAGCTGATGAACTCCATTAAAAACCTGCTTGATACAAAAAAGGAAATCAAAGGCTTTACCCCCAGGTGGCAGGAGGAACTCGATCTGCTTGAAGCCGTTAATGCTATCGAGGACATCCACCGCTCAAACCTGGAGCTCACCGAGCATCCTGTATATGGAACGTTGGAGGCGTTTATCCCAAAGGTTCGCGCCATTCTGGCAAACTCAGTACCCTGCGACCGGGTTGCGGTCGCTTTTCTGGACAGCCGCGAACATGTAATTGCAGAATCTGCATCGTCCGGATTAAAAAACCTGTACCTGGAACCTGGATTCGTCAGCACCCTGAAAGAGACAACCCTGGGGGAAATAGTAAAAAACCGTAAGCCCCGTATTATTAACGATCTGGTCTACCATTATGAATATGAACATCAGTCTGTTGCAACTGAACTTATCCTTCAGGAAGGGATTGCTGCGAGTGTTACCATTCCCATAGAGATACGGGGGAACATTCTCGGTTTTCTGTTCGTATCCTCCACACAGAAAAATGTGTATACCGCTGACCACGTGGAATACATAGAGCGGGTATTGAATCTCCTCAAGCAGAATCTTTTCTACCACTATATTATTCAGCAAATTGTCAGTCAAACTACCGGAGCATTTGTCACTCTTATGGAGCGGAAGGACAACGAAACATCCCTGCACATTACCCGGATGACCACATACTCGTATGTCATTGCCCGGGAACTTACAAGAAACACCCAGGAAGTAAGCCCTATGCTGATCAGGGAAATATTCTGGTTTGCCCCTCTCCACGATATCGGAAAAGTCGGTATTCCGGATTCAATACTCCTGAAGAATGCAGGTCTCAATGAGAATGAACGGCAAATCATTGAAGAGCATGTCGCAATAGGTCTTGAGGTCATCCAGAGCATGAATAAAGGAATAAACAGCATCCTTGACCTTAAAATGCTGAATACCGCTGAGAATATAATTTCCAGTCATCATGAGAAATTTGATGGTTCAGGATATCCTGAAGGCCTGAAAGGAGAAGAGATTCCTATTGAAGGCAGAATCGTTGCCATAGCGGATGTCTTCGATGCCTTAACCTCAAGGAGACCGTACAAAGAAGCCTTCCCCATCAGCAAAGCACTGGAAATAATAGAGAGTTCAGTAGGGTCCCATTTTGACCCAAGGATCTACCGTGCATTTCTGGCAGCCCTGCCGGAGATCAGAAAGATATACAACCGCTATAAAGAAATCTGAACCTATTCCCGACAGCTTTTGCAGACAGTACCAAGGGGTTCAAACTCAATAGTGCTGTGGTTTATACCAAGGGATTCAAGCTTTTTCTTAATATCCTGTTTAATCTTTTCCACCTCTGCCAGATTCATATTCTCCTTCAATACCACATGAGCACTAAAGATATGGTCCCGGCCGTCCATGGACCAGAGATGGGTGTCATGCACCTCGGAAACCCCTGAGGACTCCCTGATTGTTCCACGGATTTGATCCAACTCAAGGTTTCCCGGGCTGTACTGAAGAAACACCCGTAGAGACTCCATCAGCCGGGGGAAAACCCGGGTAAGGACAAACAGGGTAATTACCAGAGAGAGAACCGGGTCAAGTACGGGAATATCTGCAAAAAAGAGTACAATGCTTACAATAAGAACCGCAATCCAGCCAAGTACATCTTCCAGAAGGTGGAGCATTATCACCCTCTGGTTAAGATGATCACCCCCTTCTTTTTTCAGACGTATAGCTGCCACAAGATTAACCCCTACTCCGAGGATAGCCAGGGGCAGCATGCCTTCGGGCATAACTTCTTCGGGGTGCAGGATTCTCTGAACCGCTTCTGTGATAATAAAAACAGATCCTGAAACAAGCACAAGAGAACTGAACAGCGCACCCAGAACAGAAAAACGTCTGTATCCAAATGTCAGCTTGTCTGAGGATCCTTTCCGGGACAGCTTTTCCATAATCCAGGAGAACCCCAGGGCGGCAGAATCACCAAGGTCATGAAGAGCGTCACTCATAATGGCTACGCTGTTGGTAAATAACCCTCCGGCAAACTCAAGAACAGTAAAAATCAGGTTCAACCAGAAAGCTGCACCGACTCCTCCTGAGCCGTGGTGGTGATGGTGCTGTTCATGATCATGATGTACATGTCCCATATTGCGCCTCCAGGATACCCCCATGGGGTATCCTACAAGCTAAAGTATTGAAAAGAGAGGAAAATGTCCAGCAAATCGGACAGGGCTGTTTCAGACCCGGGTTCTGCGGATTCTCCTCAGAACCGACCGTCCGGCAAGGATGATCACATACAGAGAGCCGCTTACCAAAATTGTTGTCGCACCTGTAGGAATATCCAATGAATAGCTTGTCGCAAGCCCGGCAATATTGGATGCAGCACATACCAGTGCGCCGAAAATCATCATGCTCCACAAGTGACGGGAAAATAAGCCAGCTGTAGCCGCAGGCAGGGTAAGCATGGCTATCACCATTACAATCCCAACACTGCTTACCATAAGAACCACCGTTATCGCTGTAAGAGTAACCAGAAGAAAAGTAAATACACCAGTAGGAACACCCCTTGTACGGGCATAGGGCTCATCAAAACAGATAGCCTGCAACTGAGGGTAAAAGAGTACAATTGTTGCAACTACAAAAATATTAAGAATCAGAATCAGCAGCAAATCCGGCTTGCTGATAAGTAGAATATTTCCAAAAAGATAACTCATAGGGTCCATATACCCCGGAGTTTTAGAAATAAATATAAGCCCCACTGCCATCCCTACCGCCCAGATAGCACCGATTATGGTATCTTCCCGCTCTGCTGCATAGAGATTGACACCGGCAATAATCCAGGCTGCAAGAAGAGCTGCAATAGTAGCCCCTGTAAGAGGAGAAAGCCATGTGACATCATGGACAACCTGGAGATACAGACTTGCACCAAGTCCTGCAAGGGCGGCATGGCTGACGGCACCGGCAATGTAGCTGATACGCCGTACTACAACAAATGTTCCAACCATTCCGAAGGCTGCGGAAGAGACAATTCCTGCGATGAGGGCATAACGGATAAATGGAACAGCGGGACTGGAAATGGCAGCAAAAAACTCAGCCATGTGCGGCTCCGGTCTGCTCGACATTACCAAGCTTGATATCATGCCGAACTGTTTTTACACTATGACCGTAGGAGGCATGTACCAGTGCAGATCCTGCATCTTCTGCCGGATGTTCCTCAAGCTTGCGGTTGATACAAAAGATTCTGTCTGTAAGACCGGAAACATAGCCAGTGTCATGAGTAACCAGCATAACTGTCCTTTCCTTTGCAAGTTCCGCCACCAGTAAGAAAAAACGCTCACTCATGAAAACATCCACATTGGCGGTAGGTTCATCTAAAAGTAGAATTCGGGGATCTCCCACCAGCGCCCGTGCTATTAACACCCTTTGACGCTGCCCTCCTGATAATGCGGCAAAAGAATTATTGCACAGATCAGTAATGCCAACCCGTTCCATTGCAGTTCTGGCAAGTTCCCGGTCATGCCTGCTGTAAAAGCCGAAACGCTGGTGAAGCCGCCCACTGAGAACAACCTCTTCCACTGTAATAGGAAACCGCTCGTCAAATTTTGCATACTGGGGAACATATCCCACAAATGCCCTGCTATCCCTGGGTAATCTGCCAAGAACACTCAACTCCCCTTCAGTAGGTTCAATCAAGCCAAGCAGAAGCTTGAGCAGAGTACTTTTTCCTCCCCCATTAGGACCAACGATAGTAACCATCTCTCCGGCATTGATAGAGAAATTGACTTTTGACAGAACCTGTTGTTCATCATAGGCAAAGGAGAGATCCTTTGCCTGAATGACACAGCACTGACCTGGTTTAATCAACGGGATAGACCTTCAGCGATAGCTTTACCGAGATTCTGCAGATTTTCCACATATTCTTCTTTCAGAGGGGCAACAGGAACAACCGCCCCGCCGATGGCAGTAGCAACCGCCTGAGCTGATTTAACCGGGAATTCGGGCTGCACAAAAATAATTTTAACCCCTTCCTCAACAGCATGATGAATAACCTCCTCCAGCTGGGCGGGTGAAGGCTCTTTACCCCCTGTTTCTATTGCCACCTGTTTAAGACCGTAACGGTCAGCAAAGTAACCAAATGCAGGGTGGTAAACAAACAGAGCCTGCCCTTGGCAAGGTTTAAGCAAAGTCTCAAGCTCCTGATTAACTTTTTCAAGATCAGAGATAAATAAGGAATATCCATTCCGGTAATCATCAGCTCCTTCGGGATCTATTTCCACAAGAGTATCCAGGATTATCTTCGCCTGCTGTTCCACCAGAATCGGGTCCATCCAGACATGAGGATCAGGTGATTCAGGATCGTGTTCATCTTCATCTTCAGCTTCATGATCATGTTCATCTTCATCCTCATCCTCATGGGAGTGAGCCTCCAGCATGCGTTTCTGAATTCCCGCATCGGTTGCAACAATGCGCAGATTGGCAAGATCAGACCTTATAGAAGGTAGAAACCCCTGTTCAAAGGGAACCCCAATTGTGAAGAAAGCCGCAGCTTTTCCAAGCGCCTGAATTTGCCGGGGTGACGGATCATAGGTTGCCGGATTCTTTCCGGGTAAGACCATCACTTCAACATTTACCCTGTCTCCTGCTATACGATTAACAAAGTACTTCTGCGGGAGAATTGAGGTAAAAACCGTAATTACTCCTGCTTCATCAACAACATCTTCATTATTTCCAGCACCAAAAATCTGACTGAAACTTAAAACAGCAATAAAAATGAACACAATTTTCTTCATTATAGTTCTCTCCTGTTATGTTATCTGATATTCACAAAAAATAATATTCTCACCACAGCCATCTTCACACCTGCCAACCTTATGATGCTCGGTAAACACTTCCCAATGCTCCTTTTGTGAAGCAGTAAGCTTGCCCGTTCCCTGGCAAAGAGGACAAGTTGAATCCAGTGCAGCCAGGAGTGCCCTCCGGATAAACTCCGATCTGTTTGGAAGAGCATGGAGAATTTCCGCAAGCTTCTCATCAGCCTTGAAAGTAACAACGCTTTCTTTCTTCATTTCAACTCCAAACGAAAGTATTACAAAGTAATACTTATCTTTTTAATGAAAGTCAATAATAAAATCAATAATTGTACGGCCTATGGGCACGCAGATTGCTTACATAGAATGGATTAGGCATCGTATCAGGTTTAAGTGATTCCGCACTGATCAAATATTCAGGGTTAAGTATATCTGAAGGAATTCGTGGAATTTTCGAGAACTCCTCTATTGGCAGAGATGCAATCCATGAAGCCGGCTCAGCCGAACGAAGAATTCCCTGCACCTGAACCCAGCTCCCATCAGGAAAATCTTCAGGTGAAGTATTTTCAGGAAGAGCGACCGAAAAGATGAGTCTCACAGAATCAGCATAACAGCAGGTAAGGAAAACACGTCCAAGGGCTATGCTGTTGTGGAAATCCATGATTGGGTGTCTCAGCACAATCCCTCGTAGTATAAATGGCTGAGAAAGGAAAATACTGTCAGACTCCAATGTGGAAATATAGAGATCAGGAATAGAAACAGGCCATATATCCTCATCAGAATCCTTATCCGCTATTTCTGCGGACCCTTCTTTTTGTGAAAAAATTACACCCCGGCCTTCCGGTTCACTACTGGAAAAATGAACTATCGCTACAATTATGCAAAAGATTGAAGAATACAGGACGATATTTGACCCTATCCCAATTCTCACAGACCGTGTCTTTACCACTGCACAGGTTGAGGCGAAAAGCATCAGCACCGCTATTGCAGTAAGTACTCTGAACCGAGGATGCATGAACAAGGTATACACCCTCGTGAACACAATATACCCCATCACCAAAGTCAGGAGCACCAAAATAATAAGAGTACTGAAGAACAAACCCTGTCGTCTCATAATGACCCCTTAAGTACCCCTGAGGCTTCTACCAGACTCATAAGTGCCCAGACAAAAACAGGAACAACAACTGCAAGGCGAAACACCTGTGCAGAAGAAAAGACACGACGCCATTGCAATAAAAGTTTGATATCAACCATAGGACCTATGGTAATAAATGCAAGCCGCGCACTTAATGGCAGCATGAGAAAAGGGGCAATAATAAAGCTATCCGCCTCGGAACAAACAGACAACAGGATCGCACTCACCATACTGACTGGAATTGCTGCATAAGCCTGAATATCCGGAACTCCCGTAAGAGTATCCAGAAAAATCGCCCGAAAAATGGAGGCAACAAATGCACCAAGAAGGAACGGTGTCATCATATGAAGAAATTCAGCAGCTGTCTCTGAAAAGAAATTCAGCAGAGACGCGGCATGCTTATGATGATGCATGCGGGAAGAACATCCGTGACACCCGCATGAGGTTTTATGAGAACCTGTAACTGGTTCTTCTCCCCTGAACAAATAGAGCATAATCGAGGCCGTAAGCAAGGCAACTCCGGCACGGAGAACAACAATTTTGAGGTTTCCCCTAAAGGCTGCGTACGTTGATAACAGTACAAACGGATTAACAATTGGTGCTGAAACCAGGAAGGCAGCGGCTTTCCCCGGCGAAACTCCTTTCTTTATCAATTTCCCAGCAACAGAAACAATTCCGCATTCACAAACAGGAAACAGAATCCCTCCAAACACCGCGAAAGAATAACTCAAAACAGGCCTCTGGAATATATTATTAAGCCTGTTCTCAGCATCAAACACCTCGATTGCAGCAGCTGCAGCCGCGCCAAACATTAAAAATGGAATGGCTTCAATAACAATGGAGGTAAAAAAGAGAAGAAACCTGTCAAACATATGTTGCTGCCTCGAACAATAGTATTACTTAGTAATACTATTGAAATATTATAAGCGCGTCTATTAAAATCAGAAAACGACAGTGTGGAAATACCCTTTCCTGACAGTTATGGTTATTATTATTCCGGAACGTAAATACGAGGAGCATCCCTTGGCGGGAATCTATTTCGACTATGTAATCGCAGGAGCATCCTGCAGCGGCCTCAACTGTGCTGCAGCTATACGGGAAAATGACCAGACAGGAACAATCCTGATTGTCTCCAGGGAAAAAGTACTGCCCTATAAGCGGACAAAACTGAGTAAAAAACTCTTCCAGAATTACAGCGATAATGACTTTCTGCTGTATCCCGAAGAATGGTACACCGAGAACCGGATAAACCTATACCTCGGAACCGGGGCTGTTGATCTGGCACCGGAAATCAACACCCTCTTCCTTGAAGACGGACGCAAGATCGGTTTCGGAAAACTCTGCATTGCCACCGGGGCCCGGCCTATGTCCCTTCCGGCCACCCCGAATACTCCGGTCTATTACCTGAGAGAAAAGCTGGAAGGACAGAATCTGCATAAGCTTGCTGAATCGTGGAGAAGAATTCTCATCGCCGGAAACGGCATTCAGGGCGTGGAGTTAGCGGAACAGTTCCGCAAAATGGATAAGGAAGTTGATATATCCGGGAAATCCCCGGCAGTGCTAAAAGGAAAATGCGACAGTTCTATGTCAGGAATGATTCACGACACCCTAAAAGAGGCCGGGGTAGGATTTATCAGTGCCACAGAACTAACATCTGATACAATATCCGATAGCTACAATGCCGTTGTTGCATCCATCGGGATCCACCCGGAAACCGCGTGGCTTTCGACTTCCGGCCTGGAGATAAATTCCGGTATTGTAATCAACCGGAGCTGCCGAACATCACACCCGGATGTCTATGCCGCCGGGGATGTCACAAAGCCGGTGTATCCTTTCACCTGGGGGATGTGGCACGGCGCCGAGTATCAGGGTAAGTGCGCAGGAAAGGCAATGACCGGGGAAGAGGTCATCATGGAACTACCGCCATTCAGGCTCAAACTGGATATATGCGGAAAACATTTTTACAGTCTCTGGTATAGAGAAGAGCTTGAAGATGACCATGAGGTGGAATCGCTCCTGCTTGAGCCCGGACAGAATGTGGACTACTGCCGCTTCCTCTCACGAAACGGAGAGGTTGCAGCAGTGCAGTTTTCCGGTGCAGAGTTTATCGGCAAGCAGATAATCAGCCCCATGATGCGGGAAAAAAAACCCCTGCCGACTATAATTCAAGCCGTACTCAAGGCGATGGAGCAAACGGGATGACCCCTTTGAGATCGTTATCGGTCAGACGCATTCCAAGACCAAGGAAATAGTCCCTGTCACTGGATAGCGCGTTATCAACTCCGCCGGAAAGGTACAGCCAGTTAAGGGGATTGTTCCGCGATGGATCGAATACCGGGAAAAAGGTCCCATATCCTCTAAGGTAGGGAGAGGAACTGCTGAGATCAAAAATCTCAGAATCGAGACTCAACTGACGCAAAGGTGAATACCCAAGGCCCAACCCGATACTGTTTTCTATAATACCCCCACGCAGTGTTACTGGGCCCCAGCTGCGGGCCATCTGCGCGGACAGTTTAAGATCATCAGAGTTATCCGTATCAATTGAGGAGCCAACAACACCAAGACTGTAGTACTTGCCCTTTTCCGGATAGGCAAGCCGTACATCAGCATGGTTTTTCATACCCTGCTGCTGCATCATATACTCACTTCTGAACCCTACCTGAACCTCACTGCCCAGGGCAGAACCGACAAACTCCTCGACATCCCGTGTTACCCGATCGACTCTGGTATAGAGAGTGTCATCGTTAATAAAACGGCCCAGATTCCCTTCACCCTGCTCCACTCTGGAAGTAATTGACTCTATATTTGCCAGACTGGCATTCAGATGTCCAATACTCTCCTCAAGAGAACTGATTCCGTTTGAAAAGTCTTCATCCTGGCGGGCAAGCAGAGCATCTATCCGGGCGGTAATCCGGGCGGTATTCTGCAGAACCTCGGCAAGATCCGCACTGCCGGAAGCACTGACTCCTTCAAGTCTGTCGGTTATGGCAGCGATATTTTCCAGAGACTGCTGGAGAAGGATCATATTTGCCTCCACCATTTTACTGGTACTGGCCACCGTGTCCCGGGAGAGAGTAAGAATCTCCTGAAGGGTTCTGTAACCTCCCTCCCCGCCCATGAACTGGTTCAAGCCGGCCATAAAGGTCTCCATTTCTGCAGCAACCTTTTCAGCGGAATCAAAGGCCCGTTCCATTGTCGTACCGGGAATAACATTGGGGATCATTCCTCCTGTTGAAACCGGCAATGCTTCAGGGGTTCCCGGATTAAGAGCCACTACGGCATTCCCCAGCATGGACTGAGTCTGTTTCTTAATCACCGCATTCTGATATACCGGAACCTCTGAGGAGAGATCCATGCTGAGAAGAGCCTGCCCCTGATCAAGTTGAATCTGACGGATTTTTCCCACAGCAACCCCGGAAACCCAGATCTGGGTTCCTTCCCGGAGACCGGAGGCATCTTCTATATAGGCCTGAACACGGTAGGTGTCCGGGGCATCTATTTTTTCAGCAGAGCGCAGGGCATAGAAGGTTACCCCTGTGCCGGTTATGAGCACAAAAAGTCCTATCTTTACCAATCTGTTCACTGGTCTCCTCCTTCTGAGGACACAACATCACTTTCGCATACAAACGAGAATTCGAGAAAACGCTTGAGCACCGGATGCTCAACCCGGCTCATATCTTGAGGGGTTCCCTGGGCCATTACTTTTCCTTCATATAAAAATGCAATCTTATCGGCAAAACTGAAGCTACCGGCAATATCATGGGTAATTACAATACAGGTCATTCCCAGTTCCCGGTTAACCCGCTCGATAAGCCGGTGAATATTATCCCCAAGAATAGGATCGAGACCGGTGGTAGGCTCATCAAAGAGCATGATTTCCGGATCACATGCAAGTGTTCTGGCAAGTCCCACCCGTTTGCGCATACCACCCGAAAGCTCATCAGGCATCTTTTTCTCGATCCCCGGAAGCTTCACCCAGTCTAGAAGCTGACTGACTCTGCTGCTTATTTTCTGACGATCCCGGATGCGCATAACCTCAATCAGGGGGAAAGCGATATTTTCCTCCACAGTCATGGAATCGAAGAGTGCGGCATCCTGAAAGAGATAGCCGATTCTGCGAAGAACCTTGATTTTGTCACCTTCAGACAACTCCTGTGGATCAACTCCGTCAATCAGGATCCGGCCCTCATCGGGTTCAAAAATACCAATAAGATGCTTCATCAGAACACTTTTACCAGTGCCGCTCTGTCCGAGAATCGCAGTTATCTGCCCACGGGGGAAGGTAATATCCACACCATCTAGAATCTGCTGCCCACCGAAGGCTTTCCTGAGCCCCTGCACTTCAAGAATTATATCCCTTTCCATGCTACAACACCTTTAAAAGTATGGCGGCCAGGATGTAATCGGCAACCAGAATACTAACCGAAGAGGCGACAACCGACTTTGTTGCCGAGTCACCCACGGCTTTGGCTCCACCTTTGACGTTAAACCCGTAGTAGCAGGAGAGGAGTCCGACAATAAGACCCATAACAGCAGCTTTTATCAGACCGGCAAAAATATCTGAAGGATCAACCAGCCGGAAAAGGTAGTACAGATATGCGGCCTCATCCACACCTTTAATATAGACCGAAACAATATAACTTCCGAGAACTCCAACCAGGTTGGATAATGCCGTAAGAATGGGAAAAACTATTGCAGATGCCCAGACCCGGGGTACTGCAAGATATTGAATCGGGCTGACAGACATGGTGGCCATGGCATCGATCTGTTCACTGATTTTCATGGTACCGATCTCGGCAGTTATAGCTGAGCCGTTCTTTGCAATAAGCATCAGGGTAGTCATTATAGGTGCAAGTTCGCGAGCCATTGCTATCCCTACACCGGCTCCCGCAAATGCTCCGCTGTTATACATATCCAGAATATTTATAAACTGCTGGGACATAATCATTCCCGTAGCCATTCCCGAGAGGACTATTATGGGTACAGAAGCGACACCCATATGTTCAATCTGAAAAATGAACTGCCTGCCCCTGACGGGCTTGCGGAAGGTCCACCTGAAGACATCCAGAACAAACAGAGAAAACCGACCGATCTCTTCAAGTATATTGTAGATTTTAGAGTGGAATAACAGTTTTTTCATCAGTCAGCACTATCCTGTTTATCTGTTTGTACCACGTTGGATGCATAATTTCTATTGTCCTTACAGAAAAAGATGGCAAGTCAAAATCCGGGTTTGCGGAGCAATAAAACTGTGTAATACTACAGATACATGAGGATTTTATGAAAATTCATCCAGAGGTGTCAAAAAAATGGCCATAAACCCCAAAGAAATCCACCGGCTGTTCCGGCATAATGCGGTTCGGGCACCGGGAGTAAAGAAAACACTTCAGGCTCAACTGTACATCAATAAGCGCATCGACGAGCATCTTGCAGCCCTTTCTGCTGAAAAAATACTTGATCTCGGCTGCGGTGCCGGCGGAATTATGCTCGACCTGGCTATAGCCAGACCGGCTGCAGCATATGCGGGAGTTACTGTAAGCAGACAGGATAAGCAGAAGGGAGACGAGCTCAGCCTGCGCCATGGGCTGCAGGAGCAGGTTCGCATTTTTGAAGCTGACTATACCGACTCCAGGGTATTCCGTCTTTTCCCGGAGATGGACCTTATCTATGCCGTAGAAAGCCTTTCTTCACGACCCAGCCCTCTCTCCACAGTACCGTTTATTACGGAGAGCATTAAACCTCGGGGCCGTTTTATCCTGTGCGACTACTTTCTCAGCAAAGGTAAAGAAGTTCTCACCCCTGAAGAGAAGGAGCTTCTTACACAGGCCGGCGGCGGAATGGAGCAAGCACCCGACTGGATCGGAATTCTTGAAGAATCCGGGTTTGAAACCCTGTCGGCTGAGGACTTTACCCCCTGGCTGACTGGTCCTGGTCTATTGTCAAAGGGAAAAAACGACCGGAAAAAGCTGCTGCACAGAATGGTGAAACAGGGAGTTCTCGAGTATCGCTTTCTGGTTTTTCAGAAACAGATATAGTATTACATTTAAAGAGTAAAGGATTGACAGGATGGATGCACTGTTTCATGCATTTTCCAGAGACCTCAGCCTCCAGATCATTCTGATACGTCTTTCGGTCGGATTCGTTGCAGGAGCCATAATAGGCGCGGAGCGGGAAGGGCATACCACGCCGGCGGGTCTTCGCACCCATATTCTAATCTGTACCGGGGCCTCCCTGCTTATGGTGCTCTCCATTTATGTCGCCGGAGAGACAAACGACCCCGGACGGATAGCCGCGCAGGTGGTCTCGGGGATAGGCTTCCTTGGCGCTGGAGCCATACTGAGGTTCGGAGCAACAATACAGGGACTTACCACAGCTGCATCCATATGGGCAACTGCAGCGCTCGGGCTTGCTACAGGAGCAGGATTTATACTGCCGTCAGCTTTTTTTACCCTGCTCCTTTTTCTTACTCTTAAACTACTGGACAGATTCGAGAAGAAGTACATGCGCCACAGTGAACTACGGGCGGTTAACATCTGGTTGAAGGGAAAACAGTTTGAAACCGGGAGGTTTAATATGATTCTTTCCGACTTCCGTGGTGAAATAAAGAATACGGAACTGGCTTATTCAAAGGATAAAGCTGTAACCATGATACGGTATATTGTGAAATTTCCCCATGCTGCAGACCTGGCAAAACTTGCTGCAACCCTGGGGGAGACTTCAAAGGTTCTTAAATTTCGTATTAATCAGGAGTTCTGATTAAACCTGGGGTGCTTCTTCCTCTCCGTAGGATTTTACCATACGGAAAAACACATCCTGAATATGTTCCCGCATGGCTTCATCAGCCTCCCGGGGATCTCCCTTAAGTATTACTTCCACCAGCCGCTTGTGCCAGTCGACCTTAACCTCATCCTTATAGCCCCTTCGCCATTTAACATTATTCCATAAGAGCCAGAACAGACTTGCCTTGCGCATGGAGTCGAGAAGGGTGTCATAGCCTGTAAGCTCAACCAGTTTCATGTGAAAATCATAGTGGGCATTGTAGATCAGCTGCTGGGTTTCTTCATTATACGGAGTAGTATCAAGGATCTCTGCCAGTTCAAAGAGCACACCCGCATCTTCCCTCTTCAGGGTGATGGCAAGAATTCTCACCGCCTGGGTTTCAATAGCTTCCCGCAGAACATACATGGCCTTGACCTTCTGAGCAGTCGGAACAGTTACAACAGAACCCCACTGAGGTCTGTATTCAACAAGTCCATCCTGTTCAAGCCGTTTCATCGCCTCCAGGACAGGTATCTGACTTGCTCCTGTAAGTTCCGCCATCTTTCTGCGGGCAAGCCGCATTCCCGGAGTTAATTCCCCGGATATAATCATCTTGAGAAGAGTTCGGTAAACCCTTTCTGCGGTGGTAATGCCTTCTTCTGTGTGATTATCTTCTGTCCACTCTTTATCTGCTACCATAACTGGTTGATGCTATAGCACCGCCACCGCCCTGTCAACTCCGAAAAATCGCATGAGTATTATGAAGAACAAATGAAAAGAACATGTCTGACATATCGATGTAAATGATTTATACTCCCTATATGCAAAAAGATCATTCAGGAGCAGTTCAGGATCCTCTGGAAACACAGCGCCGTTCCGCCTATGGGAATTACATCTTTCTTTTCGGCTTTATCGGCCACATTGCATTCCTGCCGGTATTTATACTGCTGGGGAATACAGTAGTCATCATTAATAATCTGATCTGTATCATGGCAGACGCACTGTGCCTCTATTTTTATAAAAAAGGCCGCTTGAGTTTCAGCTGGCTTATTTTCTGCGCGGCTATACTGTATCATGCATCCTATTCAGTTCTCGCCTTCGGGTGTACCTCCGGGATGTTCTACTACTATTTTACCATAACTGCCCTGCTCTTTTTCTCCACCTGGCGGCCGTTCTCAAAAATTACAGGAATAGGAATTATTGCGGCAATCTATATTGTTTTATACACATTCTCCTCAGGTCATGCGCCCTACACCAGTCTGAGTGAATCGGTCTCCACCCTTCTGAACCTTGCCAATATGGTTGTTAACCTGGCGGCCATTGCTTACTCGGTATTTTTCTTTGCCCGCTTTACCGAAGCCACCCAGGAAACTCTGAAACAACAATCTATCTGGGATAATCTTACAGGGCTGCTGAACAGAAGAGCTGTCATGCGCAATCTGGATATTGAATTAGCCCGGGCCTATCGCAAGCAACAACAGACTGGAGTACTTCTGGCCGATATGGATCATTTCGCCATACTGAACTCCACCTACGGCGAGAAAACTGGAGATCTTGTTTTAAAACAGACAGCAGAAACAATTCGGGGCTGTATCCGCAAATACGACAGTGCCGGACGCTACGGGGGAGAATCGTTTCTTATAATTCTGCCGGACACTGCGGCGGAGAAAATCCAGGTTGCGGCGGAGAAAATTCGCAGTGCAATCGAGTATCAGAAAATCGGCAGTAACGGAAAAAGCATACCTGCCACCGCAAGCATCGGGATTGCAATTCTTGACGGAATGGAATTACCGGAATCCATGGAATCAACCATGGAAAATCTTACCCGGAGCCTGTTACAGGCAAAAGCCGCCGGACGAAATCGGACCTGCTTTGCAATAGCTTCTACCAGGGAATAATTCTCAGAGAATCCCCTGTTTTCGGCGGAAGCGAACCGGGCGAAATATGAAGAAAGCCGGTTGAAAAAGGCGGCAGACATTCCCGGAATGTTTCCGGCAGTCCTGCAACCCGATACATGTCAGATGCAGTTTGTATAAGCGGAATACAGCCAGGCTCAGGCAGCACGGGAAAATCTTCGGTAGCAGTTCCGCAAAGAACAGCTGACTGGTAATCCGCCCCGTTCATCCGCCAGAGAAGTGGACGAATAAGCAGCTCGATTATCACCTGCCAGACAAGGATTGATTCCGGCAGACAAAATACAATACGTCCATCAGGATGCCGGAAACAGGCAGTCTCCTGCGCAGGGATCAGATTCAGACCACTGAACACATGCGTCCAGGGAGAAGGCAGATCAACTTCCGCAGCAGACATCAGAGTTAGAGAAAAAGGGCTTTCTCCTGCTGATTTCCGTGGATCAAGTGTTTCCGTCCAGCCGCCAGCGCGACGAATCCCGGCAATGGCCGTCTGTAAAAGCTGGGGTTTGTCAACAGAAAGCCCCAGGGTACAGACACTGCGTACCATGACGCGGGAAAAACCCGCTACCGCCAGCAGGCTCAGCTCATAAGGACCAAGCATTCCTCCTGCAAGAAACTCCTTACCGGCAGAAAGAAGAAACTGTTCTCCTCCGGTAATCTGAACATCCACAGGAGAAGCAACCGGTTCATACAGGAATCGTCCTGCAGCTTCATCCAGAGGAACTGATTCAGGTCCGAAAGGGAAAGAAAAATCCTTTAGCAGTTCTTTAACCTGTTCAATTGATTTCACTGGAGAAAAGCCTCCACCTTTTTTCTGAGCTTACTCATACCTGGAAGCCTGACATAAGCCTCGGCTGCTTTCTGGTAGTATTGAGCCGCCATGTAGAGATCTCCCCGTTTAACATAAATTTCTGCTATTGTTTTATTGATTTTTGCCAGCTCCTTACCTGGATAATCGAGATCGGTCATCTCCTTCATCATACTCAGACGCAGGGCATCATCAGCATCATCGGCAAGCTTCCCCCGGGCAATACGGTTAAGGTGGGCCAGCACTTCAGGATAAAAATGCTTGAAGTAGGGCTTCTTCTCTTCTTCCAGGGCAATGGTCCGGAGAATCTGAAATGCTTTTACAGGCATCTCCTTCTGCATATACTCTTCCGCAATTATAAAGGTGTAATCCATAAAGTCTTCCCGTTCCAAGTATCCCCGAATAGCCTCAATTTCGCCGGAGAAGGTCTCTTCGTACACCTCAAGAGCTTCCGATTCAAGATCATGGAGCAGGTCGTAGCAGATCAGTTTGGCCTGGCTCTCCTTATCCCACATGCGGCTCTTAAGAAAAAGGCGGTAATTGAACTCCTCCACCCCGAAATAGACATCGTAGGCGCGGTCGTACTCCGCCCGGGTTTCCTCATTGAAGAGAACCTCATAGGCTTCCCGGAGTATGATAAAATGTTCTTCCGAATTATCCCCGTCGTTAAGATCCGGATGCAGCTCTTTCGCCAGCCGTCGGTAGGTTTTGCGAACCATGTCCGTTGAAGCATCCCGGGGGAGACGCAGTATTGCATAATAATCCTTCACAAAAACCTGCCTGAAAAAGAAGTCAGATATAATACCTTAAAACAGCGAAAGAATGAAGACGAACAGCAGGGAAGTCCTGCTGTCCTCCCGCGCGCCAATGCTATCAATGCTATGGTCTGGTATCTTTTTTCTGGTTTTTGTTCTGGATAATTTCCTGTTTGAATATTTCGTAGGCGGGGAGTTTCCGGTAGCCGAAAAGACCTTTCACTACCAGACCAGAATCAGCATGCAGGGGCTGACCTGTTTGTACAAGGCGAAAGTGGAGAGCCATGGCAAGATCGAGTTTTTGAACAGCTTCAAGATATGCAGACATACGATCGGCATGTTCATTATCACTGAGATGTGTTTCCCGAAAGGGATGGGGGCCGCCGAATTCGGTGCAGACAACACGGCCGTTAAAATCTTCCCGAAGACGGGACACCACGGCATCAACACCGGCACTCCACAATTCCGGCTGATCATACATGTGTACATCCACCCAGTCATAGGCAGAGCTTGCAAGAACGATATCGATTCTCTCAAGATCGGACTCTCCGGGAAGTGCAGGACTCTGCATGGAGACAATACAGCGCAGTTCGTCGCCGGAGACAAGTTCCCCGTCATCACCCCAGAAAGATTCTATCCTGCCGTCATAGGCTGCAAGCGATGCGGCAGTTCCCCATGCGAACCCGCCCAGTACAACAATAATATCAGGATCAGCTTGTTTAACCGCAGCATAGACTGCTTCCAGACTGGCACGGTACTTAAGACCGCTTCCGGCGTACCACCAGGCACCCTGCCACTCGTTACCGAACTGGATATAGCGCACAAGTCCGGGGTTACGCTGCTGATAACGGTTAATAAATGCTTGTACAAAACCTGCAAGCTTCTGATTCTCCCCCGGCCCCAAAGCAGCCGACCTGCTGTTCTTTTTTCTATCCTGCAAAGTATTTCGTATCCATTCCGGAGCATTGCTGTTGAGGGTAATAAAGGGGACAACACCGAGGTTGGCAAAAAAATCCATACGCCTGTCGAAAGGATCCCAGTTATACTGCCCCTCTTCAGGTTCCCTAAGCCCCCAGTTTAGGGACATTCTTATATGGTGAACACCCAGATCTTTCAGGTATTCTCCGGTCAGTTTGAGCTGTTCCCGACTGGAAAGGGGAGGAAAGGATATTCCCAGGGGGACCGGTGAGCCGGGATTCTCTGCAGCAAGAGGAATGGAACATACAGAGCATAAACTCATTAGCAAAACGGCAATTCGGAGTCTCATAAGCGGCCTTCCTCAAACTTTTTCACCAGTTGAGTATACAGCAAATTGGCTTTTATTCCCCGGAATAAGTGGGTAGAATACAAAACAGCATGAAGAGCTCTTCCAGCTTCAGTGAAACAGATCTCTATCTCCCGGTTAAAAAGTATCTGGAGAATCTCGGCTATACCGTAATGGGTGAAGCTGCAGGCTGCGATGTTGCTGCTGTGAACGGTGAAGAGCTTATTGCTGTGGAGTTGAAAAAAACACTCTCCCTGAAGCTCATCACCCAGGCAGTTGAACGGCAGGAAGCGGCGGACGGGGTTTACATCGCTCTGCCTGTAGACGAGAGTTCCCCCCCTCAGGGAATCCGCAGCAACCTGAAGCTTATAAAAAGGCTTGAATTAGGACTTATTCTGATACGCTTTCTGAAACATCGAACCAGGGTGGAGATTGTTTGTCACCCGGGAAAACAGGAACGACGGCGCAACAACAGAAGACGTCAGGCAATACTGAGAGAAATAAACGGTCGAAGCGGCGACCACACCCCCGGAGGAACACGAGGCAAAGGAGTAACCGCCTACAGGGAGGAAGCCCTTGTACTGGCTGACATGCTGCACAGCAGAGGGGAGCTCTCCCCCGCCCGGTGTAAAGAGCTGGGGGGAAGCAGTAAAGCCGGGGCTATACTAAGAAATAACCATTACGGGTGGTTTGAACGGATAAGCAGGGGTATATACCGGCTTCATCCCGCGGGACGGGCCGCACTGGCTGAATATGCCGAAATTATTACGATAATTAAAAATACCAGAGATAATAAGGAGATCAAGAAATGAGAAAAGTATCTGCCATACTGCTGTTGTTGGCCATAATCTTCACTCTTTCCGGCTGTCTTCCCGATGAAGGAATTGCCGAAATAGAGAAGCCCGCGGGGTTCCTTATGGGAATATGGCACGGATGGATAGCACCGATTTCACTGATTGTAAGTATCTTCAAAGCTGGAGTAAGAATCTACGAACCCAATAATACCGGCTGGTGGTATGACTTCGGTTTCTATATTGCCATAATTTCCGGATTCGGCGGACTCTCTTTAAGCAGAAAGAAGATTAAACACAACCAGCGGGATTAGTTTTCCTCCACAGGAATCCGTGGAACTCTGGCACTGATTGCGGTTGTTACCTCATAGTTTATAGTGCCCAGAGTTTCAGCCAGCTTGTCTGCACTGATAAACTCTTTACCCTGCTGTCCGATTATAACCGCCTCATCGCCGGGTTCCACCGTATCGCCGAGGGCTGAAACATCAATAAGACACTGATCCATACAGATGGTGCCAACCTGAGGGCAGCGCACCCCGTGGATAAGGAACTCCATACGGTTGCTTAAGTTCCGCATAAGCCCGTCTCCATAGCCCACCGGAACACTGGCAATCCGCGACTCCCTGGCGGTGACAAAGGTGTGACCGTAACTGAGCCCCCGACCGGCGGGAACAGTTTTTATCTGGGTAAGTGCTGTTTTCCATTCCAGCACCGGCTTCAGGTCCTTTACCCTGGGATTCCGGATCCCGCTTGAGGGGGACAGTCCATACATGGCAATTCCTGGACGACATATATCAAAACGGGCTTCGGGTAGATCAAAGATTGCCGCGCTGTTGGAAATATGAAACCTGGGAACTCCGATACTGCGTAAATCTTCTGCCAGCCTAGTAAAAAGCGCCAGCTGGCTGCGGGAATATTCCTGGTTCGCTTCATCTGCCCGGGGGAAATGACTCATCACACTTGCCACCACAACTCCGGGATACCCCATGGCTGATTTAATTGAGTCCGCAGCTGATTCAGCGGAAAAACCGACCCGCCCCATACCGGTATCAGTCTTCAGATGAACATGGACAGGCTTGTCCTGGTGTACTGATTCAGCGGAGAGAGCCTTCAGCTGGATAAAAGTACCGACCACAGGCTCAAAACTGTTTTTTACAACCTCTTCCGCCGTTCCACCAAGATCTGGAGAGAGAATTACAAAAGAAGCCCCAACGCCTGCTTCCTTAAGCTCCAGAGCTTCGGCGACATGGGCCACGCACAGAGTACTTAAACCTCTGGAAAGAAGCCGCTCTGCAACAGGAACCGCGCCGTGCCCATAGGCGTTTGCCTTTATGGCGGGCCACAGGGTTGTACCGCCTGCAAGTTTGGAAAGCAGATTTATATTGTGATCAAGACTGGAAAGATTCAGATAGATTCGGGTCAGGGGCTGACTGCTCATAATGGGTTCAGATTATCACAGGTAGCCCCTTCCTGAGCAAGTACAACAAGAAGGTAAAATGGGAAACAGAACACAGATGCCGTTGTTTCTGCTATTATTACACTCATGGAATCAACAGACCTCCCTTTTCTCAATATCCGCTCCGAAACCGGCCGGCTTAGAACCATTCTCCTGCACCGTCCCGGCCCCGAACTGGAGCAGCTTATTCCCAAATATCTGGATGAAATGCTTTTTGAGGATATTCCATACCTGGCCCGGATGCAGGAAGAACACGATGCCTTCGCTGCGGAGCTTACTTCCCGGAATGTCGAGGTTCTCTACTTCGACAGGCTGTTAACAGAAACACTCTCAAACAGAGAAGAGAACAGCACCCTGATTACCCGGTTGCTGTCCGAAATGCAAACCACATCCGCAGAGTTAAAACGGGATATTGAAAGCTATCTGCTGGAGCTGGATCCCCCTCAACTTACCTCGGTACTTCTTGCAGGCCTTCCCAAGTCGGCAATTTCTCATTCCCGCAGCGAGAAACGGCTCTCCTACTACATAAAGGATGACTACCCCTTTTATCTGGACCCCCTCCCCAACCTCTATTTTGCCAGAGACTACGGCACTGTTATAGGATCAGGAATTTCCGTCAACAGCATGAAAGCCCGGGCACGGCAGCGGGAAAGTATGCTGCTGGATCATATTGTTTCCGGTCATACCAGATTTTCCGGAACAAAGCGGTGGTATTCTCATAACGAACCCGACAGCATAGAGGGGGGCGATATACTGATTCTCAACCCGGAAGTGCTTGCAATAGGATGCAGTGCGCGGACGAGTCCTGAAGCAATAGAAACACTTGCAGCGCGGGTATTCCGGCAGGACGCATCAATAAAGGAAGTACTGGTAATCCAGATTCCCTTTACAAGGGCGTATATGCACCTGGATACGGTATTCACCATGGTAGACAGGGATGCCTTTACCCTGTTTCCGGGTATAAATGATCATCTTAAACTCTTCCGGCTTTCCCCGGGAAAGGACAATTCCATAGACATCTCCGCAGAAAATGACCTTGTCGACGGGTTGAAAAAGAGTCTGAAGCTGCCGGCGGTCAGACTGATTGAAACCGGTGGCGGAGACAGGCTTACGGCGGAACGCGAACAGTGGAACGACAGCACAAATACCCTGGCCCTGGCCCCGGGGATGGTGGTTACCTACCGGCGGAACATTGTCTCCAACCATCTTTTGAGACAGAACGGCATTGAAGTGATCGAGATAGCAGGTTCAGAGCTGGTCAGAGGAAGAGGCGGCCCCCGCTGTATGAGTATGCCACTCTGCCGGGACGACCCGGGTACCTGATCATATTTATGAGAAATAGATGAATAATAAAGCGGGCAGCTTGTATTTGTACTACGGCAATATAAGATGTAACTGTTCAAATATCCGACAGGAGCATAAGAATGGCCAAAGACTCAGTATTATTCATCTGCACACACAACAGTGCCCGCAGCCAGATGGCGGAAGCATATCTGAAAAGAATTGCGGGAGAAGATTTCATTGTAGAGAGTGCAGGTCTGGAACCGGGAAAACTGAATCCCGCAGTAGTAGCTGTCCTTAAAGAGGACGGAATTAATATAAGTGATAAAAAACCCCAAAGTGTTTTCGATCTTTTTAAATCCGGTAAAACCTATCATTACGTTATTACTGTCTGCGATAAAGAGGCAGAGGAAAAATGTCCTACCTTTCCCGGAATGCATAAAAAAGAACTCTGGCCATTTCCCGACCCCTCCTCCTTTACAGGTACACAGGAGGAAATTCTGGAGCAGACCAGAGAAGTACGGGATGCGGTTAAAAAACGCATTGAAGAATATATCCGGAAAAAGAACAGGCGCATTCCGCGCCTATAGTGTAAAACCTCCGTCTATGACTATTGTCTGACCGGTTACCATATTCGAGTTCAGCAGAAGACCGTTTATGACCTCTGCCACATCCTCGGGGCTGCTCACCCGTTTAAGAGGAACAATCTCCTTATGGGATTCAACAGCCTTTTCCTTGCCGTCCTGCCAGCGAGTGGTTATTACCCCCGGAGCTACACCGTTCACCCGGACTTCAGGAGACAAAACATGGGCCAGACTTTTTGTCAGGGTCTCTATTCCCCCTTTGGAGACACAGTAGGGAATAGAGCTTCCTCTACCAGTCAACCCGGCAATGGATGAAACGTTTACAACCGCACCACCTGCACTTTTCAGATAGGAGGCGCAGGCTCTGGTAACATGAAAAGTTCCCTTAACATTTACCCCCATGATCGAATCCCAATGTTCGTCTTTTACCGCTTCCATATCATCCAGGGGAATAAAAAAAGTTCGGCCGGCATTATTCACCAGATAGTCCAAGCGACCATAATGATCAATTAGCTGCTTTACCATTTCCCTGACCGCTGCATCATCTGCAATATCAGCCTGAAGCGCTATTGCACTGCCCCCGTCAGCCTCAATCTGTTTGACCGTCTCCTCCGCATCATGTCTGGATTTTGAATAGTTGATACCACAGGCAATGCCTTTTGCCGTCAGGCTTACTGCAACTGCCCTGCCTACTCCGGTTCCACCACCGGTAATCAATGCAACCTTTCTTTCCATAGTACATCACTCCTTAATGTTAATCAGTTCCTTTACAGCCGAAAGCCCCGGCATGGAACTCTGTGCACCGAAAGCGGTACAGGCAAGCCCTCCCACCGCGGAAGCAAACTGTACAGCTTCATATATCGGTCTGCCCTCACCTAATGCATAAGCCAGGCCTGCGTTAAATGAATCTCCTGCGCCGGTGGTGTCCGCAACCTCTACCTTGAAAGCCGGCACATGCCTGGCGCCTTCACCGGTAACAATGTAAGACCCGTGGCCCCCGGCTTTAATGATCACCGTATGCACACCCTGATTAAGCAGAGTATCTCCAGCCTGTTTGGCGGAATCAAGATCCTGGACATCCACGCCGGTTAAAAGCCCGATTTCAGTTTCATTGGGAGTTACTACATCAAGGAAGGGAATGAGTTTTGCAAACTCCTCTTTTGCCGGCATGGGCGCAGGATCCAGAACAGAACGCTTTCCCCTTCGTTTCAGCTCCTGCAGAATAAACGCAATTGCATCAAGGGGAGTTTCCAGCTGAAGCAGAAAAATATCCGGCTCCCCCCGGGATTCAAGAATCTGCCGGGCATACTCCCGGTCTACTTCACCATTAGCCCCGGGAACAATAACTATGTGATTCTCTCCCAGCCCATCCACCTCTATTACAGCGACACCGGTGGAACATCCGGAAACCATCTGCACCGCCGCGATATCCACACCGGCGGCGGTGAAATGCTCGAGGTACTCCTCGCCGAAACTGTCATCCCCCACCTTGCCCGCCATGCGTACATCCGCCCCCAGCCTGGCCAGGGCAACCGCCTGGTTTGCTCCCTTGCCGCCGGGAAAGGTATTAAAAGTTTTTCCGGTAAGGGTCTCGCCGGGGGAAGGGAACCTGTCGACCTGAACGACCAGGTCCATGTTGATGCTGCCGATGGAACAGAAACGGGGTTTCATGAGAGCTCCTTGGTTTACTTGGTTAGGTTTGTAGTATATACGTTGAAACATGGTATTGGAAATTTCTTTTTAGTATCTTTTCTCTCATGACAGGTAAGGATATAATTACGCTATAGCATATGAAAAACACCTGGTCACTGCTGCCGATAATCCTGAGTATCATTTCACTCTTCCTTGAGCAGCAGACACAACAGACAGTACCCCTGCTGATAATTATCAACTTACTGGATGTAAGTGTTGTTCTTCTTCTGATACTTGAGACTGTACGGGGATTTAAGACTGCACCGTATAAAACAATCTACGCCAGAAATAATTTCTTCGCCCTTGCATTCACTGCCGGATTTATTCTGCTCTTTCTCTATGCGAAGATAAACTTTATCCGATACCGCTTTCTTCCTGCGGAACTTGAGCCCTCGCTCTCTGCGGTTATCCTGAAAAACACCTTCCTGGTGTTGAAGGTCCTCACCCGTTTCCGCAAACTCCACGGACTGCTTGAATCAATCAGCCTCAAACCTGCCCAGACAATCCTGCTGAGCTTTCTGCTGGTTATTCTGGCTGGGTCGCTGCTTCTCATGATGCCCTTCACAGCAGAAGGAGAGTCCGGGCTGAGCTTTCTGGATGCCCTGTTCACCTCAACCTCTGCAGTTTGTGTTACCGGTCTTATTGTGGTTGATACAGCAACAGCCTTCTCTTTCTGGGGACAACTTATAATCGTAATACTCATCCAGATCGGCGGCCTGGGTATTATGATTCTCTCCTACTTTTCTTTCTTCCTTATCCGCCGGGGAATCTCCCGGGATGAAAAGCTGATCGCCGCGTATATGCTGAGTCAGGATGATATGCAGTCTATCCAGCAGCAGGTTAAGATGATTATTCTTACAACCTTCGGACTGGAATTTGCCGGTGCACTGCTTCTGTATCTCTTTGTTCCCGGTATTGCCGGGTCCCATGGGGGCAGGATTTTCGGAGCGGTTTTCCATGGTGTATCCGCCTTCTGTAACGCCGGTTTCGCACTATTCAGCGACAGCCTTGAAAGTTTCACCGGATCACTGGCACTCAATCTGATAATTGTCTGCCTTATTATCGCAGGTGGCCTGAGTTTCAGTGTTCACTCCAATCTCGGACGGATTCTGATAGATAAACTGAGAGGAAAACCGGCCAGAGAACGGCTGACAGTAAATTCCAGAACCGTACTGGTGGTTTCCGGACTGCTAATTGCAGGAGGAACCATCTTTTTCTACGGACTTGAACATAACGGAGTACTTCGCCCCCTTGCCACGGGAAACCAGTACCTGAGCGCCTTTTTCCAGTCCGTGACCTTAAGAACTGCCGGCTTCAACACACTCCCTCTGGGCTCACTTGGAGCTGGAACCTATCTCTTCATGTGTTTCCTGATGTTCATCGGTGGAGCCTCCGGAAGTACCGCCGGGGGAATCAAGGTAAACAGCCTGGCCGCCATTGCCGCTCATTTCAAAGCCCAGCTCAGCGAATCAAGAAGTGCAACCCTTTTCCGCAACACCGTTTCTTCCGCTAATATCATGCGGGCATTTACTATAAGTGCCTTCGGTATTTTTACAGTTTCAGCCGGCACACTGCTGTTAATGATCTTTGAAAAAGCCCCGCCCATGCATATTTTGTTTGAAGCAGTTTCAGCATTCGGAACTGTCGGTCTTTCTGCAGGCATAACCTCATCCCTCTCACCCCCGGGAAAGCTGGTTATTATCTGTATGATGTTCCTGGGCAGGATAGGGCCTTTGACGGTACTTGCCGCAGCGGGCAGACGCAGGCAAAACATCGATGTTGAATATCCATCAGCGGAACTTTCAATCGGCTAGTATGAATAGAGGAATAATCGCCTAAAGAGGGAAGGAAACAGATAATGGCAAAAAGCATGACTAAGAATTACCTGGTAATTGGACTTGGCGCGTTCGGCAGCCGCTTATGCGAGGTTCTTGAAGAAAAAGGGGCCACAGTGATTGCCGTGGACACCGATCATTCCCTTATAGAACGGGTAAAAAACGGGGTTACCCAGGCAGTACATCTTGATTCCACCGACGAAACACGAATGAACGAACTTGACCTGGAAGATGTGGATATCGCCATAGTCGCCATCGGCAACAACCTGGAAGCAAGCATTCTTACAACAGCCATTCTAAAAAGACTGGGAATTCCCTACATTATTGCCCGGGCTCTCAACGATCTGCATCATCAGGTACTTACCCAGGTCGGTGCCGATGAGGTAATCAATATAGAAATTGATGAAGGAACCCGCCTTGCAAACAGGCTTATTGCTCCGGATATTCTGGACAACGTCCCCTTATCGGACGAAATAAGCATTGCTGAAGTACGAACTCCGAAGGAATTTGTTGG
The DNA here is from genome assembly GCA_963667435.1 of Marispirochaeta sp. Taxonomy (GTDB): domain Bacteria; phylum Spirochaetota; class Spirochaetia; order JC444; family Marispirochaetaceae; genus Marispirochaeta. Next base: position 3,168,393 of record OY763414.1, on the reverse strand, counting down.
CAAGCCGCTGGGAGAACTGGAACTTCGCAAGCGGCTTCAGATTAACGTAATCGCCGTGCGCCGGCCGGATTATCAGATCGATGAAATCGGGAACCCGTCGAAGGAGGAAAGGCTGCTCTTTCCTGATGATGCCGAGGTGCTGACAGATCAGGACATCCTGCTGATTCTCGGCAGGAATGAGAAAATCAGCGCCTTCAATGAACTGTAAAGAGGAAAACGAATATGAGAGTTCCCACCAACCGCTGGTTTACACTCCCGCTAATTCTTGCAGTCACTGCAGTAGCAATCCTGGGAATCTTTGCCTACACACTGCTTGTTCAGACCACCCCCGCCGATACTGAAGCACTCCGCTTTACTGCAGAGCGAATCCTCTTTTTCGCCCTCTGCGAACTGGCACTTATACTAACAGTCTGGAGCGCAGTGGTGTACAGGGGAGTTCGAATTGAGAAACAGCTGGACAGACTTATAGAACAGAGCCGGTACCGGAAACTGCGGAAAGATACGGATTTCCGGAAGCTCGGGCAGCTGGGTTCCCGTCTGGAAAGCCTTTATGCAGGGCTTACCGATACAAATGAAAAACTCGGGATCAAAGTGGCCGGCCAGGCGGAATTGCTGGATCTGATAATTTCAAGTTCATCCTTTCCCCTTCTGGTTACCACAAGTGCCGGAACTATCTGCTATATAAGCAAGACGCTTTTATCCAGCCTTGAGAAGGAAAAACATCAGATAAGCGGCAGAAACGTCACTGAAATATGGGAAAATATTGATGTACAGAATCTGAAACGGAAGTTCGAGACAGACTTCCAGCCCCTTGTAATTGATGTTAAGAACTATCCGGTAACGGTATATCCCGTACTGGGAGAGAAAAACCTGGTTACTTACCTCGTGTTCAATACAGAAAAACGCCCTCTCTTCTATAATCCCGGGATGCGGGAAGCCAAAGGAAATCCGTCCCATTTCGGTAGAGAACTCTCCCGTTTTTTCTCCCGTAGAAAGAATCACAAAAAGGAGCAGGATCGTTGAAAAGAATACGCTTTAATTTCAGCCGCAGAATAGGCATGCACCCCGGGGTCATTCTTGAGGATCAGCAGCCGGATCTTCCGCCATCGAGTATCTCCATGTACCGCTACTCCCCGGATACCGAAGAGGAGGAAGCCTCTGTAAGCGAAAAGGAACTGAAAGATCTGCGAAAAGACAGCCATGTGCTCTGGCTGAATATCATCGGCGTGCATGACGGACCCCTATTAAAAAAGATTGCCAAAAACTTCCATATCCATCCAATCGCAGCCGAGGATATTCAAAATACCCCCCAGCGGGCAAAGGCTGAAGAATACACCGGACAGCTTTTGGTGATCCTGCACATGCTCACCTGGGACGAGAAAGAGAATCTTGTAAAAACCGAGCAGGTCGGCCTTATACAGGGCGAAGACTATGTCTTATCATTTCAGGAACGCCCGGGGGATGTTTTTGATTCAGTTCGCCGACGACTTGAAAAGAAGCTCGGCCGTATCCGCACCATGAACTCAGACTACCTTGCTTATACTCTTATAGACGCAGTAGTGGATAACTACTTTATGGTACTGGAATCTCTGCAGAATCAGTTTGAAGAACTTGAGGAAGCGGTTCTCTACCATGACGGACCGGATCCCTCCAACCTTGTGCACCAGCTTACCCGGGAACTGCTGACCCTGCGCAGAGCAGTATGGCCTCTGCGGGAAGCAGTTTCTACAATAGTCAGAGGACAGATACAAAGTGTATCTCCGGAGGTTCAGATTTTCTACCGGGATATCCATGATCATATCGTTCAGATCATGGACTGGGTGGAACTGATGAAGGAGAGTCTGAAGGGTCTTCTCGACTCATACCAGACTAAGGTGAGCAACTCCACCAACGCAGTTATGCGCGTACTGACGATTGTAGCCACCATATTTATTCCGCTGACTTTTATTGCCGGCATTTATGGCATGAACTTTTCAAATATGCCGGAACTTGCATGGACCTTCGGGTATCCCCTGGCTCTTCTGATAATGGGCGCCGTTGCGGGAGGGATGCTTATCAACTTTAAAAGGAAAAAATGGCTTTGAAGAAACTGATTCCCGGAGAGCAGAGTCTCTCAAGTCTTATTGTCCCGATCTACTTTCCGGGATTTCTCTGTTTTCTTGCTGAAGGACTGACAAAATCCTTTATAGTACTCTACGCACTGGAAATCGGAGCAGGGAATGCCCTTGCCGGAGTAATTGCGGCACTCCCGACCCTGGGAACAATCTTCTTCGATCTTCCTGCAGGCAGACTAACAGAGAAGTTCAACCGTAAGACTGTCTTTATTATAAGTTCCCTTGCCATGGGACTCACCTTTATCCTGACCGGCCTGTCCCATACGGTTGTTCTGCTGATTCCCGTACTGATGCTCTACGGCGCAACCAGAGCGTCCTGGCAGATAGCTCAGATTTCAATAATAAGAACACTGGTGAAGGAGAATGCCCGGGGAAGAGCGCTCTCCAATGTAGGCGGCCTGATACGCATCGGCTCCTTTCTGGGACCGATCGCAGCAGGATTTATTGCCGCACACTTCGGAATCAGCTCACTGTTCCTTCTGGCAGGTCTGCTGGTAATACTCTCTTCCATCTATCTTATGCTGCAGATTCCCGGCATAGAAAAAACAGAGGCTTCAGGAGAACGGCGGAACGTTGTAGCCGCCCTGCTCCGTTACAGACACATCCTGCTGACAGCCGGACTGGGAATCCTCGTTTTAGGAGTTCTCCGTTCAGCCCGACCGGTTCTACTGCCCCTCTACGGCGAGCATCTGGGACTCAGCCTGGAGCAGATCGGAATAATCATGGGAATCGGCGGTCTCGCCGATACCCTCTTTTTCTATCCAGCCGGACATATCTATGACCGTTTCGGTATTCACCGGGGAGCCATTCTCTGCATAACAGTTTTCTCTGCTGGTCTTATCCTTATCCCTTTAAGCGGTGGTTTTATATCTCTGCTGGCAGTTGCTGCATTGATCGGCGTTGGCAATGGTTTCGGATCGGGGATCAATATGGTATACAGTGCGGTTCTCGCACCGGAGAATGAGGTGGGGGAGTTCATGGGGGTCTGGCGGCTCTTTACTGATGCAGGCGTATTTGCCGGACCATTAGCTGCCGGTCTTATAACTGTAGCTGCCGGGTTTACAGCAGCTCCGGTAATTATCGGTGTTATTGGACTTTCAGGGGCAGTATGGTTTAAGATTGTAGAGAGAACCGGCGTTTTTAATAAGCAAAAACGCAATTCCTGAAAAAACAGGTCTTCCGGGACAGATTTTTTTTCTGCCTGGACGTACACTAAACAGAAATGAAAAGAATTGAAGACTACAGGATTTCAACATCGCCCTACGAACTTTTTGAATTCCTTTATAATAAAGTAATCAACCGGAGTCTCAACTCCTTTACCCAGCTTATGGACCTGGTGCATTACCTGCCCATGAATCCATCCAATCTGAGTGTATTCAAGAAAATCTTCCACTTGATTAAAGAGCTTAACTGGGGCGTATTCGCCCCCATTAGCCTGAAGGACTATCCCGATCTCTGGAAAGAACTGGTGATACCTTTTCAGGGCATTGAAGGAACCGGCGACCTTAAACGAAACACCACAATATCTTCCGTATATGTGGGAATTCTCGATATTCACGGCTACTCCGAGTTCTGCCAGAAATACCGGCGAAACCTTTCCATGCTGCAGCTCCTTGATGACTGTATACAGGATGATATCCGCCGCATAGCGAAAAACTACGGCGTGTTAAGCTGGCGCTCTGAAGGAGACACCATCATTCTGGTTGCAGTTAGCGCAAAGAGTATTACCTCCACAGCGGTGAATGTTACCGACTATTTTTCCCGGCGCAGAATTATCAAAAGCCGTAAACTGGTGGAAAGCCGGGTGGTAAACAAGATAATTCTTCCGGATATGACTGTCTCCGGAGGGATTGCCGGCGGAAAAAGTTTTACTCCTCTGGTAATAACCAGGGATGGAGATATCTCCGGAGATGTTATAAATACCGCTGCCCGACTGCAGAGCTTTGCCAATACTCTGGATCCGGAGAAGACAAAGATTCTCCTGACTAATCATGTAACCCATCAGCTGAAGAAGATCCGCATCGTAAACAAGGATGATATTCTCAATGCAGTTCATTACTTCAACCTCGGACGCTTCCGTTTCAAAGGGATGGATCTGAATGTATATGAGCTGCTGTTCAAGGACACCCAGAAGGAGCGGCTGGCCTACCAGAAGAGCTTCATAAAACTGTATGACGCTCTGGATAAGGGACAGTGGAGGGACAGTATCTTCGTATCACTTGTTGAAGCCATAGCCAAGGTGGTGGATCTGGCGGGTTCAATCAAAATAGACGGAAAATCCCGGGATGATATCCTGGCTCAGTGCAGAGAGGCTATCAAGCTCTATAATTCAGGCAACGACTACAAACGTCCCATAGCCATTCTCGACCTGCTGTGTGCGTACCTGCCCCTGATGAGAAACGTTGATCCCGTACTTCCCATATACGCCGAAGAAATCCTGCATAAATACAAGGCTATCGAACACCAGTTCAATAACCACCTGGAAGCAAACTTCCCTCAGATGATCAACAAATTTCTCAATCTTGAGCAGCGGGACCTCTTCCTGAAAGCCGCAAAAAGCAAGGCAGTGTATGCTCAGCTGAAAGAACTGGGCTTGCAGGAAATGATGAAGGAAAATCAAAAGTATACCTGGTACCGCATGATTGACGAGGAGCGGGACTTTCTGGATATGCGCATACATATCGGTAAAAAATAAAGCAATTCTAATTATGGCAATCGTACAGATTGATATAGAAAAATTGCCTCTTTCAAAGGAGTTGCCCGAGGATTTCCGTAAAAATCCGGTCTTCATGGATGCATCATTCTCTAAATTTAGAATTGCTGTAAAAAGTAAACTTTTCTTTCCTCCTGAGCTTTCGCTGTGTATACTAGAAGCAGGAGGCAGGTCATGGCAATCAAGCGGTTCACACCGAATCTCAATGACATCGAAAGCGTCTCCGCCGTCCTCAAGGAGATTCAGGATCTTCTGGATTCCCTGGGGGAGGGGCCGGGAAGAGATAGCGAAGAAGATGAGTACCTTCAACTTCTATTCGGCACCCTCAAAAATGGTGAATTTACAGAGCTTCCGACACCATCATGGCACCTGGAGGCACCTTCCGGCCGGCCGGTAACCCTCACCAGTGAACACAGCTTTTTCTACGCTGCTGCAGGCTTTGATCTCCCCGGTCTTATTGAGGAGACCCTGGAAAAAATGGGACAGTCATTATTCATGGAATCCCCCTCTGCACCCCTGGGAACCTATGCTTTTACCGCACTTATCCGGGCAAACCGGGAATGGATCCACCCGTATCGAGAGTATCTTGAAGCCTTAAACCGGTTTGAAATGTTTGCCGATACCGAAGAAACCGACGGAATATCCGCAGCGGTGGAGAGTTTCGGCTGGACGGAAGAGACCCTTGAGCTGCTTGCATCCCGCATGTTCAGTAACCACGGACGTGAAGGGGGTGAGGATTTTCAGTCATTCCGGGATGAATACGCTTTGAACGATGCCCTGGAGGACGATCTTCTTTATGGTGTTTTTGAAGGAGCTCTGCGCACAGAGATTGAAGAGACCGACGATATCGACCTTGAAAGCCGGTTTCTTTCCTGCGGATATGACCCACACGGAGGCCTGCCGGCCTCCGGTGAGGCAGGGACTCCCTGCGACAACCTCATCTGGGAGCTTGTCCGGGAATACCTAATATTGGATGACGATGACTACGACGACTACTACTGATCGCCGGGCATCAGGTCTGCTGCTGTTTTAATAATCTGCTGTCCTCGGTACTTGGGAATCTGAAAAATATAGGGAGAAGCTGAACTCCTGGCCAGATAGCCCTGTTCGTTCTCAAGAATGATCTCAACAGAGATCTCTCCCTTGTCAGTTTCCAGCCGGATATGCTTAAGAAGCTCTCCAGTATCCAATGAAGCCTCTGGATACGATACAGCGGTGAAGCGCTCAAAATTTCGAACAAAGGTACTCACCTTTTCCTGATCTAACATTTCACCATCATCGGTGGTCCAGCCTTCCTCGGACCTGATAATTCCTTCCGGATCACCATCGGGGCCCGAGAGCTCAACCCGGCTTATAGAAGCAGGATCAACGGCAAAGATCAGCTTGTTGCGCAGATCATCAAGGCTGAGCTCGAAATCCCGCCGGAGATTGCCGGATACCAGCAATACTTCATCGCTGTCGGGAAAGCGCAGATAGCTCTGCCTGCCGGTAGGACTGGCCTTGCCGATCAGTACCGTTCGCACAGAGCTGCCTTTCTCTAGTATGGAAACCTGAACCGCCTCCTGCTCTTCCAGCTGGTAGGGGCGAAAAAAACCGGAGGAGCTTACCTTTTCCAGGGCTGTTATTCCGGTAATCTTTTTTACCAGTCCGTCTATCTTTTCAGAATCTCCAGGATATTGTTCATCCCCGGCAATCCAGGAATCACCTGATTTGGTCAGCTTGATGGTTTCGTCGCCGTTGACAATTGTCATTCCGTCAACTGCGGCATCCACTACAGGAATATCCGGAGTAATATCTCTGCCGGCAATCTGCTGAATTACTAGAATTACCACCAGAGCAGCAATAACAGCAAGATAGATTATTTTGCTTTTACTCAGTGTTGTTTTCATATCTCTCCTCCCCTACTGTTCTTCGCGGCTGAACATTCGCTGAACAACCTTCCTGCGCCGTTCGCGCATACGCCACACAATAATTCCGACAAGTATAGTAAGGATGGGAAGACCTGCCATGGCGAATCCCTTGGCAAACACCCGATATTTGGGATCTGTTTCACCTAAAGAATTGAGGTTGAATCCTTTGCTGCGGATAAGAGGAAGTTCTTCATTGCCGTTGGCATAATCCAGAATATTCTGCATTAAAACTGAGTTGGGCCCACGCCCCTGGGGATCTAACAGCTGGGGACCGGCTATTTCGGAGGTTCCCGCTACAATAATCTTACCCCGGCGGATGCTCCTCTGCATATGACGGCTGGCACTGACACTTGAATCTCCTGCAGATGCTCCCTCCGCACCCTCCGCCTTCGGCTCCTGATCAAAGAAACTGGAAAACCGGCCCTCCGATATTACCAACAGGGGATACTGTTTCAGATCGGATTCACCCGGGGGATACATAGTGTTGGGATTCAGATCCACATGATCACCCTCCATAAGCCAGGCTTCATTCGAGGTATTTGCTAAAACAGTCACCTCTGCTTCTGCCGGAGGAGTTTCCACCGGTTCAACCTCAGATGCAGAGAGAAAGAGCACCTGTCCAAGGTTCTTTGTTATTGGATGACTCTGATTCAGGCTCTCCTTGGCGAGAACCGGCACATGATAGAGCTGCATTCCGCCGTATTCCGGTTGAGCCTTGTAGGAGTTTTTATCCAGAACGTAGTTCCTTTTAACATCTATACCGTATTTCTTAAGCAGATCGTTGAGTCCGGTGTTAACCGGCAGATACATGGGGGCGCCTTGCTGACCCATCTGACGGGGGTCGATTACCTGATAAGGATCAAGAAAAACCACCAGACTTCCGCCGCCCATGACAAACTGATCCAGAGCATAGAGCTCCTTCTCATCGTAGGCAGCCTTTGGACCGTTGATAACCAGTGTGGACATCTCAAGAGGGATCTCCTCTTCAGCCAGATTAATCTCACGTATTTCGTAGAGATTTTCGTTAACTGTCCTGAAGACAGCATCACCGCTTTGAGGGTCATTAAGATCACGCTCACCGTGTCCGGTTACATAGCCAACCGGAGTGTTTTCACTGAGAAGGCCTTCAAGTGCTTCACTGATCTTTGCATCAAGTTTGCTTACGCCTGTCAGGGCATAACCACCAAAGAGCTGTGATGCAATATCCATGGGGACTGTGGTAAAACGTTCACCCAGCTGGAGTACCAGACCCATGGTGGCTTCATGAATACGGTCAGGATTATCTTTATCCTTGTAGGAGAGCCGGGGAAATCCGTACTGCTCCATGAGGGAAGTCGCCTGAGCATCGCTATCTACCTTGCGAACTTCAAGTTCCAGGATACCGTTGTTTTCGCCGTTAACAACACCCACAGCCTCGCCGGCAAGTCCCTCAAGCTGATCGAATCCCTTGATATTGAATTCGGCAAGAGAAGGGCTGTAGTACAGCAGGGTCTTCACTTTGTCGCTTAAGGATGCAGCGGCACCCACGGTTCCTATCAGGCGGGAAATTGTGGTGGTAATCTTATATTCAAGCCCCTCTGTACCGGTAATCTCCGGTAACTGTTCCACTGAGCTGGCATAACTTATAGCCATGCCCATGAAGACATTTCGTGACTGAAACTCATCGGAACCGATGGACTGAACCTGAACGGTATGCATACCGTAGGAACCGGCAATATCCATACCCTCTTCACTGTCAACATCGACAATCTGGTACTTGAAGTTTTTATTGCCAACAGAATCATATTCCGAGAGCAGATCCTTCAGATACCGGGAAACACCGTTGTAAGGAGCAGGAAGGTCCCGGGAGAAAAAAACCGACACTTTAAGGGGCTCCCCCAGAGTACGGATGGTCTGTTTACTCACCTCGGAAAGAGAGAAGTTGTTCCCTTCGGTCAGGTCCACCCTGAAAAACAGATTCAGAGAAATTAGGTTAATCAGAATAATTACAATAAGCAGAAGCAGCCGGTTGCTGCGGTCGGAAGCGAGATAATTAAAGAATTTCATGTTCCCTACCTCCGTGCCTCTACGCCCCGGACAGCACCGATAAGAAAAATCAGACTGAGGGATACGAAGTAGATAAGGCTGCGGCTGTCGATAATTCCCTTGGCTATGGTGTCAAAGTGGTACCCTGCACTGAAATACTGAAGGAAGGTAACCACCACCGGCGGCAGAAAAATCATAAACTTGTCCACATAAGTGAGAATCAGACAAAGTCCCAGGGAAAGAACAAAAGCAATGATCTGGTTATTTGTCAGGGATGAGGTGAAAATCCCGGCCGCAGCATACGCAGCACCTAAAAACAGCGCACCGATATAGCCGCCTGCAACAGGACCGACATCCAGATTCCCAGCGGGAGCAATCAGCACTAGATAGATCAGGGTAGGTGCAAGCATTGCTGCAAGAAAAAGCAGGGAGGCCAGGTACTTACCTGCAACGATTCGGGAAGGTTCGGCCGGCAGGGTAATAAGAGTTTCCAGGGTTCCGCTTTTTACCTCTTCCGCCAGCATGCGCATGGTTACTGCGGGAAGAAAAAATGAGAACAGTATGGGCAGCATCTGAAAGAATCCCCGCATTTCCGCCCGGTCATAGATAAAAAAGGTTGGAAAAAAGAGGATTGCCGTAATAAACAGGAAAAGCCCGATTACGATATAGGCCATGGGACTCTGAAAAAAGGATTTCGCCTCGCGGATTGTTATGGTCATTACAGTTCTCATGCAGCACCACCCTCGCTGTCTGCCTGGGTAAGTCCCCGGAAAACATCCTCAAGGGAGTTTTTCTGCTGGGTCAATTCATAGAGCACCCAGCCCTTATCTGCTATTGTCCGAAACACAAGTGGACGCAAATCTTCCTTTCCTTCGCTTGAAATAAGCACTGATGTAAGCCCCTCTTCACCTTCATGCACCGGCAGTACTTCAACAACACCGGGCAGTGAAGAAACCGCATCCTGCAGTTCCTTAAGGCTGCAGCCCTGTACCTGAACCTTTACAGAAACAGAAGAACCGAACCGGGCAGTCAGCTCTTCAGTGGGAGCATCCGCTGCCAGGCGGCCACGATTTATAATCATCACCCTGTCGCAGAGTCCTTCCACTTCAGGAAGTATATGGGTGGAAATAATAACCGTCTTGGTTTTGCCGATCTCCTTGATAAGCCTGCGAACCTCAATAATCTGGTTGGGGTCGAGTCCGGAGGTCGGCTCATCCAGAATAAGGATGTCCGGATCATGGACCAGGGTAAAGGCGAGACCAACCCGCTGCTTGTATCCCCTGGAGAGATTTTCAATGTTTTTATGCATTACATCTTCCAGGGCACACATCCGGGCAACCTCGCCGATTCGAGCTTCATCTTCCACACCGTGCATGCGGGCCGCATATTTCAGAAAATCGTAGACCATCATTTCGCCGTAGAAAGGTGCCATCTCGGGCAGATAGCCGATCCGGTTCTTTACTTTTTCCGGGTCTTGCCGGACATCTGTACCGGCAACCTTTACAGACCCTGCAGAGGGACTTAAAAAGCCGGTTATCATTCGCATAGTTGTGGTTTTTCCGGCGCCGTTCGGACCGAGGAGTCCTATAATCTCTCCCTTGGAAATGGAGAATGAGAGATCGTCAACAGCGCAGAAGTCACCGAAATAACGGGTTACGTTAGCAACCTCAATCATTTTCGTGGCCTCCTGTGTCAATAAAAAGAGTGGATAATTACATTCTTCCTTCGTTTAACTACTAAAATACCCTAAAGGTATGATTTTCTGCAAGGACTTTTTAATCAATACCGGACGATTGACTATATCAATCAGGTTTGCAAGAGTATCCCCATGTCGACAGTAATCAAAGCGCAGTTCTCAAACTACACTGATACCGTTTCAAAAGCCCTGGACACTCTGTTTGGAGCAGAACCACAACAGAAGCTGCCGAAGGACGGTCTGATTATCCTGAAACCAAACCTGACGACCTCCTCCCCTCCGCCGGTAACAACCCCGGTGGAGATAGTGGAAGCGGTATATCTGTACCTGAAAGACAAAACAGATGCTCAAATTGCCATCGGCGAGGGCTGCGGCTACGGATCCACCCCCAATATCTATAAAAAACTGGGATATAAAAAGCTCGCAGACAGATATGGTCTGGAACTCTTTGATTTCAACGATACAGAAACCGTAACCCTAAAAAACCCGGAAGCATTCAGCTTAAAAACCTTTCACATGCCGAAAATCCTGAGCGATGCATATCTGGTATCCATGCCGATACTGAAGGGCCACAGCTTTACCCGCACCACCATTGCCATGAAGAACCTCTTTGGTATTGCACCGGGAAACTTTTACAATGGATCATGGAACAAATCCCAGCTGCATTTGCCGTCAGCGGACCTCTCGGTTGTTGATATCTGCCGCTACAAAAAACCTGATCTTTCAATTGTCGATGCCGTAACTGGACTCACCGGATCCCATCTTTCGGGAAGACCGAAAGAGTTCAACACAATCCTTGCAGGATTCGATCCGGTGGCCGTGGATACCGTGGGGAGTGCTATGTTAGGAGAAGATCCCCGCACCCTTCCCTACCTCTGCAAGGCAGACGGGGTTATCGGGAATATGCGGGGAATTGATTTAAGGGAGATAAAATAAAAATACCTGCTCAGAATTGCCTGTGCCATAGTAACGCCGAAGCCTAATCCGCCGTACGTACAACACGAAAGCCAAGATTACTTTTGCTATATCCGGGGCTGGGAGTACCATGATAACCCAGGCGGCAATATTTGGAACCAAGCCCCCAACTACCCCCGCGTCTTACACGCCAGTGACCTGTGGAACTTCCCATCGGATCCGTGACAGAACCGTTATAATCCTCAGTCCAATCCCAACACCATTCTAAAACATTGCCGCTTAAATCATACAGTCCCAAAGAGTTAGAAGACTTCCGGCTTACCGGATGAGTTCTATTACCACTGTTATCTGCATACCATCCTGCTGAACTGATACTATTTGAACCCGCATAGGTCTGATACAGTCCTGCGCTTTGTCCACCCCTGGCAGCGTATTCCCATTCCGCTTCGGTAGGCAACCGATAGCCATTGGCATCAAAATTGCACCGGACAGAGTCACCCGAACCACTATAGCAGAGCGTAAGTCCTTCTTTTTGGCTCAATTTGTTACAGTATTCAACTGCATCATTCCAGCTAACCTGCTCAACCGGCAAATTGTCTCCCCTGAAGAAACTCGGATTGCTCCCTGTTATACTCCGGTATTCAACCTGGGTTACTTCGTGAGTACTTATGTAGAAATCCCGGGTTAAAATAACCAGGTGCTGGGTTTCATTATCAAAACGCCCAATTTCATTCGCAGGCGATCCCATGGTAAAACTCCCCGCTTTTACCAGCACAAAGCTCTCAGGCACGGTAGGTGTCGGAGCAACCGATGCGGGCGAACTACTTCTACTCGAGACAACACTTTCCGGGTTATTCCCGGAAGGCACACCGGCCAGATAAATCGGATCAAATAGCTGATCATATGCACCCGGAGTCTGGTGGCCGCCGGTACGATCATAAACCTCGCGGCGGGTCTTGCGCAAAACCTCGGTAAAACTGAGTCCAGGTTCTTCCAAGTACTTGAGCAGGGTCGGGGTAAAAACCCCGTCCTGAGCAGTATCGCCGGCCTCGGCGGAATATACCACTACAGTGTTTACCGGCGCCTTCAGCTTGGCCAGCCCCCGGCTGTTTCCGGAACGGGTTGCAGCGGGCAGAGGATTGTCCCGACAGGCGTCAAGAATAAGGATATTGGTTGTACTTCCGGCGGCAGCCATAAGATCAACAATCTCCGAGGCGTTCAAAGCCCGGGAACGTACCCGCCGTTCGTCGGGAATATCCTTGTCCACCGGCAGCAGGTAGTTCTCCCCGTCCACCTGCAGGCCGTGTCCACCGTAATGAAAGAAGGCAATGCCGCCCCGCTGTTTCAACTTTGTCTCGAAGGTAGCCAGGGCATCGTACATGCGGTCGTAGGTGCCAGCCACAACATAGATGACCTCAAAACCGAGGCGTTATAGGGAGGCCTTCATAGACACGGCTTCCTGTGTAGGCTGTGACAGCCTCGGGAAATACTGATAGCCGCCGTTTCCGATGACCAGGGCTGTTTTGTTCTGGGAGAATAGGGACAGATTGAATACAAAACATAACAGGAAAAAAAGAACTACATTTCTGCGCATGGAAAACTCCTTGCAAATACACTTTTTCAGAAGGCATGGAAGTGGTACAGATGTATATTTAATTATCAGTTTAGCCCATCAAGTATCTCTAAACAAGGAAACTACGATTAGAAGAGCCCGATTTGACCGCTGAATAAAATCAGAATATACTTTTATTCGGTATCAGTATGGTAAGGAGGCAGAGAACACCATTAATTACTATACCTAAACCATTACGAGACAAGCTCGGAGACGAAGGATTCGACGCGCTGATCGCGGTTCTCAACGAGCAGGAGAAAGAGACGGAAAATTCTGTTATTGAAACTGCAGGACTCAGGTTCGAGAAGAAGCTGGCGGAAGAAATCTCTCCCATCAGGGTTGATCTTGCCGAATCTGAGGGTCGGTTTGAGAAAAAGATGGTTTCAGAGGTCTCCGCCATCCGGGTTGATCTTACCGAAGCAGAAGGACGATTTGAGAAGAAGCTGACAGAAGAGATATCCAGCGTAAAAGTTCTACTTAGTGACTCAGAAAAAAAGTTCGAGAAGAACATTACCAGCGTAAGAACAAGCATAGCAGATCTTGATAAGCGTTTTAATATTCGTCTGACCCACGAAATATCCGGGCTCCGGGAAGAGATGATCCGTGGAGACAGTATGCTTGCGGAAGCAATTCACAAGTCATCTGCCAATAATACCAAATGGAAGTTTATTTTCTGAGTGGGACAGCTCGGATTTGTTACAGCGCTGTTCACTGTCTTTAATTAAACTCTGTTCCCAAATAACACTTACCTGATACCTACAATGCGGATATATGAAAAAAAACAAGGAATCCTTATGCATGTATGGCGATTCAGTAGAGTGCTAATAACTACAATTCTTCTATCAGGATTTGCCCTTGCCGGTTCAGTTCAACTGACAGCGCAGGAAAATGCAGAAGCTATAAACTTCCTGCTCCTCGACAAGGCCGTCCGCTCACTCCCAAAAGCAGACAGCATCGAAACAACTGTTGCCCAGCTTGCAGACCTTGCCAAAACCGATACGGAAAAAGTCAGGGCAGTGTACATCTGGATGACATCCAATATCGCCTACGATGCTTCAGCCTATTTCTCGGGGAGACGGGCTGTAACAAATCCCACAGAGGTGTTCAGAACCGGAAAATCAATCTGCCAGGGATATGCTGAGTTATTCAACAGCCTTGCCCGAGGCCTGGGCCTTGATTCCCGGCTGATATCCGGGTACGCAAAGGGCTACGCATATAGAGACCGCAGCAGATTCAGGAGGACCAACCACGCATGGAATGCGGTGCTTGTTGATGAAAGCTGGCGTCTGATGGATTCCACCTGGGGTGCAGGGCATGTCAGTAACCGTTCGTTTGTGTGGGATTTCAGTGACTTCTGGTTTGACTGTCCTCCGGACCTTTTTCTATGGACCCACCTGCCGGCAGAGGAAGAGTGGCAGCTGATGGCAGACCCGATTTCCATGACAGACTATGTTATAAGGAAATATTATAAATCCTTCTTCTTTGAAAGCCTGTATGCCCTGGGAGTGCCGGAACAGATAATAACTGAAAGCCTGGACCAGGGGCTGGGGATTCCTGAAAGCTTTAACCAATATGACGCGGAGATTGAAATATTGAAAGCTCCCATACAGAAAACCCTACAGTCCGGAGAAGAGATCGAGTTGGAACTGCGGGTTCCCGGAGTTGAACAGGCGGCGTTTATCGGTAACAGCAAATCATTTTCCTATTTGAAAAAAAATGGGGATATTTTTTCAGGTTCCATCAGTCCTGTTAGAGGAACATTAAAAGTTTCGCTGTATATCGAGCATAAAGGACGAAAAGCTTACTGGCCGGTGTTGAGTTATTCGGTTAATTAAGGGTTTTCAGTTTCCGGAACTGTCAGACTATTCTTGTCCACAGTTACCATTGCGTACACTGTCTTGTCTCCGGCTATATATTTCTGCACTTCACCGCCGGTATCTTCAACAAGGGACAACAGCAGCTTGTAGCAGTCACGGGGAGATAATTCGGGATTAACCTCAAAATAATCAATATGTTTGGGTTCACCTTTCTCCTCCGAGTCCTGAGAAAAACTTAGTATCTGGTAAATGGTGCCATTACTACTGAAAAACACCTGCGATATTTTTTCTTTAATGGAAAGAGTCTGGGAACTCTCCAGAGAACTTGCTTCCTGAAAATACTCTGTTTCCTGAGTCTGTATATTGATCGGCCCGAGATAAGTTTCAGAGGTCATTTTTGTAACTGATTCAACAACTTGAGTTTCAACATCATCTTCAGTGGTATAGTCAGTGAGCTTCGAGTCAACCTTCGCATACATCAGGTTGGAAATATCGCCAAGACTATGGACGAGGGATAAAAGAATAGCAGCCCCCAACTCGTCCGAGTTGTGTTTGCCCACACCGCTAATTGCATCATCAAACCAGGGAGGATCGGTAAACCAGCCGGGGACATCCTCTGCCTTTTGATTCACTGCTCCCGCCAGATACACGTCTCCGGTAAATTTGTCATACACTTCAGGAATCTGTTTCCCGTTGCTTTTTTCCTGAACATCTGCAGCGGTTCGTTCAAAAACTTCTTCAATATCTATACCGGCAGTCTGAAGGTGATTCAGCAGAACTGATGTAAAAAGACCATTTCTGCCGGAGCCGTTAGCGGCAACCTCTCCCTCGCTGGTGGCAAACATTATAAGGCTGCCTGCAGGTCGATTTCCGACAACCGTCAGTCCCCGGCTTACAGACCGGGACCAGGCTGCTGGAAAATCGCGGCAGGCATCGAGTATAACCATATTCAGCTGATTGCCGGCGGCACCGATCTGATCCATAAGGTAGCTGATTTTATACCCCTCATACTCAAGTTCTACAGCATCCGGAATCTCTGCATCGGCGGGTATCAGATAATTTTCTCCATCATGCTGAACTCCATGTCCGGCATAATAAAAGAAGCCGACTGCATCTGAATCATTATGAAGCTTGCTGCGAAATACCCTGGTGGCATTTTTCATATCCCGCAGGCTTGCATTCCGCAGAGTTGTCACATCAAAGCCAAGCTGCTTCAGGGACGAAGAGATATCCGCCGCATCGTTTACCGGCTGCCCCTGAAGGCTGCCGAATGTAGTGTATTCGCTATTGCCGATAATCAGGGCATAGCGGTTTTCGGAAGTGAGGGAGATAAGGCTTAAGGTCATCAGTAAAAGAACAATCAGTTTTTTCATTTTCAGCTCCGGTTGTTACAGGTTTCTGAACAGACGCATTCCAAATGAGTAGGCAGACAGATAGGATGCACCAAAGTGACCTCTGTGAGTAATCTGTGACAAGTCGACGCTATCCCATGCTCCGCCGCCTTTTATAAAATGATACTCCCCTGAGATAGGTCCCATCGGTTGTGTTCCACCAGGAGGTGCAGAACCCCACCAGTCATAGCACCACTCCCAGACATTACCGCTCATATCATAGATCCCCAGTTCATTGGGTTTTAATGTTCCAAATGGATGAAGGGATGCAGAAGAATTACCTCCCTGCCAGGCAACAGCATTGGGATCATTGGACCCGGCATACACTGAATATCCGGCTCTTCTTCCACCCTGAGCAGCTACCGTCCATTCGGCTTCTGAGGGAAGTCTATATCCATTTGCGCCCGAAATGAGTCTTACAGTCCATTTCAGTTTATCGTGTGCGTTAAGATTATTCGGATCCTGAACCTGCTTATTTACAGAATAGGCAGGACGTAACCCATCGGTTTCACTTCTCCAATTACAATATTCAACTGCATCATACCAGCTTATTCCCACAACAGGCATGCTATCCCGGGGTTGAAATCCGGGGTTGCGCCAGGAAGCTCCTGAGGTTGTCTTCCAGCTTGGAGTTACAGACCAGCCCAGTATTTCTGCTGTTGTCTGGTAGTTTGTCTGCTCAATAAATTCTCTAAAATCTGCTACAGTCACCTCTGTCTTTGCAACCAGAAAGGTATTTAAATGAACGTCAGTATTAACCCCGGCCATACTGTAAGTACCACCTTCAATCTTTACAAATTCTGATTGACGACTGGAGTAGACGAAGGACACACTTCGAGTCTGTCCGCTCCGAACCTCAACAGTTTTCGTTTCGCTATGACCATCGCCATAGCGGACAGTCAGGCTATAATTCCCGGGATTCAGGCCGTTTACCGGTAGACTTCCCCCCCCCGGGAATTTGCGCAGTCTGCCCGTTTATTTCGAGAGTCCCCGCAGTAACAACATTAACAGCAATAGTCCCTGGTTCTATTGTTACTTTACCGAAACTGATACTACCTTCTGCTGCATGGCGTCCACTCAGATACACTGGCTGGAAAAGTTGGTTATATTCACCCGGGACCTGAGCCCCGTTAGTCTGTTCATAAACCCGTTGACGGGTCTGCATCAGGATTTCCTGGAAACTTTTACCTTCCATTGAAAGCGCCTGAACAAGAGCAGGTGTAAATACTCCGTCCCGGGCGACAGTTCCCGATTCTGCAGAGTAAACGATAATGGAATTGGGAGGTTTTTTGCCTACAACAGCCAATCCCCTGCTTGCACTCCGCCCACTTCCGGCGGGCAGCGGATTATTACGACAGGAATCAAGAATAACTATATTTGTATCACTTCCCGACGCCTCCAGAGTTGCCATAACCTCCTCTGCATCCACAGCCCGGGTACTCACCCGCCGTTCATCGGGAATATCCGCTGTTGCGGGAATGAGATAGTTGCTTCCTCCTACCTGCACGGCATGGCCGCCGTAATGAAAAAACGCGATTCCGCCGCGTTGTTTCACAGAACGCTCAAAATCCATCAGACCATCCAGCATCTCTTCCCGGCCGGCATCAGTTATCAAGGTTACCTGAAATCCGAGGCGCTGAAGGGCACTCTTAAGCTGCCGGTCTTCAGGCACCGGGTTAGCAAGGGATGAGAAATTTCTATAGTCTCCATTGGCGATAAGCAGTGCTGTCTTGTTCTCAGCAACTGCTGTAAAACTGAAAAAAATACAGATAATTATTCCGATTAAATATTTATGCTTCATTCATCTGTCTCCATTTACTGTTTTTGAAAATATTTTTACTTTCACCGGCTGTGCTGTCGTTTCCAGGCTTCGAAGCTGTCCGCTTCATTTTTCTGAAAATCCCGGAAAGCCTGCATCTCTTTTTCGTAGTATTCCCGGAACTGCTTCACGGTGTACTCATAATCAAAGTAATCGGTGCGGTAGAAATCTCCGTCAAAGGGCTCTTTCTTTGCAGCGGGAATATCATCCTTGAGGGTATCAGTTTCGATAATCTCTTCCTCAGGCTTCACTTCGGCTATCTCCTTCAGCACCGCAAGGCTCTCCGTGGGATACCCTTCGCCGTTAGAGTTATAAGCCTGTACGATGTAGTAGACAATTCCTGCTTTATTAAGATTTTTATACCCGGAATCCATAAAGGCCGAATCCTTTGAACGTCCCAGCAGAATGAAGGACTCATCCGCATCCGACCAGCGGTAGATGTTGTAGCCTTCCGCCTCTTCGACGGGCAGCCATACCAGTACGGGGTTTCCCATGAAAAAGCCGAATGTAAGATTAGAAGGTATCCCCGGAGGAAACTTCTCTTCTGCTGTCCAGCCTTCTGCTATCTCACTGAAGTCACTCTCAAGCAGTCCGGCGCCTTTCTTCTTCGCAGCCTTTGTCGCATAGACATAAGTCACCCCGGGAGGAAGTTCATCCTCGATCCAGGAGGGTTCATCAGTCCTGCCAACCTCTTTCAATACCCCCTCCGCATTATCCACGCGGTAAACGATATACAATTCCGCACCATCCACTGCAGTCCAGGATAACTCTATGCGGTTTTTATACACCCCCTTGCTTCCTTCAAGATTCACAGGTGCCTGAATGCTTTCCGGCACAGGAAGAACAGTGTCATACATAACCACACAGCCGTAGGTGCAGAGAGTCTCAAACAGGTCGTAATCCATCCAGAGGAACCCCTCATCTCCCCAGGATGTTCCCCAGGAGTTAACCAGGTGCAGTGCCCTTTTGGAATCGTCATAACCGATAATACACATAGCATGCCCACCGGAAGCAGCACCACCTGCCTTGTTGTAGATACCGCCCCGGTAGCTGTACAGGTTTTCGTAGACCTGAAAACCGCCTGCAACAGGCAGCCCCTCGGCGAGGGTCGCCTTGACGGACTCCAGTTTTACCGACCAGGTTTTTGTACTGCTGTCGTAGGTATCAAGGTTTTTGTGAGAGGAGGCGGGATACTTCTCCGCTGCCTTCAGTACCGACGCATCGGGCTGAACATTGAGGTTTTCCACGTAGGGAAAGGTACTGAACGGGGCAGCCCCCAGCTTTTCCATCAGCACCATATGGTCCTGAATAGCAGTACCGGTGTTTACCCCTCTGGTAATCTGGTTATAGGTAAAAAGCGGGCTGTACTGATGGTCCGCATTATCGGCACCCCAGCGGCGCTCCTGGTTTTCCTGTATGGTTTTGGCATAATAGACGCTGGCCCATGCAGCACAGCTGCCAATCTGCCCCTGATTCTTTACCGGCGGCAGAAACTGCTGCAGGTCGACCTTTGCGGGCAGAGCCCGTGTAGATTCACCGTCGCCGGGAGCAGCTCCTGCAGCGGAGACAATACCCCGGGGATTCGCCTGAGGCAGAGAGATATTCAAAGCCCCTGGCACAGGGTCCAGCCCTTGAGCCTGCTGGGCGGTAAGAACTGCTGAAAAAAGAACAAGCAGCAGCGCCGGGAGTACTAATCGTTTCATCCTAAGTCCTCTCAGAATCTGAATTAGCATTGAACTAATCATTAAAGATGGGATCACTGAAGGCACTGTCAATCAGGCTCATCATGTTTCTCTGTTTCCGTTCGCCGTTGGCAAACAAGGCTTTTCCAGCCAGTACATTTACATTTACATAGCGGCTTACCCTTCGCATGTCAAAATCAAATTCCATGACCTGAGAGGAGGAGAGTTCAACATCCGGAGCGACAATAATCTTTACTGTATGGCCTCCTTCCGGCATTGCTTTCACCCGCAACTGACCCGAAAGGTCAAGGGAACCGTTTACCACGGCGGAGGGAATCATAGCCGTGAGCCCTACGTAGGTGTCATCGATGAATACCGCCGCTCCCCGGGGAGAGGATTCTATAATAAAGTCGCCGGGAAGATCCGCGGATCTGGCGGTTACAAAGCCCTTCGTTCCTGCCTGAAGCTGACTCCTGCACTCCCACAAGCCATTATCAAATTCCACCTGAACCACATGTTCACCGGGACGGATTCTGTCGATATTCACCGGCGAAGATCCGACCAGAGTTCCGTCCAGATATACCTTCCGGTTGTCCGGCAGCGATGTAACAGTATAACCACCGAAAGTACTCACCGCAGCTTTATGCTCGGTGTAGTAAAGATTCTGAAGTTCTGTATAGAGAGAATTGAGCTCTCCGGACCCCCGGGCAGCCCGGTACTGCCCGCCTGTGGCAGTGCTCAGGGCACTTATTCCCTTATGATCAACATTCCCCAGCCCAATACCGTAAACTACGTTCTGCTCTCCTATGTTCATCTGCCGGATATTGTTCAGAGAAAAGCTGCTCTCGTTGTCATTGCCGTCGGTCAGAAAAAGAATCGCGGTGCGGCCGCTTTTTCCCTTCAACATCCGGGCTGCTGCTCCCACTGCATCGTAGAAGCGGGTCCTGCCCCCGGTTTCAATGCCTCGGACAGCCTGTACAAGACGTACCCTGTCGGAAGAAAAATTATGATCCACCCGAACTTGATCCTCAAAGGTAATTAGGGCTGCGGAATCTCCCGGCTGCATACTGTTGATAAAGTTAATCACCGCCTGTTTTGCATCCCGAAGGGGATCACCGGCCATACTGCCACTGCGATCCACCACCAGGACAAACTGGGTGTTCTGCTGGACCGGAATAAAGCTCACACAGTCCTGACCGAACATGGCGATTGAAAATGAAAAAATCATTACAAGAGACAACACAATGATGTACAGCTTTTTCATACTTTATACTCCTGCTGCTTATTACATTCGCGGGGGTGTCCATTTTTTCACCCGCTGTTTATCCGTCCGGGTCTTCTCAACCTGAACAGTCTCTGCTCTGGTTGCAAGGCTCGGCAGACCAAGATATCGGTCATAGCATTCTACCGTTACCAGATTGAGCAGTTCATTTATTTTAAGGATGATCTGGTTACCGCCGCAGGTTTCAGCTACTTCGGTAAACTCATTGAAGATTCTCTTCATTTTTGCATCCAGATCCTCATCAGAGAGTACCCGTTCCAACATGTCTGCCGACAACTCGTCAACAACATTATCAACCGCATCCACAACTGCCCCGTCTGCGTAGACAACTTCGGTACGTTTCTCCTCTTTTATATCGAAGATAATCTGGGTGTAATCAATGCGGTTCTTCTTTACCAGTTCCGCTATTTTCAATGCTTCACTTCGATCAGTGGGAACCCCGTCGGTAAACAGGATAATCTTGTTTCGTTTTTCCTTTTCTTTATGGTGCAGAACCTTTTTTAAAAAAGACGCATAGGCTGTGTTTCCACGTCGGACTCCTGCCGCCTGAAGCGGATAAAGGGCTGGCCGGCACTCATCGGAGAAGGTATAGAGCTTAATAGTGGTATTGGAGAGAAGCTCTGTATAAAAGCTGTAGAAAGCATTAACTGTCTGAACAACCAGATCAAGTTTGCCCAGGGAGTCCATACTCCTTGAGAAATCAACCACCAGATGCAGTACTACCTGACTATCGTCAGGAACATTGAATTTCTCCTGCAGCCGGTTGGTAACCAGATCTGCCAGAGAAAGGCTGAGGTCCATACGGTGAAAGAAAGAGGGAATAGGCTCCAGGTCATCTCCCAGACCGTAAAGGTAGGAAAAGGAGTTCCAGGTATCCTTTACCATATATTCCCGGTCAACATGATCAGACCCGATGATCGGCACATCTGTCTTGAGGTCGAGTCCCATGTTTAGAAGGACCATCTTTTTTGTCGCCTCAAAATCCTGGCGCAGTCGGTTGAAGCTGTTTCTCTTTTGTTCACTCTGTCGAAGTTCTGCGGCAAACTCAAAGGGGGAGTAGTTGTATACAGCTTCAGCAACCACAACCTCGCGTCCCGCCAGAAACTGATAACGGGAGGACAGTTCAGAAATCAGAGAATCGGTAAGCACCGGAAAGCCTGTCAGCTCCGGAATGGGATAATCGTTAATAGTACCCCCCGAGAGGATCACCACCCCCGGCCGCAGGCTGGTCCAGCGAACCTTGCGTATATTTCCCAGACCGTCGAGCTTGAACATTGCGACTTACCCGGAGTCTGTCTATTCAGATAGCTTGGGCACGGTTGTCATGGTAAGAATCATCTCTCCGGTATTCATGCCGCTGTCATCAGACTGAACTCTTTTAAGACCCCTGGTCTTCATTACCACGGCAGCCGCACTTTCAAAAACGTCGTACTCCTCGCCCTCTATCAGGCGACTCACAACATTGGGCTTGGGCGGCTCCTTGCTGAAAGCACCGATTATCATGCGCTCAACCCCATAGGGTGCAACCACCTCAAAGGCATACGGGTATTTCACCACCCGGTTCACCTTATCAACACCGATATAGAAGCGTTCCTCCAGAAGGACTTTCTCCCCGGTTGATAGAGCATAGGTAAGCTGAATAAAGGCAGGCTGGTTCACCCGTAAATAGAGTTCCAGTTCCTCTCCTGCGCCGAATACCAGACTCTCGGCATCCCGACCGCAGTTGGTCCAGGCTTCAACACTTAATCCCCCGTCGGCAAGGGCACCGTCTGCAAGCTGGAGCATATCCTGAATTGCTTCGGCATAGTTCCCCGGCTCCACAGAGAGGTCTCCCGGAAGACGGGATTCCGGGAATTCCGCCCAGGCGGCTCCACTGCTGCTACCGTCAACACTGCGGGCGGATACGGAAAGCTCAATCGTACCGTCCCTGACAAGATATCGGCCCTGAACCGCAACCGATGCTTTTCCTGTTACCGGCGGCAGCCGTTTCAGCAGTTCGCTTCGCAACCGCTGCCCCATGTACTGGCCGAACTGGCTGGAAAAGTCGGTATTCTGAAAAAGAAATGGAGAAACGGAAAAATCCGATGCCGATATACCCTGCTCAGCAAGCATGCCGGCTATACGGCGGGCTGCATCCGCAGGGTCGGCGGCATCGGATCCGGAAAGATCCCGGATGCGGCTTTTCACCTGAGCCAATTCATACGCAGCTTTGCCCTCGTTGTTTATGCGGCGACCGAAAACCTCCGCAGGCAAAGACTTTGAAGCCGCAAAACGATAGACCCCCGAATCATCCTTGAATTGATTAAAAAGTACCAGCAGCTTCACAGCCTGATCGTAAGCACTACTGTTTTTCCCCGCATTGAAAGAGGCGTCCAACTGAACAAGGCCTGCCTCCAAATCTGCAATGGTCTCTTTTGCCTTTTGCAGATAGGTCCGGGCAACTGCATTCCGGCTTATATGGGCAAGAGCATACCATTTACCCCGTTCCTGTTCAGTCTGAAATTCAACACCTTCCAGCTGCAGTGCACTTGTACTCGTGGTTACCAGGTCCATACCGGCAGCAGATTGTCCTGCCCGGTCGTTGGTGGAAAGAGTCATATTGCTCTTGATTTCGACTTTTATCTTGCGTATAAGGTCGTCCGAGGCCCGCAGCTTTGCAGCCTCCATGGGATTGTCATCGCCGGATTCAGAGGTGCCAAACCCTGTTACATGTTCCCGATTGTTATAGGGTGTTACCGCTCCATACTCAATTGCCCAGCGGGGAAGGGAGAAAAGCTGCATTGACATAAGCAGAATAAGAAAACTGAATAAAATTCCTCTGTTTTTCATAAATAAACCTCACGCTATCTTCTATTATATATAACTTACTATTCCTTTACCGCAACCGGATAATCCGGCACCGTATCCGGTTTGGCTGTAGTCGGGGGCTGCTGTCCCCGGGTAAGTTCCTTTACCCGTTCAGATATGTACAGATCCAGCATGTTAATGGTTATCTTACCGCTGCCGGTGTAGTCGGCACCTCCCTTGAGGCCCTCAATAAGCGCCTTGGTGAATGCACCGTTGCCCCAGCTATCATCCTCGAGGGAGTACTGCTTTCCGGAGGAAGAGGCAAAAACCACCGCTCCGCTCTCGGCAAATGAAAGTTCGTTGATAATCCCTGTCATGTCGAGATCGCCCACACCTCGCCTCGATGCCACATGCACTCCCCCGGAGTGACAGGTATCCATAAAATAGAGCACCTTACCCGGGATTGACTGAACCGTAGATGTAAACTCATCAGCATCAATACCGATACGCCGCAGCCGGTCAAGATCCGCTTCGTAGGCAAGATAGTAGAGGCGGCCGGTGTTGTCGGTAACTCCGTGACCTGCAACAAATATCATGGCAACATCCCGGGCTGTCGCCTATGAGCGTATCCAGTCCAGGCCGTCAAAAACGTTCCCTTGAGTTGCTTCACTGTCGGTAAGAAGCTTTACCTCTACCTCCCGGTAGATGCCCCCTTCCTGAGCCTTCATTGTGGCAGCAAAATCCTGGGCATCCTTGGCTGCATAATTGAGCTGGTAATCCGGGTTCGCGTAATCGGAAACACCAATTGCCAGAATGTAGAGCTTGGGTTTTGCAACAAACTCCTGCTGCTTCTGCTGATATTTTATCATAAGGGTTGCAGGATCACTCTAGGCAGAGGAGTTTTTCCCCATAAGAGAGATATAGTTCTCTCCGGGAGAAAGTGGGATACTTACAGTCTTCTCCGTTCCGGAGGAACCTGAAGCAACGACCTTCAGCCCCCGGGCGGTCTCCACGGGACGGCCGTTCACCATGGCCCGGATTTCCTGAAGCGGATCGCCGTTGGGAGTCCGGACAGAATATCGAACTTCTACGTTTGAAGAAGTCTGGTGTGAACCGTCGGATGGGGCAAGAATGGTCAGTACCGGCGGCAGGATGGAGGCAATCTGAGTGTTGGAGGTACGGATATTCCGTTCGCCGTTGGCTTGTGCCACTGCCTTATCTTCATTTAGGGTTTCCAGCATAAGTGAGACAATATCAGGTCGATAGAAACGGTCGGAGAAGCGGGAGGCCGTATAGAAATCAGCAGCCTGGTCGGCTCCGTTATTCACATGCCAGCCGATAAGGTCCTCCCCGCCGGGGGAACAGGCATAGTAGCCGGAAGGAGTCCAGAGGACCCAGCGTTTGCGATCGGAATGTACAAAGAGGGTTAAGAGCTCTTTCCCGTCAGAGAGACGTACCCAATGCAGCAGACCGTCAGCAGTTGCAGATACGACCGTTTTCCCATCATCGGCACAGTTTACCGCCATATTTACACTTGATAGTGGATGGTGCCAGAGCTGCCTCCCGTCCGAAGAATATGCACGAAGTTCAAAACTGCAGCCAAGAACTACCATGGTTCCGGAGGGATCAACCGAAACACTATTACTATTCTCATGCTGTTTCAAACCATCAACAAGGTTTCCGTTTATCTTAGGATTACGGTTGTACTTCCAGTCAGTCATTGAAATACTACCTCGTTGATCCGTGAAAATACTCCCTTCAAAGCTTTCTTCTTTAAGATTCAGGGTTGAAAGCGAAAAAGTCAGGGGATCTCCGGAATAAGATTTAAAGGAAATTATGGAAGCATCAGAATTCAGATTCATAGCCTGATCAAAGGTGGTTCCCAGAAAAGTAAGAAACGAACCATGTTGATAAAGACGCTGTCCGCCCCCGCTATCCAGCCGGGACCAGTCCGATGCGGTACTGCAGACCAGAAGGCCCCCATCTCCCATAGGGGCCAGATCAGTTATTGTATTACGGGCAGCACCGGGAAAATCTGTATATTCTCCATGTCCCTGATTATCCCAGCGCCGAACAAGGTTCCATCTGCGGCCATCAACAGTATCTTTAAATTTTCCTCCGGCATAGAGAACCCGGCTATCCCTGGACCAGGTTACGCTGGAGAGGGTATAACTTTCCTGAATACCCGTACTATCTGCCTTGTACAAAAAATGCTGATCGGCACCATCAACCACATCTACCTTATTGGAATCAAGGAATCCGACAGCAATACGCTGGCGATCGGGAGAATAAGCTATTCCCTGAGGCATATTCCCACCCTGAGGCTGCACCTTCTTAATTAAGTTAAATTCGCTGTCATAGAGCCTGATCCATCCGTCGAATGAGGCAGTAACCAGCCTGCCGTCCCTGGAAAAGGAAAGACCATAGGTATCCTCTCCGTATCCTTCAAGCTGCTTGATAATCCTGAAATCCCGGGTATCGATAATGGCGACACCACTAGTATTGAGCATTGATACAGCAAGATATCGTCCACCCGGAGCATATTCCAGATTTAAAATCTGTATTTCCTAGCCCACTGCATCTGTGAATCATTTCACCTGTGCCGGCGTTAAAAAAATAGACCGAGTAATCTTCTGCTGTATAGGTTGGATAAGTTAAACCAGCGAAAACGGCTACAGTTCCATCCGGAGAAATCGCACAGGAATTGAGTCTGCCTTGAGTACTGTTTGAAATAGCAGGACGAAAAATCTTTAGCAGTCGACCTGAGTCAGCGTCCCAGAGACGTCCCGTCTTGTCATATGACGCTGTCAGCACATAACGATTTGCCGCGTCCGTATCAATATCCCAGAGCCTCGCACTATGCATCTCAGTATTCAGTCGCAGAATTGGAACAGAATCATCAGGAAAAACAGAAAAACAGCACACACAATGAAGATGAAAAGAGACAACGTTTTTTGTTTCATATGCAGGCTCCGGCAATGCTGGGTTAACAGAAATAAACCTATCACACCGAAATAGAATTGAACAGATTGGAGGTCTTATTAATTCATTATCTTGGAAAAAGATAGTTGACTTGGGCACGCAATTTTTACACAAAAGTAAAAACAGACTTATCCTGGATATATCCTGTGCACCGGCCGTCTGTTTTCCCGGCGAACAAATATGTCCGCCGGGAAAAATACCAATGCTTCCGGGGAAGATGCACTTCAGAACTGACTACTGTTTTGCTTACAGCAGTGCTTTCTCTCCAGATCTAACCCCTGACTGAAATCAGCAAAGCTTTTCAGCTGTTTATAGAGCAGCCTCAGCTCAACAACCCCTGAATAATCAAATCCGTAGCGGCTTCTTCATCAAGCCCCCGGGCCATAAGAGTCTGCAGCTGTTTGGAATCCACCGAGCCTATGGCAGCCTCGTGGGTTACATGGGCAAGGGGATGATTCACCGCCACAATAGGTATGGCCTTGGCTTTTCCCCGATCCTGAACAATCTCCTTGCAATCGACATGCCCCCGGCAATGCGCTGCATTGGCGGTAAGGTCGTTATAAATCTCAGCCTCGGAATCACCCCGCACTGCCAGATGGCTTACAAGTACGCCGGTAGCACCTTCTCCGTCGAGAACTGCTGCTTCACGGATTTTTATACGATCGTCTCCCCTGGCAAAAATACGGGCCATCATATCCAGCATGCTGTGGGCACCAGCAACTGCAGAATAGTCTATATCCATGACTCCTACACGGCCCTTCAACAGTTCAAACTCTGTTTTAAACCGCGAGCCTTCATCCAGGAATATCTGTGCTTTGGGCACCACATATATTCCACCGGTCTCAGCGTGAACATGGCGCTCAAAATAGGAATACCGGGCATTGGCTCCTACATTGAGCCTGGCATTCATAAGATGCTGAACATCCACAGCATTGGGAAAAGTACAATGGGCGGTAAAGGAGACTGCCGCCTCCTCCTCAACATCAACCTGCATATCAATCTTCTGTACGCCCTCTTCCGGAAGCATGCCGAAACAGAGGTGCACGGGTTTGGCAATTTTGATGCCTCGCTCCACCCGGATACGCAGTACGAGACCGTCACCGTCGGTGTCGCTTTCCATATGAAAACCGTTTACCGTTCCGGATCCGACAATTTTATTGCCATCCAGTTCCAGGTGGGCAGCACCTTCTAACACCTTTTTATGAGAATTTATTGATGCCAGCAGTTTATCTACAGCGGTGTTACTACTCACGCTTCAGCTCCTTTCATATCAGCGGAAAAAAGCTCTGTCAGTTCGGGAGCATTTTTATGATTGCAGGGAATGCACTTGCCGCCGAAATAGGCAAGCATCTCCTCGGTGTTGCCTTTATCCATCATCTGTCCGTGGCATAGAAGGAAACCGTGGTCCGCATGCTTCAGAACCTCAGGACTGTGGGTAATCAGAATGATTGTGGTTCCACCGGCCTTCAGCTGCTCAATTACCTTGAAAATAAAGTTTACAGCTTCAATATCAACACCGGAATCAGGTTCATCCATGAGAACGATTTTCGGCTTCATAAGAGCGATAGAGGCAAGCTCAATCCGTTTCCGCTCCCCGCCGGAGAGTGTTTTATCAACCTTACGCGGCCGGTAACGGAGAGGAGAAAGACCCACAAGATTCAGGGCTTCATCTATTTCCGCCGAGCTTGCCCCGGGTTTCCCGGCCCCGATGTAGGCGCCTACACTGATTCCTTCAAAACGTGCCGGCTCCTGCCAGGCAAGGGTAATACCCAGTCTGGCCCGTTCATCCACGGTCATCCCTTTCAGAGATCTGCCGTTGTAGCGGATATCACCGGTGAAGTGTTCATACCCGGACAGCCCCATAACTGTCATAGCCAGGGTGGATTTCCCCGCACCATTGGGGCCAACCACCGCATGTACATGGCCTTCCCAGAAATCCAGGGATAAATTATTCAGAATTCTGTTGCCGTCAAGCTCCAGACTAACATTGTCAAACTCGAGTATGCCCATTGTGTATCCTTATGAGGCTGGATTAGGTAATACTACTCGAACTGGCAAAAAGGGTCAATTTTACAGGGATCAGGAAAGGAGCTCTGCCAGGCGATCCATCTGTTCGCTGTTTATCCTGGTGAAACTCTCCACTTTTCTGGTTTCCCCCTCGATCCGGGAAAAGTCCTCACGAAACAGCTGTAAGTTCTGTGCCAACTGTTTAACAAACTCATCAAGGCTGTTCAGGCTGCTGTTTCCAGTTTCAAGGCCGTCACTCACCCGCTGGAAGGCATAATTGGATTCACTGGAAATTTCAACCAGACTGCCTATGGCTTCATTTATCTGCTGGGCCCCCTGGGCCATCTCGTTCATATTGGTAAGGATTTCTTCCATTGAGTCTGCAAAACGGACAACCTCATCGAGGAACTCCCTGAACTGATGTTCTGCATCCCTGTTTTCCTTAACAGCCTGTTCAATCCCCTCTATATTTTTCTGGGCACTGTTTTTTATGCCCTTAGTCTGCACCGCGGTCTGCTCGGACAGGTTTCTTATTTCTTCTGCAACCACGTTAAACCCTCTGCCGTAATCTCCGGCATGAGCCGCCTCTATGGAGGCATTCATGGAAAGCATGTTCGTCTGGGAGCTTATAGCCCCTACCTTGGTTGTTTCAATAACTGTTTTAATGTTGTCCGCCACTCTGGTCAGGGATGCAGCGGTTTGCTGGAGTTTGTCTTTCCCCTGCTCAACCTCATTAAGCAGACCGGAAATCACACTCTGCTTCTGCCGGGCAGAGACAGACACGTTGCGGATTGTAGATGTCATCTCGGTTATCGAGGCACTGGTCTCTTCGATAGCTACCTGCTGATCATGAAAACGGCTCTGGGCTTCACCTATTTCAGTCTGTAATAATCTGTTGTCTTTCATGGTGGTATCGAGTTTGCCGGTAACCTGATCGGCCCGACTGAGGATGTCCCCCAGCTTGCGGCTTACAGACTGGACGGAACCGATTGTATCCCTTGCAACCTGATCCAGATCCCGGCCCACATTAAGGGACTCTTTCAGGTCCTGCATTACATTTGTAAGGGTTTGCGCCCTGTCCCGGCTTACCGCCTCTTCCTCCCGAATCTTCTTCAGAGCTGTGCGTAATCCGGCGATACTCCTTTTGGTAATGAGCATGCTGATAAAGTACATAACCATGATTTCCACAAACAGAATAAAATGCATCGGCAGAAAACCGCCGGTGGCAGAGTACACCTTAAAAAAATAAACCAGGCCGTAGCCGATAAAATTCATGACAATCAGAACATAGAGAAAATTGCCGCCACCGGTTGCCCCCAGACCGGCAAGCATCAGAAAAAAACGCATAACTTGCATACTGATGCTGAATCCCCGAAGAATCAATCGAGGAGAGCAGGGTCCAGAAAAAAAGAACAGCTGCAACACCGTAAGCTGTACAAATGCGGCAATCCGTTGTTGCCCCGCCTGTACTAACACAAGAGGAAACATCATTAAAGCAGTGTACTGAGCATGAGGCCCGCCCGCAACAAGTCATTCCTTCCGTTGACAAGTTCAGAAACAAGAACTCCAAGCAGAAACAGGCAGAACGCTTATTACAACTCTTTGTCGGATTTCCGCACCATCACCGGCATATCGTTTTAAAAAAAACTCATGATATTTGATAAATCTCCAAAAAGGTATTAATACACTCTATATGTTAAGAAATTATAAAACCAGCTGCAAAATTTGCAAGGTATTCTATGGTTGACTACAGCGTATTCTAAGGCTACCTTTGTACCCAATATGCAAACACCAGAAAATAACCGCAACGGGAAGGATCAGGAGAATAACGGCAATTTTCCCTTCCCTTTTGGCAACGGTAAATTCAGATTTAATCCCTTTATCGCAGGAATTCTCCTTCTCCTGCTAATTCCCAGCATTATAAGTATCTTCGGTCGTGGAGGAGCGGATAACCAGATAAGCTACAGCCGCTTCCGTACAATGGTTCAGGAGGGCGCCGTTACCCAGGTAACCATAACAGAGCAGACCATAGAAGGCATGGGCAACATAGGCGCCTTTACCACCTATTACCCATCCTTCGGCGATAACGAACTTATGACACTGCTGGAAAATAACAATGTAAACGTCAATACGAAACCTCCTCAGGATTTCTCATTTCTGTCCATCCTGCTGAACCTGCTTCCTCTGGTGCTGCTGGTATGGATAGGCATGCGAATGTTCCGCGGCATGAACAGTCAGGGACGGAGCATCTTCAATGTAGGCCAGAACAAGGCAAAGCTGTATGAGAAAACAAAAGAGTCTGTTCGTTTTGATGATGTTGCCGGACTGGAAAGTGCCAAAGAAGAGATTCAGGAAGTTGTGGACTATCTGAAATCTCCTGAACGCTACTCGGCCATGGGAGCAAAAATCCCCAGAGGTATTCTTCTGGTTGGCCCTCCGGGAACAGGAAAAACCCTTATTGCCAGGGCTATTGCTGGTGAAGCAGACGTGCCTTTCTATCACATTTCCGGATCCGATTTTATGGAAATGTTTGTCGGAGTCGGAGCTTCACGGGTTCGTAGTCTTTTTGCAGACGCGAAGAAGAATGCCCCATCAATAATATTCATCGATGAGCTTGATTCTGTAGGAAGACACAGAGGTGCAGGCCTGGGCGGCGGACACGACGAGCGGGAACAGACCCTGAACCAGATGCTCTCCGAACTGGACGGATTCGAGAAGAACGATTCAACAATCGTGCTTGCAGCAACCAACCGGCCGGATATCCTCGATCCTGCTCTGCTGAGACCCGGCCGCTTCGACCGGCGTATAACCATAGGCCTGCCGTCAACCAAAGACCGAACCCAGATTCTGAAAATACACGCGAAAAGCAAGCCCCTGGAAGCGGGTATCGATCTGGACAAAATAGCTCAGGGAACGCCGGGATTCTCCGGGGCCGAGCTCGAGAACCTGTTGAACGAGTCAGCCATCCTTGCTGCAAGGCGGCGGGAAAAAACCGTTACCTTGGCAATGATTGAAGAAGCCAGAGATAAGGTAATGATGGGTCTTGAACGGCGGAATCTGAGCGTCACTCCGGATGAAAAGAAGGTAATAGCTTATCATGAAGCCGGACATGCAGTAACCGCAGCGGCGCTGCCCAATACCGATCCGGTACTCAAAGTAACCGTTATACCCAGGGACTATGCCATGGGAGTAACCATTCAGATGCCAAAGGATGAGAAATACATTTACGACAAGGGTTATCTGACCGACAGACTCAGCGTGCTTCTCGGCGGACGCTCCGCGGAAATGCTGATTTTCGGCAAGGAAACTTCCGGTGCAGCCAACGACCTGAAAGAGGCATCAAAACTTGCCCGCAGAATGGTTACCGAATGGGGTATGGGAGAAACACTGCAGCTCCTTACAGCCAATCAGGATCACACAAATGTGTTTTTGGGAGAACAGATTTCTCAGGGCAGGGAATTCAGCGAAGCAACCATGCGTGAAGTGGATAAAGAGATTCGCAATCTGCTCATGTCTGCCTACGATTCAACCAACAATCTGCTGAAAAAGTTCAAAGGCGCCCTGGATCAGGTAGCAGAAAAACTCATGGCTGAAGAACAAATAAGCGGAGATGAGGTTATCCGGATCGTGAACGAGGCAGCTGCCGCCGGCTGAGAATCAGTCACCATTCCCGGTTAACTGATCAACCAGGGCATCGACATCGTCCTGGTTGATATCAAGCCTGCGCTCAAAGGCAAGCTCCTGATTTGTACCACGGAGCTTGCGGAGCAGGCTGAAAATAATCAGCATCAGAACCTTATTTCCCCCTCTGGGGTTTTCTTTGATAAAGCTCATCATACTTGGACGCTGTATACGCAGCAGAACGGTTTCCTCCGCGGCTACAACCGCAGCAGTTCGTTTTACTTTTGAAAAAATTGAGGCTTCTCCGAATACATCTCCTGCCCCTATGACACAGATATAAACCTCTTCGCCTTTCTGCTGTACCATAACATTCACAGAGCCCCTTATAACAACATAGAAGGAGGGATCAAACTCTCCCTCCTTTACTATGCGGTCATCATATTCGCAGGCAAGGATTTCTCCTTTACTTACAAAAGCTTCTATCTCATTTGCATTAAGAGGACGAAAGAAAAGCAGCTCCTGCAATTCTTCCATATATTCGGCAATTTCCGTACTTTGTGTCATCTTGCACTCCCTTTTTAACTATAACAGCATTTTTCCATAGTGCAAGATATCACTCTGTTTTTGGAATATCCGGGTCTCAGCCTAAAGCTTCACCTTCAAAACAATCTTAAGTACTTCAGAGGGTTTGTCGTAAGCCAGTTGGGGAGCGTGGGCGTCCTCGGGAAGAAAGATCGCGAAGTTTCCGGCAGGAACCATAAGATGAGTACAATCCTTCATTTCATACTTTTCAACATCTTTTTCGGCAGAATACGGCTGTGTTACAGTCATGCCTTCATTATAGCAGTAGCCCATTCTTTCATTGCCCTTAAGGACTATCTGAATATCAGCATAGTTTTTATGAGTTTCCAGGAATCCCTGGGAGAGTTCCTTGGTGGTGTACTGTTGAACCAGGGCAAAGATTTCATCACCCTTGATTTCCACCCGGCCTGCCACCAGTTCTTCCGGCTTAACTGTTTCCAGCCAGGCAAAAGCCTCGGCAAAGTTTTTTCCAATACATGAATAGAGTTTTCCGTTGGCAATACGATCCTGAATCATTTGTGTTCTCCTTAATTTGAACAGTGATACGGAATACAGTCCGTATTCCTCAGGTCAATAATAACCGGATATCAGGCCACCCCGTCAAGGAAAGCCCTTACATTTACTTAAAAAACTTAACTTCCATCATAGGCGAGTGCGAGGTGCACCCTCTTTCGTACCATGAAAATACCCGCAAACAGCAAAGGAAAGACTGCAGCTGTGGAAAGTCCGCCAAGGACAGGAGACGCGAACAGAAAGAAATCGTAGGCACCATGCATCAGCACAGCCGCAACAAGGCCCCGGAACATCAGACTCTGCTCTTCAGCGGCAGTTGGTACAAAACGGGCCATCCCGACGGAGTATCCCAGAAGCACGGAACAGATAGTGTGCAGAGGCACTGCAGTAAAGGCTCGTACGAGTGCGACAGTCATACCTCCCGATGCCACATAGAGAACATTCTCCATGCAGGCAAATCCCAGCCCTGCGGCCACGGTGTAGACGATTCCGTCCATCGCCTCGTCGAAGTCTTTACGCTTGTAGATAAAGGAACGAACAATAAAAAGCTTGGTACCCTCTTCACAGAGAGCTGCTACAAAAAAAGCTTCTGCCATGGCATATACCAGGGGACTGATAATCCAGGGACGGAGAAAAGTTTCAGTAAGAAACTCCAGGATTACAGCTGGAAGTGTTGAAAAGACACCGAGAAAGAACGCTCTTACTACTTCTCCCCGAGGTTCCGGCCGGGCTTTATCCAGGCGGACAAAATACACGAGTAATACGACAGAAGGTAAAACCGCCATTGCGAAAGGTAGAAGAGACATGTTGTGGAATTTTATACCACAGCGTTACGCTTATCAGCAAGATGATAAAGAAGAATCCCCGCAGCAACACCTACATTTAGAGAATCCACGGTGTCAAGAATCGGGATGGAGACATATCCGGAGCAGGCATTTCTCCACTCGGGCTGTATACCGTGCCCCTCATTGCCAAGAATGAGAGTCTGCAGCGATGCTGGTTTCATCTGCCCGAGGGGTACCGCATTTTCACAGAGATCAGCTCCGGTAATAACAGACCCGGCTCTCCTGAGTGCGTTAACTACCGCTGCAGTGTCTGTGCCGTCAATAAGAGGCACGGTAAAACAGGCAGCCATTGAAGCACGGATAGCCCGGCGGGAATAGGGATCACCGCAGCGCGGTCCAACAACAGCAGCATCGGCACCAAACGCGGCAGCGCTTCTCAGGATTCCACCCAGATTCACCGGATCGGTGATGGCATCAAGGATAAGAATGAGGCCCCGCCGGGGAAAGACAAACCGCTCAACAGGAACTGCTTCCGGTCGCCGGAAAGCAGCAATAAGCCCGCGATGAAAGGGAAAACCGGCAATCCTGCCAATCTCCGGCTGGGGAACTATCTGCAGCGGCAGGGTCCGGCCTGCAATCTCTTCAAGACCGTCGGCCATTCCCGGTACAGACAGAACAGATAGTGGCTCCATCCCCCGGGCCAGCATTCTTTCCACAACAAATCGGCCTTCCCCGACACAGATTCCCTCAGTCATGAGATTTCTGTCTTTCAGGCCCGCAAGATACTCAATATTAACCATAAACCCGCCTGGATATACCCGGATTTTAAAAAAAGAAATTGACAGTTTATATCCAATATTCTAATCTTTTTTTCGGCGTGCGTCTTGTGACGACTATCCTTTGGGTAGATGCCTATTTTCATCATTCCATGAGGGCCTATAGATGTCCAGTAAACTTTACGTCGGAAATATCAATTACCGTTCCGACGAAGACAGTATCCGTGAATTATTCAGCCAGTACGGTACCGTATCCTCGGTTCGTATCATCACCGACCGCGAAACTCGCCGATCCAAAGGTTTCGCCTTTGTCGAAATGGGGTCATCCGAGGAAGCGTCTGCAGTACTGACAGCACTGGACGGTGCGGAATTGGACGGACGCCAGCTTAAAGTACGCGAAGCAATCGAAAAAGAACGGGCTCCCCGGTTTTAATCAGGGCGATTACCCCGGAGAAGTTGTAAATATTCATCCTGCTTCGGGGTAATTGCTTAACTTTTCCTCTCATTTATGTAACAGTTATCTCCTCATGTTAAACGACTCACAACTCTTCGATTTAATGTCGCGTCATGTTACCGATGACAGGCTCGAAAAGATCCTAACAGTCTCCGAACAGCGAACGAAATATATTACTCTTGCAGCAGAGAATCTATACTACAGCCAGAACGCCAGTGCTCTTTTACGCAGCTGTGAATGTTTCGGCATTCAGGATGTCCATTTTCTGGAAAACAATAATAAACTTCCTACCATAAACCGGCATGTTGCCCTGGGAACCACGCGATGGCTGACTATTCACCGGCACAAGGAAGAGGAGAACAATACGGCACAGGCTCTGGAGGAGCTGAAAAATGATGGCTATCGCATAATTGCCACTGTCCCACCCGGACCGGAAGCGATAAGTCTGCCGGAATTTGATCTTGCAAAGGGAAAGGCCGCACTGATTTTCGGTAATGAGAGAGACGGTGTAAGCCCTTTGGTAAAAGAAGCTGCAGATGAATTCCTCACAATCCCCATGGCAGGATTTGCGGAAAGTTTCAACATTTCCGTGTCAGTGGCGGTAATCCTGTACGAACTTACCCAACGGCTGCGAGACTCAAACCTGGAATGGAAACTGCCCGACCATGAACTCACCGAGCTCCGTCTGGACTGGGTACGCAGGACAGCAAACCGGGCAAGAGAAGTGGAAGATGAGTATCATCGTCGGTACCGCAAAAAACGCAGGAATACCATCGCAGAAGTTGTGGAAAAAGACATACCCGTCGGCGATCAGGCGTAGCCCCGGAGGCAGGAATATGCAGAAGATTGAGCGGCGACACTTTATCCGCAACATGAACCCCGATATTGAAGAACGGGTAATGCGTAATCCTCTCCTGAATATTGATACTTTTGTTATACCGTCCCCTTTTGTGCACAATCCGGCGGTTCGGAAAGATTATGAACACAGCTATGTATGGGTTGAAGAGGGGGAAATTCTCGGCTACATGCTTGTCTATTCCGACCCTGCAGAAACCGACTTTCTGATCTACAAGATTGTTACCAGCCCCTTCGGCAGAGGCCGGGGAATCGGTTCCAGTTTTATAGAACATCTTGCTGAAGATATCCCCGAAACCTCGGCAATACATATTCACATCTGGGAAAAACAGATCGACACCATTGAGTTTTTCCGGAAATACGGCTTCCAGATGGAAACTTCCATTGCCTACCGCAAACTTGTTTATCACCGGCTGATAGCCGCGGGTCCCGCCATTCTGGAACAGATGGAAGGGCTCAGGCAGCACAGGGCCCTGGCGCCCGAGGAAATCAGCAAGACCCGGCATGACGCCCGCAAAGTAACCCGGTTGATTTCATCAATGGTTGACGCCCTGGGATCGGAAAACAGCGGTAAAATTGTAGAAAATATAAACCGGGAATCAACCACCCTGATAAATATTCTGAACGCCTTCCGGGATAATATGAAGATTGTACATAACGTAGATCTTCTTGCTCTGATTTTTGAGAGAATTGTTCCCTATGTGCAGAGTTCGGAAATCCGCTGTGAGCTCAGACTTGATCTGGATACCGGCGCACCAACCATCCAGGGCTACTATATCGATATCGGAAGGGCCCTGGTTAATATAGTCTCCAACGCCCTTGACGCCATCGAGGAGGCAGACAGAAAGGGAATTATTGATATATCCCTGAGAGAGACCGGAGATTTTCTCAACCTGACCATTGCAGACAACGGCATGGGAATTCCTCTGGAATTTCTTGAAAAGGATGAGCAGGGATTCCCCCGTTTTGTGGGTTATACCACAAAAGGCAAACGTACCGGAGAAGGGATTGGTACCCAGCAGATCTACGCCACTTTCGGTGCAGAAAATATAGAAGTAAGCAGTCTTCTGGGCCAGGGAACCTCCTGGAATATCCGTTTCCGCATGAACCAGGAGACGGTTACTGCCTGGTATGTTCAAATGAATCGCCGCTACAACGAGTTTAAAGATCTGTGGGAGGTAGCGACTGTTCTGCCGGACACCCCCCGGCGTGAGATTGTAGCCTACATCTGGCAGATACGCAAAATCGAAATATTCATGTTCGACCTCATAACCCAGTTCAGCCGTTATCATAACATCCGTGATATCTATCGTACAATTCTTGCATACCTGCAGGGGTTCAAGACAGAAGCGAATCTCAAACAGGAGATTGGTACACTCAAATGTGATGTTATCCAGTATCGCCACTGGCTCATCGACATCAGCCGGGAGATCTACCGCCGCAGTCGGATTCTGGAAGAGGCGGTCAATCCGGACAACTTCTGGGCATCCCTCTTTCGCAGTTACGGGCAGGCTTACCGCAATGTAATCATCTTCACCACAGATCCCGAAACAGGCAATTTTTTTGCCACCGACCGCAAGCTTGCGGAACATCTCGATTTTGTTCCCTACCTGAAAAAAGAAAGGGATCATCTGCTGCGGGGAGAGTTTCTCGGAGACCTGAATGTTGAGGAAAAGCCCATCCATTTCGGAGTCTGGTCAATACAGAACAGGGGGGATGCACTCTCCAAACTTAAACTGATCCGCAAGGGAGTGCAGACTTTCATGAAAAAAGGCATTCATGCGGAGAAAAGGCTTGCCTTCTATCCCACTACCTATGTTTCGGGTGGTTTCGATATTGATATCAACACCTCCAGTACCTTCGGTGATTTTGCCAAAATGCCTGATTCGGCTCTGGAGGAGTTTCTGACAAAGCGGGATGAGGAAATGGACGGGTTTATCCTTGCCAGAGAGTAATATCGCAGAAGAAGGAGTTCTGTCCGAAACAGACGGAAACACAGTATAGTGAGGACATATGCTTGAATTTGAACAGGTAACAACCCGGGCCGGCGACCGGGGAGACAGCTGCCTTTATAACGGAGAACGCCGGGGAAAGGATGAAAACATATTTGAAGCCCTGGGAGATATAGACGAGCTCTCTTCCTGGCTGGGGGTGGTAAAAGCCCGCCTGCGCTACATATCCTCCGGGAAAACGATGGAAAATATTGAGATTGTACAAAAAAACCTGATTACCGCCGGCGGCGAGATTGCAACTCCCCGGGCGTCGGATCAGTTCCAAACTATTCAAAAACTGAAACCGGAAGACATTGAATCGGTTGAGCAGATGGAACACACTCTTCTGCAGCAGACCAGAATTGAAGCGGAGTTCATCCTTCCCGGAAAAACCGAACTTTCCGCCCAGATTGACATATCAAGAAGTGTCTGCCGCCGGGCGGAGCGGACCGTAGTCCGCTGCATCCGCCGGGACGGCTCCATACATCTTGCCCGGGTACAGAACTATCTGAACCGCCTGAGTGATTTCCTGTTTATCCTTGCCAGAGCTGAGGAGCAGGGAAAACTATAACAGATACAGAATCAGCCGTCGTTACCTATAGCATCCGCCGGGCAGCTTTCCATTGCAGCGACTGCCGCGGCATCATCCGCATCAGCCTGCTGAAAAACATATGCTTTCTCATCGTCATTAAACTTGAACACATCCGGAGCCTCGCCAAGACACAGCCCGCAGCTTATGCAGCTGTCATCGACGTACCAGACACCAGGAACATTTTCCGCGATCTTGTCGTTTTTGTCTGCCATAACGCAAACCTCCTGATGAACAAAAATAGTAAAAGCCGGACTCAACATCAATAAAAAACGCCGCGAAATTTCGCGGCGTTTTAATACAGACAGGAAATTGAACTACCGGATTACCCGGGCTCCGCCTCCGCCCACCAGACGTTCTACCTCGCTGAGGGTTGCCATGGAGGTGTCTCCCGGGGTGGTCATAGCCAGTGCGCCATGGGCAGCACCGTACTCAACTGCCTGGGCAGCATCATTATGCTTCAGAAATCCGTAGATAAGACCGGAAGCAAAGCTGTCGCCTCCGCCTACCCGGTCATAAATCTCGAGTTTTTCCCGGTGAGTGGCCTCATGAACAGTACCCTCGTGCCAGCAGAGGGCACCCCAGTCATTAACACTGGCGGAGTGTACGGTCCGCAGGGTAGTTGCAACAGCCTGGAAGTTAGGATAGGTCTTGATAGCTGTCTCAATCATCTTCTTGTAGCCTTCAATGGGCAGTACGGTAAGATTTTCATCTGCACCTTCAACCTCGAAACCGAGGCTGGCGGTAAAATCCTCTTCGTTACCGATCATTACATCGACATACTTTGCAATTTCCCGGTTTACTTCCTGAGCTTTTTCCTTTCCACCGATTCCCTTCCAGAGTGAAGGTCGGAAGTTCAGGTCGTATGAGGTAACGGTGCCGTATTTTTTGGCAGTTTTAAGAGCCTCAATAACTACATCCGGGGTTGTCTCGGAGAGAGCAGCATAGATTCCTCCGGTGTGAAACCATTGAACTCCATCTTTTCCAAAAATCTGTTCCCAGTCAATGTCACCGGCCTTCAACTGGCTTGCAGCTGTGTTTCCCCGGTCGGAAGTACCAAGAGCAGCCCGGATACCGTAGCCTTTTTCGGTAAAGTTGATTCCGTTACGGACAGAACGTCCGATACCATCATAGGGAACCCACTTTACATATTCCGTGGCCACACCGCCCTGAAGGATAAAATCCTCCACCAGGTGTCCGACTTCGTTGTCCGCAAATGCTGTAACAACCGCTGTAGGCAGGTTGAAGCACTTTCGAAGTCCCCGGGTTACATTATACTCTCCACCGCCTTCCCAGGCCTGGAAAGAGCGGGCAGTCCGTACACGTCCGTCGCCTGGATCGAGACGCAGCATGATCTCCCCCAGAGAAAGACATGCATATTTACATTCACTTGCGGGTCGTATTTTAATCATCAATACCCTCCTTAGTATGAGTCAATATTTAACTATAAACAGAAATTTAACCATTTGCCAAGTGTCCCATATACTGTATGTTGTCTCATATATGGGATTCACCACAACTCATAATGCACATACGATTCATTAAAACGGGTGCGGGGAGACTTGGTTTCAGCGGGATATCCAATAGCCGCAATTGCCAGCGGTATGATCGGTTCAGGCAGCTCCAGCAGGCCGGTAACCCACTCCTGGCGTTCCGGCCTGGGGTAAACTCCCAGCCAGCAGGCACCGAGACCTAACACATGAGCTGCAATAAGCATATTTTCCAGGGCCGCCGTGCAATCCTGAACCATATAACCCAAAAGATTGTTATGGGCCGATTCAATGTCACCACAGACAACAATACCAAGCGGGGC
The DNA here is from genome assembly GCA_963667435.1 of Marispirochaeta sp. GTDB lineage: Bacteria > Spirochaetota > Spirochaetia > JC444 > Marispirochaetaceae > Marispirochaeta. Next base: position 3,127,662 of record OY763414.1, on the reverse strand, counting down.
CGCAGCAAGAAGCTTTCCATTGGGCAGCCCCTCACTCATAAGGGTTAAAGTCCCCTTTTCAAGAACCACCACGAAGCGCCACGGATCCCGTGCCACCGCGGATGGAGCAGCCATTGCAGCTTCAAGCAGAAGCTGTACATCATCCTGCTTAACCGGCTTGTCGGTAAAACGCCTGATACTCCTTCTGCCGAAAACGGGCAGAAGGTCTTTGGGTATCCTGTCTGGATCCATGAACCCTCCGGAGAAAACATGTTTCTAACATGCTACCGGGGGCACAGGTGAATGGTCAAGAAAAGTTTTCAGAAAACGGAGTCGGGTTCCAGCCCCATCTTTGCCAGCTTGGGCCGGATAACAGCACGACAGTAACCTGCGGTTGTGTTCAGGTCATAGTAGTTCTGATGGTACGCTTCAGCTGGATAAAAGGATGTCAGTTCAACAAGCTCGGTTACCACAGGATTGTCATAGAGCTCCCCGGCCCGTGTTATCTCTTCTGCTGCCTGGCCCCTCTGTTCCTCTCCGTTATACAGAATTATTGATCGGTACTGTGTCCCGGTATCCGCCCCCTGCCTGTTGAGAGTGGTAGGGTCGTGAGCCTTAAAAAATAACTGCAGGATTTTCCGGTAACTTATCTGATCCGGATCAAAAGAAATTTCAATAACTTCAGCATGCCCGGTTGTGCCTCTGCACACCTCTTCATATGAAGGATCAGCCGCATTTCCTCCGGCGTATCCGGAGACTACGAGCGATATCCCTTCTACTCGCTTATATACAGCCTCCAGGCACCAGAAACAGCCGCCACCAAGAACCGCATGTTCAACCTTTGCCATACATGACCTCCCGGTCAATGAAGTTTAATACGACAAAGATACTAAGTTTAAACCGCCGGGACCATCAGGACTGAAAATCAAATTCGAAGAACGATTTACCCTTTGCATTCAGGGATACCTGATCACCTTTGCGGGAAAACTCAATTGAATCTCCGGATTCAAGGATATTGCTGTTTACACCGGAATGCAGATAAACAGCAAGATAGGCCACATCTCCGGATTTCAGCATAGTCTCTACCCGGGGAAGCAGAAACGCCGGAGAAATAGTATGCCCCTTCCGCCTTCCCTCGTATCCCCGGGAAATGGCGGCAAAACTGTACCCGCCGAGGATACGAACCAGGGAGAACCCGTTTTCATTTTCCGCCCGGGCAATATGTCCTGTTGCGGAGGTCTTAGCCTCTCCTCCGGGATGCACTCCCAGAGCATATCCACCCTCCCGCAGATGTACCGCCTTGCTCCCCAGACTTCTGTTTTTTACCCGGTGAATACGAATCTGAGCCCCGGATCGCAGGGGAACAATAACCGTATCAACCTTAAGCGGCCCGGAATGCCCTTTTGCATGCTCCACAGGTAGTGTATACGTTGAAAGCAGAACCCTGTCACCGATAAGACGGGACGTGGAAATAGCACTGCGGTGACTCCACGCTTTCTTATCGCTGCTGGCAGACAGGGTGTTGTCGCAGCAGTAAATCATAGGAGAAAGATCAGCATCCGCAACATAGCCCATGCGTCCGGAATAGCAAAACTTGCCGTACCCGGTAACATCCGCTACTTCCCTGCTGTGAATCGCGGAACCGCCGTTTATAAGCTGAATGTTGCCATCCTGCTTTGCCCCATGAATGAGCCAGCCCGCATAGGGAATGTGGTGGACAAAATCACCTCGTTCGATAGGGAGGGACTCCTCCCGGGCATTCCAGAAGGGATCATCCTGGGGTATAAGCATAAGAAGGCCAAGGGTCTGCATTGCCTGCAAATGCCTTCCCGATGCGGCAACTGCCGCCCCGGGAAGAATCTTTCCGTTCCGCGTATCAAGAACACCTTCGGACATAAGATGATTAAGGTGCAGACGGATTATACGGCGTAAAATACCCGCCTTAACCGGCCAGACTCCTGCCAGGTATCCCGCCACCGGACCGGCAAGCCGGGTCAGACTGCCGGAGGAAACATTCCCATACATGGGTGTGGAACCGTCCGGACTGTAGAGATAAACATAGTCCCGCAGCATTTTTCTCAACCGGGGAGCCCAGGTTTCATAATACTGACTGTTTTTTCCACCCTGCAGGTAGAGAATAAGAGAAATAAATGCGATGTATCCGTAACTCATGGAATCATCAAAACGACGGGAGTCCTTTCCGGGATCCCTGAATCCACCATCATCGGTAAAACATCGCTCCATAGTTTCAAATGCTGTGGCTATGATATTTTCATCATGATCGAACCCCATGGCTTTTCTCGATGCATGACTCAATGCTATGCCAAGACTCTGATAGCTCTTTTTCCGCACAGAACCCCTGGATTCATTTTCGAGCCACTGCTGAAAATCCTGAATAGAGCTTGAGGAAAGCCTGCGGAAGAGGAGGGATCTGCAGATACAGGCAGAAAAGGCTACACCTGCAGTATCAACCGGAGCATGCCTGGTACTTTTGCTGTCTGTACCGCTCCAGCGGCCCGGATAGGTTGGATTTACACCATTTTCAATGGCACTTACAAACCAGCGCGAAAGGGGGAGCATCTCTCCTTCATCTTCAATTACATCACTTCTGCCGGGTTGCGAAAGATAACCGCCGAGCCCCCAGAGGGTCAGCATCACAGGCAGAGAGCTGTCGGAATATCCGTTACAGCCGGTCATTTCAGTATTAACAGAGCGTTTATAATCCCGCATAAGCCGGATAAACAGGGATGAAACACTCATGGAAGTAAGTTCTTCGAAGTACCAAGAATCCATGAGGTGAGTATATACTGCCCCTATTCTCTGTCAAGCGGTTCCAGCTGAAGCTTCAGGCATCCGGGAAAAAGTTATGCAGGATCGAGCTTTTCCTGCCGCCTTGTCACATGGTAGGATACCAGTCCTGAAATGAGTGACCTGTTTGAAGCATTCCGCCTTAAAACTCCAGCCTCCTCCTCCGTAAGCGGCGATCTCCGATGCGTCCTCGATGCCCTGGGAGGAGATACAGTCCTGCATATTGAAACCACCGACGGCAGCAGGCCGAATCCTCTTCCATCCCCCCGGAGCTATACAGGGCCCTGGCGGGATCTTCTTGCTGCCCTTGCAGATATCCGTGAAGCCCGGCAGCTTCAGTTAGGCTGGGAGGAAAAGCAGACTGAACCGGGAATATCTGTAAGCCGACACCCCTATATTCTCAGCCTGGCTGCAGACACGGAATGTCTGGTACTCCCCGATGGATCCCCTGTTGAGCTCAGGGACGACTCGGTGAGTATCTCCATAACCGGAGAAAATCCCTACAGAGGGCAGCTTGAATCCGGCGACGGTACAACACTGCGCAATCCACGTGGTATAGCAGAAAACTTTATCATAGACGGAAAAATACTCTACCGCGGAAAGGCTCCGGGCCCTGGATTCCGCAGTCTCCGCCATTTATGCACAGTACTGTCCATGGAAGAACTTCCCCGGTATATATCTCTGGCGCATACCCATTTCCCCCGGATGAGGCTGGATTTCCGCAGCTATGATGTCGTAGAGGAACCTGAGGCTGAACTTCAGGAGGGCATAATCTTTCACGAAATGGACAGAGAAGGCTTTCTTCACATTCAGGCTGTACTTGCGTATCCCGGTTACCCGCCTGATTTCTTCAGCAGTTATGACGCAGGTATTGCGGCAGAAATTGATGATGCCACAGCAACAGTACGGCTGAAACCCGTTGTCATCCCTGATTCCGCCCCCTACATTTCACGGCTGCGCCGGCGCATTCAGCGTCGCCAGAAATCCCTGCAGGGTTCTGATGGATTCTTCGTCGACGGATCACGAATAAGTATGGGTCCAAAACTCGCAGAAGCCTTTATTGAAATGGATCTGCCGACTCTTGGAAAGCAGATTCTGCTTTTCGGCACCGGCAACCTGGCCCGGTTCAGGATTCTCACCCCTCAGCCAAAGGTTTCCATGCGCATAAGCGGCGGTACCGACCTGTTGAGAGGGGAATGCCGGGTAAACCTGGAGGATGAGAGCTTTTCCCCGGAAGAACTAATAGAAATTCATGACGACCGGGGATTCATCCCCCTTAACGGCGGTGGAAAAGCAATTCTGGACGGCAAGTTCCTTACCCGCCTGAAGAGAATCCTTAAAACCATCAACGGAAGCGAAGTAACCCTCTCATTCTTCGACCTGCCACTTGTGCAGGAACTGATTGATGAACCTCTGAATGGTCCGGGAGCTGTTGAGCCGGAACGGATATTCCGCGGGTTTGAATCCCTGGATAAACGTCCTGCCCCGGTTCCGCCCATAACCGGGAATCTCAGAGATTATCAGGATCAGGGATACCGCTGGCTCTACTATCTCCACAAAACCGGCCTTGGGGGCTGCCTTGCTGATGATATGGGCCTGGGAAAAACTGTACAGACAATATCGCTGCTTGCAACGATCCATGCCGCCCCGGGCATGCCTTCACTAATTATTCTTCCAAAGTCCCTGATCTTCAACTGGGAGGCAGAGCTGGCGAAGTTTGCACCTCATCTGTCGGTTTATTCCTATTACGGCGGTGGACGACAGTGGTCGAAAGCAGGGAAAGCCGACATAATCCTTACAACCTACACGATAGTACGAAATGAAATTCAGCAGCTGCGAAAGCATTCTTTCCGATATCTGATTCTTGATGAAGCCCAGAACATCAAAAACCTCACCTCCCGTATCAGCCGGGCAGTACTGCTGCTCAACGGGGAACACAAACTGGCCATCAGTGGTACCCCCCTGGAAAACAATCTTATGGAACTCTACTCCCTCTTCCGCTTCCTGAATCCCGGAATGTTCGGCACGGTAAAGGAGTTTCAGAAAAACTATGCAAATCCGGTCCAGAGGGATTCATGCCAGATAACAGCAGAAGATCTGCGCAGAAAAATCAGGCCCTTTCTTCTGAGACGCCTGAAAAGCGAAGTTGCCAAAGATCTGCCGGAAAAGGTTGAACAGGTAATGATGGTGGAAATGGATGACGATCAGCGCAACCTGTATGAATCCCGCAGAGAATACTACTTCCGCAGTGTCCGGGAGCGGGTAGACAGGGACGGCCTGGCAGAATCGCAGATTTACATTCTCCAGGCCATCTCCGAACTGCGTCAGATTGCCAGCGCCCCGGAAAGCCGCAGCTCCGGGATTATTCAGAGCCCAAAGCGAAGCCTAATGCAGGAGAGCCTGATCGATGTTTTTGCAAACCACCACAAGGCAGTGGTCTTCTCGAACTATCTGCAGACCCTCGATTCCCTGGCTTCAGACCTGGATGAAATGCAGGTGGAATATCTGTTTCTCACCGGATCTACCGCGGACCGCAAAGCGGTGGTACAGCAGTTTCAGCAGGAGCGAAATAAAAAAGTGCTGCTTATGACTCTCAAGGCGGGAGGTGTGGGACTAAATCTCACCATTGCCCATTATGTGTATCTTCTTGACCCGTGGTGGAATGTAGCCGCAGAAAATCAGGCAATAGACCGCTGTCACAGAATAGGACAGAAAAATACGGTGTTCGCCTACAGGCTTATAGTCAGAGACAGTATCGAAGAGCGGATACTGGAACTGCAGCAGAAAAAACGTGAACTTTTTCAGTCCGTTATTCACGCCGACTCAGGCCCTCTAAAAAGCCTCAGCAGGGATGACCTGGATTTTATTCTTGGATAAACTTGACCCTATGCCTGAAAAAAAGCTCGCGAAAGAAAACAGCAGAACCTTCAACAGGGAAAATCTGTTTATTGAATACGCGGAAAATGCCATAAGGGGAAAACTCCCTGCAGTAGATCTGCCCAAAGGGTTCCCCGCAGACCCGGTCTGGCAGAACTGGCCGGGCAAAATCTATCAGCACTTGTTTAACAGAGATAAGAAGTCTTCAGAGACGGGAATCGACGAGAGCCGGGCAGCGGATATTATTAAGGAATTTCTTACCGGAAAATCCGGGAAAAACCGCGAGCTTCTCCTGCCGCATCTCCACTTCAGGCAGCATCGTCAGCCCGGAAAGATGAAGAAACCGGACTTTGCAGAAGCTTTGAGTAGCCTGTTTACCCTCCTGCAACAGCAGGGTGACAGACAATGGATAAATACAGAGGATTTCATGCGCGAAGGTGCCGGTCTGCCCGGAGTAAAATCCTGCCTGGATCCTGATTACAGTGCAGACTATATTTACTATGAAACCCGGGGTGAATATCGCAATTTTCTCGGTGACAGTGGAACACGGGATGAACAGCGATACCTTGAGAGCCCCCTGCTGCAGAATCAGGCATGCATTGAACCACTTATAGTTAATTATCTGGCGGCAGCGATTATCCTAGGTCTTGCAGAGGCCAGATATCACCCATGGCTGGAAAATTTCAGCCCCTGGGAAGGAATAAGTCATATCCGCTTTACCCACTGGGGAAAGTATGTACTGGGACTATCCGCAATCGCACCGGTGTGGCAATCTTCAGGCTGCATAGGATACTCCGACGAAGGATTATTCGCCCTGCTCAAGCGGGAATCTTTCAGATGCAGAACTCTCCTTGAAAAATGCGGAGACGAAATTGCTCCGGGACAGTTTCATATTTCCCCCGGGAAAATATCGTCAATCTGCAGTTCGGAAGAAGAACTGGATCAGGTTATAAGCGAACTGCGTTCTGCCGCATTTCATGAGCTGCCACCATCATGGGAGGAGTTTTTCTCCCTTCTTAAAAGCAGAGTGGTTCAGCTTCCTGCAGATAAAGAGTGGGTTCTCATTGATCTTCCCCCGGACAGCTCTCTATCCGCGGTTCTCACTGCAAACACCGAATTTGAAGGACTTTTTCTCAAGGTGGAAGGTATGCGCATACTGGTTCATCAGGAAAAGATTGAAACTTTCCGCAGGAAACTGCAGAAAACGGGGTTCTTCCCACAATTTTACTGACATATTTAACCGTATTTGGTACATTTAAAAAATAAACAAGGTAAGAAAAAATATGTGTATAAAAAATATCAAAGTGCCCTATAAAAGCCTGCCCGAAATTGTATATGCCGGATTTCAACCCCTTGATAAAGAAGCGACACCTATGCCCGCAGGGCCGGCTAATCTATACAGCCTGAATGTACATACCGACCCCGGTGAACTGTTATTCAACTCCCGTACATTTGAGATAGCCCCGGGAGATATAACCTGCCTCCCGGCCGAACAGGGAATTTGTCTGCGGGGATTTTCCTACGGCCATCAGTGGGCATTCAGATTTTTCCTCCCTGAGGTCAACGGTTCCGGCAGTTTTGATCTTCCAGTTCTGTCGGCCATGAAAGGACTGCATTACCCTATTCTACAGGAGTGCGGACGAATAGCCGCAGGCTTTAATGCACCATCTTCAGACCCGGAAGAAAAAAAGCTGAACCAGCAGATAGCCTCCTCCCGGTTCTACTCTTTTCTTATGCGAATGGCCCGCATGACCAGGGGTGAGGTGCGTAAATCGGACATTGTCCTGCATGGAATGCTGGAACGACTGGAATCATCATTAGGCGAAAAGGTGTCGATACCCCATATTGCCGAAGATGCCGGAGTAAGTCAGACCTACCTCTCTACCCTCTTTCGTCAGCGTTTCGGAGTTACCATCAACCAGTATATGCACCAGCGACGCATTGAACAGGCAAAAGAACTTCTGACAAGAACAAACCTGCCGGTAAGCTGTATTGGTGAAGAGATCGGCATGGGAGATCCTCAGTATTTCAACAAACAATTTCGAAAAAGTGTGGGAATGAGCCCAAGTAGCTTCCGGAAATCTGTCTCCCTTCTGTAATTTCCGGGGGAAAAAAAAGACCCCCCTGAAACAGGGGAGCCTTTCAACAAGAAACAGCATTTTTTACCTTTTTACTTTCCTGTAATTTTCTCAATGCACCTTTTTTTCTTCATTTTTTGTTATTTCTAAACTTTATTATTTTATTTAAAAATTTTTATTTTATTATCTTTTCTTTCCTACTTTTATAGACTTCCTGTCCTGCAACACTTTTGTGCACTTTTAAAATATTTTGTTATTTTTATATAAATTATAAAATTACTTATTAATACACAAACTATTTACAACAGTATCACACTGTTACTTAAATTCACATAAATCTTCTACATACCTGAATACCAACATCCAGATGTAGAAATACATTGTCAATGAACTGTGTACCATTTCTGTACGGTCAAAAAATACCATGTTTCTATTGATCAACATATACGACTTTTTACTGATTTATCACTTTTTTTTCTGCGACTTTATACTTATTTTTGCTTATTTTTGCACCGCTTTCTGGCGCACCTGTTATTTTATGCATATATTAGAGATATTTAACTTTACGCGATTATCTGGATTTATTAAATATGCAGATGTTTCACAGCCCACAAAACGGCCTCTGCACGCCTTTTAACACCTATCTTGCGATAAATATTATAGATATGGGTTTTCACCGTGGCTTCCTCTATCCCAAGGTTACCTGCAATATTCCGGTTCCGTAATCCTGCACCAAGATTCCTGAGAATCTGAAGCTCTCTGCGGGTAAGAAAGTAATCCGAAATATCCATTCCCGCCTCCACCGGAGAGCTGTCTTCCTCCTCATCATCTTCAAGAGGCTCAAACAGGCCTCCTCTCGGAATCCAGAGACCTTCAGTATAGAGGGTGAAAATGCCTTCAGCTAAAACCTCCACTGTATCTGTACGATAGAAGAAGCCCTTTACTCCCAGGTTGATGCTTTCCCGCTCACGTCCCCATCGCGGATTGAGATTATAGAAGGCAACCAGCTGAAACCTCGGCAGAATCCAGTCCGACAGCTCCCGGCTGGAGAGAAAGGCGTCCGTATCACGTTCCAGGCAGTCAATCATGAGTATCCGACGGCCACCGTTGAGATTCGAAGAGACAGGGAAGGCTTTGATATCCGGACTCAGTCCGGGATAAAGCTGCATTTCATACTGAAAAAGATCACGCATCAGTTGATTTTGAATCGTGATACTCCCGAGTATATAAATCTGATGATGCTTGATAAGCCTCTTGCGATCCAGATCAAGCAGATGTGCAGTTGCCATAGGCAATGGTAAAACCATAAAACTGTGATTGTCAAACTGTTGTTATAAAATTGTTCTTATGTAATTTTAACCTGATACTTATTGTCATATTACACTGCTTACAGTATTCTGTAATCATCAACAGAGACGCAATTTTCTCCAATTTACAATACATTACGGTGTATACTCTGTACCGAGGTAATTAACACATATGCAGGACCAACTCTGTTCGGAGGCTGGACATCCGCTTCCTCTGGGAGCAAACATTACAAACAGCGGAACCCAGTTCAACCTGTTTTCCAGACATGCCGAGGCTGTAACACTGCTGCTCTTTAATCAGCCGGAGGACAGTACTCCCTCAGCACGATATACCCTGGATCGGAAGCAGAACCGCACCGGAGATATCTGGCAGATTCACATACCCGGAATAGGAGAAGGTCAGCTCTATCTCTACCAGGTGGACGGCCCTTTTGAACCTGAAAAAGGACATCGTTTTTCTTCAGACACCTGGATTATCGACCCCTATGCCAAGGCACTAAGCTCTCAGGGTCCGTGGACCGGCTGGGACCCTGCAAAAATGCCGAAATGTGTGGTGGTGAACGACAACTTCGACTGGAAGGGCGATAAGCCCCTGAACTACCCGCTTAGAGACTGTGTTATTTACGAGACTCACCTTGCAGGCATGACAAAACACGGATCCGCGACAGTCAAATCCCCGGGAACCTATAAAGGTGTAATAGAAAAAATTCCCTACTTCAAGGAACTGGGTATAACCAGTCTTGAGTTTCTTCCAGTTCAGGAGTTCAACCCCTATGAGTTTTTCAGAATAAATCCGGAAACCGGAGAAGTGCTGCGAAACTACTGGGGATACAGTACGGTTAACTTTTTCTCTCCCGCGGGAATATACGCCGGGAACAGCGATAGGGGCGCTCAGGTGAATGAGTTCAAGGAGATGGTCCGGGAGCTGCATGCCGCCGGAATCGAAGTCATTCTTGATATTGTATTCAACCACACAGCCGAAGGAAACGAAGAAGGGCCGACTTTCAGCTTCCGCGGACTAGACAACAGCATCTACTATATCCTGGACGAATCCCGCAGATCCTATAAGAACTTTTCCGGATGCGGGAACACCATGAACTGTAATCATCCGATTCTGAGAACCCTTATCCTGGATTGCCTCCACTACTGGGTTATGGAAATGCATGTCGATGGATTCCGTTTCGACCTGGGATCAATCCTTGGAAGAGACCAGACCGGCCGGCTGCTGGAAAATCCTCCAATTATCGAACGGATAGCAGAGGATCCCATTCTCAGAGATACCAAAGTTATCGCAGAAGCCTGGGATGCAGCAGGAGCCTATCAGGTAGGCAGCTTTCCCGGAGGTCGCTGGGCAGAATGGAACGACCGTTTCAGAGATGATTTGCGCCAGTTCTGGGGAAATGTTCCGGGAAAAACCGCATCGTTGGCAATGCGCTTTTCCGGCAGCTCTGACCTCTACCTCTCGGACGGCCGTAAACCTTTTCACAGTATAAATTTTATAACATCCCATGACGGATTCACCCTGAATGATATGGTCAGTTATACCAAAAAGAACAATATCATGAACGGAGAAGAAAACAGGGACGGAAACAACTCAAATCTTTCGTTTAACTGTGGTAGCGAAGGGGCTTCAAAAAATCCTGCAGTAGAGAAGGTACGAAACCGGCAGGTTAAAAATCTTCTTGCCTCTCTGCTATTATCCACCGGTACCCCCATGCTGCTGGGAGGAGACGAGTTCCGCCGCAGTCAGATGGGAAATAACAATGCCTATTGCCAGGACAATGAAATTTCATGGTTCAACTGGCAACTTGTGCAAATTCACAGTGATATTCACCGCTTCTGTACCGAGCTGATTAAGTTCCGCCGCCGGCATCCCGCGTTTAAACGGTCTGAGTTCTTTTCAGGGCAGGACATCAGTCTTAACGGCCTGCCGGATATAACCTGGCTGAGTGAAAAGGGAACCCCTTTTGACTGGGCCTGCAGAGAAAACCTGCTTGCTGTACTGATAGACGGCAGTAAAGCTGAGATTAAAGCCGACAGAGACGATAATGATTTCTTTCTGATGTTCAACGCTGAAACAGAGGATACCACATTTACCATCCCTGCCCCGCCATCCGGAAAAATCTGGCAGCGCAAGATCGACACCGCAGCAGTCCCGGATATTATAGAAATGGGAAGTGCGGAAGAACTGAAGAACCAGACACAGTATCTGGTAAAAGCCCATTCAATGGTTCTGCTTCTCTCCGAATCAACAGAAAGCAACCAGTAAAAAAGCTGATTGGTCTATTTTAGGCATTATCTCTATTTTCTAAAATCAGACTTGACAATATAAAATTTTTCATATACTTTTAACAGTATATTGACTTTCGTCAAGAAACAGCAACAGAAACAGAGGCCGCTCCCTGGAAACGGGTTGAGCGGCTTTTTATTTTTCCAGAAAAAACAGATTGTCAAGTTTCCGATCATGAGCTTCCCGAGGAACGGTATCCACCAGCTGTTGCTGAAAAAAACAGGCAGCAGTGCGGACTCCTGAAAGTCTCTCCAGGGCGGAAAGTAGCCGGTCATAAAATCCTCCGCCATAGCCCAAGCGAAATCCTTCCCTGTCAAAACCCAGCCCTGGAACGAGAACAAGAACGCCTGAACTGGAAATCCCGGCCGGATCAACATACATCCCCTCATCCCGGGGCTCCCTCATCCCATATGGATGCACATCCCAGCTGGAATTCATATCAAACACCTGGATGAATCTCAGCACCTTACCGTCAACCCGGGGCAGTGCAACCATTTTTCCTTCTCTGATCCCGCGATTTAGCAGTGATTCCAGATTAAATTCTCCGTTCATAGACATATAACCGAATATCCATGCGGAATCATTCCAGATGGAACTGGAGTAAATGGACTTGAGAACAGATGTCTCCTGGGTGAGTCTGTCATTCTCACCTATATTCCCGAGAACTTCCCTCATTCTCCGCCTCAGGTCAATCTTCGTCTGCATACGGCTAAGTATACCTGAAAACAGAGGAGTTTTTCTTTTGCCTGGTAACATTTATCCACATATTTATGGTTGAAAATGTAGGAGTCATATATGAAAAGAGTCATTGCAATAATTATTTCAGCAGTCGCCATGCTCGGGCAGTCTCTTGCCGAAACCCGTCTTGAATATTCTGTATCCGGAACCACGGAAGAGGCAAATATTATCTGGTCAATTGAAACCAGGACAACTCAAACTGTTCTCAGTCTTGAGAATGAAAACCGGTTTATCAGGATTATCTGCGACAGTCAAATGAATACCCGTGAATGGCTGAGGCGTGATCAGAACACCAATACCAATCTGACTGCGAAGAGGACCGGGCAAGAGATTTACATCAAGGAGAAGCTGAATGGGGAGTTAATAGAGAAACACATTGAAATTGATGACGGCATGAAATGGTATCAATCAATGAACCATCAGTTTGGCAGGTTTGCTGTTTCAGGGAAAAACAGAGAAACCTTTCTCATGCTCCGGCCGGACACCCTCGAAGCCTCCCAGTGGATACTTACCCGCAAAGCGGAAGAGCCTGTCACGGTAAACGGTAAAATAGAAGAAACAGTCAGGGTACGTCTGACGGTAAAGAATGTACCGGCTTTTGTCTGGAAGGCGGAACTCTGGTACCGGATCAGCGACGGACGCTTTCTCCGGTACCGGGGACCAATGGTTGGTCCCGGAGCTTCTGAAGTGACAACCAGCCTGGTAGAGGAAGTCCCGGCTATTTAGCCCGGACTTCCACCATACCGCCGCGACTGCCCTGAAGGATCGTGGCATCATCGATTATTCGTCCGAAAACTTCACCTTCTGAAGCCATCCGTGGTTTCGACCCGGTACTCGCGGGAGTTGGTCCGTAGAATATGCAGAACGCATTGCCCGGAGGCCAGTACGCCAGGTCACCAATTTCCATATCGGCCGTGCCTTCCAGTGGATCGTAGGAAATATCCATGGAGAAATAGAGTTCATCACCCCATGCTGAAGCATGGCCCTCAAGGGGAAGCATCTCAGCAATCTCCCGGCCGAGCTCAGTATCAAAGAGCTCGCCTTCCAGCTCATAGCCGCCGATAGAAATGACTATCGTCATGATTTCCTCCTTGTATTTATAAGGGGATTCCGTAAGGTCCGTCTTTAAGATACGCAATTCTCAGGGGATTGGGGCCTTTATGTGCCTTTTTCAGAGCATCAATACTCTTACTGACCATATCCGGAAGCAGTTTTTCGGGAGTACCATCTTCTGAAACGCCTGCCAGGTCGGAAAGCTTTCCGCCGGGGCTCAGAGCATATTGAGCGTCTTCGAATTGAGGACTGTAATAGTGAAAATTCTTCAGGGGTATCTTGCGGAAGAGGCGGTTCCACATCTGGACCTGCCACTGCTCGGGAATGAATTTCCAGTCCGGAGATAGGAGAATCTTGTCCACCGCGTCGGGTCCGTTCAGGGTAAGAAGCTGAAGAACAGTCTTATAGGCAAGGCTGCCTACAGGATCAGTATCGGCATTGTCCGCCACCATAAGTACATGGCCGCCCTCTTTGATAACCCTGGCGGCAACACATCCGGCCTTGGCAACCTGATAGTGGTTGATACCGACAAATCCGGCGTGGGTAAAAACAACGTCGTATTCACCTTTATAAGGTACCGCAGTATAACTCTTCAGATGCTCAACCGCTGCCTCATGAGCCTCTTTCAGCGCCCCCGCAAATACTCCAGTTACATTGAAACTGTGGTCCAGAGTAACATTTATAATAAAGTCCGCCCCGGCGCTGGATGCAACCTCGAAGGATTCCTCGTGACATGGATTGCCCTCAAGCTTAAGATCTGTGCTGTTGGGGTCTGCCATCATGGGTGCTCCATGAAAAACGAAGGTGCTCTCTTCACCGATCAGACCGGGACAGATTGATTTTCGTCCCCCTGAAGCACCTGCCATAAAATGGCTCTCCACAAGACCGGTAAGAATCTTGATGTCGCTCTCCACATAGAGTTTGTCGATATAGATTTCACTTCCCCGTGCCGTCTTCCCCAGGTAAGTGAGATTCTCATCATCCTTGCAATCATGGTTTATTAGTTGACACCCGGCCTCAAAAACCCGGCCATCGATCATCCGTTCAACCTCTTCACGGGTAAGACCTCTATGGGTACCGGTTGCCACAAGAACGGTGATATCTGCCGCCGCAACACCGTTTTTCATTAAACGGTCAACTAGGGGCCAGAGAATACCCTGTTCACCGGTATAGGGAACAGGACGAGTGTTGTCAGAGATTACAATTACAGCTTTTGCATTCGCTTTTGCTGTGGTTTTTTCTTTTACTATCTCATCGAAGCCGGGACTGTTAATGGGAGAATCCAGTGCAGCCTGGATTTTCTCTGCCGGGGCATCAAGAGCCACGGGAGTTCCCATTCCCAGAACATCAACGTCATCGGGAAGGTTTACTTCAATATGCCTGCTGCCGAAAGGTACAAGTGCTTTCTGCATGTTAATACTCCAGTTTCAAGAAAGTTGGTATATCAGTAGTATATCAAATTCTATAGAGAGGAGAAAAGCCTTACCACTTAACATCTCTATACCAGCTGCCGTCTTACTGATAATGTCAGAGACACTATGAACCTGGAACGACGTATAAAACGGCATATCTGGTCCCGGGAGCACACATTCAATATTGATGTTCCCATAGACCTGCGCCCTGTATGCCTGCAGGAGCTTGCGGACCTCGGCATTACTGCTGAATCTGAGACAACAGAAAGCTGCCGGTTTTCCGGTAAGCTTGATGCCGCCTACACTGCCCATCTGCACCTTCGTACAGCAGCCAGAATATGGCTTGTGCTTCCCGCTTTTTCCGCCGGTGCCACGGAAGAACTTTTCCGGAAAACAGCAGGAACTCCCTGGGAACTCTACCTCTCTCAAAGCATCCCCCTTCAGATAAAAGCTGTTGTACGAAACAGCAGGATTCAGCACGAAGGAAATGCAGCAGCAACCCTGCTTCAGGGAATTGAACGACGGTTTTCAGACTCAGGAATTGCATCCCCGGCAGCATCAGGGCCTGAGATATCGCCTGTACAGCGGATTAAGCTTGATATACATAAAAACCGGGTAGAAATACAGATTGACCTCAGCGGAGAGCATCTGCACCGCAGAGGATACCGGAGACTTACCGGCGATGCCCCGATCAGGGAAAACCTGGCTGCAGGCGTTCTTCTCTGGACCCTTGAACAGTGGCGAGGAAAACCTGGAAAAAAGGTATATCCCGGAAGAATCCACGACCCCTTCTGCGGATCCGGAACTTTTGTTGCCGAGGCAGCCATGATAAGCATCCACCGGGCTGTCGGATCCAGACGTGATTTTCTTTTCTTGCAGCAGCCCCATTACCGGGAACAGACCTTCCGTTATCTCCTGCATCAGGCAGAACAGCAGGAAACGGCGTCTGCCTTCTCAATTTCCGGGTCAGATATAAGCGAAGATGCAGTAACTCTGACCCGGGAAAACTGCAATGCCGCAGATCTTAGCCCTGTGGTGTACCGTAGAGATGCCTTTGCTTCCGACGGCTTCACTGAAGCAGGGGAACCCGCCCTTATTGTGACCAATCCTCCCTATGGGGAAAGAATTACCGGAGGCGAAGATTTATACAGAAAACTGATTGGAAAAATGAAAACCACAGGCACAAGCGGAACAATTATAATCCCACGCAACATGAACAGAGGAATGCCCCTCAAAGAAAAACCACCGAAGATTCGACTGAACAATGGGGGCATTCCGGTTTTTGCAGTTTATATTACTCCTTGAAAACAGAAAAAACACTCACCGCCAGCGGTAACTGATCCCAAAATTCAGGAATTGGATTTCTGCTCCCGGATCACCGACATCATAATAATCCGTCTGTAAAGGGTTGGGAAAAAGCTGCATCAGAGTTATATAGAGGGCAAAACTGGTTTTGAGCGTCCAGGATTCGTTTATTGCCCAGGATACATAGGGACGCATAACAAGAAAATGCATGAGCACCCATTCACTTTCTCCTTCCTGCAGTGACAATCCTCCGTCCCATACCAGATTCTCTTTTGCATGTATGCGTAATCCTCCAACATTCAGACCTGAATAAAATCCTGCAGAAAACTCTCCACTTGTTCTATATGTATACCCCAGCCCGGGAAGAAGATAGAGATTATCCGACAGCCCTGGTTCATTCGCGGATAATACTGAATCAGCAAAGGATGAGTATTCCGAGTATTCAAAAAAGAGAGATGCCGTAAACCCATGATGCCCTTTACCGGGAAACCAGGTGAACTCACCAAAATAGTGGAGAGGGAAATGGAGATAAAGAGGATCCCCCTCATCCCCATTGGGATTCTTGGACAGAATTCCAGCCCAGAGTGTTACCTCATAGGGTGTCAGAAGTGAATCAGAATAGATCAGCTGATCAAGCAGCCTGTGCGTGTCCGGATCGGTTTCCAATCTTGTAAGCTCAATCTTCGGCTCCACCCTGCCAAGTTCAGGAGAGAAATAATCAACACACTCTTCAAGGAAGTTCCGGTAGTCTTCATAATCAAATCCTCTCTGAAATACACCAACCGAAACATGCAAAGCTTCATCGTTGTGAAAAAGAGTAAAACGAAGTTCAACTGCTGATTCAGGATTCGCGGCAGGCAGAACCTCGGTGCGGATAGTGCTGTTTGCCTCATCCTCAAGAGCGCGAATAAGAGGCTGCCGTGTGTTTATAAGATTGAAGAGAGTTTCTGGCGAGTTCACAAACAGAGGATCTGCATCTATCCCGGGAGAAACTACTGCAGGGGCAATATAAAGACGGTGAAGAATAAGATTCTCCTGACTCCAGAGGGTCAGAGGAACGATGCATCCGATAGTAAGTAAAACCACTGCCGTTCGCAGATTCATAATGATATCCCTCCACCCAGATACAGACTTCCCCGGATGGGAACCAGCCGCAAATCCTGTCCGGCACCATAGGCAATTTCCACAATATCAAACATCATACCGACATTAAAAAAGAGAGGCAGATCAGAGCGCCGTTTAAAAATAAATTGCCGGTAACCCACATCAAGTTCAATACCAGTATAAAACTGTGCAGAAAAATCCACATCTGCCGTTGTAAAAGCCGTGAATCCCGGAGACAACCCGAACAGAATACCGGGAGTAAAATATACATCTGAAGTCTCGCTGCGGAAGGCAAACTCCGGCCCTGTTATAATGGAAAGGTTGGGAACAATATCGCCGCTTGATCCATTACTCTCAATACTCTGAAGATATAACTGCAGCATCACGGACAGCGAAAGATGCTGTGACAATATTCTCTGATAATCCAGCCGGAAGTTATTAATCAGACTGTTGGAACGGTATCCAACGGAATCACCCAGACCATCATCAAGGTCATCGCTGAATCCGCCCATACCGGCCTTTATACTCAACAGGTTACGGTGGGCGATTCTGCTTTCAATCATACACTGACGGAAAAGCCCCTGTTCATAGGTCAGCATCTGTTCAGTGACTTCCTCTTCTTTCTCGACAATAGGCTCGCCAGCTTCGGGAAGAGTCCTTCCGACGGCATCCGAAAAACGCCTGGAAACCTCATCTATGGAGTCAAAAACGGCAAACCCCGCTTCTGTTACATATGTTTCAGCATAGCGAACTCTTCTTGATGCTGTTTCATATAAAACCGCTTCAAGATACAACTCCACACCGTCGCTGGCATAATTACCGGCCACAAGCAGATCTGCTCCCTCGGCTTCGGCAGGAGTAAAATCAATAGCATCATTCTCCGGGAAATCAACATCAGAATGGACAATCTCAAGCCGGGGATCGTTATTGAAATTCATCTCCATAGTGGAGCGAATCACATCGCCATAAGGATCTTCACCGCCGTTCAAGGGACGAACGGGTACCACCATAATCCTGAAGCGATCCTTCTCAGGCACTTGCTCCTTTTCCAGCGGCTTTAGCTGTGGAGACAATATACCGGCCTGATCCACAGAGATAATTCTGCGGAAGGGAATATAATCCGGTGCTGTTATTTCAATAAGGTACCGTCCTGCGGTAAACTCCGAAGCAAGGGGAGTTTCTCCCCAGACAACATTGTCAATCGAGACAGTCGCTCCTTCGGGAGACGAATTGATCTTCAGAGGAAAATATTCTCCAGATAAGTACTGCTTTGGTTTGTAGGGGCCGAAATTAATATACTCCCCCCCGAACCAGCTCTCGAAACCGACATATTCCGTGAGAGAGTTCATTGCCCGCTGCTGATCCGAAGGCATGACAGGACGGGAATTACTGTTTTTATCAAAAACCTCGGGATAGAGAACTACAGATTTCCCGGATATTTGCACCGGAGGTCCATGCTCCACCGAAACAGGTCCTTCAGATAGACGGACAAATCCGACACCATTTCTTCCCGGTGTCACCTTAACTGTCCCACCCGGAACAGTAAGCACTACCTATTTCGGAGGACTATCAATCTCTGTCAGTATAACCAGAAGTGAAGAATCCCCCGGGCGTCCAGAAGGCATACTTGAACAGGCAGCAAAAAGAACAACCATGAAACAATACAATAATTTCTTAAACATTTTCATAATACAGTAAAAGACCTTACCTATTTAAATTTTACTGCAGTTCCCCAGGCAAAAACCTCCGCCGCTCCCTGCATAACCGCAGCAGAAGAGTAGCGGATATTTACCACCGCATCGGCACCAAGTTTTTCAGCCTCTTCCGCCATTCTTTTTGTCGCTTTCGCCCGGGCTTCATTCATCATATCCGTATAGGCGGTAAGTTCGCCGCCCACAATGGTTTTCAGGCCGCTGAGAATATCCTTACCTACATGGCGGGACTGTATAATACAGCCTTTCACCATGCTGAGAGTTTCCAGCTCCTTTCCACTTACATAATCAGTATTTACCAAGATCATCCTTTTCCTCCTCATCTATTTCTCTGAACCGCTCAAGGCCGACAAAAATAAGAGCAGCCATAAGACCGGAAACTCCCAGTACTATCAGAAACCTGAAAACCATGGGAAAACCGGCACTGCTGAAAATATAATAATAAAACCACCCCATAAGCCCGATAAGAACCAGACCTGCCAGCACTATAATAAGCACGGTCAGATATTTGCCCATCAGTTTTTACCGGGCAGGGCAAGACGTGAATTCCCGTTTCTAAGACGAAAGCGGCCGACCTGTTCATTCAGCATATTCGCCTGGCCCTCCAGCTGTTCTGCCGCAGCAGCACTCTCTTCTGCAGTTGCAGAGGAAGACTGGGTTACCTCTTCAATCTGCTCCATGGAGAAATCCACCTGCTTCAGGGCATCGACCTGCTCCTGTATAGTTGAATTAAGTTCCTCCAACACAGAGGCAATCTTTCCGGTACCGGTGTTGATTTCATCAAACTCCCGGCTGCTCTGTTCAGTAAGAGCCACACCCTGTTTAATGCGGATCAGAACATCTTCAACCATTCCGCTTATTTCATTTACTGCATCGGAACTTTTCAGGGCAAGGTTCCTTACCTCATCGGCAACGACACTGAAACCACGGCCATATTTTCCTGCCCTGGCGGCTTCAACATTGGCATTCAGGCTGAGCAGGTTAATCTGAAAGGACATATCATCAATAACCTTCACTATTTTTCTGGTGTTCTCACTGGCTTCTGCTATACCCTGCATACTCTCCAGAAGCTGTTTCATGAGGTTTGCACCATCAGAGACAATCTGTTCACTTTCGGAAGCCAGTTTTCTGGCTTCTCCCACATTTGAGGCACTTAACTCAAACTGACTGCTTATCTCCGTAAGTGCGGATGAAACCTCTTCCATTGTACCCGCCTGTTCGGTAACGCCTTGAGAAAGAGAGACACTGGCAGCGGAAACCTGTGACGCACCGGCCTTCACCTGGTGAACAGAGGCTGCAACCTGCCCAAGAAGTTCATTCAGGGAATTCACCATGGTTATCAGGGAATGACCAAGGGTATCATCATCACTGAGCAGGGTCGGATTCTGATTCAGGTTCCCTTCTGCTATCTCCGCAATAATCCCCGCCTTCTCTCTGAAGGCATCCAGCATACCCTGAAGAGCCCGGCTCATCTCACCTATTTCGTCCTCTTCTTGTAGCAGTCGATGAGAAATTGCGGTATCAAGTCTGCCCTCGACCACATCCATGGAGACCGCAACCGTCTCCTGAATTCCACGCAGTACGGATCGAACCACCAGCAGGAGAATAATCAAAACCGCAGCAATAACGGAAACAGTGAGGATTATACTCAGCCGTTCAATCCGCTTAACCGCGGCATAGATATCGTCGTCATTTGCGGTTACCGCGATTACCCATCCGGTGGCGGTATTTGTGCGGAAGGCAACCTGTTTTTTAATCCCCAGAAAGGTGTAACCGATCTGCCCTGTTTTCTGACTGAGAATCTTTTTCCCCCAGTCATATTCGGCAATATCAAGCTTCATCAGCTGATCTTCACTGGGGTGGGCTATGACAACTCCTTTTGAATCAGTCATGTATGCATATCCTTCGTTACCGACAACAACAGGCACAATATGCTCCTTGCTGAAGGATTCCACCGGCAGGGTAAAAAGCAGAACGCCTGAAACCCGGCCATCCTGAACAAGCGGTGCCGAGGCGACAAAAACCGGAATCCCGGAAAACCTGCTCAGAATAACTTCGGATAACAGGGATTCCCCCTGAACAGACTGCCTGAAATAGCTTCTGTCACTGATTGACATACCCAGGCTTTCAGGATCAGAGCTGCTCCGGATGACTCCGTCAAGCCCTGCAACAGCAAGTGTCTCACCGTATCCAAGATCATCAATACTGTTCTTTAAAAAGGCATCCATTCCGTCGGGTTCAATCTGCACCGCTTGTCCTGCAAGAAGCTCTATTTCATGCAGAACCCGTCGTGCATAGGTAGACAAGGTACGGTCCAGAGTAGATGCTACCTGGACAATGGTATTATCCGCCATACCCTCAAGGGCATTTCTGGCAAGATTGACGGTAATCAGGGATATAAGCAAAATTCCGGCAAGTACAATACTCCCCACCGGCAGAAGAAATTTAGTTTTCAATCTCATCTTTCACTCCTGAACTTTTAGTTCTCTCACTATGATAGTCGGCCAAATATCAAAAATAAAGAACAAAGGGAATAAACTTGGAAATATGGTATAAGATAAACACACTATGGCCAACAACTCCTTCAACGGTGCAGTGATGCATGCCGCTTCACGCATTTTGCAGGCTCTTTTTCACCAGGGGCCCTACAGTCGCACACAGATAAGTGAATTCCTGAACCTGGACAAGGCAACCGTATCAAAAATCACTTCCAGGCTGTTGGACAAACAGATGCTCCTCGCCACCGGAGAGGGAGATATAAGCAGAAAAGGGGGGCGCAGGCAGATCTTCCTGGACCTTAACCCCGCACACCTTGAGGCAGCGGGAATCGACATTTCCGCAGATAACATCTACCTGCGTTTTTATGACTTAAAAGGTAATTATATAGAGGGTAAAAGTAAAATATTCTGCGGACCTTTCTCCAGGGAAACTGCCGCACGGTTGAAAACCGAACTGCAGAAAAACCCTCTGCTGGCCGGCTGCGGCCTGTGCAGCACCGGTACTGTGAACCTGCAGGGAGTTCCTGGAATATGGCTATCCCCGGAAGCATGTGCCTTTGCCGTATCCCGGCTGCAGCGGACTGCATTTCTTGATTTTCAGCAGACTGCCCCGGAAAAAATAAAAGCTTCTCTCGCCATAAACGGACAGGGAGTGTGGACCGCTCCCGGAGAACAGGACACTTTCTGGGAAGGACCGATGGACAAGTTTTATTCGGGCACTGGGTTTATATTAAAAGCAGGAGGAGTACGCAGAGTTTTTCTGTACGGTTTATCGGAGGAGGCAGGAATTGCCGCTGCGAAGGAGATAAGCCGCCATACAGATATAGATACAAGCATTGTCCCCCTCGCTGCCGGCAACCCGGTATTTACCTCCGGTGGGGCAATACTTTTTCTGGAGCATTTTTTTTCCCCCCGGGCGGGGCTGCTGTCAGCTCATCTGAATCCCCCTGCCCGCCGATAGTAATAAAGAAAAGGAGATGCCATGAGTATTTTGGAATTACCCAGGGGTGGTTACATTGTAGAAACTCCCGCCGGGTATATTCAGTTTGGATCTCCTCCGGAAACCATAAAAGATTCAATGGCCCTGCCGGAAGGAGTTCCCCAGTATTTTGTCCTTCCGGATAGGTTCTTCAACTGGGTGAAAGGAATCAGCGTCGCCGAAGTTGAGTTTCCCATTTACTATAATTTTTTCATAAAAAAGCGCAAAACATATATTCTGTGCCACCGGGAACAGCTCAACCCCTTTGCTACTATTCTGAAAGAAGCAATTTTTGGTCCTGAGAATCTGGATACATCCTCAGATTTTGCCCCATGGGTTCCACAGGAAGCAATTTTCCAACTTAAAAAAGAACTTGATTTCTTTCGGGGAGGCCTGCAGCTCGGTCAGTTGGTGGGTTTCATTTTCTTCGAAGAGGGCAAGCTTAAACTGCGTGATGTAGAGATTGAGATAACGGAAAACAGCACCTTCCATATTTATGACAGCACCACGGAATATGGAGAAATCCCCTGCTCAATTGAATACAACCCCACCTACGATATCGGGTCACGGCTGCCGGAGCCCTACAAACCTCCCCTCTTCGGCATGACCTGCCTGGGGCCGAGTCATGGTTTCGACCCGAAGGAGAATACCTCCGGCTTTATTCTCTGGCTCAACCGGAAAGGTATTATGATTGACCCGCCGGTAAACACCACAGAATGGCTTATAGACTCAAATGTACACCCCAAGCTGATAGACAGTATTATCCTTACCCACTGCCATGCCGACCACGATGCAGGAACCCTGCAGAAGATTCTTGAAGAGGGAAAGATTACCGTTTATACCACCGAGACTATTATGCAGAGCTTTCTGCGCAAGTATTCCGCCCTCACGGGAGTAACCGGTGAATTCCTGCAGCAGCTCTTTGATTTTCAGCCCGTACGCATAGGCGAGCCGGAGTATATTCACTGCGGCCGCTTTACCTTCCGCTACTCCCTGCACTCAATTCCCACAATGGGATTCAGGGTAGATTTTCAGGGAAAATCCCTGGTCTACTCTTCCGATCACAACGCCGATCCGGAGATTCACAAACAGTTGTACAGGGAGAAAAGAATCAGTAAAAAGAGATTACAGGAGTTCTCCAGTTTTCCATGGGACGCAGACATAATTTATCATGAATCAGGCATTGCCCCGTTGCACACACCGGTGACCTGTCTGAACTCACTGCCGGATGATATACGCAAACGGACCATGGTATACCATATTGCCAGCAAGGATTTCCCCGCAAACACCAGCCTTACTCTCTGCCGCTTCGGAATTGAACATACCCGAACCCTGGAAGTTGAAGCACCGGAGGTGGAAAAGTACTACCATATACTCGGGCTGCTGCATCACCTCGATTTCTTTCAGAACATGCCGCTCAGCAAAGCCCAGGAGTTCATCAGCATGGTCCAGGAAGCGAGTTACTCCAAGGGAGAGCGGATCATAGAGAAGGGAAGCCGGGGAGATTTCTTCTACATTATAAAATCGGGCAACATTTCCGTTCCGGGAAAAAACCTGGAGCAGCGTAAGATCTACGGAACCTATGACTATTTCGGTGAAGTAGCTCTGCTGAACAAACAACCCCGGTCGGCAGATGTATTTGCAGAAACCGATGTGGAACTCTACACCATAGAAGGTGAACAGTTTCTCAGCTTTATACAGGGAACAGAACTGGAAAAAACCCTGAAGCGCCTTGCCAGAGTGAGAGACGCGGAAACCTGGAACATATTGTCCAGCTCCTCTTTTTTCCGGGTGCTTACCAGCAGTCAGAAGACCCTGCTTGAATCCTTCCTTGTACCCCGGGAAATCAAAAAACCCGGTACAATCATGCACGAGGGAGAACAGGCAGCCTTTAACTTTATAATCAGAAGCGGCAAAGTACAGGTAAGCAGAAAAGGAGAAATTCTGGGAATCCTGGAAAAGGGTGACTTCATCGGTGATATGGCGGCGATTTACCGGGAAGAGCCGGAGGCTTGCAGTTACACAAATAATGCTCCTGTATTACTCTACGGAATACAACAGGAGAATATACGTTTTTTTCTGAAAAATAATCCCGGACTGGTTATGAAACTGGCCGGCAGTTTTCCGGAAGCATAGAACAGCCGGTATATTTGCATCGGAGGACAGGAATGGAAGCAGACCGCTTTTACAGACACATGCTTAAACTCTTCAAGGAAGAGAAAGATCCGGAAAAAAGGAATGAAAAGATTTTCAGGGAGTTCTCATCCGCACTGCCTGTCCTGCCGGAGAATATGGACGAGGATCTCTTCTGGGATCTTGCGGATATTTTTAATCTGAAAGCCCTGGAAAACCGCGAGGATTTTCAGAATGCCGTTATTCAGCTTACTCAAGTGATAGAGCTGTTCAACCAGGAGTATGGAGCAACGGAAGGAGAACTGCCGGAAAAGGCATGGGAAAGTATCCGGGATACCGCCAATGAATACGCCCTCGACCTGGACGAAGGGCTGCTGAACTACCTGATGATAGAGATTGTAAATCAGGGGAAAATATAGGCCAGCACAACAATAAAGAGCAGGGCCGGCAGCATGTTGGCCACTTTTATTTTTTTAATATCAAGAATGGAGACTCCAAGCCCCACCAGCAGAATTCCACCGAGACCGCTCATGGCAGCTATCATCTCCGGAGTAAAGAAATCGTGAAGCCAGGCCGCAAACAGAGTCAGTCCGCCCTGAAACAGAAACAGGGGCACTGCGGAGAAAAGCACTCCTATTCCGAGGGACGCAGCAAGAGCAATTGATGAGAAGCCGTCTAATACCGATTTCGTCATAAGCAGGGTCGGTTCTCCCCCCAGACCTTCCTCAAATGCGCCGAGGATGGTCATGGATCCCATGCAGAAAAGAAAGAAGGCAGTAATAAGCCCTTCTGTAAAACCTTCGTGGGAAATCCTCAGCCGCCTTTTAAGGCCTTCACTCATGCGATTGAGGGCAGCATCAATATCCAGCAGTTCCCCGCATATGGCACCGGCCACCAGACTGAAGATTATAATCAGATAGCGATCGGACTTCAAAGCCATTGAGAATCCCAGAACCAGGGTAAAAAGACCTATGGCATGAAACACAATGCGGCTGAGCTTTTCAGGCAGTCGTGCGTGAATAAGCAGTCCGAGGGTGCTTCCGGCAACAACGGTGGCAACGTTTGTAATTGTTCCAAGCAGCATAGCGGTTCCTTTTTTACAGGGAGATGATGGTACTGTAGCATATTTTTGGGGGTTTAAGGAGTGAAAACCGCCAGAACGGGATGAAGGGTGACGCATCGGTTTGGGTGTGCTATATTTGCATATGTGATCCCATATTTAAGGATAAAATGTGAAAAATTTTAAAACCATTTCTTATTGCCTTATGTTAATGAGTATCGGGCTATTGTTTACTGGTTGTCCAGGCGGTTCAGCAGGCTCATCCGGAGGAGTTACTGAAAAAACATATTCCGACAATGAAGACGGCACATGGCTGATCCTGATTCACTTTGGTGTTGACAACAATATCGATTACGCTTTTGAGGAAAATGACCAGATTGTAACAAATTACCTTCAAACACTTGAATCAATAGAAGCAGCGGACATCAATAATGTACTCGATATTGTTGTTCTAATGGATGCATATAACACCGCCGGCAATTTTCAAGACGGTTATTATCATCTTACGGGGGGTACATTCGCAACCGATCTGGTTACATCAATAACAGAAATAAACTCAGGTTCTGTACCTGAATCAGAGGATTTTATTGATTGGGCTTTTACCATTGCTCCGAATGCTGATTATCATGTCTATTCGGTGTTTAATCATGGGGGCGGCTTTGCTGATGCAAACATTGCAGGAACATATGGTATTGCTTACGATGAAGATGGCACACACAATGATTCCCTCTCCCATGACGAACTTGGTCAGCTTACCGAGTATGTAAAAATGAAAAATGGAAACAACAATATTGAGCTTTTCTTTCCATATGCCTGCCTAATGGGAGGAGTTGAGTTGGCATATCAGGTAAAGGACAGTGTCAATTTTATGACTTTTTCAGAGGAAAATTTTCCTGCTGATTACTGGTCATGGGAAGGACTTGAAGAGATCCTCTCCAATCCCGGAATCAGCGGAGCAAACCTGGGAAAAGCAATCTGCAACAGTGCAAACACATATTTCAGATCTGTTGGAAGAAGTTTTACACTTGCAACGATTGATGAAGCGAAAATATCAAACTTGGCGAACTCCCTTGATACATTTGCCGAGCAGGCCAGCATCTATATAGGTTCAAACCAAACAAGGGCTGCCTATTTTGAGGATGCAGCGATGAATGCAATACCGATGGGGAATTATTATATCGATATTAAACTCTTCATGAATAACATTTCAGTCAGAGTTCCAAACCTTGCCACCTATGCCAGTTCAGCATTACATGACCTGGATGATGCAAGAGTGATATTCAGAGCATTCGATGCTGACTATGGCTATGATTCCAGGGATTATGAAAGTGCTGGAGGTCTTTCAGTTTTTCACAATACATGGGCATACAAGACCTCAGATTACGAATACTCCCTTTCCCTTTACAACAATATTCTCACATTTGGCAACGATACAAGCTGGTCAGACTATATTCAAACAGTCATGGCTCAGTATGTAAGCCAGGGTGACTCATATGAACCCGATAACTGGTTCAACGAAGCATCAGCGATCAGCATAGGGGTCTCGCAGTATCATAATTTCCATATAGCCGGAGATAATGATTTTATGCAGATAACACTAAATGCTGGCCAAGATTATACCATCAGAACATCTGCGGGCAGTGAATATGCTGATACAGTCCTATTGCTGTATAAAAGCTCTGATACATCAACTCCTATAGCGGTAAATGACGATATCAATCTGGCAAATGGGAATTACTATTCAAAAATCAATTACACTCCATCTGCAACAGCAACATACTACATTGTCTGCATAGACGGTTATGAATGTCTCGGAGATTATAATATGGAGATTGTTACCGGAACATACGGTAGCAGCTTCACATCAGATATAACCCCGGATTTTGACTACTCAAAAATTCCGTTCGATTTCTCCAATTTTCAACTGGATACTGAAGAGTGAAAAGATTCATCCGGATATTTTTGCTTTTAGCGATGCTTTTGTTCAATTGTTTTTCCTGTGCAGGGGCGCAGGAAAAACCTCAATCAGATATTTCTTCACCCAATCCTCCTGAAATCGAAAACATAGCACCGGTACCGGCAAATTCACATTACGAAGGTACTGTACTTGAACAAAAAATATCTTCAGGAACATTGAATGAGTACAGCTATTTTTTTATCGCAACAGAGCAAGGGCGTTTTATTATCTTTAACAGCGCAGGAAAATCCATAGGATTCTCTAAGTGGCTGAACTTACAGGTAAGTATACAAGGGAAACCTGAAGTGGGGATTGTTGGATATCAGGGAAAAAAGGTAAATGGAATAATTGTGGAGACAATTTCTCCTGTTAAAAGATAGTACTCTTAAAACACATTCAAAAACGGATACGGAACCATTCGTTCCGTATCCCTGATTTTTACCTGTTAAACATAACCCCTCAAGGATTTATTTTCAGCAGACAGCTCCCTGAATGGCATCCATTTCGATCTCAGCCAGTTGAGCAGGACGAAAGAGCGTATCGATTCCAACTGCTGTATTCAGAGGTTTAATCTCTTTAAAGAACTCCGAATAAGCCTGAATAGCTTCCTTTGCAAGAGACATATCGGTAAGGTACATCTTTACCCGTACAACTTCTTCCTTCTTTCCCCCGGCATCTTCAAGGCATTTGATCATCTTCTCAAAAATAAACTTGCACTGCTCGTACATGCTGCCTTCACCGAAAACGGTACCATCAGCCTGAACCGAAGTTGTTCCGCCGACAAATATAAAAGGTCCCGCCTTAACAACACGGCTGTATCCAACCTTTTCTTCCAATGGTGATCCTGATGAAAAATTTTCCCGCTTAAAATCCATTTAGTTCTCCCATACGCTTTAAAGTATTAATTCCCCGAAAGAAAGCCTTCCGGGGAAATGAATCCGATGTATCAGTTTCGCGGCAGGAACCGGTCGAACCGGAATTCATCCAGCAGAAGAGCAGGCTCACCGTCAACAATAAGCTCCGCTATCAGCTGCCCAACCGCAGGGGAAATCCCGTAGCCGTGGCCGCAGAAACATGATGCAAATACAAAGCCTGGAACCTCAGGCACCTTGCCCATTACCGGCACCATATCGGCAACCACCGCAATAAACCCCGACCAGGCCCGGACAACATTGGATCTTTCCATCCAGGGGAAGTAGTCCAGAATTGCCCGGGAACAGCACGGTGCGGTATTACTGCTGGTAACACTGTTCAGGTCTTTTAGTTCATAGGGCTCCCAGCCTGTCATCCCGCCGAAGACAAAAGAGCCATGCTTACTCTGATGCCCGTAAAAGTCCGCACCGGCAGTACCCAGCATCTGTTCAAAGATATGAGGCTGCTGATCGGTTACCAGACATTCAACAAGACGGGGCTGCATGGGAATGTCCAGCCCCACACTTCGGGCAATATCCCGCGCACCGACTCCAGCAGCATTAACCACAACAGGTGCTTCATAGATATCCTGATCAGTGCGGACTCCGGTGACCCGGCCTTTTTTCATGGTAACTTCCAGAGCGGTTTCCCCGACAATAAACTCCGCACCCAACTCCAGGGCCTTCTTGTAGTAAGCAAGAGTGGTGAGCATGGGGTTTCCATGACCGTCAGAAGGACACCAGCTAGCACCGATAATGGACTTCGAGGCGTAGGGAAGAATGTCCCGAACCTGGTCATTATCCAGCATTTCAAGTTCCAGCCCTTGTTTGGTCTGTGTTTCAACCATGTTTTCAAGGAATTTCACATGCGCATCAGTCTTTCCAAGACGGAGGTTTCCGCCCTGACAGTACTCCACATCACTGCCGAGTTCGTCGGACAGCCCGGGCCAGATATTCTGAACCGCATGCATGGCCAGGGGAAGTTCCCGTGGATCCCGGGCAGACTGACGGACACCGCCTCCATTCCTGCTGGAAGCTGCCGTACCTATCTCGTCTTTCTCTATAATTAGGGGCTTAACCCCTCGCTTAATCAGGTTGTATGCAATGGCGCAGCCTATTACGCCGCCACCGAGGACTATAACCTCTGCTGAATTACTCACGTCTATCTCTCCTTGCCCATACCGTCTGCAGCCAAAACCGTCATTGGAATCGGTCGGGCCGGAGTCCGGGGAGTGGGGAGACCAATCTCCGAAGGTGCACACTTGAGTTCCGATGCAATAAAACTGCGGATAATCTTCGTGCAGGTCTGGCCCTGGCAGAGTCCCATTCCTGCCCGGGTTTCACGCTTGATTTCATTTATGGTTCGCAGTCCGGCATGGATTGCCCGGCGGATATCCCCCCGGGTTATCTCTTCACAGCGGCAGAGAATCAGTTCATCATCATCCCGTGAGACATATTCTGCGGCAGCACGTATGCGCCTGTTTTTCTCAGCCATTTTACACCTCTGCCTTTACTAACGATGTGAGGGGCTTATAAAATCTTGCGGTCATGGACTGGGATTTCGGTACCGCAATCCAGAGAACCGAGGTTCCGTCCATAACCTTTGCTTTCTGCACCCACACCACCTTTCCGGTACCAACAGGTGTTCCGGAACGGTCGAACACCGCTCCAGTGTCACCCGGCTCAGGGAGTGGAAGAAACTCATAGGGGATTCCCACAAGGGCTTCTTCTTCGTTGTAGGTCTCGTCCACCAGAAAGATTGCCTGCCCGGGACAGGCGGCAACACACATGCCGCAGCCGGTACAAACCATCTCTTCCTGAAGACTGGGAAGATCGACAATATTGCTGCTGATACGAATACAGCCCTTGGAACAGGCATCCCGGCAGGGATCACAGGGAATATTCTGGGTGCATTCAATAACCGGAGTAAGTCCACGGGCTCTTTTCTTCTCATCAGGCACACCGGGAAAGCGGGTAATTTCCTCATCCGCCACATATCCGCGGCTTAAGAGTGATCCGGAAAGCTCAATACCCTCTTCTGTATGGGTAACAGGCTTTCCCTTCATTTTATGACCGAACTGTCCTTCCCTCAGCTGCCCCAGACTTGCATTAAAGGATTCCACCCGGGAGAGGAACTCGACCTCTTCCAGGTATCCCTGCTTTTCCGCCGCAGCCGCACCGGCAATCTTACCGCCTATCATGGCGGAACTTGCTTCTTCTATCCCGGCAACATCACCGGCGACCCAAATACCGGGAACGGTAGTTGCGCCATATATATCGCACTTGGGCACAAAACCACCCTTTTTCGGGTCTTCAATAATTTCGCACCCGGCAATCTTACTCAGCTGATACATGGGAGAAAGCCCTACAGCCATGCAGACAGTATCTACCTTAAGGTCTTTCTCTGTTCCCGGTATCTGCTGCCATTTTTCATCAACCTCAACAATAACGGCACCTTCCACTGATTCTTCGCCGTACACCTCTTTTATGGTATGGCGCAGATAGAAGGGAACGCCGGTTCGGGCAATCTTTGCCGCATGAACACCGTATCCGCCTACCCGTGGGGAGGCATCGATCAGGGCTTCCAGAGAGCATCCCGCCTGAAGCAGCTGCAGGCCGACAACAACACCTACGTTGCCGGAACCTACCATGAGGACATTGTTCCCGGGCTTTACACCATGGAGGTTCGCCATGGTCTGTGCCGCCCCTGCCCCGATAACTCCGGGAAGGGTCCATCCGGGAAAGGGAATCATATTCTCACTGGCGCCGGTGGCAATCACAATGCCGTTGGCACGGATATGCTCCACCGTGTCCCCTTTGGTAACCACCAGTTCAAGGCCCTCGTATATACCGGTTACAATTGAGTTGAGTTCAACCTTGACATTCAGTGATTCGGCCTCTTTTAACAGGTCTTCACCAATGCGAAAACCACGCTCCTTGGCACGGTGTTCCTTGGAGCCGAAAAATTTATGAATCTGTTTAAAAAGCTGTCCGCCGGGCTTCATGTTTTCGTCGAATACGACAACGTCAACCCCATGGCGGGCTGCCTCGATAGCCGCAGAAAGACCGGCAGGACCGGCTCCGACCACGGCTAAACCAATGCGTCTCATTTTGCAGCCCCCGCTGTTTCCACTGCAGCTTCCGATGCAGGCAGAGTTCCATACTGGGTTTCCACGACCATCCCCTCTTCAAGGGGTGTGACGCAGGTTCTGATATTGGCTTTTCCGTTAACCACCATCACACAGTCAGTACAGCGCCCGATGGCACAGAAAATTCCCCTGGGTTTATGTTTACGGGAGGTAACCCGGTGTTTCATGACACCCGCCGCACGCAGCGCGGCGGCAATAGGCTCTCCGGCAAAACCTTTCATAGGCTTTCCGTTATAGATAAATTCCACCTCGGGGCCTTTTTCAAAGTCCCCGAGAATTGGGTGGTTTTCGATTCTCATGGCAAACTCCTAGCAGAATCCGAAGGGTGTTCCGAAGGTGTAGTTTGATCCTGCAAGGGGAATCCCGGTCATGGCGCACGACTCCAGAGTCAGTGAGCGGAGATCTTCCCTCTCCAGATTTTTAAGCTTTGTTTTTCCCGCCGCCTTGGCAAGTACAATGGCCTCTGCAGTCATTCCCTTGATATAGTTGGCTACCCGCTCGCTGGCATCTTCGATGTCCAGCCTTTTGCGCAGTTCAGGGTCCTGGGTTCCGATACCGAAGGCACACTGACCAGCCTGACAGCGGAGACAGACATTACAGCCCATGGCAACCATGGCACCGGTACCGATTGCTACAGCATCCGCACCGATGGCCAGCGCTTTAGCCAGATCTGCACCGTTGCGGATTCCACCGGAAACAATGAGGCTGACTTCGTCTTTAACGCCCATCTCTTCCAGGGTCTGTACCGCCTGAACCAGGGCAGGCATGGTGGGAATACCAAGATGCTCGGAGGCCATTACCGGCGCGGCACCGGTTCCGCCCTGCATACCGTCCAGGATAATTCCGTCAACGCCGACCTTTACAGCAATCTTTATATCGTCTTTGACCCTGGCAGCAGCCAGCTTCAGAAAAATGGGTACTTCACCATTGGTCAGCTCCCGGAGCTGATCCATCTTTACCATCATGTCATCCGCTCCGAAGGCGTCTCCGTGGCGGGGATGGCTGTGCAGATCGATACCCGGGGGAAGCTGGCGGAAATCGCCTACTTCCTTGGAGATCTTTGCCCCCATAAGGTGACCGGAAAGCCCCGGCTTCGCACCGATCCCCACCAGATACTCAAGCATATCCGCAACTTCAATATTACGCTTGCTGAATCCGAAACGGCTCGGCAGAACCTGGATGGACTGCCGGTAGGAGTTGGCCAGCTCTTCCGGAAGAAGACCACCTTCTCCGTTACTGATAATCGTCCCGGTTTTCATAGTGGCCTTGGCCATGGCAATCTTGGCTTCCTTGCTCAGGGCACCGTAGGAGATTCCCGCAATCATTATGGGAGTCTCTATCACCAGCGGACGTTTGGCTCTCTTTCCAAGGACCGTTCGGGTATCGCATTTCTCCCGGTAGGTATCAATGGTCATTCTGGTCATCTGACCGGGAAGAATAGTCAAATCATCAAAGGTAGGCAGGGCACGGGTAGCTCCGCAGCCCCTGATCCGGTGATTACCGTTTTCGGCCTTGTACCGGATCTCTGCCATGGTTTCCGCATTCCAGACGCCCCGCTGGACATCCTTTCCCATGGCCTTTTTCTTTGTTTCTGTTGTGTTTTCCGCAGCAGTACTCATTTTGCTCCACTCCCTGCGAGATGTTTCATCGCCTTGTCAGGCTCAAGTTCCGGACTGAAAAGAACATAGCTATGACGTCCGGAAGTCAACGGACGAATAGCCTTAAGTGCCGCGGGATCTGCTTCAACCTCATATTTGGCAAAGAGTTCCGCGAGACTGATTTTTTCATCCGCAGTCAGTTCATCCACAAAACAGTTGCTTCCAAGCTTATTCTCCACATCGGGGTCACCGACATAGATAACGCCCTTGTACATGGACTCACCGATACCTGGAGCAACCTTTCCAAGTATGATCAGCTGTCCTCCCAGGGTCATCTGACCTGCCCAGCGCCCAGCATCTCCGCAGATCAGCAGGGTACCGCCTTTCATTCCGTATCCGGGACGGCTGCCGGCTCCGCCGTAGATAATCAGGGTTCCGCCGCCCATATAGGCTCCGGCATTACAGCCGGAGTTTTTGCGGATAATCAGTTCGCCGCCCATCATGTTGTCCCCGGCATACCATCCGGCATTACCTAAAACATCAATTCGGGTGCCTTCGAGAAAGCCGCCCACGTAAAAACCGGTACTGCCGTCGACAATTACAGTACCTTCTTCAGTCATTCCGGTGCCGATGTTGTGCATGGA
Source organism: Marispirochaeta sp. (assembly GCA_963667435.1). GTDB lineage: Bacteria > Spirochaetota > Spirochaetia > JC444 > Marispirochaetaceae > Marispirochaeta. The sequence goes on along the minus strand of OY763414.1, from coordinate 3,094,070 downwards.
ATGAGAATGGCTGATGGTTATCTCTTTTGACGAGGCAAGACGCTTCTTAAGCTCAACATTCAGCTCCTTACCGTCCATGCCTTCCGCGTTTATAAATTCCACACTCTCACCTCACCGGGTTCCAGCTCCTCGGCATATACATCCGGAAACAGGGTGGTAAACTCAATCTGCTCAGAACCAAGCAGGGTGGCACCGTCTTTTTCAAACAGAAGAAGAGGCTTGATACCCAGCTTGTCTTTAACAATGCCCATCTGGTTTTCAGTAGCTGCCATAATGCAGAACACACCATCAAGCTCTTCAAGAGCATAGTTCAGAGCGGCTTCAAGATCGCCACCGTTCTCCTGCATTGCCCAGGCAATCAGGTGACTTGCAACCTCGGAATCATTCTGAGTCTTAAAGATTGCTCCCTTTGTCTCCAGAGAGCGTCTCAGGTTGAAATAGTTGGTGAACTGACCATTATGAACCATGGCAAGTTCAGGAAAAAAGGGTGACACAAAGGGGTGTGCTGCATTTATATCTTCAGCACTTTCAGTAGCCATCCGAACATGTCCAATACCGTGGGTTGCAGTCCATGCATGAATTTTATGCACGTCCCTCAGACGCCGTACTGTACCGCCGTCCTTGTAAACACTCAGATCTGAACCAATGGAGTGCACATAGAGGCCCTCCCGCGTGTTGATTTCCCGGTGAACATCCTTCAGGGAAACACCTGCGTTTGGAGTAATATCAGCCTCAATAAAACCGTATTTTGGTCCGCTGGTAAACTCGTTTTTTACCGTATAGGCGCAGAGCATCCCCAGGACTTCAAGCATCTCCTGCTTCTTCCCTTCACCGGTATAGGATACGCGTACATCCATAGATGCGCCTTTAGAGAAATATGCAATACCGGCGGCATCCGGGCCCCGGTGCTGAATCAAATCCAGCATATCCAGCAGTTTGTCTGAAACAACCATTCCCTCGCGGGTCATGATTCCGGCTATTCCGCACATAGTTTCAAGTCTCCTTCTTCTGGTGTGCCGTTAAATATGGTACGAGTAGAAATCCCATTCCCAGGGATGAACATGGTTAATGAAAGCTTCAACCTCCATATCCTTAACAGCAATAAAGTTATTGATAAGTTCTTCGCCAGCGATTTCCTTCAGCCACTCATCTGCTTCCAGCTCTCGAAGGGCACGGAAAAGACTTCTGGGCACGGTTGTTCGCTCCAGGCTCTCATCGTTATAGAGATCGGTGGTAACAATCGCCGGTGGTTCCAGTTTGTTTTTGATACCGTCCAGCCCGGCAGTTAGGATAGTAGCCAGTGCAAGATAGGGATTCGCAGCAGCACTGCCTGCGCGAACTTCCACCCGGGTAGCTTTGCCCCGTTCTTCCGGAATCCTGACAAATGTCGTTCTGTTGTCATATCCCCAGCCAATATAGAAAGGTGCAAAAGAGTTGGGCTGGAAGCGTTTGTAACAGTTGATAGTAGGAGCCAGGAATGAAACCATTGCAGGTGCATGTTTGAGCACTCCCGCCACAAAATGACGCATTACATCACTCATGCCCTCAGCTCCGGAAGGGTCATCAAATATATTCTTACCGGTGTTTATATCGTTAAGGGACAAATGAAAATGACATCCGCTTCCGCCGTTATCATTTTTAGGACGCCCCATAAACGTGGCAATCATATTTTTCTGTTCAGCTATATCCTTGCAGACTCCCTTGAACATGGCAGTTTCATCTGCAGAGCGCAGGGCATCGGAATGTCTCCAGTTATACTCATACTGTCCGGCATAAAATTCATGGTTCATATACAGAATGTTGAAATCCATGTGCTTCAGGGTAGAGGTTAGCTCAGTAAAAAAGCCCTTGGGATCTATCCTGACATTGCTGGTGTAACAGTTGCCGGTTTCATTGGTATACGGAGAAACAGAACCGTCTTCATTTCTGTTAAACAGAAAAAACTCCATTTCCGAGGCAGCAATAGGTTCATATCCGAGCTTGTTGTATTCCGCGATTACATTCTTCAGAAACCACCGGGGGGACTGTTTCATTGGTTTGCCATGGTAATAGCTGTCTCCCAGAATCAGAGCTGTTTTCTCCTGATAGGGCAACGTGAAAACCCTGGAGGGGTCGGCAAAAATCTTCATATCATCGTAATTGCCGGAAAGCCCCTTGACCTCGGCAACATTATTGTCAAACCCGATCTGCATTATGGCTGCAGCAAAGGCAATCCCGTCTTCAAAGATATCGTCAAGCATTTCCACGGGAAGAACCTTGCCCCGGTTAACTCCCTGCATATCGATATACTCAAGACGTACAGTCTCTATCCCTTTCGAAATAAGTGCTTCTTTTACTGTTTCAAGGCTGGGTGCGTTCTTTGATTCAAGATCCTTAACCGCTATCATAGTCTCTCTCCTTCTCCATTAAATGGAAATAGATATTTCTCACTTACCGTAGTATTGATACCACAGGGACCAGTGATCAAAATTGGAAATATCGGAACTTAGAAAAAAGATGCAACTTTTTTCGCCTTTACTTGATAAATATTCTTTTATTGCTGATTAACACGGGGAGTTACGTATTTTTATACATATTCACTAGACTATTGTGAGGGCGGCAATTGTTGGGCTTTCAGGAATGCGAGGTAGAAGCAACAGAGAGGGAGACAGGATTCCTGCCCCCCTAACAGGAAAATATTCTTTACATCTGACCTTTAAAGAATACCTCCGGTGGTATTTCATATTTTATAATCTGATCCATCCAGAAGTTTGCTATATTAACAGCACTGTAAATAAGCATCCTCGAATCTTCAGGGCGAATCATCATACCGAAGTGAAGCAGAATACCGTTCTTCTTCACCTCCATTCTCAGAGGCGAATATTCAAAATAACGGAGAAAATAACTGCGGATCTCAGGACGAAACAACTGGTGTATTTCAAGCTCGGGCCCCTGTATCTCAAAGCGATCAGAAAACTCGGGATCTTCCGCGAAGTAGATATCGTGCTTGCCCATTGCTCTTTTAAACACTTTCTGAACAGGCGCTTCATTCCTCAGATAAATTTCAGGCAGAGACAGTCCTTCATGAGTGAGAATGCAAAAGGTAAGACCCCGGCGCATACCGCCGACATCCGCTGGTGCATGCATCTGCTTTGAGTATTCATACTCATAGTCAGCTACTACGATTTTACCCTTGTCAATTTCGCACTCCATTCCGCCCAGGATTTCTCCATACCGGCCGGTACCCCACTCCCATACGGAGAAATCAGGATATTCGCTTTTAAGATCCGCCCCGCTGCTCAGGGTAGAAAACTTTACTTTCGGTGCAAGCTCATTCCAATTCATATAATCTCTCCTATTTTCTTCTACCAGAGCCTAATCAGGGATTTCATGGGGGTAATATCAACTGTATGAGAAACTGAAAGTGTTCCCATATCAAGGTCCAGCACTGTTCCCGAACTGTCACCTACAGTGGCATGACTGCCGTCTTTGGAAAAATCAATTCCCACGGTGTAGATATTTCCCGGAAAGCTGATGGATTTTTTCTGCTGCAGGGAAGCAGTATCCCAGACAATAATCTTTTCGTCCCTGCTTCCGCTGATCAGCATTTTTCCATCAGGACTTACAGCGATAGCTGTAACTTCATTACCATGACCTTCCAGGGTGGTAATGTTATCAAGAGACGCCGCATCCCACACCCGGATAAAATTATCCGCGCTGGCGGTAAAGATGCGTCTTCCATCGGATGAAAACTGAACAGCATAGATAGCCTTGTAATGGGCATTCCGTTTCTTCTCAAGCTTCCGCCCGGTATCTGCATCCCAGAGCATCAGAAGGTTATCTGACCCCACCGATGCGATCCGGCTGCCGTCAGGACTAATCGCAACACCATAGACATAGCTTTTATGGCCTTTAAACTCTTCAAGCTTTGCACCTGTTCTGGAATCCCATTTGAAGACCATTCTGTCTTTTCCACCGGTAACAAAGAATGATCCGTCTGCGGAAAAAGCAATAGACCGTATAGTGCTGCGGTGGGCCCGGGCAATTTCAGTTCCTGTTTTTGTCTGAGTATTCCAGATAACCATGTTTCCGTCTTTATCGCCGGAAACTGCAATTTTTCCATCCGGAGAGGCACCCAATGCATAGATTGCGTCTCCATGCATCTCCGGATAGTCCGCGACCCGGCCGGGGTTTGGCGAGCAGAGAATCACCTCCCCGAGATCGCTGCCTATTAGTATGCTGTTGTCTGCAAAGACAAAGGTCATACTCAGTGTAACTAAAAGTAGCAACAAACCTGCTTTCTTCATCATTCTGCTCCTGCAACCCGCCTGGCATTATCAGAAAAACCAGCCGCGAAGATATTCAATGCCTGCCGTATACGTTCAAGTTCAGTATCCGGCAGAAGTCCCCCATATTTCATGGGAGGAAAAATTGTATAGGTATAGGCTCCCCCCAGAGGGGAGAGCTCAACCTTCAGCGTACCGTTCTCAACGGTCACATTCATGGACAAAAGATCAAGTTCACTAAGTATCTTCATTAAATCAGGGTAGCGGTTTAATGCCTCAGCAAGCATTGAGTCTGATTTTTTTCCGGCGGAGAAGAAGGCATCACCTTTAATGAAACTGCCTTTATACTGGAGCTTCGCTTTTCCACTGGCCACACTTAAGGTATTTGCACACCTCAGAGTAAATACAAGGGAGAAAACACCGCCTAGAAGCTGCTTTTTCGCGTCATACGCAACAGTGGTCTCAGCTCCGTCAGAAAAAGTGTCAAACCTGTATTCCATCAGATCATCACCTCTGTCCGCTGTTCCCCAGCTTTTGGGGAAAGTGGTCAGGATTCTTTCCAGCTGATCAGATGCCGCTTTATCGATCTTTTGTCGTAATTTCATAACTATTTACCGAGAAGTTCGTTGGCGAACTCTTCACCCATCTCTTCAGCAAGACTTACCGGCTTGAAGAGGGGTACCTTTTTGACAAACTTGAGCCATACAGCAGAGAAAGCTACCGCGATGAGGATCATCACCAGTGCGTAAGAGTAGATGGTCATCTTGGTAATGGGCTCAGGATAGATCTGCCAGATGGCATACAGCATTCCCAGTGATCCGATAATCTGAGGCAGCGGATACAGGGGAGTTTTGTAGGGGCGTTTGAGTTCGGGGTATTTTTTCCGCATGATAATAACTACAACATGAGCCAGAACGTACGCCAGAAGCCAGCAGGCACAGGCAGACATGATCAGAATAAGGATCTGTTCAATACCGGCGATACCTACAAGAAGCAGTGCCGCATATACAGCTGCGGTAAAAATGATACCTACATAGGGTGTTCTGAACTTCGGATGTATCTTGGCAAAGATGGAAGGCATTTCACCAGCCTGGGCCATTCCGTAGAGCATACGGGGAATTACACCGATAAAGGTATTTACAGAACTTGCCGTTGCTGCAATTGAAACGATACCAATCCAGATCATACCCGCTTTTCCGAGAATCGCCTCAGCCACAAGAACGTGGGGTGAATCAGATTCTGCAAGAGCATCAAGGGGAAGATACCGGATAGAAGCAAATCCGTAGAGAAGGTTTACACCGATAATAACCACAAGTCCCATAACCATGGCACTGGGGATATTCTTGGCCGGATCTTTGATCTCCTCAACAAAGGGGGTTACAAACTCAATTCCAATGTAAAGCCAGATTGCAAGGGCAGTCAGACCGAGGACGCCCCATCCCATGGGGTTGAAAGATGCACTTGGAATCTCCGGAACAGGATTGCCCAGACCAAGCAGACCGATAAGTCCGAGAACACTCATGGACACGATCATGATGGAAGTCAGGACCAGCTGCAGTTTGGCAAACATATCAACACCGATGATGTTGGGAATAGTCAGCACAACCAGCAGAATGAGTGCAAAGAGTGACGGTGAAAAGAACGGGGCAAATACTCCGTTGAACACCGCGCCGGCTACTGCCAGCTCCGCGGGAACAGTGGCCATACTCATAAGAATATAACCGGTCAGGAGACTGACCATACCAACAAGAGGACCGATGGCGATCCGAGCGTAGGAGCTCAAACTGCCCGATTTTGGAATCGAACAGGAAAGCTCTGCAAAACTCTGGGCTGAAAACAGCTGCAGAAACCAGGCCGCCAGCATGGCAAAAATAAATCCGGCACCAGCCATTCCCATACCCTGCCCAAGGGTTACGAGCGTACTTGACGCTACAACCAGTCCAACTCCAACTGCAAAGCAGGACCAGAACCCAAGGGTTTTCTTTAGTTCGTTCATAGTGCTTCTCCTCCGAGCGCTATTAGATTGAAAGCATGAATCCACGGCCTGGTGGCACTCAGGCTGAAGGCTTTCTTACTATGTAATTACCATACTTACTTAAAACCCAATTGGAAAAAACGGAACTAATTGTATATTTATTTAATTTTTGCTTGTTATTATGACATATTTAATGTATATACAGACTTTTTTTGCATATATTTGCATATTGAAATGAGAAGAATATCAATGTCGGAAAAAATTCAACCGCAGAGCACCTGAGTAGGAGTTTTCATGGAAAACTCTTTAAACTCATTAATAAAGTGGGCCTGATCATAGTAGCCTGCGTCGTAGGCAAGCTCAGTCAGATCTCCGGTCCGGTGATTCCGGAGCTGGTCGAGACAGCGCTGAAAGCGGACAACCCTTTCATAAAACTTGGGAGAGACCCCTACATGTTTTTTAAACATGTTGTTGAGATGCCGGGCTGAATACCCGGTTTCATCTGCCAGAGCCTGTATACGGATATCACCATGGGAAGAGTTGATCTTACGAAGAACTTCATGGACCAAACCGGGGACCGGCTTACTCTTCCTGGTCCTTTCGTAATGATACATCTCAAAGTGCCCAACCCGGTCCTGAAAGGTTTCAGCATTATAAATCTTATCCAGCAGCTTATCCGCACCATCTTGGATTTCATTCAGAAGTATATTCTGGTCGGTAAACTGGTCCAGAGGACATCCGAGAACAGGCTCAGCAGCACTGGGCAAAAACCTGACACCGAAGTACTTTGCCCCTTTCATAAAGGTAATCTTTTTTCCTTTGAGAACAGAACCGTATACTTCTGCACATGGATTGGAGCCGCAGCAGCGAAAGATGATATCTACCACCCCGTCAGGTACAGCCAGAAGTGAAGCTCCCTGATCTTCAGGCATATCGAAACTGTAGTACTGCAGAAATATACCGGAATTCATTGTCGAGCATGAGACAAAATGCTCTGCTGACAACTCCCAGAAAGGCTGTTCCGGTATATATGCGTTGGCGTCCATGATTCCTCTTTCCCTGAAATAGTTAGAATCAAATAAGCACTAACCATGCCAAGGACGAGTAAAAATGTTCATGAGATATTCTTCCACACTACAGTCTTGCTGCATTTTGTTACTATTAAAAGAGTTATCTGGCCACAGCTTTTACTGTTATTACGGAGGAAAAAAGAATGCTTAATCAGAAATAAAATCTCTTTTCCGTAGCCCATTTTCTTGTTTCCGACATTTTTGTACCCAACTCGAAACTTGTTTACATTAATGTAAATTCCTTCTACACTCACTCCGCATATGCAGCAGAACTATATTTTTACCTACGGCACCTTGAGAAGAGGCTTCAATAACCCCTTCAGCAGGAATATCACAGAAAATTCCCTGTTTATCAGCTCAGGCTGGATTACCGGCAGGCTTTTTGAGATAGACCGGTTCCCTGGAGCCCTTATTACAGAAGAGGGATACAAAATAAAAGGCGAAATATACAACCTGCATAACCCTGCCCACACACTTCCCCTGCTGGATAAGTATGAGGAATATGGCAGTGAATTCAGGGAACCCAATGAATATATAAGACGTGAAATTCCTGTAACAACAGATGACGGCGAAATTATTCCTTGCTGGACCTATCTTTACAACTGGGCTACTGAAGAGTATGAAGAAATTGCCGGGGGTGATTATCGTATATTTTACCTGAGTCGTTACGGAACCTGATTCCTCAGCTCGATCCTGGTAAGCACATTCTCGAACGCAGCCTGTCGCGAAAGATAGAAATCACGCCAGTCTGCTGAGACTTCAGCATCGGACAGTACATCTTCATAACCTTTTACAACCATACCAAATCCAGGATCCCGGTAGTTTACCAGGGGAAGTGCGGATACTCCGCAGATTACCGGGATGCCTCCACTGCGCTTAACCAACCGTACCTGGAACAGCGCAGTCTCTCCCCGGGGAGGATCTTCAGCCTGATACTCCGCCGGCGGCATTCGCCAGGTTTGTCCGGAGATAAAATTCCCGGCAGAATAGATAATGACCCCATTGCTGCCATCTTTCCTGGAATATATCTCGTAGGGCTGCAATACATGGGGATGGTGCCCCCAGACAATATCAGCACCGGCATCACTCAGACGATGGAAAAACTCCGCCTTATAGGGGAGTGGAGAGTCACGGTACTCCACACCTCCATGGACAGAGAGGACAAGCAAATCATAAGCCGGACGTACAGATTCAATATATTTGAAAAATGTCTCCTGCCGTTCAATGTTTCTGTAATTGACCAGATAGACAAGTTCGCTGCCCTGCTGCCGATTCAGAAAAAGGGTAACAGCAAGAAACCCTATATGCATACCGGCTTTATTAATAGAGACAGGTACCATGGGGTCATTCACATTCCCCCTGATTCCGGACCAGGTAATTCCGTATTCATTGCTGAGCTCATTCAGTGAATTTCTGGTAGCGAGAATTGAGTCCCGACCCTGGTCCGCACTGTGATTATTTGCAGCGGAAAAAGCATCGAAGCCGGCCTCTATAGCAGCAACCACATACTCGGGATGATTATTAAAAAGAGGATAATTCTGATATGGTTTGGAGGAATCAAGAGGAAACTCAAGATTCCCAAAAGTTATAAGATCATCCTTCAGCAGGTGTTCCACATCACGGTATATTCTTTCATGAGGCCTCAAATGAAAATTCACATCGTGGGCCATAATGTCCCCGGCAAAGGTCAGGGTAAAAATTTCAGGGCAGGCAGGAGGAACCGGCAGAGGAGTCCGGTTGAAATCATCGATACGCAGATACATACCTGTACCGGTAACAAGGAGCAAACAAAGAGTAAGAATACCTGCAAACCAGAGCGGAGAAATACGCATACTTTAGTGTTAACAGTATTTACTGAACTGACATAAGTTTCCAATACTTTTTGTAAAAAAACTTTGCCTTTTCTGACTTTTTTGGTTATAATTATATCAAGGAAGTCAAAGGTACTATCCATTACACCTGAGGTTTCCGGGCTTTAGTTTAAAGCCATACTCTCCATTTCTCCCGCATTCGGGGGCTGCCTCAGCCGGCAGCCCCTTTTTTTGACATTAATTCGCATTCAATGCAATAAACACTTCATGGCGCGATAAATACACTTTTATAACTATTTTTTGACGATTATCACTTTATATGCTAAAATTTACGAAGGAATAATTTTCTCTTAACAATACAATCTTTGTTGTAACAACAGTTTTTGCATTAGGTTTTATACAACAGCTTCTTCCCGAGATGTATCGATCTCACTAAAGAAAAGGAGCGTGCCATGCAAAGCGAAACCTGTACCTGTCAACACGAGAAAGAAACCGAAGATCAGTTGCTGCTGCAATTCCAGGAGCTTATTCCCGCCTTCTCTGAACAGCGGGGTGGATTAATTCCCGCTCTACAGACCGCACAGAATTTATTCGGATATCTACCCGAAACAGTTCTCAAACTTATATCCAGCAATCTGAAGATTCCCTACAGCGAAGTAACCGGGGTAGTAAGTTTCTACTCCTATTTCTCAACACAACCACGGGGACGTCATATTATCCGTGTATGTCTGGGCACAGCCTGTTACGTTCGGGGAGGCAAGGAGGTTCTCGCTGCATTAAGAAAAGAACTGGGAATTAACATTGGCGAAACCACCGAAGATCGCATGTTCAGCCTTGAAATCGGACGCTGCTTCGGCGCTTGCGGACTTGCGCCTGTAGTGATGGTGGGTGAGGCAGTACATCAGCGGGTAAAACCAACCAACATCAGGGACATACTGAACTCCTATGCTGAAATAGAGGAAAAAATATGACCGGTAAGATACACAATGCGATTGAACTTGCCGAACTTCGCAGACTTCACACCCCGGATTCCACCTCTCCTGCAATTCACCTATGCTCCGGTGCAGGCTGCATCGCTTCAGGTGCCGGGGATGTAAAAAAAGCTCTGGAAGCTGCAATGGCTGATGCCGGGCTTTCTGTCCCCATCCGCAGCACCGGCTGCCTCGGTCCTTGTGCAGAAGGACCGGTTATTATGATAATGCCGGAACAGGCAATTTATGAACGGGTAACACCGGCAGATGCAGAGAGCATAATTACCGGACATTTCATTGAAAAGCGTATTGTAAACAGGCTTACACATCACAACTCCGATGGAACAGAAGCCACTCTGACAGAAGATATCGATTTCTTCCGTGGGCAGAAAAAGGTAGTACTGCGTAATTGCGGTCGGATCGATCCGACCCGCATTGAGGAATACATTGGAACCGGCGGGTATTCCGCTCTGGCAAAGGTCCTGTCAGACATAACAGCGGAACAAATAATTGAAACACTGAAAATTTCAGGACTACGGGGTCGCGGCGGAGCGGGATTTCCGACCTGGCTCAAATGGGACTTCACCCGAAAGGCTTCAGGAGAGACCAAATATGTGCTCTGCAATGCTGACGAAGGAGACCCGGGTGCATTCATGGACCGAAGTGTACTGGAGGGAGATCCTCACTGCCTGATAGAAGGAATGGCCATCGCCGCCAGAACGGTAGGAGCCACTCAGGGATTCATTTACGTAAGGGCCGAGTACCCGCTGGCGGTTTCCCGCCTGGATACAGCATTGCAGCAGGCAAGGGAGGCAAATCTGCTGGGCACTGATATTCTCGGTACCGGCTTTACCTTTGATCTGGCTATCCGGATGGGGTCGGGCGCATTTGTCTGCGGCGAAGAGACGGCACTTATTGCTTCCATCGAAGGCAAAAGGGGAGAACCCAGACCTCGGCCTCCATTCCCGGCACAGCGGGGGTTATGGGACTGTCCAACCCTTCTGAATAACGTGGAAACCTATGCAAACATCACATCGATAATCAATCAGGGTGCAGAAGTCTATGCAGAGACAGGGACGGAGGGAAGTCCAGGAACAAAAGTCTTTGCCCTGGCCGGGGCAATACAGACCAGCGGACTGGTGGAAGTTCCCGTTGGAACATCCCTCGGAGAGCTTATCTACGAGATAGGCGGCGGTGTAAAAAACGACCGCAACTACAAAGCTGCACAGATTGGCGGCCCGTCCGGCGGCTGCATCCCGAAAGAACACCTTTCTGTTTCTCTGGACTATGACTCTCTCTCGAAGCTTGGGGCCATTATGGGATCCGGCGGTCTCATTGTCATGGATGAAGAGACCTGCATGGTGGATGTGGCCCGCTATTTTCTTGAATTTGTTCAGGAAGAATCCTGCGGCAAATGCGTACCCTGTCGCGTGGGCACAAAAAGGATGCTGGAGATTCTCACCGCCATATGCGAAGGCCGCGGAAAAGAGGGAGACATTGAACGACTGATAGAACTCGGAACGATGATCAAAGAAACCTCTCTCTGTGGTCTCGGGCAGACCGCCCCGAATCCCGTTCTGTCAACAATCCGTTATTTCAGAAAAGAATATGAGGATCATATTCGCAACGGACACTGTGAAGCGGGCGTCTGCCCGGGCCTGGTACGGGCTCCTTGCCAGAGCGCCTGTCCGGCAAATGTGGATATTCCGGGATTTGTTTCACTTATACGGGAAAAACGCTACGCGGAAGCCCTGAAACTGCACAGAGAACGGAACCCCTTTGCGGCCGTATGTGCCCGGGTCTGTTTTCATACATGTGAAAATCACTGCAGACGATCAACTCTGGACGAGCCGGTATCAATTCGCGGGCTTAAACGTTTTCTGGTTGAACAGGAAGTAACAATTCAAACGCCGGAAATCCGGGAAAATCCAGACCATGCAAAAAGGAAAATCGCCATAATCGGAGCCGGTCCGGCAGGACTCTCCTGCGGCTACTTTCTGGCCCGCATGGGCTATAAACCGACCATCTTCGAAGCCGAAGCCCGTCCGGGAGGAATGCTGACCCAGGCAATACCCGCCTACCGACTGCCCCGGGAAACACTGGCCCGGGAGGTGCGGATGATTGAACGAACCGGAGTAAATATTGAAACAGGAAGGCGTCTGGGCAGGGACTTTACCCTAAAGGAACTGAAAAACACAGGATACGAAGCGGTGTTTTTAGCTGCGGGAGCTCCGGAAAACATGGCCCTTGGCATCGAAGGTGAAGACTCTGAAGGAGTAATTCAGGCCGTACCGTTTCTGAGGGAATACAATAGCCGGGGCTCGGTGGAGGTTGGCAGGCATGTGCTTGTAATCGGAGGAGGCAATGCTGCAGTGGACGCAGCACGGACGGCAATACGGCTGGATGCGGAATCCGTTACTATTCTATACCGCAGGACCCAGGAGCAGATGCCGGCATACGCGGAGGAAATTGAAGAAGCCCTGCACGAAGGAGTCAAACTGAGAACTCTGGTTCAGCCGGTAAAAATAATCAGCGATGATACCGGCAAAGCTGTGGGTATACGCTGCCTGCCCATGTCTTTAGGCGAGTACGACAGAACCGGACGAAGGGGACCAAAAGCTGCAGAAACAAAAACAGAAATAATTACTGCAGATCAGATAATAATCGCCATTGGACAGAGGCTGGAAGCAGAACAGATTACCGGTACTTCGGAAATCCGAACCCGGCCTGACCACTTTGTTGATGCCGATCCGGTAAATGGACAAACGTCGCTGCCCTGGATATTCGCCGGCGGAGACATGGTCTCCGGGCCCTCTTCAGTAGTCTCGGCCATCGGTGCCGGAGAACGGGCAGCCGTGGGGATCGATACGTTTCTGAATGGTGAAAGTAATGCCTTCTGGCGTACCGAGTGGCAGAATGATACCAGATATGATCCGGACGAAGCACCGGAACCCTATCCACGAGAAAAGCTACCCACTACGGATGTGGAAAAACGGCGCTCAAATTTCGACGAAGTGGAACTCTGCTGGACCGAAGCCTCGGCTATGCGGCAAAGCAGCCGCTGCCTGCGCTGTGATTACGGAAAGTCAGCTCCCTGCAGTGAAGCCGGAGAAAAGGAGACAAGCCATGCTTAATTGTACAATTAACACCATCCCGGTGCAGACAAATCTGGGAACAACCATTCTGAAAGCAGCGGTGTCTGCCGGCATCTCCATCCCGACTCTCTGTTTTCTTGAGAATCACAGCCCCATGGGAGCCTGCCGGGTCTGCGTTGTCGAAGTGGAAGGTGCAAAAACCCTGCTGCCCGCCTGCGCCACCCCGGTCCAGGACGGCATGGTGATAAAAACCAACAGCCGCAAGGTCCGGGAAGCCCGCAGACTGGTGGTGGAACTCCTCTTGAGTGAACATAACGGCGACTGTAAATACTGCGAACGCAGCAGTGACTGCGAATTAAAACAGCTGGCATCGGACCTGGGGATAGAAACCCAGCACTACCTGGGTGAACGTCTGGAAACCATGATTGACAGATCAACCCCCGCACTGGAGCGGGATGCGGGTAAATGCATTAAGTGCCGTCGTTGCGTTCAGGTCTGTAATGAGATTCAGGGAGTAGGTGCTCTGTTTCCTCAGAACCGCGGGTTCGCCACCCAGATCGGTCCGGCATTCTCCCGCCCTCTGGACAGCCTTGCCTGTGTTCAGTGCGGCCAGTGTGCGGCCGTGTGTCCGGTAGGGGCAATAAGTGAACGAAGCCACATTGATCAGGTGTGGAAGGCCCTGGACGATCCCGGGCAGCATGTTATCGTTCAGACCGCACCGGCAATCCGCGCGGCCCTGGGAGAGGAATTTGGCCTTCCCCCGGGAACTCTGGTCACAGGAAAAATGGTCAGCGCCCTGCGGGCAATGGGTTTTGATGCGGTCTTTGATACCAACTTCACCGCCGACCTGACTATTCTTGAGGAAGGCACGGAACTCCTCATGCGCTTAAAGACGGTACTGAAAGACAGACAAGCTGCAGCACTGCCGCAGATGTCATCCTGTTCCCCCGGATGGATAAAATATCTGGAATACTATTTCCCGGAGCTGATTCCCAACATTTCAAGCTGTAAATCTCCGCAGCAGATGTTCGGTGCACTGGCAAAAACCTACTACGCTGGGAAAATCGGCAGAAGACCCGAAGAAATAACCGTAGTATCAATCATGCCCTGTACCGCAAAGAAGTACGAAGCCCAGCGGCCTGAGATGAGTGATTCCGGAGTACAGGATGTGGACTACGTTCTTACCACACGCGAACTGGGACGCATGATACGGGGCACCGGACTGCAATTCACCTCACTTCCTGACGGAGAGATGGATGAGCCTCTGGGAATTTCTTCCGGAGCAGCTGATATCTTTGCCAACTCCGGCGGAGTTATGGAAGCCGCTCTGCGTACTGTCTATGAACTGGTTACCGGAAGACAGCTGCCCGCAGAGAATCTCCATATTAAGCCCCTTGCAGGGCTTGAAGGCATCAAAGAGGCAGGGCTTCTGCTTGAAAACGTAAAGCCGGAGTGGGCCTTCCTTGAAGAAATTGAGGTAAAGGTTGCGGTAGCCCACGGCCTGAGTAATGCCGGAAAACTGATGGAGCGAATCAGCAGTGGTGAGGCAGATTATCATTTTGTCGAAATCATGACCTGCCCGGGCGGCTGTATCGGCGGCGGTGGTCAGCCCCGCTTCACTGATGATGAAGTACGCCGGAAACGGATAGAGGCGATTTACAAGGAGGACGAAGGAAAGCCTGTACGCAAGTCTCATGAAAACCCGGCTATAAACAAGCTGTATGCTGAATTTCTGGGAGCACCTTTAAGCGAAACCTCCCATAAGCTTCTGCATACCCATTATCACAAACGGGATATTATTGAGAAGGAGATGGCCTGATCAGGTAATCAGTCAAACCAGGTAAGGCTGTATCCCGAATCAAATGTAAAAGCAGCCTCAGCTGTATTGTCCTGTATCAATTGCTCTGCAAACTCCCGGGCGAACTCCCGCTGCATGTCAAAATTCTTTACATGCGAATGCAGCAGCATGCCGGGATAAACCATAGCACAACAGAAAACAGCTGCGGCGGCTATCCATCGGACAGGATGCATTCGGGAGCCCCCGGAACGTTTGACAGGGGAAGGGGTACTTCCTGTCACCCGAAGAGGCAGAGCTTCAAACACCTCTGCGGCATAGAGATTTTTAACCCGCAGGTACAACTCCAGACGGCTGCTACAGGCAGAACACTTCTCAAGGTGTTCTGCCAGCAATGTCAGATCCCTGTCCTCATCAAGATGATCCTGAATCCGCTTCCAGTATCTGCATTTCATTCGCCTCCTCCCTTCATTAAACGTTCACCTGTTTTGATCATTCTGTTTCTGCCCCGGTGCAGACGGGACTTAACCGTTCCGGTTGGAAGACCTGTGAGTTCCGCTATATCCTCAATGGAAAGCCCCTCAATGTCCTTCAGCAGGATCAGGCTCCGTGCCTCCTCTTTCAACGAGTCGAGTAGAGAATAGAGAAACCGGCGATCCTCATTGCGAATACTTAAATCCAGAGGATCATCCCCTCCGGGGAAATCCTCAAAAGCTGTCAGCCTGTTGCTGCTTCTTCGCATCTGCCGCAGCCGGTCGATAGCCCGGTTTCTTGTTAGTCGATACAGGTAAGTCCTGAATGAGGACTCACCTCTGTACTGCTGCAGATTCCTGGACAGAGCGATCAATACATCCTGTTCCGCCTCCTCCGCCTCCTCCGCTTCCTCTGACCATCCGGCAAACACAGAAAATATTACCCTGCGAATAAACGGCCGGTGCCGCGCCACAAGCTTCGTAAAGGCGGTTTCATCATTTTGAGTGATATACTTTTCAATGCAGATCTGATCGGACACAAGCCCTCAGCGCCTGCCTGCGGATCCAGATAAATCAGGACCGCTTCTCTGGCTGTTTTCCAATCTGCCGCTTCGATCGGGACTATTATCGTTAAGCCTGTTTTCAATTCGCTCCCGGATCTCTGCACGGGTGCGAAGGAACAGAGCCCACTGATCCTCGCCCATGAGCTTGCGCATTTCCCGTGTTCTGGTTATACGCCCCATCTGTTCTTTCAGGCGAAGCTCCAGGGACTCCCGAAGCAGATTCTCAACCTGCTTCATATCCGGATCTTCATCAATCAACATCCGCTGAAGTCTTGCCTGAAGGATATTCTGATCAGCTGAAAGTTCCTGCTCCATCCGGATCTGCTCAACAACAAGGGCCCTGATCTCTTCCCGCACTGTCTGGTTAAGCTGCAGTCGCTGCAAAACCGCCTCATCAATCAAAGCCTGGGCGGAAAGCTGGGAAACAGAGACAAACCCTGCGGCAAACAAGATAAGAATAAAAACCTTTTTCATGTACGGAACCTCCTGAGTTATTTATCTGTTAGTCGCCCCGGACCGGATAAAGGTTCCCGAAAAATATTCTTTTTTTATTTCATAGTGAAAAATAATCACCGCAGACAAGACTGTCCAGCGATCGGCCTCCCGCCCCGTAAGGAAGATCCGCCGAAGGATCGATACAGCCGCCCCGGACTGCTGTTTCAAGAACGGAACCGTCCACCGAAAGAGGCACACTGAATGCCGGGGTTCGTCCGAAACGCCACTCCCAGGAGCGGAGTTCCTCATAGAACTCCCGACTTGCTTGATAGACATTATCAGCAGGTTCTATCTCCCGGACTGCTCCATCACTGAAAAAATCAATAAGCGCTTCTGCAACAAGACCGGGGTTAAGTCCCGGAGAAAGCTCAGACAGGCTGATCACAGGCGAAGATACCGATGGAACTCCCTTGCTCCGGATCCCCGGTAGAGTAGGCTTCAGAGCCTCCCGCAGAAGCGCAAGATCTGCCGAAACCAGCAGTGTACCATGATGAAGAGCTCTGTCCTTCATCAGCCGGTAGGCAGATCCGGAAAACTTGCGCCCCTCCACAATTAGATCATTACGTTCAGTAACTTCTCCATGTATGGCAAGAGATTTCAGGGCAGTAAGAATCTGCCGGGAATTTTCGTACTTATCGAAGGAGTGCCGCGGCCGGATAAGGGCAAAGTTCAGGTTCCCCGGATCATGGTAGACAGTGCCGCCTCCGGTATAGCGCCGCACCAGATCCAGTCCCGTCCGGGAAAGTACAGAAAGGTTGCACTCCAGAAAAGGATTCTGGGAACGGCCTATCACAACACATGGTCGGTTGATATACAGAAGCAGAAACTCATCACCGGGATTACTGGTTTCGAGGATATACCGCTCCGCTGCGAGGTTGGCAAAGGGGTCTTCCGATGTAATCCTTATAACCTGCATGCGCTGATCCAGTCTATACTGTGCCGCTGTACTGTAGACGATAGAGATTATAGTAGAGGCCTTTCCGTTCAATTAGTTCATTGTGGGAACCGAATTCTACCAGTCTTCCCTGACTGAGAACCAGAATACGATCCGCATTACGAATTGTTGAAAGCCGATGGGCAATAACAAGGCTGGTACGTCCTTCAAGCAGAACCCTCAGCGCCTTCTGTATCAGCTGTTCCGTTTCGGTATCCACATTCGCAGTGGCTTCATCCAGAATAAGAATCCGTGGATCCTGGGCAATTACCCTGGCAAAGGAGATAAGCTGTTTCTGCCCGGTGGAGAGGTTACTTCCCCGTTCCTGAAGAATGGAATCGTAGCCGCCGGACAGCTTCTCAACAAATTGATGGGCGTTTACCATCCGGGCTGCATCAACAACCTTTTCCCGGCTGACCGGCGCTCCAAGGGTGATATTATCCTCTATAGTACCTGAAAAAAGGAAGACATCCTGCTGTACCGGCTGAATAACACGTCTCAGGTCAGCAAGGGGCATACTGCGGATATCCCTGCCATCCACAAGAATCTCCCCGGCCTGAATATCCCAGAACCGGGTAAGCAGATTGGCAATGGTAGTCTTGCCTGCTCCGGTATAGCCCACAACAGCAACCGTCTCCCCGGGATCAACTGCAAATGAAAGACCTTTCAGCACCTGTTCCCCTGGAAGATAGGAGAATTCCACGTTGCGGAATTCCAGTGCGCCTGCAACTGCCGGCGGAGTATCCCTGCCCTCATCGGGAATCTCGTTAACGGTATCAAGAATTGAAAAGATTCTCTCACCTCCGGCCATGGCAGACTGAATAATAGTAAATTTCTCAGAGATATCCATTACAGGGTGATAAAACATACGAATCAGACTGATGAAGGCAATCAGTACCCCCAGAGAGACAGACAGATCCATGAACATGCCGGCCCCGTAATATAGAACCACACCAGTGGAGACTGTGGTAAGAAAATCGATGGATGCCCGAAAGGGAGCTATTACATAGAGCTCCTTCAAAGAAGCCCGGTAGAGCTCCTCATTTCTCTCGTCAAACTCGTCCCGGGAAGTCTGCTCTCTGCCGAACATCTGTACAACTTCCATGCCGGAAATGTGTTCGGAAAGAAAGGCATTCACACTGGCAACATTGGACCGCACCAGACGATAGGCTTCCCGCGCTTTTACCCGGAAGTACAGGGTAAATAAAATCACCGGCGGAAGTGTCAGAAGGGTTATCAGGGTGAGACGGCCGTTCAACAGGTAAAGAGTAACAATAACCCCGGCCATCATGCTTACATCTTTTATTAAGGAAATAACCACCGTGGAGAAGAGCTCGTTAATGGTATCAACATCACTGGTAAGCCGAGAGACAAGGCTGCCCACCGGTGTTTTCTGCAGGTAAGACAGGGACTGCTTCATTAGATGCCGTAAAAGCTGGAGCCGAAGATCCCGCATTACATTCTGCCCCATGGCAGTCATAAAGTAGTTTTGCAGAAAAGAGAAAATCAGGGAGGACGCAAGCAGTGCAAGGTATATCCATCCATTTTGAATAATTCCCTGCCGGTCCCGACTGCGAATCAGCAGCTTTTCCTCCGGGGAAAAGCGGGAGTAATCAGCCTCGGTAATGGCGTAAAAATTCTCTTCATCCCTGAGATCAGGGGCTTTGTCCCTCAGAAGAGTTACGGCCCGTTCCCGGTTGTCCCGGGGAAAACTTTCAGGATACAGAAGCAGCCAGCCGACCTCGGAGAGTGCTCCTGATTCTATTAAAATCTTTTTTCTGTTTCCTGGAATGGCAGAAACAAAATCCTCAGACAGATACAGGAAACTGCCTTTTCCGGAGATAACTCCTTTGTCAGCACCATACAGCGCCCGAACCTCACCCTCTTCAACCTTCAGGGAAGTGTCCAGGCTGAGATACCGTCCGGTTATGTGACGGTCGATCGTCCTCTGCAGCACCACCGGTGCCGCCAGCTCAACCACAGTGGAAATCACCAAAGCCAGCATGGCAACCAGAACCAGCAATTGGTAGGCTTTCAGATAACTCAGGAGCCGTTTTACGATTTTCCAGTCAAAGCTTTTCATAAATTCGCTGCCGCCGGGACCGTGCCCGATACCCATGCCCCTCATAAACGATCTCCCTGTTCCAGCCTCTGAAGAGCGGCAATTTCCGCATAAAAGCCGTCCTTTTGTATCAGCTCGTCGTGTCTTCCCTGTTGGGAGATCTTTCCTTCATCAAGCACAATAATAATATCAGCAAACTTCAGGGTTGATACCCGGTGGGAAATCAGAATATTGGTTTTCCCCCGGCGCAGATCGATAAAGCCCTTTAGAATCTGCTCTTCGGTTTCTGTATCCACTGCAGCTAAGGCATCATCAAAAATCAAAATTTCCGGCTTGACCAGCAAAGCCCGGGAAATAGCTATCCGCTGCTTCTGACCACCGGAAAGGGTTATCCCCCGCTCTCCTACTTCCGTCTCATATCCTTTCGGAAAAAGCTTTATATCCCTATCGATAGTTGATGCTGCGGCAGCCTTTTCTATTTCCTCCCGGGGAGCATCGTCAATACCGAAGGCGATGTTTTCACTCAGCGCTGCTGAAAAAAGAAAGGTCTCCTGAGGAACAATGCCGAAAGAAGAACGCAGTGCGGCAAGGTCAAAACTTCGGATATCCTGTCCCCCTATTAAAATACTGCCGGAATCCGGTTCAAGAAGCCTGGGCAGCAGCCGTATCAGCGAACTTTTCCCCGCGCCGGTACGCCCCAAAACTCCGAGAGTAGTTCCTGCCGGGACCGTAAACGAAACATTCTCAACCGCCGGCCGGGACGCCCCGGCATAAGTAAAGCTGACATCCCGAACCTCGATATCTCCGGAAGCCTGCTCCGTTTTCCCCTCCGGAGGACTGCTGATTTCCGGTTCTTCCCGGAGGATGGCATTTATCCTGGCCAGAGCCGCACCTCCCCGCTGCAGGATATTCACCGTAAATCCCATCCCCAGCATGGGCCAGATAAGCATGCTCAGGTAGCCCATGGCGGCAACAAAATCGCCAGCACTCATCTCTTCGGTAAGTACCGAAAACCCACCGATACGCAGAAGAAGAATGGTAACAACCCCGCCTATAAACGCAACCAGAGGATAGAGGAATCCCCAGAGACGGACCAGTACCAGGTTCCGCTGCTTATAGGTTTCATTCTTCTCACCGAATTTACTCAGGTTGTATTCTTCCCGCACAAAGGCCTTGAGAACCAGAATCCCACTCAGGGCCTCCTGCACATGAGAAGAGAGATCAGCATAGCCTTCCTGAACCTGCTTGAAGAGCCTTCCGATAAGTCTGCCTGACCCGAGGACCAGAATGGGAATAAGAGGAAAGGGAGAAAGAACAAGGAGCCCCATAAAGGGAAATTTTATAAAAATGATAATCAAAATGGAAAGAGTCATAAAAAGAGCGTCAAAAAGAGCAACGAAGCCCATTCCGGACGCCATGCGTACATGGTGCATGTCTCCTGTCGCCCTGGCCATTAGGTCGCCCGTGGAAGTACGGTTGAAGAACGAAGGAGAAAGGGTTGCGATATGTGAAAAAAGCCGGGACCGGACCAGCATCTCAATACGGCGGGAAGCTCCATGGATGAAATAGCGCCAGAAAAACCGCCCGACAGCAATGGCAAAAGCGATGAGAATCATCTGCAGCACCATAATTCCCACTACCGGGAGAACCACATCTCCCGTGGAAATATGGTTGATAATTTTCCCGGTCAAACCGGGCAGGTAGAGCTGTCCCGCATCGGTAATAATAAGAAAAATAAACCCCAGGAAATAGTGCAGGACATACTTCCGGAAATATGGGAAAAGTGTGCGGAATTCCTTTAGCATATGGAGACCTCTAAAAACATGATACTTTTACCATAACCGGGAAGGAAAAATCTGACAGGACCCGCAAGTTTTTGCGGCAACAAGAGTGGAAAATCGCAAAAACCCTGTACAACGCAAAATATGGGAAAAAGAGTAGCCTTCAGAGGTGAACATATACTGAATTCAGTCCTTTATGACGAGGCCGGACGCAAGGCCTCTGAGATATTCCAGGCTGAGTCTGCGAAAAAGGGGAACAAACCCCTGTTCGGCGGAGGTTCCGTTCTCCCGCAAATCCAGACTTCCCTGAACACCGATAATAAGTACATAGAGATCCTGCAGGATTTCACCCCAAGACCGTCCCCGCGGTGAAGGGGCAGCCTGAGAAAATACGGATTCCAGAGAAGCAATGGTTTCAAGCCAGACACTGCGGTAACGATTAAGTACCTCAGCACTGCAGCCCGGCAGAAGTCTTGGATGAAGGATTCCCAGCAGGCGAAGAAGATCTTCCTTTGCCCCCAGACTGGCGGCAAAAATCTCGGCTGCAGCCTCCAGCTCCATGGCACCTTCGAGGCTGGCAGAGACCAGGTAGGTTCCTGCATCCCCGACCCACTCCTGAAGATACTGCTCGGTAAGACTAAGGAACAGTTCCTCTTTGGAAGTGAAATAGAGAAACACCGTCCCTTTGGCAATACCCGCATCCCGGGCAATACTGGCGATACTGACGGAGTCAAAATCGCCTTCCCGGAAAAGGTCCGCGGCTGTCGCAAGAATACGCTTTTCTTTTTCCTTTTTTTCAACACTGCTCATTGCCCGTTTTTTCATCTTTGTTACTGTAGCTTAACCCGTTCTTCCCGTCAATTTGCCAGTAGGCAAACTCTCAACATTTATATCAAACTCCCTTGACCTGATTCGTAAGAGACTGTAGGATATCGTCAGAATACTGTGAAATATTTCACAGTATTCTGACGAGGTTTCCTGTAAAGAGAAAGGAATGAACAGCGGGACTATTCCACAGCCTACAGTTGAGCGCCTCTGCGCAATTTACGGACTGCTTGACGATATTATCGCCGAAGGAAGCCATCGTATATCTTCAACTCAACTTGGAGAGCGCCTGGGAGAATCCGCCTACACCATCCGTAAGGATTTCGGCTTCCTTCCCCAGGGGCGTTTCAGCAGTGCGGGATACTCTCCGGAAGAACTTAAGACGGCAATCGCAGAAACCCTGGGCCTCAAGGAGGAACGCAGCGCCTGCATAATCGGCCTTGGACGCCTGGGGCAGGCAGTATTAGCCTACCCCGGATTCAGTACTGAAGGAATTGCCATACGTGCCGGGTTTGACAGCGACACAAACAAGCTCGAAATCCTCACAGCCAGTGTTCCGCTACTGCCTTCATACAGGATTACTGACTATGTGAAGGAGCACAAAATAGAATTAGGTATAATTGCCGTCCCCTCAAAGCAGGCCCAGACTGCAGCTGACCGCCTCATAGAGGGAGGGATTCAGGGGATTGTAAATTTCAGCAGCCCCGTTGCCGTACCGGACACCATCAGGGTCCGCCAGATATCAGTTCTTGATGAACTGCGCATACTGGCTGGCCTAATTTACACATCAGAAAGGAGACCATGATGTACAAGATTCAAACACTGAACAAGATTTCCCCCAGGGGATTGGAACTCTTTTCCCGGGAGAGCTATGAAGTAGCCTCCGAACTCATCAACCCCGATGCAATAATAGTCCGCAGCCAGGAAATGCACTCCATGAAGCTTCCGGGTTCAGTACGGGCAATAGCCCGGGCAGGAGCCGGAACCAACAATATTCCCGTTGCGGAGTGCACAGAGAAGGGTGTTGTGGTGTTCAACACCCCCGGGGCAAACGCAAACTCAGTAAAAGAGCTTACCCTTACCGGCCTGTTCCTCTCTTCCAGAAAGATATTCCGGGCAATGCAGTGGGCCCAGAGCCTGGCGGATAAGGGGGATGAAGTTCCCGCACTTATTGAAAAAGAGAAAAAACGGTTTACCGGCGGCGAAATAAAAGGAAAAACCCTGGGTATTATCGGTCTCGGTGCAATCGGCGTGGATGTCGCCAACGATGCAGAGCGGCTGGGAATGATTGTCTCCGGGTTTGACCCATTCATCTCAGTAGAGGCCGCCTGGGGACTCTCCCCCACTGTTCGCAAGGCGGACAGCCTGGAAGCCCTGATTGCAAACTCCGATTACCTCAGCGTCCATGTCCCCCTGAACGATAAAACACGGGGAATGCTGAATAAAGAGAGATTCGGCCGCATGAAGAAAGGGGTAAAAATCCTCAACTTCTCCCGGGGCGGACTGGTAAACAACAGCGATCTTATTGAGGCAATAAAGGAAGGTATTGTTGACCGGTACGTAACGGATTTTCCCGACAGTTCAATCCTGGGAATCGAAAATGTTATTGCCATCCCGCACCTGGGAGCATCCACCCCGGAAGCCGAAGAGAACTGTGCCATCATGGCGGTAAACCAGATAGTAAACTTCCTGGAAACAGGAAACATCAGGAATTCCGTGAATTTTCCAGACTGTTCACTCCCCCCAACCACAGATACCCGTATAGTCATTGCAAACCGCAATATTCCCAACATGGTAGGCCAGATAACCACCGTTCTTGCAGAAGAACAGATGAACATATCAGAAATGATCAACCGCCACAGGGAAAACTATGCCTACAACATAATTGATATAGAGAACCCCGCAACGGATACACTCCTGGAAAAACTCAAAAACATCGGGGGAGTGGTAATGGCGAGAATTATCGACAACAGGTAAATCTTTCCGCCGCCCTTTTGATCTTGTAGAGGCAATGCTTCCATGGTAGCATTACTCTTCATGACAAAACTATTTGCACAGCACATGCAGAAATGCCCGGAGAGCAGTCCTATGCTACCCGGGCGTTTTCGACTATCAGCATTTGTTATTTTTTTTATCTCAGGAGTAATAGCGATGAGCAATCTTAATGCCCAGCCCGAACTGTCCGACGGCGTCTATGCCGAAATCAATACAGAAAAAGGACTCATTTACTGCGAGCTTGAGTACAAACGGGCACCTATGACGGTATCCAACTTTGTCGGCCTTGCGGAGGGAACCATTGATAACGATGAAACCGACGGCCCCTACTATGACGGACTCAATTTTCACCGGGTTGTGGATGATTTTGTAATTCAGGGCGGCTGTCCTCAAGGCACGGGAACCGGTGGACCGGGATACAGCTTTCCCGATGAGTTTGACTCTGAACTCCGCCACGACCGAGAAGGAGTGCTCTCCATGGCCAACAGCGGAGCCAACACCAACGGCAGTCAGTTCTTCATTACCCACAAAGAGACCCCCCATCTTGATGATCGCCACTCCGTATTCGGCTATGTCGTGGTCGGAATGGATGTGGTAAACAGCATCGAAGCAGGAGACCGAATCAACTCCATAACCATTCTGCGGATCGGCAGTGAGGCGGAATCCTTCACCGTTACCCAGGAAAGCTTTCAAGCCATGATCTCCGACAACGAACGACGAACCCGCGAAAAAATGGCGGAAGCACAGAAAGGCCTCCTTAATCAGATAACCTCAAAATGGCCCGATCTAAAATCCACCGACAGCGGAGTATTCTTTGAAGTACTTGATGCAGGATCCGGAAATGATCAGGCAAAGCCCGGAGCAAGCGTCAGCGTCCACTATGAACTGAAACTCCTCAATGACTCTGTTATTCAGAGCAGCTTCGGTGGTGATCCCGTGGAATTCAGTCTGGACAAAGTAATTCCAGGGTGGCGGGACGGAATTCTTGCCGACGGAGGCATGAAGATCGGCGAGAAACGCCGTCTGGTGATCCCTCCTCACCTCGGTTACGGAGAGCAGGGCTACCCCGGAGTTATCCCTCCCAACTCATTTCTGGTTTTTGTTGTAGAACTGCTGAAGCTTCAGTAGTTTCTCCTCTATAGAACAGCAACAGAAGCAAGGAGAGAAATATGCGCAAGACCGGAGTTGTTCTGATTTTACTGATATTGTTGAGCACCACAGCACCCCTTATAGCGGCGGATTTCGGCGCAGGGATAGTTATAGGTGAACCCACTGGCCTCAGCTTTTCATATGAGAACAGATACATCCTTGGAGCAGCCTGGTCTTTCCGTAATTATATTCATATTCACGGGGATTACCTGTTTATCCGGGAAGGATTTCCCGAAATAGAGAGTGAGATTGACAAGCCTTTCGGCTGGTATCTTGGCGGCGGGGCTAAACTCCGACTCTTTACTGCAGATTCAAAAGAGGACGGCAGCATAGGTCTTGGAGTAAGGCTCCCCGTGGGAGTGACCTTCTATCCGATACCGGAACTGGAACTTTTCCTTGAGCTGGTTCCAGGTATTGCCCTTTTTCCAGAAACCACCGGCGATCTTGATGGAGGCCTCGGTATCCGCTACCATTTTTCCAGCAAATGAAAAAGAAATCACCCGGGTTTGTCTGTTCCAGCTGCGGAAGGATAGAGTCAAAATGGCTCGGCCGCTGTCCCGCCTGCGGGGAATGGAACACCATGAACGAAGAAATTGCTGTCCCCGAAAAACCAGGCAGACAGGGAACACCGGGCAAAAAAACATCACAACCTCAACCCTTAAGTAAAATCCCGGCAGCGCAGGAAGAACGCATGGACAGCGGTATTCCCGAGCTCAACCAGGTTCTTGGAGGCGGTATTGTTTCGGGCAGTTCCGTACTCATCGGAGGACAGCCGGGAATAGGCAAATCCACCCTTCTGCTGCAGGCCTCCCGCAGAGCAAAGTGCTCAGGTCCTGTTCTCTATATTTCCGGAGAAGAATCAGCCCAGCAGATAGCCATGAGAGCCAGGCGTATCGGTGCAGATACGGACAACATAAAAGTTCTCTGTGAAACCGGAGTTGAAACCCTTCTTCGACAGCTGGAAAAACTGCAGCCGGCACTGGTTGTGGTGGATTCCATCCAGACTCTTATTTCGGCGGAAATAGGACCGGTACCGGGAACGGTAAATCAGATAAAATTCGGCAGCTATGAAATCGTGGACTGGTGCAGGGAACACAGTACTCCGGTCTTTCTGGTTGCCCACGTAACCAAGGAAGGCAACATAGCCGGTCCCAAGGTTATAGAACATATGGTTGATACGGTTCTCTACTTTGAAGAAGCAGAAGGCGGAATCCGCCTTCTGCGGGCAATGAAAAACCGCTTCGGTCCCGTAAACGAGGTGGGAATATTCTCAATGGAAGCACAAGGGCTGCTGGGAGTCAGTAATCCTGCATCACTGTTCCTGCGGGACCGGGAGGGAAATCTTCCTCCGGGTACGGCCATAGCGCCGGTTTATGAAGGCAGCCGGGTACTGCTGGTGGAAATTCAGGCCCTGACGGTGCCGGCGAAAAGCGGGCTTTCCCGCACCTATGCGGATAGGATCGACGCAACCAGGGTTTCACGGATTGCGGCGGTACTGGAAAAGCATGTGGGTCTGCGCTTTTCTGATCAGGACCTCTATGTCAACGTAGCGGGAGGAATCCGTCTGGATGAAGTGGGAATTGATCTTCCCCTGGCGGTGGCACTTTATTCCGCCCGCACCGGTCTTGCGGCACCTCCGAAAACAGTTGTTGCAGGAGAAATCAGCCTTGCTGGTGAAGTACGCACCGTATCCCAGCCGGAACTGCGTATCCGTTCGGCTGAAAAGCTGGGATTCAAAGCGCAGATCGGAGCCGGAAAAAAAGGACGGGGACTGAAAGAGATACTGGCGGAACTTTTTGCCGCGAATTCCGACAGGAAGACTCCATGATGCTCCAACTCTACTTTTACGTACCCGCCAGTCATGCGGAGCAGGTTAAAGAAGCCTGCTTTGCCGCCGGAGCCGGAAGAATCGGCACCTACAGCCACTGCGCCTGGCAGACCACCGGGACCGGTCAGTTTCTACCGAAAGAAGGAAGTTCACCCTATCTCGGCACCCGGGGATCCCTGGACAAAGAAGAAGAGCTAAAAGTGGAAATGGTGCTGAAAAAGGAGCTGAAGCAACAGGTGATACAGGCCCTGCGTGAAGCCCACCCATACGAAGAACCGGCCTTTGGTCTCATCGATATAATTACTTCATGATATACTGAACCCAAACCCCGAAAACAGGGAGGCCCTTATGGAATTCAGCAGGGATTTTCTCTTCGGATGCGCCACAGCCAGCTACCAGGTGGAAGGCGCCTATGATAAAGACGGCAGAACCTTCAGCATATGGGATACCTTCTGCCGCACCCCGGGGGCGGTTAAAAACGGCGACACCGGTGATACAGCCTGCGATCAGTATCATCGCTTTGAGGAAGACATACACCTCATGCATCAAGCGGGAATACAAGCCTACCGCTTCAGCCTGTCGTGGCCCAGGATACTTCCCGGAGGAGGAAGCACACCCAGCCAGGCAGGGATCGATTACTACCAGCGGCTCATAGACGCTCTTCTGCAATACAGCATTGAGCCTGTAATAACTCTCTACCACTGGGATCTGCCTCAGGAGCTTGAGGAAGCCGGCGGCTGGACGGTACGGGATACAGCCCTGCGTTTTGCCGATTACGGACACCTCTGCTTCAAACAGTTCAGTGACAGGGTTTCCACCTGGATAACCCTGAATGAACCCTGGTGTTCCTCCCATCTCGGTTACCTTTACGGAGAGCATGCCCCGGGAAGAAAGGATCGTCAGGCAGCCTACAATGCGGTACACCACCTAAATCTCGCCCACGGCATGACGGTTAAGGAGTTCAGACAGGGGGGCTACCCGGGAAAAATAGGCATAACCCTCAACCTCAGTACTCCACGGCCCGCCACACTCAGCAAGGAAGATATGGATGCCGCAGACCGCAGCTTTGACGGACAGAGCAGGATTTATCTGGATCCTCTTTTCGGTCGAGGATACCCGGATCGCCATCTTCAGGTTGCTCCTGCAGTACACATGCCGGTCAAAGACCGGGATATGGAGACTATCAGTTCCCCCTTCGATTTCCTCGGGCTTAACTATTACTGGGAAGATGCTGTAACCCATAGTGAAGAGGATCCGGAAGGCTTTACCGTAGCCCCGTCATTTCAGGAGAAAACCGCCATGGGGTGGTCAGTCGTTCCCGACGGTCTCTACCGGCAGCTGCAGTGGGTGCATAAAACCTACGGACCAATTGATCTGTACATCACCGAGAACGGTGCCGCCTTCGAAGATCATCTCAGTACAGACGGAAACCGATGTCATGACCCGAGACGGGTGGCCTACCTGAAATCACACCTTGAGGCATGCAGCCGCCTCATCTCTGACGGCATCTCCCTGAAGGGGTATTTTGCCTGGTCCTTGCTGGACAATTTCGAATGGGCCCACGGCTACAGTAAGCGATTCGGCATTATCTATACGGATTATGAAAACGGGCTCAGACGGGTACCAAAAGACAGCTACTACTTCTACCGGGATGTGATTGCCGGTTTCTCCTGAAACATTTCTTACCGTCCCCGTTTTTTCCGCTTCTTTTTTTCCTGTCGCAGGGCAAAGCGTTCTCGCTCATCAAGTTCCTGCCGTTTTCTACTGTTTTGTTTCCTGCGGAAAAGTTCAGCCTGGTGCATAATTTTCCATTGATCCAGTGCAGAACTTCTGCCGGGGGATTTCCCCGACTTTCCACTGCGCGAAACTCTGACATTGTCCGGTGTGTCCTGATAGCAGGTAACATGAGAATACTCGTTGAGATAAAACTGCAGGAGCTGCGGGTTTGTTGGTTCCGGACCGAAGGTGTACTTACCAATAAACACAGTTCCGGAGGAATCCAGCTTCTCAATAAGAGCAATCCAGAACTGACCGTTAAAGAACACTGTTGTAACAACCTGCATAATATCCTGCCTCTGGAGACGCAACTCTCCCGAGACAAAGACGGACATCTTGCGATGGATACTGGACCGATTGAGCGGTCGCCCGGACTACCTGCAGGGCTGTGTTTTTTCTTTGCCGTAAAAATAGTATTGATTATCTGACGGGCACTATAACATCCGGAAAAAGACTGTACAAGACATGTCTATTCCCGGAGATTTTATTCACACTCGGATTACAGCAAGATATTCCAGAAAGAACTCATCAACGAACGCTGCACCATCCAGCCACCGGCAGTTCATTCACCCATTAATTTCCATATACAATAGAAGGAAGAAACATCACTACATCCGGAAACAGTGTTAAAACTGCTACCAGGACAATGACAGCAGCAACAAAAGGCAGGGATTCCTTAAAGAATTTTTCTACCGGACAATCCATGAGAGAGCATACAGTGTACATATTCACTCCCACCGGAGGAGTCATACCGCCCATGGTTACAATTGTCATCATGAGAATCCCGAAGTGAACAGGATCATAACCAAGCTGCTTAACAATAGGAAGAAAAATAGGTGTCAGAAGAAGACAGTTTACTGTCTGATCCATAAACATCCCAGCAAAAAGAAGAAAAATCAGAATAACAGATAAGGTGCCCAGGGGCCCGGCATGAATGCCGAGAATAGCTTTTGCCATGAATTGGGGAACCTGATCATAAGTGATGGCATACCCGAAAATAAACGAACACATGACAATCAGCATAATGATACCATTATCCATAAGAGAATTCTGGAGGACCTCCAACGCCTTCTTCAGGGTTAATTCTTTATAAACGTACTTACCGATGATAAATGCATAGACAACTGCAAAAGCCCCTCCCTCGGAGGGTGTAAAAATACCGAAGCGAATTCCGATTATCAGTATTAAGGGAAACAGCAGAGCCCAGATACTGTCTTTAAGGGCCGATATCAGCTCCCCGAAAGAAATTGCTTCCGCTCGTTCCACCTTATACTGCCGCTTATTCGCCACCAGAGAGGAAGTCACCATCAATATGAGGGACATGAGAATCCCCGGAGTAATTCCGGCAAGGAAAAGTTTTCCTACAGAAACTTCACCAACAAACCCGTAGATGATCAGCCCGACACTGGGTGGAATGGTAGCGGTAATAAGGGAGCTGAGACTTATAATCGCCGCTGAAAATCCAATATCATAGCCCTTTTCCTTCATGGACGGACCCAGGATTCTGGCTTCCATAGCCGCATCGGCATTAGCCGATCCGGAAATACCACCCATCAATGCACTGAGCACAATACTAACCTGGGCAAGCCCTCCCCGCATTCTTCCAGTAAGAAGGTTTGCAAACCGCATAAGCCGGGAGGTGATTCCCGCTTCATTCATTAGATTGCCGGCAATAACAAAAAACGGGACCGCAAGCAGCGGGAAATTCTGAACACCGCTGACCATTCGCTGCACAGGTATTGTTAGCGGAAGGTCCGGCGTGAGCAGAAAAAATGAAAGACTGGAAATACCGATAGTAAAACCCAGAGGAACATTCAGTACAAGCAAAGCAACAAAAAGGGATGCAACCAGTATCATGTATTATTTCTCCTGAGATCCGAAAGGAGACGCCAGAAAACGCTCCGAAGCATCAAGACCGCCCCTACCCCGGCACTGGCAGTTGCCCAGGAGTAACTTATATTCATTCCAGGGAATCTGCGTTGAGGATTCATAATAGCGAGCTTGAATGAAAAGAAAGCTATAAATCCCAGAAAAATCAAAATTAGAAGATTTCCAGTCAAATCAATAGCTTTTCTTAATGTAGAAGGAAAGGAACGTATAAAGAAATCGATTCCAATATGGCGGTGTTTTTGAACCGCCAGATCTGCTCCGATAAAACAAACCCAAACAAAAAACAGCTGTGCCAGATCGACAGACCATGTTAAAGGTTTCCCGAACCATCGTAACAAAGCAGCAGAGAATACCAGCACTATTATGAGAAACAGCAGAATCTTACCAGCTGCTTCTTCTATTCTTACAATGTGATCACTTACGGAAGTCCCAATATTGATCATCTCCTGTTCTCTCCAATATAAGCTGGCGGCGGAATAAGCCCGCCGCCGAACCTGATACAATTAGTTTTTACCCATCTCGGCATACACTTTCGCTTTTGCCTCAGTTAATCCGGCCATCTTGTAAACCGCTTCAGTTCTTTGCTTGAAGGGTTCGATATCGACGGTGTTCACAATCATCCCCTTATCCTTGAGCATCTGTTCATACTTTTCCAGATCAGCGATTACAGTACGGGATGCCATATCACCGCCTTTTTCCGCCTCTTCCAGCAGAATTGTCCGGTATTCTTCCGGCAGCCTGTTAAACCAGCCTTCTCCCACAACCAGACATGTATTGAGCTGAAAATGAGCTGTTTTTGCAATGTATTTAACAACTTCATAAAAGCTCGAACCGTATGTTCCGGAATGATGAGATTCAGCACCATCAATAACCCCCTGCTGAATTGCCGAATAGATCTCCGACCAGGCAAGTGCAGTAGGCTCGGCACCCATGGCACGGATGGTTTCCTGCCACACAGGAGAGCCCGGAGTACGAACAACCATCCCCTTCAAATCTTCAGGTGCTTTAATGGGCTTATTGGTCAGCAGATGTCTTGCACCTTGATACCAGTTGAATGACAAAACACGAAGTCCATGTTCATCGGCCAGTTCATTCTCCCACGCCTCAAATGAAGGGGTATGGGAAAGCTCCTGGGCTTCATCGTAGCTGTCTACAATATATGGGCCGCCCATAACACCTATCTCGGGCACCATTTCCGCCAGCCGCCCGGCGTCGGTTAAAGCCCCGACATTTGCACCGGTAAGCGCCTGTTCCTGCAGGTCCCTGGTATCACCAAGCTGTGAACTCGGGTAGATCTCGACAAGAACCTTTCCATTGGTCCTGCTCTCAACACCTTTTTTCATCTCTTCAAGCCCTTTGACCAGAGGATCTCCGTTAGCCTGAACCAATCCGACTTTCAGGATATACACCCTGTCAGACTCTTCACCGGTACCGTTTGCAACCAGCGCTCCCGCACAAAGCGATAGAACAATCAGCACCATCAAAATCTTTTTCATTTGTTACTCCTTTTCTCCATATTTTCTTTCGCAGTTAACAACTGCGCAGCTCCCACACTCTCAATGATTTTTTAAAGCATCCCACATGGCCCAGAAATTCTCAGGCGGAACATCCGCCTGGACATTATGTACAGCAGAAAAAACAAAGCCTCCTCCCGGGGCAAGAATGTCGATATTCCGCTTAACCTCATCTGCAACCTGCTGTGGTGTACCATGAGGCAGAGTATCCTGGGTATCTATGCCTCCACCCCAGAAGACAATCTCCTTTCCAAATTCAGATTTCAATCTTTTCAAGTCCATACCCTGTGCTGAGAATTGGACAGGATTGAGAATATCAACACCCATCTCAATAAAATCAGGAATCAGATCAAAGATGGCTCCATCGGAATGGTACATAACCCTGATATCCGGAAAGAGAGATTTGATATGGCGTACCAATTTTTCTTGCATGGGCATAATCATGGTACGGATCATCTCAGGTGAGCAGAGAAGCGAATCCTGTGTTCCCAGGTCGTCACATTCAACAGCAACCATTATTTCGTCTTTTACATTATTCACCTCCACAAAGGCTTCAAAATGTGTCCAGTAATCGAGCTTATACTGCAGAATCTGCTCCATAAGAGCCATCGCACCATCAGGATCAAGAGCAAGATCCATAAAAAACTTTTCATAGCCCCGAATCCGAAAGGCAACTTCTGTTATCCCTGCACTGTTTCGGTCGGCAATTACTCCGAAATCACCTTTCCGGGTGAACTGTGATTTCAGGAGCGGACTTATCTCATCCCAGGCTTCATCTACGCAAGGGAACCTGTAAGACTTAAGCCCGGACTCAATAGTGTCACTGGCGAGCAGGGGAGACGAAGAGAGGTTATAGTAATAGTCACTCCCTGGAGCATATTTCCATTCACACCCGAATTGATCTTCAAGTACATATGCTCCATTCTGTAGTTGCGGAAGTTTTACCTCAGGTCCGGCGAGCCGGGGTGCACCGACTCGAACGGTATCCACACCCAGCCTGATAAGGTTCTGTTCAACAGGCTGAACAATCTGCTGAATGGGATCAAGCTCATTCATGTTTTCAAACAGAGGAACAATTCCCCTTTCCTGCATCGCATTTTCATACGCAATTCTGGTTATACCGGAAACCGTAGTTGCCCCCAGATCAAATGGAACCGAATCAGTTTCCTGAAAGTCCAGCGCT
The DNA here is from genome assembly GCA_963667435.1 of Marispirochaeta sp. GTDB lineage: Bacteria > Spirochaetota > Spirochaetia > JC444 > Marispirochaetaceae > Marispirochaeta. Next base: position 3,060,620 of record OY763414.1, on the reverse strand, counting down.
TTCTTAAGTCTTTCTCGTGAAGTCATGCATTCTCCCGTTAATCTCATTGAACAAATTCATGATATGGTGGAAAAAACGGGGCAGCTTGACTTATTTGGTGGATTTTTTTGTATAAAAGCGAGTTTAATTACATTTTTTATTTAAATTTCTGCTTGTACTGACGGGGAGACATTCCTTCATGCTGCTTGAACCTGCGGTTAAAGTACGAAATATCGTCGTACCCAACCTCAAAAGCAATGTCAGTTACCGTTTTTCCGGTGTGTCGCAGAGCTTCCTTTGCATGCTCCATACGAACCGAATTCAGGTACTGGGTAAATGTCTGGCCAGTCTCTTTCTTGAATACTTCGGAAAACTGACGTTGCGAGAGTGTACACAATTCGGCTGTCTCCTGCATGGAAATATTCATATAGAAATTCTGATGAATATATTCAAGCGAGCGGGTTATCCTTTTGTCCTTCGCACTGTTCTTATACCGGAAATCACCATTTAAAACTCTTACAATGTTAATTAGGATTCTGCACAGAATACTCAGAATGATGGAATCTTTTCCCACGTCCCGCACTCGCATTTCGTTCAGAATTTCCCGCATCATCGGTTTTAACTGGGTGTTAAAAAGTGCGTTTTTTATCACCACAGGATTTTCTTTCTTCAAAAGATCGACGATCAGCATATGGTCACGAATCCGCAACAAATAGTCAGAATCAAAAATAATGATCAGTTGTTGAAGGGGATTCTCTTCCGCATCAACCGCACGGTGGGGAATCTTTCCATCCCACAGCAACAGTGTATTACTGCAGATGTCAATCTCTTGAACCTGGTTTTTATGAAGAATCTGGCTTTTCCCGCATCCTTCAAGCACAAATGCAATCTCATAGAAGTTATGGGTATGATAATTCATGGAGAAGTTTTTCTTATGCTTTGACTCCAGGATAAAAAGAAAATCCCGATCATCAATTGAAAATGAATCAACCTTCGGCATACTCATTCTCTGATTATACATTTCATAACAGAGTTAGGATATAAACACATTCAGGCAGACTCAGCCTTTTGTCAGCCAGATCCACCCTTCTCTACGTACAATTTCTGTTTTCTCTTCCGGAACGAAATAGACGTTTCCTTCCAGATAGTCCGTGGAAATTAGGTTGCACAGCAGTGAATCAAGGATATCCGCATCGTCCAGAAAAGGTTCAGCAGAGCATTCCATTACAATCCGGGAACTCAGTCCCGCAAGAATTTCTTTACGCTCTTCCCGCTGATATTTCTTCTTGTACCCCTGAAATTTCAGTCCGTTCACTTTGAGCCACGCTGCGGGATATGTTTCCAGCACAGCACTGGCTCTGTTTTCCCCGGGGTTCCAGCCCAGGGGTAGTTCACACCCCAGACGATCCCTCAAATCAGCAAGCAGATTCAGGGCAGCCTTTGCTGTACGGGCAATACGATCCGCTCCGACATCCATCGGCCGTTTTCCGATTGTCCCGGCGGTAAAATCATCAGTAAACCTGCGGAAAAGGGTGTTTGCATCAACCTCAATGGACTCCCCCGCCGTATGCGTTTTCAGAGAGTCCCCCAGAGAAACCGGCCATCCCAGGGGTGCATCCAATCCGAGGATCAGGGGAACATCCTCTTTATACCACCCGGAAACCCGTTCTGCAGGAGATAAATCCGCTCCGCTTACGCCCTCAAGAACATATATGCGATTGTCCTCGTAGCGGCAGAGACAGAGGCCGGTGTTTTCAGGTGCAACGGCACAGTCAACCCCGATCAACTGTACTGAAGCCATCTACAGACGGTCCCGGTAATCGGGATAGGAGAAACTCCGAAGTACCCGGTACAGCCCCCGGGAATCAATGATAGCGATATCAGGGTGATGTACACCGTTAAACATAGTGGTTTTAACCATGGTGTAGTGAATCATATCTTCAAATACAATTGTATCGCCAGGCTGCAGGGGAGAAGGAAAAATCCAGTCGCCCACAACATCTCCGGCAAGGCAGCTGTTTCCACCTATACGGCAGCGCCAACCAGATTCATCGGAATCAGCACTGGCGATTTGCGCCCCCCGGATGCGCGGCTGATAGGGCATCTCCAGACAGTCCGGCATATGGGCGGTAAAGGACACATCCACGATTGCCGTGTTTACCCCACCCCGACAGACAACATCCTCAACACTGGCTCTCAGAACCCCGGTATCCCAGGCAAATGCGCTTCCCGGTTCGAGATATATATTCAACCCCGGATATTGTGCCGTAAGATCCTGCAGAACCGAAACAAGCAGATCCCGGTCATAGCCTTTACGGGTTATCAGATGCCCTCCCCCGAGATTGAGCCATGAAACCCGGGAAAGCAGATCACCCCACTTCTCCTTAACGTTCCGGACAAGTTCTGCTGTATCTGCGGCTGATGATTCACATAAGGCATGAACATGCAGCCCTTCCGGGGTAACCTCATGCAGCAGAGAATCTACCTCCTCGCGCTGCATTCCCAGACGACTGACTACGGATGCCGGATTATACAGATCCGTCTCCACCGGGGAGTATCCCGGATTAACCCTGATGCCCCAGGAAACTCTGCGCTCCTGCCCAAGGTTGAATTTCTCTATTTGAGGCAGAAACTTCTGCACCTGAGCAAGAGAATTAAAGGTTATATGGGAAGAGCATGCCAGAATACCCCCGAAATCCTGCTCACGAAATACCGGGGCATAGGTATGGGCATACAGCCCCATGTTCTCCCTGATCAGCCGGGCTTCATTGAGTGAACTTGCTGCAGCAGCAGTAACGTACTCTGCCACCAGCGGAAATACCCGCCAGAAAGCAAAGCCCTTCAGGGCTGGAATAATCCTGACTCCCGCCCGTTCGGCAACAGTGGAAATGGTTTGCAGATTACCGTGAAGAAGATTTTCATCAAGAACATACGCCGGAGAAGGAATCCCGGAAAAGTCAAAATTCAGTGCTTCCATACCTTTCAGAGTAGCTCTAAGCGGAAGCATGTACAAGTAATCACCCAACGGTATATCATTCGATCATGACCCTCAGACAGTTCTTTGCCATTGTGGAAATGCGTACAAAAGTTGTCAGCATCTCAACATTCTGCCTTGCCCTGCTCTATACCTTTGATGAGTACGGTACCATTCCCTGGCACCTTGCGCTGCTGACATTTGCAGCTGCTCTTGCTGTAGATATGGGGACCACCGCATTTAATACTTTTTTTGACTTTCTGAAAAGTGTTGATCATAACAAAGAGAACAGAGAGAGCGATAAGGTACTGGTACACGAGAACGTTCCTCCGGAAAAAGCCTTTCTCGCTGCTGCGGGCTGCTATGTCGCGGCAGTTATTCTGGGAGGAATTATCGCAATCATGGCAGGATGGGAAATCGCTGCGGAGGGAGCTGTCTGCATGGCGATAGGATTCCTGTATACCGGAGGACCATACCCTATAAGCCGGACACCCTTAGGTGAGCTTTTCGCCGGAGGATTTCTGGGAAGTGTGTTTTTTCTTGTTACCGTCTATATTCTCAGCGGTGTGGTCAACATGAAAGGTTTCCTTGTCTCCCTGCCGGCGTCAATGATTATAGCTGCTATTCTGGCGGTAAATAATGCCTGTGACATTGAAGGTGATACCCGGGCCGGGCGAAAAACTCTGGCAATTCTGCTTGGACCCGACCGGGCGCCCTGGGTAGTGTTGTTCTATTTAAGTGCCGGCATGCTTCTGATGGCAGGGCTCGGACAGGCAGGTGTTCTGCCTCGTACCGGCGTAATCCCCATGGGGCTGTCCCTTTTCTATATAATCCCCGTAGTGCGCCGTATGTTTGTGCGGGGGTTTTCCCACACCACAAAAGGGCCGTCCATGGGCAGCATTTCGGCAATATTTATCTGTTTTTCATGCGCCTATGCTGCAGTATTTACTATCAGGATAACTGCTCCGCTGTTTGCCTGAAATCAGACTTCCTGAAGTTCCAGATACTTCCGGCGGGCGAAACCGTCTATCATACGCTGTTCCACCATACCTTTCGTCTTTTTTCCCTCACCCTCTACTGCTACATAATCGACACCGCTTTGCCGCATAAGCCTCTCCGCCTCCCGGAGATTGATTTCCTGAGGTGCGGAAAGAGGAACAGGACTCATAACATCCAGAGCAAGAAGAAAGAAGTTGATTTCTGGAGCGGCAAGTATTCCCTTGAGATTTTCAAAGGTAATAACCCCGGTAAGAATGCCGTTGCTGTTTACAACACCAATCTCATTTGACCGGCTTGAGGCAAACTGATGGATAACCTTCTGTATGGGGGTCCCTTCCTGGACAAACTGGTTTTCCTCCCCAAGCACATCTTCAAGATGGTACTGCTCCTTGAGATTTTCCTCGGTAACATTCCTGCCGACTTCTCCGGCACCCTGAATGGCAAACTTGATCATCGCCGGACCGATGAGCTGAACAATGAAAGTAGACGTTGTTACCACCATCAGAATAGTTTCCCCAACTACACCCGAAAATCTCTGGGCGGCTATAATGGAAAGACCAACGGCAACACCGGACTGGCTCATAAGACAGAAGGGAAGGTATTTGCTGATATTCTTTGATGCCCCCGCAAGACGGCTCCCTGCCCGGATACCCACCAGTTTCCCCATAAATCGGGCCAGAATAAAAACAGCAATCAGCAGCGCAATGGAGAGAGAAAGTGCGCTGAATTTGAGGGTTGCTCCGACAAAAACAAAGAAAAGCACATAAATGGGGGTGGAAAACCGGTCAATCAGACCGAAAACAACTTTGCTTTTCCGGGGGGCTTTATTTACAAACACCGCTCCCATAATCATAGCTGTCATCAGCATATCTACTTCAAGGAAACGGGAGAATCCAAGAACCAGAAAGATGGCTCCCATGGAAAAAACAAAAATACGTTCTTCTTCCGTATATTTCTTCAAAAGCCAGATAAGCACATTTCCCGCAAGCATACCCAGAAGAACGGCCCCCAGGGTTTCATAAACCGGATGGAAAAGAGTAACAAGAATATTTCCACCACCAAATCCCAGGAGCGGAGAAAGCACGCTGGCAAGGATGGTAAAGAGAAAAAGAGCCAGTATATCATCCAGGGCGATAATACCTAAAAGAGTACTGGTAACCTCACCCTTTGCCCGGTACTCTCCAAGGACATCCGTTGTACCCGCCGCCGCAGTAGCCGCTGAGATACTGCCGAGAAGCAGGCTGATTGCCGCAGCCGACGCTGAAGGAAACAGCAGCGACAGGGGTAGATACGCGGCAAGAGAAACCAGAATAAATGCGCCGAAGGCCTCAAAGAAAAGCAGATAGGTAAACTGCTTGCCGTTCTTTCTCAGCATTTCCATCTTCAGCTCTCCGCCAAGACTGAAGCTGATAAGCCCCAGGGCGATATAGTTGATGGGCTGAAACCTGGACATTACGGAGGCTGTCATAAAATGCAGTCCCGACTCACCGAGAATCAGACCGATTACAATATACCCGATAACCTGGGGTATCTTGAGCTTCTGAAACAGCCGTCCGCCGATGGTTCCGCCGAAAAGGGCTATTCCCACAAAAAGAAGGGCATTCAGTTCTTCAACATGCAGCCTGCCCTGAATGAGTTCAAGTACGTGCATTTATTTTAACCTCTGTGAGTATTATTTAAGCATTGACCGGAGAATCGCCACGGCATCAGCCGCAGTGTCAGCTTTCACCAGGGCTTCATGAAGCCCCTCTTTCTTCATAAGCAGTACGATCTCTGAAAGCAACGCAAGATGTTCTCTCTGCTGCTTTTCATTCATAAGAATCATAAAGAGAATCTGCACCGGGAGTTCATCTATTGCCGCATAATCAGGAATGCCCGCAGGCTGGATTCCAATCCGCAAAACCGGTTCATGGATCTCAGCAGTACGGATATGAGGGATACCCAGTCCAAGGCCTATACCGGTACTCATCAGTTCTTCCCTGGCGAGAAGCTTTTCCAGTATTTCTTGAGAGGATAAGGAACATGCTCCTTCCGGAATTCCAGCGACAAGCTCCTCAAGAGCAGAATGCTTTGTCTCTGATTTGAGAAGGATAACACTATCCGGGGTAATCAGTTCTGGCAACGACATTGTATAACTCCTAACCTTCGCCCAATAATGGGTACTAATGTTCACTATAGTCCTTTATTGTCTTTTGTCAACTCAACTACAAACTCCAGTTAACATTTTTCCCCTTATACCTGACCTTTTTTATTATATTTGAGCAAGGAGAAAATAGTGAAAACCATTTCTATTATAACCTTTTTTGCTCTTTTCTGCCTCTCCTCTCTGCTGCCTCAGGACTGGAAAGTTGAATACCTTGAAGGAGAGTCGGAAATACACAGAGGAAACCTGATGATCACGGCTGATTTCGGGACACCCCTGAAACAGGGTGACGTACTTTCTACCGGAACAGATGCCGTCCTTATTCTCTCTTCCACTAGAAATGACCGCATAAAGCTCAAGGAGAATTCAACTCTCAGACTGAATTCCCTGGGCCCCCAGACACAGGTTCAACTGCAGAAAGGAGGAATTTTCTCGAGGATTGCAAAACTGTTCAACAACGATGCATACTCCGTCACTACCCCATCGATGGCAGCCGGAGTAAGGGGTACAGAGTTCTTTATTGCTTATGGAAAAGCCATTGAGACAGAGGCGGACATCTGGCTCTGTGTAAATGAAGGAACCGTTGCCGTTGAGGCGGCGGCCGAGGAAGTTCTGGTAGAGGCAGGCGAAGGAGTTAACATCCTGAACGGCAGTCGTATCACTCAACCTAAATACTACGCCTGGACGGAGGATCTCAACTGGAATACTGATCCGGGAGAAGGTTCTGTCCAGGACGATACCGATCTTTCTGGAGCCTATTCTGATCTGCTGGATATAGACTATGACTGATTATAAACCAACCCTTCTATTCATACTTGCGCTTCTATTCATCACAATTCCCCTCAGCGCTGCACCGCCGGAACGCAGCAATGAACTGGACTACCAGTTCCGCCTGAATGCATCCGCAGATCTGGGCAATCTGGAACCCATGCTGAATATAACCACAAGGATTGAAGAGGGAGATCTGCAGTACAAGGCACTGATGTTGGGAGGCTATTACCGCCTTCACAAAAACGTGAAAGCCGGAGTTTTTTATACCCTTCAGGCCGGAGCCCGACATGATGATGACTGGATAGGAACACCTGTCCACTGGTGGTGGGACAGTACAACAGACAGGCTGGAGCATCTGATAAGCCTGGATCTGAGCCCCCGTTTTCTTGTGCCGGCACTACCGGGGGAAAACTGGGTGTTTATGCTGAAAAACAGATGGACCTGGAACAGCTACAACAATCACCAGACTCTGCTTGTACGGCCCGGTTTGACCTATACTTACATGACAGACAGGGAACCGGTATGGAGCAGTGGAGTTCAGTACGGTCTCTATTTTCCTCTGAACTTCTCGGATGTTCTACTCTACGAACAGAATCCCTATATTAACTTCATCTACCACGTTTCCCCGGCAGTAAAAGTGGAACTTTTTGCAGAATATACCATGAAAACCTGGAGCACATCAGAAGATGTAAAGGATGCCGGTGATCCGGATTACACGGTCACCGACAAAGTGTTCGTACTGGGAACCGGTGTACTGCTGCGCTTTTAAAGCTTCTTTTTTTGTGCTTAAAACTCCAGATCCCCGTTATGCTCCTCATTCCAGGGCAGCCCGTCTTCCGCCAACTGCGCAAGGAAGGGATCGGGATCAAACTCTTCAACATTGAAAACTCCCGGCATTTTCCAGAGTCCTTTCAGGAACATCATGGCGCCCACCATGGCAGGCACCCCGGTGGTATAACTGACCCCCTGAGCCCCGGTTTCTTTGTATGCCGCCTGGTGGCTGCAGTTATTCCAAATGTAGTAACTGGTCTCTTTACCCTCTTTCATGCCCTTTATGCGGCATCCGATGGAGGTTTCTCCGGTATAGTTCTCCCCCAGTTCGCCCGGGTCAGGCAGTACAGCTTTGAGAAACTGTATGGGAACAATCTCAACACCGTTGTAGATAATCGGATCAATCCTGGCCATCCCGATATTCTGAATAACCCGCAGATGCGTAAGGTACTCCTGCCCGAAGGTCATCCAGAAGCGGGCGCGCTTTAAAGAAGGGAAATTCTTTGTAAGGGATTCCAGCTCTTCGTGATAGATAAGATATGATTCCTTCGGCCCAATTCCTGGATAATTAACCGGCCGGTGGATTTCGTGAGGCTCGGTTATAACCCATTTACCATCCTGCCAGTATTTTCCTTTCTGGGTAACTTCGCGAATATTGATTTCCGGATTGAAATTAGTGGCAAAAGCCTTGCCGTGATCTCCGGCATTGCAGTCGATAATATCCAGGTACTGCATTTCATCAAAATAGTGTTTTGCCGCATAGGCGGTGAAAACGCCGGTAACCCCCGGATCAAAGCCGCAGCCAAGAATAGCAGTAAGACCGGCTTTACGGAATTTCTCCTGGTACTCCCACTGCCATTTATATTCAAACTTTGCTTCGTCTTTGGGTTCATAGTTGGCGGTATCCAGATAATTGACTCCCGCCGTAAGACAGGCATCCATAATGGTAAGATCCTGATAAGGCAGGGCCACATTGATTACGATCTCCGGTTTGAAGTCCTTCAACAGAGCCGTGAGGGCAGGGACATCCTCGGCATCTACCGCAGCGGTCGTTATATTCCTTCCGGTCTTTTCCTTAACCCCTGCAGCTATCTCGTCACACTTTGATTTTGTTCTGCTTGCAAGCATTACCTCGCCGAACACTTCGGGGTGCTGTGCAACTTTATGCGCTACTACTGTGCCTACACCGCCGGCACCGATAATCATAACCTTTTGCATGGAGACCTCCTTGCCTTTTAGTTATTTCTTACACTGAGAAAGAAAAGCTGTCAAAGGGATTGACTATGATTTGGAAAATGTTATGGAAAACTCAGTACCTTCACCGGCACGACTGGTAAAAGTGACAGAACCGCCCAGATAGCTCTCGCCAAGCAGCTTCATGCTGTAGGTTCCAAACCCCCGGTTTTCGCCCTTGGTGGAGAAGGATCGGGTAAAGATATGCAGTGCAACATCTTCATCAATAACTGCCATGTTTCTAACCATAAACCTGGGCCCTTCTTTGGCATCACTGCAGGTAAGAATAACAAGTTCCCCCTTCTGTGACGCTTCTATGGCATTCTTCACCATGTTTCCCAGAACTCTCTCCAGAAGTCCAGCATCACTTATCAGAGAGAAGACCTCAGAGAAAGGGGCTATTTCAAGAGCTACACCTCGCCGTTCAGCCACACCTGCAAACTCATGACACAACATGGCGAGCATCTCAGTGGAGTGTATAAAATCACGCCGCAGCTGCAGGGTACCGTTTTCCGCCCCAGCAAGGGTTTTCTGATCACCGATCTCATTGAGCAGAGACTGGGAGACCCCGATAAGCTTATGCACATCCTCGCGGATGTCTGCGGGCATCTCTTTCCTCTCCAGAAGTTCAAGGGACAGCTTAAGCCCGGATGCAGTATTCAACACGTCATGAAAAAAAAGTCGCTCCATCATTAGCCGGCGATTCTCTTCCGAGCGATCCTCGAAATAAAGAAGCACAAACTTTTCATCCGCCCAGGGAAAGGGAACAGTTGTAACCTGATATTCAGCACCTTCAAATTTTGCACCTGGCTTTCCGGTGCGCAGCATACAACGGCGTTTAACCGGAATCTGTTCTTCAAAGCACTCTTCCACGGCCTGGACAACACCACAGAGACGACATGCCTTTCCCGTACCACAGCCGTCGGGACCTGTGGTACTGTGAATGCACCCAAGAGCCTCTCCGGGACGCAGGCCGAGGGTTTCTTCCAGTCCCTGACTGTGTCCAAAGGCATCCAAAGGATATCGCTCGACAATCTGCCGCTGTCTGTTGAGCAGAAGTACAATAAGATCAAGGCGACTGAAAACCTCTTCGAGGGGAAAACTTGTCCGCAGGCTCTCCTGCTGTCTGAGAATGTCCTCTCTACTTAGACGGGGAGTAAGGGCCGAATCTCCTGCCACGTGCCGTCCTTCTCCCTGACCCTATCCGTTTATGAGCGAGGTGATAAACGGCAATCCGATACCGGTGCCCACTGCACTTCCCACGGAACTGAGTAGAAACACCAGCAGGGCGTGGGTAAAACGGTTTCTGTAGAACCCTCTTATGGAAAGAATATCTTCATGGAGTGATTCAAAATCACTGACCCTGGGTTTGCGCAGGAATCCTTCAACTATCCCCGCAAAAATGCCTACTCCGATAGTCGGATTCAGGGAGGTTATCGGAGCTGCAACAAAAGAAAGCAGAATCGTCACGGGATGAGCCAAAGCGATAAGGGCTCCCAGGGCAGAGAGTGTACCGTTCACCAGAACCCAGCGCCATATCATGGAGAGAGCATTCTCCCAGCCAGCGTTCATAAAGCCGAAACCAACAATCATAAAGATCAGAACGGGAATAATCCATGGAAGCAGCTTGCTTACCTTTCCCTTCGGCGGAACGGTGCTGATATCGTCCAGATTGGTACTTATTTCCCCGTTGTCCAGCTCGTGGAGAATGCGGATAATTCCCGGCCCATGGCCTGCGCCGATAACAGAAACATTCAGCTTGCCCGGAGAGGTAAATATCTTGGTGGCAAGATAGCGGTCCCGCTCATCGATAAGAACAGCCTTTACCGAGGGAAGGTAGTCTGCCAGCTCATCCATCATACCCTCAAGGGCACTCTTTTCCTTGAGCTGCTCGATCTCCTCTTCACTCAGTTTTTCACTGCTGAAAGCGGAACTTAAAAGAGCTGCTACCAGCTTGTTCCTTCCCCAGAAGCCGGATTTTGCCCAGGCCCTTCGCAGGGTGGTCTGAACCTCCCGATCGGCAAAGGAGAATGTTATTCCCGCTTCCTCACAGACACTGACAGCCCGCTTCATCTCCTCCCCGGGAGAAATTCCCAGATCCATACCCATACGGCGCTGAAAAGAGGTAAGTACCAGGTTCGCCAGAAGCAGGAACGCCTTGCCCTGCTTCAGAACCTGCCCGATATTCATACTCTCCCAGCTGCGGGTCTTTTTCATAGCTCCGTAGCGGCCTTCATCGATCTCTACACAGACATGATCCGGCTTCTCGTCCCGAATTACCCGCTCAACTTCATCGGCACTCTCGGAAGAAACATGGGCTGTTCCGATAAGAATAACTTCCTTATCCTTCAACCGCACACGGGTTATGGTATCACTAACAAAAACATCACTCACTTACTTACTCCCATGGAGGCAACATACTCCCTGGCGATTCTTGTCTCCCTCAGGGAGAGAATATTTGCGTCGGCTACTTCCATAAACAGGGTATCAGCCAGTCCTTCCAGATCGTGTGTCCTGTAGAAGACCGCCAGGAAAAAAAGCATCTGGTTTTTCACGTAAGGCTCTTTCTCCTCCTGGACTTTCCGTAAAGCAGTTGACTCATACCCGGGCTCAACAAAGGTTCGTGCAACATGATACGCGGCACTGTCCCGGGGGAAGGTGTTAACTATATTTTTAAAATAATCCAATCCATCTTTTGTCTTCCCCTCCAGAAACCAGGTGGAACCTGTCATAAGCAGCAGTCCCTGATTCTCCGGATCCTCCTTTACGCTCTTGATGTAATAATCCCGGGCGTCAGCATAACGACCATCAAGAAGATAGAGCATTCCCAGATCAGGATACACAGGGTAATAGTCGGGGCGTTTGGAATGAACATACTCAAGATCAGCAAGGGCCTCATCATAGCGGCCGAGGTCAATGTAGATACCCCCCCGGTACACATATGCAAAGAAGAGATCCGGATTGAGTTCTATGGCTTTGGAGAAATCATCCAGAGCATCCAAGGTGCGTGAAAGATCGATCAGCCTCACCTTACCTCGGTCTATATAGTGCCAGTAGTGGTCAGGCAGGGTTTCAATTGCTTTTGTCAGATCTTCTTCTGCACCGGTTGAATCTCCCAATCTCAGTTTTGATCGGGCTCTGTCGGAATACACAAAGGAATACTCGGGATCAAGCTCTGCAGCGGCATTATACTGTTCAATAGATTCGGCATACTGCTCAGTTCGGCGCAGGGCATTACCGTAACCGTTGCGGGCAACAAAATTATCAGGATCAGACTCAATACTGCGCTTGAAGTACTCCTGAGCCTCTTTATATTTCTCATCTTTCAGGTAAAGTTCACCAAGTGATGCATTTGCCCGGGATTCCGCCGGATCAATTTCTATTATCTTCTCAAGATTTGCCCGCCGGGCATCTTTATTACCCAGTCCGCCATTGGCCAGGGAAAGATTATAGAGGGCATCAATATTTTCCGGGTCAACCGTTAGTACCGCCTCAAGTTCTGCTTTTGCCTCAGCGAACTGGCCGACAGCAAGTAGAAGGCTGGAATACAGTACCCGGGTTGCAGGATCTTCAGGATCTGCCTCTTTGGCCTTCTCAAAGGCTGCGATGGCTGCAGCAGGATCACCGGTGGCGGCATAGTAACTGACCCCCTGAAAGGTCTCCTCTTCCAGACTGACCCCCGGTTTCTCTGTGGACCCGGCCGTGCCGGCCCCGGTTGAAGCCTTACCTGTGGTTGTACAGGAAAAGAGAAACAGTAAGGATAATAGGGAAATAAGCAGGCATACAGTCAGCCGGCGCACGGGATGCAACACAACACTACCTCTACGGATTAACATGGTCGAATGAAACTGTACACCATTGAACCTGATGTCCGCAAGGATGGAACAGGCCTCTTAAAAACTGTTTATTTAAGTCGCACACGATATTATCGTGCTTGGTTCATTTAAGAATGCTTATTATATTATCCTAATGAAATCACCTATCTATACTTTTAAGGCTGTAAGCCTGCAGAGCCAAGAGATCGATATGAGCAGTTATGCCGGAAAGATACTGCTGATTGTTAACACCGCAAGCAAATGCGGGTTCACCCCTCAGTACGAAGGCCTGGAAAGCCTCTACAAAAAGTACCGGGACCAGGGTCTGGAAATTCTCGGCTTCCCCTGCAACCAGTTCGGCAATCAGGAACCGGGAGATGGTAAAGAGATAAAAGAAAAATGCCTGATCAACTATGGCGTCAGCTTTCCGGTTTTCAAAAAGGTGAAAGTAAACGGTCCGGATGCCCATCCTCTGTTTTCATATCTGACCAGTGCTCTTCCTGGCTGGTTCGGCAGAAACATAAAATGGAATTTTACAAAATTCCTTCTGGATCGGGACGGGAATCCGGTACACCGCTTTGCACCGGTAACAACACCGGAAAAGCTTGAACCGGCAATACAAAAACTGCTGAAGGAATACTGATGGATGAGAGCAATGAACTGCTTAAACTTGAAAATCAACTCTGTTTTCCCTTTTATGCCGTAAGCAGGCTTATAACACGCTACTATCAGCCCCTGTTAGAGGAGCTCAAGCTTACCTACCCGCAGTATCTCGTTCTACTATTTCTCTGGGAACAGGAAACAGCCACGATTAAAGAGATCAGCGAAGCATTGCTTCTGAATACAAACACCCTGACCCCGCTGCTGAAACGTCTGGAAAAACAGGGACTGATTATACGGCAAAGGGAAAAATCAGACGAACGAAAGGTAGGAGTAAGCCTGACAGCGCCCGGAAAAAATCTCAGAGAAAAGGCACTGCAGATACCTCTAACTCTGATCGATAATATGAATTATCCGGTGGAAAAACTTATGGAACTAAAAGAATCGGTGGATCAGTTTCTTTTAGCACTTCGGAAAGGATAAAACTTGCAAAAAATCTATCCCCCTGTATCATTGTATATAGAAGGTAGATTATTATGGAAAACAGCGGATTCACCGTATTCTGCGTAGACGACGAAGTAAATATTCTCAATGCCTACAAACGATCCCTTCGCAAGGAAATCGACACAATCCACTGCATCAACAAACCCAGAGAAGCCCTGCGGCAGATCTCAGAACAACCCCCGGATCTGGTTATCCTGGACCTGCAGATGCCGGAGTTTACCGGGCACGAAGTGCTTAAGAAAATCAAAGAGATTGATCAGAATATTAACGTTATTGTCATTTCCGGAAACGCAACTATCCAGGATACAGTGTCTCTGATAAAAAACGGCGCGGACGATGTGCTTGAAAAACCCATTTCCAATGCAATGCTCATTTCCCGGGTCCAGCAGTTCCGGAAAATATGGGAATTAGAAAGAGAAACAGCAGAGCTGCGAAAAATTCTTTTCAGCCAGTTTGAGTATGAAAAGCTGGTAGGCAACTCAGAATCCATGATGCACCTGAAGCAGACCATCCTTTCCGTCGGACCCAGTGATTTATCAGTATTAATACAGGGACCGACCGGTACAGGCAAAGAGCTTGTCGCCCGGGCACTGCACGCTCACAGCGGCAGAAGGGATGCGCCATTTGTAGTTGTGGACTGCGGTGCTATAAATGAAAGCACCATAGAGAGTGAACTCTTCGGCTACCGCAAGGGGGCATTCACCGGTGCACATGAATCACATGATGGCCTGGTAAAAGAGGCGGACGGCGGAACCCTCTTTCTCGATGAGATAGGAGAACTCCCCCTGCTGCTGCAGACAAAACTGTTACGGGTTCTGCAGGAACAGGAAATCCGACCCGTGGGCTCCAACAAATCACTCTCGATCAATGTTCGCTTTCTTGCAGCAAGTAACCGTGATATCCTGGCAGCCACCAGGGAGGGGACCTTCCGCGAAGATCTTTATTTCCGTTTGAGTACAATAACTGTTAACATCGCGGCACTGAGGGAACGGGCAGACGACATCCAATTGCTGGTTCGTCATTTTATTGATCTTTACGGAGAAGAGAATCAGCACCATCCGGTAACTGATATTGATTCCGAAGCATTGAGATACCTCATAACTTATGACTGGCCGGGCAATGTACGGGAACTGGAAAACGCAATACGCCGTGCCATCGTTTTTTCTGGCACATCGCGGATTGAACTATGCAACCTGCCGGAAAACATTACCATCAGGGAGAATGCATGTGTGGATCCGGAGGAGAACAACAACGCAGCCCATTCAATTCGTAACTACGAACTGAAAGCAATTGATGAAGCTCTGGAGAAATCCGGAGGCAACCGTAAAAAGGCAGCAGCACTGCTGGGCATTTCCGAGGCTACATTGTACCGGAAGTTGAAGCAGAAGTGAGAATTGTTTAATAGAAAGAGACTGTCAGCAAACTTGACCGGCCGCGATATACAGCAATATACTGTATACATGGAAAGAATGCAGATACTTTTTCCTGAACCTCAGCTTGAGCGGTTACGGCGGATGGCAAAAAGTCAGGACCGGCCGGTGAGTGAACTCATACGCAGTGCTGTTGATCTCTGGCTTTCCCGCTATGGTGCAGAAGATAGTACCGTCAATGAAGCTCCGCCGGTGTATTCCTGCGGGCATGTCACTGTTGATGCTTCCACTCTTCGGGATATTGCCTACACAGATAGAACTGATGGAACCCCGAAATAATGAAAAGCTTCGACACCAATGTTCTGTTTTATGCCCTGAACAGCGACTGCAGAGAATACGATAGTTGCCGCACACTGATAGAAAAGGCCCTGAGCCGGCCTCGGGAGTGGATAATAGCTGACCAGGTCTGGTTTGAACTGTACCGGCTGCTGCGTAACGGCACGGTGCTGGAAAAGCCCCTTAATGCAGAACAGGCTGCCGGTGCTGTGGACTGGTACCGCAACAAAAGCGGCTGGCTCCGTTGCGCCTGGGAACCGGATATGATGAAAAGGCTGGATACCCTGTGGAAGAACCCGCAGTTTCCTCCACGGAGGTGCTTCGATGCAAAGCTGGCGGTTGTCCTGAAAGAGAATGGCGTAAAGGAATTACATACAAGGAATGTAAAAGATTTTGAGGAGTTCGGATTCTTTGAGGTCATTGATCCGGCGTGATGTGATTTCGACCACTTCGCCTCTTGTATTATGCTCAGTACATGTCCGCTCAACCACCGCAATAAAAAAGCTCTCTGTTTATCAGTCACGTTTCTCCACGTAACCAACGCCTGAAAAAAATATTTTTTCCCCATCAGATTTCCCCACCAACAGAAGATAAACAAGAATGGAGGAACACATGAGCGAATCCTGTATCGACTGCAAAACACAGATCGACACCGCCAACGACGAGCACTACAGCTGCAGCTATCACCCTGAAATTATCCGCTGTTCAAGCTGTTACGGCAGAAACGGAAACTGCCCCATCTTAAGCCGCTCTATCTCCCGGTTAAGCGTTACCACCTCTGCGGACACTGCCTCCTTTCGGGCGGCAATGCGGGAAAAAATAAGTTCGGAATCGGCAAAATAGAAAGGTGTAATCAGGGATGACGAAGTCCAGGGAGTCTGCTTTCCATCTGTCTTTTCAATAACATCGGCCCGGACATCCCGAAGCAGAACCTCCACATCGATTTCCGGTTCATCAATATGATTAAGCAGTGCTTCAGTGAACACACCATTGACACCATCCCCGTCGGCAGCGGTTTTCCCCGGCGCCGTAGCATAGGCAATCAGGGACCCGGAAGGGGCTTCAACCATACGAAGTCCCCGGCTGGAGCTGCGGAAGGATGCGGCAAAAGGATTATCCCTGCATGCATCCAGGAATATAAGATTGGCACCGTTTCCGGCTCCCTCCATACTCTCCAGTACCTGACCGGCATTATAGGCATGAAACTTGATTTCATCCTCTGACTCTATTCCCGCGCCCAGGGGAATCAGGTAGTTGTAGCCGTCCACCTGAACTGCATGGCCGGCGTAGAAAAAGAGCCCTACGCCACGGTTCTTCTCAAGGTCCGCGGCAAAGCGTCGTACGGAAGCCTCCATTTCTGAAAGAGTTACATTGGTTTTGAGGGTAACCTCGAAACCGAGGGTTGAGAGCCGTTCAGCCATTGCCGAGGCATCATTCACAGGGTTTTTCAGGGGGGAAGATGCATAGTTTGAGTTGCCGATTATCAGGGCGGTTCGGGATTGAGTGTCTTCCCCAAAAATTGGATAAAAGATAAAAACAGTCAACAGAAGCAGTATTACAAAACGTTGCATTCAATCCTCTCACCAGTGTTGATTATCCGGATAGATTAATTTTTACATATACTACTTTATTATTGGCGGATTATCGGGGAGGCTGCAAACTTTTTTCCGGGAACACCAGCAACTATATCAATTTTAAATAAATGTCCTGATTCAAGCCCGGCTGTTATTTTCACTGTGCTTGAATATTCAAAAACTATTATCAGTCACTGGACTATGGAGAATTAAGAATCTTCAATATTAAAAAAACTTGCCCTGGACAATAACGCCTAACTGGTGCGGGATGCCCAGAGCATTGGAATAATACAGTCGAAACTGCTAAACCTTAAACTTCCCGAACTCTGCATTAAGAACATCGACAATTTTTGCCAACTGCGTGGTAATCTCAACTATCCCCTGTACCGCATGCTTGATATCTTCAGACTCGTTGTTGATCATCCCCATATCATCTGCAACTTCACCGGATATTGAACGCAAACCCTCAGAGGATTCCATCATAGTCTGAACACCTGACCGTATTTCTGCGGATCCGTCACGGATCTGGATAGTAACGTTGTTAATCTCCTGGGACGCCTCTAAAACCTGAGCCCCTCCGGTATTCAATTCAGATATAGAGTATTCAATCTCCTGAAAGGCATTTACTGTGGAATCAATCTCATCGTTAATACGTGAAAAGATCAAATCAACATCTTCAACATTCTGACCCGTGGCAGAGACACCTTCAGATACCTGCTGTACCAGATTAGCTATCCTGGAAGAGGAGTCACCGGCATTTTCCGCCAGTTTGCGAATCTCCTCGGCAACAACAGCAAATCCTTTTCCCGACTCTCCTGCATGAGCAGCTTCGATGGCGGCATTCATGGAGAGCATGTTGGTCTGATCTGCAATTGACCCGATTATGCTTGCCATCTCGTTTATCTCTTCCATGGTGGATACAACCTTGCTGAAATCACTCTTGGTATTCTCCAGCTGGCTTCGACCATCGGCCATGGTCTTTGATAAATGAGAAATTGATTCTCTTTTCATGCGGGTTATACTGTCAACACTTGTCAGAGAAGCAATCATCTCATTAATTGCAGCTGTAGATTCCTCAACCATAGATGCCTGATTCTCAATCTGATTGTCAAAGGTATTAACATTTGCATGAATCTCTTCCACCGCGGTAGCTGAACCGGCAACAATGCCATTCAGATTTTCAAGCTGAACCCGCACCCTGCCTATATTCTGAGCAATTCCGCCCACTGCGCTGCTGGTGCTGTTGGTTGTTGTACTCAGAGACTCCTCAATTGCCATGGGGCTCTGTACAATATTCCGTGTCTCAAGCACAATCTTGCGTAAATTACCAAGAAAATCATTAAACCGTGTAGCAACAGTTCCAATTTCATCCTTTGCACGAATATTAATGCTTGAAGTAAGATCTGCTTCACCGGTAGCTATCCGTGTAAAGGAATCAGCAATGTGTTTCAGTGGACGAACAGCTCTTTGAAGAACAAAATAAAGAAGCAGTAATGCTATCAGAAAGAATCCACTGAATAAAAGAATTTCACTCATCCACAATGCACTCATGCGGTCTCTAAATGCCTGGACGAAGAGCTCGTTCATCTGTTTAATTTCATTGAGGTATTCTCCTACTCCGACAAAAAACTGAAGTCCGTCCAGAGAAACCGGAAAAGAGTAGCTTTCTTTTGGCTCCACCTGGCCTGTCACAGGATTGTTCCAGTAGTAGGTTGAGAAATCGCCGCCTTTTTTTGCAGCTTCAATCATATCCCGAATAAGATAGTTTCCTTTCTCATCCTACACATCATAAAGGTTTGATGTCATTTCTGAATCCGGTGCAGGCTGGTATGAAAGCCGGAGTCCATCATATCTGTAGGCAAAAAAGTATCCGTTATCGCCAAATCTGGCATCCCGGATCAACTTACGCACCTCTGTGAGCCTGGCTTCTGCACTCAACCCGCTACTTGCGTCAAGAAATCCCTTAACCATGGATTCCATGATTTCAGCCTGGCTTTTAATTGTATCTTTTTTCTCATTCAACATGGACTCATAGTTTCTGGTTTGAATAAGCTCTGTTACCATGTTTGTTGTATAGAACATGGTGAAAACAGTTATTCCAAACAAGAGTACATAAGAAACAGCAACTATAAGAAATATCTTCCAGAGAAACGAAATCTTCATATCTTCACCCTGAATACTAGTTTAGTAAGAAAAAATAAAATATCAAGAAAATCGTATACAGAACTGAATAGCGGTTTTTTCCGATCCTTCCGCCAAATGTGCATAAAAGCCCTTAATCTCTCCATTTTTTATGCCTGATTTTTCCATAAAACCGGACTACATAATTATGATAGAGGACGGAACAATGATTAATACCCTTGATATTTCAACACGTCTGCCGGATGTTTCTGATTTCAAATCAGTTGGAGATTACGACAGTTACGGCCGGGTGGCATGGCTGAGAGGCGGATATTACTGGTTCGGAGGGCTCCACAGCTCACATCCCACCACTACAGAATGGGGCATGTACTGGGCAATAAAAGGAAACATTCTATTTCTCTCTCCCAGAGGTGCGCGGTTTGGATGGGAAAACGGCATCAATCAGAACCTGTTGTCTTTTCTGCAGAAAAATATCGGCACCAGGTTCTCCATTGGCCGGGTGATACGATAATTAACATGTTTCTTTACAAAACAGATGGATAAGGAATAGAAGGTTTCAAGTGTTTTGCGTAGAATAGTCTGCAAGCAAAGACTAAACAGTCTGATTACTATTGGATAAAACAGGATTAACCAAATGTTGAAAAAACTTATACGAACATTTTCCCCATTCTTACTCAGTTTACTGGTTTTAGTTGCATGCAAATCTGCAGATACAACAGCAGGACCAACCACAGCGCCGGAAGCACCGACAGATCCCATCCTGACATCGGTAGTCGCATGGGGATCAGCAGAGACTTCTGGAACCACCACAGCACTATTGAACCCGTTCATCCATTTCTCATGGACCGATAATTCGAATAATGAGGAAGGGTTTTTTATTCAACGCTCTGAATCTGCTGATTTCAGTACAGCCCTGACAAGCTTCTCTCCGGCTACCGACGAAACAGAATACACCGATGAGACAGTAAGTGCGAATAGCCACTACTATTATAGAGTTCGTGCTACTAATTCCGCAGGGAATTCAAGCTACTCAAATATAGTAGAGCTTGACCTTTCAGCCTCACCAACAATGACAATGGAATTTACAGACGGCACCGAGTGGGGCGAACGCGGCGCGACAGACGGCGAAACAGGATCCATACACGGCGACAAGATTTATGCGGTCTGGATTGAAGATAGTTCAGGTCTCTTTAGGAACATCTATATCTGTGATCACGTTAATGCCCAGGATCTGACAGGAACGCTCCTGCCATTCTGGGAAACAAACAGACGCGGAAGTACTGTACAGGATATTGACGAGATCGATGCCGTAAGCGGTGCAACCCAGAAAACCGGAGACTTTACCATCGATATATACCTTGATGGCTCTCCGGAAGTTTTTGATATCAATTTTGAAATTGACCACTCCTTTGATGAAAACGACTGGTTTACCAGTGATTCCCGAAATCAACCGGCACTGCTATACAAGATAGCAGATATAAATCTGAACAGCAGCAGTGGAACCACATTTCCATCCACCTGCATCGGCTGGACCCCCGATGAGTACACAAACAGCTATGACCTCAACGAAAATGAAATTCCCGGTATGAATGTGAATGAAGGCGATCTGCAAAGCGAACTCGGATACATTACCCAGCATGATGACGGTAGTGGCAATATCGACTGGTCTAATGACGAAGAGTACCCGGCCACCGACCTCGTAGGCGGGCTGCAGATAACCCTGCATTAATCCGTGAGTGGAGTTATTGTTGAGTGGTTGTGGAGTCATTGTGGAGTCGTTGCACTGCAACGACTCCACAATGACTCCACAACCACTCAACGAATAGATT
This sequence comes from Marispirochaeta sp., assembly GCA_963667435.1. Lineage (GTDB taxonomy): Bacteria > Spirochaetota > Spirochaetia > JC444 > Marispirochaetaceae > Marispirochaeta. The sequence goes on along the minus strand of OY763414.1, from coordinate 3,039,580 downwards.
ATACTCTTAGAATGATTACCGATTTCCTCACCCGGGAAGAGCGGGAGCGGGGCTCCAAGCTTATGCTGGGCCATGCATTGTTCAACGGTCTCGGTTACGGCTTCCTTGCGGAGACCATAATTTACCTGCTGGCTCTACAGTTCAACCCCACCAATACCGAGCTGGGCTTCATATCTTCCGCCGTTCATATTGCAGGGATGGTAGTATTGATTCTGCCCCGCATAAGCAACGAGATAAACCTGAACAAGATGTTCTATGCATCCTGGATGTTCCGGGGAGCAGCCAGTCTCTTCTACTTTCTGGTGCTCTTTACCCATGGACAGACAGCAGTGGCAATCATCCTGGCCGTGTACGCCGTGTTCTGTATCTTCCGCATTATCGGGGCATCAATGGCCGAGCCGGTACAGCAGATGCTGGTTACCACTGAAACCCGCGGGCGTTTTGTTGCCCAGCTGTTTATCAGCAATCAGTCCGCCCGGCTTGTCAGTCAGCTTCTGAGCTACGGCCTTACTTCTTTCGCCTACTTCAACAACCTCAACGGACTGCTCATCCTGATTGGCCTGGGTATTTTCGCCAACACCATTGCCGCGCTCTTCTTAATGAAGATTCCTTTCCGGGAGAAAAGCCGCTATCAGAAGGGAAACAGCCTTATCAAGGTATTTGCCAGGGCGGTAAAAAACAGGGAGCAGATACTGGTCATACTCATCCGTTGCTTCAGTCTCTCTGCAGCGGTACTCATCGGTTTTGCTGTTCCTTTTCTGCGGGTGGTTGCCGATTACCCCCAGAACATGGTCTTTCTCTTCTCCGTGGTGGGAACCTTTGGAATGATGGTAAGCGGACTCTTTCTCCGGCCTATTATGGACAGCATCGGCTCAAAACCTCTGCTGTTAGCGGCATTTATAGGCCAGGGAATTACATTCCTGCTCTGGGGAGTCCTGAACAACTCTCCTCTGGGAGTTTTTCTTCTCCTCGGATTTGTCACAACCTTTCTGCAGGCTGCCACATACCAGTTAGTGGCACGGCTTGTTCTGAATGTGATCCCTTCCCATGACAAGATCAGTTTTATGTCTCTCCTCAATTTTCTCACCGCTTTCTTCGCGTTTATAACCGGTCTCATCGGCGGTATATTAATTGATCTGAATGAAAGAATTGCCCTTCCTGTAGGCTCGTCCTATACACTGACCTTCTTTGCCGGTGCAGCCTACTGCGGGCTCTCCCTGATTCTGGTTCTTTCTGTCAGAGATTACGGCAGCCTTGGCATGCGGGAAACGGCAAATATCATTTTCTCTCCGAGAAACTTTAAAACTTTCATGGATATCTACAATTTTCACCTTACCGACAATCCGGTGAAACGTCAGACTATCCTTACTGCCCTGAACTATGCGCCGACACCCCATGCAGAACCCCAGTTGAGACAGATCCTTGACAACCCCATTGCACCGGAGAAAGACCAGATCCTGATATCCCTTTTCACCAATCCACGTCCGGGACTGCTGCCTCTAATAATCCGGGAAGCGGAAAACTCCGAGTCCCCCCAGCAGCTGAGTGCCATATTCGCCCTGGGAGCCTACCCGGATAATATCAGCGTGGAAGCCCTGCATCGCTTGTTCACCTGCAATGATCCCCGAATATCCGCGGCCGCATCCAAGTCCCTGGCAAGAACAGGAAACCCTTCCGATGCGGTAAAACTGGAGAAAGTTCTCACCCGACCGGGCCATCCAACCCGGGCGATCCTTGATATTATGGTTGCGCTTTCTGTAGCCGACGAGAGAGAACGCTACTTGAGCAGACTCTTTCAGATTGTTCCTATCGAACGGGGAATATATCATCAGCAGAGTATCCTTTCCCTTGCAGCAGCTCTGGATGAATACAATCCCCGGCTGGACTGGATATACAGCCGGGAAAATGGAGAAACCGGAGCAGGATTCAGACTCATAATGGAGGAAGCCCGCTCGTTTCAGCCCTTCTTCAACGAATCAGGCAAACTCAAGCAGCTGTGCAGCAATGGTGAACACCTTCAACTTGTCCGATGGTGCAGAACCGTTCTGAGTGAATTTGACCTTGCAGATCTTCCGGTATCGGTCTCACTTTCCAGGGAACCTTCCGACGAGCAGACGGTATCAACATCTCTTGCCCGGCTCTTTTTGACCTACCAGCTTCTCAACGGTTCCCGGGATAAATAAAAATCCACCTTGCCTCAGAAAGACCGCCCTGATACAATCGCCCCATGCGTGAAACCAGGGGAAAACCGGCCTACTATCTTGTGCTTGTTGTATATGCTCTTATTATCGGCGGCCTTCTCTATCGCGAATTCGGAGAAACTCGTCCGGTTCGATATACCCTGGGTGAAATAAGCATCTCCGCCCGACAGAGCGCTGGAGTAACCGGTAATTTACTGGCGGGAAAAGGTTCAGCCTACCGTTCCTTTACCCTGAAATACCGCAGTTTCTCCCTCGATTTTCCGGAGAACGGAGCAGGAGTTCTCATACACGTCGACGGTAGTGAATCACAGGCATCAGTCAGCAGAATAAGCCGCTCAAGCAGCTCCATGCAGATCAATTTTCTTTCCGGAATCAGCTTTACCATAACGGAAACAGACAAAAATGATGCCGGATACACCATGAGCATCGATTTCAGCGCGGTCAAGGATGAGACTATTACAGGAATGCGGCTTCCCTGGACTGGTTCAGAGGCATCTGTACATGCTGGTCTTCCCATCCTGAGAGCTTCCCGCACAGGCAGTTCCGGTGGTGTTGCGGCTTTCGGACCTTACTGCCGGGTAAGCGATTCAATAATCTCAATTCCCAGAATGAATGAACCGCAGGAAGTCCGTTTTCTCAACCCGAAGGATGATGAATCTCTCATCCGTGTCTGGGGTGATATTCATCATCTTCCTGCAAATGAAGAAAGCCTGAAAGCAGCCCTCGCTCAACTTGCCCAAACAGCCTATGAGGGTTGGGAAAAGGATCGATGGCTGGATGATGCAGGATCCTGGGAATATGCTGCAGATGCACCGGGAGAAGGAACAACCGCTTCAGCCATGCTGCTGGAATCCCTATATCGGGGAACATATCTGCAAACCAGAAACCGCCTTGTCGGAGGCAGTCCACGGCTGATAGACAGAACCAGTGCTCTTTATCTTGGCTCTGCAGTTAATCCCCTGAGGTCTTTCGGCGAGACAGTAGAGAGTTTTACCCGTGAAACCGTATCCCGGGCGACAGATGGCAATCCGGAGGTATTCTCCAATCCGGAAATGCTTCAAATTTGTTTAAGCTCAGGAGTTCCTGAAATATCCGCGGCAATAAGCTCTCTGGAAGAGACTGCTGAAAAAGTCATTCTGGAAGAGCCGGAGGACGATAATGCCTTTAGTCTGACATTGAACGCAGGAGAGTTCCTGCTAAGCCGGGGAAATGAGGACAATCCGGCAGTCAGATTTCTTATAAGGGAAATCCTCCTTCCAAGAATCTGCCCCACCGGGATCGACAGCTACGGTATTCACCTTTCAGAAGGAAGTGACACCCGGATAAATATCAAAGCCGGAAAGCTTATGCTTGAAAGCAATGACTCTCTTACCAGGTCAATCGGATACAGTCTGCTATTATCCGCCGTCCGTTCTGCAGGTGAGTACGGAAGGCTGCCTGCAGGATTTGAGATGGGAGAATTTTATACCCGGGAATCCGAGTCGGTGCTGGAACCGGAAACCTTCGAAGACCTTTTAAGGATGTACAGAGAATCATCGTATACCCCCCGGGTTATCGATCTTGGTGCCGGAAGGGAGTGGATGTGGACAACTGCGGCTAATGTGAGGTTTCAGCCGGGGAACACCTCTGTGCTCTCCTTTCAGTTTCCCCAGGGGGGTATCCACCATTTTGCACTTTTCAATGTGGAACCCTTTGACCAGATTCAAATGCACGGGATTCCCTGGAAGAGCGATCCGGAGTTTCAGCGCTACTCCGACGGCTGGGTCTACGATGTCCGAAGTAAAACACTTTATTTCAAAATACGCCACAGAGCAACCAGGCAGGAGATCCGTATTATACGGAATCTCCAGCCCGCAGCTTCAGAATAATCAGATTTTCTTGAGTACTCCGCCGGCGAAGGTAAATCCGCCACCGAAAGCAGTAAGTCCGAGCAGTTCAGTTTCAGGATTTTCTTCCATAAGCCGTTCCAGACAGAACGGGATGGTTGATGAAGAAATATTCCCGATTCCGGAAATTATACTGTAAACCTTCTTCTTGTCGGCCCTCAGCTTCTGACGTACCGCATCTATGATCCGCTGATTGGCCTGATGCGGCACTACCAGATCAAGGTCATCGGGACTCACGCCGGCAACCTTACACGCATCCTTGAGAATCTCCGCCATAGCAGTAACCGCCTTGCGGAAAACCTCCGGCCCCTCCATGAATACCGGCTCGGAAGGATCCTTCGGTATACGCAGCAGCGAGCCGTCTTCGCCCTTTGCAGAAAGCACCGGCCGCTTAACCTCAAGCCTGCCCATTCCACCGATAAGTCCGGAACCAACCACGAGACTCGCACTGGCACCGTCGCCGAACACCGGGGCAGTTGAAGGATCAGAAGTATCGATCCGGTCAGAGAGAACATCCGCAGTTAGAATCAGGACCTTCTCAGCCGGCCGCTGTGCAAGATAATCGTATGCAATCTGCAGGCCGTATACATACCCTGAACAGGCGGCATTTATATCGTAGGCGGCACAACTGCAATCAGCATCGTACTTTTTATTCAGCTCATACTGCACCATTGTTGCCAGGGCAGGGGTATTCATAAAGGGAGTGGTTGTGGAACAGATTATAAGATCGATATCTTCAACACCGATCTTCAATTCATCAAGAAGTCTGGAAGCCGCATCAGTGGTAAGAGTTACGGCATTCTCTCCTTCACCCACCCAGTGACGCTCCTGAATACCGGTTCTCTTGACAATATCCGCTTCGCTCCAGGTGGGACAAAGCTCGGACATCTCCTTGTTGGAGACCAGTCTGCTTCCCAGAACGGTGTGCACTCCGGCAATAGCTGCCACTGCTCCGGCATTAACCACAGGTCCTGCAGCAGTCTGGCCGGTTTTTATACCGGTAATCTGAGGGCTGCCCGGTTCTTCCCGGGTTATGGGTTTTATCCGTACCGACCCTTTCGGAAGCCGCACCTTTGCAATCACCGTACCGACATTGACAGACTCTCCGTCCGCAACATCTATGGAGCTGATTACACCGGCTACAGGACTCGACAGGGTAATCATAGCCTTGTCAGCCTCAAGTTCCGCGACTTCCTGGCCTTCCTCGATGGAATCACCCTCTTTCACCAGCCATTCGATGATTGTAGCTACCTCATCGGAGGGACTGGAGCCCACAGCCTCAAGCCCGTAGAGCTCCCCGGATTCATCTTCCTCTTTCTTCCAGGTGATTGACCCACCCAGCATATCCACCGCAGCTTCAAGAACTCTTCTGTAACTGGGAAGCACTTCAAGCTGATTGCCGAAATTACAGGGAACAAAGGTATCACCCCGGGTTACCCTGCGGCATTCAACCGGGACACTGCATCCTTCAGCTATGGTGCTGACAACTTCTGCACCCATTCCGGCGCTGTGGTTGTCTTCGTGAACAACTATCACCCTACCTGTTTTGGATGCCGAGGCTATTACAGCCTCTTTATCCCAGGGTGCAAGGGTTCGCAGATCGATTACCTCTGCAGAGGCGCCAGCTTCGGCAAGGGATTCTGCAGCCCGTGTACAGTGAACCACTGTGTTGCCCCAGCCGATAAGAGTGATGTCTGAACCTTCCCGCACTGTTCGGGCTCTGCCCGGAGTAAGAAGCAGCTGTGCGGGATCTTTCCGGGTGGCAAAGTCCCGGCTGTTCAGAAGGTTTTTCGGGTAGAAAAACAGGGTTGGTCGTTCGGAAATGAAGGCTGCGTTCAAGAGTGCCGCCGCATCATCAGCTCTGGAAGGCATAAAGACATCAACACCGGGGGTATGTGCCGCAACGCCGTCCATTGACTGGGCATGGAAAGGACCAAGTCCGGGTTTATACCCGCCACAGGAGATCATAACAATTACCGGAGTCTCCCACCCGCCGTCAGTGCGCCAGTACATACTGCCGAGTTCAGAAATAATCTGATTAAAGGCTATTGGAAGAAAATCGGCAAACTGAAGAAAAGCCACCGGACGCCTGCCCGCCAGCGCCTGTCCGCCGGAAATCCCGGCAATGGACGCCTCTGCCAAGGGCGAATTGATTACCCGGCCGGGATATTTTTTTGAAAGCCCCCGTGTAACCCCAAACACATCTCCCTTCGGGTCTTCAATATCTTCACCGAACAGGATCACCCTTTCATCATCGGCCATCCGGGAAGAGAGGGTCTCTCTCAGGGTCTCTATCATGGTACGGGGATCACCCTCACCATCAGCGGTACTGATTTCACCCGCTTTATTCAGTCCTTCGGGATAAGGTTTTACCGCATCATGTACGGCTGCAGGTTCCGGACCTAACTGACTCTCTCTGGCCGCCTGTTCAAGCTCCTTGCGAATCTCCGCTTCCTTCTCTTCCAGCTCATCCTCTGTCATACCGGCTTCAATCAGCAATCCCCGCAGAATTGCGACCGGATCACCGGTATTGCGGGCAGCTTCAATCTCATCCTCGCTGCGGTATACCCGCTGATCATCCGCGTTCGTATGGTTGGAAAGCCGCTCTACCTGCATTATCAGAATGGCAGGACGGCGGTTGCCGCGCATCTTTGCAACAGTCTCTTTAAAAACTCTGTCCGCCTCAACAGCATTACGCCCGTCAAAATGGGTTATGGGGATACCGTAAAAACTGTCTGCAGGACCATCAGGGGTCCGGTAGAAGGTATTTCCTCCGGTACGGGTGGATATGGCAAAGCCGTTATCCTGGATAACATAGAGTACCGGCAGTTCGGCTCGGACAGAATGGGCAATTGCCTCAAGAACATCTCCCTGCTGGCTCATACCATCCCCGAGAGAACACAACACCACCGGGTTTCCGGCTTTGTCTTTAACCGCCTGGGCTACACCGGCAGCCTGGAGTCCCGAGTTACCCACAGGGCCAACAAGACTGAGAATGTTCAGCGCCGGATCACTCATATGAGCGTTCATCTGCCGCCCCCTGGAATGGGAGGCGTCTTTGTTGAAAAGAGCATGGAAAAACATTGAGGCATCCATACCCCTGGCAAGCATGAGTGATTTATCCCGGTAGTGACAGTGAAGCCAATCTTCCGGACCAAGATACCCGGCCAGAGCGGCTATAGCTTCATGCCCGGCACCGGATACATGAAAGAAAGCCTCTCCTCTCTGGGTATAGCTCTCTTCAATCCGGTCGATCTCCCGGGCTGTAAACATACTGGTATAGACAGATGAAAAATATTTAAGGTTCTCAGGAGAAATCCTGTTCTGCATCAATACTACTCCTTTTCTATTCGGCCGCAGGCCGACTCAAGGCTGGCAAACAGACTATCAGATGTCCGAAAAAAAGGAAACACTTCACAGGGTACCACATAAACCGGCCTCTTTCCGGAAACTTGACCTGCCGGGACACGCCATCCTATCATGCATTCATGGCAGCCATCAAAGATTCATTAGCAGATTATGGATATATTCGTACAGCCGCCGGCGTTCCGCTGGTAAAACCCGGAGCTGTTGTTTTCAACTGTGAAAACACCCTGGAATTGATGAAAGAGAGCGCAGCATCCGGTGTAGGTATTACCGTGTTTCCCGAGTTGGGCATTACCGGGTACACCTGCAGCGATCTGTTCCAGCAGGACTCCCTCCTACGCTCAGCGGAAACCGCCGCCGTTTACCTGGCCGAAGCCAGCAGAAAGGTACAGGGTATATTTATAATCGGACTGCCGCTTCGCTTTAACGGCAGACTGCTGAACTGCGCGCTGGTAATCGGAGGCGGCAGGATTCACGGTGCTGTGCCAAAAACAATCATTCCCAATTACCGGGAGTTCTATGAATCCCGCTGGTTTGCCGGCGGCGGACGAATCAGAAAAGAGGAAATCCGTTATGGAGGATTTTCAATCCCTCTGGGGACCGATTTGCTTTTCAACCACACCTCAGTAACCTCAGGGCTTACCGTTACCTTTGCAATCGAAATCTGTGAAGATCTTTGGTCTCCCGCTCCACCCAGCGGCAGTCAGAGTACCGCAGGCGCTCAAATTATCTTCAACCCCTCAGCCAGCAACGAACTGGTCGGAAAAGCTGCCTACAGGGGAGAGCTGATACGTCAGCAGTCTGCCCGCTGTCTTGCCGCTTATGTCTATTCCTCAGCCGGCGTGGGTGAATCCACTACAGACACTGTTTTCGGCGGTCACTGCATAATTGCCGAGAACGGTGGCGTACTGGCTGAAGGCAGCCGTTTTTCGCGAAAAGGAACCCTCCTCACAGCGGATGTGGATATTGATTTTATCAATCATGAAAGGATTAACTCCACCACCTACAGCCAGGGAGCAGACCTATCTGATGACCGCTACCGTCGGATAGAGGTTCCCGCAGAGCTCCCCCGGGCATCTGCCGGCGTCCTGCGCAGAATCCTTGCACGAAACCCCTTCGTTCCGTCAGCATCAGCGGATCTTGAAGCCCGCTGCAGGGAGATTTTTGCCATTCAGAGTGCAGGACTTGCAAGCCGGCTCCTCCATATAGGCTGCAGCAATGTGGTTATAGGCCTCTCCGGCGGCCTCGACTCAACCCTGGCTCTGCTGGTAACAGTAGAAGCTTTCCGGGAAGCGGAACTGGACATTTCCGGCATCAAGGCCTACACCATGCCGGGATTCGGAACCAGTGGACGCACTCTGGGAAATGTCGAAAAACTGAGCAAAGCCCTGGGCGTGCCCCTGGAGACCATAAATATCGGAGATATATGCACTGTCCAGCTTCAGGATCTGAAACACTCCGGCCGTCCGGAAGATACGGCTTATGAGAACGTCCAGGCCCGGCAGCGAACTATGCATCTGATGAATAAATCCAATATGGTTGGGGGCATTGTTATAGGTACGGGTGATCTGTCGGAGCTTGCCCTGGGCTGGTGTACATACAATGGAGATCATATGTCCATGTATGCCGTGAACACCGGGGTACCGAAAACCCTGGTGAAATTTCTGGTAAGCTATGCGGCGGAAACCTGGGCAAGCCCTGAGGCTGCTGAAGTGCTTCATGATATTGTAGACACCCCGATTTCTCCGGAACTGCTGCCCCCGGATGCCAACGGGGAGATAGCCCAGAAAACAGAGGATACCATCGGCCCTTACGAACTGCATGACTTTTTTCTTTACCATGCCATCCGCTGCGGCACCGCTCCGCGAAAAGTCTTTCTTCTTGCCTGCACGGTGTTTGCCGGTATCCACTCCCGGGCGGTAACTCTCAAATGGCTGAGAAGCTTTTACCGGCGCTTCTTCTCCCAGCAGTTCAAGCGTTCCTGCCTCCCCGATGGCCCCAAGGTTGGAACTATATCACTCTCACCCCGGGGCGACTGGCGCATGCCTTCCGATGCGGACGCCAAACTCTGGATTGAAGAACTGGAAGGACTGGGCTGATACACTCACCCCTGCAGGATCCCGTCTATGCTGCCAAGCTCTTTAACCGGCGGAACTCCTTCAGGGGAGTCTCCGGCATCCAGTTGTATTTCGTATGACTGAACTCCGTCCACCATCCAGCAGTCCTCATAGGGGGGGATCAGTCTGGAGGGATAAATAAAACAGGTAAACCATAACCCTGCCTTCGCTGGAGTATATCTGTACCGGCTGATAGTAGTAGCCGTCTTTTTCTCCGGGACGATAGTACACAATACTGGCCGGAAAAAGCAGAGGAAGAAAGCTTTCGCCCCGCAGAACTTCCGCAAAAGATCCACTGGCCTGCAGAATTTCCCGGTTTTCCGGCGAGTTGAACCGGGAGGCAATTTTTATACCCTTGTCATGATTATCATTATGGCGCAGGGCTTCTACCTGGATGTATACCACCTGGGTAGGACTTAGTTCCGGTTCAGGATTATAGTCATTAAGCTCTGTTAGAACCGGATCAGAAATACAGGATAACAGAATTAGAAGTGCAGCCTGGAGGAGCAGTACCATTTTCATAAGCGCCTCCTTACCTATAAGCTACTTGAACCTGAAGGGAAAGACAAACACCCGTATCCTGCTTATTGACCAGATGCAGGCAGGATCGTATTATTGATATCTATTTTCAACTAAAGGCGGAACTAACCATGGAAAAAGAAAATCCCCTGATAAAACAGGCAGAAGAAACACGTGCCCTGCGGGAAAATCTCAGCAAGGTTAAGCATATAATTATGGTTATGAGCGGCAAGGGCGGAGTCGGAAAATCCACCGTCTCTGTAAACCTCGCACTGGGCCTGGCAAAAATGGGAAAAAGCACAGGCATCATGGATATTGATATCCACGGACCCAATGTTCCGAAAATGCTCGGGATAGATCACGAAAAACTCTATTCATCCGAAGAAGACAGGAGAATTGAACCCATTCCGGCAGGACCGAACCTGAAAGCGGTAAGCCTTGCCCTGGCAGGTATCGAACCGGAACGGGCTATTATCTGGCGAGGCCCGATAAAACTCAACCTGATCAAACAGTTCCTCAAGGATACAACCTGGGGAGAGCTGGACTATCTGATTATTGATACCCCTCCGGGAACGGGGGATGAACCCCTTACCATCTGCCAGCTACTGCCGGATATGACTGGCACTGTTATTGTGACCACCCCACAGGAGGTGGCAAACCTGGACTCCATGAAGAGCATAACCTTTGCACGAGAGTTAAAGGTGCCGATCCTCGGAATCGTGGAGAACATGAGCGGGTTCGTCTGTCCTGAGTGCGGTACCATGACTCCCATCTTCGGTAAGGGCGGCGGAAAGGCCACGGCGGAACGATTTGAGGAGTACTTCCTCGGCGAGCTCCCCCTGGATCCCCGGATTATGCTGGGAGGAGATTCAGGCGAGGCATTTATCCACGACGCAGAAGGTCCGGCAGCGGAAGCTATGCAGAAGATTGTAGAAACTATTATTGAAAAGGCGGAAAAGGCCTGATTCAGCGGGCCCGGGCTACCCGGGCCTCGATACCAATCCACTCCGGAGAGGGCTTCAGGGTAGTACCTTTCAAGTCCGCCCACATTTTCTCCACTTTAAACCCCGATTTTTCCATCAACTCACGAATTTCCCGACGGGAAAACCAGCGGTGCCAGATATTGCATGTCCGCACTCTGCCGTCTTCGGTGACAATAAGATAGCGGTTGAGATGAACCGAGTCCTCCGGGTAGCGATGCTTGATTTCAAATACAAGGTTGTGATCCGGCCGCCAAAAGCCGTCTTCCAACATGGTAAACCAGGCGCGTTCATCTGGATGGGGTAAATACATTTCGGTAAATACATCAAACAGAAATACCCCGCCGGGAACAAGGGCCTGACGGACATTTTCAAGCAGCAATCCCCGATCTTCGGGACTGAGAACACAGAAGTCACCGAAAATAAGCAGGATTATATCGTAACTCTTCTCGTCCGGCTGCCAGGTGCGGTAGTCCTGCTGTAGATACTGAATATCCCGGCCGTATTCTTCGGCCTCGTCCCGGGCCCAGCTGATGCTCACCTCGGAGAAATCCATTCCCGTAACACGGTAGCCCGCCTCATGAAGCCGGCTTGCATAGAGACCGGGACCACAGCCCAGATCAAGCAGACGGGAAAACTCCCCGGGAGGGTATCTGCGGGTAATAAAATCGACCACCTCATCTATGGTTTCCTCCCTGCGCGAAGCATCATCTGAATCGGGATCCAGATGTGCATCAAGGATATGTTCCGAGATATAAGGATCCGTCCAGATAGTAATATCACCAGGGGCGAAAAGCGCGGGTTTCTCCTCGAGACTATGCAGAAGCTCCAGGTTGATGCGGCCATTTTTTAGAATATTCATGTTCCGAAAAGTGTATCATATCTGCAGAGGGATGGGGTATGCTAATACCTATGTCGGAGGCACAACCCCGGTTCTGTTATATCCTCACAGAAGAATGTCTGGAAAGACAGACCGGCTGTGAAATACGGCTTCACTGCATCGATGATTCCGGCCCTCTGCTCCTCCGCTTCACCCGGCAGGAACCCCTCTTTTTCCTGAGAGAGGCCGACATGCCCCGGGGAGAAAATCTTTTACAGAGCCAGAATATCCGCACCAGAAGAGTTGAGCTGACGGATTTCCGTGGCGAAGGGTTGTATGCCGTCTACTGCAGAGGCATCCGCCAGCTTACCAACCTGAGAAACAGTCTGCGCCAGACAGGAATCCGTCCCCAGGAATCAGATATACGCCCGGAAGAGCGTTTTCTTATGGAACGCTTTATCCACAGGAGTCTGGAATACCGGGGAGGATCAGCAGAGAAACAACCCTACCGTATAATTACCGACCCGGAAATCCGCAGCACAGAATACAGACCTGTATTATCCATCCTTTCTCTGGATATTGAGACAAGCCCGGACAGCGGAATTCTCTGTGTAGGGCTCCATTACACCGCTTCCAACGGCAGCGAATCCGGAGAGGTGCATATTTTAAATGAATATAAAAAGGTAGAGGATGGAGATGGGTTTAATGCCGTCTGCTACAGCAGTGAAAGAGCAATGATAGAGGGGGCCGCAGCAGCGGTTCGGCGCTTTGATCCTGATCTGCTAACCGGCTGGAATGTAATCGGCTTTGACCTGGAGATGCTCAATCACGCTTGTGAGCGTCTGGGCATCCGCTTCGGCATTGGCAGGGATGGAACACCCCCGCGCTGCTTTCAGAAGCAGTCCGGCATGCGTTCAGCCGAACTCCGGGGTCGGATTGTTCTGGACGGTCCTCAGGCTATGCGCGGGGGCTTCCACTCCTTTCCTGATTTTTCACTGGAGACAGTGGCAAACACGGTACTTGGTACAGGGAAAACCATTTCCGCCGACGAGGACAAGGTAGCCGAGATTATGCGCCTCTTCGCAGAGGACCCACAAGCCCTGGCGATATATAATTTTGAGGATTGCAGACTGGTTTCCAGGATTCTGACCGCAACAGGACTTATTGAACAGTACATGACAAGAAGTCTTCTCACCGGACTCAGGCTGGACAGGGTCAGCATGTCCGTTGCAGCCTTTGAGTTTCAATACCTTCCCAAAATGCACCGGCAGGGCTTTGCAGCCCCGGACACCGAGGACATATTTGCTTCGGAGCAGGCCGCCGGAGGCTATGTATTTACCACCGAGCCGGGGCGTTACTCTCACGTGATAGTGCTCGACTTTCGCAGTCTGTACCCATCAATTATCAGAACCTTCTCAATTGACCCTCTATCCCTGCTTACTGCAGCGGAAAATCCGGGAAATACCCCAGCTGGAATCAGTTTCAACCGTGAACGGAGTATCCTTCCAGGAGTAATCGGTGAATTACTGGCCCGCAGGGCGGAGGCGAAGAGAGCCGGAGACGCCGCGCTGAGTCAGGCAGTAAAGATTCTTATGAACAGCTTCTACGGCGTTATGGGTACTCCGGGATGCCGCTTTTATGACCCGAGACTACCGACCGCAATCACCGGGACTGGTCAGTGGGTTCTTAAAATCAGTACTGCCAGATTACGTGAATCCGGATATCAGGTACTCTACGGAGACACCGATTCCGTCTTTGTACAGCTGAAACCGGACGAGATTCCCCGGGCGAATGAAGCCGCGGAGAAAATAGTATCCTGGATAAACCAATACCTGAAGAAGCTTCTGACAACAGAGTATGGAGTTCAATCCTTTCTGGAACTGGAATACGAGAAACACTACGACGTTTTTTTTCTGCCCCCCATGCGGGGCAGCAGCGAAGGAGCCCGGAAACGCTACGCCGGACGTCTTGCAGAAACAGGCGAGATTGAGTTCCGCGGCATGGAATATGTCCGCTCCGACTGGACGGATCTGGCTAAAGAGTTTCAGTTTGAACTATTCCGCCGCTTTTTCAGCGGAGAGGAGATTCCCCGCTGGATTCTAAGCGAAGTGGAGGCTGTCTCCAGCGGATACCGGGATGAAAAGCTTATCTATCGCAGAAGATTGACAAAACGGGCTGAGGGATATGTGAAAAATGTACCACCCCATGTCAAGGCTGCACGAATGCTGGATCCTGAGGGAAAACTGAATATCCGCCGTGTAGACTATTTTATTACCCCCGAAGGACCGGTTCCGGTCAAGCTCTGCACCGGCCCTATCGACTATAAACACTATATCGAGAAGCAGATAAAACCTGTCGCAGACGGGGTTCTTCCTTGGCTTAACACAAGCTTTGATGAGATTGTCTCAGGAAAACAGCTGGAACTTTTCTAAACAATACGAATCAGCCGGCCTCGGCAACCACAACCTGATTTTTGCCATGCCGCTTTGAACAGTACATAGCCTCATCCGCCAGGGCTACAAGATCCCTGCGGCCCCGCTCCCATAAGGTGGACGAAGAAATTCCAATGCTGAGACCGGTAAACCCTTCGGGTATATCCGGATACTCTTCATGCAGCCTGCGGCGGTAATCGCCGATAATCTTTTCTCCAAGGATACGTGCGCTGTCCTGGGTACAGTTACGCAACAGAATAATAAACTCGTCCCCGCCGAAACGTGCGGGAAGATCGGAACGGCGAACATTCTCCCGGATAATATCCCCGATAAGCAGAAGTATCCGGTCTCCACCGGCATGACCGTAGCGGTCATTGATTCCCTTGAAATTATCCGCATCTATAAAAAGAATACTGTTTTCCTGCGGCTTTCGGGCCCAGGCATCCGCTTCAACTTCAAGTATGGTGTTGAAAAAATCCCTGGTATAAAGACCGGTAAGGGGGTCGAATTTCAGTTTCTGTCTGAGAATTCTGTTTTCCCTCATTTTTTCCCGGTTGTCACGGAAACTCCGGTCCACTTCAAGACCCATATGAAGTCCGATAGTAATAACCATAACAACAGGCCCGATCCACGAAACCGAATAGAATTGGATTACCCTGAATGAGATAAGACCCTCCACCAGCATTGACGTAATCCAGATAGCCAAACCGGTAAGTATCAGAACATTGTGTTTCCACAATCCCTTTTCACGGAGCACCGCCCGGATAAACCAGCCCATGGAAAAAAGAGAGCACCCCACGGCATAGGCAACCACAAGAGGGAATACAGGCCCTTTTCCTACACCGTAAAAACCGAGGGAATGAATTGTAATTTCAGCAGTTCCAATTAGTAAAGGCCGAACAAGAAGCACAAGCAGAAGAACCAACCCGCCAAGACCGATAAACAGCTGGCGGACAGGGCTTTGCTGGTTTATAAGCGATCCGAGAAAAAACTCCAGAGATAGAGGAGGAAGAATTAAGCCTGCAACACAAATTCTAAACCAGAACAGAACCCAGGATTCCTCCCCGCCGGAAACATAGACTGCCAGACCAACAAGATAGGGAAGGAATGCCGCCTGAAGAAGAAGATAGTAGATGTAGCTGCGTTTATGAGAGACAAAAAATAGTATAGCCGTTGTGAAGAGCAGGAAAGTGAGAGTTGCTGCAGCACCGAAACCAACACCAATCGACAAAAGGTGCACTTTTAACCACATATATATATCCTGTTTTTAACTATCGGTTTATTTATTGTTAACTATAAACTGTTTGGTTAAGACCGTAAAGAGCGCGACTATTCCCTTTCCCGGCTGTTCCGGTACTCGTTAAGAAGCTCTTCAGCCTTTTCACGGTATTCCGGCGAAATCTCCGCAAACCCCCAGCCTTCCTGGAGCTGGAAGATTCCGTCGTAAACCGTTGAATGACGGGAGATAATGGAGCAGGGGATACCCTCCTGCTCCATTATAGCTTCAAACCGCTCAGCTTCGAATCTGTTGGCCAGCTCAATAATATCATCCCGCTTTTTCATAAACATCTAAGCCTATTTTACAAGAAGAATCTGTACATCACAGACATTGGTGTTTGTAGGGCCGGTCATAAGCAGTCCACCGGACTCCTTCAGAAAATGATAGGAATCACTGTTGCCGATGTACTCCAGGGGATCCAGCTCCTTCTCCGCCATACTGTTCATTACACTCAGATGTGCTATACCGCCGGCGGCATCGGTTGGTCCGTCATTTCCATCGGTTCCTCCGGAGAGAAAAACAGTGTTTTCCATAGCCTGAGGGTTATCCAGATACTCAATCATGTAAGCCAGAGCCATCTCCTGGTTACGGCCGCCCTTTCCCTTGCCCCGGAGAGTAACAGTGGTTTCTCCACCGGCGATAATACAGGCAGGACGCTTGAAAGCAAGCCGGTTACGGGTCAGATCCTTACACATGCCGGAAAAAATCTTGGCAATTTCTCTGGCTTCGCCGGAGAGCTGGGAGGTCAGGATAACCGGGGCATACCCAAGGCGTTCGGCCTCTTCGGATGCGGCATAAAGAGCTGAAATGTTGGTTCCGATAAGGATATTCTGAACATTCTTGAAGATATCAGAATCCTCACAGGGAGTCTCTTCCGCTTTGCCGGCAACTCCGTCCTCCATGATCTTTGCAACTGAGGCAGGCAGTCTTGCTGAGAGATCATATTTCTTGATGATCCCCATGGCATCTTTATAGGTAGTAGGGTCCGGTACAGTTGGTCCTGAGGCAATGGCATTCAGCGGATCGCCGACAACATCAGAAAGAATCAGGCTGACCATGGTTCCCGGTGCAGCAAATCCGGCAAGGCGACCACCCTGTACAACGGAAAGGTGCTTGCGAATAACATTGATCTCCTGAATAACTGCACCACAGGCAAGCAGCAGCCCTGTAACAGTCTGAATGTCATCAAGGGAGATGTTATAAGCCTCATTCTGATAGGGCGCAGTAAGCAGTGCGGAACCGCCTCCTGAAATCAGATTCAGAATAAGTGTTTTCTCATCTGCCGCCGAGCAGATGTCAGCAATTTTCGTTGCAGCATCGACACAACTCTCGTCGGGCATGGGGTGGGAAGCCTCAATCAGATCAATATATTTGAGAGTCTCGATGTGCCCTGTTTTAACCGCCACCAGACCAGAGGTAATCCTGTCTCCCAGGGAGGCTTCCAGCCCCAGAGCCATCTTTGCACTGGCTTTGCCGGCGCCGATAACGACTATACGGTTATATCTGGACAGATCATACTCTGCGGATTCCGATTCGGTACGGATAGTCAGGGTATTGCCATTTACAGTAACCAGCTCTTCAACCATCAGGGCCGGATCGACCCGTTTGACCGCTGCAGAGAAAATGGATTTTACATCTTCAATCATTTGCATGGTTTTTCATTTCCTTCTCTTGTTTATCGCTCTTATCTCTGCACATCTGCAGATTTTTTTGTATCAAAGGCAGCTCGGAAAGCTCCAGGGCAGCTTCAAACTCTGCAATTGCCGAGGGATAATCCTCTTCATAGTTCATATGCAGGCTTCCCAGGTTGTTCCGGGCAATAAAATTACTGGGATCCAGCTCTACGGATTTTTTAAAAAGAGCGAGGGCCTCTTCATAATGGCCGTTCTTCTGCATATCGTTGGCATCATTAAAAAGTTTAAGCCCCTCCATGGCAGCGGTAAACCGGGTTTCATCTGAACATATATCAACCCGTGTCTGCAGAAAGGATTTGTCTTTTCCCCTGGGGCCCATTTTCAGAGCCTTTCTGTACATCTCCGCGGCTTCGGCGGCATGCTTCCAGAGATAATAGGCGTCCGCCAGACTGCGGTAACGCTCGTAGGTTCCGCCGAAACGGTCGAGTTCCTCTTCCAAAAGTTTAACCGCCTCATCGTGGCGGTTCATAGCCAGTTTAACCAGGGCAAGATTGTGACGTACCCCTACACTTCCGGGTTTTGCGGAGAGCAGTTTCTGAAACCAGCGCTCGGCTTTATCAAAATTTCCGCGCACAAAATGGTTAAAGGCCTGCTGCTGATACCATTTTCCGAAGATCATATTCATCCTGATTAGTGATAAAAGTCTGCCGGAGGGATAATCCTCCGGCAGGGTCGTATTCTATAGAAATACAGAAAGTATTGCTACACCAAGGAAGGCGACAATTCCCTCAACAAGGGTTGCCGTAGTGTAAGCCTTGTAGGAGGTGGATACCTCCATGTTGGAAAATTGTGACACCACCCAGAAATAGGAGTCGTTAGCGTGGGAAACAACCATCGCACCTGCACCTATGGCAAGCACCGTCAATGCCGGATTAAGTCCGAGTGGAGCAAGCAGGGGCGCCATAATTGAAGCAGTGGTAATAATGGCGACAGTGGAAGATCCCTGGGCCGTTTTCAGAGCTGCAGAGATTATAAAGGGCAGAAAGATTCCCAACTTGAGAGTAGAAAGATTGCTGTTAATAAATTCCGCCATGGGAGATGCCTTGAGGATGGAACCAAATGCTCCTCCTGCTCCGGTGATGGCCAGAATAAGAGCGGCATTTTTTACACCTTCACTCATCCAGTCGGAAACAGCCGTCTTTAGGGACTCGCCTTTCACCAGGCTGAGAGCAATAAATATCCCCAGCATAAGGGCGGTTACTGGATCTCCGACAAAGCTGATAAACGAGGCGAAACCTCCGTCCCCGAAGGGTTTGGTTGGATATGCCCCGATGGATTTCAGAAGAATCAGTACAATAGGCACTAACAGGGGCAGGAAGGAGTGCAGTGCACCGGGGAGCTTGCCGTATTTCTTTATAAGATCACCATAGCTCTCTTCCAGTTCCACTTTAATCTCGTAATGCTTTGCAAAGAAGATGGCCCAGAAATAACCAGCCAGCATGGCCGGAATAGAGACAATAAGCCCCAGCCCGATAACAGCGCCAAGGTCCGCCCCGAGGGTTCCTGCTGCGGCAATAGGTCCGGGAGTAGGTGGAACCAGGGTATGGGTGGCATAAAGGCCGGTAGCAAGGGCTACTGACATAACCGCCATGGATTTGCCGGTTTCTTCCGACAAGGCCTTGTTAAGGGGTGTGAGTATAACATAGCCGGAGTCACAGAAAACCGGAATGGAAACCACATATCCGGCAATACTCATGGCGAGAGGAGAACGCTCCTTGCCTACAATCTTGAGAATCGCCTGGGTCATAGAGAGGGCGGCACCGGTTTTTTCAAGGATAATTCCGATAATTGTACCGGCAATAATTACGATGCCGATATAGCCGAGGGTACCTCCGAACCCTGACCGTATGGTCGTTACAATATCCGATAGGGGCAGGCCTATTGCAAGACCATAAAGAAATGCCACAGTGATCAAAACGACAAAGGCGTTCATGTTGTACCGGGCTGTCATCAGGATAATCAGAGCTACAGCCACGAGCAGAAACAGTAATGCGAGTCCACCAGAAACCATTCTTCTACCTCCTGAAGTGGTAATTTCCTAATATTGTAGACCCACCTGTCATACAGGTAAAGAAATTTCCCCTTGAACAGCCAGACGTTTCATGCTTGACTTCCCGGGTATGAGCATAAAAGGAATAGTATTTGATTTGGACGGTACCCTGCTGGATACCATCGATGACCTGACTGACAGCTGCAACAGAATCCTGAAACAGTATGGCTTTCCGGAGCATCCGGCGGGGGCTTATAAAAAGTTTGTAGGAAGCGGAGTCCGTAACCTGGTGGAAAGAGCCCTGCCTGAATCGATAAAGAAATTTTCTCAGTTGGATGAGTTTATCCTGCAGTTCCGGGAAGACTATTCGGTGCATTGCTTCGATAAAACCCGTCCGTATCCGGGAATTATGGAGATGCTGGAAAGGCTCCATAACCGGGGAATACCAATGGCAATCCTCTCCAATAAGCCGGATGCCGAGACCCGTTCAATTGCAGCGCGATATTTCGGAACAGAGCTCTTTAAACGGGTATACGGACACCGTGAGGAATACGGGACAAAACCGGATCCGGCAGGAGCAAAGGCGATTCTCGCAGAGCTTGGACTGAAAGGCGAAGAAGCTGCTTTTGTGGGTGATACATGGACGGATATGCAGACAGCAGCTGCTACCGGGTGCCTTGCCGTTGGAGTTCTCTGGGGATTCAGAGACCGGCAGGAACTCGAAGAAAACGGTGCACAGAAAATTGCCTCTGATGCGGATGACCTTTTTTCAATCCTGATGGAGGCTTGAGTATTTTATCTGCTGCCGGTCTTTGCGGAGTTGATCAGATAGACCGCGGAGACCGCAACAGCCCCTCCAAGAAGGGTAAAAACCCGGGGAACTTCACCAAGCACCATCCAGCTGAGAATTAATGCAAAGGCCGGCACCAGAAGAAGAAAACTGGACGTCCTGGCAGACCCGATACGGCTGGTGGCGAAAAAATAGATACTTGTGGCACCGATGGTGGCAAAAATAGCCAGAAAGAGAATATTCAGCCAGAAACCGGTGGAGTACTGGCTGAAATCAAAGGGATGACTATCCAGCGAGAGCATGGTGCTGGTTAAAGAGGCAGTAAGGTAAAAATAGAAGTTGTAACTGAAAGGGCCGACACCTTTTTCCATAGCCTTTCCGCTTATAAGCGTAATCAAAGCCCATATGAAAGCTGCCAGAAGAAGTATAAAGCTGCTTGAGTAGAGCTCACTCATGCTTATGGCCCAGGGTTCCAGCAGAAGAACTCCACCGAGAAGACCAAGAAGAATCCCGGCAACCTGAATACTCTTAATGGCAAACCTGAAAAATACAGATCCCAGAATAAATGTTATAACCGGCGCCAGGGAAGTAACAATTACTCCAGCCTTGCCGGCAAGCCCCCGGCTGATACCGGTAAAGAAAAGATAGTTGTAGAGAACCATCAACAAGCCGTTAATAATTACAGGAACAAACTGTCCCGGACTGAGACGGAGATTAAACCGGCGGAAGGGATAGAACGCAGCAAAGCCCGCAAAGCAGATCAGCATACGCCAGAAGACAATAAGATCAAACACAACAGGCTCACCGGTAACCAGTTTACCTGAAACCCAGCTTGCTCCCCAGAGAAACATGGCCAGTACCATGAAAAAGAGGAACAGAGACTCATTTTGCTGCTTCATGCTGTCGAAAATAGCGTGATTTATTACAGAAGGTCTACAGGTTCAGAGAGAAAAGATGTCGCCGCCGCCGGTTTTATAGTCACTCAGCTCCCGAGCCGTTTCTCCGGAACAGTGGGTTCCGATTATACGGGTAAAGCCCATCTGCCTCAGGCGGGAATAGACACTCCGAATATACTCTGCATCCTGGTCCATCAGATGAAAACCACCGAATACCGCATAGAGACTTTCTTGTGTATTGAAGTCTGCAACCGATTGAGCCATAACTTCTATTCCAGGATGGGCGCAACCGGTTATAAGACTGACACCCTTGAGAGAGCTTATTACCAGTCCGTGCTCCGGCATGGGCATACCCTGGTAGGTACAGCTGAAGGTTCTCGTTGTTGTTACCGGACCTATGGTTTCAGGTTCCCGGCATATAATCACATTCGCGTTCTGAAGAAAGGATTTCCCTGAAAAAAAATCCAGATCCATGTCAGGCAGATAGACCGGGATATCGGGAAGAGCTGCCAGAAGTGCCTCAAGTCCTCCTGCGTGATCCCAGTGGGGATGGGAGATTACCAGAGCTTCGATCTCTTCCAGAGCAATATCCATTTTTTCCAGGTTATCCAGAAGTGCCGGACCTGTTTCACCGGTATCCATAAGGATTCTACCGTCCACAAGACAACTGAATCCCCATCCGCATTCAATACCGGACCGGACAGACTGATTGTCGTAGAGCAGATGTATGGTCATGAGCACTCCTGAATACTGCAATCATGTATTAATGTTAGAAATTGTAATAGCTAAGCCTGTTCAGCACAAGTTTCTATTCTTCCAATCCGCCCTCCATCTCTTTCAATACCCGGCGGGTCTCTGTTAGCTCTTCCTCCAGCACCTCTGCTCTGCGGCGAAGATAATCTGCAGTATCCTGCTCGCTGACCGGCCCCATAACAGCCGCCTGCCATCCAAATCCTCCTTTGCGCCGTCCTCCACCAAAGGCCGGACCGTTTCCGGAACCTCCTCTTCTGCTGCCAAGACCCCGTCGGCCGCGTCCACAAGGCCCCTTGCCCCAACCTGTCATAGATCCATAGCCCATTGGGCCTGTTCCATCATATCCCGGCATATCATGCCTCCTATTGAATATCGTTATCATTAATATAGTTAATTATTATCAATAAATCAAGCAATAAGAAATTAGTTCTTTTAGTTGACTATTTTTGTAATATAAGTATATTCATTTCATATGATATAGTTTAACATCAAACTATATCAGGATTGATTTATGCAGAGTGAAAAGGAAAAAGATCCTTACCTGAATGCCTACACAAAATTCGAACGGGCCCACAGCTCCCTTACGAAGGCACTGAATGATCAAGAGGTTCTTCC
Source organism: Marispirochaeta sp. (assembly GCA_963667435.1). Taxonomy (GTDB): domain Bacteria; phylum Spirochaetota; class Spirochaetia; order JC444; family Marispirochaetaceae; genus Marispirochaeta. Next base: position 3,017,242 of record OY763414.1, on the reverse strand, counting down.
AAAGGGGATGACCATTACCCAGTTCGGCGTGCTTGAGGCCCTCCTGCATAAAGGAACCCTGACCCACTGTCAGATCGCAGGCAAGATTCTGAAGAGCAGAGGAAACTTGACACTGGTAATTGATAACCTGGAGCGGGACGGTCTTGTAAAACGGGAACCCGTAGCCGGGGACAGGCGCGCCGTCGGCGTTGCCCTGACTCCCAAGGGAGCAACAACTATAAAAGACCTGTTTCCGAAACAGGTAGAGGCCATACACGATGTTATGGGCAGACTGAGTCCTGAGGAGCTTTCAACCCTTGCAGGACTATGCCGGAAACTCGGATTAAGCCTCTCCTCTGCAGAAAAATAAGCAGTCGGAATTCAGGCCGATACACCTGGAGGTGTATATGAAAATCAATGTCCTTTTTTATTCAATGTACGGTCACATGTACCAGATGGCACAAGCTGCGGCAGCCGGGGCCGGCGAAGTAAGCGGAGCGGAAGTTAATATACTCCGGGTTCCCGAAACCCTGCCTGAGGGAGTTCTTGAAGCAATGGGTGCCCTGGAGGCTCAGAAGCAGTTTGCAGATATTCCCCTTGCCACCATGGATGATCTTGCATCAGCTGACGGCCTTATTTTCGGTATCCCCACCCGCTACGGCCGCATGAGCGCCCAGTGGGCTAACTTCCTGGACCAGTCCGGGCAGCTCTGGCTGCAGGGATCGCTGATCGACAAGCCGGTGGCCCTGATGTCCTCATCGGCCACCCAGCATGGCGGACAGGAATCCACCATTATTTCCACTGCCGCAAGTCTTATGCATCATGGGTTATTAGTAGTGGGATTACCCTACTCTTTCCAGGGCCAGATGGGTGTGGACGAGATTACCGGTGGAAGCCCCTACGGAGCAAGCACCATTACAGGAGGACAGGGAGAACGTCTACCCAGCGAGAATGAGCTGGCCGGCGCCCGCTTCCAGGGCAAACGACTTGCGGAGATAGCCGCAAAACTCGGATAGTACAGAGGGTTGAATAAAGGGCGGGTAACTTGTACCCGCCCTTTATTTATGATTTAAGTAGATATATGAAACAGACAGAGATGGAAACAATTAAAGTAAAGACACCCCAGGAGACCAGTTACAACTGTTTTATCTGCGGTGTAAACAACTCGGCCGGGGTAAATGCCCGATTTTACGAGCTTGAAACCGGTGACAGTGCAGCGGTATTTACGATTCCGGAAACCCACAACGGCTATCCCGGCAGAGTACACGGAGGTGTAACCGGAGCCGTTCTGGACGAACTGGTAGGAAGGGCAATATCCTCCCTGGAGCCTGGAATATGGGGAGTGACAGTGGAACTTACAGTGCGCTATCACAAACCGATTCCAACAGAAACCGTACTCACCGCCCGGGGGCGACTTTCAGAAAACAGAGGCCGCCGGTTTTCCGGGACAGGAGAGCTCTATCTTCCCGACGGATCCATCGGTGCAAGCTGTACCGGTACCTACATGAAACTGCCGCTGGAGCGTATTGCCAGGGAAACCGGTGGAAATCCCCATTCTCTGGAGAACGAGGGCTGGAAGAAACGCAGCTTTGAAGATGATCCCGGCGAGTTTGTTTTTCCCCGACGGGAAGACTATACCCCTTCCTGATCCACCGGGCAGATAAGACGCCGAAGAAATATGAAGGATACAAGAGATACTGCTGCCGTAACAGTGTAGACCACCGGATATCCAAACAGCCCGATAAGAGTTCCCAGCAGAACAGGAAATATAACTGTTGAAAGATTCAGGGTACCGATTATACCGGTATAGAGAACCCGGTTCTCCTCGGAGGAGAGTTCCACGGTAACCGCATCTCGGCTGATACCTCTTACACTGACCAGGCCGCCCACCACGAAGAAAAGAGCCAGATAAAAGGGGAGCGGCAGGTACCAGGCCGTGATAAGAGCCAGAAAAGGAAGAACCACAGAAAGTCCGGACCAGATAATCAGCAGAATCCTGAAGCCTCCGTTTTTTACCAGCCGGGGCCAGATAAAACTGGAAGCCACCATACCGGCAATCTGAAAAAGCATGAGGTTTCCTGTAAGGGCCGGGGTTAAATCATAATGCAGCCGGGCAAGGGATATATAGAACGGAATCAGCGAAATAGATATTCCTGCAAGGTTCAGATAATAAAGATAGTTTCTCAAGTTTGCATCCGCTTTCAGCAATCCCGGCAGGGACGCCAGGGTTTTAAGATAGCTCTGTGTCTCCGATTTTGCTGCTTCCTTCTTCTCACGAATAAGCCAGAACCCGAAGCTGCCCAATAGGAGAACCCCGCCGGCGACGAAAAAGAGTACGGCATAGTTTACCGGATAGCCGGTAACAGATAGAATCTGCCGGGTTATAAGAGCGGAAACAAGAATACCCGCGCTTGATATTATCTGCTTGCGGGTAAAAAACTTTCTTCTCATAGGTGTATCAAAGCTTTTCCCTATAAGATCCAGATACGAGACACCTGCAAAGGCACCGCTGACGGTAAACAGAAGCAGTTCCGCATAGATAATTATAAGGGCCTGGATTATTCCGATGCGGCCCACGGAAAGAACCGTCACAGCAATCAGCACCAGGGAGAGAACCCTCAGGTATATACCCAGGAGCAGCCAGGGCTTCTTTCTTCTCCTGCCGTGAAGAAAGCCCGAAAAGTTCAGCTGGGCTATCAGGGGAACTCCTATCATTATGGCCCCGGCAAGTCCTATCTGCAATTCGCTTCCGCCTATCTTCAGAATCATAGCGGGGATTACTGTATTTACTTCAGTGAATGTGATGGTGATGGAAAGAAAGACGGCGTGCCAGAGAAAACCAAGATAGTTCCTGTTCTGCATTTCCTGTTATTTCCTGCTATTGTCCTAGGGATGCCTGCCTGGAGGAAGGGGATGCCGGCCGGTTTGTCTTGCGGCTTCGGACATACCACAGTATTCCAAGAATAAGTACAGCATACAGAATAAACACGGGAATGGCGAATAGCAATGTATGGAGATCCCTTTCGGCGATTCCCCGGATAAGAGCATTCCCGAAAAATGAAAAGGCAATAATAGACGGGAAAAGACCAATGAGAGACCCCGCAGTAAACTGCAGAGGGCTAAAGCCCAGGATTCCGGTAACCAGGTTAACCACCAGAAATGGACCAGAGGGAACCATTCTGGTTATAGCCACCGCCCACAATCCGTAGGGCTGAATACGGGCACACTGCCTTTTAACCCGCATTACCACGGGATATCGCTCCAATCTTCCCGACCCGTGGAGAGCCCGGCCGAGATAGTAGAAAATTGCCGCCCCTGAAAGCAGCCCTGCCACGGAAAAAAAGATCCCTGCCACCGGTCCATGAAGAGCAGCGGCACTGACAATCAGCAGGGGAATGGTAATAAAAAAGAGCATCCCCAGCCAGAATCCAGCCATTGTAAGCAGTCCTGCAGTAAGGGGATTACTCTCCTTCAGGGATTCAATGGATGATGTCAGCTCCTCCAGGGTGTAACCCCGGTGAAGAATCAGTAGAATCAGCACCACCGCCAGCACCGGGAGGAACAGCCTGAGTATCAGCTTCCTGTTCACCTCTGACTCCCGGAGCGTTCTCTTTCTTCTCTATCCTTCTCATCTTCTCCATCTTTGTTTTTTCGCATTGTCCTCACCAGGATTTCAAACCCCGGGATAAGCAGAAGCAGCAGAAAAGAGAGCTTCGGCAGCCAGTCGCCAAAACGGGTGTACATGGTTTTGCCCGGAAGAGCCGGAGGCAGGTCCACCAGGACACCGACGGGACGATAAAAGGGAGCGGCTTTAATGATTCTGCCGTAGGGATCGATTCCCATGGTAAGCCCCGAGGCAGTAGCCCGAACTGTAGGGATACCGTTTTCCACCGCCCGAAACATGCCGTTAACCCCGTGCTGCATTCCCTCTACCGGTGAAAGTGACCAGTAGTCGTTGGATACATTTACAATGAGCTCCGCTCCAGCGGCGGCAAAGCGCCGTACATGGTCAGGCATAATGTCCTCAAAACAGATGGGCGTGGCAAACCGTGTTCCATCAAGATTGTGGAGAAAATACTCAGTGCCCGGGGTCCAGTCGGAGACATCAAATTTGTCCAGCTGGGCATACACTTCGGGAAGTTCTTTTTTAAAGGGAAAGTACTCGGTAAAGGGGACCAGCTTCATTTTATGATAGATGCTGGCTATCCTGCTCTCTGTAACTGCGTCGTTGTTCTCGCCTTTAATATCACCGGCATAACTGTCCATATCTGAACCTGCAGCAGAGGGCCGGATGAGGTAAGTTGAATTGTAGCTGATGGTAGGGTAATCCCGATCCTTTTCGCCGGGGAGCCGGGTATGATCGGAGCTTCCTGTAAGCAGGGGCACCTGCCAGCGATCCACTGAAGCAAAGAGTTTCTCTACAAGCTTTCTCCGGGGCCGTCCGGCGTTGCCCTCCCGGAGCCAGAAACGAATATCCGGAACAAAGGCGGTTTCCGGCCAGGCGATAAGATCCACCGGCTTTCCTGCTTCTACCGAAACCTCAAGGCCCATTTCGGTAATATCTGTAAGCACATCGAGGCTTTCGGCATAATCGTACTTGCGGGGATCCATATTATGCTGCACCAGCAGAACGCGCTTCTCCGTGGCAGGTGAGGAGAAGAACGATGAAAAGAGAGACAGCCGCATAATGCCGAAACAGAGGGGCAGAAGCAGAACTGTAACAAGCAGATTTACTGCAGGTCTGCGCCGAAGAGGCCGGGAAAGCAGATGTGCAATGGAGGCATTTACTGCGGTCATAATCCAGGTAAGCCCCCAGACGCCGGTAATAGAGGCAATCTGTATAAATGCAGACCAGGAGTATACAACCGTACCCAGCATTCCCCAGGGATATGCCAGGAAGCCCATTCCCCGGAACCAGTCGAAGGCGACCATTACTGAAGGTGCAAGCAGTATCCAGGCAGAGCTTTTTCTGCGCAGAAGAAATACAAACAGGGGCAGAAACAGCAGCCACTGAGCCAGGGACAGCAGAACCGTGAAGGGAAGGGAGACATAGGAATAGGTGGAATGCCAGAAATTTATGAGTACCACCTGCACGGCTGCGAAGGCCATGATTCCTGCTGCAGCCTCCCCTCTTTTCTCAAGGCCCGCCCTGCGGAGCGAGAGAAACAGCGGCACAAGGGCGACGAATCCCAGCGGAGGCATGCCTTTGAGTCTGAGAAGGGACGGAAAGGAGAGTGCGTAGAGCACTCCCGAAACAATACCAGCTGCAAGCACCGGAGGATTGAGCAGCAGATTTACTATCGAGGCAGGGATAGAAGAGGAAATCCCGGAGGGCCGCAGGCCTGAGGAATTGGAACGGATAGCCCGTCCGACCACTGAATTACGCAGTAATTTGGTGGTCGGGCCGCCCGAAAAATAGAGAAACAAATTAACCAGCAGCAGAGGGAGAAAGCGCAGGGCTACTTCTAACTGCTGACGGGCTGTGCTGGAGGCGATTTTCAGGGATCCCCCCTGAGCCACGAAGCGCTGGACATAATCCATGTTGGCATTGCGGGCAAAAAACCAGGCGAAAAGAAAGAGGGTTCCCCCGATGATGATTACAGCCTGATTTAAAAGGCGGGTGGGACGGAACATCAGGAGCAGTGCTAACAGCAGCTCCAGGAAAAGAAAGAGAAAAAATGTAAAGTCGAAAGTGGTGAACCCCGGAACTTCCAGATTAAATGTTTCTGTGAAAGCCGCCCCTGCAAGTTCGTCCATGAGGGACTCTGGAGAGTCCGCCTGAAAGCTCTTAGCCGCAATTCGATCCCCGTCTGTAGTCTCCAGCAAGGAAAGATGGAGAGTCCAGGTTCTGTTGTAACGGGAAAGGTAGGGATACACGAGCCGCAGAACCCCCAACTCCTTCGCAAGAGCGAGAGCCTCCTCCTGATTGGTGATATCACTGAGGCTGCGTTCAGAGGGAGATAGAAACTCCTGAATAAGATACTGCGGCTTTACACTGCTGTTGCCGGTGGAAGCAAAGGCGCCTTCAATGGCTGCCATAAGCTCCCGGTTCAGATTTTCCGGGAGATCCGACGGAGTATAGGGAAAAGGAGCTACCATGAGCGACGGCGTGCGGGTGAGCCGTATGGGACCGGTAAAAACCAGAAATGCTTCAACGATGGCGAAGAGTATTAACAGGAAGGCCGGAAGCCTGAAACGAAGCGAAGTAAGAGAGGTATTCATTCTGAAACAGAATACCCGCATTCACTCATTCAGAGCAAGGTTGTAAAATTCAGGTATCCGGTGCTTCGTCGGAAATTGTGGCAAACCGGGAGACTTCCCCGGCCAGATTTCTGACGCTTGCTTCGTTTTCCCGGGTTATGCTGTTTACCTCGCTTATGGAAGTATCCACCTGGCCTGAGGCTGCAGCTATCTGATCTACCGCTGTGCCGATCTCCTGGGAGAGATAGGAGAGGTTGTCCATACCAGCGAGCACGGATGTACTTGCATCCAGCATGTGTCCGGATCCTTCTTTTACAACTGAGGTGATTTCATTGATTTCACGAATGGCTTCAAGTACCTGATTGTTCCCCACTAACTGCTCGTCCATAGCCTGGGTTATGATGGTTTCCTGATTCTTCACCGACTCCATAATCTGCATTATTCTGGCGAACTGCTCGCGGGAGCCTGCTTCCTTAACAGAGACATCGGCTATCTGCTTCTTCAGATTTTTCAGAACTTTACTGATCTTTTTCCCCTGCTCCGCGGAAGTCTCAGCCAGATTGCGGATTTCTGCGGCAACCACGGCAAAGCCGTAGCCCGCCTTACCCGCATGGGCCGCTTCTATGGCGGCATTCATGGAAAGAAGGTTTGTCTGGCTTGAAATACTCTGAATTATCTCAACCGCTGCTACAAGGCCTTCGGAATCCTTCTCAATTTCCGCTACAACCTCACTGATGACACGCATGTCTCCCCTGCCCTTTTCCGCTTCACGGGTAAGGGTTTCAATATCCTGTGAATTCTTTTTAAGAATTGAGGCTACGGAAGCAACATTGGATACCATCTCCTCCACCGCTGCGGAGGATTCGGCCACTGATGAAGCCTGGGTATCAATGACATTGTTCAGCTCGTCGGCTGTATTCCGAATGTTGGAGACGGCTTCATTATTCTCTTTAATGAGTGTTAGCTGCCGTCCGGTCTGGTCCTTTATGCCCCGGATTCCGGAGCTTATCTGGTTGATTGATACCGCTGTTTCCGACATATCACGGGCAAGAAGGCCGAAATCGGAATGAAGCTGATTGGCCTGGGTACCTGTGAGCCGGATCATACGGGAGAGGTCTTCTATTGAGCTGTTGAACTTCTGAGCCAGCTGACCTAACTCGTCTCTGGAGGTAACGCTCAGTCTTCCTGTGAGATTTCCGGTAGCCAGCTCCTCAAATACGGGCAGCATCTTCCGAATAGGACGGGCAATGGTACGGCCTAGGATCATTCCCAGAAGCAGGCCCACAGCAATTGCTGCGAGGGTACCGAAGATTATAACAAGACGCAGAATCCAGAGTTCATGCATCAGCTCGCTTTTTTTTACGGTAAGAACATAAATAAGGCCGTTAAGACCTACGGGAGAGTACCCTGCAACCATGGTGCTTCCCCTGAAGGTATAACCGTCGATGCCGCGGTTTTCAATCAGCATTGAGGAAACTGCATCTGCCAGCCCTTTAAGAGCAGGATCAGTCTCCGCAGCCTTGACGGGAGCATACTGTTCCAGTACCAGAGATTCATCTGGATGGGCCTGCATAATACCCCTGCTACTGAGAATATAGGCATAACCTGAATCTCCGAATCCGGCATTCTGAATAAGACTTGAAAGTATATTGCCGTCCCCACGGGCAATAAGCGCACCGGCAATATTGCCCTTCTGAATAATAGGTACAGCGAACATGACGACCGGTCGTCCGGTTACCCGGCTGATGATAACATCTGAAACAGCAGAGACACCCGATAAAGCCTGCCGGACATACTCTCTGTCGGAAAGATCGGCGGAGTTTTCACCTTTTATATAGCGGGCAATGCCGTCTTTGTCCACCACACCGAAATCGAGCAGGTTGAGATGTTTCATTTCATCCAGTAAATGATTCCGCTTTGCCTCATTCATTTCCATGGAGGAGAAATCCAGGTTTGCAATGGTGTGCATGGCAGAAAGCAGACTGCCGACCTCCTGCCCCACAAGCCGGGCACCGGAATCCGCCTGTCCCCGAAGCCCTTTTTCGGCAATAGCACTTACTACCTTCCCGGAAACAGTAAGAAAAGTGAGCCCCATTGCGAGGGATAGACAGGTTATGAGAACACAGATTGCCAGTGATATCTTCTGATACAGTTTCATGATGCACAACCTTGATGCAGATCGAGTTGCCTTCAACCTATCTTATGATACAACAAAAATCAATAAAAAAATATTTATTCCCTGAAGGTAAGAGGCAGGATTTCCTGGTCATAAGGGACATGGAGATTTCCGGTGTAGAACCTCTGTCCTTCTGCGATATACAGTTTTTTCCGGTCCCCATAGGTATCATCTTCGGTATGCCAGAGCACAAGGTCGGGTATGTGCAATTCTTCTGCCAGCTCACACGCTTCTTTTACTGTGCTATGGTGCTTTTCGTAGGGTTTATATTTATCCCGCTGCTCATACAGACAGAAGGCTTCGGAAAGAAGCCAGTCTGATCCCCTTACATACTCTTCGCAGGCAGGGTTATAGGGTTCATCCCCCAGACAGGTAAGCCTATGGCCACTTTCAAGTTCAGCGGAAAAACCGTACTGAAGTGCCTTGGTTGATCGGATATCGAAAAAGGTAAAGTCCAGATTACCCAGCCTGGAGGAATACCCGTCGGTAATAATGGAAAAACAGATACGGTCACCTATAAGACGGGTGAACTTAGGCTGCAAAGTATAGCCGCAGATATTCCGCAAGGCAGTTTCAAGCCCCTCATGGCACCAGACAGTGAGATCCCCCCGGTATTTGCCCGCAAGCATTGCAGCAGTAACAGCACGGATAATCCAGACTGCTCCCAGCAGATGGTCTGAATGTTCATGGGTAAGCACCAGGTGGCGGATGCTGTCGATGGCGATGTTTGCTTTCTGAAGCTGGGCAAGGATACCATTGCCTCCCCCGGCATCGACTAAAATGAATTCATTGCCGCTTTCCAGGGCGAAGCAGGTGTTGTAACAGCGAGTAGCCATGGCATTACCAGTGCCGAGAACAAAAAGACGGTTCATACTGCCAACCGTATCACAACTTTCCACCTGAAAAAAGCGAAAACAGAGGACAAAATTTGCACTCTGTCAGGTTGCTCCAGGTATCACCCGGCCATCCGGAGCAACCTGACGAGCATCAGAGGCTCAGCAGACCATCTTCCACAAGCTGGTTCTGAATTTCCATCCCCAGCTGCTGACCCCATTCCTGCCCTGCAGTCATGGACTCTCCGGTAATAAGGGGAAGTTTCTGTATCAGCGTTTTACCTGTGGGAGATTCATAGAATGCAATTATGTCTTTAATTTCATCATGTGTCAGGTGGCGATCATAGATGGGGACAACTATGTTGATCATGTCTTCAGCACTCACTTTCTCCAGAAACTGATCCCAGTACTCCGGCGGAACCTCCGGCAACGCCTGCCTGAACTGAACAATCATGTTCTGCATAATCTGCATACCCATATCTGCGGAACCGGTCATCTCCATAAGACGAATAATGTCCTCTTCCTTTGACTGGCCGAAAGCAGTAGATAAAACAAGGATAGAAAATAAAAGAATCACTATCTTTTTCACTGGTATTCTCCTGATTCTGCCCGATTGGGGCTGACAGCATTCTGACATATTTCCCCCTAAAAGAGGAGCCTGTTTTTTCCGATTATAGAACGAAGGGAAGAGATAGGGGTTAATAGAATGAAAGCTTTGATTCAGGTAGATGAAACAAAATGTATTAATTGTCACCAGTGCATATCCGTCTGTCCCATAAAATTCTGTCAGGATGCCACTGGTGATTCAGTTCAGATTAACCATGAAGCATGTATTGCCTGTGGAGCCTGCATTAAAGCCTGTACTCACGGAGCAAGGAAAGCGGCTGACGACTGGGATGAATTTCTTGCTGAAATACACAAAAAACAGAAAATGATCGCCATAGTTGCCCCCGCTGCAGAAGCCTCCTTTCAGGGTAATATTCTGCGGTTAAACGGGTTTCTGCAATCCATGGGAGTTGCAGCCTTTTTTGATGTAAGCTTCGGAGCAGAACTCACCGTTTACTCCTATCTCCAGTATATAAAGGAACACAATCCGAAGATGGTAATTGCTCAGCCCTGCCCCGCAATTGTCAACTACCTTGAAATGTATCAGCCGGAACTGCTTGAGTACCTTGCTCCAGCCGACAGCCCCATGGTTCATACCATGAAAATGATCCGCCAGTTCTACCCGGAATATGCGGGATACAAAATAGTAATACTCTCTCCCTGTGTCGCAAAGCGGCATGAATTTGATGCAGTGAAAACCGGAGACTATAACATAACCTTTGCTTCCGTTGAGGCATATCTCAAACAGAACAATACGAGCCTCAGGGGTTTTGCAGAAACCGGATTTTCCAACCCGCCGGCAGAGAGGGCAGTACTCTTCTCCTCCCCTGGAGGATTAAGGGAAACCATAGAACGGGAAATACCGGAAATAAGCCCGAGAATACGCAAAATAGAAGGAGTGCAGCAGATATACCGCTACTTCCAGGAACTGCCGGAGTCCCTGCAAAAGGGAGCGCAGCCGCTGATTGTAGACTGCCTCAACTGCGAGAAGGGATGCAACGGAGGCACCGGCACTTCTTCAACCGATACCTCTGAAGATATTCTGGAATATGCCGTCAGCCGGAGAGCAGAACAGATGAAGGCACAGTACGGGTCTGGCAGAAACAGGAAAAAGAGTTCAAAAAAGGTGAACCGGGTACTTAGAAAATTCTGGAAGCCGGAATTATACACCCGTACCTATCAGGATAAATCAGGTATAATTACCACTAAGTCGCCAGACAGTAACCAGCTCTGGAAGATCTATAATAAAATGGAAAAGTTTACCGAAGAAGATCTGTATAACTGTTCCTCCTGCGGGTACGGCAGCTGCGAGAAAATGGCAACAGCAATTTTCAATAATCTCAATAATCCGGAAAACTGTCATCACTATAAAATGTCGGTTATAGAACAGGCAAAATCCAATATCCACGAAACCGCACAGGTGCTTGAAGAAAAAATACTCTCGGCAAATCAGCTGATGCAGGCCGTGGTTGAACTGGCAATGAAAAACCACTCAAGCTCGGAAGAACAGGTTAATGCAGTATCTCAATCCTCTGCCGCAATAGATGAGATGGTTGCCTCGATTACCAACATCAATTCTATTGTTCAAAAGCGTCAGGAAATACTGAAAGATCTCAAGCAGCGGTGCGACTCCGGAGCCGACGCCATGCAGAAAACACTTACTCAGGTTGAAGATGTAACCCGGGGAATGCTGAAAATCCGTGAAGTGAACACAACCATAGATTCTGTATCGGCAAATACCAATCTGCTGGCAATGAATGCCGCCATTGAAGCTGCCCATGCAGGAAAAGCCGGTCTGGGCTTTGCAGTGGTGGCCTCAGAAATACGCAAACTTGCGGAAGAATCGGGAAAAAATGCCCATATCATTGCCCAGGATCTGAAGAGTATTGAACAGAATATTGATGCTACCCAGAGTCAGTCCAGTCAAACAAACGGGCTGATCACCGAACTGATAGATAAGATTCAGATACTGAACCTGAGTTTTCAGGAGCTGGCTGAGACAATGTCAGAAATGACTGCCGGAACAACACAGGTTCAGCAGGCTCTCGGCCTGATACAGGATAAAAGCAGGGAGGTTGATGATAACTCACGGGAGCTTGATGGTATTGTGGATAAGCTGTACTCAATCTATCGTGAGATGAAAACAATTTCTGCCGGGGAAAGCAGCACCGTGGAGAGCCTGCTTACCGGAGCTGCACACAGTCATCCCGGGTTTTAACCGATTTCAGTAGGATTTTACAATACCAGCTTAATTATCTATATTTAGACTTGATTGGAAAGGATCTGATCAAGGAGTTACCGTGGCTATTCTGAGTCCGGAGTTTGCCCAGAAGTTTATTCAGAAGACAGTAAAAAACCTCCCCTACAATGTGAACATAATGAATCATGACGGAATCATTATTGCCAGTAAGGATGATTCCAGGATCGGCGATTTTCATGAGGTTGCCTATGGACTGCTCCACGGCACTCTCGACTCCGGAATAGTTACCCCCGGAGATGACTATATAGGCACAAAACCGGGCATCAATATGTTTGTTGATTACAAAGAGAAACATATCGGCGTAATATGCGTAACCGGGGATCCTAAGAACGTGAACTCCTTTGCAGGATTTGTAAAGTCCTCCCTGGAAACAATGCTTGACTATGAGATCCAGGCATCAAAAAACAGGGACGCCCTTGACGAATCAGAAAAATTTCTCCATTACAGCATCTTTGATGAGGAGTTCAACAATGATGAAGCTCTTGAACTCTGCGAACGGTACAGCCTGCAGTTTGCACCGGTTACGACAATCATACTGATTCGCTCGCCCTACGGCATAAACCGGGGGAGCCTGCTCAGAACCCTGAAAGAAGGCACCATTCTCGATCGCAGGGATATTGCCATCCGCGGCTGGAATGATGATGTGGTGGTACTGAAAAACCTGAAGGGAGACACCCCGGAGGCGGTAAAAGAGTACCGGGAACAGATCTTCTCATGCATCTGGCAGATCGAGGAACGGGCAAAGAAAAATCCCGAGCAGAAAGATCTGAACTACTTCGTTGGAAGCCTTCAATCAAGAATAGATCAATTTCGCACTTCGTATCTGCATGCTCAGCAGCTGGCCATACAACCCAGGCCCGGAGCATACGAGAAGGTCACTTTTTTTCTGGATCATATTCAGGACTACATACGCAATTCAGTGACTCTCAAACTCTACAAGGATATTTTCGCCTCTTTTCACCCTCTTTTTCCCGGGGATGAAAAAGAGGTAATGGTGGAAACCATAAAAGCCCTGGAGGCAAATAACTACAATCTGGTGCACACCAGCAAAGCTCTGCATGTGCACCGCAACACCATAACTTTCCGTCTGAAAAAGCTGAAATCACTACTGAATATCGATCCCCTGGACAGACGCTCCGACCGGGAATTCCTGAGAGAGCTGGCCCACTATCTGGATCGATGCTGATTGTGCAAACTGCATAATTTTCCTCACAGCTTTCATACCAGGTACACATAGCATTTTTCCCTTTACATAATCATATTTAGAGACATATTCACAGCTGTTCTGCTGAAAGGAGCATATTATGAGTAAAGAGATCTCTTTCCACGGGATTGTCCCCCCGATTATTACCCCTGTTGATGCAAACGAAAATGTAGATGCCGAAGGGCTGAAACAGGTTATACAGCATGTTATGGACGGTGGTGTTCACGGTGTTTTCGTAAACGGAAGTAACGGTGAGTTCTACGGACTGGACTTCGAAAACCAGAAAAAAGCAGTTGAAGTTACTGTTGATCATGTAAACGGCAAAATCCCCGTATACGCCGGAGCTTCCGCGATTACCACAAAGGAATCCATTGCCCTGGCAAAGATGGCAGAAGAGGTAGGCGCCGATGCGCTTTCTGTTCTTACCCCCATGTTCATCACCCCCACTGAGGATGAACTTTTTGACCACTTCAAGGCCATTACCGACAACTGCAAGCTTCCGGTAATGCTTTACAACAACCCTGGAAAAACCAACAACACCATTACCCCCAGTCTGCTTAAAAGACTGCTGGCAATTGACAACTTTCTGGGAATTAAAAACACCTCAATGGATTTCAGCCTCACCATTAAGTACATCGAGGCGGCGGCCAACAGACCCGAGTTCGCAGTATTCGGCGGAATCGACTACTACATCTACGCAACCCTCTGTCACGGCGGAGCCGGTAGTGTTGCAGGAACCGCAAACGTAGCACCACGGCTTGTTGTTGATATCTATGAAAACTACGTTAAAGGCGACCACCTTGGAGCCCTGGATGCTCAAAAGCGCCTGATGCCCCTGCGGGATGCATACGGACTGGGAACCTTCCCGGTAATGATGAAGGTAATGCTGAACATCCTTGGTGTTAAGGCAGGCAACCCCATCCGCCCGGTTAAATACGTCAGCGACGAAACCGTTAAAAAAGCGGAGCAGATTCTTGTGCAGATCGGCATGCTGAAATAAGCAGGCTGATAAAAATATAAACTTATTAAGAGAGGAAAGAAGATGAAATTAGGATTTGTCGGACTCGGAATTATGGGCCGCCCCATGGCCAAAAACCTGCTGAAGGCAGGATATGAAGTACTCGTGGCAGACATCAACAAGGAAGCTGTTGCCGACCTGGTAAGCGCTGGTGCAGAATCTGCTGCAAGCCCTGCGGAAGTAGCATCAAAAACTGATGTTATCATCACCATGCTCCCCAACTCTCCCCATGTAAAGGCTGTTGCCCTTGGTGAGAACGGACTGATTGAATCTGCTGCTGCAGGTAAGGTTCTTATCGACATGAGCTCCATTGCACCCCAGGCTTCCCAGGAAATCGGAAAAGCTCTTGCAGAGAAAGGTATGGAGATGCTTGATGCTCCCGTATCCGGCGGAGAGCCCAAGGCTATCGACGGAACTATCGCTGTTATGGTTGGTGGTAAAAAAGAAATATTCGAGAAGTACAAAGAGATCCTCGAACCCATGGCCGGATCTGTAGTATACGTCGGTAAACTCGGTGCCGGTAACACCACCAAGCTGTGTAACCAGATTGTTGTTGCACTGAACATTGCCGCAGTATCCGAAGCTATGGTTCTTGCCAAGAAAGCTGAGGTTGATCCCGAGCTTGTGTACGAAGCAATCCGCGGCGGTCTTGCGGGAAGCACTGTCATGGATGCAAAGGCACCCATGATGATGGACAGAAACTTCAAACCCGGATTCCGGATTGATCTCCACATTAAAGACATGAACAACGCTCTGGAAACATCCAAAGCAGTCGGCTGCTCACTGCCCCTGGCAGCACTCTCCATGGAAATCATGCAGGCAATCAAGCAGGATGGATGCGGTGTTGAGGACCACTCAAGCATCGTTAAATTCTACGAAAAGCTTGCCAACACCGAAGTTACCCGCAAGGCGTAATCAGGCGCAACTGTTAACAGCATTGACTGCTGTTAACAGTTGTAACAGGCATGGACCGGTTACCGGTCCATGCCACTATTATATAAACGTTATCTACTTCATAATTCTATAATACCAGCCTAAACAGTTCAGACAAACTTTGAGGATACGCAGCATGATACAGGCTATAAAAATCAACGACGGCGATAATGTTGCCATTGCCGTTGGCAGTACCGGAATGAAAGCCGGTGAAAAACTGGAAAAAGAGGGAATTACCCTCATAGAAAATGTTCCCCAGTGCCACAAAATCTCCCTCCGCTATATTGCGAAAGGCGAGACAATAATCCGCTACGGTGTGGCTATTGGAACCGCAAAAGAGCCCATCGAAGCGGGCCGCTGGGTTCAGGAAAAGACAGTCGAAATGCCCCCCCTCACCGGCTTTGAAAGATCTGGTATGGAAACAGCCGCCGCCGGTTCCCTGCAAACCACTGGAAGGCTACACCTTCATGGGTTACCGTAATGCTGACGGCACCGTGGGAACCCGCAATATCCTGGGAATAACCACCAGTGTCCAGTGTGTTTCCGGTATTGTTAATCATGTAGTCCGTATTTTAAAGGAAGAGCACTTAAGCCGCTTTCCCAATGTTGATGATATTGTTGGCCTGAACCACATCTACGGCTGTGGTGTTGCCATCAATGCCCCGGCGGCGTTTATTCCTATCCGTCAGGTGGAAAACCTCTCGGTTAATCCCAATCTGGGGGGCGAGGTTATGATGATAGGTCTTGGCTGTGAAAAGCTTGAGATGAAGAATCTCCAAGCCTTTCATACCGAAAAAGCAGGAACCCCGAAAGACTCTCTCTCCACAATGATACTTCAGGATGAATCCCTGAAGGGCTACATGGCCATGGTGGATGCCGCAGTAAAACTGGGCCTACGACATCTGGAAAAACTCAATAAAAGAAAACGGGTGGAGTGCCCCCTCTCCGACCTGAGGTTGGGAGTACAGTGCGGCGGCAGTGATGCCTTCTCCGGTGTCAGCGCTAATGCGGCAGTAGGCTTTGTTGTAGACCTTCTGGTACGGGCCGGGGCTACGGCAGTATTCAGCGAGGTATCGGAAGTTCGGGACGCAGCTCCGGTACTGGCCTCCCGGTGCAAAGATATAGCAAGTTTTGACAAACTTATCAACGAACTCGACTGGTATGATAATTACCTTCACACAGGTGGCGTTGACCGCAGCGCCAATACCACCCCGGGAAACAAAACCGGCAGCCTGGTGAACATTGTGGAGAAAGCCATGGGATCGGTCATCAAATCGGGCTCAATGAATATCGATGATGTTATCGGACCGGGAGAACTGATTAAAAAGAAAGGCCTCGTATTTGCAGCAACACCTGCAAGCGACTTTTTCTGTGGTACCTGTCAGTTAGCTTCTGGAATAAGCATTCAGATTTTTACCACCGGAAGAGGAACACCTTACAGCCTGCCGGCTGCACCGGTTATTAAAGTCTCCTCCAGACGGGATCTGTCCCACCGCTGGTTTGACCTGATAGACCTTGATTCCAGCAGCATTGTATTAGGCAAGGCTACGATTGAAGAGGTGGGCTGGGAGTTGTTCAACAGGCTTCTGGATACCGCCAGCGGACGAAAGATTACTGCAGCAGAACAGTTCGGCCTGAAGAACGATCTGGCTATTTTTAATCCGGCGCCGGTGACGTAGGAAGCTGCACCGTTATCTATTTATGTCATGAAATAATTATATGATGTCGGTGCTGGCGGGCATTACTTTGATTTAAATTGCTCGATCAGGTAGGGGCTATGAAAACATTGACAACCGGGAAAAAGCGTACTCTTCATCCACTGCTGCGGCAATATCTTCGGAAGTTATTATTTTCGCGTTTTCCGCAACCTGAAATACCGGGAGGCCTGACTCCTTTGTATAGGTAACATCCCGCGACATGTTTAACCCGTCCCTCGCAAGCAGAGAGATTGCAGCCCCCAGGGGAACGGTCGCAAGGCTTTGAGCAATTTTATAGATGTCATCGTCTATGTTTACTGTAGTCCGCACAGGATAAGGATACAGTGCAACCTATATCAGCTCAAGACATCACAGCATCACGATGCAAATAAGCGAAAGGCAAGCTGATAACTGCGTTTTTGGAACCTCTAATTCCATATTTGCTGCGTTTTTGGTATTAGCGATTCCATTTCGGCAGTAATTGCAGTAAACTATACAAATGGAGTATATTGAGCGACAAATTCCGGAAGATGACAGCAGAAGAAGCTATTTTCTGTTCGGCCCGAGAGGAACAGGAAAATCACTCTGGCTGACGCATCATTATCCCGATGCACTCTTTGTTGAATTGCTCAAACCTGATATACGCAGACGCCTTGAAGGGCGCCCGGAACGGCTGAGAGAACTTGTTGAAGGTTCAGAGAAACGGAAAACAATTGTAATTGATGAAATTCAAAAAGTGCCCGAACTTCTCAGTCTGGTACATCTGCTGATTGAGGAAAACAGAGAACTGCGTTTTATACTAACAGGATCAAGTTCCCGGAAGCTGAAGCGCGAAGGAGTAGATCTGTTAGGAGGCAGAGCCGCACTGAAAAGCTTTCATCCCTTTCTTCTGAGTGAACTTGGAAACTCATATAATGCTGAAGATGCTCTTTTAACAGGACTGATCCCCCTTGTGGTGGATAATCCGAATCCGGGTGAAGTCCTGCACAACTATATTGATCTTTATCTGAAAGAAGAAATCCAGCAGGAAGGGCTGATCAGAAATCTGAGTGCCTTTACCAGGGTTCTGGAGACCCTTAGTTTTTCTCATGCATCCGTTCTAAACCAGTCGGAAATTGCACGAGAAGCAGAAGTAGAAAGAAAAACCGTATCCGGCTACCTGGAAATTATTGAGCAAATGCTGCTTTCGGTCCGCATCCCCGTATTTTCAAAAAGAGCGAAAAGGCAGCTGATAAAGCATGAAAAATTTTATCTATTCGACACCGGCGTATACCGGGAGCTCCGCCCGAAGGGACCTCTTGACCGTCCTTCAGAAATAGACGGTCTTGCGCTGGAAGGGTTGATTATGCAGAACCTTCGCGCATGGATTGATTATTCCCGGAATGACAATCGCTTATACTACTGGCGCACTAAATCCGGCACAGAAGTTGACTTCGTTATCTACGGCAGTAACACCTTTGCAGCTATTGAAGTAAAGAATTCAAGGCAGGTACATACTGTTGACCTGAGGGGATTAAAAAACTTTTACCAGGATTATCCGGAAGCTTCCTGCATTCTGCTATACCGTGGTGATGAAACCCTCAAAATTGATGGGATTTCCTGTATTCCATGGGAGAGGTTTGCCAGAAACCTGCATACAGATAAATCATTACCTCTTAACGTCTGATAAAGCGACGACATACACAACTGGTTATATTGACAAAACCCATCATTTTGCATACTATGCGTCCACGCTTTAAGCCCAGGTGGCGGAATTGGTAGACGCGCTAGATTCAGGTTCTAGTCCGGGTTTCCGGGTGGAGGTTCAAGTCCTCTTCTGGGCAAAGAAATAAGGCTGCTCTCGTTAGAGAGTGGCCTTATTTTTTTTGGCAGACAAAGAGAACTTGAACCTCCTGAATAAGCGCGGTGCGAATAGCACCGGAAGTCCGGCAGGGATGCCGGACGCCAGTGAGCGGAAGGCGGGCATAGCGATTCGCAAAGCGATATCGCAGCCCAAACTTGAGGCAGTGATTTACGCAGTAAATTGCGAGAGCAAGTGCAGTGGGTATCGGGAATCGGCACGATGCCGATGACCAGAGACTTCAAGTCCTCTTCTGGTACAGCACTTTGCTGAATAGCAAAGTGCAAACCCAAACATGCGGCAGTGATTTCCACAGGAAATTACGAGAGCATGTGCAGGGTATCAAATTGGAATGGTCAGTTCACAACCTGAAAAAAAGGGTTGATCCCAGCTGTGAGTGAATTTTTACATCCATACACAATTAAATGTCGCTATTATACTCTGACGATGTCTTGATGCTTATCAGGGCTCCAGATCGTCACACGATTCTTTCCACCTGACTTAGAGGCATACATGGCCTTATCTGCCCTATCGAATACTTCTTCCAGGGAGGTCCCATCGCTGCCGTCATACACGACGATCCCTATGCTCAGAGTCACTGACTTCTCAGGCGAATTATTAATCCGCAGGGGTATGGTCGAAACGAACCTCTTTGCCAGCTCAAGAGCATGGAACTCATCGGCCTGGAATGGCATCACAACAAATTCGTCTCCTCCATAGCGGCCGACAATATCGCCTCCGCGGGAGAGTTCAACAAGACTGGTTGCAGTAGCCCTTAACACGTCATCTCCCGCTAAATGACCAATATTATCATTCACCACTTTGAAATTATTCAA
The DNA here is from genome assembly GCA_963667435.1 of Marispirochaeta sp. Taxonomy (GTDB): domain Bacteria; phylum Spirochaetota; class Spirochaetia; order JC444; family Marispirochaetaceae; genus Marispirochaeta. Next base: position 2,997,659 of record OY763414.1, on the reverse strand, counting down.
ATCGATCAGAATCATTGAGAAGGGAGAACCGTTTCTCCGGGAACGGGTAAGTTCCCTACCCGCCTGCTCAAAAAAGCTCCTGCGGTTTAGCAGTCCTGTCAGAGGATCGGTACCGGCGATCTCTTTGAGCTGCTCATAGGCATCTGACAGTTTCTTCTCAGTATCCTTTAGAGCGGTAATATCGTGGAAATGCAGGATAGCCCCTTCTCCCATATTACCGGGCGAGACCAGAGAAGCAGAGCTGATCTCATACAAACGACCGTTCAACCTCATCTCAGCGCCCCCTATTTGGTCTTTCATGATCAGCTCACTTGCCCTCTTCGACAAGCATTCGAGAGATTGACCAATAGCTTTCAGATGGGTGACGGAAAAGATCTTCTCCGCTTCCGGATTAAGATCAAGCACCTTTTTGGAGCTATCCAAAACCAGAACACCGCTCTTCATATTTTGAAAGACTGAATGGTACGCCACAGGAACCACATCGAAAAACCGATACCTTAAGATGCTCAGACCTATTAACAGTGCACTAATCGTAAAGAAGAGAGAGGATGGATCATAGGGCTTTATGAGATTGACTCCCATCAGATAGAGGATATTTGGAATCATGGGAAGAAGGGCTGCTGCCAGAAGAAGAGAAATTCGGTTCTTGAAGTGTTTGGGAAATCTCACCATAGCCCGAATCAGAAGGATGCTGCTGGATAAAATAATTGCATAGGCATAAACGGCCCATATCCAGAAAAGAGGACCGTACCGGCGCTCCAAAGCCCACAATCCATTTTCCTGTATCAGATCCAGGGATGCCAGGATAAGGTCATCACCCCAAAAAACGCAACGGATGGAATAACAAGCAATAAAACCTTTAGCTTCCTCCCGATTAAATGTCCACAATTGCCGTAGATCAGAACAAAGTAGGACCAGGACATTGTCGTCCCCATGACCCCCAAATAGGACAATCTCAAGAGGATATGCTTCGCTGTGAAATCTGCGCAGAATTTCAGAAGACCATCACATCCTGACCACAAGGCAATAAAAAGAAGAGTGATTTTCCATATACGGCTGCCGTGAAAGGGGGGAAACTTGCTTGTGCAAACAGCCAATGCAAGAGAAAGAAGGCTCACGAAGAAGTATGATGAGCCCAGATTTCCAAACAGTTATTCCTAAGAACTAAGGTGGAATCTCCGATGTATGATACCATATCAAAGGAGATTAGCGTGCGACGAAAGTTCGATGATGAGTTCAAGGCAAAAGTTGCTCTTGAAGCCCTGAAGGAAGAGAAAACACTACAGGAACTGGCAGAGGAGTATGAGGTCCATCCGAACCAGATCAGCGCTTGGAAGAAGCAACTCCTGCAGAATGTGAGCTCCCTATTTGAACGTAAGAACAAGAAGAATCAGGAGCTCGATCAGGTGAAAAAACGGGAGCAAGAGCTCTACAAACAACTTGGCCAGGCAAAGTACGAGAACGAGTGGTTAAAAAAAAAGTACAAGCAATTGTACGGAAAAGATTACGAATGATCGATCCTTCTGACCGTCATCTGTCTATTAGACGACAAAGTGAACTGCTCGGGGGAAGCCGCTCCCATCACTACTACAAGAAACGTGCCCCGCGACGGGCCGATATCGAAGAAATGATCAAGCTGAAAGAGCTGTTTATAAAGTACCCATTTTACGGTTACCGAAAGCAGGTACGCGAGCTGAAAAAAGAATCGATAATCTCTACCGTGAAACGGGTACGCCGCCTGATGAAAGAATTGGGCCTTAAAGCACTCTCGCCAAAGAAATTAACCTCTATCCCGAAAAAGGACCACCCTGTGTATCCGTACCTGCTGAAGGGCAAGAGAATCAGATATCCGAATCAGGTCTGGGCAACCGATATTACCTATCTGAAACTGGAGACGGGATTTGTTTATCTTGTTGCCATTATGGATCTATACAGCCGGAAAGTCTTGAGCTGGCGGATATCACGCTCCATGGATGCCGAGTTCTGTGTTGAAGCGCTGAAGGACGCTTTGCGAAAATATGGCACGCCTGCAATCTTTAATACCGACCAGGGGAGCCAGTTTACCTCCTATGGCTTTATTCAAATCCTGAAAGACAACGGCATTGAAATCAGTATGGATGGTCAGGGTCGCTGGCGGGACAATATCTATGTTGAACGGTTCTGGCGAACTCTCAAGTATGAAGATATTTACTTGAAATCCTATGAATCAGTACGGGAGCTGAAAGCTGGCCTTCGTCGGTACTTTCAATTCTATAACAGTCGAAGATTTCATCAAAGTCTGGATTATCGGACCCCGGAAGAGATGTATGAATCATTCCAGGTAGAAGGAATGAAAGCGGCTGCATAGTCAGGCTATACCGGCAGGTTCCACCTTAAATGGAACGGAAAACTGTTTGACAAAGGGGCTCAGCATAACCAGGCCTTTCATTGATACAGGATAATCTCCTGTTATTAAGTAACCTCCCGTTTCTTCACACCTCTTACAATGAGAAAAATGCCGATAACCAGTTCGAAGGAAATAGCCAAAGCTGCTGCTACTGTATTAAGCACTGCTCCTGCTCCGAGATTCAATATCTGAAAAAAGCTCGCCAACAGCATGAGACTAAAACCAAGAATTCCCCAGACCGATAATATGGCCGGGATCAATCTTTCTTCATAAAAGTGATAAAAATAAAGGATGGTACCTGTACTGATACAGACCATGAGGATTTTATAAACAGTATCCTTAATATCATACAGCAGTATTGCCAGAGTGAGCACCACGCCTGTATAGCCCAAAAGAGCTTCACCTGTTCGAAGCAGCATGGCACTCCTTGCAAGCACAGAGTTGATAGATTTTGTATTTTCAAATAACAGAACCGAGAGAATTATTACTGCGGAAAACATTACCGCTTCGTAAACAGAATTGATTCGCACCAGCATCTCATGTTGAGACATCTTTACAACCAAGGCTGCACTGTCCCCCAAAACCGTGTACGGCCCTCCAAGAAAAACCAGGCTTAGAATTGAAGTGAAAATAGAACCAGCCGGCGGCTTTTACAACTCCGCTCCATTAATATATAGACGTATCGGACTTCATTGCAATTTAAACTCCCCTAACAACCGGTACTTACATTTTCCTTTTAATGCTTCCCGGGTTCACCTTCCATATACATGCATTGCCAATGAATAATAAGTGGACAACATCTCTACTGCCGCGATTGTGATATAATGAAGAGCAGACTTTGGTGTCTATGCTATTTTCTAACAATCCCCTCTATACCAGTCGGTTAATCAGGCAGATCTCATTCAAAGTATATCATGGACACATTGGAACGTGATAGTTTTGCCATAAGCAGTCAATACAGAGCCTTGTGCTCAGATGTAAAGACCCAACCACAGGATACTTTGCAACATATAAAAACTAATCCACTGATCACGAATCTTTTTTACATCTTCTGGAAATAGGTCTATGCTATAGCCCAAAGGTTGAATGTTTTGAGAAGTGAGTATTTAAAAGACTTTAGATTTAACAGCGTATTTACCCGGATCCTTCTCGTGCTGATTCTCATAACCATTATTCCCGTACTTCTTGCTAATTGGATTATCTATAAGAAGTCGACCTTTGCCATCGAAAAACAGATCAAAATTGTCAACATGGAAATGCTATGGAAAACTGTCCAGATGGTTGATTTGATATTCAACGAGGCCGAACGCACTATGCGGCAGCTGGCCCAAGATGCAAATGTCATCCAGGCTGTTATCGCTCCACATATAAATACTTTCAGTCGAAATGTTTCTATACTGAATACACTGAAAAATGTTGTTGCCTCGAACCAGTATATTGAATCTGTTTATTTTTACAGTATTACCGATGGGACCGTATTTCATTCCAACGGGAATATATATCCAATTGATAGTTTTCTTGATCAAGCCTGGGTTGATCTGTACCAACAAAAAGATTCTCCTTTCCTGTATCTTGATACACGTCCTATAGCAAATTACAACAACAACCAATCCAACTGTATAACCCTCATTTCAAATATACCTTTTTTATCCGGCAGTAAGCTTGGTGCGATAGTAGTTAATCTGAGGGAAGACAGTTTTTACAGCAGTACTGCCGGCACAACACTGCAGAATGACGGCATTTTATACGCAGTCAATAGTTCCGGGGTGATTGTTTCTCACAGTGTTAAAGATGAGCTCTACCAAAGTATTAAAGGATTGACATATTCAAATGAGGTGCTCCAGCAGGACCACGGATTTTTTCAAAGTGTCACTGAGACGCAAAGGATGTATTGTTCATTCTTACCGGTGGAGCGAAATAATTGGAAGTTTATCTATATCATTTCAGCAAATAAACTCTTCGCCGATTCCAATACAGTCACTCTGGCAATACTCGTCGTCTCAGCAGTTTACATATTATTCAGCCTGTTTCTTTCACTTATGGTTACACGGGGCATTTATAATCCCATAGAGAACCTTTTAAATCTAATTTCGCAGACAAGAAAATATTCTTATTCTTCAGCACAGAAAAAAATTCGCAATGAATACGATTTTCTAGGCCAAGCGTATTCCCATGTTGTTGACGAGAACCGGGATATGGAGAAACGTCTTGAACAATTAAAACCAATTATACAGGAGAGGCTTTTCTTCCAGCTCATTCATGGAATAAATACAAATAAGAAAGATATAGAGGAAAAGCTTGAGTTTCTCGGCATTGAATATCAGTCAAATAATTTCATGGTAATCATTATTCAGATAGACGATTATGAAGAAATGTGTGAGAAATTTTATGCAGAAAAACGAAACATCTTCAAGGTAAGCCTTATCGATACTCTGGAAAAGGTAATCAATAAGCGGCACAGGAACATCTGCCTTGAGATGGATCCCGACAAGATTGCGGTGATTATCACTTTTAAGGAAAAACTTCCCGCAATAACAGCCCATGAAATGTCACTGGCTTTAGCAGAAGATATTAAAGAACAAATTGCCCTTGTCTTTCCGTTTACCGTAACTCTTGGAGTCGGGCGGCTGCATAGTGATATTAATAATCTAAATCAATCCTATTTAGAAGCTGTTGAAGCTCTCAGATATACCTTGTACCAGGGGAAAAACCAGATAATTGATATAAGTGAAATTGAATCTCAGACGAGTGATTTTTCTAATTACAATTCCGAGAAAGAAAAAGCGATAATCAGCAACATTAAAGTTGGAGACCGGGAAAATGTAGAACATTTGATTTCCGATTTTATTCTTGAAATACAGAGAAATGGCGCCGTCCGGAACAAATATTTGGAACAAACTTTTATGAACATACTCAGCTCGATGGTAGAAGTCATAATGGGAATCGGAATGAAAGTTGATGATATATTTGGGAAGGAATACGACTTATTCCATGATTTGTCAAAACAGGAAACCCTGACAGAAATAGAATCATGGTTAAAAGTTATCAGCATCAAAATTATTGATGCTATAAGCGCTTTTCATGACAAAAGAATTGATAGAAACGTCGAAAGAATAGTTGAATATATTGATTCACATCTGGAAAAAGAAATATCTTTGAGTGAGGTGGCTGAACTCGTTGGCTTCAGCCCGACTTATGTTAGTAAAATATTTAAGGATAATCTAAAAAAGAAGTATGTCGACTATTTGAGTGAAAAACGCATCGAGAAAGCACGAGCTTATTTGAAGGAAACAAATTTTTCGATTAAGGAAGTTGGCTTTAAAGTTGGATTCAACAACATACAAAGCTTTCTCAGAACTTTTAAAAAATATGAAGGGATGACACCGAAACAGTTTCGTGAAAAGGGTTGAAGGGCTATAAAGATATTAGAATTTTTTTTGCTCAGCAATGAGTTTCTCGTAGGTACTTCTAATTTGCGGAAAATCATTCAACATCGCTTTATGTACCGGCAGTGCTGCCTCCCTGAAGGAATGTAAGTCGGGGGTGGTTATCTGAATCCCTTTGGATTTCAGTATCTCCACATCCTTTGCCGCAGCGGCTTTATACAACTCCAGTTCTTTTTGAGCGAATACTTCTACAGCTTTTTCGATAATTTGTTTCTGCTCATCTGAAAGTTCCTGATAGAATCCTTCGTTTATTGCGATGATATTGTATCCGATCATATGATTCGTTAAGGCAATATATTTCTGAACCTCATACCACCCACTGGTAAGGACTGTCGTCGGTGGATTTTCCTGGCCATCTACCACTTTCTGCTGCAGTGCTGTGAATATTTCAGACATCGGCATGGTAACAACAGTGAAACCCAGGGATTTAGCCATTTCAATGAAGTGTTTCACCTGAGGAACCCGCAGCTTAAGGCCTGCGCAGTCGTCGAGGGAATTTATAGGTTTTCTACTGTTGGATATGGCACGAATTCCATTAACGTTCCAAGCAAGTGGCCTAATATTTTCATTTTCAATAATACCTTCGGTTAGTTCTGATCCTATTTCACCATTCAGAAGGGTAAACCCCATATCAACATCTTCGAAAATATAGGGGAACTCGACGATTTTAAGCCGGGGATAGTCTTCGGCTAACATCATCCCCATGATGCACATTTCAATAGTTCCACGTTTGGTGCCTTCAATGAAAACTTTTTCAGCTCCAAGCTGGTTATCGGGATAAATCTCTACCCTGATAGATCCTTTGCTGCCGGACTCAATCATAGGCCTGAAAACATCATTCAGGGCAATATTTTGGGGATGATTTTCCGCGTAATAATTTGCAATCTTCAGGGTAATGACTTTGTTTGACGCTGCTTGTGTCTCCGAGGGACTGTCGATGTTTACTGCAGGAACAGATGGTCTTCCATCACAGCCGGTGAAGGCAATCAATATTACCAGAATCAGTAGTAGACAGATATTTGACTTACCGCTATTCATCTCCTCTCCCTGTAGATAACAAGCTGTAGTAGAGGCAGCGTCTTCTCTATTCGCTGCCCCCGAGAATAGTTTAGTTATTTACAATAAAGATGGAATCCAGAGTACCGCTGGGGTTACATAGGTGACCATCAATACAACAAGAAAAAGTACGCCATAGATTGGAATCAATTCTTTTACTAAAGTATGAATCCCGATTCTGCCTATAGATGTTCCAACATACAACACGGTTCCAACTGGAGGAGTAATTAATCCAACAGCCAAGTTAGTAACCATAATAACACCGAAATGTATGGGATCGATGCCAAAAGAAGTGCTGACTGGTAAAAGTATCGGCACCAGCAGGAATAATGCTGGAGTCATATCAATTACCATACCAACAATGAATAATGTAATGTTAAGGATCAAGAGAAAGACAAATTTGTTGCTGGTAAAACCGAGCATAAAATTAGTAATTTCCTGAGGAACCTGTGCAGTTGCTAAATACCATGTTAATATCATGGCAGTACCGCAAACAAGCATTACTATTCCCGTGTTAATGGTAGCTTTCAGCAGCATATCAGGATAGGCTTTCCATTGGACTTTATAAACCAGCCTTCCTATTATAACTGCATACAGTGCCGCAATTGCTCCGGCTTCTGTTGCAGTAAATATTCCGCTGAGAATACCGCCGAGAATAATCAGAGGAAGGATTAGTGCCCATATTGTGTGCTTACAGACTTTTATAAAGTCTACAAAAGGGACTTTCTCCCCAACAGGATAGTTCCTTTTTTTTGCAAAAACATAAGATAGTCCCATCAAGGCGAAACCGACAATTAATCCCGGTATGGCGCCGCCGAGAAAAAGCTTAACTATAGAAATTTGAGCTATTGCACCAAGGATAATCATGGGAATACTTGGTGGTATTATAACTCCGATTAGTGATGACGAGCAGGTAATTGCTACTGAGAATGGACGATCATACCCTTCCTCCTGCATCATGGGAATCAGAATAGACCCAATCGCAGAAGTGTCTGCTACGGAAGATCCTGACAATCCTGCAAACAACATACTCATCAGAACATTAACGTGCGCAAGGCCTCCTACAAATCTTCCTACCAGGGCCCGCGAGAAAAGCAGAAGGTCTTTCACTATCCCGGATCCATTCATAACTTCACCGGCAAGCATAAAGAATGGTATTGCCAGTAAGGTATATATATCTACTCCGGTAATTAATCTGCGTGCTATCATCATCATATTGTTCATATCAAGAAAGAACATGACGCTAACAGCAGTTATTCCAACACCGAATCCAATTGGGACACCAATCAGAATAGTTATAAATAATACAACTATAAAGAAAATTACTGTTTCCATGATTTATCTCCAACGTCGATGTCTTCTATATTTTTGCTTATATGCTTTACATCCGTAGCCCCAATAATTTTGAGTACTCTTTTTGCAGTATCAAGAAGCATGAGTCCGACACCAACCGGTGCAGCGGAATACATCCAGCCTACAGAAATTCTCAAAACAGCAGTGGTCTGTATTTTTGCGTGGTTGATATATACAATTCCGCCATATAGGACGATCACCAGGAATATAGATACTAAGAGGTAAATAAGAAGTGATGTGAGCTTCGCTCTCAATAGACTGTTTGCTACAAATTTATCAACAAACAGCGTAAATGCCGGATGTTCATTTTTGCTGTATGCAATATACATCCCGAGAAATGATGTCCAGACAAAAAGCAGCCTGGCTAATTCATCTGCCCATTTCAGAGAATGACCGACATACCGTAATAAAATATTAGCAGATACTACGGCTACTAATACTGCTAATATCAGCTGTAGTATTTTCGAAACAATAAAGGCAATCTTATCAACCATATAGGTATATATGTTCACAAGATAAGTTCTCCTATTAATAATTTGGACACACAAATCGATGTAATTCTATTGTGTGTCCAAATTGTACTTTGGATATTCTTTATAAGTTAATTAAAGGAAATCCTTTCCGGTATCTTGAATCTCATCAATAATACCACTTACAGCAGGATGCTTTTCTTTATACTCATTTATCATCGGAAGAACCTTTTCCATGAAGGGTTTAATATCACAGTAGGATACTTGTACTCCCATCTCATCCTGAATGAGTTTAACAATACTTTCTTCATCAGCAACTATGTCCGCCTGTGTTTTCGCAATTGCCTGCTTTGCAGCTTTCTCTATAACCGACCTTTGCTGGTCAGTTAAACCCTCAAAGGCTTTCTCGTTGATTACAAAATAATTGGGCGATATGATATGGTTTGTCAAAGAAACATAATCAAGGACTTCAAACCAGCCATTATGGTAGGTAGCAGAAACAGGATTGTCCTGGGCATTTACAACACCCTGCTGCAAAGCGGTGAATAACTCATCCATGCCCATAACTGTTACATCAAAACCAAATCTTTCCATGATTTCGATTATGGTGGTTCCCTGCCATGTCCGCATCTTTATACCTTCAGCATCTGCAGGAGAATCAATGGGGCGGACATTGTTTGAAAGGGCTCTACCACCTTGGGAAAAATATCCGAGAACTTTGATCCCGATAGGACTGAATAACTCACTATATACTTTTTTCCCGACCTCGCCATTCATAATGGCATTAGCATGGTCGACACTGACAAAAACATAGGGAAGCTGTGTAAAGGCAATATCCTCATTGTAGAGTTCCCAAATATTACCTGTAACAGCCATTTCAATGTTTCCAATCATAACTCCTTCAGAAAACTCTGATTCTCCACCAAGCTGATTGGAAGGATAAATCTCTACAACCAAGTCAGTCTCACTTTCAACTGTCTTCTTGAAGATGTCTTCCAGATTTTTATTAACCGGATGATCTGGTGCAAAATAATTTGCAATTTTTAGTACTTGAGGCTTTTTATCCTCGGACTGACCTGCGGCGAACATAATTGTAGATGAAAAGCATAACAATAATAGGGAAACCAGAATTCTTCGCAGTGTTTTGTTTGACAACATATCTATTTCTCCTTTTTTGATAGATAAGGTTACCAATAATTTTATGAGCTGATTATTTGAGATGTAAATTAACAGTTTTCAATTTCTACTAACATTTATTAGTCTAAACAGCGTAAAAGTAGTCAAAAATAGCTTGTGTTAGTTTCTTAACTCTCCGAACACTTGAAAAGTAGTAACAATAATGAAAGCCGGACAATATCAGTATTTTCCGGTTCTCACATGCCCATTATAGTACTAAAAACATCCGTCTAATTGAAATCAAAGGTAAGAGTGACCAAATTGACACTCCCTAAACCGACACAGTACAATCAGCGCGATTCACCCTACAGTCAGGAGCCCCATTCAATGATAAACATGTCCGGTATCCGCGTTGCCTACGGCGAACGTATCCTCTTCAGGGATTCTTCCCTGCTTATCCGGCCCCAGGACCGTATCGGCCTGGTTGGCCCCAACGGCTCCGGCAAGACTACCATCTTCCGTCTTATTACGGGGGAAGAGCAGCCCGATGACGGCACAGTAACAGTTGATCCCGGCACCGTTATCGGTTACTTCTCCCAGGATGTAGGCGAAAGCGCCGGAAGAACCGCGTTTCAGGAAGTGCTCCAGGGGGCAGGCAGTGTCTATGAATTAGGCCTGCAGCTGGAAGAGATGGAACATACCATGGGTGATACCGAGGCAATGGGGCAGATGAGCGATGAGGACATGGAGAAATTCATGGCCCGTTACGGTGAAGTGCAGATGGAGTTTCAGAACATCGGCGGCTATGAGCTTGAGACAGAAGCCAGGGCGATTCTGGACGGCCTCGGAATTGCCGAGAGCCGTCAGCAGCTGGATATGGCAAGCTTCAGCGGCGGATGGAAAATGCGCATCGCTCTGGCCCGGGTGCTGCTGCTCAACCCGGATGTGCTCTTAATGGACGAACCCACCAACCACCTGGACATGGAATCCATTCTCTGGATGGAAGAGTGGCTTAAAAGCTTCAAAGGCGCACTGATGATGACCAGCCACGACCGGGAGTTCATGACCCGCATCTGCAGCCGCACTATTGAGGCCGCAGGCGAAACCATACAGACCTACAGCGGGGATTACGACTTCTTCCTCACTGAGCGGGCAATAAGGCGGGAACAGTTAGTTGCGGCCCAGAAACGGCAGCAGGCAATGCTTGCCAAGGAAGAGGAGTTTATTGCCCGTTTTGCCGCCCGGGCCTCCCATGCGGCTCAGGTCCAGTCCCGGGTAAAAATGATAGAAAAGATGGAGCGGATTGTGGTTCCCCCGGCACCAAAGGTAATGAAGTTCAACTTTGCTTCCTGCCCCCGGAGCGGCGACATGGTGGTCACCATGGAAGACCTTGCCAAGGAGTGGCCTCTTAAGGACGGCGGGGTCCATCCTGTATTCAATGGCATCACCGGCGCAGTGGAACGGGGAAATAAAATTGCCCTGACCGGAATCAACGGCGCCGGAAAATCCACCTTTCTCAAGGTTATTGCGGGGCTGACCGAAGCAAGTTCCGGGAACTGCGGGCTCGGCGCTTCTGTTACCCCCGGCTATTTCAGCCAGTATTCCGGGGACAGCCTGACTTCCTCCAACACGATTTTTGAGGAACTGTCTGCTCTGCTGCCCACCGAATCAAAAGGCAGCATCATGAACCTGCTGGGGGCCTTTCAGTTTTCCGGTGACGATGTAGAGAAGAGGATCTCGGTACTTTCGGGAGGGGAAAAAAGCCGGGTAATGCTGGCCTCACTGCTTGCCAGACCCATCAATTTTCTGATGCTCGATGAGCCGACAAACCACCTTGATATCGCCAGCCGGGAAGTTTTGCTGGAAGCACTTCAGGAGTTTGAGGGCACCGTCATTATTGTCAGCCACGACCGGTATTTTCTTAAACACCTGGTTAACAGGGTTTTTGAAATTGACCATGGACAGATGTCTGTGTTTGAAGGGGACTATAACTATTATCTGGAAAAGAAAGAGGGCTGACAACTCTCCCCGGTCTGTAAACTGGAAATACCAAGATAAAACACCGTTAGGGCTCTTAAATTTTAAATTTTCCGACTGCAGCTTCCATAGTACGGATTGCATGACCTGCATCCACCGCCATCTGGGCGGCATTACGCGCGTTCTCGTCAAGATCGTCCGCAGCCTGCCATACAACAGAAAGCTCTTCCTCAATGGAAGAGGCAAGGTTTCGAACTTTGGTCACATCCTCCACCAGAGATTCATTACCCATGTTCATCTCACTTGATCCACTGCGAACCCCATCCGTCAGCGAGTTGAGAGATTGCAGCGACGAGAGCAGATTCTCTGATCCGGATTTTTGTTCTACCATTGCCACGGAAACAAGCTTCACGATCTCCTTCGTCTGGTTGATGCTATGATCAATTTTGCTGAAGGCGTTTCCCAGGCGATCAGACGATGTAACCACCTCAACAATTGCAGATTCCACGACATGAATATCACGGCTGATTTTTTTCGACTGCTCCTGCGCATTTTCCGCGAGTTTCCTGATTTCGTCGGCCACAACGGAAAAACCTTTCCCGGCATTCCCGACGTGGGCTGCCTCTATCGCCGCGTTCATGGCAAGCAGGTTCGTCTGGGAGGCAATTACCGAGATAACAGAGTTTGCATCCTGTAGAGAACTTGACCGCTCAAAAATATTTTAAATAAGAAGCGCGGAAGACTCCTGTTCACCTTTACCTTCTTTGGCAGCAAGTGCTAAATCGGCGAATTGGTCGGACATTTTTTCCACCGCCGAAGAAACCGAAGCAATATTGGCAGTCATTTGCTCAATAGCCCCGGAAGCCTGGGATACATGCTCCGCCTGGTCGCCGATAGTTTTATTGAGAGACTCGATGCTGCGAGCGATTTCTTCAACAGTGGCCGCTGAATTCCGTGCACTATCCGTCTGCTCAGAGGCGCTGGTACGCACACAATCAATACTCGACTTAACAGTCAATACTGCATTCGTAGTTGCTGCCGAACTTTTTTCCAGCCGCTGAACAAGTTCGGTGATCTCTGCCTGAGAGTCTTTGATATTCCTGAATGAGTCCTGCAACTGGCCGGAGAACGTGTTGAAATCTGACGCAAGCCGGCCGATTTCATCCTGTCGCCGAACATGAAGACGTTTTTTCAGGTCAGAGTCACCTACTGCAAGATCCTTGACCCCTTCGCCAACTGACAGGATTGGTTTGATAAGCCTGCGTGAGAATACCAAAATAATGACAATGACAATCGCGAGAAAAAACACACCTATTCCAAGGGTTTGAAATACCGTCGCCCTGAGTTCCCCCAATTCCTGAGCCGTACTGATTTTTATGCCCATCACGTAATCTATGTTGCCATTAGTGTGCAGTGGCGACGTCACGTCTATGAAGCTTATGCCATCTTCCTTTTCAAAAAGAACGACCGTCTCGTCATTCCGGGCAGCTTCGATATCTTCTGGATCAACTGCCTTTCCCTTGAGACTGATGTCTGAAGACGCTGCCGCCCTGCCGGTTGGGATTTCATAGATGTTTATTTCAAGAAGATTGTCCGAGGAAGCCATAATCTGCTGGAGCGAGCGCTCCATCGGATCGTTCCAACCACTGTTATCCTCTTTATCAAAAAATACGGAAAACTCGACTTCGACGATACTCGTAATGACAGAAGCCTGGTCTTTAAGGCCATCCATGACCAGTACACGCGTGTGAATCAGAATAAATGCCGCAGAAATAATCAAACTGACAGCAACGCTGCCTGCAACAAAGGACAACACACTCGTCATTAAACTGCGTTTTTATTTCATGAATCTTATACCTGCTTAGCTTCTTCCGTCATACCTCACGACTGACAACCCGGGACAATTTTCTAAAAATAGGTCGAGATCAGCATAATATATATAATGTTATGCGAATTAATATGCATGTCAACAGGATTCTCTCTTTTTCAAAAAGCTGACTGAAGAAAGACGAATTGGCAGTAAAAATGCCCGAATGTAGATATCAGCTCCGGCAGACTTATAATTACCAATCAAACCATGGTTCATGGATTCAATCACCCAACCCTCTTTCTTCCACACTCATCATCAACTTTTTCCGCCAGTAATATCTTGAGAAGCGACTGATAGCGAACATCACGTTTGTTCACAAGGATTTTCAGATCTTCTATGAGAGACTGAGGAAGCCTGATGGAAATGGCTTTGGTGGTCGGTTTTAAATCAGAAAAGCGTCCCGTCCAAGCTTCATTCCAATCTATAAAATCTGCAGAATCATGAAAGGCCCGGAAATCACGCTCTTCCTGCTCATTTTTTAATGCAGGAAGTTCTTTTTTGTAGTCTTCATATCCCTAACTGATATTACCCGCATTCTATTATATCACCCCATTCTCCCGCACCCGGAATTCCACCATTTCACGTATCAGGTCGTAGGGAATCGGCTTGTCAAAGGGAAACTGAACTGAGCCATTACCGCACGTATAGCATGCGAGACGGTCTGCGAAATCTTCATGGCCTGAGGGAGTGGCATAGAACCCGAGATGTTTTTTCAGGGCAGCGAAGTATACCAGCGGCTTGCCGGAAAGCTTGTAGGCCGGCATTCCATAGGCAATTCCCTCCAACGCACCGGGCGCGGAGGAGAGCACAATTTCCCTCACTCTGACAAGTACAGGGCGAACTGCTTCAGCCTGGCTCTCGATATATTCATCAACAGAGCTCATTCAGGTATTTCCACAAACCGCATATACTGAACAGGTTAAAGTCACCATGGATATTCACTGCCTTTCGTCGATCTTTCCATCGGCATACCGGGCAAAGCGCACAGCATGGGGAGAGTGAACCGGTTCCCTGGTAGTCCATGGCCATCCACCAAACCGGGTGGCCTGATAATCGGTTATAGCCTGATTTATTTCTTCATGGGTGTTCATAACAAAGGGCCCGTACTGGGCGACCGGTTCCTTAATGGGTCTGCCCTGGAGAAGCAGAATCCGGCTCACCTTATTTCCGTTTTTCAGACAGACTGGTTTTTCGGAAATTGTATCAAAGGAGTGATTAACAGGAATTTTGCTTTCTTCAGCGGTTAATCCACCCCCCTCATAGTAATAGAGGGTACGTACTGTTTCCGCGGAGGCTTCCGGCAGGGTCCATACCGCATTTGGGGCCAGGTTTATAAGCCAGACAGCAACATGGTTTTCAGAGTCAGCAGCCCAAGAATTGGGTGCCGGCTCCGGAGCGGAATCCCCGTGGAGGCTTCCTGCAATAATGCGGATGGAAATTTCCCTGCCTTCATCATCTTTCTCTTTACGTATCGGAATGTCTTCTGCCCAGAGCATGGTGTAATGGGGATCCACAAACTTGTCTTTACCGGGCAGGTTCAGCCATATCTGAAAGAGATGCAGGGTGTTGGGTCTGTCTTTATACACGCATGGAAACATTTCCGAGTGCTGCAGACCACTGCCGGCGGTCATCCATTGCACATCACCCTCACCGTACCGCCCTGCAGCACCATGGCTATCGGAGTGATCAACAAAACCTTCCAGTACAATAGTTATTGTTTCAAACCCGCGGTGGGGATGTTCTGGAAAACCCGGAACCTGTTCACCGTGGTACATCCGCCATCCGTCTTTTATTGTAAAGTCCTGCCCGATACTTCTGCCGGCAAGGGAGGCAGCCGGCCCCTGATGCTCATTCCCGGCCGGATAATGATCATAATGATGGGCACAGAACAGAAAAGGATCGCGGGTTGCCCACTGAAACCCCAACGACTGTATATTGCTTACCGTTTCTTTCATGCCATCATCCTCCGGAGATCTTTAGCTGTTTACTAATATATATCTTATTGGATTACAGATCAAAAGAAGTGCTTCAGGCTTATATTGAGAAGATAGAGCAGAACGCCGGAAGATGACTGTATCTTCGAATGAAACTGTTATCGATACATACAGAAATCGCAGATTAGAAATCTACAAACCCTGTTCATCGGTTCCAGAAGAAACAGGCATTCTTATTTCGCTTGAACAATTGAGCTGTTTGAACAGCTAATATTTAACCAAAAAGGTATAAGGACCGCTAATCAGTCCAATCCCGCATTCTCCTGTTCATACATCATGTGACAGATAGACAGCGCCAACTCGGTAATTTCTGTTGTCTTTCTTTTAAAGTATCCTTCAACACCAGGAATTTTCGCAAACAGACGGATCGTACCGGAATCCGGATAAGCGTAGACACACACGTTGTACTTGCTTCCACTGTCTAATGCAGGAGTTAATTCAACCTGCACCAGCACCTGAAACGCACCGAAAAAGCGGTGCCCTTTCCCAAGATAGGCAACCAGTGCCTTTTCATCCTGAACAAAAACCCGTGCGACCTCTTCGATACCGGTCTCCTGATTCTTGCGGCTTACATAGGTGTATTTTCCTTCTGCTACCTTTTTAACTCGGAATTCTCTTGCCTTTCCTTCGGTCTGCATACTTTCATAAACCCCACCGATCGTCTCAAGAATATCTGGTCGCTCCAGCAGACTGCTGACCATTTCCAGAGGCATTTCTGTTTTTCCCTCTGTCTCAAGATAGATGCACTCTTTCTGAATCAGGGATTCCACTGCATAATGGCCGGCAACACTGGAATCAAGCTCCACCGAAAAAAGTACTGAATATGACAAGGTAAATAGAAAGATTGTTATTAATACACGCATGATTTTATAACTCAATTTTAATGTTCTGTTTTCGTTAGCATGGGATTAGCAGACTGATAATAATAGCTTTCATTAGCAAAATACTGCCTTTTAAAAAATCGGGAAAAAAACACCTTCCTTATTGGAAGCAGTTGACAATCACCAAAAAACCTCGTATGGTCAAATCTACAGACTGAAATCTGTTATGTAGAACCGTAATATTGCTTACATAGTAACTGGAGTTTTTGTTTCCTGTCTTCAATTTCCGATTCCACAATTCAAGATTCATTCCGTAAAAACAATTATTCCCGGAGATTTCCGGAACAGGAGACGATATGTCCAAGAAAATTTATGTAGGTAACCTTAGCTGGAATACCACCGAAACTGACCTTGCCGGAGCTTTTGCTCAGTATGGAGAAGTAACCTCTACCCGTATTATTACAGACCGTGACACAAACCGGTCAAAAGGGTTTGGATTTATTGAAATGGCGGAAGAAAGCGCTGCAGATGCAGCAATTTCAAGCCTCAATGGAACAGACCTTGATGGTCGTAATATTCGTGTTAATGAAGCAGAGAGTCGTGAAGGTGGCAGAGGCAACAGCCGCCGCTATTAATCTGCCTCTGACATTAATGAGAAAGGACCGCAAATGCGGTCCTTTTTTTATGTTCAGAAACTGTTATTGAATTTTCTGATCGATATTGCAGTACCATCCGCTTGAGTATGTTTCAAATCCTGAAGAGTACCCGTATGAGACTATATCAACACCATACTATTCGTCCTCGATCAGGAAGCCGGTACTTTCTTCATTCTTTAATCATTCCCGGCTCCACATAGAATGTCCTTTTAGGTCAGGGAAAATTCCAAAAAAATATCTCGCCATATAATACCTATAGACGGTATAGTGAACACAGATATACCCCTTCAGAGGAGAACACAATGCACAAAATTGATCCCGATTCATGTCAGTCATGCGGAGCATGTGAAAGCGCCTGTCCTGTAGGAGCCATCAGCATCCCGCAGGGAAAAAACTACTTTGAAATTAGTGATGAATGCACTGATTGCGGAGCGTGTGAAGCCGAATGCGGTTTCAATGCCATTCTCACTGAATAGGCAACATCTGTTCAAGCGGTAATTATCACCATTAAGATTATACAATTAATGCCGGGCCCAGTGTCCGGCACTATTTTCTATAACAGAATTCACTTAAACCTTATAAGTTACATTAATGTATCCACGAATTGCTTGATACACATTTTTACTCTGTAATAGCATAGCGGTATGAAGCGTATCCTTATTTCCACACTCTCTTTATTATTTTTTACTGCCGGCGTTACTCTCTCTGCTCAGGAGAATACCTATGATATCAGCAGTGTTGTTACAGCATTGCAGGCTGAAACTGATCTGGCTGACAAAAATGAGATAATAGGCATCAGTGACAAGTTGCTAAATGATATTTACCTGCACTGGGAGCTTTTTGATCAGGAGCTCAAATCACAATCAGCTGAAGCTGGTCTGGATTATATTCTTCCAATTTACACAAATCTCAATGTTCTACTTCAAAAAGAGCAAGGTCTCACGAATCCTGTACCAAGCGAGCGGATAATTAAAATGACCGCAGTCCTCGCCCATCTCTTTGCAGGTGTACTGCAGGCATCACGGGAGTATCTGACGGAGCTTGATTCGGAAAGCTACACCTACCAGACCCGTCTTAAAGGGCTTCAACAGGCACAGATTGGCGGAGTGAATATGGTTTTAGGCAGTATAATCACTCTCTATACAGTTGCACTGCCGGATGAAATCTATGCTCTACTTGAGAAGAACCTTTCAGTTTATGGACCTGCAATCATGCAGGAAGTTGACCAGCAGTACCGGGAGCAGCTCTTTGCATACCTCACACAGAATATAAAAGCCGGCGTACTCCCGGAACAGGAGACTTCATATATGGAATTCATCTCGCAATTGTAGCTGATCCGGATTCCAGGAAAAGGCAGACTCAGGTATCTCAAAATTATTTTGACCTCTGCAGTATATTTCCCTACTTTCGAAGGATGAGGTCATAGTCCATGGAAACAATGAAGTGTGCATGGGTCCCCAAATCGGGAGGACCGGAAATAATCCAGCTAAGGCAGATAGAAAAACCGGTTCCGGGTCCCGGAGAAATACTGATTCAGGTTAAGAGTGCCACAGTAACCCGGGGGGATGTTATGCTCCGAAAAATTCCCCGTATAGTAACAGGAATTCTGGGTTTCTTTATGGGATTTAAACCAATGAGTATTCCCGGCGTTGAGTTTTCCGGAATAGTCAGGGCTGTCGGCGATGGTGTTGACGGTTACAAAATTAAAGATGATGTATGTGGAACCACCACTGGCCTTGCCCGGGGAGCCAATGCTGAGTTTCTCTGTATTCCAGCAAGCCCCAAACACAGCGTTCTTACAAAAAAACCGGAATCCGTCAGTTTTGATACAGCTGCTGCATCAACGGTGGGAGGCATGACGGCATTTCAGCTCTTAAGAAAAGCCGGTGCCGGACCGGGAAAAAAGGTCCTTATCTACGGGGCATCCGGATCGGTTGGCTCCGCCGCAGTTCAGCTGTCTAAAATATTCGGCTGTGAGACTGCAGCGGTCTGCGGACCATCAAGTGTTTCACTGATACAGGAGCTTGGCATATTTAGGGTATTTGACTACACCCGGGAATCCCCTTTCAACACCAACACCTGGGATATAGTTTTTGATGCTGTAGGAAAGGCACCTAAAAAGGAAGCAAAAGCATCCCTTACCAAGAATGGTGTATTCACAAGTATCGCCTCTCCTACAAAAGAAACGGTTAGCAAATACAGGGAAGTTCTGTCGTATATTGCAGAGGGCAACCTGAAAGTTCTGATAGATAAAGTTTTCAGCCTGGAAGAAATTCAGAAAGCACACAGCTACGTGGAAAAGGGACATAAACATGGCAATGTGATTATTAACCCCGAGACCGCAGGAACAATTTCAGTATAGGAGTTACAATGAGTATCACATTGGACTATAGAGAACTGCAGCGTACCGGACGTATTGCAGGCATAGTGTATCTGCTGATATTTTTTTCCGGACTGATTGCCGAGTTTGTTATCCGGCAGAGTTTTATTGATGTTACAAATGCAGCCGAAACAGCAGATGCAATTGCCGGAAATGAAAGCCTTTTTCGACTTTCCATACTTTTCGATATTATTATGGTAATCAGCGACATTGCCATTGCAGCCCTGTTCTTCCGCATGTTCCGTCAGACAAGCGAACTGCTTGCCCGCCTTGCACTTATGTTCAGAATGACTCAGGCAGTGATTATAGCAGTTAACCTTGTAAATCTGTTCCTGGCTATACGGTTTACCGCTTCTGCAGAAAGCTCACATTTTTCTCTGATATTTGCCCAGGCTCATGCAACAGGCTACACTCTTGGAATGATCTTTTTTGCAGTAAACCTGATTTTTCTTGGGATTCTGATGATTAAGGCAGATTACTTCCCCTCTATTCTGGGGTACTTTATGTTTATTGCATCGGCAGGCTATATGATTGACAGTTTTGCCCAGGTACTGATGATTAATTATCATCAGTACGCGGACATTCTTGGTGGGATAGTTTTTACGCCTGCGTTTATAACAGAACTTGCACTGAGTCTTTACCTGATAATTCGTGGAGCACGTAATAGTCATGCGGAATCATCACAGATGATGTAGTAAAGTAACAATAAATTCTGAACATAACTACATACCATCAAAATCATGTCCTTCTGCAGGTTACTCATTCCCCGGGTTTGAACTTCTGTATTAAAAGTGTCCTACACCGGGCATATTAAACTGAACTATACCCCGCAGGAAAAACCGGAACTCAGTTAAGACGGTTTTATAATCACCTTAAGGGCCTTTCCGCTTCTTGCCATATCAAAGGCGCTGGACCAGTCTTCAAGGGCAAAACAGTTATCTGTGAAACCATCAGTTTTTATCTTTCCGTCGGACATCATCTGAAGACAGCGCTCCCAGGCCCGGAAATCGGAACTGAAACTGAAAAATACAGTAACCGCTTTGAGAACTGCGTCGGCCCAGGGAAAATCCACGTTTCCGTGTGGAAGACCGATAGCACAGAAGCGGCCGTCTTTTTTCAACATGTTGAATCCGGAGAGAATTGCAGGAGCAGCGCCGGACAAGTCTATGACCAGATCGGCCATCTTCCCGCCGGTAGCCCCTTTTATTACTTCTACAGGATCCTGCTGCTGAACATTTATGGTCATATCAGCACCGAAGGCAAGGGCAGCCTTGAAACGGGAATCCTCATCTACATCAAGTCCGGTTGTAACAACATGGGCTGCACCTGCAGCCTTTACCATCTGAAGGGCAAGCAGTGCAATAGGCCCGGTACCCAGAATTACAACGAACTCCCCGGGATTAACCCCGGCCTTTCCGAGAATGGCAGATGCTGCAATACCCATGGGTTCAACCAGAGCCGCCTGCTCAAAACTGAGGTTTTCCGGAATCAGGTGCAGGAGTGACTGTTCAACAGCAATGTATTCGGCGAATGCCCCGTCGGAAAAATACCCCGGCGACCTCTTGGAAGGGCAGAACTGGCGCCGGCCTGTGAGGCAGTACTCACATTTACCGCAGTGATGAAAATGCTGTTCCGCAATTACTCTGTCTCCGGCTTTCCAGTCGGTGACTTTATCACCAACTTTTTCTATTGTACCGGAAAACTCATGCCCGATTATAACAGGAGGAGTATAGGGAAATCCGTCTTCCTGTATTTTCAAATCAGTTCCGCAGACTCCGCAGGAATGAACCTTGACCAGTACTTCATTTGCCTTCGGAACCGGGAGTTCCATATCTCTAAGTTCCAGACCATCATAACCATCTTTAAACTTTATTAGTGCACGCACAAAAGCCTCCCTATGCTGCGGTGTTAAAATCTACTCATATGTTGTTGCTTCATAGTAGCATGAATGCAACGGCGCAATGGTTTAATTGTTAGATTTAAGTATGTATTTTTACCTATTGCAGAATTTTTTGTATTATTCAGGGAGATGAGAATAGTAAATACAGGCTGACGGATAGCCACTATGTGGGTCACTTGGACCCTATGGAAGTATACAGACCTGAATATATTCGTGTCCCTATAGCAATTATTCTAGTTTTTGCTGTGACAACCAGTTTAGGTCTATTCGCAGCACCCCCGGAATACCCTCCCCAAATTGTAATTGAAGGCACTCTGGCAGCCTTCTCATGGGCCAACACAGACAACCGGCTTGCATTGGTCACAACCAAAGAGACTGGAGGCGAAATCTGCATCATTGAAACGGAACCCCTAACATGTATCATTCAGATTGAAGTACCGGATTACCTGTATGTACAGGATGTAGAATGGACCGCCGATGACTCAGGCCTGATGATCCTCACAGATAAAAGCGCAGAATGCCCGGAGGGAGTTGCCTGTTTTGATTATAAAAGCCTCTCTTTTCTGCCGGATTACCAGTTCGACTACATACGGTTCAGCTCAGCCGATCAGCGATGGTCAGTCGAGTACGATCCCGAAAGTAGAAGCTGGGCGACGGATACATCTGGAGAGGGACACCCGGATATAGAGGTAAGCCGTGATGGAGAAACCATTATATCAACGGATGCATATCCGGGAACAGTCTACCTGATTGGATGGAGAACAGGCAAACTCTATTTAGCCAGCTCCCTTGATCTGCAAACCGAGCTTAACCAAAACGGAGTATTGATAATAACTCCCATTAATCCCGAAATGGATAATACTGATTCAGCATCTATCATCTACTCTCTTGATATTGAAAATGCACTACTGACAGAGGAAGACTCCGTTTTTATCCCGGATATCACACAGACTTCAAAGAACGGGCTTCAGTACTACTTTCAGTTCAATATCCTGAAAGATGAAAACAGGACAGAAATTCTTATGTGGTAAAAGATTTCTGTTACAAGAAAGTAGCGATCATAATTTCAGCAGCTAAGATATTATATGTGAGGATTTAATGAAGAAAACAGAATATCACATAGAAAAGATGGACTGCCCTTCCGAGCAAAATCTTATTCGCATGAAACTGGAAGGCTTTAATGAAATAAGGCATATAGATTTTGATATTTCGCAGCGGCGGATCTTTGTTTATCACACAGGAAAACTTGCGGAAATTACCTCTTCCATTCTTCATTTAAAGTTAGGCGGAAAAATGATTGCTTCTGAAGAGGTTGAAAGTCCTCAATTTGAAGAGGAAAATAAGCAGCGAAGCCTGTTGTGGATAGTGCTGATTATTAACTTATCATTTTTTCTGCTGGAAATCATATTTGGTCTCTTTTCCCATTCCATGGGACTGGTGGCAGACAGTCTCGACATGCTGGCCGACTCCTTTGTATATGGCATCAGCCTTATTGCAGTTGGCGGGACATTGGTTTTAAAGAAAAGGATATCGAAGCTTGCAGGCTTGTTTCAGATTGTACTTGCACTTCTTGGTATAACAGAAGTTATTCGAAGGTTTATCGGTATCAAGGCTATGCCTGAGTTTCTTACCATGATTGCCATCTCAGCTATGGCCCTTGCAGCTAATACCACCTGTCTCTACATTCTGCAAAAATCAAAAAGCCGTGAAGCACATATTCAGGCCAGTATGATTTTCACCTCCAATGATGTAATTATTAATATGGGAGTAATTATTGCAGGAATACTGGTTCATCTTTTCAATACCGGGATTCCTGATCTGATCGCAGGAGTTATAGTTTTTACTTTGGTCATTCAGGGAGCCCTCAGAATCCTTAAACTGAGTAATAAATAAATCATGTATCACAGAAACTTTTCCCGTCTGTATACCTATGCTAAATAATAATGATACTATAAATCAATAACTGCACATGCTCGGGAGAAAAGAATAATGGAAAAAACACTGACAGTAGATATTTTGATGGAAAATACCGTAGGGAGAAAACATGCACGAACCTGTCAGGCTGAATGGGGTTTGAGCCTTCTAATTCACTGGCAGAGTCAGAATATACTTCTTGACGGTGGGCCATCAGGTCTTTTTCTCAAGAATGCCGGGTACATGCAGTCCGACTTGAGTTCAGTGAATGCGGTAACCCTCTCCCACCATCACTGGGACCATGCCGATGGTATCGAGTTTTTTAATCCCCCTGCAGGAACAAAACTGTATGCCCATCCGGAACTATTGGAAAAAGTTCCTTCCGCATTAAAAACATTACTTGAAGACCGCTATACCCTGAAGCTCTCCTCTGCACCTGTAGAAATTGGAGACGGGCTGTTTTTTCTTGGCGAAATACCTCGCAAAACTGCCTTTGAAAAGGGCGTACACAATAATGATCCTATGCGGGAAGACTCCGCTATAGCCCTGAAAACAGAGAAAGGCTGTATTGTTATCAGCGGTTGCTCCCATTCCGGAATTGCAAATATCTGCATCCAGGCCGAGGAAGTCTCCGGACAGCCCCTGAGAGGTGTCATCGGCGGTATGCATCTCTTTGATGACAATCGCACAACAGTGCATGAAACCGTTTCCTGGTTTGAGAAAAAGAACATGGAATTCTTTTATCCCATGCACTGTATTGATTTCCCGACCCTGAAATACATGAGTGACAGACTGCCTGTTACAGTATTCCATACAGGCGACAGCATTACTGTATAAAATATTTTTTACCTATTGGTAATTTATACTGTTCAACTTCTCCCAATTTGTAGCTTTCTCTGACTTTCATTCGGACAAATACCCGACAGCCATCCTGTATCTTGTTATTATATAAAATTTTAAGCTCTATTCTGTATCATGGTATACTTTTTGCATTAAGATTATGTTAATCTGCATCTGTTGCTAACCCATGCTGAGCGGATATGACACGAACCTTTTTTCAACGTGTTAATACTGAGGAGAATTAATGAAACACCTCCTTGTTCCCGCACTATTTCTACTCTCAATCTCACCCGCCGCAGCTCAGGGAATTTCTGATGTCGTTTCAAACGGAAAATCTCTTGCTGACATCCTTTGGGTACTTGTCTCGGCAATGCTGGTGTTTCTTATGCAGGCAGGCTTCATGGCCCTGGAGACGGGCCTCTCCCGGGCAAAGAATTCAATAAACGTTGCTATAAAAAACCTGACGGATTTTATCTTTTCAGTTGCTGCTTTCTGGTTTGTCGGGTATGGCCTCATGTTTGGCAAAACATTTTCCGGGTTAATCGGCATATCCGACTTCTTTACCTCCTTCGATGATGACAGCTGGAAAGCCACATTCTTTACTTTTCAGGCTGTTTTTGTAGGAACGGCAGCAACCATCGATTCGGGAGTTGTTGCGGAACGGGCTAAGTTCAGTACATACCTGATAATGTCATTTGTAACTTCTGCAATCATCTACCCCGTTTTCGGCCACTGGGCCTGGGGAGGGCTCTTTTATGAAAACCAGGCCGGATGGCTGCAGAAACTGGGATTTCTCGATTTCGCAGGCTCCAGCGTAGTGCATTCCATCGGAGGGTGGGTAGGCCTGGCAGGTGCAATAGTCATAGGGCCCAGAATAGGCAGATTTGCCGCTGACGGTACTCCTCAGAAAATTCAGGGACACAATATTGTCTTTGCCTACCTTGGCACCTTTATTCTGTTTTTTGCCTGGTTCGGCTTCAACGGAGGAAGTTCCCTTAAGGCTGATCCCGGGGTGGCCCAGGTGGTATTAAATACAATAATTACTGCCTCCTTCAGCGGTATAACGGCCATGTTCCTGAGCATGTCCGTAGGAAAAAGCAGATTACCGGAACCGGAAATGATAATTAACGGTGTAATTGCCGGCCTTGTGGCCATCACTGCGGGATGTGCCTATGTACCATCAGGAGCATCACTGATAATCGGAATAGGCAGCGGGCTGATTGTCTACTACGGAACCTTCTTTCTGGAAAAAGCGGGCATTGACGACGTGGTATCCGCAGTACCTGTGCATGCCTTTGCAGGAGTATGGGGAACAATAACCACAGGAATTTTCATTAAGCATAAACTACTTGCAGAAATGGAACTCAGTCGATTAGAACTTGTGGGTGTTCAGGTAGTCGGTGTACTGACATGTTTTGTCTGGGGATTTGGATTCTCGTTCCTGATTCTCAGACTGATCAAGAAATTCATTCCCGTTCGAGTATCTGCAGAACACGAGAAAACCGGGTTGAATATAGCGGAACACGGATCGTGTTCAAGCATTATAGACTTGTCAAACTCCATGCGCAGCATCATCGAAAACACCAGGGTAGATGGGGTTCAAAAGATTGAATCGGAAATCGGTACAGAGATAGGCGACGTAACCAACTACTTCAATGTGATGGTAGACCGATTGAAAGAAAAGGAGGACATTGCCGACAAAGCCCTCGAATCACTCCGCTATATTTCCATAAGAGACGGTCTCACCAAAATTTACAACAAGAAATATATTTCCGAGTACCTGGAAGAAGAGGTGAGAAGAAGCCGGCGATATGATAACAAATTATCTATCATTCTATTTGATATAGATTTCTTTAAAAGTGTAAATGACTGCTATGGTCATCAAATCGGGGATCTGGTGCTGGTAAAAACAGTTGAAACAGTAAAAAACGGTCTTCGTGAAACCGATGTAATAGGTAGATACGGCGGAGAAGAATTCCTTGTGGTATTACCGGAGACAGATATGATCTCCACCTATGAAATTGCAGACAGACTTCGAGAGTCTGTATCCCGAATCGGCTGGGAATTTGACACCAAAAGAATAATTACCATAAGCGGTGGCGTGGTTGAAAACCTGGGAGAAAGCGCTGAGGCTATGACAGGTCGAGCGGATGAACTGCTGTATGTGGCAAAGAACCGAGGCAGAAACAGAATAGAAAAATAGATACCCGGTGCAAACTACAGCTCATCAAAAATGATCCGGTTTCTCCCGGCGGCTTTTGCCTCATATAGTCTTTTATCACAGGCTTTAATGAAGAAATCCTGAGTCATGGTTTTATCTACACGCCTGGCTGTTACCATTCCCATCGAAACTGTTACAAAGTCGGATACTGCGGACTGTGCATGTTCAAAAGACAGATTCTTTATTGTCTCCTGAATTTTTTCAGCTATATGCCGTGCTCCATCCACGTCTGTTTCCGGCAGAATACAGATAAACTCCTCTCCTCCATATCGGGCAAAGAGATCCACAGGGCGCTTAAAGACTTTCTTAACCTCCAGGGCAATGCCCCGCAGGCAGTTATCTCCGGCAACATGGCCATAGGTATCATTGTAGCGCTTGAAATAGTCAACATCGATCAGGATTACCGAGAGCGGCTTCTTTGTACGGCTTGCTCTTTTAATTTCAATAGAGAACTGTGCATCCAGGTAACGCCGGTTATACAGCCCGGTAAGAGAATCCTTCTGGGACAGCTGTAAGAGCTCGGAATTGATTTCTTCAATTTCCCGTGCCGAAGTTTCCACCAGACGATGGAGTGCCTTTAACGTCTTCAGCTGTCTGGAGTCATTGTTGTCCGGGCAGGACGCTTCAGCCTCATTATCAAGTATCCTGTTCCTGTCCTTTTCTCCCAGAGCAAGAACAGTCATGGTTTGACTGAAAAAGAATCCCTTCCCTGTTGAATGAGAAAAATACTCTCCGTATGCAAAGAATCCTGCAAGAGGTGCAAGCTGTGATATCGGACAGACCTCAACATCTATATCTTCACCAAGTATCCATTTCCTGGAGACACAGCTGTACATAAAAACTGCATCCACCGGCTGCTTGCGCAGGTGTTCATAGGTTTCCTGAGCACTCAGGGCGAGAAGTCCGGCATGGCAGAATCCGAATTTGAGCTGTTCGCCCGTGTGAAAACTGTGAATATAATCAAAGGAACCATCATCATTCACCCCCATGGCATGGATAGCCATTGTAATACCATCGCGCTCAATCATCAGGGGGAAGTCAACAGCAGAAAGAGGCAGCCCGTCTGCAACGGCCTGCCCAAGATAACGTTTGTACAACTCATAAGGCGTTTCATTATCGATGGAATAAACCCGGGGACCCTTTGCCCTGGTAATTGTCAGGCTTTTTCCTATAGGTATCCAGGCAAGATTATACTGATTGTTCACAATCAGGGTTTCACCGGAAAGTGCGGCCGCAGCCACACCATGATCAGAAATGCCGGTTTCGGTAAATACAAAAGAGGTAAGACCTGCACCATTGTCACCGGCCTGTCCACCGGCAATAACAGTATCCGACAGACTGCTCTGCAGTTCACCTATTAAGGCCGAACCGTCAATTGTCCGTTTATCTTTGATTCCACAGCCGAATGCTATAACAGCTTTGGGATTAAGAGGCGCAAACGCCCTCCCGATATCTCCACCGGCTCTGGTTAGGTTATGATTCTGATCAATAAGAATTGTCTTTACTGTGCTGTCTTTAAACAGCATAAAGTTGATAATAACCTTTCCCTCGGAAACACTACCAGCCATTATTTCACCAGCAGTTGTTGTTCCCGCAATCGAAACCCCGGGAAAGGTACTGGTGAGATCCTCGAGGATCTCCACATTATGTTTATAAACAGGACGTCCAGAGAATACCTGTATAAGAACATTGGAGGGGGAATATTTCTCGAGGCGGTGTTGCAGAGAAGCCAGATCACCTTTACTGTTGTATTCAATGCTGAAGCTTTCAATCATATCCGGTTAACCAACTATAAGCATAAAAAAATTCCGTTCCGAAAGCTACAGATGCTGTAAATGAAAATGGCCCCCGTCACTGCGGGAGCCATTCTGTATTAATTAATGCTTGTTTTCTACAGTTTCTTCAACAGTGCAGAAATTCTCAACACATGACCGGACTCCTGCTTATAAAGCATATCGAACACATCAACTACATTTGCGTCCAGATTAGTCAGGGTGGCAACCTGACTGTAGAAATCCCGGGTGTTTACCTCCCGCTCCAACGCCACTTTCAGGACCGCCTCTTCATCGGCACCGTCGGGGATCTCACTGGTCTGAATGAGTTTCTTCATTGAGTTGCGATCAAAGCCTGCTGCAGAGCCATCCTCGATTTCATTCAGCAGTTTGCTCAACCGGGCTTCGTGCTTCACCTCTTCATCGGCCAGTTCATTCAGAAGAGATTTCACCTGCTCGCCTCTCGCTCCCGGGGCGGCATCCTGATAAAAAAGCATGCTCTCGTGCTCGATTTTTATGGAGTACATCAGAATATCAGAAATCTTTACTTCGCTCATTTTCTTCCCTCCTGCAGGTAGCGGTCAATACCTACTGCAGCCAAATGACCAGTGGAAATTCCTGTAATAACATCAGGACCTTTAGCTATGTCGCCTCCTACAAAGAGCCAGGGAACACCCTTTACCTGGTAGTTCGGATCGGCTACAACCTGACGGCGGGGGCTGAGTTCAAGATCGTTCATTACTGTTTCTGGGATATAGGTGATATCCGAAGCCTGACCGATTGATTCGACAATCATATCCGCCTCGTAGAACCGGGTATCATTCAGATCGAAGGAGGGGTTAAAGCGTTTCTCCTCATCGAAAATCGCCAGACATTTAGCGACATGAAGGCCCTTCACATTATCCTCGTCGATTATCTCAATCCGTTGGGGACCATAAGCGGGGGTAATGATTGCTCCCTCTTCCCGAGCCTCCACTACCTCTTCATCATCTGCAAGCATGCCATCGGACGGCTCCAGACAGGTGGTAGTAATATTCACCTTCCCGTATTTCTGCCGCTGAAAACGAGCCAGAGAGCGAGTAATGTCCATGGCTACATTGCCGCCACCGATTACCACGATTTTTTCCGGTACAGGGACCTCTTCTCCCAGACTTATCTTCCGCAGGAGGTCGATGGACTGTAAAACATTTTTATGGTCTGAGTTCTCCAGTCGTGTGGAACGTCCCAGGTGGAGCCCTGTTCCGGCGAATACTGCATCATACTCCCGGTGCAGATCATCAAGGGAAACCTCTTTACCCACCTTGCAACTAGTACGGATCTCTACGCCCAGAGAGACGATATAGTTGATATCCTTGTCGATCTGATCGTAGGGAAGCCGGTATTCGGGGATTCCGTAACGCATCATCCCACCAGCCTGGGGAAGGGCTTCAAACACAGTAACCTGATAACCCAGAAGAGCAAGATAATGGGCAGCAGAAAGACCGGATGGTCCTGATCCCACAATGGCGACCTTCATACCGTTTTTTGCAATATCGGAAGTACCCAGAATATCCCTGTACTTTTCTGCCGGGACATTGTCGGCAATGTAGCGCTTGAGCCAGCGGATAGAAAGGGGGTCGCCCTTGTGACCGATGGAGCAGACAGTTTCGCATTTGTGGGTACAGATACGGCCGCAGACCTCCGGCAGAGGGTTGGTTTCGTAGAGAATCCTCAGGCCCTCTTCCAGATCATCCTCCCGGATGGCCTTGATATAGGCGGGAATACCCATATGAGCCGGGCAGGTTGCCGTACAGATACCGCATTCCACGCAGCGGTCCGCCTCTTTCAGAGCCTGCTCCTTCGAATAGCCCTTCATCATTTCGATAAATGAATCACTCCGTTCTTCTACAGAGAGATGGTCCATAGCAACCCGTTCCGGGGGAGTCAGGTCGTAATCATCCGGCTTTTTATAGCCTTTTTCTGCCTTATCCCAGTACTTGCCTTCAGCACCGATGATAAAGCGGTAGTCGTCGGGTGAACCATTGGCCTCGTTTCCTTCGCCCCGATTTTCTCCTTCCACAGACCAGCGGAAATTATTGCTCATTCCCAGAGAATTGGTGGTACAGACATCCACACAGAGTGCACACCAGCAGCAGCGGCCGTAATCCACCCGGGGACGCAGCCCGGAATCGCCGGGTTTTGCTTCGACTCCTTCACAGGGAATTAGGTCGATAGCGGCATTCTGACAGATCTCTTCGCACGTACCGCAGCCAATGCACTTTGTAATATCATTGGTATGAAATCCCCGATAGCGGTCGGATCCCTCCCTTTTTTCCGGATGCCGGATGGTAACCGGCTCTTTGAGGATATTCTTCCACACCGTAAACGGGTAGAGAACATCCTTAAAGCTTGTTTTTGGTGATCTTCCCATCTTATCTCTCCACTTCCGGCGGATAGGTATGCAGTGATACCAGGGTACCCGCCACATCCGCAAGGTTTGCATTTACCAGAATTTTCTCTGCCAGAGTTACTGCATGGGTATACGACGGACCCCTGACATTTACCCTCCTGGGGAATCCGGAACCATCGGTTACAATGTAGTAACCATACTCGCCCCGGGTACATTCCGCCTTCTTATAGGTTTCCCCTGCAGGGATCTTCCAGTGGAGCATACTGGGCATCCTGGCCTTGAACTCGCCTGTTTCAGGTGTTTTATCCAGAATCTGGCGGATCAGATCCACACTCATCCGGCAGTCTTTAAAGCGTACCCGGGCCCGGGTATACACATCCGAATCCGTCCCGGTTACCGGTTCAAAGTCAAGGTCAGGGTACTTCAGATAAGGATTATCTTTTCGTACATCCTTCGGAATTCCTGCAGCCCTCGCGTTGGGACCGGTGATTCCATACTCATCGACCCAGTCCGGATCGATCACAGCAAGTCCAACCGCCCTTTTCTTGAAAACCGCATTATTGAACAGAACACGGTCAACATCATCAAGAATGGAAATAACATCGGCGAGCATCTCATTCATTCTACCCTTGAAACCTTCCGGCAGATTATTCCGGACGCCTCCGGGAAGAATATAGATATGATATATGCGGCCGCCGCTAAGCTCCTCAAACATCTGCAGCACCCGGTCCCGGGCCCACAGGGTCCACTGCCCAACCATACCCATACCGAAGGCACCTGCCTGTCCACCCAGCCACATCAGATATGACTGAAGCCGGGCCATTTCCAGAATCAGGGTACGTATCCACCGGGCATTTTCAGGAATCTCCACTCCCGCAAGTTCCTCCAGTGCAGCTGCATAGCAGTACTCATTGAAGTCAGGTTCCGGGACACAAACCCGGCAGACCAGCGGAAAGTTGTTGATAAAACGTCTTCGCTCCATCAGCTTTTCAAACCCGCGGTGGAGATAGCCAACATGGGTTTTGGACTCCATTATCTCATCCCCCAGAAGGGTAAGCTCCAAAGACATATTGCCGGTTATTCCAGGATGGTTCGGCCCGTGCCAGAGCTTGGTGAACTTTCCCGAAGAAAGATCTATATCAACGGTGCCGTCGCTCTTCGTTTCGGGGAAGAGTTCCCGGTTCTTTTCGCCGTAATCAAGCATTCTTCTCTCCTTCCCGGGGATAGAGCTTCTCTTTCATATATTCAGCAGGATCATTGGTGCCTCGGCCTTCCCGGGGGAAGTAGGTCTCTTCCGAGTATTTTTTCGTATCAAAGTCTCTGCGGTAGGGAGGAATATCATCCCAGTATTCAAGAATCAGGGGTTCGTTGATTTCCGGACTCCCGGGAAAATCGATACCGAACATCTCATGCAGCTCCCGCTGGTAGGTCTTGGCAGCCGGCCAGAGATGGTGGGCGGTATCCATAACCGACTCTTCCGGCCAGACACTCCGTTCTATAAAAGTCCTTACCCCCAGCTCCTTCTTCATCACCGGATTATTCAGCAAATAGGTCAGCTGAAAGCGTCCGTCTTCGATCCAGTCCACCGCGGTTATCAGCACCAGGTGTTTAAAACCTTCCACGTTTTTCAGGTAGGTCAGCAGACTGACGGCATCCTTCTTCTCACAGGTAATAAAGTACCCGTGGGCGGAGGTGACGTCGGACAGGCTGAACTGTTTCTTTATATTTTCAATAATCGTTTCCATCCATTAACCTCCTTACCAGTTGTAGTCCGGCATATCCCAGTCCCTTATAATCTGTTTCTGGTTTGCCTTGTACCATTCGAAGTTTTCGGCGTACTTGTTCTGCCCTTCTGCACGACCTTCCTTAATACGTTTCTTAAGCGCCTCTACTGAATCGAGGATGGCTTCCGGCCGGGGCATACAGCCGGTAACATAGACGTCCACCGGAATGTAGTGGTCCAGCCGGTTGATGGTGTTGTAGGAATCCCAGTACATCCCACCGTTGATGGTGCAGCTGCAGACCGCAAGTACATATTTAGGCCCGGGCATCTGCTCGTAACTGCGTACAATCCTCTTTATTGTTTTGACCGAAGCATACCCTCCGATAACAAAAACCGTGGACTGCCTGGGTGTGGGCCGCCAATGAACACCATAGCGGTAAGCATCATACATAGGGCTCATAAGAGGACGCATCTCGATGGCACCGCAGCCGGTTCCGAAACCGAGAATGTAGATAGACTCTGCCCGACACCAGTTATAGAATTTCTCCAGCGGAGTTAGTTTAGATGGTTTATATACCTTTGGAGGATCTCCACAGAAGTAGTCCTTCATGGGATCGACTTCAAATACTTCCCCCTCCGGTCCTGTGACTGTCCGCCGCTCCAGATCGGCTTTGCGCTTGCTGTAGTTCATCTTTGCCATAATCAATACCTTATCTGGGCTGCAATTACCGCAGCCGCCCCGATGAGCAGGGGCCATTTAAGAAAGAAGCGGATACTCTGTTCCACACGGAAGCGGGGGAAAGAGACTCCCACGAATACCGACCACATGTAAACAAGGAAGGTTTTTAGAAAGAAAACCACAAACGTCAGCAGATAATTGTCATAGAGAGTCACTCCGCCGAAGAAGAGATTTACATAAAAAACAACCTTGGCAATAGGGAAGATAGTCCGGTTGGTCATCAGCATAGCCAGAAACTGGGACTGATACTCCGTAGGAGGACCAATGGGAATTTCCTGGGGAGCAAGGACCACATCGAAGGGGCTCCTCATCATGGATCCCAGAAAGGCGATCATGGCAGCCGCGGTTGCCAGGGGATTGGTAAAGAGGGTCCAGTTGAGGAAACTTCCCTGCTGAGCTCCCACAATTTTCATTATATCCATGGTTCCGTACTGGATGGATAAGGAGAAAATTGCCAGAACCAGAGGAACCTCCGCGGCGGTTACCTGGGAAAGCCCCCGGGTTACAGCTATGGCTGAATAGGGATGTCCTGCTTCACCGCCGCCCAGGGCCATGCCTAAGGTTCCAATAAACATAAAGTAGAGCACTAACAGAAGGTCTCCCGTTCCAACAAATGAGGAGAACAAAGGCGCCCCGTAAACGAGGGGCAGAAAGATCAGGATCCCGCCTCCTCCGGTGAAACGGAAAACGGGCCCCAGATAGTACATTATCCCGTGGTGAATTGATGAACGGGTCACCCACTGACGGATAATATTGATCCAGGGCTGATAGATCCGGATACCTCTCCTTTTACCGACCCTGGCATAGATCTTGCCGATTATACCCTGCAGCAACAGACCGTAGTTTATGGTTATAAAGATGGTTATGGCTGCATAGAGTATGTGTATATACTTGAACTCCATCTTAGATTCCTCCTTTGATCAGCATGTAGGCAACCACTACAAACACCACCATCTGCAGCAGATATGTCTGACCATTACCGGTGTATACCCTGCGGAAAAAACCGCCGGTGGAGTGGAGAATATCGCTCATTCCGTTCCAGAACTTTGTAACAAAAGGATACTCAAGCACTCCGACTGCCCTCCTGTATGGTGCAAAGAAATTGTAGGCAAAGTGGGTTGTTTCCGGTCGTGCCGGCCTTTCGGCGGCATAGACAATATTGAACTGCTCAACCTTCTGGGCCCTCTTTTTATTGGTAAAAAAGAGGATCAGGAAGTTAAGGGCAAACAGGGTCATAAATACATTCATGATCATGGTGCCATTGAAGTAGCCTAACTCAGAGCTGGCCAGATATCCTGTCCAGATAATCGGGTTATCCGGGAAAAACGCCATAAGCTTGTCGCCGATGGGTCCGAGCAAGGTGCCCGGAAGGAAAGAGACCACCATGATGTAACAGATAAGCAGATATACCGGGATAAGAAACCAGATGTTGATCTCTCCACCCTTGCGGTGTTCGTCCTTCAACTGTCCCAGGAAAATGGAGAATATAAGACGAAACAGGTAAAGAAAAGCGACAAGCCCGGCGAAAGAGGCTATAACGCCCTGGAAGTAGAGGCCGTTACCCACGGTTACATTGTAGAGAATCCACTTGGCTGTAAAGCCAACAAGGGGAGGAATACCGGAAAGAGTGATTATCGCAATCAGCACAGCCAGGAAGCTGAAAGGCATGCGCCTGATGAGTCCTCCCATCTTATACATCATGGGAGTTCCAAGTTTCAGAGAAATACCGCCGATTATGAGAAAGAGGATACCCTTGTAGAGGAAGTGGGTAATGGAGAGAGACAGGGCGATCAGCCATCCCATGTGACTCATGGTGGAGAGGCCGAACACGATGTAGCCCAACTGACCGATACTGGACCAGGCCAGCAACCGCTTCGCACTCTCCTGGAAAGCGGCATTCACGTTGCCGATAAGGGAGCTTAAAATTCCCAGCCAGCCCATGGTCATGAGTATCCAACGGCTGTAGGACATGGAGAGATCCATCCCCAGAAGCACATAGATCATACCTAATACACCCGCCTTCAGTAGAATTGCGGAAGCCATGAAGTGAATATCCGCCACCGCTTCACCGTGGGCTCCGGGCAGCCAGGTATGAAAGCCCATGGTGGCAGTTTTGGTCATGAAGCCGATGAGCATAAGTGAATAGGCCAGAGCTGGATAAACAGTAATATGAAACAGGGCATCCATGCCCATGGAACCGCTGGAGAGATAGGCCATGGCAAATCCCATGAGCATGGCAAAAGAGCCTCCGATGCTGAACATCAGGTAGCTGTAGCCATGGGGCATGGATTTTTTCCCCCGGATAAGCAGAAAGTAGGATCCGATGGCCATGAACTCCCAGCCGTAGAAAAACTGCAGCATTGTCTCTGCGGAGAGCAGCATGAACAGACCGAAAAACATGGACATGGTGGAGGCATGGAATCCTCCCCGGCGTCCCTTGTAGTAGTAGCCCGAAAGCGTGGTTAGAAAGGCGCCGCCGATGAAAACACCTGCGAAGATTGTTTTAAACAGATCTCCCAGATAGCTTTCGTAGTTCATATAACCCCACCCGCCGATGATAATCAGGGCCAGGGTGGTTTTTACCCTTGAATCAAGCTTATCAATTACAAGAAAGCCTAAAACTACTGTTAGGGGAATCCAGGAAAGTCCGTATCCTGTTCCCATAAGGTACCCCAGTCCGACCAGGGCCAAACCAAAGAGCAGTGAAGGCAGGGCGGAAACTGCGGACGTATTAAACGACTCCTCATTTTCATAGTCCAGCTTCAGGGAGTATCCCAGCCAGCGGAAGAGGTAGACCGCCTCAAGAAAAGATCCCACAAGAATCACTGCAATAAATCCGAAACCGCCATTGGACGCCAGAGCCATAATTAGCTCCCATTTGGCAAAGAATGAGGGAAACGGCGGAAAAGCCGTGAGACCGAATACGGCGAGAATCATGGCAATGAGTGCCACGGGATTCCGGCGGATATGAGCCCACTCTTTTATGTTCTCCTTGCCGACAATTCCGGCAAGCCAGAACAGACCGGCCTTGGCAAGAGCATGGGTAACAAGCAGGCCGAAAAGAATCAGCTCTGCATTGTCCACGCCTGCCTGATTGAGCAGTCCCCAGGCCATGACCAGAAGCCCTATCTGGCTTATGGAGGAATATCCCAGCAGCCGCTGAGCTTTTTCCTGCTTGAGAGCAAGGATATTCATACCGACGAAGGTGATGGCGCCTGTAACAATCGCAGCACCGGTAAGTAATCCGCCGGTAATGGCCATTACCTTGGTAAAGGCGTAAAACATCGCACTGGCTGTTCCCGCAGCAACAAGGGCAGCCACAGGAGGCAGGGAGGCTTCATAGACATCCAGGCCCCATCCGTTAACCGGGAAGGGCTTGAGTTCCAGTATTACGCCGATAAAGACCAGGAAGATTCCGACAAAGCCGGCGGAGGCGACGGCAGGTGACATACCGCCCGCAATCACATCCAGATTTAGTGAACCGGTGTTGTAATAGACAAAGATTATCCCAAGGAGCATGAACCCGCTGGCAAGAGCGCCGGCAATAACAAACTTGAATCCGGCACTCAGCTGTTTCAGACTGCCCCGTAAGGGAATCAGCCCGGCGGAGGCAATACTGACAATTTCAATAAACACAAACAGATTAAACAGGTCCCGGGTCATTATTACCCCGTTGAGTCCCGTAACAAAAACCATCAGCAGCATCAGCATATATGCTGACGTAGTCCGCACTTCCTTTGCCAGAAAAAGCATACTGAAGAAAGCCGTAATATTAATTAGCAGAATCAGAACAGCTTCTGCCTTTCCCATATAGAGGTTAATTGAAAGGGGCGGCTTGAACCCGGCGGTGAATACCTGAAAACCTTCGGCCCCGCCAGTAAGAATACCATATGCCCAGGCAGCGGAAATTGCTGTCATTCCAGCCAGTGCCAGAAGAGTAAGGCCGGTACGTATAGACGGTGACGCTTTTCGGAAAAGCCCCAGAAGAAAGGCGGTGCCCAGGGCTATCACTATGAGATATATCGGATTTACCATTTCAGCTCCTCATATTTGTCAATTTCGAGGGTGCCTTTCTTTACATACATATTTACCGCGTAGGTTAGCATAAAGGCTGTAATTCCCAGGCCGATTACAATTGCGGTAAGCACCAGGGCCTGAGGGACAGGGTCGACATATGATTTACCTGCATCAGAAAGGCTTTCTATAATCGGAGCGGTTCCTCCGTTTATATATCCGATGCTGAGCATGACTATATGCACACCAAGATCAAAGAGTGAAAACCCGACAATCATGCGGATCATGTCTTTGTTAGCCAGGATCCCCCAGAGTCCTATGAGGACCAGCAGTGATCCGGTTGTAACTGCTATTGTTCCTGTCATTCTTTTACCCCTCCAGATGAATCACCCTTGAAGCCTATGACAACTGAGCTGAGCTCGGAGCCAACCTTGAGACCCACAACAGAGTAGATTACGGGAATAAGTCCGGCACTCAGGAGAGACCCGTATTCACCCAGAGGCAGAATCCGGTTATCCAGGAAGCCGTTTATGGAGAGGAACACTCCAGCAGCAGCAAGCGCCACGTATACAAATCCGGAAATGGACTCGATGACAGTAAGAAGGGTATGCCCCGTTTTTTTATCGGGATATGTCAGAACAGAAAGTACAACCGCCGAAGCAATTATCGCACCGCCCTGGAACCCGCCTCCCGGGGTAAGGTGTCCATTAATGAAGACATATACACCAAAAAGAAGAATCAGGGGAAACAGCAGGGCTGTACCGGTTTTCAGAAGCTCGCTGGCCTCACGCCTCTGCTCATTTTCGTTACCCCCGAGATGGAGAAGCAGACCTACAACAGCAGCTGCGGCAAACAGGATAGTCACCTCTCCCAGGGTATCCAGTCCCCGGTAAGTAACAACCACAGAGGTGACCACATTCGCGGCACCCAACTCTTCCGGACCCTGATCAACATAGTGGGCGGAAACGTCGGGCAGAGTATCCTTATTTTGAAATTTCCCTGCAAAATCCCAGAGCATAAAGCCCAGGGCTATAATCATCAGCAGAATAAATCCTTTTTTAACCATGCTTCCGACCTCCTTTTTCTTTTTCCCCGGCCACCTTTCTAAGGGCAAAGAAGAATATAAAGGTAGTAAGACCGCTGCCTATAGCTGCTTCTGTCATGGCCACATCGGGAGCAGCCATCATTATGAAGAGGATAGAAGCAAAAAGGCCCGAAGCACCTGCGGAAAGGACCGCAACAGCTCTCTCTTTCGCTGCAACAGCATAGAGAGCAGTACTTATGGTAAACAGTGCGACGATTGCAAATATAATATTCATCACTTCTCCTTCTCTTCTTCAGAGAGTGCATCCGCTACAGTTTTATCTGTCATTTTCTGACCACTGTAGTGTGCACCCCTGGCAACCACATGTGAGGAGATGGGGTTTGTCAGAACAATAAAGAGGATCAGAATTATCAGTTTCCATGCCCATTCAGGATGGATAATGCAGATACCAATGGAAAGAACAATCGTCCCAAGGGTAGTAGCTTTGGTTCCAGTCTGAATCCGGTTATAGAGATCCGGCATGCGGATCAGACCAAGGGCACTGAGAAAGAATATAATTGAACCAAGGAGAGCAAGAACTGCACCAGCTGTTTCCATTACAGCCCCCTCTCATGATACCGGGCCACAACAAGGACTCCAATGAAACTGAGGAGTCCGTAAACCAGAGCCACATCAACATAGATAAAGCGGTCCAGCATGTGAGCTAACAGAACAATAAGGGAGATAGCTATGATACCGGCGGTATCATAGGCTACAACCCTGTCCAGCACAGAAGGTCCCTTTATAAAGCGGATAAGAATAATCCCTATACTCAGCAGAGAAATCAGGACCGCGGCCATAAGTATTTGATCAGCCAAAGACCACCTCCAGGTATTTTTCAAACTTTGCGACAATTGCCTGCGTTGCCCCGTCAACATCTGTGGAGGAAGCATCAATCCAGTGAATGAACAGTCTGTCATCCCGGATATCAGCCGTAAGAGTACCAGGGGTCAGGGTAATTGAGTTTGCCAGAACAAGACGCCCGAGAGGAGATGTAAGCCGTGTCTTCACCTCCACAATGGCAGGATTGATCTTCACCCTGGGGGTTACAACCCGGAGCATCACATCTATATTTGATTTAATGAGCTCAAGGATGAAAACAATAAACCATGCAATAAACGCGAAGAATGCCTTGGGTGACAACTTCAGATCTCCAAACACAGCCGATTTGGTATGGAATGAAGCTGTTATCAGCACAACAATGATACCGGCTGCAATAACGGCCGGATCCGGCCCGTCATTAAGACCAAGCCAGAGAAGCAGCCCCAGCACCACTGAAACAAGGGCAGTTTTAACCTTCACAAAATTTTCCTCCATATATAAACAAAAGTGACAATTCTCAAGTTTTTAGGTGTATCAGGCACCTTTAATCGTAGTTCCACCAACCGGAAAGCGAAAGAAAATCCCCCGTTTTTTTTTATATTTCCGGTAAAAATCGTTGTGTATTTAAGTATATATATATTGATATATTTCTATTTAAACAGTGGTTTTTCAAGTTGTCAATGTTTTTTATCTTTTTAGTTAGGAATAACCAAATTCGCATTTCATCAGTAAATATTGTACTCTTATACAGCATGGAACCAACTTGCGTTCACAATAACCACCCGATTGCCGGCAGATATTACCGGGATTACTGGGGAAATACAGTATGCGCTTCCCATTACCGCATAACTGACACATGTGCCTACTGCGGACGATTTATCAGCAGAAAGACAAGCGGCGGTGGCAAAAAAATGCAGGACGGACAGAAAATCTGTACTACATGCTTCAAAACTGCGGTTAATGATGTTTCTGAAGGAAAGAAAATTCTCACCGACACCTATGTTCAGCTTGAAGCACTGGGTATCACAATCCGGCCCTTCAATCCGGATTTTGCCCTGATAGAACGGCCGGATTTGAAGCGGTTGGATAATACAGGGAGAGAGAAGCAGGGTACCGCCCGGTTCAGACGCACCCTGATTAACGGGAAAATTGAAAATTTTGAAATGCAGATATTCCTGCTGAAAGAACTCCCATATATAAACTTTATCTCGACCAGCGCCCACGAGCTTATGCATATCTGGTTTTACAGCAGAGGAATTACCGATGCCGCTCCCGCCCTCGTTGAAGGAAGCTGTAATCTTGCTGCCTGGCTTGTGTTGAAAACAAGAAGAGAACCGGAAGCTGCTTACCTGATGCAGGCATTCTTCAAAGACCGGCATAAATACTACGGCAGGGGATTCAGAAAGATGCATGCCCTTGCAGCTTCCCGGGGAGTACCCGGATGGCTGGAGTATATTTCCATTAGACGGAAATAAGCCCCGGCGGTTATTCAATTGATAAGCATATCTACCCGGGCCTGTTGGTCCTTTTCACGAAAGAGCCTGGCATCCATCAGCCCAGGGCAGTATGGAAGAAAGAGTCTCAAGCAATTAGCCTTATACTATTCAGGACCATCCCACCCGAACCCTGCTTTTGCAGAGGGATAGAGGTAACCGTTTTTGCTTGTAATAAGACCTGCAGAGGGATCTCCCTGAAGACCGAAGTGTCCGTCCAGGTCGGCGAAACGGATATTTTTACGACTTAATGCAAAATGGAGCCCCGCAGCTACTCCAAGGGCAGCCTCATCCATGCAGCCGATCATAACCTCCACCCCCGCTGCCCGGGCAACCGCATCAACCTGCACGGCCTCTGTAATGCCGCCGGTCTTCATCAGCTTTATGTTCATCAGATCAACCAGCCCGTGTTTTACCAGATGAAACGCATCTACAAGGGAAACCAGACTTTCATCCGCCATTATGGGGATTGCGGATCCCCGGGTAACAATACCCAAGAGATCCGGTCTGGATTTCCGGGTCGGCTGTTCAAGGAGTTCAATCTGAAGCTCACGGGTCTTCTCAACAAAGTACAGCGCCTCCTCCTGGGAGTAACCCTGGTTAGCATCAAACCGGATACGCAGTTTCTGTCCATATTTTCCGCGAAGCTCATGGAGTCGGGAAATATCATTCTCCACATTCAGTCCGCCCTTTATCTTCAGGATCTCCCAGCCATCCCGAAGAAAAGAATCGGCCTGCTTCATGGTTTCCGGTATGCCGCAGATGCCGATGGTTACACTTGTTTTTATCTTTTCCCGATAACCGCCGAGGATTTTCCATACCGGAAGTCCTGCCTCTTTTCCCAGCAGGTCCCAGAGGGCAATATCCACTCCGGCATGCAGACTGAACATGTCGGGAGTATGTTTTCTCAGCCTGTTGAGTATAAGTGCCCTGCGCAGAGAATCTGTTCCTTTCAGCAGATCCGGAAGGGTTGCGGAAGCGGTTTCATGTATTTCGGCAAGAACCTCACCGGTAACATCCGCATCGGGAGCAATACAGCCCCAGCCGTCAAGGTTCCCGGCGGAAATCCTCAACAGGGTGTTTTCCGCCCGGGTAAAGGTGTTGTACGCAACCTGATACGGTTCCGACATCTCCATGGAAAGAGGAATCAGCTCCACCGATTTTATGTTCATTTTATACGCCGGAGCTCCTCAAGGCGGGTAAGAACAGGATCAATACTGTGATGCAGAGGGGCCACCACCGGGAGTCCTATGCGTTCCCTGAGCTTTGCACATTCCTCATCAATACTTTCCGGGGGAATATTTTCATCATTTACAGTAACGGCTATTACTTTTTTCTTTGAGAGAAACTCTGCAAGAAAAATCTGGTCTTCAAGCGCATCTACCGGATATCCTGTAAACCCGTCGTACTCTATTCTTGCAGGAGCATGCTGCATAATAATGCAGTCCGGACGGCAGGCTGCAAGGATTTCAAATCCCCCGGGATAACCGGGGTTCATAAGACTTCCCTGCCCTTCAATAATAGCGAAATCCATCCGCCTGGCATCCCAGGCTCGCAACACCACGTTTTCAAGCTCTCCACTGACATAGTCGTTTATCAGACTGTCCAGCACAATACTGAACTCCGCACCCTGAAGCCAGGCAGTCTGGCCGGTTCCGATGAACTCAGCGGAAAACCCCCTGCCCTGCAGGCCATGGGTCAATTTCCAGGCGGTTGTACGCTTACCTACCGCAGAATCGGTCCCTAAAAGAGCCACACGCAGGGCTCCCACGTCGCTGATTCTGCCGGTAAACATGTGGTTTGCGTCGGCCGGAGCTCTGCGTATATCCCGGATTTTCAGGTTTCGCGAAGCTGCCAGATCCGAGAGAAGGACATCATCCCCCAGAAAATCATGCAACCCGGAATCGACATTCAATCCGGCGTCCAGAGCCTCCCGGGCTGCAGCCCGAAGCTCAGCGGTGACATAACCTCCATCGGTTGCCAGACCCACGACAAAATGAGTAAGCGGGTGTGAACTATCCGGGACAAGTCTACTGGCTGCAGAAAGAGATTCCACGACGGGGATCCCGTTGGGTCTGTTCTCCAGAACAGTGCCGGAATCCTTTCCTGCACAGGTGCTGTCAATTACTGCCACAACCCGATAGCGTTCCGTGAATCGCACTAAACCATGGGCGGTTTTTCCATAAGTTGAGGAAAAGGCTCCCTCACAGTAGACAACCGCGCTTCCTTCAGGCTTCATTCTTATCTCCTTCCGGTAAGAACTGCCACATAACGGTCACCGGGCAGTGCTTCTCCGGCAGTCCTCTCAAGCAGGGCAATCAGTCCAGCGGTAGAAGCAGGAATGACTGAAAGTCCCTCATGCTTTTTTATATACCCGGCATAATCTGCCATCTTTTTATCTGGCGCATCCGAGGCCCATCCGCCGGTATTGCGGATGGAAGTCAGTGCCATGGTGCCGTCGATGGAATGCCAGTTTATAAGAGGTTCATTTATGGGTGACTCCTTGATTTTTTCCGGGTTCAGATCCTCGCAGGATGCAAGATTCTTCTTGAATGAGACGACGATCGGGTTCTTGTTGGAGGTTGAACCGGCGATAATTTTCGGAATCCGGGAAGTTTTTCCACGTCTGTAGAGAGTAACAAATCCTCTATAGATGCCAGTAAGAGTTGTACCATTGGAAACAGGAACTGCCACCGCTGCTGGAGCATCTCTCAGTTCGTCGAAAATTTCGTTGGCAATCTCCCCATAGGCCCGCAACTGCAGGTCAGTGTTCTGGCCTCCGGGGTTTGCATCATAAAAATCCTCTTCAAAAGCTTCTCTGCTGGAGAGGTATACGGCCTCTTCATAATCATTCCCGGCACGCACAATTTCGGCATTCCAGGTTTTCATCTCCGGGACACGTTGCGGATGGTAAGGAGTCGGAATGTAGATTTTACACTCTATCCCGGCAAGAGAAGCGGCAAAGGCCAGTGCAACACCGTAGTTGCCGCAGGTGGCAAATATAATCTTCTCGTATCCCCGACGCAGAGCATCATTTACCTGAGCAAAAGCAATCCTATCCTTGTGAGAACCCGAGGGATTCGAGCCTTCGAATTTCAGAAAGAGCTGACGAA
Organism: Marispirochaeta sp.; assembly: GCA_963667435.1. Lineage (GTDB taxonomy): Bacteria > Spirochaetota > Spirochaetia > JC444 > Marispirochaetaceae > Marispirochaeta. Next base: position 2,954,110 of record OY763414.1, on the reverse strand, counting down.
AGTTGAACTGCCGCTCCATATTCCTGGCCCGGAGCATTGCAGTATCACCAACCTCTGAAGCAATAATATCCTCATAGGCTTCTATCCTGTCCTGAAGAGCAATATTCGGGTTTCCTGCAATTTTTACAAGATCATCAATCTCACCGATAACCTCCGGAAGTTTTCCCGTTGCATTATCGATAAGATGGAGATCAAGGCTGTTTTCACCGCTTTGCATGATTAAATATTACCATGAAGAGTAACGGATTTGTGCAAACTATTTGTTGAAAGCAGTATGATAATTCCATGCCTCTTTTCGACAGAATAGATCAAATTGCATAACAGGAAATTATGGACTAAACTACCTTAAGATAGCAAAATACCGGGCATATAGACACACTTCGTATGCGTTTCATATATGTCGTAATTAGGTTAAGATCAGATCTGAAAATGAAACCGAAACAGAGAAAAACAGCTGCCTATATCTCCGCAGGGGTTGTATCACTGACTGCTCTTTTTTTCAGCGTGCAGTACAATTATCTGCTGTTTCACATCATTGCAGAATTCCTAAGTATCTTCTTTACCTTTGCCATAGCCGCCCTGCTGTGGAATACGCGTAATATCATAAGAAGCAGACTCTACACAATTATCGGCTTTTCTTTTATCACTGTGGGATCAATCGATTTTATTCACACCCTTGCATACTATGGAATGAATATTTTTATTGGGTATGATCAGAATCTGCCCACCCAGCTCTGGATAATTGCCCGTACACTGCAGGTAACTATAGTATTTTTCGCAATCCTTTCGCAGAATACCAACAGTCCATTATACAAAGTGGTCCCGGTGCTCCCTGTGGCTGCTGTTGTTGCAGTGGTTGCAGCATTTCTTCGGGTTTTTCCAGACTGCTACATAGCCGGCAAGGGTTTAACCCCTTTTAAAATAAGTATGGAATATTTCATCATTGCAGTCAGTATTGCCACCATGATTCTGCAATACCGAAGAAAGAATATCCTTTCAAGGAAAATGCACTTGATGATCCAGCTGTTCCTGCTTGTAACTGTTCTTTCGGAACTTTCATTTACTCTCTATGTGGATGTCTACGGACTACTGAACATGCTGGGACATTACCTGAAGGGAATCGCATTTTTCGTATTATATATAACATTTTTTCAGCTTGGTTTTGCGGAACCTTATAATCTTATATTCAGGAATCTGCAGGGAACTGAGGCACTTCTGAAGGAAACCCATCATCGTATAAGAAACAATTTATCATCAATTATTTCAATTCTGAATTATCAGTCCGCAAGTGTTGAGTCAGAAGAGCTGAAGCTTGCACTTTACGATGCCTCAAGCAGGGTTACATCTGCGGGGCTTATATACAGCAATCTGTTTACCAGTGAGGACGAATCAACCATTGTTCCCCGCAATTATTTCAGCGAACTTTTCGAACACACCCTCAGTATTTATAACATTACCGACCGATTAAAATACTCCCTGTTTATACCGGAAGAAACAATACCACCAAAACTGCTCTCTACCCTTGGTCTTATGGTAAATGAGTGGCTCACCAATTCCATAAAACACGCATTCTCCGGTACAGCAAGGGGTGAAATTAAACTGCAGTTATTTAGGAGCGATCGTGTCTTTACTATGGTTTATGCAGATAACGGCTCAGGATTTACAGAGAACTTTTCAGAAAAATCAGGTTTCGGACTTGAACTGGTAAAGGTGCTGACAGACCAGCTTCAAGGAAAGTTGTCCATGGATAACAGGCAGGGCACCAGATATACACTCAGGTTTTCACAGGAATAATGCATCTTGGAAAAAGAAGTATCGAGGAATCTCACTCCACAAGAAACTGCCCCATCATCCCTGAATCTTCATGCTCCAGAAGATGACAATGGTACATATACACACCCGTATAATCCCTGAAGCTAACCCCAACAACCGCTTCGTCACCGGGATACAGCAGGATAGTATCCTTAGGACCTCGATACAACGGTTCAGGTTTGCCCCCGTTGTACGAGAGAACCGTAAACTGGGTATCGTGAACATGAAATGTATGTACAATATTCATCATTCCCATTCCGATATTCCGCACAGTCCAGACCTCTTCAGTATTGGGATTCAGATTGAAGTTAATTCTATCCATACGCATCTGCTGTCCGTTGATAGTAAATGCTCCCATCATCCGGGTTTCCATATTGAATTCACGTTCTGTCAGGCTGGAAACTGAATAATCAGGATGTGAATAGTTGAAGCTTCGGGGATGAACAAAAAAGCGCCCCTCAGTTGAGCCTGTATTCAGCGTCATAGCTGTATATACGGGACCTCCGAGAACTTCCACATTCAATGTCCGCTCTCCGGTTTTGCGAAAATCAGCAAGTATTTCAAAACGTTCACCCGGAGAGATAATTAGTAAGGAAGTAGAAACTGATTGTGGAAGAAAGCCTCCATCCGAGGCAATTACCGTGAATTTCATTTTATCTGAAAACGAAAGACGGTAAACAGATGAGTTTGACCCGTTGAGAATCCTGAAGCGGTATGTTCCCTGCTTCATATTAAGCACCGGCTGGGATGCTCCATTTACAAGCATGATATTTCCGGTGTACCCATGGACCACATCCGGTCGGGACGGCTGATAAGAGAATTTTCCACTCCGATCGACCCTGCGATCCTGAAGTATCAGGGGAATATCATTTACTCCATAATCCCGGAGAATTGACAGTGAATCCGAATAAGCATCATCGATTATAAACATTCCCGCAAGGCCCCGGTACACCTGTTCCGCTGTTTTGCCCATCAGGTGCGGATGGTACCAAAGTGTAGCTGCACTCTGGTTGATCTGAAATTTCGGATTCCAGCTTTCCCCGGCTCTGACAATCTGATGGGGCCCCCCGTCATACTCCGCCGGTACATGAAGACCATGCCAGTGGACGGTGGTATCCTCATCAAGATGGTTTTGTATCCTGATGTCTGCAAAGTCTCCCCTGGAAAATCTTATAGTAGGTCCAAGGTAGTTTCCATTAAACCCAAGGGTATCGCTTGTACCAAAGGGTAAAGCAAGCCTGCCGCTTTGAACATTCAAGGTAACGGACCTGCCCTCAACAGTTTCGGGTATTGGCAGAGAATTATTGCCGGAATCCGCCCACAAAAAATTACTAATGAAAATTGCATACCCTATGAGCAGACACGTAAAGATGGATCGAGGTTTCACACCTGTTCGTTACTTCAGGTTCCGGTATGCCGTGTTTTATTCATATCACAGCAATCCAGCCGTTTATTGCCGTAAAGCTCTTCATTAACCTTGGCAAGTTTCTCCAGATATCTGGTCCAGCGTAGTTTGATTGCAACAAATAATCGCTTCATAGCACACCTTACACATACCCCCAGGGGGTATGTTAATAATATACTACTGACTAAGCAGAATGTCTATACCTTATTATTTTTATAATGTTTAAAGGACGCTATACCGCTAGGCATATCCGGTATTCCGCATGGGGAGCACGGAATAATTCAATTGTACCATCCAGCTGCATAACCAGAGATTTAATCAGCTGCATACCCGTACTCCGGGGATGATCAAAATCCAGGTCATCCGGAACAGGATCGCCATTATCGGAGATCTGCAGTTCCACCATACCTGTAGTATCAGGCCTGTCCATCTTTATACTGAATACAGCGTGATCCCCCTCCTGATGACCATGCTTCACAGCATTTGTTGCAATCTCGTTCACAATCAAGCCAATAGGTACGGCCTTCTCCGTGGATACTTCAATCTCTTGTATCTCATTATTCACAGTTACGGCGTACTGAACAACGTGTTCAAAAATGTTTTTCAGCAAGTTCTCAATATAGATCCGGATGTTTACGGTTTTCAAATCTTTATCTTCTAACAGAGTTTCATGGATCAGACCAATAGCATCTATTCGGCTCTTAAGGTTATCAAGGTCTGCATTCCGGTTTGACTGCATGCTTTCAAGACTTATCAGGGAAGAGACAAGAAGCAGATTATTCTTTATTCGATGGTTCATCTCCCGCATAAGAAGCTCTTTTTCCTCCAGGATTCTCTTCAGGTTCCGTTCCGCCTCCTTCTGACGGGTGATATCCTGATGAGACCCGTATATCCATTCCGGTTCGCCATTATCCGTCCTGGTAAAGATCTTCCCTCTATCCAGAATCCAGATCCAGCGACTATCCTTATGCCGCATTCTCAGCTCCATCTCGTAGAATTCGGTTTCGCCTGCAAAGTGTCTCTGCAGCTCGGCACCTGATTTTTCCAGATCTTCGGGATGGGTAAAATTCTTCCAGGTTTCTATTGAAACCGGCGACAGCTCTTCCAGGCTGTACCCGATAATCTCTGCCCAGCGGGCATTAAAAACAGTCTCCCCGGTTTGCACGTTCCATTCCCATGTACCCAGATTGGATCCTTCAATAATAAATTGCAGATTGGAATGATCGAATTTCACGCAAACCCCCCACACATCTATTCAACAGTGTAAATATTGTCTCACGCCCGTGGGCATTGCGCAATAAAAAGGCCGGGCTCCTGATTTTCAGATTTTTTCAGATTACATTTCCCCTGTATCTTTAAACCGCATCGCAATTTCATCGAACTGCAGATGAATCTCCATGAATGCGTCAGCAATATCAGGATCAAAATGGGTACCTCGTCCCTCGGCTATAATCGAAACAGCCTTCTCGTGAGGAAAAGCCGGTTTGTATACACGTTTGCTTATAAGAGCATCATAGACATCCGCCACTGCCATAAGTCTAGCCGAGATGGGGATTTCCTCTCCTTTACGGCCTTCCGGATAACCGGATCCATCCCACTTTTCGTGGTGCAGATAAGCGATCTCCTTGGCAAAAATCAGAAAATCATCAGCCACAATCATTGAACCTTCCGCCGCAGCAATTGCATCCCGACCGTATACCGTATGCTTTTTCATTATGTCGAACTCTCCGGCCGTCAACTTGCCCGGTTTCAGCAATATCTGATCCGGAACCCCTACTTTACCGATATCGTGGAGAGGAGCAGATTTATAAAGAGAGGTAATTATTTCCGGCTCAAAATAACTGCCAACGCCGGGGTGATTCTTCAGATGCATAGCCAGCGCTTTTATATAATGCTGGGTTCTTCTGATATGGTTCCCTGTCTCCGGGTCCCGGGATTCGGCCAGGGCACCCATGGCAACCATTGCTACGTCCTGCAGTTCCTCCATCTGACGGGTTCGTTCCAGTACCCGCTCTTCAAGCACTTCGTTCTGCCGCTTGAGCAGATCCCGTGATCTTTTCAGCTCCAGATGATTTTTTACCCGCTCCTTCAGGATGGAAGGACGTACAGGTTTGGTTACATAATCCACAGCTCCAAGGGTCAGCCCTTTTGCTTCATCCTCCTCTTCAGCCATGGAGGTCAGGAAAATCAATGGAATTTCACGTGTGACAGCATCCTCCTTCAGAACTTTGCACGCCTCATAGCCGTCCATTACCGGCATCATTACGTCCATGAGAATCAGGTCCGGCTCTCTTTTCCGGGCCAGCTGTATTCCCTGCTCACCGTTCTTTGCCAGGTAAATTGTATGATCAGTCTCCAGCAGACCTTTGAATATCTCTCTATTTTCTGCGGTATCATCAACAATCAGCACTTTACCCATATCAACCCTCCAGTTCCTTCGGATCTATTCCATCAAGTTTTTCCAGAGCCAGCTGGTACTCAATCTCCAGGATATCCTCCTGAATTGCCGCAAACAGCTCCATTCGGGCTGTACCTTTTGTCATAATCACCATTTTTCCAATAACATCAGCAGCTTTTGAATTGTCTTCAAGCAGCAATTCCCGCAACTCGGAGACCAACTGATGCAGAGACTCAATCACAGGCCCTGAATCTTCCTGGTCCGGAACACCCTGCAGGCCCTCATATATGGCAGCAACGGTTTCCGCCACCAGAGACCCCACAGATTTGATTGCCCTTCCAAGATGTAATACATTTCTCTTCTTCAGGTCTGCTTCCAATTCTGCAGCAGTTCTCTGCAGATCCTCGGCACCGATTGTTCCTGCTACTCCTTTAAGGGTATGAGCTAATCGAGCAGCGGTTTCCCAATCATCCTCATTCACCGCCTGCTGCAAATGAGTTTCCACCTGCCCCTGATTGTGTGCAAACTGTCGCAATACTTTTACGTATCGTTGAAGACTTCCCCCCAGACGGTTTAGACCAGCCGCAGTATCTATACCTGCAATTACCGGAATTCCGTTTTCAGGATCTTTCTGAGTGATTGCTCCAGGGCGATAATTTTCAGGCAAATCCCGTTTTTCAGGTTTTATCCAGGAGGCAAGGACATGAAAAAGATTATCCAACTCTATAGGCTTGGATACATAATCATTCATTCCGACACCTAAAACTCTGTCGGCTACTCCGTCCATAGCGTCCGCTGTCATTGCAATAATGGGAAGGTCCGCAAACTTAGGATCCTTCCTGAGTTCCGACGTCGCTTGATACCCATCCATTTCCGGCATCTGAAGATCCATAAGCACAACATCATAGTAGTCCGGACGGGAGGCAGAGACAGCCTCCACTGCCTCCCGTCCGTTTTCCGCGAGATAAACAAAGAATCCTTCAGCTTCCAGAAGCTCACTGGCTACCTGCTGATTCAGCTGGTTATCTTCAACAAGAAGAATACGTGCACCACGTATGGAATCGAAGTTTTCAGGCACGACTACTTTTGTTCCCTGATACTGCGGCGTTCTGACCTGTATCTCTTTTCCAAAAGTGGCCATAATAGTTTCAAAAAGCAGGGATTGACTTACCGGTTTTACCAGAAACGCTTCAAGCCCCATGTCTGCTGCCTGATACATATACTCTTCCCGTCCGTAAGCGGTAAGCATAATAATCATGGGCTTTTTCCCCAGAGACGTACTTTCTGTAATGCGGCGGGAAGCTTCGAACCCGTCCATTCCCGGCATTTTGAGATCCATGAGCACCAGAGGAATTTCTTCACCTTCAGCTGCACTCTCAAGTATGTCGAGTGCCTCAAGACCATTTCCCGCAGTGTCCACATCAAACCCGAAACTTTCAGACATAACCTTGAGCGATTTACGGGCATCTTCATTATCATCAACAATCAGAATCCTGGTACCTTTCAGATCTGTTGCCATGACGGAGTATTTTTCCGTATCCGGTTTTTTTTGATTATGCAGTCCGAAGCGAACTGTAAACCAGAAAGTACTGCCGCTACCCGGAATCGAGGCAACACCGATTCCACCGCCCATAAGACTCGCAAGATTCCTGCATATTGCAAGTCCGAGACCGGTTCCACCGTATTTCCTAGTAGTTGACGTATCTGTCTGTGAGAAGGATTGAAACAGCTTCTCCTGCTGTTCAGGTTTCATTCCGACCCCGGTATCACGAACACTGAAGCGGACAAGCATGCCTGTTGTATCCTGACTCTCAATTTCTGCAGAGACTACAATTCCGCCGGTTTCGGTAAACTTGACTGCATTGCCGCAGAGATTAAGCAGTATTTGTCCAAGACGCAGGGGATCACCTACAAGCCTCTGTGGAAAATCAGGAGCAATATCATAAACAAACTCCAGGCGTTTCTCTCTGGTATGCACAGTTATCAGGCTGGTAAGATCTTCCAGGACATCATCAAGGAAGAAGGGCACAGATTCGATCTCAAGCTTTCCGGCTTCAATCTTTGAAAAATCTAGAATATCGTTAATGATATTCAGCAGCGCCTTTGATGACTGGTCGATTTTTAAAAGATAGTCCCGCTGTTTGGGATTCAAATCTGTTTTCAGAGCCAGATTACTCATACCTATAATCGCATTCATGGGAGTACGTATTTCGTGGCTCATATTGGCAAGAAAATCACTTTTAGCCCTGGTGGCAACCTCTGCCGTTTCTTTCGCCTGTTTCAACGCCTGTTCTGATTGCCGGGTTTCCGTTACATCACGGAAACTCCATACCCGACCCAGAATTTTCTCCCCAACCCGCTGAGGTTGAGAATAACGCTCCAGGATTCTTCCGTCACTTAAAAAAAGTGTTGAAAAATCTGTTGCCTCAGGATGATCATACAGCTGCTTTACACTCTTCATAAAACCTTCAGGATCCTTCAACTGCACAACACACATGGCCAGAAGTTCATCATCGATACCTTTATCGGCCAAGGTTCGGTCGAGCTGCCAGATATCCAGGAACCGGGTATTGTATGAAGTAACCCGCTGATTCAGATCTACCACCAGGATTCCGTCCGTTGTTGATTCAATGGTAGCGGTAAGACGGGAAGTCCGCTCCTCTATACTCTGTGCCATGGAGTTAAAGACTGCCGCCAGAGTACCGATTTCATCATGATGATGAATATTGATTGTATGAGAAAAGTTACCTTTTTTAACTTCTTGAACCCCGGCTTCAACAGCGGCAAGGGGCAGAATAATACGCCGTCTCATCTGGTAAAGAACATATATGGAGAAGGCAATTGTTATACTGACAAGTAAGGCTATGCCGAATATGACTGCCTGATTCCGCCTGTGCAACCTGTCTGTTTCAAGATCCATTCTGCTCTGAAGCAGCGAAAAAAACTGAGCAATCGGCGCCATTATCCGGGCTTTTGCCTGGTGGTACTCGTCGCCATGAAGCAGACTCCGGGCCAGGACCGGATCCGGCGCGGCATTAACAACAAACTGGCCATTAGCATCACGATAGAGACCTTTCACCGCATTCATGGCAGTATTTTCAAGCTGCATCAAGGATTTTGACTCTTTTTTGGCTTCGTACAGTTTGAACTTTTCCTCATCGGTAAGTCCAAGATTATTCATCTTCTCCTCGATGCTGTAAGTCTCGCCCCGCTGGTTAAAGGCAACAGTGTCTGCAGAAATATAGTCCCAGTAAAACAGGCTGAAATCATCGGGATGTGCCTGAGTGCCGTCCCGGATTGCGTCAATCTTCCGGTAGAAATACTCATACTTCGGGTCACCGGTAACAGTGTATGTCCTCGCAAAACGGGTCAGATCATCGGAAGACTGCTTCAGTTCATAGGCCAGCTCCATCGATTCCATATCACGTTCAGCAATTTCATCTTCATGCTGATGAGTCTGGGAAAGCAGAAGAACAAAAATCCCGCTTGAAACAATCAGCGATGCAAAGATGAAAGAGACAATAAACATTGAATCCCGTATAGACAGCTGCTTCGGTCGTCCTTTAATTACCCAGGCTGAGACAATTCCAGCTACCATTACCAGAAAGACAAGGCCGATGCTTTTCAGGAGAAACAGTCCGATCTGAAACTGTAGCGAATTTTGCGATGCCGCCGCCAAAGAAACAGCGGGTGCGGGAATCCATTTTTCATACATCTGCTGCTTTTCATTCATACCTATGGCTGCTATCGCCTTGTTAAGAATACCCACCAACTCCGGCCAGTCCCGGCGTATGGAATAAACCGAATGAAGGACAAACTCTTCATCCGTAAAGATATGTGCGAAAGCAAGAGATTGATGATAAATTTCCCGAAGAGTTCCAAACTGATGCACCGGAATCAAGGCGAAATCTGCTTTATCCTCTAAAACCATACGGAATGCTTCGCTCTCTGAGCTTGCCTCAACTATCTGCACCTTATCAATTGAAGAGAGAATTTTACTGGTCCAGGTATTCCCTTTAAGATGAGCAATCCGCTTTCCCTCAAGGTCGGAGGGACCACTGAATTCAGCAGCTTTTTCCGGAATAGTGGCGGCAGCATATTCCATAACGTTATAGCCGTTAGTAAAGTTGAAATGCTTTGCCCTGCTTTCCGTAACAGCAGATTCAGCCAGACCGTCGATCTTCCCGATCTCCGCCATTTTTACAAGTGAGCTCCACTGTCCAGCCACCAGCCGAATGTCAGAGCCGGTTAGTTTAAGTATGGATGCAAGATAATCAACGTCAAAGCCTTCAAGGCTTCCATCACTTTTCTGAAAAATAAAGGGTTGCGAGCTTGCACCTATTCCAAGAGTTATCCCGGTATGGGAACTCAGCCATTGCTGTTCTGAAGGGGTTAAAAGAGGTTCTCCGCCGGGTTTTTGATCGGCAGTCAGGCTGTAAACCTGTTCTGGCGTCTCGGTTGCAAACCCTGCCCATCCCTGATGGATAGCATGGATTTCATCCTGGGTCAGATCTGCCAGTGCCTTATCAATAATTGACGCTAAGAGGGGCCAGTCTTTTCGGACTCCTATAGTAAGCAAAGACCCGGGTTTATCCGCCCGTCCCATAAACTTCAGGTTGGTAATAATCTCTTTCTCCATAATCCAGGCGGCTACTGCACGATTGCCGACGTATGCATCAGCCTCACCTCTGGAGACAGCATCAATGGCACGGGCAGTATCAGGATACTCATGGATTGTCAGGTGCGGATATTTTTCCCTGAAGTAGGTAACATTATAAAAGCCTTTTTCCAGGGCCAGGGTATGCCCGGCCAGATCTTTTTCAAAGCGGAATTCCGGTCCGGCTGTTCTGGCCACAATAACATGTGGGATATCGAGATACTCCCTGGTAAAGTTGAGATACTCTTCACGTTCCGGCTTGGGGGTTACATCCATCAGGGCATCTATGTCCCTGTCTCTGACAGCTTCCAGATTACGGGCGAAGGGAGCCGGAACCAGGTCGATATCACATCCCAGTCTGGTGTTCAGAGCTTGAACATAATCCACTCCAATCCCGCGAGGGACTCCGTTGGAATCTACATAGTTCATTGGTGGCCAGGCATCCATTATGCCCAGAGAAAAATGATCATGGCTCTTCAGCCAGGTCTGTTCCTCCGGAGTAAGGCGGGCAAAAAATTCACTACCCGGGTCCGTGTCGGTTCGGGAAATATCCCTGTCAGTACCGGATTGGGAGCAGGCAGCAAACAGGAGCAAAAGGACGACAACAGCACATAGTCGGCCGGTTGACCGACATGAAAGAGATAAGAGATGTACCTTGCCCGTCCTCTGCATGATCTTCAGATCAAATCATAGTAAAACCGGAGAAGAATTGCCAAGAAACTGGAAAAGAAAAGCAGATAAGCTGCCGGTTTTCAGGGCTTCAGGTATGCATACCCCTGCATCTGCAGGTCAACAATCTCTTTTACACCTGCAGGAACTATTTCCACAAAAGGCATGAGTTGATCCGGAGCAATATTCAACCCGTTAAGGGCATTGTTGCAGGCACAGAAGCGCACATTCTGGTCCGCCAGCTTCTGCATTCTGTTTCCCGGACCAGGCTCGGTTTTAAGGTAACTCTTTACCGCTGTTGAGTTGGCTACCACAACAACCGAATCCACTTCATCGACGGCATGTATGAGATTCTGGACATTACCCAGCAGAAGCTTCCACTTCTCCGGTTCATCAATATGAAAAACCACTTTTATTCCTGTGCTCACAGTAAACCTTCCTTAATATCTGGTTATTTTGAAAAATCAAAAATCACCCTTCTCAACTGCTCCATACACACCGGTTTTGACACATATGCGCTGAAACCGGCTTCCAGCAGTTTCTCCCTTTCTCCGGGTGTTGAAAAGGCAGTAAGAGCTACCACCGGCAGATCCGGAGAGTACCGTCCTCCTTGCGCATCCCCGCGTATTACCCTGATAAGCTCAAGCCCATCCATTTCAGGCATCTGGATATCGGATATCGGATATCACCAAATCAAAGGGCTGCTTTGACAGTTCCTCCAGAACCTCCTTCCCGTTCCTGACAAAAACTGTGTCATGCCCGTCCCCGTTCAGAACCTGTCGGAGATACATCTGGTTAATCATATTGTCCTCAGCAATAAGCAGCCTTTTCGGTATAATACTGATCTTTTCGTCAGTGCTTTTCTCTGCCCTTGAAACCTGTAAAATTTCCCTCATTGTTATAGATAGGGTAAAGACCGAACCCTTATCAACTTCCGACTCTACAGTGATAGAGCCATGCATCATTTCTGCAAGGGACCGGCTGATTGCCAGCCCAAGGCCGGTCCCTTCATGAGGCTTGGAATATCCCGGTGCAATCTGAACAAAATTATCAAATATGGTTTTAAATACGGAGGCCGGTATTCCGCAGCCCGTATCATGAACCCGGATTTCAAGGGCTCTCAGACCATCCTTGCGCTCAACGTCCGCCTGCAGGCAGGCATGGATTCTCACACCTCCATTCTGGGTAAACTTGACCGCATTACTTACAAGGTTTCTTACTATCTGCCCGAAACGAACGGAATCACCTGAGACCCAGGCAGGGAACCCGCTGTCACCTCCAGATTGAGGGAGATTCCTTTTGATTCAGCCTGCTTTTTATACAGCTCACAGCAAAGGAAAAGACTTTTTTGAATATCGAATGGTTCATCTGCTACCGGCATTCTTCCTGCTGCGATTTTTTCATAATCAAGAATATCATTGATGATCACCAGCAGGGATTCTGATGAGGCATGTATATACTCGAGATATTCACGTAGTTGCCCCGACGGATTTTCCTTGAGAGACAGTTCTGAAAATCCGATTATTCCACCCAGGGGTGTGCGGATTTCGTGACTCATATTTGCAAGAAACATCCCTTTTGCCTTGTTTGCCTTTTCTGCAGTCTCCTTTGCTTCGTTCAGCTGTTCTTCACGCTGAACTCTCTCCAGGCTGTATTTCTGAAAGGTTCGTACAGCATCAAAAAGCACGGCAATCTCGTTATCTCCCCTGTAATCCGGGATACGTATATCTATCCTTTCCCCTGCAACGTCGATCATAGCCTGCCCCGCTGCCGCAAGAGGTTTTACGAGCCAGCGGCGTCCCAGAAAATTAACCAGAATCAGGAATATCAACAGAAGAAGGCTGCTGATTATCTGGAATATAAAACGGCTGAATGCATTCGTCTTTTCCATTAATGCAATATGGTTGGAGGTTGCCACTGCCGCGTCCATGATAAAGACAATCTTTTCAAGTGCCCCGACAGCGGTATTTTTTAGCAGATCCTGTGGTACGGATGTGGTATTTCCCTGTTCAAGAGAAGCATGGACAGCGGTTAAAATGGCGCGGTTCTCTTTAAAGTAAGCTTTGTTAACCTCTTCAACAGCGTCATTAAGCATCTCGGAATCCAGATATGGCGCGATCCGGATAATTTCGTCCATATAATTGTCGGACTGACTGCGCAGGGTAACTATCTACTCCAGTTCTGCCCGGGTAACAGCGCTTTTGTTGGCATTTGCGGCAATCATGAAAGAGCATTCCGGCCCGGCGGAATCACGTAAGGAAAGAGCCGCCATTTTCAGCTTGAAGGCAAGACCATTCTTCGAAGATTCTTCCGAGATATATACATATACATGAAAAAGCAGATCTTCAATCGACGCGATAAGTTTGTTCATGGCTGGAAACCATGCCTGGCGCATAAGAGGACTGCGCAGCGTATACTCGATATTCATCTCCCGCTGAACTTCACCCCGCAGGACATCAACCTCCATCAAAGATGCTTCAACGGTGTCGAGATAGGCAGAGATACCGGAAATATCAAAAGCCCTCAAGCCTATAAGCCCGTGGGTTAGGTTGAGATTTCCTACGGCTCTGTTATTTTCGATAAACTGACGGTTGGATTCCATAGCAGTCACATTGCCGGTATTTGAGAGTACGACATTCACCCGACCCCGTTCAAAACCGAAATGGCGAACCGCCTGAAAAAGATCATCCGTCAAGAGACTCAGAGCAAAGGTCTCTTTTGCATGAGAATAGCGATTGTATGATTGGATCATTGAGGGCAGCACCGCTATCAGATACAGCCCGAGAACCAGGAAGGATACAAGAAAAATAACTTTATTAATTCCTATATGTTTTCCTCTTTGGGAAAACAGAACACCTCTCATATTTACGCCTGATTTTTTTATTATAGTAAATAACCGGAAGAAGTACAGATTTTTCTAAAATTCCCGTAACCATCGAGTTCTTTACTCACCTTCAAGATACAGAACCAGACGCCGGTACTCTTCTGTACACATACTGGAAAATTTACATGCCGTTTCCAAATCACCGGCTTTTGCCGCGTTTTCCGTTTGTTCAGCCGCCCGGGCAAGCCCTGCTGCAGTCATATTGTTGCTACCGCCTTTAAGCCGGTGAGCCTCAAAGCGGACTGCCTCAAGATTTTCTTTATTCAAAGCAGCAGACATCCTCTCCAGGCTCTCTCCGGACTCCCGGATGAACTCATTCAGAATATGCCGGACCAGATTCTCATCATGATCAAACTCATTCAGCAGAAGTGGATAATCTATGCATGCCCCGCCGGCACCACCGCTCCTCTCAAGGGTCTGCTGTATCTTCAGCAGAAAAGGTAAACGCCTGACAGGCTTGAGGATCACATCTGCAAATCCTTCCTGTCTGCATGTTTCTGCAATATCCTGCTCAGCGTTCGCCGTGAGGGCAATTACGGGAGTGGCGTTGTTTATGCAGGCTTCTTCATGCAGCAGTCTGTTTGCTTCCGCCCCGCCCATGCGCGGCATCTGCAGATCCATTAGAATCAGGTCGTATTTTTTCTGTCCACACATTTCCAGAGCTTCAATACCGTCCTCCGCCGCATCCACTGTGTATCCCACACTTTCAAGATGGTGCAGTGCAACCTGCCTGTTTGTCAGGTAATCTTCCACAAGCAGCAGGGTATACCCGTCTCCCCGACTGACTTCCAGGACGGAAACATCAACAATATCGGCTTCACCGGACAAAGCGGCTGCCGCATGCTCCCCGGCGAAGGGGAGATAGATAGTGAAAGAAAACTCGGACCCCTCATCAACCTTGCTGGATAATACAAGAGACCCTCCCATAAGATGAACCAGATCACTCGCTATGGTGGTACCAAGGCCTGTTCCACCGTATTTGCGGGTGGTGCTTCCGTCTGCCTGGGTAAAACTGTTAAAGATGGTTTTCTGTTTATCCTCTGGAATACCGATACCGGTATCTGTGACGGCAAACCGTACCATTAAACCTTCTTCTGACGCCGAATCGATTTCCGCCATTAGACGCACCAAACCGGTATGGGTGAATTTAACTGCATTATTTACAAGATTATTTAATACCTGATGCAGCCTGAGACGATCTCCGGAGAAAACAGCATCAAGAGCGTCGGGATAATCGAGAAAGAGCTCCAGACCCTTGTGCTCCGCAAGATTTGCGGCACTGGAAATAATGGACTGCAGAAGATTCGACAGATAGAAGGGTGCATTCTCCAGCACCATCTTTCCCACCTCTATTTTTGTGTGATCCAGCAGATCATTAATGATTGCCAGGAGCATCTGTGACTCCCGGAGAATTGCAGCAACCTGCTGCTTCAGATCCTCATCCCCGTGCTGCTGCAGCAAAATGTCGCAAAAACCAATGATACAGTGGAGAGGGGTTCTGATCTCATGGGAAACATTGGCAAGAAACTGGCTTTTAAGTCGACTCGCTTCTTCCGCCAGTTCTTTTGCCTGCTTAAGATCTCCCTCAATTCTAATGCGGTCTTCTATTTCATGTTTCAGCTGCTCGTTTGTGAGTGCTAACTGGGAAGTACGCTTGGCAACTCGTTTTTCCAGCTGCTCGTTAATATGTTTCACCCGCTCTTCAGCATCTTTGCGCTTCTCAAGCAACTGATTAAAGGCCTGGGCAAGAGTATTGAACTCATCAAAATGAAGATTCTGAACCAACAGCTTATCTGAAGATTCCGAGATAGCCAGGCTGTATGCATCATCTGCCAAACGGCGTATCTGCTGGTTTACATTACGGTTTATAATCGCTACAACCAGCATGGTAAGAAGAAGTATTGCAAGAGATAGATAGATAAACAGGCTCAGAAACTCACCCTTCTGCTTATTAACCGGTGCCATGCTGTATACAAGATAGAACCCAGGGAGCTGCTGCCAGGCCATAACCCGGGAAGCTGGAAAATATGAGGCAATTATCTGCTCTACATTCATTGCCGCCCCCCCCTGGTTAAAGTCAGAATCAAGGGGCAGGCCGGAAATAACATCAAATAAACCCTCTTCATCACCATAAATCAGTTGTGAAAATTGCTTCCGTTCAAAATGATTGAGAAACTCTTCATCCATTGCCGGATCGTAAATAGCCAGGGCTGTACCCAGATCGGTGGCCTGCCGTTTAATAGGCGCTGATGCAAGAATAACCGGAGGGCCACCCAAAACCCGCTGCAGAGGAAGAACAGTTATACCTGACTGATATGAGAGAGCAGTGAAGATTGCCTTATATCTATTCAGATCGGGCACTCCGTGGGGAAAATACTTACTCACCTGCCGGACATACAGCTCCACACCGCTGAGTTTATTGTAGCGCTGCTGCATAAACTCCTCGGTTTGTGTATCCATACCAAGCATGAGACTTACCCGGATTGAATTGCTTAGAGTCAACTCCGTGAGCTCCCGTTCGATCTGACTCTGCCTGCTATGGAGAATCTGACTGAGCTCCGCCAGTTGAAGATTCAGACTGCTGAGATAATCCTTTTCGTAGCCAGCGGAAAGTACCGGATACATGACGGCAAAAAGAGAAGCCAGTATTGCCAGTTCAAAAACAAAGAGCAAATTTGCAACAAAACGGGAAAAGGGCCTGCTCTTTTTTATACCGGCCCTACTCATCAAGCACCAGCTCGTCCGCCTCCATGATGATATCGACGGGGACCTCAATACCAAGGGCATTCGCACGTTTAAGGTTAAACGCCAGGGCATATTTATCCGCATCGCGGATAGCCAATATTCCAACAGGCTGCCCTCTAAGCACTTCTGCCGCCATGGATCCAACCTGATAGCCCATGGCAACAAAATCAACTGCTGCCCCGCCGAATATTCCAAAGCGGACATAGCTGAAATTTATTGCCAGTTCCGGTTTCTGCGCATGCTCCGCTGTCCAGGGGATGATTTCCTCTGCTGTGTAGGTGTTGCCTGCGGCATCCTTTAACAGGGTAACTGCAGGGTATATTGCATCAATTGAAGGATCAACATTTGTCTGTTCAATCAGCTTTCGGTACTCTTCCCATGAGCCGGCTATCTGCATATCCCACTGACAGAAGGATGCGAACCCTTCCTGCTCGTGCTCTATCTGTTTCTGAATGGCAATACCTGTCGGTGAGGTATCCACAAAAAACCTTATTCTGCGGAATTCCGGAAAAATAAGTGAGTGTACACGGACAGCATCCTCAAGATGAAGCTTCTCATAAACACCGCTGATATTCTTACCCGGAACATCCCGTGTATAGGCTATTCCATAGCGGCTGATATAATCCTCAATCTGTCCGTTTACACCGGAAAACAGAACAGGAATTCCCGTTCCAAGAAGTTTGATCCCCACGTGCATAAAGGCATTATCGTCTACGGTTATCACAATATCAGGGTTTGACTGTTCAATCAGTGCCAGGGCGGCTGCTGCTTCCCAGGCAATAAGGGCAGGGGTGTTATTTCGCCTTTTAGTATCCATAAAATAGGAGACCACTTTAAGATTTCCCTTATATTCGGAAATACCCGCATCCCTGAGGGCAGACAGGATCCCTTCGTTCTGGGGGGAACCACAGACATGATTCTCTTCGTAGCTCTGAATAACTGCCAGGGTATATTCTTCCGCCGCCAGGGGAATCATGAGAAAAATAAGCAGTGCAATTCTTACCACAGACATTACCCAGGAGTTTACTCCCGGGGGGAAAAGATGTCAATTTTCTAAAAATTCTAAAACGGAAAACTGCCGATGCCCACAATATTCATGAACATCGGCAATAGGTTATAAACACCTTCAAACAGGAAAACTTCAGGATTTCAGCCGGTCAAAATTGCCGAACTGCAGATATACCTGTGTATACGCTCCTTTAAGCCTGGTTGATTCCTGCATCAGTGCTGAAACATCTCCGGCTTCAACCATTTCAAGAAATGCTGATTCCTGCTTTTGTGCATTCACAATGGAAGACTGCAGAGATTGGGCTTTTTCAGCAGAGAAACCATACAATTCCTGGTTGAATTCTGCAGAGGCAATAATATTCCACTTATTACTCCCATTCTCAGCATAGGTCTGCAGCAGCTGTAAATCAGACGCATTCAGCTGATCTGCACTCTTCCCGCCAAGCTCAGTTAGAATCTCTTCCATCACGGTGTGATATTCATCCAGCAAATCGGGATAGTATTCTATACCGTGGTCCCTGCGGAGGTCCGTAAGGGGCTTCTTTACTCCTTCCAGTATTTCGTGTACTTCAATCAGCGGAACCTGCTTTCCCATTTCTGAAAACGCCTGGGAGAGGGTTGAATCGACCTCTGCAAGATATTTACCGACAGAATTATCATCCGGATACAATGCCTGGATTTCAGGGCGAAGAACAGACCACTCCCCGGATAGTATTCCCATTGCTTTAATGGACGCGCCCTGTTCACCTTTACTTGTCATCGCCAGAAACGGAATGTAAGCCTGATCAAAGCGTACCATCAGCTGCACAGCATCCACACCGGAAGAAACATCTGTCGAAACGCATCCGGTAAGGGCAAAACTCAATGCAATTACTAAAACCACAAGGACAAAAGCTCTATTCAACACAGAAAAAATATTCATTGCTAACTCCTCAGTTCTTATATATAGGTTATATCCTATGTTAGTGAACAGGAGATGAACAGTTTTTGAAGATCATGTGAAGATTCTGGGGCCGGAAGCCTCTTCCTCCTTCCCTATGTAGTGATACGAAATATCGGCATGGTAGAGCCGTTTCAGATCCTGCCTTTCGTTTCTGTATTCATTATGATTAAAAAAGATGGTGGAAAAGAGTTCCCAGAAAAGCACCCAGCCGCCAATGTAAAACCCTTCACCGAGGATTTCTCCCGGAAGTATCGCACTTCTGGAAACCACATTTCCCAGAGTAATCAGAATCAGCCCGGCGACAGCATAGAAGGCCATCTCCTTGTTTTTACGCTTCAATTTAAAATCAAGCCTCCGGATGTTGTAGCGGAAGATATTTCGGAAGCTCTCGGAACTTGTCTGCTCTTTCTGAGGATTACGTATTCCTTCAGGAAGATGACAGACAATCTCTATTTTATAGTTGTCGGGTATCTCCTCAGCGCTGCCCTTCAGGAACTCAAGCAGATCACTGTCCAGATCCTTTTTTATCTGGGGGCTGAAATCCCACTCATTATAAATCTCCCGGTAATTATCAAGGCTGATATCTATGTAGGCTTTGCGGGTATTTTTATTGTGGCGATAAAGATTGAGTGATTTAAAAACATTTCCGCTCATCCATTAGAGTATACCAGTTCACCTTTCCATAATCGATGACAGACTTTATTATTTTTGACCTCTTCTCCCTTTTTCCTTACTTTTTATATCAGTTATTTAACATACAGAGGGTCTATTGCATGGAGGAGAAAGTATGAAATCGCTGGTCAGTCTCTGTCTGGTTCTTATATTTGCAACAGCCGCCGGGGGTGAACCACAGGTCAACGAGGCAGGAAGAATGAAGGAAAATACAATTTCAGTTCAGGAAATACCTTATTCCGCGGGAGGTAAAAGCTTCATTGGTTATCTTGCCTATGACGCAAGTCTGGAGGGATCGCGTCCCGGTATTATTGTTGTGCATGAGTGGCTTGGTATAAATGGTTATGCGAAAAAAAGAGCCCGGGACCTTGCACAGGAAGGATATACGGCATTTGCCCTGGACATGTATGGAGACGGAAAGGAAATTCCCATGGCTGAAGCACGAAGCATGTCACAGAAGGTGGGGGCCGACTTTGCCATGATAGCTGAAAGGTTTAATGCAGCATTGGAAATTCTTAAAAATTCCGGGAATGTTGATACGTCAAGACTGGCTGCCATAGGCTACTGCTTCGGCGGCGGCATCGTCCTGAACATGGCACGAATGGGAACGGATATTGACGGCGTTGTAAGCTTTCACGGCAGTCTTAATACCGGATTAAGTGCAGCGCCGGGGGATATCCACGCCCGGATACTGGCTTTTCAGGGAGACGGTGATCCGGCAGCACCGGAAGCACGCCGGAATGCATTTACCGCAGAAATGGAAAAAAGCGGCGCGGATTATCAGTACATCGTGTATCCGGGAGTAGCGGCCCACAATTTCACCAACCCCGATGGAAACACTTATTATGAGAAAGAAGCACAGATGGCCTGGGATTCCATGCTGCAGTTTTTCAGGGAGCTTTTTCCCTGATATCTATTATTGCTCACCGGAGCCTTCGCGAAGTGCAAAGGGATAGAGATGAAATACTCAGACCTTCAGTTTTGAAAGGTAGGTAACAATTTTCTCACTTATTTCCACCAGGGAGCGGAACCTCTGTTCCTGATGGCTTGCTGTATCTGTATTCTGGTTCTCCACAATATCTTTTACAGTTACATGCAGAAGCTCATGCTGCTTGAGAAGGTCCGTATAAAATTCGTGCTTTTTCCAGACCACTGAGTCCCTGGAATCAAGAAACTGTCCGAGAGCACAGCTGTGATGATCTCCTAAAACAGCAGTATCAATGTGCATCCTTCCATCAATAACCGCCCGGGCTTTCACCATCCATAAAATATGCTGAAGAAGAATTACGGGAACATTTACAGACGACTTTTTCGAATCTGCCGTGCCGGCAATATCCCTTACCCGGCGGACACTGTCTCCATGGTCGATCTTTGTAGATATCAATCGTAAAAAAAGCTCATTCAGATCACAATTCGCCTCATTGATACTTTCAACACTGCTCATCCCGTGTTTGACCTTTTCTTCCACATCAATCATGGCCTCTGAAATATGCTGAACCCCTTCCTCCATCTCACGGGAGCCGGTTTCAATTACACTGGAGACATCGACGATGGAAGCTACCGCATCAACGATCTCCTGATTTCCCTGTTTCAGCTCCCGGGAAGAAAAATGTATTTCATCAAGTGCCTTTGTCAGGTTTTCTATGTCACCATTGATTCTGGAGAAATACTCCAAACTGGTTTCCCCGCTTCCACTTACCTCATCTATTTGTGCAACCAGCTTGTTCAGGCTTTCTGATATCAGCTTCGAGTTTGATGTTGTAGACTCAGCTAACTTGCGGATCTCATCCGCCACCACAGCAAAGCCTCTTCCAGCCTCACCTGCATGGGCCGCTTCAATTGCCGCATTCATGGCAAGCAGGTTTGTCTGCGAAGCAACACCGTCTATAATAGTGATAATTTCACTTATGGCGTTTACATTGTGACTGATGTTTCTGATTGTCTCCTGAGTATTCTGCATCTGCTCAACACCCTGCTTTGTCAGGCCGGTTAAGGCCTCGGCATTTTCACGGTTATGACTGGTTATCTGGGAAATACTGTTTGTAGATGCGCTCATCTCTTCAATGCTGGCAGAGGTACGGGAAATTGCCTCTGTCTGGTTTTCAATGTTTACCACAAACTGCTTTACTGTCTGCAGGATTTCAGTACCAGCCGCAGAAACCTGCTCCGTATTAGCGGAGAGGCCTGTCATATCTGCTGATACCCCGCGCAGTCTGTTGATTATCTCCGATGTATGATAGACCGAATTCTTCAACTCAGCAATTTCAAGCATGGAACTCTGATCAAAATCATCAAGTGCCCTCTCAACCTGCTTGAACATTTCATTCAACCCGTTGATTATCTCCTGTCCGACCTGTTCAGGGAACCCTGCAGTACCGGCATTATACACAGATGCAATCTCCTGCAGGAGTTCCTCCCGGGATCGCAGCTTTTTAATTAGAAATGTCAGGTAAAAGAAGAGACATCCTGATAGGATCAGTCCCGTAAACAGATTGCGAACAAGCAGAGGAAAAGATGCGGCAACCGGCGGCAGCGAAAAAAGGAAAGAAAGAAAGGGAACAAGTACAGCAACAAGCGCCGCAGGTATTATTACAGGCAGGATTTTTTTAAGACTCATATAACCTCAATTGACAAAATATTCTTAGTGTTCGCTGTCAGGTGCCAGCCTGATCTGATACAGCGCAATAAGTCCAAGAGCAAGAACCATCCCGGTAATCTGTACAGGAGTCAGGGGCTCTCCCAGAATCAGGAATCCCCAGAACATGGTCAACATCGGTTGGACAAGCAGCATGAGACTTCCCTTATGGGAAGGAATGCGGGTTATATTTGTTTTTATAAGAATCCAACCAAGGCTCTGGGCCACCAGGGCGATCAATACAAGATACAGCTGACTCTTCCAGGAAGTAACAATAAAATCCAGATGTTCAACTGCTCCCCCCCATAACCCTACAAAGAATCCTGTTGCTGCAACAAAAACCGCCAGAGAAAAAATCTCCGGGTAGTCCCCGTCAGACTTCTCCTTGGCATAGCGAAGGGCGTACAGAAATCCGGTATATGAAATTCCCACCAGAATCCCCAGAAAGAAGCCCAGTCCGGGGGAAACCATAATCTGACTGTCAGGGATAGTGAGATACATACCAAGAAAGATAAACGGAATAAACAGAGGGAACCAGAAGGATATCCGCTCTTTCAGTACAAGAAAACCGATAATACCCATAAAGACAACCTGGCTGTTTGCAAGAATGGTTGCAGGGCCTGCACCGATATAGATAATGGTCTTGTGCCAGATAATCATATCCGTCGCAAGACTCAATCCGCCCAGCAACGCCGGCACAACCCATACCCGGCGGGCTTTTCTATGTTCTCCGCGGATAATCCCAATGGTAAAGAGGATAATTGAAGAGTAGAAGCAGCGGTAAAAGGCGCTTAACGTAGGTTCTACTGCGGCAAGTTTTACAAAAATAGCAGAAAAGCTTATACAGAGCACACCGGCGAGAAGTCCGACATATCTTGACCGTTTTGTTGATTGCATTCCGTACACTGAATGCTTTATTCAATAGAATGTCAATATAAACAGCTTCCCAGCCGGAGTAATGTAATCAGATAACCAGTGACTTTGCAGAGACTCCGTTGATAGCATTAAGACCGGACAGAAAATCAGCAAGTTCTTTCTCAGTGGCTACTACCTGCAGTACAATCAATCCCGCCGGATCACAGGCACCTTCGGGCAGATCGTGCAGTCCGAGTCGTACCTTAATATTACAGCCGAATGAGGTTAGTACTTTCTGAACTGCTGTTGCAGCTTCCTCCCGCTGTTCCACCTTAATTGCCACAAGCTGATATTCCATATTCTCCCCCTGTTTTATAGGTATGCTGCATAGTGTAGCGGAGTTACCCGGGAAATGCAAAAAGAGTATAGACCCGACCAGTCTGATTAATCCGGCACCGTAACCATATTGGAAAACCGACCGAATTTCAGGGCATGAGAAATGGTCTGCAAGGCTTTCAGATGTTCATCCGGTTTCTGTTTGGGAGAAATTATCAGAAAAACCAGCTGCACCTTCTTTTCCGGTTTCAGCTGCCAGAGAACCGGGGAATCCAGGGTACAGGCAACCGCAACAGGAGAATCAATTGCCTCGCTACGACAGTGAGGAAGGGCAATACCGTCAATCAGAACTGTCGAGCCAAGTTGCTCCCGCTCAATAATAGCATTCCGGGTGTAATCCCGGTCATCAATATATCCCTCTTCCGCCAGAGAGTTGATCAGATCATCAATAATCCCGGTTTTGGAAAGATCTCCTTCTGCGGTAATCCTCTGTATGGGAATAGGCATAAGAGTATCCAGATCGATTGGGGGCTGCATCTGCGTACCCGGCTGTTGAGACTCTTCTTCAGGCTGTTCAACCCCGCGAATGGCATCCGATTCTCCGGCAGTCCACTCCTTCCAGCGGATGAGAGTCTTTTCGGACAAATAAGCCCCAACAAGTTCAAATAACACCAGAGCGGGAACAATAGTATTGAACACCATTTTTCCCTCAGGGCCTCCGAGTACCCGGGCAACAAGGATGGTCTCCACCGCGGCCATTCCCGCCTGGGGAAGCATAAGCTTGGGGATACTGGCAGTAACTTTCAGATCCTGCCCGGTAATCTTACAGCCTATCCAGTTTCCACTGAGTTTGGCAGTAGCCCGGAGAATGAAGTAACCGAGAACCAGAAAAATAGTATCCATGGAGAAAGTTTCTATCTGAATACTGGCGCCAATAATGCCGAAAAAGAGGAGGTTGAACAGGGGCATTACATCTTTCAGCTTGAGGGAATCGAAAAGAGCATTGGTATGATAATTGGCAATAAGGATTCCTGCCACTACAGCTACCACAAGAAAAGGAAGATTAAAATGCATGGCAGTGGAAATAACCACGGCAATAGCTCCGATGATAATCAGCAGAATCTCAACGGACGGAGTAGGATGATCCGAAAGCACCGTGGAAAGAAGGGAATCTTCCCTGTCTGCATGATCAGGGCCCTCTTCATGATCCCGATCATAGCTGCGTATGGCAAATCTCAATACAGCAAAAAGCACAATGCCCAGGAGCAGGGCCAGGCCGAATTCAAGAGAGACTTCCGAGAGAATATGAACAGGAGACAGATGGCCTTCCTCTTTCAACCCTAAGGCTACTCCCAGTGTTATGGAAAAAACAATAACTTCAATAACATCATCGAGTACGACAATATTTGCCAGCAGATTTTTCAGGCACCCTTCTATCTGAAACTTCGACATTAAAATGAAGGTAAGTGCCGGTGCCGTGGCAATTCCAATGGAACCGATCAGCATGGCAACTATCCAGGGGGCATTAAAGATAAAACGGAAACCAAGAGCAAGCATCGTCCAGGTTAATACCGCCTGAATAAGACAAATAATGGAGGCCCGTATGCCTACCTGTTTAAGCCGGTTCCAGTGGAGTTCCTCCCCCAGAGAAAAGGCGACAATCCCCAGAAAGAGAAAAACAAAAAAGTGGGCATCCTCCATGATTGATGCATAATCGGTAAACCTGGTTTCAAAAAATCGGGAGACCGGGAGAAAAAGGGGGGATCCGGCTATTCCCGGATGCCCCGTCATCCACTGGCTTATAAGAAAAAGAAAATGAGGACCAACAACAATTCCGCCGAGAATCTGTCCGATAACCTCACCAATCTGCAGCTTCCGTGCAACCCGTCCGCCGAAATATGCCGCCAGAACCAGCAGCCCAAGCTCAAAGATCTGCAGTTCGATATGTGCCAGACTCATGGAGTGGTCCCCCTTAAATTATCCGCGTCCTACAAATGGTGCCTTTGTAGCCATGATTGTGGTAAAAAGCATGTTTGACTCAAGGGGCATATTGGAAAGATGTACTAGGGTACGGGCGACATCGTATACATCCATCCGCGGTTCAACCTTCATGCTTCCATCCGCCTGGGGGACACCTCCGGTCATGCGCTCCGTCATTGGAGTTGCTGCATTGCCGATGTCAATCTGGCTCACCACTATATTGAACTCCCGGCCGTCCAGAGACAGGGCTTTGGTTAAGCCGGTAATTGCATGCTTGGATGCGGTGTAGGGTACTGAACCATAGCGAGGAGCATGGGCAGAGATGGAACCATTGTTGATAATCCGGCCCCCCTGAGGATCCTGCTCCTTCATCATACGAAAGGCACCCCGGGCAATCAGGAATGAACCGTCGAGATTAACCGATAGAACCTTCCGCCAGTCCTCCCAGCTGATTTTGTCCACAAGGTTTGCAGGGCAGTTGACTCCGGCATTATTGAAGACTACATCCAGACGACCGAGCTTATCCTTAATCGTGGAAAACAGAGCTTCAACAGATTCCGGACTGCTTACGTCACAGGGTACCGCGAGGCAACCTTCGCCTTCCTTCCCGAAACTTTTTACAACTTCGTTCAGCCTATCTTCTCTTCGGGCCGCCAAAACGACCTTATCTCCGTTCTCAACAAAAGTCCGGGCTACTGCGGCTCCGATCCCCTGGCTTGCGCCTGTAATAAGTACAATTTTTGCCTCTGCCATCTACTGCTCCTTTCTATCTGCCGTCACACAGTAAGAGACATTATAATGCCAGAAATGGAGCAAAGACAGAAGAGCTGTATAGTTCTCTGCAGCGAGTACGATTCCATGGCAAAGATGGTTCTGGATGAAGTTCAAACTAAATACCCTGGGAAAGATTAAAACGAAAACACAATAATCTTAAGAAAAACAATTAGTAAATGAAGATGGCAATATCTGGGTATAGCGCTCCGGATGCGAGTCTGAGGTTCAACTCTCATCCGGAGAGACAAGGACTTGCTCCGCTATACAGTATGTTCTCAGCGGAGCAGGAGCAAAGAAATCAATCGGTGGAGGCTGCGGCACCCGCCGTTTTGGGTTTTCTGGAGCGGACAACAGAGACAATGATAGATGCAGCCGCTATGAGCAGGAAAACCGCCGGGATGGGGCGGGTAAGAAAGGGAAGAAAATCTCCCTTGCTCTGCATCAGTCCTCTGCGCAGATTGATCTCCAGAATAGGCCCAAGGATAAAGCCCAGGATTACCGGTGGCAGGGGAAACCTGAACTTGCTTAATGCAAATCCAATCAAACCGAAAACCACAACTGCCCACACATCGAAAGTTCGGTTGTTCAAGCCGAAACTTCCAACAGTACAAAGAACAATAACAATGGGAAGGAGAATGTACTTGGGAATTTTCAGAAGCTTGATAAACAGGCGAATACCGAAGTATTCCAGGAACAGCATGGCAAAGTTCGCAATTATCAGGGATGCAAAAATGGAGTATACAATATCACCGTTGGTTGCAAAAAGGAGGGGCCCCGGAGTAAGTCCGTGGATCATCAGGCCTCCCAGAAGCATGGCGGTAAGGGTGTCACCGGGAATTCCCAGGGTAATAAGGGGAATAAGCGCTCCACCCACAGATGCATTATTGGCAGTTTCTGAAGCAACAACTCCCGCCATAATCCCTGTTCCGAACTCCTCCGGATGCTTCGTGCTGTTTTTCGCTGCAAGGTAGCTGATAATATTCGAAGTACTTCCTCCAATACCCGGCAGGATTCCGATACCGGTTCCGATAAGACTGGAGCGGATCATATTGCCCGTCTGTCCGAAAAACTCATGCAGCGAAAATCCAAACCCCCGGATTTTGGAGAACTTCACTACATCCTTATCCAGCAGTACATGCTTATTTTCCGCTGTTTTAAGAATTTCCGAAACGGCATACAGACCGATAAGTACCGGCAGCAGGCTGAATCCGGCATCAAGATCACTCAAACCCAGGGTAAAACGCGGGTAGGCATCAATAGGCGCGGATCCAACAAGCGCAAAGCTGATTCCAAGGACGCCGCTCATCAAGCCCCGGATAATTGATTCTTTAGAAACACTGGCAATCATGGTAAGAGAGAAAATGGTAATGGCAAAATACTCAAAGGGAGTAAATTTAAGGGCCACATCTGCCAACGGCGGAGAGATAAAAATCAGAATCAGAATACTTATCAAGCCCCCGATAAACGAGTAGGCAATTCCTATGCCCAGGGCTTTTCCGGCTTCTCCCCGAAGTGCCATGGGATGCCCGTCGAAGGTCGTGGCAATAGAGGCAGGAGTTCCCGGAATATTAAGAAGGATGGCGGCTATCAATCCTCCTGAACATCCTCCGATATATATACCGATCAGCAGGGCCATTCCATAAACAGGCCCCATAGTGAAGGTAAGAGGAAGACACAGTGCAACACCCATGGTTGCAGTCAACCCGGGGATAGCTCCGAAAACAATTCCAATAACAACGCCGATAATTATTATCGCAATAGCATGCAGGGTAAAAACTGAAGCAAATCCCGCTATCATCATGTTTAACATAGATATTTTTCTCCCTTCCTAATTCAAGATTCCAGCCGGAAGCATCAGATAAAAGATTTTAATAAATGAAAAATAAATTATCAGAGGAACCCCAACAGCCATGATTCCAAACAGCAGGTAATTTCGGCGTGACTTTGGTGCCAGAATAACCATCTGCAGGAAGAGATAGAGAATACTCATGACAATAAATCCTATCTGCTTATAGAGTGCCACATAAACAATTAGCAGCAGTATTGTTAACCAGGTGGCAGAATGATTAATGTCCGTCTTTTCTTCCGGACTGTCCGGAACTTCAACAATATCCGCCCGCAGGTTTCGTACTCCCGAGACAAGAATTGGTATACTGAACGCGAAAATAAGCACACTCACAATCTGCGGGAGGAACGCCGCTCCCACCAGAGATACTGTCAGCCGCTTTATACTGAAACTTCCTATAAAAATGGCAACACCCAGAATTAGTAATACCGACCCTGAAATCAAGTCGGAATACCGCTTCATAAAACCGGTTTCCTTCATACTCCTTAAACCTCTCTCGTTTTTTTTGCCTTATATTCCTCCATGCATATAAGCAACTTATATGCCAAGAAAGGGGCTATCCCATCCATGCAGGATTTGCCCAATAAATAGACTCTTAAAAGGAACTTTGACTGGCAGAAATCGTTTAAATTGACACATGAAACACAATTTTCGCTCTTTTTGAGGACTTTAGCGTACACCATCTTACAATATTCTGCACGCAATACTATTTAATATTTCATTTTTGAAACACTCATGATACACTGACGAAACCTTGCAACAAGAACACTCTTTTGCGCAGCATTTACAGGAAACAGATAATGGTCAGAATAGCCGCGGTTCTTCCTTTTGAAGAATTACGCACAAAATATGAAGAGACATTCCGCGAACACAACACAACATCTTATGAGCGCTCCTATAACGCAGACGAATATGAAATGCTGTTTTATTCACGCAGCCAGGATCTCAGCTCCATCAACCTCGATGCAGATGTAATCATCGCCCGGGGGATGACAGCCTACGAACTGAGACGCCTGTACAACGATACGCCGGTTATAGAGATTCCCATAGTCGGAAGTGACATTATCCGCTGTTTATACACATTTAGAGGACAGCTCAGAGGACTGAAAGCTGCAATAATAGGATCATCAAATATGAATCTGGGAGCGGAAGGTCTGGCAGAAATTTTTCAGATGGAGCTGAAACCGGTAATTGTCGACTCCCATGATCTGCTGGAAGCAGCGGTCTATGCTACAGTCAGAGATGGTTACACGAACATAATCGGCGGGCCGGATGTCTGCATGTGGGCAGAAGCCTCCGGCTGCAGAACCGCCATGATAATGTCGGGAAAGGAGACAATCTGGAACGCCATTACAGAAGCAAAGAGGGCTGCTCTTCTGGGACGAAAGGAGCAGGAAAAAACCCTGAGGGTTGAGACCATCCTTGATTATGCCCATGAGGGTATTGTTGCTGTCGACAACGATATGAAAATAACCGTTTTCAACCATATGTCCCGTCAGACTCTCAAGCCTGGAGAAGAAAAGATTATCGGACAGAATATTTCCCGCATCATCGGCGACAGACCATTTGAGAAACTCCTTCAGACCGAGAAGACGGAGCTTGACAAGATAATCAACTACAAGGGCATTAATCTTGCCTGTAATAAGGTCCCGATGTTCCTGCGGGGAGAAAAGGTTGGAAGTGTCGTAACATTCAAGGATATTACCAGCATCCTTGAAACGGAAAAAATCATCAGAAAAAAGGTCTACCTGAAGGGACATGTTGCCAAGCATACCTTCAACGACATAATCGGGCAAAGCGCAGCCATGCTCGAAACAATTTCAAAAGCAAAGACCTTCAGCGAGGTCCATTCCAATATACTTCTCAAAGGAGAAACCGGCACAGGCAAGGAGATCTTCGCTCAGAGTATTCATAATTTCAGTTCCCGGAAACACGGCCCTTTTGTTGCAATAAACTGCGCAGCCCTTCCTGAGGAGCTCCTTGAAAGCGAATTGTTTGGATACACAGAGGGTGCCTTCACCGGTGCGAGCAAAGGCGGGAAGATAGGACTTTTTGAGCTTGCCCACAACGGGACCATCTTTCTGGATGAGATCTCAGAAATTTCCTACAAACTCCAGGGAAGACTTCTCCGGGTTATTCAGGAGCGCGAGATAATGCGCCTCGGAAGCGACAAGGTTACTCCAATAGATGTACGTGTACTCTGTGCAACCAATAAGGATCTGCAGGAACAGGTTACGCAGAACAAATTCAGGGAGGACCTCCTCTACCGGATTGATGTTCTGGAAATTACCCTTCCCCCCTTAAGAGAACGACGGGATGATATTCCCGGACTGTTGGACAACATAATGACAGGTCTGTGCAAGCAGTTCGGCTGCGGGGAGATATGCATTTCCGAAAGTGCAAAAAATGTACTCAAGTCCCTCCCCTGGCCGGGTAATGTCCGCCAGCTTATTAACATCTGTGAACGGCTTTCGGTTCTTTGTAAAAACAGCACCATCAACGAAGCTGATGTTTATAATGTAATACCGGGATTAAAGCCGGAAACGGCGCCTGCCGCAACGCAGGAAACAGAGCAAATTGCCACTTCTGTTAAATCTTTCGAGCGCAGGCATATAATCGATGTTCTTGAAAAATGCCGGGGAAACAGAAAAGATGCTTCCTCGGCACTGGGTGTAAGCCGTTCAACCCTCTGGCGGAGAATGCGTGAATTAAACATTTCGGCATAAAAAAAGGAGACAGGCCTGAAAGCTGAGCCTGTCTCCCGAAATGATCAACAAAGTTTAAAGCAGATCAATTCCCTTTAATTTCATCCTTAAAGGTCTCGTAGTATTTTTCTGTATCAAGATACAGCTGCCTGCTTGCTTCCGGAGTCATGGGACTTGGAATATTATAGTGAGTTGCGAGTTCCTTTATATAATCAGGATTTTCACCAACCCGTTTAATTGCATCGTTAAAAATCTTTACAATCCTGGGATCTGTATCCTTGGGCAGAGCAATGAAATAAAATTTGTTGAATGAAACATCAATGCCCTGTTCCTTGAAGGTTTTAGCCTTAACACCGGGAATAGGTTCTTCTGCCATATAGCCGGGGCAGACAAAATCTCCATTGTCGATATACTGAGTTACAAGACCATAACTGTTACCCATTACATCAATCTGTCCGCCTTTAAGTGCCACAATCTTATCTGCGGCATTACCGGCATCAACCAGATTAAATTTGGTTCCTGTAGCACGCTCAAAGGCAAGCATGTGAAGATGAGTAAATGCACCCACAGTTGCAGCATAGGAAACACTTCCCGGTTCTTTTTTCAGCTGGGCAATAATATCGTCAAGAGTCTGATAGGGAGAATCTGCACTGGCAATAAATGCGTTGGTGGGATCCATACTGGTAACACCGGCCATGGCAAAATCGACAATTCCGAAATCCGCAAGTCCAAGCAGCTTGGCAATAATCATACTGTTATGAAAATAGAGACCGTAGTATCCATTAGGTTCAGCGTTCATTACTTCCTTGGAACCAACAGTTCCACCGCCGCCTTTAATGTTTACGGTCAGTACAGGAACTCCAAGTTCTTTCTGAAGATATTTTGCAGTCAAGCGGCAGTTCCAGTCGGTATCTCCACCGGCGGAACTGGGAACTACAAGCTGAATCGGTTTAACAGGCCACTTCAGATCGCTGTCGGCAGATCCTGAAGATTCTTCCTGTCCATTAGCATACAAGGGAATAAACATTGCCACCAGTAACAGAATCATTACAAGTGACAGGGATTTTAAGCTTCTTTTTACCATATCATACTCCTTATTTCTCCGTTTTACAGCACCAGCCGGCATGGCCTCTTCAATTTTGCGGTGCTTCTCCATAACCTTTTTACCTGGTATCGATTCAATCTACTTGCCAATAAATAAACTCTCCTGTTCTCAACGGCAGTATCACCTCCCCCTGTTCGGCATAATTTACAGGTTATATTGCAATAAGAGTGCCAAGTAGCAGGTATTATCCCTATTTATAGCCATAAGCATAAAATCGACCTCCTGAGTCATCCGAAAATCAACCTTTTCCAACCTTTTAATATCAGAACGTACTCCTCATAAGGTAACAAGCTTGTATCAGGTTTCATTCCTGCAACTTGTCGGATGTTTCAAATTTGCGATTTCCTGAAACATCCGGGACCTTTATCTCTCCCGGATGGAGAATTCCCGGCCATATTAAGGTGTAAAACCGTCGGAACAGTACAAGGAAACAGAGATATCTGCAAATAAGCAGGCTGGAAAATCGGCAACAGCCTCTTGGCACGCTCCTTGCTTTTAGTGATGGTGAATGGGAGTACATCAATGCCAAGAGCAGGTTCCCATTATGATTTAGCACGATAGAAAGTAATTTGAGGAGTTACAATGGCTGGTGTCGAGAATGGAATTTTGTTTAAAGCTTCGGTTCTACAGGAATGGACCAGAAAAATATTTCAGCATTATGGTGTGCCCGAAAAAGATGCGGATGCATTTGCGGCTTCGCTGATTGATGCGAATCTTACCGGAGTGGATACTCACGGAATAACCCGTATGCTGCCTACCTTTATGAAAAGACTAGAGACTAAGGTACTGGGAGCAGAAACCAACCTGGAAATAGTCAGAGAGCAGGCTTCCACCGCCCTGATTAATTGTAATAACGGTATCGGTCAGGTATCCTCCGAATACGCCATGAACATGGCGATAGAAAAAGCGAAAAAGACAGGTATAGCAATGGTGGCAACCACCAACGGAAACCACTTCGGATCCTGTTCCTACTGGTCCATGAAGGCTCTGGAACACAATATGATTGGCTTTGCGTCTACAAATGCCCCCCCCGCGGTAGCTCCGGTAGGCGGAGCAGAGGCAATGCTCGGAACCAATCCATTTTCCATAGCAATCCCTGCGGGAAAAGAGAAACCCTTTGTTCTCGATATGGCAACTTCCGTTGTTGCCCGGGGCCGAATTCATCTCTATGCCAAGCAGAATATGGAAATGGAACCGGGATGGGCACTGGATGAGCAGGGAAATCCCACCACCGATCCTCACGAAGCCCTCAAGGGATTCCTCACCACCATCGGCGGGTACAAGGGATACGGGATTTCACTGGCCATTGATATGATGTGCGGTGTGCTTACCGGCTCAAGCTACGGAACCCACTTTCCCGGATTCCTTGCGGATAACCTTGTTGATCCCACCAATCTGGGCTGTATTTTTGCCGCCATCAACATTGAAAGTTTCAACGATGTAGCCGAGTTCACGGAGACCATGGATAATGCAATCCGGGACATAAAGAACTGCAAAAAAGCCGCCGGTGTAGACAGAATCTTTATTCCGGGAGAAAAAGAGGCGGAAGCCCGGGAAAAACGGCTGGCAGAAGGTATCCCGATTCCTGAAATTATTGTAAAAGATTTTGTTGCAATGGGAAAAAGTCTGAACATACCCTTTCCCGCACATTAACAGATACTGAAACCATCCTCGGCCAGTCAGGACACACAATAATCCTGACTGGTCTTCTGGATATGACAGACCAGGAATCTACTCCCTAAAAAGGGGGTACATAATAATCTTGCCCGTAGAACAGGATGCATAAATTCTGAACTGCTCTCCGTCATCCCATACATCTATATTCGACGGCCCTTCCAGTTCATCAATTACAGCAGGAACTATGGAGAACTGTTCTCTTGCTTTATTATGCCGGAACATCATCAAAGCGGCATTTGTCTGCTGATAACCGAGAATTAAGGCGGGTTCCCCGAAAACCTCACCGCACCAGAAAGAGTGACCAAAGGCAACAGGGTAACTGTAGTTACCTTAGCATAACCCTCTGCAGTCTTTTTGTAGATATTCATGCTGCTGCCGTGAAACTCTTCGATGGTAATCAGTTCATCTACCCCGTCACCATCGATATCGTAAATACGAATATCGCTGATCTCATTGTCCAGCAGCTGCTCTGTCCGCCACTCTCCGCCGGGCTCCAGAGGAAGAACTATCTCAAAGGCACCCTCAACTCCGGTTACAACAACAACCTGAGGTATATCATCGTGGGGCCCCCGGTACATACCATGATTTTTCGTAATCCCGTCAAGAAGAAGAGTAGTAGTAATCTCATTGTCCAGGTTTTCCTGAAGTTTTCCGACATGGATACTGCCGGAGGTTGACCAGTCATCTTTGAATGCCTTGGTTTTACACAGTGTTGCTGCTACCAGCCACTTCTCATCTCCAATATCTGTAACGGTAAATCTGTGCAGATAGGGCATGGTATAACAGGTTTCATACCCGTATTTTCCGGTATGCCCTCGTTTTACATGAACAATGTGGGATTCTTCCGCCTGAAAGCCCCGGTGAAACTGGTGGGTTGCAAGGAATTCATCCTTCCCCGGCACCGGCCAGATGGTCATAGTACCACCGGGTTCATCCCAGACGGACTCTATTACCCTTCCGTCAACCGCATCAAAGCAGATCGACCCGCCTTTATCCTGAGTTGCACAGATAACCCGCTTCTCATTATCCGGTCCATAAACAGAAATCGCGTAGGGAAACGCCATTTCTGCTACAATCGTCTTTGCTATTTTCATGTTCCGCTCCATACGGTTCAAAATGAGTACAATTTCACTACCCTATCATCCACGACTGGCAATGTGAAATTGTAATTTTCTATACCTATCCATTCCATTTTGGAATGGCATATACTAATTATGTATGACCGATCAGGACTGGAAAATTATTACAACTCTTTACAGCACTTCAAACATAACCCGGACTGCCGGAATCCTGTATACAACCCAGCCGACTATTTCCAAGCGGTTGCAGCAAATGGAACAGGAACTTGGTGTCAGGCTGGTGGAAAGAAATTCAAAAGGTGTGCACTTCACCCCCGAAGGTGATTTTGTTGCTGAAGAAGGCAGAAAAATACTTCAAAAGATTTCAACTATCCGGGAGTCTGTACTCAAGATCAGTAACGGTCATACCGGAAAAATCCGGCTGGGAATAACCAATTCCATGGGACGCTACATTCTGCCGCCGCTCTTGAACCTGTATAAGAAAAAATATCCCCGGGTGGATTTTGAATTCTCCACAGGCGTCACCAGTGAAGTATCAGCAATGCTGGAAAATCACCATTCCCATGTTGGATTTATCCGCGGAGAAGCAGACCCGGGAATGGATAAGCATCTGCTGTCAGTCAGGCTTTCCTGGTGTCAAAAGACAAGATCACCCTGAAAGATCTGCCTTCGCTGACGCAGATACAGTATATGACCGATAAATACTCCCTTAAACTTCTGAACCACTGGTGGCATGATCAGTTTGAAACTCCCCCGACAACCGGACTGCATGTAAACCATGGTGACACTTGCCGCAAAATGATTTCCAACGGACTTGGCTACAGCATTTTTCTGTCTCCCGAGTTTATCGACAGCAACGACGACCTTTATAAAATGCCTTTGTTTTTCCGGAACGGGACACCCTTTGTACGGAACAACTGGATGATCTGGAACAGGGAGGTCTATGAGATTCCACTTATACGCAACTTTATTGATTTTATTAAAGGTAACTTTAACCCGGAAGATCGGGAACCAGCATCCAAGCTGAAACTGACCCCCTGATCCTTCTCCCGGTAATTTACATCAAGGGAACCTCCACCTCCTGACCTTTTCGTTCAGCGGATAGGTAGGCAGCATATACTACAGCAATGGTATCTGATGCCAGTCTGCTGTCCGATTCAGGGATACTCCCCTCAAGGGCGTTGCGGTAAAAACTTTCCATCTCATTCTGATATCCGGTAAACCAGTCTTCATCGGGAGAAGTACATGCCCAGCCCTCTTTGGTACCGATCTTTTCCACCACATAGATATCGGTAAACTGCTCACCTTTGGGATTATAGGTCTGCATAGCAGTATTCGGATTAATGTTGATAATGGTTCTGTGGTTGCTGGTACTGACTTCCAGATGGTTGTAGACACCACCCATTATCAGTTCGCAGGAAAAAATATCGGCCACGGTTCCGTCGGAAAAGGTAATATGCAGGGCACCGAAATCTTCTATATCCTTGTAACCGGTGCGTAAAAATCCGTCGTTCTGAAAATTTTCCAGCCTGGTAAGGGCATGGGTTCTGGCACTTACCGTAACAGGACGGATAGACGCTCCCCGTACGCGTCCTTCCACGCTTTTCAGATAGAGCGATGCTGTCAGGGGATGCACTGATTTACCCATAATCGAACCGCCACCGGAAAATGTCCAGTCACCGTAGAAGGCTGAGTGGGAACCACTGTGGCTCTCCTGCCCATGCAGCCAGAGGATCTGGCCTCCGGTTTTTTCCAGAACCTCCCGCTCCTTCTGTACAGCCGGGGCATATACCCAGTTCTCGGCATACAGAATTCTGCCGGAACTGTCCTTTTCGGCCTCAAGAATTCTCTGAAGGCTCTCCATAGCCTGTTTGAGCCCGTATTCCCGGTCAAATGTGTCGCCGTTGAAGTTCTCCACACCTTTTCCGAAAAACCCGGTAAAAGGTTTCTCCACAATGGCATATTTCCCCATACTTAGAGCCTTTACCGCTAACTCCTCATGGGTTGAAGGAGGGGTACAGATATGCACAACATCACAGGATTCCATCAGCGCTTCCGCCGAACTGAAAGCTTTCAAACTCCGTTCTTCAGCAAAGCGACTGCAGTTTTCCGGATTGGGAGAGTACACACCGGCAACCTCAACATCCGCACCATACACCCGAAGAAGGGCTTCATAATGAAACTTTGCAGAGAATCCGCTTCCCAGAATTCCCGCCTTAATGGATTTTTTATGCATTTGAACGTTCTCCCCTGCCCAGTTTTGCAAACAGGGCATTCTTTAATCTGATAAACCAGTTCATACGGCCGATTATGGCAAAGAGAATGAAGATCATCAGAACCAGGCAGATGGGACGGGTAACAAAAGGCCAGAAGTTCCCGTCGGAAATCACCAATGCGCGCCTCAGGTTCTTGTCCAGAATACCACCCAGAATGATTCCAAGTATCATGGGTGCCACGGGATACTCCATTTCACGCATCAGGAATCCCAGGACACCGAAAAAAATCATCACCCGGACATCAAAAGTACGACTTGCAAGGGCGTAGGAGCCTATAACACAAAGGGTAAATATTACCGGAATCAGTTTTGTCCTCGGCACCTGCAGAACCTTCACCAGAGTACGGACCATGGAGAGCCCAAGAATAAACATGGCAAAGGTTGCCAGAAAAACCATGGCCACAACTTTATACACAAACTCAGGAGATTCGATCATAATCAGCGGACCCGGACGTATGCCGTGGATAAACATGGCGGCAAGAAGTACGGCGGCCGGGGCGGAACCGGGAATGGCCAGGGAAAGAACAGGAATGACTGCACCGGCTGCGGCAGCATTGTTCCCGGTTTCGGAGGCGATAAGACCTTCCGTGCTTCCCTTGCCAAAAAGCTCCTTCTCCTTGCTCCCCCGTTTAGCAAAATCATAACTTACCCAGGCGGCAATATCTTCACCCACCCCGGGGATGGCACCGACAAAAGTACCGATGATTCCCGAGCGGAGAATGGTCTTCTTATATTTGAGAATCTGCCTGGGGCGGGGAATTACATTCTTGATCTCTGTGTTGATTACCTCAGACCTTGGACTCTTCATAAGAGAAAGAATCTCAGCCATGCCGAAGGCGCCGACCATTGCCGGCAGAAGATCGATCCCGCCGGAAAGATTGACGTTTCCAAAGGCAAAGCGAATATGGGCGTGGATCCCCTCCATTCCTATCATGGCGACAAAAAGCCCCAGAAACCCGGAAATCCATCCTTTAAGAGGATCTTTGGGGGCAGTCAGATTCCCAGAAATAATTATCCCGAAAATGGCCAGCCAGAAAAACTCATAGGACTGAAAATCGAGGGCGAAATTGCCCAGAATAGGCGTAAAGAGCGCCAGCATCAGCATACCAACCACAGAACCCAGAAAACTTCCGGTTGTACCGATACCGATGGCCTCCCCAGCCCGGCCCTGCCGTGCGAGCGGGTGCCCGTCGACGGAGGTCGCCGCGTTGGCGGGAGTACCGGGAATATTCAGAAGAATTGCCGATCTGCTGCCGCCGTATATTGCACCGATGTACATACACATAAGAATAAGCACAGCATTGTCCGCGGACATCTTGTAGGTAAGGGTGGTCATCAGAGCTACACCCATAGTAGCGGTCAACCCCGGAAGCATGCCGACTATGATGCCTAACTGGGTACTCCACAATACATCAAAGAGAATCTTGAGAGAAAAGAATCCCCCCAGACTCTCAAGAAACATTCTAAGTCCTTCAAACATAGCGGAAACTCCTTAAGGCAGATCGACGAGAAACAGGTATTGAAAAGCGGCACTCACAACAGCAGCAGTAATTAGCGCTTCAATAAAGGCCACCAGTATTATTCTTTTTTTACTGCCCGGAATTGCATCAAACTTCAAATCAAAGCAGAGTACAAAGGCAAATACAAAAAGGAATGTCGCCAGGAGATAGGGCATATGCCCAACCATTCCAAGGGCATAGATAAGGCTCAGCACCAGGGCGACGGAAAGGCGCAAAGTTCCTTCATGAAGAAAGAAGGATTTCAGGTCGCCTCCTGAAAACCGGGGGAGGAAATCGCCGTGCCTCAGGGTTCTTACAAACATAATAAGGGCCAGAAAAAGGATAACAATACCAAGAATGGCAGGCACCACTCCTGGAGCGGTATAGGGGTTAATGCCCTTCTCTTCCAGCCGGGGCATAGTAAAGGAGATCCAGGTTACGCCGGTTCCGAAAACTATCAGAACAATGGACGTCAGGAAATCCGCCTTTTTCATTTGTTGATCGTTCATGTGGTTTTTTCCTGTTGCAGTAGAAATGTCCCGCTCCTCTTCTCCCCCTCCCCATAAAAGGAGAGGAAAGAGAGGAGGGACCGGTTACATAATGATCAGGGTTTCGGGATTCCGATGGTAGCAGGATCAATTACTGCGTCACCGGATTCAACTTTCAGCCAGGCACTTATCTGAACCATGGGGAAGGATTTCTTCATAGCTTCTTCTCCATAGCAGGGGTCAAAGACAACAGCATTCTTGGCAGCCCAGTCTTTCAGCTCTGCAGAGTTCATTACAGTATCTTCCCAGATCTGGTCGAGGGTATTGGTTACCGCAGCGGGAACTCCCTTGGGAACAAAGATTCCAAAATAGATAGGTGCAGATGCAAAGTCTTTGATCCAGTTGGTAATGGGGGGAATCTCTCCAGACATTCCATCTACAATAAGGGGTTTGTCTGTCATAACACAGAGGGCCTTCAGTTTTCCCGCTTTAAGCATGTCTACTTCTTCAACAGAAAGCTGGGTAACCACATCGGCTTCACCGCCTACAGTTGCAATTACTGCAGGGTTTCCACCATCATAGGTTACATGGGTATATTCAATACCTGCATATTTCTTGATAAGTTCGATTGCAGTATGACCGGCGGAGTTTACACCAGCTGTTGCAACTTTTATTTTTCCGGGATTGGCTTTCATGGCAGCAAGCAGCTCACCGAAATCGTTGTAGGGAGAATCGATGTTTACAGCCACAACATTGGGCATGGCAACATTCAGATAGAGATTCCAGTCATCCAGGGTAGTATCGATCATCCCCTGCACCTTGTAGACTCCAAGATCCTTAACGGCACCGGCTACCCATTTCATTCCATCCTTGGGGGCATCCAGAACATTCTTGGTTCCTACAGATCCGGAAGCACCAGGCTGATTAACAATAACAATCTTCTGACCCAGGGGACCTTCCACAATACCCGCTGTTGTTCGGGCAGAACGGTCGGTTGACCCTCCAGCTCCCCAGGGAACAACAAGATTCACCGGCTTACCGGGCTGCCATTCGTATCCTCCGGAGGATTCCTTTTTTCCCTCCGCAGAAAGACCAAAGGCAATAAAAACCACCAGCAGAAAAACAACAGTTTTTTTCATCTTTCCTCTCCTTTTTCTTCTCGCATTTCTCATTTGCTTACTTTTCCAGGACATCGTCCCTAAAGAAAAGTTTTTTGTTGCATGCAACATTATAGGGACCAAATTTCAAATCTGTCAAGTTTATTCTGAACGCAGGATCTATCTACAGCTCCGGGATATGCAGCCCCCCGTCAACATGAATAACCGATCCCGTGGCATAGCCGAAATCTCCGCTCATCAATGCCGCAACGGTTCTGCCAATATCCTCCGGGGTTCCCCAGCGTCTCTGAGGAACCAGTCCCTCACCGATCAGGCGGTCATATTTTTCCTGTACTCCGGCGGTCATGTCTGTACGGATAATTCCGGGACGAATCTCAAAAACACCGATTCCCTCCGCTGCAAGACGTCGGGCATACAGCTGCACAGCCATGGAAAGGGCGGATTTTGTCATACAGTAATCTCCCCGGTTGACGGAAACCATCTCAGCAGAGACTGAGGTAATAAATACAATATTACGCCCAGTAGTATTCTCCTTTTTGTCACCGGTCCATCTCAGAGCAACGGACTGGGTAAGAAAAAAGGCGCCCTTCAAATTGATGCCGATAAGCCTGTCCAGGGACTCTTCTTTAAGATTGAGAAGATCGCCTCTCTCCAGGGGGGCCACTCCTGCATTGTTGACCAGTCCCTGAAAGTCTCCGAAACGCTCAATCACATCACTGATAAGCTGTTCACGATTTTCCGATAAGGAGATGTCCGCCTGAAAAAGGTCGAACTCTTGGTTACTGTTGGATGCGATCTGCCGGCAGAGTTCAATCGTTTCTTTAGCTGCCTGGCGGTTCCCCGCATAGTTCACCGCCACCGAGAATCCGGCAGATGCGAGTTTAAGGGCAATGCCCCTTCCGATTCCCCGGCTGGCCCCGGTAACAAGAATAGTTGGTGCCGCTGTACTCATTGAGAATCCACCTCCTGTGTAAAGATTTCACCGCTGTTGTAGCGTGCCCAGACATTTTCAAACCAGTCATCAGCTTCCGGAAGAGGCCGCCGGTCTATCCATGAAAATTCCGGCAGGCCCCTATCCCTGTTCCATCTGACCAGTTGGAGTTTGTTGTTCAGCCCGGGATTCTCCGGGCGAATAAAGCGGATAAAACCAATATCCGGAACAACAGAGACGCCGTTATCTTCATGAGGTGATTCAAGGGAAACAAGAAAGGAGCCCCGACTTCCACCGCCGGCAGAAAGGTAGTTGCCCACAGCCTCAAGGTATACCCGGTGAGCCAGCACCTGGTGCCGCAGCCGCAGCGCTGCAGCCAGTCGAATATTGTCTACCCTGAGACTGGTAAACCCCTCCTGCTGCCGCGACGCTTCCCGGCAGGCCTGGTCGATCTTCTCCGGATTGCGAATTAAAGCGGCAAAGCTGCTCATTCTTATTCGAAACTCGGTTCTGTAGGATTTCAGGTTGTCTCTATCCACCGTGGAGGTAAGAATCTTCCCGATTACCCCCATAAGACTTGCCACGTTCTTCTCCGCCTCCAGGCGGGCACTCTTCAGATCAAGGCTGTATCCTTTGTACACATTCGAAATCTTCTGAGCTGCCCTCAAGGCTCCCACCTGACCGGAATTCAGGGCGCTGCCTCCGGGACGTGCAACGCCGTGGGAACCGTTCACTTCGCCAACTGGAAACAGGTGACTGATGTTTGTTGACTCCCACCATATGTCTCCCGCAAGTCCCCCGTTATTATGCTGGGCGGATACAGCAATTTTCAGCGCCCGTTTATGCAGATCAATATTATGTGATTTATAGAGCTCCAGTGCCCCGGGATTCATCTGTTTTAGACGTTCTACCGGAGTCTTGCCGGACAGCCCGGAGCGACGCCAGTAATCAGCAGCCTCCGCTTCAAGAGTTGAGGGGCTGAAAAAACCGATATCCTCGTTACCCTGAAGGTTAACGCGAAAATCCATAAACACCTCACGTCCCCGGATTACCGACTCCTGATAAACCAGCAGATCAATAAGGGAAGAGCCGTATCCGGCAATCTTTAGGGCATCGAAGGGCCACTGATACCCCTTACGAAATACCGCGAGGGAGAGTTGTTTCATTGAAGGAAAGAATCCGTTGAGAAACGGATATTTTTCCCCGGTCTGCGGATCCAGGCTGTAGTAATGGGGAATAACCTGCTGAAAACTGCCGGAAAGATTCCAGCGGAACTCAGTTGATGTGATTCCGTACTGGGACTCCGTAAGGTTGACCGCCTCCGCCCCTATTTCAAGAGCCAGCCCGATAGCGCCGGTATGACGCGGTGGATAAACCGAAGCTTCATAGAGACCTGCCGGTCCTCCGGGACCGAAAACCATGTTGTCACAGAGAAAGACTTTCAGCCTCTGTTCCGGGTTATCCGTCGGTTTCCCTTCCTCCCGGGTAAGCACAAGCGCCCCGGCAATCCTGTCACCCGAGCGGAAAAGTTTGACACACTCATGCCGGTTGAGTATTTCAATATCCAGAACCTGACATTCGGCTTCCAGGGATTCCACCATTTTCTTCGATGTATACGGCCCCAGGGATACCCCCCTGGTCCGGGGATCGTGGTCAGTCTTGTAGCCGGTATATCCTCCCCAACGGTTATGGGGAAAAGGAACCCCCAGGGAAATCAGATTATAGAAGCTGCTCTCCGAGCCGATGGCCTCTATCAGGGCAATATCTCCGTGCATTGCACCGCCCGTAAACAACGATTCCGCCATGGAGTAGGGAGAATCCGGAATTCTACTGGAATCGGACAGCTTGTAATAGGTCTGTTTATCCGACCCGGTATTACGGGAGGTTCCCCCCTCGAGATCGTCAGTTATAACACATAGATCGTAAATCCCGGCTCTTTTCAGGCGTACTGCGGCGCTCAGCGAGGCACTCCCGCTGCCTATCACCAGGGTATGATAATAGACGCAGGGGAGCTTATATCCGTCCGGTGTTGTTACCGGTTTCAGCATGCGGGGGTAATTATTGCTGTTCATTTTACCCCCCGTGCCTTTGCTGCGGCCCGGCCTCTTTTCAGCTCCTTGCGGTAAA
This sequence comes from Marispirochaeta sp., assembly GCA_963667435.1. GTDB lineage: Bacteria > Spirochaetota > Spirochaetia > JC444 > Marispirochaetaceae > Marispirochaeta. The sequence continues at coordinate 2,911,487 of OY763414.1, read as the reverse complement.
TGTCACCATCTTTAACAGGACACCCGTTTCGTCCAAGTCCGTCTTTCATTATCTGCGAACAAAGAGAACAGGTAATGCAACACTTGCCGGGATCCAACCTGCCCTTCTTCAGAATGTCTGCCACGGAATCGGGATAGGCAAAACTCTGCCGCCCCTGACCGATCAATTGAACCCAGTCATTCTCAACAAGCCCGGCCGCCACCCAGGGCATAAGATGACGAAGCCATCCAAGAGCGGCAGTTACAAGAGGGACATCACCCAATGCAGCCTGCAGGTCCCTGCCGGCTTTCTGGAAACGTACGATTCCCTCCAGAGGATGTTCCGGCGAGACCGGATCTCCTGCAATCGGGTTGTTGTAGGGTCTGGTAACGTAGGGCTGAAATCGGGGATACCCCAGGGAGTAGTTGAACACCGGCATATCCGTTAGGTTCACCAGTTCACGGGCAAACCTGATGGGTTCGGTAAAATCTGTTTCGAGGGAACCTGTCTCTGCCTTTGTTCCCCAGCCGAAAGGATATGCCGAAGGTTCGTACAAGGTAAGCCTGGCGGTAACAAAATGGCTGGAACTCATGGCCTGACGCATCCCCTCGGTACAGTCCCGTACCAGGCGGGTCCGGTTCTCGTAGCTTCCACCGTACCGGCCGGGACGGGTATGAGCACACAACAGTTCCGCGGAAAGATAACCGTGGACCGCTTTCATCTCCACGCCGTCAAACCCGGCCCTGGCGGCAAGAATACTGTTTTCAATAAACAGATCACTGAGACGCTGCAGTTCATCATCACTGATAAGAGGATCTTCGGGACGGCTTCCCACTGCTGCATCCAGCACCGGATTATGATGAATCAGCACCGGTTTCGGCCGCCCTTCAGGTTTACTCCAGCGGCCGGAATGTGCCAACTGCAGTACAGTAACAATATCGTGCCCCCAGGTGTCCCGGGCCGTCTGCCGGGTTTCTTCCACCAGGCGTTTCCATTCATCAAGACTTTTTTCTGTCAGCATCAGCTGCCGCGGGTTGCTTCTGCTCTCGGGGCTGATTACCGCGGCTTCAAACCAGATAAGCCCCGCACCGCCGGCAGCGAAGCGTTTATACCGCCTGAAAGTCAGTTCAGACGGAGAAGAGTTCTCCTCTTGAGCATCAAATCCTTCCATGGGCTGGGTTACAAAGCGGTTGGGCAACTGCCATTTTCCTGTTTTTCCTTTTTTCCCTAAGAGAACCCTGTCTCCAAGGATGGAAATATTCTCACCCATGGGTAGCTCAAGGGACAATTCCTCAAGTTCCCGCCTCAAATCTTCCGGACTATTCAAATCAAAACGTTTAAAATCTGCCACCGGTATTTCCCCAAAAACTTACTGTTGCATGCAACAAAATAAGTATAGGGGCGGATCTATTTTTCTGTCAAGAAAATACTTGGTGGATTTGCATGCAACAATGCTGAAAATATGGTATAAAATGGCGAAATGGCACAACGCGTTACCGTATATGATATTGCCCGGAAGCTTGATATTTCTCCAAGCACTGTCTCCCGGGTCCTTAACAACTCGTCTCTTATAAGTGATGAACGTACACGGCAGATTCGGCAGGCTGCAGAAGAGATGGGATACCGCCGTCGGGCCATCAAAAAGCAGGTAAGCAGGGCAATTCTTAACATTCACCTGTTTCTTCCTCTGGCCGGAAACACACTCATCCATTTTTTCTACAACCTTTCCGAACTGATCGATTCCATTCAGGAAGGATTCGGCAATGTCAGGCTCAACATTACCACCCGAATTAACGACGGTAATCTGGAATTTCTCTCATTTAAGAAAACAGGCCACATTGATGGTTGTGTTTTCGCCTTTACATCTCCGGGAGTTGAGCTGTCCAATGCCCTGAACGAACGGGAAATCCCCGTTGTACTGCTGAACCGGCGAAGTCCGGACCATTCCTTCGTCTATTACGATACTCAGGAAGCGATGAGATCTCTTACCGAGGTGGTTCTTCAAAAGAAGGGCAACGACATCCGGCCCTGCTACATTGCCTTCAACAGCCTGAAAAAACTCTCCCTTGAAAGATATTCAGGAGTAGAGAAGGCTTTCGCTTCCCACGCTATTCCCTTCGGAGAACAGAATCTGCTTTTTATTGATGACCTGCAAGCCATCGGTAAAACCGCAATTCCCTGGATAGAGAAAAACAGTTTCAACACGATCTTCGCATTCAATGACTTTTTTGCCCTTTCACTGCTGCAGTCTTTTACTTCCCGAAACATCCAGGTACCCGGGCAGATTGCCCTGACCGGTTTTGATAACTCTCCCCTGCTGAAGATGATTGAGAGAAGTATTACCACCATGAATTTATCAATCCCCGAACTTGGGATAAAAGCCGGTGAGTGGCTGAACAGAGCAATCATAGATAAGGATAACAGTCCAATGCAGGAGATTCTTCCGGTAGACTATATCGAAGGTGAAACAATATAAACCAAAACTGGTCAGGACCGCTCTGCAACTTTCTATAACTCGTTAAAGGGAGCGAATACATGATTGCAACAGCAAATCCTCCTTCACTATCCGACCTTTCAGGACTTACTACAAAGGTTATCGAAACCGGGATCAAATCTACCAGCCTGCTGATGAAAAAACAGGCTCTTTCGGAAGGAACACCTGTATTTACCCGCCAGGGGAGATACACCTCCAGAGGGTGGACTGAATGGACTCAGGGATTCCAATACGGGAATGCCCTCTATCTGTTTGATGCAGCCGATGATAAGGGTTTGCTGGAATGGGGTAAAACACAAACCCTTACCCGGATGGCAGCCCACCTGACCCATACAGGAGTGCATGATCACGGATTCAATATTATCAGCACCTACGGCAACCTGCTGCGCCTTGCCCGGGAGGGACGGATCTCTGTTCCGACGGCAGAAGAGGAGCTGTACCGATCCGCAATAATGGTCTCCGGGGCGGTACAGGCATCACGCTGGACCCGGGTAGTGGATAATCTCGGTTTTATCTGCTCCTTCAACGGCGGGCACTCTCTGTTCGCCGATACCATTCGCACACTCCGGGTCCTTGCTCTTGCACATCAGTTCGGACATCTGCTTATGGGCGAACAGGATAAGAAGATATCCCTCTTTAAACGACTGCTGCAGCATATGGAAACAACATCACGTTATACAGTCTACTTCGGAAAAGACCGGGACCGGTACGACATCCGCGGTCGGGTTGCCCATGAGTCTCTATTCAACCCGGTCAACGGTACCTACCGCTGTCCATCAACACAACAGGGCTACTCCCCCTATACCACCTGGACTCGTGGCCATGCCTGGATACTCCTGGGATATGCGGAGCTGCTGGAGTGGCTGGACACACGAACTGAAGATGAGTTTATCGAAGCGGCGGTTCCGGGCATGAGCACGAAAAATGAGGCCCTGAACCGTTGTCTGGAAACTGCCGAAGCTGCTGCTGATTTCTATATTGAGCAGACTCCCACCGACGGAATCTGTTACTGGGATACCGGTGCCCCGGGGCTGGTAAATCTGCCCGATTATCAGGACAAACCGGCAGACCCCTTCAATCCCCACGAACCGGTGGACTCCTCTTCTGCGGCTATTTGCGCCCAGGGTCTTTTCCGTCTGGGCCGTTTTAGGGGAGACGGATCACCGGAAGGAGAACGGTACACCGCAGCGGCTCTGCGGGTTTGCGAGACTCTGTTCAAAGGCTCCTACCTTGCGGAGAAAGAAAACCACGAAGGCATCCTTATCCATACCGTCTATCACCGCCCCAACGGCTGGGATTATATCCCCGAAGGAAGCTCTGTACCCAACGGGGAATCGGCACTCTGGGGAGACTATCACCTGTTGGAACTGGCGGTGTATGTTCAGAGACTTGCCGAGAGCAGGCCCTATCTGACGTTTTTTGCAGGAATGTAAAGCCGGAAGTCTAACTACTTATCCGGGCATATTCCTCAAGGTTCTCAACATATACCAGCCCTTTTTCCTTCAGTCTGGGGCGCATGTTATAGATATCAAGCCCGAGCTCACCGGCGGCGAGACGTTTTCGCTTCTCAATTTCACGCTCTTCACGGGCAAGTCCTTCCTTAAGTGCATAGTCGGCATTCAGGCGCTCAACCACAACAACTCCATCATCATCAGCGATTACAATATCCCCGGGGATCACAAGCTGACCGGCACAGATTATCGGCACATTAACAGCTCCGAGAGTCTCCTTGACAGTTCCCTGGGAGCTGACTGCTTTTGACCAGACAGGAAATCCCATCTCTTCAAGGGTCCTGGTATCCCGTACACCGGCATCTATAATAAGCCCCCGAACCCCCCGTGCCCTGGCGGATTCAGCTAACAGGTCCCCGAAATAGCCGTTATCACAGCTGGAAGTAACCGCTGCCACCAGAACATCGCCGGGCTGACACAACTCGATGGCAACATGTACCATCCAGTTGTCCCCGGGCTGCATGAGTATTGTTACGGCGCTGCCCCCGATTGATGAATGGGAATATATCGGGCGAATCCCCGGATTTAAAAGTCCGGTTCTGCCTTGAGCTTCATATACGGTGGCTACACCGAGTTTCGCAAGTTTGTCTATTACGCCTTGATCGGCTCGTTCAATATTTTTAACCGCTACGGTTTTCATTCTAAACTCCTTCAGGTAGAAAGACTTCACCCCGGCTTAACGCCCGGGCAGTCCTGATAATTCCGGCCTCCAGAACCAGAGGCACGTCTCCACTGGTATCCAGGTTCAGACTCACAGACACATCGCCGGAAGGATGTTCTATGACATACCTATGGGAATCCTGTTCCGCTGGCATTCGCACAACAGAGTCGGCAATAGTACCGGGAATAAGACACCCGGTGGCAACAGTAACAGCAGCAAGTACGCCGATTGCAGCATGTACTCTGTGGGGAATAAAACTCCTGGTGCTGACAAGTCCATTTGCCCGGGGCGGCGAGATAAGAGTCATTTTAGGTACGGTTTTATCCCTTACATTTCCAAGATTCATAACATTTCCAACTCGAAGCCGAATCCCTTCAAGACGTTCTTTCAAATCAGCATCTGATTCAAGCTCACTCGGCATTTCATACCCCGACTTCCCCAGGTCTGATGCCCGAAGAAGAACAACCGGCATTCCGTTATCAATACAGGTAACTTCAACACCATCAATTGTGTCTATCAGATTTCCAGTTGGAAACAGACTTCCACAGGTTGATCCGGTAATATCAGCATAGTTGCAGCTGACCGGCGCCGCAGTGCCGGGAGCGCCGTCAATTCTCGCATCTCCAGCATAGGTAACCTGCCCTCCCGGAGTAGGAATTCTAACAGTACAAATTGATGAGCTGTTCACCATAAATACCCGGGCGACGGTTTCATGGTCACCTGCAGGTATCATTCTCGTCTCAAGTGCAAAAGGAACAACACCCGCAAGAATATTTCCGCAGTTCTGAGTTCTGTCAGTCCGCTCTCCGCCGGGAACAACCTGCACAAACTCATAGTCGACATCAGCATCATCACGCTCAGAGATTGAAACTACAGCAACTTTACTTGTCAGTGGATCAGCTCCGCCAAGACCGTCTATCTGACGTGGATCATCCGGGCCTAAACCGCACATCGCCGCCAGCAGTATGTGGTCCTTTTCAGTGGTATCAGAAGGAAGATCTGCAGCGTTAAAAAACAGCCCCTTGGAACTCCCTCCCCGGATCTGCATAAACGGGATAGATTTTCTCATTCAGCAACTCCGCGTTCAAAGACTATCCACAGTTCGGGGAAACACCGACTGGAATCCTTCGGCATACTTTGCATTGCGACCGCCAGCCTGTCCTCCGGAGTTTCTGCGGAAATGATTTCCTCTGTTCTCTGCAACATTTGTGTAGTAATGCCAGAGATGTTCCTGGCCCTGCATACATTCAATGGCAGCCCTCTTCTGATCCCAAACGTCGGTAATATCAAGAAAAAGATCCGGCTTCCATTGCATCTGCTCAGTCTGATGGGGTTCAAAGAGATATACCTGTGGAGCACCTAAAACCTTTTCTCCCGGGTTGTGCCCCCACGCCTGAGCGATCATCCGACACTCCAGCAAAGCCTTTGTTACATATGCATGATCTGTATTGTAAGGATCATAAAAGGAATGACTCAGCATAAAATCCGGCTGAACCTTCCGTATAACATCAACCAGTTTAAACTTGGCATCTTTATCCATTTCCAGAGGATAGTCCCCCAGATCAAAAAACTGAATATCATGGGCATTCAATGCCCTGGCAGCGGCTTCGGACTCTTTCCGCCTTTCAACTTTTACTCTATCAAGAGTCATACCTTCCTGCTTCCAGAGTTTTGCGCTTTCTCCGCGTTCTCCATAGCTTAGGCAGACAATTGTCACTTCGTATCCCTTTTTTGCGTGTAGAGCAATTGCACCACCTGCACGCCATACAAAATCTGCTGCATGAGCGCTCATTACCAGAGCTGTTTTATTTGTAGACATAATGTGTTATTTCTCCTGTGTGTAAATCGCAGCCGAGACTGCCTCAGTCGTTCCAGTAAAGCCTGTCAGGATTCTCAATCAGAAGACGGCGCAGTGCATCCTTGTCCGGACAAATCGTTGCAAGACGATCAACCAGGAAGCCATCATCGGGAGCTTCCTTTTTCATATTGGGATGAGGCCAGTCTGTTCCCCAGAGAACCCGATTTGGAGCAACCCGAATAAGCTCCTTTGCAACATCGTCAGTATCACTGTAAGGAGGACCGATTTTTGAAAACCTCTCCGGACAGCTTACTTTCACCCAGAAACGGTCATCTTCCATAAGTTGCGCCAAATCTTCGAATTCGGGACTATTCACTCCTGCTCCGCCGGGGACACAGCCCATGTGATCAATTACAACAGGAACAGGAATTTCCTTTAGTGAGTCCCTTATTTCCGGAAAATCTGCCGGCTCAAAGTAGACAACCACATGCCATGGAAGTCCAGTCATCTTCCTGAGAATACTTCTGCGAACATCTACCGGCTGACGGGCTTTAAGCCGTTTGACAAAGTTAAACCTGACTCCACGAACACCCGCATCATGCATGTCAGCCAGCTCGGCTTCGGTAATTTCAGGGGCAACAATTGCAATGCCCCGATAAGAATCACCTGCGGTTCTAAGAGCATCCAACATGGCGGTATTGTCAGTTCCATGGCAGCTTGCCTGGACAATAACCGCCCGGTCGATTCCCAGATGACGGTGCCGCTGAAAAAGCAGTTCTTTCGGTGCATCAACCGGAACATAGCTGCTCTTCGGGGAAAAAGGAAAAATATCGCCGGGGCCAAAAACATGGCAGTGGGAGTCACATGCTCCCTCCGGCAGTTTAATATCAGGCTTTTTTGGATCCGGATGAAAAGGTATATATCCGGGTGTTGCCATTATAAAACTCCTTGAATAGTTCCAAACAACAGCCTCAGGGCTTTCAGGAGCGCACCAGGCCCCAGGCTGTTTCAACAATGTGTGTAAGATTTTCGATATGAGCTCCCGCAGCACTGGCTGCAGCCTCAGGATCGTGCGCCTCCATGGCTCGCAGTATTGCGGTATGCTCTTTCAGTGATTCTGAGCTTCTTCCGGGAATCAGGATGGTACGCATCTGCATCCGGGCCATACGCTCACGTAACAGGCTGATAAGCCAGGCGATGGTCCGCTTTCCGGATACATCGTATATAACCCTGTGAAACAGGCGGTTTGTCCGGGAGTAATCATCAAAACGCTGCTGCTCCAGAAATTCGGTCATGTTCTTAACATAGATCTGCAGGGTATGTATCTGTTCATCGGAAATGTTTTCTGCAGCTGCACGTGTTATCTCCATCTCCAGAATTTTACGCGCTGCCAATGTATCCAGTGCCTGCTCAAGGCTCATTGAAGCAACCGACGCCCCCCTGTTAGGCTCAATAGTTACAAGACCATCCGCTTCCAGCCGCTGCAGTGCAGCTCTGACATTATGGCGACTCAGCGACAGTTCTTTTGCAACCTGTTCTTCTACAAGACGCTGGGACGGATAATACTCTCCAGATGTAATCCTGCTTTTGATAGCATTATAGGCGTTGTCGGGTGCTCCTCTTTTTGCCATGGTCAGTTATTTCCTTCCGATTTTTCGCTATGAGATTTGTATCTGAACCTTACAATGAAGTACCGGTAGAAAAACAGTCCTGTTAGAATAATGTAGCCAGCAATGTCGGTCAGAATACTGCCCCCGATAAGCATAATGGCACCAAGGATAACAACCCCGCGTACCCAGATCGGAAGCTTGCCGCCGAAATAGTTCATTGTTGCCACTGAAATCATCCAGACACCCAATACAGCGGTAAACACGCCATATACAATGTCGACTACGCTTCCGTTCATCAGCAATGCAGGATTTCTGACAAAGAAGAATGGAACAATAAAGGCAGGAATCGCCATTTTAAATGCAGTCCATCCAGTTTTATCGAAGTCGCTCTTGGCAATGGAGGCCGCCGCATAAGAAGCCAGTGCCACCGGTGGCGTGATGGCAGCCATGACACCAAAGTAGAAGAAATAGAAATGAGCACCAATCAGATCAATACCAAGTTCAACCAGAGCAGGAGCAACCAGTGCCGCCAGAAGAACGTACACCACGGTTGTCGGCATACCCATTCCCATAATAATTGAGGCAAACATAACCAGAAGCAGCAGAACAAATACATGTCCCTGGGATATATCCACCATAAAACTGGCGAGCTGTGCACCCAGTCCTGTCAGCTGGATTACTCCAACTACTATTCCGGCCCCGGCAGTTACCGCGCAGAGCTTGGCCGCCGAATGAGCACCGTCATAGAGTGCATCAATCAGGGTTTTCAGGCCCACCCGCCGTATTGCTGTTAGAACAGCCGCCGCGATTACACCCGCAAAAGCCGCAAAAGTCGGTGATGATCCGGAGATCAGCATACCGTAGACAAGAACAATCAGAGCAAGAAAAATCCAGCCGTTTTTCACGACCTTCCACATTGAAGGTATCTCCGCTTTAGGAAGTCCCATGATTCCCCTGGAACGGGCGTAGACGTCTATTGCTGCACCGGCACTGAAGAAGTAGAGGAACGCTGGGATTACTGCCGCTTTAACCACTTGAATATAGGGAATCCCCAGGTAATCCGCCATAAGAAAAGCTGCGGCCCCCATAATCGGCGGCATTATCTGTCCCCCCGTTGAAGCGACAGCCTCCACAGATGCGGCAAAATGGGGTTCGTAACCTGAGCCTTTCATTGCCGGAATAGTAACACTTCCGGTTGTGGCAACATTACCTGCAGCACTTCCGGAAATACTTCCAACCAGTCCGCTTGCCACAACAGCAACCTTTCCCAGACCGCCAGTATACCGGCCGGCGAAGGAGGTTGAGAAACGTACAAGAAAGTCTGCGGCCCCACTAACCTGAAGTAATGCACCAAAGACAATAAACAGAATCACATACCGCACCATAATCTGTAGCGGGATACCATACAGACCGCCATAGCTAAGTGAGAGCTGCATGGAAATACGCTTTATGGAATACCCCCGGTGAAAGAGCGCCCCGGGCATTATGCGCCCGAAGAGCGCATAAGCCAGAGCAACGATGCATACTATTGTCAATGGCCAGCCGACTGCCCGCCGGACTGCATCAAGTACAAGAAATACTGCAATAATTGATATAACCGCATCCTGCTGGGTGAATGCACCCTGCCGGAAAATAATTGCCTTGTAATTGATGGTTATGTACAAACCTACAACTACAGCAGCCAGAACAAACAGGGTATCGACAACAAAAAGCAGGGCTGTACGACCCTTCGCTCCACAATCCTTCAGCAGGACAAAAGGACGGTTAAAAAACAGACCTATCATCACCAGCATCAGCGTAATTGGAAGCTGCTGTTCAATGGGAAGCAGATAAAGAGGCTGTGCAAAAGTAATGAATAAGAGTGTTATCAGCCAGGAAATCTTGGAAACTGCATCCCGAACAGTTGTCATTACCATTTCCCTGTTTCTTTTGCGTAGCGGATAACACCGGGATGGATTGGCAGACCTATGTCAGCCGCGGATTTTTCAGAGAAAAGGCGGGTTCCCTTTGCAGACGGATGAGCAGCAACCAGAGTTGGAATATTATCAAACACCTGCTTAACCATATCATACACAATGTCCTCAGGAAGATCAGGACTTATATATACAACAGAACGGATAACAACAGAATCACCGTCTATTTCCATTTTGTACATATCTGTAGGAATTTTATCTGTTGCATAAGGATAGGAACTAAGACTTCTGAATTTTTCAGTATTGAAGGTAAGAACCTGTACCGGTGTCCGAACAGCAAGTGACGTTACAGCAGGAAATGGCTGTCCTCCCACCATGAGGGCTGCATCAATAAATCCATCATTTAATGCATCCGCCGCTTCCTGCCAGCCCATGTAGACCGCTTCATAGTCACCGGATTCAATACCCTCGGACTGGAGCATCAGTTCTCCAAAAACATTTGCAGACGACCCGGGAGCTCCAAGTGAAACCTTTTTACCCCGCAGCTGCGCAACGCTCGTAATCCCGGATTTGCCTGTGGCAACTATAATTGCATTACTGTTGTTCAGAATCCAGCCGCCATATACGGCAATTTCAGACTTGAAAGGAGCTTTACCCTTCATTGCACTTTCGCCGAGATTCTCATTTGACATGCCCATCTCGAGTTCGCCATTACTGATATGATTCAGGTTGGCAACACTGCCGCCGGTTTCCTGCGAACTGAAGCGGGTACCGGGAATATTCTTATTCCAGATATCAGCCAGAGCAACACCAATGGGATAATATGCACCGGCTGCGGATGCTGTTCCAATGGAAACAAACTGGGGTTGACCCCCTTCAGATTGATCAGATTGACCTTCTCCAAATCCCGCCTGCAGTGCTACAAACAGAATCAGAGCCAGCCCGATGATCTTTACAGAAAATTTCATAGAGTTCTCCTTCATGTATTGATGAGACCAGTATATAGGCGGAATTTCTTTTTCGTCAACCAAATTGTTGACAATTTTGTGTATTATTTTATTTTCAATATTGTTTGCACCCTGAAAAACCTCTATCCACCAATCTGAACATCTATGCCTCTTTCAATAAAATACAGGCGCAATTGCTCCAGTTCACCCTCAGAGTGAAGCTGCACTCCCTCCAGCCGATAGTCCCTTCCCAGCCGCCGGTACTTCTCCACCCCTAAAAGCTCATAGGGCAGCAGATGAACTCCCGGACAAACAGGGAGACTCTTGATAATTGCAATCGAATCAACAAGGTCCTCCTCGCTGTCATTCAGTCCCGGAATTACCGGAATACGCAACACCATCTCCTTGCCTGATTGGCTGACTCGTTGCATATTTGCCAAAATAAGCTCATTGGAAACTCCGGTAAGTTCCCGATGCCTTCTGCTGTTTACCACCTTAAGATCAAACAGCACAATATCGGTAAACTCCAGTATCCGTTCAAGGTCTTCCCAGGGGGAATGACCGCAGGTTTCTATGGCAGTATGAATACCTTCTTCCCGACAAAGCCTTAGAATATCCCGGGCAAACTCCGGCTGTGTGGTCGCTTCTCCGCCGGAAAGGGTTACCCCTCCCCCGGATTTTTCATAAAACACTTTATCCCGCAGAGCAGTTGCTGCTATTTCTTCTGCAGAAATTTGATAGCCTACAAAACCCAGAGCGCCGGCAGGACAGACTTCTGTACAGATACCGCAGTCTGTACAGAGATGTTTATTGTGGATAATTTTTCCCTGGTTTATTCCGAGAGTTCCCGGTTGTGGACACTCCTTTACACAGAGCCCGCAGGCAATGCAGCTTCCCGGGGAGTGAACTACCTCCGGTTCGGGATTCTGGGATTCCGGATTAAAGCACCAGAGACAGGAGAGGGGACAACCTTTAAAGAATACCGTGGTACGGATACCGGGACCGTCATGTATACAGTGCCGCTGAACCTTGAAAATCCAGCCGGAACTCATATCCTGTGTTCAGTCCGTTCTATAAGAGCATCCTGACAGCCTTTTCCAAGCTCGGTAAAAAAAGCGGCATAGCCTGCAACCTTTACCATAAGGTCGGCATAGTTACCAGGATGCTCCTGGGCATCTATTAGAGTGTCCCGGGAAATAATGTTGAATCCGAGATTGGTTCCGCCCAGTTCAAAATAGCCTTCCACCAGATTGATGAACTTATCCAGCTTACCCGGCCCGACCATATCCGCGGGAGAGATATGGCGGTTCAGCACAGTTCCGCTGGAAGCACGTCGCTGATCAAGTTTTGCTGCAGAATTGAAAGATGCCGTCAGGCCGGTAATATCCTTGCCGGCATTGGGTGCTATTGAATCGGAGAGTGGCTCCAGAGCCCTGCGGCCGTCTGGTGTGGCTGATGTATTGGAACCCAGATTAAAGTTGGCTGTAACCGACCAGAATCCGGCACGGAACTTACCGCCCCTTGTGTTGGTGTATTTGGCAAACTCATCACAGAATAAGACAGAAATGTCCCGGGCGATGGCATCCACAAACTCAATATCGTTACCGTACCTGTCGGGAAAATTGAGCAGCCTGGCATGCAGGATTTCATCCCCTTCAAAGTTGCGGTCCAGGGCGGCAACAAGATCCTTCAGCTCCAGCTTCCGCTGCTGAAAAACAAGACGCTTGATAATGGCCAGAGAATCAGCAATATTGGCTATTCCCACTAAGAGAGGACTGGTAAAGTTGTAGCGGGCTCCGCCATTTACAACATCCCGGCCGGAAGCAATACAATCATCAGTCAGAACTGATACTGACGGCTGGGGCATGGTTACTGCATGAATATCATCAATCAGATTACTCCACTTCACATGCAGCTTAACCGCCGCCCGGAAGTGGTCCGTGAAGATTGCATAGAGCTCATCGTAGCTTTTGATCTCTTCCACCGGTTTACTGACATGAGTAATCTGCCTGCCGGTTATGGCGCAACGTCCCTGATGCAGGGTAAGCTCCAGAACCTTTGGAACGTTGAACCAGCCTCCGGGGGCGCGGATCCAGCACTTGGGCGTAGCATACTCAACACAGCCCGTGGGAGTATAATCTCTGGCCTCCTCTTCCGGCAGCCCGTCGTATTCAAGAGATTCAATAATAACTTCATCGTTGAATATCTGCGGAAGTCCGTATCCCAGCCTTATAACCTCCGCGGTACGCCTGCGGAATGAATTTTCCGTATTCCGATGAAACCGGACACTGAAATCCGGCTGGTACAGTCCCACATTTTCATGGGCATCAAGACACATATAGGAAAGCTCATTCACAGCATCTTCGCCGCTGCGGGTAATACCGCCAACGGTTAAATGCTGCCCGAAAGGGTGTCCACCATGAAAATAGACCATCTCCGAATCATCAACATGCATAACCTCGTTGGTCTTGCACCAGAAACAGTCTATCAGCTCCTGGATTGATTCATCAGTCTCCCACCCTTTCACAATATCGGCTCGATAAAAAGGATACATATACTGATCAAAACGGCCGTAGCTCATGGAGTAGGCATTAGTCTCGATCATGTTCACCGTATGGGCCAGATACACCGACTGCAGAGCCTCATGAAAACTCTCCGCCGGACCGGCGGGAACCTTGCGACACACTTCTGCTAACTTCCGCATCTCCGCTTTTCGCACAGGATCCGCTTCCGTGGCAGCTTCCTGCTCTGCAAGATCTGCATAGCGCAATGAAAAAGCGGTAACCCCTTCGCAGACAATTGCAGCCGCGGTGAGAAAATCATGCTGCTCCGGTGCAGCATCCTGCATGCGACCTTCTATTTCTCTTTTCAGTCCAGAATACCCCAATCTCAACAGCTTCGGATAATTTAGAACACAGTGCCCCATGGCATTCTTTTCAAGGGATACAGAAAAAAGCAAAGATTTTCTTGCGGTAAGAACTTCCTCGGAAAACGCATCATAGCACTTATCCACCAGGGTCTGCCCCTGCCAGTATTCCGCCATGGATTCCAGCTCTCCCCTGAGAGATTCCGGGATTTTCAGCGGATTCAGGGTCCGCTTTTCCATCATATCCATCTCTTCCCGGTCGGCCATCCAGGCGCAGAAGTTTTCAGGATACACCGGTGGACAGCGGAGGCTTTCCGACTGGTTTCCCGCCAGTAGATCTCCCGGGTTTATATAGATTGTCATCTTCTCAAGAACCCGTTTAAGTCCCAGGGCACGCTTTATCAGAACTGGTTTATCAGCATAATCTCGGTATGCTCCGGTTACAATCCGGGCCCTCTCAATACTGACGGTGGGAACACTATCTATTATCTGTTTCTTGAGCCGGCTAATTCGCTCGCTTACCTGAATCATAAGGAACTCCTCACATCAGCCTAAACCCGGTTACTTCATATTACAAGAAAATAATGGTTATTATTATCCGGAGATTTCCCGAATAAACACAACAAATTCCCCCCGGTCCTGCAGAGGCAGATGGGTTATGGACACAGACACCGGGAAGAGTTTTCCGTCTTTTTTTCGATGTACCGCATTAAAAACCGCACCGCCGTTTTTCACTGCAACATTAAACGTAGCCTGCACATCTTCGGGAGACTTTACTGCATCAATATCATCCACCGACAAAGAAATAAGTTCCGCCCTGCTGTATCCGGTAAGAAAGCACGAGGCATCATTTACATCCCGAATACGGCCATCACTGTCAATGTGCATTAAGAAAGCACGAGGCATCATTTACATCCCGAATACGGCCATCACTGTCAATGTGCATAAAGGCATCGAAATTTGTCTGAACAATGGTTCGATAAAGGAGCTCGCTCTCTTTAAGATGTCGCTCCATCTCTTTCCGTTCAGAAATGTCCCGGGTTATGGAGAGGATATGCGGTTGCCCGTTTATGGTTAAAACCCGTGCCGACATCAATCCCTGCAGCAGATCTCCGTTTTTCAGGCGAAAAGTTGATTCGAGATTTTCCACATATCCATGAGCCTTAAGCCCCTGAATAAGCCGCTCTCTGTCCTCGGGAATAGCCCATATCTTTATTTCCGATGAGTTTATTCCTATAACATCTTCCCGGGTGTATCCGGTAAGTGCAGTAAAACCCTCATTAACATCAACATACAGGCCATCCATGCGGTTCAGGTTAATTGCATCCGGGCTTGTAATAAAGGCCGTACGGTAGCGGTCCTCACTCTCTTTCAGTCGCTGATGAGAATCAAATAACTCAAAAGCCATTGCAATGGATTCGAGCAACACAAACTCACCGGAGTTTTTTACCACGTAACCATAGCGGGTAATGTCTTTTACAAGATCAACCACCCGTTTTTCGGTATGACTGGTAAGAAAAACTATAGGAAGAGTATGGTTTTCCAGAATTTGCCTGGCAGCCTGGGTGCCGCTCATCCTGTTGGCACCCAGATCAATATCCATGAGAATCAGATCTACGGGATTATCATCGACTTTCCGGATAGCATCTTCACCATGATATGCCTGCAGTACGCAATATCCGTGCCGCTGCAGAATCGCTGCTTCATTCATGGCGATGATCGCTTCGTCCTCAACGAGTAGTACAGTTTTACCTGTTCGGGTTTCCAACGATATCCACCGTTTATATAATCTCCGTTATATAAGCGTACTCGCCAGGCAGTTATCTGTCAAACTCTTCCGTACTTTTTTATACGGGAGTGTACCCTGCCTCTTCCACAGCCTTTCGGACTGCATTAATATTTTCATTTCCTTCAGAAAATGAGACAGATAGTTCCTTCTTATCTAAATTGACTTCTGCTGCAGTTACTCCCGCAACCGAAAGAGCAGCTTTCTCAACACTCATTTTACAATGGTTACAGGACATTCCATCCACAGTAATTTTCTCTGCCATATTTGACTCCTTGTTGTCAATTTTCTGTATATTGCTTTCGGATTTCTGCTCCCGGAATTTAAACCTCTTGAGGCTCAGTGAATTACTTACCACCGAGACAGAACTGAAAGCCATTGCAGCCCCGGCTATAATCGGATTGAGCATGCCCATGGCAGCAAAGGGAATTCCAACAGAATTATAAAAGAAAGCCCAGAACAGGTTCTGTCGGATCTTTGCCATAGTCTTTCTGGATAACTGAATCGTCGCTGCAATCTCCACAAGGTCACTACGCATCAGAGTAATATCCGCCGACTCCATTGCAATGTCCGTTCCTTCAGCCATTGCAATGCCGACATCAGCAACCGTCAGTGCAGGTGCATCATTGATACCATCGCCTGCCATGGCAACCATGTGCCCCTGCTCCTGAAGTTTTTTAACTTCATCAGATTTCTGCTCTGGAAGAACTTCTGCAAGGATATGCTCAATACCTGCCTCAGCGGCAATAGCAGCAGCGGTTCGCTGGTTATCGCCGGTAATCATATGCACCGCAATACCCATCTGCTTCAACAGAGCTATTCCTGCCACGGATTTTGCCCTGATACTGTCGGACACCGAGAAAAGAGCCATGGCCCGGGAAGAATCGGCAAGAATGATAACCGTGTGACCCATGGCTTCAAAAGATTTTTTCTTTTCCTTTATCAGTTCAAAATTAATCCCATTCTCAACCATAAAAAATTCGGTACCAATCAGATATTCGGTGCCGTTTACTTTTCCACGAATACCTTTTCCTGGTACGGCGGAAAAATCCTCTGTACCTGTAATAACCAGCCCCTCTTCTTCTGCTGCATCCACAACAGCCCTGGCAAGGGGATGCTCTGAATTCATCTCAAGGGAGGCGGCAACAGTCAAAACCTCTTTTCTCCGGGAATCTTCAACTGAAAATATGTTCTGCAGTTTTGGCTTTCCCGTCGTTATGGTACCTGTCTTGTCCAGAACAACAGTATCAATTCTACCGGCCTGCTGAAGAACCTCGCCGTTACGAATAAGAATTCCCCGCCCTGCACCTACTCCGGTTCCTACCATTATAGCCGTGGGCGTAGCCAGCCCCAGGGCACATGGACAGGCAATTACCAGAACTGCCACCGCGGCAATAAGACCACCCTGAAATGTACCCGCAGCCATCCACCAGACAAAGAAAGTTAAAAGAGCAATTCCAAGAACCACAGGAACAAATACCGCAGCAATTTTATCCGCTAACTTCTGAATAGGAGCCTTCGATCCCTGAGCCTCCTCAACCACGGCGATAATCCGGCTGAGAACTGAATCGCTGCCCACCTGCTCTGCTCTGTAGCGAATGGAACCGAACCCATTAATAGTACCGCTCAAAACCTGATCGTCCACAGTTTTATCCACCGGCATACTCTCACCGGTTATCATGCTTTCATCTACCGTGGTAAGTCCCTCGAGTACGGAACCATCCACCGGAAAACGATCTCCCGGTTTAATGTGCAGAATATCTCCGCCTTCCACATCCGCCGCAGAAACAGTAATAACTTCACCGTTCCGTTCAATCCTTGCTGTTTTCGGCTGCAGACCCATCAGTTTTTTAAGGGCTTCCGAGGTTTTTCCCTTTGCCCGATGTTCCAGAAATCTGCCCAGAAGAACAAGAGTAATGATAACCGCTGAGGCTTCGAAATAGAGCCCTCCGGACTCTATTCCAAAGGATGCCGAGAAGAAACCGTTGAAAATGCTGAAAAGATAAGCGGCTGAAGTACCCATAACAACAAGCACATCCATCCCCGGATTCAGGGATTTGAGAGATTTAAATGCCGGTATATAAAAGCGTCGGCCAATCCAGAACTGTACCGGCGTTGCAAGAATCAGCTGAAGAAAAGGATTATGAAGAAACATGAGCGGCTCTATCTGCAGCATTCCAGCAAACATTGCCAGCACAAGGGGAGTACTGAAAACAACTGAAATGAGGGTATCAATTCCAAGCCGCCGGGATTCTCGTTTTTTCTCCTCCGCTGCTTCACCATCATCGGCACCGGAATATTCCGCTGCGGCATATCCGGCATCGGAAACACTCTGAATAATGGCAGTAAGATCAACTTCTTCCGGATTATAGCTGACAGTAGCCTTTTCCGTGGCAAGGTTTACCGAGGCCATATCGATACCGGCATGTTTTCTGATTGCCTTTTCCACATGGGCGACACAGGAAGCGCAGGTCATCCCTTCTATATTCAGCTGCACTATTTCCATACACACCTCAATATACCCCCTGGGGGTATATTGCAAAGATAATGAGATTTAACGGAAAAGTCTATAGATAATTTAATTACTAACCTTTAACAGATATCAGAGGCCGTAAAAGATATTCCAGGCCGTTGCACTTGATATCCAGCATGGCTTCCATCTTCCGCCCAAGATCACCCTCGGGAAAACCTTTCTCCTTGAACCAGATGTAGTACTCTTCCGGGATTTCCAGCAGCAGACGGTCGGCGTATTTGCCGAAGGGCATACGGAAGTTGGCAAGTTTCACCAGATCCTCCGGGGAGAACAAATCTTCCATCAGCTTTCATCACCTATCTGATTCATGAGATCCTGTACATGCTTGTCTTCCAGAAACTTCTGCATCTTCTCCTGATTTCCCAGAATCTGCAGCAGCTCCCCCTGAGCATTCCCGAGAATTTCGACATCCTCCTCACTTACCTCTATGGGAGAGAAGTCAGCAGAAGAGACAATCTCCGTTATCCGGGAACTGAGGCTCTTGAAGAGATCTGTTTCCAGGAAAGAGTTGAGCCACATAAAATTGCCCTCCTCCTGCACTGCATTTGCCTGCTCAGCTTCAAGGGCATCCAGAGTTTTGGTAAGAGTATGTTTTTCAGCGGAATCAATCTTGAGATTTTCAATACTCTCTTTCAGAGAATCTATAAGTCGGTTTTTATTCTCTATCTCTTTCCGGTGAAGTTCTTCGGTTACCTGCATCTGGTGATTCAGATAACGCATATAGGTACCTAACTCATCAGCATCACCGGAAAGACGGTTCAAAATTGAAGAAAGCCGGACCAGGAGCTCGTTGTTTCTGTGGTAGGGATATCGAACAACATGGTCTATCTCTCCCCAGGCCTCTTCAAACAAGGTTCTAACCTGAAGTTCCACAGTGAAGCACCGTTTGCCGCTTCCGGACTGGATAAGATAATGAACAGAGCGGTACCCATGGGGGTGTTCTTCAATCCGACAGTTATTTTCCTGATAAAAATCCACAATCCGGCGGCTGTCTCCTTTGCGGACATAAGCGACAGGCTGCTCGGCGAACTCCCATGATTTGCTGATGAAATCATGCACCCCGCTCCAGTCCTCCTTGAAGAGATGCAGAACCCGTACGCCTATAAGATCGGAAATCTCCTGCTGATAATTCTCCAGATGGATACTTCGTCCGGGATCTGCAACACTTTTCCGGATTATCTTCTCAAGCAGATGCTCGTTGTCCTTGATACGGTAGTTGATTGAATGCACCAGGGAACAGGTAAGGATATTATCCACCGTATAGCGGGCTGTTGCCTCCAGATCCTTGCGCACAGATGAGTAGTGATCTGAAATGGACTCAAGATCATTCCAGCGGAGACCGCTGCGGTCAAACTGCAGGGGATCAATATTGTACTTCTCAAAAAAGCCTTGCTGCATTCTATGTATCCTTTGGAATCAGGGCGAAACTCCGCCAGTTTTCAGTCGTAACACCGACTTCGGGTGGAATAAGATCATCCATCAGGAGCATCACCCAGCCGTGCAGTGATGCATACAGGGAGAGTATAAGTTTCCGGGAATCAGGGATATCCCCCTGAATGGCCGCCGCCAGTTTTCCCAGGCAGGCAAAAGCCCTTTCAGCATTCCTGCGGCATCGCTCTGAATGAAGACTGTTGCCCAGTCGAGAAAACATTAGCCGGTAGAGCTCCGGACGGGAAAGGGCAAAATCTCCATAGATCCTGTACATTTCCCCGGGGATTTGGGAACGCTTCAGTCCCAGGAGTGCCTCTTCGCTGTTCTCAAGCAGATCCGCTAAAAGCTGGTACCCTTCCGCAGCCAGAGCCGCCAGCAGATCGTTCTTGGTTTTAAAATGTCGGTAGGGTGCGGCCTTGGAGACTCCCAGGGATTCAGCCAGGGCTCGTAAACTCAAGGCCTCAAGTCCGGACTCCTCCAATGCGTTCAATCCTGTATCAATCAGGGCCTGCCGCAGATTACCGTGATGATACGGCTGTGTTTCAGACATAGAGAAAGTATAACCACAACGAAGGAAAAACTGAATAGGCAATGTAAACTTCGCCAACAATGTTGACGGCGCCAACTTTGATGAGTATATTATCAGCAATGTTGGCATTGCCAACAAGGATTTAAATATAAGGAGTACAGAATGGGTTTACAGGTTGTCTTCGGCACGGGTCCTATCGGGCTGCATACGGCAGCAGCATTGATACAGCAGGGAAACACAGTAAGACTTGTTAACAGAAGCGGAAGCCTCTCCCCTCTACGTAGATCAATTGCAGCAGAGCTGAAGGATTCCGCCATAGAAGTAATAAAAGCAGACGCCCTCAACAGAGCGGAAGTCCTGCAGGCTGCAGAAGGAGCTTCGCATATCTTTCACTGCATCAATCCCCAATATCATCAGTGGGCCAGTGTACTTCCTCTGGTTCAGGAGAATATGATAGAGGCGGCACTCCGGCAGAATGCGGTGTTGGCAGTTTCAGAAAACCTTTATATGTACAAACGGGGAATTCCCGTTATTAACCTGACATCGCCGGTGGATCCTCCGTCAAAAAAAGGAGCTATACGGGAAGAACTGCATGGGCACCTGAAAAATGCGGAAAACAGCCGGGGGTTAAAATGGACGGCTGTCCGGGGTTCTGATTATTACGGGCCCGGCGCAACTGATCAGAGCATGTTCGGAACTGAGAGATTCCTGGATCCTCTCTTCAAGAAAGGCAGAGTGGCCCTCATCGGAAAACTGAATGTCCCCCACACCTACACCTATGTAAAAGATTTCGGCCGTGCCCTGGCTGTTGCAGCGCATTCAGATAACGCTCTGGGCAAGCCATGGATTGTCGCCAACAGCGAAACCGGAACCACCGTTGAAATTGCAGAAATGTTTGCCCGGAAGGCAGCACGGCAGGGAAAATTCTCAACCATTCCGCGATTTTTTATTTCTCTTTTAGGAATGGTGGATCCGGTAATCCGGGAACTGCCGGAGATGCTCTATCAGAAGGAAGAACCCTATGTGGTGGACGGATCAGCGTTTACAGAGGAATTTAATTTTGCAGTAACCGGTATGGAAGAGGGTATCGGCGAAACAATTGCCTGGTACAGAAATCTACATACTCAGGCTTAGACTTGATACAGTCTCATCCTTTCGCTCATCCCTGCAGACATGGGAATCAAAGCAGAGGTTCGCACTGCGACAGGCATTCTTTAAAAATTTGGAAGTTGTCAGGGATGTCTCTAATCTCAGTTTTGCAATATCTCCAAACAGAGCTTTAATAATCATCTAACATTACGGTTCTACCTTGCCATATGCTTTCCTCTATTCCCTTACCGTATTTGTTCCGGGGGATGATTGCCTTAGGGCTGATCTTCTACGGGCTCAGCGTCTCTACCCTCCATCCGCAACGGGGTTATGCCTACGTAATTATCGCAGCGGCAATTCTTCTGGTACGGGAACTCTCCGGAATGGCGGAAGCTCTGGACTGGTATCTCATCTTTGAAAGTGCCGGTGTACTCTTTTTTATAATCTCACTGAGAATCCTGATGCCGGAGGATTTCCTGTCCGGTCTTGTGTTTGTTGGTATTTTTGCTGCAGTAACTGCTCTGGCAGGCCCCGGAGGCCCTGTACACAGGCTGTTCCTTTCACCGGTACTCATCATAGGTATAGCTGCATTTCTGCACAGGAAGGTACGCAGAGAGCATCATCGGCTGCGACGGAGAATAGAACAGCTGAATGAAAATATACTGCTTGATCATATAACACTCCAGTCAATCAATATGCTGCAGTCACTGCATAGAAAAAATCACGGATTCTACCAGGCGATTCTTCAGGGAGCCCTGCATGTTATTCAGGCGGAAACCGGAGTTGTGCTGCTGATCGAAGACGGTGCTGTAGGGACATTATACGCCTCCGCGGTTGCGGGAGATTTTCCCGAATCCCTGCTTATCAGCAGCTCATCTTCCGTGACAACATCCGGGACCGTGGAACTGGGGCATATCCTGCTTCAACCGGCTGGAGAACTCACCGAAAGTTTGAAAAGCGGTACCGCAGGAGTTATTCATAATGCCGGAGCAGAAAAGCGGGAACTGCTCCTGCTGCCACTGACAGACGGGAATAAGGTATTCGGCATTATTACTATTCTGCTCAATACCGGTGATGCCTATACAGGAAACCCGTCCCGCCTCCTGCTTGAAGACTATCTGAATCATGCAGGAATTATAATAGACAATGTTTATTCGGTAATTCAGTCCCGGGAAAACGGATTGCTTGAAGCAGAAGCAGTCCTAGTGGGGGATATTCAACAGCAGCTTATTCCCAGGACAAAAGCTTCCTCCACGGGTCTGGATTATTCAGTGTTTTCCCGTTCCGCTAAAGGTATTCATTCTGATTACTGGGATACTTTTCCCGGGAAGTATAACAACACCTCATTTATTATATGCGATATAGCCGGAAAAGGGATTCTTGCTGCAATCACCATGACAATCATCCGAACAGTGGCCAATATCATTGGCGGGAAAAAACATGATGCAGCCAAAATTGTCAATCAGCTGAACCGGGCTATTACCCTGCGCATTAATCTTGATCGTTTTGCCAACCTTCTCTATCTGAGATTTAATCCGGAAAAAAACCATCGACTACACCGGAGCCGGCCATCAGCATATCCTTATTTACCGTCTTGTAACCGGAACGGTTGAACGGGTGCATTCCCACCAGCCGCCCTTGGGAATAACCCCCAACAGTTTATATACCAGCAGACTGCTGCGGATGGATAGCGGAGACCTGCTTATTGCCTTTACCGACGGGGTTGTGGAAACCATGAATCCCGCGGGACAGCAATACTCAGAAAGATTTCTTGAAGACCTGCTGAAATTAAATCATCAGTATAGCGCTGATATGATTCTGCAGGCATTACGTGAAGACATAGAACATTTTGAAGAAGACGCGGGAAACCACGACGATCAGACTCTTCTTGTTCTGAAAATTAAATAGGATAAGGAAATGGAACTTAGACTACGACGATACAACGAAATCTATATTCTCGATATAAGCGGAGAACTCGATCTGTACAATACCGCAAAACTTTCCGAACTCTCCAACAGAATTATTGAAAAAGGGGTTAAAAACCTGATTATCAACATGGAAGCAGTCAGCTACCTCGATTCCAGCGGAGTAGGGAGTCTTCTGTCTGTTATAATGTGTTTCAGAAAAATAAACTCGGATTCTCCCTGTGCACCGTACAGGGTACCGCATTGAAAGTAATGGAACTGACAAAACTCACCAACTACTTTCCCATTAAACAAACCTGCAACGAAGCAATCAGATTTTTATCAGAAACACAAAGAGCAACAGGAGAAACCTGATGATTGAACCGAAATATATTTCCATTGACAATGCAAATCCGTTGTTCAGCAGGAAGGAGATGTTCTATAAAGAATTTCCTTCGGATTTTCAGCAGATACGGTATTTTACCCTTCTGGTGGTCCAGAAAGCCCCATCGGTTATCCGGGAACTGAATCTGCTGGAGCAGCAGATCAGCGAAGTTATAAAGAATGCCGTTAAACACGGGAATAAATCCGATCCTGAAAAAACCGTAAAAGTCTGGTACCGCTTTATGGAAGAGGAAGCCCATATTATTGTTGAAGACGAGGGAGAAGGGTTTCAGGAAATTGAGAAATGGAACTATTTCAACCGGGAACGGTATAAGTGTCTTTCCACGGAAGATTATGAACGAATGGTGAATTTTGTAAGTTACAGAACCAGTCATTCACAACCGGAGGACGGCGGAAATGCCCTTTTTGCTGCAGTGGAATTCTGGAATGAAGGATTTGTATTTACTTCGAAAAAGAATTGTGTGGCAGCAAAGAGGAAATACCCGCAGAAGCACATGGTCCGGGAATATACCGGTGAGACATAAGGCGAAATACCTCTATGGATGAAATAGATATACTGTTGAATTCAGCTGAAGACATATCTGAAAAAATTCCCGAAACAAAGCAGAATTCAAGCCTGAAGGTGATCCGTCAGATTGATATTCCCGACGCCGGTGGAGAGTCCATCGCCAAGCTGGTAAAGAACCGGTGGGATATAAGCTCCGATACCAATATCTTCTCTGTCAGTGAAATACTCGACCGCATTCAGTCGGATGACAGGATTCACTACTATCCTCTGAAAACAAAGGAGGGGTACTTTGCAGGAATTTTCAGTTCCCAGGACATGCTTATTTACTTATCCTCCATCACAAGAGAAGACATCAATCTGGCGTCAACAATTCAAAGCCGGATCGTCAAGGGATTCACCTACTATGAGGATGAACACCTGGAATACACCGGTTCAAGTACCATGGCAAAAGGTGTCGGCGGCGACTTCTATGCAGAAGCAAAATATAAAAACGACCAGCGCATGTTCTGCCTCTGCGATGTATCCGGCAAGGGAATGGCCGCATCCCTTGTCACAACTGCACTGTGGGGATCATTCAGTACCTTTAACTATGAACTTGGAATAAAAAAAGCTGGTGAAGCCCCTGAACAAGGTATTTGTATCGACCTTCGAACTGCAGAAATATGTTACCGGTGTGTTTATCCAGCTGGATCCATCAACGGGAAAACTTCTTCTCGCGGACATGGGACACGGCCATTCCTATCTGATCAGAAACTACTCCATTATCAAGCTAAACGCCGGGGAACGGAATATGCCCGTCGGAGTTGTAGCAAAACTGAACCCTGAAACAGGCCGTCTCCAGCTACAACCGGGAGATGTCCTTCTGTTCTTTACTGACGGCTTGATTGAACAGAAAAACAATGAGAACGACGAATACGGATTAGCACGAGTTCAGGAATATCTCACCGGAAGCACGGAAAAAAACCTTAAAACCAGGCGCATAGAACTTCTGGAGGGATTCCACACTTTCAGAAACCAGACACCCCTGCATGATGATGTTTCACTGCTTATGATCCGGTATAAGGGCTGAGAATACTTTAAAGTTTGACAACATCCTGCAACATCTCTTATGATTCTTCATGTGGGAATAAACCGGTTTTCAAGATCTCTGAAAGTAACAGTGCTTGCAGTTCTCTATTTTACAGCACAACCCCTTATGCTCTCGGCAAGGACTGAGCAGACGCATATTCTGGTACTCTCAAGCTACCATCCCTCATTCCCTACATACAACAGCCAGATTCAGGCTGTAACAGAAACTTTTGCGGACAGTAATGTTCTGATCGATGTGGAATTTCTCGACAGCAAGCGGTTTACAACACAAACTGCCCGCCAACTGTTTCGGGACCTGCTTAAATACAAATTCCTTAATCTGGAACCCTACGACGGCATCATAACCACAGATGACAACGCCCTCCTGTTTATTCATGAATATCAGCCGGTCCTGTTTCCTGAAATTCCGGTGGTTTTCTGTGGAGTAAATGATCGGGATCGTGCCAGGAAGCAAAACAACAACCCGTTTATAACTGGTGTGGTGGAAGCTGTTTCCATGGAAGAAACTCTCGAGCTGATCCTAAAACTTTTCCCCCAAACCTCAAAAATCTTCGCAGTTGCCGACGGAACACCAAGCGGAAGAGGAGACCTGGCCACCTTTCTGGAATATCGAGACAAGTTCCCCCAGTCTGTCATTTCACTGGAAGAGTACAGCTTCGAGGAATTAGGTGCACGGGTTAGAACACTCCCTGAGGATTCCGCCCTGCTCCTGCTCTCTGCTTATACGGACAAAAACGGAAAAACGGTGAATTTTTCGGACGGTCTGAAAGTTATACGAGAAAATGCATCGGTACCTATTTTCCATCTGTGGGAACATGGTCTTGGAGAAGGGATATTAGGCGGGAAAATAATCAGTCAGTACGACCAGGCAAAAACTGCGGCGGTTATCCTGAAAAAAATCCTCTTTGAAGGAGAAGACATTGCAAAGATCCCGATTATTGAAACCAGCCCCAATGTCTATATGTTCGACAACCTGGAGCTGAAACGATTCGGCCTGCACACCTGGAATATACCAGACAACAGTATTGTAATAAACCAGTCTTTTTCCTATTTCCGCTCGCACTTGAAACTGATAACAGGCGTGGGCTTTGTAGTTATTACCCAGACAATGCTTATTGTCTTTTTATTCTTTTCCGTTACCCAGAATAAATTATATGCAGTGAATCTGAAACAGGGAGAGGCAAACTTCAAGAATCTTTTCAACTATGCCCCCGTCGCCCTGTTGGAAGAGGATTTCTCGGATCTTAAAAAATACCTGGATGCCCTTGCAGTTGCCAACGGCCTTCACTCTAAAAAAGAGATGAACCGGTATCTGAAGAATCATCCCGGTGCAATACAGAAATGCATCAGCCTTATCCGGCTTCTGGATGCAAACATAGAGGCAATACATCTTTTTGAAGCTGAATCCAAAGAGAGCATACTTACAGGCATAGAAAGACTCATGCCCGCCGGCAAGGACAAATCCTTCAGAAAGCAGCTGTGTGCGCTCTTTTTCGATAGTAATAAGTACTCCGCTGAAACAGTGCGTACAACCCATAAGGGAAATACCATATGGACCAATATACACGCAGTTATTGCCCCCCCTGCCAGGGAACTCTGGGACAGGGTGTATGTAGGGCTGGAGAATATAAGCGATTCGAAAGAATTCCAGATGCAGCTTGAGGTAAGTCTTCAGGAGAAGGATGTACTGTTAAAGGAGATCCATCACAGAGTAAACAACAACCTCGCCTTAATCTCTTCTATCCTCAATCTGGAAATAATGAAATCTAAAAATACAGCTACCGTGCAGGTTTTGAAAGAGAGTATGTACCGGATAAAAACAATATCCCTTGTACACAGGAAACTCTATAACAGCAAAACTCTGGACGCCATAAACCTGCATGATTATCTTACAGACCTCGTGGAAGATCTGATCTCTGCTTACCGTACTAAAGACCTGAATGTGAAGCTTGGGATTGAATCGGCAGATATTTACTGCTCCAGAGAGCTGATAATTCCCCTGGGGCTGATTATCAACGAAATTATCTCCAACTCCCTGAAGCATGCATTTCCGACAGTTAACGGAGAAGAGCCTTCAATCAGGATCAGAGTGGAACAGGAACAGGAGTATCTTCTTCTTTCACTTAGAGACAACGGGAAGGGGTTTACTCCTGAAAAAAAGGAAGCAGCCCGGGAAAGGCAGAGTATGGGACTTACAATAATCGAAACACTCCTTCAGCAGCTGAAGGCGGAAAGCAGCACATCCTCTTCCAGTGCCGGAACAGCGTATACCTTAAAGATACCACACACATGAGGCGTTCATGAACAGGAAAGTACTGATACTAGAAGATGAAATGCTCATAGCACTTACCTACAAGATGGAGCTGACAAACAGCGGCTTTGAAGTTGCCGGGATCTGCCTTGATGTTGACTCCGCGGAACAGCAGATGGAAAAAGAAGAGCCCGACTATGCCCTGGTGGATATACATCTTCAGGGCAACCGCGACGGGATAGACTTCGTTAACGCCTGCAGGAACAGAGATGTGAGCACCCGGTTTATTTTTGTCACCGGGAATTTCGATGAATCCACCAGGTCCCGGGCCGAACAGCTCAATCCTCTGGGCTTCTTTGTAAAACCTGTTCAGATATCTGAACTGCTTCCTCTGCTTAATCAGACACCCGGGGAAACGAGTGGGAAGCATCAGGGATAAGCCAGCACCTTAAATCACCTTCACCGTGAATCTCCGCTGCTGCATCAACAGCCTGCTGCAGACCGGCATGCCAGGAAATGCCCGCCCGGCTCAGTGATGGTTCATCCATTTCCGTAACAAGGATTACCCGAAACCTGTCTGCTATCTCACAGCCGTAGTAGGCAATAAATCGGCCGATGGTATAGTTCTCCCTAAGGAAAGCCTCCCGTTCTGTAATTGAGAAAAAGTTACCGATCATCTCCTCCATCAGGGGATTTCCCAGTCCCTCTTGAGAGCGAACAGCAAGAATCATGGTTCCACCCTCATTCAGGGCCTGTCCGGCATTTATCATCGATTTTACGGACTGGTAAAAGTTGATATCTCCGGGAAATCCCCCGGCGGAGGCAATAACAAGATCACGCTTCTCAGGAATAGAAATAAGAAACTGTTCCCTTAAAATTCTGATGCCTTCTTCATGAGCAAGAAGATAGTGTCCGGCAACAGCAGCACCGGGAGAGCTCTTACCGGGAACAATATTCACTATGAAATCCGGTTTGACAAACTCCTGAGCCTCCATCAGATCTTCATGAAGAGGGTTGTTAACGATTCTGTCACAACCTATCAGAGGATGAGAGCCACCGCCCTTTTCCGGGGAGAGACTTAAGGAATGATTCTGCATAATGGTCTTCCGGCTGGCGATTCCGGGAACAAGAGCCTTGCGGCCGGCACTGTAGCCTGCCATAAGATGAAAAACAATACCTCCGGTTAGTATCAGCCTGTCAGCTTCAACTGCCGCACGATTCAGTTCAACCGCGGTACCCCGGCTTGTGGTTCCTACCATCACCATATTGGCGGCATTATCACAGTCATGATCAAGAACTGTACAACGGTCGTAAAGAGAACCGGTCATGCGCCGGTGCTCTTCTTCAGTCTGTTTTCTGTGAGTACCAAGGGCGCTCAACAGAGTGATATCCGAAGCCCTGATTCCGGCACTCTCCAGCTCTTCAACAATTAAAGGCAGATACTCTTCAGTCTTCTGCCAGGACCGGGTTATATCTGAAAAAACAATACAAACCGTCTCTCCCGGGTTTACAAGATCCCTTAATGCCGGAGTTCCCACCGGCTTACACAGGGCCTGTGCAACCATCTCCTTCAGAGAGAGCGAACTTTCGGTATATTCCGATTCAATGGCCTCAGTTGTCCACCCTTCCGGAAGTTTACCGGTAAGCTCTGTGCGGCCGAATTTTAGAGTTATGTTTTTCACAGAGAGAGATTACCGCCGGGATGTAAATTAGTCAAACGCCCTATGTTCCTGTTGACAGAAACACTTCTTTGGCGCATATTAACAGTACGATTCTTTACATAGAAACACATGAATCGATTTTGATACAGAGAGAGGAACCATGAAGAAAACTCTGCTTTTTACCCTTCTTATCATTCTTATTACTGCCCTGGCCTTAACCGGCTGTAGTGGAAAAAAAGCAGCGGCCCCGGAACAACCTGCCGCTGAAGCAAAACAGCCAATAAAGATCGGAGTAAGCCAGTTTGTACAGCACCCGGCGCTGGATGCCGTGTACAAGGGAATACAGGATGAAATGGCAGCACTGGGAAACACAGACATAGAGTATGACTACCAGAACTCAAATGCGGATGTTTCCACCACTCGCCAGATTGCCTCGCTTTTTCAGTCAAAGAAAATGGATCTGGTTGTAGGTATTGCCACACCAAATGCACAGGCACTGAAAAACGGTGTAACCAATGCCCCGGTTGTGTATGCGGCAATTACTGATCCCGTTTCCGCAGGGCTGGTTAAGTCCCTGGATATGGGTGATCCCGGCATCAACGGAACCTCCTACAAAAATCCCTTTAAGGAACAGATTGATTTTCTGATGTCTTTCCATGAGGTAAAAGTCCTTGGCCAGGTGTATACCGGAAACGAAGATAATGCGATGTTCCAGGCGGAACAGGTTAAAAAAGCCTGTGAAGAATTAGGAATAGAATATCTGGGAACCTCAATTACATCCTCTGCGGAAGTAAAGTCTGCAACCGAATCAATTATTAAACGGGTGGATGCAATCTATGTAACCAATGACAACACAGTGGTTTCAGCCCTGGGAGGCCTTGCGCAGACAGCCATAGACAACAAGGTGCCCGTACTGTCGGCAGACACTGCTTCGGCAAAAGACAACCCTATTTTCATTGCCTGGGGATTTGACTGGTACTTCATCGGACAGGAGACCGGACGTATAATGGATAAAATACTTAAAGGTGAGAAACCGGAATCCATGCCCACCACTGTGGTAAGCGATCCTGCTCATATGGAAATGATCGTTAACGCAGGAGTAGCAAAGCAGATCGGAATTGAATTCCCTGCTGAAGTTCTGGCAAAAGCGAAAGAGGTAATCGAGTAGCTTTGAACTATCGGGGAAGGAAACTGAAACTTACCTTCTCCTCCTGAATGGAACCCACGGGCGTCGCCAGACTAATGCGGTTACGCCCGTTTTCCTTTGCATGATACAGAGCCATATCCACCAGGCGTATAAGCGGCCCGAAATCGCGGAGATTCTCTTCGGAGTGAACCGGAATAAGGATTACACCACCGGAAGCTGTAACCCGCAACTCCGCTTTCCCTATATCGAAGGGCTTACTGCTTATCTCCCGCTGCATCATAACAGAAAACTTGTTAATAAAATCGATATGCGTATTCCTTAGAATCAGCAGAAATTCCTCGCCCCCCCAGCGGATAAACGCATCTGTATTCCGGATAATTGAACGTATCCGGCGAGTAAATTCCACCAGAACCAGATCGCCCGCAGCATGCCCATACATATCATTTACAATTTTGAATTTATCCAGATCAAGCAGTATCACACCATATTGTCGGTCGAGAGGCCACTCCGTGGCTCGTTCATACCTTTGATGCTCGGCTGAAGGATACTTTCTGGCATAATTCAGCACTTCACCTTCAATATCCCGCTGAAAATAGCGCCGGTTATGCAGTCCTGTAAGCGTATCGGTTATTGATATCTCTTCAACTCTACGCATAGACCAGAAGTTCTGCCTGGCTTTGAACTGGATAATCCCGCAGATAGAGAGCCCCATGCCTCCCATGGTTATAAGATACACCATCTTGATAAGGGTAGATCTATAATCGGTTTCAACAAAGACAGTATCAACCACTATGGCAGCAGTAATAACAGACAGCCCGGTAACGGCAGATGGGATTACATTTGTTCTGCCGATACCAAAAAACATTACCATTATTTGCGCTGCACCAAAGAAAAAAAGCCAGGCGTAGGGACTATCTCTGACTATATATTCCATCCAGAGAACACCTATGGAACTGGAGGCCGCCAGAGTCACCAGAATCGGTGTTGCCATTCTGTAGTAGTTTTTTACATAGGTAAGGGCAAAGAGTACAATTACAATCGGAAGAAAGAAAAGAAGCCTCACAAGAATAAGCTTCACGACAAACCCCGGAAAAAGAAAGAAATCCAGAGCAATATAAAGCATATAAAAACTGATGGAAATTATAAAAATTATGCGTGTTTCCCGTGGATTCTGATGCAATTGCTGAAACTGTTGCTCTGTTTCCGCATCGGGAAAGTGAAGTGAAAAGCGTGTAAGTGCGGAGCGGTTCATACTATATCAGTATATGAAGAAAATTCTACTTCGCAATTCCATAGACAAATCAGGAGATAACTCTCTTATACCGCGGAGGAATAAAAGTGACGGTACAATTAAGACCCTGATTAGTATTGAACACAACATCCCCGTTCAACTGTGATTCTCCCAAAGTAAAGATAGTTGAAAACCCGATAGTCTCACTCTTTCTGAAATTAAAATCCGGAGGAAGCCCGATACCACTGTCGGCCACCCTGAGATTTATCAGATCATTATGCTTAAATACAGAAACGGTGATCGTCCCTTCATGTTCAGGAAAGGCATGCTTAAAGGCGTTGCTTAGCAGTTCATTCAGAAGCAGACCAATTGGAATGGCTGTCTCTATATCTATGGAAAAATCCTCTATTTCCTTGCGGATCCTAACCTTCCCTCCGGGGCTGAAGCTTGATCTAAGCATATTAATAAGAGAAGAGACATAGTCCCTGACAGATATATAAACAAGATTCCGCAAATTGTAGAGCTTCTCATGGACAATCGCCATGGTATGAATCCTGTTTTCAGCCTCCCGGAATTCCTCCTTCATGACTGCATTTCTGGAAAAGCCTGACTGCATATTAAGAAGAGATGCAATCAGCTGCATATTGTTTTTTGTACGGTGATACAGCTCCTGCAGCAACACACTCTTCTCTTCCAGGCTCCGGGAAAGCTCAAGAGTGCGCTGTTGAACTGTTTCCTCCAGGCTCTCCCTCTCCCGATTTAAATCCCACAAAGCTCTCAGTCGCTGGTCGGAACCTTTCTCCTTCTGCCAGACAGAGATCACAACAAGCGGGAGAGCAAAAAGAACATTTAAATGAAAAACCCATCGCACAGAGGGTATTTGCCGGAATAAGAGCAAAATGCTGAGAATAAGGTAGGGCGAGGCAATGGAAACAATGCCCCGTTTTCTGGGAATGCCCCTCAGAAGCCCTCCGGCATAGACCGCAAGAAGATTTCCGGCCACAGTACCTGCAAGCCCAACTGCATCTGCATATTGTACATCAACCAGAACTTTATAGAGCAGCGCCGCGGTCATACCTGTAACACCAAGAATAAGCAGCATCCCACACCAGAAGACTAACTCATTGGAAACAGTAATCCTGCCGGATCCATCTGTTAGGCAGATGCTTAGAAAAAGTACCATGGGAATCATACCGCAAATGCGAACAAGGAGAGTCCCCTGGATTCCCACAACAGAGGAATCCATCAGTGCAAAAATGAATATTACAGCAAGTCCAATCAGAGAAAAGATTCTGCCGCTTTTAATTAGCTGATCCCGCTGATTATCTGCCTTGAATTTATCCCAGCTGCTGTTCATTACACCAAAGCATAATTCCTCTATCTAATAATTGCAAAACCGCGTCCGCCCTCTGTTTATTGAAAATATGTGCGAATTAAAACAGGGTGCAACATATTAAAAATTGACCGACTATACATTTCATTTTAAAATAGTGATCTGTCATTGAGATTATACATCTGACATCTCATAATTACAGGTAAACATGGAAAAAAGGATATCCCACAACGCAGGTAATTACCCCACGCCCTCAGCAGAAAGAGCTGCCCGAACTCTTGCCTCCCTGGAGCAGACAGGTATAGGTACCTGGGAATACAATCTGCTGTCAGAAGAAATTAATATCAATGAAAACTGGGCAAACATACTCGGATATACCAGAGAAGAGCTGCCCTCTCTCTCGATAACCACCTGGCAGCAAAAAGTCCATCCTGAAGACCTAAAAAACTCCAGAAAAGAGAAACAACGCTACCTGACGGGATCAATTAGTTACCACAAATGCACAGTCAGAATGCAGCATAAACAGGGGCATTGGGTCTGGATTGAAACCAGAGGAGCAATTGCCAGTTACACTCCTGACGGCAGGCCGGAATGGATATACGGAACTCATAGGGACATTTCTGAACAGATCAATTTGAAGTCTCAGGTGCAGGAAACCGAGAACAACTTCCGGGCTTTTTTCAACACAAGTCCGGACTATATGTGGGTTATTGACAGAAACGGAACAATTCTCGACGTCAATAAAACAGTACTTGAGAATCTCCGCTATACCAGGGAAGAGATGGTTGGTGAATCAATCCTGATGGTGCATGAAGGTGAAGAACGCATAACTGCAGAGCGGATACTGAAGGAACTGCCTGAAAAACAAACTATTGAATTCAGGCTCCCTATCCATACAAAAAACAAAAATGAAATACCCGTAGAAACGAGAATCTCCATAGCAGCCTGGAATGGAGAACCGGCAGTATTCGGTATCAGCCGGGATATTTCAATGCTTGAAGCATCAGAGGAAAAGTATTCCAAGCTTTTTGAAACCAGCCCTGCGATGATAGGCCTGGTAGATGTGGAAAAACAAACGTGGACAGATATCAACCCTGCATTTACAAAAATATTGGGCTTTACCCGACAGGACATGATCGGCAGAGAACTGGGGAGTGCCCTGAAGATCCCCGCACATATTATGCAGGAGGCAATGAAACAGGTATTTGCAACGGGACATCTGGATAATTACGAAGTAAAGGCACATACCAAAAACGGAGATTGCATAGATGCTCTTTTATCCTGTGAATTACTTGAAATTCAAAACACTACCATAATTTACGCTACCGCAATACAGATAACGGATCAAAAAAAGACAGAGAGAAAGTTGCAGCGGGCACTGGACGAAGAAAAGCTCCTGCTTGAAGAACTCAATCACAGGGTAAAAAACAATCTTATGATGGTAGGTTCCCTTATAAGCCTTAAGAATGCCGAGCTCGGGGAAACTGCAGACCTTTCGGATCTTCTGGCCCGGGTACAGGCAATAACCTCCCTGCACCAGCAGCTGCAGGACTCCCGCAGTGTTATCTCTATACCCCTCGGCCCCTATATCCGCCAGGTAATTTTTTCAGCTGTGCATAACTTCAACCGCAGAATAGGAATAAACTTCAATTTTCCTGATCTCAATATAGACACGCGCAGAGCTGTAACACTGGGATTGATAGTCAACGAGCTTGCCACCAATGCAGCAAAGCACGGCTTTGCAGAAATCGAGGATCCGAAAATTCATATAGAAATTTCACAGCAGGACAAAAACTATCTGCTGGTCTTCTCTAATAATGGTTCACCCATAGACGATCACATCGATTTTGAAAGAGGAGATACCCTGGGCCTGAGGCTTATATCCACCCTGATTCAGCAGATAGAAGGGAAATTCTCCGTGGAGAGGAACCCTCACCCGGTGTTCACGCTGAGTATTCCGGTGGATAGTAAATAATGTAGCTTCTCACAATTGATAAACCCGTATTCTCCGTTAGATCATCATTTTAAATATTAAAATCAAATATAAAGAAAGAAATAAATTGGGAAAATATTCATCTGCATACTGTAAAATACTACATATTCAATTTTGCCGAATAAAATACAACATCCTACAACAAAGTTTACTTATGTTCTCACGTCAAGCATAAACTCTATACAATCCGGGTAAATTTACTTATAGTAACGCTGATACTCAATTTAACTTAATCAGTATAATGAATGCTTGTTAAGTAAGCTTACCAACAATTTCTTGGTACTTATCTAAAAACATTTAATTACAAAGAGAGTAGTATTTCTCATAATCAGATTGCAAGCAGAAAATGAGCTTTTACACATATATGGAAACATCGACAGAAAAATTATTAGAAAAAGATCACCTCCACAAAAACAGCATCCACATTAGATCAATTATCAATATGATTAACTTAAGTGCATATGTAGTTAATTATGCGGGTGAAATTTTATTCACCAATAGAAACTTCCAATTCTTAATTCAGTCAGCGGAAAATGATTTAATAGGAAAAAATTTCCTCGAAATAACCACTCCCACTTCAAGGATGCAAAGTGAAAAAATGTTCCAGCGAATTCGTAATAATGAAATTGAACATTATAGAATCTTCAAAGAATTTAATACAACGTCTGATAAAGCTATTCCAGTCAGCCTTTTTGTAACCGGGCTTAAAATTACATTGAATACACGCTATTTCCTATCTGTTGTAACACCGGAAATGCACGATTGTTACTGTGTACATGACATAGATAAAGGTCTTCAATCTTTTAAGCAACTATTAGATAATTTGCCAATTGGAGTAGTAGCCTTGAGTTCTGGTGGTAAGCTCTATTATCAAAATTTTCTTTCACAATCCCTGATAGGATATAAACGTAATATAAATAAACTGTATATATGGAACATTGTAAGAAACTGGGATGAAGCATTTTTTTTTACAATAGCAAATACCGTTCCATTATGCAAATTAGCTGAGTATCCTATTCAACTAATTTCTGAATCAGGAACAATCCGTTCTTATAATGCATGGTTATTCTCCATGTATGATACTCTGTTAAAAGAAGAAGCCTTCTTTTTATGTTTCAATGCAATAAGTTCAGAGAAAAACATTGACATTATCCGCTCTATCCATGTAGAAAAACTTACAGAAGTTCATAATTTTATAGGAGAATATCTTAAACTCTTGCCGACAGGTCAGCCAAAAAGCTACTCTGAAATAATTAGTAGATTTAAATTAACAGAAAGGGAAAAATCCATTCTATTCTCCGTCCTTCAGCATAAAACTACTAAAGAAATAGCCGGTGATTTAAACTTGGCAGAGATCACCATACGCAAACACCTTACACAACTTTACCGGAAGTTTACGGTTTCAGGAAGAGAAGAACTTATCGCATTTTTCCAATACTAGAAACACCCTTTTTATACACTTGTATATTTTTATATAGAAAGAGATAGATATACAGCTACATATACATGCACTACAATACTCAGACAGCATTCCATAAAGGAAAATTATAAGTGCATCAAGAAAATACTTTGCTGTTGTCTCTCACTGACAAAATCATTAACTTCCAGGATGGAGATATTTTTCTTCAAGGAGAAATGCTTGAAGATCTGGAAAGACTTAATCAGGAAATCTCTCCTTCTCATCAATATAAAGCAGAATTAACTCAATCAATACAAAACATGGTGTCCTCTATTCGTCAGAATATCAAGACCGGAAATGTTGATAGATTCAAGCAGATCCTCAGTACTGAAATCGAAAAAGTTTCAGAGATGACTTCGCACAACACAGAATCAACTTCCAGCTCACCGACTGAAGAAATCCTGTCGAATGAATTACAGACAGAGACCTTTGGAGTTGGGAATCTGGATAACCTGAAGACCTATATCAGTGACACTGAAGAACGATTAGCAAACGCGGAAAGACTAATTCTTGAACTGGAAAATGGTACTGATACAAAAGAAACCATAAATACCCTTTTTAGAATATTTCACACAATTAAAGGTGAATGCGGCTTTCTTGGGCTACAGTCGTTTGGAACACTTTCACATTCAATAGAAAGCATTCTAGATTTGCTTCGAAGCAGGAAAACTCAACAGATTCACAAGGCTGTAATTGACCTTCTTCTTAATGGTATCGATCATTCAAAAGAACAGCTTGCCAGGTTAATAGAAGGAAATATTAATTACACCTCCCCCGGCCTGACATCATTCCTGCAGCACTGTGAAGATACCGCAGCTGAGCTTGTACAGAAAAAAGACTCTTCTCCTGACTTTGAGAATCAGAAAGTCATTTCACCCGGTTCTGATGCCAAAACTCCAATTGATACAGAGATCCCAGGTTTTGCTAAAGACTCAATAATAAGAATAAAATCATCCACTGTTAATTATCTGGTCGATATGACAGGAGAACTACTTATTGCTCTTGAACAAATTAAAGAAACTTCTCCGGAAATACGACAGGTAAAAAAAATTACAAAGCAAATTCAAAGTACAACAATGAAGCTGCGTACCAATACCGTAAAGCAGCTATTCAGTAAAATGAATCGTGCAGTTCGTGATCTTTCAAAAAAAATAGATAAAAAAATTACTTTTCAAACTTCAGGTGATGATCTTGAAATTGATAGAGAACTTCTTGAAAGCTTGGAAGAGCCATTACTGCATTTGATGCGTAATTCTGTTGACCATGGAATTGAATCATCTCCAGAAAGGCTATTAAAAGGTAAAAATGAAAAAGGTAGCATTTTTCTTTCAGCAGAAAGACGAGGGAATCTTATTAAGTTTATCCTCAAAGATGATGGTCGCGGTCTTAATAAAGAAAAGATAATAAACAAGGCAATTTCCAACAATATAATTAATCCTGATACTGCTCAGAAGCTGACAGATGACGAAGTATATACGCTGATCTTTCAAAATGGGTTTTCAACCGCAGATCAGGTAACACACCTCTCTGGCCGGGGTGTAGGCATGGATATTGTCCAATCGGTAGTAAAAGAATACCGGGGAAAAATAAACATCGAATCAATACCTGACGAATTCACTGAGTTCACACTCACTTTTCCACTGAACACCGCCATCATGGACGGAATTGTAATCAGACTCGATGCTGTTTATTGTATTTTACCTATAACCACTGTTATTGAAACCCAATCAATTCTGTATAGTCAATTCTCCCGTGTACACGACAACATCTTTGTCTTCAATTTCCGCGGAGAACAAATCCCTGTTATAGACTTGAAATCCCACATAGATTTTTATATAGAAAGTGAATTATCTATTATCTGCCAGAAGCACAAGTACATAGGAATAATTGTTGAAGACTCTTCATTGAAAAAATATTGCCTGATTGTCGATGAAATTGTTTCAAAAGGTGAAATTGCAATAAAATCTTTAGGACCTTTTTTCCAGGGGCTCCAGGGGGTTTCGGCCGGAACGATCCTTAACGGTGGAAAAATCGGCCTTGTATTAGATATTGATGAAGTAGTGTCATACAGCAAACCTAATCAGGTGATATACAAATGAGACTACTACCGGTGTTTATATACATCCCCTTTCTTCTTGGCATCTGCATGCTAATGAACAAAACTCTATCACAACCTTTTTCCATCTCATTAGCTTGCATCACAACTGGTACAATTATGGGATTCATACTCTGTGTAATGATTAAAAAGGAGCGCAGTTATAAAAGCGCAACGAATGAAGTATCTGAAGCTGCACATACAAATAACACTATTCCATGTAAACCCCTTATTATTCCAACCGTCAGTATTGTAGATTATGAACCTCAGGAAACTAAACCAGATCCTGAACGCACTAATATTCTTCATAACTACATAGAATATGAGAAATTATGTACCGATTCACTTTCAAGTTCAATAATAGAGTATCTTAGAAAAACCACTGACCCTATAAGTAATGATCTTTTATCAATTCAGGAAACCGTTAATACCTTTCTTACCAAGAGCAATTCCAATGCCACCAAGAATACAACTGAAGACATTTTCCCATGGGCGATTAAACAAACCAACAGTATTGAAGAAGGTCTAAATAATGTTGCAATTAATTCATCCATACACAATGAACATATAGAAAAAGAATTTATCGCTTTTAAATCTATCATTCACCGTATTGTTGACAACACAAGAAAAATTGATGAAATCTCCGACAGGGTAAAACTTCTTTCTATAAATGCGTCTATCGAAAGTGCTCGAGCCGGGACTGCAGGAAAAGGTTTTAAAGTAATCGCCAGCCAGATAAAAAGCCTTTCCGATGAAACCAGAAAGTTTTCACAGGAAATTCATAAAACCATTAATGATTCCTCTGTAGTCCTCACATCCGCAGAAGACCAGTTACAAAAGCAACAAACAAAAATAGAAAATCTTTTGACATCCCAAAAAGATTATTTTAATAACTTCTCAACATCATTCCAGAATCATCTTCAATATCTTGAGAATCTTTATACAAATACAATCGTTTTTATCGGGGACCTTTCCGGGAAGATTCATAAATTATCTCCAATCATTCAGCTGCATGAAATTATTATCCAAGAAATTGAGAACCTAAGAAAATTACAATCTGAATTTCTTGTTGAATACAAAAACCTTCTGCCGGCAGCAACAGAAAAGAAAATTATTGATGAGAAAACCCAGTCAAAACTAATCGATTTGGTTAGAAGCAAACTAACAACAAGTAGAGAAC
Organism: Marispirochaeta sp.; assembly: GCA_963667435.1. Taxonomy (GTDB): domain Bacteria; phylum Spirochaetota; class Spirochaetia; order JC444; family Marispirochaetaceae; genus Marispirochaeta. Next base: position 2,872,084 of record OY763414.1, on the reverse strand, counting down.
TTGATGCGTTAGATGCTGTTCTCAAAAATCTTGACTGGAGTACAGAATTAAACCTCAAAAGGAACAATACCAAAATTGAGCTGTTTTAGAGGAAAAAAATGAAAAAGATTTTGCTAGTTGATGATTCCACATCTATTCGAAACATCCTTAAAGGATCATTAGTGCATATGTATCAGGTGATTGAAGCTGCTGACGGGAAAGATGCACTTCAATTAGCAGATAAAGAAAGTGCCGACATGGTCCTGCTTGATGTCAACATGCCGATTATGGACGGCATCAGCACGCTGGGCCACCTCAAAGAACATCCTCATTACAAAAATGTTCCAATTATTATGCTGACTACAGAGACGAAAGATGAGCTTAGACAAGAGGCAAAACAGAAAGGAGCCGCAGGCTGGATCATCAAACCTTGCCAACCGGAAAAACTGCTATCGGTGATCTCTCAAATACTGCAATAAAACTGAAAGGATTTGGAATGGAACTTGTAAAAAATAAACAGACAAAAGAAATTCGCTATTTGAGCTTTGAAGTCGGACACGAGCAGTATGGTCTGGAAATTTTATCAGTTAAAGAATTGATGGGTCTCATTGAAATAACCCCTATACCGCAGACTCCCGAGTTCATTAAAGGCGTGATAAATCTAAGAGGGAAAATAATTCCTGTCATTGATCTACGTATAATGTTTCGATCCAATTGTTGTGACTACAATAAAAAAACCTGCATCATTGTAATCGATACTACATATTCAGAAGAAAGTCTTCTAATGGGACTTATAGTTGATACAATTCTTGACGTCGTCAGTATCCCAGATGAAAAGATATCTCAGAGTTCATATATAAATACAAAAATTAAATCAGAATATATAAGGGGAATTGCAGAAACTGCGGAAGGAATCAAAATATTACTGGATGTAAATAAAATCCTTAATACATATGAAATCGAGAGCGTAAAAAGGGTAGAAACCCAAGTTCACCACAATATATCAGAAACCATCTCAAAGGAGCAACTTAATGAAACATAAACTCTCATTGACATCAAAATTCTTCATATCATCACTTTTAGTAGGCATTGTTATTGCATCAGCAACAGCTTTCACTACTGCCAAGCTCAGCATAGAGGCAAGCATCCATCAGGCTCAGGATTCTCTGGGTGTTATATCTGATAGTAGTGTGGAAACTGTATCCGAATTTTTGAAATCAAAAACAAAACTGGCTAAAGTAGCAGCGTCAAATAAGCAAATTATTTTATACCTGAATTCAAAAACAGAATCTGACCGTCTCCTGGCAGCACAAAGTCTGGTAAACCAGAAAAAAATAGACGATGATTTGGAGGACATCCTATTGGTTGATATTCATTCCGGGGTAGTATTGGTAGATGGAACAAACGGAAACCATATAGGTGCGGATGAAACCGGTTTTGACTTCTGGGAACATCGCGATTCACACAGTGGATACATAGATAGAACTATCAATATTTCGAGCTCCACAGGTAAATATTTTTTTGCAGTTACTGCACCGGTTACAGACAGTACCGGGAGTATAACTGGGCTAATCGTTTTAAAATTAGATTGGAGTAAATTCTGTGACCAGGAATTCAAAGATATAACAATTGGACAATCAGGATACATGTACATAATAAGCCCTGAGGGTTTAGTGTTGTATCACCCAAAGGATGAAAGTTTAATACTAAACGAAAATGAAATAAACGATTTTATTCGAACAGCAGTCCAGGAAAAGAATGTCTTTCAGAAATACGTATTCAATGGTGAGAAAAAATACCTAGATGCCAGCGAGGTATTGGAAAGCGGTTGGATTATTTGTGCATCCGTTGCAGAATCAGAACTAATTAAAGGTTCTCTACATGCAGTATATGTGAGTATTGCCGCGGCTGTTTCAATTCTTCTTGCTTCATCTATTATAGTGTTCTTCATCGCAAGAGGAATAAGCAAACCGGTAATCAGGTTTGCCGGCAATCTTGCAGAAAGTTCCACTCAAATATCAACTGCTTCAATTCAACTTTCTTCGGCATCTCAGGAAATCGCCAATGGAGCCAGTGAACAGGCAAGCCAAATAGAAGAAACCACCTCTGCAATGGAAGAACTCTCGTCGATTGTAAAGATTAATGCAGAAAACTCCAAACAGGCGAGTCTACTTGCAGAGAAAAGCAGCGACTCTGCGAAGGAAGGGTTTGATCAGATGACACAACTGGTAGAATCAATGATGGCCATCAGCAAGTCAACTGACAGCATACAGAATATCATCGATGTTATAGATGAAATCGCGTTTCAAACTAATATGCTTGCACTAAACGCCTCAGTGGAGGCCGCCCGTGCCGGGGAAGCAGGTCTTGGATTTGCAGTTGTTGCCGATGAAGTAAAAAACCTGGCTAATAGAAGTGCACAGTCGGCAAAAGAAACAGCAGAACTTATTAAGGAATCATTACAACGTATAGAAGCCGGAGTAGAAGCATCTCAAAACTTATCCGACAAATTCAACGAGATTCTCAATCAATCACAAAAAGTAAACGAGATGATGAAGGAGATTGAAACAGCCAGTCATCAACAAAATGTGGGTATCGAACAGGTCAATAGTGCAATTATACAATTTGATACTGTCGTACAGAATAATGCAAGTAATGCAGAAGAAACAGCCAGCTCTGCAGAGGAAATGCAATCCCAGGTAGATACTGTAAATAGCATAGCAAATAATCTTTATGTCATTGTTACAGGGAGAAATAATAATTTAACTGCCACAGAGTACGGGACAAAAACACAATCAGGAAAGGCTTTGGAATACCATAACTATAACCAGCAGAATACGGTAAAACTATACAATCCTTCCTCAAATAACAGTACAAAAGATAAGCATATCACAACAGCAGGATCAGCCAATGCTTCAAGAAAAATATCCTTTGAAGAAGATGAAGAATTCACTCTATCCTGATGTTTTCCTCAATAAATCAAAAGCGGTGGAAAAAGAGGCCATCGCTTTTGATTATCTCAGGGATTTTATAAATTCCTACATAGGTTTGCGCCTTGATGAGAACAGACAATATATATTGAAGTCAAAAATAGACAAGATCCTGATTCGAGAAAAAATAGACTCTATAACAACACTTGCAAACTATATAAACTTAAATAATACAAAATGGATTAATATTTTAGTACAAAATATAACTACAGGACACACTTTTTTCTGTAGAGAAGAACACCATCTGAAATACCTCCTGAACCATGTAAAAAATAAAAAGCCCGATTCATTTATGAAAATCTGGAGTGCCGGCTGCTCAACCGGAGAAGAAGTTTACTCAATAATCATAAGCCTGCTCTCTGAAGGAATCAGTAATTTTTTAGTCGTTGCCAGTGATATCTCAACATCCTCACTACAGAAAGCTTCTTTCGGGATATACCACAAGGATAAGGTTAAACGATTCTCAAAGGATATAATCAGAAAATACTTTTCAGAATATAATGATCAATATTACCAGGTAACAAAGGCTGTTCGCCGGCATGCAAAGATAAAGCAGATAAATATGATAGAGCCAGTTCAATTTCAGGAGTATTTTGATGTTGTATTCTGCCGTAACATACTAATGTATTTTGATGAAAGAGGGCTAACCGCAGCCTATAGAAACATCATTTCAAACTTAAAACCTGAAGGTTTGCTGTTTACAGGCAGTACTGACATTGTTCCCAGAAAAGGACTATTTGTCTCAATGCAAAATTCCATATACCAGAAACTAAGGACATAGAATTACTATATGAAACAGATTCGTGTTTTAGTCGTTGATGACTCCGCTGTTGTTCGTAACATTTTACAAACAGAATTATCACTTCATGAGAAAATCGATGTCATAGCAACTGCACCTGACCCTTTTATCGCGAGAAATAAACTAGAAAAGCTGGAAGTCGATGTAGTCATCCTGGATATTGAAATGCCCAGAATGGATGGCCTTACCTTCCTTAAATATCTGAATAAATATTTACCTCTCCCGGTCATCATTGTCAGTTCTCTTGCTCATAATAACACCGAGACAGCATTGCGGGCTCTTGAACTTGGTGCCGTCAGCGTAGTTCCTAAACCAGGTGGTCCATTCAGTGTTACAGAAACAGTAAATCTGTTAAAGGAAAAGGTAATAGAGACACAGTTAATTAACAGAAAAGTTTTTATACAGAACACAGAAACATCCATTGAACAGTTACTTCCTGAACACAACGCAAGCCGAGGGCATCCTGAGTTGGGAAGAATCAGCACAACTGACAAGATTATGGCTATTGGAGCATCAACAGGGGGGACAAAGGCTCTTGAGAAGATATTCCGTAATCTCCATCCTGACTGTTTACCGATTTTGACTGTTATACACATGCCTCAGAATTTTACCGGGGCATTTGCAAATCGCCTTAACAGTCTTTCTTCAGCAGTAATCAAGGAAGCTGAAGACGGAGAACTTATATCGCCGGGAACCGTATACATTGCCCCCGGAGACTATCATTTAACAGTACGAACCACGGGAAAGAATCGTTTTCTGCGAGTTTCATCTGGTCCCAAGTTATTTAATCAACGTCCTTCAGTAGACGTTCTTTTCAATTCCGTTTCGCAGGAATTAGGCCGTAACTGTACAGCATATCTTCTTACCGGTATGGGAAAAGATGGAGCAGAAGGTCTTTTAAGGATAAAAAACTCTGGTGGAATAACAGTAGCACAGGATGAACAGTCTAGCATTATATTCGGCATGCCAAAAGCCGCCATAGATATAAATGCAGCAATTACTGTTCTCTCATTGGATGATATATGCAAACAGATAAGTGAAGCGAGAATAAAATGAGCCGGTACCCAGTAAAACTAATTTTGCATCTGTCTGTTATAATAGCTTTCAACATTTTTATTATTTTGCTCTTTACTTTCTTATTCTTTATCTTTTCCCATTTTCTTATTCCATACTATTTGCATACCTATGTTAATGATATTATACGCAATGGAACACATAATATCGACTATCTCTCTAAAGTAGAGAAGTTTTCCATTTCTACTTTCGCTGCATTATTAGCCCTGTTCTATCTTTCTATGTATGCTTTTCATTACGTACTGACAAAAAAAAAGGTTCAAATCCTGCTGAATGAGTTTGAACAGCAGCAGTCGTTGAATCCGTCAACATATGCTTCAAGGAAAAAATCTTTCCACAAACTCTTCATATCTCATAATTCACAATCATACATATTGGTAAAAGGCGGATACAGGTATCTGCTTACAGCCCTATACTCTACGCACCAGAACAAACAAAGCAATTCAAAAAGTCTGTTGGATTTCCGTCACCCTGGAAAGCTCAAAAGGTCAAACCTTGATTCTGGCAATAAGGGAGATAGCAACAACCCGCTTTTTATAGATCCACTCACTGGAATCGGAAACCGGGTAAAACTGCTACATGACATTGAAAGCGCAGAAAATGCAGGTGTCGCCTTTTATAACATGAGCAACTTTTCAGAGGTAAACAGATTTTACAGCCATTCTGAAGGAGATCGAATTCTAAAATCAATTGCCCGGGAATTATTAAGAGAATCTGCACTTATCTATAAAACGCATAAGATAACTTGTTCTACATACAGAGTATATGCCGATACATTTGCTATTATGATTGATGATCAACCTGTGCACATGTTTTCTAATTTTGCAATCTCCATATTTTCAATATTATCCACAGTATCATTATCGATACACAATGATATAAGCGACATTAAATTCCGTATGGGGGCAGCGCTTAGAGGCAAGGAATCCTATGTATATGCAGATATTTCTTTGGATATAGCCAAACGATCCCGGTCCGGATATTATATCTATTCAGAACAAAATAGTACTAACATTGTAACTCCAGACGCAAATATAAGAATGTTGAATATAATCAAAACTGCAATACAGGCAGATTTAATCTTCCCTGTTTTTCAACCAATTGTGGATATCTCTTCGGGTATTCCAACCAAATATGAGTGCCTCATTCGTATGAAAGATGAATCAGGCAACCTGCTTTCTCCTGGTGATTTTATAAATATCAGCAAAAAAACCGGTTGGTATCAGCAATTAACCATTAGGTTGATCAACAAAGCGTTTAGTTATTTTCAATCGATAGATTATGATTTCTCCATCAACCTGACAATAGAAGATCTTACCAACAACAAAACCATGAAACACTTATTGACACTGGCAAATAGCACGGGAATATCCCAACGCCTGATAATTGAAATTGTTGAGTCCGAGGAATTTAACGCCTATGACGGGTCGCTAAGTATAATTGAAGAACTGCACAAAAACAAAATACGAATTGCTATTGACGATTTTGGTTCAGGATATTCAAATTTTGATTATTTGATTAAGATGAATCCATCGTACATAAAAATTGATTCTACAATCACAACAAAGCTTCTAAGCGATGATAGAGCTACTAAACTAGTAAGATCTATTGTGAGTTTTGCTAAAGAAAGCGGAATAAAAACTATTGCGGAGCATATTGATTCACCATTGCTTCTGGAAAAAGTCAGAGAGCTGGAAATCGACTTCGGGCAGGGATGGTATTTAGGTAAACCCGCTGCAACTATTGCTTAAGGAAATTCAGATATCGGATTCAAGGTTTGAAACGCTTCCACCATCTCATCCACCGACAGAATTCCCCCTTCAAATCCTACATCCCCCAGGGCCTGAGCAAGCCGGGTAATTTGAGGAGGTGCAAGGGAGGCTTCAGTCAGGGTTTCCTTATCGGAAAAGATTTCCCGGGAATCTCCGTCGGCAACAAGCATCCCTTCAGCCATGGCAAGGATACGCCGGGTATAGGATGCAACAATATCCATATCGTGGGTAATAATAATAACCGTGTGTCCGTGCTCCCGGTTAAGCCGGGTAAGAAACTCCATAATCTCCCGGGCCTGCCGGGCATCCTGTCCGGTAGTGGGCTCATCTACAATAATCACCTGGGGACGGAGGGCCAGGATTGCCGCAATAGCCACCCGCTGCCGTAAGCCCTTGGGCAGGAAAAACGGATGCTCCTCCAGATGTTCCGCTGCCAGGCCGACAACCTCTGCAGCTTCGGCCACCCTCTCCGCCGTCTCTTCTTTGCCAATACCTATATTCTTCGGTCCGTAGGCAATTTCATCCCTACAGGTTGCGTTGAACAGCTGGTGATCCGGATTCTGGAAGACATAGCCTACCCGTCGGACCATATCAGATATTGAGGTTTTTCTGGAATCGTGGCCGTCAACCACAACTGAGCCCGAACTGGGCATAAGCAGGCCGTTGAGACATTTGGAGAGGGTGGTTTTTCCCGACCCGTTCTGACCTATCAGAGCGAGCATCTCTCCGGATTCAATCCGCAGACTTACATCTTTAATAGCATTTGTTCCATCGGGGTAGGTATAAACAAGACCGGTAACTTCAATATAGCTCATTCCTTCCCTCCAAGGGCTTCACGAACCTGTGCTGCAGCCTCACCTACACTAATTGCTGGAGCTCCCTGCACAATCCCCTTATCCCGCAGCCAGCCGGAAAACCCCACTGCGCCGGGCAGATGAATCCCTTCTGCCTTTACACGGGATAGATCATTGAAGAACTCCCGGGTTGGAGCCTGGTGAACTATTTTTCCCTCGCCGAGCAGTACCATCCGGTCTGCCAGGGGAATAATGTGCTCCAGACTGTGTTCAATGAGAATCATGGTTATTTCCCGCTCTTCCCGGAGCCGGGCAAGAACATCGAAGATCTTCTGCCGGGAGACCGGATCCAGCATGGCGGTAGGTTCATCCAGAATGAGGATCTTCGGCTGCATGGCAAGCATCGCAGCAAGGGCCACCCGCTGTTTCTGCCCCCCGGATATCTCATAGGGCGGTTTGTCCAGCAGAGGGGTTAGATCGGCCAGTTCACATGCCCAGTCCAGTCGCTTCTGTATTTCCGGAATGGGAAGTCCCAGATTTTCCAAGCCGAATACCAGCTCATCCTCCACGGTCATGGCGGTAAACTGTGCTTCCGGATCGGAAAATACCAGGCCCACTGTCCGTTGGAGTTCCCCCCGCTCATACTCCTCAACTTCCTTTCCGAAAACTTCCACCCTTCCTTTTTTTATGCCGTGATACTGCCCCGGAACGAGACCGTCGATGGAGTTGGCAAGTGTAGTTTTCCCCGAACCGTTCGATCCGATTAACCCCACACACTCTCCGGTAATAATCTCAAAATCAATATTTTTTAGCGCTTCGGAATCACTGTGGAGATACTTCCAGGTGTAGCCATTAATTCGTACAGCGGTTTCTCTCATATCTGTGTTCCTTTTAGAAGAAGAGACTTTAGCCAGGCAAGCAGTAGAGAGTCTTCCATGGTGAAACGTCCGTATCCGTAACGTGCTGTCAGCAAAACTGCAAAGAGTGCCATTAGCATTACACATGCTACACCATCCCACCATGCAAAGGTGTACCGGGAAAGGATATAGTCAGGCCGTTTTATCTTTGACCGGAAGCTGTAGCCCCGGGCAACCAGAGCGTTGGTAAACTCCTCGGAACGCCTGAGGGAAAGGGCAAAGAGGGGAATCATGTACATTACATATTTACGGATTTTATAGCCTATGGATTTTCCCTTTGTATCAAACCCGCGGGCCTGCTCCGCCTGACGTACTATACGGAAATCCTCAAGCACCATGCCGGCAGCCCGCATGGACATGGCCAGTACGTAAGTTATTACAAAAGGTATACGTACAGCCCGGAAAGCGGCAATGATCTCCCTCTCTCTTGTAGTACTGAGAAAAAAGACCATAGTAAGAATCATCGGGAGAATACGAAAATAGACAACCAGAGCATCTCTGATCCGCTCCCAGTAGAATGGAACACCCAACAGCTGAGCCACCACCTGATACTGAGGATGACGACCGCCGAGAACTGTGTATGACAAAAGAATAATTGTACCCATGGAGATTGCCACAGGGACATACATGCGCAAGCTGCGCATATCCACCCTGCTCAGGACAATCAGAAACAGAAGAGCAGCAATAAGCAGAATATTCCACTCAACAGCACTTATAAACATTGGGAAAAGACTGACAATTAAAAGAAAAAGCACCTTCACCGTCGGGTGGATACGATAGATGAAGGACGCTTCAGGAACATACCCGAGAAGCGTCTTATTCATTGGGGCAACCTCTTAAGCTTGTGGAAACAAAAGGGCGGTATCTGTACCGCCCTTGCATAATCAGAGACGTATCAGGCCCACCAGCGTTTTACAAATGCCGGAGTTTTAATAACAACACCGGAGAGTGCTTTAAGAAGAACAAAGTTGAACACCAGTCCGGCAACCACATTTCCACCGAACCATCCCCAGATAAAGAGAGGTACTGATTCAGCTGTAAGCAGGCCGAAGCTGCGCAGGACAACCAGTGGAGACCAGAGGGCGCCGAAGGCGGAAGAAACAAGCATTGCAAGCAGAAGGATTGCGAAATCCCGGGCACTCTTCAGCCGTGGATCACAGCCGAATTTCTTGAACAGAAGAGCAGGCAGAAGTGCCTGAACCAGATTGGCTGGAATATATGCCAGCGAGACATAGAAAGGGGTACCGGCAATCGCATTGGAAAAGAAGGGGAACACTGTTCCCGCAATTACACCCCATGCGCCGAACCAGATTGGCCCCACCTGCTGTACCGCAATTCCCGTCCAGAAGAAATTAACCCCGAAACCGAGGGGAAAACTGATACTTCCGAAAGCACCGACAACGAATCCTACACCGATAAGCAGTGCAGTAATTACAATGTGAATTACTCCGATGGAGCGGCGTTCACCTTCCTGTACTTCCCAAACGGATTTGCCATCATTTACAGAATCTGCCATTTGTTCCTCCTGAACTGTTTTTACTCCTTTGATGTCAAACATTGCATGCAAGAATTATTATAGAACCATATAAATCAGGAGGAAAGAAAAATTTTTGCGGCGATTATCAGGAACATCAATACAGGATACTGCCGTAATCCGTGGTAAACTTAATCCTGATATTAACGTTCATTAAACAATCAAAAAGGAGCATTTCATGAGAATTTTCAACCAGTCCGGGAATTCCAATCACCACAGGTGCAGACCAGGACTTGGAAGAATTCTAACCATGATTATGCTTCCACTTCTATTGAGCATTTCCTGCGTTTCCGGAGGAGACATACCAGCAAAGAATGGTTCAGAAAATACCACAATACCCACTGTCTCAATCAGGGAGACCGAGATCTACAAGGAAGACTTTTCCGACAACCACAGGAACTGGCCGGAATATGACAACACAAAGGTTTTCACTGCCATTGAAAACGGGCAGTATATATTTGAACATCGCCGGGAAAGCGGCCCCTGGTGCATCTGGGATAATGCCGAACTTCCCGATTCCGGTATAACTGTTATCGAAGCGGAGATAACAAAAATAAGCGGCCAGGAAAACGGAGTCTACGGACTTTCCTGGGGATTCGGTGAAAACAGTGAAGGCTTCACTTTCCTTATCAGTGCCAACGGATATTACTCATACGGAACATGGCTCAACGGATCTCCCCGGCAAGGAAGTGACTGGAAACAGAATAGCTATATCAACCGTGACAATGCAACAAATCTGCTGGCGGTAAAGCAGCGGAATGACGTGCTGGAACTGTTTATTAACCGCCATTATATCGAAGAAATACCTTTTACCGGTATCAACGGCGGAAATGCCGGTATCCAGCTTCTGGGGAAGCTCCGCATAACCGTGAACAAGCTCACAGTTACCGCAAGCGAAGAAGTATTACAGTCAGTGGATGATGCAGATTATACAATGATTCCCGAACCGGACCAGATGGTGAACTATGACCTTGATCTCCATCCAGTGGAGAATCACTCCTACCTTTTTGACGAACATTATCTTGCAGACCGCTTCTACGCTCTGGGATCAATCCTCCATGACAACGGACATAATGAACAGGCAGTCAGACGCTTTATTCAGGCAATTACCATGGAGGATAAAGCAGGAGCCCCCCGTAAGGCCTGGACGGGTGCAACAGCCAACAAAGCCGGACTCACATATGCCGCCCTGAAGGATTACGAAAGCGCTCTTCCCCTCTATCGCCGGGCTTTATCAATAGGAAAGGAGCTGAGTGACCCGAAAAATGTCTGTTTCAGGGCTCACAATACAGGAGTAGCCCTGCGTAACCTCGGCCGCACAGACGAAGCACTAAATCTCTTCACTGAATCAAGAAATGCAGCGCTTGAGCTGAACGCAGAAAAAGATGAAGCGATCGAACTGCAGTACATGGCACAGTGCTGTATGGATCTTTCCAGGGCGGAGGAAGCTGAATCTCTTCTGAATAATTCTCTTGCAATCTTCCGCCGGCTGGAAGACACCAGCCGGGCTGCTTCAGTTCTTAACGATCTTGGAAAAGCCCGGATTCTCCTCAGCAGATTCAGCGAGGCAGAAGAATCACTTCAGGAGGCACTGACAATCAACAGAGAGCTGGACCGGAAAGGAAGTCAGGCATGGAGCCTGAGTCTGTTGGCGGATATCCGCTCGGCCGAGGGCAACGAAACAGCAGCCCGGGAGCTGCTTCAGCAGGCTGTTGATCTTGCAGAGCGCGGTGGACAGTGGTATGACCGTGCGGAACACTATAAAAAGCTCCTGAAAATCGACAGGGAAGCTTCCTCCCCAGAAACTATTGCCGACGATCTTACCGGAATCGGCTGGATTCTGATAAAGAATGACCAATACAATGAGGCTCTCCCTTATTACGAAGAAGCTCTGCCCATGTTCAGGGAGGGACAAAATCAGGGTCAGTTGGCAAATATTCTCGCCAATCTTGCGGCAATCAGATCCTGGAAGGGTGAAAGCCTTAAAGCAATAGAACATTACCAGGAAGGCATTACCATCATGGAAAGCCTGGAGAACAAGGATGCTCTTGCTATAAGCTACCGCAACATGGGGGACTGTTTCAGGGATCTGAACCGTACAGGGGAAGCCATGGCAGCATACCTGAAGGCGCTAACCCTGGATGAGACGCTGGATAACCGGGGAAGATTAGCCTGGGACGAACAGAAGATCGGCACCCTGCTGTGGTCTGACGGCAACTATGAAAAGGCAGCGGAGAAATACCAGCGAGCCCTGGAGCTGAACAGAGAACTGGAAAGGAATGAAGACATCCTGGAAATGCTGACCCGTCTGGGAAGGCTCTACTCGGATATGGGTCTCTCTACCACCGCCCTCGACTACCATCGGAAAGCCCTTATACTGGCGCAGCAGGTTTCTGATCAGGACGAAATTGCAGGCGTAATGGCCGATCTGGGTTCCGCCTACCGGAATGCGGGAGAATATGATACTGCCATGGACTATTACCATAACGCTCTTGCCATTGCCGAAGGAACAGGAAACCAAACATCCATAAGCCGTAATCTTACCAATATAGGGATTGTCTACCAGAAATGGGGCAAATATGACAAAGCCCTTGAATACCATATCCGGGCTCTTGAAATGGACCGCGAGGGGAGCAACCTCGGGAATATCGCCACGGATTACAACAATTTGGGAGTAATCTATACCTCCATGAATGAAGAACAGAAAGCCGTGGACTGCTTCACCCTTGCTCTGGATATGATGGAACAGAGGGGAAAGCAGCATGAGCTTCCACTTTTTCTGAACAATCTCGGCTACTGGATGATACAGCGGGCACGCACCGATGAAGCGGAGGAGTATTTCAGTAAGGCACTGTCAATCAGCAGAGAAACCGGTATCCGTGACCAGGAAGCATTGGCCCTGGGGATGCTGGGATTGCTGGAAGAAAAAAGGAAAAACAATCCAGGGGCCCTGGAGTACCGTCAGGCTTCCTTGAAAATAAACAGGGAGACAGGCGCCCGCCCTGCGGAAGCTTCCGATCTCAATGATATAGGTGTCTGCTACTTCAATATGGATCAGTTTAACGAGGCCGTTGATTCTTTCCGGAAGAGCCTGCAGATAAAAGACAGCCTTCGCCTTACCGCCAGAGGAGCTCTCCGCCGGGACTACCTTGCATCCGCTATGAATACATACCAATGGCTAACTGCCAGCCTTATCAGGGCCGGCAAACCTGCGGCAGCCTTCGACTCCATCGAGAACTCTGCCGCGCTCTTTTTAAGAGAGCAGATAAGCGGAGAAGCAGACCGAAATACAGATAACTTCTCAGGTATTGAGCAGTTCAGGAAAAACCTGAACAGTACAACAACGGTGGTAACCTTTGCAAATATCGGCTGGAAAAACAGCGTCCGGATAGTTGCAGACAACAGAAACATTTACGGAGCAAGAACCCACAGTGGAGATCTAATCTCAAGCATCAACGATCTCCACCGGGAAGAAATCACCAACCTTTATGATACCGTGCGGGGTCTTAAGGTAAGTCATGAAGTGGCTGCAGAGGGAGCCGGAGACAACTCCAGCCTGGAAGATCTGGAAAAGATTATTACCTATTACCGTAAACTCCTCACCTCTCCCGGGGAGACAGCAGCGGATTTTCATCGCATCCCGGCTTTACGACTTTCTCTTCGGCGATATAGTTAGCTATATTGCAGATAAGGATAATCTGATTATACGTCCTGACGGCATCCTTGCCTTTCTCCCCTTTGAAACCCTGATTATGCCCGATGGTCATTACATGGCAGAGAAGTACACCATCCGGTATACCCAAAGCTTTGCGCTTTCGGAACTGACAGCATCACGGATTTATCCGGACTCAAGGAAGCCGCTGATTGCCTTCGGCGGTGCAGTATATGAGAACGGTGGAACCCGGGAGCTTGCAGTTGCAAGCCGCGAGGAACTGACGGGATTTATATCGGGAAATCTCGACACAATTGAACGGGGAGCAAGTACCCGGGGAGCCTTTGATTATTTAGGACTATCACAATGGCACAACCTTCCCGGAACCCTGCGGGAAGTTCAGCAGATTGGGAAAATTATACCCGGCTCGGTTACAATAACCGGAAAAAAGGTAAGTGAGGCAACAGTGAAATCAGAATCCGCCTCGGGTGAGCTGAAGCGGTACAGAAATCTCCATTTTGCCGTTCACGGCCTGGTTGTTCCCGAAGTCCCTGAACTCTCCGCCCTGGTGCTCTCTCTTTCTGCCCCCGGCAAAGTAGGAGAAGAAGAGAAAGAAGACGGGTATCTGACCATGAAGGAGATCTCGGAACTGGATCTTGAGGCCGACTTTGTAAACCTTTCGGCATGCGAAACCGGTCTGGGAAAGATCTACGGAGGTGAAGGCGTGGTTGGTCTGACTCAAGCCTTTCTTGTTGCCGGCGCCAACAGCCTGTCTGTTTCCCTCTGGCAGGTTGCAGATGAATCGACTGTCCGTTTTATGAGCGGCATGTATACACGGGCAGCAGTAAACGGAGAAGACTGGGGTACGGCTGTTGCGGAAACAAAAAGAGAGTTTATCAGAAATGGCGGAGCTTATGCTCATCCCTTTTACTGGGCACCCTTTGTCTATTACGGGAAGTAGGCACCGACTGTTTTAGAAAAACAGGGTAAGAATAACCGTAAACAGGCCTGCAAGGCCGATGGCGATTCCGCTTACCGCTCCCTGAATCTCCCCCATCTCCACCGCCTTGGATGTCCCCAGAGCATGACTGGAGGTACCGATGGCAAGGCCGATAACCACAGGATCCTTCAGCCGGAACAATTTAACCAGCAGGGGAGAAAAAATAGCCCCCAGGAGGCCGGTAAGAACCACGGCAATTATGGTTACCGGAACAATTCCGCCGAGAGACTCGGAAACCCCCATTGCTATAGGGGTGGTTATCGACTTGGGAAGAAGAGAAGCTGTCATAACATCGTCCAGCTTGAACCAGCGGCAGAGAAAGTAGATGCTGACCACAGAAAAAAGAGACCCCGAAAAAGTCCCTATGAGAATGGGCAGGAGATTCTTCTTCAGAAGATTCATCTGACTGTAGATGGAAATTGCCAGAGCCGCCGTTGCGGGGCCCAGAAAAAGAGTAATCATATCGCCACCGCGGTAGAAACTTTTCAGGGGAATATTCAATCCGAGAATAACGGCAATGACCAGAACTATGGCAATAAGCAGGGGATTCACCAATGGTGATCGAAACCGGGAATGAATCCATAAGCCAAGCATATAGGCAACAATACAGAGGGTAATGGAAAAAAAGGGCGAAGTATAAACCTCCTGCATAAGCTCAGTTCCCCTGCCTGTTTAAAAGCCGCATGACACCCTTTACCACAAAACCGGTTACAAAAAAATTTCCCACAAAGGTAATTACACAGATAAAGAGAACCGGCAGCAACACTGACTTAATGGCACTGTAGCTTGAGAGAATACCCACTCCGGCTGGAATAAAAAAGAAGGCCATATTCTTCAGCAGGAAATCGGCCTTCTCCTGAATATGGTCCGGCCTTAATACACGGAAATAGAGAAAGAGAAAGGTTATAACCATGGCGAGTACACTGGAAGGAAAGGGAACCGGCAGCAGCACCGAGATGATTTCTCCAAGAAGACAAATGGAAAAGAATATACCGATTTGCTGAATTATCTTCATTGCGGCCTCATGCTTATATTGAACTTGAGGGTAATTTTATCCCTGCAGGGAAACAAGCTCAAGGTGCCTCTATTTGAAATCAAGCATAAGTGAACCATCCCACTCGCGGGGAGGATCCTGCTGAAAATCGATACAGCGGGAAAGAAACATATCCGCCAGAAAATCACCTTCACAGAGCTCAAGAACCCGGACAAAGTAGTCTGCCGCGGACTCCCAGTTGCCCAGCTTGTACTGCTTTATACCCTTCTCATAAGCCTCACCGGCCTCGCCTTCATCGGGGTCTTCTGCGGTTACGGGAGACAGGAGTCTGGTGGCAAGAGCCTTACCCTTCACCTTTACCTGATCAACCTCCCTCAAAGGGATGCCCTCGTCAAGCTGGCGGGAAAGCTCATCGGAGAGAAGAATCTTGCGATGATAATGCTTGGTAAGCCCTTCCAGACGGGCGGCAATATTTACCGTGTCACCGATGGCGGTGTAGTCGAACTTTTCCGAAGACCCGATATTACCCACAATAGCATCACCTTCATGGAGTCCTATACCCAGGTCGTAGCCTATCTCCGGAAGAACCAGGCCCTCCACAGCAACCCGGCTGCGGGCTTCCACCATTTTAAGGGCTGCCCTTACCGCCCGCAGGGCATTATCTTCATAGCTGATGGGAGCTCCGAAGATGGCAAAGATGGCGTCACCGATAAACTTGTCGATGGAACCACCCTCCTCCTTGATAATATCCACCATAATGGTGAAATGACTGTTCAGGAAGGCAACTACCTTTTCCGGCGGATTATTTTCGCTTATGGTGGTAAAACTGCGGATGTCTGAAAAAAGAACAACTATTTTACGTTTTTCTCCCACTAAAAGCGCCTCATCACTCTGCTTTTCCACAAGATCGTTAATAATCTCCCGGGGTACAAACTTTCCGAAGACATTGCGGATATTTTCTTCCATCTGACGGGTCTGGTTGAAGAGAAGCGAGTTCTCCACAATAATCCCGGACCCCCGGGCAAATACATCTATATCGGCACTGATGCGGTCTGAAAAATAGTTATTAATGAAACTGCCGATATGCAGAGTTCCAATAACCTCATCTCCTTTGCCTACAAGGGGAAAACAGACATAGGAACTCAGCCGTTTGCTGTCTATCCGTAGTTTCTCAAAGTCATCCGCAAGTTCATCACTGACCAGTTCCACCTTGAGATCGTCAAAGCTCAGACGGGTGAAGTGATCCGCAAAATCGGGATAACAGATTTCCAGGAATGCATCTATATCCGACTTGACCACAGTAGATGAAGGGCGGATATATGCATCAGGGCTCTTCCCGTTTTTAAGCATCACCACCCCGATATCAGCCTCACAGACCTTGGGCAACAGATCAAGAATCCTGCCGCAGGTCCCCTTCAGCGAATCGATTGCCCGGCCGATATCTCCTAACATATTAAGAATTGTTGAACGGAAGAGGTCGTTATCGAACACCGATCCGATTATCTCGAAAATACGTTCACGGTCCATACCTGTTCCGTCTTCACTTATGCACTCCCGATCCAGAGGAGGATGATCAATCAGCTCACTTACCCGGGACACAATCAGTTCAAGATTATCAAAATCCTTGTTAACAAAAGCATCGGCTCCGGAAGAGAAGGCCCAGTACTTGTCCTTGTCTTCGGAAAGACTGGTATGCATGATAATGGGAATATCCCGCACTCCCCGCCTTTTTTTCAGCAGCCGGCTGGCCTGGTAGCCCTGCATCAGGGGCATTTCCACATCCATAATAATCAGTTCGGGAATAAGACGGTAAACAGCAAGAACACCGTCCACACCGTTTTTCTCCCGCTCCACCGTAAAACCCGCTGATTCCAGGGCCTGGGATAAAACTCCCGCAATTAGATCAGAATCATCAATTATAAGAACTGTTCCTTCATTTTTCATAGCTATCCTCGATACACCTGCTACCCGATCAGTTCCTTAACCTCTTTAAGAAGGTTACCCCGGTCAAAGTCCGATTTAACAATAAAGCGGTTTGCTCCGGCTTCCCTGAAACGCTGCTGTCCTGCCTGGTTTTCATCTGAGGAAATTACAATGACCGGTGTAGCTGCATAGCGTTCATCTTTTCGTAGGTTTTCAAGAAAGGTAAGCCCGTCCATCCGGGGCATATGAATATCCGTAATTATGAGACTGAAACGCTGCTCCTTAAGCTTATCCAGACCGTCAATTCCGTCTACCGCGGTAAACACATCATAGTGTTCGAGTTCGAGAATCGACTTTTCAATTTCCCGGGTAGCGAATGAATCATCCACCACCAGAACCTTTTTATACTCCCTGGTGCCGGAAGAGAAGCGTCTGCGGGTATCAATCCCCCTTATCCGTTTAAAGCGGGTAATAATTTCGGGGATAAACAGAATATTGATTATGTTGTAGTTCTCATCAAAAACGATTCCCTGAATGGCCTTAAGGCCCGACAGATTTTTTGGAACCGGTTTATAGATCAGCGAGTTATACTGGATAACCGCATCCACAACAATGCCCACAACCTCGCCCATGCTCTCCACAATAACCACAAATGATTTATTCTTCGGAGCCTGATCCGTCTCCTTCCCGTCAATTATTGAGGAGAGAGGGTAGAGGGGCACAATAAGATCCCGAAGCTTATAGCCCTTGCGGTTGAGAAGATCCAGCTCCTCTCCGGAATGAACAATAACAATCTCCCGGACAAAGGCAGCGGGAATAAGAAATTTCGCCCCGGCAGAATTAATGAAGAAGCCGTTAACCGTTGCCAGCGAAAGGGGAAGGGAAAGCTTGAACTCCGTACCTTCTCCCTTTTTGCTGGAGAGAGATATCTTGCCCTTCATCTTTTCGATATTGAACCGGACTATATCGAGCCCGACTCCCCTGCCGGAAAGGTCTGTAATTTCGTCCTTGGTGGAGAATCCCGACATGAAAAGATAGGAGTTCAGTCCACTCTCATCCATCTCTTCTATCTCTTCCCTGCGCAAAGGCTCCATCTCAATAGCCCGGCGCCGGATTTTCTCGTAATTAAGCCCCCGGCCGTCATCCCGTATTCTGATGACAATATTCCCTCCCTCGGAAGAACAGAGGATCTCCAGCTTTCCTTCCCGTTCTTTGCCGGAAGCTTCCCGCTCTTCCGGGGTTTCAATTCCATGATCCACCGAATTCCGTACAATGTGAATGACCGGGTCATGAAGCCGTTCAAGTATAAATTTGTCCAGCTTAAGCTCCGTACCTTTTGTAGAATAGGAGATCTCCTTTCCGGTGATAATGGCAGTCTCTTCCACCATCTTGCCAAGAGTTCCAAGGATCAGCTCCAGGGGCAGCATCCGGAGAGAGAGAATCTCTTCCTGCAGATCAAAGATATTCCTTTCAATCTGGGGAAGCTCCTCCTGAAAACTCTTCTTCAGAACCTGGAGATTCTCCATTAAACTGCTCATTTCTTCGGTGAAAACAGAACTGCCTTTTGTCACGGCTCCGGCGCTGCCTATGGTCATAAGGCTCCGTTCCATACCCGCAAGAACTTCGTTCTCCTTTCGCAGCTGAAACTGACGGATAATCAGGTTATTCAGAAGTTTTACTATTTTATCAATCCTGCTGACCTGAATACGGATTGTGTCGTAGCCGCCCTCTCCCTCATCTGCGGAAACGGAAAGAGCCCGGCGAGGAGCCTCCTTTTCTTCCGATGGAACAGCCTGGGGCTCCTCCTTTTTTCCGTACTCGGCCCGAAGAGACTGCACATCGTAGGGTTCGCCGGCATAGGCGTATTCGTACGCGTTCAGTAGTGAGTGTATTTCCAGAGTATCATCCCCGGAGACACGAATAACCTCCGCGGCAGTACGAATTGTATCTGTTGTGATAAACACAAGCTGAACAAGCTCAGTTGATATGGGATATCGCTCCTCCTTGACGCCTTTAAATACATTTTCAATACCGTGGGAAATCTTTTCCACGGTTGAAAATTTCAGCATCCTCGAGGATCCTTTTATGGTATGCAGAGCACGCAACAGTCTGGTAAGTTCCTCGCTGTTTTCCGCATCTTTTTTCAGAATCAGGATACCAGAATCCACAACAGAGAGATTATCAGCTAACTCTTCCAGATAGTTCGCAATAAAGGCGTCTCTGTTTAATGCCATCATATGCTCCTTTTAGATTCCAGTCTGGTAATCCAGCCTTCACAAATTCCGGCAAAATACTGAGAGTCGAAGCCCTCTAACAGAAAATTGTAAAGCCCGTCCCCCTGTTTCCGGTACTTTCTCACCGACCGGAGAACCGACGAAAACTCCCGGGAAGCCCTCCCGGGTTCATCCCGGCGAAGAAGCATGGCATGCTGAAACAGGGCAGGCCAGAATTCAGCATTCCCCGCTGCAGAAGCAGCAAAAAAGTGGAGAGCCTTTTCGCGCCTGTCCTGACGCAGAGCAGAAAGGCCGAGGATATATGCAGTTATTTCATTGGCACCGCTTAAAGCCTCCAGTGCCAGTACCGCAGCTTCTCCCTTGGCGAAGTCACCGGCGTTTACCAGATGTACTGCCTGAAGCAGAATCCGCGCAGCTTCCTCTGCAGGGTCATCCTCCTCCGGAATTGCATCTGCATCAGAGACCAGTCTCACCCGCTGCAGTATATCCACAAGACGCAGCGGAGCTGGTTTTTTCCTCTTCCTCTGCGACGGAGACATACTCTTCTCTGTTTTTTCACCCTTCGTTTCCACAGGGGCAACGGTTTTTTTCTGAAAATAGTAACTGCCCCCACTTAGTTTCAACTGCATGTCCGGATGCTTCAACAAAGGAATCTCAGTGGAACTCAGGAAAAGAAAACCACCTTCCTCAAGGAGCTCCGCAATACGCGCAAGGATTTCCAGCCGCCGTTCAAAGCTTACATAAATAAGCATGTTTCTGAGAAAAACCACATGAAGGTTTCCGGAAATCCCTTCATACTTACTGTCTGAAAGGTTAATCCAGTGTGAGTCTATGTTTTCAAGAAGTGATGCGGATACCTGAACCCGTGTGCCCTGCTCATCAAGATAGGGATTCAGCAGATGGTGGTACCTCTCTCCGTCATGCCGGAAGGAGCTGCGGCGGTAGATTCCGGAATGAAGCCGCTCAATGGCAGACCGGTTTATATCCGTTGCAAGCACTCTTACATTACTGCTGCTCCAGAACTGACAAGCGAGGGCTGCCAGGGAAACCGCCTCTTCACCAGTAGAACAGGCTGCACTCCATATCCCCGGCCGGGAAACACCTTTTTCTTTGAGAGCCGGAAATATCTCACTCTCTAAAACTGAAAAATGGCGCTCTTCACGAAAAAAATAGGTTTCATTTATGGTAATTGCATCCAGAAAGGCATGCCGTTCATCAGGGACTGTATCCAGAAGCTCAAGATACCGGTTCAACGAAACACCCAGCAGGGCTATACGCTCCTCCAGAAATGCATCCACCTGACGGTATCCGGTTTCCGGCAGATGAATACCAGTTCTGGATTCAATAAAGGAGAGCATTTTTTCTGTAAGCATATGAGGAGTGTGTATCATGAATTCGGACTGACTCCTAAAAGCGAACAGAGCCTCTCCGCCATTAAGGAAAGTGACTGAATTTCTGAAGCGCCGCCGATCTCCGCGGCAGCCCGGGGCATGCCGTAAATTGCGCTGCTCTCTTTATCCTGAACAAGAGTGTAGCCCCCGGAGTCGATAATCTTTTTACACCCCGAAGCACCGTCACGACCCATTCCCGTAAGCAGCACAGCGAGAAGACGGTCCCTGTAGTATTCTGAGGCAGTAGAAAACAGAACATCAACCGCGGGCTTCTGATTCTCCACCCTGGGAGTATCTTCAAGCTGCAGCCTGCCGTTTCGTACGGCGAGGTGAATATCCACTGGAGAGACCAGTACCTCTCCCGGGGTAAACCGGTCATTATTTTCCGCCAGGCGTACTTTGAGCCTTGAACTGTCATTCAACCACGCCGCATAGCCCCGGTCGAATCCGGTTTCAAGGTGCTGAACGATGGCAATCCCTACGGGAAAGCCGGCGGGCAGGGCAGAAAGAAGCGTACGGACCGCTTGGGGCCCTCCGGTGGAAGCACCGATCACCACAGCTTCCACTTCGGGAAGAACTGCCTGCGAGGTCATTTTCAGGGCAGCTGCTTTGCCCCCGACCGCTTTAGAATGGGTTTTCCGTGCAGCGTTCACCTTTTCCTTGAAGGACTGAATAAACTTCGGCGAACCGATTTCATCCATGTCCGGCTTGGGAATAATATCCACTGCACCGGCAGCTACCGCATCAAAACTGCTGGCAGCATTTACCGCACTGGAAAAAATAATCACCGGTACAGGCTGCTCCTGCATAATCCTACCAGTGGCGGAGATTCCGTCCATAACCGGCATTTCCAGATCCATGATAATTGCATCCGGCTTCAGGCGAAGGTTTTCTTCACAGCCGGCGAGCCCATTGGAAGCTTCTCCCACCACAGATATCTCCGGATCATCCGAAAAAACCTGCTTCAGGATACTGCGTACCAGGGCTGAATCATCTACTAAAAGAAGGCGCAGTTTTTCCTGTGTTACCATCTTTACTCCAACAATCCGAAAGAAAGCTTTTCTATATCCACAAAATAGTAAATCTGTATCTCCTGTCCGAATCTGCAGCCATACACACCTTTCGAACGAAGCAGCTCTTTAAGCCCGGCAGGTATCAGCTTTACCTGTGAAAGAGGGAGGTTCTTTATTTCCGCCCTGCTGCCTATTCTGTAGGCAACGGTATTTCGGCTCACCTCCGGGGCTTTTATCTCCGCCATCTCCCGGAATTGCTGCCGTGCCTTTTCAGAAAAAGCAGAGACATCTGCAACAAGGGCAATAGACAGCCCCGGATCGGCTTCAAGCTGGAACAGCTCCCCCAGCCTGCGGTCAAGGTCATATACAAGGATCTGCTCATCCCGGAAATCGATGGTGCCGGCACAATATCGCCTGGAGTCATCATCAGTCCCTGTCAGAGGCTTGAGATCCTGAAGGTAAAGACTGGCATAAAACTGCTCCCGATTAATGAGAAATCCGGCAGCACCCTGTTCAACAAGGAGAAAATCCTGAGACTCTTTCATGCAAGCCTTATCCGGCGGCAACATCCCGGCTCAACCGGTCCAGCACCTTTTCCACATCCACAATAAAGATCTCTTTGCTCTCAGAAGTAATGGATCCCAGAAAATACCCCTCTTCTCCGGTATCACTGGATACCATATGAATATCCTTTTCAGGAATTTTAACAATCTCAAGGATCTCGCTTATTATGACCGCAAGCTGATCATTGTCCCGGTTCAGAACAAGGAAGGTGGAACTTTCCAGCCGCTTCTGGTCAAACAGAACATTCAGGTCCAGTACGGTATAGGGTTCTCCATGGCGGTTCAGGAATCCCCGGACATAGGGCGGAACAAAAGGGACAAAAAAGAGGGGATAATCAAGGATTATCTCCCGGATATCCTCGGCATAAAAGCCGTATTTTTTTTCGTCCACCAGGAAGACCATAACCTTCACCGTTTTGCCTTCCCCGGTACTGTTCTGCGCTTCTTTCCGGGAAGAGGCTTCTTCGATCTGTTTTAGGAGTTCGCCGTTATTCATTTTCGTGAACCTGATACCCGGAAACCATATCGTTCAAGCCCTCAGCCATCTCCTTCAGTTTCACCGAAGAGGTGGTTGTTGATTTTATGGAAATCACGAAATTATCGATTCCCTCGGAGATCTGCTTAAGGGTCTGCAGGATCTGCTCAAAGGCACCTACCTGCTGATTGATTGATGAGGCAATCTGTTCAGCTGATTCTGCGGAGATTTCAGCGGAGCTCAACACGTCTTCAAAAATCTTGCGGATCTCCCCGGATAATTCTCCTCCTTTGCGGATATGTTCGGTACCCTCTTCAGAAGCAATGATCAGGTTATCCGAGGAGTGCTGAATCTCGTTGATCTTTGTTTTGATCTCATTGGTGGAGGTCATTGTGCTGTCCGCCAGCCGACGGATCTCTGTTGCAACAATCTGAAAGTTCTTTCCCGCCTCACCTGCCGCGGAGGCTTCCAGCTCCGCATTAAAGGCAATTATTTTAGTCTGATCCGCTATGCCGTTGATTATGTTAACAATCTCCCAGATATTCTCAATCCGCTCTCCCAGAGAGCGTATTCCATTGATAGTTTCCGAGTTGGAAACCTTAATCTCCTCCATCTTGTCCAGGCTCGTCTGCACGGTATCAAACCCGGTTTGAACGACTGTTCGTGTCTGATTTGATATTTTCGCAACCTCACTTACCCGGTTGGCAATACTCTTGGAGAGGGAATCCGAGTCTTCCATGGTGGTGACGATCTCTTTAACCGCGGCAGCCTGCTGATTCGAGGTGGCGTTTATTTCCTGATTGGATACGGATAGACTCTGAACGGAGTCAAAGAGTTCAAAGGAAGTTGATTTTATCCGGGACAGCATATTAGCCATGGCGTCCACCAGAGTGTTGAACTGGTCGGCAATTATGCCGATCTCATCGCCCGTTATATCATCGATACGACCGGTAAGATCGCCGTTGCCGACCTGTCTGGTCAGTTCAGTGATCTTATCAAGAGGTTTAAGTATTTTATTCAGCAGCAGAGCTATAAGAATGTTGGTAACAATCAATCCCACAAAAACAAGGATCTGGCTGATAATACGGATCTTATTTATAAGACCGTACATATCTCTCTCATAGACCTTGCTTACAATATAGATATCCAGATCTGGATAGTAGCGGAAGGCTGCCAGTGCCCCCTGGCCCTTCTCATCCCCCACCATTTCGTACCGGATCATACCATTCTTCTTTTCAATCATTTCACGCACAAAATAGCGTCCGTCTGCAGCCTGTTCATCCCAGTAGTTTTCCCCTTTGAGGGTGGGATGAATAAGAATGTTTCCTTTACCGTCGATAATATAGGGATACCCGTGCTCCCCTATTTTTATACTGAGAATTCTTTTTTCCAGTTCACCAAGATCCACCAGGCTTGAGAATTCACTTTTATAGGAAGATGCCCAGATGATCAGATTCCAGGGTTCAAAATAGGCCATCCCGCCTGCCTTGGCCCGTGCTTTGTCCTCCCCGACATTCTTCCACATGTACTCAATATAGCCATCCCGCTTAACCATAGCCTCCTTCATGAAGTCGTTTCCGCTGGCATCCGCGCCTTCCGACCGGGGATGAATAATTAGAATGCCGTCACCGCTTACGCCGGCAAGATAGCCGGTTTTGCCGATACGGCCGAAATCGGGATCAAGAATTATGCGGCGGGCATTGGCCCAGGCCTCCGCTTCAGTGAGTTCGCCTTTTTCATACAGACTGTACTCATAGGCAACGAGCCGTTTAACGGATTCCGCCATGCCTATCAGATAATTTTTCGCACTGGAATCCACATAACTGTCGGTCAGCTGGTAAATAAGTTCGGTTGTATTGCTGATCTGCCGGTGGAACTGTTTTTCAAAGCCATCAGACAGACTCATAAAAACTCCCACACTAAGCCCGCTGACAAAAATGATATACACTGCTGCGAAGATTAACTGAATGCGCACCTTAATACTGGACAAGACCCCTTTTCCAAACATCATTCACCTCCCTTCACCAGCTGACTCAGGGAATCCGCCATCTGCCGCAGCTGCTCCGAAGAGGTACTGGTTGATTTTGTCGATTCCGCAAAGTATTCAATCCCGTCGGCTATCTGCCTCAGGGTTGCAAGAATCTGCTCAAAGGACAGAACCTGCTGGTTCACCGAAGATTCAATCTCATCGGCGGAGCAGGCAGAAATATCGGCAAGACTCTTTATTTCGCTGAAGTCATCATTGAGGGCACTGGAAAGATCACGCCCATGGTTGATTTTGCGGGTTCCATCTTCCGAAGCCGAAATAACTTCATCGGATGACTGCTGAATTTCCTGTATCTTCTTGCGGATTTCTGAAGTTGACGACACCGTACTGTCCGCAAGACGCCTGATCTCGGTGGCCACTATCTGAAAGTTTTTACCTGCATCCCCGGCAGCAGAAGCCTCAAGCTCCGCATTGAATGCAATAATTTTTGTCTGGTTGGCAATTCCGTTGATGATATTTACGATGTCCCAGATACTGTCAATCTTTTCTCCAAGAGAACGTATTTCTGCAATGGTTTTGCCGTTGGATTCACTGATCTCATCCATTTTGCTGAGGCTCATGGCTATACGCTGCTTGCCCGACTCCACGGCACTTGTGGTGCTCCGGACTGTTCCAGTCACCTCATGGATGCTTGCCGCTATCATCCTGGCCAGCTGATCCGCATCTTCCATGGTGGTAACAATCTCTTTCACCGCGGCAGCCTGTTCATTGGATGTTGTTGAGATCTGGGCAGAAGAGGCGGACAACTCCTGTACCGAATCGGTAAGAACAAGCGTTGCATCTTCCACCTTAATAATAATCTGGTGAAGGCTCTCTATGGCCTTGTTCATCAGATGACTGATATAGGCGAAATCATCGGAGAGATCCGTTGGAATAGGGTCTGTCTCGCCCCGGCCGGCATGCAGAAATTTCCCCAGGGAAGCGACAAGGATTTTAATGGGCCGGTACATCATAAAAATCGCAAGGGCAATGGCTATAAGCAGGGTAATAGTATTAACCACAAGGACACCGGCAACCCGACCTACAAGCTGGTCCATAGCCACACCGGAAATGTGGGCAGAGTAAAAGGTAAAAAAGATAGTAAGGTTGGTAAGAACAATAGGCACAATAAGAAACAGCAGGTTTCTTTTTATAACACCGAGACCGAAAATCTTCCTTTTTTCAATAAACTTCTCAGGAAGCAGATCCCGGGAGACAATGGTCTGTCCGGGCTGTCTGACCAGTGCCGCCGCAGCCATGTAAACCGTAATGGCCGCCAGATACGCACCGTAGGCTGACAGAGTAATAGCCATTACCACCTTGATTAGCTCAACCTTGAGAAAGATAAGCATGTACAGGGTGACAACTACCGATCCTCCGGCAATACGGACAAAGAGCATTACTGCATGCTTCAGGGGAAGATTCATAAGCAGAAGATAAAGCTTCTGCCCCCGGGAGCTGCTCATCTCACCTTTTTTCAACTCCTTCAGCAGAGGAGTAATGGGCTTAACCAGCATGTAATTGACAGGCATGGCAATTCCACCGACAACCACAAGTGCTACAATTATAAGAAACTGAATTGTTTTCTGCACCTGCAGAGGCGACAGATCCAGGAGCAGCAGCACATAGGCTGCCGCCGCCGGAACTCCCAAACCAAGACCAATGGATTCAGTTTGAAAAAACCGGAAAACAAAGCTGCCTTGTCCGTTCGATTTATTGTCTGCTGTTTTCATCTATTCTCCCGTGGCGCTGTCTGTATCGAGAAAAACATTCTGATCATTTCTAAGAAAAATGCGGCGGGTGCCGTCGGAAAAACCAAGACGGCCGACAAGAGCATCGATAATACCAAGCTCCTGCTCCCCGGGATCTGTAAACTCACAACCGCATACCCAGCTGTCCGGCCGGTTATCCATACGACACCAGCGTACACGGACGGCAAGATCAAGACGGGTATTCCGGAAATCCATCTGTTTTGGAAGGATGATTCCCGCAGGAACTGCCTGCCCGGTATCGAATGCTTTTCTGGAAAGAAGCAGAAAGCCTGACCGGTTCAGATCGCCGATTCTGCCGAGAGATTCTCCTGAATCTGAATTGACAACTTCCAGATAAACAAGCAGATGGCGCCTGATACGGGACCGCTGATCCGAGTCATGAGTACTATCCATAATGAAAATTATTATTTACAGGAGACAGAAATGCAAATACTGGACCGGGGCTTTTCTATAGGGGAGCTACAAAGTGTGAAAGCTCATCAAAATCGGTAATGCCGTCTTCAAGGTGTCCGATCAGATCCCTACTGTTATAGTGCAGGGTATTTGCTCCACCAAAAAAACGTATCATATCCAGGGCTGCAGGAGTCCCGGAGTCCTTTCCGTAATCTGCAAACAGCCTGCTGATTAGAGACAGCTGCCATTCCAGCAGGGAATCACCGGAAATCTCATAGCTAGAAAAACGGCGAAAAACTTCTGAAGGGAGAATCTCAAGATACTCTGTAATCAGATTGAACCACTGCACAGCCTTGCCCTGATTGTAGAAGGCATCAAAAGCTGCAGTAAAATCCCCGAGAGCTGCCATCTCCTCCTCGGAAAAACCGGGAGAAGAAACAATGGTGTAGGGATTCTCCTGCATCGCCTTCAGACCTAACTCTCCGGCCCGGTCGAAAAGGTCAGTTCCGGGAAGTATGGACAGCGGAAAGATATCAAGGTGGTTGGGCAGCAGCACCATGGCACCGTCGAAGCTTTCGTAAAACCCCTCAGGGCTGTCTCCGGGGAGCCCGTAGATCAGATCGAAGCCGAAGATTATGCCGTACTCATTCAAAAGCTCCACGTTCTCTATAAAGCGGCGGGCATTCATGCTGCGGTTTATAAGTTTGAGGACCTCGGGATGTACACTCTGAATACCTATCTGCAGTGAGCAGTTAATCCGGGAAAGGAGTTCAACCGTCTCCTCATTTAGAAGCTCCGCCCTGACCTCAATTACAAAATGTACATCCGGAGCCCTCTCCGCCATCAGCTTCAGCATATCCGTTGCCCGGGGTCGGTCAAAATTAAAGGTGGGATCGAGCACAAACAGATGCTCCACCCCTGCATTCTGGAAAAGATCCAGTTCTAAAGCGGCGGTTTCGGCAGAAAAGAAGCGCACCCCCTTCTCTCCCCGGGATTCATAACAGAACGCGCAATTGTACGGACAGCCCCGGGAGAGCTCCCAGAGAAGATCTGAATACTCTGATGGTTTTAGAATCCCGGAAACATAGGGAGAGACTAGTTTATCCGGAGAGGGAACTGCACCTCCGGCAATAACCTTTCCCAAAGCAGTATCCGTATCCGTTGTGCCTTCCGATTCAGTCTGAAGAGCAGAAATAAGGGAGGCAAAGGCCACTTCACCCTCGCCGGTAATTACCCAGTTAAAAACTTCCTGTTCCCGGGGAGAAAGAAAACCTGCCTCCGGGCCGCCTGCAATCAGCTGTACATTTGGAAGCGTTTTGCGAAGTTCCCGGGCAGTCTGCATTAATACGGAGTGGTTCCAGACATAGAGGGAAAACCCCACCACATCGGGTGACTGAGAAATGATCTTCTTAAGCAGGGCATCCCCGGAATCTGCGGTGGTTCCGGTAAGCAGGGAGACTTCAGCCGCCGGAATATCCTCCACTGAAGCCTTGAGACGTGCCGCGGCATAGGGAACCTGCCAGCGGCTTTCGGGAATATTTATACTTACCAGGATAATACGCATGTAAATAAGGAGAATAGTTAAATCAGGTGAAAAAATCTATACAAGTCCGGCGGCACTAAGAATAGCCTGAATAGCTTCATCCATTTTTACCGGATTATCCCCGACCTTCAGACTTCCGCAGAGCTGGCTGATATAGGGCTGTTTTATCATGGCAGTCTCCATGGCATCGAAGTTCCAGAAGACTTCCCGGGGCGTTCCGCTGCAGACAATCTTTTTATTGGCCATAACCACAACCCTGGAGAAATTGTTTGCCACAAACTCCATGTCATGGGAGATGGTAATGAGGGTTTTCCCCTTTGCCTTAAGCTTTTGCAGTATCTGTTCAAGCTGCCGGTTTCCGGAAATATCCTGCCCTGCGGTGGGCTCATCAAAAACCATTACAGGAGAGTCCATGGCTATAATGGCAGCTATGGTGACAAACTTGCGGGTGGAGAAAGGCAGGTCGTAGGGGTTTTCATTCTTCTTATCCAGCATCCCGGTAATTTCCAGGGCTTCAAGAACCATGCGCTCCGTCCATTCCGGCTCCCGACGCAGTTTCTTGGGGCCGAAGGCTACTTCATCGTAGATGGTGGAATGAAAAATCTGGTCGTCGGGATTCTGAAAGACATAGCCCACCAGGCGGCTCATCTCCGCTGTGGTGTGCTCTTTTGTATTCTGTCCGTCCACAACGATATCCCCGGAAGAGGGAAGAAGAAGCCCATTCAGCATCTTTACTGTGGTGGTTTTGCCTGCACCATTCTGACCGACAATGGCGATATTCTCGCCCTGCTCAATCTCAAGATTAATGGAATCCACCGCAAGGAATCCGTTGGGATAGGAAAAACTGGTATCGATAAGTTTGATATAGGACATCAGGCAGTACCTCGTACAGCAAGAGCATTACCGATTACGTCCTCAGCCTGCCGCTGTGTTATGGGAATATAATTTAGAGGAAGTCCTCGTTTAACAAGCTCGCTGCCTAACAGCGCGACCTGGGGCAGTTCGACATTCCTGTCCAGCAGAGACATATCAGAAAAGACCTCCTGGGTCGGTCCGGATGCAATCAGCTCTCCATCATCGAGGACCAGCACTTCATCGGCATACTCGGCAATCAGGTCAACTTTATGCTCAACCAGAAGCACCGTTTTCTTTTCCGCCTTCATGTCACTGATAATGCGGAATACACTCTCTGTTCCTTCAGGATCAAGCTGGGATGTTGGCTCATCGATAATGAAAATTTCCGGTTTTAGAACAATCGCCGACGCCAGGGCCATACGCTGCACCTGTCCTCCGGAAAGTTCAAAGGGGTTTTTTTCCGCCAGCTGAAAAATATCAGTCAGCTTCATAACATCCATAACCCGCTCTTCAATCTCATCCAGATCTACACCGAAGTTCTCCAGCCCGAAAGCAACCTCTTCGAAAACCGTGCTTTTTACACCGCTTATCTGGTTAAAGGGATTCTGAAAAACATAGCCGATCTTCAGGGCAAGTTCACCGGGACCGTAGTCAACTGTAGGCTTGCCCCCAACAAGGACCTCGCCTTCCAGCTTGCCCTTGTAGAAACCCGGAGCAAAACCCCGGACGAGGGAACAAAGGGTTGTTTTGCCGGATCCGTTTACTCCGACAATTCCATAAAATTTCCCTTCCTCAATGGAAATATTAAAATCCTTTACTGCAGGCTTCTTACACAGAGGATAGCAGTAGTTCACATTCTTAAGCTCTATTACAGAACCCACAGCATTATCCTCCAGACAAGAAGAGCAGCGAATATAATACCTGCAAAGGCCAGGGCCAGAGGTTCCTTGCCTGTTCTGCTGATATCAAAAAGACGGGTCTTTTTCCCGACCACATCAAACCCGCGGCATTCCAGGGTAAGTACACGTTCCTCGGTATTGGTAATGGCACCTAACACCAGGGGAATAAGCGCCGGAACAAAGGCTTTAAACCGCACAATTATATTACCCTCGGTTTCCACCCCGCGGGCCCGCTGGGCATTCATAATCACCTTCGATTTGCTCCCCAGAATCTCAATCATCTGCAGGGTAGAAAGAAAGACGAATGCAGCCTTGTC
This sequence comes from Marispirochaeta sp., assembly GCA_963667435.1. Taxonomy (GTDB): domain Bacteria; phylum Spirochaetota; class Spirochaetia; order JC444; family Marispirochaetaceae; genus Marispirochaeta. The sequence goes on along the minus strand of OY763414.1, from coordinate 2,841,175 downwards.
ACTCATTCCGCTCTTTTCCATAGCCCGGGACAGCTCCCGATGTTCGGTGGTCTGAAATAACCAGAGAATAATACCGGCAAAATTCAGAATAAGAAAACAGAGGAACAACCCATGCTGCATTCCATATTTATAAATCCTGATAAACTTATACTGATACAGTACAACCTCACCGGGAATTACAAAGGTCTGCACAAACAGAATGGCACCACCGAGCCAGAATACCGGAATAAACAGTTTGATTGCTTTTATTCCTATTCCGCTGGCAAGAAACAGGATGGGAATACAGAGATAAAACCCAATCAGGTAGAAGGGATACCCGTCCACCTTGATGGAAGAAAGAATCAATGTACTCAGGCAGTACAAAAGAACTATCCACAGTTTTGCCGTAGGATACAATGCTGCCAGCACATTCTTCTTGTTCAGCTGGAGGCGGTCTCTATACATTCACCACCGTCCCTGCAAAGTTCCTGCATGGAACTCCGTATTCTGCTGCATCCAAGTACATCGATTCGCTCCTTACAATCATTCCTAAGTAAGCTTATGCCTCTGCAGACTCTGATTTGATGTAATTCTCACCACATGGGTATTTTACCAGGGTTCTTGCAGGAATTACCCGGACAACCAGCCATGTAATAAAGAAGGCAATTGCCCTGTCGGTACAGGTGAACACCAGTTCCGTACTAAGAACTGCATTCAAAACTTTCGTCCCGGAAGCCATCATCGTAGCTGCTATAAGAGAAGAACCGGAACCGGTAACTCCACCGAATACAATTACAACAATAGGTGTTGCAACAATGAGAGATGCCAGAGCCATGAGGAGCATGGAGATTACCCATTTCCACCAGACACTGAACATGTTCTTCCGTGCCAGGAATCCAGTTACAAGACCAACTGCAATGTTAACCGGGGCAAAAGCGATGCTGACAGGGTTGGTTATTCCCGTCATCAGGTTTGTCAGTAATCCGCCAACAGCACCAACCCAGGGGCCGCACAGAAGGGCAACCAGAACCGTACCGATGGTATCCAGATAGAGCGGCAATTTCAGCGCGTGGGCTATCTGAGACCCGATAAAGTTCAGAGCGACTGCTATTGGTACAAGCAGAATCGACAACATGGTGAAATCCGTCTTGATAGAATACTTCTTCGTGGTAGCATCCATTGTTAATCATCTCCCTACAAGCTATTTTTTTTGAAGATTCTGCAATGAAAGTACGGTATAACAAATATGCTAAAAAGGTCAAATGGCCTTTTTTAATTTTTTTTCTCGCTTTTATACTGTCTATGCAGGCTGAGAAACTATCGGTTCGGCAAAAAACCATACGAATTTTGGAGTAAAAGGAAAAATGGAATTAGAGCGAATGCACCATATTGGCTGTGCCATGGGAGAAATCGGCGGTTATGTTATCCTCACCGGAGACCCTGGCAGAGTAGAAAAAATCGCTGCAAAACTCGAAAATCCTGTGCATATAGCAACAAAACGGGAATACGTTACCTATACCGGAACCATCAACGGCACAAAAGTAAGTGTAACCAGCACCGGGATCGGCGGACCTTCCGCTTCCATCGCCATGGAAGAGCTGGTAATGCTTGGAGCTCATACCTTCATCCGGGTTGGCACCAGCGGAGCCATAGACAGCACTATCGACACGGGAAGCCTTATTATTCCCACCGGTGCCATCCGTAAAGACGGAACCGGAAACGAATATGTTCCCATTGAGTTCCCGGCTGTACCTGATCATGGTCTGGTATCCGCCCTGATTGAGTCTGCGGAAAACTTAAGCTTTACCAGCCACACCGGTATTGTTGAGTGCAAGGATTCCTACTACGGTCAGCACGATCCCGAACGCATGCCCGCAAGTGCTGAACTGCTGTATAAATGGGAAGCCTGGAAACGGGCCGGCGCCATAGCCTCCGAAATGGAATCCGCCACCCTGTTTATTGTTGCCTCCGTTCTACGGGTTCGCTGTGCCACAGTTCTGCTTCTGTGCCGGAACAAGGAACGGGAAAAGCTTGAAAACAGCGGGATTATCCGGGTAACCGATACCGAACAGGCAATTATTACCGCCATAGAAGCCTTAAGAATTGTGATCGCCAAAGAGGCGAAGTAAATATAAGATTCCATCCTGATGTAGCAATCTGAGCCCGTTTTTGATAAAGTTACTACTGTTGTGGATTCAGGATACCCAGGATGGATTTAAAAGCAAAAGCCGCTTCTCATATTCGCTGTAAACCGGTTGCGGATTTTATAATCAAGCTGCTGAATACCATGCCTCCGGGAGTGGAATCGGCCAGTCAGTTTGATTCCGCAGAAACCGACTCCTTTCTGATCTACTCCGGCGACCCCTGCGACATAGTTATAATTCTTCTTGAGGGAACCATCCGCATAGAAAATGAGCTGCAGAATGGGATCCTCTACACCATAGACAAGGTTGAGCCTCCCCATTTTATCGGCGCTGCGGAGTGTTTTGCCGATATCCCCCTCTACCGGGGATCAATTGTATGTGAAACCCGCTGTTTTTATATTTCCATTCCATCTGACAGGTTTATGGAGTGGATGAAGGCCAGCAATTCCGCACTTTTCACCTTTACCACCAACTATGTAAAAACAATCATACGGCAGGTATCCAAGGACCGTACCTTCCTTTTTTTTCCCGGGGAGATACGTCTGGCCTACCAGTTTATTCATTATTTTGAAACCCAGTCGGTGGACGGGGTATGCACCCTGAAGATTCCCCGGCATCAGCTTGCGGACGAAACCCGCATCAGCGTAAAAACCGTTAATCGCTGCATTAACAAAATGAAGAAAAAAAATGTCATTTCCCAGCACGGCCATTATATCTCCATCAACCAGAAACAGTACGAACTGCTCTCTTCCATGATAGAAGAAGCGGAATTATAGACTGATTTTTCAATTCTTTTACATTTAGGTATATTTCTTGAAGATTTTATACTAAAAGGTAAAATCAAGTTTAATAATTGTAAAATATTTCCATAAATGAGGACACATGTCCTTTTGAATGCAATCTGCAATTCATAGTATCGGTTTCTAATGAAGATTAATGCTGGTAAGGCTGTCTTCGTGTGTGGAGGAACCGCGTCCATATGGAACATGTGATCAATCTTTCTGTTGTCAACTTCAGAGCAGTATGGGGAAACAAGGATCTCAACCTTGAGCGTATCTGCAGCTATGTAAAAGCTGCCGCCCGCGCAGGTTCCGATATGGTTATCCTCCCCGAACTTGCCCTTTGCGGCTATGATCCGGAACCTGAAATTGAGTTCAACAGCAAAATGCATGTGCGTCTCGCAGAGACAATCCCCGGCAAATCCACCGAAACAGTTTCCGAACTTGCACAGGAACTCTGCATTTATGTGGTCTTCGGCCTGCCTGAACAGGATAAAAAAGACCCGGCCAGAGTGTACAACAGCGCGGCGATCTGCGCTCCCGACGGAACCATTACCAGCTGCCGCAAGCTTCACCTTCCCGAAAACGAACCCACCTGGGCAACCCGTGGCGATTACCCCACCCTGTTTCAGACCCCCTGGGGGCCGGTGGGAGTGGCAATCTGTTACGACTTTTATGCTTTCCCCGAGATTGTCCGCTGGGCATCGGCAAAGGGATGCAGGCTCTTTATAAACCCCACCGCCTGTTGTGCTTCGGCTGTTCCCGGCAGAATGGTTCAGACCCAGCTGGAAGCCCTGGTAATTACCAGCCCCATATACGTTGCCTCCGCCAATCTTGCCGGATGGGACAGGGAGAACTACTTCATCGGCGGAAGCAGTATTGCAGGCCCCGCCGGTAACATCGGTGATGTGAAATACTTCGCCGGATACCCTTTCTACGCGGAAGGCAGTGATTCTCAGGAGATGTACACCGCATCCATCGACCTGAGCCTTTCGGAACACAACACCTTTACCCATCTGTTTAAACATAACGAAAAAATCGGAGAGCCCGACTGGCGTCCGGAGCTCTACGTAAAAATGTATAACGAAATCCTCTCCAGCAGTGAGTGGAAAAATCTCAGCACGAGGTCAGGCCATGAGCACAGTTAGTACCGAACCCATGGAAAAAAAGAAAGTAAAAGACGACATTCACCTTAAAAACATTGAAATGCAGTACACCAATAATACCGGGGAGATAACCACCGCCCTGAACGGTGTAAGTCTCAATATACTTAATGGAGAGTTTATCAGTCTTCTTGGTCCCTCGGGATGCGGTAAGACCACCATTCTGAGAATTATTGCAGACCTCCTGAAGCCCACTTCGGGTATTGTAACCATCTCCGGAAAAACACCGAGGGAGATACGCCTTCAGCACCAGTACGGCATTGTGTTCCAGAGCCCTGTTCTGTATGACTGGCGTACAGTAAAAAAGAATATCTGCCTTCCCCTGGAACTTCTTAAATGGAAGAAAAAAGAGCAGGAAGAGCGCGCAATGGAGATGCTCGATCTGGTGGGCTTAAGCCACTGTGCGGATATGCACCCATACCAGCTCTCCGGCGGAATGCAGCAGCGGGTGGGTATTGCCAGGGCCCTGGCCATGGATCCTGAAATTCTCTTAATGGATGAACCCTTCTCCGCCCTGGATGAGTTTACCCGGGAACGGCTCAATGAAGACCTGCTTAAAATCTGGCAGAAGACAGGAAAAACCATCCTCTTTGTTACCCATAATATTCCCGAGTCCGTATTCCTTTCGGAAAAGGTCTTTGTGCTTTCCGCTCATCCGGGACGTCTTTCCGCGGTAATCGATATCGATCTGCCCCGGCCGAGAACAGCCGAAATGCGGGACACCCCTGAGTTTTATTCTCTGGTGGCAAAGATCCGGGACAGCTTCGAGGAGGGCGAGAATGGTCATTAATGCCCGCAGCCAGAAATGGCTGACCACCGCAGTGTGGATTCTTGCAATTATCCTGCTCTGGGAAGCCGGTGCATGGCTTCTGCAGGATGTAATCCACGACACCATGGCAAAGCAGAAACTCCCCTTTCTGCACACCGTATTCGCCACCTTCATAGCCAACCTCTGGTCCCTGCTGGATTCCGGGCTGGTAACGGTTTCCAAGGCCTTCTTCGGTTTCCTTATCGGAGCTGGGTTCGGATTTCTGGTGGCGGTATTTATGAGCTACAACCGGATTGTAGAGAAGGTAACCTTTCCCTATGTAATCATCTCGCAGATGATTCCCATCCTCGGACTTGCACCCATTATCTGGAGTATTGTACGCAACCCCGATGCAGCCAGGGTGATTATTGCAGCCTTTATTACCTTCTTCCCGGTTACCGTTAACACCTTGAGCGGGCTAAAAAGTGTGGATAAGGACCAGATCGACCTGATGTTCTCCTACGCTGCAAGCAAGCCGGAAGTGTTCACAAAGCTGATGCTGCCCTCCACCCTTCCCAATCTCTTTGTGGGACTCAAGATAGCAGCACCCCGGTCAATTACAGCGGCAATTCTGGTGGAGATGCTGGGTACAGACAAAGGTATCGGCGTAAAAATTCTCTATACCCTCTACTACGGTGCCAACGGAACCCACCTCTTCTGGGCCTCCGTTATTATGGCAGCTTTACTTGGAATGAGCTTTTTCGGTTTTGTTCTGATTCTTGAAAAGCTGCTGGTACCCTGGGAAAGTGCACTGGCTAAAAAAGAGGGAGGACAATAAGCATGAGCAAGGTAGAAAAATTCTTCGATATTCTGTTACCCGTACTCTTCGGTGTTCTTTTTTTCCTCTGGTGGGAGAAAGGCGGCGTACACCTAATGATGCACCTGCGGAAGTTTCAGCTCCCGATACCATCGGAAATATTGGGCACATTCTTCAAGGAGCATGACGTTATTCTCCGCCACAGTCTTATTACTGTTGCCGAGGCCCTTATCGGACTGATTCTCGGTTCGAGCATGGGCTTCATAATTGCGGTAATTGCCACGGTTTTTCCCGTCTGGGGTATCGGCGGTCTTACCCTTATTTCCGCCTTCAACGCCATTCCCATCATTGCCCTGGCACCGGTAATGAACAACTGGTTCGGCATGGGCATGGGCTCTAAAATCGCAATTGTCACGGTATTTACCATGGCGGCCATGGCCATAAACGCCTACCGGGGTTTCAACGTATTCAAGGCCTTCTCCCTGGATCTTATGAAATCCTATGCAGCCACAAAGAAGGAGATCTTCTTCTACCTGAGGCTGCCCAATGCGGTACCCAACATTCTTACCGCCATGAAAATAAGTACAACATCGAGCATGATTGCGGCGATCTGCAGTGAGTTTTTCTCCTCCTTCGCCGGCATCGGCTTCGAACTGTCCACCGCCCTGAAGCAGGCCCAGATGGCCCGGGCGTGGGCATATATCGGTACGGCGGCATTCTTCGGAATAACCATGTACACCTTAATAATTCTGGTTGAACGCTATGCCATAAAGTGGCATGCATCACAAAGATAAATCATCAAGAGAGAGGATGAAAACAATGAACAAGAAAATCATGTTTCTTCTGTTTGCCGCTGCTATATTCATGGCAGCAACCACACCTATCTTCGCCAACGGTTCCCAGGAAAGCGATGCCGACGGCCCCGTGGAAGTACGCCTGCAGCTTAAATGGCTTCCCCAGGCACAGTTCAACGGTTACTATGTAGCACTGGAAAAAGGCTACTATGCCGAAGAGGGACTGGATGTAAAACTCCTTCCCGGCGGTCCCGACATTATACCTGCAAACCAGGTTTCCGTTGGTGCAGCTGATTTCGGTATCATCAACATGTACGGTCTGCTTCCCTTCGTGGAAAAGGGATTCCCCCTTGTGTCCATTGCACAGACCTTCCAGCAGAGCTCCTTCCGCCTTGTTTCCTTCAAGAAAAACGGAATCGCAAACGTTCCCGATCTTCAGGGTAAAACAATCGGCGCATGGCTCGGAAAAGCGGACTACCCCATCTACGCTATGCTTGAGAAATACGGCATGGATAAAGACAAGGATGTAGTAATAGCCAAGCAGGACTACACCATGGATGGTCTTATCAGCGGCAAGCTGGATGTAGCGTCCGGCATGATCTACAACGAAATCATGGTACTGGTTGAGTCCGGCTACCCTGAAAGCGAGCTGAACATTATCGATGTTAACAAGGAAGGAACCGGTATGCTGGAAGACTGCCTTGTAGCCAACTCTGAATGGCTTGCAGAAAACAAGGATGTTGCTGTGAAGTTCCTGCGGGCTTCCATCAAGGGCTGGGCCGATGCCTGTGCTGATCCCCTTGCGGCCGCTGACATTATATGGAAGAGCCTGGACCAGGCAAGTACCACCAAGGAACACCAGATTGGTATGTCCGAGAAGATTGCAACCGTTGTTTGTCCTGAAGAGTTTGATCCTGCAAAGATCGGCTACTTCGATCCTGATGCAATCCAGAACACAGTCGATATTGCTGCAAAATACGGCATTATTGAAGAGAAACTTCCCCTGGACACTCTCTACACCACAGAGATCTGGGACGAAGCTACAAAATAAGTTTATTTACTCAGTAGAGTATATAGAGAGCCTCCCGCCTTTTGGCCGGGAGGCTTTTTTTGTCATGCTGTAATGTGCGCTAAGGTATCTGCTGCAGATTTTTGTTGCTGATTCTGCAACGCAGGTTTATCATAAAAGTTACCTTCCTGAATGCTGAACAATCATTTTTTACATCCAGAAGAAAACCGATTCGATTGGAAATTTTTTGCCTGGTTTTAAAAAACCTTCTAATGCCAGTTGGCGAATAGGCTTTTTAGTAAAAGAACAAAGGGGTGATTTAGATATTTGGCTAGAAATACTGGATAGGTTATGCATACAGATAATAATAGTGCGAAAGATTCCAAGCACTATCTGATAATGCAGCGATATTAGAATATTGCATCAGTTATATACAAAAGTGGTTAAGTTAATATGTTATATGTAAAAAAGGTAAAATAATTATATATGATATACTTCTGTAATAAGTGAGGTTTTATGAATATTGAAGATTTACAAGATTATGAACTTGAGTTACTGAAGGGTAGTTACATTAATCATGGCAAGTTGATTTGTAGTATGCAATTTTCTGACCAATTTGCAAATATAAAACCTTTGTTCTATTTATGTAATAATGCTTTTTATAAAACAGATGAAAATGTAATTAGATATGGAGCAAGTTTTAAAGAAAATAGATATGATATAGACAATATTTTTCAACCATTAAATGAACGCTTTATAGAAAATGAATTATTTATTCTTAATAAGTTCCAAGATAATTATAATGATAATAGTAGAGAACTATATTTCGCTTACGGAAATGAAACTAATACAATTGATCAAGAGGTTTTAGAGATCTATAATGGAGAATTTTTACCTCTAAATGATTATTTTATTCCTAAAGAAAAGGAAGCATTGAAATTAATTTCAGGTAAGCATGAAAGAGGTTCAAGACATTTTTATTATATACAAACTGAAAGTTCTGTATTTGGACCATTTATTACAAATTCGGTACTGGAAAATAAAGTATTATTAGCTCCTATTCATAGTAATCAAAATAACATTTATAAGTGGGATGTAAATAAATATATTGACGATCATGTACTAAAATTTCATTCTGAAACAAGCTCTGACGAAATAGTTCTACGTTTAATTACAAATGGTTGGCTAGATATCGATGAATCTGTTGAAAACATAAAATTTCTTACAGATGATCAGTTATTTGGATGGTTAAGACAAAAAATCAATATATCTAATCAATATTCAAAAAATGAAATTGAAAAATTTAAACAAATCTTTCAATCCTTTCAAAACTCGGAAATTGATGCTAGTGAAAAGATTTTATTTGAAAGATCGTTAAGGATATTTAATGAAAGTATTACAAATCAATCCATGATTGAGGAAATGCTTTCAGAAATTCCTGAAACGAAAGCTTTTTCTGAAAAATTTGACCAAATGAATTATGAAATAGAAGAATTAAGTAATAAGAAAACAAAATTAGAAAATGATAGTAACCGTTTAGGGAATGAAGTTAATGAAATAAAAGCAGAGAAAAAAGATATAGAGGAAGAAATAGAATCCTTAAAATCTAAATTGGAAGAAATAAGTAAGCATCAAATATCTGAAGCAAAAGAAAAAAATGAAGAACTAAAAAAACTAATCAATGAGAAATCAATACTAAGCGATGAATTATCCAAGATAGAAAAGTATCAAAATCTTAAGGTGTTAGAAGAAGAGATAAATGAAAAAAAGTCAGTTAACAAATATCTTGAAGAGAATAAAAAGGAACTAGATGACTCAATTAAGTCTTTATCTCAAGAATTTATTGAAACACAGAAAAGCTCACAGGAAAAATTGCGTGAATTGGTTAAATCAAAAACACATTTTGATTTTATCAGTGGTAGAGACTTTTCTGAACATGAGATCGAGGAGGATAATAAATATTCTCAAATTTTAATAAATTCTTTCCTTGAAAGAAAGCTCGAAGAAACACAATTTGTCTCTTATGAAAAATTACTTATTGATGAAGTAGCAAAAATATTTAGATCGATTGGTAGAGATTATAAAAATGATTTTATTGCTAATGCGATTATTTCAATATTTCAGAATACATCTACTGTTTTCGCTGGTTTGCCAGGCACTGGTAAAACTTCATTTGCTAGAATCCTATCTAAAATTTTTGTTAAAGACGGCAGAAAGAGAGTTGAAATACCTGTTTCTAAAGGGTGGACATCTCAAAAAGATTTAATGAGTCTGTAAATTTTCCCGTGTAAATGCCTATTTTAATCATTCGAAAAGCGCTCACCATATTCAAGCTGAAATCTATTCATTGCCGGTTTCCAGGCGCGCAGTGGCATAGTCCATTTTTTTGATGCCTGCTGTATGGCCAAGTATACGATTTTGAATGCTGATTTGTCATTCGGAAAAATCCTGCGATTTTTTATAGCCTTGCGGATTACGCTATTGAGAGATTCAATGGCATTGGTAGTGTAGATAATCTTTCGGATTTCATCGGGATAGTCGAAAATCGTTATCAAATGCTCCCAATGCCGTTTCCACATCTTGCTTATCGAGCCGTATTGGCTGTCCCATTTTTCACAGAACTTGCTCAATTCCCGTTCTGCTTCTTCAAGGTTGATAGATGAGTAGATGGCTTTCAAATCTGCAGCCGCTTCTTTGCGATGCTTGTAAGACACATATTTTAGTGAATTACGAACCATATGAACTATGCAGAGTTGCACCTTTGTTCTGGGAAACACGCTGTTTATTGCGTCAGGAAAGCCGGTAAGTCCGTCTACACAGGCGATAAAAATATCCTGTACTCCACGATTTTGAAGCTCTGTTAGCACAGACAGCCAGAATTTAGCGCCTTCATTCTCAGAGATCCACAGACCAAGAAGCTCTTTGTGCCCCTCTGTAGTGACTCCTAAGGCCAAATAGATAGCCTTTTTGACTACGCGCTTATCCTGATGGACTTTTACGACAATACAATCCAGGTAAATAATGGGATACAGACTTTCTAACGAGCGGGTTTGCCACTGCTCAACTTCTTCGATAATCGAATCTGTTACCTGAGAAATAAGTGAATGAGAAACATCTACTCCGTACATTTCTTTCAGCGTATCAGCGATATCTCTGGTGGTCTGGCCCTTGGCGTAGAGCGCTAAAATCTTCTGATCAAACCCCAGAAGTCTGCGTTGACCCTTTTTAACGATAGAAGGTTCAAAATCTGAATCACGATCTCGAGGAGTATCAATCTCAAGTTCTCCGGAATCTGTTTTGACTGTTTTTGAATTGTAGCCGTTCCGACTATTTTTCTTGTTGTGCCCTTTCCGTGAATGCTTCTCATAACCAAGATGGTTATCCATCTCTGCATTCAAGGCTTTTTCAATTGTTAGCTTCATCAACCGGCCAAGAGGATCCGCAAGGTCATCCTCGGTTTTCACCCCTTTTGCCAGTTCGCAGCTAATTCTTCTAACCGATCATCATCTATCATGATACTGTTCATCCTAACTCCTATGCCCTTCATTGGGCTATTAAGAATTAGGCATTTACACAGTTTTATTTACAGACTCGATTTAATAGGTTTTTTTAACCCTTTAACGAAGAAATTTGTTCCTACAAATATCGATTTGTATAATTTATTAAAATTAATGGATTATGAAGCAGTAAATGCTCAATACAAAAGTACGAACTTAGGTTTTATTATTTTAGATGAAGCCAATTTAAGTCCCATAGAACATTATTGGTCAAGCTTTTATAATCTTACAGATTCATTGGCTTATGAAGAAGCAATGCTTTCTATTAATATTGGAACTCAGTCTCCTTTAGAATATTCTAATAATTTAAGATTTATCAGTACAATAAATAACGATCAAACGACGGAAGAATTGTCCCCAAGATTTATTGATCGATCTTCAATCATAAGAATGCCAGAATCAAAAATTGATCTTACTGATGGAGTTTTTGATTATTTAAATAAAATTGACTCACTAGATTTTACATATAATGATGCTATTCAATTATTTAACCTTCATGATTTTAATTCAAACAGCGATGTAACAGAAATTGTTGAGACGGAAACATTTGTAAATATTAGGAAAGAATATAATAAAATGAAGGAACGATTTAGGGAAATCAATATATTTATTAGCCCCAGAATCGATAAGGCTTTTATTGATTATTATATCTGTGCAATTAAATTTATGAATCCATTTAAGGCGTTAGATTTTTTCACTGCTCAAAGAATTTTACCTAAAATTGATGGTCAAGGTGTTAGTTATGGAAAATGTTTGAAGGAGCTTAAAAATGACTTAGAAAACACATTCTCAAGCCAGAGAATTGAAATCAGTGAAGCAATAAATATTTTAAGTTCTATTATAGATAACGGTGATAGAGAAGAGTATTTTCAATCATACAATTACTTCTTTAATGACTAGATGAAAGAGTTACAAATATTATCCGAAAATGGCAAATCTTCTCAAAAATATAAAGGTAAAATTAGAGTTGTCGAAACATATTCATACCGTTTTGTTCTGAAAGAGAATGGTACGATTATAGATGGAGAATTAGTATTAGAAGGTGTCATTAATGACGATTCCTCTATTCGAAAAATAAAATTAAACAGCCTTGTTGCAACTCCATTTATTAACTGTTTGGGTTATTTTTCTCTTTCTTTTGATGGAACCGAGGTAGCTGAATTAGATATTATTACTATAAAAATAAATTCTGAATCAGCTCATTATATGTTCGAATATGTATATTCAAATGCTCAAAATATATTTGACTTTTTTTTAAACAAACAAAGACAATTTGATAGTTCATATATGCAAAATAAAGATATGTCTTTGTTAAGCTATATTTCTGTAATTAAAGAACTACTAACTGTGTATTCAAATAATTTTTCATTAATAACAAATAGACCTGTATATAAATTAAACAAACAGAGAGAAATAAATGATTATGATGAAAAAAGAATAGCTAAATCAGGAATTGAATGGATTTTAAATAATCTCGATGAGTTACAATACAATGTGAGTCTAAAAGGCTATCCAAAAAGTTTCCCAATAGAAAATACATATGCGACAATAGATCGACTAGAAATGGAAAACGAAGTTATTAATTTAAATGTTTATGAGAATATGATAATAATTGGTGCATTATTCTCTCTTGGAAAAAAAATCAACCAAATTAGTGAACACTTACAAAGTATTTTGTCTCAAGATGTATCACTAGATACTAACTTTGCAAGTTTTGAATCTATACGTCGTACAATTTTCAAAAGTGAATTAGAAGCACTGTATAAAGTCAAAAGCAAATATCTATATGTAAGAAGATTATATAAATCTTATTTTAAGAATGTTACTCCTCTTGAATTATCTCCCAAATTAACTCACCATTTTAAGAAAAAGAGACATTATAATGAAATTTATCAGAAAATAAAAACTCTTCGAAATTCTAATTTATCAATTTCTGGTGCGAACATGGTATTGGGAATAAAAAATATAGATAAATTATATGAGTTATACAATTTATACAAAATAATTGAATTGTTTCAAATATATACAGGAGACCCAATTGATATTGAATTAAATGATGATAATGATCTTCAATATATATCGTTCTCAAAATCTGAAAAAACATATAGAATTTACTATCAATTGGAAATTAGAAAGAAAGACTCTAAACCTCAATATGGATGGATTAAGTTATTTTCTAATTCCTCTATAAATCAATACTATATTCCGGATATAGTTATTGAAATAGTAGAAAACGAAACCCAATGTTATGCAATCCTTGATGCAAAATTCAGCTCTGCAAAATGGGTGTCTGGTTCAACTAAATCGGTTGGGGAAACAGCTCAAAAAATAATTGGAAAGTACTATTTCTCAATATCTTTTTTAGGAGAAAAATATAAAAAAGGCCGACTATCTGTTCTTATTATATCCCTCAGAGAATACAGCAAAGATCTTAACAAAAGAACATGGATATTATCCTATCATAGGAGCAATTCCTTCAATGCCAAAATATGAGGATAAACTTACTGGAATTATATTGAATATTATTCAATCAAAAACATGACATATAACAAAAAAATGAACCTGACAATATCTTTTGTCACGGATATTGCGTTCGCAATTTCCGCGCCAATCCCTTCGGGCCGATCTTGCAGTGGCATTCCCCCAATTCTATAGACACATCATCCCTGTAGATACTTTGCTTCAAAATTCATGGGGCTCATCTTTCCCAGATGGCCATGCCTTCTCTTCGGATTATAAAATAACTCAATATAGTTGAAAATATCCTTCCTGGCATCCTGTCTGGTTTTATAGATTTTATTCCTAATTCGTTCTCTTTTCAGATTCGAGAAGAATGATTCAACGACCGAATTGTCCCAACAATTTCCTCGTCGGCTCATACTGAGATCCAAAGAATGGGCGTCACAAAAGTCTTCCCACTTCTTACTGGTAAACTGACTGCCCTGATCTGAATGAATTAAAACCTTGTTTGAAGGTCTTCTTCTTTTCACGGCCATGAATAATGCATCCATCACGAGCGACGTCCTTTGATGATTCTTCATTGACCATCCCACAATACCTCTATTGAAGAGATCAACGGCAACCGCTAAATATAGGAATCCCTCATACGTTTTTATATATGTGATATCCGTACACCATGCCTGATTCGGACGTCCTACAGTAAACTCTCTATTGAGAAGGTTCGCCTGATAGACGTCTCCAGGTACCCAGGGAATATGATGCCGTTTCCTTCTATGGGCACCCTTAATACCGCTAATTCGCATCAAACGGGCAATCCTATTCACACTGTAAGAATACCCAGCTTCCTTTAAGTCCTCATAAATATTCGGACTACCATAAACCTGACCGCTCTCCTTCCAGTAGAACCGTATCAGTTCCGTAATCTTCTTATTTTCAATGGCTCTGGGAGACTCTGGCTCTTTTACCCATTTATAGAAACCAGAAGGGTGTACTTTCAGAATCCTGCACATCGGCCTAATAGGATACTCTTGTCTATGATCTTCAATGAAGGCGTACTTTACTGGATATCGTTCGCAAAGTACGCCGCCGCTTTTTTTAATATATCCCTCTCCATCTTCAGCTTACGGACCTCGGCTTTCAGCTTTTTGTTTTCGGCTTCAATGTCAGAAATCTTCCGTTGCTCTTTTGTTTCTCCTGAATCCCATCCAGCCTTTTTTAGCCAGTTATACAGAGAGGCATCACTGACTCCTATTGCTTTGGAAACTTCAAGGACAGTGTGTCCTTCCTCCATGATCTGTCTAACTGCTTCTGCCTTGAACTCGTCGGTGTAGTTGCTCTTTGACACTTAATTTCTCCTTAGTTACTAAGTATAATAAGTGTCTACGGTTTCGGGGGAATGCCACTCTGAATACATGGTATCACATGATGTAAAGTTGCCGATAGATGACGACATTACCCAAATTGACCATATAGTCGTTTCCCGATACGGTATTTTCGTTATTGAAACAAAAAATTACAAAGGGTGGATATTTGGAGACTTACATCACAAAACTTGGGTAAAAACTTTGTACAATACAAAATATGAGTTTCAAAACCCTTTACATCAAAACTACAAACATATAAAAGCTGTTGAAAAATTGCTAAGAATCCCTCTGGAAAAGATTTTTTCAATTGTTGTGTTTGTTGGTGATAGTGAGTTCAAAACTGTTATGCCAAATAATGTGATCGAACTTCCAGTACTTTTAACTTACATAAGATCATATCAAATATGTCTATTTACCCAAGACGATGTTATAAAATATGATGAAATTATTAGAGATAGTTCGGTTTAAATATAGATAACCAGCAATTGGATATGGTATAGATTTAAACTGCTGTACAAACCAACGTGCATAAAATATTTTTAATGTTAGGAGGTTCATATGACCAAAAAACCAAAGTTATATTTACTTGCAAGTATCTGGATTTCTTTGTCATTAATAGCTTCAATAATGTCGGTATATAATTTCTTTGCTTTAAAAATGGAACAAATGTCAGCAGGTCTTAGTACTTTATCTGGTTTGATTGCATTTGTCCTGCTTGTATTGTGTATTATGCTTATAATTAAAACTGTTCAAATGAACATAAATGCAATAAGAATAGATAGAGTATATTTAATTATACTAATCATACTCGGAACGATAAGAGGATATTTATTCTTTTCCACAAATCACGTCAGAATTTTTGCATACTTCTTACCTTTGTTTTCATTTATTCCATCGATTCTATCTTTAATTTATTTATTTCGGTCAGAAGTTATTCTTATTTCTAAGAAAATAACTGAAGAGAAAGTTGAGGCGAAAAAGCGTCAAAAACAAGGATTGAAATTATAAATGACTATTATACTTTGGTGAATATCCTCCCAAAAATATGTCAACAACTTATATATGATAGCTAAACATTTTGCACATAACCAGCAATTGGAGCAGTCAAGCCTACTATCACAATTTGTGCAAGAAAAGCATCAATCTGTGATAACGTCCAGAATCTTTCGCACATTTTAAAATAGAAAAGTTCCTCCGGAAGGTTTAACATTATTCTGCCATCGGTAATTGAACCGGTAAAATCCGAGAGTTTAATGATGCATATAAAAAATCATCATAGTACTCATCAATTGAACCAAAAACCTGAAAAGCTAAAGCAAAACAGAAATTTGTAAACTCAGATGAAAAATACGCTACGTATTGTTTCGAATCATAGTTATTGCTTTCTATAAGATAGCATTTAACCTCATCTGATTGTGCATTTGTAGAATCAATAATAATCTCTTTTGCAACATAAGAAGGATTACTATTAACAAATGAATCAATATCATAATTAATGAAATCATCCAGAGTATTATACCCTACTCCGAAATATGCCATAATCCATGCTGGCGAATCATAAGGATCGCATCCCATTGGTATAAATAAGTTATCCACACCAAGATTACTCTGTCCAAAGAACGTTTGCTCCTTCCAACCATTCTTTAAACAAATAACATACGATTCCGGTCCACTATCCATTACATATTCATGGCTGTTATCTTCCTGTGCACAAATTGGCTGTAAAAAATAGAGAAACAGAAAATAGCTGTTTTTTGCATAAAGAAAATCCTAACATTAAGAAACAATGATTATAATTTTTTATTATACTAAAATAGAAAACACTGCAAGTATAATAATTTAAAAGGAGACAGGCCTTTCCACAACAGAAAGCAACATATCCAGCAGTTGGAACAGTAAAACTTAATACCATGTTTCTTGCCCTATTGGATGCTATATTACGAATATTAAAAGGTTTATGAAAAATGGATAACAGCAAAATAGAAATTACGAACGACATCCGATTCTTTATACTTTACGCTCTCTTCAACGGCCCGTTTGAATACAGACAAGAGTATGGTAACCAGATGACACCTGAGCGTATTAAGCTAATAGCAGAGCTGACAGAAATATCCTCCAATCTCGATACAGAATACATACAAAAATTAAAAGACTACTGGCACAAACTCAACCTTCACCCGTGGTGGTACATCTATTACACAGCTCTTTGCACAAGCCCGCCCCTGTTTACATACAACCCACCAGAGAAAAATCTAAAATACACTAAGATTCTTGAAATGATGAGTGGATTCGATACTATTTTAAAAGATTTTTACATAAACTATTCTATCCAGCAAATTTATGACAAAAAATATAAAGATATAATATCCCATTACGTTAGCCGATATAGCAGAGAGAGAATCCTCAATGACAGGGACTTCCTGCATGAATATTTGAGAATAAACAAAACAGCAAAGATCCCGGATATAATTATTGTTCCACTTCCATTTGAATCACATTACTCCGGCAAATGTATAATAACAGAAAACAAACTGTATATTCTGGAAAGCATTGGAGCCCAAAGTATAGGACTGAATATGCATGAATATCTGCACTACTTTATAAATGAAAAAGTTGACTCTATAGATAATTTGAACACCCTGCCTATAGCAAAGGAATACGAGCGCAATAGAGAAAGTGAGTTTGTGCGCGATTCGTACAATGAACCATATATTTTTGTCTCTGAAAACATTGTCCGCGCAATAGATCATAGAATACGATTTAAGAGAGGAGAAGGATCAATAGATCTTAAGACATTTACTGAAAATGGATTATCATTGGTTGAATATTTCTACAATCGTCTTAATGAATATGAAGTTAATGAAACTAAGTACAAGAATATCTATGAGTTTATAGAAGACGCTGTAAACTCATATTGAACAGCTGCAATGATGGCACTGATATAGAACCATTTCCGGAATTCTAAACACTGTGCATTTCTCCATAGATTGTAATTAACTGAAATTTACTAAATAATAGCCCCAGGAGAATGAAATCATGGAAAGAAAATTCATAGTAATAGCAGAGTTCTATCTCAAACCGGGATCAATGGATAAATTTCTGGCCCTGGCACTGGAAGATTCAGCAAAATCCGTGGCCAATGAAGAAGGATGTCTTGGTTTTGATGTTCTGGTTCCTCAAAACAAGCAAGATACGGTTGTATTATATGAAACATACAAAAGCAAGGAAGCTTTTGAAGTGCATAAAACCATGCCTCACTTCAAACCATTTGTAGAAGGTATTCCCCCACTCCTTTCAAAAGAACGGACAATTCAGTTTCTGTCAGATTATTAAATACACAGTGATGGTAGTAACCTGACAGTTGACTGAAAGTTACCTAGTCAAAAGATCAATTATCAGAAAATTTTAGTCAATTTTACTCTGGATCTGAGGCAGCATGAAAAACAACATACAAAAGAAAAAAACTGAATACTCAATTTTCTATTTAGCCGGCTACTATAAGTTTGTCAGCAAATTACTGGGAATAATTGCCCTGCTGTTTTTAGGCCCCCTCTGGACCTATACTATCCTTGATAACATGCTGGATGAAATTATCGTATTAGATGTGGGATTGTCACTTATTTTTGCTTCGGGTGAAGCATTCTTTCTTTATCGTGTTTTAAGAGCGTCAAAGCCTTTTGTGGAAATAACCGACAACGGATTTATTTACAAAAAGCAGTTATACAGCTGGAACAGAATTGAGAAAACTGTAATCGGCATACGACAAATAAATACAGCCAGGCCGCCGTACACTTTAATGTCCGATGAACATTATTTGCGGGTATTCTTTAAAGACGGACGTAATACACTCGACATCGTTACAGACATGACAACATGCGGGGACAATGAAGAAAGAAATAAACTAAAGCAGGCTCTTTCCCGGCATTGTCACTGCGTTTCAGAAAAAATGCCCAATTGGAGAAAGAATTCCGCCATTTATTAAGGCCCTCATAGCGCAAACATCTTTCGATTACTGGCCCGGGAAGGTAATTAATGCAAACCGAAGCAGGAAACCAAATTGCACCTTGAATATTCAAAACTTTTAGAGTCCACTACCACTTATTGCAATCAACGTTTAACAGTCGAAGATGAAGCAATCGATGTTTCAAAAACCCCGGAAGAGCGACTGCGTGTCCGCTTCAAAAAAGGGCAGCTGGGAGTCCTGTTCCCTTATATCGGTTTCTTAACTGTAATTGACATTACCAGTAATCTTGAACCCGGGATTATCCATGGCATCACTGAAAGAAACAAAGAAAGAAGCGAACTTCAGTTTCGCCTGCCAAAAGCCCTCAGAATTAAAATTCCCATTAATTTCAATCTAATGATATCCAAAGCAAAAATTCCCGAACACATCTTTCTGGAGAACAGAACTGTTCCATTGATTCCAAAAGGCGCGGGAATGAAGAATCGCAATATCCTGATTGATCTGAGTGAAAATACTGTAGAGATCAACAATTTTCGCCAGTGGACACCATTCAATTATGAGAAATTCAGGAAGAGCAATACAGAACTGACTGCTGAGACCTACTACTTTAAGTTGTTGGATAAAATTATCCGCTCAATTTAAGCACACCCTGTCATATGCTTCCACATCACCTGGGAAAACGACTTCAGTTGCACATTCTAAAAAACGATTAATTCTACACCAAACTATACAATTTATCAGTAAAGTAGTACTATCTGGTCTTCATTTACCAGGAGAATTCTATGAATTTAAAAATAAAGAAACAACACGTATTCATTCTTGCCTTCCTGATACCCGCATTACATGTATTTTGTATAGACATAGGAGAATCGGTCATTGTCACAACTGAAAACGCCGCAATAAAAGGGGATGCTTCAATTGCATCTGAAACTGTTCGGCATACGGGTTATCCGGATAATTATACCGTTTGGGAGATTGCCGGAAGCGGTAGATGGGAAAATAATCTATTTGACAAATGGGTACGCATTTCAAGAGATAAATCCGAATGGATAAATTACTACCAGATATCAAGCCTTCCGTTTGTGGTGAGCGGTGATAAAGAATATAACTATTATTCCGAGGGAGAAAATACACTTATCATTGAAAGAATAATCAACCAGAATCAGAACGTGTATTTTCAGGTAAAGAAGAATATGAATCCCTACTATCATGACAATATAGAAAGTAGAGAACCTGCAGAACCGACAGTATTGGGTGTTCAAGTTCTTGATAATCCATGGACACGATTGTATGAATTCAATGAAAATCTTCGCACAGAAGTCGAGAGCATTGACCCGTCATTGATTCAATACCTTGTCATCGAAATCGAAAACAGTGATATTCTCCTGGATTATGGTGTTCATGTCGGGATGCCGAGGGCTGATGTTGAATTTATATTTGGCCCCGGATACAGGGAAGAAGATAATGCTGTTCACTATGCAGCTTTTTACATAGGGTTCGGGTATCATCTGTACTTCTATTTTGAGAATGAAAAAGTTGTTAAAATCAGATATGAACTGGAAAAGTAGAATATCGGTCAGGTATTTCAAACAAAAACAGCTGGTAGCTGACAATGAAAAAATCAGATTCAGACTATGAAAGAGTCTCTTTCCCGAACTCCCGCGTCGCAACATTTGATATTGGAAGGCTTTCAAGAAAAAAGCACCACATAGTTGGACTGTTGGAAGTAGATATCACCAAAGCCAAAACAGAAATTAAGAATCAATTAAAAGCCGGAAACAACACAGGTGTCATGCCCTGGCTCTTAAAAGTAATAGCAGACACAGTGGCCGAAAATAAGCAGGTCCAGGCAATGAACACCACCGGAAACAGGCAATATGTTTTTAAGGATGTAGATATCTCCTCCCCCCTTGAAAGACAGATTAATGGCCAGCGAGTACCATTAATGATGGTCTGCAGAAAAGCCAATACCAAAAGCATAGAAGAAATAGCGGAAGAAATTCAGGCATCTGCCAAACAGAAAGTATCTGACGAATCAGACTATGTGCTATCGGAAAAATCCGGCAGTGCTGCTCAAAAACTGTTCTTCAACCTGCCGCAGTTTTTACGAATGCTGATATGGAATTATATATTGAGACATCCTAAATCCATTAAGGAAAGCATGGGTTCTGTAATTGTAACCAACATCGGCAGCAAAAATATGAACGGCTGGATTATCCCTAAAAGCATTCATAACCTCTGCTTTGGCATCGGTGGTATTTCCAGGAAACCATGGGTAGTGGAAAACGAAATACGAATTCGTACCATCTTATGCCTAACCGTGATATTCAACCACGATTCAGTCGACGGAATGTCCGCCAGTCAGTTTACCGCCAGGCTGGTTAAAAATATTGAAAGCGGATATGGACTGACTGACGTGTAACCCGGCACTCAACGCCTATTACCCGACTGTCATGACTGTTGAAAACGTACTAATAAGCACAAGCTTAAACTATATTCCAGACATAACACTTATATTGCTAAGTCAGCCGATAGATCATCAGGATACAATTTATGAACTGCAGATCATGATACTTGGACGAATCAAATCTTCAGAGGTATAATATGAACGAATTGCAGTATGTTCCGAACCTGTAAATTGGGATCATAGATAATTATTTCTGGTGCTGATCTTTACACACGATAGAAGATCCGGATAAAGCACATAAACCAAAAGTAAAACCATACATAGTAGTATTTATGATTCGAGAAC
Source organism: Marispirochaeta sp. (assembly GCA_963667435.1). Lineage (GTDB taxonomy): Bacteria > Spirochaetota > Spirochaetia > JC444 > Marispirochaetaceae > Marispirochaeta. The sequence continues at coordinate 2,819,645 of OY763414.1, read as the reverse complement.
AATATAGGTTATATGCAAACGATACACACATCGCTATTCGTTCTTCAGGGAGAAACTATGAAATATTTCATAGCATTTACTTTCATAATAATGTCACTTACTACTGTTGAAAGTCAGAGTAATAATTCATCGATGCAACTATTGGAACCTTTGGATTGGGAAGCAATGATTTGTGGCAAGTCAGAAATAGGACAAAAGGAAAAATGTGCTTTGTTAGTAGTAAATCAAACGGATCAGCCCATTCAGGGTTATTGGATTTCCAATGTGAACCTGTTATGTAAAGTAGGTTTTGGATTCATTAACGCCGGGGAATCCAAAGAACTGGACATTAAGCCTAACGAATATTGGGTTTTCAGTGATTTGAACGATAATGCTTTAGGGGTTTACAGAACTTTGCCCGGGCAGTGCAAAATCATTATAAACAATTCAAACATCACCAACACACGGAAACTTCCAACAAATATCAGAGACAATACTGTTCCTGGAACAATATCCGGTGGAGCTGCTATCAAGGAGCAATCCGCATATGATGTGATTCAATATGACATAAAGATGGAAGTCTTCCCGGATGAAAAATATATAAAAGCAACAAATACAATCTCTGTAATGGTAACTGAAGAGCTTTGTGACTTTGTTTTTGACCTGGAGACTTCTCTCCAAGTAAGAAATGTAATTATGGAGGAGGAAACGACTAAAGTACCCTTAAGTGTGAGATATCATAACGGAAAATACTGGTGTAGACTTCCCAGGTATTTTAATAATGGAGAATTGCTGAAAGTATGTATTGAATATGAGGGGAACCCAAGGAGTGCAACTCATGCGCCCTATCAGGGTGGTTTTTCTTGGCACAAGACAGAAAGTGGCCAGCATTGGATTGCTACTTCATGTCAATTAGACGGAGCAGACCTTTGGTTTCCCTGTAAGGATTATCAATGGGATGAACCTGATTCTGTAAAACTGTCCATTACCGTTCCCGTGGGACTTAAGGCCATCTCCAATGGAATATTAAGAGATACAATCAACCACAGCAACAACACAACAACTTACTTATGGGAGGTTTACAATCCAATCAATAACTATGCGATTGCTTTAAACATTGCTCCATATGTTCGGTTAGATGATAGTTATAAAAGCTTATACGGAGACATAATAGACATTTCCTATTGGGTTTTGCCAGAAAATCAAAACAGAGCAAAAGAGTATTACCCTAATATTAAAAACTACCTGAACTTTATCGAAACAACAATTGGACCTTATCCTTTCAGAAATGAAAAACTTGGAATTATTGAAGTGCCCTTTGTCGGGATGGAGCATCAAACGATCATTGCCTTCGGTCCAGATTATACAACAAAATATCAAGGTTACAATTCAGTACTATTTCATGAATTATGTCATGAGTGGTTTGGGAATATGGTAACCGCATATGACTGGAGTGATTTCTGGATACAAGAGGGACTAACTGTCGCCACCGGTGCTAAATTGCAGGAAATCACCGGAATGAAATTGCAGACTCCGGCTTGAAAAAAAGGGCAGTACCGCCTTGTAATGGTTGTAAGCAAACAATCAAAAAAACAAGGAGTACGCCCTACAATGCTGGAGTTACTGATGCATGAAGCACAGATGTTGAAACAACAGGGCAAGAAGATAAAAGATATCGCAGAAGCCCTCCGGAAGAGTGAACGCATGATTCACTACTACCTGGCAGAGCCCTCTCGCCCCCGAAAAAAACGGGATTATCCGAGCAAGCTTGATCCCTTCAAACCCTACATCGATACTATACTCGAGGATGATCCGTCATTCAATCGGGAAGTCCTTCTCCGTAATTTACGAAAACAAAAATACCAAGGCGGTATTACCATCCTTAGGGACTATGCAGCAAAGAAAGCAGCCGAGATTAATCGGAAGGCAGTTATCCGCTTTGAAGCAGAACCGGGGTTCCAGGCACAGGTCGACTGGAAGGAGTTAGGAAACCGCCTGGTAGATGGTAGCTGGAAGAAGCTCTACGCATTTGTGATGGTGTTCGGCTATTCCCGCAAGCCGTTTGTCATGCACACCACAAGTATGGACCAAGCAACGGTCCTGATGTGCCATGTTCTTGCATTTCAGTACTTTGGCGGAGTACCGCAAGAGATCCTGTACGACAATATGAAGACCGCTTTTATCTACTCAACTTCTTTAGAGAAATGGGTACCGAACAAACATCTTCTCTCTCTGGCTCGGCATTATGGATTTACTCCACGTCGCTGCCAGGTGCGGCGACCACAGACCAAAGGCAAGGTAGAGCGGTTTATTCACTTCTACGAGCACAACTTCTGGATTGAACATAAAGCATTTCCCGTTGTGCTGGATGAGCTAAGCGAAGCTGTGTTGCACTGGACTGATAGGATCTGTCAGAAGAAGATTAATGGTCTTGATGAAACCCGGAATGAGCGATTTTCCCACGAGAAGCCATTCCTTACACCATTACCAGAGCAGACCTTCGATTGCCGTCACAGTACCACTGTACGTGTCTCTGGGGAGTCCCTGGTACGGGTTAAGAACAACTGGTACAGCGTTCCGCCGAAGTATATCGGTGAGCAGCTTACTGTCCGTATTGATCCTCTGAGTCATCAGGCCGAAATAACTGTAGGAGAAGTATCCATCCGTACGTTTGCCATAAATCACGATGAACGGAACATGCGGTACTACCTGCCTGAGCATACCCAGGCGCTTAGGGAATTATGGCAAAAACAGTATAGCATTCCCAAGTCCAGAAGGCGGGTTATTCCAAAAACAGACGTAGATGTGCGTTCTCCCTATCAGTATGAAAAACTGTTCAGTGTCGGGGAAGCCTCATGAATGAATGGCACGAAATGATTACATCCCGCATGGAAGAGCTTGGCTTAAGCTTCATGGCGGCAGGGCTGGAAAGCTTTCTCTCGAGCCAGGTAAATCAGGAAGCACCGCCCATCGAAGCCATTGGTGAACTTATTGACCTGGAGCTCATCCCGCGCAAGGAGCGGATGGCAAGGACACGGCTTAAGGTCTCAGGAATTCCGCACAGTAAAACACTGGACGAGTTCGATCTAACCTGGCCCAAGGGCGGGCTTACCCAGAAACAGTTTAATGAGCTGTCCACGCTTGCTTTTATTGAACGCAAGGAAAACATCATTCTCCTTGGACCAAGCGGACTGGGAAAGACGCACCTTATGACGGCCTTGGGGCAGAAGGCCTGTTTAAATGGCTACACTGCATACTTCATCAGCTGCCTGGATCTCTTGGAACGATTACAGCGTTCCCGGGACCAGGGGCGACTCAAGAACAAGCTGACCTGGTTTGGGAAACCCCATGTTCTGCTGATCGACGAAGTTGGTTACGAGAACCTGAATTCAGAGCAGGCTGCATTATTCTTCCAGCTCATCAATACCCGGTATGAGCGTGGCTCCATCATCCTTACTTCAAACAAAACCTTTGGAAAGTGGGGAGAAATTATGACTGATGATGCGGTTGCAACTGCTACGCTGGACCGACTTCTGCATCATTCACATGTAGTAAGCTTAAAGGGAGATTCGTATCGCATGAAGGATAGAATGAAAATTGGAGCCGTTGGCTTCTAAAAAATTTTGCCGGAAGTCTGCAATTTAGCTCCGGTGAAAAACTGCAATTTCATTCCGGTGTTGACAACTAACAGGTTATATGGAAGCTTTGTATGAGGAAGATCTGGCCGGACAAGAAGGCTACAGGAATAAAATGAATTTGAGAAGAAGGGCTATTAAAAATGAAGGACCTTTAGTATCTGATACAATTCTCAATTCCCGCGACCATATTGATGGGGATTACTACGCAAAGGGGATGTACTTGATTCACTCATTACGTTATTTGATCGGGAAAGAAAACATAATCCGAGTCCTTCGATTAATGGCATACCCTGACAAACAATTGGAATACGAAACAAATGGCAAGCAATGTCGATTTGTCACTACAAATGATTTCTTTAGAATTATAGAAGAGGTTTGTGATAAAAACTATGACTGGTTCAATGATATCTATCTAAGAAATGCTGAAGTTCCCTCTTTAGGGATTATAGAAAATGAAAACGGTATATTGCTAAAATGGATTACCCCAAATGATATGCCTTTTAATATGCCATTGGAAATTAAAACAAAAGACGGCGTACAAAAGATTATGTTTGCAGAAAACACAGCAACACTAAGCATAAATAGAGATGAAATACTTGAATTTGATCCAAACAACTGGATTTTATTCAATCTTAAGAAATAAAGACATATGCGCAATTAGGCATGACAAAAGATAAGTTCCAGAATCTTTCGAACATTTTAATATGTGAAAAACCTTCAGGAATACTTAGAATCTCTTCACCATAAAAAGTCTGAACCGGGGGGACAGGTCTGGAGTCAGAAGCACAGAGAAATACAGTTTCAAGTAAAGTGCCGAATGACACACAGGTATATCTGCATGTTCATAGGAAAGAAACCAGACTGGAATGCAATCTACTTATGCCACTTGTTTCCCCAAGCATCCGATACACATGTTTCAATATACAATACCAACTTATCGTGCCTTAGTTGACACAAACTGAGAACCCCACTATACTGAATGAACAGTTCATTCACTTTTAAGGAACCTATGAATACACGCTTAGAGGCTATATACGAGGCTGCCAGTCTCCTGTTTATCCAACAGGGGTATTCCCGCACCAGAATCAACCATATAGCAGAAAGAATTGGCGTATCCGTCGGAACAATTTACCATGATTTTACCAGCAAAAAAGCTGTCATGCAGTTTGTAATAAAGTGCACCATAAGTCCTGAATTTAAAGAGAGAGAAATAGAAAGACCAATTTCAGAAGATTTCTTTGATAATTTGGATAGTGAAATTGAAAATACCTTTGATACCGCTCTTAATAATTTTGCAGAACACCTGTCGGACAGCAATTATGCCTTTGAAGAGTTGATTTCCGATGCATTTGATATAATTTCCAGGTATGCGGTATGCATTCTCTTTATAGAGAAAAACCAGTATGAGTTTGCCAACCTGACCGATTTACACAGAAAGTTCCGTTCAAGATTTTTCAATATAATGACGCAATATTTCAACAGCTATATTACTCAGGGCATTATTCGTACCCCGAAATACACTGAATACGCAGTGCTGCATATTATTGAAACACTTACCCTGTGGGGTATGGATATGCGCTATAAGAACTACAACATGCTTGATATTTCACCTGAGACAGGTAGGGAAGTTGTGTTGGACAGTCTGGTCCCGGCGTACCTGTTGTAGGTAAAATTTTTTAACCACAAAATGAATGAACGGTTCATTTATAAAAGGAGAAATATATGGGCACAAAAGGCTCAAAATTCAACACAATTTTAAGAATCTTCTCTATATGTACAGTCATCCTGATGTTGGTTGTTGCTTCAGTAAAAATGGTATTATGGATTTCCGAACCGACAAATCAGGACATCCTTGAAGCATGGCTAAAACAGATAGGAATGCTGGGCTGGTTTATAACAGTTATTATGCAGATACTGCAAATCATAATAGCTGTTATACCCGCAGAGCCGATTCAGATCATGTCCGGCACACTATATGGCGTGTCGGGAGGATTGGTATTAAATGTTATTGGTTCAATAATCGGCTCAACCATAGTGTTTATTATTGGCAGCAGACTCGGAAAGCCTTTTTTGTACAAAATTATAGGCAAAGAAAAAGTAGACAGTATTCAGTTTCTGCACCAGCCGCAAAAACTCGAATTTCTGTTACTTGTTATAATGCTCATACCAACGGCTCCTAAGGATATACTTTCTTATCTATCCGGATTAAGTTCAATTAAACTGGGGCGGTTTCTTCTGATAACTACACTGGCCAGGATCCCCAATAATCTGATGTTCACCATGATAGGCAACTCGATAAAACAGGGAGACTGGATAATTGCCTTCAGTATCTCAGTCGCCATGGTAGTAATCGGATTTATCGGTATCAGAATACAGGATCGACTGCCCGGACTCCGTAAGCAGAAGCCCTGTAAAAAGATTCTGCTGTCCGAAGGTTCCAGCCTCACCTCCCGGGAAACACTAACCGCGCTTGAAAAGAGCGGTTACACCATTGATATTTTATCTTCAGCAAAATTACCTTTAGCCTCTTTCAGCAAGCACAGGCATAAAATAATTGCCACTGCCAATATAAACGAAACCCCTTTAACCTATCTGGAACAAGCATCTTCCATTCTATTAAAAGATGAGTATCAGACGTTGATTCCAACACATGAATCAGCATGGATACTCTCAGAAGGGAGAAGTTTGTTACCCGAAAATGCAAATGTACCCGTGGCATCAGCAGAATCGTTCGCAATGGTTCAGGGAAAGATTGCGTTTGCTGAACTTGCGGCAACACTGAAAATACCCCATCCGGAATGGCATATTCTGCACGAACACGAGAAAATCAACTTCGAAACTCCTTTCTGGATTAAATCAGATTACGGCACCGCCGGACGATCTGTTGTTAAAGTACATAATCCACCAGAAACACAGAAATGTATGAAACACCTTGCAGATAAGAACAATCGATTAATAGTTCAGAAAAATATAAGCGGTACATACGGCCAGGTTCAGGCGGTTTTTAATAATGGTCGAATGATTGCGGTTCATACTTCTATTCAAATCGGTTACGGAGCAGGGGGGTCTGCAGCGGCAAGAATCAGCGTCGACTATCCTGAAACAAGAAACCATATCCAGAAGGTCGGACGCCATTTAAACTGGCATGGATGCCTCACTCTTGATTTTATCTATAAAGGCGGCACACCGTATTACATAGAATGTAATCCCCGCATGATAGAACCTGCCAATGCCGCACGTGCAGGTGTAAACTTTCCTCTGCTTCTCATTGCAGTGGCCAAAGGAGATGATATTCCGGACAAACTTATTGTGGGAAAAGAGGGAGTCAAAACACACAGTACAATGGCCCTGCTTCTGGGGGCTGCAGAAAAAAAATCCAACAGAAGAGGTTTACTCAAAATATTCTTGAACAGCATGCTGTGTAAAGGAGATTTTGCCGGCAGCTCTGAGGTTTTAACACCAGTAAAGAAGGATTTTCCCAGTATTATACCGTTAATAGTTACTCTGCTGCGATTACTCATTAAGCCTGGCAAGGTTTCTTCAATTACAGAAAATACGGTACAAGAGTACTGCGTCCTTCCGGATACTGTTGAAAAAATGAAGAACCAGATTGATAAAAAGAGCAGCCATTCTTTTACTTGACATGTCAATTATCTATCAATACTATTTAGTTGACACATCAAGTAAATAGAGGGCCGGGTCATTTTGGGACACAAGAGAACACAAAGCATAGGTAAATGGATTTCCATTCTGCACAGGCAGGCACAGATTTATTTAAATAGAGAATTAAAACCATATGGCTTAAGTTCTTCAGAGTATATCTATCTGGTAAATCTTGACACCGAAGAAGAAGAAATCAATCAGAAAAGCTTGTCTGACATGATCATCATTGATGATGCACTTACAACCAGAGTAATGAAAAACCTTGAAACCAACGGTTATATTACACGGGAAAAAAGCCAGATTGATAGAAGATCCTACAATATCCGGCTCACAAGAAAGGGAATCGAAATTCAACCGATCATTCGTAAGACACTGAAAAAATGGACGGACATTATCGCCGAAGGCATGAAAGATGAGGAAAGAGATTCTCTTATTCAAATACTCACAACAATGTCACAGAACGCATTGAGAGTAACAAAGGGGAAATAATATGGGTAAACTCAAAATAACTATCCTGTCGCTATCATTGGTCACCGTGATGTCGGGGGCTGCGGTAGCACCTGCATTAGGCGAAATTGCAAACTATTTCAGTGAAGCTGAACCCTTTCTGATTAAACTGATCATAACCCTGCCCGCACTGTTTATTATAATCACGTCGCTGTTTTTCAGTTTGATATCAAGCAGGCTGTCACCGAAAACAATCGCCGTTTCAGGCCTGGCTCTATACATTATCGGAGGATGCGGCGCGGGATTTGTCAACAGCATCTATCTGCTCTTGGTATTCAGGGGGAGCCTGGGGATTGGTGTAGGATTGATAATGCCCCTGTCAACAGGATTGATCGCTTACTTCTTTGAAAAAAAAGAGCAATCAAGACTAATGGGATATTCTTCTGCAATGAACAACCTTGGAGGAATCCTTGCCACAGTTCTCTCAGGCTACCTGGTTTCATTGAATTGGCGCTACAGTTTCGCCATCTACCTACTAGGACTGTTTGTTATTATTCTGGTAATTCTGTTTCTACCGAAATCAGAGATGAGCAAGACAAAGGGCAGCATTGATCGCACTAGTATTCGCAGGATTGCGCCGTATGTTTTCGCCATGTTCATAACGATGGTTATTTTTTACGCTGTACCGTCGAATTTCTCGATAATTGTAACAAAAGAAAACCTGATTCCCAGCTCCTTCATTGGGCTGCTATTGTCAGTCCAGAATATCACTTCTTTTGCTATTGGATTGGTACTCTCTTACATCGTAACAGCAGCCGGCAGGTATTTGAAATTTTTCGCATCGGGAATGTTGGCCCTGGGCCTTTTTAGTTTGGGCTCCACAAATCATATCATTGCAATTATCTTCGGTCTCTTTGCGATAGGCGTCGGTCTCGGCATCATGGTACCGATACTGAATGCCCAAATATCCTTCCGTGTTGATAAAGATAAAATGACCTCCGCTATGGCAATCATGAGCGCGATGTTGTATTTGGGGCAGTTTTCATCCCCGATTCTCATCGATGGGATTCAGGCACTCCTTCACTTATCAGGCCTGCGAACGCCGTTCTATCTTGCAATGATATTAGCGATAGCACTCATGCTAAGTTTTACAAAGATCCCGATTTCTATTGAAAAGAATCAACAGCATTAATGTACAGCTGATTGTAATGGTAGAAAAATATAGGGAAAAAGGAGACGAACATGAAGTATTATGTAGTGGAATGAACATCTGTGAGCGGCAAAGGTATATGGGAGCACATTGACAAACTGAGATAGGAACTATTCTTCCCGACGAAGGACACACCTCAGAAAATATTCTTTACGGCAGTAATATCATACGAAATGTACATGCAAAAGGTTTCGAAGATCTTGTCGACGATTGGAATAATAATGAATATACTGATTCTGTAAAACGTATTATAGAACACTACAGGAATAACCATGATGTAATTGTTATTCCCTGACATTGCGAGATTGGGGGATTCTCGTTGATTGACCATACGTTGGAACTTTCAGAGCAGTAATAAACTGACAGGCAATCAGGATGTAAAGTACATGAGAAAAACAGTTTTTATATTAGTTGGAAAAAAAGGAAGCGGAAAAACCTTTATCGGCAACCTCATAGAAAAAGACCTGGGAATTAACTTCTTTAGAGTCGAAGATGTCTGGCTCAAGATAAAAGCAGACAAATTGTCGGATGAATATATAAAAGAGGGATTTTCCCGGGTTGAGAATGAAATAGATGATAAATTCAAAACCAATGATACCCTGATCATCGAGTCTACTGCCTCTCATAAAGAATTCTTACGACATCTGGGTAAATTGAAAAGCAGATACACTGTACTTCTTATAAAAATCGAAGCGCCTGAAGATCTTTGCATGAAAAGAATTAAAGAGAGAGATCAAAGTATTCATGTCGCAATTTCGGATGATATGATTGAAAATATCAACAACATCACCTTATTGGACGAGAAAGAATTCGATCTAATCATTGATAACATGAGCTCCAGAGATATAGATATAATTTCACAATTTCGAACCCTTTTATAGAATTCAAGAAAAGAAGATACAATATCTTTATCCATTACAGAGAAACTTTTCACTCTATGGTACTGTTTAATCTTTTTCAGTTCTGCCTTCTTCTCTTCCATCAGAACTTCACCAGGCAATGAAAGTTCAATAAGCTGATTATCCAAAATCTCCCGTCTTAAATTGATCTCCGGGAAAGCCTTTGACACGTTTCCATTGCAGCTATTTTTCTGTGAGCCTATCCTTGAAACTTTTTATCATTCTTACTATTAGTGCTTAACACTAATAGTAGTCGAAATTACAGCATGGATTCGGCGAAAAACAGAATAATAAGCAAACTTTTTTACCTGTAAACATCATCCTTAAGCAAGAAATAATTTAATAAAATTATCACACACAAGTTGGAAGCTCTTGATATTCGTAAACTCATCGGGGCTGTGACTCTTGCCGCCGATACTAGGCATGAAGATCATGGCTGTATCAGTAACCTCGGCATAGGCTTTTGCGTCGTGTCCTGCCCAGCTGAAGAGATCCATCGAGTTGGGCATGTTCAGTGCCCGGATTTCACTTACCAGGTTTTCCGCAAAGAGTTTTACCGGGGTGTATACCTCACGGATAATCTCAACACCTACGTCGTATTTCTCTTTCAGAGACAGGGCATAGGCCTTCATCTGCTTCGCAATCTCTGCACCAAGGCTGTCATCATCGGCCCGGTAGTCAAAAACAACCGAGGTCTTTCCAGCAATAACATTATGGATATTGGGATAGTTATGAATACGGGCAACCGTTGCAGCAGCGTGTCCGGAATGCTTCTGTCCGGTTTCCCAGGATTTCAGGGTAAAATCCGATGCTGCCACCATGGAGTCTTTCCTGTCCTTCATTATTGTTGGTCCGGCGTGACAGGACTCTCCTAAAAAATCAATGAAGAGCCGGCCGATTCCCACAACCCCCTTCACAATGCCGATATCACAGTTGGCTGCTTCAAGAACTCCACCCTGCTCAACATGTACCTCATAAAAACGCTGATAGTAGCCTTTACCCCAGCCGTTGTCGGTACCAAAGGGAATGTCCTCGAAGATGCCGCTCTCTTTTCTCAATACCTCAAGGTTCTTACCGTTGGCATCCTTATAGGAGAGAAGCTCTTCAATGGTCATGTCGCCAACCATAAAACGGGCGCCGAAGTAGCCGCGCTGGCAGACCGCACCTTCTTCTTCGGCAGTGGCAAGTATCTCTATGGGAAAAGAGGGGACAATGCCGTTCTCATGCATTATGGATATAAGCTCAAGGCCGACTACCACGCCGGCAACGCCGTCATAGGCTCCGGCATCAACTACGCTGTCTATGTGAGATCCTATTCCTATGGGTTTTTCACTGCTGTTGCCGGGGTTATATGTACCGATAACATTCCCGAAGGAATCCATCCGTACAGTCATGCCGACAGACTCCATCTCAGCGGTAACATAACGGGTGGATTCCACCCAGGCCTGAGAATAAGTACGCCGGGTAATTCTACCCGGCTCTTCTGTAATTGCGGCAATCTCATCCAGCCTTCTCTGCATGCGCTCGGGGTTGGACTTAATTGTGTTCATATATAATCCTTATTTTACGTCATTAACTCTTTACATCATTAACAAGGGCCATCAGTTCGGCCATGTCAGTCTGCTCATCGAGCTTTCCAACCCAGTCAATGATCTTCTGTGTCCGTGCGGGATCGCCGTAGGTGCGGTCAGCGAGGATACGGAATTTTTCAACCACGTCTTCGTAGGTTACCGGATTCCGCCAGTCACCCTTGGGATCATCGATAACTGCACTGTACTTTGTACCGTCTTTCATGGTGATTTCTACTGCACTGGAGTAGTGCTCGGGGTAGCGGCGCTCGAACTCTTCGTCCTCAACAACAGTGGTTGCAGCAATCAGCCTCTCTACTTCAGGATCTCCGATATACTTGGCGTTGAACTCATCGACAGTGATTTTTCCGTTAATAAAAGCAATTGCCGCCTGGAAGGGCATACTGAACTGAAGGTCCACCTGATTGCCGGGCTTCCATTTCCGCTTTTCCGCCAGGAGCCTCATGGTGTACTTTGAGGAGCGGATGTGGATCTTCTCTATATCCTCGTGCTTGGGAGCGTACTTGGCAACAATCTCAAGACATGCATCCAGATGACCTGCGGAGTAACGACAGCATGGGTATACCTTGATACTGGAAGTAGCGAAAATCCAGTCTTTACCAAGATCGTTGGTAAGGATTGAGGCATCGTAGTGATCCTTGAAGGAATAGGCGTGGAGAAGTCCGTCTTTTCCCTCATAAATATCGGTAGGACCATTGAATCCCTTCTGAATCATCCGGGCCGCGATAATTGCATTCATAGCAGGATGACCGGCCTGGTAGCGCTTGGACCATGACCCTTGAGAGTTCCATGACATAAGGCCGGAAACCATACTTCCCGCAAGCCCCTGTACATAGGCGGTCTCAAGCTCGTTGAGGCCCATCAGCTTGGCAGAAGTTACCGCCGCACCGATGGCGCCGCAGGTGCTGGTGGGATGAAAACCCTGATAGTACATATCTCCCAGGTAGGCACTTCCCATGCGGCAGACAACCTCGTTCCCCAGGGCAACTGCTTCAATAAATTCCTTACCGCTTTTGTGCATGTTTTCGCACAGGGCCATTGCAGTGGGATAGGTAGCGGGGGAAGGATGAGAGTTGGACTCATTGTGATCGTCCACAAAGTCCAGACCATAACACTGAATTGCATTGGCAAAAGCAGCATTGGGCAGGGCAACCTTTTGGGAAGAGCCGACGATTGTCCCCTCTTCGGGGCCGCCCATCTCTTCAGCAACCTCGCGGGCGATTTTACTGGACGTCTCATTGCGGGTTCCCACCATAGAGGCGAGGACATCCAAGGTAAGCATTCTGGCATGGTCAACAGCTTTCTTCGGCAAATCCTCATACCGAAGTGATGTGGAGAGCGAAGCTATCTGCTCCGCAATTGTTTTCCCCATATTCATATCCTCCTCCGCTCATTTATGAGTCGGAAATAATATTTTTGCAGAGCCCCGTGGGACTTCTGTTTTTCCATGGGAATGAGCAACATTCCCGTGGATGATAACTGTGTTTATTGTATGCTTCGTGGAAAATCCTTCGTAGATACGGCAGATATCCCGGCATTTACATAAAAGGTTTTTACGGTCAAAACATACTTCTCTGTCTTTCAGGGAAATTAAGACAATATCTGCATCCCTGCCGGCCTCAATCCGCCCCTTGGAGGAAAGATTGAAAAAATCGGCCGTATTCTGACTGGCGGATGCAGCAATGGAGCGGTAGGAAATCTTCCCCTGCTCTACAAGCTTCAGAAGCAGAGGAAAGGTCATCTCAAGTCCGGCCAGGCCGTCGGTGGTGTTCCAGATATCGTCCGCACCGTTCCTGATTTTCTCCTCCAGTGTGTGAGGGGCATGATCGCTTCCGGTAATGTCTATTTTTCCTTCACCATACAAAGCTGCCATTTTTTCAACCCGGTCTCTGTCCCTGAAAGGCGGCTTCATCCGGGCAAAGACTCCATGGGGAGCCATCTGATCCTTATCAAAACTCAGGTACTGGGCACAGCTTTCCACATACACCGGGACTTTCCGGAGGCGCGCTTTGTGCACCATCTCCACTGCCTCTGGCGTACTTGTATGGGCGATAACGGTTCTACAGCCGGTTTTCTCCGCCGCCTTAATTACAAGTTCCACCGAAGCTGTTTCTGATTCCGGCGGACGGGAAGTGCAGAAAGCTTCAAGATCCTTCCTGCCGGAGGCACGTATCTCTGCCGTTCTGCTGTTAATAATTTCCTGACTCTCACAGTGAACCGTCAGGGAGAGTCCCGTAGGGGCTACTCGCTCCATGATGGCTGTCAAATCTTCATAGGTTTCGGCACACATACCGTAGAACTCGGTCTCTCTTCCAGATACCGGAGCCATCTGAAATGTCTTGAACCCTACGGCACCGGCTGCCGCAATCCCGGATATTTCATCCAGGTTATCGGCGCCGGCGGCACCGTACATGGCGAAGCTTACACCACCGTCCCTGCGGACCTCTTCAAGACGGGATCGAAAGCGTTCTGCCGTATTTGCAGGAATATCTGTTCCGGGCATTTCCATAATTGTGGTAATCCCTGAGGCGGCTGCCGCCCGGGAGCCGCTGGAAAAATCTTCCCGGTAACTGAATCCGGCAGCCCTTACATGTACGTGTGAATCGATAAGTCCGGGAAAGATAAGCATGCCCTCAGCATCAATAATGCGGGAAGCAGGCAGCAGATCCTCCGGATTCTCCACCACCTGGGTAATCAGGCCGTCGGCAATCCCTATGCTTCCTTTTCTTTCGGCTTCAGGAAATATAAGAGTTCCGTTGAGAATATTCAGATCGTTGCCGCTTCTCATCATCTACCTCAATTAACGCTGTCCATTGCTATGCAGGACGCAGGACATATCTGAGTGCAGAGCCCGCAGCCGTCGCATTTTGCCGCATCGATCACGGCTTTTCCGCCGTCCATACGGATTGCGCCGTAACCGTTGTCGGCACAGCTGTCCACACAGCGGCCGCAGCCGACACAGCGCTTACTGTCCACCCGGGCGGAAAGCCGGGTGTCCCGGTTCAGTTCTATCTGTTTGGTAATATTGGGCAGAGCTTTGCCGCAGAAATCATCTATGGATTTGAAGCCCTTGGTCTCCATGTAGTCCACCAGACCTTCTTTAAAGCTGTCGATGACCCCGTAGCCGTACTCCATAACCGCAGAACAGACCTGTATTGTGGAAGCACCGGCCAGGATGAACTCAACTGCATCTCTCCAGGTGTAGGCACCGCCGGTGGCGGAAATTGGCAGCCCCGTTGCCTCAGCTAACTGAGCCACACAGCGAAGAGCAATAGGACGAATAGCCCGACCGCTTAAGCCCTGGAAGGCACTCTGACCATCCACCGTGCTGTATGGGGCAAAGGTATCGATATCAATTCCGGGAAGGGAACTTAGAGTGTTGATGGCGGCAAGTGCATCGGCACCCGCGTCTTTTGCCGCCAGTCCTTTTCCGGGAACATCAAATGTCAGTGCGGTGAGCTTCGGCATAACCGACTTCTTTGTCTCTTCCCGAACCCAGCTGGTTACCATTTTTATCTTTTCAGCATCTGCACCCAAAGCCGCACCATTGCCGCTTTCAGCCTGACCATGAGAACAGGAGAGATTGAGCTCGAATCCGTCTACCCCGGCCTGATCAAAGATGCGGGTTACCTCCCGCCATTCATGTTCGTTCAGAACATCCGTATGCATAAGACTGCCAAAAACCGCATGCTCCGGGAAACGTTCCTTAAGCCAGAGTATTCCTTCGGCCCACTTATCCAGGGTCTTGGGACTGCCGATTTCAAAGTTGGTGAACCCGAGGATCTTTCCTTTGTCTTTTACCGCACGGATTCGGGGAGTAACATTTATCTTTGTCCATCGGGGAGTATACTGTACTGTTTTTATAATCGCCCCGCCCCAGCCTCGCTCAAAACTGCGGGCTATAATCTCCGGATTGGTTGCCGGAGGTGCTGATGCCAGCATGAAGGGGTTTGGTAATTCTACACCTGCAAAGTTTGTCTTAAGTAAGTTGCTCATTCTATTTCCCATGTTCATTAAAATCAGGATTTCAGTTCAGTTCTTTCTGCAGAAAGTCCTCAAAATCCCTGATGATCTGTTCGTTTGATTCTCCATGGTCGTCCATCTTCAGACCATAGATATAGGGACACTCAAGCCCCCGGGCACTGACTACTTTTTTCAGTTCTTCAATAAAAATACCGGGTTTATCCACAAGCACCCGGGGGATCTCTTTGGGTCTTCCTCCCCAGTCTTCACAGTAACTGGAACAGGTAATTCCACAGGAGGGAGATCCATCACAGGTAAGGATCGCCGGAACCTGATAGCCAATGTTGCGATAGCTCTCCAGATAGTCCGCCATCTGGTCGGCAATCTTGCGACACAATTTGCGGTATCCCGGATTGTCATAAAGATTCCTGCTGGTCCACCAGCGTTGATTGCCCAGATAGAGGGTTTCGGGACAGGGCATCTGGATTACCCCGAGGCCAAGCTTATCCAGGGAAGCAACCACCTCGGAGAACATCCCCTTATAGCGGGCCTGTTCCAGGACCTTGTTGCTGGCGTTCAGCAGACAGTTGGCAACAAACACAACCTTGCCGCTTCTTGCATCTTCTTTATGTAAAGACATACCTGCAAACCTCATCTCTTTTAGTGCCGGCTTCTCTGAAACAGCAGCACAACCGGATTCTGAGGAAATAGTAGACAGTTAGTTTTTTAATAAAAAGGACAAATGACCCTTGAGAGATTATTTGTATTACAATTTTTTTTATAACTTTTTGGGATAATCATAACCGGACTCAGCTTACAGTAGATTTCTCCACAAGGGGTGCCAGATCTGCACCATGAGTAATAATCCCGATTGAAGCATCCAGACCTTCCCGCTCCCGGGCATCTGATAGTGCCGTTTTCAGATCCGGAGCCCAGGCAATGCCCATGGATTCAGACTCTTCCCGGGAAACTCCGTCGCTTACCAGTATAACATTAGCCATCTCGCGCATAACGCCGATCATAATATGAGCGGTGGCTCCCACCACATCATCAATCTCACCGTTTTCACACATTTCATACACCCGTCGGGGCGGAGTATCCTTCAGCCGAAGCAGTATCGGATGCTCCGGACTTACTCCCTCAATACAGGGAGCAGCCCAGATTACGGTTCTGCCGGGTTTAACCGTAAGCACCGCTGCGGCAAGCCCCTTGTCGGCCTGCCACATGTCCTTGTTGGCGGGGTAAGAACCGGCAATAACAATATCCGCCTGCTCCGGGATAATAAGCTGGTAAATTTCCTTTGCATATTCCACCCCTTTTCTGTGGGCGGCAATAATATCACCTGCAACTACCTTGTAGATCTGCTCATTTAGATTCAGAACAGTATTGATTATAAACTGAAGCCCAGCGCGTTCTGCAATCTCTTCCATATCATGGCGGATGTCATTTTCGGGATTTCCCAACCGTTCCGGCCATGTAAGAGATCCGTTCAGATGCACCCGGGCGGTGGTATCCGCACCGGAAATACCAGGCTGAATAATCTTCGCCCCGCCGGACCAACCGGCAATGAACTGGGGAATAATATTTCCTATACAGAGCCGTATATCACTCTCATAAAACACCCGGTTTATAATCACCGGCGTCCCCTGTGAGGTTGTTCCCAGATCCACAAGCTCTGCAGGATCCTTATATTCATGATTGATAACAGATACCCGTTCATAACACCAGTCGCCCACCCGCCTGCGGATCTCCTCCGGGGTCATGTAGCGGTGGCTGCCCAGAGCGAGGATAACCACAACCTGATCGTAACCGACCCCCAGTTCTTTAAGTTTCCTTATCAGTACCGTAAGCACCCGCTCCACCGGTGTCACCCTGGTATTGTCGTCAATAACAACAGCAACTCTCTTCCCCTCAGATTCCCCGATCAGAGCCTGAAGCCCCGCGGAGCCCACAGGATTAGTAAGGGCGTAGAGAATTTCTGCATCAGGATCAGGTGCTGCAGCAGGATTATTTGGGGTCGCAATGAACCTGATATGCTCTTCAGCGATTTCAACAGACCGGTTTCCCTCAAGCCAGGGGATGGAAACTGTTTTCATTTTGCCTTCTCCTGATCTATCAGATGGGCCAGATGCTCAATATACAAGGCAATACAGCGTTCCCAGTAGTCCCAGTCATGTTCGCCGTGACCATCGGTAAAGCGTACCTGAAACCCCGACTGAACCAGGACATCCCGAAACTCACACACCATCTCATAATTGTTCACCTCTTCCAGCCCGCAGCTGACAAAGGCATCGGGCTTCATACCGGAATCTGCAAGGGATGCGGCCAGGACCTTGAGGTCGTCACTGCTGCCGGTTACCTTGGACGCACCACCGAAAATTAAATCGTAGCGAAAGATATCGTAACCCTGACTGACCATCTTCGCCTCTAACTTCTCCGGATCAACGGCACCGGAAAAACAGCCGAAGGACGAGTATAATTCCGGACAGCTGAGAGCCAGTTTTGCCGCACCATAGCCTCCCATGGAAGCCCCGGCAACAAAGGTGTCTTCCCTGCGGCGCGAAACAGGAAAGGTATAAGAGATAAAGTCTGGCAGCTCTCTGGTAAAAAAATCAAAATAGGCATGCCCCTGACAGGCATTGGCATAAAAACCGTTCTGAGCAGATGCCATAACGACAGCAATTCCGGCATTCTCAGCATAGCGCTCCACACAGGTCTGGCGCAGCCAGCTGGAGTGGTCCTCCAGGGCACCATGCAGCAGATACAGTACCGGATGTTCACATCCCCGGGGGTAGACGGTCCCCAGCTCATTGAAAAGGATATCATTATCCGGCATTGAAGGAATCAACACATCCACATCTACATGGTTCATGAGAATTTTTGAAAAGAAATTAGCCTGACAATGAATCACTGAAAAAACTCCTCTACTGAATACTAACTTCACCAAATCCCAGCTCTGCTGCCTGAACAGCAAGAATCTCAAGCTGGGACATTGAATATCCCCGGGCGTTACGCAGATCCTTAACCCCGTGAGGCCTGTACTGGATAAGTTTTAAACGCTGCTCCTGCACCCTGTCAGGTATAAGAGAACTGATCTCCATTATTATCCGCTCAGGGTCTGTCAGCTCCCGGATACAGACAATACGGATCTCGGTAAGGCGTCTGATATCTGCAAGATAGCGCAGATTCCTCCGCACCACGGTGTTGCTTCCCCCGGTGAGGGTAAAAAAGAGATCCCTGTCCCAGCTCTTAACATCCAGCATAACCCCGTCACAGAGATTTTCAATAAGGTGGGGATACAAGGTAAAATCCACTGTCCCGTTACTGTCCATAAGAGTTTCCAGTCCAAGTT
Source organism: Marispirochaeta sp. (assembly GCA_963667435.1). Lineage (GTDB taxonomy): Bacteria > Spirochaetota > Spirochaetia > JC444 > Marispirochaetaceae > Marispirochaeta. The sequence goes on along the minus strand of OY763414.1, from coordinate 2,800,905 downwards.
GTCTGGCACCTGTAAACAGTTCAGCAAGAAATTCGGGATAAAGGCTGCATTCCCCGCCCGAAACAGTGATTCCCCGAATAAAGGGAGTATTATTTTTAACAAGAGACAATACCTCACCGACATCCATACGCCTGACCTTCGGGGATGCGGAATTATGGCAGATATTTATACAGCAGTCACAACCTGTACAGCGATCATCATGCCATACAAGCTCTCCGTCCCTCATTTCCAGAGCTCCCGCAGGACAGTGGTCAACACAATTCCCGCAGCTGTTGCAAATTCTGCGTGTTTCGGGATTGTGGCAGTATGAACACATAAGATTGCAGCCCTGCAGGAAAATCGCCGTACGACTGCCGGGTCCGTCAACAAGACTGAAGGGAATTATCTTATTTACCGGGGCTGAGATCATTCTGTGTACGTACTTTGCGATGGCCAACCCGGTTGTTTCTGTAGTTCAGCGATGCTCCTGCAATCGTATCGTGCAGAACAGCTCCGCCATCCTCATAACGACCGATTTCGCTGCGCTTTGCCAGATAACCGGTAATACGCACAAGATCGCCGTCGGAAGCGTAAAAACTGAGATATTTGTCACCCAGAGAAAACGCGCCTTTAATCAGGTCCACCAGAGCTGCCGGATTTTTATCTGCCGTACTCTCCACCGGAAAAATATCGGAACAGCCTGTGGGAATATACTTGTGCATCCTGGCACTGTGCCGCAAATGGGTAAATAGAGAATCCGGTTCATCCCCTACCCGAATCCGTATTCCCGGGGAAACTCCTTCGTCCGTTGCAAGTCCGGCCTGAGCATGAAGCATATGATGCCCTCCGGATATAGGTGAATAGGGGGCTTCAAAATTGCCGGCAAACACCGCAATCTCGGAGAGAATGGTCTCTGCCAGATTATCCGCCTCATTATCTCGGCCATATCCGGACTCGCAGCCCATCAGCGTGTTTACACAGTCGGCAAGCCCTGCAAGACCGAACATGCCGACAAAGCGGTCAGGGCTTATCAATCCTTCCTGAACAAGGAAGGAGCTCTCAAAAAAGCCGGACTCCTCCACAAAAAAGCGGATGCGCTCATTCATATATTCACCCAGGGCATTCAGGGCATCCGGAAGGAGGGTTGATAAAAAATGCTCATGGTTATCTGCCATATCAGCAAGCCGGGGGAGTACAATCCGGGAGAGGCAGTAAGCCCCGCCGGATTCGGGGAGAATATTATAACAGCTGACAACCCCGTACTCACCGGGATAAGTCTCCCGGTGAATATCATGATTACATACAGCAGGCCCCGCGCAGACCATGGCGGAATGCATTGCAGCCTCGACGAAATCTTCCGGAGTAGCAGCCGAATCATACTTCATGGTAAAGTTCGGTACTGCATTTTTCAGTTCAGGCAGCAGGGAAAGAATTATCCTTCCCGCCCTGGTATCCCAGGGTCCGATATTTGCATGACAGTATCCGCTGGGAATAGTCCTGTCGATAAAGTTTAGAAACAGCCCGATTTTTTTTCTCGCTTCCGTATCATCAACCCCTTCAAGAAAAGGATCAATCAGAGTATCCAGAGCACCCACATATACCGGCATTCCGGTAATAGAGGGCACATGATGATAAATAATGCTTAAGGCGTTCAACGCCTCATCTAAATCCCCGGGAGGCGAAAGGTGCAGAAATTCACTCCCCTGGTTCAGAAACTTCTGATAGTCAGGGAGTACATAACGAGGCCTGTAGGGTGCATTGCCTTCATTCATATCGCACAGAGCACCCTGCTCCGCGTAATACCGGAACCGTTCCGGGATACTCATGGGAAAAATTGTACACTCCCCCACTGCGGCAAGCTGGGTAATTTTCTGTCGTGTGGTTAGATTTCTGGATGTAACTATTCTCAGCGCTTCATCATTCACACGCATTATCCTCCGAATGTCGACTACTCTCTTTTTACTGTATACAAGTAAAACAGTCAGCTAAAAGGACACCTGTCCTCTTTACTCCCTGTTTCTCAGGAAGAGAAAGGTAATGCCCAGAGTAAGACTCAGGAGGGTGAAAATATAGAGGGTCAGTCCAAGCCAGTCATACTGCCGGAAGAACAAACCGCCCGCCCAGCCAAGAATACTTGATCCGGCATAATAGAAGAGCAGATAAAAAGCAGAGGCCTGTCCCTTGTACTCTTTGGGAGCAAGAATTCCCGTCCAGCCGCTGGCCACAGAGTGCCCCGCAAAAAGCCCGAAGGCTACTGCTGCAACTCCTGCAATCTTGAATATAAGCCAGGGGTGAAGGGTTGCACCTACCCCGAGAGCAATTACCCCTAATGCCACAGACATGACAAGCGGCCGGGGATAACGGTCCGCTAACTTACCAAAAAGCACTGAGCTGTAAGAACCGAACAGGTTAACCACAAAAAGAAAGCCGAAAAGCGTCTGGCTGAGATTGTAGGGCTCCGAGGTAAGCGGGTAACCGATGTAGTTGAGGATGCTGATATAGGATCCCATAATCAAAAAACCCACCAGATAGACCGGGACCAGCCCCTTGCTGCCGAAGGCTGCTGTAATTCCGGCAAACCACTCTTTACGGCTGATTTTTTTCTGCACATGATTCTTCGAAGGAGGCAGGGAAACCAGAAACCAGATACTCACCGCAAGGCTGAGAATTCCCTGAATGGCAAAAGCCAGATGAAAACTCATAAAATCTGAAAGAGCGCCCACTATTATCCGTCCGGAAAGACCTCCAAGAGCAGTTCCGGAAACATAATAGCCTATAACCTTACCAAGATCCTCTGGAGAAAACTCTTCATACAGATAAGCCATAGCCACCGACGGAAAACCGGCCACAACAATACCGATAAGCAGGCGGAACCCCAGAAAAAGAGTGAAATCCGTCATAAATGCCGAAAGCAGGGTCAGACTTGAAGAGACTATCAGGGAAAAGCACATCAACCCTTTACGGGAAAACACATTGGTTATAATGGCAATAAAAAAGAGCGCCCCCGCCAGCCCGAATGTGGTAAGCGAAACAGACAAACTCGCGGTAGCAGGTGAAACTCCGTATTCGGCGGAGAAGACACTTATCAAAGGCTGGGGGCTGTACATAATTGCAAAAGTAATCATGCTTCCCAGGCTGATGCCCAACGTAGCCCGCTTATGGGACCGGGTGCCCAGTTCAATATATGCCATTCAAATATCCACCTTCGTAGAGTCGTTCAGCACTACCATATAAGCCGGGGCCTTCCCCAAAAAGGACAACTGGGCATTTTCAATAATCTTATAGCAGCTCTGACAACAACTCTTTTCTCCATATCCTGCTTTGTCAAAGTTTACCGTGAGCCACAAACTCTATCCTCCTCAGGTGTGATAAAAAATATCTTACTTTTAGAGGTCCCCCTTAATAATAAATACTGAAAAGACTTTCATTTTGGCATAGAATTACCTATCATTGGTTATATCAATTGGAATAACTGAAAATGCATAGGTGTATTGTCTTTTTTGCAATACTGACAGCTTTTCTTCCAGGCGGAACCATACTTTTTGCAGACAACACTGAAGTTAAGCATCAGATTGCCTTCTTTACCCCAACCTCGGAAAACAACACATACTGGCCACAGGTTTATGCAATTCTTGCTTCCGCTGCCGCTGTTCTTCAAACTGAAATCATGGTGTATGAATTTGAGGTGGGAGACCGCTTTGCCATGCCCGATGAGGGGAGCCGGATTCTTTCCCGGGAACCCCGACCGGACGGAGCAATCTGCTCTGTAGCATTCGGTCAGGTCAAACCCTTGCTGGACACTGCAGAACAGCTGCAGATTCCCATGATGATTCATGGGCCTCTCTTTGATGAAGAACTTCCCGCCCTGGGCTACAGACCACGGTCGGTCTATTCTTCCTGGCTTGCCGTCTACTCCCAGAAAGAGAAAGAAAAGGGATACCTCCTGGCAAAAGAGCTCATCCATGCCGCACTGGAGTCAGAAAATCCCGATACAACAGGCGGAATACAGATCCTCGGAATTAGTGGTGACCACACCTGGGAAGGAAGCCTGCAGAGAGAAGAGGGGCTGCGACAGGCGGTTCAGGAATTTGATCAGGCAAGACTGCTGCAGATAGTACCGACATTCTGGACCCTCACTGAAAGCAGGGATAAAACAGCCCAGCTCCTTCTCCGCTATCCGCAGACCCGTATTGTGTGGACTGCAAGCGACCAACTGGGAATCGGGGCAGCTCTGGCTATAGAGGATATGGGAAAAACCCCAGGGGCAGACGTCCTCATAGGCGGTCTTGACCTGTCGACCACCGGGCTGGAACAGGTTCTGGAGGGAAGATTCACTGCAACAGTTTCGGCAACCCTTTTTTCCTATGTTGAAATCCTTATCTATCTGGTGGATTATCTTAACGGCCGGGATTTTCTGGACAGTACCGGGACCTATTTTTCTCCCTCAACTCATGTAGCAACCGCCGAAAACGCCGCCCGGTATATTTCTCTGTACAGCAAATACAGGGATATAGACTTTTCCCTGCTTTCCCGGTCTCTCAACCCGAAGCTCGCCGACTATGACTTCAGCCTGGAAAGCATCGAGGGAGCACTGAAAAACTGAATGGTATATCCAAGTCTGGAAACAAAGTTCATTCTCATTATAACCCTGACCGCACTCCTGTTCTCGTTTCTGGCAATTGCAGGGCAATACTATGTTGAGTATCAGTACGAAATGCACAACATAGAACAGAATCTCTTCTCCATTGAGACCAGTTATCTTACCGCAATTACCGCCAGCAGGTTTTTTCTTGATGATGACCAGCTGGGCATTCTCCTTCGGGGCATCTATTCCCGCCCGAATATCAACTTCGTTGCAGTACTGGAGGAGCGGAATAATTTCCGTTCCGCGGTTGCAGCCATGGGAACCTATACGGGCAGAAACTCTCTGGAACGCACCTTCCCTCTTGTATACACCTACAAAGATGAAGAGCGGACCCTCGGTGTTTTGTTTGTTGAAGCTGGACTTTCCCATCTGCACGCCAAACTGCGTAATCAGGTATTTCTGAATATTGTGGGTATTATTTTCATTACCCTCTTTTTTGCAGCCAGTATTATTCTCTTTCAGCAGCGTTTCATCCTCAGACACCTGAAGAAAATCAACCTCTACCTGAAATCGGTTAGATTAACCAGCAGCAGCTATATAGCCCTGAGTCTAGACCGGGAACATTTCTTTTTTAAACACCCAGATGAGCTAGATACAATAACTAGGACCATCAACCGGATGCTCAGCCGAATAAGCAGCAGCTACAAGAAAGAACAGGAATCCCGGGAACAACTCTCATCAGCTCTTCAGGAACGGGAAACACTGGTGAGGGAGCTGTATCACCGAACCCGCAACACAATGCAGGTAATACTTTCCATGCTGGTTATAGAAGCTTCAAGAATGGAGGAGAGCCCGGCAACAAGGATACTGATAAAAGAAACAGAGAGAAGAATCTTCTCCGTATCTCTTGTCCACGAGCTCCTCTACCGATCTCAGGATTTGTCACACATAGACAGCACGGTTTTTGTTGAAGAACTGGTACGTTATATGATGAACGATGTCTCTGCGGATACGGGGACAGATCTGCAGACTCAAAGTTTTCCACTTATCCTTGATACTGCCATTCCCCTCGGATTAATCCTCATAGAACTCCTCAGTCTCTCTCTCCGGTATAGACGAACAAGGGAGGACGGACATACAATACATATCGAGTTAAGCTTGGATGAAAACAATTACGGCTTTCTTTACTTTCAAGATAAAGAAGTGAACATGAAAAATATCAGATCTGAATCAGAAAATCAGGCTGTTACAGCCATTACGCTTATCCAGGCAATCAGCAAACAACAGATGAACAGCAAAGGCGACTTCAGCAGTAACGACGAGCTGGAATGGCACATGCAGTTTCCTCTGAGTCTCTATTCGGTACGGGTAACAGAATGAAAAAGTACTCAAAGATTCTACTGGTAGAGGATGAAACCCTCATTGCAATAAGCCTGGGTATGCAGTTGGAAACGGCAGGCTATACCATATGCGGCCAGATCGGTGCCGGAGAAAATGCCATCAACGCAGTCCGGGAACACGAACCTGATCTTATAATTATGGACATCAATCTGGCGGGAAGCATTGATGGCATAGAAGCCGCAAAAGCCATCCGCCAGACACATTCCACACCAATTATCTTTATGACCGGCTATTTGGACAGCGAACTGGATCGAAGGGCTTTGGAACTTAATCCTCTGGGACTGCTCAGAAAACCCCTGCGCTTTCATGATCTGGAAGCACTGATCTAGGAACAGCAGTTATCAGTCAAAGAGCAATAACCCTGTTTCTTCCCAGCTTCTTCGCCTCATACAGGCTCTTATCCGCCTTTTCCACCAGCTGCTCCACAGATAGGACATCCTCATCCATCTGCGCTACTCCCATGCTGACGGTAACCCAGCCTGCATCATCAAAAAGATGAGACTCAACAAGACCCCTCAGTTTAGCGGCGGCGGCAATAGCCTGGGCCAGAGTTGTTTCAGGCAGCAGAATGACAAACTCCTCTCCACCAAACCGGCCGAGAGTATCAGTTGTCCGTATATTGAGATTCAGCAAGTCGGCAATTTTACACAATACCTTGTCACCGATTATATGTCCGTGGGTATCGTTGATTTTCTTGAAATGATCAACATCAGCAATCATAACCGACAGGGTTTTTCCATAACGCCTATACCTGTTCATTTCCCGCTGTATTTCCTCATACACAACCGCCCGGGTTGAGATCCCGGTCAAATAATCTATCCGGGAGAGTTGCTGAATCCTGCTACGGCTGTAGAAGAAGTAGCAGAAAAAACCGATGGTACTCAGCAGTAAAACCGTAAGTACGATTATTAAAATATAGAAGTTGTTTCGGAGAGTTTTCAGTTTACCGGCCTCATCAAGGGTAAAAACATATGCCACCGTCCGGTCTTCAAAGTTGTTTATCGGTAAAAAAGTCAGCAGCCGATATCTTCCTTTAATTTTCAGAGAAAGGGCAAAAGGCAGACCCTCAGGGCGGTTTTTCTTTAACGCCGATTCGATTCTAAGCGCCGTGTCCCGTGGAACCCGGGGGCCGAGAATATCATAATCTGAAAATTCCTTATCAAGAACAAACTCACGGCTTATCTCCCAGTCCACATAATTCCTTTGTTCCTGATCAAATACCTTCTTTTCCATTTGTTCACGAAGAAGAATAAACTGCATTTCATGTCCGTAGATTTCCGTATATGTACTGAGCACGGTACCCATGGAAACACTGAACTCAACGGAACCGAGGTAGTCTGAAGCCGTATAGAGGGGAAACAGAAAGCGATAACCATGGAATATTTTTCCCTCTTCGAATCCTGACAACGGAACTCTTCCCTTATTAACGAGTTCTACGGACGTCCGGATTCCGGTAAGATCATCTCCATACGTTTCCGGCCTGAGCATACGCAGATAGCTTATATTTCCAGGCTCATGAAAATTAATCTGCCGGAACCGAACCTCCTGCAGATTGTGAAACAGGGGTAGAAGTCGTTCATAAAGCTCCTGTCTTTTTCTGTTTTTCTCCCCGGCATCCCGCTCATTCACACCGGAGGAAAACAGTTCCTTGATTTCCCGGGTATCTACCTCAAGGTGAAAAAACGCTCGGGCAAGCCGACCGTAGAGTTCCCGGGTTATATGAAACTCATCATAAAACTGTCGGATATAAGAAGAGAGAAAAAGAGTACGCCCATGATCAAAATAAATAAATACCACTGCATAAAGCAGGGAAAAAAGCAGGAGCAGAATCAGGATCATTACAACGAAGTACCTGACAGTACGCCTGATCCTCCTCACTCGAATTTCCTTACAATGGTAATCCTGAACAGAGGACTGGCTCTCTTCTCCACTTCGATTCTACCCCTGAGCTGGGCTACCAGAGCGGAAACAAGTCTCAAACCGAGTGTGGAAGGGTTATCCAGGCTTATATCTTCGGGAATGGGCGGCCCGTTATTACCCATTTCACAGATCAAAACATTATCTGCATCTCTGAACAGCTTTACTGAAAATACTGGTTCAGCAATATTTGGAAAGGCATACTTGATTGCATTTATCGCCAGCTCATTCAGGATTAGTCCGAAGGGAATAGCCTCCCTGGCAGGAAGTGAGATGTTTTCCGCATTAAGAAGTACTTTAATCCTGGAGGCACTGAAGGTTGAAAAAATGGAATCAAGAATAGAGCGGAAATACTCCGCCATATCTACCCTCCGAATATCATCGGAAGAGTATAGACGCTCGTGGAGAATCCGGATGGTATCAATCTGATGGGATATATCGGATAAATCCACCGAATTCCCCAGAGAATCGTTCTTCAAATTTATAAGAGAAGAAATCAGCATCAGGTTATTTTTTACCCGGTGATTTATCTCCTTCATAAGAAAATCCTTCTCGTCCAGAGCCGATTGCAGTTTTCCCTCCGCTTCAACCCGCATGGTAATATCTTCAAGAGCCATTACTGCGCCGTCAAACTCACTGCTTTCACTGAACACCGGAACCGCATTAACAGAGAGAACCTTGCGTCTGTCCTGAGAATCAAAATAGACATGCTGCATACCGTAAACCGGTCTCCCTGTATCCTGAACCAGGGCAAAGGGAAGTTCATCTTCTGTCATCGTTATGCCTTCCAGCGATTCGGCCCGCCAGGAAGGATCATCAAACTGCCTGCTGGTAATTACTTCTGTTTTCTCTCCCAGGATTTCGCCAGCCTGTTTATTAGCGAAAACAATTCGTCCCTGACCATCTATTTTGATTATCCCAACGGGACTGGCTTCGGCAATCTGTTTGAGAAACATCCTTTCCTGATTGAGATACTCCCTGGTCCGGACATGATCGGTCATCTCGAAAAAGATTGTGGCAAATCCTTTCTTCCCCGTGGCGAATACAGAGATTATAAAATACTTGTCCATAGGGGTATAATAGGTCTCAAAGCTGTCAGCATTACCTGTTTCCACAACAGCAGTGTAGAGATCAAGGTAAGGAGCAGGATCAGTGCCGTATACCTCACTGGCCGGACGTCCGGCAACCGAACTGAGAGAAAGCCCCAGAATACTTTCATAGGATCTGTTTACATTCAGAATCCGATAGTCTGCAGGCTTCCCCTCGTCATTGTAAATAAGCTCGTGAAAACAGACCCCTTCGACAATATTGTTGAACAGTGCACGGAAACGGCGCTGTTCAAGCTCTTTCATAGCCTCCAGTTTTTTAACCTGGCTTATATCCTTGAATACACAGTAGGTTTGGCGGATCCTCCCGTCGGGGTAGTGGCCGACACATCCTTCAAAAGATACATCAAGATAGTGGCCCTTATTATGCCTGAGTCTGACCTGTAATTCATGCATTGTTCCCCGGCCCATAAGTTTGGGAAAATATGCCCGGAACTTTTCAAGATCCTCCGGATGAAGAAAATCTTCAAAATATGCACCTATAACCATCTCGCGGGAGTATCCCAGAGTTCTGAGCCAGGCAGGGTTGATATCAAGGAAGCAACCGTTCATGTCAAGCGACTGATACGGCAGGGTAGCATGGGTGTAGAGGGTTTCATATCGTTCTTCCTGCTCTTTCAATCTGTGATTAGAATCCCGGAGCCCTTCTTCTCTGGCAAGGTTCTCCATGGCATAGCTGATGTCTTCCGCAATCTCAGCAAAAAGCTGCGTATCCTCCTGGTTATCACTGTACTCATACGGAAGAACCGCCGTTATCCAGCCGAATTCGGTGTCTTCATGGTACAGAGACGTTGTAAACGAAACATCGCTCTTCCCCCTTACACAACCGGCCCCATCTGCCTTCCCGAAGGGGCAGTCCGCGCACTGGTTTTCCGAGTTCTCAGTAATAATAACGGATCGGGACAATAAAGCCTGACGGGCACAATGCGGGATATTCCCTTTCAGAAGATAATCACCGAAAGATCCGGCACCCTCTATCACACCGTAATAATAGAAAGACGGAACAGGGCGGCCTCCCCGGGTAATGATTATCCATACCCGGGTATATCCGCTTGTCTCCACCAGAGTGCGGCACACGGAGGTAATGAGGCTGTCGAGGTCTGAGTCATGGATGATGGAATGGTTCAATTCCCGTAAAGACTGCAGAACCCGGTTTACATGCCTGAGAATATGCTCCCTTGACTCAAGTACAGTCATATGCCGACGTGTTTCACTTTGTGATTCAAACAGGGAAAATGCCATATTGATGGATTCAATAAGCACAAACTCACCGGAATTCTTCAGCACATATCCGTATCCGCTAATCTCTTTAACCCGGTCTACATACTCTTTTTCCGCATGGCTTGTGAGAAAAATAATGGGAAGATCACGTTCTTCAAGTATTTTACGCGCCGCCTGAGTCCCGTCGATACCTTTTCCCAGGTCTATATCCATCAATATAATAGACAAATCTTCATCCCGAAGGACTGTCTCCACCGCCTTCTCTCCGGAGTAGGCATTCAGAACTTCAAAGCCGTGTTTCTTGAGAACCGCCGCCTGGCTCATTGCTATAATTGCTTCATCTTCTACAAGAAGAATTTTCTTCCCCATAAATTACTCTGCACTTTACAGCGTAGAATTTCCGTTGGGAGAAAGCAAGAAAATGCAGAATAATTAATGAACAGTCCAGCTGCGCTCCCGGTACAGAGCGGGAAAAGCTTCTTTGAGATGCTCAATCTTGGGCCAGTCCCAGTAGGAAACATAGGGATGAGCAGGATTGCGCTGCATAAAATCCTGATGATACATCTCCGCAGTGTAGAACTTATCAAAGGGCTGCAGAATCGTAACTATTTTATCCGCATACACCCTATTCGCTTCCAGCTGCCGGATAACCGCTTCCGCGGTACTCCGCTGTTGATCATCCAGATAAAACACCACGGACCGGTACTGCCTTCCGTGATCAGGCCCCTGATAATTAAGCTGAGTGGGATCATGGGCAACAGTAAAGAAAATATCGAGAATCTGAGAATAGGAGATCTGCTCCGGATCAAACTGAATCCGCACCGACTCGGCATGCTTCGAAAAACCGCTGCTTACCGCATTGTAATTTGCCGTCCGCGCATCTCCGCCGGAATAACCGGATTCAACCTTCTCAACACCTGTAACATGCTCGTAGATACCCTCAACCCCCCAGAAACATCCGCCTGCAAGCACAGCGGTTTCGGCTGCATTAAGGGAAACAACCGTCAAGACAATAAACAGAATCCCTGTCATCAGGCGTATAGCTTTCATCTTCAGCCTCCAAATGTAAATGAATATATCCGCACGCCCTTCGGGACGTGCATTCTGACAGTGCCCCGTTTCGGCTGATCAAACCCGAGCAGCCGATACATCCGGGGCTCCGACAAATCAATCTCTTCAGTTTTTCCGCCAAACTCCACCCTGAGTTGCGGGGAAACACCTGCATCTTCAAGCGGGTCAATAACAGCAAACACCGAACGGGCATCAAAATGGAGAGAAATATCTCCTCCCTCAGTTTTAACAGGCTCCGCATACTCGTAGGTAATCTTCCACTCCCCGCCAATACTCCAGTGGTGCAGATCCGGATTCTCCCGGAGAGAATAAACCTCCGTCCCCAACCCCAGTGGTGGATCCAGCTGCATCCTGTCCGCCCGCTCCTTTCCAAGATAGGTTTCCGGCGTTGCCGCCACCTCACCGTAACCTGCATGTTCGCTGAACGAGGCAAACCGTGCTCCTGTCTCTACCAGCAGGCTGCGGATCATCCGCTCAGTTTCACCGTAGCGCCCCTCACCAAAAGTAAAATAGCGGACATTACCCCGGGAATCGATAAGAAAATGGGCCGGCCAGAATCTGTTGTTATAAGCCCGCCACTGGGAAAAATCATTATCCAGTACAACAGGCCAACTGACACTTAGGTCTTTAACTGCTTTGCGAACATTGCCGGGTTCCTGCTCAAAGACAAATTCCGGCGAATGAACCCCGATAATAACAAACCCCTGATCAGCATACTTTTCATTCCAGCTTTTTAGATACGGAAGGGTCCGGATACAGTTAATACACGAATATGTCCAGAAATCGATGAGCACCACCTTTCCTGTCAGCTCAGACATTTTAAGCGGTGAAGAGTTAAGCCATGGACCGGTTGCGGAAAATGTCGGAGCCATACCGTAGAAACCGGGTACCCCCTGCATGGAGACATCATTGCCTACTCCGGTAAAAACTCCCTCCTCTGCATACCCGCTGCTGACTCCCCACAGGCTTGATTGGCGTTCAGTAAGGGCGTTCTGAACCGCACCTGTATCTTCAATCAGAGTGAGTCCTCTGCCGTAGGAGGGCAAAGCCTTGAGTACAAAAGCCTGAAAACGCAGATCCCAGCCGAGACTCATGGACAGGGCAGTAAAAAGCATGAGAACCCCAAATCCGCGGCGAATCCTCTCCATATTCCTGGTTAAAAAAGAAAATCTGCCAATAAGGGAGCGTCCTCCTTTCATAACCGCAAACATCGGAATTGCTGTTCCCAGGCTGTAGAAAAAGGTAATCACCACAGCCCCTGCATCGGCAGTACCTGCTAATGCAACTGTTATTACAGATGCAATAATAGGCCCCACACAGGGGGTCCATAAAATCCCGAGGCTTAAGCCTATCCCGATACCGGAGAGAAAACCTTCATTCCGGCTTCTGCCGCCTTCTCTGACTGAGGGCTGAAAAGCCCCGGTAATTCCTGAGGCAAGCTTCTCAAAGAGAAGACTCAACCCGGGTATTAGCATCACCAGCCCGAAAAGAGATACCGCCGCAACAGCGACTATCCGCAAGACCCCGGGACCGATTCCAAATGCCCTGGTAAGAGCAGACAGGGATACAGTAACAAGTGTAAACGAGAGGATAAATCCGGTGATAATCCCGAGGGGTTTACGCCGCCCTCTTCCGGCACCACCGGCGAGAACCACCGGGAGAACCGGGAGAATACAGGGTGAAAGTATGGTTATCATTCCCGAAAGAAATGCAAAAAATGCCAGAACCAGCATTCAACCTCCCTGTCGTCAATAAGCCTGTCTATTAATGTACTCCAGGGATATACTTTTTCATAGTTTTTTAGTCAGAAATTATATTTATCAATATTTTCATTGGTAAACCTGAGCAGCGGCAGCGATACCTGAAGGCTGATACCATCTCTGACCGGGATAAACTCGCCAAGCCTTCCTGCGGTAAAGGGGACACCCTCTTTTACCCCCTGATAAACCACATCATAATAGGAGATACTGGTAAGTTTGGGGATTATGACAATAGACAGCTCTTCCTGTTTACAGGCTGTCAAAGTTATACTGAAGACTATTAAAACGATGGTTATAAAAGCCGTTTTTCTCATGATTCCCAACCTCAGGTATTCCTCAAGTATAGCGAACACATGGGATAGTTGCAGATCCGGCAGAGAAAAGGTCTAATCAATGAAACATATTTCCATCGGTAGGCACATTTTAAGGTATATGTTTCATTTTTCCCTTTCACAATTTACTTTCTTGAGATATACTATACAATATCCAGGGGAATAGAGAGTATCATGAAACCCAACCCAAAGCTTGCTACACAAACTTTCTCAACCATAACCAGTAATAAAAGTGATGCGATAGCAAGCATTGAATACCTCACCCGTATCAGAAATCACTATGCCACCTTCAATACCTCTGAAAAGCGGATCGCCGATTATATTCTTCAGCACAGTGAGGATATTCCAGGGATGTCCGCCCAGGCACTCGCAAAAGCCGCCCAGACAAGTCCGGCAACAATAATCCGCTTCTGCAGGGCTATCGGGTTTAAGGGCTATACAGAGCTAAAATACTATATAGAGCGTGAATTTCTGACTCCCGGTACTGATGCCTTCCAAATAAAGCGTGGAGAATCTGTAAAGGTTATCAAGCAGAAACTGTTTCACTTCAACCAGTCGGTGCTGGATGAAACAATGATGATTTTAAATGATGACGACCTGCAGAAAGCCGTGGATCTGATCGGATCCGCCCGAAAGATAGATATTTACGGTGAGGGAGGTTCCGGCTCTGTTGCCTTAAGTGCCGCCTACATACTGATGCAAATGGGCCTTCAATGCACCTGCTACAACGATGCCTGGCTTCAGATTACCGCGGCATCCCAGCTCCATACAGGAGATGTCGCCATAGCAATCGCCCACTCGGGACGAGTCAACAACACCGTTGATGCTGCACGAATGGCAAAGGAGCAGGGAGCAAAGGTTATCGGTATTACCGGTTATCCCCACACTCCCCTTACAGAGCATCTGGATGTGGTGCTTTTCACCAGTTCAAGAGAGTCCAATGTACTCAGCGACCTTCCGGCAGCCCGCCTGAGCGAGCTCTGCGTTATAAGCGTGATCCAGATGGCACTGCTTTCAGAAAACTACGAAAGCTATGCCAACCAGATCGAAAAGGCCAAAGAGGCATTCCGCCGCAAACGCTCCCAGCTGTCCTGATTACAGGAATCTATCCTCTTGCAGCCTTAAGGGCTGCATTGGCACCATCCTGAACAAAGCCCACATCAATTCCCACACCGATAAACTGCCAGCCTTCCTTAACACGCTCATTCAGCGTGTGACCTGCACCCAGCCAGAGACCGGATACTTTTTTGTGCCGTTTTGCTGATGCAAGAATGGTATCTGCTGCTTTCTGGAAATCCGCATTATCAAAACTACCACGCAGCCCCATGGAGAATGAAAGGTCCATCGGACCCATAAAGACTCCGTCCACACCTTCCACCGCACAAATCTCGTCAACATTCTCAACCGCCTCAAGGGTCTCTATCTGAACAAGAATAAGAATTTCATCATCGGCGGTTTCACGGTACTCACTGTCATAGAGTGAAGGCCGCCGGGGCCCGCAGCCTCTGATACCTTTGGGGGGATACTTGCAGGCTGCCACAGCTTTCCGCGCATCTTCAGCAGTATTCACCATAGGAATTACAATCCCGTAGGAACCGATATCCAGTGCCCGCTTTATCAGCACCTGATCATTCCAGGCAACCCGGACAATCGGTGTAGCCCTGTCACCCTTCATGCCCTGCATACCGATCTGTGCATTCTGGGGGTTCATGGGAGAATGCTCCATATCGAAGAGCAGCCAGTCGACATCAAGAAGAGAAAGCGCTTCAGAAACATCAGGGCTGGGAATTGTTACCCAGAACCCAAGGGCCGGTTCACCTTTCTGCAGTTTCTTTTTTAAAGGATTAATCATTTTTTCAGTACTCCTTTCGCAGGCGGCCGTCGGGGCCACTTGTAGCATATATGATACATTCAAACTGCAAAAAGCGGTATAATAAAAAGACTTTTTATACTATTATTGCCCCACCTGTGCCTGAAGGAGACGCAATGACCGGCAACTATCGTTCTGCAATATTCCTTAACCTCGGAGCTGCCCTGGTATGGTCTTTTACCGCCGTAATGATACGATATGTGGGATCCGGCTTTCCGGTAATGTTCCAGTCGTTTGCCCGGTATGTTTCCGCCATTATTGTTCTCTGGCCCCTCTTCTTTACCGCGACGGCCTCTGAAGAGAGAAAGAAAATACGGGGGAACCTCTCTCATCTTCTGCCCAAGATGGCTCTGATAGGTGTGGCAAACTTCTCCTTTCAGGCGGCCTATACCGCCGGGCTCTACAATGTATTCCCCGGACTGGCTATACTTATCTATCAGTCTGCCGCCATCTTCAGCGTTGTTCTGGGCTGCATTTTTTTCCTGGATGAACGGCTGCTGCTGAAAAAACCTATGTTCTACGTAAGCATTTTTGCTGCAATTGCCGGTGTAATCCTGACCATCTCTCCAGGCAGTTCCGGAGGCAGCTCATTTTCTATGCTTGGGGTCGGCTTTGTTCTCCTTTCAGCTTTATCATGGGCGGTTCTGAGTGCCCTCGTCCGCGCCTGGCTGCCGGGGTACTCCCCCTATTTTGTCAATGCCGCGGTGTTTACCTTTGTAATACCCCTTTTTCTGATAAGCCATATTGCGGGCTACGGAATGAACTTCCATTTTGAGGCAGGCCCCTGGCTGTGGTTTGTACTTATTCTCTCCGGGCTGGCAGGAATCGGTCTGGGTCACTCACTTTTTTACCGATCCATACCGCATCTGGGTGTTTCCCTTGCCAATATACTTCAGCTTACACGGCCATTTTTCACAGCCCTGATTTCGTTCTTTATCTTTCAGGAGAGGCTTACCCTGCTGCAGATTATTGGCGGCATCCTGCTTATCGGCGGAGCCTATACGGTTACAAAGCTGAAAGAGACGAAGCAGGCATAAATACTTCTTCACATTGCTACAGAAGCAGGAAAGAAAAAAGCAGAACAACAAGCATGGTTACCCCTCCCTGAACAGCAGTAGCCGCAGTCAGGGTTTTATAGCCAGTCTTTATATCCATGCCGGTAAATTCTGCAACAACCCAGAAATATGAGTCATTGGCATGACTGCAGACCATAGCTCCGGCACCAATACTCATTACGGTAAGGACCGTTCCATAGACCGAGTCCAGTCCGAGAGAACCCGTCAATGGTGCAATAATTGCTGACGTTGCAACCATGGTTGTAGTGGTTGATCCCTGGGCAGTCTTCAACGCGGCAGCTATTATAAAAGGCAAAAATATACCGATATTCCAGTTCTCCATAACCTGTCCAAGGTAGACCGGCAAAGGGGTAGCCTTGATAACTGCACCGAACGCTCCGCCGGCACCGGTTATCAGGATAATAGGCCCTGCAATTCGTATCCCGGAACCAATCCATTTCATCAACACTTCTTCACTTAACGAGGGTGCCAGAAACAGGGCAAAGAGAAATCCGGCAAGAAGGGCCATAAGGGGACTACCGGAAAAAATGAGAAATCCGGTTATAATCCCCGGTTGCCCATGGTCCCCGAGAAGAGTTGCCACAGCAGCAATCGCAATTAAAAGTATGGGGGCAACAATGGGAGCGAAGGATTTGAATGCAGAGGGGAGCTGACCATACTGTTTTTCCACCGCCTGGTCTCCATCCAGTCCGTTACGGAAAAACTCCTTATTAAGCAGATCTTCCCTGGTTTCTACCCGTGCCCCCATAAACCTCGCCCAGATATATCCCGCCAGCATAGGAACAAGACTGATACATATCCCGAAAAGAATCACCATTCCCAGACTGCTGCCAATTCCGAGATTCCCGGCTGCAGAGATAGGCCCGGGAGTAGGGGGAACAAGGGTATGAGAGGCATACAATCCGGTGGCCAGAGCAACACTCATAGTTGCCGCATGAGACCTGGTTTTTCTGGTAATCGTTTTTCGCATGGTGTTCAGAATGACAAATCCGGAATCGCAGAAAACCGGAATTGAAACAATCCACCCGATAATGCTCATTGCCAGCGAAGGATGGCCGGGTCCGATCTTTTTAATAACTGTATCCGCCATTTTCAGTGCTGCACCGGACTTCTCCAGAAAAACACCGATTATCGCACCCAGAACAATAACAATTCCAATATTTGCAAGAATACTGCCAAAACCCTCGCGAATAGCAGTATCCACATCCATAAGATTCAGCTGGCCCAGGGCGGCTGCTCCAATCCCCAAAAACAGAGAAGATAAAAGAAGAGAAACAAAAGGATGCAGCTTATATTTTGATGTCGCAATGACAATGGCAGTTATGGAAATCAATAGAAGAGCCACCATAAGAAACCCCATTTTATCCTCCTGTGCTCATCTGCGTATCCCAATGGTACCATGGTTTCGGAGAATTGAGGGTACTTCAAAACCAGGGCATTTTAACAGTATTTATTTTCTGCCTGAGTCCCTGCACACGGGGACCAATACGTACCCCCAACAGATACAAAAAAAAGGACTGTTCTCGTAAAAGAACAGTCCTTATCAGATATTAAACTATTGTTTACTAAAGCAGAATGAAAGAGAGGATAACAACGACAATAATTGTAACGACTCCCTGGATCAGCGTAGCCATAGTCTGAGACTTGTAGGCTGTTTTGACATCCATACCGGTAAACTGAGCCACAACCCAGAAGTAGGAGTCGTTGGCATGAGAAACTGTCATGGCACCCGCACCAATACTCATAACCGTAAGAACCTGGCCAATGGTGGAATCAAGTCCCAGAGAGGCGAGCAGAGGAGCCATCAGCGCAGAGGTGGTTACCAGTGCAGTAGTGGAAGAACCCTGAGCTGTTTTCAGTGCCGCCGCAATAAAGAAGGGCACCAGAATACCCACACTCCAGCCGCTCATTGATTCGCCGAGATAAGACGCAACCGGTGTTGCCTTGATAATGGCACCAAAAGCTCCACCGGCACCGGTAATAAGGATTATGGGACCGGCAATCTTGATGCCTTCACCAATCCACTTCATAAGAACCTCTTCATTCAATTTAGGAGCAAGACCGAGGGCGAAGAAAAAGCCAACCAGAAGAGCGACAACCGGCTTCCCGAAAAACTTGAACAGATTGGCGATAAACCCGGCGCCAAGGAGTTCTCCGGGGAAGGATGCAATTGTACCAAGAGCAATGAGGATAATGGGAATAAGGATCGGTGCAAAGGCCATGAAAGTTGAAGGCAGTTTTCCGTACTGACCCTCTATCGCTTTCTCTTCCAGATCGAGACCTTTTTCCCAGGCTATCGCGTTCTCGCGGTCTTCCTGAATCTCAATTTTTCCACCTATATATTTGGCCCAGAAAAAGCCCGCCAGCATAGTGAAGATAGAGATAATCCCGCCAAAGATAATAACCAGACCCAGACTGTCCTCCAGTCCAAGGTTGCCCGCTGCGGCAATGGGACCGGGCGTGGGAGGAACAAGGGTATGAGAAGCATACAGACCGGTAGCCAGGGCAACACTCATCATTGTTGCGGAAACCTTTGCCTTGTGGGTAACCGATTTTCTCAAAGCAGAAAGAATTACATATCCGGAATCACAGAAAACAGGAATGGAAACAAACCATCCGATAATGCTCATGGCAAGTCCCGGGCGCTTGGGGCCAACCACCTTCAGGATGGTATCGGCCATTTTAATAGCTGCTCCGGATTTTTCCAGAAAAACTCCAATGATTGTTCCAAGAACGATAACGATTCCGATATACGCCAGGATACCGCCGAACCCGTTCCTGATGGTGGTCTCCACAGCCATCACATCAAACTCACCCAGAGCCGAGGCTCCCAGGCCGACAAACAGAGCTGCAAAAATCAAGGCTATGAAAGGATGCAGCTTAAACATAGAAGTTGCTACTACAATAAGCACAATAGATGCTACGAGCAGCAGAATCATCACTAAACCCATTATGATACTCCCCCAAAAATTGTATTTCTGTAGAACAAGTATCCGAACTATACCACTTCCCCGTCTTCAGAAACGGGAATATTACTGAATATACCAAATATTTGTACTACAGATTTGATATTACCATGGAAATATTTCTGTGTAAAACAAAAAAAGATGATGATGATACGAATATGTAAATAATCTGTAGTACAGGTGAAAAGGTTTGGAAACAAAGAAGAGGGATCAGGGGTTAGAGGGTGTCATACAACCAGGGATTCCAGCGCTGTGATTCCTTTGCAGGAGCCAAATCTTTTTCGTCGGCCTCCAGCACCCGAATAATGTGTCTGCGGGCATGGATAAGTGCAAGTTCACAATCTGTGGCTTGTATGCTCTGGTAGATTTTCCGGTATTCCCACACCCTCTCCGTCTGTTCTCTGGCAGAAAGAGAATCTCTGCTGCAATGCTTAAGCAGGTCCCAGACCATCAGGGTTACACTGTGCAGAAGACGGTTACCGCCAAGTTCGGAAATAGTTACATAAAAGGATCGCTCAAGTTCAAAGAACTGCTCCGGAGAATGATTCTTCTCCAACGCCTTCATTATTCCGTCCAACTCAGCGTAATCATTCCGTTCATGATTTTCGATACAGAGCTCTATACTCAGTTTATCCAGAGCCGAGCGCATCTGGAGCATCTCACGGTAATCATTGGTATTGAAACGAAGAGCAGGCAGAACTGAACTGAACAGCCGGTTTGTATCCTGTTCCCGGACATACGACCCCCCGCCCTTTTTCTTGTACACAAGGCCGATGGCGGAAAGCTTATCCAGGGCCGCACGAACCGGCCCTCTGGAGACATTGAACTCGCTGCAGAGCTCGGATTCCGAAGGAAGCCTGTCACCGGGGGAATACTCTCCTCCGACTATTTTTCGTTCAAGAAAATTATAGATATCCTCGCTCTTCGATTTCATCAGCTATAGCATACCTGTAATTACGAATTAAATACAAGAAGAAAAGTAGGGGGAAAAAACGTGGAAATCTTAGACCCCCGCAGTCACCCGATCTCAGAAAGCCGTCATTGGCGCTTAAAAAGCCTTGAATCGAAAACATAGTCTTCTATTTCTGCAATCTCAATTGAGCTGAACAATGAGTGCCGGGGATTAATCAGAACATTCCATTCACCCTTTACAATCGCAGAAGGCACTTTCAGCCAAAGAGAACGGTTTTCCCGAATAAATCTGTCACCCGTTTCGGCAAGCTCCAGAGGAGCGGGGAATTCCCACCAGCCGGAGGGCAATTCATTGATATCTACCGCATCCATACCGGCTTCCGAAGGCAAAGATAATTCGGCTATACAGACATCTGCAGGGATCACTGCCATAGGTAAATGTACCAGGTACTCTATTGTCGCCAGAGATCTGTTCGTTGAAGTATACAGAACACTGGTTCCCTTGCTGTTCCAGCGCCCACCATACAGACGTGAGCCCTCCCCGGACATGTCGTGAATAAACTTTTTACCCGCAATGCGGTACACCTTCATCAGGAGAACACGCCGTGTTCGATTCGTCCCAGTTCATCCAGAACCATCTGTATTCCGTACCGCGAAGAGAGGAGCTCCAGAGGTTTCTTATCGCCCAACGCTTTATCGGGAGACTCAATCCAGAGCTGAAAAGCCTCGATACCATCGAAAACCTCTTCCCCCCGGGAATAAACCTCCGCCAACTGAAGAAGATGTTCAGAAATGGTTTCATTAAGCAAATCTACATCTTTTTTGCGCTGCAGGGTACGTTCTGTAGTATGCAGTATGGCAGAGAGCGTTTTAATCGGCATGTTTATACTTTTTGCCAGATAAAGCAGTGCTTTTTTAGGAATACCGTTTTTCCCCAGTTCATACAAATCCATTTCGGTGTGTATTTTATGCCCCAGAATTCCGGAACCACCAAGAAGATCTTCGATTAATACTGTGTTCATTCTCTTACCGCCATTTGTCTACCAAGATACCGTCATTTGTCCACACAGTCAATTGTCTGTTCTTTATTCTGACTTATGTATTTCAATCACCGCACCGAAACTGCACAGTCTATTTCAAGCTCTTTCATCTTTCTCCACAGTGTGGAACGGTTAATCCCCAGAGCTTCTGCCGACCTGGTCCGGTTATACTGATTTTCTTCTAGTACCTGCACAATCAGATTCCGTTCTGTCTGCTGCATCAGATCAAGGGACGAATCCGCCTCATCCCGGGTAGAAAATACTGGAGGAACAGATCCTGACTCGGGAAACAGAATGGATCTGACCAGACCCATTTCTATCTGCTCTCCCTTGTTTAACACTACCAGTTGTTCACAGATATTACGCAGTTCCCGGATATTCCCTTCCCAGGGGAAGGTCTCCAGCAGCTGCCTGGCATCTGCAGTAAGCACCTGTGGGTGCACTGCAAAGATAGACGAATACTGATGTACAAAATATTCCGCTAACAGACCGATATCTCTGCCCCTGTCCCGCAGCGCAGGAAGACGCAGCTGAAGAACCGCAAGGCGGTAAAAAAGGTCCTCCCTGAATTCACCCTTCCGGACAAGCGGTTTCAGATCACGGTTTGCAGCACATATAACCCGTACATTTACCGGGATTATCTTGTCATGACCAATGCGCATAACCTCCCCTTCCTGTATAACCCGCAGCAGCTTACTCTGCAGTTTAAGGGGTATCTCGGAAACCTCATCTAAAAAAATAGTTCCTTCGTGGGTCAGCTCAAAAAATCCCGCCCTGCCCTCCTTGCTCGCACCGGTAAAAGCACCGCCGGCGTATCCGAAAAACTCGCTTTCCATGAGATTTTCCGGAATAGCCGCACAATTAACTGCCACAAAAGGTGCATCACTGCGTTTGCTTGAAGCATGGATACTCTGGGCAAACAGCTCTTTCCCTGTGCCAGTTTCCCCGATAATCAGAATATTGGAGGGTACTCCCGCGAAGGTTCTGGCGGTTTCAATAGTACGTTTAAGAATTTCACTCTCACCTACGATATCTTCAAAACTGTATTTGGCCAGCAGCCCCCGGTGATGCAGCTCACTGCGGATCTTGATTTCCGCAGTCTGCACATTGCTGACATCCTGAAAGGTAATAATACTGCCGATACTCTCTTTTCCAAGGGAGGCGGAGATCTTGTTGAGAACAATACGGGTTTTCCCCAACTTGATAAGCTCATTGGTGTAATCCCTGTCCTTGCCCAGGAGGGACATAAATTTCGGTTCGGGAATCAGTTTCTCAACTCGCGTACCGCTGGAAACAGACGGATCAATTCCCAGAATCTTTCCTGCCGCCGCATTAATCTGGATTATCTTCTTTTCCGCATCTGTGGTAATTATGCCCTCAAGAGAATGGTCCAGAATTGTTTCATACCTGGCCGACCGTTCACGCTCCTTGCGACGGATGGCGGCAATGTGCTGAGCCTGGTTAAGAGCCAGCCATTTTGATTCGGCTCCGCTGTTAACAAAGGCCGCAGGGAATCCCCGTTCACCGGCATACCGGACAAGTGTGGCACCACCGACAAAACTGGTAAATCCCCGGGAGACCCCATCATCAACCAGTTCAGTTACAACCTCCGGAGACCTGTCATGATACAGATAATCTATAGCCACCAACTGCACACCTAACAGGTCCTCCACCGCCTTTACCTGATGAAAAACCATACCCAGGCCAATCATGGCGATTGGCTCATCTGCCGCTCCGATCTCCTGGAGCTCCTGCACTGCCAGCATAAGATCCGTCATGGTTACCGGTGCCTCCACAACAGGAATTGATGGGTGCATTTTTTTCAGCTTGGTGGCAAGAAACCCCCGGGCAATGATTACATCAGCGTTATATGCATCACAGTCGATAAGAGCGGCACTGGTTCTGAATATGGATTCGACCTCAATGTAATCACGGGTGGGGTAGAACATATGATAATACTTCTTATGCTCTTCTATGGTTTTATCCATGTCCCTTTTAAACTCAACATCAGGAACTACGTACAAAATCTTTGCCATGTTTCCTCCCAACCAGTGCAACAGCTGTTGCTATTTTACAACACCTGAATCCTTTCGCAACAGTTTATTTCATAGGATATTGATTCATCTGTGCAACACAACCCAGGAAAAAAATATTCTCTGAACAGCCAAACTGTTAGATAATCATGAGTTAGCATCCGAAATCCCGGGTAACCCGGCTTTAAGTAATACCCGACCTGCGGCTTGGCACACCGATTGCAATATAACTGTTAGCAATTATCCTGGAGCGGGAAAGAGTGATTCGGACATATGAGGAAAAACTGAAACTTGCAGAACAGCTGCGCGGCTCATCCGTCGTTCAAACCAATACACCACCAGAGATGGAAGAAGTCCTGGAAAAGGTTGACTACCGGGAGGAGGCTGTCCCAACCAGAGAAGGCGATAGCAGAATACATATAGTAAGCACCCCTTCAAAGAAAGAAAAATACCCCCTGTTTATAAATATTCATGGCGGAGGGTTTGTCCGAGGGCACAGCAGGCGGGATATTCTCTTTTCTGCATTCCTCGCACACCGGTTGGACTGCAAGGTTATCGATATCGATTACCGTCTTGCTCCGGAACACTCTTTCCCGACAGCTCTTAATGAGTGCTACGATGTAACAAAATGGGCTTTTGACAATGCCGACAGACTGAAAGTGGATTCAGGCAAAATCGCCCTGGGTGGGCACAGCGCCGGAGGCAATTTTACCGCCGCCATTGCCCTGATGGCTAACCAGACCAAGGATTTCAGCCTGTGTCTGCAGGTAATGGATTATCCCTTTCTGGACGGTGTTACCGACCCCGCAGAAAAGGTTAAAGAGACAAGTCTCCTGCCGGTGGAACGGATGCGCTCTTTTTCCGAGCTTTATATGGGAGAAGAAGATTATTCAAACCCCTTTTTCTCCCTGGTCTGCGCCACCCCGGAGATGCTGAAAGGTCTGCCTCCGGCACTTATCATAACCGCCGGCAAAGACTGCCTCAAAGAGGAAGCAGAACGATATGCACTCATGCTGATAAATACCGGAGTAGAGGTGCGTATGCGCTGCTTCCCGGAAAGTGATCACGGCTTTCTGGTTCACTGCCAACAGGAATACAAAGAAGCACAGAATTTGATAATTAACGCCCTGTCAGAGGCGTTTAAATAAAAGTTGAAAATATTATCCGAGGTAATAGGAGGAAAAATGAGAAAAACAGGTATTATCCTGCTGTGTCTTACTGTTCTCGCAGTCTTTGCGTTTGCAGAAGGAAAATCAGAACAGGATGCAGCCGCACAGAGACCAAAAGGCCCGGTGCAGATTGTTGTTGGAGCCAAAGCAGGCGGTGGAACCGATCTGATGGCCCGGATCTTCTCTGACTATCTGCAGAGAGAACTGGACAGCCCGTTGTTGTTATAAACCAGCCATCCGGCGGTGGAACTGTAGCCTATGAACAGGTTCGTACAGCAAAGCCGGACGGGCAGACACTTCTGTTCATGCATACCGGTATGCTTATCTATGCCCATACCGGCCGCTATGACCATCCACTTGAAGATTTCACCACAGTAGCTGTCGCCCAGGCCTATCCCCCTCAGGTGTATGCAGTTGCACCCGATGCCCCCTGGGACAACATGAAAGACTTCGTTGAAGATGCACGGAAAAATCCCGGCAAACTAACCATAGGTACAGCCCTCGGTGGAGCAACCCACTTTATTGCCGGAACCATCATGATGAACGAAAACGTGGATCTCAAACTTGTAGAAGCTTCCTCCGAGGTTGACAAGGTAGCCGCCATACAAGGCGGACACATTGATATAGGAAACCTGGGATCCAATTCAGCGGCCCAGTATGTAGAAGCCGGCAAAATGAAGGTACTCTGCCTGATTGACCCCACTCCGGACCCCGCTCATCCTGAATTTATTCCCGCCCTGGATCAGGGAGTAAATGTTTCATGGTACTCGCCACTGGTAGTGTTCGGTCCCAAAGGTATGGATTCAGCACTGGTGGAAAAAATCAATGCCGCAACCAAAAATATGGGTACCGATGCGAAAGTTCAGGAGCAGCTGAGCAAGATGTCCAGCGCCTATAAGTACATGACAGTTGCAGAGGCACAGGAACTGCTCCGGAAAGAAGATGCCAAAATAAAGGCACTGGCCGAAAATCTCGGCCTCGCGAAGTAACTCACATTACTTGAGGTGCCCAGGAAATACTCCAGGGCACCTTACAATTTTTCTGATAAACAGGGATTTACCATGAAAAACAACAGACAGTTGGGCATTCTTATTCTTGCCCTCGGCATAGTCGGCGTGCTTATGACAATGCAGATACCGGTTCAGACCTTTACCGACGATCCCGGCCCCCGGGTTTTCCCATATCTGGGAAGCATTATCCTGCTTATAAGCGGACTGGGCCTGATTCTCTCACCTCAGAAATCATACGGAAATACTGGCCCTTTTCTTACAAAAGAAGGTTGGATTCGTGCGGCGAAGATGACCGCTCTTTTTATTCTGTACGCCCTGGCCCTGAAGATTCTCGGCTTTTACATAGCAACACCGGTAATGGTGTTCTTCTTCTACCGGCAGATTGCCGGTCCCGAAAAAACCCGTATTGTCCGGGGAATAATCTACTCCCTGGCCACTTTCGGCTCGGTCTACTTTGTCTTCGGCAAGGTACTCAATTCTTTTCTCCCGCCGGGAATGATCTTCTAATAAAGGAGCTTATGTAATGGAAATGTTTCTCCATAGTTTTCTCTCCCTTTTAAGCCCCGGCACCTTCCTGCTCGTTTTTGTCGCCTGTGCCGTGGGAATTATTCTGGGAGCCATTCCGGGCTTAAGTGGCGGTCTCGGCGTCGCCCTGCTGCTTCCGGTAACCTTCGGCATGGATCCCCACATGGGACTTGCCATGCTCATAGCTATCTGGGTCGGAGGAGTTTCCGGCGCTATGGTCGGATCTATCCTGCTGGGAATCCCCGGATCACCCTCGGCAATTGCAACCTGCTTTGACGGCTACCCCATGACCAAAAACGGCCAGGCTGTAAAGGCCCTGGGTGCGGCGATTACCGCATCATTTATGGGAACTTTCTTCAGTATCCTTATTGCCACATTCTTAAGCCCGGTTATAGCAGATCTCGCGCTTAAGCTGGGCCCCTGGGAATACTTCTCATTAGGGTTTTGTGCGATCTCTCTGGTGGCAGCCCTTTCCAGAGAAAGCGTCTTCAAGGGACTTGCTGCTGCGGCAATCGGGCTGCTGTTAAGTTCTGTCGGCTTTGCTCCCATTGACGGCTACCCCCGCTTTGCCTTCGGCAACTACTACCTTAACGGAGGATTCGACCTTATATCTCTTATGCTCGGCCTTTTTGCCATCAAACAGATTGTTGCCGACTATGCCCGAGGCCAGGAGGAACTTCCTCCGGTTGATATGAAAAATATCTCAGGCTTCGGAGTAACCTTAAAAGAGTATCTGGACAACACAGTCAACTTAGTGCGTTCTTTCTTTATTGGACTCTGGATCGGCTTTCTCCCCGGCATGGGTGCGGCCCTCTCCAATATGGTTGCCTATGCACAGGCCAAGAGCAGCTCAAAGCATCCGGAGAAATTCGGTACCGGCTGTGTGGACGGTGTTTTTGCCTCGGAAATATCCAACAACGCATCCGTCGGCGGCTCACTGATCCCCATGGTTGCCCTCGGAATCCCCGGAGATGAAACCACGGCAATTCTTCTTGGAGGATTGATGATCCACGGTATACAGCCGGGACCACTGTTGTTTACCAATAACCCGGATATTGTCTTTATCCTGTTTGCGACGGCGCTCTTTTCTGCGGTGCTGGTTCTGCTGCAGCAGTTCTTCGGCATGCGGCTTTTTCCCATGATTCTGAAGATTCCCTACCACTACCTCTACCCGGCGATAATCGTTCTTGGGTATGTCGGTGTTTATGTAAGCTCCAGCACAACCTTCAACTTTGTACTGCTCTTAAGCTTTGCAGCCCTGGGCTTTTTAATGGATATGGTAAAGCTCCCCACCAGCCCCTTTATCCTGAGTTTCATTCTGGGCCCCATGCTGGAATCCAATATGCGCAAGGGATTCACCTATACCGATCAGGGGGTCATGCCCTTTTTTACCCGGGCAATTTCCGGACTTCTGCTCGCCGCAGCAGTATTCAGTATTGTCTGGCCCTATGTAAAAGACTATCTCAAGGCCCGGAAAGCCAAAAAGATCAACCGTTGAGTACCGTATTGTTGATACGGAGAGTTTTTACTAATAAGGAGAATTTATGAAACGATTACTGATTACATTCTTACTGGTACTGCTTGCAGCAGGCCTGATAGCTGAAGGTAAATCCGAAGCCAGTGAAGCAACCTGGCCTACTGGCACCGTTCAGTTTGTAGTACCCGCAAAAGCTGGAGGCGGAACCGATGCGGCCGCACGGATTATTTCCAAAGCCCTGCAGGAACAGTTAGGCAAACCCTTTGTTGTTGTAAATCAACCCGCCGGCGGCGGCAGCGTTGCAGCAGAGCAGGTACGTACAGCCAAGCCAGACGGCAGCACAATTCTCTTCTACCACACCAGCCTTCTGGCCAGCTATTACGCAGGACTCTACGACAAATCTCCGGTGGATGAGTTTACCACCTGCGTACTTATGCCGGTGGGCGGAAGCTACTCCCTCTGCGTCGGCCCCGACTCACCCTACAACTCCGTGGAAGAACTGATTGCCGCAAGCAAAGCAAACCCAGACAAGGTAACCCTTGGAGTGCAGCTGAAAGGCTCCTCCCACTTCATGGCCGGACTGCTCGCCAAGGATAGCGGCTCACAATTCAGAGTTGTTGAAGCAGGTTCCGATGCAGACAAGCTTGTAGCCGTACAGGGCGGCCAGATCGACGCTGCGTTCATAAATACTCCCGGAGCGCTGCAGTATCTTGAAGCTGGCAGAATGAAGATCCTTGCGACAATCGCCGGCATACCCGACCGGGATCCAGGAGCACCCGACATCCCCTCACTTGCAGAACTGGGCTACAAAAGCGCTGTTTACGGCCTCGACTTCTTCATTCTTGGCCCCAAAGAGATGGATCCCGCTATCGCACAGCAGATTAATGCAGCCTTCAAGGAAGTACTGGCCAATCCCGACGTAAGCGCCCAGTTCGCAAAAATGCGCATACCCCTTATCTATATGGGATTTGACGAAAGCCGTCAGCGCCTGAAAGACGGCGACAAAAAAATCGGCGAAACTACCAAAATGCTGGGACTAAGATAGCGCCTGTACAATAGCCGAGCGAGATCCCCGTAAAGGCGTTCCACCGGAACGCCTCATTCAACGCAGAAGAGCGTAAACCCGTAAAGGCGTTCTATCAGAACGCCTCTACATATAAAAAGGATGTGTATATGAGCCAAAACCCCTACGACCTCCTCCGCCAGGGATGCGACCGCCCCTGGGAAGCAGCTGTTCCCCCTTTCAAAGTAGCACCCCGAACCTATTATGTAGGTAACAGCTGGGTCGGCGCCTACCTGATAGAAACCTCCGAAGGACTTATACTTATTGATGCAACAATGCAGCCCCAGATCTACCTGATATTTGAAAGCATCCGGGCACTCGGCTTTGATCCTCACGATATTAAAATCCTGCTGCTTTCCCACGCCCATTACGACCACTGCGGCGGCGTGCGGCCGGTAATAGAGCTCAGCGGTGCAAAACTTTATATGGCAAAAGAAGATGCGGATTTTATACGCGAGCGTCCAGAAATAGTTTTAATGGAAAACTATCCCTATGGCGGGATGGAGCCGGACAGTTTTTATTCGGACAGCAATCCCGTTGTTCTGGGAGACATGAAGATCGAAACCATGCATACCCCCGGGCACACCCCGGGAACAACCTCCTTCTTTTTTGATGTTACAGAAAAAGACGGCACAACTCACCGCTGCGGTCTTCACGGCGGAGTCGGAGTAAACACCCTTACCGATGATTTTATCCGGGAGTTCAATCTCCCCATCTCCTCTCGCCAGGATTACCTGAACAGCATGCTCAAGGTAAAAGAACTGCCCGTGGATATTACCCTGGGATCACACCCGGGTCAGACTGATATGCTTTCAAAAGTCCCGGAGATAACAGATGAATTCAACCCGTTCCTGGACAGCAGCGTCTGGCCGGCATTGATTGAAAAACGCATAGCCATGATTAAAGAAATTCTTGAAAAAACGGAGCTGAACCAGTGAAAGCTGACCTTACGCCGGAATTCGCACAATTAACCACAGAACTTGGTAACGGCTTTATTCCCCCTGAGCCGAAGCTGGACTTTCTGTATCGTCTTATAGCTGAGGTGTCCCAGCCCATAGAAGTTGGACAGGTTGAAGGTGGTTTTTTAAAGATTATCCCCATAACCGGGGGGAGTTTCGAAGGCCCCCGGATTAAAGGCACAGTTCTGCCCATAGGGGCTGACTGGAACACAACCAGTCATCTTGCTCCCACAACCAAACATATAGATACGCGGTACATTCTCCAAACTGACGACAATGCAATCATCAGTCTCTCAACCAGAGGGTATGCAACCCAGTCAGAAGAGGTGCTGAGGCAGCGGACAGCCCGCAAACCGGTAAATCCGGAAGAATATTATTTCAAGCAGCATCTCTACTTTGAAACCTCGGCCGAGAAATATCTGTGGATAAATAATGTTATAGCCTTCGGCTGCGTAATCTCGAAAAAAACTCCCGGCGTAATTTATGACGCATGGATTGTACAATAGGAAGATACCCAATGGCATTATCAAAAGACGAAGTTCTCCGTCTGGAAAATATTCTTACCAATACCAAAGGCTTCAGAGACCTTGCCGGCCAGAATCGCAGTGTACCGGAAAATTACCGGATCTTCATGGATAAAACAACCCGAGGAGAGGAAAAAGTAAGAATACCCGGTCAGGAAAATCCCGTCTCCTGTTATATAACCGAAGCAATAGAGAAGCCCCGGGAATGTCCGGTTCATATCAATATTCATGGAGGAGGCTTTTATTACGGCCACTCCGAGGATGATGATCTGTACTGTGCCCACATAGCGGCTGAAATCAAAGGAATTGTTGTTGATATTGACTATGCCCTTACACCGGCGCATCCATTTCCCGCTGCCTTTGAGCAGTGCTACGAAGTTGCACGATGGGTGTTCCGCATGTGCGACTCCTGGGGAGCCGATCCCCGGAGAGTAAGCATGGGAGGCCAAAGTGCCGGAGGCAATCTCACCGCCGCAGTTGCAATAAAAGCTGCACAAACCGGAGATTTCACACTGCGCCTTCAGGTCCTGGAATATCCAGCCCTTGATTTCGCAACTCCCCCCCTGAAGAAAACTACCGGTAACGAACTGGATGAAAGCATGGCAGCCCGGTATCAGGCTTTTTCCGATCTCTATACAGACGGAGATCCAGAGCTGCTCCAATATCCCCTGGTATCACCCATTATTGTCACAGATTCTATCATCGACTCTCTACCGGAGGCACTCATTGTTACCGGTGGCAAAGACAGCCTGAGAACTGAGGCCGAAGAGTACGGTCTCCGCCTGGTTCGCCGGGGAGTGCCGGTCACCATGAAACGCTTCTGCAAAAGCCGGCACGGCTTTACCGTACGAATGCAGGATGAATGGGAAGATTCGCAGCGTTTTGTAATCAACGAACTCAAGAAGGCGGTGTACGGCAGATGAAATTAGTTAGAGACCCCGGTAAAAAACGGAGAAGTATAAACTTCCTGGACAATATCTGTTACTCCCGTGTAACAGATCTGGAAGGGAATCCCATGGATCTGATGATGTCCATTATGGTGCAGAACGGAAACAGCGAGATGCGCCTTGCCACCGGCATGGACGATGAAGAAGACAGGCAGAAAAAGCCCTGCATTATGTGGATCCCCGGCGGGGGATTCCGGGGCTGCGATAAAAACCTCATGGTAGCGGAAATGCAGTTTCTTGCCGACGCCGGTTTTGTGCTGGCCTCAATCTACTACCGCAGCAGCGCCGAGGGTCATTATCCGGATCAGATAATCGATGTAAAAACCGCTATCCGGTTTTTGCGTGCCCATTCGGAGGAATATCTGATAGACCCGGACAGAATCGGCGTTATCGGCCGTTCTGCGGGGGGGCATCTCTCATCCATGGCAGCCATGAACACGGATGATAATATAAACGGTGAATGGGCAGAGTACTCCTCCCGGGTACAGGCCTGCTGCAACCTCTTCGGCCCCGCAGAGCTGGTAGGTCTTATGCGGAAAGAAATAGAAGATATAAAGAATAATCCAAACCACCGTTGGAAAACCCCTGGAGAAAGTCATGGGGGAGCGCTTGTGGGCGGCGATGTGCCGGACATGATGGAGCGACTGAAGGCGGCAAGTCCAATGGAGTATATCAAAGAAGCTATGTGCCCCATGATTATTCTTCATGGCGATCAGGACCCTCTGGTTCCCTACGCCCAGAGTGACGCCTTTTACGATGCCATCACCGCAAAGGGTCTGGAAGAAAAGGTAAATCTCTATTGCATTAAAAACGGGGGACACGGCACCAGAGAATTCTTTCAAGAGGAAACCAAAAAAATCATCCTTGATTTCTTCACTGCCTATCTTGTCGGACAGTTGCAGAAGGAACCCTAAAGCAACTCGTAACGCTGAAGGTCAGAAGCGAACACTATTTTCACTCCGGGCCGGGGACTGTTTACAACGGAAACCGTGCCGCCAAGGTGGGCCGCCAGGGACTCAACCAGCGACAGACCGAAGCCGTAGGAGCCCTCAACTACCTTTTCCGGAAAGGGGGCTCCGCTGTTGTCCACGCTATATTCAATCTTTCCATCTTTTCCGGTACCCAGATTGATCAGAATATCAACTTGTGTATTTCCCTCGCCGGCAGAGTACTTCATGGCATTTATCACAAGTTCGTTGCTGATTACCCCGAAATACAGGGCAGTCTGCTGGGATACCACAATATCTTCTATCCTGGCATCTATGCTGAACTGTCCGGATTCAAAATGTTCGCTCCCGAGAAGATCTTCCAGATATCCCCGAACGGCTACAGTACTGTGAGTTCCACTGGTATGCAGGGTGTTATATATCCGCTGCACAGAGGTTACAAACTGCTCTATCCGGTCAAAGACCTCTGCGGCTTCAGGGTCCTTGCTGTTTCCTTTCTGCAGAGAGATAAACGCCCGAATCATCTGTACATCATTCTTAACCCGGTGGTGCACCTCCTTCAACAGAAGATCGAGCTCCTTTGTCCTGGCGGAAACCATCTCGTCCAGAACCCTGGTCTCCCGCAAGACCTTGTCTGACAGAAACCTGAATGCCACAAGGAACAGAAAAAAGGCACCGATACCCGAAACAACAACCACACCGGAAAACAGCATAATATAACGGCGGGATTCAGAGAAAAGAAGGTGCCGGTCCATATCAACAATCAGGTACCAGCCGGGAACCAGGCCGAAAACCTGCACTTCATACGGGATATCTGCCACAGTTCTGCTGAGGGTGACATACTGCCCGAGAACCGGCATTTCGGGAAAATCAGAACCCGAAATAGACGGTGCCGACTGCTGTCCCGAGGTAAAAACCGGAATAAGGTCTTCACCGCTCTCAAAGGCGAGGAAGCTGTGTATTTCCCGCTCCTCACTGTTTCCTGCAAGAAGAATTTCCTTTAGCGGTGATAGAGAAAGAAAGGCAAGATCGTATCCGACAAGCCCGACTACAGGATCAATTACAGGAACAGAAATAAGAAGCACCGGTTCGTTATCTATTTCTGCTGTAAAACGCTGAACCACCGGATTTGAAACATCAAAAAGAATATTCTCAGAACTGCCGATAGACACTCCGGTATCTACCAGGGCTTCACCGCTCAGGGAATAGCGAATAACCCCCAAAAGCAATGAACTTGCATCAACCGCATCAATTAGTTTCGGCCGGGTATATTCAACCAGACGATTTCGTGATATTTCACCTTCAGTATATTTTACCAGTTCATTACGGATCATGCTCCGGCTCGGCAGCTGCAGGGCAATCTCTTTACTCTGGAAATAATAGTCCGCAACCGAGTCGCTTAACAGAGAACAACTTGCGGAAAACTCTGCACGCTCTCCCCGCTTTAAAGAATTCTGCACAGGCCAGATAAGAATTATCAGCAAAACACCAAGCAGCGAAAAAAAGAGAGCCGCACCCAACTTGAAGATGGCCAACTGGCTTCTTTGTGCTCTTTCCCACTCAGCATGATTATTTGACTTACTCATATTTTGAATACCTTATACTACGCCTTGTAACTTCGCCTGCCTGAGTATACCATTTTCTCATGAAATCCGGCACCCGGTCTGAACTCTACCTTCTGCTTGTAACATTCTTCTGGGGCGGAACATTTATCGCAACAAAGATGGCACTTCCCGGTATACCACCCCTGATGCTATTAGGGCTGCGTTTTGCCCTGTCCCTGCCCTTTCTCCTTATATTGTCAGCAAAACGAGTAATGCAGATTACGCAGAAGCTCCTCCTCCACGGTATCCTGCTGGGCATTGTAGTTTCCGGAGGCTACGGATTTCAGACCGTAGGCCTGCAGTTTACCACTGCTGGACGTTCTGCCCTTATCACCTATTTCTTCGCCCTGCTGGTCCCCTTTCTGCAGCGCCCCTTTACCGGCAAAGCACTTCACCGAGGGAACATTCTGGGACTGGCAATAGTAATTGTCGGGCTATCTGTTCTGAATCGGTCTGCACTTTCCGGCGGTGCATTAAACCCGGGAGACCTGCTTGCTCTGGGAAGTGCCGTCTCATTCACATTTTTTATCATTTTTCTGGATATCTTCACCCGGAAGGGAGATCTTCACCTGCTTACCCTTGTCCAGTTTTTTACAACATCACTCATAAGTCTATGTGCCTCCTTCCTGTGGGAGCACCCCTTCCTGCACATTGATCCCCGGGTCCTCTGGTCACTTCTCTATCTGGTATTGCCTGGAACGCTTATCAGCCTTCTCCTTATGAACCGGTTTCAGAAGGAAGTAACACCTGTCAAGGCAGTTATTATTTATGCCATGGAACCCGTATTCGCCATATTTCTTGGAATCATACTGCTCCATGAGTACATGGGTGCCCTCGACTGGCTCGGCACACTAATGATGTTAGGCGGAGTGATTTTGTCGGATATACTTGGAAAAAAGGAGAACATATGAAAATACTAACAATTATCGGCAGCAGACGAAAAAAGGGGAATACCGCCAATCTGGTACAGGCAACGATAAAGGGTGCATTGGAAGCCGATCCGAAAACAGAGACAGAAACCCTGTTTCTGGGAGATCTAAACATACAGGCCTGCACCGGCTGTGAAGGCTGCAGAAATTCATGGAACTGTATAATAAAGGATGATTATCCCGGCATAATCAGAAAAATAGACACCTGCGATGCAGTTATCCTCGCATCTCCCACCTACTGGTACTCTGTTACCTCAGACATGAAGCGCTTCATTGACCGCAGTTACAGCCTTATTCAGTATCCTTCCAACAGGCATGAATGGATCAGCAAATATACAGGTTCCGGCAAGCGCAGCATAAGCCTTGCTGTATGTGAACAGCAGGAAGAGGCAATGATGGGTAACACTCTCACCCTTTTAAGGGATTTCAGCCGGGACATCGGTCTGGACCCCGTGGACAGCCTGGCCGCACTTGGCTTCTTTGAAGCAGGAAGCATCCGTAACGCCCCGGAGCTTCTCCACCGGGCGGAAGAAACAGGAAAAAAGCTTATCTCCTAAACATCTCCGGAATCGGTAACATCCCTCTCAGGCTTATTCCCGCCGCCGTAAAAGACACCGGAAAACCCGCTGCTTCCCCGGCTGATCATCCCGGAAAAACGGCCTTTCAGCCACCGTCGGGCAAAGCTGCGTGAAGCCGGAATCAGCAGAAGAAATCCAATGGTATCCGTAATAATCCCCGGCGTAAGAAGCACCATCCCGGCCCCGAAAATCAGAAGACCATCAATCAGGTCATCACCGGGGAACTCTCCACGGGATAGGCTTTCCTGTATACGGAGCCACACGCCGAATCCCTGACGTCGTGACAGAATAGCCCCAAGGGCGCCGGTAGAAAGGACCAGAAGTATTGTCGCAAAGGCCCCCATTACAGAGCCTATCTTAATAAGCAGATACAGCTCCGCCAGGGGAAGCAGGGTAAAAAGAAGCAGTAATCGTATAAACACTCAGAATCTCCTCGCCATTACAAAGTACCCAGCGGAACTCCCGCGGTCAAACAGGACAAGTAAAAAAATCACAACTGAAAAACTTGCAACCGCCACTCATGTTTTTTACACTTGTTCTATGGCATTCGCAGAATACTCTACAGGTATATGTTTGTTAGCAGCAATTATATGTGCCTTGATCTTTGCATTTATATGCAAAAGGAGGCTGCGGATTACTGTACAGGAAACCCGCAGGGAACTGCTGGAGAGGGAAAGCACATACGAAAACCTTTTTGACAGCACCAGCCTGTTTGTTCTGCTTATAGACCCCGCCTCCTCCCGCATCGTTCATGCCAATCAGTCAGCAGTTGAATATTACGGCTATGAAGCCGATCAGCTTCTGAACATGAGACTTCAGGACCTGCATCCCGGCCTTGAGAATGCCGGCCGCTTTTATATTGATCAGGTTGGCTCTTCAGGGAAAAACCTGTTCAGAGTACAGCACCGCACAGCTTCAGGTCAGATGCGTGTTCTTGAAGTCTCCGGCGGGCTGACAGGCAGTATAGATAACAATCTGCTGTACCTTATGCTTCATGATGAAACTAACAAGGTGGAAACAGAAAAGCAGATGGAGAAGGAAAAGGAGAGGGCCCACAGTGCCCTCAGGGTTAAAGAGGAATTCCTGGCCAATATAAGCCACGAACTCCGCACGCCCCTGAACGGACTGGTGGGAATGCTGAATATCCTTGAAACCATCGACATGAACGAAGAAGACCGGGGCTTTCTTTCCATGGCACAGGAATCTGCCCAGAATCTGTATGAAATAATACGGGATCTCATAGATTTCAACGAAATTCAGGCCGGAAGCCTGGCTATTCACAATGAGATATTCAATATTCGCGAGGCCGCCGAGCTGGCCATCTCCTTCTTCAGCGCAAAAGCGGAAAACAAAGGCTTAAGCCTTTCGCTTAATCTGAACCTTGCAAATGAAGGCTATAAAGGAGACCGCACCCGCTTCATTCAGATTCTTGCAAACCTGATCTCAAATGCGGTTAAGTATTCCGACAAAGGCCGGGTGGAAATCTCATTAAAAGGTGGAGATCCTTTCAGTCTGACAGTTTCAGACCAGGGAATCGGCATAGCTCCCGAGGCTATGGAGGAGATTTTTACCAGTTTTCATCAGCTGGAAAACCCGTACACCAAGCGCTTTCAGGGGGTCGGGCTGGGTCTTTCCATAACCAAGGAGATAGTCGGCCTTATGGGCGGAACCATTGCAGTGGAATCTGTCCCCGAAAAGGGGTCGGTATTCACCATATCTCTGCCCGATAAATCCTGTATCCCGGAGCAATCCCTGCAGACCGCAGAGACTGCCGGCGGCAAGGAAACGACCAGGGGAAAGGCAACCATCCTTGTGGTAGAGGATGAAGCAATCAACAGGCTCTATCTCACCACCATGCTGAAAGAGCAGGACTTCAATGTTGTGGAAGCTGTGAACGGCTATCAGGCAATTGAACGCTGTATTGAGTGCGCACCGGATATTGTGCTCATGGATATAAGCCTTCCCAAACTGAGCGGACTCGATGCAGCTATGGAGATCCACGCCATAGACCGCTATAAAGATCTACCCATAGTTGCCCTGACCGCCCACGCCCATAAAGATGAAATTGATTCTTTTCTCAGCAAGGGCTTGAAAACAGTAATTACCAAGCCGATTCAGGAAGTTGATTTGCTGAGGGTTATAAACTCTATTACAAAGGGAACAATCTAACAGAATCCTAACACAAGCACCGGCTTCCGGGCCAACTTCTGTGCTACCATATATACTGGAGATTTTTAACATCACAGCAAAGGTAACTGCATGAAGAAAACAAACAGCGGATTCAATCTTAAGGAAATAGAGGATGCGCTGCACACCTTCCGGGGACATTTCGAAGAGATAAATTCCAGCCTTATTATGAGCAGGGAAGACTTTACACCTCTTATTGTTTCCCAGCTGCTTGAAGCCTACGACTTTGCCAACCATCTCTGGAAAAAGGGTATAAATCTCTTCTCCCCTTCCGGACTCTACCATATGCTGGAGCTGAACCATATTGTTCTCTGTGGAACAGATAAACAAAAACGGCTAGAATACTATGCCCACCTGCAGGAAACCAGGGCAAAATTTCAGTTAAATATCCGGGCAATCTTTGACTGGTATCGCAAAAAACATAAAAAACACTCTCCGTACCGGCTTGCCGCCGGTTACTACACCAGGGCACTCAGCCATCCGCAGCTGTTTATAGAAGGCAACCATCGTACAGAGAATATTATCATTAACTATTTCCTTCTGGGAGAAGCGAAACCGCCCTATGTCATCAGCAGGAACACCGCAGTGGAATACCTGAACTTGTCAGGAATGATCAAGTTCAGCTACAAAGGTGAATGGATAAGCGACATGAAACGGGGTAAATATGAAACAACCTTCGGAGAGTTTCTTGAAAACCATGGTGAACCCCGGTTCGTAGGGGCAGAATAGGCATGGAATGGTTTTTATCCCTCGGCGGTCCGCTGGCGACGACTTTGAGAGTTATCGGCGGTCTGGGGGTGTTCCTTTTCGGAATGCAGACTATGAGCAGCGGTATCCGCAGCCAGGTGGGGGAACGATCACGAAGCCTGGTGGGAAGCCTGACCAGCTCACCATTAGCAGGAATCCTCACCGGAACCGGCTTGACAGCGCTGGTTCAATCATCTTCAGCGGTAACGGTAATACTGGTCTCTATGGTAAATGCCGGGCTCCTTGGTTTAAGCCGGTCAATTCCCGTAATTATGGGTGCCAATATCGGCACAACCTTCACTGCCTGGATTGTCTCATTCCTCGGATTCAGCATAAGTATTTCAAGCTTCGCCCTGCCGGTTATCGCCTTCAGCCTGCCTTTTCATTTCAGCAGGAATGAATCACGACGACAAATAAGCAGGATTATGCTCGGCTTCGGCCTGCTTTTTATGGGGCTGGGAGAAATGAAGCTTGGCATGTCGGTGCTGCAGGAATATCATTTGATCCCCGGGCTCATTAAGGTTTTTGGCGACAACAGCATCACAGCCCGGGCTGCGTTTATTCTTATCGGAGCAGTACTCACCCTGGCGGTACAGTCATCCAGTGCCGCCATGACAATTACCCTGACACTGGTCTACACCGGCGATCTACCCTTCAGTCTGGCTGCGGCAATAATTCTTGGAGAGAATATCGGAACCACAATTACCGCATACCTGGCATCAACTGAAATGTCTCTCGATGCAAAGCGCTGCGCCCGGGCGCATTTTATCTTCAATATAATCGGGGTTGCCTGGATGTTCTTCTTTCTCACCCCGGTGCTCCACATAATAGACCTGATGATTCCGGGATCCGGCAAAAACAATCTTACATTCCTTTACAGACTGGCCGCCTTTCACACGCTATTCAACCTCGTCAACACATTGCTTCTGATATGGTTTATTCCTCAGATTGAAAAACTGGTGACACTGCTGATCCCCGACAGAGCAGGAAACCACGAACCCGGGACTGCAATCCCCTGGGTCAATGACAACCTTCCCGACTCCCGGGGAGCAAATCTCATTAATGCAAAAGGGGCGGAGATTCAACTTGTAAGGGAGATCACCAGCCTGGCAGACTATATTATGAACAGCCTGGATCCGCTCTCAGCTGATGTCGACCTGAACAGCCGTATTCAAATGAGTGCCGATAAAATAATCCGCATGGATTCTGCCATACACACCCATCTGGCGGACTGCGCACTGCATACCCTCACTGAAGAACAGTCCCAGTGGGTGGCAACCCACCTGAGAGTTTTAAGCGATCTTGAACGGATGCGGGAAGCCCTTATGAAAATCCATAAACTGGGACAGAAACTGGATAAGAAAAGCGACAGCCTGCATGGTGAAGCGGATAATCAGATTCTGCAGATAGCCTATGCAGTACATGATTTTGTGGGATACATTGCGGCATTCCTGGAAAGACAAAAGGGAGAAGTCGACCTGAAGCTGGCACATTCCATGGAAGAAGAAATAGACACTTACCGTTCAAAGCTGAATCGTATTTCAAGAAAAAGCATAAAATCCGGCGGAGACGTTAAGAGCGAACTTCTCTTCATGGAGATAGTTCGCCATTATGAAAATCTCGGTGATATCTGCCTGAGTATAGTTAAAGAACTTTCCCGCTGAGAATCCAGGCTCCGCAACCAACGGCTATCTGAGCGGCGTAATAGGTTATCAGAATGTAAAACTGGTCCAGAGGAATAGGGCGAATAAACTTGTCCCAGGCAATCATACTGTCGGAGAATACTATCAGCAGAGCAGCTGTTACCATAAGAGTACGTACCAGCCCGGGGCCTTCCTGAATTCCGAAAGCTGCGGATAAAACCAGAACACTGATCACCACATATACGCTGACCGCTATAAAAAGAACCGTTTCCTCAATCCCGGGTCGAAGAAATACCAGCAGGTACACTGCAAGCAGTCCACCGGCAACAGCAAGAGCCGCATAGCTGAATCCGCCCAAAGAGAGGAAAGCCGTCAGATAGCCGGCGTGGGCAAAGAGAAATCCACCAATACCACTAATAAAGGTGCTGTCACCAAGGGAGAGAAAATAATCGCCAATCATGGATGCGGCAAGGGCCAGAATGATCCCGCCGGCAAAAAGGGGAGAAGCGTTCCCCGTGCCTGGAAGCAGCATATCCAGAATCACAAACAACAGAATACTGCCGGTGGTAAGCATTTTAAGAATCATTATTCCTTTCCGCCACTGAGCGAAGAAAACGGAAACGCCGCCGACAACCAGAGGTACTATCCATACAATCCACATTACATTCATTGGCACATTCTATGCAGAAAGTCTGTTGAGGGCAACCGGGAAACAGTGGTATTATATATGCCAGTCAAGGAGTATTACTCAGATGAACATTCGCGCGAAACTGCTATTAGGATTTATTTTCCTTCTTCTGCTGTTTACCGGACTCACCCAGTACGGCCTTTCCAGCATAGGAACCATCGCAAACCTCTCAGAAGAAAGCCAGCAAGCCACAAACACCCTGTCGGCCTGGAACCGGTTTATCCTGATTAATAATAAACTTTTGACAATCAAGAATACCCCCAGCTATTTCAACACTCACTGGATCAGCGCAAAAGAAGATCTCCAGGAGCAGCTGCAGGTTCTGCTGGATTCAGAGACATTTCAGAAGATACCGGAAATAGCGGATGAACTTAACTATCTGGAACAGTTGTTCAACCAAACCTTCAATTCGGTACAGGAAATTGAAGACTTTTTCGCTTCAAGTCAGAACAAAGCCTTTGTGGAGGAGCTGCTTACACGAAACTATATGGAGCTGCGGCAATCTCTTAACAGTGAAGAAGAATTTCCAGGAGCAGACCGGGAAAACCTGTTCAAGAGTGCCTTTGTCTTCGAAACCAAAATCAACGGTATAGAAATCTCTGCAGATGCCTTCAGTAAGATTATATCCAACCTTCCCCATCTGATCGGACAACATGTCTCAGACACCGCCTCAAGGATTCATCTGATAATACTGTTAGGAATTATTATACTTGGAATATTTGCCACTGTATTCGTAGTACTCTTTTCCGGCCGTATAGCCAGAGGTATAAAGCATATCGAACAGATTATGAGCGATGTCTCCAACCGCAACCTGACAGTACGTACGGTTCTGAAAAACCGGGATGAAACCGGCAGGCTTGCAGGGCATATCAATGCGGTCATAGGCAGTCTTAAATCCATTATCAACGAAATTAAAGCAACCTCCGTTCAGGCAATGGGGCTGCAGGATGAACTTTCCACAGCCACTGCCGAGTCTTCTGCGGCAATGACTCAAATTGCCGCCAATATCAAGAACATCGAACGGCAGTTCACCTCGCTGGATATGGTTATTAATGCAGTTGACAAATCAGTAAATGAAATCAGCAACCTCATCAGCTCCCAGAATACCGGAATCGACAGACAGGCAACCGCAGTTATTCAGTCTTCCTCCGCAATAGAAGAGATGGCAGCCTCAATTCAGAACATTACCAGAATAAGTCAAGAGCGGGCTGAAGGGGTAAACGGTCTGGTGAGCGTTACTGCCAGGGGAAGCGAGAAGGTGGAGACGACCTACTCCATAATCCGTCAGATATCAACAGAAATCGAAGGACTGCTGGAAATCATCGACATTATCAATTCCATTGCTGAGCAGACTGATATGCTCAGCATGAACGCCGCCATAGAATCCGCCCATGCCGGTGAAGCAGGAAAAGGCTTCGCCGTGGTTGCGGAAGAGATCCGCAAACTTGCAGAGTCCACCACGGAAAATGCCCGCATGGTAAGCAGATCACTCAAGGCCATAACTTCAAAAATCACCGAAGCCGACGAAAGCTCTCAGGAAAGCCTTGCCACTTTTCAAGAGATCAACCAGGAAGTTGACAATACTTCACGGGCCCTTACCGGTATTTCCCAGGCAATGGAAGAGATGGCCAACGGCACCAGCGAAGTTGTAACCGGCACAAACGAAGTACGTACAATCTCCAGCGATATGAAAGACAGTTCCGTTGCCATAGCCAGCGAATCAACCCAGATTTCCAGCCGTGTCGAGGAAGTTAAACAGCTTTCTTCACAGGTACTCAATGGTATCCGCGAGATTGATGCAGGCGGAGAGGAGATCATCCACGCACTGGATGTACTTACCGATGCAGGGATCAGCAGCCGGGAGAGCATGCAGAACCTGTCAACCATGGTATCCGCCTTTGTCACAGACGATGAAGATACTTCAGCACCCGTCGTAGAAGCTGAAGCAGCTGCAGAAGAAAAGCCTGCCACCGGAAAAGAGAGCAGAGAAGCCAAAAAAAGAAAAAAGAACGAGGAAAAAGCACGCAAAAAGGCAGCAAAAGCAGCCACAGCATCAAAAAAAGGGAAAAAGCCCCGGAAAGAAGACAAGAAGGTAGACGGCCCGGAGATAACAGGAGTCCGCATTTCCGATGATGTATAATCCGGGAAAACCGGACAAGCCGCATTCCAGGGTGTAGACTCTATACCTATGAAAATCGCACTTCCGTTGCTGATGCTGCTTCTGACAGTCTCTGGATGTACTGTCTCCACCGACATAAGCCTCCAGTCGAACATGGAGGGGACTGCTGTCAGCAGAATAAGCATGGCACCCCTTCTGCGCCGCTACCTTGCCGACCTATCACAGGTACAGGGGATTGAAGTTACTGATGCAACCAGTTTTTTTGATATTGCAGCCCTTACCGCAGGATTTGCCGCGGATCCCGGACTCAACCTTATTGGTGCAGTCCAGGAAGATCCCCGAATCTTGAAGCTTTATCTTAAGTTTGATGACCTCCAGAGGATTTTTCCCCCGGAAACCGCCCCAGAAGGCAGCCCGGTAATCAGCCGCAGCAGAGGTAACGGGACCGAGACTGTAGTCATATCAATCAGTCGGGAGAATGTAGCTGCGGTTATGCAGATAATACCCATGGGAAACGATCCTGTCTCACAGACAATAACCGGTATATTTGAAGCCGGAGGCGACGAGGCGGAACTGGTTGAGATGCTAAGCTGGGTATTTGAGGAGTATGCTCCGGCGGAAGAGGTTCAGGAGATGATCCGCACTGCAGCTGTGGAGCTTTCCATAACTGTTGAAGGAACTCTTGTAAAGGTGGAAGGCGGAAGCAGTGCCGATTCCCGCACCGCCTCCTTTGCTATTCCCCTTGTTCGCTTTTTCAGTCTCGAAAAACCTCTGGAGTACAGTTTCAGCTATACTCCGGAGGATTAACAGGAGGGCTGAGATCACCCCTTCCTGCTGCGGTTGTAGGCACTCACCAGAGCACAGGTACCGGCATAGTCAATATTACTGTCTATTGCGGCTCCCCAGAAACGTCTGCCGTCGGTAAGCTCGATCTGGACGTAAGCCATAGCTTCCGTTTCTGCACTCTGCCCGATTGAATGTTCATGAAAATCCACCAGTTTGAAATCCTGCCAGCCCCGGGAATTCATGGCATGGACAAAGGCGCTTATGGGGCCGTTGCCCCTGCCTTCTATGGTGGTCTCCTTTCCTTCCATCCGCACCGTCACCCTGCTGTTCAGTTTCCGTTCATCACCCTCTTCATCGTACTGATAGGCTGCTTTAATGAACTCCAGAGGAGAGGTTTTGCGCAGGAATTCACGGTTGAACTCCTCGTAAATTTCATTGATAGTCAGTTCCCGACCCAGACTGTCAGCCTTGAGCTGAACTGCTTTTCCCATTTCAACATGCATACTCTTCGGCATCTCGAAACCGTACTCACGGGAAAGAACATAGGCTACTCCCCCCTTTCCACTCTGACTGTTAATCCTCACAATGGATTCGTAAGTCCTGCCCAGGTCCTGGGGATCTATATGCAGATAGGGAACCATCCAGGGAGTATCCGCATCGGGATTCTCTCCCCTCAGATCCATACCTTTCTTGATGGCGTCCTGATGGGAGCCGCTGAAGGCTGTGAATACAAGTTCTCCTGCGTAGGGGTGCCGCGGGGGAACCCGCATACGCGTACAGTGTTCAAAAACCTTGGTTACATGGGGGAGATTGCTGAAATCCAGCCCCGGATCAACCCCGTCAGCCAGTCGGTTAAGTGCCATGGTAACAATGTCCAGATTCCCGGTTCTCTCTCCATTCCCAAAAAGCGTACCTTCAACCCGGTCGGCACCGGCAAGGACACCTAATTCACAGGCAGCAACTCCGGTACCCCTGTCATTGTGGGTATGCAGGCTGATAATGGCAGCTTTACGGTTCTTGAGATTACGACAAAAATATTCTATCTGGTCGGCATGCTTATTTGCAGGTATCCACTCCACAGTGTTGGGAAGATTCAGGATGATTTTATTATCCGGTGTTGCACCCCATTCCGCCATAACCGCTTCACACACCTCAAGGGCATAATCCTCTTCCGTATCGGAAAAACTCTCAGGAGAATACTCCAGCCTCACATTCTGCCCCTTCAGTTCCGGCAACAGGGATTTCACAAGCGTAACTCCCTCCACGGCAATCTGCTTGATCTCTGCTTTCTCCATCTTGAAAGTCACCTTACGCTGAAGTGGTGAGGTTGA
The DNA here is from genome assembly GCA_963667435.1 of Marispirochaeta sp. Lineage (GTDB taxonomy): Bacteria > Spirochaetota > Spirochaetia > JC444 > Marispirochaetaceae > Marispirochaeta. Next base: position 2,756,403 of record OY763414.1, on the reverse strand, counting down.
ATTGTAGAGATGAACGATTACATTGGGGGCCCCTTTAAGACTCTCAAAAGTCCGCCGTATAAGATGCTCCCGTGCCTGGGTCAAAACCTGGATGGTTACGTCCTCGGGAATATGGTTCCCGTCGATAAGTGCCCGGACAAAATCGAAATCGGTCTGGGATGCTGAGGGAAAGCCGACCTCTATCTCCTTGAAGCCCACATCAACAAGAAGCTTGAAGTATTCCAGCTTCTCCGTACTTCCCATGGGAATTGCCAGGGCCTGGTTACCGTCCCGAAGATCCACACTGCACCAGATGGGTGCTGTATCAATAGTTTTACTCGGCCAGGTTCTGTCCGGCAGATCAACAGCCTTGAACGGGGTGTATTTTGCCATAGTTTCCTCCTTGGTTTGTGCAGGATAAAAAAAAAGCCCGCCACCGAAGAACGGTAGCGGGCGGTACTGCCTGCTTTCAGCGTTAACGAGCTACACTCTCCTGCGCTGAACATGTTCTTCGGATTCTGTTAATCCACCTAGGGATAGTAGTAGACTTCCGAGGAATAGGTTGTTCAGGTACAGGCGAAAACTCATTATGCTACATATAATTCTTATCTTCCCCCGGAAAGTCAAGCCCTCAGGGTGCTTTACAAGGCATAATCAAAAAAATTATGCAAAAAATTACCCTGAACCGGTAGACGTCGGGTGAATTTTGATCTATATGAAATAAAAATTGGAGGTGTGCATGATTCATCCTTCTACCAGACTCGTACTCATAAACGAGCATATCGGATACGGCGTTATCGCATCTGAACCGATCCCCCGGGGAACCATCACCTATGTAAAAGACGAGATTGAAATCTGCCTTACTCCCCGACAATACGAAAAACTGCCCTCTGTACTCCAGGCGCAGGCTGAAAAATACTCTTACAAAGACAACCGCGGCACCCGCATCCTGAGTTGGGATATTGCCAAATATGTTAACCATTCCTGCCGGGCCAATACCATGAGCACCGGATGGGGGTTTGAGATCGCCCTCCGGGATATTGAAGCAGGTGAAGAGATTACCGATGAATACGGGCTGTTCAACATGGACTATGATTTCCCCCTTGGCTGCAACGAAGAGGGATGCCGGGGAATGCTTCTAACCAACGACATCGACACCTATGCCGGAAAATGGGATGAACAGATAAAAACTGCCCTGAAAAACTTCAGTCTCGCGGAACAGCCGCTGCTTGAATTCCTTGATCGCCGCAGCCTCAACGGTGTTATGCGATACATCAATACCGGGAAAGGCTATAAGAGCGTAAAAACCCTGAAGATTCGCCCTCAGGTGCAGACTGCTGTGGAAATGCACTCCGATGTCGGCTGATGCCCCGGTGAGATATAGAAGCCACCGCTGAAATCCGTTACACTTCTTTCTATCAGACGTCCATGAGGAGACCGTTACAATGTCGAAGTGCCCCTGCGGAAGCGGAAAAACCTTTGCTCTCTGCTGTGAACCATACCTTACAGGAAACAAACAGGCACCAACTGCCGAGGCGCAGATGCGTGCACGGTATTCAGCCTACACTACTGCCAACATGGCTTATATCGAATCAACCCACAGCCCGAAAACCAGGGACAGTCTGGATATAGACAGCAGCAGAGAGTGGGCCGAAGAGTCGGACTGGCTTGGACTTGAAATAGTTCAGACTGAGAACGGCGGCAAATCTGACAACGATGGCACCGTTGAGTTTATTGCACGGTATCGACAGAACGGCGAAGAGCACACCCATCATGAGGTAAGCAGCTTTGTTAAAGAGATGGGGCGCTGGTATTTTCTCGACGGAGCTCCACCCCGCAAAACTGTTGTCCGGGAGAGTCCCAAAGTGGGTCGCAATGATCCCTGCCCCTGCGGCAGCGGGAAAAAATACAAAAAATGCTGCGGATAAATTAAAACAGAAATAACCTTGAAGTCCCCTGTAAATTTAATCAAGCTATATTACAGGGGGTTATAGCCATGAAACGATCAGTACTTTCGCGACTTCTTCTGGTGCTGTTAATTTTTACATCCCTTCTTTCAGCTGCATTTATCGGCACCCTTACAACTACCAATCGGCAGAAAAATGACGCGGTGATCATCAACATGGGAGGTAGACAGCGCATGCTGTCGCAGAAAATAACCAAGGAATTAATGCTATACGTCCTCACCGGTGACCAGAATATACAAAAGCAGATAGCCGCCACCCGCACGATCTTCAATGAAAGTCTGATGGCAATGAAAGACGGAGGATCTCTTCCTCTGGATCTCGGTCGCACCGAGTTTACTGAGATTCCCGGAGCAGAAAATGATGAAATTTATAATCAGCTGAATAAGGTAGCAACCATATGGTCCGGCTTTCAGCAGCGAATGGATCAGATTATCAACTCCAGGGATAACAATATGGCCGATCTGACAAGCTTCGCCCTGGAGGACAGTATAAATCTGCTTACCAACATGAACGCTGCAGTTGTGATGATGCAGAAAGCCGGAGAAAAAAAGATTCGCAATCTGATTCATTTCCAGCTGATCATTCTCGGTGCCAGTGTTCTTGTGATATTTCTGTCCGCACTCTACATCCGCAATACAATTACCCGTCCGCTTATACGGCTGACTGCTGCATCCGATAAAATCGCCGAAGGAAATCTCTCAGAAGAAGCAATGGAGATAAAATCCCGTGATGAGCTTGGCGCACTTTCCGCATCCTTCAGTCGAATGAGAAACTCGCTGGAAGAAAAAAGCCGAATACTGGAATCCATTGCCCACAAAGACCTTACCGAAGACGTTCATGTAGAATCAGAGAAAGACAGTCTGGGGTATTCTCTGAAAACCATGTCCGACTCACTTAATTCGGTTATGCAGCTTATGAATCAGATAGGGAGCGGTGTTGCCGTGAGTTCTTCGGAGATAGCGAAAGCATCCGAAAGCCTCGCCCAGACATCCACCGAACAGGCAAGCTCTCTGGAAGAAATCAATGCATCTTTGGAACTGATCAATGCAGGAGCCGGGGAAAACGCCAAAGCCGCCATGGACACATTCAAGCTGGCGGAAAAAATGAAAGCAGATGCAGGAAAAGGCGGCGAATCCATAGAGATCCTGGGAAATGCAATGGAAGAGATTAATACCTCCGCCGGAGAGATTAAGAACATAGTAAAGGTAATCGACGATATTGCATTTCAGATAAACCTGCTGGCATTGAATGCTAATGTGGAAGCTGCACGGGCGGGCAAATACGGCAGAGGTTTTGCAGTAGTTGCCGACGAGGTGCGTACCCTCGCGGTAAACAGCGCCCATGCTGTCCAGGATACCACCAGCATGGTGGAAAACGCGATCCGCAATGTGAGTGAAGGCGATGCCGCAGCAAAAGCAACAACCAGCGCCCTGAACGGGATAATCGCAATGATCGAGGAACTTGCAACAGCAATAGAAGGGATCTCTCATTCCAGCAGAGAACAGGCTTCAAGCATATCAGAAATTACCCTGGGCCTGGGACAGATTGATGAAGCAACCCAGTCCAATACCGCAACCGCAGAAGAGAGCTCCTCCGCCGCACATGAGCTGGCCTCACAGGCTCAGGATCTGCGTCAAATCACCGCAGAGTTTCGCCTGAAGGAAGAATCCCCTCAGTTAATGTCTAGTTAGCAGAACTGTTCTGAGCAAGCTCCTTCAAATGCCTCATTTCCTTCATTGCCAGCACCAGGGTTATAACAAAGGCACAGATATCCGCCAGAGGCTGGGAAATAAGCACTCCATTCAACCCGAAAAAACGGGGAATAATGAGGATCATGGGAATAAAAAAGATTCCCTGCCGGGCAACCGCAAGAATTCCCGCCTGACGGCCTTTGCCGAGAGCCTGAAAGAGCGTCCCGAAAACAACCTGACTGCCTATGAAAATCATGGTGGAGCTGAACAGGCGAAATCCCAGGACTCCTATACGGAGGACCTCCGGATCGCGAGAAAATCCCAGCACAATCTGACGGGCAAAAATGAAAAACAGCGAGGCCATGAATGCCGCAAAGACAGTGCTCCACTTAAGAGCCTTCATGGTAGACTGTATCACCCGGTCATACTGACGGGCACCATAATTGAATCCCGCCAGAGGCTGAAGTCCCTGGCCTATGCCAAATATAGCCATCATCATAAGGGAAACGACTCGCATCACAATTCCGATTGCAGCAATTGCAGGATCACCGAAAAGACCGGCGGCATTATTAAACATGCCCATGGCGATACTGGTAAGCACCTGCCGGTAAAAAGTTGGAAGTCCAGTGGTCATAATGGCCCCATAGACCTTCACGCCGGGAGAAAAGTTCCTGAGCTTCAGTGTGAGTATCCCTTTATTGCGCAGGAAGTAGAGCAGAAGATACATGTTGCTGATAATCTGGGCCGCAATGGTTGCCATGGCAGCTCCGGCAAGTCCGAAATCCAGCACAAACATGAATATCGGATCAAAGACGATATTAAGAATACCACCGGCCATGAGGGCCATACTGCTGTATTTCGCCGCCCCCTCGGAACGCAGCAGATTATTGAGACACATATTCAGAATCTGGAAAACCGAGCCACCTATGATAATTCGGCCGTAGATAACAGATTTATCCAGAATACTGTCGGTTGCCCCGAACAGCCTCAGAACTCTTTCTATATACACATTGCCCAGAATGGCAAAGGCAAGGCCGATAACAAGGGTAGTATAGAAAGCAGTCGAAGCAGTTTTCCTGGCACCATCGGCATCATCCGCACCAAGCTGACGGGAAATAAGAGACGCTGCCCCCATGCCAAAGGTGAGTCCGATGGCTCCTATCAGCATAAAAACCGGAAACAGAATGGCTGCCGCACCGATGGATGCGGTATCATGGAGCATACCGATAAATGCTGTATCCACTACATTATAAACTGCATTAACCATCATGGCTGTCGCAGCGGGTATAGTCAGAGTACGTAGAGCTTTCCCTATTTCTCCGGACCTCAGGAGTTCAGTTCTTGCGTTGTTTTGCATAAACTAACGGTACTGAGATAAAAAAAACAAATCAAGTAGGAGATGAAATTTTCATTCTGTTTGCTCTCGGTGTAATCATGATTTATCATACATATGCGGAGGCTCGATTTTGAAACGTTTTCTGAAAGACTTTGGCAATGAGCTGCTTCTGAATTCCGGGCAGTTTGCTCTTTTTTATATTCTTATGAATTTCAGCAGTTCCGGTGCACAATACTTTCAGGACACCGGTCATACTGTTTTACTCTTTATTCTGATTATCCAGACATCTCTGCTGGTACTTTTCGGCAGGAATCCGCTACCGCGCTTTTTCCTCTCCCTCATTGCCCCCGGATTCTACACACTGATAGAAATACCCGAGGGGCTTGCGTTTGTATTCAATATGGGACATATGTTCTTCTGGTTCAGCTCGATCATCACCGGATTAACCCAGGCACTGCTGATAAAATCTGAAAATACCCGCAGGCAGGCTCCCCTTGAGTTTCTGCTAACCGGAACAAACGTGGCTTCCTTCCTTATTGTATATTTTTACTTCGATGTTCAGCTTACCCTGGATGAAAAACTAACTAACAGCCTTATAAATATGGATGATTACTATTCCCTGCTTCAAATAAACGCATTCCCTTCCTCCTTTGCCGATTTTATCTCCGACCCCGCTCACATATTTGTTATCATCGGCGGAGCAATTCTCGCCCTGGGGATAAGCATCGGCAGAATACGCATACTGCAGCTGTCCGAACGTATCCACGCTCTTTTCGGCCGTTATGTAGATAAAAATGTACGAGACAGAATTCTTGCCCGAAAAGAAGACACTGTTTCCGAATCCCGGGAAGCCGCCATCCTCTTCTCCGATATCCGTGATTTTACAACGCTTTCCGAAAACAGTTCCCCTGAAGAAATTACCGAAATGCTGAATGAGTATTTCACATGGTGGGACAGCGAGGTTGAACGATACGGAGGTATTATAGACAAGTATATCGGCGATGCGGTAATGGTTATTTTCGGCCTTGATTCTGTGGAGAGCGCCTGCAGTCAGGCGGTGAACTGTGCGATCTCAATGTATTCCAGCCTGGAAAAGTTAAAGGCACGGCTGAAATCACAGGATCTTCCTGTTATTCAGGATATAGGCATTGGAATTAATTTCGGCAAGGTAATTATCGGTGATATCGGCAGCAAGAACCGACGGAATTTTACGGTTATCGGAGACACGGTAAACGTGGCTTCCCGGCTGGAAACCCTGACAAAAAAGGTTCAGACCCCCATAGTGGTAAGCAGTTATGTAATGGAACAGCTGGACCCTGCCGACAGGGAACTGTTTATCCCCCGGGGTGAGGTACTTCTCAAGGGCCGCCGGGGACCCACCGCAGTTTTCAGCATCATCCCCGGGGCGATTGAACGGGAAACAACTATGCCAGACTGAATTTCCAGCCCAGTTCCTCTACGGTTTCTTTTGCATTCGGGAGCTGATCTGCCGGAACACTTCCGTACATCTCCTTACACTGCCAGTGCCGGCACTCATTGCGCTGCCCCTGACTTGATTCACAGAAAAGTGATTTATAACTTTTTGTTGTAAACGCCCGGTCTTTCAGCATCCCGGAAAAAATCGGTCAGGCATCTGCACTTTCACACTTGAACATACGTACTCCTTCATTATTACTTATAGGTATAAAATACGGTATGTCCAAATTTTCGGTAATGATTCGCAATAACTATAACGGTATCAACGCCTGCCTGTCAATTTAATAATGTGATGACCAAACTGGGTGCTTACCACCTGACTGATGCTGCCCACAGACATCTTACTGCAGGCCTGCTCAAACTGGGGAACCATCTTCCCGGGACCAAACCAGCCAAGGTCCCCACCCTTTGATTTTGAAGGACAGGTGGAAAAATCCCTCGCAATGGCAGCGAAATTGCCGCCACTTTTAACCTTCTTGAGAAGCTCCTGGGCCTGTGCCCTGTCTTTCACCAGTATATGACTCGCTCTCCATTCCATGGAAAATTCTCCTTAAAAGTACCGACAGTCAGTCAGCCTTAATAATCTCATTCAGGGCAATCCCGGTTCTACCGGACAGAACGTTCCAGTCGGCAGAATCAACAGTAAACCAGGCACAGTCACCTGTTCCCAGAGCCACCATTTTCCGCGCAAGAAAAGAAGCAGCCTCTTCAAAGCAGGGATTATGCCCTACAAGTAAAACTGCTTCAAGCTCCGGATCCAACCCTGCAATATAGCGAAGGAGTTCCTCCGTATTAAGGCCGTAGAGTTCATCCGTTACCTCAACCTGTCCCTCAAATCCGACGGCATCACAGCAGATTCCAGCGGTTTTTCTGGCACGTGCGGCAGATGAAGAAACCACCTTCTCGGGGATAAGCCCTTTTCCCAGAATAAACTCACCGATAAAACGAGCCTGAGTTTCTCCCCGGGGAGTCAGCTGCCGCTGATGATCAATAGCGTAGTTGCGGTGCTCCGTTTTGCCATGTCTGAGGAGCAGCAGCGTTTTTACCATAACCGCCTCCGTTATTTCAGTATATCTCTCCAATAACAGTTGAATCAATAAACACTCATTCCGGTCTTGCACAGATTCTAAATTGAGATTATTATGTGCATATGCACATTTATATAAAGGAGTCTGAATATGGATACTAATAACTGCCGAATAGCTTTCCCTACAAACGACAGAGTAATGGTAGAGAGCCACTTCGGCCATGCAAAGGAGTTTGCCTTCGTCGACATCAGAGAAGGTAACGTTGCTGGAACCGAATTCCTTACCCCGCCCCCCCATGCACCGGGAGTAATCCCCCGTTTTGTGGGAGACCAGGCAGCTGACGTAATCATAACCGGCGGTATGGGTGGTATGGCAGTAGACCTTTTTAAACAGCAGAACATTGAGGTTATCCTCGGTGCAGCAGGCACAATTACCGAAAATATTGCGGCCTACCTTAAAGGCAACCTCGAATCCACCGGCTCGGTCTGTGACCACCACCACTAAAAGGAGGCAGCGATGATTATTGCCTTCTGCAGCACAGGAACTTCCATGGATGCACCTCTGTCAGGCCGTTTCGGAAGGGCGGACTATTTCCTGTTCTTTGATACCGAAACCAAAGATGTTACTGCAACGGAGAACAGTGCAAAAAACGCTGCCGGTGGAGCCGGAGGACAGGCGGTCCAGCAGCTGGTGGATGCCGGCGTTGCAGCCGTTATAGCTCCCGAAACAGGGCCGCAGGCATTCACAGCGCTGGAACAGTTTTCCATTACCCCCTACAGACAGGAAAATTGTACCAATGCCCTGGACGCCCTTGAAGCCTGGAACCGGAATGAGCTTCAGGTAATTGAAAACCCCATGGCAAAGGGGCTTCACAGGGCATGAAGATTGCCATTTTAAGCGGGAAGGGGGGAACCGGAAAAACTACTTTGTCCGTAAACCTCAGCCTTGTGGCAAATCAGGCACTGCTTTTGGACTGTGATGTGGAAGAACCCAATGCCCATCTCTTCCTGAAGCACGAAACCTCGGTTCTGGAGGAGATCCGTACCGAGTATCCGGTAGTGGATAACGAAAAGTGTACCCACTGCCGCCGCTGTGCCGAATTCTGCCGTTTCAATGTTTTTATTGCAGGGAAAAACCTTACCATCGCCATGAAAGAGCTCTGCCACGACTGCGGCGGCTGCGCCATTGTCTGCCCCTCGGATGCCATACGCTATGAGAATCGCGGAACAGGCACTGTGTATGCCGCACCGCAGGGAACATCCCCCAGGCTCATGTACGGTAAACTGAATACCGGAGAATATTCGGGGGTAAAGATAATTCACCGCATGCGGGATATTACAGCAGATGAGCCGCTGGTTATAATTGATGCTCCCCCGGGAACCTCCTGCTCAACTGTAGCTGCCGTTGAAAAGTGCGATTTTGCGGTGCTTGTTACCGAACCCACCCCCTTCGGGGTAAGTGATATGAAAATGGCTGCGGAGATGCTTGAAGAGATGAAGATTCCCGCAGGAGTTGTGGTAAACAAGGACGGAATAGGCAATGAAGAAGTATACGACTTCTGCGTGGAAAAAAACCTGTCCGTTCTGGGGAAAATACCCTTCTCCCGCCCCATTGCAGAGGCGTATGCCCGGGGAATTCCTGCAGTTCTGGTAGGCCGGGAAAACCGTCTACTTTTTCATGAAATCTGGCAGACCATACTTAAGGAAGGAGCGGCAGCCCGTGTCCATTCATGAAATAGTACTCATAAGCGGAAAGGGCGGCACCGGAAAAACGAGCCTTACAGCCTCGCTTGTGCCCTTCATGAAGAATCCGGTTATTGCCGACTGCGATGTTGATGCTCCGGACCTGCATATACTGCTTAAGCCGGAAACTTCGGAAACAGAGGATTTTATCGGCACACAGAAAGCAGTGTGCAATCCCTCCTTGTGTACAAGTTGTGGAATGTGTGTAAACCTCTGCAAATTCAAAGCAGTGAGTAATCCAGCCAATATAGACCCGACGCGTTGTGAAGGCTGCGGTGTTTGTGCAGAGTTCTGTCCGGAAAAGGCGATCTCCATGGAAGACTGGAAAGTCGGCACAGTAAGCCATTCCAAAACTCCCTACGGCCCGATGGTACATGCCAGGCTTATTCCGGGAGAAGAGACTTCCGGCAAACTGGTTGCCAGAGTACGGCAGGAAGCAAGGGCAAAAGCCGAAGCGGAGGGACGGAGTATTATCCTGATAGATGGCCCCCCGGGAATCGGCTGTAACGTAATCTCCGCCGTTACAGGTACGGACATGGCAGTCATTGTAACCGAACCAACCCGTTCAGGCCTGCATGACCTGGAAAGAGCCGCGGAAGTTGCTGTCAGATTTTCCAAAAAGGTTTATGTGGTAATTAATAAATATGACCTTGCCCCGGATATCAGCAGCCGAATTGAACAACTGTGCAGCAGAATGGGGATAGAACTTGCATTCAGGCTGCCCTTTGACAATACTATGGTGGAAGCCATAACAGAACGCAAAATACCGGCCCTGACTGCGGAAAAGCTCTTCAATACATCAGGGTGGAGCAATTTTGTGAATAAACTGACCGGAACAGAGTAATGCCGAGAAATTGTAAACACCGGCGATGCAGACGTCTTGACGGAACACGCAACTTCAAACCTTCCGGAATTCCGTCAGTAGAGCTGGAAAAGATCCACCTCCGCCTTGATGAGTTTGAAGCAATCCGGCTCTGTGATCATGACGGACTCAGCCAGATAGAAGCCGGAGAAGTAATGGGGATCTCCCGGGGGACCATCCAGCGACTGCTTACTACAGGACGGAAAAAAATCATAGATGCCCTGCTCCACCGAAAGGAGCTTATCCTGGATGAAGGCGGTAACTAGGGCTACTTTTTTTTGCGGCCTGGAGTTTCTCATACTATACTGAGTGCATGACCGGACAGCAGAAGGGCAGGCCCCTTATTTCATATCTCTTTATTCCACTTTTATCATCTATAATAATCATCGGAGCAGCGGGAACTATTTTTTCAGTACTCAATGCAATCAGCTCCGTCGAAACCCTGGCTAACGCCCATGCGGAATCTCTTTGTGAACGAGTAAATGATAATCTGCAGGTCTTCCTTCAGCGTCCTCAGAAAGCTATCAAATCTGATCAGGAGCTTATATTTTCAGGCATACTAAATTACAAAGACCAGCAGACTATTCAGAAATATCTGTACCATCAGGTATTGGAGTACCCGACAATCAGCAGTATCTACTTCGGCAGCAGTAACGGCGGGTTTGCCGGCAGTGGACGGGAGGGAGACCAGGGTATCTATTACAACACCGGAACACGGAATTTCCTGCCGGGAACTTTCTATAAGACCAGGATTAATCAGATGGGCGAGCCCGTAGAACTACTATCTGAATTCTCCGGTTTCGATGCACGTACCCGCCCCTGGTACACCGGAGCAGTCAAATCCGGACAAACCTACTGGACAGCCCCCTATCCTCTTTTTACCGGTCAGGATCTGGCCATTGCCGTCAGCCTGCCGGTATATTCCCCGGAAACAGACGAACTTTTAGGGGTAATTTCCACGGACCTTTTTTTCTCGCAGATAGACGGATTCCTCGAACAGATCGGGCAGAACATTCATGCCCACCTGGCACTGCTGGATGAGAATAATCTGCTTCTGGCCACCTCCGGCAAGGAGATCCCCCTGAAAAAGCAGGGAGAGTCCTTCCTGCAACTTCCCGGAAGCATGAGCAGCAACGAGGTAATCCGTAAGGCAAGTGTTCTGCTGGAGGAGAAGAAGGAAGAACTCAAAAACAGCGGCGTAAGCAACGGAGATCTTTTTGCCTTTCGGGAACGCTATTTTATGCATGTACACGTCCTGGAGACACCGGGAGGCGAAAAGTGGTCGCTGCTGCTGACTGTGCCGGCCAATCAGTTTCTCGGCCGTCTCTACTTTATAAGTCAGCTTACCATTGCTCTTATCGGTCTGGTGATTTTTATCGAAATACTCCTGTCGATTGCCCTCGCCCGCCGGTTAACTGCACCTCTCCATGCACTGATCGCATCAATGAACAATTTCCCGGATGATGCCGGCATCGACAGGCAGGACATTCTGCAGATCCAGGAATTTGAAGCGGTTAAAGCAGCCTATAACCGGGGAACCCGCAGAGTACGGGAACTGCTTGAGAAACTGCAGAACGAAGTAACCCAGCGTACCTCCGCAGAAAACGAACTGCGTAAGGAACACAAACTCCTGACACAATCCCTGGATGAAAAAGAAGTACTCCTCAAAGAGGTGTATCACCGCACGAAGAATAACCTGAACTTTGTGATCTCCCTTGTCCGTCTCCATATGCTCAACGGCAAAGATAAGATGAACTATACCGATATGGAGGCCCTGATAGGAAAAATACAGTCCATAATGCTGGTAAACCGCAAACTGTATCAGGCGGGTGATCTTGAAAACCTGGACCTCGGAGCATACCTGGGGGAAGTTGCCGAACTTCAGGTGGAATCCGTCAGAGAGAAGTACCAGAAAATTGAGATAAGCACAGAAGCTCAGCCGATATCCATCGATATGGACAGGGCCGTCTCCTGCGGTCTCATTGTAAGTGAACTGGTATCCAACGCCCTCAAGTATGCCTTCCCCCAGGCAATCGGGGGAATCATCAAACTCAAAGTCAGACTCGCAGACCGGAACGAAATAGAAATAAGCCTCCACAATGACGGAATACAACTCCCTAAAGGTTTTGATATTCGATCACAAAAAGGTTTGGGATTGACCCTGGTGATTGAAATAGTCGAGAGCCAGCTGCGGGGATTCATAAGCCTGAAAAACAGTACTGGAGTCGAGTTTGTAATAAGATTTCCCCGGTAATAGACTCCATTTGATGGAAAGACTCTTTTCTGCTATGATAATCTGATCCCATATTAAATCAATCAGTACGGATACTACTCACATGGCAAAAGCGGCAAAGAAACAGGCAGTATACGACGAAAGCAAGATAAAAACCCTCAGCTCCCTGGAACACATCAGGTTGCGTACCGGAATGTACATCGGCCGTCTCGGCGACGGCAGCAACGTTGACGACGGCATTTATATCCTCATTAAAGAGGTTGTGGATAACGCAATCGACGAGTACATAATGGGCCACGGCAGCCGCATCGAGATGAGTCTGAAGGACAAGCGGGTAATGGTAAGAGACTACGGCCGGGGGATCCCTCTGGGCAAGGTTATCGACTGTGTGTCGGTTATCAATACCGGCGCAAAATATAACGATGAGGTATTCCAGTTTTCCGTCGGGCTCAACGGTGTCGGAACCAAGGCGGTAAACGCCCTTTCCATCGATTTCACTGTAACCAGCCACCGGGATGGCAAATACTTCAAAGCCAACTTTTCCAAAGGAAACCTCATATCCAAGAAAGAGGGAGACACAAAGGAGCGAAACGGCACCCTGGTGGAATTCACCCCGGATGAGGAGATCTTTGGCGACTACAGCTTCAACTCAGAATATATTGAACAGCGCTTCTGGAATTACGCTTGTCTCAACTCCGGATTGACCCTGCTGCTGAACGGCCAGAAATTCCACAGCGCCAACGGTCTTCAAGACCTGCTCAATGCGGAAGTCGGAGAAGAAGCCCTCTATGAAGGAGCCTATTTCAAGGAAGAACGGCTCGAATTCGCCTTTACCCACACAGCCAACTACGGAGAATCCTACTTCTCTTTTGTAAACGGGCAGTTTACCTCCGATGGTGGAACCCACCAGAGCGCTTTCCGGGAAGGTATACTCAAAGGGGTAAACGAGTTCTATAAGAAGAACTATTCCGGAGTGGATGTGCGGGATGGAATCGCCGGTGCAATTGCAGTAAAGCTTACGAATCCAATCTTCGAAAGCCAGACAAAAAACAAACTGGGGAATACCGAAATCCGCGGCTGGATTGTTGCAGAGGTAAAGTCCGGAGTCGTTGATTTTCTGCATAAGAATAACGACGCCTCAAAAAAAATAGAAGATAAGATAATCTCCAACGAAAAACTGAGAAAAGAGCTTAATGCAGTAAAGAAAGAGGCCAAGGCGGCGGCAAAGAAAATCGCCCTGAAAATCCCAAACCTCAAGGACTGCAAGTATCACCTGGGCGATAAGAAAGGAGATACCTCCACCATATTCATCACCGAAGGAGCATCAGCTTCCGGGTCCATGGTCTCCAGCCGGGACCCCTACACCCAGGCGATATTCTCACTGCGGGGAAAGCCGCAGAATATGTATTCCAAAAAGCGGGCAGACATCTATAAAAACGAAGAACTCTACAACATGATGATGGCCCTGGGGATTGAGAACGATGTGGAGAACCTGCGCTACAGCCGGGTTGTTGTTGCCACCGATGCCGACCACGACGGCTTCCACATCCGCAATCTGCTTCTGACCTTCTTCCTGATTTTCTTTGAGGAACTTGTGGTGGCAGAACGGATCTACATACTGGAGACACCTCTTTTCAGAGTGAGAAACCGCAAGGAGACCCGCTACTGTTACTCAAACAGGGAAAAGGACGAAGCCTTAAAGGAGATCAAAACTCCGGAAGTCACCCGCTTCAAGGGATTGGGAGAGATCTCCCCCAAAGAGTTCGGCCAGTTCATTGGAGAGGACATGAGACTGGTTAAGGTTAACATCAAAAGTCTGAAGAATATCAGTCATACACTGGGATTCTACATGGGCAAAAACACGCCCCAGCGTCGGGATTATATAATGGAGAACCTGATCTAATGGCATACGTACAGACCCTCTTTAATACCAACTTCATGGAGTACGCCTCCTATGTAATAAAAGACCGGGCTATTCCCTACATCGAAGACGGGCTGAAACCGGTTCAGCGGCGTATTCTCCACTCTCTGTTAGAGATGGATGACGGAAAGTTCCACAAGGTTGCCAATGTAGTAGGCCACTGCATGAAATACCATCCCCATGGTGACGCCTCCATAAACAGCGCCCTGGTTGTACTGGCAAACAAGGACCTTTTTATAGAAAAGCAGGGAAACTTCGGAAATATTTACACCGGCGACCCCGCCTCGGCCGCCAGGTATATCGAGTGCCGCCTTCTGCCCCTGGCAAAGAAGGTACTGTACGTCCCGGAGATAACCGAGTACGAAGACTCCTACGACGGACGAAACCGGGAACCCGTGGTGTTTCCAGCGAAGATACCGGTTATCCTGATCCAGGGAACAGAAGGGATTGCCGTTGGAATGGCAACCAAAATTCTGCCCCACAACTTTAACGAAGTGTTAGAAGCGGTAAAACAGGCTCTGTTGGGTAAAAAGCAGATTATCTACCCCGACTTCCCCACGGGGGGAATAATCGATATCGCAGAGTACGACGACGGGCTGGGAAAGGTCCTGGTCCGGGCAAAGCTCGACACCTCTGATCCCAAGCGAATCGTCATAAGGGAACTGCCCTTCGGAACAACCTCAGACACCCTTATAGCCTCAATTGAAAACGCCGCGAAGAAAGACAAACTCAAAATTGCCGGCATCAGTGACTACACCGCAGAAAATGTGGAAATAGAGATTAAGCTTGCACGAGGAGTCCATACAGGCGAGGTGATCGATGCCCTGTATGCATTCACCGATTGTGAAACATCCATCTCGGTGAATTCGTTGCTGATAATTGACAACAAGCCTGTCCCCATTCCCATCTCAAAGATTATCAGCTACTACGCCGAATCCCTGCTGAGGATTCTGAAGGCGGAGCTGAAAATTGAGGAAGGCAGACTCAAGGATAAAATCCATGCCCGGACTCTGGAAAGAATCTTCATTGAAGAGCGGGTCTACAAACGAATAGAGGAAGAGAAAACCTCGGCGGGTGTTATGAAGGCGGTCCATACCGGCCTTGAACCATTTCAGGATGAAATCCGCCGGGAAGTAACCGATGAGGATGTTGAACGGCTTTTAAAAATTCCCATCCGGCGTATATCTCTCTATGATATCGAAAAAGCCAAAAGAGAGCTTCAGGAGCTGGAGGCCCGGCTTAAAGAGGTGCGGCATCATCTGAAAAACCTCACTGAGTATGCTGTCGGATTCCTTGAAGATATCATGAAAGAGTACGGCGGCGATGCAAGCCGGCAGTCTGAAATCACCTCTTTCGACAAGGTAGATGTCCGGGAGGCGGCTAATCGGGATCTGGATCTGCGGTACGATGCAGATACAGGATACATAGGTTACGGGGTAAAAACCGGAAAAGTCCTTTTCCAGGTCTCTCCCTACGACCGTATCCTGGTAATCCGCCAGACAGGTGCATACTCCGTTATGGATGTCCCGGAACGGCTTTTTGTTGATAAAGGCATGCTCTCCTGTGTGCTGGCGGAAAAGGACCGCTTATCCAGCCTTGTATTCTCCATTCTGTATAGAGATAAAAAGAGTCAGTACGCCTACCTTAAACGGACAAAAATAGAACAGTACATTCTCAACAAAGGCTACTCTCTGGCCCCCGACGGAGCGGATCAGATAAGGCTGACAACCCAGCATGAGCGGGTGGGCGTCCAGGTTAATTACAAGCCGAAACCCCGGATGAAAAAGCTCAACGAAACCTTTGTTCTGGATGACTTTATTATTAAGGGAGTAAAAGCCGGCGGAGTGCGCCTGGCAGCCAAGGAAATCAGGAGCATGAAATTCGTACGCCTTTCCACTGGTTCTAATGGTAAAAGCGGGCTACAATCTAAGTGACAGGCGCCCTTATTGAGGTGCCTTAATGATGTAAAAGACAATAGAATAAGGGGCATTATTAGCTGATGGCCGGCCGTTATGATCTGAATACCATAATCCGCGGATATTCCCTGCGTATGGGAAAACCCCGTTTCAATTTTACCTCCTTCGCCGCATATGCACAAAAATACATAGAGCGTCTCCTCAGCGAAGGGGAAGAGGTTGATCAAAGACTCGCCCAGGGCGATGTCATGGAGAAAGAGTTTGAGAACCTTGCGGCAAAGGGTATTGTCAGTCTGGACAAGCAGGACGACCGTATCAAATCAATTTTTTATCCCAAATACTATTACTTTGAGATTCAGAAACTCTACAAGGTTGTGGAGGAAAAAGCCGAGGAACCCTTTCCCACCACCAGCAGTACCGGATTCAATATACCTGATGCCGCCCTGGAAACAGTGGATGTAAAAACGGAATTTGTTGAATTTCTGAAAAAGCAGGATGAGCAGGAGATCGTACGTCTCACCTTTCCCGAGACAATTCCCTCCATAATGACAACCTCTACCCTGATTGAAACGAAGCTGCTTGAACTTTCAGTGGCCAAGGTACGCAATTACCTGAACACCCATCGAAACGCAGAATACATGCAGAGCCGAATGAGGGGCATTTTCCGCAACAGAGAAGCCAGTCTCAAGGATATGTTTTCCAAAGCCCTTACCCAGTCACGTACAGCAATGGCATCTCTTCTGGAACCGACGGACTTCTCCTTCCAGTTCTGGACCCATCTGGCAAGCTCCATGATTCAGGAATATAACAAGAAAAATAACCGCACAGCCCTGGAAAACAGCTACATGCAGGCTGCTTATCTGTTAGGGCTCTACAACATGTACTATAAAAGCATCTCCCAGAAAGAAAAAGACAAGGAATCCGCGCTTAAACAGGTACGTCAGGGATTCCGTCAGGTTCCCTACCACTTCACCTTCAACGAGATCCACTCATTCAAAGATAAAAACGGGATGCCCTTGTCCAAAAAGTTCTCCCTGGACGACCTCAACGCCTATCTGCGGAAGCTTACCACTGCGGAGGATAAAAAGGGACTGGCCGAAATTGTTCGGGTTCGGACACCCAACAACAAAGAGTATTTCATCCACCGGGAACTGCTTATTCCGCTTACACTGAAAAAACTGAGAGCCGCCAGCGAACTCTTCAAGCGGGACTACCAGAATCTTTTTACCCTTATGCTGAATAACTACAAGATGAGCCCGGAAATGAAAACCGACGAGGCTTTTATCAGAGATCTGGAGGAACGCCTTAAAGGCGAAGACCCCCTCCTGCACGGCCTCCTGCGTTTCGATCTTCTCTTTCTGGCTCTGGAGTCCGGCAACTACGGTTATGATGCAACCAAATCCACCCAGGAGCTTTTCGATACCCAGCACCACTCCCTTAAACCCCTGGATGAAGTTCTCGGACTCAAACGGGACGATCTGGTACGGGACGCGAAATTCAAGGTTCCCCTGTGGAAAACGATCCCTCTGTTTGTAGGTGTGGTTAAATTCCTTAATGGACTCTTCAGCTTCGGCAACGGACGGAAGACCCGGGAAAAACACAGCCAGATAAAAAAACGCTCCCATGGTGACGGCTTTGTCTCCACCTCCTTTGCCGATACCCGGGAAGAGGAATTCCATGAACGCCCCTCCGGTAGCCAGGCAAAAACCAGCAAACAGGAACTGTTGAACTACAAAGAAGCCCTGGAGAAACTGAAACAGCGTATAACCGGAGACGATGCTCCCCTGGAAGAGTCTCTGGGAAGCCTGGCGGAAAAATGGAATCCCCTGTACGACCCCAGGGCTAAGGCCAACCTTGTTGAGGATGTCAACTCCCTGATTCGGGATTTTATACGTAAGATAAAAAGGAATTTCCGTGTGAAGCCGCCGGACCTCTCCAGGATAGAGAACATGGCCCGGCAGCTGTCTGAGCATGAAGCCCTTGATCAGATAAAGAAGAAGGGTCCCCTCATGACCTATATAAAGCTCTACATTATTAAAATTCTGGGAAACCAGCGCTTTTAAGGCTGGGTTCACACCTGTTTATATTAATTATCTGCTGCGAAACTCTTTCCAGGCAGTGCTGACACCTTCAAGCAGATCGGATGCGGCAAGTCGTGCACCGTCAGCTATATCCCGTACAGCCTCTCCTGCATGCTTGCCAAGTTCAACAGACTTTTCTGTAAGCTCTTTCCGCTTCGCTTCCAAAACCTCAATTCTTGCATCCAGCTCTTTTCTGACATCCCCTGCAAGCTCCGACTGTTTCTCCTTCAGCTTTTTCAAAGTCTCATTTACTGAGTCGATGGCTTCGTTGATCTCTTTCTTGATTTTTTCCTTGTCTTCAGGTTTCATCTGCTCCACCTCCTGCATCCTTGTATAAAAATTACCACCCCCTGACTCAGGGGGCAAGCTTAAGATTTTTTTTCTTCAAGGCTGGCCCGAATCCGCGGCAGGGTATCGGGATAGTTCTTCTGCATAAATTCCAGCAACTTCTCCCGCACAGCGCAACGCAGGTCCCAAAGCCTGGGAGCATCTACTGAACTGACAAGAACCCGCAGCTCCTGCCCCCGCTCACTTATACCGGTTACTTGAATTACCTGTACCCTGCCGTCCCACTCCGGCATATCCGGAAGAATCCGGGCCAGCTCTTCCCGCAGGGGGGTCACATCAAAAGTGAAATCCGCATACAAATACACCGACCCGATAAGCTGGGCGCTGGAACGGGTCCAGTTCTGAAACGGCTTCTCGATAAAGTATGATATAGGCAGGACAAGTCGCCGCTCATCCCATATCTTCACCACTACATAGGTCAGGGCAATTTCCTCCACCCTGCCCCATTCTCCCTCCACGATAAGCACATCATCTATGCGAATCGGCTGAGTCAGAGCTACCTGCAGCCCGGCAAGAACCAGGCCGATGGTTTTCTGGGCGGCAACTCCTAAAACAATTCCGACAACTCCGGCGGAAGCCAGCAGGGTGGTGCCTAACTGCCTGATTCCGTCAAAGCTGGTCAGCAGCACACCGGCTCCAAGCAGAACAATAACAAACGCGCTGATTCTCCTGAGAATCCCTAACTGGGTAAAAATCTTCCTGGCATTGAGATTATCCTCAGCATCCAGATGAAGCTTGTTCTTCAGGTAAGCTTCAGCCACATGCAGGCCTCCCAGAAGAATCCAGGTGGCATCGATGATAAACAGAACCCGCAGGACAGAGGCAATGATTTCTTCATCGAGATCGGGAATAAAAGTTGACCGGCTGACACCAAAAACAACCGTAAGACTGACAAGGATTCTTACAGGATGACGTAGATAGCGAACGTAAACCGGGAGAGCATGAAAGGGAAATCTCTTTACAATGAGTCGCAAAAGGCGGGAAAAAACAATTCCCCCTAAATAGCCTGCCCCGATAACTCCAAGGAGCAGCAAATAGGGGGTAAACAACTCCAGAACAGCTTTTGAATTCTCCATAAACCCGGCAAACATACACTAACCTCCCTTTTTATTAAGGTAGCAACTGTATCTGCCGGGAACAAGGAGTTCCTGCTACTCTTCCTCCGGCAGCACCTGCAGACCGAGATCCCGGTACTGTTCAGGTTCAGCCTCCGCCGGTGATTCATCCATGGGACTGATACCCACGGTGTTCTTCGGGAAGGCAATTACCTCGCGGATCGAGTTTTCGCCGGCCATTATCATTACAAGCCGATCCAGCCCGGGAGCTATTCCACCATGGGGAGGCGGCCCATACTTGAAGGCATCCAGCAGAAAGCCGAAGCGCTTCTGGGCCTCTTCCTGGCTGAATCCAACCATGGAGAAAATACGCTTCTGAATCTCCGGATCATGAACCCTGATAGAACCGGAAGCAAGTTCGTAGCCGTTACAGACCATATCGTACATATCCGCCCGAACATCGCCGGGATTGGATTCCATGGTATCAAGATACTGCGCTTGGGGCATGGTGAACATATGGTGGGCGGGATCCCACTTCTGTTCATCCTCGTTCCATTCAAAGAGAGGAAAATCGACAATCCATGCGAAGGCGAAGCGTGAAGAATCAATCAGACCAAGATCACGGCCGACTTTAAGCCTTACTGCGCCAAGGGCGGTACAGGCAGTCTGCCACTTATCCGCAACAAAGAGAATCAGGTCACCTGTATCAGCACCGAGGCCGGCGGTAATCTCACCGGTCTTTTCGGCAAAGAACTTGGAAATCCCCCCCTCAATGCCGGTATCGGTTACCTTCATCCAGGCAAGCCCCTTGGCGCCGTAGGTTTTAGCCGCATCTTCCAGATCGGTAATCTGCTTCCTGGAGTAGCCTGCACAACCTTTGACCACCAGAGCCTTCACCGCCCCGCCGGATTCAAGAACCTGTTCAAAAACCTTGAATCCGCCGCCGGGAACAAAGGGAGCAAAATCCTGAAGTTCCATATCAAAGCGCAGTTCCGGTTTGTCCGATCCGAAACGGTTCAGTGCATCATGATAGGCAATCCGCAGGAAAGGGAGGCTCAGATCAATATTCATGGTCTTTTTAAAGATATGGGCCATCATACCTTCGGTAACAGCGAAAATATCATCCCTGGAAACAAAGCTCATCTCCATGTCTATCTGGGTAAACTCAAGCTGCCGGTCGCCCCGGGCATCCTCATCACGGTAGCACCGGGCTATCTGAAAGTAGCGGTCGCAGCCGCCCACCATGAGAATCTGCTTGAAAAGCTGGGGAGACTGGGGCAGGGCGTACACCTTGCCATGATGAATCCTGCTGGGAACAATAAAGTCCCGGGCACCCTCGGGGGTTGATTTGATCAGTGTGGGGGTCTCAATCTCCATGAACCCTTCACCGTTGAGGAACTCCCGAACCGCGAAGGTTACATCATGACGCAGTTTAAGCTTCCGCTGCATGGACGAAGACCGCAGATCCAGATAACGGTACTTCAGGCGCAGATCTTCCTTGGCATCACTCTTCTCATCCACCATAAAAGGCAGCACCTCGCAACGACTGAGAATATGAATCTCCCCTGCACTAACCTCGATTTCTCCGGTGGGGATGTTGGGATTCGGATTCAGCCTGCGACGGACAGTTCCCACCACGGCAATACAGTATTCAAACTTCAGAGCAGCAGCCTGCTCCCGGACTTTCGATGCGGCATCCTCGTCAACAACGATCTGGGTTAGACCGTAGCGGTCCCGTAAATCGACAAAATGTACACCACCATGGTCCCTGTTTCTGTGGACCCATCCGTTCAGAGTTACGGTTTTTCCCTCATCTGCAAGGGTGAGCTGTCCGCAATGCGCGGTTCGTCTGTACTGTTCCATGAAAGGGAATGTAGCATGCGGCTGAGGGGACTTACAAGATCAGGTTGACCGCCGCATACAGACCCGGCAGCCGTTTACATGCATGTGAGCCTTGCCTGAAGTATCAAACATCCGGGCAAAAACGAGTTCATCCTGATTAATCTCCCGCTTGCAGGAGGGACAGTATCGGGGATAGCGGTGATTGGGGGGATAACAGTAGGGGCAGCCGTAGATCTCCACTAACCGGTCACCTTTTCCCGGATAAACTACAGACTTCACCCTCTCACCAGGTTTCAGCAGGGTTTTACACAGGGGGCACGGACTTTTCCTGACCTCCGTCCCCCTCTCCCGGGTGGAAGATTCCATGGGTTCACCGGCGGCTGACCCGGAAAGCCTGCGGTAGAAAAACAGGAGAAGGATAATAATTACTGTCAAAAGCACAAGAATAAGTAGTTCCATGATTCTCCCGAAATCCCTCTGCTCAATTTTCGGCATAAACAGGCATCTTTTTAGACTAAGCGTAAAAGCGGTAAAAAGAATTGGAATTTATGCCGATTCTTAGTACAATGACTGGGTGGGTACCCTCTATATTGCAGCAACACCAATCGGGAACTTGAGGGATATAACCCTTCGCACCCTGGATATACTGAAATCCGTTGAGGTTATCGCCTGTGAAGACACCAGGCACACCCTCAAGCTGCTGAATGCATACGGTATTCAGAAGCAGCTAGTCAGCTGTCGTTCCAGAAATGAGGCGGTTGCGGCGGACAGAATTATTGAGATTCTTGATTCCGGCAGGGATGTGGCTTATGCTTCAGATGCAGGAACACCTGGAGTAAGCGATCCCGGGGCAGTACTTGCCGGAGCAGTACGGGATGCAGGACACACTGTTGTACCGCTTCCTGGAGCGAGTGCCTTTGCAACCCTGGTAAGCGCTGCGGGTTTCGGCGGACGAACCGTGATTTTTGACGGGTTCTTAAGTCCAAAAGAGGGACGGAGAAAAAAACGGCTGAGGGAACTGACGGAAAGAGAGGAGAATTTCCTCCTCTACGAGTCACCCTACCGTATAGTGAAGCTTATACGGAATCTGGCGGAGATTGCTCCTGACCGCAGGGTCTGTATAGGCCGGGAAATGACCAAACTCCACGAAGAGTTTCTTACCGGAACCTCCGGTGAGATCTTGACAGAACTGGAGAAGCGGGCCAGCATTAAGGGTGAGTTCGCAATTATGGTTGAGGGAAGGAATTTTGCTCAATCTTATGAGGAATATGACGATAATGTCAGTGAAAGGAAGGGATGAACTATGACTATTGAGGGTCTTGGACCGATAGATTCGATCTCAAAGCTTAATAAAGGCAGCAAAACCTCTAAACCACAGAAGAGCACCGAAAAAGATTCGGTTAGTGTCTCTTCCGAAGCCAAGAATCTGGCAGAACTTTACCAGGCCAGCGAGGCTGTAAAAAACAGTGCAGACATCCGCATGGACCGTGTTGAAGAGGTAAAACGCAAACTGGAAGACCCGAATTACATCAATGATTCTGTTATTGATATGCTTGCAGACAACATAATGAAAAACTTCGGTCTCGACTAACCATTTATCCTGGGGATTACAGGCCTTTTCCAATGCGAAAAGGTCTTTTTTTATCCCTGGATACCCATTTTTCCGTCACTTTTTGCCAGTTCATGTTTTCTATCCTTTTGCTAAAAATCTCCGCACATACTATACTCTGTTCATGGATTCCTTATTCCTCCACATACCGGGCAAGGTTCACTTCGGAAGAGACAGTCGTCTTCAGCTTGGGCCGGCAGCCCGAAAAATCGGAACCAGAGCGCTGCTTATTGCAGACTCAATCCTGCATGGTTCAAGCAGGCTGAGAGATGTTCAGCGTCTGCTGAACCGCAATGGTGTGGAGACCATTACATTCAGCGAAGTAACCACCGAAACCACCAGCAAGGCCGGCGAAGCCTGTCTTGACCTGGCTAAATCCGCCCACGTGGAAATGATAATAGGCATGGGCGGGGTTCGAACCCTGTCACTCGCAAAAGCTATTGCCGCCGCGGGCTCTTCAATTTTCGATTTTGACAGCCTCATCACCGGTCAGGGACTCACCAAACCGGTGTATCCCTATATTGAGCTTCCCACCACCTGCAGAAACCCCTTCATGCTGGGAAACAGCTTCTATCTTACCGACGCCCGCAACAGGTCCAGCCGGGTCTTTTCTGCAGAAGGAGCAGCCCCGGAGCTTGTAGTAATGGATCCGGCGTTCAGTACCGAAATAAGCAGCCAGATAGCTGCGGCCACTGTACTGGATACTCTGCTCCACAGCCTGGAAGGATTCTTTTCCACCAGAACCAACTTCATGTCGTCCACACTGCTGCTGCGCTCCATTGGCCGGCTGGTGGATTTTATAAAAGAGTTCAAGCGGCATGACTCTCCGGAAGTGGAAATTAAAGCTCACCAGGGTGGACTCCTTTCTGCAGTTGGTCTCACCATGGGGAGTCCCGGTGTCGGTACCGCAATCTCCATCTGTGCCAGCGGCTTGTATCGGGTTCCAAAATCGGGAATATCAGCGGTGATTCTGCCGGTAATTCTGGAGTACGGAAGAGAAGCATGTCCGGAAAAAATTGCCCGTATGGCGCCAATCCTTGAAGAAGACACCCGGGGTATGCGTACCACAGAAGCTGCAGACCGTGTAATTGGTTCCCTGCGGCGCAGTATCGACTCCCTTAAGCTGCCCTTGCGCCTGAGCGACTACGGTATAAAAGACAACGACCTGCCTGTGCTGGTCTCCGCTGTCAGCGAAGCGGGCCTCAGCGACGGAATGCCCCTCCCCCTGAATGAAACCGGTATACTTAAACTTCTTCGCGATTCACTATGATAGCTCTGCGAAAACTTGAAGGTCTCCCCACAAAGGGACGCCTGAAAAAATGTGCTGAGCTTATGCGGGCCTTTGAAGAGCAGATTCACCTGGGATTGAAGGTGGACAGCTTCTATCTATCAGGGCTGTGCCGGATAATCGATCAATCGGATACCCATGAGTACCTTCGGCAGCAGGCCGGAAAGCTGGAGCAGGAAGTGCGAAAAGAAAAACTGTCGCTGGCCTGGGCTGCACCAGCTGTCTGCGGTCGGTCCTGCGGTGTTCTTGCCGCACTGCTCCTTGAGGAACTGGGCACACCTCTGGCGGAATGGGATCTGCGGGTTCCGGAAACTCGTACCCTTGATCCACATGCCCGGCATATCAGACCTGTATCACTCTATCTGGAAAATCTGCGCTCTCCCTTCAATGTGGGATCCATCTTCCGCAGTGCCGATGCCTTCGGAATCAGTCACATATACCTCTCTCCCGCAACTCCGGCCCCGGATCAACCAAGGGCAGTCCGCAGTGCCATGGGCACCACGGAGATAATTCCCTGGTCTGTCTGTGCTCTGGAGGATGCAGTTGAGGCTGTCCATGCTGCGGCAATGAGTGAAGGCAGAAAATGTACTGTTATAGCCCTCGAAACGGGGGGGACACCTATAAAAGAGGTGGAGTTTTCTCCTTCCGGGCTGCTTATCCTGGGAAATGAAGAATGGGGCGTAAGTGAATCCGCCCTTGAAGCGGCGGATGTCCGTGTTTCAATCCCCATGGGAGGAGCCAAAGCATCGCTGAATGTAGGGGTGGCCGCCGGGATAGCCATGCAGCGCTGGTACGAAACGGAAGCATAAAAAAACCGGCAGGTTACCCTGCCGGTCCATCACCCCCGCCTGAAATATGTCAGCGGTGCAGTGCTTTTTCTATTTCCGGCTGATTGAAGCCGATAATTATTCTCCCGTTTACATCAACCACCGGAACACCCATCTGTCCGGATTTCTTCACCATCTCTTCTGCCCTTCTCATATCCTGAGCAACATTGAACTCGGTAAAAGGGATACTGTTCTCCCTGAAATACTGTTTTGCTTTTGTACAATATACGCAGCTTGGCGTTGTATAGATCTTTACAGCCATTGTCCCCTCCGCTATCTATAATATATTTTATATATTATTATTTATATATAGAGATGTCAAGTAATTTCGTCATTCAGGGCAGGGAATTGACTATACTTTATTTCTTTCGTCGCTGAACGCAGTGGAAAGCTTGCTCTGCACCATCCGGAACTGCTCTTCAGAAGAAAACCCGAAGTCTTTGAGCACTTCCGGAACCAGCTGGTCGAAATCAATATCACCCTTCTCAAAATCACAGAGGGCATTAGCCAGGTAAACAGTGTAGACCACATCCTTGAACTCCGGATGACAGTCCGCCGGCTCATGATGAAAACGGATTGCTTCAATAAGAGAAACCGGGAAATTCCATTTTTCAGCAATAAGTGCACCGATTTCCGCATGGTTAAGACCGGCACTCAGATCTTCGATAAAGTCCCGGTTAATATTACGGTCACCGCAGAAGCCCTGAATACGGTCCATCAGATGAGGGTGCACATTTGAGAAAATGATTTTACCCATATCATGGAGAATCCCGCCTACATATACATCGTCCAGCAAATCCTTGCGGCGCTTGAAATTCTTGGCCAGGTTGTATGCATAAAATGCTGCCCGGTAGCTGTGATCCCACAGCCAGCGCTGACTGCTGTCCAGTATCTTCTGGGTTCCATAAGAGTAGAGCAGGTTCTTTATGCCCCGGAACCCGACTAGCTTGACCGCTTCGACGATGTTATCCACCCGCTTGGGCAGCATAAACTGGGCGGAGTTGACATGTTTGAGCAAGTCAGCAGTCAGGGAGGGGTCGGTACTGATCTGCCGGGCAATATCGGCAATTTCCGAATCGGGATCGCTGATGAGCTTCTGCAGATAAACAATATTGTCCGGGAACTGGGGTAGTTCATCAATTTCGTTGACAATCTCCCGGGAAAGTTCCTTGACGTTTTCAAGGTGAATAGCGGAAAAGGGCAGGGTTATACGGGCAACAGTCTCATCGCCTTCTACATCAATATCAAAGGCATCCTCATCCAGCCCCATCTTTTTAAGCATGAGTACCAGGATTACAATTCCCAGACCTGCACCCTCAGAATCATCCAGAACCGAGGACAGAGCTTCTTCCATGGAATCAAAGGCCCTGGAACGGGCTATCCTGTCATAAACCCGAATCTGCTCCTTGCGGGAGATCCGGGAGTTATTGCGGATACTCATGGTAAAGGAGTTTCCCTGGGAGTGATACACAACCTTTACATAGAGGCCCGCTTCTTTCTGTTTCTGAAGGTAAAAATCTATATTATCAAGGGTTTCCTGTTTAAAACTCTCCATACCTTTTTCATATTGCTTGGGATCGTTT
Source organism: Marispirochaeta sp. (assembly GCA_963667435.1). Taxonomy (GTDB): domain Bacteria; phylum Spirochaetota; class Spirochaetia; order JC444; family Marispirochaetaceae; genus Marispirochaeta. The sequence continues at coordinate 2,729,619 of OY763414.1, read as the reverse complement.
ATATCGAGGTTTTTCTCCTGAAAATAAATTCTTTTGGTATTAGCTTTTTTCGCATTAACTGCAAGTTCTTTCATGCAGTAGCCTATCCTGGCGGTCAGCTGTTCCTGACCGAACTCATCCAGAAAGACCTCCAGAATCCGCTCCATATATTCCTCTGTCTCATGAGGAAGAGTAAAAGTCTTTATGGAGATTGGAATTGAATTTCTGGCCGCGCGTTTAATTTTTTCTACATCTACTGCTTTTGACATAACATTAGCCACCTAAAATATACCGACAAGCACAAGAATCCGAACTACGGAAGCTGGAACGGCAGTATAGTATGATAATAACAGTATCGGCCAAAAATTTCACTCAGGCAATTAAAAACTCATCTCAATTATTAAACTGCTTTACCAGCATGGCCATAGACCGAAGCTCTCGTTCCACCATTCCGTTGACAGTTTTGGCCGGAAATCGTCCGTCCTTTGCCGGTTTCCCCTGCTTTCCCGCAGGCATCCCGGTGAGGATTTCCATCCCCTGGTCGATGTTCTCCACCGGATAGATGGAGAACATACCAGCCGCTACCGCATCTCTCACTTCCGGTCCCAGAAACAGGTTCTTTGTATTCTGATGAGGAATAATTACCCCCTGATTGCCGGTTAAACCCCGACGGGAACAGAGGTTGAAAAAGCCGGTTATCTTCTCACTGATTCCCCCCACCGGCTGGATCTCACCGTTCTGGCTCATGGATCCGGTAACTGCAATATCCTGGCGCAAAGGTATTTTTCCCGAGGCAGACAGCAGTGCATACATCTCTGTAGACGAAGCGGAATCGCCGTCAATCTCGCTGTAGGACTGCTCAAAACAGATCGCTGCGTACATGGAAAGGGGAAAATCCATGGCATAGCGTGAACGGAGGTAGCCTTCGATAATCAGCATCCACTTATCATGGATTTCACCGGACAGGCCAACTTCCCGCTCTATATTCACCAGACCCTCTTCGCCGGGAGCAATCCTTGCAGAGATAAGGGTGGGCATACCGAAGGCGTAATAGCCCCGGTCGTGGATAGCAAGTCCGTTTACCCTGCCGATCTCTGTCCCCTCAAAGTTGAGAAGGATGTCTCCCTGAAGAATCAGCTCCTCCAGCTTCTCCTCCGGCAGATTAAAAAGGTAACGCCGTTCATCCAGTGCTTTCCGTACCGCCGCCCCGTTAAGATGACTGAGCCCGTCTTTGCGGCCCCAGTAGTCAGCCTCCACGAGAAGATCAGAAATCTGGGAAAACTGGGTGGACAGTTTGTCCCGCTGATCGGCCAGGTAGGATCCATAGGCAAGAATTTCCGCCATGCCGTCAAAGGTCGGCTCCAGCAGGGACTGCCCTGAAGCGGTACGACGGATAAACTCCATATAACGGGCAGTTCCGTCGGTATCAAGATCCATGGAACTGTCAAACTCGGCGGATACCTTGAAATACTTGGCGAAGTCTCCATCTGCATTGTAAAGGATATCGTAATCACCCTCTTCCGCAACAAGAATCACCTTAACATCGATGTTCACGGCTTCTGGCTTTATCTGGGGCGCAGGCAGGCCCATAAGCCCCTGAGGAGCCTGGATTTCCACTACTTCCGACTGGAGTACACGCTTCAGCTGCAGATAGGAACTCTCCTCTTCCAGCAGATCATCCAGTCGTATCACCAGATAGCCTCCGGAGGCTTTTATCAGGGAGCCGGCCCGGATAGAGGTATAGTTCACTGTGGAACGCCCCACCAGGTCCACCGGGAACTCAATGCTGCCGATGAGGTTCTGCACGGTAGGATTATTCTCAAAGATTACCGGAGCACTCATACCGCTTTCCGCCTCTTTGAGAATATTGATCCCGTAGCGCAGAAACACCCTGTTTCCGGCACCGTCCTCCATGGGTTCATCCCCGGTAAACACAAAGAGATGGTCCAGGATGTCCTGTTCCAGGGAGGCAAGATAGGCGGCTGAAGCAGGCTCGGTAAACTCATGTTTAAGGGACTCAAGCTCCACATGCAGTGAGGGCCGGATGGTTTCAGCCTGAAGGGCGGAAAGGTCCTCCTCCATGGCAGCCCGTGCCCGTTTGAGATCATCAAAGATGGACCGCATCTCGTCCATCAGCTGATAATAAATCTCCCGGCGGTTGTTCCATTCCTGCTCGGTATATTCCCCGGAGGCAACCTTGCTTTGCAGCTGATCAAAATCTCCCGGAGCACCATCTATCAGAGGGACAATGTCGGTGGCAAGACCGCCTCCATCCTCCATGCGCACTGCGGCAAAGCCCTGAGATGCAAGCCTGGCCTCAAACTTGGAGAGAGTATGATTCTCCTCCTTCTCTACCAGGGATACAATGCGATCCCGGCGGTTAATATATAGTTCACTTGTAAGACGGGCCTTGATAAGAATCTTCAGCTTCTCCACCAGCTCATGGAGCAGCTGCTTGAAACGCCGGGCTCCTCCGGGAGCAAAATAGAGAACCATGGGCTCATAAGAGCGCTGAAAATTGTACACATAGGCAATATCACGGGATTTCCCGGGGCTGCCTTTTATTTCGTCCAGCACCCTGCGGATTGCGGTATTGCGACCAGTGCCGGGATGTCCGCTGACCACGAGGTTGTAGCCTTTCGCCCGGATTTCAGTTCCAAGGCGCAGGGCTTTAAGAGCCCGGGGCTGTCCGATTATTTTTTCATCATCTTCTTGAATTTCTATACCCCGCAGGTATTCCGGATCGATAGAAAACGAGACATCCTCCGGACCAAGGCGTGGGTGATTTACTGGCTCTTCCATAAATTCAATAATGCGAGGCCCCGGAACTGCTGTCAAGCATATATCGGTCTTTTCCAAACCGGCTTCAGCCCCTATAATATCGCCTATGCAGCTGAAAGATTTTCACCGGTACTGTTCCGACCTGTTGAACATTGCCGAGTTTGCACCCATTGACTACTCGAAGAACGGTATTCAGGTAGAAAGACAGAATGGGGAAATTAAAAAAGTAGCCTTTGCAGTGGATGCTGTGATGCAGAGTTTTGTCCAGGCCGCGGAACTCGGAGCGGATATGCTCTTTGTACATCACGGTATATTCTGGGGAAGAGAAAGCGTCCTGACCGGAACCCATTACCAGCGGATCCGTTTTCTAATGGAAAATAATCTTGCCCTCTATGCAGTTCACTTGCCGCTTGATGCCCACCCGGAACTGGGAAACAATATCGGGATGGCCAGGGCGCTGGACCTTACAGGGGTAGAACCCTTCGGCTTATATAAGGGAAAAACCATAGGTTTTTCCGGACGCTTCGAAATACCGGAAAACCTCTCTTCCATCCTTGGCAGATTAAAGATGCATCCGGAGGAGTGCAATGCCATTCTCCCCTTCGGGCCGCCTGAAATTAGCAGTGCCGGTATTATTTCGGGCGGCAGTTCCCGGGATATCAACCAGGCTATAGATGCTGGATTTGATCTTTTTATCTCCGGAGAGGCGGACCATACCATATATCACACAGCACAGGAACACGGAATAAACGTGATAGCCACCGGGCATTACGCCTCGGAAACCTGGGGAGTAGAATCCATGGCCAGGCGTATAGCCGCCGATACCGGTCTGGAAACAGTTTTTATTGATATCCCCACAGGCCTGTAAAAAAAAGGAGCTTTGATGTCCACAATGGATAGCGCAAAAAAAATACGTCTACTACTTCCGCTCACCCTTACTCTGGCGATTATAGCCGCCGACCAGATTGTAAAGGCAATGATTGTTGCATCCATTACCTATCACAACATAGGTTTTAGCTGGGGAGGAGACTTCCTCTGGATTATCCATACCCGCAATCTCGGCGTTGCCTTCAGCATCGGTTACGGGCTGCCGGATCTGCTGAGGAAAGTCCTTTTTATTGTTCTTCCCCTCATGGTTCTGGGTATTGTCCTGGTCTACTACTGGAAAACAACAGAGCTGACACAGCTGCAGCGCTGGTGCATAGCGCTGATTCTCGGCGGCGGGCTGGGGAATCAGATTGACCGTATCTTCCGCCCCGCCGGAGTGGTTGATTTTGTGTCAGTAAAATTTTACGGGCTCTTCGGTATGGAGCGCTGGCCCGCCTTTAACATTGCAGATGCGAGTATTGTTGTGGGGGGTATACTTTTAGGCATGAGTTTTCTCTTCCACCAGAAACATACGGAAGACAATGAATAAAAAGCTGAACACCCTGCTCTTTGTTTTAGGCGCCTCAGTACTGAATATTATAATAATGCTGCTGATTCTCAGTGCAGCCCTTCTGCTCCTTTCTTTTCTACCTGCAGCAGCAATGCCCCGCTGGCTTACCCGTTTCCTCGGGCTTTTGCCTTTTCCTGTTGCTCTGGGAAGCTCGTTCTTTATCTATCACCGCATGATGCGTTTTGTTATGAAAAGAGTGGATATGGATAAATACTTTGAGCCGTTTCTGAAAAAGAATCTGAAGAAAAGAGATTAATACCCGTCGGATATTGAGCGGTTGAGATCCCGTTTGTAGAGCTCGTTGTAGACGTAGCCCCGGTTACGCAGAGAATCCCGCAGCTCCTGAGGAAAGGGACAATAACGCCAGAGAACACCACGAACCTCCCGGTCCAGTTTCTGAGTACCCTCGCTCTCCTTGGTTATCCAGAGGATATAATCATTTATAAAATATTCCCGCACGTCTCCCCGGATCTTTCGCTCGGAAAACCACTGATAGTAACGTCCGGTAAGCCCCTCTTCCATCCAGTAATGCTGAGCCTTCTCTTTGGCAACCTGCCAGCGAAGATCTCCAAGAGCTGCGATAATGGCGGTTTTTACATCCTTCGGATACAGAGGTATTGCAATTCGCCCACGGCTGGTGGCACGGTTATACTTTTCGAAGGGTTCCCAACAGACACCCTTATCACCGTAACTGGGAATAATCAGCACATGGGGAACAATACGGTTAGTTTCCTGTTTGAAGGTCCGCTGGAAAAGACCGGGATCCAGGTTCTCCACCGCCGCCATCTGCAGAATAACATTTTCCCGGGTTGCAAGATCCCTTATGCTGTCCCGGAAGTACTGCTTCATTGCCATGGGGAAGTGATTACCCTGACGGCCGACACAGAGTTTTGCCATTTGCCGTATGGTTGAGAATTCGGTTTTCAGCGCCTCATTATCAACAGTCGTTGATTCTGCACCATCGGCGCTTTCCATCAGTTTCTTATACTCTTTCTCGTTATCCTCAAAATGTTCAAAGGTTTTTGAGATTTCCGTATCCAGTTTCTGTAGATCCCGCACCATGTTGCCGATTGCAGTAAGAGTCTGGCGCTGTTCCTGGGTGTAGGTATCATTAACTCCGGGGATATCAGGACGTTTACCATGAACCAGAATGGACTGCACATGGTTTTTCAGCTGCCGCTCCATACTTCCCTGTTCAGAAAGTTTCCGGTTCAGTACGCCTAACTGAAAATCCCGCTGCCCCTTTACCCGCTCCAGGCGGGTATTAATTTTACGATCCTGTTTCTGCCGCACGACTTTGGTTTCATCTGTCGCCGAATTCCCCACATGCCCCCGGCCCACCATATTGAGCCATTCATCCACATAATGGACAGGTTCGCCGGTCTCGTTCCTGAAAACAATCCGATGAAACATGGCCCGCTGTTCCTTGCTCAGAAGCGTGGGAAGCAGCACGCCGTAGCGTAAAAGCAGCTGTTTAGGGAGAGGCAGACCGGAGCATATCTGCCTTGCAATGTTTTCCGCAAGATTCCAGTAGGCAGAAAGCAGCTTCCCCCGGAAAACAGAACGTTCTTTGGGATCCTGGGTATTTAGAAATTTTGAAAGAAGAGAATGAACCCGCTGGGAAACCTCACCTTCTCCGCCTAAGGCTATTTTGTAATAGTTCTTGTCGTTGAAATAAGGCTGAGGATCCTGTTCGAAGCGGGTAATAGGATGAAAATGTTCCCGGCTGATATCATTGACCTCAGGACTTGCGGGTTCAGCTTTCCGGCCGCCCCCTTCATTAAAAAGGTCGTCAAAACCCGGTGTAGCAGAGGATGGTTCATCATCTATACCCATAAGTTCAGCAATATCAGGATCGATTTCGCCGGAGAAAAGATCACTTTTAGAATCGTTTAAGTCACTCATTGGGTTTTACTGTAGTGGAGGTGGTGGGAATCGAACCCATGACCTCGTGAATGCCATTCACGCGCTCTAGCCAACTGAGCTACACCCCCAAAGGTTTCGTCAGCATACCGATACACACATCTCATGTCAACTACTTCGGCAGCTTCATCCGCAGCAGCTCTTGGTCGGCAAACTCACCGTTTTCCACAAAACAGTCCTCCAGTCCGGGGGGTATATGTTCTTCCATTCTCCTGCTGAGAATGAAGTTACCCTCCGGCGTATACTGCTGTCCAAGATGAAATATAAAGTTCACCGCATCAGAAATCAAGGTTCCCGTTTCCCCTTTCTTCCGGTAAACCGTACGGCCTTTGTCGAGGGCAAAATGATAGGGAAGAAGGGTTCCATAGGAGTAGATTTCCGTACTGATCAGCACCTTGTTGAGGATCAGCTGCACACAGGCTGGAATAATACTGCCGGGCCCGTCTGCATAAGGAATCAGATAGAGTCCACCATAATCACTCTTCATCCACAACCGGCCGCCCAGGGGCCCGAGGGTGCGCTGAAGATGGGTTTCAAAGGTTTGCAGCAGCCCAGAAATTGTACGGCTGCCGGACTCAGCCTTCCATTCCGGCAGAATATCCAGCTCTGCATAGAGAAAGAAAAACGGATATTCCACACCTTCTTTAATATCGTCCCAGCTCAATGAACTACCGTAATCTTCAGCAAGCTCCTTTTCATCATCTCCGGGATAGAACTCCACCCCCTGGAGAACCCGGTTCAGGGTCAGTTTCCCGTTAAACAGCGAAGGACCAATATAATCCGAAGCCCCCCCGTGGAACAGATCCGCCGGATCGTGGATAAATCCTTCAGGATCAATGATTCCATAGTTTAAGCCACCCCGCTCTTCCAGGCTGCTTACCGCACGCCGGGCTTCCCTGCTGCTTAAGGAAGAGAGGTCCAGGTAGAGCATGATTCCCCGCCTCTCAAGCAGGCTGCTCCAGTCTTCGGACCCCAGGAACTCAATTTCGACCAACCTTGAACGTCTGGCACTGCTGAAACAGGTCAGCCTCTCCGGAGTGTCGGAGACTACAACAATACGTTTCATTCACTGAACTCCAGGGCATAGCTGAAACAGGATTTATCACATCCTGTCAGAGGTTTAAACTGGGAGCTCACCAAATGATCAAGCATCTCCCTGACTGTAACACTGATGGTGCAGTGGTTCGGTTTTGAATAGCTTTTTTCCACTTCCAGAAGCTTCAGAACTGTTTCCGATTTTACCAGCACCGCATTATCCTCGGTGTACTCACAGGAACCGGAGTGAACACCGATTCTTACGCGAAGATCCGACGAAAGAGGACAGTGCATTTTATTATACAGAAAAAGTTCATGCAGAATCTCGATGCCTGCCAGAGCGGCCGCCTGATTCCGGTTACCGAAGAAAAAGGCCGCAACGCCGCCATCCCCCTCCCAGAGCCAGACCCGGCCGTTTCGCCGTTCGGTACTGCTCTGCACCGTTGAACGCAGAAAACCGTATGCTGACTGCACTTCTTCCCGGGTGTTCTCCTTCACCAGCCTGGTATTCCCTACAATATCCACCCGAAGAAAGCAGACCGTATAATCTCTCCCGGTCTTCATTACTCCCCAGTTGCGGCTTTTACGAACCCGGGAATCCTCAATAAAAAGCCGCTGCTCTTTATCAAAAAGATATCCTTGGGAGTAAATTTCCTTGATGATTTCTCTGAGATAGGAGACTGTTATAGTCCTGCCCATGACTCCCTCTTCCTCGTAGCGGATGAGGTAGGTGACAAACTCAAGGAAGAGATCCGCTTCAATAATATCATCAAGAATGCGGCTGGCAGCATCAACAATGGGAATAGCAATACTTTCCCGGATACCAGTACTCTGATGAAGGTCATACCCGGGCATGAGATCCTTGGCGATATGAACCATGGAGCGCAGGTCCATAGACTCGACAAGGGATTTTACACATATACGAATAAGACTCTTTTTAATTTGCACAGTTTATTAAAAACTCTGCCGAGCCTCCAGTCAAGGCCCTTCTGTCTTCTTTCTCCCCAGGATAGAAGCTCTTTAGCATTTCATCGGGACAGCCGTAATATCTTAGAACCCGACCCTCTCGGGAAAGTACATTTTCACAGTGATTTCTCAACCAATCCCTCCGGTAAGATTTGCTATGCTTGAATAATCATCTGCTCAATGGTAGCCTGTGGGCAGCAGGAATAATGATCAGTTTAGTCGATAATTATTCCTACTGTACTATTGTATGCGGATATAAAGAGTTATATATTCAATATATTAAACCTGAAGGTTTTCTGAACTTTACAGGAAGCCGGGAGATCAGGTGTTGATGAAAAGGGTTCTGGAATGGAGCTTTGTTCCATGAAGTTAGTCCGAAGGGACACCACGGTCGGTACAGACGCATTTTTTTCACTCATTTCCGGTAGAGCTAAATCACTCATAACCCTACTGAAAGAGACAGAGCTCAGAAACCAGGGCACACGATATACCCGCCCTTTTCTGGGCAGACTGAATCTGGAGAGCAGGATAATTGAAGAGCTTTTAGATGTATACGGAGCCCGCCACAACCAGTCATGGTTCGGATTCCGCCGTTCAATTGCAGCGGTAAAAGCCTTCTCCCAGATTGTACACAATGTGTACCATATTAATTCATCCTTCCCCTGTTACAAGATAATCTCGGTTAAAGAAGATTTCCTTGAGGCAACCGAAAGAGTTCAGGTGCTGTGTACCCGGGCTCTGAAGAATTCCATGCATATTCTGCTCGAGGAAGCCGAGAAACACGGCATGTCCTCCGGACAGGTAAGCCAGGACTTCATAGAAGCCCTGCCGGAAGGTTCTCTGAATCAGGACCGGCCCCTGAAACATATGGAGAGCCCCGGTCCCACCATTGTCAACCTGGCAACAACTTTCCTGAACCTTTCTGAAGATACAGAGCTCTTCTCCATCCGTGGACGAAAGACCGGTACCAATTATCTGGACTATATTCCCGAGCCGGTAAGTGAAGCGCGAATCCGGAATATGGAACATGCTCTGCACAGTGTCCAGTCAACTTACGACACCTACCTGCTGGATACAGATGCAGAAAAATCAGATGCTGCACTGCCTGTACTCAGAGGTCACGCCAGTACCATTTTTCACCTGCTGGAAACAGGTACGATTCTGAGCCATTACTACGAACGGCATATGAAGGATCAGAAGGCGGAGGTTATAGATGAAGAGGACCTTCTGGGAATCCTTATTGATTATATTCTCGCTTTCTCCTCTCGCTTTTTCGATGCCGCCCGGGAACACTGCCGGAATATTATTCACGCTTATGCGGAAGAGGGTATTATTACTGTTGCGGTTCCCCAGTACCGGGGATTCCATGTACGCCCATCCACCCTGGTGGCAAAGATTGTGACCCATTACGGAAGCGATGTATCTCTGGAACTGAGCGGACAGCGCTTCAACGCCGCAAGCCCCCTGGAGCTTTTCCGGGTAAACGAGTTTATCAATGCCACCAAACGCAAAACCCTGGCGGTTATTGTCTGTGAGCTGGCGGAAACAATGGGCAGCATTCCCCATGATGAAGGGGTAATGAAAAAAGCCTTGAGACGGCTGATGCTCAAACTGCTTGAAAACCATCAGATAGTCCTGTATGAACCTGATTTCACCTTTGATGACATAAGCTATATTGACGGAGAAACCCTGGCGGAGTTCGCAACCCGCGGCATAGCACACTCCCTTGCAATGGGAAGAATTGACATCCGCACCGGGATAACCGTGGACTTCCGCGGAGATACCAGGGTACTGGCTGATATAAAACTTCTGGCAGAAAACGGCTACGGCGAAGATAATTACGGAAACAATATTATGCTCCCCACCGAACTCTCTTATCTGCGTCGCTGAAAGCCCTTTCAGTCTTGCCACCTGCCGGTATCAATGGTATACAGGCAGGAGTCATGCAGGAAAGATTTACTTCCCTTACCGGACTTCTTGGAGACTCCTCAGTACGACTGGTATTTCCTTCTGAAATCAGCGCCCGGTTCTGGCGCCACACCGCTGTCTGCAGGAGGTACACCGAGGCCGTTACGGGAGACCGTTTTATATCCTGGGACCGTTTTAAGGAACAGGCCTTCGGGCTGAGGGAAAGCAGGAAACCCGTTAACGGCAAAGTCCGCAGGCTCTTTGCTGTACATACCGCACAGGAACAGCGAAAACAACCATTTCTTACCCATCTGCTTCCAACGGACAGCGACAGTCCTGCAGGATCGGTAAACGAACTGGTCCGGATTCTGCCAAGACTGCACAGCCTGCTTCCCGCCGTGCAGACCAGGAACTGGCCCCTGGCATCTGATATCCGCACTTTGACCGAACGGTACGAACAATTTCTCAATGGAAGGGGACTCTATGAACCATCAATGCTCAGCCCCTCGCCCGGAGAGATACAGGAGACCTTTGTCCTCTGTTTTCCTGAAACCCTTGAAGATTATCCCCAGTACAGGGAAATGCTGAAAGATCATCCCAACATCCACATTATTTCCGCAGCTACACCTCCGTCCCTCTCTATTCCTTCCATCATCATGTATAAAACACAGAGAGAGGAGGCAAGCACACTGTTTGCCCGTATCCGGACCCTTCTTGGTGACGGTGCATCCCCGGATGAGATAATCATAACCTGTCCGGAGCTGGAAAAAAACAGACCCTTACTGGAGGAGTATGCCCACCATTACGGGATTCCCCTGCGTTTCCATTCAGGCAGAAAACTGAGTGAATATGCATCGGTCAGACTTTTCCGGCTTATTTCCGAGGCTGTATCCGGATTCTTCTCCATGGACTCCATGAAGAATCTTCTACTTAACCGGGGAATCCCCTGGAGAGAGAGACGGAAACTCAGGCAGTTGATACAGGACGGGGTGGATTGCTATGTTCTGCGAAACTGGCAGGAGAAAGGCCGCTCCCACGGCTGGACGGAACAGCTCCGAAAGGGGGGCAGAAACGAATCGCTGGAACTTTACCTGCGGCTGGAGGGAAGCTTCCAGCGAATACTCTCCTCTCCGGACTTCATGGAAACAGCAAAACAGATCCAGGCGTTTGCCTCCACCTTTCTTGATACCGAGCAGTGGAAGGAGAAGGCTCCGAATCAGCTGAAAGCGTTTCAGCGGGCCCTGGAGGAACTGAATGATTTCGCGGAAACTGCTGCAGGCTATCCGGAACTTTCCCCTGCATCGCCTTTTCAGATATGGCTTCAAACCCTGGAAGATGCCGCCTATGTTGAACAGCAGCCTGCCCGGGGAATATCTGTGTACCCATACCGGGCAACTGCGGGAATAGCCCCGGCCTGGCATTTCATCCCTTTTCTCACCCAGGATACCAGCCGGGTAAGCTGGGATCGGGGTTATCCTCTGAACGAGGCACAAAGAGTAGAGTGTGAAATCCACGATGACGATGTAAGCTCGATCTATCTGGAACTTTATGCGGAGTCGGGCGTAGAGACGGTAATAAGCTGTGCAGCTGCAGGCTTCAGCGGTCCCGGGCTTGCACCGGGAACCTTTGTGGAGGCCGGCGGAGTTATACCCGCGGAAGGAGGAATGCCGGATGCGGACCCGGAAACGGAGGAGAGCAGATACTTTGCAGAAGCCACGGAACCGGCAAAAAAACTTACCCCCGCAGGATGGCGAAGGAAAGGCTTCGGCCGTTTCCTGAATACCGGAGCTCAACCCCGGCTGAAAAATCTGCTTGATACCTCTGTTCCACACGCAGGACTGACAGTCAGTCTGGTTGAGCAGTTCACCAAAACCGGGGACGGAGGAAGCCTGAGTCCCACCGACCTGGACGCATTCAACTGTTGTCCCTTCGCGTTTCTTTTTCAGCGTATACTGCATCTCAACCGGGAAGAGTATTCTCCCATAGTAAGAGACCACCGACTGGAAGGGATCTTCCTCCATACCGTGCTGGAAGCATTCAGCGACTCTCTGGGCAGCAGGCCCCTCCTCTCCGGGGAGACTGAGACGTATCTTGAAAGCATTAGGAATCTTTTTGATAAATCCAGCAGCGAACTCTCCAGTCGGCCTCTGCCGATTGAACCCGCATGGCAGGCAAGTCTGGACATGATGCTCCAGCAGCTGCTCCTGTACCCGGCAGCCGAAGGAGCTCTCTTCGATGGATTCAAAACTGTGGAGACAGAAAAAAAACTGAAATCCTCTATAGACGGAATTCCCATTGGGGGAAGGGTAGACAGAGTATCCCGGGGCCCGGGCGGAGAGCTCCTGATTGTGGATTACAAAAAGAATCTCACCCTCAAGGCGGCGGACCTGAAACCTGTGCAGGGGGCTCCGGCAAGCATGCAGATACCCTTTTACACCCTGCTTCTGCAGGCCTGCGGCGTGAGCAGAGAAGGTGATGACTGTATTACAGCCTATTATTCCGCCTCAAAAGGGGAATTCACCATTGTAAGTTCCTCCGTCCCCCTTACCCTTCCTCCAAGGAAAAAAATCATCCTCGATGAGGACGAGTTTGCCGCACTGATCTCCCTTACCCGCCATTACATCCTCACCATGAAAAAAAAGATGGATCAGGGAGACTACCGCAGCAATCCCGAGGAGTGCCTGTCCTGCTCACTGCGCATTCTATGCCGGGGTAAATATGTAATCCGAGGAGAACGTTGATGCCCCAGCCTCCCTTTGACAGTGATCAGCAGACTGCCGTTAACGTAAGAACAAATACTGTTGTCGCCGCAGGAGCGGGGTCCGGAAAAACCACCGTACTTGCAGGGCGCTACCTTGCCCTGATCAAGGAAGGCACAGAGATCCCCGGAATACTCACCCTCACCTTTACCAGGAAGGCAGCGGCGGAAATGTACAGTCGGATTCACAAGCTGCTGGTGGAGCACTCAGACAATCCCGCCGTACGCAAACAGCTGCCGCATTTTGACCAGGCACAGATATCCACTCTGGACAGCTTCTGTGCAAGAATAGTCCGAAATGATGCAGTTAGATTCGGCCTCTCCTCATCCTTCTCCATAGATCAGGCAAAGCTCTCAAAGAGCGCAGAAAGCTACGCCCTGGAATTTATCCTGCGTCATAACGGGAATGGAGCACTTCACCAGTTGATTCAGGCCAACGGGTTTGACGCTGTCTGGAAGAACCTCTTTGCAGCCTACGCTGAATATAACCTGCTTATTACAGGGGTTCCCGACCATGCCGGGTGTTTTGACAGGCAGGAACACCATTGCAGAGATGAGATATCACTGATCTTTACCAGACTTGAGAGTCTCTATGGTCAGATGGGACGAATCGCTGCAGGGGCATCCAGGAAATCGGCCACCCTGGATAAGGCGGCGGCGGCCGCAGACTCCTGGCCGGATACGGAATCCCTTATCGATGAGGAAAAATGGGACACCCTGTACACTCTGGTCACCACTCCTCCGTATAAAAAACCCGGCTCCAACAGTACGAATCCGGATCTTATTCTGCTGAAAGATATCCATGAGGAGCTTCTCCCCCTGGCAGAAAAAGCACAGGGCTTTATAAGCATCCTTATGCAGAAGGATATCTTCACTGGTGTGATGCAGCTGATGGATGATTTCTCCAGAGGCTGGCTCAACACAAAGCGTCAGCAGGGGATCGTCTCCTTCTCGGATGTTGTATCCATGGCAGTGAGCCTGCTGAGAGATAATCTGGAGCTGAGAAAATTCTACAAACAGCAGTTCCGTTACATCATGATCGATGAGTTTCAGGATAACAACGAGGAACAGAAAGACCTACTCTATCTGCTGGCGGAATCGTCAGACTGCCTGAATGAAGGCATTCCCACACCTGCAAATCTGGATTCGGGGAAGCTCTTTTTTGTCGGGGATGAGAAACAGTCAATTTACCGCTTCAGAGGAGCCGATGTCCGGGTATTCAAACAGCTTGCTGCAGACCTGGGAAGCAGTCCGGTGGAGCTTGCCACAAACTACCGCAGCAATCCCCTGCTGATAGATTTTTTCAACAGCTTCTTTCCCTCTGTGTTTGCCCCCGCGTCCGGGGAGGAGGAAAGAAACGAGTTTGAAGCAGAGTTCCGACCTCTTAAATGCCGTAAGAAGCAGCCCGGCGTTCCAGAGCCGGAAATACATCTGCACATTCTGGAAGAATCAGCTATCCCGGAAGAAGATGAACTGGATGCTGCAGAATCAGAAGCCTTTGAAGCTGGTAGGATTATTACCGAGGCTATTGCCGGAAACGGATTGAAAATCGCTGACCGGGACGGAGGTATCCGCACCCCGGAATATGATGATTTCGCCCTCCTGCTGAGAACCACAGGCAATCAGATTATCTATGAGCGAATTTTCCGCCGCTTTGATATTCCCTACACAACCGAAAACATGCGAACCCTCTTTTATGAAGCCCCGGCGAATGATATATATGCTGCCCTGCAGCTGGCTTTATACCCCGAAGACAGAACCGCCTATGCAACTTTTCTCCGGTCTTTCTTCGTAAATATTGAGGATGAATACCTCCTCAGGGATTTGCTGCAAAAAGATGCACCCTTCAGCCTGACAGAGAGTGATCTCCCGGAGGTGGAGTATGAAAAATACTCCACCGGACGTAACATATATCTGAATCTCCAGGAAATGCTGGATACCGTTCCCCACCGGCAACTGCTCCGCTACCTCTGGTTCGACTGCGGCTACCGCTACAACCTGCTGAAAAATCCCGCCTACCACGGATACCTGGAGTTTTACGACTACCTAATAGCTCTTGCTGATTCAAGCTGGAATGCGGGAGAGTCTGCAGCTCTGTTTATAGATTTTCTCCGGGACAATATGGGGGAATATAAAAAGCTCGATGAAATGGAAACCCTCAGTTCCGGTGGCGGAGGAGTCCGCATAATGACAATTCATAAATCCAAGGGCCTCGAGTTTCCCATTGTATTAACCGGATCCACTGGGCAGGGAAGTACCAACATGGATTCACGTTCACCTTATTACATCGACAGCGAGTTCGGTCTTACTCTCAACCTGAACAGAACAGATGAAAAGGGTAAAAGAAGCAGGAAAAATCCTTTTTACGATAAGAGCAGAGAGGATGCAGACCTGCAGGAAGCCGCGGAGCTGAAGCGTCTGCTCTACGTGGCATTCACAAGAGCAGAGCAGCATCTGATCATGCTTGGTTATGAACCCGGCAGAAAGAGCAGAATCCCCAGCCTGCTGGATCTTATACGAAAGGGTCTGGGGACGGAGGATTCTCCTCTGATTGTACCCTTCCATCCCGCAACTCAGACCATGCTGAAAAAACAGGGAGGAGGAAAGCGCACCTTGGCCTCAAGAAATTACCTTCAATTTCTGGGGACGGAGGATTTCACTATGCCCTCCGGAAGAGAGGCAACGAGTGCTACCCGCCTGAATTTTGCTGCAGCAGAGATTCTTGGCCATACCGAAGGGGAACCTCTACCACCGCTTTCGGTGGACGACCTTATCCGGGACGGAGCAGAACGCTTCGGAACCCTGGTGCACCGCGCTCTTGAGCTTCTTGCAATCTCGGAAGATACTTCTTCTCTTCCCAATCTTTTTCCGGAGCACAGTATGGAAAACCAGCTTCGGATAATAACCTCAGCCAGATCGATTGCAGCGGATTTCTGGAACTCAGATCAGAGGAAAGCCCTGATCCCCGACGGAATCAGGGTATATGCTGAAACACCCTTTACCCTGGGAATGAAGACCGGATCGGCTGTGCGGGCTGTGGATGGAATCATCGACCTCCACTGCATATTGGCCGACCGCATAGTCTGTCTGGACTTTAAAACTAATCGCACGATTATCCCCGGAGAGTATGACATGCAGATGTACATATACCGAAAAGCTCTTCAGGCAATCTATGGAAAACCGGTACGCACCTATCTGATCTACTTGAGAAATACTGTTATCAGGGAATCTGCGGTAGCATTCTCCTGCGAAGATATAGATTCGATCTTTCAGCATCTCGATAATCCGGAGCAACTGAATTTATAAACTGATTCAGTCCATTCCTGTGATAAGATAACTGGCAGATTAAAAAAGGAGCCATTCCTGTGAGCCTGATCGGTGTACTGAATACTGACGAGACTATTACTGCTGAGATCAAAACCTGTTTGAAGGGAGATAAAACTACCGAACATCTTCTGCGAATTTTCTCCACCCCTTCCGCCCTGTTTGATTTTATGAGCTTTGATCTTCCGGAAATAATAATTCTAAACCTGTCGGACCATGAACTTGATCTGGACAACCTGGTGAAGAGTTTTACTGAAACAACCTGGCTGCACACCTTCGGGGTAATTGGAATCTGGAACCGAAGAACAGATAGTGAGAATAGCCTGATAGACCAGCTTGATAACCTGAATATACTTACCCTGCTTGAACAGGAGCGCCTTTCTTCCCACCTGCATAAAATCATTCATATTATTGATGATAACTGGCAGATAATTTTTCAGCATGATATTGCAGAAAAACTGGTGGGTAAGAGTGCCGGAGCCTTCCTGATAGACAATGATCCCCTGTCTGTTCCGGTATTTGCCGGACTTGCCGCAACCGCCCTGCTACAGAAAGGATACATAAGCCCGGAGAAAAAACAGGAACTGCAGATTTCTCTCTCGGAGCTGATTCTCAATGGAATTGAACATGGCAACTGCGGAATAAGCATGGAAGAGAAGAGCCGGCACTTAACCAACGGCAGTACAATTCTCGATCTTATTCATGAAAAATGTCAGGACCCGGGTATAGCCGCCAGACGGGTACGGTTTGAATGGGAAACCGGCGAAACAGAAACAGTATTCACCATTCGGGACCAGGGAGAAGGATTTGACATACGCAAACTGCAGGATAAGCTGAAGAATCGGGGTTCGGACGAGTTTAACGGCCGGGGAATAATGATGGCCAGCCGTATTTCCAGGAAACTCTCCTATAACCGCAAAGGGAATGTAGCTCGCCTGGTTTTCGGCCACTCGGAAGATATAGAACAACGGGCACCAAGCGGCTTCTCGAAGCAGGAATCACTCTCTGTGAATCCCGGAGATATCATCTTTCAGGAGGGGGAAAACAGTGATTTTCTCTACTATATAGCAGCAGGCCATTACGGCGTCTATCATGCCGGGAAAAAGGTGGAAAGCTGAGTCCCTCGGACATCTTTATGGGCGAAATGTCGTTCCTTCTGAACAATCAGCGCAGTGCCATGGTGAAGGCTGAATCCCGGGGCAAGCTGATTAAAATGTCCCGGAGAAACTTTGTGTCTGTGGTTAAAGAGCACCCTCACTACGGTATTTTTCTCTCAAAGCTAATAGCCCGCAAACTTATCCGGGCCAATGAACAGAGCGTAGCTCTGGCAAAAAAACAGATACAAGTCTAAAAAGATTTGCGAACCTCCAATACATTTTCTACAATGATAACAGGAATAAACAATCAATGGAGGAACCCTATATGGCAGAATGTGAATGCCTACCAAAATGTCCATTCTTTAATGACAGGATGCAGAAGATGCCAGCCCTTTCGGAGATCATGAAAAAAAAATACTGTCTTGGCGACAACACCAACTGCGCCCGCTATATGATTTTCAAGTCACAGGGCAGCAGTGCGGTTCCGGAAGACCTTTTCCCCTCACAAATCAAGAGAGCGGAGAGTCTTTTATAAGAGATCCCGGGGCTACCCTTTTTCAACAACTAATGTTCATTAACAGGGGAGCTATTCTATACTGCAGATATGGCGGCAAATGTATCTGAAGTACACCATCTGTTTACCCATAGAAAAAGGCGCAGGGAAGCATGAATTACCTTGCCCACGCCTTCATCTCTCCCGTTGATAATCTGGAAATCCTGCTCGGGAACCTTGCAGGAGATTCCATACGTCACATTGACACATACACCCTGCCGGAAGCAGTACAAACAGGGATACAGCTGCACCAGCTGATTGACCGTACGACGGATGCTCACAGCTCCTTCAGAAAAATGAGGGAGCATATATCCCGACAGGGGTTCCCCTATCCCGGAGTTGTAGCAGACCTTGTAGTTGACTTTGTACTGGGATCGCGCTGGGATAATTTCTCACAGGAATCGTTCAGGGACTTCAAACAGCGAATCTACACCGTCCTCAATTCCATGGGAAACACAATCTCGCAACACTTAACCTTCACCTCTGCGGTTCTTGTCATGGAAGACTGGTTTGAAAGCTACAGAACCATCCATGGAATGAACACCGCCTTCCAGCGACTCAACAGAAAAACCAGCAGAGAAGTCCCGGTTACCGCCCTTTACCGGTATCTGGAGGCAGAAGAAGAAATCCTTGTTGAATGGGGACGGAGCATTATCAACGATGTGAAGAGAACCGTTGAAAGCAGGATCTGACATTCCGGTTGTATCCATAGACAGAATTTATTAAGGTTACATAAGTGAGAGAACTGCAGGGGTGATAATGGAAACTGATGCCTGGAAAATAGAAGAACTCGAGTACAATCCTGCCGCATTCCCGAAAAACGAGACTCTCTTTGCCCTGGGTAACGGAAACCTCGGAGTCAGGGGTGATTTTGAAGAGGAATACGGGAACTTCCATTCCGGAACCTATCTGAACGGTTTCTACGAAATGAGGCCTATCGAATACGGTGAATCAGCCTATGGTTATGCAAAATTTCACCAGACAATTCAGAATATTGCCAATCCCAGGATTATTAAAGTACGGGTAAACGGCACAGAACTGAACCCTGAAGAACTATCCTGCACCGGCTACAGCCGCAGTCTTGATCTAAAGACAGGGACCCTTGAACGACGAATGGATCTACCGCTTCCAAGCGGAGAAAAGGTTGCCTACTACAGCCGCAGATTTGTATCACTTGCAGACCCGCGCCTGTTCATTATGGAAGTTCAGGTTACTCCCATGGATCATGAAGCAACCGTAGTTATTGAATCATTTCTGGACGGCAGCACCACCAACAGGGTTGATTTTGGTGATCCCCGGGTATCCGGCCATGCAGGGGAGACAAAACAGATCTTGGAGAATCTGCGGGAAGGCAATACCGTGGGGATGGTGGAACAGACCAGGTTAAGCAAAATCACCGCAGCAACTGTCATTACCCATAATTCAATACCTGAAGCCCAGGAACTGGTTGCCATGCCGGACGACAGGAAACCCGGTACGGCAATGATATTCCGCCTGAAAAAGGGAGAACAGGTTTCCTTTCGCAAGTATGTGTATTCCGGGCTCATTGAGGATGAAGCTGACAGAGAACTCCAACTTATGATGGATGACCTGAGAACTACGGCCGCCCGGGGGGTTGACGCTTTGTACGCTGAGCACTGCTCCGTGCTTGAGGGTTTCTGGGAAACCAGCGATGTACGGATAAAGGGCAACGATGATATACAGAAAAAAGTCCGCTATTCAATTTTTCAGCTCTTTCAGGCCGGGCGCTTTCTGCTGAATAAAAGCATTGCCGCCAAGGGTCTCACTTCTGAGGGATATGAAGGGCACATCTTCTGGGATACAGAGATCTTCGTAATGCCGTTTTTCTCCTTTAACCATAAAGACAGTGCAAAAGAAATTCTCCGCTATCGATACCATATGTTAGATGCCGCCAGAGCCCGGGCACGTGAAATGGCGGAGAAAGGTGCGCTCTTTCCATGGAGAACAATCAATGGACAGGAAGCCTCCGCCTATTTTCTGGCTGGCACGGCCCAGTATCATATAAATGCTGCAGTTGCCTATGCTATCCGGCAATATATCAACGTCACAAGGGATTATGACTTTCTTCTCAGCGAAGGCGCGGAAATTCTTTTTGAAACAGCCAGAACCTGGACATCTCTCGGCTTCTTCAACCCTGAAAAGGGGGGTAATTTCTGTCTTAACGGAGTAACAGGACCGGATGAGTATACCGCCCTGGTGAACAATAACTGCTATACAAACATGATGGCCCGTTTTCACCTGCGCTATGCCATCGAAGTCTACTACTGGATGGCGGATGAACACTTTGAAGAGTTGCAGCGTATCAGCGGCCATCTGGGCCTCCAACCGGATGAAGTAGATATCTGGCAGAAAGCATCCGAAGCCATGCAAATCCCCTACAGCGAACAGCTCGGTATTCATCTGCAGGATGACGATATCCTCTTCAGAAAGCCCTGGGACTTTGAGCACACCCCCAGGGAAAAGTATCCTCTTCTTCTCAACTTTCACCCCCTTGTTATCTATCGTCACCGGGTTCTCAAGCAGCCGGATCTGCTTATGGCTGCGTTTCTCCTACCGGAAGAGTTTTCTGAAGGAGAACATCTGAGGGCATACGAGTTCTATACACCTCTGACAACATTCGACTCGTCCCTGGGGGCGCCGGTTCAGACCATAATCTCTGCAAGAGAAGGACGATTAAAAGAGGCATGGAAATTTTTTACCCGTAACCTTGATGTGGACATTGAAGATATCCAGGGAAATGTTAAGGACGGACTTCATATGGCTGCCACAGGAGGCACGTGGCAGGCGCTGATATTCGGCTTCGGAGGACTGAAAATAGAAACCGGTATCCCATGGTTCGAGCCTCACCTTCCCAGACAGATTGATGAATTGAGTTTCCATATTGAGATTCGGGGAAGTCTTCTTCGTGTTACATTCACCCATGAAGAAGCAGTGTACACCCTCGTAAAAGGTCCCTCCCTTGAAATACGACATGAGTATGAAGTTTTGAATCTGAGCCCTCAGGAGACCACCCGCCGAAGCCTTGTACCGGAATTAAAGGGAGTACTAATACATCTGCCCCCGCCGGACCCGGAAACAACAGAAAGAATAAAAGAACTGATCCAGAACCTGGAAAGTCTTGGAATAGATACAATACTCTGCGGAACCGACTATGATCATCCCCTGGTTCCACTGGTTCGGATTCATACTGCGATGGATGAAATCGCCGTCCCACTACCCGACCCTGAGGCCTTTTTTACCGGAGCTACCCAGGGAGAGCTGATGCACAGAAACTGCCTGATCCTTTCAGGGTTCCCGGAGGGCCGCAAGGCTGCAAAAAGAGCGGGAATTCCCTGTCTGTGCATGGAGACCCTCAGCCCGGACTCAATTCCCTCGGTTCAGGAAATTGCCGCAGCCTTCGCTGAATATAAACAACAATGAACAAGAACCCTGTCTGGCCGTTTTCGGTTTGCCCCCATTGCGGAAAGGCAAACATACAACTGCGTGAGAACAAAAAATACCTCTGCAGCAACTGCGGCTTTTCCTATTTTCACAATGTCGCCACCGGAGCCGGAGTGCTTCTGCTGATTCAGGGAAAACTCCTGCTGCTTTGCCGGGCGAAAGAACCGGGGAAAGGCCTGTATACCATCCCCGGCGGCTTTGTTGATCCCGGAGAATCAGCAGAAGAAGCAGTGGTTCGGGAATGTATGGAAGAAACAGGAATCCAGCTGAAGCAGAATCAGCTCAACTATCTGACAAGCCATACAAATGATTATAAATACAAGGGGATTCCCTATATTACCTGTGACATATTCTTTACCGCTGCACTCGAAGACGCGAGCCCTGTTCTCGATATGGAAGAGTCTACGTCTATACTGCTAATAAAACCCGAAGCAATCGATCCGAACATCCTGGCTTTCGCGTCTACCCAATATGCACTTAAAAACCTGTCGGACTCTTGGAAATAATTTAATCTCACTATTTTCTTGACCCGTCTCATTACAAAGTATAGGCTTAAACAAGAATGACAAACGCTGAAATCTCAGGAAAAAAAGTATTCCTCCTGTATCCGCACAGTGTAGTCCAGGAAGAACTGCTTCATACCCTTATTACCCAGGAATATGAAGTCACCCTTCTAAAAGACCACAGACGGGCACTCAGAATACTTGAACAGTTTCCGGACTCCATACTCTTTATAAATATCGATGACAAACTGAGCGAAGAAGAGTGGGAAGAATATATACGGGGCATAATCGGCAATGCGGCGTTTACAGAGGTTCGGATTGGAATCCTCTCATACAATAATGATGCTGAACTGAAGCAGAAATACCTGATGGATATCGGTGTACAGTGCGGCTTCATCCAGCTCAAACTGGGCCTGGCCCAGAGCACAAAAATTATCCTTACCGCCCTGGAAGCGAGCGAAGCCCGGGGACGGAGGAAGTATGTACGGGTCAACTGCAAGGATGACAAGAATGCAATCTTTAATGTCAGAATCTCTGACACTGTCTTACCGGGAAATATTGTCGATGTAAGCTCAATCGGAATGGCGGTATCATTTGACAATGCGGATCCAAAACTGCAGAAGAACACCCTGCTGGAAGGAATCCAACTGAGACTTAGAAGCAGCCTTGTAAGCGTTTCAGGAGTTGTCTTAGGATTCAGGGATGCAAAACCCAGGATCTATGTAATTATTTTCACACCTAAAACAAGTAATGCTGAAAAGTTAAAATTGCGCAGGTATATAATTCAGGCTCTGCAAAGTTCTATCGATTCCATGGATCTTTAGTTTTCGGGAACCTCCGTCCCCCGTTTGACCATCGTAAAAACTCTTACCCGTTTTTTCTACGAACATACGGCTGCATTGACAGGAAAAAGAACACTCTCCATAACCCCCAGCTCGGAACCTATCTTGCGGGCAACAACCTGATTCAGCCAGTTGGGCTGGTGCGCATCAGAACCATATACAAAGCGAAATGTATCAATCCAGGGGGCGAAATATGCCCTATAGTTATCCCGCCATACATATCGGTTGTTTATTTCTATATAGCAGTCGGTGGGAACCCTGGAAAGATCAGCTCCCATTGCCATAGGGTGGCTGATTATCACGGGTTTTCCTGTGGAAAGAAGTACCTCCGTCCCCCTGTATTCGCTTTCCCTATCTCTGCAATGGAAAATATAGTAATCATAGGGATACTCAATAGCCTCTCTGGCATCATCAGAGTCATTTACCTCACAGCCCAGGTAAAACCCGTACTTACGTACTTCAGCGGAGTATTCATCAAAGATTTCTCCCCGCAAATATTCAAAATGGTCACTTATTCCCCGAACCTCTGCATGTTCCATGGCAGCAACAAAGGCTATGGACATCTGGGGAACAACGGCACCATCACCGACAGAGAAAATTGTATGTACATGAAGATCCTGAGGAATGCAGTTCATAAGTCAAGAATACTACTGCAAAGTTAACTCTTCGTTAATACCCTTGTATATTTGTCATTGGTTTAATCACAGAATATCTTCTTTACTGAGCGCATTCTCAAGTCTATCCAGTGCAGCCCGGAAAACGCATAGTCTTCGGGACTGGTACTAAGTCCGGCTTTTACCGGATTGTCGGAAATATATCGGTAGGTATTTCTAAACTGCTCCAGGGTTTTTACTACAGTGCTTTTAAACCTGTCATACCAGACATGACCCTTAAGACCATACATCCGGTTAAACCTCACAGCAAAGATGCTTAATAACCACTGCATTAACCTGGAGATATCTGTACCATTTAGAGGCTCCAATAAAATATGTACATGGTTACTCATTATACAGAAATGATTTAGTTGGCACGGATACTTTTTCAGTGCCTTTTTAAGTAAGTTTAGAAACATCTGTTTAACCTGCCTGTTCTCCAGTATAAACTCACTTCTGTTCGCCTTCGCAACAATATGATAGACAGCTCCATCAACTTTCTCTCGGATTTTCCTCATACACAGAGAAACCGGGATTTACTGCTGTTGCTTCAAGAAACCAACCTCCGTCCCCCTATGTATCAGTTTAAGGATAAAAAAAGCCCCCTGCACATTACAGAGGGCCCTGTTTCAGGAAAATCAGAAAATATACAATCCTCCGTCCCCGAATTATAACTTTTTACAGCATTCCCGCCAGGTTTTCCACAGTAAAACCGAAGTGCTTCGCCACATCCCCGGCAGGGCCGGACTCACCGAAACTCTTCATACAGAGAATATTTTCGGGGTCGGAGGCTATTCCTTCCCATCCGGCACCGGTTCCGGCCTCTGCAATAACGGTTTTCACACCTGCCGGCAAAATTGACACTCTGAACGCCTTATCCTGCTTCTGAAAAATCTCTCTGGATGGCATGGAAACAATCTTAACCTTCTTCCCGCTCTTTTCAGCAGCAGAGATGGCAAGATTAACCTCCGACCCTGTTGCAACAAGCACAACATCCGGTGTCCCTTCAGTATCCTGTACCACATAAGCACCCTTTTTCATGGTGTTCATCCAGTCCTTGTCAGCCTTCTTATATACTGCAAGATTCTGCCGGGTCAGAGCAAGCGCTACAGGACCATCAGTCTTTTCAAGAGCAATCTGGTAGGCACAATTAGTCTCCTGGGCGTCTCCCGGTCGAAATACCGTCATCCCGGGAATAATTCGCAGAGACTCAACATGCTCCACCGGCTGATGAGTAGGTCCATCCTCTCCCACATAAATGGAATCATGAGTCAGCACATAGGTAACCGGAAGTTTCATCAGACTTGCAAGACGCATGGGAGGTCGCATGTAATCAGCAAAAACCAGAAAAGTAGCACAGAAAGTCCGTAACCCACCATGCAATGCAATGCCGTTGGCAATTCCTCCCATGGCATGCTCACGAACACCAAACCTTAAGGTGCGCCCGCCGCGGCTATCCTTCTGATAATCACCAAAGCCCAGGGCGGTCTTATTGGATGGCTCAAGATCGGCAGAACCTCCGACAAAGTTACTCAGAGCCTGTCCGATAGCTTTTAAAGCAGATCCCGAAGCACTCCGGGTTGCAACAGAATCGCCGACCTTGTACTCTGGCCAGACAACTCTTGCACTATCCGGTTTTTCAGCCATCCAGAGATCCCAGTCCTTCTTCAGTGCAGGATTCGCAGCCGCCCAGGCTTTAAACACCTCATTCCAGGTATCCTGGACTGCCTGCCAGCCTGCTTTTTTGGAAGCAAAAAACTCTGCAGCCTTCGGATCAATATAAAAATCTTCATTTTCGGGAATCCCAAGGTTCTTGCGGGTCAATTTTACTTCCTCCGTCCCCAAAGGAGCGCCATGAACATCATGACTTCCCGCCATATTCGGAGACCCCTTCCCGATTACCGACTTCAGAATAATCAGCGTCGGCTGTCCTCCGTCCCCACTTTTAGCCTTTGCAACCAGAGCAGCCATGCCCCCAAGATCGTACATATCCCCTTCAAGCACCTGCCATCCGTAGGCACGGTAACGATCTGCCACACTCTCGGTAAAGGTAATCTCCGTATTCCCCTCAATGCTGATTCGGTTTGAATCATAAAAGACAATCAGTTTTTCCAGGCCCAGGTGACCGGCAAGGGATGCAGCCTCGGAAGTAACCCCCTCCATCATGCAGCCGTCACCCGCCAGGGCGTAGGTATAATGGTCAACAATTGTATGTTCTGCAGTATTGAACTTCGCCGCCAGCATGGTTTCGGCAATTGCCATACCTACTGCATTGGTTAACCCCGCACCCAGTGGACCTGTAGACGTTTCAACCCCGTCAGTCCAGTCATATTCCGGGTGCCCCGGTGTCTTTGACCCCAGCTGTCTGAATTTTTTTAGCTCATCCAGACTCAGCTTGTACCCTGAAAGATGCAGAAGACTGTAGAGAAACATGGACCCGTGGCCGGCAGAAAGAACAAACCTGTCACGATCAGCCCACCCGGAATCCGCAGGATTATGCTTCAGTACCTCTCCATACAGCAGCGCACCCAGCTCAGCAGCCCCCATGGGAAGCCCGGGATGTCCCGAATTCGCCGCCTGCACACCATCGATGGAAAGTGCTCTCACACTTTTCGCTACAGCTTGTAAAGAATCAATTTGCATGACTTCATCTCCTGAATTTTGAATTATCTCCTCTAATTGTTATACTCTAAATAGAATTGCTGTTAAAGGTCGTGAGTTTTGCACTATATGAAAAGATCACTTGAAAACGGTATTGACTTTTCTGTATATAGTGATTATTATATATTTATTACATTAGTCAAGGAGACACATATGCCCGAGATGCTGACCAAAGAGACATTCCTCGCCAAGGTCTTTAACTATGAAGAAAACAAAGAATGGAAATTCGAGGGTGACAAACCCGCTATAATAGACTTTTATGCCGACTGGTGCGGCCCCTGTAAGATGGTTGCCCCCATCATGGAAGAGCTCGCCCAGGAGTACGAAGGCAAGATTGATGTCTATAAAATCAACACCGACGAACAGCAGGAACTGGCTGGAGCGTTCGGTATTCAGAGTATCCCCAGCATCCTGTTTATTCCTGTGGGAGAGCAGCCCCAGATGGCAGCTGGCGCCCTTCCCAAGGAAACCTTCCAGAAGGTAATTACAGACGTTCTCAAAGTGGAGTAGAGACTGTTCTTAACTTGAGCGTAATCCGGCTCTGCAGGGCTCCGTCGGGTCCCTCCCGTGCCTGTCAAGGTGCGGCACGGCCCGACTCCGTCCGACCACTAAAGTGTTTTAGTGGTCGGATACCCTAACGGGTGCCCTTCCGATCCAGCGCCTTCTACCCGCTATCTTACTACTAAAAACCCTCCGTCCCCGTCAAACCCAATATACCGAATTAATACAATCCCCCATTTTAGAACGTTCTAACACATAATCCCCTGTGTGAGACGGTATTAAAAATCTCTTTTCTTTTATACAATTCTCTCTTGAAACAATTCTTTCTTTGTATAAACTGTTCCTACACATCTCACAAACCGGAACAAGGAGCCTCCTGGTGAAAAAAATCCTTGAAAAGCAGCAGCTCTCCGCGGAAGTTTTCCGCATGAAATTCGAAGCACCACTTATTGCCAGGGAGCGAAAGGCTGGGCAGTTTTTAATTATCCAGCTTGATACCGAATTCGGTGAACGCATACCCCTAACCATTGCCGATGCAGATCCTGAGGAAGGCAGTGTTACCATAATCTTTCAGACCGTTGGACGTACCACGCATCTTCTTGCGGAATTGAATCCAGGGGATCATATCCAGAATGTACTGGGGCCTCTTGGGCAGCCTACACATATAGAAAACTTCGGTACGGCAATCTGCGTAGGTGGGGGTATCGGGGTCGCCCCCATGCACCCTATTGCCCAGGCGCTAAAAGCTGCGGGCAATAAGGTTATCATCATCATGGGTGCCCGTAACAAAGAGCTTCTGATCATGGAAGAAGAGATGAAGAAAATTGCTGACGAACTTATCATCTGTACCGACGATGGCAGCTACGGACGCAAGGATCTGGTTACCGTTCCCCTGAAGGAACTCTGCGCACAGAATCCGAAGCCGGATCTTGCAGTCGCCATCGGACCTCCCATCATGATGAAATTCTGTGCCGAAACAACCCGACCATACGATGTACACACTGTGGTAAGCCTTAACACCATTATGGTGGACGGCACGGGAATGTGCGGGGGCTGCCGGGTAACCGTCGGCGGCGAAACAAAGTTTGTCTGTGTTGATGGTCCTGAATTTGACGGACATCTGGTTGATTTCGACAACATGCTCCTGCGCCTCGGTTCCTACAAAGGGCAGGAACAGCATGATCACGATCAGTGTCACCTTGAAATGGATATAAAGAACCGCAACCTGGAGGCTGCAGAATGAGCTTCATCCCCGCAGAAGAGTTGAAAAAAGAGGCAGTCAGAATTGCTGCAGAACTCAAAAGCAGTGAACTTAAACCGAAGGACCGCATTGCCCTGCCCAGGCAGGAAATGCCCGCCCAGGATCCGATGATCCGCAGGGGCAACATGAACGAAGTCGCCCTGGGTTATTTCGAAGAGCAGGTCAAGGTGGAAGCTGAACGCTGTCTACAGTGCAAAACTGCCCCCTGTGTTGCCGGCTGCCCTGTTCAGATAGATATTCCCGGTTTTATTAAAGCTGCCGCAGAGGGCGATTATGAAAAATCCCTGGGTGTTATTAAACGAACCAGCCTGCTGCCGGCTATCTGCGGACGAGTCTGTCCTCAGGAAAACCAGTGCCAGCTTACCTGCACCGTGGGGAAATCGCTGAAAGACGTGGATCAGGCAGTCTCCATCGGGCGAATCGAACGCTATGTCGCCGACTGGGCAGCAGCCAACGGCAAGAACGCAACACCCCAGGTAAAGCCTGAAACAGGAAAAAAGGTTGCCGTTATCGGGTCCGGGCCTGCATCCATAACCGTTGCCGCCGATGTCCGAAGGGAAGGCCATGAAGTGCATATGTTCGAGGCATTTCACAAACCCGGAGGCGTAATGATCTATGGAATCCCCGAGTTCAGACTGCCGAAACAGATTGTAGCCGATGAAATTGAAGCGCTTGAGAAAATGGGTGTGAAGCTTGAAACCAACTTCCTGGTGGGCAGAACCCGGACTATTCAGAGCATGCTGGATCATGACGGTTTTGATGCAGTATTTATCGGCACCGGCGCAGGGCTTCCCAAATTTATGGGTCTTGAGGGGGAAAATCTCATCGGGGTGTTCTCTGCCAATGAATACCTTACTCGGGTGAACCTTATGAAAGCCTACGATAAGGAGCGCTCAGATACCCCCATCTACCAGGCGAAGAAAGTAGCCGTTCTGGGAGGAGGGAATGTCGCCATGGATGCTGCCCGCAGCGCCGTGCGCATGGGTGCCGAAGAGGTGCATATCATCTATCGTCGTACCGAAAAAGAGATGCCCGCCCGGGTGGAGGAAGTTGCTCATGCAAAAGAGGAAGGTGTCCAGTTTCATCTTCTGAGAAACCCAAAACGTATCCTGGAAGGAGAAAAGGGGCGAGTACGTGCCCTGGAAGTACTGAAGTATGAATTGGGCGAACCCGACGAATCCGGACGCAGACGACCATTGGAAATCCCCGGATCTGAATATGAGATGGACGTTGATACCGTTATTGTAGCCATCGGCAACAACTCCAACCCTCTTATCGAAAAGACCACCCCAGGGCTTAATACCGATAAAAGAGGCAATATAATTGCCGATGAGAACGGAAAAACCAGCATGGACAAAGTATTTGCCGGGGGAGACATCGTCCTCGGAGCAGCTACTGTAATCCTCGCCATGGGAGAAGGCAGAAAGGCAGCCGCAAGCATAAATGAGCTGTTGAATACCTAGCCTCTGTCTAAGCAGGCAATAAAAACCGGGCCTCACCGCCCGGTTTTTTTGTCACTCTGCTACACAGTGAGGGGAAAACTCACCTTAACTGTGGTACCGTTATTACCGTCAATCTCCAGATTCCATCCCGCATTTTTTCCCAGAGCCTGCATCAGCGTAAGGCCGAAAGAAGCTCCGGGGCCTGCCCCGGTCTTCTCTTTAACAGAGAATCCTCTGCCGTTATCTTTTACTATAAGATACCCCCGCGCCCTTTCCCGACCTACTGTTATACTTATTTGCTGATCATCGGTGCCGGAAAAGGCATATTTGTATGCGTTAGTAAGGGCTTCATTCAAAATAACGCCGCAGGAGATCAGATCTCTCCCTGGAAGGTACAGATCTTCAATATCCATGACCATTCCCACCTTCATATGGGAGTAAGCCCCGACAACCGCCGAGACAAGGGCATGAATATATGTCCGCAGGGAAACCCCGTCACCAGTATCAGAGTAGACCTGCTCATGGAGAAGCAGAAACGAACCTATCCTCAGTTCCAGCTCCTTTAATGTTTCCTGTATTTCAGGGCTGGGCTCGGAAACTCCCTGCAGGCTAATCAGACCTTTGAGCATCTGAAGATTATTCTTCACATTATGATGTGATTCCCGGATCAGAAAATCCTTCTTTTTTACCTCAACCTCCCGCTGTATGCGTATCATACGGAATGCAGGACCAAGAAAGAGCAATCCTATAAGCATGAGAATGGAAATAACCAGTGCAACAAGTTCGGGCTCCAGAGCAGATGCAGGGAAATCTCCTACTGATGACATCTGACAGAAACTGATAATCCTGCGGACAGCCATTAAAAAGATTGAAGCCGACACCAGCAACCAGGGACGGAGAAAGCCGGATTGACGAATCAAAAGCAGTGCATACACCGCAGAGGTAAGCTGCAGCAGTATGGAGGCCACGAGAACAAAGGATACCAACCCGGAGACATTTTCAATCATAAATTCACCTGTCAGATTCCTTCCTTTAAGATTAGTGCCCCCTTGGCCTAAACGCAAGAATGCACAGAGAATTATGAGCCTTTTCTCCGGCTCAACCGTACTGCAGTTCAGACTCAGCGGCACTTTCTTCTTTGCGGGGAAA
This sequence comes from Marispirochaeta sp., assembly GCA_963667435.1. GTDB lineage: Bacteria > Spirochaetota > Spirochaetia > JC444 > Marispirochaetaceae > Marispirochaeta. The sequence goes on along the minus strand of OY763414.1, from coordinate 2,699,383 downwards.
ACGAAGATAAGGCACCAGGCTTTCATTCGGGTTTCCCCCGGTCCCGTCATAGGTAAGGCAGACAACCGGAACCCCTGTAACCTGTTCTATCCGATCTGCCATGGCCTCGGTAATCAGCCCGGCACAGCAGAATCCGGGGCTGGTCTGAACGAAAAGGGAGATATCCGGATAATGTTCCTTTATGTACCAGACCTTCAGTATGTTATCCATGGACTCCCCGGAGTGCTCTATTCGCATATCAAAGTGCTGTAGAATCTCTTCGGGATCCTGGTCATACCGTTCATCCGAAAGAGACAGAAGTCCTTCAAATAGTGTCCGGTAGCTACGCTCAAGAAGCTCCACTGCGGCAAGCAGAGTGCGGAAGGCAAACAGTGTGGTAAACCTGGATTCTGCAAACCAGCGGCGGAAATAGGCCTCGGCAATCATCTTTGCGTACTGGCTGTAGGGTGTGGTGATTACCTCCCCTCCATGCTCCTCAATAAAAGAGATCAGATCCTGATTAAAAACATCATTATCCCGGACATAGATATCACCAAAAATGGCAACCTTCAGACGAGGGCCGGGGACAATATGAATAGCTTCCACCTTGCGGATAATCTCCTCTACCACTTCCTTTTTCTTCCGTTTACCGAGAAAGGCCTCTTCAAGCTGGATCAGACTTTCCCCGAGTATTCGGTCGGTCTCACCCTTCACCTTTTCGTAAGGACGGAGGCGACAACCGATTCTGCGCAGAAGCCCGCCAAAAAGAAAAGCAAAATAGGTGTTCACCGCAGCCGCCACAGAAACTTCTCCAAAGGTTATATCTCCGCTGAACACTCCAAGTTCCTCCATTCCCGGGTAGTTTTTGAACAGTGTGCGAATATGGTGGGGATACATGGCGATATTACAGGCGAGGTCAGACTTCATCATCCAAAGAAGAGTTTTTGCAGGCTCAAGCTTGTTCCTGCGTACATATGCCACAGCCTCTTCCGCAACAGCATTCATGGGAATACACTGCCCGTCATTTCGGCTGAGTCCCCGGCGTATAGACTCCTGGCTCTCATCAAGAACCCGTGCATCTATTCCCTCATGCTTAAGATTTGCCGCTATCAGAGGAATAGTGTATCGGTCCCAGTTGGGAAGCAGCAGAGTTTTCCCCCGCAGATCCCGGGACAGATCCGGGAGAATCCCCTGCATTCTGAATCCGGAAAGAACTGGAACAGGGTGATCTCTTTTTTCCGCCTTATGATGGTTTCGGAAGGCTCTCACTGCTGCTTCTATGCGGGTTTCATACCCTACACTGGAACCATGCTCATCCAGTTCCAGAACAAGATAGGGTTTGTCATGAGCCTCCATGAGTTGGCGGAAATAAGTGCGTAGATAACTGTCGGGAGAACATTTAAAGGAGGTAATAAATACCGGATAAAATCCCGGCCTGCGGGCAATGCTCTCAGTGGTTTCCAGGATTCCCGAGGCGTAATTCCAGTGAATTTCCTCCATAAGCGGTTTAACTGCCGCAACTGCATCGGCGTCACGCGGCACCATATCCTGGAAAAAAGCCGGAATCCCCAGGCGGCTGAAAATCACCGGAATTCCCTTATTCATCTGTGGTGAAAGTACCGTATAGGGACGCCCCAGGAGAACAACCTGAACATCCTCCACCGGATTCCGGACTTCGTCAGTAAAGTATTGAACAAGAGCTTCATGATAGTTTTCTACAGCAGACTGTGCCGCATCCATTGCCCGTTTAACCTGCAGAAAAGTATAGTGCCTGCTGCTGCCGAGATTTTTAAGCATCCGGTACAGTTCCACCTGGGATTTAAATGGAAGACTGAGAGATTTCACCACCGGAGTAAGTACCGTGCCACGGGGAAACTGCTGGGCAAGCATGGCGGGGGCGAACTGGCTGTAATAACAGAATTTTCTGAGATCTTTTTTATCCCGGCTGGTTTCTGTATACACCGGAAGGAAGACATGGCGGCATTTCTCCGCCAACAGGTGCACCTGTCCATGAAGTTCCGTCAGGGGGGCACAGAATTCAGAGCGGGTATACCTCCGTCCCTCCTGCAGAGTTCCCGAGAGACTGTCGCTGCAGACTACCGGGATTCCAAGTTCGGAAAAAAATCGTTTCCAGTAGACCTGGTCCTCCTTCAGATAGAGACCGGAAGGAAGTCCGAGAGAAATATGCTCCACCGGTTCTACCGGGGCCGGGTCACTGCCGCCCGCCTTTTTTACCGCCCTCTCAAGACTGAAGCTGCTACTCGTATCCTTTACATATTTTTTTTCCTCATATTCCCTTCCGCAGAGAAATCCGAAGGCGGCGGGTTTCCCCCCTGACTGCACTACCGTAAGCTTGCAGTGGTTGGTACAGAGTTCGCACACCTCGGTTTTAACAGGAATCTCTTCACGCCAGATACCAAGCCCGCGGAAGCTGCTGGAAATCACTCTGCGGTCAGATAGATCCAGCGCCGCGCCCAGGGCACCGGTAAGATGACACCAGGGCGAAACAAGCACCGGTTGCTGAAGTTTCTGCTCAAAGGCGGCAACCAGGGTTCTTATCTTTGCCGTTGCTCCCTGAAAAAAAACTTTACGTCCTATGCGGTTTTCCACCGCCACCTTCTGCAGATAGTTTTCCCTTACCGCATGCAGCGCAGAAGCCAGCACCTCATCCACCGTCCAGCCTTCTGCAAGCAGATGATTCAGGTCACGTTGCATAAACACTGTACAGCGGTCACTGGCCAGGGGAGCACTGATTCCTTCAGTACGCTCGGCGTAGTCGGTGATGGCTACTCCAAGTTTCTTCCCCTGCTCCTCGAGGAAACTACCCGTACCTGCTGCGCATACATTATTCATGATTGAAGAAGTAACTCTGCCGTTTTTCAGGGTGGTAAATTTGGCATCCTGACCACCAATCTCGATAATGGTATCCACTTCCCTGTCTATTTCACAGGCCGCAAGAGCATGGGCGCTTATCTCATCCAGAATTACATCCGATCCAAGGATTGTTCCGGCAAGTTTCCTTCCCGAACCGGTTGCGGCACTGCCGATAATGTTGTACTCCGTGCCGCTGCGCCGGGAGAGATCCTCCATAGCAGATAGAATACCTTTCAACGCCTCAACCGGTCGCCCGGCGGTGCGGGTATAGAACCCGGCCAATACCTGCCTGCTTGTATCAATCAGGGCAGCTTTGGTGCTGGTGGAACCAACATCTACACCAAGATAGAGATCACTGCCCGCTCCACCATTCCGGTATACATCAACCTCCACCGGGCCGGTACCGCTTATTCCCGGCGGATCAAACTTGTGGGAATCATGTGCCTCGAAATCGGGGTATTCGCTGAGTTCAAGACAAAGAGGCGGATAGACATCACCGGACCGGAAAATATTCTCTTCAGCAGGAAACGCTCCCGGGAAAATCCTTGAGGAGCAGGAAACAGAATTATCATGAAGCTCAAGTGCAGCACCGTAGGCGGCAAAACTGCCGGACATCTCGGTATCCGTCAGAAAGGGAACACCGCTAATCTCATTCAGATGCCTCATCACTGAACGATTCAGTGCAAGTCCTCCGGCAAATACTGCAGGAAGAGCAACTTCCCGGTCAAACAGGGTGTCCGCAAGATTTCTGGCCAGCCCGCGGCACAGCCCGTCGCAGATTGCCTCGAGACTCCAGCCTTCCTGCTGTGCATGGATAAGGTCGGTTTTGGCAAAAACAGCACACCGGGTGGCGATTTTCGGAATTTCTCCCTCGTTTGCTTCTGCCAGAGCTGCCAATTCGGCACTGTCCCGGAGACAAAGTCGTTCCGCCTGTTGGTCAAGAAAACTTCCGGTACCGGCGGCACATGCAGGATTACCTTTAAAATGAGTGTAACTGCCCCCCTCGTCAAAACCGATAAGACCGAAGCGCTCCCCGCCGCCGTAGAGAATAGTCCGCACATCCGGCATAAGCTGGCGCAGGCCCCGGATAAGAGCAACCTGGGAGTTTACCTGCATATCGGGCTTAATGTGTCCTGCCGAAATTCCCGTAAGGGCAACTCGGCCGGTCCAGCCGTCCAGCAGGGTATTCACAGCCTTCAGGACATAGCCTCCATGTACCCGGGATGTACGGGAAGAAATTGCCCCTCCGGCGTCTATACCGACAAGATTGACTGATACAGAGCCAATATCAAGGCCAATGATCCCAGACTGCTTTGCCATATTTTTACCTCATTCTCTTATTTACCGTTTTTTTATATTCTTTAAAAATCGACTTATGCTTTGGCTATCTGTTCCTGAACCAGGCCCCAGAAATCATGTACTCCCCGTATCCAGCCATCAAGAAAGGAAGTGCGGAATTCATGAACACTGACAGACAGTTGAGATTTTTTCTCCTCCGCCTTCAACAAGGCCTTCAGATAGCTGCTGATATCACTTCCGGAGCTGAGCAGTTTTTCCATATTCTCTTCTGCCGCCTGACGGAGCTCCAGCCAGTGGGCTGATTTTGCCCAGGTAAGTCCGGCCTTCATACCTTCATCAAACCAGCTCTCTTCAGTCTCCTCTTTCTCCCGTTTCAGCCGGGAGATAATCTGGGGTAGATCATAGTGCACTGCATCCCGCAGTGATTCCTTTCTGCCTATCAGCTCACTTAGGGCATCCTGAAAGATTCTGCTCAAATTAAAACTGTTCCGCCACTGATCAAGCTGACGATGCAGTGCATCGGGAATACTCAAGGTAATCCGTTTGGACATGCCGGTTCCTCCATTTATAGCGAGCAGTACATACTGGTGGTTTTGTACGTATAATTATGCCGGTACGTATTAAAATCTGTCAAGGAAAACCAGGGCCATGTCTATTCACAGGAAAGCACAAAGCGGGATACAATGAGCCCTTCCAGAGGCATTGTTACAGATGCCGAATGTTTAGTATAATTGGAAACACTTAAGTATTTATTAAGTCAACATCGACATCAGCATACTCAAGGAGTAGATATGAAGACGTACAAGATAGCCGTTCTTTCCGGTGACGGAATCGGACCGGAGGTAATGGCTGAAGCGGAAAAGGTCCTTTCCGCTGTTGAAAAAAAATACGGAGTATCTTTTGAACTCACCAGGGCCGATGTAGGCGGAATCGCCATTGACAACCACGGCAAGGCACTGCCTGAAAGCACCGTTGATATCTGTAAAAACTCGGATGCTGTACTGTTCGGATCAGTAGGCGGCCCCAAGTGGGAGACCCTGCCCCCGGAAGAACAGCCTGAACGTGCAGCGCTGCTTCCAATCCGGAAAATCTTCAAACTTTTTGCAAATTTAAGACCTGCTATTGTTTTTCCCCAGCTGAAAGACGCTTCTCCCCTGAAAAGCGAAATCATCGGCGACGGGTTTGATGTACTGGTAGTCAGGGAACTAACCGGAGGCATTTACTTCGGTCAGCCCAAGGGCAACGACGGCGAGAAAGGCTTTGACACCATGGTGTATCATGCCGACGAAATTGAACGTATCGGACGGGTAGCCTATGACACTGCCATGAAGCGGGGAAAAAAGCTCTGCTCCATCGATAAAGCCAACGTTCTATCAACCATGGTGCTCTGGCGCGATGTGGTCACAAAACTAGCAAAAGAATATCCCGAAGTGGAAACAACCCACATGTACGTGGACAATGCGGCCATGCAGCTTGTCCGCAATCCACGTCAGTTCGACGTAATGCTCTGTGGTAATATGTTCGGCGATATAATTTCCGATGAGGCCAGTATGATTACCGGCTCCCTGGGCATGCTCCCCTCCGCCTCCCTTGCGGAAACCGCAGAGGGTGATCTTCCCTTCGGTCTCTACGAGCCCTCTGGCGGATCTGCTCCCGATATTGCAGGCAAGGGTGTTGCCAACCCTATAGCACAGATTCTCTCAGCCGGAATGATGCTTAAGTACAGCTTCGGAATGGATAATGCCTATGATGATATCTACGGGGCCATAGAATCTGTACTGGATGAAGGCTACCGCACCGGCGATATCATGTCCGCCGGAATGAAGCAGGTGGGGACAACAGAGATCGGAAATATGATAGCCGCCAAGATCGGCTGATTTGTTTGAGGATTTAGTGACCGAACTGCTTATAATCCGCCACGGGGAAACCCGCTGGAATACGGAGATGCGCTTTCAGGGTCAGGCTGACAGCAGCCTGACTCCGTCGGGAGAGCATCAGGCCGACCTCCTTGGGCGTCGCCTTGCCAGGCTCTCTCCTCGGGCTGTTTATACCAGCGATCTGGGACGGGCTGCATCAACTGCAGCCCGCATCGGCAGTGCCTGCAGTATAGTCCCGGTAGCCGAACCACGACTCCGGGAACGGAACGTCGGCATTCTCACCGGCCTGACCTTTGATCAGATAAAAAATGACCATGCCCTTATCTGGGAAAACTACTTTCATCCGGATTATATAATACCTGAAGGTGAATCGTTGAAGCAGGTCCTGGACAGAACCTGGAGTTTTCTTGACGAAATCCGGGAGAGACATCAGAACGAAAGGGTGGTCGCCGTCAGTCATGGAGGGACATTGTCAGCCCTCATGCGGGATATGCTGCATATTCCCCCGGATGCACCGCGAAACTTCTTTCTGCTGAACTGCGGAATCAACCGGTTGGAATACAGTCAGGGATCATGGAAGGTGCGGGTTATGGGTGACACCGCGCACCTTGAAGCGGACAGCATGGTTCTGGACGAGATACAGTAATCTCTCCAGGCTGTGATTAACGGCCTTAGCTGGAGCGCTTGTCCAGCTCGGCCAGAACTTTCCTGTAATCAATCCCCAGGGATTCGAGCATCACAAACATATGGTAAACAAGATCCGCCGCCTCATAGATTACCTCATCGGTCTCCCTGGCAAGGATCAGTTCAACTGCCTCTTCCCCGGTTTTCTTGCGGATTTTCTCTTCCCCCGATGTAAACAGGTGGGTTGTATATGACCCCTCGGGAAGTTCAATCCGACGTCGCCGGATTACCTCGGCAAGACGGGAGAGGGTATTACCTCCTTCTACCGGCATGGCACCTGGAGCAGCATGTTCCGAAGATTCTATCGGCGCGGATGTTTCACCGGAAAAGAGAACTGCTTCGTACCAATTCTTACGTTTTCTTATCTCCCGGAAAGGGGTATTTTCCTTGTAGGGAATAAGCCGCCCGGTCTCCGCGTGAAGATACCAGATAATATTCTGTTCTATACTTTTTCGGTGTCCCTTCTCATTTTCCAGCAAAACATCAGCAATGGTGCCGTTCTCTTCCTTTAAAATGAGAGGCATCACAGGTTCACGTTCCATATCTGTTCATCTCCAGAATTCAGTTTTCTTTGTATCAATCTCTTCCGAAACGGGCACTCACCTCATCAAATGAGAGGGGCCCGCCGAATATATCAAGGGCACTGCCCACAGTAAAATCTATTCTACTTTTTCCAAGTTCCTTAATAAGCGCTATATCTGCCATACTCCGGATACCTCCGGCATATGCCGCCGGCACCGGGGAATATTCCGCTAAAAGAGCGGCAACCCCCGCTTCTATACCCTGTTGGCGACCTTCAACATCCGCGGCATGAACCAGAAGCTCATCACAGGTATGGCCAAGATCAATGAGAGTTTCTTTATCCAGTCTCGTACCAGTGAAACGCTGCCAGCGGTCGGTAACAATCCAGTATTCATCTTCCCGCTTCCGGCAGCTCAGATCAAGAACAAGGTGCTCCTTCCCCACCGCCCGAACCATGGCTTCAAGGTTATCCCGGGCAATCAGACCATCCCGGAAAACATAGGAAGTCACAATTACATGGCTGGCCCCGGCTTCCAGAAACTCTGCAGCATTCTCGGGATTTATCCCTCCGCCAACCTGCATCCCGTTGGGATACTCCCGCAGTGCAGACAGAGCCTGTTCACGGTTCCCAGGTCCGAGCATGATCACATGCCCTCCGGTAAGCTCTTTTTCACGATACAGAGCAGAATACCAGGCGGCATCCCGGCATGATACATAGTTCTCCCGGGCCCCGCTGTCGCTTAGGGTCCCGCCGACAATCTGCTTTACCTTGCCTTCATGCAAATCAATACAGGGACGAAATTTCATGTCAGTGGATTCTCCGGAAGCATAATCGTACAAGATACTATCAGGAAGCAGAACGGTCAGCTACCCGCCAGGGAAGGACTTGCCCTGCACACAGCGGAACTACACCGTCATATTTTCCGGGAACGTGAAAATCCTTCCTGGAGAGCAGCAGTTCGCCTTTATTAAGAGGAAGACGGTAGAATTCTGCGCCGAACCGGGAGGTGAAATCTTCCAGGGCTTCCAGTTTTCCCGCCTTACTGAATACCTCTGCTATCAACGGCATGGCAACCGGTGCGGTGAACGATCCTGCTGCCCCCCGGCATTTTGCTTCATCCGAGTGAGGAGCGCTGTCGGTTCCGAAAAAGAATTTGCTCTCCCCTGATACAGCAGCTTCAACCAGTGCTCTCTGATGGGACAAGCCCTTAACCACAGGCTTGCAGAAAAGATTGTGATTCAAGGCTCCGCCGATAAGATCTTCAAGTGAGAACGCAAGGTGATGGGCGGTAACTGTAGCCGCCACCCTCTCGGGCCATGCCCGCACAGCCTCTACGGATTCCCGGCAGGAGAGGTGTTCCAGAACAATCCTCAATCGGGGGAAATTATCAATAATTATCTGTACCTGCTGAAGAAAAGCCGCCTCACGTTCAAGAATCGGTTTATCCGGATCTTCACCGTGGATACTTAAAACCAGACCCTCTGACTGGAGGACATGAAAGAGGGGGAAAGCGGCTTTAATCTCGGAGAACCCGTCTTCCGCATTGGTTGTCGCTCCTGCGGGATAGTACTTTCCCGCCAGTGCGCCTGCCTTTGCCATGCGGGAAATTTCATCCGGTTCCAGGCCGGGAATCAACTTAAAGGTCATCAGAGGTTCAAATCCAGGAGCAGCCAGGGAAATCTCCCTGCAGTATGCATCCAGTCCTCCGGCATCACTTACCGGCGGAATCGTATTGGGCATAACAATTCCCCGGCGAAAGCTGCCTGCGCTCAAGGGAGCTACAGTTTCCAGCATTTCTCCCTGTCTGAGATGAAGATGAAAATCATCGGGTTCGCGTAAGCGGATATCCACAGCCTGCCAGCCTTTGTTACTGGGATACCGGAAAAATCCGGTCCAGATGAATTTCCCGGAACTGATTAAGCAGGGTATCAGAGATACCCTTGATCTCCATTGTTCCGCCGATGGAATTCATATATTTAAAAAAATTCAGCAGTTTACCAATTGCCGCGGAGGTAACGGTATTAACGGTACCCATGTCAAAGGATACATGCTTCAGCCCTTCGATCTCCATAAGTCCCATTATTTTTACTGACAGCTCGTGTCCGCTTTCTGTGTCGATGTTGCCGTCAATTCGGATAATTGCTGTATTGTCGCTCTGCTCTTCCACTGAAATATTCACATTATTCCTCCTGAGTCTTCAATTCAAGCCGCAGTATTCTGCCGCCGGCAAGAAACTGCAGGGAATCGAAAACAGAGTATATCAGATATATGCCTTTTCCCGATCCCATTTCTATGTTTTTTCCCCTGCGGATACGATCCAGCTGCTTCTCCGCAATTGAAATATCAAAACCTTTTCCCTCATCCTCAATAGTCAGGATGCCCATTCCTCCGAGAAGAGAAAAATCCACGCTTATTTTTCTATTACCATAGACTGGATTATTAAGCCTCTCTTCAAGCATTGATTCATACCGCAGAGAACCTGCCAGCCCGTCCCGCTTCATGGTGGAATCCATTTCAAGACACCCGTGTTCAAGACTGTTCGCAAGGGCTTCTTCCACAGCCAGTTTCACAGTATCCATCCTGTCCGTTCCGTGGCAGTATCCAGTAAGATGAAAGAGACCTGCAATATGAGCTGCAACTTTTGAAATCTGCATTTCTGATGCCTTCCACTGGTAGCGGTGCTCCAGTGACAACAACCCGCGACACAGCCGTTGACGCGATTGCTCCTCTCCTGCCTTTCGATCCAGCTCATTGATAAGCCTTGAAAGATCATCATCCCCTGCAGGCAGAAGAGCAGCAGGAACGGAACCTTTGGCTGCCGCCCAGAGAAGCAGCTCAGGAGCTTCTGATTCTGCAAGAAACCCGGTAGGGACTTCCCGGTAGCGGTATAGCAGCAGCTCCAGATCTACCCGGTTCAACCCCTTGCGCAGGGCAATAAGTACCCGGGTTCCCGGTGCAGCCTCCGGCAGTGTTGTCCCCGGGGATGTCTGAAATGCCTCAATTTGTGCCTTCCGTTCCTTCAGGATACTTCGGATCTGCTCTTCTTCCTGCTGAGTAAAATCAATTAAAAGGAAATCAGGCTTATTCTTCATATATATGCTAAAGTGTAAAAAGTGGATTCAAATTTTACCAGTTTTTTTTTAGATTGGATACAGGATGAAAGCATCGTCAGAGCATAAAGCCTTGGAAGAGGCCTATATTAAACTGAAAAAACAGGCAGAACAGCTGACAAAGGCAAAAAAACTGCTGGAAGAACGCAACCGCAGCATTACAGAGGAGCTTGCGCTGGCAAGTGAACTGCAGAAAAGTCTCCTTCCCAGAGAGACTCCGGCGGACCTGCCCCTTACCATTTCACATCGTTATCTGCCGTATATGTCCGTTGGAGGAGATTACTACGATTACATTTCCCTCGATTCGGGCAAGGTTGGCATAATCATCGCAGATGCATCCGGGCACGGAGTAGCCTCCGCATTTCTTACAGCTATGATGAAAAGCGCCTTCACCCATGTTGCCGGCAGAACAGATTCTCCGGCGGAGGTGCTGACCAGAATCAACGAAGAGTTCTGCCGTACAATCCGTACCGACCACTATATCACTGCATTCTACATAATAGTGGATACCGAGAACATGGAATGTGTTTACAGTAATGCCGGCCATCCCAAGCAGATACTAAGTCACGAAAGCGGGGAGGTTGAGCTTTTAAGCTCACCGGGATTTTTTCTTGGAACCTTTGAAACAACAAAATATGAGGAAAGAAAACTTTCTCTTCAATCCGGCGACCGCCTGCTTCTGTATACCGACGGACTCCTGGAAACTACAGACTCGAATATGCAGCCCTTCGGCAGGGACCGGCTGCTCAGAATTCTGAGGGATTCCGTGGATATGGATATAGAGCTGCTCAGTAACGAAGTGATTACCCGCTTGCTGGAGTTTATGGGAGGAGAACAGTTCCAGGATGATATAACCCTGCTGACCGTGGAGTTTATTGAGAGTCTATGAATATCTGTATAGTTGAAGATGATTCCGGAATTGCTGATTTTCTGAAAAAAGGGCTGAAGGAAGCCGGGTTTGCTGTGGATCATGCCCCCAGCGGAGAAACCGGTTACGACCTTATGAGCAGCCGGGAATATGATGCAGCGATTGTGGACATTATGCTCCCCGGAATTGACGGTCTTACCCTGATTGAGAACCTGCGGGGCCAGGGGAATCAGACACCTATTCTGATTCTCAGTGCAAAACGGGATGTTGATGACCGGGTATCCGGCTTCCGCTCCGGCGGAGATGACTACCTAATTAAACCCTTCTCCTTTGCTGAGCTTATGGCAAGAGTTCAGGCACTAATCCGTCGCTCCACCCTTACCCCTTCAGCCTCCCGCTTTACCGCAGGAGATCTCGAGCTGGATCTTATCAGCCACCAGGCAAGCAGAGGAGACACAAAACTGGACCTGCAGCCCCGGGAATTCGCCCTGCTTGAATACCTGATTCGCAACCAGGGTCAGGTCCTGTCGAAAACAATGATTATGGAACACATCTGGGATTACTCCTTTGACCCCCAGACAAATGTCGTTGACGTTCTGGTTTCCAGACTCAGAAGTAAGGTGGATAAGGATTTTGATCTGAAACTGATTCATACCGTGCGGGGAGTCGGATATGTCCTCAAGCAGGAAGAGTAAAGGATTTCACCCTGCCGCACCGACCCTCTACCTGCGACTGGCAGGAATTTTCTTCCTTGTGCTTATTCTCTCCTCGGTTATTCTTTTCGGCGGTACATTCTATACCCTGTATCGCTCACTAAATGCAGATGATGAACAGTACGCCCGGGACCGACTGCTCAGCTACTGGGCCCGTTATCAGGCGACCGGCATAGAAGGCCTGATGGATGAATTCCAGGCAGAAAGTCTTATCTTTGATGACCGTCCTTTCTTTATCCGTCTGGCAGATCTGGAAAACAAGACTCTTTTCTTAAGCTATCCCGAACACTGGGAGTCCTTCTCCATTCTCGAGTACCTTGAAACAAAAAAACCGGAGGAGCTGGGCAAAAAGCTTCAAATCGAAGATCCGGGCAGAGAATTTGTTCTAGAAGTGAACACAATAAAACTCGACCAGGACTATCTCCTTCAGGTAGGTACAAGCAGTGAGAAAAGGGAAGCCCTTCTTGGACTATACCGCAGGAATTTCCTCTTTTTTCTTACCTTTGTACTGGTATTCGGTCTTACCGCCGGTCTGATTCTTGCTTCCCGGGCAGTGGCTCCCATTCGCAGACTCTCCTTTACCCTGAAGGAAATTACCACCACCGGTGATTTAAGCTCACGGCTGCCGAACAGGAATACAGGAGATGAAATAGACGAACTTTCCGTTAGCTTCAATCGTCTGCTGGATAGAATTGAAGGATTGGTTTCCCGTATGAAGGAAACCCTTGACGCAGTAGCCCACGATCTGCGTACCCCGCTCACTCGGCTGCGGGGCGGAGCAGAACTTGCCCTGCAGAGCAATGATGAAAACCGAAGAGAAGGAGCTCTGTCTGATGCTCTGGAAGAATCCGAAAGAATACTTACCCTGCTTACAGCGCTGATGGATATTTCAGAGGCGGAATCGGGGATTCTCAAACTGCACCGGGTAGAGATGCAGCCCCGGGAAGCCCTGGAGAAGCTGGTGGAAATCTACAGTTTCGCCGGTGCAGACCGTGAGATAGACATAGACTTATCCGGGAGTTTCCCCGCCACAATTTATGCGGATCCAGCCCGTTTCAGTCAGGCTGCAGGAAACCTCCTGGATAATGCAGTAAAGTTTTCGCCGGGAAAAGGCAGGATAGTGGTTTCCGGAAAAGTATTACAGGACAAAAAGGTTTTTCAGTTGAAGATCTCAAATCAGGGACCACAGATAAAAGAGAGCGACCTCCCCAGAATATGGGACCGTCTCTACCGCGGTGCCGATACAGGAGTCTCAGGTCTCGGTCTGGGATTGAGTCTGGTCAAAGCGGTAACCGAGGCACATGGAGGCAGTGCGATGGTGGAAAATATAGCTGGAGAAACCGGCGTCTGCTTCACCATAGAATTCCCCCTGGAGCACAAATAAAAAGGTCCTCCCCGGATATTCCGTAGTGGAGACGCCCGAATTGGGCGTCTCCACTGGTTGGTTGCAAATATTCTGTTATTTCTCCAGACGGAACTCAACCCGCCGGTTTTTCCACCAGACCATCTTGTCGCTTACAGAGACAATGGGAAACTGTCCGCCGAAAGCTTCAATGCTTATACGGCCGGGATCAATTCCCGCTTCAATCAATGCCTCCCGCACAACCGCAGCCCGCCGCTCAGTGAGAGGCAGAAGAATCGCTTCTTCCCGGTCTTCCCGGGGTCCGTCGAGGTAGATATTCAGGGCATGCCCTTCCAGCACCAGCTTGTAATCCGGATAGCGTTTCAGCACCTCAGCCGCCCGTTCAATTGAGTCGTTATTGTTCTTCAGCATTACATCGCCGGCAGAATTGAGGGCAGACTTGTATGCTCCGAAAATGATATTCGGCGTCAGGATATAGTATTTTCCGTTGCGTACAATAATTGCGACATCAAAGGGCAGTTTTTCCGTGTATGTTGCCGTATTGCCGCCCATATCAGTAATAGTCACCCGGACATCGTAATTGTCCTGCGGATCCGCAGGAGAGCCATTGCTTACCGTTCCATTCCAGGAGATCTGATCTGCAGGGTCTCCGGTACCGGCGTAGCTGCGGATAACTTCACCCTTGCTGTTGAGAATGTCCATGGACCACCCGGCAACACCAGTCTCTTCTTCAACCTCAATGGCTACGGTCACTTCACCTTCAATATCCCCGTTGGACTGGGCAAAAGGCTGAGACTTAACTGCCAGGTGTACCCTCGGCGGTGTATTATCCAGGGTAAAACTGTCGGAACGGAGTTCTACCACATCACCCTTGGCATATACAGTCTTCATATAGGCGGAATAGAAACCTTCTGCAGCAAGTCCGGTGGATCCTTCCTGGGAGCCATCCCAGAAAACTGTATCTGGAAGCTCTCCCGATCCGGTATAGCTTTTCATAACAACGCCGTCCAGATTCTCGAAAGAGACCTTCCAGCTGGCCACATCTGCATCGAGAGTCGGTTCAAGCACAACCGGAAGCACATCCTCCATACCGTCGTTATTGGGAGAGAATCCTTTGGGAGTACTCATGGCAATGGATACTGGTCGGTTGTCAATGTCGATCTCTATAGGATCGAGAACAAACCGGTTACCTGCAGGATCAGTGAAAACACCTTTTACAAAATAAGCACCGTCAGGAAGCACCTGGCCGTCAGGACCGTATCCGTCCCAGCGGAACTGACGGATTATCTCATTTCCGCTTCCCTTAAACAGTACATTTGCACTGCTGTTCAGAATCTGGCCTTCCCAGGAAACATTTTCAGAGGGCTGAATGGCAATATCATTAAAATCGTTCTGTCCGTCCCCGTTGGGAGAAAAGACATGGTCGTAGCGAATTTCAACATCCGGTTTAGTTACATCCAGTCGAACCCTGCGTTCTGCGGTGGTTGAGAAGCCGTTATCATAGGTAACAGTATAGCTGATGGTATAAAAACCTTCCGGCAGCCGTTCACCTGATTCTGAGTAACCCGTAAGCACGTAGGTTTCAGGCACTCCTCCCTCGGAGTTAATCACCGCCAGGGCTTGCTGATTGTCGCTGAGGATGAAACCAGACCAGGATACCACCTCATCATTATTCTCCACACTGGTGGTTACTGTTACGGTATCCTTAATGCCGTCTCCATTGGGAGAAAAGTAGGGATTGTCCACTTCCAGAGAGATAGCCGGAGTGCGGGCGTTTAGAACGATTTCATCAATGGTATACTCATCCGATTTGTTTCCCGCCAGGTCTGTAGACTTCAGCGTATAACTGTACACCCCGTCATCCACTTTGGTTCCCTGGTCGTTTTTACCGTCCCAGAGAACATCTCCCGGTTCGGAATCGGTCCAGCTGTAACTGCGAACCACCACACCGGCTGCATCCTGGAATGTTCCTTTCCACTCCTGCTCCTCGCTTCCGGTCTGCTGAACTATATATACATCTGCAACGCCATCGCCATTGGGACTGAACAGGTCCATCGGCGGAGCAGTAATCTCAGCCTCCGGAGGAAGAACATCAACAATAAAATTATCTACATCCACTTCGCTGCGGTTGCTTGAAGAATCCACCACATAGAGCTTAACCTTGTATACACCGTCGGGCACCTGTTTTCCGGCCTTGTCTGTCCCGTCCCAGGTAATCTCCTTTTCCAGTTCAAAGAGATCGTAACCCCGGAAAAGAGCAAAGAACCAGTTCACATCCGAAGGTTCCTTTTCCACCACTTCATGAACCAGTTTTCCGGACTCGTCAAAAATCTGGATTCCGTACTCAGGGATGTAACCCTCTTTACTCTTAACATACACCTTTGCGGTAAAATCAAGGGTGGCCGAGTCCTGGACACCGTCACCGTTGGGTGAAATATACTGAGTGCCGGAAGAGACCGGCGGTACTTCCGGCACTTCCTTGTTGCCTCCAGCAAAAAGGCCGGTGAGCATTAACAGTGCAGTAATGGTAATTAAGAACAATTTACGTTTCATTCTGTCCCTCACTTTAACGGACGCTCTATATCATTATAAAATATACCCCATTGTATCACGAACCCCCGGGGCACAGGGGTATCATATCATGGATGACCCTTTCGGGAAGGTCCCTGCTTCGAAGTAGTCCGCAAGAGTTGCTGCAAGGTCATAAAATCCACGGCGGATTCCCAGGGAGACCGGATCTGCCCCTTTCCGGTAGAGAAGGAGGGGCACATACTCCCTGGTATGGTCGGTTCCGCGGAAGGTGGGATCACAGCCGTGATCGGCGGTAATAATCAGCAGTTCCCCATTACCAAGCAGATTGATAAGGTCAGAGAGTTCAGAATCCACAGCTGCAACTGCATCATGGTAGCCCTCAGGATCCCTGCGGTGACCATAGATCATGTCCGTATCCACCAGATTTACAAAAATAAATTCACCCCCTGCATCGGGACTGCGGGAAAGCAGCTCCCTGGTCCGTTCGAGACAGGCGGGATTTCCCTTGTCATGGTAACTTTCGCTTATCCCCTTCTCATTGAAGATATCTCCAATTTTACCTACCCCGATTGTATTTACCCCGGCCCTGGTCAGATGCTCAAGGATGGTATCTCCCGGCAGGGTCAGAGAGAAGTCACGACGGTTTTTTGTTCTGCTGAAATCTCCTGGTTTACCAAGAAAAGGCCTGGCTATTACCCGGGCCAGCGCATAGGGATCACAGAGTTCTCTGGCAATGGCACAAATGCGGTAAAGTTCCTCCAGAGGAACAATTTCTTCATGGGCGGCAATCTGGAAAACCGAATCCGCGGAGGTATAGCAGATAAGATCTCCACTCTGCAGATGTTCTTCACCAAGCTCATCGATTATGGCTGTACCCGAGGCGGCCCTGTTTCCAATAATGCCTCTTCCGGTACGACGACTCAGCTCTGCGGTTAATTCTTCAGGAAACGAAGGATACTCCGGAGGAAAGGTAAAAAAGGGCTTTTCCAGCTCCAGCCCTGCTAGTTCCCAGTGCCCGGTGGAAGTGTCCTTACCTGGGGAGATCTCCTGCAAAACACCCCAGGATGCTGAAGGCTCCACCGCAGCAGGGCAGCCCGGAAGTGCGGTATTCAGGAGTTCAGCAGCATTTCCCAGCCCCAGAGACTGCAGATTCCGCCACTTTACAGTTTCAACTTTTTCACAGATATGCAGTGCCGTATTTGCCCCGACATCACCAAACTCTCCGGCATCCGGTGCTTCACCTATACCGAAGCTGTCTATTACCAGTACGGTTGCACGACGTACAGTTTTCATTTTACTACTCCACTATTCCCCGGATAAGCGCAGGCAGATCCGGCTTCGCCTGACGTATATGAACAGCAGCGCTGAAATCCGCGACTGCCTCCTCCAGGCTTGTTTCATCATTCACATAAAAATCGGCCAGGGGATCTCCGATGGTAACCCGGTCTCCAAGTCGCTTATGCATCCAGATCCCTACTGCGGGATCAATGGAATCCTCTTTCTTCCGCCTCCCCGCCCCCAGAAGCAGTGCTGCGATACCGATGCGATCCGTATCCATGGAACTGATATATCCGCTTTCCACAGCCTCGATGGTATAATACCGGCCGGCAGAAGGCAGGAGCGAGGTATCGTTACAGACCTCCGGAGTGCCTCCCTGGGCAGTAATCATACCCTTAAGCCGTTCCAGACCTCTGCCTTTATCAACAGCCTCGTTGAGCCGCTCTTCAGCCTCTTCTGCAGAGCAGACTCCGGAGGAGACAAGCATTCTGGATGCCAGGGCAAAGGACACCCGGGCAAGATCACCTGTCAGGTGATGCCCCTGAAGTATTTCAACTGCTTCCCGCACCTCCAGGGCATTCCCTACGGCATTCCCCAGGGGCTGACTCATATCGGTAACCAGGGCGGATACCCCCTTACCGGCACTCTTTCCTATTTCCACCATGGATTCAGCCAGAGCAAAGGCATCCTTCTCGGTTTTCATAAACGCCCCCGAGCCGGTTTTTACATCAAGCACTATTGCGTCGCTTCCTGCCGCCAGCTTTTTACTCATAATGCTGGAAGCAATAAGAGAGATATTATCAATGGTGGCGGTAACATCCCGCAGGGCGTACAAACGCTTGTCGGCGGGAACAAGATTACCCGTCTGTCCGATAACCGCAAGTCCCTGACTGTCTACGATCTCGGCGAAACGAGCCATACTCTGTTGAATAGAAAAACCCGGTATAGATTCAAGCTTGTCCAGGGTACCGCCGGTATGGCCCAGACCACGGCCGGACATCTTTGCGACTTTTGCTCCGCAGGCTGCTGCCAGGGGTGCAGCCACAAGAGTAGTGGTATCAGCAACACCGCCGGTGGAGTGTTTATCCACCTTGATACCCTTAATCATACTCAGATCAATAACATCACCGGAATGCATCATTTCCAGGGTTAGATCACTTGTCTCCCGAGGGCTCATTCCCTTAAACCAGATGGCCATAAGCAGGGCGGAAATCTGGTAATCCGGAATTGTCTCATCTACATAGCCGCGAACAAGAAAGCGTATTTCCTCAAATGAGAGTTCTTTCCCGTTGCGTTTTTTCTCGATTAATTCGCTTACAAGCATATGCCTAAGGTACTACAGGAAGAGCTGTCAGGCCAGACGTACTTTTTGTGCTCCCGCTTTATCAACCCAGAAGGCAAGACGATTCTTTCCATTCTTTTTTGCATGATACATCGCCTTGTCCGCCTTCACTAACAGGGCTTCCGGGTCTTCATCCCCGGAAACAGTTAGTGCGGCTCCAATACTTATCGAAAAGGGTGGCAGTTTATCCGGATATCCCTCATCCCCGACCTCCCGGAAAGTGTTGAACATCTTATCTGCAACTGTTTCAATCTCTTCCTCACTATCAACGTCCTCCAGGAGAATCACAAACTCATCTCCCCCCAGCCGGGCCATGGTATCACTTTTGCGAAGGAGAGGTTTAACCGTGGCAGCAAAGCGTCTCAGATATCTGTCCCCGGCATCATGTCCAAAGGTATCATTAATAGACTTGAAGTTATCCTGATCGATAAACAGTACAGCAACGCCCCTCCGTCTCCTGGAAAGTGCGAAAAGTGATTGCCGCAGTCTATCCATGAGCAGTTTCCGGTTTACCAGTCCGGTCAGGGAATCATGCAAAGCCATATATTCAACACTCTGCCGCTCTCGTATACGGATTGCATGTATATAGGCGAAAAGCAGGGAGATAATTGAACCCGCCGCCAGAACCAGGTAAAAGGCAGAAATGAAATTTGACAAAGCCTGTTTTATAATTCCTCCGGAAGATTTATTCACAATATACAAATTCGGCGGGTCTTCTATATTCGGCCGGAACTGAAGATCCTGAAAAGAGTAGTAGTCACCGTCAACAAAAAACTGTCCTGCCCTGTTAAGCTGGATTTTTTCCCAGATATCCGGAAACTGAGAGAAAAACCCGGTCTGTTCCTGCCGGGGAAACATAAAAGTCCACTCATCCCTTGGCATGGAACTGTAAAGATAGTAACCGTCGGCATTCAGGATCATCGCCTCCTGGTTATCACTTACATGGAAGTGACTCATCAGCTTAATCAGTTCCCTGGCCAGATAGTTGAGAACAAGAACTCCCCCGGGCTTACCATCCGGGCCTGCTACGGGTGTGCTCAGGCGGATCATCGGCTTAAAGGGAATTTCCACCTGGCGACGTTCTATGTTGAGGTCCAGGGGAGAGATGTAGATTTTTCCCGGATCAAGAGCCAGGGCATTCTGAAAATAGTAGCGGTTTGATTTATTCTGCAGATCCCCGTCCGGAACCGGCCATGCACCTTCAGCCCCATAGTTGACCCGGATAATCTCCTGCCCGTTCAGGTTTATCAGACGAATCTGATCATATACCCCGCGAATATCCGCAAAGCTGATAAAATCGTTGGTAGTATAGGACTGCTCCATCTTGCCGGAAAGATAATGAACAATGGTACTGCTGTGAGCCAGATATTCGACATCTCCCACTACCGCATCAAAGGTTGTGCGGAACTCAGATGCTACCGTGGAGACCAGAAGATTATCTTCTTTCAACAACACGGATTCCCGGGAGATCTTTCTCTGGGATAGCAGAACCAGAAAAAGCGGTATAATTACTGCATAAAAAAGCAGAAGATAAAGAACAGCCCGGGACAGAAACTGTCTCAGCAGGCTGCCGTTACCGCCGGTATTTACAGAACTTTTAATTTTATTCCATCTTCCCATGGACTTTTCCTATAGAGGATATTCTTTTCGAATTAACTCCACAATTTCATAAACTGCAGGACATATTGGCAGGTTGCTCCTGGCAAGCACAAGATGCCCCCTCATGTTCTTTACGTTGGTATGGGGATACTCCTGGCATGCCTTTGGCCGTACTTCGTAAATTGAGCAGTAATTATCAGGACCTAAAAACGGACAGGGAGTCTTCTGTAGTACCCAGTCTTCATCTTCATCGAGCTCAAGGTACTGCAGCCGGAAGGTCTTGGGATGCATGTTAAGGTGTTTTGCAATACGGTCAATATCCCGCTGCATAAACCTGGGACTGATGGTTTTACAGCAGTTGGCACACTCCAGGCAGTCCATTTCAGCAAACACTTCATCGTGGAGACGCCGGAACATTTCATCCAGTTTCTTCGGATTCTTCTCGCGCAGGCGGCGCAGATATTTTGTCTGCTCCTTTTCATTCTTACGGGCCCGTTCTTCCAGGCTTTTCAATAGAGATTCCATGGTATTCACATGCTAATTGTATGGGCTGAAGAGGTCTCGTTCAAGCAGGCTGGAAAAATTGCAGGAAAATTCAGCCGGAATTTGCAGCAGCAGCAACAATTGCTTACAATTTCAGGTAGAAACAAGGAGCAGCTTATGATCAAAAACATGAAAATCGGGGCAAAATTGTCTCTGATTGGTTCACTGATAATAATTATTCCCCTGGCAATAGTCAGTTTGTTGTCGGTGTTTCAATCAACATCCGCCGTGGAAGAACAGATCGACAGCCAGATTCTTTCCCGCACACGGGATATCGAAGTCGGCCTTGAAAACACCTTCCGGGCAGAAATGCGGCTTATTACTGCCCTGGCATCACAGAATGACATGGTTGAGCCACTGCAGAATACTGAGAACAATGGTGAACTACTGAACAGGGCTCGGCAGGAACTTGCCCGCATGATGACCGCTCCCGAGTTTATGGAGAAGTATCAGGGGTTTATCCTTGCTGATGCTTCTGGAACTATCGTTGCTGACTCAGACCAGATCTATTCCGGGGTAGTAATCAAAGACCGGGAGTACTTTCAGAAAGCCATGACTGGTGCCACTGTAATCAGTGAACCTGCGCTCAACAAAGTAACAAACGATCCCTTTGTAGCCGTAGCCACTCCGGTGTACTCATCTTCCAAAGTCCCCATCGGGGTTGCCGCCAGCCTGGTGAGCATAGGGCATCTGTCCCAGCTGGTAGCGGAAAGCACCATCGGAAAAACCGGCTATGCATACATCCTCGACAGAAACGGAATCTTCATTGCCCACCCGGATCCGGCAACAATAATGAAATCTGATGTTAACCGGCTGGAGGGAATGGAGACTTATGCGGACAAACTGAAAACTGAAAAATCCGCCATAGAGCGATATGTCTATAAAGGTGTTGCCAAAACCTCCGGATTCTATCGCATGGATCTGACCGGGTGGACAGTGAACCTTACAATTCCGGATGAGGAGTACCTATCTCCGGTGATACGGCTCAGCATGCTTATTGGAATCATAAGCTTCGGATTCCTTATTTTAGCAGTGATTGTATATATCTTCTTTGCCCGCAGCATTTCCCGGCCAATCATTCAGGTACAGGAACTTGCCCAGGCAGTTGCCCGGGGCGATCTTACCAGAACCCTGCAGATGCACAGGGGAGATGAAATCGGGAAACTTGCCGACGGCCTGGGAGATATGGTTGCTCACCTTAATGAGATAGTAGCGGATGTTAAAACCGCCGCAGGTTATGTCTCAACAGGTAGCAGAGAGCTTTCCAACTCCGCCCAGCAGTTATCCGAGGGTGCAACCGAGCAGGCCTCTGCTGCAGAAGAGGTCTCATCCTCAATGGAAGAGATGGACTCCAGTATAAAGCAGAATTCCGATAACGCCGTAAGCACTGATGCCATTGCCCAGCAGGCAGCACGAGAAGCCAATGAAAGCGGTGAAGCTGTCCGAAAAACCGTTGAAGCCATGCGGCAGATAAGTGAAAAGATAAACATCATCGAAGAGATTTCCCGTCAGACAAATATGCTTGCCCTGAATGCGGCAATAGAAGCCGCAAGAGCGGGAGAAGCAGGAAAGGGCTTTGCCGTTGTTGCCTCGGAAGTGCGTAAGCTGGCTGAACGAAGCCAGGTGGCAGCTGCGGATATAACCGAACTCTCTTCGAGCTCTGTGGAAATAGCGGAGACTGCCGGAACCCGTATAGAAACCCTGGTGAAGAATATTCAGCAGACAGCAGATCTTGTTCAGGAGATTAATGCATCCAGCCGGGAGCAGGCCCTCGGTGCTGGTCAGATAAATACGGCAATAATGCAGTTAGATCAGGTAATTCAGCACAATGCCTCTTCTTCTGAAGAGCTTGCAGCCACAGCGGAAGAGCTCTCCAGCCAGTCGGACCATCTCTTAGATACGGTTGGATTCTTCAAAATCAGTAATGCAGGAGCATCTGCCGGTTATGTCCCCCGGGTTGCAGCCCCAAAACAACTGCCGGCTTCTCAGGGCCAAACAGTTAAAAAGAACCAGCCGCCGCGCAGGGAAGAAGAAATAGTCGGAGTCTCCCTGCTTGAGGAAGACCCCGTAATGGACGAAAACGATGACAATTTTGAGGAGTTCTAACTCCTCAGCGTCAACCTTCTGCCGGTGTCTCTACAGGATATTTTTCCTTGAGGCTTTCCACATAGTCGGCAACAGCTGACTGCTCCTTGTCTTTTTTGAGAAAGCCGAGAATAGCCTCCCTTGCCTCATCGTAGGCAAGGGTTCCCGGTTCGGTTTTACCGGTCAGTTTTATGATATGGTAGCCGAACTGGGTTTCAACCACGCCACTGATTTCACCGATTTCCATTGAAAAGGCAGCATCCTCAAAGGGTTTAACCATCTCTCCCCGACCGAAACTGCCGAGATCACCGCCACTGGGACCGGAGGGTCCTTCGGAAAACTCCTTTGCCAGGGCTGCAAAATCTTCACCGGCATCCGCTTTGGCCTTTACCGCTTCAATCTTTTTCATGGCTTCAGCTTTTGCAGCCGCATCGGCATCCTGTGCTACCTGAATCAGAATGTGGGAAGCTGTCACCTTTTCGGGGGAATCAAAGTAGGATGGGTTTTCCTCGTAATAAGCCCGGATCTCTTCTTCGGGAATGGTAATTTTTGAAGATACCGTCTCCTCCAGAAATTTCTGGATGCGAAGAATGCCGGCCATCTCCTCCTTGAAAAGTTCTGCGGTATAACCCCGCTGTTTCAGAGCATCAGCAAAAGCCTCCTCCGAAGGAAACCGGGCAACCAGGGACTGATACTCTTTTTCCAGAGTATCCTTATCCACCTCTATTCCCAGACTATCCGCCTCGGCAAACATAACAAGCCGCTCCACCATCTGGTTGAGAATAGCAGTCCGGAGTTCCGCCTTCTCCTGGTCACCGACTTCTCTGCCCTGTGCTGCATACTGCGTGAGGGTTTTGTTAACTTCGGCATCCAACTCTTCACTGCTGATACTCAACTTGGAGGATTCTTTGGAGGAACAGCCCCCCAGGAGAAAAATCATCATAAAAACCGCAGCAACGGCGGTGAAGGATAATCGCAAACTCTTCATAACCTGTCCTTGAAATGCAAGTTTATGCTTCACTACGAGCATAGGGTACTACTGTAGCAGGTAAACGGCGCTTAGGCTATGCAATATCCCCGACCAGGGCACAGGGAGGAAAGAAGGGGGCAGACAGACCGGTGAAATCAGAGTACAAATAGAATCTGCCCATGAATATCATATCGGTGAACTCAATCAGCAAAAGCCTTGGAGACCGTCAACTCTTTTCCGGTCTCTCCTTCGGAATAGACTCCGGTGAAAAAACAGCTCTTATCGGCATAAACGGAAGCGGGAAAACCACCTTGCTCAGGATTCTCGCAGGTGTGATGCCCCCCGGATCGGGCGAGGTCATATTCAACAGCTCTGCAAGAATTGCCTATCAACCTCAGGTACCCCAGTTTGATCCCGGAGAAACCATTGCCGATCACATCTTCCGGCAGAACAACCCGCAGCTTGCAATTGTCCGGGAATACGAGGAAGCCACGGCGGAATTCAGCCATCTGCACAGCGGTGAAGCTGAGGCCCGGCTTGCTGCCGCCACGGAGGCTATGGAACAGGAAAATGCCTGGGAAACGGAACAACGGATCAGATCGGTGCTGCAGGAGCTGGGTATAAGTGATATAGAACTGCCCATGGGAAGTCTCTCTGGAGGGATGATCAAGAAAGTCTCCCTGGCCCAGACCCTGGCGGGACAGAACGATCTGCTTATTCTGGATGAACCCACCAACCACCTGGATATTGATACCATCCTCTGGCTTCAGGATTTCCTTGAGAAAACCAGCTGTACCCTGCTGCTGGTTACTCATGATCGTTACTTCCTCGATACCGTAGCCACCCGCATATACGAACTGGACGACCAGACCCTTTACCGCTATGACGGAAACTACTCATTTTATATGGAGCAGAGGGAAGAACGTCTTACCGCCAGGGAGCGGCAGAAAGAACGCATAAACTCCATTCTCCGGGGCGAACTTGAATGGCTGAAACGGGGACCAAAGGCCCGTACCGGTAAGGATAAAAAACGTACAGAGCGAATCATCAACATGATGGACCGGGAGGAGGCGGAGGAAGTCTCCTTAAGAGAGTTCAGCGTCAACCACCGCCGGCTGGGAAAGAAGGTGCTGGAACTGCGTAATCTTACCGTCTCCTTTGACGGACGTCGCATTATCTCTCCTTTCACCTACTCTTTTAAACGGGGAGAGCGTATAGGCCTGGTTGGGCCCAACGGCAGCGGAAAAACAACCCTGCTCAGACTGATAACCGGAGATCTTGAACCGGAGAGCGGCAGGGCTGACAGCGGAATAAACACACGGTTCGGCTATTTCGACCAACTCTCTGCAGGTATGGATGAGAAACAGACGGTTATGGCCTTCCTGAAGGAATATGCCGACGTAATCCGTAAGGAAGACGGACAACCCATGGAGATAACCAGGCTTCTGGAGGATTTCAATTTCCCCCGGGGAAAATGGTACACCACAATAAAAAAACTCTCCGGAGGGGAACGCCGCCGCCTTCAGCTTATCAAGGTGCTGCTGCCGGACCCCAACTTCCTTATATTCGATGAGCCCACCAACGACCTTGATATCCAGACCCTTTCATTACTGGAAGATTTTCTCTCCCGCTTTAAAGGCTGTATCCTCACCGTCAGTCACGACAGGTACTTCCTCGACCGTACCGTTGATTTCCTGCTTATCCTGGACTCCGGAGGCAATATCAACGCATTTGCCGGCAGCTATTCAGAATATCTTGACTACCTGCGCCAGGAAAAAAGACAGGAGCAGATACAGGGAAAAAACTCGGCATCTAAAAGACAGAAGGAAAGCAGGCCGGTCAAAAGAGAGGAAAAGAAACGACTCAGCTTTAAGGAGCAGCGGGAGTTTCAATCACTTATGCCGGAAATTGAGGTTCTGGAAGAGAAAAAAGCAAAACTGGAACTGGCATTCGCAGACCCGGCAACTCCCCCGGAAAAGCAGGGGAAACTGAAAGAGGAATACGATTCCATCAACAGTCAGATAGATGAAAAAACCCTCCGATGGGAAGAACTGGCAGAAATTGCTGAGTAATAATCTGTCCCGGACGGAATAACCCCTCTCCTATCTCTTAAGAGAAAGCAGAGCCCGGGAAATGTCCTGGAGCGACCGTGGCTGTAAAAAACCGGAATCCGGCGGGCAGTCATTATGACAGAGAATAAGGCAGGGGATATCCATACTTATCTGTAGAAGCCGGTCTTCTGAAATGATACAATCAACCTCCGGAACATCCTCACGGGAAAAATACCGCGTCAATTCGTCTGCATCGCCGAAGCATTCAACCTGATACCCCAACCGGGTAAGATATGCACTCAGAATCAGTCTGCTGTCCCGGATACGGTCAAGGAGAACAACATGCTCAATTCCTTCAGCCCGATTAATACTTTCGCCGCTATCCTTAAGCCAGAGTGCATCTGTGTTACCCAAAGAAGGAAGATACAGATGAAAACAGGCGCCGGTTTCTGCTACCCCCGATTTACCCATAGATCCTTCATGAGTTCGATCTTCGGCATAGAGAGAGCCCCTGTTCTTATTGACAATGGAGAGGGCTGATGCCAGACCGAGGCCGGTACCTGTCTGCTTGGTCGTAAAATAGGGGTCAAAAATTCTTGAAAGATTCTCCCCGCTTATCCCCGGTCCGCCGTCGGCAAACACAGTATGCACGTAGCGTCCCTGAGGAAGCTGCAGAGAGTTTACGCTCTCAATGAGCACATTCTCCACTTTCACGAGGATGCTGCCGTTCCCATCCTGAGCCTGCACTGCGTTGACAATCAGATTATTGACAACCTGGGAAATCTGTCCGGGATCGGTAAACACATCCCATAGATCCTCCGGAGCACTGAAGGAGGTGTGAATATCGGTTCCCCGGAGAAAAAGGGCCAGGGAGTCCTTGATCAGACGGGGCAGATAAACCTGTTCCATTCTCGGGCTGTTCTGAGAAGCAAACCCCCTCAGCTGCCGGGTAAGAGCTGCAGCCTGTTCCAGGCCCTCCGCCATGGTATCGAGGTGTTCGGCAACCTGACGCTCCCTGTTTTCCAGCCTTGCAAGGGTAAGGTTCCCGTAAATTCCTGTGAGTAGATTATTAAAATCATGGGCAACACCGCCTGCAAGCAGCTCCAGAGACTCCAGCCTGGCAGCCCTAACGGCCTGTTCCTCAGCTTTCCGCCTCTCTGTAACATCCCAGATAAGCACTATTCTACCCGGTGCGGGAAGGCGCCGGTCCTTCAGGGGAGAAATATGCAACTGGCAGATTCTGGTATCTTCGCCTACATAAATCTCTGTTTCACTCTTTGCCTCGTATACCGATTGAAACCTGTCAATGAGCCCCCTGTTTTTAATCAGGGTATCCTGCAGAACCTGGCCTTTCATATCTTCCGGACTCCGCCGGAACAAAGCTGCAGCTGCTTCGTTTATCTCAACTATCCGGGTTTCATGGTCAAGAACAATCATTCCTTCCTTAAGGTTCTTCAGCAGCGAGTCATAGGTAAGATAGACAAAATCATCTATACGGTAGTTTAAAATGACAAACCCCAGGAACACACTGGAAACTGCAAAGGTTATGGGAGTTATATCATAAAATTTCAGAATCCCCCGGGAAAAAAACAGATGTGCCACATTACTCATTAGAGGGATAATACTGGCAGCAACAAGAGACAGGGAGCTTCGGCGCATCATCTGATCGCTGGAAACGGTATCCCGCAGCAGCAGAAATGCCCCCATAAGGGTCATAAGATAGGAATATACAAAATGAACCCAGAACAACGGCCCCAGAGTATGCCGGTGCAGGATAATATCCCCGGTATACAGCAGCTCATATCCGGGAAAAACCAGATGCTGCAGACCGGGAATAAGGATACACAGCAACAGCCCGCCAGGAACAAGGTATAGTGCATACAAGTACCTGTCCCTCTGCAGGTAATCCTTTGACTCTACAAAGCTCAGGGCAAAAAGAAAAAATGAGACCGGAATAGTTACAGCACCGATATATTTAAGCTTGCTAAAGAGGATAATCAACACAAGATTATGGGAAGAGGTTTCCAGCAGATAAAAGCCGCTGTACAGTATTACCCCCACGATCAGATAGGCCACCGGCTGCCGGAATCTCTTTTTAGTGCGGTGAATAACAAGAGCCAATGTCACCACTGAGAAGAGACTGGAGAGGAGAAGAGGAAGCTGAAGGATGTTTATGTGTAAATCCATATCTCGCTTCTACGCAGGGTTTGCCTTTCTTTAAAACCCTGACTATCTTTTCATTGAATAACCGGAGGAAGGTTATCACGAGAGGATGAGTATGGGCAATGAAAAAGGCTGTTGGGATAACGATAAAGATTGTGACCACGGGCCACAAAAGGATAAACCTTTTTTTGAGAAGCACCGATTTTCATTCGGCTATTTTCTGGCTGTAACCATTATCCTGATGGTAATTAATGCGTTTCTGTCTCAGAATCCGCTTACCCAGAAGACTATTCCTTACAGTGAGTTCAAAGAAAAGATCAATTCCGGCGAGATTGTCAGCGTTGAAATGTCTCCGGATATCTACATAGGCAAGCCGGCAAATGCAGACAGTTCCAGTCAGACAGGCTATCTCTATCGCACGGTGCCGGTTGATGATCCCTCTCTGGTACCGCTGTTAGAAGAGAAAGGCGTAAGCTTTTATGCAGTACCTCCGAAGGATCCAACCCTGCTGAATGTTCTTTTAGGCTGGCTTCTGCCTCTGGGGGTACTGATTCTGGTCTGGCGTTTCATGTTTAAACGCATGGGTGATATGGGGGGCAATGTTATGTCCTTCGGCAAGAATAAATCAATCATAGTGGCAGAAGGCTCCACGAATGTAACCTTCGATGATGTAGCCGGTGCCGATGAAGCCAAGGATGAGCTGGTGGAGGTGGTTGATTTCCTCAAGACTCCGGACAAGTATCTGGAAATCGGCGGAAAGATCCCCAAGGGAGTTCTTCTAATTGGTCCTCCGGGAACCGGTAAAACACTCCTGGCCAGGGCTGTAGCAGGCAATGCGCAGGTACCCTTTTTCCGTATGAGCGGTGCTGACTTCGTTGAGATGTTTGTCGGCGTCGGAGCTGCACGTGTACGGGACCTCTTCAAGCAGGCCAGGGAAAAAGCACCCTGTATTATTTTCATTGACGAGCTGGATGCCATAGGTAAATCCCGGGTAAATGCCATCGGCGGCAATGATGAACGGGAGACAACCCTTAACCAGCTTCTGGTGGAAATGGACGGGTTTGATGCGAAGGCCGGTGTAATTATCCTGGCCGCCACAAACAGGCCGGAGATTCTGGATCCCGCACTGCTGCGCCCCGGCCGCTTCGACCGGCAGGTATTAGTAGACCGACCGGATGTAACCGGCAGGGCGGCAATACTGAAGATTCACAGCCAGAATGTAAAGCTTGACACAGACATTGATCTCGACGAGATTGCCAGACTCACCCCGGGCTTTGTCGGTGCCGACCTTGCCAATATAGTCAATGAGGCCGCCCTGCTGGCTGTACGCAAGGGACGGAAAACCATCAATACCGGGGACTTCAAGGAAGCTATTGAAAAAACGGTCGCCGGGCTGGAGAAAAAAAGCAAACTGATTAACCCCCGGGAACGTGAAACCGTTGCCTACCATGAAACAGGGCATGCCCTGGTTGCAGCCATGACTGAAGGATCCGACCCGGTAAGCAAGATATCCATTGTGCCCCGGGGATTCGGCGCCCTTGGATACACCCTGCAGACGCCGACAGAAGACCGGTACCTGCTAACCCAGAACGAACTTATGGGTAAGATAGACGTATTGCTGGGCGGCCGGGCCGCTGAGGAGATAATCTTTAATGTGGTTTCCACCGGTGCAGCAAACGATCTCACCCGGGCGAGTGATATAGCCCGCTCTATGATTACAGAATACGGTATGAGTGAACGCTTTCGTAATGTTGCGCTGTCCAAACGCTCTGCACCGATGCTGGGCACACAGGATCCCTACATGCAGAGAGAGTATGCGGAATCCACCCAGAGCTATATAGACGAAGAGATTTCCCGAATGATTAACGAACGTTATGAGGCGGTTAAACTTATGCTGCAGGAGAACCGGGAACTGCTGGAAAAGGTAACCTCCCAACTCAAGGAAAAAGAGGTTCTTGAGCGGGATGAATTCTTTGAGCTTATCGGTAAATAATTCCCGGCTCAGGCTGGATTCAAGCCAACCTCAGATAAGAGACAGCTCCTTCAGTGTAATAAGGGGCTGTTCCTCCATTGCTCTGGGAAAAAATTCACCACAACAGGCATCAAAACGGTAATCCTCCGTCCAGGACGTATGGTTCTTTCGTACATCCTTCAGAGCCTGCACCAGCAGATCAAGCTCAGCCTCGGTCATAGTGGGATGCAGTGAAACCCTCACCCAGCCCGGTTTGTTGGTAAGGTCCCCGCTGTCAATCTGACTGGTAATGGAAGAGGAATCCTCCCGGCTTACCTGAAGCAGGTAATGACCGTAAGTTCCGGCACAGGAGCAGCCGCCCCGGGTCTGAATACCGAAGCGGTCATTCAGAAATCGGACAATAAGGTTATGGTGAATATTCTCCATATAGAATGAAATCACCCCTATCCTTGGATCATCACAGTCTGCCAGAATATGCAGACCGTCTATGCTGCGAAGTTCCTTCATCGCACGGCTGATAAGTTCAGTTTCCCGGGCTTTGATCTTTTCTGTGCCCATCTCTTCCTTAAGCCGCACCGCAAGGGCTGCCCGCATAACCTGAAGAAATCCGGGAGTTCCCCCATCCTCCCGGGCCTCAATATCGGTGACATAGCTACGTTCTCCCCAGCGATTGGTCCAGGTGACGGTTCCTCCCCCGGGATTGTCAGGAACGGTATTAGTATACATGCTGGAATTGAACACCATAACTCCGGAACTGCCGGGACCTCCGAGGAATTTATGGGGAGAAAAGAATACCGCATCCAGATATCCATCCGGATCATCGGCAGGATGCATATCAATGTCTACATAGGGTGCAGAGGCGGCAAAATCCACAAACGCATAGCCTCCGTGACGGTGCATAATACGGGCAAGTTCCCGGAAGGGCGGAAATAGACCGGTTACATTGGAGCTCGCAGAGAAGGCACCAATTTTCAGCGTACGGTCTTTATACCGTTCAAGCTCCTTTTCCAGTGCTGCAGGATTAACCTTCAGCTCCTCATCCGGAGGGAGGACAACAACTTCCGCTTCTGTCTCCAGCCAGCTGATATGATTTGAATGGTGCTCCATGTGGGTTACAAATACAACCGGACACTCTTCATCACAAGAAGCAGGCTCCTGGTGCTTCGGAAGTCCAGAAGAAAGATCCCGGGAACGCTCCGGCAGCCTGATTCCAAGAATGCGCTGCAGTTTGTTTATAACCCCGGTCATGCCGCTTCCTGCGGTAATGATCACATCACGCTGCCCGGCGTTGACATGCTTCTTTAAAATCTGGTGCGCCTCATGATATGCGGCGGTCATTGCCCGTCCGGTGGTTGACGACTCTGAATGAGTATTGCCCACCAGAGGCCCGATTATCCTTGTCATGGCATCTTCTATGGGTCCGTACAGCCGTCCCGAGGCAACCCAGTCAGCATAAATCAGAGGCTTCATACCATAGGGTGTTGGGATTTCCGCATCAATTCCTGTAATACCTTTTCTAAATGGTGCAAAATATTCTTCAAGCTGACTCATGTTCTTCTCCAAAGGACCTCAGGGTTGCTATTTCTTCCGCCCATCTGGCGGGATCAGTTGTTTCAAGAATAAGGGGGATATTATCGGTAACCGGATCCTGCATAAGTGCCCTGAATCCGGCCCAGCCGATGTTTCCCTCTCCCAGAGGCGCATGCCTGTCAACCCGGCTGGAAAACCCGGATTTAGCATCGTTCAGGTGCATGCCCTTCAGGAACTTTTTACCCACCACAGAATCAAATTCCCTCATAAGGGCTAAATAGGATTCTTCAGTGCGCAGATCGTATCCAGCGGCAAAGGCATGACAGGTATCAATGCAGACTCCCACTCTGTTTTTATTTTCTGTAAGCTCTATCAGCCGGGCAAGGTGTTCAAAACGGTAGCCAACGTTACTCCCCTGTCCGGCGGTATTTTCAATTACCAGCACGGTATGCTTTGTACGGGAAATTGCCTCATTCATAGATTCGGCAATCAGCTTCAGGCAGTCATCCTCGCTCAAAACCTTCAAATGACTGCCGGGATGAAAATTCAACAGGGACAGGCCCAGCATTTCCGCGCGCTCAATTTCGTGCAGAAATGATTCATAGCTTTTTTTCCGCTTTTCCGGATCAGGGTTACCGAGATTTATCAGGTAGGAGTCATGGGGTAGAACATGTTCAGGGCTTATTCCAGCCGAGGAGAGATGTGATTTGAAAAGAAGGACATCATCATCACCAAGTGGTCGGGCCTGCCACTGACGCTGGTTTTTAGTAAACAGCGCAAATGCATTAGCGCCTATGGTTCCGGCATTCTCCGGTGCATTCTGTACCCCGCCGGCGGCGCTCACATGGGCACCAATAAATTTCATTCAGTCTTCTCCGATATAACGAACTCCGGTCAAAATGCAGTTATTCCGGATCTGTATCCTCCGCCAGCCGAAGCCCTGATGATCAACCTGAAATGTTTCAGTCTCCTGATCAATCTGAACAAAACTGGAAGGAGTAACAAATACCTGAAGTTTTCCACAGCAGATACTCTTTTCCATGTGGTAATGGCCGCAGAAAACTGACACATTTTGTTCCGACCTCAACAATATAGAAGAAATATCTTGAGTATTCAACAGAGAATATCGGGAATCCATATATTTTGATTCCGCCAGAATCGGAGGATGGTGCATGAAGAGTATAAGTTCCGAGGTTTCCTCCCGCCGGATCTCTTCCTCCACAAACTGCAGCTGCTCAGGAGAAACACGCGCATCCCGGGTATCAAGGAAAAGCAGCCGCCTGTCATCTATTTCGCGGCTGTAGAAAAACTGCCCCTGAGAGATCTCAGCCTCAAGACCAAATACTTCCGCAAACACGGCAGTCTCATCATGATTCCCCGTTATCGTCAGGACCGGAATTGAACGGCGGCTGATCTCTGCATGAATCCATCGGTATATACCATCATGCCCATCCCGGTAACAGAGATCCCCTCCCAACACAAGTAAATCCACGTTAAAGCGGGCAATATCATCGAGACAGGCAAGAAAGCGGCTGCGCACATCAACGTTGTATGGATGAATTCCGGGTTCTGCAATGTGCAGATCCGTTAAATGGGCTATGGTATACATACTTTTTTCTTACCACTTTAACAGGGGGAAAAATACCCCCGTTGCCGGGGGCATGACTACACTCGGAAAATAATCAGCCCTTCACAGAACCTGCCATAAGTCCCCGGACAAAGAAACGCTGAAGGGAGAAGAATACCGCCAGAGGCAGAATCATACTCAAGAAAGCACCGGATGTGAGCAAATGCCAATCCTGTCCTTTTTCTCCCACCATGGCCGCCAGAGCGCTGGTTACAACCCGGTTGGTATCACCAAGGAATATAAGAGCTACCAGATAGTCGTTCCAGACCCAGAGGAACTGGAATATGGCGAAGCTTGCCAGAGCCGGTACCGAGAGGGGAAGAATCAGCCGTACAAAGGTGGTAAAGGGAGAAGCGCCGTCGAGAAAAGCGGATTCCAGGATATCCCTGGGAAGCTGACTGATATAATTAAAGAGGAGATAAATGGCAAGAGGCAGACCGAACCCGGTATGGGCAAGCCACATTGCCATATAAGTTCCGTTCAGTCCCAGACCGGTGAAATCACGGAGCACCGGAATAAGAGCTATCTGGAGGGGGACCACAAGCAGAGCGACCACAAGAGAGAAACTCAATTTGCGGCCGGGAAACTCCATCCAGGCGAAAGCATAGGCCGCAAACGCGGCAATCAGAATGGGAATAAGAGTTGCCGGGATTGAGACCGCCAGACTGTTCAGTACCGCATCGGAGAAATTATTTCCCTGACGGGTAATCTCCGCACCGGAGGCATCCTTGAAGGTGATTGTGCCGCCGGAAAGAACGTTTTTATAGTTGTCCAGGGTCATATTGGCTCCGAAACCGACCCATTTCTTCTCAAATACTTCCACCTTGCGGGTCCGCTTGTTGCCATACCACTGAAGCATGCGGTTGTCACCCACCTCAATACCCTGCCGCCAGTCGGAAAATTCGCCACTTACCCCTTCAAGCTCAAAGACCTGATCAAGATTCACCTCATCGGGGACAACAAACTCATCGGTTTTTTGCCAGGCCTTGTGGGGAAGGATGGTCCACCATCCGGAGGAGAAGATATCCCTGGAATCCCTGAAGGATGTAACAAATACACCAAAGGCGGGAAGTACCCAGAGTATTGCAATAATTGCCAGGATCACAGTGCTGACAACTGCTGAGGAACTCCGGCCTCCGCCGCTTGAAATGTTCTTTTTCATCGGAAGGCCCTCCGCTGTTTAAACTGCCTCAGGTTGTAAATAAGAACTGGAACCACCGCCACCAGCAGTACAATGGCAATGGCAGACGCCCGGCCGGTACTTCCGTAGGTAAACTGTTCGAGGTAGAACTCATTGGCAATTACATTGGTACCGTAATTACCTCCCGTCATAACACGGACAATATCGAAGAGTTTCAGGGAAAAAATGATTATTGTTGTTGTCACTGTTAAAATTGATCCGGCAATGGAGGGAATAATAATTCTAAAAAAAATCTGAATCGCATTGGCGCCGTCTATTCGGGAAGCCTCAATCAGGGAGGAAGGTATCCCCTTTATAGCTGCAGAGAGAATGACCATGGCATATCCGGTCTGAAGCCAGACCATGATGACAATCAGAAAAAAGTTATTCCACCCGGAAATCAGCAGCCAGGCCTGGGGCTTGCCCCCGAAAGCGGTTACCACCGCATTCAGAAGACCTATCTCGACAACATTTGTCCCTTCACCCTTATATGCGTACATGAATTTCCAGATAACTCCTGCACCGACAAACGATATTGCCATAGGCATAAAGATCAGAGCCTTGAACACATTTTCCCAGGGACTGCGGTCTGCAAGAACTGCAATAATCAGCCCCAGAGCAACGGTTCCGCCTGTGCCGAATACCAGCCAGAGAAGGTTATTGGTAAAAGCCTCAAGCATTATCGGATCGGTAAAAGCGAATATATAGTTATCCAGAAATACGAAATTGGTACTTGTTTCATCAAAAAAACTCAAATAAAGGCTTCGAAGCGTGGGAGTAATCAAAAACCAGGCCAGAAGCAGCAGCGCCGGCCCGGCAAAAACCAGAGGAAGAACCAAAGAACGGGTACGCGGGGGCAGCAGCTGTGCGGCGGCATTCAGAACAGTATAGAGCAGCGCAACCGATCCGACTCCCCATATTATAGCTACAATTGTAAGCAGCAACTTTGAGGACCGGAAACTGCGGAGAAACTGAAACCCTCCCCAGAGAACTAGAACGGTTAACACGAAAAGCAGAAGGAGTTTCAGAGGAGCATAGGCATCTTCGCGGGAGAGTGCGGCTGTTCCTTTCGGCATAAACTTCTCCTTGAATTGAACAGATATCTGCAGCAATGAAAAAGCAGAGCCGGCGGTACAGGCCGCCGACCCCGTTTTTATTATCTATAAATCCGGCTTATTTGGGCCAGGAGGCATCAATTGCTTTGACTGCCTCATCAAGACTCTTGGCACCGGAAACATAGGCGGTCATCTCTTTCCAGAAAGAACCTGCACCAACGGCACCGGGCATAAGATCCGAACCGTCAAACCGTACTGAGGTTGCATTCTGTATAACCTCGGCAACCTTGCGTTCAACAGGATTTGCATACCAGTCAAGCTGAGAATCTTTGTGGGGAGATATAGCACCGCCCATCTTCACCCAGCCCTCGACGGAAGCGCCGGTGGCAAAATACTGCATCAGGGCCCGTACTTCCGGCCGGTCATTAAACATTGCATAGATATCACCGGCAACAAGGACCGGACGTCCGTACTGAGGATCAACACTGGGCAGGTAGAAGAAATCATAATCCACCCCGGCCTTTAGATTTTCAGGGAAGAAGGAGGTTATGAAGTTACCTTGTTTATGAAGCCATGCCTTTGGAGGGGCCTCAAACATGACCTTGGGGGCATCACCGAAGGAGGTGGTGGCAATAGCTTTGCGACCGCCGTAGACATTGCCTTCGGGAAACCAGATATCCGCCATAGTCTGAATAGCCTTGCGGACCTCGGGAGAATCAAACTTCAACTCGCCCTTTACCCATTTATCGTAATTATCCAGGGAGGTTGTACGGAGCATCATCTCCTCAATCCAGTCGGTTGCGGCCCAGCCGGTAGCTGCACCTGATTCTATACCAACCGCCCAGGGAGTATCGCCATCACTCTTGATGGTATCCATAAGAGTCATCAGCTCTTCCCAGGTTTCGGGAACTTTGTATCCTGCCTCATCGAAAGCTTTCTTGGGATACCAGACCAGGGATTTTCCGTTTACCCGGCCCCAGACTCCGGCCATTATGGGTCCGGAAGGTCCCTTCATGGTTGCCATATCAAGCCAGCTCTGTATGTAGTTTGATTTGACCTTGCCCATATCGAGAACAGAATTCAGGTCTATCACCTTTCCGCCTTTTACAAAGGTTTCCAGCAGACCAGGTTGGGGGAAATCAACTATGTCGGGAGGATTTCCGCCGTTAATACGGATGGCGATGGACGCTTCGAATTCTTTTGATCCTTCATATTCAACTTTTATGCCTGTTTTCTCAACAAAGGGTTTCATGGATTCATTGAATTTTACCGCATCATTGTCAGTAAATGGTCCGGCCATGCGAACAGTGGCCCCCTTAAACTTCCCGGCAAATGCATCGGCCAGGTAGTCACCGCTCAGTTCAGCGGAAGCGGCCTCTTTCTGCGGAGCAGGAGCAGCCTCTTCGGCTTTTTTCTGGCAACCGCCTAATACAAGAAGAACCATCAGCAGAGCAAACAAAATCTTCTTCATTGTCACTTCTCCTTAAAAGATATTTATCCGCCCAGACAGGCGGCAAAGACCATCTGATAAGGCGGAAAAATGGAAGACCGATAAGGTGGAGTAGAAACAAAGCAGGCAGGACCGTTTTTTACCGGCGGATTCGTTATTAACCGCCTATATATAAATGTCAGCCACAGAAGGGCGGAAGTCAAGGAACACAGGCTGCATCGGGTCATGTTGTACCCCGGTGTATCAGAGAAACATTGAGACTTATATTTCCCATCGCCCGGTCGGGATCAGCTATGCGGGCATTAAGTGATTCCGCTGCAAACCGTCCGGATTCAGTAAGCCCCTGACTTACAGTCGATAATTCCATATATTCTGCAGATTCAAGATCATCAAATCCGATAACAGCCACATCCTCGGGGATGCGCATACCCCGCTCACGGGCAGCCTTCATGGCTCCGTAAGCCTGCAGGTCGGACATGGCAAAAAGTGCCCTGGGGGGTACAGGCAGGTCAAAGAGTTCGCCTGCAAGCTCCCGGCTGCGCTGGAAATCAAACTCCCCAAGACGGATATAGCGGGGATCCAGTCCGGATCCTCCGGCGGCAAGGGCAGATTCGTACCCCCGCTGGCGTTCGTCATTGGGATGAAGAGAATAGAGGGGAACCTCCGACTGCCCCAGATAGGCACAGGGGGCATACCCGCGGCTGACGAAATGACTCCCTGCCAGCTCACCACCCCGGAAATTGTCCGCAGTTATACTGGGAAAATAGGGAGAATCATATTCAACAGTTACCACCGGCAGACCGCTTTCTGCCAGGCGCTGCGCAGTCGCATCGGTAATACGCAGGGAGATAAGAATCAGCCCATCCACCCGTTTGGTAAAGGGAACCGAATTCAAATACTCTTCCAGCTGATCCGGAGAATCTACGGTATAGACAATCATTTCAGTGTGGCTGGAGTGTAACACCTGGGCAGCCCCCTGAAGGCGCTGTGTCATGGATGGTGCTGGAATAAAGTAGGAGGAGAAAACTCCAATACGTCCTACATGGCGGTGTCGTTTAGGGCCGGTGTTGCCGTGAGGAATATAGCCTAACTGATGGATAACCGCCTGAACCCGTTCAAGGGTCTGCGGGTTAACCTTGGAAGGAGTATTAAGACAGCGCGATACAGTGCTGATACTTACATCAGCTGTTTTCGCGACGTCATAAATTGTTGACCCCTGTCGGTTAGTCATGATATCCTCACTTATGAAAGCATGAAAGTACTTTCATGAAAGCTCTTTCAGCTTACTGTGAGAAATTGGAGCTGTCAAGTTTTTTCCGGTCCTTAACCAGACAGGAGGTGAAAAACGGTGAACACAGCACACATCCGCAATCTGTGGAACTCCCTCTATCCAGACGAAACTGAGATTTTCAACACCCTGCTATCTGAATTTGAGACCAGTATAGCTCAGAGGACAGAGCCGAAACGTCCTCCCTTTGACGAGAAGGGCTCAGTATACTGCCTCTACCCCGACTGTTTTGACGGCGGGTTTTCCTGTGCGGAAGCCAGACTGGACTATATTGCAGACTTGGGAATCCGTACCCTCTGGATACTGCCTGCTCTGGAATCTCCCGGTAGAGACCAGGGCTTTGATATCTCCGACTATACAAAAATTGATTCCCGCTTTGGCGGCAATGAGGCCTTTGAGGGGTTCCTGAAAAAAGCCCACAGCCTGAATCTTCAGACCGTATTCGATGTTGCCATCAACCACTGCTCCGACCGGCACAGCTGGTTCCAACAGGCCATTGCAGATCCGGAATCCCCCTACCGGAATTACTTTATCTGGAGCAGCACCGGCACAGAATATGCCGACGCACCCATTGTCTTCTCAGGCATGGTGGATTCCAACTGGGAATGGAACGAGCAGGCAGGGGCTTACTACTTTCACCGCTTCTACCCCTTTCAGCCCGACCTGAATTACGCAAACCCCGCAGTAACGGCGGAAATGATACGTACCCTTAAGAACTGGAAAACCGCCGGCGTAGACGGGTTCCGTATGGATGCGGCTCATATGCTCTGGAAGAAAGAGGGGACTGACAGCGAGAATCTTCCCCAGGTGCATATAATCCTTAAAATTTTCAGAGCTTTTCTGGACCTGCTTGGTGAAGGCTCAATGCTCTTAGCCGAAGCAAATCAACCGGTGGCGGGGATGATGGACTATTTCGGCTCCGGCGATGAGTGCCGGGGAGCCTTTCATTTTGTACTGATGCCAAAGTTCTGGCAGGCCATGGCAGAGGAGTCCCCCAGACAACTCCTGACTGCAGAAATTCCCGACCTTCCCGAAAGCTGCGCATGGTTCACCTATATCCGGCTGCACGATGAAGTCACCCTGGATGTGGTTTCCCCCAATGAGCGCAAAGAACTGGTAGCCTATTGGGCGGACAAACCGGTCAGGCTCTTCAAGGAGGGAGAAGCCTTCTCGGGCAGGCTCTTCGATCTTCTACAGCAAAATCCCGAACGGGTAATTCTTGCCTATCATCTGCTGTTTGCCTTAAAAGGCACACCGGTACTCTATTACGGCGATGAGATAGCCATGCACGACAATGAGGAATACTTCCACCGAACCTCGGAAGAGACGGGATATCCCGACGCCCGTTTTCTGCACCGGGGGCCCTTTGACAATGCCCGGGCCTTGAGGGCCCGGCAGGATGAGACTACACCGGAAGGAAAGGTCTACCGGGGAGTGAGAGGCCTGTTCCAGCTGCGTAATGAGGAGGAAGAGCTTTTTACCGCAAATCCGGATTTGTCAGTCCGGGGCAGCCTGCTTATCTCGCGACGCAGTGCAGGGGGTAAGGAGCTGCTGATCTGTGCAAATTTAGCGGGAACGGAGAGTAACTCACCCCTGGGAATGCTGGGACCTTACGGGAGTGCAGTCCGGATTACTTGATGTTAAAGCTGCAGGTTGAAGTATCCGGATAGATCTTAAAAACGGTAACTTTCTCACCCCACACCTCTGTAATGTTTAAAATGGCTGGTCCGGCCGTCAGCATCAAGAAGAATACACACCGCATCCAGCCGGGCCGGGCCTTCGTGTTTTCTGAAAGATAGATAACGTTCCGCTGTTTTGCGCATCTGGAAGAGCTTTTTTCCTGTTAAAGTTTCTTCAGGCATACCCCGCTCTCCACTGGTTTTTGTCCTGACTTCGGTAAACACTAGAGTTTCACCATCGACAGCAAGAATATCAATATCCGAATGCCCCACCCGTTCGTTTCGCTTGAGGATTTCATACCCCAGGTCCTGGAGATAGTCTGCAGCCAGGTTTTCTCCCCGGATACCCAGTTCAATTTTTTCCCGGCTGCGGTTTTCATCTCCCCTGTTTACCGCACTGCCATTACCCCGGGCCGATGTTTTCATTCAATACTTCCCGGACGGTACTGCAGGGCTTCGGCAATGTGGGTTTCCTGAATTTCCTGCTCTTCTGCCAGATCGGCAATGGTGCGAGCGAGTTTGATAATCTTCATGTAGGACCGGGCGGATAGTTGAAAGCTGTCCGCCGCCGTCATCAGCATTGCCTCAGGCGCCCTGTTAAGGTGTATGTACTCCCTGATCTGCCGGTTCTTCATCTCCGCATTGGTGTGAATACGGTCATTCCGGTAGCGTTCACGCTGAATTTTCCTGGCTCGGGAGACCCTCCGGCGGATCTCTGCCGACGGCTCCTTCTGCACCGCAGAGCCCAGACCATCGGCAAGCTTTTTAATGTTGACCACCGGCACCTCCACATGCAGATCGATGCGGTCCAGAATAGGGCCGGAGAGCTTCTTGCGGTAGCGGTGAATCTCCCGGGGTGAGCAGACGCAATCCCGGGTATCGTCGGTAAGATAGCCGCAGGGGCAGGGGTTGGCAGCGGCTATCAGCATAAAACGGGAGGGATAGGTTACCCGCTCCAGACTGCGGGCAATAGTCAGCTTGCCGTCCTCCATGGGCTGCCTCAGAGCTTCGATGGTTGAACGGGGGAACTCGTTGAACTCGTCCAGAAAGAGGATACCCCGGTGGGCAAGGCTAATCTCCCCCGGTTGAGGACGGGAGCCTCCTCCAACAAGCCCTGCCTGAGAAATAATATGGTGGGGCGAACGGAAGGGTCTGCTGACAATAAGCGATCCCCCCGGAGGGATTTGCCCGGAACTGGAGTAGATTTTCGTCACCTCCAGGGATTCCTCTTCGTTCAGTTCGGGAAGAATGCCCGGCAGGGCCCGGGCGAGCATAGTCTTTCCCGAACCCGGCGACCCTGTCATTAAAACATTATGTCCTCCGGCAGCGGCAATCTCCAAAGCCCGCTTGGCCTGCTCCTGTCCCATAACCTCAGCCATGTCAAAATCAGCCGGCCCTGTCCGTTCTGCTTCCCGGGTTTTATATACTGCCGCTTTAATTTCGCCCTCTCCACAGAAAAACTCACTCACCTGATTCAGATCTTTTACCGGATACACCTCAATGCCGGAAACTATGGATGCCTCGTTGGCAGACTCTTCGGGTACAAAGAGCGATTTAAGACCGCATTCCCGGGCAAAAAGAGCAGCAAGCAGCGCCCCTCTGGTATGGCGAAGTGATCCATCCAGGGAGAGTTCGCCGAAAAAAAGACTCCCTTCCGGAATATCAAAGCCGATGGTCTCGGAGAGAATCCCTAAAGCTATGGGAAAATCATAAAAGGCGCCGTTCTTAGGCAGATCCCCGGGAGCAAGGTTCACGGTTATCCTGCGCATGGGAAAGGAAAAACCCGAATTAACCAGGGCCGTCCGTACCCGCTCCCGGCTTTCCGCCACAGCTTTATCGGGAAGACCTACCAGATCGAAAGAAGGAAGACCTCTTTCGGCAATATTCACCTCCACGTCTATCTTCATGGTAGTAAGTCCGGAAAAGGAGACGGAGCTGACTTTAATCAGCATAGACGCACCCCGGTACATCCTGATCAATCAGGAAATAGCGTCCTTCCTGCAGGGCAAGGAACTTCTGAATTGCTAAAACCGTCAGCTCGGCTCCCACTGCCTGCGGGGATGTCTCCAATGCCCTGGTCAGTTCATCAGCGGACATTGGCTCCCGGGACAGCTGCCTGAGAATATCTTTCTGCAGTCTGTTCAGGAAAGTTTTTACGTTTCCTCTCTTTCCAGCGGCAGCCCCGGCGACCGACCGGCCGTACTCCTTTAAAATTTCTTTACTGCCGGTAACCACAGTTGATCCCCGGTTGAGAAGGTATGCTGTTCCCCGGGAAACGGCACTGGTCAGAGGACCAGGAACCGCATAGATTTTTTTGCCCTGTTTTTCCGCAAGTCGAGCGGTTATGAGAGCCCCGCTTTTCAGCCCTGCCTCTATGACCAGAAGCAGGGGAGAAAGCCCTGCTATAATCCGGTTCCGCCGAGGATAGGTCCAGAGAGCCGGCGGAGAGTCGCCGGTGTATTCAGAAACAATCAATCCCCCTGTTTTAATGATTTTATAATACAGCTCTTCCTGATACGCGGGGTGTATCCTTTCAATGCCGCAGGGCATTACTGCGATGGTTTTTCCGCCAACGGTTACTGCTGCCGCATGGGCTGTGGCATCAATACCGTACATAAACCCGGAAACAACGGTAATCCCTTCCCCGGCAATGTCCCGTACCAGACTTTCCGCCATGGTTTCGCCGTAGCGTGTCATTCGCCTGGATCCAACCACACTGAGAGTTTCCCTGAACAGCTCCGGGTTCCAGTCTCCCCTAAAATAGATGAACGGCGGCGGGTCTTTAATCTGTTTCAGCAGGGTAGGATATTCCCTGCTTTCCAGGTCAATTTTCTGCACTGTTTGCTCCCGGAGCATCAGAATTGAGTTGAACTCTACTGACTAAAACCGGAGGATCAGCCTGGTGCTTCAGGAAAAGAGAAAAAATTTTAAGAACAGCCCAAAAAACAGTTCAGCAGGATCGCATCCTTTTCGGCATACCGAAAACTTCTACACAAAAACCATTTTATTTTCTACATACAGAAAACTTTTTCCGAAAAACACTCTGTTTTCTGCATACAGAACATGCTGAAACCGACCCTTGACGGAAGCAAGCCAAAAGGCGTTCAATTGAAGCTCCTGGGGAGGTATCCTGCCGTGTCCCGAGAAAAGGCTGATTTCAACTACCGTGATCCCGAATCAGGCATCGCCCTGATGGGGGTTCACCGGAGTGCCCACATATTTCCCAAACATTCTCATGAAACCTACTACATAATCGGCCTTATGGATCAGGGAGAAACCTGGTGCTACGGACCCGAAAAAGAGGAAACCCGGGCGGGTGCCGGCAGCTTCTTTATTATCAACCCGGGACAGGTTCATTCAGGAGTTCCTGTATCAGGCATGCCGGTAAGTTACCGCATGATCTCCATTAACGCCAACAGGTTCTGCGCCATCGCAGAGGATATTGAGGAAGACTCACCGAGTCCTCCGGAGTTCCCCCTCACGTTCAGGGGCACACCAGCAGAGCAGGCAGCTCTGAATCTTGCCTACCGGAGTATTGGAAAAGCAAACCAGGACCCAGCAGGAGACATGTGGAAGGACGAGACTGTTATTTCCCTTATCGGGCAGCTCCTTCTCCGGGCCGATCGCAGTCGCCCTCTACGGCAACCTCCCTTCTATGACCATCCCGGACTCAGCCGGGGTGCGGAATTTCTCTCATCAGAATTAGACAGCAAACTCAGGCTGACTGATGCAGCCTCCGCCGCCGGGATGAGCAGCTATCATTTTATCCGGGCCTTCAGAAAAGCCTACGGGGTATCTCCACATGCATACCGAACCCAGAAGCGAATTGGCATGGCGAAGAGCCTTCTACGTCAGGGCCTGACACCTGCAGAAACAGCTCTTTCAATGGGATTCTACGATCAGAGCCATTTTACCAACACCTTTCATGCCTATACCGGACTTTCTCCCGGAGATTATCTGAAGGGAACCATCCGCCCTTAAAGAAAAGCAATTTTTTCCAATCTTTCTCCCTAGTAAATGAGTATAGTTGTATCCATGAAAACCGTCAGCACCACAAACATCGCGTATGCAGCTCTTACCGGGGCGGTTCTTCTCTGGGCAGGCTCCTTTATTGCCATGAGAATTGCGGTTTCCGCCCTACCTCCCGGACTGGTTATCTGGCTGCGCATGGCCATAGCCCTGGTTATGCTTATTCCTGCTGCAGGAATCCTGATTCCCAAAAAGCTCTACCGGCGGGATCTCATATTTTTGCTCCCCATGGTGCTGCTTCAGCCGTGTATCTATTTTCTCCTGGAATCTACAGCACTCACCATGACCAGTGCCAGCCAGGCCGGAATCATCGCCTCCACCGTTCCGGTCTTTGTCGCCCTGGGCGCCCTGATTTTTCTCAAAGAAGCCATGGGCCCCAGACAGTGGTATGCCCTGTTTCTCAGTATTGCAGGGATAATAGGCCTTACAATGTTCGCCCCCTCCGCGGGAAGTTCGGAAACTGCAGGTAGCAATCCTCTCCTGGGAAACATTCTGGAAACAGCCGCAATGGCAGCCTCAGCAGGCAACTTTCTACTGGTTAAACGCCTGGCCCGGCACTACAGCAGCTGGAGTCTGACGGCATTCCAGGTACTTGGAGGAGCACTGTTTTTTCTACCCGCCCTCCGGTTGCTTCCTGCGGTCCCCCCGGAAGCCTGGAGTCTGCCGGTAGTTATTTCAATACTGTTTCTGGGTCTCTTTGTGACCTTCGGAGGCTTCGGCCTGTACAATTACGGACAGACCTTTGTCCCCGCCGGCAGGGCATCCCTGTTTATTAATCTTATTCCGGTAATAACCGCAGTTCTTGGCTGGGCAATCCTGAGAGAAACCCTTACGGTGTTACAGATTGCAAGTGGAGCCCTGGTTATCAGTGCGGTACGCCTGGGAACCACCGCACCGGAAGAGAGCTCATCATCCGCGGCTTGACCATAAAGCCCGGCATTCGTACTGTTAGTAGGAATACATTTTATACCTTATCGCCACAAGGACGGACTTGTTATGAGTACTCTGCCATTCAGCAAAGAGCAGATAGACAAGATTATTGAACAATACCCTACCCCTTTTCATATCTACGATGAGAAAGCAATTCGGGAAAACGCACGGAGACTGAAAAAGGCCTTTGACTGGGTTCCCGGCGGATTTGTTAACCATTTTGCCGTAAAGGCTCTGCCCAACCCCCGGATAATGGAAATCCTCAAAGAGGAAGGTATGGGAACCGACTGTTCATCCCTGCCGGAACTTGAGCTGTCAAAAATGGCCGGGGTTACCGGAGAAGCCATTATGTTTACCTCCAACGATACCCCGGCTATTGAGTTCAAGCGGGCAAAGGAG
Organism: Marispirochaeta sp.; assembly: GCA_963667435.1. Lineage (GTDB taxonomy): Bacteria > Spirochaetota > Spirochaetia > JC444 > Marispirochaetaceae > Marispirochaeta. The sequence continues at coordinate 2,654,391 of OY763414.1, read as the reverse complement.
TTAGGTGCGGTAATCAATCTGGACGACATCTCCCACATCAACTATCTGAAGGACAACGCCGGCATGCCGGAGCTTATCTGCTTCCGCTACAACCCGGGAGAGCTTAAAAGCGGCAACGATATTATCGGTAAACCCACGGAGGCCAAATACGGCTTTACCCGGGAGCAGCTGCTTGAAGGCTATAAAAAAGTCCGGGACATGGGAGCGAAACGCTTTGCCCTTCACACTATGGTTGCTTCCAATGAGCTTAACGCAGACTACTTCATAGAAACCGCCGGCTTGCTTTTTGATACTGCGGTGGAGCTGAAGAAAGAACTGGGTATAGAGCTGGAGTTTGTAAACCTCGGCGGCGGTATCGGTATCCCCTACCGGCCGGGTGAAAAAGCTGTAAATCTGGAACTGGTATCTGCTGGCATTAAGAAACGCTACGAAGAGACCATTATCCCAGCAGGACTGGGATCAATGCGTATTGTTATGGAGTGCGGCCGTATGGTGACCGGTCCCTACGGATACCTGATTACACAGGTTCTCCACCGCAAGGAGACATACAAGACCTTCATCGGCCTGGATTCCTGCATGGCCAACCTCATGCGCCCTGCTCTCTACGGTGCCTACCATGAAATTACGGTGTTAGGGAAAGAAAATACTCCCAAGAGCCTTACAGCCGATGTAACCGGAAGCCTCTGTGAGAACAACGACAAGTTTGCCATTGACCGGGAGATCCCGGAAATTGAAATTGGCGATGTTCTTGCCATCCACAACACCGGCGCCCACGGTCATGCCATGGGATTCAACTATAACGCCAAGCTGCGTTCTGCAGAGGTGCTGCTGAAAGAAGACGGCAGTGTAGAGCTGATCCGCCGGGCGGAATCCATGGAAGATTATTTCGCAACGTTGAAGCTTTAAACACCCCGTTAAAATACAACACTATACCCCAACAGGAACACAGCCGGATAATACCGGCTGTGTTTTCATTTTCCCCTCAATTTGACTCCCTGGTGCACTCCTTCGTATTCAAGATACAAAAAACAATCTCTACAGGAGGCTGCTTATCGATCAGCACAGCATGCATAGTCACCATAACCATACAGAGCACCATGATCACACCCGACATAACCATTCCGGGCATGATACCCATGGAGGACATCACGACCATACTGAGCATCATCGCATGATGATTCGGGACTTCCGCCGAAGGCTCTACATAACCCTTATTCTTACCCTGCCAATATTAGCACTTTCTCCCCTGATTCAGAGTTTTATAGGATTTTCCTTCGATTTTCCCGGTTCGGACTATGCAGTATTCGGTCTTGCGAGCATCATTTTCTTCTACGGTGGAAAGCCGTTTCTTACTGGACTCTATGACGAACTGAAACAGAAAAATCCGGGTATGATGACCCTGATTGCAGTGGCAATTTCCGTAGCCTACATTTAAAGCAGTGCTGTTACCTTTGGATTAAAGGGAACGCCCTTCTACTGGGAGCTCGCAACACTGATCGCTATAATGCTTGTAGGTCACTGGATAGAGATGGCATCTGTTTTAAGCGCATCTTCTGCACTGCAGAAACTTGCCCAGCTTATCCCCTCGGAAGTGCACCGCAGAGAGGGTGATTCGGTTAAGGATGTTCCACTTTCGGAAATACAGAAAGGTGACATACTGGTTATCAAACCGGGAGAAAAAATACCATCCGACGGTGAAGTAATCGCCGAAGACAGCTATATCGACGAATCCATGCTCACAGGTGAATCCCGTCCGGTCCATAAGTCAAAGGGAGATATACTCATAGGTGGTTCCATAAATGGAGATGGTTCTCTTGATTTGCAAGTAGAAAATGCCGGAGAAGACTCGTACCTCTCCAAGGTTATTAACATGGTACGTGAGGCCCAGGCAGTAAAATCAAAAACCCAGGCACTTTCCGACAAAGCGGCCTTCTGGCTGACCGTAATTTCCCTCAGTGTGGGGTTTGTCACCCTGACCACCTGGCTCATGGCCGGCAGAGATCTGCAGTTTTCCATTGCCCGAATGGCAACAGTTATGATTATCACCTGCCCCCATGCCCTGGGCCTCGCTATTCCGCTGGTTGTATCAGTCTCCACCTCAAAATCGGCCCGGAACGGACTACTGATACAAAACCGCACGGCCTTCGAAAATGCCCGTAAGATTTCCACTCTTGTGTTCGATAAAACAGGAACCCTGACTCACGGTACCTTCGAAGTAACAAATATTGACGTACATGACAACCGATACAGCAGCGACCAAATACTCGCATTTGCCGCCGCCCTGGAAAACCAGTCCGAACATCCCATCGGCAAGGGAATTGTTCAGAAGGCACAGAACACAAATGTACAGCCGGAAAGCATAGAGGGTTTTGAAGCGATTAAAGGCAAGGGAGTATCCGGTAAGGTAAAAGGGAAAGAAGTCCGGGATACCTGAAGGAGTCAGACATTGCCGTCCCTGAAGGAGCGCAAGCTAAAGGTGGAGTCACCAGAGTCTTTGTTCTGGTAAATAATACGCTTGCCGGTTCAATCGCTCTGTCCGATACAATACGGCCTGAATCTTATAATGCCGTGAAGGCACTGCAGAAGCGGGGCATCAAATGCTGGATGCTCACTGGAGATAATGAAGCAACGGCACAAGCAGTTGCGGAAGAGCTAAATATGGACGGATATTTCGCAGAGGTACTGCCGGATCAGAAACAAAACAAGATAAGAGAGCTGCAGAATAAAGGAGAGTATGTCGCCATGACCGGTGACGGAGTAAATGACTCACCAGCCCTGGCACAGGCGCAGATAGGTATTGCCGTAGGTTCCGGTACCGATGTAGCGGCAGCCAGCGCGGATATTATCCTGGTAAACTCAAACCCACTGGATATTACAGCCCTTATTCTGTTTGGACAGGCTACCTACCGTAAAATGGTACAGAACCTTATCTGGGCCACCGGGTACAATGTTGTCGCGAGTCCTCTGGCTGCAGGGGTTCTCTTCAACCTGGGGATAGTGCTTTCGCCTGAGGTGGGCGCCATATTGATGTCCATGTCCACGGTAATTGTTGCGATCAATGCCCGTCTCCTCAGGGTTAAAAAGGAGGAACTGGAAACAGCTGCGGCTTAACCTGAATATTAGAATAAATGCCTAATCAGCGGTATTGAACAAACTCACACCAAGCGGAGCCGAAGTGTCGACAAAGCCGCAATTAATGACTACCTTTTCAGTATCAACATACTCTATTCGAACATCTTGGGCTTCGCTCAAACCGAAGCATCATAAACGTAAATCTGTCTGAAACGAGGGATAAATGAATCCTGATACTCTCTGGGCCGGTATTGATGTCGGCTCCACTACCCTGAAAATAGCCATAATAGAACCGGAAAACCGTAAGCTGCTGCATGCAGTCTACCGCCGTCACGGGGCAAAACAGTCCGCCTGTGCACGGGAGCTTCTGGCAGAAGCCCACGATAAATTTCCCGAGGCCCGCTTTAATGTTGCCGTCTGCGGCTCCGGCGGACGTATTATAGCCAAAGCCATAGAGGCCCATTATATCCAGGAGGTGGTTGCCAACTCCCTGGCTATCCGGGAGTTCTTCCCGAACACCAGGGTTGCCATCGAACTGGGCGGCCAGGATGCAAAGGTGGTGTTCTTCCATCACGACCAGCATTCAGGACAGCTGATGGCATCGGACATGCGCATGAACGGTTCCTGTGCCGGAGGTACCGGAGCTTTCATCGATGAGGTTGCAAGCCTGCTGAAGATTACCTCAACGGAGTTCAACAGCTATGCTGAGAGGGGCAAAACCGTCTATCCCATATCAGGGCGATGCGGCGTGTTTGCCAAAACAGACATTCAGCCCCTGTTGAACCAGGGAGTCTCCCGGGAAGACATTGCTCTCTCCACCTTCCATGCCATTGCCAAGCAGACTATCGGAGGGCTCGCCCAGGGAATGGAAATAACCCCTCCAGTCATTTTTGAAGGCGGCCCTCTCACCTTCAACCCCATGCTGATCCGGGTCTTCGCAGAACGTCTCGGTCTTGAAGAAAACCAGATAATCCTCCCGGACCGGCCGGAGGTCATTGTCGCCTACGGAACTGCCCTTTCCGTGGGAGTAATGTTTGATAAAGCGGAAAACAGATACGACGAAACTGCGGCAATGAAGGCCCTGGCTCGTCCACAGGGTGATTATGCTGACGCCAGTGATTACGAAGCTGCGCCTCTATTCGCTTCTGCTGCAGAAAAAGAGGCTTTCCACCTGCGTCACCCCTCTCCGGCATTTGAGCCTCCCGAACTCCCGGAGGGAACGGAGCGGCCGGTTTATCTGGGTATTGATGCAGGCTCCACCACCTCCAAGTTTGTTTTGCTCAACGAAGAAGAAGAGGTGGTGTACCGCTTTTACTCACCCAACAACGGTGATCCCCTGAATATAATCCGCATGGGTTTGACCCAGTGTTTCAACCATTTTGATGAGAAGGGAATCACCCTCAAAATCCTGGGTGCAGGAACTACCGGTTACGGAGAAGGCCTTTTTGCCGCAGCCTTTCGAGCGGATTATCACACCGTGGAGACCGTATCCCATGCCGAAGCCGCAATCAAATACCGTCCGGACGCCAGTTTCATTCTGGATATCGGCGGTCAGGACATGAAGGCCATCAGTCTTGCCGGCGGTATTGTAACCGGCATTGTGCTGAATGAAGCATGCTCCGCCGGCTGCGGCTCTTTCATCGAAACCTATGCCAACTCCCTGGAAATTCCGGTACAGGAAATTGCAGAAAAGGCTTTCTGCTCAGAAGCTCCGGCAAAGCTCGGTTCCCGGTGTACCATCTTCATGAATTCTTCCATTATCACGGAGCAGAAAAACGGAAAGAGTCCCGATGACATAATGGCAGGATTGTGTAAATCGATTATCGAGAATGTCTTCACCAAGGTTATCCGTATAGCCAATCTGGACGCCCTGGGAGATTCCCTAATGGTTCAGGGAGGTACCTTCAAGAATGATGCGGTTCTCCGGGCATTTGAACAGTACTCGGGCAAAACCATCACTCGGGCACCCTTCCCGGGAGAAATGGGTGCTATAGGTATTGCTTTACTTACGAAAAAGGAGAAGCAGAAATATCCCGGGGAATCCACCTTTATCGGCCGGGAAGGCCTTGGCGATTTTACCTTCACCAAGGAACCCGGCTACATCTGCCCCTTCTGCTCCAACAACTGCAGCCGTACCCTGGTAACCTTTGCCGACGGCTCAACCTTCGTTACCGGCAACCGCTGTGAACGGGGAGAGATAATCGGAGATGTTAAAGACCCGGAGGTCCGGCAGAAGCTTAAGGCTGCGGGAAAGAAGCTTAACTCCGTTCCGGATATGATGCGCCGTCGCCGGGAACTCGTGTTTGCCGACTATAACCCCAAACCCTTAAGCCCGCCCAAGGAGTACACCATCGGCATCCCCAGGGTACTGGAATTCTGGAACAGCATGCCTTTCTGGAACACACTTTTCACCTCCCTGGGATTCAAAATCAGCCTCTCTGCCGAAAGCAGTCAGAAGCGGTATGAAGAGGGACTCAAATTCGTTCCCTCAGATACAGCCTGTTTTCCCGGAAAGGTTGCCCACGGTCACCTGCTGGATCTTCTGGATAAGAAAGTGGACCGAATCTTCATGCCCATGATGCTGCGGGTGGAATCGGAAAACCGTGGTGCAGTGAGCAATTACCTCTGTTCCGTTGTGCAGGGCTATCCCCTGATTCTCAAAGAGAGCCACGAGCCGGAAGCCCTCTACGGAATCCCCATGGATACTCCGGCCTTTCACTGGTACGACAAAAACTCCCGAAACAAGCAGCTGAGGGACTATTTCGCCTCAACTTTCAATATCCCCTATGGCATAGTGAAACAGGCTATAGCCGAAGCGGATCGGGCCCAGCAGGAGTTTCAGGACACAATGCAGGCTGAAGGAACAGCAATACTGAAAGAGGCAGAAAAAAACAGAGCCTTCGCGGTGGTTTTAGCAGGTCGTCCGTATCACAACGACTTTCTGGTAAACCACGATCTTTCTCGCTTCTTTACCCGTCAAAATATTCCCGTTCTAACCCTGGACAGCCTGCCGGGATTCAACGAGCTTGATATCTCCCGGGTACGGGGAGAAACGGTGATCAACTTTCATGTCCGCATGTTTGAGGCGGCTCTTGCTGCTGCGGAAAACCCGGCGCTGGAACTTGCCCAGATTGTAAGCTTCGGATGCGGCCATGACGCCGTTATCTCCGACGAGATTATCCGCATTATGAAGGAAATCGGCGGTAAAGACCCGCTGATCCTCAAGCTGGACGAGTCAGATGTCCCCGGGCCTCTCAATATCCGCGTAAAATCCTTTATTGAAACTGTGCGGGCAAAACGTCAGCGCCTCCTGGAAGAGGGGGATTTCTCAAAAGGCGAACTCTCCCAGCCCTATGGTGCCAAATACCACAAGACTCACCGTAAAGGTAAGACCATACTGGTGCCCAACCTGAGCCCGACCTTTACCCACCTTACAAGTGCAGTACTGCGCAGAGAAGGTTACCGGGCTCAGCCCCTGCCTCTGGCAAGCCCCCGGGCGGTGGAGCTGGGGAAAAAGTATGTGCATAACGACATGTGCTTCCCCGCCCAGCTCAACATTGGCGAGGCTCTGGACTACATTGAAAAGTCCGGCAAACCCGAAGACTATGCCCTGGGTCTCGCTCATGCCGAATGCGACTGCCGTTTGGCCCAGTATGCAGCAGTGGCCCGCAAGGCCCTGGATGATGCGGGCTACAGGGATGTTCCAATAATTACCACCGGAAAAGACAAGGCTGGAATGCATCCCGGCCTGAAACTTGGCTTAAGCTTTCTCTACCGTGAGGTCTGGGCCATATTCGTCGGGGATGGTATCGACGCCATGGCCCGGCGAATCCGTCCCTACGAGGAACACAAGGGAGAGACCGACCGTGTACACCGCCACTGCCTGGAGCGCATAGGAGCAGCCTACACCAAAGGAATCGGCAATGTTCTCAAGGAATATAAAAAAGCGGTGGAAGCCTTTAACGCAATCCCGCTGAAAAGCACAGAGAGAAAACCCCGGGTATTTGTAATCGGAGAAATCCTCATCAACTACCATCCTGTCTCCAACGCTCACATAGAACAGTATCTTGAGGATAACGGCATGGAAGTAGTTATGCCTCCCATGATTGATGTATTCAAGAAAGACGCAGCAACCATTAAAGAGTCCATGCGCCGTTTCTATGTCCACTTCCCCTTTGCGGAAACGGTACAGACCCTGATTACCGACCATCTTATCGATTCCGGACTGGATACTATGGAAGAGATCAACCGACAGTTCCGTTTTTATGAACAGAAAGACCGCTACGACGATCTCGCAAAGCATGTGGACGGTCTGGTGGACAAGGTATTCAATTCCGGTAAAGGCTGGCTGATTCCCGCAGACATCATTGAACAGTCCTCCAAAGGGGTAAACTCCTTTATCATCATTCAACCCTTCGGCTGCCTTCCCAACCACATCACAGGACGGGGAATTATCAAGTCTGTCAAAAAGCGGCTGCCTCACATCCAGATTCTCTCTCTGGATTTTGATCCCGATACCAGTCTCGCCAATGTTGAAAACAGGCTGCAGATGCTGATAATCAACGCCCGGGAACTTGAAGAGAAAACCAAAGAGCGTAACTCGGCAGAGAACCTTGCCGGAGATACACAGCCTGAAGTTCGCCGCCTGGAGAACAAGCAGTGATTATCAGAAGATCCGCCAGAGAGAAATTCCAGCTTGATCAGAACCTGCTGGATTCACGGGGGAGGATTGATCTCTCCACCTTTCATGCAGCCAGGTCCATCAGCCACAGGGTTAACAGCATTAACCACAGCGCAGCTGAACCGGAAAAAATCCTCCGCGGAGCCGAGCTTTACGGCCTTGCCATGCTTGACCGTATATACCGCTCCCTGCTGCTCATGTTTCTCAAACCCGGAGCCAACCTGAGCAGGAGCGGCCTGGCTGGACTCCTCCCAGACAGCACAACGCCCGAAGCAGCGGACGCTCTGAGTATAGAATTTCTGAGTATCTTTTCCCCCCGGCAGGAAAGCTATCCCGCGGAACGTGAGCTTGTTCTGGATCTGATCTGCACGTCCCTTATAAATCAGAATCCCGCAGCAAAAAGGATTAGGGAGCTCACCGATGACGGGGAACTGAAGAATTCCCCGGTATATTCTGCTGTGGTGGAAGCCTCTGAAACTCTATTTTCCCCCGCGGAAGAACTGGCCGGCAGCGATACAGGAATACTCACCCTCCTGCGCACCCCCTTTACCCTGCACCCGGAATCCATCCGCAGCCAGCTTGAATACATCCGAAACCGGTGGTCCTCTTTCCTTACCGGAGGCGATGAATATACCGATCTGCTCAGTACGCTTGGTGTATTGGAGGAGGAGGAACGCCCATGGTTCGGCGGCGGTCCCGGAGAGCAGCACGCTTATGTCTATTCCCCGGATGATCGGGAAGGATTCAGCGAAGATCAGTCCTGGATGCCCAATGTAGTCATGATGGCCAGGAATACCCTGGTCTGGCTGCATCAGCTTTCCATTAAAGAAGGAAAAACCCTTACCCGCCTGGATGAAATACCGGAAAAGGAACTGGAAACTCTGGCGGTTAGGGGATTCACCGCCCTGTGGCTCATCGGCCTCTGGCAGAGAAGCGACGCCTCGAAGCGGATCAAGCATCTCTGCGGAAACCCCGACGCCGAAGCTTCCGCATACTCACTGAAAAACTATGAAATTAGCGAAGACCTGGGTGGATGGAAAGCGCTGGAAACTCTGCGCATAAAGGCGGGAAAATACGGTCTCCGCATTGCAAGTGATATGGTACCCAACCACACAGGAATGGATGCAGACTGGATTTATACACACCCCGATTACTACCTGCAGCTGCCGTCATCCCCGTACCCTTCCTACACCTTCAGCGGAGAAAATCTCTCCAGGAACAACAGTTTCCAGATAAATCTGGAAGATCACTATTACGATCAGACCGATGCCGCTGTGGTGTTCAGGCATGAAGATCTTTCCAGCGGCCGGGTCCGCTACATCTACCACGGCAATGACGGTACCCATATGCCCTGGAATGATACTGCCCAGCTCAACTACCTGAACCCTGAGGTCCGGGAGACGGTAATTCAGACAATCCTTCAGGTGGCCCGCAATTTTCCAATTATCCGCTTTGATGCCGCCATGACCCTTGCCCGTGAGCATATACGCAGGCTCTGGTATCCTGAACCTGGAAAAGGAGGAGCCGTACCCTCCCGGGCTGAACACGCCATCTCGGAAGAGAGCTTCAACCGGGCTCTGCCAGCGGAATTCTGGCGGGATGTGGTGGACCGGGTAGCCGCGGAGGTGCCGGGAACCCTGCTGCTTGCGGAAGCTTTCTGGATGATGGAAGGCTACTTTGTCCGCTCCCTTGGCATGCATCGGGTCTACAACTCCGCCTTTATGAACATGCTGAAAAACGAGGAAAACGAGAAATATCAACAGACACTTAAGAACACCCTAGAATTTGATCCGGAAATACTCAAGCGGTTTGTCAACTTTATGAACAATCCCGACGAGGATACAGCAGTAGCCCAGTTCGGTACAGGAGACAAATACTTCGGCATCTGCACCATGCTGGTAACCATGCCCGGACTCCCCATGTTCGGCCATGGCCAGATAGAGGGCTTTACCGAGAAATACGGTATGGAATACCGCCGTTCCTACCGGGACGAAACCCCGGACAAAGCTCTGATCGAACGGCATGAAAAAGAGATTTTTCCCCTGCTGAAGCTCAGACCTCTCTTTGCTGAAGCGGAAAATTTCACCCTTTTCGACCTGATAAGCCCCACTGGAATCAACCGAAATGTCTTTGCCTACACAAACCACAGGGAAGAGACATCCGCCCTGATTCTTTACAATAACTCCAGTCAGCCTGCAGCGGGAACCATACGTATCTCTGCCTCCTACCGGAAGAAAAATTCCGGCGGAGAACTGCACCAGGCCAACCTGGGCGAGGCATTGAGTATCCCCGACAACCCCCGAAAATGGCTTATCATGCGTCTCCACGGCAAAGACCTCGAGTTTATCCGTAACTGCAGAACCATAGTACGCCAGGGCCTGGAGGCTGTTCTCGGCCCCTACGAATGTCAGGTTTTTCTCGATCTGCGCCTCGCAGATGAAACCGCCGACGGTAGATACCGGAGTCTGGCTGAACACCTGGGTGGTTCCGGCTGCATCGATATAGACCGGGAAATCCGGATGATGCATATGCTGCCTCTCCACAGTGCTCTTACGTCGGCTCTGACGGAAGAGGTTATCTTCGCCTTCAGAGAAGCAGTGCTGCATAAAAGAGTACCTCCTGGAAATTTTCTCACCTCCTGGGAGAAAAGCTACCGCCGCTTTCTTGTCGCTGCAGCAGAAACTGTAAACAGTAAAGCCACAGATGAAATCCTCAACAAAGCAGGAGAAGTGCTGCGACAGTCTGCTTCGGGTCTGCTTGCCGCAGCACTGCACAGAATTGACAGTACAGACCCGGCGGAAGAGGAACTCTCCGGAGCCCGGGGATACCTTCTGCGGGGTTTTGAAATGCGCAAAGAGGCACCGGCCGTTTTTGCAGCCTGGACTGTCACGGAAGGCCTGTCAGCACTGCTGCATACCGGAAGCCCAACGGGCGCATCCTGGTCGCTCATGAATGACCTGCATTTAAGCCAGCCCATGAAAGATGTCTTCCGCGGCGCCGGACTTGATGAAGGAAAGGCAGATTATGCAGTCAGACTGGTTAAGCTTGTTACCGAATGGAGCGACTGGCACGAGGAAGATCAGATCCAGGATATTCTCCCCAGGATGCTGGAAGAACCGGAAATCCAGGACTTCCTTCTGGTCAACCGCTATAATGATATTGTATGGTTCAACAAAGACCGCTATGAGGATATGGTCTGGTGGTTGTTCGCCGCAACAGCTGTCAGGTGTACCGGCAGAAACCAGGGAAATCTCTGTGGAGAAATTCATACTATTTTCGATTTAATTCACTATTGGCTGCAGATAGAGGAAGAGTCGGGCTATAAATTTACCAAGCTGCTGCGCCTGGCTGGAAAAATATCAGCGGAGAAGTAAATTCAAGTCTAAACCTTGTCAGAGCAGAGGAGAGGAGATACTATCCATATCTATGGGTAGAACGCTTCTGATTTCGCGACGGAATCCATTTCCCTCAGCACTTTTAAATTTCTTTCTCGACCGGGGAGATACCCTGTTTCTTGCCTCTCCTGCAGTGGAGAACGAGACAGAGGAAGCTGAAGGATACCGGCACCTGCCGTGGAATCCACGCTCTCCGATATCTGCACGCAACATACTGCTTACACTTGAGAACGAGGGAATCATCCTAAATGAAGTCTACCTCCTAATTGAGCACGGGGAAGAATCCAGGCCGCTGCATCAGGTTCCGGGTTCAATAATCGATATCCACATCGATACTGCCCTGAGGGGGACTCTGTTTATCTGCAAGGAGATTCTGGCTCATTTTGACAGCAATGGAAACGGTGATCTTACTCTGATTCTTGCGGGCTACCCTGCTGCAGTGCGACCTTCTCTGGAAGCTGCAGTGGAAGGAGCTTTCCGACAAATGGGCAGCGCCCTTTTTCAGGTATACGGAGACAGCAATATCCGCATTCGGGGATACGAGGATCACAGGGAAGACGGTCAGGATTTCTACCGGGAGCTGACCGAAGTATTCTCCTCTCAGGGCAGTGCTAAAACATGGGGCCGCTGGCATCGTCCCGGAGACAAAGGCGGACTCCTCTCATATTTCACCCGATAGCAGCAGGGCCTGCTTACTACAGACATCACAATTAGGGGCTGAACGGAATGAAAATCTGGATAAAAGTACTTCTTGGAGCAATCATCGGCGGCATTCTCGGAACAAATCTTCCCCGGGGCGGAGCGGAATTCTTAAGTTCCCTTGCACCTCTGGTAATCAACATTGGCTACTATGTAATTATGCCCCTGCTTTTTTTCTCCCTTGCCGTAGCGGTTTTCGAGCTGCGCAAGGAAAATCTTACCCTTCGGGTGCTTGGAAGAGGACTGCTGTACCTTCTCGCAACGAGCCTGCTGCTTACCCTTATAGGTATTGTTTCTGTAGTGCTCCTGTCACCGGACAGAATCCCTATAATAATTGAACAGGAAGCTCCCTACTCTATTCCGGGACTTTCAGAAATTCTGTTTTCCGTATTCCCCCGAAATGTGTTCACCGTCCTTACCGGACCGGGGAACTTTCTCCTGCCCCTCTCTTTTCTTGCCTTTTTCCTTGGTCTGAACTTCACCTTCGACCGCTCAATCAGCCGTCCGGTAGTTCAGTTCTTTGATTCTTTGTCCAGGGTGTTCTACCACGGCAATAAATTCATGGTGGAGATCCTCGGCCTGGGAATGATCATTCTCACAGCAAATCTCTTTTTCACCATCTCCAGCATCCCTGAGTTTGAACTCTTCGGTCAGCTTCTTTTAGTTCTCACCATCGACACAGTCCTGATAATCTTCGGTATTTTTCCCCTGCTGGCCTACTTTCTCACCAATAAAGAGAATCCATACCGCTGGCTCTACGGTATGATCACCCCTCTGTTGGCTGCTGTTGTATCGGGAGATATTAACTTTACTCTCTCAAGCCTTCTTCACCACGGAAGAGAAAACCTGGGAATTTCCCGTAAAGTGGGCTCGTTGGTATTTCCTCTCTTTGCCATGTTCGGGAAAGCCGGAAGTGCCCTGGTTACAAGTGTGACCTTTGTAGTTATTCTTAAATCCTACTCTTCTCTGGGTATTACCCTTTCTGCAGTACTCTGGGTATTTCTCTTCTCATTTCTAGTCTCGTTCATCACAGCGCCTTTTCCGGGTTCTGCAGTGTTTATAGGTCTGGCTGTGCTCTGTGGAATGTATGGAAGGGGAATTGAGGAAGGATATCTGATTATGCGTCCGGTAATGCCTCTGCTTATCAGTTATGGTGTTCTACTGGATACGGTAAGCGCCGCCTTCTCCGCCCTGTTAGTAGCCAGGCAGGAGGATCAGCAGCATCCGATTTTCCTGAAGGATTACGTTTAGGCTCAGGAGTTCCCGTTAGACAGGTTGAATCTGAAACCAAGATCAAGCATCAGGGTCAGCTGATCAAGGAAAGGATCGCCGTCCCAGAGATGAAACACCGGAAGGTAGCAGCGCAGCGCCGGCCGGAAAGACACAAGATTATTAACATCCACATTTAGAAACAGCCCAGCTCCGGGGTAGAGGAAACGGCCGTGACCAATAAAATAATTCATCATCTCACCGTATGCCGGGTCCTCTCCTTCGGCAGGAAAAAGCGGGATTCTGAAAATCATTGCCGGAGAAAGCAGAAAACCCCAGTCAATTACCGGGGTAAGATTGTAGGTAAAGGCGAATGCAGGATCAATCAGCAGACTGATTACATACATCTCCCTCTGCTCAATTTGTGCAGGCCGGGGACGGTCCCAGGTCTGGAAACCATAATTCATGCCGTAGATGAACAGTGCGGGATCAAAACTGATGTTGTCCTGGAGTATAAAGGTGGTACCCACACCGAGGGGGGTAAGGAGCGGATCGGGGGCACCGGTCGATTCATCCTCCGCGGGTACATCAAACTGGTATACAAGCCCGGAGTGAATGTCCAGAGAGGAAAAATTGATCCCGTACATCACGCTGGGAATCATCAGGACGAGAAAGATAACAGGGAAAAAGGCGGAGTTTTTCATCATTTATTCCTCAAACAGTATACCACTCCGCCGCAGGCATATCAGCGGATTTTTACAGTCTCCACCATATAGCGGATATCTGATCCACCACCCTCTTCTCCGGGTATAATGACCTTTTTTTCTATAACAAAAACAAGGCTTTTCTCGTCCGGTGAGTAACAGACCTGTTTAATGCGGTAACTGCCGACTCCCTTGCGATAGTAGTCCGGCAGACCCACAGTAAAATCACGCTCGCTGCCATCGGCAGCAGTCAGTTTCAGCTTAAGGTGAAATGCCGCACTGATCTGGCCCCCGGATTCCCGGGAATTCTGAATCAGGTCCACAGAAGCCTTTGAATCCCGCATAAAATCACGGAACTCCAGATGACTCTTCGGTTCTGCCCCGTTAACCAGGAGATATACAATTCGACCGGAACGCAGATGGTCTATGCCATGCTCTTTTATCTTCTCGATATTATCCGCAAACAGGGTATACAGTGCCCCTGAGCCATTCTGGCCGGCGGATACCTCAACAGGATAAATGCCCCGCATTTCACCGCCGGGAATAAACGCATTCTTATGTACATCCACAAGATACATCTCTGCATAGGGATTTGAAGTTTTGTCATCAATCCCATAGTAGCCGAAAAGAAAGTACTGCGAATCTACGGAGAATCCTAGATTGACATAGGTTGCGACATCACCAGCTGACAGGGTAGTGAGCATCCCCAGTATCAGCATTACTATAATACAACCCCGTTTTACCATTTCCGGTGCCTCCTTATATCAGTATCGAACGAAACCGGGAAAAGTTGAGAGTTTCCACTATTTATTACGATTGATCCCTATGCTGTTTTTCGTCACAATACCGGTATGACCTTAAGTCTGAGAAACGCCATTATTATAGCCGGGACGCTTATAAACCTGATTCTACTTACTCTGTTTGTTGCCGGACTCTACTATACCTTCAACCTGTTTCAGTTTCACCAGACCAGTTTACACCTTAGCGCATTTCTTCAGCCCGCTCTTGATAACAACGGTGATATCCTTTTCATGCTCCTGCTTCAAGTTCTTTCCCTGTCCGCGGTACTCGCTCTCTATATTCAGTTCCGTAAAACCGCCTCTCCGGAAATATTCTTTTTTCTCATATTTTTACTTTCCCTTGGAATGGAAGGAATCAGGATACTGCCGGCTACCGCAGAGATACTTTCCATTCCGGCTTTTTTCACCAGCGTGGTGGTCCGGTCACTCTACTTCTCCCGCTTTCTTGGACTTTTTTCCATTTTCGCCGCCGGATTGTTTGCCAATGGAATGCAATACCAGAAACTTTCCATCGCCTTCGGAATTATCCTGCTCACGGCTTTTACCCTGGCATCCACCATGCCGGTAACAGAATCGGTACTTAAATCCGGTGCAGGGATATATCTACTGAATATTTTCAACATAATGCTGGTAATGCTGACAATTCAGACTCTGAGTGTGATAAATTTCATCGTTGCATGGATACGAAACAACAACCGGGATTATCTGTGGCTTGCCCTTGCATCATTGATGCTTATTGCAGGATTTGAACTTTCGCTAAGAGGGGAAGGAATCTGGTACCGGGCAGCTGGATTTGGACTGGTTTGTATTGGTACGGTGCTTTTTTCCCACCGCACCCATGAAGTATATCTGTGGATCTAGATCAAAAGGAGAAAAGCCGTTCCTGCTGAAAGGGGCATCAGGATATTGTCAAAATCCCTGAGGGGAATCATTTCTACCGCTGTAGCAATGAAGGCCACACCCAGAGAGACACCAAGATTGCCGCAGACAGCAAAAGTACTGATATAGATTGCCGAAAAACAGGCAAGACTGCCAATTATTGTTTTCCCCCCGGTTCCCGGTATACGAATTTTACCGAACAGGCGGCCCACCAGACTGGCAACTCCATCTCCAAAAGCCAGAGCATAAATGCCGATTGTCGCGGCCTCTGCAGGATAGAGAAGGAGAGCCATCATAGCACCTATTCCCAGAGTAACAGGACCGAGAACAAAATGACCCAGCTCCTTATCCCTGGATGCCATGGCTGTGATTCTGGAAATGAAGGAAATCTGCAGCCCCCTGCAGCGCATGAACTCAGCGTATGTATAAACAAGAGTACCAAGAGCAAGCAAACCGAGAGTAATGGTTTTATTATATGAGGCCATAAGCGGGACAAGAGAAACCATCATATGGATACTCTTACGAACAACCTCTCCGCGAACTGTATCTGAAACTGTCTGAAAATAAAAAGATGGAAAAGCCAAAATTCTTCTACTCTGCACCGTTTATACCTGTCTTTACTGACTATCTTTTTGTATACATGCAATTATGATGCCAAGCAAAAAGTCGAATTATCGCTTCCCGTAAATACCTATTTAGAAAAACTTTATTCAACGTCTATTGTAGAATCACCCACTGCACCTGGAAAAACGTATGATTTTTTATACAGTCGAATTCATAATAAACTACACCCCGCCTGTCTGACGGGGTGTAAATAATCTGAGTTTGTATTAGAACCGGTCGAAATCATCATCATCAAGCTTGATAGCCTCTGAAGGGTCCACCGGAGTAATGCCGGTTTCTTCCTGATCCGGATAGAATTCATAGTCTGATTTTGATTCCTTCTTCACCGGAGTAGAAGGCCTTGCGGGCATTGACATAGCAGGCCTTTTCTTTGCTGCAGGAGCAGCGGGCTGCGGTGCGGCTATCTGCCGTACAGAGCGGACCTCAAGAGTAAACTGGGAGATCATCTGCTGAAGATGCTGCGCCTGGGAGGCAAGTTCCTCGGAAGCTGATGCACTCTCTTCGGCGCTGGCGGTATTTGCCTGTGTCACCTGATCTATCTGATCCAGACCTTCAGTAATCTGACTGACTGCCTGTGCCTGCTCACGGCTGGCCTGTGCAATCTCTTCAAGGAAAGTTGCTACCTTGCCGACACCGCTTACAATATCCTCTAACTGTATTGCTGTAGCTTCGGCAGCTTTGTTCCCCGTTTCTATACTTCGTACAGATTCGTCCACCCGCGCTGTTGTATCCTTCACCGCCTCGGCACTACGGGCCGCCAGATTCCGGACCTCTTCAGCAACAACGGCAAATCCACGGCCGTATTTTCCCGCCCGGGC
Organism: Marispirochaeta sp.; assembly: GCA_963667435.1. GTDB lineage: Bacteria > Spirochaetota > Spirochaetia > JC444 > Marispirochaetaceae > Marispirochaeta. The sequence continues at coordinate 2,637,510 of OY763414.1, read as the reverse complement.
GGCTTCCACATTGGCATTAAGAGCAAGCAGATTAATCTGAAAGGCAATATCGTCAATTATCTTAACAATCTTTTTAATCTCGTCCGAAGCGGAGTTTATCTCACCCATGGCGGTAACCAGACCCTGCATCTGGGAATTACCATTTTCTGCGTTTTCCGTGGCCTGTTTTGCCAGGGCATTAGCTTCCAGAGAGTTCTTTGCATTCTGCTGTGACTGGCCGTTTACCTCATTTATAGAGGAGGATATCTCCTCCAGAGAACTGGCTTGCTCGGTTGCGCCCTGCGAGAGGGACTGACTGGCTTGCGAAACCTGGTCTGCACCGGAGGTCACCTGATCGATGGCAATATTCACTTGACCAAGAAGATCATTCAATGATGACCGCATTGTTTCAAGGGACCTGCCCAGACCGTCTTCATTGCTGGCAAGCTGTACCTTCTGGCTGAAATCTCCTGCGGCAAAGCGACCGATCATTTCTGCTTTGTACTGCAGGGATTTCAGCATTTCCCGCAGAGCATCCGCCAACTGACCGATCTCATCCCGCTGGTAGACATCGAGGGTTGCATCAAGATCACCCCGGGCAATCTTGCCGGCAAAAAGAACTCCCTGGCTCAAGGCGGTTGTTATCATCCTGGTCAACATGAGTGAGATAAGAGTGGAAACCAGAATAACCGCGATTATTCCAATCACCAGAGTGATAAATGTTTCCTGTACCAAGCTTAAAGTATCCCCGGTTCTCTCCTGGGTAGCGTCAAGCCCTGCCATGGCAACATTGCGGGAAGACTCGAGAACCTTGGCGGCAGACTCATTTCTTCCCGTATTCAGTTCCTGAAGATGCAGGTAACTGTCCCGGATGCTCTGCATACCATTCTTGTAGGCATTTCCGGCCTCCTGAATGCGATTCAGTTGAGCAATATTAGACGCCTGAAAGGTAATAGTCCGGATTTCCGACAAAAATTGATCTATGGTGTCAAAGTTTGCAATGCCCTCATTCATCATGGAAGGATCAGTATATAACTGACCGCTAAAGTTTTTAATCCGGATATCGGTGACGGTACTGATAATCTGGTTTATGAGTAAAACTTTACGATACCGCTGGGCCAGTGCAGCGCTGGAAGCTTCTGCGGCAATCTCATCTTCCATCCTCTTGTCCTGTTCGGCCATAAAATCATAACAGTTTGACATATATGCTGCAGCGGCGGCATCTAAAACACCCCGCTGAGTCATAATACCCTGGATGGTTATGTTAGTCTCTTTGGCGAAGGAGTCATATTCATCTGCGCTCTCTTTTGCTTTTACTACACCAGAGGAGAGTTGGGTCAGAGATTGAGCCCTGGCAGCCAGGGCCTCCGCGTTGTCTATGGCAGCAAACATCTCTTTCAGGTTTGCTGAAGCCTCCTTCCAGGAGTTATCCTGAAAGGTATGGGAGTATCCCCGCATGGCATACATGGTCATAAGTGAATTCCGCTCAATTTCGTTGGCGATCTTTACTTCCGGTACGAACTCATTATTAAGCGCAGCAGCGTCACTGCGGATGGTATTAACATTAAAAAGAATAATAAGAACTGCTATAAGAACTAAAAAAAGAATGCTGCCGAACCCGACAAACATTTTCATTGCCATTTTCATATTTTTAAACATTCCTACTGCTCCTTTGAAAGTTTTTCAAGTTCCAGCCCGCTGTCCTGATCCAGGATCTTTCCTACATCCAGCAGAATTTTTACCTCATTGTCCACCTTGCCGAGTCCGGAAATATAGCGGTCTCGTGTTGCCTGTTTCTTAAAATTTGGCGGTGGATCTATTTCACTTTCAAAGATATCTTTTACCTCGGATACCGTATCAACGATAAAACCGATTGAGGTGTTTTCAACATTTACAATTATAATACATGTGCGGTCATCATATTCCCTGGCAGCCATACCAAAGCGCAGGCGAAGATCCATAACGGGTATAACTTTTCCACGCAGGTTGATTACACCTTTGATATAGTTCGGCATATCCGGAACTTCGGTAATCTTTTGAAGTTCGATAATATCGGTAACAATCATTATATTGATACCGTACATTTCGTTGCCTATATTAAAAAGAAGATACTTATTCTCCTGATATGATTCATCCTCATCATCCACAAGCAACAATTCATCATCAGAATTCTTACTAAGTTTTTCATCTGCCATATTTTACCTCCGCCCGATACATAATTAATAGTCCTGCTTTGGATCGTTCTTATAAAATGATTATTGATTTTTCTAGCGCATGCAAGGGTTTTGGGAAAAAAGTGACTGAAGCTCCAGCCGGCTAGTTTTTCCTTCCCCTGCACTGCGGGCATATTCCATAATAATGGACTGCATGTCGCTGTATGGAAAAATCATGAAGTTCTTCAAGTCTTTTTTCTATAGAGTGGAGTGTATGTCGTTCTTCATCGGAAAAATCAGAATACTTGATTACCCGGTAGCAACTGGAACAGATAAGCAGATGCTGATGGGGAGCTTCTTCCCTGTCCTCTTCCCGGAGCTGATACCTCGCCTTCCCGTCACCGGGGTCAATCTTGCTTACCAGCCCCATCTCTGTCAGCAGAATCAGGGTCCGATAAATAGTGGCAAGCCCTATTCCCGGATGATCATTATGCACCCGCATGAAGATATCCTCGGCAGAGGCAAACCCGTCAAAATCATCCAGGGCTTCAAGAATAACCTGCCGCGGAATGGTCATCCGCAGGCCTTTTTGTCTGAATCTTGGTCCTAAATCGCTGTAGCCATGCCTGTGTCTCGGCATCCTGTCCGTCTCCTTATCAGCCGACGACTTTTCTAACCGCCGCAAGCAGCTTGTCGGTACTGAAGGGCTTAACAATCCAGCCGGTTGCCCCTGCAGCCTTACCTTTATCCATTACAGAATTCTGTGATTCCGTTGTCAGAACAAGAATGGGAACAAACTTCAAATCTCCGCGATTGCGGACTTCCTGTATAAGTTCAATACCATTCATGTTAGGCATATTCACATCGGTAATGATAAGGTCCACCGTCTGGTTTTCCAGTTTATCAAGGGCATCAAGACCGTCCTCGGCATCAATAACTTCAAAGTCATTCTGCTCAAGAACGAATGTTACACTCTGTCTGATCGCCTTTGAATCGTCGACAACTAAAATTTTCTTTGCCATAGAGTTATGCTCCATGCTCCCTTCATTCTATTTATCGAAGGAAACCCGCTGTAATATGAGCGCAAACAGCAACTCATATAATAAGTTTGGTCTATTTCCAGTTGAAATTCAAGAAGAATAAAAAAAGCGCCGCCGGGAGTTGAACTCCTGACGGCGCAAATGCTGTTTCTGAAGAAAGTCAGATTACTTCCTGAAGTTCCTGTATGGATGCGAAGGTTTTAAGCTTCTCAATTGCCTTGTTCTGAATCTGGCGAACCCGCTCTCTGGTTATCTTGAGAATTGAACCGATCTCTTCCAGGGTGAGCGGTGCCTCTCCGGTTATACCGTAACGCAGTTCAATAATCCGGCGCTCCCTGAAGCTCAGATTATCAAGGGTTTTAACCAGTATATCCTTAAGGGATTTCCTGAATACTGTCTCAAAGGGTTCTCTGTAGTCATCGCTGCAGATAAGATCGGAGAGTGAGGTAGCATGATCCTCATCAACAGTGGTATCAAGAGATGTGGTATCGTTGTTGAACTCCATAAGATGTTTTACACGGTCCACGGGAAGATCCATATATTCCGCCACTTCGTAGTCTTTAGGGTCCCGCCCAAGTTCCTGAGTCAGATGCTTGGAAACAGAGAAACATTTCCGAATAGAATTCAACACATGAATTGGGACCCTGATTGTACGGCCTTTATCGGCAAGGGCCTTGATAATAGCCTGCTGGATCCACCAGGTTCCGTAAGTGGAGAACTTGCAGCCCTTGGTGTAGTCAAAACGTTCAACCGCTTCAATCAGGCCGATATTGCCTTCATCGATCAGGTCAAGAAATCCAAGACCCCGATACTGGTACTTCTTGGCAATGGAAACAACAAGTCGGAGGTTTGAAGTAATCATCGTGTTTTTCAGTGTCTCTGATCTGCTCTCAACAATTTCTTTCAGGCAGATGTAGCTCTCTTCATTGAGCGTTCCCGAGGCAAAATCATTCTCGATACCCGCAAGCTCTTCCCGGGCATCCACAATCTCTTTTCCAAGCTGAAGTTCTTCTTCCTTGCTCAGGAGTTCGTAGTTGGAAATCTGGTGAAGGTAAAGGCTCAGTGGATCGGTCTCCGTTTGATACGGATCCTCGTTTTCCATGTAATCCTTGAATTGAACCATTTTCGTCATGCCCCTGTCCTCCTTAACCCGACGGTTTCCTTAAGTACCTGTCTAATATCCAATAGAAACGGGTTTCGCAAAATCGGGGATTCTTGAGAGTTTTACTGGGGATTTGCCTGATTTAGATATAGGGGAAAGACCTGAAGCTGCCATAGGGGAAACCCCTATGGCAGGCATTACAACTTTCAGTTGTCAGCTAAGTGCTTTACGACGGGTAAAATAGTAACTTGCAGCGCCAGACAGTATCATCAGCAGACAAAAGAGCTGTCCCAGGCTGAAATTGAGCCAGCTTCCCGGCTGATAGATGGAAAGATCCGGCCCGAGACGGAGAATAAACCCCAAGTTGCTGTCGGGCTGGCGGAAGTACTCTATAACAAAACGGATGGCACCGTAGCCTATGAGGTACCAGGAAAAGATGAACCCGTTGAATTGTTTGCGGGGACGGATAACAAACCAGAGGAAAAGCCAGAGAAAAACCCCTTCTCCCAGGGCTTCATAAAGCTGGCTGGGATGCCGGGGAAGATTAACCGCGGTGGTTCCGGTCAAATGTAGCTTTCCGGCAATTTCGGCAACCCATGGAAGACTTCGGGGAAAGCGTTCCGCATGGGGAAATACCATCCCCCAGGGTGCTTCGGTGACCCTGCCGAAAAGCTCACCATTGATAAAGTTACCCAGTCGGCCGAAGGTATACCCAAAAGGTACTGCGGCTGTAATCCTGTCGGTCCAGAGCAGCATGGAGATTCCCCTTCTTCTGCAGAAAAGTACCGCACCGATAACCGCCCCCAGGAGTCCACCATGAAAAGACATTCCCTGCAGTCCGGTAAAATTCATCTCCTGATCAAAGGGCCAGAAAATCAGCCAGGGTTTTGTCCAGTATAACCCGGTCGTATCGTAGACCAGAGAAGAAACCAGCCGCGCGCCCAAAAGCAGTCCAAGGATTACCCAGAAAAAAAGGTCGCCGATAATCTCGACAGAGGCCCCGGGTTCCTCCTTTTTCAGCTGAAAGCGTACCAGCAGATAGGCTGTTGCAAAGGCGATAAGATACATAAGGCCGTACCAGCGAACCGGCAGCCCCGGAATTATCTCAGGAGAGATCCAATCAGGAAAATGAATAAACGGAAGCGGCATTATTTCTCCTTGTTTTCTTTTGCTGCCTGTTCCAGTGGTCTGGTTTGAATTCTTCCAACATCCGGATCAAAATAGACAACAACAGACTTTTTAGGCGAATCGACCTCATAATACCTGCCGTGGCTCTCAAAAACCACCCCCGGAAAAAGCGTTCCCCGTACAACTATCTCAGATGGAAAATGCTCTTCAAACTTTTCCCTCAGGGTAAACAAGCGCAGGCTCAGCTTCTCAATAAGCTTAACAAACTTCAGCTTCTCCTGACGTGCCCGGGACAGCTTTGTTTTCTCCCCGGCTGTTTCAAGACGATGGAGAATCATATCGATTTTCGCCACATTCTGGCGTGTTTTTGCTATTTCCTTCTCTTCCACCTGAATCCGGTCTGCAATCAGGTAATCCTGACCGAAGAAAACCTTGGTGGGAACACCATTGGGATGTCCAAGGTTTTGAACCTCCGCTCCCCGTCGGCACTTAAGATTCCCTCCAGTAAAGTTACCCTTCTCACTTAGCAGCGTTAGCCGTCCGTTACAGCGAACGTTTGAACGAAGACAGGAATTCTTAACCCTGATATCACCCACTGCCATGGCATGGGCCTGTTCTATAAAACCAGCGGCAATATTCTGCTTGGCCCGGAGCACTGCTTTCCCGGCACCCTTAACCCCGTTGGCTATGGCAATAGAACCGTCAGCAGAAAGCAGGGCGCCGTCGACAATCCCGCCCACCTGCAGATCTCCGCCGGCAAACACCACAAAGCCGGGCATAACCGACCCCTTTACGGTGACCGGTCCATTAAACTTCACATTGCCGGTTTTCATATCCACATCGCCGGGTATGAAATGGGCATCCTTTATTTCAAGCACGTTATTCTCATTGGTCAGAGCACCGGAAACCCGGGCATAGTAGCGGGTAAGCCCGTCCTCTTCCTCTTTTACATCGATATTATTACCCGCAGACAGCGGTACCTGTTTCAGTTCCCGGGCATTCAGGGTTTTACCTGTTACATCCCAACCCGGTTCGGATCCGCCCTGGGGAATACGGATCTCCGCGAGCAGGTCTCCCTCGCTGACAACGGTAATACGGTCCTGACTTCGATAATCCGCATGGCCGTCTTTGGCGATGGAAACTCCCTGGCCGCTGGCAATGTGGACCTTCATCTCCACTTCAACACTTCCGGCATCCCGGGCAGGGACGCCCTCTGCGATAATATCATTGTTTATACTTTCTCCCGAAGAGGCAGCAGCAGCGATGGCTTTAACTTTATCTTCCATCAGCCCTTTCTGGATTCCGGCTTTTTTGATCTCATCATTAATCTGCCCTTCGGTGGCGTTGAGACCACTGCCTTCAGCCGGAGAAACAGTCAGAAAGGCTTTCATCCTGTCTTCCGAAAGCTGTATGGAAACTGCTGCACTCCGATGGGGGTGAAGACGCAGAAAAATTGTCCCTTCGATCTCAGCAAACTCCATAACTCCGTCCAGCTGAGCTATGAGCATACCCCTTTCTACCTTCAGACCTTCGAAAGTCTGTACCGCCGCAGCCTTTCCCGGCGGCGGATCGATCTTGTTACCGAAGACATCAAAACCTGCCTCACCGGGCTTTCCCTTGAGAAACTGACCTATCAGCTGGTCTTTTTTGACCAGAGCCATCTTCTGCACCCGGGAGATATCAAAATCAGACCAGGAATCCATACTCATGGCTCCCTGCTCCTTCAGCTCACCTATCCTTGCGGAGATTACATCACAATCCGCCTGGGTCATATAGGTGACCTGAAGTTCGAAATTCTCATCCTCGCCGGTAACCGCTTCTTTGCCCTCACACACGAGGTAATTTTTCAGTTCAGACTCCGGACTGCGGTAAAAATCCAGAATTGCCTTCTGCACAGCCTGACGATCGAGGGATTTGAGACCGGCGCTCAGAATGGCGGCTCCAACCTCTTTGAGCACAAGAGGTTTACCATTTCCCCGTTTTTTCCGGATGGACAGAAAAGCCTTCAGCTTATCCTCTGAAGGATGCACGGCAAACCATCCGTCTTCGTCGAGGGAAATCGATTCCTTTTCGAGAAATTCACTGTTTTTTACAGCCCCCGCCACAAGCACCTGGATATCCTGTGTTCCCATCAGTTTATCAGCCGGATACCCTAACTCTTCTGCCCGGGCAACAATATCAGAAGCCGGAGGAGGCGCAAGCCCCTTGGCGCCGGGGTTGAAACTCAGGTAACAGGTATTATGATCATCCGAGAGTGCGACTTCCCACCTGTGCTGCAGAAAAGGGAGCACTTCCACCCAGTTGGCTCCTCTGCGCAAAAAACCGGTTTCTAGGGATTCAAAACTCTGGGTGCTCTCCTTTACACCAGAACCGCAATAGAACATCGCTTCCGCGTCCTCGGCGGGTATCGACTGACCACAGACGTCTTTTCCCGGCTTGCCCGGCTTCCCGGGGGATTTCACCCCTAAAAGAACACCGGCTTCACACCAGCCGGAGGCAAGAACTTCCGGGTTTACATACACCTTTTCCTTTCGTTCAACCTTGTCAAAATACTCTTCCTCCACCTCCCTGGGTGAAGCAAAGGGTATCTTTGACTTTTTCATTACCCTGCGGCTCCGTTTTATCTTTTCCACCGTAACAGTATAGACTTCCGGTGCCGGGGCATTTTCCAGAGTACGGGACAGATCGTATTGCAGCTCTTCAGGAACGGGAAGCTCCTCCCATTCAATTTCAGCAGACTCGGGTGGTACCGGAGGTGTTCCCCGGGCTATCACAACGGGAGAAGGAAGAGAAGATGATCCTGTAATGGAGGCGACCGCTTTTTCGAGGGCTGCGCTGTCTATGCCGTTACGCACCCCTTTCTCATTGAGAAGATTACGGATGGTATCCTCAGTCTGCTCAGGTCCCTGGGGATCTGCGGTGAAACTGAGGATTGCCGTCAACCCCTGATCTTCCAGGAGAATATCGACAGTCCCTCTACCAGTTGATTCTGCCATAAGTACCTAATGCTCCCAGAGGGGAACTGTTATTTTGCTGCGTCCTGCATGTATTTGACCAGTTTCTGTTTCAGCAGGTTGTTTTCCTTGCGCATTCTGGAAATTTCATACTGTTGGGTCTTTATTGTATCCACCAGATCTCCGTAGGAAAGCGCTCCCGAATTGAGCATTCCCTCCATCTCAAAAACCCTGGCATCAAAATCGATTTCCGCTTCCATCTCTGCAGTCAGATAGGAATCGTCTATATTCTGAAGATCCAGAGGACCTTCACTGTCTTCATCTGCCTGAATAATCTTATCTGCAATCCGGTAAATAGCCTGGGATAAAATTGACTGCGGCTTATAGATAACAATAGGCAATCTGGAGTTCAGTGCAACATCCTGAAGATGATCCCGATAGATTACTCCCAGATGGTCCAGATCAATCCCCAGGTACTCCTTGCTTGAACGGCGTATTTTCTGGGCCCTTAAGCCCTCCTTGGGATCATCCAGCAGGTTCATAACCATCCCAGGATGAAAGTGGCTCATCTTCCGTATAAAAACGTCAAACCCTTCCGGATCTTCATCACTCATGCGCTCTAAGAGCTTGGGCACATACACCTTCTGCAGGGACTGGCCATCCCGACGCAGCCGTTCCAGATATTTCCATGCCTCAGAGGTGCGTTTAAAGGAGTCGCTCATAATCCGGAAAATCGCGTTTTTCAGAAAGAGATAGGCGTTGAGTGTCGCCGTAAGAGTAGGTGCTGTAACAATAATGCCCCTGCCGGAATAGAGAAAGAAATCAAGAATATTGTTATTGGTACCTGCCCCCAGATCCATTACCAGATAATCCGCATCCAGAGAAGTAAGGTTGTTAAAAAGTTTGCGCTTCTGGCTTGCCTTGAGATTGGCCATCCCCGGAATTTCCGCATCTCCCGGGATAAATCTGAGATTTTTGTACCCCGAATCGCAGATTATATCTTCTATTTTCTGCTTGCTGTTCTCCAGAAATGTCCCGATACCCTTCTGGACCGATCCCATACCAAGCACAAGGTGGATATTCGATGCTCCAAGATCAAGATCGGCCAGGATGACTTTTTTACCCGCCTGGGCCAAGGCAATAGAGAGATTGGTAGCCACCAGGGTCTTTCCTACTCCACCCTTTCCACTGGCAATAGGTAAAACCTGCATCTACTCCTCCTCTATCCGGATAACCGGAGGCGCCGGAATGCCGGGGGTCTCAACCTTGTTCCGGGCCGGTTTAAATAATAATAGAACTACCAGGAAAATCAAATCAGCCAGACAAATCACAACCTGAAAGGAGATAATCGCCGGAGGAACCCGGAATGAAACAATCCCGGGAGAAACCTGGGCTACCATGAGGCCGAAAGAGGAGACAAGCAGAAGAACCGGCAAACCCGAGAGAAACATCAGCCCCTTTCCAAGAAGAAGCAGGGTTTTCAGGGCTTCGTTCTCCGGATTCTGATAAAAAGCCAGAACCATTACAGGAAAAAGCAGAGACGGAATACCGGTGAAAAATATCATAATTCCCGTATCCAGATAGCCTTCTCCATTAAATACGACGGATGCGATGTTAAAAACCAGAAAAAGCCGTACAATTTCATACAGGAACAGTATCAGAATCCACCGGGCGTTTCTTATCATGACCATGATTGTACGAACTGCTCAGGGTGCAGTCAAGTTAGATAAGCTAGATGATTTTATTGGCAAATAACGTTACATTTAAAAATAAACAGAAATATCATCGGAAGCAGGTTTTCCGTAACAGGTTTTGCCCGAAAGGAGTCTTTTCATGAAGTCCAGACCGCTGCCCCTTATACTAACCACCGTTCTTATTGCGGTAATAGCCATGGTTGCCCTTGGGAACCCCATTCTCAGCGCGGAAGTTGATACCGCAGAGACGCAGGAATATCTGAATATGTTTAATTTCCTGTTCAGATATGTTCAGGAAAACTATGTAGATGAAAAGAACGCTGAAGAACTCTATATGGGAGCAGTAAAAGGCCTGTTTGAAAGCCTCGGCGATCCCTATTCAGTGTATCTGAACAAAAACGACATGACTCTGCTGAAGAATACCACCACCGGCCGTTTCGGAGGTGTGGGTCTTATAATATCAAAACCGGATCCTGCCCTGGAGCTGGAGCCTACCCTGAGACGGCCTTTCCCCCAGTTTGTGGAAGTTGTCTCCCCAATTGAAGGCGCACCTGCCTACAAGGCCGGAATTCATGCCGGAGACTATATTACCGCCATTGAGGGCGAGTCCACCGAAGACCTTACTCTGGACGAGGTTGTGGACAGCCTGAAGGGAACCCCCGGAACCCAGGTAAAGGTTTCCATCCGCCGGGGAGGCACCATCAATTTCAACGTGACCATTACCCGGGCGGTAATTGAAGTCCCCACAATGAAGAAAGGTATGATCGGTACCGTTGGCTACCTCCGTATCATAGACTGGACCCCCTACACCGATGACCGGGTTAGAGAAGCCTTCCAGTATTTCCGGGAGAACAACTTCACCGCTCTTATTGTTGATGTACGAGGAAATCCCGGAGGACTTCTGGATTCCGTAGTCTCAGTGGCAGACCAGTTTCTTTCTTCCGGTACCATAGTCAGTACCCGATCACGCATTCCCAACGAAAACAAGGTTTTTACCGCGAATCCGTCGGTAGAACTGCCGGCGGCCATGCCTGTCGTTGTTCTGGTGGATAAAGGATCAGCCTCCGCATCGGAGATCTTTTCCGGAGCAATGAAAGATACCGGCCGGGGATACCTCATTGGAGAAACAACCTACGGCAAAGGTTCGGTTCAGTGGGTGAGGGAATTCGGTGAAACCGGGTTTAAACTTACCATTGCCCGGTATTACACCCCGTCCGGCGTCAGCGTGGATCAGGTAGGTGTAGAGCCGGATCTGATAATTAAACCTGATGAACTGAGCGAAGCTGAGCAGGAATCACTGCAGAAAATCTTCGAAGAGAACCTTATCGTAAACTTCGTGAATGAAAACCCCACAGAGACACCGGAAAAGGTAAGCGGTTTTATTGCCGATCTGAATGCCCGTGGAATAAACCTCAAGGACAGGGATATCCGCTTTCTTATCCGCAGCGAGTACAACCGCCGCATGGACTTTCCCCCTGTCTACGATCTGGAATTTGACAAGGTACTGAACAAAGCTGTGGATATGCTCAAAACCGGGGAGATCAACTGATGCCCTTCAGAAGTTTTAAAATCGCTACAGACAGCAGAACCTGTTTTATGAATATCACCAGCAGGATAAAGCGGGTACTGACAGAAACCGGGGTTCAAGAGGGAATATGTACGGTCTATATTCCCCACACAACCTGTGGAATAACCATAAATGAAGCAGCAGATCCGGATGTGGAACGGGATATGCTTATGGAGCTGAATAAAATTGTCCCCTTCAATGACGGATATGCCCACGGTGAAGGTAATTCAGCAGCTCATATAAAAACCAGTCTTATGGGTCCCGGTGTGACAATTCCTGTCCATGAGGGCAGACTAACTCTGGGAACCTGGCAGGGAATATATCTCACCGAATTTGACGGTCCGCGACAGCGTTCCGTGCATGTTCAGCTGATCAGTCAACCCTCCTGATGCGCCAGTTTGTCCTTCCCAGCAGGACATCCGGCGAAGAACTCCTGGAACTGCAGGGAAAAAACCATCGTTACCTCAGCCGGGTACTGCGTTTGTCAACAGGTGACGAGTTTCCTGCAGTTGACCCGGAAGGTAGCCGGTATCGCTGCCGGGTGGATTCCATAAGTGAAGATACAACTATACTTACGGTCTATCCGGATTCCACCGGTGAGCCCCGGGAAAGATCAGAAGAGGTCAGCGTGATTATGGGAATCCCGAAGGGGAGGAAGCTCGATCAGGTTATCCGGCAGTGCACTGAATGCGGTGTTAAAGAGATAATTCCCCTGCTGAGCCGAAATACCGACATACGCCTGGATGAAAAAGATGTTACCCGTAAATTGGAGCGATGGGCACGTGTTGCCCGGGAAGCTCAACAGCAGAGCGGAACCCCAACAGCTCCGGAAATCAGCCGTCCCCTGAAAGTTCCTCAACTGAAGGAAGCCCTTAAAAAGTATTCGCATGTCCTGGTCTGCCATGAATCAAAGCGTTCTGAAACCAGCCTGCACCAGCTGCTGGAGGGGGCAACAGGCGGCATAGCCGTACTAATCGGCCCGGAAGGCGGGTTTTCGCCGGAAGAGCTGGAACTTTTCGATTCCTTCTATTATGATTCGCTGTACCTCGGAGAGAGTGTTCTCCGGGCGGAGACCGCGGCACTCTACGCTGTTGCAGCGGTCCAAACCATTGTGCGGGAGTCTGCAGCATGGAAACTAAAGTAGCCGGGGCAAAACATATAGACTTTCTTTCGGTACCAGTGCACCACATGCCGGAAGATGGACTGGATGAAGCTGTCCGGGGAATGCTGGAAGACGGAGAAAAACATCAGATAGTGCTGGTATCCACCTGGGATCTTATGAGGGGCATGCGCAATCAGGAATATCGCCGGGTACTGATGAATGCCAGTCTGGTGATTCCTGTAACTCCCGGAGTTGCTAAAGTCTGCCGTTTTCTCCGCAGACCAATGCCTGCAACCTATATGCCCTATGAGTTTATCATCAAGCTCCTCGGCTGGCTTGAGCACTACCGCAAATCGGTCTATATCCTGGGAGGATCTCATCAGGTTATTCAGACCTCAACATCAAATCTGCGCACCTCATTCCCCGGCCTGAATATTGTAGGCCGATGTGCAGGGTACTATAAACGCCCTGCGGAAGAGAACATAATGCTGGCTATACGTAAAGCATCCCCTTCGCTGCTGTTAACCGGAAAAGGCGTAAAAGGCGGTGACCGGTGGCTTCTGGAAAAACAGAAAAGCCTCACCAGTGGAATAAGCCTTTACGGCGGTGACTGTTTTGAAGTTTTTGCCGGAAAACGCCGCAAACCGACGCGAAAGTCCTGGGAGAGGGGAAGCTATATTCTTCCTGGTCTACTTAAGAAGCCCTGGCGTATTTTGAGAGGTATTGTCTATTTCTTTTTCGGATTGAGACTGTTAATCGCCCGTATCAGGAAAGCTTGAGGTACTCGTAGGCACCTTTTATGCGGTGGCTGTAAATCCCAAGCAAGATTCTACCTGCAAGACGTTTGAAGAAGGTAAGCAGGATCAGCAAGCCGAGGGCATCGGTTAAAAATCCAGGCAGCATCACCATAAGGCCCCCAAAAAGAATACCCAGAAGGCGGACAATAAGCTGCTCAGGAAAGTGACCTTCCTGGATCTGAATAAGAATTTTTTTCAAGAGCCGCTTAACACCAGCAGCAACCCAGAAAAATCCCAGGAATCCGGTAGCCGCTGTAAGAGCAAGCACCCTTTCAAAAGAGAAATTCTTGAACGACCAGGCAAATACTACAATCTCAGCAATAAAAAGCAGGCCTGCAAAAAGTACGAGCAGAAAGAATCTTTTAAGAAAACCATAATCAAACAGTGGAAGAAGGGGGCGTTCCTGAATCATAGTAAACAGTATTCTCCGTGCCCGGGGGTTATATGTCAATGCCGGTAAAATTTTTTCCTTGCCAAAGAGAGAGGCCCATTGTACTATGTAGATAATTAAAAAGTTATGTTAAAAGTAATTATATATAGTACAGACCATGGCCACTGTGATCTGCTGGAAGCATGTCTACCCCGATTCAGCACTCTTTTCCGTTCTGCAGAAGATGATTATTCCCATAGCTGCAATCTTTCAATTGTTGACATTGAACACACTAACTGGAAAAACATTCTTCGGATGCTCAGACGGCGCAGCCGTTCCAGGCCGGTTCTGGCTCTGGCCCCGCCGGAGAAAGTCCGGGAAATTGCTGATGCCCTGCGCCATGGTGCATATGACTGGCTGAAAAAGCCGGTATGTCCCGGAGAGCTGGAAAAGCTGCTCAGCAGAATCTTCAGCTTTAACCAGTCCGTGCCTGTTGAAAGTGAACACCCCGAACTCTCTCCCCTCATAGGCCGGCATCCCCTTATGCTGGAGCTCCGCAGAAAAATTCTGAAGTATGCACCGGAAGAACATCCTGTGCTCATAACCGGTGAGAGCGGCACCGGTAAAGGGTTGGTGGCTAAAATTATTCACCGCCTCTCTCCTCGCAGAGAAGAAAAGTTTATTCCAAGAAACTGCGGTACGTTCCCTCACATGCTCATAGAATCCGAGTTATTCGGAACCCGCGCAGGTTCGTATACCGGAGCCGTAAACCGCAAGGGAGCAATAGAACAGAGTGACGGCGGCACATTCTTCCTTGATGAAATTGGTGAACTGCCCCTGGAGAGCCAGGTAAAGCTGTTGAAGGTACTGGAGGACAGGATGTTTTATCCCCTGGGAAGCTCCGGAGAACCCATTCACGCAGATACCCGCTTTATTGCCGCCACAAACAGGCGCCTTGAAGAGATGGTGGAATCCGGCACATTCCGGGAAGATCTCTATTACCGGCTGAATATTCTTCCAGTGACAGTTCCGCCTCTGCGAAAGCGGAAAAGCGATATTCCCCTGCTGGTGAAGTTCTTTCTCAGTGAAAAAGAGATAAATATCGACCCCCGGGCTATGGATCTCCTCATGGACCATCGCTGGCAGGGCAATATACGGGAACTGTCCGCAGTACTTACCAGAGCAGCACTCCACGCCGAAGACGAAAGCATAACCTGTGAGGATTTGGTGTTTTAGGCTATTTCAGAATATGCCGGTGCTTAAAGCTCCCGGAGAAATCGGACTTTGATAACCGGAAAAACCCCTTCGGAAGTCTCCCGTTTATCCACCGCTTCACCGATTACCATAAATCGGGTGTTGGTGCTTATTTCCCGGGGATCCGTCCTCCGGGACCGCCGCTGAGGGATAGCGT
The DNA here is from genome assembly GCA_963667435.1 of Marispirochaeta sp. Classification (GTDB taxonomy): domain Bacteria; phylum Spirochaetota; class Spirochaetia; order JC444; family Marispirochaetaceae; genus Marispirochaeta. The sequence goes on along the minus strand of OY763414.1, from coordinate 2,622,213 downwards.
GAAAATAGTCCGGCCCTTCAAGAAGGAGAATGCTTTTAAACATAGTAACAGCGTCTGTTCCCTGCCATTCGCCGTCGATAAGCTCAAGTTCACCCAGAAAATCAGCCTCTTCACCATTGATAACTGTTCTTGATGCAACGGTACCGGAGAAAAGAACCAGAGAATGGTTTTCGATCAGGGAATCAAGCAATGCTGTATCTGTATTGGATGTTTTAAGGGTTGCATTCAGATTGAGAATATTTTTCAACTCTTCATACGAATCCTGGGCGGCAGCGTTAACACCAAGAATCAGGGTCATAACCACCAGAGCGATACCGCGTTTCATACTTTAATCCCCCTTGCTGTTTAATCTTACGCACTCTCTTATTTACGGTCAAGTAAGTAGTTAAGTGTATACATAGCCGCGCCGATGATAGGAGGAGAAGAAAGAACCGAAACTTTACTTCTATCTTTGTTATTATCCTGATTATGTGATAATAATTTGACAAAGATTGGAGACCCCTATACTATTAGGGGATAAGATAGCGGTAACTCATTTCTGACTGTGAAGAGGACACATGAGCAATAACGATATAGTTGCAGGATTTGACGACGAAAAGGATGACAGCCTCAAGATCCGGCTTCAGAAGGTTGATACAGTAGAAGGATGTCTGGTTCTTTACCTTACCGGATATATCGATACCTATAACTCAAACTTTTTCCAGAAACGGGTAACCAGAGCTGTTGAAAGCGGATATACCAAGTTGATTTTTAACTGTGGTGGTCTCAACTACGTCTCCAGTACAGGAATTGGATCTTTTACCGCTTTTCTTAAGGCAGTGCGCCCCCGGGGCGGTGATCTCGTGCTTCTTGAAATACAGCCCAAGGTATACGAGGTTTTTCAACTTCTCGGGTTTTCCCAGTTCTTTAATATTAAAGACAACCTTACCGAAGCAGTTGAATTCTTCGGATCCGACGGAAAAACCGGTGCAGCTGAAGTTTTCCCGAAAATTTTTCAGTGTCCTATCTGCAGCAAACGACTGAAAGCAACAAAATCCGGCCGCTTCCGCTGTTCTGAATGTAAAACTATTCTGGCCATAGACAACTCCGGTCAGGTCTTTCTCGGCTGATATGATTCTTTCCCCTCCGGGGGAAGATAACAGACACTTTCTTTTTCCACCCAGCCTCCAGGAGGATTGAACACGATGGGTATCTTCGACCGCTTCAGGCGGGTTTTTAAATCCAACGTAAACGCCATGCTCAGCAAAGCAGAAGATCCTGAACGGATGCTGAACCAGGCAATAACTGAAATGAACACTCAACTCATCGAATCAAAAAAGAGCGTGGCGTCCGCCATTGCCGATGAAAAGCGGTTGGAACGGCAAATGCGACAGCACCAGGAACTTGCCGTAGAGTGGGAGGAAAAGGCTGTCGCCTTTGTAAAAGCCGGGAAGGATGACTCCGCCAAGGAAGCGCTCCTTCGAAAACGGGATCTTCTGAACACTGCAGAACAGTTTAAAAAGCAGGTTGATTCTCAGCATGAGGCAGTGGATAAGCTTAAGCAGGCACTCAAGCAGCTCCAGGACAAGATGGAGGAATCCATCCGCAAAAAGAGCCTCCTTATTGCCCGGGCCAAACGGGCAAAAGCCCAGCAGGATATACAGAAGCACCTTACATCAATGGAAAACACCTCTGCATTCAAGGCTTTTGAAGATATGGCATCCAAGGTGGAACAGCTGGAAGCAGAAACAGAGGCTCTTGAAGAAGTGAGCGCAATGAATAGCGGGATTGACCCTCTGGAAGAAGAGTACCGGGCACTGGAAGCCAAGGCCGACAACCAGGGTGCAGATAAATTATTGGAAGATTTAAAAAAGAAGATGGAAAATGAAATCGAAGCTCCTCGGAACAAGGACGAAGTCCCGGACTGAAAGCAAGGATCGTAGTCATCTCCTCATTAATTTCTCACCGGCAGAAGGAGACTTGCGCTACCGACTTCGTCTGCTGGATCAGGAACAGTCGAACATAAACTTCATTTTCAGTGATTCTCCTCTTAAGAACAATGACATCACCCTCTATCTAATTCCGGTTCGTCATTTGGACTGGATCCACTGTCCGAAAAACTTCAACTACAAACCGGTACTGGTATACGGACCGGGTCACAACCTGTACCGCAGCTTTCTTGCAGGCTGCAGCGATTATCTGAAAGACCCCTGGGATGAGAAGGAATTAATCGCCCGGGCAGAGCGACTTATCGATGGAACAGCCGTGGATTACCCCTGGGGTACGGTTATTCTGAAAGGAGGAACCCTCACTGGTCCCTCGGGAACAACAGCGCTTTCACCAGCTCTGGTATCCATCTTCCGCGTCCTGGCACGGTATAGAGGAAACCAGGTACGCCGGGAAGTACTCGCACGTCTCCTGTGGGGTGAAACACGTGCCCAGTCACGGGGAATTGATATGCATATAGTCAGTTTAAGAAGAAAACTTAAACAGGTACTCCCCGATGAAGTGCATACAATAATTCTTACCGGCAGGACCGGTGGATATATGTTAAGGTAGGTTGATATCTTGTGGATAAGTTCTTTATAGATTTTCTCAGGATCCTATTTCTTACATAGCAATAACTTAAGTCGAATAACATCAAATTCAACCTAAAACGCTCATAAAATATTTCCTTATAATACAAGTAATTATACATTTTTATTAAATATCTCCAAGATAGAAAGAAACATCTTGACAATTTTCCAACTATTTCAATTTTCCAAAGTGACCGATGATCAGTTTTACCGCCTGTGGATAAGTTGTTATCAGTTATTTAGAATCCTACAGACGCTTGCCAGCCGGGAAAGGCCATGCTACGATTCGTGTCAGAGTGAAAAATGCATTAATGGTATTTCTTAAGTATCTTCTCATCTTCGTCGGGATTACCCTTATTCTTACCCTGTCTATATATATCTTCACCTGGGATCTTCAGATAGCAAACCATTACCCCCCTTCATGGCATATCGCAGTACTGATGAATGCCGCAGGAGCAGCACTCCTTCCAGGGTCTCTCCTTGCTCTGGTACTGACAGTTTTTCTGATTCAGAGAAAGCCGGGAAATGGGATAATTACCTTTGCTGTACTATGGATCAGCTTCTCGGGCTGCTTTTCCGCCAGCTATATTCTGCTTAAACCGGAAGCTATGTTTGTTCCCGGAGGTGATAGCGGTGTTGCCATAGCGGGATCCATTCACAGCTACATGAATGGTTCGGTGTACATTGAAAATTCCTTCACACCCGGACAGGGCGCGGTTATTCTTTCTCCCGGGAACAATCCAAGGCTTATAGGAGGAACCCTCACATCCGCCGGAAAAGACCGAGCCGGAATCGGAGATGTTATTGTGGACCGGGTTCCGGAAAATCCTTTCTTTCAATCTGCGCTCGATCCGGGTGCAGGCATCAGGCGCATAATTCAGGACAGCAAAGCCCTAACTTCATTCTTTATCTACAACTACAGTCTTTCCCTGAAAGATTTCCTGCTTCAGATCGCGACATTCGGTCTTATGCTGACAAGTCTCTGGATTTTTGCCAGGCTTTCATCATGGCCGCTTATTAATACAATCTACTTTCTTGCAGTTGTACGGCTTGCCCTCTTTCTTGGTGCAATAATGATTGCACCGGAAACGAGGAACCTTCTTTCCACATACATACCAGGCGTCCAGCCGACGAACAATCTTCCCCTGATCTTTACCGGAATAGCTGCAGTACTGATCCTCTGGGACATTTTCTTCGTTCCCTTCGACCGCTATAACAGAAGGAGATCAAAGAAATGAACGGCGCCGTCCGAAAGACAGTTATCCTTTTCATGATAACCGCCGGGATCTACTTCGCCGGGGTTTTTATTCTCTCTCTGCTGAACTTTTCCACAGAAGGCCTTCTGGATATCTATTTCCTGCACTGGTCATTCTCCACGGCATTTGTAAAGTTGATTGATGCCATAATTCCACTTACCGCGGTGTCTGTTCTACTTGGTTTCAGCTTTCTTTTTATCCGTGGTCCGCTGGAACGGCAGAGTCTCTCCGGTTTTACCCATTTTGCAAGCATGCTCATCATGCTTTTTCTACTTATGGCCACCGTTGAGACCGTCATTTCCGAAGGATTTGCTCCGGGAATACGGGTGGGCCTGGAAGAACTCTACGGAAAAAGCAGTTTTGCTGAAGGATCTCTCCGGGAGGGGAAAAACAGCAAACTGAAAGGAGATTTCCAGAAAGCAATCCTCTATTTCGACTATTATTTGAGTATAAATCCCGACGATAAAGAGGTCCAGAAGCTAAAAGAAGCAGCAGCTGCCGCCTTTGATCTTGTCCCGAAAAGGGAAGCGCAGGAAGGAAACAACTCCGGGGAGTACAACAACCGTCTGATGAACCAGTCTGCCGGTGACCTTGTACGGGCAGCAGGGCGCTTTCTCAATAACAGGGATTACTATTCCGCCCACTATTACGCAACCATAGCTCAGCAGATAGATCCGGGCAGACGTGATGCCTCACGTATCCGGGCAGAGGCATGGAACCATATTCAGGAATCCGAGTTCAGCAGGGAGGCACAGGAGACAGGCGATTTTTACCGAAAAAAACGGGAAGCCTATACCGCCTTCGATCAGGGAAATTACATAAAGGCCTACTACCTTTTTCACGATCTGAAGGAAGAGTCTCCCATGGATCAGGATGTCCAAACCTTCAGCCATCTTGTACTCGAGGAGCTTGAAAAAAACGCCTTCTTCACCGATGAACTGGAACAGATCAAGGCTCTCCCGGGCCGGCCCGATATCTTTTTCATCAATAAGCAGGGAGAAATAAAGGAATTTATCTACTTTAACCGCTTTATTCCCCTGGGAGTTGTTGCATATGCCTACGGAGCGGAAATTCTCGGAATGGATTCAAGAGGGAAGGTTGCCTACCACATTACTGCACCGGCGGCCAAGATCACTGAGTCCACAGATATGATAACAAAAGAGACAACGGTTTCTCTTATGCTGAAAGCCCTTGACCGGGAGGACAGGACAAATCTGCTTTATGAACCGGTTGATCTTGCTGCACCGGACGGCGGGAAACCGGCATCTCTGCGGTCTCTCAATACCGGGGTAGGTAAAATCCCCGGATACAGTCAGGTTGATTCATCCCTGAAACTGCAGTATCTGCATCAGCTGTTTGCCCTGCGACCGGAATATGCCGCCCACGGGTATCATCCGGGCAAGATCGAGATTGAGATAATAATGCGCCTGCTGAAACCATTCAGCCTGTTAATACTCGGATTCCTCGCTCTTGCCGCCGGATGGGCATTTCGGGTACAGAACAGAAAGAAATGGTACCATTATCTTTTAATGCCCCTGATTGCAGCCGCAGTCTTCCGCCTCTACGGTCTGTATGTACACCTCAGCAGAATTGTCTATTTGTATCTGCTTCTGCAGGCAGGCTTTGTACTAACCCTTGTATTCGTTATACTTGTACAGGCTTTTATCCTGGGGATCGCCCTGCTGCTTGTAGCCCGACTGGAAACTACCCGGGAAAATTAAGCTGTGGGAAGTTTCTCTATCCGTGCTCCGAGGTTTGACAATCGGTCACACAGCGACTCGTATCCCCGTTCAATCTGATACACATTGTGAATGACACTGGTCCCTTCCGCGCAGAGAGCGGCAAGAACCATGGCCATTCCAGCCCGGACATCCGGTGATATCAGATCTGCCCCGCGAAGGCGGCTGGGGCCGCTGACAACCGCACGGTGAGGGTCACACAGGACTATCTGTGCCCCCATGCCAATAAGCTTGTCTACAAAAAAGAGTCTCGATTCAAACATCTTCTCATGGATAAGCACCGTTCCCTCCACCTGGGTGGCAACCACGGTAACAATACTGGTTAAATCCGCAGGAAAACCCGGCCATGGGGCATCATCAATATGTGGAATACTGCCGCCTATATCCGGGACAACCCGCATGTTCTGACCGCTGGGGACCCTGATGGTGGTTCCATCGGTTTCCCAGTGTATGCCAAGTTTGTTAAAGGCCAGTCTGGTCATTCGCAGGTGCTCCGGATTGGCATTTTCGATCTCTATTTCTCCACGGGTCACCGCAGCAAGACCGATAAAGGAGCCTACCTCCATAAAGTCCGCACCTATGGTGAAATCAGCACCCCCAAGCTTCTTTACTCCCTGGATGGTAAGAATATTTGAGCCGATACCGCTTATCTTTGCCCCCATTTTATTCAGCATGTTGCAGAGATCCTGCACATGGGGTTCGGATGCAGCATTCTGAATCATGGTTTTTCCCTCTGCAAGTACTGCTGCCATAATGGCGTTTTCCGTGGCTGTAACCGAGGCTTCATCCAGAAACAGGTCAACTCCCATTAGCTTGTTTGCGCTCACCTTGAAAATACCGTCAACCTCAACTCTGGCTCCAAGTTCGGAAAAAGCAAGAAAATGGGTATCCAGCCTGCGGCGGCCGATTACATCTCCTCCGGGTGGTGGCAGCAGAACTTTACCTGTCCGGGCAAGCAGGGGACCGGCAAACAGGATGGATGCACGGATATCTCTGGCCATCTGGGCTGGCACTTCAGATTTCGGACTTTTATTGCAGCAGATATGGATCTCTCCGCCGCTTTTTTTCTCCACCTTTGCCCCCAGGGCAGATAGGATATCTATCATGACCCCGACATCTTCTATATCGGGAATGTTTCGCAGGATAACTGTTTTATCTGTCAGCAAAGCAGCAGCAAGACAGGGAAGAGCGGAGTTTTTATTCCCCCGGGCCTGAATACTGCCTTTAAGGGGGATATTCCCCTCAATCTTATAGGTATACATAAATGCAATTTACCGCAGGGGAATAAAATATTTCAAGGCTGCCGCGGCACGAAATAGTACTGTCGCCCGGAAAAAGGGTTATCATTCATGGCAAGCCCCACGCTGTAGCGGTGGTCCCTGTCCGCAATAAAATGGACAGGCAGTTCCATGCTGAAATCTCCTGAGCCTATGTCAAAGGGGTTTTCAAGAATTTCAGGGAAAACAACTTTCCGTGTGGACTTGAAAGCTTCTTCTGTAAGGGTATTCCTATCGTTTTCCATCTGCCCTTCGGATTTAAAAATCCGGGCAAATGCGTCCTTAAAGGAAAGTTCACCGGAGAAATCGGCGGAATTCCCCCCATTAACATACTCAAACAGAAAGTTGCGGAAAGACCTGCTCTCCAGAGCATTTGCAGATTCCTTCAGAAATGTATTAAGGTTCCGCACAATATTAACAGTTTTATGTGCTGAAAGGGTGCGGCCGTCCCAACGGTACCAGGAAATAAAAGTTTCTTTTCCGGTCCCCTCTTCATAGACGGCTTCATAAATCAGCATATCATCAATGCCGTCATGGTCCAGATCCTTTCTCTGGGCAAATGAGGTACTGTTGCGCCGGATCTTCAGAGTGCGTCCTTTCAGGGCACTGCAGAATACAATATAGGAGACCCCCCCCTCACCGGAGAGAAAATCGACCATCACAGCCATTGGGGCTTTCTCTTTATTCTCTCCGAAGTGTTGAGCCTGAAAGTTTTCAATAACCGGATAAGAGCCAAGCTTGACGGTATATGCAAAAAAGATATCTCCCCGGTACCATTGAAAACAGGTAAGAATATAATCTGCCGGGGCGTTGTTATTATACAGGTGGGACAACTCTGACAGATCTTTATATGCCGGATTATCACTTCCAGAGACGCTTAGAACAAGACAGTATTTTCTTTCAGACTGAGACCAGACGGCCGCGACAGGGTACCCCCCCCTGTCGAGTACCGGCCGGACTCCCCCCTGCATAGCCTTCAATGCAAATGTTTTCATTTCATTGTCCTGAGGCATTGTATATACCTCGGCCGGATCGGACTTGTCGCCGGAATTGAGGAGAATATCTGGATTGCTTTCCCGTTCAACCACAGGATCGGGTTCTCCCGTGCTGCGCTTCAGCTCCGGTGCCGTGGTACACTGAACCAGAAGCAGGGAAACCCAGAGAATCGGGATCAGAATACGCAGAGAAGCCATATGAGGCAAATCATACCAATTTACTTATGTGTATGCCACTCTTTTTTTCTTTAAGCCAACCCGGGCTTCTACCTATGGCATGAGGAGACAATCTTTAGTATATTCTTAGACAATTCAATCATACAGGATTGCCTATGAAGGTCATGAAATTCGGCGGAAGTTCCGTCAAAGACGCAGAAAAGATTAAACATGTCAGTTCTATTGCTCTCAATGCTCATGAGAAGGAGCCGGTTGTTCTGGTATTCTCAGCAATGAAGGGTATTACCGATATGCTCATAGAGGCAGCGGAGAAAGCTGAAAACGGAGATCCCGGATACCGTCGACTGGTAGAGGAGATCAAGCAGCGACAGGCAGAGGCTGCTGCAAAGCTTTTTACGGAGAAAAGCGATGCCGAAGCAATTATGCAGGATCTTGATCAGCTTTTGAATAACCTTACCGATATTCTACACGGTGTGGAGCTGGTAAAAGAGTGCACACCCCGGACGATGGATATGATTATGAGCTTCGGCGAACGGCTGAACAACAGGCTCATTGCATCCTACATTGAGAGTACAGGAACTCCAGCGAGCTATATCGACGCCCGCACTATAATTACCACAGATGCCTCCCACGGCAGTGCCAAGGTTGATTTTGAAGTCAGCTACCCGAAAATCCGCAAAGCAATAGACACTGTAGAAGGGATAGCTGTGGTAACCGGCTTTATCGCATCCACCCCTAAAGGAATCACCACAACTCTTGGCCGGAACGGCTCTGACTACACTGCCTCCCTTTTGGGTGCAGCCATAGATGCCAGCAGCGTGGAAATATGGACAGACGTGGACGGGGTCCTCTCCGCAGATCCCCGACTGGTGGAAAATGCCTACGTACTGCCTGATGTTTCCATAGAGGATGCCATGGAGCTCTCCTACTTCGGAGCAGAGGTAATTCATCCCTATACAATGATACCCGCAGTGGACAAGAAGATCTCAATCTATATCAAAAACACCTTGAATCCCTCAGCACCGGGTACGCGTATTGCTGCGGATATTCGCAAGAACAGTCTGCCCATAACCGGCGTGGCTTCCATTGAAAATGCCGCACTGATCAATATTGAAGGCGGTGGAATGTTAGGTCATACCGGCGTTGCGTCAAGAGTCTTCAGTGCCCTGGCAGAGATTGATATAAACATAATCATGATATCCCAGGCATCTTCAGAGCACAGTATCTGTATGGTCTGCCGGGAAAAAGAGGCCGGCCGGGCAGTTCTGGCACTGGAAGCAGAGCTGGAAAGAGAGCTTCACTACCGTATGGTACAGAAGATAGATCTGGTAAAAGAGCTTGAAATTATTGCTGTTGTAGGAGAAAACATGAAGGGAACCCCGGGTATATCCGGCAAACTCTTCAGTGCTCTGGGCAACGCCGGAATTAATGTACTTGCCATAGCCCAGGGATCATCGGAACGGAATATCAGCTTTGTGATTCACCGCAGCGACCGTAAGGAAGCCCTTAACGTGGTGCACGCAGCTTTTTTAGGAGATCAGAAAAAATGAGCCTCGCTTTTGCCAGTACCCGCTCACCAGAACAGAAAATAAGCTTTAAAGAGGCAGTTTTCCGCGGCCTTGCCCCGGATGGAGGACTCTATCATCCCGACGGAGTCCCCGATCTAAGCCCCCTGTTCAGGGAGTTCGGGCCAGAAACACCGTTTACAGAAATTGCCTCCCGGACTCTTTTTGCCCTGCTTCCCAATGAATTCACCATGGAAGAGGCACAGAAAATCTGTAATCGTGCATTCACGTTCAGTCCCGTACTGAAGGACATGGGAGACGGGATTTCCATCCTGGAACTTTTTCACGGCCCCTCCTGCGCCTTCAAGGATTTCGGTGCAAGTTTTCTTGCAGCTGTAATGGACTCCATCCTGGCAGGAAGAGATGAAAGGGCCGTTATCCTTACTGCAACCTCCGGAGATACCGGCAGTGCGGTCGCCAGGGCCTTCTACGGATCTTCCAACATAGATGTGGTCATTCTCTATCCTTCAGGCAGGGTCAGCCCCCTTCAGGAAAAACAGCTCACCACCCTGGGTGGTAATATCCGTGCCCTAGAAGTGGAAGGATCCTTTGACGACTGTCAGAGAATGGTAAAAGAAGCCTTTGTTGATCCGGAGCTTACTCAGGCGATACGCCTCAGTTCCGCCAACTCTATAAACCTCGGCCGCCTGCTGCCCCAGTCGTTCTATTACATATGGGCAAAAGCACAGATACCCGCAGATACTCCGCTTGTTTTCTGTGTCCCTTCGGGCAACTTCGGTAACCTTACCGCCGGAGTTATGGCCTGGAGCTGGGGACTGGAGATTGAACGCTTTATCGCCTCCACCAACGTCAACGATGTGGTTCCAGAGTACCTTGAATCAAATATCTTCAGACCGCGCCCCTCGGTACACACCTACTCCAACGCGATGGACGTGGGAGACCCCAGTAACTTCGAACGTCTCCAGGCAATATTTGACGATAACTGGGAAGAAATGGGAGCGATTATTCTGGGTGACAGGGTAAGTGATAGCGAAACACTGGCAACCATGGGTCAGGTGGAAAAAGAGCGGGGAGAATTTCTCTGTCCCCACACCGCCGTCGGCTATCTTTCCGCAAGGCGATTCCTTGAAGGATTTACCGGCAGTAATAAGCCGACAGTTATCAGCCTGGGCACTGCAGCTCCCGGCAAATTTACCGAGGTGGTGGAAGAAGCCACTGGTAAAAAGCCTCCCCTCCCGGAACAGTTAAAAGACGTCCTTGAACTGAAGAAAGAGTCAGTGGTAACAGGAAACACTCTTGAAGCACTGAAAAAGTACCTGATAGACAGTTTCACCTGATTTTCTAATTCATTATTTTTTGAAAACCAGCCAGCTCCAGTTGACGGGGCTGGCTTTTTTTGTTGACAGCCCTCCAATATATTGCATACAATATCCATGGAGAATTTATGACCAGTAAAGAACGTGTAGAAGCGGCACTCAAGTTTGCCAATCCCGACAGAATTCCCCTTAATCTCTGGTTTCACCAGGCAACAAAAGACAGATACGGCAGTCAACTTACGGCTATTACCGATAAGTATCCCAACGACATAGACCTTATCGCCGGTCCCGGAGATCGGAATTTCTATAAAGAATCAACCACGAAGGGAGAGTATACCGATACCTGGGGCAGCAGCTGGCTTGTTCTGGCAAACGGAATGGTGGGGGAGGTAAAAAATCCGGGCCTTGCCGACCTCTCAAAAGTGGAGGAGTATGTTTTTCCCCTGCAGTGGCTGGATGATGAGTGGAAAAAATACAATGAACAGATAGATGAGAAAATCCGGGCAAGCCGGGCGAAGGGAAAATTTGTTGTCGGTGCCAAGGTGGAACCTTTTCAGCGTATGCAGTTTGTCCGGGGTACAGAGAATACATTCCTCGATCTTGGAATGAAGGAGAAAGAGCTGTATGTATTCATAGACAGGATAACCGGCTACTTCATGAAATATCTGGATTACTGGCTGGATAAGGATATAGACGGGATCTTCTTCACCGAAGACTGGGGCTCCCAGATCAGCCTGCTTATATCTCCGAAAGATTTCCGGGAGATATTCAAGCCGGTGTACAAAAAACTGATCGACAAGATTAAGTCCAAAGGCAAGAAGGTCTTTTTCCACTCCGATGGTTATGTATACGATCTGTATCAGGAATGGATAGATTTAGGAGTGGATGCCATTAATACCCAGCTCTGGATTATGGATATAGATAAAATCGCAGAAAATTATGCAGGAAAAATCTGTTTCTGGGGTGAAATTGACCGGCAGCAGGTCCTGGCCTTTAAAGGACCGAACGAAATCCGGGCCTGCGCAACGAAAATGAAAGAAGTCCTTACGGTAAACGGTGGAGGACTGATCGGCCAGAGCGTCGGCGGAGTTGATGTCTCCCTGGAGAATATAGAAACCCTCTGTACCTGCTGGTGAGTTACAAAAAAGCCCCTGTCATTGTTTACAATGCCAGGGGCCAATTTAAAACGGTTCCATTTTAACCCCTTACACGCAGGTAAGGGTCAATCTGTTCCATAAGAAAATCAAGATCCTTATTTGCCATGTCATCCATTTCGGGCCAGTTCTTCGGGCGGCATCTGGTACTGGAAAAAATGCCTCTGCGCTTAAGGATTTCCTTGTAGGACGGTACTTTATTATTACCAAAAAAGAGTAACAGAGGCAGCACTTTCTGGTGAAGCTCGAAGGCCTCTACTTCTTTTCCATCATCAAGCAGATTCCAAATGTCCACCATAACATCCGCAAGCTGAGAAGGAGGCATTGTGCCCTTTGATCCACGTCTGTACTCTTCCAGCAGGAAACGCCCCCCCTGACCACTGAATACGGCTAAAAGTTTTTCCGAATGCTCTTTCTGATAGGCTGTCATTTTTTCAAGAACTTTAAGAAAGTCAGTACCCTCTTCCTTAACATAGCAGGGATTTTTACTCTGCAGAACAATCTGTTTCATTAGTGCTTCAGACATGGATTTTCCACCAAAAGCCGGTCCGAGATTCTGGATAAACAGCGGAACATTTATAACATTATCTATCTGTTTATAGTATTCCCCTATTTCACCTGGAGAGAGCGTCGTCGGATTGTAAGCAATAACAGCATCAGCTCCCTGATCACATGCGGATTCTGCCAGCGTTAATACCGTCTGCACACGCTCAGCCGAGATACCAACCACAACAGGCACCTGCTTTTTCACAATGTCCAATGCCATCTTTACCATAGTAATACGTTCTTCCTCGAGGAGGGTGCTTACCTCAGAAGCGTATACCGGGAATACAATACCATGGACCTTACAATCCAGCAGAAACTGAACGCATCGCATTGTCTCATCGTAATCGACCGCATCATTTTCTTTGAAAGATATCTGGGGAATAGCATATATTCCGTTAAAAATTTCCTGTTTCATATTCTTCCTCTATGGTTTTTTCTGTTTTCAAGAGACAACACCGGCAGGATGCAAATATCCCGGTACTGAAAGTTTCTCGGAGTAATGGTAGAAACTACGATATCTGATGTTTCAGATATCTGTTACCCATCGAGGATAGATTAAAGTCAGTTTGAATATATGTCAAGAAAAACCGGGTCTTTATTCCACAAACAGTCGCAGCTGTTTTTTCCCCTCTGCTGTCCGGAAGGGATTTTTTTTATATTTGAGAAAACGTCGGTAGGTTTTACAGGCGTCATAATACGCGTCGGGCCCACGGAAGGTGGAGGAAAGATCGCAGCGGTATAATTCAAGCAGCTTGGGGAACCAGGGAGACGACATGGTCCTCTCTGTACGGTAAGCAGGAAGTTTCGGAATAAATGCGGGAAGCATGTGTTCCCTAACAAGAAATTCCACCTCGGAGAGGAGCTCTCCGCTAAACCCCAGTCTATTCAAAAAACGCCGAGCCATGGAGGAACCAATCTGGGCATGACGGTCAAAGGCATTTCCGTTACTTCTGCGTGCCTCAGGCTTTCCTGCATCATGCAGAAGCAGGCCCAGTGCAAGGGCAATATCATGAGTCTTACGATAACGGAAGGTTTCCAGGGTATGCTGCCATACGTCACCTTCCGGATGATGCTCCTTTGCATGATCAATACCGCCCATTGATGCCAGTTCAGGCCAGAAAGCATCTATGAAGCCAGTATCCATAAGTATCCTGAGACCACGGTGGGCGTATTTTCCCTGCAGAATCTGTTCAAGCAGCAGGCGCTGCTCGTATATGCTTATTCCACCCCAACGAATGGAACAGTCACGATAATACTCTTCATCCCATGGAGCATACCGCGAGGCAAGGACCGCTCCGGCAAGCACTATCCCTTCGTTCAGGGTAGATTCATCAAAAAGCCGCATTCTCCGGGATTTCACATCCTCGTACACATTAAGAGGATCCAGGAAACAGCCTCTGTGGGGATCATAACTGAAGTTCTGCAGGGTGAAGGGCTCCCGCCTGAGAGGTTCCCCCTCATCCATACAGCTGATCAGGCAGGTATACTCATCAAAGCCGGCAGCCGCATCACAATCCTCTATACCCGGAAAATCTACATCTTCAAACTCCCGGGCTATATCTGCCAGAGAGCCGGAAAACCGGATATGCAGAGGATTGTGAAGTTCACCTGTGTAATAGTAATCCAGAGCGCTGTACGAGTGAAGTACGGCGCCCGGGGGAAGATCCTTGATAATATCCACCGGGAGACCACCTTTCTACCGGTTTACTATAGCGGCTATTACTCTTCGTCGCCAGAGTCCTTATTCGCACCGGTATCTATTTTCAGCGGCACATAGAGAGGACAAAAACCGACCAGCCCGGTAACAAAGAAAATGACTGCAATAATACCAAGAATAATTGCAGCAACACCGGAAATCAGTTGGTTAACATAGAGCACAACAACAACAAGGCCGAGTAGAATCCGAACACCACGATCAACAAGACCCATGTTTTTCTTCATGTGAAACCTCCGGATATAAGTTGAGGGAATACCGAAAAAACTGATATTCCCTTGGGACTAATATACTAATATCCGGATCAGAATTGAAAAGAAACAGAAGCGGAAAGCTGGAGATCAAAGATTTTCTTATTTTTAATATGATTATAGTTGTTTATATATACCCAGCTCAAACTGCTGCCCAACGTCATGTCTTCCGGAAGATTTACAACCTGACCACTGAGGCTGCTCCCCAGGGTAAGCGTAAGGTTCTGTATGGGATTGGAGCCTGACGGAGTAGTTTTCTCGGCTTCACCCTCATCATCGGACCATTCGGTGGTAATCTCGTTTTTCCCCTTCAGGGAGTAATCACAGCTGAGCTTCGCCTCCCAGACATCCGGCACCTTATAGCCGATCTCCCCGTAAAACGTCATGGAATCCGGTCCTTTTTCATAGCCCAGGGGCTGGATTACCAGCACCGGATGTCCGCCGATGTAGTTACTCATTATCCACTGCTCATACCAGAGATTGATTCCGGAGCGGTCTATATAATTGTAGGGATCAAGCTTAACCCACTCAAGGCCGCCGTAGAGGTATCCTCCGGAGAGCTCCCGGGACAAATCAAGACCGGCCAGGTAACCCATGGCAGGGGGAACATCGGAATAGGTGCCGTCCTGCCGATTGAAGTAGAAGGCAATCTGATCTCCCAGAAACTGACCATAGAGCCGTACCCCCGGCAGAAGCTGATAATCGCCTTCCAGAGTTATAAAGTAATTGGCGCTGCCTGTCTGGTACCAGTTGTGAAATGCCATCAAGGGGTTCAGATAGCGAAACTGAAAAGAGGGGTCCTGGTACATCACCGCCTCGGTAAAAGTAAAGTTGAACTGGTCGCTAAAACGAAACTCCATGCGGTGGGCCAGAAAGTGACGCAGAGTCTCCTGACTGGAGAAGGCAGAAAAAAAGTCACTTTTATTTTCGTAAACAGGCTTGTAAAATGTTTGGCCACCTACTGTATAGGTTTCGATCTCTCCAGCATCAACAACTCCATCCTCATTTACATCATCCCACCATTCGTAATTAGCCATTCCCAGCCAGAGAAAGGTAAACTTGAAACGCTCCCAGAAGGTTGTGGCTTCGAAAAAATCATGGGAAACCCCGTTGGCGCCAATCAGAAGATTACCGGTTTTTCCGCTCCCCCAGTTGAGAGATTCCCTGGCAAATCTTACATTCCAGTGCTCACCGCCCCAGGAAAGGGCTGTATGATAGGGGTAGTTGCTGTCTATCAGATTGAAATCTGTAGGCAAAGTTGTTCCACTTCCCTGCTCACCTAATACAGCCAGATAGTCCTGCTGAATGGTCAGACTGGTCATTGCATAGAAGCTGTCGTAGAACCACCCTTCTGCAGGCATGTAGAGCAGAGGTTCACGCTCTCCGTAGCCCCGCACCCAGGTACGCTCATCCTCATTGCCGATAAGCCCCAGATAACCTTCCAGGGCAACATTGAAATTGACATCCGCCGCAAAATCACCGCCTGATTCACTGTACATGGGATCTTTCTTAAGGCTTTCTCTTAACCCCGCCAGCATATCCTTGCCGGTACTGCTCAGTTCTCCACTGCGGCGCTGCACCCGGTCCAGCATTATCAGAAACTCCGCCTCCGTCCAGGGTGCAGTTTCCGAAGGCAGTGCCATCCCTAATTCGCGATACAGGAGAGTGAGGTTGTTCACCTCAGGAGAATCATAGGGAATAATGGTCTGAAAGTTCTGGGCAAACGCCGCTGCCGTCCAGAGCAGGACGGCAGTCAGTATGAGGACTTTTTTCTTCATTACAACGGTCCGCCGTATAAAGACTAAAATGAGTAGGAGTAGATAAATCCGCCCATTACATACTGATTGGTTTCGTTGTTGCCCATTACCGGGTCGCCGGAACTGTTTCGCTGGTTACGGATATGCTCAAGACGGTACCCCAGAAGCAGGGAAAGCCTGCTTGGGTTGAGGTCAAAGGTGTAGGATACGTCAAAGCCACCCACCAAGGTGTACTCGATGGCATCCTGGGTGAGGAACTTGAACTCTTTGAAGGAGTGGTCTCCATTCTCATCGTAGCCGTCATCATAGATGGTTCCATCATCTGTTCCGGTTGCCGTGGTACCTGTTTCATCCTCACTGGGGTTGCCATGGCGGATCATACGCCCGATAAAGCTTACATCCAGCTCCGGCAGGGGCCGCATGGAGTATTTCAGGGTAAGCCGGTCCGAGTTGGGGTCAAGAACCGCACCCAGAGCTTCTCCATATGTAGTGTAGTTGAGATAGTTTGCATTTTCCTGAAGCCATTCCAGATAATCGTCTACTCCATTTGTGTTTACATCATTCCCAACATTGGAAAGAGCATCATCATCATACCGGTCACTTTTATGAGCAAAGGTATAGGGCATTATGGCCAGATAATCCAGTGAAACCCGGCGCAGGTAGTCCTGCATGGGAGTCCAGGTAACCTCGGTTTCAATGGCTGCCTTGAACATGGTTTCGAAATCAAAGCGGATCAGATCGTTGAAGTGGGCATCATCAATATAGAGCAAGGAATTGACGCCGAACTGATTGGGCAGATCCATGGCCATGGAGAAGCCCATGAGGCTGTTGTCCTCGTAGCCGGTAAAGTTCTGGTTGTAAAAGAGGAAACTGAAAGGAACAAAATAGGTCAGATCGAAGCGATTGCCATAGACTATGCTCTGAAGGAATTCAAACTCCAACCAGTTTGTCGGCCGGTAGGTATAGGTCTGCATAACCATATGCTTGTCTGCATACGCTTCTTCGCCGTAGTAGTTGGTGGCAGTCAGATCCATGTAAGTGGTGGTAATTCCGAACATTCCGCCGGTATCGTATACAACATCAAAAGTGGGTGCAGAATGGGCGTACCCACCGAGCACTGCACCATTGTCAAAAATGGGGCCATAGGAATTGCGGTGGATTCCTGCCTGAAGGTAAAGCCAATCAAACCCAACGCTGAAGGAGTTAGTCAGAATCTGACGCAGCTCTATGGTACGGCCCTTTATATTCGCTTCGGCATTGTCATCAAAACTGTCCAGAGGGCTTTTTTCTCCGGCTGCATAATAGCCCGAGCCTTCATACTTTGCCATTGCCAGCCATTCACCGTTAAGGGCAATGTAATCATTAAACCAGGTGTTGTATTCTATACCGAGAACTCCCCACAAATACTCTTCATCCTCACCGCTTTTCAGCTGGGCTTCGCCACCCCAGACAAGGTCGATGTCGGTACCGGTAAGTTCCGCCAGATAGGCTTCCGCCCGCTTCCGTTCTGCTGCCGGAGTGGCTGAATGCTCAATTACATCCTCGAGTATCTTAACCATAACCTGGGCAGGATAGGGACGCAGAGAGGGGACCTCATACACAAGTCCTGCTTCATACCAGACCTGAACATCGTCATAAATTTCTGAAATGGGATCGGTTATATTCAAAGAAAAAGCTGCCATCGGCAGCATGAGAAATAACAGTAGTATTAATCGGCGCATATGCGGGTCTCCCTGGAGATTTTTTATCTTTATAGCATGTACTATTACAGAAAAAGATTTTTTTTTCCATATACATCAGTCATATTACCACACTAAGGAATAACGGTAAAATTCTTTGAATGCCCGATTATACCGAAACCGCTGACCTGACAATTAATAAAACTCAGAGTTCCGGCTGCACCGCTTTCCATGCCGTGAATCCAGACAGAAAGGGGATATCCGAGAATAACTGTATCCCTGATAGTAATTGAAACTGTGGGGTGAAAATCAGTTACATTCGGTAAATGTACAGTTAAGGCGGCTCCGCCGTTTTTTTCAAAAAGCGAATGCGATACCGTACAGTTAATCAATCCGAAAAGCCCTTTGTTTGGCTCAAAATCAATGGCTGCCATGGGAGGAGTTCCTCTGCTTCCTGAAATATAGCAGCTCTCCATCAGAAATCCGTCGGCTGAGATTACAGATACTCCCTGCCGATAATTGTTAAGTAAGTAGAGATCCTTAAGATGTATATTACGCGGTATGAACCCTCCCTTCTTCTGACCCATATAGATTCCATCTCCACCTGAATCCTCTATAGACAGCCCCTCAACACGTATATCCTGAGATTCAAGCAGAGTCAGTGCATGCCGCCACTGAGACCATTCATAGGGTTTTCGTGAATAAGCCTCTCTATTCATTCGCAAACTGGCTCCATACCCGCTTATTCTGATTCCTGATTGACGGTACAAAGTGAGAAGAGATCCCCGCTGGTGGCGAAAGCCGCCATCAACCGCAGCAATTTCAGAACCTGGGTCAAGAATTAGATGCTTAGGCCCATCCAGGAAAAGGGGGCCAGCCTTCCAGGCACCGTCCATGGCAGGTACAACAAGAACATCTACCCTGGAGGAAAATGCCCTCTGCAGTGAGACTGTAGAGTCTGTCTCATCCCAGCCCCACCATGCCGCACTGGCAACCGAAATTTCACCCCTTTCAGCAGCAGCAGCGCGGGCCAAATCCTGACGCTGCATGAGTTCCCGATCAGGGAAGTAGCTCTCTATGGTTGTTTCTGCCATAACCCGGCCTTTTTCGCGGGCAAGATCAATTTCAGCCAGGAGCACAGTTCTTTCAGGAAGAACATCCCTATTTTTTCCCCATGGTTCGCTAAGGCATGAACTTATAAGACAAATTATAAAGATAAGGGGAAGACTCTTTCCAAATTTTGCTGTTTTATGAGATAGTACTTTGATAATGGAATCTTTACACATAGTCATATCCTACAATGGCTGCTGGTATATCTGGAACACCCGCCGCCCTCTTATAAATGCCCTCCTTTCCAGGGGTTGCCGGATTACTATTGTCGCTCCCCGGGATGAATATACGAAAAAACTGACGGACATGGGCCTGGGTTACCGGGAAATCTCGATGAGCCCCAAAGGTCTGAATCCTATCTCGGACCTGAAAACCCTGAGGGAATACAAAAAGATCTACCGGGACCTATCCCCGGATCTGATATTACAGTACACCATTAAGCCAAATATTTACGGATCCATTGCAGCCGGAAAGCAGAAAATACCGGTAATTAACAACATCACCGGTCTGGGGAGTGTATTTGATAAAACAGGCCTGCTGCAGAGCATGGTCCGGCTGCTGTACAGATACGCCTTTACCAATGTTTACAGGGTATTTTTCCAGAACAAAGACGATAGAAAGCTGTTTCTTGAAGGAAATCTTGTCAGACAACGCCAGACTGATCTTCTGCCGGGATCCGGTGTTAATCCCGAGTTCTTCAAACCCGGGGAAAATCCTGAAAATAAGCATCTTACATTTACTTTTATAGGCCGGCTTTTGAAGGCAAAGGGAGTAGAAGATTTTATCCGGGCAGCGGAAATTATCAAACCCGAATTTCCCGATGTCAGATTCGTACTGGTAGGCCCATACAGCGAAGATGATGTTTACATGGCAGATAAAAATATTATGGATACGGCAATTGAGCACGGAGTAGTCGAGTGGAATGGACCGACAGATGAAATCCGTGGACCGCTGGAGGAAGCAGGCTGTATTGTTCTTCCCTCACGTTACAGGGAAGGAATTCCCCGCTCCCTGCTCGAAGCCGCCGCAATGGAAAAACCACTGATTGCTGCTGACTCTGTGGGAACCAGGGAACCTGTAGAAGATGAAATTAACGGCTATCTCTGTATCCCGGGAGACCCGAAGGATCTGTCAGAAAAAATACGCCGTATGATAGAACTTTCTCCTGAAAAACGCCGGAAAATGGGTCAGGCATCCAGAAAAATTGCAGTAACAAAATTTGATGAATCAATCGTTATAAACAAATACCTGAAAGTTGTCGATCATTTTATAGAAGAGAAGAAAAAATTCGTTTAGCAAAAACGACTTCTTATTCTGCTGGTAAAGGGTTTGTCAATGTCTGCAATTGTAACGGCGCCAATTATGGCGTTTATCATTTCTCTCGGGCTCATGCCGCTGATTATTAAACTCTCCAATCACATGGGATGGTATGATGATCAGGATCACCGGAAAATCCACACAGGACAGGTTTCACGCCTTGGGGGACTTGGTTTCTTTGCTGCGTTTTCGATTACCGTTGCAGTTTTTACCTATTTGCTTCGAAATGCCAACATCGGGCCTGAAACCTGGCAATTCAGATTTTTCCTCGTAATGATTGCCGGGCTGATTATTTTCACCTTCGGCGTTATAGATGATCTCCGCAATCTGCACGCGCATAATAAGATTGTTATTCAGATCATCTCTGCATCTCTTGTCCTGGCAGCTAATTTCACCTTTAAAAAACTCGGGCTCCCCTTTGTTCCCGAATCTCTGCGTTTCGGCTGGTTCAGTTATCCCCTAACCCTCTTCTGGATTATCGGAGTAATTAATGCGGTTAATATGATTGACGGCTCCGACGGACTTGCGGGAGGTCTAATGACTATAGCATCCGCAACCTTCGGCGTCCTATTTCTAATGAAAGGCAACTACCAGGCTGCTCTGGGTAGTTTTGCCCTGACCGGTGCCATTTGTGGGTTTCTTGTGTTTAACCTGCCCCCGGCAAAGCTCTTTATGGGAGATGGAGGAAGTCAGTTTCTGGGCTTTATGGTTGCAGTGCTGCCTTTAATTGATCAGGGTGAGGGAGATGCAGGAACCAGTATTTCTCTGGCTCACGCGATGGTTATCCTGGCCATCCCCATAAGCGATACCATCGCGGCCATATGGAGACGCCTCCGGGATAAACGGCACATATTTTCTCCCGACCGCGGGCATATACACCATAAACTGCTCAATCTGGGATTTACCAGCAAAAGCCTGCTGGGAATACTTTTTTTCCTGCAAATCAGCCTCAGTGCAATTGCCATATCACTAACCCTGCATTCTCAGGAGTTAGGTACCTTGCTGTTTTTCAATGCCGTAGTAATTGTCAGTCTGTTTTTTACTTTTATTCACTACACCAACAAACACATTCAGAAACATATGATTCGACTGGATTCAGAAAAATCCGGGAAGGAAAAAGACAAAGAGAAGGACTAAGTCTGCCTCCTGTACCATTCCACATAACGAGGAATGCCTTCTTTCAACAGAGTTGAAGGATTATACCCGAAAAATTCTCTGGCTTTGCTTATATCTGCATAGGTTCTCCGAACATCACCAGGCTGCAAGGGCATTTTGTTTAATTTCGCCTTTTTTCCCAAGGATTTTTCTATTATGGAAACCATGTCAAACAGAGTTGTAGTATGCGACTCACCGAGATTGAATACCTCATGCGTCTTCTCTGGCTGCTGTACAAGCCAGCTTATAACTCCTTCTATTCCACCGAGAATATCTTCTATAAAAGTATAATCTCGTTCGGTACTTCCGTCACCATAAAAAGGAATCTCCTTTCCTTGATCAATCATACGGGTAAACTTGGCGATTGCAAGATCAGGGCGCTGGCCGGGGCCATATACGGTAAAAAATCGCAGAGATGCGATCCTCATGCCATTTAGATGGCTGTAGGTATTACAAAGCAGCTCTCCTGCCTTCTTGGTTGCAGCATAGGGAGAAATTGGGTGATCCACAAAGGCATTTTCCGAGAACGGCACCTCTTTGGTATTACCATATACAGAAGAAGAAGAGGCAAAAACAATGTCCTTTATGCCCGCAGCTTTTGCTCCCTCCAGAACAGAAATCAACCCATTGATATTTGTCCGGGAATATCCTGCAGGATCCTCAATTGAGGGACGCACCCCGGCTTTGGCGGCTAGATGAATAATCATATCCGGCTTTTCTTCGCCGATGACCCGCATCATGGCAGCTTCATCAATTATGTTTTCTTCAATCAATTTAAACCCGGGATTCTTCAGAAGATCTGCGATATTTTTCTCTTTCACACTACGATCGTAGAAAGGATCGAAGTTGTCTACACAGATAATGGAGTTATTTTTTCCCAGAAGCCGTCTGGATAAGTTTGAACCGATAAATCCGGCTGCGCCGGTGATAAGAATTTTCATATCTGTTTTCCTTTTTCTATTTTCATAGCTTTCTTTCAAGAATCTCTTTACAAAGACTATTTATAAGCCGGTCGGGGGTATTATCCTCATTGTCAGCTTTTATTACAACCGAAATATTCCGTAAAACACGCGCCTCAACATTCTCAAGGACCGCTCCAAAACGCTTCAGTTCATCCTCAGGTGCTTTCTCCACACGACTGCCGCCGCCGGTCTTTCGCGTAGAAAGCCTGGAAACTGCTACATCAAGGGAAACCCGAACCCTAATAAGAGCATCCGGCAGAGGTACCATTTCAAGAAAAACAAAGGGGAGCTCGTCGGATGCCCCATAGGCAACGGAGGCAAGTCCCTGAACCAAGCCCTGGTCAAGAAGAACAATACCCCTGGAATTTCTGTGCCTATTCACGAGACCGAGGAGAAAAAGAATATTTACCAGGGATTTGATCAGGTCGGAGGGAGACCGCTGTCCGGAACGGATAATCGAAGAAACAAGACGTGAAGCCAGAAGAGGATGAAGGAGGATAAAATGAATTGTATACAGGAGTTTAAAGGTCATCCTCGGCAGAGCAGGGGCATGACCGATTATTCGTGAAGGTTCTGAAACTTTTTCCCCGGCTTCCTGCAGTTTCTCACCCAACAGTCGGGAAATATAAGACTTCCCACTGCCGGGAATACCGGTAAATTCGATTATCATGACAAACAGTCTACACCTAATTGGCAGGGAGCAAACAGGTATTCAATTTACGCTGTTTGAACAAAGAAGCCTCCTGAACAGGTGGCTTATGTTATTCAGTTGCGACAGCGGGTTATTATCAAGTTTTTAATTGACAATGCTTACCCCGCCCCTCAACCCAAAGGGCGAGGGGAGGTAAATGGAAAAATAGCATCCCGTCTTCTACAGGAAGAGGGGAGGAACTCAGCATGAACGTTTGACAGTAATAGGAAGGGCTCCTACCGCAGGAAAAAACTCCGTACAAGCTGACTAAACCCGCGTAGAAAGCGTTTATCATACAACAGCCATAAAGCCTGTTTTCTTAAGAAAATCCTATGCAGATGAGGTCGTGTCTTAAACTCTTCTTTATATTTTTTATAGAAAATATCAAAGCCGGTGATCTTGCTTTTTATATTACTGGTTATGCGGTCTGAACCATGAATATATTTGTTAACCAGCGGTGCTTCAATAAACTCAAAGGTGTAATTTCTGGCCAGGCGCAGGTACAAATCCAGGTCCTGCCGGGCCGGAAGTGTAACATCGAACATACCGATTTCCCGCAAAGCTGCAGTTCTACAGAGCATGGAAGAGAGCTTGGGGGCGCGGCCCTTGTGCTTCACCAGCAGTTCATCAAAAATGCTGCCCCGGAGTGCAGGTTTAACCTCTTTAGTCGTCCCTTTGATCTCATCGATTTCAATAAATCCGGTATCGACACTGCAGACTGTTTCCGGAATTCTGTCCAGCAGCTCAACCTGCTGTTTCAGTTTACCCGGCAGCCATTCATCGTCATCATCCAGAAAGGCAAGATATTCACCCCGGGCGTTTTCTATGCCCTTGTTGCGGGCACCACCTCCGCCGAGGGACTTTTTATTCTTCAGGTAAATAATGGGGCCTTGTATAGAGGCAAGCACATGTTCAGTCGCAATACGTGTATCGGATTCAGGGGGATTATCGTCTATGATGATGATCTCGATATCATTGTAATCCTGGGTAAGTATGCTGGAAAGGGCGCGTTTAAGCTCCTCGGGGCGTTTATAGGTGGGAATTACTACAGAGACATGGGGAGTATGGTTTATATCATTCATTTCAACCAAGAACCTTCTTTACAAAATCAATTATTAGTCTTTTCATACGGCTTCTGAACCAGGCAAACCTTGGCCGAAAACTCCTGAGAAAGCGCATTCCCCAGGATGGGAATCGTCCGAAGATCCGTAGAAAAGCCAGCACAGGCAGAGGGAAATCATACATAAGAGAAAAAAGCGGAAGTCCGGTAGATGAAAACCAGAAGCGATAATAACAGCGGCGTCTGCTTTTACGCATTACCGGGACATCCCCTTTAAAAGATTCCGGGATACGAAACCAGCAGTAGTTTCCAATAAACTCGGAAGAAGGACCACCAGATCCTTGCTGCATAAATTCAAAATCGATTATTTTCAGTCCGTCGTCCGCATCAAGAATCAGGTTTTTCGGTTTGAAATCGATGAGCTCATACCCTTTTTTCCTGTAGTGCAGAATAATTTCCCGGGTACGTTTGATAACTTTTAATGGAAGCAGCCGTTTCCTATTCAACGTATCTTTATAATTCGGCATAAGAAACCAGGATTCACCATGATCCAAAACTGGCACAGTCTCCGGAAGCTCCTTCCCCAGCTCCCTGGCCAGCAGCTCTCGATGGAGAAAACGCTCCCGCCCGGGCCGATAGATTTTTACTACTCCTTCCATAGTATCGGACTTTACCAGGGCCACCTTCGCCCGTCGAGAGTGGCCTGCAAAGACTTTCTGCTCGGCATACGGAATATGAGTAAAGGTCCGGGCATAATCCAACTTTTTCCTGATAGACTCCAGACCGGTTTCAGACAGCGCAGTATGAAAATACTCCAGAGCCTGACGGGGATTATCGGCGGAATGGAGGATATTGGAACGCTGTTCCTTCGGCTGCCGCGCATTGACAGCATTCCGAATACGAATTTTCGTGTCCCACAGGCGGCTGTTGGCAAGTCCCTGATGTTTTGCTTTCAGCTTTTTTGACGGTTCCAGGGGGAAGCTGTCGTTTACAGCAATTACATGAGCGGGCAGCCCCCCGCTGACAGGCCAGGGGCCTCGGTTCCAGTTGCCCCCGCGAAGGTTTTTTGCAGCCTGTTCTTTTGCAGCACCGTCCAGAGACTCTTCCAGCAGGATTTCGAATCCCGCATCAAAAAGAACCGAGCGAATCACTTCGAGATACTCCATGCCTCTTTCCCGTACAATGAATACAGAAAAGCCCTTCCAGTGAGATTCGAGTTCTTCTGATTCTGCAAAAAACCGGTCTCGAATCCATAGATTTCTCGCAGACAGCTTCTCCAGAGCATCCATGGAGGGCTGCCATCCCTGGGACTTCAGAAAATCATCTAAAGATTCGAGGGTCATATCGGGTAGTTCCATACCGGCTTTCTCAGCGCAGCCCAGCAGAACTGCAGGATAATCATGATCCACGGTTTCCGGATCAGGCAATTCCCGGCTGTGTTCTTCCCCGAGAGAGGAGACAAGACCCGATTCATATCCTTTGTGATAGAGAATGTGGTAAATCATAGACAGATAGTGGCTGCGGGGATTGGGGACCCGGATAAGATCTTCCTGCCAGTCCGTAGTTGAAAGCATTTCATTTGCCAGATGCTCCGGAAAATAGGCGATACCCCGGAAGGAGGTTCCTGGCAGTCCGCTTGCGGTATATAAATCGCAGGGGATACCGTGGGATTTTGTTCCTTTAAACAGATTCTCTATTTTGTGAATCTCCGAATCCGCAAAAAGAATATCAATATCTTCGCCCTCATCAACATGCGGCAATGTTTCGAACCAGCGTAGAACAGAATAGGAAATATTCCATTTTCTCAACTCCTGGAAAAATCCTTCAACGCCAAGACGGGGATGTATATAGCGCCGTTTCCCTTTTTTTTTCAGTACATCGGTTTTAATAAAATAGAGCAGCTTTTCTACAGGATGCTTCAACAATTTCAAAGTATTTCAACTCCCGGATAGTTTTAACAATGCGTCTCGTTCAGGCGCAGGATCTGTCTCGAATTCTTTAGTATTCCACTGTGCTGTAAAACCGGGAGAAGAATAGAAGGCATTAACATGTTCCGGTATCTGCAGAGATTCAGACCAGGGGACAACAATGCCGGACTGTACAAATCGGTGCAGATCGAATTCGTAGGGGTCAAGTCCTCCGACATAGACCACCGGAACACCATGGAGCAAAGCCTCAATTACCGCGTGGGTATTCAGGGCAAAGACCAGATCAAGACTGTCGAGGTATTCGGCCAAGGGCTGGTACCAGTCACAGACGTAAACATTAGACAAAACAGACAATTTATCCGTATCATAACCGGGATGAGGGCGCAGCTGAAAATTGGTTAGTCCTTTTTCCATAGCTGAGTCTATCCAGACTTTCAGTTTGTCCACATCAACCTTGGCGTTGAGAAGCATACCAATACGCGAGTCCTCAGGCGAAACAGGAATTTTCATCTCCATAATCTGCGGAACAGGCATTCTCAGAGTGGAAATACCGGCCTCGTTATATACACCCGTCTGTCCGCTAGACCAGCAGAAAGCTTCAGCAACAGCAAACGGAACTATCCGAGGCCGGGCAACCCGGGCAATGGTAAAAAGAGCCAGGGGTACCACCCGTTCTTCACAGACAACCCCTAAAGCAAGCCTGTTCTGATCATTGGTTCGCGCAATCAACGCCGACTGAATGGTATGGTTCCCAAACCAGGCCTGCCAGATAATATAGAAATGAAACAGCCGGATAATGCGGACATATTCAGTTACATGGGAAACATCCGCAGCCCGGTAGGCATCCTTTAGATTTTGAGACAGTGAGAAAAAGGAACGGTACGTTCCTGTAAGAGAGGCCCTGGTTTTTTTTACCTCTTTATCGTATTCGACACCCCAAACCCTTTTAAGAGCACCGTGAATAACTCTGCTTGAATGGTCGGCGACAATCATTTGTCGGTAGAGCTTAACAGAATCTCGTTTATATAAGGATATAAACAGGAAAATCTGGCCGCCGAACCATCCAAGAGGATAGAGAAAACCAAGCACTTTCCCATAAAAAGTTCTCCGCTGAATTTTCAAGCGCTCCTGTACGGACAGATCAGAGTTTCTGTTTTCTTTGACCAGATAGTGGGCACAGGAAATCAGCGGAGGAAGGAGTTCCTTTTCAGCCATGAATACCTTCTTTATTCCGGCTGCCAGGCTCCTGTTCGTCACAATGTCTACCATTATACCGTAATCGTTCCGGAGTATGCTTCTTCATTATTGATTCCGCAATGACCCAATCCTCCGGCTCATCAATTTCTACAGAGGTAAACTCCGGCATTTCGTAGACAGCAATTTTCCCGGAAAGCCGGTTTTCATCCCGCAGAATATTTTCCACCCTGTTGATATAAAAAGCGCCGTTTTCCATCATAAGCCCGTCGAATTCCTGACGCCGGGGGCGATTACGGTAATCGTAATTTATCGATTTTCCCTCTTCCGTCCAGAAAAATCGTTTGGTGCGAACACAGGACAGCAGACTGTCACAATCATTAGCGGTATAGATTTCAGCAGCTCCTGAAAAATCTTCTGTACGGGTCAGGGGAGATGTAGCCTGGACCAGCATAAAGAGATCATCCCCCTTCATGGGGCAGGCCTTAAGGTATTCCAGCATTACCGATTCGGTAGATGCGGTATCAGAGGCATTTTCAGAGCTACGACGATATACCTCAACTTTTGAAAAACCGAAAGAAATAACAGCATCCTCTATTTCATTACTGTCGGTGGCAACCACTATACGATCGATAACAGAAGCTTCCTGCAGCGCCTGCACATTCCAGTACACAAGTGGTTTGCCACAGAAGGGTTTAATATTCTTCAGGGAAATTGATTTACTGCCGCCGCGAGCCGGGATAAAGGCAATAAGCATGCCTATTGATCTCTCCATTTCAGCTTTTCCCGCTGCTCAATTTCTATATCCAGCAGGCCGCCTTCCTTCCGTCCCATCGATTTATACGTCGCATTCAAGTCCCTGACAACTCTTCGCAGCCCGTCCGGTTCAAGGGATGCAGCATGGTCTGTCCCTTTCCAGGTCCGGTCCAGGGTAAAGTGACGCTCAATCCAGGTTGCCCCCAGGGTATAAGCAGCGACATCGATGGCGATACCAAGATGATGGCCGGAAAAACCGATACTGCCCACAGTTGATCCGTATCGCCCAGTCAGATCAGGAATATCCAGAAGCTTTACATCCTCAAAAGGAACCGGGTATCCGGAAGTGCAGGCGTAGAGAACCAGATCCTTTGCCCGTTTTTTACCTTCAAATAGTTTCACCATGGCATCTACTTCATCCTGGGTAGACATGCCGGTGGAAATATGGATCTGTCCGCCATATTCATCACACAGATAGGTTAACATCGCATTGTGAGTATTCATAGCAGAAGGAATTTTGATCAGTTTCGGATCAAGAGAGGCAATCTCTTTTGCCGAAGTCATATCCCAAACAGATGAGCTGTATATGATGTTATTCTCTTCACAATAAGCTTTGAGCTCCCGATGCTGATCTATCGAAAATTCGAGAAACTCTCGGTGAGCGCCATAGGTATCCCCATAGGAATGCATAGGGTTTGGATGTGGTGCGTTATACTGATCTTCACTTAAAAGTTCTTTGGGGGTGCGTTTCTGAAATTTGGCAACCGGTACTTTACAGAAAAACGATGCCATTTTTATCAGCTCTTTGGCTATTTCCATGTCCCCTTTATGGTTGCAGCCGATCTCTGCAATAACCTGGGGCTGTTTATAATTCATGTTCATTTATTATCTATCTCCTTATATCCAAGATGTTTCAACAGGGAGGAAAATCCCTGGAAAAGAGCATCGGCATTTTCCTCTTCAGACATGCTTACCGAGTTGCTTGACCAGCGGGTAACATATTCGGGAAAAAGGAACTGTTTCTGCTCTTCGATAGTTTGTAATACGTTATCCAAAGTCCATTCTGGGTTACAACATACTTCGAATAAAGGTACACATCGGTTTTTTCCCTTAACAAGACCATTACATTTCCACTCGCAAAGCGGTAGATATTTTCAGTATCCTCACAAACAATAGACCACCTGACTCTACCCTATCACACTGTTTAAAATCAAACCATTTCCGCAAAATCCATCTCTTTTCCTACTTGTTCAACCTTGCGAACTTCTTTTAATTTTTTTATGATCCAATATCATAGTAACAGGCAAAACTGTTAAAGTATAAAAAATTCATTGAGATCACCAGCTACGTACTGGAGGGCAGACTGATCATGTCTAAAGAAATAATAAACGGCCTCATCGCATTGCGGTCAGGTTCAAAATCAATCCCGAATAAGAATATACGGCTGTTTCATGGAAAGCCATTATTTTACTGGGCAGCAAAAGCTGCACTTGATAGCGGTATTTTTACTGGAGGGCTGTTTATTGCGGTTGATTCTCAAAAATATCATGACATGATCCGGGAATGGTTGCCAGATGTAAATGTCATTTTCCGCCCGGATTATACAGCAACCGACCAGGCAACAGTCGAATCTTTAATGTTATGGTTCGTGGAAGAAAAACCCTGCGATGTACTTTCTCTCATTCAGGTAACTACACCTACTGTAGCCCCTGAAGATTTTCGATCTGCATATAAACAGTTTCTTTCAGAAGAGTCCGACTCCCTTGTTACAGGTGTTCCGTTTCAAAGGTTTATATGGAAAAAAGCTGGTTCTCCAATAAATTATGACCCTGTTCACAGACCCAGAAGACAGGATTTCAATGACAATGTAATGGAAAATGGAAGTTTCTATTTCACAAAAACATCAATTTTAAAAGAGCATAAAAGTCGCCTGGCAGGTAAAATCAGTGTTTATGTAATGAAGGAAGAAACCGGTATAGAAATTGACGAGCCAGAAGATTGGCCGGAAGCTGAGTTGGCCTTTAAAAAGCTGAAAAGCAACGATATCAGTAATAAAGATGTCAGAAATATAAAAGCAATTGTTGCTGATATAGACGGCACTTTAACTGATGGTGGTATGTATTATAATGCAGACGGAGAAAGCCTAAAGAAGTTTAATACACGCGACGGCGCTGCAGTAGTTAGGTTCCGGGAATTAGGCTATGAAATAGTTGTTTGTACATCTGAATCCTCATTGCCTGTGCAGACGCGGATGGAAAAATTACAGATTACAAACTACTTTCATGGAATAAGCGATAAAGTTTCGACCATAGAAAAATGGATGAAAGGTTTGTCCTATACATGGGAGAATGTCGCTTTTGTCGGGGATGGTCTTAACGATCTAGAAATAATAAAAAAATGTGGCCTATCCTTTTCTCCCAAGGATGCTCATCCAATTATTAGGGAAACCACTGATATTGTATTACAGACTCCTGGTGGAGATGGTGTTCTACAAGAAATATTACTGTATATAGAAAGGAATAAATTATGATAATTGCTGAGTTAGGTCTGAACCATCAGGGAGATGAAGCTGAAGTTAGAAGCCTTCTCGATTCACTCCTTTCGACTTCTATCGATGCAGTAACAATGCAGGTTCGGGAGGCTGAATATTATAAACAAACAAAAAATGAAAAATATTTTCTGGATGATTCTGTTTATGCCGAAGCTGCTCAGAAAATTCTGTCGAAAAAAAAGAAATTTGGTGTCGCGTTGTCCGATCCGGCTAAGGTAGATTTCTTTACCCAGGCAGGTGCTTCTTTCTTTAAAGTATTAAGTAAAGATATCAATAACTATGGACTATTGGAAAAAATAGCCTTAACCGGGAAAGATGTTTATATTTCAACCGGCTTGTCGGATATTGATGAAATTCAAAATGCAGTCGATTTTTTCAAAAAACATGGTGTTGTGCCGGTACTTAATCATACTGCACTTACCTACAGTCCCGAAATGATGAATCTGAAATCAATTACGGAGCTGAAGAATCACTTTAAGCTACAAGTATCGTACGGTAACCATTCTCCATACATTGAAACTCTTTTTACAGCTATAGCCTTTGAGCCAGAAAGTATATTTATATACGTTAAGGGTAATGTAGAAGAAAATTACAAAGACGATTCACATGCAATACCTGTTTACAAAGTATCATATTACCTTGAATTATTTTCAGTTGTTAGTAGGTCTTTAGGAACTGGTGTAAAAGAGAAAATTCAGGATACGTTGAAGAAAAAGGTGTGAATATAATAACTATAAAGTCATCCTCGCGCAATCAGCGATAGTTATTCATCATCTTCATTTATTACCTGTTTATTTGTTTTCTCATATCCCAATGATCTGAGTAAGGTTGCATATCCATTATATAGAGAATCAACATGATCTTGATAGTTTATATCTACGGTTTCACTATCTGCATCGATTAAAAATCCCGTAAATAAAAATTCTTTCTGATTATCAATTTCCTGCCTGACTTGTTCTATAGAGACTGCGGGACAAGAAAGTATACTATCGAGTGCTTTACCTAGATCCTCAGGTTCTTCAATATAATAAGCTCCAGTTAATTGCCTATACCAGGCATATCCACATATCAGAGCAGGTTTTCCACGCAGCAGAGCTTCAAGCCCCGCAGTACCTGTTAGTGTAACAACAGCAATAGAATTCCTTATCAACAAATTGGAAGAAACAAAATCATCTACAAGAATGACTTTAGGGATTTTCTGTATGTCTGTATAAAATGACGGCCGTCGGCCAAGTGGCCCTCGTGTCATCATATACTGCGAGGGATGTTCCTTTACATAAAGATACGTACCCTCAGGCAATTTATCAGCAATCATTTTAATTAGAATTTGCTGATCTGTGTAGACCGAGCCTTCAGGACATGAAGACCTCTCAGGCTGAAAGTGAAGTGGAAAATAGATATATTTTCTATTTAAATCTGGCTTAATACTGATGGAACGGTAAGCTTTTTTTAATTTCTTTTGACGTCCCCGAAGTCCTATCCGTTTGATGGCAAATTCACCACGTGTATAATCAGAACACTCAAATAGTTCTCCTTTCTTCTTATAGAATTTACTATATGTTTTTCTGTGTTTTAGGCGAATTTTTTCCAAAAGATATGATAAAGCAAAAATAATTGCCTGGATCCAGATAATGATCCCTGTTCTGAAAAATAACCTTTCTTGTTTAATCATATACCAGGGTTTTTCATCATCCGATGACAATTTATCAACATTTTGATTGAGCAATTGGCAAAGATACTCTTTGCTGTTTGATTGTATGGGAATATGAGGAACAGATTCAAAGGAATCCTTTATATACAGAGTTCCGGGGATAGTCGTATATGATAGCATCAATGTTGTAATTCCCATTCTTTTACATAGCATATAAATAATATAATGCGACAATGAATGAGGAGTTTCAGATAAAATAAGAATCTTTACATTATGCTGTTCGATAACATTAATCCAATAATTCAATTGTAAATAGTATAGTCGTTTTCTATCTTCATAAGTAAATGAATCATCAAGATCATGACGATTGATCATCGTACAAAATTCACGCTCAATATCTGAATATTCAAGAATAAGTTTCTTTGATAAGTAATTCTTCTGGTTAATTCTCTCTAAAAAAATACCTCTATTTGCGTCAGCAGTTTCATGATACATAACATTTGGAAAAGTATTAACTATTTCTTCTTTAAATTTTTTAGAGCAAATCCAATAAGCTGGCTTAATAGAGTATTCGTTTTGTAATTTTAAAGAAACATCTTTCCATTCTTTTAGTCTGGAAACTGCATAAATAGCATTTATCATAAAATTCTTCCTGAATCATCCTGTAATCTATAATTGTCTAATACTATATCAATAAAGACTCGAATATCACCTCCAAATCCTGCTTTAAAATCACTAATTGCAATTTGTTTTTCATCGATATCATTTGAGTTTCCGATATATTTTTGTTCTCCCATCTCAAAAAAAGAGCAACCTGTTTCTTTCGCATACATGACAGCCTTCCAAACCAGCGCATGCGATAACGGTTTATCAAATAATTCTCTAATTGATGCCGAGACTCCGTAATAGCACACATTATCAGAATACATATAATATGATCCGGTTATCATTTTATCATCAACTGATCCTGTTATAAGGAAAGCTTCTTTATTCTTTATCATTTCTAATTGTTTTTTCCAGGAGTCATCTGATCGTGTTCTTCTTCCAGATACAAAAATATGCAATTCCTTGAATTCGTTAAAAATATCATCACTTATATTCTTATAATCAAAAGTATTGATTTTTAGATTTTTTTCACCTGAATTTATAAGACTTTTATAGCTTTTTCTTATTCGCTGATGTAGTAACTCATGAGTGTTACGTAAGTCGATAACTACTGAAAAAAATGGATAGGAAACACAACCTAGTGAAAGCAATTTTCTTGTAACAAAATTAATATTACCATTATTGAGAAAATCCCGATACTTAAGTTCACCATTTAAGTTATTCACAATACTTTCTATTTTTTTATTTATCGCAATCATATCTCTACGTGATAGCAATTCAGAGTTAACAACCGAAGTCCCTGGAATTTCATTAGCTAATAGATCCGTTCTGTCTCCCTTATGTACCTGAGAAATAATCAACGAAGCACATGGAGTATCATTTTTTACATATACAAAAGAGCAATCACTGATCTCACTACCTTCATCTATTGGCCTTTGCTTATAATAATCGAGTGCTTTCATTGAATATAGTGGTGAAATGAAAGAACAATTTTGATACATTAGACTCCAATAATCCCAGAATTTCTGATCATTCGCTTCAATAAACATCTACTATCCCCATACACCCTGTATTAAAGTCCGAAAATTGTAATATTTGCTGTATCATTTTTATTTATAATTCAAGTCAATCGTTGGAATCCTGAATGAGCTTTTGGACCACGCAAATAGCCATTTAAATTCTCATTTTCGTATGACTCTTTTATCTCTTCAAAACTTTCTGCACAGGCATTTAAGTACTGTTGTATAAGATCATCTGTGTGAACAATTGCCGCATACAAAGCACCTGTTGCTAAATATTTTCTATCCAACATAGCCTGTATAAATGCCGTTTTAAATAAGATCGGATCTTCTGTAGTAAAATCTATATGGCTAAGAGGCAAGATACCGCCAACATGTCCGGGAATTTTTAATTCTTCAAGCAGAACTTTCCATCCATTTTGAACTACTTCTCCGATATGTGACAATATTTGTGGCGCATTAATTTTTTGCATTTTACGAATTGTTGTTAAAGCTGCAACAGGTCCTGTTCTCTCTGTCCAATATGTGCTGCTAACAAAAGTACGCTGTGCTGACTCCATTATATCGCGCTTTCCAATAATTGCTGCCATAGGGTGGCCATTGCTAATTCCTTTTGCAAATACAGCAATATCCGGATTCCAACCTGTTATAAGATGAGCACCACCGATGTTCAATCGAAATCCAGCAGTAATTTCATCAACTATCAATGGAATATTTTTATTTTGTGTAAAAGAATGAACCGTATCCAGAAATTCTTTCGTAGGCATATCATTTCTAATTGATTCAACAACAATTGCCCCTATTCGATCTCCATACTGTTTAATAAGTTGTTTAAAAGTTTCATTATCATTGAAAGGAAAAGGAATTGATGTATGACCAAGTGCGCGAGGAACTCCTTTTGGCTCAAGACCTGAAAGCAAATGACCATCAAGAGAAGCATCATCAGCGATATTTGCTGCAAGATACCAGTCCGACCATCCATGATATCCTGAAAACAGAACGAGATCTTTACCGGATGCAGCTCTGGCAAGTCTGACAGCAATAGACATTGCCTCCCCACCAGTTCGAGCATATCGAACCATTTCTGCCCAAGGATGAAGATTAATTAAAAGTTCTGCTAATTCAACTTCTTCCGGAGCATTAAGAGTTGTCATATTTCCGGCTCGTATCGCTGAGATTACCGCATCTGTGACGTCTGGATCGTTATACCCAAGAATACAGGATCCCACTCCCATAATGCTGAAATCAAGGTATGTGTTTCCATCCAGATCTGTAATCTCACAGCCTTTCGCACTTGAGTAGTAAGAAGGCCACTGATCTGGTAAAAACATTTCCGGTCTTTTTGACAGCAATTGTGTTCCGCCAGGTATAAGATTTTTAGCATGCTTATAAAGTTGCAGACTTTGTTTTCTACTCATTTGGTTCTTCCTTTAAAGCAGATCCTTCATTGCGTTCAATAGTACTGTTAATTGAGAGTAATTCTGGAAATTGATCTAACAAATCTAAAACCTGTTCTGTTGTACAAATGTTATGTCCATTTAACCTGGAAAATATTTCTGAGAGAAAACGATAATCTTCTTCTTGATCAAGAGTCCATCGATAATCCGACAAATTAACGGAAGAGGATACATTTCCCAAACGATAACAGTCAGCATTTTCCCGTATAAACAGAGTAACATGTTCCCGATCTCTTTCATTTTTTGCATTACACCATGCATATTCAAGAACAGAGCGCTTCATTATTTCGACATCAAGTCCATCAGGCCATGTCGGGGGATCAATATTTGAAGTATAATCAAAATTATTGTCCAAATGTGTCTGAATAACTAAATCAATAACTGAAGCATCGATAAGTGGGCAATCAGCTGTAATACGAACGATATGATCTGCATTAGTTAGTCGAGTTGCCTGCCAGAATCTGTCTAAGACATCATTTTCACTACCGACAAAAATACTATCCCCATGAGCTGTAACGTGACTGATAAGGGGAAGGTTCGCTGAATCTATAGACGTTACAACAATTATTTTCTCAATCTTTTGAACCTGCTTAACCCTCGCAAGAACCTGATCTATTGCAGGCTTCCCACCCAAAGGTTTCAAAACTTTTCCAGGAAGTCGCGAGGACCCCATACGAGCTTGTATTAGAGCAATAATCATATCTTTTATAACTTCCAATTTGAAGGATTAATTAGTTCCTGATCATCGGATTCCAAATAATCAGGAAAAGTAATACGTTTTGATATAAACTCTTGCACATGTAAAATTTCTTCGAGCTGCTTTTGATTCTGGACTCCAACTATAACTTTGTCAATCATTGATTTATCTATAACAAATCGTATACAAGCCTCTAATGCAGACAAATTTTCACTTCTAAGATAACTATCCCATCGAGAGAGAAGACTATCCCATTTATTGAAATAGACTGGTCTGTTTTGTGGAGACATGAGCAATAATCCTTGAAGAAAAATCGATCGCGCATGAATTTCTATATTATTTTGTTTTAGATATTCTATCATCCCGGAACTTAGAAATCTTTGATCAAAAATATTAAATGGGATCTGAACTATATCTGCTTGCAAAATCGAAAGTAATGCATTCAATTGTTCAACAGAATAAACCGATACACCAATTTTTCTGACTAATCCTTTTTCCTTGATTCCTTGAAGTGCTTCAACAATTCGTTTACCCTTACTCAGAAAAAGTTGATCCGGTCTATGTAGTAATAACCCATAAAGGCTATTGGTTTGTAAACGTTGAAGTGATTTGATTACCTCACCTTCTACCCATTGATCAATATTCACACCTTCTTCTGAGATTGCAGGCAATTTTGAGACTATCTGCCAGTTCTTGACACCAATATTTCCCAACACTGATTCTGAATCACCATATAGAACAGCAGTGTCCAAAGTGTTGATCCCATTTTGTATACCATATTCAAGAATTTGCTTCACTTTAAATGAAGATATTTTTCCTTCGTTGTTTGAAACTCCGTAATCCAGACCAAACTGTGCTGTACCCAGACAAAATGGATTACTTTTCACAGTTTTTGCAGATAAAACACTATTATTTTTAATTGTATTATTCATAGAGATATCCGTATTACTCAATATTCTCGTGCCGCAAGGGTTCACCGCGTTTGAGATATTTCCTTGCCTTTTTCCCCATTATTTCGCTGTAATATCTTGGATGCATTCCATCTCCAGGCCTAATTGACCGAACGTTCTGCTCAGTAATCACACCACCAGACCGGATATCCTCAACAATAAATAAACTTCGTGAAAATTTCCGGCTATTTTGTTTTCCCTCAGTCAAAGAATAGTCAACCTTACCTAAGGCTTTCTCTACTATTCTGATATCTTCAACCATCTTACTGAACTCATCCGGTTCCATAGAAAATGCAACATCCGGTCCCCCGATTGAACGGTCCATAATAAAGTGCTTCTCGATCATAGTTGCACCTAAGGAAACTGCGGCAACAGCTACAGTACTGCCCATTGTATGATCGGACAGGCCGCTTTTAACCCTGAATCTTGATGCAAGATCAGGTATCATTCGTAAGTTTGATGCTTCCACAGGTGCTGGATAGCTGGAGGTGCACTGCAGCAAGGTAATATCTTCATTGCCGACACGCCTGCATGCATCCACTGCCAATTGTATGTCATCCACACCGGCAATCCCGGTTGAGATAATCATCGGTTTACCCTTCGACGCGGTATATTCAATCAATGGAATATCAGTTATCTCGAATGAAGCAATTTTATACAGGGGAACTTGTTTCTCTTCAAGAAAATCAACAGAGCTTTGGTCAAAAGGGGTTGAGAAAAATACCAGCCCCAACGATTCTGCAAGGTCACGCAGCTCATCGTGCCATTCCCAGGGTGTATATGCTTCCTTATACAAATCATATAAGGTACGGCCATCCCATATAGTACCCTGATTAATTTTAAAATATTCATTATCACAAGCAATTGTTAGAGTATCTGCAGTGTAGGTCTGAATCTTAACAGCATCGGCACCTGCATCGGCTGCAGCATAAATACTCTTTCTCGCAATATCAATACAATGTGCATGATTAGCGGATAATTCGGCGACAACAAGACAAATATCCTGAATATCCTTCTCAAATATACAGTATTTTCCGTCCGTACTAATCATTGTATAGCCTGAATTTTTATACGTACAAATAGCACGTGAATTCTTTTCCTGAACCTCAAGCTGTATTGTTTTATAACCATGTTTAACAGCTTCCCTTTCTAATGCACTCATTAGATTTTTTCCTGCAGGAACATTTAAATCAGGATTTTTAAATAATCCACCTTCAACAAGAAACTTATTTCTGCGAATAAAGTTTATAGTACCTATTTCTACATCATTGTTTTTTACCAGAAAATAGTGACGATCTTTCACATGTGCTAAATTATTAACAAAATTTAAATGGTCATATTTATCAATTGGATCTTGATCTTTCATCCAGATTCTTATTCTTTCATTATTTCGCCATTTTAGAATCTTTAATTGATTTTCTAAATCCAATGATTGGTATGGAATCGTATGAATCATGATCCTCTCCGAAATAATGATAGTATCTTGTTACATACTCCATCGGTTGAATGAGAAAGGTTCATTGTGTAAGAAATTGTTGAAACTCTTTTACGGATTTCATATTCAAGACTCATCGCCATCGTCTTTTTTATCTTGTTCCAGTCAATTAATGACTCTTCACTAATATCGGCTCCAGGAATAACAGCTCCTGACTGAACCCACCCTTGATAATTAATTTTCTGGTTTTCTGCTGTTTTAAATATAATAGTTGGCAAACAGACAGAAACGGCTTCTGCTATTGTTTGTCCTGCAGCGCTTATCAACAAGTCAAATGATTTAAACGCTCTTTTTATTCCTTGAGCATCCAAATAACCGATATTTTCAAAATTTTCTGCAATAGTATGTATATATGATTTTCCTATAACATTGATTTTTAGATCCCCCGGCACGACATCTGCTAATTCACTTACCATTTTGGATTGTAGATTTAAATGATCGGTGCCACCTATCATAACGCCTATTGAGTTCACTTTGCTGGTAATAACACGTTTTTTACATTCCCAAAAAGGCGGCCGCAATACCTGATACTTTGGTCCTAATAGTAATTCCCTATCTTCAATTTCAGGATATGCAATCAGCTCGGCTCCCGGACTTCCATTTATAAGAAATCCTTTTAATGGTTGCTTTTCTCCATAATCATCAAATAGAACAGAATACCTTCCACTGTTTTTCAAATACTTCCAGACACTGTCGCTTACATCATATGCATCGAAAACAGGAATATCACAACGAACGATTTCACGATCTACAAGTAGTACGTTGTCTAACCAGGGGACTATAGTCCAATCTGAATATAAAGGTTTCTCAGAAAGCCAACTATAACCAGACTTACAATCGACAACAAGTTGAACGTCAATATTGTTTCTCGCAAATGCTTCTGCCAAAGCATCACAACGAAATAAATGCCCAAGACCAGTTTGTGGATCGGCAACAGTGAAGAAAATTGCTTTCATTATATTTTACTGAAAGGAATTAAAAGTACCATATTATTGCTTAAAAGAAATTCGAATTGCATCAATAACTCTTTCACTATCTGTCTTTGTCATACCTGGATACAGAGGTAAAGAAAGAACTTGAGAATAATACTTCTCTGCAACCGGGAAATCACCCCATCCATAGCCATACTTTTTCCTGTAGAAAGGCTGTGTATGTACCGGGATATAATGCACCTGGGTCCCGATATTCTGCCTATGTAGCATAGCTATCAGCTCTTTTCTCGTTATTCCAAGCTTTTGAAAATCAATCCTGACCACATAAAGGTGAAAACATGAGTCGTTATCATCTTCAGGGGGAATTGATATCCCTTTGATATGACCAAGTGCATCGTTATATTGCCATATTATTTCATCCCGGCGTGCCTTAAACTTTTCCAACTTATTAAGTTGCGATGTGCCTAATGCTGCCTGCAGATCTGTCATGCGATAGTTGAATCCAAGACTCTGCATTTCATAGAACCATGGACCAGGGTTTTCACTCAAAAAATCCGGGTCTTTTGTTATTCCATGGGACCGCAGCATAACCAGTCTGTCGTATAATTCTTTACTGTTTGTAGTAATTGCCCCGCCTTCCCCGGTCGTAATAGTTTTTACCGGGTGGAAAGAAAACACCGTCATGTCGCTGTACTGACAATTTCCAACTTTTCCCCCATCAGGATAAGCTGATCCAATAGCATGCGCTGCATCCTCAATAACAATCAGGTTCTTTTCATCTGCCAAGGATTGTATTTCACTCATGCGGCATGGTCGACCTGCAAAATGTACTGGAATAATTACCCGTGTTTTTGCTGTACACTTTTTTTTAATTTCGGCTGGATCTATATTTCCTGTATCCGAGTCGATATCTGCAAAGACCGGTTTCAGCCCGTTGTATACGAATGCATTTGAACTTGCAACAAAGGTTATTGGTGAAGTTATACCTTCACATCCATTTTCAAGTTCCAAGGCTGCTACTGCAATATGTAAACCAGCAGTTGCATTCGCGAGAGCAACACAGTATTTTGCACCAGTATATTCACAGATGGCGTTTTCAAATTCAGCTACCCGGGGTCCCTGCGTTAAAAAATCAGAACGCAGCGCAGCTACGACCTCTGCGATATCTTCTTCGTCTATAGACTGCCGCCCATATTTTATGAAATTTTCCATCAAGGTTCCTAGTAAACCATATCAATGTCTTTCAAGCGAGTACGCATCTCGTCTTCAGAAAGCCACTCTTCATTATTATCCGATGCATACCTGAACCCTGGACTTACAAGATTTCCACCTTTCTTAAAGTGCTTATCTGCATCCCACCAGTCAAAATGAGGATAAATAATATAGTGGTCGCCATAATCATAAGTCAGGAGGGAGTCTTCTTCTGTTATCATTACTTCGTGAAGCTTTTCTCCTTCCCTGATTCCTACTTCTTTCAGTTCAGTTACAGGATTCATTGCTTTAGCAAGATCAGTAATCTTATATGATGGAATTTTTGAAACGTAAATTTCACCGCCCTTTGCCTCTTTCAAAGCCCGAAACACCAAGTCTACTCCCTGGTCAAGGGTTATCCAGAACCGTGTCATACGGTAATCAGTAATAGGCAGTTCTTTCTCACCTTTTTCTATCAGCTTGTTAAAAAAAGGAACTACTGAACCTCGACTACCTGTTACATTCCCGTAGCGTACAACACTGAATGTTGTTTTTGTTCCGCCGGCATAAGCATTCCCAGAAACGAACAGTTTATCCGATACAAGTTTAGTTGCTCCATACAAGTTTATCGGATTTACAGCCTTGTCTGTTGAAAGTGCAACAACTTGCGGTACACTTCTGTCTATAGCTGCATCGACTATATTCATGGCACCATTAATGTTGGTTTTTATCGCCTCAAGTGGATTATACTCTGCTACTGTTACATGCTTTACAGCTGCAGCATGAATAACTACATCGACACCATGAAATGCACGATATAATCTATCCTTGTCTCGTACGTCGCCAATAAAATAACGTAACTTTCCGTCAAATTCGGCAAATTGCGCTCTCATCATGTACTGTTTGTATTCGTCACGTGAGTATATTATTATTTTCTTTGGGCTGTACTCGTTCAGTATACGCTTCGTGAACTTCTGACCAAATGAGCCGGTTCCACCTGTAATAAGTATTGTTTTATTGTTTAGCATAATTCCTCTCTATTTTCACAAGTTTCATGTTCGTCTCTTTATATCTCAATCTTCTGAAAGTACAAGTTTACCATCTCTATGTAAAATATGAATCGTATAGATGTCATCTGGTATTCTGCTTGGTTTTTTATTTATTAACAAACCATCAAATCCCCAGCCTATTTGCTCACCATCAAACAGTTGATCAGTTTCTTCAATGTTATTAAGGGTAGGTATACCAGAAATGGCTGCCGCTGATAAGTATGTTGTCATCCATGTTCGCTGGTGATCAAGCCCTCGGAAACCATAAGGTGGTATCCGGTCAAACTCAAGCGCCTTAATATGCTTCTTATCCTGTGTAATTTTAGATAAAATATTCCATAGTTCCAATGCAGTAAGGTCTGTTTCATTTACGTAGGTCACTGTTCTTTGTTTGAAAACAGCTAAACTTCGTAAAGTATTAAATACAGGGGTTATAATCGGACTAAATAGTAATAGCAGTGTTAACATGGTTAGACGAATATTGGAGGAGATTATAGCAACGGCAGTTTTTCCAGATAAAAAGGAGGTCAGCAATACAGCAAGTAAAGGTATGGAAACCCAAACATTTACATTATTAAAATAGCTCGCACTTCCTGCACCAATTGGTATTAGTAATCCTGGTAGTGCTCCGAAAACAGCAACCGCTCCAAGAATAATTTGCATAGTTCGCCCTGTGGATTGGAGAATAATATTCTTAACAATTAGTATTTGGACAAAAAGAAGTGAAAGTAAAGTCCAGCCATAATTTACTATCACATAGTAGCTTATATTCTCTATATCAACATGCGTTAAAATAAAATGCCCGATAAACCAATGACTGGACATCCCGGCAGAAGATTGAATAAATGGTAATATACAAATCCAACCTATCCCAGAAAGAATCACCAATAGAAATTTCAGAACATTTTTGAAATCAGA
This sequence comes from Marispirochaeta sp., assembly GCA_963667435.1. GTDB lineage: Bacteria > Spirochaetota > Spirochaetia > JC444 > Marispirochaetaceae > Marispirochaeta. The sequence continues at coordinate 2,579,582 of OY763414.1, read as the reverse complement.
AATCCAGAAAAAAGTAATCCCTACACACCACAACGTTCCAACCGAAATCTTCAGCGTAGTTAATACCACCCCACCCAGCAAGGCTATAGATAAAACAACGATATACTGCCTCAATTTTGTAATATTATAACTTTCAGGATAATATTTTATTATTACAGTAGCAAATATATATAATCCCATTATTGAGACTGCATAGCTTTCACTAATAATTATATTGTTCCAAACCCCTAAAGAATCTCGGAATGCTTCTGGCATAATTCCAGAAATAGAAAGGAAAAAAACAATTAATGCCACACAATAAAGCCACATTTTTTCTGTTGTACGAAACCACCTCCATCGAATAACCTCGGTTAAAACTAAAAATGTGCCGACCCAAAGCGGCAATATTAATGTTGGATAGACTAAATGATATGTTTGCAATGGTGATAAATGCAACAACCATGATACTGCGGCAATTATAATATGACTGCCGTAATGATATTGAAAAGGCACTACACCTTCGACACCAATCGAAGGACAACCGAAGAAAATCAGCATGTTTGTAATGGCGGAATGAAATAAAGTATCAATATGAGCATGACCTGATATGTATTGTGCTTCAAATACAGGTGATAGATATTTACTTCCCCATACAATTCCAATAAAGCGAGCACTGATTAATACAATTACAATTGAAAAAATGAAACCATATAATGGTTTCCCTTTTAAAGTTTTTTTTTGCTTATGCGATAAACGATCATCCGTTATACAAATATTTGTTACTGCTGAAATCAGAGCCAGAATAGTAAAAACAAGAAATGGAACTATGTATAATACAGGGTAAGTTGGATATTTATTAAATCCCCTTATTATTTGTAAAAAAACAACTAAAATAAACGAAATAGTAGTTGGAGCTATTACTAATACAGAAGGAAAATTGAGAAATACTAATCGTCGAAATTCTACCAATTTTTTTATCTGCATAATATGTTTTTCCATCGATTCATCTATAATTTGCTCCACTTTACTGAGAATTATAAAACGTATTAAATCTTGTAGGAGAAAAATAAAGACAGGCTTATTTTATAAAGACACTACTTTTCTTTTATTGTTTTGTTAATCCATTTCCATGTTTCAGTTATGCCTTCATTAATGGCAGCTAATTTAAAATTAGCTAATTTTGATAACATTTTTTTATTATCAAGTACATTTGTCGCAATATCAGTTTTTCTACCTTCAATATAATTAATATTTAAACCCTTATTTGTAACTTGTTCTATCGCTTTTAATATTGAATTTACGGATAACCCAGTTCCTGAGCCAATATTATACGTCTCATTATATTCATTATGTAAACAGAGTGATATCACTGCATCAACCAGATCGCCTATATATATATAGTCTCGAATTATGGATCCGTCTCCCCATACGGTTATTTCTTCGTTATTCATAACTTTTCCTAACGTAACTGCTACGAGTCCTTGATGACCATATATGTTTTGCCATGGTCCATAAGGATTTGAAGGGCGTAGTATTAGATATTCAGTTCCAAACTGGAAGGAATGCATACGAATAAGGTTTTCTATACACAGTTTTGTCCATCCATATGTATTTATTGGACAAGTAGGATCTGTTTCTTCATTAAATCTTTTTCCATTATTCCCATAGACAGTCCCACCTGAAGAGAAATAAACAAACTTCAAGTTTTGTCTATCACGAATAACATTTAACAACTTTACAGTACTTAGTACATCTTCATTGATATCATCTATAACACTTTCAATATTTTTATTTGTTATTGTATTTGACACCAGATGTACAACTAAAGAAGGTTGAGTATCTTCGATAATTTGTCTTATTTTTTCAACATCAGAGAAATCACCCCTTGCGATTTCTATTTTATTACTATACTCTCCAAACCTTTTATCATCAGGGCACAATTTATCGTAAATGTGTACTTGGCACCCTCTACTTGCAAACCCAATTGCCAGATTAGTACCAATAAAACCACATCCACCTATTAGCAAAACAGTATTGTTCAAGAGATAATGTCCTTAATTATATATTGCGGTTTTTCATTAAGTTTTAAGTATACACGACCTAAATATTCCCCAATGATACCAAGAGAAATCATTTGAACTCCTCCTAAAACCAAGAGGATTACCATTGTTGATGACCATCCTTGCATGGCTTTCTCAAAAAATAGCTGATTTATGATTATATAAATACTATAAATGAGACCACTTGAAAATGTTAAAAATCCAAGATAACTCACTACTCTCAGGGGAATGACAGAAAACCCTGTCGCCATTTTAATAAATAAACTAACAAGCTTAACTGTACTATAATTACTACGCCCCTCAAAACGATCATTATGGGGGATATCGATAATTCCATAATTCTTTGTTGCCTGAAGAATCAATCCATCAATATAAGGGTAGGGACCTGAATATTTGATTATCTCTTCACAAAGAGATTTCGAGATTGCCTTAAAACTTGAAAGATACAACTTTTTTGGTTTATCAAGAAGTATCATTGCGATATAATTTGCAATTTTGCTACCAACAATTTTGAGTTTTTTATGTTTTCTCTTTACATAGTTTGTATAACAAACATCTTTCCCTTCATTAATAACTTTAATTAATTCTGGTAATTTTTCTGGTGGATGCTGCAAATCATCATCCATCATTACAACTGTTTCACCCCGGGCATGATTTAGACCAGCCATGATTGCATTATGTTGCGAAAAATTCTTGGATAAATTCACACCGACAATATTTGGATATTCTTTCTTCAATTCCAAAATTGAATTCCAACTGTTGTCAGGACTGCAATCGTTAACTAAAATAATTTCAAACTTCCTATTGAAAAGTACTTTACTTATTTGCTCAACAAGATGAGGTAATATATTTTCACTTCGATAAACCGGAATAACAATGGATACATCGACCAAGCTTAAACTCCTCGAATATTTGATAAGAGAATAAACAACTTCATAATTTAAGTTTCAATTATACTTTTTTAAATCTTTGATAATAATGTTATCAACTTTTTCTTTTTAAATATCCATCTGGTGCAACTGTAATGGCAAGCTTACTATCAATAGTCTTGTCTATCTCAAAATTTGAATTACGTTTTAGATATTCCCATACTGCTGTTTTTGGATTATTTCCTTTTGACCAGGGCCTGTCTGAAAACATATCATCTGATAAATCTTCAATTATAGTATCAAACACAACACAATAGCTTCCTTTACTTACAAGTGGAGCATATGCTTCCAGCTCGGATAATACATGATCGTGTGTGTGCATGGAATCAAGACATACCAGTATTTTTTTATATCCCTTCGAAAAATCTATAACTTTTCCAATAACATTACCATCTATCGAAGATCCTTCAATCATTTCTATCCTTGAATACATTGGATGTTCTTCTATCGCTTTACGGTTATGTTCACGAATATCAATATCAATCCCAAGGACCTTTCTATTAGACATACAGGGGTCTAATTGTTTACCATTTTCAATGGCTTCACTCATGTCTAATAATGCCAACATAGATGCACTGAAGATTAACGACCCGCCATGCGCAATACCTGTTTCAATAATCAAATCAGGTTTTATTTTCCAAATAAGTTCCTGCATTGCAACAAGATCTTGCGGATACTGGATAATGGGTCTATTAAGCCAGTCAAAATGGTATGAATATTTAAGACTATTGGCATAATTAATCCAATTTCTTGTATTCTCAGATAAACGTTTATCTTTGCCCATGTTTTCAATTTCGTTTCCACACTGCTGTTTAAACTGTAAATACTTATTCATTATCACATCTCCTTATATTTACCCGAACTTCATACTTAGTATTTTGATCAAAGAAATAACATGCAGGATACCCTTTGAACGTTCTAGCACGCAATAAATTTAGTAGTTCTCTAGCAGTAAATTGCTTTTCTAAATCAATTTCAGACATAGGATCAAGTTCTTTTGAATGATGAAAACTTCCTTCTCCATAATCAGGCATAACTGGTTTAATTTTCTTTAGAAGAATATCATCAAATGCTTCTATAAAGAGATGAACCATTTCTTTCTGTGCTTTGAAAAATAAAGTTTCTCCTGTATCTTCCCATGTATATGGGATTTCTCGTTGTGCAAGTATCGAACCTTTATCAATTGAAGAGTCTATAGTATGAATTGTAACGCCAAAAGGAACTTGCTCAACCAATGCCCAAAAATTATAATGTTTTCCCCTATTATATGGCAAATAACTTGGATGTGTATTTATGAAACCATTCCGAGGAAAAGATAAAAGTGGTTCTTTAATAATATTCGGCCACCAAGCAAGTATTCCCAATTTTATTGATATGTTGTTACATTGATTCGCTACATCACTGTTATTATCATATATAGCATATCTAATTTTTGCTTTTTTTGCCATTTTTATTATATTATTATCGGATAGAGCTACGATCAGGCCTATTTCATTTACATAATTTTCTATTAAAAATCTAACAATCTTTTCACCAACAATACTATCTGCTAAAACCAATAACTTCATAATATATCCATAATTGTCTGAATTACATGATTTAGATCATCGATTGTTAAATCTTGATAACTCGGTAAGTTAATGGCCCTTTCTGGAATATCATAGGAGATAGGATTATCAGCATTTGTAAACATATCTAAACAAGAAAGTGGCCAAAAAAATACTCTAGCATCAATGTTTTGTTTTATAAATACTTCCTGCAGCTTTTCTCTTCTTATTCCTAAAGAACGATCAAATACAATTGTCGGCATCCAAGCACCATTAATAATATTCTCCGGTTCAGGATTCATCGAAACACCCTTGATTTCGCCCAGATTTTTTTTATAGAAAGCAAGAATCTCTCTCTTTTTTGCAACTAATTCGTCCACTCGTTCAAGTTGAGCACACCCAAGAGCAGCCTGTATGTTAGACATTTTATATTTAAACCCTACCATATCTGGCCAAAACTGTTTTTTTTGATATTCAGAGCGCCCATGATTACTTAAAGTTTTCACTTTTTCATATAATACAGAATTATTAGTAACAAACATTCCACCTTCGCCAGTCGTTATTGTTTTTGTTCCATGAAAAGAAAATGTGCTAAATTCACCCATTGAACCAGCCTTGTCTCCATGATATTCGGAACCAATTGCTTCTGCCGCATCCTCTATAATAGGGAGACTATACTTTCTTCCTATATCTAAGAGGCTATTCATATCACAAAGATTTCCATAAATGTGGACCGCAATTATCGCTTTTGTTTTTGTTGTAATTGCTTTTTCAACCTCAATTGGATTAAGACACCAGGAATCCGCCAAAATATCAACAAATATTGGTTCAGCACCCAAGTGCACTATTGGAGCAGCAGTTGCAATCCAATTTGTATCAGCAAGGATTACCTCATCTCCGGGACCGATTCCTAATGCAGCAAGACCCATATGTAATGCGCCAGTGCAACTTGATGTTGCGATAGCGTGTTTTACTCCAAGATATTCAGCAAATTCTTTTTCAAAACGATTTATATAATCATAACATTTACTACCCCATCCTGTTGCAGCTGCATCTGTGGCATAGTCAATTTCGAGGCTTGTTACAGAAGGCTTAGTGTATAAAATTCTTTTATTCATATTATATCAAGCTCCGGTATTATTTTAACAAAAGTTGTTCCTATAGGTTGCAACATGCTATTTTGTTGTACAATTTCATCGAAAATATTCCACGGTAGTACAATCAAATAATCAGGTCTATTCTTATATAAATACTCAGGAGATACAATCGGAATATGGCTTCCTGGAAGATACTTTCCTTGTTTTGATTCTGCCGCATCACAAACAAATTGAATAAGATCTGTTTTCAGACCAGTAAAATTCAGTAGTGTATTTCCTTTTGCCGCTGCCCCATATGCAGCAACACATTTTCCATTTCTTTTCGCCTCCAACAAGAAAGACAGTAGCTCATTCTTAATTAGATATGCGCGCTCCTGAAAGCTCGTATACATATTAATATCACACAATCCAAAGGAAATTTCTTCGGATAACAATTCTTTAACAGATTCTTCGGTTATTCGATTGTCTTCTGCATGACACCCGTAGATACGAAGACTTCCTCCATGAGTTGAGAGCTTTTCAACATCGTAAATACATAAACCATATTCAGAAAAAATATTCTTAACACTAGTTAAAGACAAATAGGAAAAATGCTCATGATAAATTGTATCAAACTGGTTAAGCTTTAACAAATTCAATAAATGAGGAAACTCGAGAGTGATTACCCCGTTTTCACCAAGAATAGTTTTTAATCCTATTGTAAAATCATTAATATCCGGAACATGAGCATAAACATTATTTCCTATAACAAGGTCAGCCTTTCCTCTTTTTCTAACCAAGTCCTGTGCCAACGATTCCCCGAAGAATTTCTTTATTACTGGCACATTCAGTTTCATAGCAGCTTCTGCCGTACTATTTGTTGGTTCAATTCCAAGACAAGGAATATTCCGTTCTACAAAATTCTTTAATAAATATCCATCATTTGATGCTATTTCTATAACCAGACTATTTTCAGAAAGACCTACCTTTTTAGCTATCATTTCAGTATAGGATCGAGCATGTTCTAGCCATGTGGATGATGTGCTGGAAAAATATGCATATTCGGAATTAAAAAGTTCATCCGCTTGAGCATAGTCTTCAGTTTGCACCAACCAGCATTTCTCGCATACCTTAACTCGCAAAGGATAATATTTTTCCGGTTTATTCAAATCCGTCTTCTCTAAGTATGCGTTTGAAGGAGGTGCAAAACCAAGATCTATTAGATTATAATTAAGGTCATTCTTACAGTGCCTACACTTCACAATACAAGTCCTTTGAAATCTTTATTCATTTTTTTATGTTTCTTATCACGATTAGAAATCTCAGATATCGGTAATGGCCAGTCTATGGCCAGTAAAGGATCAGCTACGCTGATTCCATCTTCAAAATCCGGAAAATAAAACTCTGAGTGAAAATATATTAATTCAACATCGTCTGTTAAAGATTGAAATCCGTGCGCAAATCCCTCCGGAATAAGCAAGGCGCAATTATTTTCAGCAGATAACTCTTCGGCATGCCAACTTAAATAGGTTGACGACCCTGAACGAAGGTCAATAGCGACATCAAAAACAGCACCACGAATACAACTTATTAGCTTCATTTCGCATTTGGGAGGATGTTGAAAATGTAACCCTCGTACGGTTCCCATTTTTTTTGTATATGTCTGATTTATCTGAGATATCGGCCTTTGCCAACCGACAACCGCTAAATCATTTGCACAAAATAGACGGGAAAGATACCCTCTGGAATCACCTATTTTTTCACGTTTGATGGTATATAGACCATCAATATTTGTATCACTAATCTTGAATCGGTTCATGGCCTATATTCATTCCGCTTGCCTCAAAGTCGTCGATATCAGAATTACACAACCGTCGTGCTCCAACACCAGCTGATTGACGACTGTACCACATCATCGTTTTCTCTATTGCAGTTTGTAATGGCCATCTTGGTCGTATACCTAAACTTGCTCTCGCCTTTGCAATTTCCAGACTGAGCCAACTTGCTTCATGGGGACCTGCCTGCATCTTTGCCCATTCTACTTCATTATAGCCATAATACCGACGAGCAAGTTCAATTGCGTGTCTTACGGTCGCAGCTTCATTTGTTTCAGGACCAAAGTTATAAGCATCTGCCAAATCCGAATTATCCCAGATTCGTTCCGCGGTTATAATGTAACCGAGCAGCGGTTCCAACACATGCTGCCACGGTCTGATGGCATCCGGTCTACGGATAGCCAGAGGAATTCCATTATTCCAGGCACGCACGGCGTCGGGAATTAATCTATCTTCTGCCCAATCACCGCCACCAATGACATTACCCGCACGAACAGAAGATAAAGACACTCCCGCCTCTTTAAAAAATGAATCACGGTAACATGCTATAGCAATTTCTGCAGCAGCTTTACTGGCACTGTAGGGATCATGCCCACCAAGAGTATCTGTTTCCCGATATGGATATGAATGCTCAAGATTCTTATATACTTTATCTGTTGTTACAGCAATAATTACACGGACAGTTTCAATAGTCCTCAGTGATTCGAGTACGTTGACTGTTCCCTGAACATTTGTTGAAAAGGTCGAAACTGGTTTCCGATATCCTTTTCGTACAAGTGCTTGAGCTGCAAGATGAAACACTATTTCAGGACGGCTTTCTTGTATTATCTTGTAAAGTTTGTTTTCATCCTGAATATCGCAATAGACAGACGTAGTAACTTTTTCAACTTCCGCAAGTTCAAACAGACTCGGCTTGGTTGCAGGCGATAAGCTTATTCCTGTTATACTCGCACCTAATCTGGAAAGCCACAATGCCAACCAGGAACCTTTGAATCCAGTATGTCCGGTTATAAGAACCCGTTTATTTTTCCAGAAAGTCAGTGACGGATTGTGTGGTTTTAAGTCCATATCTTCCAGGGTGCTTCGCCTGAGACCCATAAACGCTCCAGCATATTTTTCTCGCGTAAAGTATCCATAGGCTGCCAAAATCCGTCATGTTCATAGGCAACAAGCTCTTTATCTGTGGATAAGCGGCTCATTGGAAGACCTTCCCAACTTATACTATCACCGTCAATATAATCAAGGCAAGTTGGGGATAAAATGAAGAAGCCACCATTTATCAAAGCACCATCTCCTCTCGGTTTTTCTCGAAACCCTGTAACGAAAAAATCGCTATTTGTTTCCAATGCACCATAACGCCCTGGAGGTTGAACAGCAGTTACTGTTGCTTTTTTTCCGTGTTTTTTATGAAAACTCAATTGTTGTTCTATATTAACATTTGATAATCCATCACCATAAGTAAAAAAGAAATATTGTTCATCTTTTACATACTCTTCAACACGCTTTAAACGTCCACCAGTCATAGTTGCTTCACCGGTATCTACAAGTGTGACTTTCCAGGGCTCAGCTTTATGCTGATGAACACACATTGTGTTATTAGACATATCGAAAGTCACATCAGACATGTGCAGAAAGTAGTTGGCAAAATATTCTTTTATCAAATAACCTTTATAGCCACAACAAATAATAAATTCATTAACATCATATGATGAGTACAGTTTCATTATATGCCATAATATAGGTTTACCACCGATCTCAACTAAAGGCTTTGGCTTTAAATGAGTTTCTTCTGAGATCCGTGTCCCGTATCCCCCGGCAAGAATAACTGCTTTCATAGAACCGTACTTCCTTTGACTTAAAAAATTATACTATCACTATGCGTGTTATTTCTGATATTTAAAGCAAAACCTATCAAAACATTTATCAACTGATATGAAAACCCAATTATGGATACACTGAAAGCAATCTCTGATGGAACACCAAAAAATCCCAAAAACACAATCAAGGATCCTTCCCGGAGACCCAACCCGCCTATTGATATCGGAATAAGCACAACTAATACAAGCGCTCCTGTTATCCAGAGCCAGTCAAAAAAAGAAATTACATAACCAAAACCATACAAAATGATAATATTGGATACAATACAGACAATCAGATATATCAATCCAAAAATTGAGTTTAACAGTATACTCGAAAATCGGATATCGTTAATACTTGATTCAATAGAAGAACATATCTTCTGAACCTTTTCCTTCACTCTAACTTTATTTGTTATCATACGATTCACAAGAAGCATAACTATATTAAAAGCGACTGGTTTAACTATAGCAACTAATGCAAGAAGCAATGATAAAAACAGAAACCCTACAAAAAGTTTATATATTGTCCCTATTTCTATATCTGAGAAAAGAAATCCAATAATGACAATTAAAATAATCATTAAAAATCCGATTATTTTATCAAGAAGCACCGAATACCCTATAGCGACTCCATTACCAGTAATTTTACTCAATTTATATGCTTTTATCCCATCTCCAAAAATCTGCCCAGGAATAAGCATTGAGTAAAAAATCCCAATATATGTCATTATTAATAATTGTTTATATGAAGAATCGGGAATCAGTATCCACCATTTTAGTGCTAAAACAATTACTGAAAAAAGATACACTGCTCCGGCAAAAAGTAGATACTGAAGAGAAAGTGAAGCAATGTTTGCTGAAACAGATACAAAATCAATCCTAAGAAATATAATAACCAGAAATAGGATTGAAAGTACTATTTTTCCCAGCTGTTTTACAATTGCAAAACTGTATTTTTTATTTTGCATAAAATAGGAAAGCTAACCTTCGTGCAAATGAAACAGGATATGCCATAATACATGCTTGTATATACTGCAAAAACGAAACATTGAATCTTTTATCGTTATAAAATCTTTTCGCTTCAATACATTGTAATTTTGCCTGTGCAACCTGAGTTGTCATTGATCCTTTTTTTAACCTGTAAGATCCTAAAGTTTCACGAATGATATATAAATCTCCATACAATAACATGCAATATGCTTCTTTCGCAATATAATTGCTCGATTGAGATAACATCTCCTGTAGATACAGATTACGCCTGGTTAAAATCTGGAATGCCTCAATAATTGATCCACGTGAAGTTCTTAAAAAATAATTAACAACTTTTTTGTAAGTTACTATATTTCCTTTTAATGGAATTTTTCTTTTCATCACAAGTTTTCCATTTCCATCAATTATATCAATATCACATGTTACAATTGCTATTCTTTTATCTACGTCTGCAATAAATACTGCGACTTGTTTTTCAAGGCAATCAGTAGATATAAGATCATCTGCACATAATAATTTATAGTATTCACCTTCTGAAAGTTTAGCTACTTTCTTAAAGTTTTCCAACATTCCAATATTTTCATCGTTTCTATAAAAACGAATTCTTTTATCAGAAAACTGCTCAATAATTTTAACAGTATTATCTGTCGAACAATTATCACAAATTATCAGCTCCCAATTCTGGTAAGTTTGTTCAATAATGCATTGAATAGTTTCTTTAATTGTTGATTCAGCATTATAAACTGGGATACCTATACTCACCAACGGAGTAGACTCTTTTTCCATAATTCACCTCGTAAAGTACAATAATTACTAACTGTCTATTATTTCGGAATAAAACCTGGTAAATAAATGAATATCTATATGTATTTATTTCACCTTGGCCATATTCCTGAACTCATCACTATTCTTCATGAGCTTCTCAAACGACCCTGACGCCGTAATGCTGCCTTTATTCAGCATATATATAACATCCGCGTTCTCAACCGTAGTCAGCCTGTGGGCAATCATGATTATCGTCTTCTCGCCCATAAGCTCATTTATCGCGTCCATTACAGCCGCTTCGGTGGTGTTATCCAGCGCACTGGTTGCCTCATCCAGCACCAAAACAGACGGATCATGATACAAAGCCCGGGCAATCCCGATACGCTGCCGCTGCCCTCCGCTCAGGCGCACACCCCGTTCGCCAACCAGGGTATCGTACCTGTCGGGCATATCGTTGACAATAAAATTATCCAGATGGGCAATTTTAGCAGCCTGTTTAACCGCCTCAAAATCGATATCTTCCGACTTTACTCCGAACGCAATATTCCTGGTAACCGTATCATCAGCAAGAAAAATCTGCTGAGGCACATAGCCGAAATTGAGCTGCCAGTTGCGGATATTCTTTTCCGATACAGCAACTCCATCCACCGCAATATTTCCCTGTGCTTTCAAAAGCCCCAGAATAATATCCACCAGGGTCGTTTTCCCACAGCCGGTGGAACCGATAAATGCAATAGTACTGTTCTTTTTTATGGAAATATTTATGTCCCGTAAAACGGGAGCCGGAGATGATGGATAAGAAAAATTGATATCTGTAAGAGATATTTCCTTATTGAACGGCAGTCGTTCAGCGCTTTCTCTCAGCCGCTCCGCCGCGATTCTGGAATCCTCGACTTCATCTGCATTATTGTGAATATCATCATACAAAGCCTGAATAATAGGCCCTGAGGTGCGGATCGTTCCGGCATTCTTGAAAAGAATACGCAGTGCCGGCATAAGCCGGAATCCTGCATAGGCATAGATGGAAACAAGAGGAATAATTTCCGACATTTTCCCGCCCGAAACAGTAAGGGCCACAACTAGAAGGATAACCAACCCCAATGCTATGGCTTCGATAATATAACGCGGCAGGGTGGTAATAATCTGCCGGTTTGCCTGCTGCCGGGCAAACCGCTTTGATGACCAGGCAAACTGCTCCTCAAACATCAGCTCCTTTCCCAGAATCTTTACATCCTTAATGGCACCAAAGGCCTCGCCGGAATATTTAAACCGTTCTTTATTATAAAGACGTATGAGCTTGCCTATTCTGGTTAACTTACTCCTGACAAGGCCAAAAACCAGGAAATAAGTACCCCCGAGAACAACAACTACAACCAGCGCGACCAGAGGAGCAGAAACAAACAGAAAAACAAGAATTGCCGCGGCAACCATCCCCCGGGCCAACAATTCCATTCCCGGACGGATTGCCTGGGAGAGGACTTGCTGAACCTCAGCGAGAATATTCTTCGATAGCTCGCTGGTATTGTGATCCAGAAAATAGCTATACGGCTGATATAGATACTGGGACATCAACCTGCGTCCGAGGGTGTAGGAACGCATATTGGTCCATCTGTGTAGAAAGAACATTACCACCGTTGTAAACGCATTGGTGGAAAAAATAATCACAAAAAAGACTATTCCCATGGCAGCAATAAAGTAGCGAACATCTTCAATACCCAGGGCCGTATATACCCTGCTAAGAAGATCATTCGACTGTATTACAGAGGGATCGGCCGCCACCGTCATAAACGGACCGATTGCCCCAACGCCTACAACCTCCAACATTGCCATAATAAGAATGAGGAATGTCATAATCACCAGCTGTTTGCGTTCTTTTTGTGAAAAAAGGTTTAGTAATTTGCGTATATTACCCATATATTGCCTTTAGAACTGCTGTATAGTTTTAATGGAATTTACAATTAATCAGTTTACAAATACCCGGACGTAAATATCTTCCATTATCTTTCTTGTACTTCCTCTACCGCGTCCCATAATTCTTCTCCACCCACTCCTTATACTCACCGGAGCGAATGGATTCTATCCAGTCCTTATTACCCAGATACCAGTCCACAGTCTGCTCAAGACCTTCATCAAAAGTAACCGACTGCTTCCAGCCAAGATCCTTCTTGATTTTCGAGCAGTCAATGGCATACCGTCTGTCGTGACCGGGCCGGTCTTTCACGTAGGTAATGGTATCCGTAATGGAATCAACAGATTTGCCTGTTTTCTCAGCAACTATTTTAATAAGCTCATGCAGAAGCTTGATATTCTCCCATTCGTTCTCACCGCCGACATTATAACTGATACCAAGCTCCGCCTTGTTTACAATTTCCCAGATAGCTGAGGCATGATCTTCTACATACAACCAGTCCCGGATATTCTTTCCATCACCGTACACCGGCAGGGCTTTGCCTTCCAGCATGTTCATTATCATGATGGGAATCAGCTTTTCAGGAAACTGATAAGGACCATAGTTATTGGAACAGTTGGACATGGTCACCGGCAGCCCGTAGGTGTGAAAGTAGGCGTTTACCAGGTGGTCGCTGCCGGCCTTGCTGGAAGAGTAGGGGCTGCGTGGATCGTAAGGAGTATCCTCCCGAAAATAGCCTGTTTTGCCCAGGGAACCGAACACTTCATCGGTGCTTATATGGTGAAAGAGCACATCATCCCGGTCCTTCCAGAAAGTGCGAGCCGCCTCCAACAGGGTGAAGGTTCCCATAATATTGGTAGTAATAAACTCTTCAGGGCCGAGGATGGAACGGTCAACATGGCTCTCTGCTGCAAAATGAACAACAGAATCGATATTGTAGTCGGCAAAGATTTTCTCCACCGTCTCTTTGCTGCGGATATCTCCGGGAATGAAAACGTAACGGTCTCCGTGCTTTTCTGCAATATCTTCAAGGCTTGCAGGGTTTCCTGCATAGGTCAGAACATCCAGATTGATTATCCGGCCGGTAAAACCGGTCTTTTCGAATACATAGCGGATAAAATTTACCCCGATAAAGCCGGCTCCGCCGGTTACCAGTATGTTTTTTAATAATCTCATTTTATATCTACTCCGTCCTGTATAATATTTTCCATAAAGCTTGCTAATGATTCTTTCCAGTGTTCCGGCTCAACCACGAATTCTTTTTTTACTTTTTCCTTCGACATAAGTGAATACTCAGGCCGCTTTGCTGGAGTAGGATATTCGCTGGAAGTACAGGGGTGTATCTTACAATCAGATTCAATAAGACCGTTTTTTCGGCCTTTCCGGTAAATCTCATCGGCAAATTCAAACCAGGTGCATTCACCGGAACCAGAAAAGTGGTATATGCCGTATTCCCTGCTGTCAGAACCGATAATTGTTGCTATCAGCGTTGACAGCTCATGTGTCCATGTAGGCGAACCGTGCTGATCGTTCACAACCTTTATCGAATCCCGGTCATTCATGAGCTTGATCATGGTATAGACAAAATTCGGTCCGAACTGACCGTAAAGCCAGGCAGTACGGATTATAAAAGACTTGTCAGTTGCCTGCTGTAGTGCCTCTTCTCCAGCAAGTTTGCTTTTTCCATAAACACTCTCCGGTCCTACAGGAGCATCTTCCTTCAAGGGCACTGTTGATGTTCCGTCAAAGACATAGTCGGTGGAAATATGAATAACTGGAATATCAAGCTCAGCTGCAAGCTTACCTATATTACCAATTCCATCCCGGTTAAGGGCATAGGCGAAATCCTCTTCTGACTCGGCTTTGTCTACTGCTGTGTACGCAGAGCAGTTTACTATCCAGTTCGGTTTACAGGTCCCGGTAAACTGCTTTAAAGCTTCAGGCTCCAGAATACTTACTTCCCGGTCACTACCGGTGAACTTTATGCCTGCAGCAGTGAAAGTCCTGGTCAGTTCCTGTCCGAGCATTCCCCTGTTTCCGATAAGCCAGATCATACAAGATCCTTTAAATAGGGAAGCTCCGCATCCTTGGCAGAAACAAGCACATCTTTCAGAGGCCACTCTATGGCAATTTCCGAATCATCCCAGCGGATTCCGCCGTCGGCCTGAGCATTGTATTCAGCTGTGCATTTGTATTGCAGCTCCGTCCCATCCTCCAGGGCAACAAAACCATGGGCAAAACCGGGGGGAATATAGAACATGCGCCGATTAGCTTCCGAAAGTTCAATTCCCTGCCATTTGCCAAAGGTCGGTGATCCGTTACGGATATCCACAGCCACATCCCAGAGCTTTCCCCTGGTTACCCGCACCAGTTTCCCCTGGGCATGGGGTTCAGTCTGAAAGTGCAGTCCTCTTAAGACTCCACGAGATGAGCTTGAATGGTTATCCTGCACAAAGGGTCCTGGAATACCTGCAGCCGTAAAGTCTGACTGCTTATGGGATTCCATAAAAAACCCGCGGTCATCTGGAAATACCCTGGGTTCGACTATAATCAGCCCGGGAATATCTCCGTCTGTAAAGGTAAAGGGCATGACTACTCCTCGGTTATATAGCGCAAATACTCTGCATATTCGGTTTTACCAAGGGTATCCGCACGTTTAAGTAGTTTATCTTTATTGATCCAACCGTTTTTATATGCGATCTCCTCAATGCAGGCAATGTAGAAGCCCTGCCGGGTCTGTACAGTTTCAATAAAGTTGGCAGCCTCAAGAAGATCCGTCGGGTTTCCCGTATCAAGCCAGGCAAAACCGCGACCGAAAAGTTCAACCTTCAGTTTACTCCGTTTAAGATACTCATTATTTACACTGGTAATTTCAACCTCACCCCGTGCAGATGGTTTTACATTCTTTGCTATATCCACCACGTTGTTGTCGTAAAAATAGAGCCCGGGAACTGCATAGTTTGATTTCGGTTTTTCAGGCTTCTCTTCAATGGAAAGAACATTTCCTTCATTGTCAAAATCAACCACACCATATGCCCGGGGATCCTTAACCGGATAACCGAAAATGGTAGCTCCGTCGTTCCGCTGGGCTGCCCGCTTGAGCATGGCGGAAAAACCCTGACCATAGAACATGTTATCTCCCAGGATCATAGCCACATTGTCGCTCCCGATAAACTCTTCGCCAACAATAAAGGCATCTGCAAGACCCCGGGGCTTATCCTGAACTGCATAGGAGAAGGACATTCCTATTTCGGAACCATCTCCAAGCAGTTCCTTAAAAGGTCCGATGTCTCTGGGGGTGGAGATAATCAGAATATCCTTTATACCCGCCAGCATAAGTGTGGAAAGAGGATAATAAATCATCGGCTTGTCGTACACCGGTAGAATCTGCTTTGACATTGCTTTAGTTGCCGGAAAAAGCCGGGAAGCGGTTCCGCCGGAAAGAATTATACCTTTCACTGTTATTAACTCCTGATTTTTTACTGTTTTTCTTATTATTCTAAAAGCCGTATAGCTTTGATACGCCACCGTTTAGGTTTAGGAAAGCCCGAGGCGTAAATGGCAATTTTACTTTCCTCGTATAACTCAATACCTGACAGATCGAGCTTGAAAAAGAGGTATTTGAGCTTTATTCCGAAGGGATCATCAAACCAGGTATCCTGAAGAGTTTGAAAGCCGAAATGCCTGGAAAGATAAAAATCCCCGATTTCCAGAAAATCAGAGTGTTTTTCGGTTAAATACACTTCCATTTCCGGCTTCTGATTCAGCGCAAGACCAATCTCAATAAACTGGATCTTTTCCACAGGAAGAAGAGCCTGAACCCGGTCCCCGCCAAGATCAAACCTCTGTTCAATCCTGCGGAGATCATCACCATTTATGCGAACACGGATTTTCTGCTGCTTAAGATAAGTCCCAGCTTCATAAAGGGTTTCAAAAATCATCAGCCCGTTTTTTTCAGCATATTCCATCATGCTGGTAAGGGTTACTAACTCTACTGTATTCAGACTATTTTCTTCCCAGCCTTCAGAATCCAGCAGCTCCTGAAGCTCTGTTGCATTCAGGCCAGCGGAAACAATGCACAGCAAAAGTACTATACTATACAAAAATCGTTGCAAAAATGTTCTCCCCGGGCTTTTTTTACGCCCGTCCCACACCCTGGTACAGAAAGTCTTTCTCTTTAACCCTTTCCATATCAAGGACATTACGGGTATCTAAAATTATATTCCCCTGCATCAACTTTTTCACCCGCTCCATGTCGATATTACGGTAAAGGTTCCATTCAGTCATAATAATCATCGCATCTGCACCCTTAACCGCATCAAACTCGGAAGCACAGTAAAGAACATCTTCATATTCTCTGGAAAAGTTCTCTATTGCCTTGGGATCGTGGGCATGTACCTGTGCACCGGCTTTCAACAACTTATCCACAACATTTAGGGCGGGTGACTCGCGGATATCATCTGTTTCAGCCTTGAACGCAAGCCCAAGAACTGCAACGGTTTTTCCTTTTAGTCCGGGGTCTCCCGCCTGTTTGAACATACCTTCAAGCTTGTTCACCATGTAGTCTTTTTGAGCTTCATTGGCCCGCACGGACTCAGCTATAAGACTCATATCCACACCGTATTTTTCGCCGGTGGAGACAATCGCCTTGGTATCCTTGGGAAAACAGCTTCCGCCGTATCCCGGGCCGGGATGCAGGAACTTGGGGCTTATTCGGCCGTCCATACCCATGGCTTTGGCTATTTTGTGGATATCCCCGTTTACCGCTTCCGCAAGGTTGGCCATCTGGTTGATAAAGGTGATTTTCACAGCAAGGAATGCGTTGGAAGCGTATTTAATAAGTTCAGCTGTCTCCAGGGAACACCACACAAAAGGTGTCTGGTTAAGAAAGAGAGCCCGATAGAGTTCCTCCATCAGTTCCTTTGCTTTCGCCGATTCTGTACCGATTACTATTCTGTCGGGGTGGAAAAAATCCTGTACCGCTTTTCCTTCCCGTAAAAATTCCGGGTTGGAAACCACATCAAAATTTTCACCTTCAACAGCAGAACTGTTAAACTCGACAATCTTCTCTGCAATCCAGCGGTTGGTTCCCACAGGAACCGTGGATTTAGTTACAACCACAGTATAATCCTGCATATTTTCCGCTACAGATTTAGCCACAGCTTCAACATATTTGAGATCCGCGCTGCCGTCTGCCTTCGGCGGTGTTCCAACTGCAATGAATATAACATCCGCTCCTGCGATTGAACCGTTTATATCAGCCGAAAATTTGAGGCGTCCTGCATCCAGATTCCGACGCAGGTACTCTTCACAACCAGGCTCATAAATTGTGGGCACTCCATTATTCAGGGAATCAACCTTTTTTGCATCTATATCGACACCTATAACAGTGTTACCAAAATCCGCAAGTCCAAGGGCTGCGATTAGCCCTACATATCCTGTTCCTACAACACATACTTTAACTGCCATTCATAATCCTCTTAATGCTTGCACTCTGTCAGCATTTTACATTGTCTGTTTTTTACTTTTTTCCGGATAATATTAGGTCTATGTTAGAAATTATGAGTAAATGACCACTGTAACCTGGTTTATTTCTTAGAAAAAATTGAATATTCCCATCAGTGCTGCAATAAGGGTAAATCCAATACCCATGGTCCACTGCAGACTGTTAAAACGCTTTTCAACCGCGTCGAAGCGAACATCCATCTGTTTCTGCATGGCCTCGAAGCGGGTTTCCATGATCTCACGCTGAGCCTTTATCTCTTCTTCAACTCTGATTGAACGCTCGATAAGATCAATTTCACGTTCTCCGCGGATGCTGCTCATCCATTCAGATAGATGAAGCCGAACATAATCTCCAATTTTCTGTAATTCTTCTGGTCCTAAATTCATTGCCGGGTCTCCCATAGTATTCCCCTGTATCTGTTATACATCATAAAACAGGGAAAAACGCTTATTGCTTCAGGGTTACAGCTGTTCCGTATCTTCAATTCCCAGGGACCGATAGATCTCCCGGGTGGCCTTCGACTGATTCAGGGTATATAGATGTATTCCATCCACTCCATTCGCCAGGAGATCCATAACCTGCTGGGTGGCCCAGTGGATTCCCACCCGCTCGACCTGTTCGTCCGACCGGGCGCGATAAACACTTTTCAACAACCCTGCCGGGAAACGGGTTCCTGGTGAAAGTTCCGCCATGCGCTGCAGGTTTGCACGGCTTACTACCGGCATAATTCCCGCAATTATGGGTACTTCTATGCCAGCAAGTACGCAACGGGCCCGGAAATCATAAAAATCATGGTTATCAAAAAACAGCTGGGTACAGATGTAATCAGCTCCGGCATCAACCTTGGCTTTAAGGTAATCCATTTCCGCAAGTCTGTTGGGTGTTGCCGGATGTCCTTCGGGAAAGCCGGCGACACCTACGTTTATTTCAGGGGCGTGATTCTTAATAAAGGCAACCAGATCGCTTGCATAAACAAACTCTCCCTTTGAAAGAACAGAAGGGTCACTGCCTTTCGGTGGATCACCTCTTAGTGCAAGAATATCGGTAACCCCGGCTTCAAGATACTCATCAAGGATAGAAGATATCTCTTCTCTGGATGACCCGACGCATGTCAGATGAGAAACAACCGTAAGATCTGTCTCTTTCTTAATTGCCAGGATAGTCTCTCTGGTTAACTCCCGGGTCGATCCTCCTGCTCCATAGGTAATCGATACATAGGAGGGCTTCAGGGGCAGAAAATCGTTACTGATTCGACTTTTGAGGTTTTCAAACCCTTTTTCGGTTTTTGGTGGAAAAAACTCAAAACTAATGCTCGGGCTGTTGGCCCGCTGTCTTCCTGGTAAGGACACATTTTCTCCTTAAGCTATACTTCAGCTTTTAACAAACAGATCCTGCAGGAAGAGAGCGCCATCCTCAACTGATGATTGAGGAGTCTCTTTTTCACCATACAAGACCCGAACCTTTCCGGTGATTTCTTCCGGATCCACAATGTAATCTATTCCGTTTTTATGACAGCTGTGCTCTATTATAAAATCAAGATCGCTCTTCCCTTTAAGAACCACAGCTTCATATCCGCTTTCCTTGCTGTGCACAATCATCTTTTCAATGGATTCTCTGTAAAAAACAACATTCTTGATTGTCCGCCTGAAGAATCGATAACTTCTCTTTGTTATTGCCTCAATTCCGTCGGGGGAAACAACGTAGCGGATATTACGATTATTAACCTTTTTAACCTTCAAAAGTCCTTTACTGGTCAGACGTTTGAGAATGGCATTGGTCATCCCGAGGGAAAGCCCGACTACTTCCGCCAGATCCCGTTGTCGTATGGAAGATGAGGAATGATAGATGTTTTCAAGTACTTCAAGTTCTTTTTCGTCTGTGTTCACAACAGGTTCTCGGGAGGTTGATCCGGGCATACCGGTTCCATTGCAGTATGATTCTGCAGTAAATAATACGCGGAGTTCGAGCCCCGCTTTTAAGGCGCCGCCGGAACAGACTACCGCAGGAGACGGGGTTATGTGGAATCACTTAGGTATTATTGTTCAATCTTCGAACAATAATACCACAGGAAGTTTTTTTTTCAACTAGAAGCCGGTGGATTAATGCAAATTATCCGGCAGTTCTGTATAATCAGAAATTATCATTACCGTAACGGAGATCCCATGAACATATTCGGCATCGGCAACCCCCTGATCGATATCCTGATTCAGGTTGAAGAAAACGATATAGTTGATCTCGGTCTTTCCAAGGGCACCATGCATCTGATTGACCTGGATGAACGCTCACATATTCTGAACACCCTACAAAGTCGACCAATAGAGTACCGCTGCGGCGGTTCATGTCCAAATACCATTATTACTCTGGCATCCCTTGGTATTGAAGCTGCGGTAGGTGGCAAGGTTGGAAAGGATAAAGAAGGCGATGAATATATTCGAATGCTGAAAGAGATATCGCCGAAATCGACCTTGAAACAGGGCGATGAAGCAACAGGATCAAGTATAATTCTGATTACTCCCGATACCGAGCGAACCATGAACACCTATCTTGGTGCAAACCGGGAGTTCTCCCTGGTAGACTTGGATGTGGATATGGTCTACAACGCAGACTATTTCTACTTTACCGGTTATATGTGGGATACAGAGGAGCAGAAAGCTGCCATTTTAAAAGCCATTGAGGTATGCCGGGAAGGCAATACCAAGGTTGTTTTTGATGTTGCAGACCCCTTTGCAGTAACCCGTAATCATGATGATTTCATCAACCTTCTGAACAACCATGTGGATATCCTGTTTGCAAACTGTGAAGAAGCAAAAATTCTCTACGGCTGCAATACCCTCGAAGGTTGTGTCGATCGCCTGGGCAGGGTATGTGATATCGCCGTGGTGAAAGACGGCTCCCGTGGATCAATTGTCCATACAAGGACCGAAGATTTTCAGATTCCCGTATTCAAAGTAGATGCAATAGACTCAACAGGAGCAGGGGACACCTATGCAGCAGGGTTCCTCTATGGTCTCAGTCAGGGATTGTCTGCAGAAGAGTCCGGTTACTGTGCTTCATGGCTTGCCAGTAAGATTGTAACGGTGAAGGGTGCCCAGTTTAATTCTGATCAATTTCTGGTGGTTAAAGCCGGGCTTGATGCCGGAGAGTGGAAGAAATAGGGGACAGGATGGGGAGGATAGGAAGGATGAAAAGGAATTAGCACAGATCCTTCCTAACCTGTATATCTTGTTGATTCTGAATTTTTCTATTGAATAAACGTCGGATTTCGAGTCTTGGATTGCCAAAATTTATCAATAATCCTAAGGGATAAGATGATGCTTTCAAATAATTAATTACCTGTGCAGAATGTATAGGTTCTAATTGTTTTACTGCTTTTAATTCGACGATTATCTGATCGTTTACCAGCAAATCCGCCCGGTATTGGCCAACACAGGAACCCTTATACCAGACATCAAGTTTTTCCTGCTGATCAACTTTTAGCCCTTGTTGTTCAAGTTCCTTACATAAGGCATTTTCATAAACCTTCTCAAGAAACCCTGATCCAAGCACGTTAATAACTTCAAAAGAAGCTCCAATAATCAATTCCGTGATATTATCCAGGATTGTAAGAGACTGCATAACTGTTTATTACCACTAATACGTGGATTTGATTCAGCAATCAAGAAGAAAACCAGGATGGGAATGATAGACAGGATAAACATTGTTTCTGATATCCTTCCTATCCTGTACATCCTGTAAAAAAAAGCTGCCCCGGTACATTCCAGGGCAGCTATCTGTTAATTGTTAGGTTAGTGTAGTTTTTAAGCCCCGCAGGCACTTTTCAGTTCGCCTGCCTTATCTGTCTTCTCCCAGGGGAAACTGTCACGACCAAAGTGGCCATAGGCTGCTGTCTCCTGGTAAATAGGACGAAGCAGATCAAGGGTTTTTACAATTCCTCCTGGTGTAAGATCGAAAATATCCTTCACCGCGGTTTCAATCTTTGCAATATCTACCTTTGCAGTTCCGAAATCCTCAACCATTACACTTACGGGGAAAGGTACTCCGATAGCATAAGAGAGCTGTACTTCGCAGCGCTCGCACAAGCCTGCTGCAACCACATTTTTGGCCACATAGCGGGCCATATAGGCTGCGGAACGGTCTACCTTGCTGGGATCTTTACCGGAAAAGGCACCACCGCCGTGACGGCCCATACCGCCGTAGGTATCAACGATAATCTTCCGCCCTGTCAGTCCTGAGTCACCGTGAGGTCCGCCGATTACAAAACGACCGGTAGGATTTATGAAGTACTTTGTATCCTCATTCAGCAGCCCGGTAGGCTCAAGTATGGGTTTGACAATCCTGGCAATGATCTCGGATTTGAGTTCATCATAACCAATTCCGTCATCATGCTGGTGACTGATAACAACGGTGTCAATCCTTTTCGGTGTGTGACCGTCATACTCTATGGTTACCTGGCTTTTTGAATCGGGCCTGAGCCATGTCAGTTTTCCGCTTTTACGGATATCCGCAGCATGAAGGAGCAGCTTGTGGGCAAGAGAAATCGGTGCCGGCATCAGTTCTTCTGTTTCGGAACAGGCAAAGCCGAACATCATACCCTGGTCACCCGCTCCCTGCTGTCCTTCATACTCTTTCAGGCCATGGCCCACAACTCCCTGATTGATATCAGGACTCTGACTGTGAATGG
Organism: Marispirochaeta sp.; assembly: GCA_963667435.1. Taxonomy (GTDB): domain Bacteria; phylum Spirochaetota; class Spirochaetia; order JC444; family Marispirochaetaceae; genus Marispirochaeta. The sequence goes on along the minus strand of OY763414.1, from coordinate 2,556,446 downwards.
TATTCAGGACCGCCATGGATTCATAATCAAGGCCGTATTCCGGTTTATCGTAGCCGATTTTCTTGGCTACTCCCCGGGCAACTTCCTGGATATCCACATAGGTATTGGTGGTAATTTCGCCTCCGACCAGAACCATTCCTGTGGTGGTAAAGGTTTCGCAGGCAACTTTGGAATTGGGATCTCCCTGAAGACATGCATCAAGAACTGCATCTGAGACCTGGTCTGCAAGTTTATCCGGATGACCCTCCGATACACTTTCGGAAGTGAAGAGATAGGATCTATTTGACATAGAAACTCCTTAGATTTTTTGCGATAGCAAGTAAACAGTCCCGGAGAGAAATCAAGAAAGTAAACAAACTCTCCGGGCTCAATTCTGCGGACTTACCGTCGTTTATAACAAACCGCTAATAATCAGTAGCGGTAATGCTCCGGTTTATAGGGGCCATCCTGGCTTACCCCGATATAATCGGCCTGTTCTTTGCTCATCCTGGTCAGTTTTACACCGATCTTTTCAAGATGCAGCCTGGCAACCTCTTCGTCAAGCTGTTTCGGAAGCCGATAAACCTCTTTTTCATATTTATCCTGATTCTCCCAGAGATCAAGCTGTGCCAGAGTCTGGTTGGAAAATGAGTTTGACATAACGAAGCTGGGATGGCCGGTGGCACAGCCGAGATTAACCAGACGTCCTTCTGCAAGAAGGAAAATCGCCTTGCCGTCGGGATAGACATATTTATCAACCTGGGGTTTTACATTAATTTTTTCAACACCCGGCAGGGCATTGAGTTTATCCACCTGAATTTCATTGTCGAAATGTCCGATGTTACACACAATAGCCTGATCCTTCATGCGGGACATGTGCTCTGTTGTTATGATATCCCTGTTCCCGGTGGTGGTAACGTAGATGTCCGCCTCTCCCAGGGTGTCTTCCACAGTCGCCACCTCGAAACCTTCCATGGCTGCCTGAAGGGCACAGATGGGATCAATTTCGGTGACAATAACCCGGGCTCCAAATCCCCGCATGGACTGGGCACATCCTTTTCCCACATCGCCATAGCCGCAGACAGTAACCACTTTACCGGCAACCATTACATCGGTGGCCCGCTTGATACCGTCAGCCAGAGATTCACGGCATCCGTACAGGTTGTCAAACTTGCTCTTGGTAACCGAGTCGTTAACATTGATTGCCGGAAAGAGCAGGGTGCCGGCATCTCTCATCTGATAAAGCCGATGAACACCGGTAGTGGTCTCTTCGGAAACACCCTTAAGATCTGGAAGTATTTCACTCCACCAGCCGGCACGTTCTCCATTAATTCTTTTAAGCAGGTCCTTGATAATACCCTCTTCCCGGCTTGAAGCTGCTTCATTAACCCAAGTTGATCCCTTCTCCTGCTCAAAACCTTTATGCACCAGCAGGGTTGCATCACCGCCGTCATCAACAATCAGGTTTGGTCCTTTCCCTTCAGGAAAGGAGAGGGCCCGGTAGGTACAATCCCAGTATTCCTCGAGGGTTTCACCCTTCCAGGCAAATACCGGTACTCCCTTGGGAGCATCCTGGGTCCCTCCCGTTTCCGGACGCCCGACAACAACTGCTGCGGCTGCATGATCCTGGGTGGAGAAGATATTACAGCTTGCCCAGCGCAGGTCCGCACCAAGATCCGCCAGGGTTTCAATGAGAACTGCGGTTTGCACGGTCATATGCAGGCTTCCCATTATGCGCACGCCTTTCAGGGGCTTGTCTTTTGCATATTTTTTACGAATAGAGATCAGACCCGGCATCTCCTTCTCGGCAATCTCTATCTCTTTTCTGCCCCATTCTGCAAGAGCAATATCCTTCACAGTATATTCCATTGTATTGTTCCTTCTTATATAGTAAGAATTAGTACCTGAATGTTACTATATAGTAATTTTTTATTAACACGATATCCACAAATTTCAGTAAAAATAGCTTATTAGATTACGGTAAGGGTACCGTTAGATCCTGCAAATGAAAAGCGGATTTACCATAAAATCCGGTAATCCGCTTCTATATCAGCAATTAAATGCTCAACAATAAATATTCTTCCACACTTTATCCACAAGTTGATTATCCCCGGTACAGTACCCGTACCTGCTTGAACAGCCCCTCGCCTTCGCTTTTTGTCTCGATATCGTCAAGACCGTTCAGGGTTGTGTGGATGATCCTTCTCTCGAAGGGATTCATCGGTTCAAGCAGTCTGCTTTCCCGGGTCCTTCGAACCTGATCCGCTGTCTTGCGGGCCATGCGTACAAGATTTTCTTCCCTGCGGCTGCGGTAGTTTTCCGCATCCACTACAACTCGGTTGGGAAATCCAATCTTGCTGGCGAACACATTTACCAGAACCTGCAGTGCATCCAGGTTTTTTCCTTTGCGTCCGATCAGAATTCCGGAATAGTCGGAATCAATCCTCAGAATGGTTTTCCGTGGTTCTCTTCCGCTTACTACCACATCTCCGGGAAACCCCATTTTGCTCATAAGGGTGGTCATAAAACCGATAATCTCTTCTTCCTGACCCTCTGCCGGCGGAAGAACGGTCTCTTCATCATCATCCTCTTCTTCAGTAATGTGGACCCTGATTTTTACCGGTCCCTTTCTGAAGAGGCTTCTCCGGGAGGTTTCGACGATTTCAACGTCAAACTCTTCCCGGTCGAGGTTCAGGTCGGCAATGGCTTTATCAATTGCTTCCTGTTCACTTTTCCCCTCGAACTCTTTTATCATATATATCTCCTCAAGGCTTCCGCAGTACGGAAGCGCCTCCCCTTTAATTTTTCTCTTTAGGGTTTTCCTAGGAGGCTGATTGTTCCTTTCTTTTACGATGCCAGCTGATAAACATCTGCTGTCCCATGGTCAGCGCATTGGTTACGGTCCAGTACAGCAGCAGCCCGGAAGGCATATTGTAAAGGATAAAGAAGAACATGATTGGCATCATGTAAGTCATCATCTTCATCTGGCTGTTGGACATGCCTGCGCTTCCGGCACTCATCTGCTTGGAAGAGAAGAGCTGAGTTCCCACAAACAGGAAGGGCAGCAGGTGAATCTCGTTCCAGCCGAGGAAGGGAATGGTAAAGGGCAGGGTAAAAATTGTTTCCGGTGCAGAGAGGTCGTTGATCCATCCATGGATAAATACCGCACCACGCAGATCAAAATGTTTGTTCAACAGTCCGTAAAGTGCGATGAAGACGGGCATCTGCAGCATTATAGGCAGACATCCTCCCATAGGATTAACCCCTTCACGTTTGTAGAGGGCTGCCATCTCGGCATTCATCTTGTTGGGATTGTCTTTATATTTCTCACGCAGTTCGGTGATTTTCGGCGCCACCGCCTGCATCTTACTGGTGGACTCATAGCTTTTATGGGTTACCGGGAAGAGCAATACCTTGATGAATACCGTAAGCAGAATGATAGCAACCCCGTAGTTGGGAATCAACTTGTAGAACATTACCAGCAGGAACTTCAGGATAGCTTCCATCCAGCCGAGAAGTCTTCCCTGGTCAATAACCTTTTCCAGATCAAGATCCTGTACGCCGAATCCGTTGGTATCCGGTGTATCATACTTTCCGAGAATCTTCGGCGTTTTCGGTCCGAAATAGAACTGAAAAGTATCTGTGCTGTTGGAACTTTTAATAATCGGCCGTGAAAAATGTATCATTGATGCATCGGGCAGACCTTCTACCGGCCGGTTAGAGAAGGTAGTTGAATAGGCAGTAGCATCGGGAACAGCTACAAGGGCAAAATATTTACCTGTAAGGGCAGCCCATACATAGCGTTCATTTGTACTTGAGTACTTTGTATCCTTGTCTACTTTTACCGTACTTCTTTTATCGCCGTTATAGAGGTAGAAATTCCGGTATTCACCTCGTCCGCCTAATTTGTCAAAGGCAGGGCCTATCTGTGGACCGAAGGAGAGGGTATAGGCAAATCCGTCCGTATCAAGGAGCGGAGCCTTGTTAACACTGTTAATTACTGTTATCTCAAGCTCAAAGAGGTAGTCATCCGGCTTGAAGATATAGGTTTTCTGCAGGGTAAAAGGGATCGTCTCTCCGTTGGAATCCTTATAGGCAAACTGCCGTTCAAAACGAATGCTTGATCCGTCAAGACGAACAACCTTGAACAGATCGTTAACTGCAATACGGTCGGGTCCGCCGAAGTGCATATTAAAGGCAGTCTGACCGCTGTCGGCTGCGAATATCATTTCCAGGGGTTCACCGTTCTCCTGATGCTCCTTAAGTTTGAGAGATGTAAGGACACCTCCCTTGTTGGAGAAGGTTGCAACCAGGATATCCGTTTCTATAATCGGGTTTTCTTCGCTGATAACCGTATTGTCCGCAGAGGTAAGAACTGAACTTGCCTGGGGGACTCCAGTGGATTCCACCTGAGGTGCCTGTTCTTCTGTTGCTGCGGCGGGAGCAACAGCTGTCTGGGTCTGGGTCTGCTCCTGGACTGGTTCAGGAGTGGGGAAGAGGGTATGCTGAACGGCGAAACCAACGGTAATTACAATTACCGAAAGAACTACCGCCAACAGGGTATTCTTATCCATATAGATCATGCTCCTTTTGAATAAAGGGGCGAAACAGCTTTTACACTATTGGGTCAGGGAACAGGATCATGCCCGCCGGGATTCCAGGGGTGACATCTGCTGATACGTCGCACTGAAAGACCAAGTCCCTTTATCGGGCCATGTTTTTTTAATGCTTCAATGGTATATGCCGAACAGGTAGGATAAAACCGGCAGCTTCGAGGCAGGAGTGGTGAAATAGCAAATCTATACAGCTGCACAAGCCCAATGAGAGGTAAACTAACTATGTTTCTCAGTCTCATATAACCCCGCCCGCTTCAGGAGCGTCAGTACAAGTTGTACAGTTTCGGTATAGCTCAATCCTTTTTCGTACAGTACACAACCGATATCGTACCCGTTTGGTATCCCGTCTTTCAGATGCCGGTAAGCCTCTTTTACCAGGCGCCGGGCTCTGTTCCGTTCTACCGCTGTTCCGAATTTCTTTCGCAAAGTGATGAGCACCCGGCTGTTTTCCAGGCAATTTGCCCGGTATATAAGCCGGATAGCTCCTCCGGAAACTGATTTTCCGGCGGTAAAAAGGTATTTAATATCCTTCCGCCGCCGGAGGCGATCATCCCTAGTAAGGCTTTTTCTCATCGGCGACGGACAGTTTTTTCCGTCCTTTGCGCCGTCTGCGGGCCAGGACAAGTCTTCCGCCTACAGTCTTCATACGGGCACGAAAACCGAACTTTCTGTTCCGTTTAACCCTGCTCGGCTGGTAGGTTCTCTTCATCAGGATTCTCCTTAATATCTATCGCGCGTTTTAAGCGCATTATGATGCGTATTTAACAGGTGCCGTAGTATACGAATTACTTTCCGCTCAGTCAATGGAGCAGTCAGTCACTTCCCTGCCATTTTTTTTCAATAGACTGACCCAGCTTTGCAAGCTTTTTACTGAAATCTTCAGATATCACAGGATCCGAATCCTCAGGCTTTTCTTTTTTTGTTTCAGTTGCCGTTTCTTCAGCGGACAGTTTGTTCTCTGCCGGAGGTGGTGAAAAACGCTTCTGCATAATATCATCCGAAACACCTTCGGTCAGCAACAGCCTCAGATCTTTAATATTCAGATCGGAATACTGTTTTTTCAGAGCTTTGAGGATACTGGCCTTCTTAAAACCAATCATCTGCATCCATCCGGGATGATCAACGCCAATGTAGAGAATCTGCCGATCAAACTCAAGGACTTTAGAATGAGCTGCAATATCTGTTCCGGCAATTTTCGCCCAGGATGAAAACAGGCCGCTGAAGGTTTTAAGATCCTGCTGATTTATATTGTCAAAAAGCTTTGAAATCAGTTCCCGTGCTTGTTTCATAGCGGTGTCAGTATACCTGAATCAGTACGTATAATTATAGTATCTGTGGTCCGGTAATCCTTATAGGGTTCATCAGGCAGAAAAGTGAAAAACGCCTGCTCGTACTCGGGCAGAGCCTTCAGGAATCGTTTACGCCGTTCAAGATCAAGTTCCAGAAGCACGTCATCTAAAAGCAGTACCGGTTTACGCCGGGTTTTCCGGGCAAAATAGATACTCTGAGCAACTCTGAGAACAAGAGATATCAGTCTGAGCTGGCCGGTAGAGGCAGTGGCAACAAAATCTACATCATCCATAAGAAAACGGATCCTGTCCCGGTGGGGACCACTGGTGGATACTCCCTGTTGTAAATCCCGCTGCCGATTTTCCTTCAGAATGCTTAGTATTTCAGATTCTGAATCTGCTTTTTTCCATGAGGGGCGGTATTCTATTGAAAGGTTTCCGGGAATTCTTGAAATTTCAGAAAAAAGTCTGGAAAAAGTAATATTGAAATCTGCAAGAGTTGCTCTGCGTTGCTGCTGAATTTCCAGCCCTGCTGAAGCAAGCTGCTGATCGTAGCTATCCAGAAGAGCAGGTTTGTTTTCCCTGAGGAGAATATTCTTACTCTTTAGGAGACGTGTATACCGTCTGAGAATATCTATGTAGAGGGGATTAAACTGGCTCATAATCTGATTGATAAACCAGCGACGCCGCTCAGGTCGTCCGGAAGCAAACTCTATATCACCATGAGTAAAAACGATGCAGGGCACTATTGAAACCAGTTCCTTGCGGTCCCTGATTTTCTGACCGTCAAGACGAATATCTTTTTTACTGTTTCGGTAGATAAGTGACAAATCCAACTCTTTTTCTTCATCTCTGAACTCTGCCCGCAGAGAAAACTTTTTGCTTCCGTTTCGGGGAATGAGGGAGTCGGAAACCGTTCTGAAGGAACTGCCAAAACTCAGAAAATAGATTGCTTCCAGAAAATTGGTTTTTCCCTGCCCGTTTTCACCAACAAGGAACACCTCTTTAGCATCGGTATGTACCGCCGCATCCGCAAGATTACGGTAGCCGTAAAGAGCTATACGACGAAAACCCATTAATCAAGCTGCATTGGCATGATTATATGAAAATAATCTCCCGGAGGAACAGAGAGAATTGATATTGCCTTGTTGGCTTCAGTGTATTCAACAGCAATCTCTTCCTGATTGATCACCTTGAGAGGATCCATAAGATAGAGATAATTGAGTGCAATAGTTGTTTCGGGTCCTGTATATTCACAGGCAATTTCTTCCCTGGCAATACCAATTTCAGACTCTTCAGAATTGAGCACCAGGCTGTTTTCATTCAGGGCCATATAAACCCTGCGGGATTTCTGCTCAACAAGGAGAGATACACGCCGGAGAGCATCCACTAATTCATCACGATTTATAATAATCCTGTGTTCCTGGGCATCAGGAATTACCCGACGGTAATTGGGAAACTGGCCTTCAATCAGGTTTGAAGATATCTTCTGGTTGTCAAACTGCATAAAGATATTCTTATCAGTAACGGCAATAGAAATATCACCCTCACCGGATGCAAGTTTCCGTACAAGATTCAGAACCTTGGGAGGAATAATTACCCCTGCAAAGTCCGGAATAGATCCATCAACATCTTTTGAGATATAGGAAAGCCTTCGTCCATCGGTAGCAACCATAATCAGAGCATTTTCAGTTTTTTCAAAATAGACGCCGTTCATAAAATAACGGGTTTCATCATCAGAAATGGCAAAAATAGTCTGGGTTATCATTTCAATAAGATCAACCTGAGGAACAGTGAAAAAGGTATCTTTGCTGACTTCCTGAATTTCCGGGTATTTATCCGAGGTTATACTTTTCAGCTGAAAATCAATTTTCTTAAAGAGAGGCCTTATAACAAGACGGGTATCCTGCTGTTCGAATTCAACTTCTCCTTCCGGAAGACTACGCAGGATTCCCAGGAATTTATCACAATAGACAGTAGTACTGCCCGGAACGGCTACATCAACAGGAAACTGAGTTTCAAAACCAACTTTCAAATCTGTTGCTTTAAGGGTAAGAGTATTGTCTGCCACTTCAATGAGAACATTGGAAAGAATTGAAAGAGCATTGCGTGAAGAAATAATATCCTGTGCAACGGATACTTCCCGAAGAATACTCGCCTTATCGCAGGTAAATTTCATACTGTCCGTCTCCTTATTAATACCCAATTAATATATATAATATAGAAGCAATAGTAATAGGGGCTGTGATTTTGTGGAAAAGGCATATAATCCTTTACAGAATATCAAATTAAATTCTGTATAACTACCGTTCCTGTTTCCACAGTTAATTCACATCATCCACAGTGCCAAAGACTTATCCAGCTTTGTCCCCATAGTATTACCATGTTTCTAAGAATTTGTTCCATACTCTTTTATTGCCCGGATAAGCTGCTGAATTACCGGTTCCAGGCTTGAATCGGTTTTCATTCTGCTTTCTACCCGCTGGCATGCATGCATTACGGTTGTATGGTCCCTGCCTCCGAATGCAAGGCCTACCTCTGTAGTGGAATACTCTGTAATTTCCCTTGCTATATACATGGCAATTTGCCGTGGAAATGCAATTGCCTTGGTGCGCTTTTTACCCCGCATATCGTTATATGAGAGGCTGTAATGATCAGAGACAACCTTCTGTATTGTATCCATTGATATGGCGCCGGTACGGGTATTATTGAAAACATCCTTAAGCTGCTGCTCGGCTATATCCAGGGTAACCCGCTTATTCAGTAGATCCGCATAGGCCATGAGCTTGGTAAGAGCTGCTTCAAGATCACGGACATTCGTAGTAATTCTGTTACAAACCAGATTGATTACATCGTCGGAGATATCCACATGCTTTTCTTCAACCTTCTGTTTTAGAATAGCCAGACGGGTCTCATAATTGGGAGGCTGAAGATCGACATTCAAACCCCGCTCGAATCTGCTTTGCAGGCGGGCAGTCAGATTCTTAAGCTCCGATACAGGACGGTCGCAGGTAAAGACCATCTGCTTGTTATTATCGTAGAGAGCATTAAAGGTATGGAATAACTCTTCAAGGGTTGCCTCTTTTCCCTGTAGAAACTGAATATCATCAATTAGAAGAAGGTCTGCATTTCTGTAGCGGTTTTTAAACTGGGCGTTTTTCTTTTCTCCGATTGCCTGGATAAACTCATTCATAAAGGTTTCCGATGTTACATAGATGACCTTGAAAGAATCCAGATTCTGATAGGCTGCATTACCAATTGACTGAACCAAGTGAGTTTTTCCGAGGCCAACACCGCCGTAAATAAGACAGGGGTTATAGGCTGTACCGGGATTTTTACTGATTGCCATGGCTGCATTGGCGGCAAAGGTATTGTTATCGCCGATTACGAAGTTTTCAAAGGTGTAATCTCCTCTGAGGTCGGGATGAATTCTTTTCGGTATGCGGTGTTCAATAACTGTGGTTTCAGCAACCGGTGCTGTAACAGGATGTCCTCCGGTAGAGATACCAGAATGAACAACTGCAGCCGGTTGTTCTTCTTTTATTTCTTTTGCAACAGGTTCTTGAGAGTCTGCTGCTTCCCTGTTCTGGGTTAAATCCCGGGCCTTTACTATATAATCAAGGCGAATAGGACTGCCGGAGAGTTCACTGAGTTTTTCTTCTATGAGGCTCTGATAACGCTGTTTTACCTGATCCCGGTAGAATGCGGACGGGACGCTCAAGGTAATCTGAGCTTCACCGGCGGAATCGTATTCGATGTTTTTCAGCCACATCATATATTCCTGTTCCGATATATCCCGGCTAATCTGGTTTAGCGCCTCTTTCCAGAAGAGACTATAGTCCCAGTCTACACTATTCATAGGTTATCTCCGAAAATTCCCAGAATATTAACAACATATCCACAAATGGTACAGGAAATCAATAATCTCCGGTAGTACAAGTTCACAAGGAGCTGTACGGATATGAAAAAATCTGATAGATATAATTCTATATAAAATATAAAATTAGGAAAAATATCTATACAGAATTGAAGCGGTTTTTTTTCACAAATCTCCAATTTTGCATAAAAATACTGTTTTTTCCTGTAACCACAATATTATCCACAGTTTATTAACATGTATTTAATGAGTGTGGATAAACACTGATCGGGTAAAGATCAGTGTACCCTGAAGCCGGCGGTAATGCAAGATTAGCTTTACTTTACTTTTTTTTCCCCCAACGGTATACTTGGGCATCCCCCTTTCCGCATAGGAACGCAACATGCAAGAAACCTATTCCGCTGAACATATTCAAGTCCTTAAAGGGCTCGAAGCGGTACGTAAGCGGCCTGGAATGTATATAGGGTCAACCGGCCCGGAAGGTCTCCATCACCTGGTCTACGAGATTGTGGATAACAGTATCGACGAGGCGCTGGCAGGTCATTGTTCAGAAATCGAAGTTGTAATTGAAAAAGGAAATATCATCCGGGTTACCGATAATGGTCGGGGAATTCCTGTTGATCTGCATCCCGTTGAAAAGGTTAGTGCCCTCGAAATAGTTCTTACCCGGCTGCATGCCGGTGGAAAATTCGACAAAAACAGCTATAAAGTTTCCGGTGGTCTCCATGGCGTAGGTGTTTCGGTTGTAAATGCTCTTTCTGAATGGTGTGAAGTTAATGTTCATAAAGAAGGTTCCGTCTATTCCCAGTCTTATGACAGGGGTATTCCCCGGGAGCCAGTAAAAACCATCGGGACAACCGATATTCATGGAACAATTGTCCGGTTCAGGGCAGATGATGAAATTTTTGAAACAACCGGCTACAGTTTTGATATACTTTCAAATCGTTTGCGCGAGCTTGCGTTTCTGAATAAAGGAATCAAAATAACCATTACTGATGACAGGCTTACTTCGCCCAAAACTCATGAATTTCAATTTGAGGGAGGAGTAAAGTCATTCGTCGAATTTCTCAATAAGAACCGTACGGTTATTCAGAAAGAGCCGATCTATTTTCATATCACCAAAGATGATTCCGAGCTGGAAGTTGCCATTGAGTATAATGACGGATTCAGTGAGAACATCTTCTGTTTTGTTAACAACATTAATACCCGTGAAGGCGGGACACATCTTGTAGGCTTCAAATCTGCGTTGACCAGAACCTTCAATGAACTCCTCAAGAAGTCCAAATATGCCAAAAAGCTGGAGGAGACCTTCTCCGGTGATGATACCCGTGAGGGTCTTACAGCGGTTGTATCCATTAAGATTCCCAATCCTCAGTTTGAGGGGCAGACCAAAGCGAAGCTTGGAAACTCCGAGGTAAAGGGTCTGGTGGATTCTATTGTTTCCGAGAACCTCAACTGGTATTTCGACGAGAACCCCCAGACAGCAGAAAAATTACTGGACAAGATCATGACGGCAGCCAAAGCACGTGCTGCTGCAAGAAAAGCCAGGGATATGACCCGTCGTAAGAACCTGCTGGAAAATACAGGGCTGCCGGGAAAGCTTGCCGACTGTTCTGAAAAGGATCCCGAGAAATGTGAGGTGTATATAGTTGAGGGAGATTCTGCGGGAGGCAGTGCCAAACAGGGGCGTGACCGCCATTTTCAGGCAATTCTTCCTCTCTGGGGAAAAATGCTGAATGTGGAGAAAACCAGGGTAGACAAAGTAATCGGAAACGATAAGCTTCAGCCCATTATTTCCACTCTCGGCGCGGGAATCGGTAATGATTTTGATGTGTCCAAACTGCGGTATCACAAAGTTATTATCATGGCCGATGCTGATGTTGACGGTTCTCATATCCGAACCCTGCTGCTTACCTTCTTTTTCCGTTACCTTCGACCCATGGTTGAAGCCGGACATGTGTTTATCGCCATGCCGCCACTGTATAAGGTAAGTCATGGAAAACAGGCTTTTTATGCATATAACGATGCTGAACGGGACAAAATCCTCAGCGAAATGGATATTAATGAAGAGAAGGCCAACATTCAGCGGTATAAGGGTCTTGGTGAAATGAATCCAGGTCAGTTATGGGAAACCACCATGAATCCGGAAACCCGGAATATTATTCAGGTGCGCCTGGATGACGCGGTTGAAGCCGATACCATGTTCACCACCTTAATGGGGGAGCATGTTGAACCCCGCAGAAAGTTTATTGAGGATAACGCACTGCTCGTTTCCAATCTGGATGTGTAATTAGTGTATTAATGATGCAGATCTCCTGTCTGCCTGTGAGCCGTGTTCCGGTACAGGCAGAATGGGATATAGGCAGAATAACCCTGTTCTTACTGCCAGTTTCTGTTGCAGATAAAAGGAGCTCTTGAAATGGAAGAGACCACCGGGAGAGTAATACCCGTAGCAATTGAGGACGAAATAAAAGAGTCCTATCTTAATTATGCCATGTCTGTAATCGTGAGCCGGGCTCTGCCTGATGCCCGGGACGGACTGAAACCGGTACACCGGCGGATTCTCTACGGTATGAGTGAGATGGGTCTGCGCTATGACCGTCCAAACAAGAAGTGCGCCCGTATAGTCGGAGACGTTCTTGGAAAGTTTCACCCCCATGGCGATGCCTCGGTGTATGACGCCTTGGTACGTCTGGCTCAGACCTTCTCAATGCGTTATCCGGTTGTTAATGGACAGGGTAACTTTGGATCCGTAGATGGAGACCCGCCTGCGGCTATGCGGTATACCGAGGCCAAGCTGCAGAGAATTGCCGAAGAGATGATCCGGGATATCAAAAAAGAGACCGTTGATTTTGGTCCCAACTATGATGATTCCATGGATGAGCCCCTGGTGCTTCCTGCAGCTTTTCCTTATCTGCTTGCAAATGGAGCCAGTGGTATTGCCGTTGGAATGGCAACAAACATTCCTCCCAACAACCTGAAAGAGATTTGTCTGGGAATCGGAGCCTACATTGATAACCCGGAGATTGAGATAAGGGATATTATGGCCTTTATCAAAGGACCGGATTTCCCTACGGGGGGTATTATTTTTGGTCGGCGGGGAATAAAAAAAGCTTATACTACCGGCCGCGGCAAGGTTGTTGTCCGGGCCAGATTTACTCTGGAAGAGACAAAACGGGGCAAAGAACGCATTATTGTTACCGAGCTTCCCTATGCAGTAAACAAGGCAAATCTGATGATTCGCATTGCCGAGCTTATAAGGGACAAGAAGATCGATGGTATCTCAGACCTGCGTGATGAATCCGACAGAAATGGAATGCGCATTGTTATTGAGCTGAAGCGGGATGCAATTCCCAAGATTATACTGAATCAGCTTTTTACCCATACCTCGCTGCAGCAGAACTTCAATGTGAATAACCTGGCTCTGGTGGATGGTAAGCCCCAGATGCTCACCCTCAAGGACAGCATCCGTCACTTTGTGAATCACCGTGAAGAGGTTGTTACCCGTCGAACCAGATATGACCTGAAAAAGGCAGAGGAACGCGAACACATTCTCATTGGGTTGAAGATAGCGCTGGATAATATCGATGAAGTAATCCGGATTATCAAGGCATCCCGCAATGTTGATACAGCCAGGGAAAACCTGATGAAAACCTTTGAGCTTTCTGAAAGGCAGGCTCAGGCGATTCTAGATATGCGTCTCCAGAAACTTACCAGCCTGGAAACCCAGAAGATTGTGGATGAGCTGAATGAAGTACGGGCCCAGATTGCCTATTTTAAGGATCTGCTCTCTGATGTAAGAAAAATTCTTCAGGTTGTTAAGGAAGAGACCCTTGAAATCGGTGAAAAGTACGGTGACGAACGCCGGACAGAAATCGTAGCCGATGAAGTGGAAGAGATAAACATCGAGGATCTGATTAAAAAAGAGGATATGGTTGTATTGACAACCAACCGCGGAATGATTAAACGAGTTCCGGTTACCGCTTACAGAAAACAGGGGCGGGGAGGAAAAGGCGCTTCGTCTGCGAATCTCAGGGATGAAGACTTTATCGAGAATCTCTTTATTGCATCTACCCACGATTATATCCTGTTTATTACATCAGAAGGAAAGGCTTACTGGATTAAGGTACATGAAATTCCAGAAGGTTCCAGGACTTCCAGGGGTACCAATATCCGGGCTTTGCTTCAAATTACCGCAGATGAGGAAATAACTGCGGTTGTTTCTATCCATGATTTTGATCAGGAAGGATGTATTTTCATGGGAACCCGTAGGGGTGTTGTTAAAAAGGTAACAATCTCCGACTTTTCCAACGCACGGGCAAGAGGAATTCGCGCAATCAATCTTGATCAGGGTGACAGTCTTATCAGTGCACGGCTTACAACGGGAGATAATGAGGTTGTAATTGTCTCCAAGCATGGACAGGCCCTTCGTTTCCATGAAGAAGCTGTCCGAACCATGGGACGCGCTTCCAGGGGTGTTCAGGGTATAAAACTGCTGAAAGAAGACGAGCTTGCAGGTATTCTGATTGTTAAGAGTGATGAAAAAATGCTGCTGCTGTCTGAGTATGGCTATGGCAAACGGACTGATTATGACAATTTCTCTCCCCACGGAAGAGCAACCCGGGGGCAGATAGCCTACAAGATATCCGAAAAAACCGGGGAAATTATCGGTGTTACATCTCTCCACGAGGATGATGAGATTGTGTGTATAACTTCACAGGGAGTTGCAATAAAAATCAAGTCCGAAGAGATATCTGTAATGGGTAAATCTGCATTCGGTGTGCGAATTGTAAACATAACTCCTCCTGATGTTGTTATCGGTGTTGCCCGGGTAGTGAAGGAAGACGAAGAGACCCAGGAAAAACCTGTTGAAAAAGCATCGGATGAGGATATCGACGAAGAAGATGATGTAAACGAAGAAGAATAAAGTTTCACGTGAAACAGTATCGAAGCCGTCCGCATTTCCGGGCGGCTTTTTTAATGGTGTTTCACGTGAAACAGTATGGGCGTTCGACTACTCCGACTGAGCTCAGCACAGGTCTGCTGAATTACCGAACAGACAATAATCCTGCTTTTCTGTAATTATATTGGGCAAGGTCCTAGGGGAGAATAGTGCATCTCTATTGCATAGATTACAATCAGCGGCAGTTTCGCGATACTCGTATTGAGTTTTGTCGAAATATTTAACCCCCTTTCAGTGTGACAAAATATTAAAGCTACCTGCGCTGAGATCTCTGTGTCTCTGTAAGAGTAAAAAATATGTGAGCGTTTCACGTGAAACAGAATATAGTTTTGTTCGGCTGCACTCGGTACAGATCTGCTCATCCATCAGGAAACAAAATAGTGATGTGATGGATATGGAGTGATGCTGTCTCTATAGAATAATTTTGCAGATGCTACCAGGATCAACAGAAAGGGAAGCGGTCTTGCGATAAAAACAGCTCGCCCGTCAATTCTCAAGTGTGTTTAAATTGAAAAAGGTATTTGGTATCAATGTGCTTCAATTCTATATCCGCTTAAGCACAAATTAGAAGCAGATACTGTTTTTCTGCAGATATGAAAGTCAATGATATGGGAATAGAACATAATAATTCTCCGGATTGTTTCCTGCGGTGGTTGGGTGGGGTAAGAATTGAGCTCAGTTGAAATGCCGGAACTATTTTCTGTGAGAGACAAATAATCAGAGATGTGAATATTTCTGTTCAGAGAGCTTTGTAGCCAGCTTTCTTTATTGCTTTTACGGCATTTTTCCAGAGCTTATCCTGTTCTTTGCTGCTTTGGAAAGTCGCATAGATGGTGTTTTTTATAATCTGGAACAGTTCGTCTACGCTGAAATTGAGGTGTTTATAGAGATTCCCGAATTCCTCAACCAGTTCTATGCCGAACAGGGTTGGATCATCGGTGTTAAGGGTAACATTTATGTTTTTATCGAAGAAAAGGCGGATTGGATGTTCTTCAAGCTTCTGTACATATTTTTTTGTGAAAATGTTACTGGTGGGACAGATTTCCAAGGGAATCTGTTTTTCCGCCAGATACTGCATTAGTTTTTCATCATCCATGGCGCTTATACCATGACCAATACGCTGAGCTTTCAGATATTTAAGGCTGTCCCAGATTGATTTGGATTCGATGTCCTCACCTGCATGGGCAACCACCTTCAGACCGGCGTCAATTGCTTTCTGAAACACTTCCTCAAAATCTTCCGCCGGACCCTGACTTTCCGCTCCGCCGAGACCGATGCCGATAATGGATTCCATTTTATGTTTCAGGGTCATGGCCAGGTTCTGTTCGGCATTTTCCACACCGTAGGTACGGGAGACATCGATTAAATATTTGATCTCTATCCTGTCTTCTTTTTTTAGTTTTTTTGCTCCCTGATCAAGAATTGTCATCATTTCATCGAAATCAAGACCATTCTGTACAAACTTCGAAGGGGCAAAGAAAATTTCGGCATAGACAATATTATTTCTTGTCAGGTATTCCCTGGCGTCCTTGATCAGCCAGTTAAGATCTTCCGGTTTACGGAAGGCATTCTGAACAATGTTGATATAAAGCCAGATAAATTCATCGAGACTGTTGATCTTGAATTTCTTTACAAGATCTGTCCTTGATTTGATACCTTCTATATCCAGCCCGTTCTCCTGAATCAGATTCCATAGGGAATCTACACTGACAAGACCTTCCAAGTGAAGATGAATCTCAGCTTTGGGAATACTGCGGATTAGTTTTTCAAGTCCTGACTGGTTTATGTCTGTTTCCTGTTGCATCTGGCCAACTTATTGTGTGGGATAGTAAGGAACGCAACACCCTCAAGGATATTAACGGCATGTTGAAGGAAATAATTGAATACTTTCAGGTGAAATATTTCCCTTCCGTCCGGTATTTGCTGGAGCAGAAGGGAATAGAGTTCTTTTTTATACAGACTCTACTGAAGAAACACCGGGAACAACCTCTTTCAGGTACTGTTCCACACCCTGCTTCAGGGTCATCTGTGCCATGGGGCAGCCGTTACAGGCCCCTTTCAGTTTTACGGTTACAAGACCGTCATCGGTAAGATCGACGAATTCGATATCACCACCGTCAGCCTGCAGGGAGGGACGGACATCTTCCAGTGCTTTAATCACCTCTTCGCGCATATTGTTCTCCTCGCGATAAAAAATGAGATATCTACTAAGCTATATAAGTGAGTTTTTTTGGTCAAGCATTGCAGAAAGAAATGACACGTACAAAGCTTTTCGCTATAATGAATCGTCATTATGGGAAAGGTAATAGTATTCGCCAATCAGAAAGGCGGTGTAGGCAAAACCACAACCACCGCAAATCTCGGAGCATATCTTGCAGAACTGGGCAAGAAGGTGCTTCTAATAGATTTTGATCCCCAGGGTAACCTCTCTTCCAGTGTCGGTTCAAGAGTTGAGGATGAAAGTATTTATGATGTGGTTACCAAAGGTATACCAATTGAGCGGGTTATACGGGAAACCACTGTCAAGAATCTTTTTGTGGTTCCTTCCAATATTGATCTCACTGGAGCCAACGTTGAGTTGATTGACGAAGAGAACAGAGAGTTCTTTTTGAAAAACGTTCTCAATAAGGTGCGAAATGAGTGGGATTTTATCCTGATAGACTGTCCGCCCTCTCTGGGTGTACTGACAGTTAACGGTCTAACCGCAGCGGATCATGTGCTTGTGCCGCTTCAGTGTGAGTATTTTGCCCTTGAGGGTCTGACGCTTTTGTTGCAGACCATTCAGAGGGTTCAGAAAGGACTTAATCCATCTCTTTCTATTATAGGTATTGTATTTACCATGTACGACTCACGAACGAAGCTTGCAAATGAGGTGGTTCAGGAAGTTACCAACTACTTCAAAGATAAGGTATTCAGAACAATCATTCCCCGGAATATAAGGCTTTCTGAAGCTCCATCCCATGGAGTCCCAATAAATCAGTATAATGCCTCCTGTGCCGGAGCCATGAGCTATAAAGAGCTTGCAGAAGAGGTTATTGCACGTGTCTAAACGGGCCCTGGGGAAGGGAATAGAAGCCCTGCTGCAAAATACTGGATCAGAAGAGCCGAAGGCAGATACCGGACAGCTATCTGTACCTCTGGGAAAAATCTATCCCAATCCTGACCAGCCGAGAAAGACTTTTGCCGAAGAGAGTCTCAAGGAACTGGCTGATTCTATACGCGAGCAGGGAATTATTCAGCCTATTATTGTTGAAGCTTACGGATCGGGGTACCGCATTATTGCCGGTGAGCGCCGTTTTCGTGCAGCTCAGCTTGCTCATCTTGCGGAAGTTCCGGTTATTGTCCGTTCCTTTACGGAAGAAGAAAAACTCGAAATTGCCCTCATTGAGAATATTCAGCGTGAAGATCTGAACCCCATTGAAGAAGCTTTGGGGTATCGGCAGCTGATAGATCATACTGGCTTGAGTCAGGATGATGTGGCAAAAAAGGTGGGTAAAAACCGCTCCACCATAGCGAACAGTCTCAGATTGCTGAAAATGTCACAGGAGATGCAGGACGCCTTATCTTACAGTAAAATGACCGCCGGTCATGCACGTGCTCTCCTTTCTATTTTAAACCCTGCAGACCAGATGATCCTCTTCAGCAGAATTGTCACCGACGGCCTCAGTGTCCGGGAAGCGGAAGCCCAGGCGAGTGAGCTTAACCGTGGTGGCAGGGCTGTTCAGGTTGAAAAAAGTGTCTCCATGAAGAAGAAAGATCCTGAACTCAATACCATCGAGCAGCGACTCATTGATCTCTTTGGTACTAAGGTTTCTGTTAAAGGAAGCGCTAAAAAAGGCAGAATTGAGATCTCCTATTTCTCTCTGGATGACCTGGATCGTATCCTTGAAATTGTTTCCCGCTGATTGACAAAGAAGCCCAGTATCTCTATAGTGTGACACCTAGTTTTGAGTGGAGAGGTGTCCGAGCGGTCGAAGGAGGCGGTCTTGAAAACCGTTGAGCCGAGAGGCTCCGTGGGTTCGAATCCCACCTTCTCCGATAAATTGAAGCGCCTTGGCGCTGAATAAAAAAGGTGGATTCGAACCGAAGGAACGCGCACCGAAAAGGTGCGGAAGCGAGGCAGGACGCCGAGCGACAGTGACGTCGGAGGGGCCTGTAGATGGCCGGCAGGAAGCCGGACATCGAAAGGGAATCCCACCTTCTCCAGCAGCGATTAGCATCGCTGTTTTACAGGTTACCGCGTTTGCTGTTAACCAAACTATGCCGAAGTTCGCATCCTTCGGCGCCATGTATAAGGTTTTTCGTGGAGAGGTGCGAGAGTGGTTGAATCGGGCTCCCTGCTAAGGAGTTGTGTGGGTGACTGCACCGAGGGTTCGAATCCCTCCCTCTCCGCTTTTAATTGTACCCATAGCTCAGTTGGATAGAGCGTTAGGTTGCGGACCTAAAGGTCAGAGGTTCGAGTCCTCTTGGGTACGCTATCTCTGGAGAGATGCGAGAGTGGTTGAATCGGGCGGCCTCGAAAGCCGTTGTACGGCTTGCCGTACCGAGGGTTCGAATCCCTCTCTCTCCGTAAGGAAGAGTGAAACCACTTTTATCAATCCGGAAAGAAAGTTGTGTATGGAGAGATGACCGAGCGGTCGAAGGTGCACGCTTGGAAAGCGTGTGTGCTCTAACCGGGCACCGAGGGTTCGAATCCCTCTCTCTCCGTGTTTTCCCCTCTGGCGTTGATGGCCAGGTACTGTGCTACCGGTTATCGCCCAACCCCGTCAGGACCGGAAGGTAGCAGCGGTAAGCGACTGATCGGTGAGCCGCAGCTCACTTGACCGGAGCCCGGGGGGTTTTTTCTTCAGCTGAAATTGTAGGGAGTCTATGGATTTCGAGGTAACGGCGACGCGAAAAAGGCCGCAGTCTTTTGATGATTTAGCGGGCCAGGACTTCGTAGTTTCCACTCTGAAAAGTTCAATTGAATCCGGGCGTATAGCCCATGCCTATCTTTTTTCCGGTCCCCGGGGTGTAGGCAAGACTTCAGCTGCCAGAATCCTTGCCAAATCACTTAACTGTCTCGAAGGTCCCGCTGGGGTGCCCTGTAATAAATGTTCAAACTGCCTGGAGATAAGCAAAGGCAATTCCCTGGATGTTATCGAGATTGACGGTGCCAGTAACACATCTGTAAATGACGTACGGGAAATCAAAGACGAAGTGCTTTTTGCTCCCAACTCCTCCCGATACAAGGTCTATATAATTGACGAGGTTCATATGCTCTCAAACAGTGCATTCAATGCACTGCTAAAGACCATTGAAGAACCGCCTCCTTATATAGTTTTTATTTTTGCTACAACAGAAATACATAAGGTCCCCGCCACCATTCGTTCCCGGTGTCAGCAATTCAACTTCAGGTTGGTAACTGTTGAGGTTATCCGCGATTTGCTGATTAAGGTTGCAGGGGAGTTGTCTGTACAGGCAGATGACGATGCTCTTTTCTGGATTGCCAAGGAAGCTACGGGCTCCATGCGTGATGCTTATACGCTTCTTGATCAGGTAGTCTCGTTTTCCGCTGGACATATAACCCTGGAGAAGATACGAGAGAAGCTTGGCCTTGTCGGAATGGATGATCTTACCGATCTGGTCAGCTCCATGGCAGCCGGCGAGAGTGAGACTGTTCTTGCCAAATGTGGCGATATAATGATGAACGGCGTCTCCGTTGAGCAACTTATTATGGATCTTGCGGAGTACTTCCGTAACCTTCTTTTTATAAAATCCGGTATCAGCCGTGAAACGGTGCTTGGCTGCGGGGTAGATCGATTTTCTCCATCCGCCAGAGATACATTCAGTACTGCTCAGCTTGAACATGCGCTGAGTCTTATACTTGATCTGTACCGCAACGTCCGCTACTCCCTGAATCAGCGCTTCGAGCTTGAACTGCTTCTTTCCCGGCTGAGTTCGCTGCATGAATATCTTAACAGCAGGGAGATGCTCGGGCAGATACATTCTCTTAGAAATGAACTGAAGAGCGGAAAATTGAACATAGCGGCTGATGTCGGTGAAAATGAACCCGAGTCAGTTCCTGATCCTCCCCGACATAACTTCTATCGTGAGGAAGTTATTGAAGAGATGGGAAAAAAAAAACTGACTCTGGCGGCGGCACTTAAAAAGGCTGTCAGCTGGGTGCTTGAAGATTCAATCCTGGCCCTTGGATTTGAAGATTCATTTTCTGCCAATTTGCTGCGCAAGGAAGGGGCCGAGGTTGTTCAGCTGCTCAATGAGCTTGCCGGAACCCAGGCAACTGTCAAAGTTGAGCTTATACAGCCCAGGACAGAGGTTGAGTTAGAAGTTCCACAGGAAGAGGATGATCAGGTGGCAATGGTTCAGAAGGTTTTCCGTGGTGAAATTGTACGAGGAGGATCTGTATGAATCCCTTTGAAATGTTAAAAAACCTCCAGTCATTACAGAGTAATATGCAGGACATGCAGGAAAAGCTCGGGAAAATCAGTGTTACCGGCACTGCCGGTGGCGATATGGTACGAATTACAGTTAACGGACAGATGATGGTGACAGAGGTAAAAATCGATCCCATTGTTGTGGATAACCGAGATGTTCCCATGCTGGAGGATCTGGTTCGGGCTGCTCTCAGTGATGCAATTACCAAAGCAAAAGAGACAATTCAGGAAGAGTTCTCTTCTCTCACCGGCGGCATGCCCATGCCTCCGGGGTTTATGGGAAGCTGATGACCGTTCTTGATCAGCTTATCCGCAGTCTTTCCCGTTTCCCGGGGGTAGGTAAAAAGAGCGCTACCCGCATGGCCTACCATCTTCTATCCAGTGATGATGAATACCTTAACGCTCTGGCTGATCAGATAGCCACACTGAAGAGCAGAATTCGACGCTGTTCGGTCTGCGGAATTTTCACCGAAGCAGATCCTTGCGATTTCTGTACCGATCCCCGGCGCGACCAGCGCAGTATCTGCGTTGTTGAGCAGTCTCAGGATGTGGCAACCATAGAGGGAACCCATGAGTTTCAGGGTCTCTACCATGTTCTCGGAGGCGCACTTTCTCCCATCGACGGTGTTGGACCTTCAGATTTGAATTTTGACTCACTGATGAAGCGTGTTGCGGCGGGAGATGTTGAAGAGATAATTCTTGCAACAAATCCTACTGTTGAGGGCGATACTACAGCGCTCTACCTGGGGAATCTGCTGAAGGATTCCAGGGTCTCGGTTTCCAGGCTGGCATCGGGTCTTCCTGTTGGCGGAGACCTGGAATATGCTGATCGGCTTACCCTTGCACGGTCCTTGAAGGGCCGTATAAAAATGTAAATATAACTTACATTCCTTAAGTTCTTTCTGATATACTGCTATCAGTTATAACCAGTGCCTATCACAAAAGGAGAACCCTCTAATGGGAGACTTGAAGGAACAGACATCCCTTTTTCCTGGTCTTGACCTTTCTGTCCCCGTTTCCGACTCCTCCGAAGAAAAAAACAGAACAGAAGCTGTACGGACTCTCCGGCGTAAATATCTTGTAAATAAGCTGAATCATCTCAATTTCTGTCGTGAACCGGTTGTTTTTGAATTCCGGCAGATGGAATTTGATACTGTACGTCTTGTATCTGCTATTCCCCAGATTTGCAAAGGGGAGAACTGCGATTTTCAATTTATTGACACGGATAATGAAGATTTTGACTGGATGAATCAGTACAAGGTTTCCAATCTCCGTATTGTCGATGAAGATACCACGATACTGATCTATCCTGAAGAGGTTATTATCGGGGGATCCGGTATATCTCTCTTACTGCCCAAGACGGCACTTGTGCTGGAGAATGACCATGAGAGCCCGGAAGATGCGGGTGATATAGATGCTACAATCATTCAAAGCGGCATTCGTGTAAAGGGAAGTTTGATTAGCTTTTCCCGGGAAGAGCTGATTGTCCGCAGTGGAGAGGTTGAAGCAAGCCGATGGTTTAACAATCATGCTGATCTGATACTCCTGCTGGAGCGTAAGGGCAGCCTTCTTTTCAGTGAACCCTGTCAGATCGCTGCTGTCACCAATGAAGGGGGTGACAGAATTTTTACACTTAAGGTCAGCCGTAATCAGATTCAGCGCTTTCCCTCAAGACAGTTCAGAAGTCAGCGCAGTGAATTGCAGACCAGTCCCCGCTGTCAGTTTGTTCATCCTCTTTCCGGACGGGTGCTTGAACGTCGTCTTACAGATCTTTCAGGAACAGGATTCTCCTTTAAAGATGAACACCGCAGTGCAATTCTGCCGGTCGGCCTTATTCTTGATGAGGTCACCCTACATTTTGCTGAATACAGCAGTGTTAAAGTTCGCGCCCAGATAGTCCACTGCATGCGGAACGAAAGCGATAAAAAGTTCAGTTATGGGCTCTGTATTCTGAATATCGATCCACGAGATCATCTGATCCTGCTCTCTCTGGTTCATCAGGCTCATAATACGTACGCCACTCTCTGTAAAAAGGTTGATCTTGATTCTCTCTGGCGTTTCTTCTTCGAGTCTGGTTTTATCTACCCGGAAAAGTATACTTTTTTGCAGCAGAATCGGGAACAGATTCGCCGCAGCTTTGAACTGCTTTATCAGGACAGGAATAATGTTGCCCGTCATTTTATCTATCAGCGGGAAGACAAGATCCAGGGACATCTCTCCATGGTTCGCTTCTACGAGCGTACCTGGCTGTTGCATCATCATGCTTCTTCTGTCGAGAAAAATGAAAACGCCGGGGTGCATGTTCTTCATCAGGCCGGCAGTTATCTGAATGATACTTCCCGCTTTACGCGGATGAATATTGACTATCTTATGTGCTTTTACCGGAAAAAAAACCGGTTTCCTCACCGGGTTTTTGGGGGGCTGATTGATTATGTGGGCAATAATAGAATTTGCTCCGGTGATGAGATGGCATACTGTACCCTGTCTTCCTCCGATGAAGATCTTTCCAATGATGCTCTCTGGACCCTTGAGGTTTCCGATAGAGAAGATCTGATTCATCTCAATGAGTTTTATACCAGGATTTCCGGAGGACTGCTTCTTGAAGCTATGCATCTGCCGCCCTTTGCCGGGATGGAGACCTCCAATGCCGGGGTTTCTGCTGCATATAAAGAGCTTGGGATTACCAGGAATGTGCTGCTTAAGTCACTGAAACATAACAATCGCCTTGCAGCGGTGTTCGTGATAAACTGTTCTGATCCGGGAATTAATCTTTCAGAACTAACCAATTCAATTCTTATGTTTGTTATAAAACCGGAGTTGATAAGTAAAGATATTGTGCGCAAGGCTCTGGCATCTGCTGCCCGGGAAGGAGTAAATTCTGCATCCCCGGTACTCGTGTTTCCCCAGGAATCTGCCGATAAAATGAACGTTGATTATGAGAAAAGTTATACAGCATGGATTATGGATATTGTGATAGGTGATACCTACTTCGAGCATATTCAGTCCGTTCTGCACAAAGTACAGTCTTGAGGTAGTAATCCATGGGAGAAGGGTTAGATAGCGATAAGCTATATAACAGCCGAAACATACAGGTATGGGTAAAGTTTCTTGAGAAGCGATATCCCGAAGTCGATATCGTAAAGATTCTTGATCATGCCGATATGAAATCCTACGAAGTAAAGGATGACGGGCACTGGTTTTCCCAGGAACAGATTGACCGTTTTTATGAAAAAACAGTCCAGCAGACCAGAAACCTTACCATTGCCAGAGAAGCAGGTCGTTATGTTACCGCTTCCGAGACACAGTCCCTGATACGTCGTTATTTTGCCAGTTTCCTTGGGCCTATGCAGGCTTATTCAATACTGGACCGGTCTTCCGCTATGATAACCCGGTCTTCAGAATTCACTGTTAAAAAAATAGACGCTTCCTCTATTGAGATCACTGTAACTCCAAAACCCGGTGCAGAAGAGAAACACTATCAGTGTGAAAACAGATTGGGTATTCTTGAATCCATAGCACTTGCCTTTACTCAGAGGCTTCCCAGAATTGAGCATAGTGAATGCCTTTTCAACGGAGGGAAAAGCTGCCGTTACCGGATCCACCTGGAGCGTAATGCCTATTTTCCCCTGCGAATGGTACGAAATATTGTTATGGCGGCAAGTGTTTTGTTTGCCGGTATAAGCGCTCCGCTTCTTTCTCCCCTTACCTGGAGCTTCAGCGTTCTCGGAAGTGTTATTGCTGTTCTCGGCTTGTCGCTTCTTGCAAAATACCGTGAAAGCAACCTTCTGTCTGAAACCCTTGAGGAGCTACGCCAGTCTACGGAAGATCTGGCGCTTCAGACCAGGATCAACTACAACAATACTACCGTCAGCCACGAGGTTGGTGAGGCTATCAGCAAGTATTCCCGTATTGATGATGTACTTACCAGTATTGCATCCATCTTTGAGCGTCAGCTTCACTACGACCGAGGTATGATAATGCTGGCAAACGAGGATTCAACTCTGCTTGAGTTCCGGGCAGGTTTCGGTTACAATGCGGAACATCTGAATCTGCTTACCAATACCCAGTTTCATCTTACCAAGGGAACGTCTCGTGGAGCCTTTGTTTTGAGCTTCAAGGACCAGCGTTCGTTCCTGATTAATGACATAAATGAGATTGAAGATGATCTGTCCGCCCACAGTATGGCTTTTGCCCGTCTTGTGGGTACTAAATCCTTTATCTGCTGCCCTATTGTTGTAGAGGGAGAATCCCTTGGAATACTGGCTGTAGATAATCTTGAAAGCAAGCGGCCGCTGTTAACCAGTGACTTGAATATGCTTAAGGGTATTGCATCGGTTATCGGGATGAGTATTAAGAATGCCAAGCTTATTACCGGCCGGGAAAGCCAGTTTAAATCTATAATCAAGATTCTTGCATCCAGCATTGATGCCCGGGATAATCTGACCGCTGGTCATTCCGAGCAGGTAACCGAATACAGTGTTGGAATCTGCCGGGAGATGGGCCTGGATAAGGAGTTTCAGGAGATGATTCGAATTGCGGCTCTCCTGCACGACTACGGCAAGATAGGTGTTCCGGATGCAATTCTCAAGAAACAGGGTACGCTGACTCCGGAAGAGTTTGCTATTATCCAGACCCACGCAGCCAAAACCCGGGAGATTCTAAATCAGATTAATTTTGACGGGATTTATACCCAGGTTCCTCTTGTTGCCTCATCCCATCATGAGCGACTGGATGGAAACGGGTATCCTCAGGGGCTTAAGGGCAACAATATTCCCATTGGTGCACGCATCATTGCGGTAGCTGATTTTTTTGATGCGATTACATCCAAGCGCCACTACCGACAACCTCTTGTTGCAGAAGAAGCCCTTGAACTGTTGATGCAGGAAGCGGATGAGCATCTGGATCGTCGGGTTATTGGAGCCTTTTTTCAGTATCTGAAAAAGAACAAGTTCCTGACAGTGGATGCCGCTTTTAACGAGCAGCTCGCCTGATTCCCCTGCACAGGATCAATGGGGTATAGGTGAAGCGTCGGGGATCTGTCAGAAGCCTGCTTGCCTCCGCATAAAAGCCGTCATAACCGTCACTGAATTCGCTGAAGGGGTATCCGCTCCTGGATGCCGCCACATTAAGCTTGGTAAGCCAGTCATTCTCCTGAACCGTCTCCATAGAACCGTAAAGCAGATGGTGGGGTTCCATTCTCACTGAAATATCGGCAAGCTCGGCATCATATATTCCGGTGTAAATTTTTCTGCCTATATAAGGATCCCAGTCGGCATATTTCTGAAGATGCGCGGAAAGACCCATAAGGGCTTTCTCCATAGAGTCGCTTACGGGATAGTGGTTCATACTGTGGTAGTCAAGCTCGGCGATACAGAGGATTCCCTCCGGATTTAACAGAGAAGCAAGATTTTTAATGATATCAGCAGAAGATTTGCGGTGATACTCAAGAAAAAAGCGTACCCAGATAAAATCGTAGGTTCCCAGGTCAGAGAGAGAGCTGTAGATGTCTTTTTGATGAAATTTTAAGGAAGGGTAAGCCTTCTGAGCATCTGCAATACGATCTGCTGAAACATCCATGCCTTCCGCTTTTTCCGTAATTTCTGCGAGGATCGAAGTGGTGTATCCTGCGCCGCAACCTACGTCGAGGACGCGCATTCCCGGTTGAAGTCCGGCCCAGCAGGCCTGGTCTATAACCCGTTCCCGTTTGGTTTTCCGGGTTAACCGTTCCCCTTCTTCGCAATGTTCCATTAAATAGGGATGATTTTCTTCCTGCGCCATGGGGACCTCTTCTTGGGTAATGCGTTGCAAATACTACCACACCTGATTTGAGAAAACAATAATTTAAGGGTTTCCCCCTGCTTTACGGGGGGAATCTCCGGACAGCCGGCCGACTTTTTCCTTCATCCGGTCGTAATGACTTCCCGGCCAGTAGATATGGCCGCAGGAGGTGCAAAAAGAAAGGATTCCGTGTGTGGCCAGAATAGCTGGCGGTACTTTTGTGTCTGCATCTAACAGCAAATTGACGGAAGTCGCTTCCAGAATTCCATTACAGCTTATGCAACGGCTGAAGGGTCTGATTTTCCTGTACAGATCCATACGTGATATTACCTGTTCCAGCTGTTGTGCAGGATTTCCCGAGGCAATTGCGATACCTCTGTGAACAATGTTTCTTTTCAGCAGTCCGGTATCCCGGGCAAGGAGAATTCGGTTTTCTTGTTCCGTTATTTGTGCCAGGCGGGGATCGTCCCAGTCGGGATTGTAGAGGGTGTCAAAACCGAGCATTCTCAATTTACGTGCCAGGGTTTTAAGATGGACATCTGCAATAAACCGGGGAATACGCAGCGGTTCCGGCCTCAGACGGGTAACAGGTGAGATATCCAGTCTTTCAAAGACCGGATACACACTTATATGATCACCGTCAGACACGGCATAGGTAAAATCCACGGATACTCCGTTTACCAGAATAAGATCCACCTCGACATGGGGTACACCGAATGATTCTATAAGGTCTTTAACACTTCGGGAGAACCTGAAGGTAATCTCGATACTGGTTTTGCGATATTTTTTTTCAGGAACCGGTTCAGCTCTTCGTAAAAGCGGAGAGTGATCATATATACACTATATACCACCTTTCTATGGGAGAATGTATAATTAACAACTGAAGAGGGCGTGCATGATCCGAGAGGGTGATCTGTTTTTCGGTTTGAAAGAAAAAGGTTCCGACTATACCTATTGTACCGAAAGGTATGATATTGCCCAGGTTATATTAGTCACGAACGGGGAGCTCTATTTCGGGAATCCTCCTGAGGATCAACACATGAGACCGGGTTCCGCCTGTCTGCTTATGCCGGAAAGCCGCTTTTGCCTGCGTACCCGTGACAAGGGGTATCGGGGTGTTGCATGTGAATTCTGGCGATATCGAGGAACAGATTTAATCGGCGAGGCGTCTGTCTTTACCGGGGACAGCAGAATGCGTTTGATTGGGAACTGGATTGAAGAGGCTCACCATGCTCCTGGCGGAGTCGATGTGGCTGTTGTACGGGATCTTTGTGTCTCTCTTTTTGATCTATCTCTGAGTGTTTTACGCAGGGGAAGCGCTGTTTCCGCAGGTTCGGCTGAATTCTGGTATGTATCCCGTGCAAGAACTCTCCTGGAAGCGTATGCGCTGACAGGCGCCGGAGTTCAGGAGATTCTTGCCGTGCTCCCGATAAGTTATCGTCAACTTTTGCGTTGTTTTTGCAAAGAGACGGGAATGAGCCCGAAACAGTATCAGGATAAATACCGTATGGGGATTGCTGTTAGATACTTATCTCTAACCAGGATGGGGGTGGCGGAAATTTCCCGGGAGTTGGGATTTATTAGTTCTCAGCACTTTTCTCAGACTTTTCGTAGAATCCACGGGATGAGTCCCGGAGAATATCGCCGCATGCATTCAGAGCATTGATGTGTGTTGATCCCGCAACTCTGCAGCCGAGCGGAAAATGGCGGCTATATTCTCATCGGGCATTGAGTCGTCGATATTGATACAGCAGAAACCGCATAACCATGGGTCTCCAGCCTGTGCCGCAAGGTCGGTTACAATACTCTCAATTTCTGTCGGACTTCTATGCACAAGGGATACCGGATCGAGACGAATATTTAAAAATGTGTCGGGGAGAGCTTTTCTCAGGGTGGCAATATCTCCGCCCCAGCCCACATCGAGAAAATCAAGAGCGGGAAGTTTGGCAAAACAGTCTGCAAAGCGGTGGGGATCATTTCCGCAGTAATGAATGCCGAAAGGCTGCCGGGATCTGCTCCATAGCTGATCGAAACGCATCAGATGGGTACGGTAAAATTCTTCTGAAATCATTGTATGGGTGCACTCCGAGTGGAGTAATATTTTTGACTGAACAGCATCTATTGTTCTGTTGACAGAAATGGAGGTTGTACCTGTCCGGCGATATATATATCCGGTAAAATCTTCAATTGCCTTTGCCAGACTGGAGAAAAAGATGTCCACCATGTTTGGATTGTCCATTGCATCCAGAAAAATATTCTCTCCCCGAAGATCCAGTGCTATATTCAGAACTCCACCCCAGTTTATATCTCCAGTTATATAGCCGAAACTGTCGTACAGGGTGTCTGCCATTTTTTCAAATTTTTTAAATCGGGGATGGTCGAAAATACTTGTTACCGGTAAGCTGAGTGTATCTATCCCCAGGGGGATAACCTGTGGCGGGTGAGCTGCGCTGTATTCAACTGTGCAGCCCAGAAGCTCAGATAGAAGAAATCCTGCCGCAAGGTGCACTGCTCCTATCTCCGGCCGCAGTTCTGATGCCCTGTTTCCAATGCCATAGTTTCCCCAGCGGTTGTAGAGTACCTTTTCCATCTGTTGTTCCACTTCAATTCTTCTGGACGGATGATAGAAAAAATCTTCATCAAAAGTAATACCGGTAGTGCTGTGCCACCATTCAGGGGCGAGTACGATATCTACAGGGTATGGCTGCGACGATCTGGTCATCTTTTTCTCCTTTTAAAAGATCGTGACCAGTGTATCAATGCAGGATACTGCAGCAGTATATGATTGCGACGGGATTTGTATGAAATTACGTCAAGATGATTGTTCCGGGCAGATAAAACAATGATTGTAACGAGCTTGTGCTAAAAACCCCGTTCTTTGCGGATATGTTCGTAGGCGTCCTGAATCTGCCGAAACTTGTCTGCTGCAACTTTCTGAAACTCTTCGGGAAGACCCTTGGAGGCAATAACATCAGGATGATTTTCCCTCACCAGTTTACGGTAGGTTTTCTTTATTTCCTCGTCGCTGTCTTCCTGGTTACAGTTAAGAATAGCATAGTACTTGTTGGTGTTGGCCACATAGCGTTCTTTTATGCGGTCGTACTGATACTGCTGAAAGTTGAAGATCCGGGCTATATTGAGGATCATTGCCCCTTCAGCTTTGCTTACTCCGTTGTCAGCGACAGCCACCCGAAAGAGAATATCGATCATCAACTCCAGGATCTGGGGCTGTCCACGAAATCCCCGGTAAAACTGACGGGCGATATCCCGGTAATCCTCTGTAGACTCCAGGGCAGCATCAAAAATTTTCAGGGCTGTATATTGCGAGGTTGGATCAAGCCGAAGTTCATCGCTCATGAAACGCCGGATGGTCAATTCCTCGTTGTGAGAAACTTCTCCATCTACTTTAGCCAGTTTTGCAAGCAGGGAAAATGCCCCTACATAGAAAGTCATGTGAGCATGTTCTGTCGTGTTCATTCGGCGGTTGTAGTTACGGAAATAGCTGGAGCCGGAAATCCGGTCGGCGTCCTGGGACTGTTCCAGGACGTGTGCAAAGGCGACTCCTGCAATGGCTCCCAGGGGGCCTCCCATTAGCAGGCCGATTGTTCCGCCGATAATCTTGCCGAAAAGACCCATGAAAGACTCCCGCTAAAGCTTATCGATCAACATGGAGCATTTTCCCGAAGGAATGGGCAGAGTTTTCTTTTTCCGCTCGCTCAGAATGTTGATAGTGAAGTAATAGAGTTTTTCAGATTCCAGACGTATTTCCCAGCCCCTGCCGCTCTTGTTACTCAGAATGGTAATCATGTTGCGCTTGAGGGAGAGCCCCTCTATGCCCATGATTTCCAGGGTCGGAATTATCCAGTCCACGGTTTTTCTCGGCAGACTTATATAGAGACCGATGATGTTTTCTATCATCAGGGTTACAGCAGAAAGAGCTGCATAGGCCAGATAAAGTGGCCGGGGAAAATCGGGGTTTCTTTCCCAGACAGCCGGACCGTCTTTGCGGGGGGAGTATGCCTCGTAAATGTTTCCCTTTTCCTTGCCTTCGGGATGCAGGGTATCCAGCATATAGTAGAGATGCCGGATTGCACATTCCCGGGCCATCTCATAGCGGGCATATTTTTCCAGTCCCTTTATAACCATAAAGGTGAAAGCGGGAACCACACCGCCGTTATAACCATTTCCGTCGTCAGAAAAATCGGGGTCATCTGCGGAAAGGGTTGGAAAGGGATTTTCCACACCAAAGGTGTCAGGGTTTGTGAGATGATCGATCATTTTATTCGCCCGGTCTTCATTGGGGATTTCCGCAAGAAGAGGCCAGAAGCCGGCAATGGTTTTCTGGGGGCGACGGTTCTGATCAGAATCCAGATCATGATAAAATCCGGTCTCATCGTTCCACATTTGGGAATTGATTCTTGTTTTCAGGGAGAAATAGTGCCTCTTGTATTTGAAGCTCATCTCCTTGTCGTTCAGAACGTCTCCGATGGCAGACATATAGAGAGCATTGATGGCCTGTTGAGTATTGAAATCCACGGGATATTTTGTTCCTTCCCGGGGTGCATTCATCATATAGGTTGCGGAGAGAGGTACGGCATACAGTCCCGTATCGTCTCTGAAGGTTGTTTCCAGCCAGTCAAAGTACTTTTCCAGAATCGGCATTATATCTTTGAGGCGCTTTTTGTTTCCTTCTTTATGGTAGAGGTTGTATTCTGCATAGGAAAACAGAGGAGGCGCGGCACCTTCGGGATTTTCATCGGTGAGAACCGGTTCTCCGGTTTCCGCATTATACTCACCCCGGATGGCACCGGATTCTTCCTGCTTCTTATAGAAATTGTCCAGTGAAGGACACGCGGGATAAACCTTGTTGCTGTAAACCAGAAAAAAGGTCGACAGACAGGCGTCAAACTGGTTTACCGTTTTGCTGTTAGGATATTTGAAAAATCGCGCCTCAAGCCCGTTTTTTTTGCTTCCTTTTCCCCAGAAATCTTCAAGCCATGCCCATGTGCGGTCATATAGGTCGACAAAGTCCTGGTCGTAAAAATGAATAGTAGGAAAGCCCGTTTTGACCACTAAAGCTCCTTACCCGAATAGTAGGTATATACTAGTATTATCACATACATATTAGACGTATGTTAGCAAAGGTCAGTGTATTACTTCTGTCCTAGGATTTAAGCATATACAATACACGAAGTAAAAGCAAAAGTCAAATCGGATGGATCAGATTTATTGTACCAGCCGTACCTGCTTTCTGTTTAATCTTTTACCAGATAAACAGTTAAATGCTTCTCTTGACATTGGCAATACTGGAGGGGTAGAGTTGGATCAATCATGGATAACAAGGAACTCGATTTAACCGCCGAACTGGCGAATCTTGAACTTTCCGCAGAAGAACGGGCTGCTTTTGAGAATGAAGTGGGACGTATGCTTGAGTATTTTGAGCTTATGAACGGAATTGATGTGGAAGGTGTAGAAGCAACTACACATGTAGGCGTCCGGGGAAACCGGACACGCCAGGATAATCCCCGGAATATGGATGTTTCCGAGGGGATACTGAAGAACCGTCCGGATATGCAGGATCGCTTTATCCGCATACCCCGGGTTCTTTGAGAATCCGGAATAAGGTATACGATATATGAGCAGTACAACTGATATTCTTACACCCTGGAAGGGATTGCTAAGTGATTCCAGCCGGGCCGGAGTGCATCGTACGTATGTGGACGGCTGGGAAAAAAAGATAAACGCCTTTACTGAACTCCGGTCAGATAACACTCCGGTTTCTAAGGAAACCGGGGGGCCTCTCTCGGGTGTTCCCTACGGTGTAAAGGACAATATAGCTGTTAAGGGATTCGGACTCAGTTGCGGGTCGAAGATTCTTGAAGGATTCACCTCCCCCTACTCTGCAACAGCTATCAGTAAACTGGATGCAGCCGGTGCGGTGGTTTATGGAAAATGCAACCTGGATGAATTCGGTATGGGCTCATCCTGTGCCAATTCCGTTCACGGGCCCACTTCCAATCCCTGGGATACCGGTTGTGTTCCCGGAGGATCCTCCGGAGGATCTGCTGCAGCGGTTGCCTCCGGTCAGGTTCCCTTTGCCCTGGGAAGTGATACCGGTGGTTCCGTACGTCAGCCCGCCTCTTTCTGCGGAGTATACGGGCTCAAGCCGTCGTATGGTTCAGTCTCCCGCTATGGTCTCGTTGCCTATGCGTCCTCTCTGGAAAGCATCGGGATTCTCTCCCGGAATATCGAAATCTGCAGAACTGTTTTTGATATTATCAAGGGTGAAGATGAGCTTGATCAGACAACAGTAAAATATGAAGACCTGTCCGCTAAATCCGCAGGTAAACGAATTGCTGTTCTTGAAGGTTTGTCAGATCTGACTCCCGGGGTTGCAAAGGTCTATGCAGAGACTCTTGAGGGTTTTCGCGGACTGGGGTACGAAATTGTTCCTGTAACGCTCAAGAGCCTTGAGTATGTTGTCCCCGCCTACTACACAATTGCCATGGCGGAAGCATCGGCGAACCTGGCCCGTTACACGGGAATCCGGTACGGTTACCGGGCAGCCGGGGATGATCATATGGATATGGTAAAGAATACCCGTTCAGAAGGCTTCGGCCACGAGGTTAAATTGCGGATACTTCTGGGAACCTATGTGCTGCGTTCCGGTTTTCAGGATCAGTACTATGGACGGGCTCAGAGGATCAGAACTCTGATTGCCAGGGAATTTGCAGAGGTTTTTGCGGGGGCGGATATGATGCTCATGCCCGCCTTCCCTTCCGCGGCTTTTCCCCATGGCGATTCCGGCCTGGATGCTTTTCAGCAGAAATTAGCTGATAAATTTACCGCTGCTGCAAACCTTGCGGGAATTCCCGGTTTCAGCTTCCCCGCCGGTATGGATGGAAAGCTGCCTGTGGGAATGCAGCTGCTGGCGCCGGCCCTCTGTGAGGAACGGCTTTTCCGGGGGGCTGAAGATTTCCGCTCTGTTTTTACTCCCGGTACCCCGGACGGATTCAAGGAGCCCGTGTGAGCAAGTACGAATCATTTATAGGACTGGAAGTCCATATTCATCTGCAGACAAAAACAAAGGTTTTCTGCGACTGCGATAACCGCTTCGGCGACGAACCCAACAGCAATGTCTGTCCTGTATGTATGGGGTATCCCGGTGTGCTCCCCGCCCTGAACGATGAGGCCATGTTTATGTCGTATCTTGTGGGACAAGCCTTGAACTGCAAGCTGGAAGAAAACTCTCTTTTTGACAGAAAGAACTACTTCTACCCTGATATGACCAAGAATTATCAGATTTCCCAGTTTCACCGGCCGGTAGGTACCGGCGGCTACTTCGATATTGAGGTGGGGGGCGAAATTAAGCGGATCCGTATTCATGATATCCATCTG
Source organism: Marispirochaeta sp. (assembly GCA_963667435.1). GTDB lineage: Bacteria > Spirochaetota > Spirochaetia > JC444 > Marispirochaetaceae > Marispirochaeta. Next base: position 2,522,109 of record OY763414.1, on the reverse strand, counting down.
GAAGAAGATGCGGGAAAGATGATTCACTCCACCGGTGGCAGCCTTCTGGATTACAACCGGGCGGGAACCAGCCTGTTGGAGATTGTGACCGAGCCGGATATGGTTACCGGTGAAGATGCAGAAGCCTTTCTGCAGCAGTTCCGCAGTCTGGTTCGCTATTTAGGTGTCTGTGACGGAAACATGGAAGAGGGCTCCATGCGCTGTGACGGCAATATTTCCATCAACCTTCAGGGAAAGGGGCTTGGAACCAAAACGGAAGTAAAAAACGTAAACTCCTCCCGTTTTCTCAAGCTTGCTCTGAACTATGAAATGAAACGCCAGAGAAAGTTGCTGGAGAAAGGTGAGAAGGTGGTTCAGGAAACCCGTCTCTGGGATGAAGCGGCCTCCCGCACCGAATCCATGCGTACCAAAGAGAGTGCTCACGACTACCGCTATTTCCCGGAACCGGATATGCCTCCCTTCCGTCCCGGAGAAGAGTTTCTGTCACGGATAAATGCCGCTCTGGTAGAATTGCCCCTGACGCGGAAAAACCGATTTGTGGAGGAGCTTAATCTGAAGCTTGTCCAGGCGGAACTGCTTACCGAAGAACGGGCTACGGCTGATTTCTTTGAAGAGACCATAGCCGCCGGTATTGATGCTGTAACAGCTGCAGCCTGGATTACCGGGGATGTGCAGAAATATCTTAAGAGAATGGATGTTTCCCTAACAGACAGCTCCCTTAATCCTGAGCGGCTGGCGAAGCTGATTAGCCTGGTGGAGAAGAACACCGTAAACCGCAATGCCGCCCGGGAGGTACTTGAGGCGGTTCTTGAAGAAGATAAGGAACCGGAATTAATTGTGGAAGAGCGGGGACTTGAGCAGGAGGACAACTCTGATGAGCTTAAATCACTGATTGCGAAGATTGCCGGTGAGAATCCCCAGGCAGTGGAACAGATTCAGTCCGGGGATCTTAAACCCATAGGCTTCTTTGTGGGGCAGGTTATGAAGGCCTCCGCCGGCAAGGCAGATCCTCAGACCGCTCAAGTCTTGATCAGGGCCCATTTCGGGCTCTGACGCAGGGCTTTCCTTGAAACAGTACTTCTATTTCTGATACTATTTCGCTTACTTACTACAGGCTTTTTCCGATTATACGGGGTAAACACAGATGAACGCATACCGCACTCACCGATGCGACGAACTAACACTTGATTATGTCGGCCAGGAGGTAACTCTCTCAGGCTGGATCAATAACCACCGCGACCATGGCGGTGTTCTTTTTATCGACCTGCGCGACAATTACGGCATTACGCAGCTTGTCAGTTATCCCGAGTCGGGATTCAAATATGAGGTTGCCCACCTGCAGAAAGAGAACTGCATCAAGGTAATCGGCACTGTTCGGAAACGGGACGAAGAAACAGTTAATAATAGAATTTCTACCGGAGAAGTTGAGGTAGAGATTATAAGCTGGGAAATACTGGGGAAATGTGATCCTCTTCCTTTCCAGGTTTTCCCGGAAGACAAAGAACCCGAGGAACTGCGGCTTACATACCGCTACCTGGACCTTCGCCGGGAGAGTATGCACAGACACATTCTTTTACGTTCAAAGGTTATCTCCTCTGTGAGGAGGAGAATGGAGGACATGGGTTTTACTGAATATCAGACCCCGATTCTGACGGCCTCCAGTCCGGAGGGAGCCCGGGACTATCTTGTTCCCAGCCGGCTGCATCCCGGAAAATTCTACGCCCTGCCCCAGGCTCCCCAGCAGTACAAACAGCTTCTGATGGTGGCCGGTTTTGATCGCTACTTTCAGATAGCTCCCTGTTTCCGTGATGAGGATGCCCGGGCCAACAGAAGCCCCGGCGAGTTCTACCAGATTGATGTGGAGATGTCCTTCGTTGAGCAGGAGGATGTTTTCAAGGTAATTGAAAATCTGATGACCGGGATTTTCAGTGAGTTTTCCGACTGGAAGATGTCCGAGGCCCCCTTTGAGAGGATCCCATTCGCTGACGCCATGCTCAAATACGGTTCAGACAAGCCGGATTTACGTAACCCCATTATTATTCAGGATGTAACCGAAGCTTTCCGCAATTCCGATTTCAAGGCTTTTGCCGGTGCTATTAAATCCGGAGCAGTTGTCCGGGCCCTTCCTGTTAAGGGTATTGCCGGGCAGTCACGCTCCTTCTTTGACAAGATGATTGAGTTTGCCCAGTCTGTGGGATCCAAGGGGCTTGCCTATATTACCTGGACAGACGGCGAGGTAAAGAGTCCTATTGCCAAGTTCCTTTCTCAGGAGAATCTCGATGCCATTGCCTCCGCCTGTGATGTGGCAGATGGCGACGTGGTATTCTTTGTTTGCGATCATCCTTCTTCTGCAGCCTCGATTGCGGGACATGTACGCAATAAGCTTGGAAAAGATCTGAATCTGCTGGAAAAAGATACCTTCCGCTTCTGCTGGGTTGTTGATTATCCCATGTTTGAGATTGATGAGCACACGGGAGCAATACAATTCAGCCACAACCCCTTCTCCATGCCTCAGGGTGGAATGGAAGCCCTTGAGAGCAAGGACCCTCTTGAAGTTCTGGCCTATCAGTATGACCTGGTGTGTAATGGTGAGGAGCTTTCATCCGGTGCAATCAGAAACCATCGGCCGGAGATTATGTACAAAGCTTTTGAGATCGGCGGGTATAAAAAAGAGGAGGTGGATGCTCAGTTCAGCGGCATGATCTCCGCATTCCGCTACGGTGCGCCCCCCCATGGCGGTATTGCTCCCGGCTTGGACCGCATAATCATGCTGCTTGCAAATGTGGAAAACCTTAGGGAGATTGTAGCCTTCCCCATGAATCAGAAAGCCCAGGAGCCGATGATGGACTCTCCCCGGGCAGTATCGGAGCGTCAGCTTGAGGAGCTTCACATCCGCATTGAAATGCCCGATGAAGAACTATAGAAGAATCACAAAGGGTTAAACCTTTTTCTATTTAAAGGTAGCGTTTGATTTCGCCTCCTTCCACACCGGCGTAAAGCTCTATGTAGGTCTTGGCTGTGGAGGAGGCGATTTTTGTCATCAGCACTTCTTCCACCTGAAAGAATCCAACTTCTGAAGACATTTTAACCGTAACCTTTACCGGCAGTTCCTCTCCCGCTTCTATTTTTACCTTTTCGATTGAATTGGCTGAATACTTGTGGATATCTCCAACTTTGGGAGCAGTATTCAGAAAGAGTGGTATTCGCGCCCTACCCTTGGCCATATCGCAGCCGTCTGCAATAAGGATAATCCCTGCTTCCAGAGAGTGAACAGTATGGTGGGCCATATGGCCGACTATCCCCTCAATGGCAAGAGAGCGGATGATTACACGTTTTTCCAGATTGTCCGGATAAATCTCTTTTAAAAAGCGGTCGATTATGGGATAGGCAAGATAGGTGCTGTGGAGTTCATGGTCCTGCCGACCGATGGTCATTCCAAGGTCGTGAAGAAATGAGGCGAGCATAACTGCTGCCATGCTGTCTTCAAAGTCACCGATCTCTTCTTCCTGCAGACTCATCTTTATGCCTGCATTTTTAAGCAGTTCCATCATGGTGACAGCATTGAGCAGTACCATCCGCATATGGACCGGTCCGTGATCGTTGAAACCAAGGCGTTTGATTGAGACTGTATTGCCGTATTCCTGCATGGCATGGATTTCGGGATCTTCCAGTAGTATTTCCGCCAGTTGTCGGGGTCTTCCCTCCAGTCGTTTGAGTATTTTTCTGTTTAGAGCAAGCTCTTTTGGTGATTTTATCATAGGGAGAAAATAGACGTCACAGTGAGAAAAGTCCAGTAGAAAGAAGCGGAAGAACCCTAAGGGTCGTTCTTTCGTGTTGTTTCTGATAGAATCACCTGCCTGTATATTCAGGTAGAAAAGAAGTAAAAGTAAGACTTTATACTCTTGATAACAAGGAACGAGTAGGCGTGATAGAGGGCATTCTCCACGAAGGACTTATTTACGGTATTCTGGCTCTGGGGGTTTTTATAACCTTTAGAATTCTTGATTTTCCCGATCTTACAGTAGACGGAAGTTTCCCATTTGGCGCAGCCATTGCGGCATCAGCCATAACGGCAGGACTCCCCATTTTTGTCGCCATGCTTCTTGCTCTTGCGGGGGGTATCTTTGCCGGTATTGTTACTGCTGTTATTCACAACAAGCTGAAGGTGCCTAATCTGCTGGCGGGAATTCTTACCATGACTATGCTCTACTCGGTGAATATACGGGTTCTTGGAAACCGGGCCAATGTACCACTTATGAATGTGGACACAGCGTTTTCCATTGTTAACCGTTTCAGTGAAAAGATCGGTGTCCCCGGTGAATATACGGTTCTGATATTCCTGCTTCTGGTTACAGCAGGAATAATCTTTCTGCTGAATCTCTTTTTTCATACCGACATGGGGCTTACCCTGGGCGCCATGGGGGACAATCAGCAGATGGTGATTTCTCAGGGGGTTAACCCTGAAGTGATGAAGATAATCGGCGTTGGTTTATCCAACGGTCTAGTGGGGGTTGCCGGTGCTCTGGCCGCACAGTATCAGGGATTTGCAGACATAAACCTTGGAACCGGCATAGTTGTTTCCGGTCTCGCCTCTGTAATGATAGGTGAGTTTTTTATCCGATCCAACAAAATATGGCCTCTTCTGGTGCGGGTTGTTTTAGGTGCTATTGTGTTTCGGGGAATTATGTTCCTGGGTCGGCTTTATGGGTATATGATTCATATGACCCCCAATGACCTGAAGCTGATTACGGGATTGCTTATTATCCTTTCCCTTATTCTTACGAAAGTGAAAACCGGTAAAAGGAAGGCAGCAGCATGATTCGGCTTGAAGGCGTAAGCAAGGTTTTTAATGAGGGGACGGTAAATGAAACCCGTGCCATGAATAATATTAACCTTACAGTAAATGAAGGTGACTTTATTACCATAATCGGTTCCAACGGAGCCGGAAAATCTACCCTCTTTAATCTGATTGCAGGAACCTATGCCCCCAGTGACGGGAAGGTTTTTGTTAATGATGAGGATGTAACAAAGGTACCTGAATACAAGCGGGCAAAATATATCGGCAGGATTTTCCAGAATCCACTGCTGGGAACCGCCGGAAACATGAGCCTTGAAGACAATATGGCCATAAGTCGAAAGAAAGGATTCAAGGGACTTAAGGTAAGTCTTAACAACTCCCTGAGGGAAGAGTTTAAAAAGGATCTTACTGTCCTAGATATGGGCCTGGAAGAGCGGCTTAAGAATAATGTCAGCTTACTGTCCGGCGGTCAGCGACAGGCTCTTACCCTGTTGATGATGGTTCTCTCCCGGCCGGCGCTGATTCTGCTGGATGAACACACCGCAGCTCTTGATCCGCGCAATGCAGCCAAGGTGCTTGAGCTTACCAAGCGCTTTATAGAAGAGTACAAGCTTACCGCTATAATGATTACCCACAATATGGCCCATGCCATTGAGTACGGCAACCGCCTTTTAATGCTGGACGCCGGGGAGATTATCCTCGACATCCAGGGAGAAGAGAAAAAAGACCTCACTGTGGATAAACTTGTGAATAAGTTTCATCAAATCCGCAGGAAAGATTTTGAGAATGATGAGGTTCTGCTGAGCTGATAAACCGGCAATTCAATATTGGACAAACTTCTTCTTGTGTGTATATTATTAATAAATTATACACATCGAGGAGGCAATTATGCGTACTAATATTATAATAGATGACAGTTTAATGAATGATGCACTTGCCGTATCCGGGTTTACAACCAAGAAAGAAACGGTTGAAGAAGCGTTGAAAGTTTTGATCAAATTCAAACGCCAAAATTCCATAAGAAACTTGAGAGGTAAGCTGAGATGGGAAGGTGATCTGGATGAGATGAGATTGGATACATGATTGTAGCCGATACTTCAGTCTGGATTGACTATTTCAACGGTATCCTAGCGCCGCATACCGATCAGCTGGATGAAGTTTTAGGAACAGAGATGGTAATTATTGGCGATATTATAATTACCGAACTGCTGCAGGGATTTAAAAATGACAGGAACTTCGAGCAGGCTAAAGAGGTAATTGAAAGTCTTGAATACCGGGAATTTGTTGGAAAACAGAATGCGATTAAGGCTGCCGATAATTACCGCTACTTACGGAAAAAAGGGGTAACCGTAAGAAAGACAATCGATGTAATAATAGCAACTTATTGTATAGAAAACGACATTGAACTTATTCATAACGACAAAGATTTTGATCCTTTTGAAGAATTTCTGGGGTTAAAAATCCGCAAATAGTAGTTTATTATCTTTTAAAGACAAATATCTTCTACGATTTCAATAGTTAATTTACTCTGGTCCAGATGCCGGTAAACTCCGGTATAACAGAGCGTTTCTGACGAAAAATCTCTTCTCCCATATCTTCTCCGAAAAAGAAACCCATTATACGGCTGGCTTCTTCAATGGAAGAAAAGCGGTAATCTGTACTTATGGTTGTGCGGGTAAAACCATATTCGTTTTCAAGTACGCGATAAAATCGGGAAAGGCAGGGAGTTTTTACTTTTGGTGTGTCCACATTGGTACCTTCTGATTCAACTATAATTACAGTCCCACCTGATTTTACACAGCCGAAAACACTTTCAAGCAGATGGGGAACAGCAGAATCGAAATCACTTTCATTCTGGATAATTGTATGGCCGAAGCTCCATCCTTCTATAAAAATATCTGCTGGCTCTGCATTCAGGTGCACATTTTCCTGCTCGTGCAGATGGAGTTTTTCGGAGAAGGCATTGAGGTTCTCCCGGCATTGTTCCAGCATATGTGACTCGCGGTCATAACCGAAAACCGATTCAGCAAGATCAATATAAAACCTGGTGATTCTACCGGTACCAATACCTGCTTCTATAACCTGCTTCCCCTTCCAGTCAATGTTGGTTCTCAGATAGTTGCGCAGATTTTGCCGGTAATCTTCGGCGTTTACCAGTTCATCGTATTTTGGTGCGTGGTTTTGATAAATTTCATACATTGAGGGCATAGTTGCCTCCATACATTTTTTATTCTCTGCTCTTAAGCCAGGGGGGCACAACAATATGAACTTTACGGATTATATTTCCAGAAGCTGAATATGCGGTACTTCCGTCTATAACTAAGTCTGTTGAATATATCCAGGGAGATTCGCTGACAACCCTGGGGCCTCTCTGAGCAAAAGGGTCTATGACTTTGATACCGTTAACACCCTGGGCAACATAGATATAACTGTCGTCACTGTCCAGAGCTTCCACCATGGGTATATCCAGGGAATAAAGCTTTTTCAGGCTCGATTTTTCTCCGATTTCCAGAATTTCAATACCGTCGGCACCTCCGGCTGCTAATAGATTACCTATCCGGGTAAGTGATTTAATACGACGTACCTTATAAGGAAAGAGAAGTTCCGGGGAGTTGGTATCTGTTAAATCAAAAGTGAGGATTCCCATATTATTATCTGCGATAAAAAGTGTGTTTCCAGAGATCAGGATATCCCGGGGATCTTCCAGCGGAATAAAAGAAGAAGGCCTGGACTGAATTCGCTTTGATTCAAGCGCACTCTTCAGATCAATATCGGCAACTCTGAACAGGCCGATTCCGTACTCCTGCATCAGGACGGCAATCACGCCCTTCCCTGCTTCGGCAAGATTGATGGCGGGGGCTTCAGTTTCCAGTGTAAAAAGAGGATCGGCGGATTGTTCTCCGGCAGCAAAAACTTTTACACCTTCTTCCTCTGAGGCAATGAGCGTATATTCGTTGAACCTAAGCAGATCTGAGGCAAACCCGTCATACTCTGAAATTACATCATCATCTCTAAAAGCTGACCCGATGAGTGGAACCGCAGATATACCGGACTCTTTCTGTATAGCTTCCAGGCGGTCATTACCAAGTATGAGTTTATGGACTACATTTTTTAGAGAGAGCTGGTCGGTTTCATAAGAATTACCGTAGAGATATGCTGAGTATCGCTGGAGTCCTTCGGTTCCACAGGTAAACAAGGTGGTTCCGTTAAGGGCGAGATCGGTAACACTGCTGCCTCTTTCCTGTTCAAAGAGATAGGGAGAAGCAGGATCACGAACATCAATTACCTGAAAACCACTGTTACCCAGGGATATGAATGCGAAATCTCTTTGTACATCCACATTAAGAGCACCGGGAAGATCTATGTTAGCTATTACTTCAGGTTTAACCGGATCTTTAATATTGATGATAAGCATTGCAGTTTTATCTTTGATAAGGTATGCAGTACTTCGGTCTTCACTGAGAGTGACATCAACTGCATCATTGACGGGTAGAATTGACAGAAGCTGGGGCTTAAGAGGATCTGTACAGGAGTATATCCGCAGATCTTCAGCTGTTATGGTGAAGAGATTTTCTCCCTGCAACTGTAATTTTCTGGTTGGGGGGATACTATCACGGTAAGCTTCGCGGGGATACAGAGGATCGGATACATTGAAAACCTTGAGACCCATGTCACCGTCGGCTATATAAAGAGCGTCGTTGAGCCACGCAATATCCCGGGCATCAGAAGTTTTGGTGCGGTTAACCTCATAAGGTGACCTCGGGTCACTTATATTTATTATCTTGAAGCCCCGGTCACGTTCAGCAAGAAATGCATACTCTTTGTTTATTGTCAGTCCTGCTGCACCTTCACTCTCAATGGAACCTACCGGTGTTAGGCTGCCGGGCAGAGATACATCGATAATATTAAGACCGCCGTCTGTATCTGCATAGTAAATGTAGCCGCCAAGAGAGAAGAGTCTCCCTTTTGTAAAAAGGGGTGATTTATTTACCACTTCCAGCTTCTGGACCGGAGATTCAAGGCTTTCAGCTCCGGAGTAGAGACTTGTGATACTTACCACCCCTGCAGGCTGGACTGCATAATAGTACATTGTGCCGAACTCGGTGGTGTAGTCTATAAAACTTGATTCAGAAAGTCCGGTGGCAAGCATTTCTGAATTTTCTCCACCGGGATCTGTAGATCTGAGGACATCATACCCCTCGGCACCGGGAACCGGATCCCACTGAACAGTGATGCGCTGATAATCGGGCACCAGGGAAGGGCGGAGGGCTTCGGCTGTGAGCGGCAACACTTGTATGGTTCGGCTACTGATAGGTGTCTGGTTGATTTCTGATTCCACCCGAAGCTGATACGTAAGGCCATTTAGAAGATTATCAATCCTGGCTGGGGATGACAAAGAGGTAACTGATTGTGAAGGCCCTGTTGGAACTCCATTAGTGTATGGTGTCCATGTAATGGTGTACTTTTCTGCAAAAGGCAGTTCCAGCCACGAGACTTCGGCTGATCTGTCGCCGGGAACTACGGAGAAGTTATTGATTACGGCTTCACCCTGATTAAGGGTAAGTGCTGCTAGTGCAGAAACGCCGTTTTTGCCGACGGCCCTGACTTCCAGCTGCTGAACACCCTTGATTGTGGATGAATCCACCTCGAAAATAAAAGAGCCGTTTTCTTCCGGCACAGTAGACCCGGTCAGGTTCTGCTCATTTTCCTGAAAAAGAAGTGAGGAAAGGGAATATTCAATTCGTTCTATTCCTCCAAACGAGGGATCTGCCGCATAAGGATCGGTAACGGTGCCCCGGATATAAAAAGCCGGCCCATAGGAATCGCCCTGTATTGGAGTCGTAAGCTTAATTTGCGGAGGGATCCTCCCGTCTTTTAATGTTACTGTTCGTATACTCTTATTGTGCTGCATATCCTCTGCGGTAAAAACAAGCCGAAGAGAATCTGAGAATCGGGATGCATCGATGAAGGATGTAAAAGCTCCGTCTTCCCCGAATAGTATGTAACGTATATTTTCAGGGTCATTTTCCGGTGCCCAGTACAGGCTGAGAACATTGTCTGTTTCATTTTTGAGGGCTGTACTGTTACCGATGGTTCCGGTAAGTGTTATTTCATCAGAATAATAGGTGCCGGGCCGGGGTGTTTCAATTTCAAAGAAAGGTCCTTCTATTATCTCTTCTTCCGCCACAGGTGGTTCCGGTTCCGGCTTTATATAAACCGTCGGTTCCGGAGGGGGTTGGACCGGAGCTGGTTCAGGAGCAACAGGTACTGGAATTGGTTTTGGTTCTGGTTGAGCATGTTTGACAGGAGGAACAATCTTTTTGACTGGTTCTTCTGTGTACGGTCTGGCTATGCCTGCGAGTGGCCATGTGGAATCTGCGCTTACTATAGGTGGAGTGTAGATTGTCTTCGGCTTCCGGGGCATCTCGGGAGCCGCAACTGGTGGTTGCGGAATTGCCGCGGCAGGTTCTGCCTGCTTTTCGGGTATTACAGCCACGGGTGACGGCTGTTGTTCGGGTACAAATGGCTGACTGTTCGTTGTTAATGGTGGTGTATCTTTTTGCGGCAGAGCTGTTTCAAGCGCCGCCTCATTACGGCGGCAACCTGCTATCAGGGCCACCGCAGATAATCCGGCAGTGGCGAGAGAACGAAACAGCCTTTTTTTTACATCCATTATGGTTTAACTTCCTGTCAGATCGATTGTGCCGGTTGTTTGTGCTGCGTCCATGGGGTTCCCCGCCTGATCATAAACCGATGCGCCGTCAGCCGGTGTAATTATTATATCATTATCTGCCGTCGGTGTGCCGGTGTAGCTGAGGGTCAGGGTCGCCGTGGAGTCTCCTGCAGTATGTGATACAGAAGTGATGGAGGCGTCGGTAGCACCGGTTCCGCTGATTGAAATGTCGAAATCTGCAGCAACAAGATCACCACTGCCCTCGGCTGCTGAGTATGCGGTTTCTGAAAAGTTGACGATGATTGATGTGTCCGTACCGTTCACTGAGCCCCCGGCTATAGTGGGGAGTTCATTGTCCACACTATATGTATCTGTGTCCGAAACGGTACCGGAGCTGTTGGCAACATCATCCTCGGCAGTCACTGATATGCTTATGGGGGACGTAACGGTATCATCGGTAGTATCTATTGATATTCCGGCAGTTCGCCAGATCCGCGACCCTGCTGACGTTTCAGAGGCAGATACTGAAGAGGTTCCACCGAAACCTGTCATATTGAAGGTTACTGAAGCAATATCTGCCCAATCATCTCCAGTAGAAGTGGTGGCGTCCCACTGGGCGTAGATGGTGTCACCGTCTTTAAAAACCGTTCCTGATGAATAGACCGTTCCTGAGATGTTTACAAGGTCTATGTTAGCCGCCGTCGGTGCGGGAGCTTCATTGTCGGAAGAGTAGGTGCCGGATCCGGTTACGGTACTGGAGCTGTTCGCAACTGCATCGAGTGCAGTTACGGAAATTGTCAGCCCTGATGTTACTGCACTATCTGCAGTATTTACTGTAACAGCTGCGGTCTGCCAGATTTGTGAGCCGGCGGAGGTTTCGGTTGCGGATGCCGTGGAACTGCCGCCGAAACCGCTCATATCGATAGTAACCGTATCAACATCACTTTCGTTGTCGCCGGAAGCTGATGCATCCCACTGTCCATAGATGGTATCACCGTCGGTGAAGACCGTGCCGGAGGGGAATTCAGCATCTGAGCTGTTGACCAGTGTAATGTTTGCACCTGTTGGTGCAGGAGCTTCATTGTCGGAAGAGTAGGAACCGGATCCGGTTATGGCACCGGAGCTGTTTGTTGCTGCGTCTACGGCGGTAACAGAAATTGTTAATCCTGATGTCACTGAATTATCAGCGGTATCTATTGTAACTGCGGCAGTACGCCATTTCTGTGAACCCACAGAGGTTTCGGTAGCGGATGCCGTGGAACTGCCGCCGAAATCACTCATATCAATGGTAACCGTATCAACATCGCTTTCATCATCTCCGGAAGCAGCGGATGCATCCCACTGTCCGTATATGGTGTCTCCGTCGGTGAAGACTGTGCCGGAAGCGAAGACAGTTCCCGAACTGTTTACCAGTGTTATATTGGAAGCAGTAACAGTGGGGGGAGTGTTATCAATATTATAGGAACCGAACTCATAACCAGAACTGGGGTTTCCGGCGGAATCATAAGCTGTAATTAGTACATCCGCACCCGAAACAGTCAGGCCGTCGGGAATTGTGTAGTCACCGCTGGTCCAACCGCCGACAGAACTTGAATCAGTAAGTGTTCCTCCTCCGATTTCAGAAAAATCAAATTCCACATATGCTACTGATGATCCTGTGTCACTGGCAGTTGCAGTAAGGCTGAGCTTGTTATTTTTCTTTAAGGAAGATCCTTCGGCGTAATTTGCAGTAACAGAGTCCACTGTGGGTGCTACAGGGTCGTAGGTAAGACTGCTTGAGTCGGTAAATGTTGAAGACATTGACAGCCCGGCGGCATCGGTGACTCCGGAAATCGTTATTCCTACAGGGTCAATGACAGAACCGCTGCTTAAGGAGGTTGATGCTGTGAAGCTTGAGTCTCCTATTCTTGTTACCGTTGCCGATATTCCTCCGATTTGTACTGTTGGCAGAGATGGCAGTGTGTGATTGGATGAGAATGTCAGGTCTATAGAGTCACCCGAAGCTGCAAAAAGGTCTCCACCGGATGTCATTGAGCTCCAGGAAACAGTGGGATTGGTATAATAGAAGATAACATTCTGTGCAGTGGAAGAGATATTTCCCGCAACATCTTCCGCACTGAGGCTGAAGGTTACCGTTCCACCGTCGGTACCGGAAGTAAAAGTATGGTTATATGTATCATCCGGCGGATTCTGGTCGGGAACGGTTTCACCGCTTATACTGAGGATAATATCCCCTACGCCGGAATAGGAATCATTGTAGCTGAAATCTATGGCTTTTTCGCCGCTTCCTGCATAGGTGTTTCCGTTGTAGTCGGTGGTTCCGCTGATGCTGTTTATGCTTACCGTTGGTCCCAGGGAGTCGAGCATCATATTGAGAAGATGTACAGATTCTTCGCCATCGGCATTTGCTGCTGTTACATACAATTGAAGAATTTGAGTACTGGCGAGCCAGCTTTGAATGTTTGTGTAGTATGAACTTGCATTGGGAGTAAAGCTGTATGTATTGCTCGTTGGCAGAGAAAGAGAAATTTCTGCAAGAGCAGCATCGCCGGCATTGGATTTACCCTGATAGGTTAGGCTTGTTACTTCTGTGTAATCATCAAAGGTGAGTTCTATGGAATAGGGAGAGTATGCATCCTTACGCAGGTAGGTTGTACTTGATGTTGTATTTGTACTGCCGGAAAAGTCGAAATCAGGACCGGCTCCGGACCGGTATATAGTACGGGAAACTGTAGTGATATGGCCGTTAAAGTCTTCGGCTTCGATGGTAATAACGTAAAAACCAGTTGTGGTGTCACTTACTCTTAATATTGAGCTGAACTGGTTGGTACTGGTATTGTATGAGAATGAGAGACCCTGCGGGCTTGTTGTCGTGGAAAATGTTCCATCTGAACCATCAAGACTGAGATCTCCGGTGATTGCATTGTTTGCATTCCAGGAAATATTGCTTATCTGATCTGCACCGGAGTCCTGATTCGAGTTTTTAACGGTACCGCTGATGACAATATCATCACCTGTATCGAATTCTGTGATAGTAGTTCCGGGTTCCGTTATACTTATAACCGGACCACTACTATCGAGAAGTTTCAGGTCGCTTATGGTTACGTTCCCGTTGGAGTCTGTAGCGGTTATTCTCAGGGTTATTTGCCCTGAAAGTACTGAAGGTGAAATTGTGGATATGGTGAATTCAAAGGCTCCGGTAGCCGGTGTGTAAGCAATAACACCGGTTCCAACATCTGTATCCTGAACATAACTGGCACCTTCACGAACAATTCCACCGCGGCGATCGGCATCGTAGAGGATTTCGAAGCTGAAGGAATCAATAACGCCCTGGGTATCTCCGCTCTCGATAGCATCATCGAGAACTGTTCCTGTTATGGTTGTCTCCGAATAGTAAATATCATTGTTGGAGGGGCTGGATACTGTTATTCGGGGGCTGTGTGTATCTTCCGCCTGATTGAGCACTTCCTGAGAAATAGGCTCCGGACATGAGAGCATTACAATTGAAAGAACTATTATTAACAGGGTGCTCAGTAGATTTTTCATCAATCTTCCTCCACAAACAGAACACCAGAATTGGCCCCGCCCCGAGATGCTCGAGAGCCATTCTGGGCTGCAAGATAGGAGTTCTGGTTTGCAAGGTCCGGGTTCAGTTCCTTGAGCCTGGCCAGATAGTCTTCTGCCATATCGAAGTTTTCCAGAGAATAGTAGCAGCGGGAGATATTCAACAGGACAATCTGGAGACTTCGAGACTCTTCGCGCCCACTGGCTATATACTCTTTTTCAACTGAATGAAGAATACGCAGGGCGTTCTGAAATTCATTTCGCTGAAAATAGACATTGGCAAGATTAATACGGGCGGAAAGAAAATTTCTGTCCAGTGAAAGCGCCCGGTTAAAGGCCTGTTCTGCTTCGGTATAACGGTGGAACGTCGCGCTGACTATACCCAGACGATTAAAGCCGGACTTGTTGTTGGTTTTCTCGGCTATTGTACTGTATGACTGAATAATTTCGTTGATAACCTGATTTACATCCCGGGAAAAATTCCTGGCAACTGTTTGAGAGTCTCCATACTGGAGCCCCAGGTCTGTTTCCTGCAATCCTACTGCCCGGTATGTCTGCTGTGACTGCCTGATGTTGATTATTTCCCGCTGCTCTGGATTGTCATCCAGAGCAGTGAACTCTTGAATTCCTGTTCGCCACGCTGTCAGAAAATCATCCGTACCCACCATTGTTACTTCCACCGGGACCCAGAGCTGGTTTTTAATATTGATGGACATCTTCTGTGATGGATGCAACAACTGATAATCCCGTGATGGAACAGTGGTATTGAAGGCAACATAGATATGTCCCGGAACTGTTACAAAGGCCGTTTCCACACCTGCAGATTCAAGCAGACTTGCAAAGAGAACAGACAAATCATCGCAGTCACCCGTGAGACGTTTTAACGTATTTCTCGGAATACTAACCGCATCTATTACGCCGGTGTTCTCCTGTGCCTGATCGAAGGGGCTTGTTGGATCGAGCTGATAGATAAGCCCAAGCTCTTTAAGACCATAATAGATCTGCATGGCAGTTTGCATCTCTTCGCTGTAGCCGGAAATATTGCGCTCCCGGGATATCTGCCTCACATAGCTGCTGTAGTTTCGCAATGCACTGTCGGCAGGAGTAACAAAGGCAGCGGCTTTGCGAGTATCGTCCCAGGACAGGGCCTCTTTATCATACATATCGTAGGTCAGGGGTAATTTCTGGGTATAACTGCGACCGCGGCTGGTATATTCAACAAGAAGTTCTCCTGTCAATGGAGTTACTCCAGCAGTTTCAAATACACGCGTGTTGTAAGTGGCAAAAATATCCAGGGACTGCTCTTCTTTTGAATCAATTCTGTCAAAGGATTTCAACAGAGTGGGAGTGTCCATGAATCCTGCCTGATAAAAGGATACGGCCACATTGGTAATGGGGAACTTGTCTTCGTTTACAAATGCGACAGATCCTATGCTGTTATCTACATAAAAACTCTGGAGGGCTGCAAAAATATCAGAAATGTCTCCATTGAGAAAGCGAATACTCTTTATTTCTGCTTTCGGAGAATCCGGGTCTTCTCCCAGTCTGTATTGTCCGGAAAAACCAAGCCCGAAGGTGAACCCATTAAAGCGTTCCAAGAGTCCGAATGTTTTTGTATAGCGTATACGGGGTTCAAAGGCCAGGTGCAGATTGTAGGAGACACTCAACCCGAGATGCCCTCCTAAATCGGCAAGCAAATTGGTTTGTCCAACCGTATCGGAAGCCCCACCAAGATCTGAGAAGTATGACTGGCTGAACCCGAGACCTGTGTTTACACCAACCTCCATCTGCTTTGACATTTTTGTCAGATAAGTGATTCCCCCGGAAAGGTATGCTTGATTGTGACTAAACTGATCTGCCTGAGCTTCGTTTTCTGTATCTGTGGACGTGTACGAAATCAAACCCAGAGAGATATATGGTTGCCATACTGGATGTTGCGGAAGAGGGTACGTAGCTTTTGCTGAAAAATCACTGACACTGAATGTATAATCAAAATCAGTTCCAAGGGCTACAATAGGTGAATAACTTGAAATATCCATCGAAAAGCCTAACGGATAGGCGTACATTTCATCAAGATTGACTGCATTATCCTGTGCATAAGTAAACAAAGAGAGTACACAGAAAAGAGAACAGCATGTGACAATCACTTTGCGTGACAGCATAAAATTTCTCTCTCAAATTTACCACCAAATGGGTTAAATAAACAGTTTCAACGTGGAAGGCCTATGGTGGCAGTAATTTCTAGTATAAATTCAATACTATTCTACTCTATGGGACGAGGTTTGTATACTAAGGCAGATTTTGCGCAATGCGAAATAAATTCTATAACGGTGATTGCAGTTTATCGGCTATGGCTCCTGTGATTCTTGTATAATGCATTGTGGTTTTCAGGCTGGAATGACCCAGTTGAGCCTGGATAAGTCTGATATCTACTCCGCTTTCGAGCAGGGTTGTAGCAAAAGAGTGACGCAGGGAATGACAGCTTGCTTGCCTTGAGAATCCAGTCTTTTGAAGAGCTCTTTTAAAAATAGCCTGAACTGTTCGAACTGAGTATTTTTTTCCGGATTGATTAAGAAAGAGCCATTCTTTTGGTTTCCTATCTCTAATATGATCTTTTATCTGTGAAATCAGTGTAGAAGATAGAACAACAATTCTATCTTTTTTATTCTTGGCCTGCCGGATGTGAATTTTCTGTCGTTCCAGGTAAATATCTCCAACCTTTACATTAATAACTTCACTAACCCTTAGTCCGGAGCCATACAGCATGGATATTATTAGACGATGCTTGCTGTTGGTAATAGCTTCGAGTAGTCTGAGGACTTCATCTCTTGAAAACACAGGAGGAAGCTTTTTACTATGGCGAACTGTAATGTTTAGAATTGAAACAGGAATGTTGAGAATCTGAGTATACAGATACTTTAAGGAAGATCTGGCAACAGCCCTACTCGATTGAGGACATTGATTTATATAACCGATTATCCGTTTTTCTCGATCTGATTCTGTTGTCGAGACACAATAGTTGTAAAATGCACGAACATGAAACATGTATGCAGTAATTGAATGTTTGGAGTAGTTGCGGAAGAACATATGTTCCTGCATCTCTTTGGTAATATTTTCTATATAAGTGGTGCTCATACAATTTATAACCGTGAGAAATCAATTCTGCTTCATATAATGGGACGCTTATTGTACAATTCAGATAAGAGTAGTTATAAGCAATGTTTCCGCTAAGAGGAGAACGCCCATACCTCCGCCGACGGGCGAAGATTTAAAATTTATGATAAATTCAAAATAAAATGAAAGTATCTATGTATTGAATGATACGAAAGAATATGTTTATCAGAAAGAACTAAAATGAAATCATAGATGGTAAAACTTGACTTTTTCGTGATTAATAGTGATAGTTTTGTGATATTTCTGATTTTATAATATTAATCTATTGAACCAATAATATTGAATATATTCCTTGACAGAAATTTTTACTGTATCTATCATTATCTTAACAACTATGGAATATAGAGACTATTATAAAATCCTTGGCCTATCCAAGGATGCAACAAAAGATGATATAAAAAAGGCATACCGCAAACTTGCGCGTAAGTATCATCCAGATATAAACCTCCATGATAAAAAAGCTACTACTATGTTTGCAGATATCAATGAAGCAAACGAAGTGTTAAGCAGCGACGAAAAACGCAGGAAATATGATGCTCTGGGTTCAGACTGGCAGCAGTATCAAAGTACCGGCTCCCAGAGGGCCTCACAACCACAGGGATTCGATTGGACACAATACGGTAAAGGAGCAGGCACTCAATCGTATACAGTTACAGAGGACGACTTGAACAATATGTTTGGAGAAGGCGGTTTTTCGGATTTTTTCCAAAGCTTTTTTTCGTCCAGCCAGGAAAGACCGGGCAGTTCGGCTAAAAATTACGCAAGAAAAGGGCAGGATTATCAGGCTGAATTATATCTCGAAATTGAAGAAGCCTATAAAAAAACTGTTAAGACACTCTCTATAAACAGACAAAATATCAAGATCACCCTTGAACCTGGCGTCAGGGATAGCCAGGTCATTAGACTGAAGGGTAAGGGCGGCCTAGGAATTAATGGCGGAGCTAATGGTGATTTATTTATTACCCTGAAAATAAAACCCCATCCTATCTATAAAAGGGAGGGAGATGATCTGATTATGGAACTTGGTGTGAGTGTTTACAAAGCCATGCTTGGCGGCGAACAAATTATTAAATTATTATCAGATTCAATAAAAGTGAAAATAGCTCCCGAGACCCAAAGCGGGACAACACTACGCATCAAAGGAAAAGGATTTCCTTTGTACAGGATAAAAGATGAATTTGGAGATTTATATATAAAGCTGGTTCTGGATGTACCCAAAAAGCTGACTGTAAAAGAGAAGGAATTAATAATGGAACTGGCCAAAATTAGGGGAGAAATATAAACATGACAAGTCAAATATATATCCCTATCCAGGACGTTTCCGATTTTTGTCACATTAATATTACTATACTAAGAGATTTTGCCGAATACGAACTCATCAATATTCAAGAGTATAAAAATACCGAATGTGTGAAGGCTGATGATCTTGAACATATCAAGCGGATTATAGATTTATACAAGAGTCTTGGAGTGAATAAGGAAGGCATAGAGGTAATCCTGAAAATGCGCGACCAAATCCTGGAATTACAGGACGAAATTACTATACTTAAACATAAACTCGAGCACCGTAGAAACGACGTCAAATTTCGCTTTATAGAATTACCCAAGCAAAAGGGTTTATTGATTGATTATGATGAATAATCATTTTCAATAAGGATTATAAATTTATCACAACAATAACTGCCTTATTTAAAAACTAAGTGATATTGGAGTTTGTCAAAGAATTAATGTTTCTTAGGGAACAAATTGGGATTTAAAGTTTCAGATTTTTAGATTACAACCATTGCTCAAACCACAACTATGCTTTCCTGTTTTTAGTTTTCTCAGAAGCTCCAGATTAATCGTGGTATAGATCGAGGTATAGTCAAAAACATCATAAGAAATAATCAAGTCTGATGATGTAATATAAAACAATGAGCAAATTTGTATAACATACAGTATGGAAGAGAAGGGACCAGACCTTGACTCCTCCGAGCGGTCTGGTCGAAGAGGCGGAAACACTGCTTATAACAGCGGCTATATGCTTCGCCCTTTCGGGCTCGGCCTACGGCACATTTGGCTGCGCCAAACGTCATATAACCGCAAAACGTTAGGCACAATTTCTGTGGTGCTATTACCTCGCCATCCGTGGCACGGAAGAAAAGGGAGGGAAAATGAAAAAAGTTTTAAACGCATTTAAACAGATTGATTACAAGCTTTTTGGAACTTTACTCTTGTTTGGGCTTTTGCCAACAATTTACACCACTGTAAGAATATTTTTTCTGGGTGATATTCCAACTGATTGGGGTTTTAATATTGCCAGTCAACTAGCATGGGTAAATATTATCTATGAAGTAATTCAAGAAGCTATTCTGTTACCTGTTTTTTATCTTTTAGGTAAGTCTTTAAGGGAAAATAATGTTTTTGATAATAAAATAAAAACTGGGTTTATAGTAACATTTGTTATTTATGCGATTGTATCGGTATTCATTATTTTGTTTGCAAGACCTCTATTGATTTATATGAGTCAGAAAAATGAATTGATAACAGAATCCGTAAGGTACATACGGTTTGAGTCAATAGCATCTATTTTCAATATTTTAGTACAGTATTTAGTCATTATTTTGGTGGTTATTAAACGAGAAAAATACTTACTAACAGTTCTAATTTTTCAAATGCTATTATCAATAATTTCAGATGCTTTCTTAGTATCGTCGCTTCCAATATCTTTAAAAATAGGTGTTGTAGGTATTGCATATGGTAATATTTTGGTGAATTTCTTTTTATTATGTCTTATAGTGGTATTCCTTAGAAAAGAAGGCTATATCAGAATCAAGAATTTAAAACTAGATTTTTCTTGGATGAAAGAATGGACTAAAGTTGGCGGTTATTCAGGGATTGAAAGTTTTGTGAGAAATTTTGCATTTATGATAATGATTTTAAAAATGGTGAATGTGGTTGGTGAACAGGGAATTTTTTGGGTAGCAAACAGTTTTATATGGGGGTGGTTATTACTTCCGATATTACAATTAGGACAAATTATAAAAAGAGATTGTGGTGAATATGGCGACAAGGCAATATCAGAAAAATCTATCGGCTATTTTCTTTTTACTACAACAATTATCCTTTTTTGGATTATAAGCATTCCTATATGGAAACCCTTTATCAAAAATGTGATGAATATAGCCGAATTTGAAAAAGTCTTTTATATTGCAATTTTTTCATTGGGTTTTTATATATTATTTGCTTATAACAATGTCATCGATAGCATATTCTATGGAATTGGTAAAACCAGTTATATGCTCTTTCAATCAGTGGTAATTAATACTTTATTTTACGGAACACTTTTTGTTTTGTATAAGTTTGGAATTTACAAGCCAACTTTGAACCTTATTGCATTAATGTTTGCAGCGGGAATTGGATTTGATGCATTATTAACTTTTGGAATTTACGGATGGATGTTAAAAAAACGAAAAATAAAACTTGTTTTCTAATACAGCTCAGAAAGTACTTCCCTGTACTTTCTGAGAATATTTCAGTATCAGAAACTGTGCCTAACAGCGAATATGTGCGGCGCCTTCGGCTTGGGCTGTGCCACATTTTTGCTGCGCAAAAACGTCATATATTCGCGGAACGTTATGTTCAATGCCCGGCTAAGAGTTTTACAGTCTTCGGCCATCCGTGGCCTCAGAAAAAAGAAGGAACGGCTTCATATGGAAATAGGTGATTATTGGGCTCCCCAGCGAATTGATAATCCAGAGTTGAAATCAGATTTATCTAAGTACTTTTTCACGGAAAAAGATTCAAAGCAAATCGATGAACTATTATCCAAACACAAGCATCAATTGACTGTTATATGTGATAGATTCGAATTTATTCAAAAGTTAATGAATTTTAAAAAAATATTAATTAAATATAGAAAATATGAAAAACCTAAGTCTGAAGAAATAATATTAGATGGAAAGAAAGCATTTGCAATTACAAGGATTGAACATATTGATTTTGAAGGTTTTGAATTTAATGGACTAACATATGATATAGATGCTTTAGCTCAATATTTGCAGTTAACATTGATTGATACAATAATGGGTAGTGCAGATTATTTGCATATTGTCCCATGGTTAAAAAAGCAATCCTCGAATAAGACTTTTAGCATAGAAGAGCTTGATGCTTTTCATGACAAATACATTGAAAATAATGGACTAAGAAAGAATTTCATAAAAGCTTTTACAATTATATCTGATGATTTACAAAAGAAAATCAGTGATACATTTTTAATAGCCAAATTAGCTAATAATGGTATTGAACAGGAAAGTTATAATTATTGGATAGGTTTATCTGAAAGAGATAAATATCTAAAAATAGTAAGATATTTATATGATGATATTCGTTGTAAATATACACATAGTAGTATCCGTAATTTTCTTTCAGATACGCATATAATGGGTCGGCAATCTACCTCATTTAAGGTTTTGATTTCAAAAGTTGATCCAAAAAAAATAACTCTGTTTGATTTACTTAATGAAGTAATAAAAGAGTTATTAATTTCAAGATATGATAAGATTGTATAGGATTCAAAAATCCATCCATGGATTTTTGAAAACATATAACTATGCCAGCCAGGCACTAAACATAACAGCGAATATACGCTGCGGCTTCGCCTTGGCCTTCGGCAAATAAACCCTTTGAATATATTCTGAAAAATTATGATATAATTTCCCAGAATATATTCAAGCCCACAAGGGGCCGGATTTACTTCGTATATTCGCGGAACGTTATGTTCAATGCCCGGCTAGGAGCTTTGTAGTCCTCGGCCATCCATGGCCTCGGGAAAATAGAAATAAGGAATAAATATGAAAGCAGGTGAAAATAAATTAATACGATTTTTGGAAGGCCACGATAAAAATTTTGTTATACCAGTTTATCAGAGGAATTATGATTGGAACAAAGAAAATTGTAAGCAGCTTTTTAACGATCTAAAAGATGTTATTAAAAATAATAGAAAATCACATTTTTTTGGTTCGATTGTTTATATTTACAATGAGGAAAATGATGATGGCCAAGAATTTATAATCATTGATGGTCAACAACGAATAACCACCCTGACTTTGCTAATGTTAGCATTGCTACACGAGCTTGAAGAAGATTCTGAGAACACAGAGGTTGATAAAGAATTAATTCGAAATGAATACTTAATTGGAAAATATAATAAACAGGAAAAAGTTAAGTTAAAACCAATAAAGAATGACAATCTCGCATTTAAAGCTCTGTTTAAAAATATACCTGAAGATTTTCTGCCATCAAACATAACCAATAATTATTTGTATTTCAGGGATATGATTAAAAAAGAATTTTTAACTCTATCTGAGATCTTTTCTGCTATAAAAAAATTGGATGTTGTAGAAATCAGATTAAAATCATCAGAAGATGATCCTCAACTTATTTTTGAAAGTTTGAATTCAACTGGGTTAGATCTTTCGGAAGCTGATAAGGTTCGAAATTTTGTTCTAATGCGCTTGGGTGCTCAAAAGCAAGAAGAATATTATGAGAAGTATTGGAACAAGATTGAAATACTTACAAAATATAATGTAAGCAATTTTCTACGTGATTATATTACTTTTAAAGATAGAAAAGCACCAAATAAAAGTAAGGTATATTTTGCGTTCAAAGAATATATTCTATCCTCATCAGATTTTAATATTGAAGCAATTTTGCAAGACTTGTTGAAGTTCGCCAAATATTACAATTCAATTATTGAATCAAGTCATACAAAACCCGAAATCCGAAATGTACTAGGTTATTTAAATAAACTGGATATGACAGTAGCATATCCATTTTTATTGGAACTATTTGATGATTACAACAATAATTTATTAAATGATGACAATCTTGAAGAAATCTTATTAATTATAGAATCCTTTATTGTACGAAGGGTCGTTTGTGATGTCCCAACAAACGCCTTAAACAAACTCTTTATGACATTAGGCCGAGATATAAAAAAGTTTGAAGATTATGATGATAAATATGTAGAAATATTTAAGTACATTTTATCTCAAAAAAGAGCCAGTCAAAGATTCCCAAATGATGAAGAAGTTAGGGAGAAAATGATTTTAAAGGATATTTACAATACCAATGCAAAGAATAAGCTTCATATTTTCGATAGACTAGAGAATTACAATAATAGAGAACGTGTTGATCTACAAAGATTACTTGATGACAAGTTGTTAAGCATTGAACATATAATGCCCCAAACATTATCAATCATCTGGAAAAATGACCTCGGTGAAAATTACGAGCTCACACATTCTAAATATTTACACACTATTGGAAATTTAACATTCACAGCTTACAACAGTGAACTAAGCAATAAGGCTTTTGAGGAAAAGAAAAGAATAAAAGGAGGATTTATTGAAAGTAAATTGTTCTTAAATGATTTCATAAAGGAACAGAACTCTTGGGATCAAGAAACTATTTTAAAAAGGGCAAGACTACTCATAGAGAAATCGATTGAAATATGGCCTTCCTCAAAAACAGATTACGAAAATGAGAGAGATGTTGAAAATACATATAGTTTAGATGATGAAAATAATTTTACCGGTGAAAAAATAAAATATTTTCAATTTCTTGGACAAGATACAAATGTCGACAATTGGAGAGATTTTTTCCAACAAATATGTTTTATACTATTTGAGCTTGAAGCAACAAAATTTAAGCGATTCGTCATTGATGAAGATTTTAGAAAACGTTCTATTCTTGTTTCTGATAAAAAAGAAGATTTAAGGGTTCCTATGGAAATAGCAAAATCAATTTATATAGAGGGGAATTTAAGCGCCGAACATATTCTTTCATTGGTAAGAATGATGTTACAAAAACTTGAAATTGATTTATCTGAGGTCAATATTTGCTTGCGTGAGAATAAAGTTGAATAGTTCTCCAAAAGTACATCCATGTACTTTTGGAGGCTTGAAACCAGACCAGCCGGGCACTAAACATAACAAGAAATATGCGGTTACGGGCTAAAGCCCTTCACCCAAATTGCCTTTGACAAATATCCGTAAAATTGTGTTACAATTTCCCAGATATTTATCAACCCCTTCGGGGAACCAGGCAACTTCGCATATTTCTGGAACGTTATGTCCAATTTTATTTGTAAAGAGAAATTATATGAAACATATTGAAATAAATAATATTTCAGAAAAAGAGATCCCCGAAATTGTAGACATATGGTATGAAGTATCTCTTCAAGCTCATGCATTTGTTCCAAATGATTATTGGAAGAAAAATAAAGATCAAATGAGTCGTAAATACATACCAATGTCTGAAACATTTAAAGCAACGGATGGTGATAATATTTTAGGGTTTATTTCATTATTAGATGAGTATTTGGCTGCAATCTTCGTGAAATCTGAATATCAAGGTAGAGGAATTGGCTCTCAATTATTAAATTATGCAATGAGTCTCCGTAACAAATTACAATTAAAAGTGTTCTGTAAAAACAAAAAGAGTGTACAATTTTATAAATCAAAAGGTTTTTCAGTAATATCAGAATCAAAACATAATGAAACAGGAGAAGATGAGCTTTTCATGCAATGGCACAAATAAAACTGGGCATAACAAGAAATATACGGTTCCGCTGCGCTTCACCTAAATCGCCTTTGGCGACTTCGCATATTCGCAAAACGTTATATGCAATTGTCCCGCTCAAGAATGGATATGATCAACTGGCCTCCATGCCAGTTGAGATATTGATAATCAACCACACATAACTCAGCATAAAAAGGTGAGAGAAATCGATGAAAACCAGTTATCTTTAACATGAAAAGGAAAGAAGAAATGGAATGGTCCGACAGATTGAACGCGGCAATTGACTATATTGAAAGCAATTTGGCTGAAGAAATCGATATTAATGAAGCTGCAAAAATAGCTTGTTGCTCGCAGTACCACTTTCAGCGGATGTTCTTCGCCATCATTGGCATAACACCTGGTGAGTACATCAGACAGCGAAGATTGACATCGGCAGCAAGGGAACTTGCCATTGGTAATGAAAAAGTTATTGATATTGCACTCAAGTATGGTTATCAGTCACCAAACGCGTTTACACGGGCATTCAGAAACATGCATGGCATTAATCCACGAGAAGTGCGCAGCTCTGGAGTAAAGCTAACTGCATATAATCAAGTTTCCTTTCACATAGAGATCAAAGGAGGAGATGATATGGACTACAAGATAGTAGAAAAACCATCGTATGAAATTGTTGGGAAATGTAAAACATTTACCCATGACAACTTTTTTAAAGAAGCACCAGGTTTCTGGAAAGAATATGTATGTACCAAAGAGTATATGGAACTTTGGAATCTGACTGGCGGTGAGTGGGGAAAAGTAACGGAGGCCCCGTTGATGTCAGTTTATCTTCCGGCAGAGGTTGACAACAAAGATTCTTTATATGATGTCTTCTGTGTAGAGAAAACAGAAAATATGAATTGTAAAAACTTCCGTGTATTTCAGATTTCGGCAGGAGCTTACGCGGAATTCAACTGTACTTATCAAACCTCTGCAAAAACCAATAAATACATTTATGGACAGTGGCTCCCATCAACAGGGTATGAACGAGATCCCAAAAGGCCGGATATTGCAGCATATTTCCCTGTGCCGTTTCTGTCTACGAAAGGAATGGGAGTGAGGTGGTGGATTCCGGTACTAAAGAAGTAATGATCATAGAGGAAGCTTAAAATTGTTTTTGATAATTCTACATAAGGAACGGGACAACAGCATATAACAGAGAATAGGCGGTTCCGCTTCGCTTCACCTAAATTGGCTGATGGCCAACTTCGCCTATTCGCGAAACGTTATTGGAAATGTCCTTCAAGTAATATCAGAAACGGCGCCATCCCTGGCTTGAGCATAAAAATAAATAAATTGACCGACAACTACAATGTAGTTATACTGTAAGTATGACACACATTCAATTTGAATGGGATGAACAAAAAAATCAGTCGAATACAAAAAAGCATAAAGTAACTTTTGAAGAGGCAAAAACGGTCTTTTATGATCCTTCTGCATTAATAATCCATGATCCTGATCATTCAGCGGAAGAAGATCGGTTTCTAATAATGGGTCTATCCCAAAGTTTAAATGTTCTGATTGTGTGTCACTGTTACAGATCAAACGATGAAATAATACGAATAATATCAGCCAGGAAAGCTGATAAAGATGAAATCCAGCAATACGGAGGATAGAAATATGAGAGGTCATTATGACTTTTCTAATGCAAAAAAGAATCCATATATCAACAAGCTGAAAAAGCAAATTACAATTCGCCTTGATGAAGATACGATTGCTTACTTCAAGGAAATGTCTGAAGAATCTGGCATAAAATACCAGCAGCTAATAAATCTTTATCTTGCGGATTGTGCAAAGAAGAATTTGAAACTTAATATAAATTGGAGAGCGTCTTAGTCCACAAAAGTACGTCCTGTCCTTTTGTGGATTTATCGTAAATGAAGGACACTTCCAATAACAGCGAATAGGCGGTTCCGCTACGCTGCACCCAAATTGCCTTTGACAAATGCCGGAAAAACCGTGCTACAATTTTTCCATCATTTATCAACCCCGATGGGGTGCCAGGCAACTTCGCATTTTGGCGGAACGTTATGTGACATTCTATTTGAAAATATTGACGCTTGATGTTATTACTGTGTTGCGTTAATATTATTAAGTGATAGAATCTTTTAAAGATAAAGATACAAAGAAAATATGGGATGGAACCTATTCAAAACATTTCCCGAAAGAAATGCAAAGAATAGGCTTAAGAAAGTTAATACTTATACATCGATCAAAAGACATCAATGATCTTAGGGTACCGCCGGGTAACAGACTTGAGCAGCTTTCAGGGGATAGAAAAGGGCAGTACAGCATAAGGATTAATTCTCAGTGGCGTATTTGTTTTTATTGGAATAATGGAACAGCCACCGAAGTCGAGATAACTGATTACCATTAGAGGTGAGTATGGAAAGAATCCCAGTAATAACACCAGGAGAAATTCTCCTAGAAGAATTTCTTGGTCCAATGAACATAAGTGCATACCGGTTAGCAAAAGATACAAATATGCCAGCAACTAGAATTTCTCAAATACTAAAGGGAAATCGTAAGATCACTGCAGACACTGCACTTCGCTTAGCTAAGTATTTTGGAAACTCTCCAGATTTTTGGCTTGGAATTCAGGATGAGTATGAATTGCGTATTGAACGTCCAAAAATTGAAATAGAACTCGATAAAATACAACAAGTGAAAGCATCTTAGAACGTAAAAACAGAACGTCACATAACAGCGAATATGCGGTTCCACTTCGCTTTACCCAAATTGGCCGTGGGCCAACTTCGCATATTCGCGGAACGTTAAGTGAAATCGAGCAAGGGATTGTAAAAAGTAGCCAAGGAGGTTAAGTCTGGATCAAAAAGTAATTCCTTTTAGTCCCAAGAACGGAAACCTTGGTTGTATGGTCGGTAAAGAGATTAAGTTAACACAAGAAGCTCAACTTAAAGCAATCCAATTCTATATAACCGATTATGGCCAAACAACATCAAACTATAGTTATGGTATTATACAATTCTCCGAAAAAGATGGTTTTGTTGATCTACTACAAGAATCTTATTTAGGAATAACTGATGCAAAAGGAAATTTGTGGGTTGAAAATGATCTAAATGAACCTCTATTGCTTCAGCCAGGTAGATATTTGATGTTTATGAAATGGGAAATCCCTCCTGGAGATAATGGTAAATACGCTCAGACTATAGGTTTTAAAGAATCAGAGAATTGCTCTGAAACAAGTTGGATGAATTGGACTGGTTTTACAAACGGTTGGTATAAAGATACCGGACCATATCAGGGAGAGTTTATGATTGAACCGGTTTATAGTGAATTGGTTCTATAGTCGCATGCTCGACTTCACTTAACAGCAAATATGCAGTTCCGCCTACGGCTTCACCCAAATTGGTCGTTGGCCAAACGTCATATAACCGCGAAACGTTATGTGAAATACCAGCCAAGATTTTTTGAGATTTATGGAGACTATATCATGGATATTAGAATTATAAATGAAAACAAAGATGATTTTATGGATTTATTGTTATTGGGTGATGAGCAGGAAAATATGATTAAAAAATATCTGTACACAGGTGTTTTATTTGCATTATATGATAATGACTTAAAAACTATTTCTGTTGTTACAAAAGAAGATGATGAGACTTATGAAATAAAAAATTTAGCAACATATGAAAAATACCATGGGAAAGGATATGGCACTCATATGTTAAGATTCATTATTGAAGAATTTAAAAGCAAATGTAAAAGATTGTCGTTAGGAACCGGAGATATTAGCAGTATTTTATCATATTATAAAAAATTTAGGTTTGTTTATTCACACACAATAAAGAACTTTTTTGTGGATAACTATGATCATGAAATGTTTGTAGATGGAAAACAACTTGTGGATATGATTTATTTAAAATTAGAATATAATACATAGTAGTAGAAGAGACTGGTACTTCACATAACAGCGAATACCTAGTTCCGTTTCGCTTCACCCAAATTCCCCTTCGGGCAACTTCAGGTATTCGCGGAACGTTAGGCGCTCTTCATAGGAGGAAATAAGTATGAATCTGAGAGATATTCTGATAGTTGAATCAGGAATCAAGGATATTAATCAAGTTATAGAAGTTGAGAAACAAGCCTTCGGTTATGACAAAGAGGCAGAGTTAACAGCGAAACTTCTACAAGACAAAACCGCAAAACCTATCATTTCTTTACTTGCGTATCACAAAGAAATTGCAGTAGGGCATGTTTTATTTACTAGAGCTTACATCAATAATATGTCACAGCAACCGCTATTTCATATTCTTGCTCCGCTTGCGGTTATTCCTGAATACCAGAAGCAGGGCGTCGGTGGATTTCTAATAAAGGAAGGGCTTAAAAGACTTAAAGAAATGGGATCAAAAATGGTTCTTGTACTTGGGCACATTGATTACTACCCCCGATACGGATTCATACCCAATGCAGGAAAAAAGGGATATTCAGCGCCGTATCCGATTCCAGATGAGGTATCTGAGGCTTGGATGGTTCAGTTTTTGACTTCAGAGGGATTTGAGATTGAACATGGGAAAGTCTTGTGTGCTACAGAACTGAATAAGCCTGAGCACTGGAGGGAATAGAAGCGCGCCTAACAGCTGTTCATGCGCTCCGGCGGTAACGGGTTACTATGCTGAGCCCCTTTGTCAAACAGTTTTCCGTTCCATTTAAGGTGGAACCTGCCGGTATAGCCTGACTATGCAGCCGCTTTCATTCCTTCTACCTGGAATGATTCATACATCTCTTCCGGGGTCCGATAATCCAGACTTTGATGAAATCTTCGACTGTTATAGAATTGAAAGTACCGATGAAGGCCAGCTTTAAGCTCCCGTACTGATTCATAGGATTTCAAGTAAATATCTTCATACTTGAGAGTTCGCCAGAACCGTTCAACATAGATATTGTCCCGCCAGCGACCCTGACCATCCATACTGATTTCAATGCCGTTGTCTTTCAGGATTTGAATAAAGCCATAGGAGGTAACCTGGCTCCCCTGGTCGGTATTAAAGATTGCAGGCGTGCCATATTTTCGCAAAGCGTCCTTCAGCGCTTCAACACAGAACTCGGCATCCATGGAGCGTGATATCCGCCAGCTCAAGACTTTCCGGCTGTATAGATCCATAATGGCAACAAGATAAACAAATCCCGTTTCCAGTTTCAGATAGGTAATATCGGTTGCCCAGACCTGATTGGGATATCTGATTCTCTTGCCCTTCAGCAGGTACGGATACACAGGGTGGTCCTTTTTCGGGATAGAGGTTAATTTCTTTGGCGAGAGTGCTTTAAGGCCCAATTCTTTCATCAGGCGGCGTACCCGTTTCACGGTAGAGATTATCGATTCTTTTTTCAGCTCGCGTACCTGCTTTCGGTAACCGTAAAATGGGTACTTTATAAACAGCTCTTTCAGCTTGATCATTTCTTCGATATCGGCCCGTCGCGGGGCACGTTTCTTGTAGTAGTGATGGGAGCGGCTTACCCCGAGCAGTTCACTTTGTCGTCTAATAGACAGATGACGGTCAGAAGGATCGATCATTCGTAATCTTTTCCGTACAATTGCTTGTACTTTTTTTTTAACCACTCGTTCTCGTACTTTGCCTGGCCAAGTTGTTTGTAGAGCTCTTGCTCCCGTTTTTTCACCTGATCGAGCTCCTGATTCTTCTTGTTCTTACGTTCAAATAGGGAGCTCGCATTCTGCAGGAGCTGCTTCTTCCAGGCACTGATCTGATTGGGATGGACTTCGTATTTCTCGGCCAGCTCCTGCAGGGTTTTCTCCTCCGTTAGTGCTTCAAGGGCTACCTTGGCTTTGAACTCTTCATCGAACTTTCGTCGCACGCTAATCTCCTTTGATATGGTATCATACATCGGAGATTCCACCTTAGTTCTTAGGAATAACTGTTCGGAAATCCAGGCTCATCATAGTGAACCAAAACTCTTGAATGATAGCAATATCAATAAAGACATTTTGAATACTCTATTAAGCATAACAAAGCCATTCTCGCATAATAATAAACTAAGTAGAGAAGAGGATTCGTTGAGAAAATCATTAGGATATGGATGGAGTGTTGTTATAAGTAAAGAAAAAGAAGAGGGACGGAAAAGTTTTGAGGAATTATTCAATTATAAAGGAAAGCATATTAACTGGATAATTAAAGAGAATCTTAAGAAAAGCAGGTTGAAGAAAATGGACGCTGAATGGGTTGAAAAATGTTTAAAAAGAATTCAGGTAGAGGTTTGAAGAAAATCTTTGTCATCCGCGGCTACGGGCTATATTTAAAGAGATAGGAAAGCAGCTTATAACAGGCTCTATGCGCTTATAGGACTACACCATATACGGCTTGCCCCGTACGTTATATAACTGTGACATGTTATGTCCAATCCCTGACGAATAGTATTGGAAATAAGAATTTCTCCATACATAGCTCGCAATAGAAATTTTAAAAATTAATTTTACAATTAAAAATTAATTATTTACTATTTCCTGACAAGAAGAATAGCAAGTGAAAAACATGAATAAACTGAATCACTTACCACCACCACAATACGATTTAGATTTTCCATTGATGAAAGCTTTAAAAAAGCGTCGGACAAAACGAAAATGGATTCAGTCAGACTTTACCAAGCAAGAATTGTCAAATCTGTTATGGGCGGCATGTGGTACTACATATAAAGAAACAATAAGGACTAAAAGTCGGCGAACAGCTCCATCAGCTTGCAATACTCAAGAAATCAAGGTTTATATTGCTTTATCTTATGGTCTATTCCGTTATGATGAAATTAATCACCAACTTATTGAAATTTTATCAACGGATATCCGAGAGTATATCGGGACACAAAGAATGATGAAATCAGCGCCATTAGGCTTAATTTATGTATCAGATTTTTCAAAATTTAAACGAGTCTTTTTTGGACATGACGATAATAAAAAATGGTTTACATCTACTGCGGACACTGGCTTTATCAGCCAGAATGTTTATCTTTATTCTGCAGCTGAAAATTGGAACACAGCGTTATTAAGCCTTGTTGATAGAGAAAAACTTCATAAAATTATGAAATTAAGTAATAATGATAAGATCATTTATACGCAAGTGATTGGGAAAGCAAATTAATTATCCTGATAGTTCCCCATTACATCCATATACTTGGGAACTATCAGGAACTGAGGATTACAGCGAAAATGTAGTTTCGGCGTCAGCGTTACCCAAATTTACAGTGACAAATATTCGTTCAAATATGATATAATTGAACGAGGTTTTATCAACTCTTCGGGGTACCAGTTAACTTCCCATATTTGTGAAATGTTCAATTTTGTACTGCACACAAGATTATGAATAGAAGAATTTTAACCGAATCAAAAAATTTCATACTCATGTACGAATGGGAATTCCCAATGCTATTTGATAAACGGAACGGAAAAGAATTTAGATTGAGAGCACATTATGGTGATCTCACATGCGGTCTTATTGATGAAGAAAATAAATTTTGTATTGTTGGTGGCGAAGGATTGTCTTCATTTTTCTTTGAAACCAATAAG
Organism: Marispirochaeta sp.; assembly: GCA_963667435.1. GTDB lineage: Bacteria > Spirochaetota > Spirochaetia > JC444 > Marispirochaetaceae > Marispirochaeta. The sequence continues at coordinate 2,489,766 of OY763414.1, read as the reverse complement.
GAACATAATTTTTTAGATAATAAATGCATCCATTCAATGAAGCAGAATAATGATAACTCTATAAAGATTTTAATTGATCCTTGGAGTAATGATCCCGGAGTCTGGATTTTGGACATAGTAACACTATCTATATCCAAAATTAGTAGTACCCCAGATTTGCGTGACCTTCCATTTCAAGAATATATTGATTATTGACTCACCGGGTGCTAAACCGAATATAACAAAGAATATATGCGGCGTCTTTGACTTAGGTTTTGTCTCATTTTTTGGATGCAAAAACGTCATATATTTGTGGGAAGAAAAGTTCAATTTCTGGCAATGTATGTATAGTTTAGAGGATAGGGAGTCATACAGTGTTAAACAGAGAAATCAGTGAAGCAGCTATACAACGTAATAAAGCATGGATCAATGGGATTACAAATGCTTTAAATGGAATAGCTAATGAAGAAATTTGTCACTGTGCTATGAAATCTGCAGGAAAAGAATGTGCAGAGCAATTGCTTGAAAAGACTATAAATCATTTTGGAAAAGAGCCAGAATCAGTCCCTGAAATGATTGAAGCAATAAACAAAAGACGAAAAGAATTGTTTAGTGCTAAAACTTTTTGGGAGTTAAGAGGAAATAAAGCCTTTTTTACATTGGAAAAATGTAGTTGTGATCTTGTGGAAGAAGGATTAGCTACACCTAACCCTATATTTTGTCTTTGCTCTGCAGGAATGTTTGAAAACATTTTTACCCCATATCACGATGGAAATGTAAGAGCAGAAATAGTAAAAGCAATTGGTAAAGGCGATGAGCGTTGTGAATTTATTGTACATTTTGAATAAAGTAAATTACATTGTAACTAAAAGCGGAACATTTCGACGATTAATCGGTTAGGGAGACAAGCCCCATCGCTTCAGTCAGAACCTTGCATGTTCGTGGAACGTTAAGTGAAATCGAGCAGGGATTATATAAGATTTATCAAGAAGGTTGAGTATGGATAAAAAAGTAATACCATTTAGTCCCAGGAACGGAAATCCTGGTTGTATGGTCGGTAAAGAGGTTAAAGTAACACAATATACTCAGCTTAAAGCAATCCAATTCTATATTACTGAATATGGTAAACCGGCATCAAATTACAGTTACGGCATTTTACAATTCTCCGATGAAGATGGTTTTGTTAATTTATTACAAGAATTTAATTCCGAAACAGCTGATATAAAAGGAGATATATGGATAGAAAATAAGCTAAATGAACCTCTGTTGCTTCAACCAGGTAGATATCTGATATTCATGAAATGGGAAGCCCTTCCTGGAGACCGCGGTACAGGTGCCCAGACTGTAGGATTTATAGAGTTGGAGAATAGCCATGAAATAAGTTGGATGAACTGGAATGGTTCTATTAATGGTTGGTACAAAGATACAGGCTCATATCAGGGAGAATTTTTGATTGAACCTGTTTTTTGAGAATTTGCTCTGTAGTTGCATACTTGGCTTCACTAATTCGCGGAATGTTGTACGAAATTCCGCCCCGATTTTAAGTATTACTAGGTGTAACAAAGAAAGTGCTTAAAATTTTCAGATAAGGGAAAATCTTAGTGTTTTATGAGGTGATTTGAGGAGTAAAATGGGGAAGGCTCTTGATGTTAGGGAGCTATATATTACCATCAATTATTTTGCCTATTCTGAATATGAAAGATTTCCGGAGTGTTATAGATATACTACCTTCTATTTTTTTTGTGTGGTCATTTATTGGTATTTATTTGTAAAAGAAAATGTGAGAAATTATTATAATAATACTGAAGGCATAAATTAACAACATTTAACAGTGTATATGCGGCTCCGCTGAACTCCACTCAAATTAGCTGTTAACCAAATTCGCATTTTCGTAAAATGTAAGATAAAATTATACCAAAAGGCAGGAGGTCGTTTTGAAAATTGAAAAAGATAGTGTTGTAAATTTAACCAATAGCGTTAAAGATGATTGGAAAAATTTTGTTGTTGGAAATATAAATGATCATGTTGTTCGATTGAGTGCTCTTCAAAAAGATTTTCATTGGCATTCACATACACAAAGTGATGAGTTTTTTTATGTAATAGAAGGAAAATTGTTTGTGGATTTTGAAGACCATACCGAAGAAATTCTACCTGGTGAATTAATAACAGTTCCAAAGACTATAAGACATAGAACCCGATCAAACGAGAGAACAATTCTTTTATGTTTTGAACACAAAGATAATGATGTTACTGGTGACTAAAGTTCTCTTCTGGTTATTATTTCACAATAAATATACGATTGCGGTTAAAACCCTGCACCATAATTGCCTTTGACAAATATAGGAAAAGAATATGGTATACTTGTATTTATCAATCACCATGGGAGTCCCGGGCAAATTTGCATATTTGCGAGCGTTAAGTGAAAAGTCCGACTTGTCGGCATACTGACCACGCCCCTCCTCGGGTTATAGATAGGATACTGGCCTCTATGCAGTATTGAAATACAAGGGAGGATAAACAAAATTGGATTACATAAAAGCTGCTAACGTTAATGAATTTAAGAATAAGAGAATTAAAAGTATTACTATATTGGGTAGAAAAGTAGGAATTATTAAAGGAATGAACTCAGAATTTCACGCAATTGAAGTCGGTTGTAAGCATCAGGGGGCAGACATTACCAGTGGACATATTTCTGGTGATGTAGCAACGTGTCCACGTCATGGATGGAAATTTAATCTGGTAACTGGAGAATGCCTGAATCAGAATGCTCCTAGGTTAAAAAAATATGGACTGAAAATAGAAGGCGAAGTTATCATGATCACTTCACAACCGTTACCAGAGGATGAGGATGATGATGATCCTCTTTTACATTTTTTTGACTGAGAATTTTAGGTTCTCTGGATATGCCAGTAAATCGTATAATTGTTTAGATTCTTGCTTTTTACACTATGTAGGTAGTTTTGTGTCGTCTGTTTAATTTTGAACAGGAAGAACAGTGCCAAACAAATTGAAAAACAGACTTCTTTCCGGAAACACCTTCTGTGTGCCGCTCGTTTGAAATGTTAAGTAGACACAGGCGGCAGCTCTGGTACATTGTTTACATGAGGCCAGAGACAGGGTGTGCAGAAGAGTCTGTAAATTTTCCCGTGTAAATGCCTATTTTAATCATTCGAAAAGCGCTCACCATATTCAAGCTGAAATCTATTCATTGCCGGTTTCCAGGCGCGCAGTGGCATAGTCCATTTTTTTGATGCCTGCTGTATGGCCAAGTATACGATTTTGAATGCTGATTTGTCATTCGGAAAAATCCTGCGATTTTTTATAGCCTTGCGGATTACGCTATTGAGAGATTCAATGGCATTGGTAGTGTAGATAATCTTTCGGATTTCATCGGGATAGTCGAAAATCGTTATCAAATGCTCCCAATGCCGTTTCCACATCTTACTTATCGAGCCGTATTGGCTGTCCCATTTTTCACAGAACTTGCTCAATTCCCGTTCTGCTTCTTCAAGGTTGATAGATGAGTAGATGGCTTTCAAATCTGCAGCCGCTTCTTTGCGATGCTTGTAAGACACATATTTTAGTGAATTACGAACCATATGAACTATGCAGAGTTGCACCTTTGTTCTGGGAAACACGCTGTTTATTGCGTCAGGAAAGCCGGTAAGTCCGTCTACACAGGCGATAAAAATATCCTGTACTCCGCGATTTTGAAGCTCTGTTAGCACAGACAGCCAGAATTTAGCGCCTTCATTCTCAGAGATCCACAGACCAAGAAGCTCTTTGTGCCCCTCTGTAGTGACTCCTAAGGCCAAATAGATAGCCTTTTTGACTACGCGCTTATCCTGATGGACTTTTACGACAATACAATCCAGGTAAATAATGGGATACAGACTTTCTAACGAGCGGGTTTGCCACTGCTCAACTTCTTCGATAATCGAATCTGTTACCTGAGAAATAAGTGAATGAGAAACATCTACTCCGTACATTTCTTTCAGCGTATCAGCGATATCTCTGGTGGTCTGGCCCTTGGCGTAGAGCGCTAAAATCTTCTGATCAAACCCCAGAAGTCTGCGTTGACCCTTTTTAACGATAGAAGGCTCAAAATCTGAATCACGATCTCGAGGAGTATCAATCTCAAGTTCTCCGGAATCTGTTTTGACTGTTTTTGAATTGTAGCCGTTCCGACTATTTTTCTTGTTGTGCCCTTTCCGTGAATACTTCTCATAACCAAGATGGTTATCCATCTCTGCATTCAAGGCTTTTTCAATTGTTAGCTTCATCAACCGGCCAAGAGGATCCGCAAGGTCATCCTCGGTTTTCACCCCTTTTGCCAGTTCCGCAGCTAATTCTTCTAACCGATCATCATCTATCATGATACTGTTCATCCTAACTCCTATACCCTTCATTGGGCTATTAAGAATTAGGCAGTTACACAGTTTTATTTACAGACTCGTGCAGAAATCTCGATAACTCCTGCTATTCACGGGACCTTAGGTATATTCTATGGAGAAATCTTTGTTCTATTTACCTATAGCAGCCGTTTCTTTACTTGTATTCTCATTAACCAAAAAGATTATTGATAATGAGATCAAATACAGGAATGAGATACGTAAAGAAAGTGACAGCATAAAGAAACGAGAGTTTTTTCAGGCACGGAAAAGATGGTTTTCAGTAAGATTCATTTTTGTGGTTTTTATTCTGCTTCCGGTTTTAAGTGTGGTATTACTTATGCTGATAAAAGTCATCTTATAACAGTGAATATTCGGCTCCGCTTTTCTCCACCCGAATTGCCAATATTCCTGTTGATATCAACTGTTACGTGTTCTAAACGGTGTTCTTTCGTGAATCCATTTAAGATGTAGTCACTGATTGCGGTTGTTAGGATTGATGGCCTTGTGATGTTGCAATCCTGTTTGTTTGAGGTCTCTTTTGCAGCCGGTATTCCTTGGGAGTAAGACCTTCACGTTTCTTGAACAGGTAGCTCAGGTAGTTGGGTTCGTTGTAGCCCACACTGAACGCAATGGTGACCATTTTTTCATCCGTGGAAGCCAGCAACTCTTTGACCTTCTCCATGCGGACATTGGTGAGATGGTCAATGAACGTCACCGACATCTCCTGTGAGAAGATAGTGCTGAAGTGGGTGGGGCTCAGTGCCACGTGGGCGGCTACTGTGCTCAGGGAGATATCCGGGTGGCTGAAATTCTCCCCGATGTATTCACAGGCGCGGCGAACCAAAGTCACATGGTGGCTTGAGTTGCCGCAGGCCCGTAACTCGATGGTCTTAAGACAGATCCTGGTGGCGAGATCGGTAAACTCCTCGGCGGACACCGCGGATTGGAACACCTGCCGGAGGTCGACGAACTGCTCGGTAATCACAGTGGAGTCAGTGCCCGGGTTAAAGGTTCGGATGATCCGTATGGCGGTGTTGGTGAGGTCCATGAGGACGTAGTAGCGGTAGAGTACGCTTTGCATCTCGTCAGTGGTGAGATTACTTGTAAATTCCTTAACAATTGCCGGTACATCCTCGGCAATTGCAAATTTAAGCTTGTTCTCTATGTTTAGATTGAAGAAACCATCGGTGCTGGTGGATACCGGACTCATAATTTGACCAATGTCCCCGGCGCAGAAGATCCGGCCGTGGTTGGTCTGTCCGAAAGTCTTCAGGAGAAAGCACGCTTCGTGGAATGCTTCGTGGATGCCGCTCAATCGATCGGTCACGCTGCTGATGCTCACTGTCAACAGGGAGGTGCCGTCATCCTCTACTTCATGCTTGAGTGTCTGGGCTGTATGGTAGGCTTTTTCGGTCACGTTAATATCAACATTGCCTTTGATGATCAGCACTGCCTGGTCCACGCCGTTGAGGAAATATAGCGTATCTTGGTCATCCATCAGGACGAATTTAAACCTGGATGCAATTGCCTGACGGTTGGGAAACCCTCCCTTTCCCTCCAATGATGAGACGAGGACCACGTACCGCTTGCTCAGTACGTCAATCTCAAGCTCTCCGGCTCGACGTAATGTCTCATCGGCGGTGATCTCCCCGCTGCAGAGTTGTTCCAGAAGAGTGCTTACCAGTGCGTTCCGTACTGTCTCTTCATCGGAGGTCTCCTTAAGGAATGAGACGCTGTGGCGCTTGTGTTCTATGATCTGTTCGCTCGCCCTGTGCAACGCTTCGATGAGGTCATCACGGGCAACAGGTTTCAGAAGGTAGTGGTCCACACCGACGCAGATAGCTTGGCGGGCAAGCTCGAACTCGTCGTATCCGCTTATGATGATGATCCGGAGCCAGGGGACGATCGCCCTGGCATGGCGTGCGAGTGTCAGGCCGTCCATGAAGGGCATCTTGATGTCAGTAATCAGGATATCGGGTTTCAAGTCCCGAATGATGGAGAGAGCGAGCTCACCGTCGCTGGCTTCTCCAATGCACGAATACGGTTCGGAGCTCGTCTCAATCGTATTGCGTATCTTCTGTCTAATGAGAGGCTCATCCTCCACCAGGAATATGGTATGCACAGTTCAGCCTCCTTCCACTGGAACCGCAGTCTCCTGAGTCGGAATACGCGGTGAAACCGAAGATTTTATCGTAGGCAGCCGCAGGGTAACCCTGCTTCCCTGATTATATTCACTTTCCACGGTCAGTCCGTTATCGATCTCATAATAGAGCTGAATGCGCTTGAATACATTGTAGAGACCGAAGCCCATTTCGGGATTCGATACATCGTAGTGGGAGAGATTCTCCCTCAGAGTTGAGAGTTGCTCCTTTGTCATTCCCAGCCCGTTATCCTCAACAGAGAAGACCATATTTGCATCCTTGAGTCTGCCCGTCAGCCTGATCAATCCTGGACGGCGGGTCATTTTGATCCCGTGGTAGATCGCATTTTCCACGAGGGGCTGAAGAAGGATCTTGAGCATGGACTGCGGGAGTATCTCCTCCGTGATATCAATTTTGTATTCCAGGATGGCGCCGTAGCGCATCTTCTGTATGGCAAGGTAGCTCTCTACATGTGATTTCTCCTCGGCTACCGAGACCCAGTCCCGACCCTTGGCAAGGGAGAGGCGGAAGAAGTTTGAGAGAGCCAGAGTCGTGGTAACGACGTCCCGGTTCTGACCGTCCTCTGCGAGGGAGAGGATCGTATCCAGGGTGTTGTACATGAAGTGTGGGGCAATTTGCGCCTGAAGAGTTTTCATTTCCGCTTTCTGGAGATTCAGCTGCTTCTGCGTGTTCTGCTTTATCAGCTCTCCAAGCTTTCCCGCCATTGTGTTGAGGCTGACGGTGAGTTCATCGAGCTCGCTTATCTCCGGCTGCTCTACCCGGATGGACAAATCCCCCTGAGCGATCCGGGAGGCCATTGTCTTCAGACGGTAGATCGGGTCATTAATGCTCCGGTTCAGCAGCTTGTAGTTGCGGAAGAGGAATGTCAGAATCGCCATGAAAAGGGCTATCTGGAAGAGCGTCATAATATCCATGGACTGCTGTATCCGGGTGTTCTCTACATGGGCAATCTCCATCTCCGCTGCCACGAATTTCTGGATAACGTCGTAGAGTAGATCGCTCACTGAGCTTATTTCGCCAAGTATCTGCTCGTTTTCATGGACAGGTCTGTTGTTGGCAATATTGGTGCCGATCCTGTCCACATAATCCTCAATTGTTTCAAGTGTATTGCGCGCAACCTTGATCAGATAACTGTTGTCCTCGCTCGCAGCGTTTCTTTCGAGCTCGTCAAGGCGGCTTTTGATTCTGTTAGTGAGCTCATACTGAAGGTTTTCTCCGAACCTTTTCTTGCCGGATACGACGTTCCACATTGTGGTGTAGATTTCGCCGTGCAACCGGCTTGAGAGACTGTTGGCGCTGTAGACATTCTCGATGATTCGCTCGTACTTGTTGAGTGTGACATTGTAATAGAGTGTACTGATTAAAAGTGGAATGAGGGCCGCCAGGATGACGACGGTATTTGTCACGCGCAACGTCCGCCGTATGCTGTTTGTGTGCACTCTTTTCGTGTCAGTACCCCCTGTCTGCGATCTTGTCAAGGTTGGAGTACTCGTCGAACACAGTCTCTTCAACAACGATGTGTTTGGGTACGGTTTCTCCAGATGCAATTTTGTTTGCGATCTCCATCACCTGAGGTCCACTGTTGGGGTTGCATTCAATGACGCAATTTACCGCACCTACCTTGAGGTAGTTGATGATCCGTTGTGTCGCGTCCACGGAGATGATTACGATATCCCTGCCAGGCCGGATTCCGGCTTCCTGCATTACTTCAATGGCACCGAAAGTCATGTCGTCGTTATGAGAGTAGAGCACGTCTATATCTGCCTGCTTGTAAAGGGTAAGCACCTTCAACATGATCTCCTTTCCCTTGCTGAGCATGAAGTCGCCGTCTTCGCTGAAGATCACACGGAACTTTGCATTGGAGGAAATAATATCTCTGAATCCTTCGTAGCGTCCGATGGCAGGTGTGGAGTCAGCAGTGCCTCCGAGCTCCACAATGTTGACCGGAGCATCGGAATCCCTGTACTTCTTCAGGAGGAACTCTCCAGCCCGACGTCCTTCCAGATCAAAGTCGGAGCAGAGCGCAGCTGTGTAAAGGTTATGATCTGCAGTGTCGATCATCCGGTCCACAATAATCACTGGTATGCCGGCGGACTTCGCTTCACCAAGCACAGTATCCCAGCCGATCTCCACCAGTGGAGAAAAGGCAATTACGTCCACCTTGTAAGCGATGAACGAGCGGATCGCCTTGATCTGGTTTCCGGGATCCTGCATGGCGTTTTCAAACATGATCTTGATGCCTGCATTTTCGGCAGCCTTGATGATGGAACGGCTGTTCTGCGAGCGCCAGGTACTCTCGTCGCCAAGTTGCGAATACCCCAGAACAATCGGGTTCGCTTCCGACTTGTCGCGGCTTTCGGAGTCGCAACCAAGGAGGAATGTAGCTATGCCAACTGTGATAACTATGATCCGGATGGACGGACTCATGATCTCCCTGCTGCAACGCAATCTACCGACATGCTATTACTTCTTGAGATGCCTGCTTTTCTGGAGTCCTCATGTCGGCCATAGATGATTATATCATACATTTTCCGTGGATCTGAGGTTGAGCACAGCCCACATGTCAGGTTCGAAAGAATGAGTAGTATTTCAAAAAGAAAACGTAGGAATGTAAACATTCCTGCACAGTTCCATAAGGGATCATCATAAGATCGAAAGCTTGTATGTAGCGCCGGTTTTCATCTTCACTTTTACTGGTATGCGGAGGTCGGGGTCATTTGACCGGGTGTTATCCGGATCGAATGCATGTACTGGGTGGCCGGACAACGTGACCTTCAGAGCAAAATCGCTTCACATTTAATGGAGGTACGAAATGGTATTTCGAACAAAGGCGCACAGAGGACTTAACTTGACCAGGACGACCGGTCTGGTTCTCGTTCTTTTCCTATCTTTTGCCGGGATTGCAAGTGCTGGTGGATCCGGCGAAGCAGGTGGATCCAGCTCCCTGATCAGTGTTGGTATCGTAAATCTGCCGCCGGAAGAGTCCGGATATCGCCAGGCTAATGTCGATGACATGAACACTGTCTTCTCTGAGGCAAACGGGTACGATGCACGGCAGACCAACACGATGGACAATAGTGAGCAGATCGCTGCGGCTCAGGGGTATATCCGCGACGGCGTGGATTATCTGCTTATCTCAGCTGCGAACGCTTCCGGGTGGGACAACGTTTTGAAGTCTGCCAGGACCGCCGGTGTAACTGTTTTTCTCTTTGACAGACTCATTGATACCGACAAAAACAACTTCAAGGCGGCACTTGTTTCTGATATGCATGCGGAGGGAAAGACCTCGGTGAACTGGTTGCTCAAACAGGGATTGAGCAAGTACAACGTGGTACTAATCCGTGGCCAGTTAGGTTCCGCTGCCGAGATTGGTCGCAGTGCAGCGGTTCTTTCAGCGCAGGACAAAGGAGACCTAAAAATTGTTGCAGACGGAACCGGTGGAGACAGTTGGAGTCTCGAGGAAGCTCGAAAAGTTGTCGAGGCTGCTATTACCGCAGGCAAAGAGTTCAATGTCATTTATGCAGAGAACGATGGTATGGCGCAGGGTGCTGTCCAGGCACTTGATGCAGCCGGAATCTCACACGGTGCGGATGGTGACGTCATTATTATGGGATTTGACTTCAACCGTTTTGCTCTGAGAAATGTTCAGGGTGGCTGGTGGAACTACGACCAGCAGTGCAGCCCGCGGCAGGCGACAAAGATCTCTGAGTGGATCAAGGCCCTCGAAGCCGGCGGTTCGATTCCCAGCGGGATTGTCTACAATGAAGAAATCGGTGTTGATACCGATACCGTCACGGATAAGATCATTGCAAACCAGGGCATCAATGACGATCCGGGTAAAGGAGTTTTCACTCGGTAAGTGATTGATTGGGGAACTGTGGTTCCTGATCCGTTCGAAAATGTGCGCGGTATGGTGTTCGGATTGACTCCGGTGTGTCGTACCGCGCCTCTTTATACTTTTTAGTTCTGGCGAAGGAGTTGGAAGGTGCAGTCGGGAAATGTACTGGAAATGAGCGGCATTTGTAAAACATTCCCAGGGGTCAAAGCACTTCAGGATGTACGTTTTACCCTCCGTAAGGGCGAGATTCATTCGCTCATGGGAGAAAACGGTGCAGGAAAATCGACCCTGATCAAGGTGATGACCGGGGTATACGAGAAGGACGCCGGTCAGATTACAATCGATAATCAAGTAATTCACTTCAGATCCCCTCAGGAAGCGCAGAACTTCGGGATCGGAACTGTCTATCAGGAAATCTCGCTCTGTCCCAATCTTACTGTTGCTGAAAACATGCTTATTGGCCGCGGCAGGTACAAATTTGTCAAATGGAAGGAGATGAACATTAGAACGAAGGCACTGCTCGATTCTCTGGGGATTCCCGCAAGACCGACGCAGCAGCTTTCGAGCTGCTCTCTCGCAGTTCAGCAAATGATTGCGATTGCCCGTGCTATCGACATGGACTGTCGAATTCTTGTTTTGGATGAGCCCACTTCTTCTCTCGATGAGGATGAAGTTCAGAAACTTTTTACCCTCATGCGAGAACTGAAGATGCGCGGTGTGGGGATTATATTCGTTACACACTTCCTCGACCAGGTATACGAGATCAGTGACAGAATCACAGTGCTTCGAAATGGAAAGTTGATAGGAGAATATCAAGCTTCTGAACTGCCACAGTTGGAACTTGTCGCCAGAATGATGGGACAAGCGCTCGATGACGTAGCCGGAATTGAAACACATGAGCCCGCTGTCAAAGACGATAGTGTGCCTGTGTTCGAAGCAAAGGCGCTTTCCAGCACAGCTGGAGTGCGACCCTTTGACTTTCAGATTCGAAAAGGTGAGGTGAATGGCTTTGCAGGATTGTTAGGTTCCGGTAGAAGTGAAAGCGCACGGGCGATTTTCGCAGCGGATAAGCTTACCGGCGGCGACGTCCGCATTAACGGAAAACGAGTGAAGCTTTGCAAACCAATACAGGCAATGAAGCACGGTATCGGGTATCTACCGGAAGACCGGAAGGGAGATGGGATCATCTCCGAGCTCTCAGTTCGCGAAAATATTATTCTTGCACTACAGGTGATGAAGGGGTTTTTGAGACCATTTTCACGGAAGCAGGTGGAGACGTTCGCAGATGAATATATCTCCGCTCTGAAGATTAAAACACCAACTTCAGGTACGCCGATTAAGTCGCTTTCAGGGGGAAACCAGCAGAAGGTTGTTCTGGCGCGCTGGCTGCTTACCCACCCGGAATACCTTATCCTCGACGAGCCCACCCGGGGTATCGATGTCGGAACAAAGGTGGAGATCCAGAAGCTGGTGCTTAAGCTGGCCGAAGAGGGCGTCAGCGTGACTTTTATTTCTTCTGAGATAGAGGAAATGCTTCGGACCTGCTCCCGATTAATTGTTATGAAAGACCGTGAGATTGTCGGTGAGCTTTCAGGCAGAAATCTGACGGAAAGTGATGTAATGCATGTGATAGCCAGGGGGAAAGAATAACATGATTCGCATAAGAGCCAAAGGAACAGCAGCCCATCTCTTCCTGCCTTTATCTGTCCTTGGGCTGTTGATAATTATCAACCTGATCAAGGGTGCTGATTATTTCAGCATTTCTATTATAAACGGGGCGCTGTACGGCAACATTCCCAATATCCTCTTCGGTGCTTCCGAACTGGTCATTCTTTCGATCGGAATGACCCTCGTCACAGCCTCATCCGGCGGACAGGATATAAGCGTCGGGGTTGCTGCCACTATTGCTTCCGCGGTCTTCGTTCGATTTGTAATTAGTTCCAGTGAAACCACATTGATCACAATCTTAACGGGTTTTCTGGTCAGCTGTTTGGTTGGGATACTCATCGGATCGTTCAACGGGTCGCTGGTTGCATTATTCAACGTCCAGCCGATGGTTGCAACACTCATTCTTTTCACCGGGGGGAGGTCGATCGCTTTTCTCATTGATGGAAAACTCTCCCCTGTCCTCGCCAACGATCTGACGAATCAAATCGGAGGCGTTATCCCGGGTATTCCGCTTCAGACCCCCATAATCCTGACAGCTCTATTTATAGTGATGGTTGTACTCGTTCTCAAATTCACCAATCTCAAGCTTTACTCTGAATCTGTGGGTGTCAACGAGAAGGCTGCACGACTTAATGGTATCGATCCTGTTCAAGTTAAGTTTCTGACTTTCATGATTATGGGGGTCTGTACGGCTGCAGCAGGTTTCATCGCAGTGACCAAGGCGGGGCGTCATGATAGTGTCAACCTCCTCAAGTATATTGAGTTAGATGCTATCCTCGCAGTGGCCATCGGAGGTAATTTGCTGAGCGGCGGGAAGTTCAGCATTACCGGATCGATAATCGGAGCCTACACGATCGAAGTACTCAACAGGACCCTCCTCAGACTCGAGGTGGATACTGAAGCTATAAAAGCTTTTAAGGCGGTTTTTATAATACTGCTCATGGCAGTTTCATCTCCTGTAGTGAGAGAGGCCGTCAGGAAACTCACCAACCGTGTGAGTAAAATGAGTGATACAGGTGTTCTGGAACAGCAACCGAAAAACAGAGCAGAGGAACTGGTGACTACAGGATCAGACTCTTCTTTTAGGCAGGAGGAATAGGGTGAAATCTACGACTATAGTCAAACGGAAAGAAACTATGTCCAATTCGAACCTTCTGTTCTCTATAGCAGGGGGAATATTTGTACTGATGTACGGTTTCGCTATATTCAGTTACCCTGCAAGCTTCCTGCAGTTCCAGACCTTCTTTGACCTGTTTAGTTTGAACGCTCCTTTCATCATTATTACCATGGGGATGAGCATTGTTATGATTGGAGGTGGAATCGATATTTCCGTTGGTTCGATCATGGGGCTAGTTACAATGTCCTGCGCAGTGTTTCTGGAACTGCGGAGTGGAAGTGTCGGCGGAGCAATATTTATTGCGCTGGCAATCGGGCTGGCATTCGGTCTTCTTCAGGGATTTCTCATCGCGTACCTCGATATCCAACCGTTTATTATTACGTTGGCCGGCCTGTTTTTAGGCGCAGGACTCCTGACGGTCCTTCACAAAGATCCGCTTAATGTAACCTTGCCTGTGTTCGTACGTCTCAGAGACTTCGAGCTTGTGATCCCCTGGCTCGGTACAACAAACCGTCTTGGTAATTTTATTCCATTGGAGATTAAGCCTGGTGCCATTGTAGTCTTTGTTTTGGTGATCCTCCTTGCAGGTCTTATGAAGTGGTCGCGTTTCGGGCGTAATCTCTACGCCATCGGCGGGAACAGCCAGAGTGCATTGATGCTGGGTGTTAACGTCAGGCGGACTAAGTTTTTCTCCTACGTTCTCAGTGGATTCCTCGCGGGTACTGCCGGGTTTGTTTTTGTAATGACAACCGGAGCGGGAAACGTAGGAAATGGTGCGGGAATGGAGATGAAAGCGATTGCCGCGTCCATCATCGGCGGGACAATGCTTAATGGCGGTGTCGGCAACCTGTTGGGTTCACCGGTGGGCGCGTTGACGCTGTTGACTATCAATGAACTGATCCGGGCCGCTGGAGTCAGCTCAAACCTCCAGGCTATTATCGCCGGACTGTTGCTTTACATTTTTATTGTGATGCAGAGTGCTGTTGTCTCGCTACGCGGTGGGCAGAAGTTCAGACTTGTGCTGCCCTCCTGTTTTCTTTCTGTCAGGAAAGGGGCTGAAAGGCAAGGATCACCTTGATTCGGAGAGAAAGGCAATGGGTTCGTACTGTCTGATCGATTCTAATGCCTCTTGTGTCAATTTGAAATTAATAACACCGGAAGGACAGGGGACGCACGGACAATGAACGTGCAAGGGAAGCAAAGAATTGGAATTCCCCCGATTCAGTCGACACTTTACGGGGTTAAATGCATAGCTTCGAATTGAGCCGGACTTCGACAGTCCAAATGGATATGCCGCCTTTTAGGATTGTAAAACAACTCTATGTAATTGAATATATCTTTCCGTGCCGCCTCCCTGTTTTTGTAGATCTTTTTCTTTACCCGTTCTTTCTTCAAGCTGGAGAAGAAGGATTCAAGAACGGCATTATCCCAGCAGTTGCCTCTTCGACTCATACTCGGATCCAAATTGGGGAACTCACAGAAGCTATCCCATTCATAGCTGGTAAACTGAGTACCTTGATCTGAGTGAATTAGGACAGTCTGTTTTGGCCGTCTTCGTTTGACTGCCATAAACAAAGCATCCATGACCAAGGCAGTTTTCTGGTTACTCTTCATAGACCATCCAACTATTCGCCTGCTGAACAGATCTATGACAACTGCCAGGTACAGCCAGCCCTCATAGGTTCGAATATATGTTATGTCGATACACCAGACACGATTAGGATCGCTAACAGTGAACTCACAATTAAGCTGATTAAGATTGTGTACAGGTCCTTCTGGAGGAATGTATGGATGCTTTTTGCGGCGGTGAGCACCCTGTATACCTGCTTCTTTCATCAGTCGGGCAATACGGTTAACACTGTACGAATAGCCAGCCACCTTGAAATCCTGATGAATATTAGGACTTCCGTAAGTGCCTCCACTTTCTCCCCAATAATGGTAGATTTCGTGTGTGATTTTCCGGTTTTCGATGGCTCGTTTAGATTCCGGGTTCTTAATCCACCGATAGAAGCCTGATGGATGGACTTTCATAGTCCGGCACATCTGTCGCACCGGGTAGGTGCTACGATGTTCTTTGATAAATGCGTACTTTACAGGGACTCCCCGGCAAAGTACGCTGCGGCCTTTTTTAGGATATCACGCTCCATTTTGACCTGTTTAAGCTCTGCCTTAAGCGCCTTTATTTCCTGGTCAGCTTCAGTAATTTTCTTTTTGTCTTTTGACTCGCCTGATTTCCACCCGGCAACTTTGAGCCACTTGTATAAGGTGAGGTCACTGACACCGGTTGCCTTGGCAACAGTCAAAACGCCAACGCCTTCTTCCATGATTTGCTTGATAGTTTCTGCCTTAAATTCTTCCGAATATGGACTCTTAGACACCTGATTTCTCCTTAGATTCTAAGCATAACAAGTGTCGATGATTTCGGGGGAATTCCACTAGCACGTATACTGCAATTAACAAGAAGTTAATTACTATTGTAAATTATTATAAACAAATGATCGTGCTGGAGAAAGATACAATTCATTGTCGTGAACAGATAATATAATTGAGAGTTGAAAGATATATGATATTTTCTACAAAAACGGAAAAATTGGAATGATAAAGGTATTAAATTTTACAGGCATAGCAATTATCCTTTTGGCAGTTTTTACAATAATAAATGATTTGAATTTTACCTTTTGTATTGCCGCTGCAATCTTTGGTGTTCTTTTAACCATACCAGATTCTCTTTTATTCAGTAGAACTATTAAAAGTAAAAACCCCAGATTTTCAGCTTATTGGATGGTTAAACTGATTGGATATATGTTTGCACTTTTTATGCTTACAATAATCTTTATACTGCAAGTTAAAAATAAATGAATTTTAAATCGGATGAGAACATGGAACTGCCTGTCAGCGTATACCGGCCTAATCGCCTTAGACAGATATCCTGTAGATCATTATGCATCTTTCTTTAAGCGGGTAAAATGAAAGTATGTTTATAGAAATATGCAATTTTTGAATTTACTACGAGGTTTAATACATGGAAGGTAAAAAAAATCTTGAAGAAATATTAAAAAACATGTCTCCTACTTTAGGTGATCAGGAATATGTATTTATAACTACCAGGAAACCGTTAGATGAATTTCTTAATTTAAATCCATTATGTTCATTCGTGGAAGAAGAGGGCTTAACTCTTATTATAAATAGAACCGTTGCGGAAGCACAAGGATTTGAATTTGATGGCGTGTTCAAGCAAATTACATTAAAAGTACATTCAAGCCTTGATGCTGTAGGATTAACCGCCATGGTCGCATCTAAATTAAAAGATCAAAATATCAGTGCCAATGTAGTAGCCGCATACTATCATGATCATATTTTTGTTCAATCTTACCTTGCAGAACAAGCATTGAATTGTTTAAAGGATTTAAGCCGGCAGAGAGGCGGCGTGCAATCAAATTAAGAAATTGCCAATAGCAGCACAGATGAGATTTTTCTATCTTTTCTGCATTTTGCTTAAGGCTATCGTGGAATGTTACAGGTAATAGTAAATAGGAGAATATGCATGAACAACGGGATAGTTAATTTTGATAGAAAGTTTGAATTGTTCAGTGACAAATGGGCACCTAAAATTGTCGCACAGATGAATGATTATCATTTTAAACTGGCTCGGGTGGAAGGGGATTTTACCTGGTATGATCATAAAGATACAGACGAAGTTTTTATAATTTTAGAAAGATCATTAAGAATTGACTTTAATGAAGGAAGTTAATCTTTACAAGAAGGCGAGTTACTTGTAATTCCGAAAGGAACGGTGCATAAACCATATGCCGAAAAGGAATGTAAAATTCTTTTAATAGAACCAGCGGGAACCGTTAATACAGGGGACGCAGGAGGAGCACAGACCGCAGCTATTGATGTGTGGATATAAAATTTAATGATAGTGTTTACTGAATAGCGAATATGTGGAAAAAACTACTTTTCCCTGATTGGATGCTGCAGGATTCAAAACACTAAGAACGTGTGTTTTTAAAAAAGGAAAGACATGAATGAGGTGACAGTAACAGTAATATTAGCTCATCCATATGAAAAGAGTTTTAACCATGCAATCTATAGTACTGTTATTCGAACTCTTCGGGAAAATCATATAAGAGTATTCTGTCATGATTTGTATGAGGAAGGATTTAACCCTGTTCTGACACGACGAGAGCTAGGGAAAGAGAAATCGGAAGATGATTGTGTGGAAAAATATGCGAAAGAACTTGTTGAGTCTGATATTCTGATATTTATTCATCCGAATTGGTGGGGACAACCACCCGCTATTCTAAAAGGTTATATTGATAGAGTCATCCGACCTCCGTATGCATATGATTTTTTGGAAGGAGATTCGGGTGGTGGGATCCCTTATAAAGTACTGAAAGCACAAATAGGTATTGTGTTTAATACATCCAATACCGAGGCACAGCGGGAGAATGCTTATTTTGGCGATCCGCTTGAGAATACCTGGGAAAAATGTGTATTTGGTTTTTTGGGAATAGAAAAACTCATCGCAGAATGTTTCGAATAATTGCAGATAGTACTTTGGATGAAAGAAGAGTATGGTTGGATCTGGTGCAAAAAGACATAACTGAAATTATCGTACAGTGATTGCCACATTCTCGTAGCTGAGATTCAGCAGCTAAGTTAACCAATGACACCATTGGGCGGTGGTCAACTTGATATTTGAAATATGTAGAATGTTGTCCTATGCTGTGAGCAGTATACCATAATTAGTATTTGAAATAACTACCTCAGTTTCAGTCAATTTTCACTTTAGTGTTGCTTTACGGGAAAAAGCTTCCAATTCCTGTGGCTTTCATACTAAGCTTCCAAAGCAGTTCTTCACTATCTACATCTCGCTCGCTTGGCAGCAATACTGCTGGACCGGGTTTTCCTCTGCCCACCGGTCCATAAAAATCCCCGCTATTCACATTTAAGCCGCAAGCACATCGGGCAATCCCGGAAGTGCCATCCTCTACTGAATGCGCGGCTTTTAATGTTCGACCAATGATATATCTATCCAATAGTCTGTTTCCTCCGGTATTTATTGTCTTTGTCTGTAATCCACTATCTGTTGGGCCCGGGTGAGCTGTGAGTGCCAATATCTTCTGGTCGATGCCAGATGGACGCTTTTCATGTAAACCATATGAAAAAAGCAAATTGGCCAGTTTCGATTGTTGGTATCTTATCCATTTATCCAAACCGGGAAATCGGTCTCCCCCTAGATTCCCACCGTTAGGTTCAAAATATTCTGTAATAATAGATTTCTTCCCCATTTTTCTGGCACCAGATGAATGGTTTATTACCCGGGCTTCACTTCTCAACTTTACCCCCTGTCTAAGGACGGGCCAGAGTTCATGAGTGAGGAGAAAATGCGATAAATGGTTGGTTTGAATCTGAATATCAAATCCATCTGTAGTAGCAAGGTCTGGAGAAGCCATGATACCTGCATTGTTGCAGAGAACATCGCAACCCTTCTTCCCAAGGTGATCACGTAACTCCTCCCCGGCTTTTCGTACACTGGAGAAATCTTGAAGGTCACATTCTATTGGAACGAAAACAGAGTCGCTTTCTTCTCTTAATTGAGTAAGGGCTGACGTAGCTCTTTCTGAAGGTCGATTCAGCATAAATACTGTGGCCCCCAACTTCCCGCAGGTTTTTGCAAGGACATACCCGGTACCGGAAGTACAACCGGTAATCACAATATTCTTTCCCCTCATTGTGGGGAATGATTTTACAAGATCCCGATAGTAAACAGTTTCTTTCATATATCTCCTAATATGACAAATATACTAATAAAAATCAGCGAAAAGATATTGTCCTGCATTATAAAATAGTAAACGAGGATTTCTGCCGATTAACGTGTTCATACGAGTATTTGAGAGACTCTGGATATATAATTGCGACAGGTATATCGCTGATTCATTCTTCATTGATAATCCTGAGAAAAGAGGTTTTGAAGCGGGAAAAACAGGTTTATTCTTGTATCATAGACAATGTGATAGATAATGATTGATGGGATTTAAATAACCGGGTTTTCATGTTCTGAAGAAGTAAAAAAGGCGTCCCTCCTCCGATGAGTCTCCCCGAAAGGTTTGAGTTATTTTTCTTATGAGAATTTACGCCAGGAGTATTATTTATGAACCATTTCCAAATTAGTGCTGCAATACTAACTGTTTTCTGGATTTCTTCTTGTTCTTCAATGCCTTATTCCGGGATGGAGGTTATCTCAGGAAACTGAAGGCTACAATTACTATATCGAAAACGATGGATCTGACTCACTGATCATTTATATTGATGGAAGTGGATATCAATCGGTATTAGGCCTGCAAGACAGTAGGGGACAGTGGACAAAGACAACCTTGTCAAATCCATTATCACAACAGTTCAAGAATACCTATAATATTCTTATACCTGAGAAATTAAACTTCTCACCAGGAGAGGTTTACATAGATACTCCCGAGGTCTTGAGTCTCTCGACTGTTCAGGATCTTGGATTTAGTTATGCAAAAAAGATTGATAGCTTCTTAAGTAATCATAATTATAATGAGATTATTATCATTGGAGCTTCAGAAGGAGGTGCACTTTTACCATTTATTTACACTAATCTTGAATCGAAAAATGAGATTGATAAATTAGTAATCTGGAGTGGAGGTGGTCTAAATCAACTGAAAGAGCTTCAAATTTTAAAGGATTCGTCTGTGAAGATGCCTGCCCAATATCGTGAACTGTGTGGACAAGTTGATGATATGGCTAAAATCATCAACTCAAATCCACAGGCTATTGATAAATTTTATCTGGGCCTTCCATATATGCGCTGGAGTAGTTTCTTTCAATATGAACCACTGGAATATATTAGACAAATAAGAATTCCAATTCTGTTTATTCATGGGGAACAGGATTGGTCCACGCCGGTGGAATCAACGCGTATAATCCAGGACTCGAACATTTCAGAACTGTTTGACTTTTACTACTATCCAAAAATGGAACATAGTCCTTTATCGTATTCTGAATTGAAAAAAGTACTGGAAGACATTGAAGAATGGTTAATTGGTTGACAACAAACAGATAGCCAGAGTACGAATACGGTTATATGTTATTCCGCTAAGCGGTACTTTAAATATGCCACTAACAAGTTAAGCATATTTCCAGCAGTTAAGTGTATTTTCATCTATATGCTATTATGCAAAAAGAGTATCAACCTATGAGAGCAATTAAGACATATCATCTCTTTTCAGAGATAACAGAAAAACTGATAACTCTACTGCGTGGACTGAGTATAGAGAAATGGGATTTTCCAACCTGTTATCCGACATGGAAAGTGAAAGATATCGTTGCGCACCTGATTCAAACAGCTGTCAGTCGGTTGTCAGTGCAGCGGGATAGATATATAAGCAGTAAATTCTTTGATCTAAACCCTCAATTTAAAGATCTCTCGGCAACTATCGATCAGATAAATACCAACTGGTCACTGATTTTCTCGCAAATCAGTCCCCGAATACTTTTGGATTTTATAGAAATTGCAGAACGGCAATTGGCCCATTTTATTCAATCCCAGGATCTTCATTCAGATGCTCTGTATAGCGTTGCCTGGGCCGGAGAATCAAGATCTGAAAACTGGTTTGATCTTGGACGGGATTATACAGAAAGATGGGTTCATCAGCAGCAAATACGGGAAGCTGTCGGCGGTGAATCACTTGCGACTAAACGATATCTATCACCGGTATTTCATCTTTTTATGTATTCAGTTCCCTTTTGGTACCGGGATGTCCAGGCGATTGATGGTACAATTATAAAAATACAAATTACAGGAGAATCCGGCGGAGAGTGGTGCCTGCGCAGAAAGGAGTCCAGCTGGAGTCTTGAAGAATTATCCTCTGAAAGTTCCAACACCATACAACTGCATGAAGATGTGGCCTGGCGATTTTTCACACGATCTTTGCCGGTAGAATCGTTTAAAGATCAGATTCAATTCTCTAATGATTCCGAGTTGTTACAGTCTTTCTATAATGTCCGGGCAATAATGATGAATGATTGAAGTTGAGACAGTGGTGTCCTATTTAATGTATAATAAAGTGCTTACGTGATAATGTAGTTCCGCCTCCTGAAACTGAGAGAGTACTCATGGGATCAGAATACATATCAATGAAAGGTGTTTGGATTACCTGTAAGCCGCCACATAAATATTATTCAACTTGAAGAGTTAGTGCTATGCGGTTTTGCATGCCATTTATCATTTTGGTTATTGGGAATTTCGAATTTTCGTGGAATGCTATGCACAATTAAATAGGTAATGCCATGTTGAAAAAAACTGTTGTTCTTCGAGGATTTCTAACCGGGCTAGTTTTACAGCTTGCCATAGGCCCTGTGTTCCTGGTAGTAGCAAACATTGCGATAGAATTTGGCAGGATACATGGTTTTTTTGCATCCGCCGGAGTAATTATTGTTGACTACATGTATATAGTTCTGGCTATTTTGGGTGTAGGAAAATTACTTGAAGCATCCAAATATAAAAGTATATTTGCGAATATAAGTTCGGTTATTCTAATACTTTTTGGTTTTGTGCTTATTAGAAAAGGATTTGCATTCAATTTAAACAATATGGAAGTTGAACATTTAACTGTTTTACAGAGCTTTGGAATAACATTTTTCTTAACATTATCAAGTCCATTAACAATAATTTTCTGGACAAGTATTTTTGCCAATAAATCGATAGAATATTCTTTAAGAAATACTGAACTAATTTATTTCGGTTTAGCCGCCGGTTTTGCAACTGTAAGTTTTCTAGGTATTGCAGTTATTTTACTCTCATTATTTAATAATATTATTCCTGATATAGTAATAAAAATTCTGAACATTATTGTTGGTTTCATCTTGGTTCTCTATGGACTTAAACGTATTTTAAAGGTTAATAGTGGTTCTGTATAAAAGTAGATATGCAGCTCCATTGGGAATTATAAGCAAATTTGCTTTTCTACGCAGATTACAATTTCCATTATATAGTGAGGATTAAAGTCGTAGAAGAAAGTTTTAAATCATAACGAGAATCTGATTGATTTAAGCAGGGTGGGATCTTGTGTGATATAGATCTGCTGAATATAACAATGTCTTTCCCCACCTGCCCATCGGGCCGGGGATCAAAGCACAATAGGCTATCCAAAGTAGAACATGAAAGGAGTTATAATGATTTGATCAAAACAGCTTCTATTATCTATATTCTTTCTATTTGCTGAGGTAACAGTTTTTCCGATAGTAGTCAAAATATACCAATTACCCATAGAATAAGATTGAAACCCCTCGAAAACAACAATTCTGATTCTTTCAGATTATTGATGCAAATACTGTTTAGGAGAAAGTATTGAAATATAAACTCGCGACCAGGAAAGATATTCAGGGTGTGTTAGCCATACACAAAAAATACCATATTGATACAATTGCAGAAGCAGATAAGTCTGACGGGTTTGTAACAACCTCTTTAGATGAAGAATTATTAACTGAACTTATTGCTGCAGATGGCTTATCTGTTGCAGTGGAAAATGAAACCATTGTTGGGTTTTTAATGTCAGCATCGTGGGAATACTGTTCGAAATGGCCAATGTTTCAATTTATGATTGGAGATTTGGAAAAGTTAGAATATCTGGGGAGGAAATTAACTACAACCAATTCTTATCAATACGGGCCGATCTGTATCGATAAAAGCCATCGTGGGAAAGGGGTATTAGAAGGTCTGTTTGAGTTTTCCAGAAGAGTGATGCAGGAAAAGTATCCAATTCTGGTAACTTTTGTTAATTCAAAAAACACAAGATCTGTGAATGCTCATATAAACAAACTGCAAATGGAGATAATTCAGGAGTTTGAGTATAACAGTAAAAGGTATATCGAACTTGTATATGACACTTCTAAACCTGTAGGGAATTCATAGGTCTACGTGTCGTCAATAAAGTTCGTGATAGTTCTAAAATGAATGTCCGCAATTTAAACATCCAGTGAAAAATTCTTTCATTGAAACATTCACTGAGATCATGTCGCATTTTCTTTAAAGAAGTCTTCTAATCTCCTGTTTCCATATTGCGGCGCCTGCATATCCATTACCATTGTGGTTAAAAAGAATTCAATTGGCCCATAAATTCTGGAACTGGTAAACGTATGCAGGAGCATAAGTGTAAAGCGTCTTATCCAATCCGGTAAATGAACTATTTTAGGAGCTTTTGAATAAGCCTTAAGGGCTAATGCTGCGATCTCATTTTGAGATAATATATCTGGTCCACCAATGTTTATTTCTTTGGTTTCTGAATCTATTGATTCAACAACACACTTTGCCAGATCAGCGCCATGAATGGGATTAAGCTTAAGATTACCGTTACCAAAAAGGTATACCTTACCGCCTTTTGCCATTTTCAGAAAATCTTTCATATCAGAGAAGAATCCATTTGGCCGTATAATGCAGTATTCAAGACCGGAATTTTTAAGATAGTCACCTAACTTCTCCTTCGCTTCACATATTTTTAAATGTCTTAGCTTCTCACCGTTCAGTACAGAGATATAGATTAGTTTTCTGACACCGCTACGTCTGGCCTCATCAATTAGATTAGCATTTGCCTGGTAATCGACATCCATATACGTCAGACCATCTTTTTGACGTGTGATACCTATTGTGGTTATTACAACATCAATATCCGCGAACAGTCCCTTTAAGGATTCAGGTTTTGTGACTTCCGCTTCAAGGACCTCCAGGTTATTACTGCTGGTAATTCGTGCTTTATCACGCACAATAATTCTTGTTTTATAATCATTATCAAGAAGTTCCTTCATGATATAATTCCCCAGGTAGCCTGTAGCTCCTGCAAGCAATACATGGTCCTGTTTCATTTGAGTACCCCTTATTCTGTTCTCTATATTATACAAATATCAGTAGAACGTAATGCAAATTGAGTTATTGTGTATAGCTGGAAAATATTTTCAGACTTTGTGGTGTAGAAAGGCGTTGAAGTATGAATCAGGGAGTTGCAGATGAAAAGAGTGACAGGTATTGGAGGGATTTTCTTTAAGAGTAAAGATCCTGCGAAAATTAATGAATGGTATAAAACCCATCTTGGCTTGAATACAAGTGAATATGGCGTCAGTTTTGAATGGATCGAAAAGTCTGATCCATCTGAAACAGGAAGTACTCAGTGGAGCCCGTTTCCAAATAATACGGACTATTTCAGTCCATCTTCTAAAGATTTTATGATTAACTATAGAGTCGAAAACATCGAACTCCTAATTGAAGAACTGAGGAAGGAAGGGGTTGTTATTTTAGATGAGATTGCAGCCTACGATTATGGAAAATTCGTCCATATTCTTGATATAGAAGGTAACAAAATCGAGTTGTGGGAACCTGTTAAGGTATAGCAGGCAGAAGAATATAACCTGCATACCTGATATTTTTCTGAAGTATACATTAGTAGGATAAGGAGAAGGCTGGTTTGCCGAAAATAACATATACCGAATTTGAAGACGGAAATATAAATTTTCTTTCTGATCTCTGCAATGATCTAATGCGGTTTCAGGCTGGAAAAGCAACAATTAAGCCTGAAGTAATGCAGTCGATGAATTTTCATAATCGTTTAGTTCCGGATTTCCAATCCTCTTTTAGAAAATATATAGCTGTAGCCTGGGATATAAAAGAACCTGTAGCATTTGCATTAGTGAGTAATTTGGATGAAAGCAGCATAAAAGATAGACCTGAATGGGCTGATAGCTTATCCGGAATCGGGGTTTACCCTGAAAAGTATCTAGTTCCGAAAAGAATTGGAACATACAAGTTGTTATATGTAAAACCAGAATATCAGGGGTTAAGAATCAGTAAAGAATTAAATACAAGAATTATGAGTTGGTTGAATGGGCAAAACGATGTTGAAGATTTATGGGTTTTTGTTGCAAACGGTAATGAGTCTGTAGGTAAGCTATATGAAAAGATCGGATTTAGGTTCAGCCATTCTGTTTTTAACGGATTTATACTTGCATATTGTCAGAAGAATCAGTGATATGGCAGGATTCTGCCTGCTGGCGTTATAAAAATGAAGTAGTGTTTAATATGGAGAATTCTTACACAATATATAAGACACCTGTGCCGGAGTTATTCATCAAATGGTTAACAGTTGTCATAGTTTCCGGTCTATTACTGTTTGTTTTCTTGAAAGCAATAAACTTTTCCTTTATTGTAATCTGGTTGTGTATTTGGGGAGTCAGCGGATTTTTTTCTTTCTTGAGCCATTGCCTGATTTTTATAAACCAGACTTCAGGACAGGTGGTTATACAGGATGGACATTTTTTCTGGAGTAATACTATCGTAATTGCGGTAAACTCAATAGAAGAAATAATTGTAGCCTATGACACCCTGGATAGGGATCATGACTTGATTCCATATAAACCGTTTTTTGTTGATTTAATTGATGAGGATAACAAGGCTTTTACAGTATATAGGACAAAACTGCAGTCAACCGGACAGAAAAAGGCAGCGGAAATAGCACATGTGCTGGGCAAGAAAATGAAAGATTATTCAAATTTTGAAAACATGGTGTACTATAAGATTAGAGCTTTTCTTGTTCGGTAATTTCTATATGCGGACTGGCATAGGTTGTGTTCGCATGGAATAGAGACATGGAGTTCTGGATGGGATCAAGAAATCATATTAGAAGTATTTTGCAAGCGCTGCTTGTTACATTTCTCTGGTCTACGTCATTTATAATTATAAAAAAAGGGTTACTTTCCATCCCGCCTGTTACTTTTGCCGGACTACGATATTTTCTTGCCTCAATCTGTTTGTTACTCTTTTCCTGGATGCCGCGATATCGATCAGAAATAAGAGGGTTAAGTAGAAAGAACTGGATTAAATTAATTAGTCTGGGAGTAGTGTTTTATGTCTTTACACAAGGGGCTCAGTTTGTAGGACTATCACTTCTTCCTTCCACAACTGTTAGTTTAATGCTCAATTTCACTCCGGCAGTAGTAGTGCTCCTTGGTATTGTTTTTATACATGAAAAACCATCATCAGGGCAGATCCTCGGCATTTTCCTTTTTATAGGGGGGGCACTTGTCTATTTCTTGCCGGTATCAGGTTTAAATTCCCAGTATGTAGGTCTCATTGTCATGGTGGCTGGAATAGTGTCAAATGCAATCTCATCTGTTCTTGGACGAAATATTAACCGAAGGAAAAATATTTCGCCTTATACTGTAACGTTGATATCGATGATGATTGGATCATGCATTCTTCTGGGCGCAGGATTAGTATCCGAAGGAATCCCGTTTATTCCCATTCGTACATGGTTCTCTCTTCTCTGGTTATCAGTTGTTAATACTGCTTTTGCTTTTATGCTCTGGAATCATACTCTGCGAAACCTTACAGCGATGGAATCAAGTATTATCAATGGTACCATGCTGATTCAAATTGCTATATTAGCGTGGCTTTTCCTTGGAGAGAAGCTCTCTATTATGCGTATCGGGGGAATGTTCATTGCATCCCTGGGTGCCATAATGGTACAGCTTAGATCGGGGATAAAGAACACCAGATCGTAGAGAAGAGGATCTTTAATATTGATTACTATTGTACAATATTTTGCTGGAAGTTTTTGCATTCCCCGTGCAGAATGCAGCACCGGAAAGATACAAAAAAAGACTTTTGAATTATTTATTGGCGATGATGAATGTGCTGTCTCTGTATGGGAATGTTTAGTATCTCTGGTATAGATATTCAGATAAAGTAAAATATCATAGTATCCTGATCTCTGAAGAAAGGTATAAACAATGCAAATTGAAAAATATGTCGATATTAAGCATCGAACACAAACAATTGAACTTTGGAAATCAGTTTTTGGATATGCAAATGAAAGAAATGATCCCGGGTTGGCCATTAATAAAAAGTTGGAAGTCGATGATCAATTGTATGTGGCGATGGATGAATACTCAGTAATCGGTACAATTATGATCGGGTATGATGGTCATAGAGGATGGATATATTCATTGGCGGTTTTGCCTGAATATAGGAATGCAGGGATAGGTTCTCATTTACTGAAACATGCAGAAGAAGTTTTAACAGGAAAAGGTTGTATTCAGATTATAAGCACAAATGCAACGATACAGGATTTCTACAGAAAACATGGTTATAGAGTTGAAGAGCGGATAAGTATGGGAAAACAGATTGACCGGAATATCCCCGGGTACACTGCATGAATTACATTGCAATTGCATCTATTTGCATGTTTTATGTATTTTTCTTTGTCAGAACCATTTTGCTGAAAAGAAAAATTGGAAAATCAATAAAAGCACAAGACCCCATATTAAATTTGTCCATTTTTTTCGCTGGTCTTTCAAGTTTGTTGTTCGTTCTACAGAAATCCATCATTTCAATTAATGCCTATCTATTAGTATTCAGCAGTTCTTTACTCCTGGAGTTAGTGGGAACAGTTTTAATTATTATTGGATTACTGATAAGTTCCATTGCATCATCAGGGCGGGGAAACTCGTGGCGGATAGGTGTTGATGAACCGGAGAAGACCGCACTTATAACGGATGGAATATACGGTATTTCACGAAATCCATATTTTCTCTCATATGACATTGTCCTGGCAGGAATCGTACTTTCTTCGTTATCAATTCTGATATTTGTGACTTCAATTATAACAATGTTCTTGTTTCATTTATTGATTATAAAAGAAGAGAAGTATTTGGAGAGTGTGCACGGAGAAGAGTATACAAACTATAAGAGTAGGGTTCGGAGATATCTTTAGCTCGTATACTCATGAAAAGTTATTTTAATATTCAGGAGGAAAGAGGTGAACAATATTTTGAACAGTACGGGACACAATGTAATTTATAAAAATTTTGTTAACGCAGAAAACTCTATTCTCTTTGATACTGAAGGGAATAGTTATCTTGATTTTGAGTCTGGAGTTTGGTGTACCTCCTTAGGGCATTGTCATCCTGAAGTAACCAGAGTCATTACTGAACAGGCCAGTAGGATGATCCATTCCGGTTATTGTTATCTTAATCCTCTGATTAATGATGTAGCTGAGAATATTCTGCGAATTACCGGTATAAATTCCGGAAAATGTGTTTTTCTTTGTTCGGGAAGTGAAGCTGTA
The DNA here is from genome assembly GCA_963667435.1 of Marispirochaeta sp. Taxonomy (GTDB): domain Bacteria; phylum Spirochaetota; class Spirochaetia; order JC444; family Marispirochaetaceae; genus Marispirochaeta. The sequence continues at coordinate 2,461,468 of OY763414.1, read as the reverse complement.
GAATACGCTGTTAAGATGGTACCGCATATTTCCGATAGGCCATATTTGTTATCCCTGAAAAACAGTTACTTATCGGCATATGGTAGTTCCGGGGACAGGGCCGGCACCAATTGGGTGGAATTTGATTGGATGCAAAATCAACAGGTGGATTCAATTGATTTTAAGCAGATTTCTGCCTTTGTTTTTGAACCAGGCAGTGCTTCAGGTCTGGTTCATTTTCCGCCGGAAAATGTGATCTCTGAAATAGTTAAAAGGGTCAGAGAGGAAGGTGGACTAATTGTTGTTAACGAGGTTACTACAGGTATGGGGAGAACTGGCAGCTGGTTTGGGTATAATCATTATGATATTGCTCCGGATATTGTTGCTTTAGGTAAAGGTTTGGGAAACGGATATCCTGTCAGTTGTACGGTTGTTTCCGGGAAAATATTACAGAAGTACGATATTAAAGATTTTCATTATTCCCAATCACATCAGAATGATCCCCTTGGGGCAGCCGTTGTAAATAAAGTGATTGAGGTTATACAAGAAGAAGGCCTGATAAAGCGATCAAAAGTTCTTGGAAATGAGATGATAAAACGTTTAACAGAGCTAAAAGATAAATATGGTTTTATTGAAGATATTAGAGGAAAAGGCTTGATGCTTGCGGTCGAATTCGAGGAATCCCATACAAGTTCCTATGCAGAAATAATCAAAAGTGAATTGCTGAAGAGAAATATTATCGTCGCTAAACGACCCGGATACGAAGCTCTTCGAATAGATCCGGCTCTGACAGTTAAAAATGAGGATATTGAATATTTCTTTTGCAGTCTTGAAGAAGTATTGAAAGGTATGCTGGAACGGCAGGGAAAGGTATGAGAAGAGGAGATAAGGAAGTAACTGATCAACACTTAATACATGAAATTCTGTCAAATAATTACATTTGCAGAATTGCTCTTTCTGATGGAAAAATACCATATCTGATTCCCATGAATTATGGATACAGTGATCACTCCTTCTATTTGCATACTGCCATGGAAGGAAGAAAGCTTGACGTCATACAGAGAAATAATAATGTCTGTGTAGAAGTTAGCGATTCAATCGAAATAGTAGGCTCGAAGAAAGCGTGCAGCTATGGTACCAGATATCGCTCTGTCATCTGTGCTGGTAAAGTATATCTCCTCAAGGATATTGAACAGAAGATCCGGGGGTTGAAACTTATTATGCAGCAGCATACTGGGAGTTTAGATTGGGAAATATCAGAATCTGCAGTATCAAATGTTATTGTGCTTAAGATAGATATTGATTGTTTTACAGGGAAAATTTCCGGAATGTAATCTCCGTAGAGAGTGCTTCCCTTAGGAGAAAAGAGGCAATAAATGATCAGAGTCGTTAGAGCTGAAGATGCAGAAGGCATCTGCAATATTTATAATTATTATGTTGAAAATACTTCTATCACCTTTGAAGAGATCTCTGTAGCAGAAAAAGATATGAGAAAAAGAATCTCTGATATTCAGGCGAGTTTTCCCTATTATGTTTTTGAAGAAGATGGTGTGGTGACAGGGTATGCATATGCCACAAAATGGAGAAGCAGAACAGCATATAGATTTTCTGTGGAAACTACTGTGTATGTAGATAAAAACAATCTCCGCAAAGGAATAGGCACACAATTGTATAGACAGCTATTGCAAGATTTAGAGGTGAAAGGTTTTCATCGTGCAATTGCAGGAATCGCACTTCCCAACAGTGGCAGTATCGCTCTACACGAAATGATGGGATTCAAAAAAGTTGCAGAGTTTACTGAAGTCGGATTCAAGTTTGAGAATTGGATAAATGTGGGATATTGGGAATACACATTTTAGTTTTCTGTAATATACTTGAAATATGTTGTGGCTACTGATGCTTGATAATATTCTCCTTGCAAGATAGGAGGTTGTTGCATCGTGTTAATCTGGCGTCAAAGTTGCCATAAAATCCATTTGAGAATAAAGAGAAATGAAAAGATACCCGGAATTAACCGTCAGTGCAGTTATTTTTAATCCACAGAATGAAATTCTACTATGCAGATCACACAAATGGGATGATAAATTTATTATCCCGGGGGGGCATGTAGAATACGGGGAAAAGATGGAAGATGCGTTGATAAGGGAAATAGATGAAGAAACCGGCTTGAAGATACATGATATTAGGTTGTTGGGAATAAAAGAATGTTTTTATACCAACGATTTCTATAAAGACAGGCATTTCCTTTTTATTGATTATCAGTGCAGAACAGATTCTATCGATGTAGTATTAAACGATGAAGCTGAAGAATATGTATGGGTGAAATTATCTGATATTGATAAGTATGAACTTGGAGGATTTACAGCATCCCTCCTTGAGAAACTGACAGATAAAAGTAAAGAGAACGATACTGAAAATATATACTACAATTACATCTAAACCATTTCAGTTTATCTGAGTTGAAGTTTTTAGAGCTATTTATATGAATTGTGTTCGTATAGTTTAATCGGATCCTGGATCATGTATCTATATATGCCAGGAATGTCCTTGCAGGAGAACTCAGTGGAACCTATATTGCTTGATGGAAAACAGTTATCCCTTATAATAGAAGAAGAACTTAAAAAAAGGGTTGAACTCATACTGCAGAAGTCTAAGGCTGTTCCGGTATTGGCTACAATCCTTGTGGGTAATGATCCTTCATCTAAGATTTATGTTAATATGAAAACGAACGCATGTAAAAGAGTTGGTTTAGGGACAGTCAAAGTTGAATTGCCGGAAGATACCACAACAGAGAAATTACTCGAAGTAATCGAAAGATTGAATAATGATGAAACTGTTTTTGGAATTTTACTTCAACATCCTGTCCCGAAACAGATAGACGAACGACTGTGCTTTAATCATATATCGGAAGCAAAAGATGTTGATGGCGTTACGGCATTCGGTTTCGGGCAGATGTCATTTCAGGAAAATGTATTTGTTTCTGCAACACCCGGGGGCATAATGAAGTTGTTGAAGCATTATAACATCCCTATACAGGGTAAACGTGCCGTTGTTGTTGGGCGAAGTGCAATACTCGGAAAGCCAATTGCAATGCTGTTGTTGAATGAAAATGCGACCGTGACAATTTGTCATTCTAAAACAGAAAACTTACCGGAAATAGTACAGAGTTCTGATATTGTTGTTGCCGCTATAGGGAAGCCTGATTTTATTAAATCCGAATGGATAAAAGAGGGCGCGGTCTTGGTTGATGCGGGTTATCATAAAGGAGGCATTGGAGACGTAGAAAAAAAGGCATATACAAGAACTTCTGCCTATACTCCTGTTCCCGGCGGAGTTGGGCCTATGACAATTATTACTTTGATTTCTCAAACTGTTGAAGCTGCTGAGCGAATGATAAATCAGTGAATGATACCGGAAGGACACAAAGATTGATATCCATATACTACCAATGTCTTTCTTTCTAAGGATTTTAATAAAATGAGCAAACTGGAAACTATCCTGCATTTTAGTGATAGCCGATTAAGAACCAGGTGTTCTCCGGTCAATGTATTTCACAAAAGCTTGCATAGTAAAATTGATTCAATATCATACACCCTGAAAAATCACGGCGGTGGTGCTGCACTGGCGGCTCCCCAGGTTTCGCTCTTAAAAAGGATAGTAGTGATTGATTATCTGGGAGAGTATTTCGAGTTAATAAATCCTGAGATAATCCATAAATCGGGAGAAGAACCCGGTTATGAAGGATGTCTATCTCTGCCCGGTTTTATCGGTAGAGTTAACCGTTATGCAGAAATTGTGGTTAAATATCAGGACAGGTTTGGAGAAACTAATACAATAGAGAGAAATGGGCAAATGGCTCGCTGCTTTCAGCATGAGATCGATCATTTGGATGGTATTCTGTATATTGATAGAATGCTTGATGAGAATGTTTTCAATGAGGCAACAGGCGAGAAGATCTCAGTACAACATTTGCTTGAGATTATCAGTACCGGCTTAAAAATTTAAAATGTGTTAGAGGGGATCCATTGAGGGGGAAAATATGAATGCTGTTTATATGAGTACTTTATACAAAATTGCGGTATTTTGGGTTATTGCCGTGATTACTCCGGGACCCAATTTTCTTGTTTCAGTAAACACTTCAATCCAGTACGGAAAAAAAGATGCACTATATACTGTGCTTGGAATAGTAGCAGGTACAGCCATATGGACCGTTTCCGGTTTCCTGGGGATCAGTATGCTGTTTATCCTTGCTCCCTGGTTATTTAAACTACTGAAGATTGCAGGAGCCGTTTACTTAATTTCCCTGGGAATCGGAAAATTCTTTATAAAAAGCAAGATTGAGCTGATTGAAGAAAGCAGAAACTGTTCAGATTTCAGCCATTTCCGTAAAGGCCTGATGGTAAATTTATCAAATCCAAAAACTGCAATCTTTATATCGAGTCTTTTTGCAACACTTGTGCCTCAGAATATGGGTATTACAATTAAATTTGCTTCTTTCCTGACTCTGCTGTTTATCTCGTTGACTTGGTATTCTTTTGTTTCCCTTATTTTCTCAAATAAGGGAATGAGGAAGGTATTTGAAAAGAATGTATTGATTTTACATAAGATCGCAGGAATTTTCTATATTCTTTTAGGAATAAAAACTCTTTTCGCTGATACCGGTTTAGAGCGGAATCCTGCATAGAAGTGAATATCGAAATACGTTCATACACACTCAATTTTTTGTTATTCAGAGGAAAAAATGAAGTTAGATGGATTTGGGCTTTTTGTAAAAGATATGCCAGTTATGGTTCGGTTTTACAGGGATGTTTTGGGCTTTAATATTAAAGAAGATGAAAATACAACTAATGTTTTTTTGGAAAAAGATGGAACTTTATTTTTACTTTATAGAAGGACAGATTTCGAGAAATTGGTGAACCATAGCTTCAAATATGTTCAGAAACTGAATGGCCATGGCGAAATTGCTTTAAGTGTGGAGAATTATGATGCTGTCGACCGAACCTATAATGAAGTTCTTCAAAAAGGAGCAATATCAGTTCTTGAGCCGACAACAGAACCGTGGGGGCAGAGAACCTGTTATATAGCAGATCCCGAAGGGAACCTGATAGAGATCGGGTCGTTTATAAAGGGTTAAGAATTTTAAGTGAATTATTCGCAGGAAGACGGTGTCCACCTATTTGAGGAAATACATGAATATACCGGAAGAATATGAGCTTATTTCATTATTTGGCGTTGAACCTGTGTTTGAAGACCAGATCTCACAAGTCCCGTTTTTTTATAATGTATCAACATATTCTTTTGAGAACCTGGTAAAACAAAAAATTACGGTAACAATCAGTCCGGCCTATAATGAAATGAAGATTGTTGTTGAAGATTCTGACGAAATAATATGTTCCTTTTCATTTCGAGATATTCATTCACTAAACATACTCCAGAATACCCAAAAATCATCACGTATAATTATTACGAAAAAAACAACAGTTATAAAAGTGAATTTCAATCCGAGATTTTTGATATTTATTGAGGATGAAATTAACAGATAGATCCTGATGTATCAAGAATTAAAAATAAGGAACGAAGATGCACTGGAAAAAAGCAATAATACTTGCCTGTATTTTCATCATCTATATTGCTGGATTAATATTAAGAGTAGCTGTGCTGAAATCAAAACGCGGAGTATTTGCATTTCAGTCTTGTTTGAATATTTTCCTGATATTTCTGTTACTAATTACAACCTTCAGATTGAATCCTGACTACTATATTATTAACTTAGTGAGAGATCTTGATAATCCTGTGCTTGCGCGGATAATTGAAACATGTTCAGTCTTTTTATTATTTCAGATTGTCTATTTTCTTCCATCAAAAGTTGATTTAAAGCCGCCACGAAGAGAGGCGGTTGTATACGCTTTTATTAATATGCTTATTCTGAGTGTAATTATGTGTGTTGCCGGAGTAATTTATTTATTCCAGGTTTTTAGTCTTTGATAAAGCAAAAAAGGAGAATTAAATGACCGAAGAACTGTTTATTTTATGGACAAATGACAACGTTGTAACCTCAGAAAAAATGGTATTTATGTATGCCCATAATGCCATGCTTAAAGGCTGGTGGAAGAATGTAACCATTATTATCTGGGGTGCAACAGCGAAACTTGTTTCTGAGAATGAAACAATGCAGAAACGTCTTTTGGACATGATTCAGGATGGCGTTATATTCTCTGCGTGCAAAGCCTGTGCGGATCAGCTAGGCGTTTCTGATCAACTGGAAGAACTGGGAATTGAGTTAAAATATTGGGGAGAACCCTTAACCGACCTGTTAAAATCCAATCAGACTCTGTTGAGTATTTAGCCGTGGATTCAGATTAAAATGTAATAATGTGCTATACAGGACTGCATACAAAGGTCGAATAGGGGAGATTTACATATGAATAAGCAGGAGTTTAATGCATATATTGTGGACCAGGTAGATGGTGTGTTCTCGGGCCATATAGGAAAAAGACGAATAGCGAATCTTCCGGAAGGAGATCTCCTTGTCCGGGTGGAATATTCTTCGCTTAATTATAAGGATGCACTTTCAGCAACGGGAAACAAAGGCGTAACCAGAACCTACCCCCATACTCCGGGAATAGATGCGGCCGGTACAGTTGTCAGATCGGAGAACAGCTTATTTTCCCCAGGTGATAAAGTTATTGTTACCAGCTACGACCTGGGGATGAATACAGATGGTGGATTTGCTGAATACATACAGGTCCCTTCTCAATGGGCGGTAAAATTACCGGTTGAATTAACCTGCAGGGAAGCCATGATATACGGAACGGCCGGATTAACAGCGGGAATGTCGGTTCTTCGATTAACTGAACTTGTGAAGCCCGATGACGGAAATGTGATTGTGTCTGGAGCCACCGGAGGCGTCGGCATTTTGAGTATTGCAATTCTGGGTAAGTTAGGCTATTCGGTTATTGCAGTTACAGGAAAAGAATCTGAGAAAGACTATCTGATGAGTCTGGGTGTGAAAGAGATAGTTCTGAGAACTGATTTCGAGGCTCTTGATAAAAAACCTCTGTTAAAACCAGAGTACGCCGGTGCTGTTGATACTGTAGGCGGCATAATATTGGAAAACATTCTGAAATCGGTAAATCCAATGGGCACAATAACCTGCTGTGGTAATGTCGCTTCTGGGAACCTGGAATTGACCATATATCCTTTTATTTTACGGGGTGTATCTTTAATCGGTATTGATTCCCAGAACTGTCCTTTGCATATTCGGGAAACCGTATGGAATAAATTAGCACAGAGCTGGAAACCTGCTATGCTGCAAAATCTGTGTAATGAGATATCTTTAGAAGAACTTCCTGAGAGAATAACTTCTATGCTTAAGGGTAATTCAAAGGGAAGAACGATTATCAGTCTAGCAAACAATAGTAGTGCAGCATTGTAGAGAGGCTCCTATTAATAACGATCTGCACTTTCCCAGGCAACAATTACACGCTTGCGGTCAAACCCCCATTTGTAGTTTCCCATTATACCGGTTTCTCGGATGACCCGGTGACATGGGATAAGGAAGGCCAATGGATTACGACCAATGGCGCGTCCTACCGCACGTGCCGCATGAGCATTGCCCACGAGTTCAGCAAGCATTCGGTATGATACCAGGGTTCCCGGCTGAATATTCATCAGTGCCCGCCATACCTGAATTTGAAACGGTGTGCCGTGTACATATGCTTTTAACCCTGGACGGGATACCGGAGCAGGATTGAAAATCAGATTAAGCAATTCTACTGCTCGTATATTATCCAGTTGCAGCTCTGCCTGCGGCCAGGATTCTTGCAGACAGTTCCATTCCTTCCCCTCGTTTCCGGTATCAACAAATGAAAGGTGGCAAATTCCTCGCGGGCTTTCACCTATCAGGCATTTCCCGAAGGGGCTTACGCCGAAACCGGCCAGAATTGTCCATCCACGGCCTCCAGTTTTCAATTCTCCGGGGGAGGCCGCTTCTAACGTAACACAGAGGTCGTGCAGCCGGCCGGCTCCCGATAATCCGGAGTCTAAAGCAGTATCCAGAACACTATTGCCCTTTTTAAGCAGTTCCTTTGCATGGTTCAAAGTGATGCATTGGAGAAAATCTTTAGGTGTAATTGCCGCCCAGGAAGAGAATAGGTGGTGGAACCGGGATGGGCTTAAACCGACATAATCAGCCAGGGCCGCCAGATCGGGCTGCTCAGTATGATATTCATCGATGTAGCGAATTACCCGGGCAATCCGTTCATAATCTGTCATACAGTAAATCTATGCTGCAGGACAAATGAATTCCACCCGATTCTTGCTGCAAATCAATAGCGCTTCCCGGTTACACCGTTTGTAATTAATGATTCCAGACGACTCAGGTGGTCCGGCTTTAATTCAACCTCCCGTGAAGACCAGTTTTCATCCAGGCGGCTTATCTTTCTTGTACCGGGTATTGCGGCAATGGATGTCCGCCGTGAAAGAATCCATGCCAGTGCGACCTGTGCTGGTGTAATACCCATTTCTCCGGCGATCTCTGCGACAATGTCTACCAAGTGAGTGTTTGCTGCGAGAGCTTTTTCTGTAAAGCGCGGGTTCTCTAATCTCCAGTCCCCTGTTTGCAGATCACTTCTTGATTTAATTGTCCCGGATAAAAACCCGCGGCCAATCGGACTGTAGGCGACAAAACCGATATTCAGTCTGCTTATTGTGGGAAGAATCTCCTTCTCAATGTCCCGGGACCATAAGGAGTATTCTGTTTGAAGAGCACTGACGGGGTGAACTCTATTGGCGCGCTCAATTGTTTCGGGATCAGCTTCCGACAGACCTATATAACGCACTTTTCCTGCTTTTACGAGATCTGACATAGCCCCGACGGTCTCTTCTATTGGAGTATCCGGATCAATTCGGTGCTGATAATATAAATCAATATAGTCAGTATCAAGCCTCTTCAGCGAGGCATCGCAGCTGGCTTTTACATATTCAGGATTACCTTTGATCCCGTACCAGCTGCCGTCCTTTCCCCGGGAAACTCCAAATTTTGTGGATAGTGTGATTTGTTCCCTGCGTCCCTTGAGGGCTTTTGACAACAATATTTCATTGGTAAAAGGGCCATACATATCGGATGTGTCCCAGAATGTACATCCAATAGCAGCAGCATGATCCAATACCTTAAGATTCTCCGTTTCTGAGGAAGAGCCATAAAAATCAGACATTCCCATGCAGCCTAATCCGATTGAAGGTACACGTAATCCTTGGGTACCAAGAGCAACTTGTTTCATTTGACCGGCCTCCATGCAACAACCTATATCCTTTAGATAAATGTACTAAATATAAGGCTCAAGATTGAGAAGGTATGATTGAAAAAGAGGGAGGCTGTAACAATGATAGACCAGTTTAACATTGGGGAAGAGACAGAGATATCAGAAATGGTTTTGAAGGTATTTGATACATTTGTCGGGTTTGAGTATTCAGAGGCTGGAAAAAAACATTTCATCGATTATATCCAGCCAGGAGCTATATTGCTTACCTATAAGAGCGATGGAAAAATTGCGGGTATTATAGAAGTAAGAGATAGTAAACATATTTCTCTGTTTTTTGTTGGTTCGCAATACCAGCAAAGAGGAATAGGAAAAACACTGATGAATGAAGTAATTCAACGATTGAAAGGAAAAACTGATACTATCTCTGTTAATTCCTCAAGGTATGCTGAAAATATATATGCAGCATTCGGATTTCAGAAAACAGGAGAGCTTCAGGAGCAGAACGGTATCCGGTTTATACCCATGTTGATGCAGCTCAATACTGTTTTGAAAACCGGATTGACATGATTGTTCGCCGTTGTTAATGTAAAAAATAAATGCTTTCTGGGGTTTCAGGGAAAAATGAGGACATAAGGCAGATTTTCACAAAATTTATTGACTCTGTTGTGAATTTCTGCAAATCCGTTTTTCCCGGGCAAGCTTACTGAGGTAATATTCAGATTTAAATAAACAGGCCCGGTTTTCGCTTTCGGGAGGAAGCTATGACCGGTATTATTATAAATAACCTGACATTCGGATTCACATCTCCGTTATTTACCAATCTTTCCTGCACTTTTTATGACGGATGGACGGCGATTGTCGGTAAAAACGGCTGTGGAAAAAGCACTCTTTTAAATTTACTTACAGGTAATCTTCAGCCGCTAAGCGGCAAGGTGACAGTATTGGGAAAAATTGCTTACTGCTCCCAGAATTCCACTGCTCTTCCTGCTGAAACGGAACAGTTCGTATTCGATTACTCCCATGATACCATGAGACTTAAGGGAATTCTCGGTATTGAAGATAACTGGGCAGAGAGATGGAATACTCTGAGTTGCGGGGAGCGTATCCGTTTTCAGATTGCCTGTGCGTTAAGCGGAGAACCGGACATTCTTTTATGTGATGAGCCAACCAACCACTTGGATTATGAGAGCCGGGAGTTGGTGTACAGTTCTTTATCCCTCTTTCGTGGAACCGGGCTTCTTGTCAGCCATGATAGAATGCTCCTGAATTCACATCCGGAGCAGTGCCTTTATCTTGATCCTCCCTCGGCTGTCTTGCGGGCTGGTAATTATGAATCCAGCCGCGCGGAATTGCTTCGTGAGCATGCGGAAGCCGTACACACAAGGGCACAATTGCAGAAAAAGGTAAAAAAACTGAAGACTGAAGCGACACGTAAAAAGAATCTGGCTGCAAAAGCTGATTCAGACAGATCAAAAAAGCATCTTCGTCGAAAGGACCACGATGGAAGGGCAAAGCTTGATCTGGCAAAGCTGACAGGACGTGATGCAGTTCAGGGTAGGTTATTTACCAGACTACAAAACAGGATTATCAAAGAAGAAGAGAAACTGGATAGGATTAATGTGCAGCAGCAGCGGGAAATCAAGATGTATTCTGATTATAGTGTTCTACGTTCAGATTTTATCTTCAGGATTCCATCCGGTTCAGTGAAGGTTGGGATAAAGACTCTTCAATTTCCCGATTTGGATGTAACACCGGGGGCGCGGATTGGGGATTGTAGGACCAAATGGCTCAGGTAAATCAAGCTTAATTAAATATATTCTTAAGTCAGTTCCAATGGATAAATGTCTTTATATTCCACAGGAAATTCCTGAAGATGATTCTGTGGCATTCTTGAAGAGGATAAGAACTCTACCAAGGAATATAATTGCGGATATTTATGCTTCAATGGACAGGTTGGGTTCTGAGCCCGGACGGGTGATTGAATCCGGGATGCCGAGTCCGGGAGAGTTGCGTAAACTCATGTTGTCAGAAGGGTTTATTCATTCCCCGGCTATTCTGATTATGGATGAGCCAACAAATCATATGGATCTGGGGTCCGCAGAATGTCTGGAACAAACCCTGAAGGAATCCGAGTGTGCTGTTATACTTGTCAGCCATGATAAGTATTTTCTGAATAACCTAATTGATACCACCTGGATGATAAAGTCTGAGAAGTCAGGAAAGGAAAATATATTAATTGTGAAGGAGAATTGAACTGAGAGAACTGTCTGAAATTCTACATATACAGATTAATGAAAACAAAGAATTAAATCTCTTTTTTGAAAGGCTTGAAAATGAATTCGCAATTAATGAAGAATTCAGAGATAAAATAATTGAACTGAAAAGGCGATGTGATGTAGACATTTCTGCTTTGATTGATATTGCTGCACGATTTGTTCTTGACAGGCTGTATATGATTAATCAGTTTATCCAGCTTTCTCCGGAAGATGTTCAGGATTTAAAGTCTATATACAGCACTACATATGCCAGGATTGATACGACTAATTTTGAAATGGTAATGCAGATACATTTTCATCAGTTATCTTCCTGGATTAAAAGATTCTATCCAGGCTCTTTCCCCAAGGCATTAAAAACAAATTCCCGGATCGGTAACGTTATTAACAGGGAGTATTCGGTAGGATTGATAGAGGATATTTATAATATCAAGCTCCAGAATCTGAAAGAGCCGATTATTGATATAGGTTGCGGCAGAAATGCACTACTGGTTAATGAACTGCTGTTGCTGGAGAAGGATGACATATTGGGAATTGACAGGTTTCTGAACATCATTAATAAAAAAGCTTTGGAAGTCAGCTGGTTTGACTTTAGGTTTGAAAAGAATACCTGGAATACTGTTTTTGCCAATATGAGTTTTAGCAACAATCTTCTTTATGCAATGAAGTATAAGGAAGGTAGCATCTGTGAGTACTACCTGAAGTATAAAGAGATTATTGAATCGTTAAGGGTGGGCGGCGTCTTTTATTATGCGCCATCTTTGACTTGTATCGAAGAAAGGCTCGATGCACGCTATTCAATAGAGCGTACAGAAAAAGAAGGTATAAGTGTTACCACACTAACTGTGCGTGATTAAAAAGATCGCAGGGGAAATAGGTATTCCCCGATTTCTCCTCACATCCTAGTACTTTTTCCGGTGCTGTGTTTTTTCCAGATACATTTGCTGGTCAACTTCTTCAAGGATGGTCTGGAGGCTCCGTGTATTCTCTCTTGGTACATGTAGAATGCCGAAACTCATCTGAAGAGAGAACCCCTGGCTGCTGGAATTGTTTCGAATAATAACAGCATGCTCAATACGCTCCTTCAGGTAGATCCCTACATCAGGATTATCACTGCGCATTAAAATCATGAACTCGTCACCTCCGTATCGACAGAAGAGATCAGTTTTTCTTTTTTCAATTAAAATTAGTTCAACAAGCTCCTTCAGGGCCTTGTCACCTGCCTGATGGCCCAAACTATCATTTATCTCCTTGAACTTGTCCAGATCGAACATGATCAAAGTAAAGGGCTTTCTCCTTTTTATTAGCTGAAAGACTTTCTGCTGGAATTCACCTCGGGTGTATATGCCTGTAAGAGGATCCCGGAGCATTACATCTTTTTCAAGTAGTATGAAAGCAATCATGTTGGCTAGCGTGAACATAGGCCAGATCAGGGTTTGTCCGAAAAAAGCCAACTGGATAATCATTGCCAGGATGGGCAGTGTAAAATAGGCGGCAATTGAGAGTACTATCTCGGCATTTACATTCCTCCGATTCTTAATCGCAAGAAAGAACGCAATTATATACTGTATATAGTACACTGAGGCGACCACATAAACACCAGGCCCGCGATTGTAAATATTTCCCGGGTGGATTGAAAAGAGAAACCCCGTTTTCAGGGAATAAAAAACTATACCGATAATGATCAACCCTGGAATAAGGTAGAATCGTCCTCTTTTTTTTGCAGCATTAAAATTGTCAGTTATTTTATAATCAAAATAGAACAGCCAGAAAAATCCGGGGATATATTCACATGAGTAGAAAACTGAGATGAAGATATAATTGAGAATATGCATCACTGGATTGTCTATTCTGTCGACCGCCCAGGATCCTATCTCCAGAATAATTACACAGGATGTTGAAATCAGAATAGCAGCAAACAGGCGGATTGAATTTTCTGAGAATGAGTAATTCTTAACAATATATGCCAGCATTAAAATAGAGATGAGAAGAGAATAAGTCAGCAGATCCAAATGTATTGCTAATGACATATCTGTCTCCTCAATTGCCGATTCAACTGTACTACAACTTATTAAAAATCTCTATCCGCGGAAACTATGAATCACGGGCTTCCCTGTTGCATGATTCTTCTATGCTGTAAGGGTTCTGTTAAATAACTGTATACTGGCAAAGAGGTATTGAGGATAAACAAACGTTTCCTGGTAAGCTAGTATCTTTTCCTGTGTAGAGTTTTCTCCAGATACATTTGCTGGTCTACTTCTTCAAGAATGCTCTGGAGGTTTTTTGTATTCTCCGCGGGTACATGCAGAATTCCGAAGCTCATTTGCAGTGAATACTTTCTGCTGCTTGTGGAGTTTCTGATATTGATTGTATTTTCAATGCGCTCTTTCAGGTAGACACCCACCTCCGGGTTGTTGCTGCGCATTAGAATCATGAACTCATCGCCGCCATACCGGCAGAAAAGATCGGTCTTTCTCTTTTCGATTGAGATCAGTTCAACAAGTTCCTGCAGAGCCTCGTCTCCGGACTGATGGCCCAGGGTATCATTTATCATTTTGAATTTATCAAGGTCTAACATAATCAGGGTAAAAGGTTTTTTTGTCCTGATCAGTCGAAATACTTTCTGCTGAAATTCACCACGGGTATATATCCCTGTCAGGGGATCACGGAGCATTACATCCTTTTCAAGCAGGATAAAGGCAATCAGGTTTGCTATAGTGAACATGGGCCAGATGAGGGTTCTGCCGTAGAATGCCAGCTGAAGAATCATTGCTATAACCGGAAGGGCGAAGTAGGCGATGATTGAGAGGACAATTTCCGCATCTACATTTCTACGGTTCTTGAGAGCTATGTAGAATGCAATAATATACTGGAAACAATACGCTCCGGCGACTGCAAAAACCCCCGGCCCACGAGTGTAAATATTACCTGGAACTACAGTAAAGAGAAAGCCGGTTTTCAGAGAATAGAGTACTATACCGAGAATGATAATTCCCGGGATCAGGTAAAACCGCCCCCTTTGTTTGGCAGCTTCATAATCATTTATAATTTTATAATCAAAATAAAGCAGCCAAAAGAAACCAGGGATGTATTCAAGTGAGGTGAGCACAGAATTGACAGCATAGTTGAGTATATACATTACAGGTCTGTCAATTTCGTCAACCAGCCAGGATACTGTTTCAAGCAGAATAACAGAGGAGGTTGCAATCAGAATAGCCATAAAAAGTCGGGTGGAGTTCTCGGAAAAGGAGTAGTTCTTAACTATATATGCAAGCAGAAGTATTGAGACAAGCAGAGAATAAGCTAGAAGATCCAAATGTATTGCTAATGACATACATGTCCCCTCGAATTGTCAATTCAACTGTACTACAGCTTATTAAAAATCTCTATCTGTGAAAACCTGGATTGATGACTTCCTTCATCAGAATTTTATTTCTTCTGTAACAGCAGGGCATTATTATCTGAGTGTAGTGAAGAAGTATAAGGAGAGAACTGTGATCGATTTTAACCGAAGTATCGATAAGACGTAAACAATTCCTCTATCCCGGGAATCTGTCTGGAGGAAATGGACAACCCATGAGGGATTACAGACTTTTTTTGGAGCTGATAACAAGGTGGAACTGATCCCGGAGGTACATTTGAGATTTATTTTCTTATGGATAATCCTCCCGGGGCGCGCGGATCTGAAGGCTGCAGGATTCTTTCTTTTCTTCCCGAAAGAATGCTCTCTTTTGCCTGGAATGCTCCACCTGATTTTCCCGATATGCGCCGAAGCTCAGTTCAAACCTGGGTAGCAGTTTTCTTCAATTCCCTTTCTGAGCGCACCACGGAAGTAAAAATTCATCATGTGGGTTGGCCGGATGAAAAAAGCTGGGATCCGGTGTTTAATTATTTTGATGCAGCCTGGGGACGGGTTCTGGAAAGTCTGCATGCGAGCTGTTAGCAGTGTAAAAATTAGTTTATTTATTTGTTGAAGATTTTCCTGCCTCCTGCAACATCAGGTCAAGATGATTTCGGATATCTTCCGGCCATGCCGCGGTAACAGCATCGAGGATATGCCATTTTTGTGCATAGATTGCGCGGGATGCCTCTTCGAAATCGGGCAGATTCCCGCCGATTATCCAGAGAAACTTACCGGCGGCATCTACGGTTTCTTTTACTTTTTCTTCCGGTGAAGTATTTTTTATGGCAGTTTCGATAAGCCTCCGGATTGTTCCGGAAGCACTCTGGGGTTGTCGCTGAAGCCACTCCCAGTGTCTTGGAAGCAGTGAAATCTCCCCATTGACAACTCCAAGCCGGGGTCGGCCCGGACCTTTTTTCGGCTCGGGTGGAAGTGCAGTACTAAGTAAATCTTCCAGAGATCCATGAAAATTAAAATCCAGCTGCCTGCCGCTTTGATTGTCAATAATCAGAATTCCCTCTTCCCCATGCTGCTTTATAAAAGCATAGGTGTCGGTAAGAAGAGTTTTTAGATCTCCTGTTGCCAGATGTTTATGTCCAGCAAAGGATGTGTATCGTTGTGATGTATTCATAATCTATTATTACCCGGTAATAAATAATAAGTCAATAAATACCGGGTAAAAGTAAACAAAGAACTTTGTTTACTTTTCTGAAGACACATTTCAGATTTCATGTAACTATTCAGTATGCATAAGCCTGAAGAAGTTAATATTTACTCCCCCAGGGATAATGCCTCCAGTATTAGAGGCTTTACTGTTGTTGTTGATGTATTCCGGGCCTTTTCTGTTTCCTACTATATTCTTGCCAACAACCCGGCAAAATATATAATTTCCGAAAGTATCGAGCATTCAATGGCACTAAAGGATCGCTATGCCAATATACTTCTGATCGGAGAGCGACAGGGAATAAAGATCGATGGTTTTGATTTCGGCAACAGTCCAACAGAAATTACAGGGCAGGATTTTTCAGGAAAAACCGTTGTTCATACCACCACTGCCGGTACAAAAGGACTCCTTCTTCAGCCGGAGCAGAACGAGGTTGTTGTGGGCAGCTTTGTAAATTTGCAGGCAATAATTGATTACATTACCGACAACCAGCTGAGCAGGGTTAATATCTACTGTACGGCCCTTCCGGAACAGATGTTTGGCGAGGAAGATTATCTGTATGCTGATTACCTGAGAAGGAGGCTGTCAGGTGAACCCTGCGACTTTGAGGATATATATATCCGCTTGAGGAGAGGAAGTGGAAAGGGTTTCAGCGATACCGGGTTTGCTCCGGCAACGGATTTATACTACTGTCTTGATATCAGCAGATTCAATTCAATTTTAAAACGTAAATTGGTCGATGCAGAGCATCATGGTATTGAGCTTGAAGCTATACAATAAAAGCCGGAACTTAGCGTCCCGGCTTTATGGGTTTTTTCAGCCGTAATGGCAGGTGTAACTGGATTCGACTCCGGTAGATATAAGTATGGGGTTCCCTGTTTCAATAACACAGGTATCACCCTTCTTATAGGTTGTTCCACTGATGGTAAGCTCACCGCTGGTAATAAGGAAGGTCTCTTTAGGGCCTGCCTTTCCGAAGTCGTACTCCCCGGGAAGAACTGTGCCGGCACTCATGCTGGTAGTTCCTGTATCGTCTACAAAGCCAAGGCTCTGAACGGCACCATCAAAATATACGTTGTGTTTAATTGTCATACTCATCCTCCGTACCGCGAAATTATCAGAGAAACAGGAAAAGCTGTCAATCTGTACGGGAGGAGCCGCTTAATGTTTTTTTCAGCCGGATTGAGGCCCGTTTTGGTAGAGAGCGTATAGTGCCAAGCCTGACTACAGCTTTTCTAAGTTTTTTCTGTTCTTTATCCCGGATAGTGCGGCCTGCATAGATTTCATCCTGGACTGCATTGCATATTGTATTTATTGCTGTGGTGTATTTTCCGGCCCAGAGTGCAAGACGCCTGGAATATTCCGCAGGGGTTTCGTGGTTAAATTTAGGCAGTCCGGCACGTTTCCCCCAGGAACAGAGCTTGCTGAAGGCCCTGAGCCCATCCGGATTTTTGTTTGCCCGGGAATTATGAATATCTGCTGCCAGGACCCTGATTCGGTGAAACAGCGATACGCAAGCACCAGAGAATTTAAGGAGAAGGGAGCGTATAAATTCCCCTAAACTAAGCCCTCCGTTGGATCTGTTGGCCGGGGAATACAGGAATATAAGGATTTTGTAAATAATGTATATAATGAGTACCAGTGCTGTCAGAGCCACAATGCTCAACAGTCCCCAAGTCAGTATTCTTTCAAGTATGATCAGCCAGAGGGGTGATTCTCCCGGGACTGCTGTAAGTGGGGCGGCAGTGTCATTTTCCATGGGAGAAGCGACCTGGTTTCGGGGGCGTCCAAGGCTGAAAAGAAATCGAAGAACTGCAATGAGGTACGGCACCAGTGGAGATAGAGTGTGTGTCGCCAGGGAGTAAAGTCCGCGGGCAGAACTTCCAGCAACAGGATACAGAGTAATTATAATGCCCAGGAATATAAGAAAAATCAGGATTCCTGAAATTGCGAGTGAAAATCGCATTTGCCCGGCGGAACTGAGGAATGGTCCCGATTCATCCTTTTTCATTGATGTAGCGAGGGCTATCAGTGCGAACAGAAAATAGCTGCTTGTAACATTCAGGGCCATAGAGTCCTGCATTCCCATTCCGAGTCTGAGAAAATAAATACTCGCAAAGATTACCAGTCCACTTTCAAAATTCATAAGAATCAGATCGTGCGTATACACACGGCGAGCAAGAAGTATTCCCCGAATAGCAGCAACAGATCCTGCAATTACAATTAGGGCAAAGCATAGAACGGTTTTCCCCATGTCCAACTGGAGGAATGCGGCTTCAAACTGCTGAAGATTATCTGCACCGTAAAAAGGGAGATCCGGATACAGAGTAAGGCTGAGCATCAGAGAAAATGAAAAAAACAACAGGTGTATTATAATCCTGCTTATATTGCGCATACGGATCAGTGAGGTAAGTTTTACCAGAATAAATGGAATGAAAAACATTACACTCAGGCTGATCAATGGTACTGGTGTTCTCTCCGGGATCAGAAGCAATAGAGAAAAGATTGTATAGAGTTTCAGTATTTCCTGCCCCGGAATCGACAACCCAAGCAGCAGGCTCTGCCGCTTATTTTTCATGGACAATGTCTCCGGCTTTATATATCAGGAAGCCCTGTTTTTGCCATGAAGTTCCGGCAGAAAGTTCCCTGCCGGCTGAAAAAATGGCAATTTTCTGGTTTTTGCTCTTTACAATAGAGTAGGGAATAATCTCTTCAGGATCAGAATGGGCTTCCATGGATAGATAGATGCTTCCGGTCCCATTGGTCCATCCATCAGGATGGGGAAGGGGCATCGGATTTCCGGTGTTCAGATTTACTCTGGCAAGCAATGTAAGAAACCGGCCCAGGTGCTCAGGTCCGCGTCCAAAATGCAGGGTGCCGCCATCAGTCTCGTTGAACTGTGCATTGGTTATACAGGCAAATGTGGTATCCGTCTGTACCAGTTCTGAAGCAAGGCTGGCCGCAGTGGTGAGAAGGTGTTCAAACCCGGGATGGCTTTCTGAACTGGCGAGAACAGATAAACCTTCCGGTTTGGATACATCCAGCATAAACAGTACTTTTCTGTGGCTTGAGGGTTCATAGATGTTTTCCTGCAGCTGATTGAATCTGGCACTGGCTTTCCAGTTGATATGACGAGATGACCGCAGGCCCTGATAATCTCGGGTTCCTTCATAGCGGGAGGGATCTTCTATGCAGCCTCTGGAAATATGAATACCGAAAAACTCCTGAAAGGGAATTTCCATTTTACGGAGCACACCTATGCGGGGATAGATTACAATTTCTCCAGGGAAAACGGTGCCGGCAGTTCTGCTGTGAAGACCAAAAATATCGCCGCTTTTTATAATTGCCTTCCTCTGTGCCCAAACTCCCCGGCGGCAGGCAGTGAGACAGACGGTTTTAAACCTTTCAGAAAAGGGGGGAAGAAGAGTTTCTCCGCCCTCGGGGGGTTCAGCAAAAAGAGATGAGGATTCCAGATCGAGACGGATCCATACGGGAAGAAATTTCCTGTTTCTGACAGATAGTTCTATATTAAGCTTTTCTCCATGAAAAAGATGACCTGTATCGGCTTTGACTGAAACTGTAAGTTTTCTGTGAGCCCATCTGCTCCATAAGCCGGTACCATGCATAAGTATGAGAATAGCCGCGCTGAGCATTGAAAGGCTCCGGTCCCCTTGTATCAGCGCAAAAATGAGCACTACCCAGGTTAATAGAAGTGTCAGTCCAATGCTGAAAAGCCCGATATATTCAGGCTTCTGTTTCCGGGGGTACTCCGAAATTGTAGCGTCAGGCATATACGGGTACGGGCACCGAGGTGAGAATCTCATCGAGCACCGACCGACTGGTCACTCCTCTTGCCCGCTCTTCATTAAAAATAATAATGCGATGGGACAGTACCGGCTGGGCCAGATACTTAATATCATCGGGGAGTACGTAGTTGCGGCCTTTAAGCAGGGCAAGGCCCTGGGCTGCTTTCATAATTCCCAGTGACCCTCTGGGGCTTATGCCGTAACGGACTTTGGAATGCTGTCTGGTTGCTGCTGCAAGCGATGCGATATACTCCCTCAGGGACGGCGCCATGACTACAGCCGAACGTTCTTTCTGCAGCTTAATGATATCATCGGGAGAGACTACAGGTTCAAGTTCCTTCAATGGATCATGCTGCTGGTAGCGTTCAAGAATCTCAATTTCCTCTTCCACACTTGGATAACCGAGGTCTATCTTCATCAGGAATCTGTCCAGTTGGGCTTCGGGCAGGGGGAATGTACCGTCCATTTCAATAGGGTTCTGTGTTGCGATTACCAGAAAAGGTTTTGGCAGATCCATGGTTTTTCCATCGACGGTAACCTGAAATTCTCCCATACTTTCCAGGAGACTGGACTGAGTTCGCGGAATGGTACGGTTAATCTCATCGGCCAGCAGAATATTGCACATTACCGGTCCCGGGTTAAAAACAAAACTGCTGTTTTTTTGATCATATATTGAAAAACCGGTTACATCGGCAGGGAGCAGGTCCGGGGTAAACTGTATTCGGCGGAATTCTCCGTCCATACTTCGGGCAAGGGCTTTTGCCATCAGTGTTTTGCCAAGACCCGGGACATCTTCCAGCAGGACATGACCTTCGGCAATCATGGCTACAATAAGCAGTTCTATTGCCTGTTGTTTGCCTACCACTGCCCGGGAGGTATTCACTATCAGTTCGGTATATTTACTATGCATGGTAAAAACTCCTGGATGAAACCGGTGTCATTATCAAATTATTTAATAAAAAAGGCAATCGAAATAATTATTGTGTTTATGAGTATTATTATCATAAAATTATTGTGAAAAAACTTGACATGTCGATAAAATAATATCAATATGAAATCATACTATTCTTGGAGGAGACGAGATGATGAAGAAAGCACTCATGGTTCTTCTGGTTGCAGCTGCACTTCTTGGCAGCACAGCCTTTGCCCAGGATTTAAAAATTGATATTCAGGTCGATGTTACTGGAACATCCAGAACAAACTATTCCAGTTTCGAAGGCCCTGTTCGATACATTGCTGTCGACAAAGACCATTTTGACGGCCGTACCGGTGCATCTGTAAAAGGTTCCACTCACGTATTCCAGACCTACAGGGTGGATGTTCTTGGTAAGCAGGTCCTGCCTGACAGTATCCGTAGCTCAATTCTCTATGGAGTAAACGGTGCTGATACCATGAAAGGTGACAACCTGACTGTAGAGAAGGCACGTTCCGGTGAAATTACTGTACAGTTTGCTCACCGTGGAACCGCGTATCGTTTTGTAACTGACAGAAATGGAAAAGCGGACGTTGTAAACGGAACCTTTCAGAAACGGGCAATCGGTACTATTTCCGGTCATGACCCCCAGGTGATTTCACGGGATTTCTCACGTAACGGTACTGCTGCTACCATTCAGTGGGACAAGGTATGGGATCCCCGTGTTTCCGGCGGCGGAGCAATTGAGGGAAGCGACAAGAAGACCGGCAATATTGTTGATGACAAAGCCGATTCCGGTTCCATGTTCTACTGGAGAGGTGCATTGAATGTAACCTTTGATCGGAATGTACTGAAGATTTCCGGCGGTCTTGATGCGGTAAAACGCTGATAAACTCGGGAACTTATAAACTTTCAACCAGCCGTTTAATGCGGCTGGTTTTTTTATCCCCTTTATCGACCGGAGAGGAAAATCCGGGGTATATTTATGACCTATGGATTATCTCTTTGATGGCGTTCGTGATTTTTCCGGAAATGATTTCCGCCACTATCAGGAACTGTTTGAAAATCTGGAAAAACGACAGAAACCACATTCCCTGTTTATCTCCTGTTCTGATTCCAGGATAGTTCCCAATATGATAACCAGGTCTCTTCCGGGGGAACTGTTTATTATCAGGAACATTGCCAACATTGTGCCCTTTTACCGGGCTTCGGAAGAATTTCTTTCCACAACGTCAGCTATCGAGTACGCAGTACAGATTCTTGGGGTTGAGAATATTATAGTCTGCGGTCACTCAAACTGCGGCGGCTGTAATGCCATGTATGCAAGTGATCATTATCTTGCGAAAATCCCGCATACAAAAAAATGGCTGGAGCTTGCCCGCCCCGTGCGGGAGAGGGTAGAGAAGGATCCGGAACTTATGCAGGACGTGGTAAAACGTGAATGGGTTACGGAACAACTGAATGTGGTGGAGCAGATGAATCATCTGCTTTCCTATCCATATATTATGGATAAGCATGAAAAAGGTGATCTTAATCTTCTCGGCTGGTACTACATGATCAGTACCGGTGAGGTTTTCAACTATGATGATTCTGTAAAGGGATTTGTCAAAATCGACTAAAAAATCCCCTTGAAGATACCCTTCAAGGGGAAAGAGATAACTCAAATCGACAACTATTACATAGTTACCAGTTCAGTCTTAATGTCATTGTAGAGGTTTGGAACCCAGACATCAGCAAACTGATCGGGAATATTTTTCAGAGCTTCCTGGAATGATGCTACATCAACATCGATAAATGTCATGCCTTTTTCCTCCAGTTTAGTTCGGTAGTCTGCTTCTCCCTTTGCCTGAAGGTTATTGTGAAAACCTGAGATATATTCGCCTTCTTCATTAATGATCTGCTGCAGGTCTGCGGGCAGCTTCTGATAAAATTTGTCACTGACTACATAGGTAAAGAACGAACGCTGGTGGGCTGTAAGGTTTACATAGTCCTGAACTTCATCAAAGTGGGGAGCATAGATATATGCAAGAGGATTTTCCTGTGCTTCTACAACACCCTGACGCAGGGCCATGTAAAGTTCTCCATAGGCAATTGCCTGGGGAGTTGCTCCCAGAGCTTCCCAGCTGGCGACGTAGATGGGCTGCAGACCAATACGTATATTCAGACCTTTCACTTCCGATGCCTTGCGGATGGGACGCAGGGACGTAAGGTGTCGCGGACCACGTAGTCCGTATCCAATAATGCGGATACCTTTGTTGTCCATGAATGCCTGTTTCACTCTGTTGCCAATCTTTCCATTAAGGATATAAAGCAATTCCTCACTGGTTTTGAAGATGTAGTAGGGGCTCCAGATATTGTATTCAGGAGCAGTCTGCTGATGAACAGTGGCGCCCATAATAGCACCGTCAACTGTACCAAGCTCAAGCATATTAACAATATCCACCTCTTTACCAAGCTGTTCATCTCCATAGAGACTGACCTGAATACGGCCGGCTGATCTTTCTTCAACTTTCCGTTTGAATTCCTTGGCAGATAGATCATCCTCGCCACCAGCTGCTCCTGCATAGGAGATGGTCATTTTGAAGGTCTGTTCGCCACCTTCCTGCGTTCCGTTTGCGAATACTGCCATGCTTGCAATAAAAAGCAGAAGCAGTACCAGTGTTAGAGATTTGTTCTTCATCATTCCTCCATTCACATATTGTATGCAATATAATATTCGCCTTTATGTCAGCAGAAGCATATTGTCAAGAAAATGTTTATCTGATGATTGTTCTCCGGGGCCAAAAAAAAGCGGGAATCCTCGAAAAGGATTCCCGCTGAACAGTACAGAAGAAAGGTATTCTTTCTACATAATTACACTCGGCAGCCAGGTAACGGTTGCCGGGAAAAAGATCATTGTTACAACTACCAGAAGCAGTGCAAGGAAAAATAGTCCCATTGCTTTGGTAAATTGTATGGTGGAAATCCCTGTAATTTCACAGATTATGAACATACTCAGGCCTAAAGGCGGCGTCACAAGTCCTACCATAAGTACAAGGGTTGCCAGAACACCGAAGTGAATCAGATCGATACCAACGGAGTTAACCAGGGGCATCAGCATGGGGATAAAGATGATGATGTTCGCTGAAGGGTTGAGAATACAGCCCATTCCGAGAAATCCGATAAGAATCAGAATAAGGATTACTGTCGGGTTGGAGGAAATCGCGGTGAATCCTGAAGTCAGGAGCAGTCCTACCTGTTCACGGGAGAATACCCATGCCAGAGAGTAGGCGGCACCAACAATAATCATGATGTTTGCTGTACCCTTGGCGGTATCGATAACCATCTCAAACATCTGTTTCCAGTCACGCTGCTTGTATACAAAGATACCTATGAGCAGAGAGTAAACAACCGCAACAACACCGGCTTCGGTGGGAGTAAAAAATCCACCAAGGATTCCTCCGAGAATAACCACAGGCGTTGAAAGGGCAGGAAGTGCTCCAATAAACTCTTTTCCAAGCACAGACATGCTGGCTTTCTCAGATTTGGGGTATTTCCGTTTCTTGGAAATAAAGTAAACCGTCACCATCATATAAACCGCGAGGAGAATACCGGGGATAATTCCACCTACAAAGAGTTTTCCGATTGAAATCCCCGCAACGCCTCCGATCAGTACCATTGGGATGCTGGGGGGGAATACCGGACCGATTGTAGCGGAAGCACCGGTTACCGCAGCTGCGAATTCGGTGTCGTAGCCTTCGTCTTCCATTGCTTTGATAAGGATTTTTCCCAGTCCGCTGGCATCTGCCAGGGCCGATCCGGACATACCGGAGAAAATGAAACTGGCAAGAATGTTTACATGGGCGGTTCCTCCGGTGTAGTGACCTACCAGGGCCCGGGTAAAACGGAATATCCGATCGGTAACTCCGGTGGAGTTCATGATATTTCCTGCAAGCATATAAAGAGGAATTGCCATGTGGCTGAAGGATTCAGTACCGGTAACAAAGCGCTGTGGGATAAGCAGCATGGGCAGTCCCGGGTTCATGAAAAAGTAGGACAGGGCGGCAATACCGAGAGTGAATGCTACGGGAATACCGATTGCAAAACCAGTCAGCATGACTATGAGTACAATTAACAACATCTCAGCGTCTCCTCATTGCATTAACGAAGCGGAAAACTGCAGCAAAGATCATCAGAAACGTGGCAACAGAAAGTGAAGAAAAAAGGTATTTCTTTGAAATTTCAATTGCAGTCGCTGTCTGTTTTGAGTAAGAGATGACAATCGGAATTGATTCTTTGAAGAGAATCAGCATAAAGATAAAAATAATGATGGAAGAGATCATTTCCAGTATAGCGTTGACTTTTCTGGGAAGAAAGTAGCTTACAATATCTACGACTACATGCTTTTTCTTCATATAGAGTACAACAGAGCCGATGTAAACCATCCAGACAAAAAGCCAGGTGGCCATTTCACTTGCCCACAGAAGTGATCCCTGAAGTACATATCGGGTAAGTACCTGTGCAAAAAGCAGGACAACCATGCCTATAAGCAGAGCACCGATAAAATACTCAAGAACACGGACAATTTTATTTTCCATAAATGCCTCTGAATCCTTTTAGATAAAATGCTAAGGGCCGGTCAATCGGATTTCCGGGCACCTTTTTGAAACAACGAAAGCTGCCGTCGTAAGACGGCAGCCCCTTATTGAATACCCCTTGGGGATATTCTGAAATTACATATTTCCGAGTTCAGCCTGAATGTCGGCAAAGAGGTTGGGTACCCATTTGTCAGCAAACTGATCGGGGATACTCTTCAGAACTTTCTGAAAGGAGGGAACATCCACGTCGATGAACTCCATACCCTTTTCTTCGAGCTTGGTACGGTAATCTGCTTCACCGTTTGCCTGCAGGTTGTTATGGTACTGGGTAGCATATTTTCCTGCCTCATCAATTACTGCCTGCAGATCAGCAGGGAGTTTCTGATAGAACTTGTCGCTGATTACGTAGGTGAAGAATGAGCGCTGGTGACCGGTTAGGTTAACGTAGTCCTGAACCTCGTCAAAGTGAGGTGCATAGATGTATGCAAGGGGGTTTTCTTGTGCTTCAACAACACCCTGACGGAGTGCCATGTAAAGCTCACCGTAAGCGATGGACTGTGGCTGTGCGCCCAGAGCTTCCCAGCTTGCAACGTAGATTGGCTGCAGGGGAACACGGATCTTCAGGCCGGCAACCTCGGAAGCATTGCGAATGGGGCGAAGAGAGGTAATGTAACGGGGACCGCGGAGGCCATAACCGATAATACGGATGCCCTTGTTGTCCATGAATGCCTTCTTTACGCGTTCTCCGATCTTTCCGTTAAGAACAGACATAACTTCGTCGCCGTTCTTGAAGATATAATATGCACTCCAGATGTTGTATTCGGGAGCAGCCTGCTGGTGAACAGTGGTTCCCATAACGGAACCGTCAACAGTGCCAAGCTCAAGCATGTTAACAACATCGACCTCTTTTCCAAGCTGCTCATCACCGTACAGTTTTACTGTGATGCGTCCGTTGGATTTTTCTTCGATATAGCTCTTGAGTTCTTTGGCGGTAAGATCATCTTCACCACCATTGGCTCCGGCATAG
This sequence comes from Marispirochaeta sp., assembly GCA_963667435.1. Lineage (GTDB taxonomy): Bacteria > Spirochaetota > Spirochaetia > JC444 > Marispirochaetaceae > Marispirochaeta. The sequence continues at coordinate 2,435,065 of OY763414.1, read as the reverse complement.
GCAAAAGTCATTTCAAAAGATTTTTCTGCAGCAGCACCATCCTGCTGGCCGTTTGCAAATACCAGTGCGCTTCCAACGAGAAGAAGCAGCAGTACCTGTAAGAGAGTTCTTGCTTTCATCATTCACTCCTTTATTAGGAATAATTATTTTAAAGCCCAACGGGCTCTAATTGCTGTTTTAATCCCGCGATACAGTCAAGCCGCTGTAGCTCGGGTACAGGGAATGCAGTAGATGCTGGCAGGTCATAACTATATGTTCCCGCATATAATTCTCGCTGTTCAGTTCATCCCCGGCAAGGATTGCATCAATAATCTTCATGTGATGCACCCGGGAATCCATCTCAATGGTGGATATTTTCCTGGTCATGTTGGCAGTAAGAATTACCATGTTGTTCAGTTTTTCATAGAATTCTGAGAGCAGGGAGTTTCCGGCAATTGCTATGATCATCTGATGCATATTTCTGCCGTAGCGGATACTCTGCTCTGCGTTACTGCTGGGATCGGCTGTTTCCAGTTCTTTCCGCAGACTTGTAAACTCGGCGTGTTCTGAGTTGGTTATTTTCTGACAGCAGAGGCGGGCGGCCATGGATTCCACACTTTCCCGTGCTTCGAAAATTTCGAACAACTGCTTGATATCCAGTTTTCGCACGGAAAATCCCTTTCCCCTCTGCTGGATAATCAATCCTGAATTAACCAGACTGAAGAGTATTTCTCTCATTGGTGTCCGGCTGATACCGTACAATTCACAAAGATCTCTTTCGATCAGATAGTCCCCGGGAGCGTAGGTTTCGTTGTGAATCTTGTCTTTGATGTCCTCGATGATTTCACTCTTGTTCACGTATAAAATCCTTAAAGTTGTGATTGCTGAAAGCAATCAATTGTACTCCCGAAAAACAGACTACACCATCCGCTTCGATCCATACGGTTTGTGTACATAGTGCACGATATAAAAGCACAACAATATATACACTTGGTATACCATCGAAGGGGTAAATATCATGCTAAGGCAGGATATGCGGGTTGTCAAGGAAAAGTTCTATCTGTATCTATAGGATAAATCAGGTAAAAAAACTGGCAGCAGATGCTGCCGGTGTACATGCGTTAAACCAGGTGAGCTATTTCACCATGGTCCAGGCGCGGTTGAGAACCCGCTTTGATCCTGCGATAACTACCTCGGGGTCTTCGCCCGGGGTTGGTTTTACCTCAAAGCTGAGAATCGGGGGTTTTTCCGTATTGAGGAAGCCCATATCCTTCAGTACCTGCAGAAATTCTGCAACTTCGGGGATATCGTTTTCACTGTTGGGGTACCGGAAGCGGGGATGCTGGTCTCCGTACTGGTCCATGGAAGGGTCCTGTACAACACAGTTTCCGATATGGGCATGTACCAGATAGTCCTTTACGGGAAGCAGTGCTTCTTTTGCGGATTCCCTGGTAAGAGGAATATGACTGAGGTCGACCATAAGACCGAAATTGTCATACTCCTTGCGTACCTCTTCTGCATAACGAGCTGCAAGTGCCGCAGGACCGATTAGACTCGACTTGTCCACGTCGTAATCAAAGACTTCAAGAACTACTCTTAAGTCTCCCTTGGATTTAGCATAGGCACAGATTTCTTTTGTTGCATCCACAAGAACCTTAAAAGCTTCTTCTTTTGTAGACTCTTCCCATTTTCCGCTGAGAAATGCCATACCCTGTGCACCCATTTCATATGCTTCATCAACAGCGGCTTTAAGGGTATTAATGGCCTTCTGCCTTTCTGTGGCATCCAGGCTGTTGATATTCTGCTTCTGGGAGAGCAGCATGGGCTGAGCACCGAAGGCCACGGACATGAGAGAGGAGTCCAGCAGGGCTTTTGCCTTTTTTCGGACCTCAGGATCTTTAATCCAGGTAATCTCGATTGTATCAAAGTAGTCGTCGGCTGCAATCTTCTTGATTGTTTCATCAATGGCACCCTGGCCGCTGCCGGCCTCGGGGAATGCCATAAAGTGTATAAGGCCTACACGCATATACGCGTGAAGTGATTCATGCATTCTGTTCCTCCTACAGGTTTTCAGATTGTATTATTTTACCTGTTCCAGTTCTTTTTGCAATCGGGCAAGGCGAGTCTCCCTGTCTACTGCAAATTTTTCAATTCCCTTGAAAATCCATTCCGGCGAAAGACGGGATTCATCCAGAACTTCCTCTAGATTACCGCCTGTTCGCCAGTTATTATCCCAGTCCGGAGACATTGTGTACTCTTCGGCAATGCGGTTATACAGCCAGCTGTGCATGGTAATTCGTCCGGCGGTGGTTACAACTGTGGAGTTAACCTTATCACCGGCGGAAATTACTTCGTTTTTGTAACTGTCAGGCTGTTTGGCAAACAGTTCCGCACTTACGGCACAGACAACCTTCACATTCAGTCCTGCTTTATCCAGCTCAGGCAGGATTTTTATTATGCCGTCCATTGCACTGGTTCCCTGAACGATAATTGTACCCATTTGGGGTTTCCCCTCAGTATAGTTGCGGACAATATAAGCTCCCCGGGCGGCATCAAAATGAGATGCCATTCCAAGGGCAGCCCGGTCGGGAATTTCTACAGGAGGTCTGGTCAGATGCAGAGCAATAATGGGCTCTTTCATCTGAAGGGCTGCAGCCAAAACGACTGGTACTTCGTTGTATTCCCAGGGGTGCAGGTTTATTGCGTGTCCTTCCGGGAAGAGCTGGGTTACGGCAGGTGAGAAAATACCGAAGTGGGTTCGAGAGTCATCTGCTGTTTCCGGTCCGGAATGTCCGGCAATCCAGATAATCTTGCCGGTTTTAAACTCTGAATCCTGTGCCAGCTGACTAAAAAGCCTCATCGGACCATATTTCAGGTATGAGAAGGAGCCGTAAGTAGAGGTTGCTCCCCAGAAGCCGTCGAATCCGGCCTCCTGGTCATCGGCGAGGTTAACAGCGGCCATTCCAGTAAGAATTCCCATATTGGTAAACTCAGTAATTTCCTGAGGCAGCAGAACACCGTCTTTATCACCAACTCTTTCATACCATCCGTAACCCTTGAAATCTCCGTATCCCTGGGCAAAGCCGTTCAGGTTTGTGGAACCTGAAAGGTCAGCTGAAGCTGCTAAAAAAAGCGGCCGGTTGTATTCTTTTGCGCCGAATGTATTTACCCAGGCTCCCCATTTGGCCAGTGCCGCGCGGTTCGGGGCTTTCTGTCCCGGTTTTACCCACATATCTTCCGGATATTTCTTATAGTCATAGAGCCGTTTGTCTTCGAAGGGGTTTCCTTTTGCGCCTAACTGGAATCCGGAGATCGATGCGGGAACACTGTCTCCTATTGCAACCAGAGTATCTGCAAGGTAATCCACCAGCGCCTGATCCTTTTTCAGCACATCTGCAACTGCTTTAAGGTTGGCTTCAAATTCCTTCTTCAGAGCAGCACCTGACGGTGCCGGACCATCAACATTAACAAATGAAGCATTGTACTTTTCTGCAAAACTCTTTTTTGTCTGCCAGTACAGATCGCTGTTCATAGCATGGGGTGCACCATGGGAGTCGTTATCATATTTGAGGTACTCCCGACCTTTACGTGTTTTTACCCATACCGCACTTGGAACCCGGTTGGGGTTGTCTGCCAGCAGCATGTTCCAGAAGGCCCGGGTTACATCTTCCCATTCGCTTCCCTGTTCAGCACCGAAAACCTGCCATCCGTGGGGGGCAAACCAGTCTTCAGGAGTTCCGTATACCACATCGCTTGCCTTATGCCCGTCGATTCCGAAATCATTCCAGTCAACTACAAAATGGAGGTTGTCCAGAGCCAGACCATAGGCGGAGTTTGCTGTTTCGTGGGTTGCTCCGGGAGTGAGTCCTCCTTCTCCTTCAAAGAGAAATACCTTTACCTGGCCGGCACCGGCTCTTTTCAGCGCCAGGGCTTCTCCCGCTGCTGCGGGGCTGCCATGTCCGGAAGGCCCGGTATTGAATTTAAGAAACAAGGTTTTCCCTGAGCTTTCAGCATGGCCGGAAAGGCCGCCCCGGTTGCGGAATCCAAGTAGATCCTCCCAGTAGAGGATTCTTTCTTCCGGCTGCGCGCTTTTGTAGCGGGCATCTCCGGTCTGTTCATATTTCAGCCGCATGGCTTCGTTCAGTACCGCCAGGGTTGCATAGACCATGGGAATAGTGTGTCCTGCGCCGAGAACAAAGCGGTCACTGAATTTTTTGCCGGGATCACGAATATCCCATTTCATTACACCGCCAAGGAGAGTTACCAGAAAAGCATGGACTTTCGATCGGGAACCACCCGGATGTCCGCTTTGTCTGTAGTTAAGAATAATGTCGATATACTGATCGATCAGATCCTTGGTTTTTTCCCAGTGTCCAAAATTTCTTTTTAATTGATCAATTTTGTTTTCTACACCGGATACGGGGTTTTGTTTCATTGTATACATCTCCAGTTCCTGAATTAGTGGGGCAAATATACGTAAAGTGCTATAGCAGGTCAATATCGAAAAGGAATAAAGTATTTCTGTATCGATATTTACGGGGAATTTAAGATATGAAATATTAGACTTCAACAGTCGCTGGAGCAGCCCTAAATGCTATATTTTGTAGTAGAGCGCATGTAATATAGCACAACAAAAATGGTATAAACGCTTACATTTTCCAATATAGTTCCAAGTTGTCATTTAATGTGATTTTAGGAATATTAAAACGATTCTTTATAAAATGATTAAAAGTATCTGTGCCGCAGGTGTTTTTTTTAAATCGCCTGTTGTATGCTGGTTTCTCATTGACAGAGCTTGTCGCTCTCGATCAAGATTAACTGGTATGAAGATTTTCCAGAGGGTGATATCCCGTGTAAAACAGCGGATTCGGGTGCTCTATTTTGCCCATAAAAACCCGGAGCTTCCCCTTTTTGCCCGAATTATGCTTGTGTTTACTCTGGGGTATGCATTGAGTCCAATTGATTTGATTCCCGATTTTATTCCCCTGCTCGGATATCTTGATGATCTGATTCTGCTTCCTGTTCTTATATGGATTACCTTCAGGGTAATTCCCGAAGATATCCTTGTACGAGCAGAAGCAGCAGCCCGGGCTGTACCTTCTGCAAATTTGCCCAAAAGCATCAGGGGGGCAGTTATTGTATTGTCACTCTGGCTGGTCGCTGTGGTTTTGATACTACTGTTCATCTGGAGACGGTATGGCTGAGGCTGAAACAGAATTTCTGACACCATTTGGTTCTATTCTGCTGAAGCTGCACAGCGATGACGGTTCCGGGACACTCCGAGCCTGGGATGCCGCAGATGAATACCTTATTAAGTATCTTGCCGACCTTGGTATGCAGGATGCAGCGGGACTGGCAATTTTCAATGATAAACGAGGGGCTCTATCTGTTCCGCTTTCTTTTCTGCCTCTGACGCTCTATGTTGATTCATTTACTTCCCGCCAGGGGGTACTTAAAAATCTGGAGCTGAACGAGTGTACATACGACACAGCTATTTTCCGCGATGGAACCGCTCCGCGACATTCGGTATCTCACATTCTTATAAAGATTCCCGACAGTCTGGACCTTCTGGAACATCAGCTGCTGTTTATCCGCGGCTTTGCAGGTGCCGGAGTAACAATAATAGCCGGGGGAATGACCCGGCATATTCATACTTCAACAATTGCCTGTTTTGAGCGAATTCTCGGTTCGACCACTACCAGTTTGGCAAGGAAAAAAGCGCGTCTTATATTCTGTACATTTGACTCTGAAAAATCCGGGCTCCCTGATGAGGATGAAGTTTTCTACCGGGTCGATGGGATTCCTGCACCTCTTATAAATATGCCCGGGGTATTTTCCAGGCATCGTCAGGATCCTGGTACACGGTTTTTCCTGGAGCATCTTAAACTTCGGGAATCGTTCAGGCAGATCGCGGATTTCGGCTGCGGCAATGGACTTATTGGTATTCATGCAGCTTTGCAGCTTCCGGAGGTTCTGGTGACCATGATTGATGATTCAGCTGCAGCTGTAATATCTGCTAAGGAAAACATAAGGCGTAATGGACTGGAGAAGAGGGTAACAGCTGTTCACGGAATGTCTCTGGAGGGATGTAATACGGCTTCCCTGGACTGTATACTTTCCAATCCCCCTTTTCATCAGGGCCGTGCCACCAGTCTGGATACAGCTTTCGGCCTTATAGATGATGCCCATAAAAAGCTGAATACCGGAGGTGAACTTCAGCTCGTAGCCAATGCCCACCTTGGCTACCATACACGGATGGAGAGGGTCTTTGGCAATGTTGAATTTGTGGCGGATAACCGCAGGTATGTGATTCTTCGCAGTATTAAAAAATAAAACCCCGCCCGGGATAATCCGCGAGCGGGGAAGGCATAAAATAAAAAGATTAATGTTTCAGCAGGCTGTCCAGGTTTTTCAGAACGCTCTCCATATCCGATAGGTCTGCTCCCAGTACAAGCTGTGTGCCGGGTTTGCCTAACTTGCTCAGCTCGTTGATATACTGCTCTTTTATCTGTAGTGTCATGGCCTCTTCGCCTCCCGGAGTTTCCAGGGACTTGGCTACAGCTTTAATGCTGGAGGCGGTTGCCCGGGCGACGGCAAGAATTTCCGCGGATTTTCCTTCTGCTTCATTTATGCGCCGCTCTTTTTCTCCCTGACTCTTATTGATTGCCTCTTCCATAGCAGCGGTAGAGACATTTATCTGGGATTCCATTTCTCCAAGACTGCGGGCAATGGCAGCCCGTTTTTCTCGTTCTGCCTTCATCTGTATTTCCATGGACTGCAGGATTGGTTTTGGTACACTGATATTCTGAATCTCATAGCGGGAAACCTTGACTCCCCAGGGATCCGATGCCTCATCTACAGCCTTTACCACCTGGGCATTAATCTGGTCCCGCTCTTCGAAGGTTTTATCCAGTTCCAGGCGTCCGATTACAGAACGCATGGTTGTCTGGGCAAGCTGAATGGTGGCGTACCTGTAGTTGTCGATGCCGTAACTTGCCAGGCGTGGGTCAACCACCTGCAGATAGAGTACACCGTCCACCTGGATTTTCACATTGTCCTGGGTGAAGCACTCCTGAGCAGGAACATCAACGGCAATCTCCTTGAGATTATGTTTGTAGCGGACCTTATCGATAAAGGGGATCATAACGTGAAAACCTGCTTCGAGGGTTTTTGCATACTTTCCCAGCCGTTCCACAACAAGGGCGGAGCGGGAGGGCACTATCCGTATACTGCGCAGCAGATTTATAGCTATTACCAGAATAAAAATAATCAGAACAATAAGTAAAGGAAGGAAGGGATTCATGATTTACCTCCACCGGGCAGCATGGCCTGTAGGACCGATTTTACCTGTGCCAGGTCGTAGGGGAGGATTGAAACATCAGCTGAATTAAAAATCTCCGACATCTGTTCAATATACTGCTGGGTCAAACGCAAGGTCATTGCACTGCGCCCTTTGGCGGAGGAAAGTGCATCGGCTACTTCGGAAATACCTGCAGCGGTTGCCTCCGCTACAATTTCCATAGCCCTGGCTTTTCCTTCGGCTTCGTTGATTCTTCGCTGCCGATCACCTTTACTCAGGTTGATGGCGCTTTCCCTTTCTCCCTTGGAAATGTTAATTCGGGACTCCCTGTCTCCTTCAGAGGTGAGGATTTCTGCCCGCTTTTCCCGTTCAGCCCGCATCTGGGCCTCCATTGCCTGTTCTATGGTTTCCGTGGGTGATATATCCTTTATCTCATAGCGGGTAACCTTTATGCCCCAGGGGTCTGAGGCTGAATCCACAGCTTTTACAATTGCGTCGTTAAGATCATCCCGCTCGGAGAAGGAGCGGTCCAGTTCCAGTTTTCCGATCTCAGAGCGCATGGTGGTTTTGGCAAGCTGAGCAGTAGCGTAGCGGTAGTCTTCAATGCCGTAGCTTGCCTTTTCAGGATCAATCAGCTTCAGATAAAGCAGACCGTCAACAGTTACCTGTACATTGTCGTTGGTTATACAGATCTGGGGAGCTACATCAATAACCTGCTCCTTTAACAGTTGTTTGTAGGCCACCCGCTGAACAAAGGGGATAACCAGATGCAGTCCTGCTCCCAGGGTTCTCTGGTACTTACCAAACTGTTCAATAATGTAGGCTTCCTGTTCCGGTACAATCCGGACAAGTTTGAAAAAGATTACAATTACCACAATCAACAGCGGGTAAAGTAAATAAACATTCACAGTGTTTCCTCCATATTCACTCCTCGATTTTATAGTATTTATCGATATCTGCCTCATCAATAATACTGGTTACAATAAAACGCATACCTTCCTGTTTTAAAATAAGAACAGTGTCTCCCCGGTGGAAGGTTTCGTCATAACAGACAGCTTCCCAGCTGGTTCCATTAACCCGTATTCTTCCCGGTTCATCGGGGCTTATCTTTTCAAGCACAGCAGCCTCCCGACCGGTGAATTTTTGCGAATCATCTTCACGATAGATAATAGTTCCCCTGAGGACGGAGCTGAATTTTTTCCGGAGAAAAACAAAGCCGCCGATTGAGAGGCCGAGCCAGGCAATCGCCTGAATATGTACGGGCAGGAATGGAAATATCAGGCTGATAAGGGAGGTTCCCAGGGCGCCAAGGCCGAAGAAGAAGATGGTAAAGCCGGGAATGAGCATTTCGGACCCGATGAGAAGAAGGCCGCTGATGGCCCAGAAAACCGATGGAGAGAGCACTTTTTACCTCCGGAAAGAGCTGTTCTAAAAGCTTAGTCCCAAGCTTTTATGCCGTCAATATGGAGTTTGTTTCCTTCTGGTAAAATCCTGTTATTTTTGTCATACTTGACCGGAATGAACAGCTTTTTGCCATGTACCGCAGAGGAATTGTCTGTCCTTGGATGGGACCGCTGCGATTTTATTATTGTATCCGGTGATGCCTATGTTGATCATCCCTCTTTCGGCACAGCAATTATCGGCCGTGTTCTGGAGGCTGAAGGTTTTCGGGTTGGTATTATTGCCCAGCCCGACTGGAAAACAGAAGAGAGCCTGAAAATATTCGGCAGGCCCAGACTGGGTTTTCTGGTAACTGCCGGCAACCTGGACTCTATGGTGGCCAACTATACGGCAGCCAGAAAACGGAGGCGGCAGGATTCCTACTCACCCGGTGGGGAAGGCGGCCGGCGGCCGGACCGGGCATCCCTGGTGTACGCCAACCTAATACGCCGGGCCTATAAGAAAGTTCCTGTTATTCTCGGCGGAATAGAAGCCTCACTCCGCAGACTGGCTCATTATGACTATTGGTCAGATAGTCTGCGTCGTTCCATTCTTCTGGATGCAAAAGCAGATTTGCTGGTTTATGGTATGGCAGAACAGAGTATTGTGGAAATTGCACGCCGTCTGAACCGTGGTGTTGCGGTACGGGAAATTCTGGATATTCCCGGTACAGTGGTCAAAATACAGCCAGGGGATCTTCCCGAAGGTACTGTTATTCTGCCATCCCACGATGACCTGAAAGCAGGGCTTCGGGCCTATGCAGAAAGCTTTCAGGTGCAGATTCAGAACGCCGATGCATTTAGCGGAAGTCCTCTCTATGAGGGCTACGGCAGCAGCGGGATTCTTCAGCTTCCCCCTTCTTTGCCCCTCTCGCGAGAGGACCTTGACCGGGTGTATGATCTACCGTTCATGCGGCAGCAGCATCCGTCGTATACAGAGAAAGTGCCATCCCTTGAGGAGGTACGTTTCAGTCTGGTTTCCAGTCGCGGCTGTTTTGGTTCCTGCAGTTTCTGTGCGCTCACCTTTCATCAGGGGAGAATTATCCAGTCACGCAGCCATGAGTCACTGATTAAAGAGGCGGAGCTGGTAAAGGCTATGCCGGACTTTAAAGGATATATTCATGATGTAGGTGGCCCTACGGCGAATTTCAGACACCCGGCCTGCAAAAAACAGACATCTACCGGTGCCTGTCCTCAGCGCATGTGTCTGTTCCCTAAACCCTGTCCACATCTGGATACGGATCATGGTGATTATATTGCTCTCTTGAAAAAGCTCCGTAAGCTGTCGGGAGTAAAAAAGGTATTTATCCGTTCCGGTATACGCTTTGATTATCTTCTGGAGGCAGGTAATGAAGATTTTCTTCGTGAACTCTGTGCCCATCATGTAAGCGGCCAGCTGAAAGTGGCGCCGGAACATGTTTCCGGCAGGGTTCTATCGGCAATGGGAAAACCGCCTCACGGAGTATTTCTTGAATTCCGGGATAAATATGAAAAGATGAATACCTCCATGGGGAAGAAGCAGTTCATGGTGCCCTATTTTATCTCCTCCCATCCGGGGTCTACTCTTGAAGATGCAATTGAGCTTGCCCTGTTCTTCCGGAAGCAGCGGTTTATCCCGGAGCAGGTTCAGGATTTCTACCCCACCCCGGGAACTGTCTCCAGCTGCATGTATTACACCGGTATCGATCCCCGGAACATGAAAAAGATATATATTCCCCGCAGCTATGAAGAAAAACAGATGCAGCGGGCGCTGCTGCAGTTCAACAGACCGGAGAATGCACCTCTGGTCCGAAAGGCGCTGGTGAAGGCAGGGCGGACTGATCTGATAGGCTTCGGCGGAAATGCCCTTGTGTCTCCAGGTAAAAGAGATTCCCGTAAAAGGGGCAGGCGATAGCCTCAATCTTATGCAGATCAATGCCGTTAATCGAATTACACAGGTGTGCATGAAATGAATGTTGATTCGAAAAATCCTGACGGATTTTATGAGACTGTTATTGAAAATTCACAATCGGCCATTCTGGTTTTTGACGAGTGGCTGAATCTGATATATGTAAATGGAGCTGTCAGCGAAATTTCCGGTTATACCCGGGAGGAGCTTCTTTCCGGTGGGGTCCATTGGGATTCACTTCTACGTGAAGATGATCTGCAGAAAGTCCGCTATTTTCATGATCGCCGGAAAGACGGAGATTCGGAAATACCTCTTCAGTACGAATGCTCAATTATTGACCGCAACGGGGTTCACCGGGGCCTTCTGGTGCAGGTTGGTATTGTTCCGGAAATGAGTATGTCGGTAGTAAACATCTTTGACGTTACTCACTGGAAGCGGTACGAAGAACGTCTTTTAGGTAATGAAGAAAAACTGAATGCCATGGTTGAGTTGAGCCAGGAGATAAGCCTAATTTTAGGCGATGGTATGCAGATAGAATACGCCACGGGCGCTATTCTAAGTCTGCTCGGGTATGGCCCTCATGATCTGATTGGAAGGACTCTGAAAGAGCTTATCCATGAAGAGGACAGAGACCAGGTAAGTGCCCTTTATATAAGCGGCATAACAGATCTGAAAAATTTCGACATTCTTGATTTCCGTCTGAGAGTCTTCTCCGGAGATTATGTTCATGTAGAAGCCAACTGCAATAATCAACTGGATAATTTTCGCATTGGAGGCGTTATCCTGACTATTCGGGATATTTCTGCCAGGAAAAATGCCGAAGAGAAAGCCCGGTTTTTTCAGCACTATGATTACCTTACAAGACTTCCTAACCGGAGAATGTTTTTTGAGCGTCTGGGACTTGAGTTGCGGCATGTCAAACGGCGATCAACCACTTTTGCCGTGCTGTGTATCGGTCTGGACCGATTCAAGGAGATCAACGACCTCTACGGGCCCAAAATGGGAGACCGTATACTGGTAGAGATAGGTGAGGAGCTTAACTCGTTTTACCGCAAAGAGGACTCCATTGCCCGACTTGAGGGTGACAAGTTTGCCGTGCTTTTAACTGATATAAAAAGAACCGAGCATGTGATTCCAATTGTACAGAAAACTCTGGACCGCTTTTCTTCCACCCTCTCCATCGGAGGAGAGCAGATTCGGGTTGCTGCCAGTATTGGTGTTGCCGTCTATCCTGATGACGGACATAACGAGGAACAGCTGATTCGTAACTGTGAAACAGCCATGTTCATGGCAAAAGAGAAGGGTCGGTCCGCTTATCAGTTCTATAACCGCCGGCAGCATACTTCGCTGCAGGCTCGTAGAAGCATGCAGCGAAAACTTGAACGGGCGGTGGGGCAGAATGAATTCTTTCTGCTTTACCAGCCCAAGGTTGACCGGGAAGGTGATATCATCGGGGCAGAAGCCCTGGCTCGCTGGAATTCCGCTGATCTGGGGATTGTGCCGCCGGATACCTTTATCCCGGTGGTGGAGCAGTCCGGCCTGATTGTGGAGTTTGGAAGGGAAATTTTACGCAATGCCTGTCACAACTGGCCGAAGATAATGGCGGGTTATGAAAGTGTACATCAGCTTGCAGTAAATCTGTCGCCTTTTCAGTTCTGTCAGCCCGATCTTGTAAATAGTATCCGGGATATTCTGGAAGAGACCGGGTTTGATGCCTCCCGACTTGAACTGGAAATCACCGAGACAGGTATTATGCAGGATCAGAATGATGCAGTGGGCAAGCTAAGAGAGTTAACTGCCATGGGGATAAAGGTTGCCATCGATGATTTTGGTACCGGTTATTCCTCTCTAAAGCAGTTGAAAGATTTTCCGGTGGATACTATTAAAATTGACAAGTCTTTCCTGGAAAATCTTAACTACAGTCAGAAGTCATCAACTATTATTAATGCAATAATCGGCCTCAGCCATGATCTTGGATTTTCCGTTGTGGCAGAGGGGGTGGAGAACCGGGAGCAGCTGGACTTTCTTCAGCAGGCCGGCTGCGACATCTATCAGGGCTATCTTTTCGGGAAGCCCATGAGTGAAAAAGAGTTTACAACTCTTCTTGCCTCTCCCGGGACTGCTGTCCACTTCCGTTGAGCCTGTCAGTCTACCTGAACCTTTTTCCAGTGTCCCGACAGGAAGCCTGCTGAAAGAATCAGGGCATGGAAAATCTGATACATCCCGAATGACAGCCAGGCTGCGAAAATCCCGTAGTGAAAAATCAGGGTCAGGAGTACTGTCATCCCCAGGATAAACAGCAGGTTGGTTGTAAACTCGGAAAAAAGTACATACCGGCCCCAGCCGTTACGGTCAAGATTGAATATCTGAATCGCCTTGCCCAATCCCCTGTTATTACCGTACTATAAAGACAGGATTAATCTTTAAAGGAGTCTGTATGTCAAACCGGGGACGTTCTCTGGATGGTATCTTTTTTCTTCAACTCGCGGTTGCCCTTTTTCTTATTGTGTCCGGATTACTGGGACTCATGGACTATACCTCCAAGCTTCAGCAGCTTTCCAGGGACTTCTTTCGTTTCTTCGGTTTCCGCAGTGATGTAACAGCAGTTATCATTTCTGTTGCAGAACTCGTTTCGGGCACCATCCTTTTTGTAGGGCTCTTTCTTCTGGTTCAGAACAGGACCCTCTTTTTTGCCACGCTTATTGTATTCGCTCTCTGGACTCTGCGGGTAGTTTTCTACTATTTTCTCAACGGTTTTCTCAAGCCTGATCTTCTTCAGTGGCTTTTTAACCTTTCTCCCGATCTGATTGTACTCTCATCTCTGTGGGTAATTTTTCGCCGCTACTCCTGAGCCAGGACTCCCTTGTTCTTGCTCCCCTTGAAGGGATAACAACCGCTGCCTACCGGAGGGTATTCTTCCGGCAGACGGCTGGAGTAGATGGAGGGATTGCTCCTTTTATCGGAACGATCCGCGAACTCAGACGGTACGATTATCATCTGCGGGATATTCTTCCCGAAGTAAATATTCAGGACAAACCTCTCATTCCCCAGATTCTTGGTCGTGACCCGGAAGGTGTGGAATTTGTTGCCCGGGCATGCGCCGATCTCGGGTATACCCAGGTGAACTGGAATATCGGTTGTCCGGTTCCCAATGTGGTGAGAAAAAAAAGGGGCTCCGGAATTCTCCCTTTTCCTGATCTTGTGGAAAAGGTTCTGGATAGGGCATGCAGACCCGGCTTGCCGGCCTTTTCGGTGAAGATGCGCCTCGGCCTGGAAAACAGCGATGAGTGGCGGCAGCTGCTTCCGGTGCTGAACAGACACCGGCTGGATTTTATTGTGCTCCATCCCCGTACCGGCAGGCAGATGTACCGGGGTGTCCCGAACCTTGCTGCTTACGGACAGTTTCTTGGGCAGTCGGCTCATCCGGTCTGTTACAGCGGTGACATCCGCACTCGGGAGGATTATCTGAGGCTAAAAACCGACTTTCCCGAAACCCGGGGCTGGATGCTGGGGCGGGGTGTTCTCAGCCGTCCGGTGCTGAGTGATGAGATCGGCCGAGGCTGTAATCTGCCCTACAGCAGTAAAAATGCGCTGAGTTTTCTGGAAGCTCTCAGGGATGAATTGCTGACCGATGGTCATGATAAACAATGGATCCTTGGTAAGATGAAGCTCCATTTTTCCTATCTGAAAAACGGGTGTGATGATTTTGATCAGGCACAGAATTTGTGGCAGCAATTGCGTCTACTGCGCAGCTGGGATGAATTCTCCGGCTTTTTAAGGTCTCAAAGTTTCTGAAGCCATTTTTCCAGGCTGTCACAGCCGCCCTTCAGCCGTGGAAAGAAGTGTTCAATATCTGTATCCTTTGGTTCAGTACTGTAATGCCAGTTTTCCAACACATAAGTTCCGTTAAAATCTACGCTCGCAACACGTACTCCCAAATTTGAGGCGGGAAAACAGAAGGCGGAGCCGGGCAGTAGAGCAACCCGGCTTTCTGTCAGCAGGGTTTCCGTTAGAGCGACACCTGTGAGAATTTTCCGGTTGCGTAGTTTTTCCCGGAAGGGTTCAAAATCCGGAAAGAGGTAAAACGCTCCCTCGGGCCTGGGACAGTTCAAGCTCATGGCGAGAAAACGGCGGTGTAAATACAATGATGCAGTCTTGTAGATTTCACAGCTGCGTAAAATAAAATCTTCGAGGGGTGAAAAGTTGCCGTAGGCTTCGATAGCTGCATGCTGTATCGGGGCGGATACACAGGAGTAGGTTTCCGATGCCAACGATTTCAGGGAGTCCATAATAATCTGCAGCTGATCCGGTACGAGCATAATACCCAGGCGGTAGCCGCCGGCGGAAAAGCTTTTGGAAAGGCCCCCGCTGATAACCGTCCCTTCCGGATAGTAGTTGGCAATACTTGCCTGCGGTTTCCCGGTGAAATTAATCATTGCGTAGATTTCATCGGAAATTACCAGTACATTATAGGCCCTGCAGATATCCGCCAGAGCCTCCAGTTCTTCCGCGGAATAAACCGCCCCGGTTGGATTATTGGGGTTATTGAGAATAAGCAGCTTCTGTGTCTGCCCCAGCTCATAACAGGCCCGGTCCAGCTCTTCCGGTTGAAGTTTATAGGATTTCTCCCGTTTGGTGGCTACGGTTTTTATCTTTTTCCCTCGTAGTGCTGCCTGGGGTCCGTAGCTCACCCAGCTTGGAGCCGGTATCAGCAGTGTTCCCTCCACCAGATAGATCAGCTGGAAAATCAGTTCTTTGCTCCCGGGGCCTACTATGATATTGCCGGCACTGTAGTTCAGTGAGAATTGACTGCGGTAGAATCCGGCGACAGCCTCTCTGAGCTCCTGAAGTCCCTGGGTTGGCAGGTAGCGGTTTTCTCCCGCATTTCGGATCAGGGCTTCTTTAAGGGTTTGCGGGACGGGAAAAGGGGCCTGTCCAAACCCGAAGTGAAACACTTCTTCGCCCCGGCTGCGCAGATTCATGGCCTGCTGGTTGATTGCAAGGGTTGCTGATTCCTGAAGACTGAGAACAAGAGGGTTAAGTGCCGGACGCATGGTGAACTCCTTGCTTTATTTTACATCTCAAACAGTTTTATGCCTTCCTGGGTAAAGAACTTTTTCAGCTCTTCCACAACGGTTCTGATTGCTGCAGCTTCCTCGTGTTCGCAGTATACAACCAGACTGAAGTTTTCCTCCGGCCATATGTGGTCTCCCATCCGGGGGCCGGAGTTTCCCTCCCCGTAGATAAGAGGGAATTTTGTGTAATGCTCTGCGACACCTGCCTTTTTCAGGGCATCGTGGAGATCGGTCTCCACCGATTTATTGGCAATTATCTCAATACGTTTCATGAGTCACTTCCTTGCATCTCTTTGCGCATGGCAATTCTCTTTTCCCGTTTCGCCTGCTTCTTCTCTTTGCGTTTTTCCCCGCGGATGTTGAAGCTGGCATACAGGGCCGGAACCAGAAACAGGGTCAGCAGGGTTGCAGCAGAGAGTCCGCCTACAACGGTTTTTCCAATCGGCTGTACCAGGTCTGCTCCTTCGCCCGGGAAGAATGCCATGGGGATCAGGGCAAGAACTGTTGTCAGGGTGGTCATAAGAATCGGCCGTAAACGGTTTCCGCCAGCTTCGATACAGGCCTCTGTTACCGACAGCCCCCGCTTTCGCAGCAGATTGGTATAATCCACCAGAACGATTCCGTTGTTCACAACAATACCCACCAGCATTACCAGTCCTACGGCGGTAAATATGCTGAAGCTCTGCCCGGTTACGATATAGATGATTATTACACCGGTGAGTACCAGGGGAATAGTAAAGAATATAATAAATGGATCCAGAAAGGATTCAAACTGACTGGCCATTACCCCGAAAACGAGCAGGATGCTGATTATGAGAATAATCACAAACTTGACTCCGTACTCCATCAGATCCGCATAATCGCCGGAGAATTCTATTACTACATTTTCGTTAACCGGTATTTTTTCGGCGATGGCTTTTCGCAGCTGGAGCTCAACTTTCTGTAGCTGGGCCTTGGGTGCAAGACCTCCCTGGACATGGATTGTCCGGGTCTGATTCTCCCGGTTGATGCTGACCGGCCCGGTGGTTTTGCGGGTTGCGGCAAAGCTGGAGAGCGGGATGCGCTGTCCCAGAGAGCTGACAACAAAAATCTTGTTCAGGTCAGGAATCTCATCCCTGTCCTGCTCATCCAGAATCACCAGAATATCGTACTCATTCCCCTGGTCGTTGTACTGCGAGGCGGTTGCTCCGTTTATATTGGCCCGAATTTCCGCTCCTACGGATGCCATGGTCAGCCCGAGGTTGTAGGCCCGTTCACGGTCCACCACAATATCCAGCTGGGGAAGTCCCTCCTGCAGGGAGACAACCGGTTCGGTGATTTCGGGAATCTCATCCTGAATAAGCTGGCGTATACGGTGGGCGGTCTCTTTTCCCAGATCCAGATCGTCTGTCTTGATAAGGATATCGATGGGCGAACCGCTTCCGCCTCCCATCCCTCCGGACTCGAATTCAAATACAACAGAGGGAAACTCGTTGAAATGGGATCTCAACACCTCTTTGACCTCTGTTGAGGTCATAACCCGCTCTTCATAGGAAGGCAGGGATATGGTCAGAGATCCTTTATGGGTCTGGATGCCGCCGAGGAAGCCGAAGAAACTTCTTTCTCCCGAGGAGACGATAAGACTGGAGTATCCCTTAATCTCTTTTTCCGCAACGGATTCAAGTTGGCGCATCACAGATTTTGTTACATTTAGGTCTGTTCCCAGGGGCAGCTCTACGCTGAGGCTGATCATGTCCTCATCCATGGAGGGCATAAACTCAAAGGATCCGATAGTTAGCAGTCCTAAACTTCCCAGGAAAATCGCCAGGACAACCGCTATGGTAGTTTTTCTGCGGTGGAGAACTTTTTTCAGGGCGCCCTTATACAGGTTGTCCAGGCCGTTGAAAAATCGTGCCATGGCATCGTCCAGGGATTTACTGAAGCCTCGTCTGGGCCGCTGTCGGTTTGAACGGATAGGTAGATACTTGCTTGATAGTACCGGCACCAGGAACATGGCCACAAACAGTGAACTTATAAGCGAAATAACAACTGTGAAGGAGAGGCCTGCAAAGAGTTCTCCTATCATTTTCAACTGGGATTTGAAAATCGCCAGAGGGGCAAAGACACAGATGGTCGTCAGGGTGGAGGCGACAATGGCGTTGATCATTTCCCGGGTACCGATAATGGCTGATGTTGAGAGTTTGGCGCCTTTTTCACGGTATCGGTAGATATTCTCAAGGATAACAATTGAGTTATCCACAAGCATTCCTATACCCAGGGCCAGACCGGAGAGGGTCATGATATTGAGGGTGAGTCCTGCGAAATACATCAGCATCAGGGTTATAATGAAGGATATGGGAATTGTGAGACCGATTATAAGGGTTGTTTTAAAGCTGCGCAGAAACAGCAGCAGAATAAGGATTGCCAGTAGGCCGCCGACGATGGCTGAACTTGACACCTGCTTCAGGGAAGCCCGGATTATCTTGGTGGTATCGTAGAGAATTGTTATCTGCACTCCTGCAGGGAGCTCCGAGTTAATCTGCTCTATTCTTGTATGGACATTATCCGAGGTCTGTACCGAGTTTGTTCCGCTCTGCTTCTGTACTGTCAGATAGACTCCGGACTGTCCGTTGATGAAGATGGCGTTGGTTTCATCCTCATATCCGTCATATACCCGGGCGATGTCTCCCAGCCGTACTGTACGGGTGGGATTGCCGGTGGCAGTTGTTGTAACAGTGGTCTCGCTTTTATAGGCAATTACCGTATTCTTTATCTCGTCGATGGAGGTGTACTCTCCTGCGGTGCTTATAAGATAGTTTATATTGCCTTCACCGATTGATCCTCCGGACAGAGAGACATTCTGTCCGATAATCATGGACTGAATCTGTGTCAGCGTTAGGTTGTAGGCTTCCAGACGGTTCTGGGGAACCTCCACCCGGATTTTCCGTTCCCGGCCTCCTGAGATACTTACCAGGGCGACGCCCTCAACCTGCTCCAGCCTGGGCTGTATAATCTTTTCTGCAATCTCACGCAGATCCTCCGGGGTACGGTTTCCGGAAACATTAAGATAGAGGATGGGTATCATGGAGGGGTCAAACTTGAAAATCTGTGGAGCTGACGCTTCATCGGGAAGATAGCCCTTCACCATTTCCAGTTTATCCCGGACATCATTTGCCGCTTCAGCCATATCGGTACCCCAGGTAAACTCTATCTGGATCATGCTGTTACCTTCGGCAGACGTGGAGGTGATGTTTTCTATGTTGCCTACGTTGCTTAATCCCCCTTCCAGGGGACGGGTAACGCTCTTTTCAACTTCTTCAGGGCCTGCTCCGGAGTAGTCGGTAAAGAGCAGCAGCACTGGAGGTTCTATCTCAGGGTACAGATCTATCGCCAGATCGGTTACAGCATAGAATCCGAGGGCAATGAGAAGAACAAATATAATCGCCACCGTAGTGGGGCGGTTTACTACTGATTTTGTAACACTCATTATAATACCGTCCTATCGGATAGAGTCCGCATCGGGAAGGGGTTCTATGGTATCGATTACACGGATTTTAGCACCGTCTTCCAGCAGTGTCTGACCCCGGATTACAACTGTTTCTCCTGGTTTGATTCCTTCAAGAACCTCAAGTTTGTTGTCTATCTGGATGCCGGGAACAATTGTCCGGGCAGTAACTGTCTGATCATCCCCGACCACAAATACAACAGGAGAATCTTCTCTGATAACCATACATTCCTGAGGAATCTTTACCGTTCCTTTCTTTTCCTGGACGATTATTTTAACCTTGGCAAACATCCCCGCCTTTATTCGCCTGTTCTGCTGATTGAAGGCAAGGGTAACCGCCATGGTCCTGGTTATGGGATCCACCACAGGGCTGACTTCGCTGACGTAGGCGGTGAAGCGGACATCGGGATAGGCTTCAACTTCAATAAGTGCCTGCTGCCCGCTTGTAATCCGGGAGATGTAGCGTTCAGCAATTCCCGTTGAAATCTCCAGGCTGTCCACTTTGCTCACTGTGGCCACCGGAACTGCCGTGGAGATAACTGCACCTATGTCACCGGGAATACTGGTAACGGTTCCTCCGATGGGTGTTTTAACCGGGCTTGCTGCAAAAGTCTGCCCCGGCTTGGATGGATCAACCTCGGCTATTATCTGGTTTTTGGAAACATAGTCTCCTACTTTTACATTCAGCTTTGAGAGTTTTCCTGTAGTATCTGCATATACATCCACACTTGACTGGGCAACAATATCGCCGTTTATTTCTAGATAATCAAACAGCTGGCCCTTTACCGCGGTGGTGGTATTGACGGCAAATACGGTTTCCTCTTCATTTTCTCCTCCGGGATTCTTTCCCGGCCGATTGCAGCCGGAGATCAAAACGAGTAAGACTGCTGTCAGTATCAGGAGTGTGATTAAGCTTCTTTTTTTCATGGTAATCCTTCCTTATTCCACGTCGTCGACGGAGCGGTTTATTGCTGACTCAAGGTCAACTATGCCGCTTATATAATTCACCTTCTCACTAAGCAGTTCAAAGCGGGCTTCCTGAAGTTTGTCCTCCGCATCCTCTACATCCAGAAGGGACATTCCTCCGGCGTTATAGGATTCTTCGGCCAGTTGATAGGCCCGCTGAGCCAGTTCAACATTCAGTTCCTTTGCTTTTATAACCTGAACAGACTTGTTTACTGTCTGAACGGCGGTCAGTATCTCGAGTTCCGCACCCTGCAGTGCCTGGGCCAGGCTTGCCCGGAGTGCCTCCCTGGAATCATCGATCTCTTTTATATCATTACTGGTTCCGGAAACCGGCAGGAGTTCACTTAGACTCATGGAAAGAGTCAGTGAGAGAACCCTGTGTGTTGAGCCGTTCTCCCAGTCTCCCGGTGAGAGAGAAAAATCACTCCAGGGATCTCCCGACAGATCCTGATCCAGTCCGTAACCCAGGGTAAGAGAAGGGAGATAGGCGGAGAAGGCGAGCTTCCGGGAATTATCCAGACTGTTAAGGTTGGAAACCAGGGTTTGTATATCCAGGCGGTTGAGAATGTAGCTGTCGATCAACTTGTCAGCATTGTAGGTGCGTGGGGTAATCTCAATTTTTCCGTTCAGATTCAGTTTTGAGTTCAGGTTTATGCCCAGGCTCAGTTTAAAGCCCAGCATGGCCTGCTCGTACCCGTCCCGGGCGATTTCCACCTGGGGTTTGAAGTTCTCCAGGGCCACCTGGGCACTCAGCTTTGTGTACTCGTCGGCAAGGCCGAAGTCGTAGTTGGTAGAGGCCTGATCAAAGCGTTTTTCGTAGGAACGCTGCTGCTGTTCCAGAATCTTAATCTGCTCCTGCAGGGTAAGCAGAGTGTAAAACTGTTTTTTCACATTGGTGGCAATCCCCAGTCTTGCATCCTCCTGGGCCAGAAGGCCCTGCTCGTAGTTGTACATGGTGGCCCGGAAGGCATACCAGAGCTGGGGTGTAAGAGTGAGGGAGAAATTCAGGCCGGCAGAGAGAGTGCCCATATAGCTGTTAGGAGATGTGCCTACTTCCTCATGAAAACGGGTAAGTGTGGAAGTTGCTTTTACCGATGGTATGAGCACATTCCAGGCGGTATCCATGGTGCGCTTGTCGGTTCGCAAAGATGCAGCTTCTCTGACCAGGCTCAGGTTGTTTTCCAGCGCCAGTGCTACCGCCTCTTCCACAGTCAGGCTGTAACTGTCGGCATCGGCAATGGTGAGCTCCTCACCGATAAGCTTATCGATATCTTCCCTTTCCAGAGGGAGAGTCTGGGAAAAAAGTCCGGTGGTTAAGGCACACAACAGTACTGAAAAAATTCCAGCAGATCTGTAAACAGATTTCATTATCTAACTCCTGAAAAAATCCGCTGCTCCATGGCAGAATATGCGGTAAAGATTGCGTAAATGCTCATTATTGTCGCCGTTCCCTGCCTCAACGAGGGTCGGGGTACGGGTAAGTTCTATTATTTCCCGGATCAGCTGGAACCAGAGGAGGTTCATCAGGGATGTGGGGCTGAGACCGAAGTTTCTGCAGGTTATCTCTTCCGGGAGATGCAAGAATTGGGGAAGAGTGCTTTTCCACCTGTTTTGATTGCGGGTGTCTATATGGAGGTTCTGAAACCTCATCCAGTGGAGGGTTGTCAGAAAGGACTTATTCCGTATCAGGTAGCGGTGAAGCAGTACGATAAGTCGGTAGACCCTCTCCGGGAAAGGATATTCACTGCTGCAGAACCTAATATAGAGCCTGTCAAAGGCAGCCGTATGGTCGGCAAATAGGCTGAAAAGTATCTCATCCTTGTTCTTGAAGAATGAATAGAGGGTGCTTTTTGAGTATCCTGCTTCTTCGGCAATCTTACTGAGACTTGCACTTTTCAGACCTTCCCGGTCAACCACGGTTAGAAGGGAATCAATAATACGGTTGTTCCTGGGCAGATCTTCTTCGCCCACGTTGATCTGTCTCTCTGCTGCAGCATAGTCGGGACGGCTATCGGATTCCCCTCCGAAGCCTTCTATAAATGAGGTTGCAATAACCGGTGCATATCCGGGGATTTCTCCCTCTTTATTACCGTTTTTCAGCAGGAGGAGTGAGAATCCGAGAAGGTGGGTATAAAAATAACGGATGGACCGGACTGCCACAGATTCATTCATGCCGGAGCTACGGAAAAAGCTGATAATCTTTTCCGCTTCATGAAAAAAAGTCTCTTTAAACCGGAGTTCTTCCACAGAATCACGGTGAAAAAGCTGGGCAGTCATGAAGCGGATGTAGCCGGCGTGGTCTGAGAGAAAGCCGGTGAGCTCTTTTATGTATGTTTCAAGAAAACGGTTTGCTGGTTCTGTTGTCAAAGATAAGAGTATGGAGGGTGAAGCAAGGCAGTAGTCCGCAGCAAAAAGATCCTCCATACCGGCTTCCAGAGATTTTTTGCTGGAAAAATGGCGGTACATGGCTGCCTTGGTGACCTTAAGTTCTTCGGCAACCGGGGTGAGGCTGGTATTGGTAAACATCTGGTGCTGCCACTGGTTGAAGGCAGCTTCTATAATTTCTCTTTTTTCCATTTTTCTTGGTTTGTTGAAATATTCAAGTAACCGACCGATCGTTAACCTACTCTATGATCAGTGTAGTGCATAATATACGCAGCGGATACCCGGGTATCAATTAGAATTCTGTAAAAAGTACACACTGGTATGTATGTCTTTCAGGGACTGGATCTGTTACCTAATAGGAGTCGATTCCGGGGTTTTTACGTGATTTTTTAATGTTGCCCCTCTGCTTCTTTTTATCCAGGCGTCTAACTCTGGATGAAGAGGTGGGTAAAGTCGGTCTGCGTTTTTTTCGTTTCTGTACGGAAAAGGAAATCAGCTCCATTGCTCTGAGAACGGCAATTTCCCGGTTACGGATCTGGCTCCTGGTATCCTGTACCTGAATAACCAGTCTGTTGTCTCCGCTGATGCGGTTCTGGAGCATTTTCTGCAGCCGTTCCAGTTCGGAATTCGTCAGCCCTTGTGGATCAGTGATATTAAGGCTCAGGGTAACCTTGGTATTGAGTTTATTAACGTTTTGTCCCCCCGGTCCGGCGGAGCGGGAAAAACTGAATTCTCCGTCAGTCTCTATCCAGGTGCGTACCAGTTGAATGTCCATGGTGTATATTCTCATGTCCTGCTGATATACAGCAAGACCGGACGGATTAATTCTGTATGACCGGTGAAGGTTTATTTTAGGTCAGTTGTTATGCTAATATCTCGGTATAACAGCCAGCATCAGGAGGCCCCTTCAATGAGTTTTTCCATGTCACGTTTCGGTCAGCAGTTTTCTTCTCACTCCGGGATTAATGCACTTATGGAAGACCTGGGCGCGGCAATGCAGACAACAGAGAAGGTCTACATGCTCGGCGGGGGAAATCCTGCTCATATTCCCGAAGTGAACAGTCTCTGGCGGGATCGGATGGAAGAGGTTCTCTCCAACGGTCGTGAGTTTGAACAGATGGTTGCCAATTATGATACTCCCAGAGGTAAAGAGAGTTTCCTTACTGCCCTGGCGGCCATGCTGCGGGAGGAATACAACTGGGAGATCGGGCCTGAGAATATTGCGGTAACCAACGGCAGTCAGAGTGCTTTTTTCTTTCTCTTCAATATGTTTGGTGGTACCGATGAAAAGGGCAGGCTTAAGCGGATAATGCTGCCGGTTCTGCCGGAGTATATCGGCTATGCAGATCAGGGAATCGAACCGGGGATATTTTCCGCCAGAAAATCCCGCATTGAGGAACTGCCGGGAAACCGCTTCAAATATCACCCGGATATCCATAACCTGGAGGTTACTCCGGATATCGGTGCAATCTGTGTTTCCCGTCCGACCAACCCTACCGGCAATGTTGTTACCGATGATGAACTGGCCATGCTTTCAAATCTTGCCCGGGATAACGGTATTCCCCTTATTGTGGACAATGCCTATGGGGCCCCCTTTCCCAACATTATTTTTTCAGAGACAAAACCGATCTGGGACGAGCATATAATCCTGAGCATGAGTCTTTCAAAGATTGGTCTTCCGGGATCCAGAACCGGTATTATTGTTGCTTCTAAAGAGATTATTGAGGCATTTTCCGGAGTAAATGCCATCGTGAGCCTTGCCAATTCAAGTATCGGACAGGTTATTACCGCGCCTCTGCTTACTGACGGTAGACTGCTTAAACTTAGTCGCGAGATTGTACGTCCCTTTTATCAGGCAAAATCCATGGAGACTCAGGGCTATATAGATCAGGCGTTTCAGGGATTGCCTTATGCTCTTCATCAGTGTGAAGGCTCAATCTTTTTCTGGCTCTGGATGAAAGATCTGCCAGTTACCAGTATGGAGCTTTATCAGAGACTGAAGAGGCGCAGAGTCCTGGTGATTCCGGGCAGTTATTTCTTTTTCGGTAATGATGAGCCCTGGCAGCACCGGGATGAATGTCTGCGCCTGAGCTACGCACAGAATCCTGAAGATGTGCAGCGGGGTATCGAGATAATCGCGGAAGAGCTTCGCCAGCTGTATTGAGGGATTAATACCTATTAATTATCTCATACGAAATCTGTGGATAATTGACAAAATATCAGTATATTGAAGATAATAGAGTATCCGAAGCAAGATAGGCAGGCCTAACAATGAAGTCCGGTGTACATCAGACAATGGAACAGCAAATGTGGCCCCTCTCGGAAGTTCCTGCAGGCAAAACAGTGACTGTTCAGACTTTCCGCGGCGGTAAAGGTATGCGGCAGAGACTGCTCGATCTGGGGATTGTTCCCGGTGAACACATCAAGATAGTGCGCGGAGGCAGGGGGCTGCCCTTTGTGCTTATGGTCAAAACTTCCAAGGTAATGCTCGGACAGGGTATTGCCAGTCACATCCTTGTAAGTGAGGATTCCCCGACAGCAACAGAGCAGTAGCAGGGAAATCATGAAATATACTATTGCATTGGTAGGTAATCCCAACAGCGGGAAGACCACCCTTTTTAATGCACTTACCGGCAGTTCCCAGAGAATCGGTAACTGGCCCGGAGTAACGGTTGATCTTGTTGAAGGCGCGAGAAAAGAGGGGGATGATACCTTTCTTTTTGTTGATCTTCCGGGAATCTACGGACTGTCTGCAAAAACAGATGATGAACGGGTCTCCCGGAATTTTCTTAATGCCGGCAACTTCGACCTCGCTGTAAATATTCTGGATTCCACCAATCTTGAACGTAATCTCTACCTGACAACCCAGCTTATGGAAATGGGAATCCCCACCATCCTTGCTCTTAACATGCATGATCTGGCAGAAGCTCAGGGCTTATCCATAGATGAAGGTCACCTCAGTGCTCATCTCGGCTTTTATGTAATGAAAGTCTCCGCAACCAGTGCGGATGCAGTTGAAACCATGATGAAAGGGATACGCGCTGCGCTCAAAGGTCCGGAAAAAGCACAGGCTTCGGATGTAAGGGTAAAATACCCCAACGAGGTTGAAGACGTTATCCGTGACTGGACACCGAGAATTATAGCGGTAGATCCCGGCACCCTGCAGCCACGCTGGACTGCGGTTAAATTACTGGAGGAAGACGAGATTCTTACTCCCAGGGAGATGAAAAAAGGCTGGATAAGCCGGGAAGAGGTAAGCAGCCGCATTCAACAGGTTACCTCAATCCTGCGGGATACACCTGATGTTGTTGTAGCCAATGCCCGGTATGGACTTATCCGGGGAGTTGTTAAAGAGGTAATAACCAGAACTGTTGAAAAAGAGAGTCTTACCGACCGTATCGATCATGTGGTAATGAACCCTGTTTTAGGTGTGCCTCTATTTGCTCTATCTATGTATCTGGTGTTCTGGCTCTCTATTTCTCTGGGGGGAGCTTTCATTGATTTCTTTGATATTCTTACCGGAACTGTTTTTGTAGACGGATTCGGCTGGCTGCTTACAGCTGTCCATGCCCCGGCTTTTGTTGTAGCTCTGCTTGCCGACGGTATCGGGGCAGGTATTCAAACGGTGGCTACCTTTGTCCCGGTTATCTTTTTTCTCTTTTTTATGCTCTCCATTCTGGAAGATTCGGGGTATATGTCCCGGGCTGCCTTTATAATGGACCGCTTTATGCGCTATATCGGCCTTCCGGGCAAAGCCTTTGTTCCCATGCTGGTGGGGTTTGGTTGCACCGTACCTGCAGTGCTTGCCACCAGAACCCTGGATTCCCGTAAAGACCGTATTATGACAATTTTTATGTCTCCCCTTATGTCATGCGGAGCCCGGCTTCCGGTATATGCACTGTTTGCGGCAGCGTTCTTCGGAGACTCTGCGGGGGTCGTGGTTTTTTCCCTCTATCTGATTGGAATCCTTCTTGCAATTCTGACCGGGTTTATCTTCCGAACCTCCGCTTTCCGGGGTGAGGTGAGTCATCTGATTATGGAACTCCCTCCCTACCATACCCCCAGGCTGAAGCACATCCTGCTGCATACCTGGTTGCGGCTGCAGGATTTTATTTTCCGTGCCGGAAAGGTGATTATTTTAGCTGTATTGTTACTGGGATTTCTGAGCAGCTTCGGTATGGACGGCAGTATTGGTAATCAGGATAACGAGAATTCTGTTATGGCAGCCATCGGAAAAGGTCTTACGCCGGTTTTTGAGCCTATGGGGCTTGAACGGGACAATTGGCCGGCTGCTGTGGGATTGTTCACCGGTGTCTTTGCCAAGGAATCCATTGTGGGAACCGTAAACGGTCTGTACGCACAAATGGACCCTGCCGGGAAGGATACGGGTTCTGCGGAAGAGGAGAGCTTTTCCCTGCTTGGTGGAGTGGTTGATGCCCTGCTGTCAATTCCGAAAGGGATCGCAACTGCTCTTGGATTCGGCGCAGAAGATCAGCAGGATCCTCGCAGTTTTGTGCTGCTCCAGAGGCATTTCACGCCGGCACAGGCATATGCGTATCTGCTCTTTGTGCTGGTCTATTTTCCCTGTCTGGCAGTTATTGCTACAGTCTTTAAAGAAATAGGTGCTCTGTATACGATCCTGTTTGCGGTTTATCACACCCTCATGGGTTGGATTATTGCCACCCTCTTTTATCAGGCGGCAGAAGGTCACGGTGTTTTCTGGATAGCACTTTCCCTGGTCTTTTTCGGTGGAATCTATCTGTTTCTGCTTATGCTTGGACTTAAAAAAAGCCCGTCTCCTGAAGAATAAGTGCCATTGCGGCAGTACAGGCGGTTTCCGTTGTAAGAACCCGTCGGCCGAGACTGCGGCGTTCAAAGCCTTCAGAGCAGATCTTTTTCCTCTCTTTTTCGGTCCATCCCCTTTCTGATCCTATGAGAATCATCGTATCCTGCTGCGGCTGCAGCGGAGCTGCATGGTAATCAGGGTACTCTGGTGAAGGAAGATCAAAGACAATGCGCCGTTCTCCGGGATCGGTTGGAGAGAGCAGATCATTGAGTCCGGAACAGAGCCGGACCTTCGGCAGACTGCAGATTCCTCCCTGCGAGGCTCCCTCCACCAGCAATCTGTGGTATTCCTGCCAGATATTTGCGTTTCGGTAGGAAGCTTCTCCCAGGTCCGTGGGAAGGAAAAGTATTTCGCTGATACCGAAGGAGGCTGCGGTTTTCAGAATTCTTTTTACCTGTATGGGACGAACCATGCCTACAGCAAGCCTCAGCGGATACAGGCTGTCCGGCTTTTCTCCGGCTGTGATATGAATTTTACAGGCGCCGGGTTTCAGTTCCAGAATCTCGGCAGTTCCTTTGCCGAGACCGATTATGCCGGCGCTTATATTTTCCCCAGGTGAGGCTTTCAGAATCTTTCTTACATGCTCCGCTCTGCTTCCTTCAATAAGGGCAATATTGTTATTGTCTATCTCCTCCGGTTCACAAAGAAGCAGATTCAGAGTTGACCTCCCGGGTATCGAGAAATTCAAATACCTCCCAGACAGTTTCTATGCCGGTTCTGCCCTTCAGGCGTTCCTGTCTTCCGTATTCCACGGGCAGTTCAAGGTTCAGGAGTTTTCGCGTTGCTTCAGAAATAAGCACGCCTCCCGGGCTTCCCATCTGTTCAAGCCGGGCTGCTGTGTTTACTGTATCGCCAATAAGGGTATTATCGAAGCGGTTATTGCCTCCCACATTTCCACGGATTACCGGACCGGTATGCATTCCGATGCGAAACAGAATCTTGTCTTCCGGTTCTGATTCCCGATTTATTTCTCTCATTTCCTGTTGTACTGCGATCATGGATTGCAGGGCATCCAGGGGATCGGAAAATACTGCAAGAAAAGCATCTCCGATGTATTTATCAATATCCCCGCTATGGGAATAAACCAGCCGGGAGACAACATCAAAGGCCCGGTTTAAATAACTGATAACATTCTTGGGCTCCATGTTCTGGGTATGGGGGGTAAAGCCGCGTATATCGCCGAAAACAATTGTGAGGGTTGTCTCTTCTTCGGGGATCCATATCTTCTGCTGATGAGCGCATTTAAGGGCAATATTGTAGATAGTTCTGGGGATGTAATCCTTTATCAGGTCAAGCAGGATAAAATCATGAATCGATTTCTCCTGCAGTTGCGAGACTTCTTCTCTTGAGATGTCAGAACGGAGGTGATTCTTTATAAGAGGTATAGCCTGATGGGCCAGCAGCAGTGGAACTTCCTCCTCTGCGATGCACACATCAAATCCTTCCTGAAGTGCTTTTTGAATGGTCTGACGAGTTCTGCGAGGGATCAACAGGATAACCGGAACATGGGAGAAGAATTCATCCTGCTTCATTTCAATCAGTATTTCCCTGATACCCGGAATGCTGTTGTCACCGATAACCAGGAGGATGTCCCTCTCGAAGAAGAGGTTCTCCGCTTCTTCTATGGATTCCACCCGGATAAAATCCATCTCCTCAAGATCATTTTCCGACAGAATCTTCAGTAGATCATGTTGCTTGATTTGTAATGTAGTGATAGCTAGGATCGTCTGTCTCATAGTGGAAAACTCTATTCCAGCTTTGTCTTCAGGTCAAGCGTATTTCTCATGGGCAGAGATTAGGCTTCATGATAGTATTAACTTATTTAAGACACTTTTCGGAGGGGTAACCTATGGCAATACTAATTCCCGGGGCAGGCTTTTCGTCCCCGTTATGGCCCTATTTTGAAGATATCTGTTCGATTCCCCACGGCTCCGGCAACGAAGATGCCCTGGCTGAATATATTCTCGCCTTCGCTGCAAAACAAGGACTCGAAGCACGCAGGGATACCGTGGGCAGTGTGGTTGTGTCCAAATCGGCTTCTCCGGGGTATGAAGACCATCCTCCTCTGGTACTCCAGGGGCATCTGGATATGGTCTGTGAGAAAAATGATGGTACGGAACATGATTTTGAAAAAGATCCCATCCGGGTGGTTGCAGACGGAGACTGGCTGCGTGCTGAAGGGACAACCCTCGGTGCGGATAACGGCATCGGTGTGGCTGCAGCTCTTGCCGTTCTTGCAGATAAGGAGCTTCAGCATCCGGCTCTGGAAGCCCTTTTCACTGTTGATGAAGAGACCGGCCTGAACGGCGCCATGGGCCTTACTCCGGATATTATCCGGGGACGGAGGTTGATAAACATGGATTCCGAGGAGGAGGGTATCTTCTATTTCGGCTGTGCAGGAGGCAGGAACACTTCGGGTAAGCGAAAATTGAAAGTGCTTCCGGCATCGAAGGAAAATGTTACAGTAGTTCTCCGGGTGGACGGTCTTTTCGGCGGGCATTCCGGTGGAGAGATTCACAGACATCTGGGAAATGCTATCAAGCTGGGAGCACAGGTTATCTATAGTGCATGTATTGATGATATGGAACTGGTTTCACTGCGGGGGGGCGGCAAGCATAATGCTATTCCCCGGGAGTTTGAGGCAGTTCTGTCTTTGCCCGAGAAATTTCTGAATGTCCTGAAGCAGGAGGCAGAGCTGAAGCAGCAGCAGGCGCGCAGACGCCATACGGATGATGGGCAAATACAAATTTCCCTGCGTACTCTCAAGGAAACTCCCGACGGGGTTATAGAGGGCGGAACAGATATCATCCGCGGGCTTCTCTCTGTTCCCCATGGTGTTGTGGAGATGAGCTCACTGATTAAGGGAGTGGTGGAAACATCAACAAATTTTGCGGCAGTCCAGACAAAAGATGCAACCCTGTATCTTCTGACCAGTCAGCGTTCGGCTGTGGCTTTCAAGCGTGATGCGATCTGTACTCAGGTACGTGCTGCCATGGAGCTGATTGGGTGTGAGGTTGAGTACGAGAGTGAGTATCCTGCATGGGAGCCTAAGCCGGATTCAACACTGCTTGCAGAAGCGCGGCGAATTTACCACGAGGTTCACGGGCAGGATCCTGTAACTACGGTTATTCATGCCGGATTGGAATGCGGAGTTATCGACAGCAAGATTTCGGGGATGGATATGATTTCCTTCGGTCCGGACATCCGGGGCGCTCACAGTCCGAAGGAGCGGGTGAGCATTCCTTCCACCGAGCGGTTCTGGAATTATCTGCTGATTCTGCTGCGGCAGCTCTAAGAAATTTGAGAAATCAGATACCATCCGGGGGGGCTGTTTCTATTACAACATCTCCCCAGGCATATGTCTGGCAAGCCAGGCGGAATCCTTTTTTTAACATATCCTCACCCAGTCGGGCTATTTCCGGAGGACCTGGTTTGCTTAGTCTGGAACCATCCACAATCTTTATCCGACAGGTTCCGCATTGGGCTCTACCGCCGCATCGGTGCATTATTGAATGACCGTTTCTCAGCAGGGTGTTAAGGATGGATACACTTGCATTGATCGGATAGATTACCTTCTCCGGCAGAACGGTTATATTTGCCATGCTATTACGCCTGGACCGTCTGGTTGCGCCCCTTTTCCTTAGCCCGGTACAGGGCCTGGTCGGCTCGCTTTATTAGTGATTCGGAAGTGAAATCCCGGTTTATATCCAGCTCGGCAACTCCGGCAGAAATCGAGGTAGTGAGTTTTTCTCCTTCGTAGATGAAATTTCCGGTCTCAATCTTTTTGCGGATTCTTTCTGCCACTGCTGTAGCCATCTCCATACCGGCACCCGGCAGGAGAATGACACACTCATCGCCTCCATACCTGCAGCCGATATCCACTTTGCGGATACTGTTGTGCAGAATATCGGAGACCCGGGTAAGCATATAATCACCGCAGGCATGCCCGTAGGTATCATTCAGTCGTTTAAAGTGATCAATATCAATGAAAATCAGGGAGAGGGTTGTCTGCTCCCGGACAGTCTGTTCAAAGATTTTATTCATGGAGGAGAGGAAGAAGTTTCGCAGGCGCAGCTGAGTCATCATGTCTGTGGTGGCCATTTCGTACAGGATTGCATTGTGCACTGCGGCAGCCGCAAAGAGGCAGATTGTCTGGATATATTCCTTCTGGTCCTCTGAAAAGAGATCAACATCCGGACCCTCTCCCATAATCAGAATCCCCATCAGTTCATCTTTCAGCCTGAGTGGAACGATCAGTGAGGGCCTCAGATCCTGCATCATGGCCAGCTGGGGAGAATCAGGGTGTGCTCTTTCAAGAATTTCCTGCATGGTACAGGCTCTGCTCATAGAGAGCAGCATTTTTGCACAATCTGATTCCACAGGGATTGAGTATGGCTTGCGGTGATCTATATTGAAGCCTTTATAGTTGCGATAGAGTTCCAGGGTTTTCTTCTGCATCTGGTCTTTCAGAAAAAGGCCGACATTGAGCACTTTCATCTGGGTCAAACAAATGTACAGAATTGAATCTATAAGAGCTGGAAACTCCAGAGTTGACGCAAGGCTGCGGCTTATCTCAATAAGCTGTTTCAGGTCATGAATGGTTTTCTCATATTTCTGCTGCATATTTTTTATGTCAATGCCGCTCATCATCTATCCTGTTAAAAAAATAAGTATATCCCTTTTTTCTCTATCTAAGTATAGAGAATTTAGCAACCGATAATCAAAGTATGAACACCTATCTTTCAGGGTTTCACCATATTTTGCCCCAGTCTTCAATCCTGAAACCTGTTTGCAGCCGAAAAAAGACGGATGCGATTGGTGAAATGTTTGAAGAAATCAGCCTGCTTGCTTCTCTTAACCGTCTACATGGTCTTAAGGATGCAGTATTCCGGCGGGAAGAAGAAGGTTCAACAGGGCTTGGTCATGGTGTTGCTATTGCCCATGGAAAGGTCACTTCCCTTACGGATGTCTATCTGTTTCTTGGAGTCTCTTCTCCCGGAATAGTCTATGGATCATACGACGGAGAGCCGGTTCACCTGATGTTCATTGCAGCCAATCCGCCTGAAATGCAGGCTGTCTACCTTGAAATACTGGCCAGGCTCTCACGGTATCTTATTCATCCGGATGCACGCCGGAGACTTGTTTCATGTGAGGGACATATTTTGAGGGAAATTCTTCGAACCGTACTTGGGTGCGGTGGAACTCTTTTGCAGTCTGCCTGACCTACTCCTCTTCGTCTGTTTGGGGGAAGGTTTCGGTAAGTTTTTGCAGTTTATCCCTGAGTTTTGCTGCATCCTCGTAGTTCTCGTCTTCCACCGCCCTGTGCAGTTCTTCCTCCAGCCGCTTTTTTTCTGTTTCATAGGGGTTGGCGCCCATCTCTTCTCCGCCGGCGTTTACCGAGGAGACCGAAATTCCCGCCTCTTCAACAATAGCTTCATCGATAAAAACGGGACATTTTGCCCGAACAGCGATTCCTATTGAATCTGATGGCCTTGCATCAACGATCATCTCATCCCCGGTGGCGGGTTTCAGGATGATCTGCGCATAAAAGGTTCCTTCTTTTAAACTTGTGATCTCGATTCTCTGCAGTTGTATGCCGAGGGTCGCCAGAAGTGAAAGAAACAGATCATGGGTTAAGGGCCGCGGCATTGGTACATTCCCGAGCCCGATCAGAATTGATTGAGCTTCCAGTTGTCCAATAAAAATGGGCACAGCAGATTCACTGCCGGTGGGGCGAACTAGCACGGCGTTGCCCTGGTCTGTTCTGGCGATGGTCCAGATTTCTGCCTCTACTAACATTTACTCCCCGTTTGATCTGTATCCATTGGTTCCGGTAATTCAAAGATATGCATTTTGGGATGCAAGTTCAATCACAGGGGGGTCAGCTTTTCATTTCAAAACGGTGGCTCAGCATTGTATCTCCGTCGAAAATGAAAACACCCTTTTTCTTTTCCCCTTCCATGGCTCCCGGAATCCATAGAGGATCGTCGGCCCACATCTTGTCAAATGGAATCTCTTCAACACTGCACCAGAAGGGATCCGCCTCGTCTGTTTCAATCATATCTCCGCTGCAGTCGGTGGCGAAAAATGCTCGTCCATGGAGAGAGTACCCGTCGGCGAAGATAAAGCAGAGCTCTGTTCGTTCCTCCAGGTTGTAAGGGGTCAGGCCTGTTTCTTCAATTGTTTCACGGATTGCCGCCTCTTCGGGAGTTTCTCCCGCTTCAATGCGTCCGCCTGGAGCGCTGACCTTTCCGGCACCCAGTCCTGTTTTTTTGTTGATAAGCAAGACCTGTCCGTCTCTGACAATAAAACAGAGGACTGCCTCTTCTTTTGCTTTCCAGGTATCCCAGTCAACATCGTCAACGCTGTCAGGAACAGCTGGTATTTTCGTAGTGCAGCTGCATGTGGGGGTGTCGTAATAAAAGATATTATTCCAGGAGTAGCGACTGCCGCACTCAGGACAGCTAAACCGGAAAACGGCGATCTTTTTTCTTAAAAACCAGTAGTAAAGGGCTGTAAGTGCTGTGGCTGCAGTATATCCCCAGGGTCCCAGGTCAAAATGAACAACAGCCTGCATGAAAGTCAGAAAAAGAAGAATACCGCCGGCGGTAAAAAGGCTGGCAAGACGCTTTCTTTCACCATGATCCTGATGTTTGCGCTGTGTGAGATTAAATATAAGAACTGCCAGAAGGAGGTAGTAGGTATAGGACAAAAACTGCTGCATCATAGAGAGAACCTACCCAATGGCTGCAGTCAGGTCAAGGGAGAGACGGGAAAGGTCTATTGAATTGCGAATTTGTTGGCTGCCGGCCGAATCTTATACCATTATAGTAAAAATATTGAAATTACTTGCAATATTTGTAATAACCAAGTAATTTAGTATGACATTAACAAATTAACAGGAGAAACACATGAAGAAAATCGGTGTACTGGCACTGCTAACAGCAGTTATCTTTTCTTTTACCGCTTATGCAGGCGGTCAGAGTGAAAACAAGTTTGTAACTATCGGAACCGGCGGTGTTACCGGAGTATATTATCCCACCGGTGGCGCAATCAGCCGCATGGTTAATGCAAAATATGATGAATATGGCATCAAGGCAACAGTAGAATCCACCGGAGGTTCTGTTTATAACATTAACGCCGTACTTGCCGGAGACCTTGATTTCGGTATTGCCCAGTCTGACCGTCAGTACCAGGCTGTTAACGGTATGGCTGAATGGAAAGATGCGGGCAAGCAGGATGATCTTCGGGCGGTTTTTTCAATTCATCCCGAATCAGTAACTCTTGTAGCAAGTGTCGATTCCGGAATCAATTCTGTTGCCGACCTGAAGGGTAAGAGAGTAAACCTTGGAAACGCCGGATCGGGTAACCTGCAGAATGCTCTGGATGTACTTGCCGCAGCTGGCTTGAGTGAAGCCGATGTTCAGGCGGAAAATGTCAAAGCAGTTGAAGCTCCGGGTCTTCTGAATGACGGTCGTATTGATGCTTTCTTTTATACCGTTGGCCATCCCAATGGAAACATAAAAGAAGCAACTGCAGGTCGTGTAAAGGTTAAGATTGTAAATATCGATGGTGCTGTTCTCAAGGCGCTTACAGACAAGTACTCCTACTATGCAGAGGCACAGATTCCCCAGAAAGAGTATCCCATGGCAGCAAATACCTCAGATCCTACCACTGTAGGTGTTAAGGCAACTCTGGTAACCTCAGCATCCGTATCTGATGATGTTGTTTATGCAATCACCAAAGAGGTATTCGAGAATTTCGACAGCTTCAAGAGTCTGCACCCCGCCTACCAGGTTCTTACCAAAGAGAGCATGCTAAAAGGTCTGTCTGCACCGATTCATCCTGGTGCTCTGAAATACTACGAAGAAGCAGGACTGGTTAAGTACATTAACCCCGCACTCATTCAGAACTGATTCTGACCGGGTTTTACAAGAGTTATAATGTACTCATGATATCTCAGGCCGCAATTGCGGCCTGAGATGCTTTTATCCCCTGTTATAAGGAGTTTTTCATGTCCAAAGAGTGGGAAAACGAGACCGCACGGGAGCTGCTGCAGGAAGAACTGGGGCTGATCCGGGACAAACGGGCCCTGGACAGAATTCTTTTCAGTTCAATTGCAGTCCTCTGGGCGCTGTTTCAGCTGGCTCTGCCGCGTTTTGTAGTTCTTGACAGTGTAACTGTCCGGGCGGTCCATCTTGCCTTCGCGGTTGCACTGGTCTATCTGGGGTATCCGATTGCCAAGCATGAGCAGCCTATCCGGTTTTTTCATGCCATTGACCGAATTCCCCTGATCGACTTTGTTCTTGCCATTGCGGCTGTCGGTGCGGTTCTCTATATGGTTGTCGACTATGAGGGGATTGCATCCAGGGCGGGAAGGCCCATAAGCCGTGATATTGTTTTCGGCATATTTACCATACTGCTGGTGCTGGAGGCCTCCCGACGGGTTATCGGTCTTCCTCTGGGAATTATTGCGGTAGTCTTTTCCATTTATGCTTTTCTTGGGCCGCATCTTCCCCACTTTATTGCATTCCGGGGAGTTTCTCTGACCAAGTATCTGAGCCAGATAGTGCTTTCTACTGAGGGAATCTATGGCATTCCTCTGGATGTTTCCGCTAATACCGTATTTCTCTTTGTACTGTTGGGGTCTCTTCTCAACCGTACCGGGGCAGGATACTTTTTCAACGACCTGGCTATCTCTGTACTGGGTCGTTATAAAGGGGGACCGGCAAAAGCCTCAGTTGTTTCATCCGGACTTACCGGTCTCGTTTCCGGTTCGAGTATTGCCAATGTGGTAACCACTGGAACATTTACCATTCCATTGATGAAGAAGGTCGGTTATCCTGCAAAAATGGCTGCTGCGACAGAGGTTGCGGCCAGCACCAACGGACAGTTGATGCCTCCTATTATGGGCGCAGCAGCCTTTATTATTGCGGAATACCTCAGTCTTCCCTATATGGATGTAATCCGTGCAGCGGCGATTCCAGCCTTTGTTTCCTATTTTGCCCTGTTCTACATTACCCATCTTGAAGCATCCAAGCTTGGAATGGAGGGACTGCCGAAGGAAGAATGTCCGGTATTTATGGATGTTCTTAAAAAGGGATTTCACAACCTGATTCCCCTTACTATTCTCATATATGAACTGATGGTTATGCGCCACAGCCCCAAGCTGTCTGCTTTCAATGCTATTGTTGTGCTGATTCTGGTTCATCTTGTCCGCTCTATGTATCTGGCGTTCCGGGCAAAGGCTTCAGTCTTTCAGGCAATTAAGGATGTTATTCTGCTGGTAGGAAAGGGGCTGATTGAAGGCTCTCGTAACATGCTTACTGTTGCTCTGGCTACTGCTACAGCCGGTATTGTGGTCGGCATAGTCAATATGGGAATCGGCAGTATGATTGTGCAGGTTGTTGAATTCCTCGCCATGGGGAATGTCTTCCTGCTGCTTTTTATTACCGCTGTTGCCAGCCTGGTTATTGGGATGGGGCTGCCTACCACAGCAACCTATATTGTAATGGCCTCTATTACAGTGCCGATTATTATTCAGTTAGGCGGCGGTATGGGAATAATTATTCCCGCCATTGCAGCGCATCTCTTCTGCTTTTACTTCGGGATTCTGGCTGATGATACCCCTCCGGTGGGACTTGCTGCCTATACCGCTGCGGCTATTGCCGAGGCGGATGCTATTCAGACAGGTATTCAGGGATTTATCTATGACCTCAGAACCGCGGTTATCCCTTTTATGTTTGTATTCAATCCGGATCTTGTCCTGGTTGGAATAAACGGCTGGCTGCCATCCATGGTGATTTTTGTAACGGCTGTTTTCGGGGCCTTTGCTTTTACCAATGCTGTGCAGGGCTGGTACCTGCGCAAGAACCGCTGGTACGAGCTTATCCTGCTTCTGCTTGCCTCATTTATCTTTTTCAATCCCGGATTCTTCGCGGGTCTGATTGGTGTATCACACGACATGCGCTTCCTGCTGTATATAGCCGGATTTATTGTCTATGGTGCGGTGTATCTGATGCAAAAAATGAGCATGAAAGAAGCTGTATAAAATCTGTGCTTCTGAAGCGCCCGCCCGAATGGGCGGGTTTTTTAATAAAAAATTGTTTTCTCACTCTAGTTGAGTTAAAAATAAACATAGAAATTAGGTAAAAAAGGAAGTTAAAATGATTAGGAAGTTCATGCTGCTGTTTCTTCTTATAATTTCAATGTTCTCAATACCGCTTTTCGCAGGTCCAATGAAAGACGTTGTTTATACTGCCTTAAAGGACTGTGACGGCCATGCATCGCCCCTGGGGTGGACTGCTAACGGCTTACTTGCATATGTCTCCTACTTTGAAGATTTAGAACCGCGAATGCGCATTCGTTTAGATGTTCAGGATATGGTTACGGATAAGAGCCGGTTAACCCTTTCATTCAGTCCAGGAGAAGAAGTCAGTATAGAGGCGGACAGAACCAGAACAGATGATATTGATTTAACAGATTTCCCGGCTTATATCGCGACTATTCTGGAAAGAGTAAACGATGCCACCAGCATATTTGATTCCTTTGGTTTCGATTTTTCTCAGGATGCACAGAAAACGGGCCTGGAACCTGTTGAATATCCCGAGTATGGCGACTTTGTTTATGCCGCTGATGATTCCCTTTGTGATGGTATACATACAATAACTATGTACCGGTATAATTATATAGAGGATTTCTGGGAGTCCAAGAATATTGGAGCTGTCCCTTTTCTGGTAAATGAGGAAATCGGAAGTTATCGCTACTTTGTAAGCCCCTTTGAGAAAAGAATTGCCCTGGTTGTGTGCCAGCCCGAAATTGAAGGTTTTTATACTGAGACCATGATGGGCTGTCATATGCAGGTAGGTTTTTCTCCCTGTGAAATGGATGAATCCGATCCTCAGGAATGGTATTGGGAACTGATGTCCCGAAATCCCGGATATATGTTTTAGTTTGAAGTATAAAAACAGTGAGCATAAAAGTAAGAATAGTACCAAAGTACTATAGA
This sequence comes from Marispirochaeta sp., assembly GCA_963667435.1. Lineage (GTDB taxonomy): Bacteria > Spirochaetota > Spirochaetia > JC444 > Marispirochaetaceae > Marispirochaeta. The sequence continues at coordinate 2,396,695 of OY763414.1, read as the reverse complement.
TTTATTTCTGATGTTCTTTTATAAACTCCTTTTTTTAAGAACAAAGATGAGAATTTCAACGGAACCAAAGGGCTGGTTGAAAACTGTGAAAATGCCGAAGATTATTGATCAGGCAGTCCATTGTCCTATCTCTACGAACATTTCTGTTCTGCTGGAGATATTCATCTTGCTGAATATTCTGTAAATATGCGTTTTTACTGTAGCCAGAGCAAGTGAGAGCAGTTCGGCGATTTGCTTGTTGCTGTATCCGTTAAGGATCAGATTTGCGACCTCTATTTCTCTGGGGGTGAGGTTGTAATGTGTGATGAGAAGATCGGACAGGTCTTTATCCTGCAGCGATATGCCGGGGAGAGCATTTTTCCGGTCCCGGCGTTTAATCAGTTTAATTAGATGCATAAGTATGGGTACGTTCAGTATTACATAATAAAGAGGATGGGCCTGAATCCAGATGGGAACCCCATTTTCGAAGAACGGAAGAGTCCAGTCAAAGGCGTCAGCCAGGGCGATCCCGGGATAAATTACAAGACTTAAAAATAGCCAGACTCAATGCCAGCTTTGTTGAATCCAACAGGGGCCTGCGGTGTCGAAGAATTGCAACTGCCCGGAATCCGGCGAAGAACAGGGTCCCGACGATTCCGATATTGCCTATGGTCTCCTGGTGCAGATCTATGGTATTAAACAGATCAATCAGTATAAGTATCCAGAGGCAGAAAAGTCCGGCGGCGAATCCTGTAACAATTCCTCTTTTAAAGGTTTCTATTCCATTCATTGCATAGCGGTAGTAGGTAACACTGATCCAGCCCATGGCAATGAGGATGCGGGTTGTCTCATACCCGGCGCGCCACCAGCTCTGCATTACAAATCCGGAACCGGTCGGGGATAGATAGTAGTGGAATAGCTGGATAAAGGTCATTGCAGATAGGGGAACCATAGGCATCAGGAGGCTTCGCAGTCCCCGTTCTGGAAGATTAATCCGAATAAAGCTGATGGTAATAATGTTGAAGATTCCGAAGGCAAAAGAGAATACACACAGGGTAAAAAACAGCACTGGCACAGCAGGATTCTCCATTTCTTTAACTGCATTCTGAATATCATACTTTTGAATGACTCGCAATTTGGCCTGGAGAAATAGAGATTCTCTTTACGAAAGGAGATGGGAAATAAAAACCGTATGGAAATGTGCAGCAGGGATGAGGCAGCTTCAGAATACTATTAATTCTAACGAAATCCTGAAAGAAATAAGAAGTAAGGGAGTCACGGGTAAATTTAGCAGAGCCCTGGAATTAATTAACATCCACAGTATGGTTGATAATGAGAACCCTGTTGAACCTTCTATATTTGAGAAACAACTTTTAGTTATCTATTGAGAAAATCATCATGATGCAGATGCCACGGGAGGAGGCTTGTGCAATCCCGCAGCATCCAGGCATGTTTAATTACCCGAAATACTCTACTCCCGATTTAAACAGTCCCTGATCCTTGTCCCCGGGAATATTCCTGAACAGTCCCGGCCGGTAGCGCTCGGAGTGTCCCATCTTACCAAGGATACGGCCGTCGGGGCTTATCAGGGCTTCAACAGCGTTCATGGATCCGTTGGGGTTTGCCGGTCCTGCCATGGTAGGGCTGCCTGCGTCATCCACGTAGCGGGCTGCAATCTGCCCTGCCTTTTCAAGCTGCATCAGCACTGCAGGTTCCGCGACAAAGCGGCCTTCTCCGTGGGAAACGGGGATCCAGTGAGTATCGCCGACACTTGTATGCTGCAGCCAGGGGGACGCGGTGGTCTCGATGCGGGTTGTTACAAAGCGGCTGACGTGGGCGCTCAGGGTATTAAAGGTAAGAGTGGGGCTTTCGGGCTTCAGGGGAGCGATGTGTCCCCAGGGAAGGAGCCCAAGTTTTATAAGCGCCTGAAATCCGTTGCAGATTCCAAGAATCAGTCCGTCCCGTGCGAGGAATTCCTCCACCGCGTCGGTGAGTTCCGGGTTGCTGAAGAAGGCGGCGATAAACTTGCCGGAGCCTTCCGGCTCGTCTCCGGCGCTGAAGCCGCCGGGAATCATCAGTATCTGGCTCTGCTTCAGCCCTTCTGCCATGCTGTGGATTGAGTCCGCCACCATGTCGGGAGTGAGGTTGCGCAGGACCCGGATGTCCGGGGTGCCTCCTGCCCGGTGGAAAGCTTCAGCGGAGTCGTACTCGCAGTTAGTGCCGGGAAATACCGGGATAAGAACCCTGGGTGATACGGTCTTCGGACCTTTTGCTGCCGAAGAGGAGCTCTTTGCTGTTGCAGAAGTCGTGATTTCCGTGACCGCCGGGGCTGAAATTGGATAGATCTCCTCAAGGGGTGCACGCCAGGCTTTGAGTGCGTCTTCGATTGAAACAGTAAAGCCACTGCCCTTGATTTCCGGAGTGTCCGTAACCTGTCCAACTGTTTTTGCTCCGAGTCCTGCCAGTTCGCTGATTCCGGTATTTTCAAGTTCCAGAATCAGGCTTCCGTAGCTGAGTCTGAAAAGCTCTTCACTTGTCCATGATCCATCCAGGCTTACTCCCAGGTTGTTGCCGAAGGCCATCTCGGCAAGGCTGACTCCCAGTCCTCCGGGGCCGATGCTTTTTGCACTGAGAACAGCACCTTTGTCTGCTGCCTTGTGTACCGCGTCGTAGATCTTCATGGCGCTGTCCAGATTGGGCAGGTCGTCGGCATCCCGGGGCACTGTCAGAAGGATAAGGGAAGTTCCGGCTTTTTTCAGCTCCTGGGAGATTACTTTGTTTGCCTCGATCGGGGCTACCGCAAAGGAGACCAGGGTGGGAGGAACATGCAGATCCTCGAAGGTTCCGGACATGCTGTCTTTTCCGCCGATGGCGGCGATGCCCATCTTCTCCTGGGTATGGAAAGCGCCTAACAGGGCTGATAGTGGTTTTCCCCATTTTACCGGATCGGTGCCGAGGCGCTCAAAATACTCCTGAAAGGTGAGCCGGATTTGACGGAAATCCCCGCCCATGGAGGCTATGCGGGCGGCGCTTTGGAGCACCGCGTAGACTGCTCCGTGGTAGGGGCTCCAGGATGAGATCCGGGGATCAAAGCCGAAACTCATAAGAGTGGCTGTTGTTGTACTGCCTTTTTCCACGGGAATAAGGGCTGCCATTCCGTCGGAGGGGCTGGTCTGGTTTTTTCCGCCGTAGGGCATGAGAACTGATCCTGCACCGATGGTGGAATCGAAAAGCTGACCCAGCCCTTCCTGACCGCAGGCATCCAGGCTTGCGAGACGTTTAAGGAATTCTTCTCTGATATCTGCACCCGCTTCGGCTGCGAAGGGTTTGTTACCTGTAAGAGTTCCATTGATGGCGGCACTGGTGGTCTGTTCTGCGCCGTTGGTGTCCAGAAAATCCCGGGAAAGATCGACAATCTTTGTTCCCTTCCACTCCATTATCAGCCGGTTGTCATCGGTAACCTCGGCAATAAGGGTTGCTTCCAGGTTTTCTTCCGCAGAGCGCCGGATAAAGTAATCCAGGTTTTCTTTTTCAACTACTATTGCCATTCGCTCCTGGGATTCGGAAATGGCCAGCTCTGTGCCGTTGAGGCCATGGTATTTCTTCGGTACAGCATCCAGGTTGATTTTTAGCCCCGGAGCAAGTTCTCCAACGGCGACTGAAACGCCGCCTGCGCCGAAGTCGTTACAGCGCTTTATCTTTTTTGCAAAATCCCTGTCCCGGAAGAGGCGCTGCAGCTTTCTTTCCGTTGGTGGATTTCCCTTCTGAACTTCTGCGCCGCATTGGGCCAGGGAGTCCAGATTGTGTTCTTTGGAGGAGCCGGTGGCACCGCCGATGCCGTCCCTTCCGGTTCGCCCTCCTATTAGAACGATCAGGTCTCCTGCTGCAGGCTCCAGACGGCTGACGCTGTTTTCCGGAGCTGCACCTACAACAGCGCCTATCTCCATTCTTTTGGCCACATAGCCGGGGTGGTAAATCTCATGCACTTTGCCGGTGGCAAGGCCTATCTGGTTTCCGTAGGAGCTGTAGCCTCTGGCCGCCACGGTAGAAATTGTTCGCTGGGGAAGTTTCCCTGCAATGGTTTCACTTACCGGCACCCGGGGATCGCCGGATCCGGTAACCCGCATGGCCTGGTAGACATAGGAGCGGCCTGAGAGGGGGTCCCTGATGGCACCGCCGAGACAGGTTGCGGCGCCGCCGAAGGGTTCAATTTCCGTGGGGTGGTTATGTGTCTCGTTTTTGAACATTACCAGCCAGGGCTCTTTTTTGCCGTCAATTTCTGCTTCAACCCGAATGCTGCAGGCGTTGATCTCTTCGGAAACCTCCAGGTTGTCGAGCTTTCCCTCTTTGCGGAACTGCTTCATGACAATGGTTGCAAGATCCATCAGGCAGACGGATTTATGGGCGGCATACTTCTCTTTTACTGTTAGGTACTGCCTATAGCTTTCTTCAATCTTTTGAGAGATCGGGTCTGTTCCAAACTCCACCTTTTCTATGCGGGTAAGAAAGGTGGTGTGTCTGCAATGATCTGACCAATAGGTATCCAGTACTCGTATTTCAGTCTCTGTAGGGTTTCGCTGTTCTGTATCCCGATAATATTCCTGACATAGGGCAAGGTCTGCCTCGGACATGGCCAGTCCGTATTCGCTGCGAAGAGAAGACAAAAATCCCCCATCTCCTGATATAAAGCCCTCTATGGAGGGGATTACTCCCGGCTCCGGAGCATCAAGGTCAAGGCTTGCCGGTATCTCCAGGGAGGCTTCCCGTGCTTCGACGGGGTTTATCAGGAATGATTTGATGGTCTGCATATCCTCTGCATTCAGGCTGCCTTCCAAGAGCCATACTCCCGCTGCGGCAACTGTCGGAGGTGCTCCGTGGGTCATAAGCTGGATTGCCTGGGCGGCCGAGTCTGCCCGCTGATCATACTGGCCGGGAAGGGCTTCAATAGCAAGAATCCTGGTGTCGGGACCGTCTGCGGGTGGATCAAAGCTGAGACGATCCACTGGAGCTTCTGATAGTATGGTCTCGCAAGCGCGGTTGAAATCTTTTTCCTCAATACCTTCTACATCGTAACGATGAAGCAGGCGGGCTGATTTCAGGGATGTAATTCCCATTCTTTCCCTCAGGTTGTGGAGGACATGATGTGCTTCATGGGCATACTGGGAGAGCTTCTCTACATAAACGCGGCGTACCATAACGGCTCCTTTGGCAGGGTGCTATGAACTAACAATACAGGAAACTTGAAGGTTAGTAAAATTAATGTTATTTATTATATCTATAAGTAGTACTAATGTATGTTGATTATGAACTCTACAGAATTTTTCACTGTGTAGCTGCCGCCGGGAGTTTTACCCGGGGTGCGGAAGAGCTGAATATTACCCAGTCTGCTGTAAGCCAGGCCATAAAAAACCTGGAGTCAAGGCTTGGGACAGCACTGTTTCTGCGTGACGGGCGCAAAGTACGGTTGAGTCGTGAAGGAGAAATGCTCTTTCACCATGTTGCCCGGGGTGTATCCAGCTTCAGTGACGGGGAACGGCTGATCAAGGAGATGGCAGGATTTGATTCAGGTGAGGCCCGCATAGGGGTAAGTGACACCATCTGCCGTTATCATCTGGTTCCTCTTTTCAGGGAATTTGCCGAAACTTATCCGGGTATCCGGATCCAGGTAAAGAACCGCACCAGTACAGGTATCCTCTCTCTCCTGCAGGGCGGCAGCATTGATTTCGGCATTATAACCATACCGCCGGGGGCTGCATCCTTTAAGATCCGGCCTTTTAAGACGGTGCGGGATCTGTTCGTGGCATCCGCTAAATACAATGAACTCAAAGATATGGAACTCTCCCTGAATGAGCTGCCTGCATATCCGCTGCTTCTGCTGAACAGTGAAAGTACCACACGCAGGCTTCTGGACAGTTTTCTCGACAACAATGGTGTTACGGCAGTACCTTCTATGGAGTTAGAGAGTATTGATCTGCTTGTAGAGTTCGCCAAAATCGGTTTCGGAATCGCTCATGTAGAAGAGAGGAGTGTGGAACCTGCTTTCTCTTCGGGAGATCTTTTCATGGTAAGAACAGACCCGCCACTGCCGCAGCGGGAACTAGGTATAGTAAGTCTTGGAGCAACCCTTCCCTCCCGGGCTGCACTGCTGATGCGGGATTTTCTACTGAGTCACGGTACCGCACATTAATGTGTATAAGGAATTTGAGGTAAATATGGGAAAAATTATCTTTGTATCAAACAGACTTCCGGTTACTATAACGCGAAATGAGGAGACCGGGGAATACGGTTTTATCCGTAGTATCGGTGGTCTTGCCACGGGTTTAAGTTCCGTTCACGATCAGGGGGATTCCCTCTGGGTAGGCTGGAGCGGCCTTCATGAAGAGGACGTTACTCCGCAAGAGGAGGCGACCTTAAAAGAAGCCATGCTGAGAGAGGAGCAGTGTGTTCCTTTTCAGATCTCAAAGCATGATTTTGAAGAGTATTATCTGGGCTTCTGTAACGAGGCCATCTGGCCTCTTTTTCACTATTTTGCCAACCGTGCCCGTTATGAGGCTCATCAGTGGGATGCCTACCGCCGGGTGAATCAGCGCTTTTTTGACGAGCTGAAACCTTATATTGAACCGGGAGATACCATCTGGGTTCATGATTATCAGCTTATGCTTCTGCCGGAAATGATCCGGAGGGAGTTTTCAGATGCCCTGGTCGGGTTCTTTCTGCATATTCCCTTTCCCTCCTACGAGATTATGCGTTTAATGCCCTGGCGTGAGGAAATTATGGAAGGCCTGATGGGGGCCGATCTGTTAGGCTTTCATACCTACGACTATGTTCGTCACTTTATCTCCAGCGCCCGTAGGCTCCTGGGTTATGAGTACAGTATGGGATATCTGACCGCAGGTCAGCGACTTGTTCGGGCGGATGTATTTCCCATGGGGATTGATTATGAGAAATACACAAATGCGGGAAATGATGAAAGCGTAATTAAATCCCTGACGGAAACACGAAGACAGCTGGCTGATCGTGCAACCATACTTTCTGTGGACCGCCTGGACTATACCAAGGGTATCCCGGAGCGTATTCGCGGTTTTATGATGTTTCTGGACCAGCATCCTGATTACCGCGAAAAGGTGGAACTGTATCTTATTGTTGCGCCGTCCAGAATTGAAGTGGAAGGCTACCATGAACTGCTGAAAGAGATTCGGGAACTGGTAAGTATTGTCAACGGTAAGCATGGTAGCCTGGGCTGGACTCCGGTGCACTTTTTCTACCGGTCCTTCTCTTTCGAAGACCTGACTGCTCTCTACATGGAAGCTGACCTCCTGCTGGTAACGGCGCTCAGGGATGGTATGAATCTGATTGCCAAGGAGTATCTGGCGGCCCGCTCGGATGATACAGGTGTTCTGATTCTCAGTGAAACCGCTGGGGCTGCCCACGAGTTGGGAGAATCCCTGGTGATCAACCCCAACGATATTCAGGGAATTGCCAATGCTATTGAAACAGGGCTCAATCTGGACCGGGAGGAACAGAAACGCCGGAATGTGGTAATGAAAAAACGCATCGCCCGGTACAATGTTCAATTCTGGGCACGGGATTTTTTAATCAAAATGAAAGAGGTTCTGGAATTCCAAATGCAGCAGTCCGGGAGAAATATGATCAACACAGTTGAGAATGAAATGCTTCGCAAATATCGTGAGTCGAAGAAAGCCATTCTCTTTCTGGATTACGACGGTACTCTGGTGGGGTTCCAGGACAGCCCGGAGAAGGCTCGTCCTGATGAGGAGTTAATTGAGATTGTACATAACCTTACCTCCAGGAAAGAGAACCGGGTGGTGGTTATCAGCGGGCGGCAGCCGCAGGATCTTGATGATTTCTTTCAGGGCCAGAATGTTGAAATGGCCGCAGGGCATGGAAGCTATATAAAAATGAAGGGACATGACTGGGAGAAGGCTGAATTGTTCTCAACCGAATGGAAGGAAACTATCCGTACCATTCTTGAGAACTACACTGACCGTACTCCGGGATCATTTATCGAAGAGAAGGAGTTTTCCCTCGCCTGGCACTACCGCCGCTGTGAACCGGATCTTGCAGCTCTGCGTCTGGGAGAGCTGAAGGATTCTCTCCACAGTGTTACGGAGAATATGAATCTGGGTATTCTGGACGGCAACAAGGTTCTCGAAGTTAAGGATTCATTTGTAAACAAGGGAATTGCCGCAACGGAGTGGCTTCGGGGCGAGGAGTATGATTTTGTTTTCGGTGTGGGGGACGACCATACCGATGAAGACCTCTTTGATGTGCTTCCTGATAATGCATATTCTGTTAAAGTTGGAATGGCGCTCTCCAGGGCAGGATACCACATCCGGGGATGGCGGGAACTGCGGAAGCTGTTGAAGAAGTTTAATGTATAGCTTATGCCTCATAGCAGGTTTCGAGCTTTAATTTCCATGTATTTCTCCATCAGCCTGGGGGAGACTTCGGCAGGTAGCAGATCCAGGCAGGGGATTCCGCTGCTTTTGAACTTTTTAATCAGAGTCCTGCGCTGAAGGAGCATCTCTTTTGCCGCAGCGGATTCATAGAGAGCCTCAAGGTCTGAGGTGTCCCTGTCTGCCGTATGTTCCAGGACCTTGTCCCGCAGAAGCAGCAGCAGGGTCAGATGGCGCTTGTTCAGGAATGCAATGTGACTTTTAAAAAGTGAATAATTAATCGCATCCACAATATCCGAGATGAAGATCATAAGGCAGCGCTTTTTAATTGAAGAACGCAGGTAGCGGAAGAGCAGGTCATAGTTGGATTCAACACTTTCTGCCTGGATGCCGGTAAGAAAACGGCTTGCGGTTCTCAGTCCGCTTTTTCCTTTTGTAAATGGCAGCACATCTTTCACGGTGTCAGAAAATGTCACAATACCGATACTGTCCCCGGTTCTTATGGCAACATTGGCCAGGAGCAGCACCGAGTTCACTGCTGTATCAAGCATGGACAGGCCGTCTGTCTCTGTGGTCATGAGCCGTCCACGGTCAATGACAAAAAGTACGGAACCGGAGGTGTCGTGCTGAAATACCTTGGTTATTGGACGGTTGAGCCTGGTGCTGGCTTTCCAGTCGATCCGGCGGAACTCATCATCTCTGGTGTAGTCCCTTAAGAAATCCAGTTCTGTCCCGTTGCCGGAACGGGTGGAACGGTGAAATCCTGCATGGGCGAGTGTATTGTTCCGGGCAAGGGTGAGATACTGGTTCAGATTAATGATATCGGGAAACACTTCTGCCAGTTTGTTCTGCGGCAGGGTTTTGATTATCCGAAAAAGGCCCATGGGAGATGTTATTGCAACATTCAGGTTCATTATCTCGTATTTTCCTCTCCGCATCGGCTGCAGCGGGCAGCTAAAGGTATATGCGGTTCCGGGAGCAATCTCCACAGTTTTCTCTTCTGAGTGGTCGTTCCAGTCTGCGGGTAAATCAAAACGGGTAAGAGCTTTAACTGATGTTTTCAGTGGATTGGAAACAGTAATCCGGAAGGAATTCTTTCTGCCGATGGAGCAGATCGTAGGTATATGGGTTTCTATTTTCAGTTTCACTGAGGACGGGGTGTTTATTATATCCACCAGGGCGATAAGAATCAGTGCCAGATCCGCAAGCAGTCCTGCAACCATGAGGTGAATGTTCAGCAGTCCCGTTATAAGCAGGGCAAGGGGAAAAATGAGTACTGTGAGTAACCTCGGAGTTGCCTGGATTTTCATCTGGGAACTTGTACTTCCTGCAGAATGCGGTCAATGTAATCCCCGGGAGTAAGGCCTTCAATCTCAGCTTCAGCATCGAGAATAATCCGGTGACACAGAACCGGGTAGGCAAGGTGTTTTATATCATCTGGAACAACATAGTCTCTGCCCTGGAATGCTGCCCGAACTCTGGCAGTTTTAAGCAGAGCGACACAGCCCCGGGGAGATGCCCCGAATATAAGTCCCGGGTAGTCTCTTGTTTTTGCTACAATTTCTGAGATATAGGTAATGATTTTGTCATCCACTACCACATTTTTCATGGCATTTTGCAGAGAGAGGATTTCATCGCGAGAAACAGCAGCGCTTATACCTGTTGCCTCTATCTGTTCGGCATCAAATCCGTCACGATAGCGCATTAGCATTTCCTGTTCTTCCGACAAGCTGGGATAGTCTATGCTCAGTTTCATGAGGAAACGATCCACCTGGGCTTCAGGCAGGGGATAGGTTCCCTCCATCTCAATGGGGTTCTGGGTGGCGATACACATAAAGAAAGAGTCAACATCATAGTCGGTGCCGTCGATGGTTACACACTTTTCCTGCATGGCCTGCAGCAGGGCAGATTGGGTTTTGGCAGGACTGCGGTTTATCTCATCCGCAAGCAGTATATTGCAGAAAACCGGTCCTTTTTTCACTGAGAAGCTGCCGGAGGCACTGTCATAGACAGTGGTTCCGATAATATCCGAAGGCATTAAATCCGGGGTAAACTGGATGCGCCCGAAGCTGCCGGAAACAGTTCTGCTTACTCCTTTAGCCAGGAGTGTCTTTGCCAGACCCGGAACACCTTCAATAAGTACATGTCCTCCCGCAAACAGGCTGATAAGCAGATGTTCAATAATCTGTTCCTGTCCAATAATAATCTTCTTCAGTTCTTCCCGTACTTTATCGTACAGTTCCTTCACCTGGGCAGTGTTCATCTGGGGAACTCCTTTCTGTTTTTCCTGAAAACCGTTTCCTGTAAACGGTCTATTATCTCTCGTCGCTGTTCCATCCGGTCCAGCAGCATTGCTGCATCAACCATTTCACCCGGAACAAGCAGGTCATAAATGAAATCTTTCTGCTCTGAAAGAGTGCTGCTTATCCGTGCCGTGATCTCGTCCGGGGAGAGAGTTCTTTGCAATCCAAGAAGTTCATGAAGCTTCTTGCTAAAGTATTCACTGTTAATTGATTCCACAATATCTGCAGCATCCTGGCGCATATAAAAATATCCTATTCCTCTGAGATGCTGGGAAATCTGACGGAGGCTGATGGAAGAAGCTCCTGCGGGTGCAGCAATCCTTACGCTTTTCCAGAGGATGAACACGACTGCTGTGAGCAGAAAATGGATGGTGAAAAAGAGGGGATATCCTTTAAAGAGATAACCCAGTCCGAGTCCTGTCGCCGGGGGAGTGAAGGCGGAAGCTGCTATATAAATCTCTCCTCCATACCAGGGAGAGAGCATCTTATTGAGAAAAATGGCGGTATCCAGCCGCTTGAGATTATCATTGCTGAGGAAATCGCTGTCCGGGCAGATAAGCAGAGTTTTTTTCGGGTTCCAGGCGAACAGGTCTCCCTGGTTGTGGCTGAAAAGGGCTAAAAATTCTGAATTCCGCAGATCGAGAAGGTATCGGGACCGGAACAGGAGGGAATCATTTGTGTCGGCAGCATCCGGGCCGGGATTGAAGGTTTTCAATTCATCGGGGAAATCACACTCAGAAACTGTTGCCCCTTCTGCAAGCCCGCTTTTTTGCTTGTAGCCGAAAATCATTATAGTACGTCCTCTTTCGGACCACTCCTTCAGATATCCGGTGCGCAGGTCCATCTCATACTGTTCGGGAACAACGACAAGGCTTCCCTCCGGGGGCGGCAGTGTTGATGTCCAAAGCTTGATATCGTAGTCGAGTTCTTTAAACAATTTCAGAAAAATGTAATGGGAATCCTGCCGGTTGGTTTGAATGGAGTGCTTCTTTACCCATGTTTCCGGATTCCCGAAGATCTCGACAATCAGCACAAAGAGAATAAGGGTAATTCCGCAGGCAAAGAGAATTATACGACTGACTCCGGCGGTCGCCTTCATGGGAACTCCCTTCGGTAATTTTCTGCTAACTGCTGGAAATCATCGGTATCGAAGTCTTCATGTTTGAATACTATCAGCTCCGCCATAAGGGCTATGCTTGAGAAAGCGGATTTCTTGCCCGGCGTGGATGATAATCTGCCGGTAATTTCATAATTGGTAAGCTCTTCTTTTCGGTATAGAATCCCGTCCTCAACCAGTCTGACAATGGATGCTTTGTGAAGTAAGAGGATTGCTCTGTTGCTCTCTGTTGAAGCTAACGCTGCTGCCTGACGAAGCAAATGTGTGCTGGGGAGGGAGGTATCGATGGCCATATCGATTCGGTTACCATCTTCACCCGAACCGGTATACTCCCTGGCTACATTGACTCCGGTTACCAGGCCTCTCAGGAGCAGTACAAGGGCAATCCCTGCTGCAGCAATAATGAGGTAAAATAGAACTTTACCCATGGCTTCCGGCAGCTCTATATGTGGCAGCGATATGCTGAACCCTGAATTCATATGATTCAGAATTTCCGAATGAACCCGTTCCACATCACTGTTGACGGGAAGGCCGGCGAGGGGGAGATGGGCGGTGAAGATGAGAAGAATAAAGATCAAAATACGGCTGTTTTTCATGCAGCCTGTTTCCTTTTTTTATCCAGCCGGGGCCAGAAGAAAAAGTAAGCGCTGATAAATAAGATGGAGAGAAGCACTATGCCGATTTTTACGGGGATTATATCCGGTCGGGGAGAAACTCCACCTTCGATAAAGGCAGCAGTGAATATCAGCAGTGCAGCTGAACAGATCAGGGTCAGGAAATCGGCCTGATGTGCTTTGAGGCTTTTCTTCCGTTTCCTGCTGCCGGCGTCAAGAATAGTGTATCCCAGGAAGAGGCCGGCAGCACCTGCAAAGATAAGGCCGGTTATCTCGAATACCGAATGGGCACAGATAAATTCTACAAGGTTCGCCGAATATCCTCTTCCACTCACGTATCCCATAATGGCTCCCAGGGTGAGTCCGTTATACACAAGAAAATAGATTGTCCCCAGTCCGATGAAGACTCCCGCTGCAACACTGTAGAATGCTATGGAGATATTGTGCTGAATATAGAAAGATGTTGCATAAGAGCTTTCCATGACAGAGCGGCCGCTGCTCAAGCCTTCCGCGTAATTCGCCTCCATTGCGTCAAGAACATCAGGGGAGACTATGCTTCCTGCTATGGAGGGAGTAGTCTGAACGCTGATCAGGGCGGCAAAGAAGGGTATAAGAAAAAAAAGTGCCGATGTGATTACAAATTTGTAATGCCTGCGGATAATTCCCGGAAGTCTTTCTTTGAAAAACCGGCCGACTGCCGATTTTTTTAAGGGTGGGAATGTATAGAGGTAGCGATGAGCTGTTCCCACCAGGCTGTTGAGATAGTCCAGGACATCCGGGGAGAGCTGATACATTTGTGATTCAGCCAGGTCTGCACAGGACTGCCGGTAGAGGGAGGGAAACTCTATTATCTCCTCCCTGCTCAGCTTTTTTGCCGGGATTCGTTTAATAACACTGTGAAGCTTTCTCCAGCGTTCTATCCGTTCTTCAACAAATTGTTCACTTTTGGTCTTCATCCACACTGTTCCTGTAGACTGTTTCAATAAAAGTTAGGGGATCTTCAATCTTTTCCTTATACGCCACTTTCTGTTTCAATGTTTCTGCAAATTTCTGCATAACCTCCCTGCGCTTGTTTTCTGGCAGGGTCCATTTTTGATTAAGGAAGGTCCGGATTACCCACAGGTCCTTTTCGCTCAGTTTTTTTCCCGGCTCTACCCAGGGAAGGGTTCCTGCTTCTTGAGCATATCCAGGCCGCAGGGCTGTGGTGAAGTCCGGCTCGGTAATTATGGTATCGGTAACTTTTACCACCAGTGTTCCTGCGGTAATATCACCGAAACGCCGTGATTTTTTGTCCATCATGGCAATCAGTCCTCCAAGGAATCCCGGAACAGGAAAGGAATCAACCACCCGTATGAGATTCCTGAGGGCAATACTGGAAAAGGAAAGGAACTCTCCGCTTTCGCTGATAACTGTTATTCCCGTCAATTTTTTCCCCGGTGACTGACCGTTCATAAGAGATTCAAAGAAAACAAAGTAACCCCATTGAACCGAAAAACTCAGGATAAAAAAAAAGGAGAGGAGCCCGTAGAGGCTGTTTGAACTGCTGAAATCTGCAAGGAGAAAGGCGCCGATAAGCAGGGCTGTCAGGATTATAACGAGAGCCTGAATAATCAGATCAATGATAAATCCGCCTATCCTGGCACCTAACTGTGCTGTCTCGTAGGTGAAGGAGATTTTTTCAGGGCTCTCAATGGTTATTGTCACTGATTATCCGATTCCTGCGCAAAGGCCTCCGCCAGGTGTTCCAGTGCAAATCCCTCTTTTTCTATACGGCAGTTGAAGTACATGAGGACATAGATAAACAGGCTGAAGGGAGTGGCCAGGGCGTTAAAAACAATGGTTATGAATGAACTGAGTATCAGAGAGCTGAATGTGGGCAGGAAAGATGCAAGTCCGCTGATTATCTGCCCGACAATGGAAACAATTATGACCAGGCCAAGCATCTTCCAGCGGTTATCTTTAATAAGGAACTTGCTACGTTTCATGGATTCAGAAATTGAGGTTCCTTCGATAATCAGGACTGTTGTTGCCAGGGAGTAATTGAGCCATACAATTATTCCAGGGATCACCAGCAGGATAGCCGCAAGACCGGTAAGAAGACTGACTGCTATTGTAAGCAGAATAATCGGAATGATTTTGCGGCCGAGATTTGTACGTATCTCATTCCACGCCATTGGTTTTTCCAGATACAGGCGGGAAAGGATTTCAATATATAGAGCATAGACTATTGCGGTTATGGGAATAGTGAACAGCACGGAAACAAGCGTTGTTATTGTCGTTGTCATAGCCCCGGAATTTCCAGCCGCAAACACCACAACTAATGCCGGCAGATAGGAGGCAGCTGCAGAGATTAACGCGATGATAAACAATAGCGGGAAATTCTCAAGGTACAGGTTAAACGAGTGGCCGAGAATTTCACCAAAACTCAGTTTCTTCAATTCATACTTCATATAATCCTCCGGAATTTTATCAGGCCACAGAATGCCATAATTGCTGTGCTATCTCAACCTACCTCAGAGGCTATTACTGCTCAAACTCCAGAGTATATTGGCCAAGATCCAGGGGGCGCCCATTATCAGCCAGGGTGCTGCGCATATAGTCCCGGTCCAGTTCCAGTTCTTCTGTAAGCTGTCGCATCTGATCTTCTGAAACGAGGTTCTGCTCTGCAAAGAGGAACATCAGCGCCTTCTCGGCTATACAGGGTACCTTAAGGGAGTTCATATTTACCGGCTGAGGATCAGATCCCTCCAAAAACAGCTCTTTGAGGTTTCTGTACAGCAGGGATTCTTCTATGGAACTTTTAAGGTGTCTCAGTTCCGTGCGCAGAGAAGTGACTTCTCCCCGGGATGCTTCTTCTCCCAGGGGTTTAAGTGTCAGGTAGGTGTATTCTTTTCCCGGCAGATAGTGGTGCTCATCACAGCGGGTGCAGTAATTTGGCTGCTTGGGATCGTCTTTTGTTGTGTCGCCGCCGATGACTATCAATGGGTCAAAATATAGAGCCGGGCATTCGTTACCGTTTATATGGTAGTAGCGGTAGGTATAGAATGAGTCCTCAATGCAGTCGGCATGTTCACAGTAGGCGGTAAGGGGAAATATGTCTGTACAGTTATCCAGCAGGAAACGGGTGGTCTGGTTGAAGATGTCCCTGCGGAAATTAAGTACCAGGGTCGGGAAGATAAAGATGAGATCATTCCGCTGACTTGCCTCCTTAACCACGTAGGCTATTCGTTCATCGTAGAAGCTTGCTTCGTCGATAATCCAGGTTCCTGCCTGTGGATGGTCTGCAATTGCCTGTTCCAGCTCGAAGGAGTTGGAGATATAACAGATATTCTCACCACAGCGTTCAAATCCTCCGCGGTAGGCCAGGGCGTCCTCCGGGTAGTCAGGAAAGCGCAGTTTATCCAGGGATGAACGGATAAAGAACACATTTCTGCGGTCAGCCTGTCCGCATGTGGTACGGGAGGCAATCTTTGCAGATTTGTTTCTTGACACCATTGCGTCCCGCCAGACCCGGGAGGAGTACTCTGTTTTTCCGGACCCCATTGGGCCGATCACCAGTATCCGCCGTCCTCCCTGGGTAAAATCAAAATGGTTATTAGCATGATGTACCTGAAGCCGGGGAAAGCCGAGGCTTTTCATGAAATGGACTGTGCGGGATTCAAGATCATTTGCTGACACGGAATTTCCTTAGTACTGGTTTGCCTCGTCAGTATAACATGAAGCTGCTTTTTAGACTTCCGCTGTGGAAAAAATATACTTCCCGGGATTCAGCAGCGCATGTCCCTGGTCCGGAACTGTAATGCACTTCACGTGGGGTAGAATAGTCTGCAGGCGTTTCATTGATCCCGGGATTTCGATCATTACATCCGCGTTACCTCCAATGTAAGTCACCGGCATAGTGAGGGATGCAATTTCATTATCAGTCAGCAGTGGGGGAACTTCCTTTCGCGGAGAATATCCTTTTGCCATGACTCTGAACCAGGTCTGAACTTCGGGGCCGATTTTTTTGCTGTTGAACAAAGCCTGCTGCAACTTCGTCAGACCGTATTCTCCCATGAAAGCATATGCAATCACCTTGAAAAGAAAGGAAATTTTAGCGGGAGCAAAGCCGCTGGCAGATATAAGCATGAGTGAGTCGGTCCGTTCAGGGTTGGCAGCGGCCCATTTCGCGGCAAGCCAGCCCCCGAGACTGACCCCTGCAAGGGAGGTCTGAGAGATACACAGGGTGTCAATAATTTCCGTCAGCCAGTTAATATAGTAGATACCGGAGAGAGCAGCACGGTTTTCACTGCTCAGGCCCGGATCCCCGGGGATATCGACTGCAAACACATGAAACCGGTTCAGGTAGATGGATATCTCACCGGTCCAGGCAGATGAGTTCGATCCCGATCCGTGTAACAATACTACCGGGGGGAATCCGGGAGTGCCACATTCGAACACTGTAGTCTGTCCAAGGCTTGAATCTATCCTGCGCTCATGAACTGGTTTGGGCCACTGTGAAATGAGCACCTTCTCCTGTGCGAGAATTTGTTTCCTGTATTCTGTGCTTTTAAAATGGCTTTTCATATATGTCTCCTTTTTTCCACTTCTTCTCCCCCTTTCTGGTCTTTCAGGTGTCAGACTTTATGGGGCTTGAAATCATTCCTGAATAAGGGCGTCAAAGGTGTAGATCATGGCGGATACGAAGCGGGGGCTCCCCCATAGCAGGAAGCGGGCTGTTCCGGTGTCTTCCATAAACTGGTAATCGCAGCGGGCCTCAGAATCTCTCTCCCTGCTTATCATTGCCGCAGTGATTGTGCTGGAAAGACGCAGTGCCTCATCTTTGGATGATACATTTACCTCTACCACTGAAGAGACCCTTACCTTATAGGCATTGTCTGGGTGAATGTAACTTCTCTCTTCCGGATTGTTCACACTTCTATTGGCCAACTCGGCTGTATCCTGTATGCCCATAAAGTCCATCAGATCCTGAAGTATAATGCGCCACTGGCCTCCGGATTTTGCAGCCTTCAGGCGTCCTTCTTTAATATAACGGCGTACTGTTCGTGTATGTACCTGTAGAATCTCAGCTGCTGCGTCCACGGTAAGAAATTGATTCATCCCTTTTCTCCTGCATTCTTTATTCAATAAATATTACATAATGTCAATATCGATGTAACAAATTGTAATGTCTGTCTATGCGTTTTTCTGGATTTTATACCCGGGAAAGGTATATCTTATGCGTATGAGAAAAAAATTCCTCCCTATGGTTGCAATACTTGCAGCTCTGATTGCTTCATGTACCAGCAGTTCTGATTCCAGCTACGACCCCTATTACCGGCAGGAGATGCGTGAGTTTGTTCAGGGAATCAGCAACTATGCAGAAGTCAGACATGCCGGGTTTATTGTGATTCCTCAGAACGGCCAGGAGATTCTTACAGAGAACGGTGAAGCCGATGGTTCCGCGGCCTCCGAATACATTGAAGCGATCGATGGAATAGGACGGGAAGACCTTTTTTACGGGTATGGCAATGATGATGAAGCCACTCCATCCGGGGATCTCAACTATATGCTGGGATTCACCAGCAGGGCGAAGGTGGAAGGTATTGAGGTACTGACAACCGATTACTGCTGGAGTTCCGATAAAGTGAACAGCTCATATTCGCAGAACAGCATTAGGGGATATATCAGCTATGCGGCTCCTGACCGTGAACTCAATATAATTCCTTCGGACTTACCCTGCGGGGTAAACAGTAATGATATTTCGGATCTTTCTCAGGCAAAGAATTTCCTCTACCTGCTGAATCCCGATGGGTATACCTCGGCTGCAGAATTTGTGAGCGCCCTGGCAGCAACAGACTATGATGTTCTGATAATTGATGCTTTTTATAACGGAACGCTTCTTTCTTCCACGGACGTGGCTTCGCTATCATCGAAGAATAACGGAGGAAACCGTCTGGTAATTTCCTATATGAGTATCGGCGAGGCGGAGGATTACCGTTATTACTGGCAGAGCAGCTGGAACACCAGTCCCCCGGAATGGCTCGCCGGAGAAAATCCCGACTGGCCGGGAAACTACAAGGTTAAGTACTGGGATTTCGCCTGGCAGGATGTGATCTTCGGCTCTACAGATGCGTATCTGGATAAAATCCTCGCTTCCGGATTCGACGGTGTATATCTGGATATTATTGACGCCTTTGAGTACTTTGAATAGTTGAGTCTGCTGGTTATGCGCCGGATCACCGGGGATAGTTGAGGATGGTTATTCAGGAACCTGTCAGAGGGTTAAACCGTTTCTACCTTAATTTTATACAGACGGGTGACTTAGATCGTCAGTCTTTTCCCGGGGTACCAGTACATAGGAAATCATTCCGAGAAGCAGGGTGATTCCGGTGATGATAATCATCTGAGCATCGGCATTTACTCCGGCAAGGTTCATACAGTTAAAGAAAACTGCTGCTATGGCAGCAGGCAGCAAAGCCAGTAAAATGCCGAAATTGTGTGCTGTTTTTTCCGGCAGAATTCTTAAGAGAAAGTAGAAAAATCCTAGAATAATTACATTATAAATATTCAAAACCGGGGAGGTATTGCCGATTCGGCCTGCTGTATAAATTCCCGCCATACAGGCCAGAAGGGCACTGGCGGTAAAGATACTCCAGTTTGAAAGAAGTCTCCTGAATGGCTTTACCGGCGAATTCTTTCTCAATAGTTTTTCCCCCAGGCCTCTGAGATAAACCAGCAGGGCGCCGGCAAAAGGAACAAGAAGATATATCGGAGTCTGTGCCAGCAGCTGTAGTTCTCCTGCAGGCAATGGTCTGCCCATTGAGAACAGACGAAGGAGAGCCAGAGTCATATATGAGCTAATGAACGTAGTCAGCACAGATGAGATACCTGTGTAGCGGATTAACAACGTGTGAATCAGGCTGAAAATTAGCAGAAGAACAAATGAAAGCGAAATAAGTATTCCAGTTTCCCAGGGACTGTTAAAACTCATAGCTTTGCTTATCAGGACAGCGCTAAGGGACGCGAGAGCCGGCATCGAAAGGTCCAGAGAATTCTGTCTCAAAGTAATTAATACTCCATAACTTAAGAGAATATAAATGGGAAGAGTTTTTAGCAGATTGGACAGATTCCGGAAGCGCAGGACGTATCCTGTCGTGGCTCCTGAAATAATCAGTAGAAAGAGCAGGACAAAGCCGGTGAGCAAGAAAAGCTGCAGCCGTTTCTTCGGTTCTAAAGTGGCGTTTCTGGCAGGCGTTTCCGTGCTGTTCATCATACCCTTCACACCGAAAGCACCGATAAGTCCCAGGGGTGCCAGAAGAGCGAATCCCACTATGGCGGTTATCGCAGCGGCTCTGCTTCTGCCACGGGAGTAGATTATAAGGCCGGTAATGCTCAGCAGGTTAGCTGTTCCTGCGATTGTGCCCACAAACAGGAGATAGCCTGTGCCTAAATCCTGATTAACAGCAAGCAGGATAGTGGAGGCGATAATGTTAATACAAATAGAAAGTACAGCCTGAAACATTTATTATTCCTTGATTAATTGAAGTCCCTGTAGTGTACTGAAATAATGCTGACAGACAATAGACGCAGGAGGGTTTTGTGGCGGGATTTGAGCTTGTACAGATTACCGGTAACTCATGGTATGTCCCGGCACCTTCAAATATTGGCCTGGTGGATACGGCCGATGGGTGCTGGCTTATTGACAGCGGCAACGATAAGGATGCGGGGCGTAAGCTGAACCGTCTTATTGAGGATACCGGGCGCCACCTATCAGGAATTGTCTGTACCCACTCCAATGCTGATCATATCGGGGGCAATAGCTTTCTGCAGAAGAAAAGCTCGTGTCGAATCTACGCCTCATCCGGGGAAGTTCCCTTTATTCACGAACCCCTGCTGGAATCTTCTTTTCTCTGGGGAGGGCGCCCCTTCAAGCAGATTACCAGCAAGTTTTTCAAGGCTCAGCCTTCGGAGGTTTCTGATATCACGGAAGCAGATGTGGTGTATCCCTTTGGAAGGACAGTGCCGCTTCCCGGACATTTTATTGATCAGATCGGAATCCTCAGTCCCGACGGTGTGTTGTTTTTAGGGGATGCACTTTTTGGTGAGACGGTGCTTGATAAATACGGTATTCCCTTTATTTATGATATAGAGTCTTTCCGTTCAAGTATTGCCATCATACAGGAGCTTGATGCAGATTTTTATCTACCCTCCCATGGTGACCTCACCGGTACTATTGATGCCACTGCTGTTAAAAACCTTGAAAAGGCGGCTCAGCTTGAGTCAGCTGTACTGGACTTTCTCCGGGAGCAGAGAGGGTTTGATGAGCTGCTGAAGCTTGTGTCAGATCACTTCGGGGTAGAAATGAACCATGGTCAGTATATACTTGTCTCCTCAACTCTCAGGTCTCTTCTGTCCAGCCTCTCTGACCGCGGGCTTGCAGAGTTTCTCTTTGAGGAAAACTGTATGGTATGGAGGGCTGTGTCCGAGCATCCATGATACAATAGGGGTATGGGGGTAGTTTATGATTCAGAAGATGGCCTTTGGTAATACCGGACATCAGAGCAGCCGGACACTGTTCGGCGCAGCCGCACTGGGTAAAGTGGACCAGAAAACCGCGGACTCTGTTCTGGACCTGCTCCTTGAGTATGGTGTCAATCATATTGATGTTGCTGCCCGCTACGGTGATGCTGAGCTTCGAATAGCTCCCTGGTTGAAATCCCATCGAGATGAATTTTTTCTGGCAACTAAAACCGCCGAACGGGATTACCAGGGTGCTATGGATGGTATTTATAAATCCCTGGAACGGCTGGGTACAGATACTATCGACCTGATGCAGCTGCATAACTGTGTTGAAATTGATGAGTGGGAGATGGCATTTGGTTCCAGGGGTGCTCTGGAAGCCCTGATTGATGCCCGCAGTCAGGGGCTAATCCGCTTTATCGGCGTTACAGGACATGGTTTCGGTGCACCGGCACGGCATCTGCAGAGCCTTGAGCAGTTTGCTTTTGATGCGGTTCTGTTTCCCTATAACTGGTTTCTCTGTCAGAACTCCCAATACACTTCAGATATTAAGAAACTGCTGGCAAGATGCGAAGAAACCGGAACTGCGGTGCAGACTATTAAGTCCCTGGCCTGCAGGCCCTGGCCCGGGGAGCGTCGTTTCAGCTGCTGGTATGAACCTCTGGAAGAGGAAAATGAAATACAGCTTGCGGTTGACTGGGTTCTGGGGAATCCTCAGGTTTTTCTGAATACTACCGGGGATGTAACGCTTCTTCCCCGTGTACTGAAAGCGGCATCGGCGGTGGATGAACGCCCGGCAGACACTGCTATGCAGGACCTGGCGCAGAAGCACGGCATGGAGCCCATTTTTGAGGGTAACACGGCCCTGATGCGTCCTTAGACTACTCTGCTTAACTGCTCCAGGATTAGCTGTTTTCTGGCAGGCTTTATGCTGCGGTCAAATCTGATGTCATCGGGCCGGATTTTTGTCCGGGCAATATCAATTAATTGAGGATTGGGGATAACACGGTGGGGAGGCCAGTTCAGCTCCCGTGCATGGGTATCCCGTACTTCAAAAATCTGTTTCAGTCGTTCCTGTTCATCTTTCTTCAGGAATCGGAAGCCCTTCATTTTTGTGTGTCGTTTTCCGGGCTCTCTCAGATAGTTGCGGTTCTGGGAAATAAAGTTCAGCCGCATGTATTCATCCAGGGCGCCTTTTGCAACCAGGCTTTTCAGCAGTGCATCTTTCAGGGGAAAGAGGTGCACCACGTCATCCAGGGCATATCGGATGGCATCGTCACTAACAGGACGCTTCATCCAGTTATAACGCTGGAAAATGGTTTTATTCATGGTCTCGATATCAAGCACGGATTTCAGTACACTGGAGTAATCCTTTTTCGGGAAATCCAGAATATCCGCTGCAGGCCGCAGATCCAGGATTGATTTAATGGTCATGTTGTAGCCGTTTATCACCAGAGAGAGATCGCTGGAGGCATCCCACATTATTTTCATGATTTTCTCATCTTCCAGAAGCTTTTTCATTGCCTCAGGGGAGATTGTGAAGGGATCAAGGATAACCTCTTTCTCTCCGTCGAAAATCTGTATCAGGCAGAGAGATTCTCCATAGGCATGAAGATTGAATTCGCCTTCAAAATCGAGACCGATGGTGGTAACCCCCCGGCTGTAGAGTGACTGGTGGTAGGATTCAAGGTCTGTGTTGTTCCGGATAATTTTATACGCCATTCTTCTTATTTCTATTTCCTTTGAAGCAATTTTGCTCTCACAGCGCAGATTCCATAAGGCTTGCAGCTTTCGCGAACATCAGGGATAGTTCAGCTTCCTCCTGAGGAGAGAAGCGGGACAGTACGTGGTTTGAGACACTGCCTCGCTCCGGTCTGCCAATACCGAGCCTGAGACGGTAGAACTCGCTGGTTCCAAGGTGATGCTTGATGGATTTGAGGCCGTTATGGCCTCCCAGCCCTCCGCCCTGCTTAACCGCTGCTTCCCCAAAGGTCAGTTCAAGATCATCGTGTATTACCAGTATCTCCTCTGGTGTTATGGAAAAGAAATCGCTGCAGGCCCGGAGACTTTCTCCGCTTTTATTCATGAAGGTAAGTGGTTTGAGAAAGGTTAGTTTTCGGGGAGAGTGGTGTACCGCATATTCTCCCTTGAACTTTTTCTGCCAGTCCAGATACCCCTGCCATGAGTCGAGAAAAAGCCACCCCGCGTTATGTCGGGTTTGGGCGTATTCTCTTCCGGGATTTCCCAGGGCGCAGATCAGTTTAATCAAACACTTCCTCCAAAGCCGAAGAGTGCTACAGCACCGGTCATCATTCCTGCGGCCAGAATCCGTCGGAAAATTATATTCCATGAGTGCCGATCTTCAAGCATGTGATAGCCCATAAGGCCGATTGCTGCTCCAAGCATAACGTTTAGGATTCCCCGGGTTGACTGGAGGATTACTGTATATATTACCTTTATTTCACCGACGGCGGCGAAGAAGAGAAAGATGCCGATTGACCAGGCGATGGTATAGGGCAGGGCAAGCTTTATGGGCCGGAGTGTGAAAGAACAGATGAATGGGTAGAGCACCAGCGAGGCCGCTCCGGCCATGACATAACTGACTGAAAGAGGCAGAAGACCGCCCATCAACGGACCGAATTCACGGAAAGGAACAACGGTCTGCTGAATGAAAATGTCGGATACAGCCAAAAGAAAACTGGCACCCAGTCCCAGAAAGAGCGCCCGCAGGGGTATTGAACCTCCAGAGTAGTTCAGTACTATTGCTGCGGAAATTGCAAGCAGAACTGCACAGACCTGAATGGCGGTGTAGTGTTCGGCGAAAAACACGGAGGTGATAATAACAACAAAGAGCAGCTTCAGTCCGAGAAGAGGGCTGATCCGTGATGCTACCGCCATGCTCAGTGCTGTCATGAGGCATAACTGAGCCAGCATGAATGCTATTGTTGTCCCTGCGGCGGGGAACAGATACTGCCGGGCAGGGGGAAAATTCTCTTTTGGATATACCGCAAGAATAATAAGAGCAACAATTCCCATGAGCAAATGAGCAGTCAGAAGCAGCTGTACCGGAGTGCCGGCTTTTTTTTCCGAGTAGAAACGGGAACCAAGGTAGGCAAAACTCTGAAAAAGAGCAGCACCGAACCCCAGAATAATTCCTAGTATCATGGCGCTGAGTCTACCTTCTGGCGGTTTGTGTTGCAAGCATTCAGGGACTTTATCGTGTATAATGACCATATGAAAATCCGTTGTGACTGGGTGCCCGAACATATTCCTGAGTACGTAACATATCATGATCAGGAGTGGGGGATGCCCCTGCATGATGATATCCGCTTTTTTGAACTACTTTGTCTGGAAGGTGCTCAGGCAGGATTATCCTGGCTGACAGTTCTTCGCAAACGTGATGCTTACCGCAAGGCATATGAGAATTTTGATCCTCAGAAAGTTGTTCACTATGGTGAGGAAAAAATCCTTGAACTGCTGTCGAATCCGGGAATAATTCGTAACAGACGAAAGATTGAATCAAGTATTCGTAATGCAGCGTGCTTTTTGCAGATTTGTGAGCAGAAGGGAAGTTTTGATTCGTATGTCTGGGAATTTGTTGATGGATCGCCGGTTGTAAACCGGTGGAAAGAGAGCAGTGAAATTCCGGCCGTAACTTCTCTTGCAGAGACAATAAGCAAGGATCTGAAAGTCAGGGGATTCAATTTCATCGGTCCTACCATTGTATATGCATTTCTTCAATCCTCCGGGCTTGTGAATGATCATATTGTAAGCTGTTTCAGGCATAACGAGTGCCTCAAGTAGCCAGTTTTCAGTCCTGTCTTTTTCAAAAAGTGTCATTTTGACACATACTGTATCAAAATATTTATGCATGTTGCTTTTTGGCGCATCAGCTCTGAATTATTACTCTTAATTATCAATAAACTCGAATGCTAAAATATGTAAATATTTACTATATAAGTATTTAGAAAAATTGGCACACTGTTTGCATAATAATATTTGAAGGTAATAAACCCCGGTACGGGGATGCAGCCGGGACCTTGAGCGTCCGGCAGATAGATACCAATTATTTCTGGAGGCTTATATGAAAGCTTTAGTTCGCAACAATACCCCTCGTCATCTTAATCTTTGGGACGACATGGACAGAATCTTCAATACCTTTTTTGAAGACCTTCCCGCGCAGGGAGTCGCCGGCCCGAAAGTGGATGTAAAGGAAGAGGAAAACCGCTATGTTCTTGAAGCGGAACTTCCCGGTATCACCGAGAAGGATGTGGATGTAAAGGTTGAAGACAACCTGCTTACTATCTCTTCTGCAAAAAAAGACGAGAAGTCGGAAGAGAATGGCCGGTTTCTTATTCGGGAACGCCACTCATCATCCTTCAGTCGCAGTTTTGTGCTACCCAAGGATGTGGACGCAGAGAAGATCAACGGTACATTTGCCGACGGTGTCCTGTCTCTGATTCTTGAAAAGAAGCCTGAAGCCAAACCGAGAGAGATAAAGATAAAGGGCATCAAGTAGAGTCTTTCACATCAAACAGCATTGAACGGTCCCGGATACTCCGGGGCCGTTTTTAGTTTAGTGATGGTTTTGATCCGGTTTCGGCTACAACCCAGTAAATTCCGCCCTTTTTGCGCAGAGCGTTTTTCCAGGACTCTTCGGGGTTTGGCGCAAAAACAATTCCCGGCGATGCCGGAATTACCACCCAGGCTTTATGATCAATCTCTTCCTCCAGCTGCCCCGGAGCCCATCCGGCATACCCTGCATAGAAGCGGATTTCCGGTCGGTCTTCAGCAGGAAGTTCCGGCCACTCATTAAGAAGAAACTCTTTTATCACGCTGAAATCCGGTTCCAGTATAACACCGTCCAGTACGGAACTGGCAGCATCGCTGGTTCTGTTTGCCGGCAGTCCTGAGTGAAGGGTGAACAGATACATCTGCTCAACCGGACCGCCTACATATACTTCAATCTCTCCGGCAGGCTGATCAACGAAGTCCGGAAGCAGTTCATTAAGATTGGTTTCACTTCTCCGGTTAACCACGAAGCCAAGGGCGCCGTTTTCATTGTGCTCCACCAGGTAGACGACTGTCTGCATGAAGTTGGGGTCCATAAGTTCTGTTTCGGAGATAAGAAACTGACCTTCAAGAAATGGGGTACTGTTCTCTGCCATTAATCCCAGTTTAGACCTTTTTAAACTTCGCGCAAAGGGCGAAGAAATGATTCCGGTCAATTAGGAGCAGAAAGACAGACTTTCAGACTGAATCGCCTGTATCAAACTTCTGCAGTTTACTGGTCAGAGGCAGGATACTTTCCCGGTTTTTCCGCTGAGATCATTTACCTGACTTACCGCCAGGGTAATTTCTCTAACACCGGAGGTTATTTCTTCAACCCCTCCGGTTATCTCCTTGGTAGTACGTTTGAGGATTTCAATTTCGTTCATCACTTCAGTTGCACCTTGCTGCATCTCTGTGGAGCTGGTCTGCACTTCCCGTATTATTTCCACAAGTTTGGTTACAGCATCAGGGATCTGGCCGCTTCCCTGCATCTGTTCCTCCATGTCCTGGCGAATCCCGGTTTCCTGTCTGTAGAAGTTCCACAAGTTCCATATCCGTAGAGAATTGCTTTACTATGGTCGTAAGTTTTGTTTTTATTGAGTGATTATTCATTTAATTTTGCCTCCAGCGGATTCTGAAGATTTATGTTGCCATCTTCAGCGTAGTGCGATTCTGGTCCGGATGCAAATTAACAGTGTTATTTTCTCATTCTTCGGATAAAAAAAGACCCCGGCCATAAGGCCGGGGTAAACGAAGGAAGGGAATTATACATGACGCAACGCGTCACCTTACAAGTCCGAGAATGATGTCGTTTCCTTGACGATTAACCTTGAAGATCAGCTCGTCATCACCCTCAGAATTGAAAACACGGTAAAAATCTCTGGTGGAACCGACCTTCTGCCGGTTCACCTCTTTGATTATGTCTCCCGACCGGAAACCGGCGGAGTATGCAGGAGATTCTTCTTCCACGGCACCGACCATGATCTCTCCATTGCTGCGTGGAAGATCCAGCCTGGTGCGAATCTCATCGGTTATCTTGACTACGGTCATTCCCGGCCACAAATTGGCCACATTGGAGCGGATCGCATCTTCAGCTGCACGTGTGGCGATTCGAACCCGGGTAGTCATATCTCTTCCATCCCGGATCAGTCCGAACCGGTAGGTCCGGCCGGGTTCCAGGGCTGCAACTTCCTGAAGGAGTTTGTCACTGGAGTCCACATTGCGGTTGTCGATGGAAGTTATCAGATCTCCGGGACGGATTCCTCCGTTCATTGCGGGCGAGTCTTTGTATACGTTGAACACAAAGGAGCCTTTTTTTCCTTCAAGACCCATATCTTCGACGATATTGTCTGAAGGATCACCCATGGAGATTCCCAACCAGCCGTACTCGACCTTACCGGAACGGATCAGATCCTGAATGGTTTTCTTGGCATTATTTATTGGTATTGCAAATCCCAGGCCGATACTGCCGCCGCTCTGGGAGGCAATCCAGGTGTTTATACCGATTACCTGCCCGTCAATATTCACCAGAGCACCACCGGAGTTCCCCCGGTTGATTGCTGCGTCAGTCTGGATGTAGTCCGTAAGGCTTGAGTTCATATCCGGACCACCATCTCGTCCAACGGCACTTACTATGCCTGAAGTAAAGGTTGATTCAAAGCCCAGGGGGTTCCCCACAGCAAAAACAATATCGCCAACCTGGGTCGCATCCGAGTCGCCGAGCTCGGCGATGGGAATATTTTCCGCGGTTTCAAATTTTACCAGAGCAAGGTCTTTGCGCGCGTCCGATCCAACCAGTTCCGCTGAAAATGATCGACCATCATAAAGGTTTACGGTAATCTCGTCCGCACTGCCCGCCACGTGATGATTTGTGAGTATGTACACGGTCTTTCCGGTTTTCTGGACTATGACACCCGAACCGAGACCCTCCTGACGGTATTCTCTGGTTTGGGGTTCTTCATCATTATTGTTATTACGGGGATCGGGTCGGCCGAAAAAGAAATCAAATGGTGACTGCCTGGTGGAAACGGGTTGTTCCACAACATCGACAACATCAAGGCTTACTACAACCGGAAGTGCGGTATTTGCTACCTTCCTGAAATCATCCTGCAGTGCTTTAAGCCCACCGCCAGACCTGGAAGACGTGGTATAGAGCGCCTGGGAGTAGCCGCTGACCTGTCCAAAGGCAGATACGGCCATCAGGATTAATAGGGAGACAAAAGCAAGCTGCACAAGTGATTTTC
Organism: Marispirochaeta sp.; assembly: GCA_963667435.1. GTDB lineage: Bacteria > Spirochaetota > Spirochaetia > JC444 > Marispirochaetaceae > Marispirochaeta. Next base: position 2,368,468 of record OY763414.1, on the reverse strand, counting down.
TTTTCATGGTCTGTATCCTCCTCTTTGTTTTCTTGAATAGAGGATACCCTGTAAACTTTTCAGATACCTTTCTGAATTATTACAGTTTTGTAATGTTTGAAATTATCTTGCCATGCACGTTTGCCCTCTACCGGTTAACCGGCTTCAGTACAATATCGATGTCCCGTTCATGTTCCAGTTTTTCCAGTTTTTCCCTCAGGGATGCGGTGTTCAGATCGGCTGGAAGGATAACAGTTCCCTTCATCTGGAACATGGTTGCTCCTGTCCAGGGAGCTGACGCTGTCTCGGTGAAGATTTCTTCAATATTTACTTTTGTTTCTTTAAGCACAGCAGTAACCGCATGCATGATCCCGGGCGCATCCAGGGAAACTGCCTCTATCAGGTAAGGTCTGCCGGCTGCCCCTGTTCCGGGGGCCTCTGTGGAGCGGATCTCTATGTGCAGTCCAAGCTCTGATTCAAGGTTTTCCGTGCCTTTCAGGGTGTCGAGAATTCCTTCAGGCCCGGAAGCGAGCAGGATAACTGCAAACTCTCTACCAAGGACAGCCATCCTGCTCTCTTCTATATTACAGCCCTGACGTCCGAGTACGGATGCAAGCTCGTCCACAATCCCGACCCGGTCTCTTCCAATGGCGGTAAGAACAAAAAAATCACTCATAGTTACTCCTGCAGCCATATTTTATCACAGCACGTTGCCCAATAGAACTTTGTTAACAGAAAAGACACAAAAGTTGCACCACATTTTAAAAAAGAGGGTGTACACAAACATGGGTGACCACATGTACACCGGTGAAGGATCGAACATTATGCTTACTCTTCTGAAACAGGGAATCACCGCCGAGGCGGGTGAAGACCGGCAGCATCTTCTGGACATTATTGAAAACAAGCGTATTATCCCCCATTTCCAACCGATTATTGATACTTTTTCCGGTGAAATTTATGCCTATGAAGTATTGACCAGGTGTGAGCCTCCTTTTGAGAATCCTGCCCGCATGTTTGCTTTTGCCAATGAATGGAATCTCAATTGGGAGTTGGAGCGTGCCTGTCGAACCAAGGCCCTGGAGACTATAGCTTCATATCCGGCAGATCTTCGGGATGTCCGGTATTTTTTTAATGTAAGTCCCCATATATTCAGTGATCCCAGATTTGTTGAAGGCACTACAGTTGATTCCATAAACCGGTTGGGCCTGGATTCCGGAAACATTGTGTTTGAGATTACCGAGATAGCCACAGTTGAGGACTATGACAGATTTGAAGAGCTTATACGCTACTATGTTTCCCAGGGATTTCAGGTTGCCCTCGATGATTTCGGAGCCGGTCATTCAGGTATGGTGACACTGGTTGCAATGACCCCTCACTTTCTGAAACTGGATATGGCTCTTGTTCAGGGCATTGCCGACAGCGGATACAAGCAGAACCTGGTCCGGGCAATAACTTCCTTTGCCGCCGAGGTGGGCAGTGCCTGCATTGCGGAAGGGATTGAGAATCAGGCTGATCTTATGACTCTGTTTCGCTTAGGTGTCCGGTATGCTCAGGGTTTTTTCCTCGGGCGCCCCCAGCCAATTCCCCGGGAGCTTGATCCTGAAGCTCAAGCAAGTCTGGACATGCTGGTGGAAACCCGCAAGCGGACACGCTTCACTGTGGATGTCTCAATCTCCGGCATGGTGATCAAGCCTGCAACCTACCAGCTTGAAACGGTTACCTGTCGTGATATGGACAGGATTTTCCGTAAATCCAACAGTCTGGATCATGTTGTGCTGATGAAGGGTCGACGTCCCTGGGGTATTCTTCCCAGAAGCCATTTCTATTCTGTAATTGGCGGGCAGTTCGGTTACAGCCTGTTTCAGAAGAAGTTTATAGAGACGGTATCCAAGACAGAGATGCTCTCTCTCGATGAACATACGGATCTGCGTACTGTCGGCCGTCTTGCTATGGAGCGCTCTCAGGAGAACCTCTATGATCCTGTTATTATTGTTAATGAGGATTCTGATCTGGTTGGAACGGTTACCATGAAACAGATCATCCATAAAGCCTTTGATCTTGAGATAAAGGTTGCCACCTGTGCCAATCCCCTTACCCAGCTGCCTGGAAACATGATAATAGGATACTGGCTGGAAGAGGCGGTTCAGAGCGATTCCTACAGTATTGTTTACTGCGACCTGGATAATTTCAAGGCATTTAATGATACCTTTGGATTTACCCGGGGTGATGAAGTGCTGCAGCTGACCGGCTCAATTCTCAACAGTTTCGTTGCCAGCCTTTCCCGCAATGCACGTCTGGGGCATATCGGCGGTGATGACTACATAATTGTCTGTGAAGGGCTGATAAATGAGCCGGATCTTGCGGAACTGTGTGAAGAGTTTGATCGCCGCAGGGAGGAGCTTTTTCCGCCGGAAATTGTGCGCCGGGGCTGGTATGAAGTTACCGGACGGAGGGGGGGTAAAACAAAGATTCCCCTTCTGTCTCTCAGTATTGCTGTTGTAACCAGTGATAATTTTTCCGATGAAGTACACCCGGGAAAACTGGGACAAGTAGCTGCTCTTATCAAGAAGCAGGTTAAGTCTTCTAATATGAAGACGGGAAACAGCGGCTACCTTGTTGACCGCCGGGTGTATTAAACAGTGTGCTTACAGGGTCCAGCGGGCGTAGATTGTGCCGATATAGGCAAAATTATCTATATCCGCGACATCCGGGGCTATCATAAGCTTGATTGATGTTCCCACACCGAAGGTTTTCTTCTCTCCGAAACGATAGGCAACAGATGCTTCGGGGAAAAACAGACTTTCCGTGGTAAAATCATTGACAAGACCGAAAAACAAAAAAGCTCCGCCGCTAACCCGTGCGTTCAAGACCAGGGGGCCCATGAAAGATTCAACTGCAACACTGGGCATGGCCATGCTTTCAAGAATCAGGGTAAACAGATCTGCCCCTATTCCAAGGTGTAGAATATCTGAGCCGAAATAGTAGTGCCAGTTAACTTCAGGAACCAGAAAAGCGTAATCCAGGCTTGAACCCAGGTCATCGTTATCGGTATGAATGCCAATATAGTATGGAACGTGGAGATAAATATCCCATTGGCTGCCGATATTATCCGAATTTGACTGGGCAACTGCAAATGAAGCCCCTATGCAGAGAATAACTGAGATAAGAATCAGTTTCTTCATATCTCTCCCTCCTTCCCTTTTATACCTCAAGTATATACCTCCGGAAGGCAAAAAAGTAGATTTGAGTTGAAAATAGTAATTCCTCAGGCGCTTATACGCTTTTCCGCAGGAATTCTGTCTTCTTTGAAGAGTCCGTCGATAAAATGCTGCATACTGTACTCATTCAGCATATGCTCACGGCAATCATTGCGCAGGTCACTGTAGCCATTGGGGTCGTTTAGCAGTTTCCGGAGATATATATCGGCAGCTTCAGTCCATGCCTGAGCAGACTGATCTTTCATTATCTTTCCGGTTACTCCGTCGGCAATTACTTCCTGTGGGCCGCCGAGATTGCTCACAATTGTGGGAATCCCACATGCCTGGGCTTCCGCAACCACTCTGCCGAATGTATCTGTAATACTGGGAAAGAGAAACAGGTCTGCGGCGGAATACAGAACCGGCATCAGATCGTGATCAATCCTTCCGAGAAAGTGAACCCGCTCTTCTTTTTTAAGGCGGCGGACAAGATCATCCATATAGGGGCCTTCTCCCGCCAGTATAAGGTTGAGATCCTGATATTTTTCCTTCAGGGAGAGGTAGGCTTCCACAACGGTATCCACACTTTTATCTTTTGAAATGCGACCGGCAAAAATGAGGTTCCTGCCCTCCTGAATGCCGTATTCCTCCCTGACTTTTTCCCGGGCGTTTTCCACCGGAGCAAAACGGGCTGTGTCGATACCGCGGCGGAAGAGGCCAAGGTTCTTCATTCGATAGCCCCGTTTCTGCAGTATTTCGCCATACTCCCGTGTATTTACCAGGGTTGTGCCGCAGGCGGAATGAAACCACTTCATATAGCTTTCCACATAGTTGGTTATGGTTATATCATCCACAATCTCTTTAACCTGCATGGTTCCATCTGTATGGTGGATGGCCGTAGCCGGTATATCCAGCAGCCGGGCTGCAGCAAGTCCGGTGAGCCCTATGGTCATGGGGGTTGAGATATAGATCTCGTCCGGGTCATAGTCATTGATCATCTTCAGGGTTTTCAGCAGGCTGGGAACCTTAAGGCTGAGGCGCTCATAATGGGGAAGAGGAAAGCCTGCTACTGTGGGAATACGCATCAGGTTGGGAGGCAGTTTTGCAGATATCTGGTCATCGTCTACTGCGGCGGCAATGCGGATTTGCTTTTTCATGCTGTGAGCTATCCACCCTATTTCCTGAACCGTAATGGCCACACCGTTAAGTTCCGTAAGCGTGTCGGTGAACCAGAGGATCTTTTTTTCCCTTTTCGGAGGGTCTTTTTTCAGTCTCTCATACAGTTCTCCCACAAGCCGGCGGTTATTGAACATGTGGGTAAAGGTGCTGACAAACGGGACTGATAGGAAGAGCGCCGGCAGCAGGGCGGAAAAGTTGCGCATCAGCTTATCAAAATTGCCTTTTTTCAGGTTCTTGCTGACAGAATCGGCGAAATCGCTGATCATCCCATCCAGGAGATCCGCTGCTTTTTCATATACGATATCAAGTCGGGCATCGATCTCATGGAAATCGACCTGCCGTACACCGTCTATAAGTTCTAAAAGGATTCTCTGGTTGTTACTCTTCTTCTTACGCCGTTTTATTCTTTTTAGAGCAAAGGCTTTTTTAAAATCAAAGCCGTCCTCGTTAAACAGGCTTTCAAGAATTATTGCCACCGGACCAGGGAGTGTACTCTGCTGCTGGAAGCGGATAAAATCGAAGGCAACCTTGTAAATCATGAAGGTCATGGAGTGGAAGCTGTGGTGCCTGCCTTTCGCTTCGCAGGTTCCCTGGCGTATCGACTCCAGCAGGTCGGTGGTTCCGGCACCGTCACACTGGGTATAGGTTTTTGCAATAAATATTCCCGCATGATCATCTGAGCCTGCGGTGAAGCCCTTTATCCAGGGTGTATCGGAGATCGGCTTGATTCCATGTATCAGCTGCATTGCTTCGATATCTTCCCGGCTCAGGGACTTGAGAAAATCTGTCCATTCATCATTGTTGCGGCGGTTACGGCCGCCGTTAATGGATTCAAAAATATCAAAAAGAAGAATAAGTTTTTCCAGATGGGCTGCAGTAACTGCACCGTTTACTGAGTAGGTGGCATGGGCTACTGAGTAGGCGATATTCTCCCGGACAATATATTCCCGGAGCTCATAAATATTCTTTCGCAGGTTTTCAATCTTGTCAAACTGAGACTCGCTGATATTGAACAGTAGAATGTGTATCTTGCAGCCGTCTTCAGGGAAATAGGCTGTGGATTCCACACTTATAAAGGTATCTTCAGGATGATTTCTGTGCAATTCCACTGCACCCTGAATGCTGTTGTGATCGGTAATGGTAACTATCTGCATACCCCGCTGTTTTGCGGTTGTGTATATGTACTCCGGTTCGGTATAGGATTCCGATGTTCCCAGCCGCTGGAGAAACCATTCAGAGGGGTGATCGGAGTATTTTGAATGTACATGCAGGTCAATTCGGGCCATTTGATGCCTCCTTCCTGTTACCCATACTAGGCGTGGTTTTGTGTCAGAAATGTGTTAATCCATTGTCAAAAAGGGATTTAAATAATTTCTTCCATTTCTTGCGAGGGAACGCCCCTGGGAGTAGTGTAGAGAAAGCCGCCAAAAATGGCTGTTAAAGGAGCAACCAGAATCAGGCCGAAACTGCCTACCAGGGTATGCAGGATTTCGGAGCTTACGTAAATAAGATTGAATACATTCACCAGGGGTGTTCCCTGGGCAATAAACACCATCAGAATAAAAGTGAATCCTCCGGAATATGCTAAGAGCAGGGTTGTTGTCATGGTTCCGACAACAGCCCGTCCGACTTTGAAGCCCGAGAGAATGAGCTCTTTTCTACTAATCTCCGGGTGTTTTTCCTGAACCTCGCGCATGGAGGCTGCAATATCCATGGCAATGTCCATGACAGCACCGGATGAGGAGAGAAAAATACCCGCAAGAAAAATTGAGGTGATATTCAAATGGGCGTATCCTGCGTAGAGAAGGGTTTCGGCAAAGGGCTTTACGGCACCATGAACCTTGAAGGCGCCTCCAAAAACAAGGGCCAGCAGGGCTGTCACGCCGACCCCGGATATAGCTCCAAAAAATGCAACAGCACCCATACGGGAGATTCCGCCGATGAGGAATATTATAACCGCAGTCATTGCGGTTACGACCATCAGAGACAGTGTGACCGGCGGCAGGCCTATCAGGAATCCCGGAATCATTATTTTCCATATTACCGCGGCGGTGAAAACAAAGGATATAAGTGCCTTGAACCCGGTCCAGCCTGCATAAATTATCAGCAGGGCTATGAACAGACCGAAAAGTATCAGTTCCACTTTAAGGCGGTAGTGATCAACCACCTGGTTTGAAAGGATTGTGTCCTTTGCTTCATTCAGATTCAGGGTTACCAGGGCAGTATCCCCGGGGGCAAAAATTTTATCCAGGTCCATCTTTCCCAGAAGCATGTTTACTCCTTCTATGGTCGTGCCTTTGAACGGACCGTTCTGAATTTTCATGGTAAGGCCCTGATCGCCGGTTTTAACAATTCCGAACTGCTCGATGGTGCTGTCATCGGTGGTCAGCACTTCGGCCCGTACGCGGCTGGTATTGCCCGCAGCGGACTGGCCGAAATGTACCGGAATGAGCAGGATTACGGTGGTGAGCAGGCCAAGAATTAGGGTCAGGACCCTGTCTTTTCCCTCCATTTTTTCTTTTATGATCATCTGTTCCCCCATTAAAAAATGAAAAACCAAGCCCCCCGGAGGGGACCTGGTTGATGCACTGTTTGTGATTGATATTTTCTCTTATTCAGCCATTGCGGTGGCCTGGTTTACGCCAAGAACAGCAGAGGTTTTTTTGAAGATATCGGTGTTGTCGTAGTAACCGTTGTACAGTTCGGAACCTACACCCATGGCGAAGGTGGGTACGGGTACTCCGGTGTGTGAGTAGGATGCCCAGGCCAGACCTGCACGGTTGTTGAGGATGTGAGTAAGGGTTACAGAGAGCGGGTTGTATCCACCGTATAGCAGGTAGGATTCTTCATCATCACCAGCTCCCTGCATTGCTGCGGTAAAGGCTTTAGCCACCATTTTGTTCTCGTAGTCGCTGAGTGTATCGATTCCGAATGCCTTTTTAATTTCGGGCATTATCTGAGCCAGCGTGCCGTCGGGATTTTCTTCCTTGAACTTCTTGAATACGAAGTTGTCGAAGGCCTCGAAGCTCATATTCTGCTTTGCAATCTCTGCGAAGGCGGAATCGTATTTTGTTCCGGCAAATCCGAGGGAAAGTCCTCCGGTTTCATGGTCGCCGGTAACAACAATCAGGGTTTCGGATGGATGCTGGTGATAGAAATCTACAGCTTGCTGAATAGATTCATTAAAGGCAATGGTGTTGTGAATGGAGGCTGCCGCGTCATTTGCGTGACAGGCCCAGTCGATTTTTCCACCTTCAACCATCATGAAAAAACCCTTCTCATTATCCAGAAGTTCAATTCCCTTTGCTGTGTATTCAGCAAGGCTGACATCGTCACTTTCCTGGTCCATGGCATAGTCCAGGGAGTTCCGGGTAAAGCTGGTGCTGTAGTAGGCATATGCCTGGGTGCCGGGTTTGAGTGCTTCAAGTTCGGCGCGGTTGGAGGCAATCTGCCAGCCTTTTTCGGCCATAACTTCATGGGCGTTTTTCTGACCTGCAGGAGTTTTGTCTATACGTACCATTCCTCCGGCAAAGTAATCGAAGTTACTGTTTGCAAGCTGCATGTTGATATCAAAGTACTTGCTGCGGCTATCCTGTTTTGCATAGAAACAGGCGGGAGTTGCATGATCCAGGTTAACACTGGAGAGGATTCCAACCTTCATTCCTGCAGCCTTGGCAAGTTCTGCAATGGTGGTGAACTTCCGAGTCTTGGTGGTATCCATGTTTATTACACCGGAGAGAGTCTTATTACCGGTGGCAATGGCGGTACCGGCTGAGGCAGAGTCGGTAATAAACGAGCCGGCATCATAGGTGGTGGTAAGTCCCTGGGCGGGAAACTGGGTGAAGGTAAGCTTCTGAACACCAATATCGGAGGCCTCTTCGGACTTCAGGTATGCTTCCGCAGCGTTTATCTGGGTCATGGACATACCGTCTCCGATAAACAGGAACACATACTTTGCATTGGGTGCTTCAATCTGTGAATCTGATTCTTTGGCACCCTCGGCGATTACAAGGGCAGGAATCAGGAGCAGTAGAAGTGCTGCAAGAACAACTGATTTCATCTTTTTCATTTTCAACTCCTCTTATTGAATGAGTAATAAGATGAAATCAGTATTCAGATCTTCTATTAGAGGAGAGTTACCCTGCTGTTCGGGAAGGGTAAGATTATCATGAGTTTATGATTACGATTCTCGATAAGAATTATCAGAAATCAGTGAACGGATGCGGCAGAAGGTCTTTGAATATGTATTCCTTGCGTGTACCATCCAGACTTTCGAGAATAATCGGCATATCCGCAGGGCAGAACTCAGAGAGCACCTGCAGACAGAGAGCGCAGGGCGGGGCCGGAGGATTACTGTCGGTAACCACCGCCAGAGCTGTAATACGTGCTCCGGGAGCTTCACTCACAGCCTTGAAGATTGCCACCCGTTCTGCACAGACAGTTGCGCCGTAACTGGCATTCTCTATATTGCAGCCTGTAACAATTTCGCAGGAGTCGAGCATAAGTGCGGCGCCCACTTTAAACTTTGAATAAGGCGCATGGGCATTTTCACGGGCTTCGGTGGCCGATAGTATAAGATTCTTATAGGGCATAGGTACAACTCCTTTATTCTACGACTTATCTCTTCCCATGATCAAAGGGTTCCCCCGCAGCTCTGGGCGCCTGGGAACTTTTTGAAAAAAGCACCAGGGCAAACAGTGTGACCACATAGGGAAATGCCTTCAGGATCAGTCCGGGTATTACCGCGAGGGCGGGAACAACCTGGGAGACGTTGGCGATGGTACTGGCAAAACCGAAAAAGAAGGTCGCTCCCAGAATCCCCAGAGGTCTCCATTGTCCGAAGATCAGGGATGCCAGAGAGAGGAACCCGAGACCCGCCACAGACCCGTTGAACTCGCCGGAATATGTCACCAGTATAATAGCCCCGCCGAGTCCTGCAAAGGCTCCGGAAAAAAGAACGCCCATATACCGGACCAGATAGACATTTATACCGGCAGCATCAGCAGCCTGGGGGTGCTCTCCGCAGGAGCGAAGCCTCAAGCCGAAGGGAGTGCGGTAAATCAGATACCAGCTGCCTAAAAGAATTAGCAGTACAAGCCAGGTGCTGGCGTAGGTCTGGGTGAAAAAAAGTTTTCCGATAAAAGGAATACTCTTTAGAACAGGTATGCTGCGCCGGGGGAGTCCGGAAACAATATGTATATTACCGGAACCGGTTATATGCCGGGCGAAAAAGACAGTGAGCGAACCGGCAATCATGTTGATCGCAGTTCCGCTGATAACCTGATTGGCGTTGAGGTTGATGCTGGCGAAGGCATGGAGCAGTGAGAAGGCGGCTCCTGCAGCGACTGCTGTCAGCAGACCGATCCAGACAGCGGCATCGCCGAATACGGGGTAGGCAGTGCTGATAACAAGAGCTGCGGTAAATGATCCAACAACCATGAGTCCTTCAAGACCGATGTTTACGACTCCCGAGCGTTCACTGAAAAGTCCTCCCAGGGCTGTTATGAGAAGGGGAATGGTGAAGGCCACGGCATAGGGGAAAATCTGGGTAAGGATGGTCCACATATCAGGCCTCCCTGCTTTTAGCTTTATTGAGACGCCGGGTAAGGGCATCCAGGCCGTTTTCAATCAGCACGCTTGTTGCGGCAAAGTAGATGATGGTGGCGATTATTGTATCACCTATCTGAGGAGGTATCTCTGTCATGGCATTCATGAATCCCTTGCCGGAGTGGAGAACGCCGAAGAAGAGCGCAGCTCCCAGGACTCCGATTGGTGAATTGGAGCCTAACAGTGCTACAGCGATTCCGTCAAACCCCTGGGACGGCATTACTCCTATCTGAATGTTGGAGGCGTAACCGGTGTAGAGGGTCATGCCACCCACACCTGCGAGGGCTCCTGCGATAACCATGGAGAGGATTATGTTGCGGTGAACATTCATACCTGCGTATTCCGAAGCGAAACGGTTAAACCCGGCAGCCTTGAGCTGATAACCGAGTACCGTGCTGTTGAGGATAACCGCAATAATCACAATTGCCGCCAGAGAGATAACAAGACCCAGGTTTACATAGCTGCCGTCAAACAGTTCTGTCATCCAGGGAACTTTCAGGGATGCAATATCGGGGATCTTCTTTGATTCCGTTTCCAGATAGGGACCCTTGAAGTATGCCGGAACGGCATAGTAAACGGTCCAGTAGGCAATCCAGTTCATCATTATAGTAGCTACTACTTCATGAACATTGAAACGGGCTTTGAGAAATCCGGGAACCAGTCCCCACAGGGCTCCCCCTGCAATGGCGGCGATGAGCATAACAAGCAGCAGGAGAGGCTTTGGCAGAACCATGGTCAGACCCACTGCTGTGGCACAGAGCCCGCCGATGAGCATCTGACCGGATGCCCCGATATTGAAAAGTCCCGTTTTAAAAGCGAAGGCTACGGAAAGTCCTGTAAGAATCAGCGGGGTTGCGGTGGCAATGGAGTTGCCCACCCGCTCAATGTTCATCAGGCCTCCGCGAAAGAGGTAGGAGTAACCTGCAAAGGGGTTGCTCCCGGTTATGGCCATAAATACGGCACCGGCCAGCAGGCCCAGAAGGATAGAGGTGAGGGCAATTATCAGTTGCCGGGGTAACTTAAGTTCAAGCTTCATGGCTGCGTTCTCCCTGTTCCACTCCGGCCATCATAAGACCTACTTCATTTTCGTTGGTGTCCTCAGCCATAACGGTACCCACCAGTTCACCATGGTTGATAATGGCTATTCTGTCGGAGAGGTCCAGAATCTCGTCAAGTTCCAGAGATACCAGCAGAACTCCCTTTCCTTTGTCCCGCTGTTCCACCAGGCGTTTATGGATGTACTCAATGGATCCCACATCAAGACCCCGGGTTGGCTGGACCGCAATCAGTAGATCGGGATTCAGATCGATCTCCCGGCCGACGATTGCTTTCTGCTGATTTCCACCGGAAAGGGAACGGGCTGTGGTTGCCCCGCCCTGACCGGCGCGGACATCAAAGTCCTGAATCAGCTTTTCCGCATGCCGGCGAATAGGCTCTCGCTGCAGAAAGCCGTGGCGGGAGTAGGGGGCTGATCCATGGGTTTCCAGTATCATGTTGTCCTCAACACTGTAGTCCAGGACCAGGCCCCGTTTCTGTCTGTCCTCGGGAATATGGGCAACTCCGGCGGTGATTCGTTCTGCGATACTGCAGCCGGTGATATCCGTTCCGTTTAACAGGATGCGTCCTTCAGATGCAGGAACCAGACCGGTGATGGCTTCCACTAATTCCGACTGGCCGTTTCCATCCACTCCCGCAAGGCCTACAATTTCTCCGGCTTTTACCTCCAGAGAAAAGTTTTTGAGTCCCTGAATTTTCCGGCTGTTGATTACGGAAAGGTTCTCCACCTGAAGAATTGTGCGCCCGGCTTCCTTCTCCTCTTTATCAACTGTAAAAGAGACTTCGCGGCCCACCATCATTCTGGCCATTTCGGCTTCAGTGGTGGCCTGGACCTGTACGGTTCCGATAACCTTTCCCCGGCGGATTACGGTGCAGCGGTCTGCAATAGCCTTGATTTCCTTAAGTTTATGGGTTATCAGGATTATCGATTTTCCTTCCTCTATCAGGTTTCGCATTATCTGCATCAGATCCTGTATCTCCTGGGGAGTCAGTACCGAGGTTGGTTCGTCAAAAATAAGTACCTCAGCATCTCGGTAGAGCATTTTCAGGATTTCCACCCGCTGCTGCATGCCAACGGAAACATCCTCGGTGATGGCGTCGGGGTCTACATTCAGGCCGTAATGTTCGGACAGATCCCTGATGCGTCGTGATGCATCGGCGAGGTTCAGACTCAGCCCTTTCTTCGGTTCCATTCCCAGAACAATATTTTCGGTGATGGTAAAGTTGTGTACCAGTTTGAAATGCTGGTGCACCATGCCTATTCCCAGATCATTGGCATAGATCGGGTTACTGATATGTTCCTCTTTCCCGCGGATGCGGATGCTGCCGTTATCCGGCCGGTAGAGGCCAAAGAGGATACTCATCAGGGTTGATTTCCCCGCTCCGTTTTCTCCTAAAAGTGCAAGGATTTCGCCTTTTTTCAGATTAATTGAGATATTGTCATTGGCGACTATTCCGGGAAACTCTTTGCGGATGTTGATCATTTCTACAACATTTTCCATAAGCTACAGGCCTCCGGCAGGGGATTTTCTGAAGAACAGGCAAGCAGACGGTTCTGCGGGTAAATGGTAAAAAAGTTAATAGCTAAAAAAAGGGGCACTCCGGGATTCCGGCATGCCCCCTGCTGTAAACTGAACTATTTGATTAGTGATCCCTGTTCAGAAGAGACGGTAATTTTTCCGGCTTTCAGGTCGCCGAAAATCTCCGCGACCTTTGCTTCTAACTGCATGGAAAGGTTCGGATTAGATTCAGGAATACCGATGCCGTCGTTGGTAGCATCGAAGGTGAGAATCTGGCCACCGGGGAAGCTGCCGTCAAGTTCGGCCTTGATCATGTCGTAGGCTGCCTGATCGATTCTCTTCATTGCTGATGTGAGGATGATAGATTTGTCGCCTTCATAGATACCTTCAGCATACTGGTCTACGTCAACACCGATAATCCAGACCTCTTCACCGGCTTTTGCCCGGGTCTTAGCCTCGTTTATCGCACCAACACCTACACCGCCGGCAGCGGTGAAAATAGCCCGTACGCCTTTGTCGAACATCTGTGCTGCAAGCTGCTGACCGGCAGCAACATCATTGAAGGTGCCCTGATACACAACATTTTCGGGAGAAATGACAATTTTGGTGCTGAAATGGTCATTGGCATAGGCAACACCCTGCTGAAATCCCCAGTTGAATTTCTGGACAGCGGGAATCTCCATGCCTCCGATAAATCCGAACGCTCCTTCCTGGAGCTGCAGGGCCGCGGCCACACCGGCCATGAAGCCGGATTCGTGTTCAGCAAAAAAGATTGATACGGTGTTTGATTTAACATCCACAGAGTAGTCTCCGTGGTGGGGAACTCCGTCGAGGATTACAAACTTTGCATCGGGATATTTGGTCTGGGCCTGATAGATGCTGGTTTCAAACTTGAATCCGGGAGTTACGATAAACTTGTAACCCGCGTCATAGAGGTTTCCGATCTCCTTCAGATAGTCTGCTTCGGTGGTACCGGAGGGTTTCAGGTATTTCACCTCTACGCCCATGTCATCTTTTGCTTTGAGAATTCCTTCCCAGGTTCCCTGGTTGAAGGATTTATCATCTATGGTTCCTGCGTCGGTAACCATTCCGACTTTGAGGTCTGCTTTTGCTGCTGTTTCAGCTTTTGCGGTGTCTCCTGCGGTTTCACTTTTCTTGGAACAGGACGAAAGTCCTGCGGCAAGAGAGAATAGAAGGACGAGAGAGAGCATAAGCACCAGTGCTTTTTTCATTCGTAACTCCTCGAGAAATATTTTTATTTACCTTCTTAATTGTAGAATCAGCGATCCGGCTGGTCAATAGAAAAACTCCGGGGAGAAGAATTAATGAGCGTATACAGAAGTCTTGCTGCCGGGAGTTCCGGAAATAAGGGGCTCAGCAGTTTTACTGCAAGATAGGGATCTTTTTCGCCGAGTACAGTACTCAGGGCGGAAGCGTAACGGGCGGAGGAGAGTTGAAACAGATCTCTGCGGTTCAGCTTCTTCAGTTCCCGGCGCAGCCTTCGGATGACACCCCGGAATCCCCGTTTTTCACTGAAAGGATCTGCTGTAAGCCGGCTGAATCCTTCTTCTATCTTTTGCAGCAGTTCACCGGGGGTGTAGAGTGGCTCCCTGCTTATGTTCAGACAGGCTGCAGAACACTCAATCAGAGCCAAGGCAGGTATGCGGTGATGTGACATGTCCGGAGGCAGGATCTGTTTTAACGGGCCCGGATTAATCAGACTGCGGTCTGCTTTTTTCTCTTCCTTCCTGTGTCCGCGGATTTTCCCGGCGGTCTCTTCTATGATCCGCGTGTTCTCCGGCAGTTTAAGCTGCCGGTTGAGGATCTCCAGCTCCTGATTTCCTGGATTTATAAAATAGCGGACGCCTTCAACCTTCTCAAAGCTGCGCAGAGTGTCCAGGTATCCAAGTTTTATGGCCCTTGCGGAGCATTCCGGGGTAAAATCCATTATCCCGTCGAGTTTCAGGGAGTTTTTAATATAAACGGTCTGGCTGTTTTCTGTTCTCGGTTTTCTGATCCATCCCATGCCGGAAAGGTCAACGGCAATAATACGGCGGTAGCCCCGTTCCTTCATCAGATTATAGGGAATATTGTCCGTAACGCCTCCGTCGGTGAGACGGGCTTCGTCGATCTTCGCTGCTCCGAAAAGCGGGTGGGCGGCACTGGCCGCAAGAAAGTCACTCAGCCTGCCGGCCGGAATATCTTCTATAAAGCAGTGTAGGGGTTTCATGGTGGACAGGTTGTATGTCACCAGGGCAAAGTCCATACCGGCACTGCGGATTATATCTTCTTTCAGATAAGAGTTTATCAGGGATTTCAGAGGGGAGGTATCCAGTCCCCGGTGTTCCAGGAGGTAACCGCTTAGACGGCGCATGTTGTTGAGATCACGGCTGATCTTTCCCTGGTGGAGATACTCGTCGGGAATGTTGATTACCTTATGGATATTGATATTGAGGAACATCTCTTCCGCGGCTTCATAATCATTCTGGGCTACAAGGGCCGCATTAAGGGCTCCCACGGAGGTCCCGGCAACTGCATGGATTTCTATCTCCATCTCCCGCAGGGCTTTCCACACGCCGATTTCATAGGCGCCCCGGGCTCCGCCTCCGCCCAGGACAAGGCAGTAACTGTTTTTCAATTTTTCTGACATGATACCGTTACTATGCTCCCCGGCAAACTCTTTGTCCAGACCGTATTCAGCCAGCATTCTTGACAGT
This sequence comes from Marispirochaeta sp., assembly GCA_963667435.1. Classification (GTDB taxonomy): domain Bacteria; phylum Spirochaetota; class Spirochaetia; order JC444; family Marispirochaetaceae; genus Marispirochaeta. The sequence continues at coordinate 2,353,213 of OY763414.1, read as the reverse complement.
ATGAGCCCTGCGGATATAATGAACAGACCATGAACAGGCAGTTCTTTTTTTACAGCTTTTTTTTCTTTTTTATGGGCAGGGGGATTCCCGGACGGACCTGATCGTGGTGTAAGATACGACTAACGCGGCGGGGTTCTCCGGGATACGGAGAGACCGCCGTTTTTTTTTGGAGGAAGGACACATGGAGGAACGTCTGGACGGGCTGTATGCCGAATTTTCCGACCAGATTGCTGCAGCTGCGACTCAGGCTGATATCGCAGGGATTAAGGCTGAGTACCTTGGCAAAAAGGGAAAACTGAATGACATTCTAAAATCTCTGAAGGACGCAACTCCCGAAGAACGCAAGAGCATAGGCTCCCGTTCCAATGAGTTGAAGCAGAAGATCCTTGAAGAGATCGACGCAACTTCCGTACGTCTGGAGCGGGAAGAGATCGACCGGAAGCTTGCTTCCGAGTGGCAGGATATCTCCCTGCTGGATTCTCTGAAAGATACAGGCCTCGGTTCCGCAGGGTATCATCCCCTGACCATTATTGGCCGCGAGGTTGAGGATATCTTCCTTTCTATGGGTTTTGATATTCTTGATGGCCCTCACATTGAGAACGATTATTACAATTTCGAGGCATTAAACGTCCCAAAGAACCATCCAGCCAGGGATATGCAGGATACTTTCTGGTTTGCAGATATGCATCATCTGCTTCGGACCCAGACTTCTACTATCCAGATTCGGGGGATGGAAAAGCATAAGCCGCCTTTCAAGTTTGTGGGTCCCGGGGAGGCTTTCCGTAATGAAGCAATAGACGCGTCTCATGAGGCTGCTTTCCGCCAGATAGAAGGGATGATGGTCGGCGAGGGGATTTCTGTGTCTAATCTTGTCCATTTTCTCTCAACACTCTTTTCAAATATTTTTCATAAAGATGTTGAAGTACGATTGCGCCCCGGATATTTTCCCTTCGTTGAGCCGGGATTTGAGCTTGATTACAAGTGTCTGCTCTGTGGCGGTAAAGGATGCTCCGTCTGTAAGCAGGTAGGCTGGGTTGAGGCCCTTGGCTGCGGTATGGTGCATCCCAGGGTTTTGGAATACGGCAATATCGACCCGGAAAAATACTCCGGCTTCGCTTTCGGCATGGGCTGGGACCGTCTTGTAATGATGCGCTACGGAATTGATAACATCCGGCACCTGCGGTCCGGGGATCTGCGTTTCGCCTCACAGTTCAAGGCGTATTAGGCAGAAAGGGAAGGAGTAGAGAAGTATGAAAATTTCCATGGAATGGATTAAGGAATTTGTGGACCTTCCGCAGCTGAGTACCCATGAGTTGGGAGAGCGCTTTACCCTTTCCACCTGTGAGGTTGAGGAAGTAATTGAGAGCGGCAAGGTTCTTGAACAGACTTTTGTGGCCGAGATTACCGCCATAGAGCCCCATCCCGATGCGGATAAGCTGAGACTTGTTTCATTTGACGCCGGAAATGCTGGAAAGGGAAGAGTTGTCTGCGGAGCACCCAACTGTGAAATCGGCATGAAGGTTCCCTACGCACCCATCGGTACAACCCTGCCCATAGGGTTTACTCTGGAGACGAAAAAGATCCGGGGGATTTTCTCTGAGGGGATGCTCTGTGCAGAGGATGAACTTGGACTTTCCGATGATCATGAAGGTCTTATGGAACTTAATTCCGGGGCGGCTGTGGGAACTCCCATGGCAGAATACCTCGAAACCGCCCCTTCGGTTGTTCTGGATATAGATAATAAATCAATTACTCATCGTCCGGATCTCTGGGGCCATTACGGCATGGCAAGAGAGTTTGCTGCTGCTTTTGGCGCACCCCTGAAGCGGCCGTTCTCGAAGGAATGGCAGGATGGGATGCTTAAACAATTCGGTACAGGGAAATCCCCGGTTACTATTACAGTGGAGCCCGCCTCCTATTGTCGGGCCTATTACGGATACACTGTAAAGGGCATTACCGTTGGAGAAAGTCCCAGGTGGATGCAGAAACGTCTTCTTGACTGCGGCATGCGGCCTATCAACAGCATTGTTGATATCTCCAACTTTGTTATGCTCGAGATGGGACAGCCCAATCATATCTTTGACCGCAGCACTATTGAGGGAGGCAGGATCATTGTTCGACAGGTGGGCCGGGAAGAGGAGTTTGTCACCTTGGATGAACAATCCCGACAGCTTATCGCTGAGGACACGGTAATCGCCGATACTGAGAAACCTCTGGTTATTGCCGGAATCATGGGAGGTCTCAACTCGGGAGTTACTGAAAATACCAGTGAGGTTTTTGTTGAGGTAGCCAACTTTGTTGATGTTGATGTTCGGAAAAGCTCCACCCGTATCGGGCTCAGGACCGATTCCTCCCTGCGCTATGAGAAAAGTCTTGATCCTATGGCTCTGAAGCCGACCGCCCTGAGAATTCTCGAACTTCTGCTGGAGCTTAATCCCGGCGCGGAGGTGGAGGGAAATCTCGAGTATGACGGACTGGATCTGGAGGCATGGCAGCAGCCGGTAATTGAGCTGAGCCATGAAAAAATTGAGAAGCTCCTGGGATGCACTGTCACAACGGAGAAGGTTACCGCGATTCTTACTTCCCTTGATTTTGCTGTTAGCACGGGAGCTGGCGGTTATTCCGTAAAGGTTCCCAGCTTCCGGGCAACCAAAGATGTTGAGTGCGATGCTGATCTTATTGAAGAGATCGGACGTATGTACGGCTATAACCATATTCCTTCACAGCCGCCGAAATGGAAGGTTGAATCGGTTGAGATTCCCGGCCCCAAGAAGCTTGAGCGGAGCATTCAGGATTTTATGGTTCTCAACGCCGGCGCTCATGAGGTGTTTACCTATCCTCTTATCGGTTCAGATCTGCTGGAAAAGGTTGGCTGGCCTCCGCAGAGTGAAAAGCTGCAGCTGGTGAACTCTCTTACCAGAGATATGGGGCTTATGCGACCCAGTCTTGTTCCCGGGTTTCTGGAGGCCGCTGCGGCCAACACACGGCATTATAACAGCTTCAGCATGTTTGAGCTGGGGAGGGCGTACTCTCCTGGGGAAAATGATTTCGCTGTGGAGAAAAACTTTCTGGTAGCCGCATTCTACGACCGCCAGGCTTCCCGATTCATGGATGCCGCCAACACAGCGGACAGGCTGCTCAGATTCCTGCGGCTTCCTTTCAGACTTGATGAACCGAACAGTAAAAGGCCCAACAGCGCGGTTCCCCGGGACTGGAGCGGATTGCACCCGTATGAAACCCTTGATATTCAGATAAAAGGTGCCGCCGTCGGTCTGCTTACAACCGTGCATCCCCTCTCCATGAGAGCTTTCAAGGCCAAAGGGTACTGCACGCTGCTGATACTTGATCTTTCAAGCTTTGAAAATGATGACCGGCCGGACCGGACAAGCTATACACCTCTACCCAGATTTCCCCACTCGGTGTTTGACTTTACTGTCGTTGCGGATAAAGATGCTCAGGCTGCTTTGATGCTGCGGGCGGCGGGAAAGCTTAAAATGAAGGAGCTCGCCGGGGTTTCAGTGGCGGACGTTTTCCCCATGCCTGACGGCAGGCGGGCAATAACCCTGCGGGCGGTATTCTTTGATCCCGAAAAGACTCTCTCCGGAGAGTTCCTGGAGCAGGCCCAGAATCAGCTTATAAAAATTATGGAAAAGGCAGGCTATCCTCTCAAGACAGAATAGAGCCTACTTCGTTTTGTATCCTGTAGATCAGTTCCCCGATACGGGGCTGATCCATCAGGTAACAGGTTGAGGTTCCCTGACGCTGCCCCCGTATTATACCGGCATCTTTCAGTACCCGGAGATGCTGGCTTACGGTGGATTGGCTTATGGGAACCTCTTCTATTAACGCTTTCACAGTTAATCCTTCCGGTGCGGCACAGAGAAGCTGAACCAGTTCAAGCCTGCTGGGGTCACCCAGAGCTTTGAAAAAACGGCTGAAGTCATCAAACCTGTGGCGGTCGCTATTCATTATTTCTCCTGCTTCTTTCGGGCTGGAAGGCGAATCCCCGGTCAGCAGCCCAGCGGGCGATCTCGTCAGAATTCTTTATTTCATGATCCCAGATTGAATCAAGGGTATTTAAAACATCCTCAGGTGTCCCGGTGGGCAGAAAAATTCCCAGAGAGGGATTCCTGTGGATAACTGTCGAGTTTATCAGCTGCAGGGGATAGATGGTATCGGAGTGACTGATCTTCAAGGGGCGGGAATCAAGAACCCGTGCAGTGTCTATCCTTCCGCTTCGGAGAAAGGATACTGCATCGGTACTCCTGACCAGTGCAGCACTGCTTTCGCCCTTTATGAGGGATGCCATTGCGTTGGAAGAGCCGGGGAGTATCCGCAGTCTGCCCGAATCCTTCAGAGCCAGAACTTTTTCTGCCGACTCTTTTTCTGCCGCCGGACATGCAAGAATATACTCTTCCGCAGGCGATTTATTCTCCATGAGCAGCAGAGGAATGGAGACGGCATAGTAGGCTGGCCATGTCCGGGTGTGGAGGTCCATGCTTGTCCCTGCAACCCAGGTGTAGCCGTCGGAGCGAACTTCCCCGGCCATTTCCGGAACAAAACGGACATGGATTTTCTGTTTCAGTCTGTTTTCAATTACTGGAATAAGGGCATCAACAACAGCAGCAGATGCAGCACCTGTTTCATCGGGTACAATCAGTATTATGGGTTTTTCCGGCAGCCACATGGGCTGTATTTGCTGTTGGCTATCTTCTCTGGCTCCCTCTGCAGAGAGGAGGGAGGAAAGACAAATCAGCAGGACGAGAGTGATCATGTATATTCTGGGGCTGAGGGAGCTCATCACGAGAGCAGATTATAGCACATCAGGCAGTAAAAAAGGGTGTTTAAGCATTCTTTACTCTCCACAGGCGGCGGGCATTTATGTTAGAAAAGTATTAGAATTAGATTAGCTGACTATTACTGAAACGCATGATGACCGGTGAGGTCAAAATCAGAATACTGGAGTTAGAATGAGTGCTGTATTACAGATCCTGAACCTGCTGGGAGGTCTCGGAATATTCCTGATCGGTATGAAGTCAATGAGTGACGGAATACATAAGCGATCCGGGGATAGGCTGAAGACTCTTCTGGGTGCGTTGACAACGAACCGGTTTATGGGGGTTCTTACCGGTTTAACGGCCACATCCATAGTCCAATCTTCATCTGCCACCACGGTAATCCTTGTAAGTCTTGTGAATGCCGGACTGGTGAATCTTCAGCAGTCAATCGGCGTGATTATGGGTGCCAATATAGGGACAACTCTCACTGCCTGGCTGGTCTCAGTTTTTGGATTCAAGGTAAAAATCACGAGCTTCGCTCTCCCTGCCATTGCCCTGGCTATTCCCTTCTATTTCAGCAAGAGTGATAAAAAGAGAGATGTTGCGGAGGCAATCATCGGATTCGGGCTTCTTTTTCTCGGGCTGCATCTGATGAAGGAGTCAGTTCCGGATATTAAAAATAATCCCGATGTACTACAATTCCTCCAGCATTTTACCTCCATGGGATATCTGAGCATTCTGATATTTGTTATGATAGGAACCCTGCTGACTGTTGTTGTGCAATCATCCTCGGCAGCCATGGCAATAACTTTGACCATGGCATACAAAGGTTGGATCGACTTTCCTATTGCCGCGGCCATTGTTCTGGGTGAAAACATCGGGACCACCATAACGGCATTTCTTGCTTCCCTGCCGATGAAATCCGAGGCCAAACGAGCCGCCAGGGCCCATATGTTTTTTAATCTTATGGGTGTAACCTGGATGCTGATTGTTTTCTTTCCCTTTCTTAAGCTGGTTGATTATCTGGTACCGGGCTCCGTTGCGGACCCTACTCACATTCCGCTGCATCTCTCCATGTTTCATACTACCTTTAATATCACCAATACGGCCCTGCTTATCTGGTTTGTACCCCTGATTGCCAATATGGTACGGAAAACCGTAAAAGATGACGAAGAAGGCAAGGAGTACGGAGATTATCGCTTTACCCCTGTTCCATCAAATATACCCGATGCGGTGGAGTCAAACCTGATTAACGTTCATGCCGAAGCTGCCCGTATGGCCCGGGAGAACTATGCCACCATGGAGATGATACAGGGAGCGGTAAGCAATTTTTCCCGTATCGATGAGACCTCTGAGCATGTAGGCAGGGTTGAAACCTACCTTGATGACATGCAGGAAGAGCTGACTGATTTTCTTGTGGGTTGTACCCGGGACAGCCTTTCGGAGATTCAGGCCCGCAGAGTACAGTCGGTGCAGAGAATCATCTACGAGCTTGAGAGTATTTCCGACAGTGCCTACAGCATTACCATGCTGTTGAAAAAGCTGAAAGACGGTGATATGGAGCTGCATAAAAAAGGACCGGAAGAGCTGGCTGAATATGCGGGCCGGGTTCTGGAATTCCTGAAATTCAACGCCGATAATCTTGCGCGCTCAAGCTCTGCCTACCGGCTGGAAGATGCACTGCGTTTTGAGAATACAATTAATGCCATGCGGGATGAGCTGAATAAGATATCCCGTCGCAAAATGGCCAAGAAAAAACGTTCCGAACTCAAGGGCGAGCTGATTTTCAGGGATATTGTCCGCCATCTTGAACGTATCGGCGACTACAGTCTGAATATCAGCCAGGCTCTCCGGCTGGCTGACTGAGATTGACATATTCCTCTGCCGACGGCACAATAGCTGCAAACCGTCGGATAGGGGGAGATTCAGATGAATCCGGTTATTGAAGTCCATCAGCTTGAATGGGAAGAGGGCTGCAATATAATTGTCGGCCAGTCTCACTTTATCAAGACTGTAGAGGATCTGAGTGAAATCATGACTGGATCAGTGCCTGGGGTGGAGTTCGGCCTTGCATTCTGCGAAGCCTCCGGACCCTGTCTTATCCGTACGGAAGGGAATGATCCGGCCCTGGTTTCTCAGGCCGCCGCCTGTGCCGGGCAGGTTGCCGCCGGTCATACCTTCTTTCTTGTTCTCCGTAATGCATTTCCCATTAATGTTCTGAACCAGATCAAACAGTGTCAGGAGGTTGCCCGGGTGTTTGCGGCAACAGCAAATCCGCTTCAGGTAATCACCGCCGGGACGGGACAGGGCAGGGGAATAATCGGTGTTGTTGATGGTTTTTCTCCCAAAGGCATAGAGAGCGACGAAGATAAGCGTGACCGCCGCGATCTGTTGAGAACCTTCAAATATAAATATTAGGCGCTACAGATACCTGATCTTTTCTTCATTTTCCGGTGGTTCCGGAATTTCCCACAATCAGCTCCTGCACCATTGGTGAATGTCAGTACAGGATGCGAACATTGCAAAGCTGTCCTCCCGACTCTGGAGAAATACTGTTTTTGTTCGATGTTCCGTAGTGAGTGAAAAAAATCCCCGCCGGGATGGCGGGGTTGAATTTCTGACTAGAATCTGAAATCAGGGAATCCAGTCTGCGATGACCTCTTCATTTGCATTCATCCAGTCTCTGGCAGCCTCAAGAGTGTCCTTGTCGGACTCGTTGATGGCAACCATGAGGGAGCCGAGTTCGCTTGTTGAAAGGCTCATGTTCTCAAGGAATGCTGCCAGTTCAGGTTTGTCTTCTTTAAGGGTTTTTCGTCCCTTGATGTGGATATTCCCAACACCCCAGACCTGGTCTTTGTCCTGCTCGAGGAACTGAAGGTCCCAGTATCCGAACATTGAATGTGGTTTCCAGCCGGTAACTACAATCCACTCTTTATTGGCCACGGCATCTTTCAGGGCGGCCATCATTGCGGGTCCGGAAGAGGGAAGAAGCTTGTAGCCTGCATCTGTCAGACCGTACATTGGCATAACATCATTTTCGGTGGTTTTCATCACACCGGCCCCGGCATCGATGCCGGTGATGGTAAGATTAAGTTTTTCCTGTGCTTCCGGTTTAAGAAGATCGGAAATGGTCTTGATGCCGGCATCTGCCATATAGGACGGGATAACCAGTCCGCTTTCTGTACCCTCAAAAACATGACCAAGATCGATGATGTCATCACCGTACTTTTCCACATAGTCCTTATGCAGTACAGGAAGCCATGTTTCCATGAATGCATCTTTGTCTCCCTGAGCAACAGCGGCATAAGCAGGGGCAACATCTGCAGCGGTAATGGTTACTTTATATCCCATTTTATCTTCAAGTACCGCCTGGGCGAGGTGGGTATAGGCTACACCCTCCTCCCAGTTGGCGTAGACAAGGTCAGCCGATTTGCCTGATGCATCTTCGCCCTGACCGGCGGCGAAGAGAGAGGTTGTGACGATGAAAAGAACAAAAAGAACAGTAAATAAACGATTCATACAACTCCTCCTGTGAGTTTAGTATATAAGTATATTTGTCAACATTATGCCCGCTCATGAACATATGCTGAAATTTCTCCTATGATGAGTGTCTAATTCAGCCTCTGTTCTGGGTTGCTTCCCCCAGGGCCTGGGTGACCCGGTCCAGAAAGATGGCCAGTATGACTATGGATATTCCGCTTTCAAAACCAAGATCGATTTTCAGTTGCGTTATTCCTTTCAAAACCTCGTTCCCGAGACCGCCTGCGCCTATCATTCCTGCAATGACAACCATAGACAGGGCCAGCATTATTGTCTGGTTGACTCCGGCCATTATGGTGGGTAGTGCAACGGGCAGTTCCGCTTTAAAGAGCATCTGCATTGGAGTAGCTCCGAAGGAGCGGCAGGCCTCTATTATTTCTTTCGGAACCTGGCGGATTCCGAGATTTGTGAGCCGGACTGCCGGTGGTAAAGAGAATATCAGGGTTGCAACAATTCCCGGCACCGGACCGAGGCGGAAGAAGAGTACCGCAGGAATAAGGTACACAAACGCGGGCAGGGTCTGCATAAAATCAAGAATAGGCCTGATTATTTTTTCCACCAGATTATTTTTACTTGCCCAGATTCCCAGGGGGATGCCTATACTCATGGAGATAAGCACAGAGGCGATAACCAGTCCCAGGGTTTCCATAGTCGCCTGCCAGAGGCCCATAAAGTTTATCAGGGAAAAACCTATCAGGGTGAAAATCCCTATCCATCTCTTTGCCAGCCACCAGGCAAGAACCGTAAAAACCACAATAATAACAAAGGGATGGGGCCAGACCAGAACTGCGGTTAGCGTATTAAGCACGGCTTTTATAACAACTGAGATTGCATCGAACAGAGGGTCCATGTTTTCGGTAAGCCAGTTGATCACCGCCTCAAAGGCGCCGCCTATATCGAGTATTGAATGTAAATCCATTTTTATGCCTCCCCTTCTGAGTCTGCTGCTCTGTCGGTGTCCAGTTCGCTCAGTCTGGTCGGCGCAGAATCCGCATCTACTCCGTGTTCCACCTCTGCTATTACAGCGCCCCTGTCAACACATCCATGAAAAATGTTGTCTTCATCTATAACGGCAATGGGGTGGGAGCTGGTCATGGCTGTACCGAGTAGGTCGGAGATTGATGTATCTGCATATGTGGTGTAGAGCGAATCATTTATCATTTCCTTAAAATCTTTTTTCCCCTTCTTGGAGAGTTCAACAGAGTCATCGATTGTGAGGCGGCCGAGAAGTTTACGGTCGCTGTCGGTTACAAAGATTGAATCGAGACGATTCTTCTCCATGATCCTGGTTGCTGTCTCCGGTCCATCTTTAGGCCAGGTTACCGTGGCATGTTTGCGCATAATCGTTCCGGCAGTGATTACCCGGGTCCGATCCACGTTCTGTACAAAACGGGTAACGTATTCGTCCGCCGGGTTTGACAGGATCTCCTCCGGGGTTCCTATCTGACGTACTCTGCCTTCAGGACCAAGGATAACAATGCGGTCGCCAAGTTTCAGTGCCTCATCAAGATCGTGGGTAATAAATATAATTGTTTTGTGCATCCGGGCCTGAAGCTCAAGCAATTCGTCCTGCATTTGTGTACGAATAAGGGGATCCAGAGCGCTGAAGGCTTCATCCATAAGAAGAATCTCCGGATCATTTGCCAGGGCCCGGGCAAGGCCTACCCGCTGTTGCATTCCTCCGGACAGTTCCGAGGGCTTGCTTGCCTCAAAACCTTTCAGGCCGACCAGTTCTATCGACTTCAGTGCTTTTTCCCAGCGTTCTTCTTTGCTGATGCCGCCGATTTCCAGTCCGAATTCAACGTTTTCCTGTACAGTGCGATGAGGAAGGAGGCCGAAATGCTGAAACACCATGGACATTTTATAGCGGCGTACCTGGCGCAGTTCTTCTTTGTCCATTTTCATAATATCCTGACCATCGATCAGGATTTCGCCCCTGGTGGGATTTATAAGCCGGTTCAGACAGCGAATCATAGTTGACTTTCCGCTACCGGAAAGTCCCATCACAACAAAGGTTTCACGTTTTTCTATGTCAAAGCTGGCTCCGTTTATGGCGATTGTACAGCCTGTGCGCTTCAGAATATCACTTTTTGATACTCCCTTTTCCAGGAGAGGAAAAACCCGCTTTGGGTTGGGGCCGAATACCTTATAAAGGTTTCGTACGGATATCAGGGCCATATTGTATTACTCCTCTGTTGATGGCAAATGCATACTAAGATTATGTCGAGGATGATGGTGAGATATGAAAATTATTGCAATTATTTAAAGTAAAAACTATGCAAATATATCTATGTACTCATGCGGACAATAATTAATTCTTATAATATATAAATATAAAAAAAGTTTCAATGATGTATCACTATATAATATTCTTCGTGTACGATATAATAATGTGCAGATAGATATTTATGGTCTTGTCTTTCTTTTGAAGAAACGTATACTACATGCAATCAAGTGGAAAGGAACATGGCACGAGAAAAAGATGTTAGTGAGGAGGTTCTTGTAACGATCCGGCAGATCGTACGGGCTATCGGTATTCATTCCAAAAAGCTCGCAAAGACCTACGGACTCACAGGCCCGCAACTCATAGTTATGCAGGAGATAGCTGACAGAGAGGTTTTGACCACCGGAGACCTTGCAAAGAATATTTCCCTCAGCCACGCAACGGTTACCAGTATTGTAGACCGTCTTGTTGCCCGTGGGCTCGTGAACAGGATTCGCGGTGTGCAGGACAAGCGGAAAATGTATGTCCAGCTGACGGAAGAAGGTCACACACAGGTTATGAACAAACCTTCAATGCTGCATGATACCTTTATTAAATCTTTCAAGGGACTGGAAACCTGGGAACAGACTTTGCTTCTCTCTTCCATTCAGCGTATTGCCGCAATGATGAATGCTTCGGAAATCAAGACAGACTCGTTGCTGATCAGCCACCCGGTCTCCGCTACAGCGGAAGAGATCCGGGAATATTACAAAGAAGAGTGATGTGAGTCGGGTTCTGGCGGATCTGACGCCTCTTTTTGAACGCACCATTCCTTTCCGCTTTCTCAGTGCAGCAGAGCGGCAGACCCTCGCAGGCCGGATGACCCGCCGCGTATATGTTCAGGGAGAAATGGTTTTATCCCACGGACCGTCCATGCACCCGGAATTCTTTTTTGTCGGTCGGGGCAGTGTGGGGGTATACGATCCTCTGGGCTCTGATTTAAGAAGCAACATTATCTCTGCCGGCTCCTATTTCGGGGAACGGGGAGTCCTTCTTAATGAAGCATACCTGTTTGATTTTATCGCCGAAGAGGAAACTGTCTGTTATGTTGTTTCGGCGGATCACTTCCTGCAGCTGCTTCATTCTTCCCGGGCATTCGCCCAGTCTCTTGGAAGTATTCTTCAGGACAGGCAGGGGATCTTTGCGGCGTTCACCAGTTTTTCAGCAGAAATAACCAGAGCAGTCAATCGGGGGTTTCTTGATATCCGCGGACTGCTGCCTCACTACATGGCTCTTCGTCCAGCCCTTCATCCCCAACTTAATTCCTACGAAATCGATTTCGGTGCTCTTCTTTATGCTGTAAGGCGGCTGCCTGAAAATGTTTCCCGGAATCATACCTATCTGCTTACCGATGATCTCCCCACAGAGTTTGTTGAACCCGAGAGGCTTTTCTCTGCTGTAATTTCTGCGGCACGCAGGCGTGATATCTGGGAAATGCTGCCGGGAAAAAGTATGGTTCTTCTGCGTTCCGGTATGTCGGACATGGTGGATATCATTACCTGTCTGTGTCTTTATGCGGTGGAGGCGGGAAAAATCCGCAGTCGTCTTCATGATCCGAATTCCATTGCTGCCCTGGAAGAACGGCTGCGCAAGGCCGAGAGCGGAGAGACTTCCGGGGAGGTGGATGTTCTTTTGCGGCAGCTGGATTTTTCTGAAAAGGAAATTGCCGGGTTTCAATCCCTCTGGCCCGGCAGGGTCCTGCAGACTCTCAGTGAGATTGTCCGTCACAGGGAAAGTATTAACATCGATTTCAGACGACATGTACCGACATTTCATCTTCACAGGTCTCAGAACTGGACCCATCAGGTTGCCGACGCTGCCGGGAGTCTGACTGGATTTGAACCGGCCGATCTTGACCCGGATATCCCAGTGCATATTATCAGCTCCAACGATCACTCGGTTGTTAACTGTATAAGTCCTGATTTTCGTACCTACCGGGATATGATTCTCGATTGGGCAGGAGAAACTGAACATCCACTGTTGAAGGGAAACTGGACAAATCAGTCGGACCTTATGTATGCCCTGGGTCCCTCATTCTGGGAGGCCAATCCGGGACTCCGCCGCTGTGATGAAGTCTCATGCGGTATACTTCGGCTTAAGGAGACTGCGTCCACCGGCATACAGGTACAGCTGATTGATACCGGCAAGCTTGATCCCGGGGGGCTAGATGCGGATGTTCACTGTGCGGTATCTCCGGAGCGGAGTCTCATCGTGAATATCGACTACGCTTTCGGAGAGCAGGCGGAGGATATTATCCGCAGTCTTATTCTTCTCTTCGGTCGTAATCTGGCCAGTATTAATGTTCTGGGAAAAGCCGGATCACTGGTGGGCAAAAGGGGAGACATTCTGGTCCCCGATGCGTTTATTGAACAGACAAGTGACCGCTTTTATCCTCTGGATGATCCGGACGAAGGGATTTCTGATCGCCTTCGGGAGATGTCTGCCGATTCTGCGGTTCATACCGGACCAATTCTGACAGTCGCGGGAACCCTTATGCAGAACCGGAGCATGCTCAGTTTCTACCGGCATATCTGGAACTGTATCGGACTGGAGATGGAGGGCATTTTCTATTATCGGCAAATACTCGAGGCAATGGAGCTGAACGTAATTCCCAGGCAGATTCCCACGCGTTTTCTGTACTATGTTTCCGATCTGCCCCTCGGTCACCACAATTCCCTTAGCTCACGGCTTCATCCTTCAGAGGGGATACCTCCACTTTATAACGTTACCCGGGAGACTCTCAGTTCCATTCTCAGGTAGCATTTTTCCTTGCATATCTGCGGTCAATGTGGAATAACTGTAAGAAAGAAATTTTTCCGGGAGAGAACAGAAATGAAGAAAATCCTTATAATAGAAGAATCGCCACTGGTGCGTGATTACCTGGATAAGAAGCTGCTGACTCATGGCATTGAAGTTATTCAATCCGGAAACGGTCTGGACGGAATGCTAAAACTTCGCAGTGAATTGCCGGACCTTATCATAATGGATTATATGCTCTCCCGAAAAAGCTCTCAGGAGGTTCTGCAGGAGAAGATGCGGAATCCCAACACCGGAAATGTCCCGGTTATTCTAATGGCCAACAAGTTGAGCAGTCAGCATATAATGGAACTTGCAAAGTTCGGGGTGAAGAAAGTTTTTACAAAACCCCTGAAGCTTGATGCAATGCTGGATTCTCTTTCTGAGTTCCTTGGCGTTACCCTTACGGTTGACCCGACACCATCAATTATTGAAGCACATTTCAATGAAGATATTCTGTTTATTGAGGTTGCCCAGGGCCTGAATACCGAAAAAATTGTCCTTTTAAAGTACAAGATCCGGGAGCTGCTGGCACTTTACAATCAGAAGGTGCCGAAAGTACTTATTATGCTTGCCGGTCTGGAGCTGGGTTCCGGAGATTCGGACAAACTTGTCCTTCTATTTGAAACAATCCTGAATGAAGCCCAGGGAAATCCCCACTTTATCAAGGTTCTCAGCTCATCAAAAGAGGTCGCCGGGGTTTTATCCGGGAATGAAGATCTGAAGCAGATCGGGCTTACCGACAGTCTTGAGAAGGCTATGGATGACCTTATAGGACTCAAGCCGGATGCTTTTGCCCATGATGATGTTGTCCGGGAGAGGATTATCGGAAATCATGCTGAAGGCGATGATGCTGAAGGCAGCATGTCCATGCGTTTCGCCGGTGAAGGCGCCATGGGTGAGATGCTTGATATTCTTAAGGGGAAGGCAACTGTAGCGGTGGTTGATGACGATATGGTTATTCGCACCCTGATAGCAACTGTCTTCAAAAGCACCGGCTGGACTATCGAACAGTATCCGGACGGAAAGGCATTTGTTGAATCTCTGGAAACCAATAATTACGACCTGGTTTTCCTGGATCTGATGATGCCTGAAATGAATGGGTTTCAGGTGCTGCAGGAACTGCAGTCCCGGAAGATTGAAGTACCGGTTATTATTTTCTCTGCTCTCACAAAAAAGGAGACGGTGCTGAAGGCTCAGGAGTATGGAGTACGTACATATCTGCGTAAGCCTCTGAAGCCGGAAAAGCTCCTGCGCAAGGCTGCTGAGATTCTCGGCGCGACCTTCTGAGACTTTTCTGAAGCGGGAAACTTGAAATGAAATCGGTCTACAAAACCCTGTTTAACCACGTTTCTCTGGGGCTTGTAATCCTGGATAGAGAAATGAGGATCCTCGAAGCCAATGATGCATTTATAAAAATGCGCGGGGGAAAACCGCTTCAGCCCGGAGAATTTCTCGGTACCTGTGTTTCAAGGGAAAATGCAGATATCCTGAAGAACAGTTTCATTTCCTTTCTGAAGAATCCGGAAGAAGATGTTTCACTGGAGCTGCCGTATAACAAATCAGACGGCAGCGCCGGCTGGTGCCGTCTGGAATGGCTTCAGATTGAAATTTCTTCAGAAAATGGTGTCGTGCCTGTGGCCTGTATTACCGAAGTTTCGAATCAGAAAATGGACGCCCTCCGGCTCAAGGAAGAGAACGAAGAGGTGCGAAAAGCCGCCCAGACCAAGTCTGATTTTCTGGCGAACATGAGTCATGAAATCCGTACGCCAATTCATACCATAACAGGGATGTCCGAACTTCTTCTTGATACGAAGCTTGATGCTGAACAGAGTGAATATGCCGCACAGATTCAATACTCAGCCGATGTCCTCCAGAGCCTGATTAACGATATTCTGGACTTTTCCAAGATTGAAGCGGGGCATCTCAAGCTTGAGACAATCGATTTTGATCTCAACGATCTGGTTGAAGATTCTGTAAAGCTTGTCTCCATGGAGGCGCATAAGAAGGGGCTGGAGGTTGCGGTATTCTTCAAGCCGGAGGTGCCTCATCTGCTGAAAGGGGATCCGGTACGGCTGCGCCAGATTGTGGTTAACCTTTTCAACAATGCAGTGAAATTTACCCATGAAGGAGAGATTGTTGTGGTCGTCTCTCTTTCCGGTGAGGATGATTCGGCGGTTCGCCTTAAGTTTGAAGTGAGGGATACGGGTATTGGTATCCCTGCGGATAAGAGGGACCGGCTGTTCAAGGTTTTTTCCCAGGTCGATTCATCCACAACACGAAAATATGGCGGTACCGGGCTTGGCCTTTCAATTTCCCGGAATCTTGTGGATATGATGGATGGGGAGATCGGTGTAGAAAGTGAAGTGGGTAAAGGATCAGTATTCTGGTTTACCTGTCGTCTTCCCAAGCAGAATGAGGAGAGTCTTTACCGGAATCTTACAGGAGGCTTCTTTGAGGGCAGCCGGGCGCTGGTTTGTGATGATAATGAAACCTCCCGGGAGATTCTTTCATCATACCTTAAAGGATGGGGTTGCATCGTTGATGAAGTTCCGGGGGGAGCTGAAGCACTGACACTTATGCATCAGAGAGCGGCGGAGCAGAGACCTTTTAACGTTGTGCTCATCGATCAGATGATGCCCGGAATGGACGGCTGGCAGTTAGTGAGTGAAATCAATGCTGATGACAGTATAAAAACTGTACGGCGACTGCTGATGAGTCCTGCCGGGCGCAGCGGAGAAGAAGCGAAGATGAAGCTTCTCAAGTGGTTTGACGGATATCTGAATAAACCAATCAAAAAGAATCAGCTTTTCGAACTTCTTTTCAAGGTTGTGAATGAAGAAGAGGAGCTTGAAAGTGTTGATGATATTGATTTCCTGGAGGAAGTCGACACACTCCTCACCATTGAAAAGGGCATGATCCTGGTGGCGGAAGATCATCAGGTTAATCAGACACTCTTTAAAACCATACTGGAAAACAACGGATACACTGTCCGGATTGCCAATAATGGTCGTGAAGCCCTGCAGGCAGCGAGACAGGAACAGTTCGAACTGATCTTTATGGATGTTCAGATGCCCGAGATGAACGGTTATGAGGCAACAAAAGCCATCCGCAAGGAGGGGATAGAGGTTCCTATAATTGCGGTGACTGCTTCGGCTATCAAAGGCGAGCAGGAAAAGTGTCTTGCCGCCGGTATGGATGACTTTCTTACCAAACCCTTTAAAAAGAACGATCTTATGCCCATGCTGGATAAATGGGCCATGGGGAGTATGGTTGCCCGCAGAGATCATGAGGGATTTAGCCGGAATGAAGAGCCGGTTCCTATTGAAGCTGAAGTCTTTGATTTTGATGAAGCCGTGGAGACCTTCATGGGTGATACTGCGGTGGTAATCAGTGTTCTTGAGGGATTTTTGCCAAAGGTGGAAAAACAGATTCTGCAGATGAAAGAGGCACTTCGAAAAGAGGATTTTGATCTGGTGCGCAAGGATGCACATTCAATAAAAGGCAGTTCCTGGAATCTGATGGCCCGCAGACTGGGCACCAGAGCTGCGGAGCTTGAAGATTCGGCCAGAGAGGAGAAGAGTGATGCGTGTGCTCTGAACCTTATGAGTCTTGAAGACGCCTTCGGAGTTTTCAGCAGAGCCGCAGAACAGATTCTGCTTCGTCATTCCAAATAATTAAAGCATATGTCCGTAAAGCCACCGGGAGCAGCCATGCGGCTGAAAAGCTCCTCGCCTTTAACTGCAGCTTTTTCCAGCAGCCTGGTCTCAGCAACAATACTATCTACTCCTGTTTTTATAAACTCCGTCAGCCGTTTCCAATTCTCCGGACTTATTTCCAGTCCCGGATAGGGGTAATCCGTTTCGCTGGGGTCATGTATGATTATCCCGGTAACAACTGGATACGGCAGGGTAAACTGGACCCGTTTCCTTTCGGTTATAATGCTGTCGGATAGAGGATAATCGCTCAGATCAAACCCGGCCTTGACGATTACTGTTACAACCGCAAAGGCATGCTCCTTTGATACAGGATCAATATTCAGACTGCGGCAGAAACGGTAGAACTCGATCAGTTCTTTTTCACCGGGACCAAGTTCCCCTACTGCCTCATTATAAAAAAGAGACTGCCAGTCCGGATTCTCCGGCAGATAATCATAGGGGAATACACTTTTATACACCAGCTCAACTGTATTGAGCCGGTAAACAGTGCGTGCATCCGTGAGCAGTGTATCCCGGGCGGAGACTTTTTCTGTTCTGATAATGGAGAATTCGGGAAGTTCCCAGGAGAATGGGTTAAACCGGAGAAGGAGAAATGCTCCCAGGCAGAATAGGAGCAGGAAGCCTGCAAGGCTGAACATTGTTCTGATTTTCATGATGCGCTCCCGGTTTCAAGAAAGCGGATGTCCGAGAAGCCTGCACCCAGCAGAATAGACCGTACCATATCCCGGGCGTTTTCCCGGGCTTTCTGGAGAATCCCCCTTTTCAGGGAGTCTTCCATTATGGAGGCTTTGCTGGCCTCTATCTCCCGGTAGAAATCGGTCTGGGTTATTGCACTGCCCCGTTCAAGAATGAAATACTGATGAATACTCTCTTCATCGGCATCAATCAGCAGGATGGAGGGAGGAGGCAGCTGTACATTAAGGCTGCCTTTTTTCCCCGGAATAAGCCGGATTCCTTTATCAAGTTCAATTCCCGCCTGGACATGCATATCCAGGGAGAAGAGCAGCCGCTTGTCCCTGGTTTTTATTCCAAGGAAACTGCTCTCCTCTCCAAGGTATATTACTTCATGATAGACGTGCTCGTAGGACGGCAGCTCCAGAACAGAGCGGATCTGTCTGCGGACAAGATCAAGTTCACGGTATTCGTTATTGGCGCAGCTGGTCAGGGTGAAGATCAGGAAAAAGTAGAGCATAAACCTGACCCGCCGAACTGCGGCTTTTTGTATCATTCACTGTTACCCGCTACTTCAGGAGGTGGAACCGGTTCTTCGCCGGACATGACAAACTCTACCCTGCGGTTTTTCCAACGTACCTGTAAATCATCGACCGGGGCCATGGGGTTCCTGCCGCCGAAGAATTCGACGGATATTCTATCAGGATCAAAGCCCATGCTTACAAGCTCATCTCTCACTGTTTCCGCCCTGCGCTGTGTCAGGGGGCCGAGAATCGCTTCTTCCGCCTCTTCTCTCGGCCCGCCCCGGTAGATATTGAGGGCATGACCTTCAAGGGTAAGGCTGCGGTCCGGGTATCTGGTGAAAGCCTTCAGTACCTTGCGCAGGGTTTCCCGGTTGCGTTTGAGCATTTCCTGGCCTGCTGAATCTATATCGTGCTTGTAGGCGCCGAATATAATATTCGGAACCAGAAGATAATATTTTCCGTCTTTCCAGATAACCACCACATCAATATCATGGTCTTCCTGCAGCACTCCCTTGTTGCCGAGGGTATCAATTACTGTTACCTGGAAGGTGTATTGATCAGGATCTTCCACGGGTTTGTCTTCATTGTCCCTGCCGTTCCACCAGATATGTTCCCGGGGATCACCGTCACCTTCATAGCTGCGGACAATTTCTCCCTCACGGTTCTTGATATCCAGGATCCAGTAGCCTACATCCGATTCGTCTTCAGCACCGATAGTAATGGGTACGGTTCCGAAAACCCGGTCGGTTCCCCGTTCAAAATTAGCTGGCGAAACCTGAAGGCGTATGCGGGGCGGGTGCGTATCCAGCAGAAAGGGCCGGGAGAGGAATTCCACAGGCCTGCGGTCTTTGTACGTGAGGGAGAGCCTTGCCAGGTAGCGGCCGTCCTCCGCAGTGACGCCGGTTTTTCCGGCAACGGAGCCATCCCAGAATACCGTGTCCGGAATACTGTCTTCCCCCGAGTAGGATTGTATTTTTGCACCCTCTTCCGACTCGAATGTTATCTTCCAGGTCTTAAGGATATTGGGAACATCATGGATAATACACACCGGCAGAAGATCGTCTGTATCATCCTTGTTGGGGGAGAACCCCGATGGAATCTGCATGTCGATCCCGGTCGGTCTGGAGTCGACCTGTATTGAGTAGGGTGGATTTAGGTTTGCACCGTTACCGGCGGGGTCCTGGTAGCGGCCTGCCAGATAGTATGTTCCGTCCGGTACCGGGTCGCCGAACTGGTCTGAGCCGTCCCATGAAACTGCTGCCGAAGTCCCGATGGCGGAAAAGACCTTCAGTGCCTTACCCTGCTGGTTTACAATTTCTCCCCGGAAGGTTATCCCTTCGTCGGAGGACATGACAATGTCTTCCTCATCATTATTGAAGTCCTGATTGGGGGTGAAGCGGTCTTCGTAGCGGATATCCACATCCGGGAAGGTGAGGTCGATTTCGACATCCACCGATCGGGTCAACTGAATCCCGTTGCGGTAGGTCAGGCTGTAGGTTATGCGGTAGATTCCTTCCGGCAGAGGAGTGCCGGTATCGCTCAGGCCTTTGAAACTGAAAGGGAAGGGGTCTTTTTTACGGCCCCGGAAACTTTGACTGAAGGGGGTGTCTCTACCCTCCACGCTTCCCTGCCAGTCCACAACCCTGTCTCGGTAGGTAAACTGGGGGATTGCCAGGACGGTATCCTGATACCCGTCGCTATTGGGAGAGAAGGCTGGATAGTTCACGGATAGTTCCAGCTCGGGAAGGGTTGAATCAATTTCGATGCCTTCCAGGAGGATTTCGCCGGTGAAGTTCCCTGCCTTGTCTTTTCCGCTGATTTTATAGAAATAGAGGCCGTCTCTGAGCTTGCGACCACTGTCATCGGTACCGTCAAGAGTTATTGTTCCAGGCAGCTGATTTTTCCAGGCGTACTGGCGGACAATATCCTTGTTTTTATCTATCAGGAATGCTGTCCAGTCCGCAGCTTCCCCTGCATGGCTTATTGTCAGTGTTTCATCCAAACCGTCGCCGTTGGGACTGAACAGGAGGTTGTCGGGATGGATAAACTCTATCTGCGGAGGGGTACTGTCAAGTTCTACCGGATCAAGTATGAGGGAAGCTGCAATTTTCCCTTCCCGGTAAACGAAAAGCCTTGGTGTATAAAGACCGTCGGGAAGTGCTCTCCGTTCCTGATCGGCACCATCCCAGGTCAGGTCAAAGTGGCTCCTGTATCCTGGAGCGGGAATACTGGAGCTGGTAGTGCGGAAAACCTCCTTCCCGTCGGGGCCGGCAATACTTATACCGAAGACAGCATCCGCTGCCGGTACGGTTCCCGGCATTGTTTTCAGGGAAAAACCGATTCCTGTTTTATCCAGGAATTTATCTCCGTTGGGAGAGAGCAGCGCTTCGCTGACGGTGGGGTCGGAGAAAACATACAGCTCCGACGTCTGCTGGGCAGCAGCGGCGGCCAGTTGGGCTGTGTTGATCTCCTGCTGTCCTCCTGCCTGCAGATGCATCAGCGGCAGGAATAAAAAGGTGGACAACAAAAGCAGAATGGTGGATTCGCGCACGTTGGTCCTCACATATTTAACTTCATTCCGGATTACTTCCCGGAGTTTGACATACTTCGGCTATAATATCAGCAATTGTGGGAACTATGCAAATTCCTGTACATCTTAAGACCTGATACTGCTGAATCCCTTATCAATCTCACGGCGGAGATCAGTATACTCCCTGGTTACCGGAAGATCGGGGTACTCCTGTATTATACTTTCCGGAGGGCAGAAGAGGATGCCTGCATGGGCGTTAAGGAGCATGGTGAGATCATTATAGGAATCACCGGAGGCTACGATATGCATATTAAGGCTTTTCAGTGCTTCCACCGCCTTGCGTTTACCATCCTTCTGGCGCAGTACATAGCCTGTAACCCGGTTATCGTCGGAAACCTCCAGGGTATTGCAGAAAAGTGTCGGCCAGTCCAGCTGCCGCATAAGGGGAGACGCAAACTGCTCGAAGGTGTCGGAAAGAATGATCACCTGGTATTCTGCGCGAAGGGATTCAAGGAACTCATATGCTCCTTTTAGGGGGCTCATCTCAGCTATTACATCCTGAATATCCTTCAGTTTGAGGTTGTGCTCATCAAGGATGCCGAGTCTCCTGGTCATGAGTTCATCGTAATCAGGGATATCCCGGGTTGTCAGCCTCAGCTCTTCTATTCCGGTTTTTTCAGCCACATTGATCCAGATTTCAGGAATTAGAACACCTTCCAGGTCGAGACAGACAATACGCATTGAACACTCCTTCTTGCTTGAAGAAAATTACTGTCTTTTTGTACCAGTACAGGGGTATAATTTCAAGATAAGTCGGAGGCAGAAAGGACCGGCGGAGGGCTCGCACCCCCTCCGCCGGCGAATATAAAAAAGCTTAATGGAGATTAAGCCTCAAGAACTGGTTTCAGAAATTGTATTCCAGTGCGATTTCGATATAGTCGTTGTTGTCAAACTGACCCAGGAGACCACCGCTGTCGCCGCCGTAAATACCGGCGGAACCGGAAATAGTGAAGTCGTCGTCCACGTCTATGTCCAGAGACGGCTTTATGAGCCAGTCGCCGTACTCGAGACCCCATATTCCGGTAAGCTCAGGGCTGACGGTGTCGCCGTTCCAGGAGTCGGACAGACGAATGATCAGCATATTGCTTGTCTGATCATAATTCGACTGCGCATCGCCAGTGTCACCGATCTTATCGTACTGGAGAATCAACGTCCCCGTTTCCTGGATGTTGAAGTTCCAGCCCGTAACAGGAAGTTCGACGTCGAATCCCCCAACCCAGCGGAATTCGCTGTTTCTGATGTCAGGATCGTCGCCTTTTAAGTCGTCGGTCATGTACCAGCCTGCTTCCGAGCGCAGGTTGAATCCGCCGACCACTCCGGCGCCGTCTACCCCCACCATCTGCACCCGGTCATAGGTAATCGAATAATCCGTCGGGTTTACCGTCGGCTGGCGGTAGTTGCCCATATAGTAGACCGCTCCCAGGTCGGCGGGGCCGATGGTCTTGCTGTAGCGGACGGCGAAGCCGCTGTGTTCCAGGTCCGCGGTGTCTTCAACAGAAGCGCCGCCAGTAACTGCTGCATCTATAGCAGTAGCTTGGGCTGTCTGCCATTCGTTGCCGGTTATTATGGTATCCGGAGCAAATACCGGAAGGTAGACCGCTTCCAGCAGCCCGTCGTTTACGGAAAAGTTCATTTTTATCATGGGTTCCGCCCTGCGGCGGTCTATATAGTCGGGATTGATAAAATCACTGTAGTCCGTGGAGTTCAGTACGTCGATGGAATGGATCTTGTCTCCCGGGCCCCAGACTACCTTCATATAGCCGGCTTCCATATCGAATCCTGACGCATAGTAGCGGATGTAGAGTTCATCAATACTGCCTTCCGGGGTGTCTTCTCCTGGATCCTGTTCGGCACTGACTGTGGCATGGACATCGGCGTTCTTGCCTGTGTAGTCCAGGGTCAGATCAAGTGACGGGACAGGAGAGACCGGAGAGTCTCCAGGGATGTCGTAGTCGAGGGTGTAGCGGCTTGTAAGTTCCGCGGTTCCGCTTATGTCCAGATTACTGGCCGGTGCAGCGGCATCTCCGGACGAAGCTGATCCACTTCCGTCGGTTATTTCCTGAAAGAATGATCCGTCGTCGAAGCTGTCGTCCTGACTCCAGAGGAATGTTCCTCCGACAGTAAGTGCAATTATCAGCAGGAAAACTGTTCTGTTAATTCTCATTGACTCCTCCCGGATTATTTATTCAGTGCGTCCTGTCTGCAGATACCGGCTTGTAAAGCGGCGGGGATTTACCGGTTTATCCAGTTCGATCTTTTCCTGTGTAAGTCTGGTGGATTTCCCGTTCTGCACGTTTTTCATGATTACATTCATGGGGGTCCAGTATCCGTCGATGTTTTCCAACACTTCCACGGTAAAGACTTTGAACAGATTCCCATTCTTATCATACAGCTCCATTTTTACATCGCTCATGATCTCTTCGTCCTTGGTAACCCAGTGGATAACCTTGCTGTACTGAGAGTCCGTGTCCGGGAGGGGTATGGATTCAATTACTGTGCAGTCGTAGCCCTGGGCTTTTTCGTCCCGCAGGTAGGTATGTTTGTACTCGTCAATATCCTTGCTTTTCATATCGTCGTAACTGAACTCGGTTCCCATGAAGGAATCCCCGCCTTCCGATGAAGCTATACGGCGTACTTTTCTCAGTGCCGGCAGATATATCCACTGGTCGTCGTCTCGGCCATCATTTTCGGCAACCAGAAACCGGGTGTTCTGTACTGATGCCGGCGTATGGAAGACCATAACACTATGGGTTAGTTCCTGATTGTCGTCGGCACTCCACTCTTCTATTACCCGGTCCTTGACGGATCCGTCGGTATCGATAAGTTCCATCTTAATTAGGGCATGGGTAGTGGACGGGTCATTAGCGGCATCGAGTTTTTCCATAATCGCTCTGCCGTCCTGGGCAAAAGCGGGTAGTACGCTTGCTATAAGCGCGGCCAGAATTGACAGTTTCCTACGCATTGTTGTCTCCTTGATCTGACCGCTCTCCGGGGTTCTTCTGTCCGGGAGCGGAAATAAATTTTGGTCGAATAGTATTAAGCATCACCGGCATAATGGTCATGGAGGCCAGTGATGAAGTAATCATGGTTAGTGCTATAAGTACGCCTAGAAACAGCAGGGGATAAAAGTGGGAGAAGGCAAGAACAAGGAATCCTGCGGTGACTGAGAGAGCGTTGTAAATAATTGCCTTGCCGCTTGTATACAAAGACTGTTGAGTGACCAGCGCCAGGTTCGCGGATTCGAGCCTGGCGTAACGGTAACTGGCGAGAAAATGGATTGTATAATCTATGCCTATTCCTATGGCGATGCTTCCCACCATTGCCGTGGCTATATCGAGTTTAATTCCGAACAGTCCCATAGCGGCGAAATTGATAAGTACCGTAACGCCGAGGGGAACAACCGCAAGCAGTCCTGCTACAGGGGTTTTGTAGGTTATGGCCACAATGATGAAAACAAAGAGCAGTGAAAGCAGGATGCTGTGGATCGCTGATCCGGTTATAAGGTCGGTTACCGCGCTTTCTGCCAGGGCTACCCCGGCTGCGCTTACGGTATAGCCTTCGGGAAAGTAGTTTGCAACATAATCCTCTATGTCCGGCAGCAGCTCATTGGTAAAGATGTTTCCGGTGGTGTTCATGGTTATCGACATTTTTGCGGTCTGAGGTTCCAGGGCGTCATCGGCCCATTCGTCAAGACTGCCGGAATAGAGGAGCAGATACTGACTTACCAGGTTTTTTAGACCTTCATTGTCATTGAGGCCATATTTTTCCGGGTCTACAGGAATTTCGTCATAGGCGGCGCCGTTTAGATTAACCAGTTTTTCCGCCTGATGTACAAGTTCTCCGGCGGACATGGTAAGATCTTCGCCTGAAGCATAGGCTTCGGTCAGTAGCTTTGTGGCTGCATGGTAGGCATCGACACCTCCGTTCTCTGCCTGTGAGGAGGTCTCATCCGCAGTCCCCCAGGCTTCTGCATCGGCCCAGTCCCCTCCGCCGGTATCGGATGAGCTGCTCTTCTCGTCTGAGTCTCCGCTGTAAAAACTGTCTTCTGTGAAGGAACTGTCTCCAAAGTCTGCCTGGGGAAAATCCGGCTGATCAGAAAATCCTCCGGTATCAGCTTCCGAAACTGTTGAGCTTGTTGTGGCTACATTACCGAATTCACCGGGTTCATCCACATGCATGACCTGATTCATTCTACGGATGAAGTCGGAATAGGAGAGTACTTTGGTAACCTGGGGATAGGTGGACGTCAGATGGGAGGCCAGCTTGTCCATGGCATCGAGAATCGCCGGGTTTGTCAGGTCTGCCGGGTTTTCTCCGTGTATTATAAGGTCAAATGTTTTTGTACCGGAAAACTTTTCCCTTATTTTCTGATCAGAAATGCGAATATCCGTATCCGTTTTAAAATACTCGATTAGGGCGTTGTCTATAATAAGCTTAGAGGCGCCCCATGCAGAGACACCGATAACCAGGACGAAAAGGACGAGTACCAGTTTAGAATAGCCGGATGCAAGAATATTCAGTCGTTTTAAAATTGTTCCTACGATAAGACCAGGCTGTGCTGCATTCGACCGTTTCTGGGGTTTCATCGCGGAGTGGCGTAGCAGCAGGACTGACGGTATAAATATCAGGGCAACCAGCAGGGCAATAAAAACACCGAGAGCGGTAAATATTCCAAATACTTTCATGGGAACCACATGGCTGACAGTCAGGGACCCAAAGCCTGCAAGCGTTGTTAAACCGGCCAGAAGGATCGGAATACCGACTCTGCGTACCGTGGTGAGTACTATTTCCGTATGTTCGGTAGAGTCCGGAAGCTCTTTTCTTTCGGCAATTTCATCATAGTAATGACTTACTATGTGGATTCCATAGGCAGATCCCACTGCAAGAATCAGTACGGGGATTATTGTTCCAAGAATGGAGAGGGGGACCTGTATAAGCGCCATGAAGCCGACAATCCAGATAGTACTTATCATGACTGTCAGCAATGGAAGAATCACCCCTCCAAAGCGGCGGAAGGATAAGGCCAGCATGATAATCAGTACTGCCAGAACGAAAGGAACCAGAGTTTTAAGGTCGGAAATCATGTTCTGACTGACCAGTACGGTTATGGCCGGGGTGCCTGCTGTATAAAAATGGAATTCCCCCGAGGTGCTGTCAGCGGTTATGGATTCAATTTCCTGGTAGATATCTTCGCGCTCTTCAATGCTCAGTGATTTGCTGTATTTAACGCCAATTTGAGTTGCGCTAAAATCATCTGAAATAAGCATTTTCCGGTAAACATCCCAGGAGACCAGTCTTTTTCGCAGATCTTTTATGTCTTTTGTACTGAAGCTGCTTTCTGTATCTATCAGGGGAAGAACTTCCATTCCATCGGCTGTTCCCTGCATATAGTCAGTGGTAAAAAGGGACTGCACATCTTCCACTCCCGGAATTTGTTCGAGCTTTGAGCTTACGGTTCTCAGCAAGGCCATCCCTTCCGGTGTCATAATGCTGCCCCTTTCGCTCTCCATTACCACATCGATAAGCATTGAGCCGCCGAAAAGATCCTCGAGATTGTCAATCGCTATCCGGGCAGGATGATCGGAAGGCAGAAATGTCAGGACATCGTTGTCAATTTTGGTGTTCGGAAGCTGGTAGGCAAAAAAACCGGTAATGATCAAGATAAGCAGAATATTGATTAATGGGAGTCTGAAAAGTTTTTTCACAGTTGTTCATCCTTAAGAGAGTTCAGCACGGATTCGGAAAGAATTTCCCGTCCCCTTGGTGTGAGAATACCGTCCAATGTTATCTTGACGCTATCTTTTAACAGTTGTACCCGGGATATCTGGTTTTTTTCACCATATTTCCCGGAGGTTACCCCTTCTATGATATTCTGAAAAACACCGGCCAGCCTTTGAACGGAGAGTTCCCGGGTAACAATTCCCTCTTCCTGGGACTGGCGTAACAGCGCTGTTATTACTTTTCGGGTCGATTCTCTCAGAAGTTCGATGGGACGATTATTTAGCCCCTCATTGTATCTGTTTAGATCCTTGAAAAATGCGGAATCCTTGGTCCCGATTTCCCGGTAGGCCTGCTCCAGCACCTTGTTGAATTTTTCGGGAAGGGGAAGAGAATCGTTTTCCGCAATATCTCCAAGCTCCCTGGCTATTCTTCGGTTGGACAGGGAGAGTACTTCGTCGAATAAGGCTTCTTTGGTATCAAAATGGTTGTAAATTGTTTTTTTGCTGATACCCATATGCTCTGCCAGTTCTTCCATAGTTACCTTGCTGTATCCCATGCGGGTAAAGAGTTCGGTGGATCCGGAAATTATTCTTGTGCGCATTCTTGAAGCCATATGTTACACTAAATATACCAAAATAGTGTAAAAAGTCAACGGTTTTTATAATTGTTTCTCTTTTTTTTATGAAGTAAGGTAGAGTGCAGGAGGAAAGTATGGTTGAAAAATTTGTTTTGTTTGCCTTTAACGGTGATCCTGTCTGTTTTGTCCATGTAATGCTCAACGCTTTTGATATGCAGGAGAAGGGCTATGAGGTGAAGGTTGTTCTGGAAGGATCAGCTGTAACCGTTGCAAGGGAACTGGTAAAGCCCGATGCGCCTTTCGCAAATCTCTGGGTGAAGCTGAAAGAATCCGGTCTTATTGATACTGTCTGTCAGGCATGTTCTGCAAAGTTGGGAGTAACGAGAGAGGTGGAAGAACAGGGACTGCCCCTGGGAGGCGACCTGAAAGGCCACCCCTCAATGAGCAGTTATATTGAAAAAGGCTACAGGGTAATTACTTTTTAGTCGGTATTCTTCGCTTTTAATGGGGATCCAGGTTTACATATGGCCAATCTATTTCTGTGTCCTGTCTGGATCCACTTAATCAGATTTTTCCTGTAAAGGGAGTGTTACAGTGAAAACAGCTCCCATTGTATTGGATATTTCAATATACCCATTCAATTTTGCTACATGCTGTTTTAACAGGTAAAGCCCGTATCCCCGTTCTTCCGATTGCTCTTTTGTTGTGAATCCTTTGGAAAATATTCTCTCATGTTCGCCTGCAGGAATTCCAGGGCCATTGTCGCCTATGCTGATTATCAGATTATTTTCTCTGTATAGAAAAGAGATGGAAATATGTTTTTCTGTCCGGTTAGACTTTTTTAATGCTTCAATTGCATTTTGCAGCAGATTTCCAATTATTATGACGTATGAATCGATATTCTTTTCTTCTGTTGCAGGGAAAATACTGTCCGGATCAATTGTACAATTTATATGATGTTCTTTTGCCTCGTTAATTTTTGCCAGTAATAATCCTGAGATTGAAGGGGGTATTATTCTGTTGCGGAGAAAATCGAACAGTTCCTGCTGCTTGACCATAGTCCGTGTGATGTACTGGGTTGCTTCATCAAAACGTTCCAGTTGGAGTAATCCGGAAATAACATGCAGCTTGTTGAGATGCTCATGATGCTGAGCCCTCAATGCGTTGATATAACTTTTTACCTCTGTTAATTCTTCCGCCAGTCTGCGAATTTCGCTCATATCACGATATGAAGCTACTGCTCCTATTATCTCACCTCTGGATATCATGGGTGTACGACTGCTCAGTACCACCTTGCCTTTGATTATTTCTTCCTGATCAAGCAGGGGGGTGCCTGATTCGATAACTATAGGGAGCTTTGTTTCGGGAAAAAGTTCTCGTAATGATTTTCCCCGGCTCTCTTCTTCCAGGGATAATAATCGTTTTGCATTTTCATTCAGTTCTATAATTGTCCCTGTAGTATCTATTGCAATAATACCCTCGTTAATACTGGACAGAATAATATCCCGTTCTTCCATCATGGCTGCAATCTCGGAAGGCTCCAGCCCGAATATGGTGCGTTTAATGTTTCTTGAAAGAAAAATGGCTCCTAGCAGTCCAATAATCAAAGCACAAAAGGTCAGTAAATTCAGGAGTGCAGTATACTTCTTCTGCTGTTTTTGTATGTCGGTTAGCAGCTTACCAACTGAAACCACTCCTATCTGTCTGTTTTCGGATTTGATCGGTACAAAACTGCGTAATGAAATTCCCAGGGTTCCTTTGGCAATGGATGTATACTGCCTACCATTGATTGCATCAACTTCATCTCCGCCGACAAAATGTTTTCCGATTCTATCGACTTCAGCGTGAGAATACCTGATGGAATCCATGTTCATAACAACGATAAAACTTACATCGGTGATTTCCTGAAGGTTTTTCGTTATGGGCTGTATTATTGAGGAAGGATCGCTTTCGAAGAAGGCCGCAATTATACCCGGATCCCCGGCTACATTAACCGCTATTGCCATGGTGCGCTTTTCGCCTTCCTGTACAATCTGCTTTTCTATCTGTCTGTTAAATACAATTGTCTCCAGTCCCAGAGTAATCAGCAGGATGGCAGCTATAAAGAGAAAGATGCGTGATTGTAGAGTAAAAAGCTGTTTCATCAATTATGGATACCAGTTTAGCATGCCCTTTTTCCCGTCACAAGAAATTACAGATTAGCTGTGGTGTGTTATAATTGTGCTGCTCGAAAATATGCTCTTTTTGCTTTTCTTTTAATCCCGAATAAAGGGAAGACTGCTCGTCAAAGGGATTCAGCTATCACTTAATGGAACCACACGGGGGATGATGCATGGAACGCATCAGAACAATGATTGTTGAAGATGATTTCAAAGTTGCAGAAATCAACAAGGACTTTACTGAACAGGTTAGGGATTTTTGCGTTGTGAATATATCCAAGAGTGCAGGAGAAGCGCTGGCTTATCTGGATGAGTCTTCTGTTGACTTAATTATCCTGGATATTTACCTGCCGGATATGCGGGGAACAGAGCTGCTTAAGATAATCAGAAAAAATGAATATGCCGTGGATATTATTCTTATTACAGCGGCGTACGATGCAGATACGGTTGAATGTTCCATGAGGTATGGCATTTTTGATTATATTATCAAACCATTTATATTCAGTCGATTATCCGATGCTTTGGAGAAATACAGGAGTTATAAGTATTCGCTGGAGAAAAAAGAATTATACAATCAGGCAAAGATAAACGAGTTTGTTGCATATAGCCGAACCTCTGACCATGGAGAACAACTCCCCAAAGGAATTACACGTTATACCCTGGAAAAAATTACTTCCACTATAGATACTTTTCACACGGAATTTACTATAGAGGAAGTAATTACCAAGCTGTCATTTTCAAAGATCACGGTCCGGAGATACCTGGAATATCTGCATCAGAACGGCCTGATTTCAAAATCCTATAAATATCAGAAGGTCGGCCGTCCCCAGGTAGTCTATTCAAGTAATACAATGTAGGGATGGACTTTTTACAAGCAGAGAATTAATACTTGCAGCAGCCTTTCGACCTTCTCCCATGGCGAGAATAACAGTCGCCGCACCCAGAACAATGTCTCCGCCGGCAAAAACCCGCTCTATGCTGGTTTTCCCGTTTTCATCAGTGATGATATTGCCCCTTCGGTCAATATCAAGACCCGATGTTGTCTTCTTTATAAGTGGATTGGAGTTGTTGCCGATGGCAACGATAACCGTATCCACTGTCATTTCATATGCCGAACCCGGTATTTCAACCGGTCGTCTGCGTCCGGAATCGTCGGGTTTTCCAAGCTCATATTCAAGAACTTCCAGTCCCCGGACTCGTCCCTCATCGCCTTCAAGTATGCGTCTGGGGCTTCTGAGCAGATGAAACTGAACCCCTTCCTCCCTGGCATGGGCAACTTCCTCCACTCTGGCTGGCATCTCCTTTTCCGTACGCCGATACAGTAAATGGACTTCTTTAGCTCCCATACGGAGGGCACTCCGTGCTGCATCCATGGCCACGTTGCCTCCTCCCAGTACAGCGACTTTGCGGGTCTGGTATATAGGGGTATCGGAGTGTTCCTTGTCGTATGCACGCATAAGATTGACCCTGGTCAGATATTCATTCGCCGAGAATACTCCGACAAGATTCTCTCCCTCTATGCCCATGAACTTGGGAAGACCTGCTCCAGTACCGATGAAAACTGCATCAAACCCGTCTTCATGGAGCATGTTCTCAATGGTCCGGGTGCGTCCAACCAGAAAATTGGTTTCCAGTTTAACCCCCATTTCCCTGAGGGTCTCAATTTCATCGGCTACTATCTGCTTCGGCAGTCTGAATTCCGGAATCCCATAGACCATTACCCCGCCGGGTTTGTGAAAGGCTTCAAACATGTGTACCTCATGTCCTTCTCTGCGGACATCCGCCGCAACGGTGATCGAAGCGGGCCCAGAACCGATTACAGCGACTTTCTTTCCGGTTTCCGGCAGAATCTCCGGTGTTGTGACCTTTCCATTGGCTGCCGCCCAGTCCGCGATGTAGCGTTCGATTCTTCCGATGGAAACCGCCCTGTCCACATCTTTCAATGATTTACCGACGGTACAGGTGAGCTGGCACTGGCTTTCCTGGGGACAGACCCTGCCGCAGATAGCTGGAAGCAGGCTGGTACGTTTAATAATGCCCAGGGATTTTTCGTAATTCCCTTCAGCGGCCGCCTTGATGAATCCCGGGATATCAATCTGCACGGGACAGCCGGAAACACAGGGGGCGGTTTTGCATTGCAGGCAGCGTTCGGCTTCCACTTTAACCTGGTCTTCAAAAAATCCCAGGGCGACTTCGTTCATGTTGTTTTTACGCATCATGGGATCCTGGGCGGGCATCTCCTGTCGGGGAAGAGAGAGCCGATCTTTTGGCTTAAGCACGGCTGTGCGTATAGCAGCCGCGGTTTCTGCCGCTTCTTTTTTCAGCAGGTCTGCAGGTGTGAAGCTCATTTGGAAGCCTCCAGATTGCGGTTCTTGATATCCATCTCCAGATGGCATTGCTCATGATCGTGTTCTTCCCTGCCCTTGTAGGAGCCCAGGCGCAGGAGCATGTTGTCGAAATCCACTGCATGACCGTCAAATTCGGGGCCGTCGACGCAGACAAACTTCATCTCACCATCTACAGTTACCCTGCATCCTCCGCACATACCGGTACCGTCTACCATAATCGTATTGAGGCTGACCATGGTGTGAATGTTGTAGGGCCGGGTGGTTTCTGCACAGAACTTCATCATTATCGGCGGCCCGATGGCGACGGCAATATCCGGTTTCTGACCGTTCTCGCACAGTTCTTTAAGCGGGACGGTAACCAGAGCCTTGCGGCCATAGCTGCCGTCGTCGGTACAGATTATAAGTTGGTCGGCGATAGTGCGCATCTCCTCCTCCATGATAAGGAGTTCCCTGTTCCGTGCGCCAATGATAATTATGACCGTGTTGCCGGCGGCCTTCAGGGCCTGCGCAATGGGGTGCATCGGCGCAACGCCGATGCCTCCTCCTATGCAGACCGCGGTGCCGAAGTTTTTAATATATGTCGGTTGTCCCAGAGGTCCGAGAACATTTTGAATATAATCCCCCGGATTGAGTTCCGCCAGAAGATGGGTGGTTCGTCCCACGGTCTGAAAAATGATGGTAACACTGCCCTCTATGAGGTCGGCATCGGCAATGGTCAGGGGAATGCGTTCGCCGAATTCCGTGTCCAGCTGAACAATGATGAACTGGCCTGCCTTGCGCTCCCTGGCGATCAGGGGTGCTTCAAATTTCATGCGGAACACTTCCGCAGATAATTGCTGTTTCTCAAGGATTTTTTTCATTGTACTCCGCGTAAGGCCTTTTCAAAAGCATCCTGCAGCATCTGCTGGGGGGGCTCTTTTATGAAGCTATTTTTCAGCATAAGGTCGGTTATTGCCCGGGCTTCCATTATGTCCTGCTCTGCAATACGATAAACCTCATTCCGGGTCATCGACACCCTTGCAAGCCCCTCATTCATAGCCTGAACAGCAACATCTGCGGCTTCGTGGGGAAATACTCCGGTTTCATTCATATTGGCAATAATATTTTCCGGATCTATTCCCCGCTTCTCTGCAAAGTCGGCCAGGGATTTTGCGGCGGTAATCGCCATTTCGTCGGATATCTTTTTAGCTTTAACAAGCAGAGCACCTTTAAGAATTCCGGGAAAGCCGACGGAATTGTTTACCTGGTTCGGAAAATCACCTCTTCCGGTGGCAACAATGAACGCTCCGGCTTCCTTGGCTGCATAGGGATAAATCTCCGGAACCGGGTTGGCACAGGCGAATACTATTGATTTTTCAGCCATGGAGCTTATCCATTCCGGTCTAACTGTATCCGGTCCGGGTTTTGCCAGGGCAATAAGCACATCTGCTCCCTTTATTGCCTCTTCCATGGCAGGAATACGTCCGGGATTTGTGCTTTGGCATAATTCCCATTTGCGGTAAAATCTGGGATCGGATTTTATATCCTCACGTCCGCTGTGCAGTGACCCCTTTGAGTCGAAGATCACCATATTGTCGGGGTTCCCCCCGGCTTTAATAATTATACGTGCAATGGTGGCGTTGGATGCGCCTGCTCCCATCATGACAATTTTGACCTTGCCGAGCTCTTTTCCGGCAATCTTCAAGGCATTTATCAATCCGGCAAGTGTTACACATGCGGTTCCCTGGGCATCATCGTGCCATACTGGAATTTCACATTCCTCCCTTAATGTATCGAGGACCTTGTAGCAGTTCGGCTGGGAGATGTCCTCCAGATTGATGGCACCAAAGCTGGGTTGCAGACGTTTTACAAATTCGATGATTGTATCGGGATCATGTTCTCCTTTACTGTTGCGGCTGTCCATGCACATGGCTGTTGCATCAATGCCTCCGAGGTATTTCATAAGAAATGATTTTCCCTCCATTACACCAAGTCCGCCCGGAGGCGTACAGTTCCCGTCTCCCAGTACACGGGTAGAGTCGCTTACAACCGCAACGTAATTGCCACGATTGGAGAGCTCGTAGGAAGCATTGTTGTTGTCCCGGATGGTGGTTGAAATCTGAGATACCCCCGGAGTGTACCAGACATTAAACCAGTTGAATCCGAAGACGCCGGCCTTCGGCAGGGTCTGCATCTTTCCACCATAAAAGCGGTGGGCGCTTTCGGCCAGATTTTTTAAGAACAGAGTCTTGGCTGCCGCGGTCTTGGCGGGATTCAGTTTGTCAGCAAAAAGTTCATCAAGATTCTCAAGTGTTATTGATATCTGTTTCATAGAGTTTTCCATTATCCTTGTGAGAGAATATTCGGTAGAAAGGTTATAATTGCGGGTACCAGGGTCAGTATGACGAGGTTTACCAGCAGGCCCAGAAGATACGGTGTCACTGCCCGCATCACCCGTTCAAGAGGAACCTTGGTAATGGCACTGGCGACAAACAAATCCAGCCCTACCGGGGGAGTAATACAGCCGATAGCCAGATTTACAACCATCAGAACACCGAAGAAAAGCGGATCGATACCAAGCTGCAATGCCACCGGCAGGAAGATCGGAGTGAGGATTATAACCGCGGCGGAGGCATTTACAAGGGTTCCAATTATCAGGAGCAGAATGTTAATGGAGAGCAGAAATACCGTTGGTGAACTTGTAATCGAGACGATAAATGCTCCCAGCCGGTGGGGAATTTCCATGTTTGTCATCATCCAGCCGAAAACCTTGGCTGATCCGACTATGAACATGATTAGAGTAGTTCCTATAACGGCTTCAAACAGAATGCCCGGGAAATCTTTGATGTTAAGCTCTTTATAGATAAACATACCCACCACAATGCCGTAGACAGCAGCGACAGCAGCCGCTTCGGTGGGGGTGAACATCCCGCTGTAAATACCTCCGATTATGATGACCGGTGTTAAAAGGGCGAAAAAGGAATCCTTGAACGCAATAAAAATTCTTTTAATTGAGAACGATGCCTCCGCTTTCATTCCCTTGCTTTTTGCAAGAAAAAAGCTGATCAGGCACATGGTTATTCCCATAAGGATTCCGGGCGCAAAACCGCCTACAAAGAGGTCGCCTATGGAAACTCCGGCTATTACACCGTAAACAACAAGGGTGATTGACGGTGGAATTACGATACCGACAGTTCCTCCCGATGCTACAACTCCGGTTGCCCATTCCCGGTTGTACCCTTTCTTCTCCATCTCATCCACCATGGTTGAACCAATCGCAGCGGTTGTCGCAGCTGAGGATCCGGAAATTGCAGCGAAGAACATTCCTGCAACGGCAACTACCTGGGCCAGGCCGCCTGTAAGCCAGCCAACCAGTGACTGGGCAAATCCTACAAGGCGTTTTGTTACTCCGCCGGCAGACATAAAAGTCCCTGCCAGCATGAAGAACGGGACTGCCATAAAAGAGAATGAGTCGATACCGGTGAACATTATCTGGGGTATAAGAACCTGGGGCAGATGGAGAAAACCTATCAGCACCAGAGAGACCGCCAGGCAAAGTGAAAAAGCAACCGGCACACCCAGAAATGTAAATAGAAGGAATGAGCCTAACAGTAGAGTCTCTTGCATAATTATTCTTCTCCTTCGTTTGACAGGGCGTTTCTTTCGGAAAATAGTGCCGCCGTATCTTTAATGAGGTAAAGCAGCATTAAAATGCCGCTGATGGGGATGATTGCATATACCATTCCCATGGGAACACCCAAAGCCGGCGCTGTCTGGAACATCATTTTGCGGGACATTTTAAATCCCTGGGTTATCATAAGAAGAAAAAATATCAGACTGCTGACTTTTATAAAAAGATCCAGAATAAACCCTGCAGTAGTTCCTTCCAGTTTTCCGGGAAGAATTTTAACCGCCATATGTCCCTTGTCACCGATAATAAGGGCGGATCCTATGAACACAACCCATACAAAAAGAAACCGGGCCAGTTCTTCCGACCAGTCGAATGTGTAATTAAATACGTACCTGGTTATAACCTGAAGAAAAATTATAGCCAGCATTAATCCGATGGCAGAGATCGACACTATATATAATATTTTGCGCAGAGCGAAAAATAATTTATTCATGATTGTCTTCCTGTTTGGAAGACCCCGTTTGCACCGACAAACGGGGTCTTCGCAGATAATGTGGATTGTTTATTTTAATGCCTTGATAGCATCAATGGTGTCCTGACCAACCATGCCTGCGAACTCGGCGTATACGGGTTTTGTCGCTTCCATAAACGGAGTCCGATCAACTTCTGTAACTTTCATTTTTCCGGTTGCTTTGATCTGGT
This sequence comes from Marispirochaeta sp., assembly GCA_963667435.1. Classification (GTDB taxonomy): domain Bacteria; phylum Spirochaetota; class Spirochaetia; order JC444; family Marispirochaetaceae; genus Marispirochaeta. The sequence goes on along the minus strand of OY763414.1, from coordinate 2,317,214 downwards.
CCCAGAATTCGTCGTCCTGACTGGTTGAAAGTTCCCGCTGCCAGGCAATTGCTTCCTTGGCGGATTCGAGGATGATTTCCTGTGCTTTTGACGGCAGCTTGTTCCATGTAGACATGGAAATAAGTACCGGTTCCGGCGCGTAGGCATGGGCTGTCAAGGAAGCGTAATCCTGGACTTCAAAAAAGCGTTTGGTCCAGATGTGAGCACTCGGGTTTTCCTGGCCGTCCACTACTCCCTGCTGCATTGCAGAATAGAGCTCACCGAATGCCATGGGTGTAGGAGATGCTCCAAGAGATTTCATCATGCTTATATATATCTTGTTGGTCATGACCCGGATCTTCAGCCCCTTCATATCCGCCGGACTGTTAACTTCATGTATATTATTAGTCAGGTGCCGGATCCCGTTTTCCATATATCCAAGCAGTTTTATCCCGTTCTTTTCCATGTCCTCACCAAGATCCATTCCTACTGAATCGAGGGCTTTGTATGCATGCTCGCGATTCTCGAAAAGGAACGGTAGGTCGAATACAGAAATTTTAGGCTGGAACTGACCGAGAACAGCAGTCCCTACCAGTGCCATATCAATTGATCCGAAGGTAATACCTTCGATCAACTCTTTCTGGCCTCCCAGTTGGGACGAAGGAAATACCTTGATTTCGATCATTCCTGCCGATTTTTCCGCCGCAAGCTTTGCCAGTTTTTCCGCACCTTGTCCATAGGGGTTGGTCGATTCAGCTATATGTCCGAGCTTGAGCACGATTTTCTCAGTGATTTCCCCTGACTGAGGAGCGCCGGATTCCTGTTCACCATTGGCGAGGACTGGAAGAATAAGCCCTGCAAGCAACAGACTGGATAGAAACAGTTTCACAAATGTTTTCATAGAAAACCTCCTTGATTGAATACAGTCATGCTCTCATGGAGGTTCTGGTGAGTAAATAAATGATAATTATTGTTATTTATTTTCTTTTAGTTCTTTTTTTATCATGGATTTCAACTGCTCATCGGAGAGATAGCTAGTACAGCATTCCTCCGGTGAGCAGATAGAATTAACCGATAGGTCCCTATAATTGACTGTCTAATCCGTATTCTTCGCTTTTATCCGTTCCAGGGCCCATAGGGTGTATTTCCGTACCCGCTTGTCCGGATCATTCTCCAGATCGTGGAGGATTTCTGTGCCCTCGCTGCTGTTCAGATGTTCCAGCGCCCTGGTAACTTCCACCCGGACATCCTCATCAGGATCCCTTGCGGCCAGCACTATTCCACGGAAAGCTGCTCTGGTCCCGATTTTTGCCAGGAGTGAGGCTGCCTCCCTGCGTTCTTCCGGCGATTTATGCGCCAGCTTGCGAATTATGCTTTCCACCCATCCGGTCTCTTCCAGGATATCGTAAACCAGCGGAAGCAGGGAGGGTATATCTTCCTGGATGAGTTTTATCAGGGCGGGTTCCCCTTTAATCCGCATTCGTTTAAATGCTTCGCTTATTTTTTCACGTATTTTCGGTTCGGCATCCTTAAAGATTTCCACCATCCTGGTCAGGCCCTTAATATCATGCTTTACTGCCAGGGCTTCAATAATCTCTTCATGGAGTTCGCCGGTCATGTCCCGCAATTTCTCCACCAGCACATCGACGCTGCCCTGGGTCTCGGAGAAGCCAAGGCCCGATACAGCCGCAATTTTAACGGTTGGTACTTCATTTTCGTCAAACAGCAGTTCCTTGAGCCGGTCCAGGGTGCTTTCACTGCCGTAGGAACCAAGTGCCCTGGCTACTTCTATACGGACCCTCTCCACCGGATCTCTCAGCATTTCTACTGTAGAGTTGAGTGACCTCTGCTCCTGATAGTCGTGAAGTGCCCAGACAGCTGCTATGCGCACATCAGGATCTGCATCTTTCAGAGCTTTCCGGATTGGGGTTACAAATTCCTTTATTCCTGTGGCGGGGAGGGCTGCAATAAGGGCTGCCCGGACCTGGGCATCATCATCCTTGAGAATAACCTCTACCCGACTGCTGAAAAGCTCTCCGCTGAATTCAGCCAGCAGAGTAGTGAATACCCTTGCCTGGTCCAGGGGCAGTATGGAGAGATTTTCCAGAACCTGCTGCAGGCAGTAAGGTTTTTTCAACTGGGCAAGGAGCTTTAGTGCATCAATGCGCACCTGATGGGGAAAGATTCCCCGTTCGGCTTTGAGTATTGAGATAATCTCGCCCAGAAAGAAACATTCACGGTATTTCAGTAGTGTCTCTCTGAGTAGATCTCTGGCGGGAACCGCCGGATCCTTGAGCATCGTAATAAGCAGAGGGACAAGAATATTGTCGCCGTTTTCCGGCAGATTGGGTAGAATCCTGTTCAGAAAATCATCCCGGTATCTGAATTCTTCCAGCTCCGTATTCAGCAGGCGTACGGCATCTGCATTGCCGTTGAACTTTATAGCCTTAAGGGTTTCATCATACAGCTCCCGGTAGTCGACATGGTTTTTCTCCTCCGGCGAGAGTAAAAATACTGTGGTTGCCAGACTGGTAATTATTTCTCTGGACCCGGTTTTCTGCAGCAGCCGTGCAGCCATAAGCAGGCTTGCAGGATTTTTGGTAGTCTCTACCAGTTTCAGGAAGGAGGTAATGCCTACTTCCGATGACTTTTTCAACAGCTTATAGTTACGGTTGAACTGCTCCTTGTCGCCGGCTTCCGCCTGAAGAAAAAGCCTGTCCAGGACCTTTATGGAGTCGAGAAAGTATGCGGAACTGAGCCTGAGCTCCAGGTTATCACTGTCGAGGAACGAAAGGGCGGTATTCTCATCCTGGGCAAACTCGGGATTCATAAGATCCAGAATATGAAAGGCCTGTACATCATTCAGGCTTTTTACATTGAGGATTTCACGGTCGGCAAAATCAAGGTTCAGCCGCTGTTTTGCCGTTCTGCGTACTTCGAAAACCGGATCTTCGGTGAAAAGAAAAACCAGTTCCCGGTAGAGGGCTTCTTCATCGGAATGACTGTATTCACCGGCAACTGTACGACGGACCAGGGCATGAGAATCGTGGAGAGAGTCGAAAACTGCCCTTCGGGAACGGTCGTCAGCATGATGCAACAGGATTTTTACCGCAAAGTATCGTGACGCCCATTCCGGATCGCCGGTCATTTCTCGGATCTGGGGTATGTACTCGTCGAATATCTCCAGAGCCCTGGCGCCGTCGAAGTTTTCTCCTTTGCCGGAGAGGGCTATGCGGCGCATCGCCAGCAGATCACCGCTCTCCTTGAGCCATGTAGTCAGCAGATGTATTCTTTTTGGTTTCTCAAGAACCGCAAGAAATACATAAAAGAGCCCTTTTTCAGGGATATATTTCAGGATTCGGCGGATGTCTTTAATTCGCCGGCGGGTTTTCAGCTCTTCAACCCATTTTCCGGAAATATCCAGATATTCAATCAGGGCGTCTCCGTATTTATCCACCGCTGCTTCAATATAAGCCGATTTCCGCAGCAGAACAGAGTAGGAGTATTTGTCAAGAATCAGCATCCGGGCGGCTTCCCTGTCCAGTGCGGCTTTCTCCAGCCGCTTCTTCAGGATTACGTTCTGAATCAGTGTTCTGACTATAACTGTTAGAATTGTGGCGATGATCACGCCGTCAAGGATGTATACCCAGAGGGGCATCGTGCTCAAAATTTCTGCAATATTCACAGAATCCTCCAAAATTTGGAAATCGTTTGTTTCTCCGGTCAGAGAAAATCGATAACGTTATATATCTGTATTGGTTTGGCTTTGCCTTTAACCTCTACCGGGTTCCTTTTTTGAACTTTGAATTCCCCGTCTATGAGATCCATAGTCTCCTGGGATATTATGATTTCATTGGCGGCTGCCACACCTTCAAGTCTGGCGGCAAGGTTAACGGTATCGCCGATTACTGTATAGTCCATCCGCTGGCTTGATCCAAGGTTGCCCGCAACCAATGGTCCGGTATTCATGCCGATGGCAAGTTTTAGATTCTTTGCCTTGCCCGTAAAAAAACGGCGGTTCTTATCCCGTACCATTCGTTGAATCTCCACTGCGGTACTTACAGCCCGGACGGCATCTTCTTTTTCTGATGAAAGCGGAACACCCCATGCGGCCATAATGCAATCGCCGATGAATTTGTCTATATAGCCCTTGTTACGCAGAACAACCTCAACCGCTTCAGAGAAGAATTCGTTCAGCAGTTCGATTATATAGGCTGCTTCTTTGCCCTCGGAAAAGGCTGTGTATCCTACAATGTCGGCGAAAAAGAGGGTGGCTCGTTTCTGGTCTCCGCCGGGTTTTACCAGATCCGGGGTGTTCATCAGTTCGCTCACAACATCGTTGGACATATACCGGGCGAACATATCCTTGATAACCCGCCGTTCCTCCTTGGCGACCTCCACACTTGCTTTCAGCTCCTGCTCGCTGGTCTGGTCGGTAAAAAGCAGGGTGATCCCTTCATGACGGCCCCGTTTTCCCTGCAGAGGGGACACATTGAGAGAGAAATCCATCTCTTTTTCCGCCCCGCGGTAGATACCTTCTATCCCCAGTATTTCACTGCCGCTATTCTGACTTACCTGCAGTGCATTGATAACCTTTTTACCGATTTTTCTGTTGAAGAAATTTCCCAGATCCTTGCCCAGATCATTTTCTGTCAGGAGCATACGTTCGGCTGCTGCTTTGTTGAAGTAGTGAATAGCGCCGTTTTCATCGGTGGTTATCAGCAGATTTGTCATGGAGGAGAAGATGCTTTCCTGATAGCGCTCCATTTCCTCAATTCGTTGCAGGTACTCCCGGGTCTCCTGGAAAAGTCTGGCATTGTGCAGCATCCCCCCCGCCAGACGGGTGAAACTTTCTATAAAACTGAAGCGGATACTGCTGTAGAAATTTGCCTGGCGTGAGTTAAGATAGAGTATACCTATACGTCCCTTGGCGGTTTTAATCGGAACCGCCACACCGCTTTTCATTTCTTCATGAAGCAGCAGTCTGATAAAGGGGCTTGGTTTCCGTTCTGTAAGAATTACGGCTTCTCCGCAGTCCCGGACAAAGTCGACAACTTCGTCAGTGGCCGTCAGGGTCCCTGCAATTGTATAGCGACCCCGTTTATAGGCGAGTTTCAGAGAGCTTTTTCTGGCTTCGGGATCCAGATAGAGATAGAGGGCTGACAAGTCAGACTGAGTCACATCCTGTGCCTGTTCGACAAGGCGCGAAATAAGGGTGCGGAATTGAAATTCCTCGGACATGAGGCTGCTTGTCCGAACGAGCTGAGAGAGGGCCTCTTCCCGGGTGGATAGCATAATGTGCTCCGGTTGTGATTATCTTGTCTCCATTATACGTTAGCTCCCGTGGATAATCTACTCTATTCCTTCCCGGGCCTTAACTTGCTTTTATTAAAATAATCAGGTATATAATCATCCAAACGAAGAGCAGGGGCGCCGTCACTGTGCCCGGACCAGAAACGCCCTTGCAGAAGGAGTGTTACATGTCGTCACCGGTCTATGATGTAAATGATCGTCCGCCACTTTCCCGATGGATTCCCTTAAGTTTTCAGCATGTTTTTGCAATGTTCAGTGCTACGGTACTGGTCCCGTTGCTTACCGGGCTCAGTCCTGCAACTGCTCTTTTTACCTCCGGTATCGGAACCCTTCTGTATATTCTTATCACCGGCGGCAAAGTCCCCACCTACCTGGGATCATCCTTTGCCTATATTGTGCCCCTGACCGCGGTCTCAGCAACCTTTGGTGTCGAGTATGCCCTGGGGGCTGCCTTCTGTGTGGGTATTTTCTACCTGCTTATTGCCTTTATTATCAGCAAGGTTGGTCTCGGCTGGCTGGATCGGATGCTCCCTCCTGTGGTTATCGGCAGTGTAATTATTGTAATCGGACTCAAGCTTGCTCCTGTGGCTATGAACATGGCCATGTACCCCTTCGCCGATGCGGCAAACGGCTATAACGGATCCTTTGCTATTATTGCTGCGGTAACTCTGGGGATTGCAATTGTCTCCGCCATAGTTCTGCGGGGCTTCTTTACCGTAATCCCTATCCTGATCGGTATTGCCGGGGGATATATCTTCACCCTTATCATGGGTAGTTTTCTTCCTTCCTTCAAGCTGGTTGATTTTACTCCGGTTGTGAATGCTCCACTGTTCGGTCTGGCCAAGTTTGCAATTCCCAAATTCAGCTTTGTACCGATTCTCACCTTTCTTCTTGTCTCTTTTGCCACTATTGCAGAGCATCTGGGAGACACCATGGTTGTCAGTAAGGTTGTGGGACGTGATTTCTACAAAGACCCCGGTATCCATCGGACACTTGCCGGTGATGGTGCGGCAACAGCTCTGGCTGCCCTTTTCGGCGGACCTCCCAATACCACCTACGGGGAGAATATCGGTGCCATGGCCATCAGCCGGGTTTATTCAGTCTGGGTTATCGGTGGTGCGGCGGTTATTGCCGTAGTTCTCTCGTTTTTCCAGCCTGTCGGTGCACTCATTCAGACAATTCCAACCCCGGTCATGGGAGGAATCAGTATGATGCTCTTCGGAATCATTGCCTCCGCCGGTATTCGGACGGTGGTGGAAAGCGGTGTTGACTATACCTGCAAGAAGAACCTTACCATCACTTCAGTAATTCTGGTTATTGGAATCGGCGGTGGAAAGATCTTCTTCCCCATTTCAGAAGGACTGAATTTTGAACTCGCCGATGTTGCGCTGGCTACCCTTGTGGGGATTATCCTCAATCTGGTACTCCCGAAAACTCTTGATACCAGCAAGGTGGAAGGGTAACCCCGCATACGAGCTGAACCTGACTTTGGTTCGGCTGTTTTCAAAAGGCCCGGTTTTATTTCCGGGCCTTTTTATTGTATGCTACACTGGTTATTGAAAGCACTACAGGGGGAAACCAGATGTCAACGCTTGTTCAGATTTTCAGCACTTTCAAGCTGCTGACCGATCCTGTTCTGCTGTTTTTTGTATCCCTTGGTTTTTTTGTCGGTCTCATTTTCGGATCCATTCCGGGACTCACAGCAACCCTGGCAATAGTTCTTCTTCTGCCTATGGCTTTCAGTCTTCCCATGAATTCCGCTCTTTTTCTTTGTATGGGCATATATATGGCCGGGATGTATTCCGGTTCTATTACCGCTATTACCCTTAATATACCAGGTGCACCGGCTGGAGCCATGACAGCTATAGATGGACACCAGATGATGAAAAAAGGTTTGGGTCCGCAGGCTCTCGGACATGCGACTCTCGCTTCTGCCATCGGGGGAGTTTTAGGGGTAATATTGCTTGTAGTTGTTTCACCCATTGCGGTAAAGGGCGCGCTGCTCATACGTACACCCGGAAAAGCATCGTTAATACTATTCACCTTTGTTGTTATATCAGCTCTCAGCGGTAAAGCCTGGCCGAAAGCTGCCATGATGACCATTCTGGGGATGGTTCTGACAACCATAGGAATGGGGGTCACCTCTCCAACACAGCGGTTCAGTTTTGGCACCCTGTGGCTGTTGGAAGGCTTTGATTTCATTTCGATTGTTATCGGTGCATTTGCTGTGTCTGAAATTCTCATACAGTCAAACTACAGCAACAGGGAGTTTAAACTTCTGGCGGAAGCTGCCTCGGGAATAAAACTGCGACGTCGGGATTTTATTCCTCCCTGGCATGAAATAAGAGCAGTAGGTGTCTGGCGATACCTGAAAAGCTCAATCATCGGGTATTTTATCGGTGTACTTCCCTGGGCTGGCGGGAGCATGGCTGCCTTTGTTGCCTATGTGGAAGGTAAACGCTCATCAAAGAATCCGGAGCTTTATGGTAAAGGATATTATGAAGGGATTGCCTGTGCAGAAAGTGCAAATAATGCAGTCTGCGGCGGAGCTCTTGTTCCGATGCTCACATTCGGTATTCCCGGTGATAGTGTTACGGCAATTGTGCTTGGTGTCCTTATGGTTTACGGCATTGCTCCGGGGCCGGAAATGATTTCCCATCAGTTTTATCTGGTGGCGCCAATGTATGCGGCACTGTTTTTTTCTGCTGCGGTTCTGCTTCCCCTGTCTCTGTACCTCTTCGGCCCTTATTACATCAAGGTTATCAAGGTAAACCGTCTTATTCTTTATGCCGGGATTGCTACTATTTCTCTAACCGGAGCTTATGCTGCAACCCATTCAGTGTTCCAGATGTTCGTGGCCCTGGGTGTTGGAGTAATTGTCTATCTCATGAGGCGACAGAAATATCCTGCCGTTCCCTTTATTCTCGGAGCCTTACTCGGTCCTTTGTTTGAGGAGTATTTTCGGCGCATGCTGTCAATTTCCCATAATAATCCGCTGATTTTAATAACAGAACCAGATAGTCTGGTTTTTCTTTTACTGACTGTGTTTTTTGTTCTTTTTCTGCGGAGGGTTGGAAGCCAAAAATGAGATTTTTCCCTCCTCCGTTGCAGCTGATACTTCTTGGCAGATTGTTTTTTTTCGTAGGAATGCGATGAAGAATAAACAGTCCTTGCGGTTAGGGTTAGACGAATTAAGATCATTGACTGATTCGACATATGAAAAGATCAAAGATGCAATACTCAATGGTACCCTGAAGCCTGGAACCAGGCTGAGTGACCGGTATCTGTCTGAAGAAATTGGGGTCAGTACAACAACAGTCAAGCGAGCTCTTAATCAACTGAGTATTGAAGGCCTGGTCGAAATCCGCCCCAGAAAAGGAACTTTTGTCATTGAATCATTCTCTGAACGCATGGAAGAGAACACTGTTATACGTGCTGCTCTGGATGGAGTGATTGCACGTATAGCTGCGGAAAAAGCAACAAAGAATGATATTGAAGCCTTGAAGATTCAGCTTGAGTATATGGATAAAAGCGCCAGAGAAGGGTCTCGCCGGGATCGTATAGAAGCCAACGCGGGGTTTCATGAAATGATCCGTGAAATTGCAGATAACCCCCATATTATGCGATTAATAGGAATGATGCATAATTTTGACGTGCAGTTACGCATCAACGTCCAGTCCAGCACAGCGGAGTCCCTAAAGGCGGTGAAGGAACACACGGAAATTTTCCTTGCAATACAGGCTCATGATGCTGATAAAGCCGAACAGTTGATGAAAGCCCATGTGCTGCGTTCTCTTGATGTTGTTCTCTCCGATAATAAGTAGAATTTCTCAGACTTCATTCTTCTAAATAAATATAGTATTTTTTACTCCAGCCATGAATGAATCCCTCGAATCAGCTGAAAACCGTCACCTCCCCGCTATAAAAGAGCGCATCAGAGAGTTCCCTCTTAATCCCGGGGTTTATATCATGAAGGATGAATCCTCCCGGATTATCTACGTGGGAAAAGCTGTCAGTCTGCGTAAACGGGTCTCCTCCTACTTCACCGGCAACAAGGATATTAAAACCCGTTTCCTTGTACAGCGAGTGGCAACGGTTGAAAATATTGTAACAGCCAATGAGTACGAGGCTCTAATTCTTGAGAATAACCTCATAAAAAAATGGACTCCAAGATACAATGTCAACTTGAAGGACGGGAAAAGCTATCCGGTAATCCGTATTACGGCGGATAAATTTCCCCGGGTTTTCAGAACCAGGCGTATCATCCGCGATGGTTCACTCTATTTTGGTCCTTATCCTGATGCAAAGGCGGTGGATCGCTACCTGGAGCTTATCGAACGGCTTTTCCCTCTGCGGAAATGTCGGGGGAAACTGAAAAAGAGGGACGCTCCCTGTCTCTATTACCATATCGGGCGCTGCCGCGCTCCCTGTGTTGGAAAGGTTGATGAAGCCGGGTATGCGGAAGATGTAGGGCGGGTGAGAAAGCTGTTGTCCGGTGATACTGCTGCGCTGAAGAAAGAACTGAAGGTAGAGATGGAAAAGGCTTCCACTGCGCTCGAGTTCGAGAAAGCCGCCCGGTTCCGGGATTCCATGCTGGCTGTAAGCTCCGTGCATGAAGGACAGCAGGTGGAGGATTTTCTGGAGGAATCACGGGATTATCTGGCGGTTTCCACTGCAGGCCGCTTTGCTTCCTTTGCTGTGTTTCAGATGCGCGGCGGAAAGCTTGTCGGCAGGGAGCTCTATGGCAATGTGAGTCCCCAGGACGAAGGTGATCTGCTGCTGCAGTTTATGCTGCAGTACTACAGTGAAAGCCGCAGACCTCCGGAAAGAATTTTTCTCTCCCACGATGTAAACCGCAGTCTGGTGGAGGAATATATTCACTCAAGCGGCTGGACAGGAGTAAAGGTGCTGACCCCTTCCAGAGGAAGGCACCGGGCTGTAATCCGCATGGCGGAAGAGAACGCCCTGATGGATGCCCAGAGAAGGCAGAAAAAGAACGCCAACCTCGCCGGCGTGGAAGAGCTTCGAATTGTGCTGGGAATGAAGTCTCTGCCCCGGCGTATAGAGGGATTTGATATAGCTCATCTTGCGGGAAAACATACTGTGGCTTCCCTTGTCTCGTTCTATAATGGAAGCCCGGATAAAAAGAATTACCGATCATTCAATATACGCACCCTTGCTTCCGGAGAGGTTGATGATTTTCAGTCCATGCGTGAAGCCATGGCGAGGCGATATACAAGAGTGCTCAATGAAGGCCTGGATCAGCCAGATCTAATAGTAATTGACGGGGGCAAGGGGCAGTTGAATGCCGCCAGGGAGATTGTTCACGGTCTTGGACTCACGGACATAATGGTAATCGGGCTTGCAAAAAAGCGGGAGGAGATCTTTCTCCCGGATCGTCAGGATCCGGTAAGCCTGCCCGAGACAGCCGAAGCCTTGAAGATTCTACAGGCTGTAAGAGATGAGTCTCACCGTTTTGCCACCAGTTTGAGCCGCCGGAAGCGAACCGGGGATCTTCATCTGAAGAAACTGACCGAGATACCCGGAATAGGAGAACAGCGGGCATCGGCACTTATCCGCGAGTTCGGAGGTGCGGAAGGGATTGCTGCAGCCGGTTATGAAGAGCTAATGCAGCGTGCAGGATTGCCCGAGGCGGTGGCTGAGAAGGTTGTCGAGGTATTTTCTCCGGGGGGGAACCCGGATAGTCCAGAAAAGTAAGTATTCCGTTTGCGGGTATTCAGAATGTCTGCAACCTTTTCTTGGTCCTTGTTGCCCTTTCGGGATATCAATTTTTGCAATACTGTAGAAGGTGAGGTATAACCTGAGTATGAAAAAGTTTCCTGTAATGGTTTTTGCACTGCTGTGGGCACTCTTTTCCTGTTATGCGCTTGCGGCAGAAACAGTCGATGTGCTGCTTTTCAATGTCTGGAACGGTATTTCCCGGGGTGGATTTTTTTCCGAAAAAGATCTGGAGGATCCGGGAGCCCGGGAGTTCCGCCGGGAACTGCTGGAACGAGGAATAGCCGAGTATGAACCTGATATCCTGGGGCTTCTTGAGTTGAACCCGTTACCGAAGAGTGCGGAGTCTCTGGCAGAACAGTTTTCCATGGAGAGCATCTATCAGGTTGATCGCGGTGGTGTGCGTATCGGACCGGTGGGACTTCCAGCGAATCTGCGCAGTGGCATGGCTCTGTTCTGCAGCAAGGATTATCCCCTGGATGTGAAGGATGTCCGGAAACTAAGCGGGGGAATCCCTGGTGAATTCTTTCAGATAGGTGATGCCGCCCTGGTATTATCTGCAGAAACTGAAATAGAAGGTCGCCGGGTTCACCTTTTTATCACCCATTGGGATGAGTCTCTCTACGCCCGGGAAAGTGATCTTAAGCTGCTTGTGGAAGAGTATGACCGCGGGGAGTTTGATTCCCGGGAACTGACGGAGCTTATCAGGGGTGCCGTAAAATCAGAAGAACTGCGGATGAGGCAGGCGGCGGCTACCCTGGATTTTATCAACGAAACCGCCGGGGGAGAACCGGCGATTCTTATGGGAACCCTTGCAGTTGACCCCGACTCAGAGGAATTGACACTGCTGAAGAAGGCCGGGTTCAGTGATACCCGTGGAAACAGCGGTGGTGCAACATGGGATGAAGAGAAAAACCCCATAGCAGCCGAGGCAAAGGATCTGTATTCAGCGGGAGTTTCCCGGGACAGAGTCGATTACATTCTCATCCGGGGAGAAGGAATTCGCAGTCGAAGCAGCAGTATTGTCTTTAACCAGGAAACCTACGGTGCGTTTCCCTCTAACCACTACGGCCTGTTGGTAAGACTCGAGGTTGATCCGGCGGAGAAGTAAAGCCGGTCAGCAGCAGGTAAGCGGTTCTTCTTCAAGTCCCATCCGTTCTGCAGCATAGTAGAGAAACATGCTCAACAGATGGTGGTGGGCCTCTGCGGGAGTACTGCGCAGCAGGCCGTCGTAGCGAGCCTGAAGTGCCAGTATTCTACCGAGATCTTCGGAATTGTAGGTCTCACAACCTTTTATGTAAATCTGTCCGTTTCTTTTACCCCGGATTCCCGCCCGTGTCAGTGCATCTGTGCTGCTGAAATTGCTGTCCAGCATCAGTCTCAGTGCATGCAGTCGGCGGAACTGCCATATAAGGCCTCCAAGGATCTGAACCGCCTGCCCGGATCCGGATTCAATCAGTTTTGTGCAGATGTCAAGGGAGCCTGCAAGATCTCCTGCGGAAACTTTGGCGAACAAGGTGAAGACGTTTTCCTCTTTGCTGTGGAGGACTCTGGACTCAACATCTTCAGGACTGATCTGGTAGCCTTCACTGTTGGATGAGAAATCCTGTGCCAGCCTCTGGCAGGCTTCTTTCAGGTCCACGGTGTTATTATCTACAAGATCCAGAAGCAGCTCCAGGCCATCGGGATGAATGGACATTCCTTTGTCACGAAAGAATGAATTAATCCATCCCTGCTTCTGATTATCAAAAAGTTCCCAGAAAATCTTGCGATTCTCCTTGGGAATCAGTTTCTGGAGGCGGTCGGATACCTTGATATCATCGGACAGCAGCATCAGGGTGACGCCCTCTGCGGGACTTTTGAGGTATTCACACAGGGCGTCAATCCCGTCTTTCTTCAGATCTTCGATATTGCCGATACGCACCAGTTTTTCACTGGAAAAAAGTGAGCCGTTCAGCATGCTGGAAACAACCTCGGACATGGAGGTTTCATAGGGGTAATAGCTGGAGGTTTCGAGCTCTCCACCTGCTTTCTTTTCCAGTCGTTCTCTGAGGCTGGATACAAAGCGGTTTTTTTCTCCCGCTTCCGGTCCCAGAAGAAGATAGGCATTACTATTCATAATTGCGCAGCAGATACTGAAGTTTTCCCAGAATGCGTACATTCTGGGTGTAGATGGGAGGATAGACCGGATTTTCAGCCTTAAGTTTTACCCTGTTCTTTTCCCGGTAGAAGCGTTTAAGCGTTACCGCTTCGTCGTTGACCCGGGCAACAATAATATCTCCGTTGGCGGCGCTTTCGGTCTTCAGAAAAACTGCAGTGTCGCCGTCGAGAATTCCTGCATCCTGCATACTGTCGCCTTTTACCTGCAGGGCGAAGTGCTCTCCTCTTGAAAGCTGATTGGCTGGAATGCGTACGTTTCCTTCGTGGTTTTCTTCCGCAAAAAGGGGCAGTCCTGCGGCAACATTACCGAGAATGGGGATCTCCAGGATCTCTTCACGGTTTTCGGTGTCTGCTATTATCTCAATGGCTCTGCTTTTACTTGACCCGGAGCGAATGTGGCCTTTCTTCTCCAGGGCTTTTACATGGTCGTAGGCTCCTTTTACCGAGATTGAGAAGAATGAGGCAATTTCCCTGATAGTGGGAGGATAGTGGTGATCTGAAAAATAATCGCGGAGAAACCCGAGAACTTCTGTCTGTCGATTCGTCAGTTTTTTCATTTTCTGATCTCTATTCCGAATTTTTTGATCTTGTTATGCAGGTTGCTTGGATAGACTCCAAGATTCGCCGCCGCCTGGGTTATATTGTAACCGCATTCCTGCAGTTTGGTTTCCAGAAACCGTTTTTCAAACAGATCACGGGCCTCATTCAATTGAAGGTTCATATAGTCCGCAAATTGGTTATCCTCTGTTTCTGAAGACCTGTCTCCAAGAAAGTATACCGCAGTTTCTGCGGAAATACTTTCTTCGTCGCTCATAATGGTAATGCGCTCGACAAAATTTTTCAATTCCCTGATGTTTCCGGGCCAGCTGTATCGACTCAGCTTTTCCAGAGCTTCAGGGCTGAAGCTTCTCCGGTTATCCTGTTCCGGGGAGGCGAATTTCTTCAGAAAGTAATCGATCAGGAGTGGCAGATCCTCAATCCGCTCCTTCAGTGCGGGGACGGTTATCGGTACTACATTAAGGCGAAAGAAGAGATCTTCCCGGAATCGACCGGCTTTGATCTCCTGTTGAAGATCCTTGTTTGTGGCTGCAAGGAGACGGACATCCACCCTGATCAGCTTTTCACCGCCGACACGCTCAAATTGCTGCTCCTGAATTACCCGCAATACTTTTGCCTGAGTACTGAGAGACATGTCTGCAATCTCATCAAGAAAGAGAGTTCCCCGGTGAGCTGCCTCGAACTTGCCCTTTCTGCGGGATACGGCGCTGGTAAAAGCCCCCTTCTCATGACCGAAGAGTTCGCTTTCTATAAGTGTATCGGGAATGGCTGCGCAGTTAATTTCTACAAACGGTTCGGATGCGCGGCTGCTGATGCGGTGAATTTCCCGGGCAACCAGCTCCTTGCCGGTGCCGTTTTCTCCCAGGATCAGCACTTTTGCTTCCGAATCAGCGCTCTGTCTGATGAGGCCTCGGATACGCTCCATTTCCGGGGTAGTGCCGATCATCTCATCCTCTATAAAAAGTGACCGTTTCAGGTTCTGGTTTTCTCTGCGCAGTTCCTCAAGACTCAGGGCATTACGGCAGATGGTGAGGATTTTGTCCAGGGAAAGAGGTTTTTCTATAAAATCGAAAGCACCAAGCTTAACCGCCTTAACCGCAATATCCACGTTTGCATGACCTGAAATCATTACAACTTCAAGGGAAGGATGTTCCTCCCTGATTTTTTTGAGAACATCGATTCCGCCCATCTGAGGCAGCCATACATCGAGGATCACCAGATCAACATGGTTTTCCTTCAGCAGGGCGAGTCCCTCTATGCCGTCTTCGGCGGTTATAACCTGATAGTCTTCGTCGGTGAGTATGTCATTGAGAACCGTTCTGATTCCAGGTTCGTCGTCGATTACCAGTATCAGGCTCATTGCGTGCTCCAGTTACAGATCCAGAGGTAGATCGATAAAGAAAGTTGTGCCCAGGTCCTGGGCGGATTCAAACCATATCTGTCCCTGGTGGTCGAAGATGATTCGTTCAACTATGGGAAGGCCAAGTCCTGTGCCGTCATTTTTTGACGTAAAGTAGGGGTTGAAAACCTCCCGCTGAGAACCTTCCGGGATTCCGCAGCCGTTGTCTTCCACCTGGATCCTACAATAGCTTGTATTACCCTTTCGTACAAGGTCGCTGCGTATTGAGATTCGGCCGAAATTGTTCATCGCTTCCAGAGAGTTTTTAAAAAGGTTGGTAAATACCCTGCTGATCTGCTCTCTGTCCAGGGGCAGCTCCACCTCCGGATCAAAGGAAGAGAAGTCAAAATCAGTTTCAGGATATCCGGTAATAAAGCCGTCGGCGATCTCCTTCAGAAGGGGAAGCAGGCGTACCGGTGTGCGGGAGGGCCTGGGTAGGCGGGCAAAAGAACGGAATTCGGTTAACAGCAGGTCAAGATTTTCCACTTCCCTGATAATGGCCTGAACTGATGGTTCCAGGACCTCCTCCATGCTCTCGGGATTGTTCTGAAAGCGGCGCAGAATGCGTTGGGCGGAAAGTTTGATCGGGGTCAGCGGGTTGCGTATTTCGTGAGCCAGTCTCTGGGCAATCTCCTGCCAGGCGGTAATTTTTTCCGTCTGCAGGGTGGTCCGGCGTGAATTTTCCAGTTCCGACATCATTCGGTTGAATGAAGCTGTAAGGTTTGAGAGCTCATCCCGTGTTCTTCCCAGAATACGATAGGAAAAATCTCCCTGCATGGCTTTGCGGGTTGCCTCTTCAAGAGCCACCACCGGACGGATTAGCTCATTGCTCAGCTGAAAACTGATCAGAATTGCCAGCAGAAATACGGGAAATGAGAAAAACGCAAAGAAGAAAACCATCACCAGCCGGAAGAGGGGCTTGTATTCGGAGTACTGCCTGAAGGTGCTGCGGCTGCGGGTCAGATTCTCAGCATAGGTTCCGAAACCATCCAGGTAACGGCTGGAAAAAACCAGCTGATAGACCGCACCGGAGCTGCTGCTGGAGCGATGGACCACCCTCTGTATGGTGGCTGTTTCCAGAAACTCCTTGGGGACAATACCATTTTCTGCAATCATTCTGGGCGGTGCATTCAAACTGAGCAGGGGATCGCCGAAGAAGCGTATGCTTTTCCCCCGAGTATCAAAAAACTGAAGACCGTCCAGTGCCGGATTTACCTCCGAAAGTACCTGCCATATAATTTCAGGTCTTGATTTTCTCAGCAGGTCCTGCAGCAAAGAGCTTTCAGCAAGAGATGTGAGGGTATTCACCCGTTCGCTGTTGTAAGCCAGGGCAATTTCAATCCCTCCGGTCATTGCCTGTTCCATATCCGATGAGAACCATGTCTGCATGGCGGTATCAATAAAAGAGAGAGAGAGCAGGGTCTGGGGCAGTGATGAGAAGAGCGTAATAATTGCAAAGAATATTACCAGCTTCAGTTTGAACCGGCTGCCCGGGCGGTTGTTCTTTTTATCCTGCAGCAGGCGTAACGCCTGGATAAGCACCGATCCCAGAAGGAAAGCGGGAAGGACGATTCCCAGGGGAATGATCACCGCGTTTCCTAACTGTGTTCCCGTAGAGACATCCATCAGTATCTGCCGGGCAAAAAAGAGTACCAGGATTATCAACAGAATATAGAGCAGAATAAAAATAATCAGATTACTGAGTCGATTGTGGGTTTCTCTGTGCTTCATGAGTTCCCGTCCGTCGGGAGAATGACCTCTGTCCATGGGATTGAGCTGCGAAGCCCCGGAAGGAAGGGGCTGAGAATATTCAGCGGCGGTGTTAATACCTGCCAGAGGATATCAGCCCTGATACTGATCCCTGAGGATGGGGAATACTCCTTCAAGGGTACAGCCTGAAATGTCAGCAGCTCGTCGAGGAATGCATCTTTGTGGAGGAAAAATTTCCGCTTTTCGCCGGCTTCTTCAATTACATACATTTTATCAATCACATTCCAGGACGCATGAACTGTATAGACTGTCTGGACGGTTTCTTTCTTCCAGCCACTGCCGGTGTCCGTCCATTCCCTGACCCACAGCCGTATGCGAATTGTATCTCCCCGGTCAAGGCTGCTGAGAATCCGTTCAGAATTCAGACCGTTTAGTCTGCAGGTGAAATATTCACCTCCTGATACTTTTCTGAAGCTGCCTGTGTCGAACCTTTCCCCGGAATTTTCACCGTAGAGTGTCCCAATCAGGAAAAACAGGAAAACAAATAGTTTTCTACTCTTCTTCAAACCTGTTTTCAAAGAGTTTGACTATAGCATCTACGGCCTCCTCTTCGTCCTCACCTTCGGCTACAACCTGCAGTCTGGTGTTGTACGAAGCGCCCAGGGTTATTATTCCCATAATGGACTTGCTGTTAATGCGGTTGTTTTCCTTTTCCAGATAGATCTGGGCATCATACTCGTTCGCTGTCTGTACGATCATCGCCGCCGGACGCGCATGTATGCCTGCCCGGTTCTTGATCGTTACCTCTTTGGAAACCATGTTTACTTCCTAAAAGATGTCTTTCTGCTGAAAATAGAGAGAGCGTGCGTTCTCGCTTTCCAGCCATTTCAGTATATTCTGATTAAATTCCCGGGCTGAAAAATAGCCCATCTTTTTCAGCCGTTCATTCATCGCAGCTGTTTCAATAAGAATCGGGATATTTCTCCCGGGCTTTACCGGAACCGTTACTGTGGGTATTTTTACTCCCAGTATCTCTGTAACATTATCACCGGTTCCAAGCCGGTCGTAAACCTTTGTTGCATCCCATTCTTCAAGATCCACAATAAGCTGGACCTGTTTTTTATCCCGGATTGCACCTACTCCGAAGAGGTGAGAGATGTTGATGATTCCCAGGCCGCGGATTTCCATATGGTGTCCGGCAACACTGTTGGCGGATGATCCCTGTACAATGCTCCCGCTTACACATTTAAGTTCCACAGATTCATCGGTAATCAGTCGGTGGCCCCGCTCTATCAGCTCAAGGGCGGTTTCACTCTTTCCAACCCCGGAATCGCCTGTAATCAGCACACCTATACCGAATACTTCCACCAGAACTCCGTGGATAGTTCTGGTGGGGGCAAATATGTTTCCCAGAGCCCGGAAGAGCCGGATAGCAAATTCGCTGGAGTTCAGATTTGACTGCAGTACCGGACATCCCGCCTCGGAGGCGATCTCTATGAACCGCTCGTTCGGCTGCAGGGAGTGAGAGAATATACAGCAGGGAACGGCATGGGTGAAAAATTCCTCAATGGTAGACCAGTCGTTCTCTGCTTCAAGTTTCTGCAGATAGGCATACTCGCCCCGGCCGAAGAGCTGAAGACGCTCTCCGCCGAAGCTGTCGAAGAATCCGCTCAGGGCAAGTCCGGGTCTGTTTATGTCGGGCACACTGATCTCGTTCTCCAGTCCCGGCCTTCCGCCGATGCAGACGAGATTGAGATCATTCTGCTCCTTGAGATCCAGATCAAGCAGATCCAGAACGGTAAACTTCTCCATAGGTATGTGTAATGTCTCTGATTAATGATGAGAGACAATTTTCTCCTTTTCCTTTTTGACTTTTAAGGTCAGTTTGTCAAATACCTGGTCAATACCGGGCCACAGTTCATGGGTTTCCACCTTAATATGGGACGGAGAGCCCCAGGAGAAATGAAAATTGACCTCAACTTTGAACTGGTTCTTCTCTTTGGTAATGGTAATGTGAAGAGTTTCCAGTTTATCCTTTACGGATTCCAGACGCTGCATCTTTTTCTCGATGTACTCGGTTGTGTTTTCGCTTACATGATAGTGGACGCCTTTGAGTTCAAAGTGCATAAGGTCCTCCCTTAGAAAGGTTGATTTATCGATCGTAGGAAGAGAGTATATCCAGCTCCTTCCGGTACTTGGCAACCGTCCTCCGTGCGATCTTGATACCCCGCTCTGCGAGGATATCTGCGATTCTCTGGTCGGAAAGTTTCTTCTCTCCGCCGTACTCATCGATAATTTCCCTTATTCTGTGTTTAACCCCCTCCTTTGAGAATTGAGAGCCCCCGGAGCCTGCTCCGGAGATTGAATTGGTAAAGAAAAACTTAAGTTCAAAGATACCCCACTCAGTCTGAATATACTTAGAATTTGCTATGCGGGAAACCGTTGTCTCGTGAACATCCACTTCCTGGGCAATATCCTTCAGGGTCAGCGGCTTGAGATATTTCGGACCACGGCGAAAAAAATCCCGCTGGAATTCAACAATGGCCCGGGAGATTCGCAGCAGAGTCTGGTTGCGCTGATTAACAGAGCGGATAAACCACTGAGCATCTTTTACATGATCCCTGACAAAATGGCGTACCGATTTCTGATCCTGAACCTGGTTTTCCCGTAACAGCTGGGTATAGAAATCGTTGACTCCCAGGATCGGCACTTCTTCGTCATTGAGAATCGGCTGATACTCCCCTTCAATAAGGGCTACCATTACATCCGGAATAACAAAACGGGACTCATCCGATGAGTATGCCCTGCCGGGAAAAGGGTTCAGGGTTTTGAGGAAGGAGAGTATGTCCTCTACATCTTCCAGGCTGATCTGCATTTTCCGGGCAACTTCCTGCAACCGGCCTCTTTCCAGAAGTTCAAGATGGCGGTTAATAGTCTCTTCAATCTTGTCCGGAGCCGTTCCGGTAAGTCTGGCCTGAATGATCAGGCTCTCCTTGTAATCAGCTGTACAGGTTCCGGCAGGCTCAAGAGTCTGAATAAGGGCGGCGGCTTCCTCGAAACGAGCAATCTGTGCGGGTTTCAGAAAAGATTCCGGCTTTTCCTGATGGAAGCCATTGTGGTCGAGATTCTGTATGAGCAGTTCACCTAACTCGAACAGGTCTTCATCCAGGGGCTGCAGCCTCCACTGCCAGAGCAGATGGTCCTGCAGGGATTCGGTGCGGGAGAGGGCGCCTTCAAGAAACTTCTGTTTGCGGTCACTGGCTTCCCTGTCGAAGCTTGAGCTGTAGCCCGGGTCGGAGGAGTTCTCAAAGGCATCGTAATCTTCACCGCTGCCTTTACTTTCGTCAATGGAAAGAGCCTGCTTTTCTGAAACCATCTCCAGCGCGGGGTTGCGTTCCAGTTCTTCACGGATTTTAAGGCGCAGATCCTGGATAGGAAGGGCCATGAGTTGTATGGACTGATAAAGCTGAGGGCTCATTTTGAGCTTCTGCTGCTGAACTAATACAGGCTTCTGATACTGCACCTGAGATCCTCCAGGGAGCTTCTGATATAAATACTAGGCGTGCCGGGCTCTTTTGTCAATTGATTCTGTCTCCGGTTTTACATACGGAATTCGGCGCCGAGATAAATTTCCCGGGCTGTTTCCGATTCCAGAATCTCGGTTTTTCCACCGGAAACCAGGATTTCTCCCATATTGATAATGTGGGAACGGTCGGTTATTTCCAGGGTATCCCGGACATTATGATCGGTAATAAGGATTCCGATACCTTTAGCGGAAAGAGCCTGCACAATGCGTTTGATTTCGTGTACCGCAATGGGATCTATGCCGGCAAAGGGTTCATCAAGAAGCAGGAAGCGGGGGGAAGATGCCAGGCTGCGGGCAATTTCCGTTCTGCGCCGTTCCCCGCCGGAGAGGGTGTAGCCTTTCTGGGAGCGAACATGGTCAATTCCCAGTTCTTTAAGCAGGGACTCCAGATTATCCTTTTTCTCCTCCCGGGAAAGGTCTGTTCGTGTTTCCAGAACTGCCCGGATATTGTTCTCCACTGTCAGTTTGCGGAAAACCGATGCCTCCTGGGGCAGATAGGTTATACCCATTCTGGCTCTCTGGTACATGGGCATTCGGGTGATCTCGTCGGAATCCAGGCGGATTGATCCGCCTCCGGCTTTAATAAAACCGACGATCATATAAAAAACGGTGGTTTTTCCGGCTCCGTTGGGACCTAAAAGTCCGACAATTTCGCCGTTTTTCATGGAAAAGCTGACATCCCGCACGGCGGTTTTTTTTCCGAAGCTTTTTTTCAGGCCCTCTACAAACAATTCACTCATTCTGCATCCAGTCCGTCACCGCTGGTTTGTTCCGGGGGAGCTTCCGGTACTTCCGGAGCTTCTTCCGTTTCAACGGTTCCCGTAACCTGACCCTCCAGGCGTATTTCGTCGGTCTCAAGGTCGATAAGAATTCTTGCAGCCTGGTATACATCGCCTTTCCAGTCCACCCGGGGCAGCCCGGACAACTCCAGAATCTTGCGGTCCCGGAAATAGCGGGCAAACTCGGATCGGCAGATCATTACCTCGCCGTCGGCGATTTTCATTATACGTACACCCATCTGGATGAGGGTTATCCCTTCTTCCCCACCCCGGTCTTCAAAAAAGCTGCCCCGGATAAGCAGTCCGTTGGCACCATCCTGCATTTCTGCATAGCCGGTGATTCTGGAAATTTCCTCGTCACGGTCAACAAAAAGTTGGGCGGAGGATATCTGGAAATCCCGTGTCTTATGGTTAAGCTCAACCGAACCGCTGCAGCGGAGGTAACGGAAATCTTTGCCGAAGAGTTCAATCTGATCTGCTGATATCTCTATCTCATCGGTTTCCACTCTGGCGTTACCGATAAGATCCGTCTCTTCCTTGCCTGCGGCAAAGCGGGCAACCGTAGAGTCGGCTGAAAAAGTCAACTGGTTTTCAGCGTATGAGAACGGCGCTGGATGGAACACAAGGAGCAGTATTATCAATTTCAGGAGTATGCCCTTCATTCGGAGTCTCCTGACTCTTCTGTTGTGCCTGTCCATATTCCGGAGGATCTGCCTGCGAAACGGAACGTCCGGGAGGGGAAATCAGCACTGAAGTCGTTGCCCCTGATAGTCGTTCCATCCTCTTTTTCCAGCAGAACTTCACCGGTGGGATTTCCGCTGAGGAGACGGTCACTGTCGGTCCATTCCAGATACTCAGCGGTAACTGTTGCCTTGTCCCTTACGGAGTGGAAGCGGATGTTGCCTTCAAGAACCGCATTGTCGGTTCTGGTATCAATGCTTATCAGATCCGCTTCTCCTTGTGCGCTTATTTCTCCCTGATCATCATACTCGGTGAATATTCCACCGCTTATTGTTCGTTTGTAGATTTTGTCAAAGTCCGCAAGTCTTTCGGCCTCAACTCTGGAGTGTTCCCTGTCGTTTTCCACGCTCACAAGCTGAACCCCCAGCATCTCTACAGCCGGGGTATTTTCGTCCAGATCCTCCGCGAGTTCCTGGTAGTCCAGGCTGCATGCGGTGGAGAGCAGGGAGAGCACAAGCAGGGAGTATCGCAGCATGAAAGGGACTTTGACAGCCCGAGTCACTTCCTGCCCCGTACCTCGTTACTTGCGGCAATAAAGCTGCGGAAAAGAGGGTGTGATTCTGTCGGTTTGGACTGAAACTCCGGGTGAAACTGAACGCCGATTCCCCAGGGATGGTCCGGCCACTGCACTGATTCCACTAGAGCCTTGTCCGGGGTGAGTCCACAGATAATCAGACCTTCGCTTTCCAGCTGGTCCCGGTATTTATTCGATACTTCATAGCGGTGTCTGTGGCGCTCGAAAACTGTCTCACTGCCGTAGATATCACGGATCATTGTTTCCGGATTCAGGTGGGTCTCACTGCGGCCGAGTCTCATGGTTCCACCGTAATGGGTAACATCAACCTGCTCCTCCAGGAGACTTATAACGGAATTTTTACCATCGGGAGAGAATTCAGATGAATCTGCATCATCAATACCGAGAACATTCCGGGCATATTCAATAACCATCACCTGTAGGCCAAGACAGATGCCGAAACAGGGAACAGCCTGCTGACGGGCGTATTGGGCAGCTTTTACCATGCCGTTGATTCCCCGCTGGCCGAATCCACCGGGAATAAGTATTCCATGGGCTCCTTCAAGGTACTCACCGGGATTGTCGGTTTTTTCCAGATGCTCCGCATCAACCTTGATGATGTCTACTTTTACATTGTTGGCAATACCTCCGTGATAGAGGGCTTCATGCACTGATTTGTAGGTATCGTTGAGATCGATATATTTGCCCACCAGAGCGATCTTTACGGTGTGCTCGGCATCCTTGAGTGTTGATACAACCTTTTCCCACGCACTCAGATCGATGGGCTGGGTTTCAATGCCCAATTTTGCCACGGCAATATCATCAAGACCTTCGTTGTGGTATGCAATGGGAATTTCATAAATGGTTGAGGCCGCATCGTGGGCTGAAATTACCGCTTCGTCATCGACATTGGTAAAGAGGGCGATTTTTGACCGCATGCTCTCTTCCAGGGGCTTGGTGGAACGGCAAAGGAGCATATCCGGAACAATACCGATTTCCAGGAGCTGCTTAACAGAGTGCTGGGTAGGCTTTGTTTTCATTTCACCGCCGGTAACTTCCGGAACCAGAGTGAGGTGGACGAAGATTACATTACCTTTTCCCACGTCGTGGCTGAACTGCCGTGCAGCTTCCAGAAACGGGATACTCTCAATATCGCCGACAGTACCTCCCACCTCAATGATGGTTACGTCGGCTTCCTGTGCTTCACCTATGCGGAAAATCCGCTGTTTGATTTCATCGGTTATATGAGGAATCACCTGTACGGTTCTTCCCAGATAGCGGCCTTCCCGCTCCTTGGTTATTACCGACTGGTAAACCTGTCCGGTGGTGATGGAGTTTGCCTGACTTAATGGGCTGTTGGTAAAGCGTGCATAGTTTCCCAGATCCAGGTCGGTTTCCGCACCGTCATCGGTGACATACACTTCCCCATGCTGATAGGGGCTCATGGTTCCCGCGTCAACGTTAATGTAGGGGTCAATCTTGATCATGCGGACCTTGAGTCCGCGGCATTCCAAAAGGCTTCCCAGAGAGGAAGCGGCTATACCTTTACCGAGACTGGAGCATACTCCGCCGGTGACGAATATGTATTTCTTCATGTACACCGATTATCCCGGAATATGGGTGCCGAGGTCAACCTGGATGCCCCCGGGATGAGGCTTTCAGACTGCTTCGTTTTTCAAATGTGAAGGTTCCAGGAGCAGGATATCGTCGCCATGAAGGTAGCCGAAGACCTCTGCTTCGGATTCTCCCCGGGCGAGGAGTTCAGGATTTACCATCATGGGAGTTTCCAGTTTCAGAGCCATGGCGATGGCATCACTTGGCCGGACTTCCATGCAGAATTTGCGGAAACGGCGGCGGTAGTGTATGTAGGCGGTGAAAAAGTCGTCTAACTGGTCACGGATTTCGCAGTACTCCATAACAAAATGGTGACGTCTGAAAATATCTGCAATCAAATCATGGGGCAAAGGACGGGGCGGGTGCACGCCTTCTATTTCGACAATAATAGAGCTTGCTTCCGACGGGCCTACCGGAATGGGAAGGATTCCCTCGGGGCTGGAAGTTTTCAGTAAAACAATAGGCAGTTGAGATTCCTGTTCCAGGGCGATTCCATGTATACCCGCACGTACTAGCATCTTTTTCATTACCTTCTTCAGTATAGCACCTGTATGCTCATTTTTCGGAATTTTCTCTTCTGAAGTTGACACCTGCACCTCCACCTCATACACTTTACCTCAGACGATTATGGCTATACTGTTTTTAAGCGATCAGGAATTTGATCAATACAGGGATCTTATCTATAACGAGAGCGGCATTCACTTCTCGGCCTCCAACAGGTCTATCCTGGAAAGCAGACTGAAAGAGCGGCTCCGCAACACAAAGATCGAGACCCCGGCACTCTATTTCAAGAAGATTCGGGAGGATGAGGGGGAACTGAAAGTTCTTCTTGATTCCGTGACCACCAACCTGACACGCTTCTTTCGCAACACAGCTCACTTCCAGACTCTGGAGTACCATGTTATTCCGGAACTCATTCAGTACAAGCAGGCAACCCGGGACCACAAAATCCGGATCTGGAGTGCAGGCTGTTCCACCGGAGAAGAGCCTTACTCTCTGGCTATGGTTTTCAAGGATCTTCTGCCCCTTGATTTCAGTGTGGAAATCACCGCATCGGATCTCAGCCTCAAATCACTCATGACAGCCCAGGAGGGATACTATCCCGAATCACGGCTGAACGGGGTTCCCGAAAAGTATCTGAAGAAATATTTTGAACCTGCTGCCGATGGACATCGGGTAAAAGACGAGATCAAGAAGCTGATTAAGTTTGATTACCACAACCTCAAGTTTGATTCCGGACAGAGAGGCCTTGATCTGGTATTCTGCCGTAATGTTATTATCTATTTTGATGAGCCCGCGCAGGAAGCGGTTATTCAGAAGTTCTGGCAATCCATGGGCAACCACTCGTATCTTTTTATCGGGCACTCTGAATCTCTTTTTGGAATGAAGACTGATTTTGAGTTCCTTAAGACAGACTGGGCCTGTATCTATCGAAAATTTATCTGAGTCCGGGGTGTTTAATGACTGAAAATATGCCGCTGGGCGTACTTGTTTGTGATGATTCCGCGCTGATGCGCAACCTCATATCCCGGATTATCGACGGAGCTGACGGGCTGGCGGTGGTGGGTAAAGCCATGAATGGCAAATTCGCCCTGCAGAAAATTCCCCTGCTGAAACCGGATATTATTCTCCTGGACATTGAAATGCCCGAGATGAACGGGATTGAGTTTCTCAAGGAGCGGCGAAAGCTGGGAATTAACATTCCCGTGGTGATTCTATCCTCCCTGGCCCGCAGGGGTGCTCAGGTAACCATGGAAGCCCTGAATCTCGGTGCTTCTGATTTTATTATGAAACCTTCGGGAGCCATTTCAGAGGATATACATGTTATAGGCGACCATATTGTAGAGACCGTTAAAGCCTACGGCAGTCAGTTTCGCGTGCACAGCGGAAACAAACCCCTCTTTCCGGGACCGTCTTCACCGCGGATGGCTGCAACACGGGCAGCTTCACCACCGTCGAAGCCTGCCACACCTGCACCGGTTTCCCGTACTTCTCTTTATCCGGAATTCCCCGCTGCTGCAACAGTTGGGCAGCGGACACTGCCTGAGAAGGTTGATCTTCTTGCCATCGGTATCTCCACCGGTGGTCCGAACGCGCTGCGGAAGGTGTTTGCTTCTCTGGACCGTGATTTTCCGGTGCCTATTGTAGTTGTGCAGCATATGCCTCCGGGATTTACCCTCGAGTTTGCCCGCAGTCTGGACAGGATCTGCCGCCTTGATGTAAAGGAGGCGGAAGAGGGAGATGTGCTGGTTCCTGGGCGCATTCTGATTACCCCCGGGGATAAACACCTTGAAGTGGAAAAAATGAGGCTCTCAAGCATTGTGCATCTTGTTGATTCGCCCCAGGTTAACGGACACCGGCCCTCGGTGGATGTTCTGTTCAAATCCGTTGCCCGGGAATTTGCCAACCATGTGGTTGCAGTTATAATGACCGGCATGGGCCGGGACGGTGCCAGAGAAATCGGCACCATCCAGCGCCTTGGCGGTATCACTGTCGGTCAGGATGCTGAATCCTGTGTAGTTTACGGTATGCCCAAGGTCGCAGCCGACCACAACTACCTTGATCATGTGGTTAAACTGCCGGAGATGGCGGACACCCTCACCCGGCTGGTGAAAAATCCTTCCTATTCCTGATCGGTAACTTTGATTATTTCCGGAATATTACGGCTGTTTGTTATTCTGGAATAGCCCCAGCTTGTCAGAAATCCAACTGCAATTCCGGCAACTCCTGCAAGAACCCTGATTCCTTCCCCGGTTCCGGGGAAGATTTTTCCGGTGATCATGAAGAACAGACCGAAGAGAATCAGGGGGAAAATCATAACCATGAAGCCTGCAAAGATTGTTTTCCCCGGAGGCAGATAGATTTCAATGGTGTTTCCGGGGTGTATCTCCAGTCCTTTAGGGTTGCGAACTTCTATTTCACGTATTTTTATATTGCAGAATCCGCTGCCGCTGCATGATTTGCAGGCGGAAGTGGTGCAGGTGCAGAGCACCCGACTGCCTTCTATCTCTTTAATTTTCACTAGCTCGGTCAAGGGGTTCCTCCGTACAGGGAATGCGTATTCGTTCCACTGAGCTTGTTTTTCCGTCAGGAGTAATCTCGAAGATTATCCCCTGCATTTCCAGTCCATCCCATGTCTCCTGTGAGCGTTCTGGGATCTGTGTTATATACTGCTGAATTTCTATTTCGCTCTCAAGACCGCCGACTGAATCGATACTGCCTGTTCTGCCGGTGTCACAGATTACTCCCGTTTTCCGGGGCAGAATAGCCTCATCTGCGGAAAGCGCTTTGTTATGAGTCCCTGCAATGGCGGAGACCATTCCGTCGGCATGGTGAAACATGGTGTACTTTTCCGCGGTAGTTGCTGCATGGAAATCCAGAATAATTATAGGTGTTTCCTCTTTTATCCGCTCGACAATCTGAGGGAGGTATCCGAAGGGGTTGCTTAAATGGACCCTGTTAAAGCCCGACTGACCTAACATGGATATTACCCCAACCTTGTATTCTCCCACGTCGAAGATGCGGTATCCCCTGCCGGGGTTTCCCGGAGGATAGTTGGCAGGCCGCAGGATGTAGGGTGCCTTGCGGATATGACTTACCATATCACGTTTGAAGTAGAGCTTTTCGCCGCCGGTAATGCAGTCGATACCGAGTTTGTGAAGGTAGATGGAATGATTTTTTCCCAGACCGAAACCGCCGGTGGTTCCCTCTCCGTTGGCAATGACAAAATCAATCTTCTTTTCGCTGCGAAGATCCTTAAGCATTGATTTGACGCAGAAGACACCGGCTTTGCCGACTATTTCGCCCATGCAGAAGATACGTACAGACAAGATAAATCCTTTCTCTCCGGGAGGAGCCTTGTTTCTGTTCCCGGAGAATCTCTACCTTACACCAGTTTATTCCCACAGGTGAAGTCCTTAATACGATGGTATATAGGGATGAAAGAATAGATAAACAAAGTAACACACCCGGGGGTTGTTATTGTTATATTAGATATGGAAGCTGCTTTGCAGACCGTTCCGTCACCGCAGAAGCTGGGCGGAAACAGCCGCAGCCCGTATGGGTGCGGTACATCACATACTCCTCGCTTTAATGCGAAAAGGTGGAGATATGAAAGACAAAATCATTATCGACCTGGGTCAGATCATGGATGATATTTTTGAGGCAACCCAGAATTTCAGCGGAGCCTTCAAGGAAGGGTTCCAGGCCCGGCCGGGCAATCCCTTTACCTGGGATGAGAACACGGATTATTATCCGGCTTACTCCTACCCCCCATCCAACGTCTACGTGACTCCGGAAAAGAGCCTAATGTTTGAATTCGCCCTGGCCGGTTTCAACGAGGCGGATATTTCTCTGGAATTCAAGGGAGATTACATGATTCTCAATGCTGCAATTCCCAAAGAACGGTCGGAGAAGAATGATGAGATCCGCTTTCTGAAGAGACGTCTAAAATTCCGTGAGATTGTGGATCAGAAGTATTTTGCCCCTGCGGAAAAGTTCGACAGAGATGCGGTTCAGGCTCTCTATTCCAACGGTGTACTCACGGTAACCGTACCTGCAAAGGTGGAACAGGAATCTCCGGAAGGGGTAAAGATAAAAATTGTAAAGGAGGAGGCGTAGCATGCTTTTCTGGTTGATTGTCGGTGTCGCTCTGGGCTATTTCTTCAAGCCCCAGATTGATGTTTTTGTCGGAAAAGTCCTCAGAACAATTCAGGATAACCGGAACCGTCACGATTCTGATTACTGATTTATAGAGGTCCCACGCATTTCCAGGCTCCGGTTCTCTCCGGAGCCCTTCAATTTCCCGCCTTTAAAAGCCTCGTGTAGCCGCAGGCCTTGAAACTCACTATCTGGACAGACTATTATCTTGTGCGAACGGATGGATTCATTTTCGTATTTTGAGTCCTATCAATATATATCAACAGGAGCATGTCGTGTTTGCGCAAGGGTTAGTATTAACAGTTGTCGGCATGGCAGTAGTGTTTTCGTTTCTGACACTGCTTGTCATTCTTATGAACGTCCTCTCCGCTATTGTCATTCGCTACTTCCCGGAAAAACCGGAAGAGCAGGCACCAGCAAAAACCTCGGGTTCCGGGGATGCAGAAGTAGCTGCCGTGATTGCAGCAGTAAAAGCATTTACATCTTAAACAAAGGAATAGAATTGACATGAAAAAGCGCGTAGATTTCATGGTTACTGCTTTCCGTGACGGATTCCAGTCCGCTTACGGAGCACGTGTATTTACCAAAGACTTCCTGCCTGCAGTTGAAGCGGCAGTTGAAGCCGGAATTAATCACTTCGAGGCAGGAGGCGGAGCACGGTTCCAGTCCCTCTTCTTCTACACCAACGAAAATGCCTTCGATATGATGGATTCTTTCCGCCAGGCTGCCGGTCCTGATGCAAATCTGCAGACCCTTGCCCGGGGAGTTAACGTAGTAGGTCTTGATTCCCAGTCTTCTGACATCATTGATCTTCATGCGAAGATGTTCAAGAAGCACGGAATGACCACTATCCGTAACTTCGACGCTCTCAACGATGTTAACAACCTGATCTACTCCGGTCAGTGTATTGTAAACGCCGGACTGAAGCACGAAGTTGTTGTTACCATGATGGAGCTTCCTCCCGGATGCGAAGGATCACATGATCCCAAATTCTATATGGATACTTTGAAGGGAATCCTTGATGCAGGTATTCCCTATGATTCTGTATGTTTCAAGGATGCTTCCGGTACTTCTGTTCCTTCCAAAGTATACGAAACCATCAAACAGGCGCGTCAGATGCTTGGTGATGATGTTCAGCTGGTATTTCACAGTCATGAGACTGCCGGTATCGGTGTAACCCAGTACAAGGCGGCTCTTGATGCCGGTGCCAACCAGATCGACCTTTCCCTTGCTCCCTGTTCCGGCGGTACCTGCCAGACAGATGTTATGACCATGTGGCATGCGCTCCGGGGTACTGAGTTTGATCTTGGTGTTGATATCAACAAAATCGAAAAAGCAGAGCAGGTTTTCAAGGACTGCATGGCTGACTACTTCATGCCCCCCGAGGCAAAGACTGTTGAGCCCCTGATTCCTTTCAGCCCCATGCCCGGCGGTGCGCTTACTGCAAATACTCAGATGCTTCGTGACAACGGTCTGATGGACAAGTATGGCGAGATTGCTGCAAACATGGGCGAAGTTGTACGCCGCGGTGGATTCGGTACTTCCGTTACTCCCGTTAGCCAGTTCTACTTCCAGCAGGCATTCAACAACACCCTCATGGGGCCCTGGAAGAAGATTGCCGAAGGCTATGGAAAGATGGTTCTCGGTTATTTCGGAAAAACTCCGATTCCCGCAGATCCCGAAATTGTAAAACTCGCTGCTGAGCAGCTTGGTCTTGAGCCCACCACCAAGAAGGTTCTTGAGATCAACGATGCAGACCCCAAAAAGGGTATTGCTCCAGCAAAGGCCATGCTTCAGGAAGCGGGCATTGAAGAGACCGATGAGAACATCTTTATTGCAGCGGCATGTAAAGAGAAGGGAATTGCCTACCTCAAGGGTGAAGCAAAGACCGGTGTCCGGAAAATCGATCCCAACAAGAAATCCGAAGGTGGAGCTGCTTCCGCAGACGGTTACACTGTTAAGCTCAACGGTAAAAACTACGCTGTCAAGCTTGAGGGCGACAAGGCCGTGGTTAACGGTAAAAGCTACACGGTTGAAGTTTCCGAAGGTATGGAAACTGCAGCATCTGGTGCTTCTGCAGGCGGCGGAGATGGTACCAAGATTGCCGCACCGCTTCCCGGACTTATCCTGCGCCTGAACAAAGAAGCCGGAGACACAGTCAACGAAGGTGAAGTGATCATGGTGATGGAATCCATGAAAATGGAGAACGAGATTCACTCGCCCGTTTCCGGTGTAGTCGCATCCATTCCCGTAAAGCAGGGAGATCAGGTAGCAGCCGGCGATACTCTGGTTGAGATCCAGTAAAAGGGGGCCGACGAATGAATTTCGGAAGCGCTTTTTACGAACTATGGAAAACCACCGGTATTTACGGCTTCATGCAGGCCGGAGGCTGGCAGAATGCGATAATGATCGCTGTTGGTTTTCTTCTACTTTATCTGGCAATCAAAAAGGGTTTTGAACCCCTGCTGCTGATTCCCATCGGATTCGGCGCGATTCTTTCTAATATTCCCTTTGCGGAAATTGCCAGTCATGCAACCTATTTCGTCGGTGCAAACCATGAGGTACTCTATAATCATGCTGCTCACGGGATTATAGAGGCTTACGGCGGTTTTATCGGTCAGTTCTATGACTTTGGAATTGCCTCGGGTCTGTTTCCCCTGCTGATCTTCATGGGTGTAGGTGCCATGACCGACTTCGGTCCCCTGCTTGCCAATCCGAAGACCTTTCTCCTCGGTGCAGCTGCCCAGTTCGGTATTTTTATTGCTGTTCTTGGTACGGTTGCCCTTGAGTTGATCCCCGGGTTCTCCTTTGTACATGCAGCGGATGGTACTCAGCTTGCTGACAGCATTCTCCATGTTGCGGGAGCAATCGGAATTATCGGAGGTGCAGACGGTCCTACGGCTATTTACACCTCTTCAAGGCTTGCCCCTTACTACCTGGGAGCAATTGCTGTAGCAGCATACTCCTACATGGCTCTTGTTCCGATTATCCAGCCTCCCATCATGCGTCTTCTTACCACCAAGGAGGAAAGGAGCATCAAGATGGAGCAGCTTCGCCATGTAACCAAGACTGAGAAGATCATTTTTCCTCTGGTTGTACTGGTAGCCTGTATCATCCTACTTCCCTCGGCAACACCCCTTATCGGTGCGCTGATGTTCGGTAACCTCGGACGGGAGTGTGGTGTTATTACTCGTCTTTCCGATACCATGCAGAACTCGATGATGAACATTGTAACCATCATGCTTGGCCTTGCGGTAGGTTCAAAGATGGAGGCGAAAGCTTTCCTCAATGTTACCACCCTGGGAATTCTGGCTCTTGGTCTGATTGCCTTTGCGGTAGGAACCACTGCGGGCGTTCTTCTGGCCAAGCTGATGAATAAGCTGAGCAAAAAGCCTATTAACCCCCTTATTGGTGCTGCCGGAGTGTCCGCGGTTCCCATGGCAGCCCGTGTTGCCAACAAGGTGGGTAAGGAAGAGAACTCTCAGAACTTCCTGCTTATGCACGCCATGGGTCCCAACGTTGCCGGAGTAATCGGTTCTGCCGTTGCTGCTGGTGTGCTTCTGGGTGTTGTTCCCAAGATGGTCGGCGGCTGACAGCTGTTTTTCAATTAGTTTTACCGGGCCGCTCCGAAAGGAGCGGTCTTTTTTTCTGTCCCGTCTTTCCTACAAATTTTCACTGAGGAACACATACCTGATGCCGAGTTTCACATAAAGACCGTTGCCGTTTGCACTTACAGAGCTGGAAAAGCCGCTGTATGAAGCATCAACATAGTCCTGGATTCGATATCCGGCACTTGATTCAAGTATAAACAGATTGGAGAGTTTCACCAGAAGTCCTCCGCCGACATGGAATCCCATTCCCATAAAGGTTGTGTCCTCAATATCTGTCCCGCCGACAACTACACCATCCTTTATGCTCAACCATCCCCAGGACATACCAGCTGTTGCAAGAGGGAAAAACCTGCCCTTAATTTCCATTGGACAATATGAGATGGAACC
This sequence comes from Marispirochaeta sp., assembly GCA_963667435.1. Classification (GTDB taxonomy): domain Bacteria; phylum Spirochaetota; class Spirochaetia; order JC444; family Marispirochaetaceae; genus Marispirochaeta. The sequence goes on along the minus strand of OY763414.1, from coordinate 2,284,465 downwards.
GATTACATCGTTGAATACCCCTGTAAAGTCGCCATCAGTATGCGAACCGTCATGTACGGCACGTTCATATGCAAGATCCCAGAACATCCAGGATCGGGATTTCTCTGAACTGAAACTTATGGCAAAGCCAAGGCCTGCATAAAAACCCGGTGCAGCGGACCATTCCGGAGCATAGAAGCTCTGATTTGATCCCACATAGTAACTTTCTCCATCGAAGGATTCAGGGGAGTGGGTGTTGTAAAAAAGTCCCCCCGAGGCATATATCATGGCGGCATCTGCAGATTGCCCCCATACAGTGAAGGATATGCTGCAAAGAAATAGTAAAAGACAATTTTTTTTTATGGTTTTCTCTCCTTTGAGATGATTTTTCAGCTGATCAGTACTTTCTGGTTGCAATGCCCAGTATACCCCTGTTTCTGATTACTCTCAATTTTCTCTTAACTCTTTCCAGGGAACAGCTGCTCCATGTCGGGAACAGCTGCAAAAAAGATGCTGAGTTTCTGTTTCAGGACTGTGTTTAAAAGAGTATTTGAATATTTCCGGAAGTCAGGTAATACTGTCACCTATGCAAAAAAGTATGATGAAAAGAGAAGGGAAGCCGCTGACTGTTTTTCAGACTACCGCGTATCCTTCAGTCTGGGAGGATCCCTTCTTTTTACCCTTATTTCCCGGGCCGATAGTCTTTTATATGAGGGAAAGAGAACCGGGAATAACAGAGTGGTCGCCCAGGAGCTATCTTTAATTAGCTGAGTAAACCTGTCTGCCCCCGACATATGTTCCAAGAACTTGTATTTCGCGGATTTTCGCCGGATCTATCCTGGTCGGATCTTCGGTTAGCAGCGTGAAATCTGCAAGTTTTCCCACATCTATACTGCCTTTTTCATTTTCCATAAACTCCGCATAGGCTGAACCGAGGGTGTATGCGCGGAGTGCTTCCATGGGAGTTATCGCCTCGGGAGATTCCCTGTTTACCGCCAGATGGATGCCGTAGAGCGGCGCATATGTAGCTTCTCCCGGAACATCTGAGCCAAAGGAGAGGGGTATCCCCGCATCAAGGATTGAGCGGTATGGGTATGCTGAGGCAGCTCGCTCGGCTCCCAGGAGGGTTCTGTCTTTCCTGAAGTTCCACATTGCATGAGGCTGTGCGGAGATTATTATCCCGCTTTGCCGGATCAGAGGGAAATCCAATCGGTCGATAAGCTGGGCATGCTCGGCTCTGGTTCGCATATGTATGAATCCGGGGGTATCCCGGCTTATTTTCAGGGCGGCAGCGGCAAGCGCTCCGGCTGCACCGTCACCAATTACATGGTGTGCCGTCTGGTATGATTTACGTCCGCTTTTTCTGAGAAAATTTTCAATATCAGAAGCCTTATAGGACGGTGTCCCGAAATTACCCGGCTGGTCGGCATACTCCTCCTTAAGCCAGGCTGTTCTGGTAGAGAAGGTTCCGTCGAGAAAATATTTAACCGGCCCCCGTCTAACCCATACTCCCGAGAAGGGAATTATCCTCATTCCGAGGTTCCAGCGGAATTTACTGCCGTATGCCCAGCAGTTGATGCGCATTTTGAGATCTTCATAAGGCTTCATGCCTGCCATGTCCCTGGCGGTTGCGGGGTGCCAGGTGTTATCCTGAATTGAAGTGATGCCTGTTTTAATAAGGAAGTCCTGGGCAGTGTCAAAAAGATTCCTCCTGAGATCCCTGCGTTTTCGTATCTCTTTGAGCCGGAGGTTATGCAGCGGTGTAACTGCCTCGTCCTTCAGAATGCCTGTAGGGCGACCCCGGCTATCCCGGACAATTTCTCCCCCGGGAGGATCCGGTGTACCGGAGGAAACTCCAATAACTTTCAGCATTCTACTGTTTACCCATGCTCCGTGACCGGAAAACTGAAAGAGAACCACCGGGTTGTCGGGGAATTCCCTGTCCAGAAGAGCTTTATCCGGATTGGGACAGTCAGGGTAGTCCCAGCCCATCCCGGAGATAAGCCTTCCCGGGGGCAGATCCCGGTAGTGATCTTTCAGGTGATTAATAATCTCATCACGGCTCATACCATGGAGAGCAGGTCGGGTGAGAATATCCGCAGTGGAATGAAGATGCAGATGATTGTCGTTGAAACCGGGAATAAGCACTGTGCCTTTCAGGTCGATCCGGTTTGCCAGCGGAATATCCCGGGCAAGACCCTGTTCGTTCGTACCGACAAAAGTGATGCGATCATTTTCAAATGCAACGGCTTCTGCAGTGTCATCCGAAGAGATTCTCAGAATACGGGCATTATATAATAGATGTTCAGCCATACTGCCTGAAAAGATACGGAAGAAAACTCTGCCGGTCCACACGTATCAGGGAGAGAGAAGGTCTAACAGGAAGGGGAGAACACTGTTTGGCTTGAATTGTGAGGGATCGTGGACTATTCCTCCTGCCATATCACTGTGGCCTCCTCCAAAGCCAATGCCCTGCAGAAGTTCCTGAATGACGGCGGCGGCATTCCACTTCCTGTCTTCACTCCTCAGGCTGAAGTTTACCCGGTTTCCGTTTTTCGCAGCGAGACAGACAAAATCAACCTCTTTCAGGGAAAGGAAAAAATCTCCGATTATTCCCATAAGATTCTGTTTGCATCCTTCCGGAAACCAGCAGTAAGCAATACTGCTTTCAATTTCAACCCGTTCCAGGGCCTGACGGTAAAAGGCCAGATCCTTCTGTTGAATATTGTTCCGCAGCAGGGCATTCACAAAAGCGGTATCACATATACGGTAGAGCCAGCTGTGGGCATCCACGTCGGCCTGGGAACCCCCCCCGGGTCAACTGGGCGGTATCAACGAGCAGTCCCACCATAAGGGCGGTGGCCACACTACCGGGGATTTCTATATCGGTCTCGCGGAAGTACTCGCAGATGATCGTGCTGCAGGAGCCGTATTCCGGGCGGATATCGCAGAAAACCACATCCTCCGGGTGTTGTACGTTATGGTGGTCTATGACGCCTATTTCAGTTCCAACCAGATCAGTAACGTTCTTGTTCCCCTTGCATCCGTCGACAATCAGGATCTGATCGCTTTCTGAGAGATCATGTTCCGAAACATGGAGCATGGGAATTTTCAGTTCCTCCATCAGGAGTCTCAGTGAATCCCGCTGTACCACTCCTTCATAAACAAGCCCTGTATGGATCCCGTGAAATTTGAGAAGTACTGCAAGCCCGTAGGCGGAGGCGATTGAGTCATGGTCGGGAAAGTCATGGCTTTGTATGTAAAGTGCTTTACTGTTACCTATCGTTTCCAGCAGGGTTTTTACCGGTTTGTGCAGAATCTGAAAGCTCCCTGTTCAAGTCGGAGATCATTGTAGTATATTCCGCCTCGGACAGATAGCTCCCTATCTCTGGCTGCATGGTAAACATGGTTCCCCACTGCTCTTTTCCTGCATACTTGGGTACCAGATGAACATGCATGTGGGGCACGGTATCGCCGAAAAGGGCATAGTTGATCTTGTCGGGAGAAAAAGCCCGGTGTATTGCCGCTGCAGCTTCTGCGATATCGTTCATGAAGGCGGTTCGTTCTTCGGTGTTCAGCTGAAACATTTCTGTTTTGTGCCCCCGGAATACGAGAATACACCGGCCCCGGTATGTCTGTTCAGTGAACAGATGCAGTGTAGATACTGAAAGTTCCCTTACCCTGATCATGATTGATGATACCCGTTCATCATCTGCACAGTATTTGCAATCCTCAACTTTTTCCATTACTCCTCCTCTGGAAATCCCTTGGTTTATAATATCACGGAAACGTGGAATCCCATATTATATAACCCTTGCCAGAGGCGGGGAATGAATTTAGGATAGGTCTGAATCGAACAAAGTAGCGGAGGCGTGTCCATGGAACTGCAGTACTCCTTTCCTCATACCGTTATCTACAGCGAGACAGGTATTCGTGGTCGTATGACTCTGCCGGCGGTATCCGCTCTCTTTCAGGAAGCAGCCCTCCTGCAGGCTGAGGTGCTCGGTTTCGGCGAGAGCTACTGCCGGGATGAGGGGAGAATGTGGGTGCTTTCCCGTCTACAGACGGAAATTGACCAGCTCCCGCAGCACCGTGATGAGATTGTTGTGCAAACCTGGCCCAAGGAACCACAGGGGCCGCTGGCAAGAAGGGATTATCGTATCTTCGACAGCAGCGGCAGGGTTGTTATCCGGGCTACCAGCGGCTGGATGCTGCTTGATACGGAGACACTGCGTCCGGTGCGGCCTCAGCAGGTTTTTGAGAAGTTTGATTTCTCCACTTCAGAAGAGGCGATACCCGGAACAGCTGGAAAAATCCCTCCTTCAGGAGAAATCGGGTCTGAACTGGAGGTGACTGCCCACTATTCAGATCTTGATCAGCAGGGGCATGTTAATAATATTCGCTACCTCCGCTGGGCTACCGACTGCTATACCCCGGATGAGATCAACCGGGTGGAACCTTCCGGTTTTTCCGTGAGTTATGCAAGATCGGCTGCCTGGAATGATACGGTTATGCTGAAACGGAGCGATGCAGACGGTTCAACCACGGTGAGAGGCACGTTGTCCGACGGTAGTGAATCCTTCGCCTGTATTATTCAGCTTAAATCCTGAAGTTGACATAACTCCAAAGGGCATACATACTGAATGCATAGTTTGATAATCGGGAGGTAGTGTTGATGAGTGTTCAGGGGTCCGGGCTTTTTGCCGGTTAACACACTCGAGCTCTGCTGAATTTATAAAAATTTGTTTTTCTCTGTTCGAGAGTTCAGTTAACTGTATTGCATATACAGTTGGTGGCAATTTTCTGCCGGAATAAAGCCTTAGTTCAAATCTCATTGTAGAAGACTGCATACATAGGTATTGGTATGCAGGTAGCCCTATCCCTTTAGGGGGATACATTATATGTACAGGTTAACTATGGCAGAAACACGTAATATATATAACAGGAAATTAAAATCCTCCTTTATCTGCGCTCATTGCGGACGCAGGGTTCCCCTGTCAGCAGGTGGGACACATTATCGCAATCATTGTCCATTTTGTCTTTGGAGCCTGCATGTCGACAGCTCGACGGGAGACAGAAAATCGGATTGCATGTCAATCATGGAGCCTATTGGCATCTGGGCAAAGCCCGGTGGCGAATGGGCCATAATTCATCGTTGCTGTACCTGCGGGTTTATTCGATCAAATCGTATAGCCGGCGATGATCGAGAAGGTATACTCCTTTCCCTGGCTTTAAAGCCCATTATGATCCCGCCGTTTCCGGTGGGAAGAGTTCTGGAGGAAATGGCGTGGGCGGGCAATTCCGGAGGTGTACAATATGAATATTGAACAATTGGGTCTGAACAATTCGCTGAGGGAATATTGCCGGGAACATTATCCAGGGGCTATCCCCGGGCGTATTATAGGTGAAGGTAAACATATCTACCGGGCCGCCTCAGAGGCGGGTGAGTTTCTTTGCCGGGTATCCGGTGCATTTCGCTATTCGTCAACGAAAAAAGCAGATTTCCCGGTTACCGGGGACTGGGTGGCCCTCGGGGGTGGCGGTGTCACAATTGAAGCACTGTTGCCCCGGAAGAATTCAATCAGCAGAAAAAGCGCAGGGGAAAAAACCGAGGAGCAGATTCTTGCCGCAAATGTCGACCTTGTCTGTATTGTTGCCGGGCTTGACGGGGGAAGAAACTTTACCCGTCATGGAGTTGAACGCTATCTCGCCCTGGCTTCAGAAAGCGGGGCAGATGCGGCTCTGGTGCTTAACAAGCTTGATCTCTGCACTGATCTTGCCGTGATTTTAACCGAGGCTGAGGAGGCGGCCGCAGGTATACCGATCCTGCTGACCAGCACTGTTACCGGTGACGGAATGAAAGAACTGAATAAACTGTGCGGTCCCGGTGTTACTGCTGTATTCGCAGGGCCGTCGGGGGTTGGGAAATCTTCACTGATTAATTCCCTTGCCGGAGATGGTATGCTTGAAGTCGGAGAGCTGCGCAGTAACGATCTGCGCGGCCGTCATACCTCGACCTCTATAACCATGGTGGCTCTTGATTCCGGGGGATGTCTCATTGATACCCCGGGCCTGAGAGAGTTGCAGCTCTGGGGTGGAGAGGAGTCTCTGCAGGCCGTTTTCAGTGAGATTGAATCCCTGGCGGAGGCGTGCCGATTCCGGGATTGCACTCATACCGGCGAACCCGGTTGTGCTGTTCTGGAAGCTCTGAATGAGGGAAGTATTGAAAGCTCCCGCTATGAGGCCTACCTTGATTTGCGCAAGGAACTTATGTATCTGAGACGGAGAACCGATGAACAGGCGAGAAAGGATGATCTGCAGAAATGGAAGCAGATTTCCCGATCAATCAAGGATTTATATAAGCACCGGGGTCATAAATAATGGCCTGTACAACGGTTGATCTTGACCCTGCGTCCCAAAATTCACTATCATATAGCCCGAAACGTGTATGTAGTTCCGGTGTGGGACGCCGGATTACGCCAATATAATTTCCTACAAAGAGCGGAAGGAGCTTATCATGTTAGAGATGAAGAAAGGGGTAGATATCCTTTCAGACGTCGGCGGTGTGAAGTCTATTGACGATGCCCGCAAGGTATTTGAATCCAACCTTGATGCAGCCAATCTGGCAAAAATCAACAAAATCAAAAATGAAGAAGCACTGCTTAAGATTGCAAACTCAATTGCAATGTGTGAGCCTGACAGCGTGTTCATTATCAGCGATTCTGCTGAAGATGCAGCCTACGTTAAACAGAAGAGCCTTGAAACCGGTGAAGAAGCACCCCTGGCAATCAAAGACCACACTATTCACTTTGACCTTCCCCAGGATCAGGGACGTCTGGTTAAACAGACTTTCTACATTGTAAACGAAGATGAAGACATCAGCGCTCTTGCAAAGAAAGAACTTCGCTCTGAATCTCATGCTTACATTAAAAAAGAGATGAAAGGCATCATGAAAGGTCTGACCATGTTCGTTTCTTTCCTGAACCGTGGTCCTGTAGGTGCAAAGGCATCTATTCCCGCACTGATGATTACTTCTTCAACTTACGTACAGACCAGTGGAGATCTTCTTTACCGCAACGTTTTCTCAAACTTCGATGCAGAAGCAGAACGCTGTGGAACTTTCTTTACCAACGTACACAGTCAGGGACCCAACCGGCCCGAAGACGTGCCCAACGCACGGATCTACATGGACCGCTCCTGGCAGACCTGTTACTCAACCTACTGTACCTACGCCGGTAACACCCTGCTTCTCAAGAAGGGTAACCACCGCTTTGCAGTAGACCGGGCAACTTACCAGAAAGTTGAGGAAGAACTTTCCGAGCACATGTTTATTACCGGTATGACCGGCCCTGGCGGACGCAAGACCTACTTCGCAGGTGCAGCACCTTCCGGTTGTGGAAAAACTACCACTGCAATGGTTGGTACTGACTTCATCGGTGACGACCTTGCTCAGATCTGGATTGATGATGCAGGTACTGTTCGGGCAATCAATCCCGAAGCAGGAATCTTCGGAATCGTGGAAGATGTAAATGAAGAGGGCGATCCCTACCTCATGAAGCGTCTCCGGAAAGAAGGTACAACAGTAATCTTCTCCAATGTCCTTGTTGATGAGAACAAGAAACCCCGCTGGGTTGGTGACGGCGATGAAATCCCTGCAAAGGGTGTAAACTTCCAGGGTGAGTGGACTCCTGCTATGAAGGACGTGCCCATGTCTCACCCCAACAGCCGCTGTACGCTTAAGTGTACTGCAATTGACAACTTCAATGCCAAGGATGCTGAAGATCCCAATGGTGTACATGTACAGGTAATAACCTACTCCGGACGTGATGCGGACACCATGGTTCCCGTATGGGTAGCCAAGAGTGCTGATGCTGGTGTTGCCATCGGAGCTTCTGTTGTTTCCAAGGCAACTGCAACTGAGGTTGGAGCGACTGGTGTTAACCGCCAGCCCTGGGCAAATGCCCCCTTCGTACCCGGTGCACTTGCAGACTACATGGATGCACAGTTCAAGTTCTTCAACTCCGGCAAGATAAAGAGCAAGCCCGTCATGGCTGGTCTTAACTACTTCCTTACTCACGAAAACCGTGGAAGCTCCGGCAAGGGACTCCTTGGTGAGAAGAAGGACGTTAAAGTATGGCTCGGCTGGCTTGAGCTCTATGCAAATGGTGATGTTGATGCTATCGAGACTCCCATTGGATTTATCCCCAAGTATGAGGATCTCAAGAAACTTTTCGACGGAATCAGCAAAGAGTACCCCAAGAGCCTCTACGAAATGCAGTTTGCTCTCTATGTGGATAACATCCTTAAGAGAATTGCAATTCAGGAAGAAGCTTACAGTAAGGAAACCAACCTTCCTCCCCAACTCTTCAAGGTTTATGACCAGCAGAAGGCTGAGCTCAACGCTCTCAAGGAGAAGCACGGTGCGGTTGTTCCTGTCGAGAAACTCGGCTAATCGTACAGCTTGAAAAGCATTTTCGGCCGGTCCCTTCGGGGGCCGGTCTTTTTTTTTATCTCCGAGGCAATATTGTGATAAAGTAAGTCTATGAGTGCGCATATAAAAACTGTCCGGGAATCAACCTATCAGGGTTTTCACGGACGAGAGCTGTTTTACCGTCATGTTATGCCGGTAGAGAAAAAAGGTATTGTCATTATCCTTCATGGCTACGGAGAGCACTCCGGCCGCTATGTACATGTTCTGCAGGCCTTTGCCGATGCCGGGTTTGCCGCATATGCCCCGGATCACAGGGGGCACGGACGTAGTCAGAAGGTCTTTGCGGATATTGAAGGCAGTGCTCTTGTCCGGGAAGATGTACATATTCTTACTCAGCTTGCAAGGCAGGAATCACCCGGTCTTCCTGTAGTGCTTGTTGGCCACAGCATGGGTGGAATGTTCGCTCTGTATCAGCTTCTGGAGCACCAGCAGGATTATTCAGCTGTAATTCTCAGTGGCCCCATGGTAATGATGCCCGAAGGAATAAATCCTTTTATAAAAGCGCTTGCCGGTCTTGTCGCTTCCGTGTTGCCGAATCTGCCTGTTCAGGATGTGGATTTATCCGAGGTAACCCGAAATATGGAACTCAGGGAAGAGGATAAAAAAGATCCTCTCCAGTACCACGGAAAAGTCCGCGCGAGAACCGGAAGCCAACTGCTGAAAGCTCAGGCTGAAGTGAACCGGCGTATGTCAGAGGTAACCCTTCCTCTGTTGGTGATGCACGGAGGGGACGACAAGGTTATCAGTACTGCTGCGGCAGAGTATGTTTATGACCGTTGCGGCAGCAGCGACAAAACCTTCAAGCACTGGCCGGGCTTATATCATGAGATTTTCAATGAGCCCGAGCGTGAAGAGGTTTTCAATTTTATGTTCAGCTGGTTGAAAGATCGGGTATAGCAGAATAGGTTTGTTTATTGGAAAGGAAAATATATTGACAATTGTCTGGAACACCTTTTATCATGGGGAAGATTGATCGATTAGTCTATCAGATTGTTGGAGTTGAGTTGAAAAGTGTCTGAAATTATTGATTTAACGTATCCTGTAAAAGATTCCATGCTGGTTTATCCTCAAACCGAGCGACCTACTTTCAGCTGGATCGGCAGAGCAAATTCGGAAGGGTATAATCTAACCCGTTCCACCATGCTCGTTCATACCGGTACTCATGTGGATTCTCCTCTTCATTATGTCGCAGACGGTGTCACTATAGATTCCATGCCGTTGAGTCATTTTTATGGAGAAGCAGTACTTTTCCATGTAAAAGCTGATCCTGCAGGGCAGGAGGTTTTTATTCGTGATATCTGCGTTGATCCTGATGATATACCTGAAGAAACGATATTTGTACTTCATACCGGGATTGACGTTCATGCTGAGTCGGATCTCTACAACAGATTATTTCCTGTTCCGTCATTTGAACTTATTGATCTGCTGATTAAGAAACGAATCCGGGCTTATATGACCGATGCAACCAGTATCGACTACGTTGAGGATAAGCCGTCACCGAGACATAAGAAAATCCTTGGCGCGGGAATCCCTATTGTTGAGAATCTGGCCAATCTGACCAGGCTGGGTTCAAATTTTATGTTTAAAATGTGTGCGCTCCCATTATTGCTCGAAGGCAGAGAAGGGTCTCCCTGCAGGGCAATTGCGATTGTGGAGTAGGTAAATACAGTGATCAGCTAACCTTTAGTGTTAGTTAAAAATGAATCAGGAGGATTGTATGGTAAAAAGACTTGGAGCTCTGCTGATTGCAGCAATGCTGATTGGCTCTGCAGGTGTGTTTGCAGCAGGACAGGGAGAAGCTGCCGCCAGTGGACCGAAGGATGCATATGTAATCGGGTTGAGCAACTTCTCACTGGGAAATTCATGGCGTGTGCAAATGATGGAAGAGGCGAAGCACGAGGCTATGAATAATCCGAGGGTGGCGGAACTGATTACAACAGAGGCAAACGGTGATACCGCAAAACAAATCGCTGATATTGAAGACCTGATGGCCCGGGGGGTTGATGCAATATGTATCACCGCAGCAAATCCGAAGGCCCTTGTCCCGGTTGTTGAAAAAGCTATGGCAGCCGGTATTGTTGTAGTTGATTTTGATAACATGGTTGATACAGATAATGTAACCAGTCACATTATTGTTGATCAGATTGATTTCGGACGGGTTCAGGCTGAATGGCTTGTTAAGGCTATGGATGGAAAAGGCAAGGTTCTTGCTTTTAACGGTATGAAGGGAACTTCCACTTCTGCAGATAGGTTCAAGGGTGCAACTGATGTTTTTGATCAATATCCCGGAATTGAGATTGTAAATACGATCTATGCTGACTGGGATTTCGCAAAAGCCAAGAGAGCTATGGAGAATATCCTTGCTTCAAATGTTCAGATTGATGGTATCTGGTCTCAGGGTGGTGCCATGAGCGAAGCCGTTATAAAGGTGTATCTTGAGCGCGGAAAGTCAATTCCTCCCATTACCGGGGAAGATGGAAATGGTTTTCTGAAAATCTGGAAAAAACTCAAGGATGACGGGGCTGATTTTGATTCCATTGCAACCAGTTGTCCGACCTGGATGTCCAGGACAGCAATTCAGGTTGCTGTTGATGCACTTGACGGTAAAGAGGTTGCAAAGGAAAGTATTATTCCCATTCCCACTATCACAAACGATACCGTAGACGACTATGTCCGGGTAAATTTATCCGACAGCTTCTGGTGCAACAGTCAGCTTCCGGATGAAATCGTTAAGACTGTATTCAAGAACTAAAAAATTTTTCCTCTACATCAGGGAGCAGCAGGACTGCTCCCTGTTTTTATTTTTGGATTATTTATGAAACCGAGGAAGATAAATGCAGACAGATAAGCTTCTTTTGGAAATGGAAAAAGTTGTTAAGGACTTTCCCGGAACACGGGCTGTTGATTCAGTCAGTTTCGACTGCTATCCTGGAGAGATCCATTGTATCGTCGGGGAAAATGGTGCAGGTAAAAGTACTCTTATAAAAATGCTTGCAGGGGTGCATCAGCCCAATGAGGGAAGGATACTGTTAAGGGGAAAAGAGACGGTCCTGCGTAATAACGCCGTTGCCCGGCAGGAAGGGATAGGTATTGTATATCAGGAACTATCGCTGCTTCCCGAGTTGAGTATTGCAGAAAACATTGCATTCGGCAGCTGGAATACCCGCAGGGGTATGGTTGATTGGAAAACTATTGAAGCACGGGCTGCACAGGTCCTGTCTGATATCAATCTGAATATTGACCCCAGTGAGCTCATTGGCGGTCTTCCTATGGCAGTTCGTCAGATGGTGGAGATAGGAAAAGTTCTTAGCCAGAAGCCCGATCTGATTATTTTTGATGAGCCTACTGCCTCTCTTTCAAAGGAAGAGGTCAAGACTCTGATCGGTATAATCAAGAACCTTCGGGATAAGGGAAAAGGGATAATTTATATTTCTCACCGTTTGGAGGAGGTGTTTGCACTTGCAGACAGGGTAACAGTTATCAAGGATGGTCAAAAGGTTATTACTGAAAAAATTGGATACTTCTCCGAGGCAACGCTGATCTCTTCCATGGTCGGACGGGAACTCAAGGAGATCTTTCCCGGGAAGAATGATGTCAATAGCCATGGGAATATCCTAAATGTTGAAGTACAGTACCGGAACTCAGGGAAGATCAGAAGCTTTTCTGTGCGTAAGGGTGAGGTCTTAGGTATCGGCGGGCTACAGGGGCAGGGGCAGATAAAATTACTCCAGCCTGTATTCGGGCTGGAGCAGACAGAGCTTCTTCGTGTAATTGTTAATGGGGAAGAAAAAAGTATCAGAAATCAGCAGGATGCAGTAAAAGCCGGCATTGCACTGATCCCTGAGAACAGGGGCGATGAAGGTGTATTCCTTATCTCCTCGGTATATGAAAACCTTGCTTCTGTGACTCTTGATAATCATCAGCGGTTTGGGTTTATCCAGTCAAGAGAAGAGACTCAAGCTGTTGAAGATGTAACCGGGAGACTGAAAATCAAATACACTTCGTCTCGTCAGCCTGCCAACTCGCTCAGCGGCGGGAATATGCAGAAGCTTGTTATCGGAAAATGGCTTATTGCAGACCCCCGGGTTGTTATTCTTCTGGAACCTACTAAGGGTGTGGATGTAGGCACCAAGCAGCAGATTTACCGGATAATCAGAGATCTCTCAAACAATAATGTGGCGGTTGTGCTCTACACCAGTGACATGGTTGAGCTGATTGGCTTGAGTGACAGAGTGCTCGTTATGAATAACCACTCTTTTACCGCAGAACTAACAGGTAATGAAATTACCGAAGAAAAAATAATGAAAGGTGCTGTTTCTACAATCGATTTAGATGGACAGGAGGTCAGAGCATGACCGAGCGAAAGCGTGATCTGCTATTGTACTTGCCGGTATATGGCATAATGGCGTGTATATATATAACTGCATGTATTCTGCAGCCCCGATTTTTATCCTGGACAAACAATGTTAATCTGTTTACCCGCATTGCCCCGTTGCTTCTTGCAGGTATTGCACAGATGTTTGTTCTGCTTACAGGAGGAATTGATCTTTCCATCGGGGCAATTATCGGAATTACAAATGTTGTTGCAGCAAGTCTGCCATTTGTCGGCACTCCCGTAAATGTAGTTCTGTGGATTGTTGTGCCGCTTCTTGTCGGGGGAGCAATCGGGCTGTCGAACGGTTTCATTATAACCCGGTGGGGATTCCCGCCATTTATAGTTACCCTTTCAACGGGTACGATCTGGACAGGGATCACTCTTCTGTTAATGGAAGAACCGGGCGGTGATATTGCGATCGGAATCTATCGTACCCTTTCCGGAAATTTTCTTGGAATAGTCCCAATGCCACTGGTGATAATCCTGGTAACAATATTCGGAACATTCCTCATTCTGCGGAAAACAGTCTTCGGAAGGTCTATTTATGCTGTAGGAGGTAACCGTCAGATTGCTGAGGAGTCCGGAATCCCTGCCCGGAGAACGGAAATGATGGTCTATGGCGTTTCCGGTTTGTATGCGGGCCTTGCTGGTATCTTTCTTTCCGCCATGATGATTTCAGCGGATCCACTTGTGGGAGAACCGTATATCATGAACTCAATTGCCGTTGCTGTTATTGGCGGAGTTGCTTTGACTGGCGGAAAAGGTGGAGTTCAGGGAATCCTTGGTGCGGCATATATCTACTATCTTATTGACAATATTCTAAACCTTGTTGGCGTCTCCACCTTCTACCAGTATGTTGCCAAAGGGCTTGTGATAATACTGGCTCTTGCGTTTACATCCCTTAACTCCAACCCGGATTCGGGCGGTAAAGTCTCTTTTTTTAAGAGATTTCTTCCTGTCGGAAAAGGAGGTCGGTTCTAATGGTAACACTGCTGAAGAGAAAAGAGATGATGGAAAGTGTGAGACAGAATTTCACCATAATTCTTCTGGCGTTTGTGGTTATTGGGATGCTTCTTCTCGGGGAAATCCTTTCTCCCGGTTTCAGTTCCTTCGGGCATATTAAGGATATCCTCCGCACCGCGGCATTTGTGGGACTCTGTGGGATCGGGCAGACCTTTGTAATTCTTACCGGCGGGATTGACCTGACAGTCAGTTCATTAATAACCATGGGCCAGATATACGGTTGTCTGTTTATTAATGGTAGTAATGGCAGCACAATATTCGGGTTGGGATTAATTATACTGATAGGTGCCGGATTTGGACTTATCAGCGGCGTAGGTGTCTCTTATCTGGGTATTTCACCTCTGGTCATGACTCTGGCTGTAAGCTCGCTGGTTAGTGGAGTTACCCTGATTTCCATCAATGGTGCTCCAAGGGGTGTTGCATCACCCTGGCTGGAGAAGCTTGGAGCAGGTACTTTTCTGGGTTTTCCGGTTATAGCCTGGATCTGGATTGTGATGACAATTCTTGTCCTGTTATTTTTGCGTAAGTCTGTGACGGGCAGAAAGATTTATTATATTGGAACTAATCCAACAACAGCGAAATTCAGCGGGATAAGGGTACGGGAAATCAGAACTCTGGTTTATGTGCTCAGTGCAGCTTTTTCTGCATTTACCGGTGCACTGCTGGCTGGAAATACTTCAAGAGCATTCATTGAAGCAGGTAAAGAGTATACCATGTGGTCTATCACTGCTGTGGTAGTTGGCGGTACTGCTATGACCGGCGGAAAGGGTGGCTATCTTGGAACAGCTGCCGGGGCGCTGATAATAATAATGCTTGAGGGAATCTTAACGGTGTGAAGCCGGCAGGAAAATTGCCAACGGCTTAATAGTATTAATTATGATTATGATCTATTATAGGAAAAGTCAAAAGCGTTGACCGCCATGCTCAATTAACTGACAGGACGAGGTGATTGTAATGCCCGGGTTTCATAGAATTGAATTACCCAATATACCGGACCTTATAATTAAACAGATATTTGATCTTCTGGAGGAGGGTAAGCTTTCTCCGGGGGATCAGCTTCCATCGGAAGTTCAGCTTCAGAAAACCTTTGGTGTGGCAAAACAGCAGCTGAAAGCTGCTTTTAAAAAACTAGAACTCTATGGTGTTCTGGAAACAAAACCCCAGAGCGGGACCTATCTTGCGGATATAAATGTAAAAATATTAAAGGGACTGCTTACTAATCTCCTGAATATTCAGGAGACTATGGACCCTTCTTCTTTGTATGGTACCCGGAGAATCCTTGAGATTTATGCTGTGGAGCTGGCTGCTGCGAGGATAACTGACAGAGAACTGCAGAACCTGAAGTACGCCAATAAGGAGTTTGATTCGAATATTGGCACCAGTCGTGCTGTTGAAGATGATATCTTCTTCCATCTGGAGATAGTCCGCAATTCCGGGAATTCAACTCTCATTGCCCTCTACTCTTTTATAACCCGTCCTTTACTCAGGGTCTGGGTGGTTATGGATCAGGGGCGTGACAGACCTACTACGGAAGAGCGGCTCAGGGCTTCTGTGGTTGAACATAATCATGTAATAGACTGCCTTGAAAAGAGAGATCCCGAAGGTGCAGCTAAAAGTATGCGCAGTCATCTCGATAATGTATTTAAAGAGTACAGATTTTTCTTTGAAAAACAGGGGTTCTGATTTGGATCCCATACGTGTTACTGCAGCTGTCCTGGTACGGGAAGGCACAATATTGCTCGCCCGTCGTTCAGCAACCCGGGCACGACCCCTTCTCTGGGAGTTTCCCGGCGGAAAGGTTGAGGCTGGTGAGAATGACCAGGCCTGTCTGAGGCGGGAACTCCATGAGGAGCTAAGTATTACTGCTGATATCGGAGTGCAGATTGGTGTGTATTCCCATTCCTATCCGGATGTGAAAATTGAGCTGGCAGTATATTTTGCTGTAATTAAATATGGAGAACCCTTGCCTTATGAACATCAAGAGATTTCCTGGGTTTATCCGGAGAACCTTCTCAGCTATGATCTTGCACCTGCGGATATTCCGGCGGCGGAGTTACTTTCCTCCGGGTTGGGCAGGTTCGGCTATAACTGAGTAAGCAAGCAGTTTCTGATCCGGAAACAGCTCGGGGGGCATATGATCCCTGCCGAGGGCATGTGCCACCATGTAGCGGGCGCAGTTCAGGTTATTTGTTCTGCAGTACTTCTGCTTCATTGCCTCGATCTTGTCTGAATCACGCTGTAGTTTATCGTTGAAGAAAGGACAGTGCTGAATAAATTCACACGCATGCATAGTTTACGGATTTTACAAAAAAACCCCGGTAGTGAATACCGGGGCGGTATAATGTGCTATTTGCGGAAAGGCATTTCCACTTTGTAGTGTTCGCCCCAGGGAGGGTCAATCTCCAGAGTAATGGATGTTCCGGTTGATACCGGCTTGTACAGTTTATAGGTTTTGCCTGTTTCATTGCAGGAGAAGGAAATGGTCACACCCTTCATATCGGCATCCACTTTAAAATCAGGAACAGTTGCCTTGCTGAAATCATAATAAACACCGCCGCCTGTATTCAGGATACGGATGTTATCCACAGAAAGTTCCCAGACTGCATCAAAATTATTATCAATCCACGTTCCTTTGGGGAATTTTCCCAAATCAAAATTCTCTGCGGTGATGAATCCCGCGGCAAAAAGAAGAATCATCAGGGTTAGGGTAAGCTTTTTCATTTATAACTCCTTCGTTTGTTCTTTTTATAGGGTATGCATCTAATTCATTTTAGGCAATGAAAAAAATCAGTTTGGATTGCTGTGGACGCGTCTTTTCGTTATGCTCAAGGTATGGTTGAGTCAAGGGCCCGATCTATTGCACGGGCATCCCTTATCGGTATTATTGCAAATGCTCTGCTTGCAGCGGCCAAGATAATCCTGGGTCTGATTTCCGGCAGTTATGCCGTCGTTTCCGATGGAATTGATTCTGCTACCGATATTATTACTTCATTAATCACTCTGATTACTATCCGAATAAGTGAGAAACCACCGGATGTGCAGCATCCCTACGGGCATACCCGAGCTGAGACTATCGCAACCAAGGCGCTCAGTTTTGTAATCTTTTTTGCAGGAGCCCAACTTGCTATCGTTACGGTGAAGAAGCTGGTTCTGGGTACGGCAATCGGTATTCCCGGCTATGTCGCGGTAGGTGTAACCCTGGTCTCTATTGTCGTGAAAACCGCTCTGGCGGTATTCAAATATAAGGTAGGTCATGCTACCGGAAGCAGCATGCTCATAGCGGATGCCAAGAATATGCGTAATGATATTCTGATATCCACAACGGTTCTAATCGGGCTATTCTCTACCTATATTCTTAATATGCCTATAATCGATCCTATTATCGCATTTTTTCTGAGTATCTGGATTATGCGGGTTGCTATGGGAATATTTTTTGAGACTTCAACAGAGCTTATGGATGGAACGGAAGATTCGCATGTATATAGGGAAATATTTAACGCCGTTGATACCGTAAAGGGTGCACACAACCCTCACCGGACCAGAATCAGAAGGATCGGACGGTTGCAGGTTGTCGATCTGGATATTGAAGTGGATGGTGAAAAAACGGTGTCAGCAGGTCATGCCATTGCAGGGCAGGTGGAAAGGGCTATCACAGCCCGGATTCCTGATATCTATGATGTTATTGTACACATAGAGCCCCTGGGCCGGGGTGAACACCGGGAGAGGTATGGCCTCTCCCAGCATATGATTGATGATCCGGAAGATATGGAAGTTTAAAGGATTACGCCGTCCTTGAAGATGGCAATCTCCCGGTTGTTGTTCTCCTCATTTCTAGTTTTCTTTCCTGAAGCATGCTCAAGAATACTGTTCATAAACCGTTCTTCCAGGATATCCATGGTACAACCTTCCTCTTCCACTAAATCCCCTGCGCTGAAATCTATCCAATGCTTCTTTCTTTGTGCAAGTTCATTGTTGCTGGCTACTTTAATTGACGGCACCGGTGCACCGAGGGGGTTCCCCCGTCCAGTGGTGAAGAGAATGAGCTGTGCTCCGGCAGCGGCCAGGGTAGTTATGGAGACTATATCGTTTCCCGGTCCCTGCAGCAGGTTCAATCCCTTAGCCTTAACCTGATTACCGTAGGCGATTACATCAACCACAGGCGCATCTCCACCCTTCTGTGTACAACCCAGGGATTTATCCTCAAGGGTTGTTATTCCGCCCTTCTTGTTGCCCGGGCTGGGGTTTTCATAAACAACCTGATTGTGTCGGAGGAAATACTCCTTGAAATTGTTGATAAGCTCCACTGTCTTATTGAAGACAGACGTATCCATTGCCCTGTCCATGAGGATTGTCTCTGCCCCGAACATTTCCGGCACTTCTGTAAGGATGGTTGTTCCACCCTGGGAAATCAGATCGTCTGAGAATGCTCCCAGGAGCGGATTTGCAGTGAGACCGGAAAAGCCGTCGGACCCCCCGCATTTAAGACCGACAATAAGTTCACTTGCGGGAATTTCCTCTCTATGAAAGGACGCCGCCTGATCAATACACTCTTTGAGCAGGGTTTCACCGGTTTCAATCTCGTTATCCACATCCTGGGTTATCATGAACCGCATTCGTTCTTCATCATATACCCCCCGCGCTTTCAAGAGCTCAATAAAGGTGTCCATCTGATTGTTTTCGCAACCCAGACTTATCATCAGTACAGCGCCCGCGTTTGGATGATCGGCAAGGGCGGCAAGAATGATTCGGGTCCACTCATGATCGTCACCAAGCTGCGAGCACCCGTAAGGGTGGGGGAAGGCGAAAACGCCGTCAACATTTTCCGGAAGTTCCCCGACATTGTCCGCAAGGCTTTTAGAGGTGTGGTTGGCACAGCCGGATAGTGGAATAATCCATACTTCATTGCGTACGCCGGCTTTGCCGTTAGGACGGCGGTACCCCTGGAAACTACGGGTTAACTTGTTTTTCAATGATTGATTCTTCGGCTTGTACGAATACTCTTCAACTCCGGAAAGACCGGTTTTTGTATTGTGTACATGTACATGATCACCTGCTGCAATAGCTGCAACTGCCTTGCCTATGGGGTACCCGTACTTGATGATCTTTTCCTGTTCTTCTATATTGCGAAGAGCGAATTTATGCCCCCGTGGGACGTCGGCTCTGAGAGTTATTTCCCTGTCGCCGACGGTTACTGTTTCTCCATCGGAAAGTCCTTGTACTGCAACGGCAACATCATCCCGGGGATGAACCTGAAGCGCTTTCATTATTCTGTTTCTCCTGCTTTTACCAGTTTTTCCATAGCCCCTTTCATTCCCAGGGTGTAGATCTCGTTGAGGTAGCTGCTTATCAGGTTGGTAAGTCCCGGCTGCAGGTTAAGATTCTCAGCCCACAGCAGTTTGCTGCCGAGAACGGTTTCTGCAATTTTAATACAGTCGGCTTCTGTGGGATTTTCGGGTATATCCTTCCACAGACCACTGAAGAACTCGAGAACAGCCTGATCGTCCTTTATGCTGTAGGTGGAATCGCCCCGATGTCCTGTCAGTGCGCCGTCGGCAAACTCTGTCCCCCGATAAAAGGCAATAAGTGCTGCCAGGCCGAAGGAGAGAACCGCCGGTGGGGTTTTCTTTGCCGCCAGTGAATCCTTCAGGGTGGGGAGCACCCGGGCTTTATACTTGGAGACCGAATTCAGAGCGATACTCAGCAGATAGTGGGTAATAAAGGGATTGGCAAAGCGTTCCAGTGTTTCTGCCGCGTAGGCTTCAAGTTCTTCCCTGGGCATATCCATGGTTGGGATAACTTCATCAAAGAGTCCTTTCCGGATGTATGCAGATACCGTCTTGTCTTTAAGGGATTCTCCCACAGTCTCCAGACCTGCCATATATGCTGCAAGAACAGTCATGGTATGGGCGCCATTGAGAATGCGGACCTTTCTGGTTCTGTAAGGGGTCATGTCATCAGTCCAGACTACTTCCAGCCCGGCCTTGTGCAGGGGGAATTCCTCTTTAATAGTTTCAGGCCCCTCAATTACCCACAGGTGAAAGATTTCTCCTGCGTCTATAATCTTGTCTTCATAGCCAAGTTCTTCGGTTATCTCTTTAATTGTGTCCACCGGATAACCGGTGACAATTCTATCCACCAGGGTATTGGTAAATATATTTGCAGTTTCCAGCCAGGTTATAAACTCTTTTCCCAGATTCCACTCCTCGGCAAGCTGAAAGACAATCCGTTTGAGGTTGTCCCCGTTACGATTAATCAGCTCGCAGGGCAGCATTACAAGCCCCTTATTCGCGGCTCCCTTAAAAGTTTTAAACCGGCGGAGCAGAAACAGGGTGACCTTTCCAGGAAAGGTTGCAGGTGGAGTGTCTTCCGGTTTATCCTGCCCTGTATAGGCAATACCGGCCTCCGTGGTATTGGAGACAAGAAATCTCAAGTCGGGATTATCCGCTTCCTGCAGGAATTTCTCAAAATCAGCGTAAGGGCTCATTCCGTCTTTTACCGAGGCAATAACGGATTTCTCTTCAGTTACTTCTCCGTTCTTTAAACCCCTTAAAAACAGGGTGTAAAGGCCGTCCTGCTGGTTTAAAACATCTGTCATACCCCGTTCAATAGGCTGAACAATGCGAACGCTTCCGTTAAATAATCCTTTGCGGTTCATTCTGTCCACCATCCAGTCGACAAAACCCCTCAGGAAATTTCCTTCTCCAAACTGGAGGACCTTTACCGGGTAATCCCCGAGTTTCGGTGCTTCGACGCTTTTCGGAAATACTCCGGTTTCAGCGTACTGTTTCGACAACTGCTGCATGCTTTGACTCCCTATTGTATCTCTGTGTCTGTTTTTATTCCGGTTTCAGGGTACTTGCACGCACGCTGAGCACCGGATTAAGCACTGTTTTTTGTGGAGGGTGCCCGTTTTCGAGTACCTCCGCGAGGATTGAGACGGCGGTTTGCCCCATCTCGCCGGCCATGCTGTTGACGGAGGTTAGTTCCGGATCAGTACTCAGGGCCAGGATTGAATCGTTGAACCCGCTGACGGCAATTTCTTTGCCGGGAACCCGACCTACCTGATGCAGGGCCTTAACCACTCCTGCGGCGGTAACATCGTCACCGGTCATCAGGGCATTGAAGGGTGTGCCTGATTTTATAATAATTTCAACTGCGGCAATTCCACCTTCGATTCCTTTTCCGGTTTCTATTATCCGCTCATCGCCGACCGAATAGCCTGCATCTTCCATTCCCTGTCGGAAACCCGAAACTTTTCTTGCGGCACTGTACGTATGGGTATCCTTTATATAGAGGATATCCCGGTAACCCCGGGACAACATGTGGGCGGTGCAGTCACGCATGCCCTGTTTCTCATCACAAATTACAGACCAGATATTCTTCCCGGTAAAGTCCCGGTTCACCATAACCACCGGGATACGTCCGGCTGTAGCCTGTACGGCTTTCTCCAGGCTTATATCATCGTAATTTGATCCCACAAGGATAATACCATCCACCTTTTTGCTGGTGAGAACATCAAGATAGTGAAGCTGCTGTTCCGGCAGGCCGCCGGTGTTGCAGAGCAACGTGTTATACCCGAGCGTGGAAAATGCCTGCTCTACAGCGTGGGTCAGGGTACCGAAATAGATGTCACGGATATCCACTGTCATAACACCGATGGTGCGCATGCTGCCGGAAACCATTCCTCTGGCAAACGCACTGGGTGCATAGCGGTGTTTGTTGAGAATTTCCTCTACCTTTGTTCTGGTGGATTCTTTTACTTTACTACTGCCGTTTACAACTCTGGAGACGGTTGCAATTGAGACTCCTGCTTCTCTGGCAATATCGTAAATATTCACTACCTGCTCCGCTGAAGACCGCTCAAACTTATGTAAGCGTTTACACTCATCATACACATAAACGGAAACTTCGTCCACAGGAGTCTATTCTTCAATCAGCCGTATGGACTGCCAGCGGTTACTCCTGAAACGGAGAAACATTATTACTCCCAGGGTGATGATGAAGAATATGAAGATTCCCCACATGGTCTGAGGTGAGATCTGAATAATTTTAACCAGCACAAAGGAGGTTCCTGTAAAGATCCAGTGAATAATAACAGAGGCGCGCATGACAAAACGGGTATCTCCAGCCCCTCTGAGAGCTCCGGCAAAGACCAGCTGAGTTGCATCCGCAAGAGTGTAGATGGCGGCCATTCGCAGGAGCAGGATACTCAGGGGGATAACCGCTTCAGGACTGGTTAATCCGGATGTGAAGATAGAAACAAGTGGACCAGGCAGAAATACGAAGAGAAGAATCATGGCGCCTGCATAAATAAAGGACATTCTCAGAATCATAAAAGTGGACCGTACTGCCCCGGGGTAATCCGCCGCGCCGATTTTCTGGCCCACCACAGCCGTGGCGGCAAAACTGAGGCCGATCATGGGGACAAAGGCCACGAGATCGTAATTCATGGTAATGGTTACCGCGGCGGCTACATCGGAGCCGTAAGACAGCATGAGCTGCAGAAAGAGGTTGAATGCGGTTACATTGAGAAAAGTTTCTATGCCCGCAGGCATTCCGAAGCGGAGGAGACGCAGAAAAAGTTCCCTGTCAGGACGAAAAACCGAGCGGGTGAAGAACCTGGAGTCAGTTTTTTTGCTGAAGTAAAAAAAAGAAAAAACCAGAACGGATACACCGCTGCCTACAAGTGTGCCTATAGCGGCGCCTTCTATTCCCAGGGCAGGCACACCTGCTTTGCCGAAGATAAGCAGATAGTTTGCGGGAATATTAACAGCCATGCCCGTAAGATTTGCAATCATAACAATGCCGCTTCTTCCCTGTCCCAGAAAAAAACCGGTAAACACATTGCGAACAAGGACCAGGAACGAGCCGGAAATCAGAATACGGAAATAGGCGTATTCCAGGGAAATCTGTTCAGGACTGTGACCTACCGAGGTGAACAGTTTGTGCCCCAGGGGAAGGAACAGCAGAATGAGAGGGGAGAGTAGAACAGATGCATATAAGCCTTGAACTGTGGTTCTTGCACAACGGCGGAATTTGCCGGCGCCGTAATACTGGGCCACAATGGCATTTACATAGCCTACGGCTGCTGCAAAAAGTGAAAAGGCGGTAAATGCGGTTAACCCGCCGCTCATTGCCCCTGACAGGCTGGCTTCACCCAGATAACTGAGAAAAAGGCGGTCAACAAAAAGGTTGATTGTCTCAGAAGCCTGGGATACCACCATAGGCAGTGCAATGGTGAATATGAATCTGTAGGTGATTGGGGATTTTTCCACATTTTTGTTCATCCTTCAGGAATATAACGCCATTGGGGGATTTGGGATAGGGGCAAGAAGGGGTGAACAAGTGGAGAATAAAAAAGCCCGGCAAACGCCGGGCTGTGATTCACTGGAGATAAGTATTCTAGTAAAATTTTGCATAGACCCTGATTTGGGCAGTCAATGTACTTGATGCGTTATCATTAGTACCCATAAGAGGCAGGCCATAGCCCAATTTAAACTCGACAGGAAGAGTTGTTCGTAAAAAGGCGGATATGCTGGGAGCAATTTTAAGGAGAGACGTTTCCGAATCAGCTACCTCGGTTCCGTCAACTTTATACGCAGGGGACATCGTATATGTGAGGGGAAGACCGGCTGTTAATTTTACCAGATCATTTAACTGGTATTCATATTGCGGTTCAATTTCAAAAGTTGCGTCGTATCCGTACTCATACTTCTGGGTACCAGCTGGGTAAAATATATCTTTCTCTACAGAGGAGTAAAAAATAGTCTCGTTGTACAGGTTAATGAAGAAATTTTCGTTGAAAAGATAATCATAGTAAAGCCTGAATCCATAACCAAAAGCTTCCTTGCTTGAAGCGCTTAAGGTAAATGCATCACCGTTGCTGTAATCAGTGAATGCTTCTTCAAAATCAGGATCCGCAAGCGGAACAACAATTCCCAGTGCGGCAGCCAGACGCATTGAATCATTGGGAATAAACCCCTGCGATCCGAGAATCTGTATCTTGGCTCCGATAAAGAGATCGTTTATACCGTTTGCATTTGCTTTGTCGTTGGATGGAAGTGCACCAGCTCCTCCGTCGAGATCAAAGGGATCTGCAAACTCTGAATATACTGTGTAGCCGGGTGCCCACTGAAATGCGGCTGTAATCTGGTCGGTAACACCGAATTCCAAAGCGCCGCCGAAGTTTAGAGCAGTTACACCGCCGAGGTATGCATCCTGAAGCTTACCGTCATTATCATATGACTCTGTAAAGCTGTTGTATGCCATAATAACATAAGTTCTGAGAACACCGGCAGGCATAACTTTCGCGTCGTCGGCAAAGGCGGGCAGAACAACCACCAGAGCCAGCATAAGAAGTGCGAGTTTCTTCATGCTTAATCTCCAATAAAATTATTTGATATTCTGTCGGTTCACAACCGACGTATCAACAGCTTACCCCTTTGCCTGGACTAATGCAAGAAAAAGTAGGTCTATTTACTGGAAAAGAAGTATCCGGAGCGCGTTGGATTGTACTGCATCTGATGTTTCTTTGTTTGACTTACTTGTCCCGCCGGAAAAGAGCGGGTACATTGGAAGTCTGTATGATGTTGAGGATTATTTATGCCCCGGCGGTGCCCTATGGGGAAGCTCTTGAACTGCAGAAAGAACTGAGGCGCCGCAGGATTGAGGAAGAGATACCGGATACACTGCTGCTTCTTGAGCATCTGCCGGTGGTTACCCTGGGAAAAAGGGGCAAAAACAACGATTTGCTGCTTTCGCCTGAAATCTTTCACAAGCGAGGCGTTGATGTTGCAGAGATCGACCGGGGAGGACAGGTTACCTACCATGGTCCCGGACAGCTTGTGGGCTATATTATTGCCAATCTGTATAACCATCAGCGTAAATTGAAGCTCTTTGTAAACCGGCTGGAAGAGTCGGTAATACTCTACCTTAAACGGTTCCACCATATCGAATCCGGTCTCAGTGAAGAGCATGTAGGCGTCTGGACGAGAGATGAGAAGATCGCCGCCCTGGGGATCAGCATAAGCCGGGGAGTTACCATGCATGGTTTTGCTCTCAATATAAACTGCGATCTTACGCCCTTCAGCTGGATTGTCCCCTGCGGTATTCGCGACAGAGGAGTTACCTCCGTGGCCCGTATTACCGGAAAAGAGACGGATATGATTGCTGCCCGGCACGAATATGCCGCCTGTTTCAGTGAAATTTACGGCTATGATGAGATTGAAGAGATCTCATGGTCCTACCCGGAGAAACTTGAACTATGAATAAGAGAAAACCCGACTGGCTGAAAATCCCCGTTAGAGGAGGAAAAGACCTGAATGCTGTTAAGGCAATTTTAAAAAAGATGCACCTTAATACTGTATGCGTGGAGGCAAATTGTCCCAATCGTATGGAGTGTTTTTCTTTCAGAACGGCAACATTCATGATTCTCGGCAGTGTCTGCACCAGGAACTGCCGCTTCTGCAATGTCTGCCCCGGATCGCCGGAGGCTGTTGATCGGAATGAACCTGAGCGACTGGCGAAGGCTGCTGCAGAACTGGGGCTGCGCCATGTTGTGGTAACCTCTGTTACCAGGGATGATCTTCCCGACGGCGGGTCCGGGCATTTTGCTGCGGTTATCGAAGCCTTACGAAAGCATCTTCCCGAAGCAACCATAGAGGTTCTTATTCCTGATTTTAATGGAGATGAAGAGGCTCTGCAGGTGGTGATTGATGCTGGTCCGGAGATTATCAACCACAATGTGGAAACAGTCCCCAGACTCTATGCGGATGTCCGTCCCCAGGCGGATTACCCGCAGTCGGTGGAGTTGCTGCGCAGAGTTGCCGCCTCGGAGACGGGCGTTGCAGCAAAAACCGGACTTATGGTCGGACTCGGTGAAACCCGTGAAGAAGTCTTAATGCTGTTTGATGATCTGAGAGCGGCAGGCTGTGATTTTCTCACCATAGGGCAGTATCTTGCGCCGTCAAGAGACCATTTCCCGGTGGTTGAGTATGTACCTCCGGAGGTTTTCGATTTTTACCGTCGGGAAGCTGAAGATAGAGGATTTCGCTTCGTTGCATCCGCACCATTTGTGAGGTCTTCCTACCGGGCGGGAGAAGCACTTGGTGATTCCGACTGATACTGTTTGTCCAGCAATTTCCGGGCTGTAAAAAGATATAATGACGATTCTTCAGAGGCACAGGTCTCTTCATAATCTTCCCAGACTTCAATTCCGCAGAATCCTGTTTTCTCAAGCAGGGTTTCAATCTCGGTTCTTAGAGCAGGATAGAGTCTGGTCTCCCATGAATAGACATCAGTAGCTAATGTAGTAGTTATTTCGAGGCGGGCAGTAAACATCAACCCTTCTCCTGTTTCTTCTTTATTATAGGTCCGGTAAAAACGTATTTTCTTGTCTGCCATTTCTGCTTCAATAACCGGCAGGCTTGTTATATGCTTTTTCAGGATTCTGTCATAATTCAGAATCTGTATTGCTGCCTTTCCTCCGGGCTGAAGCAGATGGAAAAAGCTTTTCAGCACGGATTCTATCTCGGAGGAATCTTTCACATGAACAATGGTGTTTCCCAGACAGAATATTCCCCCGAACTGTTCTTCTTTGTAGTAGTTTTTACAATTCTGAAGTGTGGCAGTTCGGAAATCCGGGGAGATGTTCAGCCCCACTGCTTTCTGTATAGCCTGACGTATCATTTCGCTTTCAGCATCAAACCCGCTGCACTTTCTGCCGTGGAGCGAAAGATAATTCATCAGTTCACCGGTTCCGCATCCTGCATCAAGGAGTGCTGTTGCCGGCATGAACCTTAGTGCCCACTCCTTCTGATTACCTGAAGGAGGAAAAAGGGTATCATAGTATTTTGAAAGCAGGGTATAGAAATCCAGGCTTCAGCTTCCTTCTGAAGTGTCGGGCATTACAAGTCCGGATACCTGATTTCCAAAAACATCATAGGCGGCCAGGGAGTTGAGAGAATCTGTAACTGCTGTTCCGTTCACATAGTAGGTATAACGGTGAAACCCTTTGTACAGCCGGATTCGCAAACGATATACGCCAGGTGATGTCTCCATGAGAACATGGCTGAAGGGGCTCCAGTGGTTGAAGTCTCCTGCAACGGTTACTGTCTTCCCGGGAGTGCCATAGTGCACAAACTCAACGGTACCGTCACTGTGAATTACGGGGCTTTCACCTTTTTCCGGTAGATGGGCAGGCAGGCGGACCATGGATATGGGGATTCCCCGGGAGTCGTGGACTGTAAGGCGGTTAACCGGGTCTTTCATCCACAAACCGTCCACGATAATTCTGTATGTTAGAGTCTCGACTTTTTCAGGCAGGGGCATGGTGAAAAGGAATACTCCATTCTGATTTTTTTTATAAATATGAAACTGGGCGAAATCTTCATGTCCGAAAGCGGCGGCAACATAGCGGACAGGGTGATTCGATGAGTAAGAAAATACTACCTGTCCTGAGATAATACGGGGCTGCTCTGCGCTTGTCATAGAGTGCATGTATGAGCGCAGCTGAGGAGTGAAGCCGCTCTCGGCTTGTGCCTCCGGAGCGTTTGCAGCAGTCATAAAGATTAAAATCAGCGCAACCTGAGCTGTGAGTAAAAATCTCTGCATCTTAATTTGAATTTTCGGTCTGAAAGGCGTTTTCCTTTATTAAACTGAATGCAAAGAGGGCTGTTCCGGCATTTCCGGCAGTTTTTTTCGCATACGGCGATTACAGAAGAAAACTCTGCTTGAACAGAATCAGAAATTGGCCGAAACTCTCATAAGAGAAGGAATAACTGTGCCCAGGCTCGAAGATATAGAACAGTTTAAGTCAGACCTCAATGCACTCGGTCATGAACCGTCGATTCTTGCCCAGCGGGGAGAACGGCTGGAAGATGTCCCGGTACCCGAGTCGGGTCTCGATGCCGACCTGGACGCCCTGTTGGGTACTCCCGATGATGTTTTTGTCGCTGAATCGGACACTGCTCCCGCAGAGGAACCGGAAGAATCTATCTTCGGGGTAGATGAAGGAGAAGATCAGCTGCCGCCTTCCACACAGGATGAGGAAGATGATTTTTCAATTCCGGAGGATCTCCTTTCAGGGTTCAGCCTTGATGAAGGGACGGATGAAGGTGAAATATCTGATTCCGATGAACCGGAAGATGAGTTCTCCCTTTCGGATAGTCTTGATTTCTCCGGCGAGCCTGAAGGGGAAGCCGCGGACGAGTTCAGCCTTCCAGAAGGATTTGATTTTCCCGAAGAATCTGGAGAAGAAGCTTCCGGTGCGTCAGAGGATGAGTTCAGCCTGGCTGATGATCTGGATGTTCCTGAAGCGTCGGCAGAAGAATCCACCAGCGCCACCGATGATGAGTTCAGTCTGCCGGAAGATATGGATTTTGGGGAAGACTCCTCTGAAAATGCTGTTGCAGAGATGGAAGAAGGGTTTGATCTTCCGGAGGATCTGGACTTCTCCGCTGAACCAGCAGAGGACTCCGCCGGGGCCGCTGAAGATGAGTACGGCCTGCCTGAGGGTTTTGATTTTCCCGGGGAAGACGAAAGTGAAAGTGCTGCGGTAGAAGATGAGTTTGCACTGCCCGGGGATTCCTTGGACGTTGAGGATGAGTTTGAGATTCCGGAAGAGTTTGCCGACGCTGCCGATCTGCTTGAGCTTGATGGTGAAACTGAATCGCTGGAATCAGAGGACGGGGCTGATGCCTTTGATATGCCTGTTGCACTTGAGGATGCAGCAGATGAGGCTGAATCAACTGGAGATGATTTTGCCCTTCCGGATGAGTTTTCCATGGAAGATATGGAAGACGTTTCCGATGCCGGAGAGGGAGAGTCTGATGGAGTTAATACCGGGGAAGATGATTTCAGTATTCCCGGCTTAGATGACGAATTCTCTTTTGATGACGAATCTATAGCATCAACACCTGAGTCTGCCGGTGAAGGCGCCGATGAAGAGCTCTCATTTTTTGATGAAGAGTTCAGCCCTGCGTCGGGTGCTGAGGAAGAAGATTTCTCAATATCCGAGGATTTCCCCTTTGATGAACCGGCGGTTCCCGGTGCAGCTTCCGATGAAGGCGGGGAATTTGATGAATTTGAGATTCCCTCCGCCGGGGATATCGAAGATATCGATGAGAATAACTTCGAGGTTGATGAGTTCAGTCTGGGAGATCTGGGCGAGCAGTTTGGAGAGCTTGAAGAGACCTTCGACGCCGGTACAGAGGAGCAGCTTAATCCCGCCCTCGATGTAAGCGGTGAATTGCCCCAGAGTGATGAAGCTCTGGATCTTGAAGATGATGAGTTTGAAGCTCTTCAGGAGACCCTGAACCGGCAGCCTCTTAATCTCAAGATTGCGGTTGAAGAGCTGATCGGCGAGAAAAACCTCTCGGGCCCGCACCTTCAGAAGCTTGTGCGGGCTCTGGTGGATGGCAAAAGTTCCAAAGAGATAGCAGCCCTGGTAGGTACTATTACCGGGAAAAAGATAAAAATCCCCACACGGTATGAAAAGAGTACCGGAGCGGCTTTTGAAGAAGAAAAGGGCACCTTTGCTTATGCGTTCAGGCATACAATTTTACCTATTCTCCGGGTGGCCGCTCTCGTTCTTGTCGCGGTGGGGCTTGTGGGATTCCTGAGCTATACCTTTGTCTATCGCCCCGTTCATGCTCTTATTCTGTACAACGCCGGTTACAGGCAGCTGGAACAGGATGCCTACCGTGAAGCAAACCTGTTTTTCGACAATGCCACAGAAGAGTGGCGATACAAGAGTCAGTATTTTCGATATGCCGAAGGATTTGCCGACCGCAGGCAGTACAGCCTGGCTGGAGCAAAGTATGAAGCTCTGGCAGCGTCGGTACTTATCAGACGGAACGGCAGACTGGAGAAGCATCCGGAAGTGGATAAAATCCGTGGTGCGGAACGACGGGCACTGCTGGATTATGCAGGAATGGAGACTGATAAGACTGAAAACTTTGAGCATGCCGAGGAACTTCTGGATGTTCTGCTTTCCCAGGAACGGCATGATAAAGATGCCCTGCTTGCTTCGGGAGATAATTATCTGGCCTGGGGTGAATATGAACCCCGGCATTATGAGGATGCCCGCCGATCATACTCCGTACTCATGCAGTACTATGGACAGAAGTATGAATATCTGTTCCGCATGCTCCGCTATTTTATTCGCACCGACAATTATACTGAAGTTGCCCGTCTGAAAGATCAGTTTGAAGCAACGGACAAGCTTAAAGTCGAGCCCGACGCCTATGCTGAGTTAGGCGGCTACCTGCTCGACAAGAACGCTCTTGATGATGTAAGGGGAATTCTGACCCGTGCCCTGACGGAGGATCCTGAGCTGCCTGAGGGCCATTATAATCTTTCCCGTTATTTCCGCAGGGTAGACAATCCCGCGGAGGAGCGAAAAGCACTGGACTGGGCTGAACACTATTTTAAGCAGACAGCTCCTCTGGGAAAGCGGCAGCAGAAGCTCCTTATTGATACCTATGACCGGCAGGGTGAGGTTGATTATCAGGACGGTCTCTATCTGACTGCGGAAGAGTACTTTCTGACAGCAAGGGATCAGTATGAGGATGGTCTTGACCGCAGAGTTCTCGAACCTGAGCCGATGTTCGGGCGAATTTATAAAAACCTGGGAGATCTCTATTACTACATCGCCGCAGAATTCGGCAGTGCCTTTGATATGTTTACCGCGGCTGAGGATGCTGGTTACAAGGCGCCGGAGATCAATTACAAGAAAGGCTATATCTATTATAACAACAGTGATTTTCAGGATGCCCTGGCAGAATTCTATCTGGCTGCGGAAGATTATTCAGATAACGAGAACCTGCTTTTTGCCACCGGAAATGCACTGTTCAACCGGTCGGATTATTTTGCAGCCCAGGGATACTATACTCATCTTCTGGATGAGTTGCTGCAGAAGCGAAGAAATATCAGCGTGCTCCTCCCCTATGAGCGGGAAGAGGACCACTCACTTATAGAAAGGCTTATTCGTACCCACAATAACCTGGGGGTAACGCTGCAGAGGCTTTCCCTGGCCTCGGGTGACCGGGAAAAGTTCTCACGGGCTCTGGGCCATTTTACCGATTCTGCCGAGAATTTCGATCTGCTGAGAAGGGAGCCGGAAAGTATGCAACGAGGGAGCGCGGTTAATCTGGGATACCTGAATCAGCGGGCCATGCTCTATCCTGTGGATAACTATGACCTGCAGATTTACACAGATATCCCCATGGATATGGAAAGCTTGAAACTGCAGTAATTCGTTTACTGTTTATACTGGAAACATCCAGCCGTGTTTATCTTCCACAGACCCGTACTGGATCCCCTTCAGTGTGATCTGCAGCGTGCGGGTTGTTTCACCTATTGCACTGTTGTTGAAAACCCTGGTTCGGCCATTGTGTGTTATAGATTCCAGATAGCTGACACCCGCAGCTGTCCCGGTAACAAAGCATTCAGCGCCATCATCCATTACCTCATCGATGGTTACCTTGCGTTCCTCGATGCTGATACTTAGGTCTTTGGCTATCTGGATGGTACTTGCCCGGGTAATGCCCGGAAGAATGGTGTCTCCCAACTCGGGTGTAACCAGGGTACCGTTCTTCATGACAAAGAAGATATTGCAGGATGATCCTTCTTCTATATACTTCTGGTTTGCCGCATCAAGGAATATCGCTTCCATGTAGCCCTCTGCTTCGGAGCGTTTTTTAACCAGTGTAGGTACTACATAGTTTGCATCACACTTTATCCAGCCTGTTCCACCGGGAAAAGCCCGTACTTTATCCGATGTCACCGCCTTGCAGTTGCCCGGGCGGAAATAGGACCCCACAGGGGTGGTAATAGCTATAACCCATGGCTTGCTGCTCAAACCGAGACCGATTGCAGGTTCCGAGTAGCTGAAAGGGCGAATGTATACAGCATGTCCTTCAGCAAAATCACCTGCTTCCCATGCCGGATCATAAACGGGGGCAAAGCCCAGTTCTTTATTTCTTTTAACAATTTCCCGTACCCCGGCCACAAACTTTTCCTCTGGAAAACCGGGCATCATCAACCCTTCCATGGAGTTCCGGAAACGTTTTGCGTTTTCATCGGGGCGGAAAATCTTCAAGCCCCCGTCTTTCTGGGGAAAGGCTTTCAGTCCCTCAAAACAACCCATTCCATACTGGGAGGTATAGTTTACCAGGGGCAGGTCCGGAAAAGAGTTCCGCTTTGCCAAAAGTTCAGCTCTTGCGTTTTCATCCAGGGAGGCTTCCTCGCCGGGGGACATGTGGGGTTTCTCCTGGAACTCTTCCTTCCAGCCAGCGTCCTCAGACTGGGCAATATAAACCCAGGGATAGATTGATAGTGTGAAACCCGATTTTGCCATGATGTGGAACCTCCGATAAGGGTGTGCGATGTATGGCTCATAATAAACCTCATCCCGGAATGTGGTCAATTCATCTTTGTTTTGAAGCTTGTCTTATTCCTGCATAACAAGTTAGTATCAGGCCATGAATGGAAACTCCATAGTAGACAACGTACTTATTCTTGCCGGTGGTTCCGGAACCCGTTTGTGGCCTGCATCCACCCGACAGGTGCCGAAGCAGTATATGCAGGTGAAAGACGGGAAAACACTGCTTATGCTTACCATAGAACGGGCGGCGGCTTTGAAGCCTCAGCGAATAATGGTTGTTACCCTGGCGGACCAGACCGATCAGGCTGAAGCCGAACTTGCAAAATTCGCTGAGTCAGTTTCTGCTGCAGGAGGAGGTGGGCCTGAACTTTTTGTTCTTGGTGAGCCCGTCGGGCGTAATACTGCCCCGGCTATAGCATCCGGTGCTGCATGTTGTGCATCTCTTGGATCGGAAAATGAATCCGTCCTTGTGCTTCCCGCTGACCATTTAATACAGCCGGTCGAATCGTTTATGGGGGACGTTTCCGCAGCCGAAGAGATTGCCCGGGCAGGGTACATCGTTACCTTCGGGATTACACCTACCAGGCCTGAAACAGGCTACGGCTACATTGAAGCCGGTGATGACCTTCCGGGACAGTCCGCATTCGGCAGGCATGTTGCACGGTTCCGTGAGAAGCCGGATTTTGAAACTGCGAAAAGCTTTGTGCAGGCCGGGAATTTCACCTGGAACTCCGGCATGTTCCTCTTTACTATAAACAAACTTGCTCAAGAACTTGAAACTCACGCACCTGATGTTGCCTCTCTCTACAAATCCCTGAAGGATTTACCTGCAGGAGTATCTAACGCTGTTGAAGCGGTGTACAGGGTATATGGGTCACGGGAGGTTGCGGAGCTTTACACAAACGCTCCCAAAATCTCCGTCGATTATGCTGTAATGGAAAAAACCACCCGGGCTGCCGTTGTTGCAACTGAGTTTGAATGGAACGATGTAGGTAGCTGGGATGAGTTTTCGCAACTGTTTCCTCAGGAATATCCGGCAGCAGCCAATTCGGAAGGAGCGGATAACTATATTCTGTCAGACATTCCGGTATCTGTTATAGGCGTTGAAGATCTGATTGTGGTAATTAAAAATGGTCGTGCTCTTATCTGCAGGAAGGGTATGAGTCAGGGAGTGAAAGATAACCTTGATCAACTGCCCGGGGAATGGCTGTAGAGGGGCAGCAATGCTGCCCCTCTACAGCCATTCAGACAAAATTAAAGACAGCCATCAAGCCGGCAATAAGGGTAAAGCCGAGGCCAATCATCCATTGTTGGCTTACAAAACGCTTATCCACAGCCTCAAAACCCTGTTTCATCAGATCCCGCTGGGATTTCAGCTCTTCCTCTACCCGGACTATACGTTCGACAAGGTTAATTTCCCTCTCGGTTGTTGTTCGTGGAAGCCATTCAGCTATATGAAGGCGGACATAATCGCCGATTTTCTGCAGTTCCTCCGGGCCAAGGTTCATTTGTGCATCTCCCATATCAATAATACCTCTTTTTTATTCAGATCTCTATACTGAGAAACCGGGAATGAGGTTGTTTTCTTCATGAGATGAGGGGAAAACTCTCACAGAGACTGCAGTGAGCACAGTGTGTACAACTGAATATGTGAGTGGAAACTGAACATTTCCTATTCTCTGTGTACTCCGTGTCCTCTGTGAGAAATAAGAATGCGATAGTGCCGGCTCTACCGGAACGCATCCTCAGCTTCACGGCTTAATATTCGGATTATCTCCCGGGTAAACTCCATGGCAGCCTTACGCTTTCCCCCCTCGAAAGGTTCCAGCTGGGCATATACGGACAGTTCCTTCTCTATTTGTTCCATAAACGCTTCTTTTTTATCTATAAGGGGAAGGAGTACATCCCGGGCGCCATAGTGCTCATCACTTACCAGTCGAAAGCGGCTTGCCAGCATGGATGCACTTTTACCCTGGCCTTCAAACAGAAGGGTAAGAGGTTTCAAATTATAGGATATAAGTCCCTCTTCAGGTTTTTCCGGTGGAGGGTTTATTTCCTGTTGCAATTTCTGAAAATTATCCGATGCACTGGCTGAAATTTCGGCAATTCTTGTTTTGAAATTATTAATCAGTCCAACAGCTTTTTCCCTTGGCATATTGGCAGCAAGACGCTGGGTTTCCGCAAGCTCCTTCTTATATATCTGAACCTGCATAAGTATGTTCTTTATATAAGGATTCCCTTTTAATTCGGTTTTTTCGCCTATAAGGCGGGAGACTTCTGCAATGACGGTTTTTAAATCAACTATGGTGTTGGGGTTTGTGTCTTCATTTCGCGAATCTTTTACTGCCGGATTTTTTCGGATGCGTATTGACCCTGTGCAGAGAAATTTCTGAATTAAATTAATATAGATAAGGTAGCGCAGCCGTGTTGCCTGTTCGCCTATCTGGGAAAAATCCCTGGAGTCGTACTTTAATGACTCTATAAAAGAAAAAGTATTCTGCAGAACCGATTGTTTAAATTCGATTATACCGAATTCTACATCAGACTTTATTTCACTTAATTCCTTTTTTAAAAACTCCGCTTTAAAGGCAAAAAAATCCTGTGCGGAATATAAATCACCGGCTTGAGAATTAATTAATGACCAGTCACCGATTATTTTTTTTTCAACTCCGGAATTATTCATGCAGTCTATAAATGTATAGTACTTATTTTTTTTTCGCAATTAATACAGAAAAAATAAGGAAGAAATATTCATTCCAAAATATTTTTTTTGTCTATTATGTTTATTTTGTCCAGCATTTTTTGCCGGATTTGCGCACTTTTCTCCCGGTAATTACCGGTTGAGCGGCTAAAAAGGATCAAATAAATAGTTACTAGAAAGTTATTTATTTAATTTATTTCTAACCGTGCATTTTCTGTAAAAACGTAATTTTTCTTGACAGCCCATATGGCGGTTGCTATACTAACTCCAATAAATAACTTAAGGGATAACCGTTATGTCGTGTACATGACGCCCTAAAACACGATGGAGGAAGGACAATTATGAAAAAACTTATCGTCCTTTTTGTTGCTCTGGCTGTTGCCACAGGCGCTTTCGCTGCGGACTTCAGCTTCTCTTGGGACACTGACTGGGGTTGGGCCAGTAACTTCGATGATGAGTACAGTACCGCACTCAAAGAACTTGAACTTGCTATTGACGTTGACATCGATGAGTATAACTCTTTTTCAACTGAGTTTGAGCCAATCGTTGGTAGTTTTGATACAACTTATGATGTGAATGAAGATGGCACTGTAGAAGTTGATGGTTCAGAAACTGAAACAGTTGACATTACTGGTCTTCTTGCAATGAACAAGATGAAAATTACCACTGACCTTGGCGCTTTCTTTGGTCTTTCCGGAATCAGCCTTAGTTGGACCAATGGTTACTTTGATGCCGGCGATCAGGAGTATGCAGACCAGTTTAACGTAGGTAACCAGTTTGTAGGAATGGCTGGTGGAACTGACAAAGACTGGATGACTGCTCTTACTATAGATGCCGGTACTATCGCAATTGATGTAGATGCGAACTGGGATGTTGCTGGAGTTGAAAATGATGGCAATGATACTGATAGGCAGTACTATGTTTCTGTCTATTCTGCTGAAACTCTGGTTCCCGGTCTTAGTGTAGAAGCTAACTACTACTCCAAGGACAATGGCGGGGACGATGATGTTGACGATGACAGTGTTAAGTCTGTAATTGATTTTCAGGCTGTATATGTGTACGACATGGCTCCCATGACTCTTACTTTTGCCGGCGAGTTCGGCACCGACATGGAATGCGATAGCGACTATAACACAACTAAATTTGGTGCTGGTGCTCAGCTTGACTACGCTGTAGATGATGAGCTTACCGCAGATGTGTCTGTCTCCTTTGCTGGTGACGATAAGGACACGCTTCGTGCTATTGGTGGTGGTGTAAGTCTTTATAATTCTACCTACGGTGCCGATGTTGACATGAATTATGCACCGAACCTGTATGATGCTAAAGATAAAGATGGTGCCTATGCAGATGGCGACCTTCTCTATACCGATATTTCTGGTTGGATGAAAGTCGGTGCTGCAAAGTTCCGCGTTGGTTATGCTGTAACCGATTTTGCTGCGTCCAACAACAGTCGTGCAACTGTTGCTCAGGAAGGCGGCGCGTACATGAAGTTTGAGTGCGACTTCTAAGTTGTTTATTTCAATCTTTTAATGAATGTTTGAGGCCGTCCATCTGGACGGCCTTTTTTTTAATGTATAAAGTAGTTGTATTGTGTTTTATGGTTTTGGATCTATGGAGGCATCATGAGAACGGCTATGAAATTTCTGCATACTAAAATAATTATGCAGCTGTGCAGTGCAGCTGTCGTCTTGCTGCTAATTTCTCTTAGCGGTTGTACGACATATGAATCGCCACGCTTTGAGAAATTGACGGAAGCAGTTCAGGACGAGAAGTATAACATTCAGGTACGTGTGGTCCCATCCGAGGAGCTTCAGCATAAGAGTGGTCGTATTCCCAGTCCTTTTGTCAGAGATCCCGGGGTTTTCGATCAAAGAGAATATGTGGTTTTTGAATTGACTATGAAGAACAAGACTGACAAGGGAATACGCTTTGAGCTTACCGACCTGGAATTAAAGATTGGCGCAGGATCATATTATGCAAAAAATGAGTTTCAGATTAAACAATACTGGGATCAGCAGGACGATATAAAAAGCAATGAAAAGGGTGCAATGAATAGAATAATGAAAACAACCCTACTTCCCCGAACTGTAAATGTTCCAGCTGATGGCTTAAAGCGGGGGTATGTTGTTTTTCTGGCTAAAGTTCCGAAATACGGTGATATGATAATGCTTTTACCTATTGTGGGAGAAGGGTTTAAACCGGATATTTATGAGTTTACCTACTCTTTTACAAGGTTGTAATATTCTTTGTTGCAAAGGCCTTTGTGAGAGTGCCCATTAATTCTCTCACAGAGAAGCAGAGATCGCTGAGAAAAAATGATAAGATTTTGCCAACGAGATTCCTCTCTGAGTCCTCAGTGCTCCCCTGAGAAAGGATTTCTGTTTGTGAAAGCGAAAGCTAAAAGTAATTAAATACGGCCATTAAACCCGCAATAAGGGTAAATCCGAGTCCCATACTCCACTGAAGACTGATAAATCGATTGTTCATATCCAAAAATCGTTTGTTGACTAAGCAAAGCATTTCTTCATTGTCTCGAAGCCCTGTTTCATCAAGTCCAGCTGGGGCTTCAATTCTTCCTCAACCCGGACAATACGTTCTACCAGGTTTATCTGTTGTTCCGTATTAACCAAAGGGAAACATTCAGGGATATGAATACGGGTATAATCACCAATTTGCAGTAGTTCTTTTTGTTCGATTTCCATATAAATATGTGCCATATGTCAACGCCGGAATGAAATTGCAGACTTCCGGCAAAAATTTTTAGAAGCCAACGGCTCCAATTTTCATTCTGTCTTTCATGCGATACGAATCGCCTTTCAAGCTAACAACATGGGAATGATGCAGTAGCCTGTCCAACGTGGCAGTTGCAACCGCATCATCAGCCATAATCTCGCCCCACTTTCCAAAAGTTTTGTTTGAAGTGAGGATGATAGATCCACGCTCATATCGGGTATTGATGAGCTGGAAAAACAAAGCAGCCTGCTCTGAATTGAGGTTCTCGTAGCCGACTTCATCTATCAGTAGAACATGTGGTTTTCCGAACCATGTCAGCTTGTTCTTCAAACGTCCCTGGTCCCGTGAACGCTGAAGACGTTCCAGGAGATCAAGACAGCTGATGAAGTATGCGGTATAGCCATTTAAACAGGCCTTCTGGCCCAGGGCCGTCATAAGGTGTGTTTTTCCCAGGCCGCTGGGACCGAGGAGTATGATATTTTTCTTACGCTCGATAAAGGCCAGATTAGACAGCTCGTTGAACTGCTTCCGGGGAAGACCACCCTTTGGCCAGGAAAGGTCGAACTCGTCCAGGGTTTTACTGTGTGGGATTCCTGAGACCTTGAGCCGCGTCTTAGCCATCCGTTCTTTACGCGGGATAAGCTCCAGGTCGATAAGTTCCCCGATGGCTTCAATGAGTGGTGCATCCTGGTTTACCTGGCTTGAAAGAAAACTGTCCAGGCCTGCAGCCATGAAGCTCAGTCCCAGCTCTTCCATACGGGATGTAATCATTTCTTGCCGTTCATTCATGAGGCTGCTCCGATAGAGAACAGTTTTTCGTACAGCTTGGGAGAGCGCACATCTACGTTTAATTTAGGAATAACCCGCCTTCTCGGCTTTGGAATACTGTACTGTCTCTGCCAAAGAGCCCTGAGTGCCTGGGTATGTTCAGGCAGGTAGTCCCGTCTGTTCCGTTCCTCATGATTAACGTTGAACATACGGACGAGGAACTCACCTGCAGAGACTTCAGCCTGATGGGTTAGAGGATCAATACGGACAGTAAGCTGCTCGCCGATATACTGCGGGGGAACGCTGTACCAGTTGTTTTTCACCCGGATCAGGGACTCCCCGGAAACACGCACAGGGATAGTCTGACGGCAATCGAAGGCCTGCTTTGGTAATGGGATAAGGAATGATTTCTCATGGGCAAATCTCTCATGTCGAGTTTCATTCAGACCACCAACCTTCTTCTGGCAGATAGTGTCGGACCAATGCAGCACTGCTTCGTTCAGCTCGTCCAGCACAACAGGGAATGCTTTGTGCTCAATCCAGAAATTGTTCTCATAGAAGTGAATAAATCGCTCCACCTTGCCTTTTGTCTGGGGCCGCCGGACCTGACAACGTCGAGGAGTAAAACCGTAATGACGAGCCAGAGAGAGAAGATGCTTGTTCGGCACCCACTTTTGATCAGCGGTTGAGTAGATAAATGCAGTCTTCATGTTGTCGTATAGGATTTCCTGAGGGACTCCGCCAAAGTACTGAAAAGCCAGAACATGGCACATCAGCACAGTGGCCTGATTCATGCTGGTGGTGTGTATGACAAACGGTTTGCGCGAATAACCGAAGACCATTACAAATGCGTAGAGCTTCTGCCATCTCTCTTCGACCAGGCGGTTCCCTAACTCCTTCCAGTCAACCTGTGCCTGGAACCCCGGCTCTGTTTCAAAGCGAATAACAGCCTTCCGGGTGATCTCGGCTGCTTTCTTTGCGGCATAGTCCCTGAGGATTGTGACGCCGCCGGTGTATTTTTGTTTTCTCAAATTACGGAGAAGAACTTCCCGATTGAACGAAGGATCATCCTCGAGTATAGTATCAATGTAGGGTTTGAACGGGTCGAGCTTGCTCGAATACTCCCGGGTTTTTCGTGGTCGGGAGGGCTCTGAAAGGTAGTAATGAACCATGCGCTCACTCTTCCCCAGAACCTCGGCAATATCTTGGATTCTTTTGCCCTGTCTTTTCAACATTTGTGCTTCATGCATAAGTAACTCCAGCATTGTAGGGCGTGCTCCTTGTTGTTGATTGTTTGGTCACAACCATTACAAGGCAGTACTGCCCTTTTTTTCAAGCCGGAGTCTGCAATTTCATTCCGGTGATTTCCTGCAATTTAGCACCGGTGGCGACAGCAATATATAAAACTCTCTTTGCAGTAACATTTCTACTTATGAATACCAACAGGTTTCGTTTTTGCTTCATGGAAAATGTGCTCTGACAAAACATGAGAGATCCCACGTTCGCAACGTAGTAATATGGCTGAAAGAATATTTATGAAATGCGAAAGGTTTTTTTGCCTTATAGTAATCTGGAGATAACGTATAATAACTTGTGCAAATTAAAATGAGATAAGAAAGTCCTCAATCTGACGATTGATTAAGTACCACCAAAACCAAGTCAGAAAGAGGACTATATGAACAGTAAGATTATCGAGATAAATGAAGAAGAAGTTAAAAACCATTTGGGGGAATTTGTACGGGAAACTGTCGAAGAGACGTTGAATGCTATGTTAGAAGCTGAAGCCGAGCAACTACTCAATGCACAGAAACACGAAAGAAGCGCTGAACGGAAGGGATATCGTGCCGGTCATTATGACCGAAAGCTGTTGACCAAGGCTGGCGAAGTAACCCTTCAGATGCCAAAGCTAAAAAAGGTAACCTTCGAAACAGCCATTATCGAACGATACAAACGTCGGGAGATTTCCGTTGAAGAAGCGATGGTAGAAATGTACTTAGCAGGAGTGTCCGTACGGAGAGTCGAAGACATCACCGAAGCACTCTGGGGAGCAAAGGTGTCACCGGGAACGATCAGTAATCTCAACAAGAAAATATACGAAGAGATCGAGAAGTGGCGAAACATGCCGCTTAAGAGTCATTACGCCTATGTGTATCTCGACGGGATATGGATGAAGCGTTCCTGGGCTGGTGAAGTGCGCAATGTCTCAGTTCTGGTTGCGATAGGCGTCAATGAGGAAGGGTTTCGGGAGATTATCGGGGTTGCCGAAGGGACCAAGGAAGATAAGGATAGCAGGCAACGGTTCCTACGGTATCTCAAGGAGCGAGGTCTGGAGACTGTCGCCATGTTCATCTCCGACAAATCCTTAGGTCTGGTCGAGTCAATACCAGAGTTTTATCCAGAGGCTCGCTGGCAGCGCTGTGTGGTCCATTTCTACCGAAACGTATTCAGTTTTGTTCCTCACGGTAAAGTAAAAGAAGTCGCGACAATGCTGAAAGCAATACATGCTCAAGAGAATAAAGAAGAAGCCATCCGAAAAAAAGATCTCATTGCCCAGAAGCTCACAGATATGAAACTGCATAAAGCGGCTGCTCTGGTTCGGGATGGATCAATCGAAACCTTTTCGTATTATAACTTCCCGGTTGAGCATTGGAAAAGAATCAGGACTAATAATGGTCTTGAAAGAATCATGCGAGAAATTAGAAGGAGGACCAGAGTCATCGGTTCCTTTCCCGATGGAGAATCTGCCCTGATGCTGGTCGCGGCCCGGCTGCGTCACATCTCCGGTTCGACATGGAGTGAACGGAAGTATCTGAATATGGATCTGCTGATTGATTACGATCGGGAGGATCAAGTCTCTTAAGTAAATTCTTCAGATTGAGGCAAAAAGAATTTGCGCAAGATTATTGACACTACCAATCTGGACGATTCTCTTTCAGAGCTCGCTGAGACCTTTGTGATGAGGAAAAACAACTTTTTTCAAAAAATTTTTGTCAAATCAAAATCAACTTTTCTCTTTCGCAGTTTCTTCCTATAAAGCGCAGCGCAAAAACTTTAAATTTCCAGGAGGAAAAACATGAATCCCTTAAACGACATCATGATTGACGGGAATCTGGTCCGTGATCCGCAGCTTAAAGAGACCCCCAAGGGTACCCCGGTCTGCTCATTTTCTGTTGCCTCAAACAGATATTACCGTCAGGAAGACGAAAACAAGCAGGAAGTTTCTTTTTTCGACATTGAGACCTGGTCCGACACAGCCAAAAGGTGTGCAGAAAACCTCAAAAAGGGTCGGGGTGTACGCATTAAAGGGCGGTTGAAACAAGACCGCTGGGAGGATAAAGACGGTAAGGTTCAGAACAAAGTGAAGATTGTTGCTGATAAGGTTGAGTTCAAGCCTCAATTCAGTGGTAACGATAAGGATGAGGAGCAGCCTGAAGGAGCAGAAGATAATCAGCAGGATATGGCTGAGGTATTTTGATCTGAAATTGCATTATGCAGGAGTCCCGACATAACGGTACTCCTGCATATTCTGTATCAGTAGTTCATGCTGAACCCGGCCCTCAGGAAAGGCCGAATTGGCGCCTGTTCGATATCAAGATTCGAAGAACTGGAACCTGAAACTGCATCAAACATTGGATTACTTAGATCGGTACCAAGCCCGGCAAAAAGCCGGCTGTTCTGGCCGATTCTAAGGGTGCCTTCTAATGATAGCTCCATGAGCATACCAAAGGGGTTATCTGTCTCACCGCTGCCGTCCTCATCTGATTCGGCCTCGTCGTATACGTCGTAGGAACCACCACCTACCTGGACACCAATGCCTACTTCTGTACCGATGCTTAAACCCCCTGCCTTAACTCCAAGGTCCAGACGGTACCCGTATTTCTGCATTATATATACAGATCCGGCAAAAAAATCTGACAGGTGAATATTCCCCCCTGTACCATTCAGGTCGTTTACATAGAAAGAATCTGATTCACTCATCACGTAAATCGTTGCACCAACTTCGTACCCTGTGTAAAAACCTCCGCGTTTGGATACATTCATGCCATTGAGAATACGAAAATCAAAACCAGGGACTGCCACAGTTTCATCCAAACCGTCGGCGGTAACATTGAGTAGCATGACAGAAATACCGTAACTGGGTGATGCGTAGCGGATTTTCCATCCGTCAATGTTGTAAGAAGAACTTTGCAGCGTAGATTCCTCACCAGCAAGTGTTCCTGACCATCCCGAAAGCAGGAAAACAAGAAACAGCCAAATAAATACTCTCTTCATTTTTCTCCCCCGTTTAATTGAACTCTCCAAATTCAATATAAAAATACCAGAGGATAAAAGCAAAAAAAGTGTTTCTACTTGACAGTACAGTAAGAAACAGTGTAGTTTCTTTTAGTAGTAACGATACTATCCGTAGAAACGTATTTGCCGAGGATACATATGCATAAGACGCATAGCGAAAGAGTTCTTATAAAAGCGGTTTCGGGGGATAAATTCACTCCCTATTCTCTTGCACGAAAGCTCGGTGCTTCAGTGCTGCTTGAATCTTCTTCTTTTGAAAAAGGGAAGGAGAGGTTTTCCATTCTGCTGGTGAAGGAGGCTTTTCGTCTTATGCAGCAGGATAAGGATATAATTCTGCAGAAAAACGGAAGATATAAGCGTATAAAAAGTGGTGCAAGAGATATTCTCGATGTACTTAATTATTTTGC
Organism: Marispirochaeta sp.; assembly: GCA_963667435.1. Classification (GTDB taxonomy): domain Bacteria; phylum Spirochaetota; class Spirochaetia; order JC444; family Marispirochaetaceae; genus Marispirochaeta. The sequence goes on along the minus strand of OY763414.1, from coordinate 2,241,310 downwards.
AGATCAGCATAAACCACTGGCCATGGGACTGCCTTTTCCGGCAGGTGGTGTGGGCTATCTCTCCTATGAGTTTGCCCGTTTTTGCGACGACATAAAGTTTTCTGAAAAGCAGAAGGATTCATTACCGGATGCGTGTTTCATATTCGGGAATCTTTTTGTTGTGTGTGATCACTACACCGATTTGATCTATCTCATTGCCCTGGATTATGAGGAGTCTCCTGCAGATCTTGAGGCTCTGATAAGCGAAGCTGAAAAACAGTTGGGGAATCTGGATTTTACCTACATGGAGGAACCGGAAAAAGGATATGCCGCAGAGATTAGTGACTCGGAAGAGGAACGTCAGGCATATATGAAAGGCGTTGAGAAAGTACGGGAACATATTATTGCCGGTGATATTGTGCAGGGTGTTCTTTCGCGAAGAATAACCTTACGCACCACCATAAGCCCCCTGGAAGCATACAGACATCTTCGTGCTGCCAATCCTTCTCCATACCTGTTTTACCTGGATTTTGGTGAATATTCCATTTTCGGTTCCTCCCCCGAGGTCCATGTAAAGGTGAAGGATGGATATGCGGAGATACACCCTATAGCGGGAACCCGCAGGCGGGGAAAAACTGAGGAAGAAGACCGCAGACTGGAAGAAGAGCTGCGAAATGATGAAAAAGAACAGGCAGAGCACCTGATGCTGGTAGATCTTGCCCGTAACGACCTTGGAAGGGTCTGTGAGGCAGGCTCTGTAGAAGTGATGGAGTTTATGGATGTGGAGCGTTATTCCCATGTTATGCACCTTGTTTCACGGGTTAGAGGGAAGCTTGAAGGAAAAAAAACCGCCGCAGTAATTCGGGCTACGTTTCCTGCAGGAACTGTCTCCGGAGCGCCTAAAATAAGAGCTATGGAGATTATCGATTCCATAGAACCAGAACGGCGCGGATTTTACGCAGGCCTTGTGGGGTATTTTGAACCAGACGGACAGATGGATACCTGCATAACCATAAGAAGCGCTCTGCAAAAGGGAGAAACTATTACCCTTCAGGCTGGTGCCGGCATCGTTTACGATTCAACCCCGGAACGGGAGTATCAGGAAACAATAGAAAAACTTGGCGCCCTTATGGCTGCTATGGAAGATTAAAGGAGACAGCCATGTATGTACTGATTGATAATTACGATTCTTTTACGTTTAATATCTACCAGTATCTTCTGGAGATGACTCATATCCCGGTTAAGGTATACCGGAATGACAAAATCACCGTAGATGAACTGGACAAACTGCCTCTTAAAGGCTTGATTATTTCTCCTGGTCCTGGAAAACCTGCAGATGCCGGTATAAGTATCGAAGCGATTCGCCATTTTTCAGGGAAGGTCCCCATTTTAGGGATCTGCCTCGGTCATCAGGCCATAGGCGAAGCCTTCGGTGCAAATATTGTTCCGGCAGGTCATATTGTTCACGGAAAAACACAGGAGGTCAGCAATGACGGACGCGGACTGTTCCGGAATCTTCAGCCGAGATCAGTCTTTACCCGGTACCACTCCCTGGCGGTGGAGGAAGGTTCGCTTCCGGATGTTCTTGAGGTAAGCGCGAGAACTGATGACGGCGAGATCATGGGGATTCGGCATCGTGAGTTTGATATTGAGGGTGTACAGTTTCATCCAGAGTCAATTGCTTCTGAAGAAGGAAAAAAGCTTCTTGCCAACTTTCTGGAATATCGCCGCGAACCATATCCTCTGCAGAATAATCTTCTCCGGATAATAGCGGGGGAGGATCTTTCTTTAAGTGAAGCCGTCGGCTTTATGCGGGAAGTTACTGAAGGAAGTGTTTCTCCTGCCAAATTAGCAGCGTTTTTAACAGCACTTAATGCAAAAGGTATTACCCCGGAAGAAGTCGCGGGGTGTGCGCGGGTTCTGCAGGAGAAGCGGGTTCCGGTTAAGACTGACAGGCCGGTGCTGGATACATGCGGTACCGGCGGCGATGGACATGGCACTTTCAATATCAGTTCAATGGCCGCTCTTATTGCATCAGCATGCGGTGCCTCGGTGGCAAAGCACGGGAACCGGGCTATAAGCTCAAAAAGCGGTAGTGCTGATTTTTACAAAGCCCTGGGAATCAATATTGATATTGGTGCTGAGGCAGCTGAAAAGATGATCAATGAACATGATTTCGCCTTCCTGTTTGCCCCGAAATTTCATGGAGCAATGCGGCATGCCGCACCGGTTCGCCGGGAATTAGGGTTTAAAACAATAATGAATATGCTTGGTCCTCTGGCGAATCCGGCGGGTGCGGAGTATCAGCTGATAGGGGTGTTTGAGGCGGAGAAGTGTGAGCTCATGGCCCGGGCAGCACTGCTGTTGGGGATAAAGAAAGGTATGATAGTCCACGGCTCAGACGGCCTTGATGAGATTACCGTAACCGGTCCTACAAGGATTGTTCATTTTGCCGAGGGAGATGAATTGCTGAGTGAAGAATTTGATCCGGAGACTCTGGGAATCCCGAGGTACAGCCTTGATGATCTAAAAGGTGGTGAAGGAGAGGAAAATGCCGTCATGGCCCGGGATATCCTTGAGGGAAAAGGTAGCCCCGCCATAAAGGCCGCAGTCTGTCTTAATGCAGGAGCCGCACTATTTGTTGCCGGTGTGGCGAAGGATCTTGCAGAAGGATATTCACAAGCGGTCAGGGCTCTTGATGAAGGATTGGTACAGCGTAAGCTGGATGCAGTCAGGACGGCCTCAAAGGCATGAGCAAAACAAATATCCTGCAGCAGATTGCCGATTTGCGGAAAAAGAGGATTGATGTTGAGGGGCATGCGCTGGGGGCTGATGTTCCGGCAAAACGAATTGCACCGCTAATACCTTTTCTTAGCGATCCTCCGCTTATCTGTGAAATCAAGCGGGGTTCTCCGTCAAAGGGTATAATCAACAGCAGCCTTGACCCTGTTGAACAGGCAGGACGCTATGTGGAAGCGGGGGTCAGGTCGATCTCTGTTCTTACAGAGGAGGACCATTTTCACGGGTCTCTTGAAGATCTTATGCGGATAAAAGCTGCTTACCCCCAAACCGCAATCCTACGGAAGGAATTCATTCTCGATGAGGAGGATCTGGAAATCACCTACAGGGCAGGTGCAGACGCTGTACTGCTGATTGCTGCTCTTCTGGACGGAGATATTCTGGAGAAACTCTACTTCCGATGCAAAGCTCTCGGTCTTCAGCCATTGGTTGAAGTTCATACCCGGGAAGATGTTGAGAAGGCGGAACGGTTTCACCCGGAGCGTACCGGGATAAACTGTAGGGATCTTACCTCTTTCCGGACTGACCTTCTTCTGCCATTAGGGGTAGCCCGGATGATAAGCTGGGAGACACAGCTAATATTTGAGTCTGGCATTTCTTTTGGTGAGGATATCCGTCTTGTGCGTTCTTCCGGGTTTTCCGGAATTCTGATAGGCGAAACTGTGGTGCGGTATCCGGAACGACTAAAGGAGCTGGTTGCTGCAGCTTCAGCGCCGAGTGAGAATCTCAGGTTCTGGCGTTGTCTGGTTGAGAAGCGAAACAGTCATCCCCGGCGGCCGCTGGTAAAGATCTGCGGCATTACCTGCAGGGAAGATGCCATATATGCAGAAAGCCTCGGAGCTGACATTCTGGGGTTTGTTTTCGCCGAATCTCCCCGCAGAGCTTCGGGGGGTCTGCTCCGGAATCTTGAAACGGTGACAGCGCTGAAGGTGGCGGTGGTGGTAACAGATGAATATGATGGAATGCTGCCTGAAGAGGTAAAATCTCTTCTTGAAGACGGCTTAATTGATGCAGTGCAGTTTCACGGTGAGGAGCTCCCTGAGAACTGCAGCCATACTGCCTTTCCTTATTACAAGGCCGTTCGTGCAGGGAGCGATAAAGACCTGAAAGAGGCTGAAAATTACCGGTCGCCCCGGGTTCTGCTTGATGCCCGGGTTAAAGGTGTTCGGGGAGGAACCGGCCGGCAGGTTGATGAGGCTCTGGCACGAAGGGCAGCAGAAAAGGGGCCTCTCTGGCTTGCTGGCGGTATAGACGCGGATAATGCAGCAGGAATTGTTCAGGCATTCAAGCCTGAATTGATTGATCTCTCCTCAGGGGTTGAAGAAACCCCGGGGAAAAAAGACCACGATAAGCTGAAGCGGCTTTTTGAGGCCCTCGATAATCAGTGACGGAGTATTAATATGTCGGAAAAAGGATATTACGGAGGCTTCGGCGGGCGCTATGTTGCAGAAGTGCTCAAACGTCCTGTGGAAGAACTTGAAGAAGCATTCAACCGCTGGAAGGGTGATCCCGGGTTTAGGGAAGAGTTTGACCGCTACGCTGCAGAGTTTGTCGGCCGCCCAACACCTATGATGCATGCGGCCAACCTCAGCAGGGAGATTGGCGGGGCACAGATTTATGTGAAGATGGAGGGCCTGGCACATACCGGAGCTCATAAGATCAATAATGCCCTCGGACAGGCGCTGCTTACCCGGAGAATGGGGAAAACAAGGATTATTGCCGAAACAGGAGCCGGACAGCACGGAGTGGCAACCGCGGCGGTATGCGCCAAACTAGGCTTTGACTGTACCGTCTACATGGGGGAGGTGGATATCCGCAGGCAGCGGCCGAATGTTTTCTGGATGGAGTTGTTTGGTGCAAAGGTTGTCCCTGTTTCATCCGGGTCCAGAACACTGAAAGATGCGGTAAATGAGGCACTGCGGGACTGGGCGGAAAACTTTCAGGATACCCATTACCTGATCGGCAGTGCACTTGGTCCTCATCCCTACCCGCAAATAGTTAAAGAGTTTCAGTCGATTATCGGGAAAGAGACGGAACAGCAGATTGCAGAACGGGATCTTGATGTGGATGCCCTTGTTGCCTGTGTAGGGGGGGGGTCAAACTCTATTGGTTTTTTTGCTCCTTTTATTGAAAAAGATCACCCCAGACTGGTTGGGGTCGAAGCGGGCGGCCGAGGGCTTGAAAGTGGAGAGCATGCAGCAAGAATGAACGGCACCGGTTCAAGAGAGGGAATTATCCAGGGGTACAAAAGTCTTTTCCTGACGGATTCAGACGGTCAGGTTCTGCACACCCATTCAATATCCGCCGGTCTCGATTACCCGGGTATAGGGCCGGAGCTGGCCTATCTGGGGCAAAGCGGAAGAGTAGAATTTACATCTGCTACGGACAGCGACGCTCTAAATGCTGTAAGGCGTTTCGCCAGAACTGAAGGGGTGATCTTTGCTCTCGAGTCTGCCCATGCAGGAGCGGAGGTTATGAAGCAGGCTGCAAATCTATCGCCGGATAAGGCGGTAATTGTGAATATGTCCGGCCGGGGAGACAAGGATCTGTTTATTTCGGCCCAGGCTCTGGACGGAGATAAATGGAGAGAATTTCTTGCCCGGGAGGCGGAAGGAAATGAGTAAGCACAGAGTAATGACCCACATGATTGCCTGGTATCCGAATGGCGAGGTAAGTCTTTCGGTTGCGAAAGGTCTTATTGACGGGGGAGCCTCCTATATTGAGCTGCAGTTCCCCTTTTCTGATCCTACCGCTGACGGACCTGTTATACAGGCCGCCTGCAGTGAAGCTCTGGAAGCAGGGTTTACCCTGAACGGTGGCTTTGAACTGGCCGGGAAGATTGCTGCTCTGTCTGATGTTCCGGTGTTTATCATGACCTATGCCAATCCTGTTGTTGCAATTGGCATTGAGACCTTTATTCAGCGGGCAAAGACTGCAGGGGTTCAGGGATTGATTGTTCCGGATCTTGTGGCCGGTAGTGATGACGGTCTGTATGCAGCAGGAAAAAACCTGGGTATGCCCATTGTCCCTGTTGTGGTTCCGACAATATCAGAGCTGCGTTTAAAGGAGATTGCAACCCTTGGTGAAAGATGGGTTTACACAGCTCTGCGTCAGGGAATAACCGGCAGACAGACCGAAATCTCAGAGGAGCTTATTTCATTTCTGGAGAATCTGAAGAAAACAGGGATGGAGATTTTTGCAGGATTTGGAATCCGCACGGAGGCACAGATAGCCCAGCTTGGTCCTCATGTTCATGCGCCGGTGGTGGGATCCGCCCTGGTGAATCTTATTGCTCAAACCGTTGATGGTAATGCCGATAGAGTCTATAAAGAGATAAGAGACTTTACCAGACGGTTATGTAAGAATGAAGAAGAGTAAACTAAGTTTTGATGAAATAGAACAGGCCAGGGACCGTATTCTCAAGGAGTACGACCACTACATTGTACAGTTCATGAAGTCGGGAAAATTAAAAAATGATTTTGAAGACCGCTATTTAGGTGCTCTCAAAGCCCGGTTTGATATGGCTTCTTTCCTGCATGCTGAGCTGGTGACAATTCAGCAGCTACGGAAAAAGGAGGAGGACCGGGCCGGCAGGGAAACCAACAAAGCGCTTGAGCGCACAGCAGCGAAGAATACCAGGCCGGCTCAAAGTTTTGCAGACCGTATCATTCTGCAGAACAAAGAAAAGATTGTCGGGTATCCTGATCGAAAGATCCATCCTGAAGCATCATACGAGTTGATCAAGCTTTTTGGTGCAATGAACGAGTTTGAACGGCTTCACTGGCCGGATGTCGAACGCTGCATGCGGGAAGTCTCTCCTACTCTCTACTCCGGTCCCCGGGTGGTCCTGGAATCCCGTATTTTTGATCTCTGGAGTGATGCCAAGGGTGGCGTCTCTCCCCGGTTGGCAATCTATGCTGGTATGTTCGACCGTTTTCCCCGCAATGTGCGTGAGATAGAAAGGGAAGAGCAGCGTTTTCTGGTAGATTCCGGGCATCTGCTCCATGAGCTGCTTGATGAAATAAAAAAGATGCATGGTAACGAGATTCTCTCCGTGAAAGACCGTAATTATCTGGAAAAGATGATCCAATATGTGCATACTGTTATCAATGATTTTCGCTTGAATGATTTCAAGATTCAGAAATAGTCCTTATCAGGAGGAACCATGAGCAACGAAGTAACAATCACTGCGGCTAATTTCGAGTCGGAGGTTCTCAAATCAGATATCCCTGTAATTGTAGATTTCTGGGCGGAATGGTGTGTTCCCTGCCGTATGATTGCGCCGGTCCTGGAAGAAATATCCACCGAGTATGCAGATAGGGTGAAGGTTGCCAAGGTAAACGTAGACGAAGTCGGTGACCTTGCCCAGCAGTATAACATTATCAGCATCCCGACTTTAATGGTTTTCAACGGCGGAGAAGTTGTTAAGCAGCAGGTCGGTGCAGGCTCGAAACAGGCTATCGTGGATCTTTTTACTCCCTATCTCTGATACCCTCAGGGAATATATACCTCATCACTGTTTATCTCTCCAAAACTTGCAGTACTGGTTGGAACGATATGCCAGTCGGCACTGCTGTCTGTATCTGTGGGAACAGCGGTCCTGCAGATTGACCTGGTGGCGGTGGAATCTTCCGGATCAACTGCATCCTCCGGTCTGAGTATTGCTTCTTCTCCGGTCCATCCACCTTCCTCTGTCACCGTATCCACTTTGTTTAGCATACTGCTGCTGCCGAATCCTCTGTAGGTTGTATCTGATGTTGATGTTCTGTTGGAATATACTACAGCATCAATGAGAGCCCCGCAGGGGTTTGTATAGACCGTAAGTACTCCATTGTTTCCAGAAAGCCCGCACCCTTCGGGCACCCAGAAATCCCTGGCCTCAGGATGACTGTCGAGCCCTCCGGAGATATCAACTGCACCAGTTTCATCCACTTCTTCGGGAATACCCTGGGGTTTAAAATGGATCAGAATGAAATCTCCGGGGGTAACTGCACATTCAGGCAGGATTATCCGTTGATCCCAATTGGAGTCGGTGCCCTCCAGGACAGCCATCCCGGCAAGGTTGCCACTTTCGGTAACCTTCAGTTCTAAAACGTCCGGATGGGTACTGCTGCCCTGACAGGTAAACTCGTTAATCAGGAGGCCGGCGATATCAGCGTTGTAGCCGTAGCAGCGGACTATCAGCTGCTGGGAATTCCCTGCGGTATCAGTTGCCCGTATGTCCAGAGAATATTCAGTCCCGGGGATCTGGGCAGAAGAGGATTCAATCATTACCTCTGTTCCATCGAAGACCACCTGGGGATCTCCTATCCCGGGAGAGATATTTTCCAGATGAAATGCACCGAGAGGTTCATTGAAGCTGAGGCTGAATGTAAAAGAATCAACAGCACCTGCGGGTCCCAAAACCGGTGGGGTGAGGTCGGCTCCTGTAACCCCGAAGGTCTCACCTGTTTCCGCCAGGTCGATAAGAGGAGTGCAGCAGCACCAGAGTAGAACCAGTGGAATAATGAAAAGCAGACGTAACTGTGTCATTGAAAGCTCCTTCTGTTTTATGTACTCTGGTACTGTGAAACAGCTGGATTTGCTTCAGCATTCTGCCGAAAATTTAGCCGGGAGCTATACTTAATGGAAGATAACAGACTTTATGATAAATACGGCCTTATGGTGGACTCGGGAAAGGTTCTTTTTCAGGAAGGGGAGCCCGGGGATAAAATGTATATTATCCAGGAGGGCAACATAAGGATCAGTAAAATGATCGGCGGGAAAGAGCATATTCTTGCCGTACTGGGGAAGGGCGATTTCTTTGGAGAGATGGCTATTGTAAATCAGGTGGAACGTACTGCCACAGCTACCGCAGTGGGCACAGTACGCCTGCTTGCGTTCAACCGTGAAGGTTTTCTCGGGATGATAGAAAAGAATGCCCGTATTGCCCTCAATGTAATCGACAAGCTCTGCCGGAGGCTGCAGCACACCAATAATCAGATACAGCATCTGGTTAAGCAGAACAAGAAGGGGCTCATTGCTCTGAATATATACTATGCCTTTGCTGAAAACGGCTTTGAGCAGGCTCGTCTGGAATACCATAAGCTTTCCCGGGAAATAAGTCTGAATCTGGAACTTCCCCAGGAGGCGGTGCTGAAATATATTGAGAATCTCGCTGAACAGGGAATCGTTAAGACTGAGAGCAGCCTGATGACACTGCGGGATAAAGATAAGCTCTATGACCTGGCAGAGAGTGCATCTGCCGGCTGATGCTGGTTATTCTCTGATGCCTGTGGTACTTTCAGGCGTAAGATCTTACTTTTCGAGGATATAAATATGTGTGGAATAGTGGGCTATGTCGGCCGGAGGGTCTCTTCTGAAGTTCTTCTTCAAGGGCTGCGCAGACTGGAGTACCGGGGGTATGATTCTGCCGGAATAGCGGTAGAAAATGCCGGTACCATAACTATTGTGAAGCGTCCCGGTAAAATTCGGGTATTGAGTGCTGCCGTGCCGAAAGGTCTAACCGGCAGCTGCGGTATCGGGCATACCCGATGGGCGACTCATGGCGGAGTTACGGAAACGAATGCGCATCCACACACAGATGCATCGGGAAAAGTAGCTATCTGTCATAATGGAATTATTGAGAATTATCTCTCTCTGAAAGAGATGCTGGAACATGAGGGTTTTGTATTCAAGACCGAGACTGATTCAGAGGTAATTGCCCATCTCATTGCCTACAACTATTCCGGAGATCTTGCTGCGGCAGTACAGGCGTCTCTTCCTTTGCTTAAGGGTACCTATGGAATAGTCTGTCTCCATGCAGATGAGCCGGGTAAAATTATCGGAGCCCGCAACGGATCTCCCCTGGTTTTAGGTGTAGGTGAAGATGAGATGTTCCTCGCCTCGGATACCACGGCTGTCCTGGCCTATACAAAGCAGGCTGTGTACCTTGAGGACGGCGAAGTTGTTCTTATTGATGCCGAGGGATTCAAGATCGTCGACTCCGGCAACAGAGAGATCCAGAAGCGTGTCGATACCATATCCTGGGAACTGGACCAGATAGAGAAAGACGGCTTTACCCACTATATGGAGAAGGAGATCCGGGAGCAGGCGGAATCGGTAACCCGGGCCTTTCAGGGCCGGCTGAACAAAGAGGCTGGAACTGCCCACCTTGGCGGACTGAATCTTATGCCAAGCGAGCTGCTGAACCTTGAGCGGATAAAAATAATTGCAGCGGGTACCTCATTTTATGCAGGACTTGTAGGTGCATATCTGATGGAGAGTGTTGCCCGGATTCCGTCCTCTGCCGAGCTGTCATCGGAAATCCGCTACAGGAATCCTATTGTTGAAAAGAATTCTCTCCATTTTGCTGTATCCCAGTCAGGTGAAACCATTGATACCCTTTTTGCCATGCGGGAACTGCAACGCAAGGGTGGCAAGGTTCTCGGCGTTTGTAATGTTGTTGGTTCCACCATAGCCCGGGAGTCCGACGGAGGCACTTATATACACTCCGGCCCAGAGATTGCCGTGGCATCCACAAAGGCCTTTACCAGCCAGATTACCGTGTTTTATCTGTTTACTCTGCTTATGGGCAGAATGAAGCATATGTCCTGGGAGCAGGGGCTTGAGTTTATTGAAGCTCTGGAAAGTGTGCCGGAGAAAATCAGTCAGGTTCTTGCTAATGCGGAAGCCATCCGTAAGGTTGCAGAGAAGTATGCGGATGCAAAGAATTTTCTGTTTCTGGGACGGGGAATAAACTATCCGGTGGCTCTTGAAGGGGCTCTGAAGCTCAAGGAGATATCATATATTCATGCGGAAGGCTACAGCTCTGCTGAAATCAAACATGGTCCAATTGCCTTGATTAACGAGGAAACCCCTTCGTTGTTTATTGTTCCCGATGATCATCTCAGGGAGAAAATCATCTCAAATATAAAAGAGGTAAAAGCGCGAAAGGGTAAGGTTATTGCCCTGGCGGTAGAGGGTGATAATGAAGTCGCCGGGATCGCTGATGATACCATTTTTGTTCCAAAAACGGATGCTCTTTTTTATCCATATGTTATGGTGGTTCCTCTCCAGCTTTTTGCCTATTATATAGCCCTGAAACTCGGACGTGATGTTGATCAACCGCGGAACCTTGCCAAGAGCGTTACGGTTGAGTAGTAACGGTTTATGTTCAGAACCCGGCCGGGTAGATCTCTTATTCTGATTGTTCTATCCGGGCTCTTATACACCCTTCTTCTGATTCCTGTCTCATCACCTCTGCAGGCTGAGAATAATGCCTCGGGAGCACTGCTGATTCTCCAGAAAGGGCCCTACCGTGAGACGGGCCTGCCATTCTTTCCGCGAGATCTGACTCCCTATTTTAAGGCAGAATATTCTCTAAGGGAGGATAAATTTGAAGTCTATTTTCTTGAAGATGATTTAGACGAATTGAAGAGCTGGGATTTGGCGGACTGCACGGTGAAAGCTGGTGAATTGAGTGTTGACGGGAGTCGGTACTATTACCGTCCATTCGGGAACGGAGGCTGCCTGATTTACCGGGCAGAAGCAGGTTTTGACTTGTGTAGTCTCATTCCCGCTTTTGAGCGCCGGTTTAACTATTTTATGGGTACTACGCCGGAATGGCTTCTTCCACCTTTTCCGGCGATCGTTGAACTCTGATCAGACAGATTTCAGCAGTTTTCAAGCCCCATCATTTTGTTGACTCTGCGGGCATGCCTGTCTCCGCCGAACTCGGTATCAATGAAGATATCCAGCATCTCCTCCACTGTTTCGGGGTAATCGATACGGCCGCCGAAGGCAATGAAGTTTGCATTGTTATGCTCTTTTGCCATCTGGGCTGCATAAACATTCTGAGGCAGGGCGCAGCGAATGCCCTTCACTTTGTTGGCGGAGATTGAAATACCGATTCCTGTTCCGCAGCAGACAATACCGAACTCATACCCACCGTCTTTCAGAAAACGGGTACAGGCTTTTTCCGCCATATCGGGATAATCGACTGAGTCTTCTGAATCTACTCCTACATTGTCAACGCTGAATCCTCTTGACTCCAGATGTTTGACTATCTGGTTCTTGATAGCTACTGCGCCGTGATCATTGGCGATTATTATTCTCTTCATAGTGCGGAATTGTAGTGGAAAATTTCCTTCTCGCCAATAGTAATAAGCCTGGCGGACTTCGACGCCGATACTGTATATATGGAAACACGGATTCCGGTCATTGTCCTGATTATCCTGCAGTGTATAGCTGCTATTTTCGGAGATTCCCTTACTATCACCCCTGAAGATCTGGTTATCGAACAAAGTCTGTCCGGGGGATATGACCTGTACATAAAAGCTGTTCCCGGGCTTGGTTCGGTTCTTCTTACGGAGTCAACGGAAGATCCCACCCGGGAAACTGCAAGCTATGCATACCGGGATCCGGCTGCTGTACAGACATCTGCAAGTGAGAAAAGAATGCTAAATGGAGAATTCCTGGTGGAAAAACGGGGAGTTTCTCTGATTGATTCAACCCCGGAGGATCACGAGTATCTGGGGCCTGTTTACCATATTTTTATCCCCTACATAGTTGTTTACGGTTACCCCTGGAGCCGTAACGGTGAGGTGCAGGTTCTTGACGGAACCTATTTAAGTGTGAGGGGATTTGAGAACGCCTACGCAGACTATTCCGGGACGTTCAGGGATAATCCCTTTATTCTGACTGTTATGCAGAAACCCTTCGAAGGTCCTCCGGAAGGTAATTATATGGAAGACACCGTCAACGCCTATACAGAAATCAGCAACGAAGGTGATGGTCGTCTTATTTACAGCCGTGGAGAGGATGATATTGTTGATAAGATAGAAGAGATTATCGACGATACAGAAGGGAAGAGCCTTGATCTTGTGCTTGCTCTGGACACTACACAGAGTATGGAGAACGATATCCCTCACCTGCGCAAGAGTCTTGTCCCTCTTCTGAGGGAGAAAGCGGAAGGTTTCTCCATGCTGCGGGTAGGTGTCGTACTCTACAAGGATTATGATGAAGAGTATATTACCGACGTTTTTCCTTTCCAGGTAGGTGGTGTGGAGACTGTTCAGCGGATTCTGGACAGGATAAGGGTTTTTGGCGGACGCGATATTCCGGAAGCGGTGTACGAGGCCCTTTACGCAGGAATAAAATCATACCCCTGGGCGGCGGAAAGCAGGAAGATCATCCTTGTGGGAGATGCTCCTCCCCATCCGCGGCCAAGGGGAAAAATTACAAAAGAGATGGTCTATACCGAGGCGGAAGCCCTGTCTATAGAGCTCTATACCATCATTCTGCCTCAATAACAGATGACGAACAGGTTCAGCCTGCGGGTATTATCTGTGCGGATTCAATTGAATCAATTTTTGTAAGAATTTTTCTGGAAAGAATCAGCGGCCATTCTTTCAGTTTGGCTGCTTCTTCGGTTTCATAACGTGCAACCACGTTGGATAGAATCTCTTTTGCCACCTGATACTCACCCTGCTTGTAATGAATAAAGCCTATTTCGTAATCAGCTTCCACGTTTCCCTGCAGATCCTGGGGGAACCGTTCTTTGAAGGTGGTGTAGTAGACAAGGGCGGTATCGTAGTCATTGCGGCTCGCAACAGCATCCTGGGCTCGCTGGAAATATTCCATGGGGGTAAGGGTATCCGGGATGTCCTCCGGGGCAGGTACTCCAATGCATGAGAAAAGAAACAAGACTGACAGTAGAAGGCATAAAGCCGAAATTTTCTTAATCATGAGAAAAAGTTAAGCATATTAATCGCGGCTTGTATAGATTTCGTCCTTTATGGGAAGGCTCTTTTTCAGTTCCTTCATGAACTCCTTGGGGTCTCCCATGGGTTCATAGGCATCGCAGGAGTCGAGACTCCGGCGGGCAACGGTAAAGTACTTATATATTTTCTCTTCGCCGAGTTTCTTGCGCCATTTGCCTGCATCGCAGCGGACACGCAGAGAGTAGCGCATTCCACCCTGAGCTTCACGTACAAGTTTACAGTGAACGCAGTTGGCGCAGTAAATTTTTCCGGACGTGGCGGCATCCAAATCTAGGTGTTCTTCATTGGCCGGCATAGGTCCTCCATCTTTTTTTCTTGAACTCACGATAACATCATCGACTTGGAGGGGTCAATAGTTGAGTCCCTCCGGCCTATTTCTCCACTTTTCTTGCTTCCGCAAGGGTATCTGTGGGATCGTGGGCGGTATCTACGGAACATGGTTTGGCGTTCCATATATCTTCCGCGTATTCAAGTATAGTCCTGTCTGAGGAGAATTTCCCGGAATATGCAATATTCAGTATCGCTTTACGGTTCCACTCATCCCGGTCTCTGTAGAGTTTCTGGACCTTGTCCTGGGCATCCGCGTATGACCTGAGGTCGGCGAGGTTCATGTACCTGTCTCCGTGGTCAAAAAGCGACTGCCGAAGAGGTTCAAAAATATGGGGCTCGGAAATATTGAAGTGTCCTGAGAACAGAAGATCTACTGCGGCTTTAATTTCCGGGTCGTTGTTGTAGTATTCAAAGGGATTGTAATGTGGACGGAGCGTTTCGGCCTCGTCTGCGGTAAGCCCGAAGATAAAAGCGTTCTCCTGTCCCACCTCTTCAACTATCTCGATATTGGCACCATCAAGAGTTCCCAGGGTTAGAGCCCCGTTACACATGAACTTCATGTTCCCTGTACCAGAAGCTTCGGTCCCCGCTGTTGATATCTGCTGGGAAACTTCCGCCGCCGGAAAGAGTTTTTCCGCCAGGGATACCCGGTAATTGGGAACAAAATAAACCCGCAGATATTTGCGTACTTTCGGATCGTTATTTATCACACTGCTTATGTTATTTATCAGCTTGATAATCAGTTTTGCCAGCATATATCCCGGGGCGGCTTTTCCTGCTATCAGGAAGGTTCTGGGGACCATACCCTTTGTTCCTTTTTCACGGATGCGGTTATAGAGCATTACTATGTGGAGGGCATTAAGGAACTGTCTTTTATATTCATGGATACGCTTGATCTGAACATCAAAAATTGATGACGGGTCCAGATCGAACTCGTGTTCCCGTTTCAGGATCTCCGCAAGCTGCTTCTTGGCGGTGCTCTTAACTTCTTCAAAGCTGCTGCGGAAGTCAGCCTTGTCAGCATAAGGGGCAAGCTGTTTCAGCTGTGACATGTCAGTTATCCAGCCGTCGCCTATGTTCTTGCTTATCAGGGCAGCCAGATCCGGGTTTGCCTTCAGGAGCCAGCGACGCTGGGTTATTCCATTTGTCTTGTTATTAAAGCGTTCTGGATACAGGGCGGCAAAGTCAGGTACAAGATTCGATCTGAGAAGATCAGTATGCAGAGCTGCTACACCGTTGGTTGAGTGGGAGCCGATTATTGAGAGATTTGCCATGCGGATCTGTTTGACATCTCCTTCTTCAACGATGCTCAT
Organism: Marispirochaeta sp.; assembly: GCA_963667435.1. Taxonomy (GTDB): domain Bacteria; phylum Spirochaetota; class Spirochaetia; order JC444; family Marispirochaetaceae; genus Marispirochaeta. Next base: position 2,226,126 of record OY763414.1, on the reverse strand, counting down.
TCTGTTCATGCGCGGCATGTCCCCGGGAAAGGCAATGGCTACTCTCTGAAGGAAGCGATGGTTGACTTCGTAGATTATCTGCAGGTGCCTCGGGAGTAACTTCTCGAGCATAGGAACCGGCCATTTCTCAAGGGCTTCAGGCATGAGGGTGTGATTTGTATATCCAAGGGTGTTCACCGTAATTGCCCAGGCGCTGTCCCAGTCAAGCTGGTTTTCATCAATTAGCAGTCTCATCAGTTCAGGGACAGCCAGAGACGGGTGGGTATCATTGAGCTGAACTGCATTGTACTTGGGGAAATCCGACCAGGGGTGGCCTCCTTTCTTGAATCGACGGATAATATCCGCCAGGGAACTGGCAACGAAAAGATACTGCTGCTGCAGGCGCAGTTCCTTGCCCAGATAGAGTTTGTCATTAGGGTAAAGGACTTTTGTGAGGTTTTCAGCATTCACCTTGGATGCAACAGCCTCTACATAATCACCTTCGTTGAACTCACTGAAATCAAACTCTTCTGCCGCCCTGGCGCTCCAGAGACGGAGGGTGTTTACCGTCTGTCCGCCATAACCGACGATAGGGGTATCGTAGGCAATTGCCAGAACCGGGTTGGTTTCGGTCCAGACAAAAAGCCGTTTTCCTTTATCCGTGAAGCTTTCAACTTTACCGCCGAAATGAACAGGAACCACGATATCAGGCCGTTCAATTTCCCAGGGGTTGCCCCTTCGGAGCCAGTCGTCAGGCTGTTCCACCTGCCAGCCGTTTTCAATCTGCTGCCTGAAGATTCCGTAATCATAACGCAATCCATAACCGAAGGAGGGTAGATTCAGGGTTGCCATGGAATCAAGAAAGCAGGCCGCAAGACGACCAAGACCGCCGTTCCCAAGGCCGGCATCGATCTCTTCTTCCCTGAGTTCTTCCCAGGTGTATCCGAGTTCTGCAAGGGCTTCCTCGACAGCCTTCTGCAGCCCCATATTAATAACATTATTGCCCATGGACCGACCGATAAGAAACTCCAGAGAGAGGTAGTATATTCTTTTTACCTTCTGCAGGTGATGAGTCTGCTGGGTTTTCATCCACTGGTTGATAAGTCGGTCTTTAACCGCCAGGGCAAGGGCCATGTAACGGTCGAAATTGGATGAAGAGTAACGATCCACGCCGAGGGTGAATTTCAGATGTTCAGCGTAGCCCCAGGCGATTGACTCAGCGTCATGACCCTGACGTGTCGGGATGGAAAGGCTTTTTTTTCCCATACTGTCCTCCGGTACCCGTGCCGTGGACGGTGGTTCCAGCCGTCCGGGCAACGCATATTATATTACTGAATAATAATCAATCTTTGTGTGTCAAGCGAGCTCTTCTTCGTGTTCATCGAGAATTTCTATGCAAATACCGGGTTCCTTAACCACGGGCAGGGAATCCAGCGTTGCAAGGGCTGTTCTCAAGTCACCTTCCCGTACGCTATGGGTGGTTATTACCACTGGAAGAACGTCAGGTCGGTTCTGATGAGGTTCTTTCTGCAGTACGGAGGAGAGGGAAATATTGTTTTTACCGAAGATATCTGCAATGCGGGCAAAGGTTCCGGGTTTATCCTCAACCATGAGTCGGACATAGAAGCGGCCGATAGTTTCTTCCGGTGCTAACTGAGTAGCAGGCTCTGTCCGGTCCGGCCAGATATTAAGGCTGTTGAAAATAAGGTCCGCAGTACCCAGACAGGCGGAAATAACATCAGCTACAACTGCGCTTGCAGTGGGACTGCCTCCGGCACCCCGACCGTAGTACATGGTATGACCTACTGCATGACCGTATACGCTTACTGCGTTGAATGGTCCTGAAACCCAGGCCAGGGGGTGTTCGGTTGAGATGAAAGCGGGACGTACCCGTAAGGAGAGTCCATCTCCGTTGCTCTGAGCTATGGCAAGAAGTTTAACTACATATCCAAGCTCTTTGCCGAAATTCAGGTCAGTAAGCTTCAGGTTGTCTATACCGCCTGTAGGAATTTCATCCAGACTGACCTGCCGCCCAAAGGCGAGGGAGGACATAATGGCAAGCTTGTGTGCTGAATCTCCTCCGGTTACATCCAAAGTTGGGTCGGCTTCGGCCAGGCCGGTCTCCTGAGCCTCCTTGAGGGCGACTTCATAGCTGTTACCCTTCTGTATCATCTCTGTGAGGATGTAATTACAGGTACCGTTTACAATGCCGTAAAAGGCGTCGATGCGGTTAGCCAGGATGCCGTCATAAAGAGCACGGATAATGGGGATTCCTCCGCCGCAGGAGGCTTCAAAAGAGATAGAGCTTCCGGATTCTCTGGCAATAGTCATGAGTTCCACGCCATGTTTTGCCAGAAGGGCTTTATTGGCGGTAACTACCTTCTTTCCTGCCCGGAGGATCTTTTCTGTAAGTGTTTTTGCAATTCCAGTGCCGCCGATAAGTTCCACCACAACCGCAACATCAGGATCAGCAAGGGCTTTATCCAGGTCTTCTGTAAAAAGAGAGGGACTGAGGTTGAGTGATTCAGCATGGGAAAAATCTTTATCTACAATATAGCGCAATTCTATATCTGTGCCGGTTTTTTTCTTTAGATTATCCTGTTCTTTTACCAGCAGCTGGGCGGTCGCACCGCCAACGGTACCGCATCCGAGGATTGCCACGGCAGAAGGGCGTTTCATAGGGACTCCTTGATTATAACTGACAATGTCTGTGGGCAATCCTAGGCGTGACTGACTGCTCTTGTCAAGCAGCTTCTATAAGAAGGTTCTCTTAGAAGAAGGTTACATCTCCTTCCGTCGTACCTTCTTCCACCGCAAACCCGGCAATTTCTCCGGCCCGGGCTTTGTGTGCGTATATGGTAAACTCCTGCACGGTCTCCTGCAGTCGCTGCTCATGAATTTCCCAGGTTTCAATGCCCCGTTCCTTTATTATATGATCTTTTCGGGCCGAAGCGTTTCGCGCGGTTTTTTCAAAGAGTTCCATAATTCCCCTTGCTTTCAGACTCAGGGCTTTAAGATTCTCTGCACTGTTCCCGGTAACACCGAAAATTTCTCTGAACTGATATGTAAAAAGAGAGAAGCTCCTCATGGTTGAAACAATTTCATTGTTAGTATCCTTGAGTTTTCCATAGAGCTGCTGAATATCCGAAGTGAAGGTCTCCACTAGAACGGTTTCCTGACGGTAGGAAGCTTTGAAACCTGCTTCTGCTTCCTGGGCAGATTCAATGAATTCCGTGGTTGTACTGAGGGCTTGTTCTACAGAACCGAAGATGCTGTCGGTGAGTTCCCGCATTTCATGTACTGTAGCCTCCATGCCCTTAAGGATTTGTCTCTTTGCAACTTCTATTCTGGCAGCAACATTGATATTGCGAAATCTGCCTATCTGATTGGCGAAGTTCTGAAAGCCTTCCTCCAGTCCCTGTATCCGTCCGATGAAGGAACTATTGGCGGTACGCATAGTTTGTTTCAGTTTCGGTACTTTGCGGGTGTCCCTAAGCATGATTCCCAGCTCTTCTTCTGATTCCATAAGCAGCTGGCTGATACCTCTCTCGTAATCTCCACCTTCGATTTGACGGGTTACAAAAGTATCCCGTTCATGCTCAATATCTTCAACTGTCTCTCGGATGGTATGAATGCCTGTTATAAAGGTTTCATGGTTCTCCATGATGGTACTGGAAATATTATCCAGTAGAAACGCTCCGAGATTGGCAACCTGTTCCAGAAAGGTGTATTCATCGAGAATAAGGTTTTCATGGTCCTGGTTGTTATCCTCGAGTTCAATATCCTGTACTTTTTCAAGGGTTAGTTTTATATGGTCTATAGTCTGGCGTATGAGGTCCTGCGCCTGTATTGCCTCCATTATGGTATAGAGGGAAGTCTGAATATCTTCTGCCCGGCTGCGCAGTTCGGTGAAGAAGTTAACGATTGCCGTTAACCGTTCCTCGATGGTTTTAAAATGCTCAAAAAGTTTCTGACCGAACTTGCTGAAGATGGCATCCTGCTGGCCGGATATATTGTCTGCCGTTGTCTGTACATCTTCAAAATATGCCTGTATCTGTTTACCTTCCTGGGTTAAAAGCTTTGCATCATTAATCGTACGACCCGAAATGCGACGCAGCTCATCGGTCACGTGGGAGAAGCCTCCTCCCTCATGACCGGCTTTAAGGGCAACTACCATGGCATTAAGGGAGATCAGTTCCATTTCTTCCGTATTGAAGGTAATTGCGTTTATTAGTTCTTCCAGTATATCCAGCCGTCCGATACTCTCTTTCAGGATATTAAGCAGACGGGCGTCTTCCGTACTCAGGTCATTAAAACTGCTGTGTGCATTTTCAATACACAGGCGGGCTTTGTCCATGATCATATGCAGGGCATCAAGGCCGTTTCCGCCTTCTGCTGCAATCAGGCTGATCTGTTTGTCTGACCTGGCAAAGCCGTTGTTAACTTCTTCCAGTAATTTAGGATAGATATCTGCCAGGGTGGTATATGTTACCTCCGTGTCGTCAATCAGATTGCTGAGTTTTTTCTGCAGGTCTGTTTTGGATGCATCATTGAGTACTTTCACAAAACACATTATAGGGCAGGTTAGATGTGAAATCAACGATAAGCTGATAGCAGCTGCAACATAAAAAAACCGGCCATTAGAAATGACCGGTTTGAATCCATTGCTGAATGTTTTCAGGAATATGCTATGGTCTTTTCATTCTCCAGATCAAAGAAAAGCGCCTTGTTCATGTCCGGAGAGAAAAATACTTCATCTCCAACAGCGGGATGTACTGTGGGCGGCACTTTTGCAATCAGGGAGTGTTTTGCTGTTTTTATATACAGATGGGTTTCAGCTCCCAGAGGCTCTATAACCTCTGCGCTGGCGCGGATGACTGAGGGACCGGCATTCTCTTCGGAATGGAGATCTTCCGGCCTGATTCCGAAAGTTACGTCCCTGCCGACATAGGCTTTCAGGTTTTCTGCGTAGCGACCGGTTATATCAAGCGCAAAACTGCCTTCATCGGCGATAAGCTTTCCGCCTTCTTCACGGATTGTAACATTACAGAAGTTCATGGGCGGAGAACCGATAAAGCCGGCTACAAAGCGGTTTGCCGGTTCGTTGTAGAGGGTAAGCGGGCTGCCAATCTGCTGGATGAGTCCCCCTTTCATAACCACAATTTTATCTGCCATGGTCATTGCTTCCACCTGATCGTGGGTAACATACACCATTGTTGCTTTCAGGCGACTGTGCAGACCGGATATTTCGGCTCTCATCTGAACCCGGAGTTTGGCATCCAGGTTTGAAAGCGGTTCGTCGAAAAGGAAAACCTTGGGTTTCCGTACAATAGCTCGGCCTACTGCCACGCGCTGGCGCTGTCCACCGGAGAGTGCCTTGGGTTTTCTGTCGAGCAGCTCTTCAATGTCCAGAATCTGGGCTGCTTCCTTTACCCGGGCTTCAATCTCGTCTTTGGGGAATTTTCTGATCTTCAGGCCGAAAGCCATATTGTCATATACCGACATATGGGGGTAGAGGGCATAGTTCTGGAAAACCATGGCGATGTCTCTATCCTTCGGGGGGACGTCATTTACGATTTTCCCGTCAATAGATAGTTCGCCTTCGGTAATATCCTCCAAACCGGCAATCATACGGAGAGTAGTGGTTTTTCCACATCCTGAGGGGCCGACAAGAACCAGGAATTCCTGGTCGTTTACTGTAATGTTCGCGTTATCAACAGCACGCACATTACCATCGTATACTTTTACGATGTTTTTGAGCTCTACGGTAGCCATAGAAGCCTCCAATGAAATTATCTTATGCCTTCTAGGTTAGACCCTAAAATTTCAGCTGTCAATGAAAAAACCTGAATGCAGCCCTCCGGTAATAGAGTTCGACGGGGTGTTTGTGTAATATAGCTGATATGGGAAGAATTCTGGACATGGCTGGAGATAAGTACCACAGCCGCACAATTGATATGCATATTTACAACGCTGACTCCGGACTCTTTGTTGTTACCGGCAGATTCCTGGATGTCCGTTTGAAGGATTCACGCAGTTTTACTGATGAAATCAAACATGCCGGTCCGCTGCACGACCTTGAAATTCATCTGCTGGTGAGGAAAGACGGGCTGGTAATAGAGGATATTGAGGTTTTCCTGAATACTATACCCCGGGATGACTGCAGGTTTGTGGGACATGTCCTTGATGAGGTTGTGGGTCTTTCCGTGAAGGGTGGTTTTTCAAAGGAAGTCAGAAGAATCGGCGGGGGGAACACCGGTTGCACCCACCTGGTACATCTGCTGAGTACTATGGCATCCGCCCTGGTTCAGGGATATTGGGCAATACAGGATGATGAAGTCACCGGGGCGGATAAGAAGATGGAACGGGCAGCACGAACAGCGAAGTTTATCAAGGACAGCTGTTACACGTGGCGTGAAGACGGTGAAACCTACAGGAAACTGAAATCCCTGTCCCGGGGGAACTGACTTCAGCGCTGGGGCTGCTGATTCATCCAGCGTTCGATACTCTCCTCCAGGGTCTTTGATTCCGGCTCAGCCTGAAGTTTCGTGCGGATCCAGGGGAAAATAGCCTCCTTCTTCAAAGCTTCCCAGATATCAGGCAGGGCCTGAGGGTAGCTGAGGTATTCTGCGGGCGGCACATGACCCACCAGTTCGGGGAAATGTTTAGGCAGTTCTACTTCGTTTACCAGGGGGAGTGATGAGAATCCTCCGGCAAAGCCGAAGTGCCGCATGCGCTTATACTGACTCTCGTCCAGAAGTTCCGCCTGGGTCTCGGGTTTGAAGAGCCAGCTGATAAAGGCCCGGGCTGCGTTTATACGTTTTGCCGATTTTGGAATTCCTGCAAACAGAATATCTTCCTGAACCGGGATTTTCTCTTCATGACTTAGCCATCGAAAATCAAGCCCTTCCCTGATAGCTGACGGAATGCGGAAATAATCATCTATCTGGCTGTAGGCAAACAGAATACGTCCGGAACGGACCAGTTTGTAGGGCGGGTCGTACATGAATTTTTCGATGAACTCTGTATCCGCATCCCATCCGCCGTTTATTTCTGTTACCCAGCTGCGCATGTAATCCAGCCCTTCGTTAAGGGATTCGCTGTTCCAGACAAGGGTTCCGGTGATGGTTTCCTGGAAGTCTGTTTTAAAAAGCCTTAAATGGGTAAACGCCGCATCCAGGTTCCATCGGGGAGAGTAGGCCATTACGGTGCGGGATGATTCCTCTTCAGAAAACCTGGAAGCCATTTCCCGGATATCATCAAGGGAGAGGGCAAAGCTTTCGATGCCCGGATAACCGTCGGGGAACATAAAAGCAGGAATGGAGAACGAGACGGGGATAACTGTTAGTTTCTCCTCAAAGGTTCCGAGTTTAAGGATCCCGGGATAGAAGTTGTCCCGTTGAAGCTTATCCTGTTCGGTGAGTTTTTCAAGGGGCTGAAACAATGGAAAGGTCTTTCGGTCATTCAGGAAGGACCCGATAACAATGTCCGGCACGGAGTCTGCACGTCTGATCGCGAGGGCCGGATTTTCCTGATAGACCACGGAAATTTTATATTCAGACTGCAGAGTATTAAAAATCTCCGCATAGGCGGTAAACTCCTCATGGTTTGTCCAGAGTACAGCCGGTTCCGATGAAAACCGTTCACACCCTGAAAGCAGGGCAATTACCGACAGTACAAGGAGAAAGGCTTTGCAGCTGAAGTTTTTCATCCTTGCACAGTAAGGAGTTGATCTGCTCTTGTCAACGCTGCTGCAGCCGGAGTATGGTTACTCATTCGTGTCTGATCTTCCATTCTTCAGCTATTCAGAATATCTCAGAAAGCGCTACGGCCGACCGGCTTACCGGGTTGGGGTGGATGCAGGCTTTTCCTGTCCCAATCGTCAGGGGGGCCGCGGAGGAGAAGGCTGTACCTACTGTGAGAGTACCGGTGCAAGAGCGGTTTACCTGGATACAGAACTGCCTGCCAAGATGGCTCTTCAGGTGGAACGGGGACTCCGCTTTCTGACACGAAGATATAAGGCAGAAGTATTCCTGCTCTATTTCCAGGCTTATACAAATACAATGGGAAGCCTCGGGGACCTGAAAGCTCTTTACGACAGCACCCTAACTCTCGGGGAGTTCAGTGAACTGATTGTCTCCACGCGTCCGGATGAGATAGACCGTGAAAAGGCTGACCTTCTCGCCTCTTATCTGCGCCCGGGTTTTGATGTCTGGGTAGAGCTGGGGCTGCAGACGGTTCACGATTCCACCCTGGAAGCAGTGAATCGGGGACATGACAGCAGTACATTTTTTAGAACCTTCCGGCTTTTGAGAAATCGGGGTATTAAGATCGCTGTGCATCTGATTTTTGGTCTTCCCGGAGAATCCGGAACGGATATGATGGAGAGTGTCAGGCAGGTGGCAAGTCTGCGGCCTGAGGGTATTAAGTTTCATAATCTTCACATCCCCCAGGCGTCACCCATGTTTCAGGACTATCTGCGGGGAGAGATCACCGTTCCTTCTCCTGCCCGTCATGCCGGGTATGTTGCCCGGGCAATACCTCTTCTCCATCCTGATACAGCAGTTCTGAGGATGACCTGTGATACCCCTGCGGATCGCAGGGGCGCACCTCTTTGGGTGCCTCCGAAGGGGCAGTTTGCAGATGAGGTTGTTCGGCTCATGGAGATGAAAGGAGAAAGGCAGGGAAGCAGGTTCCCTGCCGCTAATTGAATTGTAATCAGGAGAGCCTGTCGGCTACCTCAAATATTGTGTCATACAGGGCCTGCAGGTCTTCTATATCGATGGCAGAGAAAGCCACCCGAAGAAGGGACCCTATGGAAATTGTTCCGATTCCTTCTTTGTGAAGCAGTTCCAGCCGGAGTTCTTCTGCATCCACCTTTCCGCATTCAAATGCCATAAAATAGCCTGAATTAAAGGGCAGCGGCGAGAGCTCCCTGCCGGTTGTCCTGTTTGCCAGAATTTCCCTGACTTTCAGGTACCGCTGTTTCAGAACCTTTACCCACTCGGCCTTTTCCTGCTCGTGCTCCGGCAAGCCGAGGCTGTGAAGCAGAATACTCTGAGCCGGTCTGGATGAGTTGGATATGGATCCGCGGATTGCGCCGCCGAGTTTCTTGTTCAAAGCCTCGTACTGGGCGGTGTTCATGGATTTTGAACCAAAGGTGACAAAACCAACACGGAAACCCCAGAGGTAGTCCTCTTTTGTAGGGCCGTCAACCTTAACCGCCAGGATATTGGGGTGACTGTCTGCTAACAGCGCAAAAAGTGACTCTCTGAAGGTATCTTCCTCAAAGAAGAGACCAAAATAGGCATCGTCAGTAACGGTGAGGATTTTGAAGCCCTCTTCTGCCAGGCCCTTGATTGCCGCTGCCAGTGCCTCTGCTTCGGATTTAGTCGGAGAGTACCCAGTGGGGTTGTTGGGGAAATTGACAACCAACATAATCTTGCCGTTTCTGGCGGATCTCCGCATGGTTTCAACAAAGCCTTCCACATTGAGGTTCCCGTCAGCTGAGTAGAAGGGGAATGTGATAATTTTACCGCCGCTGCGAACTTCGAATATAAGCCGGTAGTTTCCCCAGAACATGTCCGGAATAACGATGGTGTCATCTTTGTCCACAAACAGGTCTGAGATCTGGGTGATCCCCGCAGTGAGTCCCGGAACCACAACCGGAAGGCTGAGCTCCGCTGATTTCAGGGAGGGGTTTTTGCGGTAGATTTCGCTCTGCCACTTTTTTCGAAGTGCAGGCAGTCCCGGTGATGGAGCGTAGCTGACAGCTTCCGTCGGGGTGAGTTCCGGAAGATGATGCTTAATTCCTGCAAGTTCAATGGGGTGGCCGTCAGCGCAGGCCATGCCGATTGTTGCATTGAAGCGTGTGGCATGCTGGGATGCTTCGGTGGACTGGAGTGCTATCCCCTTGGGGAAATAGAAACGTTTACCAAAATCCGACAGAAGGTCGGGACATACGGATCCCTGAAGGATCGCATTGAGTTCCTGTGCTATTGGGTTCATCGCGGGGTAGAATAGTCAGGAATGGCTGTTTTGTCAATAAATATACGGTCAAACGTGCATATTTATTCTAATTTTACCCTTCAAGCAGGATGATGGTTTGCTTGAGAGTTTCTGCCACAATTGCCGGCAGACTCTGCTTTTGTATTTTTTTTAGCAGGGGCAGATACCCCCTGTTTCCGCTGCTGCCTGCTACAGTAAGTATATTACGAACAATAGTATCCCTGGGGATCCATCCTGCTTCAAGGGCTGTACCGGGGAAGATATTTTTCAGGTGAATGCTTTCCCATGTTTTTCCGGGTGATGGAGTAAGCTGCTGCAGGAGGTTTTTCAGGCTGGGGAATTCCTGCTCTTCGGAAAGTGGCTGAGCCGTGTATGCCCTGCCCCGGTTAACCGGGCAAACCTGCTGACAAACACTGCAGCCGTAAATGCGTCTGCCCCATTTTTCCGCGGCGAAGCGAGGAAGGAGCTCCGGACTGGTGGCGAGAGCCTGCAGGCAGCGTCGGGTGTTCACACCGCCTTCCGGCCGAATAGCACCGGAGGGACACTGTTTTATACATTCCCGGCAGCTTCCGCATTCTGCGTAGAGATTTTCCGGTGGTGTGAGGGATTCTATATGGGATGTACCGCTGTTTTCCCGGATCACAGCTGCAGCGGTCTCTCCTGTAAGGAGTATTCCTGCGATAATGAAGGAGGAGCCGTAGGTGCGGTTCATGAGAAGACCGTTTCTTCCGACCCAGCCTGTTCCGGCAGCTGCCGCTATGGAACGTTCCGGCAGCCGTGAGTTGCTGAAAATACGGAAGTCCTGTTTTTTCCTTTTGTTGTCCGCACACAGTTTCTTTATCATTTGCTGCAGAGCCCTGCTTGCATTCCTGTAATAGTGCACTGCTGCAAATGGGGCCAGAACGCCTGCATCGTACTCCGGCAGAGCAGATGACGGATCGGGAAGGGGTACAAGACCTGTGAAAATCGGAACAGGGCTTTTTCTTGAGGCTTCCGGCAGCCCGCCACTGAGAATAAGCATCTTCGGGCTGCAAATGCCCGCAGTGCGCATACCTTGTTCTATCTGTTGTGTCGTTGTATTGATAACTCTATCCAGTCTGGACATTTACTCATTCTGTCCGAAAATTATGTTTGATTGACAGCGTCCTGCTTTTACCATACCATACAGGCTATGAAGGATGAAGATCTGACTCCGGATAAGCAGAAAGTATCGGAGGATGAAGGACCGCCGAATTTCTTTCAGCGTATTTTTTCATTCATATTTTCCGGCGATGATCCTGAAAAAGAGAAGCGCCGGCTGTTGAAAGATATCGGTAAGCAGCTGAGCCGCCAGAAATACAAATTCTATAAACCCAAAACCGGTGAGGCCCTGCCCGGGCTCGCCAAATTCTTTCATGATATTTACTCATCCGTCGGCCCTGCCAGAATTATGCTGGACCATGCCGCATCATCGAATGTTCTCAAGCAGATTATTATTGAAGAGAGCCTTACTGAAGACCAGTTGGCAATTAAAGATGCCATGGCCGAGGACCAGATCCGCAATCTGGCTGAAAATATGGATCACAAGGCAGTGGTTCAGAAGCTAAAGGAACTCATGGTATCTCTCTATGCCGCGTTTAATGCGGAGAAGGTAAAGCAGATAAATCTTACCTATAATCTGGTGACAATTTTTCTGCAGTTTATTCATTATGACTACTATTTTCTGTTGAAAAAATTCGATTCCGGGCTTCCCGAAAACGATTTTGTCTACAATCCCAGGTTTGAGCAGATAAACGGAGAGTATATCTCCGATGATCTCAAGGATTTTCTTGAGGTTGCCGGAATGCTGGAGAAGAATCAGCCATGGCAGGAGCTTTTTACTATTTTACAGGTATACCGGGAAACTGCGGTTATTGATCCGGGAAAGTGGAAAAAGATTCTCAGGGATATTTCCGAAATCAGAAAAAGTTCGGTTTTGGAACTGATGGTCCAGCATATCGACAAAAATCCCTATTATAACTACAAGGTAAGCTATCCCAACGAACAAATCGTGGAAGAATACTTATCCAAGATCAAGACCAATACTGAACTTACCCTGCAGAAGATTCTCAAGGAACGGCGCACCGGTAAAATCGAGAAGCTCTGCAAACTGGTTTTTGGAACTGTTGCTGTATCCCGGATGAAAAATTATACGGAAAAGAACAACATGATGTTCTCCAAGAAGATGATGGCCGGGTACATGCATGTTGCTGCTCTAAACTATCTGAAGGCATTTCTCCTGGATTATTTCAAGAAAGACATCCGGGAAGTGGTGGATCTTCTGATTATCCGGGGAAAATGGTCAACAAACCTGATGTCACAGCAGCTTTCCGATGCTTTTCATTCGGTTATGACTATTTCCGAGGAGCTGGTTGTCTTTGATGATTCCCTCGGGGATGAAGGTGAGCGGGGGAATACCTTGAGGTCGGCAATTAAACGGGCAGACCGTGATCCGAATGCCATGAAAGCCCTTCGGGAACAGCTGAAAAAGATTAATGATGATGCCATGCGAATGGTACAGGTTTCTGCGCAGAATCTGATTGCTGTAGGTAAGACCCTGAAAATTGTTATTGAGGATTATGATAACAAACCCCGGGAGCTGCTGCTTAACTGGAAAGAGATAGAGATATCTTCTGATAACCAGATCCGTGCAATTCTTGCTGAGGTTTACAAGAAAATCTACTACTTTATTCAGCTGCTGCAGTTCTTTTCAAAGCCTCAGTAAAACCTGCTTCGACAGACGTTTAAAAAACAAAAGAACAGCCTGCACTAACAAAATATCCAGGTACTGGTGATGTTGAAAAAGTGCTGTCCCATGCGAAAGTGTCTCCTTCTTCTCCGGTACAAAACCCGGCATAGCCGAGGATTTTGAATCCCTGATAAATATTCCATGATGCTCCGGCAATATGTACGGAAGATATGTCGTCCAGGGAAAATATGCTGCGGAGAAAAAGGGTGCGCCGGTCATCAGGGGAGAAGCTGAGTTCCGGATAAATATAGATATTTCGGTTTTCCGCAAGAGGATGACCCGCACCTTCAAGTCTTAGACCGAGGGTGGCTGAGGGAGAGGTTTTCAGGCTGTGAAAAAGGCCGAAACTTACCGCGAGATTTTCATCTGCATCTGTTCCTGATTCATGAATATCCAGGCTTGATGATGCTGACAGGTTCCAGTCCACAATCAGGTTCCCCTGCATGCTGATATATGGTTTATGGGATTCTGATCTTCCGGAATAGAGGTATCCCGCTTCGGTCTTTATTCCCCCTGGCCGGAGTACAAGCCGTGCGCCTCCTGATGTCCGGTATCCTCCGGGCAGCTCCGGCTGAGGATCTCCGTTATCGGTGGCAATCCGGCTGTCAATCAGATATTCAAGAGGATCAAATTCCGGAGGAAGAACAACCGTCTCCAGAAAGCTGAAGCGTCCCAGGGGCAGATACACTGAAGCGAGCCAGGAGCCATCGGTACGTATTTCATCATCTGTCAGATCTACAGTGGCAGAGAGGCTGTCAAAGAGGACATCGCCGGCGTTGAACATAAAGCCATCGCCCCATGTCAGCCGTGTTTTTCCCAGGGTAAGCCGGAACAAGGGGAAACGGGCCTTTATGAAAGCTCTGGAAATATCAATCAGAGCAGAATCTGCTATTCCCGCCTCAAGGCTCAGTTGAGATTTCACGTTACTGTTGCCGCCAGAGCGAAAGGTTACATCCGCCGTGGAGGCGGCATTTACTGCAGGAATATCATTTTCTCCCCGGGAAATCCCGGCGAGGTTGGTCAGTTCGACGGTGGTCGTACTGTCTGCGAAGGTCAATCCCTGGAGAAATAGTAGAATAAGCAGGGCAGTGGCAAGGGCGGGAATACGGCCCCGGTGGTTTACCATGTAAGTTCCTCCAGGCTGAAGAGGTTGGAATCCAGGGGAATATTCAGCTGCAGAGTGTCCAGAATGAACTCTGTGGAGGAGTCCTTCTTCATGGCATCCCGCATGATCATATGCACCGGCACCAGCATTCCTGCATCCTCTTTCCAGTCCAGAACCTCCATTTCTTTCAACAGAGTTGCGCTTCTGGAGAATTTCTCCGCTTTTACTCCGACAAAACGGCTGGAATCCACCCATATATTCTGAGCGTAATAGGGAACCGACCGTGATTTTGCGGTAAGGTGGACAACAAAACAGTTCCTGCCGTTAACTACTTCCTGTCGGAGTAACTGGGCACTGTAATCGTTCAGAAGACCTTTATCTCCCGTCATATCCTCGTAAGAGAAATCAGAGTCCATAACTGAATCTCTCATTGCGCTTCCCTGGATGCGCAGAATGTCCTCGGCATCGGGAAAATAGAGATAGATCTCATCCCTGGTACGGAGAATTTTCTGTCCCTCTTCACCCTTGCTGGTAAATTCGATAAGGGCATCCTCGCTGCCCTTCGACCAGGAGATGAAGGTACGGGTTATGGTGCCGTATTTGTCGGTGGTAATCATTCTTCCTTTTGCCCAGGAGGAGTCGGAGATCTGGTTGTCCTCCATTTTTCTGATAATATCTTCCGCTGACTGGGCGGTGAGTGAAGTGGCGGCAAGGGTGAGAAGTATGAAAATGGTTAATGCAGCTGACAATTGTTTCATGTAAAACTCCTTAATCCGGGTTCAGGTATGGCGAAGAGCATCTACCGGCTCAATTCGTGCGGCTCTAAGGGTGGGAACAAGGCTGGATAGGGATGCTACCGCCACGGAGTAGAAAAAAACCACCACCGTGGAGCGAAAGTTCAGCACCGGATAGATTACATTACTGATATCAAAATCCACTCCCTGCATACCGGAAGAGAAGTCTATCCCGGTAATTCCCAGGATCAGGGTAAGTCCGGTTCCAAATAGGACTCCCACTGCAGTTCCTAACAAGGCAAGGAAGAAGGCTTCGAGGAAAAAGAGCCGTACAATTTCTCCGCTCTGCATTCCCATTGCGGCAATAGTTCCTATCTCCCTCATCCGTTCGTAGATAATCATCATTATGGAGTTGATGATAACCGTGGAGGCCAGGATGAAGAATATCAGGGCCATGAAATCATACAGAATCTGAGCAAAATCAATCCAGCCAACCATCATGTTGAGTTCGCGCCAGTCTCTGACTGATGCATTGTCACTCTCGGACAGAATACTGCTGACCATGGCTTTGGCTTCTCTGTCGCTGACAGTTGGGTTGAACTTGATCAGGATTTCTGTCACGGAATTACCCATTTTCAGGATGTGCTGAGCCCTGTCCAGAGGAATGTAGAAGTAGCTCTGCTGCATGGCGGCGACTCTGAAATCAGCCAGCCCTGTTATTGTGAAGGTTGCCGCGTTCGGCCCCCTGCGCATGGTGGTGGTTAAAAGGGTGATACTGTCGCCCACCGTTTTTCCAAGCTTCTCTGCAAGACTGCTCCCCAGGAGTATTTCGGCTTTGCCCGGTTCCGGCAGCCTGCCCTGATGCAGATATTCTGCCAGGTTCTGGAACATATTCTCGGCGCTGAAATCCACTCCTGTACCCATGGCGGTAAGGTTGTCTCCATCAGGATTGGCAACAGTTGGCGGATCAAGAAACGCCGGGAAGGGGATTCTGGCCACTGTTTCAGGCTCGGGGTTCAGACGGCCTAAACTGTCAAGGATATTTCTCCAGGTTTGCAGGCGCAGATGCAGGGGGTTGAGAAGCTCTTTATCATCATACTCGCTGTTACGGATGCGGATCTGCCCGGTGAAATAGGCTTGCACATTCCATTTGAGGTCTGCCCTCATCCCGGTAATCATGCTGAACATCAGTACTATGGTCATTGCCGCAAGGCTTATGGCTGCCATACAGAGAAGACTGCGGCGGCGGTTGCGGCTGATATTCCTGAAGGCTATGTGTGATAGTTTCATCCTGCCCTCCCTACTCGTCTCTCAGACAGTCGGTAATCTGCATTTTCAATGCCCGCCGGATGGGAATCAGGGCAACAGCCATGGCAATAATTATCCCTGCAAAAAAGGACTGGATGATTGACGGCAGCCGCCACATACTGCGGAATGCGCCGGAAATACGGTAGCCTATGTCCATCTGCTGGATCATATCAGTTAGATCCCATCCCCATACTACAAAGGGCCAGTTTATCAGGCAGCCGAAGATTACCCCTATTATGGAGCCAATAAGACCGATACCCCCTGCTTCAAAGAGAAAAGCCAGGCGAATTTGCCCCGGGGACATGCCCATGGCACGCATCATTCCCAACTCCCGGACCCGCTCGAAGACAGCCATCAGCATGGTATTTGATATCCCCACCATGGCGATTACAATTACCAGGAAGAGTATTACCTTTGAGCCTCCGGATTTCATGGAGGCTATGGCAACATAATCTCGTGCAAGCTCCCCCCATGAGTTAACTTTTATGTTGAGACCGTTACTGTTCAGCATGCTCTCAATGCCGGCAGCCTCGGTGTCGGGGTCTTTGCTCAAACCGAATTTTATGGCGATTTCTGTAACTTCTCCGTCCATATCCAGATAGTAGTCCGCCAGGTTCAATGGGAGAAAAACTGTACCTTTGTTGAGGAGCGGATTGGGTACGTTGAGGATTCCTGTTACCTTTAGGTCCATTGTCTCGTATGCGCCGTTTCTGGTGCGGGTTTTAAGGGTGATGGGGTAACCGACTTCTGCTCCAAGGTCGCTGGCAAGCCATTCTCCGATGAGTACACCGTTATCATCGGGTTTTAGATAGCGACCGCTGCTGAGGGTCTCCTTCATTTTGAATACCGAGTCATCCTTTTCCGGATCTATCGCTACGGCGGTAACAAAAAGGGAACCGTCCTCCGGATAGGGATCTTCCCTGACAAAAAGTTCGGCGGTAAAGTGTATCCGGGGAGCTGCGGGGTAGCCCTTTTCTTTCAGGAGCCCGGTTATATCGGGAGAATTCGGGATGGTGTATTTCAGGGGGAGTGTGTCCCGCTCGTCAAGATAGCCGGGGTGCATTATCTGGGCTGAACCCGTTTCGTAGTTAATCAGGTTTATCTCCGAATCGCGTTCCATGCCCTTCAGCCAGCTGTCCATGAAGATGAACAAACCAAGACCGAAGGCAATTGCCGATGCGGTGATTACTGTTCTTTTTGTATACCTGGTAAGGTTTTTAAAGGCCAGTGAAAGGAGGAATTTCATACATCACCTCCTCGTATCCTGAGTTATGCGGCCATCATGGAGCTGTACCAGTCTGTCCGCGAAATCCATTACCATGGGGTCGTGGGTTGAAAAGATAAAGGTGGCTTTGTGTTTTTCGTTCATTTGCTTCATGAGTTCAAGAACTGCCTTGCCGGTATCCGAATCAAGGTTGGCTGTAGGTTCGTCCGCCAGTATTATTCCGGGGTTTTTAATAAGGGCCCGGGCAATGGCAACTCTCTGCTGCTGTCCTCCGGAAAGCTTGGCGGGCCTGCGGTTTTCCATGCCTTCCAGACCTACTTCTTTCAGCAGGTGCATAGTGCGTTCCCGGATCTCCTCTTCCTTCATGTTGAGCAGGTTGAGGGCAAACGCGACATTTTCATAGGCTGACAATACCGGGATCAGGTTGAAGGACTGAAAAACAAATCCCAGGTTATGTCGCCTGAAGTGAGCCAATTCTTTTTTGGTCATGGATGAGACTTTCTGGTCCCCAATGATAATTTCACCGGCATCGGAGGAATCTATGCAGCCGATAATGTTGAGGAGTGTTGTCTTCCCCGAGCCTGAAGGACCGGCAATGGAGAGGAAATCTCCGCCTTCAATCTCCAGGCTTACGCCTCTTAAAGCATGAACGGTGGTTTCACCGCTGGTATAGTCTTTTACGATATCATGTACCTTGATCATTCTTTTCCTCCTTCTGGTAGGCGGCCGCCCCCATCACGGTGCCGAGATTCATTGATTCAAGGGCCGAAGAGGGCAGCAGCATCAGTGAGTTTTTGTTCTGCTTCATTGCCTCGTAGACCATGTTCATGGCTCTCAGCTGCAGAGCCTCGGGATTATCTTTATACGCCCGGGCCGCCTCTTCAAACTTTGAAGCCACTTCGGCTTCCGCAGTTCCCAGGATAATCCTCGCCTGTCGTTCTCTCTCTGCCTGGGCTTTTCGGCTCATAGCATCTTCAAGCTCTTTTGGAATGAGGATGTCCGTAAATTCCACGGAAAAAATACTGATACCCCAGGGATTGGTTTTCGCATCCAGTATTCGCTGTATTTCTTTTCCTACTTCCTCCCTCTCGGAAAGGAGAGTTGAAAGATCGTTCTTGCCAATGGCATCCCTGAGAGCGGTCTGGGCAGAGAGGGTAACCGCCTGAATGTAGTTTTCCACCTCGAGGATAGCCTTACCGGCATCCCATATCATCCAGAAACAGAGAGCATCTATGTGGACTGGTACGTTATCCCTGGTAAGGGTGCGTTCGGCGCTGAAATCAGTGACGCGGATACGGGTATCCACAAAATCAGCTATGCGGTCAATTATGGGAAAAAGAATGATAATGCCTGCATCTTTTACCCGGCGAAAACGTCCGAAGCGCAGGATGACCACCTTGTCCCAGTGAAAAACCAGCTGAACCGACGCTGAAAACAGAATCCCGAGGCCGGAGGTAATATAGGCCGGTGCATAGGCAATGCGGCCGAAGGAGGCCATGATACCCCAGGTGATGATCAGAGAGAGGACCTGAACACTCCATACGGGGAACATGGACATCAAAAGCCCAGCGAGAACCATCCCCGCCCCGATTGAGGCCACGGATTCCGGGGAGACCCAGGAATAGCGCAGAAGCAGTGCTCCTACGCTCAGTCCGGTGAACAGGAACAGGGTCAGAAATGAATAGGTGGAAAAATGAAAATCCCTGACAAATTTTTTTCGGGGTTGATTTTTTATCCGGGAGAAGTCCGCCCCGTTTATGTTCAGTTTCACAATCTGATCCTCCTTATTTGCTTATTTCCTGAAGATAAGCCGTTATGTCTTCCACGGTGAATCCGTAGGATCCGGCTCTGGTTATAAAATTCCGGGTAAGTTCAGCGAGAATACGTTCCCGTTCAATTTCATCCAGCTGAATCTCTTTGTCGGCAATGAAGGTGCCGGTTCCCTGCTGGGTGTTCACGATGCCGCGGATTTCCAGTTCTCCGTATGCCCTGGCAACGGTATTCGGATTTATCTGAAGTTCCACGGCAAGACTGCGTACGGTGGGAAGCTGATCTCCCCGGGTAATGCGATTGTCTGCTATGGCCATTTCAATCTGTAGAATAATCTGTTTATAGAAGGGCACGCCGCTTTTCTGGTCGATGGTGAACTGCAGGGTATCGGTTTTCTTAGGTGCCATGATGTGATACTGCCTCCCGGGCAGAAATTGTACTAATGAATTAGTACAATATGAATTTAGTACTACTTTTGTGATCTGTCAAGATTTTCCTGCAAAAAAAAACCGTTCCCCGGGAGGGGAACGGTAGAACAGTTTTATTTATGGTAGGGGTCAGCGGAAGGCTGCAAGCATGGCCGCCCGGTCGTATTCGAGTACGTCCATGAGGGTCCGGGTTCCGTCCTTTCCGGGGAAATTGATCAGTACCGCGGTTTTTGCCTCGGGCATTGTTTCCACCAGTGGCTGCCCCACTTTTGTGTGCCAGTTGTCGATTATCACCCTGGCGCCGGTGTCGGTGAGTTCTTTCAACTGTTTGGCCTCCAGGGGCGCCGGGCCGTAGGTTCCTGCTACGGTTAGCCCGAGGCTCTGTGCAAGGCCCGATAGAAAGGAGTGGGTAATTACCTGGACATCAGCGTATGGTGCCAGTTCTTTCTTCCAGTCTGCAAAGAAAGTCTGAATTTCCTTCAGGTTGGCTTCCGCAGCCTCCTGGGTTCCCGCTGCGTCTGCGATGAGCCGAACCGATTCGGTGATTACAGGCAGGGTGTTGACGGTGGTAATCTGTACCATTTTCGCATTATTGCCGGCGGCTTCCTTCAACCGCTCCATCATAACTTCATAGCCCGCATAGATAATCATCTCCGCTTCGCTGACAGCCTTGATATCCGAGGGGGTAATTTCATACTCCGGCGGGTGCTGCAGATCGTAAGGTGCAAGTACTGCTGCATCAGTAACTCCTGCAACCTCGGCAAAGGCTGCAGTCCAGGATGTAGTGGCGATTACAGAATTTGAATCTTCCTTTTCCGGAGATCCTCCGGCAAAAAGAGAAAAGCTTAATAAAAGGGTAAAAATAACAGTAAGAAAACGATTCATCCGTTTCTCCTTAGTGATTTATACAGGACCAGTGTCCCGAAAATGAGAGCAGAAATAAGTGTGACGCCGGCACTTACCGGAATATCCCAGAGTATGGAGAGGAGGAAGCCGGCCAGAGCTGCCGAAAGGCCCAGAAGTGATGAAAACATGAACATCCCCAGAGTGCTTCCGGCAATCATCAGGGAGGAAAATGCCGGCAGCAGTATGAGGGAGTCCATCAGCAGGGCGCCAACCAGCCGCATAGATACGGCAATGGCGATACCCGTACCCAGGAGGATGGTTCTTCTGTACCGTTCCGCTGCTATACCGGAGGTTGTGGCAATCTCATAGTTAAAGAGCACTGCAGTAAGCCTCCGCCTGGTGGCGATGATAGACAGTACAACGGCGGCACAGACGCCTGCATTAAGCCCTAATTCAAGGGGGCGGACGGCGTAGAGGTTTCCCCAGAGGATACTGAGTGCATCCTTGGCGGGAACATCGGCTTTATAAATGACAATAACCGCAAGTGCTACACTGAGCACCATAAAGAAAGTAATAGTGTTGCCGGTTCGGAATTCTCCCCTGCCGGTAACGCTGATTAGCAGGATAATAAGCAGAACATTAACCGCCAGGCTTCCGGTAAGGGGTGACAGGTGCATTCCCATGGCCAGGGCGCTGCCTAACAGGGCTCCGTGCATAAGCATAAAGCGAAGGGTTATCAGATTCATACGAATAACAAATACCCCAATCAGGGGAAAGGCTATGCTTGCTGCTATAAGGGCCATCAATCCCCGCTGAATGGGAGGCAGTACAAGATATTCAAGCATTATGCAGTCGCTTCCAGAATGGTGGAGTCTATTTGCTGAACCAGCCGCATACGGTTCCATCCTTCGGCGGGTATACCTGAGAGATCATGGGTAACCAGCAGAACTGCTGTCTGATGCTGTTCCGCCAGCTGTAGCAGCAGGGGGTAAAAGCGGTTGCGCATACCGGGATCAAGACTTGCTGTGGGTTCATCAAGAATCAGCAGATCCGGTGCCTGGGCAAGGCAGCGTGCAAGGGACACCCTTTGCTTCTCTCCACCGGAAAGCTGTGCGAACGGACGGTTTGCAAGATTCAGACAGTCCAGGCTTTCAAGCAGATCTTCTGCCTTCAGGTACATCTCTTTCCTTGAGAGTCTGGTGTTAACCAGGCCGATGCAGACCACTTCTCTGGAGGATATGGGCAGTTCTCCCAGCAGGGATTCCTGGGGAAGATAGGCAAAGCGGTCTCCACCATTGCCCCTGGCAGCAGAAATACTGCCGGAATCGGGCTGGAGAAATCCGAGGGCTGTTTTCAGGAGGGTGGTTTTTCCGCTGCCGTTTTCACCGGTGAGAATCAGCCGCTCTCCCCGGTTGATCCGGAATGAAAGATCTCTCAGGACACGTCTGTTTCCCCGGCTTACAAAAACGCTGCTAAAGGATAAAAGTGAATCTGTCATTCAAGACCGGCCCGCTTTCTCAGTTCCGACCAGGCCTGATCAACATCACCCTTATCGGCATACAGGGCTTCTGTTCTACACTGTATCTGATCAACCAGCTGATCCCAGGAGAGCTTAACCTGTTTTCCTTGAAGAAAATCAACCGCCAGACTGCTGATTATACCGGCATGAATAGTCCTGAAGCCCAGGCGGTAGATAAGCATGGCAGCGGCCTTTCCTATTATTTTGTCTCTGAGCTGCATATCTCCGGTAACCGGACCATGGGTGGTGAGGAATTCTTCCAGGGCAAACAGAGGGTGCAGCCATTTACCGTCATGGCTGAAGATCAGGGTTGAATTGTTGAACACCTCAAGGGATGGTGATGTCTGGTTGTTTATGTTCATTCATGGTGATATTACCACCATGAATGATTGATTACAATATCCTGACGACGGCTCAGCCTACGGGTTTACCGATGAGCTGCAAGAATTCCAGTCTGGTTGCCTCATCGTCATGGAAGCTTCCCAGCACTGAGGAGGTGGTCATGACGGAGTTCTGCTTTTCTACGCCCCGCATCATCATGCAGAGATGTTTGGCTTCCATGACTACTCCCACGCCTTCGGCATTGGTGGCGGTCATAACGGCTTTGGCAATCTGCCGGGTAAATCGTTCCTGAATCTGCAGCCTGCGGCCGTAGACATCTGCTATACGGGCAAGCTTACTTACACCCAACACTGTGTCTTTTGCTATATAGCCGATATGTACCTTCCCGAAAAAGGGCAGCATATGATGTTCGCAAAGACTGTATACTTCTATGTCCCTGACGATGATCATGTTATTCGCTTCAGATTCAAATATCGCATTATTGATGACTTCGTTAACATCACGTCTGTAGCCGGAGGTTAGATATTCCCATGCCTTTGCTGCCCGTTCCGGTGTTTTTAAAAGGCCTTCTCTTTCAGGGTCTTCCCCGATTTCAATAAGCAGCTCTCGGATAAGTTCTGCAACTCGCTGAGTATTCATTTTTTCTCCTTACGGCTATTTTCCAGTATTGTGGTTAGGATTTCGGTTATGGGAGAGTAGTAGAGATCCCTGGCGGGGTTCACTAGCTTTGAAAGATTTGATTTGTCCCCGGGAATACGGATCCCCGGTTCCAGCTCCAGGAGGGGCTGAAAGATGAATGCTCTTTCATGGATTTCCGGGTCAGGCAGCGTCAGTTTTTTTTTCTTCAGGATCAGGTTGTCCCAGAGTATCAGGTCCAGGTCCAGGGTCCGGGAGCTGTAAGGATCCTCCGTGCGGACCCTTCCGCAGGCGATCTCAATCTTTTTCAGGATTTTTCTTACCTTCATCGGCCTGAACCGTGACTGGACATGCCATATTCCGTTTACATAATCATGCTGTTTACGCCCCCCTGCGGGGGTATTGCGGTAATGGGTGGAAATTCTCACCAGATTCAGCTTCTGACAGAGCAGCTGCAGCCCTTTGCTCAGGTTTTTTTCGGGCTCAATGTTTGAGCCGGCGGATATGTAAATTTCAGCCATCGAAACGTTCCTTCGGATAGTCATCCCGCGTTCGGTATATCTCCACTGCCACGCTTTTGGCAAATCTCAGAGCTCCCGGTTTGTCCAGCGCTACATGTACTGCCTCAACCCTGGGATGCTGCAGACAGATAAATCCAATCTCGTGGGCAAGGCGTTCTATGAGCAGAAAAGAGCTCTCTTCCGTAAAGGTAATGACCCGGTTTTTTAGAGTCTTGTAATCTATGGTCTTCTCTATGCTATCGCTTTCCCCGGCCTCTTTCAGGTCTCCCTCAAGAGTCAGGGAGATCAGCACGTCCTGCTTTTTAACCCGTTCATCGGGATTGAGCCCGATAATGCAGCGTACAAGTATTTCTCTAATGCGTATTCTGTCTGCCGGCCTGCTAAACTCCATACATACTTCCTTTCATTCTTCTCCCTCCGTCGACAAACAGGGTCTGCCCGGTGATAAAACCGTTATCAATGAGAAACAGCAGGGAGGAGGTTATATCCCTGAGGCTTCCGTATCGATTGAGGGGATTTGTGGAACTCAACTTTTCCAGGTACTCCGGGGTTTTTCCTTCCGGAGGCAGAATCAGTCCCGGTGCAATGGCATTTACCTTTATTCCCGGTGCAAGCTCCATGCTGAGCATGCGGGTTATGTCAAAAAACATACGTTTGCTTAAGTGATAGGCTGCATGGCGGTGGTCATTATCCGCAATCCTTGTATCAAGGAAATTTATGATATTACCGCAGTCTTCCGGTTTCTCCGGAGTTGAATTATCATTGAACATCGGCTGAGAGGCAAAGAGGCGTGAGAGGAGCAGGGGAGCCCAGGTGTTTACCCTTATATTATTCTCAAGCTCATTCCAGCCGAAGCTGTCTATTTTGCTTTCCGGAAAGATTGAGGCGGAGTTTACAAGGATGTGGAGCGGTCCGGAGGCTTCAACTGCCCGGTTGAAGAGTTCCCGGGTCTCGTCCTCTTTTAGAAGATTTCCCTTAACCGTGATGGCGGAAACCCCTTTTTGCCGGGCATTCTCAGCAGTTTCTTCTGCTTCCCGGGCAGAGGAATTATAGTGAATAACCACATCGGCCCCTGCCCCGGCAAGAGCCCGGATACAAGCCGCCCCGATCCTTCTGGCTCCGCCGGTGATTAATGCTCTTTTTCCTTTTAGAAATTTCTGCTCCATTAGACTCCAGTATATCAGATAAACCGGTTTCGTATCTCCGCACTCACGTAGTCGAGGATTGCCACCGTAACTGCTATAAACCAGACGGCAATTCCCGCTGACTGGTAGTCCAGCAGCCGAATGTATTGCACCAGCAGAAAGCCGATACCGCCGCCGCCGACCATACCTATAATTGTGGACATGCGTACATTGATGTCCCAGCGGTAGATGGTGAAGGAGACGAAGGGGGGAATCATCTGGGGTACGACAGCATAGGCAATGGTCTGTAGTTTTGTAGCACCTGTTGCCTGTATCGCCTCGATCGGGCCGGGATCAATATTCTCTATTGCTTCGGAGTAGAGTTTTCCCAGGGCTGCTATGGAGTGAATTGTCAGTGCCAGTATCCCGGCGAAGGGGCCGAGCCCTACCCAGACTACTGCTATAAGCGCCCAGATCATCGGTTCTATTGACCGGATGATATTCAGGATGGTCCGGGTCAGGAAATAGATGGTCATGGTGACCCAGGAGCCGGCCATGAGGTTACGTGCCGCCAGGAAGCTTACCGGGATTGAGATTATTATGCCGAAGATTGTGGCCATCATCCCCATGAAGATTGTTTCCATCATCAGTGATATTGTTCTCAGCAGAGCCTCACTCGGTTTTGCTCCACCTTCCCGGAAAGACTGTCGGGCTTCAACCCTGTGGATCTGCTGGCCTTCAGCACTGGGGGGAGTTACTCTGTAGGGGATTACCAGGTCAAACTCAAAGGCTCCAGCGCTGTCGGTGGTGACGGTAATATACTGACCGTCCTGCCTTGGACGGAACTCCATGCCGATGGAGTCCATCCACCATATCTGGGTTACTGTGTCTGCGTTGAACCCGGTTCCGCTTAAATGGATGGTATCTCCCGCCACAGGTTTGTTGTTTTTATCCAGGATGCTCATGCAGCCATAAGTCGGGTTGGCCAACAAGTAAGGTTTACCCTCTTCGCGGAGTTCCGCCGGTGGCGGATTTTCCGTATCGTCCACAAGGATGGACGCTCCGGCTTTGAGTATACGCTGGTCATAGGTATATGCGGCCTTCCAGGGCCAGAGAATTTTTGACAGGGGAGGCCAGGCGTCAGGGAATTCCGATGCCATTTTTACCACGTTGATTTCACTGATCTGCCAGCCTACAAAGAAGAAGAGAATCAGGATAAGAAAAAACAGCCCCAGCCCTTCCCTGGCGGTTCCCCGGACAATCCGGGAGGCATCGATTACATTCCATATCCATAGCAGAAGAAGGCCTGTGGTTACGAGTATTATAAAGACCGGTGCCGAGGAAAATGCTTTGGCATATTTCTCTCCGTAGGCGCTGAGTTTGTGGGAAAGGAGGTGTATACGCCAGCCGAAGAGTCCCACGAGGGTCAGGCTGGAGAAGAGTATCAGGAGCCCCCGCTGCAGTTTACCCGCCAGGATCTGCCCCAGTCCGGGCAGAATAAGTGAGAGCAGAGGATGAATAAACGGAGGAAGAACTGATGATTTTACGGTCATGCCTTCCCTCCCATTACTGATCCTACGCCGACACGCTGGGCATCTTGTCCGTAGATCTCCTTGAACTCTTCATCACTCATATTGCGTATGTCCTCTCCGGTGCCCCGGTATACCACTTCGCCTTTTTTCAACCCCACAACTCTGGTGGCATAGCGCTGTACCAGATCCAGGTAATGGAGGCTGCAGATTACGGTGATTCCCATCTCTTTGTTCAGTTTTTCAAGGTATCCCAGAATTGTATGGGCAAGAACCGGATCAAGACTTGCGACAGGTTCGTCTGCGAGGATAATTTTAGGATCCTGCATGAGTGCCCGGGCAATACCCACCCGCTGCTGTTGCCCTCCGGAGAGCTCATCCGCTCTTTTAGCAGCCTGATCGGTTATGCCCACCATTTGCATCGCTTTCTGTGCGTCTTCCCGGTCCTTTTTACGGAAGCGGTACAGCAGGCTTTTGAATGGATGAACGTACCCCAGCCTGCCTGACAGTACGTTGGTGAGTACAGAGGAACGCTTCACAAGGTTGAAGTGTTGAAAGATCATGCCGATTTTCCGCCGGACCTGACGCAGTTCGTCCTGGGTTGCGGTGACAATATTTTGTCCGTCCCAGATGACCTGTCCACTGCTTGGCTCCACAAGGCGGTTGGTGCAGCGGAGGAGCGTGGATTTTCCGGAACCGGAGAGACCGATAATTACCAGGAATTCCCCGTCCTCAACCTGAAAACTGACATTTTTCAGGGCTTCCGTGCCGTCATCATAGGTTTTTGAAAGATTTTTATACTCAAGCATGATCTGCTCCACACAAAGCTGCTCTTCGGGGGCGGGCCCGAAGAGCAGAATTTAACGTTGTTGTCTGTTTTTATAGTGCCCTATACTGATTAAAGATCTTCAACCGCAAGGCCTGAAGCCTGAAGTACCTGACGGAAGGGATCGTAGAAGGAATCGTCGTGCCGCTCAAGGGCGTTCCAGTTATATGCTGTTTTGAGGGCCTCTTTTCCTGCATCTGTTTCTGCAATTTCGAGCAGGGCTGCAACAATCTTTTCCCTCATTTCAGGATCGAATCCGGGGATAAACTGTACGCCATCGTTGGGAATGTCTGCGGTTACGGCAATAACGGCAACCTCGTCCATTACCTCGGGGTACTCTTTTTCGATTGCCGTCCGGGCATCAACAAAGGAGGCTCCGGCATCAACATCACCGTTGAGTACTGCTGCAACTACTGCATCATGGCTTCCGGCGTCCACAATACCCTTAAGGTCGGTGTCGGGATCTACACCGGCGGCCCGCATTGTAAGCATGGGGATAATCCAGCCTGAGGTGGAGAGGGGGTCGGGGCGGGCAAAGGTTTTACCTGCAAGGTCCGCAACATCGCTAATTCCGCTGTCAACGCGGGCAATTATCTGGCCGTTGTATGTAGGACTGCCGTAGCGTACCGAAACAAGGGCAACGTCTGCCGCGCCTTTGTCTGCAGCAAGAACATAGGCGAATGTCGCCAGGGATGCCATGTGTGCCTCAGCTGGATCGCTGGCCATGGCTTCAATAACGCCGGCATACTCGGTTGCCACATTTGTCTTGAAGTAATATCCGGTTTTTTCCTGCAGCAGGTCTGCAACAGCCTGTGCTCCGGAGGTTACCCGCTCCATCTCTCCCGATGGAACGAAAGACCACACTATGGGATTTTCTTCCGTTCCCAGTGCAGCTTCTTTTTTGCAGCTGAACAGTGAAAACGCCACTAGTACTGCAAGTGAAATCAGTAATGTTTTCTTCATCTTTTACTCCTTGAACTTAGAGTTTTGCTATTAGCTTACCATAAAATAATCAATTCATAGAAAAAGTGTCTGAAAAAGGAGGAGATTTTTCAGAATTTCTTAATTTTTAAAGGATTAAATTTGACAAAAATAATCAGGAAAAGTATAGTATTCATACTAAGCCTATGGAAAAGGTAGAGAATAAATGAAGCTTTCTACCCGCAGCCGCTACGGACTGCGATTTATGATAGTTCTTGCCCGTAGTTTCGGTACCGGCCCCAGGCTCCTTAAGGAGATAGCAGATACCGAAGGTTTGTCGGAGAAGTATCTTGGGCAGCTGGTTATTCCCCTTAAAAGTGCCGGCTATATAAGTGCGGTGCGAGGATCACGGGGGGGATATGAACTTTCAGTTGATCCTTCTGAAATTACTCCGCTGGACGTGGTTCTGCTTCTTGAAGGAGAACTTATCAGTCATGAGAAGGCGGGCCAGGACA
Source organism: Marispirochaeta sp. (assembly GCA_963667435.1). Classification (GTDB taxonomy): domain Bacteria; phylum Spirochaetota; class Spirochaetia; order JC444; family Marispirochaetaceae; genus Marispirochaeta. The sequence continues at coordinate 2,198,023 of OY763414.1, read as the reverse complement.
GTCCCGGATCGCTGAAGGTGACCACCGCTTTGTGGGATCAGCTGCTTGATGCGGTTACCGGAGTGCTTGCTTCGGTCACACTCAAAGAACTTGCCGGGCGCTCCATTGATGAGGAGCATCAGTCTCCAATGTTCGTAATTTAGGTTTGTTTTCCGGGCTTATAGTAATAGGCAGTATGGAGGTTTTCAGATGGCCATAGCTAAAAACATAACAGAACTGGTGGGAAACACCCCGCTTGTTGCACTGGGAAAGATTATTGGCGACGGAGCCGAGGTGCTCGCCAAGCTGGAGTCTTTCAACCCCTGCGGCAGCATCAAGGACAGGATTGCCCTGTCAATGATTGAAGATGCGGAAAAGAAGGGGCTTCTTGATAAGGATACCACTGTTGTTGAAGCAACTTCAGGGAACACGGGAATCGGTCTGGCATTTGTCTGTGCCCAGCGGGGATACCGACTGGTACTCACCATGCCGGCCAGTATGTCCGTGGAACGGCGCAATCTGCTTAAGATGCTGGGTGCAGAGCTTGAGCTGACTCCGCCGGAAAAAGGAATGTCCGGTGCAATTGCCCGGGCTAATGAGATGCAGAACGAAGGGAAGGTTTTCCTCCCCTGGCAGTTTGAGAATCCTGCCAACCCGGATGTTCACAGCCGGACAACCGCAGAGGAAATCTGGCGGGATACGGAAGGTCAGGTGGATATTCTTGTAGCCGGGGTTGGAACCGGCGGAACACTTACCGGTACCGGGCGGACGTTGAAAGCCTATAATCCGCAAGTTAAAATTATCGCTGTTGAACCTCAAGCTTCTCCCGTTCTTTCCGGAGGAAGTCCGGGGCCCCACAAGATCCAGGGGATCGGTGCAGGGTTTGTTCCCAAGGTTCTGAACACGGATCTTATTGATGAAGTAGTACAGGTAGCCAATAATGATGCCATGGATACTGCCCTCGCCCTTGGCAGGCAGGAGGGCATCCTGGCAGGTATTTCCAGCGGAGCAGCAGTATATGCAGCCCGGCAGGTAGCACAAAGAAAAGAAAACGCCGGTAAACGGATTGTTGTAATACTCCCCGACACCGGGGAACGGTATCTTTCTGTATGGTCTTCTCTCGATGATTAAGAATTGAGGATATGTACAAAGAGGTATACGGGAGGAAATGATGTCTGACTATAAATTTGAAACCCTTGCCCTGCATGCAGGGCAGCAGAAGGAAGGAGTTCAGCAGAGCAGGGGGGTCCCGGTATACCGAACCTCGGCCTATCTGTTCAGAGACACGGAGCATGCGGCAAATCTCTTTGCTCTGAAAGAGCTGGGGAATATCTATACCCGCCTTATGAATCCTACCCAGGCGGTTCTGGAAGAGCGGATGGCAGCCCTCGAGGGCGGTGCTGCGGCTCTGGCCCTTGCCTCCGGAACTTCGGCAATTTTTTACTCTGTAATTAATATCGCGTCTGTCGGGGAGGAGATTGTTTCTTCCAATAATCTCTACGGCGGAACCTATACGATGTTTCATGATATTCTTCCTCAGTTCGGGATAAAGGTCCGCTTTGTGGATCCAGAAGACCTGGACGGGCTGGAGAAAGCCATAAATGAAAAGACCCGGGCAGTCTATTATGAAACAATCGGCAATCCCGGACTGGTTGTCGCGGATATAGAGAAAATCTCCGCTGTGGCACACAGTCATAAGCTGCCGCTTATTGTCGATTCAACTTTTACCACGCCCTATCTTTTCCGGCCAATCGACTTTGGTGCAGATATTGTTGTTCATTCTCTGACCAAATGGCTTGGAGGACATGGCGCTGGAATCGGTGGAATTGTAATTGACTCAGGCAAATTCGACTGGACTGACTCGAAATTCAAGCTGTATAACGAACCTGATCCCTCTTACCATGGCGTTTGTTATGCCCATGATCTCGGAGACCTGAACCCTGTGGCATTTATCATGCGCATGCGGCTGGTTCCCCTGCGGAATCTCGGGGCGGCGATTGCTCCGGATAACGCCTGGATTTTTTTGCAGGGGCTGGAGACTCTCGCTTTAAGGATGGAGCGGCACAGTGAGAATGCACTGAAAACCGCAGAGTTTCTGGAAAAGCATTTAGGTGTTGCCTGGGTGAGTTATCCCGGACTGAAGTCAAATGAAGCCTATGAGCGGAATGTGAAATACCTGAAAAAGGGGTTCGGGGGCATGGTTGTTTTCGGTATCAAAGGCGGATCGGAGGACGGGGCCGCTTTTGTAAACAGCCTGAAACTTTTTTCTCATGTGGCCAATGTGGGGGATGCGAAAAGCCTTGTTATTCATCCGGCAAGCACTACCCATTCCCAGCTGTCTCCTGAGGATCAGGTTGCAGCCGGAGTAAGGCCGGAACTTATACGGCTCTCCATTGGACTCGAGAATATTGACGATATTCTTGAAGATCTCGATCAGGCTATTCGTAAAGTGGCAGACTAAACCAGAAACTGCTTCCTTCTCCGGGAGTGCTCTTTGCATAAAGGGCACTCCCCATATTTTTTAGAAATTTTATACTGACCTGAAGGCCAAGTCCTGTGCCCGATTCGCTTTCTGTTCCTCTGCTGCTTTCATAATTTGTACCCTCTATCAGTTCGTCGAGCAGATCCTGTGTTATTCCTATACCATTATCTGTAACACGGAACTGTATAGCATTCTCTGCAGGAGCCACACTCAATCGTACGCTGCCGCCTCGATGGGTGAATTTGATGGCATTATTCAGAAGGTTCCGCAGTATTGTCTGCAGCATGTCGCTGTTTGAATTGCAGACAGGATCTGATTGAGGAAGATCCAGTCTGACTTGTACCGCCTTGAAAGCCGCCTGTGGAAGACAATAGTTGTAAGCCTGCCGGGCGGCTTCAGCTGCATTAACCGCAGCAATAGTGCCGTCGGTTTCCTCCGAGCCCTTCCTTGCCCAGGCAAGTAAATTCTCAAGCATCTGAGCAGATGCCCGGCTTGAAATATTGATGGCTTCAATAAGGTTTCTGTCTGAGCTGCATTCCGCGGAGGCATTGATGTCCTCGAGGAGCAGGCCGCTCAGTCCGATGGTTGAGTTGAAGCTGTTTCTTAAATCATGGGCAATTATGGCAAGGATAGTATCTTTTGTAGCATTGGCATCCTTAAGCTGCCGCGTAGATCGTTCGAGTCGGATACTGAACAGGTGCAGGGGATTTCTGATTCCTTCACTGACAAGGGAACGATATATAAGGTAGAAGGAAAGCAGTTTCAGGTAGTGACCAATCAGATTGGAAAATCCGTAGTTATCAATGTAGACGGTAAAAGCAAACTCGCTGAATATGGTGGCGAACAGCGATCCGTTGAGCAGTCTGAAGATCTCCGGAGAAAAGCTTTTCCTCCGTCTGTACAGAACAGCAATTGCAGTGAGAAGTATTCCTGAAATAATATACTCGCTGATAATCTTGAAGGGAGTAAGTCCATGACCCTCAACATAGCAAACAGGAAATATTGATGAGAAAAAGATTGAATAAACTATCAGTATGGTTATAAGGGTATATACACTGAAGACAAGTCTGTACCGGCGCATTCGCAATTCGATAGTAAGGCCGAAGAGTACAAGCGTCGCAGCTTCGAGATACCGTGTCGCTATCCACAGCTGATTTGCATAATAGTCGTAATCGGTAAAAATTCTCATTCCCTTATATCCGAGGGTATGAAGGAGATCAAGAATCGCAATGAACAGATATGCTGTCCCCAGATGTACAAATGCCGGACTGTCGATATGTTCTTTTGCATTCCAGGCGATTAAAAACAGGCTGCAGGCAATGACAATACTGAACATTTCCACTATGGAATGAAACAGGAGATAATTAACAAATATTGTCATGTATAAGGCGACAAGCACTGTAAGGATGAAACCAGCCCGGAGTACAACTCTGGTGTTTCTTTTTCGGATTATGTTCATCCCTGTATAGGGTAGTAGTCGGGAATTAAGACTTCAATAGTGAAATGAAAAATCAGGTTTGAACTTTGAATCCTGTTATTCTCTGGCTTCCATCGCCCGGAGTCAGCAGGGTGCCGCCCAGTTCGTTCAGTATCAGATGCTTGAACAGTTCCATATCTGTGGTTTCCGGAGATGGAAGTTCATGCAGCTGATCCTCCCTTACTCGTACTTCCCAGGCAGAGTTAACTTCGGTAATGGACAAGTCAATAGGATTCTCCGGAGGAGTGCTGCTGCGGTGAAAAATTATGGAGAGGAGTTCAAAAAGTCCAATGGCAAGAGGTACAGCCGTTTCAAGGCTGAGTATTCTTTTTTCGTTTGAACCATACAGTCTTACTGAATCCCGCCGGTACCCGAAGGTTGATTCATAGTTTTCTGTAAGGTCAGCCAGAAAGTGTTCGGCTTCCTGATTTTCCGGAGTGCCTCCGCTGGTAAACTTGTGATACGTCCAGCGCATTACCGAGAGTCGTGCATTGTTTTCTTCGGATGAGGATTGTATCTCTGCACTGGAAAGGCGCTGGAAAAGGCTGAACATGCGGTCCACACCTTTATTAAGTTTTTCAAAGCTTATTCTGTGCTGTTCTTTTGTTCCTGTCAGGAGTCTGCTGAACCTCTGCATTTCGTAAAACAGGTCTGCGCTGTCCAGTGCATTACTGGTCTGGGAAAGAACAAGGGTAAGCAGCAGCTGGCTGAGTCTGTCACTGTGTCTGCTGCCAGCCTGATAGATACCGGCAAAAATACCCCTGCTGCGTCTGCTGGTTCCCATACTGTGAATAAGCAGTCGTTCGTTTTCGTCTCCCGGTATGTGTCGAAGCATGGGGCTCTGATCTCTCAGGGCGATATGGATATTACCGCTATCCGTCTCTTCAAGGATCAGTTTTTCAACCCTGTTTCTGGCATCGTGCGGATGACAGTTATGACATTCCAGTTCCTCCGATTCTGAGGGAAACAGGAAAAAGGCGGTGGTATGAAAAGGAAAGAGCTTTCGTAACTGATGGTCTGTCATATCGAGGATTCGGTCCAGGGGAAGGGAGTCCTTTACAACTTCAAAACAGTCTGAAATCGGTCCCAGGGATTCAATTATCTCATATGCGTTTAAAAGGCTTGAGGAGAGCTCCTGGTTTTCCTGTTCAAGATTCCGGGATTCAGTCATGCAGCATAATCCCTGCAATTTCATCAGTATTGTTTTCGATCTGACTGACAATTGCCGCCACCGCACTGGGGCTTATTTGCAGGAACTCCCGGGATTCCCTTTGTACGGGCGGAATAAAGGGTTCTCCACTGGTGCCCTTCTTTATACTGTTGGCGATAATGTCGGCAAAATGGATAATTGTAGCCTCATAGGATCTCATGCTCCGGGCCACATTATGATGATCCCCGATCATGGAATGGAGGTTTTCCGGCAGGTTCCATTTTACACAGAGCTGCGAACCAACATCGGCGTGGGTAAATCCGAGAATACTCTTCTCTGTGCTGTGTAGATTCATTCTATGCTTTCTTGAAAGGAAATCGAGGTAATAAATCCCTTCTCTTAGACGTGAATAGAGAAGGAGCTTCCCCATATCATGAAGAAGCCCGCCGATAAAATATCTTTCGGTATTTTTCTCCTTAAGAAAAATAGCCAGGGTTCTGGCTGCGATTGCAGTCGCTACACTATGACGCCAGAATTCCAGGAGAGAGTAGTCGTTCTGCTTTGTACGGAGAAGGCTTCTGCTGATAGTAATGCCCAGCGCCAGGGTTCCGAGTTCCCGTGTTCCGATAATGGATACAGCCTTGCTGACTGTGTCAACGCTGTTTTTTAGAGCATAAAATGAACTGTTTGCCAGATTGAGTATCCGGGAAGTGAAGCTGGGATCCTTGGTAATAACATCGGAAATATCCATGGTGGAACTTTTTTCGTTGTTAATCACTTCAAGAATGTGGTGGTAAACTTCCGGAAGTGTGGTGAACTCTGCTGTTTCTATTACTGCATCGGGGCTGGCGGGAAGAGTACTGCGCTGCAGGGGAGCCGGTTCTTCGGTATATTCAAGAAAATGGCTGTACCCGCGGCTGCCGTGGGCTTCAAGACTTTTTCGCCAGAGTTCCTGAATCAGGGGATCTTCCCTGCTTATAAGGGAAAAAAGTTCGGAGATTTCCTGCTGGTTCTCATCTTCTTCTATTTCGGCAAGCTCGCCCGGGGGGGCTTCTGTTCCGGAAATAACAGGCTTGATCATTACATCAAGGATGCCCCAGGTGTTGAGAATATGCAGACATTTGTCGTTTATACTGCTGCCGGCGGAAAGGAGACGTCTGCCGTTCATATCACGGACATCCTCTGCCAGTATCATTCCAACTTTTAGATCTGGTACCCGAACTGATTCCATTAATTCACCGTAATGATAGAAGTTATTAAATTGAGTATAGCCTCCGGAGGGTTAGTTATCAAGACAGACTCTTATACTTCCCGTACATCCCGGACTTCAACAACATATGGGTTAAGGCATTCCATCAGGTCTTCTCTGGTAATCTCGTCTACCTTGAGGGTGCAGAGATTGTTTGTCATATCATCTCCCAGAAACGTTCCTATGGAGATAATGTTTCCCCCTTTATCACGGATAGCGGAAGCTATATCCGCGAGTTCTCCACGTTTCTCGGGAATGAGAATTGTTGCACGGATGCCGGCGCGCCTGGCTCCGAAGAGTTCTATGAATATCTTGAAGAGATCTGATTCTGTGATGATACCGCAGATATGGCCTTCCCTGAGAATAGGCAGTCCGCCGATATTGTTATCGGACATTATGCGAGCAGCATCCTCTATAGTGGTTGACTCATCTATGGTAACCGGATTTGCAGTCATTACGGTTTCAACCTTGAGCTCTGAGAGAAGTTCAGATATCTCATATACATCCAGGCTCGTAGCCGCTGATGGGGCAGCTTTTAAAAGGTCTTTTTCTGTAACTATTCCAAGCAGTTTTCCGTGCTTGTCTACAACAGGCAGCCGGTGAATCTTTTCCCGCTGCATTATCTTGCGCGCTTCAGCTACCGAACCATTCGGTGAAATGGTAACCGGGTTTGATGTCATCCGTTTTCCAACTGTCATGACTGCATCCTCCTGGATAAAGTATTTTAAAGAACTCTTACATAATAAATGGTACGTCTCTTTTCCCGGGGTGTCAAATACGGACACTATTAAACATTCTCATTCCTCCTTGTTCCCCGGCGGCGGGAGGGGTATGCTGAAGGTATCTGGAGAGGATGTGTGACTTACTTTTGCTTAAGATCAGTCAATAATACGGCTGTACGTTTTTATATGCTTTTTTCTGTTTTATTCGCTGCTTCCATTGTTCTGCAGGCTGAACCTTCAAGGGCAGCTGATACAACAGAGTTTCCCGGGGAGCAGCCGCGTCGTTTCAGTGGCAGGGAGGTTATGCTTGCTCTTCAGCGTGCCTATCCGGATAAAATAGACGGAGTGGAGGTTATTGACGGCGATTATTCCGTAAACGTGCAGGGAGTCAGATATTTCTGGGCGGAGGGGAAACTTCTGCCGGAAGAGCTGCTAAATCGGGCGGATGAATATACCGCGCATCCTTTTTACCGATATCCTGCACAACTGCCCGGGCCTGTTGCTCCGGGTAGTGTGGCTGCGGGACGAATCCGGGAAATGGCCGCTGCCAGGGAAGAGAATCCTCCCAGACGCTATCCTGGATTTTACAATACACTCTGGCGCATCAGTGACCGTGCCAGCAGTTGGGCCCGAATGAAAACAACCTATTTCCTGGGGCATAAGCTGGAGGTTCATCGGGAACTGCTGGAAGATCTGGCGGCGGTGGAAGAAGACATTCAGGCTCTGAGCCTCACTGACCCTGCAGTGCGCAGGTTTGTTGCCTCCCTTGCAGGCTTAGATGCTTACAACTGGAGGGCTATTGCTGGTACCGGTTCCATGAGTTTTCACTCCTATGGTGTGGCGGTTGACCTGTTACCCAAAAGTTATGGTGGGAAACAGGCTTACTGGCTCTGGGCGGCAGCAAACTTCCCGGAATGGTTCACATTGCCGTATAATCAGAGATACCATCCCCCGCAGGGCTTTATTGAAGCTTTTGAAAAGCACGGGTTTGTCTGGGGGGGTAAATGGGTGTATTTTGATACCATTCACTTTGAGTATCGCCCCGAAATTTTTTTATTGAATAATCTGTCCGCACCATAAGTGCGGTTAACTGTATATGGAAAAAAGGAGTAGATCATGATAACCATGATTGCAAAGCTGCTTGCCGCTCTGAATGCCAATTCACGGCCGGGTGAGATCGCAGCTGCAGCGTCGTTCGGTCTTATGCTGGCCCTTATTCCCGGCGGCAATCTTCTCTGGATTCTGCTGTTTGTTATTGTGTTTTTTCTGAAGGTACATCTGGCAACAGCTCTGTTTGTAATGGCCCTTGCCCGGCTTGTGGTTCCCTTTGCGGATCCTCTTGTAAGTTCCCTGGGTCTGAGTATTCTGAATATCGGCAGTCTGAATACCCTGTTTACCGCCATGATCAACATGCCTCTGATACCGTACACCGATTTCAATAATTCCCTGGTTACAGGCGGGCTGGCTGCGGGAATAATTCTCTGGGGTCCGGTGTTTTTTCTCTTTGCCATTCTGGTCAGACTTTACCGCAACCGGTTCTGGCCGCTTCTGGCAAACAGCCGACTGGTTAAGGCCTTCCAGAGATTTCCGCTGGTAAAAAAGATCGGTAAAGCCGTGAGTAAGGTTAGCAGTATTCCCGGAGGCCTTGTATGAGTAAACAAAAGCGTCCGGTAAAGCCTCCGAAAATTTTCAGAAAGCCGGTGCCTGAAAAGAAATTCAACAAAAAGATTCTCAAGCGCATATATGTGGAAAAGGAAAAGGAGTTTCTTCTTTCACTGGTAACCCGGGATAGCAGCGGCAGCTATGTTCTTAAAGATGAGCTGGATAAAAAGAGCGCAAAGCGCCTCAAAGCCCTGATGAAGTCCGTAAAAAAGAACAAGGGAGTCGTAACCGGATGGAAAGCGGCAATACTAATTGTGATAATCGGTGCCGGGGTGGTTTTTAATTTTCTTTTCAAAGACAAACTGCTCGAAAAGGGAATGGAAACCGGTCTGTCTGCGGTGTTTCATGCCCCTGCCAGTGTGGAACAGGTTCATTTGAAAATTTTAAGCGGCTCAATCTCCTTTTCTGCTCTCTCTGTTGCGGATAAGGATAAGCCGGATACCAATCTTTTTGAATTGGGTGCTTCGGAGCTCAAAGTGAATCTCCGGGAGCTTCTTAAGAAGCGGCTGGTTATCGACCGTATAGTTGCCGACGGAATCGCCGCTGGAACTACCCGCTCCGTGAATGTGGCAGAAACCGGAATATCTGAAGGTTCTGATACCGGAGATGCAGGATCTTCCGTGGATCCGGGGGGCGGACTGATTTCCGATATGGATCCCCAGGCTATCCTTGACGGGCAGATATCCCGACTTGAAAGCCCGGAGTACATCGCTACAGTAAACGATGCCTACTCTGAAGCTGTTGATACCTGGCCTGCCCGTATAGATAATCTTGACAATGATCTTGCTGCGGGACGCCGGGGGGCGGAAAAAATTGCCGCTATAAACGTCAGTTCAATCGACAGCCCTGAAGAGGTGGCAGCAGCTTTGAAGATTATTAATGATAACTCTCCGGCGGTGGAGAAGGCGGTGAAAACCGCGGGAGATACCTCGGCAGACTTCAACCGTAACCGCAAAGAGCTTCTGCAACTGCAGGAGGGGATCTCCGATGCCGTGGCAGCGGATTACAGTCTGCTGGAGGAGGCCATAGGTAATCCCACGGGAACTTTGAAGGGCATTGTTTCCCAGGCGGCGGAGAATATTCTGCGGGCAAAAATAGGCGGATACTATGATAAAGCTATGAAAGCCATTGATGCTGCCAAAGGGCTGAAAAAAGAGTCTCCTGATAATGAGAAAAAAAAGACCGTGCTTTCCCGTAAAGGAGAGCTGGTGTATTTCCCTGTGCAGGGATTTCCCCGGTTTCTTATACAGGAATTCCGGGTATCCGGAGGGGCAGAAGGAAGCGACTCCTTTATGCGCCTGACAGCGGATGATATCAACTCGGATCCTGATATCTGGGGTAAGCCCTTTGCGTATGCCTGGGACTCTTCAACCGGTGGAATTGATATCACCGCTTCTGGAGAGGTGGATGTGCGCAGCAGTGCAGATACTGTGTTTTCTCTGAATGCAGGGATGGAGGGCGGCAACTTTGACGCAGGCGAGGTTCTTTCCGGACTGGGGGTCAAGGCTCTTTCCGGTTCAGCAGAGGGGTCGCTGACTTTTTCTGTATCAGCCGACGGTAAAGGTCGGGGAGAAGGCCTGGTTATCCTTGGCGCCTTTCAGGGCGTTTATAACTCTTCCGGTGATCCTCTATCAGACGCAGTGCGGGAAATCCTTGAGGAGACAGAATCGGCTGAGTTTCGCCTGGAGTTTGAAGCCGAAGGAAATGAAATCAGTTCCTTCAGAATCTCCAGTACTCTGGATTCGGTTCTGGCTGAAAAAGCTGGAGAATACCTCAAAGGGCGTGCGGATGAGTTGAAGGAAGAGGTGAAACAGGCTTTGCAGGATGAGCTGAAAACCGGTCTTGAAGAGAACAAAGAGCTGAGCAATCTTTTTGATCAGTACGGCGGCGACCTCGGTAAAGGGCTTGAAGAGGCTGATAATCTGAGCAGTTCGGTGGATGAAAAACGTGCAGCATTGGAGAAACGCAGCGCGGAGATTGCCGGCGGGCTGCAGGATCAGGCAAAAGATCTTCTGGATAAAGCGGGAAGTAAACTGAAATTGTCATTCTGAGTCTGATATTTTTCTGTGCGGGAGGCGGAGTATGGAATCACGGCTGATGGAGCTTGAAATGAAACTTAGTTACCAGGAGTCCCTGGTGGCGGATCTTAATGAAACGGTAATTAATCAACAGAAAGAGATTGATACACTGAAAGCCTCACTTTCTCTGCTGACCAAACGGATTCAGGAATTGCGGGAACTCTCGGGAGAGAATCTTCCCCATACCCGACCTCCCCATTACTGATTTTTTTCGGCGGAATTTGCAATTCCGCTGTTCTTTTTCAACAATATAGGTATTGGGAAAAATTCGGAAAAGTGGAGGAAAAAATGAAGGCTATTACCCTTCGGGCCAAACTGACTGCTGGATTTGCAGTAATGATTCTCATCATTCTGGCAGTTTCATTTCTCAGTGTTTACCGGTTTATGGATGTGGCAGCTCTTGGCGCACGGACGGTTCATGAGAATTCCCTTCAAGCGTTTGCACTGGAGAAAGAGATTGACCATCTTCACTGGATAAATGATGTATCCGATCTTTTTCTGCTGGATTCGGTCTCTTCACTGAATGTGGAGACAGACTATACGAAGTGTGGTCTGGGCAAGTGGATCTATGGTGGTGATATGGGTAGCCAGGCTGCTGAGGATCCGGAGCTCAAAGCGCTGATTGACGCAATAAAGCCTCCTCATCAGGCCATGCATGAGACCGCCACAAGGATTGATGAGATCTACGTTGAATTCAATGAGGATCTTATAGTAATGCTTGAGCGGGCCTGGATGGATCATCTTGAGTGGGTATCGCAGCTGAACCTGCTTATTATGACCGGTAAAAGTTTTCAGGGACAGATGGACCCCCATAAATGCAACTTCGGCACCTGGTACTACAGCTATACCGCAGAAGACCCTGAATTTAAAAGACTGCTGGACCGGTGGGAAGCCCCTCATGCCGCATTGCATGAGTCAGCGGAAGCAATTGTCAGTGCCGTGGCCAGGGGAGACAGGGCAGATGCGATAAACCGGTATACTCAGGTAGTACTTCCCTTGCTGGATGACCTTCGTCAGAGAAAGGAGCAGACGGTTGCCTACCTGGAGTCCCTGCTGGTACGACAGGCTGAAGCTGTAACAATTTTTAACGATGAAACCCTGCCTGCATTAAAGGCGACACAAACCGCTCTCGCCGGTCTTGTAAATTATTATAAGGATAGTGCGGAAGAGGCGGATCTGGTAATGCAGGCCCGGGTTGAGCAGATAATCTTTACGGTGCTGATCATTGCCTTTGCAGCCCTGGGGGGCGGACTTTTTCTGGCGGTGGCCACAACCCGCAGTATACTCAGACAGCTGGGCCGTGATCCGGGAGAACTGGTGAAAATTGCCGAAACGGTGGCAGCGGGAGATCTGGAAAGTATCGTCATTGAGGAAGTGAACACCAGGGGAGTTTACCGGTCGATTCTTGATATGGTGGAGGCTCTGAGACAGAAAGCGGACGCCCTCAAGGTGATTGCCGATGGCGATTTTTCCGGTACAATTACCCTTGCAAGTGATGCCGATGTTCTGGGTGCATCCATGATAAGTATGCAGCAATCCCTGACGGATCTGCTCAGTCAGGTGCACCGGGCGATCGACCAGGTTGCCGGTGGTGCAGACCAGGTTAGCCAGGCGAGTCAGTCGCTTTCCCAGGGAGCCACCGAGCAGGCAAGTTCGCTGGAACAGATCTCTTCGTCGGTAACAGAGATTAATGGACAGGCCTCCCGGAATGCATCCAGTGCAACGGAAGCAAATAAACTTGCCATTGAAGCAAGAGAGAACGCCCTCGGAGGCAGTCATTCCATGGATGAACTGGTCTCCGCCATGTCCCAGATCAACCAGGGGTCTGAAGAGATTAAGAAAGTGGTCCGGGTTATTGATGACATTGCCTTTCAGATTAATCTTCTGGCACTGAATGCCAATGTGGAAGCTGCACGAGCCGGAAAGTATGGGCGTGGATTTGCGGTTGTTGCGGATGAAGTCAGAAATCTGGCATCCCGGAGCGCACAGGCGGTAAAGGAGACCACGGCGATTGTTGAACTTTCTGTGGAGCGCTCCAACGCGGGTAACCGGCTGGTGGAACAGACAGCAGGTCAGCTTGAACTTATTGTGAATGGAGTCGGCAAGGTTGCTGCCCTTCTCGAAGAGATTGCTTCCGCCAGCAGAGAACAGGCTCAGGGGCTTACCCAGGTATCTGAAGGGGTTGGGCTTATTGATGATGTCACTCAGGCAAATACTGCCAGTGCAGAAGAGAGCGCCGCTGCAGCGGAAGAACTGGCAGGGCAGTCTGAAGAGCTGCGTACGCTTATTCAGCGCTTTACACTGGCCCGGGGACAGCGGTTGCTTGAAGCCCCCTAATTCCTTCTGAGACTGCCTGAGCTGGTCTGCTCCAGGGAGTCTATAACCGGAGATCCCTGCAATCTGAGATCTCCGGAAGATGTCATCCGGGCAGTAAGTCTGGCGCTGGTGTTTATTTCGGCATTTCCGCTGCTGGATAAGCTCACCTCCGCCGTCTCTGTGCGGAAGCCTGCACCCCGGTAGTCTCCGGAGCTCGAACAGCTTATCCTCTGGCTGGTGACGTTTCCTGAAAGGACTGTAATATCGCCGGAACTGGTCAGCTTTGCATCCAGGAATTCTCCTTCCATTGCTTCAAGCTGAATATCTCCTGAGGAGTCGGATCCAAGAAAGAGCTCTCTGCTGTTAACCGGGCCTATCCGAATGTCTCCGGAACCGGTGGTGAGAACCGATTTAATATCTTTCAAAGTAAGGTATATTTGGATTCTGTGTCTGGTGAAGCTGAACAATGCCGGCTTTTGACGAATAATAATTTCTTCGCCCTGTATGTCGAGTTCCAGAAATTTCCAGCTGAGTCGTTCGGGCTCGACTTTTAACTGCTCACTGCTTCCCTGGGAAATGTGCAGTGTTCCGGGGGCGGAAAACCGCACACGGCTTATACCGCTCAAATCTTCTGCAGCGGGATCTCTATCCATGGCTCCCTTTGCATGGAGAGAACCCGGCAGAAGCAGTGCAGCAAGCAAAAGAGCTGTCCATGTTTTATTCATCGGTGACTCCTTCTTTGTATGCAACACTCTGCCGTGGCGGTTTTGTCACTTTTTAGTGGTGGTGATGATCTCCGGTATGTGCATGTCCGTGTTCAATTTCAGCTTCAGTTGCTTCCCGGATGTCAGTAACGGTTACGTCGAATGTAAGTGTCATTCCTGCATATGGGTGGTTTCCATCGAGGGTTACCGTCTCATCCTCTATTTTAATTATTGAGAATATCTGATGCCCATTCTGGGTTTCCGCTTCTACCTGAAGGCCTTCGGTAAGTTCTTCATCCTCCGGGAAGTTGTCACGGGGCACGGTGATAATCTGGTTCTCATCCCGCTCGCCGAATCCATCCTCAGGGCTCATTGTCAGTTCAATATGTGCGCCGGCCTCTTTTCCCTGAAGTTCTTCCTCCAGTTTTTCCGGAAGCTGTCCATGTCCATGCAGGTAGGCGAAGTTTTCATCGGGATCACTCTGCTCCAGAATACCTCCATTTACTTCAGTTAGCTTGTAGTCCATGGTGACAACGGTATTTTCGGCAATCTTCATCAATATCGTCTCCTTGAGGCAAGTCTACCCTAGTACGGTTTTTCCGCATAGGGTGTAAAAAGATGCTGTTTACGATATAGTAGACGAATCATTGTATTACGAGGAATCAAATGGCCCGCTGTACCGTAGCTGAAGCAGATGCAATATTGGACAAGGAATTTCCTGTTCTGGATAAGGGATTTATCCGGCTGGTGGATTACATGGGAGGTGATGATCGTATTGTTCAGGCAGCCCGTGTAAGCTATGGAGAAGGAACAAAAAGTTACCGTCAGGACAAGGGCCTTATTACCTATCTTTTGAGAAACGACCACACCAGCCCCTTCGAGCAAGTGGTGCTTACCTTCCATGTTAAGATGCCTATCTTTGTTGCCCGGCAATGGATTCGCCACCGGACTGCAAGGTTGAACGAAATTTCCGGGCGCTATTCGGTTATGAAGGACGAGTTTTATGTTCCTGCTCCGGAGGATGTTTCCGCCCAGAGTGAGAACAACAAGCAGGGCAGAACAGAGGAGCCGCTGGCACCGGCGGAGGCGGAAAAGGTGCGGGCCTTTTTTGCTGAGGGACAGAAGCGTTCATATGAGGAGTATTCAGAGCTCCTGGATAACGGCATAGCCCGGGAACTTGCGCGGATAAATCTGCCTTTAAGCTTGTATACCGAGTGGTACTGGCAGATGGATCTGCATAATCTTTTCCATTTTCTGCGCCTGCGCCTTGATCCTCATGCCCAGAGGGAGATCCGCCTCTACGCCGAAGTCATTCTTGATATTACAGAAAAGGTTGCACCCATTGCCTGCGGGGCCTTTCGGGAGTTTGTTGTCGGCAGCGCAAGATTCTCTTCGGAAGAACTGGAGGCACTGAGGAAAATGACCCGAGGTGATGCTCATGGACTTGAAGGACGGGCAGCCGAGCTGTTTCTGGCGAAGCTTGAAAAAGGGTCGGAAGTATAGATAGCCTCAGCTCCTTTCAGCATCTCCCCTGTTTAGGGATATTTCCTCAAAACTGGTATCCGCTTCCTGATAGACCAGCACGGACGGAGCTTTGTGGCGTTCCGCCTCTGCTGCTGTTCTTGCTGCAGTCTTAATGAATTTCCCTGCACTCCAGGTGGGATGATAGGTTACTACTCCTATGTGAATACCGGTCTGGGGTAGTTTCTTCTGTATTGCCTGTATTAGCCGTTTGCAGAACAGGACGGCACTGGACCTGTCTGTCTCGGGCAATACAACCGGAATAGTATCATCATCCAGTCGGAAAGGCAGATCGGAGTATTCCCTGATTTCACCGCGGACGGTATGTCCGATAACCCTGAGATTATCGTCCCTGGTTCCCGGCTCCAGAATCCTCAGTTCAGGAATGGAGATGACAGCAATACTTACCTGTCTGCCTGAATCGTGAAACTCTTCTACAGCTGTTTTTATTTTTTCCTGATACAGCTTGCTTTTGTACAGACCGGAAACCTTGTCTCGTCCTTTTTGACCGCCGCCCTCGAGGAACTCCTCCGGAGGAGTAAGTTCAATATCACTGCTTTCTATTATACGCTCGGTCTGGAGTTCCTGCACTGAGTAAATGGGGATCTCCCGGTGTCCCTTTTCAAAGCGGTAGAGCGGAAAGCGGGAGGTTCTGTACAAGTGACTTACAGGACTGTTCAGCAGATAGTCCATCAGTCCCAACAGCAGGCTGGTGTAATGAACCAGATGGCGGTTATCCTGGGGCAGGCCTTTTTTACGCAGAAAGCGACGGAAGCGGAAAGTTACAAAGTTTTCAATCTCGAAGTGGAACGGAGAGCTGGGATTTCGCATTCCTGACTTGCCTGTCTCAGGATCAATATGAAGGGTATCCTTCAGAAGATGGTGAAATTCAGCTACGGCATGATAGAGTTCCGGCAGCCCCCGGTCATTGCCTCTGTTTCCCAGTCGGATGGCAGGAACATCCAGGTGGGGCAGTATGCTCTGCTGAACCCTTACGCGGATGCTGTTCTCCTGCTTTAACCCGGTATCGCTGCTGCGGTAATCCGGGGAGCGTTCTATCTGGCGGCAGTAATCAACCAGTTCAGTGAGAATACGTCCGCAGACAAGTTCGTCCAGCAGGCGGTGCCATCGGGCGAGATTCTGGTCTACCTCATTCTGTATTTCCCGGGCATTTTCATCTGTATCCATAATTTCAGAGAAAATGATCTGCCTGAACCCGTAAAGCATATCCTGAAGTATTGCAAGAAGCACCGCCACCTGGTGTACCGGGTTTTCGGGATGAAACAGGTCGGTGTTTTTCTGGAAACTTACTATCGGTTTAAAATAAGCGAACAGGTCGGGAAAGTTTTCCGGCCGCTCCAACCCGCTCTGGGGGAACATCCTGCCCAGGAATTCGTAGGCTTCCGGGATTCCTTCCGGAAGAAGAGATTCAGTCGTCTCTTCCGGTTCTTCGCCATCTGTTTCTTCCTGCTCTGTATCATAATCTTCCCCTGGCTCGTTTTCGTCCAGCAGAATATCGCCCTTAAGGTCATCCGGCTCCAGGGGGATCATATCGTCATTTCCAAGTTCCAGGAATTTAAGAATTCTAATTTTGTAATATTCAAAAACCTCCGGATACGGTGCATAAGGTATTGCTGCAAGTTTCACCAGAAGGGGGGCACAGGAGCGTTTTACATCGTAAAAGAGATGAAAAAGCTCGTTTTTAAGGGTCATGCCTATCTGTTTTATGCGGTCTGCTTCACGGGAATCCGGTGGATATGCCATAAGATCCAGGTCGAAAAGACGTTTGATTACCGGGATTATGTGCTCGGCGGGATCTAGGGCCGAGAGCTGAAACATGGGACGGTAAAGAGCCCTGCATAGTCGCACAGCGGATTCCACCGGCTGATTACGGGGTGAGCGCTGCAGTACACTGAGTTCCCGGTGAACTGTCTCAATGTCCCATTGTCTGAGAAGGGAGAGCACCTTGAGGCTGTAGGCATCCATAAGTGATGGAACTTCATCTCTGCGGTTAATGGACATCAGTGAGCGCACTGCCAGAACAAAACGTTCCAGGTGACCATAAAAAATTCTGTCTCCTTTAAGGATAAACCCCGGGTGCAGCCGTTCATGAATCGGAACAATGAAGGAGACCAGACTTCCCATGGCGTGGAGCCGGGGGATTATCGTGCAGGAAGAGGAGGCGGCCCAGAAATTGGTTCTTACACGATCAAAAAAACCGGGTTGCCTGTCGGTTATTTCTTTTACTGCCCTGGCTGTTTTATGCCTGGAAAGCGGTTCCGCTTCACTTCTGCGGGAGGTATGGTAGATTACCGTTTCCCCTGTGCGGCGGTTAAGCTGTTGCAGCCGGTGGTATTGTTCCTGGATTGCCGGAGTGGTCCGTTCAACACCGATTTCTCCGTTAAGGACCCGGGCCATTTCCCGGGCTTCTTCCTCTGAGAGATGTCCGAGATTGCTTCGGGTTCGGTCAAGTTCTCCCGGTTCATATCGTTCCGGGGGATGATTGGACATAGCAGTCGGCTCCTTAGTCCAGAATTATTTCCATCCCTTCCCTGGCACCTTCAATCTTCATTTCTGTTTTGCCTTTTATCCGGGAACGGTAGTCGTCGATAAGGGAATCGAGCTGAGCATCGGTTCGCATAGGGTCATGGTGGAAGAGTACCAGATGCTTTACTCCTGCCTTGTTTGCGTTGTTTATGGCGTATTCAAAGGTGGAATGGCCCCACCCCAATTTGGAATCCAGATATTCCTGCTGGGTATACTGGGTGTCATGAATCAGCAGGTCTGCTCCCTGAAAGAAACGCAGCACCTTTTCGTTTTCCTCTGCTGCAGCTCTCTCTCCCTCTTCGGCTGCTATGGGGTCATAGCCGGGATCATCGGGATTTGTGGGGAACACATTCCTGAATGGCTCAGTATCATAGGCTGTGCAGATCACCTTCCCCTGGTACTCAAAACGGTAGCCCAGGCAGAGGATGGGGTGATTCAAATACTTGGTGGTCAGCCAGAGGCCCTCACCCAGGTCAAGGGATGATTCCCGCATGGGATGATAGGTTATATTGGCCGCCAGCTCCGAGTGTTTTACCGGAAAGTAGCGGTAGGAGAGCTGTCCTCCCACAATCTGTGCCAGTCCCTCTTCTTCATAGGTAACAGGTCCATAGATTTTAATACGGGAACTGGGAATAAAGATGGGAACGAAAAACGGAAAACCCATGATGTGGTCCCAGTGGGTGTGCGATAAAAAGATGGATGTATCTATTGGACCCTTGGGAAGATCGTTCTGCATCAGATAATTTCCCAGTGACCGTATGCCGGATCCGGCGTCTATGATATAGAGCTTCTCCTCGCTGCCTACCCGTAGTTCGATACAGGCAGTATTTCCGCCGTATCGTACGGTTGTTTCTCCGGGGCAGGGAATGGAGCCCCGAACTCCCCAAAAACGTAACTTCATCATATACAAGTCCTCTTGTTACCTTACCGCATTATCTGCAGGATCTCAGGTTGCAATTTTAAGAAAAATACGCGCTTTTTCTATTTCGTTATTCACCTGCTCCTCTATCTCATCAAACCAGTCCATGGATACTCCTATTTCCCTGAAAACCTCCGGCGGGACTTTCATGGGATATCTGTCCCCTGCAAAGCCGATTTCGAAGGAGTTGGCGAAATAGTTGGCAGCTGTAACCGCAAACACGATGGAGCGGTTCGGCCCTTCGTAACTCATAGGGGCATGATGGTAGCTTACCGCATCCTGAATTTCCTGGTTGAGTTTCCACCGCTGCAGGATAATCTTGGCTACTTCGCAGTGGTGGAGTCCTATCATCTCTTTTTCCGCCTGAATAAGGGGAATATGCTGCATATCGGCATTCTGCATGGACTGTACATAAGGGTCGGCAAGGCGGTTGTTGAGGGGAATCTTGCCAATGTCGTGAAGAAGCCCCGCCATGAAATACTCTTCCAGCCGTTTGGGGTCCACCTTGAGTTTACGGGCGATCAGCTTGGCGGTTACTCCCACACAGAGGCTGTGGCGCCAGAACCCGTCCATATTCAGCCCCTTTTCGGAGGATCCCTTGCCCAGGTTGGCTAAAACCGCGGTACTGAGGGCCAGGTTTTTTACCGTGTTGATTCCCAGCATGATGATTGCCCGCACCAGGGAGGTTATCTCCTGGGAGAGTCCGTAATAGGCGGAGTTTATCAGTTTCATTACCTTTCCCATTAGAACCGGATCCAGGCTTATTATCTGGTTCAGGTCCGCCGGAGAGGCATTTTTATCGTTGGATATTTCAAGTATTTTGGTAACACTTGTCGGGAGACTGGGCATTTTGTCTATGTATACCTTAAGGGCATAGAGATAGTTTTTTTTATGTGTTTCCATGGCTGTCTCGCTTCATAGTCTTCAGTATATCGGCAATCTTGTGGTGCAGCGCAACACCAATGTCCGGATCGGGAAGGTAGGTTGAAAGATCTCCCATAAAAGAGAGAGTACTGCTGATTGAATTGGGATTCAAGCTGATTTCCCTACTATCCTGCTCAGGTTCAGCTTCAAATCCAGCTGCCTGTTGTCTCAGGGATGGACGGCCTTCCAGTCTGTCCAGGAGCGCTTCCATGCGTAGGCGCATTTCACTCTGCTCAAAGTCTCTGCGTTTATCTTCGGGGAGGAACTCCGTGAGATCTTCAAGGTAGCGAAGGAGATCTGCCGGAGTCTCCTCCTCTTCGGGAAGAATTTCTTCCATCTCCTCGCCGCCGCCGCGGGATTTCCGGGAGAAATAACGGCGGATACGGGTCCGCATCCCTGGAATTGGAAGGAGGCCGAGTTCTATCCGATTAGTGGGAGGCGGGTTTTGAACATTTACATTTATTGTTCCGGGAAAGCCTGATTCCTCATTTTTCGCAGAGACCGGAGCAGCGGGTGCAGGTCCGGGAGCGGATTCCTCCTCGTCCTTTTCCTCCTCAAGAGGTGGGGAGAGAATTTCCTCCTCCATCTCTTTCAGGCGCAGTCGTTCCTCATCCTCATTAATTACAATTACCGGTTCAATGCCGCCGACATCGATAATTTCCGCCGGCTGGTCCAGGTCGGGAATGGTGTCGAAAAAGAGGCTGTCCTCTTCTCTTACCTCTTCCGGCTCCGCCTCGGTATCGGTGCTGTTCATAAGCTGTCGGAGGTTCGCTTCCCAGCGGCGTTCATGTTCGTCGGCATATGCTTCCACGGTCTCTTCGTATAGAGCAAGGGTCTGTTCAAGTTTGTCCAGATCCAGGGTCTCATCCCTCTGCCCCTGGAGGTTTATCAGTTCCTCGGTAATACGCAGGGCCTCTTCCCTGTTGCCTGCACCCCGGTGGGCCCGGATAAGGGTTTCCAGAAGCTCTTCGTCATAGGGAAAGTCTTCATAAAGAGAAGTTAGGATGCTCAGGGCTTCGCTGTAGAGATTTTCATACAGGTAGAGTTTGCCTAAAAGAAGCCTTGCCCCGGAGTGGCGGGGATTCCTGCCCAGAATACCGCTTACCACTGCAATTGCCTGATTGTATTCCTTAAGCTCTTTGTAGAGAAGTGCGAGGTTGAGCGCTGTATCCGTATCCTCCGGCGCCAGACCTATGGCTCGACTGTAGGCTTCCCTGGCTTTTGTTCTATTGCCGGTAGCCAGAGAAAGATCTCCCAGGAGCGACCAGGCGAAGCCCGCTTTGGGATTATGGTCCAGTATAAAGCGGATTTCTTCCTGTGCCTGTTTGTTGCGCCCGGTTTTAACCGCTAACCGGGCAATCTTCTCACGGATTTCCAGATTTGAGGATTCTTCCTTTTTTATTCTCTGCAGTTCTTTCCAGGCTGCATCCACATCGTTGAGTTCTTCAAGCTCAGTGCTCAGGTTGATGTAGGCAGTGGTATAGGTGGGGTCGGCGTTCACCGCCTGCTGGAGATATTCCCTGGCTTTCTCGTGGTCGCCTATGGCTCCTAATACAACACCAAGGTTGTTACGTATCCTCGGGTTGGTTGCATCTACCTTCAGGGCACTTTCCAGCATCTGCCGGGCTTCTTCATATTCACCCGTTTCTTCCAGCAGGATTCCCAGGTTGTTGAGCCCATCCACCCAGTTGGGACGGGAACGCAACGCCTGTCGGTAGGAGCGGATGGCTTCGACAGCATTGCCCATGGACTGATAGGTAATCCCCAGGTTGTAACTGAGCGTAGGATTGTTTGGATCGTTTTTCAGACCCCGGTGATAAAGCTCTTTTGCCTCGTCATGCATACCCCGGGTTTCATAGAGATTTCCCAGATTATTGAAGGCACGGGTGAGATTCGGATTGAGTTCCAGGGCTTTGCGGTAATAGACCTCTGCTTCGTCAGGATCCTCCATCTGCTTATATACATTGGCAAGATTGTACCAGATGTCCGCCCGCTGAGGTGCCAGCTTTCTTGCCTGTTCAAGGGCACCCACGGCAGCAGGGAAATTCTCTTCTCTGCGGTAGACAATCCCGATATTGTTGTGGGCTTCAGGATTGTCAGGATCCAGCTCTATGGACTGCTGATAGGCTTGAATTGCCTTATTGAATTTTTCCATGGCAGTGTAGATATTGCCCAGGAAAAGAAAAATGCCCGGATGGTCCGGAGCCTGTTCTGCCATCTGCAGAACAAAGTTTTCCGCATTTTCTAGATCATGGAGGAGGAAAGATTTTCGAGCTCTTTCTGCCAGTTCCCTGAGCTGCACTACATCCCCCCACCGGAATCGGCGCTGATCCTGCGTGGACGGGCACTGACTTCCATGGAAAAGAGGGTCTGAAAGGGCCGGGGAGACTCATCATAGGCAACTATGGTGAAGTAATAGAGCCTGCCGTTGGTAAGGCCTGTCAGGTTGAACTCTGTTGTGTTGCCGGCATCCACCGGAGAGGACCCTTCGGCAGCATTATTGCCGAAATAGCGGCCGGGACTGGTTCCGTAGTAGATTTTGTAGCCCTGAACATCCGGGTCCGGGACAGATTCCCAGCTGAGCTTTACACCACCGTCCAGGGGAACGGCTGTTACCTTTCCCGGGGGAGAGGGGGGAAGATCCGGAGTGTATATAATACTAATATCGGAAAGCACCGGACTGTACTGCTCCCTTCCGTCAGGATAAAGGGCGGCCATAAGATGAAGATAGCGTCCCCTGGTTTCGGGAGAAAATATAACACCGGGAGTAAAAGGTATCCAGCCGGCATCGTTGCTGTTCATAACAAATGGACTCTGATTCAGAGCATAGTAGAAGAAAATATCCGAATCGCCGGGGGTGCTGAAGCTGCTTTTTACTGAAATCAGTCTGCTTTTTGCATGCTCAAGATCGAGAGGCCCTATTACGGCAGTTCCCTGGCGGTCTTTATATGGTGAGGGGGGGACATTTTTCCGGTAGACCGAGGAAAGCCTGAGTTCGTCCAGCACCCCTTCCAGTCCTGCTCCAATAGAAATCGATCTGCGGCTGGCTGATCCGGTGAAAGGGGTAAAGACTACTCCGCTTTCTCTATTTTCAGTGTTGGCGTAGGCATAGTCTTCCAGTATTCCATCTATGAGATATTCTAAGAGCCCTGTCTCCGCACTGAAGCGGACCATATGGTGGTGCCACTGTCTGGGCAGCAGTTCCCTCTGGCCCGTGAGTTCCAGGGAAAATTCCTGCTGCATGGGGGGGCGGAAAAGATTGATAAACTGCCAGGTTAACCGGTTGTTTCCCATGGTGCAGCTGAGCCCCTGTGTTCTGGCTTTACTGCCCCATTCTCCCGGCAGGGTTACACCCTCCCAGTGGAGCAGCTGCTGAACAGATTCTGTTTCAGCCGGATAGAGCCAGAACTCGAATGTGAAGTCCCTCCAGTCTGTCCCGGGGGAAAAGAGTGCTCCCTGCCCTGCGGAAAGGGAGAGCATGCTTTCGGCTCCGGAAAAAAGTGCTGCACCGCTGCCGAAAACGCGAAGTTTGTTTTCCGCCTCAATATTAAGAGGGGCAAGGGTGTAGTTCTGCTGGTTCTCCCAGTGGATACTGCCGGGACTTTCGGCGGAACTGACCAGAAGTGTCGGTTCCGGTGCAGGGGAATCAAAGTGAAGCAGCAGGTCTGTTCCCTCATCGACCTCGTATGCGGCGTCAGTGAGAAGGATGTCTGAATACCCCTGAAATCCACGGTGTTCCTGCATGGTGTGTTCATAACGGACCCTCCCCCAGCCGTTTTCACGGCCGAGTGTTATCTCTTCGTCCAGGGCATATATATTGAGGGCAAACACGGTGAACAGGAGTATCGCAAATGTCACCGGAACGGGAAAAATGAGGGTTCTCAGGAATGCTGAATGAGGTAATCTGTCTATTTTCATAGTTCTTCAATTATACTATCGGCGGTATTTGCGTCTTGCTGAAAGTTCTCCTTGCTTTTTACTTAACTTTTCCGATAGATAATATATATGCGAAACAAGGTCGGCATTCTTCTCCTGACAGCCATACTTCTCACTTCCGCAGGGGCTCTGGGTGTGCTTCTCTGGACTGTTGCAGGTGTTCCTGTCTCTATAGCGCATGGTGTTGCTGAAATCCCCGGAACTCTGACAGGGGAAGTTTATTCTCTGGACGGCAGCTGGGAATTTTTTCCCGGTAGGCTGATGACTCCGAATGAGACAGGCGCCGATGATACGCTTTCGTATCCTCTTTCCCGCAGCTGGCGGGATCTTCCTCAAGAAACCTTTGAGGGCAGACCTTCCATGGCAACCTACAGTCTCCGAATTAACGGACTGAGGGGAGCGGAACTTGTTTCATTCTGGCTGCCGCCCCTGCGTTCTGCGGGAAGGCTCTGGATAGACGGCAGGGAGCACCTGCTTTACGGAGCTGCTGCAGCAGATGCGGACTCCGAAAAACCTGTTTCCCTTCAAACCATAATTACTGTGCCGGTGCCAGAAAATGGTTCACTTAATGTAACTCTGCAGATCTCCAGTTTTCATCATTTTACCGGCGGTGCCTGGGAATCCCCGTTCCTGATGGGAGATCCCGAGCAGATCACCATTCGTTCAATACTGCGCTCTGCCTTAAGTCTTTTTGTTGTATCTTCACTGCTGGTGACAGGCCTCCTTTTTCTGATGCTTACTGCATTCAGTTTTCGCTGGGAACATCTTTTTTTCAGTCTTTTTGCATCTGCAGCCATACTGCGGGTACTTGTTACGGAGGATAAGCTGCTGTTGACCCTGATGAAGGGAAGTCCCTGGCAGTTTTTTTTCATGGCGGAGTATTTTTCCCTGTTTCTCGGGGGGATCGCCCTGGGGCTTTATATCCGCAGCCGGTATAAACCGGATATAAAAACATTCCCTCTGATTCTTTACTCTGTTTCCCTTGCCGGGCTTACAGCTGCCTATTTTTTCATTTCTCCCGGGTATCAGGGGTATCTTTTTCTTGTCTATTTCGGATTGACCACCATGCTTATGGCATGTTTCTCCGTCAGGCTTATAAAAAGATTCATCGGGGGTGATACCAGTGCGGGTTTGCACTTTCTCGGCATTCTGCTGCTGCTGGGCCTGGGGGTAAATGACTTCCTGCTGTGGTCTGGATATATACATTCAGTCTATCTGTTTTCTCTTGGACTCTTGTTTTTCTCTTTCCTTACCCTGCTGGATCATCTTCTCTCCATCTATCGAAGCAATCAGGTGTTGAAGGATCTGCATACCCACATGCACACCGCAGATAGACTTAAAGAGCATATCCTTGCACATACAAGTCACGAACTCAGAACACCTATTCACGGTATTGTCGGACTGTCCGAATCACTCCTTCGGGGGGCCATGGGAGACTTGACGGAAGATCAGAAATCGACGCTCTCTCTGGTTTTTTCTTCCGGAATAAGACTGAATGCCATGGTCAATGACATCCTGGATTTTTCAAAGATTCAGGAAGGGGGACTGACCCTTCGCAGTGGGGAGGTTGATCTTTCCGTGGCAGCGGATATTGTCCGGAAAATGTGTGTGCCCCTGGTGATGGGCAACGATGTTGAACTTGAGAATACTATAGAGCCCCATTCGGTTTTTGTACGGGGCGATGAAAACCGTCTTGAGCAGATTCTTTATAACCTTTTCGGAACCGCAATTCGCTTCTCGGAAAAAGGACGGATCAGTATTTCCGCGGAGGCGGATGAGAAGAAGCAGCTGGTGTCGGTTTCCATAACCGCTACAGGAATTAAAAATCTTACCCAGGAGAAGGTGGATCGATCATTCCGGGCTTATCAGGAGGATGACCTTACCCTCATAGAAGGGTTCAAAACAGCAGGATTAAGCCTGGCAATTTCACGGATTCTGATTGAGCTTCACGGCGGAACCCTTAAATACAGCTGTGATGGTGACGAGAGCCCCGGAATTTTCACCTTCAAGTTGCCCCTGGGGTCAAAAGAAGCTGTTACGGAAGGTGTGGAAGCTCTCGAACTCTCTCTGGATGCTCTGGAGAATCTGGAATCCCTGGACGAATCTTACGATGAAGGCGGATCAACCAGATTCAATATTATTGTAGTCGATGATAATCCGGTAAACCTTCAGGTTATAAAAAACCAGCTCTCCGACAGTATATACAGGGTCATGCCATTTCTGTCAGGCGAAGAGATGCTGAAGAAGCTGGGAGATCTTCAACCGGATCTTATACTTCTGGATATTATGATGCCCGGGATGAACGGTTATGAAGTCTGCCGTCATGTACGACAAACACATCCCACCTCGGAACTCCCCATTATCCTGGTTACAGCGAAGTCGGAAGCAATGGATATGGAAGAGGGCCTGAAGGCCGGGGCCAACGATTTTCTGGCAAAACCCTATACCCAGGAAGAGCTGCTGGTTCGGGTAAAGACCCACCTGAACCTGGCAAGAACAAACTCGATATACAGTCGTTTTGTCCCTGTGGAATTCCTGGAGTTTCTGGGTCATGAGAATATAGTCGACATTCAGTTAGGGGATCAGGTTCAGAAGGAGATGACGGTACTCTTTGTGGACATCAGGGCTTTTACTAACTTGTCCGAGAGCATGACGCCCCAGGAGAACTTCAAGTTCATTAACTCATTTTTAAGCAGACTCAGCCCCATGATTCAGGAAAACGGGGGAATTATCGACAAATATATCGGCGACTCAATTATGGCGTTGTTTCCCAGTAAACCGGAAGATGCAATCCGGGCGGCCCAGGATATGGTTGGGCATATGGAGCTGTATAACAAGCAGCGGGCAACCTGCGGCTATCGTCCCATCAGCATTGGTGTGGGTATTCATACGGGCAATCTGATTCTGGGAATAATCGGTGACAAAGGAAGGATGCAGGGAACGGTTATTTCCGATGCGGTTAACCTTGCATCACGAATTCAGGATGTAACCAAGCTCTATGGAGCCAATATAATTATCAGTCAGGAATCATTTATTAAACTGGAAAATCCCACAGATTATGGCTTCCGTTTCCTGGGAAAAGTTCGGGTAAAAGGCAAGAACAGTACGGTCTCTCTGTTTGAGATCTTTGACGGCGATCCGGAACCACTGAAAAGCCTGAAGAATGAGACGAAAACCGATTTTGAAGAGGCCATTCTTGCCTTCTCGAAAAAGGATTTTGACACTGCTTCCGACCTGTTCAGAAAAATTATTGCCGCCAACCCCGACGACCGGGCGGCACGTCTCTTCATGGAGAAGGCTGAAGCCTTTATTGCCCAGGAGAAGCGAAGATTCCTTTTTACAGGATAGTATTCTCTACAGGGTTTCAATTTCGCTGATATCAAGATCAGGAAGGTAGTCAATATTAAAATTCCCTCAATACGTTCTGTGTCCCCTATGCGAGATAACTTCTCCCTATTCCTCCAGTAGCCCGGCTAATTCCCGCCCGTTCTGAACCGCTTTCCCTTTGTAGTGATTATTAAAAGCAATTAGCAGAACCTTGCTTTTTACCAAAGCTTCCTTCAGGACCGGAATACATTCTTCAAGCTCTTCTTTTGAATAGAGATAGTCGTAACGGCTCACATTGGTTCCTGTCCACCAGCTCTCTTTGTTGCGTCCGTGAAAGCGTATATAGGAGACCGGATTTTCGCCGCGTGGCGTAAAATCTGGCAACCCCTGAAGGGCAGGATAGTCCGATGTAACAATCCCGACTCCTCGATTTGTAAGTTCGTTTATAGTTTTCTCCAGAAACCAGTCGTTATTGCGGAACTCGGCATGAACGGGGACTGCTTCAAGTCCCCGGCAGAGGCTGTCCAGTCTGAGGCGGTTTTCCCTCGTGTAATGGAAACTCCAGGGGAATTGCAGCAGGACCGATGCAAGAGATCCAGCTTCTCTTAAGGGACTGAGCGCCTCAACATACCTTCTGCAGAGTTCTGCAAGATCATCTGCATTCTCATGGGTCATGCTCCGGTGGGCTTTCAGGGCAAAGCGGAATCCCGGTG
This sequence comes from Marispirochaeta sp., assembly GCA_963667435.1. Lineage (GTDB taxonomy): Bacteria > Spirochaetota > Spirochaetia > JC444 > Marispirochaetaceae > Marispirochaeta. Next base: position 2,170,317 of record OY763414.1, on the reverse strand, counting down.
GTGTTTTATTCTGAAGGGCTTCAAGGGTTCCTGCGGCTGGAAAGCTGTAGTAGCTGTAGTTCAACTCGGTGAAGTTGAATATCCGGCAGTAGTTAGTAAAAAAATCACTTTTTCCGGTTCCTTCAGGGTAGACCGGACCCAGCCAGTCACTGTAAGAATAACCGCTTGTCCCTATGAAAATATTCACTTCCACAGTATAGCCTTAGCTGCCCGGGACTGCCAGTCATCAACAGGGTTAACTTTCTGTTAATAAAGGATATAGCAGGGGCTGTCGTGTATTTTCAGGTCTTGTAATAGATGTAGATTTTCTATAGTATTGCCATCCGTGGGAGCTGTGCTTCCGCCCCTGCTTGATTTGACAAGAATAAAAACTTTCTTGCTGACTCTAAATTGCTTGAAAAGCAGGAAATACATTTATATTTGAGAGGTAGAGTAGAATATGAGCCAAGATATTACCCATCTAAGGAATATCGGTATCAGCGCCCATATCGACTCCGGAAAAACAACCCTTACCGAACGGATCCTGTTTTACTGTAAGAGGATTCATGCAATACACGAAGTTAGGGGTAAGGACGGTGTCGGGGCGACCATGGACTCCATGGAGCTGGAGAAAGAGCGTGGAATTACCATCGCTTCCGCCGCAACCAACGTAACCTGGAAAGACACACAGATTAACATAATCGATACTCCGGGCCACGTTGACTTCACCATCGAGGTAGAACGTGCCCTGCGTGTACTGGACGGAGCCATTCTGGTTCTCTGTTCCGTAGGTGGTGTTCAGTCCCAGTCTATTACTGTAGACCGCCAGATGAAGCGCTACAATGTTCCCCGCATCGCATTTATCAACAAGTGTGACCGTACCGGAGCCAACCCCTTCAAGGTTCGGGATCAGCTTGAAGAAAAACTCGGTCATAATGCTATTATGATGCAGATTCCTATCGGGCTTGAAGAGAAGCTTGAGGGAGTTGTCGATCTGGTAACCATGAAGGCCGTTTATTTCTACGGAGATGATGGAGAGGATATCCAGATTAAGGAAATTCCCGCTGAACTCCAGGACCTGGCGGAAGAACGCCGGGAGATCATGCTGGACGCTGTTTCCATGTTCTCCGAAGACCTTATGGAAGCAATGCTGGAGGAGCAGGTAACTGAAGAGCTTATCCACGAAGCTGTGCGCATTGGAACTCTTTCACTGGATCTTACTCCCGTATTCCTCGGTTCTGCATACAAGAACAAGGGTGTTCAGTCCCTTCTTGATGCAGTAACTGCCTACCTTCCCAACCCCACAGAGGTTGAGAACAAGGCCCTTGATCTGGATAACAACGAAGAAGAGATTGTTCTGCCTTCAGATCCTGCAAAGCCCCCTGTGGCGCTTGCTTTCAAGCTGGAAGATGGACAATACGGTCAGCTTACCTATATCCGTGTTTACCAGGGTGAGATCAAGAAAGGTTCAGAGCTTTACAACGTACGTAGCCGCAAGAAATTCAAGGTTGGACGCCTTATCAAGATGCATGCGGACAGTATGGAAGATATCACTGAGGCAGGTTGTGGCGAGATCGCAGCGCTCTTCGGTGTTGAGTGTGCATCGGGAGACACTTTCTGTCACCCCGATCTGAACTACTCCATGACTTCAATGTTTGTTCCCAACCCGGTTATTACCCTGGCAATTACTCCTGTGGACAAGAAGGCATCGGACAATATGGCCAAGGCCCTCAACAGGTTTACAAAAGAAGACCCGACTTTTCGTACTTATGTTGATCCTGAGTCAAATGAGACTATAATTCAGGGTATGGGAGAGCTTCACCTGGAAGTTTACGTTGAGCGTATGAAGCGTGAGTATAAAGCAGAGGTTGTCACTGGAGCACCCCAGGTAGCATACCGTGAGGCAATCAGTCAGCAGGCTTCGTTTGATTATGTTCACAAAAAACAGACCGGTGGTTCCGGACAGTACGGTAAAGTTGTCGGATATATTGAGCCCTATGAAGGTGAAGGCAACTATGTGTTCGAGAACCAGGTTAAGGGCGGAAATATTCCCACTGAATATATCCCCGCCTGTGACAAGGGTTTTCAGTCTGCTCTTGAGAAGGGAACTCTTATCGGATTCCCCATTGTGGGCGTTAAGGCAGTTCTTCAGGACGGTGCTTCACACGCGGTCGACTCTTCAGATATGGCTTTCCAGATTGCTGCTATCGGCGCTTTTCGCGAAGCCTATGCAAAGGCCAAGCCGGTTATACTTGAACCTATTATGAAGGTCTCTGTTGAAGGACCAAATGAATTTCAGGGAAATATTTTCGGCTCAATTAATCAGCGTCGGGGTATAATAGTAGCATCTGTCGAAGACGGAAACTTCTGTCGGGTGGAAGCCGAAGTTCCCCTGAGTGAGATGTTCGGTTATTCTACTGTTCTTCGCTCTCTTACCCAGGGTAAGGCGGAGTACACCATGGAGTTCGAAAAGTACGGACGGGTGCCGACAGGAATCTCTGAAGATCTCAAGAAAGAGTTCGAAGAGAAAAAGCGGAAAGAGCAAGGAAAATAGGGGGTAGGAATGGTTAAATCTGAACTTATCAAGCGCAGTCCGTTGAGGATTTTTGAGAAATCAATCCACGGCGGTCTGGGCAAGGGGCACGTTGGTGTGCTTGCCTCCCGGAAGGGTGTCGGGAAGACTGCCTGTCTGGTGCATATAGCCACTGATCAGCTCTTTAATGAGAAACATGTTATTCATGTCTCCTTTTCATCCAAGGTCGATCATATTGTCAGCTGGTATGAAGACATTTTCGGCGAGATTTCCAAGAAGAGAGAACTTGAAAATGCTGTCTCTGTTCACGATGAAATTATCAAAAACCGTGTGATCATGAACTTCAATCAGGCGGGAATTTCCACAGAGCAGATTCTCAACAGCGTAGGTGCCATGATCAGTGATGGTAACTTCGCGGCGGACCAGGTTCTCTTCGACGGATTCGACTTCACAATTGCCTCTGCTGATGATCTGAAAAAAATCCGTAATTTCGCAGAGCAGAAAGGTGTAGAGGTATGGTTCAGTGCTTCTCTGAAACCTGAAGAACCCTATTTTGATGAAGCAGGTCATCCTGTTCAGCTTAAACCTTTCGAGGATTCGCTTGATGTGATCATTACCCTTGCTTACGACGGGGATCACGTTAAACTGAAGGTTGTCAAGGACCGCGAGAGTACAGAGCTCACTGATATGCATCTGATGCTTGATCCCCGAACCATGCTTATTGCCCGGGAATAGAGAGTACCTAAAAACAGTTTATTTCAGGCCCTGGAGATAGTCTTCAGGGCCTTTTTCTTGAAATCGGCAAAGAAAAACACTAAGCTTCCTGTGTAAAGAAGCATGGAGCAGGAAAGTTATAGTAAAAAACTTGAAGAACTCGTTGTTGAAAACCGTGAACTGCATTCTGATGTTGAACATTTGCAGAAGACTATCAAACTCCAGCAGTTTCCCTACAGTTTGATTGATAAAGCAGACAACTGCATCTCGTTGACTGATATGTTCAATTATCTGCTTGAATCTCTGTTAGGGCTGGAAATGTTCACCGGAGGCGGTGTTTTCCTTGCAAACGGGATTACCGGTAATTTTATTCTTTCAGTACATAAAAACCTCCCTTATCAGCTTCAGGATGCTTTGTCAGTGGTTAACCGTCCGGCAATCGATATAGAGAAGGTGGCAAAAGAGCAGTCTTTTACAGGAAAACTTTCGGAGCTGTTACCGGAATTGACAGAGCAGGAAGGGGGGGCATCTCTTATTGCGGCAACCCCTGTTTCTGTCCGTGGCGGTGTTGATGCACTGTTTCTGCTTTTTCTTAAAGAGGGGTATCCCTGGGGCGAGATCGAGTCGGGTATGTTGCAGGGAATCTCTATTGTTGCCAGGAATGCCATGTATCGCGGACGCTCCGCAGAGGAAATCCGGCAGGCTCTGACCGAGAAGGAGATTCTCCTTCGGGAAGTGCATCATCGGGTTAAGAATTCTCTTGCCATGATTCTCGGATTTATCAGGCTAAGCCAGGACGAGCCTGATTTCCTTGGTTGCAAGTCTCTGCTTGAACACCTTGGAAATAAAGTTGAATCAATTGCCCTGGTTTACCAGCATCTGCATGAAGGTCAGGTATTTTCGACGGTGGAATTGTCGCTGTATCTGAACAAGCTCATTCCTCAGATAATCGATTCCATTACCATTCGCGACCGGTTTACTGTTGAGTATGATATTGCCGAGTCAGAAGTAGATGCAGACAGTGGTATCTGGATTGGTCTGATTATTACAGAGCTGATCACTAATACCGTACGTCATGGGTACAGTACGAACCAGCCTGGAAGAATCAGTATATCTTTCAGTCGTGTTCGTAGCAGATATCTGCTGGATTACCAGGATTTCGGAGTCGGGATACCTGAAGATTATATGCGAAGGGCCGAAACTTCACTGGGGATTCAACTTATTCAGGGACTGACCCAGAGAATGGGCGGAACCATGGAGGTTGCTCCCGGAAGCGGGCATTTTTCGTTTTTCTTTCCGGTTGACCATTAATCCTGTAACTATCTCTGTTTTTTTACACCCTCTTTTGGGCATTGCAAAGAATAAGGGCATCTGCCACACCAGGGACTTACCGGGACACAGATGGTTTTTCCAAAGGCAACCATAAGGCTGTTGATTTCTATCCAGAATTCTTCCGGAAGAATTCTTTTCAGATACGTTTCTGTCTCTTCCGGACTTCCTGTCCGGATCCAGCCCATGCGGTTGGGAATGCGGTGGACGTGGGTGTCCACGCAAATTGATGGAATGCCGAAAGCCAGACCTAAAGTAAGATTGGCGGTTTTTGCACCCACACCGGGAAGTGCTGTTAATGCGTCAAAGCTGTGGGGAACTTTTCCGTTGTGATTCTTAAGCAGGAGCTGTGATACAGTTCTTACTGTATTGGCTTTGGTCTTATAAAAACCGCAGGGGAAAATCAAATCTGCAATTGTCGCTTCAGGCGTGTTCACTATGGCTTCAGGAGTGTCTGCCAGGGCAAAGAGGCGCTCTGAGGCGCTTATGGTTACCTCGTCTTTTGTTCTTAATGACAGGATGGTGGAGATAAGTACTCGGAACGGGTCGGGAACATCGCCGGCCACCTGATTTATTGAAGGCACCGGTGCTTCCCTTGTTGCTTCTCTCAGAGTTTCAAAAAAGGAAATCCAGTCCCGGGGCGGTTTAAGGATCATCTGCTGATCAGAACTGCTGCATGGACCGCTATGGCTCTGCTTTCGCCGAGCGCATCCACCTTCTCGTTGGTTTTGGCCTTTACGCTTACGTTTTCAATGCCCGTTTCGAGGTCGGCAGCCAGCTGTCGCCGGATAGCAGGGATGTATTCTATCAGTTTCGGCTTCTGAAGAATAACCGTGGCATCCAGATTTATAAGATGGTACCCCTCTGATCGCAGCAGTTTAACCGTGCGGGATAGGAGTATGCGGCTGTCGATATCTTTGAACGACGCATCTGAAGGGGGAAAATGCATGCCGATATCACCCAGTGCAGCTGCGCCTAAAAGTGCGTCAATTACCGCATGGATAAGTACATCTCCGTCAGAATGGCCATCTTCACCAAACGGCGCGGGAACGGTTACACCACCCAAGACAAGAGGACGGCCCTCTGTCAGGCGGTGCAGGTCGTATCCCAGTCCGATGCGAATATTCAGGTTCATGACTTTAGCAGGTCTTCCTGGTAGGTTATTTTGCGGTTGGCCTCATCTCCCGGAACCGTGGCAACTGCGCCGATATAACGGCCGTAAATTTCGGTATCGTCAATATAGATTCCGCTGTCGCTGGCTGCTTTACCATGGGCTTCAAGGATGTCTTCATAGAGAAATCCCTGCGGGGTTTGTATCCGGAAGGTTGTCTCACGGGAGAGATGGTCAATTATAAACCCTTCTCTGCTGATGATCTTCATAGCGTCCACGGAAGGTACGGCAGGGGCGCAGCCGCCGGCTTCCGCGGCTCTTCTTGCTACGGCTTCGGCGATATCACTGCTGCACCAGGGGCGGGCTCCGTCATGAATCAGAACAACCTCAGGGTTGATTTCCATCAGCGCTTTCAGCCCTTCAAACACCGATGCCTGCCGGGTGTCTCCGCCGGTGACAAAGATGATTTCATCCAATCTCGGGCAGTCTGCAAGGGATTCCCGGGCATCTGCTTCCCCTTCTGCAGGAACCGTAACTACCAGGTATGAAAATATTGCAGGATTCAGGAAAGGCATAAGTGCGCTTGAAAGCACGCTTCCGGAACCGAGGCTGAGGTATTCTTTTTTCATGCTGCCGCCGAATCTCCGGCTGGAGCCGGCGGCTGTAACAATAACAGCGGCTCTCATTGCGAGAGACTAATCCCGGGATTCCAGCCTGGAAAAGATAAGGGTATCAACCTCGTCTTTGCCTTTCCCCAGGGAGTAGGATATTTCATCTACAAGCAGTTTCAGGGCACTATCGAAGAGCTTTCTCTCCAGAATAGGCAGTTCCTTGATTTTGCTTCTGTGATAGAGCGTACGGACTACTGTTGCGATATCCATAACGCTGCCGCTTTTAAGCAGATCAAGATTCATCTGATAGCGCATCTTCCAGTCGGCGGTAATGGGTTCATGTTCTTCAGAAATAAGCTTGAGAGCCTTTTTCGACTCATCCTTGGACACAATTGCCCGGATACCCAGTTCGTCAGCTTTATCCACCGGGATCATTACTGTCATATCAGATACTTCGAGGTAGACAATATAGTAGAGGAGTTTTTTTCCCTTGAAATCCTTCTCTTCTATACTGGTGATTTTTCCGACACCCTGAAGCGGATAAACCACCTCCTGGTCTACTTTATATTGGGTCGAGGTTTTCGACTGTGCGGCTGATTCCATATTTGTAATTATACTGAAACAGGGCCAGAGAGTCAAAGCCTGAACTATGAGTACGGCCTGTCTGGTAGTCTGAAGGTGGTGGTTTCTGTACATTACAGATATGGATAAATCCAGAAAGGCAGAAGTTCTGATTGGATTGATTTTCCCTCTGCTTCTACTCCTGTTTACTGCGGGAGTTCTGATTCACTGGAACAGGCTGAATCAGGTTTTTACCGATCCCCGCAGTTTTGCATCCTGGGTGGATGCTCAGCCGGCAGCACCGCTTGTTTTCATTGCGGTGCAGTTTTTACAGGTTCTTATTTTCATGATTCCCGGAGAGGTGCCTCAGATAGCCGGGGGGTATTTATTCGGAACTGCAAAGGGGCTTCTTCTCTCCTTTGCCGGAATAGGGATTGGCTCGGGGGTAAACTTTTTTATCGGACGCTTTTTCGGCTCCCGGTTTGTGAACATACTGCTGGGTGATGATCGGTTTCGCAGATTTTCCGATCTTATTTCATCCAGTCGGGCACATACAGGACTCTTTCTTTTTTTCCTGATTCCCGGCTTTCCCAAGGATGCCCTCTGCTATCTTGCTGGGGTAAGCAGCATTCGGATTCCTCTTTTTTTCATCCTTTCCCTTGCCGGCAGATTTCCGGGTCTTGTAACCAGTGTTATGGCGGGCAGTGCCGCAGCTGGAGGCAACTGGATTCTTTTAGGTATTATAACCAGCCTGGTTGTATTGATAACCGTGCTTGCATTCTTGTACCGGAAGAATCTGAAGAAGTTTGTTGACCAAATAGTGCATCGTCATTGAAAAAACTCATTTTTTACGGTACTGATATGGCATACACGGCATCTGGAGGCGGAATGATAGACAGGCGAAGTGCGGGGATCCTCATGCATCCTACATCCCTTCCCGGGCCTTACGGTATCGGAGATATTGGTCCTGCTGCTTATGAGTTTCTGGATTTTCTCAAGAACACAGGAGCTGGTCTCTGGCAGATTCTTCCATTGGGCCCCACCGGCTACGGTAACTCTCCCTATGCGGAACTTTCAAGTTTTGCAGGTAATCCTTTGCTTATCAGTCCGGACCTCCTCAGGGAGGAAGGGCTCCTTATTGATACTGATTTTTTTGGTATTCCGGATTTCTCCCAGCACAGAGTTGATTTTGATCTGGTGATACCCTGGAAATCCGACCTTCTCACAAGGGCCGCAGGAAGATTCTTTAAGGATGCCGCCTTCCGGGGAGCCGAATATAGTCGCTTTCTTGAGGAGGAGTCCTGGTGGCTTGAGGATTATGTTCTCTACACCGCCCTGAGGCGCAGCTTTCTGAACCGTGCGGAAGGTCCTGAGTCCTGGGATACTGATATCCGTCTTCGCGAAGAATCAGCTTTAAAGAAATGGCGACGGTTACTCGAAGAGGAGCTTGAGACCGGCAGAGTTATTCAGTATTTCTTTTATCGCCAGTGGAAGCGGCTTAAGAGCTATGCCGCCGAATGCGGAGTGGAGATAATAGGTGATGTCCCCATTTTTGTAGCGCCCGACAGTGCTGATGTCTGGACCTGGCCGGATAACTTCATGCTGGGGGAGGAGGGCAGACCTATGGCGGTTGCGGGAGTTCCTCCGGACTATTTTTCTGAAACCGGACAGATGTGGGGAAATCCCCTGTATAACTGGGAATATTTGAAAAATGACGACTTCCGCTGGTGGAAGACCCGGATAGATGCGGTGCTTAGCAGGGTTGACTGGATTCGTATTGACCATTTCCGTGGTTTTCAGGCTTTCTGGCGCATTCCGGCGGACGCGGAAACTGCCATGGAAGGGGAGTGGGTTGAGGCTCCCGGTGGGGAGTTTTTTGCCGATTTGCTTAAATCCAGGGGGGATCTGCCGGTGATCGCCGAGGATTTAGGAGTAATTACCGAAGAGGTTGATAATCTTCGCCGGGAATTTTCTTTTCCCGGTATGCGGGTTCTCCAGTTTGCCTTTGAGTTTGACCAGAATGGCTGTTTTAACGGGAATCATCAGTTTCTTCCCCATAATTATGAGGCAAACACGGTGGTCTACACCGGAACCCATGATAATGACACCACCGCTGGCTGGTACAACAGCTGCGATGACACTATACGAGATGTGGTGCGCCGGTATCTTGCCAGGGATGACCATGATATTGTCTGGGATTTTATCCGTATGGCTTTGAGTTCAAATGCGGGTTTTGCACTTATTCCTCTGCAGGATATTCTTACCCTTGGAACTGAAGATAGAATGAATACCCCCTCTACTGTCGGGCCTGAAAACTGGTCCTTCCGTTTCCGGAAGGAACAGCTGACTTCCATTGTCGGAGATAGGTTGCGGGAAATGCTCGAGCTTTACGGCCGGGCCCGGACGATACGGGCAGGAAGCGGCGGTCTGGTGTAATGAAGATATTTAAAGGGGTGAATATCCAGTGGATTGGGCACCCATCCTCCTAAAGATTCTACGTGTATAAAATTATACGACGGAGCATGCTTGTAGGGTATTATGGCTCCTTCCTTCAGAATGAGCTCTTCAGCCTGTGCCATACTTGAATAGCGTTCTCTGTCGCTGCGGGCCATGGATTCTTCAATCAGGCGGTCGTATGCGGCACTGTTGTAGGATCCCTTATTCAGGTTGGAATCGCTAACCCACATTTGCAGAAAAGCAAGCGGATCTGCGTAATCCCCTATCCAGCTCATCAGCCCCAGGGTGTAATCTTTAGTCTCAATGGCAGTGTAGTAATTACTGTAGGGAACTACAGTAAAGGAGGCCTCTATCCCGATTGCATTTTTCCAGGCGGTAGCCAACTCCAGTGCAAGAGCCTGAACCTCCTGACTCTCCGGGATCTTAAATACCGGTCCCGGCAGACCTTTGCCCCCGGGGTAGCCCGCATCTTTCAGAAGTGCCATGGCTTCTTCTCTGTTTTGTGTGTTTATTCCTTCAATCTCCGGGTAGCCCGAGATCTGCGGTACCGCTCTGAATGTGGGTACTGCATAACGCTGTTCGGTGCGGATATCCTTCCAGGGTACAAGCAGGAGCAGTGCTCTGCGAATCCGCGGATCATCCCAGGGAGATGTACTGCAGTTGAAGTAAAGGTAGCTGGTGGCAAACTGGTGAAAAACCGCCAGGGTGTCGGGATCATCCAGCTGGTTGTATAGTACGTTGCCCGAAGACCAGAGGACTTCACCTGAGTTGAACTTCTCCGTCATACTGCGGTAGTCGTCAGATAAATACAGGGTGATCTCTTCGGCGAGGACTTTGTCCCGGTCCCAGTAGAGTCCATTTTTTTTGAGAACATATTTGTCAGGTTCCCGGGAGTAGATCATGAAGGGGCCGTTGCTGATAACCGACGGCGTATGCTCCCAGTCCGGATTCTCCCGGAATTTAGGATGGATCGGGCTGAAACTGTGATGGCAGATTATTTTCAGAAAGTGAGAAGCAGGATGGTTGAGGGTTACCTCCAGGATACCTTCTTCCGGTACCTTGATACCTACATCATCAACACTACCTTTTCCTGTGCGGTAATCCCGTGCACCTTTTATGATATCCAGTAGGAATGTATACTCCGCATTGTCTTCAGGATTCAGATGCAGGAGCCAGGACTCCCGGAAGTCTTCGGCTGTAACTTTGTCACCGTTCCAGTAATAAGCATTGGGCCGGATATGAAATGTGTAGACCAGACCGTCCTCGGAGAGATCATAGTAATCCGCCGCTCCCGGAACGGGCTCAAGGGTTATCGGATGATAAGTATATAACCCTTCGTAGATTGCAGTATAAAGCTGCGCCTCGGTTGATGTATAGGAATGATGAGGATCCAGAGCTATGGGCTGACTGGAAAAACTGACACTTATCGGATCTGCACAAAGCAGAGAGCCGCTGAGCATCATAAATACAAGTAGTAATCTGCGCATTCGTCCCTTATGTAAGGTAATTCTTTATTGAGTCTATATACTGCTGTCCCCGCAGGGGTTTAATAAAAACCTCATTGAAGCCGGCTTCATTAAGACGCTGAATTTCCCCGTCATCCGAGGTAATTGCTATAAGCGGCAATTCCGGATGGGTCTCCCTGATCTTCCGTGCTACCTGATCGCCATTCATACCCGGCATGTACTGATCTAAAATAACCAGATCGTACTGCTTGGACTTGAAAAGTTCCATTGCCTTGAGGCCGTCCTGAGCCAGGTCACAGGCTATTCCATGGTTCTTCAGTTTTATTTCCAGCAGTTTCCGGTTAGTGAACTCATCCTCGGCATATAAAACACGCTTCTCGTTCACCAGTTTCTCCTTACGTTGTGCTGTTTCTTTTCTCTTGAATCAGGCTGACGCTGTTCTGTTAAGAGTAAAGAAAGAGACTTCTCCAGTCAACAGAATCAGGGCTTCCCTGATGAAAATACTATACACCGGTTATCCAGTAAAAACAGCAGGCATGTAGAAATCTTTTCCGTGTATTGCGGCGCTTTATACTTGACAGGATCGGACAGCTTTCTTACCTTCAGCGGATATGGATAATGCCCTTAAAAGATTAAAAGACCACTATATTCCCCGAATCCGTCCCGACCGCGAAGGTTATGAAATCCTGGACTGGGAGGATAGGGAGAGCCAGTACTCCCGCTTCGATGTACTTATAGAGTCGGTTGATCTGCAGGGCAAGTCTCTGCTTGATGTCGGCTGTGGAATCGGTGATCTCTGTGTTTATCTGACCGGTAAAGACATAAAGGTCGATTACTGCGGGGTGGATATCCTTGAAGATATGATTCAGGAAGCCATGAGGCGCTGCGGAGGAGATGACTGCTTCCTGACAGCAGATATTCTTGAGGAAGAACCCTTTCTGCCGGCCAGTTTTGACGTAGCATTCTGTTCCGGAATATTCAATCTTGAAACCGGTAATAATCAGGAGCTGCTGGACCGCTTTCTGCCGAAGCTTCACAGTCTTACCCGCGAGACAGTAGTGATCAATCTGCTCTCGGTAAAATCTCCAGATGTTACCGAAGGGTATCACTACTTTGATCCCGCTGAAGTCCGGGAACAGAGCCTGCAGATCTACTCTGCGGTTGAAATAAAAGAGGACTATCTGAATAACGATTTTACTCTGATCTGCAGGCATTAAAACCCTTTTAGGGGGAGGGGTTCAGGTCTTGACCCTTACCTGCCTTTTGGGTAAGTTTTGCCCCTATGAACTATATTAGAGTTATTGGCCCTATTGGGCTTTTATTTATACTCGTTATCGGTATAGGTGCAGGTAAGCTGAGCAATTCCGCCATTGAAGCAGAATCGCTGCAGAATGAGTCTGTTGAACAGGCTTCACCTGAGCAGGATTCATTTACCACCATTCACGTTAATGCCGACGAAGATATCAGCCTTACGCTGTACCGGCGCGCGGAAACCCGCCAGTCCATTCTGGAATTCTATACCCTTGTTACCGGGTCTGAAGACATCAGTCGTCTGATCCTCCGTTATGCAGATATCCATGGTGTATCTGCATCTCTTGCTTTTTCACTGGCGTATGCGGAAAGCCGCTATGTGACAACTGCAGTTAACAGAAATTCCGGCTCAATCGACCGCGGGCTGTTCCAGCTCAATTCCCGCTCATTTCCGGAGCTTACGGAGGAGCAGTTTTTTAATCCTGAAATAAATGCCGAAAAAGGTGTGGCCTACCTGCGTTACTGCCTGGATGTGGGGAAGAACCCGGTTACAGCCCTGGCCATGTACAATGCGGGCAGAACCAGGGTGACTGAGAGGGGAGCACCGAAAATGACTCTTGACTACATTGCAAGGATTCTTGCCTACCAGAAGGACCTGGAAGACCGGATTGAGACCTCCCTGGTACGAAAAGAGACCTATCTTGCAAAAAGCGGACCAAAGAGCGGCAAGCAGCTTTCCTACGTACTTGACAAGAGTAAGACCGTAAAATAGCTTGGTTACCACTATGGTAATCGTACTGAACAACTCGATCAGCAATGCTGACAAGGATCATATCCGTAATTTCCTGACTGAAAAAGGTTTTACCATTCGTGAGATTGTCGGTGAAGAAGAGACTATTCTCGGTGCTGTGGGCATTGCCCGTATAGATATACGGGAAGTCGAACTTCTTCCCGGAGTAGCCCAGGTTATTCCTATTTCCAAACCCTACAAACTTGCCTCCAGAGAGTTTAAAAAAGATGACAGCCTTGTGACGGTCGGCCCTGTAAAGATCGGCCCCCTTCGTCTGGCGGTTATCGCGGGCCCCTGTGCGGTGGAAAACAAAGAGCAGATATTTGAGTCTGCCCGGGTTGTCAGGGATGCCGGCGGAGTAATGCTTCGTGGCGGTGCCTTCAAGCCGCGAACTTCACCCTATTCTTTCCAGGGGCTGGGGGAAGAGGGTGTTCGATACCTCAAGGAAGCCGGGGAAAAGTACGGTCTTCCGGTTGTTACCGAGATTGTCGCCCCGGAATACGCTGATTTCCTTGCGGAGCACATAGATATGCTTCAAATAGGTGCAAGGAATATGCAGAACTTCGAATTGCTGAAAAAGGTCGGTTCTCTGAAGAAGCCGGTAATGCTCAAGCGGGGTCTGGCGGCAACAATTGAAGAGTGGCTCATGGCTGCTGAATACCTGATGGCCCACGGATCGGAGGATGTTGTTCTGTGTGAGCGGGGTATTCGCACCTTCGAAACATACACCAGAAATACGCTGGATCTTTCTGCCATTCCGGTGGTTAAGAAACTGTCCCATCTGCCGGTGATTGTTGATCCAAGCCATGCCACCGGAATCCGGGAGAAGGTTCTTCCCATGGCACTGGCAGCAGTTGCCGCCGGTGCCGATGGTCTTACCGTCGAGGTTCATCCGGATCCGGATAAGGCACTTTCTGACGGGCCTCAGTCTCTCCTGCCCGACCAGTTTGAAAAACTGATGCGGGATATTGAGGCCATGACTCCCGTGGTTGGCCGTGAGCTGGAACGTCCTGTCCGGCAGGAGTCTGTGGAACTCCGCTCCATTGCAAAAGCTGCAGTGAAGTCAGATAGTGATACCCTTACTGTTGCATTTCAGGGAGAACATGGAGCCTACAGTGAGAAGGCGCTGCTGCTCTATTTTGGCTCATCCGCGCAATCTCTGCCGAAATCCAGTTTTCGGGCCGTCTTTGATGCTGTCCTGAGCGGTGAAGCCCGGTACGGGGTTGTTCCCATGGAAAACTCTCTGGCAGGATCGATACATGAAAATTATGATCTCTTTCTCCAGTTTCCTGATATAAAAATACTTGGTGAACGGCGGGTTCGTATCCGACACACGCTTATCGGTACGGAAGGTACAGACCTGAGTACGATACGAAAGGTCTATTCCCACCCTCAAGGGCTGGCACAGTGTTCCCGTTTTCTTGACAGCCTGCCCCAGGCGGAACGCGTTCCTTACTACGATACTGCAGGCTCTGTTGCCTTTATTGCCGGTCAGAATGATCCTTCCTGTGCAGCTATAGCCAGTGAGGAGGCTGCAGGGTTCTACGGCATGTCGGTGTTGAAAGCGGGGATTGAAACAAATCCCAGTAATTATACCAGATTTTTTCTGCTTGGCAGTTCTGAGGAACCCGCCAGGGAAGGAGCCAACAAGGCCTCTCTGGTATTTTCCGTGTCGGATAAATCCGGCGCCCTGTTTATCTGCATGAAAGTGCTGGCAGACAAGGGAATAAACATGACAAAACTGGAGTCTCGGCCGATTATGGGCAAGCCCTGGGAGTATATGTTTTACATGGATGTGGAGATGCCAGCTGAGGCTGCGCTTTTTGATGAGGCAATTGAGGCTCTGAAAGGGACTTCGGATAATCTCCGGGTTCTTGGTGTGTACCGAGCCTAGGTCACGCTTGTATCAACACCCAGCTTCTTGAGCTGGGTTATCTCTTCTTTCTTGGCAACATACTCGTGGCGTTTCTGGTTTGCCCTTATAAGAACATTCTTAATGGCTGAAACTTCAAGTTTTATTCCGTGAATTCTTCCCCGCATTTCCCTGGGTACTTCACTTTTAAAGTAGGTATCCAGGGCCGGCAGGGTGGTGATCATCTTCTGCAGATCTTCCACCACGGTTGTTACAAACTCATATACCTTCTCTTCGCTGCTGCCTTCAAGACGCATATAGGTGCTGGAGGCCTTACTGGAGAGAACTCCCAGATTTCTTGCCCGTTTTACAGCATTGGCGGCGAAGCTGTCGTAGTCTATACGCACCGTTCGGGTGGTGGAGGTTTTTTCATCAAAGAATTCCACCATATAGATGTGCTTCTCTCCCTGTTTTTTCACCATATTCATAAGCCAGCGCCGGAAGCGGTCACCGAAGGTCTGTCTGCGCTGGTCGAGGAAAGTCTGGTTCTCATTCAGCTTGGTAATTGCTTTCTCAAGGTGAATACTGGCGCCGGAGAATATGCGAACCGTTTCAAGCAGAAGACTTTTATATGAAACATCCTCACGGGTTTTTGCCTTTGTTTCCTTTACCTGCAGGGACTCTATCAGTGCCTGTTTCAACTGACTGCTCTGAGGGCTAAACTCCTCTGCTGTCAGTTCGTGGACCAGTTCCGGAAAGAATGGAGTATCCGGCATCTCCTGAGGGAACGTACGCTTTATCTGTACGAAGGCCTTTCCCATCTTTTCCTGGGAGTTTGGCCCGTCAACATGTATCTTAAAAAGAATCCTCTCCCGAATATCCTGTTTATAGAGCTGCTTTGAAAATGTGGTTATCTCTTTGAGCAGCCCGACAATTTCTGTTGTAAGCTTGGACAGCTGATTACACCCGTCTGTGAGTATGCTGTTGGAAAGGGAGTCTCCTCCGCCTTTGATTGACTGAATAAAATCAGCCATGGTCCTGGTGTGGGGATTCGTTGAATTGGGAGTCATTTTAGTCCACTGGAAATATATCAGCAACTCACCTATCTTCTTAAGCCGCTTAAGGTTGAGGAAATCTGTGCTGAACTGATAGTAGTGGGTCAGGAACTCAAGGATTGTATCGTACTGGGAGAGACGGATACTCATCTTTTCGATCCGCTCTGATTCCATAAAGGGGTCTTTGTCCGGGGTTGTGACCTCAGATAGTTTGAAATCATCCTTGTAGGGGTCTTCCGGGATAATGCCCTTTTTCAGGAATACTTTGTATATACTCTGGAAAGAGGTATGAAAGTTGCGGAATTTATCCTTCAACTTTGCCATCTGGTTCTTATCAATGTGGGCCCGGCGCTGGGATATTGTATTATTGAGCGCTTCATTCAGATCCGTCTGCTCTTCCATATGCGGGTAATTATGAGCTAAAATGTCCTATCCTTCAATCTATTTGGACGCCATTTATGGGTGAAGCGGGATTTTTCCCCCCGGAAAAACTTATTATTCCTGTTCTGTTCAGCCGCCGGGCAGCATATTCCGCAGCCAGGGAGGAACTGATGCGCCGGTTTGGACCACTGGATTATGACGGTCCTGAGTTTCCTTTTGAATTTTCACAGTACTACGACAAAGAGATGGACGGCCCGATAACCCGGGTGTTTCTTGCCTTTGACCGCCTGGTGGAACCATCAACTCTCTGGAAAATAAAAAGAACCTGTAACCGGATAGAGCAGAAGAATGCTGTCGGAGGTAACCGCAGGGTCAACCTTGATCCCGGCCTGCTTGATCTGAACCGTCTGATACTGGCCACGACTAAACACGCAGGACACCGGATAGCATTGAAACGGGGAATCTATGCAGAGATAACACTCCATTACCGCATGGGGGGGTATCAGCCCTTCGACTGGACCTACCCGGATTACCGCACTGATGAGTATCAGAAGATTCTTATGGAAATCCGTAAAATCTATCACCGCCAGCTGAAGCAGCTTTAACATTTCCCGGTTTCACTCTATATGTTCTGTCTCAGATCTGTTCGTCTCCTTTTTCTCCTGACAATTGTTTTCTTCAGCTGCGGATGCTGTGGTTTTCTGCTTCCCTCTACCCGGATCAGCCTGCATGTCCCGGATCTTCCGGAGGCGTATGAAGTGTTTGGTGCCTCTTCCGTTTTGCTTAAGGCGGTTGATGCAGAGGACCGTAGCTATGATGTTGAGTGTGTGCCTGGGACGGAAGTGTGTATAACCGTTGAGCGCAGCAGTTTCTTTATTATTCTTGCACACTACGGCAGTGAAATCCCCTGTGCCGGTGCTGTATTGCCCTGGGATGGTGATGAAGAGGCTTACCTGTCCTTTACCCGCGGCTTTTGTAGCGAACTTCTGCTGGATCTTCAAGCCGCCGGTGGTAGTCCTGAACAGGTGAACTACCCTGTGCTGTTGGAAAAAACTATGGAGATATCAGCAGGGAATCCCGGAAGGCTGGATCGTCAGCGCCTGCTTGCCGCATTAATGCTGGGAAACCTGGTAAGCCGTGATATTGTGCTGCTGCCGGAATACACACTGCCTGCAGGGTCACTTCCGGGAGGATCCTGGCTGCCTGTAGAACCTCTGGGAGAGCTTGTTTCTGATGGTGTGTGGGGAAGATTCCGGCAGGGACGAACCCTCTATTTTAACGGGGAGTATACCCTTGCTGTCTGCTGTGACAGCAAGGGCTGGACCGCATATTCCGATCCAGCCTGGTTCTTTTCTTCAGGCTGCTGGTAGAATCAGATTCTGAAAATTGCCGAATTTGTCAGCTTTTCGGCACCTTTCTCAGTAATTAGGTAGTCGTTTTCCTTGCGGACTCCACCCAGGTCGGGATCGTAAAGTCCCGGTTCCAGGGTGAGAACCATCCCGGGCTTCAGGATCATCTCATGCTCCTTTCTGTCACGGAGAAAGGGGCGTTCATGCACATCCAGTCCTATCCCGTGGCCCAGGCTGTGGGGCATGGTAAATCCTTCACGGGCAAAAACCTCGTCCACCCGACGTGCAACCGAAGACGAGGTGAGCTCAGGTCCCAGCGCGGCTTCAGCGGCGGCATAGCCCTCTTCTATGAGTGCGGCAACCCTCTCCTGTTCCGGGCTTAGGGGTCCTTTCAGCAGAGTTAATGTGACATCGCTTGCATAGCCTTTAAGGCGGACGCCGAAGTCGATAATTGTCGGGCCCGGAAGGTTGAGCAGGGCGCCTGAGAAATTGGGGAAGGCATGAAGTCCGAAGCTCCGTTCCGGGTTGGCAACGATGGTATCGAAACTGGTACCTTCGGTACCGGCCCTGCGGGCAGCGGCTTCAATAAAAAGGGCGGCATCTATTTCGGTTTCAAAGGAGCCTTTTTTAAAACCTTCCACGAGTTCGTCAATTATGTTGTTGGTTATCCGGGATGCTTCCCGGTAGATATCAAGCTCTTCCGCATCCTTGATGCTGCGCAGTTCCCAGAGTTGTGCTTCTATGCCGTCTTCACGGCAGAGGAAGGTAAATTCCGGTGCTTCGTGCTTGAGATCTTCGAACATCGGCATGGGAATGGCCGCAGGCAGTTCAATCCGTGCACCTTTGGAGAGGCCGTATCGGCGGGCAACCCCGGCGATAGCCTGAATGGGGCTGCGCTGGAACTCGCTGTAGGAAACCAGGGCATCCGCAGTGGCATGAATTTCCGCCAGGGGAAGATCCCATGCCACCAGCAGGGACGCGCCGGAAACGTGCAGGAAAAAGAGTGCATCCGACGGATGTCCGCTCAAGTATCGCAGGGAGGAGTTGCGGCGCTCCTCGCAGTCTTCTATGACAATCAGTTCGACCCCTTCCTGCTGCATCCAGCTTCTGAGGGCCTCCAGGCGGTAGTTTGCCACTATTACACTCCTCCTTGCTTCAAGTACTCTATATGTCTTAATTAGCTACAATATTAACAAGCTTACCCGGTACCGGAATAATCTTGCGGATCTGTTTGCCTTCTATGAGTTCCTTTATTCTCGGGTGGTCCAGAGCCATCTCTTTCATGGCTTCAACACTGATGTCTGCAGCAACCATCTCTTTTGCCCGAACCTTTCCGTTTACCTGGAAGACCATCTGTATCTCATCGTCTTTTGTCAACTCTTCATTGTAGTCCGGCCAGGCCTGTGCTCCGGCAAGTGGTTTGTTCCCTAACATTTCCCAGAGTTCTTCACTTAGGTGGGGAGCATAGGGGGTAAGCAGCAGAACAAAGGGTTCAATCAGCTGCCGGTTGAGGGTCTCTTCTTTGAACATTTCATTCACAAAGATCATCATCTGCGAAATGGCAGTATTGAACTCGAGGCCGTCGGTATCCAGGGTGACCTTCTTTATGGTTTTGTGAAGTACCCTTATCAGTTCCTCTTTAGGAGTTTCATCTACCTGGGGCTTGTCAAAAAGACGCCAGACCCGATCCAGGAATCGGTGAACACCGCTGATTCCCGAGGTTGACCAGGGCTTGGAGACCTGCAGGGGACCCATGAACATTTCATAAACCCGCATGGAATCGGCACCGAAATCCCGGATGATGTCATCGGGATTGATGACATTCTTGAGTGATTTAGACATCTTGGCGATGACCTGGGTAAGTTCGATACCGCTGGCTTTTTCAATAAAGCTGTCAGGACCGGTCTCTTCCACTTCATCCGTGGGGACCAGGGTTTTATCCGGACGCTGATAGGCAAAGGAGGTGATCATTCCCTGGTTAATCAGCCGCTGAAAGGGTTCCGGCTGTTCCAGAACACCGATGTCGAAGAGCACCTTATGCCAGAAACGAGCGTAAAGCAGGTGAAGCACTGCGTGCTCTGCTCCTCCTACGTAGAGATCAACGGGCATCCAGTAATCAATTTTTTCCTTGTCAGTTAGGCATTCGGAATTATGGGGATCAAGATAGCGCAGGAAATACCAGCAGGATCCTGCCCATTGGGGCATGGTGTTGGTTTCCCGTTTTCCCGGACCGCCGCATTCGGGACAGTCGGTATGTACCCACTCTTCAATCTTGGCAAGAGGTGATTCACCTGTGCCTGACGGTTCGTAGGATTCCACCTCCGGCAGTTTAAGGGGCAGCTGATCCTCGGGGATGGGAACTATGCCGCATTTCGGACAGTGCACCAGGGGGATTGGTTCTCCCCAGTAGCGCTGACGGCTGAACACCCAGTCTCTGAGCTTGTAGTTCACCGCTTTCTGGCCAAGTTTTTTTTCTTCCAACCAGGCGATCATGGCGGAAATTGCCTCTTCCTTGCCCATCCCGTCCAGGAAACCGGAGTTTATGTGGGGGCCGTCACCTGTGAAGGCTTCTGTTTTAATATCGCCCCCCTGGAGTACTTCGATAATGGGGAGATTGAACATCTGTGCAAATTCCCAGTCCCGCTGGTCGTGGGCAGGTACCGCCATAATGGCGCCGGTACCGTAGCTGATGAGAATATAGTCGGAAATCCACACCGGGATTTTTTTCCCGTTAACGGGGTTTATTGCATATGCTCCGGTGAAAACTCCGGTTTTATCTTTGGCGAGATCGGTTCTCTCCAGATCGGATTTAAGCCGTGCCTGTTCCAGGTAGCTTTCAACCTCCGCCCGCCGGGCATCGGTGGTGATCTTCTGCACATAGGGGTGTTCCGGAGCCATGACCATGTAGGTTGCGCCGAAGAGTGTGTCGGGCCGGGTGGTGTAGACCTCCAGGGACTCTCCGTGACCGTCAATCTGGAAATGTACATTAGCACCTTCAGAGCGACCAATCCAGTTGCGCTGCATGCTTTTGATGGACTCGGACCAGTCCAGGGTTTCCAGATCTTCTAACAGCCGGTCTGCATAGGAAGTGATCTTCAGAATCCACTGACGAATATTGCGCCGTTCCACAATCTGACCGCAACGTTCGCATTTTCCGTCTTTTACCTCTTCGTTGGCAAGGCCGGTAAGACAGGAGGAGCACCAGTTGATGGGTGTTTCCGCCTCGTAAGCCAGGCCTTTTTCAAAAAGCTTGAGGAAAATCCACTGGGTCCAGCGGTAGTACTCCTCGGTATGGGTGGAGAGCTCTCTGTCCCAGTCGTAGCTGAATCCCAGGGATTTAATCTGGGTCCGGAAATGGTTGATATTGTTTTCCGTGGTAACCTTGGGATGGGTACCGGTTTTTATTGCGTAGTTCTCCGCAGGAAGTCCGAAGGAGTCGAATCCCATCGGGTGGAGAACGTTATAGCCCCGCATTCTGAGGAATCGGCAGTAGATATCCGTTGCGGTATAGCCCTCCGGATGACCTACATGGAGGCCCGATCCTGAAGGATAGGGAAACATATCCAGGATATACCGTCGTTTTTCCTTGGGAATGGATGGGTCTTCGGTAACCCTGAAACTGGAATTTTCTTCCCAGTAGTTCTGCCATTTCTGCTCAATCTCTGCGTATGGATATTTGCTCATGTCCGGCATGATACTCGTTGCAATGAAGGTACGTCAATGTCGTACTTGACCGCAGGGGGGTAGGGAGATTACTGTTTTTCCATGGATTCAACCCTCGACCCCACCCTTATGTCATCCGCAGAAACCGCCTGCAGCACTGTTCTTGGAATACAGCCCGGAGAGAGGCTGCTCATTGTTACCAATCCCGAAGAGGATGTTCTGGCGATATCCCGGGCTCTGTATGCCGCTGCGGCTGCTTTGAAGGCAGAGCCGGTTATGATGGTTCAGCCGGTAAAAAGCCAGATAGACTTTGCCGATCCTGCGGTGCTGGCCGCTCTCCATTCCAGGCCGGAGGTATTTATCTCACTGAGTAAGGATAAACTTGGGAAGGATCCTCAGGGGTTGAAGACTCCCTATAGATCGGGAGACCGGGAGTTCGACGGTATCTTTGATTATCTGCTCTCTGGTGAGAAGAGTATGCGGGCTTTCTGGTCTCCCGGAATAACCCGGGACATGTTCCGACGCACTGTTAGTATTGATTATAGAAGGCTGAAGGATGAATGTCTGGCGGTTAAGGAGCTAATGGACGAAGCTGTGGGAGCCCGGGTTCAATGTGCGGCAGGAACGGATCTGTATATAGGTCTGGAAGGGCGGCTCGGAGATCCCGACGATGGCGATTTTACCCTGCCCGGCAGCGGCGGCAATCTGCCCGCTGGGGAAACCTTTATTTCTCCCGCCCTCAACAGCAGTGCCGGCACCATTGCATTCCGGGGATCCATTTCCCTGAACAGCGGGGATATTCTGATCGAACGCTCCATACTTGTGCGGGCTGAAGGGGGATTTATAACCGATATAAACGGCGGGAGCGAAGCCCGTCAGCTGGAGGAAACCATTGCAGCGGGAGAATCCCGGGCCATGGCAATGGCTTCGGAGGGAACTCTGCCTGCCGGTATGGGAGAGGTTTACCGCCACAATGCCCGCAATATCGGTGAGCTTGGAATAGGCCTCAATCCATCCGCAGCAGTACGGGGGAATATGCTGGAAGATGAGAAAGCCTACCGCACATGCCACATTGCTGTGGGAGCCAACTACGATGATGATGCCCCTGCCCTGATTCACTGCGACGGGCTGGTGGTTGAACCGGATATTACCTTCTATATGCCCGGGGGCGGTGAGAAAACTCTTATGAAGAAAGGTGAACTCAGGCTTTCGAATCTTTAAGTTTTTTTCTTTTTCGGTAAATGCGTCCGTCCACGGCAGAGAGTCCCAATCCTATGAGAACCATACCGGTAAAGTGGCGGAGTTCCACCGCTTCTCCAAGAATTAAAGCTCCCAGAATGACAGCACTGACCGGAACCAGGAAGGTTACCAGTTGAACGCTTGTTGCACCGTTTGATGAGAGAATCCGGAAATAGAGAACATATGCCAGGGCGGTGGAGAGTAGAGCAAGTCCGGCTACGGCAATCCATACATCCGCTGCCGGAGGACTGATATTCCATGGATGGTCTACTGTCAGTGCAATGGGAAGCATGAGCAGTGCAGAGCTTGAGAGCTGCCCCGTCGCCGTTGCAGTTGGTTCCAACCCCATTCGTTTGAAGCGCCTGCCGTAAACCACCGCACACGCATAGGAGCTGTCCGCAGCCAAAATAAAGATCATACCTCTGATTGTGTGTGATCCATCCGCGGATCCGGCAATTCCGAAGAGGCTGAATACTCCTGCGAAACCCAGGGTGAGTCCGATAAGTTTGTGCAGTTTTATTTTCTCATCCCCGGTAAAAAAATGGGCGACCAGGATAGTGAAGAAGGGTGTTGAGGCATTCAGAATAGAGGCGAGACTGCCGGTGATATACTGCTGTCCGGATACAATAAAGCTGAAGGGCACAACATTATTGAGAAACCCCATGATTATAAACGCCGGAATGGTTTGTGCCGTCAGGGGCAGCCTGATTCCCCGTATTCGGATATACAGCTGAAGTGCTGCGGCGGCAATAATCAGGCGCAGGGCAACTATGGTGAAGGGCTGCAGGGCGGTAAGGGATATCTCGATAAACAGGAATGAACTTCCCCAGACAAGGGAGAGTAGGATCAGGAGTATCCAGTCTTTGCCGCTCATGGCCTGTATATCGCTTTTCATCTATTTTTCCGGAGGCTTTTCTTCTGTGTGTACAGCGGCGGGGGGGCGCCTCTTCAGGGTGAGGAGCAGTGAAGTTATGCGGTTGCGGACTATTCCCTCTATAGTCAGTTCTCCCCAGTCGGTTTCCACTGTTTCGTTCCGCTGGGGAAGCCGGTCAAGCAGTTCGGCAATATAGCCGGAAATTGTCTGTACGTATTTTCCGTGGGGAAGGTCGATTCCCAGGGAATCTTCAATCTGTTTCAGGGAGGTGTCTCCCTTTATGCGATAGCGCTTGCCCTTTATGTGCTGAATACGCTCCCGGCCCTTCTCTTCATTTTCATCATAGAGCTCACCGAAAAGTTCCTCAATAATATCCTCCTGGGAGACTATCCCGGCAAGGCCGCCATATTCATCCATGACAATGGCCATATTGAGTTTTTCCTGCTTAAAGCGGTCGTAGAGGTCGGAAATCTTCTTGTTTGTCGGAATAAACAGGGGGTCCAGCATAATATTCTGCAGCTGCATATCTCCGCGTGCCCGGGTCACTTCCCTGGCGACATCCTTGAAAAGGACTACCCCGACAATTTTTTCCGGGTCTTTCTCCCAGACGGGAATCCTGGAAAAACCCTCTTCGATCATCAGCGGAAAAGCCTCGGTCAGGGGCATGGTTTTATCCAGGCTGAAGACCTCGGTCCGGTGGGTCATGATTGCCCGGGCAGGGACATCATCCAGGCGGAAGATACTCTTTATCATCTCCTGTTCATACTGCTGCACCACTCCGAGATTACCTGCAACATTAACAATATGAAGAATGCCCTCCATGGAGACATCCTCCCGTCTCTCGGAAGAGAAAAAGCGGGTAATGAAGGAACTGATAAGACTGATAAGCCAGATAATGGGTGCCAGGATGAATGAGAAAAATTTTACCATTCCCCCTGTGTGGAGAGCTATGGTCTCGTTGTGAATTATTGCGATCCGCTTGGGGGTGACTTCCGAGAATATCAGAATTACGAGGGTAAGAATACCTGTCATAACTCCCAGCATCTGACTGCCGAAAACCTCAATCGTAAGCTGGGAAGCCAGCGCTGAGGCTCCTATATTCACCAGGTTATTGCCTATGAGAATAGTGGTGAGCAGGATGTCCGGCTTGCTGGAGAGTTCTTTGACATACCGGCCCTTCTTGCCGTGATTTTCCACCAGATGCTGGATCTGCAGCATGGAAAGACTGGTATAGGCAGTTTCGGTGGCTGAGAAAAAACCTGAGAGCAGAATAAGCCCTGAAAGGGAGAGTATGCTTACCAACATGAGAATTCCGTTATCGGTTCTAATTTAAACAGAGTATGCGACGGAGGGTAGGGGTCATCATCCATGATTATTCCAAGTATAGCGGCCATATCAGCCTAATTCAACAACCTTTTCCTTCATTTTATGCAGGATTAGGGGTGTTACTTTATTTCTCTATCTCCGATTATAATAAGAGATATGAAATTGTCCGCGCAGTGGAATACTCTGCTGTTCACACTTTTTTTTACCCTTTTTGCTCTGGGTGGTGTTCAGTCCCTTGCTGCAGAAGAGAATCTGCGCAGAAAGGTGCTGATACTTCCTCCATCCATGATAGTACTTTCTGCGTCACAATCAATTGAAGATAATAAGTTTTCATCCTTTGGAGATGATTTTGCCGGGTACCTCAAGGATGAGCTGGGCAGACGAAGCAGCATCGCTGACCCCGGAGACAAGGCCTATCCGGAAGATCCTTATGATTTAACCGGGGCTGAGTCTTATGCCCTGCTTAAGGGTGCGGATGCCGTGGTTTCCGGTTTCTATGTTATTGAGGCAAATCCCGAAGGCGGAGTCTATGCCCGGTTGGTACTCTATGCAGCCGATCTTGCCCGCAGCGATGTCCGTTTTTCCAGAACCTGGCAGGGTCAGGTTGATTCCGCAGAATTAGTGAACAGAATACCCGAACTTGCTTCCCGTACTGCGGCGGTCCTGGTGGAGCGGCTTTTGCCTCTGGATGATGAGGCGGAGGACTCCCTGAAAGGAGCTGTTGTTGCAGCAGGCAGGGAGGAGATTGTCTCCAGTACCATAACAGTAACTCTTCTCTCTCCGCCCGATCCTGAGACAGTGCTTATCCTCTCAAACGGCTCGGAAGGTGGAAGCATGGCGACCGGTAAGATTGAATTGAAGGTGCCGGTAAAAACTCTCCTGAGAATTAATCTGAAGAGGGACGGCTACTATACCAGAACTGTGGAGTATTTCACCGGGGAAGAAGATATTACCCTTAAAATTCCCCGTCTGTATCCAATGAAAAAACAGGATGTGGGCATTACCTTTTCCTATCTCAGGCCTTTCGGGCTGATGGGGGAATGGCGGCTGCGTATGCTCAAAGAGACCCTGACTCTGGGGGCCTCGGCAGGTATGTATCTTCTACCTCAGTATGATGACAGCGAGGTCTTTAAGCCCGATTTCTCCGAATCAATGGTTGAGACTGAAGCCGGTGCACACCTGGGCTGGTATTTCCTGACCCGGGCGGATACCGGAACACGGCTTCAGCTTGAACTGAATACCAGAATTAATACCTATGCCATGCCGAATCAGGAGTGGGCTACCTACCTTGCGCTGATGAGCGGATTTGGAGTCCGGTTTGAAATAAACCGTCCCACCTGGCTTACCTATCTTGGCGTCCGCGGCTATTATCCCAATGTAACCCCGGCAAATGTAGCTGAAAGTGGTATAGTTTTAATAAACGGGGGTATTGCATGGAAAAACTGATTCGCCCCCTGTTGCTGATACTTGTTGTCCTGTTTATTTCTTCGTGTGAGTACCTGGGTTTCGACGGCTATATCAACCAGCTTGATGACATCGGTATCAACAGCAATCTGGCGGATGCAGTCTCATTCAACCAGCATCTTGCCTCCCGGCCAAGGGAGTTTCAGGGTAAGGTCTATGTGCTTGGAACCCGGGGAGTCTTTGAATTAGATGCGGATAACCTCTCGGACTATACCTTCTATGCCTACAGTCAGGATCTCGGCTACTGGGAAGACTACTGGCAGGATGAACTGCCGCCGATAAACTGCTACCGGGATCCGGGATCGGGAAATGTGATTATCAATTCCCAGAATTATGACAATGGTTTGAAATATGGAGATACCCTTACCCTGAAACCGGATACTCAGCTTGCTCAATATACTTCTGCAGGGGGTACAACCTATAAGTTCGTGGCCCACTCAACCCAGGGGGGTGTAAAAAGCTATGTTCAGACCTATTGGTATGAACCGGTAACAAATTATCTCTACTGGACTGATACGAAAGATTCGGGCACTTCCATCGATTCACGTACTTTCGGTGAGCCGGAATTGATTTGTGTTGAGTCAATCAGTGGTCTTTCGGATACAACAACGATAAGGCTTGTTACCCAGACTGGTATTGCATTGCAGGGAAGTTCTGCCGCTCAGTTTGCGGTGTACAATTTCAGTTCATCCTGGTCGACAACTGTTCAAACAGGTGTTTCTGTGGTGACAAATGAACCGGTTAGTCATAGTTACTTGTGGTCTTCTTATTATTTCTCATGGAATTTATATACAACCGCCAATGACCGCTACCTGCTTATCTGGGGTGAGGATTTTGACGATGGAGAATCTCTGGCCATTTATGATTACATAACCGGGGAAGAGAAGGTAAAGACCAGGATTCCCGGTAACAATCAGTTCCCCGAACTGGGCGAAAGCGGAAAGACTGTCTGGGTATCCAGCATTCGGGGAGGGGTTGCAAAGTATGTCTATTAAATACTCTGTCGCAGTGTTACTCTGCCTCCTTTCAGTCTTTTCTCTTTACGCCCAGGATAATACATCCGGCACCGGGCAGGTAAAACGCACTATTGCCGTAACCTGGGAAGAAGATATTCCTGAAGTACGGCTGCTTGCTTCAAGCATTGCAGCGGAGCTGGTCAACAGTGACTCTGTTACTTATACCGGTAATCAGGATAAATGTGATGCTGTTCTCTATGCGGGTCTGCTTGAATTCGGTTCCCGTTCCAGCCTCTGGGTCCGGGGCATAGACCGTTTTACCGATGAAGAAGTTTTTACCGAAACCTGGATATACCAGAAATTCAGCCTTGAAGAAATGAGCAAGGATTTTCTGCCCCGGGTAATACAGGCGGTTATAAAAGGGTTCCCTGCAATGGACAGTGCAGTTGCTGCGGCGGTACAGGGCATTGGTAAGGAAGAACTTGTTTTTACGCCTCCGGTATTGGAAGCAGAACCGGTAACCCTTACCCTTATTGTTCCTGAAGGTTCCAGGCTTATTCTAAAAAGCGGTGTACTGGAAGCCGGAGCGGAAGGTGAGATTCCGGTGCGGGCCATACCCGGCGCTCTGCTTCCCTACCGCCTGGAGGCTCCCGGATATGTACCGGATACCGGGGAAATCCTTGTGGGAAATGAAGACGAAACCCGGATTCCTGATCTTACCCCCTATGCCTCCTGGGCACTGGAGCTGAAGGGCAGATTATGGGAGTTCGGCATTATTCCCGGCTACATAAAGTACCTGCAGGATGAAGAGATCTATTTTTACGCCGATCTGGAACAGAATATCATCAGTCTGAAGAACCTGTTCACTTTTTACAGCGATGCTCAGCGGGGTTTTATACAGCCGGTAATAGGTATGGGATCCTACGGGCTGCCTGCGGACTCCCTGTTCCGGCCCTACTTGGGCTTTGGAGTATTTACCCGTTTTGTTTTCGGAGAAGAGGAGCCTCTTTATCTGTCAAAAACAATCACCTGGGGGATTGATCTGCCTATGGGTCTGGAGTTTGATCCTTTTAAGGGCGAAAACTTCAGTATAATTTTTGAGTATACCCCAAGAATATTCTACAGCTCCTTTTATGACGCCCCTTTTGAAGATTTCTTTGTTTCAGATACTCCCCTGCCGGCACATATTTTTGATCACTGGCACCTGCAGTATGCGGGACCTCTGAATATAGGAGTGCGCTGGGAGTTATGAAAAAGCTAGTGCTTCTAATGGTTTTTACAGCCCTTTTGTTCTCCTGCGTTCCTTCCTATCTGGAGGAGGCTGCTTTTCTTGAGCTGCCCTTTGGATATGAGGGGGAGGTTGCGGAATGGGTAGCGGACAGTAGTCAAATTATTTGGGGAGTCCCGGATAACGGTGATGATAATGGTGTATATTTTGGAGATGTCTGGAGTGGAATTTATTATTGGGAAAACGGGAATTTAAACTACGTTTCCATGTCCAACCCTGATTATAATGCCAATTCCGGTACGTATTATTCACGAAGAATTGTATCTCTGGATCAGAAAGGCTGGTTTGTGAATTTGAGTGATAACGGAACCAGTGATGATCTTAATCTGGCTGCGATTGATTTTTCTACATGGGCGACTTCCAGTGAAAACGCTTATGGATCCTCAACTTATTCTGAAGGCTTAACAATGATAGAGGGGAGCTATTCAGAAATCATCTGGGCAACACGGTCTGGTGACCCGGGAATGGACTGGTATACAGCGGATATTTCGACGCCAGTCATTAACTGGAACACAGTAGTGCTTACCATAGGTGATGTTTCTCTAACTACTGATATTATACCTGCAATCTTTCCTGATAGTACAAGTATTTGGGGAACCGCCACTGCAGAGGTTCTGGCGCTATGGCCTTCCGGATGGGCATCTTATGATGGCTGTCACAAATATATCATCAGGCGAACTGACGGTATCTCCGGTAGAAATATTGTAGTACTTGTTTCTATAGACTCTACAACTCCTTCTAACTTTACGTTCCGCCCGCTTGAGGCAAACAGTGATTTTTATGTGATCTCTCAAGATCGTTTCGTCGGTATGGATGGAGATGTTCTTAAAATTTTTGATCAGAGCGGAGATCTGATTAAAGAGTATGAGCTAGTGAATATGCGTCTTCTTGGATTTCGTTCCTCAACAGAACGCGAGCTGGTATTCCTCTATGTTTCAGATAAAAAAGACGGGAAACGGGTTTGCGGTATTTACAGCCTCCCTGCAGCTTTTATTGAGGAGGCACGGCAATGAGGAAGCTTCTTCTCGTTTTGTTTGTATTCAGCCTTCTTTTTACCGGATGTGAAGAAGTTCGTACTACCATAGAGTTGAAAGATTTTTATAATAATTCTGCCAACGATGCATATGTGGCAATCTCAAAATCCTTGTTTTTTCCCGGAAATGACACAAGCATGCAGCTTTCTACTACAACTGTTTCATCCGGGGCGGTTGCTGATATAGTCCTGCTTGATACCGATTCACTGGATTCTAATGCGTACTATATATATATGGCCCTTGATATCGACGGTGGAGGTATAAGTCTATCTAATGACTATATAATGCCTATTCCCCGGGTTAAGGTGGAAGACGGTGATGAAGTTGTTCTACAGGGGATAGAGGCTTCAACCAGTCATGCAATGCTTTACAGTCCATCAACCTGGGGTAATAACGGTATTGCACGGATCATGATAAGTAATGATTTAAACACATCTGTTTCGAATTATACCCCGGTGAATCTGGTTATACGAAGCACTCAGGTTTTTTCCAATACCAGTCTCGCCAATGATGAAGGGTACTTACGATTAAGTGATGACGCAGTGGTTGAAGTAGCATATTTTTATCAGCCGTATATGAATGTATATGTTTGTTTGTTTATGGACTTGAACACCTCAGATACCAGCCAACCTTTTATGCCAACGAGTGGGGATTATGCAGCACACAGTTATGCCGCTGCATCGTATAATATTACCCAGTATGTGGATATTGAGGATTATGATTATAATCATCTGAATGAAACACTTTCGAATGGTGTAACTATACTACCTTAGGTGAATCTTTCCGGATGTTACTTCTGTAAGTCTCTTTTTTAAAAGCTCCAATGCTTTCTTTTCGACAATACAGCACATGGAAATATCGGTCTCAAAAGACTCCGACTCAATGCGGCTGCCGTTTGCGTCCAGGGTTCTTCTTACCACTTCATATACATCGTATCCAAAGCGCAGCTCCAACCGAACCTCTTCCACCAGCTTCTTCCGTGGAAGATCATCAATCACAGCCTTCACCGAGTCGGTGTAAGCCCTCACCAGTCCGCCGGTACCAAGCTTTACTCCACCGAAGTAGCGGACCACGGTAACCAGAATATTGGTGAGGCCGCTGTACTGCAGGGCGGACAGGGCTGGGCGGCCGGCGGTTCCCTTGGGTTCGCCGTCGTCGGACATGCCCAGGTACTGACATTTCTCGTCGCCGATTATATATGCCCATACCACATGGCGGCTTTTGGGGTGTTCCGCTCTTACGACCTTAACAATCTCCTGAGCCGCCTCCTCTGTTTCTACCATAGAGGCAGCGGCGATAAAGCGGGATTTTTCTATCTCCAGCTCGGCACTGGCATTTTCCAAAGGGACATCCACGCCGGCGTTACTGGATGCCGGCGGGTTCTATAAGCAGCAGCTGTCCCTGTCTGGTTCCAACAGCTATGAGGGTGTCTCCCGGGATCAGGACAGGTCTGCTGCTTACTGTACTTTCGATAGTGAGGCTTTTTACTGTTTTTCCTGTTGCAGCTGCTGCAAAAATCAGCTTGTTGTCGCCGGTTCCGTAGACAATCTGGTCCTGCCCGGCAAGATAAAGCGGTGGTGCCGAGGCCCCCCGTATTGGGGCAAAAAGGCTGCTGCCGCTGTCGAGATCCAGACCGTATATGGCCCCATCCCTACCAAAGACATATGCACCCCGGTTCCCCAAGGCAATATCTGAGGTAACCGAAACGTTCTCATCGCTCAATTTCTGCTCCCAGAGAACGGTACGGCTGGTAAGATCAATGCAGACCACAGTGCCCTTTCGGCCGGAGAAAACCGCCCGGCTTCCATTTACCGAGACAGCCAGAGCTACCGGCTGGACTGCACCGGTCGGTATTGTTGTCTGGACTGTTCCGTTTTCGAATATCAGAAAACTACCCTGCTGATCGGCAATCAAAACGCTGTTTCCATAGATTCCGGGGGACATTTTTGATCCTTCTCCGGGAATCGATGCGAAAGACGTGAAGTTTCCTGCGGCAGGGTTGAAAACCTCCAAAGTGTTATTTGATGGATACAGAACCTGCCGCTTAAGGGAGGTAACCTTGCGGCCGAACAGGTGGGACCGGTTGCTGTCCAGTTCAACGGATTGCACCGTATTACCTGAATGGGAATCGACAACAATCAGTGTCTTTGCTCCGGAGAAGTAGGTATTTCCATCAATCATAACCGGTATCGAGTTTTCATTGGGTTTATTGGGAGTTTCCAGTGTCCAGAGTTTATTTCCTGATACATCCGCTGCGGAAAGGGTTCCTCCTGCATTGGATAAAACAATCAGATCTTTACTTGCAGCAATGCCGCGGATGGTATCCTTTCCCATTGGCAGGCTGAAAAGCAGGGGCTGCCCTTGAAGGTTTACAGTTTGTTCCACCGGGGTTTCGCCAATGGTGAGCTGTGCTGTCTTTCCGGTAAAACCGCGTCTGCTTACGCTTACTGACAACTCACTTCCGGGAAGAGCCTCCGTTGTAATGCTTCCTTTCTGTGCTGCAGCTCCGTTTATACTGATAAGTGCATCCACTGGCAGGGTTGTAATCCGGACTGGTACGGGCCGGGGAACCTCTTCGGCTTCAACAACAGCAGTTTCGACTGTTTCTTCTGTCTCCGGGTTGGTTGTGAGGCTTGCGGATTCCTCCTCAGGGGATTCCTCTTTTTCTGCTTCAGGAACAGCAGGTGCTGGAGTTGCGGCTTCCGGTGCCGCTTTTTCTGGTGTCTGTTCTATTACCAGTGCCGCAAGCTGTATTGTATAGAGCTTCTCATCGTCAGGGCTGACGGAAAGCGGCAGGGAATACGGGGCGTAGCCTTCCCGTTCAATGCTGAAGGAGAGACTTGTTCCCGCTTCGTACAGAGCGGAAAAGTTCCCCGTCGCCGCGGACTCTCCATTAAGTATAATCCGGGCATCGGAGGGCTGAACTTTGATGCCAACTTTATACAACTGTATACGGGGCTGGGTTGCCTTGTCCTCTCTGGTGGCGGCAACGGGAATATCAAGGATTTTCATCTTATCCGTCTGTTTCAGGGCTTCCGCTTTTTCTGTGGAGATTGCCGCTGCAGGAGCGGTCCTCATGGCGAGATCCTTGGTGGAGGCCACAGTGGCGGCGGCCAACTGGCGGGTTTTCGCCTCTGCTTCAGTTGCATCTTTTGCTTCTGCAATTTCTGAAACAGCTTTGGTGACGGTTTTCGCAATCTCCCTGGTCTCTTCAAGGTACTCTTCTGTGAGGGCCATTTCCTGGTTTGCTTCCACCTTCGGGGCTTCCGCAAGAATCTGGTCTATCACGGCCTGAGCAGTTTCGCCCTTACCGGCGACCTGTTCCTTGAGGACTTCCACATCGAGTTCTGGAGGCAATACCGCGACACTTCCTTCCTTTACGGCCAGTACTGTTTTCTGTCCGGGCTCTTCGCTTACGCTGAACTCTGTTCCCCGCACACCGCAGACAGTATTCGAGGTTCGTACGCTGAAGCTGTCTTTTTCCGCAAGTTTCTGTACCTTTGCCAGAACCGAACCTGCTACCATATTCAGTCCCACCTTGTTTGATTCCGGTGTCAGGGAGATCCTGCTAACGGAAATCTCGGTGTTCTCCTTCAGGTGAATAACGGCGGTAGTTCCGAACTGGATCTCGCAGCTTGAATCCGGGCCGGTTTTTATGCGGTCTTCGATGGTTATCATGTCGCCTATTTCTGCTGGAAACCAGTCGGTGCCGTCGGTTATATCTACAATGCCGCTGACATAGGCAATGAGACCTTCATCCAGTGCCGGGGCTTCCACCGGGGGCAGTTCCACCGCCGCAACAACCGGTTCCGGGACGGGTGCCGGGGTGGGGGCTGCAGCCTGCTTTGCACCACAGCTGAAGATGGTAACGGCAACCAACAGGAGTGAAAATTGAATAAGGGCCGATCGAATGATCTTCATGGTAAAGCCTCTTGAGTAAAAATTTGCCAGTTGGAAGTATAGCAAGGGTCTTATAGAGAAAGTATAGCACAGTCGTATATATGGTTTCAATTTTCTTGATATTTTGGCGCACACCTAGTATATTTCCGCTACACCGGAATTAATACAAATATCACGTTTTTAGAGGAGACAGCCGAAATGTCAAAGCATCAATTTCAGACGGAAGTATCCCAGCTTCTGCACCTTATTATCCATTCACTCTATTCTCACAAAGAAATCTTCTTAAGAGAGCTTATTTCCAACGCGTCGGATGCTCTGGACAAGTTGAAGTATCTTACTCTTACCCAGGATGAATACAAGTCCCTGCAGTTTGATCCCCGGGTGGATATTCAGTTTGTCGAAGGGGATAATCCCACACTTACCATCAGTGACAGTGGAATTGGAATGAATGAAGAAGATCTGGTGGAAAACCTGGGAACTATTGCACGGTCGGGAACCAAAAACTTCCTGGGGCAGCTTACGGGTGACGCAAAGAAGGATTCCAATCTGATCGGTCAGTTTGGTGTCGGTTTCTATGCCTCTTTTATGGTTGCTGATACAGTTGATGTAATTTCCCGCAAAGCCGGAGATGAGAAAGCCTATAAATGGGTAAGCAACGGTAAAGGCGATTACGAGATCAGTGAAGCTTCCCGGGAATCCTATGGTACCACAATTACGTTGCACCTGAATGACGAGGGTAAGGAGTATGCAAGTCGCTGGCAGATTGAGCAGGTTATCAAGAAGTACTCCAACCATGTTGCCTTTCCTATCTACCTGCATTATGAAGCAACCGAGTACGAAGGCGAAGGGGATAAGCGCAAAGAGAAGAAGGAGCAGAAGACCGACCAGATCAACTCCGCTTCGGCTATGTGGAAACGCTCAAAGAGTGAACTCTCAGATGATGACTATAAGGAATTTTATAAAACCATCGGTCACGATTATGATGATCCCCTTTTCTGGCTGCATACCCAGGCTGAGGGAACCCAGGAGTATACAACTCTTTTCTATATCCCGAAGAAGGCTCCCTTTGACATGTTTCAGGCAGACTACAAGCCCGGAGTCAAGCTCTATGTAAAGCGGGTATTTATTACCGACGATTCCAAGGAGCTTCTGCCCACCTACCTTCGTTTTGTCCGGGGTATTATCGATTCCGAAGACCTTCCCCTTAATGTAAGCCGGGAGATTCTGCAGCAGAACCGGGTTCTTTCGCATATTACCACAGCGTCCACTAAAAAAATCCTGAGTGAGTTCAAGAAGGTTGCTGAGAACAATGCGGAACTCTGGAAGGAGTTTGTGGAGCAGTTCAACCGGCCTCTGAAAGAGGGGCTTTATTCTGACTTTGCCAACCGTGAGACCCTGCTTGAGCTGGTGCGTTTCAAATCCACCGAAGTTGAAGGTTACACAAGCCTTGCGGCTTACAATGAACGGATGAAGGAAGATCAGAAGGGTATCTACTACATTACCGGAGAGAAGGAAGAAACCTTAAGAAACTCACCCCTCCTTGAGGCATATAAGTCCAAGGGCATTGAAGTGCTGATTATGGACGATGAGATTGATGAGATTGTTGTACCGTCCATCGGAAAATACGAAGATGTTGATCTCAAGGCAGTCAACAAAAGCGGTTCTGCGGACGATCTGAAGACTGATGAGGACAAGAAGAAAGAGAAGGAAATCAAGCCCCTGATAAAGAAAATCAAGGATGCCCTGGGCGACCGGGTTAAGGATGTTGTTGTATCCAGCCGCCTCTCTGATTCTCCTTCCTGTATAATTGCCGACGAGGAAGATCCTTCCATGCAGATGCAGCAGATGCTCAAGGCTATGGGCCAGACTGATCTGCCGGAGATCAAACCGATTCTGGAAATTAATCCGGATCATGAAATTGTTAAAAAGCTTGAAGGCAAGAAGGACGACAAAGCTCTGGTGGAAGATGTTGCAACCCTGCTGCTTGAGCAGGCAATGATGATTGAAGGTGCCGAGCTGAAGCACCCTGCTGAGTTTGTAAAGCGTCTGAACCGCATTATGGGGATGGCGCTGTAAAAAGCTTCTTTCGTTTTTGTATGTGAGCCTCCGGTTTGCGCCGGGGGCTTTTTTGGCTTCTACGGAAGTGATTAGAAAAAAGTTGACTTGAAAATTATGAAAGACCTTAGTTGTAAGGAGTTCTTGCTTGGGTGTTCAGAATCTGATTTGCTTTGTGTGAGAAATATGATGTAGAATAGAAGCAAATGTTTATTTTGGAGAAAATCTTGAACTGCCAGAAAAATTCTTTAAATTTCATTGAAACTATTTTTTTCATATCAGGTCTTTTCTTTTTTTTCGCTTGTGTACAACCACAAGAAATTGGTGATAGTAAAGAAGGATCAAGTACAACTATAGAATCAGCAAAAGGGAGTCTTGAGCTTACAATTCGAGATTATATATCAGATAGATATAGTGCCGAAATTGATTTAAATCCTGTTATGTATTTGTTAGACGGCAAGAGCCCTGAAGGAATAGACTGTTCATGGTCAGTAAATGAAACACGAATATTACTAGATTCCTTATCTGAGGGAACTTGGACAATGGCAATCACTGCTTTTAATGCTAATGGTATCGCCATAGGTGGTACAAATTTTAGCTTAACGATAGTAAAAGATGAGGTTGTATCAAAGACAATCGGTGTAAAGCCCTATGCAGGGAATGGGATACTCACTTTGACACTTGACTGGAATAATGCTGATTTAAACTCGCCTTCAGTAGCTGCAGAACTTATCCCGTTTGTAGGTGATAGTCAAAATCTTGATTTTTCGCTTTCCGGATCATATGCAACTTTTTCTGCAAATGATATCCCTGCGGGGGAGTATGGCCTTATAATACTGCTACAGGATGGTGGTGAAACTGTGGCTGGTACTGCAGCTCTTGTAACAATAGTACAGGATATAGAAACAACCAGTGCCTATTCATTGGATTTGGAGTCTCCTTATGCGAATGCACTATCGGTGCATGATGTTCAGAATCTCCTTGATGTTTCTATTGAAGATGCTTCTGACACTAAATACAAGATAGTCGATATGGATTTGACCAGTTCGCTATCTGGATATGGTGGTAATGTTATTAGTGTTTGGAGTGTAGATGGCAATATTGCAGGTATCGGTGAGGATTTTGTATTCGATGCTGAATATGGGGCAGGTGAACATCTTGTAACCGTTACAATGCACAGTGTGGAAGATAATTTATACGGCTCAGATAGCGTCAGTATTGAAGTTATTTCTCCAAACGAAACTGATTATTTTGTTTCTGTTTGGGATACCACAAAGCATAGTTTTCGAGGCTCGGAAAATGATCAGATTAAGTTGCCTCTTGTGCCTTCCGGTTATTATAACTTTGTGATCGACTGGGGAGATGGAAATGCGGATGAAATAACATCATTTTATGATTCCGACATAGAACATACATATGCTGATGGTGGAATTTATACAATAAGGATAGCAGGTACAATAAAGGGTTTTTGTTTCGAAGAAGAAGGAAATGATGAGTGCAAAATTCTTGAAATATCTCAGTTTGGTTGTTTGAATTTGGGTGCTGAAGGTGCATTTTTTCGTGGTTGTGAAAACCTAGTAATCAGTGCAACTGATGCTCTTTGTTTAAAAGACACAAACTCACTCTCCTATTGTTTTTATGATTGCAATTCTCTATCAAGGGTTCCATCAATGAATGAATGGGATGTATCGAATATCACAGATATGCGGTACATGTTCTACAATGCGAACCAGTTTGATCAGGATATTTCTTCATGGGACGTCTCGAGTGTTACAGACATGCAATTCATGTTTTGTAATGCAAATCAGTTCGATCAAGATCTGGCAAATTGGGATGTTGTTAATGTTACTGATATGAAATGTATGTTCTGCAAGGCATCTGCATTCAACCAGGACATTTCAGATTGGGATGTTGGAAATGTCACAGATATGAATTCCATGTTTTATTGCGCATCTGCATTCAACCAAGATATTTCTGATTGGGATGTTTCTAGTGTTAGGAATATGGGCGGAATGTTTAGTCAAGCATCTGTGTTTAACGTAGATATATCAGGTTGGGATGTTTCTAGTGTTACGAATATGAGTAGTATGTTTGCCAATGCTAGTGTATTTAATCAAAGCCTTTCTTCATGGGACGTCTCGAGTGTAATTTCAATGCAGTTTATGTTTTATTGTGCATCAGCGTTTAATCAAGATATTTCAAGTTGGGATGTTTCCAGTGTTTTATATATGAACAGCATGTTCAATCAGGCATCTGTTTTTAATCAAAATCTTTCAAAATGGAATATCTCTAATGTCATCAATGTACAGTTTATGTTTTGCAGAGCAACTGTGTTTAATCAAGATTTGTCAGATTGGAATGTTGTAAATGTTACTGATATGAAAGGCATGTTCGACTTAGCATCAGCATTTAACCAGGATATTTCAGGGTGGGATGTTGCCAATGTCACAGATATGAGTTCGATGTTTTATTGTGCGTCTGCATTCGATCAGGGTATTTCAAGTTGGGATGTTGCTAATGTCACAGATATGAGTTCGATGTTTTATTGTGCATCTGCATTCAATCAGGATATTTCAAGCTGGGATGTTACTAACGTTACAGATATGAATTCTATGTTTTATAAAGCAGTTATGTTTGATCAGAATATTTCTTTCTGGAATATTTCAAACATATGTGATATGTGGGATATGTTTTGTGATGTAAGGCTTTCAGTGGAAAACTATGATGCCATTCTAAATGGCTGGGCTGCTCAGGATGTTCCCTTGGGAATCAGGTTTCATGGAGGGGAGAGTCAGTATAGTACTGCAGCTGAAGATGCCCATCAAAAACTATCCAATGAGTATCATTGGTTTCTTTTTGATGGTGGACAGGTAGGCGAAGAGTAGTTCTTTGCTCTTGCTTATACTTGAGAATTGATTTTTGGAAAATAGATGAGACTAATTAAGCTTGATGGCAAGAAGGACTACAAGTCCTGGTTGGGTTTACCGCAACTGCCTTTGCAGCAGGATGTCCTCGATATTTCTTCTCCCGTCCATAACCGCTAAAACATACACTTTTTTCTGTTCGATTTTATACATTATTCTCCATGGGGATATTATCAGTTCACGGTACCGGGTTACATTTTGCCTTTCCAGTTCTGGAATAACTCTTCCCTTGTCCGGCATTTCCTGCAATTTCTGAGCTTTCTGTTGTATCTGATGCAGTTTTTCGATGGCAATGGTTTTTGAATCAACGGCTATATATTCAATAATTTCCATCAAATCTATTTTTGCCTGCTTTGTCCAGAAAACCTGGTGTTTTTTCATTTAACTATGTTTCCGTTGTATCAGTTTTTTGGAAGGTGTCAATTGATTGCGCTTCCTGCAGTTTGAGAAATCAGGACTCAATATTCAAATTTTTGATTTTCCCTTCTATTTCTTCAAACACAGTACTTTGTTCCTGTACATTGCCTGAGTCGATATCTTTTTCACTTTCCGACAGTAATTTCAGTATACCAATACTGTTTACCATCGATTGGTAAGATTCAGTATCAAGCAAAACAGCTTTCGCCTCTCCGTTCTGGGTGATTATCAGAGGGTTATGGGTTTCGTTTACCCGTTTCAGCATGTCTGCAGCATTGGTTTTAATATAGGATATGGGCTTTATATCTTCTTTAAAGTTCATCTTGTCTCCTGTAAGTTCATATATGGTACCATAAAAAGACTGTGAAATCAAATTCTGGATTAGTTGCATAAAAATAAGCAGATCGTTCAAATTTGACTTGTGCTATCGTATATGCTATCATTATTTATGAAATATAAAAAGTTGTTAAATTCTAAAAATGTAAAATTCAGTGAGTTGTTAAAGATCTGTGCGGGGCTTTTCGGAGAACCGAGGATCCGGGGGAGCCACCATATTTTTAAAACCCCATGGAAAGGTGATCCCCGAATAAATATCCAGAAGGACGGCAAAAACGCAAAGCCGTATCAGGTAAAAATGGTTTTAAAGGCCATTGAGAAAATGGAGTCTGCTGATGAACAGTGAAGATATAATTGATAAATATACCTACAGGGTAGAGTGGTCGGAAGAAGATAATACACATGTTGCGAAATGCCTGGAGTTCCCGTCTCTGATTGCACATGGAGCAAGTTCCGCAGCTGCTTTGAAAGAGATTGAAGAGGTTGTAAGAGGGGCCATTGAATGGATGCAGGAAGATGGAGAAGAAATTCCGGAGCCCTTCGGAATGAAAAGATACAAGGGCAACCTTACCTTGAGGGTTCCCCCGGAGCTGCATAAAAGCCTGGCCATCAAATCCGCCGAAGAGGGGATTTCTATTAACAAGTATATTCTCTCGAGAATTTCTGCAACTTGAGACTCTTCACAAAACTATGTAATACTATTCCTGTAAGGAGATCTGTCAGATGGGACCTGATCTGAAAGACATTCCCTATTCCTACGCAGACTATCTTACCTGGCCTGACGAGGAGCGCTGGGAGCTTATAGATGGTGTCCCCTACGGCATGAGCCCCGCTCCGAAGCGGAAGCATCAGGATATTCTTCTGGCTCTTACTCGAGTTATTTGTGACATTACAGACAAAAAGCCCTGCCGTACCTACATTGCTCCATTTGATGTCCGCTTTCCCGAAAAATCCGATGAAACCGACGAAAAGGTGTATACCGTGGTGCAGTCGGATCTCTCCGTATTCTGCAGTAAGGACCGTCTCGATGAGCGCGGTGCCGTCGGCGCTCCCGATCTGGTGGTGGGAAGTTCTTTCTGAGTCCACCGGCTATAAAGATCAGAATGCAAAGTTGAGGCTCTACGAAAAGCACGGTGTCCGGGAGTACTGGCTGGTAAATACGGAAGTACCCTGGATTATGGTCTACCGGCGGCAGGATAACGGTAAGTACGGGAAACCTGACTACTATCAGCCGGGGGAACAGGTCCGGTCAGAAGTGCTGAGCACCGAGGTAGGGACTGAGAAGGTTTTTGAATAATCCCGCGTAACTGTTCTGAGAAAAAGGAGCTTGAGAACCCGTAGTTCACTGTGTAATACTTAACTCCTATGCTGCTTTTCAGTATTCATATTCTTACCCTTATGGGAGCTTCTTTTTCCATGGGGGGAGTCTCAAATCTTTATTTGAAGCACCGGACTCCAATCCTGCGGGAGATGCTGCTTTTTCTCCTCTCCCTGATGCTGATTACCGCCGGTTTTGCAATGATGACCTTCCCTCCGGGGCTTTCTCCTGTCGCCGGAAGCATCCGTATTCTTATGAGCCTCTTCGGCGGCGGTCTGAACGTGTATGTAATACCCCGCCTGGCCAGTGAGTTGTGTGATATTCCTTTAAATCGCGGATTTCGGATGCTCCATGCTCTTTTTTCAGCATCTTTTATTTTTCTGGGCATAGGCTTTTTTCTTGTGCCGTCAGGTCTCTGGATTCTGACGGTACTGCTGATAATGCAGATTGTCGCCATTGCGGGAGGGATTGGTTTTATTGCCATTAAAACCGGGGGCTTGAGAAAGCGCTGGTGGTATCCTGCTCTGCGTGTGTTTCTACTGGGGAGTTGTGGCTTTCTCCTGCTTCTATGCGGTGATATCGTCATAACCCTGGTACCGATTAATTCTTTTTCATTTCTGGATAATTTAAGTCTCCCCCTGTATCTGTTGTTTCTTTCTTTCGGGATTTTTGTTTTTTCCGCCAACTATCTTTCCCGTGGATCACTGATTTCTGAACTCCGGCTTACCTCCGATTGTGTGGAATATTACAAACTGAGTACCCGGGAGACGGAATTGATTGAACTGTTGCTACAGGGCCTTTCCAACCGGAGCATTGCGGAAAAACTCTTTATATCTCCCAAGACAGTGGAGAATCATCTGTACAATATCTATCAGAAATTCAGCATCAACAGCCGTAATCAGCTTCTTCATCTTCTGCTCAACTGGAAGAATGGCTGAGATCAAGTCTTGAATGAGTGGGTAAAATCCCCTAATCAATAAAAACAGGGGATCTCTCTCATGAAATTCTTCAGTACACGGTAAATATTCATGCTGTACTGGAGGATATAATGCTAAAAAAAATAGAACCGATTCTGTTGTCTTTTTCCATGGCCTTTTTTCCGGCAACTTTTTACTATTTCTCCCCGGTCATCGCGTATAAAGGGGCCTTGTTGGGACTTCTCAGCGGGAGTGTGATTGTTTTCTGGTTTTGTTCCTGTTTTCAGTATTTTTAGGCCGTAGTTTCTGTTCGAGGCTTTGTCCCATGGGAGGTTATCAGGATCTTCTCGCCCGGGGCAGTACACGACGTTTTCCCGTCCGTTATGCCGCCTGGATAAAGTACCTCATCTGGGGAGGCTGGCTTGCGGGTCTTTTGCTTCTCTTTCACCGGACGGGTGGTGTTCAGGGTATTTCCTTCGCTCTGGAAACCGAAAAGGGCTTTTCAACTACTTCTCTCCCTGCCATGATTGCCTATACCTGTGTGATTGCAGCCTTC
Organism: Marispirochaeta sp.; assembly: GCA_963667435.1. Taxonomy (GTDB): domain Bacteria; phylum Spirochaetota; class Spirochaetia; order JC444; family Marispirochaetaceae; genus Marispirochaeta. The sequence continues at coordinate 2,128,611 of OY763414.1, read as the reverse complement.
CTTGGCATCAGTCTGCTTACGGGACCCCGAGGCTCCTGTCATACAATCTGCTGGATGGCACCATTTATGGTTATCGGACGTAGAGTCGGGCTGGCTGCGGGAATCCCTTCTCTGCGTCTGAGTACTGATCCTGATAACTGTATAAGCTGCGGAAAATGCACCCGATCCTGCCCCATGAGCCTGGAGGTGGAAAAACTTGCCGCTTCGGGAAGCATAACCGACAACAGCTGTATCCTCTGCGGAAAGTGTGTTTCCGCCTGCCCTTCAAGAGTTATCCGGTTCAGCTGGAAAAAAGGATGGCTGAGTATGGATATCTTCAGGTTTCTTGCTTTCTTTATACTTCTTCAATTGCAGCAGATTCTTTCCGCCTATCCTTCGGCACTCATCTATGATGAAACCACCGGAGACGTGACCGAGTCGGTGAGCTACACCATATCTCAAGCATCAGATGGAAACAGGACCATCATTCTTGAGAGTACCGATGAGATTCACCGGATACTGGTCGACTCCAGGTGGAATACCCTGCGATGGGAAAGCACTCTTGCTATATCTGATGGGTTTACTCTACTGAAAACCTCCAGTGACCTGGACAGGGGGAAAGGGAAGGCACCCTGGTATCAGTCTCTGCTCTGTCTTGGTGAGAGAGTCCTGTCGGGGGAGAAGAAAATACCTTTTCTGATAGGTTCCGCCCACTTTGATGAAAAACTTGCCGGCGGTGCTGATATTCAGGTTATGAACTTTGTAGCCCTGTACGAGAAGCAGGAAATTGTTCATACCGGATATGGCGAGGTGAATGCTTATCTCTATAACGTCACTTTCAATGATCTACGCTCCCTTTTCTGGAAATCCAGGGCCTGGTTTGATGCGGAAGGTCTCCTTGTTGCCTATGAAGCCGCCGGGGCGGTCCCGGTACGCCGCCTACCAGAGGGGTTTTGCGGGAGAAAAAGGGTGGATAAGCGTATTGCAGAATTCATTCTGTTGTCATACCTGCTGAGTTGGCTTGCATTTCTGCCCGGGATGCTTGCTGTGAAGGGGCTGGTTTCTTCTAATGCGGCTTCCGTGTTCCATTACTGTGCTCCTTTGGGACCGGCTCTTGCAGCATTATATGCAGCCTTCCGGGAAGGGGGGTATCCCGGTCTTAAAAAGTTTTTATCCAGAGCATTTGCACTTCCCGGTATTAACGTACCCATTATTTTTCTGTTGATGCTTGTTCCAGCAGGAGCAGGGTTCGGTATGCTTTTTATGCACTTGATAGGAACCGATCTGCCGGAGGGATTTTATTCCCTGGAGTTTTCCTTTCTGCACAATCCTGCCGTGGTCTGGCTTTTCTGGATTATCACCTATGGACTTGGGGAAGAAACCGGATGGAGGGGATACCTGCTTCCCCGTCTGCTTGAGGAATTTTCACCGCAAAAAGCCTGGATGATTGTAACTGCTGTCTGGATGTGCTGACATTTACCGCTTTTTTTCTATTATGCGGGCTATCAACAGTTTCTGGGGCCTCAGCTTATGGGCTGGATTATCGGTATCAGCGCTGGATCGGTTATCCTTTTCGGACTCAGCGCCGTGGCGAAATGGAGTATTCTCCCGGCAGCTGTCTGGCACGGCAGTTACAATTTCTTCACTGGTAGTTCAGGAAGCAGTGAGTATCTAACTATGGGACTTACCTGGTGGTAATTTCAACGGCAGCCGCTCTGCTTATAAGGATGAAGCACTGGAAGATGGAGATTCCTAAATCTTAAGCCCTTCAACTATTCCGCAGACTTCCCGGATGTCTGTACTGCTTACTTCCATGCTGGTTACAAAGCGGATGCGGAAGTCTCCGTCGGGAGAACAGAGAACACCTTTCTTTTTTAATGCGGTAACCACTGCCTGAGCATTCCCCGCCGGGGTGGATACAAAGAAAATATTTGTCTCCAGGCTCGCCGGGTCAACCTGTGCCCAGCTGACAGAAGAGAAGGCTTCTGCAAGTTTTTTCGCGTTAAGATGGTCTTCCCGCAAGCGTGCTATGTTGTTCTCCAGCGCATAGAGGCCGGCGGCAGCAAGAATCCCAGCCTGACGCATACCGCCGCCGAGCATCTTTCGGACCCTTCGTGCTTCGCCTATAAAGTCGGAGGGGCCGCAGAGGAGGCTTCCTACCGGGGCGCCTAATCCCTTGGAGAGGCAGAAGGTTATGGTTTCCGCATAAGACGCCAGCCGCTTTACCGGCACTCCAGTGTGAACCGCAGCATTGAATATACGTGCTCCGTCCATATGCACCGGGATACCGGCTTTTTTTGCAAACTTTGCGATATCCGCCAGCTCCTGTTCAGACCAGCAGGTGCCCCCTTCCTTGTTATGGGTATTCTCAACCTCAATCAGTGCAGTCCGGGCCATGTAATAGATATCGGGCCGGACCTGGGATTTTATTGTTTCCGGGGTAAAAATCCCCCGTTCTCCGGATACCGGCCGGGGCATAACTCCTGCTACAGAGGCGGCGGAGGAGAGTTCATAGTGCATAATATGGCTGTTCTCGTGGAGGATTACCTCGTTACCTTTACCGCACTGAATGTACAGCGGGATCAGGTTTCCCATAGTTCCCGAGGGAAGAAACAGGGCGGCTTTCTTTCCCATGGTTTTTGCAGCAGTCTCTTCCAGAAGATTGATGGTGGGATCCTCACCATAGACATCATCTCCCACATCCGCCCGGTGCATAGCTTTACGCATCTCTCCCGAAGGCCGTGTAATGGTGTCGCTTCTCAGGTCGTATATCTTCATGGTTTTCTCCTTTGTGGTTTCCGATTATGTATAAAGCTTTGTCAGTAGCGGAAAGAATTCTGGTACTGTAACCGCCACGGCTTCAGCGTTTTCGATTGCTATGGGTCTTTTCGCAGAAAGGGCGCCCACCGCCATGGACATTGCCACCCGATGGTCGCCGTGGCTTTCCACATTGCCCCCCTTTAAGGGGGAGTGCCGGATTACCAGGCCGTCGGGACGCTCCTCGATGTCAGCGCCGCATTTCTTCAGCTCCCGGCACATAACAGCAATGCGATCCGTCTCCTTAAGTCGTGCCTGGGGAACATTAACCAATTCCGTAGTCCCCTCGGCATAACAGGCCGTTACCGCCATTGCGGGCAGGGCGTCGGGAATGGCATTCATGTCAATTTTCCGGCCATTCATGGGTTTCCCCTGAATGGTCAGTCTATGGTCGTTCTTTTTAACCGAACAGCCCATGCTGGCCAGGATGTCAGCCACTTCCTTGTCTCCCTGAGGATCCTTCATGTCCAGATTGTGCAGTGTTATGGATGACCCGGTAATTGCCGCGGCGCACATAAAAAAGGTGGCAGTGGAAAAGTCTCCGGGGATGGATTCATCAAAGGATGAGTAATGTTGATTGCCCCGGACGGTAAATACCCTGAAGTCGTGATTCATATAATCGATTTTCTGCCGGTCCAGCCAGTCCAGGGTCATCTCCACATAGGGTTTTTCGTGCAGAAGGGGAACAGTTATTTCCGAGTCGCCTGATGCAAGAGGTGCGGACAGGAGCAGGCTGGAGAGATATTGACTGGTGGGGCACTCAATGCTTGTAAATCCGCCTTTCAAAGGACCCTTCACTGAAAAAGGGGCGCATCCGTTTTTCTTTTTAGACTCAGTTTCCGCACCCAGGTCTTTCAACGCCTCCAGAAGTGGTTGAACAGGACGGGAGCGAATCTGGGCGTCACCGGTAAAGCGGATGCTGCTGTCGGCCAGGGCTGCAGTCCCTGCTCCAATGTAGAGAGAGGTGCCGGAGTTCCCCACGTCGATTTCATCTGAAGGAGTTGTGAGCGCACCACCGGTTCCTTGTACCCTCCATAGATCTTCTTCTCCATTTTCCGTCTCTATCTCTGCACCCAGGGCGCGGCAGACGTCGATGCATGAGCGGGTATCCGCTGAATCCAGGGGCTGTCGCAGGATGCTTTCACCCTCGGCAAGGGTGGCGATTATAAGGGCCCGGATTGTGTGTGACTTTGACCCGGGGATGGTTATTTCACCTTTTAAGCCCCGGACGGGGAAAACGGTTTCGGTCATTGATACCTCGTGTGTGGTTCTTGCTTAAATGTAGCAGAGTGGGGGATTCGGGTCAAAGGAGGTGGGGATTTTCATGTGTATAATTTGTTTTCCCCTCAGGTCGGGATATATTTAATACACTGGAGGAACAGTTTTTTGTCTCTTCCGGTACAGTGATCCGCTTGTCACAGGATCTCCCCATTTCCAAGATCAGACAACAGCGGGCTTGCCGGGATCACCTGGGAGGCAGGCCTGTGAAAATCGTATCGTTTTTTCTGCTTATACCTTTTCTCATAATTTCTTGTAATTTGAGTCCTTCCGATAGTAATGGCGGTGGAAGTGGCAGTGGTGACACTGCACTCACCGTGTATGTTGCAGGTTCCTATAATAACGGCTCTTATGATGTTGCATGTTACTGGACGGATGACGGAACTGTTACGAGGACGGATCTTTCAGTTGTTACCTCAAAGGATGCAGGAGCGACAGGTATTTTCGTAGATGACTCTGGCAGCATTTTTGTTTCAGGATACTATACAAATGCCTCTGATACAGAAGTTGCTGTATACTGGAAAGACGGTGTAATAAGCAGTGATCTTGGGGTAAATTCCCGGGCTACCGGTATTGCTGTCGATTCAGGCGGGACGGTCTATGTTTCCGGCTTTTACTATAACGGGTCAATTTCAAATAAGGCTGTTTTCTGGTCCGATGGCGGGTCCGTTTTGGAGATTGTTCTTCATAGTGGCGATTACGCCAGGGCCTCCGATATTCAACTTGACGGATCTGGCGGGGTCTATATCTGCGGTACTTCAAGTACCCAGATTGGAACCTATTGGATTAATAATTCTGCCGGAGAGGCATTGCTAAGCGGTTCGGCCGGATCAAATGTCCGGGGTGTTTACTGCTATAACGGTAATGCCTATTTTGCAGGCAGATTTTTCACCACCTCTCTATCAACTGTTAATGCAGCGGCATTCTGGCAGGAAGGTGTTGTTACGGAAATACAGCTGAATACTACTGCAGGACAGGCATACGATATATGGGCCGGTGCCGGCGGAGTCTATTCTGCAGGAGACTATTACGAATCCTCCATCTCCGGAAGACGCGCTGCCGTATGGCTGAATAACTCTTCAGGTCAGACTGTTCTCTCCGGAGAGCAATCCTCCTATCCAACCAGTGCATTTAGTATCAGTGTAGACGGATCTGATGTTTTCACAGCCGGAGTTCAGCAAACAGGCAGCGGAAATGAGGCGGTATATTGGAAAAACAATGGTATAATTCCCCTTGAATCCGGTACTGTCTCACGAGCGGAAGCCTTATTTCTAGTGAAGTAAAGCTATTTTGAGTTGAGCTCATTTACAAGATCTCAGGATTCTCGGGCAACAGGGGGAGAATCTTGTGGTTAAAACTGGTATGGTTTAGATAAAATTGGAAGTATATGATAAATTCAAATCGCTATAATACCAATAGTTAGAAAGGGGAAGAATGTGCTTTCCAGTAGTAGATCTGCTATAGTTGTCCTCACCGGAATCATGCTGCTTTTCAGTATGGCTGTGTGGGGGCAGAGTAACATACCTGCGGAAAGTGCAAACTGGTTGCAGCAGTCCTCTACAATTGGTACCGGAAGTACTGACCTTTTTGCGGTTTTCTTTTTCGAGATCCCGTCAGACGCTGTTGATCCTGATCAGTTAATTTACATCGGTGTAAATGATGCCGGCAGTGACGGTGTGGTTCCCGACGAGAATTCCGGGTCTACCGACTTCTATCTTTTCGGGGGTGACGGTGCTCTGACGGATTCTACCGCCAGACAGAGGTATTATTCAAATCTCACACAAGCGTCAAGTGGTACGTATATTGGCTCCTTTACTGCAGACAGCACTGCTACCTATAACATAACCGGCGGAGAAGCTTCCCACTGGACCTATTTCAGTGGAGTAAAGCTTGCTGACGGACAGACTATCGGATCAAAAGTCTATTTCAAGGTTGTTGTAGATGCTGATGCCAATGGTGGAAACTATAAGAATGCTTTTCAGCTTGATATCTCCAGACTGAACAGTGGCACTCCGACACAGATCAGCGGTGTCCGCAGTTTTGCATACTCCTGGCCTATTTATGATGCGGAAAGAAACGGGGCTGCGGTCGACTGGACAATCTACCCCTTTGTTTCCAATGCCATGGATGGAGAAGATCTCGGTGTTCATGGCTGGGATTTTGACTCTACAGGTAATACCGGTGATCTTTATAATAAATCCTCTGTTCTTGTTCTTAATGGTACCAGCCTGGATGGTGCGGCAACAAACTATCCTGCGGATGTTACCGAAGATTATGTCACTATAACCACGGCAGAAACCAATGGCAGCTGGATGTTTGAACTGTATGAAGGTTCAGGATCTGGTTATCAGGATGCTGCGGAGGTATTCTTTTCTCTTGATAACGGCTCTACAGCAGCCGCTTTCGATGCGACTGACGGAGTTGTGAGGGCTTACTCTACTGCAGTTGTTTTAACCGCGCCGGATTATGTTGCGGTTAACGCTGAAGATGGTGTTGGGATAAATGACGGTTCGGATCTGGAGACGGTTACGTTGCAGATTGTGGATGCCAACGGAACTGCACTACCGTATTCCATGGCGATTACAGTTAATGTAGACGGTAATGCGACAATCAGTTATGTGAACGGGGTTGATGTTGCCGATGCACAGAATCAGGCAGTGACTACTGATGCAGATGGACTGGCTACGGTTGGAATTGTTGACGGCACAGCAGAAACTGTCACTGTAACGGTTACTGTTTTCTCAAGCACGAATGAGTCGGCGGATATTTCTTTTATTACCGATCCACTGCCCACCCTTCGTACCTCTGGAAATACTAGTATAGACCTAAGCGCTACAGTTACTCTTCCTTCCATTACCATTACCGAGGTCGGACCGACAACGATTGACGGTACCGGTACTGTAGAACGCCTGCAAATAGCTATTCCTGCGTCTCTGGATGCAACATTCGCCGGTGGACAGACTTTTGCCGCCGGAACAATCGGGGTTACCAGTTCCAGCATCAGCGGCACTACTATTCTCACGATGGATCCTGCTGCAAGCTTTTCTGACGGGGATACAATTGTTGTTGATAACCTGCAGATTACAGCGGGAACCACTGAATCGTCGGGATATCTGGAATTGTCATATAACAATGGGGCAACCTGGAATGTTGTTGATTCCGCACTTATCAGTACTGCGTCAACCACTACCAACAGCTATGTCTGGACCGGCAGTGGTGCGGACAGTAACTTTGGAAATAACGTCAATTGGAGTCCTGTAGGGATACCCAATACCTCAGCAGATGCCATTTATATTCCCGGAGGTTTGGGAACATATCCGGATCTGGATATAGATGGAGTCGACAGAACGGTTGGACAGGTGATAATCGAATCCGGAGCCACTCTGGATGTCGGTGCACAGACTTTTACTGTCGGAAATGATTTATATACAGATGGAGATTTAACTGTCGGAACCGGCACCCTCTCTGTCGGGGACGAAACCTCCGGCGGCGGAAGTATAGATGGCGGCACCGGTACAGTCACCTTTTCCGGTAACCTGCTTATTGATACCTACACCGCAACAAGCGGAACAACCACTGTGGGCGGTGATTTTGCCCCCACAACATTTACCCACAGCAGCGGTATTATTGAATTCAATGGGACCGTTGCCCAGTCGATAACATCCGGGGGAAACAGCTTTGATACTGTGGTGCTGAACAAGACAGCCGGATCCATAACCTTCAATGATGACCTGACAATAGCCAGCGGCCTGAGTGTAGGTGCCGGTGTAGCCTTCGATTTAAGTTTCAACGCAGATAACGGCGGGCAGACATCTTCCATTGCCGGCAATACTGCCCTGAGTAATACGGGAAACACTGTTTTAGGTAATGCTGCGGGGGATTCGATAACCTTTATCGGCGGACTGACCGCGACGGCGGGGACAAAATCTCTTGCTGGTTCTCTTCTGAGTGAAGGTGGGGCAATTGATCTTGATACTACCGCTCTAACAATAACCAGAAACAGTACTGTTGACGCTACATCCAATGGCAACACAGCGGGTGCCAATATAACTATCGCATCAATCACCGGGGGGTATGATCTTACCGTAGACGGCGGAACCGGTGGAACTGTAAGCAGTACCGCCACCTGGGGTGATGCAACGGACTTAACCAGTCTGAACCTGGATGCTGCCGGATTTTCCCAGGGGGGAACAGTTGAAGCAAGCGGGCTTGTGGATATCTCGGTTTCGGCTGGTATTGCACTGAACTATCTTGTTGTCTCCAGCGGAGGGGATGTTAATATTACTTCCTCCGGAGGCTCAATAACGGATGGCTCGGTTGCTGAAACAGCTCTGGTGTCCGGGGATACTGTCTCTTTCAGTGCTGTAAGTGGAGCAATCGGGGCTGCCGCCGCCGGGGATGTAGAAGTTACGGCTACCACCGCCATTAATGCAGATACTTCAACCGCCGGCGGAGATATCTATCTTTCCACAACAGCTGAAATGCCTCTTGGCGTTATAGATGCCGGAACCGGCAGTGTTATTCTTGATTCCGCCGGAGCTGTTACCGACGCTGACGGAACAGCAGACATCAGCGGGAGTGTCGGAACCATAACTGCTGCCGGCGCCGTCAGTGCCGATACGGATCTGACTTCTCTTTCTGTAACCACCAGTGCGGCGGGTGCCATTGACATATCTGAAGCGGATAACATTACCCTGACTGTGGTGCAGGCAAACAGTGGAACAATCGATGTGGTTTCTGTGGCGGGTAATATCACCGTAGTTGACATCAATGATGTAAGCACAACCAGCCGTGTAACTCTTAACGCCTCCGGCAGAATTGATGATGGAGCTGCCGCAGCTGAAGTAATTTCAACTCAGGATTTACGTCTGACCGCCGGAAGCGGCATTACTGATCTTAATGTGGATGTCAGCAATCTGGCTGCGGAAACGGATACGGGAAATCTTTCCATTATTGCTGATAACGCTTTGAATATTACAACCGTGGATACGGTTTCAGGAATAACCCTTATAGACAGCGGCGCAGCTGATGCCGGTGCGGATATCAGCATCCAGTCCGGCGGTTCAGTCACACTGACTCAGCCGGTGGTAAATAATGATGCCGGAGATATTACCTGTACAGCATCCACCGGAAATATTATTGATAATACCGGTGGCGAGACGGCACTGTTCAGTGGTGCAACAATCAATCTGAATGCGGTCAATGGTGCCGTCGGGGGAGCCGCGGCGCTTGATATTGAAGTAACTGCAACCACAGCTTTAAATGCAGATACAACATCGGGAACTGCCATCTATATAGAATCTATCGGTGATCTGCCGGTGGGTCTTGTGGCGGCAAATACTGCAGTCTATATAACATCTTCCGGTCAGATAGATGAAGAGACTGCCACCGGGGATGCTGCTGATGATATTACCGGTACGATAATAAGCCTTACTGCCGATACTGCTGCCGGCGGTATCGGGATAACTGCTGTTCCGGAAATATCAGCAAGTTCGTATATTGATATTGATACTGCTGCCAACAACATGAATGCTTCTATATCATCTACCGGAAACATCATAATCGGTACCATGGATGCCGGCTCAGGAACCTTAACCCTTGCTACTGCGGCTGGCAGTATCAATGATGATGCTGCCGGGGCAACTGATGTTACCGCCGGTACGGTGAATTTTGATGCAGCCAATGGTATTGGCAACTCCAGCCAGATTCAGATGTCCTCTGTTACATCAGCAGCAGCAGATAATACCGGGGCTTTTGCCGTAAATATTTCCAACGATGTAGCAGATCTTGGAGTTTCCATTACCTCCCTGACCACTGTGGGAAGTACAATTAACTTTGTGCAGACTGGACAGTCGAGCACTACATTAAGCATTGACGGATCTGTTACCTCCGGTGGCGTACCGAACGGCGGCAATATAACCATTTCCGCTGAGAACGGTATAAGCGTAAATCAACCGATAGATACAAATGCCGGGTCGGGCGGAACGCTGACAATGGCCGGAATTACTCTATCGGCTGTTCCTGTTCTCGGTGCAGGCAGTATCGGTCTGGACGGAAACAGCAATTCAACCTATACAGACAGCATAACCCTTGGAAGTCTTACTTTCGGGTCGGATATCTACATTATCTGCCCCGAGGATATTATTGTTGCAGGTGTGCTGCAGAACACCGCAGGGTACATAACCCTTGAAGCAGACGGGGATAACAACGGTACAGGAGGTGTTCAGGTTCAGGCTGCCGGGCGGGTAATCTCCGACACCAGTACTGTCACTCTGCAGGGATCTGACCTGTCAGTGGATGCAGGGACAATTGTTATTGAGGTTGCGGATGCCTCAAATGCCCTGGATCAGATAAGTGCTGCCGGTTTAATTACCTTATCTACTAAAGCAGCAGCAGCCTCGGACGGAAGCATCAGCATCAGTGATGCAATACGGTCTACCGGGGGCGGCTTGACTATCTCGGCGGAAGGAGATGTCGATTTCGGAGCCAATGCTGTTCTTGTTCTTTCCGGCAATGTTGCAGTTACTGCAGACAGTGAAGGCGGGAATGACGGTGCAATAAATACTGCAAACGGCAGTTCCGTTGATGCCGGGGCTGGAGATATCAGTCTATCCGCGTATGGAAACATACAAGTAGGCGGCCTGACTACAACAAGTGCACTGGTTACGGCAGTGAATATCGATTCAAGTGCAGGCAGTATTCTTGATATCAACGGTGCGGCGGCGAATATTACCGCTGCAGGGACTCTGACTTTAAGTGCTGCAGACGACATCGGTGATATCTCCGGAGGAACCGGTGATGTAACCGGAGCTTCAACGGATGCTCTGGAAACAGCAGTGGGTACCTTAAGTGCAACGGCAACAAACGCCGGAAGCGAGATAGCTGTTGATAATACCGGGACTGCCCTTGCAGTAAGTGTGCTGAATCCTGGAAATGCCTCAACAGGATATGCCCGGATCACAAATAACCTGGCCATAGATGTGAATGGAATGAGCATCGGTAACGCGGATAACCTGGGGCTGGTTTCGAGCGCAGGAACCCTTGAACTGCCAGATGCAGCGATCAGTACCACAGGTACCCTCTATTTTTCCGCCTCCGGGGACATAAGCGATAATACGGATACATTGCTGTCCAATAATACATGGGCTGCTGCTGCACTCTATTTCTACGGTGGAGTGGATGAGAGCATAACAACAGATATTGCAAATCTGACTGCAGCCATGAGCGGGGCCAGCAGTCTGACGGTAAGTGAGGCAGATAATATCTCCTTGACATCAGTAGCAACAAATGACGGAAACATTGATATAACCTCAGCTGCAGGAAACATTACTGTCGTTTCTGTTACAGACACAGCGGCGTCCAATACAATTACTCTTACCACCTCTTCAGGTTCTATAATCGATGGTGGAGCAACAGATATTACCGGTAATATTCTGGATATTACTGCCGCCAATGGTATAGGTTCCGGAAACGCATTGGAAACTTCAGTTGTGTCTCTGGACTTAACCAATACAACCACTGGGAATGTTGAAATACTTGAGACTGATGCGGTTTCTGTAACCCAGGCAGTCATAAGCGCCGGCGGCGGAAATGTCAGCATCGTAACCACCGATGGAACCCTTACAACTACTGGACCTGTATCCACCATGGTCGCCGGAACGGTAACCCTGCAGAACGGTGATGCCGGAGCTTCGAACGATGATGACCTGCTTATTCAGGCCACAGTAACCAGTATAAGCGGAAAGATTACCCTGACTTCAGCTACCGACGATGTAGTGTTTACTGCAGCAGGAGATGTGGCCAGCACCAGTGGAGAGATAGAAGTTAACGCCGGGGCTGCCGGTACGGGATTGATTACCCTTGCTGACGGTGCTGTGTTGAACGCAGGGAGCGGTATTATCGACCTTAACAGTGCTGGAGATGTAACCCTGGGACAGCTGATTACAAGTAGCGTAAGTACAACTGCGGGCCTTGAGGCGGTGAATATTGTTTCGACAGCTGGCGCGGTTGTGGACGGCGGAGATACCGGGGGAGATGACATTCAGGCCGGAGGACGGCTGGTAATAGATGCAGTAACCGGAATCGGTTCCGGAGCAGCGCTTGAGTTGGCGGTTGCGTCGGCGGATCTGGATAATACCACCAGCGGGAATATTGAGATAATTGAAGCCGACGCGGTTACCGTAGTAAACGCAGTCATAAGCGCCGGCGGCGGAAATGTCAGCATCGTAACCACCGATGGAACCCTTACAACTACTGGACCTGTATCCACCACGGTCGCCGGAACGGTAACCCTGCAGAACGGTGATGCCGGAGCTTCGAACGATGATGACCTGCTTATTCAGGGCACAGTTACCAGTGCAAGCGGAAAGATTACCCTGACTTCAGCTACCGACGATGTAGTGTTTACTGCAGCAGGAGATGTGGCCAGCACCAGTGGAGAGATAGAAGTTAACGCCGGGGCTGCCGGTACGGGATTGATTACCCTTGCTGACGGTGTTGTGTTGAACGCAGGGAGCGGTATTATCGACCTTAACAGTGCTGGAGATGTAACCCTGGGACAGCTGATTACAAGTAGCGTAAGTACAACTGCGGGCCTTGAGGCGGTGAATATTGTTTCGACAGCTGGCGCGGTTGTGGACGGCGGAGATACCGGGGGAGATGACATTCAGGCCGGAGGACGGCTGGTAATAGATGCAGTAACCGGAATCGGTTCCGGAGCAGCGCTTGAGTTGGCGGTTGCGTCGGCGGATCTGGATAATACCACCAGCGGGAATATTGAGATAATTGAAGCCGACGCGGTTACCGTAGTAAACGCAGTCATAAGCGCCGGCGGCGGAAATGTCAGCATCGTAACCACCGATGGAACCCTTACAACTACTGGACCTGTATCCACCACGGTCGCCGGAACGGTAACCCTGCAGAACGGTGATGCCGGAGCTTCGAACGATGATGACTTGCTTATTCAGGGCACAGTTACCAGTGCAAGCGGAAAGATTACCCTGACCTCTGCTACTGACGATGTTGTCTTTACCGGTGGCGGAGATATAACCAGTACCAGCGGTGAAATAGAAGTAAATGCCGGAGCTGCGGGAGTTGGATTGATTACTCTGGTTGACGGCACAATTCTTAACGCAGGCAGCGGAATAATCGATTTGAATAGTGCAGGGACAGTAACTCTTGGGCAGTTGATTACCACCAGTGCAAGTATAGCAGCCGGTTCCGAAGCGGTGAATATTGTGTCCACCGCCGGAGCAGTGGTCGATGTCGGAGATACTGGTGGAGAAGATATTCAGGCGGCCGGACGCCTGGTTATAGATGCTGCCAACGGAATCGGCTCCGGAGCAGCCCTTGAGACGGTAGTCGGCTCCGCGGACCTTGATAATACTACCAGCGGAAATATTGAGATAGGTGAAACAGATGCCATCACTCTGATTAACATCGATCAGGGAGGGGCTGCTGCTGATACAGTAACCGTGACCGCCGGAGGAGATATTACCGTGGACTCCGGTGGCTCAGGCATAACAGCAGTGAACGGAACCGTAACCGTGAATGCAGGTGCCAATACAATCTATCTTGATAATGACATAACAACCAACGGCGGAGACATCCTTATACAGAGCGTTGCAGAGCTGGGAGCAAGTGTAACAGTCTCCACAAATGCCGGAGCAGCAGGGGATATTACCTTCAGCGGAGCCATTAACGATGACGGTGGTAATCAGGACCTTATTTTGACTTCCGGTACCGGAGACGTTACTGTTTCCGGAATAATCGGTGCCGGTGTAACAAACGATATTGGTACCTTGATAATTACCGGAAATGACGTGACCCTTAACGGTGTCGGCAGCGGCAGCAACATAGGCGCCGATGTACTCAACATAACCGCCAACGACAACCTTCCCGATGGAGCACGGATAACTCTTCAGGGAGCAGGCGACTATTATACCTCCGGTTCTCAGACATACACCAGCGGAAATCAGGCCGGGGCAGCGCCGGATACCGGTGGTGGGGTGGTTTTTGCTGTTACCGCTGATTCACTGTTTCAGGCCGGTGGTTCAGGGATAAATCTTGATGAACTGTATCTTGATTTCAGCTCAGCCCTGACAGTTACCGTGGGCAGTGACATAAGCTGTCAGCGTCTGGTGAGCTATCAGTGTGATGTTGATCTGAATGGCGTAACAGTAGATGCTTCCGGAGATATTGTTGTCTATGGAAGTTCCTATACCTCGAATGATCCGGATCGAAACGGCAGTTTCGCAGGCAATACTTTCTTTGCATACCCCGCAGAAGCTGCACTGCTCTATTTTCCCGGCGCAGGGGATCCTGCTGCTGTAACTGCAGCAAATCTGGATACTCAATTTTCAGACCTCACCGGTACGGTCTTAGATGTTTCAGCCGGTAATTTCTATGTAAATGGTGCCGACATGAATGCCGGGGCATGGGCTCTGCACAATAGAACCCAGGCAGCCGTCGCCGGACTCGATGTTGATACGCCCGGCGGATGGCCCTTCGGTGCAGTGTATGCTGCTGCCTTCAATATGACTGTGGCCGACTCAACTGCGGATTTTCCTGTTGTTGCCTCCTCTATCGGTGCAAGCCAGGCGGATAATCTGGCCGTCGAACAGAATAATGCGGTAGTTGACGGCACAGGGAACACGAACTGGGATTTCTCCAGACCGTATATCGTGTCAGTGCAATCGGTCCGGGACGATACCATACGTATTACCTTTTCCGAAGCCATTGAAAACAGTAACAACGAAATTGCGAATGCCGTCAGTTTTGCATCCGCAGATGTTAATTCGGGAGCCTTCTGGATGACTAACGGTACGGTAATTTATTCCGGGGCTTTTACCGATGAGGCATGTACAACTTCTGTCGCCGGCCAGGGAGATCTGACCAGTTTCTATATACAGGCTTCAGATTCCTGGAACAGCGATGCCGCAGCCAATTCCGCAGGTGGCGCCTCCAGCACAGACTGGGCCGGGACGGCAAAAACCAACGTACCCGATCTGAGATTTCTAAAAGGGCTTCTCTATGATGCGGTCGGTCACAACACGGTACGCAGCTACAGTGTTACCGACGGTTTTTCTGAATATGCTTCCGCCACGGATCAATGCGAGCCGGCACTTGTTGCGGTATATGCGGACCAGGATAACGGTTCCGGTGACAATCGTGATTATCATAACTACTTCCGGGTGCTCTATTCCGAACCGGTTAATATCGGAGATCTGACAATAGGTGGATTTACCGATACAAATATCCAGGGAGAAGCGAGTTTTACCAATGTAGCTGAACATGGCGGGAATATTTCCGGTACCGGTACCGTTACGGTGGCCGGCTACTTTTCCTACCCCGGGACTCTGAACACCTTAAGCCGGACAGCAGATACCCAGGTTACGGCCATTTCGCGAACTGCCGGAAGTGATCATGAGATCTATTTTTATGTTGCCGGCTATGATGATGGCAATACATATACATATCCCGGCATGATCCAGAGCGGAGCGACAAATCCCGCTACAACAGCGGTAACCAGAATTGCGAATACCTACATTACCGATGCCAGTGCTAATGTTTATGACAATACCCTGGGTTCTGCTCTGACCATCAGCCAGGATCCGGGGGATGATGCTGAACCGGATGCTTCTCTATCAGTCTGGGACGTTACGGGCCCAGAGGTCGGTCCATTCCCTGATTCAACCACACCGACAGCTAATGAAATCATTGTGCGTGATTCCGGTGGCAATACTATCATCGAAACTATAGAGATGCACTTTCTTGACGATGCAGGAGCGGCATGGGATTCGGCAACGGATCACACCGACGGAGTAAACGGTACGCCTTCAGAGCCCTGGAAAGGAATTCGCGATGATTCTGTAACAACCGCAGTTCTCGGGGCGCTGTATCTTGACAGTTCCGCTTCCGGGGCAACGGTATCGATCCCCAATCCTCTTTTCAGTACCACCGTCAATGACACAACGCTTTTCGGTGCAGCGGCAAACCCTGCCGGGGATGATCCCTATTTTTCCGTCTCCTTTGATGAAGATTATGGATTTACCGAGCTGGATCAGCTCTATTTAACCTACAGCCCCGGTACTGCAGATGAATATTTGACAGATCTTGCAGGAAATGTCATGGCTTCTTTTTCCAACGCCCTCTGTCTTGAGCGTACGTCGCCAAGGATACTGTACTCACTGGTCGTAGCCGGGGACGACAAGATATACCTGAAGTTTTCCGAGCCGGTATACCAGACCGCAGGTACATCCGTTGCTGTTGATCCAATTCTGCCGGGGGACTTCACCTTCACACCGGCTGCTACCTACACCATCAGTTCAGTAGAGGTCCTGTCTACAGATCTCGGCGGAGCAAAAGAGCTTTATCTGCATCTCAGTTCCGGTGTGAGCATGGAGCATATTGCAGATTTTCCGACCTTTGGCTATGCCATGACCACAAACCTGGTGGATCAGTTTGATAATCAAGCTTCAACTGCTGAAGTTCGCTTGAGCTCCCTGGGTATCGGCATTGCTACACCTGTATGGGCGAGCGACAGTATTCATCAGGACGTTAACTATGGAACCGGATTCAGCACTGTCAGGGATTTTGACGGATCCGGCAAGATCATGGATGCGGATATAACCCTGGAGGCACGAATCCTGCCGACGGTTGCTTCCGGAGACGACATGACTTTTATTTATGATGTTGATCCGGCGGCTGCTACACTTACAGGTCCGGGGAATCTCTGGCTGCCTACTGTCATAACCGAGTTCAACAGTTATCCCAATGATCAGGTGCGGGAATTATCAGCCTTCGGGCCTGTTGTCCCCTTCTTGCGCGATTATTTTATTGCTGACGGTGATGCGGAAATACGAGCCGGTGCGGATATTGAGTTTATTTTCAAGCTTGGTTCCCTCTACTGTGTCCGCAGTCTGGATTCTGAAGATCCACGGCGCATTGCCCCCTGGATTCTGCCTGTAAGTGACATTACCCGTCAGACAGGAGGAGTCACCATTCTCGGCAATGTTATCAATCCCGGAGACGGTGATGAAGCAGTGCTTGCGTACCAGTTGAGTCAAAGCGGCATGGTTACCATTACTGTATTCGGGCTGGACGGCGATGTGGTTGATACTATCCAGCGTGGAACACAGGCAGCAGGTGAACACCGGGCGAGCTGGGACGGAAAGAACAAATCCGGGCTTACCGTTGCCAGAGGTATATACTTTCTAAGAATTGTGGCTCCCGGAATCGATGAGTACCGTAAGGTTCTGGTGGTTAAATAGATTTAGCTGTTCAGGGAATAAACATTAACTGCGGATATGCTATCAGCATTATTCCGCAGTCCTGATCATTATACAAAGTCGGCATAATCGATAGGCGGATAGACGGATCAGTGGTGCTGTCTACTTCCAGAGAACCGGTAACTGAAATCTGCTGCCAGGACGACCAGCTTGAATCCGCAGTAAAAAGTGCGGTATGCCCGCTCTGGCTCAGACTTTCCATGCGCAGGGTTACGCCGGTTGAAGGGAAGGTATTGGCTACTGTAGGAGTTACCAGGCTGGCTTCTTCATTCATAATCCAGACTGAAAAACGGTAGGTGCCAGAAACAAGAGGGAGTCTCCCGGCTTCTGTGAGTGGGACGTCAAAATAGATCGATTTATCCAGCAGCCCTGTTGCGCTTACATCTGTTCTTACAACCCGGAAATCATCCAGGTAGCCTGCCTGAGTATTAACAGAGCTGCTGCCCGATATAGATCCGATTGCAAAAACCGGGCTGCCACTGAATCCACTTACCACGGATGATGCGGTTCCCGAATCATAAGGAAACCTATAGCTGTTAGCAGTGTCCGGCGGCTCAATGGTCCATCGGTCCGAAAGCCGTGATGTCCCGTCGTTGACTTCAAAATAGAGGGACGTTCCACTTGAGGCTTGCATTTTGTAGGAAAACAGAAATCGGTAGGATGCTGTGGTATCAAAATCTGTTAATGTTATGAGATCGTAGGTAATCATTGTGTCGGCATCGTCTACGCTGTAATCAATACAATATGTATCGGTAATGGTACTACTGGAATCCAACAGGACAGTATTTCCATTTGTTGTCCAGTCTGCTGCTATGCTGCCGTTTTCAAAATCTCCTGCATTTCCTACAGGAACAAGGTTAGGTATGCTCAACCCGCTCTGATCTGCAGCTGCTATGGCGTCTGCCGAAAGTCCAGTATCAGCTACAGCGCTTCTATCTGTAAAATTGATATAAAATCCTGACGCGTTTGAGAGCTGCCAGTCAGTATTCACTAAAGGGTCAAATACATGTCCGTTGATCAGATTCACTCCCGCATACTCCTCAAACCCGCCGGTAACTTCAGCACAGCCTGAAAGAAAGAGAACGGTGAGAACTGTCAGCAGTAGAAGAAATTGTCCGGATTTCATCATATAGAATATACCTCAGGGACTTCACCTTTTCCAGCGCTTGTCCCGGCAGGATCACCCACGTATACTTATCGGCATAATCATGAATGAAGACGAATCTCCTAATGTTTCTGTAATCATCCCTTCCTACAATCGTTACCCGCTTTTGTGTGAAGCGATAGAATCAGTCCGGGCACAAACCTTCACCGATTATGAACTTGTTATTGTGGATGACGGTTCAACAGACGAAACCCTATCTCTGGCGGAAGATCCTGACCTCCGTTACCTGGCATTGCAACGTACAGGTATGCCCGGTGCTTCCCGCAACCGCGGCGCAGAAGCTGCCCGGGGGGAGTATCTGGCCTTCCTCGATTCTGATGACCTCTGGCTGCCGGAAAAGCTGGCAAGGCAGGCTGCTCTTCTGGATGCTCAGCCTGAAATACCCCTTGTGCATACCCGTGAAGTCTGGAAAAGAGGAGAAAAGACCGTAAGTCAGAAAGGCCAGAAGCATAAACGGGATGGAGATGTTTTTTCCGACGCTTTATGGAAATGTACAATCGGCCCCTCTACGGTAATGATGCGTAAAACTGTTTTCGAAGAGCTCGGCGGTTTTGATGAAACCCTGGAAGTGGCTGAAGACTACGAGTTCTGGCTCCGCTTGACTGCCCGCTACCCGGTCGCCTATTTAGATGAAGCCCTGACGGTAAAACGGGCAGGTTCGTGGGATCAGCTTTCGGAAAAGTACGGGCAGATTGAGGAGTTCCGCATGGAAGCTCTTTTCCGTCTGCTTGAAAAAAATCACCTGCCCGAATCCCGGCAGATGGAAGCCATTGCTATGCTGGAGAAGAAGATAGACATCTGGAAAGCGGGAGCGCTGAAACGTGGAAGAGACAAAGAGGTGGAGGAGATGTCGCAAAGGTGGTTGCGACTCCGCTCAACCACTGTGTTAACTACGCAGTAAGCTAATGATGGTAGAGGCCGAATCTGCTGCCTGCAAATTCCTCCTTGCCTTGCAGGAAAGGGATATTCTTCGCTTTGTGAATCTTAAGAAAGCTCAGCCGCCGCAGCCTTAATCTCTGCTGCCAGTTCCGGAAAACGGGAGGCGTATTTTAAAACAGCTTTCAGGTATCCCGCAGGAGCACCGGTATCAAGTCGTTCACCCTTAATAGGGTGGTAGATTACCTGTCCAGCATCCATAAGCTGTTTTAATGCATAAACATGATAGTACTCTTTGTTCGCATTCTTTCCAGAAAGATGGTCTTTCCAGCCGTGTTCAAGATGGGTAAAAATATCCGGAGTAAAAAGATAGCGACCAATGGATGCTTCTTTTGAAGGCGCCGTACCCGGGGCGGGCTTTTCCACAATGTCTGTAACGTGCAGCCCGTCGTTTGCAAGTGCCAGCACCCCGTAGCGTTCCAGGTTGGGCGGGTTATGCAGGGAGGACATAACCGAACAGCCTGTTTTATTGTAAGCCTCCACTAACTGCAGTGCCAGAGGTGGTTCGCCGAAATGAAGGTCATCGGGATAGGCGACGATAAAAGGTTCATTGCCGCAGAATGATCTGGCTGAAAGAAGGGCATGGCCTGTACCGCGCATTTCCCTCTGCCGGGTAATGAATACTTCCATGTCCGAAGGTGCAATCTTTTTCAGTTTGTCTTCCGCACCTTCCCGGCGGAAGACCTCTTCAAGTTCAACTTCCCGGTCGAAGTAATCTTCCAGGCTCTTTTTTCTCCGGGAGGAGATTATCAGTATTTCTTTAATTCCGGCTGAAGCAAACTCTTCGATAATAAACTCAATGGCCGGTTTATCAATTAATGGAAGCATTTCCTTGGGTATTGTCTTGGTTGCCGGGAGAAAACGGGTTCCATAACCGGCTGCAACTATTACACCTTTCATTCCAGTACCATACCCTGCAGAAGTCGTTCCGTGCAAGATAAGCAATTCTAATTATGGCAATCGTACAGATTGATATAGAAGAATTGCTCTTTCAAAGGAGTTGCCCAGGGATTTCTATATGCATCATTCTCTAAATATAGAACTGCTGGTGCAAGATCATTCATTTTCCAACATCTTCCGCTAGTATGGTACAATCCTGTAAAACAAAGCGGCATCGGAGGACAGAAATGGCAGGAATACCAACAAGAGACGAGGCTTTTACTCTTTTAACAACATATACAAAAAGCGACAATCTTGTTCGCCATGCACTCAGTGTGGAAGCGGTTATGCGCCATTTTGCACCCCGTTTTGATGGTGATCCTGAAGTATGGGGAGTTGTCGGTCTGGTACATGATCTGGATTACGAACAATGGCCGGAACAGCACTGTGCAAAAACTGAAGAACTGCTGACGGAAAATAATTGGCCCCCGGAGCTGATCCGAGCGGTAATCAGTCACGGGTATGGAATAGTGAATCAGGTTAAGCCTGAGACGCCTATGGAAAAGGTTCTCTTTGCCACCGACGAACTGACCGGCCTTATTGCAGCCACTGCCCTGGTTCGTCCTTCAAAGAGCATTCTGGACATGACAGCCAAGTCAGTTAAAAAGAAGTGGAACCAGAAGGCTTTTGCCGCCGGAGCCAACCGGGAGATTATCGCTTCCGGAGCGGAGATGCTAAGTATTGAACTTTCGGAGCTTATTGCAGAAACAATTGCAGGTATGCAGCCGGCAGCTGCGGAGATAGGGCTGGCCGGCTCAGTCGGTTAGAGCTGTCAGGTTTCGCTGCCAGCCAGACGCAGGGGAAGGGCTATCCTTTCAAGGACCTTCTCCAGGGTTTCCGCTGCCGGGGCGTAGTAGTCGTTGTCAATCTGGTCGCTCAGACGCTCCAGCTCGCTGTCGCTGAGTTCCGCTTCATCCACCATGGAAATTGTTTCCCGCATGGTTTTAATAAGGGTTTTAAGCTGCTGCTTCTCTCCGGAAAAATCAAGTTCTTCCATTCTTTCAATGCGGTCGATGTAGCGGTCAATCAGCTCATCCACTTCGCTTAAGATTTCTTCCAGTTCAAGGCTGCCTGAGTCATCAACCAGAAGGTCAAAGAGAACAGCTGCAAGATTTGCGGGGTTATATTCATCCTTTGCAATAAGCAGAAACTCCTGATTGCGGTTGTCCCAGGCAGCGGTGAGTCCGGTTTTAGCGGAGATCACTGTCTGGTGAGTCGCTTTAGCCTGGGTCAGGGCAGAATTCAGTTGATTTCTTGATCCCGGTATCTGCTCATGGCCTGCAAAGTAGTTACTAATAGTTTCATTGATGGACTCGCCTTTGTAGACGCAGTCATTTTCATCATAAAGCTGGTGCATTCATCCTCCAGAATCGCCACAGTATATCCATATCACCTATTTTGGTGAACCCATAAGCTCTTTACCTTAAATACCGGTCCCATTACTATGGCCCTATGTCTGGATTTTTTGATCAGGTTATTGAACGCCGGGGAACCGGAGCAATCAAATGGGATTTGTGCAGCAGACTCTATGGATCGGACGAGGTTCTCCCTTTCTGGGTGGCTGATATGGATTTTCCCGTACCCGGACCGGTGCTGCGGGCTTTAACCGAAAGGGTGGAGCACCCTGTTTTCGGATATACCATGGCAAGAAGCGGGGTGCAGGAAGCAGTAATCTCCCGGATGCAGCATCTTTACGGCTGGGACATCAAGGCCGGTGATATACAGTTTATGGCCGGGGTTGTCCCCTCTATGGCAGCAGCGATTCGCAGCTGTAGCAGCCCGGGTGATGGTGTTATCTGCATGACTCCGGTCTATCCTCCCTTCTATTCAATCGTAAAGGAAGAGGGGCGAACTCTTTTGGAGAATCCTCTGCTCTGCAGTGACGAGGGTGAATACTCAATAGATTATGATCATCTTGAAAAGCTTGCTTCTCAGGCTGCAATTCTGCTGCTCTGCAGCCCCCATAATCCGGTTGGGAGGGTCTGGAGCCGGGATGAGCTGTTGAAGGTGGCCGAAATCTGCAGCCGGTACAATCTGACGGTTGTTTCCGATGAGATCCACGGGGAGATTGTATTCCCTGGTAAAGAACAGATTCCTTTTGCCACCCTCCATAATGATGCAGCATCGAGAACCATCACCTGTATTGCAGCGTCTAAGACATTCAATGTGGCGGGTCTTGCCACATCAGTGGTTATAGGAACAAATCCTCAAGTTTTCAACCGGTATAAGCATGAGCTTCCAGGAATCAGCGGCCATGCAAACCTCTTCGGCCTTACCGCTCTGGAGGCGGCATTCACCAGCTGTGATAGCTGGCTGGAGGATCTCCTTGTCTATCTGGATGAAAATCGACGGCTGGTAAAGGATTTTTTTGCTTCTCTCAAAGGAGGAGTTATCTCCGCTAACCTGCCGGAAGCAACGTTTTTAAGCTGGCTGGACTGTTCCGGTCTCGGGATGAATGATGGTGAACTGCAGGAATTTTTTGCACAGAAGGCAAGGGTCGGTCTTAACGCGGGTACCAGTTTCGGTCCTGGAGGGGCGGGGCATATGCGTCTTAATTTCGGCTGTCCCCGGGCCCTCCTAAATGAGGGCCTGGAGCGAATAGCCTCTGCGATTTAATCGAATAGAATAACTGCGTACATTTTAAGGGGAACAGAGCCGGTGTTTGTAATGTTGTGACTGTTCTTGTTGGGAGTTACAACCACATCTCCGGCCTTGACGGTTACAGGGGTCCCGTTATCTTCCACGATTCCTTCGCCCTCTGCAATAATATAGTATTCAGTCTCGTCTATATGTTCGTGCTGACCAATTCCTGCACCCACAGGCAGGGTTACATGGGCCATCATTCGGCCATGGGGAACCTTGTCTGATGGGATCAGGTGGCGGATCTCTACAGTTCCGGGACCGCCCCGCATGCCTTCAACTTTCTGGATTTCCATATCTTCCGGTTTTACTATCATTTTCAGCTCCTTCCTTTTCTGCTGTTTACCTAAAAATTACCCGAGATTTCTTCACTGTACAATAGTGTCCGGACCCTCATGCCCGGGCGGGGGCTGCTATCTTGAAATATTTGCATCATTACCGTATTATGCCTACCATTCAAAGAGAACATACTTAGTAATGCCCGAAGGTAAAAAAACGCATCAGGAGCTCTTGTTTTAAGGGAAGGACGCCGGTTGCGGCGGTTTTAATTGATGAAGAAGGATAAACAGGCAACCAGAAATGCATTAGTCGCGCGGGTAATTGAATTCTCTACGCGACGCCTCGGTTTCGGCACCTCATATACTTCTCCTGCTGTACCATGCCGTGTATCAGGGGGAAACAGGGGGAGCTACTTTGTTGTTGTCTCCCGTCTTGATGATAATACCCTGATTTTCCAGGAAATGGTCAAAAGTCTGGAAGGTGTCGGCCGTATGTTCCGAACCTGGACGTTCCACCGGCACGGGATTTGGGAAGCGGCCAATGTGGAGCGAAACGGCAAACAGATCTTTCTTCAGGATCTCCTTCCGGAACTGTACGATCTTGATCTTAAGCTTGATGCCCTGTACAAGGGAATTTCCCCCTCACGGTTTTATTATACAGAAGAGATAGGTGCTTCCGGGAGCGAACTGGAAATTGATCTGGAAGGCGGAGAGTCGGTTTTTCGTACGCTGCTGCGGTCTCACCGTACTCATCTTCTTGCCTACTCCACCTTTGCCGCGGGAGTTCTGCTGCTTGTTGGTCTTACCCTTTTCTCCTCTGTACGGCTTACCTCGCTCTCGAAGGTCAAGAAAGAGATTGATAACACCATTTCTCGGTATCAGAACCAGTCTGAAGAACAGTTTCAAGACATACAGCAGTTCATTTCGGATGCGGATTTTGATCTGCGGGTTCTCAAGGATACTCTGGCCAATACTGAGAGAGATTTTGAATTCAGTCGTAAGCAGGCATACATCAATGTTCTTCGTCTCGGGGAAGAGCTGACATACCGGCTTCCTGCAAGGAAAGAGGCATACAAGCTGATAGCTGCCAACATTCTGGAAGCTGCAAGCTACGGTGAGATTATCTATGAAATGTCCAAGCTTCCCAGTGAGGAGTACCAGGCCCGTATTCTTTTGGCCACAAGCCCTGAAAAGATAACCCCTTTCTCCTTCTACAAACCGGTATTTGACAGTATGGTGTATCCTGTGAAAGTCACCGGCAAGGAGAACGACGGTCGGGGCTTCCGTATTACCTCAAGTTTTATGGACAAGCGGGTGGACCCTCTCGGATCCGGGGGCGTGCAGCCACATTATGCCATTGATATCATGAATGTAGCCAACATCAGTCTTATTAACTACGCCGGTGAAATTATCCGGGATGGCAATCCTGCCGGTGACGTTGTTGCAGTTGCTGATGGTGAGGTTAAAGCCGTGAAGTATGATGAACGGTATGGCTGGACGGTGGAAGTGCGGCATGAACTGAACGATGAGGTGCTGGCAAAGTTTCCTGATGCCACCGGCTGGACATCCTTCTATGCCCATCTGAAGGGACGGCCCTCTGTTCTTGTGGGACAGCAGATTGATGCCAACCGCAAGCTTGGAGATATTGGCTCTACCGGGGCCTCAACCGGGCCTCATCTGCACTTTGAAGTGCGGATTATCAATCCTGCCGGGAATTATTATGCCCGGGGATACCGTTTTGATAAGGTGAATCCCTACCCCTCACGACGCTCCGACGAAACCCGTAATATTGTGCGGTAACTGTTTCTCACCATTATTTCCGTGTCTATCCCTGCTTTTTGGTGATTTTTTCCCTTGACATTGTGAGAATATTCTTACGATCATAGAAACCGTTACCATTTTTTTAACTGAAACGTAAGGGAAACGGGTATTTATGGCTAAATCACTGGTGATCGTCGAGTCCCCTGCCAAAGCTAAGACAATAAACAAATATCTCGGAAAGGATTTCGTCGTGAAATCTTCGGTAGGTCATATTCGTGACTTGCCTGTTTCCGGCAAAAACGGCGGAAAGGTTGTTGATCCCAAGGAGAGGGCAAAAGCTGCTGCCAGAACCCGGAAGATGTCTCCTGCGGAGAAAGAAGCCCACAGAAAAGCCAGGGCACGGGAGCAGATGGTAAACCGGATGGGAATAGATCCGGATAACGGCTGGTCGGCCCGGTATGAAATTCTTCCGGGAAAAGAGAAGGTTCTTCAGGATTTGCGCACCCAGGCAGAGAAGGCGGATACCATATATCTTGCTACCGACCTCGACCGTGAGGGGGAGGCGATTGCATGGCACCTCATGAAGGCTCTGGGAACCGATGAAGACCGGTTCAAGCGGGTTGTTTTCAATGAGATCACCAAAAGTGCTATAAAAGAAGCATTTGCAGATCCCGGTGTGGTTGACACCTCCCGAGTAGAGGCACAGCAAACCCGACGTTTTCTGGACCGTGTAGTGGGCTTTATGGTTTCCCCGCTTCTCTGGGCGAAGGTTGCCCGGGGGCTTTCCGCCGGTCGTGTACAGTCTGTTGCTGTACGGCTTGTGGTCGAAAGGGAGCGGGAAATCCGCAAGTTCAACCCGGAAGAATACTGGGAAGTCTACGCGGATCTGAACCGGCAGAAAGAGAAGGAAGATGTTCGTTTTCAGGTTGTTCGTCGGGAAGGTAAAAACTTTCGCCCGGAAAGTCAGGCTGAGACTGACAGCGCGCTCTCTCTTCTTGAAAAGGCTGATTACAGGGTCTCTGCCCGTCAGGATAAACCGACTTCCTCAAAACCGAAGGCTCCATTTATTACTTCAACCCTGCAGCAGGCGGCAAGCACACGTCTTGGGTTCTCTGTTAAGAAGACCATGATGCTGGCTCAACGTCTCTATGAGGCAGGATATATAACCTATATGCGTACCGATTCAACAGCACTCAGCAGAGAAGCGGTTGAAAGTTGCAGAGAATTCATACATGAGAAATTCGGCAGTGAGTTCATGCCGGAATCTCCCAATATCTATGCTTCCGCCGACCAGGCACAGGAGGCCCATGAGGCTATAAGGCCATCGGATGTGAATCTGCGCAAAGGACATATTGAAGGGATTGATCCCGACGGTATTCGTCTCTATGAACTTATATGGCAGCGTTTTGTTGCCTGTCAGATGACAGCCGCCAGATATCTCAGTTCGAGTTTGACTGTTACAGCAGGCGATTTTGAACTGAGGACAAAAGGACGGGTAATTCAGTTTGAAGGATACCTGAAGGTTTTCCCTGCCCAGGGAAAGAGTGACGAGGATGTGGTTCTTCCGGATATAAAAGAGGGTGAAACCCTGATCCTGCACAAGCTGGATCCATCCCAGCACTTTACCAAGCCTGCACCCCGGTATACCGAGGCAAGTCTGGTTAAGGAGCTGGAGAAACGGGGTATCGGACGGCCCTCCACCTACGCTGCCATTATCTCTACAATTCAGGAACGGGGATATGTAAAGCTTGAGAACCGCAGATTCTACGCTCAGAAGATCGGTGATATTGTAACCGACCGGCTGGTGGAGAACTTTTCCGATCTTCTTGATTACAACTTTACCGCTGCCATGGAAGAGACCCTCGATGAGATAGCCTCGGGCGATAAGAACTGGAAATCTGTACTCGATAATTTCTATGAGGGTTTCAGTGACAAGCTATCACATGCCTATAATGAGAGTGACGGAATGCGGCCCAACTCTCCCACTGATACGGATATTCCCTGTCCGGCCTGCGGTCGCAACATGCAGATCCGTACCGGTGGAACCGGCGTTTTTCTGGGATGTTCCGGTTATAATCTACCGCCGAAGGAGCGGTGTAAACAGACCATAAACCTTATCCACGGTGATGAGGTTGTTCATGCCGACACTGATGATGAAGAGGAGGCCCGGCTTCTTTCTCAGCGACATCGCTGCCCCCTCTGTTCCACCGCCATGGACTCGTACCTTATCGATGAAAACCGCAAGCTGCATATCTGCGGTAATAATCCCGATTGTCCCGGATTCGAGATAGAAGAGGGAAAGTTCAAGATAAAGGGCTATGACGGACCGGTTCTGGAATGTGATAAATGTGGAAGCGAGATGCAGCTGAAAACAGGCAGGTTCGGCAAGTTTTTTGCCTGTACCAACAGCGAATGTGGAAATACTCGCAAGCTGTTGCGTAACGGAGAGCCGGCACCGCCAAAAATGGATCCCGTGCCCATGCCGGAGCTTAAATGCGAGAAGGTGGAAGACCACTATCTGCTTAGGGACGGCGCCTCCGGTCTTTTTCTGGCTGCCAGCCAGTTTCCCAGAAACCGGGAGACCCGGGCGCCCTTAGTGGAGGAGATTCTTCCCCACAAGGATGAGATTGATCCCAAGTACAGCTTTCTCTTTTCTGCCCCCGTGGAGGACGGCGAGGGTAACAAGGCTGTTGTCCGTTACAGCAGAAAAGATAAAGTCCAGTATGTGATGACTGAGAAAGAAGGCAAGGCAACCGGCTGGAAGGCGTATTATGAGAACGGCGGATGGAATATCCAGAGTAAGGCGCCGCGGAAGAAAAGTACTGCAAAAACCGGGACATCCAAATCTTCCGGAGCTTCCACGAAAGGAAAAAGCTGACTAAATGAAGGCTGTTTTTCAAAAGCTGTCAGCCGCAGCGCTGCTTATGTTTGTTCTTCCTTTTATTGCCGCATGTTCTCCCCGGGAGGGGAGCAGAACGGAGATCAATCTCCTTGGCACCACCTGTTCCATTTCCCTTTACAGCACCAGTCCCGATGCTGTGCTGGATATGGCGTTCAGCCGTTTGTGGGAAATAGACAGAACCATGAAGTACTCCGGAGAAGACAGTGAAGTTCATCTGGTTAATCTTGGGGCCGGCGGTCCAGGAGTATCTGTTTCTCCGTCCACCCTTCAGGTTATCGAGCGGGGACTCTATTACAGCCAACTCGGGAACGGACGCTTTGATATTACAATAGGACCTCTGGTCAGTCTCTGGGGAATAGGCAAGGATGAAGAGGGGCAGGTTCCTCCACTCGATGAGATTCGGAAAGCGCGTTCGCTGATGGGTTATGAGAAGGTGCATATTGTGGGTCCTCGTGTACGTCTTGAGGATGCCGGAATGTCCATCGATCTTGGAGGAATTGCCAAAGGTTATGCTGCTGATGAAGTTGCTGCCATACTCAGGAAGAACGGAGTAGAGTCGGGCCTTATAAATCTCGGAGGAAATGTTCTTACCTGTGGCAGTAAACCCGATGGAAGCGCCTGGCGTATCGGTGTTCAGGACCCTACGGATCTCAGAGGGAGTTACCTTGGGGTGCTAACTGTCAGGAATAAAGCAGTGGTTACCTCAGGTCCGTATGAGCGGTTTTTTATCCAGGACGGGAAACGGTATCATCATATTCTGGATACGGAGACTGGTTTTCCTGTGGAAAACGGAGTAATTTCTGCAACCATTCTTGCAGCCTCCTCAATTGATGCCGATGGTCTTTCTACTCTGGTTTTTTCCCTTGGACCAGTGGATGGAATTAACCTGATTAACGGTCTTGAGGGTATTGAAGCACTTGTAATTACTGATGATAAAGTCCTTTACCCCTCCGATGGTTTTCTCAGCAGTTTTACGCTGCTTGATGACAGCTTTACCTATGCTCCCTGACAGCGAAAGTTGACATCACCTCTTCGGGGTACTATGGTTGATATCACGAGTACCAGATAATGATAAATTTTCAGGAATATAATAAATTAGACAATGCCGGATTGTCGTTTACCACTCTCCTCAATGCCATTCCTCTTTTTCTAACAGTTACAGATTCCCGGGGAAAAATTATACTCTGGAACAGGACTGCTGCCGCTCTTACTGGCAGGGCTGCCGATTCTGTACGAAGCAAACTCCTTGATGATATCGTTCCGGAGTTTTCCCCTTTGACATCTGGTGCTAAGAACATTTCTGCCGGGGCAGAGAGCCAATCGCTAATGGATATATCTCTGCGGAATGGTATCTGGCTGCAGTGTTCTGTTTCCCTCTTGAAACCGCCTCAGGATGCGGGTGACCCTATGCTTCTGATCAGCGGCGAGGATATCTCCCGGAGAAAGGAAATAGAAGAAGGAAAACTGCGGATACAGCGCCTGGAGGCGGCAGGATTGTTGGCAACTTCTTTTGCGCATGACTTCAATAATCTCATCAACGGCATATCAGGGGCTTTAGCCATGATAGAATGTGAGCGTGAAGATGCCCCGGATAAGCATAATGAGAACTATACTACCTATCTTGATACCATCAGCGGATCCATATTGAAGGCCGGAGAAATGATGAAGCAGTTGAAAACTTTTTCTCCCGGAAACGGAGCCAAAGAGACGGCGGTGGATCTCTGTGCTGTATTAAAACGTGCTGGCAAAAACTGCAGGCAATCCTTTTCTGAATCTGTTGAAGTTGAAATTGACCTTGAACCCTCAGAAGCTCCTGTATCCGGGGACCCTGTTGAGCTTGAACAGATGGTACTGAATCTCTGCAGGAATTCCTATCTTGCCATGACTACCTTTAGAGGTGCGGATGAGTATTCCGGTGGTACTCTGAAGATACGCTTACGATACCGTACAGCAGAGGTTGAATATCCCGTATGGGAAATAGCTGTGTCAGATACCGGAGTAGGGATCCCGGACTATGCCCGGGAGCATATTTTTGATCCGGTTTTTTCCGGCGGGAACGATGAAGATAAGCGAATTATGAATCTCTCCCTGGTCTATACCATTGCGTCCCGCCACAGGGGTACCCTCGAGGTGGAGAGTTTTCCCGGTGAAGGGACTGAGGTGAGAATTCTTTTTCCAGTTCCAACAGGAACAGATTTCAAACTGCAAAGCTGGAACAAACTGACTGCATCCGGTACAACAGTCCTTATTTGTGATGATGAAGATCTGATGCGGCAGATTACCGGTCAGATGCTGGAGCGCCGGGGATATTCGGTCGTGTACGCCGCCAGCGGCGAAGAGGCTCTCAACCGGTATCGGGAGTTTTCCGGGAGTATCCGGTTGGTGATTCTGGATCTTAACCTTTACGAGGAGTCGGGCCTTGAAGTTTTCCGGCGACTGAAAGCACTTAACCCGGATCTGAAGGTTGTGATTTCTTCCGGATACTCTGAACATGATCATATTGCAGAAGCCGAGAAAGAGGGGGCTGCAGGTTTTCTGCAAAAGCCCTTTACCATGGATAAACTGCTGAGAATTGTTGAAGTATCTCTTGGCAGTGCTTCCGGTTCCCCTTTTTCCCCTTTACAGGAGGTCCCCTGATGGCTGATTCCGGGATCTGGAATATCCTTGTTGTAGACGATGACCGGGAAGTCCACGTGGTTACGGAGATGGTTCTTGAGGATCTGATTGTCAACGGGAAGAAAGTTGCCTTGCTGAATGCTTACTCGGCCAAAGAGGCGGCGGCTATTCTGGAGGACCGGGACGACATTGCTCTTATCCTGTTAGATGTGGTTATGGAGACCGATAATGCAGGACTCATTCTTGTTCAGCGCATCCGACGGGAGCTGAATAATCCGGATGTGCGTATAATGCTTCGTACCGGGCAGGCGGGTCTTGCACCGGAGGAGTCGGTCATTCTTGAATACGACATTAATGATTACCGGGAGAAAACTGAACTTGATTCCCGCAAGCTGATAACATCGGTTGTTGCTGCTATACGGGCGTATAAGGATCTTGTGTATATCCGCTCCGTCAACGAAGGCCTGGAGTCTATGGTGGCTCAGAGGACTGCCGCGCTGGAAGAGGCAAACCGTAAACTCCAGGCTACCATCAATATTCTCAAGGAAGACCACGAGGCAGGTGCCCGGATGCAGTATCGTCTGCTTCCCCGCAGAGTGATGCAGTTCGGAAATATCGAGTTCAGCCGATATCTTCTACCTTCCATGTATCTGAGTGGAGATTTTGTTGACTATTTTGAACTGCGTGACGGCCTTGTCGGGTTCTATCTTGCCGATGTCTCCGGCCATGGGACATCATCAGCTTTTGTAACAGTAATTCTTAAGAACCTTGTGGACGCCCGGGTTGAGCAGTATCTTAGTTCCGGCGAAAAGCTTATCCTTAATCCAGCGGAATTTGCAGCACTATTGAATTCCGAGCTGCTGCGGGACAATCTGGGTAAGTATCTGGCAATTTTCTACGGTGTGCTGGATACGAGGACAGGTCTGCTGAATTATGTCAACTGCGGGCATAATCCGCTGCCTCTGCTCCGACATACGTCCGGGGAGGTAGAGTACTGCGGAACAACATCTTCTCCATTGGGAATGTTTAGCGGCATTGATTTTCCCGCAGAGTCCCTTACAATTAATAAGGGAGATTCCATGGTTCTTGTTTCTGACGGCATACTGGAAGTACTGACAGATCCTACCATGAAGGAGCGGAAGGAGACTGTAAGATCTGCTCTACAGGGAGAGGATCGTTCTATCGCCGGGCTCATCGATTATTTCGGCCTTGAGAGTATAGACGAGCTTCCGGATGATATTACATTTCTTAAGATCAGGCGGAATGAGGATGAGTAAAGGAAGATATCTGTACCGGCGGGACGGCGCGAGGGTGTTCTTTAAAATGAAGGGATACCTGAAGTTTACCGAAAGTTTTGGTCTCGATCATCTGATTGACACCCTGCTTGGTCAGGAGATTGATCAGGTGCTGATTGATCTCAACGATGTTACCTATATCGACAGTACCAATCTTGGGATTATCGCACGCATCGCGGAAGCCATGCGCCAGAAGAAGAGCACACTGACTATCTTTTCCGGGAACGATGATGTCAATGATATCCTTGCATCGGTCGGTTTCGATAAGGTGTGTCTGATACTAAATGAGCATGAAGATCTGCGCAATCTGGAGGAAATTTCTTCTCTGGATGTCCAGGGCAAGGAGATGGCGGAAAGCATGATCAGGGCTCACCGCAAGCTTATAGAGATGAATGACGGCAACCGGGAAATCTTTCAGGATATAATAGAGCTTATGGAAGAAGATGCCCGAAAGTATTACCAGGAGTAGGCGTGGATCTGGATCTGTTGTTTAAGGCAGAGGAAGCGACAAAGGATGACGCAAGGAAAAAGGGTGCATGGAAAATCATCATTTCCGATGATGATTATGAAGTACATGCTGTAACCCGCCTTGCCCTCGGTGATTACTCATTTGAAGGCCGTCCATTGGAGTTCCTGAGCGCTTACAATGGATCTGAAACACTGGATCTTGTAAAAAATAATCCGGACGCGGCAGTTCTTCTTCTTGATGTGGTTATGGAAGAGGAAGATACCGGACTTAAGGTAGTTGAAGGTATTCGCAATGATCTGGGCAATCAGTTTCTCCGTATCATTTTGAGAACAGGACAGCCTGGTCAGGCTCCCCAGATGCGGGTTATTCGCGATTTTGATATTAATGATTATAAAGAAAAAACCGAACTTACGGATCAGAAACTCTATGCCGCAATAACCACTTCTTTGCGTTCCTATCGTGACCTGCGGATTATTGAACAGCATACCCGCAGGATTGAAGAGTCTCTCCGTGAGAAAGAAGTGCTTATTAAAGAGGTCCATCACCGGGTTAAGAACAACCTTCAGGTTATTACCAGTTTGCTGAGCATGCAGCTTCCTCATATTGAAAATCCCGAAGCCCTGCAGATGTTCAAAGATTCCAGAGACAGGGTTCGTACTATGGCGCTGATTCATGAGAAGCTCTACAATTCGGAAAACTTCAGTCAGGTTGACCTGGGGGATTTTATTGTTACCATGGCGGATGAGCTTCAGCACCAGTATGCGGATGCCGGCAACATTGCTTTTGATATGAATATAGACAAGGTTTTTATCACCATCGACAAGGCGGTTCCCTGCGGGCTTATTGTTAATGAAATACTTACCAATTCACTGAAATTCGCCTTCCTGGGGCGATCTTCGGGGACAATCCGTATTTCCCTGGTCCGGGAAGGAGATACAGTCACTCTTGCAATTGGAGACGACGGTATTGGTCTGCCTGAGGATCTGGATCCGGCCCGGGTTCATACCCTCGGACTGCAGTTGATTTCTATTCTGGGAGCCCAGATTGAGGCGGAGATAACAAGCATCCGGGAAAACGGAACCGGGTATACCTACGTTTTTCAGGACTCAGTTATCTGAATATCCTGCTGTTTCAACTTTCTTTATTCTCCGCTATTTTCCAGCCCTGACCAAGTTCTCTGTAGAGGTGGCTCGACAGCCATCGGGGGTGAACTTTACCGTCCCGCATACGCATTGCAGAATTAAGCCTCTTATTCTCTGATTCCACTGTATCCGGTTTCAGCAGATTCATGCGGGCAATCACGATACCAAGGCGGTAGTTGTGGTGGATGTAATGGATTGTTCCGTCAGGGTCGGTGGTTAACACTATTCCTGCATGAGTGAGAGGATCGTTCCAGAGTCCGTCTCCGTTGCGGTCGTATGTATCGTCCCAGAAGATTATGTCCCCCGGTTCCGGAAGTTCTGTTGAATAGATCAGCCCCAGGCTCTGTAGATAGCTGTTGAGTCGGTTAACCCCGTTTCCGGTAAAGTTGTTCATTGGCCCGGCCAGGTCTATGCCTGCATAGGCATAGATTGCCAGTATTGTTCCGGTGCAGTCCATGGCATAACTCCTGCCGTTCACTTTCAATGATGATGCCCCGGCAAAGTGTTGGGCCCCTTCCATCAGCAGGTTCTGTACCGGTGTCAGATTTGATGTCTGCGGTACGGGGATTTCCATTGCGGGAGGCAGGGTGGAGCAGCCGGTACTGAAAAATGCCGTGCCTGCGGCTATAAGCAAAAAGAATGCATGCTTCACAGGATTAATATGTATCTCCTTTCAGTCCTGAATCCCCGAGTATCCGGTACCTACAAGAAAGGTTTCAAAGGATTCACGCCTGCATGCCTTGGGTTTGTTCATCCGGGCAGTTGTAAACATGGCCTGCATACGGCTAAGCAGTCGGCGTTCCATTCCGCCCTGAAATACCTTTGCCGTGAAGTTTCCTCCCGGAGCAAGCAGTCCGGGCAGGATCTCAAGTATACCCTCCACCAGTGAGTATGATCGACCGCAGTCAACTGTACGGTTGCCTGTAGTAGCCGGTGCTGCATCGCTCATAACCAGGTTGTAGGGGGCAAACTCTCTGAGTTGTTCCAGAATCTCTTCGGAAAAGACATCACCTGTCAGACTCAGACTGGTGCGGTCGGCAAGTTTTGCATCAAGAGGTATCAGATCAACCGCGACAAGCTTGAGGCGTCCTCCGGATTTACGGCCGACATAGAGCGTCCAGCTTCCCGGCGAAGCACCGATATCGAGCACCGACCCTTCCTTTGGAATGAGGCCGAAGCGCTGGTCAAGTTCCTGCAGTTTGTAAACGGACCTGGCAGGATAGCCCTCTTTTTTTGCCTGTCGTGTGTAATGGTCCGGTTTGTCCCGCATCTTGACTTTCCTTTCTCCCGGTAGTAATTCTTACAAAGGATGTATACTATGGTAATCAAGAAGTATGAAAAAGTACACAGGCGGGATGGGGCATGACGTTTCTCCACTATGTTGTTAATGCCGGTCCCGATAGAATCATTCAGGTAAAGATTAACAGAAATGCAAATGTCCGACTCATGGATGAACTGAATTACGCCAAATACCGACTGAAGAAACCATACAGCTTCACCGGGGGGCTGTATAATTCTCCGGGAGTTGATATGCGTCCTCCCGCACAGGGGTCCTGGCATATCGTCATAGATCTGGAAGGGCTTCAGGGAGAGGTCAGGGCAACGGTGGATGTTCTCTCCTGAGTATCACTTTCTGCTTGTGTTGACCATATCCGCATTTTCTCCGTATTTTTAACAGGTATGAGAAATTCTATTCTGCGTAAGCCATTTGCCTACCACTACTCCAATGTTGTATTTGTACTGATAATTATCAATGTGGCGGTCTATTTTATTAACTATATGGTGCCGAACACTTTTGCCCTAATGGCCATGACGCCCACCGATATTATCTACCGCGGTTATGTATGGGAGTTTGTCACGTACATGTTTACCCATGCAGGCACGTCTCACATTCTTTTCAACATGCTCGGGCTCTTCTTTTTCGGTGTTCAGGTAGAGCAGCGTATGGGAAGCAGTGAATTTCTCCTGTTTTATCTGCTGTCCGGTTTTCTGGCCGGGCTCTTCAGCTTCATTGTGTTTTATCTGAGCAATACCAATATTCGTCTTCTTGGAGCTTCCGGTGCTGTTTTTGCTGTGCTTCTTGCATTTGCAGTATATTATCCTAATGCCCGGATCTACCTGATGGGAGTATTCCCTGTCAAGGCTACCCATCTGGTTATAGGGTACACAGTAATCGAGCTTTACTCTCAGTTAATGTCCCGAAATACCGGAGTGGCTCATCTTACCCATCTGGCAGGATTCGGCTTTGCATTTATCTACTTCATTGTCAGACTGGGTATCAACCCGGTTGATGTCTTCCGCGGCGGCGGCCGGGGCGGCCGTTGGCCCTGAAATTTCTTCCTGCAGGTTTACTGGCTCTTTTTCTGCTGATCTCCCCTGTTTCTGCACAGGAGTATCCGCCGGTGGAGGCGGATATCTGGATCGATCTGGATACTTCCTGGGAATCTCTTGCACCCATGGACTTCAGCGAGGCCCAGCAGCTTGCAGATAAAGAAGCGGGATTTCTTCTGTCCGGTATGGTATACGGGTACACATTTTCCTATCGCCCTCTGGACCGTACCCGGGGAATTGCGGAAGAGTTTATTCTTGAGCCCGCCGCAGAACTTGGCAGCAGACTTCCGGGTCCGGTTGATGTCCGGGGGCGGGATAATAAAGTCATGCTTCTCTACCGCTACTATCCTGAAAAATCGGAATACCTTCGCATCTCGAGCTGGCTCAGTGCCGCTATTCCCAGTGTCATCGGGTACGGGGAAGGGAGGTATATCCTCGGGCATGAAGGCAAAATGGAAGCCTACCGTCAGGCTCTTAAAGAGGCTGTAAAGGAGTATGCCCGGGTGAGAATACGCAACAAGCCGCGGCGGCTTGAAGGAAGCCTGTTTCTGATTGATACCCCTACCGTAGGGGTTCAGGCCGGTAAGTACAATGTAAGAATGCGTCTGAAAATTTCCCTCAAAGAGGTAGACCCCTACAGTACCTATTAGGAGTCTATTTAAGCAGAGTCGATACAGGCAGGGTTATGATTACCGCGATAACAATGCCTGCTATTATTTCTCTGCTGTTATGACCCACCGTTTCCGGCAGCTTCGCGGCTGCATGGTCTTCCTGCGGATGATCTGCTTTTAGAATATGTATTACATCCTGCAAAGCTCCGCGGACACGGAAAGCGTCGTGGATTACTATAAAGGCCAGTACTGCCGCAACGGCGAAGCCTTCGGAGCCGATACCCGATCTGACTCCGACGGAAACACAGAGAGCCGTAACAAAGGCCGAATGGGCGCTGGGCATCCCTCCGGAAGAGGTAAGATAATGGAAATTTATGCGACGGTCCCGAATGGAATAGATGACAAATTTGATAATCTGGCATAACTGCTGAACTACCAGCGCGACAATAATGGAAACAGGGATATTCATAAATACTTCTTAGCATGAGTGTAGCTTTTCGTCGAGACATCGGTTATTCTGATCCAGTTGAGTG
Source organism: Marispirochaeta sp. (assembly GCA_963667435.1). Lineage (GTDB taxonomy): Bacteria > Spirochaetota > Spirochaetia > JC444 > Marispirochaetaceae > Marispirochaeta. Next base: position 2,091,630 of record OY763414.1, on the reverse strand, counting down.
CCAATGATACGGAAACCTGAATAATGAACGTAAAATCGCTCCGCTTCTCATTTATTATTCTTTTGTCTCTCCTCTCTTTTTCTGTCTGGCCCCAGTCTGAGTCCATGATCAATCCGTCAGGGATGACATATCTGGAGAAGGACTGGTTATATTCCTATACTGACGATACAGGAACTTCCGACTGGATGCCTCTGGATCTGCCGGCGCGCCTTCAGCCGGAGAGCAGCGATTATGTCTCGGTGGAAATGTGTAACAGCTTTGTTGTCCCCGGTAAGCTGAGGAATACAAAGCTCTATCTGTTTCTCGGCCGCCGCTGGGCTACGGTCAAGGTCTTTCTGAATGGAATAGAGATCGTTTCCCATGGGTTGGCGCCGCCCAACTATCATTACCATGATGCTCTGTCAATTAATGCCGAAATCCCTGAAGGGGTCCTGTTGTATGACACCCCTAACGAGCTTCTGCTGAAATTTGTCTACGAATACGACCGGGTTAACCTGATTCCCCCGGCTCTCGGGTTTAGTGACGACTTCTTCTTTTTTGACAAAGTAGTCAATTTTATGAATGTCGATCTTTACCGTTTTCTTTCATTCCTCTCTCTTTTTGTGGCCCTCTTTTATCTGATGCAGTTCGCTGTCCGTCCGGTGGAGAGGAATAACCTGGTGTTTGCTGTGGTTAACATTGGTCTGGCTCTCTACTTCCTGCGCATGGGCTACCTGTTTCCCCGGCTGCCCTTTATCCCGTTTTACGGATTCAGCAAAGCCGTGTTCTTTCCGGCCTTTACCCTCATGACCGCTTTTGTTGTCCGTTATCTCGAGTCCGACAGGACAGAAAAACTGCTTCCCTTTTTCTGGTTTTTGAGTGCCCTTACATTCTTCAGCATGATAATCTTTGGAAAAACAAATCTTAAGATTGATAACTTTTTTGCCGTGTCGCTCATTCCTCTGGCCCTTGAGATTGTTCTTATGGGTGTTATCACTGTTCGGGCTTATCGCAGAGGTGTTCCGGATACCCTGCCCATGCTTTTCGGTGTAATTCTGGGCGGTCTTATCGGCAGTCATGATATAATTTTTATGGTCATGCGGGTGTATCCCCATTTCTGGGTTCAGGGAGTCGGCATTTTTGTTTTTGACATGGGGATTTTCGCCTCTCTCGCTGTTCGCTCCATGCGGCTCCATGATGAACTTGAGCTATATTCAGAGAAGATTGAGCAGAAGGTATTCGACCGTACCCGGGCGCTGCAGAAGGCGAATGCTGATTTAAAAGATGCAATAGAAGCTGCCAGGCATGCAAGTCAGGCAAAGAGCCGTTTTCTGGCGAACATCAGTCATGAAATGCGTACCCCGCTGAACTGTATCATTGGTTTCAGTGAAATGCTCGGACGCAGTTGTTCTGTGAAACAGCAGAAAAATGTGGATGTGATCCTCGATGAATCCGAGAGATTGCTGACACTTATTAACCAGCTTTTGGATATTGAGAAAATTGAAGCAGGAAAAATATCGCTGGATTCATCGCCCTTTGTTGTTGCAGAGTTCATCAATGGAATAAGTAACAGCTTTGAGCTTCAATGTGCTGAGAAGGGCCTGAGGTGGCAGGCTGTTATCTCTCCAGGTGTTCCGGATATTATCGAAGCTGATTCTTTCAGGCTGCGGCAGGTGCTGGATAATATTGTCAGCAATGCCGTTAAGTTTACCTCCCATGGTTCGGTGGTACTTACAGTTTTTGTGGATTCAGTAATCGCCGAGAATGAAGTTGTTCTCACCTTTACCGTTACCGATACGGGGATAGGTATCCCGAAGGATCAGTCCGATCGTATCTTTGAGAGTTTTGAGCAGGGTGATTCCTCCCGTACCCGGGTCTACGGCGGTTCAGGGCTGGGAATGACCATAACAAAACAGCTTGCCGGAATAATGAAAGGCAATATCAGCTTTACCAGTGAAGTCGGTTCCGGGTCCAGCTTCTGGTTTTCCCTGCCGTGTATTATTCCCGGCAATTCAACCTTTTCCAATGTATATCTGGAGTCAGAAGATGAGCCGGGACCCATCGAGGGGAATCCCCGGGTCCTGATTGTGGAAGACTATCCCTCCAATAGGGTTATTGCCAGAACGCATCTTGAATCCCTGGGCTGCAGAGTAGAAGAGGCGGAGAACGGTCGACAGGCGATTGAGCTCATGGAATCCGGCAGATATGACCTGGTGTTAATGGATATCCAGATGCCTGAAATGGATGGAATTGAAGCTACAACCTATATCCGCAGATCTCTGGGGAAGGAAGAAATTCCCATTCTGGGACTCACTGCCAATGCTTTTGCGGAGGACCTTGTACAGTACAGGCAGGCCGGGATGAACGGGGTTATTACAAAACCACTGCGGAGAGAAAATTTTCTGGCGGAGATCCGGTCATGGCTGACAGGAAAAAAGATGGAACAGCTTCCGGAGAAGCCCGAGGCGGAATCCTCCGGGGATAATATTTGCGACTACGATTCATTGCTGCATGAGGTTGATGGTCAGGACGATGTTGCTTCCTCCATGCTCAAGGTTTTTACCGATAGTCTTGTCGAGCAGAATACGGTTATTGAGGAGGCCTTCGCCGCAGAAGAGTGGGAGCGACTTCATCGGGAGATACATTCCATCAAAGGCGGAGCCATGAATATCTTCGCCCAGCCGCTTTCTTCTGCCGCAGCAAAGGCAGAGTCAGCAGCAAAAGAACGTAATAAGAATGAGCTTGAATCCCTTTTGCCGGTACTTCTTGAAGCAATGCAGGAGTTCCGGTTATACATTGATCAGATGAACCTGATCCGCTGATACTTTTCAATCCTCAGCTGTTCGGATTGGTGGTTTCCCTAATTTTGGCAAAAGAGGGTTTAAGGACATCATATATCAAGGCTATTCTTTCATCGTATCCGATAAATGCCGACTTCATTGCATTTATACTCAGTTTCTCCAGATCCCGCAGGCCCAGACCATAGTACTCAACCGCCAGTCCCATCTCTTTTGTAAGGGAGGTATTACTCATAAGCCGGTTGTCAGTGCAGAGCATTACCCGGAAATTATTGCGGTAGTAGATATTGAAGGGGTGGGTATCAAGGTTCTCTGCCGCCCCGGTCTGTATGTTTGATGATAGGCAGATCTCCATAGGGATACGTTTATCCCGTATGTATTCCGAAAGCGTTCCCATCTGTTCAATTTTGGTTCCGTGTACAGCTATGTCTTCAATAAGCCGTGTGGCGTGTCCTATACGGTGAGCCCCGCAGATCTGCACGGCCTGCCAAATGGATTCAACCCCGAATGCTTCTCCCGCGTGGATGGTAATATTGAAGTTGCGGTTTTTTATGTATTGGAAGGCATCCAGATGCTTTTTGGGTGGATGGCCGAATTCATCGCCGGCAATATCAAATCCGACAACCCCTTTTCCTCTGAAGGCCACGGCAAGCTCGGCAATATCAAGAGAAACCTTCTGGTGGCGCATTGCGCAGAGAATGAGGCCGAACTGTACTCCTGTCTCTTCACGGCCTTCTTCCAGTCCTTCCAGGACGGATTTGACGACCTCTTCCAGATTCAGGCCCTTTTCCTGGTGCAGGATGGGGGCAAAACGGATTTCACCATAAACAACATTATCTGCCGCCAGGTGGTGCATGTGCTCTCTGGCGACCCGCTTAAGGGCGTTTCTGGTTTGCATCACAGCAACAGTGTAGGCAAAGCCTTCCAGGTAGAGTCCCAGATTTTTTCTGTCTGCACCACGATGGAACCAGTTCATCAGAGCTTCCGGTTCTTCCGCAGGCAGATCGACCTTGAATTCAGCAGCTAACTCAATAATTGTTTCCGGTGATAATCCGCCGTCAAGATGGTCATGGAGTTCCACCTTCGGGATTTTTTTCAGCATCTCTTCTGTTACCATATCTTAAGGGTAACGCCCAAACAGCGTGACTGCAATCAAATAATCTGCTTATTTAATCGTTTCCCCGGGCTCGCCTATAAGATATCCCTGCAGATAGTCCACCTGCATGCTTCTGAGTTCATCGCGGATTGTGTCGTCTTCCACATATTCAGCAATGGTCTGTATACCCAGTCCGCGGGCAAAGCTGTTGATATTTTCCACTATAAACCGGCTTTCACTGTTTTTGGTTATATTGCGGATAAGGGCGCCGTTGATTTTTATGTAATCTACGCGAAGGCGGGGAATATGCTCGAAGTTTGAGTATCCCGAACCAAAGTCATCTATGGCAATCCGGCATTCGTATGTTTTTACCAGCTGTATGAAGGTTACGACCTGTGGATAGTTATTGATACTCTCGGATTCAAGTATTTCAAAAATAAGTCGACCCCTGACTTCGGGGGTCACTTCAAGAACCTCCAGAAAATAGCTGACAGTTTCAGGATTGTCGATATCTTCCATGGAAATATTGACAGTAAACATATACGGCCGGTTTTTAAAATACTCAACAGCTTTCTGAAAGACCATTCTCGTAACCTGGGAGTAAAGCCGTGCCTTCTTTGCAATCTCCAGGAAAAAGAACGGCGGGTATACTCTGTTTTCGGAATCAACCAGCCGCGCCAGGCACTCGTAGCTTTCAATTACTCCGGTTGCTGAATTGGAGATAGGCATAAAATAGGGTACGATCCGACCATTCTCGAGGGCATCCGTCAGTATTCTCAAGGATTGTATATTTTTCTTGTAATTCTTCCGTGTATCTATAGTCTGGGTAAAGAACAGGAAGGATTTATGACCGGACTTGGCTGTTTTAAGCGCCATATCTGCCTGGGCCAGAAGATTATCACTGCTTTCAATACGAGAATCCCCAATACCGATGGTAACCCGGAGACGTATCTCTGAAGAGTTCAGGGCAAAGGTTGCAGCGGCGGCTTTTTCGCAGATATTCTCTGCCACCCTGGAGAGGTGGGCACGGCTGAGGGCTATTCGCTTGTTGTCAAAAAGAAGGGCGTATTCATCTGCTGTAAGGCGGTATAGAGTACAGGGCTCCTCACTGGTAATATTCCCGAGGAGAATACTCAGTTCGTAGAGAATGGTGTCGCCGGCTTTTGGACTGAATACATCGTTAATTTCCTTGAAATCATCAATATTGATCAGGAAAAGAATTGGAATCTCCGCCCGGGTCAGGTCCTGAAGCAGTCTATAGCGGTTGGGCAAGCCTGTGAGTGGGTCGTAGTATATCTGCTTGTGCAGAGTTTTCTCGCTCTGCTCCTTCCTGTACTGCAGGGTAAAGGTTAGAGGGATTTGAATAATATATGCGGTCAAAGTGAGAGCCAGACTGCACTCATGGGGCGCATAGAGTATGTTTGTTATAATGTGCACGGGAACAAACAGCAGGGTGAAGATTGTTCCCCGATGTAATCCGTTCAGAACATAAAAAAGTGCCGGCAGGGCTACTATCGCCATTGGGGACCAGGTAAAGAATTTCCCTGCGCCGACGACGAGTATGCCGGCAAAAAAGATTATGAATGATAGTCGGGCAGCTTTAAGCTGCCGGCCCGGAGGCGCTTTTCTGTATTCGGGATAACTCATGATTTACAGTCTTTTTATGGTTCTTCCTAATGATCAATTATAGGTAAATTATTTGGAATTTGTCTGGTTTTTGAAAAAATTATTACAGCAGGGCGGAAATTGTGCGGTAGAATCTATCTGAACCTATCCATTCCGTACTGCTTGAGGCCTGAGACCTGAAACCTGGTTTTTTCAGAAATATTCTTGCAGTATTAACATGAAGTTTTAGTACCGGAAAACCGGTTAGTCCGGTAATTTCATCTGCCTGGGATATTCCGCTGATTATAAGATTTGGCGGTCGGTTTCCGTGGCCGGAATCCTTCACTGCCTCCATAACGCTCCATGCGAGGGTTTCAGGGGCCGATCCCTCACGGGCTTCAATAATTATGCCGCTGGTTACGTATTCCGCGGCATCAACTGCATCTTTGGGGCTGTGGATTCCGGAAAGAGTGAGAGGAATTTTGTCAGGACACAGATTTGTAGCTGCCGCCGAATTCTTTATAGTGTAGGGAAGTACCGGTGATATTCTTTCAGGGGCAATCTGATAGAGTCTCCGTACATAGCGGCAGATTTCCTCTGTGCTGTCGTCCGCCACGGGGATTTCGGTTATTACCCTCGTGGAGAGCATGTGGGAGATTCGTAACAGTCGTCTGGCGTGGAGAATAAAGAGAATCTCCTGGGTTCGTTCTCTTTCGGGCATGCCCTTCAGAAATTTCCCTGCTTTGGCAATAACCGGAAAGTCGGGTGATTCTTTATCCAGCCCGCGGTGAAGCGATCTCGTACAGAGGTAGTAGGCGTTAATTTCCCTGCTCCAGATCTCTGCTGCCAGGTCTTCATTTCCGTGAATCCATATTTGTGAACCGGCTGCGCGGATTTTCTGCCACAGAGGCTCTGCCGGTTTACTGCCCATGTCCATGGTGAATGGCGGGTCATCCAGAATATAGGCCTTAATCTGTTCTGCCACAGGATCTTTGTATTCAATCACTCTGAGGCCTCATGCATACAAGGTACTATCCGTACTCCGGGGATGAAAGCAAAAACAGAAAAAGTTTCTCCAGGGCATGTTAAATCTGGTATACTTTAGAGGACAGTAGAAAAGGTTTAACAATTTATGGATGTAAATGTTGTCGGTAGACCAGATACTGATTCACTGGAACTGGAGAGCTACCGCAGAGAGCTGCAGGATCTGAAAAAGCGTTACCGGGCTCTGGCGGAAACCACCTCCGATGCAATAATACAGATTACTGATGATCTTGAAGTTCTCTTTGCAAATACAGTAGTAAAATCAATGTTCGGTATTTCTCCGGTGGATATTATCGGGAATTCCATCAGTGAGTTGTTTCCTTCGTCGGAGTTTCGCAGGATTGCACCTCTTCTGTCGGACTATTTTTTTCTCGATCTGGACGATCGTAGGGAGCGCGGACTGGGAAATCACCTGGAGGTTCTTGGACTGAACGGCGATGGGGAGATAGTCCCTCTGGAGATATCCTTCGGGATTGCAGTGGATACGATGGGGAAAAAAAGTCTGCCCTGCATAATCCGTGATATTACAGAAAGAAAGAAGACCGAACGAAAACTCAGATATCTTGCCTACCATGATAAACTGACGGCTCTGGGCAATCGAGATCTCTTTCAGGATTCCCTCCGGACCTATCTTGATGAGATACGCCGGTATGGGGATCGTAAGGGGGCTCTTCTTTTCCTTGATCTGGATGGTTTTAAAAAAGTTAATGATACCCTGGGCCACCATATCGGTGATGATATTCTTGTGGAATGTTCCCGCAGGCTGCATAGCTGTCTGAGAAACAGCGATCATGTTTTCCGGGTGGAACAGAAGGGAGAAGAGCCTGGAGAAGATATTTTCCGTTTCGGTGGTGATGAGTTCGTTGTTTTGTTACCATATCTTGCTGACCCCAGTGATGCAGCTGTTGTGGCAAAAAAGATCATTCAGGATGTTCGCAGCCCCTATCCCATTCAGAATAGCCCGAAAATGCCGTCCATAAGCCTTGGGGTAAGTGTCGGGATTGCGGTTATTCCGGATGACGGCTGGGAAATATCCACCCTTATAAGCAACGCAGATGTGGCTATGTATCGAGCCAAGGAGCAAGGCAATTCCTTCCGCTACTTTACATCTGAGATGAACCGGCAGGTAACCCGTCGACTGCATCTTGAGGAAGGTCTGAGGGCAGCTCTTTTTACCACCCAGATAAAAGTCGCCTTTCAGCCGGTTTACTTTGCCGGCGGGGGACTTTCCGGCATGGAAGCCCTTATTCGCTGGAAACATCCCAGGGATGGGAATATCTCACCTGAAAGTTTTATTTCCCTGGCGGAAGAAACCGGTCTGATCATTCCCCTGGGGGCAGAAATTATGCGGAAGTCCTGCCGGATGCTCAGTCATCTGCAGAAGTACGGCTACGATGCATACATCAGCGTCAATGTGAGTCCCCGGCAGTTTGAGGATCAGCGCTTTGAGGAGATGATCGGTATAATGCTTGCACGGTCCGGTGCCGATCCGCAGGGACTGAAGCTTGAAATTACTGAAGGTGCGTTTTTGAGGGAGCCTGAGGAGACGGGCAGGAAAATAGTACGGTTGAAACAGAACTTCCCGGGAATCAGCTTTATGGTGGATGATTTTGGTACCGGATACTCTTCCTTCAGTCATCTCTCCACTCTGCCTATTGACTACATAAAGATAGATCAGTCTTTTGTGTCCGCTCTGGATGAGAAAAAGAACCGTAAAATTGTATGGAGTATCATAAGGCTGGCGAAGAGCCTCAACCTTGAGGTTGTTGCCGAGGGGGTGCAGGATCCAAAACATGTCAATTTCCTGAAATCCCATGGATGTTTCCTGCATCAGGGTTACTATTACAGTAAACCCCTGTCTGTGCAGGAACTCCTGCGACGCTTAAGGCGGGAGCGCTGCAGGCAGACAGCGACAAGGAGCAGCATTGATGGGTCGGAAGAAGGCAGTTGAAGATGAAACGGTCGATCCCCGGGAGAAGTATCTTCGGGAGCTCAGGAGCCTGATTAAAGATATTGATGCAGATGGTCTTCTGTTTCTCATAAGTCAGGCCAATACTCTGATCTATAATCAGCGTATTGATGAACTGAACAGGGAAGCTGAAAAGATATCAGTGTCACAGCCGAAGAAAACTGGAAGCAGCGCTCCGAAAAAAAATGCGCCGGTGTCTATTGAAAAAGGGGCTTTTGGAAAAAGCTATATTATCGATTTTCAAATCCAGCGTAAAACATTCGGTGAAGATGAGATGCTTCGCCTGGTTCAGGCAGCTTCCGCGGGGTATGATGATGCCGATAAGGGAGCCGCCAGGATTTTTCGCTGGCTACAGCGTAACAGGGATGATGTTCTGCTGGACCTGGGAATTCATACCTCCCGCAGCCCGCACCTCTTCGACTTGAGCACTGCCCTGAAGGCGACCTTTCGGGTTCGTAAAAGTTGAATCGGATATTTCTTTACCATACTGCTAAACATTAGTACTTTGAGATTAAACATTGCATATCAGGAGATTGAGATGATTTCAAAGAGAATGCTTGATGCTTTAAATGAACAGATTAATAAAGAACTTTTTTCCGGATATCTCTACATGGCCATGTCTTCCCACAGCAGTGATATCGGGATGGATGGTTTTGCAACATGGTTTATGGCCCAGTACCATGAAGAGATGTTTCATGCAATGAAGATGTTTGAATATGTACAGGATCAGGGCGGCAAAGTTATTTTGAAGGCCATTGATAAGCCTGAAGAGAGCTGGGATTCTCCCATGGCAATTTTGAAGGCTACTTTGGAGCATGAAAAGGAGGTGACCGCCTCAATCAATGCTCTTGTGCGGATTGCCGAAGAAGAGCATGATTATGCAACCCATACCTTCCTGCAGTGGTATGTTACCGAGCAGGTGGAGGAAGAGAAGAGTGCCAGTGATATAATCGCTCATCTTGAATTGTCCGGCGGTGAGAAAGGGCCGGGAATTTTTATGCTGGATAAGGATCTCGGCAACCGTACAGTATCGGTTCCCACGTTGTTTCTCGGCCCGCTTTCGGCTGCCGGTTAAATTCCATATGTCCCGCAATCGGTCTGCATCCTGTGGCGCAGACCTTTGTGGGTTAATTTGACACACTTTTTAGGCTTTTTTTTGTTCGGTGGGTCATATTTTCCTGAAAAGAAAAAAAGTATAACTAAAAGGTGACATTATCTTTACTTAAATGTATATTATAGAAGGATTTATTATTATGCGCCACTCTGGCACGATTCTTGCTTAAATCTTTGGGCAAACAAACTCTTCGGTGAAGAGTATATAAGAATACAATTTTAATGGAGATCAGAAATGACACTCAAACCACTGGGAGACCGGGTTCTGGTAAAGCGGGCAGAATCTGAGCAGAAAACTCAAAGCGGAATTTTTATTCCCACAACCGCACAGGAAAAAACAACCAGAGGAGAGATCGTCGCCATTGGTGATGACGAGATGATCAAGGTAAAACCCGGCGATAAGGTACTGTTTGACAAGTACGCGGGTACTGAGATCAAGGTTGACGGTGATGACATGGTTATTATGCGTATAGATGACATTCAGGCGACCATCGAGGAATAAGGAAGAAAATTATGGCTGCTAAACAACTGCTTTTTGATGAAAGCGCCCGGCAGAAGCTGCTCAAGGGTGTTGAAAAACTCTCCAATGCTGTAAAGGTTACCCTTGGTCCCAAGGGTCGTAATGTTGTAATTGACAAGAGCTATGGCGCTCCGACGGTTACCAAGGACGGAGTAACTGTTGCCAAGGAAATCGAGCTCGAGGACGAGTTTGAGAGCATGGGTGCGAAGCTGCTGAAAGAGGTAGCTACCAAAACCAACGATGTTGCCGGTGACGGCACCACCACAGCAACGGTTCTTGCTTACTCCATTGTGCGGGAAGGTCTTAAGAACGTGGCTGCCGGGATGAACCCCATGGGTCTCAAACGGGGAATTGACAGTGCCGTAGCTAAAGCGGTAGCGGAAATTCAGAAAATTTCCAAACCCGTTAAGGATAAGGATGACATTGAGCACGTAGCTTCCGTATCAGCAAATAACGACAGCGAAATCGGCAGTCTAATTGCAGATGCCATGGACAGGGTTGGCAAAGATGGTGTTATTACCGTGGAAGAATCCAAATCCATGGATACAAGCCTGGACATTGTTGAAGGGATGCAGTTTGATCGCGGATATCTTTCTCCCTATTTTGCCACCAACCGGGAAACCATGATTGTTGAAATGGATGATCCTCTTATTCTGATTCATGATAAGAAGATCTCCGCCATGAAAGATCTTCTTCCGGTTCTGGAAAAGGTTGCGCAAAATGGAAAATCTCTGCTGATTATTGCTGAGGATATCGAGGGCGAGGCGCTGGCGACTCTGGTTGTTAACAATATCAGGGGAACCCTGAAGGCCTGTGCCGTGAAAGCTCCCGGCTTCGGAGACCGTAGAAAAGCAATGCTCGAGGATCTTGCCATTCTTACAGGCGGTACAGTTATTGCAGAAGAGATGGGATACAAGCTTGAGAATGCCACCCTGGACCAGCTCGGCCGTGCCAAGAGCATTAAGGTGGATAAAGAGAATACCACGGTAATCGAAGGCGCTGGATCCGATAAGGATATCAAGGGACGGGTTGCTCAGATTAAGGCTCAGATTGAAGACACCACTTCAGACTATGACCGGGAAAAACTGCAGGAGCGTCTTGCGAAACTGGCCGGCGGAGTTGCGGTTATCAATATAGGAGCTGCCACCGAGGTAGAGATGAAAGAGAAGAAGCACCGGGTTGAAGATGCTCTTTCAGCAACCCGTGCAGCTGTTGAAGAGGGTATTGTTGTCGGTGGCGGTATTGCCCTTATGCGTGCTGTGGCTGCTCTGGAGAGGGAAGATATTTCCGCTCTTACGGATGAGGAGAAAGCCGGATTCGGTATAGTTAAGCGGGCGCTTGAAGGCCCCTTACGGCAGATTGCAGAAAATGCCGGTCTTGATGGATCTATTATAGCCGACAAGGCAAAGGGCCTTAAGGATGGTATGGGATTCAATGCAAACACCATGGAGTGGATCGATCTGGTTAAAGCCGGTATTATTGACCCCGCCAAGGTTACCAGGTCTGCCCTGCAGAATGCTGCTTCCATTGCCTCTTTGCTTCTGACCACCGAATGTGTCATTACCGATCTGCCTGAAAAGGATGCACCCGCACCCATGGGCGGCGGTATGGGACCCGATATGTACTAGGCCGAAAGGCTTTCCTTATAGAGGATTTTGTAACACTGGCCGCTTCCTGATTTCAGGAAGCGGTCTTTTTTTTGAAGCTGATCTTCTGGATTATACCTGCAAACAGAATAAGCAGTGCTGTCAGTAAGAGGACTGTTCTGAAGGAGAGGCTCTCGTACAGCAGCCCCCCCCCGGCAGAACCTGTCATTATACCTATGGTCAGGGCGGATTCGTGGATAGCCATACGCCGCTCCCTGTCGATTGACCCTGAAACGCCGTGAAATATACTGGTGGCATACTGCAGGGCGAAGGTGAGTCCGAAGAAGATAAAGAGCAGGATGTAGACTGGCGCTTCGCTGACAAAAGCAAGAACAAGCGCTGTCAGTCCCAGTACTCCCTGGCTGATGCTTATCTGGAGGCTGTTGTTGTGCCAGAAAAGGGTTTTTCCGGCTATATAAAATCCGACTACAGTTACAGTTCCCCGCAGAAAGAGGAGCATTCCGGTAAAACTTTCGCTGTAGCCCAGGTGGTCAACGGCGTACATGGGAAAAATGAACAGCAGTACTCCCAGAAGTGTGTATGAGGAGCCAACACCTATCCAGCCGGCAAAACGGAGAGGGGAGCTGTTGTCTGTCGGCCGGTCTGTGCTGTCCTTTGGTATTGCTGTGTCGGTAATGTTTGCTGCCTTTCCGCTATAGACCATGAGTGAAAACATATAGACCAGTGCAATACACCAATAAAGAGCTGTTATAACCGTCAGGGGCAGGGAAACGCTTTTTTCCACCAGAAAACCGGCAATAAAAGGGCCTGCTCCTGCACCGGTACTCCAGGAAATATTGAATCCCCCCACAGCGCGGTTAAGCTCCCGACCTTCGAGACCTTCGGACAGCCAACCCATCAGGGGAGGCCAGTGAAGGGCCGTAATAAAACCGAAAAGAATATACCAGACAAAAGAAGCTGCTTCCGAAGGGATAATCAGGATGAGAAGGACAGAGAGTCCCATGGTAAAAGTTGCCACGGGCAGTGCTCTTCTATAAGATAGCCTGCGGCTTAAAGCTCCAAGACCGAGACAACCTGCAAGGTAGGCCAGGGCCCAGAAAGCCGAGAGCCAGCCTACCAGTGACGGGGATGTGCCGTAGTTCCGGCGCATAAAGAAGATTAGGCTGAAATTTAGCATGGTGATACCGGCGTTGACCATAAATGCTGCCGGGTATATAAGCAGTTTCTTGTCTCGTTTCATAGCTTGTCCTGATTCTGTATACATTAAAAAACGGGCCTGAAACAGGCCCGCTCAAGTTGATCCGTTTGCCGGAACTCTATCAGTTGGTGTATTTAATGATAGTTCCTTTAATAATGATATCGGATGGGGAGTAGAGGCTGAAGGTTATCCCGGTAATAAGAATATCAAGGATGTCCGCACGATACTCAATGGTAACATCGATTGCAGCGTCTCCGCCTTTTTTCTGAATCTCATCGGTTATGATGGAGAATATCCTTTCATCATTGTCGTTGAGCTGAATAAGCTTGTATCCCGCTGCGTTTCCGATGACTCCGTTATGAGCAACTACCTTCTCAAATTCTCCGACAACATTAAAGGACGGAACGTCCTTGGTCATCTGCATTCCCTGAAAACTCACGGTTGTACAGGATGCGGCAAAGAGCACAACAATAGCTAAAAGTCCTATCTTTTTCATTTCTTCCTCCGTAATTGTTAATTACCAAGTATTAAGATAGTGCACAGGACTGTGTTAATTCAATACAGAGATAAGTTTTTTTCAAATCAGGTATAAAAAAACCCGGAGCAGAAACTCCGGGTTGTAGGTATATAAACCAGTATGCTTATTACTGAACGACGGGAAACCCTTCGTTGGCCCAACCTGAACCGGCGGTGCCGGCGGTACCCATGCCGCTCTTTACGGAAACAGCATCGTAGCCGAGCATTCTCAGGACTCCAACAGTCTGGCCGGCAGTCTGGCCGGAGTAACAGTAGACATATACCTTCTCATCGGTGGGAAGCTGAGAGAAATTCTCCTGCATTCCGGCACCCCAGGGAATGTTGATTGCGCCTTCGATATGTCCGGCTGCATAGTCCTTGGCCTGGCGGACAGAGACGATTGTCATCTGCTCTTCAGCATCCATTTTCTCTTTAAGAGCTGAGGATGCAATGATATTGCTGCCTTTTTCAGGAATGGCATTAAAGAAAGCCTCAACGGCGGCTTTAACAGCGGGATCATATTTTACACCGGATGCGTCGGGGCTCATGTTTTCGGTAGTTTCAATATAGTCTTCATACCCTTCGGTTTTGGAAATACCGAGGTTCCATCCGAACCTGATGGATTGTGCGGGGATACCTGCAATGTTGAGAACGGCAACTGTCTGACCTGCGGTCTGACCTGTATAGCAGTTTACGTATACAGGAACGTCGTCAGGAAGCCAGTTCAGGGCATCTGCAATTGCGGGACCCCAGGGTGCATTTACCGCACCTTTAATGTGACCTTTTGCATAGTCTTCTGCTCTTCTGATGTCCAGAATAAGAAAATCTTCATTAGCATCGATGGCAGCCATTACATCTTCCATTTTGAGCATCCGGTTGTTACCGGGAAAATCAATGAAATATGCCTCTGCAGCCTCTTTTACGGGGTCAACTGTAACAGCAGGCGCTGCAGGTTTTGCGGCTTCCGCGGTTTTGGGCTCGGCTTTACTACAGGCACTGAATACCAGAGCTGCCATAAGCAGCAAGTAAAGAAATTTCTTCATAAAATGATCTCCTTGCAAAAAAAATCGCTGTCTTGTTAGACTATTAACTATCCCGTCAGGAATTATCTGACTGGGAGTTAGTTACTTTTACATCCACCTCTGTTTTGATTACAGGCAGTTTCTCTGCCGACCATTCCAGGTAGGCACCGTCATAGATTTTGAGGTTTCTATAGCCCGCGTTGTAGAGGGCCGCATATGTGTTGGCTGCCCGTACTGAACTCTTGCAGTACATCACAACTTCGCAGTCCGGTGTTATGCCGAGTTCCTTGTAGAGAATTCTGTTATGTGAGACGGGCCGGAAGGTTGTTCCTTTCTCCTCGTTAACAAACATGTTTCTTTCATGATTAATGTGGATTGATCCGGGAATTGTTCCGGCGTTATATTCCTCATCGCTTCTTACATCGATTAGTACAAATCCCTCGTTGGGATCATTGATCATGGACAGAATCTCTTCCTTTGTGGCGAGCATGTCCTTGTTCAGGGGGGATGGTTTATATACGGCCTGGGTTATGACGGTTTTTTTGTCCGTAATTGTCTGCCCTGCAGCTCTCAGTGCCGGAAGTCCACCGGAGATGATACGCATATCTCCTTTATGGCCGTATATCTTAAAGGTCCACCAGAGGCGGGATGCATCCATGTTCATATTGTCATCGTAGATCAGCAGGTTGGACTCTTCTGTCAGTCCGACTTTTCCGGCAACGTCGGCGATTATATTGGCGGGTGCCAGGGTGTTGGGAACAGGATCGCTGATCATAATTGCTTTACGTTCTATATTTACTGAATTTTCAAGATGTTCTTTACCATAGGAGGAGGCTCGCTGGGCATCCACCAGTATATATCCGGATGCTATTTTCTCTGTAGCATCGGAAGCGCTGATAATCAGGGTTCCTGAGTCCGCATAATCAACAAAAGAACACGCCCCGACAAGCAGCACCGGTATCAGGATTAAGACTGCTGTCCATGTTTTACGAACTCGAATCATATATAAAATCCTTAATAAAGTAAGATTTCTCTATTGCTATATAAACTAACATCTATATTTTGTTGTTGTCAATAAGTATGTGTAAAGGTTTATTAGATCGTGAAATTTACTAATAAAGATATGAAATACACTTTTTTGTGATTCCAAAGAACAAAAACAGGTGCATGGCTGTTTACATAGTTACGATACAGCAGTAATATATCGGTAAGATATTGTTTAGTATATATATACTTTTACCTTCATAAGGAGATTGAGATGCCCAGAAAAATGCTAGTAGTTGGCGGTGTTGCCGGAGGTGCATCTGCTGCTGCACGGCTTCGAAGACACAGTGAAGAAGATCAGATAATTGTATTTGAGAAGGGACCTGACGTGTCTTTCTCGAACTGTTGTCTCCCGTATCATCTAAGTGGAATGATCGAAAAGGCGGAAGATCTTGTCCTTATGACCCCTGAGCTTTTCAAAAAGCAGTATAATCTCGATGTTCGGGTTAATAATGAAGTTGTTTCCATTAACCGGGAAGCTAAAGAAGTTACCGTTGCTGATCTGGGTACAGGAAAGACCTATACCGAATCATATGACAAGCTGATCCTCTCTCCGGGAGGTAAGCCTATTGTTCCGCCTATTCCGGGGCTGGAAAAGGTAAAGCACTATACTATCCGCAATGTTGTAGATATAGATAGAATCGCTAAAGCCATCAAAGAGAAGGGCGTTAAGAAGATCAGTGTAATCGGAGGAGGCTTCATCGGTATAGAAACCGTGGAGAACCTTAAAGAGGCCGGCTATGAGGTTACCCTTGTGGAGGCCATGCCTCAGATACTGAGAATTTTTGACAATGATATGGTGCAGATTCTGCATAAGGAGCTTCATGATCAGGGAGTCAACCTCATTGTGAATGACAAGGTGACATCCTTTGATACCAACATGATTCTGCTGGAGTCCGGCAAAAAGATTGAGTCCGATATTGTAATCATGGCGATAGGTGTTTCTCCGGAGACCGACCTCGCTAAGCAGGCAGGGCTGGAAATCGGAAAAACCGGTGCCATGAAGGTGGATCAGAATTTCCGCACCATAGATAAAGATATTTATGCAGTCGGTGATGCAATCGAAGTTTACAGCTACCTCTTTGATGATTACTTCAAGCTGCCCCTGGCGGGACCGGCCCAGAAACAGGCCCGTAGTGTTGCTGACCATATAAACAAGCAGTATGTGGATAACCGTGGATATATCGGATCTTCAATTCTGAAGGTGTTCGATTACAATGCAGCTTCCACCGGGCTTACATGCGGATTTATACAGCACAGTGGACTGAAGATTGATTACAGCTGTGTACGCATTATTCCCGGAGACAAGGTTGGTCTTATGCCCTCCAGTAAGAGCCTTCATTTCAAACTGGTTTACGAGGTTCCCACGGGCAAGATTCTCGGTGCTCAGGCAATCGGTAAAGGTAATGTGGATAAGCGCATTGATGTAATTGCAACGGTAATCAAGTTCAACGGAACCATTCACGACCTGAAGGATCTTGAACTCTGTTACGCACCACCCTTCGGTACTGCAAAAGATGTTGTCAACTTTGCCGGATATGTTGGAACCAACCTGCTGCATGATGATTTCAGGCAGGTGAACGTCAGCGATGTCCGGGAACTGGTTGAGAGCGGTGCAGCAATCTTTGATGTACGGGAAGTGTATGAGTATGAAAGGTCACACCTTAAGGGTGCTGTAAATATTCCTTTAAGCCAGCTGAGAGAACGGCTGGATGAATTCCCCAAAGACCGGCCTGTTTACCTGCACTGCCGCAGCGGACAGAGAAGCTATAATGCCGTTATGGCTCTGAAAAACCGCGGCTGGAATGATGTGATTAATATCTCCGGCGGATTTATGGGGATCTCTTTCTTTGAATACTACAATGATCAGGTAAGTGGAAGAGAACCTATTCTAACCGGTTATAATTTTGATTAATAAAGGAACAATCGCAAGATGAACAGTAAAATAGAGAATATTCTGGGCTTTGCCCTGATTGCTGTTGTGCTGATTTTCGGCGGAGCCTTTCTCGGTACCCAGATGCTCCTTTTCCGGCTGCTGGCAGGTATTGGGTTCGGCTATGCCCTTACCAGGGCGTTTATGGGATTTGCCGGCAGTGTTAACCGTGCCTATAGAACCGGTTCTGCCAAACTGATGCGGGTTCTCATGTGGATGTTTGCCGGGACTGCGGCAGTTTCTGTGGCATTTCTTTACGGAAAAGATGCAACAAGCTATAACCTGTGGGTTAACCCCATTAACCTCGGACTGATACTCGGAGGACTTTCCTTCGGATTTGGAATGACCTTCTCCTCCTGCTGTGCCTCGGGGGTTCTTACTGACCTGGTGACGGGATTGCCGAGAGCAGCTGCCACCCTGGTATTTTTTGCCCTTGGGGTTTTCATTGGCTTTCCCGTTCAGAAAACTGCCTCCTGGGTGACTGACTCCTGGTTTTCAACGGTAACTGGAGAACAGCTTGCCGGTGGTGTCTATTTCCCCGATCTATTTATGTGGGACGGTATGAGCGGGTATCTTGGTGCTGTAGTTCTCACAGTTCTTTTAGCTGCTCTGGTTGCCTGGATTGCCAGGAAATATGAGGATAAGAAAATTGCTGAGAACCGGTTCTCCGGTGTCGGTTCCGAACTGCAGCAGGAGATGCTTCTGGAAGCAGCAGCGGCGAAAAAGCCCTTCAGGCTTTTCAGCAGTGAAACCTATGAAATGCTTTTTGTCCGTCCCTGGCAGATGAGCACCGGCGCGATTGTGATCGCTGTGGTATTTACCCTTCTTATGGGAATTACAAAAGCCGGATGGGGGGCTTCCACTGTTTACGGTATGTGGTTCGGTAAGCTTTTGATGCTGTTCGGTGTTTCTTCCGAATCCCTGTCAGCATTTACCCACATGCCTGCTTCCTTCTTTGAAACTTCCATCTTTGTTAATCCCGTCTCCGTGCAGAATATTGGCATTGTTCTGGGAACGCTGGTAGCGCTGCTGCTGGCGGGAACTTTCAAAGCTACCTTCACGTCGGAGTTAAAGGTTAAGCCCCTGCAGGTTCTCTTTTTTGCTATGGGCGGTCTCTTCATGGGATTCGGAACCCGGCTTGCCAACGGTTGTAATGTTGGAGCCCTGTATACTCCTATTGCCAACTTTTCCCTTTCGGGATGGATTTTCCTTGCGGCCCTTACCGGGGGCGGCATAATAGGTAATGTGGTTGCCAGAAAAACGGCCGCCAGCTGTGTAAACTGATGTAAAGGTTTAAGAAAGGGGGTCTGTTCAGTGAACCGGATCCCCTTTTTTTTGTTAGTATATAACCGGATGTTCTGAAAGCATGAAGAAATATAATAATGAGAGAATCAGGGAAATGCTCATCTCACTTCTGTCCGTTCTGGTCATATTGCTGGTCTGGGCTGTTATTGCAGGATTGAAGATTTTTCCTGAGTATTTTATCCCTTCCCCATCCAGTGTGTTCAGGGCCTTCCTGGATATTGCTGTCAACGGATACCGGGGGGGTACGTTGCTTCAACATCTGGGAGACAGTCTGTTCAGGGTGATTTCCGGTTTTGTTCTGGCCTGTTTTGCAGCAATTCCCCTGGGAATGCTTATGGGCTACAGCAGGAAGATAAAGGCGGTTTTTGATCCGATTGTGGAGTTCTACCGACCCCTTCCTCCTCTGGCATACTATACAATCCTGGTTATCTGGCTGGGCATAGGGAATGTTTCAAAGATTACCCTGCTATTTCTGGCAGCCTTTCCTCCCCTGTCCATAAATGCCATGTCAGCGGTTGCTTCCGTACCTCTGGAGAGGATACATACAGCCCAGTCTCTCGGTGCGGGAAAATGGAAGATTTTCACCCATGTAATTTTTCCCAGCTGTCTTCCGGGAATTTTCACCGGTATGCGGGTGAGTATTGGTTTCACCTACACGACACTGGTTTCTTCCGAGATTGTGGCAGCCACATCGGGTATCGGGTGGATGGTGCTGGATGCCGGAAAATTTTTAAGGGGTGATGTAATGTTCATGGGTATTCTGGTTATGGGGATAACCGGGATTATTCTGGATAGAATCATCCGTATTGCAGAGATGATAATAGTTCCGTGGAAAGGAAAAGCATAAAGGATACAAGGAATGAAAATGAAAAGAGCAATAGTCCTTCTGGTTTTTGTGACATTAACAATTATAAGTGTAACTGCCGCAGGCAGCAGGGATAATGCTTCGGGCAAACCTGATAAGATAGTTGTCGGGTTTCAGGCTATTCCGAATGGTCAGATTATCTCCAAGGATTTCGGCTGGTTTGAAAAAGAGACAGAAATTCCAGTGGAATGGGTGCAGCTTAATTCCGGATCGGAACTCAATACCGGACTTGCTGCCGGCAGTATCGATATCGGCCTCTCCGGCAGCAGCGGAATTGCCGCCGGAATTGCCAACGGGGTTCCTTTTGATGTTATCTGGATCCATGACATCATTGGCGATAATGAGGCTCTGGTGGTAAAAGAAGATTCCGGGATAACGGATGTGAAGAGCCTTGCCGGCAAGAAGATAGCTGTTCCCTTTGGTGCAACTACGCACTACCACCTGCTTGCGGCACTGGAGATAGAGGGGGTTGACCCCGAGACTGTACAGATTTTTGATATGCAGCCGCCGGATGCTCTTGCAGCCTGGCACAGAGGAGATATCGACGGCAGTTTTATATGGGAACCCACCCTGGCGAAAATGCTTGAAAGCGGAGGGAAAGTGGTGGTCTATTCCAGAAAACTGGCTGAAGCAGGTTATCTTACTGGTGACATCACTGTTGTCAGAAAAGGTTTTGCGGAGAAGTACCCTGATCTGGTAACTCAGTATATTAAAGGCGAAATTAAAGCTGTTGATTTCTATAACGAAAACAGCAGTGAAGCGGCAGCCGCTGTAAGCCGTCAGTTTGATATTCCCGAAAAGGAGGCTGTCCGTCAGATGAAAAGTCTTGTACTGCTCTCTGGAAAAGAGCAGCTGAGTGACCGGTATATGGGTACCCGTGGACATATAGGCAACCTGGCATCTGTACTTAAGGCCACCGCTGATTTTCTTGTGACTCAGCAGACGATTCTTGGCTCACCTGATCTTGAAGCATTTAAGGCGGCTCTGCACCCGGAATACATCGAAGAGGCTCTGGAGAAATAAACATTGAGCCTGCTGGAACTCTCCGGGATATCCGTAGATTTTGAAACAAAAAAGGGAACTCTTTCCGCAGTTGATGACGTATCCTTTTCTGTCAACCAGGGCGATTTTATCAGTATTGTCGGGCCGTCGGGCTGCGGGAAATCCACCCTCCTCAATGTTATTGGGGGATTTTTATCTCCAACAAAAGGGCGGATAACTCAAAAGGGAGCGCCCTTAACTTCTCCCGGAAAAGACCGGGGGATTGTATTTCAGAAACCTGCTCTCTACCCCTGGCTTAATGTTGAGCAGAATGTAGCCTTCGGGTTGAAGATTCGCGGGTTCTCCCGGGAGACTCAGAAACAGGTTGTGCAGGAGAATCTACGCAGGGTAAACCTGTCAGATTTCGGACATATGCACCCCTATGAGCTTTCCGGGGGTATGCAGCAGAGGGTTGCCATTGCCCGGATTCTTGCCAATGATCCGGATATCCTGCTTATGGATGAGCCCTTCGGGGCGCTTGATGTGCTCACCAGGGAGCATCTTCAGGAGGAGCTTTTACATCTCTGGCGGGAAACAGGCAAGACTGTTCTGTTTATTACCCATAGTGTGGAGGAAGCGATTTACCTCTCCACCCGGGTCTATGTTATGTCGGAACTGCCCGGCAGAATCCTGAGCTCCATTGATACACCTTTCAGTTCCGGTTATGCCGATCAAAACAGCCGGGAGATAAAATCTCTGCCGGAGTTTGTCTCCTTAAGAGAGGAAGTTCTCAAGTATATCTGGGCCTGACATGGTCGGAAATAATTTTCTAAAAAAAAATACCCTTCTTTTAATTGTTTTATTTTGGTTTATTCTTAATCTCTTTTTCCTTCAGGCCTATCCCTTTGTGCATACTGATGAGCCCTGGCTGAGCGGGCTTACCCGCTCGATGATAGATGCAGGGTCGCCTGCTGCTACGGAAGATTTCTTCGACCTGTATCCACGGCATCCCCATGCAATAAAAATTCTGTATCACCTTCTGCAGATCCCCTTTATTCTGATCTTCGGCTACAGTCTTTTTTCTGTCCGGCTTTTGTCTCTTTGTGCAGGGGCTCTGACTCTGCTGCTTTTTGCACGACTTCTCCGCAACGTATTTTCAGGCGAAAAGCACCCCCTTCGTCTTTTGATTATTCTGCTTATGGCCTGTGATATCCAGTTTATCTACATAAGTCATCTTGCACGGCAGGAAAGCTGTCTTCTATTAGTAGAAACTGCTGTTCTGCTTGTTCTGACGGAAAAGGATCTTTCTCCGGGAAAACGGGGGCTTTTTGCCGGAATTCTGACAGGAGCAGCAGCAGGAGTTCACCCGAATGCGTTCATCATTGCCTGGCCGCCAGCTCTTTTTCTGTTGATTTCCGTTTTAAGCAGGAGACGACCAGTGCGGGAGGGGCTTATGTATCTGACCGGTACCGCTGGACTTACCCTAATATTTATTTCCCTCAGTTTTTCTTTTAACCCCTCGTTTATTCAGGATTATCTAACATATGGTCAACCTCTGGGTGTGCTTCAGCCGGTGGATGTAAAATGGCTGAAACTGCCCGGATTTTACGCCAGGATATTTACCCGTACCGGCGGAACCTACCATACCCCGCCGGTTATGCTGCAGATGATGCTCTTTCCCCTTGTGCTGCTTATTGACTTTTTCAGGAACCGGAAGTTTCTGCCTCTGGCGGGATTTCTCGGTTTCAGCATTGCTTCGGCTATTATCGGTAAATACAGTCAGCCTTCTATTATCTTCCTGCTTCCCTTCTATTACCTCGCTCTTTCGGGAACACTTACTCCCCGGGTAAATCCACCGGTTCTGTCATTCTCTGTTATAGGGTTATCTGCACTTCTGGTAGCAAATCTTATATTTACTGTTTCTGATCTTACCCGGGAAAAAGAGACTTTCTCTTCGTTCCTCCGGAATATTGAAGAGGTTGTCCCGGCTGATTCGATATTGGTGAGTAATCTGTATGGAGAGTATGTAACAGGTACTTCTGGCAGGTTCTATGACTGGAGAAACCTTGTGGAAATTAAGGACGGGAAAGACCTTCTCGAGGAGTATCTGGCGGATCGATCTGTAGAGTATGTGATTCTTTCGGATGAACTGGATTTCGTTTATGCCCGGCGTCCTGTGTGGAATGTACTCTATGGAAACATTACACACTGGTATCCTGAAATGCAGGAACTCTTGAAAGAGAAGGGACGGTTGGTAAAAGAGTTCTCCAGTCCCGGCTACGCCATGAGAATAGCTCCTTATCGTTACAGAGATACATGGAAAGTCAGGATTTATCAGCTGGATATCAGTCCAGAAGACCCCTGAGTTCCCGCACCATCCCGATCAGTCTGTCATTAAAAGGATCCCGTGGCCGAGGGAGATCGATTTTTCTGTCTGTCTGAATATTTCCCTGCTGATCGAGCACGATAATACGGGAAGCCATAATTAGGGCTTCCTGTATATCGTGGGTAACAAAAAACAGCGATGACGGCATGATCTCCTGTTTCTGCCATATCTCAACTACAAGATTCTGGAGTGCAGAGCGTACAGAGGCATCCAGGTGGGCAAAAGGTTCATCAAGCATCAGTAGTTCCGGTTCCGCCGTTAGGGCCCGGGCCAGTATCGCACGCTGTCGCATGCCGCCTGAGAGCTGATGCGGATAGAGGTGCCCGGCTTCGCCCAATGAGACAGACCGGAGTATACGGTGAACCGTTTTTTTCCACTCTTTTTTTCCCCGTCTTTTCATGGGCATGCCTGTGTTCTGCTCCACTGTCATCCAGGGAAATAGCTGGTCGTCCTGCTGCAGCACCAGAATTCGCGGGTAGGGCATGGCTGCAGATGCCGGGGGACTGTGTATGCTCCCTTCCTTCGGGGGCATAAGCCCGGCAGCAGCTTTGAGGAGGGTGGATTTTCCACAGCCGGAAGGCCCAAGCAGGCAGAGGAGTTCTCCTCTCTGCAGATTGAGGGAGAAATTATGCAGTACCGTTGTTTCGCTGTCGGGATACGCTAGGCGTACACTTCTGAAACTGAGAATACTGTTCATGGCAGGCGTCCCCATCGTCTGCGTGCAGCCGTCTCCAGGGGTTTAAATACTCCCTGTTCAACCACGAGCCCCAGAATTACCACCATGAGGATACCTGCAAAGATTCCCGCGGTATCCATGAATATCCGTCTGGAAAAGATAAACCAGCCTATTCCGCCGGTATAGGCGACTGCTCCGAATACCATCTCGGCGCTGATCAGGGCCCGCCACGCTCTTGCCCAGGCGATCTTCAAGCCTGATATTACAAACGGGATTGAACCTGGCAGGGTGATGTGAGCAAAACGCT
The DNA here is from genome assembly GCA_963667435.1 of Marispirochaeta sp. Classification (GTDB taxonomy): domain Bacteria; phylum Spirochaetota; class Spirochaetia; order JC444; family Marispirochaetaceae; genus Marispirochaeta. The sequence goes on along the minus strand of OY763414.1, from coordinate 2,067,666 downwards.
CCGCCGGAGAATATCGGAAAATATCAGCCACCATCCGCCATGTTGCAGGCAGGCTCTCATAGCCGCTTTTCAGGTTTATTGTCAGGGGCCAGATTACAGAATGGACTATAATAATCAGGACAGCGGAAATCCCTGTGCCGAACCAGAGAATTACCACAGGAAGAAGGGCTATTCCCGGTAGCGGATGAAATACTGCAGCGATGGTATCAACGGTCTTTCCCAGTACTGGGTGCAGTTCCGCCATGAAAACCAGGAATACCGCAGCGGCAGATCCTGCGGCAAGGCCGCTGCATATCAGGGCCAGGGAGAACAGTACCTGTCCTGTCAGGTCTTCATTAATGAGGGCGGTGGTCAGCCGTAGTATGATGGAAGTCACCGACGGGAAAAGGGTTTCCGGTGCTCCGCTTATCCTGCGCAGAATCTCCCAGACAGTCCAGATGATGCCTGATAGCAGGATCCCGGCTACTGTCTTTTGTATAAACCGGAATAGACCTTTATGTTTCACTCGGGGTGTTCCTGATTATTTGCAAGTATAAGATATTTTGTGGGTACCGGAGAAGAATCTATCAGGCCGGAGGAGTACATAAATTCCTGAAAATGGTCCAGGCCCAGAATCTCCGGTGAATAGATCAGCCCTTCTGTAGAGAGGTACTCGGCAAGCAGATCCCCGTGTATGGCATATTCCGGACTCAGGGTTTCAACGATATCTTCCCTGTCCGATTCAAAACGGTTTATGCATTCCTTCAATATGCCGGTAAACTTTTCCAGAAGCTTCGGATCTTCATTTTGCAGCCCCCCTCTGCTTACTCCCACGATAAAGGTGAAAGCCCCGCCGAAGGCTGTCTCGCCGTCTGTCAATAGTCTGGCACCTGGGAGCTTGAGCTCTTCAAACAGATAGGGAGGAGAGGTGTAGTGGGCGCTTATGCCCCCGCCGCTTGATAGGGCGGCAAACCCGTCCGGATGGGAAAGGGTTACCAGCCGGGAGTCAAACCAGCTGCTGTCACCAAGTTCCTTTTCTGCTGCCATGGAAAGCAGTATGTGCTGAATGCTCCCCGGCTGAGGCAGGGCGATTCTGTCGCTGTTCGACAGATCTCCCAGACTGTGCAGATTCTCCTTGCGGCTGACAAGTCCCAGGGGTGCCCTGGACAGGCCGGTAAAAATTTTCCAGTCCATACCCTTATCCCGGCCCAGGAGAAACGGAGGGATACCCATAAAACCAATGTCTACCCGGCCGGCCAGCATGGCTTCCCGGATGGAGGCTGTATTTATAAGCTTTACCCACTCCGGTTTTATGCCCGCTTTTTCCAGTTGTTTTTCCAGGCGCATAAGCTGCAGAGGAGCATAAGCAAGTCCGTACTGCTCGGCAATACGAAGGGTTGTTACGTCTGCCTGTTTTGAACAGCTGGAAATCGGCAACAGAAGTATCAACAGCAAAACAAATGCAGTTTTGCCGGGGGTGAAGTGGAAACTGGGCGATGCTCTCATACGGCCTTAGAATACCGTTTCCATATGGAGACAGTAAAGGGATATTTATTATGCAATCGGAAAACGGATCTCCGGTCGTGAGTCGAGAAACAGCGGCCGGTTTGATGCATCCACGGGCCCAGCTGTGCGGAAGAACTCTTCTACGGAGGTGTTAACCTCTTCCTGTGTGTCCCGGACGATAATTGCATAGGCTGCCCGCTGGGTTGAGTTTTCAGTACTGCCGATAACAGTTCCTTCCGGGAGAATCGGGCTGTAGGTAAGCATCCCCGGGATGGTTCTTGCTTCCGCAGTATTTCTCCAGTGGTGTATCGTACCGGGGCGGCAGAAGAGGAGCGGTACAGATATTGCCGGAGGTGCGGATACTCTGGGAGCTGTATCTTCTGAGCGTATCTTTTCTCCCAGGGTTCCGCGGATCAGAAGATCGAGAATATCAATGCCGGTAATAAGGGGTATAAACTCATCTTCATAAGCACCGCCCAGGCGACAGGCTACCTCATTTATTACGATTTCATCAGTTCCGACAAAAAGCTGTATGTATACCGGCCCTTCGCTGATATCGAGTGCGGCAAGGGCTGTCTCTGCAACGGTCGTAATTTCTGCAGTCCTTTCTACATACATACTGGGATAGCGATGGGCAAAGCAGACTCCCAGCCGTGGAAGCAGATGACGGGTTACCCGGTCGGTTATGCTGAACACCTGAAGTCTGCCGCCGCAGAGCCAGCCCGACAGGGTAACTTCTCCCCCCGGAAAGAACTCTTCTGTAATAAATTCACGCTGCCGGGAGAAGGAAAGGGTCTCGGTTACGGTTTCGGCTGGAATCTTCCGGTCTGTAAGATAAAAAATACCCCGCTGGCCCTGACTGTCCAGGGGCTTTATTACGGCCGGAGTTTTCAACATTTCCGGAATGTCCCGGGAATCAGCATTCATAATGGTGAAGGGGGGCAGGGGCACCCGGGCATTGCGAAGTTCGGTTTTCATTGCTTTCTTGTTGGTTGCCTTCAGGGCTGCTTCCGGGGAGAGGAAGGAGGGCAGTCCGAGCTCTTCTGCTGCGATGGCCTGGGTTAGAACAGGCTGGTCGCTTCCCATGGTTAAAATACCGTCAACCTTATGTTCCCGGGCTGCACGAATAACGGCCTGCGGGTCAAAGGTGCTTGCCTTCACAACCTCATGGGCAAGTGCGCACCCGGGGGCTTCCGGGTTTATATCCGCGACAATCACCCGGTGTCCCATTTTTAGAGAGCGCCGGAGACCGGAGAGCTGACTGCTGCCGCCACCAAGGACAAGAAGGGTGCTCACTGGAGGTTCTCCTTCAGTTGTGTCGGGGGAATCAGTGTGTGAGGAGGCAGGCTAACGGGGGGAGCGTTTCCGGCTCCAGGAAGGGAGTAATAGAGGAGAATTTTTACAAGCAGTCCGGAAAGAGGCAGCAGTCGTTGTCTTCCCTGGGTTCTTGGTGTGGACTCGGTGTGAATATTTGCTATCCGGGGATTCTGTCGGACTGCCATGGCCGAGAAATAGGGCCATGGGCAGGGACCGGCCAGCACCGCCTCTGCCAGTGTCCTGTTCATGGCGCGGAAGCTTGAAACCCTGATTCCCGCAGGAACACGCAGCATCCGGCGAAACACCATGTCTCTGAACCGGGCTCCTGCTTTTCTGACACAGGAGGCGTAGAGGATATCGGAAATCACATACGTCAGATCATTTCCCTCTTGTATACTCTGTATCAGTTCCGGCAGAAGCCGGGGAGGATGTTCCATGTCATCATCCATGGTGAGAATAATCTCACCCCGGGCATGGGCAATTCCGGTAATTGTGGCCAGCTGCTGCCCGTGGTTTCCCTGTAAAAAAAGTATCCGCAGCCGGGGATGGTTCTGCATAAGAGTGGATCTGATAAAATGCCGATGCTCTTCTTCGCTGCCGTCATCTACCAGAATCACTTCATACTCTGAATATTTGGCCTGTTCCAGGATTTGCCCCGTTGTTTCCAGCAGGATACCCAGTCCTTTCGAGGCATTGTAGGTGGGAATTACAAGTGAAATTGTCACAATCCGATGCTCCAGATCAACAGTCCGGTGATAATACTGACGGTGCCTGTTAGGCGTCTGCGGCTGATATGTTCCCGGAGAAACAGCCATCCTCCCAGGGGTACCCAGATATAGGAAAGGGCGGAAAGGCCGAATGCCAGGGAGAGGGGGAGGATCTGTAGCGCATGGAAATAGAGCAGAGGTGCCCCTGCGGCAAGAAATCCACCGGTGAGAAGCGGCACTTTCAGAACGGAGGCAAAAAAAGGTTTGAGTCCTCTTGTCAGAACAATTTCAGGAGCGCCTTTCCTCAGTAGAATCTGGGCGGCGGATGTTATCAGTCCGGTGAGGACCACCTCCACACAGGCAAAAAAATTACTCATCCGCAGATGCTCCCGAGAGTATTACTCCCAGGGTGATAAATCCGGCGCCTGCCACTTTTACGGGACTTACTCCTTCATGGAATATAAGTGCAGAGAGCACGAGGATCAGGGGGTACCCCGAGGCAAGTATCGGATATGCCCTGCTGACGGGCATGCTGCGGAGAGTACCTGTCCAGCTTATACCACGGAGCATGTAGCAGCCGTAGGAGAGCATCAGGAATATAAGTCCGCTGTTGCCGGCCGCCTGAAGAGATGCGCCCTGTTTGGCTGACAGCTGACCTGCAGCAAGCAGAATGACGGTGAACACCGGAAGCAGCAGACCGGGAAGAGATTTTACTGTCATGATTCAACTCAACCCGGCAGGCGGTTCAGAAAGGAGAGCTGTTCAAGAAACTGATAGCTTTCGCCTCCTTCATGGCCGTTGAAGGTGTATGTGCGAATCTCTTTTTCTCCCTGCCAGCGGTTGTAGGCGGCGTACACTGTCGACGGCGGGCATATCTGGTCCATTTGAGCTGTTGAGAACAGCGCTGGTATTTTTGCCCGTTTGGCAAAATGAACATTGTCAAAATAGTTCAGTGTACGGAAAACGTCATCTTCTCTGTCCCTGTGGGTATGACAGAATTCGGCGATCTCCTTGTAGGGAAGCAAGTCTGTTATGGTGCAGGCCCGGCGGAAATGGCAGAGAAAGGGAACATCCGGCATGGCAGCGAAAACCTTTCCGTCCAGTGCGGAAGCTGCAATGGTTAAGCCTCCTCCCTGACTGATGCCGGTAAGGGCGATTTTGTCACCGTCAATCATCCGGTGACTGCGGATGGTTTCGATTGCACGCACAGCATCTGTAATAAGCCGGCGGTAATAATAGTTCTCCGGCTGCAGAACACCCCGGGTCATGAATCCAGGATATTGCGGGTTACCTCCGGAGAGTTCCGGATCCGGAGTATCTCCCCGTCTCCATTTTGATCCCTGACCCCGGGTATCCATTACAAGGCATCCGTACCCGGCGGCAGGCCAGCCCAGCCAGTCGGTTGCAAATCCCCGACCACCGCCGTAGCCGATATACTGCACTACTCCGGGAACCGGCCCCTTTACCCCCGCGGGCAGCAGAAACCAGGCTTTTATATCCTGCCCCGCAAATCCCCTGAAAGTGACATCGTAGGTATCCACCTGTGTCAGGCCGAACTCTTTTTTCTCAAAGCGGGGTTCCAAGGGAAAGCTGCGGCTTTCCGAGAGCGTTTTCGACCAGAAAAGATCAAAGTCTTCTGGTTCGCTGACGCTTGGATTGTAGGTTTTCAGTTCCTCCAGGGGCAGATCGTAAAATGCCATGAACATCTCCTTTTCCGGGGGCAGGTTGATGACAGTCTACAATTGAAAGGGCTGAATAGGAAGTGGCGGACTTGACCATTCCCTGCCTGTACCGATAGCATGCGCCGTGGTTTCACTTCTTTACGGGCACATTCAGAAATATCTTGGTATTAAACTACCCGGCTTCAGCGGACGCATCCTGCACGGTCGCGGAGGAGCCGCTCCGGGACTGGAGGATTTTTCCGCCGATGTTTTCGGTTCGCTTCTTTTTATTGTAGTGTACCGGCCCTTACCGCAGATTGTCATAACAGAATTATCTGAAATGCTGAACAGACTACTGCTCGAAATCCGTGCGCAGCATGATATCTGTTCCGCCCTCCTTCAGGAGCGCAGTTCCCGTGGGGCTGAAATTGTTGCCGTCGCCGGAAATCCGGTCCCGGAAAAAATTACCTTCAGTGAAGATGCGCTGATCTACGCAGTGGAACCCCTCCGCGGTCAGAATCCGGGGTTTTTCTTTGATACCCATACCGCCAGAAGCTGGGTAAGAGAGAGTGCTGCGAATGCAAGGGTTTTGAACCTGTTTGCATATACCTGCGGCTTCTCGGTTGTTGCAGCAGCGGGGCGGGCAAAGGAAGTAGTGAATATTGATATGAAGCGGCCTGTTCTGAGCCGGGGCAGGGAGAATCACCAGCTGAATTTCGGCGATGTCCCTCCATGCCGGATTTCATACCACGCCCTGGATATTATGAAATCATTCTCCCGGGTTGATCGTCTGGGTATTTTTGACCTGATAATTGCTGATCCTCCCTCAAGGCAAGGGCGCAGTTTTCAGTATGATCGGGATTATCCGAAACTGCTGAGCAGGGCGGGAAAATGGCTTGCTCCGGGAGGTGTTTTCATGACGCTTCTCAATGCACCGGATGCCCCGGAGAACTGGCTCAGAGAACAGGTGGAAGAACGTATTCCCGGCATTGTACTGATGAAAGAAATTCTGAAAGGTCAGGATTTCCCCGAGTCTGACCCCTCCAGGGCGCTCCTTGGGTTGCTCTGGCGCAGGAAAGATTAATCTGCTTGACGTCACCACCTATCTCTGCTAGGATAAACGGGTAACCCATATGACGGCATGAACGAAAGCCGTTGTTCTTTGTACTATACTGGTTCTCTAAAAGGTCCTAGACTGCTTATCGGCCTTCTGTTCTCGCTATGGCGCTTCTCTCGATTGCACCTTCCTTTTTTCTGGTACTGGTCTTTATCCGCAAGGAACACAAAGTTACATAAATTAAGGTTTACCTGTAGAACAGGTGCACAGGAGTAGAATCATGGCAAAAAAAATCTATGTGGGTAATCTGAATTACTCCACCACCGATGATCAGCTGAATCAGGCTTTCGCACAGTATGGTGCGGTTCTGAGTGCAAAAATCATCACCGACCGTTACACCGATCGTTCAAAAGGCTTCGGCTTTGTTGAGATGGAAGAAGATGATGCAGCGGAAGCTGCAATTTCCGCTTTGAACGGTCAGGAACTTGACGGCAGAGAGCTTCGGGTAAGCGAGGCACACGACAGGAAACCCCGGGAACGGCGGTTTCAGTACTAAACCGAACGTTGACAGTTAGGGCCAGGCCGTAAAGCCTGGCTTTTCTTTTTTCCTTTCACCAGTACATATTCGAATTATTGTCTGCACAGTAGAAAGGAACAGTAAGAGAAGGAGGTAGAGTGGGCAGAAATCAGTTCAGTTACGAAAAAAGACGGCGTGAACTTGAAAAGAAAAAGAAAAAAGAAGAAAAAAAGTTAAAAAAGAAAGAGGGTGAGGGCGACGGCGGACAGATTGCCGACGAAGATACCCTAAAGGATCTGTTTTACGTTCCTGGAGAGGATAGTGAAGATGATGCCGGGGATGAAGAAGAATAGATCCTGAATACCCGACAGCCGTAAGTTCACACGGCGGTTGCCGGGTATCCCTGGTACAGGCTAAAACTTCACACAGAGAGCTGTAATGTCATCCGGCCTGGGTGCATTGCGGCGGAACTCTTCAATTGTTTCCTCCAATGCAGCAATGAATCTTTCCGGAGTAAGGCTGTAGTTTTTTCTCACAAAATCTTCGATTCGTTTTTCTCCGAATTTCTGACCCGAAGGATTCTGAAGATCCTCAAGCCCGTCGGACCAGCTAATCAGAGTCAATTTGTTTCTGCGTGAAAGAGAAAGTCTGCCTTTTTCCACCACAGCCGGGGTGTGGATAGAATCAATACCCAGAGGCGGCAGCTGCGGCTCTGCTGCTGCAATCTTCCAGGTTTCGTTTTCTCCCGGCGCAACAATAAACATCTTTGAATATCCGAAATTAAAAATCTCTATCTCACTGCTGTCGGGATTTATAAAATAGAATAAACCAGCAACAAACAGATCCAGGGGTGTGATTCTGCAGAGAATATTATTGAGAAGTACCAGAAGTTCCGACGGGCTGTGTTGCTGCTCCTGTATTTCTTCCAGGGTGGCCAGGATGGCGCTTATCATGGATGTCGCAAGTGAGGCGGAAACGTTTTTGCCGCTTACATCAAAAGAGGCGAGGAGTGTTCTGTTTCCCAGTTTGATGGCCTGGTAAAAATCTCCCCCGATATCATTTGACTGTTTCAGCAGATAGCAATAGGTGAAGCTATGATGTTCCGGCTGTGACCGGTTAAGGAGAAATTCCTGAATTTCTCTGGCATAGCCCACTTCACGGCTTCTCAGATGGGCTGCATGTTTCAGAAGTCTGCCTGCGGGTAGTATCCCCATGAATCTGCCTGCACTGTATATCACCAGCAGGTTCGCTGGAGTTTCGTTCTGGACTATTTCGGCAGCTACAGCCTGGCAGTTGTCCCGGGCGTCGTGGGTAGTTTTTATGGGAAAAGAATACTCCGCCGCCTTTCTGTTGCGGATTTTCTCCAGGGTTGATTTTCCTTTTTCAATAAGAATGTCCCGCTGCAGGATTCCCAATGAGCCGTTTTCAGTCTCCACCGGCCATGCTGTGTATTCCTGATTATCGTTGAAGAAATCGAGTGCACTGCTCAGAGTTGTTCCGTTGCCGAAAGGGTCAATGCATTCGGTAATGTGGCCCAGCATTTTTTCCGGAAATCTACTTTTCAGGTCGGTAATCTCCCGGGAACTTTCCATGAACGGAAGTATACACTGAATATTCGCATATTCAAATTGCCTGTTCCCCCGGCTGCTGATAATATGAATTAAAGGGGTGCCTATGAGCTGGAACCATTCGGTATATTTTCCTTCTGCTTTGATTCGTTGCCGTGATGAGGACCGGAAACTGTTTAGCTCAAGGGACATTCAGCATGAAATAGATGAGTCTCTCCGCCAGTCCCGGGGGTTCCCGTTCTACCCTGATCTCAACAGTATCAAGGCGTTTCAACCAGGGGAGGATCCAAAGGACTCCGCATCTTTGCTTATTCCTCTCCGGGACCAGATTCTTGCAGCAGCTGCGGAGAATGAGCCTTCAGGCAAGCGCAGGGTTGTCAGTCAGGGCCGGCTTGCAGACCGGTTACTCGATGGTTTGATCCTTGTTCACCGTGCTCTGGGTGATATTGATAAAACTCTCCTTTCCGGCCGTCGCTTTGTCTTCATCCGGGAGAGGCCGGCCAGTCCTACTATTTTTCATATTTCTTCAGATACTTCTCTGCTCTGCTGGGTTGATGCCGGGCCGCCCGAAAAGGAGCAGCCCACTATTTATCTTGGTTTCAATCTTACCGACAGTGTTTCTGCCGATCTGTCTGAAGGGCTGGATGATACCTATAACATGTTTCTTACTCTGCTCAGGATTGAGGAACGGGCTATCGAAACCGGCTACTCCCATACGGATCCCTTTACCCGGGAACAGGAATCAGAGCTAAATCAGCTTCTTGACCGGGTTATCAGCCGGGCAGGAGTTTTCTACTCCCCTGCAACTCCCATCGCCGGAAAGTCCCGGCCCTTCTCTCCCCGGCAGCGGGAATCGCTTCTCGAACAGTTGGATGCCAGGCTCCCGGGAGAGTCCGGGTTGTTTAATTATGATCAGTGCAGAGCCGCGCTGGATGAACTGGAAAAACTGGCAAGACGCTTTAAGACTCATGACGACCGCGCCTCATTGAGGGAGGTTGTGAGGCTGCTTGTCGCAGCTTCCGGACACGATATACATGAAATAAGGAACCGGGCGAACATTCTCCTGGAACGTGTTTTTGCTCCCAAGGAATTTGATGCTCCACTGGCGACCAGTTTTATTACCCTTGATGCAGGGACAAGTCATACCTTCAGTTTTGATTTACCCTCCAGCAGAACGGGATACTTTCTGAGAATATACGGAGACCGTTCAGCAGAGAAGCTCTTTGTCCATGGAGATCTCGATTACACCGATATCATCCTTCAGTATTCCCCGGAAAACGGGAAATGGGAAGCTTCAAGGATTTTTCGTACCCTTGGAAGTTATGACTGGGTGGTTTATCGGAAGCTTAAGAACGGATCCCGCTGGGTAGACGGCAGCGGTGGACGCCTGAATGTGCAGCCAGGTCTTGACGGTGAGCTGGTTCTGGAAATATTTCCGGATATTCACGGGCATACAAGGCTCTACTGGGGGTCGGAAAATCCCGGCATGGTGTTCAACGAGTCAGGTCAGATAATTCGCACCGGAACTTTTTATGATATCAAGGCTCATCTGGAAGATATAAAGTCCCGTTATTCCATCAGTGCCCTGTATGTCCTGGGTATACAGAAGCGAGGCAGCAACCGGGAAGATTGGGCGGCAGAAGCCCGGTCTCCATCGCCCTTTGCGCCTATGAGCCTAACCGCCCTTGAGCCGGCGCTGGGCGGGGAGGAGGGCTTTCTTGCCCTGGTTAAAGAAGCCCACCGACTGGATATTAAAATAGTTGTGGATGTTATTCCTCATATCAACCGGCGGTCCGATGAGCTTCCTGAGGAAATGGCTGTCCGCTGCTACGACAGTCAGGGAAACCTAATTGTCCGGGCATCAACGGACGGACGTTACGGAAGCTGGAACGACGGGAAGCTTCTCAACTACCGTAAGTTTGCCGTTTGGGAATGGCTCGCTGATTCTGTCTGCACTCTCATCGAGAAATTCGATATAGACGGTATCCGCTTCGACTCCTCCCACGCTGTTCCGGTTATGATGCGCCGCAATAACTATCCGTTTCTGCACGGAGATTATCGCAGCCGGGAATCTCTGGTGGAGGGAGAGATAATTGATAACAATCGCGAATATGATCATTACGTTACCACCGGTTATTATGATTCCGCCTGTGCCGAACTTATTGCCGTACCTTTCCACTATTATCTGTATCAGCGTATCCATCGTCTCCTGCTTCGTCTGGGAAAGAAATATTTTGTAAATCTCGCTGAGTGTTACTGGGGTCGGGAGCAATATCTTTCCCGCACCGGTACAGTTCCCTACAATTCCGCTCTGTTCAAAATCTGTGAGAACATCATTCATGGCAAGACGGACGTCAGGGAGATTTACCACATCTATCAGCATCACTACCCGTCAATTCTTCCCCCCGGGGCGGAACTCCTGGGAATCCTGGGAAACCACGATGAACGCCGAGCACTTAATACCTTCGGGGCAAGGGGATTCAAAGCGGCGGTTATGCTTACCAGTTTCTTAAGCCGGATTATCCTGGATTATGAAGGCAGTGCTGAGGGAGAGTCCTGGAAGGTTTACCTGGATAATATCTATGTTAACTGGAATGATTTTGAACGGGAGGCAAACCGGGGTACCCAGGGATTTTATTCCGGGCTGTACGGCAGTCACCGTCAGCAGAAAGGACGGGCTCATCTTATCTGGGCCAACAATACCATGGTGGCGGCAGCCGTTCGGTTTTCAGGAAGCCGGGGAGTTATCGGGGCCTTTAATTTTGCCGACCGGGACGAACGGGCGTTTCTGCAGTTTGATGATCCAGCTCTTCCTGTTGATGATGATGCATTTTACCAGATTATTGATCCTGTCTACTCAACCGTAACTGGTCTTGCCGGCTGGTATTCCGGCCGGGAACTGAGGGAGAGCAGGATAGAGGCGATTATTCCTCATACCGACCGGTACAAGCTACTGAATCTGGTAGCCGAGACGGATGAGGACAAAAAAGCTGCTGCATACCCGGAGGTTCTCAAGCAGTCAACCTTCCGCCTCTGTTCCGGGAGCGGAGCTGTATACTTCAAGGCAAATTTTGCCTTCAGGGAGTTAAAGGCACGATGCGGATCGTATCGAAAATTCCGTGAATTCCTGGTGAAGACCCTGCTGCCGCTACTGGAAGGATACCGGGATACAGTGCATCTTGCACTTAAGCGCTTTATGTATAATTTATACCGGTTGGAAGCGAAACAGCCTGCGGCGGAATCGGTCTGGTATTTGATTAACAGTCTGCTTGAGGATAAGGATGCGTCATTAAAAGCTCTGGGAGATTCCCTGAAAACTGCGTTCCGCGGAGGTAGTCTGATTTTTCTGGCTGCTGAAGCAGATCCCTTTTCCAAATCCGGGGGACTCGCCAATGTTGTCTACGAGCTTCCCCGGGAACTCGCCTCCCTGGGCGAGGAGACTGTGGTAATTACTCCTTTTTATAAACAGGGAGACGATAAGGTACGCAAAAAGATGGATGAATCCATCCGGCGCTACAATATCCGCTACACCGGAAGAACTGTCCGGTTTTACATACAGAGCAGGGAGTATGAGATAGGTGTCCATCACGGTATGGTGGATGGTATTCATTACTATCTTCTTGATCATCATGAATTCTTCGATGGACTCTACTTTGGAATTACCGGTGATGAACGCTTACGTAGGCGAACGGCTTTTGCCCGGGCTGCGGCGGAAGTTATCCGGACTTTCGAACTTGATCCCCTTGCGGTCTTCACTAACGATGCATTCACCGGTGTATTCTGTTCTATTGTAAGGAGCGATCCGGGCTATGCAGGACAATCGCCCTTCGACAGGGCAAGTCTTGTTCATATTGTACATAACGGCGGCTGGCAGTATTTCGATGCCTATCATAGATTTGAGAAAGGGACAGACCTGTTCCGGATGTTCAATCTGGGGGATCATGAGTACTGGCGCTTTGAGGATCCTTCGGATTCCGGCAGGATCAACTGCATGGCCTCCGGTATCCGCTCCGCTGATAGAATTGTTACCGTTTCGCCAAGCTATGCCGATCAGATCAGAATAGGGTCTGACGGCATGGAACGGATTCTCCACGATGTTACGGGTATAAACAATGGGGTGGGAATCGATTTCCGCCTTCGGGCACTGGAAAAAATGCAGGAAGACAATTTCATTCAGCGAAATCTGAAAAGTTTCAAAGCTGCAGTGGCAAAAGACCTGCTTTTAAAAGAACAGCTGGAAGAGAAATATCCAGAGCTTATACAGCCGGAAAGTGTTGATACCATGAGAGCGGGCAGACGCAGACAGATCCTGGAGAGGATGCGCATAAAACTTCTTGTGCAGCTTTCCCGCGGACTTCAGGTTGATCCCGATGCACCTCTCTGTGTAATGATTCACCGCTTGACTGAGCAGAAGGGTTTCCAGCTGCTCCTTGAGGCATCTCACGGCATTTTTTCAACCCTCGGGTACCAGGGCATTATCGGGGGGGCTGTTGCCGGCGGTGATGACCGGGGTGACGAACTTGCCCGCGGACTGCTCCGGCTGGCAGACTTCTTTCCCCGTCAGGTTTCTGTGGGTATCGGTTATCAGGATGTGCGAATTCCTCTTCTGGGTGCGGATATTTTTCTTATGCCTTCAATGCATGAACCCGGCGGTATAAGTCAGCTTGAGGCCTTTGCCTGCGGTGCCTTTGTCTGTGCCAGGGCTACCGGAGGATTGAAGGATACTGTAGTTTCCCTGGTTCGCAGCGGCCGGACACTGCAGGGTAACGGCGTTCTGTTTTCGGACTACTCGGCACCTGCGCTGTATGATGCAATGCAGCGTTTTCACCGCATTTTCACAGAAGAGACCCCGGAGAAACTCTCCGCAGCCCGGGAAACCATGATTCGCAATGTCTATTCCTGGCGTGAGCCTGCTGAAAAGTACCGGGAGCTTGTCTATTCAACCAGGGAAATTATTCCGGGTACAAATAATTCATGATGAGCTGCCTGATTTCTTGTGCTCATCTCCTTTCAGGGTGTATAACAGATACATATTATCAGTTTTCAGGGAGATGTTAATGAAACGATATTTTCTTTTCTGTCTTATTATTGTTTTTTCTGCTGCGAGTCTGTTTGCCGGGGGAGCATCAGAGAAAAAAACGGATCTTGATGCAATCAGAGACCGGGGTGTTCTGATTGTTGGTCTGGATGACAGCTTTCCTCCTATGGGGTTCCGCAGTGAGTCAAATGAAATTGTGGGTTTTGATATTGATCTTGCCAAAGAAGCGGCAAAGCGTCTGGGTGTTGAGGTTGAGTTTAAACCAGTTGACTGGGATGGTGTTATTTTAAGCCTGAATAAAGGGGACATAGACCTTGTCTGGAACGGAATGTCAATAACCGAGGAACGACTGGCAAAAATCAATTTCTCAAAGCCTTATCTGGATAACAGGCAGATTGTAATTGTAGGCCAGGGTTCCACCATAGATGCAAAAAGTGATCTTGCCGGAAAGGTTGTAGGCCTCCAGATGGGCTCATCCAGTGAGAATGCTCTGAACAGCGAACCTGCAGTAGTTGAAAGTCTGAAGGAAGTGAGAAAATACCCCAATAATGTTGAGGCGCTTATGGATCTTGCTGCCGGCAGAAATGACGCTGTTGTGGTGGATGAGATTGTCGGACGCTATTATATAGCCAAGAAGCCCGGAGTATACCGGGTTCTGGGTGATAATTTTGGATTTGAAACCTATGGCGTCGGTATCCGGAAAAGTGATGTTCAGCTTAAAACGGAACTTGACCGGGTTCTGGATGAAATGAAAAATGACGGAACGGCAGACAGGATTTCCAAAGAGTGGTTCGGCGCCGCTATTGTAAAGCAGTAGGGTTTTTATTTTGGATTATCTTCTGCAGGTAGTTTCTCATCTGCTTAAGGGCTGCGGCATTACAATTCAGTTGTATGCCGTGACCCTTCTTTTTTCTATGCCTCTGGCAATGTTTTTTGCTCTGGGGAGGGTGTCCGGTCCGAAGTTTCTGGACTGGATACTCGGTTTCTACGGATGGATATTTCGTGGAACTCCACTGCTGTTGCAGCTGTTTTTCTTCTACTACGGGATTACCATCTTCGGTATTTCCCTGAGTCCTTTCGTTGCAGCCTCGCTTACCTTTATTCTCAACTATGGAGCCTATTTCATGGAGATATTCCGAGGAGGGATTTCCAGTATAGATTCCGGGCAATATGAAGCTGCCAGGGCACTGAACATGGGGTACTGGCAGACAATGCGCCGAATTATTATTCCCCAGGCTGTGAAGGTTGTGCTGCCCCCCACCACAAATGAGGCAATAACGCTGGTAAAGGATACGGCACTGGTTGTTGTTATCGGTATGGGAGAGCTCCTGCGATCTGCCAAGGAAATTTTTACCAGAGACTTCTCTCTGACCCCCTTCGCTGTTGCTGCAGTTTTCTATCTGATTCTTACCTCTGTGGTAATTCGCTTTTTCCGTTATCTTGAACGGAGGATGGCCTATTATGACTGAACTTTACCTGGAGATTAAAAATGTCTCAAAGAGTTTCGGCACTCTCAAGGCTGTCGATTCGGCTTCACTTCAGGTAAAAAAGGGGGAGGTTGTCTCTATCATCGGTCCGTCAGGGTCGGGAAAGAGTACGCTGCTGCGGTGTATCAATCAGCTTGAAATTGTAGATGCCGGGGAAATACTGATTGAGGGTGAGGCTGTAATAAGCGCTGATGATCAGACCGGACAGCTTAAACTTCCGGAGAAACAGGTGCGTCGGGGGCTTAAAAAATTAGGTATGGTATTTCAGCATTTTAATCTGTTTCCCCATAAATCAGTTCTGGGGAATCTGATTGAAGCCCCCATGGTTGTTGATAAGATAAAGCGGTCAGAAATTGAACCTTATGCCATGGAGCTGCTGGAGAAGGTGGGATTGGCCGATAAGGCGCATCAGTATCCAAGCCGTCTTTCGGGAGGACAAAAGCAGCGGGTGGCTATAGCGAGAGCACTGGCGATTAAGCCGGACGTTCTACTCTGCGATGAGCCTACCAGTGCGCTTGATCCAGAACTTGTTGGAGAAGTGCTAAGTGTGCTGAAGCAGTTGGCGGGAGAGCATATGACAATGCTGGTAGTTACTCACGAGATGGGTTTTGCCAGAGATGTCTGCGATCGCGCTGTATTTATGGATAAAGGCAGAATCCTTGAAGATGCAGCACCGCAAAAACTTTTCACTAATCCGGATCATCCGAGAATACGGAATTTTCTGCAGAATATGCTTTCTATTTCCTGAAAGCCTTCAGGAAATGAGTGTCCCTCCCGCAGGGAATCGTAGCAACAATTCTGTTTCCATTATGTACCGGGAACTGCCTGAAGTACGGCTGTTCCCGGTATAACTATAAGGCTTACTCGTCAATATCCTCTGAAAGCAGGGGGATAATATCGTTCTGCTCTGTTTCAAGGACAGTGAAAAACTGCATGATGCTCTCCAGCTCTGCTGCACCGTCGGCGAAATCTCTGGCCATGGCTGAAAGCTCCTCGGATATTGCCGCGTTATGCTGGACTGTCTGGTCAAGCTGGGCAAGGGCATTTGTTACCTGATCAATCCCGGTGGACTGTTCCCTGGATGCTGCACTGATCTCCTGAACTAGGTCGGCGGTACGCTCGATTCCCGGCAGCATTTCATCAAAAACTCTGCCGGCTTCCCGGGAAACTGTCATGCTTTCGGAGCTGATCTTCGTTATTACCGCTGCGGCTTCCTGAGAACGTTCTGCCAGCTTCCGCACTTCGGCAGCAACGACTGCAAAGCCTTTTCCCGCCTCTCCGGCCCGGGCTGCTTCGATTGCAGCATTCAGGGCAAGCATGTTGGTCTGGCGTGCTATTGCTTCGATAAGTTCAGTGCGTCCCTGAATATTCTCCATGGCACTGATGGTTTCATGGACTGCGTTGCTGCCACGCTTGGCGGTCTCCTGAGCTGCAAGGGCGATCTTTTCTGTCTGCACAGCGTTATCCGAAGTGTGCTGCACAGTGGATGCCATTTCCTCCATGGATGCACTGGTTTCTTCGGTGGCCGCAGCCTGCTGGGTGGACCCTGATGAAACCTGCTGGGAGGTTGCGCTTATTTCTCTGCTTCCGGTGGAAAGTTTTTCGGCGATGGTTTTTACACTGCTCACAATCTGCTGTAGTTTTATCTGCATGGTGTTGATTGAGCGGATCAACTGGGCGACTTCGTCTTTACCGTCATCCTGTACATATGCCCTGAGGTCCCCGCCGGCTATACTGTTGGTAACGTTTACCGCGTTCCGCAGCGGGAGGGTAATACTGCGATAGAGAAATATGCTGAAAGGAAGGAAAACCAGCACCAGCAGGAGGGTGATTCCTCCTACAATCATGCTTACCAGATTTCTTGAAATCGTGCGTACCCTACCATCAATGGTTGCCCGCATTTGCTCTACATTGCTGATGTAGACTCCGGTTCCTACCCATAGATCTGTTCCGGGAATCATTGCCGAATAGGCAAGTTTGGGCTGCTCTCCTTCTCCCGGTTTCTGATACCAGTATTCAACAAAGCCTCCGCCGGACTCCGCGGCCTTGAACAGTTCCCTGAGAAGGTAGGTTCCTTTTGAGTCTTGAATGTTCTGACGTTCCTCTCCCACCAGATCCGGCTGGGGAGGAAGTGCAACGGTGACAGTTTTTCGGTATACGAAAAAATATCCGGATTTATCATCTTCAAAGCGAATGGGGGCTACGAAAAGACGTACCATGTCATCCTGTTCAGATCGGGGAATTCCCTTGAGGATACTCCCCAGTCCTGCTGCAAGATTCTCGGTTGCCACCTTGATTTTTTCTTTCTGGCCATCCAGCATTATATCACTGCCCTGGGTACTGCTGAAATCGCGGATGTAGTCAATACCGATGATGTAGACCGCATTCACGGCGATCAGAAGCAGAACGATTAACACTGTCTGCAGCAGCAGGCGGGATGAGATTTTCAGCTTTCTAAACATGAACTCCTCCGACTGCTACTAAGAGTATGTGGATTTTTGTCCATGTCAATTAAATCAGGATAAAGGGCAAAGGATTACTTCATAAGCCTCTGTTCTTCCATTATACGGGATTTATCCGCTCCATCTGCCGCTGCTGTGGACAGAATTCTGAATGCAATACAATAAAAGCAATGATTTGGGAGATTTTTTTCTGTTACGCAGTGAGCAATATTGAGCCTGAAGCGGCGGTTATTGCTCTGCTCGGGTTCAATAATAGTTGACAGGCCAATAAGGATATCATAACGTATCCTGCAATGAAGGTGATTATACTTGGCGCCGGTCGTATCGGTTTTCAGCTTGCCCGTCAGCTCGTGGGAGAAGACAAGCAGGTTACGGTAATCGAAAAAGACTCGGCAAAGGCTAAACAGCTTTCCAACACGGTGGACTGTCACGTTATCAACGAGGAGGGCAACAGCCCCGCAGTTCTCCGGGAAGCCGGAATTGAAGACGCGGACTTTTTTGTTGCTGTAACTGACAGTGATGAAATCAACATGATCTCCTGCGGACTGGTTGCCGCAGAGTTTTCCAAACCTGTAACAGTTGCCAGGGTTAGAAATCTTGACTACTCGCCATCTCGTATGCTTGAACATCCCCTGTTCGGTATTAATCATGTGGTTAATCCCGAGATCGAAGCTGCAAGAGTGGTAGTCAAAGCAATTGACTGGGGCGCAAAAAGTAATATTCTCTTCTTTGACCAGGGTGATCTGCAGCTCTGTGATGTAACCGTACCGGAGGATTCCGATTTTGTCGGCAAACCCATACGAACTATCAGGGCTGAAGTGGACAGTGTATTTCTGATTGCGCTGTTAGCACGGAATGATTCCTATATCATCCCCGCCGGGGATACTGTTATACACGCAGGCGATCAGCTTTATCTGCTGGGAAGCGAACCTGAACTGGATACGGTACTTGAAATAAACGGAAGGAAAAGAGCTGCCATAAACAGAATAGCCATAGCAGGCGGCGGAAAGATAAGTCGCTACATTGCCGATGATCTTTATCAGGGGTCCAGTCCGGGAGCCAGTTTCTTTACCAGGATGTTCAAGAAGATCATTCCCGGCAAGAACCGGCAGGTCCATTTTATTGAGATGGATTATGACAAGTGCAAGTCCCTGATCGACCGCTACCCGGAGTCTCGGGTGACCCATGCGGATATATCCGATGAGGGGATCCTTGAGTCCGGTGAGATTGAAGGCTATGATCTGCTTCTGACCGCCACGGGCAATCAGGAACTCAACATTATCACTGCCATGTATGCTAAAAAGATGGGCATTGACCGTACCATTGCGCTTGTACAGAAAAAGGGATATATAAACATTGCCCAGGATCTGGGTATTGATGTTGTTGTCAGTCTGAACAATGCCCTGGTTAATTCTATTCTGAAGATTATCCGCCGCGGCAATATCCGCAGTGTGCATACTATTTCGGACAGTATGTTTGAGATCATAGAGTTTGCCCTGGAAAAGGGGTCTTCAATTGTGGGCAAGGCCGTGAAGGACATAAAACTTCCGAAACAGAGTCTGATTCTGCTCGTCGTGCGCCAGAACGAGCATATTCTTCCGCATGGTGATATGACCCTGCAGATGGGAGACCGGGTACTTGTTATTGCCCGCACGGACGATATCAAGAAAATTGAAGGGACGATTTCAGCCCAATGATTCAGTACAGTCTGATACTCAATATACTGGCGGCGCTGATCTTTATTGTTTCACTGTTCATGCTTTTTCCTCTTGGAATTGCAATCTACAACCATAACAGCGTGGTTACCACGGCTTTTCTTGAGACTATTGTCCCGGCTATTGTTCTCTGTATTATAATCTATTTTGTAACCCGCCCGTTCCGGCGGCGTTACCTACGGGCCAAAGAGGGCTTTCTGATGGTAACCTTAAGCTGGATTGTTGCATCCGGCGTAGGTGCATTGCCTTTCTTTCTTTCCGGTGAGATTTCTGCCTATACCGATGCATATTTTGAAACCATCTCCGGTTTTACCACCACGGGAGCGTCTATTCTTACTGATATCGAGGCTATGTCCCCGGCGCTGCTATTTTGGCGGTCCCTTACTCACTGGCTTGGAGGTATGGGTATTGTTGTTCTTACAGTTGCCATCCTGCCCATTCTTGGAGTCGGAGGTGCCCAGCTCATGCGGGCCGAGTCGCCTGGCCCTACCCTGGAGAAGATAACCCCAAAGGTTGCGGAGACTGCAAAAATCCTCTGGCTTATTTATCTTGGATTGACGGTTATTGAGACCGTACTGTTGATGTTCGGCGGGATGAATCTGTTCGATGCCCTGACCCATACATTTGGTACTCTCGCCACCGGAGGATTCTCTCCCAAGGCTGCCAGTGTGGGGTATTATAATTCCGCATATATTGATGTGGTAATCACCGTGTTCATGGTTGCCGCGGGGCTCAACTTCGGCCTCTATTTTCGGGCTCTGCAGGGGCGCTTCAGGGACCTGATAAAAAACACGGAGTTTGTCGCTTATCTGCTTATCTTCGGTATAACCACCCTTGCCATTGCAATTTCGATAAACAAGGTTGTCTACCCGAATTTTGCCCAGAGCCTGCGCTATGCCGGATTCCAGTCGGCAACTATTATTACTACCACCGGATATGCCACGGCCGACTTCGACCTCTGGCCGGAGTTCGCCAAGTATGTTCTCTTTTTCCTGATGTTTGTCGGAGGATGCTCCGGATCGACCGGAGGAGGAATCAAGGTTATCCGAATTGTAACCCTTTTCAAGCAGGCTGTTACCGAGATGAAGTATCTGCTGCGGCACAATGGTGTGCATCAGGTGCGTATTAATGGAGAACCGGTGCGTAAGGACTTCGTATATACAGTATTAGGTTTTTTCTTTCTCTATATACTCTGCCTGCTTGTAACCACGGGAATTGTTTCTCTTGGAGGGTACGATCTGGTTACCTCATTTTCCAGTGCTCTGGTAACGGTGGGCAATATAGGTCCCGGTTTCGCCAAAGTGGGGCCGACGATGAACTATGCCTTTTACGAACCCTACATAAAGTGGGTTCTCAGTCTGGCAATGCTGGTTGGTCGTCTTGAGGTGTATACCGTCCTCATTCTTCTGGTTCCCTCCTTCTGGCGGCGATAAGGAGAACGTTAATTGACTGTCCTGTTACTGATTCTCCTCAAGATCACCCCGATCTTTCTGGTGATGATTCTGGGCTATGTTGCTTTTGTCGCAAAATGGATCGATGACGGTTTTATTATCAGTGCCAACAGGCTTGTTTTTTACATAGCCATGCCGGCACTGGTCTTCCTCAGTGTCAGCAGTGCGGATTTCTCCGGCGAACTTCCCTGGCGGGAAGTTCTCAGTTTTATCGGTGCGATTATTCTGACAACCATTGCGGGGTATGCCTTTGCCAGGATTCTGAAGCTGGATCCTCCCCGGAAAGGTCCCTTCCTGCAGGGAATGGTTCGCGGAAATTTTGCCATTATCGGTCTGGCTGTGGTGGATCAGGTGTTAGGATCATCCTGGCTTCCCCATGGTGCAGTGCTGCTGGCTTTTTTTCTGCTTATCCATAATGTGGCCAGTGTCCTGATTCTGACTTCCTGTGCTGTGGACTCTGCCGCTTCCTCCCACCCTCTGAAAAAGCTTGGCCTGGTTGTCCTAAGGAGTTTTCAGAATCCCCTGACTGTGGCAATAATTGCAGGTATCATCTTTTCGGTAAACTCAATCACTTTGCCGAAGGTTTTTGCTGACGCTCTGGGGTATCTGCGTTTTCTTGCACTGCCTCTGGCGCTTGTGGGTATTGGCGGTTCTGTCGGAAGGTATGCCACCGGCGGCAGATATCCCATTGCGGCGGCGAGCAGCTTTTTTAAACTGGTCATTATGCCCGGACTGGCACTGTTGTTTGGTGTACTCATGGGTGTGAGGGATGAGCCCCTGCTAATTCTCAGCATCTATGCCGGAGCACCTGCTGCTGTGGCAAGTTATGCAATGACGGATGCTATGGGGGGAGACCGGCATATTGCGGGCAGTATCATTGTGGTCAGTACCGCAGCCTGCTTCATAACAATGTCCCTGTTTCTGGCAATTCTTCAGATCAGCGGCCTCGGATAGTTGCTCCGGCATCATCAATAGGCTATTTTTAACTGATGAACAGTAAAAATATTTTCCGTATTTTGGGACCAGTTATTATGACTTTGCTGGTCCTTGCGGGATGTGTGGGTCTGAACAGCTATAGCGGTTCGGATCTTGTACTTGAAGGGAATCTGCCGGAGAGCGGTTTGTTTCACGCAGAGAGTACTGATAACGGGGATAACGGCCTTGCCCGGGCTTTGAACCGCACCCTCAGGATAGATAATCTGTATGGCGGGGCAGACTTTGTGTTACGCGTTGTTCGGGCTGATACTGCTGATCTGTCCCGGAATGTAGGGTTTGCCTTTGTCAGTCTTGAGTGTTCGGTTGATCTGGATATAGATGTACTGGATGACAGCAGCCGCAGGGTTGCTCACGTTTCGGGATCTGTGAAAATCAGGGAATCACGGCTGAAAACCGCTGTGGAATCGGCTGACAGGCAGCTTGACCTCTGGGAAGAGGGTATTATGGACAAGGCAGCGGCTGGTTTCGTTGAAGAAGTATTATATTGACGCTATATATGAAAATATATATATTAAGAGCAGGAGGATTTGTATGGCATCTGAAGCTGTTGAAAACGTAATCATCATAGGATCAGGCCCCGCAGGGCATACCGCTGCTATCTATGCGGCACGGGCGGAACTCAAGCCGCTGATGTTTGAAGGATTTATGGCAGGCGGAGTTGCTGCAGGCGGACAGCTGACAACTACAACGGAGATTGAGAATTTCCCGGGTTTTCCAGATGCGATAAGTGGTCCGGAGCTGATGGACCAGATGAGAGCCCAGTCTCTTAAATATGGAGCGCGGATCGAAACCAAAACCGTCGACTCCGTTGATCTAAAAAGCGAACCGAAAAAGGTTGTTGTTAGTGGAGAGACCTATCTTGCTCATGCTGTGATAATTGCCACCGGAGCCACTGCTCAGCGGCTGCATATTCAGGGCGAAGACGAACTCTGGCAGAAGGGAATATCCGCCTGTGCTGTCTGTGATGGAGCACTACCCATGTACCGGGAACAGCCTCTTGTTGTCATAGGCGGAGGTGATACTGCCTGTGAGGAGGCCACCTACCTGTCTAAATTTGGATCAACTATCCATATGCTGGTACGCCGGGATGTGTTCCGTGCGAGCAAGGCTATGCAGGAACGAGTGTTTAAGAATGATAAAATCAAGATTCACTGGAACACCAATGCCATTGAAGCAGTGAAAGGTGAAGCCAATAAATTCGGGATGCAGTTTCTCGGCAGCATAAAGGTAAAGAATAACAAAACCGGCGAAGAATCTGAAATTCCTGCAAAAGGGCTTTTTTATGCCATAGGTCATAAACCCAATACCGAATTTCTTGGTGGACAGCTGCCCACAGACGAAACGGGATATCTGAAAGCCAAACCCGATTCAACCGGGACGGAGATTGAAGGTGTTTTTGCCTGTGGAGATGTCAAGGATAAGGTTTACCGCCAGGCGATCTCTGCCGCCGGATCCGGCTGCATGGCGGCGCTTGATGCTGAGCGCTATCTGGGCGAGAAAGGTATAATCTGATATACCCGAATAATGAATGAGACATTAAAGCTTCTGTACAACAGGAAATCCCTGCGATCCTTTGTGGACCGCAGGGTACCGGAAGAAAAAGTTGACATGATCCTAGGTGCGGTGCAGCACGCACCTACCGCGGGAAGCATGGCACTGTACTCAGTCATTCGAGTACAAGATCAGAGTTTGAAAGATACATTGTCCCGCACCTGCGATAATCAAACTTTTATAGCCCAGGCTCCGCTTGTGTTGATGTTTCTGGCGGATTGTCAGCGGCTTTATGACTACCTTGTTTTCTCAGGAACAGAAGAGTACGCCCAGCAAAAAGGTAAGGATTTTAAAACCCCCGATGAGGGGTTTCTTATGCTTGCCTGTCAGGATGCAATGATTGCCGCGCATACTGCGGTACTTGCTGCAGAATCCATGGGGCTGGGCTCCTGCTATATCGGGGATATCATGGAGAATTATGAGGAACACCTGAAGATCTTCAATCTCCCCGCATATGTATTTCCCCTCTCTCTTGTAGTTGCCGGGTATTCCCGGGGCGACTACTACAACAGGCGGCCAACGCCTAAGGTTAATAAGGAAAAACTCTTTTTTAAAGATACTTACCAACGTTTGGGTTCTGAGGAACTGGCAGATTTGTACGAACCTGTAGAAAAGCGCTACTACAAGGACGGAAATTTTGAAAGCGGCGGGGAAAACTATGGCCAGGATCTGTTTATTCGAAAATATACCGCAGACTATGCTGCCGAGATGACCCGCTCCGTTAAGGCTGCCATGAAGGCATGGCAGAGCTGATCTATTCTTTTCCTCCCCTGTGCGGCAATAATCCGGAGGTTCTGATTCTTGGATCTATTCCCGGGATTGAATCCCTGCGAGTTCAGCAGTATTATGGCCATCCCCGTAATGCCTTCTGGAAAATTATGGCAGAACTTATCGCAGAGGAACTTCCCGGTGAGTATGATAAACGGAAACTGATGCTCATTAGACATGGTATTGCCCTGTGGGACGTTATTTCCGCCTGCCGCCGCGAAGGGAGTCTGGATCAGAACATCAGAAATCCCGAGCCTAACGATATACGCGGACTTTTCTCAAGGTTTCCGTCGATTCGCGCCGTATTCTGTAACGGCAGTAAGGCCGGGGAGCTCTTCAGGCGGCATGTTGTTCTGCCTGAGAACATACGGCTGTTCCGGCTTCCTTCAACCAGTCCTGCTCATGCAATTGCTTATGAGAAGAAACTGGAAGCCTGGAAGGTGATTGCGGATTTTATAAGGATCTAACGCAGGAATCTGCGCACTATCCTGTGGGCATTCCGGGTGTAGGGCGGAAATTTAAAGGGCAGTGAGAAGCTGCGGGGACTGTGTACCATGGAGCGCATATGAGACATGGTGATGAATCCTGCTCTACCGTGATAATTTCCCCGGCCTGATCTGCCAGTGCCGCCGAAGGGAAGCGCCGGGTTGGCAAAATGGAGCATGGTATCGTTTATGCACCCGCCGCCGAAGCTGTGGCGAGTAAAGATATACTGCCGCAGGTTGTCGGATGATGTGAACAGGTAAAGCGCCAGGGGATCCGGCCTCAAATCGAGCAGGGTGGATAGTTCTTCCCTGGTTTCCCAGGTTATAAGCGGCAGTATGGGGCCGAAGATCTCATCAGTTAACAGAGGGGATGCAGGCTGAATGTTCTCCATTATAGTTGGTTCCATTTTCAGGCTTTCTGCGCTGTAGCTTCCTCCTGCGAGTATCAAACCTTCTCTCAGTCGTTCCCGAAGATAGTCAAAACGGGACTGGTTTATAATACGGCCATAGTCGGTTGAAAGGAGTGCCCCTCCGGGGAAGAAAGACCGGAGAGTCTTTTCTGCTTCAATTAGAAACTCATTCCTCTTTGACCGGTGAATCAGCAGGTAGTCCGGGGCTATACAGGATTGTCCGGCATTGATAATCTTGCCGTACATGATGCTTTTCGCAGCTCCGGTAATGTCGGCACTTTTGTCAATAATTGCAGGACTTTTCCCTCCCAGTTCAAGGGTTACCGGAATATGCTGTTCTGCTCCCAGGGCTGCAATCTTGCCCCCGGTTCTGGTCCCACCGGTAAAAAAGATGTGATCGAACTTTTGAGTTCTTATCAGTTCTGGTACAACCACCGATCCTTCTCCGCATTCAACGGAGATATATTCACGGGGAAATGATTCTGTTATAAGGTTCCGGATTACCTCCGCTGTGGCGGGTGTGAGTTCTGAAGGCTTCAGCACCGCCCGGTTGCCTGCTGCAATGGCTGCAATAAGAGGTGCAATCTGCAGCTGGAACGGGTAGTTCCATGGAGCAATAATAAGCACACGCCCCAGAGGTACCGGATACACCCGGCTTACTGCCGGCCAGATAACCAGAGGTGAGCCGACCCTGCGGGGGCGGGCCCAGCGCTTCAGTCTCCGGAGTGCATAGTTGATTTCACTGAAGAGAAGCCCTGTTTCGGTGGTATAGGCTTCGAAGGAATTTTTCCCCAGATCCGACTCCAGGGCGGCAGTTATTTTGGTTTCGTACTTTTCTATAGCACTGCGCAATGTTTTCAGCATTTTGAGTCTGAAATTCAGATTGTAGGGTTCAATTCTGTTTTCTGCGTTCATTGTTTTTTAATCCGTACTTATTACTGCGGGCGCAGATGCTTTTCTCAGCCGGTCATTTACTGCGGCGCCTATGTCCTCTTCCGGGCACCACTCAGCAATAATGAGGGATATATCCTCGTTATCCAGTTCTCTAAGAGCCGCGTAAATTCCTACGGCTATTTCCCTGGGATTTCTATTATGGCTGATGCTGCGCACCGGCCCTTGAAATACCTCGGTATATTCTTCGTACAGTATAACTCCGATATCACTGTTTTCTGTATAATCCCGCACATCCGGGACCATCATCAGGGGCGTGCGGGGGGCATAATGATTGGGCAGCATTCCCGGACTTTCAGAATCTCCGGCAGACTTCGGTTGAGGGAGCTCCACGGGACCGATCAGCGCTTCCATGGCTTCTCTGCTTACTCCTCCAGTCCGGAGCAGTTGAGGGTTGGAGCCGGTAAGGGAGAGAACCGTTGACTCGACACCAACTCTGCAGGCTCCGGCATCAATGAGTACCTCGTAGCTGCCTTCCAGCTGTTCTGCGACGTGGGCTGCGGTTGTAGGGCTGGTGCGCCCGAAAAGGTTGGCACTGGGAGCTGCTATTGGCAGCCCTGCCAGGTGAATCAGCTTTTGCGCCCAGGGGTTCGACGGCATTCTGACTGCAACTGTCGGATGTCCGGAGGTGCAGATATCCGGAACAAGACTGCTTTTTGGAAACACCATGGTTAGCGGTCCAGGCCAGAATTTTTCCGCTAATTCCAGCGCCTTTCCGGGAATGGATGATACTAATGGTTCCAGCTGGGACATCTCTGAGATATGCAGAATCAGAGGATCGTATTTAGGCCGTTTCTTGGCAGTAAAGATTTTTTCCACCGCAAGCGGGTCAAGGGCATTTGCTCCGAGGCCGTATACTGTTTCGGTGGGAAATGCGGTAAGATCGCCGTTTTTCAGGGCTTCTGCTCCGTGTTGTATCTGCTTTTCCATATCGGGAATGCCCGAAGGATGGCTGCCGACCCACTCCAGGGCTGACTGCAGTGAATGGAAAAGGAGCCTATCCGGTGGAATTGTCTCGAGGTGCCGCAGACTGGTGCTATCCAGGATATGCAGTGCCAGCAGGCCGGAGGCCTCCGCGGATGTAAGGAATTCCGCATTGCAGGAGATTACCGGAGTTTGGGTGTTGCCTCCGGGGATTCTGTTGTCTTCGATGTTTATCCAGTGGATTCGGAGATCAGCGATTGACGGTGCAAGCTTGAAATCGGTTCTGATCTGTGAATCTATGTAGACTGTCCCTGCAGGTTTATAAGCAGAATTCTGAGTATTCATATGCTACTACCATACGGCGGGGGCTGAACTCCGTCAAGTTGTAGTGTTGAGTAAATATTGAGTGCTCAACAAAATAAAAACGAAATACAGAGATCGTGTTTACTAATATTTTCATGGAGTATAGAATTATATATCCCGCCTGTCTTCAGGTTTGCCCATCGGAGTTGTATGCAAGATTCTCGCCATCCCTGGCTGCTTCTTCTGGTTACAAGTATTACTGTAATAGCGGTATACCTGAATATCGGAAGCCTGAATGTTATTCTTCCGGTACTGACCAACTATTTTAATGCAAGTCCCTTTGCTTCGGGTTGGATTCTGCTTTCATACATGCTGGTTAATTCTATCTGTATTCTTATATTCGGGAAGCTGGCGGATATATGTGGCAGAAGAAAGCTCTACCTGGCGGGGATTGTCGTTTTTACTGCGGCCAGTCTTTTTCTGGGATGCGTGGAGCATGTCTGGCTGCTTATTGTTCTCCGGGTGGTGCAGGCCGTGGGCGGTGCACTTATTCTTACCAATACGACGCCGTATATAACGGATGTCTTCCCGGAAAAGCATCTGGGGACTGCTCTGGGAATAAATGTTCTTGTTGGTTCCGGTTCTCTCCTTCTGGGGCCTGTGGTGGGAGGTTTTTTTGTCTATCATCTGGGCTGGCGCTGGGTGTTCTGGTTTAATGTGCCTCTTTGTATCCTGAGTTTTATTCTCGGATATGCATTGCTTAAACCTTCAGATGGCCATGCGGTAGAAGACAGGATAGATTATGTGGGAAATGTCTCCATTTTTATCAGTCTGGGAGGGCTTCTTTTTTCACTGACCAAGGCGGGAACAGCGGGATGGACCCATTCGTCGGTATTGATCGGCTTTATTCTGTTTACGGTCTTTTTTGTAATTTTTCTTGTCTGGGAAAGGCAGATTGCCGCCCCGACGGTTGATCTCAGCCTGTTTCGGGATCCTGATTTTCTTTTCGCCACATCCACAGTGTTTCTCAACTCCCTTGCCCGTTCTTCTGTAGTTCTTCTTGTGGCTTTCTTCTATCAGGTGGTTGCAAAGGAAAATACCCTTACCGTCAGTCTCCGCGTGCTGCCTATTACTCTGGGTATGCTTCTTGCTTCTCCTCTTTCCGGTCTTTTATGCCGGGTTTACCGGACACTGCAGCTGGTAACCTTCGGATTGGTACTTACATCTCTGGGAATGCTTATCCTCAACCTGAATATGAACCTTGATGCCTCCTATCTGATGATTGTCGCCGGTCAGTTTCTTGTCGGATTCGGCACAGGTTTTCTTATGACGCCGAACACAAAATCCATCATGCTCACTGTTCCGAAGGAGACCAGGGGAATGGCCAACGGGATCCGTTCCATGCTGCTGAATATCGGTACTGTGCTCAGCACAGCTTTGGCTCTTATGTCTGTTACCATCTCGCTTCCCCCGTATTTGAAAGATGCTGTGTATGAAGGGGCGCGGGCACAGCTAAACAGAACCGATTTGACGGTAATTACAGGAGGATTCCGATTGGCATTTCTCATCCTTTTTATCATTACCCTGCTTCCGTTTCCCGGTATCATCATGCTGCGTCGCGTTGGCAAAGATGCCTGTTCCTGTGAAGATCAGCTTTGATAAATTTCTATGCGGTTGCGGCCGTCTCTTTTTGCTTTATAAAGAGCGGAGTCAGCTTTTTCTATTAACGTAAAAAGGCTGTCATTATCCTGTTTTTCCACAATTCCCATGCTCAAACTGACATGTGGATCATCGGCATGTCGGGTACTCATTGTCTCTGCAAAAAAGGAGCTGATTCTTTCGGCAACACCGTAGGTTTCCATTGCTCCGGCTTCGAGGATGATTACGAATTCATCTCCGCCCCATCTGGCAACAAGATCATCTGGTCTTAGATTTGTCTGCACCAGAGCAACCAGCTCTATTAAAATCATATCTCCGGCCTGATGACCGGAAGTATCATTCAGACGTTTGAAGTAATCAATGTCAAGAAGTATGAGCGATACAGAGTTTTTGTTTCGTTCTTGCCTGTTTATCATTCGCTCTATTTGCTGTTCAAGTTCTCTGCGGTTTGCACAGCCGGTAAGGCTGTCAGTTGTGGCCAGTTGTTCAAGCTGTCTGTGATACGAATTCAGAGTTAAAAGGCTTAATGCGAGTATAAGCAGTGTTGCTCCCAGACCGATAAGAGCTGTCAGGATCATGCTTGAGCGGGTCGACGACAACAGCGACTTCTCATTCTGCTCAACAATTAGAAACCAGTCAATTTCTGGAATGTAACGGGAGGATAAAAGCACTTTTCCCGAAACTCCTGTGTATTCTGAATTGAATGGTGTAGTAGTTTGTTGAAGAAGTTGCATCGAAAGATCCTGCATTCCAGGGATGTCGATGATCCGGGTATGCAGAATTTTTGTGTTGTCCGAATGTGCCTGGATAAGTCCGTTTCTGTCGGTGAAATAGATATGTCTGTTATATTTCTCCTGCTGATCTAGAAGAAAACCACTGAAATCCTGCATGACAATACCGACACCGGCAACACCGATAAAATTGCCTTCCCTGCCCACAACCTTGTGGTTGATAAAAATTGTCAGGCGGTTTTCCGCTGCCTCGTCAGTGTCTACATCCAGGGCGTAAGTCTTCCCTGACTCCATAAAGTCGAAATACCATTGATCATGCAAACCTGACTTGTTTATCTGCTTGAGAATACCTTCAAAGTTGTAATAATTACCGGAATTGTTGGAAACAAAGAATGTAGATTTATAGCCGTATGTATTTTTCACTGTTTTGAGATACCGTAGTATTTCATCGGTATCCCTTTCTCCGTTTAGGACCCAGGCTTGCAGAAATGAATCAGTTCCCATCATTGAGGAAATATTTACCGCAGCAAGAAAATCTTTGTGGATGGATGAATATATATTATCTCGGAGCAGAGGAAGAGTTGCAGCTGCGCTTTCTCTGCTTAATGCAGTACGGGCTGCATTATAATTAAGTAAGCTTACCAGCAGAAATGATGTGCCGAGTATTAATGCCATAATTCCAATGAGCTTTCTTTTTGATGAAACATACATGGTTCGACTATTATATGCTATCAGGAAGTTGACGGCCACAAATTTTCGTCATGACGAGGGAAACTCTGTATATTTAAACTATGAGGTGCAGCCGGAAGCTGGATATATTCAGTATTGCTCTCATCGTTTTTTTTCTGTCTGTTTTGTCTTCTCCGATTTTTGCCGGTGAAGAGTCTGGAAAATTACAGCTCTCTCTTGATTTTGATCAGATTCTCAGTCTTCGCCTGGGGATATCTCTGCCTGTAGATGATTCTCTGGGGCTGCGACTCAGTTTTGGAGCAAGCCCTTTCGGCATTGCTACCATGACCTATAGCGGCACCGGAGTCTGTCATTTCAGGGCTCCAGAACAAAGGTTTCAGATAGATGGTGAAGTTGGTATTCTGCTGGGGTATTTCAATTACTTCGAGGGTGAATATATAGACTGGGATCCCATTATAGATGACCCTTTCCATGGGATTATCCCGGGCGTCGCCCTGGTCTGGGGCTACCGCGGAAAGACCGGTCAGTACAGCCTTATTACAGGTGCCGGGCCCTGGTGGGAGTGGCAGCGGAATTCAGGCTGGACGGGGCCGCGGATCATGCCAGTTGTGGGTTTAAGGTACGGTTTTCGCTGATAAAAAAACCTCCCGATGAGCCGGGAGGTTTATATTTATGCACTGTTCCACTTTCTGGATCAGCTGATCTTTTTACCCGTTCTTCCGGGCAAAGTTGTTCATGAAATCCGCCAGAACCTTTGCTCCTTCAAGGGGCAAGGCGTTATAGATTGATGCGCGGCATCCCCCAACGTCCCTGTGTCCTTTCAGGCCCAGCATGCCTTCTGCTTTGGCTTCAGCTACAAACTGTTTTTCCAGCTTTTCCGAGGGAAGCCGGAATACAATGTTCATATGGGACCGGTAGTTTTCGTCCACCGGGCAGGAGAAGAACTCAGGGAAGGCATTGATGCTGTCATAGATGGCAGCTGCCTTTTCCTTGTCGATTTTTTCGATGCCTTCAACACCGCCTTTGGATTCCAGCCATTTCAGTACCTTGTGTACTGCATAGATGGAGAATACCGGGGGTGTATTGTAGAGAGAGTTCTTGTCCGCGTGGGTTTTATAGCGAAGATATGCCGGAAGCTTCTCCGGAGATGCTGCGGCAATATCCTCACGGATAATGACAACAGTAACCCCTGCGGGGCCGATATTCTTCTGTGCTCCCGCGTAAATCAGTCCGAAGTCCTCAACAGGCACCGGTCTGCTCAGAATGTCTGAGGACATATCTGCAACAAGGGGAAC
Source organism: Marispirochaeta sp. (assembly GCA_963667435.1). Classification (GTDB taxonomy): domain Bacteria; phylum Spirochaetota; class Spirochaetia; order JC444; family Marispirochaetaceae; genus Marispirochaeta. Next base: position 2,036,438 of record OY763414.1, on the reverse strand, counting down.
ATTGCCGGTTTTCGGGAAAGACTTCCACTGAACGCCGCCGATTGTCTCATTGCTGGTAATATGCAGATAGGACGCATCACTGCCGGGTTTAACAGAGGAGCTTTCTGGCAGTGTCATGTAGTTGAAATCCTTGCCGTCCCAGATAACCCGGACATCTCCAACCTGTTGGGCATCTTTTACCGCTTTTCCCGCCCAGGCGCCGGAGTTTACGTATTCCGCGGTCTTTCCTGTCTGCATAAGGTTCATGGGAATCATGCCGAACTGCATGGATGCGCCGCCGCCGATAAAAAGAACCTTATAGTTTGAGGGAATCCCCAAAAGCTTATGGAACATCTCCACCGTTTCCGCGTGTATCGAATCGTACATTGGGCTGCGGTGGCTGGTTTCTATCATGGAGAGACCTTCTCCGTGATAATCTGCGATTTCCTCTTTCAGTTCTTTTAGAACCTCAAGGGGAAGAGTTGACGGACCTGCATAAAAGTTGAATTTTCTCATAATCTTCCTCCTGGAATCGGGTAAATCTAAAACTGGTGGACAAGCAGTCCGGACCGGAGCTTGGGGGCAAACCAGGTTGATTTGGGGGGCATAACCATTCCTGCATCGGAAACCTGCATAAGCTCTTCTACACTTACGGGATAGAAGGTAAAAGAAATTCCGCCTTTACTGTCCACCCGGGCCTGAAGTTTTTCACTTGAGCCGGTGCCGCCTTCAAAATCAATACGGTCAGACTTCCGCTGATCCATAATGTTCAGTACCGGCTCAAGGAGCTTGATCTGGAACTGTACCAGATCAAGGGCGGTTACCGGATCATTGGGATCTATGGCGGGATTCTTAATCTTCAGTGAGTACCACTGGCCTGCAAGGTACATGTTGAAACTGCCCTTTGCTTTCGGATCTTTCTCTGCTGTTTCTGAAATCTCGAATTCCCCTTCCAGGGATTTGAGTAGATCCTCAGGACTCAGGCTGTTGGTATCGGCGATGTACTTGTTATAGGCAAAGATAGAAAGCTGGTCCGATGGAAACACAACCGTAAGAAAGCTGTTAAACTCCTCATCGCCAGCCGCAGAGCCATGTTTCTCTACCATATGGGCTTTAACCCGGCTTGCACCGGCTGCACGGTGGTGTCCGTCAGCGATGTACAGGGAGGGTACCTCTTTGAAGGCTGTTTCCATGGCTGCTGCATTAGTGCAGCGCCAGATAGTATGCTGAACACCATCCACGGCGGTGAAATCAAAGAGAGGTGTCTCTTTAATCTCGTTTTCCAGGAGTTGTGCCAGTGCCTCGGTGCGTCGGTAGGTGAGCAGCACCGGTCCCGTGTGGGCGTTAAGGGTCAGCATGTGGCGGACCCGGTCATCCTCTTTGGCTTTACGGGTAAACTCGTGTTTCTTTATGGTGTCGTTGTTATATTCTTCCACCATGCAGCAGCCGGCAATGCCGATCTGGCTGCGACCATCCATGGTTAGTCGGTAGATATACAGAGAGGGTGAATCCTCTTCCACCATGCTGCCCGTCTCTTTCAGGCGGCTGAAGTTCTCCGCCGCTTTCTCGTAGACAGCAGAATCGTAGGGGTCTATAGTATCAGGAAGGTCTATATCGGGGCGTACGACATGGAGGAAACTTAAAGAGTTTCCTTTCGCCAGTTCTCTGGCCTCTTCAGTATTGACTACATCATAGGGAACGCTGGCGATTTTTTCCGCCAGGTCCGGTTGGGGCCGGAGGGCCTTAAAGCTTCGAATGGTGGCCATGAACAGGATCCTTAAATAAGATGATTCTGCGCCAAGAGTATCAGTGTTTTCCGGGTTAAGTCAAAGGGCTTTCCCCCGCCTTTAAAGAGGAGGAAGTATGAAAAAGGCATATGTAAAGCAGACCGATCCGTTTATTGTCCCCACCACGGATGGTAAACTTATAGAGGAACACTTCGGCAGGGCTTCTACAGAGGAAGACGGTGTAAGTATTGCCCGTATGGTAGCCCCTCCCGGCTGGAGTGAACCGCCCCAGACGCCCGAGTTTGATGAGTACACCCTAATTATCCGTGGCCGGAAAGAGATAATGATTAACGGTGAATCCATTGTTTTAACCGGCGGGCAGTCAATAAAAGTTAATGCGGGAACAACCGTACAGTATTCCAATCCCTTTGATGAAGAGACCGAGTATGTATCAGTCTGTATGCCCGCCTTTTCTCCGGACAGGGTGAATCGGGAAGGGTAAGGAAATAACCGGGTGCTTACATTTTCGCACACTGAAGGTATCTTCAACTGCCGGGTGGCTGCGGTTCTGTTTAACGGCAGGCAATTGCTGCTCCATACTTCAAACCGGGATGATTTCTGGTCTCTCCCCGGAGGTAGAATTGAATTCGGTGAGGCCAGTGAGGAAACCCTGGTGCGAGAAATTATGGAGGAAATCGGTGAAGCGATTATCCCCGGCAGTCTTCTCTGGCTGGTTGAAAATTTCTATACCTGGGCTGATACGCCCTGTCATGAGATCTGTTTCTATTACGCTTGCTCTCTGCCGGAGAATTCTCGTTCTCTTAAGAAGGAGCAGTGGTTCGGTAGGGACGGCGATCTGGAGCTTACTTTCCGCTGGTTTTCCCGGGATGAACTGTCGGGTGTTACCGTATATCCTTCGTTTATACCGGAGAAGGCTTTTGAGCTTAAGGAAGGGAAACCGGGGATGGAGCGGTTCGTCTGGCGGGAGTGACCCTGCAGGACAAGTACATCTCTGAAAGTAGTGGTGTCCGCAGGACTCTGATTCTGTTCCTTTTAAGCCTGCTCTGTTTGAAGACGAACGGTCGGACAAATAGTTTATCGGTGCGGTTTTTCAGGCCTCTGTTCTCTTGTTCAGTTAATGGTTCCGGGAATTGAAGATCTTGTAAGTTTCCCGGGGATTTTCTCTATTCTCCTGACTCTTTTCAATCTATTAATCTATGGGTAAGAAACATTGCAGTAACGCAGATCAACATTTTTTCATTGGTCTGCCTCAGAGAATTAGCTTGTCCTTAAACCTTCTAAATATTACCTTTTTGGTAAAGTACAAAAGGAAGGAGGTTCTTGAAATGGTCGATTTGAAAACCCGGTATATGGATATTGAGTTGAAGAATCCTGTGATTGCAGGTGCGTCTGGGCTGACGTCAAACATGGATTCAATCAGGAAAATAGAGGACTCCGGCGCCGGGGCACTGGTAATCAAGAGTCTGTTTGAAGAGCAGATCCAGCTGGAAATAGCGAAGTTTGACGAGGAAAAACATCAGTACGACGATATACATGCAGAAATGACAACGGTCTTTCCTGACATTGAACATGCGGGGCCGGAAGAACATCTTATGTGGGTCCGTAAGGCAAAAGAGGCCTGTGATATCCCGGTCATCGCCAGTCTAAATGCAGTCAATCAAAATACCTGGGTTGAATGGGCCGAAAAGCTTACTGATACCGGTGTCGACGGTCTGGAATTGAACTTTTTTGCCAATCCGGATTACCAGGCGGGTGACGGATCCTCCATAGAAAATGACCAGATTGCAGTGGTAAAGGAAGTCGTAAAAAACGTGAACATTCCTGTCTCCATCAAAATGAGTATGTTCTATACAGCACCTTTGGCGGTGGCTAAAGCCTTCGCGGATTCAGGCGCTAAAGGTCTGGTTATGTTCAACAAGTTTTTTCTCCCCGACATTGACCCTGAAAAAGAGCAGACCACCTTACCTCTCATCTTGAGTCAGCCTGCAGATAGTCTTCTGCCTTTACGCTATGCGGGACTTTTATACAGAGAAACTGCTGCAAGCATCTGTACATCCAGCGGTATTATGGATGGGCAGGATGCCGCCAGGATGATCCTTGCCGGTGCTGATGCGGTGCAGGTGGTGAGTACTCTTTACAGAAACAAGATTTCCCGGGTAGGGAAAATACTCGGTGATCTCGGTTCCTGGATGGAAGCCAGGGGTTACTCTTCGCTGGACGATTTTCGGGGCAGTATGAGTCGTAAGAATGGTTCTGATCCCTGGGCATACAAACGGGCTCAGTATGCAAAGCTGCTTATGAAGCCCGATCCACTGGCAATTGTTCATTGATTACAGGGCAGTAATCCAAGGTATCTGGTTTACCGTAGAATATGAGTGTACAAAGACAGGTCTGAGTGACAGAGACAAATACCGTAAAAACCGGATGGAACCTCGACAACAGTTATGCCACGCTCCCGGAAATGTTTTATTCAAAGGTATTGCATACGCCGGTTGCATCACCATCACTGGTTATTGTAAATCATGCACTGTCTGCTGCTTTAGGTTTGAATATCGAGGCACTGCAAAGCGGGCTTATGTTGGAAATGTTCTGCGGAAACAGACTTCCCGATTTCTGAATTAGATACCCCTCCACAAGGGCTGCAGTATTGGAAACAGGCCGGTCAAATGATACTCTTCTCCAATGATTGAGCTGACTGAAGATGATTACCAGAATCGGGAGTTCCGGAGCATCGCTTTTTCCTCTACGGATTTTTCCTGCAAAGAGTTCTATAACTGTCGTTTTATCGATTGCTCATTTGACGATGCATCCCTTTCGGGGGGTAGTTTTGAATCATGTACTTTCACCGGTTGCAACCTGAGTAATATTCCGGTGGATGATACAAAATTTATTGATACTGAATTTGTAGAATGCAAGTTGCTGGGTATCCGCTTTTACAAATGTAATCCTATGGCTTTCAGTCTTACCTTTTCGAGGTGTCTTATTCACAGCTGTAACTTCAGTGATCTTTCCATGAAAGGGGCTGGTTTTGCAGGATGTGAGATCGCAGGCTGTGCCTTTCAAAACAACTATCTGGTGGAGGCTGATTTTACGGGCGCTAAGTTTTCAGATACCCTGTTCGATTCATCGAACCTGAGTAAAGCCTCGTTTTATCAGGCTGAAGGCTACGCGATTGATCCGTATTCAAATAAATTGAAACAGGCCGTGTTCTCTGTTCCGGATGTATTGTCTCTGTTAAGCGGGTTTGGGATTAAGATAAAGGATTGATCGGCCGGAATTCTTCAAGGTAGACAGGACTGCTTGCTGTTTTTGTTTCAGATTCAGGTCTGGATAAACCACAGGGTTCTGCGTAAATTACAATACGCTACAGAATTCATGCTATAAAATTATTATATGAATTCTCTGAAATATACTTTTGGCAGGTTCTATGCAGTGGGCATGGGACCTGGTAATCCAGATCTCTTGACAATGCGTGCCGCAGAAGTATTACGTTCTGCGGATTGTATTTTTTATGTAGAAGGGGAAAACAGTCGAACAAGTATTTCCAGACTGATTGCAACCGCATTGGGTAAGGATGTAGAAAAAAAGCTAAGGAAACTTTCCTTCTCCATGGCCCCAGTGATGAGTGACCGCCAAAAGGCATGGAAAATGGAATATGCCGACAGGTATTGTGTTCAGGAATCTGATTCTCTTGTTTTTATGAAAACATATAAAACGCGGGCAAGTGTGGTGGACATGATCAGGAAAAACAGGAGAGAAGATTTTCTGTATGCTTCCCGTGTCGGGCTGGAGGACGAGCTCATCATTTCTGATTCAGGCAACGTAGCAGATATTCCTGAGGAGTATCTCTCTTTGATTATATCGAGGAAAAGTCAGTTCCTGATCGATGATATAGAATAGGGAAGTATGCAGGCATTTATGAATACTATTTCAAAAACGGATGAGCATAATATTCCGCGCTTGTTAATCAGTGCAAGCCGTTCAGGGGAAGGAAAGACCTCAGTTGCTCTGGGAATAAACAGAGCTTTACGGAAGAGGGGGCTTGTTGTTCAGCCCTGGAAGGCTGGTCCGGATTATCTTGATCCCGGGTATCATTCTTTGGCAGCCGGTCGTATCTGCCGAAACCTGGATACCTGGATGCTTTCCGCGGATGTTAATAAGTCTCTGTTTCTTCATGGCTCCGAAGATTCCGATATAGCCCTGGTCGAGGGGGTTATGGGATATTTTGACGGCTCTTCGGATGGCAGCGGTTCTGGCAGCAGTGAGGATCTTGCCCGAGTCCTCTCTCTGCCAGTTGTACTTGTCCTCGATGTGAGTTCCATGGCCCAAAGTGCCGGCGCAATTGCTGCAGGTTTTATCGGTCTTGATAGTACATCAATGATTTCCGGTTTTATTCTCAATCGTGTTGCAGGAGCACGTCATCAATCCATTGTAACAGGCGCAGTGGAAGATGCTACTGGACTTCCTGTTTTTGGTGTTTTACCGCGACGGACGGAGATCATACTGCCGGAGCGTCATCTTGGACTTGTCTCGGCACGGACTAACCCTAAGCTTGAAGCTACGATCGAGGCATTGTCCAGGATCGTTGAGGAGCATATTGATCTTGATTCTCTGGTAGTGACGGCCAGGAGTGTGGACCCGCTGGCGGAAGCAGAAGCGGTTTGCGTGTTTCCCGGTGCTGTTTCGGAAGCAGTCAGGCCAAAGATAGCATATGCCCTGGATGATGCTTTTCATTTTTATTATCAGGATAATCTTGATTATCTGAGCTTTGCGGGAGGAGATCTGGTTCCCTTCAGTCCTCTGTCAGATTCTTATCTGCCTGCCTGTGATGCTCTTTACATTGGTGGCGGGTATCCTGAAGTCTATGCAGAAATTCTTTCGGCAAACCATAGCATGCTGAAGAGTATCAGGAGTGCCGTAAAGAAAGGGTTGCCGGTATTTGCTGAGTGCGGAGGGTATATGTATCTTTCCCAGGCAATTATTGACGGGCAAAATAGAAGATATCCAATGACGGGAATACTTGCAGGGGAAGTGCACATGGGAGATAAACTCCGTCGGCTTGGTTATTGTGAGATCTCTGTGCAAAAAGAGAGTTTCCTTGGTCAGGGAACTATTTTCGCCCGGGGGCATCTTTTTCATTATTCACGGATGGATGGTGTTGGGGACGTGGAGTCTGCGTATCTGCTGCGAAAAACCGGAGAAACTGATTGCGTAAAAGAAGGACAAGTTAAAGGGTCAGTTTGTGCAGGTTATACACATGTGCATTTTGCCTCCAACCCGCAGCTGCCAAAGAATTTTGTTACTGCTGCAATATTATACAAAAAAGGGAGAAATCCGGATGGCGCGACAGTATCTGAGTCCTGATGATATTTACAGAGAGAGCTTTGGGATTATACGCCGGGATTTTGGCGAATTCTGGCAGAATACCCCTGAGATGGAGGTGTTCAAGCGAATTGCTCACGCCACCGCTGATGTGGAGTTTGCCAAGACCTTTACGGTAATGGCTGAAGCAGTGGAGCGGGGAGTCGAGGCCATTCGATCCGGAAAGAATATTGTAACCGATGCTAAAATGGTTCAAGCTGGAATTTACTATTCTCAGCTGCAGGATGCGGAAAGCCGAATTCACTGTCTGCTGTATGATGAAGGGGTTGCGGAGGAGGCGGCTCAAAGGGGTACTACCAAGACTGCGGTGGCCATCGCTCGGGCACTTCCCTTATGGGCAGACGGCGGAATTGTGGCAATTGGTAATGCACCTACCGCCCTTTTTGAGGTCATTGACCTTATTCAAGCCGGCGAAGCATCTCCCGCCCTGGTTATAGGTGTACCGGTTGGATACGTTGGAGCAGCGGAGGCTAAACAGGAGTTGATTGCAAGTGGGATCCCCTGTATCAGCAACCCCGGGCGCCGTGGAGGGAGTTCCATTGCGGCGACCTGTGTAAACGCGTTGATTACCCTGGCAAATAGTAAAAATCAATTAACATAAAAGGGAATTGATGAAAACAGACGATTATCCGGATTATAAGGTAGTTCTCGGGTCTATTGAAGGGCTGCGTAGAGGTTTTACTTCCGGGACTGCGGCACAGGCAGCTGCGGCCGCCGCTGCCAGGTATGCTGTAACCGGACAACGTCCTGAGAGAATAAGCCTGCGGTTGAAAGATGATCTCTGTTTTTCTGTTCCAGTTGTGCATTGTCGCGAAAAAGATGGCAAATATACCTGCGGAGTAGTAAAAGATGCAGGGGATGATCCGGACGACACCAACGGGCTTCTCTTTTTGGCTTCTCTCTCAATAGACAAAAGCGGTGAACTGCGGCTGCGGGGTGGGAAAGGTGTTGGTACCGTTACTCGGCCGGGATTGCCCGTTTCCTCCGGTGAGTCGGCTATAAACCCTGTGCCGCACCGGCGTATTCTTGCGGCGGTTGCTGCTGAGCTGCCGGAAGGTTTCGGTGCCGAGATCGTGATCGAGGTGCCGGAGGGGGGGACTGTTGCTGCAAAGACCTGTAATCCACGACTGGGCATCGAAGGGGGGATTTCGATAATCGGAACAAGCGGTATAGTTGAACCAAAATCCGAAAAAGCCTTTACCCGATCCATTGCGCTTTTAATAAGTTTTGTTCGCCGTGCCGGTTACAAAAGGATTATTCTTACTTCCGGGTATGTCGGTGAGAAGTATATTGTAAACAATGATCTTGATCCTGAGATGACAGTCGCCTTTGGAGACCATCTTGGTTTTGCTCTGGTCAACGCCTGGCGCAAGGGCTTTCGGGATATTACTGTTCCCATGCATATAGGAAAGCTCGCAAAGGTCGCGGCGGGAATGTTTAATACCCATTCAAAATACGGAGATGCCCGATTGGAGACCCTTGCTGCGCTTTGTGGCCTTTGCAACGGAGGCGTGGACCTTATCTCCGGGGTGATGGAGGCCGCCACTGCTGAAGAGGCTGCAGGACTCATTGAGAAAGCCGGATTCAGTAAGGTTTTTACCCTTCTTGCAGACCGGGCGGAAAAAAGAACCAAAGGATACATTGCCAAAGAGACAGGAATCTCCCAGGATAATCCCGAACTGGATGCTTTATGTCTTCGCTATATTGTACTTGATCTGTCGGGGAGGGTTCTTGGGAATGAATAATTTCTTTATTGTCGGCGCCGGACCGGGAGATCCTTCATTTTTGCTGCCGCGAGCACTAACTGTAATCAGCACGGCGGATATTCTGATTGGTCCTTCCCGTATTGTTGAGCAATATGCAGAAAAAGGAAAAGAGATTCTATACAGCGACGGCCGTATCTCCGATGTCGCTGATATGGTCCGGAGTTCCCGGGATCGCGGGACAGTGGCGGTGCTGGTCGCCGGTGATCCATGCTGGTACAGCTTGGGAAAATCTCTCATGAAGAGTTTTTCTTCTGGAGAGTATGAGGTTGTGCCCGGACTCAGTTCAATGCAGCTTGCATTCTGTCGTATCGGGGCTTCCTGGAGCGATGCGGAATTGATGAGTCTGCATGGCAGAACTGCGGTTGAGTTTGATGAGGTTCTATCTTCAGAGCATCTGAAGCCCTATCTTGTCTGCCTGACGGATGCCCGCTTTTCTCCTTCCTGGATAGCAGGCCATGTTCTTGATACCTTAAATCCGCCTAAACGGATCTGGGTAGCTGAGCGACTCAGTTACCCGGATGAGCGTGTAAAAGCCTATGAACCTGCGGTCGCAGCATCAATAACCTTTGATCCTCTTTCGCTTGTGGTGCTGGAATGGTGAAAACTCTTTATGTAGTCGGTATCGGCCCGGGAGATCCGGAGTTGATAACCATGAAGGCGGCAGGCATTATTCGGAATGCAGACAAGGTTTTCTGTCTGAGGGCGGAACCCGCTGGTTCATCCTTGGCAGGGAACATTGTGAGAATGGCCCTGGGGGATCTGCCGGATTTACAGGAACTTGTGTATCCCCTGAGTCGTGATTCTGCCGAACTTGAAAAGGCCTGGGCCGGCATTCTCCGGAAGATGGCAGACAGCCTACCCCCCTCGGGAACCGGGGCAGTCCCAACCCTTGGAGACCCTTCCCTGTACAGCACGGGGGTGTATATTCAGTCGGCGGCAGGCTGTATTGCCGATCTGAAGGTAGTGTTTGTTCCGGGGGTCACATCGCCCTCTGCGGCGGCAGCCGCGGCACGGCTTATTCTGGCATCGGGGGAATCCCCCTGCTCTATTGTACCGGCGCCCGGGGATCCGTCTGAGCTTTATGCATATCTGAATTTTCCCGGAGTGCTCGTTGTTATGAAGATCGGACGCCGGTATAAGCCTCTTGCCGCATTTCTACGCGAAAATGGATGGTCCCGTTACTGCCATCTGGTTGTTCGGGCGGGAACCGAGGAGGAGAATGTCTTTCCCGGCCTGCCTGAAATGGAGAGGGCCGATATGGCTATTTTGTTTATAAACTGCAGAGAACGGCTGGATAAGGAATAATATGAAGATTGTAATTGTCGGGGCGGGACCGGGAGATCCGGAACTCATAACCCTCAGGGGAAAGCGAATAATTGAAGAAGCGAAGGTTGTTATCTATGCCGGGAGTCTTGTCCCTGCGGTGCTGATTGACAACCGGCGTTCGGATGCGCTGGTCATGGATTCCTCATCTATGACCCTTGACGAAGTCTGTGCTGTTTATGATCAGTACCGTGATGAAGAGGGTATTATCGCCAGGGTTCATACCGGGGATCCGTCGATTTACGGTGCCATTCAGGAACAGATAGACTGGTGTTTCAAAGAAGGTCTCGATGTGGAAGTCGTTCCGGGAGTAAGCTCGTTTCAGGCGGCGGCGGCTGTGTTAAAGCAGGAGCTGACTCTTCCTGAATTGACCCAGACGGTGATTCTGAGCAGGGCAGCCGGAAGAACACCGGTTCCGGAGGCTGAGAATATTCCCGCTCTGGCCGGAATAGGAGCTTCTCTTGTGTTGTTCCTGAGTATTGGCAATGCATCAAGGGTTCGTGATGATCTGTTGAGTTCCTACACCGCAGATACTCCTGTGGCACTTGTGTATCGTGTTGGATGGCCGGATCAGCGGATTCTTATGAGCACTGTTCGGGAGTTTCCCGAAAAGGCTGAGGAAGCGGGCATAACCCGTCAGACTCTTATTATCGTAAGCCCCGTTTTAGGGCGGAAGGAATATGCGAAATCAAAACTCTATGATCCCCTGTTCAGCCACGGTTGGCGGGATTCCCGGAGCGTTGAATGAGAGATTATGCCGTAGTCGCGGTCAGTGATGAAGGTGAAGCGCTTGGGCGGGTACTTTGCACCGAGTTGGATGCGGAGTTTTTCCGTCCGGTAAAAGGTGAGCTGCCGGAATTAACGAAACAGCTGTTTTCTTCCCGTCAGGGTTTGGTTTATATAATGGCAGTGGGAATTACCGTAAGGATGATTGCTCCCTATGTAAACAGCAAGTTTTCTGATCCTGCCGTTATAGCAGTTGATGATGCCGGACGTTTTGCAGTTTCTCTTCTGTCCGGCCATGAAGGCGGGGCCAATGCCCTTTCCTACAGGGTTGCCGGGATAGTGGATGCAGAGCCGGTACTCTCCACCGGTTCTGATACAGCAAAGACGCTTGTTCTGGGGATCGGATGCAGAAAAGGGGCTGAGAAAGATCGTATTCTGGAAGCCGTGGGTGATTTCCTGGGGAATGCAGGCATTGATAAGGGAGAAATCCGACATGCTGCAACCATAGAGTTAAAGCGCCGGGAAGCAGGTTTGACCGCCGCATGTGAAGAGCTGGGATTCCCGGTTCTGTTTTTGCCAGAGGAACGTATCAGGACCCTGGGAGCAGGAGGAACACCTTCGCCGGCGGCGAAACGGCAGCTTGACCTTCCCGGTGTTGCCGAACCCTGCGCGGTCTTGAGTTCCCGGAATGGAGAACTCCTGGTTCCAAAAACAATCGTGCAGGGGATAACCCTTGCATTGTCCAGGGACCGTTTTTTCAGCACTGGGAAGGGGACTGTTTAGTATGAAAGGACATCTTATTCTGGTCAGTCTTGGCCCCGGATTCCAGCAGTATACAGCTCCAGCGGCAATGAGCGCCTTGGAAGAATGTGACATTATCGCGGGATACAGCAGGTATGTGCGTCTGCTTCCGGAGCATCTGCAGGAAAAAGCCTCAATCGTCAGCGGTATGCGGGGAGAACGGCAGCGATGTCTTGATGCGGTAAAGACGGCCGTTTCCGGAAAAAAAGTTGCTCTTATTGCCTCCGGAGATGCAGGTGTGTATGGCCTTGCGGGGCTTGCGTATGAATTGACGGAAACCCAACTTTCCGAATCTGTCCGGCCTGTGATAGAGGTTATCCCCGGTATTACAGCGGCTACTTCAGCCGCAGCCCTTCTTGGGGCTCCCCTGATACATGATTTTGCTGTAGTCTCTCTGAGTGATCTATTAACACCCTGGGATCTGATTCTCAAGCGTCTTCAAGCCGCGGCTTCTGCTGACTTTGTTCTGGTTCTGTATAATCCCCGTAGTAAAGGCAGACCATATAATCTTGAGGAGGCCAAAAAGGTTCTTTTGCAACACCGTTTATCATCAACTCCCGTGGGGATGGTGCGTAACGCTTATCGTGAACAACAGGATATCCGGATAGAAACACTTGAGACAATGGATATAATACAGGTTGATATGTTTACTACAGTAGTCGTTGGAAATTCTCAAACCAGGATTATTGGCGGCAAAATGGTGACCCCCCGTGGATATAAGTAAAAGAAAATACTTTTATTAATAAACTATTCGTAGACGGACAATTTTTGCGACTATATAATTCAATTAATTCTCAGCGGCAGAAATGCCTTAAAAGGGAATCCGGTGAAAAGCCGGAACGGACCCGCCACTGTAAGCGGTATGATAATCTCAATGTCGTTAATCGACGGTCACTGTAGGTGTGTACATCTATGGGAAGGCTCTGGGATTATTGACGCCGTGAGTCAGGATACCTGCTGTGAATTAGTAGTAGAACGCTCTTCGCGGATTGAGAGTAGATACCGTTTTTTCCAGTCAATTTCTAAGAAATAAAACGGTCCAAGGAATCTTAACCCTAAAAGAGCGAAAACCAATTTCACAACAAGGAGTATATTGTGAAAAAGATTTCTATGCTGATGGTTTTCGCGCTGATCGCTCTGGTCTTGTTCAGTGGCTGCGTGAGTACCAAAGGAGCTGGAGTGAACGAAAAACCTGTTATTTTGATTGCTGCATTCGGATCAAGCTATGAATCAGGTCAGGCAAACCTGAATGATTTTGATAAAGCAGTAATGGAAGCCTTTCCGGGCCATGATGTTCGCTGGGGTTTTACAGCATCCTTCATCGTCAATAAACTGAGAGAGGAGGGAGTCGATGAGGTTTTTGACCGCAAGGTTAAGGTTCAGACTTTAGACGAAGCCCTGGACGGGCTCAGAGAAGACGGTATCAGGAATGTGGTAATACAAAGTCTGCACCTAATGGTTGGTGCTGAGTTTCGTCAGGTAATGGCTGCCGATACAAGTGGACTTAATGTTAAGTACAGCTATCCTCTGCTGTTCCACTCGGAGAATATTCAGAATGCTGTTGCTGCACTGGAGCAGGAAATAGCCGATAGTGACGAGATCGCTACAGTATTTTGTGCTCATGGCAACGAAGCTCACCCCGAATACAATGCCGAACTTGAACAGCTGGATTCATATCTGCGGGATAACTATAAGAATACCTATGTAGCGGTTATGGAGGGGAACCCCGAGTTTGGTCCAGTTAAAGATACGATACTTGCCAATGGTACAGAAAAAGTCAAATTCGTTACTTTTATGCTGACCTACGGTGATCACATGTCCAATGATGTCATGGGTGACGAAGAGGATTCCATGAAGACCCAAATTGGTCTTCCAGCCGAATGTTGTAATGGACTTGCATCTCTACAGCCTGTTCAGGATATTTTTATCATTTCAATAAAGGCTGCGGTTGGTAAATTTATTTAATGCGCCGCACGCTTTTCTTTATAATAACCGCAGCCATTTTGTGCTGCGGTCTCTTTGCTTCCGGGCCAACCGAGGTTTCTGCTTCCGATTCTTCTCTATCTCTGACTGATGCATCAGGGGAAAAGATTTCTATTACCCTTCCGGTAAACCGTATTGTTACACTTAATTCGGGGATTTCCGAGATCTTCGGAGCCTTTGGTGCCGCTGATCGACTGGTCGGGAGAGACAGTTATTCCACTTTTCCCGAATCCGTGCGGAGGCTGTTTGTTGTGGGCAGAAATTCCAACAGTCCGAACATGGAATATCTGTTATCCAGGAACCCGGACCTTGTAATAGCAGATCTAATGTTCGATGGGGGAAACCGGAAAAAGCTTGAATCGATGGGAATCCCGGTCCTGATTGTCAGTACTTCGAATCCGGATGCTCTTCCTGATCTGGTGCAGGATGTCGGACGTATCCTGGAAGAACCTGAGAGAGCGAAAGAGATCATTTCAATAATGAACCAGACTCTGGCGGAGATTCAAGACAGATTGACCGGAATTGCTGATGCTGGCAGAACCAAGGTTTTTTTTGAGAATAGGAAACCCTATAAGAGTGCTTCTTCAGTAACGGGGCATCACCGGAGTATGGAACTAGCTGGCGGCATTAATATTGCAGCGAATGAACCAGTTGCTTCTCCTGAATTAAATCCGGAATTTATTATAGCAAAAGATCCGGCGGTTATCTTGCGCCGGGTGTCAGGAGATGTTGACACAGATACTTTATGCACCATGCGTCAGGCCCTAATGGAGAGACCTGGACTTGTTTCCACACAGGCGGTACGGGAAGGGAGAGTTCATGTTATAAAAACTGATCTTCTTATTTCATTACGGTTCCCCATAGGAGTACTCTATTATGCCTCATGGTTTTATCCCCAGCGCTTTTCAGATATTGATCAGGAAGAATATCTTAAAAAGTATGTTGTAAAACTTTTTGGCCCAGATGAATGGTCAGATACTCATGAGAGGTACGTCTATCCCTAACCCAACATCTTTAAGCAGGCAAAAAATTGGGGGCTGGATTATCTCTGCTGCAATAATCTTTCTTATTTTCTCGGTTCTGCTGGCCCTTGTGCTTGGGGCAATACCCCTGACACTGAAAGAGCTGTTTTCGGCGCTACTCATACGGCCTACGGCAGAACGGGGAACCCTACCGATTAGGATTCTCTGGCAACTCCGATTGCCGAGAATTTGTATGGCACTTATCGGTGGTTTTGGTCTGGCTTTTTCCGGTGCCGCCATGCAGGGGATTCTGAGGAATCCTCTGGTAAGCCCCTTTACTCTGGGGATCTCCTCTGCCGCCGGATTCGGCGCGGCGGCCACTATGGTCATGGCCGGGAGTGCGGGTGTTATTCCCTTTGCATTTGGAGGATTCCCGGTTGTGGGAGCCTTTCTCTGTTCATTGGTCTCAATGCTTATTGTCCTTTTCCTGAGTCGTCTTACTGGTGGAGCGGGGAGAACAGTCATTCTTGCCGGGGTTGCAGTTATGTATCTTTTCTCCGCAGGAACATCAATTCTCCAGTATACAGCATCTACCGAAGATCTTGCTCGTATTGTTTTCTGGATTATGGGTAGTTTGAGTTCTTCCCAATGGGCGAGTGTTGCCCTTGCCGGAGGGTTAATGATTGCTGTTATTCCTCCTCTGTATCTTCAATCCTGGAAATATACAATTCTTTCAATGGGAGATGAGTCTGGGATTTCCCTGGGGGTAGACCCTAAAAAAACAACCAGGATTACCATCGTGCTCTGTTCTCTGTTAACTGCTGGAATTATCAGTCATACTGGTGTTATTGGTTTTGTCGGACTTGTCGCGCCTCATGTTGCCAGAATGATTCTTGGTAATGACTATCGGTATTTACTGCCTCTTTCCGGGCTCTTTGGCGCTATTCTGCTGGTTGTCTCCGATACTCTTTCCCGTGTTCTGTTGGCCCCATTGGAGTTTCCCATAGGGATTACCACAGCATTTCTCGGGATTCCTTTTTTCCTGTATCTGCTTATTGTAGCCTCGCGGAAAAGGTACAGCTAATGATCTGGGTCGATTCTCTTACATATTATTATGGGGCGAAAATGATCCTTGAGGATATAACCGGTCATTTTCGGAATGGAAGTTTTACGGCTGTAATGGGAGAAAATGGTTCGGGAAAAACCACTCTGATCCGACTTCTTGCCGGGATTACAGCCTCATCCCGGGGGAAGGTTATTATTGAGGGCAGGGATATTAAACACGTAAGTCTTGAGGAAAGAGCCAGGGTTATAGGGTATCTGTCGCAAACAGCGGTTATTCCCGAATCTTCGAGGGTTTGGGATACGGTTCTTGCCGGACGGAAACCGTATTTTGGCTGGAAACCTCGAAAAGAAGATGAAGAGCTGGTGGGTGAACTTTTTTCAGTCCTTGACCTCTGGGATTTTGCGGATCGGAAAGTAGAAACTTTGAGCGGAGGAGAGTTTCAAAAAGTCCGTATTCTCAGACTTTTTGCACAGGACACACCAGTTCTTTTCCTGGACGAACCCATGAATAATCTGGATATGCGCTTCCAGTATCGCCTTTTTAAGTACTTGAAGACCTTATGCAGGGATAAACAGAGGACTGTTGTCGCTGTGCTTCATGACCTGAATATGGCAATCCCCTATGCAGATTCCTTCCTCTGTCTGAAGAAGGGCCGCGTTGCTGCCTGGGGAAAAATCGAATACGAAGTGGATGAGCATATTATCAGCGATATATTTGGAATCTCCTGTCGTTTTATACACGATGAGGACAGACTGTTCGTACGCATTGATCCCTAATCAGACGTGGTTTTTCTCTAAAATAAGTATCCAAGAAAGTAACAAGATAAATAAAAGAATGATAGATATAATAATTTGTAGCCTTTACAATAAACAATCAGGTGCCCTATCGGGCTTAAAAGGGAACCGGGTGAGAATCCCGGACACCCCCAGGTACTGTAAGAGGAAAGGTTTTCTAAATAGGGTTTAAGGTGCAATGCCTTATACGACACCCGACCACTGTCTGACCGCTAAAATATTTAGTGGTCGGACGGGAAGGTTTTGGTTAAACCGTTATTATTCTCGAAGTCAGGAGACCTGCCTGAAAACCTTTCGTAGAAAGGGTATCAATTATCACAATCTTCTGGGTGAAAGATAGGTGAGCAGTTTGTGCATCAAATAGAATTTCTAATATCTGTATCAATATTTTTCCTCCTGGAAGATAAAACCATAGGGTTTTGCGGCGAAACGTGAACACCTATTACGGTTTTAGAGGCCGTATAAAAATCGGAGGAATTGTGAAAAAACTTGTCTGTGTTCTCACTTGCCTAGTGCTGATCAGCGGTTTTTCGGTCTAAAGACAGACAGTCTTCCCCTATTGAAAGAATCATTTGTTCATCCTTATTTTGTAGGAAGGTTGTTTGTGGTTGAATATGAGTATATATGGTGATAATATGCATGTGTCACATTGTCCTGATTCTTGTAAAAAATCCATTCGCGCTCCTGTTGCGAAAAAAGGTTAAGTAATGTGTGTTCTGTCGGGAAAGGGACAGCAATTGTTCCGATACATCATAAAACGCGTATTCTGTCTGATTCCGGTATTGCTAGTTATTTCAATTATTACGTTTTTGCTAACGCACTTATCGGCAGGGGATGCGGCGTCCATCATTGTTCGTGGCACCAGCGGCCAGCAAACCCAGGAAGCGATAAATATCGTTAAAGAGGAACTGGGACTTGATCAACCGCTTGCCGTACAGTATGGCAGGTGGCTTGGTAATGTGCTTCGGGGTGATTTCGGTGTTTCATACATGACCAAAAAGCCGGTGAGGGATGAACTGAAAGCGCGCTTCCCGGCAACCTTTCAACTTGCTGTCTGTTCGTTTGGGTTGTTATTGTTGATATCACTTCCATTGGGGCTTTTATCTTCGGTATATCCTGATTCCTATTTGGATAAAATCAGCCGTTTTTTTTCATTTTTAACCGTATCCATTCCTTCCTTCTGGTTGGGCTTGGCTTTGCTGTACGTATTCGGTGTGTATCTCAAATGGATACCGGTTGTAGGCACTCATGAAACTCGCAATGTTTGGGTCCCGGCGCTTACCCTGTCTTTGGGTTTTGCCGGTTCGTATATTCGCCTAATCCGTACAAGTATGCTGGAGGTTTTAGGAAAGCAGTATATTCAGGCTTTACGAGCCAAAGGCTTAAGAGAGCGATTGGTTATTTGTCGTCATGCACTGAAAAACGCTATTGTGCCGACAATTACACGCTTGGGTGCAACATTCGGAGGCTTGCTTGGAGGTTCCGCTATAGTAGAGTCTATCTTTTCCTGGCAAGGGTTGGGAAAATACGCACTTGATGCTATCGGAAATAAAGATTTGCCATCGGTTCAGGGCTACGTTCTGTTGATGGCCGCGGTCGTTGTTGGCATTAATCTTTTTGTCGATATTCTTTACGTCTGCATCGATCCCCAGATCCAGCTGGGCTAATCCAGAGAGAAGATGCCTATATGGAACAGATCTATTGCAGAGCAAAGGAAGATTCTCTAAGGGAACGCCCCGTATTTTGGCAAAAGTTACTGAAGGATAAACGAGTAGCTATAGGCTTTTCTTTGGTTGCGGGCATTATTTTTATTGCCCTTTTTGCTCCTCTGATCGCTCCGTACGACCCGATCGAAGTACATATCGAAAATAAACTTCAGCCTCCCAGTACACAGTATTGGTTAGGTACGGATAATCTGGGACGTTGCATCGCTTCCCGGCTGATTTTCGGTGCCCGTTCCTCATTGCTGTATGCGGGAATTATTCTGGGATTAATGCTGACAATCAGTATTCCAATTGGTCTTCTTGCAGGATACGTTGGCGGGAATATTGATGCCGTGATTATGCGGATTATCGACATTTGTATGGCTTTTCCCAGTGCTATCCTCGCCTTGGCAGTGGCTGGTCTGTTTGGTGCAAGTGCCAGGAACTTAGTGCTTGCTCTTTCCTGTGTCTGGTGGGCGGGCTATGCACGATTGATCCGCGGTATGGTTCTGCAAATGAAGGAGCAGGGTTTCATTCTTGCGGCTCTTGCGGCGGGGTGTACGAGGAGACGCATAGTTTTCTGTCATTTACTTCGCAATGTGATTTCTCCTGTGATTGTACTTGCTACGCTGGAAGTGGGTTCTATTATCCTGGCCATTGCCGGTTATTCTTTCATAGGGTTGGGTGCTCAGCCGCCGACGCCGGAGTGGGGCGTGATGCTCAGCGACAGTCGGTCCTATATGCAGACACAATTGCAGCTGATGATTTATCCCGGAGTAGCAATTGTTGTAACAGTAATGGCGTTCAATTTATTGGGAGAAGGGCTAAAAGATGCTCTTGAACGATAGTTCCGATAGGGCCGTGCTTTGTGTCCGGAATCTCACAGTATGCTTTCGTCTTCCGCAAATGGTTGTCCACGCCGTTGCAGGAGTAAGTTTCGATGTCCGTCGGGGAGTTATAACGGCCCTTGTTGGTGAAAGTGGTTGCGGTAAATCTGTCACTGCCTTGTCTGTCCTTGGTCTTCTCGACGGTACAGATGCGGTGACTAGTGGTGAAATTCTGATCGACGGGAATCGTGTGCGCAGTCTGGATAAGAGAAAAAGACGAAGGCTATGCGGGGAACAGGTCGGGATGGTGTTTCAGGATCCGGTAAACTCACTGGATCCCCTGTTCCCTGTGGGGTATCTGGTGATGGAAGCCATACGGGCGCATCGTCCGGTTGGGCGGAAAGAATCCAGGCAACGGGCCGTACGATTACTCGAACGAATGCAACTCCCGGACCCGGAAAGAATTATGGGGAAATATCCGTTTCAACTCAGCGGCGGGATGTGCCAGCGAATTATGATTGCCATTGCGATGGCCCAGGAACCTCCATTGCTGATTGTGGATGAGCCGACAACAGCATTGGATGTAACCATTCAGGCCCAGATCCTCGACCAAATCGTGGCCCTGAGCAGGGAAAACGGCACAGGGGTTTTATTTATCACTCATGATTTAGGAGTTGTCGCAGAAGTTGCCGACGATATCTGCATTATGAAAAATGGGGAAATTGTGGAAACAGGTAGTGTTGAAAAAGTATTCCATCAGGCACAGCACCCATATACTCGTATGCTGTTAGAGGCAATTTTATAAAGTGAATGGCGAATTATGGAGATTTTGATGCGAACCGAGGGATTAACAAAATCGTATGGGACCTCTCATAAAAAAGGAGAAAAAAACACATCCTTCAAGGCCGTCGATAATGTGAATCTGCATATTACGCGAGGATGTTCCTTGGGGGTGATCGGTGAAAGTGGGTGCGGGAAAAGTACGCTGGGAAGATTGATTACGGGACTGGAAAGGCCCAGCTCTGGCAGTGTTATTTTTGATGGCAGCGAAATCAGCGGATTCGGTTTTCGGCGAATGCGGCCGTTGCGGAAACAACTACAGATTATATTTCAAAATAGCAGCTCATCGTTCGATCCGCGCTATACTATCGGAGCGACTATTTCAGAAAGTCTTGCGAATTTTTGCAGTCTTAGCGCAGCGGAGTTTCGCAAGAAGACAGTGAAGATTCTCACCCAGGTAGGTCTCAACGGTTCTTTTTTCTGCCGGTATCCCGACGAACTCAGTGGAGGGCAGCTTCAACGTGCAAACATTGCCCGGGCGCTGGTTCTGCAGCCTCAATTTGTAGTTTGCGACGAACCGGTCTCAAGTCTTGATTTTTCCATTCGCCATAAGATTTTGAATTTACTCGACGAATTAAAGGAACACTTCGGATTAACGTACCTGTTCATTTCACACGATCTTTCTACGGTGCAATACATATGCAATGAAGTTGCAATTATGTATCTGGGAAAAATTGTGGAAAGGGTACCCGTTACGGATGAGCTTAGCCGACAGGTCTCTCATCCCTATTCACGCGCCTTGTTTGACGCCATTCCTGTAACAGATCCTTCCAGAAGAAGGGTCCGGAGAGCTTCTCTTGGCGGAGAGGCTGTCTCTGTGCATGTTTCCAGCGGCTGTCCTTTTCAGCCGCGCTGTCCCTACAGCGGAGAACGGTGTCTGCAGAAAGAGCCGGAGCTCATTCAGATCAGTGAAAGGCACTGGGTCGCTTGTCATCGGGGAACAGAGAGAGGTCTCTGCTAAGCCTCTGGAATTATCAGCTGAATATGCAATATGAAAAATCCTGATGTGTATCAAGATTTTTTTGTACCGGTGCAGACAACCCTCTGTGTCGGTTAACCCGGGAAATCGGGAAACTAACCATTTTGGGGAGCAAGGAGAAAGGAAAATGAGAACAAAGCATGTTGTAAAAGTAGGAACAATACTGTTCGTCATTCTGTTTCTGGCACTATCAGGGTGTACAGATAAAAGTGGGACTTCTGAGAAAAGAGAGCAAATCGCGGCTACCCAGGAAAAGGTTGTGACGATTGCAATCAGCGGTCGTAACAGGCTTCTCAACTTTGATGCAGTAATCGCCAGCGAGGATATGATTCCCTATGAATTGATGTACGAGCCTCTGGTTAAATACGGTCAGAACGGAGAGTACGAACCGGGACTTGCTGAAAAGTGGGATATAAGTGAGGATGGAAAAACGTACATTTTTCACTTACGGCAGGGTGTGAAATTTGCAGATGGTACGGATTTTAATGCTGATGCTGTCCTGTTCAATATTACCCGCTGGCAGGGAAAATCGGCGACATCGTCTTTAAGTGTAGCTAATGAGCTGACGGATATAACTAAGCTCGATGATTATACGGTGAAGATGGTCTTTACAAAGAGTTACTATCCTTTCTTAACTGAACTGAGCTATCCGCGTCCTTGCCGTATGCTGAGCCCGGGTGCGGTGGCTACTTCCGGAGATTCCAAAGCGTCTTTCGTCAAACCGATTGGTACAGGACCCTGGATGTTGGAGAGTAATGAAGACGGCGTAGAATCGGTCTTTGTTCCCAATCCGTATTATTATGGGGAGAAACCGAAAGTCGATAAACTGGTATTAAAGGTAATCAGCGATCCGCAATCCAGGGTTATGGCCCTTCAAAGTGGTGAGATTGATTTTTCCGACGGCGATATTCCGGTGGAAAGCCTGCCGGTAATTAAGGCCACCCAGAGCTTGGATATTCTCAAACGTAAAGGGACAAAAAGCTACTACTTAATGTTCAACCAAGATAATCAGATGCTGTTGGATATGAATGTGCGCAGGGCGCTAAACTATGCCATTGATAAAGAAAGTATTGTTACTAACCTTTTCGATGGATCAGGGGCGGCAGCCAGCGGTATTTTTCCGACTACGGTTTCCTATGTGACTCAAGAAAATAACAAAGGCTATGCCTATAATCTGAGCAAGGCTAAAGAGCTGTTGGCGGCTTCCGGCTATGCCGATTCGGATGGCGACGGAATTGTGGAGAAAAATGGTGAGCCCCTTACATTCCAGTTGGTTTTTCAAAATAGAGAATATGCCGAATGGAAGCCACTCTGCGAATTTGTTCAGGCCGGCCTGAAAAAGGCAGGTATTGGTATAGAGTTGCAGTTGTTTGAAGTAAATGCTTATTACGACGCTATTTGGAAAAACAAGGATTTTGATCTAATTATTTACCGGACATATGAAGACTCCTGGAATCCCCACGGTTTTTTGACAAGTTTGTTTTATCAACCCGAGGGAGGGAAGGCCGTGGGCTGGTATGATCAAATGCTCAATAGCTATCTTGATGAGGTTTTGGCTACAGTGGATGAGTCAATCCGTCAACAGGAATATGACCAGATCTTTGGTCTGATGCACGATCAGGCTATGTGCGCCCCCCTCTATTATCCGGAAATCCAGTATGTTTACAATAAACGGCTTACTGGAATCGAGTCCGCTCCAACTTCTTATGAGGTAATCGAATGGGATCGTTTGGATATCAACGAATAACTAGCTCATTTATGTATAAGGGAAATATCGGACTATCCTTGTATTTCCCTGTACTTACCAAGAAGTCTGGAATATAAAAAGGAGGTCCCCTATGTTTGAACAAGTGGAGACGGCTTGGAGCCAGGATTCATCCGGCTACGATATTTTGGTACAAAAGCAGTTAAACAATCGCAAAGATGTGAATCATTGGCAGGCAGAACTTAAAAGAGTTCTGGACGGGAAGAAAAATCTGAATGTTCTGGATGCCGGTTGTGGTCCTGGGTTTTTCAGCATCATGCTGGCACGCCTGGGGCACCAGGTAACATCCGTGGATGGGGCTGAAGGAATGGTGCAGTGTGCCGCACGTAATCTGTCATCGGAGGGTTTTAAAGCAAAACTGTATTGCGGAGATGCGGTGGCGTTGGATCGTGAGGAGGATAACTCTTTTGATGCCATTGTTTCTCGCGATGTTATCTGGACTCTTTATGATCCCGAGAAGGCCTATAAACGTTGGCTTGAAGTGCTTAAACCCGGAGGAATTCTGGTTGTATATGACGGCAATTACCGCCGGGATGTGCGTTCTTTGAAGATTGTTTTGTGGAAAGGTCTTGCGGCGATACTGACGTTTTTAACCGAAGGGCGTCCCCCAAAAAAGACCACCCATGCTCAGGAAGACGTTTTTGGGAAACTGCCTGCTGTTACGACAGAGAGGCCTTTAATGGATCAGACTATTCTGGAGAAGCTTGGATATGAGGTTCTGACGGTTGAGGGCGATGATTATCGTAATAGTTTTAAACACCTTGAGCACTGGAAATACGGCTACCAGGGAAAACGGTTCAAAATCATAGCACGCAAAAAAGGTCATAATTCTGATTAAGGCAAGGTCTGTGTTATTTAAGACATTACTTTCCGGTTTCTATGGGGTAATTACAATTTGTATACCTAAAATTACAATACGAGATGGAAGCAATATAGTTTACTATATTTGCTAATTATTATAGGTGCCGCAAGGCTTAAAAGGGAACCGGGTGAGAATCCCGGACACCCCCAGGTACTGTAAGAGGAAAGGTTTTCTAAAAAGGTTTTAAGGTGCAATGCCTTATTGATAACCGGCCACTGCCCGACCACTAAAATATTTAGTGGCAGGCGGGAAGGTTTTAGTTAGACCGTATTATCCTCAAGTCAGGAGACCTGCCTGTAAACCTTTCGTTGAAGGGATCCTAATTATCACAATCTTCTGGGTGAGGGATGAGTGAGAAAACGTATAATCTTTATAGTACTTGATATGACTCAATACCAATCCTGGGGGACATCCTACAAAGAAGTCTAAACCAGGAGGAATACATGAAAAGACTACTTCTCATTCTCGGATGTCTGCTGTTGTTGAGCGGGCTTGTTTTTGCCGGAGGTACGCAGGAAGATTCGGCAAGCAATACCGAAACTCCCAAAAAGCAGGACACCATTGTACTCACTGACAATATAGGCAGAGAGGTCGAGTTACCCTATCCTGTAACCAGGGCTGTGGTGGCAAACAGATACAACAGTGAATTAATAAGGGCCTGTGGGGCCATACAGTACATGATCGGAGCAGACATGAATACCGTTCAGGACAGGGAGTACTGGAAAAACTACAGTCTTGACAGCGTCATTGGGAAAAGTCAGCGTGATTTAAATTATGAAAAGATTATAGAGCTTGATCCCCAGGTGGTTATTCTTCCTCACAATGGTGCTGTAAAAGAGGCAGAGGAAAAACTTGCACCATTTGGAATCAAGGTTTTTGTTATTTCAGGTTACGATACCGGCAACTTTGAAAAGCAGGTAAAGAACATCGGAAAAATGTTTAATACAGAAGTTGAAGCTGAAAAGTTTCTGACCTTTTTCATGGAGCCCTTTGATTACATAAACGAGAAACTCGAAGGCGTTCAGAAACATACAGTATATTTTGAAACAACAACTGATTATGGAACAAGCTTTCCGGGGGGGTACTATTTTACCATGGTTGAATATGCAGGAGCAGAGAATATATTCCGGAATCCTCCTGCCAATATAAAAGAATCAGAAGTTGATCCCGAAGCAATTATCAAAGCAAACCCTGAATATATTGTTAAGAATATCACACCTGATAAAGCTTTGGTCGGAACCGGTGTTTACAGTCCGCCGCCACTGGAACAGCGTGAAGCCGAAATCGTAAAGATTAAAAGCAGACCAGGCTGGGACGAGATTATCGCGGTAAAAAATGACAATGTCTACCTGATGTCCCAATTCGGACACGGGGGAGCTTCAAAACTTATTGGCGCCTTATATATTGCAAAGTGGCTTTATCCTGACATATTAACCGAGCTTGATCCGGATGAATATTTCCGGGCATGGCTCGAAGATTTTCAGGGCTTTAAATACCTTGATGGCCATTTTTATCCCGAGCCGATGTAAACCCGGTAGATCTATACGGCCGGGAAAATAAATACTTGATATATACTACCCTGTTGCTACTGGCATCAGGGTAGTACATTCACCTGTATAACAAAAGGCCTTTGTGTGAATTCAACAATTACGGATCAGTACATTAACGAAATAAAACTGAAGTATGAGCAAAACAACCTGCACAAGATACTCTACATTGTTGTTTCAGGGCTCATTCTGCTTGCAGTTTCTTTTATTTCACTACGGGTTGGAATTGCAGATATCTCCATAAAAGATATTATTATTCTTATCGTTAAACTTATTTCCGGAAAGGGAATTGACTCCATCTCAGTAGATCAGAAAATCGTTTTGCTGCTTCGTTTCCCAAGAATCGTCCTTGGCATATTGAGCGGGGCAGCATTATCTGTTTCCGGGGTAATTATGCAGGGTGTAACACGCAACCCCCTGGTCAGTCCTTTCACCATCGGTCTTTCTTCCGCAGCGGCTTTCGGTGCAAGTGTGGCCATTGTTTTTAATATAGTTTTGTTTCCAGGTACCATGAGTGGGATAATTTTAAATGCATTTCTCTTCTCAGTTTTGTGTGCATTGCTCGTTTTCGGGATTTCCTGGAGGCTGGGAATGAGTCCGGAAACCCTTATTCTGGTCGGTATCGCCTTGAACTACCTTTTCAGTGCTCTTACTGCGGTAATTCAGTATGTTGCAGATGAACAGCAGCTTGCAGCTGTGGTCCAGTGGGAATTCGGAAGTCTTAACGGTGCTACATTAGCTCAATGTATGACTCTGGCCATAATTCTGATTGTCAGTATTCCCATTTTATCATTTTTTTCTCAGGGGTTTAATGCCATGACAGTAGGAGGAGAGGACCTTGCAGTAAGTCTGGGGATAAATCCTGTTGTTCTAAAAATTGTTGCCGGACTTATATCTGTACTGCTTACAGCAGCTACCATCAGTTTTACCGGTGTAATCGGCTTTATCGGACTTGTCGGGCCACATATTGGAAGACTCATCATTGGAGGGGATCACCGTTTTTTGCTTCCTTTTTCTATTATAAGCGGATCAATACTGATGATCCTGTCTGACACAATAGGCAGGACTTTATTGTCTCCGGTAATTATCCCGGTTGGTATTGTAATATCTTTTCTCGGCGTACCCCTGTTTATTAATTTGATAATTACACGCAGAAAAAGGTCATTTTAATGAGTCTTGAAATAGATAATTTAAGTTATGCATATCAGGGTAAAATGGCGCTTGAAGAAGTTAGTTTCAGTGCTGCCAGAAGTGAAATAACCGGAATCCTTGGTCCCAACGGATCGGGTAAAACAACTCTATTAAAATGTATCAATAATATTTTACCTGCAAATTGTAAGAATATCCAATATAACTCCCTGAATTTAAAACAACTGTCAATCAGACAGCGTTCAAAGTATATCAGTTATGTACCGCAGGAAAACAGTTCGACATTTCCCATTTCAGTAATCGAAACCATAATGATGGGACGTATCCCTCACTATGGGCGTAAACTAACCACTCGGGATAAGGATATTGCATTTGAAATGCTTGAACTTATGGAACTTACCGATATGGCTTTCAGAAAGATCAATCAAATTAGCGGCGGAGAGCGCCAAAGAGTATTTATTGCACGGGCCCTTGCACAGCAGACACCGATTATTCTGATGGATGAACCAACCAATAATCTTGATTTAAAAAACCAGACAAGTGCTCTGGAAATACTGAGTGAAATAGTCAAACAGAAAGAAATTATCGCCCTTATTTCTTTACATGATATTAACCTTGCTTCCATGTTCTCCGATAAAATCATGATGTTGAAAGATCATAAAATATTTAAATGCGGGGAACCACTAGAGGTTATTACCGAAGAAACCCTGAAAGATGTTTATGAAGTAGATACACAAGTACTTGTCGAAAGTAATGGGATCTATGTGAAGCTTCTAAAGTCCGGTAATAGTTTGACAATATTGAGCAAGAGACAGTAAAAATCTGCAATACTGTATCAGTTTTATATGATACAGTAATTGGTAATATCAGGTGCCCCATCGGGCTTAAAAGGGAACCGGGTGAGAATCCCGGACACCCCCAGGTACTGTAAGAGGAAAGGTTTTCTAATAATGGGTTTAAGGTGCAATGCCTTATACAACACCCGGCCACTGGATGTATATCCGGGAAGGTTTTTGTTAAACCATCAGCATCCTCGAAGTCAGGAGACCTGCCGTAGCTCCCTGTGTGGGAGAGATCATTATATTCACAATCTTCTGGGATGAAGAAGTGAAAAATGCATGGGTTCCAAGCCATAACTATATACCATGCCTGAACTCCTTTAATTCCGCCCGGCATATTTGCTGGAGACTACCATTTTCTTGAAAGGTGTGTCTTTTGTTGCAGATAGCGATTTTGGTTCTAATAGGGGAATCCATGAAGAGGACATTATTGCTTTTTATGTCTCTATTCATTCTGATCCAGCCATCTTTGTTGACAGCAATTCCATCCAGAGGACAAGGTTTGGAGGCTGGTACTTTTGAAGGCATGGCCGAAGGGTATCATGGTATGGTGAGTTGTACAGAGGCGGATCACCTTCCCTGGTGATTTTGGAAGGCATGCTCCGGGACGAGTACGGAGTTCTTGCAGCGATCGGTTATGATGAAAAAGGAATTCCCATTGTTTCGCCGATCAGTTCTTTTAGATGTTGTTGAAGCCGCATGGGAGGAATATCACGAAACCTACATTAATGATCCAGGGAACATCCTCTAATGTTGGAAAGAGCATCCTGGTAACCGCTCTCTGCCGGGTATACTCCCGCAGGGGGTACTCTGTTTTTCCTTTCAAGAGCCAGAATATGGCCCTGAACTCTTTCGTGACTCCGGACGGGCTGGAGATCGGACGGGCGCAGGCCTTACAGGCAATGGCAGCAAAACGGGAGATTCAAGTTGAAATGAATCCAGTTCTTCTGAAACCTGAAGGGAACAAACGTTCTCAGGTTGTGGTCATGGGGAAACCCTGGAAAACACTTCAAGGAGCGGATTATTACATAGCCAAAGAGGAGCTCTGGGAAATTATTACTTCCGTGCTGGATGCCGCTCGTAAAGAGAACGATTTGATCATCATCGAAGGGGCTGGAAGTCCCGCCGAAATTAATCTTAAGCAGAATGAAATTGTAAACATGAGTGTTGCAAGGTACCTGAAGGCCCCGGTGCTGTTAACCGCCGACATAGACAGAGGAGGCGTGTTTGCATTTCTGTACGGCACCTTGGCTCTTCTGGAAGAAGAGGAACGGGAGCTTGTCAAGGGATTCATCATCAACAAGTTCAGGGGAGATATCAAGTTGTTGGAACCTGGGCTTCGTATGATTGCAGACCTTACTGATAAGCGGCCTACTGTTGGTGTAATACCCTATTTGAAGAATATCCATCTTGCCCAGGAGGACTCGGTGTTCCTGGACGAGAATCGCAGTTTTGGTAGCGGCAGTACGGATATAGCTGTTATTCTGTTGCCCCATATCTCAAACTACGATGATTTTGACGGGCTGATAATGGAAGAAGGTGTGCGTCTGCGATTTGTGGAGGATCTCCGGGAGTTGGGTGATCCGGCGGTAATTATACTGCCGGGAACAAAAACCACGATTGCGGATCTCCTCTGGCTCAAGGATTCAGGGCTTGGTGATGCAATCAAAAAAAAGGCGTCTTCCGGTGTGTCTGTTGTCGGAATCTGCGGTGGGTACCAGATGCTGGGGAAATCTCTGGTAGATGAAACAGGTGTAGAAGGTACAGAGGGAATGTACCAGGGGCTGGATCTGTTGCCGTGTACTACAATGTTCAGGCAGGAAAAGGATACTCTGCGCAGTACGGCAGAAGTAAAGGCAGACTGTGGCTTTTGTGCTGTTCTTTCTGGTGTTCAAATAGAAGGATATGAGATTCACATGGGATATACTCGGTATATTTCAGAAAAGTCAGCCCTGTTCCGAACAGACCGGGGAACACTGGATGGAGCTGTATCTGCTGATGGAAAAAACTGGGGAACCTATTTCCACGGTATATTTGATACTGTGGAGTTCAGGCGCGCTTGGTTGGAATCTCTGGGCTGGGTAGCTCAGGGGACCGGTCTCACTTTGAAAGAGAAACGGGAAGGGGAACTTGAGTATCTGGCGGATATCATGGAAGAGCATATGGATATGAAACTCCTGGACAGGATTATAGGAATATGAGTGGAGTTCTCATCCTTTGCGGAGCCTTTATCCTCGATATTATAGCGGGGGAACCATCTAATCGATTTCATCCGGTTGCCTGGATGGGGTCGTTTATCTCTTTTTTCTGGGAAAGACGACTGAAAGGGAATAATCTGCTGCTCTTTTTATACGGAACCGGGATGACTCTAGTGGGTGCAGTATTTTTTGCTCTGGTTCCTGTTGCTCTCTTTAAAGCGGCAAATATGCTGCATCTCCCTCAATGGGGGCTGCTATTGCTGGGAGTGGTTGTATTGAAGCCTGTGTTTTCTCTGGCCAAACTTCTGTCAGTTGCCCGCAGGATTGAACACACCCTGGAAGAGGGAGATATCGACAAGGCCCGGGATTTGACATCCCGTCACCTGGTAAGCAGATCTACCGACTCTCTGGATGAAGCGGGAATCTCTGCTGCAGTGATAGAATCTGTAGCTGAAAATCTTACCGATAGTTTTTCCGCACCTCTTTTCTATTTTTCTCTTGCTGGTTTTCCTGCCTCCTGGATGTACAGGTATATAAATACCAGTGACGCAATGATTGGATATCCTGTAGATGATTTTTTTTGGGGAGGAAAATTTGCTGCAAGGGTGGATGATGTATTGAATTATATGCCGGCACGGCTTACGGCGGGAGTTATGCTGATTACAGCTTTTCTCTTGGGGAAAGGCCGCACGGGTCTTGTTTCCGGCATTTCTCATGAACAACAAGTAACAGATAGTCCCAATGCCGGGTGGACTATGGCTGCTGCGGCCCTGGTTCTGGGGGTGCGTCTGGAAAAATCCGGATACTACGTGATCAACCCGGAAGGAGCCTGTCCCCAGTCCCGGGATATAGGTTTAACTGTCTCATTTATCCGTAATGCAGCTCTTCTTCTTTTTCTTATACTTTCAATATTTTCAGCAGGGATAACTTTTCTTTTTCAGGGGATGTTCCATGGATAAGCGTAACACGCTTTGGTTCCGTCCTGAACTTGTTTCGGCGGAAAAGGTGGCTCATGGTGGAAAAAACAAAGAAGGTCTGATCGATTTTTCTGTCTGTGTTAATCCTTTTCCGCTTCCCGGAGAAGTGGTGAGTGCTTTCCAAAGTGCCGATATCTCCAGATATCCAGATTCGGAAGCATTTGTTCTTGCGAATGGGCTGTCAGATATACATGGCTGCAGTCCCGATGAAATTCTTGTCTGCAACGGAATAAGTCAGGCAATCTTTCTCATTGCTTTTGTTTTGCTTGACAGAGGACGGCGGGTGCTGATTGCGGGGCCGACATACGGGGAGTACGAGAAAAACTGCCGCTTGATGGGGGCGGATATCCGGCGGATCAATAGTCGCCCGGAAGATGGGTTTTCTCCTGCAATGGATGAGCTGATAAGAGATATCCGGCAGATCACACCTTCTGTGGTCTGGATCTGTAATCCGAACAATCCCACCGGGGTTCTTCTTTCCTCCCGGGAGATTTCTGATCTTACCGCAATCTGTGCGGAGCAGGGTTCATATCTTGTGATAGATGAGGCTTATATGAACTTTGTCGCCGAAGGTACGGGTTTTTCTGCTGCAGCACAGGAGAATATCATTGTTCTCCGCTCCTTGACAAAGGATTTTGCTGTTCCCGGACTGCGGTTGGGATATGTAAAAGCGGACCCGAAAATTATCAGATTATTACAAGGGGCTCAGCCTGAATGGAGTCTGAACTCTCCTTCGCTGGCTGCAGGTGCTGCTGCCTTGCAGGTTCTGGATGAATATCGGAGTCAATGGGAACAGCTGCGACGGGAGACAGAGCGCCTGACTGCTGATCTTGCGAACCTGCGATTTGATGTATTTCCCGGAAAGGCGAATTTCCTGCTTATACGGGATACTGAACGAGGTGGTATTAATTGCAATAGATTCAGTTCTATTCTCTTAAAGGAGGGGCTGATCCTTCGGGATTGTTCCTCTTTTGGGCTGAAGGGGTATATGCGAATTGGGACATCCCTGCCTCAGTATAACCGCAGACTTGTCGAGGTATTGGAGCTGGGGGAATTATGGGAAGAGTAGTTTTGGTGCTGGGGGGAACAAAGAGCGGTAAAACGCAGTGGGCCCAGAATCGTGCTCTTAAATGTGAGGATGAGAACAGTAAGAATGTAGCATATATCGCTACGGCTCAAGCCTTTGATGAAGGAATGAAAGAGCGGATTCGCAAACACCGGGAAAATCGACCTGAGCATTGGATTACCTTCGAGGAGTGTTTTTCTGTCTCCTCTATTCTTCTCGATACCGGAAAGGATAAAGCTGCAGTAATTCTTGATTGTCTTACGGTTTTGTCATCCAATATCCTTTTTCGGCTGGGGGAGGATCCTGACCGGAACCTTGCCCAGGAACAGGTGCTTACAGAAGTCTCTGCCATCCTCGATTCTGCAGCTGGAATTGAAGGGGAACTGATCATTGTTTCTAATCATGTAGAAGAGGGACTTGTTGCTCCTACCCGTCTGGGCGGTATCTTTCAGGATATTGCAGGTCTCAGTCATCAGATGATCGCTGAGCGGGCCGATGAAGTGTTTCATATCATTGCAGGGATTCCCAACAGGTTGAAATAGGGGAATTAGAGAGGGAAGAGTTGATGAGATTACTTTATGCGCTGCGTTTTCTAACAATACTTCCGATTTCTTACTGCAAGAATGAAAGCCTTGAAGACGTTGCCCGTTCGACTATCTATTATCCTTTTGTAGGGCTTTTAATCGGCGGGTTTCTGTACGGTGCGGCGCTTGCCCTTGCGTATCTGTTTCCGGTTTTTCCCTGGGCAGTTCTTATGCTTTCACTGTGGGTCATCGTTACTGGCGGGCTGCATCTTGATGGAGTATCTGATCTCGCTGACGGATTGGGGGGAGGTCAAAACCGGGAAGAGAAACTGGCGATAATGAAAGACAGTCGAGTGGGGGCTTTTGGTGCTATAAGCCTGATAATTATACTGCTGATTAAGTTGAGTATGATCAGTGAACTTTCTGTAGACCACTCCAGGCGGGCATTTCTTCTTGCTCCGATCGGAGGGCGATCTATTCTTCTTATTCTCATACATTTTTTCCCTTCTGCACGTCCCGGTGGCCTGGGGGATTTCTTCAGACCTTACAGTACTTTGAAGGGAATAATAACAGGACTGGTTTTCAGTTTTGGCTTCGGCTGGTTATTATTCGGTGTGACGGGAATTATCATGTTGTCAGCCGCTTTTCTGGCTGTTGTGCTCTTGGGGGTGTTCATTAGCAGAGTATTGGGCGGCCTTACCGGCGATGTATATGGTGCTGCAATAGAAATATGTGAAGTCCTGATTCTGACAGCTGCTGTTTTCCTTCAGGGGCTGGTGTGAAGCGAGTTATTCTGCTGCGCCATGCGGAATGCTCAGGCGACGGTTTCTGTGGAGGAGGAAATGACCCGGATCTGACAGAAGAAGGTAAAACCCAGGCTCAAAGCATATCCGCAGCTCTGGAAGTCATTCGTCCGGGTTTTATTTTCTGCAGTCCCATGAAACGCTGCCGTCAGACCATTGCTCCTTATCTCAGAAAGTACCCTGCCCAGAATCTGATAGTGCACGACTCCCTGAGAGAGGTTGACTTTGGAGATTGGGAAGGCGCTACTGCAGAAAATGTGCAGAAACGGGATCCCCAGGGTTTGAATTCATGGTTTAGAAACCCAATAGATGAATCTCCCCCGGGAGGTGAAAACCTGCTGGAACTGCATGAACGGGTAATCGCCTACTGGAAGAAAGTAGTTATGGCAGAGTGCAGTGATACTGTACTGGTTGTCTCTCATGGAGGACCCATACGTGCCATCCTTTCAGAGATCGCCGGCGCTGGACCGGAGGGGCACTGGCGCTTTTTGGTTGAACGCGGCAGTTTTTGCTGCCTGAGCATATTTGATGACGGAATATCTGTTATCGAAAGTACAAATTTTACAAGTGAGTGTATTTCCAGTTTCTTTCAGACAAGGAGTAAACAGAATGGGAGACATACATGAAAAAATGCAGAATTATCTGGACAATTTGACCAAGCCTGTCGGTAGTCTTGGGAGATTGGAAAGCTATGCATTAAAAATGGCGGATATTCAGGGCAAGGTTCCGCCGGAGGTTCGGAAAAAAGGAGTTTGGGTTTTTGCGGGAGATCATGGCATAAATAATGAAGGAGTCTCTGTTTATCCACAGGAAGTTACCTACCAGATGCTTAGAAACTTTGTTAACCGGGGTGCAGGTATAAATGTAATATCGAAGCATTGCGGATTTGATGTATCAGTTGTAGATGCCGGAATAGCAGCGAAGGTAGACTTTTATGGCGTCATTGACTGTAAGGTTGGTTCGGGAACTGCAAATCCTTTGCATCAGGAAGCTATGACAATGCAGGAGCTTGATTCTTGTCTGGAGAATGGGAAGCAAATTGCCCTGAAGGCGGTGGAAGCAGGATACGATATTGTTGCTCTTGGTGACATGGGGATCAGTAATACAAGTACAGCGGCTGCCATGCTTATTGCTGCGGGGTTTGATGCTGATGCTATTATTGACCGAGGCACGGGAATAAGCCAGGAGCTGCTCGCGCATAAGCATAAAATAATTACCCAGGTTGTTAAAAAACACGCACCCTATGCCGATGCCATGGATATCATGAGAAAGGTCGGAGGATTTGAGCTCGCGGCAATGACCGGATTTATCCTTGGGCTTAGGGAGAAAAAGGTCGCCTGCATGATCGATGGTTTTCCGGTCACCTCCGGCGCATACATGGCTTCAATGTTAGACCCGGAAGTCTGTAATTATCTTTTTTCCGGGCATAGATCCAAAGTTATTGGACACAAGCTTGTTCTGGATGCCATGGGTCTTGAACCGATTCTTGATCTTGATATGCGTCTGGGGGAAGGTACAGGAGCAGTTCTGGGGGGATTCCTGGTAAATGTGGGTGTCATGATTTCCCGGGAGATGGCCTCCTTTTCCAATGCACAGGTTTCCACTAGTACCGAAAAAGAGGAAAATTACTGATATGCCTGACGATAGTTCCCGCTGGTTCAGTAATCGGGCCTGCAAATATTATCCCTGTCACAAAGGATTAAAAGAGATAAATTGTCTCTTCTGCTTTTGTCCTTTGTACTGGTTTCCCGATTGCGGCGGTAACTATCGACTTTCTAAAAAGGGTGTTAAGGACTGTAGCAGGTGTCTGAAACCGCACAGACCTGAAGGATATAATGAGATCATCTCCGAGTTGGGGAAGCGTATAAAGGAGAACAAATGGTAGAATCTGCAGCCGGAAATCATAGCTACCCACGCTGTTTGCGTGCCTGCTCCAGGAATGCTTCCACATAGTCAATATCCGCATCTGTTTCTCGTATTCCGAGATAGAGCTGTTTCTTAACACCCGATTTTCCCAAGCGAACCGGAAAGACGCTGAATTTCTTTGTAGATTCTTCCACCAGCCAGCGGGGCAGGGCCGCGACTCCCCTGCTGCAGGTTACCATCTGCAGCATAATCTCTGTTGTCTCAATCAGCTTATGCCGCCTTGGGCTAATCCCTGCAGGGGTCAGGAAGTGGGCAAAAATATCCAACCGTTCCACATCCACCGGGTAGGTTATCAATATTTCATTGGACAGCTGTTGAGGTTCTATATGGGCTGCGCTGCGCAGAGGGTGTTCGGGGCCGACTACCAGTACCTGCTCGTAATCAAAAACGGGCTCAAATATCAGCCCTTTTTTGAAGAGAGGGTCGGGGGTTACCAGGAGGTCAATATCATAACTGAAGAGTGCCCCGATACCGCCGAAGAGAAATTTCTGTTTGACATCAAGATCCACCGAGGGCCATGCGTTAAGATAGGGCGCGGCAACTTTTAATAACCACTGGTAACAGGGATGGCACTCAATACCAATTCGCAGGGTTCCCCGCTCCCCTCGGGCATACTGCTCAAATTGTTCTTCTGCCTGTTCAAATTGAGGTAAAATACGATCGGCCAGTCCCAGCAGGTATTCTCCTGCCTGAGTCGGAAGCAGGCGGCGTCCTTCACGTCGCCAAACCTGTAGCCCCAGCTGATTTTCCAGTTTGAGAATGCTGTGGCTGAGGGCGGACTGGGTTAGATTTAGCTTCCCTGATGCTGCCGTGAGTGATCCATGAATGTGTACGGCACGCATAATTTCAAGGTGGATTCGTTCGATTACGGTAGCCATACACTCTCCTGTATGAAAATAATTCATATAAAAACGAAAATATATCATTTTACTTCATGTATGCAAAGTCTCTATACTTCCTCCATGAACCACAGATAAAAGGAGATTTTATGGGACAGACGACAAAGTTTTTCAATGAACAGCACTCTCATTATGACCATGTGGGCAGTTTTCTTCGCCCTGAACGACTGAAAGTAGCGCGATGCGACTATGAGGCAGGGAAAATGTCGTTTGAAGAGCTTACGAAGATGGAAGATGAAGAGATTGTAAAGCTGATTGCAAAACAGCAGGAACTTGGCTATACAATTGTCAGTGACGGGGAATTCCGCAGAAGTTACTGGCATCTCGATTTTTTCTGGGGCTTTGAAGGTGTGGCACATATACATTTCGGACAAGGCTATATGTTCCATGGAGAGGAGACCCGGGATGACTCTGCGCGATTGATCGGAAAGATACGTTTTATTGATTCTCATCCTTTTCTGAGGCACTATGCATTTCTGCATAACCTGGCAGGCGATGATGCTGTTGCCCGTCTGAGTATTCCATCTCCTGCACAGATGTATGCCGAGCTGGTCCGTGGCGCCAATGAAGAGAAAGTTAAGGAAATCTATCCTGACCGTCAGAAACTTATCGATGATCTAAGTTCTGCCTACCGCGAAGCAATTTTCGCCTTTTATGAACTGGGCTGTCGGGATATAAAACTGGACGACTGTACCTGGGGTATGCTTTGTGACCGGGATTTCTGGACCCTGATGGCAGGTGAAGGTTTTGATCTGAATACTCTTCAAAATCTCTATCTGGAACTGAATAACAAATCGGTCCGGGATCTGCCTGAAGACCTTAAGATCTCGACTCATGTCTGCCGGGGTAACTATCACTCTACCTGGGCTACATCCGGGGGATATGAACCTGTAGGAGCGCTTCTGTTTGGGAAGGAAAATGTGGAAAGTTACTTTCTCGAATATGATGATGAGCGATCCGGAAATTTTGAACCCCTGCGTTTTGTCTCCGGGGCAAAAAAGGTTGTCCTTGGGCTTATTACAAGCAAGAATTCCCGTCTGGAAGATAAGGAAGTAATTAAAAACCGTATTCGGGAAGCATCGAAATATGTGCCCCTGGAGCGTCTTTCCCTGAGTCCCCAGTGCGGATTTGCCTCAACGGAAGAAGGAAATATTCTCACCGAAGAGGACCAGTGGAGAAAAATGAAACTGGTAAAAGAGATTGCCGACGAGGTGTGGAGGTAGGGTCTATTAGCTTACATGCAAGGCTGAGAAGCCCTGTTGCTGGGGCTCCTGCGTCTGCAGACTCTTCATTGAAGGCTTCCTTCGACTTTGTTATATCAGAAAGACCGGCCATATCTTTGTACCGAAATGGTACTCTCCTTTTATGACTATGGGATGGAATACACCTATCACCACGAAAGTAAAAACACCAATTACAATACCTTCAAAGTAAATTACCATACAGCTATTATCCCATGAGAATGTGTAAGAAAGTACTATTTTCTAATCCAGAGTATTAATCATTCCCGCCATGAACCCGGCGCCGAATCCATTGTCTATGTTAACCACCGAGATTCCTGCGGAGCAGCTGTTGATCATCGACAGGAGGGCTGTCAGTCCCTGAAAATTTGCTCCGTATCCGACGCTTGTGGGAACGGCGATTATGGGAGATTCAACCAGTCCGGCAACAACACTGGCAAGGGCTCCTTCCATTCCGGCAACAACCACGATGACCCGGGCGGAACGTATATCCTCAATTGATGCGAAAAGCCGGTGAATGCCTGCAACACCTACGTCGCTGAAGCGTTCAACGGTGTTGCCGTAGAATTCGGCGGTGAGAGCAGCTTCTTCGGCTACCCGATAATCCGATGTTCCGGCGCTTACTACGGCAATTTTTCCTTTGCCTTTCTTCTCCGGCGGCAGACTTTGTATGGTGAAGATCCCGGGACCGGGTGTGTAGATTCCCTGCGGAAACTCATCTCTAAGTTCTGTATACATTTCGTCACTCATGCGGGTAGCCAGGATATTGATTCCCTTCTTCTGCATGAGTGCCATTATGTCCCGCACCTGACCAGTTGATTTCCCTGCGCAGTAGATTACCTCGGAATAACCAGTTCGTTCCTGTCGATTTGTATCAACGCGGGTGTGTCCCAGGTCGGCAAAAAAAAGGTCCTGTACTGCTTGTCGGGTATCCTCCAGGCCTGTGTTGCCCTGCTTAAATGCCTCAAGCAGTTCCTCCAGTCTACTGTTTGTACTCATTTCCTTCCTGCCTTGTCCATGTTTCCGCTGCGGTAACCTTCCAGCTCCAGAGAGACATAGCGGTATCCGATTTCCTTAAGGCCATGGCTGATTGTGTCCATTATCTCAGGGGTGCAGAACTTTTCCCGGGCTTCAGGAGTTAGTTCTATCCTTGCAAGATCTTCATGTGAGCGGAGTCGGACTTCGGGAAAACCACTTTCAATCAGGAATTCCTCTCCCTTCTCTACCCTGGTGAGCATCTGCGCGGTTATTATCCGGTTGTGAGGAAAGCGGGTAAGCAAGCAGGAGTAGGCAGGCTTGTTCCATACAGATAGCTCACATTCTTTAGCCAGGGTCCGTACATCTTCTTTGGAGAATCCACACTCCGCCAGTGGGCTGCGTACACTGAATTCTTTCAGTGCTTTTTTTCCCGGCCGGTATGCCCTGCTGTCATCAGTATTGGATCCGTCAAGAATGAGGGATGCACCGGCGGAGCAGGCAGCTTTTTTTATCAGGGTAAGGATACGTTTCTTGCAGCGGTAGCACCTGTTTTCCGGATTCTTTATAAGCTCTTTCGGAAATTTCGTGGGAATGACATTCCATTCTGCTCCCAGGGACGCTGCTGTAGCAGCTGCATCCCGGTATTCGCGTTCCGGAACCCATGGCGGACGCACGGTTATGAGACGAAGAGGTTGTATCCCCGCCTTTGCTGCTGTAGCCGCGAGAAGCCCCGAATCGACACCACCTGAAAAGGCGATGACAAAAGCGGGCAGCTCTTTCAGCAGTTTCTGTAGAGATTCAGTTTTTCCTTTCAGACTCACCAGCGGATCTCCCGGTATATGTCCTTCATTGGAACTCCGTTCTTTTCAGCGAGTGCCTTTACTTCCTCATATTCTGCTTTACAGGAGACACATGCTCCTTTATGGAAGAACTTCTTGATTTTCAATCTTCCGTAGCGAGTCTCTGCTGTTTCAAACTTCCGCTCAAGCATGGTCTGGGTAACCGGATATTCCCGGAGGCCACCGGTGGTAGTCTCACGGAAGATAATATCCGCTATCTCTTCGCGCTTATCATGGCTTGTCATTACGGTGAGCAGTGTGCCGGGACGGTTTTTTTTCATCTGTACAGGGGTAAGATAGGCATCTTTTGCTCCTGCTCCAAAGAGGCAGGCAAGGAGGTTCTCGTAAAGTTCCGGATTCATGTCATCAATGTTGCATTCCATAAGCAGGACTTCTGTTGTGGCCTTTTCATCTGCTTCCGCCAAAAAAACCCGGAGGGCATTGGGAATAGTCAGTTCCCGCTTTCCCAGCCCGTATCCGGTTTTTGTTATTGCGAAATTACTAAAGCTGATAAACTCATCCACATTGGCTTTCAGAATTGCTGCTCCTGTTGGAGTGGTGGTCTCCTTATCAACAGCTCCCCGGCGGCATTCAACATTGGTTAGAATTTCAACCGTTGCCGGTGCGGGAACCGGGATCCGTCCGTGGGCGCAGTTTACAAAGCCCCCTCCTAATTCCGGCGGGAAAGACAGAATCCTGTCCGGCTTCAGATATTCTATTGCAGCGGCCGCAGCGACGATATCAACGATGGAGTCAACCGCCCCCACTTCATGAAAGTGAACCTCTTCAACGGTAGACCCGTGAACTTTTGCTTCCGCTTCAGCAATAACCTGGAACATACGCAGGCTCCGTTTTTTTACTCCCGTCGGCAGAGCGCTGCTCTCAATCATGGCACGGATTTCCTTCAGCCCCCTGTGATCATGCTCGTGGGAATGATCATGCTCGTGGGAATGATCATGTTCATGGGAATGATCGTGTTCATGGGAATGATCGTGTTCATGGGAATGATCGTGTTCATGGGAATGATCGTGTTTATGGGAATGATCGTGTTCATGGGGATGATCGTGTTTATGGGAATGATCGTGTTCATGGGGATGATCGTGTTCATGGGAATGATCGTGTTCTCCCTCCGCGTATACCAGGGCGCGTATCCCGACAATACCGCAGCGACTCTCTTTTTTGAATTCGATATCCCAGCCAGGCAGATTCAGTCGCTCAAGACTTTCTGTGATGTACTCTTCCGGAACGCCGAGGTCAATCATTGCCCCCATGTGCATGTCGCCGCTGATTCCGGAAAACGGATCATATATTAAAGTTTTCATAGTTGTTCTCCCTTTTTACCCTGGTCAGGCAAGTATTTTATTTGAATATGGTGACTTAATGTTCTGGAGCTCTCCGGGAACCATATAGGGATGACCTCCCTGATAATGGATCTCCACGGGGACATTATAGACAGCCTTAACAATTTCAGCGTTGATTTCCTCTTTTGGGATAATACTGTATACAGAACCGTCTTTCAGAAAGATAAAACGGTCGGCGTATCGGAATGCAGTATTCAGGTCGTGAATTGTCATTAAGATCCCGGTTCTGTATTGTTCGACAATTTGCCGTAGAATAGTGAGGAGTTCAATTTGGTTAAAGAGATCCAGAGCACTGGTTGGTTCGTCCAGCAGGATAAGCCGTGGCTCCTGGGCCAGCGCACGGGCAAGACATACCTTCTGATACTCGCCACCTGAAAGTTCATCGGTATAGCGTAATGCCAGTGTATCAAGTCCCATCATGCCTATAGCCCTGCGGGCAACGGTAAGATCATTCTCACTCATGTGTAGGGTGATATGGGGCTTTCGTCCCAGAAGGACCGCGTCAAAAACGGTAAGTCGTCCTGGTTCACTGCGTTGGGCAACATAGGCGGTACTGCGGGCGATTTCCCTGGGGGGAATAGAAGATATTTCCTGTTCATTCAGGAAGACAGAACCATGGCTTGGTTTGAGCAGTCCGTTTACTGTTTTAAGCAGGGTTGTTTTTCCGGCTCCATTGGGTCCCATGACTGCGGTTATTTCTCCGTCTTTCAGGCTGAAGGTGATCTTTTCCAGCGCCGGTATACTGTGATAGCAGAACGAAACTCCATCAACCTTGACAGTCACTATTTATACCCCCGTATCAGAAGATAGAGAAAAAGCGGTGCTCCGGTAAAGGATGTCAGAATGGCAACCGGCAGTACATGGGGTGCAAGCATGATCCGGGCCGTCGTATCGGCAGCCAATAGCAGGATGGCTCCGGCTATCGCCGAAGCGGGCATAAGATAACGATGGTCGTCCCCGACCAGCCTCCGTACGATATGCGGGCAGATAAGACCGACGAAACCGATTATACCGACGAAGGCAATAATAACTGCGGTCATTAACGATGCGATCGTCATTCCTGTCATACGTATCCGGCCTGCTGGAACTCCTAGCGATCTTGCTGTGTCGTCTCCGGAACTCAGGGCATTGTAGTTCCATCGGTTAAAAAAGAAAAAGATAAGTCCGAATAAGGTAATACTTCCAATTACTGAAAGTTCGGCCCAGTCCGCCCGGGCAAGATCCCCGAAGGTCCAGAAAACCATGGCCGCAAGTTGAGTGTCGTCGGCGAAGTACTGTAGAAACATGGTTCCGGCGCTGAAAAGGGATCCAAGGGCGACACCGGTTAACACCATAACCTTCGGGGAGGATCTTCTGAGCCGGGCCACCGCGAGGATTATACCGGCTGCCAGCATACTGCAGCAGAATGCCGCGGAGGTTGTTCCCCAGGGATTGGTAATGGAGACAGCATCGGCGGCACTGCTACGCATTACTCCGGTACCGAAGATCATTACCGATAAGGCGGCACCAAACGCCGCGGCATTAGAAATCCCCAGGGTAAAAGGTGATCCCAGGGGGTTGCGGAGTATCGTCTGCATTGAGACTCCCGCTGCCGCCAGCCCTGCCCCGGCCGCTACAGCAGCCAAGGACTGGGGCAGCCTGATCTGAAGAATTATCTTTTCCCAGCGACTTTTTGTCCCAAGCTGCAGCAGACTCGAAGCTACATCCTTCAGTGGAATGGACACCGAACCAAGGGAAAGAGAGATAAGAAAGACGGCTGTAAGCAGAAAGCTGCCTGCTATGGTAAGTGCAATCTTCCTGCTGGCATAGGCACTGTAGGCATTAAGAGTCTGGTCTGCAGTTGTCATTGCTCTATTTAAAAATACGGGCGAACCCTGTGTTATTGAAACAGCTGTTCAGCTTGGTGAAAACAGGTTTGCCGACCATGAATGAATAAATTTCATCCGCCTTTTTTCCCGGATCAATATCGGAAAACTGGTCGGGGTAAAGGACCGTTCCGATGTAATAGGCGTTTGCGAGGGTGGAGCCGTAGTTACTGGTGTACCAGTTGTAGGGAAGGACGCCGAAGACATTTTTATTCCGAATGGCCTTCAATCCCGCATATACCGGATCACTGTTAAGCTCGTTAATGGCATTCCCCTCGTCTTCAAGCTGCATTGTGGAGATATCAACAAAAAGGATGTCCGGATCCCAGTCCACTAGTTGTTCCCTGGCAATGTCGGCATGCTGCAGATCTTTGTACCCTTTTGACGGGTCGTGGGCCAGATTGTCGGCTCCCAGGAACATGAAGGGAGGATAGGCTGGTTCGGTTGACTGGATACCGTGGGGACCTGCATGGGCGATTCCGCCTACAAAGCAGCTTGGCTGAGAGTTTTTCGAAGCCCGGGCGCTGCGCTCTTCGAGATCGGCAATGGCTTTGTCCATGAAGGCTATAATACTTTCTGCCCGGGCATCCTTTTTAAGAACCTTTCCCATTATTCGAAGGGTGGTATAGAATTCTTTCCGATTCCCTCCAAGGTCACCATAATTAAGTACGACAACAGGAATACCGGTACGTGCCTCGAGCTCTGTCGGATCAACACCCATGGCCGAATAGGTTTTAAAGATAACCTGGGGCTGAGGATTTAAGGCAAGGATCAACTCAGGATTATCATGACCGCGGAATTCGCCGAAGGTAGGAAGTTCCTTATACTGCGGGTTTGCAAGAGCATAGGGGCGGGCGTCGAATTTGGGGCGTTTGGTCTCCATGTCATCGACGGCAATAACCTTGTTCTGAGCCTGCAGGTAGGTGCAGAGCCTGAGTGCCCCGGCGCCCGAACAGATTACATGGTCGGGATTGAGGGGGACGGTAAGCTCGCGGCCCAGTGCATCGGTGACACTTATCTGGTCAAGGGGCTTGCCTGAATCTTCTGATTCCGTACTTCCTGCAGCGAGAAGAACTGAAGAAAGAACAAGAACCATGAAAATGGAAAAAACAATCTTTTTCATACGAACCTCTATGTGATGGTTATATATGAATGAAACCACCAAAATACTGCTATGGTCAACCATATAAAACCAAGAAAAATGATTTGTAGTTGATTAATGTGATAAATGGTGAAAATATACAGGTGTCATCATAAAAAATACATATTCTCAGGCAGATAGCTGAATGGGGCGTGCTGGGATGGAGGGGTAAAAACAGTGGAAAGCATACAACTGAGACCAATCGGCATTGTGCGCAATCAGGCAAAGGATGCTGTCTGGGGGCCGGTACTGCAGGCCATGAGCTGGCGGGACAGGGTCGGAAGGATGCGGGAACAGCGGCAGGCTGTTTCAGAGGTAGTTATTAATCCTGAGTTTGAAGAAATGCTCGATGGTCTTGATGAGTTTTCCCATATCACAGTGCTATTCTGGTCCCATCTGGTTCCAGAAGAAAAACTACGGCAGTCGAAAGTCCATCCCCAG
Organism: Marispirochaeta sp.; assembly: GCA_963667435.1. Classification (GTDB taxonomy): domain Bacteria; phylum Spirochaetota; class Spirochaetia; order JC444; family Marispirochaetaceae; genus Marispirochaeta. Next base: position 1,993,138 of record OY763414.1, on the reverse strand, counting down.
GGAAACCGGGATTTTCCTGAAGTAGGGGTTTTTGCTACCCATAGTCCTGCCCGGCCTAACAGAATTCTTGTTACCGAAGTGAAGCTCCTCGAGAGACGAGGGAGGATTCTTGAGGTAACCGGCCTGGATGCAATAGACGGTAGTCCTGTTCTGGATATCAAATCGTATATACCTGCCCGTATATCCGGGGAGATACGAACACCTGACTGGTACAGGGAAATGCAGAAGGTCTTTATTTGAAGAAAAGGAGGAAGAAATATGAACAGTGAATTATGGAATAAAGCCGTAGCTTTTCACGGACATGAGTGTCCTGGACTGGCCATCGGATTCAAGGCCTGTGAGGCTGCCAGGGAAAAACTTGGAATCGGCGTATCTGATGATGAGCAGATTGTCTGCGTAACCGAGAATGACGCCTGCGGTGTAGATGCGGTACAAGCCCTTTTAAGTTGCACCTTTGGTAAGGGGAACCTTATCTACCGGGGAACCGGCAAACAGGCTTTCTCGTTCTTTGATCGTACCAGCGGGAAAAAGATGCGGGTCTGTCTTATCCCAGGGAAGAAGGAGCAAGATATGGACAGGGAAGAGTGGAAGCTGCGGCTTCTCAATTCACCTGTGGATGAAATTTTCACTTTTTCCGAACCAGATTTCGATCTTCCTGAACGAGCCCGCCTCTTTACCACTCTGATTTGTGAGAACTGCGGCGAAGGTGCACCGGAGCACAAGATGCACCTGCAGGATGGAAAAACCGTTTGCGCCGACTGTTTTATCAACTACAGCAGGGGCTGGTGAGTGGCGGGCAATGTCAGTAATACAGGCTTTTTAAAAAATGAGTAAAACAATAGAAAGGAGTAGTTAGATGAAAAAAATTGCAGCATCAATCCTGATTTTTGCCCTTGCTGCCGGCCTGTTTTCCGGTTGTGAAAAGGGTGCAACAACAGAAACTGTACAGAAAGAAACACGAATTATCACCGACAGCCTCGGGCGTGAGGTTGAGGTTCCGAAGGTTGTTGAGACCTTTGTTCCCCTGGGAAATACTCCCCGCATGATTACCTATCTGGGGCTGGCGGATAAGGTTGCCGGAGTTGGTGGTATGGATCCGGATACAATCAGTCCTGTGACCGCATATGCTTATGCTACAAAAGAGCTCTGGTCGAAAGTTCCTGTTGTAGGTACTGATGCCAGGGGGGCAACCAACTACTATCCGGAGCAGATTATCAGTGTAAATCCGGATGTTATCTTCTGTTCCTACAACAGCGAACTTGCGGATGAGATCCAGACCAAGACAGGAATCCCCGTTGTTGCAGTACCCATGGGGACCCTCTTCGGGAAAAACTACGAGGAGGCACTGAGACTCCTTGGCGATGTCTGTGGAGCATCGAAGAGGGCGGAAGATGTGATAGCCTTTATCAATGATTCTCTAAAAGATCTTAGAGAACGAACAGCAAATGTTCCCGCAGTGGAAAAACCTACCGTACTGGGTGCAGCGGCAACCTTCAAGGGGGCACATGGAATCGAGGGGGTTTACTCAAAATATGCTGTTTTCCAGGCCGTAGCTGCCAATGATGTAACCGAGGGGATTTCTGAAAAATCCGGGGGTGTTCTGGTTGATAAGGAGCAGGTTCTGGGATGGAATCCACAGGTAATCTTTCTGGACAGTGGAGGCGTGGGGCTTGTTCAGAATGACTTCCAAAAAAACCCCGATTTTTATGCACAGCTTCGAGCTGTAGCCGAGGGAACTGTGTATCAGTATCCCAGCTCAACATCCTATTATTCGAATGTCGAGATCCCCATTATCAACAGTTACTATGTAGGAACCATTCTCTATCCGGAGCAGTTTAAGGATATTGATTTTTCCAGCAAGGCGAATGAGATTTTCCACTTCTTCCTTGGAGTTGAGAATTACTTGGATAATCTTGAAAAGTCCGGTTTTGGGTATTGTACAGTAAAACTCGGTAAATCCTGAGCAATGGCTGTTGATACTGTCGCATCTATCGAGCTGTATGATGCTTTTCTTCTACGGAAGAGAGCTGTTTTTTTTCTGGTGCTGGCTGCAACGGTACTGATTTCACTTTTTGCAGTCAGTGCGGGTTCTCTTCAGATTCCTGTCAGGGATGTGCTGAATACAATCCTGGGCAACGGAACTGCCAGGACGAAGACGGTGGTTATGAATATCCGGCTGCCTCGGGTTGTTTCGGCATTACTGGTCGGGGCAGCCCTGGCAGCATCCGGTGCTGTTATGCAGTGTGTACTGCGGAATCCTCTGGCTTCAGCCTCAACCCTGGGAGTTTCTCATGGTGCGGCTTTCGGGGCAGCCCTGGGGATTATCGTTTTCGGCGGAGGTGTGGTGAACTCCGATTCCGCAGCAACAGCGGTTTCGATCAATAATCCCTATATTGTAACCATCTGCGCATTTCTCTGCGGATCAATGTCTACTTTTGTTGTTATTGCTTTGTCCGGACTCAAGAAGGATCTGGGACCTGGCGGGCTCATTCTGGCCGGTGTTGCCTTGAGTTCTCTCTTTGCAGGAGGCAGCACGCTGCTGCAGTATTTTGCTGATGAGACAAAAATCAGTACGGTTGTGTTCTGGACCTTCGGGAATCTCGGAGCAACAGGCTGGACTGAGATTTCAATCCTAGGGCTTGTTATGGTTTTATCGCTGCTCTATTTCTCTCTGAATCGCTGGAACTATAATGCCATGGCAGGCGGCGTGGATACGGCGAAAAGTCTTGGTGTAAATACACGTCTGGTAATGCTGGTAAGCATGGGTGTCGGTTCTCTTACTGCAGCAGTTGCAGTCTCCTTTGTCGGTATTATCAGTTTTGTAGGATTGGTTGCACCGCATATTATGCGTCGTTTTGTAGGGAACGATTATAGGTATCTCATCCCCTGTTCGGCCGTTGCCGGGGGTCTGCTTCTAATTCTTGCAGATACTTTCGGTCGGCTTGTTATCGCTCCGGTTATTCTGCCTATTGGTGCAATAACTTCGTTTCTTGGCGCACCCTTGTTTCTGTTCATACTTTTCCGGGGGATAAAGACCCATGGTTGAGATAGACCGCATTAGTTTCGCTTACAGCCGTACTTCACGGAACATTCTGGACGAGGTAAGTTTTGATATTCAGAAGAACCGCTGTATAGCGATTCTGGGTAACAATGGTGCCGGAAAAAGCACTCTGCTGAAGAGTATTAACCGCATCTGTCCTGTTTCTGAGGGTGCGGTACTGGTGGAGCGTGAGAATGTATATGAGATGACCCGGAATGAGCGTGCCCGGACCATTGCCTATGTTCCCCAGCATACTGGCACAGTTGATATGACTGTTTTTGATGCCGTACTGCTGGGCAGAAAGCCGTATATACAGTGGGATTCCACCGCCGAGGACCGGATCCTGGTGTCGGATATAATGCAGAAGATGAATTTATCAGATATGGCTTTACGCAATGTTTCCGAGCTTTCCGGCGGTGAAGTACAGAAAGTTATGCTTGCCCGGGCCCTGGCGCAGGAGCCGAAATTGCTGCTCCTGGATGAGCCAACCAGTAATCTGGATCCCCGTAATCAGCATGAGGTGCTTCAGATTGTAAAAGCCATAGCAGCTGAGCATAACACCTGCGTAGCCATTATTATTCATGATCTTAATCTTGCAATACGCTACTGCGACCGCTTTGTGCTGCTGAAGAATGCAAAAGTATTTGCCTATGGGGGAGAAGAAACTATTACCCCTGAAAACCTTGAAGAGGTGTATGGAATAGAGGTTGATATAATTTATCATGCCGGAATTCCATTGATTGTGCCCTATCCGGCAAGATCGGTAGGCTCGATCAGTAGCACAATTAATGAACAGCTCTGCAGAAGCCCTGTTTAAAAGCTTCTGCAGAATGTAGCATGCTGCAGTTGTCAGCGTCCGGCTGCGTAAATATCCGCTACTTCAGAGCTGTCCTTATAGTCCTCGTAAATAACTGCAGTATCAAGCTTTCCCATAAAGGTGGACCCACTGAGTTCTCCAAAGGCAAATCTTTCGGTACCGGTGAGGTCAATACTGGTGTTGATGGCCTTCGTAAGTTCTCCGTTCAGGTAGCAATGGATATTGGTCCCGTCGCTGGTAATTACCGTATTGTGCCAGTTCCTCATCTTAAGTGAGTTGGCGTATGTCTCATCTTGAATCTGGAAAAGTGTGGTGCTTGTGCTGCCGTTGTACAGAGTTTGAGAGAACCAGCCTTCCCAGCATGAGAATAGACGTGTGCCGGAAGCATTATACCAGGTGAACAGGGGATATCTGTCCCCATTTGAATAGTCAGTTGTTGACCAGAGGGATACAGCCCAGGTGCTGTCGTCTCCGAAGGGTGAGTCTACCTCTTCTGCTGTCTTCAGACGGATAAACATGGCTTTAGCGTAGGTCGGACTAGTGGAACTGCCATAGGAAAACGGGTAAGAAGACAGCACTTCTTCAGCAGTCAATGTGTACATGCTGTTGCCGTTTATCTCTTCCAGAGTTTTGTCAAAGGTCCAGCCGATGTAGTCATAGTCTATGACCGGGGTTACCGTTGGTGTTGATGATTAACCAGCTCCGCTGTCTTCACAGGAAGACAGTAAAGCAATAGCTGCAATTCTAATAAACAAAAGAAGAACAGGTTTTCTATTCATAAAGATAATTCCTCCAAATATAATTGAAATAATCTGAGTTATGATCTATGAACCTGTTCAGTATGACACTGTAAACAATGCTAGGTTTTTACCTGTAACTTACTGCAGTATTGCTGGTGAGTATTATCAGATAGTTTCTGATACAAATGGTACTGTAATCAAAATGCGCCATGGCGCTGAACGATCGGGACACCGGTACTTGAGACGGATAAAAGAAGCCGCCATATGCTTCTCAGAGCGTAAAACACCCTTTATACTGTTACCTCATGAATGACGATTCCAGGCTTCTTCAACCTGAACGGTTTCTTAAAATACAGGAACTCCTATCAAGCAGGCATACAGTAAAAGTCTCGGATTTGAGTGAGCAGCTAAGTGTTTCCGAGAATACTATTCGACGGGACCTTGTTGCCCTTGAAGATGCCGGAATCTGTTTTCGTACCAAGGGAGGAGCAGGACTGCTGCAGTCCAGTATTTCAGGCGCCAGTTTTTCCCGCCGGCTGAATCAGAACAGGGATGCAAAAAGTCTGCTGGCTGTGGCGGCTGCGGATATGGTACAGAGCGGGGATACGGTTATTATTGGTTCCGGCACCACTGCTTATGAACTTGCCCTCAAGCTCTGTGAGAAGGAGCATATTACCGTAATTACTCCAAGTCTGGAAGCTGCACAGGTTCTCACAGGTCTCCCGGAACTGACTCTGATTCTGCCAGGAGGAATTGTACACGGGCCCTCCCGTTCAATGATCGGACCTCCGGCGGAGAGTTTTTTTGAATCGGTGAATGCGGATGTTCTATTTCTCTCTGTTAAGGCTGTTTCGCTGGAAAAAGGATTGACCGATCATACCATGATGGAAGCCTCTGTTAAGCAGAAGATGATCGGATGTGCGAAAAAGGTTGTATTGATTGCAGATGGAAATAAACTCGGACAAACAGCTTTGAGTCATATCTGTGACCTGGATATAGTTGATGCCCTTATTACCGATGATGCCGCGGACCCCGGAATTCTGAAAGAGCTTGAGAAGATGGGAATCAGCGTTCAAATTGCCCGGCAGCAGTGATTTTAAGAATACACTCTGTCCGGTATCTCTCCGGATTCCCCCGGAGAATCATACCCGGCCCTTTTAAATAATGTTCAATCACCGGTGTTTCCATGGTTAATCCTCTCTCCCTGCAGAAGGTAAAGAGCCGCAGGTAGGTATTTCCCTGCTTTCCGTATGGGCCGGCATACTCGGTTTTAATGCAGTGTATGGTTTCCGGTTTTCTGTAGGTTATGCCTTTTAAAGGTATTTCCTTTTTAACAGGCACTGCCGCTTCCAGGGAAAGATCCTTCTCCCGATGCTCGAGATCATAATAGAAGGCGAAGGGTTTTCCTTTGATAACTGCGCCGAGGCTGCTGAAAAGAGTTCTGTATGCCTCTCCAAGATTTTCATATGTGCCTGTTACTTTTACTACCGCCAGAAGTGGCAGTTTCAGTTCAGTTTGCACTATTTCTCTGCCCTTCGAAACCAGTGCTGTCTGTTCGGTTATCCTGGCGGTTTGTTTAAGATTCTGTTCCAGTAATTTAAGCGCGTGTATTTCGGCTCGTGTCTGAAAAAGCTTCTCTTTTACCAGAGCATTCAGTTCCTGCTCATCTTTGAAATCAGTAAAAATGCGGTGGATTTCAGAGATGGTGAAACCAAGGTTTTTCAGGTGTTCAATCTGATAAACCCGATTGTATGAATTGTTATCATAATAGCGATAGCCCGTAGTCTGGTCGATTCGGGCAGGAATAAGGATACCCTGCTCATGATAAAAGCGCAGGGTTTTTACCGTAAGCTGTGTGGCGCGTGAAAACTCTCCGATGGAAAACATCCAACCTCCCGATGCAGGAGAAGTGTATCTTCCATCGGATGCAACTGTACAGGGTTTCAGACCTTTTCCACCGGATGTCGGATAATGGTCTTAAGTTTTTCCGGAGCTGTCCGTCGGGGATCACTAAGATAAATTTCCCGGTGATGCCCTCGTAGTTTATAACCCTGTTCTTTTACGTGTGTATGCATGTCTGCTATAAAAGGGGCTTCATCGGCATAGGGGCCGATGTAGAGAAACTGGGCGGACAGTCCGTCTTCCAGGGTTTCAATTTTTGCCTTTTCGATTCCCGGAGGATTCTTTTTCTTTCTGAGAACTTCTTCAGCGTTCTTAATTAAAGATGGGGTAACAACTTCCGGAAGGGCAATCATTACTTTCCAGAGCCACAAATCCTTTGCAACGGAACAAAAGGCTTCCGGGGGATCAGACCACCACTGGCCTTCCAGAGGCATGATTGTAAAATCCTGCCCAAGATCTCTGGACAGGAACTTTGCTGTATATGCCAGTCCATAGAGAACTCCCATAGCTTCTTCAAACTCAGGTGAGGTATTGGGATTCCCTTTTCCCTGAAATGTCAGATACTGGATCATAGGAACCCGGACAAAGTCTACTGATGTCTTCGCTCTGTAGCACGATATATACACCTTTTTCAGATCAATTTTTTTGTTTTCCGCTTTTTCCATACATGCCTCCGGAGCTTAGTCTAAACCCTCCCCTTATGGGGAGGGTCAAGAAAAAGTTTACAGGTAGGCAAAATATTTCAGGTTTTAAAACGGCTTACAGTTCCGGCAATCCTGGCTGTGTTTTTCTCATTTTCAGCAGTCAATGCTGTTATCTCTCTGGTTTCGCTTGAAATGGTATGCATCTTATTCTTTAAGGTGGTCGATGCAGAATCAAGATTGCCCGAAAGAGATGACAGCTCATCTGATGATTGAGCAAGATCGCTGACTTTGCGGGTAGCATCTTGTGATGAAGAATCGACTATCCGTGCATTTTCACCTAATTCTTTCAGGGCTTGATTAATCCTGTTTCCCGATTCAGTAAGAGCACTTGAAGACTGAGCAATTATTTCCGTCGATTTTTTTACAGTTTCAGAACCTGAATTTATAGTAGAGAATGAGAGCTGTACCTCTTTGGTTGATTTCATGCTGGTTTGTATGGACTGTGCAATTTCGGTTAGACTCTGAGTTATCTTCTGTGAATTATCCCGGGAACTTTGAGCCAGTTTGCGTATTTCATTGGCTACCACCGCAAACCCTTTACCGGAAGCACCTGCATGTGCGGCTTGAATCGCTGCATTCATTGACAGGATATGAGTACGGTCGGCAATATTGTTAATAAGGTCTATTACTTCACCGATGGCCGCTGCGGATCGCTCTGCTGCTTCCAGATTGTGTACAGCTGATAGCACTTTTCCGGCTCCCGATTCTGCTGCCGCGTGAAAATTGCCGGCGGTACTATTGAGTTCTTCCGCCATATTCAGGATTTTATCCTGATCATCGTTTATGGCGACAATATCGTTGAGTACTTTTTCTGCGTACTCAGTCTGTGTTTTTGCCAGTTTGCTGTTTTCGCTTATAAATACTTCCAGATCAGCGCAGAGGTTCAGGTTTGCTTTTGCTTCTCCATCAAGCTGGTTCGCTGCTGTTGCTATTGAATCCATTGAATCTTTCACTGTTTCAGACGATTCCGATATTGCCAAAGAACCCCTGTTCATGCTGCTGCTCAGTATTTCCGATTGTTGGACATTCTCCTTTACCTCTTTCAGGATTTCTCCGAATTGTGTGTAGAGGGTGCGGAAATTTGCTTCAAGATCTGAAATTTCATCTGATAGTTTACGCCGGGAAACCGGAGGGTCGATAGTGAAATCAACCCCTTTGCTTTCCTCAAAGAACCTGCTGAGTGCCAGCAGGGGCCGGGTTATCGAGGTTATTCCCATCATTAGAATGAGAATAAACAGACCCGGGACGATAATGGAGATAATCAGAAACTGCCGTTGGGTTTGATAGGCGAATTGAGAAAGGCTGGTATCTATATTCGCCAGAGTTGCATCAATTTCATCAATATATGTTCCGGTCCCAACCCACATGTCTGTACCGGGAACCATCATCGCTGTTCCGAGTTTTGGATATACAGTATTTTTTTCTGCTCCAGGTTTTTCCCAGAAGAATTCTACGAATATACTGTTGTTTTCTGCTGCCTTATCCAGATCTCTGATAATGTACTGTTTTTTGTCCGGTGACTGCAGGTCCCAGAGGGAGGTTCCTTCAAGGGATGCATTGGCCCCGTGGATGATGTTAAATCCGGTTCCTCTCTGGTAGGCATAGTAATAACCATCTTCACCAAATCTGAGTTTTCGGACCAGTTCTTTAGACTGCTCCAGCTTTTCTTCCTGCGACAGGTTCTGATTGCTGAAAATAGCACTGATTGTTGATGCGGCAATCTCTGTTGCGCTCTTCATTTCTCTTTTATATCCGTCCATGGCCAGATCATGAGAGAGCCCCAGAATGTATTGCTGGAACAGATTGAATCCGTGATTGGTGGTAAAGAAAAGTACCCCGCATAATAGACATGATAAAGCAACTGCCGGAAAAGCCAGTTTTATTCGAATACTCACTCGACGCATAAGTAGAACTCCGCAGAAAAGAATCATTGGTTAATGAGTTAAGGTGTGTTAATAGAAGAGATAATAAATCTAATCGATAATCAATACAAGCATAGTTGTATTTTTGTTGCCTGATTGAGAAGAGTGAAATTATGTGTAAATGAAGTGCGTATGTTTTCTACTTCCTCTCTCCCGAAAAGTAGACATTGGGTTTAAATTATTGTAGATTAAGTTAATACACATTAACGATTTTCAGGGGTTATTTATGAAGATACTATGTCATCATATATATGAATATAAAAAGGGCCTGCGCAGTCTTGTTCTGCATACACTTTCAACAGATCTCCTGCGCGAGGCTGAACACAGATTAAAACGTAACAATATCGCCTATATTTTTCATTCGGTGAGTGATTCAAAACTGAATGTATTTTTTGGTGATCCCAACTGTGTTGCCGTCGTTGCAAGATTTGGAGAAAAGCCCCTGAATGAACTGACGCCTGAGGAGGATTTTATTCTCGGCGTTATGCTGGGGTATTCCAGAATTGAACAGTGCCGCCGCTATTTAAAGCGAAGCGGGTTAAATGTCTCCGAAGCCGTGGAAACCGGCATCTTGGAAAACACTCTGGAGATGTCGGTGAGTGCTTGAATCGGCAACCTATACAGAGCTGCTTGTGAGGTTTGCATGTGAAACAGATATTTCTATACGATTTGACTTCGAAGGATGATATTATGAGATTAAAGTATATTAAGGAGAGTGTGTTTATGCCGGAGTTTGGAAACCCTTTTAGTGTAAAAAACAGCGATCGTAAACTGAACGATGAAGAACTTATTCGTGCTGTAAGAATGATGGTTGCAGCTGAATATGAGGCGATACAGCTGTATCAGCAACTGGCTGCATCAATTGATAATACCCTTGCCCAGCAGGTTCTTCGGGACATTGCAGATGAGGAAAAAGTTCATGTCGGAGAGTTCCTGCGGCTGCTGAAGGAGCTGGATCCGGCTGAGGTTGGTTTCTATGAACAGGGTGCACAGGAGGTGGAGAAGGAGTTTCTCGGCGGAGAAAGCTCTTCAACCGTTTCTTCTGCCGCTGGTGGCGGTCTGGGAATCGGCAGCTTGAAAGACAATACTTAAATGGATGGTTCTATGGATATACTTAAACGGAATTTAGCGCCGATCAGTGATGCAGCCTGGGCGGAAATTGATAATACCGCCAGAGATGTTCTGCGTTCAAATCTGACGGCTCGACGTCTTGTAGATGTACCTGCTCCCAGGGGGATCGGTTATACCAGTGTTGATCTGGGCCGGTTGACGGTAGAAGGACCCCCGGAGAAGGCGGGTGTTCAGTGGGGTGTATACAGCATTCAGCCACTGGTGGAGGCCAGAGTTTTCTTTTCTCTGAAAACCTGGGAACTTGATAATATTAACAGAGGTGCCAGAGATATTGATCTTTCTCCTCTGGAGGAAGCAGCCAGAAAAGTTGCCGTTTTTGAGAACAGTGCGGTACTTAACGGACTTGGAGACGGAAATATTTCCGGATTGCTGGATTCTGCTGGAGGTTCTACTATAAAGCTGAATCTCAGTACAGAAGGTGTTGTTGATGCGGTTTCTGATGCCTTGATCAGCTTTCAGAGCGCCGGAGTAGCGGGACCTTATAATCTTGCAGTTAGCCCGTCTATCTGGAAATTTATGGCCCATGTTGTCCCCGGAGGCACGCTGAAAAATCAGGTGGAGAAGCTTATCGGCGGCAAGGTTATTTATTCAGACGCGGTAAAAGATGCTCTGATGGTATCGGCGCGGGGTGGAGATGCAGAACTTATACTGGGCCAGGATCTGGCTATCGGTTATCACCATCACACCTCGGAGGAGGTGATACTTTTCCTGACTGAATCGTTTACTTTTCAGGTTATTACCCCGGAATCGCTTGTAGTGTTTAAACAATAAAAACACTGTTTGTATATTATATCTCAGACCGACCGGCTGCAGCAGGTCGGTCTTTTTATTGCCCATGAACAAAATAGGGTAAACCGCTAAAAGCTGAATCGACCCTTTGTCCAGACACAGGATAGGTCTGTATACTCTCCATACTCACCTGCCTCATCCAGACCTTCCATATATAATGATACACCCATGGTTAAACTGAATTCATCACTGAAGTCATATGCTGCCTGGATTGAGCTGTATGAATCAAAATATTTTAGACCGACTGAGGCAGAAGTGGAGATGTCCAGAGTTTCCCGGAAAAAGTTTTTGGATACACTGAATGTTGCAGTGTTAATACGTTGGTCCCGGGTTAGTCCGTTTTTGTAATCTGGAATAATATCCTCTATATACTGTCCGGTCAGACTCCATCCACTCCCCGGGTTCCAGTCTATTCCTGCCAGGCATTTTATCTGGTCTGCATTCAGCGGGTCCAGCATTGAATCCTCTCTGCTGAAACTGCGGCCGCTGATCCAGGCTCCTTCTCCGCGAAGAACCACTGCTCCCAGCGGAAGAGCTGTATCGATTCCCACCATCCATATTCGTGCATAGTCGGGGGTTATTGTGATAATTGACCCGTCTACTTCCATGGTATTCGCCGGAGAGTTATCCCATCCTGAAAAGAGCGAGAAGGCCACATCTCCTGCAGGGAGGTATAGCGATCCCCGGAAGCCTGCTTCGCCATCAAACAAACTATTCGGTAACGACCCCTCATCAAGTGCATAGGTAACTGATTCAGGACCAGAGCCGAGGTTAACCATGGCCGGATAGAGCAGTTCTGTCAGAGGGTTGTCGCTGTTCTCAGGCAGAGCATCATCGCTGTACAAGGGGATCCAGATAGCCTCAAGGGTATATGAGATTCCATAAAGCCGTGCTTTGACTGCATTTACCGGCAACCGTGTATCCTCATAATCCAGAACTACCGCCTGAGAGCGGTCCTTGGGGGATATAATATCGGTGATCTGGACTCCGTCAGCCTGTCCCCAGACTATTATCTGTCGACCTGCCCGGATATCAAAGAAACTGCCGGTATATTCCATGTAGGCTTCATTTACCGAGACTTCGGTCAGAGATGGACTGCGGTCATCATAAACAGCATTCAGTGTGGTCCGGAAGTAGAAATCACCGGCATAAGTTTCCAATTCCGGCTGAATCCGGGTTTTTGAAGCCAAAAAGTCGCCGGAATTGTCAGTTTGCACCGCCATGAGGGTGTCCCAGTATCCTCCGAACTCTGTATCTGCCGTACAGTAGAATTGCGCTGACAGAAAGATGAAAATAAGAACCAGGAATCTCACCGGATTCTTCCCCGTTCAAGTGTTGCAACGCTGAAGAAGGAGTCTTCCACTCTCAGATTGTACTGTATATCCTTAAATTCCAGGATTGTACGGTGCTCCTTCTGAATGTTGTCCATCTCTATCCGGCGAACCGTCCATATTCCATCTATTTCGGCAATATCAGAGGTTGTCAGAATCTTTTGAAGGTCTCCCTGTCGATCATAATACTCAACCTTTATAGCAATCAGCACATCCTGGCGAATCCAGGTTACCCGGCGGGAGTAAATATATCCCGATTCCCTGGGAATAGATTCCACTACCCAGCAAGGATGGCCTTCTATTATTACTTCTCCTGTCAGGTTGTGGGTATCCTCTTCCACCTTTCGGTCTCCCATATCATCGTAGGTGAAATCAGTCCCCATGAAATAATCGTTCCGGGAGGACCCGGAAATGCGACGGGAACGCTTCAATGCAGGAAGGAAAAGCCAGGTGTCGTCATCTTTGCCGATCTCATCGTAGGAGTACGCCAGATAGCCTACACCGGCGACATCTCTGGGCTGCTGGAATACCATTACATTTTTTTCTGTATCCCCGTAGTCCTTGGTATAGGAAATTATTTCCCGTACCCTGCTGTTATCCCGTTTGTTTATCAGGGTAATTGTGGTTGTGTTTCTGCTGGTTTCTCCTGTGTAACGATCATCCACCATTCGCATAACCTCCTCTCCGTCAGGTGCCTGTGCTGTCAGTGGTGCAGCGGCAATGAGCAGCAGAGCAAATATCAGGGCAGGGGCAGCAATTCTGAGGTAGTTAGTTCTGTTTGTCATTTTCGTTCTCCTTTTATGTACATGAATTCTTTGTTTTGCGGTTTATTCTCCTCCCGGCCAAAGGGTTTGGTCATGAGGATTAGAACCGGTGTCATCAGATAGTCAGCGATCAGGGCGGCGAAAAGGCCAAGGGGGGCCAGAATCCCGACATTATGCATGGCCTGAACAGATGAGAGGGAGTATGCTCCGAAGGAGCATGACAGAATCACGGTGGTCATGGTCAGGGTTTTACCCAGGCTGGCAAACGCATTGATTATGGCTGTGTGGTAGTTTCCGGAAACTTCATATTCATATTTTATCTGGTTTATGAAGTGAATTGTGTCATCTACAGCTATACCGAGAAGCATCGGCATTATTATCATGGTCATCATATCAAGCTGGAATCCGAAATATCCCATTACCCCGCCGATTGCAAGAACAGGAGCTATATTCGGAATAAGTCCGATAAGTCCTGTAGTTATGCTTGAGAATACCAGGGCAAGAAGAATGGCAATTATTACGAGGGCAAGAAGGAAGGATTTTAGTTCCCCTATGACTATTTTGTCGTTCATCGCCGCGAATCTGGCTGCGCTGCCAACAATTGCCAGCTCGGCCTCCGGCAGCAATTCCCGGGAAAGCGCTTCAATCTGCTCGATTTCGTACTGCATTTCGGTGGAAGCAAAACGGGAGACTTCTATTTGCCCGCGCAGAAGAGAGTATTCCTCATCGACCCATTTATAAGTTTTTGTTCCGCCCGAAATTTCATAGAGGAACAGTAGCTGGGCAATCATCTCCCTGTTATCCGGAATGGTGTAGAATTCCTCTTTGTCTTCGTTCAATGTCATATTCATCTCTTTGACAATATCCAGTATGGAAAATGATTTCGGGATTCCCGCGCTCCTTTTTGTCAGTTCAAATTCTCCAACCTTTTCCATGATAGTTTCAAAGCGTTTCAGTACATCAGGGCGCTTGACAGCATCGGCTTCATCGAATTTATACGTGATGTTATAGGTGAAATATGATCCCAGTTTTGAGGTGACCACTGAATATACCCGTTGAATGTAGGGCACTTCCATCCCCATGAACTCAAATCCGTCAACATTGACGTGTATTCGCATAATCCCGGGAACGGCAACAATGACTGTTAGAACAAATCCGACTGCAATACCTTTTCTTCGTCTGAGAACCCATTCTCCCAGATTCATGAACCAGGTTTCTGTGAGCATTCTCTTTTTTTTCGCTCCAGTCTGAGGAGCAGGGTCTTTCCCGAAGCTCATCAGTACGGGGATTAAAGTGAATACATAGATAAAGACGGTAAATACTACCGCGGAACAGGAAAGTCCCAGCCATCTGATGGGGGCTATTCCTATGAAAGCAAATGAGGCCATTGAACCCATGGTTGTAAAAACAGTAAATAGAATGGGCCATCCGGTCTTTTCAACAGCACCTATTATTGCTTCCCTTCGCTTACCGGTTTTTGAAAGATTGCGCTTAAAGGTGTTCACCAGATGAATTGAATAACCTACCGAAAGCGCCATGCCAAGCAGAAGGGGCAGAGTCATGAGCATGGAGTCAACGCCGATGCCCAGCCAGCCCATGGTGCCGAAGACCACCATGATACCGGCGGCTGTGGTAAAGACCGGCACCAGAACACCGCGAAGAGAGCGTAGAAAAACTGTGAGAAGAACAATCATTACAATAAAGCCACTGATCACCCTGAGAGAGGCCTCTGTTGCCATAAAGGCTTTTTCCTCTGTTTCGGTATATGGCATGCCGACTGCCTTCAAGGTATATTTGCTGCTTTGCCAGCGGGGAGAGGTTATAATGTCTATCGCGACTTCTCCAGTTTCATAGAGTGGGTCTATACCGGTTTCTGCCCACTCTTCTTCTTCCGGGAATTCCCGTAAGGATAGACTGATCCAGGTTTCCGTTGCATCGTCGGAAACCAGCTTATTCACTACAGAGGGACGTGAGAGGACAAGGTTTTTTATTTCATTCAAGGCTGTGAGATTTTCCGGTATTTCCTCTCCCACTGGATTGATCACTTCGAGTCCCCATTCAGTCCCCACGGATATTTCCAGTTCTGTCAGGGAGGTTATTTCATCGGCATAGGGAACTTGTTCAAGCAGTTCATTACCCAGCTGTCTTATCATCCTGAGAACATCCGGATCAAATACATTTTCCGATTCAACAAGGATACCTATATTTTCATTATTGCCGAAGCGTTCCTCGAATTCTTCTGTAGCGATCTCAATAGCATCCGCTTTTTCAAACCAGCCGCTGTTTGAGCTTTCCATGGTGATTTTTCCCAGTCCGGAAGCAGCAATAAATGTAATCAGGCTTAATACAAGAAGCAGCAGCCAACGATAACGAATCTGTGCCCTTCCAATTGCTCTGAACCAGCTGTTGATTACGGTAAGTCTCATCAGATTTTCTCCCTGGCAGGATTATCTTTCTGCATATACTCCTTGTTGCGACCTCTTGTTGAGACTTCGCTCAGGTGGTATTCTATTTATAAAGTTAATCCGCCCTAACTTTCTTGTGGTTTAAGGTGCCATGAAAAGAGGGGGTGTACTACCGAAATCGGGATTAATTATGCGCAGGGAGGGTGCCGTATGCATGTAAAGCTGAAAAGCGATGGCGAATTGAAAGAAGCACTGAAGGAGTATATATCCGCTACATCCGCTTTTGAATACGGTAATACGTCTCTGAGTTTTGAGACTCCTGGTGCTGCAGGAAAGATAAAAGAGGTCTATTTTACACCTGATCTGGTTGTTTCTCTTATCGATGTAGAGACCAGAGACCTTTTCAGGTTCCAAACTCGAATGGTGGTCTCTGATATGGTTGAAGCGGGATTTACCCTCGAGGGGCAGGTGCAGTTTTCCATGAAAGGTGTACGTCAGAATTTTGATATTTATCCGGGACAGGGAGCACTCACCGTAGCGAGAGGTGAAATGGAGAGTGAATTGTGTATAGCTCCGGGACAGCGTGTTCGCCTGGCAGAGGTCCGGTTTACTGCGGAAAGCTTTGATAACTATAGCGCCCTGGCCGACTGGGTGATGCCTGCTCCGCTGTCGACTTCTTTAACATCTTCCGGCTGCATTGAGGGGTCGCGAAAATGTGCCTGCCTGATGACTCCGAAAATGCGCCTCTTGATAGAATCTCTGCTCAGACGCGGTTTTTCCGATAGTGATATACCTGATGATATGGAGGATCTCTGTATTTCCTGTACGGGAGAGCTAATATCATATCTGAGAAACGGAATGGGCAATACAAAAACAATCCTCTCTTCTGCTGATCTGGAGAGAATACGGGAAGCCCGAAATATCATGTTCCGTCGAATGGAGAATCCACCGGGGATTCCTGATCTGGCCCGAATGGTGGGTTTAAATGATTACAAACTGAAAACCGGGTTTCGTCAGGCATTCGGTTCAACCGTACATCGAAGCCTTACGGAAATGCGCCTGAAGAAAGCATATGAGCTGATAAAGGTTCACGACTTTACGGTGACTGAAGCCGCAATGAGAGTAGGGTACCATAATCTGGGTGATTTTGGCATATTGTTTAAGCATCGTTATGGTAAATCTCCCCGTGATATACGTTCCCGGAGAAAAATTGTTAATTTGGCAGGTTCCTAAACTCTTCAATTATGATTTCAAGTTTCTCTTTTGTAATGCTGTGTTCCAGGTGTCTGATGAATCGGTAAAACGTTTCATACGTCTCATCTGAGATGACATGTTCCATTCGACAGGCATCATTTTCTGCAGTTTTTGCATTTATCCCCAGTGTGTCCCTCAGGAAACCGGTAATTTTTTCGTGTTTGTTGTATATCTCCTGTGCCAGTTCGCGACCCATCGATGTAAGATCTATGTAGCCGTATTTTTCATGGTCGACCAAGCCTTTTCGTTTAAGATGTCCAATAGCGGTGTTTACACTTGAAGACTTGTAGTTAAAGTATTTCATCAGGTCTTTTACCCGTACTACTTTATTTTTCTTCAAATGTATGTAAATGGCTTCAAGATAGTCTTCAAGGCTTTCAGTCAGGTCCATAGTTACCCACTTATTTTGTTTGCTGTTGACTTCATTGTACGCCGTATGGTTTTTTCCTGACAAGGGGGGACTAAAGCAGATAGACCTACAGGTCATTTATAGTTTGCACTAAGTTGATGTTAATTAAATTAGTGCTCTTCGGAGAGCGGGAATGAAAATACTGTTTCATCATACTTTACGAATATAAAAAAGGACTTAGAAGCCGTGTACTACATCCCCTGGCCGCGGAGTATTTCTTCGAGGCGGAGTCCAGGCTCAGACTCAATGCCATTTCTTTTATTGTGCGTTCGGTAGGCCAAGCTAAAATCAATATTTTCTTTGGTGCCCCTGACTGTGTCCTGTCGAAAAAAGCAGAGCGGCCGTACACCGCACGGCCGCTCTCAGATCGGTTAGTGCATAGTTTTTTTTATCAATTACTTTTTAATGTCTCGACCCATCTGGAAATACGTTCTTCAGTAAGGTCTGCCTGATTGTCTTCATCAAGAGCAAGACCTACGAACTCACCGTCCCGTACTGCACGGGATTCCCCATAATCATACCCGTCTACAGGCCAGTTGCCGATGAGTGTTGCTTTTGTTTCCGCAACAGCATCATACAAAATGCCCATGGCGTCCACGAATGTGTCGGGGTACGATTCCTGATCTCCAGTGCCAAAAACCGCTACTTTTTTACCAGAAAGATCCAGTCCTTTCAGGTTATTGATTTGAACTTCCCAGTCATCCTGCAGATCCCCAAGTCCCCATGTGGAAGAACCGAGGATAATGAGATCATATTTTTTCAACTCATCCATACTTGAAAGGGAAGCAACACTACTAATTTCCCCGCCGTCAAATTGTGCCTGAATCTGATTAGCCGCCGATTCAGTATTGCCTGTTGAAGATCCATAAATAATTCCTACAATAGCCATAACGACTCCTTGCTCTATATTTTCCGAACTAATCCGGATAGTCTCTTGCTTAAGCGGTTTTCTCCAGTGACTTAATCTCATTGAGTGCCTGTTCGAGTTTACTCATGCTGCTGGAAGAGAGGCGCTTTATGCAGATTGAGTACTTTTTGCAGATTCTGCTGCAGTTGGAAGACATTTTGTGGCTCACCTCGTTGGTAAATACAATAACTGCATTTGCGCTGCGAATTCTTTTAGCCAGGTCGGGAACGTACCGGTTGAACAGTTTACATTTCGCACCGTATTGTCTGCTGAGCTCTTTGTATTGTCGCTCCAGGCTTTTTACTCCACCGGCAATAATAATCCGTGTCATTTCAACTCCGAACACAAGGGGCTAAAAAATATAGCTAACGCTATAATATAGCGGATACCCTGTCAAGTGGGATGAGAGTCTACTTTTGCATAAAGGCTGATCAGCTGAGAAAGGATATTCATCATAATTTCATAGATCTGGCTGTTTTCTCCCGTTAAGCGATATTGGTCTGAACAGTAATATCGGCCGCCTTTTGAAGGCGGTCATTTTTATGATCCACCTCTATTCCAGTATCCGGCCTTGTGCAATGTATGGTATATGTTCATTTATAGTTATGTAATGAAAATATAGTGATCTCTATATTGAGTATTCTCTGTACAATTTATAGAATCCTTCCTGCAGAAGGAGGATTTACTATGCTCTCCAGAATATTTTTTGTTATTCTCGGCTTGTTTTTTCTTTTCCTTGGAATTATAGGGATACTTCTGCCGGTGCTGCCGACGACCCCATTTCTTTTAGCAGCCTCATTCTGTTTTCTGAAAGGGTCCAGCAGGCTGCATCTCTGGTTGACATCCCATCCGGTCTGGGGGCCGCGAATTGAACGTATCCGGAATGGCGGGGGGCTGACTTTGAAAGAAAAGATCATCTCCTTTTCTCTGGCCTTTTGTATGATTACCCCTATCATAATATTCAGTTCATCCCTCCATTTACGAATTTTTCTGGCTGTTCTTCTAATTGTTAAAGCTATTGTCTTTATTCGAATAAGGACTGCGAAGTTTGAGGATCATGTCAAGAATCAAGGAGCTTAAGCCGTGAAACTGAAAACAGGTGTTGAGTGTTCGGCAATGTTGACGTTCCGGAATTGTCTTTCCCCTTGTAAGCAGCATCAATAATGCTATATTTAACTGTTATCTTCCAGAGAAGATTACCTATCACCGAAGTGGTAGTGGAAACCGGATTGCTGACGGTGCGGAGTACTGCACTTTTATAATCGAGAATAATAGGATTACTGAACGAATGCAGCTCAAAGATGAACTCAACCGCAGGAGAATTTTTATGGATAACAGGATAAGAGTACAAGCAACGTTTAATTCAAATGATCATGCAGAAAACTATGACCGAAAGGCCCGGGATTCCAGGTGGTATGCGCCGGAAGTAGCATTTGGAATGGCGTACAAGTATATATCTCCGGGGCAGTCAATCCTGGATATCGGCATTGGAACCGGGCTTTCTTCAATTCTTTTTGCACAAGCAGGATTGCATGTGCACGGAATTGATTTTTCTGAGAAAATGCTTGACGTCTGCAGAGGTAAGAATTTTGCCGGGAGTTTGACTTTCCATGATATCCTTTCTGCTCCATATCCCTTTGAGGATAATTCCAGGGATCATGCGATAAGTATCGGGGTATTTCACCTGCTTGATAATCCCGGGCTCCTGCTTTCTGAGGTCCAGAGGATTATTCGAAGCGACGGAATGTGTCTTTTCACCGTGTTGCATTGCGGTGAGCAGGATAGTGAAACCGAAGAGATTCCTCCGAATGAAATAATCAGGAAGCGAATTGTCCTGTCTCGTCACCGCTATTCTCATATTGTTGATTTGCTTGAGTCCTGCGGGTTTGAGCTGCTTGATAATCTGAAGTTTTTCGGTACCCACGCAGGGCGGGAGAGTGAGTTTATGCTGTATTCATCTCGGAAGAGATAAGACCGGTAGACCGAAGTAAATAACACTAACTATTATAGTGCTTCTTTGCAGCATTTCTGTTGCTGCGAATACGTGTGCAATGGGGGGTAAGAAATGCCCCCCCATTGCACACGTTTCTATATTTGGATTTCTATGCTGATGCTTCCCTTAGCTTCCAGCTTCCAGCCTTCTGCTGTTTTTCCCAGAGTTTCTGATACAGGCCCCCGGATTTCACCAGACTGTCATGATCTCCTGCTTCGCTAATCCTGCCTTCGTGTATTACTAATATCTGGTCCGCATTTTCAATCGATTTAAAACGGTGGGCAATAACCGCAATGGTTTTATCCCTGACTAGGTTTTCGATGGCTTGTTGTATTTCTGCTTCATTTTCCGGATCCAGCGAAGCGGTTGCCTCGTCAAGCAGAACGATGGGGGCGTCTTTTAAGATCGCCCGGGCTATGGATATGCGCTGCTTTTCTCCGCCCGAGAGTGTTCCTCCCGATTCTCCGACCATGGTGTTGTAACCGTCGGGAAGGGCTTCAATGAATTCGCTGCAGCTGGCTTTTTCCGCTGCTCTTCGTATTTCTTCATCCGTTGCATCTGGTTTTCCCACCCGTATGTTGGCAGCGATAGTATCATTAAACAGGTACACATCCTGGAAAACCATGGATATCATTGTCAGCAGTTTGTCGGGATTCAGCTTCGTGATTGGAGTTCCGCCAATAGAGATGTTTCCCGAAGTGGTTTCCCAGAATCGGGCAATCAGATTGGTTATGGTTGTTTTCCCTGAGCCGGAAAGCCCAACCAGGGCGGTCATGGATTTTTCCGGCATTTGGCATGATATTCCTTTTAGTACGGCATGATCGCTGTATCGAAAATGAACATCGGAGAAGCTTATATCTGATTTTTCCGGAAGGTGTATTTCCTCGTTGAAGGGTAGTTCCCGTGCGTTCATAACCTCGGCGATTCTGTCTGCCGAAAGAAGGGCGTAGCGCAGCTCAACAAGGTTTATTCCCAACTGTTTGACCGGTGCGAAAAAGTAGTGACCCATTACCAAAAAGGAAAAAAGTACCGCTATGGACAAATCTCCGGCAAGAGTCATTCGTACCGCTATAAAAGCCAGAAGAAAATATCCTCCGTCTATGAGCAGTAGGAATATCTGGACAGGAATTCCGGCAAAGACCTCCGTTCTAAAACTCATGCGTTTAAGTTTATGCATTGCGTTGTCCAGGGTTGCAAAGCTTTCTCCGGTCATGTTATAGGCCTTTAAGAGCTTGATGCATCGGGAATATTCCAGAATCCGTGATGATGTTTCATTGATAATGGCAATATGCTGCCGTCCCAGTACTGTGATAATTCTGCGGGCAATAAAGAAGAATAGTGATGATCCCGCCACTACTGCAATCATTATGCTCCCAAGGTAGGGATTCATTGTTATCAGAAATATTCCCAGTAGTAATGGAAGAAATATAGAGGCTGCTATGTCG
Organism: Marispirochaeta sp.; assembly: GCA_963667435.1. Taxonomy (GTDB): domain Bacteria; phylum Spirochaetota; class Spirochaetia; order JC444; family Marispirochaetaceae; genus Marispirochaeta. Next base: position 1,971,585 of record OY763414.1, on the reverse strand, counting down.
GGGAGGGAGTGGGAGAGAGTCTGTTCCGCTTTACTTACGTCATGAAGCATTCGGGCGGTAACATCTCCTGGATCATGGTTCTTGAAATAACCCATAGGAAGACGTCTGAGTTTTTCACCTAGTTCCAGTCGTATATCTGTAGAAATTGTATAGGCCTGGACAAAGTTATGAGTCTGGCTCCAGGCGGAGAGAAAAAGATAGAGAACGAAGCAGACCGCGTATCCCCAGTAGATGTTCCATAACTGGTGATAGTCCTGCGAGGAATGAGTAATTACTGGAATGGAAATTTGGAGAATAATAAAATAAAGCAATCCGTGGAATGCCCCTCTCGGGATATTCGACAAAAGGTGACTGCCAAGTATTCCTGCCAGTCGACCGCGGTTATGGTTATACACCGTCCAGTTCTGTTTTGTATTGTTCATTACACTCGCTCCTTGCTGCTCATGTTCCAGTGGCGTGCGTGGGTATGTGCTTTCCACATTCTGTTGTACAGTCCATTCTGCCTCAGCAGCTCGTCATGAGTCCCCTTTTCCTGGATTTCTCCTTTGTCTACCACCAGAATTTTATCTGCATCGACAATGGTAGAGAGGCGGTGGGCAATAACGATAACGGTTTTTCCTTTGGTAACCCGGGAAAATGCTTCCTGCATTTTTTCTTCACTGTCGGCGTCAGCGTATGAGGATGCTTCATCCAGAAGAATAATCGACGGGTTTTTCAGGACTACACGGGCCAGCGCTATCCGTTGTTTTTCACCTCCGCTTAAGTGAACTTCGCCGCCTTCTCCGATTACAGTATCCCATGTGTTCGGAAGGTCCATTATTAAGTCATAGCATGCTGCGGTTCTTGCTGCCTCTTCTATCTGTTCCATGGGAATATCCTTGAGGCCCATGCAGATATTATTGTGTACCGTATCTGTCAGCATCTGGACATCCTGAAAAACTGTTCCCACGGAAGAGTTAATCCCTGCAGTTCCCATTTCCGGCAGGCTGATGCCGCCTATGGAAATAGAGCCGTCAGTTACATCCCACATTCGAGCCATTAAATGAACCAGGGTTGTTTTTCCCGCGCCGCTGGGGCCTACGATTGCTGTAAAAGATCCCGGGGGAAAATCTTCACTGATATTTTTGATAATTTCAGGACCGTCTTTACTGTATCGAAAGGAGATATTGTGAAGGGATATATAAGTTTCTTCCGGTATTTGAGGTGTTTCAGGTTCTGAAAGGGGTTCTTCATCCAAAATGCGCTGAATTCGTACAGCCCCTTCCGTTACCATCTCAATGTGGCCGGTAATGGATATGAAGTTGACAAATCCCACAAAACAGCCGTTTCCCAGCAGCAGGAACAGTATCACCGTTGCCGGATCGATCTGTCCTGTATGCATCAGGTAGATTCCCATGGGAATGATAAATATTCCCCCTCCCAGAACAACAGCGGTAAAAACTCCCCAGTATTTACTTTGTTCGCGGGAAAGCCTGAGGACAAACTCTCTATAATTTTCCAGCGAATGTTTAAGCTTTTTGAATGAGTCGACTACTATATTAAAGGCTTTTACCACGGGCATTCCCTGGACGAATTCAACAGTTGAAGAGTGCATGGCTTCCATGGAATTATGATACTCACGCATATTCTGTTTTCGTTTTGTATCTTTGCCTGTCCCCATCATCTTCATCATCATAAAAAGTCCAATAGGCAGGGGTATCAGTGTACACAGAGCAAGTCGCCAGTCCACAAAAAACAGGAAAACAATGGTTGCGATGGGAAGAACTAACCCGGAGATAATGTCCGGAATATGGTGAGCCATGAAGTTCTCGAGTGATTCCACGTCGCTTTGCAGAATCTTTCGAACATTACCGGAATTATGGGTAGACCAGTAACCCATAGGAAGGGTTCCCAGGTGGCGGGTAAGCCTTGTCCGGATAATATACAGCAGATCAAAGGCCGCAATATGGCTGAACACGAATGATGCTATTACCAGAATGTACTTCAGAATGATCACGCCAAATCCTATTCCGATCATCTGAAATATCGGGGTGGCATCTGTTTTTGCTTCCAGAAAATATTCGATTATATAATAGATAAGCGCGTAGGGAACTATACTCAATATAGCCCCGATCGCCGCCAGAATAATGCAGGAAATAAATTCTGTCTTTTTTTCTCCCGCGAATTTCAATAACACTTCCATAAGAGGGCTCCTTTAAAAAATTATCAGACCGATGTGATATGCCAGCAGCCCTGCTATAAATGATGACAGGGTATAGTAGAGTGAACTTCCGGCAGTCCACTTCAGAGATTTTGTTTCCGAATAGATTGTTGCCACCGTGCCTATACAGGGGATGGAAAAAAAGAAAGCGAAAAGAAAGGCCAAGGCGGAAGCAGGGGATACAGAATTTGCCAGTCCTCCTGCAATGGCCGCCTGGTCAACAGCGCCTTCTGCAAAGAGCAGGCCTGTTATGGAGACGATACCTCCTCCCGCTCCGTAAAGTACCGCCAGAACCGACAGGGACGCTTCCTTTGCGGCTACTGCTGCAATAAGGGCTATAAATAGACGCCAGTCCAGTCCCATCAGGCCAGATATGGGATCAAAGAATTTGCCGATTGAGGCGAGGATACTGTTTTCCATATTGCCGTCCTGTTGGTACGAAAGGGCCCATACCGCCAGGGAGATAAAGGCAATAAGGGTAACTGCTCGTTTGGCGAATGCCTTTACCTGTACCCAGACATAGCCCCAGATGGTTTTCCAGTTCGGTTTGTGATAGGGCGGCAGTTCCATAATCAGACCGGTCTGTTCTCCCTTGACCACTATATTCCGCAGGAGGGCGGAGGTTACGGCAAGGTGAATGAGCATTGCGGCCAGCAGGGATAAAATCAGCAGGGGCATGCCGGCACCGAAAAAGATGGACCCTATAAAACCGATGACTCCCCAGAGTGCCATACAGGGGACAATGGATACCATTATGAGGGTTGTCATTCGCTGCTGCCAGGAATCCACTGTTCTTGATCCGGTAACCCCTGCAATATTGCAGCCGAAGCTCATTAAGAGGGGCATGAAAGATTTACCGTGGAGCCCAATTCGATGCATCCAGCTGTCGAAAACATATGCCAGCCTTGCCAGGTAGCCCACATCTTCCAGTATCCCGAAGGACATATAGACCCCGAAGATGTAGGCCAGCATCATAATTCCCATACTCAGTCCTGGAATCAATCCGTCGGCTATCATGGAGTGCACCCACGGGGGAGCTTCCGCAAGAATACTGCCTGTTGCGGATAATACTGCCGGAATCAGGCTCTGTACCCCCGCCATGACCGGCATGGCGATTATCATGGCTCCCGCAAAGGCCAGGATCATGATCAGGAGGGCAATAAGTTTACCCCATACCGGATGTGTGGCGGCCCGGTCGAAACCGGACCGTCGTCTGGCGCCTGAAAGAATATCCTTCGAACCCATACTTAAAGAAACGGCTTTCTGTATTCGGGTATAGCGTGCTCCGGCTATCTGGAGAGGACCGTCAACAAGGCTGCTTATTTGTCGCTGTACCTTTGCCATTTCATCGCCGGACAGGATCTCTTCCGCTTTCTTCCCGGCTTCCGGATCGCGTTCTATCAGCTTTACCGCAGCCCATTCCGGGGTATAGGGGGCTTGCAGACGGCCTTTCATCAGGGAGTGAAATTCCCGGTAGAGATCCAGGCAGGAAGGGTCGTCAATAATTACCTCGGGTTTCGGGGGCCTCTTTGTTACACAGGAGGCAATTTGCTCTTTAAGTGCTTTTATTCCCACTCCTCTTGCGGCGGTCATGGGGATGACCGGTATGCCAAGCTCTTTTTCCAGGGCTTTGGGATCGATCTTTTTCCCCTGTTTTTCTGCGACATCCAGCATATTCAGGGCGAGTATTACCTGAACGGAAAACAACCGGATTTCTCCCAGCAGATAGAGAGTCCTTTCCAGCTGGGAAGCGTCGGCCATAACGACTACAGCATCCGGCTTCTGTTTGATAAGAAAATCACGGGTTATTGTCTCTTCCAGTGAGTTTGCGGTAAGGCTGTAGGTCCCGGGCAGGTCTACAATGGTATAGCTTGAGGTATTGTGCTCGAAGGATCCCGATTTCTGCTCCACCGTTTTGCCCGGCCAGTTACCCACATGCTGTCGGGAGCCGGTCAGGCAGTTGAATACGGTGGATTTTCCTGTATTTGGCTGTCCGGCGAGGGCGATGCTGAAGGCTTTGGTTAATACGCCGGTACTCATATTTTAGCCCTCCTTACAGTAATTCTCCCTGCCTCACGGCGGCCCAGAGCTACCTCGGTGTCCCGCAGGTAGACCAGCACCGGTCCCCATGGCCGACGGGAAACCATGGTTACCGTGGTGTTCGGGGTAAATCCCATGGCGCTGATGCGGCTGATAAACGAACCGCCTCCTTCAAGGCTGTGTATTATGCCCTTTTGCCCTTCTTTCATTGTGTCCAGTGTTACCAATTTTTTCTCCTCTACATTCATATAAGATAGATAGTTTTGACTATCTTTTTGGTCAAAAAAACTTTGCACACTACCGGAATAGTTCAGATACATCCTGCCTTTGGGGGTGAGTTCGAGTCCCCTTTGGGATTGACCTGTGAAACCTGAGCAGTTTCTGCAATGCCTGCAGGAGTTTCCGGCCAATGATAGATCCCTCAGGTATCCAAGATGCTGAAGACCTTCGATCATGTGTTCTGTCATATCCGCAGATGCGCCTATCTGCACTGCAATCTCTTCGATGGTAAAGGACCGGGGGGCTTTAAGCTGAGCGAGGATGTCTGCCATGGGATTTGTGTTCATATATCCAACCCTAGAATCCGGTCCCATCCGGTTCGATAAAACTCCTGAAGGCTGTCGATATACTCCAAGGCTTTCTGTTTCTCGGTGTCCTGGGTAATGATCTCAAATAGTCCGTAAAAAAGAGTACTGGCAAGTATGTGAATGAGCTGACGGTCTATCGGCATTATTTTGTTACCCCGATCCCTGATGATTGTGATAAAGTGTTCGGTGGCCTCCACTTCCATCTCGATCAGCCGGTCAATGTAGTTTTCCCAGAAGGTCCCGGTGGAGCTGCAGACAATCAACTTGAAAGAATCATAATGAGTGAAAATACATTCCAGCATCTCTGAAAGGCCATTTACGGAATAATTATGCATTATCTCTATCTGGGTTTCCGGTTGATGATCGGAGAACCGGTTAAGAGTAGATGAGAATGAGGCGATTAGATTCTCTGCCGGTTCCCTGACCAGGGCGTCAAAAAGAGCCTCCTTGTTTGGAAAGTACTGATATATCGCCCCGGTTGTGACCCCTGCATTGCCTGCAATGGTTCTCAAAGATGCCCCTTCGAAGCCGCGGAGCAGAAATTCGGCTTTGCCTGAAAGGAGTATTCTTTTTCTGGTATGAGCTTCGGTCTGCATAGTTAATGCATATTAACACAACATAACAGTGTTATGTCAAGTAAATTTATGTATGAAAAAAAGAGTCTGGATTAAGCGGGGACTACCAGATCTTCGGACAGCAGGTTCCTTTTCTTGCCGGGAACAGGTATGGAGTCGCTGATGGGAAAAAGAGCGTAGAGTACATTTGGTATTTATTTATCGATATAATATTATCTTAATAAATTCTTACTAAAAGCGGCAGGTTTAATTCCTCCGCGGGAGAACAATCCAATGAAAAGAATACTCTTTGTATTATTGGCTCTTCTGATAGTTCTGGGAACAGCAGGTTGCAGTAAAGACCTGTTTACTCCAGGAACATATGAAGGTGCCGCACCCGGGATTCACGGCGACAATGTCGTTCTGGAAGTTACGGTAGATAAAAAAGAAATTAAAGATATTACAGTTGTACAGAATAACGAAACACCCGGTGTTTCAGACGCGACTTTTGCCCGTATTCCCCAGGCGATAATCGATGGTCAAACTCTTGATGTCGATACCGTTGCCGGTGCAACCTACTCCAGTAATGCAATCATCGGGGCGGTTACCATGGCTCTTACGGCTGCCGGAGCGGATATTGAAAAGTTCTCCGTCAGAACCGAAGATGCAGATGCCGTTTCTGCTGCAACCGAAGTGCTGAACGCGGATGTTGTTGTTATTGGTGCCGGTCTGGCTGCGGCGGTTTCCGCCAATCAGAATGGTGCGTCGGTAATTGTCCTGGAAAAAATGCCCCAGGTTGGTGGAAATACCATTATTTCCGGTGCTGCCTACAATACCGCAGATCCTGAATTTCAGGCGAAGTTCGGTATTGAAGACTCCACTGACAAGCATTTCGAGCAGACCTACAACGGTGGTGACAAGGCCGGTGATCCTGAAATGATCCGTGTTCTTGTTGATAACGCTCTTCCCACCCTTAAATGGCTGGAAGGCATGGGAATGGAGTTCAAGGACCATATCTTTACCGTTCTCGGCGGACTCTGGCCCCGGGCTCACAAACCGATTAAACCTCTGGGAACAGGATTTATCGAAACTTATATGAACTATATAAACAGCCACGAAGATGTGACGGTTCTTACTGATACCAGGGTTACTGATATCTATCTTGAGGATGATGGCAAGGGCGGAAAACGGGCCAGTGTTGTAAAAGCCGAGGGACTTGACGGAACAGTGGTTGTTCAGGGACATAAAGCAGTAATAATTGCTGCCGGCGGTTTCGGTAATAACGTCGAGATGCGTCAGAAATATGATAAGCTCTGGGGTACTCTCGGAGAGAATATCAAGTCCACCAACCATCCCGGCGCGACCGGAGACGGTATTATCATGGCAGAGAAAATCGGTGCGGCTCTGGTTGGAATGGAGTATATTCAGCTTCTACCCATGGGTGATCCCGATACAGGAAGCCTCTCGGGAAATATCGAACAGGGTGTGGAAAACCGTATCTTTGTAAACAAGGATGGTAACCGCTTTGTAGACGAGGGAGCCCGCCGGGATGTAATGACCAAGGCGCTCTTGGAGCAGGAAGATGCCTACATGTGGATCGTACTGGATAAGCACAACTATCCCACACCGGAAACCAAGAATAACTTCAACGAAAGTATTCAGGAGCTGCTTGATCAGGGACGGGCCTTCGAGGCGGATACCATCGAGGAACTGGCCGAAAAGATCGGTGTTGATCCTGCCAATCTGAAGGCTGCTGTTGATGGATTCAACGCTGCTGTTGAAACTGGCGGACCCGATGAGTTCGGACGGACCCTGTTTGATCAGAAGATCGACACTCCTCCCTACTATGCCGGTGCACGTATGCCGACTGTTCATCACACCATGGGCGGTATTAAAATCAATACCAAAGCTCAGGTTCTTGATACCGAAGGGAACATCATCCCCGGTCTGTATGCCGCTGGTGAGACTACCGGAGGAATTCACGGTACCAACCGTCTGGGTGGTAACGCACTTCCGGACATCAATGTATTCGGTAAGATTGCCGGAGAAAATGCTGCCCGGGAAGAGTAATTCCCCTGTGTAGCAGATATGCAGAGGCCGTCCGGCAGCGGGCGGCCTGTCTGCCGAACAGAGTATTTATTCAAATCGGTTCTCTTGAGTAACTGGAGACTTTGAAATGATTTCCGAAAGAAGGCTTAATCAGCTTGCAATGCTTGCCGCGTTGAGTCTGTTTATGTCCACCATTGAATATCTGTTTCCCCGTCCAGTTCCCTTTATGCGGCTGGGACTGGCAAATCTGCCTGTTATGCTCTGTCTTGATCTGTTTGATACGCGGAAAAGTGATGGTGCGGCAGCATTTTTTTTACTGGTGCTGCTTAAAGTCCTCGGGCAGGGAATATCCTTTTAGCATCTGTTTGAAGGCAGCTCGGTTGTCGTTATTGCTCTATGCCGGGATAATCACTCTCGATCTCGTAAGCCTCTGCCAGTGCTGTTATCATTCCTGATTATCTACCCGGAAATGCTTTATAGCAGAGAGAGTCAGTACCCGCCGATAATCTGTCAATCCCTTAGTCGTCTTCGAAATGAGTGTGCATTAGATAGTCAATTTTGTAATGAAAACTTAATGGGAATCTGAAAATTCAGCTGCCCTTCTGTCATGCCTTCCACTGGTCGGGGATAGGGAGCGGCGTCAATAACAGCGGTTATGGCTGCCCTGTTGAGTCGGTGATAACGGCTGGGGGTTTTGACTTCCGGCTCACTTTTAAGTTCACCCAGGCTGTTCAGAATAAAGCTGACTATGACCGTTCCCTCCTCTTCGCGTCGGAGGGATGGGGTAGGGTACTTTCTGTTTTTCAATATCTGTTTGCGCACCAGGGTTGAGTAGAGTTCAATTGCTTCCGGGGTTGCCACCGGAGTGGTCTCCATCGGAGTAGAAATATTTTGCTCCACTGGCAAAGGCGGTAATGACAGAGCCGGTTTTTCTGAAGCAGGAGGAGCTTCCGGCTTTAGTACCGGCTCGGAAGGAGGTGGTTCGGGTGCAGGCTCTGGAGCTGGATTAGTCCTCGGCTCAGGTAATGGTGTTGGGAGTTCTGAAAATCTGATGAGAACTGGTTTATTCTCTTCCTGCACAGTTTTCTTTGTGGGAGGGACCAAGATTCCCGTTACTATATGCAGCAGAATTGACGCGGTCAGGGCTATTGCAGGAAGTTTTCTTCTCATCGTTTTTCTGAATGTACAAGCTGGAGTTCCGTTATATTCATGGATTTAAGCAGATCAATAACTGAGAATACTTTCTTGTAGGAAACAGCCTGATCAGCCTGTAGACTTATAGAGGGAATGGTTTCACCAGCAGCAAAACTGATTATCTGGCTGCGGAGGCCTTCAAGATCCGAAGGTTGACTGTTTAGATATAGCTCCCCCCGGCCATCCAGTGCAATCTGAATATCCGGGAGCTCCGGTGTTCCGCCTGCATTGGATTCCGGAAGATCCAGAGGCAGGGTAGGGTCGCTGAAACTGGATGTGAGCACGAAAAAGAGGAGCAGAATAAAAACCACATCAATTAATGGTGTAATCTCAATTCCCTGATGACAGTGTTCAGGTGGAATAAACGTCTTCATGCAGAGCCTCGATTTCCTTGTTGTCTATACCGTCGCAGGAATCAATCTGTACATTCCTACCGAAAATGGTATTCAGTTTCGGAAGTAGATTCTCAAGGGTTTCCGCCCGGCGGCGTATAATTGCATCAAAGAGATGATGGGCGGCAAAGGCCGGAATGGCTACTGCCAACCCGAAAGCGGTGGTCAGCAGGGCAACCCAGATTCCCCCCGCAAGAGAGCTGATCTCAGCTTTTCCCTGTCCCTCCTGCAGCCCCTGAAAAACACCGATCATACCCAGCACCGTACCCAGCAGCCCCATCAGAGGTGTGAGATGGGCGATAACTGCCAGAAGTCCCACACGGCGGCTCAGAGCCTGGAGGACATGGGTGCCCGCCGTATGCAGCTGTTCCTCAAACTTCTCTGTACCCAGGTTTTTTCCTGCTGCATACACTGATACCGCCGTTGAATAGAGTCCTTTTGGCCTAATGTACTGTCCCTTTCGGGCTTTACGGATAATATTTGATGGATTTTCTGCAGTGGCCAGAAAGACACATACCCGTTCGATAACGGCTGATAGGCCAATAATCGAGCAGATCAGGATAGGATACATAGGCCATCCGCCCTGTAGGAACCAGGTCATAATAGATTCTCCTTAGTATGTTTATCAGCTTTTAATCTGATACCGTAGCTATTTTTCTGAGTTGTTGCTGTAATGACGACAGGGCGTCAATTATTCTGGGCGAGGGGCGTAGTATCAACTGGGAAGGGACTATAAAAATATTCTTTTCCCGGCCCGCTCTGGTTTTTAGTATAGCCGCATCTGCATTCAGGATATCTTCGGTCGTATTGATCGACATGGCTCCAAAGATAAAATCAGGATTCTGTTGTAGAATGTACTCTGTAGTAAGAATCGGCCGTTCTCCTGTAGTGTTTTCTGCAATATTTATAACTCCCAGAGTTTTCAGTATTTCACCGGGCAGGGATTGCGCGGAAAATGCCTGTACAGGTTCCAGGGCATAGACGAAGGCTCCTTTTAATTCAAGGGGAGATGCATTCAGGTCCTGCTGGATTCTTTTTAGGGTCTCCCGGCGTTCCTGTACAAGCTCCCGTGCCTGTTTCTCCCTGTCTGTAAGAATGCCGATAACGAGTATCGAGTTGATGATTTCCCTTATAGAGCCGGGGTTGTGCAGGATAACGGGAATCCCCAGGGCACTCAGCTGGGAATAGAGTTCAGTATTCATACCGTTGAGTAGCACCAGGTCTGGTTCAGCGGCGAGAATCTTCTCAAAACTCGGGCGGGCCAGGTTGCCCACAGTTTCAAGCTGCGCTGTTTTCTCTTCAGGCCATATTCCCCCACTGGATGTTCCGATGGCGGCAATGATATCTTCAGCATTCAGCATGTAGAATGTTTCTATTGCTCCCCCCGAGGTAATGACAATCCGTCCCTTCCTGGTCAGGGGCAGATGCGTATCCATGTTGTCTGCAAGAGTTATAGTTCCATCCTGCTCAATCGTTATTTTCCAGTTACCCTGGTCCCTTGATCCTTCCCATAGATTAAGGATGTGTCCTTCCGGAAGCACAGGGGCTGCTGCTGGTGCTGTGTCTTCAGTAGCCCCTCCTGCGAAGAGGGTAAGGTTCATAAGCAAAATTGTAGTAAGCGTTATCACAGATTTAGTATGGTACTGTTTCATGGATTACTCCTTTATTTTCTGTATTTGTCTGTATAATTTTCTGCAAAAAATCGACGGCCAGATTATTTCCCCAGAAGACACCGTTCGGGGTCAGTCTCCAGGAGCCTGTTCCATGCTTTTTCAGATAACCTTCTGTCTCATAATCGTTTAAGAGCTTGCTGATGAAGGCTGGTGAAACTCCCGGGGAGCGAAGCGAAAGCTCTTTAGTATCGTAAATGCCGTACTGAAGGTAACCCAGCAGTAAATGATAGTTGTCGAAGGCTTTGTTTACCGGGGCAATCATATCTTTGCCGGGGGCCATCCGGTAGATCTGATGATCTCCAATGCGTCCGCCGGCACCGATCCCCAGGGGCAGGAGATCCCCGTTGTTGTAGCGGACTTTGATGTAGCGATATTCGTCCCGTCCCGGACGTACAGTCTTTGTCAGTTCCAGCAGCTCAAATCCTTGGCCAGCCATTCCTTCATAGAGTTGATTATGCAGATGCAGATCACTTGCTATGCTTCTGTCGAACAGAAGTCTGCCGTCTTGAATACGCCGGCTGAGGGTTGAATCTTTCTGTATCATCAGGGAGTAAAAACTGACTCCGTCTATTCCCAGGCGATCAATCCAGAAAAGGTCTTCTTTCAATTCCTCATTGGTCTGTTCAGGGTAGCTGTAGATTATGTCGATTCCCAAAACCCCGGAGAACAGGCGACGTACCTGATCCAGACGAGTGACAATGGTCTCCTGGTCTCCGGTCCTGCCTAAAAGTTTTCTTCCCCGGTCGGCAAAGGTTTGAACTCCAATACTCAGGCGATTAACCCCGGCATTTTCGAGCATTTCAATTTTTTCGTCACTCAAATTATGCAGAGTTGTTTCTACTGTCCATTCCACCTCGTTTGAGAGGGGAAAACTGGCGGTAAATGTGTTTAGAACCATTTCAAGTTCTGCAGGAGGAAAAACAGTGGGGGTTCCGCCGCCGAAATATACAACTTCGAACGGTTTTCCTTTTACATATGCAGACTTCCCGATGTCTATAAACTCCTTAACCAGCATGGATGAGTACTGTCCCAGACCGGAGCGGGGAACCACTTTGCGGTTCATGTTGCAGAAGGTACAGATGGTATCGCAAAAGGGGATATGTAGATATACTCCCCGGGAATTGCCCGACGAAGGCTGCTTCAGTAGACTTTCCAGTGAGTGGTTTACTCTCTGATGGCCCATGGGAGCACCGGCAGGCCGCCGGGAAGGAATTTGAAGTGCTGTTCTTAATGCATGTTCCGCATCGTGATGGGACCGAAATCGTCGTTTCCTGTTCATACTACCTCCATATGAGTTACTCCGGTTTCGATTGGGATTCCGCTTTTCGGCAGCACAAAAGGAATCCCGTCATCGTCGGTAGAGATAAAAGCGTCTATTTCATATATTTCCTGAATAATCTCACGGCGGTAAATGTCAGATGGCGGGCCGGAGAAGCGGACGCTGCCGTTTTTCATGAGAAAGACCCTGTTGCAGTAGCGTGCTGCCAGGTTGAGATCGTGCATGACGGCTACCACGGTCTTTCCTGTTTCGGTCTGTCCCCGGACCAGGTCCATTATCTCCGTAGCGTGACGTAAATCCAGGTTGGCTGTAGCCTCATCAAGGAGTAAAATGCTGCTCTGCTGTACCAGAGCTCTGGCCAGCAGTACTTTCTGAAATTCCCCTCCGGAGAGACAGTGGCATCGGCGTTCCCGGAATCTTTCAAGATCGAGTACGTCGATTACATGATCGACAATTTGTTTATCCCTGTCGGAGAATCCTGACCAGCGATTCTGCATATGCGCCAGCCGTCCGAGTATTATCATTTCGAAAACAGTAAGTGATGCTCCGCCTCCGGTTTTTTGAGGTACCAGACTCAATTTTCGCGAGAGTTCCCTCTGGGTGTACTCTTCCTGCGGCAGTTGGAAAACCGAAACGTTCCCTTCTGCCGCTTCAAGGTAGCGAAGGAGGACTTTTAACAGGGTGGTTTTTCCCGACCCATTTGGGCCAAGAATCCCGGTAAATTCCCCGGGGATAATATCTATGCTGAGCTTATCGAGTACCGGAGGAGCAGCGTGGACATTCCTCTGTTCCCTGTAATTAAATACCAGATTCCTGGTTGACAGGGCGCTTATGTTGTTTCTCACAGTTCTACTCCTCCCCTGCTGCGTAAAGCCAGGTAAATGAAAAACGGCGCACCGAAAAATGCTGTCACTGTCCCGATGGGTATTTCAACCGGGGCAAGCAGGTTTCTGGCAAGGGTATCGGCAAAGAGAAGAAAGACTCCCCCCGCCAGAGCTGTTATTCCCAGCAGTTTGATATTGCTGTGACCGATCAGCAGCCGGACTGTATGGGGTATAATAAGACCCACAAATCCGATCATTCCACTGAAGGCGACCGAAAAGGAGACGATCAAACAGCTTATGACCAGGAGTTTCTTTTTCAGTGAACCCACGTTTATTCCCAGTGCGTGGGCTTCCTGGTCTCCCAGCATAAGGGCGTCCAGATCGTGGCGGTGAAAATAGAAAAAAAACAGGGAAGCAGCCATGGGAGGGATAAGCAGCATGATTTTCAGCCAGTTTGCCGATCCCAGAAAGCCCATTGTCCAGATGATAATCCTGTAGGAATCTTCTCCCACCGAGTACATGGCAAAGGATGTGAATGCTCCGAGGAATGAAGATGCTGCCACACCTATTATAAGCAGGGTTGATATATTGATCGCTCCCCGGCCCATTGCAAGACGAAAAATGAGAAATGTAGTGGCTACGGAAATAATAAAGGCAAACACACCGTAGAAAACAACCGGCAGGTCCAGAAGAAATGCGAGAACCGCTCCAGCGACAGCGCTGGCGCTGATTCCGATAATGTATGGATCGGCCAGGGGGTTATGGAATACTGCCTGTACAACCGTCCCGGATGAGGCCAGCATACTGCCGATAAGCAGGGCCATGATTATACGAGGCAGCCTGACGTTCCAGATTATTGTGTTTAGATAATCTGGCAGAGATTCGCCCCTGCCGCTAATTATACGGATCAGTGTTAAAAGGGGAATATGGACACTTCCGACGCTCAAGCCTATCCATCCCAGAATAAACATTGCAATAATAAGAATCCGGGCTGTCATCTTATGACGGCTGAGCTGCCAGGTTCTTGCTGTTGTCAGCATATTCCTGCCCTGTTTAGCATTGCCTTACAGGCGGAGGCGGCGGAACGGAGATCCGCATCATCCGGGTGGGATTCTGCATCCTGATGACGTTTTATCCTTTCCGGAGTCATAGCATGGGGATGTCCTTCCGGGAACTGCTTAAATATCTCCCGGAGTTTCGGATCGATTTTTCCCTGGCAGAGAAAGCTTCCCAGCATGGTGTTGTTTCTGCTGATGTTAGACGCAACTCTTTTCTTGACGTCCTCCGCATGCTTTGAATCCGGATAATCCCCAAGGGTTCCGAATAGTCCTACCTTTTTTCCCTGAACCCGTTCTATGTATTCAAGGGTTTTCGGGTCGGCGTCTCCCTTGTCCACCCAGAATCCCAGCAGAATCCACTCTGCCTGAGCCGGATCTGGCGCTGTTTCTACCGGATGAATTTCCGCTTCGCTCCCAAGCTGCAGCAGATCAAGGATCTCCCGGGCCACCTTCTCCGTATTTCCTGTTTTGCTTGAGTAAACTATTAATCCTTTTTTCATGATTGCATCCTTCCTGCTCCTGATCAGTTTTGATCAGTGGAGAATAAAGTTGATTTTATAAAACTAAAAAAGATAGCTGCAACTAAAAATAGCAGAGATGGATGATTTGTGTCAATCTTTAAAGAATCATTTGAGGCGAACTGCTTTACGGATACTGAAGAGTACTGTGTCGCCTGTTGCGTAGATGGTATCAGTATGGGTCTGCACGCGCAGTTGTATGCTTCCGAACCGTAGAGTGTAAACAATATGAGCCCCCCGGAATGTCCGGGAAATGACTGTTCCGCCAGTACCGGAACCGCCGGTGCTGGCGCTACCCTGTTCATGGGCAAGGCTTATATCTTCCGGGCGGATGGCATACAGAGCGAGGCCCTCGCCATTTTTATCAGTATTTCCCGGTAGGGATATACTGGTGCCGTCATTGACTGTAAGGCGGTCGACTCCATCTGCTTCGGTAATTTTCCCTTCAACCAGATTATTAGTGCCGACGAAATCGGCAACAAAGCCGCATGAGGGGGAAAAATAGATTTCTCTCGGTGAACCTGTCTGGAGGGCGCGGCCCTCGTTCATTATGGTTATACGGTCAGACATGGCCATTGCTTCGCCCTGGTCATGGGTAACATGAATAATGGTCAGCTTGAGCTTCTGTTGCAGACGGCGGATCTCTTCCTGCATGCTTTCTCTCAAGCGGGCATCAAGATTTGAAAGCGGTTCGTCCAGAAGCAGCAGATCCGGCCGCATTATCAGGGCCCGGCCAAGTGCTACCCGCTGCTGTTCCCCGCCGGATAACTCCCCCGGGTACCGCATCTCTTTTCCTTCAAGTTTGAGAATTGCCAAAATCCTCCTGATTTCTTTCTCTGTTTCTGCTGCCGGCAGCCTGCGTACTTTAAGTGGGTAGGCCAGATTGGCTGAAACCCGCATGTGGGGCCAGAGAGCGTAACTCTGGAATACAACTCCCATATTGCGTTTTTCTGGGGGTACAAAGATCCCGTCCCGGGAAGAGAAAAGAGTTTTCCCGTCCAGCGTGATTTCTCCACTGTCAGGTTTCAGTATGCCTGCGATGCAGGAGAGGAGGGTACTCTTTCCACAGCCCGATGGACCGAGTATGGCCGTAAGTTCTCCTTCCCGAATATCGAGATCCAGGCTGCTTACTGCTGGGGATAATCCGTAGGATTTACTGAGTCCGCGTATGAAGAGGCTGGACATGTGTTGTCCTCCTTTTAATGCCGGCAATAGACATGTTGCCCAGGAAAATAAGTATGATAACAGAGACAGCCAGGGCAGAAGTCATTTCCAGCCCGTAGGACTGTGACTGCATGCCGAAAAGCAGTACTCCTGTGGTTTCCTGCCCTGCGGAATAGAGCATCAGGGCGACAGGAATCTCCCGTAAGGCGATGAGCATGCAGATCAGACCGCCCGATTCAATTCCCGGAAGGATAGCCGGCAAGGTTACCGTTGCAAAACAACGGGCGGGGCCGGCTCCGGATGTTCGGGCAGCCTGGATCAGCCGGGGATCCTGGTTTTCCAGGAGGGCGGTTATCTGTTTCATTACCAGGGGGGTAAAGAGGGCTGCATACGCGGCAATGATACACCATGGTGTTCCATAGAGAAAAAACGGTGCCCTGTTCCAGGCCAGAATGGCTGCGACTGCCAGTACTATATTGGGAAATGCCATAGGCCACGAGGCCACCGCTTCAATAATTCGGCTGACTGGACTTTTGACCGTGTGAGAAAGAAAGGCTACACTGCCGCCGATTCCCAGAGCTATAATTCCGGCGCCGGCACCGAAACGGATACTGTTAAAAAAGGCCCGGCTTGTTTTTTCTCCTGTAAGAAGGTGCAGATAGTTGTGCAGGGTGAAGTATTGCTTTTCAAGAGGCAGACCCCATCGTTTCATAAATGATGATACGAGCATGGCCGCCATGGGCAGAATCATGGTAAGCAGCAGGAAAAGGCTTATGGCGGAACTTGCGGGTACCAGAAAATGTCCCAGGGCCTGTACCTTGTTGTTCTGCAGGGGACCCGGCTTTTTTATGACACCTCTGGAAAACCGTGTAGTTAAATACACCTGTAAAACAAACAGCAGCGTAGAGAAGAGTACCAGACAGAATGAAAGCAGCGCGGCACTCCGGCTATCCAGCTGCCCCAGGGAGGCGTAGATCCTGGTTGTTACAAGTTCCCTTCGTACCGGAAGGCAGAGGAGCGCAGGAACGCTGAAGTTTGCCAGCGCCCTGGAGAAAACCAGTAATCCTGTTGAAAGCAGGGCCGGCAGAATCCCTGGCAGGGTAATGGAGAAGAAAGTCCGCATCCCGGATGCTCCGCACTGAATTGAGGCTGTTTCCAGTTCCGGGTCAAGCTGCAGCAGGCTGTGTTTAACCGCAAAATAGCTTAGAGGATATAGGTGCAGTCCCAGTACCAGTATGGCTGCTCCCAAGGAATAGTAGGGAAAACGGTAGACGCCGTCGGAGGCCACCAGGTCAATTATTCTGTTCAGGTACCCGCCGGACCCGAATATCTGTATCCAGCTGATTCCCAGAATGTATGGCGGAATAATAAACGCCAGCAGTACGCAGGCATCCATCAGCTTCTTTCCCCGGATATCCGTCCGCACCCGCAGCCATGCAAGAAGTGTTCCGGTAACTGAACTGAAGATGAAAACTCCGAATGCGGTTATCAGGGAATTGTTCAGGGCATTGATGGTTCCCCGGGAAAGCAGCAGTGAATAGTCTCCTCCGGAAAACAGGGCCTGACGGGCCAGGACCAGAGGCGGATACAGTACGATAAGCCCTAGGGCGAGGCCCGTTCCGGCAAGAGCCGCAAAGGTGAGAATCTTATTCAAAAAGATTGGCAAAGCCGTTTCTGACAGCATCCTGTTTTTCCGACAGAGAATCCCAGTTAACCCGGTAGATCTGGGTGCCTTCCGGAATCCCGGGTGTAGCAGGGAGGTCCTTCCTTACACTGACAAACCCGAACTGAACGGTAATTTGCTGGGCTTTTTTCGAGAGCATGAAGTCAACAAAGTTGCGGGCAATCCGGCTGTTTTCTTCCGGTCGCATTGTGTTTCTGCTGATTGCTATGGGCCGCTGAATGGCGATGGCGCCTTCTTCCGGCCAGCAGATTGCCAGGGGTATGGGGTAGTCTTCCTTCTTCGCCTTTTTCTGCAGCCTCAGTACTGCATCATGTGGTGCGATTCCGGCGTCGAATTCCCCCTCCTGAATTTTAGAGGGTACATCGCTGTTTTTCCTAGCCAGGAACAGCCCGTTATCAACGAGATCCCGGTGGTACTGCCAGTCTTCTTCCATAAGTTCATACAAGCCCGCTATCAAAGCCAGGGCGGTGGAAGACTGCGCAGGGTCGGCATGGACCGTCCGTTCCTGGTACACCGGGGCCAATAGAGAAGCGTAGCCTGACGGTTCACGTCCTGCAAGTTTTTCTCCATTATAGATAACTACACCATATCGTTCGTTTATAAGGGTATAGTTATGGCCACTGGAAAACTCGGGTTTCAGCATATCCAATTTCCCTGGAGTATAGGCTTCAAGGGCTCCGTCTTTATCCAGGGCATTATAAATGAGCGGGTCGGATCCCCAGAATACATCCGCCTGTATTCCTCCGGATTCATGCTCCGTCCAGACCCGTTGCCGTAGCGGACCGCAGCCCATCTGCACCAGATCGAGGACGTCTCCTGCAGAGGATTCAAAAGCCTCCTCCAGTTTGGCGAGCATTGCTTCCGGTCCGGAAACATAAACGGTAATTCGTCCTTCAGTACCGGTGTATGATTGATCAGCTGACTCGCTGTTTCCGCCGGCAAAAAGAAATCCGGTAGAGATTAATAGAACAAGGCAGTAGCTGAGACTATTTTTCATATATGCCCCTGTAAGATGTTAAGATGTGTTAACATATATCCTGTCGACGTTATTTGGTCAAGGATAATAAGTATTATTGTCACTTGTTGCAGGGGAATTTTTCATTTGAATGATTCTATTGTGCATAATAGTTAATATGTATAAACTTAATTGGGTGTGTTCACCGGAGGCTGTTTTGAATAATAGAGATGCTGCGTCGTACTGGAGTAAGGTCGCACCAAAATATGATAGAATTGTAAAAAGAGATGTACCTGTCTACACCTCAATGGTAGATATGCTTTTACCGCATCTGACCATGGAGTGCAGGGTCCTGGATATTCCTGCAGGAACGGGAATCCTTTCCTTCATGCTGTCCGGACTTGTTAAGGATGTAGTGGGTGGTGACATTTCTCCTGCCATGGTTGAAATCGCCAAAAGGAAGGCCCGAAAGGAAGGGATAGATAACTGCAGCTTCAGCGTAATGGATATATACAATCTGCCCTGCAGGGAAGAATCGTTTGATGTCATTGTCGCGGCACATGTGCTTCATTTGCTGGACGATCCGGGAGAAGCGCTGTCCCGCCTGAAGCGCTTTCTCAAGCCCGGTGGCGTCATGCTGTTACCTGTCTACTGCCACGGGGCGACTTCCTTCAGTCTTGCGATGTCGCGATTGGCTGGGCTTGCTGGTTTTCAGGTACGGCAGCGCTGGTCAATAAATGGGTATACAGACTATCTTGTTTCCCAGGGGTTTCCCCCCGGAAAAACCCGCTGCATGAGGGCCTTTTTCCTGTATCTTCACCTTTGGTGGTTCCCGGTAATGAGGCATGAAAGTCTGGAAAAAGTTCTGCTATTCGGTGATCGGAAAATAAGCATTCATGATCTTGTCGATGTGGTTGTTACCATTCTTGATGCCCGGGATCCATACACCTATGCCCATTCCTGGAGAGTTGCGGCTATGTGTGAGTTGATCGCTGATCAGCTGGATATGCCCGGTGAATGGAAGGAAGTGCTGCATATTGCCGCCCATTTGCATGATATAGGAAAGGTCGGTGTACCTGATTCAGTTTTGAACAAGGAGGGGCCCCTCTCCGATACAGAGTATGAACAGGTTAAAATGCATCCAGAGATAGGCTATACGATTATCAAGCGGCTTCCTTTGCTGGAGGATCTTTCCTTCTATATCCGATATCATCATGAGCGATGGGACGGCAGGGGGTACCCCTGCTGTCTCAAAGGAAAGAGTATCCCCCTGGGAGCACGGATCATTGCTGTTGCGGATACCTTTGATGCCATTACGACTTCCAGGCCTTACCGAAGAGCAGAGTCTGTGGATCGAGCTTTTCTCGAGATTGAATCGGTACGGGGAACCCAGCTCTGTCCAGAAGTGTGCGTTGCATTTCTCTCTATACGGGATGAGATTGAAGTGTTTCTGAATACATGCGGAAAAGAAAAGGGCGGACACAGCTGATATGTCCGCCCCGGGATCACTTTTTGTCAAGAAGTTTAATTAATCAAGATTGTAGTAGCTGATCTGATATACCCGATCGCTGCCGCTGGTCTCTAATGCGCTTACCTGGACTGCGGTGTGCTTGGTTCCGTCACCATGGCGGATAATGTAGACGCACTCATCCATTACATAGGTCGGGGGCATGCCCCCTGCGTTATGATAGAACGAGTCTGCATCATAGTTGTATCCGTTGTAGGGTGTAGTGCCGGCAAGTCCATCTCCGGAGTCGTACCCGTGATAGGTCATCACGTTCATCTGTGTGGACTCGGTAGTCTGTGTCTGGTAATACCTGGTGTCATCGTAATGTTTGTAGGTGTCCCAACCGGTCTCCCCGCCGTCGAAGACTGCTTCCGCCGCTGTCAGGTTTGCCGCGCTTACCCCGTTTACCGTAGTTGCGCTGTCCACAAAGTAGACTCCTCCGGTTCCTCCGCTTGATTCCAGGGTAGCGGTAGCACCGCTGTTGGTATGAATGGTCCTGTCGTAGGTAAACTTCAGGTCCCAGCTGGCGGTGTTTGCTGCCGAATCATCGAGAATAGTGCCGTTTGCCAGACTGATATAGGCCGGATCACCGTCTGCTGCACTTATTGTCAATGTTGGGTTTGAGCTTCCTCCGGAACCGCTGCCGCCGTCCTCGCAGCCAAGGCTAACAAAAATAAGGAGCGTAATTATTGTCAGCAGTGCTGCTCCGCGTATAAAATCTTTAACCATACTTTCCTCCTATGGTTGTTTAATATTGTTAAAACGTCAGAACGACGCTTCCATTCCAAGGGTCAGTTTTTGCCCGTAGTAGGGGCCCAGGGATTCGTTTATATAGCCGGTTATATTTTTCAACGAAAGAAAAAGCAGGTAGTTTTCGTTTATTCCCCATGAGCTGTACAGATCTATCTGGTACCGATGTTCCCGGTAGTTTTCACTTGAATCGTCGGGATCCTGGGGAGACATATAGTTTGTGGAAATATCAATTGTAAGAGCCGGAGATTGTATCTCCAAACCGGTTTTCACCCGGGCAGTGTGACCAGGCTCCTCTCTGAGTTCCTCTGTCTCGGAACGGTTATAGGCAAAAAGGTAGTTGTATCCTGCAGAGATAAAGAGGCCGTTTGCAAAATGGATTTTGCCTTCCAGGTCAAGGCCGGCTCTCATACTGCGGTCAAGGTTTTCTGTCCGGTATATCTCTTTTCCGCTGGCAATATCAGTTTCACCGGTTTCGTCATAGACAATCTCCTGGAAAAGCTCGGTGTAATAGATATTGGTCTGGAGAAAAAAGCGCTCTGCGGCGTATTCGGCTCCAATATTGCCGCCAAGGCTGTACTCCGGTTTCAGGTCTGGATTTCCGCTGATAAGAACCGGCATGGTACCTACATTTCGATAGACATACAGTTCATTAAAATCGGGTGCCCTGTAGCCGAGACCTGCGCCGCTCAGGAGCCGGAGTTCAGGGGTGAGATAATACATTCCCGCAAGGCGGGGGGCGGCCATCAGACCGTAACGGGAATCTCCTTCTCCCCGAATCCCGGCAACCAGAGAGTAGCTGTTTTCGTCATACCATTCGGCCTGAACCATCAGGGCTCCACGAATTCGGGAAATATCCTTCTCGGCATCGTCCAGAGTAAGCCACTCCCGGTTCATGGTATTCAGGGAAAACTCTCCACCGGATACCAGCAGCAGGCCGTCTGTAAGGTCAATGGTGGCGTAGCTGTCTGCAGTGAGAAGGTTCTCGTTCTCATAGTCCGGATCATCCCAGACCTCGGTTAATCCTGAGTATTCCTGCCTTTCTCGCTGGTAGAAATGATCGTACAGCCTGGAGCTGATGGAAATTGTGTCTGTCAGCAGCCAGTCATATTCCGCATACGCTTCATACCGGTTGGTCTCTTCCGTAAGCAGGCTTCCCTGGGCACTGGTTTGATCCTCCTCTACCATAAGCATGATACTTCCGCCGATTGCCATATCCATGGTATCACCCATGGTGAAGGATGTTTCGTTGCTTATCTTTCCTCTCCACTGTTGGGGAGTAATGGAGGTACTTCCGGTGTCGTTCATGTACATTTCTCCCCGGGTTCCATCAATACTGAGTTTGTTGGAAGTCTTGCCAAGACCGTAAGTCAGGTTGATCCGCAGATTCTGTTCAAGAAGAGGTTGTGCATCTTTGAGACTGTTCTGGGATTCTTCTGTGGCTTCAGTGTTGTACGCGGGGATCAGCGAATTCGTAAATCTTGCAGAAAGTGCAAAATTTTCGGCAGTAGGCTTTGTTATTATGTTTATAACTCCACCCATCCCGTCGGAACCGTAAAGTGCTGACTGGGCTCCACGAACAATTTCAATCCGTTCAATATCACCAATGGGAATGGTTTGTCCCTTTATTCTCTGGCTGACTTTGCCGGGAACTCTACGCCCGTCAATGAGAAAAAGTACCCGGCTTTCGCCCAGTCCCTGCAGGCTGATGTAGTCACCCATGCTGTTAGAGGTACACATGATCCCATAATCCTCCAGCACCCCGCTGAGGTCGGTTGCTCCTGACTGGGCAATTTCTTCGGCATCAATTACCTCGGTGATCACCGGTGTATCTTTCAGTCGCTTTTCGACCCTCAGCCCAGTTACGGATATTTCCTCAAGTTCCAGTATGTCGTTTTCTTCCGGCGTTTCAGCTTCCTGAGAAAATGCAATAAACGGTATGGGCAATAATAGAAATATACAGATGGTCTTGAATGGAGAAACAATCATTTACAGGCCTCCTGTTAATAGTTAATTAGAATTAACAATATTGTGCAGATGGAATGATGACATGTCTTTGAATTGTAGTCAAGACTATATTTTAAAGTTTTTATGTGAGCTCTCAATTGTTATCCGGCCTGGTTGGGGAGATTTCTAATCCATTGGAATCCCCGCCGCTTTAAATTCTCCGATAATATCCTTAATAAAATCCTTTGTCGGCGCGGAGGTATCGACAAGCTTATAGGGAATACCTTCCTGTTCCCACTTTGTTTCCCCTATTTTATGAAACGGCAGAAATTCAAACTTCTCCAGGGATGGAATATCCTTGAGCATCTGCTTGAGAGCATCCAGATTTTCCCTGTTGTCGGTATAGCCCGGTATCACAACATGTCGTACCCACATCGGTTTGCCTATGGATTTAAGGTAGGCAAGGGTTGCCCGGGGCTGTTTCGCCCGTATCCCGGTTAGCTCTCTATGCCTTTCTATAAGGGCAGTTTTAATATCCAGCAGAATCAGGTCAGCCTCTTTCAGACATCCTCCGGTGTGGGCTATGTCCCCGAATCCAGAAGTATCCAGTGCAACGGACATTCCTTTCTGATGCGCTCTGCGGATAATATCCAGTGAGAACTCAGCCTGGAAAAGGGGTTCTCCGCCGCTCAAGGTTATTCCTCCCCCTGAGCTCTGCATCCAGCTTCTGTATTTCCAGGCTTCATCAACCACCTCTTCAGATGTCATTATGCGACCCCCTTTTGCCTTCCAGCTGTCCGGGTTGTGACAGTAGAGGCAGCGCAGGGGACAACCCTGCAGGAAGGCGACGAACCGAAGTCCCGGTCCGTCCACCATGCCGCAGGTTTCAAAGGAGTGTATTCTTCCACTAACCGGCTGCATAGCTGTCTCCTTTACACTACCGAATGGAATGTACGGTTGATTACATCCTGCTGTTGCTCCCGGGTGAGTTTTACAAAGTTCACCGCATAACCGGAAACCCGTATGGTCAGTTGGGGATATTCCTCCGGATGATCCATGGCATCCTGCAGGGTCTCCCGGTCCAGCACGTTAATATTCACATGATGCCCGCCGTCGAGAAAGTACCCGTCAATCAGGCTGGTCAGGTTGCTGGTTCGGTCGTGCTCATCCTTTCCCAGGGCCTGGGGCACTATGGAGAAGGTGTAGGATATTCCATCTACGGCATGCTCATAGGGTAGTTTGGCAATGGAGGCAAAACAGGCCAGGGCTCCGTTTCTGTCCCGTCCGTGAATTGGATTGGCTCCGGGACCGAAAGGGGCTCCGCTTTTGCGGCCGTCAGGGGTCGATCCTGTCTTTTTTCCATAGACCACATTACTGGTGATGGTAAGGACAGACTGGGTCGGTTCAGCATTACGATAGGTTGTCTGGTTCCGCAGCTTGTTCATAAACCGTTCAACCAGATTGACAGCCAGGAGATCTACCCTGTCGTCATTGTTTCCGTAGGCCGGGTATTCCCCTTCCACTTCATAGTCCACAGCGAGACCTGTTTCGTCCCGGATGACCTTCACCCGTGCATGTTTTATTGCGGAAAGGGAATCGGCCACAACCGACAGACCGGCGATACCGCAGGCCATGGTGCGAACAACTGAATCATCATGCAGAGCCATCTGCAGGGATTCGTAATTGTATTTATCATGCATGAAGTGGATGATATTCAGGGTCTTTATATAGAGATTTGCCAGCCACTCCAGAATGACGTCGTACTTTTCCATAACCTCATCGTAATTGAGATGTTCTGAAGTCACAGGAGTATACTCCGGTGCAACCTGTTCTCCGGACTTTTCGTCACGGCCGCCGTTTATGGCATAAAGAAGAGCCTTGGCCAGGTTTGCCCGGGCGCCGAAAAACTGCATCTGCTTGCCTGTTTTCATTGCAGAAACACAGCAGGCAATGCTGTAGTCATCACCGAAATGAGTGCGCATGAGGCAGTCGTTCTCATACTGAACTGCAGAAGTTGTGACCGATACCTTTGAGCAGTAGTTTCTGAACCCCAGTGGCAGCCGGGGTGTCCATAGTACTGTCATGTTCGGCTCCGGGGCGGGACCAAGGTTCTCCAGAGTGTGCAGCATACGGAAGGAGTTTTTTGTAACCAGAGGACGGCCGTCCACACCTATCCCGCCAATAGCCTCAGTTACCCAGGTGGGGTCACCTGAGAAGAGAGCATTGTATTCCGGAGTACGGAGAAAGCGGACCATCCGCAGCTTTATAACAAACTGGTCAATCAACTCCTGAGCCTCCTGTTCGGTCAGGATTCCTGCTGCAAAATCCCTTTCGATATAGATATCGAAAAAGGAGGAAACCCGGCCAAGGGACATAGCTGCACCATCCTGATCCTTTATTGCCGCGAGGTAGGCAAGATAAGTCCACTGGATAGCTTCCCGGGCGTTAGCTGCGGGGAGGGATATGTCGAATCCGTACATCTTTCCCATACTGGTCAGATCCTGAAGGCTTTTAATCTGCTCGGAAATCTCTTCTCTTGTGGCGAATACTCTCTTCCTCGTACACCGGAGGTTTAAGGTCTGATAGAGACCTGCTTTTTTCTTTAATGAGGAATTCCGTTCCATAGAGTGCTACCCGGCGGTAATCGCCGATTATTCGTCCGCGGCCGTAAGCATCAGGCAGGCCGGTAAGAATACCGGAACGCCGGGCTTTACGTATGTCCTCGGAGTAAGCACTGAATACACCGTCGTTATGGGTTTTTCTATGCTGAGAGAATACCTCTGCC
Organism: Marispirochaeta sp.; assembly: GCA_963667435.1. Classification (GTDB taxonomy): domain Bacteria; phylum Spirochaetota; class Spirochaetia; order JC444; family Marispirochaetaceae; genus Marispirochaeta. Next base: position 1,946,425 of record OY763414.1, on the reverse strand, counting down.
ACTTCCGGTGCCAGGCTGTATCCGTGGGCTTCCAGGGCATTCTTCACCACTCTTAAGCCCCCCTTCGGCATAATGGCCCGTTTAAGCGGCTTGTCTGTCTGAAATCCGACAATCAATTCGTTGTCCCGGTCCAGATATCCTTCCTGGTGTGATGTGATTGATGAAGGGATTTGCGTTTCGGCGTCCAGAATGCCTTTTGATGCTTCTTTCTTCATGAGCTGTGATGCTTTGTTCCATAAAGAGAGAGTTCGTTCCGTTGCTTCGGCAAGGAAGGATTCATTTCCTTCATAGGGTGTAATATTTCTCTGGATAAAATCCCGTACGTCAACTTTGTTATTCCAGTTACCGCTGTTAAAGCCTGTCCACTGTTTCATAACCTGTACCTCCAGTGCTGGTTTACGGGATAATATTAGTAAAAAGGTAGTATTTAGTAAAATTAAATATTTCGATACAGTATTAAAATTCCTTATACTCTTTTATACTATGAGTATGCTTGAATACCGACAACTTGAGGCACTGGGAGCCGTCATTGAACAGGGTGGATTCGACAAGGCTGCAGAATTTCTGGGCCTGACCCAGTCGGCAGTAACCCAGCGGGTGAAGCAGCTGGAAACATGGGCGGGTAAACCTCTTGTGGTACGGTCGAACCCTCCTGTTCCCACCGACGCAGGACTTCCCCTGTATACCCATTTCAGGAAGATACGGCTGCTGGAAGAAGATCTTCAACAGGTGTCAGATGAGGGGATTTCCGGAACTTCTGTCTCTCTCGGAGTCAACGCGTCTACCCTGGGAAGCTGGTTCCTGCCGGCTCTAAGTCGTATCATGAGGTCTGTACTTGTTGATCTTCATGTAGGGGAAGCCAATATTATCCATCAGGAACTGCAGCTCGGCAGGCTGGCAGGCTGTATCAGCATTCGAAGCAAGGCGTCCCGGGGGTGCTCCGTGGAGTATCTGGGGAACCTGGTGCTCCGTTGTGTAGCCGGCAGCCGTTTTCAACAGCAGTATTTTCCCCGGGGTATTGAAGTTGAGGCGATGAAAAGCACCCCGGTGGTTCTTTTTCACCCCGAGAGTCAAATGCTGCGGATGTTTCAGAAGAGTGTCATGGAAGTTGTTCCTTTTGATGTGCCGGCTCACATTATCCCGTCACAGAATGAGTATTTGCAGTTGATCAGCGATGGAGCAGCCTACGGCTTTCTTCCGGAACCTCTTTTTATACGCTACAGGGAAGAAAAAGGCCTGGTTGATCTTTCGCCTGCTTCACCGATTGCGTTGCCCCAGTACTGGCATCACTGGGGTATAGAATCGGAGATTCTGGAATTTATTACCTATCAGATACGGGATGAAGCTAAGGCAGGCTTGCGCAGGTAATCGTGGAATAAATAGTTAAAAGCTCTGTAAGAAGCATGCTGTTTACGATATTCTATTTTTATATGACAGATCCCGGAAATAGATCAGGTTCCTTCTCCCGAATTCCCATTTTTCTCAGATGGTTTCTGCTCCTGCTAATTTCAGCGTTTGCTGCTCTTTCTCTCGGCCTGCTTCATCTTCCCGCTGGATGGCTTCTTGGGCCCATGTTTGCAGGAATAGTATTTGCCATTGCTGGAGCGCGACTAAAACTGCACCGGATTTTCTCACGGTTCTCTCAGGCACTGTTGGGCTGTCTTATAGCTCAGAGTATGACTATGCAGATTCTTCGTGAGCTTGCAGGGGAGTGGGTTCTATTCCTGACAGTTATTGCCTGTGTCATGGTGTTAAGCTGGGGGCTGGGATGGCTGCTGGCTCTGTTGAAGGTTGTTCCTCCCCGTGAGGCCATCTGGGGTTCTTCTCCGGGTGCAGCAGCCGCAATGGTCGTAATGGCCGAAGCTTTTAACGCTGATGCCCGGCTGGTTGCAGTTATGCAGTATGTCAGGGTTCTTCTTGTAGTCGTTGCCGCATCTCTGGTAACTTTTTTCTGGATCGGCGGCTCAGGAGGAGGATCCTCACTCTTTGCCGGCTGGACGGAGTTCCCTCCGGTTTCATCCTTCCTTCAGACTATGCTGTTAGCGGCAGCAGGAGTTATTTTCTCTTTGATTGGATTCCCTTCCGCGGCGATTCTGCTTCCTATTTTTCTGGGGGTCCTGCTAAACGTTACCGGGCTCATAAGCATTGCCGTTCCCCAGCCTTTTGCTGTTTTCAGCTTTCTTGCTATTGGGTGGGGCGTGGGTTTGTCATTCGATCGTGAAGCCCTGACCGCATCTATACGGGCGCTGCCCTGGATAGTGGCGGTAAATATTGTTCTTATTGTCCTCTGTGGAGGTCTGGGCTACCTGGTGGTTCGCCGGTTCGGTATTGATCTGTTGTCAGCTTATCTTGCAACCAGTCCGGGAGGAGCGAATACCATTGCAGCGATTGCCATGACAAGTAATGTCAATGCACCGTTTATCATGTCCCTGCAGGTTGCCAGAATGGCAACAACCGTAATGCTCGGGCCGGTTATCGCAAGGGCCCTGGCGAAGCGGATAATTCGTTGAAGTGATTATTATTTTTCAGAAATGACCTTTCTCCATAATAATCTGCTTCAACTTCGGATCTTCGTTCCCGTCGGGAAGCACATAATCAGGTGAAACATAACCGTCTTTCTCGAAGTGGAGCTTGCGGATACAGTTTTGCCCTCCGTTCATACAGTAGTCATCTATCCAGTCCCGGTCGATTAGTCCTTTGTCGAAGGCTCTTTTCATTCCCGATGTTGCGTCGTACCAGCGGCAGTGTGTTCCCATAATTATCTCCAGTAACAAATCTTCATATCAAGCATAGTGATAATGAGATGTAAAATCAATAAAGACGAATTATCTTCTGCACTTAATGTGGTGCCTGGTGGGCGAGCAATACAGTAAACTGTACCTACAGTCCCAATTCCTGCTGATGCCGTGAAGCAAACTCCTTATTCCATGGTTCTTTATCCATAGAACTGTTATTCAAGTTAAGGAGTTGTCATGGAATATCCGCCTTTTTGTCCCAATCCATCCAGCCTAACCATTCAACTCCAGACAGTCATGTCGTGTGGCAGGTAAAGAACAGGTGGTTTCCTTTCGTACCAGTGGTGTCATTATCAATGGCTCTGTTTAAAAACAGATACCGTATAGAGAGCATCTGTTTACAAGGATGGGATTATTCATCTCCCGGATATTATTTCATCACCATTTGTACAAGAAACAGGGAGCACCTGTTTGGAACAATAAAAAAAGGCAAAATGGATTTATCCACAATGGGCAAAATTGCCCACCGATACTGGATGGAGATCCCCAATCATTTTTCATATATCCGGTTGGATCAATTTGTTGTAATGCCGGATCATGTCCATGGGATATTGTCAGTTGCGTCCCCCTCCTCCTCCGTTGAGACATTGCAATGCAACGTCTCAACGGAGGAGGAGGGGGAAGGGGATAAGGCCTTTTATTCCCGAATATCACCGAAACCGGGAACAATATCCGCGGTTATCCGGTCATATAAATCAATATGCACAAAAATGATTCATAAGGAATTTGACAGTAGCCTTGAGGTATGGCAAACCCGGTTTTATGACCGTATTATCCGAGATGAAGATCATTTGAACAATGTGAGACAGTATATCTTTGATAATCCAGGAAAATGGGGCAAATCCTGATTTAATACCCCCAGAAGAAGAGACGTTGCACTGCAACGTCTCTTCTTCTGGGGATCAACCTTACCCCTTTCTTTTCTCTTCTATCTTCCTGTCCTGGGCGTTGAGGGTGCGTTTACGCAGGCGGATGCTTACAGGGGTTACCTCCACCATTTCGTCTTCCCGGATAAACTGGATGGCCCGTTCCAGGGTCATGGGAAGAACCGGTGAGAGAATAACGTTGTCATCCTTTCCGGATGCCCGCATGTTGGAAAGCTTTTTCTCTTTGCAGGGGTTCACGTTAAGATCGTTGTCCCGGTTGTGCTCACCAACAACCATTCCTTCGTAAACCTTATCTCCGGGAACGACAAACATGCTTCCCCGGGGTTCAAGGTTGAATATGGCATAGGGTACAGCTTCACCTTTTCTGTCACATACCAGTGATCCGGTAAAGCGCTGGGGAAAATCTCCCCGGTACTCCTCGTATCCCGTCAGGTAGGAGTTCATGATGCCTGTTCCCTTTGTGTCGGTTAGAAACTCGTCCCGGTAGCCGATGAGGGCTCTGGAGGGAACGCTGAACTCCAGGCGTACCCGACCGCTTTCGTGGTTGATATAGCTTGTCATACGGCCTTTGCGCTTGGAGAGTTTTTCGGTAACCACCCCTGCAAAGGTCTCCTCACAGTCTACTGCGAGGTGTTCGATGGGTTCAGTGCGTTTGCCGTTTTCTGTGTGGTAGATAACCTCCGGACGGCCGACACAGAGTTCAAAGCCTTCCCGGCGCATGGTCTCTATGAGAATGGCCAGCTGGAATTCACCCCGCCCTTTCACGGTGAAACCGTCGCCGTCGGCGGCATTTTCCACCTGGAGGGAAACATTTTTCAGGGTCTCTTTTTCCAGTCGGTCCTTTATCTTGCTTCCCTGTACCAGTTTACCTTCCTGTCCGGAGAAGGGAGAAGTATTTGCGGTAAAGCGCATGGATACTGTAGGTTCATCCACGGAGATCCTCGGCAGAGCCTTTGGGTCGCTTTTAGTACAGATCGTATCGCCTATGTGTACGTCGTCAACACCTGCGAGCACAACGATATCTCCGGCAACAGCTTCTGTCGCATCGCTTAAGGCCGGACCTGTGTAAACCTGCAGTTTGGATATGTTAACTGGATGCTGTTTTCCCCCTTCTCCGATACAGACCAGACTTTCCCTGGCTTTTGCGCGGCCGTTTATGACCTTGCCGATGGCGAGGCGGCCCAGAAAATCGGAATATGAGAGATCGGAAACCAGCATCTGAAATGGTGCTTTGGATTCATAGACGGGAGGGGGAATCTCGTCAACAATGGCATCAAAAAGGACGTTCAGGTTGTCCGATTCCTCTTCGAGGGTTTTCTTTGCAATCCCGTCTTTGCCGTTGGCGTAAAAGAGGGGAAAATCAAGCTGCTCTTCCGATGCATCAAGGTCTATAAGCAGGTCTGATATTTCATCGACAATCTGCAGCGGGCGGGCATCATTACGGTCGATCTTGTTGACCACAACAATAATCTTGAGTCCTGCCTGCAGTGCCTTTGAGAGAACAAAGCGGGTCTGGGGCAGCGGGCCTTCCGAGGCATCCACCAGCAGAATTGCCCCGTCTACCATGGAGAGCGCCCGTTCAACTTCACCGCCGAAATCGGCGTGTCCCGGGGTATCCAGGATATTGATTTTTGCATCTCGCCAGGCAATAGAACAGTTTTTTGCGGCAATGGTAATTCCCCGTTCCCGTTCCAGTTCCATGGAGTCCATCAGACGGTCTACAGTCTCTTTTCCTTCCCGGAAGGTGCCGCTCTGGCGGAACATTGCGTCTACGAGAGTTGTTTTCCCGTGGTCTACGTGGGCAATTATGGCTATATTGCGTAAGCCTTCGTTTCGTGCGTCTCTATGGGGCATGTATGTGTATCCTTCCTTAAAGGCGGGGCGTTTGTCGGGACTATACTCCACATCTGCCTTCCGGGTCTATAGAGCAGGCGGCAACCCGGGTAACAGAAAAATCATTCTCCAGTGTTCGATACTATACTGCCATGGGTAGTATATTCTTGAAAGGCTTGAAATATGAAAAAGAAAAATATAGTTGTCATTGCCCTTATATTGCTTGGTGTTACCGGTTTTAATCTCTATGCAGAGGTTATCTCAGAAATAAGAATCCAGGGCGATTTGAGAAAAACACGAGAGTCAACAATCCTGAAAATTATAGAGACAGAGCCGGGAGATATTGTTGAGTATGACGATGTTGAAAATATCCGGCAGAAACTGCTCCGGTCCGGTCTGTTTATCGATGAAAAAGTACATGTTGCTCTACAGCCGGAGGGAGGCCGGACTGTGCTGATTCTGGATCTGGAGGATCGCTTCAGTCTTATTCCATTACCGTTTTTTGTCTACACCGACGGCAGATTCTCTGCTGGTGGATTCCTGATGGAGAGTAACCTGCTTGGAACCGGAAATCGGTTTTTTGCCGGGGGAATGTACGGAGGGGATATGGCTTTTCTCAGTGCAAGTTATATGCAGCAACGCTTTCTGAACAGTCCTCTGGATGTCGGTTTCGGAGTTGCGTATATGGATCAGGCATCAGAAGCTGAGGATACACGGGGGAATACTGCCTTTACGGAATCGGCATGGTCTCTGGGTGGTAGTTTCTTTTCCCGTCTGGATTTCACTCCTTTCTCCCTTGGTTTCAGCTTAAGCAGCGGTTTTCGCGAGGTGGAAGCCTCGGCCTTGGAAACCGGCTACTTTTCTCCCGGTATCGGTTTTGAGTATGACGGACAACATATTGATGAGTATTTCCGAAAGGGAATAAAGGGTGCGGTGGAATATGAACACACTTTTTACAGCCGGGAGTTCAGTCAGACAGAGGCGATTGATTTCAGCCTGTTTCTGGATTTTCTTCCTCATCCCCGTATTCTCGTTTCAACTGCTGTTGAGGGAATGGTTTTTTCCGGTGATGATCTGCTGAGTCCCCAGGTAAATTCTCCCCTTATTTCCAGCCTGGTTCATGCAGATCGGCAGGCTCAGGCCTCATTGAAGATGTCGCCGGTTATCGCCGACTTCTCCTGGGGTTTTCTTGCACTTCCTGTGGGCTATCAAGTGGGAATCCTTGATGGAGTCAGTTCGGAAAATGAAATCTACCACGGGCCCTGGGGCGGGGTGATGCTCTATTTGAAAAAGGTTACCATTCCCGCGCTCTCTTTACGTTATGGGACTAATCTTGAGACCGGAAACAGCCAGTATTCTTTCAGTATGGGCTTCCAGGGCTGACCGTCTTGCAAGCCTTCAGTTGCAGGTTTACAATTGAATCGGTCAAATGACCGACATTAACTGAGTAAGGTGAGGTGCTTATGAAGAGGAACAGTGTACCCTGGCAGTTTCTTGAGGAGTACCGGGGAAAACAGTTCTCCGGGCAGTGGCCGACTCTGCCGGAACTCTTTTTAATCAGCCGAAGCCGCTTCCCGGAAAGCAGCTGTTTCACCGTGTACAGTCCGGAACGTGTCAGTCTCAACTACACTCAGGCTGTAGAAAAGATCCGTGCTGTTGCGCTGTTTCTCCGGAATAACGGTCTCGAAACAGGTGACCGGGCTGCAGTCTGCGGGTTGAACAGTCCCGAGTGGGCAATAGCCTATCTGGGGATCCTCTGGGCAGGAGGAGTGGTTGTTCCCATTGATGCGGCATTGCACGACGGTGAAGTAAAAAATCTTATACAGGCTGCTGACGCGGGCTTTCTTTTTCTCGACGGTGATAGGAAGACGGGCATAGATGTAAGCCTTCATGCTGTTGTCACCCTGACTGCAGGCTCGGAGAATTATATCTATACCCTGGAATCTCCCGGTCAGGAAGTTCTTGCCGTACCGGAATTCCGGGATGATCAGGAACTTGCAGCAATTCTGTTTACCTCCGGAACTACCGGAAATCCCAAAGGGGTTATGCTGTCCCACCGGAATCTGGTGGCAGACTGTTTTCTCGCTCAGGGCAACCTCAATATCCGTCCCGATGATGTCTTCTATGCACTTCTGCCTATCCATCACTCCTATAGCATGCTGGCGGTGTTTATTGAGAGCTTTTCCGTTGGCGCAGAGACTGTTTTCGGCAAAAGACTTGTGGTTAAACAGATACTCCATGATCTAAAAGAAGCAAGGGTAACCATGTTTCTCGGGGTTCCCATGCTGTTCAACAAGCTCCTTCAGGGAATCATGCGTGGAATGCGCGAGAAGGGTCCGGTTGTCTATGGTCTTATCCGCTTTCTGATGATGCTCAGCGGTCTGGTAAAAAAGATATTTCATCTGAATCCCGGTAAGGCACTTTTCGGGTCGATTCTCAGGAAAGCTTCCCTCAGTTCAATCCGAATCTGTATCTCTGGTGGAGGTCCCCTGGCTCCTTCTGTATTTAAACAGTACAACCAGCTGGGTATCGATTTTGTGCAGGGCTACGGGCTTACCGAAACTTCTCCCATTGTGGCTCTGAATCCCACAGAACAGTACAAGGAAACCAGTGTCGGAAAAATCATTCCTCAGACTGAAGTAAAGATCCTGAATCCTGATTCAGCTGGAAACGGTGAGATTGCCATAAAAGGGCCCATGGTGATGCAGGGATATTACAATGACCCGGAAGCCACTGCGGAGGTAATGGAAGAAGACGGATTTTTCCGCACCGGCGATGTTGGCTACCTGGATGGGGATAACTATCTCTACCTTACCGGCAGGGCGAAGAACCTGATTGTTACTGAAGGCGGGAAGAATGTATATCCTGAAGAGCTTGAAGACGCTTTTCAGCTTTATGATGAGATTGAGCAGATCCTCATCCGGGGATTCACCCTTCATGCAGATGTTCCCGGGGAACGGATTGAAGCATTAATCTATCCAGGCAGTGATGCTTTCGGTGAGACGGATGATGAAGCAATCCGTACCCGAATTGAAGCAATTGTCAGTGAAGTCAATCAGGGGCTGGCGGGATATCAGAAAATAGAAAGAATCACAGTCCTTGAAGAACCCATGGAGATGACCACCACAAAGAAAATCCGGCGATACGCAGTAAGCACCTGAAAAAATACTGCTGTTGTTCAGAGCAGTCTCAGCTGAGGCTGCTCCATCTCCAGAAGTTTTCGTTTGGCGGAAATGCCGCCTGCATAGCCTACCATGGTTCCATCGGAGCCGATGACCCGATGACAGGGTATGATAATAGACAGTGCGTTGGCCCCGTTGGCGGAAGCTGCTGCCCGGGCGCAGTTGCGGTCCCCCAGGGCTTCTGCAAGCTGCAGATAACTTCTTGTCTCACCATAGGGAATAGTCTGAAGGTATTGCCATACCCTCTTCTGAAAATCCGTTCCGGCAAAATGAAGCGGCAGATTAAAGACCTTGCGTTCTCCGGCAAAATACTCTCTCAGCTGCTTCTCTGCTTCCCTGTTTATCTCCGAAGAGGCTGCTTCAAACTCGCTATTAAGATTTTCCTGAATGCGCCGGTCTATGGCTGAACGCATTTTACGGTAACGCCAGTCACAGAGGCAGAGTGCCGTGTCGGTTGACCCGAGGATCAGTTCTCCTGCCGGGGTTTTTATATACCCGATGCTGATTTTCATCGTCCCACTATACCATGCTTTTTTCCGCCCTCGACAGATTTCCGCCCGGGATATACAGTAGCTGAACAGGAAGAGAAAATATGGATTTTGAGATAGTTTTTTTCGGCGGTATTATTCTGGTTTTTCTTGCGGGGAGCATTCTGGGTTTCCGTACAATAGGACTCAGCAGAAAAATTAGAGATCTCCAGTCTCAGGTTCAGGGGCTGCGCAGCAGAATTGCGATGCTTGAAGAAGACGGGCATGCCATTCCTGCTCAAAAGAGCTCTTCTGCCGGCGCTGAAGCCCCCCCGGTACCCACTCCAATCCCGTCCGGTGAAGACCTGTCTCTGAAAAACCCCGGGAAAGCTTCTGCTAAAACTACAGGCGCCGGGAAGGCCGCACTTTTCATTAAAAGACTGGAAACCCGTTTCTCCTACCGCTGGACCGGCATCCTTGGAGTTTTTGCTCTGGTTATCGGTTTCAGTTTTCTGGCGGTTCTGACCGCATTAAGGCCGGGGCAGGTTGCCCGCTTCTTGATGCTCATTGTAATTTCCCTGCTCTTCTGGCTGGTCAGCTTCTACCTGAACAGGAAAAAGGGGCTGGTTGACGCCTCCGGCTGGTTTCAGTCTGCTGCAGGAGCCCTGTTTCTCTTTGCCAGTCTCGGCGCGTCATCGATTCCATGGCTTAAATGGGTACAGTCCGCACCCCAGGGATATGCCCTGCTTTTTCTGGGAATCGGGGCTAACCTCTTTTTTGCCCTGCGGGTGCATGCCCAGCTTTTTTCCTCCTTCCATGTACTGATAAGCCTTGCCGCACTGGCTGCGGCGCCTTCTTCGGGAGCATCTCTGACGGCTGCTGCAGTGGTTACTGCCTTCAGTTCGGTTCCTCTTCTGCGGCGTCCATGGGGGCTTCATCAGTTTCTGGCCCAGGGGGGATTCTTTGTTTTTACTGCACTCTGGGTCTCTCACGGTGACCCGAATACCCTTTTCTCTCTTACCGGTATAGATCTCCCCCTGTTCGGGGCGCTTGCCGGAGGGCTGCTTCCCGGAATGGCCGCACCCTATGTGCGGGGATATAAACACGACCGCTTTGCCAATGCTGCCCGTATTGCAGCCTGGATCTATCTCGGAGCAGGAACTGCTGCACTCGGGGCGGCATATAAATGGATCTCTTTTTTGTTCCTTCTGTTGGGAGCAGGGGCTTACCTTTCCGGACGCTTTACCCGTCGGCTGCCGGATGCAATCCGCAGGCTTGATTCAATTGCCGGGCTTGCTCTTGCGGTCTCCGCGGTCTTCGGATTCAGCAAGTTTAATCTTGATCTCTATGCCGCTGTAGAGATTGCAGGCCTTGTGGCACTTTTAGCTGCTTTTGATGTACGTCGTGAGAAGATTCTCCGTACGGTCTTTTCCGTCACTGCTGCCGCAGCGACGCTGGTTGTGTTTGTTCTTACTATAGTGGAAGCGGTATCTCTTACCTACGGAGAGGATGCTGGTATCCGCCAGGTGGTACACAGGCTGATTCTTCTCTATTCCCTGGGCGGCGGAACCATGGTGCTTTTGCAATTTTTCTATAAAAAAGCGGATATTGCCTCCCGGAGCCTTATGGCAGCTGCCGCTCTTGTAATAGTTTCTGTCTATATTCTAACCGGTGCTTTCCTTGATTTTTCCAGATGGTTCTCCATGGCCGGCGGTATGGTCCTTCCCCTTACCGTAGGAGCGGCTTTAGTCGCCTTTCTCAACCGCGAGAAGCTCCTTTCCCTGCTTCTTCTGGGGTTGGTAATTCTGCTTCACGGAATTAATTACCTGGTTATTCTTCCCATTCAGGCCATTTTCCCAGGAGATTTTGCACCGGAACTGCTTGCTCTTCTATTACTTGTTCAGGTGCTGATTCTCAGCCTGCCCCTTATCCGCAGGCAGATACGGGCACTTCCGGTAGTTTTTCTTGGGGTACTGGATGTCTGTACTTTTATTTTGAGTCTGGCAGGTACGCATGATATCTGGCTTGCGGTAAGCCTGTGGGCAGTAGTTTCCATGCTGCTTTATGGAGCAACTTACATTCCCCGATTACGATCGGATATTGCCCGAAGTTTAATTATCTGCGGCACCGGGGTCTCCCTTGTGGCGGCTCTGTTTGCTCTTATGGGTTCCGAGCCGCTTCTGTATCAGAAGATCCGGGGCTGGCAGCGAATTTTTCAGGATATTCTGGTTATTGTCTCCATGCTCATTTGGGGACGGAAGCATGGAGCAGGTGTTTCCGGCAGCAGGAACTGGGTACTCTTCCTGGCCGCTCTTGCGGGGGCAGGGTTTGTGGGGCTTGAAGCAGGTCTGGTCTGGGTCGGAGTTATCTGTGTTGGGGCAGCTATAGTTCTGCTTCTCTCTGGCTGCTTCGGACCCCGCTATCTGCGAAGCTACTACTCATTCTCCATAATTTTCTTCTGGCTCGGGCTGCTCTTCCTGCCCTTTTCCGGCGCTGAGTCCGACTCTTTCCGTGTCACTGTTTTTGATCTTTCATGGTGGACAGCCCTGGGGTCAGTTTTCCTTGGACTGGGTTACCTCGGCCTTGTCTATGGACTGAAAGAATCCGGGAATGAGTATCCCGGACGGCTTGCCCGGCTTCTGAAGGACAAACGATCTTCGGCGCTGCTTTATCCATATTTTATTGGTATAGGATTTTTCCTCTTTCTCAGTTTCTCCGGCCCTGTACTCACCTCTCTGCTCATCCTTGAGAGTTTTGCCCTCTTTACCATGAGTATGGTCTTACGGGAGAACAGCTTTCGCCTGAGTTCCTTTCTACTAATCCTTTTCAGCCTTGGACGGCTGATTATTCTGGATATGGCCAGGTCGGATACCCTGGAACGGGCGGTGGTTTTTATTCTCGCGGGAGCGGTGCTTTTGGGAATGAACTGGATGTACGGACGTTTTGTACGAAAAAACAGCCCTCCCGGTGAATGATCCCTGAAGGTACTGATTTTTACTGTTCTGGACCGCTTGCTGCTGATTCTTCTGTTTGCAGGCGCCCTGATCTTTTATTCACTTCGTCCGAAAATTCTCCTGATTCAGAAGGAGGTTCTGTTCTTCGAAGGACGCAGACTGGACTCCGGTTTATCGGAGGCAAACCGGAGGATTTTAAGCGGGTTTCCTAATTCTCCGGAAAGAGTGCTCCTCTGCCGGGAAATAAGCAGACTTATTGATGACGGGAAGGACAGCTGCAGCTCCGGAGGCTGCAAACCGAGCATGTGCCGGAGATATCAGACTATCTATAAACGAATTCAGCTGTTGTGCCGCTATCTTGAATCAGCCGGTATCGGGACAATAATCAGTCCAGACAGGAAGCCCGATTCCTATACCCGGGGTTGGCGTTTTGCTCCCTATGAAGATGTTCTGATACGTCGGAATACTTAAGATTCCTTCTCCTGTTGTTCCTCATATTTCGGCAGCAGTTTCTGACTCCTCTCTTCAGTGAGGGTGAAGAAATTTGTTGTCGACACCAGTGTTTTTGCCTGTGATGAGAGTTCCTCTGATGTTGAGGATAATTCCTCCGCGGCGGAAGCATTCTGCTGGGTGATCTCGTCCAGTTGAAGCATTGCTGTTCTTGTCTGATCTACACCGGTCTTCTGTTCATTGCTCGCAGCGCTGATTTCCTGTATAAGTTCCGCGGTTTTGCGGATCTCCGGTACAAGCTTCTCAATCAGGTTCCCGGCTGTCTCTGCAATTTCCACGGAGCTTGTTGAGATCGCACTGATCTCATTGGCGGCACTCTGACTTCGTTCTGCAAGTCTGCGGATTTCTGCCGCTACAACAGCAAATCCTTTTCCCTGTTCTCCCGCCCGGGCAGCTTCTATCGCAGCGTTCAGGGCCAGCATGTTTGTCTGGCGTGCGATTTCTTCTATTATCGAAATCTTTTCTGCAATACTCTGCATTGCCTCCAGCGTTTCAGCCACAGCAGTTCCGCTGGTTAAGGCATCCTTGCTTACACCAATGGCGATGGTCTCGGTTTGCCCTGCATTCTGTGCATTCTGTTCGATGGTGGAACCTATCTCTTCCATGGATGCGGAAATCTCTTCTGAGCTCGCTGCCTGGGTTGATGATCCGTGGGAAAGCATGACGGCACTTTTTGCAACTTCATCACTGCCTAAAGATATCTCCTGAGCTGCAAGACGGATATCTTCCACTGTACTGCGCAGACGTGTAATCATAGAATTCAGGCTTGATGTCAGTGTGCCTATCTCGTCTGAACGTTGAATATCAATATAAGCGCTGAGATTGCCTTCGGTGATTTTCTCTGCAGCCTGAACACTGGTATTGATTGCCTTCAGCATTGAATTTGTAATCAGGAATATCACTATAAACGAGGCTGCAGCGGCAATCAGTGCTGTTACAATATATATAATTGTAGTGGTGTCCATTGATTGTGCCATACTGGAGTTCAGTTCCTTTACTCTCAGTTCCTGCATGTTGCCCAACTGATCGATACTGTTGCGCATCAGGGCAAATGCCTCCACACTTTCTCCCGCCAGATGCAGCTGTTCCTCTTTTGCTGCTTCTATCCCCTGGAGGAGTTCTATAACACGGCTGCTTTCCTGGCTCCAACGGGAATTGAATTCAGTGAACTCTGGTAAAAGCGTACCCGCCGCCCGTCCGGTGATTTGAGCTGCCTGCGTAAACCTGTCCCTGGTCTGGGCTATGTTTTCTACGCTGTCAGCAGCAAGGATAGTCAGTTCCTCCATGGAGTCGGTATGTATGGCCTGTTCCTGTGCAAGAAAGGCCTGATATGCATCCCTGTCGCCGTTCAGAGTCAGGGAAAGTGCCTGCTCCAGGGCTATTCTTCTGGAAATTGAGAGTGAACCTGAAAGAAGGGTGTCAAGAAGCTCCCCAAGAGAATTGATTCTGTCCCGCATACCGGAGAAGGCTGCATCAGCAGTCTCCGCGGACTGCTGAATCTGTACGCGACTGTCCAGGGTCGTACGGGAAATATCTACAATTTTCCTGCTTATGGTTTCCCATCGTCGGAAGGAATCATTAAAGCGCGAATGTTCTTCCTCCATGCCCGGGGTAAAGTTTTTTGCTGCCTCGGCAATACGTTCCCGTGTCTGGTCGAGGTTTTCCCTGTTTGCTGCATCTTCCGCCATAAGAGACTCTTTGTCGCTTATATTTGGTATCAGCAGTTCCGACAGATATGCCTGATACGCATCTCTATCGGCATTAAGCAGGGTTGCCCGGTCGGATTGAATCAGATTGATGTGTTCCATACTTGTCCGTATGGATGAAAAACTGATTATGCCTGTCGTAAAGATAACAATAATTCCGGCAATAGGAATTCCTGCTATCAGATAAAATTGATTGCGAAGTTTCATACTTTTCCCCCGTGGGGCTGAGTATTACCCCTGGTATTAAATTATTGACAAGTGAGGGCAAAAAAACAACAGTTTTACGCGATTTTCATCACAAAGTGCAGGAGAGCCGAATTTCCTTGCAGCCAACGGCTGGAATCGTCATATTCCGTGGAGCTTCGAGGGGGTGATCTTCTGCTCCCGCAAAAGGCTTATACGCGGTGAAGGGTGCGAGGATTTCCCTGTAACCTGCAAGCCGGAACTCTATGGTTACATCTTCGCTGTTCAGATTGAACAGCTGGATTACACCGGTGTCATTGAAAAGCGCATATACTTCGTTGTCGCCGAAAAGCCTCAGAGGAGCAGTTTTACCCCTGACATACTCCTGCGCCGTTGAAAAAACAGTTTTGAGATTCTCCAGGGATTCTTCACTCATAACTGACAGGTCGTCCCCGATGCTCATTGCCCCTCCGCCGAAAATTGCCGCTGTCAGCAGCACCTCCCGTTCCTTTCTTTCTGTCAAAAGGAGACCGGGATCGTTATGCCAGTACTGCTTGTTGTAAAAACTGCGGATAATACTGCTGCGTACGGTAGACTGCAGTGCGGTCAGGTTGCCGGATTTCCTGGGAATAAGACAGACGTTCTTATCCCATAAAGAGGCGTCGCCGCAGGAAATGCCCGCAACATCCACAATTCCGGCACCTCCGGTAAGGGGCATGCCGGATCCTGTCAGCAGTGTTTCGGCTCCGGCTGCTTCCCTGATAACCTTCATTCCGTCAGTAAAGAGCCGGTAAATACTTCTGTTCTGGTGGCTGTGTTTACCCGGAAGAGTCCCGGCAAAGAGCATATCCAGTTTTATCGCCCTGAATCCCCAATCCCGGGTGATTGTACGGATGCAGGAGCGGATATAGTTGATAACCTCCGGATTGCTTATATCCAGTGCGAACAGTTTTCGTCCCAGAATGCCTGTTGCTATCGGAATGGCTTTACCTTTTTCATTGCACAGAACCCAGCCCGGCTGCTTGAACGCCTCGGAGTTTTTTGCAGCCGTAAACGGAGCTATGCTTATTCCCGGTTTATATCCAGCATCTGTTATTGTTAGGGCCAGATGGGGCAGGCTGCCTGCGAATTCCTGAGATGGTCTGTGCCAGTCTCCGGGGATATCCTCCCAGCCGGCGTCTATTAGAATTATATCCAGAGGCAGATTTGCTCTGTTTGCAGCACGGACATTGGCGTTTATCCATTCCGGCCCTGCTTCCTGGGAATTTTTCATGCAGCTGGTCCAGATTCTCGGAGCTGTGGTGATCTCCTTTTCCGGTGCAATTGTCGCGGCTGCGGAGCGCTTACTCCACTCTATAAGCAGGTTTTCTCCGGTGCCTTCCGAGGAAGATATCCAGCCTGTTGTATATGAATCATTGGGCTTAAGAGCAATTGATATATGCCAGCAGGCATTTATTTTAACCGGCTGGTGCTGAATGCCGGCTTCAAAAAAGACAAACTCGTTGAAGGGGGCTTCCTGAGAAATCAGCAGACTCTCATTCAATCCGTCATCAAGAAGCAGCAGACTTTCGGATACTGCTTCGCCACCTTTGCCTGCACGACTACCCCAGGGTGATGTATGGCCGGGTATATTGTTTTTCTGTTGTCTCTGCCGTACTTCAGAAGAAGCAATTCCGGTGGTGCTGCGTGATTGAAATCCCTCGGTAAAAGCGGAGACCGGCCGGAGAGTTCCCTCCAGTCTCCCGTTGAGTATTATTTCCTCCACAAAGAGGTCTTCCTTTACAGAGAATGAGAAACGGTAGGCAGGGTTATCCTGACTACGTTCCTCTTCCAGTCTGAGGCTTATTTCATCGTTTTCAAGAGGCCAGCGTCCGGCCAGGACGGAGGGACTTTTATCTCCTGTTTTTGAGTAAATAATTCTGCACTGTTCGGGAATGAATCGCATAGATGTATCTCCTGTGTCTGCGGCGTGTAGCTTACCTTTAAGGGCATGGGTGTGCCAATACCTTCCAATCAATTGTCAGGAAAATGGTTTATTGGTAAGTTCATGTACATGAAGAACTTTGATCTCATTGCATCCGGCTGGGATAATCCCGGCCGATTGAGCATGGTCCAGGATATCTGCAGCTATATTTCGGTAGTTTCCGACCTGGAGAAAAATCTGCGGATTGTGGATATTGGCGCCGGAACCGGTATGTTCGGCCTGTCTCTGGTGGAGTATGCTGCTCATCTTTGCTTTGTCGATACCTCAGCAGGTATGTTGAAGGAACTTGAAAGGAAACTCTCCACTGTGGAGCTTGAATCTGTAAATACTCTGCTGCATGATATCTCCTCCGGAAAGATTCCCGATGAGCAACCCTTTGATTTAGCAGTGTCTCTGCTTGCCTTTCATCATATTGAAGAGACGGGTAAGGCGTTAACAGCCATCAGGGAGAGCCTGAAACCTGGGGGAAAGCTGTTTCTTGTGGATCTGGATAAGGAGGACGGCACATTTCACGGGTCTTCGGAAGGAATCCCTCATCTCGGATTTGATCGAAAAGATCTTGCTTCCGCAGCTGAAACCGCAGGATTCTCGAAAACAGAGTTTTCCACCCCCTACACCATGGTTCGCCAGCGAGAGGGTATTGAAAAGGAGTATCCTCTTTTTCTTATGACAGCAGTTAACTAAATGAGGTTTTGTATCAGAAAGAGTGCGCCGATGCCGGAAAGGAGAATTCCTCCAGTGGTGTGGAGTCCCAGTTCAAGAAGTGCTGTTCGCCGATTTCCGGCGAGATTTTTCCCTGTAATCAGTCTGCTGATTCTGGTTCGAAACAGAACCGCGGCAAGTCCTATGCCGGCAAGGAGAACACCCATTCCTAATGACATTGCCAGTACGGCAAGAATGCCCGGCAGGATGGCTCCAGTGGCAAAGGCGAAGATAATTATTGCTGATGCGGCCGGACAGGGAACCATACCAGATAAAATCATTCCCGGCAGACCCCTGGTTTGCTCATTGTGATTCTGTTTTCTGTGCCGGAAATCTGCAATGCCGTGAAAAATCATCCAGATTCCAAGGATCAGGATAATGCAATAGGTTAATGGATACAGGTATACTTCCGCCTGGTTTACAGAAAGAAGCAGAGAACGGGTGGTAAACCAGACAGCACCCCCCACAAGCAGAACCGCACTTCCGGCATGCGTTATTGCGAGTAGTAACCCCGCAAGAATCCCGGTAGCCGGGCGTGCGTCCTCTCCTATGAAGTAGCTGAACAGCACGGTTTTCCTGTGGCCTGGCCCGAGAGCATGCAGCGCTCCATACAGGAAAGAAAGACCAATAAAAAGCAATGTATCCTTCCGCCCGTTTTCTCCCTTCAAAGCAGAACTGATCTGCTTCTGTAGATTCTTCTGTATTGCTGAACTCTTCTGCAGCCAAGGTGATTGAGTTTTTATCTCTGTAACACTGCTTTTCTGTGATTCGGAAGATCCGCTTGATGAAGAGAGAAAAGGGTTGCTTTGTGCATGTAGGTAGAGGGGGAGTAATATGATGAGCAGGCAGAACAGAATCGGTTTGTTCATCTCAGGGTATGTGTACGACAATCTGCTGGGGATATGCTGTTCCGGAATAGTTCTTTCCGTTTCGGTCGATGGCAATGGAATTGTCATAGGTTATTGCCATGTTCCGGTTCTCCACCAGCTCCCATTCTGCGTTGTTGTTTCCTATCAGTTGTACGGGGTTCTTATCTGTGTATGTGATGTCACACCAGAAAGTGTCATCATAGATGGCAACTGCAAAGGTTTTTCCGCTGATCGGCCGACTGAAGGAGGTGTAGAATTCATATACCAGAGTCCCCTGATCCAGTCTGGCAGTGAAGGTTTCGATGGTCTCCGGTACCAGGGTTGAACCCCCTTCTGTCACGAAGGTAAAATAATCATAATTCTTCAGGTTTGAAAACGCATATTCCTGTATCAATCCTACTTCCCGGGCATCAAAACTGCCGTTTTTATCCTCATCGAAATCAGCCTGGATAGAAGCGGTGAACATTGGATCAAACCACCAGGTTATACCGATTCCCTTCAGGTTGTTTTCTTCAAGGCTTATTGCCAGTCGGGTGTCGATGAACATGTGGGGATGAGCCCACAGATTAGAGACATTCAGGAGAAATAGTAACAACAGAAAGGTAAATTGCCGCATGGGGAGTACTCCGCAGATACAGGTTTACTCAGAATCATAGCACAGGTGTTGTGCAATCTCCATGGGAATGCTGATTTCCTTTTCTCCGCAACAGCCGATATAAACAGTTTTGTCATCTTTATTGAGAATGGTGATATCTCTTCCCGGGTGCAGGTTGTGGCGGTGACAGAATTCCAAAAGACCGTCAACTGCTTCTCCCATTTCTGTTATTCTGATTAATTTTACCCGTTGGTTTTTCGGTGCTTCCGGGATACGTGGTGCGGCAACAAGTAATTTTTCCATTGTGGACCCCGGGAAGGGATTACCGTGTGGGCAGGTTTCCGGATGACCGAATGCCTCGTACAGGTGTTCGGTAAACTCTTCTGAAATTGACCCCTGCAGACGCTGGGCTTCCTCATCTGATTTGTGCCAGGGGTAGTCAAGTTTCTGGATTAGGAGATGCTCAATAAGATAGTGGCGCTTCAGTATTCGGGAAGCATAAATTCTGCCGGTGGGTGTAAGTCGGATGGTTCCGTACAGATCCTGCTCTGCCAGTTTATGCTTTTTCAGCCTGTTAACTGCCTGAGTTACCGCAGGTTTGGACACTTTCAGAGCTTGAGCAAGCTTGCTGTTGCTTACCTGGCCGAACTCACGGTGCAGGAGAAATATTTCGGTAAGATAATCCAGGGCTGCAGGGAAGCGCTTCTGCAGCTCCTGCATACCTGTTTCCACAGTTTTGCTCATATATGGATCGAATAATACCGTATTTTGCATCTTTTATCCAAGAGAAAACTCCGCTCCCGGTCCAAGTCCCGGAAGCAGAGCAGGAAGGTTACATATCCGGAATTAACCGGGATATTGAATCTTTTCTTTTCCCCTGCCCATACCGGCAAAGCTTACGAAAATTCCGCCCAGCAGAAGAAGCGGGATAATAATCCAGAGAAGACTGTGTCCCTGGAAGAGCTGGAATACAAGGGTGGAGGTTATCCACGCCAGCAGGGTCAAGTATGTTACAAGTATAGTGCCATAGCCTTTTCCTGTCTCCTGAATTGCAGCTCCAAGGGCGGCTACACACGGGAAATAAATCAGAATAAAAAGCAGATAAGCATAGGAGCTGACTGGAGTAAAGTTATTTCTAAGGCCAGTGAACACGCTGTCTTCTGTTTCCAGCTCTTCTGCTGTAGCAGTTTCATCGCCTGAAATAACGCCCAGTCCCAGGGGATCCAGCAGTCCTCCAAGAACACCTGCCAGGTTTTCTCCTATACTGGCTGCAGATTCACTGATCACAGGTGTCAGGCTCCATGATTCTTCAGTTTCCTCCTCCGCAGTGGCTGCTTCCTGAGCGTAGAGGGCATTCAGTGTTCCAACAACAGCTTCTTTGGCGAATAGACCGGTAAAGAGGCTAACCGTGGCAGGCCAGTTTTCCTGTTCGATCCCCATAGGGGTAAATACCGGTGTGATGGCTTTTCCTATTACTGACAGTATTGACTCTTCTGAATCTTCGTTTCCAAAACTACCGTCTGTTCCCCAGGAGTTGAGTACTGAAAGTACAAGAACCACCAGTACAATTACTTTTCCTGCCCTGAGCATATATATCTTCAATCTGCGCCAGGCACTTGTAGCAATATGGCTCAGACGAGGGGCGTGGTAAGCAGGCAGTTCCATAACAAAGGGAGTGTGTGAACCTTTAAACAGGGTATGTTTCAGCAGCAGGCCTGTAAGAATTGCCATGATTACACCGGCAAGGTAGATAGAGAATACTACCAGCCCGGCCCGGGCACCGAAAAAGGCGGCAGTGAAAAGAGCATATACCGGAAGTCGGGCTCCGCAGGACATGAAGGGAGACATAAAAATTGTCATAAATCTGTCTCTTTTAGATTCCAGTGTACGGGTAGCCATAATTGCAGGGACGGTACATCCAAAACCGACCAGCATTGGTACAAAAGCTTTTCCAGGCAGTCCGAT
Source organism: Marispirochaeta sp. (assembly GCA_963667435.1). Classification (GTDB taxonomy): domain Bacteria; phylum Spirochaetota; class Spirochaetia; order JC444; family Marispirochaetaceae; genus Marispirochaeta. The sequence goes on along the minus strand of OY763414.1, from coordinate 1,925,793 downwards.
TGCCCGCATTGCCCGGTCCATTACAAAGGCCGCCCGTGACATGTATCCGGAATCTTCAAGAATGGCAAGCATAACGAACATGGTGAATATTATGGGAATAAACGTAGATACGGTCTGGATTCCCCCGCCTATACCACCTGCTATAATGGCTGTCAGCCACTCCGGACTACCCATATTCACCATAAGGGTTCCAAGTCCATCAACAAAGATGCCACCGAAAAGAATATCGAAGAAGTCGATAAAAGCGCCGCCGATTGCCATTGTTACCCAGAAAACCAGGTACATGATCCCGAGGAAAATCGGAATACCCAGGAACCGATGCAGCATAATACTGTCAAGTCTTCCGGTTGATGTTTTTTTTGTTTCTTTTTCCCGAATATTCTCTTTTATACTTTTTGCACAAACTTCGGTGATCCACCTGTAGCGGTTATCTGCAATGAGCATGTCTACGGTGGTACCGGAAAGGTCAGAGATCTTTTGTATTGTGCTTTCGATGGATGATTCCCCGATGCTGCTGCCGAATTTTTCTGTAATAAAGGGATCTTCCTCAAGTATGCTCAGGGATAGGAACCGGCTGTTCAATCCAAGGTCGCGTGAATACTCTTCAAGTGCAGATTTCCATTCCCCTGCTGCTTTTTCTATCTCCGCTGTATAGTTGATTTTTGATGTGGCAGGTTTTATACCCTTTACTAGCTGTTTTTCCAGCTCAGCCTTGAACTTCTTCATGCTTTCAGGCTTTACAGCGCTCAAAGGTATAATCGGACATCCCAGTTGAGTGGAGAGTGTCTCTACATCTATTATGATGCCGGCTTTTTCTGCTGCATCCATCATGTTCAGGGAGAGTATTACAGGAACACCACTTTCCATAATGGTGCTTGCAAGGTAGAGATTACGCTCCAGATTGGCAGCATCTGCAATGCAGACTACTGCATCAACGCTGCCGCTGATCAGGAAATCCCGGGCAACTCGCTCATCATCAGATTCTGCCGAGAGACTGTAGATCCCGGGCAGATCAACAATAGCTGTATCTCCCATGCTTCCTCGCATCATCCCTTCCCTGCGTTCTACTGTTACTCCCGGCCAGTTACCAACTTTGGCAGTGGATCCTGTAAGGCCGTTGAAAATAGTGGTTTTTCCGCAGTTCGGATTTCCGGCCAGCGCAATGGTTTGTGTTCGTACAGGTGCAGCGATACTCATATATTACTCCTCAGTTCAAGCACGTCAGCTTCTGTTTTCCGAAGGCTGAGGGAGTACCCCCGAACACTGATTTCTACAGGATCTCCCATGGGTGCGATTTTTACCAGGGTTATTTTAGTTCCGGCGGTCAGACCGAAGGAAAGAAGTTTTCTTCGGTACTCTTTTCCGCCTGCCCGGTATCCTGTGATTACTGCGCCTTCTCCGGGGCTCATTCCGGACAGGCTTATGGTCTCTGTTTTACTCATATCTCCATTCCTTCCTGGCGAATATATATATGGTGCAGCATCTCTGCACCGATCATGATCCGCTGATTTCCCAGTTCTACTAATCTGGGGCCATCTCCATACCCCCTAATAACTTTGATCTGTGCACCTGGACGAACTCCAAGAGCTACCATACGTGCTCTGAAGCTACGGCCTTTACCCAGACCGTGTATAAGACAGCAATGGCCTTCTTTTACATGTGCCATGGTGGCAGCGGTGTGAATCATTTTGAACGGTCCTCCAAACTAAGTTAGGATACCCGAAGTTTATCCGTATTAAGCGTTAATGTCAATTAACTTATGGTGGGAATGTAAAAAAATCGCCGCAATTTTTTGCGGCGATTATGCTATTTGAGAATTCCGGGATTCGGCACCATTAACCCGTAAGATAAGCTTCATTTACTGCAGCCGCTACTCGTCTGCATTGGGTTTTAATCCGCTCAATGTCTGTTTCAGATGGACTACCCTTGAATTCCACCGGCTCAATGAATTCCCATCCCGTTTTGTAGCGTTCCATTATTTCATCTAATTCTTTTTGTGCTCCCCCGGACCACCCATAGGAGCCGAAGCGGAACGCTGTGCGATTGTTAACCTTCTTTTTACCCAGTTCTTCAAGCGCCGAGGCCATGGGTGGAAACATTTTATACTCATAGGTCGGCATCGCCAGGATTATTCCGCTGGAGGTCCAGGCACTTGTAAGTATATCTCCCCAGGAACTGTCAGGAACCCGGTGGACATGAACGGTAACGCCCTCTTCCCGAAGGGTCTCCACGGCTGGTGCAACGGCTTTTTCCGTCATACCGTACATGGACCCCCAAATGAAAGTAACCTCATTTTTTGCCGGCCCTTTCTGGTAGTCCGCGTAGCGTTTATAGTCTTCAATAATTTTCTGAGGATTCCTGCGCCAGACAATTCCGTGCCCCGGAGCAACTATTTTAACCGGCAGGGTTGAGCATTTGTCTATGGCTTTTTTTACCGGCAGGGAGAAGGCTGCCACAATATTGGAGTAATAACGCACAGCTTCCTGCTCAAAGAATTCAAGCTCTTCATTATCAAGCTGATCGTCATACGGCACATCATGGATTGAGCCGAAACTCCCGAAGGCATCGCAGGAAAACAGTGTTCCAGACAGGGTGTCGAAGGTGGCGATGGTTTCCGGCCAGTGCACGTTGGGGATCTCCGTAAACTGCAGAACTCTCCCGTTACCGAGATCCAGGCTGTCCCCGTCTCCGACTTCAATTATGGTATTCTTAATTCCAAAGAAAGCTTCTAAGAGGGGGACCGCTTTTTTCCCGGTTACTATGGTAAAATCCGGCTGTATTTTCCGGAACGCTTCAAGCCATCCGGAGTGATCCGGCTCCATATGGTTAATAATCACATAATCGATATTTTTCGGATCGATGCCGGCCTGGCTGAACTGACTTATCAGGGTTTCCGGAACGCCGTCCCAGCCGCAGACACCGTCGATAATGGCGGTTTTTACTCCCTGAACAATAAAGGAGTTCATTGAAACGCCATTGGGAATCGGCCAAAGTCCTTCAAACAGGATGTTCTCAACGTTTGCTGATAAGCGGTATATGCCGTCTGTTACGGTGGTGATATTCATGGAGGTATCCTTGAGTCTTTATCGCTCATAAAATACTTATATAATGTTCCGGTGTCGAGGTATTTCTTATAAAGAGTGTCAGGAATGTGAGCTGCCCCGGTTTACTTAAGCAGTGGCAGACGGATAGTCACAGTGGTTCCGCTCTCTTCACTGCTGTCAAACTCCAGACTGCCTCCCATGGATGTGACAATGCGGTAACATTTTGTCAGCCCCAGGCCATTGCGCAGGTTTGTCCGGCTGCTGGTAAAGAAAGGGTCAAAGGCATGTTCAACTGCAGTTCCCTGCATTCCCGGACCTGTGTCGTGTACCTGTATCTCTATCCGGGACTGTCCCCTGCCGCCGCTAATCTCCGCTTTTAGACTTACACTGTCGTTGTCTGCCGGAGGATCTTTCTCTTTTATTGCATCCAGTCCATTCTGCAGCAGCTGCAGAACTACCTGACTGATGGTTCCGGGGTGACCTTCGATTTCAGGGAGTTTGCCGATGCTGCTGTTCAGCCTGATGGATCCGTTAAACTGGTTCTCCATCATCAGGACTGCCCGTTCAATTTCATCTTCAATGCTGATTATTGCTGTTTCACCGGAAGTATCTGTGGTGAATGCCTGCAATGTTTTGACTATTTCATGAACTTTCATACTGCCGGTAATAATTCCTTCAACGAGAGATCTCATTTCATCGGTCAGCTCCGGATATCCAATTTCCTGGCGCAGAGATTCAGCTTTTTTCTGAAAACCCTTGATTTGTTTATCCTCATTGGCATTGTAAAACTCCACCAGCCTGATTATATCATCGAAGTCTTTTCTGAAACCTTCCAGTGAATTAACAATGTAGTTCAGGGGATTGTTAATCTGATGGGCTATTCCCGCAGTCAGAATCCCGACACTGGTCATTTTTTCCGTTTGAATCAGCTGCTGTTGTGCAGCCTTCAGTGTTTCCAGGGCATTTTTAAGCTGATTATGCCGCTGCTGAAGGGTAAGATGGGTTTTTACCCGTGCCAGGACTTCTTCGCTGCGGAAAGGTTTGGTAATGAAATCAACAGCGCCTGCCTCAAATCCTTTTACAATATTGTAGCTTTCATTAAGTGCGCTGCAGAAGATAACCGGAATTTCCCGGTATGCATCTCTGGCTTTCAGGTTTTCGCAAACCTCATATCCGTCCATCTTCGGCATATGAATATCCAGAATTATCAGGTCGGGTGCAGAAAGTTCAATGCCTTCCAGCAGGCCCGAACCGCTGATCGCCGCCCTGACAATATAACCTGCTTCTTCAAGAATTGATGAAAGAAGACTCAGGTTCCTGGGATTGTCATCGGCAATGAAAATGGTTAATGGGGCGGTCTGCATGCTTACATCCTTAATTGAGATCTTCGATAATGCGGATAATTTCCTTGAATCTGTATTCTCCTGCCAGCACTCGAATCGAAGCTGCAAGTTCATGGGGAAATCCCTTTTCCGTACTTTCCAGAATTTTCTTCCGGCTGCCGAAGCGCGCGGCTTCAAGCAGTTCCCGCAGTTTATCGCTGTCTGGAATTTCAGTTCCCGTCGGACGTGGAGGAACGGGGACTGTATTTTCAGAAGTGAAGCTGTACCTGACCCCGGTCACTCTGCCTATAGTTTCAAGAAGCTCCCGTCGACTGCAGGGTTTGCAGAGGAACCCGTCTGCCCCTGCATCAAGTATACTGTCTCTGTCTTCCGGCAGTGCACTTGCACTGAGCCCTATAATTTTGAACTGCTCTCTTTCTGGCAGGTTCTGGAGTATTCGGGTAGTTTCAATACCGTTGGTTCCGGGCATAAGGATATCAAGAAGGATACAGTCAGGGGCAGTTTTATGCAGCATGGAGAGACATTCCGCACTGTTGCCGGCTGTAAAGACTGTGAATCCTGCAGTGCGGAGCATTTCGGAAAAGATGTCTCTGTTGGATTCGCGGTCATCAACAATCAGAACAGACAAGGGTTTTTCCCCCGCGGCAATCCCGGAAATTTCTCCTGCCTGCAGCAGTGCTGTTCCTGCATGGCTTTTCCCGGTTTCACAGGGGAAGGTGAAAGTAAAGAGGCATCCCCTTCCGGGTTTTCTCCATGGATGAGGTCTCCACCCATAACACGGGCATAGCGTCGACTCAGTGCAAGACCAAGACCTGCTCCGGGGGTACTGCTGTTGTTGTAAGCTCCCCGTTCAAAGGGCAAAAAGAGGCTGCTTCTCCAGATTTCCGGAATGCCCGGGCCATGGTCTGCAACCTCAATCCGTATCATGTTTTCCTTCCCCTGAATTCTGCTGCAGATTATCTCGATCACACCAGGTCCTGTATACTTGACGGCGTTATTCAGAAGGTTAAGCAGAATCTGGCGTATCTTCAGCTCATCTGTATTTATATCTGCCGGCAACCCGGGATCAGCAAGCAGGGTTAAGCTCTGATTCTTTTTCTCTGCTCCAGGACGAATCTGATCCATGCAGGATTTAATAGTCTCCTGCAGATTGAAGTCTTTTTTGTCCAGAAAAATTTTCCCAGACTCTATGCGTGACATATCCAGAACCTCATTAATCAGGTTCAGCAGATGCAGGCCACTGGAGTTAATAGTCTCAATCTGTCGTTTTTGGTCCTGAGAAAGTCCTCTGCTTCGTTGAAGAAGCTCTGAATATCCCAGAATAGCGCTCATGGGGGTCCTCAGTTCATGGGTCATTCCTGCAAGAAAAATAGTTTTTGCCCGGTTTGCCTGTTCCGCCTCATCTCTGGCCAGTCGGAGTTCCTGTTCGGTCTTCATTCGGTAGTGGATTTCGCGGTGGAGGCGCAACATGAGGATTCCCAATATCAGTACAAATACTAAAGCACCGGATAAAAGAATTACCAGCCAGAAGGGAATTACCGACCTGTGGGCAATGTAGCGGATCAGGTAGGTGTCTAAAAGTGTGTAGTAGATACTGCCTTTGTCATTTTTATATGCGGCCAGAGATTCGTCAAGTTCAGTAATTACCTGAGATGCCCCGTCCCAGGTTTGGGGAAAGGCGCAGCGAATGGAGACTGGATTGAAAACAAGAGAAGTACGGTTTATATCGAACTCTTTTTCATAGGTAGACCCGAATATCCGGTTAACCACCGCCGCATCGGCCTCTCCCCGGCTTATCAGCTCAAAGGCTTCCCGGTAAGTGTCTGTTTCCATGAGATCAATATTTATTCCAAAAGATCGGGTGAGCTCTACTATGCCTGTTTTGCCTTCAATATGAATATCTCCTTTCATTCCGGCAATCCTCTTTCCGTTGAGATCGAAAAAGGATTGGGGATGGAAACGGTTCCGGGAATAGACTACTCCCCAGTTGATAAAGATATCCTCACGGTTGAACAGGTAGCGTTCCATCCTTTCCGGAGAGAACGCCACATCGGGTATCATATCGATGCGTCCATTTTCCAGCATCCCCAGCAGTTCCGCCCAGTCACCGTGAACCCATTGCAGCTGCCAGCCATGGTGGCGGGCGATGTCTCTGAGCAGTTCAGGCAGAAAACCTGCAGGGGTTCCCTGTGTATCCGAATAGATTTTCGGAGGGTTCTCATAGATTCCGACCCGAATTATCCTGCCTGTATCGGCCGCAGAGGAGATGCATGGAACGACCATGATCACCATGAAGACAAAGAGAACCCGCTTAATTCCGCAGTTTATCCGCTTCATATTGATGTGTTTCTCTTATGTATTTTTCCAGTGAATGCAGGTTGAGGGGTTTTTCAAACGCCTTGTCGATAATCCCCTCATTAATAACGGCCTTGATGCTGATGTCCTGGATGTAGCCGGAAAGAATACAACAGTGGACCTCAGGATGCGTATTTTTTACCCTGCGGAAAAACTCTGATCCGCACATCTTAGGCATGCGCTGATCGCAGAAAATATAGTCCACACTGTTGTCGTTGAGACAGGCAAACCCCTCTTCTGCACTGGCTGCACAGTATACTGTGTAGTCACGTCTGAAAACTGCTTCAAAAGCGAGCAGATTAAGGCGTTCATCATCAATATATAGAATAGACACTTTTTTCATACCTGTTCTTTTACTATATTGCTGTCCCCGTTACCTGTCAATGCGGCATATTTTTTGCATTTCAGCTTATATCGATATCCGCTGCAGCATAGAGAAGCCGTCCGTTCTTAATAGTGCAGAGCGGGGTCAGCAGAGAGTCTCCTTCCATTGTTCTGCCCTGGAAATCGGAGAAAACAACCCGCCGCTTTTCCGTGCGGAAAACAGCAATATCCGCGGTGGTGCCAGGCTGAAGGCTGGCAAGTTCATCCTCCATCCCCAGCATCCTTGCGGGAAAAAGGGTAACTCTGCGAAGGACTTCTTCCAGAGGCATTCCCAGGGCGGCGAATTTTGAAACAAGGCGGGGAATTGAAACAACCGGCGATCTGAAGAGGTTTTTCGGGCTGTGGTCGGTACTGATTATATCCGGCAGAAAGTTCTGCTCCAGCGCCGCTTTTGCAATGTTAAGATTAAAGTTTACCCGACCGTGGCAGGCATCAAAGAGAACACCTTTCTCCCGGGCTTTCAGAATTCCCGGTTTAATCGTGTTGTTGTTATCCAGAATAGTATCTCCGGTTCCCTGGAAACAGTGGCATATGATGTCTCCCGGGCGGAGCATCTCAGCGATGGTTTCGCATGGAACCGCCGGATTGGTAATGTGGACAATAAGGATTGTGTCGATTTTATCCGCCAGGGAGAGAGCTGCCTTCAGGGGTGTGATGTCGCCTTCGGCAACAATGCCCCGGGACATGCGGATCTTAAGCCCCGCAAAATCTTCCGGAAACTCTTCAAAAAGAGCCTGGATTTTTTCCTCTGCAAAGTGGACAGGATTCAGGTTTTCCGGAAATCTGGTTGTTGCGAGGCCGGCGGAGGATATATTCAGGGCTGTTTTTATACGGACAGCAGCGGGGATAATGTGGTAATTGCGCATTATACGGTAGTTGCTCTCACCGCAGCTTCCCACGTCCACCGCAGTGGTTACGCCGTTGGGAAGGGTTGCCAGATCTGCAGGAACTCCGCCGTCACTCCCGTGATCATTTATATGCAGATGTGCATCGATCAGTCCGGGAGACACAATGCATCGTGCAGCATCAATGGTTATATCCGGGGAAATGTCTTCAGTCTCAATAATCTTTGTTCCCTTTACAGTTATTGAACCGGTAGTAAATGTTCCCTCCGCCGGATCAAAGATCCGGCCGTTTTTAATAAGGATTGTTTCCATACAATTGAAGTATAGCAGGAAGAACTTCTCAGGTGGGAACTTATATGATACCGGGCTACTCCCATTTAAAGCTGACTGAGCTTATAAGCAGAAAAACGGCAGTAAGGGCAAGCAGCACAATAATATTGGGCAGTACCTGTACCAGTCCGGCGCCATCCAGCATTATTGCCCGGGATGCTTTGACATAATGGGTAAGGGGGAAAATCAGAGATACCTTCTGCAGTATTTCCGGAGTTCCCTCAAGGGAGAAGAAGACACCGGAAAAGATCATCATGGGCCAGGTAGTGAGGTTCATGAGTCCGTTTGCAAGTTCTTCACTCTTGAGTCTTGCGGCAAATATGAGACCAAAGCTGATCATACAGAGGGTGGCCGCAATGGTTATTAGAATGAGGTTGAGATAGGATCCTAACATCATGAAATGCAGGGCGGCATTGCTTCCGATATAGACCACCGCCGCAGTGCCCAAGACAATATAAAGCCGGGAAATCATCTGGGCGGAAATAAACTGAAAGGCCTTTACTGGCGTGGCTTTCAGACGTTTGAGGACACCGTTCTTACGGTAGCGTACAATTATCCAGCCTACACCGAAGATGCAGGAGAACATCATGTTCATGCCTATTACACCGGGAACCAGCCAGTCAACGTAACGGATAGGTTGCCCGCTTACCGTTTTCCGGGTGAGATTCTCTCCTCCATCGGCAAGGAGCAGTTTTTCAGCCACCTTTCCTTTTGCAGATTCCTGGTTTACAGAGTAGCTGCCGCTGGCAAAATCAACCACCAGATCGATCTGATGATGGCGCAGCCTGGACATGGCCTCGTCTGCTGATTCATAGGGGATAAGTGTAACAACCTGGTCCTGCAGAAACGGGATGTTTCCTGTGTCACTTCCGATGACGCCGGCTTTGAACAACTCTTCATCTCCTCCGGAAAATGCAAAGGCGAATCCGAATACAAGGAAAAGGGGAAAAACCAGATTCCAGAAGAGAGTACCTCTGTCCCTCAAGAATTCCATATTTCTGGCGTGCAGCAGGGCAAGAAATTTTTTCATACTAAAAGTACTCCTTAGCTTCTCAGGGAGCTGCCGGTGAGCTTCAGGAAAAGATCCTCCAGATCCGGCGCATGAATGGAGAGACCTTCAAGATGCACTCCTTCATGGATCAGCTGATGCAGGGTGGCGTCAACATCCTCTGAATGAATTTCGACATGATTGTTCCGCCTGATGGAGTTTTCGGGAAGCTTAAGACCGTCTCTCCAGGGAAGTTTTACAATAACTCCGGTGAAGTTTTCTGCCAGAAGCTTCGCCGGTGAGTTACGGGCAATAATTTTGCCGTGATCCATTATAGCGATGTCGTCACAGAGTTGTTCCGCTTCGTCCATATAGTGTGTTGTGAGAATGACTGTTTTTCCTTCTCCCTTGATCTTCTCAATCAGCGCCCAGAAATTGCGTCTGGCCTGAGGATCCAGCCCAGTGGTCGGTTCATCCAGAAAGACAAGTTCGGGATCGTTGACGATTGCCAGAGCCAGGAGGAGACGCTGTCGCTGTCCGCCGGAAAGTTTGCGGTTGTCCTGCTTGAGAATATCCTGAAGATTGCATATTTCAATTATTTCATCCAGATCCCGCTGTCGTGTATAGAGGGCGGAGAAGAGTTTGATTGTCTCCTCCACGGTAATGAACTCCTGCAGGGCGGTATGCTGAAACTGGATACCCACTTTTTCATGAAAGTTTGTTCCGATGGATTCATCCCTGAAAAGAATTGTCCCTTCCGAGGGGTTCAGGATTCCCTCCATCATCTCTATTGTAGTGGTTTTTCCTGCACCGTTCGGGCCCAGCAGCCCGAAACATACCCCCTCGGGTATTTCAAATGACAATCCGTCCACCGCAGTAAGGCTGCCGTATTGCTTACGCAGATTGTCAACTTTTACTATTGATCCCATTGGAGGAATATACTTCTCCGCATAAGCGGGAAGCAAGCTATTTAGAGAGCAAAAAAAACTCCAGCCGGCGAGGGCTGGAGCGGTAAATGGAACGGGCGTGATTTATTCCGGAAAGGTCATCATGACTTTCATCACATCCAGACGATTCTCGTCGATAAACTCATAGGCTTCCTTGAGTTCATGGATGTCGTAGTACTTGGTCAGGATGCCTTCGGTTTTTACCAGTCCCTTCTGGACCAGATCTACCGACGTGAAGAAGTCTTCCTTTACATACATCATAACACCCAGCACATTAATCTGCTGGCGCTGGATCAGAGGGATCTCTATTTCCACGGGTACCTTGAAGTTGGCCACGATTACCACCGTTGATGCGGGACGGGCACTCTGTATTGCCGAAGTAAGGCTGAAAGGCGCACCGGCGCAATCGATGATGAAGTCCGCTCCCTTGGGACCGAATACATCGGCAATTGCCTCCTTCAGGGTAATATCTGAAGTATTTATACTCTGTTCAACACCCATGGATTTAGCAAGATTGAGCTTCTTGTCGTTGATGTCGGTGAGCATCACATTGGCACCTTTTGCCTGTGCGACCTGAGTAACAAAGTTTCCGATGGGACCTGCACCGAGAACACAGACATTCTGTCCGGAAACATCACCGCAACGCCGGATTGCTCCAACGGCCACCGCGATGGGTTCAATGAGGGCACCGTTGTCGAAGGAAAATCCATCGGGAAGGGGAATGATCTTTTCCGCGGGAACAGCGAAATAGTCCTGAGCCATGCCGTCTACATGGACTCCGTAAACCTTCAGGTTCTGGCACACATTCTCATGACCCATTTTACAGGGCTGACAGGTGCCGCAGAAGATCTGAGGCTGAACGGTTACATTCTGGCCGGGTTTGAATTTGGTCACCTTGTCGCCGACTTTTTCGATTGTACCGGAGGCTTCGTGGCCCTGGACAACCGGAAAGGTCATGTATTTATGCAGACCGTGATAAATCTGAATATCCGAACCGCAGATACCGAATCGTTTGATTTTGATCAGAACCTCATCGGGACCAACTTCGGGAACCGGAACATCCCGGTATTCAATAGTATAGGCTTCTGGAAGAACAGTCTGTAACATCCATCTACTCCTTGAACAGTATGTAGTACGTAATATATTAACCGTATATCAGATTTGGCAGGGTCAGTACAAGGGCCGGGATATAGGTTACGAACAGAAGAACAATACCAATTACCACAACATAGGGCAGAACGGTCTTTGACAGCTGTTCAATCGATACCTTTGAAACTGAAGAAAGAACATACAGCACAAGTCCCAGGGGCGGTGTCATCAGTCCGATCATAAGGTTCAGGATCATGATAATACCGAAGTGTACCGGGTCAACGCCGAAGGTGGTAAAGATCGGCAGCAGGATCGGAACCAGAATCATCTGAGCAGGAGTTGTTTCCATAAAACAGCCTACAACCAGCAGAAAAAGGTTCAGCAGAAAGAGCGCAATGTACTTGTTGCTCACCAGTCCCATGAAGGTTTCTGCAAAGTGCTGGGGAAACTGGGAAATAGTCAGTACCCACGCAAAAAGCGTTGCAGAGGCTATGATGAAGAGTATTCCTATTGTGGTGTTCAGAGTTTCAATAAGGAAGCGGGGAAGGTCTTTAACGGTTATGGACTTGTAGGCGAAACCCAGAATCAGAGCGTAGAACACCGCAATAATAGCCGCTTCGGTGGGGGTGAACACACCGCCCATTATTCCGCCCATGATTATCACAGGAGTCATAAGGGGAAAGAAGGATTCCACAAAGGAGTGCGCAATAACCTTGATACTGGACATCTTTTTCTTTTCATAGCCCCGTTTGCGGCACTGAAAGTAGATCAGGATGGACATTGCAATGGCCATGAGAAATCCGGGTATAATTCCACCCACAAAAAGACGTCCGATGGAAACACCCGAAGCGACGCCGAAAACTACCGCCGGAATACTGGGGGGAATAATGGGGCCGATAATGGAAGATCCACCGGTTACGGCAAGACTGAAATCTTCATCGTAGCCTGCTTCTTTCATTGCCTGAAGTTCGATTGCGCCAAGGCCTCCCACGTCGGCGGCGGCCGATCCGGACATTCCGGAGAAGATAATGGAAGCCAGAACGTTGGCATGGCCGAGTCCGCCGGTAAGGTGACCTACCAGGTGTTCCGCAAATGCAAAAATCCTTTTGGTTATACCTGCGGAGTTCATTATTGCTCCGGCAAGAACGAAGAAGGCTATTGCCAGCAGCGGGAAAGAGTCGGGCCCTGCTACAAGCTTGGCGGCTGCCATCTGAACAGGCAGGTCGTGCATAAGCATATAGATTACCGAGCTTGAAAACAGACAGAAAGCGACGGGTACTCCTGCAATGAGCAGCAGGAAGAAAATGCTGAACAGGATTATCATAATGTATTATCACCTTTTGAAGAGATGGCTGCTGTCGTTGTTTCGGTTGCTGACGAATCTGCGGGAACACCCTTTACCAGGTAGATAGCGGATTTGACAGTCTGAAAAAGAAAGTAAAGCATAGCAACAAGGGGACCGAAGAATGATGGAAAATAGACGAGTCCCATGTTTACGCCCATTGCCGATGAGACAATGAGAGCCTGATCCTTGATGAAAATAATGGAACCCGGAAGGTAAACAATCAGGGTTACAAGGATAATGAGGTTTGAAAGCAGTGCAACTACGGACTTAACCCGGACGGGCATGCGGTCGTAGAAAAAAGTTACACGGATGTGTGCACTGTTTCTGAATCCGTAGTGGATGCCGAAAAGCGCTATCCAGACATGAAGATAGCGTGCAGCTTCTTCACTCCAGATTAATGGCGACTGAAAGAGATAACGGGTAACAACCTGGGCAAACAGTACAGTTCCCATAACCGCAAGACAGGTTATGAGGAAGATGGTGTCAATCCGCGCAAGTATGTTTAAGGTCTTGCTTTTCATGAAAAACTCCCAAAATGGCAGTAAGGAAGAGTGTCCCCCCGGGGACACTCTTCCTTCTGCTCGAGATTTAATTTCCCGGTTAGCTTATTTAACTGCCCGGAGGGTTTCGAGGAGGCCCTTGCCCCAGACAGATTCATTCTCATCGTAGATGAACTGTGCATTCTTTACGAAAGCATCAATGTCCGGCTCGATGATGGTCATGCCCTTGTCTACAAGGCCGTTAAGAAGTGCGTCTTCATCTGCAAAAGATGCATTGATCCAGTACTCGGATACCTCTTTACCAGCCTCTTCGATTGCTGCACGGAGATCTGCGGGAAGCTTGTCCAGTGTTTTGGTGCTGCCGAAAATGTGGTTTCCATAGATGATGTGACCGGTTTTAATCAGGTACTTCTGAACCTCATAGAACTTCATTGAAGTAATAGCAGCTGCAGGGTTTTCCTGTCCGTCAGCTACACCCTGCTGGAGTGCGAGGTAAACCTCGGAGAATGCCATAGGAGTGGGAGTAGCACCCATGGCCTTGGTGGTGGCAACAAACATGGGCTGATCGGGGCAGCGCAGCTTGAGGCCGTTCAGGTCGGCAGGAGTTTTTGCAGGGGTGTTGGTGGTGGTCACGTGACGGGTACCATAGTAGCCGGGAGCAATCATTTCGATGTTGACCTTCTTCATGTCTTCCATGATGTTCCAGAACACATCAGTTTTGTAGACTTCAGCAAGGTGTTCGCGGTTGCGGAATACAAAGGGTGCATCAAAGATCCCGGAAACGGGGAAACGCTTGGTTACCTCGCCGAATCCGCAGAGTGCGAAATCGAGGGTACCCATTGCCACCGCGTCGATGATCTCTTTTTCGTTACCTAACTGTGCTGCAGGGAAAACTTCGATAGTTACCTTGCCGCCGGTTTTTTCCTTAACCAGTTCGGCAAACTTAAGTGCAGTTTTATGGTTCTGGTGGTCGGTAGGGAGTACGTGAGAAAGCCGAAGAGTATAGCTGTCGGCTGCTTCCTGTTTTCCCTCGGCGAAAAGGCCGGAGAACAGCAGGCTGATGATAGAGAGTACAATCAAAGCTCGTTTCATTTGAGTGAAACCTCCTGTATGAATTTGACAGCCGGATAATCAGCTGTCGTATCATGATTATTGGAGGGGGTATGGAAATCTGTAAATCGACACTTTTGTAACGATAAAATATTACTCTCTAATGTTAAAAAATTAATAGTTTTTTAACAGCAATGACAAAAAATGATAGTGTGATGACAAAGAAGCGCAAATTTGTATAATTGATTCTCAGGTGAGTGACACTATAAATCCCTCCGGGGGCCTGCAGGAATCCTCTTCCGGCTTTGTACGTATACTGATCAGGATTCTCTCTGTATCTATTCTTCCGGTGCTGATAATCAGCTTTCTCCTTAATCATCTGGTATTTTCCTATACCCGGCAGAACTATCTCCTCAGCATGAGTCAGAGCCTGTCTTCCTATTCTGCTTCTCTTGATGAGAGCATCCGGGGAGTGGAAAAGATGATGTCCGTCGTAGGCAGCGACGAGGATGTTATCTCCTTTGTCATTGATCCGGATCCGGATAACTATTATCGTAACACCCGTATTCTCGATGCCATGAACTCTCTAATTTCTTCATACGATTTTATCAGTTCCATTTATCTGTACAGTTCTGTGGAAGGATTAATTCTTTCCTCCAACGGCGGACTTGACTCCATTACCACCTTCACAGACACCGGCTGGGTGGATGCCTTCAACAGCCATTTTCTGGGAATCCGGCGGCTGCCTACCCGGGCTATCAAAGACCGGAACAGCAAGTCTCTGTCGGTAATCAGTCTGCTGGGGAATCTTCCCTCCGGAAGCTGGGATAAAGGTGCAGGTCTTATAGTTAATATCAATCGCGAGAAGCTCTTTTCCGGATACCATCAATTGTACGAAGGAGGTCATCAGGCCTATGTCCTGAATGATACGGGTTATATTCTGGATCATCCCGATTCAGGCCTGGTGGGCAATTTCAGCGGTGATGACCCGGTGCTGCAACTGGCTTTGGATACCGATTCCGGTTATTACGTCAGAAAAGTGGGTGGTTTAAATCGTATAATGGCATTTGCCTCAGCGGCGCATACCCGGTGGGTCTTTGTTTATCAGGTTGGCCTGCGGGAACTTCTTTCCCTTGAGCGGCGTATGCTTCTTATCAACTCCTTTATTATCCTGCTGGCGGTGGGCTCCATTTTTCTTGTTGTTATCCGGATATCCCGGCGGATGTACCTTCCGGTGCAGATGTTAGACAGCTCAAATCGTCAGCTGGAGAGTGCCCTTCCGATAATGCAGGCGAATGTGCTGCACCATCTGCTTACCAACAAGCTCAACGGTGAAGACGATTTCAGGTCTGCTCTGGATCTTATCGGAATACAGTTTGCTCATCCCCGGTTTATTGTGCTTGTCTTCGGCATTGATCATTACCGCCGGATAGTTCTCTCCCGGGATCAGGTTTCCTTGCGGCTTCTTAAAAGTACACTTCGTCAGAGAATTGGAGAATCCGTGCCCCCGGGGGTTCCGAATATATGCGCCGAGCGGGAAGGCGGCAATATCGGTCTGCTGTTAAATACAAGTGAAAGCCCCGCTGATACAGAGCGTATGGTACGGAACATCTCCCGCAGGGTTGTTTCCATGGTAAAAAGGGATTTCCCCTTTTCTGTTACCTGTGGCATCGGCCAGCCCTGTTCCAGCCTTAAAGAGGTGCATATTTCCTATGATCAGGCTCGTACCGCCCTGGGTTTTCGTCTCTATGAGGGGGGCGGAACAGTGATTGAGTCCTCGCGCTTTGAAGAGAGCCGCCGGGAGGATCCTTTTCCGGGGCCTGAAATGGAAAAGACTCTGATTCATTGTGTGGAGAACGGAAACGAGAAGGATGTTCCTTTCGTGGTGGACTCTCTGATGGATAGAATTCGCAGTTTAAGCTCCAGGGATACCTTTGCTGTCAGGGAGGTTTTTAACAGGATTGCAGCCCGCATTAAAGAGATAAGCTGTGGACTTGATCTGGCGGAGGGATCAGAATGCAGCGGTGACCTGTACGGTGAACTTGCCGATCTGGAAACCCTGGAGGAGATCTATACCTGGCTGATTCCGGTCTGTACCCGGGCTGCCCGGGAACTCAGGGATGGCAGCCTTGAGAAGACCGGTGGAAGCGCGCGCAATATTGCTGCCTATATCGATGAAAATCTGGATAATCCCGGGCTTTCTCTGGTGGATATCGGTGATGCCGTGGGCTTGAGCGCAAGCTATGTAAGCCGGGTGTTCAAGGAGCACTACGGCACCAACTATGTCGATTATCTCAACCGTCGCAGGATTGATTCCGCCCGGGAGCTTCTGAAGCAGATGGATCTTCCCGTGCATCAGGTGGCTTCCTTGGCGGGTTTTGCCAATCTACAGACCTTTATCCGGGTCTTTAAAAAATATGAAGGCCTCTCTCCCGGACGCTATAGAAGCGCGGTTCTCTCAACGGGAAGGGCAAAATGAAAAACTCATTCATACTCATTATCCTCAGTATCATAGTTGCTTTCATTGTTATAGTAAGTATTGCTTATATAATTATTCTTCCCTATTTTGTTCCTTCAGGACTCCCCCATATCTCCGAGCAGGGACGAAGTTACCGTCTTGGCAACGAAGCTGTTTCATTCCAGGTAATAAAAATCGCCCACAGTCTTCCCCGGTATCACCCTCTGCATCAGGCATTGAGTCAGGATTTTGCAACGGTGCTGGAGACCAGTACGGATCTGAAGTTTATCGTTGAGATCTATCCCGAAGGGACACTCGGTCCGGATGAGCAGATTCTCAAGGGTACCTCAAGGGGCACCATAGAAATTTGCCTTGTGAGAGAGGAACTGTACAACGAAAACAGGGATGCAGCCGGCGGTACTGTCCGGCTTGCGGAGATCAGCAGTCCGGTTCAGTACATCTGGAAGATTCGGGACAAACTTACCTATAATACCAATACCGTCGCAGTGGTTAACGGAGATAGTGTCCTGGATAATCGTTTTCGCAATCTGAATCTCACACCACTTGTTGAAAGCTCAGATCTGCTTCTGAAGACTGTTCGGGAAGGAAGGGCAGGTTTTGTTGTACTTGATCTTCTTGACTGGTATTATCAGGACTGGAATCAGTGGACATCTTCCCAGTATGCTTCCGGTAATACCCAGGCGAGATTTCTTATGCTGGGAAACGCGGACCTTATTGAAAACCTTGATGCAGAGCTGCATGATGCTCTGCTCAGGTTTGCGGCGCATTTCGGGGAAACTGCTTCTGAGATGATCCGACTCAGCGAGTCTGAGATTGCCTTCTATTCAGGTTTAAACGATGAGTAAGCGACTGACTGTTCCGGATTTTCAGAAGGAGAAAAGGAGAAATATGATGGAGAATTTGTTTAATGTAGCTGGAAAGATTGTTCTAATTACCGGTTCAAGCCGCGGGCTTGGTTTTATCCTTGCAAAGGGACTGGCAAAAGCGGGTGCCAGGGTAATCCTGAACGGCAGGAACCCTGAACAACTTGAAAAAGCTAAGGCGGAACTTGCGAAGGAAGAGCTCGAAACGGAGGTTGTGTCCTTTGATATTTCCGATTCAGCCAGCATAAACAGAGGAATCGATGAAATTCACTCCAGAATCGGAAATATTGATGTGCTGGTAAACAATGCCGGTGTTCAGTACAGGGCTCCACTGGAGGATTTTCCCGAAGATGAATGGCGGAAGATCCTTGATATCAATCTTACCGGGGCTTTCCTTGTCTCCAAGGCTGTTGTGAAGGGCATGATAGAGAGAAAAGCCGGCAAGATTATCAATATCTGCAGCCTGCAGAGTGATCTTGGACGCAACACAATTGCACCTTATGCTGCATCCAAGGGGGGCATAAAAATGCTCACCAAGGGAATGACCGTGGACTGGGCAAAATACGGTATTCAGATAAACGGAATCGGGCCCGGCTATTTCGCCACGGAAATGACAAAACCGCTCAAGGATGATCCTGCTTTTGACTCCTGGATCTGTGGAAGAACTCCTGCCGGACGATGGGGGGATCCCGAAGAGTTGATCGGCACACTCCTGTTTCTCTCATCTGAAGCATCCAATTTTATTAATGGACAGCTGATATATGTAGACGGGGGAATTACCGCAGCTATTTAGCCTGTCAGATCTATTTTGAGCGGAGTTCCGTGGAGGTGATTTCTATCGAGCCATGATTCGGGCATCAGGCAGTTTGCAAAAAGATGATTCAGATCGTTATCCGGGGGAAGGTTCTTTTCCGTCGAGATTTGCAGAATTGTCCTTATACGCACATACACCGGTCCGTAGGGTTTGAGTGCGTTCAGCAGATCACTGAACCCGATGGTCATTTCCGTAAGCCTTTCCGCTGAAATCATCATTGTCTGATCACTTTCGTCGGATACCACCACTGCTATATCCCGGGCCAGAAGTCTCAACAGTTCCGGCAGCGCCACCTCCTGCCGGGATTCTTTCTCTAGGAGAAGGCCTGTGGCAGTTGAGAGAGCTTCTATTCTTCTCTGGAGATCCCGGGAGTGGATTCCTGAAGATTTTTCCAGAGAAACGAGGCTTTCCAGGGTCTGCAGGTTGTTCATTATACGGTGGCGCAACAGGCGCAGCAGCTTCTCTCTTTGTCCAAGTTCATGTGTCAGGGACTTGAGCAGATAATTGACTATGTATGCAACTGTCCCTGATATGATAAGCATGTTTGCACTGATAGTGAGCATGCCGAGAAGCGAAGTGGAAAAGTTAAGAATATGAAGTATATTCAGTACTACGTACAGTAGCAGGATACCCTGGGTTGCGCTTACGGTAAGAACAATGGCGGTTCTTTTTCCAAAAAGGGCCGCAATAAATACGGCGAATATAAGCCAGAGGTAGCCTGCGCCGTCTGTTCCGGTATAGAAAAGGACTGCTCCTCCCAGAACCAGTGAAACAAACAGAACCATGATTAGTCGAAATATGTAATGTAATTTCCCCAGATATGCGGAGATAAGCGCTGCATAGCAGATGGTATCTATCACTGCAAGGAGATACAGGCCTTCATAAAAACAGGCGAAGAGGCTCGGGATAAAAGCTATGGAACCGAAAATGACCATGAGCTTCAGCATTGCTGACAGGATCGCGGTCTGACGGTTATCAATTACATTCATGCTTACTTTCAACTATAACAAAATGACTGTAAAAACGCTACTTGTTCGGAATGGTTATAATAAATTCGACTCCTCCGGAATGGAGATTTTCCGCCTTGAGGCTGCCATGATGGCGATGTACAATTTCCGCGGCAATATTAAGACCCAGTCCTGTACCTGTACTGGTTCTGCTCCACTCTCCCCGGAAAAAGCGTTGAAATATTCTGTCCAGTCTGTCCTCCGGTATGGAAGGACCGTTGTTGGAAATTTTTATAATCTGATCTGATGCCTGTTTCTCGATGCGAAGGATTACCCTTGTTCCTTCTCCGGCATATTTCACTGCATTTCCTATGATATTTCCCACCGCTCTGGTTAAAAGTGACTGGTTTGCCGTCAGGCCCTCCGTCTGTATCTCTATAACAAACTCCATCTGTTGAGCATTCAGGGACGGACCGAAAGATGCCTCAAGTTCACTTGCAAAGCGTTGAGCTGAGAACTGAGAGGTCTCAATTGTGCGCAGGTTCTCCAGGCGGTACAGCTCGCTTACAGCCTGGGCCAGTTCTTCCAGCCGCTGTACCTCCACCAGAGTATTGTTGAATCGTTCCGGTACTGCCGGAAGAACCCCGTCTCTCATTCCTTCAAGCTGTCCTCTCAGGCCGCTTATCGGGGTGCGCAAATCATGGGCAATATTCTGCATCCACTGTCGCTTATATTCCTCTTCCCCGGCAAGGAGCGTGCTTACCGTATGAAGGCTTCTGGAGATACCACTGAGTTCCTCCACCGGGAGTTCTCTTGATTCCACAGGTTTGAGATCCTGCAGGGCATTGATATCCTGCTGCAGCAGGGCAACAGGTGCGGTAATGCGTCTGGCAATCATCAGTGCTGCAATAGCCGCAATAAGTAGGGAGAATACAATGGAGCCGGCAAACAGCAGGGTGAGGCCTGTCATAAAAAGTCTGTTTGCATTGGAATCGAGAAAGCGGAGCTCTCCCGCATAGTAGTAGCCTATTATCGACCCCTTATACTCAATGGGGGTATAGTCGGCCTGGGGAATGGACCTTCCCTTGCCCCGGTTGGTGTAGAGCAGGGTTTTATCCGCAGAAAAAACAAAGAACGGGCCTGCATGTTCCGGTGCCGAGACGGAGACACTCTGGGGATTTATCAGAATTTTTCTGGCCAGATCCTGCAGATAGGCTGACTGATTTTTACTGTAGGTGTTCATAATCGGGGTCATCCCCAGGGTTAGAATCAGCACCTGGGTAAGTATAAGCAGCAGAAAAGCGAGGATGAACCCCTGCAAAAGATAGGATCTGGCGGTTTTCATTCCGGTTCACCATTGAAGCGGTAACCGAAGCCCCGTACGGTTTCCAGCCAGTTTTCATTTTCAAGCTTTCGCCGCAGGTTCTTTATATGAGTATCAATGGTTCGCTCAGAGCCTTCTGCAAGGGAGCCAAGGCAGCTTTCCAGCAGCTGGAGACGGTTGAAAACCTGTGGTTGATGGTCTATGAGATGTATCAGAATATTCCATTCCGCAGCAGTCAGAGCAGCAGCATTACCGTTTACCAGAATCCGGTGGGTCTCCTTCTGCAGTTCCAGACGGTCTGTGTCGAGAGTGAATACACCGTTTTCCTGTTTCTCTGTTCCTGCAGCAAGTGTCCTTTTCAGGATTGCCTGTATTCTGAGTACCACCTCCCGGGGGCTGAAGGGCTTGATTACATAATCATCTGCACCTAATTCCAGTCCGGTTATGCGGTCAGACTCCTGGTCTCTGGCTGTGAGAAAAAGGATCGGTACATCCAGCCTCTTCTTCAGGGTTTTGGCAAACATGAAACCGTCACCGTCGGGAAGCATTACATCCAGAACCAGCAGGTCCGGAGAATCCCGTTTCAACGCGCTTTCGGCCGATGTGAGGTCGCCGAATTCGGCGACCTCTATTCCTTCAAGTTTGAGATATCCCGCCAGCGCTTCACGTACATTGGGGTTGTCTTCCACAATATAGACGGTCATATCTTTCTCCTGTCAGGTCCTGAATCAGTTTTTCGCGTCCAGCAGACTCTGCAGCTTGTCCTTATACTCGGAGAACTCAAGCCCCTTTTCCATTACAAAGTCCCGTACTGCTGTAGCCCGCGTACCCATCGGCATCCCCAGTATACCCTCAATTTCCTCTTTGGTGAGGCCCCAGGTGAGCAGATCATCAAAGGTTGTTTTTCCCTTTATGGCGATTTCCTCATCTGCTGAGTGTTCCTCAGCAGCAACGGTTCCCTCCGTGGAGTCTGCAGGCTGCAGATCACCAAGGCTTACGGCAATTTTCTGCAGAGCCTGGAAGTCGGCAGTACTGAGTTTATCCTTCAGCAGAGCTACTGCCGGGTTGGGTAGCCGGGTTGTCTCTTCCGGGGTATAGGGACGTCCTGTATAGAGGGCTGTAAAAAGTCGTACTGCGTCGGTTTCAACCTCTCCGCCGTCATCTTGTGGTCCATACATTTCTTCCAGTTCCTTGGCCTGAAAGTCTCCGGGTTTTGCCCTGTCTTCCACGCCGAAGGCCTTTGCCAGAACCTCGACAGGAACCTTGAACGCCTCCTCTATATCGTCGAAGGAGTAGGAGCCCCGGATATCTCCGGGATTGTATTCTCCTGCAAATTCACCGCTTAAATAGGTTGCCGGTATCTTGCTGGATTCTGTGATCCAGAGGTTGAAAAACATGGTAAGTCCTATTCCGGCAATGAATGCAAGTGCGATAATCGGTGCAAGGTGTTTTGATCGTAATTTCATTTTATACCTCCAGTTTTTTTGTCTCGATGGATCCGAAGGCCATCTCTACTGTGGATTCAACAGGACAGAACTGCTCGCTGGTACACTTCATACAGCTTATACACTGATGACTGCGAACCCTGTCTCCGGTTGAAACCTCAATGTTCATGGGACAGACTTTGTCGCAGGCTTTACAATCGATGCAGGTCTGGGCATTCCGTTTAATTCCGAAAATCCGGAACAGGTTGGTAAGTCCCAGTACTGCTCCATAGGGACAGGCATACTTGCAGAAAGGCCGTTCCACAAAAAGAGAGGCCAGCATTACAATGGCAAGGACAATATATGCTGATATGGCAACCTCACCGGTCCAGAAATTGAAGAGTGCATAGTAGGGATCAATATCGGCAAAAAGAAGTGTTCCCGACCGGGCTGTCATATAGATAACCTGTGCGAGGAGCAGGTAACGCAGATAGCGGAGTATACGGTCAATCCGGGGAGGTATAAAG
Source organism: Marispirochaeta sp. (assembly GCA_963667435.1). Lineage (GTDB taxonomy): Bacteria > Spirochaetota > Spirochaetia > JC444 > Marispirochaetaceae > Marispirochaeta. The sequence goes on along the minus strand of OY763414.1, from coordinate 1,903,195 downwards.
GTGTTGTAACGTCTTTTAAAAATCTTTTTTCCGACTTTGCCCAGAAGCTCCTGAAAACTTCCGAAAGGGCAGATCCATCCGCAGAAAACCGGCCCGAATGCTATGGCCAATGCGAAAACAATCCACATGAGGATAAAGGAAGCCTCATGGATTTTCTTTACGAAGGTCCCGGCGGTAATGTATTGATAGATAGAGACTACTCCTCCGAAGGGACATACCGCATGCAGAGAGGCGGCTCCTACAAGGGGTATTTCAAATCCTGTTTCAGCAATGCTGTGATTTACCGCTATCAGGGCTATCAGCACAAAAAAGAAAATCTGAATACTCCGGCGTATTCTACCGCTTTTTTTCCGGTTCTTTGCCATTTCTGCTCTCCTCTGATCTTTTAATGAGAACGAAAATCGTTCCACATATATGATGATAGTATAGAGAATATTTTACTCCTGTGGAGGGATGATGGAGGAAATGTGAAGAAATAGTGAAGAATCAACATGAATGTCCACGAATCTTTCAGATTATCTTCACATGATCTCCACACTGGCCGGATAGATTTATTTCATATTCACTGATTGGAGGTGTACGATGAAGAAAATCATCCTTACTGTTCTTGTTATTTCTTTGGTTGTCGCGGCAGCAGGACTGCTTTTTGCAAATGGATCCCAGGAATCTGTTTATGGAGGACAGGGACAGGGACTTCGTGACGGGTCCGGCGGCGGAATGGGCGGCGGCCGGGGTAATGGTGCAGGCCGAAGTGCTGCAGGAAACGGTACCGGAGGTGCATACGGCTATGAGGTGGGATTTACCGGGGATATGCAGGTTCTGCTTGAAGCAACTGAAAAGGAATCTGTAGATACTGCTGAGGTTCGCGACCTCACCTATATGAGAGAAGAGGAAAAACTTGCCCGGGACGTATACGCGGCTCTGTATGAAACCTGGAATATTCCGGTATTCAATAATATTGCCCGCAGCGAGCAGCAGCATATGGATTCAATAAAGCTGCTTCTGGACCGTTATGGCCTGGAAGATCCTGCTGCAGATACTGCTCCCGGAGTATTTGAGAATTCCGAATTGCAGAAGCTCTATGATTCTCTTACCGCGGAAGGGCGCAGCTCTATTGTTGCCGCTCTGAATATAGGTGCCACGATTGAAGATCTGGATATAAAAGATCTGCAGGATGCGGTTGCCAGGTCTGACAATGAAGATATAGGGATATTGTATCAAAACCTTATGAAGGGAAGCCGGAATCACCTGCGTTCATTTGTCCGGCAGCTGGACCGTGAAGACGAATCCTACGATGCACAGTTTATCAGCCAGTCTTACCTGGAAAAGGTTATTAATATTAACCAGGAAACTGCACCTATTGATGATCCCCGTTATGTTTTCTGATTTTACATTATAGTTTTACATAGCGGCGGCTTTGAAGTATATCTTCAAAGCCGTTTTTTTTGCCGTGCAAAGAGGTCAGAGCGTTTTTCCAGGGTAATCATCACCTTAATTGCAGATCGTTGAACTGCTTAAATAAAATTTCTCCCTGAAAATTATATGCCGTAAAGACGCTTCATCTCTGAAATAACTTCATCCATGGAAAGCGTTCTTATTCCGAGAGACCTTAGATTGAGTCCTGAATCTGATTTTATTCTATCAGAGAACTGTTTAAGGTCTGCTTTAATCTGCTGCGGGAAATGAATGGAAAGATCTCCCGGGAGGAGGGGGAATAATCTGAATATATCATTTCTGTGTTTTCTAATATTTTTCGAATCAATATGTTCTCCTGAATCTTTTCGTTCGGTCAGGTCCAGCCAAGCCCGTGCCTTCAGGGGAATCAGGATTTCCGGACCCACAATCGGTAGTCCATTAATTATCCTTCTGTTTGTGTATATTAAATTATAGTAGCCGGAATCTATAAGAATAGCGGAAAGGCTTTCATCATCTGTATCAATACGAATCGGGACAAGCTTTGAATCCCAATTGTTAATTTCCATAAAACCCGGGATCCGGGAGAACAGTTCAAGCATGTAGGGGTAGCTCTTATCCTGCGGAGTGTGGAATCGGTAAAGAAGTTTTTTGCCGGTACTTTTTTGCCTGTTTGAGTACCTGCCCAACTCGATGAATTCCCGGAACTTTTCTGCGAAATCGGCATCAAGAGTTTCTTTACAGAGGACTATATCAAGATCTTTTGTAGCTCTGAAATCTGCTCCGGATTCTTCCATGATGATACTTGAAGCGGATCCCCCAATAAGTACATAGCGGTCCTCAAACCCTTTGAAATGTTCTTTGAACAGATCAAGGCCTTCTACCATGTAATATCTCCGAGTAAGTTTTCCAGCGCCTGTTCTATCCTTTCATCTTCTGTATCAAGAAATTCAAGATAAACTGATAGTGGATCTGCGATTCCCTCTATGGATAAAACCCGGGGATCATAAGCCCATTTTTGAATGATCATTTCTTCATTTGTAATGGTATTCAGTGTATCATGATCACGTCTATTAGTTTTTTCTCTGTTAAAGAGGGCAAAAGTTTTTACCTCAGGTTCAGCCAACATTGAATAACAGGAAAGAGCGGAATTACCTGCCAGTACCAGATTCTTATTCTCCAGATAGGGAATCGTTTTAAAAGAGGTAACTGGAGATTTCAGAAGAGAAAGGACTCTTTCCCAAAGCTCTTTTCCGTGCATCCTAAACTTCAGGGTTTTCTCTTTTCCAGATATTTTTATTGATGCAATGTCATGGAGTTCCAATTCACTGAAAGCTCTGCCTATTGACATATTAGATATGCCTAGTTTTTCTGCCATCCTGGAGGGTGAATTTGTTATCCACCCTTTTTTATACAGTTGTCCAAGTATAAGCAATTGTGAAGAGGGGCTGATTTTTTCACTTTTTTTCTTCTCTGCCGGAAAGATTTCTCTAAGATCGATTCCAAAGAACGGAAGGTAGAGCTGTTTTTCCGGGATAATGAATGGCACTTTTGCCTGAATCAATCTTGTACGGTTGGTTGAAGACAAACTGTTTCCAGAATAGATAATACGCCCGGTCCAGTACTGTTGAAGCATTTTACTGTGTTTCAGAATAACGGCGGGTGTGTTTTGGTTTTCCCGGTTTGCAGTGAAAACCAGACAATCAGTATCGGAAATATGGATTAAATAAAATGCATACTGTTCCCGGAGAAGGAGGGGCAGATTATTTTTGCCCTCCCATGCATGGATTCCGGGTTTGACTCCAAGGGTTTTTTCTATGTATGCGATAATGCGGGAAGTGTTATCTGAATATATCATATTTAACATTGTATGTGAATAATAACATTATGTATGTTACTATTCAACAATAATGTTACCATATTTCATGATATTCACCTGCAGAATTATGCAGAATCAGAGGCCTGGCATCCGCAACTTTCGATACCCTTACCCCAAAGCTACATCCAGGCTCATCATAACCGCAAATCCTACCATTGCTCCGAGGGTAGCTACGTGAGTATTCCCTGAGCTTTGTGACTCCGGAATCGCCTCTTCCACTACGACAAATATCATGGCTCCCGCGGCAAAAGCCAGGGCGTAGGGAAGGATCGGCCGCATGACAAGAACGAGGGCTGCTCCGAGGACTCCGGCTACGGGCTCTACCATGCCGGAGAATTGTCCGTACATAAAGGCTTTTTTACGGCTTAAGCCTTCTCTTCGCAGTGGAACGGAAACTGCCGCGCCTTCCGGGAAGTTCTGGATGCCGATTCCCAGGGCCAGAGCAACTGCGCCTGCCATTGATGCTGAGGGAATGCCGGCGGCCACGGCACCGAAGGCGACACCCACTGCAAGGCCTTCCGGAATATTGTGAAGCGTTATCGCCATAACCATCAGGATACTCTTTTTCCATTGGGTATGCAGACCTTCCGCTTTTTCAATGGGTTCACCTATGTGCAGGTGGGGCAGAACTCTGTCTAATAGGCGGAGGAACACGCCGCCCATCAGGAAGCCAACTACCGGAGGGATCCAGGGTATTGCTCCCATCTCTTCTGCCAAATCGATGGATGGGGCCAGGAGCGACCAGAAACTTGCGGCAATCATAACGCCTGCTGCAAAACCGAGCATGCCGTCCAGATACTTCTTCTCCACTGTTTTGAAGAAGAACACCATGGCAGCTCCCAGGGCAGTAACAAAATAGGTGAAAAGTGTTCCGATAAGAGCCTGGATTATCGGGTTGAAGCCTGCAAGCCATTCAAGCATAAGGACTCTCCTTATATTATAATTTGTTTTTAATATACGAAAAAAACTATTGTACCGAAAGGCACTATATGTAACTCTCTGTATTATATGAGTAAACAGCGCAGGTCTCTACTGTCCGGTTCTCCTGCGGTCCGGGTGTTCAGAATGGCTGTGCCAATGTTGGCCGGTATTCTGGGTATGGTGGCTTTTAACCTGGTGGACACCTTCTTTGTTGGCCGTCTCGGTACAATTCCCCTGGCAGCAATGAGTTTCACCTTTCCCCTGGTTTTTGTGGTTAACAGCATAGCACTGGGCATAGGGGTAGGGACTTCCGCACTTGCTGCCCGGGCAATCGGGAGCGGAGATCATGGAGAAGTACGGCGCATTGTCACCAGCGGTCTCCTTCTGGCTCTTGCCACCGTAGTGGTGCTGATTATTCTGCTTTTTCCCCTTCTGCGTTTTATCTTCACCATGTTGGGTGCTGACAGTCGTACCATGATGCTTATTCTCGATTATATGCAGATATGGCTTATAGGCATGCCTTTCGTGGTTATTCCCATGGTCGGGAACAATGCTCTCAGGGCAACCGGTGATACCAGGATTCCCGCGATGATCATGCTTATCGGCGCTTCCATGAATGCAATAATGGACCCTCTTCTTATTTTCGGTATAGGCCCTTTTCCGTTTCTGGGAATAAAGGGAGCTGCCCTGGCAACTGTTTTCGGGCGGATGACCACTCTCAGTATATCTCTGCTTATTCTTATCCGACGGGAGAAAATGCTCGGGTTTGAGGGGCTGAGCTTCGGAGTTTTAATGGGGAATTGGGGCCGTCTTTTTCGGCTCGCCGTACCCGCAACTGCAACAAATATGATAATGCCCGTCTCGGTGGGAATTGTGACACGGCTGATTGCGGTCTATGGAACTGATGTTGTAGCCGGCTTCGGAGTTGCCACCAGGATAGAAACCCTTGCCTTAAGCTTTATGCGGGCTCTGGCGGCTGTAATGGTCCCGTTTGTGGGGCAGAACTCCGCAGCCCGGGAATGGACTCGAACCCTGCGGGGAGTAAAAGCCGGTGCCGGGTATTCCCTGGCCTGGGGGCTTATGCTAACTGTTCTGCTTATACCCTTCCGCTTTGTTATTGGAGGCATATTTACCTCCAGTGTATCTGTAATAGAGGTTACTGCCTCTTTCCTTCTTCTTGTAAGTGCGAGTTACGGAATTCACGGTATGCTCTTAATCTCCGGATCCGGTTTTAACGGACTGAATCAACCGTTCCGTTCTGCCATGGTAAGTCTGTCCCGCATGTTTGTACTTTATATTCCTGTTGCTTTTGTTCTGCGTATGTTCTTCGGTTGGAAAGGGGTATTTGCCGCCGCCACTGTTACAAATGTTCTGGGTGGTTTGTTTGCATACCTTTGGCTTACTCGTACAATAAAAGACCTTGAATTGAACTCTATTCAGCCTCAATGATGGTGAACGACTTCCCGCTGTAGGCGGGCATTACCATTCCCGCATCCGCGCCGAGGAAGGTCGGATCGCACAGAGTCCACTGTTTTCCCCTGTAGGAAAACAGTGTTCCTTCGCCGGAACCGGGAATGGCCACTGCAGTGGATGCATGTCCGGTCCATTGAATGCCAAGGACTTCGTAACCAAGCAGTTCTTTTATCAGCCAGGAAAACAGCAACGCACGGTCGTCACAGTCTGAGTAAGGATAATGGATGGTCTCTTCCGGGACCATCCATTTTTCATGGTTGAACTGATCCTGATCGGTTCTGTATGAGAGACCTGACTGTACCAGGCGAAGCAGGAAATTGACTGCATCCCGGGGGGGCATCTTTTCTATCAGGGGCTGCAGGTTTGAACGGATAGATGCGGTAAAAATATTGGAGGTTCCTGCTTCCATGTAGGCGGAAAAATCTGTCTGGGGGAACTCACTGTAAAATTCCACTATCCCCTGGTCATACTGCAGGGATATCTCATATCGGGTCCCCTGGAAATCAAAAACAAGGGTTCTTTTCTGTGCTGCTTCGGGCAGACCTGGCTGAGTTCTGAACGAGACTTCCATACTGCGACTTGCTCCGGGATGACCTTCGGGATAGGTGAAAAAACGGGTAGGCTGTCTGTCTCTACCGGAAAAATCGAAAAAGTAAAAGACCTTATCATCTATTCCGGCAAAGGGTATGTTGTAGAGTTTACGGTTTGCCGGCAGAAGCAGATAATATCCTGCTTCAGTGCCGTCCGTGGCAAGGCGGACATCATAGCCGGCCCGTAGCAACAGGTACCAGGTAAGGGGATAAGATTTTGCAGCTGTATTTCCTGCTTCTCTGGATGCAAAGGCATACACCAACCGGGTATAACCCCAGTCCTGTAGATTAAGGTCCTTTGCCGCCTTTTCCAGGGCTGCTTCCAAAGCAGAAAGGTCTGTCTCTGACAGCTCGGTGAAAAAGTCTGCAATATCCCTGGGGTCACTGCTTTTCAGCTGTGGAAGATTCTTCTGCGGTTGGGGCAGACGCAATGATACACCGAAAAGATCAACCATTGTTGAGGGGGCGCCCCGAAGAGAGTAATCAAGGAAGGTGTTGGCCCTGTTTCGCGATGTGCTTCCGTTATTCCAGCTGTACAGTTCCGGGCGTCCGGCAATGGATGCGGTCCCTGAAATCAATGCCGGCTGGCGTGGATTTTTGGGCTCTTCATACAGTTTCAGACCCTTTCTTGCGGTATAGGCTTCCCACTCCCGGCGCAGATAGTCATGGAACTCTCTGTCTTCCTTCTCTCTGTATCCCTGAAAAGCCTGACGTTCCCGGTTGAGCCAGTTTGAGAAGTCGCTGCTGTTTTGACTGTAAAGTGGTACAAGGAGTAAAGGAAACAGCAGCATCAGGGTCATTTTTCCCATGGTAGGCTCCTTTGCGGCAACTGGGTTTCATGGTAATCCCCCGGGGATGGAGAGATCAAGCCGCAGAACCGCTTTTTTTACTTGCCCCGAATCAGCCCGGGAATTACCATTGAGGTATGAAGGAATCCCGCTGGTACAAAGAGTTCGGCGGCGAACGGGAAGAGCGCTACTACCACATCACTGATGTTGACGAGGGAAAAACTGTCTCCGGCCGGGTATTTATCTACAACCCTGTATTCCGACGGGTTGTGAAGGAAGAGACCCGACTCTTTGATGATAAGTGGTGGATGGAACAGGAAATACGTAATACTGTTCATGAGGTGGATGAGTCTTCCGTACCTTTTCTTATGAAATTCTGATTTCAGTCTCAGCTATAATACAGACGCCGGAAACTCCCCGGACTGCTCCCTTTAAGCTGTTTAAATGAACGGTAAAACCAGGAGGATGATGTAAACCCGCAGGCCGCGGCTATGGTTTCAACGGGGAAATCGGTTGTTTGCAGCATCTCTATGCTCTGCTTTATCCGTTCTTCCATGATGTACTCCATGGGAGACATCCCGATGTATTTCCTGAAGAGCTTTCTCAGATACACCTGACTGAATCCGCATATCCCGGCAATCGAAGAGATATTCAGAGAAGGATTCTGCAGGTTTTTCCGAATATAGTCGAAGGCAGGGTACAGTTTCGGGATGGCTTCAATCTTTCCCGTGCTTTGACTTGTGCAGCTGCATCCGGGGGTTCTGAGAAAAACAGGATACAGTAATACCTGCAGACCTGCTTCAACCGCTTTTTCCCAGCCGGGGGTTCTTCTTGCAAATGCCTCGCACAGATCCTGTAACTGTTTACAGGTTTCTTCTCCTGCATGAGTCAGATCCCCCTCCATATCGACCAGGGCAAATGTATCCAGAAGACCACGGTATCGCAAATGAAAGCGGAAAATAAGTGTCTTTATTCTTTCTCCCCGGGCTGGAACAATCTGATGTTTGCGGTTTTCAGGAATAATAAGTACAGAACCCGGTCCGAAGGTGCATGTACCTCGGCTGCTGTAGAGGTTTAAACTGCCTTTTCCCTTAAGAATCAGCATCAGATAGCTTTCCGGTCTGACTCGTGATGAAATCTGCCATCCGGGGTAGGTTGTCCAGGCAAGCGCGGACAGTACTTTCAGTTGCGAAGCCTGATAGAGGCTTAGTGTCATTGAACCGGGGGGAATTTCATATCCTCCGGCAGTTTCACAGTAGTCTTGTAGTCTGAACGGTTCGGCAAGGTTTTCCGCGTTGATCTTCATTGTTTCGATTCCGTCATACTATGTATCGTTTCAGCTATTTTTTTCCTGAAGAAGACCGGATACACTATATGAAAAGGAGATGAGAAATGGCCGGTTCCTTTGATTTTTCCCTTGCAGATTCCCAGGGTACAGAGGTTGTACCCATTGCGCCGGAGCAGTTTCCCTTCGAGGAGTATCTTGCATATACAGAGAATCTGGAGTCCCGCTGCAGTGATTTCATACAGAAGAAGCGGAACAGCCTTGTCTACCGGCGGTTTCGTGTCCCTGCGGTTTTTGCTGATGCCTCTGCGGATATGCAGGCTTCTCTTGAACTTCAGCTTGGCGGACTTGCTGCCAGCATGAGATTTGCATCGGACATTCCCAATTTTCTGGAACCCTGGTACGGGATCGGAACTGTTGCTTCCGCTTTTGGATGTACCTACGCCTGGCATCCCGGTCAGGCTCCGGCGACAACCGCGCCTTTCTCCTCTTTTAAAGCTGCTCTGGCCAGTGATCCGGTGGCCATAGAAAATACCCCTGTCGGGAAGCATACCATTGAGATGCTTGAATACTTTCTGGAGAAAACACGGGGAATGGTACCTGTGAGTCTCTGTGATGTGCAGTCCCCCCTTAATGCCTCGGGATACCTTGTGGATACAAATAATTATTATCTGGGACTCTATGATGATCCGGAAAGCTTTAAGGAACTGCTTGAACGCATTGTGGATCTTTCCATACCGTTCTACCGCAAGCTTCAGGATATGACAGGAACAGCACAGGTATACCCCGGTCATGGCTTTGCCTCTTCCCGGGTATTTACGGGTTTTGGTATGAGCGATGACAACATAACCATGCTCTCTCCCGATCTGTACCGGGAGCTGGTGCTGCCCTCGGTTAACCGTCTGGGAACAGCCATGGGTGGTACGGTGTTCCACTCCTGCGGAAACTGGGTGGATAAGCTTCCTGTGGTTCGGGAGATGGCGGGTCTTCTTTGTGTTGACGGCGCCTTCAGTGCCGAGACTGACCCGGATCCCAACAGCCCCGAGCCGTTTATCGCGAATTTAAGCGGCAGCGGCGTTATTCTCAATGCACGCCTGGTGGGCAGTCCCGATTCCATAGGTGACAGGTTATCTGTACTAACTGATTCAAGTGTCAGAACCATACTGGTTACCTACGGCCGGACTCCGGAGGAGCAGCAGGCACTTTATGAGCGAGCCAGCCGGCAATAAAGGCTGCCTGTATTTTCTGTACTTCCGGAGTAAAGTGTACATGATCTGTAAAGAGATTCTCCCGTGAGGGCATGAGGTTCAGGGTGAAGCTGTAGAGATCAATGGTTTCAATTCGTCTGCTCCGGCAAATGCTGTCGGCGATGGTGTTATACTCTTTAAGATCTTCATGGTAGCGAAAAAACTCTTTCTGTCGCGGATTATGAATCTCTTCAAAACATGGCGTTGACCGTATCCATACCGTATCTTCCGATACCTGCTGTGCCTCTGAGAATATTTCTTCGAGATTCTGGCGGTACTCCTTCGGGGATACCTGTTTCTTTCCGGTCTTCGGGTCTGTTTTTATATCGTGAAGCCCGCAGTTGAGCATCAGGATGTCCGGTTTCCCCATCTCTCCATGCCGCCCTCTGTTTTTAAGATAATTAAGCACCATCGGGGAATCTCCGCCGTTTGCTCCCAGGGGTATATCGAGATTTGCCAGGGCTTCGGTACTCCCCTGTTTACGTCCGTAGTCAATGCGGCCCCGGAGAAACTGCTCCAGCCAGGGCCCATAATGAATTGAGATACTGTCTCCAATTACAAAAAGTGAAGGAGTCATTATTTAAGCGGCATAAGCCAGTTGGGCATAAACATTACAATCCCCGGAATATAGGTAATGATCATCAGCACCAGCACCATAATTGCATAGAAGGGAATCATGGCTTTTGCCAGATCCTCCATTTTTATCTTGGCAATTGCGCTGCCGATAAACAGGGTGGACCCCACCGGGGGGGTAATCAGCCCTATTCCAAGGTTAAGAATCATAACAACACCGAAATGGACAGGATCCACACCCACCCGGGTAACCACCGGCAGCAGTATCGGCCCCAGTATGAGGATCAGTGACGCCATATCCATTATCATGCCCATTAAAAGCAGCAGCACGTTTACCATCAGCAGAATCAGTACCTTCTGATGGGTAATCGCTAAAAGCCCTTCGGCTATAAACACCGGAATTCGCAGGTAGGCCACCAGCCATCCGAAGGAGCTGGCAACGGAAACAAGGATCATAACTATAGAAAGGGTTTTAAGGGTTTTTGTAAGTACAGCACCGATTGCTTTCAGGGGGATTTCTCTGTAGACAAAGAAGGTAACCATGAAGGCATAGATAACCGCGATTGCTGCGGACTCGGTGGCAGTAAAAACCCCGGCAACAACTCCTATAACTACAATCAGCACTGTTCCCAGGCCCAATCCTGCATCGGCAAAGGAACGCAGTGCAAAAATCAGGCTGAAGCGGTCGGCTTTAGGATAGTTTCTTTTAACCGATACAAAGTAACTGTAGATCATCAGTGCCACACCTAAGAGAATCCCCGGGATCATACCTGCCAGAAAGAGCCTTCCTATGGAGACGCTCCCGGCAACCAGGGCAAAGATGATCATGTTCTGGCTTGGAGGAATCAATATTCCCTGAACTGAACTTGCCATGGTAACGGTAGTGGCGAAATCTCCGTCATAGCCGTCTTTCTTCATCAGGGGAATCAATATCGAGCCGATGGATGAAGTATCCGCTGCGGAAGAGCCGGATATTCCTCCAAAAAACATACTTGCCATAATGTTTACCATGGCAAGACCGCCCCGGATCCAGCCTACCAGGGCATTGGACAGTTTTATCAGACGGTTTGAGATACCTCCTGAGCCCATAATCTCTCCGGCGATTACAAAGAATGGTACTGCCAGGAAGGCAAAGACATTTACCCCCTTAACCATATTCTGGGCTACCATCTCCAGGGGAAGCCCCAGGTACATGGTGGTAATGACCGAAGATGCTCCAATGGCGAAGGCGATGGGAGTTCCGATTACAATAAGTATGCCGAAGGACCCTAAAAGGATCATTATTGCCAGAGGATCGGTTACCATAAGTACTCCTTCCTCATCAGAAGCAGGATAAGGGTGTTGAAAAAACCTGAAACCGGGACGGACATATAGAGCAGCCCCCGGGAAACCTGCATCCCCGGCATTTGTGTGGGCCAGGTGAGAATTGTTACCTTTATTCCATAAATAAGCATAAACAGAGAAAATCCGACAACCACAAGATAGATTGTCAGATCAATCAAAATAATCCTGCGTCCCTTCAGCATCATTTCCATGATGGACATTTTCAGATGGCTCTTATCGATAAAGGCCATGGAAACGCTCAGCAGAGAAAACCAGATCATACAGAAAAGGCCCAGCTCCTCTCCCCATCCGGGGGTTTTATTAAGTACAAAACGTCCGAACACCACATAGGATACGCTGAAAACCATTATCACCAGGAAAAAACGGCAGAGATTGTTGATCAGATCATGGAGGAATGCAACGAGCCGCATTCTTCCGGTGAATTCCGATTCGGTCATGGATGATGACATAGAAATGCTCCGTTATAGATAGTGCCCTGGAGGTTTCCTCCAGGGCGGATTACTGTGCGTTGTTGTTTAATTACTTAATTGCCCGCACAGCGTCTACGTACTGTTTAACGTCAGCACCGTATTTGGTGTAGAGAGGGCTTACCGCATCCTGCCATTCCTTGATGTTGTCGACTTCGTAGAAATTGATGCCTCTGGACTTCATGTCTTCAATTGCTTTTGCGGTTTCTCCGTCCAGATACTTCCTGTACCAGGCCTGGGCTTCCTTGAATGCGGAGCGGATAATGTCCTGATCGGCTTTACTGATCTTTGCCCATGTTATCTCTGAACAGAGAACAACACTCGGAGAAAGATCGTGACCGTCGAAGGTGTAGTTGCCTGCAACTTCATAGAATTTATTTGCATAGTAGCCGGCAACAGGGTTTTCTGCGCCATCAACTACACCGGTCTGAAGAGCGGTATACAGTTCCGAGTAGGCGATGGGAGTAGGAGACGCTCCGAAGGCCCTGGCTGTGTCCATAAAAAGCTGTGACTGGGGAACCCGGACTTTTACACCCTTCATATCGGCTACACTGGTTACAACCTTGTCGGAGAAGAAGTAGTTCCGGGGAGTTTCCAGAAAATAGCCTACACCGCCCATTTTGAGGCCGGAATTGTCAATCTTTCCAAGGAAATCATCACCGAATTTTGAATCCAGCACTCTCCGTGCATGATCAAGGTCGTTAAAAAGATAGGGCAGGGAGAATACCTGCATATCCTTGATTCCCATGTCTACCAGGAATGATGTATTGGCACGGAACATATCAATGGCACCCATCTGAACACCCTGGATCTCAGTGGACTGATCGCCCAATTGTCCGGACGGATAAACAGAAATCTTTATCCGTCCGTTGGATTTCGTGGCTGCGAGTTCGGCAAACTTGTTTGCCGCCATGGTAATCGGGTGGCCGTCGGGGTTGAGTTCTCCGTAGCGGAGTACAATTGTTTCCTGCTTGTCAGCAGATCCACCATCCTGTTGTCCGCCGGCAATGAGGGGCAGGGTAAGACAGAATGATACTGTTACCACCAGCATTCCGATCATCAGTTTTTTCATGTGTTTCTCTCCTTTATTAAGTGTGATATATAATCCTGTGACGGTTTTCTGCGATTGAAAACAGGAAATTTCAGGCAGAATCTGGAAAATCCTGCTTGAAATGAAGATTTTTTCACATTTTTTCATCTCCGGGCTATAATCAATGCCGTATGGTCAGGTCATCGCGTTCAATCCAGCGCACTCTGCTGCAGATTCTTTTTATTATACCTGCTCTCATTGCACTGGTGTTTTTATTCGCCGTAATAACTGTACATGACCTGACCGAAAGCCAGGCCAAGTTTGCCCGGGTTATGGGGCAGCTGCAGCATACCACCGACCTTATTACTTCCCTTGAGGCAGTTAACACCGCGGCCCTCGGGGCAGGATATATTACGCCGGATCTGTCCAATCGTTATGCCGCTATTGATAAAGCCCTGGAAGATGTAAAACGTATTCTGCCCGAGCGGGATGAGCCTCTTTTCTATTACCGTACCCTTTCCGCTATGTTTGATTACTCCAGGGCCCAGACAGCGCTTCTTATGAGCAGTGATTTGCCTGCGGAAAAGGTCTTTGAGTCCCGGTCTTTCCTGCGCAATCTCTATTCTTTTCTCGTCCGCCATGCCCAACAACTAACAATTTCCGTTATGTCTGCAGAAACTGAACTCCAGACGGAGCGGATTATTCAGATAAACCGCTCTCTTTTGCGGAGTTTTATTCTGATTCTCGGGGTTGAGCTTACCGGGCTTCTGCTTATTATTGTTCTTGTCCGCCGGATTCATGCAACTCTGCACCATGTTATCGATTACGCTGCAGGTCTTGCCCGCCGAGAGTGGGATCTTCCTGATATAGAATACTACGGGTATGAGGATCTCAGGCCGGTTGTGGATGCCTTCAACCGCATGAAGCACAGCATTGTTGATCATATTACAGATATTGAAGAGAAGCGTCGTCTTGAAGGAGAGGTTAACCGGCAGGCAATTGCCCTGCTGGAACAGGGAAAGCTTTTAAGGGAGTCCCAGCTTGTTGCTCTTCAGTCCCAGATGAATCCTCATTTTCTGTTTAATACCCTTAATGTTATATCCAGAACCGCAGGTCAGAATCGGCCGGAAGAGACTGTTGAGCTTATCCAGGCAATGAGCGGAATCCTGCGCTTTAATCTGCAGAATCTGAGACGCCTCGTTTCTCTGGGAGAGGAGCTGGAATCCGTCGAAGCCTACGTTCTTATCCAGCAGCACCGGTTTGCCGATAACTTGGAGATTCGTCTGGAAATACCTGAGGATGTACCCCTGGATACAGTAATCCCTCCAATGGTTATTCAGCCTCTTATAGAAAATGCTATTCAGCATGGCCTGGATGGAAAATTATTTAACCGGCGGGTGGTATGTCGGGTTGAAAACCTGATAAATGGACAGATTCATATAAGTGTTGAGGATAATGGATCCGGTATTTCAGACGAAATCATGGGGGCTTTACGAGCTGAAAATACCGGGGGACCTGCAGATGAAATCGTACATGAAAAAAAGGAAAAGATCGGTCTGAAAAGTGTTATCCGGCGGATTAATCTTGCTTTCGGTGAACGGGGAGCGGTTGAGATTCAATCTGAGCCTGGAGTATTCACCAGGGTAAGCCTGATGGTTCCTTCAAGTGGAGAGGTCCATGCAGTTTAGCGTCCTGATTGCTGAAGATGAAAGGATCGAAAGGGAATCTCTGGCGGAACTGCTGAAAAAGGAGTATCCGGATAAGCTTCAGGTGAGGTATACAGCCTCCAATGGTCTTTTTGCTTTGAAGTATCTTCTGTCAAACCCGGTGGATATTCTCTTTCTCGATATTCGGATGCCCATTATGGATGGCATGGATATTATGCGGGAAGTGCGTAAAAGCAACCGGGATCTTGAAATAATTGTTGTCTCCGCCTACTCAGATTTTGAATATGCCAGAACTGCGGTTTCCCATGGGGCTGCGGATTACCTGCTGAAACCCTATACCCTTGAATCGTTGAAAAAGGGAGTGGAAAGAGTTCTTGATCGTCTTTCTGTTCGGGAACGAAGTCAGCAGTTTGTCCAGGTTAAAGAAGAGCAACAGCGCCGTCTGAGAGATATGCTCAACCGCGATCTTATAAATACAATCTTCTATTCACGCTCTGTTCCTTCAAGTGTTGAGTTTTCTGAGTTTGTTTCACTCCTTGATCTTCCTTCCCAAAGATGGGTGTTGACGGTACTGCGGTTCACCGAGAACAGCAGCCCTCCGGATACCGGGGAATGGGAGAAACTGCTGCGAATGTACCGGGGGACGAGAAAAAACAGTGTTGTCTACGGTGCAGGGCGTGAGATGATTTCCCTGGACTTTATTTCTGGTGACGAGGTTCCTTCCCGGCGGGAGCAGTTCGGTAATTATTGTATCCGCTTCTGCAGGGAGGAGTTGGGACGGGACGCGCTGGTGGCGGTTAGCGGGGTGCAGCACGGACCCGATGGATTACTCTCAGTCTATTCTTCCCTGATAAAAAGCCTTTCGGGACCGGTTCTGCCGGAGAAGAGCTCGGAGCTGACAGGAATAGGCGTTGATGTTGCGGAAGAGACAGCCTCGTTGCTGATTCGGGGAAACAGACAGGGGCTGCAGCATGCAATGGATCTTGTGGGCTCCCGGGTAAATGCTCTCGACCGTGATCGTCGGGCAGGCTTTCTGCGCAGTTATCTTACCCTTTTACGGGGAGAGTTATTCAAACGGCTTTCCGGCTCAGGTCTGATGCGGTCGGAGCAGGTTTTATCGGGTCTTATTGAGCAGGTTACCCACGCTGATGCCGGTGAGCTTCACCATTCCATTTCCGGCATTAACCGTCTGCTTGGAGATCTTCAGGGTATTCTTGACGGTTCTCATAAAGCGGTTACCGCCAGAATAAAAAGCTATATCATGAATCATCTATCCGGGGACCTTAGTATAGAGCAGTTGGCCGCAACCGAGGATATAAGTGCTTCCCACCTGAGCCGTATCTTCAAGGAAGTTGAAGGAACAACCCTCAACAGGTGGGTTGTTAAAATCAGAATGGAAAAGGGTGCCGAGATCCTGCATACTGAAGGCTGTTCTGTCAAATCCGCAGCCCGGAGAGTGGGTATCCAGGATCCCAACTATTTTACCCGCCTGTACAAAAAAGAGTTTGGAGCCTCTCCAACAGGTTTACGGCAGAATTCAAGGCCGGGCTGACTCGGCTATACAGGATTCCACAGAAACGGCTGTATCAAGCATCCCGTTTTCCAGCATAAAATTGATATCGTCCTGCATACTGGCAAGGTCTGAATCGTCAAGAGTCGCTGTGAACCTGGTCCAGCGGTAGAGCTGCTCAGCCTCTTCCTGACTGATATTCTGCTCCTCCGCACCCATTGCAAGAGCCTCATCAATATTTTCCTCCATCCAGACACAAGCCTGTCGGTGGGTTTCCAGATAGAGCTCCACCAGGTCCGGGTGGGCATCGATAAAACCGCCTCTGCCGGCAATAACCAGTTTGGGAACAACCAATCCTTCGGCGGTTGTCAGTACCTCCGCTCCGGCCTGGCGGGCATGGATTATAAAATTTGCCGCAAGAAGTGACGCATCAATCTGTCCGGAGAGCATAGCTGTGTAGGCCTGGGACAGATCCATCTGAATAAATTCCACATCATCCATGCTTAACCCGGCATTCTTCAACGCTGCTGCCAGAAGTTGGTGCAGAACGGTGCCTTTTGGACCGCCTATCTTCATCCCTCTCAGCTGTTTAACCGTAGGGACTGAGGGATTACCGCTGACGATGGCAAAGATGTTCGCCGGCTTGCTGAAACCGCTTACTATGCGGATGTCGTTGCCGGCACTGCGGGCAAGAAGTACTGAGGTTGTGTTCATTACACCGCCGATATCCAGAGATCCCGCTGCCATGGCCTGAGCCTGCTGGGAGCCGGAATTGATCTCGTGGTATTCCACGTCTATTCCAATTTTTCCGAAGCTTTCTTCCAGCATTCCGCGGTTTTTCATAACCATCATGGGGAGATTGAAGGGAGATTTAACATAGGATACATGAATTGTCCCGGGCTGCGCCTCATTTTGTCCTGCGGCAAAACCGGGCAGTACAAAAAGGACGGTAAAAAGAATCAGAGCGAGAGAAAGGCTGACATTTTTCGGGAAACCTTTATGCATTGGTAACTCCTGAGGATGAATGTATTGTTGAAATATCCGGCGTTTCCGCTGGTCTTTTCACGGGTTGAAACCTGGAAAGAACCCGGTCGTACAGGCTGTTGAACCTGACACTTGAAGGGTTTCTGGGAAACGGCAGATCCACCGGCAGGTCGGCGATCAGGCTGCCGGAATCCATAATGAGTATTCTGGTTCCGAGAATCAGGGCCTCCCGTATATCATGGGTAACAAAGAGGATTGTACCGCCGCTTTTATTGTGAATTGCGGCAAGTTCCTGCTGCAGGTGTCTGCGGTTAATGGCATCCAGGGATGCAAAAGGCTCGTCCATGAGCAGCATTTCCGGTTCCCGGCAAAGAGCACGGCCCAGGGAAACACGCTGTGCCATTCCGCCTGAGAGCTGTGACGGGTAGGCATTCCGGAAAGGTGAGAGCCCCAGCATGGAGAGGATTCTGTTTATTATCTCCTCCGCGCTGCCGTGGTTTTTGTGGTGTTTCAGGGCAAGCCGGAGGTTTTTCTCCACTGTTTTTGTGGATAAAAGCCGGGGCTCCTGAAAGACCATGGCGGAGCGGCCTTCCATTCCTGTAAACGATATACTGCCTGTATCAGGGGACTGCAGGCCAAGGATTGTTTTTAACAGGGTGCTTTTTCCGCAACCAGAGTGTCCCACCAGGGTTACAAACTCTCCTGCTGTAATGGTGCAGCTGAAATCATTAAGGGCTTTCAGCTTGCGGCCGTTAAGATCAAAGACCCGGGAAACCGAGTCTATCCGAAGACTGCTGTCGGTTGTCTGCCTGTTTTTCACAGTCCGTCCTCCTCTATCCAGGGGAAAATCTTTCGGATAAGCCGGAAGGCGAGACTGTCGAATAGAAGTCCGAGGGCTCCTATAGTGAGTATACCTATAACCACCTGGTCGGTTCGTGCCATCTCCTGGGAATCAAGAATCATGTATCCCAGCCCGTTGGATGAGGCGATCATCTCTGCTCCGATAAGGGCCCGCCAGCTGTATCCGAAGGCAATTCTCATTCCGGTGAGAATGGTGGGAAGGGCTTCCGGCAGCAGTATGTGAACAACCGCCGATGCGCTGCTCAGTTCCAGGGTTTTTCCCATCTCCAGCAGTTCCGGGGAAACCTGGTTGAGCCCGCTTATTGTGTTGAGAAAAACAGGAAAGAAGGCGGCAAGAATAATCAGCACTACCTTGGAGGCTTCCCCTATACCGAACCAGAGAATCAGTAAAGGCACCATCGCCAGGGGCGGGATGCTCTGCATGAAGTGCACTGTACCTTTTAACAGGCGGCTGTACCGTGGAGAAAAATAAAACAGCCCTGCAAGCGGGATTGCGGTCAACAACGTTGCTGCAAATCCAAATCCGACCCTCCGGAAGGATGTTAGGATGTGTCTTGTTAGAGTTCCGTCAGACATGAGACGAGCAAAGCTGTCAATGAGCTTTAAGGGGGGCGGCATTAGATACGGGCTTACTATACCGGAAAGGGTGATCAGGCAGTACATACCGATCAGCAGTGCGGGAACCGGCAGGGCGTACAGAAATGATCTGTCGCCGGTGCTGTGTCGCACAGGGGATACAGAGGGCTTCTCCATCAGGTCCTGCCTTTGGATCAGATTTGTTGATTTCTCCTTGGAACAGGGATTAAAGCCAATTCCTCAGATTGGATTCAGTGTATAAATGTTGAGAATGTATTGCAATAGCGGGAGTGAGAAATGAAAGGAAGAAAAAAGAAAACCCCCGGGATTGCCGGCTACATTGCAATCCCGGGGAGGCATAAACCGGTAAAACGAGGAGGACGCAGTACCGGGAGGTTACGTGTTAGTGTGAAGGAAAGGCTATTCCCATGGATTCACCAAGGGCGGCAAAATCTTCCACAACTGCTTCAGGCAGAGGAATTCCGTCCTTGAGACGTTCGGCCCGGATCCCTGCCTCAATTTCTCCGGGAATGTAGATCTTCTCTACTCCCTCCGCTTTGGGACAGGCTTTTATTTCCTGAATTGCCTTGTCGATGCCTGCTGTGAATTCCGGAATATCTATAAAGCTGTCTATGCTGATAGCAGCAAAAATGCTGCCGATGTCGGAAGGATCTTCCATGTTGTCCGCGAGGAATCCGGGGAAGTGGGTTCCGTAGTTGGACCCTGTCATAATTCCGGAGATTATATCAATTGCCAGAGCAATGCCGTATCCTTTATATCCACCGATGGGAGCTAACAGACCTTTTACCGCCTCGTGGGGATCAATGGTGGGCCGACCTTTTGCATCCAGTGCCCAGCCTGGCTGCAGAGGAAGGTTCTGCTTTGCATGAAGTATAATCCGTCCCCGGGCTACAACTGTGGTTGCCAGGTCCAGAACAAAGGGAAGCTCTTTTGCAGTGGGGATGGCAACTGCGAAAGGGTTGGTTCCCAGCATGGGAAAGGTTCCGCCGGTGGGGGCAAATGAAGCGGGCCCGTTTGTACAGGCAAACCCGATCATGCCGTGCTCAAGGGCTTTCATTGCCCAGTAGGCGCCAGCACCGAAATGGTTGGAATGGGTTGTTGCCACAAAGGCTGTTCCGGTGGTTTTCGCCTTTTCAATGGCTTTATCCATGGCAAAGTGGGAAGCCACCTGGCCGACACCGTTGTTGCAGTCTATCAATGCTGTAGAGGCTTTTTCGCGAACAATGGTGCACTTTGTTTCGGCATTCATTACTCCGGCTTTAATCCGGTCAATGTACACCTTGAGCATTCTGGTAATTCCGTGGGTATCTACTCCCCGGAGGTTTGCTTCAATAAGGGAATCCGTAACCAGTACCGCGTCTGCGGCAGGAACACCTGCTTTTTCAAAAATTTTCTCAGTCCAACTTCTCAGTTCTTTCGCTGGAAAGATAATTCCGCCTTCTACTCCCGGCATTGATACACTCCTTTTGTGTGGTCTCTTCAGTGTAGTACGGATACATCATGCGCGTCAATTGTATACAAATATAATACAATGGCATCTCTACAAACATGGTATTTATGCCATAGTCAAGGAGGATAGATTTTGTAGCGCCCACAAACTCTTGTGGTAACAAGAGTTGAGGACCGCGGGAAATCTTGACGACGGCAGGATATGGGGAAAAGAGTAGTTTTTAGAGCTGCCCGCAAGAGGTTGTAGCTTTTTTTACCCCCGGGATGGAAAATTTGTAACGCTGCTGTATGTTTAAGGTGTTCAATATTTGAACAATAACTCGTAAGCGGGGGAATTATTTTGAACAAGTTTGCAAAGGGGCTGTTCTTGGCTGCTGTGGTTCTGCTTCTGTTAAGCAGCTGTATTCTGGAACCAAACTCGGAACTTCAGCTTGAATTTAAGGTAACGAATATCAGTTACACCAGTCCTTCATGTACTATTACTTATTACGTGGACAATCAGGGAGATTTTGATATCCCCGATTTGCGACTCTATTTTGAGGTTGATCTGGAACATTCCGGTTCAAATGATGCGGAGGGCTGGTCATCGGAATTTTATATTGGAGCCGGGGAATCGAAAACAAGAAACATCACCTTCAATAGCATCATTGGCAAAACCCTTGATTTAGCGACCTATGATTATAACCAGCTTGTTTTGATTACTGCCATCGGTATGGATAACCCTCCCGACGAATAGGCATAATTTTTCTCCTCAATCTTGTCACGGGGTACCGGCAGGTTTATAGTGTTCCCGTATGAATACAGTCTATATTACGGGACACCGGAACCCCGACATGGATTCCGTCTGTTCCGCCTACTGCTATGCGGAACTAAAAAACAGTATTGATAAAGAGAAGCGTTATGTGCCCATTCGCTGCGGTGCACTGAATAAGCAGACCCGTTATGTTTTTGACAGTATCGGTGTGGAGCCTCCAGCTCTGGTCAAGGATGTATATCCCAAGGTTGCGGATGTTGCCAAACGGGATGTAATAACCCTGAACATCACCGATCCTGTCTATAAAGCCATCAAAGAGCTGGATGAACGTACTCTGAGTATGATCCCCGTTTTTGAGGATATGCATGAGTTCAAGGGTATTGTCAGTATCCACGAGATAACACGCTTTCTGATGAGTGATAATCTGCACACACGTCCTGCCTACCGTTTTCTTATGGACAACTTCAGGGATGTTGTGCCGGGTTATTTCTACCGTATTGGTCAGGACCGGGAATTCTCAGCTCCCATTATGATTGGCGCCATGCCCTATGAGATAAGTATTCAGAGAATCCGGGAGTTAGGTGATGTCAAACCGATTCTGATTGTCGGGTTGCGGGGTGAGATTATTTCCTATGCGGTGGAACATGAATTTCCTGCGATCATTCTCACAGGTATGGAGGATGACCGGGCTGTTCCGGTGGATTTCTCCTCCTATAAGGGTTCAGTCTATGTCTCTCACATCGATACTGCAGAGACAGTACGTCTGCTGCGACTCTCCGCCCCGGTGAAGGATATCCTCAACAGCGAGCCAGTTACGGTACAGAGCGATGAGAATTACGAAGTGGCCAAGTCCCGGCTGGTAAATTCCGACCATCGTGGTCTGCCTGTTTTTGAGGGAGATCAGTTTTCCGGCATTGTTACCCGCCGCTGCTTTATCGGAAAGCCTGAGCGCTGTCTGATTCTGGTGGATCATAATGAGATTGCCCAGAGTATTCCCGGTGCGGAAGAGGCAAAAATTCTGGAAGTCGTGGATCACCATCGTCTGGGGTTTGAAAAGACACGGGAACCCATCACATTGAAGATGGAGCCCGTGGGCAGTACCTGCACTATTGTCTATCACGAGTATCTCTACCGGGGAATAGCTATCGGAAAACAGGTTGCATCTCTGATGCTGGCGGGAATTCTTGCAGATACGGTTATGCTCAAGTCTCCCACCACTACGGATGCGGAAATCCGGGCTGTTGAAGAATTAGGCCGGATAGCTGAGGTTGACTGGAAGGTCTGGGGGCAGGATCTCTTTGCCCATTCAAGCTCAATCCGTAACCGGAATCCTGAAGAGGTTCTGGCATCGGACTTCAAGGTCTATGACGAGAAGGGAATCCATTTCGGTATCGGTCAGGCGGAAGTTGTTACCCTTGAAGATCTGCCGGAGATCCGCGACAGCCTGGTAGCTGTCGTTGAGAAGGCTGCAAAGGAGAAAAACCTGGACTGGGTTCTACTGCTTGTTTCGGATGTAATGAAAGCCGAAAGTGTGCTCTTTTCCAGCGGGTTTGCCGCAGATAAAAAACTTATCTATAAAAGAACTGCCCCCAATGAGTTCTCCCTTCCGGGCATTCTGAGCCGGAAGAAGCAGCTCCTTCCGGAGGTTCTGCGGGTAATTGAAGACGTATCTTCAGATTCCACCGCCCAGTAGGAGGAACTGAAAGCCCGGTTTTGCTGTTTCCACCTGGTAGAAAAGGCGGATTCCCGCAGAAAGTTCCACCGGCAGCTGGAGGAGATGAAAATCGAAGTTGATTTCTCCTCCGGCAGAACGGTACAGATCTCCTTCTTCCAAATTTTGCAGAATATCACCGTACACAGTTCCCCGAATCCGTTTAAGGGTGGCAAAATTCCCCAGTGAGATATCCGGATAGGCCAGAGGCAGGCGGTAATCACTGCGGGCGGACCAGATCCGGTCAAGGTGTTCATAGTTCAATCCCCTGGGAAAAGGGACATAAGAGCTCTCATCAAGGTTGTTCTCCTCGTAAAATCCGGTAAACCGCAGCCCCTGAGGGAAGGTGAATCCCGGAAACAGCAGGGCGACTCCGGTAAAGAGGTGCCCTTCAGGGTTAAAGGAGCTTTCGCTTATTACACCCCAGCGGGGTTGCAGGCTCTGGATGGATGATGGTCCGGTAAAATGGGTTTTCAGGGTAAGTGCCGTGGTGACATCCGGATTTTCTGTACGGCTCTCCATGGTTGTGCCGGCTTCAAGCTGTACTCCCGGTTCGAAGCTCCATCTGTGGGTCCCAAATTGTTTTCCGAGAGGCAGACTGAGTGCCGCCGTCCCGGAGATTTCAGTCCACTCATTTGTACCATCCCGTCTGTTTTCAACGGCAGTTCCCAGTGCAATGTCGGGTCGGAATACTCTGTAGGACACACTGTAGGCGGAGGAGAAAGTCTCTTCATTGATATTCCACTGAAAATCCGTTTCATGCCCCCATGTGTGAGCAACCGAGTCTGCCCGGAGGGTAATTCCTACTGAAGGATTATCCAGCATATCCGCAGAACGGGGAAGCAGGGTCCATGAGTGGAGCTTAAGCCCGTTTAATCCGAAATGATACTCTTCAGGGGTATACTGCGCTTGTGCAACCGCCGGCTTGTTCGACGATGGAACTGATGCAGAGACCAGTAACGGGCGATAAAACTCTTCCTTCACCACCGGAACATCACTCATCGGTATACCCTGTTGATCCAGCGGGGTATACCGGAGGCTGCTGCCTTCATGCCCGGTGTAGTCAATAAAATATATTTCTTTTCCGTCTTTAGTCAGTTCGGCGGACCAGGAGCCGGTTTTCCCATGAAACAGCAGCTCCGGCTCACCTTCATCCCAGCCGGCGGAGGTTTTCATAAGCCGGTAGACTGCAGGAACCCCGGAGTAGGAGGCTGTGAAGAGGATTCCGCCTGGAATTGACCGGGGAGTACGCAATATGTAATCTCCCGGTCCTTCAATGCGGGTATGCATTCCTCCACTTATATCCAGGCTGCCTATATATTGACCGAAGGCTCCGGAAGCAAGATAATAGATACTGCCCCCCTCTTCGGCCCAGTCCAGTTCCTGCCAGAACTCCCCTTTCGGGAGAGGCCACTGATGCAGAGTCTTTCCGGTCTCTGTCTCCTGTATGGTGAGCGTTCCCTGCTGATCCATACTCCAGTTTATGTAGGCCAGATATTGGCCGCTGCTGTCCAGGGCAGGACTGAGATTTCGGCCCCAGGATGTTACAGCCCGGGTTTTCCCGCTTTCCATGCTGCGGAGCAGGATCCTATTGGAAGATTCGCTGAATTTCATGTCAGACCGGTGTTGATCCCAGGCTATGTATTCTCCACCGGCACTCATAGCACTGTGGGGTGCGGCCGTAACTGTCTGTACTGCTTCTCCCCTGCTGTTTAGGAGAAGGATTTCGTCACCCCTCTCATAGCTGTACTGCCAGACTGCAATATTACCGTTATTCAGAAGGTGTATTTCCCGCTGTATGGTGTACTTCCCGGTATGGTCCGGCCCGAAGGGCAGACTGCTGTTTAACGGGAGCAGTTCCGTCTGTTTGTTCCAGAATGAGCTGACTGTTTCTATGCTTTCCCTGTAGAAGTCGGCGGCAGACATTCCGGCAGCCCTGTGCATACCCAGGGCTGTTCCTGCAAGTGGCAGAGGCAGAGTGCCGATACTGCTGGCGAGTATGTCCGGCGCATTCGGGGCATAATTCGTGCGGAGATTGGCATACATCAGGTAGCCCATGGTGTAGGCATTCGGCATGGGGCCTTTATAGGATCCATGGATCATAGTCTGGTAGGAGGGCATGGCTTCATTTAGTATTAGTGCTTTGACCGGCATGGTAAAGAGCGGATTCCTGCCCCGGCCGCCTGTTGTGTAGAGGGTCTCCGCCATAACCGCATCTCCTTCGTAGATCCAGTCCGGAGCGAAGAAAAGAGGGATCATTCCCTGATCACCGAAAGCAAGCTTAAGAAGGCGGGTTGCCCCTCTGTCGGCTGCCTGTATCTGTGCCATATGTCGGCCCTCATGCACTGCAAGCAGGGTATACCAGCTAAGGTTTTGATCTTCTGCCGGGAGGCTGTAGAAAACACTGGATTGGGGAAGGATAATGACATAACCGTTGGGCGTGAATTCCGCCCTGTCAAGAACCACGGTAAACCTCTGATTCCCTGACAGGGCAAACTCTTCTGCATACAGGGCAGCTGTCCGTTCGAGAGCTTTTGCTGACTCTTCTGCCTGAAGGGACATTTCTGCGGAATAGATTATTTCGAAATGTGTGGTTTCTATTTTCATCCAATAGGCGCCGGTTGTTCGCAGGACCGGAAGATCCGGCACAAGTACCTGGGCGGAAAGGGATACACTGACCAGGAGTAGTAAGAGAAACAGACGTGTTTTTTTCATCGAATCCTTTTCTTATACAGATGGATTTATATCAGAGAAGATACCAGATTTTCAAATCTGCGTCTTCTGCGCCATCTGACAGGGGATATCAATGTTTTATGGTTGCATGCCTTTGCTATTGCAATTACACTTATATTCTAACGTAGATTTATTGGAGGACAAGCAAAATGCTTCGACTACCCAAAGGATTCCGTATGGGAATATCCGCCCGGGTTTCAGTAATAACCACTATCCTTCTGGTAGTAATTCTGGGGATCATGCTGATAATAGTCAGCCAGAAACTGGATTATGATATTCATGAAATTCAGATTGGCAGCTTCAGTAGTGAGGTCACATCAATCGAAAGCCTTGTGGGTTTTCAGACAAGACTGGTGGAACGGATACTGCGGGCTCATATCCTTAACAGCACCTATGCCGATTCGGTCCTGAGTGGAAATCTTGATCCGGCCACGGGGCTTTTACGTATACTCAATTCCAATCTGCAGATTCTTGATGCCGCCCTATTGGTGGACACTTCGGGAACTGTAATCACCGCCGCAGCAGATGAGCAGGTCGGGGTCAGCATGCGGGGTACTAAAATCTGGGATGAAATTTCCGGCGGAGCAGCCTATCCTGTTGATTTCACTCCCTCTGCATCGCCGTTCACCGGTAATCCGGTTATCTATTACGCAGTGCGTCTCTTTGCCGATCGTCAGGAACTGGGAACACTGGTTGCAGCAGTGGATCTGCGGGTGTTCAGCTCCGTCTATCTGTCAAATCTCACTTTTGGACAAACCGGCTACCCGATAATTATCACCACTGAAGGGATCGCTGTCTCGCACCCTGATTCCAGTCTGATTGGCACTGACGTCTCCAACGAGGATTTTTTCAAAAAAATTATCGAAGAATTAGAGCAGGACAACAGTGAGGACAATGCAGTTTCCTATTCCTATCAGGGAGAAAAGAAGGCCCTCTCCTTCAGGCCTCTTATGGGAGATACAGGCTGGATTGCTGCTGTAACAATGGATGAATCGGAAATTCAGGCACCTACAATCGAAGTTTTGAAGGTTCTTGTGGGAAGCGGGCTTATAGCAGCTGTTTTGATGATTGCAGTCCTTACGGTCTTTATCCGGCTGTTTCTTATCCGGCGGGTGCACAGTCTTGCTCTGCTTCTTCAGGTGGCATCTACTGGGAATCTTACTGTGGAATCTCCGGAGAAGGGGAACGACGAGTTTTCCGATATCAGTCGGCGTTTCAACCGGCTGGTGCGGAATCTGGTTGGGCTGGTGCAGCAGGTGCGGGAGCGGATGGTTGTTCTTGAAAGCGGGGGGCATGATCTTTCGGCCAACGTCCAGCAGACTGCGGCCGCTATCAACCAGATAAATGCTAATATCGAAAGTACCAGAGGGCAGATTGCCAATCAGTCGGTTAACATCACTGAAACCTCCGCCACTGTGGAGGAGATGACCAAGAACATTGAATCTTTAGGTGCTTCGATTGAAAAGCAGTCGGAAAGTGTTTCCCAGTCTTCCAGCGCTGTTGAAGAGATGGTTCAGAGTGTCCGGCTTATCAGCAGCACTACGGAGAAGGCTGCCGGAGAGGTTCGGGTTTTAGAGGATGTTTCCCGGAATGGAAAAGATCAGTTGGATAAAATGGTCGGGCTTATAAATGATATTTCCGGTATGTCCGACGCCCTTGGAGAGGCAAATACGGTTATTGCCAATATAGCCTCTCAGACAAATCTTCTGGCAATGAATGCTGCAATCGAAGCCGCCCACGCGGGAGATGCAGGAGCAGGATTCTCGGTTGTAGCCGATGAAATCCGCAGCCTTGCCGAAAATGCTTCGGATCAGGCCAAGATTGTAAAAGGCCGTCTTAAGGATGTAACCCAGGCAGTGAAGCGTATTGTGGACATTTCCATCGAAACAGACAAGGCTTTCGGCCGGATTGCCGGCTCAATCTCCGGAGTACAGCAGATCTTTGAAGAGATCCGCTCTGCCATGGGAGAGCAGGCTTCCGGAGGAGAGGAACTGCTTACAATCCTCAGCGGCATGACGGATATTACCACAACAGTTCGTTCCGGTTCTGTTGAGATGAATCAGGGTAACACTCAGATTCTTGAGGTTATTACCAGCCTGAATGCCATAAGTCAGGAAGTAAAGAATGCCATTGAAGAAATTGCCCGGGGAACCGGTGAGATCAATAATGCTATCAGCAGTATTGTTGATCTTTCTGATGAAAACACCGAGAGTATCCAGTTAGTCCAGCAGGAAACAAAGAAATTCTACCTTACCGAAGAGGAAGCTCAGGAGGCTGAAGAGATCGGCCACAACATTGATGGTGCAGCACCTCTGGATGAAGCTGAGGAGAATGATCTTCCGGATGAACAAGCCGATGGAGATGGTGAAGAAGAACCGGAAAAGGAAGAGTAACAGGAGCGGGCCCAGAGGCCATATCTGCAAACGGATCCTGTTTATTGTTTTGACCTGGCGGGAGCGGAGGAGAACCCTTTTCTTTCCAGCTTCTGCCAGCCTTTATTTTTAAAAAGCATTCCTGTAAGAGAAAATACTCTCAACCATCCCATCAGCTGCCGGTATCCGAAGTTCTCTGAAAAAGTGCTCAGAAGCAGCTTTACAATCTCTCTATGCCGAAAATAGACTATTCCGTGTTCTGAGAGAATGAGCGATATAAGCGAAACAAGGGTGCCAAAGAGTATACAGACACTGAAAAGTATCAGATAAACCGACAGAGAGTGCAGGCCGGCGATAAACCCTATAAACAGAAAGAGATATCCTGAGAATTCATAAAATGGCCCGATAATTTCAAATATCAGGAAATAGGGAAGCCCGATCAGTCCGGCGGTTCCGTAGCGGGGATTGAAGAGCATGCGGAGGTGAAAGGTCATTATTTCCACCAGCCCCCGGTGCCAGCGATCGCGCTGCTTGCAGATACTGTTCAGATCTTCCGGAACCTCTGTCCAGCAGTTTGCCGTGGCGGCGTACTGGACACGATAAGGTTTCCGTACTTCTCCCATATGGTGGATCAGCCGGACAACCAATTCCATGTCCTCTCCTACGGTGTCTTTTTTGTGAATACCTCTGCCGGTCAGGTATCCTCCGATCTCCAGTACCCGGGCACGTTTGAAGAGACCGAATGCCCCCGATATTATCAGCAGCGCATTCATCTGGGCCCAGCCCAGTCGTCCAGCTATAAAAGACCGCAGATACTCAATGGTCTGTAGACGTGCATATCGGTTCTTTCCCAGTGCAATTTTCTGCAGTGCCCCGTGACTTACGGAACATCCGTTCACCGGAAGGATATTTCCTCCGATGGCGATGGTTTCATGCCGGCTGGTCATCGCTTCTGAGGTCATTCTCAGCAGGGAGTCCGGCTCTAACAGGGAGTCGGAGTCTATACTGCAAATAAACTCTTTTTTTCCGTAGTTAATACCGCAGTTAAGGGCGTCGGCCTTGCCCCCGTTCTCTTTATCTATTACCAGAAGACGGCTGTTCAGAGGAGACTGATAAATACCGCGTACCGGTGCTGTACTGAGATTTCCTTCCGACTGACGGTCTATGCGGATAAGCTGGAATTCATCCTTGAGTACTCCTATGGTGTTATCTGCCGAGCCGTCGTTTACCACTATCACCTGATAGTCGGGATAAATTAGGGTAAGCAGGGAGTTTACACTTTCCGCCACAGTTTTCTCCTCATTGTATGCAGGAGCTATGACTGCTATGGAAGGAACTACACCGGGGGTAAAAAGAAAGTCCTTATCCTGAATATTCCAGTACCTGGTTTGTCTGTAGAGATTGATAATGGCGGAAATAAGCAGGAGCACATATATGGTATTCAGGGCAGCCGCGTACCAGGCGAATACGGCGGTATAGCTGTGAACAGCATGCCTGGCGAAGGCGGAAAAGGAGAGACCCCCGCCTGAGGAGACAAATGTTCCGAACATTGCTGCGATGGGGATCGCAATCACCAGTACAAGCAGCATAAGAATCAGTAGGCGATCCTTGCGGTTCAGGGGAATCCGGGGAACATTACGGGATTCTGAACTGTGTTCTATCTCCAGTTCTGTCTGTAGCTGCGGTTTCAGGAAGCGGATGATTTCACTGCGGAACCCGGGAATTTCTTCAACCAGGCTGAGTAAAAGAGGTTTCATGCTCAGAAAAAGAGACCGGTCTCTGCTGCTGTTTATAAAGGCGATAAGACCCGAAGAGAACCCTTCCTCCGCACTGATACGGATAACGGGACTGACTCTCTCAAGGGGAATCCCGCCTGCAAGCAGGTAGGGGACCCTTCCGGCCAGACAAAGGGATGACCCTCTGCGAACAGCCTCCGATTCAGTTTTATGTATCAGGTCGAGTACCGCATCAATCGCGTCGGGAAAGCGGTGAACATAATCCCTCAGCCCCTCAACAGCGGCTTCGAATGTTTCCGTCCGGGTAAAATTATCTGCAAAGCTGATAATATCAAGGTTTCCACCCTGCCTGGCCCGGGAGAGAACGGTTGCCCTGAGTACATCGGGATCTGGGGATGCGTTGTCTTCCCTCTGTGCTGCAATATCCGGGTAGGTCTGAATGCAGGCAAGTGCGGCTTCGCGTATGTTCCGGTTATCATCCTTCAGGGAAATCTCTGCATAATCCCTGAGCCAGGAGACGGTGTGGAAGGGGGCTCCGTAGAGGATCATCAGCCGGTAACGGATATCCGGGTTCTGCAGATTCTGTCTTGCCCAGCCAATAAATCTCGGTCCTGAGGCGCTGATCATGGCTGCAACTGTTTTATCGTATTCCGGGTCGGTACCCAGGCTTTCCGCCAGGGCGT
Source organism: Marispirochaeta sp. (assembly GCA_963667435.1). Lineage (GTDB taxonomy): Bacteria > Spirochaetota > Spirochaetia > JC444 > Marispirochaetaceae > Marispirochaeta. The sequence continues at coordinate 1,873,128 of OY763414.1, read as the reverse complement.
TCAGGCATGATCCGCAGCTTGTGTCAAGAAGTCCCTTAACCAGGGCAATTTTTACATGTCTGGCCTGCTCATTTTTCAGTCGCTCCGCCATGCACTCCCGCTGGCTTTCCGGCAGAAGGTAGCGCAGGGTAAGGGCGCTCATATAGCGGCGGCGGGCAGTTCTTGATGAAAGCATTTTTTTCAGTCTTTCCATAATCCCCGCTTCCTCAAATAGCATACACAGCCTTTCCTTTTCCGCGTTTCCAGGGATCATGATACCGAACAATGCTGAAAGTTCACGGATGGCTACGCAGTAATATCGATGCAGCTCAGTCATGGATGAAGGAGGGATCGGTCCTTTCGAGAATGCTGCCTGCAGGAGCAGTTCCCTCACCCTCATTTCTTTCCGGTACCGGCTTTTCTGTTGATGTTTCAGCAGAACGAAAAGCAGAACAGCCAATGAATCAAGGCTGATAAAAAAGATGAGAAGAACTACAGGGATACTCACTGGTTCCGGTTCCTCTCGGCGATGAGGGCATAAAGGGTTCCGGTCAGCTCTGCCGGGATCAGAGGTTTACGGAAGAAGTGCAGAATCTGCATCTCATGGGCGCGACGGATAGATACCTCGCTTTTTTCCCGTGAGACCAGAATGAAGGGAATATTCTTAAGATCCTGAGTGGCGAGGAGATTTTTGCGAATCTGAAATCCGTCCATCTGGGTTACATACATCTCGCTGATGATGGCATCCGGCCTGATACGGTCCGCCTCGGACACTGCATCGGCTCCAAGGGCAACATGCTGAACTTCAAAGCCCTCGGTTTCAAGAATCTGAATGATAATTCTCGCTTCGAAGTAACTGCTTTCAATCAGCATTATGGACCCGGACATATTCCTGTAGCGTGCAATCCCGGTGGATGAACAGATTGATCCCGGCCCCATCCGATCAAGTGTTTTGATTCTCTGCTTGAATGTTTTCATCAGTTCCGTGAATATCTTCTCTTTCGGCGTATTGGCTACTATCAGTTCATCCATACCAAGCAGAGCAGCGGAGACACTTATGGGTGCAATAAACTCCCCGGCTATCTCAACCTGCTGCTGCAGCTCCCGGGCATACTCTTCCGCCTCTGTGCGGTCCGTATTATGGAGATACCAGATAAACGCCGGACCGTTCAGCCTGAAGAGTGCGCCCGATTCGGTTTTGCGGTTCATCAAAAATGACGCCAGCGCCTTGAGGGTAAGATCTCCGGCCTCGGCACCGAAGCGGCTGTTGAGATTTTTCAGGCTGTCCAGACGGATAACCAGAACTGAGTCCGAGGCACTAATTCCGCTTTCAAAGGTGCTGCATATATATTCTCCGAAGAATTTCTCGTTATAGAGACCGGTAACACTGTCCCTGATCAGGTCGTCGCTGGCCTTAATGATAGAGTGTTGGAGCTGAAAATTGGTCTCCCTCAGGCTTTTCAGCTCCCGGACCAGAACTCCGAGCCCGCTCTGTATCTCAGTCTCATGATTTTTATAGATGTCCGGAAGATCAATCCCGGCAGATTTGCACAGCCTTCGCAGCTCTGCATCAATAAGGGCGAGCCAGGTATAGCCCCGGCTATCAAGTATAGCCGAGAAAAAGGCGGAGAATGGACCTTGTTCAGTAGCCTCGCTTTCCGGGGGAAGCAGTTTTTCCGCAAATGCTGTCTCCTTGGGAGAAAACAGGGTGGTAAGCTGCTGGAATATCTTGTGTATAATCCTGCTTCTCTGTAGTTCTGCAGAGTCAGGATTTACCCTTCTGCCGGTTGAGCCGAGGCGTATGAGGATATCCCTGATGCCTGTTTCACCGCTGTCCAGAGGATCACCGTGCTGCGGACAAATTCTTGCCGGGTTCAGATCCAGCAGCATTTCGCCAAGATGTTCCGGAAAGGAAGAGGTGAAGTAGATATCGTGATAGGAACTTATCAGCTCCAGTTTTCCCGATTCGAGCTCCTCTGTTCCACCCGTAATGGCTCCGAACAGTTTCCCGGAAAAAAGGGTGCCTGAGCTTTTATCCCAGCAGGCTACGGAACCGGCGGTTGGAAAACCCGGTACCGGCAGAAACTCGAGTACTCGATTTTTGCCGACTGCACAGGTGGTGGTAAAACCCGTCAGGGAGTGAAAGTCCATATTTGGGGCATAGTATCTGGCGGCAATATAGCTCTGCCATGACACAACAACCCTGCCCCTGAAACCGGCGTGTTCCCACAGGGCGAGGCTGGATGCGCCTTCCGGCAGTTCACTGGTAAGAATTATGTTTTCAATCTTCTCACAGCCGATCTGTGCGGTTACCGAACTGTAAATTTCCGCAAAATCTTCTTCCGGCCCCGGATCAATAAGAACTGCTGAATTCTCTGCGGTAATCAGATAGGTGTGGCAGGGGATCAGCCTAACTGTCCGGCTGCTTTTTACCAGAAATATCCCGTGTTCAGGGGCCAGAAGCTGAAGACTCATCGGGATTCTTCCTTGAGTGCCTTAACCATAACCAGACGCTGACGCTTCTGTTCTCCCTGCTCAAGAATTACCGAATCCATGACGGTGTTCATAAGATACTGACCGTATCCTCCCAGCTGATATGTGCCGGCATCGGGGATTTCAATGTCCTGCCAGTTATATTCTTCACCGGTGTATTCTATATGGATTGCCAGCCAGTCAGAGGTTCTTCGCAAGTACACTTTCAGGTTGTTCCTGGTGGCTTCCTGATGTTTGAATATATTGGACACAGCCTCGGCGGCGGCAATGTTAATCTCCTCTGCCACTGAAGTGATTTCTGTTTTGTTCAACATTCGCGAGAGGCTCTCGGAGATAAAATCGCGGATATCGCGGATGGTATCCAGACTGTGGGGAAATTCTCTGGAAACAATGCTCCGCCCGGGACTCTCCGCTTCCTCCTGTACCTTAATGGCAATACAGGTTATATCATCCCGGAAGTTTCCGCCGCAGTATGCGAAGGTGATTTTTTTTACCTTCTCCAGCAGTTCCCCCGGGCTTAGATCGTGGGAGGCACGTATTAGGAGCATTAGGCGTTCTTCGCCGAAAAGTTCATCCTCGCTGTTGGTCGCCTCGGTAATGCCGTCGGAGTAGACGAAGATAATGTCTTCGGCACCGAGGTCGGTAATGCAGGAAGTAAAGTTCTGGCTGGCGGTAAAACCCAGGGGCATATCCGCACCTTTCAGTCTCCAGCAGCTTCCTGCGGCAGCGTCATAATGAATCATGCTTGTATGGCCGCAGTCTACAAACTCCAGTATCCGACCCTTGTTTTTAAGGCGGCCGTATACCAGGGTGACGAAGGATTTGAGCTTTTGAAGTTCTCCTGCCAGATTTGTAGAGGCCAGAGAAAGAACAGATGCCGGACAGGATGAATATGTGCCCTCCCGGGAGTTGGATTCAAACAGGGGCAGGCAGTGGGCCTTCATTATTTCCGAACGTGCAGCGGCGCCCATCAGTGCCGCCGGGACCCCTTTGCCCATGACATCACCCAGCAGGAAGTCGTTTATATCCCGCTGGGGATCGCTGAAGAAGTCAATAAAGTCACCGTCAATTTTCTGAGAGGGCAGGGTGAATGTATCGATAGCAAGTCCTGGAGTCCGGGAGGCGGGGCGGCCGAGGAGCAGTGACTGCTGAATTCGCGCACCAACCTCAATCTCATACTCCCTTGCTTTTACCAGCTGGAGTCTCGATTTCCTGTCTGCCGTAACATCCCTGCAGACAATGGCAACCTGTCCGGTCTTCTCTCCGGTGTCTACGCCGTACATACGTACTGAAAGCCATATTTCAGCCTCTTCACTGCAGAAAACCCGGAACTCTCCCGATTGCTGATTCTCGCCGTTCAGGGCTTCCTGGAAATCGCGTTCAAGGTTCTCTCTGTCCTGCGGACCGAACCCCGAAGCCCAGTGTTCTGTGGCAGGGCTAAAATATCTTTTCGCCCCGGGAGATACATAGAGTATTTTCTGGTCCGGGCCCTTAAGTAAAACAAGAAAGAGTTTTTCATTCTGAATCAGATCGGTGAGAATACTGTCACTGATAACCGGAGCCTGATTTTGCCCTGTGGGCGCAAGCAGCAGGAGAATCATACCTGACAAAGACGGCAGGATCAGCAGTATGGTTGCGCCGTGGAGCAGGGCGAGTCCTGCTGTCAGCAGAATCAAAACTCCGGCGACAAGGCGGATACTCCTGCGGAGAAGGTCAGGCGCTGAATGAAGAAAGTGCATCATTCCGGGACTGGAAGATTGAAACTATATTGCTGAGACGTACCATCCGGAACAGTGCCTGCACGGGAGACCCTGCACAGCAGAGGACAATCTTTCCCCCTTTTTCATGCATTTCGCGAATAAGAGTTAGGATTACCCCCAGGCCGGAGGAGTCAATAAACTGAACTCCCTCAAGATCAAGAAGAAGCCTGTTTACCTTACTGCAGTTTTCAGTAAATTTGTGGCCGATTTCTTCTGCATTCAGAGTGTCTATCTGTCGTACTTCCGGGGCGAGAATGGTAATGTCTTCCAGAATATACGTCTTCATACTGATACTGTCTTCCTCTTGGTTCTTCAGTATCAGTATCGGCAGAATCAGGGCTGTCCTAAAGTTTCCAGTCTGCTACCACACCGTTGGAGATAATCTCGTAGTGCGGTGTCGATTCGTACTCAAACTGATAGCGGACTGAAAAGTTTTCCGTTGGATACACCTTAACGCCGGTTATAAGTGACCATTTTTCATAGGAGTCACCCGGTTCATAGACCGTTCCGGCGGTTCCTCCCAGGCTGATCCATATGGTAGGCAAAACCTGATAGTTGGTGCCCGCCCAGATGGCATGGTTGAAAAACTGCTCGGAACCGTAGCGGTGATAGCCGGAAAAGTATTTGGCGTAGACTTCCCAGTCGGGATAAATCAGGTAGTTCAGCCCGGGGGAGAATACGACACCCTTGTTTTCCTCGGTTATTTCCCCGGTTATTTCCCCGGTTATTTCCAGGCTTGCTCTGGTTCCACCGGTTTCATAGGTAACCGACCCGTTTAGAGCCAGATAGTTATTTCTGTCCGGGTTGTCAAACTCCCTTTCATATTTCAGAGAGGTTTCCCCGTAATAGAATCCTGGAAGATCAAAGGCTATGCCGATTTTTCCTCCCAGGGAACTGTCAAAATCGCTCAAATCTCCGGACACCCCGGTTATCAGATAGTACTGATCGGGCAGGGGAATTATTAATACTTCCTCATAATTCAGTGATGACCGGTCGTCGGTATAGTAGTTGAATTTAAACGCGGTAATACTGCGATACTGCTGGGCTGAAAGGGTCAATACACTTGCAAAAATCAATGCGGCTGTTACGATAACACGTAGGATTTTCATAGGTTTGCTCCTTTCTACCGGTTCTGCGTTCCCGCTTTATCCCGTTCTTTAAATGCTTCAAAAGCCGACTCTTCCCGGCTGCGCCATTCGCGGTAGTCGCCATATACTTCGCCGTCCCAGTTGTCCCAGGGATTATCCTGCTTTTTCATATATGTTTCTTCTTCGGCGGGAATCTCGCTCTTCTCCACTATTTCTCCCCGGCGGAACTCTCCTGTATAGGAATCCCCGTTTTTCCAGATGTAGGTGCCCCGACCGTGAAAAAGTCCTTCAGCAAACTCTCCTGTATAAAGATCGCCGTTGTTCATCTCCATCCTGCCTGTACCTGATGGCTCTCCATTTTTCAGAGGTCCGGTATATCTGCCGCGTTCATACTCCACCACAGCCTCCGCCGGTGTGGTGAAATCGAAAACCCTCCTGGCACTGTGGAGCTTGCGTTTCCAGTAGCCCGAGTCAATGGACGATACTATTACTCCTGTCTGCGGGCCGTTTGATACGGCATGGATTACCGAGTGCTGCCCGATGTAGATGGCCACATGAGATACCCTGCCGGGCGTGCCTGTGGTTGCGAAGAGCAGAAGATCTCCGGGTTTCAGGTTATCCATGGCGACGGAACTTCCAAAGCGGGTATAATCCCGGGAGGAGCGGGGAATAGTCGCAAGGAAGGGTTTGTAGAGATAGTAGACAAGCCCGGAGCAGTCAAAGCTTCCGGGGCCTTCTTTGCCGTAAACATAGGGGGAGCCCTTCAGCGCCTGAGCTGGCTGAATAATATCCGCCATTACATCAAGGGCATTGAGGGAGAGTGTGGTGAATATTGATAGAAAAATCATGACAGATTTCAGACTGCGGCGGTAATTGTTCATACAGAGCAAATGTAGCATATACCTCGGGGGAATTCACATACGGCAGTTCCGGAAATACTCTTTCCCCGTATTCTTCACAGCCGGGAACTTCTGATGTCCGCTTCTTCAGCAAAATTTATTTGTACAGTGCAGGTTATGCAAAATCGTTTTTCTCTGCTTTGGGTAAAAATTCCATGTTTTTTAATGGTGTCCATATGCTTTTTCTTGCCCCCCGGAGCGGAGCGCGGCATTTTTTAGGCGGAGAGGAGGTCTGTGGTGCCTGAACTGCCGGAGGTTGAAACCCTGAGAAGAGATCTGCTGGATGGAGGAATATGCGGAATGCAGATTCAGGGGATATCCCTGTTCTGGCAGAAGACCATAGCCGAGCCGAATCCTCAAACCTTTGTACAAGAAATCCGCAGCAGCAGGATTGAGCATCTTAAACGAAGGGGCAAATACCTTCAGTTTGTTCTTGATCGGGGCAGGTCTCTCCTGGTACATCTGCGTATGACCGGAGGACTCTCACTTACACCACCTCCCTATACCGCAGATATACATGACCGTGTAATCTTTGACCTCGGCTCCCGGCTTCTGATCTTTCATGATACCCGGAAGTTCGGCCGCATGCGTTTAACCTCAGAGCCGGAGATAATCCTTGGAAAGTTAGGGCCGGAGCCTCTTGATGCAAACCTTCAGCCGGAATATCTCCTGACGGCAATGAAAAAAAGTCGAAGGTCTCTTAAAGCTCTGCTGCTTGATCAGTCAATCCTGGCGGGGCTGGGAAACATCTATGCTGATGAATCCCTTTTTGCTGCGGGTTTAAGTCCGTTTAGGACCGGGTTTTCCCTGACAGCGGAGGAGGCTGTGGTGCTGCTTGTGGCGGTACGGAATACCCTTTCTGCCGGGATTCTTAACAGGGGGACTTCCCTTGGAGACGGTGACTCCAATTTTTCCTCCGCAGGGCAGTATGGCAGAAATGCCGGGGCTCTCATGGTGTTCCGGCGAACCGGGAAGCCGTGCTCTATCTGCGGTACCGCGGTGGAGCGGGCAATCCTCGCCCAGCGTTCAACCCATTACTGCCCGGTCTGTCAGAATGTGGTGCGAAAGGCATAATTGGTGCATCTGCCATTCCGTGATACACTGTTTATCTGCAGCACCATCAGTGAAAGGAAGGTCCCTCATTAAAAATACCGATCGCCTACTTCAGATAGCGTATTCCATCGTTGAACTTGTTAATCGTCAGGAGCTGAGGGTAACCAGTAAAAAGCTCATTATTAATTATCTTCATGAATCTCTTCATGTTGCCTATGCGGCAAAAGCCAGGGAGGCGGTTGAACGGTATGTTAATGAAGAGCCCCTGCCTACTCTGGAGGAAGTGCGGGCGAAACATTCCTCCCGAGGGCTTGCGGCTCTTAACGAAGTGGACCATCTCATACTCAAACTGGAGCATGAAGGTCGCAGGCTGGACGAGCTGTAACCGGAAGACTGGAAAGATTCCTAACCCCTTTAGGCTGTTTTTTCGGCATCAAGAAAAAGCAGCGCCGTCAGAGCATCGGTTTTACGGAAAGGCCGTATTCGCATTTTCCATCTGTTACCGTTTATATGAACAGGACTCAGTATTCTCCGGCCACCCGGCAGGAGTGCCGCGGCAATTTCTTCAATGCTTTTTTCCGGCAGGACCGAGCGCAGGCTGTTCATCCCTGTTCTGATGTTGAGCTCCCGGGCCCTGCTGTTGCAGATAGCAATACTGAAACGTGAGTCTATGCAGAAGGCCGGCCGGGAAAGGGCCTCCAGAATTTCCTTGCTAATTACCATGTCCGCGGTGGATTTCTCTCCGGGATTCGGTTGCTGCATGAGTATTTTTTCCATAGAATCTGTATTGTCTCCCCGGCTGCGATAGGTTTTAATTCCTTCGTAGATAAGGTCCCGCAATTCTTCCTTTTTCCAGGGTTTGGTGATAAAACGGAAAACCTGTCCCTGATTTATGGCATTGATAAGATTCTCTGTCTCAATAAACCCTGAAATCATCATCCGGATTACCTTTGGATATTTTTGACGGGCTATTTTGAGCAGGTCCACACCGCCCATACCGGGCATCCTTGCATCGCTGAGCAGCACCTGTACCTCCTGTTGTTCCATCATTTCCAGAGCCTGTTCGCCGCTAAAGGCTGTAATTAGGGAGAACTCCTCCAGCCTGCAGCTGCGCCGGACCGCCTGCTGTATTTTAAACTCATCATCTACAAGCAGAACTGTCGGTTTTTCATCACTCATGATCATACACCTCTGATATTTTATGCAGGAAGGATGCCAATATCGTGTCACAGGCACGTCAGCATGTGGATATAATTCATGTTTTCTAAGGACAGGGTATTAACTCATTGCAATGTAATAAGATACATGATGACTTGTAATTTCCTGAGAGGATACTTTACAAATCAGGATGGTTGGCCTGAATGATTCCTGCAGGTAATGTATTCTATCAAATTAAGAGAGCACCGGCACTGTTCTCTCAAATTGACGTAAGAACCTTATAATCCGGCACGATGTTTTCCTTTGAAAAACCGAGACAGAATTGTATAAATCAGCTAACATGGATGGCAGAAAAAGGAGATCCCGGTATGAAATATGTATCCACCATTGAACCCTATAAGGTTGAAATAAAAGAGAAAGAAATGCCTGTTCCCGGTAAAGGGGAAGCCCTGCTCAGGATGCGGTATGGCGGAATCTGTGGAACGGATCTGAATATCTACCGGGGGAATTTTGCCTACGGATCCTATCCCAGGATTCCCGGACATGAGCTCTCTGCGGAGATAGTTGAAGTAGGCGAGAACGATAAGGGACTTGCGCCGGGAATGCTGGTCACAGTGAATCCATATTTTAACTGCGGAACCTGTTATACATGCAGAAAGGGTATTGTGAACTGCTGTATGTCTAACGAGACCATGGGAGCCCAGCGGGACGGCGGATTTTCCGAGTATTTTACAATCTCCGTTGACCGGATCTATCCCGGTGAAGGACTTACCGCCAAGCAGCTTGCCCTGATAGAACCCTTCTGCATCAGTTTCCACGGAGTAAAGCGGGCACAGGTTAAACCGGGAGAAAAGGTACTGGTTATTGGTGCGGGAACCATCGGGACTCTGGCTGCAATGGCTGCAAAATACTTCGGTGCCGAGGTGTATATTTCCGATGTTGCTCCCGACAGACTAAAAATGGCGGAGGGCATGGGAGTGGACGGAACCATCCTGAACGATAGCCCCGATGCCCTGCAGAAAGGCATCGACAATATCACCGATGGTAATGGATTTGACGTTACCATTGAAGCCGTTGGAATGGCGGTTACCTTTCAGAGCTGCATTGATGCGGTTGCCTTCGGAGGCAGGGTAGTGCTTATAGGAGTAAGCAAGCAGACTCTGGATTTCAACTTCACCCTTATTCAGAAAAAGGAACTTACTGTTCTGGGCTCAAGAAACGCTTTGAAAGAAGATTTTCTTACCCTTATTGATATTGTAAAGTCCGGTAAAGTGCCGGTGGAGAAGATCATCACCGACATATACCCTATGGAAAAAGCAGCGGAAGCTCTGGCGGAGCTCCATACCAACGGCGGAACCAAGCTGAAGGTTCTGCTAAAGTTTTAGGGCCGCAGATCCAGGCAGGCCATCCGTCTGTCTGGATTTAAAGTTCTTCTTCAAAAAGGAGCCTGAATATAGTTTCTCCTGCAACAATGCGGTCACCATAGTTGAGGGGGGTGGGCTTCTTTATTTTCTTTCGGTTCAGGTATGTCCCGTTTGAAGAATCTGCATCTTCCAGGATAAGACTTTTATCCTCTGCCCGGATAATACAGTGTATACCGCTTATATGCCTGTCATGTATCCTGATGCTACAGGCGGAATCCCTGCCAAGGCTGTTTTCTCCCTCTTTGAGAATGAACGTTGTGCCCAGCACCCCGGCGGAAACTCCAACAAGCAACCCCCGGCGAACGAGTTCTGAGGAGTCAAGTTTTCTTCCTTTATCATCAATCAGGGTGTTATTTTCTTCCATATATCTGCCTTTTTCTGAAAGTACCGGTGAAAACTTGGTATTATTTGATTTCACCACCAACCTCTATTACACTAAAATCATACAGGGGCGGTGGATATGAAACAAGTAAAAAACAGGGTACCGTTAATACTTATCGTCGATGATCAATCCGGCAATCTGCGCTACCTGGAGGAAATCCTCGGTCAGGAAGAATACGCGATTGAAGCCTATCCCGACGGGGAGAGTGTCCTGGATGCAGTAGAAGATGCGGGTCCTGACCTGATTCTGCTGAATATCATGCTGAAAGGCATAAACGGCTATGAAGTCTGTACCCGTCTTAAGCAGAAGAAAAGAGTCCAAAGTGTTCCCGTCATTTTTTTAGGTACTCTGGAAGAGGCCTGGAGTAAGGAAGAGGCTTTCAGCCGGGGTGCTGTAGACTATATTGCCAAACCTTTTCATAAAGGGGAAATCCTCTCCCGAATCAAAGTGCATCTCAACTGGTACAGGATGCAGCGGCAGCTAAAAGAGTACAAGCTGAATATGGAGCAGGAACTGAAATGGGCAGGGCTAATGCAGGAGTCGCTGGTGCGTCCCGACCTGGTCAGTACTGATTCTGTTGAGTTTGAAGTTACCTACCTGCCTGTACCGCACCTCTACTGTGGTGGGGATTACTATGATGTTATCCATCTGCCCGGAGACAGATATCTGATTCTGGTTGGCGAAGTTTCAGGCTACGGCATTCAGGCAGCATTTATTACCGCAATTATGAAGGCGATTATTTATCCTGAATATATTCGACGGGGGCTGAAAACAGGTATATCCCCCTCGGCTTTTCTCACCTGGTTCAATAACAGGATGAACTTTGAGATTCGTAAGACTGCCGGGGTAACAATAAGTCTCATGGCTGGACTGCTGGATATTCCGGCAAAAACCTTTACCTATTCCAATGCGGGCAGAAACTGTCCATTCCTCATTTCCCGTGGCGAGGTTCGTCGTATGTGCATTTTCGGCCCCTCCGTAGGAGATTCTGAATCCATTTTCTACGCTGAATATACCGAGGAACTGCATCCCGGCGATATGTTGGTTGCTTATTCTGAGGGGCTGCTGAAAAACTTTGAAGAAATGCCGGATAATTCTACACCTGTGCAGAAGGCTATTGAAACAGTGGAGCCTGGAAAAAAATATCATCAGCGCCTTCTGGATGAACTGCTGGAACAGGCCGGGGGCGAAGATTTTGTCGAGGATGTAACCCTGCTCAGTGCCGTACTGAAGCAGGTGTAAAATGAAACTGTAAAATAATAATCTTGCGTCCCTATTTTTGCAGGGGTATACTGTTCCTGCCGGTCTACATGTTGGATTGGATCTGCGAGCGTCGTATACTGGTATTACCCAAGCTTCCCAAGCTTGTGAAGCGGGTTCGATTCCCGTCGCTCGCTTTCAAAGAAAAGCTCAAACCGATACTGATGGTATAAGTGGATTGATATAAAAAGGAGGTTGAGGCCTCCTTTTTATAGTGTATTTGCAGAACCTGTTATCTGCGGTCGCCGTTATCCCGGGGAATGCAGATAACACTTCCGGTTTTCGGTCTGTCTTTCGGGGGTCTTCCCCCGTGCTGTGTCAGGTCTGTCACAGATCCCCATTTCTGAATCTCGGGTTTTGTGTACTCTTTTCTGTTCTTTTTTTTGATCATATCTGTATCCTTCCTTCGACTGAATTAACAGTATACAAAGAATATGTATGTTGGTCTTGCTGGTCAATAATGCCCTGGTAGTATTTTTCTGATACTCAAGTACCGGGATGTGTAACACTGTCCCCTCTTTGGCCGATTCCGGGTAGTTACGGGAAGAACTCTGTAAAAATTAACGTTGGCAGGCTGTATTGATATTTAAACCTGCAAGTATCGTGATAAATCGGACTTGCACTGAGTTAATTCTATGTGGCGAAATCGACCTGAATTGGGTAATTCTCAGGCTCTGCTCTTAATCTTTTCTTTGAATAAACACAACCTCCTGACGCAACCGCTCTCTTTATAACTTCAGTCTCATGCTTACCGCAGATCCGTCAGACCGTTCAAATTCCATCTGCAGCAAACCGATTTCCGGTGCAATAATGTATGTACCTTTTCCACCCCACAGAGGGTGATCCCCGTCCGGGGCTGTAACTGTAAGGCGGTAGCAGTCCGGATAGAGTCTTCCATTGTACTTAAATGCTCCGAGGTAGTGGCAGGAGAAATCTGCAGTTAAATCACTGAACCAGGCACGGCTCCATGTGTCGCCCTCGGAGAATATTTCCGGCATACACAGGCCGGAGTAGAAGGCTCCTTTTCCACTTATATTCCCGCCGAAGCGGTAAACCGTCTGCCCCGCGGAACTTTTATTCTCTGTTCCATTGAGCATGAAAGTGGAGGAAGCATCAGCTTCGGTGAGTGTAAATTCCCTTCTTCCGGAACTGTTGGTAATAAATGAAAGAATTGCCTCGGCTGTGCCGTTATCTATAATTTCATAGACAAGACTTTTTCTTAATGAGTTATCCAGGTAAAGGTAGTTCCTTATATCTGCAGGAGCGGTGAAATAGGGTAGCTTTCCGGCTTGCAGGGCTTTTTCTACACCTTCCATGATGTTTTTCTCTTCAGCAGGGCTCTGTTTCAGCTCCAGGCGGTAACTGAGGAGTATGCTTTCTGCAGCATCCAGAAGGCAGTTGACTGGTGCCCTGCTGAGGATCCAGTATGCACCCTCAGGATCCTTGTACTGGTCGCAGTATTTTGCCCCTGTAAGGGTGTAGTCGGTAAGCTGCCTGTTAATCGAGTTTATTGCATCCTCATTCTGACCGGATGATCCGGTCTCAATGGATGAGGTAACATGAGTACTGAACGATTGCCCCAGATTTATCAGAGAAGATGATTTTGCCTTCTCCATGCTGTCGGCAAACCCGATTCCGTAGAGATATTCTTCATCCTGCGGCGGAGTTTGAATCCAGCCCGGTGCCAGATCTGAAGTTGTCATCTTCACTTGTGCATCCGACTCTACAGGAGCTGCTTCTGCTTTCGGTGCGGGAGCTGTACTGCATGTGCTGGTAAAGAGTACACATGCTGAAATACCTATCAGTAGTAAAGTTTTCATTTTTATATCTCTTATTCTGTACAGTTAGTTTTTACCGCAATATTACTCCATCTCCAGCCGGTGCTGTGTGAGCCGTTCAAATCCGTTGCCGGTAATAAGGTAATTATGCTCAAGACGAATGCCTCCGACGCCCTTACGGTAGATCGCCGGTTCCAGGGTTACAATCTCATTTTCCATCAGCACCTCATCGCTTTCCGGGGCGAATCCGGGAGCTTCCGGATGGCCCATTCCCAGACCGTGTCCAGCATGCCCGCCGAAATCTCTGCCGCAGCCCCGTTTCTCCATGCCCTCTTTCATTGCCGCAAAGACATCCCGTGTGTGGGTGCCGGGAGTCAGCAGCTTTTCTGTTTCCTGCATTACCTCCAGGCAATGGTGATGGAGTTCCCGCTGCCCCTCTGTAGGCATTCCTACGGCAATTGTACTGGTAAAGTCGGACCGGTAGCCTCTGAATATAATACCGTAATCCAGGACAAACAGATCCTGCTCCTTCATGCAATACTGTGTCGGCAGCCCTCCCAATTTAGGGTTGTCTGCATTCATGGCACGGAAATCACCGTAAACCACTGCTGCTTCTCCCAGATCTGTTAACGCGGCCTTCTGTACTTCCAGGTAGATTTCCATCTCACTGATTCCCGGTTTTATTATCTCGAAGCAGTGTCTGTGGCCCGCTTCGGAAGCGCGGAAAATCCGCTTCATAACTGCTATCTCATCAGGATCTTTCGTCCGGCGGAAAAAGTGAAGCAGTTCCGCAAGAGACACCGATGCCTCTTCATGATGGGGAATATAGGTTGGTACCCACTCCTCCTCCACCAGGCCATGCTTGGGATTCAGCTTACGTACCAGATCTGCAACGGCTTCCACAACCAGTCGTGTTCTGTCCCGGACAGCATGAATTTTGTCGTACCAGAGAACATTTATCGTCTCGTCAACATAATAGGGGCCGACGGCAAAGCTGATGCCGTGATTATCTCCAATGAGCACTGCTTCTCCATCACGCTTTAGCAGAAGAAAGGAGCGTACATCGTTCGATAGACCTATGGGATTAATGAGAAATCCGCTGAGGTAGTTTATGTGTTTCGGGTTGCCGATTATAACCCACTCAACATGTTCAGGCAGGTGGCTCCAGAGCCGTTCCCGGCGTTTCAGACAGTATTCTTCGGTCAGATGGGGATTGTTGGTGGGCATAATCAAACTCCTTACTTTTTAGGTGCAAAAGTTTCAAAGATCTCTTCGTTCAAGGTGAATCCCAGTCCCGGCTCCATGGGTACAGGCACATATCCGTCCTTATCCACCATGCAGGATTCCCCGTACATGGCGAGCCTGAGTTTATAGGAACCTCCTGAAGTTATGTACTCCGCCGCCAGGGTATTCTGACAACTTGCTAAAAGATGAATGCTTGCAGGAACTCCCACGGTGGCATGAATATGGGGAGCCAGGGGGATATTGGATGCAGAGGCTATGGAGGCAATCTTCTTGGTCTCCGTAATGCCGCCGGCATGGATTATATCGGGCTGAATAATATTAACAGCTCTCTTATCGAAAATCTCCCTGAATTCAAAACGAGTGTAGTAGTTTTCACCGGCGGCAATGGGGGTTGCCACATTCCGTACCAGGGCGGCCATACCGTCCAGGTCGTTTATGGGCAGGGGCTCCTCCAGGAAGGTAAGATCAAAGGCAGCCAGTTCGTCGGCAATCTTTAGAACATCATGGTAGGAATAGCTTTGATTTGCATCCACCATTATACCTAAATCCGGCCCCAGAGCTTTGCGTACCGCCTTTAGGTTTTCAAGGTCGGTTTTTCTTCCAAACCCGACCTTCATCTTTACCCCTTTAAATCCCTGATCGGCATACATCTTAGCTTCTTCAGCACATTCGGCGGAGGTGAGAGCCCTGCCGTCTTTACCGAAGAATCCCGATGCATAGGCGGGTATCTTTTCGTATACACAGCCGCCTAAAAGGGTGTGAACCGGGGTTTTAAGCAGTTTACCGCAAAGGTCCCAGAGAGCAATGTCTATCCCGGCAACGGCACTTACCACGGCTCCCTTCTGACCCAGGGCGTAGGCTCCGGTACCCCGGCCCAGGAGCTTTTCGTAAATACGCTCCCGGTCGAAAGGGTTTTCGCCCACCACAAGCTGACCCAGCCGGTGATCCACCATTGCAGTAAAAATGGGGATTCCTCCGCCATGAACGGGTCCAATCTCGCCGTAGCCTGCAGTACCGTCTTCGGCGGTGATTTTTACAATTACAGTGTTCCAGCTGGTCCAGATGCCGGTGGCATCCCGGGCGGGAACTTCAAGGGGAAACTCAACAGGAAATGCTTCAACAGTGGTGATCTTCATACTGAAAAGAATAGCATGGGGGCGGGGTGTGCGGAAGGAGTTTTTACAGGTAGTTGCGACTGTTTCGAATTCACATAGCTACTGTAAACACTTAATGGAATGCTACCCTTCGACTTGGTTCTTTCTAAATCCAACCCTCACCCCCTACCCCTCTCCCAAAGGGCGAGGGGCTGTCGCCGCATTTAAGTTTTCTTACTCCCTCTCCCTTTGGGAGAGGGCCGGGGTGAGGGTTGGAAGACCAGCAGAAGCCCTGATACCGAACCTAATAATTCCTATGCGTGCGGCTCAGTTCCCCAGCACCAGCCTCAAGCCGTCAGAAACATACTGCTGAATTCTTCTGTCCTTTGAAATCAGGGTGTAATTATTCTCTATAGCGTGGTGAATCAGCATTCTGTCGAAGGGATCTTTATGATCCTCTTTCTTGGGCAGTCTGTAGTAGGATGCATAGGTTTTGCAGTCGACATCCGAGATATTAAAACCGGCTTCAACGACACTCCCAGTAAGCTGATCGGGATTCAATCCCTCCAAGTGCAGTTTTCCAAGGGAGTATTTCAGGGAAATTTCCCACAGGTTAATGCCGGATATATATTTTACGTCCTCATCATTCTCCAGTATGGCTGTAATGTTTCTGTCGATTTTTCCAGGTTCAAAGAGGGCCCAGAGAAGATAATGGGTATCCAGCAGATATTTCACGGATTTAACAGTTCTTCTTCGGTCATCTCAAAATCATCTTTGATTTTATAGCTTCTGCCGCTTAGAAGACCGAGTTTGATGCTGTTCTTTTTTTCGTAGGAAGAATATGGAATTACCACGGCAACGTTTTCTTTCTTTCTGCCGTAGGTAATAACAATCTCTTCACCTTCCCGAACTTCGTCAATAAGTTCAGGGAAATGGGTTTTGAATTCGCCGACGGGGAGTGTTTTCATACGTTAAATTTACATCAACTTGACAAGTTGTCAAGGATGATTTCCTCGCTGACCTCTTTCAAGCCACCCCTCACCCCCTACCCCTCTCCCAAAGGGCGAGGGGCTGTCGCCGCATTTAAGTTTTCCCACTCCCTCTCCCAAAGGGAGAGGGAGTGGGGTGAGGGTAGGAAAACCGGCAAAATTCTTAATACCGCAATTACTATCGCATGGGGAATTAAGGAAAGAAGATCCAGGTTCGGTTTTGACGAGGGTTATCTCGGCCGTGCACCCAATACCAACAGGCGTGCTTCATCCGCACCGGTGCTTAAGACCATGCGAGTGCCCGTGGAGTAGAGCAGAGTAGATCCTTCTTCTACGGAAACACCTTCGGTCATATCTGAAAGATCCTTTCCCTCCATGCAGGCCGTAAGCACCCGGTACTCCTCTGGTATTTCCAGCTGAAGGGGCGTTAAGGGGGGAATGCTGATATCGAGGAAAAGACACTCCTCGGGCATCCTTCCTCCGGGGCCGCAGATACCTTCGAATTCACCTGCAATAATCCTGGTAATTATGCCGTCTTCTCCGCGGTGTACTGGTATTTCATCTTCGGTAATGGTCATTATCCGGGGATATTCATGTTTAATAAGATGGTCGGTGTATAGAGAAAAATGAACCGACCAGTATTCTCCCCGGCTGACCGGAGTCTCCTGGGAGAATCCGTACGGCATATTCTCCATCCAGCGACAGCCCCCGGCATTAAGGATACCCGCGTTGCTTCCACCTTCGGTACAGGCCATACTTCCGTACATTAGGTAGGTTATAGTATCGGTTCCGCTGTTCAGTTCCAGGGGCAGACTTTTCGCCGGAATGCCTGTACCTCTGTAGTGGTAGTCTTCCAGGAAAATAAACGGGTTCACGTCGGCTCTACTGTGACGATCAAAGCGACGGGTTACCGGGCCGGGAAGCTTCAGAGCTGGCTTGGCTTCCAGTATATTTTCAATTCTGCGCATTAATTCAGTCATCTGAACCTAAGTGTAGTCCACCTGCGGGTAAAGAGCAAAAGCGCCCCGGTAAAATTCTGCAAAAAAAGCGGCCCTCCGGAGAGAGGGCCGCAGCACAATGGAGTGACAAATCTAAAGCGTGTATAGCTTACCAGCGACCGCGTCCGTAGCTGCCGGGTCTCATTCCGCCTCTGCCATGATGATCAAAACCGCCGGGGCCGGGCATGTCTATCTCGTATTCCTGGCCGTCAATAATCGCCTTGGTCACCATTAGAATATTATCCTCATCGGTTTCAGCGCTGTATCGACCGAAGCAATCGTCATTGAGAAAGCCCTCCAGGGTAATTTCCTGACCGTCTTTGATGCTGATATCCGCCGCAGCCCAGGGGGGAACCATGATTTTGTACTCAACTCCGTCGGCTACAAGCACGGGAGGGAACACAGATACCTTGACTGTGCCTGTAAGTGTTACAGTTTCAGCTTCTGCGGGAGGGGGTGGCGCCTGGTTCCGTCCAAAACCGGGTCCCGGCTGTGTGGGCTGTTGTGATGACTGGCTTTCCTGTGCGCCGTTCGCGAAAACCGCGGCTGCGGTTATTAGGGTAATTAAAAGAACAACTGTAAATCGTTTCATACCATCCTCCATATCTGGTGGTTGTTTTTCTGTATCTGTAATAGAGATTAGCGCCGATATATGAAGGAGATGTGAAGCAAATACAGGGAAAGTGTGAAAGCGGAGTCTTTTATCGATCCAACACGCGGTAAATACCGGTGTTTCGGGCAATTAATAATCCAATTAGGGTAGCACTTTTTCATTAGTCATAATATAATGCTTTAAGCTTAGTTCAGGTACAGGCAGCAATGGAAGATTTAAGAAATAAAAAAATAGTTTTTTTAAGTGCAGACAACCTTGGAAATCAATCTCTGGTCTATTCCATAGAGAAAGAGGTTGGCATCCCCTGTTCCATTTATGCCCATCCCCTGCATATGTTTCCCGAGCATTACAATTTCAACGCCGAAAGCAGAGATGCCTCGGCGTATAATTTCCTGTTTCTACTGGATTGTACAGACAGGGATATTGATTCAGCTACCCAGTATTGTATGTCCAATCCCCTGGTAAATGATAATAAAGTGGCATTTTACAACCTTGCAGCCTACTCGGAAGATGAAATAAGGGCCCTTTCCCGCAAGGTTCGGGGTTTTTTCTATGTGCATGACAAGATGGATATCTTTCTTAAAGGGATTCAATCCATTTTTGCCGGAGAAATATGGATAAGCCGGCAGATTCTGTTGGATTATGTTATGAACTCCGCCGGAGACAAGCTGCCGGAGCCGGAGAAAAACGCTGTAGAGCTTACCCAGCGGGAGCAGCAGATTCTCTCTCTGGTAAGTGTTGGTGTAAGTAATGAGGATATAAGCGATCGCCTGTGTATAAGTCTTAACACTGTTAAAACGCATATGTATAATATTTTCAAAAAAATAGACGTTTCCAACAGGCTTCAGGCTGCTCTCTGGGCTGCTCGGCACCTGTAGTATTAGGAAGAAAGTGTTGATTCAGTAAACGCGGCTAGTCCTTTGTCGGTACAAAACTAATACTTTGTTAAAAGCGAAAAATCATGTTCCCGTATTATTTGCATAGCACTATATATTGTGCATTATACCATTAAGATAAATAGGAAAAGGATATGGACGAAAAAAGGTGTATTGAGCGTTATAGCATGTCGGTTCCTGCAAAGATTGCAGTACTTGATCAAGCTGCTGAAAATGTTATCTTCCAGACCTACACCAAAGATGTCTCCTCCCGGGGCACCTTTATTGCCATGGATAACCCTCTCGAAATCGGACAGAAAGTCCATGTTGAGCTGTATTTATCAATAAACAAGCTCAAGGAATTTTTTGAACTGGATGAAACCGTCAAGGTGGAAGTAAGCGGCCAGGTGGTTCGACACGCCAAAGACGGAATAGGTATTAGTTTTGATAAGCGCTACCAGATACTGCCCCACGACGGCGGCAGTAACAGCTGTAGCGATTAACACCGGTTGGCAGGTATTTTTACGGAGTAAGGAATTATGAGAAGAAAAGTTAAAGCAGTCTGGACACCTTCATTTCTTGGAGGTCAGGGTAAAGACGGAAAGTTCGGGATTTATTCGGCCCAGACAGTAAAGGGAATTTTACAGTATGAACGCAGCCGTGCGGACAGGGAAGGCGGCATTTTCTGCCTTGTTCTTTTCCGCTGTGAAGGCGGACTTGTCGCGCTTCAGCGTTTGACCGCGATACTCAAGAAAGGGACCCGCCTTATTGATCATCTTGGCTGGTATGATGAGAAAACAGTTTGTGCAATTCTGACATCTACAGACTACGAGAGTGCAGAACTCTTTGAAAAGAAAATACGCGCTCTGGTAGAAGTGGAACATCCGAATGGAACCCGTCCCCAGTATGTAAGTAATATTGTGCGCTATCCCGATGTTTCAAGTTGCAATGAAGAAACCGCTGCCTGCGATGAAAAGATTTATCAGAAGGATAAGCTGCATGTAGAGAAGCACCTTCTTCACCGTTTCAGCAAGGGGATGCCGGTCTGGAAACGGGTTCTTGATATTGCAGGTTCGATTTTCGGGTTGGTAATACTTTCTCCGCTGTTTGCCCTTGTGGCACTGCATATAAAGAGAGTATCGCCGGGGTCGGTCTTTTACACCCAGAAGCGGGTGGGTATGAACGGGAAATGCTTTACCTTTTTCAAGTTCCGGTCCATGCATGCGGATAATAACGAAACCTTTCATTCAAATCATGCAACGGAGTTTATTAACAAGAGTGATGTTCCCATGCTTAAGCTGGATGAAGGCGATCCCAGGATTATTCCCGGAGGTAAGATGCTGCGGAAAACCTGCATCGATGAACTTCCCCAGCTTATAAATGTACTGAAAGGCGATATGAGTCTGGTTGGTCCCCGGCCCTGTATTCCCTATGAGGCGGAAGAGTATCTGCGCTGGCACACTCACCGCTTTGACATTGTTCCGGGTATGACCGGGCTGTGGCAGGTAAGTGGTAAGAACAAGCTCTCTTTCAGGGAGATGATTTCCCTGGATATTCTCTACTCAAGAAAGATGTCCTTCCTTTTCGATTTAAGAATTATCATAATGACCTTCCCTGCTATCTTTGGTATGGTTTTTGAGAAGGTAGGGAACAGGCTCTCCAGGGGCAAGCAGGCGTACACCTGATTTGCTGCCTGGGGAAAGATAAGGAATTAAGTTCAGATGAAAAAAGCGTTGACGGCAATGGTTCTGGTTCTTCTGCTTGCTCCGGCTCTCTTTGCGCAAAGCAGTTATATTGAGCACGGGCGTAATGGTGTGCTGTTTGACCTTCAGGCCTCGGTTACTTCTGAGCAGGTTGTCGGAGGCATGGGCGGCAGAGTCGGCATGTCCATCGGCGGTGTAATGGATATCGGTGCCGACTTTTCCGTGGTAAACGGAGAAGTGGCATCTGAAGATTCTCAGGAAACCAATATCGGAATTCGTTATGGGGTAATGGTATTAAAGCAGGGGGATTCAAGTCCTGTTTCCTTTACGATGGGTGGAACCTACGGATATTCATATATAGCAAGTGATTATTATGATACCAACAGCCTGCAGAAAGAGGGGCAGGGTTATACCCTCTTCGGGGAGCTAACCCGGGAGCTCGTACTGGCCAATGTTAGTCTCTTTCGCGTGGGCCTTGTCGGTCAGTTC
The DNA here is from genome assembly GCA_963667435.1 of Marispirochaeta sp. Classification (GTDB taxonomy): domain Bacteria; phylum Spirochaetota; class Spirochaetia; order JC444; family Marispirochaetaceae; genus Marispirochaeta. The sequence goes on along the minus strand of OY763414.1, from coordinate 1,851,848 downwards.
AGAAGCTATAACTACGCAATCAGATATGTTACTCAGGAAACGTCGGACAACCAGGAATATACTCCATCTCGGGAAACTGCATTTTCCTGGGGAGGTGTTGCCTCGGTCGGAATAATAACCGGAGACGGTTCCACCTATTATGTAGAAGGAAGTCCTACGGTGAATCAGGATGGAGAATTCTCCCTCATGGTTAGAAGTGGTATGGTGTTTAACCTGGATTGAACAAGTTTTTAGTGTTCATGTAACCCCAGTTTATTAGTAATTTCAGGCGACAGTTTGTAACTCTTTTCTCAAGGATGTTGCTCTATCAGCTGATGCTGTCGCATATAACATAATGCATGGATAGCTTGTTTCGGCGGCATCCGGTGTAAGTCAGATTTTTTTTGCCTTGGAGCCTTGAGTAAAATCTTGTTTCAGGTAAAGATGCCCGGGTTAGCAGCAGATTCTCATTTTGAAAATGATTCCTTGTAAGAACTGAGTTATATTTAGGAAAGTTAACAGGATAAGTCAGATATAATGCATAAGATTCGAAGAATTAACAGTTTTCTCTTTCTGACGCCTTTCTTTATACTGGTATTTTTCGGTTGTGACCTTTTTCTGGATTCCTTGTACGATGATATTGGTGCAACACCGGTTGTTATTGGCCGGGATGCCTTTGCCCTTGCGTGGGAAGCTGAAGAGCCTGCCATTCCGGAGCTTCCCTCCGCAGTTAATCATTATAATCTCTATGCACGAACCCTCTTCTCAAAAGAGTGGGAATTAATACAAGAGACTGATGGTTTCACACAGAAAACATTTTTATCCGTAGGCAGGCTCGGTGGTTCTGGCTCGTATGAGCTTGGCATTGCCGAGGTGTTGAATGACGGAACTATTGGGGAAGTACATTCATCTCTGGATTTTGATGCAAGACCGGTTGGCGGATGGTATTTGAAAGCTGTTAGCCCATGACTTTATCTTTGAAGAAAAATGTATGAGAAGGATAGTATTTTTATGAAAAGGCTTATTCTATTTTTTAGTATCTTCTTATTAGGAATTTTCTCTGCTTATGCACAGGAGCAGGATGTAGTAGAGAAGGCAGCTGAAAGTGATATTGAAGAAAATTCCGAACTGGTTTTTAATCGTTATACTCCCGGTTTAATATTTAACACCAGCAATATCCTTCTGGATATAAGCGGTTATCAGTCCGGTGTAGGGCTGAAACTGAAGGCAGAGGATTATGCTTTGCGTACTCTTTTGCGTCTAAGCTACGAAAGTGCAGATGATGTTTTTGAGTCAGAGCTCGGTTTTACCTATGAAAAACCATTTTTTAAGGGAAAGGTTTCACCGTATTGGGGGGTTGAACTTAAGGGTGGTTATAGCCTGGATAAGGATGAAGTAACATCCGATAACTGGACTTCAGATAGTGTTATTACCGGTAGTTTGTCCGCTTTGTTCGGTACAGAGTTGTACATATTTGACTTTCTCTCGTTTTTTGCAGAATACTCTATCGGCGGTTCTTTAAGCCGTGCAACGTATACTTCGGTTGTTTCTGGTAATAAGAGCGATACCACCAATCTTAACTATTATCTTGGTACGGGACTCGGAAACTCTGCATCTATTGGGGTTATTATCTATCTGGAGAGAATCGATATTGCAGAGGATAAATCAGGTAAATCCGAGAAGGAATAATGCAGTGTAGGTACTGCAATTACAGTATCATTTGTTGCCTAAAATCTAATTTATAGACGGTATGGATCTTTCTGTATCGATTTTTCTTCATGAACTTTTGGTATGTGTGTGCTAAATATTAAAATAATTGTTTTTATGGGCTCATTTTTTACTGGAGTTTTTGGAGGGGATTTATGAATAAGAACATTGCTATTGCTGCGATTGTATTTTGTATATTAATTGGAATGGCTGTACCTGCAATTGCACAATCAGGTTTACACCTTGTTTTGCAGGATGAAGACATCTACACAGGGTGGGTAGATGATTATTTGTTTGAGGAACCGGTTTCAACGGGAAATACCTTCTATATTGACCCCTCGAGTGGTAAATCGCAGGCAGATGGCGGAACAGGAAGTGCTGCAAACCCTTGGCGTACATTGCAGGAAGTTATGGAGGAGGGATTAATCGAGTATTATGGTAATTCTGCTTCCAAAATTTATAATGAAGGTGCACCTGTACAAGGCGGTGACACTCTTGTATTACTAAGTGGATATCATGGGTATCTGTATGCGCAGATTTTTAATTTCAACGATTGGCTGACGATAAAAGCTGCAAACAATGCAACACCAGTGCTTTCTCAGGTTAACTTATATGGGACTTTCAGTCATATATATTTGAAAGATATTACAATCCTGAGAGAGGCTTATGGTAATGAGGCGACTGAAGCAGGGTCTTGGTACAGTAATAGCAATGTAAATGGACCTCTGCTTTATCTAAGAGAGAATACTTCTTTTGGTGATGCCCATGATATCAAAGTAAACGGCTTGACCCTAATGACAGCTGATAACAGTAGTTCGTTAATCGGTTTTGCAAATCCAGTGTCGGGTTGGACAAGAACTGAGTGGAGAGATAATGCGGTGTCTGGGATTTCTGTCAGCGGTGTGGTTAACGTTGAAGCTGTTGACTGCGATATTCAAAATATTGAAGTCGGACTTGCGTTAGGCGGTTGTGAATATTCATATTACGTTGGTAACACTATAAAAAATTTCACAATTGATGGTGTAAGAGCATTAAGTGATTTCCTATATATAGCAGAAAATCATATATCTGATGCATGTCGAGTTTTTGATTATGATGAAAATCATTATGATGGGCTACAGAGTTGGTCAGTTAGTGATGGTGGAGTAGGTACAGGTTCCCGGCATGATGTCATGTTAATAGGAAATACAATAATTGCAGACACAGGTGCCTCCTATTTTTCTAGTACAGCTATGCAGGGAATGGGGTTATTTGATGGTTTTTTTGATAACTGGCTTGTCGAGAATAATGTTATAGTTGTTAGCCATTATCATGGTATTTCATTCTATGGTCTAAGGAATGGTGCGGTCTTAAATAATACCATCATAGATCTAGACGATACGGACTCTGCTAGTCCTTGGATTTTGGTTACAGCTCATAAGGATGGAACTAAAAGCGAGAATGTAATTGTTGCAAATAATATTGCTGCTAATTCAGTTACTGTGAGTGGAATCGAAGTTGCTAAGCAAAATAATTTTGTATTTGGAGCTAATGCATACAGTAATATGTATAACTATTTTGTTGATGTTGATGGAAATGATTTTGATTTAAAAAAAAATTCCTATACAGATGCAGATATTATAAACAAAGGTAGCTATTTTTCAGGTTATGAGTCTTCGAAGTATGATGTTGAAGGCGAAAAAAGAGATGCATTACCTGATATAGGCGCCTATGAGTACTGATTATATTTGTATGTAGAATTTGATAATACTACTTAAGGTGTAAAAACAGCTTGGAGATGTTCTATTTTGAAAAATTTTGATGTATCCATTGTTGTTGTTAGTTACAACACAAAGGATTTGACCTTGGCTGCTATAGAGTCTGTGTATGAGCAGACTATAATTGATTTTGAGATCATTGTCATAGATAATGCCTCGGCAGATGGATCTGCCGAGGCCATTTCATCTAATTTTCCTGATGTTAAATTGATTTGCCTCGAAAAAAATGTCGGATTTGCTGGAGCAAATAATTTGGCGGTTAAGGCTTCTTCTGGTCGTTTTATCTTGTTATTGAACCCAGATACATTAGTTCTTGATCATGCAATCGATAGGCTGGTTGCCTTTGCTTCGGAAAATGTTAAATATGGTGTATATGGTGGAAGCACCTTCTTTGCGGATGGTTCGCGTAATCATACTGCAGGGTATGGAAAAGCAACACTCTGGAGTCTTTTCTGCAGGGCAACAGGTTTAATGTCAGTATTTCGTGGCTCTCGGTTCTTTGATTCCGAGTCTTTAGCCTGGTGGGATTGGGGTGTTCCCATGAAAGTAGGTATTGTTACCGGGTGCTTTATGCTTCTGGAGCGTGGCTTCTGGGATGAGATAGGCGGCTTTGATGAGAGATTTCATATGTACGCGGAAGATGCGGATCTCTCAATGCGTGCAGCAGAAGCTGGTCGACCATGTATTATTGTACCTTCAGCAGCAATTGTGCATTATGGCGGGGCCTCAGAACCTGTTTTATCCGATAAAACTGTTCGTCTGCTTACGGCCAAGGTTCAGTTGTATCGCAAGCATTTCGGACGGTTTGAAGCTGCATATGCTGTTTTTATGCTGAAATTCTGGGTATTTACCAGATCTTTATATTCAGGGATTGTAAACAAGCTTAACCGGGCAGGTAAAAAAAATACCTGGAAAGAGATCTGGCAAAGAAGAGCTACCTGGGTTCCTGCTGGTGAAGCTGATTATTAACAACCTACTACAGGATTAAATATGAAAAAAAAATTGTTGGCCATAAGTTCAGGCGGAGGGCACTGGGTCCAGTTGTGTCGTTTGCGACCTGCCTTCCGGGATAGTGATGTTGTTTATGTAAGTGTTTCGGAGAATCGTCCTAAAGTTATTGGAGACGCTACATTTTATAGAATATCAGATTCCAATCTTTCCGACTTTTTTAAACTGTTTAAAACATTCTGGGATGCATTTAAAATTGTATCTAAAGTTCGCCCGCAGGTAATTTTAACAACGGGTGCTGCTCCTGGAATTTTGTGCGTTTTCTGGGGACGTGTATTTGGTGCTAGAACAATCTGGATAGATAGTATTGCCAACTCGGAAAAACTGTCACTTTCCGGACGGTTGGCAAAAGTTATTGCCCATGAAGTACTTACCCAGTGGCCAAATATTGCTTCCGGTAGAGTTAAATATAAAGGTGCTGTATTGTGATATTTCTTACTGTAGGAAAACAGCTTCCGTTTGACCGCCTTGTTGAGGCTGTTGACCAGTGGGCTGCGAAGAATGGAACTGAAGTTGTTGCTCAGGTTGGAAAAGGTAAATATATACCGAAACATATTAGGTATTACGATTTTTGCAGTCCTGAGGAGATGGAATCATATTTTTTCCAGGCAGAGCTTATAGTATCACATGCGGGAATGGGTACAATTATTGATACGGTTGTGCGCAAGAAACCGATAATTGTACTCCCCAGAGAAAAGCGGTATGGAGAACATAGAAATAATCATCAGGTAGATACAGCCCGTAGTTTAGCCAGGATGGGGCTGGTAACAGTTGCATACAGCGAAGATAAACTCATCGAATCTATTGAGGCAGGGGTCCAGGCGTCTGATGTTACAATATCTGAATATGCTTCGGATGATTTACTTTCCACCGTATATAATCTGATAAACAAGTAGTATAATTATAGTGTGTATTTAGGGGCAGGTTATGAATGGAAATAATGATAATGGCAAAACCTCATATAAAAAGGTGAAGCGACAAGGTTTAAACAAGCTTTCAATATTGCGTAATTTCCTCGTAGGAAGTCGGCGGTTTTATTACCGAAAAATATGGAAAATGGATATTCATCCCACAGCACAACTAAGTTTGTCGGCAAAGCTTGATCAGACATTTCCTAAAGGTGTACATATTGGTGCTCATTCTTATTTAGCTTTTAACTCCCGTATTTTGTGTCATGATCGTACACGTGGTCTCTATCTGCATACAAAAATCGGTCAGAATTGTTTTATAGGTGGTAACAGCCTGATTCTTCCGGGAGTGGAAATTGGAGACAACTGTGTAGTTGGGGCAGGTTCTGTTGTAACAAAATCAGTTCCGCCCAAATCTGTTGTGGCAGGTAATCCTGCAAAGATTCTGCGTAGTAATATAAATGTTGGAGAATATGGCCGATTCTCCGATGCGGATGCTACTGAAAGTAAGTTAGTAGATGAAGGGCGTACGTAGATTAGATCTACTAAGAAATATTACAACAATTTTAATTCTTTGTTTCCTTGGCTGTAGCCTGAACAATCTGGGCAAGATGAAAACAGAATTGCCACAGGATGTTCCACTGCCTCGTTGGGCAGAAGCTCCCGACTCTCTTAAAATTGCATTTTTAGGAACTTCCATTACAGCTAATTCAGATTGGCCTGATTATTTGGTAGAACAACTACAGTATTTATCTAATATCCCTATAGAAACTGTACGCATAGCTAAACCTGGTGCTGGATCAGCGTGGGGTCTCACCCAGATATCTGAACTTATTCAGGAGAATCCGGATTTAGCTATTGTAGAATTTGCTGTTAATGATGCAGATTTATTTGATGGTGTATCTTTGAAAGTAAGTATATCTCAACAACGTAAAATTTTATCATATCTGCATGCAGCAAAAATCCGTGTTTTATTCTTATCAACAAATCCTGCTTCAGGTTTTCGTAGTTGGATACGTCCTAAATTAGGTGCCTATTATAACGCTCTGGGTAATTTGGCAAACGAAACAGGCACAGGATTTGTTGATGGCTATGCGAGATGGCTTTCTCTTTCTGCAGAGATAGGTCGAATTCCCGATGGGTTACATCCTTCAGCGTCACAGATGCGAAGTATTATAGTTCCACCATTAGTTGAAACCATTATTACTGCGATTGGAAGAATACCGGAAGGATACAATAAGAAAAACTAATATTTCCATTAATTGTAATTTCTATTAAGTGATATCATAAGTTCTTTACATGTAATATCTTTCACAAAGTTGTTTATTTGTGTGAAAATACAATTTTTGAGCTCAAAACGTTTTCTTCTCAAAGCTGTGGTATATTACTTGTTCGGCTTGTAATTTAAAACACTTTTGATACAATTATACGATAGTCGATTTCCTGGATGTGTATTGAATAGTGTATCAATCCACTCGTGTTTTTTATGTCGTTGACAACAGTCCAGATTGTTTGCTTATGCAAATATAAACGTTTGTGATCTAGTCAGTGCTGTTATGAATAAAGCGGTTTTGGAGAATAGTTGAAATATGGTGCATCCTGTAGGATTAGCAGTATTAGTTTTATTTGGTATTTTTTTAATTACCGTTAAAAGAGATAAGATTGCTTTTCCTTTTGTGTTCATGTCGGTTTTTATACCATCATCTCAAAGTATTGTTGTTGCAGGGTTTGATTTATATTTCCTTAGAATTATTGTTATTTTTGCTTGGTTACGGGTTTTTTTGCGTAATGAACATAGATCTTTGAAAATAAATAAATTAGATATTTTAGTTATTTTGTGGTCAATCAGTTCTGTCGTGGCATATACCGTCCAACAACAATCAACATCAGCTCTAATTAATCGCTTAGGGTATATGGTAGATACAACTGGAATGTATTTTTCTTTTAGATTTTTAATTCGTGATTATGATGATGTTGAAGTGTTTTTTAAAGCGTTTGCGATAGCCGGTTTTCCAGTATTATTTTTCTTTTTATTAGAAAAATTTACAAGGTTTAATGTTTTTAGTGTTTTGGGTGGAGTTCCATCAGTTACTGCTATACGAGAAGGAAAGTTAAGAGTCCAGGGAGCATTTGCTCATCCTATTTTGGCTGGTTGCTATTGGGGGGCATTACTACCTTACTATTTTAGTGACTTATACATTAACAGAAGAAAAATATTTGTTAACGGCATGATAAGTATTGTGTTTGTAATATTGATTCTTCTTACATCATCCAGTACTCCTGTATTAGGTGCGGCTGTTGGTGTTTCTCATATTTTATTGTTCAGGTATCGAAGTAAGTATAAATATATTCCAGCATTAATGATTTTAGTATATTTCTTATTAGATAGTGTAATGGATCGGCCTGTTTGGCATTTGCTTGCGAGGATAGATATAGCTGGGGGTTCTACTGGCTGGCATAGGTTCCATTTGATAGATCAGGCAATTCGAAATTTTACGCAGTGGGCATTGGTTGGAGTTAGAAGTATTGGTAGCTGGAATGTTTGGGGAAATGATATTACTAATCAGTATATTCTTGAAGCTGTGCGAGGTGGTATTTTTACATTGTTTCTTTATTTTGCCATTATTTGGATTGGATTAAAATATGGTGTTTCTCTAACAATAAAAGTTGTAGATAAGGATTTAGTAAATAGAGCATATGTTTTATGGGCGTTATGTGGAATGTTATTGGTACATGCAGTAAATTTTATTGGGGTATCTTATTTTGGACAAATCATTATGCTGCAATATTTAATCTTGGCGATGATAAGTTCACTTTGGAATTATGAAGAAATGTAAATTAAGTGTTTTAAAAAAACGAATATTCATAACATTGGAGTCTAAGTGTGTTTTGCTTAAGTATCAATTATTCTTATATGGGGTCGATTCATGAAAGTATTATATAGTGTAACAGTTTTTCCAGGGATATCGGAGACTTTTATTCTTAATGAAATTCTGGAAGTACAGAACCAAGGTGTCGAAGTTGTTGTGTTTGCAAGAAGCAAAGGGGTGGATAAGATTTTTAATGAACAAATAAAGGATGTTAAAGAAATTTATTATTCAAAAAAAGAAAGTGTGTTAAAACTTTTGAAATATCATTTACAATTATTAATACGAAACCCTGTTAGATATTTAAATACTTGTAAAATAACAATGCATTCAAAAAGCGGAATTAAGAAGCTTTTTTTATATAACATCTCCGATGTTATTAGGGTAAAGAAAATACAACCTGATATAATACATGCACATTTTGGTGGAATTGCATCAAATTTTGCTATGTTATGTAAACTTCTTTTTAACACTAATTATACCTTTACTACTCATAGGTGGGATATTTTTGATCATCCACCGGGTAATTATTTAATAAAAACAAAATTATCAAAAAAACATATAACTATCTCAAACTATAACCGTAACTATCTGATAGAACATTTCCAACTACCAAAAGAAAAAATCGAGATCATACATTGTGGGATTGATTTTACTAGAAAAGAGTTTTCTTTAACTAAACAAGCAGGTCCAATTCCGCAGATATTGAATGTAGGTAGGCTTTCAGATCAAAAAAATCAGAAAGCTCTTGTAGAAATATGTAAAAAGTTAAAAGAAGCCCGAGTCAAGTTTTTGTGTAAGATAATTGGAGAGGGTGAAAATCGGAAATTATTGGAAGATATGATTAGCTTATATGATTTAACAGATGACGTTATTCTGTTAGGACCTCAAACACAGAATACGGTATTCGATGAACTAAGTAAAACTGATGTTTTTGTACTAACAAGCATATCAGAAGGTATTCCTGTTTGCCTTATGGAAGCTATGGCAATGAAAGTACCGGTTGTATCGTCTAATGTTAATGGTATACCAGAATTGATTGATGATGAAAAAGATGGTTTTCTGTGTGATGTAGATAATTTAGATTGTTTCGTTCAAAAAATAATCAAAGCATTAGAAGCCGGGTTAAATGTCGGATACGATAAAGTGTACGAAAGGTATAATTTAAAAAAAGAAGTGAATAAGTTGATTAAGCTGTGGAGAAGCGTATAAATTTATGCAGTTAGTTAAGATTCCGTTTGATAGATAAATTATATTAAGAATTATAGATCTTCTACTTGTCGGGCGCTATTGCTACTGTTAATTTATCATCTTGATCTGCTGCAAATGAACAGGAAAATATTAGTATATACAATATTGCTATCCAGGTGATATGCGAATTTATCAGTATAGCTAATTTGAGAATAATTATTTATAAAAAATAGTTTAAACTGTTGATATTTTTAATGGTGATTTATTTTTTTTTGCTGGAATATATTAAGAAGGACAGAATGGTAAGATTTCTACGTTTTTACAATAAAGTTTTTGTAGATTGTATTTTGAATATTGTAAAATATATTTTTGTTAGAAATGAGAGGCATCAAAAAATTGTTATAAATATTCAGCGTCATGTTTATCACCGGCACATTTATTTATTGGTGAAAAGTTATTTAATTAATGGATATAATGTTGTAATTGTGCCAAATATAAGTTCAATTAAGCAATTTAGACATTGTCGATATCTTAGAAATGAATTTAGAAATAAACGATTGACCTTTGGATTTATTGCTAACTGTAATGTTTTGTTTACAGATATATTATCTGCTCCAAAGTTGATAAAATATAAAAAGCGTTGCTATATAAGCTCTTTATACTTTGTAGATGAGAAAACTAATAACGGCTTTAAAGTGCAGATCTTGCAGCATCCAGACCTATATATACAAAGGATCTGGGACACGCCACATGTTGATTTTGCTGAAAGAATTAATGCCTGTCTTGCTTATGGAAATTTTAATAGTGATATTTATTTAAGAATATCTCGTTTTAATCTTTTTAATGTTAGTAATCGTATAGAGCTTTTAAATAAGATTATTGAGTTAAATAGATTTATAGATTCTGAACTAATACAAGATACCGGCTATGAAATACAAGATAGATATGAAAATAAAGTTGTAATTGCAAAAGTTGATAAGAATCCTATACCAATCACTAAGATTAGAGTTGAATTAAATAAGTTCAGGTATACATTTTGTTTTCCTGGAGCAGAGTACCCAATAAGTCATAATTTAATTGAAGCATTATCCGTTGGTTGTGTCCCAATAATAGAGCGGGAGTATGCTGCATTACTAAGCCCCCCACTTGTTGATAGAAGAGATGCTTTCATTTTTGATGATATTAGTAGTCTGGATGATACGTTAAGAACAGCTTTTTCAATTGCTGAGAATGAATGGAAGAACATGAGTGATCATTGTCTCGAATATTATGAAAACTATTGTACTCCTTTTTCTATTGTGAAACAAATAAATTTGTTAAATAATGACGACACTATATTTCTATTGGGCTGTATATCAGATAACTATGAATATTTAAAAGAGAATGTATGATGAGAGAAGCTGAGTTAAGAAAGAGGTATGTTAGTATGGATAAGATAGTATCAATCTCTTTTATTATTATTATTTTTTTTGTTTTTATATTTATGTTGATATCTTATATTCCAGCAGTAGAAAAAAATATGATTAAAGTTAATTTTGGACAGGACGCAAGACCTAAGGCGATTAATAGTAAGATTTTACATAAAGAGTTAGTTTTCATAGAGAAGGCAAGAACGAAAATAGATAATTCATTGCAAAAACATTTTCCATTGTTTGGGACGATTATCCAAGCATCATCCGATATTGATTATTTGGCCAATAAAATACTTTATTCTTATAATGATTACCTACGATATAAACCAATACCGTTAAAAAATGGAAGATTTTTAATCAATGATGAATATATTCGAAACTACAGGCCAACCTTATTGAAAAATGATGTTATCAACCAAATACATAGGTCAGCACATGCAATTAATTATGTTAATAGAAAATTAAATAAATATGGTGTTTCAGTCTTTGTAATGGATGAGCCATGGACAAAAGACCTCGTTAGTAAGAATAAAATTGATTATACGCAATATTTTGTAAAACAACTGGACAGTGATATTGAAATTTATGTCTTGGAAAATAATCAATCAACTAGCAATATGTATTTTAAATCTGATCACCACTGGAACATTTATGGGGCGTATCAGGGGTATGAAAATATTTATAAAATGTTGAAAATAAACTATCAAGATATTGGCAAGATACTAATGCCGAATAGTTTTATTGAATTAGATAAAATAAAATTTCAGGGATCTAATGCTAGGGCTGCTGCAGTTTCGTTCATAAAAGATGATTTCTATATACTGGATGTTGATTTGCCTGAATACCGATTATACATCAATAATGTCCTTTCATATAAGTTTGAAAGCAGTGACCGAGAAGCATATTTAAATAATGAAGTTGAGAATTTACCCTATGTTGGGCATTATGGTAAGTTCTATCATAAGAATCTTGCTGTGATACAATATCGATGTGCTACAAACACTGAAAAAAGAAACATTTTGATTTTTTCTGATTCACTTAGTAACTGTATTGAACCCCTCATTGCTTCACATTATTATAACACATTTTTTATAGATTTAAGAGAGTATAAAGGAGCATTTCCTGTTAATAGTTTTCTTGAGGAAAACGATATCTCACAAGTTTTATTTATGGGTGTTGCGGATGACTTATTGTTATTGTACGCAAAAGAAGATGAAACAACTGCATTTAACCTGAGGTAAACATGGTATTTTCAAGTAATATATTTCTATTTATATTCTTACCACTATTTTTTGTAGTCTATTTTATTTCCAGGAACAGAACTTGGAGAAATACGATATTATTATTGGCTTCTCTCTTTTTCTATGCTTGGGGTGAACCGATATATATATTCTTAATGATATTTTCAATCTTTATTAATTATGTTTTCGCTTTAAATATAGAAAAAAACACAGGTAAAAAGAAAAAAGTATATTTTATTTTAATAGTGTTAATTGATGTTTTAATAATTGGAGTATTTAAATATTCTGATTTTGTGATACATAACTTAAACATTATTTTTAGTCTTACTATTCCTAAGGCAAACATTCCATTGCCAATTGGAATATCGTTTTACACATTTCAGATATTATCTTATGTCATTGACGTCTATTGGGAAAAGATAAAAGTTCAGAGGAATCTTATATACCTTGGAACATATATATCATCTTTTTCACAGCTTATAGCTGGACCAATTGTTACTTATCACACAATAGAATTAGAGTTAGAAAATAGACAAGAAAATGTTGTTGATTTTGCTTCTGGCGTTCGAAGGTTTATACAAGGGCTTTTTAAAAAGGTAGTTATTGCAAATAATGTTGCCTTTGTTACTGATACTATTTTGAGCTTTGGGCCTGAAGATTTTGGACTCGCCGGTAGTTGGGCTGCATTAGTTGCATATACCTTACAGATATATTTTGATTTTTCAGGATATTCAGATATGGCAATTGGTTTGGGGCGAATGCTCGGCTTTCATTTTCATGAAAATTTTAATCATCCTTATATCGCAAAATCTGTTACTGAATTCTGGCGTCGATGGCATATTTCTCTTACTACTTTTTTCAGGGAATATATCTATTTCCCTCTTGGTGGCAATCGTGTTTCAAAATTGAGATGGATTAGAAATGTTGTGGTGGTATGGCTCTTGACTGGGCTATGGCATGGAGCTTCTTGGAATTTTATATTTTGGGGTGCCTATTTTTGTGTTTTTTTGTTAATAGAAAAATTTGGATTTTCTAAAATTCTATCAAAGGCTCCTTTGGTAGTGCAACATATCTATTTAATGGTTATAGTTATTTTTGGATGGGTTATGTTTAGGATAGAATCTGCAGAGGGCATTGTGGAAATAATAAGTGCGATGTTTGGAGCTTATGGTCCAGGAAGAATTGATTTTTTTGTATATACTGAGGTACTGCAAGTAAAGTATATCTTTTTAGTAACTCTGGGGATATTATGCTCAACGCCTATCGTTCGAAAAATACAAGATAAACTTAATATGAGTGCGATTGGTAAATCTGTAAATGATATCAGTGTTTTATCATTATTCATTATTACTATTTTACAGATGCAGGCTAGTAATTTTAATCCTTTTATATATTTTCAGTTTTAAGAATTTATATGAAATTAAGATTTGTATTTTTAATATTTTGATTAGAAATTATTTTTCTGATAGAAAAATCTGTGTTGAATCGTTATCTTGAAAATTTTTTAAGTGAATATTATGTGATATTTTTGATGTATGTTGCTTGATGAATTACTAAAAAGATTCAGTAGTGACATAATCGATACTTGACCTCTTGTTTAAAGTAAATAGAGAATTAGTCAATTAATAATAACTAATATATTAGCATCATTTATAGGTGCAGAAAATTATTGATATTGGTTGAAATAGTAAGCAAGGATTGAAATGAGAGACAGAAGCAGCAAGAATAAGATTTCTCTTGGAAATAGTGATTCTATACATGAGATAAAACGGAAAACCGTTAGAGGCGGTTTTGTTACAATTATTTCTCAAATTGCGCGGACTTTGTTACAGTTTATATCTGCCGCTATACTTGGTAGAATGTTGCTACCCGAAGATTTTGGAATGATCGCTATGGTTATGGCCATTTCAAATTTAGCAGCAATGATAGGGGAACTAGGGCTTTCGGCCGTAACAATACAAAAAGAAAAACTTTCGCAAAATCAAGTAAGTATATTTTTTTGGATTAACACAAGTTTCGGCTTTATTACCACCGTCATTTTGATTGTTATATCTCCATTAATTTCTTTTTTCTACCAAGATCCTCGTTTGTTGAAGGTATCTGTTGTATTGTCGTGTATGTTCTTCTTTAGTGGTTTAAGCGTCCAGCATAGAGCCATTTTATCTCGAAATTTAATGTTTGGTACTATTGGCATTGTTGAGGTAGGATCCTATTTTACTAGTATTTTATTTGCAATTTTAGCAGCCTATAAAGGGTTGGGGTATTGGGCATTAGTAATTATGTATTTAAGTTATCCTATATTACAAGCTTTTACTTTCTTAATTTTTACCCCATGGAAGCCCTCGCTTCCTAAAAAAGAAAAAGATTTAAAACAATCATTAGGCTTCGGAGGACATGTAACTATACATAGTATAATTAACTACTTTTCAAGGAATGCAGATAATGTTCTTATCGGACGCATTTTAGGATCAGAAATGCTGGGTTATTATAGCAGGGCATATAGTTTGATGATGCTTCCAATCCGTCAAATTAGAACACCTTTAATTAGCGTAGGATTACCTGCATTGAGTAGGCTTCAGAGAGACCATACATCTTACTCCGAATATTATATACGGTTAACAACTGTAATTGCTTTTTTTGCGATTCCTCTAATTCTTTTTATTGGAATATATGCAGATGAAGTGATTTTCGTTTTATTAGGTCCAGGGTGGGAAAAGGCAGCTCAAATATTTAAGATTTTATCAGTAGCAGGAGCTATTCAAACAATAGTAGGTACCAATGGTATGGTGATGCTCTCTAGTGGAAACTCTGAGAGATTTATGAAATTTGGAATAGTCACTGGCATTTTTACAGTCTTATCTTTTATTTTAGGTTTACCATGGGGAATAAAAGGAGTTGCAGCCAGTTATGTAATATTTAATATCATAACCATCGTCCCGCAACTCTTATATACTTTTAAAAATACCCCTGTCATAAAAAGAGACTTTTTTAAGGAAATAAGTTATCCAGTCTTTGGTGCTATTATCTCAATCTACATTCCTGGTTATTTTGTTCAAAATCAATTTACAACAACTCCTTTAATTACAATAGTTATTGGACTGGTTGTTTCAATATTCTCTTACATACTTCTGTTTATAGCAACTAAGTTAGGGCGTAAGCAAATTTCAATGATTTCAAAGAACATTAAAAATTTGATAAAAAAGTCTTAAGAACATTCAGGTATATTCTGAAGAAGTGTATAAAATATTTGTAGTATTAAAATATATTTGATTGTATATGGCAACATAAATATTCTTAGATGATGAATAATATTCATAAAAAGAAGGGATCAGTGAAAAAAGACTTTCGACTGGATTTTCATTATTTTCGTGCTTTTGCTATTATTCTAATAGTTGCTGGCCACTGTATAAATACCTATGGTAGTGGGGTGTTGGTTAATGGGTATATAAAAACATTATTCACTGGTGGCACTGCGCTATTTGTGTTTATATCCGGCTTTCTTTTTAGTTATCTATACAATGAGAGATTTAACTTTAATTTATATCTCGAGAAAAAATTAAAATTTATATTTTTGCCATATTTTGTGCTTACAACTGTAACTTTTGTATATTATTACTTGATTCGTGGTTTTGAACCGATGTTCTATAGTGATAACTTGCTGATATCCTATTTATATATGCTGTTTTTAGGGAAATCATTTACCTGCTACTGGTATATACCAATGGCTTTATTACTATTTTTATCCGCTCCTTTAGTTATAAAGTTTCGCGGCCTCAAGTTTGGGAGGCAAATTTTTATAATTATACCATTATTCTCTGTGGCGCTATTGGTACATAGGCCTGTTGGTTTAACCAATACATTTCAATCATATATCTACTACATCCCATTTTATTTACTTGGTATCAGTTACCATATATATGGGAATATTTTGGAG
This sequence comes from Marispirochaeta sp., assembly GCA_963667435.1. GTDB lineage: Bacteria > Spirochaetota > Spirochaetia > JC444 > Marispirochaetaceae > Marispirochaeta. The sequence continues at coordinate 1,835,844 of OY763414.1, read as the reverse complement.
AAATTTGTAGACAATTTTTGGATCTTAAACCTTATTATGTTTTTTGTGGTGTTAGTTATTCAAGTAGACGTCTTTCATCATGTGGGAAACTATCATAAAAATTTATTTACATATAAAGGTTTCGATCTTATGTTAATCTCTAGATTGTTTCTTATTTTCTTTTTGTTGCATTTATCGCGAAGAGTATCAAAACTTGAGCTAAAGCTTTTATATATCATTGCAGATACTAGTTTTGCAATCTTTTTTCTTCATATGATATTTCGTCAACAATTCCAGCGCTATTTCATACCCTATACTGGAGATTTTATGAGCGACATTGTTGGTATTATTCTTCGTCTATTTGTTTATCTTTTTATATCCGTTGTTTGTGCTCTTTGCTTGAAACAAGTATTTGGCAAGAAAAGTCGATATCTGATAGGGTATTAATTGGGACGTGATAATTTTTTGTTTTTTCTGTAGACTTCTTTCGCATTTAAAAATGTTGTTTATGGTACTAATACGCCGAAGGGAAGATTGTTATGTTAAGTTTTAAGGTCGAAAATGATTTATAATTATGATTTTGTGATTGTTGGTGTGGAAGAACAGCTTGAATCGAATGACTATGGTGAACGAACTAGAATGTTCTATAAGGCACTTGCAAAATTAAATAAATATAATGTACTGATCGTGTGTTCGCCTGTTTTTTTTATAAAAAGAATAAAAACGGGAAGTATAAGCACAAAATTTAAAAGGATTTATTCCGGTTTTTTATATACTCTATATGAAATTGAGTTAGGGGTGCATCTTCTTACCTTTAATAGTTTGTTTCCTGATAGGGATAGTTTCATTTCAAAATTAAATAAAAAAATTATAAGTAAAAAGTTGCAGGTTTTATTGAATGATTCCAAGTATATACTCTGGCTTGCAAAACCTATGGTTAAATATTTGATTGATGGTTTAAGGTATAAATATTTAATATTTGATGCTATTGATAACTTAATGGAGCATCCGCAATATTCAAAGAAATATAAATACATTCAAAGAACCTATAAGGAACTTGATGATAAATCTAACCTGATAGTTGTCGCATCAGAAAACCAAAGAGAGCAGTTTAAATCAAAAAATATTTACTTGATGAGGAATGCTGTTGATGAAATATTCTTTAGAGAAATTAAATATCAAAAGAAATGGAAAAGTGAAAAAAAAATTATTGGTTATGCAGGGTCATTGCAAGAGCGTATAAATGTTGAAATTCTAAAAAAGATAAGTGAACAGATTGAGGATATAGAAATTTTATTAGTTGGTCCAAATATAAGCCCGAATCATTTTAGAGACTTATATAGCTGTAAAAACATAACTTTCGCAGGTGCTGTACCGTTTGAAGAAATACCTTCGTATATATCTATTTTTGATGTTGGAATTGTGCCTCATGTGATATCAGAATTTACAAACTCTATGAACCCATTGAAGATATTTGAATATCTTGCCTGCGGGATTAGTGTTATTACTACTCCTATATCCGGGAGTGAGCAGTTTAAAGATTATGTTGATATTTGTTTTGATACTGTACAGTTTGTTGATTGCATAAAAAATAGGTTAATGAACCCACGTGAAGCGAATCTTCTAAAAGAGGTAGCGTCCCAGCATTCATGGAGAAACCGTGTGCTTGAAATATATGAAGACAAATTAAAGTTTGTAGAATAAGTAAAAAATCCGCAGGATTTTGGTCTTTAGAGAGTTTTAATTAGTGGAGATTATTGGAAAACGACAGAAATTCTATAAGAGGAAAAATCGATTATTATGAGAATAAATACAGATATTATAGCGAATTATTTTCCACCAAAAAATAATGCAGTATTGTTCAAAGATAAGAAATATTCCCATGTTGTATTAAACAATTACTCCAACCAATACGCCAACCATCTCCTAAAAAAAGGCATAAAATCCGGCACTCTCGTCGGCATCTGCCTCGACCGCACAATCGACATGATCGCCGCAGTCCTTGGAGTTTTAAAAACCGGCGCAGCATATATACCCCTGGATCCGGGATTTCCCAAAGCCAGACTCAACTACATGGTAGACAACTCCAGGCTGGATGCAGTAATCACCCAGAACGAATACCAGTCAATTTTTGGAACTTTTAATAATTCTAAAACTCCAGATAAAGAGTTAAACTATCAGTTAATTCTTATAGACCATGAAAAAGAAAAAATAGAAAAAGAACCAACAACCGCTCCTGAAGTCACAATCGATCCGGAATCCCTCGCCTACGTAATCTACACCTCCGGTTCCACCGGAAACCCGAAAGGCGTTCAGATACAGCACAAAGCCCTGATTAATTTCCTTTTATCCATGCAGAAAACCCCCGGTATTACAAAAGACGACCGGGTGCTTGCAATTACAACGCTTTCCTTCGACATATCAGGACTGGAACTCTTTCTCCCACTTATTACCGGAGCTACAATAGTACTTGCATCCTCTGAAACAGCCAAAGATGCCAACAAGCTCATACAATATATAGAAGATAACAATGTAACTGTTATGCAAGCCACCCCGGCAACATACCAGATGCTTCTTGAGTCCGGCTGGGAAAACAAAACAGTGCGGAAAATACTCTGCGGTGGTGAAGCCTTAAGCATAGATCTTGCCAATAAGCTGCAGGACCAATGTTCAGAGGTATGGAACATGTATGGCCCCACCGAGACTACCATATGGTCATCGGTATACCGGCTGCAGGAAAAAGATAAGAAACCATTAATAGGCAAGCCCATTGATAATACCGTCATGGTGCTTCTGGATGAAAACCAGAAGCCGGTTCCGGTAAAAGAAGGTATGGGAGAACTCTATATCGGCGGGATCGGACTTTCGAAAGGATACCTGCACCGGGATGATCTTACCGCAGAACGCTTTATTCCATGTCCCCCGGAGTGGGAATTAAATACAGAAGTCCTGTATAAAACCGGTGATATCTGCCGCTATGCCGAAGACGGTAACTTTGAATATATAGAACGGGCGGACTTCCAGGTAAAACTCCGTGGATTCAGGATAGAGCTCGGAGAAATTGAAAACACCCTGCTTAAGTACGACACGGTCTCCAACTGTGTGGTAACAGTCCGGGAAGATGTACCGGGTGTAAAAAAGCTTGTTGCATATTTAATAGAGAAAGAAGAAGGCACTTTTTCCTCTTCCAAGGCGCGCATTCAATTAAGGGAATCCCTGCCGGAATACATGGTGCCGGAAAACTTTATTACCCTTAAGAGATTTCCCCTTACACCTAATAATAAGGTAGATAGAAAAGCCCTCCCCAAACCGGGTAAAGACCGGCCGGAACTGTCGACCCGCTTTATTCAGCCGACTACTGAAATGGAAAAGCTGTTCGCCGGAATCTGGTCCCAGCTGCTTGAGATAGATACCATAGGCGTAGATGACAATTTCTTCGATCTCGGAGGCAACTCGCTTCTGGGATTACGGGTAATCAATATTCTGCGCAACAACCATAATATCCAGTTTCCCATTGTCAAACTCTTTGAGTATCCAACAATAACCCAGCTTACCGACTATCTGGAAAACAAAGACCAGGGAATTTCCACCGTCGATGAAGTTAACAGTAGAGCAACCTACCAGCGTATAGGACGGTTTACCAATGATCCCATGACAGACGGTGTGGCAATCGTCGGTATGGCAGGAAAATTTCCCGGAGCGGATAACCTTGATCAACTGTGGGAAAATCTCTGTGAAGGAAAAGAATCTATTACCAGGTTTTCAAAAGCCGAGCTCGGCCCGGGCATAGATGAAGAGCTTCTGAATGATCCGGACTATATACCTGCCCGGGGTATTCTTAATGATGCAGATAAGTTTGATGCTGCTTTTTTCGGCATAAGTCCTGCGGAAGCAAAAGTTATGGATCCCCAGCACAGGGTATTCCTTGAACTTTCCTACCAGGCCCTGGAAAATGCCGGATACGATCCCGATACTTTTGCGGGGCTTATCGGCATGTACGCCGGAGCAGGGGATAATTACTATCACCTTAATAATGTAATTCATGCTAAATCCCTTACCAATATGGTCGGACGTACTGTCGTTGGGTATGGGAACTTCAAGGACTATATTGCAACCCGGGCCTCGTATCATCTGAATCTTACCGGCCCCGGCATAAGCATGAACACAGGATGTTCCACCACACTTCTTACGGTGGATGCAGCGTTTCAGGGGCTGATCAATTATGACTGCGATATGGCCCTCGCTGGTGGTATTGATATTTATGTGCCCCAGAAAAGCGGGTTTCTCTATCAGTTGAACGGTACATTTTCCAAAGACGGACACTGCCGGCCCTTCGATGCAGATGCTTCCGGTACCATGTTCTGTGATGGTGCCGGTATTGTAGTGCTCAAGCGTCTGAAAGACGCTGTCCGGGACCGGGATAAGATTTATTCTGTAATTCGCGGTTCTGCCAAAAATAATGACGGGGGGAACAAAGCCAGTTTTCTTTCTCCCAGCTCAGAGGGGCAGTCCAGGGTAATAGCAATGGCCCAGGCAATGGCCAATGTTTCTCCCGATGATATTGGTTATATTGAAGCCCATGGTACGGGGACTCCCATTGGCGATCCTATTGAGTTTGAAGGGCTCATGAAGGCGTTCAACCTGTTTACCAGTAGAAAGCAGTTCTGTTATCTCGGATCGGTAAAAGGAAATATCGGTCATCCCACCAATGCTGCCGGTGTCGCCGGAATTATAAAAGCTTCACTATCACTGCATAACGAACAGATCCCGGGAACCATGCACTTCCGGAATATTAATCCTAAAATTGATATAGATAATTCCCCTTTTATTGTTACCAGCGAACTTACGGATTGGGAAAGAGGCGAAAAACCGCGGCTTGCAGGCGTAAGTTCCTTCGGCTTTGGCGGAACCAATGTACATGTTGTTCTGGAAGAGGCGCCGCAGATTGAACAGTCTTTAGATTCTCCGCGGCCCTATCAGCTTATGCTGTTATCAGGAAAATCAAAGTCGAGCCTTGATCAGCTTACATCCGATTTTTCAACCTTTATGCAAAGCAGTCGCCCTGTACCGGCGGATGCGGCCTATACCCTTATGACAGGGCGGAAAAACCATGGGCACCGCCGCTTTGTACTGGGAAAAAGTCCCGACCATATTTCCGAAAACTCAGTTACCCTTTATCCCAACTTCAGCGGCTATATATACTGTGATGTTAAAAACAGGGAAGTCTGTTTTATGTTTCCCGGACAGGGATCCCAGTATGTCGGAATGGGCAGGAATCTTTATGAGACCGAGCCTGTGTTCCGGCAGACCGTTAACGAATGTGCCGCTGTTATAAACCAGTGGCTCAAGCGGGATATCCTGGATATTCTCCGCATAAAAGCAGATACAGAAAACGGTACCTACGATGAAGACGATGAGTTCGACTCCCTGCAGAACACCTATTACACCCAGCCGGCAATATTCATAATAGAGTATTCCCTTGCAAAGCTCCTTATGAGCTGGGGAGTAGTTCCCTCGGTAATGGTAGGGCACAGTATAGGCGAGTTTGTCTGCGCAACCCTTTCGGGTATTTTCAAGCTGGAAGATGCCCTCAGGCTGATCGCTCTCAGGGGAAAACTCATAAGTGATCTTCCCCATGGGTCCATGCTTTCGGTACGGAAAAATCTGGATGAGGTTCGTCCCCTGCTGCCGGATACCATTCAACCTGCGGCGGACAACAGTCCAAATCTGTGTGTTGTTGCAGGGCCGGATGAGGAGATCCTCGCATTTCAGAAAACCCTGGAAGCTGCCGGAATAGCCAGCAAAAAGCTGCATACCTCCCATGCCTTTCACTCCGCCATGATGGATCCTGCGGTGGATGCCCTGATTAATGAAGTAAAAGAGTTCGAGCTCGGGACCCCCTCCATTCCCTTTCTTTCAACATTAAATAACCAGTGGGTAACTGTTGATTCTCCCACGGAGCCGGAGTACTGGGGCCGCCATATGAGGCAGGCTGTACTCTTTTCCGGATCTATACAGAAACTGCTCGATGAGAAGAAATATCTTTTTCTTGAATTGGGCCCGCGAGCAACATTAGCAACTTTGACCCGTCAGCATTCCGGTGCCGCTGAAAGTCCGGCGGTTTCGGTTCTTTCCGATACCTGGGAAGATTCGGAAGAGCATAGGGCCCTGCATTATGCCCTGGGCTACCTCTGGATGAATGGAGTTGAAGTTGACTGGAAGGCATATTTCGCCCATGAAGTCCGATATAAAACTCCGCTGCCCTTGTATCCCTTTGAGCGGACACGGTATTGGATTGACCCTCCATCGGTAAAACCTCAGGTTACCGAAGCAGTTGAATCTGTGGGAACAGTTGAGGTAGATATTTCTGTAGATGATACCAGGGCAGATACCCTGATGTTATCTCTCACCGGGATGATTTCTGAAGTATTCGGGCAGGATATAAGCAGTTATGGTGAGGATACAACCTTTATAGAGATGGGTATGGATTCTCTTTTTTTGACCCAGGTTGCCTATAAAATCCTTGAACAGTTCAAGGTAAAAGTCTCTTTCGGGCATCTGCTTAAGGATTATCCCAATCTCAGAATGCTGGCAGATCATATACGAAAAAACATCTTGTCTAACAGCAGCAGTTCCAGCCCGGTAAAGGCTCCCCCTGCACAGACCCTGTCAAAAAGAGATGAGAATGGCTATGAGATAATTCCGGAGCAAGCCTCTTTGTGGCGGCGAACCAAGGCAGGGGATGCTTCCCGAAAATCTCTGAATGATTCATTTACCCTGAAGCTGAGCGGCAGCATCAATAAAGAGTATCTGAAAAAAGCAATAAGCCTGCTGACTCAGAAGCATGATGCTCTGCGGAGCAGGTTTGATGAGTCGGGAAGCAGGATTCAAATTGACCGGGAAATCGAGGCAGATGTTGAAGAGCTTGATGTTGCCAGCCTGAGCAAAAATGAAAAAGAGGCGGCATTACGAGCTTTATATTCCCGGCTGCTGTCGGACTATCTTGATCCTGTCTCGGTACCCCTGTTTCGAACGGCACTTGTACAAACAGATGCCGACTCCCTGATTCTGGTCTTTGTCTGCTCTTCCCTGATTCTCGATCGATGGGCTATGGATGTTCTTATTTCCCACCTGATTTCTTTTTACAGCGATCTTGAATCGGGTCGGGTTGTAAGCACTGAATCCGATTTCTCCTATGCAGACTATCTGAGGGAAAAAGCGGAGCAGAACCGCACATCTGACAGTACCGCGGAAGAATACTGGCAGGAAGAAATACGCAGGTATGGTGCTTCTCGGCTGGAGCTGGGTACCAAATCGCCTGCTTCGGCTGATAATGCGGAAAATGCTCTTCGAATGTGCGTGTCTCTCAATAGCACAGAGCTGCAGGGACTTAAGACTCTGGCACGCAAACGAAATGTCAGTCTGTTTACCGTTATGCTCTCTCTTTACGGTGCCGCTCTCGGCAGGCATACGGGGAAATCTGAAATAGGCATGGGGCATATCCTGGCAGACCAGTCACTGCTGAATCATGCGGATCTGGTCGGTTGTTGTTCCGGCACTTTTCCCATTACCCTGAATGTAGACGGCGATCTCGCATTCTCTGCTCTGTTGTCGGATACCCAGTCTACTCTGGCTGATCATTTCAGCTATGGTGATTTTCACCTTTACAGTGACGCAGACGGCGGTTTTGATTGGGCTGGAGCTGTACGGATTAATCATACCAAGCTCTATGGTGCAGATGATATTCATAACAGCCAATTTGGTGTCTCCTACTTTTTCACCCCTCTCGTGTATACAGGTGCTGCCTTGTCGCTTGATATCATGGAATCGGAAAGCAGCATTGACCTTGTCTGTACAGGGGATTCAGACCGGGTTGACCGGCAGTTCATACGGAATGTTCTTGCCTCCATGCTTACCATTATCGGGAATCTAATAGAATCAGGTGATTCCCCTGTTCGTGAACTCCTTTCCGGGAAAACAGCGCCTGAGCAAGTAGAGAATATAGATCTCAACGGTTTTATCCGTAATCTGATCCTTTCTCAGGAATCTCAGTATCCTGCAAAATCCGGAAGCGGGGCGGGGGAGGCTGTTACAGCAGGAGAAATTCTACCGGCACCAGAGGGTCCTCTCATTTTGTCTGCCAGCCAGAAACGGCTCTGGTTTTTTCATATGGTTGCACCGGAAAGTCCCGCGTATAACCTGGCCCTTAAACTGAAAATCAGCGGGAGGGTCGACTATTCAGCGGTTCAACAGAGTATTGAATACCTTGTCAATCGCCACCAGGTATTCAGAACAGTTTTTAAAAGGACAGAACGAGAGCCGGAAGCAGTTGTTTTAACCAAGGTGGAAACCACCTGCACCATTGTTGACCTGGGAACAGACGATAATCCGAAAGCGGTTCTTGGTGAGAAAATTAAAGAGGGTGCTGCCCGGCCTTTCAACCTTGAAGAAGCACCGTTGTTCAGGTTTGTTCTCTATGTAATGAACCTGGGTGAAGCGGAGCTCGTTCTGTATATTCCCCATATTCTCATTGACGGCTGGTCCTTTAATGTGGTCTACCGTGAGTTTGAAGAGGTGTACGGAGCGTTACTGGAATCGAAAACTCCGGACCTGCCGGTTCTCGACGTACACTATACAGATTATGCCTTCTGGGAAAAGGCGCAGCAGAATGATGCTTCCCGAAAGGAACAGATAGAGTACTGGACCGGCTATCTTGGCAGCGATGTTCCCGTCCTGCAGCTTCCCCATGACAGACCCCGGCCGCTTGAATTATCCGTCAAAGGGTCGACGTCTTTTTTCTCTGTCCCGGAAGATCTGAGCCGACGCTTAAAGGCCTTTGGTAAAAGCAGAAACGTGTCACTTTTTCTGTTAGTTTTCAGTGCAGTTCATATTCTCATGCATAAATACTCACAGCAGCAGAAAGTGATAATCGGAACACCATACGCCAATAAGGACTTTCATCAGCTGGAAAATGTAATCGGATTTTTTCTGAAGATGCTGCCGATAAAAAGTGAGTTTAAAGAGGGTTTAAGCATTCGAGATCTGATTGATTCTATCCGGGACGGGTTTTACGGCGCTCTTACCCATAGTGATGTGCAGCTTGAGGAGATTATCAGTGCCCTTAAGCTGGAACGGGAGATGAACATCAACCCTATTTTCCAGGTTATGTTCACCTATCAGAATTATCTCAAGCCCCGGAATGACGGGACCTCTTTTACAGTGTTCCAGGAATTTTCCGAACGGGGACTAACTGAATACGATCTTTCGTTCTATCTCTGGGAAACAGAAAGCGGCATAGACGGCGCGCTTGAATACTCTACAGACCTTTTTAACACCGACACAATCCAGCGAATCGTAAGTCACTTTACCCGGATACTTGAAGTGGTGGCGGAAAATAATGCAATACGGGTATCAGATATCAGTCTGCTCACTCCGGCCGAACATACACTGATGATAGATACGTGGAACAGTACAGCCCGGGATTACAGCGGCCATACCACCTTCCTGGAACTCTTCGATGAGGCCGGCAAATCTGCCGCAGACAGTACCGCCGTAATCTGCAACGACCGGAGCATAAGCTATAAAGAATTGAACCTGCTTTCCGGAAGGATCGGAGGGTATCTCTCCGGTAAAGGAGTCGGCAGGGGAGCCAAAGTCGGAATCTGTCTTGACCGCAGCATCAACATGATAGCCGCAGTTCTTGGAGTGCTGAAAACCGGAGCTGCCTACATCCCCCTGGATCCCTCCTTTCCCAGGGAACGGCTCAACTACATGATAGAAAGCTCACAACTAAGCTGCATAATAAGTGACAAACATCTTCTTGATCATTTCAATGCTCCCGAAAGCACAGAAATTCTACAGCTGGAATCTGTTCTTGCTGCACTGGATGACCGTCCCTGGGAGCAGCCGGAAATCGGTCCGGATGACCTTGCCTATGTAATCTATACCTCCGGTTCAACGGGAAAGCCGAAGGGAGTAAAGATCCATCATAAAGCCCTGTTGAACTTTCTGCTTGCCATGAGGAATAAACCCGGAATTGAGGCCTCCGACCGGATGCTTGCACTCACCACCCTGTCTTTCGATATTTCCTGTCTCGAGCTGTATCTGCCGCTGATCTGCGGGGCAACTGTTGTGCTTGCGGATTCAGATATGTCAAAGGATATTCAGCGGCTGCCGGGGTATATGGAAGACCATAAGGTGAGTGTTATGCAGGCAACCCCTGCAATGTATAAGCTGCTGCTTGACGGAGGGTGGGTTCCCGGTAAAGGTGCGAAGCTTCTCTGCGGGGGTGAGGCTATGAGCAGAGATCTGGCTCAGGCACTTGTTTCTGCAAGTGATGAAGTCTGGAATATGTATGGTCCTACAGAAACAACTGTCTGGTCGTCAGTGTCCCGAGTTGAGGGAGGAGATCGTGCACCGCTGATAGGTCGGCCTGTGGATAATACAACTATGTACATCCTTGACAGCAGTCTGAATCCTGTGCCGATAGGTGTAAGCGGAGAGCTGTATATCGGCGGAGATGGAGTTTCCCGTGGGTATCTGAACCGGGATGATCTAACTTCAGAACGATTTATATCAGACCCGTTTTCATCTAACCCGGAGGCACTGATGTATAAAACCGGCGATGTTTGCCGGTACCATGGGGATGGAAACATTGAATATATAGGCCGATCTGATTTTCAGGTGAAGCTGCGGGGCTACCGTATAGAGCTTGGAGAGATTGAAGCTGTAGTAAAAGAACATCCTGCTGTGGTTAATGCTGTTGTTATACTTGGCCGCGATGTCGAACAAAATCCCAGACTGGAATGCTTTCTTACTGGTTCGGAGTTGCCCGAAGAAAGTGAACTGCGCAGCATGCTGAGCGGAAAACTGCCACTCTATATGATTCCCGATCTTTTTATAGCAATAGAGGAGCTGCCACTTACTCCTAACAGAAAAGTTGACCGCAACGCACTTTCGGCGTTAGAGTACAGAAGAGAAGTTAAAAGAGAGGAACGAACATCTGAAATTGTTCATGCTGAAAGGGATATTGAGAAGAAACTTCTGGAGATCTGGAGGGGCGTGTTGAATTTGGAAACTATAAGCATGACCGATAATTTCTTCGATCTGGGAGGGAATTCCCTTCTGGTAATACAGGTACAACAGCAGATTCGGCAGAATCTCGATATAGATGTTCCTGTGGCACGGCTGTTTCAGCATACCCGGCTGAAGTCTCTGGCAGATTATCTTAATCCGGAAACTGCAGATACGGCAAAAGAATCCGATGCACAGATGAGGAGCATTAGAAAAAAACAGGCCCTTGAGAACAGGAAAAACCGACAGACCTCACGCAGGAAGTAATAGATGCCGGAAAACAATTACAACCAGAAAATTGCTGTCATAGGTATGGCCGGGAGATTTCCCGGCGCATCGAATCTTGAAGAGTTCTGGAATAACCTGATAAATGGGGTGGAGTCACTGCGGCAGTTTTCCGATGAAGAACTACTGTCAGACGGAATTGATCCATCTCTGGTAAATAATCCCAACTATATCAAATCGCTTCCGGTACTTGATAACGCGGAAGCCTTTGATGCCGGTTTCTTTGGCTACACCCCCCGGGAAGCTTTGATGATGGATCCCCAACAGCGTATTCTGCTGGAGTGCTCCTGGTCTGCCCTGGAAGACAGTGGGTACAATCCCGACGGATATGCCGGAAAAATTGGTGTTTTTGCCGGTTGCAGCCTGAACTCCTATCTTCTGAACAATGTAATGGCTCATGCTGATATCAGTGATTCTTCTGACTCCCTGGATCTGATGATCGGCAATGACAAAGATTTTACTGCCACCCGCATTGCTTTCAAGTTGAATCTAACCGGCCCTGCTGTAAATGTGCAGACCGCATGTTCAACCGGCCTTGTAGCGGTACACCTTGCTTGTCAAAGTCTTCTGAATTACGAATGTGATATTGCCCTTACCGGAGCATCCACTGTCCATTCTCCACGAAATGCCGGATACCTCTACAAAGAAGGACTTATCGTATCAAAAATCGGACACTGCAGACCATTTGATGCTGATGCCGACGGAACTGTTTTTGGCGAAGGGGTAGGGGTTGTCGTTCTTAAAAGACTGGAAGATGCTGTTGAAGACGGCGATGTAATTGATGCGGTAATAATCGGGTCTGCCATCAATAATGATGGTTCTGCAAAAGCCGGATACACTGCACCTTCCATCGACGGGCAGGTAGAGGTCCTTTCTCTTGCTCAATCAATTGCCGAAGTTGACCTCTCAACGGTTTCATTTATTGAGACCCACGGGACAGGAACAATACTGGGAGATCCCATAGAATTTGCCGCCTTGAAAGAGGTGTATGGCGGTTCTGACGGATCATCCGTAAAAGGAAAATACTGTACTCTCGGATCGGTGAAAGCAAATATAGGTCATCTTGATTCAGCCTCAGGTATTGCAGGCCTGATCAAGACTGTATTGTGTTTTAAGAACAAACAGCTGCCGCCGCTTTTAAACTTCAACCGGGTTAATCCGGAAATATGTCTTGAAGGAACTCCTTTTCAGTTCAATTCGGAGCGGATGGACTGGAACAGACTGAAGGATGAAAAATCTCAAGAAATCCCTCTTCGGGCTGGAGTTACTTCCCTTGGAGTGGGGGGAACCAATGCACATCTGATTATGGAAGAGGCCCCGCTTATTCAAGCTGAGTCTAAGCATACAAATCCAAGTATCAGTATTCTACCTCTTTCTGCGAGAACTCCCGAGGCACTTATCCGAAGAGTAAAGGATTTTCAGAATTATCTGGAGACGCATCCGGGAACAGAACCTTTCGATACAGCTTACACTCTCCGGTACGGCCGTAAAGAGTTCGAATATCGAAAAGCTGTTGTAACTGGTTGTACACAAGATGATGTGCTGGATGAGTTAGAAAGAGTATCCGGCATTCTTGAAATACATCAGGGCCCTCGGGCGAAAGAGTCTCCGCAGATTGTTTTCCTTTTTCCAGGACAGGGCTCTCAATATTTGAATATGGCGAAGGAGCTGTATGGCACACAACCGGTTTTCAGGGATCAGTTTGACCACTGCGTGGAAATCCTTCAGAGAATAATCAATATTGATATCCGTACTGTCGTATATCCCGATTCTGAAGAATCCGGGACACCGGACTTGAACGATACTCAGTATACCCAGCCGGTGCTTTTTGCTCTGGAATATTCCCTTGCAGTTCTATGGAAGAGCTGGGGAATTGAGCCGGACTATATGCTGGGGCACAGCCTCGGGGAATATACAGCAGCCTGTGTTGCCGGAGTTTTTACCCTTGAGCAGGCGCTTGAAATTGTCGCAAAGAGGGGACGGATAGTACATGGAATGCCGGATGGCCGGATGGCGGCGATATTTGCTCCCCTTGAAGAAATCAGGAATATTCTGCCGGAAAATTTAACCATATCTGCATATAACTCCCCCGGAAGTTTTGTTATATCCGGAACACCTGAAGCGGTTGAGCAATGTATTCAGCTTTGCGCAGATAGAGATATCAAAGCAGCGGTACTGAAAATCTCTCATCCCTTCCATTGTTCCATAATTGCAGATTCGGTCGAAGCTTTAAAGAGTCTCATCGCCGGTATGGAGCTCAATCCTCCTGACTGTCCTTTCATTTCGAATGTAACCGGCACCTGGATTACTCCGCAACAGGCAGTTTCTCCCGACTACTGGGCATCTCAGCTTATAAATCCGGTCATGTTCTCTGCCGGGATAGAAACTCTTTCAAAAGAAAAAAACAGAGTTTTTCTGGAGGTTGGGCCGGGAAGTACGCTTACCACCCTTGTTTTGCAGCATCAGGAGATAATCGAGGGAATACCATGTCTGTATTCTCTCCCGCACCCCAGGGAAAAATCAGACAGTGCTGTTTTTATCATGCGGACCCTTGCTGGTCTCTGGGAAAGGGGCATACTCCTTGACTGGAAAACCGTCGACTCCGGTGTAGCAGTGCAAAGAATTATGCACCTGCCTTTCTATCCCTTTGAACGGACACCATTCTGGCTGGAATCGAAAAAGAGAACAAAAGTTGAAAAACCGGCAAGTACCGCAGCCTTATCCGTGGATTCAGAAGATATACTCTATTCGGTTCAGCCAGAACCGGTCTTAGTTGATCAGAATTTTTCTGTCATTGTCACCGGAATTCTTTCCCGGATATTAGGAATACCATCAATAAGCCCGGAACAGGATTTCTTTGATCTCGGAGGGCATTCTCTTTTAGCTGCTCAGGTTGTATATGAAATAAACAGGGTGTTACACACAAAGTTTACCAGTGCGGTGCTGCTTGCAAATCCCCTGGTGGGCGATTTTGTACAGGTCATCGAAGCTGAGATGGCAGAGATCCTTCCTGAACCAGAGTCTTCTTACGATGAATCATTGCATGAAGCTTGTCTCTCAACCAGCCTTTCTACCGGGCAGAGACGCTTATGGTTTTTTCATCAACTTGAACCGGAAAATCCGGCGTACAATCTTGCCTTGTCCCTCAGGCTTGAAGGTCTGTTGGATTTGGATCTCCTGCATAGATCCATCGAATTTCTGGTTTCCCGGCATGAAACTTTTCATACCTGTTTTATTTCAGATGAAGGTCAGCCAAGGATACTGGTAGAATCTGTAAAAAGCGTTGAGCTGATGGTGAAGGATGCTGACAATAACGATTTTATTCGCAAGGAAATTTTCCATCAGGCAGAACAGGTTTTTGATTTAACAGTAACTCCCATATTCAGATTTATTCTGTACAGACTTTCTGAGAATGAACACAGCCTGATTCTGTTTATTCCGCATATATTAATTGACGGCTGGTCATTCAATGTTTTCCGCAGAGAACTTATAGAGGTTTATGCAGCTTTAACAGAAAACCGGCAGCCTGTCCTGCCGGAACTGACGGTTCAGTATGCAGAATTTGCCGCACTGGAAAAAAAACTTCATGAAGATGCAGATTTAAGAGCTGATATCCGTTACTGGAAAAAGTATCTTGGCGATGCTGATTTTGTACTGGAATTCCCATACGACAGGAAACGTTCATCATCCATGACTTCGAAAGGAAAGACAGCTTTCTTTTCCATTCCTGGAGAAACTGCGAGAAAAATAGGGGAACTGTGCCACACCCGTCATGTAACACCTTTTCTGTTTTTTATGGCATCCCTGCATCTGCTCTTACATAAATATACCGATCAGATGATTACGCTTATCGGAGCCCCTTATGCCAATCGTGACGATCAGCGTTTTGAAAATGTCATGGGCTTCTTTCTGAACATGCTGGCGGTGAAAGCTGATTTTTCAAAGATACTTTCCTTTTTAGAACTCCTGGATCAGGTGAAAAGCGGTTTTTATAGCTCACTGCAGCACAAGCAGCTTTCTTTCGATGAATTGCTGGTAAATCTTGAAATAGAGCGGCAGGAAAATATGCATCCTGTATTCCAGGTAATGCTTGCCTACCAGAGCTATCTTGAATCAGAAACCGACCGGAATTCCTCATTGCGGATTTCTGAAGAATTTCCGGACAGAGGTCTCTCTGAATACGATCTTTCGTTCTATCTCTGGGAAACAGAAAGCGGCATAGACGGCGCGCTTGAATACTCTACAGACCTTTTTAACACCGACACAATCCAGCGAATCGTAAGTCACTTTACCCGGATACTTGAAGTGGTGGCGGAAAATAATGCAATACGGGTATCAGATATCAGTCTGCTCACTCCGGCCGAACATACACTGATGATAGATACGTGGAACAGTACAGCCCGGGATTACAGCGGCCATACCACCTTCCTGGAACTCTTCGATGAGGCCGGCAAATCTGCCGCAGACAGTACCGCCGTAATCTGCAACGACCGGAGCATAAGCTATAAAGAATTGAACCTGCTTTCCGGAAGGATCGGAGGGTATCTCTCCGGTAAAGGAGTCGGCAGGGGAGCCAAAGTCGGAATCTGTCTTGACCGCAGCATCAACATGATAGCCGCAGTTCTTGGAGTGCTGAAAACCGGAGCTGCCTACATCCCCCTGGATCCCTCCTTTCCCAGGGAACGGCTCAACTACATGATAGAAAGCTCACAACTAAGCTGCATAATAAGTGACAAACATCTTCTTGATCATTTCAATGCTCCCGAAAGCACAGAAATTCTACAGCTGGAATCTGTTCTTACTGCACTGGATGACCGTCCCTGGGAGCAGCCGGAAATCGGTCCGGATGACCTTGCCTATGTAATCTATACCTCCGGTTCAACGGGAAAGCCGAAGGGAGTAAAGATCCATCATAAAGCCCTGTTGAACTTTCTGCTTGCCATGAGGAATAAACCCGGAATTGAGGCCTCCGACCGGATGCTTGCACTCACCACCCTGTCTTTCGATATTTCCTGTCTCGAGCTGTATCTGCCGCTGATCTGCGGGGCAACTGTTGTGCTTGCGGATTCAGATATGTCAAAGGATATTCAGCGGCTGCCGGGGTATATGGAAGACCATAAGGTGAGTGTTATGCAGGCAACCCCTGCAATGTATAAGCTGCTGCTTGACGGAGGGTGGGTTCCCGGTAAAGGTGCGAAGCTTCTCTGCGGGGGTGAGGCTATGAGCAGAGATCTGGCTCAGGCACTTGTTTCTGCAAGTGATGAAGTCTGGAATATGTATGGTCCTACAGAAACAACTGTCTGGTCGTCAGTGTCCCGAGTTGAGGGAGGAGATCGTGCACCGCTGATAGGTCGGCCTGTGGATAATACAACTATGTACATCCTTGACAGCAGTCTGAATCCTGTGCCGATAGGTGTAAGCGGAGAGCTGTATATCGGCGGAGATGGAGTTTCCCGTGGGTATCTGAACCGGGATGATCTAACTTCAGAACGATTTATATCAGACCCGTTTTCATCTAACCCGGAGGCACTGATGTATAAAACCGGCGATGTTTGCCGGTACCATGGGGATGGAAACATTGAATATATAGGCCGATCTGATTTTCAGGTGAAGCTGCGGGGCTACCGTATAGAGCTTGGAGAGATTGAGAATGTACTCTTAGAACTACCAGGGGTGCAGCAGGCTGTCTGTCATGTTATTGAAAAGAGTGAAAACGATAAACGACTTGCTGCTTATCTCATCTCAGAATCCAGGTTGGATGAAGATTATATCAGAGGCCTTCTGAAGGAAACTCTGCCTGACTACATGATCCCGAATCATGTTGTATACATGGACACATATCCATTAACTCCCAACGGTAAGATAAATCGAAATGCTCTGCCGGAACCGGATGTTCTTACGAAGGGAAAGATGTTTGTTCATCCCCGGACAGATGAAGAAAGACAGATGCTTGATGTGTGGAAGGACGTACTGAAGCAGAAAGAGATCAGTCTGAATGATAATTTTTTCCATATCGGAGGGCACTCACTTCTTGCGGCACAGCTCATTTTCAGATTGAATGAGGTGTTTGGAAAAAACTGGACTCTTAAAGACCTGTTCCTCCATCCCACAATCCAGGAATTGATTCTCAGTAGAAAAGAAGACAGGACCGGTGAATTGTCACTTCTGTTTCCGGTAAACAAAACCCGTGTTGGTACTCCTTTTTTTCTGGTTGCAGGTGTGTACGGGGAAAACTACTATCTGATTGAGAATGAAGAGGCATATGCAAAGGACTTCCTGCGCTATTTTTCAAATATCATCAGTTTTCTGAATGTAGACATGCCTGTTTATGGTATCCGGCCGCGGGGAATTTATCGTGGTGAAAGATTCAAATCAGATGTGCAGGAAATGGCTGAAGAATATATCAGGGAGATAAAGAAGATTCAGCCGGAAGGACCCTACCGTATTGGCGGTGAATGTCTTGGCGGTATCATTGCCTATGAGATTGCCCGCCAGTTGAAAGACGCGGGTGACAGCGTGGATGTTCTTGTTCTTATGGATACCTATTATATTGCAGGCTATAAAAGGGTTCTGCAACGATACTATAATTTAAAGAGCCTTGTCAGACTTTTATTGAAAGAAGTAATGAAGACTCTTGCAAATTTAAAAAACAGGGATTTTGTGCGCAGGCAGATTTTGAATCTGAAAGCTGTATTCTTGCCTGTAACAAAAAACGAGAAAGAGTTACATGATCTTCTGCTGGGAAGTTATATTTTCGCCAGTAGGCTTACTGATTACACAACAGAGAAACTGGACTGTTGTACTTTGCTGATTGCAAATCAGGAGTGGGATCGCAACCGGGCTAATCTTGGCTGGACAAGTCATATACTTCCCCGGCTGGATATCCGGGTTGTTCCGGGCGACCACAGTACCCGGCTTACGATACACGGTGAGAATATAGGGAAACTGTTGAGAGATTATCTAAGCTACGGATCAAGATAAAACAGAATCGCCAAAAAACAGTTTCATTGTATATAGTATTGATTACAGTTTAGATTATATAACAAAGGAATACGAAATGCTCAGAGACTCAGAAATATCTGTACTGGATAATGTAAAGGTTGTTGGAGTTTCATTAATTGGAATATTCATCTATTTTATTGCGGATCATCTGAATAATGGTCCGTACTGGAATGTTACCTATCGGGCGGAAGAGTTTTTTATTTTTATCTACAGTATTTTTCTTCTTCCCATACTGTTCAATTATAACAAAGATTGCTACAAACCTGTGCATAATCTGATTTACGCACTTGTGGTCGGATTTTGTGTGCTGAATGTTATGCATATTACGAAGAAGATGATAGGAAATGTTCTTCATCCTCGGCAATGGGATTTCTTTGATTTTTATATAACTTCAAAAATTGCTGCAACCGGAGGAAATATCTATTCACCTGAGTTGTTCCATTCAATTCAGCTCCCCGTTCCTCCCCGGGTAGATTTTATCAATGAAGTTCTTAATGTAGGCAGCAAGTATCCGCCCCAGACAAGTCTCTTCTTTGCACTTTTTGGATTTTTCTCTTTCAGAATTTCCATCATTCTTTTTTCTCTGGTACAGCTGGTTTTTCTCATCCTGACAGCATATGAAGTTAAAAGAAGACTGATGGATGAAAAAGGCTCGTATCTCATGGTGTTTACTCTCTTTTTCCTTATTGCCGGTACATGGAAAACCATGGAATATCTTGCCCCCAACTTTATTCCTTTATATCTCTTGCTGAGAAGCCTTCGTGTACAAAACAGGCTCGTATCTGGTGTCCTGCTTGGAATAGGTGCCATCTTCAGACCCTTTATTCTTATTGTGCTTGCATTTTATTTTATAAGCAGAAGATTCTCGGAGTTCATCGGGGTTCTTATCAGCTTGCTGGTTACAACCCTTATCAGTCTGGCAGTTTTCGGTCCGGATACATTTATGAACTATTTTATTGATGGCCCATTTGAACGGGCACCGGTAATGAGTATTTATACCAACTATACGTTCTGCTCCATTATTGCATTCTTCCTGCGCAGTAAACTTGTAGAACCAGTGTGGGGGTCTCCTCTTTTTCATCCACTGATACTTCTGGCTTTTCTGCCGTTTTTTATTACATTTGTGATAACCCTGGTAAAAAAGGTAAAAACCGATTTCCAGGCAGCTGCCTTTCTGATGCCCTTTGCAATACTTATGTATCCGGAGACCTGGTGGAGCTATACTGTGTTCCTGATTCTGCCGCTTGTAGAGCTCTATAATAAACGTAAAGACCTTACTGACAGGTGGTATTTCTCCATGCTGATTCCCGTATTCTTCCTGTTGAACGATTTGATCCCGGCGAGACCGAATACGGTGTTTCTTGGATTGCTGTTGTTTACAGCATTTTATACCCTGATAGTTATAAGTGGTAAAACGGACAGGCTAACCGATGAACAGGCATAGTATTGATATTGTAGTTCCGATACACAACGAACTTGGTAATATCGGAAAAGTGATAGATGCAGTATCAAACTCTGTCGTCCCCAGGTTTACTAGTACCAGAATAATTTTTGTTGATGACGGCAGTAAAGACGGAACTTTTGATTTCTTTCGGAATTTGCACCGGGATAAACGGTTGAGCATAAAATATGTAAAATTCAGCAAGAATTTTAAGAAAGATCTGGCAGTGAAATGCGGTATCGATGTCTCGGATGCTGATTATTGTGCTGTTATCGATGGTGATCTGCAAATGCCTCCTGACGCAATTCTAAATGCTTATGCAAAACTTCAAGAGGGATTTGATATCGTTCATATTCTCAAGTCTGACTATAAAACATCCTTCTGCAGGAAAGCTGGTTCTGATCTGTTTACCAGGATGATAAATATCATAGCCGGATTCCATATTCATCTTTCTGACTTCAAAGTGTTCAGTCGGAAAGTTGCTGATGAGCTGAAGAACAGGAAGGAAAAAAACTTTTTCTTTGCCGGAGCCATGGACCGCCTGGGATTTCAGGCTACAACCTTAACCTATCATGTTCTGGATAGAGTAGAGGGGAAGTCCAAGTTTACTCTTGGTAATCTGATTCGGCTGGCTGTGAAAAGCATCATATCAATTTCCATTAAACCCCTCAGGTTCGCATCGATTGTTGGTATTATTCTTTCTCTTCTGAGCATTCTGTATACAGTTTATATTGTTGGCGAAAAGCTGTTTCACCATCAACCGATTCCCGGTTTTGCCACTCTTGCCGGGGGAATTTTTCTGCTTGGCGGCATACAGCTTTTCTTCATGGGTGTAATGGGCGAGTATATCGGACAGATCTATACAGAGATAAAAGGCACACAGCAGTATATTATTGATGAAGTGATTACTATTGAAAAAGCTGATAATTAACGCTGACGATTTCGGTTTCTGCCCAGCAGTTGATGCAGGTATTCTGGATGCACACGAAAAGGGCGCCATAACAGATTTCTCGTTTATGGTTAAGGAAGAAACTTTTTCCTCCTCTCTGGAATTGCTGGAAGAAAAAGGGATCAAGGCCTGCGGGATACATCTGAATATTACATCCGGCCATTCTGTACGGACTGGAAAAAGGTTTCCGGATCTCCCCGGTCTCATGAAAGAGATCATGTTGAATAGAGAATCACGGCGAGAAGTGAAACAGGAGATAGAATCCCAGTTTCATATGATGCTTAATGCCGGTATTACGGTATCTCATATTGATTCACATCAGAATTTTCATCTTCTCCCTTTTCTTTTTTATTATATTCTTAAAACAGCCGATGTTCTTGGGCTTTCGGTTCCAGTTAGAATCCCTTTTGAGAATCCTCTGACTATCGGTGTTATTAATGCTGCGAGAATTTCTGCTCTGGACCTGTTATCAGTTTTAAACTTGAGAAAAACCCTTCAGCGCAAGGTGCGGGTAGTTGGACAGAGTTATTTCAATAATCCGGATCGTGAAAGTGTTCTGGAGAGTGTACAGAAATCAATCTGTCTCAGCCGGCATGAAGTTTTTGAATTTCCCATGCACCCCGGCTATTGCAGTAGTGAATGTGAGGCCGTGTGTGGTGATTCCTACACCAGGCAACGGGCAGATGAGTTTGATACAGTTGTAAACAACAAGGGATATTTCCAGAAATCGGGTATCGATCTTATTTCATTTGCTGATATCAACGGGTTGCAGGGTTGTTCAGTTGAAAAAAGCAATAATAGTTGAGCTTCTAACTATGCTGCGTTACGGCATGGTTGGAATTATAAATACCGGTGTTTTTTTATCCAGTGTCTTTCTGGTGCGAATGACCGGTGTTTCATATCCGGTGTATACCGCCACAGGCTATGTGATTGCAATCACTGTAAGCTTTGTGCTGAATATGCGTTTTACCTTTGCGGCACTTCCCGGTAAAGTATATGTTCGTGCTGTCAAATTTTTGTTTATTGCATTATCCCTTTTGCTTACTACTGAGTTGGTGCAGTACTATATAATTGAGAAAATGAATATTCAGGAGTTGATAGGGGTTATTGCAAGTATGTGTTTTTATTCTGCCATCGGGTATGTATTAAACCGAAACTTTGTTTTCGGATGAAAAAGTACCATACTCGCTACCTTTGCCGTGCATAATGCTTTATATTAGGGCTCTGTTCTTACTGAATTCTGGAGGTGTAGGAATATGAGTAAAGTAGATGAGAAAAGTGACCGTTCAGGTTCTTATGTATCAAGTCTCTTCTCCTCAGATGTTGATAATGAGATAAAGAGGCTTCAAGCACAGGTCGATCTGTTCTGGGAAGAAGAACGTCTGTTGTATGACTGCTATGGAATGGCTGATATGTCCAGCGTTCTTGACTGCGGCAGCGGTCCGGGACATCTTGTCAAACGGCTTGCATTGCAATATCCAAACGTAAAGTTCTTTTCCCTTGAGATGGACAGTACTTACTGTGCATACCAGAACACAACATTCCACGATGAGAATATTGATAACATCTCAGTCTGTCATGGAACAATTGAACAGAATGAATTTCCTCCTGGGTCCTTTGATGCTATAGTAATCCGTCTGGTCCTGGAGCATGTTCCGAATGTTAAGGCCTCTTTTATCGCTCTAAAAAAGCTTCTCAAGCCTGCAGGAAGACTGTTTGTTATTGATAATGATTTCAGTCTGCATCTGAAAACCACTCCAGATGTTGAGTCCCTTGATTTACTGTATAAAGCTTACTGCAATGCCCGTCTCGCTGAAGGCGGTGATCCATATATCGGTCGTAAATTGCCTACTTTGTTCAAAAATTATGGATTTTCTGATATTGAATTACAGACAGTTACTGTACACAGCGAATTCTCCGGTGACAGAGCATTCCTGAAATCTGAAAGTTCTGCAGTTGGAATGGTCCTGGTAAAGAACGGATTTCTTGAACCTGAAGTTTTTGATAAGCTTGCCGTGGAGTGGCGCAATCTGCTGGCAATAGAAGACCACTCTTTTATGAGGCTCCTCTTTTTCTGCACTGGAATTCTGAAGGATGAAGATCTGTTAGAGAAAATTACAACCACCACAGAAGAGCATATTGCAGAACCGAACAGCGCATCTGCTACAGATACAACACCCGAATCTATAAATAATTTCCTGAAACATGAGATTGAAAGACTGATAAAACAGGATCTGACTGCTGTTGAAAATCTAAATTCACAGACTCTCATTCATCTTGGTATAGATTCCATAAGCGCTATAGACCTAACAGAAACAATTGAGAAAACATTTGCGGTTAGTGTATCTACTGTTTATCTTCTGGGAGAAACTAATATCGGTATGTTGGTAGATCTGATCCAGAAAAGTGAGAATGGTTTACATATCAATTTCCAGGACTCAGTACATGAAGAAGGAGAAATATGAGTCTGTGGAAACTGTATGAAGAACTTGCTGTTAAAAATATCAGGATCTGGAAGGACGGGGACAAGTTAAAATTCAAAGCACCCGCAGGAGCATTCAGTGATGATCTTAAGGCTCTTGTTCAAGATAATAAATCTGCCATCCTGCAGGATCTTAAGGAAGGAATCCCGAGGTTTTCTGCATTATCATTAAATCAGCAGGCTTTATGGTTTCTTCAAAAAATGAATCCCCGTTCTGATTCCTACAACGTGATTCTTGCATTTTCAATTACAGAAGATTGTAACGAAAGAAAAATTACAGAGGTCCTCAAAGGGCTGATTCAAGTTCATCCGATGTTGAGTGCAATTTTCCCGGCGTCGGCATCTGGCACACCGTATACAAGGATCCGGCAAAACTGTGAGGTTCCTTTCAGTCGCATCAGGACATCAGGATCCGCTTCCTGGGAAAAATCCTCAGAAGTAGCAGAATTCTGCAGACTTCCTTTTAATCTGCAGAGAGATCTTCCCCTTCGTACTGCCTTGTTTACCAGCGAAGCGACTGAATCTCTGATAGTCCTCGTGTTCCATCATATAGTATGCGATGCAATTTCCCTTGATACTTTCCTGGCTGATTTTTTCAGACTGTATTCAGGGCGAGACCTTGTTCAGGATGCTCAAAACAGCAGTTGGACTACATATCACGATTTTATTGATGAGCAGTTAAGGTATCTGACTAATGAAGGGGAACGGGAACGCCACAAGAAGTTATGGAAAGAGATTCTTGCCGGTACAAAGGATGTGGTTGAGTATTCTCATTCAGGAAGTACAGAGCAGGAGGAGGTAGGGGATAACTTTGGTTTACTTCTTGAGTCCGAGACTCGAACAGCATTAGAAACCATTGCCCGAAATCTTGGAATAACCAAAACCGCGATTGTACTTTCTGCCTTCGAGCTTTCTCTGCATCAACTTCTGAATCTTAATAATTATAACCTTGGTGTATTAACCTCTGGTCGTGCAAAAAGTAAGTACCGGCATGCTCCGGGGTACTATGTCAACCCGGTTTTATTCCAGGTCAATGAAGATTTTACCCGGGGACGTAATGAAATTCTCTCCGGAGTAAATGAGCGTTTTCAGATTGTTGTTGATCAAACAGAGTACCCCTTCAGTCTGGTTGTCGAGGATGTTCAGGCATCCAGGGTCTATGGGAGAAATCCGCTGTTTCAGATTGCCTTTAATTATATATCACGCCAGGCAACTACGCATCTTGCTGATTTTGTTATTCCCGGAGAACGTATAATCAGCATTGATGGTCTTGAGGTTCAACCCTGCTATATTTCTCAACAGAAAGGTCAGTTTGATATGACCTTTGAGATTATAGAAGGCTCTGAAGCTGATTTCTGGAATATAAAATATAAGAGAAACCTGTTTCCGGAAGAGCTGATACGTCAACTGGTAGAAACTGTCAGGGAAACGGCTCTTTCTTTCGGGTCAGAGATTTTTACTGAACCGATAGGCAGTCAATATGTAACCGATATAGTCTTTGTTTCCAATTTTACAGCGGATCCGGTAAAAGAGCCCTGTTCGCGGTGGCTTGGAATGGCAGATATGCTTTCCCGGGTAGAGATGGCTCCCTATAATCAGGTTTTTCAAGAGCTTCTTGATCCTGTATCCCGCTGCAATGCTAACAGAAATGGATTCAATGTTGTACTGCTCCGTTTGGAAGACTGGCTGGCAGGATACAAGCCGAATGAGGGTTCTCCATCGGAGGAATCTCTATCCAGAATAGAAGAAATCATGGAGGAGTTTTCACGGACCTGTTCACATTATCTTGCCGACAGTCATTCACCTCTTTTTGTCTATTTTCTGCCTTCTTCCCGGGAACTGATTAGCAACGGTACTGTCTCTGACTTCTTCGGTCGAAAAGAGATGGAGTTCAGAGATGCGTTTAAGGGCAGAATCCAGACAGTCCTGTCCAATTTTCTTTTGGAACAATATCCTCATGAGGTGATTGATCCTGTTTCAATGAGAACAGCTCACATTCCTTATACCATGGATTTTTTCAATTTTCTGGGAATGTGTGCAGCCAGGGATATCTGGGGGTATCAGCGGAAACCATGCAAGGTAATTGTGCTTGATTGTGATAATACCCTCTGGAAAGGAATTGTCGGAGAAGACGGTGTTGAGGGAGTTCAGATTACCAGTGAATACAGAGAACTGCAGGAACAACTTGTTCGCCTGGAATCGAAGGGTATTCTCCTCTGTCTGAACAGTAAGAACAATGAAGATGATGTACTTCGTGTTTTTACGGCACGGGAAGAGATGATCCTTTCTCTGGAGAACATTACCCTGTTGCGGGTTAACTGGAAGAACAAGTCGGAAAACATTCTTTCCATTGCGGATGAGCTGAACCTCAATCCCGACAGTTTCCTGTTTATTGATGACAACCCGGTGGAATGTGCAGAAGTCAAGGCTGCAATTCCTGAAGTATTTGTTCTTAATTTCACCGATAAAGAGAGTAACCGAGCCTCTATTCTGGAAAATCTCTGGCCTCTCAATATGCGGGGTAACATGGATTCCGGATATTCCCGGACTATATTTTACAAATCCAATGTTGAACGAAAGAAGGTTGAATCCTCATCCGCAAGCCTGCAGGATTTTCTTGCCGGTCTGGGACTGAAGGTCGAAATACGCGAGATGGCTCGGGAGGATATAGCTCGGGTGAGTGAGTTGTCCCTCCGGGTCAACCAGTTTAATTTTACCGGCATAACCTTCAGCGAGGCAGATCTTTACGATTACCTGACATCCCGATCTTGCGCGGGTTTTATTATTTCCGCATCTGATAAATTCGGCGATTACGGTATGGTTGGAGCTGTTCTGCTCGAAACTCTGGAGAACCGAATTGTTGTTAAAAATCTGATGTTGAGCTGCAGGGCTCTGGGAAAGGGCATTGAAAAAAAGCTATATACCTTTCTGGGAGGATATGCAGAAAAATATGGCTGTAGCGAAGTATATTTTTCGCTGATAAATACGGGGCGCAATAAACCGGCCTTCCTTTCGGTGGAATACTATTTTGCAACATACAGAAATGAGACGGAATCCCCGGGGTTTACTGTTCCCCCGTTCTTCCTTACCGGTGAGTTGGCAGACTTCAAGTCTGAGGAAACTGAGGCAGGTAACACGGTGGTAAAAAGAGAAAGTAGAGAACATTCCGATACAGTACTTGATGAGAAGCTTTTTATTCATATTGCCCGGGAGGCAGCAGCATTATCTGACATAAAAGAAAATCGTTTGGAGACTGTTTCTGAAGGAGAAGATGCTGCAGTGGCATCTATATGGTCACGGGTGCTGCAGAATCCGGTACAGAACTATAATGCTAATTTTTTTGAACTGGGAGGAACCTCCCTGATGATTCCGCTGATACTTTCACTGTTAGAAAAAGAACAGCAGGTATCACTGGAGGTTGTTGATCTGTTCAAATATCCAACGGTACATACCCTCGCACAGCATTGTCGTGATAAAGCAGGTAAAAACAGAGTTAGGCATATTGATGATAACCTTATTGATGATAGTATGGATATCAGGACAAAACGTTTAAGTGTACAAAACAGATTTAGAAGAGTTCGGGGAAAGTAGTGGCAGATATAGAGAATCAGGATTTTGAAGAGATCGCAGTTATCGGAATGGCCGGCCGATTTCCCGGAGCTGATTCAATAGACAAATTCTGGGAGAACTTGGTTAAGGGGAAGTGCTCCATCCGTCAATACTCGGAAGAGGACTACAAAAAAGCAGGATTTTCCGAAGAAGAGTATCATAAAGCAAACTTGGTTCCCGCTCTTGGAGCCCTGGATAATGCAGAAAGTTTTGATGAATCCTTTTTTTCCTATTCCCCGAACGAAGCGAAAACCATTGATCCTCAGCAGAGGATCTTTCTGGAAGTGGTATATCAGGCTCTCCGGGATGCTGTCATTGATCCTTTCACATATCCCGGGCTGGTCGGGGTTTTTGCCGGCGCCGGATATAACTATGCAAACGCTCTTGAGCTTCTGAATACTAATCATGCTCTCATCGAACATGTCGGGATTCAGAATTTTATCGGTAATGAAAAAGATTTTCTGGCAACCCGGGTGGCTTATAAACTGAATCTTCGCGGGCCCAGCTATACTTTGCAGTCAGCATGTTCAACTTCGCTTCTTGCGATTCATCAGGGAGTGCAGAACCTGCTTACCTACCAATGCGATGCGGCTGTCTGCGGAGGTGTAAGTCTTCAGCAGCCGAAGATTCCGGGATACCTCTACAAGGAAGGTGAAATATTTTCTCCCGATGGTGTTGTGAGAACCTTTGATGAGGCTGCCAACGGGACTGTTCTTGGTGAAGGTTGCGGTGTTGTGGTTCTGAAAAGGCTCTCTGAAGCTGTTAAGGAAAATAATAACATCTATGCAGTTATAAAAGCTTCCGCAGCCAATAATGACGGGTCAAATAAAGCGGGATACACTGCTCCCAGCGTTCAGGGGCAGCGGGATGTTATCAGGTATGCTCAAGATCTCGCTGATATTTCTCCGTCCGATATTTCTTTCATAGAGACCCATGGAACGGGGACATCTCTTGGAGATGTTATAGAGTTTAGTGCATTAAAGGAAGTATTCGCTTCCGCTGCAAACGGAAGGAGCTGCGCTCTTGGTGCAGTCAAGCCGAATGTCGGGCATCTTGATGTTGCTGCAGGTGTCACCGGGTTTATTAAAACATGTCTGGCCCTGAAAAACCGTAAAATTCCAGGTCAGATAAATATCCAAAAGATTAATAGCCAGTTTGATATTGAGAATTCTCCCTTTTATATTCCGGTAGAAACCGTCGATTGGCCGACTTCGTCGCCGAATTCCAGAAAAGCTGGTGTCAGCTCATTTGGTATCGGCGGTACCAATGTGCACCTGATTCTTGAAGAGTATTGCGAGGGTGGCGCCTTGACAGTTAATACTCGCCCTGTCTTTATTCCTGTTGCAGCCCATACGCTTCAGCCTCTGAAAGAGATGACGGATTCTTTGACAGAAGCAGTGAACTTCGGAGGTGCGGGCACTGCTGATGTCCTGACAACTCTGTTTCCCTTCGCTGAGTATGGAGATTATCGATCCGGTCTTGTTTGCTCCGGAGGACGGGCAAAGACATTATTTACAGAAGGAATGGAGCCGTTTAAGAAAAAGAAGCATAAAAACACTGTAGTGCTTTTTCCCGGTCAGGGAACACAGTACTTTGGTATGGGAAAAGAGATCTACAGGGAAAACAGCGTTTTCCGTGCTTCTTTTGATACTATTGCCGAGCTGGTTCTCAAAAGGCACAGCCTGGATATCCGGGAGATAATTTTTAACAGTGGGGAAGTAAGCGGAAAAAATCTTGATTCCACATCTCTTACACAGATCTCCCTTTTTTCTGTTGAATACGCCCTGTATCAGGTTCTGCTTTCTCTCGGTGTTCAGCCAACCCATCTTTCCGGACACAGTCTTGGTGAAATAACTGCAGCCGCTGTCAGTGGTGTATTCACCCTTGAAGATGCGGTGGATTTCATTGTTATCCGCGGGCGCTGTATGGAAGATGGGCCCGATGGTGGAATGATTGCAGTTCTTGCCCCAGCCGAGACAGCCCTCGGGTACTGTGGTGCGAGTGTTTTTCCGGCAGTGGAAAACGGACCGGGACAGTCAGTTCTGTCCTGTTCAAAAGATTCTCTTGATTCTTTAGTGGATAGGCTAAAGTATGATGGTGTCAGGTTTGTTCTTCTCAAAAACCGGGTTCCCTTTCATACCCCGCTTCTTGAACCCGGGCTGGAACCATTGAAGGAAAAATTGAACTCTATACAGTTCGGGCGTTTGACACTCCCTGTACTATCCAATCTGACAGGGGTATGGGCGGATGAATCCATGCTTTCTGCCGTATACTGGCTTGATCAGGTAACTTCGCCGGTGAAATACCGGCAGAATGTTGACTGTCTTGCAGCTCTGGATGACTGTCTGATAATTGAAGCTGGGCCGGGGCATGTTCTTACTGGTTTATGCGGATCAAACAAAGAACTCGCCGGAGCAGCTGATTTCTCGTCACTTCTGGATTCCGGAACTGATGCCGATGAATATACCGGACTGCTTGCGGCAATAGGTAAACTGTGGGCCTGCGGTACAGATATTAGCTGGAAGAAGCTGTATGGCAACCTTAAGACGGGAAGGCATATTCATCTTCCCCCTTACTGTTTTAAAAAAAGTCTTTATCCGGTACAGCGACAGACTCTTTCGGCGGAGAGGGTAGTCACCCGGGGAAGGATTGCAGCAGATGCTGTTACATCGGATATTCCCCGGACTACAGGAAACAGAACTCTCTTTGAAGAAATTACGGATGTCTGGAAAGAGGTTCTCGGCTATGACGAGATAGCACCGGAGGCAGACTTTTTCTCCCTGGGCGGTGATTCCATGTCGGCCGGGAAGGTTGCGTCCCTGCTTATTCGACGCCTGTCAGTGGATCTGGAGCCGGTGGATATTATTACCAATTCAACCATTAGCGAGCTTGAGCAGTTCCTTTCTATGGAGATGAACTTCGATAAACAGGAATCGGAGACGACTGTTTTAACTATTTCCGATACTGATATTTATGACGAAGAGTTCCTTCTCCCACTCCCGGATTCACCGAAACGCCTCTGGTTTATTCATGAATATGATTCTTCAAGCCCTGCATATAATCTTGCTCAGACCATTGATATCAAAAAAGATATTCAGCCAGCTCTCTTGCAGGAAACAGTCGGTCTGTTGACAGACAGGTATGACATTTTCAACCTGTGTATCATCAATAAAGAGGGTCTTCCCTATCTGCAGAGAAGTGGAAAAAAGTCGGATGATTATTCATTTGTGGACCTCAGTGATGAAGAATCTCCGGATGATGTCTGTACAAATCTGATACGCCTGGAGTGTGCAAAAACATGGACAATGGAAGAATCTCCCTGCTATCATTTTGTTCTGTATAAGTTAAGATCGGATTATTTCCGGCTGGTTCTATATATCCCCCATATAATTACAGACGGGTGGTCATTTAATCTGTTTCATAAGGATATAGAATATCTATACCACCAGCTGGAAGCCGGGAAGAGTCCTGTTGCAAAAACTCCTGCCCTGGAATACCTGAAATTTATCCGCCTGGGCAGCACGCATATCTCCGGTAATTCTGATGATTTACTTGGTTTCTGGAAGGATCATGTCGGAGAAAATCCGGGGATACTGCAGTTGCCTTTTGACTATCCCCGCCCCAAAAG
The DNA here is from genome assembly GCA_963667435.1 of Marispirochaeta sp. Lineage (GTDB taxonomy): Bacteria > Spirochaetota > Spirochaetia > JC444 > Marispirochaetaceae > Marispirochaeta. The sequence goes on along the minus strand of OY763414.1, from coordinate 1,805,396 downwards.
TATGCACTACACCGGTGATGTACTGCGTTTTTCATTTTCTCCTAAGACAAGTGCAGCCATTAAACAGTTGAGTTCAGACGTTTCAGTTTCTTTGTTTCATCTCCTGGTTACTCTTTATGCCTATGTTCTTCATCGCTATTCAAATCAGGAGCAAATAGTTATAGGTATTCCTGATTCCAATAGAACCACACCGGAATCCAGAGAGGTCGCCGGTTTCCTGCTGAATACCCTACCGTTGACGGTTGATTTCACCGGGGTAGAGCGGCTGGATGAACTGTGTCACTATGTCAGATCCCGGTATGCCCAGTGTATCAAACACAGTGGAATAAGCCTTGAGAAAATAATCGAAGGGCTTGATATTCCCCGCTATGAAAATATCAACCCTCTTTTTCAGACAATGTTCGCTTTCCAGAATTATATCGACAGCGATGAAAGCAGTCAGTTTTTCCAGGAAATTCCAGACAGAGGATTATCCGAATATGATCTGTCAGCCTACTTGTGGGAGCGGGGGGGGCGTATCCATGGAATGTTTGAATATTCTAATGAATTGTTTACCGAAGATACAATCAAGAGAATCATAGACTCCTTTATCCATGTGGCAGATAGCTTTATCTCGGATGCGGCAATAACCTTGAAGCTTGCCCATGTAGTCAGCGGAGAAGAGAAGAAAACCCTTCTTTCCCGGGCAAACAGTCATAAAGTTGTGTTTGACAGTAACAGGCTTTACCTTGATTGCCTGAGGGCTGCAGTTGACAAGTACGGAGTCAAAACAGCAGCAGGCTTTGAGGGAAGGACTATCTCCTATGCCGATCTGCATGATCATTCATCCAGGCTGGCAGGGTATCTTTACCTTCACGGAGTAAAGCCAAAAGGCCTGGTTGCGGTCTATATCAACAGAAGTATAGAAATGCTGGTATCTGTTCTGGCTGTACTGAAAACCGGCTGCGCCTATATCCCCATAGATCCGCATTTCCCTGAGGACCGTATTCAACTTATGCTCAAGGATTCTGGCGCCAGCCATATCCTGACAGATTCTGTTGTTGGTAAAAGTCTGAGTAAGGGCCAGTATGAAATTATTGATGTTGAAACAGACTATGAACAGATTATGGCGGAAACAGGACCGTTACCCCCTGCTGCTGTTTCGTCTGAAGACAGGGCATATATTCTCTATACTTCAGGCTCAACCGGGAAGCCCAACGGTGTGCAGCTCTCCCACAGATCGCTTATAAATTTCATGCATTCCATGAAAAAGCGCCCGGGCATTGTCCCGGATGATAAGGTTCTTGCCTTGGCAACATTATCCTTTGATATCTCGATATTTGAGCTGTTATTCCCGCTGTTAAACGGTGCCTCAATCGAGATTGTTCCCTATGAAACAGCGATTGACCCTTCTCGGATTATCGATACTATTAAATCCGCAGGTATAACCATCGCCCAGGCAACCCCGGCAACCTGGCAGATGCTGATTCAGGCTGGCTGGAAAGGTAAAAAAGGATTGAAAGCGGTAAGCGGAGGTGAAGCCCTATCGCCGGATCTTTCCAGGGAGCTCCAGCAGCGGGGAATAGATCTTTGGAACGGTTATGGCCCCACAGAGACAACAATCTATTCATCCATGTATAATCTTCCCGGACCGGATGCGGAGCCTCTTATTGGAGAGCCTGTAGATAATACCTTGTTCTTCATTCTTGATGAGGACCGCAATCTGGTTCCCCGGGGGGTTCCGGGAGAATTGTACATCGGGGGGGCCGGTGTTTCTCTTGGATACCTGAACCGGGATGAATTGAATGAGAAACGATTTCTTTCCAATCCTTTTGAATCCTCAGATGGACCGGTGCTGTATAAAACCGGGGACAGGGTAGTGGATCTCGGAGATGGCAACTACCGTTACCTCGAAAGGGTTGATACCCAGGTAAAGATCCGTGGATTCAGGATTGAGCTTGGCGAGATTGAATCAGTAGCCAGAAGTTATTCATCTGTAGAAGGTGCAGTTTGCCTGGTAAAAACATTTACCAATAATGATAAACGTCTTATTCTGTTTCTTTCTTCTGCAGGAGAATTGGATTATGATCTGTTTCTCCAGTACCTCAAAGAGCGGCTACCCGGGTATATGGTTCCTTCTTATTTTGAGGTAATTGATAGTTTGCCTATGACGCCTAACGGAAAGATCGACAGAAAGCGGTTGCCAGAAATAAACCCGGGTGATTTCAACTCAGAAGAGAAGCAGCAGCCGAAAACAGCTGCGGAATGGGCCGCTGTAAAAACCTGGCAGAATATACTCGGAATTGAACAGATTGGTTTAAATGATAATTTCTTTGCTTTGGGCGGGCATTCCCTTTTAGCTACCAGGCTGATTTTTGAAATGAATAAAACATTCAAGGCTTCATGGCATCTTCGGGATCTTTTTAATCACCCTACAATTAATGGCTTTCTTGCCGGGAATTCGGAAATCGCTGCGGACTCTATTCCTCTTATCTTTTCGGTAAATAAGGTCACAGAAGGAGTTCCCTTCTTTTTTGTAGCCGGGGTATACGATGATATGTATTACAGCAAACATGATACTTCTGCCTACGAAGAAGATTTCTTGAGATATTTCAATAATATCATTGTACACATCGATATGGATCTTCCTTTGTACGGAATACGCCCTCGGGGAATCTACAGGGGAGAAACCTTCAATAAAGATGTACAAGAGATGGCATCAGATAATATTGCAGCAATGAAACGGCTACACCCGGAGGGACCTTATATTCTTGGAGGCGAATGCCTTGGAGGAGTTGTCGCCTATGAAATGGTGCAGCAGTTGAAAAAGGCTGGAGACGATGTCAGAGTCCTGATCCTTTCTGACACTGTAAAAACCACCTTTTTCTTTATGATTAAATACATCCTTATCGGGTATAGACGCTTTCTGATACGTAGTATAAAAAAGCTGCTAAAGGCAGGATTCAGTCGAAAAGGGCTGATGGAATTTATCGCTTCAACAATCAAGTATATCCCTGCGTTGCTGCCGCTCACCCCCAAAAACCGGGAGACCCGCAGACTTCTTTTGGGTAGCTCGATTTATGCCAGGAAGCTGATAAAATACAGACCGGAAACACTTGATTCCATAGTATTGCTTATAATAAATGAAGTCTGGAACAGAAAATTCCCAAATCTATCCTGGAGTACAGCGGAATTGAATAATCTTGATGTTCGTGTTGTTAAAGGAGACCATAATACCAAGTTGACTACCTATGGCAATATGACAGGTAAAATAATAAGTGACTATGTCCGGCAGAAAAACTAATGCAGATGAGATATTATAAAATCCCTTAGAGATTCCTCATCTCTACTTAAATGTCCTCCGTTAATAGGGATAAATGTAACATCAGTTCCATATTCCAACAGTTTCCTGTAAAGCTTCTCATTCCCGTCGAAAAATGCATTTATATCGTGGATCCCACTTGAGATATAGGTTGAAGGATAGTTTCTTTTGGTGGTTAGAACATATTTCAGCATGTTGTTTTTATCCCATGCCGATTCTGTCGGGAAGCGTTTTTTCTGAAAGGATAAAACATAGTTGATTGACGATTCTATTCTACTTCTTCCAAGAATAAGCTTACGCAGTGTCTGTTTTAAGCTACCCAGTTTTCTTTCAGATATAGTTATATATTCTGAAATAGTTTCATCAGAATCATAAGGATATATCGGCAGGATGGAAGGGGAGATCATAATAACCTGGGAGAATAATTCCGGAGAGTGGTATGCAAGTTGTGCCGCATTATAACCGCCCATGGAGAATCCGCAGACAATTCTGTTTAACGGCTCGATTGAAATGTATGATTCTATCTGTGGCATTATATTCTCAGTAAAATCTGTATTCAGGATATGATAAGGATTCTGCTCTTCTGAGAGCACAATGAACCATTTTGGCCCAAAGCTGACTGATGCAATTGCAATACCATAATTATCTGCAAGAGGTTTCAGGATACTGGAGAAACCGTGCCAGCTCTCGGAATTTCCAGCATCACCATGAAAGAAATAGAGTATATTTGACGCTTTTTTTATCTCAGGAAGGTAGAGAGATACGTCACCGTTTATTGCTGATTGATCAGCATATACCTTTATGGTTTTTGTATGAATAGGTGGGGCTCCTTCTGTCTTTTTCGGCGATGTTGCAGAACAGGAGATGAAAAAAAACATACAGATAATTGATAGTTCTGCAAGCTTGCAGTAAGGTTTATAATCAGTTTTCATTCTATTCAGGTAGACTATACTTATGAATATGAATCTAAGCAAGTTGGAAATATAAAATGGAGTAAATCTTGACAGGTCTTAAGAGAATGAACCATATCCCAGCACTTGACGGGCTGCGTGGTGTGGCGGTGTTGCTGGTAATGATGCATCATAGCGGATTTCATCTGTTTCGCGGAGGCTTCATTGGTGTTGACCTTTTTTTTATAATAAGCGGATTCCTTATCACTTCGCTTCTTATCCGGGAGTATGAGTTTTCTGCAACTATACGATTTATTCAATTTTATATGCGCAGAATTCTGCGGTTGTTCCCACTTTTGGTACTGCTCCTTGTTACTTATGTAGTGGTTTGTGCTATTTTTTCCAGCCGGCAGGGGGTAACTGATGGTGTAATCGACAGTCTAATATCTTTCTTTTATGTTACCAACTGGGCCTGGGCTTTTTCTATCCACCCACCTGATGTTTTGCGACATACATGGTCTCTTTCGATTGAAGAGCAGTTCTATATCATATGGCCTGCTCTGTTGTATTTCTTTCTAAAAAGGATTAAGAAAAGAAAATTGATTGCATATTTGGTTCTTGCTCTTGCGTTGTCCTCCTGGCTGATTCGTAGTGTATTATTTATGCGAGGGGCAGGTATATTCAGGCTGTATAACGGCCTTGATACCAGGTTTGATTCTCTGATGACTGGAGCACTTCTTGGGCTGGTTACAAGCTATAGATTGATTCCGGAAAAATTCTTTCATTCGGTTAAAGGGATAGTGAAGGTTATTTCCCCTCTATCTGTTCTTGCAGTAATATGGATTTGTTTGTTTGTTGATTACAGCGCTGGAATTGTTTACAAATGGATTTTGGCCGGTGTTAACCTTATTGGCTTTATTCTGATATTAGATTTTCTTGTTAATGAGAGAAGTGTCATAAAAAAGTTTTTGAACACAGAATGGCTGGTTCTGATTGGCAGGATATCATACGGTTTATATCTTATACACTACCCGATATTCCGGGCAATGTATTATTATCATTTTGACTATAAACTGATTATTCTTTTGGGGACATCATTGTCTTTAGTTCTTGCATACCTCTCGTATTCCTTCTATGAAAAAAGATTTCTGGATTTAAAAAGGAAGTTCTCCTATGTTTCAACCCGTTAGCGAACCGGAAAGAAAACAGACCCTGGTACTGAAAAGTTTTGCAGTACTTTTTATTGTCTGGGGCCATCATTTTGGTACTGCTGTCACTTCTTATCTCTACTCATTTAGTGTCCCCCTTCTGTTCTTTATTGCCGGAATGGAAATTCATGATATTGAGAATTATGGATTGAGAGAAACTGTAAGAAAGCTCGGTAAACGTATCCTTGCACCATATTTCCTGTATTCTGCTGTTCTGTATTTTCTCTGGTTTGTATTAATTTTTCTTTCCGGAAAGGCTGCAGAAAAAGGGTATAAACCTTTGAAACAGGTAGTTGGGATCTTTTATAGTCAGGGCATGGGGAATTATATGGACTGGGGAATGCATATGTGGTATTTTCCAGCTCTTTTTCTCTCACTTTTTCTTGCCATTGTAATTCTTAAAAATGTGAAAAGGACGATTCCGGTGATAGTTCTCTCACTGGTAATCTTTGGGACTGGTGTAATCTTTTCCCGGGTAGTTTCCTTCCCGCTTCCCTGGAGTCTGAATATTGCCTGTGCAGTACAATTCTTTATTATTCTGGGGCACTATGTTCTGAAAATCCCTGTTAAAAGAATTAACCTTAATGAAAAAGTTTTATCATTGGTTGTTCTCCTGTCTTTGGGATATATCGTGCAGCAATATAATATATGGGTTGATTTGAAGCAGGGAGTTTTTGGGAATATCCTGTTCTTTCTATCTTCCTCCATTTGTAGTCTATCTGGATTTTTTCTGTTATCAGATGTGCTTAAAAACCTTAGGGTTCCCGCAATCATCGGCGGAATGTTTACTTGGATTTTTGTATTTCATCTACGCCTGTGGACTTTGATGAATGTGGTGTTGTCCAAAGTATGGCCAGGGTTCCAACATCAGAGTTCATTTTACACCCTTGTTATATCTCTATTACAGATTTTCCTGATAGTCGGTATGGTTGCTATAATTAAGCAATTGTTTCGTCTGATGGAAAGAAGGGATCGAAAGGTTTAGCGCTTTGCAGAGCTTATATTTTCTGGCAAAGGGGTTGCCAGCTGAAACTGTTGAGTTCGGGATTAAAGCTGCATGAAAAGTATTGAAATGGCTTAACTGCTGTTACATTTCCATCTGTTTGTCTTGTCGTTTCAATACACGCGGAAATAATGAATTGATTATACTCTCCAGTAGTGAAAAGTACAGATTGGTTTTCCTGAAATGGCGGCAATAACAGTTGTGCAGGTGCTTCTGCCAGTGGTGTTGATAGGCCGGTTCCTTTCATTTTGAGGTATGCTTCCTTTTGTACGAAGAGTGATAGAAAACACATATTTTTATCTTTTTCGTGACTGTTTTTTATCCATTCATATTCCTCTTCTGTGAAGAATGATGAAGCGATATCGTCTGCTTTGACCGCTGATTCTTCCACTTTCTCTATATCTATACCTATCTGTGTGTATCTGCATACACCCAGAACCAGACAACCTGTAGTATGGGACCAGTTAATGAATACAGGATTATTCTGAAGATAAGGTTTACCAAAACTATTATGGTTGAACACTATTTGTTCTACAGGTATTCCTATTTTGTGAGTGAGTATCTGCCTAGTAAGGATTCGGCTCAAACACCAGGAAGTTGCAGCAGGCATACTTATGAAACGGCTTATTTGCTCTTTTTCGGCCATGGTCCACGGGTACAACCTTAATAATTCGTTTATTGGCCATTGTTCTCTGTGCTCAAAAATAAAGATGTCTACCCTCGATGTTGTCGTCATATCTTTTCTACAACCTTTATGTAGCTAACTTGTCCATGAGATCTAACATTCCTGTTTATTTACACAGGAAACAAATATCTGTAAACTGAGGATAAAATGGAAGAAAAAGAAGCTCCAATGGAACCGGAAGAAAGAACACTTCTGGAAGGTATACTGCATTATTTGTCCTATTTCTATAAACATATCAAATTAATCGCACTCTGTGTTGCTGTTGCAGCCATCGGAAGTGTAATCTTTTCGATTATTACCATTGTTCTGCCGCCCGATAAAAGCCCGTTACCTAACCGCTATCTATCTCAGGCTGTTTTAATCGTAGACAGTGGCGGTGGTTCTGACATGACATCCATGCTGTCTTTGCTAGGTGTTCAATCCGGCGGCAATGACATGAATTATGGGCAAATAGGAATAAAGGTTCTACAAAGCGGTCCGTTTCTTGATGAGATTGTGGAGAAGAACAATATTATAGAACTCTTTGGCATACAGAACAAAGTTAGAACAACCAGCAGAAATGTTGTTATAGGTAACAGTTCGTTTAATTATGACAGTAGAACAGGTACTTTGAATATTAGCTTTGAAGATACCGATCCTGTGTTTGCCCGGGATGTAGTAGACAGTATGGTAGAGAACCTTCAGCTCTGGTTTGCCCGCTGGGAAGGATCAAGTTCTCAGCAGGAAATGGCAGCGCTGAAGCAGAAAATAGACGATATCTCCGGAGAAATCTCCCGCCTTGAAGCTGAGATTATGAAATTTCAAACCACCTATGGTGTATTCTCAGTCGATCAATTGGCCCAGAGCCAGGCATCGATGCTGGCCGATCTTCGTTCTCAATTACTCCAGACTGAAGTTGCAATTAACAACTACTCCGGGTTTTCCACCGTTGAAGACCAGGAACTTATCCAGCTGCGCGCAAAACGTGACAGTTTGAGGGATCTTATCCGCCAGATAGAACGGGGAGAAGGCACAGGTGGTCAGCAGATGCCCTCTCAAGAGGAGTTGAGCTCTCTTGCTATTGAGTACTCCCATCTTCAGATGTCCCATGAAATCCAGATACGGATTTATCAGAAACTGAAGGAACAGTATGAAGTACAGAAGCTTACCTCTTCCGGAGATTCTGCATTCAGTGTACTTGCTCCCGCAGAGGTCTCTGAAGAAAAATCTGGCCCCAGAAGAAGTCAGATCTGTATAATTGCTACAGTTCTTGGTTTTTTTGCCGGTCTTGGAATAGGTTTACTGAGTGATCTTTATAAACATATAAAAAATGATCCGGAAAAAATACGTTTATTAACAGGTGGCAAGAATGCTTAGGAAATATCTTCCTTTACTTATACTGCTCTCGGCCTTTCCTTGCTTTTCCCAGACACTGACAACTGAACAGGAACAGCTTTTTCAGCAGAATCGTCCGGGGGCCGGCGCTCCGGAGGCTGCTCAGGAAGAGGAGTTAGTTGAGAATTCCGTTGACCGATTGCAGCTTGCAATTTCTAACGAGTCCTACCCGGTTACCCCCGGTGATATTTACCGGCTTACATTTATGACTGCAGGAAACCTGGTGACCAACCAAATTATTGTGGAGAGTGACAATTCAATAAATCTGGGTGTTCTTGGCATTGTTGATGGTAGCGGAAAAAGCTTTCCCCAGCTTAAAAAGATTGTAGAGAAACTGGTTATGGAGGGGTATCCGCGAAGTTTACCTTCATTAACCATGATTTCCACCGGAACATTTCAGGTGCCTATTGTAGGGGAAGTGCCTCAGACACGTTTTGTTATAGCCTGGGGCTTGTCCCGTCTTAATACTGTGTTGTTCGGTGTCCTCGGTGAGCACTCGTCCATCAGGAATATCCGGATCACAAACAGTAGTGGTATTGAGAGAGAATACGACCTGTGGAAGGCCCTTAATCAAGGCCAGATGTCCCAGAACCCGATTGTCTATCCAGGAGACACCATTGAGATAGGCAGGGTGACAAAGCAGATTACCATAAACGGTGAGGTATATCGCTCCGGTACATATCAGTTAAAAGAGCGTGAGGATCTTCAGGATATCGCATTCTTCTCCGGAGGCTTCACCCCTCTTGCAGATCTTAGAAGAGTTGCAATAGAACGCTATACCGGCGATCAGGCAAAACTGATTGTTATGGATTTTACCGATTTTAAAGGTGAGTTCAAGTTTGAAAATAATGATGTAATTACCATTCCATCTAAAAAAGATGAAACACTGCAGGTTACTGTGATTGGTGCTGTCAACAGCCCCGGACGATATCCTTATACCCCTCCGGAAGGATTTCTCTACTATATCAACCTTGCCGGGGGGTCTGATTATGAGAGAAACACCGGCAACGCGGTAAAAATTATTGACAGGTATGGAAACGAAAAAGACCCCGAATATCCGATTGCTGCAGGAGATACAATAACCGTCCTGAACAATAATTTTGTCTATAACTTCAACCGCTATTTTCCTGTTGTCTCTACCAGCTTAGCCTTGATTGCAACAATTATTTCGATAATTACGTTGTCTAATCAGTAGTGCACTTGCCTTAGTTGGGCTTTACAATGAAAATTGATGGAATAAGTATAATTATCCCCGCGTATAATGAGGAAAATGTTATTCAGCGCTGTCTGGATAATCTTGCTCCTGCCTATGATGATACTTGTAAGATTGAGGTCATTGTTGTCTGCAATGGATGCAAGGATAATACTGCGACCAGGGCACGGGGGTATGCCGGAGTAAAAGTACTTGAAACTGAAATCGGATCGAAAATTCTGGCCTTGAATATGGGAGATAAGGCTGCGAGTTTTTTCCCCCGGTTTTATATAGATGCTGATGTACATGTTACAAAACAAGCCTTAATTCAAACCGCTGTTGCTATACTGGAAAACGGAGCCAAAGCCGGTGCTCCTGCATTGCACATTGATCTGAAGAAAAGAAACTGGCTGGTCCGTACTTATTATAATGTCTGGTTATCCACTCCTTATTGTAAAGAGGGGCTTCTGGGTTCCGGAGTTTATGGATTAAGCAGGGAAGGGCGTCAGGCGTTTAAGGAGTTTCCTGATATTATATCGGATGATGGATATGTACGACTCCTTTTTCCTTCAGTAGAACGGCATATTGAGAAGCAAAACTCATTTACTATTTATGTACCAAAAGATATAGGAAGTGTAATTAAAATAAAAACTCGATCACGTATTGGGCTTCTTCAGTTGAATGACACATTTCCGGAACTTACTTCCAATGAGAATACCGATAATTCTTCATTCATTCGGCACCGGTTATTCAATGTTAGTACGTTTTTTTCAACTTTCCTGTATGTTGCTATCAAATTAGTAATCAATCGACGTGCTGCTCGGAGATATAAAAATGGGAATTATCATGTCTGGTTGCGGGATGAGACTGCCCGAAATTAAATATATGACGATAAGGGATATACGATTTTCCGTTGTAATAATGATAGCCCTCCTTTTTTCTTTTACATTACAAGCTGAGGATCTAATTGAAATCACCCCTGCTGTTGGGGTTCATATAGATGTGGCTCCCTTCGGCATTGAGCAGTATATGGCTGCTGTCCAGTGTTCACTTTTTTTGAATGAGTTTACCTATATTGGCTTAAAACCGTCAGTTCTCTGGAATAACAGGGTGAAGATTGCAAGATTTCCTGCGGTGGTGAATCTTCCAGTTTTGCGAATAGATTCTTTTAACGCTGGTTTTGATCTTTATGGTGGCTGCGGTCCGGAGGTTTACCGTACAGAAACACATGACGCCGATTCTGCATTTATTGTTGCAGGGGCCGTTTTATCAATTGAAAATGTATGTCTGGATCTCTACGTAAGCAGAGCCTATCGGGATTTTAATACAGACAGTGATCTCGGTGTTTTAGTGGGATACAGGTTTTAGTCATGTCTGATGCTATCTGAGGTGTAAAAAATTAGGCAGGTTATAAAATGCATATATTAGTAATAGGCGGCGCCGGATACATCGGCAGCCACGTAGTACGCGAATTACTCGACAACGGAGCAAAAGTAACCGTATTCGACAACCTCTCTTCCGGTCTCCGATCGAACCTTTTCCCTGACGCCGCGTTTGTTCACGGCTCTATCCTCGATACAGATGCCCTTCGCGGGGTTATGTCCGGTACACACTTCGACGGACTCATCCATCTGGCAGCCTTCAAAGCAGCCGGTGAATCCATGATTCTGCCAGAAAAGTACTCCGTAAACAATCTTACCGGTACTCTGAACATATTGAACGCCGCCTCTGAAGCCGGAATAAAGCGGATTGTCTTCAGCTCTTCTGCAGCAGTCTACGGCGAACCGGCATACCTGCCTATCGACGAAAAACACCCCACGGTACCGGAAAACTACTACGGCTTCACCAAGCTGGAAATTGAGCGCATTCTTGCCTGGTACGATAAGCTCAAAGGAATAAAGTTTGCGGCACTGCGCTACTTTAATGCAGCAGGCTATGATACGGAAGGCCGTGTTTCCGGCCTGGAAATGAACCCGGCCAACCTGCTTCCGGTTATCATGGAGGTTGCGGCAGGAAAGCGGGAAAAACTGCAGATATTCGGGGATGATTACGCGACCCCCGACGGCACTTGTATTCGTGATTATGTACATGTGTCCGACCTATCTGCTGCCCATTACAAGGCATTACAGTATCTGGTGCAGAAGGATACTTCTCTGATAGTAAATTTAGGCAGTGAAAACGGCTTGAGTGTTAAGGATATTCTCGAAAAAGCCCGGCGTGTTACCGGAAAGCCTATCCTTGCGGAAATTGCACCCCGCCGTGAGGGAGATCCGGAAAAGCTCATTGCTTCATCTTCCCTTGCAAAGGAGCTGTTAGGCTGGGAAGCACGGTTTAGCAGTGCTGAGTCATTGATTGAAACTTCCTGGAAGGTATATTGCCGCAACACCTGAGCATGTTCGCGGCAACAGGAACCTGTCTATGCATCGTAATCATCAGGCGGTACATCTTTGACTTTATCCAGTACTGCCATGAATTTCTCCAGGCTGCCTCTTTCTGCGCGTCTTTTAAGATAGGACTCAGTTTCAAGGGCGGTAACTTTTTCTGCAACGGCAGAAGCGATAAACTGGTTAATAGAGACATGATCTTTCTTGGATATTTTCCTCAGGCTCTCGTGAAGTGATTCCGGCAGGCGAATGCTTAATGAGCTCATATAAGTCCCTCCTTGTTTAAAAATAGTGCTGGTGATACCGCCTCAATTCCAAATGTCTGGGCTGGTTTAAAATCTTTTATATTGTATGTAATAATGTACTCACTCTCTGAAGCTACAGCTACTTCAAGAACATGATCATCATATGGATCTTTTAAAATAGGACGCCATAAATAGTGGATTTTAGTCTCTTTACCCACGGTACAGATGTAATCCAGGAAATCGGCGATATCTTCAATGTTCATTCCGGTTCTGCTTTTATATTTCATCAGTACAGACTCGTATTCAAATATCAAAGGTACTGAAATACTTATTTCAAATAACCTGGCCGAAATCATTTTGATCAACTTGAAGGAATTTCCGTTTCTTGAGCTGAGCCCGCTGAGTATTACATTTGTATCTATAACAACTGTTTTCATGGTATCATATATGATACTAATACTTTGCTTATCAGTTGTCAAGTTCGTCCTTCTAACCTCTCCCCCATACCCCCCCTTTTCTGCTACACTCCTCCTACACACCCCACGGAGGAGCATACTCATGACATATAGAACAGAACGCGATACAATGGGCGAAGTCCAGGTTGAATCCAGCCGCTACTGGGGTTCTCAGACCCAGCGCTCTGTGGAAAACTTCCCCATCGGCGGTGAACGTTTTCAGCCGGAACTGATTACCGCCTACGGCGTTCTCAAAAAAGCTTGCGTTCTTGCCAATGCCCCCTCCGCAAACTGGGAAAAATCCAAACTCAATGCTCTTATCTCTGCCTGTGACGAGGTAATCGACGGTAGTCTGGCCGACCATTTTCCCCTGGTTGTCTGGCAGACCGGCAGCGGTACCCAGACCAACATGAATCTCAACGAGGTTATCGCCAACCGGGCTGCAGAAATCCTCGGCGGCAGTCTGGGCGATAAATCGGTGGTTCATCCCAACGACGATGTAAACCGCTCTCAGTCCTCCAACGACTCTTTTCCCACAGCCATGCACATTGCCGCAGTTACCATGGTACGCCAAAGGCTTCTCGCGGCAGGCAAGGCTTTCGCTGAAGAACTGGAAAAAAAAGCCGCTGCCTACGCGGGTATTATCAAAGTCGGCCGAACCCACCTCCAGGATGCAGTGCCTATCAGCCTCGGTCAGGAGTTTTCCGGCTACGCGGCCCAGGTTCATCAGGCCCTTTCCCGCATTGAAGTATCCACTGAAGAACTTCTGGAACTACCCATCGGCGGAACCGCCGTCGGAACGGGCCTTAATGCACCTGAAGGCTTTGCCGAGGCCGTATGTACGGAACTTGAAGGTCTTACTTCCGACAAGTACACCTGCAATGCCAACAAGTTCGCCCTCCTGGCCGCCCACGACGGTATGGCAGCCTTATCCGGATCACTCACCACACTGGCAGCGGCTCTCACAAAAATAGCCAACGACGTCCGCTGGCTCGGTTCCGGCCCCCGCTGCGGTATTGGCGAGCTCAACCTGCCGGAAAACGAACCCGGCAGCTCCATCATGCCCGGAAAAGTAAATCCCACCCAGTCCGAAGCCCTCACCATGCTCTGTGTCCAGGTAATCGGCAATAATACCGCCGTATCCTTCGCGTGCTCCCAGGGAAACTTCGAGCTCAACGTCTACAAGCCCGTAATCATCTACAATATTCTCCAGTCCATCCGTCTCCTTGCCGACGGTATGGACAGCTTCCGCCTCCGCTGCCTCGAGGGGCTTACGCCGAACGAAGAGAAAATCGGCGAATATCTCAACCGTACTCTCATGGTTGTAACAGCACTGAATCTCCATATTGGCTACGATAAATCTGCCCAGATAGCCAAGAAGGCCTTTAAAGAGGATATTACCCTCAAGGAAGCCGGCGTCAGTCTGGGATTTCTCACTTCCGATGAGTTTGACGCCTGGGTGAAGCCTGAGAAGATGGTGTAGGGAAGTAATACTCTCGATATATTGCCTGAGGTGGACTACTATTTGACTATGGTAACTGAAGAAGAGCGAAAAATAAAATCTGTTTTAAATAGTATTGTCTCCAGTCTCTTATCTTTACCAATTCGTAAAGTATTGCTTTTTGGTTCATATGCAAAAGGGCAGGTTACACCGGATAGTGACATAGATCTTCTGGTTGTACTGGATGATCATGATGATCCCGGTACCTACGATGAGTGGCAGCAAAAGAAACTTATTGTCCGGCGGGTTCTAAGAGAAATAAACAATATGTTCGCAATCGATTTGTTAGTTTATACTATCCCGCAGTATGAAAAAGTTAAGAACAATATGAATTCATTTCAAAGAGAAATTCACGAAACCGGCAAAGTCTTATATGAAAAAGCAGGCTGAAGAATAATCTGAACTACCTTCTTCCAGCAGACTGGACTTATACGCCATAAAGGTGTATCCTTACGTACGCTATACCGTACGGAGTCGCCATGAGCAGTATCAATGTAACTAATGCTAGAAAGGATCTATACAAAATCCTGCAGCGGGTTAACGAAACCCATGAACCGGTTGAAATTACCGGAAAAGATTCTTCTGCTGTTCTGGTAGGTGAAGAGGATTGGCGAAGTATCCAGGAGACTTTGTTTCTCACCTCCATTCCAGGGATGAGAGAGTCCATAATCGAAGGAATGAATACTCCGACATCAGAACTTGCTGAAAATCTGGACTGGTAGTGTATAGACTTTTTTTCACAAAACAGGCTCAGAAAGATGCAATAAAACTAACTTCGTCCAACCTTAAAAAAAAGGCTGAGGAGATCCTTGAAATCCTGAAAAACGATCCTTTTATAGAGTACCCACCCTATGAAAAGCTTTTGGGAGATTTAACCGGAGCTTTTTCCCGCCGTATTAATATCCAGCACAGGATTGTCTATCAGGTGGTGGAAGAAGAAAAGGCAGTGAAAATCTTAAGGATGTGGACACATTATGAGTAGTTTCGCATGAAAAGAAAACAGCCTAAACTTATGGGATATACCGGGTTTTCAATTCCATTTCGATCCCCAAGGGGTCTCGCTGGAACTATAATGAGTCGTAGACGGCGTCATCATCATTGTCCCAAACTTTTTCGAATACTGATTCCGAGGCTTGATCAAAATCTTTATATAATTGAGTATCCCTGTCCCTCTGAATGATGAAATCAATAAAATCGTCAACTTCTGCAAGTCGTTCAGGAGACATATGGTCCAGTTTCTTTACCAAGGTCTCAACTAGTGTCTGTATGTATCCTCCTTGGTATTTCCTTCTATTATACAACATCTTGGTCGATCATTAACTGTTACATATGGTTGGGAAATGGTGGTTTCGACCACTTTGACTTGGCTCAGCATAACACGTATTAAAGCGGTGGTTGAGTGAAGTCGATAACCACGCTCAAAAAAAACAGGCCGGGATTCCCGGCCTGCAACGCATAAATAAATATTCTGCCTTACTTCAACTGCTCAATCACGTAGGGCAGAACCCCGCCGCTTTTAATAAACTCAGCCTCAACTCCGGAATAGACCATCAGCTCCGCCTTGAAGGTGGTGGTCTTGCCGGCTGCATCAGTAGCTGTAACTTCCGCAACTGTTCCCGGCAGCAGATCTCTTAGGCCTTTAATGGAGTAGGTTTCAAAGCCGGTGAGCCCCAGGCTTTCCGCAGACTCTCCTTCGGCAAACTTCAAGGGCACAATTCCCATTCCCACCAGGTTGCTTCGGTGAATTCTCTCAAAGCTCATGGCAATTGCAGCCCGTACTCCCTGCAGCCTCGGTCCTTTCGCGGCCCAGTCACGGGAAGATCCGGTTCCGTATTCGGTGCCGGCAAGTACGATCAGGGAAGTCTTCTCTGCCATGTACTTTTCTGCCGCATCCCAGATATATTCCACCTCGGCGCCTTCTTCCCTGCGGGTATATCCGCCGGTCTTTTCCGGTACCAGTTTGTTCTTAATGCGTATATTGGCGAAAGTCCCCCGCATCATAACTTCGTGGTTTCCCCGGCGAGAGCCGTAGCTGTTGAAATCGTTCTGCTTAACCCCTTTTTCCAGCAGATATTTACCTGCTGGATAGTCCGCTGCAATGGTTCCCGCAGGGCTGATGTGGTCGGTGGTTATTGAGTTTCCGAATACTCCAAGGGCTCGGGCTCCTTCTATAATGCTGGGATCACCTTCGGGGGCGTCAAAGAATTCCGGCTGGCGGATGTAGGTTGAATCCGGGTCCCAGGGAAAGAGTTCGCTTTTGTCTACCTTCAACGACTGCCACTTATCATCGCCGTCGTAGATTTTGCTGTAGCGGTTAACGAAGTCTTCCGATTTGACTGCTTTGCCCATTGCCGCGTTAATCTCATCGGAGGAGGGCAGGATGTCTTTCAGGAACACGTCTTTCCCTTCGGAATCTTTACCCAGGGGTTCGCTGATCATGTCCAGATCCATACGGCCTGCCAACGCGTAGGCTACAACGTAGATTGGGCTCATCAGGTAATTAAAGCGTACCTTCTGGTGAATCCGAGCTTCGAAGTTCCGGTTGCCGGAACCCACAGAGGCGGTTAAAAGGCTGTGTTTATCGATGGTTTCGTTAACATAGTCCGGCAGCGGTCCTGAGTTTCCGATACAAGTTGCACAGCCCAGGGCGGTAACGGCAAAGCCGATGCCTTCAAGCTCGTCGGTAAGCCCGGCGCGGTTCAGGTAGTCCAGAACAACCTGAGAGCCCGGGGCCACCGAGGGTTTAACCCATTTTGGGGGCTTAAGTCCCCTTGCTCTGGCGTTTTTTGCCAGCAGCCCCGCTCCGATCATTACAAAGGGGTTTGAAGTGTTGGTGCAGCTGGTAATGGAGGCAATGGCTACGGCACCGTGGGGAACCTGAACCTCTTCGCCGTCTATGGTCATGGGGAAGGTTGTGTCTTTGGTCCCGGGGCTTACCTTTTCAAGTTCTGCTGCAAATGCTGCAGGTACATCGGAAAGGTTAATCCGGTCCTGGGGCCGGTATGGTCCTGCCAGTGAGGGCTGTACCGTGGAGAGGTCCAGACTGAGCACCTTATTATAGACCGGCTCTGAATCTGCAGAGAAGAACATTCCCGTTTCTTTCAGGTAGGCTTCGCTGATTTCAGCCTCTTTTTGCCGGCCGGTTTCTTTAAGATATGCAATAGTTTTTTCATCCACCGGGAAGAATCCCATGGTTGACCCGTATTCGGGACTCATGTTGGCAATGGTTGCCCTGTCCGGCAGGGGTAAAGCGCTCATTCCGGGGCCGAAGTATTCAACAAACTTACCCACAACGCCCTCTTTTCTAAGCATCTGGGTAAGGGTGAGTACCGCATCGGTAGCGGTTACACCGTTTGGAAGACTTCCGGTCAGTTTTACACCGATAACCTCCGGTACAGGCATTACATATGCCTGACCGAGAAGAACTGCCTCCGCTTCAATTCCGCCGACACCCCAGCCCATTATTCCCAGACCGTCAATCATGGTGGTGTGGGAGTCGGTACCGATTACTGAATCAGGAAGAAGAGTTGAAACTCCGCCCTCGTCGTTTTCCCGGACTATCTGTCCCAGATTTTCAAAGTTTATCTGATGGCATATTCCTGAATTGGGAGGAACAACCCGGAAGTTATCCATGCTTTCGGAAGCCCATTTCAGAAGCCGGTAGCGCTCTGTGTTGCGGGTGTACTCCATGTCGACATTCTTTGTTAGGGAGTCCCCGCCCTGCCAGTAGTCAATCTGTACAGAGTGATCGATAATCAGGTCTACAGGTATAAGAGGATTTATCTTTTTCGGGTCACCGCCCTTTGCCACCATGGCATTCCGCATTGCTGCAAGGTCTACTACTGCTGCAACGCCGGTAAAGTCCTGCATCAGGACCCGGGCCGGATAGTAGGAAATGTCCTGTCCCGGTTTTTCGGCGTAAGACAGTACCTTTTGAATATCCGCTTCTGCGGCCTGTCCAAGGCTGCTTTTCCGCAGCACGTTTTCCAGCAGGATCCGGATTGAGTAGGGGAGAGATTTGATCCCTCCGGGGATATTCAGTTTTGAGACATTAAAAATATGGTAGGTTTTTCCCTGTATTGTCAGGTTTTGTGCGGTTTCAGACATCTACCTAAAAACTCCTTCCCTAAAAACGGTGCCTAATTGTGCTATATTCAGGGGACCATAATAGTGGAATGCGGGAGAAAATAACAGGGGTTAATGACTGCTAATATCTGCAGGCAGACCCGTAGTGTTCAAACTCAATCCACTCAATTCCCAGGGCCGATTCCGGCAGTTTCCCGACTTCGTATACCTGCGGCTGCTCTTCCTTGAGGGCTTCGGCAAATTTTTCCCAGGAGAGTTCCGTTTCCTGGGCACTGACAAAGAGTGTACGGTCTCCCTTCAGAGCATCCAGAAGCAGTTTCTGATAGGCTTCGGGGATATCAGCATCTCTGAAGCTGTCGGAATAACAGAATGTCATGCTGGTAGAGCTCAGCTTTCCGTCTGCGCCGGGTTCCTTGGTCATGAAATCCATAAGGATACCCGCATCGGGCTGAATATTGAAGATGATCTGGTTGGGAGGTACTCCTCCGTCCTGGTTGTACAGAAGTTTCGGCCCCTGCTTAAAGCGGATGCCTATTTCTGTTCCTTTCCGGCCCACTGCTTTACCGGTGCGAACGTAAATAGGAATCCCTGTCCATCGGAAGTTGTTAATGGTCAGCTCAATTTCAGCATAGGTTTCTGTTTTAGATCCTGCAGGAACGCCTTTTTCATCATGGTATCCCTGATACTGAAGTTTTGCCCAGCGTTTTACCTCCAGGGCTTTCAACACCTGCATCTTCTGATTACGGATCTCCTCCGCTTCGAGGCTTACCGGAGCTTCCATGGTTAGCAGACTGAGAAGCTGCATCAAGTGGTTCTGTACCATATCACGGATAATTCCGGCACCGTCGAAATAGGCTCCCCGGTCCTCTACACCGATGTCCTCCAGTGCATTTATCTGGATGGATTCAATGTAGCGGGAGTTCCAGATAGGGTGAAACAAGGCATTGGCAAAACGGAATACCAGAATATTTTGTACTGCTTCCTTTGCCAGGTAGTGGTCAATACGGAAAATCTGCAGTTCATTAAAATAGCTCTGGAGTTCCCGGTTAAGAACTCTGGCACTTTCAATATCATAACCGAAGGGTTTTTCAATAATAAGGGTTGTTTCTTTACCGAATCCCTCAACGCTCAGTTCTGCGGCTGTGCTGCCGTAGACTTTGGGGGGAAGGGAGAAGAATATGATAACCCGTTCAAACTGTTTGAGACTGTACACATAGGCACGGATTCCCTCGAGTCCCTGGTGATAATGGAGGAGGGAGGCAAAATCTTCAGGAACATCGAAATGATCACGGAATTCATGGTCGGTAAAAGCGGTACGTCCGGAACCGATTATTCTGCAACTGCTGTCCAGTTCATCTTTTCTGTATAGGCGTTCAAGGGCGGGAATCAGTTTTCGTTTTGCCAGATCTCCCGAGGCACCAAGTATGAGAATCGCAGTATTGGTAACAGCCATGGATACTCCTGAAAGTTGATGTACTTCTATCCGTCTCTAAAAACTACTCTAATCCGGCAAATAGGATATCAGGATTTCCTGCTTCCTGCCCTTCAACTAAACGCTATATCCAGTAATCGGGTGGATGTGCGGCAAAACCTTTCAATCCGGTTCAGGGAAAATACCCCGTTTTTGAGGCGGCTTTTACATAAAATAGGGAGTTTATTGTTTCTTGGCAAGGGAGTTCTGAAAATAAGGAAGTATGTCATAGAGCCCGCCGGATCGAGGTGCAGGATAGGCTTATGAAGTTGCAGTTACACCCCGGCTGTATGCCTTATGATGATCAACTGGTCCGGCAAGCTCTCTGACAATGAATGGATATTACAGTATTTTTTTATCTATTACAAGTGTTTTGACGAGAAAAATCATGCCAAAATAGAGAAAATTAAGATAAATTGGCCAAGCCAACGTTCCTCAACATTTGTATACTGTTTTCGGCGGAGGTATGGTGAATAAAAATACCACCCATCTCTTCCCATGCCTCTTTCAGACTGAGTCTGTCATCTACCAGCAGGGGGGTATATCCGTCGGGGGTGAGATTTCTGCCCTGTACTGCTTTTTCCCGGGACATGCAGGTGGTTACAGGTACGTCCGGTCCGAGTTCCCTGCTGCACCAGCTGCGCTTCTGTGGTTCCGCCCATTTTCCCCGGGGAAGCCCGGTGAGAATTCTTGGTGAGAAGGATTGTACATAATCCCACAAACTATGCCCGTCGTCTGTCCATTCTAAAATATTGTAGAAGTCGTCTGTCCTTGCCAGGATGGACCACATCCGACCGGGGCTCTGTTCCCGGGGATATTTTCCGGTGGTTTCAAGAACTCCACGATCAAAATCAACCAGAACACCGTCCAGATCTATAAAAAGTGAATAGTTCATATTGATCAAAATATACTGCATATTACAGCTGTAAAGGAAATTTCCCTTAGCTCTTTCCCTATGTCAGGACCCTCACCCCGCCCCTCTCCCAAAGGGAGAGTGATATATCGTTGCTTTTCACCCCTCGCCCGTTGGGAGAGGGGACGGGGGTGAGGGAAAGCAGAAGACCTGAAAGTGCGGGGCCTCATTCAGGCCTCGGGGCGAGGGGAAGGTTATCAGATAACTATATGACGGTAAATCCCTATATAAAAAGCTATTGATCCTGTTAGTACAAAAAGATGCCAGATTGCATGTGACCAGGGCAGCTTCTTCCAGGCATAAAAAATAACCCCCACGGTATAGAATAACCCGCCAGCGATGGCCCAGGGGATAAACTCTCCGGGGATTCTTTGTATAACCGGTTTCCAGAAGAACACTATCAGCCATCCCATAGCCAGATAGACGGCGGTATGGAGAATGCGTATTCGCTGCCAGAAAAAGATTTTCAGCAGAATCCCGACCGCTACCAGCATCCAGAGGATTGTTAGAATAACCGGCCCTTCAGGTTCCCATATGCGGAAGGCAATAGGGGTGTAGGTCCCGGCAATAAGCAGGTAGATTGCAAGGTGGTCGAATATCCTGCCAACCCGCTTGCTGAAGCCGTGATTCAGAATGTGATAAACTGCGGAAGCACCGTAGAGGAGTATCATGGAAAGAGAGAATGCCAGGGCGGAAAAGGTCATCCAGGGGAGTCCTCCTGCTTTTGCTTTCAGCATCAGAGGCACTGTTCCTCCGAGGGCGAGCAGCAGTCCTGCTGCATGAGTTAGACTGTTTACCAGCTCTTCGCTTCTCGGAAGTTCTGCTTTCAGGGGTATGTGTGCTTCTATCCAGGTTCGGGCGCGTTGTTTCATGACTCCAGTGTAGCGTGTAAACGAAAGGTTAAAAAGGGATTAATCCTCAATGTAAAAATTTGAACCTACTTGCTATAGCGGCGGCGGAATTGTACCATTAAGGTATGAACAGAGATAAAATTTTTACCAAGACAAAGATAATCGGGACTGTCGGGCCAGCCTCCATCGAGACGGCAATGCTTGAGAAAATGATTATTGCGGGATTGGACATTGTCCGGCTGAATTTTTCCCACGGTGATTATGATTTTCATGGTCAGGCGGTTGCCAATGTTAAAGAGGCGGCGGCGCGGACCGGAAGACCAATCGCAATTCTGGCAGATCTCTGCGGTCCGAAAATACGCCTGGGAGATCTTGAGAATGAAATACCTGTTTCCGAAGGGGAAGAGCTTATAATAACCACCGAAAAATGCACCGGTACCCGGGAGTGTGTTCCCACGGCCTATAAAAGGCTGGCTGAGGATGTTGCCTCCGGGGATACAATCCTGATTGATGACGGACTGATTCGCCTGGAGGTTGTTTCCACCGACCAGAAGAAAGTGCGTTGTAAGGTTATGAACGACGGTGTGCTTAAATCCCGCAAGGGGCTGAACCTTCCCGGAGTAAAGGTGAGTGCATCATCGATATCTGAAAAGGACAAACAGGATCTGGAGTTCATTATCTCCCAGCCCATCGACTTTGTCGCCCTCTCTTTTGTTCGCAACCGGGACGACATTAAAGAACTTCGATGGCTGATGAAGGATCGGGGGAAAACACTTCCCATCATTGCCAAAATAGAGAAGCCTGAGGCAATTGCAGATATTGATGGTATTATCGCCGAGGCGGATATTGTCATGGTTGCCCGGGGTGATCTTGGTGTGGAGATGCCCACCGAGGATGTTCCGATCCTGCAGAAGATGATTATCGAGAAATGCAACCAGGCGAATACTCCGGTAATTACAGCTACCCAGATGCTTGAGTCCATGATTGCCAATCCCCGACCTACCAGAGCAGAAGCCAGCGATGTGGCCAATGCAGTTTTTGACGGAACCGATGCTGTTATGCTTTCTGCCGAAACTTCCGTTGGTGTAGGCCCTGCTAATGCTGTTCGGATTATGGACCAGGTTGTCTCCGCAGCGGAGGGGAAGCCCGCTTTGGTGCGCAAAGGCGGGTACCTGAAAAATCACGGCTCTCTCACTGATTCGGAGAGTATCTGTCATGCTGCCTGCCGTATGGCGGAAGAGGCGGAAGCAGCTGCCATTATTGTTATAACCAAACGGGGGCGTACCGCCCGAATGCTGTCAAAGTACCGGGTTTCCATGCCCATTATCGCCTTTGCCGAGAATGAGGATGTTATCCGGTCTCTCTCTATTCTATGGGGAGTGGAAGGTGTTTTGATGGACAATGTTGGAGAGACGGACGCTACCATACAGAAGGCGCGGAAGCAGGCTCTTGAACTGGGATTTGTAAAGCGGGGTGACAAGGTTGTCTATGTTGCCGGTATCCCATTAATCGAAAGTCCCAGCACTAACATGCTCAAGATAGAAACTATCTGATTTATCCGCGAAAAGTATGCGTAACCGACGTAATATGATCATAGCCCCTCATGAAGAGGGGCTTTTACTTTCTTCCTGGCTTGCCCGACGTTATACCTACCGGTCCATGGCCGGATGGGAAGATGAGATTCTTCAGGGGAGGATTCTTGTTGACGGCAAACCGGTGCTCTCCGGCCTGGAACTCAGAAAAGGTATGCTGGTAAGCTATGACCCTCCACCTGTGCCTGAGCCGGAGGTTAACAGAAATTACTCGCTGATACATGAAGATCCAAATATTCTGATAATTAACAAGCCCCCGGATCTTCCCTGCCACTCGGGCGGCATATACCTGCACAACACCCTGGTAAGCATGTTGAAGGAGCGCTATGGAGAAATTTACCTGGCTAACCGGCTTGACCGGGAAACTTCGGGACTTATGATTGCCGCCAGGAACAAGACGGCGGCTACATATATGTTTACCATTTTGAAGAACCGGCAGGTAGAGAAAGAGTATCTTGCACTGGTTCATGGTAATTTCCCGGAGATGTATGATGCCACCGGCTGGCTGGAAAAAGACAGTAGCAGTGTTATCCGAAAAAAGCGCCGGTATGTTGAAGATCAGGATGCAGAGGACCCGGGTGATACCGGAGCAGGGGAGCGGAGCTACTGTAAAACCGGTTTTGCCTGTATGGAGCGGGTTGCCGGGTATTCCCTGCTTCGCTGTACCCTCCACACAGGAAAGACTCATCAGATCCGGGCTACCCTCTGTTCCCTCGGCTTTCCCCTGGTGGGTGACAAAATTTATGGCAGGGATGAGACTCTCTTTCTCCGCTTTGCTTCAGGAAAAATGACACCGGAAGACCATGAAACATTGGTCCTAAATTATCAGGCCCTTCAGAGCAGCCGCCTTGCATTTGCACTGCCCGATGCAGAGGACTCTGCGCTTTCCTCTTATGAAGCACCGGCACCGGACTGGATTTCTCTGATTGGAAATACCAGATAAAACCCGAATGCTGATTGCAATTGCTTATGTCATGAATTAGGGTTGGTGTATGAGAAAGTTTCAGCTGTTCATTCTGGTTTTCCTTATTCTCTCCACGAGTACATCCGGACTGCTATGGGCCGATCTTCAGGGATTCGGTGATGATGTAAAAAAGGAAGAGAAGGAAAATTCTGATTCCGGCGACTATGGATCCGGACAGGATTCCGGCGGAGGGGGAAGCAATCCCTTTGTTGATTTTCTCTTCCAGATTACTGTCTGGGTCTGGATTGCCCACAATGGAACCGTCTATTACAATTCCGCACCCTATGTTCCCCTGGAACCGCAGGAGAATAATTTTATCAACCATGACTGGGAGAGCCTGGATTCAGCTTATTACGGGAATCCGGATGTTAGACGAGCAGCCCATAAGCACCACTGGCTGGAACTCTCCTCAGCCGGCAGTCTGACAGATGATCTGGAGCCGGGAACTATGGTTTCTCTACAGGGTAGATTCAATCAGTATTTCGGCCCCGATATTAATTACCGTGTAATTTCCGATGGCAGCAGTACTCTGCATATTACTACAGCAGGTCTGGATATGCCGCTCGTGCAGGCCAACCTGTTTTCCATGTCATTCTACGCCCAGGGTGCGTTTTTCCGCGGCATGCTTGACAGAACCGGTGGTGCAGGAGGCATTGTTCTACGATCCTGGCCATTCAAACCGGTCTCTCTTTTTTTCCGTGCCGGAGGATACACTTTTGAGAATATAACCTTCGGTCATATTGAAAGCCGGCTGAATTTTCATATAAGTAATTATACTCTTTTCGGCGGAATAAATTATCTGGCATCAGAAACCGCTGAACTTACATGCTATGATGCAGGAGTAAGTCTCTATTTTTAAAAGTGCTTTTTTATTCCGATACTATAAAAAAACAGGTTTTTTTCCGGAGGTTGCATGAATATCCTAAAGAAGCTTCGCAGTGTGTACTCTCATTCCGGGATCGTCATACAAGAAAAGGTAGTTGCTCTATTTCTCGTTAACTTATTTATATTCTGGGGTTTTCTGATTCTGGCGATACTGCGGCTTTCCGGCGGACATATTGCCATGGGACTGGGAGAACTTACAGTCAGCCTTGTTCTTGGGCTTGGTATGGTTTTTCTTTTCCGGGGCAAGTTTAAAATTGTTTCAGTGGTAAATATTTTTCTCTTTTACATGGCTGCCGCCGGGTTGTTTTTTATCCGGGATATTGTTTCCGAACTGGAGCTGTTTGCACTTCCAACCTATTTTATTCCGGTTATGCTCAGTTCCTCTCTGTTTGCCTATACTACATGGCAGATATTCGGAATAGTAGGTCTTATTCTTGCAACCGAGATTGGACTGTTTATTGTTAGGGTGGTGCCTTCAATAAGTACTATCGAGAAAGCCGTTGTGTATCAGGAAATGGGGGCTGCTTTTCTTCTCAGTGTATTTTCCGGAATTTTTGTTATTCAGCTTTTCAGTATGCAGCAGCGCAGTTTCAGAACCATGGAAAGCGACCGCCTTCGTTCTGAAGAGCGGTTGGGCCGGCTGCAGAAAGCGGTTGATACTGTTTCCGATACGCTGAATATCGGGGAGGCACTGGCTACTTCCGCCCATAACACTGTTGAAACCTCCAATGAGATGCGTACAAGTGTCGGTTCCATGGAGATCCGCATTGGAGAGCTGACGGAAAGTTCGGAAACCTCTGCAGATGTAAACAACGGTGTTGCCGATGCCCGGGATAAGGTTCGCGGCAGCATCGAGAATCAATCCTCTGCTATCGGCACTGCGGTAGATTCAACCAGGGCGATTTTATCTCATGCGGAAATGATTAGGCAGGAGATTGAAGAGAAGAATTCTGTTGTTGATGATCTTATCAGGACAGCGGATAAGAGTGTCAGTCAGGCTGAGGAAACCTCCCGCAAGGTTGAAGAGATCGGTCGCTACACTTCGGAGATTCTTGAAATTATTGATGTTATTGACGGAATCGCCGGACGTACAAATATGCTTGCCATGAACGCTGCCATTGAGGCTGCCCATGCCGGAGAGGCAGGTAAGGGATTTGCCGTGGTTGCTGAAGAGATTCGCAAGCTTTCGGAAGAAACTAACCAGAACTCCGAGGCTGTACGGAAGACTCTGGAGGGAACCAGGGATCAGATAGATACTACTGTCTCCCAGAGTGCGGGTCTTAAGGCCATGTATACTGATGTGGCAAACAAGGTGGGGATAATCAAGGATGCCATCGGACAGATCAGCGCCAGGGTTCGCGGACTTGTGAGTGAGTCAGATGCTATAACAAGATCAACAGAAAACCTCTCCAGTATGAACGATAATGTACTTGGCTCTCTGCAGAACATGGAAATGCAGCTGGAAAAGGGATTAAAGAGTCAGGAACAGATTCACCGGATAATCCGGTTGCTTTCGGACGACTTGCTGAAACTGACCATGATTGCTGACAGTATTGTATCAGAGGCGGAAGGGGTAAGAAAGATCGGTAATGAAAATAACGAGTATGTTGGCAGCCTCAAATCGACCATGCAGCAACTTACGGAAACCTGACATTTCCTGATATGTGCTGCCTGAGGTGGCAAGGAGAACAGATATGGACAATGTACGAATTGGTTTTTTGCACCCCGGAGCAATGGGTATTTCTCTGGCCTTTTCTGCAAAAGAGACCGGCTGCACTCCCTGCTGGGTCAGTGCAGGTCGTAGCCGGGATACTCAGTCCAGGGCAGAAAAGTACGGTCTTAAGGCTTTTCCCTCCCTTGAGGAGTTCTGTAAGTATTGTGAGATTATTGTAAGCGTATGTCCGCCCCATACGGCGTTGGATATTGCCCGTCAGGTTGCTGACCTAAGGTATACCGGTATATATGCCGATGTTAACGCTGTTTCACCCCAACACTCCCTGGAAGTCGGTAAAATTGTTACTGCCGCGGGCGCCCGGTATGTGGACGGGGGAATCATCGGTCTTCCTGCGTGGAACAGTAACTCCACCTATCTTTATCTGTCCGGTGAGGATGCACAGACTGTTGCCGATTGTTTCCGCGACGGTCCCCTGGAAACTGAGGTTATCGGGGATGAACCGGGCAGGGCTTCTGCGTTGAAGATGTGCTTTGCAGCCAATACCAAAGGCACCATTGCTCTTCTCTGTGCGGTTACCGCAGCGGCTGAGTCTCTGGGGGTTATGGAAGTTCTACAGCGACAGTGGAGCAGAAACGGTTCCGATTACTACGATGAAGTAGTTGAGAAGGTTCGTAAAGTTACTGCCAAAGCCTGGCGGTTTTCCGGCGAAATGGAGGAGATTTCCGCAACATTTGCCTCTGCCGGCCTGCCGGGAGAGTTCCATCTTGCCGCTCGTGATATTTATGACAGGCTTGTCCTGTTTAAAGGGGAAAAAGAGCTGCCCCCCTTTAATTCAGTCCTTGACCGGCTGAATGAAATCAGCGGGGAATGAAGATAAAAAATCCTTTTCTCATTACTAAAACCGTGGTATCCTAAAGAAAGTGGTCTGACCACCTGTAGTGGGGTCCTTCGTCGGCGTTCTTCCGGCGATCTCCGTTTTTTCCGGGTGGTACCACAAGTCCGAACCGCGGATTACTGGTTTCCAGTGATTCTCTCCGGTATTTGAAAATCCAGTAACTGGAAAAACAACTTCCCCGTAAAAGTATGCTCTGCATGGTTTATATGGTGAGAAAAGTGAGACTCCTGAATGACTACCAACGATCTGTACCTGAAAGATGAAGATTTTGAACGGCTTCACCGAACCTTTTTGATCAGTTTTCTGGCGGTTCTGGTGGGTATTATTTCCGGCTTCGGCGCGGTATTTTTTCGATACCTCATTGGATTTTTTCATAACCTGCTGTTTCGCGGAACTCTTTCGCCTTTCTATAACTCTGAAGAAGCTTTTATCTCCCGCTGGGGATGGCTTGTTGTTCTTGTCCCTGCAGTGGGGATTGCCCTGGCTGACTGGCTTACCCGACGCTTCGCTCCTGAAGCAAAAGGACATGGAGTTCCTGAGGTGATGGCGGCGGTTATGGAGAACCGCGGAAGAATTCGTCCCGTGGTGGCTCTGGTCAAATCTCTGGCTTCGGCTATTACCATCGGTTCCGGAGGTTCCGTGGGACGGGAAGGGCCGATTGTACAGATCGGTGCAAGCTTCGGGTCATCTCTGGGGCAGTTGCTTAAACTTGCTCCCAGGGAGGTGATTATCCTTGTAGGTGCCGGTGTGGCAGGCAGTATCGGAGGAACCTTTAATGCGCCTATTGGGGGGATAATGTTTGCACTGGAGCTGGTTCTGCCGGAGTACAGCATTATGACCATCATGCCCCTGGTTATCTCATCCATAATCGCAACGCATATATCCACTCTTATCCTCGGATCAAGCCCCGCTTTCATACTTCCCATGTATTCATTTGTATCCTCCCGGGAATTAATCTTTTATCTTATTCTGGGACTGGCAGCCGGGGTTATAGCCATCGGCTTTATTCGCGCTCTCTATGCGGTGGAGGACTTTTTCGACCGGATACGTATTCATGCCACCATCAAGGCTGTGGCAGGAGGAATCCTGGTGGGCTGCATCGGTCTGTTCTGTCTGAAAGTGCTAGGCCAGTACTACGTGTTTGGAGTAGGCTATGCTTTTCTGACGGAGGTCCTGTCCAACAATCACCCTCATCTGCTGGTAGTCCTGCTGCTTATTTTTCTGAAAATTCTGGCTGCTTCGCTTACCCTGGCATCCGGCGGTAGCGGTGGTATTTTTGCCCCCTCGCTCTTCCTTGGAGCCGCCACGGGAGCTGCCCTCGGCCTGCTGGTGAATGAGTTTTTCCCCGAAGTCACTGCCCGTCCTTCCGCCTATGCCATTGTTGGAATGGCTGCTATGGTTTCCGGGGTTACCGGCGCCAGTCTTACGGCTATTATCATGATCTTTGAGATGACGCGGAATTACAATATTATGCTGCCCCTCATGCTTAGTGTTGTCGTTGCTCATTTTGTTACTGTCCGCTTCTATGGAGAGACAATCTATACTAAAAAGCTCACCCGTCGGGGTATCATGATTCAGTTAGACAAACGTATTCCGATTTTCAAGACCATGCAGGTGGCGGATGTTCTTCGAGAGGAACTACTGTACTGTTCGCCTGATCAGTCCATTGAAAAGGTTCTTGAGATTATGCACAGCAAATCCTTGGGTATTTTGCCGGTTGTTGAAGACGGCCGGTTGTTAGGGACTATAAGTTATGAGGAACTCTATAAGGCATGTGTTGAGCCCTCCGAAACCATAGACGGGCTCTACACCCGACGGAATATTGCAATTTCTGCGGAACGGAACCTTGTGGAAGCTCTGGACCGGATGAAATCCCTTCATTGCAGTATTCTTGTTGTCCGGGGAAAAGACGGAATTTCGGGATATATCACCAGAAATATGATAATATCTTCCTATCTGGAAAAAAGAGGCGCACTGTAAATCAGCTACTTGAATAGCCCAGATCAATGTGAGATTATATTTTATCGTGCGTAGCGCGTTAAGAATGATTCTTAAATATGCTGCCGGTAACGGTTCTTGAAATGCAATAGGAAAAACAGCCATGAACAGTCTCGGGATTAATATAGGTTCTACCTCCGTCAAGGTTACGATGATTGATGGGGGCAAGGTTGTCTGGAATGTAGTCGAACCCCATGAGGGGAATTTCATCGATACACTGCGCAAAATCCTTAACACCCGGGAGCTTCCGGAAGATGTTCTGACCCTGGCAACCGGTACGGAAGGCCGGCACCTGGTAAATGTAAACACCGCCATTGAACCCCTCTGTATAGAAGCAGCTCTGAACCAGCTTGGAGAAGAAGGTGTTCAGGCTGTTGTTGCCATGGGCGGTGAGAACCTTGTTGTCTACACAATCGACAGGGAAAACCGAATTATAACCAGCTTTACCGGCAACAAGTGTTTCAGCGGCACGGGTGAGTTTTTCCAGCAGCAGCTGGGCCGGATGGATATGAAGATAGGCGATATCAACTCAATCCCGGAAGAGAGTAAGGTTTGTAAACTTTCCAGCCGCTGCTCGGTATTCATGAAGTCCGACTGTACCCACAGGCTGAACAAAGGTGAAGCTACCAAGGGTGATATTGTTCTTTCTCTCTCGGATGTAATGGCTACCAAGGTTATGGACTTTCTCAAGAAGGCCCGAATCAGTTCCGGGCGCGTTCTGCTTACCGGTGGAATCACCCTGAACAGCCATATCATAGAGTTTATCCGCAAAAAGCTTCCGGATGTAGAGTTTATTGTTCCGGCAGAGGCAGGGTATTTTGAGGCCTTTGGTGCCGCAATTATCGCTGCAGAAAGCGGGTCGGCTCTTCCTTCTATGGAAAATCTGGTAAAAGAATCCCGGATTGCCTTCAGCCGTTTCAAGAGCCTGAAAACCGCAGAGGATAAGGTTACTTTTATTCCCAGCCGCAAGGGCACGGTAAAATCCTGCAGGGAGTATCTGCTTGGTGTAGATGGTGGATCCACGACAACCAAGGCCTGTCTTATCGATGCGGAAACCCATGAAATTGCAGCCAGCTACTACGGTCGTACCCATGGAGATCCTGTAAAGGCCCTTAAGGGCTGTATTGTTGAGCTTAAAAAACAGATAAAAGAATCTATCGGAGACGAGACTGTTAAAATCCGTCTCGCCGCCACCACCGGATCCTCCCGCGAGATTCTTGGTGTTTTCCTGGAGACTCCGGGAATTTACAATGAAATTATCGCTCATGCAGTGGGAACAACTTTCTACGACGATAAGATAGATACTATTTTTGAGATCGGCGGACAGGATGCAAAATATGTGCACCTTCAGAACAAGGTGCCTATCGACTATGCTATGAATGAGGCCTGTTCCGCCGGAACCGGCAGCTTCCTTGAAGAGTCAGCGGCGGGTGATCTCAATATCAAACAGGTGGAGGATATCGCCGACATTGCCATAGCCGCAGCGGAGCCTCTTAAATTCGGCGAGCACTGTTCCGCTTTTATAAATTCCGATATACGTAACGCCATCCAGCAGGGCGCCGGCAGGGAGGATATTACCGCCGGGCTCATTACCTCCATTGTTTCAAACTATCTGAACCGGGTGGTGGGAAACAGAACCATTGGTCAGCGTATTGTACTCCAGGGGGGAGTTGCAAAGAACCGGGCTGTGCCCATGGCTTTTGCCATGCTTCTGAACAAGGACATTCTTGTACCCCCGGACCCGGAACTCATGGGCTGTTTCGGTGTTGCCCTGCTTGCCCAGCAGAAATTCAATGACGGCCTTCTTGAAGAGGGCAGCTTTGATCTGGACTCAATTCTCAATTCAGAAATCGTGTATGAACGGGAATTCAAGTGCGGCAGCTGTGATAACTACTGTCCTGTAAAAGTGCTGAATGTAAACGGCCATAAGTATATGTTCGGCGGCCGCTGTAACAAGTATGCCAACATGCGCAGGAAGAAAGTAGTGGAAGAAGACCAGGTTCGCGACTGGGTTGCAGAACGAAACAAGCTCCTTTTCGAAACCTGTGTGCCTGACGCCTCCAGCCTTAAAAAGCGGCGGGATTTTATAGTCGGCGTACCAAAGGCTTTTTCGGTCTATACCCTGTGGCCCCTGTACAGCTGGTATTTTCATGAATTGGGAATTGAGACTGTTCTCAGCGAGGAGATTTCCGCCGAAGGAGCTGCACGGACGGAGTCTGCCTACTGTTTTCCCGCGGAAATCGCCCACGGGGCTGTGCAGAATATGATCGACAAAGGGGTGGATTACCTCTTTCTTCCCCATTTCCGGGATCTTGAAACCCTGGAAGAGGGTATGCCCGGTAACTTCTGCCCCATTACGCAGACCTTGCCTTACTACATTAAAAAAGCTTTCCCGGAAATAGAGGAGAAACGCATCCTCAGCCCTGTGGTAAGCCTTATGTACGGACTGAAAAAAGCCGGTGAATACTTTCAGTCTCTTGCGGAAGATCTGGGATTTTCTGCAATCGAGGGACAGGCCGCCTTTGACAAGGCCCTGGCAAAGCAGAATGCCTACTTCAAGGCCTGCGAGAATCTGGGACAGGAAGCCCTTGAATGGTCCCGTAAACAGAAGGAACCGGTTATTGCAATTCTTGGCCGTCCCTACAATGCGTTTACTCAGGATGCCAATATGGGTATCCCAAGGAAATTTACTTCCCGGGGTTTTACTGTTGTGCCCTTTGACATACTGGTAATGAAAGATCGGGAAATATTCCCCAACATGTACTGGTATTACGGTCAGCTGGATATGAAGGCTGCGGAACTGCTGAAGGATGAGCTCAATATATATGTTACCTGGATAACCAACTTCAGCTGTGCTCCCGACAGCTTTATGCTCCACTATCTCAAATGGATTATGGGCATAAAACCATTCCTGATCCTTGAGCTGGACAGCCATTCAGCCGATGCTGGCGTGGACACCAGGGTTGAGGCATTCCTGGATATTATCGAGGGCTACCGTTCGAAGATTAAAGACCTGCGGGATCAGCGTTATGACAACGGCCTCCGTTTTATGAATGAGAACGGCGATGATATCTATATCAGTAACGAACAGTCCGGTGAGCGGATAGAAATCAAAAACAACCCGCGGGTGAAGGTTCTTCTCTCCAATATGGGGCGTATTGGTGTTGAGCTTACGGCTGCGGCCATGAGAGGTGCCGGATGGAATGCCATGGCCATGCCGGTGGCAGATCACCTTACTCTGCAGATGGCGCGAAACCATGCTTCCGGCAAGGAGTGTGTTCCCAGTCATCTTGTTCTGGGCAGCGCTCTGAAATTTTTCAATTCTGATCAGTACCGCAAGGACGAGATCTACATGCTCTTTGTTCCCACCACCCGGGGACCCTGCCGTACAGGACAGTACTTTGTGTTCTACCAGAACCTTTTCAAGGATCTGCAGTTGGAAAATGTGGTTGTATTCACTCTGGATGCCGACAACTCCTACAACGAACTCGGACCGGGAGTGACTAAACAGGTCTGGTGGTCTTTTGTCGCTTCAGACTACATGAAGGATGTGGAAACAGCTCTCAGAACCTGTGCGGAGAAGCCCACGGAAGCCCTTGCGACCTTTGATAATATCTGGACCAGACTGATTGAGGTAACAGAACGTCAGGGAGCAACAAAGATGCTGCCAACACTGACGGGAATTGCCCGTGAAATTACAAAAATCCCGCTGAAGAAGAATCTGCACGATGTACCCAAGGTGCTGATTGTGGGAGAGATATACGTCCGCCGGGATGATTTCGCCGTGGACGAACTGGTAGGTGAGTTTGCCAGTCATGGAATTATGGCCAAGGTTGCGGGCATTACGGAGTGGATCTGGTATCTTGATTTTGTGAAGGAGTATGATCTTAAGAAGCGGCTTAAACTTATTCCCTTCTACCGTCGTTTCTTCAGTCCTATTTTCGCCCAGTTTATCCGGTTTCATATTGAGCGGCGCTATAAACTGTGGGTGGAAAGCAAAATCATGGGTATCCTGAACAGTACCGGGCTGGTTCCCCATACTCCCCATGATATGTACAAGATTATGAAGAACGCTGCAAAGCACTTTGTCAGTCACGAGCTTAAATCCGAGATCACCATCTCTACCGCTGCAGCAGCCACGGCCATGGAGGACGATTACTCGGGTATTGTTAATATTTCACCTTTTGCCTGCCTTATCGGTCGGGTAATTGAAGGTATTTACACCCCCTGGGCTCGGGAGCGTAACTTTCCGGTAATGTCTGTGGAGATTGACGGAAACCTGCTTCCTCCATCAATCCTGGGTAAACTTGAGATTTTTATGCTGAATGTACTCCGCTTCCGCAACAAGGATGCCGGTGATTCCATGATTGAGCATGATGGTATTGAAGAGCAGAAACTCTCCCGGGTAATTATCAAAGATGATCCTTCCACGCTTAGTCTGTCAGAGGAATCAACAGAAGAAAACCGAGAGCCGGTACTGAAGAGTTGATAGTTGGGTATAATCAAGCAGTTTAAAAAAGAAACTGAAAAACGGGAGTCTCTTGAGAAGGGTAGTGGGTATCTGCTCATCCTACTGGTCTGGCTGGGGCTGGCCATATATCAGCGGGAAGCAGCCGGAAAGCCTTTTCCGTATCCCTGGGAAGCCCTTGCTTCAATATTTCGAAGAAACGGCTCTCAGGTTGGAATGGCCCTACATACCGGTATAAGCATGCTGCGTTGGTCCGCAGGGTTTCTGATTGCCCTTGTATCCGGCACACTCTGGGGAATCCTGTGCGGTGTTTCAAGAATTGCCGACAGGCTTCTTACTCCCATGTTGACTGTTCTACAGCTTATCCCCGGGCTCGCCTGGATTCCCATCGCTATGATTCTCTTTGGTATTGGAAACGGTGCAACCATTTTCATGATTGCGATTACTGTCTTTGTTCCCATTGCAATTAACACCCGTGGTGGCATCAGGGGTATTGACCCTCTGATTCTGCGGGCGGTGAGTATGATGGAACTGGACAGATGGCAGGTTTTTCGCTGCATTATCCTTCCTGGATCAGCTCTCGGTCTGGTAAACGGTCTTCGAATTGGTGCCGCCAATGGCTTCCGAGTGCTTATCTCTGCTGAGATTGTTGTCAGTAGCGGTTTTGGATTGGGATATTCCCTATTTCAATCCCGTTGGAGTCTGGATTATGCCTCGGCCTTCGGGGTGCTTATTATTATTGCTCTTATTGGACTCTTTCTGGAAAAACTGATTTTTCTTCCTCTGGAGACAAGCATAAACAGAAGACGAGGATATTTCTAATGCTTGAATACCATAGTGTTTCTCATGCGTTTTATCAACGTGGACGTGAGCATCCGGCTGTGGCAGGGGTGGATCTGACAGTAAAATGCGGTGAATTCCTCTGCATTCTAGGCCCTTCGGGCTGTGGCAAGTCTACCCTGTTGAACATGGCTGCAGGTTTTATTCTGCCAGAAATCGGACAGGTCCATTTTCTCGGAAAGCAGGTAACCGGCCCAGGGCGGGATAGGGCGGTAGTTTTTCAGGAACCGGCACTAATTCCATGGCTTACGGTGGAGCAGAATATTCGTCTCGCTCTGAAGTCTTCCAGGAGCGATACTGAAGAACAGGTAGATAAAGCTTTAAAAATTGCCGGACTACGGGGTGTGCACCATTCCATGCCTCATGAGTTATCCGGAGGCATGAAACAGAAAGCCGCTATAGCCCGAGCGGTCGCCATGGGAGCAGATTTAATGCTGATGGATGAACCCTTTTCCAGTTTGGATGAACAAACAAGACTTCGTATGAACAGGGAAATAGTGGATCTATGGCGCGGCTACAGAAAAACAGTCGTTTTTATTACCCATTCCATTCAGGAAGCAGTATTAATTGGTACCAGGATTGTCCTTATGAGCTCAAGGCCTGCAAGGATCAGTCAGGAGTGGGTTCTCGGAGATGATGGATGTTCAGGTTATGATCGCCAGAATGTTCGTCTTGCTGACCCTAATTTTCTTCGTATGACTGCGGAAATACGCAGAACCATGGAGCTATGCTGTCCCCCTGGAGAAGGATGTAATTGCTGATCTTGAATAGAATCAGGAGATAGATAATGAAAAATACCGCAATTTATCTGGTATTACTTTGTGTTTTGCTTATTGCCGGTTACGGGGAAGGAATTCCCGAAAAACCGATGTTTGCCTATCAGGATAGGGTAGGAGATGCTTCTGCAATCCTGACAGCACTTGAACTTGAAGAGGAAGAAATCTTTGATATTCAGCGCTTTTCTTCAGGGAATCTGTGTGCTGAGGCGCTGATAACCGAAAATGCGCATGTTGCCACCATGGGAGATGCCGTTGCAGTTACTCTGGCTTCGAGATATCCTGAAAAGATTGTTTTTCTCGGTGTCCATGGTGATGGCCCTTCACGGCATAGGATGGTCTCTCGTGACGTAAATCCAGCTCGTATTGCAGTTAAGTTTGGTACCAGCACGCATGCGGCATTGCTTGATTGGCTTCGAATCCGGGAAAATGCATCAGGTACACCATTTCCCCGGCTGATTGATATGTCCCCGGATCTGCAGCTGACAGCTCTCTCCTCGGGCGAGGTTGATGCCCTGTCCGCGAGCGAACCGACTCCAAGTATTATGGCGGATAAACTTATGTTTTTAGGTGAAAGTTTCACGATAACTCCCCTCACTATAAGCGGGCGTTCATATCCTCTTGTGCTTGTTGCAACCAGGCAGGCGGTGGAACTTTTTCAGGAGCAGATTGACTTGATGATAGAGCGGCTAAAAGATAATGGTGAAACCCTTTCATTTTCTGGAGGTTTATCTGAAGATAATCGGCAGGTCCTGGCATCGGTAACAGGTCTTAACCCGTCACTGTTGGAAAAAAGTCTTGGGCTTCACCGGTTTGGTTTCACTCCGATTGCTGAGTATACAGGTGAACTTCGTACACTGGCAGAGTTTCTTTTAGCACAGGGTGTTATTCGGGATTTGCCTGATTTTCAGGCTGTATCACAATAATTTCTACAGATATCCCGGGGTATTTTATCCAGGTTTAGATTAATTCCGCCATTATGCGAAGGTGAATTAATGAGTTATTCTGTACCTGCGAACAGGTTTAAAACAGTTTTCCCGGATTGTTCTCGGATAATCCTTCTTTTGCGATTATAATTATCAGGAGCATGGAGAAGCTGCACTATACAGACGCAAAAGCTGCGAACAATATTAATCTCAGTCTGGCCTCGCTGGTAGACCAGACTCTGGATAAGTTTCCCTGGAGACTTACGTTTCCGGAACATCTGGAAGCCTTTTACAATGAGGATTCCAGAAAGGAGAGATCCTATCATCTCTATATCGCTGGTTTTCTTGCGCTTCTTGTCTATGATCTGTTTCTAATTTCTGATTTCTTCATGATTCATGATGTTTTTAAAACGGCTCTTTATATACGCCTTCTTGCAATCTCGCCTGTAATGATCGTGGGAATGATTATTCAGTATCGGAATCCTCATCCTTATGTCCGGGAAGCTGTGGAATCAACGGCAATCTTTCTTCCCGGCGTTGATTCAGGGGAGGCCGCTCTTGTGGCCGAAAGGATTCGCCTCCATATATTTTCTCTGGAGTTACCTCATCGCAAAGGGGTAGTCTCAGGCAGAATCACTTTGAGTGGCGGGGTTTCCGGTGGATGGATAAAAACTATTCCTGATACCACACTTCTGATACAGGAGGCTGATGAGGCTTTGTACACGGCAAAGAGATCGGGAAAAAATCAGGTTATCGTCCGGGCGGTTAGCCCCCTTGGAGAACGGAATGAGTGAACAGGACAGGAAACAGCAGCCTCGAACGATTCTTCTGGTGGAGGATCAGGCAATAATATCCATGGCGGAAGCTCAGAAGCTTTCAGCTTTTGGATACACCGTAAAGACTGCTGTCTCCGGGGAGAAGGCTGTTGAAGCGGTTTTCAACGGAACCGGCATTGATCTTATCCTTATGGATATCGACCTTGGGGCCGGGATGGATGGAACCGAAACCGCAAGGATAATTCTTGAAAAGTGTGACCTTCCCATTGTGTTTCTTACTGCACATTCTGAGAAGGAGATGGTTGACCGGGTGCAGGGAATTACCCGCTACGGGTATATTATAAAGAACTCCGGGGATTTTGTTCTTCAGTCTTCCATTGAGATGGCTTTTCAGCTTTTTGAAATGCATAAAAAGCACCAGAACAGTGAATTCCTCATGCGTACTCTGGTAAAGAATATACCTGATCTTGTCTGGATGAAGGATGCTGAAGGTGTATACCTCTCCTGTAACCGACGTTTTGAAGAATTCTATGGGGCAAAAGAGCATGAGATTGTCGGGAAGACCGATTATGATTTTGTTGACCGAGAGCTTGCCGACTTTTTCCGCGCCCATGACCAGATAGCCATGGAGGCGGGAAAATCGGTGGTGAATGAGGAGTGGATCACTTTTAAATCTGACGGATCAGAGACTCTGCTGGAAACAAAGAAGAGCCCTATCTACGATACCGATGGGGCTATTATGGGAGTTCTCGGCATTGGTCGGGATATTACTTCTCACCGCAGATTTGAGGAGGCTCTCCGGGAGACAGAGCAACGCTACCAGACAGCTCTGGATAACATGCCCAATTTAATTGTAATTCTGAATGGTGAGAGGCAAATCCAGTTTGTCAATAAATCGGTAACCAGAATATTTAATCAGGGCTCCGAGCATTTTATCGGGCGCCTGGATTCCGAAGTGTGGCCTGATCTGTACAAAGCCTGGGACCTTAGCCTGAGCAGAGCCCTGGAGCTCGGTAAAGTGCAGACAACCATGGTAGTGTACCCTGCGAAAGGGGATAAGCTGAATGCAGAGATGGTTTTTGTTCCTCTTTTTGATTCGAATGGCTGTGTTAACGAGGTAATGGTTA
This sequence comes from Marispirochaeta sp., assembly GCA_963667435.1. GTDB lineage: Bacteria > Spirochaetota > Spirochaetia > JC444 > Marispirochaetaceae > Marispirochaeta. Next base: position 1,766,915 of record OY763414.1, on the reverse strand, counting down.
TTACAACGGAAAGCATGGCTGGCCACCGAAGCTGAATCAGGGATGTCAGGAGGTATAAAAATGTTAATTGGATGTTGCACAAATATGCTGGCCACCGAAGAGGATTCTGTGGGTCGGTGGGCTGTGCCTGCAATCGCAGAAGCAGGTTTTGACTATCTTGATCTTCCGGTTGCGCAGATGATGGAGCTGTCGGATGGTGATTTTCATAATCTGGTCCGGGAGGTTGATGCCTCCGGTTTAAACTGTCTGTGCTGTAATAATTTTATCCCCGCCGAACTCAGGCTCACCGGAATTCCTGCCTCCGGTGAACAGATTGCTGAGTATCTTGAACGCTCCCTGGAGAGGGTTGCGGAATTGGATTCCCGGTTGCTCTGCTTCGGAAGCTCCGGGGCCAGGAATGTTCCGGACGGTTTTTCCCTTGATGAAGCCTGGAATCAAATTGTTTCATTTCTTCGTCTTGCCGGAGAGGCTGCAGATAGGAGGGGTATAACCATAGTTATAGAGCATCTGAACAGGGGTGAGAGCAACATTGTCAACAGTGTGGCGGAGGGGATTCGTCTCAGTCGCGAAGTAGATCATCCTGCAGTTAAAGTGCTGGCTGATTATTACCACCTAATACTGGAAAATGAATCTTCGGAGATTGTTACTCAGGCGGGAAGTCGGCTTCTCCATTGTCATATTGCCAATCCTGAAGCGAGGGTGTTCCCGAAACCTGGAGACGGGCAGGACTACGAGGAGTTCTTCAGACATCTGCGAAATATCGCGTATACCGGAGGTATAAGTCTTGAAGCTTTTACCGATGATTTTCTGGCCGAAGCTGCTGAAACCTGTGCTTATCTGAAGCAGCTTGCAATAAGTTAGGTCAGATTTCTAACAGAATTTTAGTGTTGATCTTAACGAGGACCCTGATCCCCGGCCCTTCTCCCAGAGGGAGAAGGGGGAACGATCGGTTTGCGTATTCTCCCTTTCTCCCCCTCGCCTTTGGGAGAGGGGTCTGGGGGGTGAGGGTTGATCAGCTCAGTATCTAATCATGACACCTTATTAATATTTTCGCCGTCTATTTTCTCTCAATCAACGGAAACTCATCCGTAATCAGCGGAATGTAGCGTACAAATCCTTCTGCATGTTCAATCTTCCGTTTTGCCCAGTTGGTTGCCTGAAACCCGCGGTGAACTGCAAAATGGGAATAATAGAATCCCAGTTGCGGTTGGCATTCAAAACGTTTAATAGCCTCCATTTTTGTTTCGAACACATCATCAATATCCATGTAGGTATCGGGGCAGAATTGGTTGAACTCAGACATAGGCACGGTGCTTTCAAAGAAATAGAGATTGGGAAAAGGGTGGGCTGGAGTGTTGGGGAAAGAGCCTATCTGAGCAGCGTTGGTCACAGACCGGATGACAGCTTTGGAGGTTATCTGATGGTCTACATTGGTTGGATCATTTTCATAGTGGGTCAGTACTATTTCCGGTCGGATATCGAGAATCCGTCTGGTGAGTACCCGGAGCCGCTCCTCATTGATGGTCAGAGGATAGTCGTTATACTTCAGGAATTCTATCTTTGCACCGAGGAAATCCGCAGCTGCCTGTGATTCCTTCTGTCTGATGGATTCACATTCTTCAACAGTTCCTCCCGGGTTATCCTGCCAGTAGCTGCCGGATTCCCCTTTTGCTCCCAGGGTCAGGGCTATAATGTGTACTTTCCATCCTAGTTTTATATACTTGGCGATCGTTCCACCCGCCCGGGTGCAATAGTCTGCAGCGTGAGCACTGATTACTAGCATATCTTTATTTCCCATAGGAGCCTCCGTTGTTGTTTCAGATGTATCAGATTTCAGAATAGCGTATATTTATTTTGTATGCAATAAGGAGGGTCTTTTGTAACGATCCAATAGAGTGTATACTTGTAAGGGCTTACAAGCAAAGTAGTGTCAATTACTAAATCTTCTACTATGAAGGAGCAGCATTTTGAAACAAATGACAATTGGTAAATCAGGTATTAAAGCCTCCGTTGTTGGAATCGGAGCATGGGCAATAGGCGGAGACAGTAACTGGGGCCCCAGTGATGACAGTGAATCCATCAAGACCATTCACCGTGCACGGGAACTTGGTATCACTCTTCTGGACACAGCTCCGGCGTATGGTCTTGGCCATAGTGAGGAGGTTGTGGGAAAAGCATTAAAGGGTCGGAGAGATGACTATATTCTGGCAACAAAATGCGGAATCCGCTGGGATGTGAAGGAAGGCGGAGTGCTGATGGAGCGGGACGGCGTCCGGATTGTTAGGAATGCCAGTCCTGAGCGTCTGGCGGAAGAGATCGAAATGAGCCTGAAAAGGCTTCAGACTGATTACCTGGACCTCTATATTGTTCACTGGCAGGCAACGGAAGAGTATCCCATTCCAATCAGCGATACCATGGGCTACCTGATGGATCTGAAAAAACAGGGGAAAATACGTGCCATCGGTGCTTCAAATCTGAACAGAGAACAGTTTATGGAGTATGTGAACAATGGCGATCTGGATCTGATTCAGGAAAAGTACAGTATGCTTGACCGTAGAATGGAAGGAATGTTTTTCGATCTCTGTAAAGAACATGGCGTTACCTTTCAGGCTTATTCTCCTCTTGAGCGAGGGATTCTCACCGGAAAATATTCTCTGGATACACCGGTCAACATGGGACTTGCCAAAAGCAAGATCAAATGGTTTGAGAAGGAAAACCTTGTAAAGATTGTTGAGCTTACAGAAAAATGGAAACCCCTCTGCAAAAAATACAACTGTACTATGACCCAGTTGGTAATTGCATGGACTGCTGCTCAGGGAACCGGCAGCAATGTACATGTACTGGGAGGAGCCCGAAAGATTTCTCAGATTGAAGAGAATGCCCCGGGTGGAGAGCTTGAGCTGGATGCAGCGGATGTAGCTCAGATTCGAAGCGATGTGGAGGCTCTTTCCTAGGTAAAGCATACAATAGGGAAGATCGGATAGTAGAAATTTTAGCTGCATGAAACCATCTATTCAGACCCTGCTGAAGTTTCTTCTTCTGATTTTCCTGATTATTTACTCCCTTGAGCCCCTGAATGTAGTGGGGGAATATGTGAAGACATAGGAATGATCAGGCTCGGTTATATGATTCTCTCTCTGCAGCTTGATTTCCAGGGACCATTGAATCGGTATCACAATCTGATTGGAACATGTACTGAACAAAATTCCTAAGCTGTTTTGAGTGTAATCACTTGCTTTGTATAATAGGGAATAATACAGTTAAGGATAGAATGAAACGAAGGTATTTGTTGCTGGCGTTTATCCTTCTCGGAGTCTTAAACCTTTACGGTAACGGGGTTATTGAGGATGGACAACACCAGACCATCGCCTATGTTGCCCCTCTTGAATATAAATTCTGGAATGATGTACTCGCTGGTATGGAGATGGAAGCGGAGCGTTTAGGCGATTGTACTCTTCTTTCACGAAATTCGGCATTGGATCCGGCATTGCAGTTAAAACATGTTAAGGAATTGATTGAAGCGGGGGTCGACGGAATAGTGATTTCACCGGTAAACGCCGCCTCTACAATAGATGTACTGGAGTATGCTGAGAAGGCGGGTGTCCCTGTGGTTGTCTGTGAAGTCGGGGCAGATAGTAATAAATATATTTCATATGTGCATTCCAATAACATTGACGGAGCAAGTGTAATAGGCAAATATCTTGTATATCAGCTGGAAACAAAGCAGATTACCGAGGGCGAGATTGCTATTATTGGTGTTGTTCAGAGGCATCAGTTTGGAATTGACCGTACCAATGGATTTTTATCGGCCCTAAAGGGAACTAATTTCAAATTTGTAGAGCTTGTTGAAATGCGACAAAATGCTTTTGAAGAGTCTGAAGTTATCGATTTGATAAAAAGGCATCCGGATCTTGTCGGTATATTTACCCAGCACGATACTGGAAATATTGCTGTTGCAGATATTCTGGAACAGGATTTCCCGGGATCTTCTATTATTCAGGTTGGTTATGACGGAAGTTTATCTTCGCTTAAACTGATAAAAGAGGGAAAACTGGCCGCTGCTGCAATGCAGCAGCCTTTGGAGATGGGGCAGCAGTCTCTTCGGCTGCTTGCTGCGTATTTAAGCGGTCAGCCTGTTAGAAAAGATGTGACAATACCGATAATTCTTGTTACCAGAGAAAATGTGTTTGAAATTGAACCGCAATTATTGAACGAAGTATTTGTGAATACTGAGAATAATCAATAGTGAAAAGTTAATAGTCTCTCTGGTAATCGATCACCGGTGCCTGCAGGGGAATTAATAAAGTAAAAACTGTTCCCCCGGAATCTTTGGAATGAAGAGATAAGTCTCCTCCAAGTATATTCTCCGCCCCGTTTTTCGCAATTCTCAATCCAAGACCGGTTCCTCCTTTTTCTCTGTTGGTTGTAAAGAAGGGGTCAAAGATTTTAGTTTGAATATCCTCATCAATTCCATTGCCGTTATCTTCAACACGAATTGCGACAGATGTCACCCCATCCTTTTGGCATGATATCTTCAGTATCCCTGAATCACCTTCGGACCATGCGTGCATGATGGCGTTAGTAATAAGGTTTGCTACTATCTGATCAATAATCCCCGGATAGCTTTCCATCTGAATCCCCGGTTCAAAATCGGTTTCAAGCTTATGAGGCATACGTTTTATTGTTGGATGCATTGTCTGCAGGAGCTCCAGGAGAACCTTATCCAGAATGAACTTTCGACGAATATTCCCTGCCTGATCATTCGCGACCTGTTTGAAGCTGGAAAGCAGATCAGCAGCTTTTTCCAGGTTTCTCTGGGCAATGTCCAGCCCCAGGGTGGATTCTCCGAAGTACTCCATCAAGTCAGCTTTAGGGAATCCCGCTTCCACTTTGGGTATAAACCTTTCTGTTTTAAATTTTACTGTACTCAGAGCCATAATACTGTTTCCAAGGGGTGTATTCAGTTCATGGGCTACACCTGCTACCAGTCGCCCCAGGCTGGCCATTTTTTCTGATTTGATAAGATCATCCTGAGTCTGCCTGAGAGTTATCAGCATGTCGGACAGCTCCTGATTCCGATTCTTCAGTTCATTGGTCCGGCGGCTTACCCTGTCTTCCAGTTCTTCATTCAGTGCCTTCAGGCTGTTTTCCCGTGTATGGACCTTCTCTGTCATTGTTTTCAGGGCGGTGGAGAGTTCATTAAATTCACGTATTCCCAAATCCGGCCAGGTTTCAACGGTTTTTCTGTCCATTACCGTTTCTCTGCTCAAATCAATCAGATGCTGTACTGAAGAATTGACTCTGCGCATAAGAAGCACAAGCAGGACTGCTGCTATAATGAAAGAGGCAGCGGTTATTATAAGAACATCCTGAATTGTGGATATTACCAGGGGATTGTCGAACAGCGCGGGGACCCTGCTGATAACACGCCAGCCGATTTTCTCGGAAATGCCTGTTCCAAGATATACTTTCCGGTTTTTCCAGGTATAAATGCCGGGGACCTTATTGTTCCAGCTGAGCGCATCGGCGCTCAGTCGCATATATTCTGTATTGAAGCTGATATCCTGCATTTCTGTATCTATATCCGCCAGAAGGTTGCTGTTCTGATCAAAAAACCATTCCCGGGTATAGAGCCCTGTCGGAATTGCCTCCAGATCTTTCAGGAGCCGTTCAATGGAAATCTCTGCCATAACAACAATGTCCCCCTGAGATAGAGCTGCGCCTATTGTTTCTTCGCCGGTAAGGGGGGAAATAAATTTACCGCTCCAGGCAATGATTGAATCCAGCCTGGCTTTCTGGAAGAGTGGCAGGCTGGAGAAGTCGTTACCGATCAGATTTAATCGACTGTGTTCATCAGTCATGATCTGTTCCAGATACAGCACATGTCCGCTGTCACTGATAATGTAGATGGCGTTGGCAAGGTGATTATCATAGAGCGTTGTTGCCAGTAATTTCTGAAGTTCGGTGTCAGCCATGCTCCTGCTGGCAACACCGACAAGGTGAAGCTGCTTTTCAAGAGTGTTGAGAATCCGTTCGGTAAACAGAATATAGGTCCTGCTGTTTGTTTCCGCTGTTTCGAGCATTGCCTTTTCAATTGTCAACGCTCTTCCTGTTATAATAATGCTTCCGGTTATAAGGAAGTTTCCTCCCAGGGAGAGGAGGAGTATCAGTAACACGTGACCACGAAAACTGTGTTTTCCGGACAGGGGAGTCAATGTGTATCCTCGTATTCTATAAAACTGCCGTTGTGTATTGTATGAAAATCAAGCTTAATGGGAATGTCGCCATGGTCTTCAATTGTAATAGTTTGAAGCAGGCCTGTATAATCTGGGGTTTGCAACAGAGAATCCTTCAGGCTCTGATGCTTCTGCCGGTTTGCAAAGGCAGAGGATAAGAGGTTTACTGTTTCGAAGGTAGATATACAGGTTAGTAATGCCGGCCCAGAGAATCTACTGTTATACAGGGCAATAAAATTGCTCAGGGTTTCATTACTCACGTTATTCTTAACCGGGTACAGCAGAATAAGACCTTCGATTGCTGTACCTCCCAGATGCAGCAAATCTGCTGAGCTTGCAGCCCATTCCGTCGCATAAATAGGGATTTCGGTATCCTGTCTGCGGATAATCTGAGACAGTGTGGCTGTATGAAACCCTGTAAGGATCATTACCAGAGCAGCTGGTTTTTTCGCAAGAACTGTCGATGCCACTACATTTAAAGAATTGTCCTGATTTCTGTTAATCCCAATATCTACGGTGATGCTTCCACCCAGGTCTCTGTAGCGCACAAGAAACCCGCTTCGCCAGTCTTCTGTATATTCTCGGTTTGTGCTGTCCCATACAATAGATGCACTCATCAAACCCCGGGAAACAAAGTGTTCTGCATAACGGCGACCGTCTTCATTTGCCGACGTATAGAACCTGAAAAACATGTCATCTATACCGGCGAATTTAGATGAGGCTATTACGGGGGAAAAGAGAAGAACCTGATTGCTGTTACATACTTCCAGAGCCGGTACAAGCATGCTTGATGTAAAAGGTCCTATTATTGCCTCTGCTCCGGCATTTATCAGTGCACTGGCTGCCTGTGCTGAGAGTTCGGGCCGACCCCGGTTATCCTGTACAAGGAGTTCAACTTTCTGTCCATTTATACCACCGCGACTGTTGATCTGATCCACAGCGAGCGACGCACTGTTGTATACTATGGCACCAATGGCACTTGCGGGTCCCGAGAACGGAGCGGTAAGTCCTATACGAACTGATGGCTGATTCCTGCATCCGGAAAACAGTATCAGCAGTACAGGAACAAACAGGATGGTGTACCTGTGCAGCTTCATTTTGCCTTCTGTTTTTCTATCCATTCAAGCAGTACGCCGGCTTCCATGGGGCGGCCTGTCAGGAATCCCTGCACCATGTCACAACCCATTTTCGAAAGGGTGCTGTGTTGTTCAGGGGTTTCCACCCCTTCTGCAATGGTTGTAAGAGAGAGGTTCTTCGACAGCGGGATAATAAGATCAACAATTCGCCCCCGGTTTCCTTCTTCGGCGATTTTCTGAATGAATGATCGGTCAATTTTCAATTTATCAATGGGCCACTGGTCTATTGAAGAGAGAGAAGAGTATCCGGTACCGAAGTCATCGATTGCAATACTTATACCCATAGCACGGAGAGCACTGAGAATGGAAACCAGCTCTTTTACTCCAATGGCAGATACAGATTCAGTTATTTCCAGTTCAAGCAGTCGGGGAGGAACACCTGTCTGATCCAGGGCTTTTTTTACAGTTCCAAGAAAATCCGGTCTGCTCAGTTGTATGGCGGAAATATTAACAGCCATTACGATATCTTCATAGCCGTGATCAAGAAGCTGCTTCAGCCTGCCCAGGGCAGTGTAGAGAACCCATTCTCCTATAAGTCCGATAATTCCACCCTGCTCCGCAATTGGTATAAATTCCGCAGGAGAAATGTCGGTGTTTTCTTCGTCCTTCCAGCGTAATAGAGCCTCAAACCCTTTCAGGGTTCCTTCAGGCATGGAGAACTGGGGCTGATAGACAAGACGCAGCTCTTTGTGTGCAATAGCCTGCTGAAGTTTTCTGAGAAGGCTGTTATGCCTGCGTACTTCCGCCCCGATAGTCTCGTTGTACATTACCAGCTGGGCAATCCCTATGCTTTTTGCTCTTTTCAAGCTGATTTCGGCATTGTTCAGTGATTCCGTACCTGCTTCCTCTAACTGCAGAGGAGCAATCCCGATGCAGCAGGTCAGGGTTCTTTCAGTATTATCCACATCCAGGGAGATTTCTGTCAGGTCTTTTAGCTTCCCCCGGGAAAAAAGTTCTTCCGGGCCTATGAGCGCAAAGATGTCTGCACCTGCCCGGGCAATAAATATTCTCTGATCAAATCTTGCACGGAGGGTCTCGCTCATAGCCTTTAGGACTTTATCACCGTAGGAGTGGCCGAAAAAGTCATTCAGCTGCCCGAAACGGTCTATATCGATAAGTACTGCTCTGCAGGAATCGTATTCACTGCATTTTTCAAGCTCTTTCAGATATTCATGCAGCATTGCCAGGTTTGGAATATCAAGCAGCGGGTCCCGGTAGGCCTGGTCCTTCAGCAGCTCTATAAGTCCGACATTCTGGGCACAGAGACTTATGTTCTTGCAGAAGATTTCCAGAAGATGCTGATTGATTTCTCCCAGAGATGAACTATTATTCAGCCATGTTACAAAATTACGTCCTCTGGATGGCTCACTGAAATAGAGAGAGAGGCTGTTGTGAGTAATATGAGTACCATGGGTGGAAAAAGCAAGCTGAATATCCTTTGTTGCTTCCGGATCATTCAGTTCGCTGATTCGTTTGCGAATCAGATGGCGGTATCCTCCAGCGGCGGCGATAATAAGAAGATCTTCAAAGTTTCCACCGGACTCGTCAGTATCTTCCTCTATGCAGATAATTCCCTCCGGGTCCAATGAAAGGAACCCTGCCAGTTGAATGATAACACCTTCAGCAAAATCTTCGATGCCATCTTCCATTATAAGCTGGTTGCTTGCCTGAATTATTTTTTCCAGACCTGCCTGGCTGGCTTCTATCTGTTTAATCTGATTCCAGGAGCGGATGGATGTAATGATAGAGGTCAGCAGTCTGTCCCGAGTTAGCTCGTTCTTGGTTTTGTAATCATTTATATCATATTGGGTTATTGTTTCAACTTCAGGAACCTGTCCCGGCTGCCCGGTTCTCAGGATTATTCTCAGGGCATTGAGGCCGAGATCTTCGCGGATAACTTTAACCATGTTTAAACCTGCGTCTGTACTTTCCATAACAACATCCAGAAGAACGACGCAGATATCCGGATTCGCATTAAGAATGGAAATTCCCTCCTTGGCAGAATATGCATGCAGGAAAGTAAGGGGGCGGTTGAACACCTGAATGTCTCTCAGCGCAAACTCGGTAACCTGATGCACATCGGGTTCATCATCGACTATCAGGATTATCCAGCTGTTGCTGTCGAAATCTGCGTCGAGGTTCAGTTCTGTCTCGTCGGCAAACATGAAAAGGTCATTATCTTCACTCATCGATTCATCCTGAATTTAATTATAGAAAGTTTCAGAGGGCAGTCAAATTTGAAAAAACGGAGGAATGTGATATTTTTTTGAGCATGATGGAGACTGCAGCTTTAATACCGCCCCCGGCGGTTCGGCATTGTGATCTTGATATTGAGTTAGCGGCACGGAACCTGATAAGCCGGGGAGTTCATGCTGAATGTATTGCCTTTGTGGATTATCATGCGTGGTTTTACGATCTTGAAGACAGACTGCGTCAGGCGGGAATTAAAACGCTTGCAGCACGCAGGCTGCATACCCGGCGGATGCCGGTGGTGGTTTTTTACACCGGTACCGAACCGGGCTTGTTAGAAGCATACCGGTCTGCCTATTCACTTATGGATCATTGTGAGGGCTGCTGGACCCGGGATGCGGGGTAAAGACTGTAGATTTGTTGTTGTGCTGCGTCTTATCGCGTCAGTATTATCGATAATATAACTTACGAATCACAAATTCCCCTGTATAATTTTAAATAAGGGGGAATCTATGAAAAATGAAGTAAAAAAACCGCATAATATTTTTTCTAATCTAAAACAGATATGTTCAGTCCTTCTTTTTACTGTTTTGTTTCTTCCTGTTGCTGGTGGCTGTCTCAGTGGAGGAGGCAGCGAATCCGGAAATAGTGTTAATAAAGATAGCCGCAGCAACGCTGAAAATAAGCAGTCTGATACAGAAGAAGTCCGTCTTGTAGTTCAGATAGGTCATGATATTGATCTTGTCCGGATTTCTCCCGACGGAAAACTGGCGGCAACCGGTTCTTATGAAGGTTCCATTAAACTCTGGGATGTTGAGACCGGCTGGCTGGTTCGTACGCTGTCCGGGCACCATAAAGCTGTCATTGATATGCAGTTCTCTCCAGACAGCAAGTATCTGCTTAGCGGCAGCGAAGTCGGTCTGATTATTCAATGGGATATTCATTTGGGAGAACCACGGTTTCAGGCTGACGATTTAGGTGATGAGGTTTATTGCATTTCATACTCTCCGAAGGGTACCTATTTTGCTGCTGCAACCTGGGATACGATAAATATATATCTCTCAGAAAAGGGAGAACTTGTGAATAGTATTCACTCCGGTGGGGATATTGAGAACATAGATGCCGTAGCTTTGAACTTTTCTGCCGATGAAAACACACTTCTATCCCTCAACTATGATTCATTTATTCTTCTCGATACAAAAACCGGCGGTTTGAAAAAGCTCCTGGAACCGGAATCCGGATCAGATATGAGCAGTGCGTTCATTTCTCCGGATGGAAAATCTATCATCTATACCAAATTGCAGGGGAGCTCAGTCTGGGTATGTGATATACGTTCTGGCGAGGTTGTCTGGAGAGATTTTCGCGAAATGAAGGCGAATGTTGAGAATATCGGGCTCTACCCTGATGGAAAATCCATGTTTATGGCAGACAGAAGAAATACCGTTGAAAAGGTACGGATTTCCGATGGAACCCTGCTGGATACTTTTACGGGTCCTAAATTTAGCAACTCCGGTATAGCGGTCAATCTGAAAAGAGGTCTGGCGTTGAGTCTTGATGGTAAAAATTTCAACCTGCTGGCCTGGGATATTTCCAACGGAACAGAACTGCGCAGGATTGAGGGCTATCGCAAAGCAGATATTCCAGGTGATGAAATCTATAGTTCGGTCGACGGCAGTTATCTGTCCTACAATAACGGAAGGCTGCTGGTTCACGATTTCTTAAGCTCCAGGGTTTCCGGTGCAATAGATTTATCAGCAGATGGGATCGGTAGAACTCTACAGTTTTCTCCGGAGGGTGATACTTTTTTCGGCCTTATAACAGGTACAGGTACATCATCCCCGGCTGTTTTTAATTCGATTACCGGAGAGATGATTCAGAAAATGGGTGGTTCCCACTCAAAATCTGTCAGTGCTGGAGCCTTTCGCCCGGATTTAGGAATTGCCGTGAGTGGAGCATGGGACGGCGAGGTCAAGATATGGAATACCGAAACCGGAGCGCTGATTAAAACCATGCAACCTCAATTCAAGGGAGCACCTGTAACAACAATCAATATTGCAGACAGTATACTTCTTCTCGGTGGTTATGACACCCTTGAATTTTATGATCTGAATAGCTTTTCCCTGATCAAAAGGGCTGAAATTAATACACCCGGAGTAGGCGATCAGTCTAATCCCCGTCTTATCTCTGATGACGGAAGCCGGGTAGCGGGATTAAAGAATGGTATACAGGTATTTAATCCGTATACAGGTGATATTATAGCTTACTTTAACCCGGAACGTCATATTTCAGCTATGTCTATTTCTCCTGATGGACGGTATGTGGTTGCTTCCGGAAAGGATGGGATGCTTTTATTATATGATATCGATTCAGCAATCCTTGCCAACAGTATGAAAGGGCATGTGGACAGGCTATCTTCCATTGAATTTATCCGGAACGGTAAATTTATAATAACATCTTCCTGGGATAACACCCGGAGAATCTGGAGGATTCCCGATGGCCAACTGATCTACTCTCTGATGTTTTCAGAGGATGGAGAACAGTTAACCTGGACACCGGATGGTTATTTCGCCGGCAGTGAAAGCATGGCCCGCGAGGCGGTATGTGCAACAGACGGACAATCCATATATGCCATAGACCAGCTTTTTGATGTTTTCTATCGTCCGGATATAATTGCAGCACGGGCCATGGGTTCTGCTCCTCCGGCTCTCGCAGACAGTGATCTGCTGAAAAAAGTTCTTGTACCCGCACCCAAAGTTTCGCTCTCGTTTTTGCTGAATAATGGAAGCTACACAGAACGGTTTCGTTCCATTTCCGATCTTAAGATTAGCGATGACACTGTTACCGTCAAGATTACGCCGGAAGACCAGGGTGGCGGTATTGGTGAGCTGCGGTTGTTTCACAATGGGCGGAGAGTATATGATGAGGTGCGCGGCCTTAAGTCGTCAAAACCGGAATCTATGAAAAACATCTTTTCTGTGCGTCTTTTGAACGGTGATAATACAATTGAAGCGTCGGGACTTACTCCGGCAGGTATTGAAGGCGGTAAGGCAAAGGCTGTGCTTGCTTACGCCTCCGAATCCTTGGTGGCTCCGGATCTCTACATTCTCTCTGTTGGCATAAATGAATACAAAAACGGGAAATATAACCTGAACTACGCTGTCAACGATTCCGAGGGCTTTGCCGCCGCAGCTACGGAAGCAGGGAAAGGCTTGTATGAAAATGTCTATACCACTGTTCTTCATAATAACGAGGCACTAAAGGGCAATCTGATACAAACCATGGAAGATCTTTCCGGAGAAATAGGTGCCGAGGATGTGTTTATCTTTTTTTATGCGGGACACGGAATTGCTCTGGACGGTGAGGAGCAGGGAAATACAGCTTTCTACTTTATCTGCCCTGATATTACCCAGATGACAGATCCGCAGCAGGTGGTGAGTTTGGGGTTAAGCGGCGAAGAGTTTAATTCTCTGAGTTCCGCAATCAAGGCTAAAAAGCAGGTTATAATTCTGGATGCCTGTAACTCAGGGGCTTTGAATTCTGCCTTCGCTGTTCGCGGGGCTGGGGAAGAAATTGCCCTTTCCCGATTGAGTAAAGCCTCCGGTTCGGCTCTGATTGCCGCCAGCCGGGCTGATCAGTTTGCGCAGGAGTTTTCCACGCTTGGCCAGGGCGCGTTAACCAGGGCCCTTCTGGACGGATATGCCGGAGAAGCAGCGATGAAAGGCGGGCAGATAACTGTTGCCAGTATGAAAAGCTATGTTGAATATGCCCTACCGGAACTGACAGAAGAGTATTCGGGACGGGCACAGTATCCGACAGGTTTTATTTTTGGTCAGGATTTTCCCCTGGGTATCTATGCAGAATAAGGAGAATTATTATGAGTAGTTGGACAGAGAGGAATGTGGTGGTATGAAGGGACAAAACCGAGCAGACATTAAACCGGGAATAAAAGTAGCCATTGTTCTCAAAAAGGATCAGCGTTCAGGTAACCTTACGGAGGGTATTGTTGCAGATCTGCTGACAAACTCCGCCTTTCATCCTCACGGAATTAAAGTTCGCCTTACCGATGGACAGGTGGGTCGGGTCAAAGAAATTCTGGACTGAGAGGACAGGCATAACTGCCCTTTCTTCTGTTTATGCTATGAGAGGGCGCGGGGGAAACAGTCTTTCCGTCGCCCTGATTTTACAGGGAGAATGGGTAGATGGTGGTTTGAAGGCATCAGAATCCGGTTAATCCTTTTTAGATTGACATATAGGTTTCTCCGTCGTAGCCTGAAAACATGATTACTTCAGTAGCAGATACCATTAAACTCAACAGCGGCATAGAGATGCCCGGATTCGGCCTGGGATGTTTTAAAGCACTTGGTGATGAGATTTATAACGCTGTGCGGTGGGCTGTTGATGCGGGATACCGCATGGTTGATACCGCCACATTCTACGACAACGAAAAAGATGTCGGCCGGGGAGTGCGGGAATGTGGCGTTTCCCGGGAAGAGGTGTTTGTTGTCAGCAAGATGTGGCCCACCTCATATGATAACCCTCAAAAAGGTCTTGAGTTAAGCCTGAAAGAGCTGGATACGGAATATATGGATTTGTATCTTCTTCACTGGCCGGGTACGAATGAAACATTACGTTACAAGGCTTGGGAAACCCTGCTTGAATACAGGGAAAAGGGCCGTATCCGTGCCGCCGGTGTTTCAAATTTCACGGTAGAGCATCTTGAAGGGCTTATCCGGGAGTTTGGTGACGCCCTGGCGGTTAATCAGGTGGAACTCCATCCATGGAATCCGCAACGGGAACTCTCAGCCTACTGCCGGGAACAGGGCATTGCAGTAACTGCCTGGGGTCCTATTTCCCGGGGGCATATAGCTGAGGTTCCATTGATGGATGAACTTGGTAAAAAGTACGGAAAAAGTCCGGTGCAGATTACCCTGCGCTGGCATCTGCAGAAAGAGAATGTCATTATTCCCAAATCATCAAACAAGGGCCGTATTCAGGCAAACAGTCAGATCTTTGATTTTTCCCTGAATGATGAAGATATGGCCAGAATTGATTCGCTGGAGAGCGGCCGGCATTTCGGTTTTGATCCGAATACTTTTGCGGGAAAGACGGCGAGGGGCTTCAAAAAGACCGTAAAGCATAGTAGGTATTAAGTATCTTTTCCCTCTCTGTGTCCTCCGTGAACTTTCTAACCCTCACCCCCAAACCCCCTCTCCCAAAAGGCGAGGGGGCTATCGCTGCATAGATGTTTTTCCCCTCCTCCCTCTCCCTTTGGGAGAGGGCCGGGGTGAGGGTAGGAAAATCTGGAGTGGTAGCCGGGTAAAAATGGTCGCGGACAAAAAACGGCCCCCCGCTGTAGCGAGGGGCCGTAACAGATTCGTAAGAACTGCCTTGAGGCAGATAATTACATGATCTCTCCCATTTTCTTGAAGAAACTCCACCTGTGCTTGGCGTCTTCTTCCGCCTGTGCAAAGAGTGCTTCCGCTTCGTCCGGTGCAGTCTTAAGCAGTGCGGTATAACGTCTCTCACTCCGGATGAAGTCCTGGTAGCTTTCTTTGGGATCTTTTGCATCCCAGCTGAACTTGGAACCTTCTTCCATTGTGGGGTTGTAGCGGTACAGAGGCCAGTAACCGCAGTCAACGGCTCTTTTCTGCTCAACCTGGGTTTTCATCATATCGATACCGTGGGCAATACAGGGAGCGTAAGCGAAGATGATGGAAGGTCCATCGTATGCTTCAGCTTCCATAATGGCTTTCTGAGCGTGGTTCCTGTTGGATCCCAGTGCGATGGATGCAACATATACATAACCGTAGCTCATGGCCATGAGGCTCATGTTCTTTTTACCCAGTCTCATACCGGCATTTGCAAACTTGGCAACCGCACCGATAGGTGTAGCCTTGGAAGCCTGTCCACCGGTGTTTGAGTAAACCTCGGTATCAAGAACGAGGATGTTTACGTTCTTGCCTGCAGCAAGTACGTGGTCAACACCGCCGAAGCCGATGTCATAGGCCCATCCGTCACCACCGATGATCCATACAGACTTGTCTACGAAGTAGTCCTGAAGCTCAATGATCTTGGCCAGGGTTTCGTTGCCTGCAGCGTCTTTGGGAAGAGCAGACTTAACAGCATCCTGAGCATCGATTGCTTTCTGACTCTTGTCGTCCCACAGCTCAAGAGCAGCTTTCAGAGCGGCAGTAAGTTCGGGAGTAGTTCCCGCAGACAGAAGAGCGTCTACCTTCTTCTTCAGCAGAGTTCTGTTGGAATCAACAGCAAGTCTCATACCGAAACCGTACTCGGCATTGTCTTCGAAGAGTGAGTTACCCCATGCGGGTCCGCGTCCCTGCTCGTTCTTGGTGTAGGGGATCGTGGGGAAGGTTCCACCGTAGATTGAAGAACAACCTGTTGCGTTGGCAGCGAGGATGTTGTGTCCGCAGATCTGGCTTACCAGCTTCACGTAGGGAGTTTCACCACAACCGGCACATGCACCGGAGAACTCAAACAGAGGCCGTCTGAACTGCATTCCCTTCATGTTCTCTTCGGAAGAACCGTCGAGAGCACCGTAGGGGAGGGGCTCGAAGAACTTCTCGTTCTCGTGCTCACCAAGGGCCCGCTCTTTTTCGAGAGTGGAGAATACCAGGGCCTTATCCTTTGCAGGGCAGGTTTCGATACATACACCACAGCCCTGACAGTCGTCGGTATAAACCTGAACCTTGTACTGAAGGTCCATTTCTTTGGATGCTTTGTACTTTACAGTCTTGAAAGTCTCGGGAGCACCGGAAAGATCTTCGGGTTTAATCTGTTTTGCCCGGATAGCAGCATGGGGACAGGACTGTACACACTGGTTACACTGAATACAGTTGTCGGGCTGCCACTGGGGTACACGGGGTGCTACGCCACGTTTTTCAAGCTTTGTAGTGCCTGTGGGAAGTACACCGTCGAAGCTCATGTGGGAAACGGGGATATCATCACCCTTCATAAGCATTGATTTCTCAATGATGTTTTTGGTGAAATCGTCAGCATCCGCAGGAATGAGTGACTCGGGAACATAGGATTTGGTAATTGAGGAAGGAACCTTAACCTCAATCAGCGCAGCGGCAGACTTGTCTACAGCTTCCCAGTTCATTTTAACAATGTCTTCACCCTTTCTGCTGAAGGTCTTCTTGATTGCACCTTTAAGGAGCTCAATAGCCTGTGCTTCGGGGAGAACACCGGAAATCTTGAAGAAAGCAGCCTGCATAACAGTGTTTGTTCTGTTACCGAGACCTACATCCTCTGCAACTTTGTAAGCGTTCATTGCGTAGAAGCGGACCTTGCGGTCAATAATAATCTGCTGCTCTTCTTTAGTAAGGCTGTCGAAGATTTCGTCCTCGGGAACCTCGGTGTTCAGCAGGAATACTCCGCCTTCTTTAATAGGTCCAAGCATGTCGTAACGGCCGATGTAGGCAGGGTTTGAACATGCAACGAAGTCAGCCTGATCAATGAGCCAGGGCATGTTAACGGAAGACTTACCGAAACGTAAGTGAGAAGTGGTAACACCACCGGACTTCTTAGAGTCATATACGAAGTATGCCTGGGCGTTCATGTCGGTGTTGTCACCGATGATCTTGATGGAGTTCTTGTTGGCACCTACAGTACCGTCAGAACCGAGACCCCAGAACATACCGCTGAAAATGTCAGTTGCGGAAACGTCGATAATCTCTTTTACTTCGATGGATTTATTGGAAACATCGTCGATAATGCCGACGGTAAAACCATGGAAAGCAGCACCATCGAGGTGGTCGAAAATTGCTTTTACGTGAGAGGGGTTGAACTCTTTTGAAGAGAGACCGTAACGGCCGCCGATGATTTCAATTCCCTTTCCGTTAAGAACAGTAACAACGTCTTTGTAGAGGGGCTCACCAAGTGAACCGGGCTCTTTGGTTCTGTCCATAACGGCAATCTTTTTAACACTTGCAGGAAGTGCATCGATAAAAGCCTTGGCAGAGAAAGGTCTGTAGAGACGAACCTTGATCACACCGACTTTCTCGCCCTTGCCGACAAGGTAGTTTACAGTCTGCTCTGTGGTGTCACAGGCAGAACCCATGATGATGATAACCTTTTCTGCATCGGGAGCACCAACATAGTCAAAGAGGTGGTACTGGCGGCCGATCTTGGATGCAAGAAGATCCATGTACTCCTGAACAACTTCAGGAACAGAATCATAAATGTTGTTGGTAGTTTCACGTCCCTGGAAGTAAACATCCGGGTTCTGTGCAGCAACCTTGACAACAGGTTTTTCAGGACGCATTCCCCGGTCGCGGAAGCGCTCGATGTATTTGGGTTCGATCATCTCTTTGATGGTGTCATAAGAGATCTCTTCAACTTTCTGGATTTCGTGGGAAGTTCTGAAACCGTCGAAGAAAGCCAGGAAAGGAACCTGGGTCTTCAGGGTTGCCAGGTGGGCAACAACGGCCATGTCCATGGTTTCCTGAATAGAGGAAGCAGCAGTCATGGCAAAACCGGTGTTCAGACAGGACATAACGTCTGAGTGGTCACCGAAAATTGACAGAGACTGAGCCGCAAGAGACCGTGCGGAAACATGGAAAACTGTCGGAATCATTTCTCCGGCAATCTTGAACATGTTGGGGACCATTAGAAGCAGTCCCTGGGATGCGGTAAAAGTGGTGGTCAGAGCACCACCGGAAAGAGCACCGTGAACGGCACCTGCAGCACCGGCTTCAGACTGCATTTCCAATACATCGACTTTCTTGCCGAAGACGTTTTCTCTGTTCTGGCTGGCCCAGGCGTCAGCGTACTCACCCATGGGTGATGAGGGAGTTATGGGGAAAATTGCAGCTACTTCACTGAAGGCGTAGGCAACATGGGCTGCTGCCGCATTACCGTCAATGGTAACCATTTTCTTCTCAGGCATTATAGCTATCCTTTATATTGTGGAATTTGTAACAGCCATAATTATAAAGGAAAGAGCCGTTATCATCAAGGCTAAGCCAGATTGGTAAGACCAAAAAGTCGATAATTTCTTACTGTTTTCTCATTTTCCGGGCCCTCCGTGCCCCTAACGCATACTGCCTGAATAGTCGGCTCCCTCACCCCCGTAAGCGGCGTAGGGTGAGGGGAAGTTCTCAGTGCTTCTTAATCATTTTATATAAGCCCGAAAACCTTTATCGACACAAGCAAAAGGACTATTCCAATAAGAATCTGAAAAGCTTTTTTCCATTTATTCCTGAAAAACAGATTGGTGAGTTCCGATACAATGTGAATCCCCGTCCAGAGGGCGGCTCCCGTTAGCAGCTGCTCATAAAAGGTCCCTGAAGCTGGGCCTTTTCCAAGTACTGCATGCCACATAATAGCAAAGGATGCGGCAAAAAAAGCCGTAACGCTGTTCCCGAGGTAAACCTGTTGCAGGTTCATTTTCCCTATTCGGAGAGCAAAGGGAATTTTTAATGGCTTCAAGGATGTGCCGATCAGTCCGATGAAAAACCCACTCAGGAGAGGGCCGAAAAAACCGCAGATTCTGACGACAGCTATGTTGGGATTCTTAAGGTCCATCTCTTCCGGTTTAATGTGGATAATGATCAGGCGCAGTCCATATAGAACCGCAAGAATACCCAGAATGCTTAGTAGAACTGTTTTACTGACTGCGGTGAAGAGGAGGGTTCCGAAGAATGATGCCGTCAGCGTGAACAGAGGAATGATGAGGAACAGTTTCAATTTCATCTGCCGCGACAGTCCGGCAATCTTTTCTCTATTATTAAGAAGAATGGTCAAGGCCCCCAGCATGATAATCCAGAGAAATATATTGACCGCTTCGAAAACAGTGTATTTAAACAGAAATATCAGCAGCAGAATGGCAAAAAATCGGTCAAATCTGATTGTCAATCCGGCTGTTACAGCACCGACAATGAGAATTGTTAAAACAAAAGCCAACATCATTGGTTTACCTCGCTTGGCATAGCTTTTCCTTTTGTTTCTTAATTTAGAAACTAAGAAACAAAAGAGTCAAGCCTTTTCTTGACATAGTTTCAATATTTTGAAACATTTAAACCATGATAAGCACAGAAGAGCTGAAAAATGCAGAAAGGCGGGCCCATATGTTCAAAGCCCTGGCTCATCCAATGCGTGTTTTTTTTCTTGAGAAGTTAAAAGAGAAGCCCTGGTGTGTCTGCGAACTGGCCGCAGAAGCGGGAATTCCGAAGTCGGCTGCATCAAAGCACTTGTCTCAGCTTAGAGAAGCCGGTCTGGTGGATGATTCCCGGTCCGGAACTAGGGTTGAATACTCTCTGACGGCACCCTGCGTGCTGGAGTTGGCCGCCTGTGCGGAAGGTACAGTTCTTGCGAACAGAAGAAAACAGCTGGGATTATAAGCTTGTGTAAGATAAAAAATGCGTCTGTATTTCAGGATGCCGTCAATCCGCCGTCCACCGGAAGGGCAACGCCGTTTATAAAAGACGCCTCATCAGAGGCCAGAAACAGCACAGCTGCAGCGATCTCTGACGGCTGGGCCATGCGTCCCATGGGAATCTCATCTATCCGCTCCTGCCTTTTCGCCGGATCTTTAAACAGGTCTTTCATTATGGCTGTTTCTGCGGTGCTGGGATGAACAGAATTGCAGCGTATGCCGTACTTCGCATATTTTACCGCCACGGCTTTTGTAAGCAGGGTAACTGCGCCCTTGGACATAATGTAGGATTCTCCGGAAAATTTATGCCCGATAAGACCGCAGATGGAAGAAAGATTCACAATGGATCCGCTCTTCTGCTGCTGCATAACCGGCAGAACATGTTTACACCCCAGGAACGGCCCCCGGGCATTCACTGCCATAATCTGCTCATACTCTTCCAGAGGCAGTTCAGTCAGGGGCTGCCGTTTTGTTATTCCCGCATTATTTACCAGGATATCAATTGTGCCATGGGTGGATACAACTGTTTTTACAGCCTCAATCCATGATGTTTCATCAGTAACATCCAGTACCAGACTTTCTGCGGTTCCATCGGATTCGCGAATACTGCGTACGGTGTTCTCCGCAGCGGCTTTATTCATATCTCCGATCCAAACCTTTGCGCCTTCTGCAGCAAATCGACGGGCGGTGGCTTCTCCCAGGCCCATGGCTCCGCCTGTTATCAGTACTGCTTTGTCTTTTACACTCATCTATTTGCTCCTTATTATTTATTCCACCGGCAGGATAATTTCTATGCCGGCTCCACCCAGAGAGCTTTCTCCAAGTTGAACTGTTCCTCCATGGGCTTCTGCAATTTCCTTGACCGAGCTTAATCCCAGTCCGATCCCACGGCTGTTTCTTCCCTTGTCGCCCCGGTAAAATGGCTTGAACAGATGAGGTGCATCCTCCGCATTGATGCCCGGGCCGGAATCCTCAATGCGGACAGAGAGTTTTTCTTCCTGTAGGCTGGTATTGGCAATGATCCGGGGGGAGTTGCCGCTGTAACGGACCGCATTATCAAGCAGGTTTTCAATAGCCCGGGTAAGCATTTTCCGATCACCTTTAATGGATACATGCTCCGGAAGATCCAGGCTCAACTCAAAGTTTACTTTCCGTGATTCCGCCTCGAGACTGTAGCGCTGAAAAAGTTCTGAAAGAAACTCTTTTGCCGGTATGCTGGTAAATCCCCGCTGCCAGCCATCCGTTGATATTCTGGTAACATCTATAAGCTCGGTGATTCGTTCTTCAAGAAGATCAGTTTTTTCAAGAATAACTCTGTAGTAGCGCTTTTTCTGCTCTTCTTCCTCAACAAGCCCGTCCTCCATTGCCTCTACAAAGCCCCGAATTGATGTTAGCGGAGTCTTCAGATCGTGGGAGATGGACATAATAAACCGTGACTGCTGCAGCTGGTCTTCTTTGAGGCGTTTTCTCATCTCTTCAAAGGCTTCGAATACCGGTCTGAGTTCCGGATCGTTGGGAACAGACACCTCCTGAGAAAGGTTTCCCATGCTGATGCCTGCTGCTCCCTGCTCAAGACTGCTTAAGCTGCGGCGCAGAGAGATAAGAAAGCGCCCGCTTATAAGAAGCGGGATCAGGATTATAAATATAAAAACCGCTGTAAGGGTTGTAAGTGGATCTCCCAGGATATAGAGAAGGGGGCGTTCTCTCTCGAAGCTGAAAAAAACCAGCCCTGGTTTGCCTCTGTAAGTAAACAGAGCGTTCCCGATGGTTATCTTCCGCTGGTTACGGTTCAGAGCTTCGATAATCTCCAGACCCCCATGGCGGAACTCCATTTCGCTGCCGGTGAGGTTGTTTTTATCTAAAAACTGCAGAACCCGGGGACTCACATAAACGGGATTATCCTTTCCATAAATAACAATCAACACCCGTTCTTCAATCTTATCCGGAGAAATAGTGCCGTCAATAATTCTGTGAAGATCCTTGGTCACGAAGGGAGGTGCTGCGGTTATCTCCTGGACTACAGACTCTTGTGCTGAGAATTTGAAATAGAAATAACCCATTAACGGCAGACTGAGAGGTACCAAGGCGACAAAGAGGAAGAGAAGGTTGAAACGGCTGCGCAGAGTCATGCCACCTCCTCCGGTGTTAGCATGTAGCCGAAGCCCTTGAGTGTCAGTACAAGTCTGGGACTGGCGGGGTCAGCTTCGATCTTGCGCCTGAGACGCTGAATATGCACTGCCACTGTGGCAATATCGCCATACTCGTTGCCCCATACGGTCTCATACAATTCCTCGGAACTGCGGGCCCGTCCCCGGTGTTTTGCCAGGTCAATCAGGAGTTCAATTTCCTTTGGACTCAGGGCCATGGTTTCCGGCGGGCCTTCATTCCGCATCTTTCGAAGCATTTTTGCTTCCATATCCAGGCGGTATTCGCCGATACGCATCTCTGCTCTTTCCGAGGTGTACACATTGCGCCTTCGCAGGTGCGCTCTCACCCGGGCGGCAAGCACCTTTGGTGAGAACGGCTTCGGAACAAAATCATCGGCGCCGAAACCGAAGCCGAGGATCATGTCAGCATCATCCGTACGGGCTGATACGATAATCACCGGGAAGGAGTGGTCTCTGCGCAGGGCCTGGAGGACTTCATATCCGTCCATTCCCGGGAGGTTTATATCAAGGATAGCCAGATCGATATCTCCTCCGGCAATCATCCCGAGGCCTTCCTCTCCGGACGCGGAAGAGACGGTATCTATTCCCTCCTTGGTAAGATAAAGGGAAATTATCTCTGCAATTTCCGGTTCGTCTTCTATTACCAGTACCTTTGCCTGCATATCCTGCTCACTATAGCATGAAATCCGGGGGAATTCTCTCACAGAGTGTTCCATATCGGATCGATACTAATATTAACCTCAATCCTGTGAATCCGACCCTCACCCCGGGGTAAGAGGTATCTTTCCTACTCCGGCATCAGCTCATACGCCCCGGGGCTTACGAAAGCGCAGATGCCGTTGTTCGGATGTACCTGCCTCATCTCTGTGAGAATAGCCTTTATGGTGACCGTCTCTTCTTCGCCGGTATAGAGGATAAAAAGAGAGTTTTCTTCCGGCCAGACGGCGGTGCCCATCCGGGGCCCGGAGTCCCCGTTGCCCAGGACACCCCGCATGAGGGTAAAAGGGCGGTCGGGAAGCTGTGTGTACAGCCGTTCAATAAAGATATCTTCAATGGTCTGATCAAGCATAATGTCTATACGGTTCATATCTTTGCCTCCAGGGCTGTGCTTTTCACCCGGTCTTTGCGGTAGAAAAGACTGTAGAGTACCGGTACGAATACCAGGGTTATCAGGGTGTTCACAGATAGTCCGCCAACTACGGTCATGGCAAGGCCCTGCATCTGCATTCCTTCTTCTCCGGCAAAGAATGCCAGGGGTACCATGGTGGCTATGGTGGTCATGGTGGTCATCAGAATGGGCCGCAGTCTGCTTACTCCGCCTTCAAGACAGGCCTCGTAAAGAGAGCTTCCCCTCTTTCTGAGGAGGTTGATGTAGTCCACCAGAACGATGCCGTTATTAACCACCATGCCGGAGAGCATTACCACTCCGATAAGGGCAATCATGTCAAAACTCAGGCCCGTAATCAGGAATATGCCGATTACACCGATGGCAAGCATGGGCATGGCAAGTACGATGATAAATGGAGCGCGGAGTGATTCAAACTGACTTACCATCACACCGAATACCAGCAGTATTGCAATTGCCAGAACCTTCAGCAGCACTCCGCCGGTTTCATTTACATCCTGCATCTCCCCCTTGTAGACAAGGGAAATGCCAGGGTCGGGAGGAAGCTCTGAATGAAGCAGATCCCGGATTTCCGATTCCACGAAGTTGGCCTTTGCGCCCGGAGCAAGATCACCGGAGATAGTTATGGTCCGTTCTTTGTCGGTATGGGATATCTTGGTCGGGCCGGTATTCTGAACCAGAGAGGCGAAGCTTGAAACGGGGATCTTGCTTCCGGAGCTGTTCAGTACAAAGAGGCTCTCCAGATCTTTCAGGGTGCTGCGGTCCTCTTCATTCAGCCGGAGAACCACGTCATAGGTATCCTCATTATCATCTGTCAGGGTTGTGGCTGTATAACCGCTTATCTGGTAGTAGATTTCCTGAGCTACAGAGTTAATGTTCAATCCGAGGTCATATACCTTATCTCTGTCCATTACGATTTCCCACTGGGGAAGGCCGTCGCTCATATCCAGCGACACCTCTGTCAGGTTGGGAACTTTCTCTTCGATAAGCCCCTTGGCCGATTCCGCGTAAGTCATCAGTTCGTCCAGATTATCACCCTGAACCAGGATGTTTGTATCTCCGGAAGCCATGGGGCCCATACGGCCGCCGAAGCTGAAGCTTGCATCAGGGTAGAGGCTGAAGTATCCGCGCAGGATGGATTTTATCTCGTCGGTGCTCATTGTTCTTTCAGCAATGGGAGCAAGGATTACTGTCAACTTGCCCTGATAGGATGTGCTGTTGGAGCCTGAAGTAATGCTTATTCCCGCATATCCGTCGATATCCTTTTCGGCCATGGCCAGTATTTCATCCAGAACCTCTTCGGTGGAATCCAGGGATGATCCTAAGGGGAGTTCCACATTAAGGCTTATACTTTCGCTCATTCCCGACGGCTGCAGGCTCAGGCCAAGGTTGGGAATCTGCAGCAGTGCAAGGGCAAGAAGGACAAGAAAAGCTCCAACAGTTACGAGGCGGTTTTTCAGTGTCCAGGAGAGGATATTGCGGTATTGTCTGGTGATCCATCCGAGAACCGCCTCTATGGCGCCGTCCAGGGTTTTGAGAAACTTGTTGCGTACCGGTTTTTCCGAACGGATATGGATTCCCAGGTAGTGGGTTGCCAGGACAGGCACCAGCAGGATGGCAACAAAGAGGGATGATGTCAGAGACATAATTACTGTGAAGGCCATACTGCCGAAGATTGTGCCCATAAAACCCAGATCATTCTTGAAAAGGACAATGGGGAGAAAAACTGAAATAGTTGTGAGGGTCGATGCCGTGATGGCGGTAATCATCTCTTTTGTACCGAAGAGGCCTGCGGCAAGCAGCCTTTCTCCCCGTTCACGGTGGGAGAAGATATTCTCGATGATTACAATTGAGTTATCCACGATCATTCCCACACCAAGAGTCAGACCCGTGAGGGCAACCAGGTTGAAGGTAAGTCCGCCCAGACTCATGCCCATAACGGTAATCAGGATTGAAACCGGGATGGTAATGGCAATAATGAGCGTACTTTTGATCTGCCGCAGAAATATGAGAAGGATGAATACCGCTGAAAGGATTCCAAGCATAGCGGAACTCATTACAGAGCTTAAGCTGTCGCTGATTGTGGATGATTCATCAGAGGTTATTAGAGTAGACACCCCGTCTGGAAGTTCGGTTTCAATTTCTGCCAACGCGGCTTTGAGGTCCGCTGCAACTTCAACAGTGTTGGTTCCGGTTTTTTTGTAGGCCTGGACCTGTATTGAGGGCAGCCCGTCCAGGTAAACCCGGCTGCTCTCATCTTCACTGGCGAAGCTTATATCGGCAATATCCCGGAGATATACCTTGTGCTTTTCTCCGTCGGAGCTGACGGTGGTAATCAGAGTATCGCCGATCTGTTCAATCGAATCGTAGGTTCCTGAAGCCCTGATCTGATATTCGGTTCCACCTGTTTCGGCACTTCCCGCACCCAGAGTCAGGTTCTGAGTACTCAGAGCGGAGCCGACGGAGGTCAGAGACAGCCCAAACGCATCCAGCCTGTTTTTGGCAATGCTGACACTGATTATACGGTCCCGTCCGCCGGTGAGCTCTACGTTGGAAACATTGGGAACCTGTTCCAGCTTCGGCTGGATTACCTCTTCCGCAATATCATAGATTTCTTCTATGGTGCGGTCTCCCTGCACGGAGATACTGAGAATGGGTTGTGAGTTCGGGTCAAACTCCATCATTATCGGTTCGTCGGCGTCATCGGGGAGGGAGTTTGCTATGCGGTCTATCTTGTCCCGCATATCGTTCTTCACTGCCTCAAGGTCGGTGCCGTATTCAAATTCCAGGAGAATAGAGGAGCTTCCCTCTGTTGAGGTTGAGGTCATGGATTCAAGCCCCTCAAGGGTGAAGAACTGGGCTTCCAGTACATCCGTAAGTTCACTCTCAACTTCTTCTGCACCGGCCCCGCTATAGGTGGTACGGGTAAAGACAACGGGAAAATCGGTGTCCGGAAAGAGGTCAACCGGCAGGGTGGATACCATAAAAAGCCCTAACAGTGTCAACAGTACAAAGACTGTTAGTACCGTCAGAGGGCGTTGAATAAGGGTTTTAAGCATTATTTCCCTCCACGTTGCCCAATACAGGAAGGCCTTCGGATTCGCTGATAACCCGTATTGCCGTACCGTCGGTGAGCATACTCATACCGGAAAAGACAATGGTGTCGCCTTCATTCAGGCCACTGGTAATCTCTGTTATCCCGTCCACGGTCAGGCCGGTTTCAACTTCCGTCATTGAGACGCTGGACCCCGAAACAACAAATACATAATTTCCGCCGGAGCGCTCTATAACTGCAGATTCGGGTATCTTGAGGCTGTTCTCTTTTGTTTCCAGTATGAGGGTGATGTCTGCAAGCATTCCTGCCTTCAGCCCCCGGGTATCACCGGTTAGTGCAAGACGTATTTCCATTGTCCGGGAAGTAGTATCAACCACAGGCGAGACCATACTCACCCGGGCTTTAATGCTGCGACCGGGAATTGCGTCTGTGGTAATCCATGCTGTCTGTCCGGTCTCCACCCGGTTTACATATTTTTCTGAAACCCAGGTTTTCACTTCCAGGCTGTCGAGTCTTCCGATTTCCAGTACCGGAACCGAGGTTGAGACTGTTTCACCTTCATCGGTGAAGATTTCCGTTACAGTCCCGGATATGGGTGCTTCCACGGGGCTTTTGCTGTAATCTGCTCCCGGCCGGCTGGGGTCTACCAGGGCGAGGCTGCTGCCTGCCTGTACAAACTCACCGGTATGTACGGTGATCGCCGATAGGGTTCCGGCAACATCGGGATATACCTCAATAGATGATGCGGCTTTTACATCTCCCGATATGCGGATGTAATTTTCTAGCGTTCCTGCTGTTACCGGCATGGTTTTAACCGGTACTGTCTCTATCTGATTTTCCAGGCTCAGATTGTTACTTTTCTGGCCGGGAAATCCGGGGAGTGATTTTCCCGATGATGCAAAAAGAAAGAAACCTCCGGCTACTGCAACCAGAGCGATTAGAATAACAAGTCCTTTATGGTTCTTCATATAAAACTCCTTCGTGTTCTGTTTTTATTGTTCGAGCAGATCGACTGCATCGGTATTAAGGGCATATTCAAGGTCAAAAAGTGCGGTAAGGTAGGTGAGCTTCTCTGCCAGAAGATTCTGCCGGGCACTGTTCAGATCGTCTTCCGCCTCCTGCAGGGCAAGGAACTCCTGGGTCCCCTTGCGATATCCGTCTTCGGTCAATTCATAGGCACGCTCTGCTACTTTAAGGCTCAGTTGCAGAGACTCCAGGTTTAACAGGGAATTTTCCAGGTTGTCATAGAGCAGTGCCGTTTCTGCAGCTGCACTCTGTACAGTCTGGCTCCGCTGTTTTTTCAGCACCGAAAGAGTGTTTTCCTGCTCTGCAATGCTTGCTTTAACTGAAGAGCCGGGAAGGTAGCTGTCAATAGGGATGCTTACGGTCAGGCTGAGGCTGGTGGTATCTGTCCACGGATCGCTGAATCCATTCTCCCAGGTGCTGCCTTCGAGAGGATCATAGGCGGATTCTGTGTAACCTGCGCCGAGTACTATGGAAGGGTAAAGACCCTGATGTACGGTGCTGTCCAGGCTTATTTCCGCTTCAGCCAGGCTGTTGTCCCGGGCTGCAATATCAAAGTTGCTGTTTATATCTGCGGAGCGGCGGACAATGGAATCGGCGTTTTCGGGAAGCTCAATGTTTCCGTCCAGCTTGATCTCACTACTGTTATCAATACCTATAAGCAGGAAAAAAGTACTTCTCAGTTCCCGGTAGCTGGTTTCCAGAGAGGCAATAGTTGGTTCCATATTCTTCCAGGCAACCTGGGTTGTCAGTAGTTCCAGTTCGGAAATCCTTCCATTTTTATAGTCTGTAAGAGCCAGCTGGTATTCAGCTTTCAGGGTTTCCATGCTCTCTCTGTTGAGTTTGATGGCACTTTCGGTATACAGCAGATTGTAAAAGCTCACTTTTACATCTCTTGCGAGTGCTTTTTCTGCCTTCTCCCTGTCAAGTCCGGCGCTTGCGTAGGCTTGTTTCAAATACTTGATGCCGTCTTTTATGGCGGGGTTGAGGGTGAGAGATGCACTCAGTCCGGCACTTAAGGTAACCGTATCAGAATCAGTCAGGGATACAATGCTTCTGCTTAAGCCTCCAGTGCCGCTTATGGTCGGATATAAGGCGTTAAAGCGTGCCTTGTAATTTGATTCCGCTGTATCCAGGGCCATGTCGGCAGTGTAGAGACTCAGTGAGTTCTCTTTTGCTGTGGCAAGGGCATCTTCGAGGGTAAGTTTCTGCTCTTCAGCACCGAGCGAAAAGCCGGCTCCTGTAAGCAGGACGAAAATCAGTATTGCAGAAATGGTATGTCTCATAGGGCTCCTCTGTTTATCCGTTTTTCTATACAGAAGATATCTGAGGACACTGGATAAACCCATAACCGGGAGTTTAAGGGTGGATAAACAAAATGTTTAACAAGAGGGGAGTATCTGCTTGTATACTGGAGCAAGAGGGAGGTTCTTATGAATGTTTTAGTTCTTGGCGGTACAGGTCTTATAAGCAGGGCGATTGTGGATGCTCATCTTGCAAAGGGTGACAGTGTGGCAGTTCTTAACCGGGGAAGCCGGAATCCGGTGCGACCCGGCGAGGTAGAACAGTTAACTGCCGACAGAAACGATGAAGCAGCCCTTAAAGCGCTTCTTTCTAACAGAACTTTTGACGCAGTTATTGATATGATCTGTTTCAACGCTAAGGATGCAGAGCAGACGCTGAAGATTTTTGCTCCACTTACCGGACACCTGATTGTCTGTTCTTCCGTTGCAGCCTACCAGCGGCCATATGTAACTGTTCCCACTTTGGAGGATGAGGAGATCCTTACCTCTGATCCGGTATTTCCTTATTCTTTTGAAAAAGCGGAGATGGAGCGGTACCTGGTCCCTGAAGCAAAATCCCGGGGAATCAATCTTACTATCGTCCGACCATCCCTTACCTTCGGTGAAGGAGCGGTAAATGTGGGGACTCTGCGGCAGAATTATAATCTTGTTAACCGGATAAAGCTCGGCAAGCCGGTTCTCCTTTTTGGAGACGGTCATCATTCCTGGAGCTTTTCCTTTGCCCCTGATGTCGGACGGTGGATTTCGGCGCTTGCCGGTAATCCTGCGGCTTATGGGCAGGCATTTCATGTATGCAGCGAAGAGCGGACAATCTGGAGAGATCTCTATCTGGAGATCGGTAGTATAGTCGGCAAAGAGCCGGTATTTGAGGCCATAACGCCCTCAGCTCTGTATTATGCCTATCCGGATCTCTGCGCCCACCTCTATTTTGAGAAATCCTATGCCGGATATTTTGATAACAGTCGCAGGATCAATTTGGGCGGAGCAGCCGCTTCATCTTCCATGGGCCTGAGAAAGGGTATGGAGCTGGTTGTTGAGTCATGGGAAAAAGCCGGAGCAGATGTTGGTCCGGAGAAGGATCTTCTTGAAGATAAGCTTACATTTGCAGCGAGGGAGTTCCGTCAGCAGCTGAAGAATGAGAGCGGGCTTTAAGCCCGCTTCTAATTTAAATAATCAACAGAACATAGGCGATATTTACCGCAAAGATAGCGCTTCCCACCAACAGAGCCGCTGCTCCGTGGGTGCGCAGGGTTTTCAGCTTAATACCCATACCGATTCCCGCCATGGCACACATCAGAAAAATCTTTTTCACCGTGTTTACCGCACTCAGCACCGCTTCGGGAATGGGAAGTAGATTGACCGCAAGGGCACAGGCCAGAAAGGCTATTATAAAGGGAGGGACAGGAAAACCCTTTGTGTTCTTTTTTCTGTAGGTAATACTGAGTGCAATCAGGACGACTCCAAGAAGCAATACTCTTCCCATCTTAACAATTATCGCCATGCTGGCAATGCTGTCTCCCATGCGCAGCCCGGTGGCGACGGTTTGTCCTACCGCCTGTATGGTACCGCCGATAAGCAGGCTGCTCTGATTGTCCTGCAAATGCAGAATTCTTGCAAGGAAGGGAAGAAGAAAAATACCAATGGCTCCCAGCAGATTGACCACGCCGATTGAAATCCCCACGTCATCCATTTCCGCGTCAATCAGAGGGGCTGAGGCTGCAATAGCCGCGGAACCGCATACACCGTTGCCTATGCCGAGCAGCAGGGCCAGTTTTCCGGGAACCGGCAGGAACTTTCCAGCAATTACACCTGCAAAAATCGAAAAAGTTATAACACCCAGAATTACCGGCACAGCCTGTATGCCAAGCCCGGCCGCAGACCGTACCGACAATTCGAAACCCATAAGTGCAATAGCGATATTCAAAAGGCGTTTCTCACAGAAAGCAACTCCGGATTTTCCCCGGGCGCCGAAATCCGTTATGTTGCCGACAATAATGCCAATAATAATGGCCGCAGTAACCGAACCGAGGGCTGGAAGAAGCTGGGAGACTCCCAGCGCCGCTGCAACAATACTGCCAATCAGTACAAGTCCAATAAAAAGATCCCGTTTCATAGTTGGGAGTATAGAAAATTATTATAAATAAGTAAAATAAATAATAATTGTGATATACATAAGTATGGACTTATACATAAGTAAACGACATATCGAAGTGTTCCTGAAGGTAAACGAGACCGGTTCCATGTCCAGGGCGGCAGAACTGCTGTATGTAACGCAGCCGGCGGTAAGCCAGAGTATTGCAGAACTTGAACAACAGGTGGGGGTTCCCCTGTTTGAACGCCTCAAAAGAAAGATATTTCTCACCTATGCGGGGGAGGTTTTCCTTGACCATGTACGCAGGATCCATGCTCTTTTCCTGGAAACCGGCTTCCGTATGGAGGCTGTGGCCGGACTCAAGGAGGAACGCCTGCGGATCGGTGCCAGTATGACCATAGGCAGCTTTACCGTTCCGTAACGCATTCGGACTTTTCTTGACCGGTTCCCGGGTGTCCGGGTTGAGTTGACGGTGGATAATACGGAAAACATCAAACGTGATCTATTGAGCAATTCCCTGGATATCGCCGTCATTGAGGGGCCTATGGAGCACCCTGATATTCTATTGTCCCCGCTTTCTCTGG
This sequence comes from Marispirochaeta sp., assembly GCA_963667435.1. Lineage (GTDB taxonomy): Bacteria > Spirochaetota > Spirochaetia > JC444 > Marispirochaetaceae > Marispirochaeta. The sequence continues at coordinate 1,735,605 of OY763414.1, read as the reverse complement.
ATCCCCTTACCCTTGTATCCCCTCCTGATCATTTCCCGGGAAGGGAAATCCTGGAGCCCACAGACATAGCCGGGGAGGACTTTATCATGAGGGAGGAGGGCAGCGGGACCCGGAATACGATCGAACAATATTTCAGCCGCTATGAAATCGGATATCGACTTCGCCATGTCATTAACAATATAGAAGGAATTAAAAAAGCCGTTGCCGCAGGGCTTGGAATCTCTATTCTACCGGAAATCGCGATCAGGAATGAGTTGCAGAATGGAACACTGCGGGCTCTGCCTGTGAGGGGCATAACCTTTACCAGGGATTTCCGGTATGCTCTTCACAAGGATAAAATAAGAACAGAAGTCCTGGATGCATGGATATCTCTGCTACTTAAATAAATTTTTCTGGAAAACAGAATGTATATCTGCCGGCATGTACCGGTGAAAATGATTCTTCCCCGTGATACACTTCAGGAAGACTTATATGATGAGGTTTTCATGAAAAAAATATCTCTTTTCCTTCTTTTAGTACTAATGATTTCATTCCCCCTGCAGATATCCGCCCAGTCATCGGGTACCGCTGCAGCTGACCAGACAGGAGAAGCATTGACCTGGATGGTTGATGAGTTGGCGAGTCTGATAGTGAAGGAGTTGGGTGGGGACCGTCCTGCTGCAACCTTGCGAATTGGCGATATTACCTACAACGGAGGCAGCATTGTTATGGGTGAGTATCTTGCCGCTGCTCTGCCCATTCGACTTGCATCTAAGCGGGGGCACAGCATTTCTGTTGCATCCCGGGGCCCGGGAGACTTTCAGCTCACCGGAAAGGTTTTTCCTATCGGCAGTAATCTACAGCTCTTCTTTTCCATTTACAGCGCTGAAGGTACGCTTGTGGGCGGCAAGGAGCTGAGGATTCCCAACAACCCTGCTCTTGCAGAGCTTATGGAAGTGTCCCGCGCAGCAGCAGGCGCCGGAGACCTGTATGAGCCGGATTCATTCAATACCCCCCAGGTGGTTCAGCCGGGAAGCACTGTTTCCGACAGAACCCTCTCCGAAGACAATGACACGGACTGGTTCAGCTTTACCCTGGGGAATGACGCCAGGGCGGGAGTTCTTACCGTCGGTACCGAAAGCAGCCTTGATACCTATATTGAGGTATATCACGCCGACGACCCGGATTTTGCCTATATTGAGAATGATGATGACGAGGGAGAAAACGCCCGGGTTTTTCTTGATATCCAGCCCGGTCAGACCCTTATTGTAGCGGTCAGGGGATATGACAGTGACGTAAGCGGTCCCTACACACTGGTATCGACAATTGAAGAGTTTGAAGACGACGGAATGGAACCCAATAACCGCAAGGAGGATGCAACTCAGCTGCAGATAGGCGGCGGCGTTCTGAATGCGAAGATCTTCCCTTCAGGCGATCAGGACTGGTTTCGTGTAACCGTGCCGGCTGGAACCGGCGACGGGCTCTTCCTGGATGTTCCTGCCGGAGGGTCCATCGATTCATACATGGATTTATATACCGAAGATGGAGAACTTCTGCTTTCCGATGACGACGGAAGCGGTGATATCCAGGCCCGCATATTTTACGGTCCTGTATCCGCGGGTGAAACGTACTATATTTGCCTAAAGGAGTACGAGAACAGCGGAACTGGCGAGTATTCCCTTAGTGCTTCTCTGACCGAACCGGTTCTGGATGCGTACGAACCGGACAACAGCATGGAAGAAGCAAACAGTATAATACTTTCTCCCGGGATGGAGCGAGAGGTACATACTTTCACCGGCCCCGGGGACTCGGACTGGTTTACCTTTACTATTGACTCCGCTGCAACCGCAGTGCTGGAAACTGAAGGAACTGCCGATACGCTTATCCGCCTCTACGACAGCTCTGATGTTATTGAAGAGAACGACGATGACGGAGAAGAGTACAACGGCAGAATCAGCCGCTACCTTGCTCCGGGAACCTACTGGCTGGAAGTCAGCCAGTATGAAGAGTCCGTACAGTCCGGGGTCGAGTATAGTCTGATCTACGGCCTGGAGTAATGTTAAGTCTGCTGTGCCGGATCTACTTATTGTTTTTCCGGCGCAGCAGGGTTGTTTTATACATATCTTCCCTGAAAGGGGGGAGCACATGAATCTCCAGGGGTTTGTGATGCTCCTCCAGCCATGTCTCCAGGTTTGATTTCAGTTCTTTCTGATCGTATCCAAGACAGATTACATCCGGAAGGGCTGTTCGCAGAATATGATAGCTTCCGATTGTCTCATCCGCAGAATAAACCTCATCCACAAGGGCTGCTTTTTCTAATATCTTTATTCTCTCGTTCATTGGCGCGGAAGGCAGATGTCCTTTCCTGCGCAGGACAAAATCATCCCGCGCTATTACTGCGATGAGGGTGTTGCCGAAGCGCCGCGCTTCATTGAGAAAGTATCTGTGTCCTTCGTGGAGCAGATCGAATGTACCGAAAACCAGAACCCGTTTGTCGTTCCTGTTACTCATGCTGATTCGACTGTATCACAGGGACTCTTCCCTTAAAAGTGTCTCTCCCGGATGGGAAATGGCATATAAGGAAAAATTATACTTGATATAATTAAAACTTATATATATAATTCAAATATAGAAATTACTTATATCAATGAGAAGATCAATCGATTTTGAATGGTATAAGGTGTTCTACGAGGTAGCTCTTCGAGGGAGTGTTTCGGGGGCGGCAACGGATATGTCCGTAAGCCAGCCGGCGGTGAGTCAAAGCATCCGCAACCTGGAGCAGGCATTCGGAGTGCGGCTTTTCAGACGACGTTCACGAGGAGTAGAGCTGACTGAAACTGGGAGGGAGCTCTACTCCTATGTGCGTGAATCCTACCGCCTTCTCAAGCTTGGTGAACGCGCCGTGTACGGACTCCTTGAAAAATCCGCCGGGAGTCTCCTTGTAGCTGCGCCGGAAGACCTGGGCAGTTATTATCTTACTCCTCTTTTTCGCAGTTTCAAAGAACGTTATCCCGATTTTCAGCTGCAGTGCCAGACCCTTCATTCCGGTGCCGTGGTGGATCAGGTCCGTTCCGGCAGCCTGGAGGCAGGATTTGTTACTCTGCCTGTGGATACCCGGGATCTTGAGCTTGTTCCGCTTATGGAAATCGAGGACGTGTTTGTGACAGCGCCTTCATCTCCTCTGCTGAAGGGAAACCCTCCGGGGCCCCGGGAGCTTCTTGGGGAGCCGTTGGCCGCACCCTCGGCCCAGAGCACCGCCGGGCAGACGCTGAACCAGTGGCTTGCGCCTCCGGCGGACTGGTCGCCGGTATATATATCCTCTAATCCCGAGGGTATACGCCGTTTTGTCGCAGCCGGGCTTGGTGTTGGGTTTCTGCCTGCAACTGTACTTGAGACGGACGAAAGCGAAACAGTTGCGGTGCTTGCAGTAAACCCTGCCCATAAGAAGCCTGAAACAAGGAGGGGAGCGTTTATTTATTCCCGTAAGCCCCTGCTTTCAGAAGGGGTAAGGAGTCTGAGGAGTCTTTTAGCCGAGCTCTATCCGTGACGGGATCAGGTTTCTCCGTTGTAATCGTACAGAAGAAGCATGAATTTCAGCCGGGCGAAAGCTTCTATCAGACTTGTCTGCGGGCTCTCCTGTTGTGCTGGTCCTCTTTGTCCGGCTTCCTGGTATGACTGGAAAATCTCACCGGTTTTTTTAGCGAAATTGTTGAAACTGAACTGTTCTTCCGCCCGTTTAACCATGGCTGAATCCGGGCTGTTGCCGAGAATTTCATTGAAATCCGCCAGCCCCTTCTGATTCAACATCAGAGTCTCCTCTAAAAATCCCGGACTCTCCAATTGCTGCAGAACCTCGGTCTGTTCTGAAACGCTCAGCAGAGAGAAGTCGATGTTTCCCTCTTTACCAGTCTGCTCTATCTCTCGTTCCAGCACCTCTCCTGCTTCCGGCGGCAGGTGCTCTGCGGTTCTTTCGAGTTTCTGCCGGTATTGAATCCGGAGCTTCTCTGCCCGGGCGGGACTGGCGGGAATCTTCAACTCAGAGTAGAACCTGCTCGAGACGGGGTCAAAAAGGTCCCGGATTCCTTCAAGGATATCAAGATCACGGGCAAAAAGAGGCAGGCCCCACTGGAGGGCCTCAACAAAGAGATAGCCGAATCCCTCCTGTACGGAACTTGCCACCATCATATCGCAGGATTTTCCCAATCCGGTAAAGGAGACTCCTGCAGCATCGAGGTGCCGGCCGATTCCCCAGAGTCCTGGAATGAGCCCCTCCCTGAATATCTGTTCCACTGTGTCGGAGTAATGCCGCTCGGCTGTGGAAACCCCCGGCAGGGTAACAATCAGATTTACCGGTTCACTACTGTATGCCCCTGCCAGTCTGGTCCAGACTCCCGCTTCCAGAATATTCTTCCGGCGAATAGTCCTGACCGGGTAAAACAGGTGGAGCCCCTCCGGGGTATAGCAGCCCCTGTCCGGGAATTTCTCGGATAGGATCCGGCGGATTTTTCCGGTGTCCGGCGGTTCTGAATCGGCAGGGGAGCTTTTTCTTACTGGATTATTAAGCAGAAACAGGTCTTCCCGCGGCAGCCCGGACTGTATCATCAGGTTTAGATCCCGCCGGTTAATCAGGGCATAACGGACGTTCCTGCCTCTGGGATAGGGGTTTTTGGTAAGGTTACTCTTCAGTCGCTGCAGGTTTTCGTAGCGGGCACATTCAGGAAAATCATGAATATGAAAAAGAACCTGCTGGTGCGGGTTTTCCTCTAACAACTCTAACAGGGCCTGGGTAAACTGGGGATTTTTTCCAAGGTGATAGTTGTGTATCCACCAGAGGCTTCCTGCAAAGTGCTGAAGATGATGCTTTATCTCCTTTACCGAAGGGGCGGAGGGCATGCCGCTGACGTAGCCGATTTCTTCAAGTACCGCGGTATTTAGCTTGAGGTTGAATCCTGCAATGTTTTTGCGGATGGCTTCCGCTGTTTCGGGAAGGTTTTCCCGGGTTCCTGTGGCCAGAGTAATCTTTTTCAGTTCCGGCATGTAACGGGCAAGGGCCTCGCAGGCAAGGCTGATGACACTGGTGACACCTCCCGGAAGCAGGTGGTAATGGAAGATGGTTACGGCCTGAATCATGATTTACTCCGCACTGTGCTGCATATGTCTGTTGATACTACTGTGAACATGAGATTTTATAAAGACTTCCTAAGCGGCGGCAGGTGCGCGGACTTGCATTGAGCAATGTGAAAGTGGAGGAAACCGATTTTTTATAAAGACTTGCAAAATGGCGGCTCGGACCCTACTGTAATAGGTAAGAGGAGGAACCGGAATGGCTAAAACTGACAATATGCGGGAACTGTTGGGCTTTATCTACGGAAAGGAACAGGCGGCTCCGTTACTATCCAGGCTTTTATCCCGTATTGAAGCCCGGGTATCCGGAATTCATCCTCCAGCCAGCCGGGTTAAAGGATCTCTTCCTCTGGATCAGCGGGATGCTTTTATGATTACCTACGGCGATCAATTTCAGGATCAGGCAAGACCCTCTCTGCAGTGTCTGGAAGAGTTCGCCGGAAAACGACTTTCCGGCTGTATGTCGGGTATACATATTCTGCCTTTTTTTCCCTATACATCGGATGACGGGTTCTCAATATCCGACTACAAGGCGGTGCATGAAGGCTGGGGTGACTGGTCCGAAGTTTCTTCCATTGGTGCATCCTTTCGTCTTATGTCTGATCTGGTTTTAAATCACTGCTCCGCTTCCCATGAGTGGTTTCAGGCATTTCTGAGGAATGAGGAGGAGTATCGGGACTTCTTTATTACCGAAGATCCGGAAACGGATCTCTCCATGGTTGTCCGCCCCAGAGCGCTGCCTCTGCTTACTCCTTTTGAAACCGAATCCGGAGTCCGGCATGTCTGGACCACTTTTTCTGCAGACCAGGTGGATCTTAATTTTGCCAATCCGCAGGTACTGATCGAAATGGTGGATATCTTCCTGTTTCATGTGGAAATGGGGGTTCAGATTATCAGGCTGGATGCCATAGCCTACCTCTGGAAGGAGATTGGCCACTCCTGTCTGCACCATCCCAAAACCCACGCGGTGGTAAAACTTTTCCGGGAAGTTGTTAAACAGTATGTACCCTGGGTTCTGATTCTTACGGAAACCAATGTCCCTCATAAGGAGAATATCTCTTATTTTGGTGACGGCGAAGATGAGGCTCAGATGATCTATCAGTTCAGTCTGCCTCCCCTGACTCTGGATGCTTTCCTGCGTCAGGATGCGGGACATCTGCGGGACTGGGCGGCTACACTGCCGCCGGTGGACGGGAAAACCACCTACTTCAATTTCATGGCTTCCCACGATGGAGTGGGTGTTACCCCGGCTCACGGTATTTTGACGGAAGCGGAACTGGAGGGACTCCTTGCCAGTGTTGAAGAACGGGGAGGCCGGGTCTCCTATAAGGCGACGGCAACGGGAAAAATTCCGTACGAGATGAATATCAACTACTGCGATGCCGTTGTTGGTTATGTTGAAGATCCTGAACTGAAGGCCGAGAAGTTCATTGCCAGTCAGTCAATTCTGCTAATAATGCCCGGAGTCCCCGGAATATATGTTCACAGCCTGATCGGGTCGGGGAACTGGACTGAAGGCATGGAGCTGACCGGTATGAACCGCAGCATAAACCGTCAGAAGCTGGATCTGGAAACTGTAAGTGATGAACTTGATCACAAAGGCTGTCTGCGGAGCCGAATCTTCAGCTATTATACCAGGCTGCTGACTATACGACGGGGATTGAAGGCCTTTGATCCTTCCTCGTCGTTCCATATTCTTGAGGCGGAAGGGCCGGTTTTTGCTGTTTCCCGGGGAGACGGTGGAAACGAAGGCAGGATAGTCTGTCTGGTAAATGTAAGTGATTCACCGGTTGTGTGGAAGGTTGATCCAGCCTCCGGCATTGCAGAGAAGGCGGATGATCTTGTAGGAGGAAGCAGAGTTATGGTGGAGCAGGGCTGTATTTCTCTCGCGGCCTACCAGGTCCTCTGGCTGAATGTCTGAAAATCTGTAACCCTACTGGCCGAAGAAGTTCTTTAACAGGAAGTGCAGGGCTTCTTCAACCATTTCGTAGCTGTAGAATTTTCTGGCGATCTCATAATTTTTATCCGCCATGGTTTTCATTCTTTCCGGATCGTCCAGCACCCTGCGGGTGTACTCAACAATATCGTCGGACAGAAACTCATCCATTTCTATTACATCAAATCCTTTGGGCTTGATGTCGTGAGAATAGATGGAGTAGTTGTTTACCATGATGGGGCGTTTGAAGTATACCGCTTCCAGGAAGGCGTTTCCAAATCCTTCAAAAATTGAAGGATAGGTAACCAGGTCCGCGTACGGATAGACATCGTAGAGGGTGTAGGTTTTGCGGCCGTCTTCAGTATGTGTTCTGCTCTCGGTGATCAAGTCGTCAACAAATATGGCCCGTATTTTCATGAGGGATGCAAAATCTTCAACTCGTTTCTGGTACTCGTAGCCTTCATCCCCGGAGGCGTGGGATATTACCAGGGCAGCTTTTCTCTCAAGCCGGGCGACAAGCTCGATGGCGTGCTCTATGCCCTTGCGCTGCACAACCCGTGTGGGCTGCAGGATAAGCAGTTCATCGTCATCAATTTTAAAAACCTTGCGTACGTCCCTGTTCCAGTCGTCGATACCCGGTGCCGGCGTTGCATAATCCATGACATTGGGAATAAGGGTTGAGTTGATTCCCGTTCGCAGGGCCAGCTGGTTCTGTCCGGATGAGTTGATTACAACATGCTGAATATTGGTAAGATGCGGCGGGTAGCAGGAGTTGAAATAATCCCAGACGCAGTTACGCAGGAATCGTTTTCGCTCCCAGAAAAAATCATGATGATGGGCAATAGTGGGAATTCCGCTTTCGGCGATCACTTCGGTAATTGCCATTCCCAGGGGAATGTTCAAGGGAATGGTGAGAGTATTTTCCGGTACCAGCACATCGATGGAAAATTTCTTCAGGAAAGTGTAGATCTCTTCCTTGAGTCGTTCCCGGTACAGGTGAAGTTTTCGGGTCAGGGCCTGGGGGCGCCGGGTATTGTTGAAGCATCCGTCATAGAGATCCTTGATCTCGCGAGTCTGGAAATGAGACTCTATGGCAACATAGGAGGCTTCCGGGGGGGTATCAACCTCTCCAGCCATATAGAAGCAGTTGTGTCCCATCCGTTCCAGTACTGCAGCCCACTTTTTTGTCTCCAGGGATACTCCGTCGGTTCCGGAAATCCTGAAAGAGATAAATCCGATGTTTTTCTTCATGCTCCTACTCCCTCTGCTTGTCCTGCTGTAAGATTTCAACTCTGCGGTTGAGGTTCTGCTGTTCCAGATCATTAGTTGCGGGAAAACGGGCGCCCAGGCCGGATACTTTGTCTACAGTGAGTCCGTTTTGTTTCAGATAGGAGGCAACCGCTTCAGCCCTCATAAGGGAGAGTTCCTGTCTTCCCTGTTCGGTTCCATGGGGAGCACAGTGGCCTGAAATCTCTATTCCTGTGTCGGGATACTTTTTCAATTCCGGGATCAGGGTCGATAAAATTCTTCTGGCATCAGCGGTAAGTACGGCGCTGTCAGGAGTAAAATAGATGGTTTTCTTTACTGCTGAAGGAGGAACAAGGGGCCTTGGTTCCGGCGGGGGGACGGGTTCCGGCGCTACCTGTACAGCCTTTGCGCCCCCGGATTCCGGCGATGATATCGCTGTCGGTGCCGGGGTAATCTCTGGTGCTGGTGCTGGTGCTGGCGAAGCGGCGGGAGCAGCTTTCGGAGTCGGGGTTGCCGGCTCTTTACTTACCTGCCCGGTTGCAGCAGCTGGTGTCCCTGCAGATGCTGCAAGTCGCATTATTCCCCATCCTGCGCCTGTTAGAAGGAGAATGAGCAGGAGAATGAGCAGAACAGGCTTCCAGGGAAAGACCCCGGGAAGTTTTACACTTCCTCCGGCGATAAATTTCCTGTTGAGGCTGAGGGTTAATTCTGCTGTTCTTGCACCGCTTTTTCGTGTTCGCAATCCTATCTTCGGTTCCCCTGCCGGTGCCGGGGGAATAGGATCCAGGCTGAACTGCCTTAATTTGCGGTTGGATCCGTCAGGATTCCTGCTGTATATTGTGACAATTGCCTTACGCTGGTAGTCTTTAATGGTGGTTAATGTAAGGCTGCGGCTGACATCCTTTGCGAGGTCAAAGAATGGAATCAGACTTTTATTTTCTATTTGTACATATAATTGACTATCCACATATACTATTGTAGTCGCATTATTTTTCAGGTCAAGTCAAATTCCTCATCCATGAAAGAGTGGAGTTCTTCTGATCTTTACCGATAATAATGGGGAGCAGAAGTAGGGAGGCACACTATTTTTTTCTCCGGTGTTCTGATTAAAATTATTGAAGAAATTTCGGAAGGGTTCCTGATCCTGGACAATTCCGAAGAAATCCTCTTTTTTAACGAGATACTGCTCTCTATTACCGGGTGGCGAAGTATGGATATCTTTACCCGGAGAGAAGAGTTTCTGTCATATCTCGGTATTGTTGCCGGAGAGGAGACGAAGAAGCCAGTAACTATTCCTACGGTCAGCAATGAAGCGAGGCGCTTTATTCTCAATTCCTTCTCGGTCCAGTCCCAGGATGGAACCTATACGCTTGTTGCGCTTTCTCCGGACAGGAAACCGGAAAAAGGAGACAGGGGCAGCTATCGTGAGCTCTACGATGATCTGTTTAATAATCTCCAGGAAGCGTTTTTTACTGCAGATCTGCAGGGAAGGATTCTTTCGGTAAATCCGGGTTTCTGTGATTTTCTCGGTTGTTCGCTTCAGTCGGTACCCGGGACTGTGGAGAAAATGTATGCCGATCCTGAGGAACTTCAGGAGAAGCTTGAGTGTCTTAACACCTACTCAATGTGCCGTGATTATGAAGCTTCAATTTTTACTGTGGACGGTGCTCTTAAGCATGTGCTGGAAACCTCCTGGCTTAATCATAATCCCGATGGAACCATTGCAGGATATACGACGCATTTGAAGGATCTCTCCTATGTTAAGAACATCGAATCACGGCTGATGCTTTCAGAGAAGAATTTCACTACTCTTTTTGAGACTATTCTTTCTTCCATAATTATTGTGGATCCCTACGGGCAGGTCCTGAATATGAACAGTGCCGCAGAAAAGATATACGGGTACGAATGGGGAGATATTCTCGGGCAGCATTACGATTCAATTTTCAGGGTGGGCAAGGATACCCCCTCTTTCAATCGGCTTACCTCAATAATCGAGCGTAATGACGGCCGCTATATAGAGTCCGAGGCTGCCAGAAAATGCAGCAATGGGGAGATCCGCTATACCTATGCCATCTATTCCAGGGTTACTGACTCTTCCGGAGAGCTGGTTGCCTATTCTATTGTGGAGAAGGACCTTACGGAACGCAGAAACCTGGAACACAAACTTAAGGAGACAATCTCCAGCCTGCGGGAAACACAAGCGGCGGCAATAATGGGTTTTGCCAAGCTGACCGAGTACAGGGACAAGAGTACCGGAAAGCATCTTGAGCGTATTCGGGAATTCACCCGTATTCTTGCGCTTAAACTCCGGGAGCTGCCCCAGTATAAAGAATACATTACCGACGAATATCTGGAGGATCTTTATATTTCCGCCATTCTTCATGATGTAGGAAAGGTCGGCATTGAGGATCAGATTCTGCTGAAGGACGGCCCTCTTTCCGATCTGGAGTATAAGAAAATCCAGGAGCATGTCGTGCTTGGCGGAGAGGCTCTTCGTGATGTGGAAGCCCAGATGAAGATGGATTCCTTTCTTACCATCGGTAAGGAGGTTGCCTATTCACACCATGAGCGCTGGGACGGGAAGGGATATCCTGAGGGTAAAAAGGGGCAGGAAATACCGCTTTCCGCCCGGATTGTTGCTTTAGCGGATGTGTACGATGCCCTTACCAGTGAACGACCTTATAAGCAGCCATTAAGCCACGAGACGGCGGTGGAGATGATCAGCAAGGAGCGCGGTCGTCATTTTGATCCTCAGATTGTGGATATTTTCCTGGAGAATCAGGAGGTATTTCTACGGATTAAGCGTTTTGTGGAGTTTGAGGAAAATCCCCAGTCAATTCATGATCTGTTGAACGCAGATAGTCCGGAAATCTCACGGTAGCGTCCTTTGCTCATTGTGTGCTAATCTTGACCAATACCACCGGTAATGGTAGGGTCCGACAACCCATGCCATACAGATGAGGAAGTTCCGGGATGAGCAAAAACAAAGCCCCCTTTTTTACCACTCTTGATGAACGGATTGCTGCAGCAAAAACACTTCTCTGTGTAGGTCTTGACCCCCGGGTTGAGGAAGGTCCAGCTGCTGCAGAATCCATAGTAGAGATAAATCGCCGCCTTATTGGTGAAACTGCAGACTATACCGCCTGCTACAAGCCCAATATCGCGTTCTATGAATCCCATGGGCCGGCGGGGCTGGACGCGCTTATAAAAACCCTGGAACTTATCCCGGCAGAAATTCCGGTTATGATAGATGCAAAGCGGGGCGATATCGGCGCCACAGCTGAAGCCTATGCCAAACTTATTTTCAATGTCCTTGGCAGCGGCGCAGTTACTCTGAGCCCATATATGGGGAAGTCTTCAGCTGATCCCTGGCTTTCATATACCGATAAAGGCTATTTCTTTCTCTGCCGTACCTCCAACCCCGAGGTCGGACGTATTCAGGAGCTTTCCGTGGGCAGTGCCGGAGGGGATCTCCTCTTTCTGCGCATAGCTGATGAGGTTACCTCCTGGTCTGATCGTGCTGGTCTGGTGGTCGCGGGAAATGATCCTGCAAGTCTTACTGCGGTACGCCGCCGACATCCTCATGTCTGGATACTTGCCCCGGGAATCGGAGCCCAGGGGGGCAGTGTTGAAGATGCTGTTACCGCGGGAATCGCTTCTGACGGATCCAAGCTCCTGCCCATGGTCGCCAGGGGAATCAGCGCAGCGCCGGACCCGGCAAAAGCTGCAAAAGAGTTCCGGGATGCAATCAATGCTGCAAGAGAAGCGTCGGTGAAAGCTGTGGTCGGGTCCAAGCTTCCGGCAGAACCCAGGGATCTTCAGAAGGATGAGATTTTTCAGGGGCTGGTGGATACCGGTTGTTTCCGTCTGGGAAACTTTACCCTTAAGTCGGGAATTGTCTCTCCCTTTTATCTTGATCTGCGGCGGATTTCCTCCTCTCCGCGTCTTATGCGGCAGGTTGCCCGGGCCTATGCTTCACTGCTGCCTGAGGGCAAGGTTGACCGGGTCGCCGGCATCCCCGTTGCGGCGGTGCCGTTTTCAACTGCTATCTCACTTGAAACAGATATTCCCATGATTTATCCCCGCATGAATGCCAAAGGGCATGGCACGGGTAACAGTGTCGAGGGTGCCTATAAACCGGGTGAGAAGGTTGTCATGGTTGATGATCTTATCACCACCGGTAAGAGCAAGCTGGAAGCCGTGGAGATACTCCGGGGCGAAGGTCTGGTAGTGGAGGATTTGATTGTCCTGCTTGAAAGAGGTACCCAGGGCCGTCGGGACATGGAACAGAACAACATCAATCTTACCGCCTATGCAAAAGCGGAAGAGCTTTTTGAGTTTCTTTTTGACCGGGGTATAATCAACCAGACCAAACTGGATGAACTGCTCGCATTTATTGCAGACTAAAATGGACATATGCAGGTGAATGAGTTCCTTGCCATTCTTAAACGCATTTTTCTGACACCCATAAATATTGGAGAACTGGAGTTTCCCTTCTCTCTCTTAGGTCTTCTTCTCAGTTTTGTGCTTCCCGCGATTTTTGTTCTGGTGGTGTACAAGCTGATTAACCTGGGCCTGGGCAAGCTGCTTGACCATACGCCATGGAAGAAGGAAACCCGTCTGAAAATCCACCGCTGGCTGCGTCTTGTTCTGCGGATTCTGGTTCTCATTGCCGTGGCAAGTCTTGGGCTGCGGCTGTTGGGAGCGGAGATAAGCAAGTACGGAAGCTTCCTTCAGTCTGTAATAAACACACCGCTGATAGATTCCGGTGGAACAAAGGTTTCTCTCCTCACTTTACTGCTGCTTATTCCGGTATTCTATCTTGCCGGCAAGGCTGGGCATCTTACCAGAAGTTTAACCGATCAGTACCTGTTTACCCGGGTTGGGCTGGACGAATCCAAGAAGTTTTCTATCTCCAGTCTGCTTCGGTATACCGTAATGATCCTAACCACCATGATAGGTCTTTCGGTTATCGGTATTGATCTTTCCGCACTTACGGTAATGTTCGGAGTTCTTGGTATTGGTCTTGGTTTCGGTCTGCAGAACATTGTGGCCAATGTTTTTGCCGGTATTGTAATAATCTTTACCCGGCCTATAAAAGAGGGTGACCGTATTCTGGTAGACCCTTATGAAGGTACGGTTGTAAGTATCCGCCTTCTTTCCACGGTAATAAATACCATTTCATATGAGACCATTATTGTTCCAAACCGTCATCTCACAGACAATACGGTTTACAACTACAGCTATGATGACAGACGCATTATTCTGCGGAATCCCGTACAGGTAAGCTATGAAACCGACCTGGACCAGGCAATTGAGGTTATGGTTGGTGTCGGTCTGCAGAATCCCTACGGGTTGAAAGTGCCTGAACCGGATGTTCGGGTGGACTCCTTTGATGATTCGGGCATTACTCTTATCCTTCTTACCTGGCTGAATGATGTTGCGGACAAATACTCGGCCCATTCCTGGAACAATCTGGAAATATGGCGCCGTTTCAAGGACGAGGGCATCGAAATACCATTTCCTCAGCGGGATCTGCATTTGCGAACCGGGCTTGAACCTCTTATTCGCGAGATCAGAGAAATCCGTAAAGACGGGAAAGAAAGTACCAAAGGAAAAAAGTAAACGAAGGTAAACCGGGAAACCCGGCGAAGGTTTAAACCTTTGCCGGATTAGCTGCTACGATATCTTTTACTGAAATATTGCTGAAATACTCTTTAAAATGGTTGGACGCTTCCACCCAGATATTGTGGGTAATGCATGAATTCATGTTGCAGGGTTCAGGATTGTCGGCAGCACAGGGAGCCATGTCGAGCCCTTCTCCCACAGCATCAAAAATCTGGGTTATGGAGATGTCTTCCGGAGCGTGATTCAGACTGAATCCACCGCCGGGACCTCTGGTGGAGTTGATGATTCCCGCCTTGCGCAGTTTGTAGAATATCTGTTCCAGAAACTCGGCGGAAAGGTTCTCCATATCTGCAAGTTCGCGGATTGAAATCGGTTTATCTGAATAATGGGCTGCCAGTTGTGATACCGCTCGAAGCGCATATCTGCCCTTTGTTGTGATTCTCATCTCTTGCTTACCTCTTTACTAATATTACCATATCAGAAGCTGTGATTAAAGTGCTTCTTATCCTTTCTTAAGCAGACAGGCCCGGTAACCGCGATATTTTCGACTATCGATATTTGAGAAACCGCTAAGCTTTTTAAGCAGAGTATGCAGGTCGGAACTCCTTCCATATATTAGCAGATTTCCTCCCGAAACCAGGATGTCTGCTATTTCTGCAAACCCCTCTTCCGGCGGAGCCTCGGGCACCGGGCTATAGTCAACCACTGCCCAGCTGCACTTTTCGCTAATCCCGGTGAGTTCTGCGGGCCAGGGTGTACAGGTTGATTCTACCCGCGTTTCCGGACTGTTGAGTGCTGTATTCCGTGCAGCTGCTTTCAGTTCAAGAAGGTCCCTTCCGGCTACAATCATAGAATCCGGACCGTTCCCTGCCGCCCAGGCGGCTATGTGACCCTGACCCGGGTTGAGAAAAAGAATCCGGCCGGTAATCTTTCTCTTTTTTACAAGTTCCGCAGCAGTCTGAGCTCCGTAGGAGGGAGTGTCAAACTCCGGAAGTCCGTATACGGATTCCAGAGAATACTCTCTTTTTGCCAGGGAACAGCTGCATGTTTGCCTGAATGCTCTGCCCAGTGGGGCTGCTTCTTCAGTCTTTTCACGCGGATTCTCTTTTAATGCCTTGAGATGCAGGACAAGATGGTTTGCTGTCTTCTCTTCATAGCTTACGGACAGGCTGGCGGAGATGATCATGCTGCGAAAGCTTTCTTCCAGGGGCGTTACAATAACAAGCGCTGCCGTACCTTCTGCTTTGAGAGTGCTGGAGAGAGATTCCAGAAATGCTCTGTGTACCGGGGTTCCCGCTTTTGCCGGGATATTGGAGACGATCAGGTCCACCGGCGGGAAATCAAGCTCATCCATTAATGCAGGGCCGGATTCATCAATGACTATTTTATTCAGTTCCGCGTTGTGGCGTGTCATGCTGACTGCCAGAGTATCCCGGTCTACCGCAGTCATCGCCGTGTGGGGAAAGCGCTTCTTCAAAGATAGAGCAAGGGTTCCCACACCGCACCCGATATCCGCAATGGAGGCTATTTTATCGAAATCCAGTTGTTTTGCCAGTGTTTTGAGCAGCAGGCGGCTTCCGTCATCTATCTTGTAGCTGGAAAAGAGGGCGTGGGAGAGATCAAAAAAAAGGCGCTCCCCCATAAACGTCAGGGGAACGCGCTTGTTGATAAGAGAAGAGAGTGAACTCAATTGTTTACCCGTTCAACATATTCCCGGGTTTCTGTGTTTACCATGATTCTCTCGCCCTGTTTGATGAAGATGGGCACCTTGACAGTGAGTCCTGTTTCGACAGTTACCACCTTGGTAGCGCCGGTTACGGTATCACCCTTTACTGCTTCTGCAGCTTCGGTTACCTCATAAACCACTTTGTAGGGAATCTTGATGTCGATGGGTTTACCTTCCCAGAATATAACCCGGTAGGTTTCACCGTCTTTCATAAAAAGAACTTTGTCTTCCATACCGCCCGCTGCGGGGACTTCAAACTGATCATAGGTGGTGGAGTCCATGAAATGGTAGTTTTCTCCATCGGAGTAGAGATACTGACAGTCGTGGTCTTCCACAATGCATTCTTCAACGGAATCCTGGGTTTTATAGGTCGGTTTCAGTACTGATCCGGTAACTACGTGTTTAAGTTTAAGCCGTGCAAAGGCTGATCCTTTTCCGGGGTTTACGAATTCCCGTTCTACTACGAGATATGGTTCTCCCTTTTCCAGAAGAAACATTCCCTGCTCTATCTGTCCTGCTTTGATCATTCGTCTATACCTTAATCCTCTTGAGATTTGTTTCGCATTTGCTTGATGAGCAGTGAGTATACCTCAAGTAAAATATTTTTTCGACCCCCTGTCCGGTATATATTTTTTTGGTGTTTTTAAGATAAGAAGATTCTGCCCGTGGGATGTAATGCCCCTTTAAAAGGATGGTATTTCGATAGATATTAGGGGCTGAAGGGGAAGTAGATAATATCCCTAATGTCGGTTTTGCCTGAAAGCAGCATAACCAGCCGGTCAAATCCCAGAGCTGCTCCTGATGATTCGGGATAAGGTGGCTGGAAGGTTTTCCAGTACTCTGTATCCGCAGCCACCTTGACGGCTGCAGTGCTATTTTTTTCCGCAGCTTCATTTTCTATCAGTTTTTTTACTGCCCCGGGTTCTGTCATCTCGGTGTAGCAGTTTGCCAGTTCGACTCCCTTCCAGTAGAGCTCCCACCGTTCACGCCAGGGGGTTCCCGGTTTGACCGCAGCCAGACAGGTAATGCCCGCAGGGAAATCGTAGAGAAACAGCGGTGAGTCCGTGGGAAGCTCCGGCTCAACCAGGCTTATGAAAAGACGCTGAAAAAGATCATTCCAGCTGTCTTCTCTGTCCGTGTGTATCTGATTCTTTTCTGCTGCCTCCCGCAGTTCTTCTCCTGAGTCGTCGATACAGAGGGGGGCAAGGTCGATGGCTGCAAACTCCTTGAAGGCCTCCTCCATGCTCATGCGGGAAAACTTCGGGATCATTATATCTGTCTGACGGCAAAGGGTCTGTATAAGTTCTCTGGTATCCTCTTCAATATCGAGGTAGGAGGCCTCCGGACGATACCACTCAAGCATGGTGAACTCAACATTGTGGTGCCTGCCGGTCTGTTCCCGGTTGCGGAAGCATTTGCCCAGCTGAAAAATGTTGGTTCCGGGAAACTCTTTCAGAATCATTTTGAGCCAGTATTCCGGAGAGGGCAGCAGGTAGAGTTCCCGGTCTTCGCCATCGGGATTGGAGAAGCGGGCGGGAAAAAGTTCAATACTGGCTTCAGGTATCACTTTCTCTGACATCAGGGGAGTGTCGCATTCAAGAAATTCTCTGGAACGGAAAAAGGTGCGCACTCCATGCAGCAGTTCGGCCCGAAGCCGGGCGGTTTCAAGATCTTTCATCTGACTGAAAAGTCTACACCGGTTTTCTTTTTCGCACAAAGGTATTGACCCCTGACTTTCGTCTGTTTATATTAGCTCTAATCAATTTAAGCTTAAATATTTTAGGAGTTAACTAAAATGTGTTTGACGGATAATCCTGAGAGTAAAGACACCGCACGGAATCTGATGACCGCCTTCAAACGGCTCCACTACAAGCTGCATAAACGCATGATCGGAACCGTAAAGAATGAACTCAAACTGAGCCCGTTTTTTGTTATGAATCATCTTCTGCGCTCAGACCGGGAGGGGAGAGGTGGAGTGCGGGTTTCGGATATTGCCCAATCCATGGGTATTACTGTTTCCGCGGTTACCCAGATAATCACGGGGCTGGAGAAAAAAAGTCTGATCCGACGGGAGATGGATCCCGATGATCGCCGGGCAGTACTGGTGTTTCTTACCGGAGACGGGCAGAAGATTATGGAACCGGCAATCCTGCAGATGCAGAATAGTTTTAACGGACTTATCGCCCACCTGGGGGAAGAGCGCAGCAGGGATCTTGCTGAACTGCTTCTTCAGGTGGAGGAGTATTTTGATTCACAGGAATGATAATGAATAAATTTTTTACCCGGGGAATTCCCCGTCTATGCGGTCTGACTCTGATAAATCTGCTGTGTACAACTGCCGTTTTTGCCCAATCATCTGAACTCGAGGTGGACGAGGCGGTTAAGGCCGCCCTTTCCAGTGACGGGAGAATCGAAAGCAGTCTGGCCCGGCTGGCAGCATCCCGGGCTTCCGTGGATGAGCAGAAAAAACGGAACATGATTCCTTCTCTGAGTCTCAGTGCCGGGTATACCCGCTTAAGTCATGTCTCTTCGGCAATTGATTTCGGAGCCACCAGCGTTGTTCTCGAGTCGGATGACAACATTTTCACCCTATCCTCAGATCTTTCCTATCCTCTGTTTTCAGGTTTCCGGGTGCAGGAAGCTATCCGGCTGGCATCTCTGCAGGAACGAAGCAGTGAGGTGTATGCTGCCATGATGCGCCGGGCGGTTGCATTTGAAGTGCGCCGTGCCTATTGGGAAGTTGTCAGGGCCGAGAAGAACGTTGATATGCTGAAAGAAAACCTGGAGATTACCGAACGTAACCTTGATATAACCCGCCGCAAGTTTGAAGAGGGCACCGTGCTGAATGCGGACCTGCTTGAGGCACGTATGCGCAGGGATCAGGCGGAAATGGAGATGGGAGATGCCGGAGCGTCCCTGGATATTGCCAGGATTAACCTGAATGCTCTCACCGGCATGGATGGGGAATATACTGCAGCTTCAGATCCGGCTGTGCTCAATCTCCAGGGAGAGGTAAAAAAGATGCTTTCCGAACCCGGTGATGTTTCGCAGTTCGGGGCTCTGGCACTCAAACTTCGTCCGGAAGCCCAATCGGCTGCCTTGTCGAAGGCTATGGCGGAGACTGTTAGGTCTCTTGCGGAAGCACCCCTCTATCCCAGTTTACGTCTGACCGGTAACTATACATTCGCAAACCCCAACTCACGTTATATGTTTCAGAGTGATCCCGAATTTGAGGGAACCTGGAACATAGGCCTTTCCCTTTCATATGATCTGGGAGGGGTCCCGGCACAACTGGCCGCAATAGAAGAGAAGACTCAGGACATCCGCAAGGCAGAGGCGGAGCAGCGCAGGCAGGAAGAGCTTATTATGCAGGATGTACGTACCTGTCTGGTTCGTTACCGGCGCTCCAGGGAAGATATTGATCTGGTCTCCCGCATGCTTGCCCAGGCTGAAGAGAAGGAGCGGGTTACCGGCGAACAGGTTGCCAATGGAACCGCCGCACCGGTTGATCTGCTTGAAGCGTCAGTTGCCCGGCTGAAATCGGAATACCTGATTGTTAATCGCCAGATAGATCTGCAGATAAGAACTGCTGACCTGCAGCGTTCTCTCGGAATGGATGGTATATCCCTGGAATAAACAATGCTGAAAATACTACGCCTTCTGAAGCCCTACCGTATTCCGGTACTGGCTACCTTTGTTGTTGTATTCGGTCAGAGTATGGGAGATCTGTACCTTCCCACCCTGATGTCTGATATTGTTAATAAAGGTATAACCAACAACGATATAAACTATATTTTCTCTTCCGGTGCTCTTATGCTGCTGGTTGCTCTCGGAGGATCCTTGTGTGCAGTGGGAGCAAGTTATCTGTCTTCTCACATTGCCATAGGGGTAAGTGAAGAGCTTCGTGCGAGGGTTTTCACCACAGTTTCGGGATTTTCCCTGCATGAGTTTGACCGAATAGGTACTCCCTCGCTGGTTACCCGCAGTACCAATGATGTTACCCAGGTGCAGAATGTTCTTATTATGGTTCAGAGGATGATGATCGCTGCTCCGGTTACCGCCCTGGGAGGGATGATTCTTGCCCTTCAGAAAGACAAGGGGCTTGCCTGGATTATCTTTGTGGCTATTCCGGTCTTGGGGATTGCCATTGGTTCCATTGCGGTGCGAGGGTTTCCTCTTTTCCGGTCCATTCAGAAAAAACTGGACAGGATCACCCTTATTCTTAGGGAAAACCTTACGGGTATGCGGGTTATCCGCGCCTTCAACCGCAGTGATTATGAGACTGGCCGTTTTGATGAGGCCAACCGGGACCTGATGGAGACCACCGTCAAGGTAAACCGAATCTTTGCAGCCATGTTTCCCTCCATGATGCTGATAATGAATTTTACCATGATTGCCATTCTCTGGTTTGGTGCACACCGCATAGACCGGGGTGTTTCGAATATCGGGGACATGATGGCATTCATGCAGTACGGTATGCTGATTCTCTTTTCGTTCATAATGGCCTCAATCATGTTTGTCATGATTCCCCGGGCTCAGGCTTCCGCAGACAGAATTATGGAAGTTCTTGAGATGGTTCCGGATATAACTGATCCTGCGGCTCCTCAGAGTCCCGACCCCTCTCTGCGCGGACGGGTGGAGTTCCGAAATGTCAGCTTTGCTTATCACGGAGCGGAAGCGCCGGCGGTGCAGGACATCTCCTTTACTGTCGGGCCGGGGGAAACCACCGCTATTATCGGCAGTACCGGATCGGGGAAAACCTCGCTGCTTTCCCTGATTTCCCGGTTTTACGATGTAAGCTCCGGAGAGATTCTGGTGGACGGGCTGGATGTGCGGGAAATGACCCAGAAGGATCTGCGTTGTAGGATTGCCTATGTCCCGCAGAAGGCAGTGCTCTTTTCCGGAACTGTGGCGGAGAATATCCGTTACGGGAATGAATCCGCCGGCGATGAAGAGGTGGAACGGGCTGCCCGGACCGCACAGGCTCTGGAGTTTATCTCCACTATGGAAGAGGGGTTTGACGCTCCTGTTTCTCAGGGGGGGGCCAATCTCTCGGGAGGTCAGAAGCAGCGCCTCTCCATTGCCCGTGCCCTTATCAAGAGGCCGGAGATCTATCTCTTTGATGACAGCTTCTCCGCCCTGGATTTTAAAACCGATTCCCTTTTGCGTCAGGCCCTTAAAAAAGAGACCAGGGATGCCGCCGTAATCATTGTAGGTCAGCGGGTGGCATCGATAATGGACGCCGACAGGATTATTGTCCTTGAAGAAGGCAGAATGGCCGGTATGGGCACCCATGCTGAACTGTATGAAAGCTGCAGTGTGTACCGGGAAATAGTCGAATCCCAGCTTTCGGAAGAAGAGATATCATGAGCGATACAGCAAAACGGCCTCAGGCTGCCCGGCCCCGACCCGGTGGGTTTATGGGGCGCCCCGGAATGGGGGGGCCTGCGGAAAAACCAAAAAACATGAAGGGAACTCTCCTCAGGCTGCTGAACTATTTTGGCGCCCGCAGGATTCAGCTGATAGTTGTACTCTTTCTGTCCGTCTTCGGCACGGTTTTCGGAATTGTCGGGCCCAAACTGCAGGGTAAGATCACCACGAAGATTTTTGAGGGCTTTATTGCCAAATATGCCGCTGCGTTTCTCGACAAACCCCTTCCCGGGCTTGATTTTCCCTACATTGAGAAGATTATTGCCCTGGTTATAGGCCTTTATCTGCTCAGTTCCGCTCTGCAGTATCTGCAGCAGCTGGTTATGTCTGATGTGGCCCAGAAAATTGTCTACGATATGCGCAGTGATGTAAGCGAAAAGCTGCATCGGCTTCCCTTCAGTTATTTTGACTCCCGCACCCATGGAGAGGTCTTAAGCCGGGTAACCAGCGATATTGATAATATCGCCAATACCCTTCAGCAGAGCGTTACCCAGTTTATAACCTCTCTCACCACCATCCTCGGGGTGCTGGTTATGATGCTGACTATAAGTCCTCTGCTTACACTGATAAGCCTTTTGACTCTGCCCACGGCAATGCTTGCAACCATGAGGATAATCAAGACATCTCAGAAGCATTTCGGTGCTCAGCAGAAGGAGATGGGAGAGCTGAATGGTCATGTTGAGGAGATGTATTCCGGCTTTCTTATTGTTAAATCCTTCGGCCGGGAAGATGAATCCCTGCGAAAATTTGATGAGATCAACAACAGACTTGGAGAAGCAGGCTGGCGGGCTCAGTTTATCAGCGGTATTGTTATGCCGGTTATGAACTTTATCAATAACCTGGGATATGTGCTTATCTGTGTTGTCGGCGGTGTTCTTTCTGCCCGGAATGTCATTGAGCTTGGGGACATTCAGGCTTTTATCCAGTACTCACGTCGTTTTACCATGCCCATAAATCAGCTTGCCAATATTGCCAATGTGCTGCAGTCCACCCTGGCCTCGGCGGAAAGAGTGTTTGAGGTGCTCGATGAAGAGGAGCTGATTCCCGATGCGGAGGGAGCTTATTCGCATCTTGATGTGAAGGGAGATGTGGTGTTCCGGGATATACGCTTTGGTTACACCCCGGAAAAGATTCTCATGGATGGAGTAAACCTTGAGGTTAAACAGGGGCAGACAGTTGCGATTGTCGGGCCTACGGGTGCCGGAAAGACCACCATGGTCAACCTGCTTATGCGTTTTTATGAGATAAGCGGTGGTTCCATCACCATCGACGGGGTGGATCTGCGGGATCTTCGCCGGGGTTCCCTGCGCAATATTTTCGGCATGGTATTACAGGATACCTGGCTCTTCGGCGGAACTATTCGTGAGAACATAGCCTACGGCTGTGAAGGTGCAACGGAAGAGCAGATTACCCGGGCCGCGCGGGCATCCCATGCAGACCATTTTATCCGGGCCTTGCCCGATGGATACGACACGCTTATAAATGAAGAGGCGTCGAATCTTTCCCAGGGGGAAAAGCAGCTTCTCACCATTGCCCGGGCAATCCTGGCGGATCCTCCAATCCTCATCCTCGATGAGGCAACCAGCAGTGTAGATACCAGAACGGAAGTCTACATTCAGAAGGCAATGAACGTTCTTATGCAGGGACGTACAAACTTTGTTATCGCCCACAGACTCTCCACCATCCGGGATTCAGAAATGATCATCGTGATGAAAGAGGGCAGTATTATTGAAACTGGAAATCACCATGAGCTTCTTGAACAGAAAGGCTTTTATGCCGACCTGTACAACAGTCAGTTTGAAGGTGCTTTTTCAGAAGAATCAGAAACATAACCAGAAAGAGTTTAAGGAGATCATCCATGAGCCCAAGAAATGCAGCAAAGAGTGAAAATGCAGCAAAGAAAGAGATAAGGAAAGGACCAAGAGTCCTGGGAAGAGTCATTCTCATTGTAGTACTCATTGCCGGTGTGACCACAGGTTTATACAAAGGACTTCAGTCGGTAAAATATGTGAGTACCGATGACGCCTCCATAGACGGAGACCATATTGATCTTGCCTCACGGGTGCTTGGGCGGATTGACTCAATTCTGCCGGAAGAGGGCCAGCGGGTGAAGGCGGGAGAAGTCCTTGTGCTTCTGGACAATACGGATCTGAAAGCCCAGGAGACTCAGGTTCAGGCATCTCTTGTCTCTGCCAGACAGAACCTTGTCATAGCGGAGATCAACCGCACCAAAGCCGGGGATGACTTCAGCCGTATCAGTCGTCTCTATAACAGTTCTGCAGCTACCAGGGAGAACTATGAACACGCTTCCAGCGCCCTGGAAGCGGCTCGTGCCCAGTATGATCTTGCCAGGGCACAGGTGGATGCTGCTGAGGCACAGTTAGGTGTGATTGAAGCACAGCTTATGAATACAAGCATAAAATCACCCATGGACGGAACGGTTACAGAGGTTCGTCTGGAGGATGGTGATATTGTCCAGCCCGGAGGAACCATCCTGTCGGTAAGCAACCTTGATAAAGTCTGGGTTATGGCCAATATTGAGGAGACCTATATCCGGAAGGTTGTTCCCGGGGCATCAGTGCAGATCCGGGTGGATGCCTTCGGCAGAAAGTCATTCAAGGGAACTGTCGAAATGATCCGTGCAGGGATTGTTCCACCGGCTTTTCAGATTGGAGAGTTTACCAAGACCACGCAGCGCATTCCTGTGCGAATTGCCTTTTCCGGGGATACAAACAGCAGCATTCCCGAAGGGGAACTCCGTCTGGTACCGGGGATGTCAGTGGAAGTGAAGATCAGATCTACTACAAAGCTTCCAGGTTTTCTTGACAGATAATACGGGCTGCATTCCGGGATATTGCACAGAGAAGAGCCGGGCTTCTTCTCTGTGCCCCGTATACCACCTCTTGTCATTATCTCCAATCTCTGCTACGTTCTACTAAGCCCATGTCTTTTCGTTCAGCAACGTAAATGAAGAGAATTAGCGCCTCTGCCTGATCACCTTTCTTCCTTCTTAGTAATAATTAAGGGGAGAATGGTTTTCTGTGTATAGAGGCAAAAATAGAGCGCCGGGAAGAGGCAGTGTCTGTCGCATTGTACTACAGTTTCCGGCTCATGTGTTAATTGAGAAGGAAGAAGGAGTATTTATGCCAGACAGCTACCCGGAGGTGATCGCCCTTGAACAGCGCATTCAGCCGCATCAGGTTGAAGCGGTAATAAAGCTGTTCGAAGAAGGAGCGACGGTACCATTTATCGCCCGCTATCGTAAAGAAGCAACCGGCGGACTCGATGAGGTACAGATTATTGCGATTCGTGACCGGCTTGAAAAGCTTGTGGAGCTGAACAAGCGCCGGGAGGCGATTCTCAAATCTATGCGGGAGCATGAACAGCTTACCCCTGAACTTGAAGAGGAGATCAACGCGGCAGATACTCTCAGCCACCTTGAAGACCTCTACCTGCCATTCCGGCCCAAGAGGCGTACCCGTGCAATAGTTGCCAGGGAAAAAGGCCTTGAAGACCTGGCCCATAAAATCTATGACGAAGATCATATTGATCTTGAAGCCGAGGCAGAGAAGGCGGTTAATCCCGAGAAGGGTGTTGATACCGCTGAATATGCCCTCCAGGGAGCAAGAGATATTGTCGCTGAGTGGATCAGCGAAGATCCGGATGTCCGGGCAGATCTCCGTCATCTCTTTGAAGATGAGGCCATTATCACAAGCAATGTAAACAAAGCGAAAGAGAAGGACCGGGAAGCTTTTAAGTACAAGGATTACTTCAACTGGACCGAAAAAGCTCACTCTGCACCTTCTCACCGGATCCTTGCCGCCATGCGCGGTGCGGAAGAAGGTTACCTCTCCTTGAGTATGGCTCCCGACGAGGAAGCTACCATCGATATGCTGGAGCGGGGTTTTACCGAAGGCCGCGACGATGATACCGAGCAGTTGAAACTTTCTATTCGTGATGCCTACAAGCGTCTTATTGCTCCCTCTCTTTCCAACGAATACCGCAAGACCATCAAGCAGCGTGCCGATGAGGCAGCTGTACAGGTATTTGCTCAGAATCTGAAAGACCTTATGTTGGCGGCCCCTCTGGGACAGAAGCCGGTTCTGGCAATTGATCCGGGCCTGCGCACCGGCTGTAAGGTGGTCTGCCTCACAGCACAGGGCGATCTTATCCATTCAGAAACAATCTTTCCCCTTCCTCCCAGGAACCGCCGGCAGGATGCTGCCGAGGCACTGAAGCGGATGGTGGAAAAATATAAAATTGAAGCCATTGCTGTGGGCAATGGTACCGGTGGCCGGGAGGCCTTCTCCTTTGTCCGTTCCCTGGGAATGAAGATTCCTCTGGTTATAGTAAACGAGTCCGGCGCATCGGTTTACTCTGCATCCAAAGCTGCCCGGGAAGAGTTTCCCGATTATGATGTTACCGTGCGGGGAGCCATCTCCATCGGACGCAGGCTTATGGATCCCCTGGCAGAGCTGGTCAAGATCGATCCCAAGGCTATTGGAGTGGGGCAGTACCAGCACGATGTTGATCAGAAACTCCTGAAGCGAAGTCTGGACGATGTTGTTGTATCTGCGGTTAACTCCGTGGGGGTTGAGGTTAATACTGCTTCGCCCCATCTTATGCAGTACGTCAGCGGACTGGGCGGACGCCTTGCCAAAGCTATTGCAAAATACCGTGAGACAAACGGTCCCTTCAAAACGCGGGACGAACTTAAATCCGTTGAAGGTATGGGTGAAAAGACCTATGAACTTGCTGCCGGATTCCTGCGAATCCAGGATGCGGAAAATCCTCTGGATGCCAGTGCAGTTCACCCCGAACGTTATGAGCTGGTCAATAAAATGGCTGAGGATCTCAGTGTAGATGTTAAAGCCCTAATGGATGACAGTTCACTTCGTGATCAGCTTGATCTGGCTTCATATGCCGAGGGCGAGGTGGGAATCCCCACTCTCAAGGACATTGTTGAAGAGCTTGCAAAACCCGGACGGGACCCCCGTGCGGAGTTTGAAGCAATTGCTTTCGCCGACGGTGTTACCGAGATTTCCCAGCTTGAGCCCGGAATGGAACTGCCCGGAATTGTTACAAACGTTACCAACTTCGGTGCTTTTGTCGATATCGGTGTTCATCAGGACGGTCTTGTTCATATCAGTGAGCTTTCCGATGAGTTCATCCAGAACCCTGCGGACGTGGTTAAAGTCCATCAGCAGGTCAAGGTAAAGGTTCTTGAAGTTGATGTTGACCGCAAGCGTATTGCCCTTACCATGAAGAGCGGAGCTTCCGCCCAGCGCGGCGGCGGCGATCGTCGTCCTCCCCGACGTGATGACAATCGCGGCGGCGGACCCCGTGGAGGTGGGACCCGGAATAACCGCGGCGGCGGCCGGAGTAACAATAACAACTCATCAAGCGACGGGTATAACCCCTTTGCTGATCTGCTTTCCTGATTCCGGAGTAATCTGAAAATGGAAAATCTGCATCCCGGTGATGCTCTTCACGGATTCAGGATAGAGTCGGTCTCCGACCTTCCTGAATTCCGGGGAAAAGGAATCCGGGCCCGTCATGAAGCGACGGGTCTGGATCTTTTTCATCTGTATAATGATGACAGGGAGAATCTCTTCTCCTTCACATTCAAAACCCCTCCCCGGGACAACAGCGGCGTAGCCCATATTGTGGAACACGCAGTTCTTGCGGGGTCTCGCAAGTTTCCCATAAAAGATCCTTTTCTTGTTCTTCTGAAAGGAAGCCTGAATACCTTTCTTAATGCCATGACCTATCCCGACAAGACAGTGTATCCCGGAGCCAGTACGGTGGCAGCGGATTATTACAACCTGATGTCGGTCTATGGAGATGCGGTTTTCTTTCCTCTGCTGAGAAAAGAAATTTTTCATCAGGAAGGAGTTCGGCTGGAGCCCGGCGAGAACGGACTTGAAGTTTCCGGCGTGGTTTTCAACGAGATGCAGGGAAACTACTCATCCTTCGAATCTATCGTGGGTGAATGGTCCTATCGTGGTCTTTTTCCTGACTCCAGTTACGGATTTGATTCCGGTGGCGAGCCGGCTTCGATCCGGGAACTCACCTATGAGGATTTCCGTGCCTACCACGAGGAGTTTTATCATCCTTCAAACTGCAGGATTTTTCTCTACGGCAACATTCCCACAGGGGAACAGCTTCAGTTTATCCAAGAGAATTTTCTTTCCGGTTTCACCGAACCTCGGCAGGTTGATGCCCGCATAAGTGAGGAGTCTGACTGGGATGCTCCCAGGAACCTTACGGTGGATGCTCCCGGCGGTGAGTCAGAGGAAGGAGAGCAGGGTTCATCCATCCTGATAAGCTGGCGTCTGGGAACCATTAACGACCCGGTATATCTTCTGGCCTGGGAAGTCCTTGCGGAAATTCTTCTTGGACATCCCGGTTCACCTCTCTATAAAGCACTAATTGATTGTCAGATGGGTGAAGACATTTCCCCCTCCAGCGGTCTGGATTCCGAACTTCGTGATCTTGTCTTCGCTGCAGGTCTGAGAGGTATAGAGGCAGGTAAGCGAGAGCGCCTGGAAGAGACTATCTTCGGCCTTCTTCAGAGCCTGGTTTCTGAGGGCATTTCCTCTGAATTTCAGGAAGCCGCACTGGCACGTATCGATTTCCGACACCGTGAAATCCGCGGAGGTGCCCCCTTCGGTCTGCGGCTTATGGGCAGAGCGCTTCGGGGATGGCTTCATGACGAAGCTCCCGAAAACACAATGTGTTATGAGAATGTCATTGAGGAACTGAAGCACCGGCTTGAAGCGGATCCGGATCTGTTCTCCAGAATGCTTCAGGTTGAATTGATTGATAATCTGAACCATATAGTGGTAACCGTGCGGCCTGAAGAGCAGTATCATCAGCATAATCAGGAAGATGAGCGGGAGTGGCTCAAGCATACCGAGGCAAATATCGGCATTGCCGGTATAGAAGCTCTTGCTGAAGATCTGACATCGATGAAAAAGTTTCAGGATACATCGGATTCCCCAGAGGATCTTGCGGCGGTTCCCTGCGTCTCAATGGATGATCTGCCCCGGGAAGTACAGAAGTTATCCCTGGACCGTTTAAGCCTTGCGGAAAGCGACCTTTATACTCATGGAACCTTCTGTAATGGTGTTGTCTATCTTGATATAGCTATTGACCTTGGGGGGCTGGAGCGGGAGGAACTGCTTCTTTTACCCTATTTTTCCAAATATATAACCAATACAGGATATCCCGGCGTCTCCTATGACCGGGTTGCAACACTGCTGAGTCGCCACAGCGGCGGGTTTTACTCATTCATGGAAGCATCTGACCGGGTTGAAAACCCTGATGAACCTGCGATGTACCTTTATTTCCGGATCAAAGCACTTGAGGATGAGTTTGAGCGGACTCTGGAGATTGTTTCCAATCTGCTTACCAGGGGAATCATGGACGATCAGCAGCGTCTCAAAGAAGAGCTGTTTGAAATGCGTAATGATATGCGCTCTTCATTGGTATCTTCCGGCCACTCCTACGCCTCATTGCGGGCATCACGGGGATTCTCTCCCGTTCTTGCTCTTGAAGAGGATTGGCGCGGTGTGGAGCAGTTTCTTTATCTGAACTCCATGAGTACCGGATTTGACTCTGTCTGGGAGAATCTCTCGCAGAGAATGACTTCTCTTAAAAACCGCCTTATGGCCCAGAATCGTATGCAGTTTGTGCTTACCGCCGATGAGGGTGCCGAGTCTCGTGTTCTTCCCTTGATTGACGCTTTTCGTGAACGCTTCAACCGCGGAGAAGCTCCCGGTAAAACGGTTCTTGCGGGTTCCCCGGTAAAATCGGAATACGAAGCGCTCCTTATTCCGTCCACAGTGAACTTCGGCGCAGTCTGTTTTCCTGCCGCCCGGTTGGGTGATAAGCTTCATGCCGAGGAAGTTCTGGTCAGTCATATTCTGAAGGTTGAGGCTCTGTGGGAAAAGATACGCATGCAGGGAGGTGCCTACGGCGCCTTTGCCTCGGTAAATGCCACGGAAGGAATTTTCACCATGGCCAGTTACCGGGATCCCAACACATTCAAAACCTTTCAGGCTTTCCAGGAATCCCTGGACCAGCTTACAGAAGGTGTGGATGCCGGGCTGCTGGAGAAATCCATAATCAGTGTGGTTGGCAGGGAACTCAAGCCCCTTTCTCCTGGAGAAAAGGGCCTTCTTGCCTTCCGGCGGATGGTGTACGGTATTCCCGATGATCTGCGGCAGGAGAAGCGTAACCAGCTGCTCACTGCTACCCCCGGCACAGTACAGGAGGCAGCTGTGAGCCTGCAGAAGAAGATGAAGCAGGGGGCCCGGGTACTTTTCTCATCTCCTGAGAAACTGGAAGAAGCGTGCACTGTTTTCCCCGGGTTCCGGGACAACAGCCTGAGACTTCCGGTTTAAGAGGATTTCAGTAGCCCCGCGCACGATCGATTATATTCTCCGGGGGCTGTCCCTGGAGAAACTGTTCCAGATTCTTCAGAAACAGCGCATTCCCCCTCTCCTCATAGCGGGGGGTAAAGCCTGCGTAATGACCGGTAAGAATAACATTATCCATTTCCCAGAGCGGGGACGCCGAGGGAAGCGGTTCCGGATCAGTTACATCCAGGCAGGCTCCTCCGATTGTACCTGATAACAGAGCATCTTCAAGTGCTTCCTGCACCACTGTTTTTCCCCTTCCCACGTTTACGAAAATTGAGTCCGGCCGCATTCTTTTAAACTCCGTAGCGGTAAACAGATTTTCTGTTTCGGCAGTGAGAGGCAGGATGTTCAGAACGATATCTGAGGAATCAAGATATTCCCGGAATGATTCCCAGGGAATAACCTGATCGAAGGGGCCAAGTCGGTCCAGGTTACGCCTTTTTGCTGCGGTTACCCGCATGCCGAAGGCCCTGGCCAGGGTTGCGGTCCTTCTCCCGATAGCACCGGCTCCCAAAATAAGCATATTCTTTCCATCTAACTCAAAGAGTTTGTCAGGTGAAACTTTTCCGAACTCGTGGTTTCGGCGGAACTGATCTGCATGGTTCAGTCCCCGGCCAAGACTCAGAAGAAGACTGAAAATGTGTTCCGCCATGGGAACAGGGTGAATCCCGCTGGCACTGGAAATCTGAAAACTGCTTTTGCGGATGTTTTTATCCGTCAGCAGATGGTCTATCCCTGCTGACCAGGCCTGAAACCATTGCAGCTTCGGCATTGCCGTCAAAGCATCATTTTCGATATCCCTGAAAGCTATTTCTATTCCGGAAAGATAGGGCTTTAGCTCTTTTTTTGTTCGACCGGTTACTACGGTGTAATCCGGGGCGGCACTTTGCAGGCTGAACAGAAGATCCTCATCTGCTTCGCCGGGTGCAACTCCATAGGCTATATACTTCATCTTTTTTTGCTGCTCCTTGATTTTTCATCCACTGATATACTCAGTATAGTGATCCAGCCGGGGTCGGGCAAATTTACCTGGATGGAGGGTTATTCCCTGGGAGAAATGCAGAAGAGAATGCGGGTGCGGCCATTGAAGGGATCTTTTTCAAGAGTGGATTCAACACCATAAACAGAACGCATATTTTCCGGGGTGAGGACATCCTCCGGTTTTCCCGCACTGAATACATTTCCTTTCTGCAGAAGAATTATCTTGTCGGCATAACTCAAAGCGAAATTGAGGTCATGGAGGACTGTAATTACTGCGATTCCTTTTTTTCTGCAGAGGTTTTTCAGCAGTGAGAGTATGCCCACCTGATGTCGGATATCCAGATGGTTTGTTGGTTCATCCAGGGCGAGTATTCCCGGCTCCTGAGTCAGTGCCCTGGCTATGGCTGCACGCTGAGCTTCTCCCCCGGAAAGCCTGCTTACCAGCTGGTCTTTCATAGAAAGTACATCAGCCTGCTCCATGGCATTTCGGGCTATTGCGTAATCCGAAGAGGAAAGCTGCTGGAATCGTGATAAATGGGGAAAGCGTCCCATGAGGACGGCCTCTTCCACGGTATAGTCATAATCCATCCCGGGATTCTGCGGAACTGAGCCGGCAATCCTTGAGAGCTCCCTCCTGGAAAAACTGCGTATATCACGGCTGTCCAACAGTACTGAACCCTCTTCGGGAGAGAGAAGGGTAAGCAGGTTTTTCAGCAGAGTGGTTTTTCCCGAGCCGTTGGGGCCGGTAATTGCGGTAAAATCTCCCCCGCGAATCTCTGCAGAGATATCAGAGAGTACTTTCTTTCCACCGTAACTGAAGCCCAGACCCTCGGTTTTAAGCTGTTTCATCAGGAGAACCGTCCGGTTCTTCTTCGCAGAAGGAAAAGAAAATAGGGAGCGCCGAACAGCGCTGTGATTATCCCCACCGGTATTTCCGATGGTGGCATAATGGATCGTGCGATGGTATCACTTACAAGACAGAAGAGCCCTCCCGCCCGCATACTCCAGGGGATAAGCAGTTTATGTCGAGGACCGGTAATGAGTCGGACAGCATGGGGTACTATGAGGCCGATAAAACCTATGATACCGCTTACCATCACCGCGGAGGCGGTCATTACTGTGGCAGTGCCTAACAGAAGCAAGCGGGTGCGGCGCACCCGCAAACCCAGGGACATGGCAGACTCCTCTCCCAGGG
Organism: Marispirochaeta sp.; assembly: GCA_963667435.1. Classification (GTDB taxonomy): domain Bacteria; phylum Spirochaetota; class Spirochaetia; order JC444; family Marispirochaetaceae; genus Marispirochaeta. The sequence goes on along the minus strand of OY763414.1, from coordinate 1,703,932 downwards.
TCAGAAGATCAAGATCACGGTGAAAGAGAAAAATCAGTGCCTGTCCTGTGAGGAATATCCAACCGGATATAATGACTTTTCTCCATGCAGGTGAGGCAAAACTGCCGAACGTCCAGAAGAGGATGCGCTGGGCTTCATCACGATGGAGGTACATCAGCAGGGAAATGGCCGCGGAGAGCAGAAAGCTCACGGCTACTCCCGAGAGCAGTAGCGGGATAAGGCTTGTCTGTTTCATTCCTCCGGAAATCAGCAATACAAGCAGGGCGGCGGCTATGGCTCCGGCAAATGCGGCTGCGGGCAACAGCATTCCTCCCATAGCAGAGAGGGGGATGCTGCTCACTGTTACCAGGGTGACTCCGAAGGCTGCTCCTGATGATATCCCGAGGATGTAAGGGTCTGCCATGGGGTTACGGAAAACCCCCTGGAAGACAACTCCGCTGCAGGCAAGGCCCATTCCCACAATCAGGGAGAGCAGTATTCGCGGCAATCGAAGTTCCAGGACGATGTTTTTCATCAGGACCGGATAATGCCAGTGGAGAAAAGGCAGCAGCTGGTTCAGAATAATTCCCGCTGCATCTCTGAAGGATATATCCGCGGATCCCATGGAGGCGGAGAAAAATACCGCTGCTATGGTGAGCAGCCCTGTAAGAAGAGCCAGGAAAAAACGGGTTGAACGCTTTTTTGCGGATTGTGCTATGGCAGGCTTCATCAGAATGCCTCCGGATGGAGTGTCCGGGCGAGAATTTCCAGCCCCTCTACGAGCCTTGGACCTTGCCGGTCCAGAAGATCTGGATTGATTGTGTATACCCGGTCCTCCTTCACGGCTCTCAGGAGTTTGTATCCCGGGGCCTCCTTGAGTCCCCGGGCAAATCCAGGAGAATCCGGGCAGATTATAATATCGGGATCATTCTGCAGTACCATTTCAACACTATAGGCCCAGCCTTCAAGATCTGCAGCTGTGTTCCGTCCTCCTGCAAGGCTGATAAGCTGATTAATAAAAGTATTGCCGCCGGCGGTATAATCCCCGGTATCACCATAGGAAATGGCGTAGTAGACCGAGGGCTCAGGATTGTTCCGCACCTTTGACTGTACTGCCTCAACTCTTTTCTTCATGTCGGCAATAAGGTTTTCACCATTTTCCTGTACTCCCAGGGCATCTGCTGTCAGGCGGATTGTAGTATAAACGCCGGTGAAGCTTGATTCTCCGTACAGGACCAGTACCGGAATATGCAGTTTTTCAAGCAGTGCAAGGCTCGATTTCTGGAAATGAGTAGATGCAAGTACAAGGTCGGGCTCCAGGGCGGCCAGGGTCTCGATATTGGGTTCGAGGAGAGATCCCAGGGAAGGAATCTGCTTCGCCTGAGGAGGATAGTTGCACCATTCCGTTCTTCCCTCAAGGCTGTCCCCTCTGCCAAGGGCAAATATGATTTCCGTCATATTCGGACCCAGGGATACCAGTCTTCCGGGGTTGCGGGGAAACTCTACCCTGCGCTGGTAACTGTCGGTCATTACCCTGATTGTTGTTGAGCTTTCCTCCGGATTTTCAGCCTCCTGTATGCCCCCGGCATACAGGCGCAAGCCCGTGGAGAGAAGGATAATGAAGATGAAGTTTATAAGGGTCTTTCCTTGTTTCAGAGGAGCTCCTTTCCTGCGTTCTGTTTGGTCCCGGCGGTGGGGATACAGGATGCTAAGGAACCCGCACCCGACCCATACACCGTGGATCATTCTGGTACGCAATCCGGGCAGGTCTCCTGGCTCGGAAGTTTTACACCTGCAACCTTCCCGTCAGAAACATGACAGTGGTTCAGTGCAGGCAACCTTCCTTACAGTGGCGGGACCGCACGGGATTTTCACCCGTTTCCCTATTATCGGCGCTTTTCTCTGCCGACCCTAACTGCCCGGAAAGAGTACACCGCTGCTCTTTGGACCGTCAAGGCCGGGGTTTCCAGTCTCTTTTCTTTTGGATACTATTCAGGGCAATGAAATGTCCCAGGGTTGTACGTATAACAATTGAGCGCTATTATGCCGAAAACGGTCCGCTCCTGGCCAAGGGGCTGGCATACAACTTTCTTCTGGGGCTGCTGCCCTTAATCTTTCTTGTATTCTGGACTGCTGCCCTTCTGGTGGATCTGGCTCCCGGTCTGCAGCTGCTTGAACTGCTCCAGGAGGAGGTCCTCACCCTTCTTCCTCAATCCCTTTCAAATATCATCCTTGATCAGATTAAATACCTGAGCCAGTCCAAAGGTGCTCTGGGAACATTAACTTCCGTTACGTTTTTCGTAACCATTTTCTTCCTTTTTGAATCTCTGGAGAGAATAATACGCACCATGCTTGGAGGGGCCGGACGAAGCTGGTGGAAGGCCCGGGGTATTTCTGCAGCCATGGTGGTGGGCAGTTTGCTTTTTGTCTATGCTTCGGCTGTGTTGTCCATGGGAGTGAGGATTATCAACAGCTTCGGGATTTTCAGCAGCCGGTTTCTCCCCTTTGGTGTTATGCTTCTTTCTCTGGTGTTAACCAGTTTCTTCTTCGCTTTTTGTCAAATTATATATGCCGGAAAAAGTTTCAAAATTGTACCGCTGCTTCTAATATCATTTTCTGCTTCCGGTGTCTGGCAGCTGGTAAATCTTCTCAGCGGCTTTCTGGTGCGCTCTGCGGGCCGAAGATTTATCGTGTACGGTGCCATGGCCGGGGCGGTGAGTTACAGCATTATTCTTAGAATTCTGGCGGAAATTGTGGTGATTGCAACTCTGCTTGTGCGATACTATGCCCTGGGTGAGAAAGACGATCCGGGTAAAAAAAGACCGCCCGACGAATCCGGGCGGTCACCGATGGAAGAAGCTGAAATGTCCTCGTGAGTTACTCCACTAATTATTGTATGCTATCTGGAGTAATAAATCCAATAAAAATTCAATCAATTACAGGAGGTTTGCGCCGGACGGTAAATTCCCGCTTTGGAGAGACTATCTGGGCCTCTGCTGCATGACGGGATGTCTGGTAAAACGCTTCCTGAGCCCGTAATATCTTTTTCCTTCCGGGGCTTACCCTATCATAGGCGCCGTTTGGATTCAGCAGGTGAGTTTTACTGTTTGAATGAAAGTAAATATTCAGTACTTCATCCAGGCGGTGTTTATGGGCCGTTGATGTTACAGGAAACATCAGTTCCACCCGGCGTTCCAGGTTCCTGGGCATCCAGTCAGCGCTGGCAAGGAAATATTCATCGTTGCCGCCGTTCTGGAAATGAAAGAGACGGGTATGCTCAAGATATCGGTCAATAACGGAGAGGACTGTTATGTTGCTGCTGAAAGGTTCTTTTCCGGGAACAAGCATGCAGATTCCCCGGATGTTCAATTCGATTTTGACTCCCGCCATGGATGCCTCATAGAGAGCTTTTATGACGTCCGGGTCTGCCAGAGAGTTCATCTTTGCTCTTATAAGACCCGGATTCTCACTGCTGGACCGGGAAGCCTCTCTTTCAATCAGTTGAATTATCCGGGTTTTCAGTGTCGTCGGTGCCATGACTATCTTCTTGAGTTCCGGGATATTGGAGTAGCCGGTAATTGCATTGAATACCATGGAGGCATCCTCTCCGATATCGTCGTTGCTGGTTAAAAGACCCATATCTGTATAGAGTTTGGCGGTACTGTCATTGTAGTTACCCGTGCCAAGATGAATATAGCGCCGGATGCGGTCAACCTCCCTGCGAACTATCATCAGGAGTTTTGTATGTATTTTCAAATGCGCTATACCATACACAACAATAACTCCGGCGCGCTCAAGTTCTTCCGCCCAGCGGATGTTGCGGGCTTCATCAAAGCGGGCTTTTAATTCTACAACAACGGTAACGTGTTTCCCTGCGGCGGCGGCAGTTTTAAGAGCCTTTACTATTGGTGACGATCCGCTGGTTCTGTAAAGCACCATCTTTATTGCTAATACCTCCGGATCAACGCTGGCCTGCTGGACCAGTTTAACCACCGTATCAAAACTGTCGTAGGGGTGATGAAGCAGGACATCCCGGTCTTTCAGGGTCTCCCAGATGGTTTCATCCACCTGCAGGTCGGCAGACGGGTATGACGGCCATTCGGGGTCATGAAGTTCGGGACCGCCCTGGCTAAGCGCCAGCCCCATGAAGCTTTTCAGGTCCAGGGGTCCGTCAATTTCGTATATATCGGTGTTTTCAGTTTCCAGCCTGGCAAGCAGGGCTTCTTTCAGTTTCGGGGAATGGGTACTCAGTTCCATGCGGATAACCCTGCCGGTTTTGCGGTTTTCCAGCACCTCCTCCATGGCTTCCACAAAGTCTTCGTCCCGCTGTTCATCAACCCCCATGTCGGCATCACGGGTTATACGGAAAATTGCCGCTTCTCGGACGGAATACCCGGGGAACAAATGTTCTCCCTGATGCAGAAGAATGTCTTCAAGCAGGGCAAAGGGTTTTTCCTCCCCTTTGTCCGGGAGATATATAACCCGGGATTGATCCTCAGGGATCTGAACCAGGGCGTACTTTTCTTCATCGGAACCCTCTTCTTCAAGGGAAAAGAGCAAATGCAGCCGCAGTCCTGCAATATATGGGAAAGGTTCCTCGTTATCTATTCTGACAGGACTGAGTACCGGAAAGAGCTCGTTGTTAAACATGGACTGAATTTGTCGAAGTTGGCGTGGACTCCATTCCTCCGGCGGCAGATACATCACTCCGTATTCCCTCATTCCAGGTAATATTTCATTCTTCAGACAGGCATATTGAGCGGAAACAATCTCCCTGGTCCGTTTGTCTATTAAGCTTAACTGTTTGTCCGGGGTAAGTCCTGAAGGACAGCTGATATGGTTTCCGGCTCTGACCGCCCGTTTTAGGGTTGCCACGCGGACCATGAAGAATTCATCGAAATTTGAACTGGTTATAGATAGGAATTTCATGCGCTCCATAAGCGGGACCGAGGCCTCGAGGCCTTCGGACAGGACTCGGTTATTAAATTCCAGCCAGCTTAAGTCCCGGTTGAAAAAATATTTCTTACCTTTAAAGTTCATCTGCTTAGTCTCCCGATACTGCTTTCTGTCAGCGGATTATTACTCTCAGTCCGAAAACTTCCTGAAAAAGATCACCCTTTTCCGAGGTTCCCGATCTTTCTACGGCAATGTCACCGCTATAGCTGCAGGTAATAATCAGCCGTCCTTCGTCCCGTTCGAGGCTGATTGTCTTTATTCTCCCGGTGTGTCCCCGGTCCAGGGCATCGGCTATGCGCAGAATGGAGGCAAGCTTAAGCACCCTGAGACGTTCTCTCCGCGGCAGCCGCTGATAGCTGAGATTTCCCGGATTGGGGGCCTTCTTGCGATGGTACCGTACAATATTTGAAATAATCAGGATATCTTCCCGGGTTAGACCGAATACTTCGGAATGTTCAATCAGATATTGTCCGTGTTTATGATGCCCTCCGGCACTTATGTATGTACCGATATCGTGGAGAATTCCGGCAACTTCCAGCAGGAGTCGTGATTCAGGTTTCAGCTGAAATTCCTGCTGCAGTCCGTCGAAGAGCTGAAGTGCCAGTTTCGTAACATGCCGGGCATGTTTTTCGTCAAAATAGTAGCGCCTCGCAAGGCTTACTGCCGAAGCCTGAATTTGAGCGGAGAACTTCTCTCTTACCGAATGACCTTCATGGAGAGTATAGCTGAGCAGTGCACCTTCCCTGATGCTTATACTGGGTATTATCAGCTGCTGGGCGGTGGTCCCTTCAAGGAACTCCTGGTACATCAGCAGTCCTGGAATCAGCAGTTCCGCGGTGGCATAGGGAATCTGCAGAAATGCCATGATCTCTTCCGTGTTCTTGGCGGAGATCTCCGCGACAAACCTGCGGAAATCCTGTTTGTCTACAACGGAGAAGTGCTGGTGCTCCTTCCGTCCGATTCTTGCCGCTACTACCCGTGCGTCACCTCCAACAGCCACAAAGAATTTTATCCTTTTAAGCTCGAACTCATTGTCCAGTCTGTCTTTCAGGGTCTGCACGCTTTCGGCAATGTACTGGTGCATATGGTCCTTGTACCCCAGAGTGGACAGGACCTGCTGTTGGGTTCTTACTGTACCTATCTTCAGCGAGTGGGCTGCCACCATGCGGTTTCGCTGAAGCAGCATCAGTTCCGTACTTCCGCCGCCGACCTCAATGATGAGTGAGTTGGACCGGGAGAACTGACTGTTAATCGGGGCAAGGGCATATTGTACTGCGATATAGGTAAGGCGGTTCTCTTCGATACCGTCGGCAATGGTAATCATTATACCGGTCTGAATGGCGATCCGGTCAATGAATGTATCTCGGTTGGCGGCCTCACGGACTGCGGAAGTTGCTATGGCTTTCACATCTTCCGGGTTGATCTTCCATCCTTTTAGAATTTCCACAAACCCTTTCAGTATCTGTACCGACTGGCGCAGTGTTTTGAGGCTTATTCTTCCGCTGGTAAAAGCATCCTGGCCCAGAGGGATCGATTTGCCTGCAGACTCCACAATCCGCCAGTGGTTTTTCTCATCGACTTCAGCTATGAGCATGCGTATTGCCGTTGAGCCTACATCGATAATGGATATAAGGCGGTAGCTCATTCTTTTGCAAGCTCCTCTTTTGCCAGTGCCGCAGCTCCGATAAGAACCGCATCATCGCCGAGTTTTGTGGGCAGTACGACCACATCCTCTGCTATCCCCGGCTGGGCGAAGGTTCGCATTGACTCCCTTGCTGTACTGATATAGGGTTTGCCAATTTTCTCTATCAGGCCTCCGCCGAGGATAACTGCCTCGGGGTTGAGCATATTCACTGCATTGGCAAGTCCTATTCCAAGGTAATGGGCAGACCGCTGAATCAGTTCCCGCACCGCCGGATCCTTCCGCTTCCATGCCTGCTTGTATACGCCGCTCTTGTAAAGGGATATATCGGTACCGGCTAACTCATACAGTACCGGGGCCTTTCCTGATGCGGCAAGGGATACAGCGTCCCGGGATATTGAAAGCCTGCTTGCCAGGGCTTCAACGCAGCCCTTCCGTCCACAACCGCACAGAGGTCCATCGGTCTGGATAATCATATGGCCGAACTCACCGGCGTTACCGCTTTTTCCCCGGTAGAGACTGCCGTTGAGTATCAATCCCGCACCGATACCTGTCCCGAGGAACACGCCTATAATGTCTGTATAGCCCTGGCCGGCTCCCCGGACAAATTCTCCGTAGGTTCCGGCACTGACATCGTTCTCCATGATAACCCGGAGCCCTGTATGCTGCTCTACATGGGGTTTCAGTGAAAGGTTCTGGAAGCCCAGATTTGGTGTATTAATAATTAGGCCGGCATCCCTGTCCATAGGGCCCGGAACTGCAAGTCCTACTCCGCCGACATCGTCGGCAGACACCCTGGCCAGTTCCATAACCTCTTCAATTGTACTGCATATCCGCTTGAGGACAGCGCTGTTTCCATCCTGAGGGGCGGTTCTCTTCTTTACACGATGAAGTACCTGAAGCTTGCTGTCCAGCAGGGCTGCAATCATCTTGGTTCCGCCCAGGTCAAATCCTATCCAGTATTCGGCGCTCATCAGGGTCACTCCTGCGGTGTGGATTCATCACAATTATAGCAATAAGAAGAGCTAAATGAAACCAATGGTTTTCTTTGTTGATCAGTGCTCATAAAAATCTAACACTTCGACTCAGCTCAGCACAGGCGCGAAGACGTGGTTCAGTATAAGTTCGCTCAACACAGGCATTGCGTCTATTTGCAGCACCCCGTAAAAGATTTGTTTCAGATCCCAGCACAATGTGATATAGGCGCGTGGCTGAGTGAAGCTCGTAATGAGCCTCGTCAAAATATCGACCCCTCCCTGCTTTACTTGAGCAGACCTGTGCTGAATAAAGGTTATGTAGCTTAAAACCAATTTGCCCTTTGGGGTTTTCCTGGGTATTTTCACTGGATATAAAGGAGCAAAGCTATGAGCAGAACGGCTGATTCACCCATTTTTGACCTGCTGGCAAAGCGGTACAGTCCCAGAAGCTTTCTCGATAAACCCGTCGAAGAAACGGATATGAAAAGTATTCTCGAAGCCGGACGGTTCGCCCCATCCTGCTTCAATGAACAGCCCTGGGCCTGTGTTTACGCATTAAAGCAGGATGCAGAAGAGTTTGGAACTCTTTTAAGCTGTCTCAGCCCCAAAAATCAGAGCTGGGCGGAAGCTGCCGGCGCTCTGATGATAACCGCAGTCCGGGGAACCTTTAAGGCCAGGGGCAGTGAGAATAAATTTGCTCAGCATGATGCCGGGCTGTTTCTGATGTCCATGCTGCTCCAGGGAACCTCCATGGGCATTTTTGGTCATCCCATGGCCGGTTTCAGCCGGGAAAAGGCAAGAGAGGTATTGTCGGTTCCCGATGAATATCTCCCTATGGCTGCAGTTGCCTGGGGTTATCCGGGGGATGCTGAGGGCTGTCCGGAAGAGTTTCGGGAGAAAGAGGTTGAACGGACTCCAAGGGGAAATATCTCAACCTTTGCTTTCAGAAACAGCTGGAAATAAAAAACGGCTGCCAGACCGGCAGCCGTTTCGTATCTGAGAGGACGCGGAATTATATTGAAGCTACTGCCGCTACCGCTTCTTTTGTAAGTCTTGTTATCTCATCGAACTTACCGGCGGAGATAAGATCGGAGGGAACCATCCAGCTGCCTCCGCAGGCAAGTACCCTGGAAAAGCCGAGGTAGGTTCCGATATTCTTGGCATTTACACCGCCGGTAGGCATGAACAGAATATCACCGTAAGGGGCGGCCATTGCCTTGAGCATTCCAAGTCCGCCGGAGGGTTCTGCGGGGAAGAACTTCACGGCGGGAATACCCCGCTCAAGGGCCATCTCAATGCCGGTGGGGTTGTTGATTCCTGCAAAGATGGGCATATCCATGCCCAGACAGTGGTCTACCACACGGGGGTTGAAGCCGGGGGAAACCATAAAGGCTGCTCCCGCTTTGGCTGCTGCATTCGCCTGCTCCGGAGTAAGTACAGTTCCCGCACCTACGAGCAGTTCAGGCAGTTCTTTTGTTACCAGGCTGATAGCCTCTTCTGCGGCTGCTGTGCGGAAGGTTATTTCTGCACAGGGAAGCCCGCCTTCAATGAGGGCTTTACCGAGGGGAACCGCATCCTTGGCATCCTCGATTTTGACGACCGGTACCACCCGGATTTTCCGCAGTGTTTCGATCATCGAATCATACTTCTGTTTCAGAGTTGCATTCATCTTTTGTACTCCTTTATTTACTGCGCCGCCGGCGCATTGTTTGTATGGTCATAAAAGCCGAGGCGGCGTGAAATTGCCTCGGCACACTCAAGCAGGCTGGGAAGCAGATCTTCCTCTTTTCTGAGAGCTGTCAGATAGGGGATGCTCACGGTGGCAACGATTCCTCCGAAGGAATCCCGCACGGGTACGGCAATGCCGCTTATTCCTACTGTTTCTTCCTGTCTGTCCCGCGCAACTCCTTCGGTTTGAATGGATTCAAGCTCTGTGCGCAGGGCGTCTTTATCGGTAATTGTATTCTGTGTGTAGGCTTCAAGTTCTCCGGCGAGATACTCCTCGATCTCCTCCCTGGAGAGGGAAGAAAGCAGCATTTTTGCCGCTGCCCCTATGTGGGGTGGGAATATGGTCCCGGACTCAACTGTAATCTTCATTATCCGTGGACTTAAAACCGTATGTATTACATATACCTTGTTGTGCCGGATGATGCTGAGCTTAACGGTTTCCCGGGTTGTATCAGAAAGTTCTTCCAGGTACGGGGTGGCAATCCGGTTGAGGTTCAACCTGCGTTCAGCCGCCCGGGAAAGCGACATAAGTTTTGGGCCGAGGAAGAAACGACCGGCCTGGGTGTCGTGCTCGATATAATCCAGGTTTGTCAGGGAAACAAGCAGTCTGTGAGTTGTCGATTTGGGAATATTGAGCATGGAGCTTGTCTCTTTGAGACTTGCCCCTTCGGGATGTTCCATGAGGAAGGAAAATATCAAATCCGCTTTTTCTATTGCCGGCACCATTCTGGGAAGATATTCTACATTGAAAAATGTTTCCGGTCAATTGTCCCGTATAATGTACGCCGTTCCTTATGTGGGACGGAATCTGGATTTTACCCGCTCTCTGAAGGCCTGTATCAGCTTTTCAGATGCCTCCGGCCGACTGCCGCCTCCCTGCCAGAAGGGCGGTTTCCCTCCTCCCTTTCCTTCAATCAGGGGAAGCAGATGGTCTTTCTCTTCTGAGAAGAAATTTTTATCTTCTTCCGGTGACAGGATAATCCAGCGAAGAGTGTTCCCGGTGACGGCACAGAGCAGTGCATAAAGATCTTTCTGTTTCCCCTTTAGGATATCGCCGATTTCCCGGAGCTGATCTGCCTGATCCGGGGGGAGTTCCGCACTTACAAGGCACCCGCAAGGCAGGGGAGTCGCGTGCTGCAGCAGGGATTCTGCGGAAAGGCTGTTGACGGTTTTTTTCAGACCGGTAATTATGGCTTCCCGGGCTGCTGTCTTTTCCTGGAGTTCATCCAACTTTTGAAGCAGTTCAGTCTGCGGGGCGGAGAGCATTTCTGTAAGCTTGGCGCTTATGCGGCTTTTTTCCCGGTAATCTGCGACTGCGGCATCTCCGATAACAAATGAGAGCCGGCAATTTCCCCTGACGGAGTCTGTTCCGGTATGTCTGATAAGCCTGACTTCTCCTGTAGACTCAAGGTGCACACCTCCGCAGCCTATTTTATCCACACCCTCGATTTCCACCAGCCTGATTTTCCCATCAACCTTCAATGAGCGTCTCAGTTTGTGAAGCTGCAGTTCGTTCTCATTAATAAAAAAACCTTTTACCGGCAGATTGCTGCAGATAATACGGTTTATATCGTCTTCTATCTGTATCAGTTCGAAGGGGGTGGGGGCATCGCCTTCCGCCTCTACACTGGTTTCTGTTTCTCCCAGATGGACCGATCTGGTGCGTCGTCCGTATGTCTGCAGAACGGCGGAAATAATATGCTGCCCGGTATGCTGCTGCATGAAATGCCTGCGGTGTATTGGTTCAATCCGCCCGAAGATCTCGCCACTGTCAGGTTCAAGGGGAGTTTCAAGGATGTGTACAACATCTTCTCCCTCTTTTATAACATCTACTACCTCATTGTCATTCAGCGTTCCCTTATCTGAAGGCTGGCCTCCTCCGGCTGGATAAAAACAGGTGGCGCTTAGTACAGCTTTCCATCTAGGACCTTCCTTGGTGGATATCTCCTCCTGCAGGACGAGTCTGCTGGAAAACTCCCGCTGATAGGGGTTTTGATAGTAGAGTTTCTCCGTCATCAGGGGGTCTGTACCATTCCTTCCGCTGCCCTTATGCCTGCTGCCCAGGCGGCGGTTATACCTCTGCTTGTCCCGGCTCCGTCGCCTGCAAAGAAGATTCGATCCTTGACCTGGAAGTTGCCGTCTACAAATGAAGGTTTGTTGGCATAGAGTTTGATTTCCGGATAATACATTATAGTGCTGGGATGCAGCAGACCGGGTACTATGGTATCTAACAGCTTCAGTGATTTCCATATGCCCCGGAGAACTTTTGATGGCATTGCAAGGCTTATATCCCCGGGGGTACATCCCTTAAGTGTGGGTTCAAAATCATACAGGTCTCCTGAGAAGGAGTCTCTCTTTGATCGTTTTCCCATGCGGAAATCTCCCACCCTCTGCATCAGGGGGTGGCCGCCTCCCATGAGCATTGCCTGCAGCCCCAGCCCTTCGGCGAAAGCCTGCCCGGAGGCGACAGGCTGAGTGAGCCTGATGGTTTTGAGCATCGCAAAGTTAACCAGACCATTGTCTTTGCCTTTCTGTTTCGAATAGGCATGACCGTTTACGCTGTAGTAGATGGAGCCATCCACGGTCTGGTATTTCTCCTGTACAACATGAGCGTTTCCGGAGTTTGTACAGAAGGTACGGACCTTGTCGGGGAAGTGAAATTTTGGATCGTAATAATCTGCCACAATGGGGTAGCGTTCCTGCCTGGTTTCCACACGAATACCAATGTCGACTATATGATCAACATATGTCACATTCAGGGCGTCCATGATTTTCTGGAGAAACTTGAAGCCTCTCCTTCCCGGAGCGATAAGAAGAGCACCGTACTGGATCTCCCTCCGGGTGGTACTGATGCGGCGGGCATCTTCGTTTACCCCGATCATTTCTTCTCCCAGAGAGATATGCACACCTTTTTCAGTAAGTTCCGCCGTCAGCTGTTTTATCAGTTCCAGTCCGCCGTCGGTTCCCAGATGGGTTTGCTCAATTTCCAGCAGATTGACCCCCAGCCGCTCTGATCTGCGGGCATAGACCCCCAGGTTTGTGCGGTTGAGAATGCTGGGGGCAAGTTTGTCCCTTACTTTTTCCAGGTAATATTCACCCTGTTCCTTTGTCCAGTTATCCTCGGGGAAACCGATAGGGAAGGTGAAATTCATTTTACAGTCATTACGCAGCCCGCCGGTGGAGAAATTCTCCTGGTCCATTATAAGGAGGCTGCAGCCGGGGTGATTCTCGACAATGTGGAAGGCGGCACCAAGACCTGCGGGGCCGGATCCGACTATGACGTAATCGTATTCTTCGATTGTGTTACTCATGCCGGTATGAAAGAGTAGCAGTATAGGCTCTTGAGAACAAGTGCAAAGGTCCGCTTTTACCCAGGTTGTAAGTGGTGCTTTCTTGGACAATCAGCCCCAAATTTGCTTTGAAATGGACAATAGGGACCAAAATGTGCCAATAAAGTACTGTTTGCAGTGTACAGATAAAATTTTCTATGATAGTTTTTATGTGTACCTTAACAGGGTTACGGCGGGTATATTAATGAATAGAAGACTGCTGCCAATTATACTGCTGCTCTTTTTACTGGTTCCTCTTTTTGCAGAATCCGGAACTTCCGGCGGAGAAAGCCTGTCTGAAGCCCTGTTTTCCCATATTCAGGACAGCAATGTTCTGGAACTCTTTCCGTTTCTGCCTGAGATTCACCTCCCGGCATTTCTCACTGTTCACCGTTTAATGCTTTTTATGTCGGGACTGCTGGTTTTTGCAGTCTTTGCACTGGTATTCAGAAAACCCGGACTAAAGCCCGGTGTCGCCGCAGTAGGGCTGGAAATGGTGGTGCTGTTTATCAGGGACGATATTGTTTATCCTGTTATGGGCGAGGAGCGGGGTGAGCGCTGGCTGCCGTTTTTTACCACCATGTTCCTGTTCATTCTTGTCATCAATCTGATCGGTCTTATTCCTGCCTTTAAAACCGCGACGGGAAATATCAACGTTACAAGTGCCATGGCTGTAATGGTTTTCGTATTGATGGTCCTGGTGGGATTCTCCCGGATCGGAGTGGTTCATTTCTTTAAAAATTTCATTCCAGAGGATACTGCTCTTCCAATTGCCATATTTGTTGCTCTTCTGGAACTCCTCGGTTTTTTCATTAAGATTATGGTATTGAGTCTGCGAATTTTCGCCAACATGTTTGCGGGGCACCTGGCGATTCTCTCGTTCATTGCACTGATTTTTGTTCTCAGTCCGATTATGGCTGCAATCTCAATACCCTTTGCCCTGTTTACCTATACCCTGGAAGTGCTGGTAGCCCTGATCCAGGCTCTTGTATTTACCCTGTTAAGTTGCATTTTTATCACCCAGGCCAGTAGTGCCCATGGATGATGCATAAAGAATAAAAAGGATTGAGTGGAGGATTTCGTATGGATATGAGCGCGTTAGCCCATGCAGTAGCAGTTATCGGAGCCGGTCTGGGCGCTGCAGGCGGCGGTATCGGCATAGGATTGATCGGTGCAAAAGCCATGGAAGCTATTGCACGGCAGCCGGAAGAGAAGAAGGACATTCGCAGTAATATGATTCTGATGGCCGCCCTCATTGAAGGTCTGGCATTCTTCAGCGCCATCATTTCGCTTCTGGTTATCTTTGCCAATTAATTGGTTTTCAGGGAGTTGATAGGTGGACCTGTTTAAACTTGATCCTGGTCTTGTCTTATGGACCTGGATAACCTTCGGACTGCTGCTGTTCCTTCTTTGGAAGTTTGTGTTCCCCGGTCTTTTCGGTGCCATAAACAGCCGGGAGCGAAAAATCCGGGAGTCTGTTAACAAGGCTGAGAAGATTGAACAGCGTCTTGCCGAAATCGAAGCGGAATACGGACAGGTGATTCAGCGTGCCCGTGATGAGGCGGATGAAATTCTCAGACAGACCCGAAGTGATGCGGATGTGATAAAAGCCCGGCTGCTGGAAAAGGCGGAGAAAGAGATCAGTGACCTGCATGCCCAGGCAGCAGCCTCCATTTCTGCCGAACGCAGTGCGGCCATGGAGTCTCTGCGGTCTGAAATTGCCGACCTTGTCCTTGCTGCTTCAGGAAAGCTTGTGGATCAGACCTACAATGCCGATACGGACAGGCAGCGGGTAGAGGAACTGATTAAAAGCTTATGACAGAAAGCGGATTGGCAGTCAGATATACCCGGGCTCTGTATGAAATTGGCAGGGAAAGTGCAGCGCTGAAAGACGCTGAAGAGGACATGATTGTTCTGGGCAGAATTTTCGCCGATGTTTCCGGGGTACGTGAGTACTGTCTTAAGGGTGAAAAGGGCCGTAACGGGAAGAAGGAGAGTCTGGAATTCTGCCGGATAGCCTTTTTTCCCTATGTTGGAGATCTGACCCGGAGGCTTATAGAAACTGCGGTTCAGAATGGCCGGATTACCGTCCTGCCCTATTTTCCGGATGCCTACCGGAAGGTTGCCGATCAGGAAGAGGGTGTTACCCATGTTCTGGTGGATACCGCGTTTGATGCCGGATCCGAGCTTACTGAATCCCTAAAGCCTGTATTGAAAGGCCTTGCAGGGGAAAATGTGCGGGTGGAATACCGGTACAAGCCTGAGATTCTCGGGGGTGTGAAAATCCTCATGAATTCGAAGCTGATAGATATGTCCACTGCTTACCGTCTGCAGGAGATGCGGCGGTGGTTAAAACAGGATAGTATATGAGAGAAGAGATAAAACCGGGGGAGATTCTCGAACTTTTAAAAAACAGAATCTCCGATTTCAAGCCGACTGCCCGGGAAGTGGAGATCGGCAGGGTAGTACAGGCAGGTGACGGAATTGCCCAGGTCTGGGGACTCGATAATATCATGTCAGGAGAGCTGGTAGAGGTTGATGTTGATGCCGGTGATCCTGTCAGCGGTATGGTCATGAACCTGGAAGAGGATACTGTGGGAATTATCCTTTTTTCCGACTATGAGAAGGTACGGGAAGGCTGTACTGTTCGCCGTACCAGTCGGGTTGCTGAAGTTCCCGCCGGAAAATCTCTCCTCGGACGTGTTGTGGATCCCCTGGGAAATCCTATCGACGGCCTTGGACCTCTGAAGGCTGAGGTGTATAACCGGGTTGAGCGTAAAGGCCCCGGCATTATCGGCCGTCAGAATGTTGCCACTCCCCTCCAGACCGGTATAAAGGCTATCGATGCCATGATTCCCATCGGTCGGGGACAGCGGGAACTGATTATCGGAGACCGCCGCACCGGAAAAACCACAATAGCCGTTGATACTATCATCAACCAGAAACAGGACAGCAGCAACGATCCTGTCTACTGTTTCTATGTGGCCATCGGGCAGAAACGTTCTTCTGTTGTTCAGCTTGTAGAAACACTTAAGCGTCATGGAGTTATGGAGTATACCACTGTGGTTGCGGCGACCGCTTCGGATCCTGCGGCACTGCAGTATCTTGCTCCTTATGCGGCTACAGCCATGGCTGAGTATTTCCGGGACAACGGCCAGCATGCCCTGGTAATTTATGATGATCTGACCAAACACTCTCAGGCCTACAGGGAGCTTTCCCTGCTTATGCGCCGTTCTCCCGGTCGGGAAGCCTATCCGGGAGATATCTTCTATCTTCACAGTCGGCTCCTGGAGCGGGCAGCCAAGATGAGTGATGAAAAAGGAGGCGGGTCCCTGACATCTCTTCCCATTGTGGAAACACAGGAAGGAGATGTTTCAGCCTATATTCCCACCAATATAATATCTATTACCGACGGTCAGATTTTTCTGGAGGCCGATCTGTTCAATTCCGGTCTGCGTCCGGCGATTAACGTGGGAATTTCCGTTTCCCGTGTCGGTGGAGACGCACAGATAAAGGCGATGAAGCAGACTGCAAGTTCCCTGCGCATAGATCTTGCCCAGTTCCGTGAACTTGCGGCTTTTATGCAGTTTTCGTCGGATCTGGACAGTGCGACGAAAAAGCAGCTCGATCGGGGAGAAAGGCTTACCGAAATTCTCAAACAGCCCCAGTATCAGCCGGTGGATGTTTTCAAGCAGGTTATGATACTCAAGGCCGGTACCTCCGGCCGTCTTGACAAGTATCCAACTGCAAAGCTTTTAAGTTATCAGTCGGAACTCTTCGATTATCTTGACAACGAAGGTGCCGGAGTAATGCAGAAACTCCGTGAGGTCGGCGGGATAGATGATGAGTTGGGCAAGGATATTGACGGTCTCTTTGATGAATTTGAGAAACATTTCCGACCGGATACAGTAACCGGTGGCATTGATTCCGGTTATACGGTAAAGCTTGCCATGGCTATGAGCCAGCGGTCTTCCAGAATAAACAGGGATATGCTTAAACTGGTTGAACGTGTAACCTCCCGGGAGCTTGCTTCTCCTTCCCTGGAGAAGGAGCTGGAGCAGATTATTGCCGGCGACGACGTGCTTGAAAAAGACCGCTTTGAAGAACTTGTTGCCAACTGTGAGGTTATTGATTACGAAAAATCCTCAAAGATGGAAACCCTCTTCAAGGCTGCATCCAAGCGGATGGCCAGGGAGCATTCGGATATCAATGCAAAAGAGATTTACGACAAGCTTATTGCCAGGGAAGCATCCAGCTCTACGGCGCTGAGCCCCTTCTTTGCTCTACCCCATATTGTGATTGAGGGAAAGCGCAAGTTTCAGCTGCTCATTGTACGCTCAAAGCGTGGTATCAAATTCACCGATACAGCTCCGGAAGTTCATGCGATGTTCTTTCTGGCCGGATCCATGGATCAGCGGCATTTCCACCTGGTGGTAATCTCTACTCTGGCGCTGATTGTAAATCATCCATCCTTTGAAGAGTCCTGGCTTAAAGCGGATACTCCTGAAGAACTAAAGGACCTGATCCCCAGGATAAAAGAGCTTTCGGAGAAATAGGAACAATACGGCATGGCCAATGTTAAGGATCTGAGTAGAAAGATTTCCTCCCTCCAGAACATGAAGAAGGTAACCCGGGCGATGAATATGATCGCCTCCATCAAGTTGCGGAAGCTCTTCAGTGTGGAGGCGCCGCTTGCCGGTTTCTCTAAATCACTGGAGCATATTGCCGGTGAAATCCGGGGCTGCAGCGGAGGAGAGCGTCACCCGGCGATGCACGGGTATCAGGTGCAGGAAAGGGAGAATATTGTTGTATTCACCGCTGACAAAGGCTTGTGCGGTGCCCACAATAATACCGTCAACCGGGAGCTGGCTGTTCACATAGAAGAGCTTAAGCGTCGTGATATTTCCTCCGAGGTAAGCAGTTTCGGGCTCAAAGGCAGCAATTTCTGCCGTCGCAAGGGCTACGAGCTGTTTCATCAGGCTGAAATCAACGACCGGGCACTGTCGTTAAAAGATCTGCGCAGAATGGCCGGAAAGCTTTATCAACGTTATAAGGATGGAAAGGTTCAGGGCATTTCCGTGATCTACAATCGCTTTATTAATACTCTTCAGCAGCAGACGGTGGTGCAGCAGATTCTACCGATTCTGGGAAAAGAAGATCCCCGAAAATTCGAAAGCCAGGCACATATTGAGCCGGAACCTGAGGTGTTTATAGATTCTGCGGCTGAGCTTTTTCTCTATTTTTCCTTCAGCCGTGCGCTCTATAACTCCTATTTAAGTGAGCATGCTTCACGTATGACAGCTATGGAAAATGCCACTCATAACTCTGACGATCTTATCAGCCGCTATATGACTCTCCAGAACCGGGCGCGGCAGACAACCATAACCAATGAAATAATCGAAATCGTTTCAGGCAAAGAGGCGATGAAAGGATAGTGATGATGCAGGAAGAGAAACGAACAGGAACGGTAACTCAGATTCTTGGTCCCGTACTTGATGTACGCTTTGACGGCGGGGATCTTCCTCCCCTCTATACTGCCCTGACGGTAACCAACCCCACCATCGATGACAGGGAAAACAACCTGGTTCTTGAGGTTACCCAGCATATTGGCGACAATACGGTACGTACCATAGCCATGGATTCCACTGACGGTCTTCAGCGTGGAATTGAGGCTGTTGATACCGGTGAACCCATAACCGTCCCGGTAGGAAAGGGTACTCTCGGACGCATCATGAATGTAACCGGAGATCCTGTTGATGAGCAGGGCCCGATGGATTTCGAAAAACGCTATCCCATCCACCGTCCGGCGCCTAAATTCGACGAGCTGAACACTTCCGATGAGATCCTTGTTACCGGTATCAAGGTTATCGATCTTTTAGCTCCCTATATGAAGGGGGGAAAGATAGGCCTTTTCGGAGGAGCCGGCGTAGGAAAAACGGTACTCATCATGGAGCTTATCAATAATATAGCCAAGGTTCACGGTGGGTATTCCGTTTTCTGCGGCGTCGGTGAGCGTACCCGTGAAGGAACTCAGCTTTTCGGTGAGATGAGAGATTCCGGTGTAATTGACCGGACCTCCCTTATTTTCGGACAGATGAATGAGCCTCCGGGAGCCAGAGCCCGGGTAGCCCTGTCTGCCCTGAGTGTTGCCGAATACTTCCGGGAAGAGAACCGGCAGGATGTACTCCTCTTTGTGGATAATATTTTCCGTTTTGTACAGGCCGGTGCCGAGGTTTCCGCCCTGCTGGGCCGTATTCCCTCAGCTGTAGGTTATCAGCCCACTCTGGCAACCGAGTTAGGTGAACTGCAGGAGAGGATTACCTCTACCAAGCAGGGTTCCATAACCTCGGTACAGGCGGTCTATGTTCCCGCCGACGACTATACCGACCCTGCTCCGGCAACCACCTTCTCCCATCTTGATGCTACAACCAATCTGAGTCGGGCTATTGTGGAGATAGGTATATACCCGGCGGTGGATCCCCTGGCTTCTACGAGCCGTATGCTTTCTGCAGATATTGTGGGTGACCGGCATTACACCGTTGCCCGGCGTGTTCAGGAGGTACTGCAGGTTTATAAGAACCTTCAGGACATTATTGCCATTATGGGTATGGATGAGCTTTCCGATGAAGACCGCCGCACCGTTGAGCGGGCCCGGAAGATTCAGCGTTTTCTTTCCCAGCCCTTTTCGGTGGCGGAGCATTTTACCGGTATGAAGGGGGTTTTTGTGCCCCTGGAAGAGACAATCAACTCTTTTGAAGAGATTATTGACGGGAAGCATGATGATCTTCCCGAACAGGCTTTCTATATGGTGGGTAATATCGACGACGCCAGGAAGAAAGCCAAGAACATGAGGTAGGTATGAAAACCTTCGATCTGACGATCACTTCGGTGACCCACGTATTCTTTGATGGTCAGGCTGGGTTCTGCGGGATAACTACTCCCGATGGATCCATGGGGTTCGAAGCACGGCATGAACCTGTGCTTGCAGTTCTCAAGGAGAACTCAATAGTTCATTACCGGGACAGTGTCGGGCAGGAGTATTCGGTTTCCGCTGCAAGCGGTATACTTTCATTTCGCGGCAATCAGTGCACTGTAACCCTCGATCCTGCTGCGGAGGCAAGCTGAGATCCCGTGTTGTCTCCGGATTTGCATCTCTGTTCACCATGACTTATATTTTACGGTATGAGTGATACACCGGAAACAGTTCCACGAGCTGAGGATCTCTACCCGGAAACAAAACTCCTGCGCTTCGGCACAGGAGATGTTCTGTTCAAAGAGGGATCAGAGAGTCGGGAAATGTACATAATCCGCAAGGGAAGGGTGCGTGTTTCTCTCTCCAAGGAAGGTGCTTCTGTTCCAATAACAGAGCTTGGCAAGGGCTGCCATGTGGGAGAGATGTCCTTTATTGCCGGCATTCCCCGGACTGCAACGGTCACGGCCCTGGAGCCGGTGATTGCAAACAGGATCAGTGAAGATATTCTCAAAGATGATGCTCTGAGTATTTCCGGCTGGGCCCTGAGTATTGCAAGAGTTCTTGTTGAGCGAATCAAGAGAACTACAGAGCTGCTTGGGGATTATATGTCTTCCGGCCCCCACCCCATGGCAGCAGAGGATACTCCTCAGTCCGAAGGAGCCGGGTTTTTGCCTGCCCTTGAACAGAACGAATGCAATGGTGAACTGCGTCTGAAAGGGGTTTTTGATCAGTCCCAGATAGATGCTGTGAAGGCACGGGTGCGTAAGGCCCTGCTGAAGTGTGCAGACGGAATTGTTATTGATTTTTCCGGTGTTATTGATGCCGACATGGAGAGCCTGGGATATCTTCTTCAACTTGCCAAAAGCACGCCGGCACAGGACGGAAAGATAAAGCTGCGGAATATGCAGCTGATCCGCAATAAGGTAGCCGGCATAAAAGAAATTCGCAGCCTTATAGAAAGTTCAAACCTGCCTGTGCGCAGGGTTGAGCAGGGAGAGGTTCTTATCCGTCAGGGCGATTATGAGCGTTCAATGTTTGTTATTCGTTCAGGAGAATTTGAGATCCTTGAGGAAGTAAAAGGTCAGGACCCTGTTTTTCTGGGAAAATCCCGGTCTGGAGATGTAGTGGGGGAAATGTCTCTGCTGAGGGAAGGCAAACGTTCTGCTACAGTAAAAGCTGTGAAAACCAGTACTGTTCTGGAAATAACCCCCCGTGAGTTTTTTGCAAATGTATACACCGTTCCAGACTGGTTTATGAATATTCTGGAGGGTCTGGTAAAACGTCTGAGAAATACTAATGAAATGCTCTCCCATGTAACATCCCTGAGTCAGAAGGCGGAAGAGAAGAAAGTCCTGAAACATCCTCTGACCATAGAGATTGACGGCGAATCTCCCGGTGTTTTTATTCTTTCCGGGTCTCTCTCTCTTGGAAACGTTGAGTATCTGTCACCCATGATCCGTCAGCTTCTCTATTCGGGACAGAAAGAGATTACCATCCGTATGAATAAGGTTGAGTCCATTGACCCTGAAAGTATCCGCTATCTTCTTAATCTGTATATGGTACTGAAAGAAAACGGCGGCCAGCTTCATCTGGTGGGAACCCAGAAGCAGATTCTCTGGCTGAAACAGAAGAACCGGGAAGAGAGTATTGCCGGTATTGAGTCCTCAGGAAACCCAGTATCTCCAGAGGTATGAAACAGGTATTACCAGCAGGAGTCCGGGCAGAAAGTTGGTAACCGAATAGTTTTTTATTCCGGCAATTCGCAGTCCGATGGCGAGCATTATTATGCCTCCCAGGGCAGAGAAATCACCATAGGCTTCCTCATCCATCCAGGGCATGATGGCTTCAGCCAGAAAAAACATAGCCCCCTGAATAAGCAGCTGAGGAACAGCAATAAAAGCAACCGCAGCACCAAGACTTATGGCAAATATCAGGGCTGTGGGAAAATCCAGCAGCGACTTGATAATCAGCAGCTGATAATCACCCGTAAGTCCTTCTGTAAGACCTCCGATAATTCCTAAAGCGCTCACGCTGAAAAGGATCATCATGGATGTAAAGTTGCGGGCGAAGGTTGCATCGTCAAGAGAATGGGTGTGGGGTATTACCCGGGCAACGCTTCGCTGCAGTTTTCCCGCGGCAGTCTGTACGCCTGTTTCCAGGTTAAAAAGTTCGCCGATCACAGTGCCGACAAGCAGAGCAATTACCACAGCCGGCACATTGCTTACCCTGATAATCATAGTGACTCCCAGAGACATGGCTACAAGGGAGAACGTTGAAGGCAGCCCCTCCTCGATTCTTTTGGGAACAATGTTCTTGAGTATTACTCCAAGGATACCGCCAGAGATTATAGCTGCACTGTTAAGAAACGGACCGATCATTGATGTCTCCTGTGGCACGGAGTATCTCATATTTGTTCCGGCAGGTTAAGGCTCGGGTAAATCAATCAATTATTATTTAATTAGTAATATTATTGAAATGGTAAAGATATGGGGGTAGCTTATAGGTAAAAGAGGGATCAACATGCGAAAAATACTATATAGTATCCTGGTGGCGATATTGGCTCTACCGCTTTTCTCCCAGCAGAGTGATCTTTACCGCACAGGGCAGGAGCAGTATCGTAATTCTGAGTATGAGCAGGCCAGGCTGACTTTTGAACAGTTCAGGAACGAACAGGCTCTGAGTGTGAAAGACGATGATGCTCTATGGTATCTGGGAAGAATCTACTGGAAACTTGATCTTTTTACGGAAAGCGAAAACGCTTTTCTGTCTGTGCTGAAGGATGAAAAGAGCAATCGCAGAACAGAAGCTCTTTCGGATCTGTTGAGGCTGTATGATCATCTGGACAGGGAGGCCGAAATACCTGCGACTGCGGTTCCTCTGATATTTACCCTGAAGCCGGATAACTATTTTAACCGTGCTGTTCAGGTTTTGATGAAAGGGTACCTGCTCTCCGGTGTCAGGGCACGAGCCGGCGGTTTCGGTATCGTGGCAGAAACAGTTTGGGCTTCCGGTATTGAGACTGCAGATAAATTGCTGAAAATAGAACTGGACGGGGAAACGGTTGAAACACTTCTGGAGTACCGGGTCAAATTTGCAGTACGTCTGGCCGGACTTGGAAAAAGCCCCGGGAATGTTCAGGCCCGGATAGGGGAAGCACGAAACTATCTTGATGAGCTGAAGGCAGCCTTTCCCGACTCCTTTGAGGCGATGGCAGTGCTGGAACAGGATATTCTTGCAGTATCAGACAAGCCAAGTGATTTTAATTATTCGTATATTGCGGCGGGGGGGTACAACACGTATGAGTCCATGCCGGGCTGGCTGCTGGATCTGAAGCTTTCAGGATCTCTGCCTCTTGGCAATCTGCTCAGTTTTGACTGGTCCGGACGCTATTCGCGTGATCCATTTTCTTTCAAAACCTTTAATTTCCCCGCCGATGAAACAGGTGACAGCAGACTTGTTCAGAAAGAAAACCGCGTATCGGCCTCTGCCGGTATACGCTGGGGGGCCAGGTATTACACAGAACAGTCCCTCAGCCTGGAGGGAGATCTCTCACTGGCAGAAGACAGTGGTGATACTTTTTATAAAGGAAAAATCCGGCATAAGCTTGATGTTAACATCGGCAGCAAAACCAGAATCGGAGCTGACAGTTATGTTTCCCTAGTGGTCTATCCGGATTATATCAATGCCGGAAATACCATCGATTATACCAAGGTTAATTTCAGCCCCTATTTTTACTATCAGCTTAGCCCGGATTCCTGGTTGAACCTGGATTATACTGTGTTCTGGAAATATTACCTGGACGCCCACTTTGACACTGTTTCCGGAGGAACGGATCCTGATACGCGGCAGTACCTCAGCAACGCTCTGAATCTCGAACTGGGCAGGGAATTCCTGCCGGGATTCGATGCATCTCTCGCGGCCGGTCTTGAGTATCTGAAGACCTTCAACTATGACTATCTGGTGTCGGGAATCCCTGCGGATCAGTTTGTTGCGGACTATTTTGACTATGTGAGTTACCAGTTCAAAGCGGATACCTCACTGAAAAAAGGGCCTCTTCGCTCCGGATTAAGTGCAAACCTTGATTTGCGGTATTTCATCAACTATCCAGCCAGAGATGAACTGCAGGTGTTTACAGGCGAAACCCGCCGGGATACCTCTTTTAAAGCCTCCTGGGATAATCTCTTTGTTCTGATGGATTCCGATACAGCTGGGCGTTTCTCGTTACTTTTTGATCTTTCGTACCGGCAGTCTGTCTCTAACCATACATACGAAGATTACTATGCAACCAATTACAGTTACTGGGGAATGAGTGTCGGCATAAAGTGGGAGGACTGAAGGTTGTGAAAACCCTCACCAGGCATCATGTAACCCGGGGAATAATGGTAATCCTCGTGCTTGCAATGCTCATACTTATGGGGCTGAAACTGTTTGTCTGGAATTATTCATTTGATTCGCTGGTTCCGCAGAGCAGTTATCATGTCCGGCTACGGATGAATTTTTCAGGGAATGGTGATGATGTTGTGGTCCGTACTTTTCTTCCATCCGATACGGACAGGCAGCATATAAGTGAAGAACTCATTGAATCTCCGGATCTGAATTTTTCACGGGAGAATACAGGGCTCTTTTCGCGGGGAGACTGGACACGGTTTCAGGCAGTTGGCCCGTACTCTATCAACGTGAGCTATTCGAGCAGTTCCCGGGCGGTGGAGTATGCAATTTCTCCCGAGCTGCAACTCATCGATTCGTATCCGGAACAGCTTCGAGATTTCATTGTTCCAACAGATTCAATACAGGTGAATGATCCGCTGATAGTGGAGAAGGTCCGGGAGCTCTCCGGTGATTCCGATAATCTGCTGACGGTTCTCGGGAACATTTTCCATTACGTGGATGATCTCGGATCCAGGCCCTTCAAGGGAACTACCGATGCATTAACTGCGTTAAAGTTGGGAGAAGCAAGCTGCAATGGAAAAAGCAGGTTGTTTGTGGCAATGATGCGTCAGCTGGGCATCCCTTCCCGCCTGGTAGGGGGATTGATAATGACCACCGGAACCAAACGAACAAGTCATCAGTGGGCAGAGGTCTATATTGGAGGTTACTGGGTACCTTTTGATACTCTGAATCACCATTTTGCTGAACTTCCGGAAAACTATCTTTCCCTGTATCGCGGCGATGAAGCGCTTTTCAGTCATTCCAGAAACATCGGTTTTGACTATCTTTTTACCATCACAGTCAGTGACGTTACCAATGTACGGCTTGCAGGATTCCTGGACAGCCGCTCATGGAATCTCTATCAGGTGGTGAAAGGCCTTATTGACCGTGGAGTTTCACTTCGAATCCTGCAGTTTCTACTTGTGATACCCTTCGGCGTTCTCTTTGTTGTCCTTTTTAAGAATGTGATAGGGCTGCGAACTTTCGGGACTTTTCTTCCAGCCTTAATGGCTATGGCCGTTCAGGAAACAGGCATTGTGCAGGGAATGCTGGCGTTTCTGTTTGTTCTCGGCCTGACCGTGGTTATGCGGTATCCCCTGGATAAGCTTGGACTTCTGCATACCCCGAAACTGGCTATTATGATGATAGGAGTAATATTCAGTCTTATCCTAATCTCTTTTCTCGCCAGGCTATGGGAGCTTGAGGGGCTGACGGCGCTAAATTCCACCACCCTATTTCCGGTTGCCATTCTGACTCTTACCTCGGAAAGGATTGCCCTCACCATAAGTGAAGAGGGAATAATGAAAATGCTTGGTACGATGCTTCAGACTCTGGTCGTTATAACCGCATGCTACCTGGTTATGAGCTCAGTCGCCCTGCGGTCACTTGTTCTTGCATTTCCGGAACTGCTTCTTGGTGTGATCGCCATGGATCTGTGGATCGGAAGCTGGATTGGTATCCGACTACTTGAGTTCTACCGGTTCCGTGAGCTGATTTTCTGGAGGAGTGAGCCGTGATACATCCTGAGAGTTTTGCCGCCCTGATGGGGATAAATCATCGTAATCTTGAGGTAATCCAGCCGCTGAACCGCAGGAAGTATTTCCCCCAGGCGGATGATAAGCTGCAGACAAAAACTCTGCTGGAGTCGGCAGGTGTCCCGGTGCCCCGCACGTTTGCCGTAATTGATTCCTATGTGGATATAGATGCTGTCTGGGAGCGGATGATTCGTCTGAAAAACATTGTCATAAAGCCGACTATGGGCAAAGGCGGCGGCGGAATTCTTGTTCTGCAGAATACGGGAGAAGGTGGGTTTTCAACTCCCTCGGGGAAATTGCTTGGCCGTGATGCTATCCTGAAGCATATCGGTGATATTCTTTTCGGTGTCTTTTCTTTCGGGAATCCAACAGATAAGGCACTAATGGAGGAACGGGTGATCCCTCACAGATTTTTCCGTACTGTTTACGACCGGGGTGTGGCGGATCTTCGGATAATCGTGCTGAAAGGATTTCCGGTAATGGCGATGCTGCGGGTTCCTACAGATCAGTCCGATGGAAAGGCAAATCTGCATCAGGGGGCAATCGGAATCGCTGTCTCCATGGTAGATGGCATGTTGACTGTCGGATCATTGAAGGGGAGACCCATAGAGGCTCATCCGGATTCGCATGTGGAGTTTTCCGGAAGGGTGCTGCCTTTATGGGCAGAGGTCCTGGAAATTGCCCGGAAGGCTGCTGCCTGTGTAAATCTCGGATACGTGGGTGTTGATATTGTAATTGATGAAGAGCGGGGTCCTCTGATTCTTGAACTTAATGCCCGGCCGGGACTGGAGATTCAGGTAGTAAACCGGAGAGGGCTGAGAGCTGTTCTGGAGGCTGAATTGTGAACAGTACCGCTCGTTTGCTCTGGCAGCGCTCTCCGGTGAAGATCCTTACAGCGGTTTCTGCGCTTCTTCTCGGGCTTGGACATTTTGAATACGCCGCTCACAGGATAAAATCCGAACCTCTGATGGTTGCTATTTCCACTCAGGCCCGGGATACCGGAGAATCCGGCAGAGATGAGGTTCGGCAGGAGGTGTTTGCCGGGGAACCGGAAGTCCGGGATATATCCGACTTTCAGGCAAGGTTGTCCCTGGAAGATCCGGCTGTGATTGAAGATGAGTGGTCCGTCTGGAAAAATCTGCATCCCCTGGAGGCCGAATCGGCGGATGCCGAATTTTTTAATGTTCTTCTTCAGGTAAAAGCAGGCAATTTTTCTTCGGCGCTTGATCAGCTTGATTCAATGTCAGAGTCTTGGCCGGATTCTGCCCGTTTCTATCTTTACCGTGGTATAGCGACCAGTGCTGCGGGTAAAACTCTTGACGCCGTAGCGGCATATCAGAAGGCACTCTCCCTGCAGCCGAACTATTTTGAGTCTGCCTATAATCTGGGGGTACTTTTTTTCAACACCGGCAGACCGGATGAGGCGGCGGAGTATCTGCGCCGGGCGGTGAGCTATGCCGGCGGGTTAAAGAAAGCGGCAGCTTACCGGGTGCTTGGAAAAAGTCTGATGGAAGCAGGGCATTCAGAAGAAGCCCGGGATGCTTTGAATGAATCAATCCTGCTTGAACCCGCGGCAGTTGCAGCCCGTCTATCGCTGGCGGAGCTGCTCGGCCTGCGTATGGGGCGGGTTGATGAGGCCAGGTCTGTGTATCAGGAAGTCCTGCGTCTGAACAGCAATGTTCCCGAGGTGTATCTTGGACTTGCCGAACTGGAACTGAAGGAAGGCGACCGGGATCAGGCTGTTGTTCTTCTTTCCGATGCACTTCCCCTGTTTCCGGATTCAGGCACATTACGCCTGGAGCTGGCAAAAATCTATATTGATCTCGGAGAATTCCGTACAGCACTGAATCAGCTTGATCTGATAGGAGAATCAGATCCTCTGTATGCAAATGTCCTGTTTCAGCGTGGACGGATCTATTTTCAGCAGAACAGATTTGCTGCAGCGGAGGAGATGTTCCGCAGCGCCTGGGAGACCTCGGGGCATCCTTTTGTTGAGGCTATGAACAATCTCGGCCTTGTTCTTTCCTCCCAGGAGAAGCTCCCTGATGCGGTGGTTGCCTACGAAGCAGCCATTGCGGCTGCTCCCTGGTATGATCGTGCCTGGTATAATCTGGGAGTTACCAGACTTTCTATGGAAGAATACGACGAAGCCAATAATGCCTTCAGAAAGGCTCTTGGTATAAACAGTGACTATCAGGAAGCCTGGTATAATCTGGGAGTGACGGAAAGTCTTCAGGGAAATTTAAATGCTTCCGTTGATGCATACCTGCAGGCACTCAGTCTTAATCCGGAAGACATCAAGTCCAGATTGAATCTGGCTGTACAGTACCGGAAATTAGGGGATGAACCCTCGGCACTGGAGGAGTACCTTCTTGTTCTGAAACTGAATCCTGAGTACACCACTGCCTGGTTTAATCTGGCCCTTCTTCAGCGTAATCTGGGACATATGGAGCAGGCGGAACTGGCTTATCGACATGCCATTGAGCTTGAACCGGAACAGCATGTGTACTGGATGAACCTCTCTGCCCTGCTTTCCTCTCAGGAGAGGATCTCTGAAGCCCGGGATCTGCTGATAGAGGCTGTTGAAATCAATCCGGATGCGGAGGAGCTTCACTTTAATCTGGCTCTGCAGTATGAGAAGCTAAGAGAATTCAGCTCGGCTGTTGAAGAGTTTGAGATAGCTGTTTCTCTGAATCCGGCCTATGGAAAGGGTTGGAAAGAGCTGGGTTCTCTCCTCTCCGACTTGGACCGGCATGATGAGGCTCTTGATGCGTTTAATGCAGCCTACAGTTCTGAAGAGAATGGAGACCCCTATCTGCAGTATCTTGCCGGAAAGGAGCTGTATGTTTTGGAGCATTATCCGGAAGCAGTGAGCGTAATGGATGAGGCGCTTGAGTCAATACAGGACAATGAGTTTATCTGGTACAATGCCGGCAGAGTGAATCAGGCCCTGGGAAATAATGCCCGTGCGGAGGAGTGCTACTCCATGGCGCTTACAATTGATCCTAATATTGGTCGTCTTATGCAGGATGAGCTCGCTATGCTCAATGAATCTGATGGTTTATATCTGCAGAGGATAGAGGAAGACCCGGATAATCCTGTCTGGCCGCGGCAGCTTGCAGCTCTCATGTACAGCCAGGGGCGAAGAGCAGAAGCCCTTGACGTTCTGAATAATGCTGCCAGCCGCTTTCCCCGGGATGCGGACGTGTATCTGAGTCTTGGGAGAATTTTCAGCGAGGATGAGGATTGGGAACAGGCGGAGTCTTTTCTCCGGCAGGCGGATCGCTTACGTCCGGGAGATTCAGATATTTCCCTGGAGCTGGCAGGTGTATATCGCAGTCAGGAACGGTATTCTGAAGCGGAGAAAGTTTATCTCACTGTTATTGACAGGCTGGATGAACCGGTGGCGGCTTTGCGGGAGCTTGCGGAAATGTATTACGATCAGCAGAAGTTTTCTGAATCTGCAGGCATCCTTGAGCGTGTTATTTCCATTCGTCCCGAGTTAGGAATTGTCTGGATGGATCTCGGGAAGGCCTACTACCGGAATAAAGAGTATGAAAAGGCTGTGGATCCTTTTGCAAAAAGCATGGCCTTAATGCCGGAGTATCCATGGGCCTATGTTTGGTCCGGTCGGGCATTCCGGAAGCTTACAGAGTATGATCATGCAGAAGAGCTTTTCAGGACTGCACTGGATCTTGATCCTGCTTTTACCCAGGGGTATGTTGCCCTGGGAGATCTCTACAGAGAGATGAACCGGGGTTCCCTTGCTCTGAAATCCTATAATTCAGCTCTTGAGCTGGATCCGGTACGCAGTTCAATCCGCAGGCGCATAAGCAGTGTAAGCCAGTGAGGCTTTATTGACAGATTCCCAGTATAAGTTTATACACTTCAGCCTGGAGGAACTGGAATTATGAGTAATGAAATCGACAAAAGCGGTTACGCCAATCCTGCACCCCTGGGGCTGATGGGCTTTGGAATGACCACTGTTCTTTTAAACCTGCACAACGCGGGTCTCTTTGAAGTAAATATTGTAATCCTTGCTATGGGTGTTTTCTACGGTGGTCTTTCCCAGATGATTGCAGGGGTTATCGAGTACAAGAAGGGCAATGCCTTCGGTGGACTTGCCTTCACTTCCTATGGTGCCTTCTGGCTGACCCTTGTGGCAATTTTTGTGATTGGTGGTGCACCCGCCAATGCCATGGGCTTTTATCTGACTCTCTGGGGGCTCTTCACTCTGTATATGTTTATTGGAACTCTGAAGCACAATATGACAACCCGGATTATATTCGGTTCCCTGACACTGCTGTTTGCTATGCTGGCTGTTCACAAGTTTGCCGGTGAAAGCACCTTCGGTATTGTCCTCGGCAGGATTGCCGGTGTTGAGGGTATTTTTTGTGGTCTTTCCGCTATTTACGGAGCTATGGCCCAGACCCTTAATAATGAATACGGAAAGACTGTATTGCCCCTTTAATTGCAGGATAATTGTTCAATAATAATTTGAAGGCGCTTCTGTTTAGATGAACCCTCCCTTCGCGGGAGGGTTTTTTGTGTATTCAGTGGATTTTCTCTTGTAAAAATCTGCGGATCGGAACCTGTCCCCGGAGTTATTATTCATGGCAGGGTGCTTCCTGCCTCTTTAGAGGGAGCACCCTGTCTGTATTATCCGATAGCGTCGTCTCCTGACTCGCCGGTGCGTATACGGATACACTCCTCCAGGGGCTGAATGAATATTTTACCGTCGCCTATCTCACCGGTGCGGGATGCCTTTATGATGCAGTCCACCACGGGCTTAACAAAGTCATCGTTTACCGCTATACGGATGCAGACTTTTGAGAGCAGATTTACATCGTGTTTCTGTCCCCGGTAGCTTTCGGTGTAACCCATCTGCTGACCACATCCCTTGACGTGGAATACAGTCATCTTGCTGACATTATTTTTAATCAGCTCAGCCTTAACTGCTGATAGGTAGTCGGGCTGGATTATTGCTTCGATCATTTTCATTGTGTTTCTCCTTTATGCAACAGCCCTTAAAGCGCTTCTTCCGGGTTTGCTTCTACATGGTGTATTGCAAGGTCGGGGCCCTGGATTTCCTGGTGCTCTGTGAGCCGGATCCCGAAGGTCATTTTCAAAACGCCGTATATTAGGGTGCTGGCGGTGAAAGAGAGCAGAATCTGGAAGGCCACAGGAATTACCTGGGATACGAATGACACACCTCCCAGACCTCCGAAAAACGGGATTCCCAGTATGCCCGCAGCAAGCCCTCCCCAGGTTCCACAGAGTCCGTGCAGGGGCCATACTCCCAATACATCATCAATACGGAGTCGTTCTGTAACAATGTGAAACCCGAAAACGAAGATAGCTCCCGCAGTGAGGCCCACAACGAGTGCTGCCAGGGGATGGAATATATCGCTTCCCGCACAAACAGCAACCAGGCCTGCCAGTGCGCCATTATGGGTGAACCCGGCGTCGTTCTTTGAAAGAAGCATACCGGAAATAATACCGCCAACCATTGCCATCAGGGAATTTATTGCCACAAGGCTGCTCATTGCTGAAAGCGAGCCCGCACTCATTACGTTGAAACCAAACCAGCCGACGCAAAGTATCCAGCTTCCCAGTGCAAGAAAGGGGATGCTGCTTACCCGTATGGGTGCACTTGATCCATCCAGACCGTAGCGTTTCCTTCGCGGACCGAGAATCAGAACCGCAGGAAGTGCAAGCCATCCGCCCATGGAGTGTACGACCACCGAACCGGCGTAATCGTGAAAAGCGAATCCCGTTATTCCTTCAAGCCAGGACCCGGCTCCGAACAGGGGAATCTGCCCCCAGGTTAATGCTTCAAAAAATGGATAAACCAGGCCTACGAAGATTGCTCCTGCCAGGGTATTTGTCCAGAATTTCGCCCGCTCTGCTACACCCCCGGAAATGATGGCCGGGATACAGGCGGCAAAGCCTAACAGCAGGAAGAAATGAACCATATCCACCGGGCTGGATGCAGTTAAGGTTCCTGCACTGTGCCAGAAATTAAGAGATTTTATTCCGTATGCTATGGGAAATCCAACGATAAAATAGATGATGGTCGATGTTGCCCATTCAAAAATGATTTTGTTCAGGGCGTTAACCTGACTTTTTTTTCTTACCGATCCGACTTCCAGAAATGCGAATCCGGAATGCATGGAGAAAATCATAACTGCCCCCACAAAAAGGAACAGTACGTCCAGATTGTGGATGCTCTGCAGCTCTACTGCATTCACATAGGCCTCCTTCTTATTAGTAGTGCTATGAAAATGCAAATACCATGCCAGTGTTTTTTTACATATAGGTAACTTTACTGTAAGAAAGGAGTTATTTTCCTACAATAAATGTATAATCCGTAAAGGTCCTACATAAGTGTAAGAAAATGCGAAAAAAACAGACCCTGAAGTAGGACAATGAATGTAGTTTATGCCTTCTTTACCTGTCCCCAGCGTTTCTGGACAAAATCCGAAAAGGGTACCCGAACCCGGGGTGGCAGGCTGGTATGTTTTTTTCTGAAGCTTAAAAAAATCCATTTATGTTCAAAAACATTAAGCAGCGCAGGCAGGTCGTAGAGGGGGGGGGTTACCAGGACAACTTCTTTTCCTACCCTTGTCAGCTCATTGAAGAAGCGTTCCGGATCATCAACATGTTCCATGGTGTGTGAGCAGAGGACGGAATTGAACTCTCCGTCTTTAAATGGCAGCTGATATATGCTGTCGATGAGGACAAAATTGGAGATGTCGCCGTGGCGGATTATATCCGCGTTCACTTTGCCAACATCGGTTTTGCCGCAGCAGATGTTAAGATCCCAGTCTCTGCTGTTTACTATACGGTATTTAAGCAGCCGGTAACTGATAAAATTTGAAAACAGCAGGCAGGCGGCAATAATGGCTATCAATACAATCATGATTACCCATCATAGTCGTTCCCAGTTCAAAGCCAAGGGGTATATAGCAGGTCTAACGTATATCTAGTGGTAATCTTACGTCCTGTTAACCTATCTACAGAAGCAGTGCCTCGCCTTCTGCGGCGAATTCATCCAGATCACCTGAATAGATGGAATCGAAGATTGAGCTGTATTCCGTTGCGTCGCGGTTTATCAGGATGGATCTGGTGGATTCGGCAATATTTACCGCAAATCCTGCAACGGGCTGCACTGTAAGAGAGGTTCCCATAACCAGAACCAGATCGGCCTTTGGAGGAGTATGGTAGACTTTCAGGAATTCCTCCGGCAGATTCTCTCCGAAAAACACTACGTCCGGTTTTATGATGCCTCCGCAGCGACACCGGGGAATCCGACCTTCCAGCAGAGATTCACTGAAATCCGGAAAGGTGTAATCGTTACGGCAGTTCAGGCAGTGACCGCTGCGGTAGGATCCGTGACATTCGATGACCTCTGAAGATCCCGCCTTTTCATGGAGCATATCTATATTCTGGGTCA
Source organism: Marispirochaeta sp. (assembly GCA_963667435.1). Taxonomy (GTDB): domain Bacteria; phylum Spirochaetota; class Spirochaetia; order JC444; family Marispirochaetaceae; genus Marispirochaeta. The sequence continues at coordinate 1,670,929 of OY763414.1, read as the reverse complement.
CTATCTGAATATGTTTGCCTGTCTCTTCGAGCCCGGCGAGAAACCAGTGGCACCGGGTTGGCTGAATATCCTTCAGGAGCATTTCGGCGCTGAGCTTGAAAAAGGGTTCCGGGTTTTCAAGAAAATATCCCAGATCAAAGATTGCTTCCGGGTAGGGCAGGCCGTAGCGCTGAACCGCCGTAGAATAAAGCCCGCCGGGGCTGCGAAAATCCAAGATTCCCGCATTGGTGGATATCCCGGCTCCGGTTACCACTGCAATATGCTGTGATTCGGATATCATCTCAAAGACGCTGTGTTTTTGCATAGTGGCAGTATAGATAATTCTTCCGGAGGAGTACACTCTATATAGTATGGGAAACGATTCCAATCCGGCTGAAGAGTTTTAAAGACTTCTACACCTGACTGCATAGAAAAAGCATACCTGCAAAAGTATAGAAACTCTGGTATTATGTTTAAGCGTTAGCCAATAAGGTTTTACTCTAGGTAATTTCAGGATTATGAAATGAAAAAAGAACAGCAGATTGAAGAAGAGTTCATTTCTAAACTCAAAGATTTGAAATATACATATCGCAATAATATACGGGATAAAGCTTCCCTTGAAGCAAATTTCAGAGAACATTTTCAACGACTCAATAAAGTAAATCTGAGTGATGCAGAGTTTGCCCGACTAAGGGATGAAATTATCACCGCCGATGTGTTCTCTGCTGCTAAGAGATTAAGGGAAACAAATACTTTCCGGAGAGATGATGATACACCACTGCAATATACTCTGGTAAATATCAGGGATTGGTGTAAAAACGAGTTTGAGGTTATCAATCAGCTGCGAATGAATACAGAAAGCAGCCATCACCGATACGATGTGATTATTTTGATTAATGGTGTACCGGCAGTTCAAATTGAGCTTAAAACTCTTCAAGTCACCCCAAAGCGTGCGATGGAACAGATTGTCGATTATAAAAATGACCCCGGTAACGGCTATACCAATTCACTACTCTGCTTTATGCAGCTTTTTATTGTCAGCAATGAGACCAATACTTACTATTTCGCCAATAATCATAAAGACCATTTTGCGTTCAATGCAGATGAACGCTTCCTGCCTATCTATCAGTTAGCCGATGAAGCTAACAAGAAAATTACTCATTTGCATGATTTCGCTGAAGGTTTTCTTGCTAAATGTACACTTGGTCAATTAATAAGCCGCTATATGGTGCTGGTAGTAAGCGAACAAAAACTGATGATTATGCGGCCTTATCAGATTTATGCGGTTAAGGCTATTGTGGATTGCATTAATCAGAATCGGGGCAACGGATATATCTGGCACACCACCGGAAGCGGGAAAACACTTACCTCGTTCAAGGCCTCAACTCTGCTGAAAGATAATCCGGATATTGAGAAATGCCTGTTTGTGGTTGACCGAAAGGACCTTGATAAACAGACCAGGGAGGAGTTTAACAAGTTTCAGGAAGGCTGTGTTGAACAGAATACCAATACAGAAGCCCTGGTGCAGAGACTGCTGTCAGAGGATTATGCTGACAAGGTTATCGTCTCTACCATCCAGAAACTTGGTCTTGCTCTTGATGAAAACAGCAGGCGCAACCAGAAGAGTAAAGAAAGCGGTAAACTTACCTATAAAGAAAGGCTGTTGCCCCTTCGGAATAAAAGGATTGCGATTATTTTCGATGAATGTCATCGTTCACAGTTTGGAGACAACCATAAGGCTATAAAAGAGTTTTTTCCAAAGGCCCAGCTGTTCGGATTCACCGGTACCCCGATATTTGAGGAAAATGCAACATACAAACAGATAAACGGTACGCAAGCCTCGTATATAACTACTAATGATATTTTTGAAAAACAATTGCATGCATATACCATTACTCATGCTATTGATGATGGAAATGTGTTGCGTTTTCATGTGGATTATTTCAAACCCGATAACAAGAAAAAAGCTGCATCATCAAATGCCGCCGGTAAAAAAGCTATCGTGGAATCTATTATAGAAAAGCATAATGCCGCTACAAACTCGAGGCGATTCAACGCTTTGCTGGCAACTGGTTCTATAAATGATGCCATAGAATATTATGACCTTTTCAAAGCAATACAAACAAAAATTTTGAAAGAGGATGATAGTTACATACCTTTGAATATTGCATGTGTTTTCTCCCCGCCGGCGGAGGGTAACAGAGATGTGCAGCAGATTCAGGAAGATTTACCTCAGGAAAAAGCAGACAATGAACAGGAGCCGGAGAAGAAAAAAGAGGCTTTAAAAGCCATTATTGCTGATTATAACAGCCAATACAGTACAAACCATGGGATAAACGAATTTGATTTGTACTATCAGGATGTTCAAAAAAGAATCAAAGATCATAAATACAGCAATGCTGATTATCCTCACAAAAATAAAATCGACGTGACCATCGTCGTAGATATGCTTTTAACGGGTTTCGATTCGAAGTATCTGAATACTTTGTACGTTGACAAGAATCTTAAGCAGCATGGTTTAATTCAGGCTTTCTCAAGAACAAACCGGGTGTTAAACGATACCAAGCCCTATGGAAACATCCTGGACTTTAGAAGCCAGACTAAGGAAGTAGATGCAGCCATTGCGCTTTTTTCCGGCGAAGAGACGGGAAAGTCGAAAGAGATTTGGCTGGTTGATCCTGCCCCTATTGTTATAGATAAGTATAAAAAGGCCCTTGAATCTTTAGATGTTTTTATGAAGGATCGTGATTTGGTATGTTCTCCCCAGGAAGTATACAATCTAAAGGGTGACACTTCCCGAATTAATTTTATTAATCAGTTCAAGGAAGTCCAGCGCCTGAAAACCCAGCTGGATCAATATACCGATTTGACCTATGCGCAGAAAGCTCAAATAAATGCTTTGATCTCGGAAGACGAATTACGCTCATTCAGAAGTTCTTATATTGAAATTGCCCAGAAGTTAAAGGAAACTCAACAAAAATCCGGAAGCGATCTGGATCCGGAAATCGCACAATTGGATTTTGAGTTTGTCCTCTTTTCCTCTGCAATTATCGATTATGACTATATTATGTCTCTGATTTCCAAATTTACCCAGAGCGAGCCCAAAAAGCAGAAGATGAACCGCAATCAGCTAGTCAGTATGCTGTGTTCCAGTTCCAATCTTATGGAGGAACGGGAAGATATTATTGACTACATCAATACACTCAAAGCTGGTGAAGCATTGAATGAAAAAGAGATTAAAGAGGGCTATCAGGAATTTAAGACAGAGAAAGCAGCCAAAGAAATGGCCGATACTGCCAACAAGTACGGACTTGAAGTGGTTGCACTTCAGGCTTTTGTAGATGCAATTATTGATCGTATGGTATTTGATGGTGAGAAACTCAGCGATTTGCTGGAACCTCTTGGGTTGGGCTGGAAGGATCGCTTATCGAAAGAACTGGAATTGATGGAAGATTTAGTACCTGTATTAAAAAAGCTTGCCGGAGGCCGTGAAATTTCCGGATTGGATTCGTATGAGTAAAGCACATGGATAAAGTATATGAGTAATAATAGTACTACGCAAAAAGATTTTGATGCGCTTCTCGCCTTGATACACCAGCAGCGTCAGAAAGCATACAGTCAGATGAACACCACTCTCATTGAGTTGTACTGGCAGATAGGAAAATATATCAGCAATAAGGTAAAATCGGCTGATTGGGGGAAAGGCGTTGTAAATGAGCTGTCCCGGTATATTGTTGCAAATGATCCTGGCATAAGAGGCTTCAGTGATAAAAACCTCTGGCGGATGAAGCAGTTTTACGAAACTTACTATGAAAATGAAAAACTCTCACCCCTGGTGAGAGAATTACCCTGGTCGCATAATCTTGCTATTTTCTCACGATGTAAGGAAGACGCAGAGAGAGAATTTTATGTTCGTCTGGTAATAAATAATAAACTGAGCAAGCGCGAACTGGAACGGCAAATTGATTCAGCTTACTTTGAGCGGGCTGTGTCGGGCAGCACAAATATCTCACCGGTGTTGAGAGAATCTCAATCCAATATACGACATATTTTTAAAGACAATTATGTACTTGAGTTTTTGGGGCTGCCGGAGATTCATAGCGAAAACGACCTGAAAAGGTCTCTTGTAAGTAATATGAAAGCCTTTATCCTCGAGCTGGGTAAAGATTTTATTTTTATAAGTGAAGAGTTCCGTCTGCAGGTTGGCAACCAGGATTTTTTCATTGATCTTTTATTTTTTCACCGGGAGCTTTCTGCTCTGATTGCATTTGAATTGAAGATAGGTAAGTTTAAACCTGAACATCTGGGGCAGCTTGGTTTTTATCTGGAAGCACTGGACAGAGATGTTAAGAAGGCTCATGAAAATCCGAGCATAGGTGTACTGCTTTGCCATGATAAGGATGATGAGGTTGTGGAATATGCTCTTTCCCGCAATTTGTCGCCTGCTTTGATTGCTGAGTATCAGTTGAAGCTGCCGGATAAAAAGCTGATACGGGAAAAATTGCGTGAGCTGCTTGTTGACCAACCTTGGGAAGATGAAGATGAGTAAGAATAAGAAGGCGCTAGTTCCGAGGTATAGATTTCCGGAGTTTCGGAATAGAGGAGCGTGGGAGGAGAAGAAAATCAGAGAGTTATTTAATCTCCAGGTTAAACCAGAAAAAGCTCTTTTTTTCGAAAGAGAAAAACTAATCACAGTAAAACTTCATACACTTGGTGCAGTTAGAAATGAAAAAAACAATAGCCTTACCGGTGGGACTAACTATTTTAAACGAAAGGCTGGGGACTTTATTTTCTCAAAGATTGACCTATTAAATGGTGCATTTGACATAGTGCCCGAAGTGTTGGATGGATTTTATTCTTCGACGGATGTGCCCGCTTTTTCTTTCAATAATAAGTTTAATCCAAATTTTTTTTTATATTGGCTTAAAGCAAATTATTTGAGAATAGAAATTGAACGGACTGGTACAAGTAAAACTTTAAAAAGAATATCGCCACAAAAGTTCATTAATATTTTGTTTTCTTGCCCCAATCTTAATGAACAACAAAGAATCACCAGTTGTCTCACCTCTCTGGATGAACTCATCACTGGCGAAAATAGTAAACTGGATGCCTATGAAGACCATAAAAAAGGGCTGATGCAGAAGCTTTTCCTATCAGAGGAGAAAACTGTGCCGGAATGGCGGTTTCCTGAGTTTCGTGATATTGGGGATTGGGAAAAACAAAAAATTAACATGTTGCTTAGAAAAATATCAAAACCTGTAGAAGTTGATCCTGTTGAGTTTTATCAAGAGATCGGTATTCGTTCTCACGGTAAGGGAATCTTCCACAAAGTTCCCATCCAGGGGAAAGATATCGGTAATAAGCGTGTTTTTTGGATAGAGGATAATGCCTTCATTGTGAATATAGTTTTTGCATGGGAACAGGCAATTGCATGTACAACAAATTCTGAAAAGGGAATGATTGCCTCACATAGATTTCCTATGTATAAGGCCCACAAAAATAAAGCCGATGTGCGCTATCTCAAGTATTTCTTTTTAACAGACCAAGGAAAAGAACTTCTTTGGATTGCCTCTCCTGGAGGGGCGGGAAGAAATAAAACCCTAGGACAAAAGGAGTTTGAGAAATTAGTTCTTTTAGTTCCAAGGTTTTTAGAGGAACAACAAAGAATCGCTGATTGCCTCACCTCTATTGATGAACTAATCACTGCTCAGACTCAAAAAGTCGAGTCTCTTAAGACCTATAAAAAAAGTTTGATGCAAGGACTCTTCCCGTCTGCTGAAGAGGTGGAAGAATGAGCACAATAGAAAAATTTTATACTCTACCTGATATCGCCCGCCATTTTCGAAAGGATTTGACCGGCGATCATAGATCAATGAAAGACTTAATTCTTTTCTTTGCTCATAATGGAACAGGAAAAACACGACTTTCGATGGAGTTTAAAGAAGCCGGAAAACAGCTTGATGCAGATGGCAATGTCACTGCGCGGGATACTTTGTATTTTAATGCGTTTACAGAAGATTTGTTTTCCTGGAATAACGACCTGGAGAATGATACGAATAGATTTCTTCAACTTAATTCTGATTCCGCGTTCTTTGATGGACTGCATGAATTGGACTTGGACGTTAAGATTGAGTCTTTTTATCACAATTATGCAAATTTAACATTTGATATTAATTACGAGGAATCAACAGTTACTTTCTCTCGAAGCATTGTTGTGGATGGCAATGAGCAAAAAGTAGAAAATATTAAAATCTCCCGGGGGGAGGAAAATCTATTTATTTGGTGTTTTTTCCTGGCTATTTGTCAGTTAGCTATAGATAAAGATCCTGCATATGATTGGGTAAAATACATATACATTGACGATCCAATTTCATCACTGGATGAAAATAATGCAATCTCCGTAGCCTGTGATCTGGTGAACCTGATTGCAAAAGAGGATAATGATATAAAAACCGTGATCTCAACACATCACAGCTTGTTCTTCAATGTTCTATATAATGAGTTTGGAAGAAAGCTAAAAAACAAACGATACTTTTTGCATTCCAGGGATCAAAACGAATATTCTTTGCAAGATACCGGGGATACACCCTTTTTTCAGCATATCGCAATACTTAGTGAATTAAAGCAGGTAATCGAATCCAATAAAATTTACACGTATCATTTTAATGCACTAAGAAGTATCCTGGAAAAAACCGCTGGGTTTTTCGGGTATGATAGAATCGACAAGTGTATCCATGGCTTAGAAGATGAAATTCTTTTTGAACGAGCTGTACAATTATTCAGCCATGGTAAATATTCAATATTTGACCCCAAAGAGATGGGAGATGATAATAAATTGTTATTCAGACGGGTCTTTGATGGGTTTTTATCCAAATATGAATTTTATTTTCCTGAGATTTTTAAGGGCAAAGACGAAAACACAGAGGAAACAACATGACTGCTACAATACAACAACAATTAGGCGCTACACTCTGGAAGATAGCAGACCAGCTACGCGGTGCCATGAATGCCGATGATTTCCGTGACTATATGCTCTCGTTCCTGTTTTTACGCTACCTTTCTGATAACTATGAAGCAGCGGTGGAAAAGGAGCTCGGCAAAGATTACCCTAAACTGAAGGAGGATGACAAAAGAACACCGCTTTCAGTCTGGTATGAAGAAAACAAGGCTGACACTGAAGTATTTGAAAAACAGATGCGACGTAAAGTCCACTACATTATCCGTCCTGAATACCTTTGGAGCAGTATCTACGAACTGGCAAGAACCCAGAGCAATGACCTCTTAAAAACATTGCAGGATGGATTCAGGCATGTCGAGAATGATTCTTTTGAAAGCACCTTTCAGGGCCTGTTCTCGGAAATTAACCTGGATTCAGAAAAACTCGGCAAAAACTATTCCGCTCGAAATGCCAAACTCTGCACAATTGTAACAAAAATCGCTGAAGGACTTTCCGAGTTCTCAACAGAAAGTGATATCCTGGGCGATGCTTACGAATACCTGATAGGGCAATTCGCATCCGGGTCGGGGAAAAAAGCCGGTGAGTTTTATACACCCCAGCAGATTTCAAGCATACTCTCCCATATTGTTACTTTGGACAGCCAGAATCCCGCCTCGGGTAAAAAAAAGAAGCTTAAGAAAGTGCTCGATTTTGCCTGTGGTTCAGGGTCTCTTCTTTTAAATGTAAGAAAACAGCTTGGGCCCAACAATATCGGGCAGATATATGGTCAGGAAAAGAATATCACCACCTACAACCTTGCACGAATGAATATGCTGCTCCATGGTTTGAAAGATACGGAGTTTCATATTTACCATGGGGATTCCCTGCTCAACGACTGGGATATTTTAAACGAACTGAACCCGGCAAAAAAGCTGGAATGTGACGCTGTGGTGGCAAATCCCCCTTTCAGTTACCGCTGGGAGCCAAATGATTCTTTGGCTGATGATTTCAGGTTTAAAGGTTATGGACTTGCGCCAAAATCTGCAGCCGATTTTGCATTCTTGTTGCACGGGTTTCATTTTCTGAGCGATGAAGGAACCATGGCTATAATCCTTCCCCATGGTGTTTTGTTTCGCAGTGGAGTTGAAGAGCGGATCCGTACCAAATTGCTCATTGATGGCAATATCGATACAGTTATAGGCCTGCCTGCGAATCTCTTTTTCTCTACAGGAATTCCTGTTTGTATCCTCGTTCTGAAGAAGTGTAAAAAGTTTGATGATGTTCTGTTTATCAATGCCAGTGAGTATTTCGAAAAAGGGAAAGGGCAGAATTATCTTTCAGAAGAGCACTTGACTAAAGTTATCGATACGTACCAATACCGAAAGGAAGAAGAACGTTATTCCCGCTCTGTATCGATGACAGAGCTTGAAAAGAACGACTACAACCTTAATATTTCACGGTATGTGAGCACCGCGAAACCTGAGCCGATTATCGATATTGCAGAGGTGAATGAAGAGCTTGTGGATATTGAAAAGAAAATAGCCAGTGCGAAGGCGGCACATAATAAATTCTTGAGGGAGCTGGGTTTGAAGGAACTTCCATAAGCGAAAATGGCACAAAAAACTGGTCAAGGAGCATACGGGTGTATTTTTTGCATGAATACGCAATTGCCAGGGGCTTTGTTGGCCATGGTATCAGACCCGAAAAGTGTTTAGAGGCAGCCTCGGTTACCGCTTTTCTTGCAGGCGGGTATCTTGCTGTGAACCATGTTGCCTGCAATTTTATCGGGGCCGCCCTGCTTGTTGCCGCAGCCCTTATTACGGGGCATTCTTTTTCGAGCCCCCGGTTTCGGGGACAGGGGCTGCTCGGGGTGGCGTGAAATCGCTTACCAGGCAGACCTTTCTCAGCCTGAAAGTAATACGCATGCGGCCGAAAATTTCTTTTCTTATACTCTGCAGAACTTCTGGAAAAATGGGGGGTATTCTGAGTTTTACATTGGAGGAGTATTTGCGCTGCAGTGTACTGTTTCAGGTATAACCGGACTGCTATCTTCGCGAATAGAGGCACGGCTTGGTGAAGCCAGACTGCTGCTGGCCCCGCTGCTGGTTACCACCTGCATGTGGGGGATCGCCCTTAGTCCTGTGCCTGCCCTGTTCTTTATCTTTTCCGGTTTTTTTGAGGGGCTTCTGCTTGTCTCTGTCAGTGCATAATCAATCGCCTTATACCTTCGGCATATAGAGCTACGGTGCTCAGTTTTCAGAGCATGGTTTTTTCTCTCATGATGATAATGGTGTTTCCCCAGGTGGGCTACCTGGGGCAGAGTCGCAGACTTGTGCAAGGATTCCTGTTTATGGCAGTTGCCTCTACCATAACTGCCGCCGGGTTTCTGTCTCTCTCCAGAGCAGGAAAGGGCTAGCTTGTCATTGTCCTCCGGGATGCGTAGACTTTCTGAAGAATGCGTGGTTTTTATTATAAAGGATTGATATTTCTGCTTTGTCTGCGGGGGCTTACCGCTGTTCCAGCCGCTGAGCATGTGGAGGCGGTGAAGCTTAACGAAAAGGGATTTGAGCTCTATTCACAGCAGAAGTATGGTGAAGCGTTATCTCTTTTCGAACAGGCACAGGAGGCTGATCCGTCTTATGTGTATGCCCAGTATAACTATGCCTGCACTGCGGCAATCCTGATCCGGCTTCAGCCGGAAAGGCGGAATGAGCTTGCAGCATCAGCGTATGCTGCTCTGGAGAAAAGTGTGCACCTGCGCAGTTCATACAGAGACAAGATGCTCGCCGATCCGGATTTGTCAGTATTACAGGATGACTACCGCTTTTATCATATAGCAGGGTTTGATCCCTCGGGGCTGCAGGATGCCAGGTATCTGCTTCAGAACCTTCGCTGGAATGCTCAAGACTCTTTACTGTGGACCGGTATGGATTTCTACTCCGATGGAAGTCTTGTCCTGCATACTGCCCGGGCTGATCTTGCCGGTTCGTACAGGGTTTCCTCTGGCGGACGAATTAGAATAGAAGTGCCGGATGCCGGTTTTAATCCGCTGCCCGTTGAGGGGATTATTGGAGAAAACGGTCTGCTCTCATTCAGTCTTCCGGGGATGCTGTTTGTCAGCGGAAGTCGGGCTGCTGATTAGGTTTCGTTTCAAAAAAGAAAATCAGACTCATTTTTATCTTATCTTTTAATAACAGAAATCTTACATAAACTGCTGACTATTCCTGTACCAATTAAACAGGAGAATACATGAAAAAGATGCTCTTCCTTGCGGTGGTATTAATGGCTCTGGCCGCCTGTACCACTGTTGATTACTCGGCTGTACCGGCAGAGGGCAGCAAGCTGCCTTATGCGGTACTGACAACCCTTGAGAATGGAACTGAAGTACGCAATGGAGGATTCGGTTCAGCTATGACCGCTCATCCTCAGAAAGCTGACCGCTTTTATGCTCTTACAGATCGTGGTCCGAATACCAGTTACACCGGAAGTGAAGGAAGCGGAAAGAAATTTCCCGCTCCGGATTATACTCCCAGAATCGGAGATTTTCAGCTGAAGGCTGACGGCTCGGTTGTTCTGGTGAAGGAAATTCTTCTGAAGGATCCCACGGGCAATCCTATTTCAGGACGTCCCAACCCCGCAGGAATGGGTTCCACCGGAGAAGTTCCCTACGATACTGACGGCAATGTGCTTGAGTTTGACCCCTACGGCCTGGACAGTGAAGGTCTTGTAGCACTCAAGGACGGAACCTTCTGGGTGAGTGATGAGTATGCCCCGCATATCGTTCACTACTCAGCTGACGGTGTTGAGCTTGAGCGCATGAGTCCTCTCGGAGTAAATACTGAGGGTCGAGATCTTCCCGCCGTGTTTGAGCGCCGCTGGGCTAACCGCGGAATGGAAGGGCTTGCGGTTACTCCGGATGAGAAAATGCTTGTGGGAATTATGCAGTCCACCCTCTATAACCCCTCAAAGAAAGAGGCTTCCAACCTGACTCTTACCCGGATTCTCACCTTTAACCTTGAGACAGGAGAAACTGCCCAGTATCTTTACCGCCAGGAGAAAGCCAAGAATGCCAACTCGGAAATTGCAGCTCTTACTGCAAGCACTTTTCTGCTGGTGGAACGGGACGGAAACTTTTCCGGGGAGAAAGAGGCTCAGAAGCAGCTGTTCAAAATCGACCTGGCCGGTGCAACTGATGTCAGCGGGGATGTGAATGCAATCGATGGCCGCATGGTGAATGGGAAAACCCTTGAACAGCTTTCATGGGACGAAATTGCTGCCGCAGGCATAAAGCCGGTCAAGAAGGAACTTGTTGCGGATCTGGTGAAGATGCTTCCCGACAAATACCCTCATGACAAGCTGGAAGGCCTCTGGGTTATCGATGCGACTACCGTTGGCGTTATCAACGATGATGACTTTGCGGTATGGCCTGACGGTGAAAATGTGGTTCAGAAGATCCTTCCCGGTACTGGTGAAACCGATGCCAATACCCTGTATCTCCTGCACCTGGATTCTCCGTTGTACTGATTAGTCTGAATTAAGACTGTGCCGCCGCGGTTTAATGCCGCGGCTTTTTTGTATGCACATGGAAGAAAACAGACTTGCTTTTTAACTGCATTAACGGAACTATTGATTCAGGAGGTACTACCATGAAAAGAGTACAAGCGATTACCACTCTGGTTGGAATCTTAGTTATAAGCTTCTCCGGTGTACTCCTGGCAGACCCCTATGATGATCTTGCGTCTGACCTGATGGGAACTGTCTCCGGGCAGATGTTGACTGTTGCAGTTGCCGAACTGGAGACAGACAGCGGCCGCAGGCAGGGCCGGTTTATTGCAGATGAAATAACCGAGGCCCTTATACGCGCCGGCGTTTCCGTAGTTGAGCGCCGTAACGTGGAAAGGATCAGTGAGGAGTTGAGCTTCCAGCTTTCCGGGTCCGTAGCGGACGACACTGTGGCGGAGCTTGGTCAGGCTGTCGGGGCAGATTGTATCGTTTTTGGTACTGCCAGAGAATTTTCCCGTCCCAGGTACAGCAATAAAGGTATCAAGATTATGGTTCAGTTGGTAAGCGTGGCGGAGCAGCAGGTTGTTTCGTCGGCTTCCATAGAGGTTGAAAAATCGGATATGACCAGTCTGTACCGGCGTCGTGAATATACGGATGTAAGCAGATACCCTGAACTTTTTGAAATACGTCTTTCGGCAGATCTCTCCCGTGTTGTCAGGTATCGGTGGAGTAATGAAGACACGAGTGTTTCAGACGGTCCCGGTCTGGGGATTGGCCTCGGGTTTCTTGAAGATTCTGAAGGGTTTTTTGTCTCCGGCTGGGATCTCGGGTATAACTATCTTTCTCTCTCCGGGGATGACGGAGATGTGGACATGCATGTTTTTTCCGGTGGAAAACGTATTTTAATAAGGATTCCCCTTTGGCGGTATATCGAGGCGCTGCCGTATCTGTCTCATATCTATTTCGGGCTTTCCCTTGGCGGTAGACTCAGTTTTTCCAATGCTGCGGATGATCGCTACTTCAACATGGATCTCCAGGCGGTCCCCGGTGCAGGCTTTGCTCTTGGAGCCGGGGAATCATTCAGTCTTTTTGCGGATTATCGATATTCTCCGGAGGTGCTTACAGTGGGGCTTATGGGGCTTGGTTCTGAGGAGATTGACGGGGTTTCTCCCTTCAGGCATTCCGGTCATCAGCTTTCGCTGGGGGTCCAGCTGCTTCCCTGATTTTCCCGGGAAAGGGACTTGTACCAGACATTCATCGATTCAATACCCCTGGAAATGCAGGTGTTATTTACCAATGTTCCGGCAAATCGGTAGTTTCCGCGGTGAAAGACCAGGTTCATCCCGGTGGAGTTGAGTCTGGCTATGGTGTACAGGGTAAAAAAGCCCTTATTGCCGGCATGATCTTCAATGGCAGAAAGCAGATGCTGTCCCAGAGACTTCCCCCTGTATTGTGGAAGGACTGCAAAATCTGTCATTTCCGCAGCCATTGCACGGTGGTTTTTCTCTGCTGAGGCAGCTCCCGCCAGACAGTCCCCATCCCAGACACCGAAGTATGCGGTTTTCTCCTCCATGGTACTTAGAATGAACTTTTCCTCCTGTACCGGAAAGGGATAGCGGGGAAAAACATGGGCAAACAATCTGCAGAGATCGGGGATATCCTGTTTTTCAATCCGGCGGATGTGAAACCCTTCCTCCAGGGGACGCGGTGTGTTGTCTTTAGTATTATATTCTGCAAGAACCTGCTGCAGCTTGCTGATAGTGTCATCCGGTCTTTTTCTTCGCTCTTGGGAATGGAAGCGTGATGTAAATAAACCGTTATGTTTTCCTCTGAAGAATCCCGGTATTCTTGCCTCTTCCAGGTATCCCCGGGAGAAAAATCCATCCGCCATGGTTTCCGGAATTATTGTAAAGATTTTGCTGTAGTTATGCTGCTGCTGCAGCTGGTCCAGTGTATTCAGTATTGAAGGGTAATCCTCCGGTGCCGGATCCATCAGGTAGATCCGGTTGTTCAACGGGCCATGCTGTATTGTACTGGCTCCGATACGTTCGCTTCTGTCGACAGGGACTGGGATATCAGCCATCACGGCGCTCCAGCCGAACATTATCTGCGGGAACCAGAGAGGAAACCTCGTCCCAGTCGGAGAGAAGCCCTTCAATGCCGATTACTCTCCTCTCTTCCGCGTCATCAAGTTTCAGCTGCAGGTGACACTCTTCACAGTTTCTGTCGCAGTAGGTAAAGGGGTAGGCGTCTGGTTCGTTGTAGACGCTGATTACCCCCTCGTAATTCCGCAGGACCACTTTGTTGGCAGACCAGGAAATCAGGTAATTGGGCATAACCGGGATTTTTCCGCCGCCGCCCGGGGCGTCTATTACGTAGGTGGGAACGGAGAATCCGCTGGTGTGGCCAATGAGGCTCTCAATGATTTCAATTCCCTTGCCCACGGGTGTTCTGAAATGTGAGAGACCCTCGGAAAGGTCGCACTGGTAGAGATAATAGGGGCGAACGCGGTTGGCAACCAGTTTGTGTACAAGACTGCGGATAATCCGGGGGCAGTCATTTACATCCCGGAGCAGAACCGACTGGTTTCCCAGGGGGATTCCCGCATCCGCCAGTTTTCTGAGGGCATTTCTGGAAGATTCGGTTATTTCCCGGGGATGGTTGAAATGGGTGTTCAGCCAAATCGGATGATGTTTCCTGAGCACTTCAATGAGGTTGTCGGTTATACGATAGGGCAGAACCACGGGCATGCGACTGCCGATGCGTACGACTTCAACATGGGGAATAGCGGTAATTTCACCGAGAATCCAGTCGAGGTAGTCATCAGAGAGCATGAAAGGATCTCCACCTGAAAGCAATACATCCCGCACAGAGGGGGTGTTTCTTATATATTCTATTCCCTGGCGCAGGGTCTCTCTGTCCGGTATAAAGTCGGAATCGCCAACTTTGCGCTTGCGGGTACAGTGGCGGCAGTACATTGAGCATGTATTGCTGATATGAAAGAGCACTCTGTCCGGGTAGCGGTGGGTTATGCAGGGGGCAGGGCTGTCGTGTTCTTCATGCAGGGGATCGGCCATTTCGCATTTCTGAACTGTGAGCTCCTGAACTGAGGGGAATGACTGTTTAAAGATGGGATCGTTCCGGTAATCCTCAGTTTCAATGAGGGACAGGTAGTATGGGGTAATGGATAGGGGGAAACGGTCCAGGGTTTTTTCAATATCTCTCCGTTCTTCGAACTCAAACTCTATTCCTGTCAGCCGCTCAAAGCTTTCCAGATCGGACACTGAATGTTTCAGCTGCCATTTCCAGTCCCGCCAGCGTTCTTTGTCGGCGGACTCTTCCAGTTTCCCTGCTATGTTTTTTTGCTGTAGTGACAACAATTTTTTCTCCTTGTGTGTTGGATTGGGGGAGTTATAGTTTAGGATGCAAAATAAAAATTCACAGTCATGACTATAAGCATTTCCACTGCAGGTAGGGGCAGTGTTTCGATGTGTTTATAATTCATTATATGATAATGAAAATTTACGGACAAAATCACACTATTACGAAAAATAAGGGTAACAGGTGTCATCCGTTGGTGTCAATATGTTTCGTGTTCGAAATATAGAAACGAAAATCCACCTGATAAATTATACTTTTCCCGCTTGTAGGACCGGGCTGTTCGGCATTAGGATGATCTGATGCTTAGTATTGGACAGCTCCGGCGGGCTCAGCGAAATTACTACCTGTTTATGCTTTTTAATGTAGTTTCCATAAGCTTTCTTGCAGGGAACATTATCTTCCTCTTTGCCATCCGCCTCGGAGCGGGTACCCGGCTTATCGGCTTTCTCTCTGCCTTGAACTCAATTACCTTTCTTTTCAGTCTTCCCGGACGCAGAGTGGCGGTGAAAATCGGGGCAGTAAAAACCAAAGGATACTTCTGGCTGGCCCGTTATCTTGTAATGCTGCCGCTGCTCCTGACACTTATTCCCGGCATCAGGGATAACATGCATCTGGCTCTCGGCATTCTTACCTTCGGCTTTTTCGGATTTAATATCTTCAAAGGTCTTGCGCTTGCCGGAGAGAAACCTATCCAGGGACATATTACCCGCAGCAGTGACCTTGGTGCTTTTATTTCCATGAACAACATTATCCTTTTTTCAGGGATGATCATCATGGGCATTTTTATGGCGTTTATCATGGGTAAGGATACGCCCCTCTACATGTACGGGATATTCATAGTGCTCGGGGTAATCACCGGTTTTTTCGCTGCCGGGTTTACCCTGAAAATCCCTGATCCTCCTCGTCCGGCAGATGGTATTCACACCTCGCTCACCCAAGGTGTCCGGGCGGCGTTAAAGCGTCCCGAGTTCAGCCGGCTCCTGCTGCTGGTAATGCTGAGCAATACCGGTATCGGTATGACTTTGGGGTTTATCGTTGTCTATGCAAAAACCATTTACGGTCAGGCAGATAATATGGTTGTCTACTTTACCGTTGCAGGGGCCCTGGGTGCATTGAGTATGGCGGGGATTCTGCGATTTCTGAGCGATCGGGTAGGAGCTAAACCGGTCTATTTCTTTTTTAATGCAGTCAGACTCTGTTTTCTCATCCCCCTGATAATTACCCCGGATATAAAAAGTTCCTGGGGGGTGCTGCTTTTTCTGTTTCTTATGTTTTTTCTTGAACAGCTTACCTACTGGGGATTTCCTGCAACCGCAGATGTATATTTCCTCTCTACAACCCGTCCGGAAGACCGGATGGACCTTGGTATTGTCTATAACATTACCCGGGGACTTTTCGGAATGATCGGATCATTAGGTGGAGGGTTCCTTCTGGGGTATCTGCAGTCCCGTATCGACTCGGCTGTTATTCCTTTTCAGATCCATTTCGGTATTTCAACCCTGTTTTTTCTTCTGAGTATTCCGGTGCTTATAAGTCTTCCGGATATACGGAATCTCCCCATAGGAGATGCCATGGGTACAATTCTGACCCTCAGGGGGCTCAGGTCTATCTACTATCTGAACAAACTCAGCCGAAGCACATCCTACGAAGAGGAGCGGGGAATTATTGCTGCAATGTCCAGGCAGAAAACCCGGCTTACCCTGAAGGAGCTTCAGGAGCAGCTGGAATCACCGATTCTTTTTGTACGAATTGATGCACTTATGGCACTGGAAAAATATCCTCCCGAAAAGGAAACTATAGAGCTGCTGTTACAGGAGATACGATTCAGGGAGTACACCACTGCCCATATTGCCGCCCGTATTCTTGGCGAAAAGGGCTATGCAGGTGAACTCGAAGCTGTGGGAATGCTTGATATCGCCCTGTCTGTGCTGCGGGATTCTCTCGAATCGGATGATTATCTGCTTCGTAGTAAGGCTGCACTGGCTCTGGGGGCTATCGGAGATAATCCGGCGGCAGCTTCAATTCTGGAAAAACTTCAGAAGAGTCAGAATCCCCGGGAAATTATCTACTATGTTAAAGCTCTGGAGCTTTTGAAGGTTAAGGAATCCCTGCCGGTTATATTCAACAAGCTGATTTCCCGCAGAGATACCCATGTTGATGATGATTTGATACACAGTGCCTCGGTTCTGCTGGGACTCGATGGATGGTTCTACAGCCATTACTCCCTCTATCTGCGAGATCCCGAAGAAGGACTCAAGTCGCTGCGGGGAGAGATTGAAGCTTCACGATATTCGGAGAAGCTTCACCGGCTGGTAGATCTGCATGGACTCCGGGACTTTTCTTCCCATTTTTTTGCCCTTCTCGGGGAGCTGTCTGAATCAAATCAGCCGTCCGGAACGGGAGAGGAAGTTGAGAGGCTGGCGGGAATTGCGCCTGGAGAGAAGGCGGGCAAGCTGCACTATCTTGCTGCAGCCTGGCTTATCTGCCGCAGCTGCAGCTGAGTAAAAATCAGTCTATTTCCGGGATTACCGGACGGAATGATTTGTAGTCCGGTACACTGAAACCGGAAGGAAAATCCGATGCAGAGAAGGGTTTCCATGTCTGGTTCCTTCCGAGAAAGGCTATCTTTCCACGGACCGTAAGGTCTCGGCCCTCTTTCCATATTTCAGCACCATAGGTTTTTGGGTGTTTTTCTTCTTCATCGCCGGGATCCATAATTTTTCCGCCGGTCCATTTATCTTTTCGCTGGTTGTATTCAAGATCCCAGAAAATATCCAGTCCTGATAGGGGAGGATTTCCCACAAGATAGGGGCTGATTTTGTTTTTCTGGTACATATCATCCTCTATGGTTCTTCCGTCATCACCGTAGATCATAACCACCCGGCCGAAGAGCATATCGTTGTGTGTATAAATGGCAATAACTGATTTCGGCAGTCCTGTTTCATCATCAATGGTTTTCCAGAACCCTGTGACATCTTTTTCCGCAAACAGACCGGCGGCAAAAAAGGCCAGCAGAATGAAGACGTATAACGGCAGCATTTTTTTTCTGTGCATTACTGAACTCCTGAAGCGTTAGGTATTTTCCGACATAACGTACGGCTATGGTGTAAGTATTTCCTCTGTTACAGGAGTATGCAAGACATTTTTGCAGAAAGCCTGTTACAGGGACACCACCCGGTTTTTTCCCGAGGTTTTTGCCTTGTAAAGTGCCTTGTCGGCCCTGGCTATAACCTCTGCTATTTCAGTATCATGAGACTCTATTTCGGTAATACCGGCGGATACGGTGCAGGATATCCCGGCATCTCCAGCCCTAATGGAAGCTTCTTCAACTGCAGCCCGGATTCTCTCTCCCAGTCTGCAAGACCCTTCTCTATCACTTTCAGGCATGGCGATAATGAACTCTTCTCCGCCAAAACGGGCAAAGAGGTCTGATTCCCGCAGCTGATTGTTGATAATCTGTACCAGGGCTTTCAGGGTGCAGTCTCCGGCTTCATGCCCGTAGGTATCATTGATCTGTTTAAAATCATCGACATCCAGGATCATGACCGACATGGGGCGGCTGTATCGTTTTTTTCGTTTAAACTCCCGGGTAAACTGATCTTCAAAAGCACGCCTGTTCAGTGCACCGGTCAGAAAATCCGTTCGGGCTTCTCTGGTAAGAAGTTTCTCCCGGTCTTTTCTCTCCGTAATGTCCCGCACCACCGAGAGAACCGCAGGTTTGCCATCAAAGACTATGGCGGACTGGGTAATCCAGACATGTACCGATGTCCCGGTACGGGTTATAAACATGGATTCAGAGCTGCTGGTTCTGCTGATTGTAGTATTGGAATTGCCCGTAATATTGTAGAGATCCGTCATGCTGTCTGTTGCATACAGTCTGCTCATTCCCATGCCGGAAAGTTCTTCCAGACTGTACCCGAACTCCCTCAACGCCGCTGCATTTGCATCCAGGATAGTGCCGTCATGATCAAAAATGAAGATACTCTCACCTGCTGTCTGAAAGATTGCCCTGTATTTTGATTCTGAAGAGGTGATCGTTTCGTAGAGTTTCAGATTATGCAGGGCTGTGCCGCTCTGGCTGCCCAGCATTTTAAGTATTTCAAGATCATTTTCGCTTAAGGGTTCTTCAGAACGCAGACCGGCGGAAAGAGCACCTACCGGTGTCTCTCCAGTCATAACCGCTATGGAGATGGTTTTCTGTATTCCTCTCCCGTGAAGGGCGGCTTTTATTGGTCCTTCAGGAAAATCTTCCGTTTTACGTACGATCAGATCTCGCTGATTGAAAGCCTGAACACTGACCGTGTTATCTGTAAGCCTGAAATTTCCCGCCATTTCAATATAATCGGCTTTAAGCCCTGTGCTGGCTACCATGATGAGTCTCCGGGCATCGGAATCATACAGATAAAGGGCTGCTTCATCGACAAAAAGAATTTCAGTCATGGTGGAGAAGATCAGCGGATAGAACTCTTCAGGGCTGCCTTTCTTTCCAATCTCCTGCAGATATGCGTGCATCCCCTCAATATGGTGCAGGAGCGATTTCTGCAGACTTACCTGGTTCTGCAGATCTCCCTGGGCAATCAACAACCGTGTTCCGTGATACAAAAGGTTCCAAAACCGTATGAAAATCAGCATAAATAAAAGTGAAAAGAAACTACTGCTGTTTGGAGACAAAAATGACGTTATATTGTTGTTTAAAAGCAGTGTATGAAAAATTCTAATGAAGCTAACGAATCCCATGGCTCCGAAAAGAGTAATAAAAGGGATAATATGCTTATCAGGTGTATTTCTTTGCTGAATATAAAGCTGCACCGAGTATCCTGTTCCACTTATGCCGATTGCAGCACCTAATATAATAATGCGTGCAATAGTATTGAAAGAAAAATAGGTGAAGTAGATAAATCCGGACAGAAAAAGCAGCAAAAGAATCAGGGCTGCAGGATAAGAATACCTGCGGCTAAGAAGGTTGGATGTGCTGTGAATGTATTCAAGGAATCCGGTAAAGATCAGCATATTTGCAAGAATAATACTTCCTGCCGGTGCAATAATCTCCTGGAACATGGTCAGGAGAAAGCCGGTTCCCAGGAGCAGGTGAGGGAGCCATATATTTCCCTTTAAATGATTTTCTTTCTCCAGAATCAGTGAGCTGAACAGATAAATGAATGAAGAAACAACAATAATCAGGACAACCGTTATATTACTCATAGCAGCTGTTGATCATAATAGACGTTAACCCGCTGATACGCAAGAAAATTTCCTTTGCCTGTTTTCCGGCGACACTCTCTTCAGCTTGACCTAACTTCCCGGTACTGATAGGTTTACGCCATGAGAATGACAGGATTATTTTCGCGGACCCTGAGGGAAACACCGGGGAAAACCGAGTCCAAGGGACATGAATTTCTGCTGAGGGCAGGCTACATCCGGCAGGCAGCTGCTGGAATCTACTCTGCTTTGCCTCTGGCTTTCAGGAGCCTGCAGAAAATTGAACAGATTATCCGGGAAGAAATGAACGCTATCGGTGGTCTGGAGATCCTTATGCCGGTTGTGAATCCGGCGGAAATCTGGAAGGAGACAGGGCGCTGGTACTCCATCGATGCTGAGCTTTCCCGTTTTAAAGATCGCAACGACCGCGATATGGTTCTCGCCATGACCCACGAAGAGACAGTTACGGACATTATGCGTGATGAACTGCAGACCTACCGTCAACTGCCTACAATGGTTTATCATTTTCAGACCAAGTGGAGAGATGATCCCCGACCCAGGGCCGGCCTTATTCGTGTACGGGAATTCACCATGAAGGACAGTTACAGTTTTGACCGGGATCAGGAAGGTCTTGAGAAACAGTACGAAGCCCACTACCATGCCTATTTCCGTATTTTTAAACGCTGCGGGCTTCCTGTTATTGCCGTTGCATCCGATACGGGGATGATGGGAGGAAAGGTCAGTCATGAATATATGTATCTCAATCCCATTGGCGAAGATACTCTCATTCTCTGTTCGTCCTGTGATTACAGCGCCAACCGTCAGGTTGCCGATATCCACAAGCAGCTTTACCCCGAGGATCTTCTTGAGATAGAAGAGAAGGAGACCCCCGGCACCAAAACCATCGAAGAGCTGTCGGAATTTCTCGGGATTCCTGCCCGTAAGACTGCAAAAGCGGTGATGCTTATGGGCCGGTTTTCCGATCCTGCCGATGAAGCGAAGAGCAATGAAAAGCTTATTACTGCTATTATCAGGGGAGATCTGGATGTTGAAGAGGCGAAGCTGCAGAAGGCCTGCGGTGCCCTTGCTTTGCGTCCGGCACACGATGAAGAGATTGCCGCCTGCGGGCTTGTTCCTGGATATGCATCACCCATAGGTGCCCATGATACTGAGATAATTGTTGATGATTCGGTGGCGGGCTCCAATAACCTTGTGGCGGGAGCCAACAAAGAGGGATACCATCTGCTGAATACCAACTTCGGCAGGGATTATGCCGGAACCATCGCAGATATCGCATCAGC
Source organism: Marispirochaeta sp. (assembly GCA_963667435.1). Taxonomy (GTDB): domain Bacteria; phylum Spirochaetota; class Spirochaetia; order JC444; family Marispirochaetaceae; genus Marispirochaeta. The sequence continues at coordinate 1,649,629 of OY763414.1, read as the reverse complement.
CAGGGCGGGACTTGCCTGTCCTCAGTGTAAAGAACCCCTTGAGGCTAAGCGGGGAGTAGAGGTGGGAAATATTTTTCAGCTTGGAACCCGTTACTCTGAAAGCATGGGATGTACGTTCCAGGATGAAAGCGGCAAGGCTCAGCCGGTTATTATGGGATCGTACGGTATCGGGGTAGGGCGGCTCCTTGCCTGTCTTGCTGAAGAATTCCATGATGATAAGGGTCTTGTGCTGCCTGCATCCATAGCACCTTTTCATGTACACATCGTAAATCTGCTTAAAACCAACGAAGAGGCGGAGAAGATTTACGCTGACCTCATGGAGTCCGGTCTGGAAGTTATCCTTGATGATCGTAAGGAGACTGCCGGAGTGAAATTCAACGATGCTGATCTTCTGGGCATGCCCCTCCGGATTACCCTTGGGAATAAGGCCATGAAGGACGGGGAAGTAGAGTTTACCGTGCGTTCAAGCGGGGAAAGCTATAGAGTTTCTCTTGGTGAGGTTGTGACTTCCGTGCTTGATGTGCTGAACCGGTAAAGAAAAACTACTGGGTGTGCTTGTGCTTTAGGTAGACCGTCTCGTCCTGATCGAGCAGGTTGGTTTTTCCAAGATGGTCAACCATTGACTGAGTAAGCGGGGTATTGCTGGGAATCACCAGCACCCCGTTCTTTGAGATAAGATCGTTCTTAAGAACCATTCCCGGTTCCAGGTTCTTTATCTGTACCGGAACATCCTGCTGGGAGGCTCCTGCAGTGTTTGCTGCTGCGGCTTCCAGTTCTTTCAGCACTTCTGTTATCTGTGGATCATAAATAGTGTCAGCCTTAAGCAGTATCTTCTGCAGGGCCTCTTCCGGGCTGTTTTCTCCACTGTAAGACAGTTGTACGTAATCCGCTGCAACAGCAATAATCCTTGACCCCAGGGGGATGTCTTTTTTTGACAGTCCGTCGGGTTTTCCGCTTCCATTAAAATTTTCTCTGTAATGACGAATCAGTTCCGCCACTGGAGTGAGGGTAGAAATCCGGGTAAGCAGATCTGCTCCGGCTACTGCCAGTTTGGCACGGTCCTCAGTCTCAGCATTATTGCTGGAGAGGGAGCCCAGCTGGTAGAGCAGAGCTGCTGTTCGAAGGGTATCTGATTCTTCTTTTCCCAGTTCCATTTTATGAGCTATCCGTTCGCACAGCCGTGCAACCCGGGAGGCATTCTCCTTGTGTTCCTGGCTTATCAGGCCGATCAGATGGGTAACAAGAGAAACAGTACCTTCAAAATTTTCATAAACCCTATTGTGTAGTTTTTTAGCAGCCTGCAGTGCTTTCTCAAGATGGGCTGTTCGCTTTACGATCTCTTTCTTTAAAGATTCGTTATGAGCCTTCAGCTGGGCTTCAAGTTCTTTGTTGTAGCGTTTAAGTCTGCCGAATTCCGCGGCGCTGCGGACGGTGGTTATCAGGTCCTCGTTGTTCCATGGTTTTACCAAGTAGCGGTAGACCTCCCCCTTGTTTACTGCTTTGATGATTTTTTCCATATCCGCATATCCGGTCAGGATAAGGCGAATTACATCGGGAAAACGGTTTTTTACATACTCAACAAGCTGACTGCCTTCGATCTTCGGCATTTTCTCATCCGAAACAAGTACATCTATCCGTTCTGTCGCCAGAATAGCCACCGCATCTTCCGCGTTGTCCGATGTGACAACCTCAAATTCTGTATAACTGAAAAAAGCCCGTTTAAGGGATTGTAGTATGTTAACCTCGTCATCAACAAAAAGAACTCTATAGGTACTCATACTGAAAGTGTTGAACAGGCTGCGGATAAAGTCAAATTTATTTGATTTTTTTATTTATTCAACTACTCTTAAAGAATCATGATCTATCAATATGTTGAAATGATACTCCTCATTCTGGGCATAGCTGTTCTCATGGTGCTCACTTTCAGAGTATCCCGTCTGTCCATGTCGTTAAGGGCAGGTGGTTCTTCGGGGACATCGGCAGATTGCCGCGCTTTTGCCGCCAGTCTCATTTCCATGATGAGTTCCAGAAATTACCGGGAGCTTCTGCGGACCCTCAACGAACGTCTGGATGCCAATAGCTCCCTCATCGTTCTGTTCGACGGCCCCCGCATGCTGGATATACAGTTCAGCAGCCGGGACCCCAATGCCAGTTTCGGTATCCCTGAGCTTGAGGTCAGCCAGGGCGGCTTTGCTGAACGTCTGGACCGGCTGTTTGAGAAGGTGCGCAACAATCCGGTGATAATTGACAGAGGTCTTTGCACCTCATTCCTGGGGGGGATAAAGGGAGATAATTCCATGACTCTCGGATTTGCCAACAGTGACTCTGTCTATGGTGTCCTGCAATTTATCGGCAGGGATAAGCCCTTCAGTCAGAAGGATATCGATTCGCTGAGCAGTCATCGGGATTCCCTTCAGATTCTCACCCGGGATCAGGTAATGAATCATCTTCAGATGGAGCGGCGAAGAGCGGCCGAGGTTGCACTGCGCCGGATAGAAGAACGTTACCGGGCTATTTTTGATGAATCAATGGATATGATTTACCATGCTGACGGTCAGGGAAAAATTCTTGCCATCAATGCCGCCGGAGTCAGGATGCTGGGATTTGAAAAGGAAGAAGAGCTTGTAGGGCTTTACTTTCGAGACCTATTTTTTGATCCGAGTCAGTGGGATTTCAATTCCGAAATACTACGGACAAACAGCTTTATAAAGGATATGGAAATAGTTCTCCGCCGCAGGGACGGTGAGAAGATTTTCTGCCTGGAGGGAGCCTCTACTGCATTTGACGGCACCGGTAATCTGAAGGGATATTCCGGTATTATAAAGGATATAAGTGCACGGATTGAGCTGAATGCCCGACTGATGCGGACCAATATGGAATTAACAGAGAGTAACAGCAAGCTGCAGCAGGCTCAGGACCAGATAGTCCAGAGTGAAAAACTTGCTTCCATCGGTCAGCTGGCTGCGGGTCTGGCCCATGAGATAAATAATCCTCTGGGTTTTGTTCAAAGCAACTTTTCAACCATACATCAGTACAGTGAGTCCCTTTTGCAGTATGCGGATAAGATTCCGGAGCTGGATCAGGACGATAGGGAGAAGCTTGCCGCGAAACTTGGTATTGACTTTATTCAGCAGGACCTTTCCACTGTATTTTCAGAGACCCAGGATGGTATTAACAGGATGGCGGAAATAGTGCATAACCTGAAAGGTTTTTCCTATCAGGATCGAAGCGGTGAGATCTCAGAGCTGGACCTCAATGAAGCCATACGCAATACCCTGGTCATTGCCCGTAATGAGCTTAAATACCATACCACTGTGTCAACAAAGCTTCAGCCGCTGCCGGCCATCATGTGCAACGCCGGAGAGATCCGGCAGGTTCTCCTGAATATGCTTATCAATGCAGCCCAGGCCATCAAGGGAGAACACATGCCCGAGGGTGTAAAGGGAAAGATCCGGATAAGTACCCTGGTTAAGAACGATTTTATTGTCTGTGTTATTGAAGATTCCGGCCCCGGTGTGCCGAGAGATTTACGAACCAAGATCTTTGATCCTTTTTTTACAACCAAGGAGGTTGGATCTGGTACAGGTCTCGGACTGAGTATCTCCTATGACATTATTGCCCATAAACATGCCGGTCGCCTGGTTGTAAATGATTCTTCCCTGGGCGGAGCCCGGTTTCTTATTATGCTTCCGATCATCAGTGCGGACGGTGCGCAGGAACTTGATGAACTGGAAGAGTGATTTTCCTTGACAGACCTCCTTCCGGGTGGTTAAATGTTACTACATACAGTAACGTTTATGCCATCAAGGAGGATGTATGCCTACTCGAATATTCCTGACTGAAGATGAAATGCCACGTCAGTGGTATAATCTGGCAGCAGATTTACCCACACCCCTGCAGCCGCCCCTCGGACCTGACGGAAATCCTGTCTCTCCGGATATGCTTGCACCGATTTTCCCAATGAGCCTGATAGAACAGGAGGTCAGTCAGGAACGCTGGATAGATATTCCTGAAGAGGTCCTCGGAATTCTTGCTAAATGGCGTCCATCTCCGCTTCATCGCGCTTATGCCCTGGAGAAACACCTGGGAACAAAATCCCGGATATACTATAAGAATGAAAGTGTTAGTCCCGCAGGCAGTCACAAGCCTAACAGTGCGGTTGCTCAGGCTTACTACAATAAAGAGGCGGGAATAACCCGTCTTACAACAGAGACAGGTGCGGGACAGTGGGGCAGTGCGCTTTCATTCGCCTGTGCTCAGTTCGGCATAGAGCTCAAGGTTTTTATGGTGCGCATAAGCTTCGATCAGAAGCCATACCGTAAACTGATGATGCAGACCTGGGGTGCCAATTGTGTGGCAAGTCCCAGTACAGAGACAAAGGCAGGGCGGGAAGTTCTTGAGAAATATCCGGATACCCCGGGCAGTCTCGGTATAGCCATAAGTGAAGCCGTGGAATATGCAGTCAGTGATTCCACGGGGGGAACAAAATATGCCCTGGGCAGTGTGCTTAACCATGTAATGCTGCACCAGACAGTAATCGGGCTGGAAACAAAAAAGCAGCTGGCAAAATTCGGTGAAAAGCAGCCGGATGTGGTGATCGGCTGCGCCGGTGGAGGCAGTAATTTTGCCGGTATGGCTTTTCCTTTTGTTCAGGACAAGATTAACGGCGCGGACATTGAAATTATCCCCGTGGAACCCGCAAGTTGTCCGACTCTCACAAAAGGCCCCTTCTCCTATGATCTCGGCGACTTCTCCGGAATGACACCTCTCCTCCCCATGTATACCCTGGGGCATAATTTTGTTCCGCCTCCCATTCACGCCGGCGGACTGCGCTATCATGGTATGGCACCTCTGGTGTCACAGGCGGTGGTGGAAGGTCTTCTTGCTCCCAGTTCAATTCATCAGCTTGAATGCTATGAAGCAGCTATCAGTTTTGCCCGGACAGAAGGCCTTATTGTAGCTCCTGAAACCAGCCATGCTGTGGCCGGGGCAATTCAGGCGGCAAAACAGGCGGATGAAGAGGGAAAAGAGAAAGTCATTGTTTTTAACCTGAGTGGTCACGGGCTTGTTGACCTTGCAGGCTATGATGCCTATATGAGCGGAAAGCTTCACGACTATGATTTCCCCCAGACGGAACTGGACAAGAATCTGGAGGCAATAGCTGAATTTCCCAAACCTTCTACTGCAAAGAGTGGTAAATGGTAGGAGAAGCCGGAGGTTTTCCCGATGAAACGAGCCTCTACTGCAAGAGGCTCGGTCATCCGGTTCCTTTTAAATATTGCCGCCTTACCATAGGCGACAGACCCTGTGAAAGTATTCTTTCCTGCTGGGGAGAGCATCCTCTGGCAGGGGATGCCGCCCGGGGAATTGCCTCAGAAATAACACCCGCTGTCCGTCCGGACAAGCGGGTACAGCTTTTTGATCTTATAAAGAAAGCTCAGGAAGGCTGATCAGGATCCACATAACAGCATTCCGGTCCCTGGATGTATCTGCACCAGGGAGACGCTGCCAGACTTCCCAGTCCGGGACCGATCCAGTATATCCAGTGGTGCTGCCAGAGTCCGGAGGCTATAGCCGGAGCAAGGCTTCTTGCCGGGTTCATTGATGCCCCGGTAAGGGGGCCGCCTAACAGCGCAAGCAGCGCCACGGTTCCTCCCACCGCAACACCTGCCATAATGCCTTTTTCCATGTGTCCTGTGGATACATTTAGAATGACAAACATAAGCAGAAAGGTAAAAACAGCTTCCAACAGCAGGCTTTGCCAGACCCCGGCAGAAGGCAGGGTTGCCCCTGCTGATGCTGCTTCTGGCAGTACAACTTTCAGCAGCAGAGATGCCAGGATCGCACCGCTGGTCTGAGCGGCCAGATAGGGGGGGACTTCTTTGAAACCGATACGCCGGGCCCAGAAGAAACCCATAGTAACTGCCGGGTTAAAGTGGGCGCCGGATATATTGCCTACCGCGTAGATAAGCACCATTACGATTAAGCCGAACACCATGGAGATTCCCTGATGTCCCAGGGTGCCGGGATAAACAGACTCGACACCAACAGCTCCGCAGCCTGCGAAGACAAGAAAAAATGTTCCAATAAACTCCGAACTGTAGCGCCGCATATTATCCGACATGTTGCCTGTTATTTCTTCAGGGATTCCGGAAGGGTTTCTATATAGTCTTTTATTTCATCCCGAACCCTGCGGTAGTGGTTAAGAGCCTCTTCTTCGTTTGCAGCATCCTTCGCCAGTTTTGGTGGATCATCAAACCCCTGATGAATTATCCGTGTTTTTGCAGGAAAATAGGGGCAGTTTTCAGCGGCATGATCGCAGACGGTAATAACATATTCAAACTCTTTATTAGTAAGGTCCGCAGTTGTTTTGCTGTGGTGTCCAGAAATATCAATACCGGCTTCGGCCATAACTTTTATAGCATTCTGGTTCATGCCGTGAGTTTCTATCCCTGCCGATTCTACCTCAAAAAGGTCGCCCTTCAGTGTCCGGGTCCAGCCTTCCGCCATCTGGCTGCGGCAGGAATTTCCGGTACAGAGAAAGAGAATCCGTTCTTTGCTCATTGTGAACTCCTTGATTGCACCCGATAATAGCACAGATGGCTGCCCGGGTTAATTTCTGACTGAATTAACTATGTTAATTTTCTGTTAATTTCCTTCTCTGTTAACTTGAAGTTCCGCTTTAACGGCGGGTATACTCGGCTCTTATATATGAGACTTGAACGCAAAACTGCATTTTTTCCTTTTAACCCCCGGAAGGTTCCTTTTTTTTACGGCTGGGTAATCCTGGGCCTCTCATCTCTGGGTATGCTATTGAGTATTCCCGGACAGACCATGGGAGTTTCGGTTTTTACCGATTACCTTATCGAAGCACTCGGTCTCTCCAGGGTGGCCATAAGCTTGGCATATCTGCTTGGTACTGTCTGCAGCGCCCTTGTTCTCCCCGGGGCCGGGCGGTTGCTGGACCGGATTGGTTCCAGACTTATGGGGACGGGTGTAATCTTTCTGTTGGGACTTACGCTCCTGGGCATGTCCATGCTGGATAGAACTGCAAATTTCCTGGGCAGTATGTTTCCTTTCATCCGGGCCTGGATATTCAGCTTTGTCCTGGTAAGCTGTGGTTTTTTCCTTATGCGGCTGATGGGGCAGGGGATACTGACCCTAACCAGCCGCAATATGGCCATGAAATGGTTCAGCCGTAAGCGGGGATTTGCCAATGTATTTATCGGCATTACGGTGAGTTTCGGCTTCTCATATGCTCCCCGGCTTTTTCATATTATTATTCAGGCTGTCGGCTGGCGCGGCGCATGGCTGGCAATAGGAATGGTGCTGATTGTAATCTCTGTACCTCTCTACTGGCTTCTGGCCAGGGACAATCCATATATCTGCGGTATGATACCAGACTCCTGTATTCCTGAACCGGGCAGAGACGGGGTGGACCCCGCAGGTGAAGAGGCGGAAGATTCACTGGAAGGGTATACCCTTAATCAAGCCAGGGCACAGCTGGATTTCTGGGTATATGCCTTGAGTCTGATGCTTTTCGGGCTCTTTATTACTGCTATGAGCTTTCACGTGGTTTCAATATTTGCAGAAGCAGGAATGGGTGAAGAGGCTGGAGTTGGAGTGTTTCTGCCGGCGGCGGTTATCTCTCTTTTTGTGAATGTTTCAGCAAGCTGGCTCAGCGATCGGATGCCTCTTAAGGTTTTTCTGATTCTTCTCATAGCGGGAGTTATGTTAGAGGCGGCGGCACTCTCTTTTCTGCAGCCGGGAGCTATGTATGTTCTGGTTATTGTCGGTCACGGTATAAGCGGAGGTCTTATGAATCTTATAAGTACTGTGGTCTGGCCGAAACATTTTGGAATAAAGCATCTGGGCGCAATCTCGGGTTTTGCCATGGGGATGGTTGTTGCCGGATCTGCCCTTGGTCCCTACCTGTTCAGTCTTTCGCTGCGATATGGGGGAAGTTACAGCCCGGCCTGTTGGGTAAGCTTCGCGGCGGGCATTGTAATTCTTATTCTTGCTCTGATATCAAGGCGTCCGCCGGCGGTCAGTTCGATTCCTATGCCTGCCCAAGGGGAATTCTGAGGGTAAAACAGGTTCCTTCCTTCTTGCTGGTGTTGAAATCAATATCTCCGCCAAGATAGCGCTGGCTTAGTATTTTCATGCTGTATGTGCCATATCCCCTGCCAAGTCCTTTGGTGCTGAAGGAGTGCTGAAAGATACCAGCCTGAATATCAGGGCTTATATACTGTGGGTTTCTTACCCGGAAAAAACTGTCCTTGTCAGTTGTTGATACTTCGAGTGATAGGGTGTCCCCGGGTTTTGAAGCCTCTTTGGCATTCTTCAGCAGATTCATTAATATTCTTCTGAGAATTACAGGTTTTGCTTTTATATACACCGGTTCAAGGTGGATTTCTGACCGGAAAATCCTTCCCTCCAGGAAAGCCGGATTGTTTATCAAGGGCAGGAATTCTTCGGTAATCTCCTGTATTTCGCTCAGCGGCGGCGCTTCCACAGTTCTGCCCTGCTCAATAGCTTTCATGAGACGCTGATATTCAATCTGTTCCTCAATATCGTTTACCCCTGAGAGCAGATATCTTTCTACATCCGGGATATCGTCGGAAGTAATTTGAGAAAGATTGATTATGCTGTGGAGAGAGGCTATGGTGTTGTAGATATCGTGGTAGAAAATACGTTCCATGATATCCATCCGCTTTTCTGCGGAAATATCCTGTATATGGAGAATAACAAATTCTTCATTCTCTTGGGTAATATAAGATGTGTAGATTCGTACATCCAGTGAATCATGCACTCCCTGTTTTTCAATCAGGATTCTTCCTTCGCGCTTAACAGCCTCTTCCGTTGTAAGAGTTGCCATAACTGCTTTCATCACATCACAGTATGCACATGCACCCGACAAGCCGCAGCCGAATTCTGTTTCATTGCTGTGTACACAGCCCAGAACTTCTCCTGGTCTTAACCCGATTATGCTTGAAGACCCTTCACTTTCCGGAAATGCCTTTCTGTTTACATACACAAACTGACGGCTGCTGTTGAGGACTCCGATAAAGTCGGGACTGTGCCGGGACATTATGTCCAGAATAGGCAACTGGGAGATCGTGCGTGCCTGACGCTGAATTTCTTCAGGATTTTTCCGTTCCCTCAGTTTATAGGTGGGTTTTTCTGCTGGCTCTATTGGTATCTGCATGATTTCCTGTCTGTCATTATATTCAGCCTTTGACGTAAGTGTCAAATCCGGTTAAGCAAGTCATGTAAATCATCAAAATCCATAGGCCGGTGAAGATAATATCCCTGCATATAGGGACAGCCCCACTCATGCAGCAATTGATATTGTTCCTCTGTTTCCACTCCTTCTGCAATGTAGGTAAGGTCAAGATTCTCTGCCAGGTTTATAATAGCGCTTACCACCTTGAGATTCTGCTCTTCCTGGATATCTATGATAAAAGAACGGTCAATTTTGATAGTATCCAGGGGGAGGCGGCTGAGGAAGTTCAGGGATGAATAGCCTGTTCCGAAATCATCTATGGCAAAACGCAATCCAGGATTATCGTTTTTAAGCTGATGAATCTGACGGATTGTGTTTTCCGGATCCTTCATTATGTTGGTTTCGGTAAGCTCAATAAGCAGATTCTCCGGATTCAACTGGTACCTGTATATGCCGGCCTGCAGAACCCGGCAGGTGTTTTTATCTATAAACTGATTCATGGAGAGGTTGATGGAAATGGAAAAGTCGTCGATATGGGAGTCCTGCAACACCTTCAGTCTGCGGCAGGACTGTTCGATAATCCAGTTACCCAGGGGTATTATCATGCCGGTCTCTTCCGCAATGGGGATAAAAACCTCGGGGGAGACGGAACCGTATTCCGGGCTGTCCCATCTGACAAGAGCCTCTGCTCCACAGATATTCCCTTCGCGGTCAACTATAGGCTGAAAACAGAGATGAAAGCCTCCGCTTCCCAGGGCATCACGCATGCCCTGCTCCAGATGCAGCCGCTCTACTGCCTTTGTATCCATTCCCTCTTCAAAAAAGCGGTAACGGTTTTTTCCTGTCTCCTTGGCAGTGTACATTGCAAGGTCGGCCCGCTTTGTCAGCTTGTTTAAATCGTTGCCGTCATCGGGAATCATGGCAATGCCGATACTCGCACCCACCCGGATGGTGGTGCTGTCTTCCTTCGAGGAGGCGTTGGGCGTTTTCAGCTGAAACGGCGTGGAGAGATTATCGAGCAGTTTTGATGCTATGCGGGAGGTTGCCTGCTGGTCGGGGACTGTGTCCATAAGCAGCACAAACTCGTCACCTCCGAAGCGGTATATGGAGTCACTGTTGCGCAGACTTCCCCGTAGACGGTGGGAGACGGCGATAAGCAATTCATCCCCCGCCTCGTGACCGAGGGTATCATTAACCTGCTTGAATCCGTCCAGATCCAGGAAGAACAGTGATGCACATCGGTCCTTTTCTGAACTGCATTTTTTCAGCAGTTCCTTTATTTCCCTGACGAAAAGATCGCGGTTGCCGAGTCCGGTAAGCTGGTCGTAGTACGCGAGAGTTCGCAGCCGGCGTTCTGTATCCTTTCGTCTGCTGATATCCCGAATAATACAAGTAAGAGTCCTTCCCTGAAAACTTGCAGAGTTGCCGAAGGACATTTCCATGGGCAATATTCCTCTGGATTTATGTCTGCCCAGGAGTTCCAGGGTCCTTTTCATTCCCAGAGTACTGCGGTCTTTATCATCAATATAAAAGTATTTTCTGAACTCCTCTTCATGTCTACTGAATATTTCGGGGGGGAAAAGGTCCCGGAGTGACATGGTAAGAAGCTCCTCTCTGGTGTAACCGAAAGTGGTATGTACAGCCGAGTTGGCAAATATAATGGAAAAATCCTCTGAGATCCTCAACAGGGCTTCGGTTATTGACTCCGAGAGAGTTTCAAACTCCTCCTTGCTTTCAGTAAGCTGGGTTACGATCTCCTGGCTGCGCGCTATGCCACGCAGGATAACCGCAACCTCGGGCTGCTGATTGCGAAGATAGACGGTAAAGAGGCACTCAAGGGATATGAACTCTCCCCGTTTGCTGCGGGTTCGAACCACGGCAATGCTGTCTTCCGGTAACCGGTGTTCTTCTCCGGAGTGCAGGGCCTGGCTAAACTGCTGCCTGAGGACGGGGTGGTAAGTCTCTGGTATCCAGTTGAGGATATCCTGCTGCTCCAGTTCATGCAGGCTGAATCCGGAGATCTCTGCAAAAGGGGGATTGAAGTGGATAACTTCTCCGTGCCGGTTGAGCAGAATAACCGGGTCGCTGGTGTTATCGACGATTATCGAAAAACTTGTTTCATCCGCAGAGCCGGAATCAAAGCTGAAGATTGTTCCGTACAGGGTCCTGCCGATTATGTTATCAAACAGTGAATCCCCGGGAAGATCCTTCCCATCCGGGACAACCGGATTTTCCGGTAATCCGGAGGTAATGGTTCTTTCGGACAAAGAGTTCAGAGCCTTCTGGATTGCAGAAAAACGCTGGTCAAATGTATCTATTTCCTTATCCAGTTTGTTAAGGAAGTTATCCATGCAGTTCAGATCCTGTTCGGTTTTTCACAATCATAGCATTGAAGCTTCCATCTGTTACAGGGGTAAGCATTTGTTTCTTACCCTCATTTATATCTGGACAGATAAAGATCCATCTCGAATTTGCGTTGCAGTCCTCTGGCCACCATGGAACGGACTTTTCCAAAGCGCTGCCTTTCGGGAAAGGGACGGTCGTGTTTTCCGAACACCCATGCAATTCCGGCATACCCGTTCGGATCTCTCCCGTCAAGGCTGTAGGTATCGTTCCATTCAATTAGTGTTCTGAAGGCATCACGCCAGTCACCGGTCCATTCAAGAACCTTCTTTCCCCAGTACATACGCATATACCCGTGTATCTTGCCGTTTTTCAGAAGTTCATGCTGGGCGGCATTCCAGTATGGATCACCGGTCTCTCCCGCAAGCATCTGTTCATAGCTGTATGGCTCATCCCTGCGTTCCGGACTATGACTGTCCAGGGACAGCGCCGCCCATTCCGGCACTGATTCCGGGCTGTCGTAGGAGGGGTTGTGAAGTACAAAGTTAATTGCCAACTCTCTGCGTATTATCAGCTGTTCCAGAAATCCCGAGGCTCCTTCCATGAGTGAGGGGTCTTCTGAGGATGCTTCCATTACTTCGAGAGCAGCAGTTACTGGTGAGATCTGGCCGAAATGGAGATACGGACTCAGTTCTGACTGAATGTCAAGTCCCGGATCATTCCGGGAATCGTGATAGTGGCGGAGAGCACCGGCAATGAACTTCCGCAGGACAGTTTCTCCTGCTGCTTCTCCACCCTGTAACCAGTCAACAGGTCCAGTACTCATATCTACTCCCAACGCGGTTAGATTGTGTAACGCATCAGCCGGTCTGAGGGGAGAAACCGTGGGGAAGGGGATCGGCTGCAGACGGCTGCGACGGTTTTTCAGAGGCTGAACATGGACGGACGAGAGATAGAGATCTGTAAGACGGCGTATTTTGGGTCGTATGGTTGCCGCGGCGTATTCCTCTTTGCCGGAAACCTGGGCAGCGGGAACTACAATGTCTGATTCAAGAATAGCCAGGGGGCATGGGGGATGATCCAGGAGCTGCTTTCTCCATTTTCGCTGAATTGTTGTGTAGCCGCTGTCGCACACAAGCCAGGCAGCCTGCTGCAGGGCTTTCTTTATGCCTTCCGGCGGTTCAGTCAGGTCAAGAACCAGGGGGATTCCTGAATTTTCAAGCCCTGCTTCCATCTCAATGAGCCCCTGAAGCAGAAAAGCGAAGTGCCTCGCATTAGCCCCGGGATAACGGGGAAAAAGCCCGTAGTAGGCATACAGAGGCAGTTCGAGGCTGTTGGCTATCTGCACAGCGGCGGCAAGGGCGTGGTTGTTTCTGATTCTGACAGCCTGCTGCACCCAGAGCAATACATACGTACCCTTCACCTGTGCCGGAGCACCGGCTAAATGAATTCTGGACCCGTAGTTTCTTTTCAGTTCGTGCTCCAGTGGAGATTTGTTGTTGTTCACCCTGCTTCCTCCATGTTCCGAACCAGCCTGGCGACTGTTTCCACACCTGTCTGCAGGTCTGCAGCATACCAGGTATAGCTTCCGGGTACCGGCTCCGCCGGCAATCCGGTTAAGGCGGCACCACCGATAATTACGGGTCTCTTTTGATAGCCTTTCAGGGCATGTATTTTTTCGGTCAGGGAAATAACTTCACGGGGGTCACGTCTGAGAGTGACTGATATAAGTATTACATCACCGTGCAGACGTTGCAGAAAAAGAAGCAGATCATTTTCGGGAGCCGATGCTCCGGTGAACACTGTCTGCCACCCCTGTTCGTTGAGTCGGTTTCTCAGCATCTTAAGGCCCAGGATGTGAGATTCACCCGGAAAGGCACTGCATATAATTAGAGGTCCGTTGGGGGCAGGTATTGTCATGGGAACTCTCAGGCGTTCAAGAAAATCGTCTACTGCATTGCTGATTACATGTTCCTCGGCAACGCTGATTTTTCCGGAGCTCCAGAGATCCCCGGTTTTATGCAGTAGAGGGATGAGAATCTCTTCCTGAATTGCCGTCTGCCGTTTTCCTGCAAGAAAGACGGCATTGATGATATTCCAGGCTGTTTCCTGCCTTCCTGAAAGAAGCAGCTGCATAATGTGTGCGGGATCTGCTGCAGAGAATTCGTTGTAACCCTCTTTCGCAGTTCCTATCAGGGTGTCCACGGGAATACTGAGGATTCTGGCCATGGTGATCAGGCGCTCCCGGTCGGGAAATCTGAGATTGCCCTCATAATTGGCTATGCTTGTCTGTCCAACCCCGAGTTTGCAGGCAAGTTCGGTTTGACTGAGTTTCGCCCGCTTGCGGTAATGTTTGAGGTTTTCGCTGAAGCTGTCATTCATACTCTCAATAATATACCACAGATTGTGGTTAATTGGAATGATAGTTCTTGAATTACCAGCCTGAGGGTTTTATCTTCAAGGTATGAAAACCGTGAAAGAAGTATCTTTTGTTCTCATTGGTTTCCTGCTCCTGCTCATTGCGGAAGGCTGCTCCGGTAAAGAGGATTCCGTAAGTTCTGCAACCTGGGAATCTACGGCGGAGACTGCCACCGTGGTCGAAGCTGTAACTGTGAACAGTGGCAAGTTGTACGGCACGGTTAGTACTTCCGGCAGGATTCGCGGTATCTATGAAGCTCTAATTGTTTCAGAGGCCAGTGGTATTGTTCAGTCTTTTGACGTAGTTCCCGGACAACGTGTAGAAAAGGGCGACAGAATTGCAGGGCTGGATGAGACCATAAGTCTCCTTAATGCGGAACAGGCAAAATCGGCATGGGAAAACACCAGGCTTGATCTGGATGTGGTAAGCAGCCTGCAGGAGAAAGGAAATGCTTCCCGCACTGAGCTCCTGCGGGCCAGAACGGCAGAAAGCGGTGCACGGGCAGCGTGGGAACAGGCTGTGAAGAATCTAAGGGACCGGACTATTACATCCCCTCTGGACGGGATTGTAGCCTGGACTGATCCGGATTCCTCGGTGGGAAACTATCTGACCCCTGGAACCGCTGTAGCACGGGTTGTTGATACCAGCGCATTTTTTATCTATGCCGATCTGGGGGAACGTCAGACCAGCCTGGTCGGTCCCGGAGCTGTAGTGCAAATATATCCGGGAAATCTTCCCGGCGAGGGTATTCCCGGCCGGGTAAGCGCTGTAGCATCGGGAATCCGGAATTCCACAGGGGGGTACCAGGCGGTAATTACCTTTAATGTCCCGGACGGGCTCTCTCTTAAATCCGGTATGGCTGTTAGGGTTGATATCGAGGCTAATCTGGAGGAAATCCAGCTGCTTATTCCAGCCTCTGCTGTTATGCAAAGCAGTTCAGAGGCATATGTGTACGTGGCGGAAAATGGCCGGGCTGTACGCCGGAAGGTGACTCCGGGTGAAGCTCTCGGGGATTTTATCGCAATTTCCGGCGGCCTGAAGATCGGCGATGAAGTGATCATTTCCGGTATCCGCCGCATTGCCGACGGCTCTCCTGTTCAGGTTACCACTGTCAATTTGGCCTCACGGGCCTCTTTTGGGGGCTGACCGGTGAGTGTAGGGTCTTTCTCGGTTAAAAACAGGGTATTTATCAACATTCTGATGATTGCATTGCTTCTCCTGGGTGCTCTCAGTCTGCTGCGTCTGCCCCGGGAGCAGTTTTCTGAAGTTCCCTTCAACTGGGTTATTATTACAGTACCCTGGCCCGGGACTTCCGCAGAGGATATCGAAAAATCGGTAACTGTTAAGATTGAAATGGCCATGGAGGACATGCAGAACCTGAAGAAGATGAGTTCTGTAAGCTCTGAAGGGATTGTCACTGTAAGGCTTGAGTTTGATGACGGACTCAACCGGGATGAGTTTCAACGGCTCTATCAGGAGGTGCGAACCCGGTTTTCTTCGGTGGCACTTCCGGATGGAGTGATGTCTCCTGTTCTGGATGATTTTTCCGCTGCTGATTTTCTGCCTGTTGTACAGGTGGTTCTCTACGGAGATACTGATTTTGATCTTCTCACCAGAACCGCCGAAAGTCTGCAGGCCCGGCTGGAAGGAATAAGTCAGGTAGCCTCGGCTGATATCATTGGAGCAAGGGACCGTTATATTGAAATCAGTCTTGATCCGGTTCTGCTGGAGTCATTCGGGATTTCTCTTAATGAGGTGAGCGCTGCAGTCGCCTCCAGGGCGGTAACTGTTCCCGGCGGAACAGTGCAGACCGATTTGCGGGAGTATGTACTGCGGACATCCGGGGAGGTACGAGATTACCGGGAATATGCAAAGACCGTTGTCCGGCAGGATCCAACGGGGGGAGAAAATGTCCGCATAGAAGATCTTGGAGGAATCCGTCAGGTGTATGACCCGGTGGGCAGCAGTGTCCGCTATAACGGAAAACCCGCCCTCTATCTGGAGATCAGTAAAGTTCCTGCCGGCGATGCTGCTGCAATTGTCGGGGATGTACGGAAAGAGCTGAGGGAATTTTCCCGGTACATGCCTGTTGGAATTCAGACCGGACTTTTCAGTGATTCAACAGTACAGATCCGGCAGAGTATCGGTGTTCTTCGGTCCAATGCTCTTGTCGGTCTTATCCTTGTGGTGCTTATACTGTTTCTTTTTACAGGCCTCAGGAATGCACTTATTACAAGTCTGGGAATTCCTGTAACCTTTGCCATCACTTTTCTTATTCTGGAATTCAGTGGAGAAACATTGAATACCAACACCCTCTTCGGGCTTGTTCTGGTTCTGGGTCTGATTGTTGATCACGCCATTGTTATTATCGAAAACTCCTACCGGCTTCAACAGCAGGGGATGCTGCGTCATGACGCCGCTGTAAAAGGAACAGATCAGGTGGTATGGCCGGTGGTAGCTGCATCCGCGACAACCATAGCGGCATTTCTGCCCCTGATGCTGCTTCCAGGGACTATTGGACGCTTTCTACGGGTTATTCCCTTTACCGTTTCCGTTGCCCTGACTGCATCCACCCTGGAAGCCCTCTTTTTTCTTCCCTCCCATTATGCAGACTGGCCGGGTGGGAAGAAAAAAAAGGCGGGTCTTCTAAACGGGCCGGTATCGGGATTACAGAAACGCTTTCGCACCGTATCCGGGATGCTCTACCGCCACCGCGGTTTCAGTCTTCTTGTTCTTGTGCTGATTGTGGTCGGTCTGTTCTCTCTGCTGCCGGTGGTTAAGCAGGATTTGTTCAGTGCTGAGGATTTCACCCTTTTCTATATTGATGTTGAAATGCCCGCCGGTACATCCGCCGGGATTACCGGGAAGTTTCTCTCCCGTATTGAGGATGCTCTTCTACCCTCTGTTGGCAACGGAGAGATTGAAGGGGTTCTGTCCACTGTTGGGTTCGGCAGTGGGGATTCCGGCGGCGCCTATCTCAGCAGCCGGGGCCAGATTATTGTGGACCTCACTGAACGGTCAGCCGGCAGGAAAAGATCCATTGCCGAAATAATGCAGGAAACGCAGGCACTTATCAGGCCCTTCGCCGGTGCCGAAGAGGTAAGTTTAAGAAAGGCCACCAATGGTCCTCCCGTTTCTGCTCCTGTTTCCTTTCGCATTTTCGGTGACGATTATTCTGCTCTGCAGAAACTTGCCGGGAGCATTTCTGACAGACTGGATAAATACCCGGAGCTGTACAATATTAAGGATAACATCGATCCCGGAACACCTGAATTGCGGATAATGGTGGACGAGAACCGGGCTGCAGAACTGGGCTTGAGTGTTGCTGCTGTCGGATCCTACCTGCGCAGTGTGGTGGAGGGATCAACTGCGGGAGTCTTCTTCGGGGATAATGAAGAACTGGACATCAGGGTTAAATACGATCTGTCCCGCATGGATTCCGGGGTTGCTGCACTGGAGAATATGAAGATTCCCTCTTCCTCGGGCAGTATGATCCCCTTTTCGTCTATTGCCCGAATTGCAGAAGGAGAACCCCCGGCAAGCATAAAACGGCTGAATGGTAAAAGGGAAGTCACCATTGAGGCTTCCTCATGGGATAAAAGCCGAATCCGGGATATAAACAAAAGTATCGAAAACTATTTTAATGAAGAGGTTCTCCCCGGGGCGCCGGATTTGAAACTGCAGGTAGGCGGAGAGTTTTCCGATCTGGACAACCTTATAATTCAGATTGCCAGGATTTTTCTCATTGGCATATTTCTCATGTATATGATCCTTGGTACCCAGTTCAATTCCTATTCCCAGCCTTTCCTTGTTCTATCCACTCTTCCCTTTGCTTTCGGTGGAATTGTTCTGTACCTGGCAGTTTCGGGAACTCCCTTTTCCACAACCGTGCTGTATGCAGCTGTTGCCCTGGCGGGGATAGCGGTAAACGATGCCATAGTGCTTATAAGCTTTATCAACGAAGAACGAACCCGGGGAGAATCTGTGTCATCTGCAGTGCTGTCTGCTGCAGAGATCCGCATGCGCCCCATTCTTCTCACCTCGGTTACTACCATTGCGGGTCTTATTCCCGCGGCAACAGGAATCGGCGGACGTTCTGTTGTCTGGGGGCCTATGGCGAGTACCATTATATTCGGACTCATCTTCTCTACTTTGAGTGCTCTGCTGTTTATTCCGCTTCTCTACGGATTCTTTTATGACAGGAGAGGCCTAGGGGATTATCTCAAAAAGGCGGCTGGAGAGGAAGGTGAAGGCCGCAAGCCCGAGGATAAGGGTTAGCAGGGCAAAAAGGATGATTACCAAAAGCGAAGCTCTTCCGAAAGCACGGGATTCGTCATCTTTTCCGGCATAGGTCCAGAGCAGGGCTGCTATAACATTGATTACGGGAATTCCGAGAAGAATCAGTCGCTTGAGAAAAGTGGTAAAATAGGCTGTCTTCTCATGTTTGTCATCGCTCATAACTCATTCCTGCTTCTTTCAAATACCTATCACGGATAGGGGATTCCTTCAATCGCCAGTCCCTTAAGAGTTTCGGCAATTTCCGGATTTTGCATCAGGTTGCTGAAGCGCCGGTCTATCTCGGCGGGGGGAATCCTTTTTTCCAGTTCTGCTCCAATCCGTTCCCGCTGTGTCTCTTCCATTAACATTATGTTGGTAATCATCTTGGTAAGTCCGTCGGCGGTATTCCAGAAAAGGGTATTGCTGCGGATTTTCTCCGCTTCATCCGGATTGCTGAGGATTGGAATTTCTGTTTCTATACTGTCTTCCTCGTTTCTGCTGAGTGAAACCACCGGCAGTCCGGAGATCTTCACGTTTTCCAGGCTGCGACGGGAGGCTTCAAGTTTCTCGGTGCTCTTAACAAGATTCTCCTGCCTGGATGCGGGTATTACCGCCACACTTCCTTCCAGTACCTTTACTGACAGCTTTTTCCCTCTGTCCGTTTCAATTACAAGATCAGTCCCCCGGACTTCCGTAACAGCAGACGGAGTGGCAAAGGCGAAATCCGTAGCGGCGGTTCTTGCAACCTGACCCCGGATTATACCGTCTTCAAGGGTGAACCGGGCCAGGTGCTTCTCTGAGTTTTCAGGTAATGTGTCCAGTCTGAACCGGCTTTTCTGTCCCACCTTCAGGAGGGAGCCGTCCCGGAGAATCATTTCCAGGCTGGCATCTGCCTCGGTACGGATTATGGTACCGGTAAAAAGGTCGCTTCCTATGTTCGGCATGAAGGGACTTTTGCCGGGAGGTTCCGCCCATACCTCGTTCTCCAGGTAACTTACCAGGGCGGAAGGCTGATCCGGATAGAGTTCCATCGAGCTGTGCATGCGGGCAAGTTCACTTGCGGTTCTCAGGAGTTCCCGTTGGCTGTCGTCCGGATTCGGGAAGGCTGCGGCTACTGCGTCATAGAGAGATGTGCCGTACTGCCGGAAGAAAGGTGAAATTTCGTTAAGGATATCGCGCTGAAGTCGGGTATCCACCTTGAGCCGGGCATTGAGCATTCCCTGCCGTATCTCAAGTCCTGAAACCCGGATTCCGCCGGGAAGCATGGAGTCAAACCAGCTGTAGGGGAGAGATGCTGTGAGCGGCTGAACCGGTGCAAGGGGCAGTCCGGCAGAGGCTAACACCTCGGGACTCAGATATTTTTTTACCAGCGACAGGGGCAGCGGCAGTTTGTTAAGCTTCAGTTTTTCAATACTCAGGAGCATGCCGTTCTCTTCAGGTACGGCATGCAGCTGTATTCTCACCCGGGAAGCCACGGGACGAAGGGATGCAAATTTGTTCAGTGCAACAGGAGATTTAGTTGCCAGACCTATGTTGATATTCACTGTTTCCGGGTTCAGGGTGATGTTTGCACCGGTTACGGTATAATTTCCTTTATCAGGGAGAGCGGCCAGGCTTTTCTGTATCAGAGCATTCATTGAATCTTGGTCTACCCCGGTAAGCCCACCTACCTGAATATCGCCGAGAAACCGGAGTATGCTGTGCTCCATGTTTTCTCCGTCCGATATGGGTGCGGCAAAGGACACCGGCTGTGTTGCCCGTTCAACCAGGAAACCCGCCAGGGTGAAGAATCCTCCGATAAAATAGACTGTGTAAATAATCAGTCCGAGGATGAGCCCTGCGAGGATGAGAAACATTTTTTTAATCGGAGTAACTTCTGTCATTCAATTGACCAGTATAAATCAACAAGGGAAAAAAATCAGCCTGAAAAGCGGAAAGAGACCGATTGTTTCCGCTTGACCCGGATGGCCCCGGAGAGTTACGCTTTTTGTCAGCCCTTACGGTGAGACGAGGTTGATAGTTGGAAAAGAGACTCAAAGCGGAAGGACCCTGGACTCTGGATGATTCCCGGGATCTCTACGGAATAGATTACTGGGGTAACCGTTATTTTGGTGTTAATGATGCCGGAGAAGTGACGGTACAATTGCGCAAAGGGGAAGAGTGGAGCCATGTAAGCCTCTATTCCGCCGCCCTTGGTGCTCAGGAACGGGGATTGAGCATGCCTGTGCTTTTTCGTTTTGCCGATATACTGGATGCCCGGATTGAGCTTTTGAATGTGAGCTTCCGCAAGGCAATTGAGGAATACAACTATACGGGCGACTACCGGGGGGTTTTTCCTGTAAAGGTGAATCAGCAACAGGAAGTTATCCGGGAAATCTGCCGTACAGGACAGAAATACCACCATGGACTGGAGGCCGGCAGCAAGGCGGAGCTCATCGCCGCCCTGGGATATATGCATGATCCACAGAGTTATATTATCTGTAACGGCTACAAGGATGAAGAGTTTATAGACCTTGCTCTCT
Source organism: Marispirochaeta sp. (assembly GCA_963667435.1). Taxonomy (GTDB): domain Bacteria; phylum Spirochaetota; class Spirochaetia; order JC444; family Marispirochaetaceae; genus Marispirochaeta. The sequence goes on along the minus strand of OY763414.1, from coordinate 1,628,841 downwards.
ACGGCAATAAACTTGGCATTAAGGTAATTATTGTTGTGGAGCGTCCCGGCGAACTTGAGCTGGTTCTCAAGCGGGCGGAGGAGATAAAGGTTACCCCGACCATCGGTCTGCGTATAAAGCTCTCTGCAAAGTATGAGGGACACTGGACGGAATCCGGGGGCGATAAGAGTATTTTCGGATTAACCGCCATGCAGATAACCGACTGTGTGGATCTTCTGCGCCAGCGGGGCATGCTTGATTGTCTGGAACTGCTGCATTATCACCAGGGATCCCAGATGCCCAATATCCGTAATATCCGTGGTGCCCTGACGGAAGCATGCCGCTATTATGCGGAACTGAAAAGGGAAGGGGCAAAGATGGGCATCCTGGATATCGGCGGCGGTCTTGCCGTGGACTACGACGGTTCCAAAACCAATTTCGCTTCAAGCAAAAACTACACCATAGAAGAGTTCTGTTTCGACGTGGTGGAGATCATCAAATCAGTTCTTGATGAAGAAGAGGTGGACCATCCTATTATTGTCTCGGAATCAGGACGGGCGACGGTTGCCTACTCATCGGTGCTGGTGTTCAATATTCTGGATATAAACAAGGCTTCCCACGATGATCTTCCCGAGAGCCTGCCTGAGGATTCACATACCTATCTTAAAAATATGATGGACTCAGGACGCAATATTACCGCTGAAAATGCCCAGGAAGCCTTTAATGATGCCCTCTATTACCGGGATGAGATCCACAGTCTTTTTATTCACCGTTCAATATCCCTGAGGGAAAAGAGCCTGGCGGAAAAGATCTTCTGGAGCATCATTAATCAGGTGGTGGAAGTTTCCAAAGAGATGGATTATATCCCTGAGGATCTGACGGGAATCGAAAGTGTTATACACGACACCTATTACGGAAATTTCAGTATTTTTCAGTCCCTCCCCGATTCCTGGGCCATTGATCAGCTTTTTCCCATTATGCCCATTCACCGTCTTAAGGAAGAGCCGAAGCACCAGGCAGTATTGGCGGATATAACCTGCGATTCCGACGGCAAGATTGATAACTTTATTGACCGTCAGGGAATCCGCAAATCCGTGCCCCTGCACAGACTGCAGAACAGCGAGGAATACCTGCTGGGAGTCTTCCTTGTGGGAGCTTACCAGGAGACTCTCGGAGATCTGCATAATCTTTTCGGGGACACCAATATTGTAAATATCCGCCTGGATGAAGAGGGCGCTCTGGTGTATGACCATGAAACCAAGGGGGATTCTGTGGCGGATGTGCTCTCCTATGTAGAGTATGATCCCAACGAGCTTGTCCGGGGATTCCGCAGCCTGGCGGAACGGGCCGTACGCTGCCGTCTGCTTTCACCTGTGGAACGCCGGGAGATTGTTGATGCCTATGAAGCGGGATTGAGGGGCTACACCTATTATGAGTGGTGAGCCGAAGGACGGTATCCGGCTTATTCCAAACCGGGATGCTTCCAATGCGGAGATTGCTGAAATCTGCAAGCTCTGGAAAACAGTCTGGCCTGATCGTCCCGACGGACATTTTGAAAGAAAGACAAGTAACTTTGCTAATACTGATCCGGGAGGCTATCCATGCGGATACCTTGTGCTGCAGCAGAATGATGCTTCTACTGCGCAGTGTATGATTTTTCCGAGAACCATAAAAGCTGCCTCCGGTGAAATAACCGTCATGGCTCTTGGCGGGGTTTGTGTTGATCCTTCCGCGCGGGGTAATTCTCTGGGACGGAAGATAGTGGAGGCCGCTTTCTCCTATGTGGATACGCATTCCTTCGTGCTCAGTCTTTTTCAGACAAGCTTTCGGGTGGAACCATTCTACCTCAAGCTTGGCTGCAGACGCATAGAAAACAGCTTTATTAATTCCCTTGCCGGTGCGAACCTTTCCGTAGAAGAGAAGAAGCGCTCTGTATTTTGGGACGATGTGGTGATGGTTTATCCTGCAGATGCCCACTGGCCGAAAGGCGAGATTGATCTGCAGGGCAATGCCTATTGAAAAGTTGACTTGAATTGTCGTAAATAACTATCTTTCTCCTATGAATAAATTTATCACACTTGGGGCATTCCTGTTTCTGGTGCAGCATCTTACTGCTGAAACATCGCTTATAGATCCGTGGATTGAATCAGAGGCAGCCGATTTCAGTCTTGTGCAGGTAGCCGGCGAAATTCCGAATCCCTGGAGCATCGCTTTTCTCCCCGACGGCAGATTCCTGGTTACCCAGAGATCCGGCCGTCTGTGGCTGCTCGGGAAAGACGGCGGCAGCCGGCAGGAAATAGGCGGTCTACCGGAAATCCGGGCTGGAGGTCAGGGAGGACTTCTTGATGTTGTGCTGCATCCTGCCTATGTAGAGAACGGATGGATCTATCTCAGTCATGTCGTTGCGGGTTCCGGCGGAAATGCCACGGCTGTAAGCCGGGGGCACTTAAACGGAAGCCGCCTCACTTCCGTGGAGCGTGTCTTTACCGCCAACCGCGGCGGTCGAACCAGCAGGCATTTCGGCAGTCGCCTGGTCTTCGATAGTGCCGGGTATCTTTACATTACCCTGGGAGAGAGGGGAGAAATGCAGCGGGCACAGGACCGTTTTGACGAGGCGGGCAGCATTGTGCGTGTCCTTGATGACGGCAGTGTGCCGGTGGATAACCCTTTCGGCGACAGAATATTCTCCTACGGTCACCGTAATCCCCAGGGGATAATTTTCGATCCGGTGACGTCAACGGTATGGGCCCATGAACATGGAGCAAAAGGGGGAGATGAGATTAACATTATCCGTTCCGGCGAAAATTATGGATGGCCGGTAATTACCTATGGCACTGATTATAACGGATCAAAGATAGGCAGGGGTACAACAGCACCCGGGATGGAGCAGCCACAAATTTACTGGGATCCTTCTATTGCCCCATCGGGTATGGCGGTGTATACCGGAGATCTCTTTCCAGCGTGGAAAGGAGATATTTTTACAGGCGCCCTTGCGGGGCAGCACCTGCGAAGAATCCGGCGTGATGAGACCGGCCGGATAACCGGCCAGGAAATACTCCTTAAGGGCCGGATCGGCCGTATACGTGATGTCAGGCAGGGGCCTGAAGGGGCGCTGTATCTGCTTACGGATGCTGCCGACGGCGGAGTATACCGCCTTGAACCGGCTGTTACATCTCCGCGTACTTGAACATGTTCTCCAGGCTGCGCATGGATCGTTGTATAATATCTTTATCCAACTGTACATAGTCTACGGGTTCCGGATTTTTCAGCACTCGAAGAATATTTTCCAGGGTGTTGGATTTCATGTACTTACACATCTGACAGGTTCCCAGGAATTTTTTCCCCGGCAGTTCCACCTCTATGCGGCTTATAAGTCCGCATTCCGAGAGCAGCATGATCTTGTCGGTTTTAACCTCGGGAATCACCTTGAACATCTGGCTGGTTGATCCAACATAATCGCATTTCCGTATAACCTCAGGCTTGCATTCCGGGTGAGCCATTACATAGAGGTCGGGGTGAGCTTCCCGGAACTGGTCGATCATCCCCGGATCAAATGCCTCGTGGACATAACAGGTTCCGTCCCAGAGCCGAATTTCCTTGTTTACTCCCCGACGTTTCATCTCTTCAATGATATTGCCGCCCATAAGCTTATCGGGAAGAAAGTAAATCTTGTCCGAGGGGTAGTTCTCAATGATCTTGTAGACATTGGAGCTGGTGACACTGACATCGCACTCGGCCTTTACCTCTGCGGTGGTGTTTATGTAGCAGATGAATGCGTAATCAGGGTACTCCTGTTTTAACTTGCGTACATCCTCAGCGCTTATGCTGTCCGCCAGAGAGCAGCCTGCGTCAGTTCCGGGGACAAGGACATCCTTTCCCGGGTTGAGTATTTTGGCAGTCTCTCCCATGAAACGTACGGCGGCGAATACGATCAGTTCTCCGTCAGCCTCCAGAGCGTTTTTGGAGAGTTCGTAGGAGTCGCCTGAGTAATCTGCCACTGAGTAGATTATATCCGGGGTGACGTAGGAATGGGCCAGAACCACAGCATTCTTTTTCTGCTTCAGTTCTTCAATCTCTTCGATTGTACGCATTGAGGTATCTATATGTTGTCTCAGTTCTTCATCTCCGGCGGCTGCAAAGCGAACCTGCTGGAGTTTACTGAAAAGCTCTTCTGAAGTAATCATCGGTTCCTCCAATATGGGGAATATATGGGGAAATCAGTCTATCCTGTCTCAAACCATTTGTGCAATGGTCAAGTAATGGAGGCGGCAGCAGGTTCTTTTTGCGGATAAGGCAGCCGGATAGTAAGCTGGCAGCCGCTGTTTTCTTCGCTCCAAATTCGCAGTTCGCCTCCATGTCCGGTAACCGATGCCTGCATGAGAGAGAGGCCGTTTCCCCTGGGCTCCGCTTTAAAGCCGCTGCCGTTGTCTACGATAATCAGGGCGATCTTTTCCTCGCCGTAAAGCAGGGCGATGTCTATAAGAGTTGCGCCGCCGTGTTTAACCGCATTGGTTATCGCCTCCTGACAGCAGCGGAGAAGTGAGCCTGCAAGCGGCGGTGGCAGCGGACGTTCTCTTCCCCGAACGGTAAGTTCAATACGAGTATCCGTCAGGATAAAGCTGTCTACAGCTTCTCTCAGGGAAATTGACAACAGATTAATATTTTTTACTCTTCCCTTAAGGGTTTGTTTCAGTTCTTCTATGGAGCGGATGATCATGCTGCCGCACTTTTTAAGCTGAGGAAGCAGCAGGGCCGTTCCCTGTTCGTTTCCGAGAATCCGGCGCAGAAGATATATTACCTGTGTAAGTGTATGACCCAGAATATCATGAAGCTCCCGGCGGGAGTGGCGAATGATCTCTCTGCGTATTCTTACCGCCTCTTCCCGATACCTGGTGTTGAGAACCTTCAAGGCTTCGGTAAGGCTGTTGTTCCGGTTTGCCAGGTCTGTCTTCAGCTCTTCCAGATGAGTAATGTCAATATAATGATGGAGTGTTCCCTGGAGAGTTTTTCTTGATCGGTAGAGTTTGAAGATCCTGGTATTCCTGCAGATCCTGTCCTGTATTTTCAGCTCACCGGAAATGCCTGTCTGCCCCACTATTATGCCTTTACGGTTTGTCAGAATCACCGGATCGGTAAGATGGGTCAGAAGAATACTCCTTGCAACCGGGAGAATACCAAGAAAGTAGGAGCGGAAGACAGCCAGTCCGAAAAAGAAGAGAGAACCCGTCATAAAAAGGGGTGTGTAGTCGAACATTGTCTCCATCAGATCAAAGATGTAGGCGATGTTTCCCCCCAGGGGAAGAAGTGCTGCCGCAATTATAAGGATGTCCCAGACTGTTCTTCGCCGGTAGATAATGCCTGCACTGATAAGCAGTATTCCCGATACAGTAAGGGTGTAGGAGATTCCCTGAAACAGAAAGAAGAGCGGCCCGAAACTGTCTCCATGAAAGGTAAAGGTTTTGTAGAAGAGGAAATGCAGGGGATTTGTCAGCACCGCCAGAGAGAATGAGGCTGAAAACAGGAATAACAGGTATCTCAGCAGTTTCGGCGGGGGCTTTCTGAAGATATACTGCCAGGCAAAGGCGAAAAACAGCGGCCCAAGAGCGCTTATGCCCATATACTGGGTTACGATAAAACTCCAGCGCAGGGTTATGGTAGGGGATACGGTCTTGAGGATTTTACTGACCACCCAGACAATCAGAGCGGCCTGCAGGGCAAGATAGCGATAGAGCAGTACGGATTTTTCCGCATACCGGTAAAGCAGGGTATTGACAGTAAGTATGAGTGACAGGGCAGCAAAATGCCAGATTTCAATGGTGAAAATAAGACGGGAAAGGTACGGTACCATTGGATCGTTCAGTCAAGGTCGGACAGTAGGTTGTGTTTAATCGCATAGACGGCAATCTGGGTACGGTCCTGAAGCCCCATCTTTCCCAGTACGGAACTGACCCGGTTTTTTATGGTTCCCTCGGAACAACACTCCCTGACCGCAATCTGCTTGTTGCTGCAGCCTTCGGCGATTAGGCGTATTACATCCATATCTTTTCCGGTGAGACCGAAGCTTGATATATCCGGGGTGGATTTCTTTTCCGGGGGCTGCTGTAGAAATTCCTCCACCGCGGGATGAAAAACCAGCAGGCCGCCCATTATCGCTTTCAGAGAGATTACAAAAAGAGCGGGATCAATATCCTTCAGAAAGATTCCATGAACTCCTATTCTGAGGGCTTCCCTGAAGGCTGCTCCCTCTTCGAAGGTGGTAAGCAGAACAATTTTCAATGATGCTTTTCTGTCTTTCAGTATCCGGGCAGCTTCGAGTCCGTTCATATCCGGCATTTTAATATCAAGAACCATCAGGTCAGGATTATGCCGTTCGAAGAGATCCACTGCCTGCTGTCCGTTGGACGCCGTGGCGGCAACATTCAGGAGGGGGTCTTTATTCAGGAGTATTTCCAGTGAATCCCTGATTAGCTTCTGGTCTTCTGCAAGGATGATTGAATAGCTCATTTGCTTTGTTCCTTATTCCGACGCCAGTCGTCGGACCATGCTGCGTATAGAGGCCATACTTTCTTCTGCATGCTTGAGCATTGTACGGATTTTTTCTGTTTCCGGAGGCTGTCCGCTGCCTGATACAGCTTCGATATCTCCCAGCAGGGTGATGAGGTTGTCACGCACGCTGTTATTGATCCGCGAGGAGAGGCTGCTCCGGTACTGCTCTTTTTCCGCTTCAAGCCGTGTGCCCTCCATCTGCTGTATGGATCGTCGCCGGTTTTCCAGTTGTATGTTTTTCCGGTTAAGTTCCTTAACCAGGGCAGTCTCCTCGGATATATCCAGTAGAACGAGGAGGTATCCCATTTCTATTGGGATAAGCCGGTAGGAGAGATCTGTTCCATTCCACATAAATGTTCCGGAACTCTTTTCCGGTTTGTTCAGTATTCCGGCGAAGCTACTAAGGTCCTTATCGTTGATTGTCTCCGGCAGCTGAGGAAAACTGCCATATGGAAACCAGCCTGCCGGCAGCCCGGTATTTCCGCGGCTTATGGTGCACATCTCCTTATCGAAGATCACAATCTTTTCCCTGAGGGTATCAATTATCCAGCTGCTGTAGTCTTCTATTTTCCTGTTGCGGTAGGAATGTGTTAGGGTAAAGATGAGAAATCCGCCGGAAGGCAGAAGCAGTATCTGGAAGGGGATAAGAATCTTCCGTAAGTCTGGCCACGGACAGACCGGATAGAGTGCCAACGCGGTAATCCCGATAATAGATGTGCTCAGCGCAACCCAGCGAACCCGCGAGCTGTATGAGCTCAGAGGAGCAAGGATACAGAGGGGGATTATTACTATCAGGCCTGCGGTACAAAACAGGATGTAAAAAAAGTTTACAAAGGTGTAACTGTACTCCATGGCTTGCGCAATTATGCATCATTACCAACGTCATATCAATCAAGAAAAACCATTACTTATGTTATTTTTCATCCGTGACAAAAGAGCAGCTCTTTATGGATAAATAACACTTCTTTTATCCCTTCGTATCGGTGAACAATGGTGCAGTTTAAAACTGGAGGCTGTATCTACATGAAAGTGAATACGATATGGTGTTGTTTAATAATAATTATGCTGTTTTTTGCCGGCAGTGCATTTTGCGATGATTCTGCTGATGAGGTTCTCTGGGGCAGTAACTATGCTGTGGGGAATGTTGTTCCCAGCGGTTCGGCTGCCATTGAGTTTGATGACTATGAAGACGCTGTTTCCCTTGGCCTCTATCCTTCTCTGGAGGTTATTCTGTTCAAGCCCCAGGTCGGCGGTCTTGCATTTGCCGATTTTGGTATTGAAGGCGGCGGGCGTTTTGGTCTTCCCCTGGTACATGATGATCTTTCCATGGGTGCCTACGGGGCCGGAACCATGCACTTCGGCTTCAAAGGTCTGGATATTCCGGGATCTGAGGTTTTTGATCGCATTGACCTGTATGCAAAGCTTGGCCTTGGCATGGACATTGTAGATAAAGACCCGGGTTTAAGGCTTCGTGTAGCTTCCGGAGTCAATTACTTCCTGAATGACCGCCTCTTTGTGGGAGCCGGCTATACCGACTGGGCTGATAACAGTGGTTTTGCCCTGAATCTTGGTTTAAGAATCGGAAAAACTCCGACGGTTAATGGAATGGCCGGTGTCTGGAAAGATGGGGCGGATGCCATTGCTGCGGTTGAAGAGTCTGTATACCTTACCCGGTTCTATACCCTCATGGCTTTTGCCTTCTATTCAGGCGGTTATTTCTGGGCTCCCGACAGCTATACAGTGGGCAGTGGAATTGTATGGCAATACGACGATGGTGAAGATCAGTTTTATGTGGAGCGTCTTCTACTGGAGAAAGAGAGTGATGGTTCAACCTGGTGGCGAATGCGTTTCTACGATGATACCGAAGAGATTGTCTATGAGTTCAGACTTGATGCAGGTCGTGCTCTGACCACTATACTTTATCGTGATTCTGAAGGCACGGTTAAAGAGTATAACTACGAAAGTTCTTCTGATACTGTCCTCGCCGAAGGTGATGTAGCAGATGAGGATTACATTGCATCCCTTTCCCGTTCCGCCCGCAGGGAGAATGTGAAAGTTCCCGCAGGTTCCTTCCCCGGCTGCTATGTGGTTGAGCAGAAAGATGAAACAGGAAGTTACATCTGGTACTTCTCCGATACAGCATCCGTTAACGGTGGACTGGTTAAAACTGTTTCCAGCGATGAAGAAGGAGATATGACCGGAGTTTTGTACTCGGTACTGTCCGGCCGTCGCGGCGATTTCCTGCTGAAATAACATAAGGTGATCAAAGTAATGAAACGAATAATTACAGTTCTTATGGCTGTTTCTGTTTTTACTGCCTGTTCCAGTATTCCTGCTAATCTTTCTTTGAAAGATAACCTGAACAAGGCGGTGGATACTAAGGTTAAAACCGTTGAAAGAAAGGTTGTTTTCTCTCTCTCCGGCAAGGAAGTTAACCAGGAGACTATCGTTGAAGCCGTTACCGCCGGTGATTACGATGCCCTGAATGATCTGCTTGGCAAAGTGGACGACGTCCGCACCCTTGTTGCGGATGATGTACTTCTGCTGCACCTGGCGGAAAAAAACTTTCCCATTGTCGGTGCCGGCAATCCGGTTACAGAGCTTCTTATTGAGAAAAAGGCATGGATTCTGCAGAGGGATGAACGGGGAAACAGTTTTCCCCGGGCCATGAACGGTGAGCTTGCAGGAACTCCCCGGTGGGAATTTGCGAATAATGTCGTTGGAGACAAGATCAGCCGGTATTATGAAGTTCTGAAGGCAGATAATGCTGCAGCCATGGATGAGTTTACTGCTTATATGCCGGTGGACGGCAGGCTGCTTACCGAAGCAGTTCATGCCAAGGCGGGAAATATAGTTTCCTGGATACTGGATAAGGGGGTGAATCCCACCGGGCTTTTCGACCGTCGGGGTGAGCCGCTACTACATATGGCCTGTGATGAGTATCCATCCACTGCGGTGTTTGATAATCGTCTGGAGATGGTACAGTCTCTTCTTGATGCCGGGCTTGCGGTAAACAGCACCGACAGTAAGGGTATGTCTCCCATCAGAATGCTGATGGAGGCCGACGGTAAAGATCAGGGCGACAAAATGGGCAGCCCCGTTAAGCTCGCGGAACTGCTGATTAAAAACGGTGCCGATATCAATATTACTGACAGTCAGGGAATATCACCCCTGCGGAGGGCTATTGAACTACGTAAGCCTGCAACAGTGGAGGCTCTGCTGAAAAGCGGTGCAGTTATGGCTGATGGTGATTACAGTGCCAACGGCGTCAGCGATTGTGCCGAAGTTCTGCTGAAGTACGGAGCCGATCCTGCGAAGATTGCATATAAGATCAGTTCCGTTATGCCCACGGATGATCTGCTGAAGCTGATTGATCTGCTTCTTGCAAAAGGATGCTCTGTTAATGCTTTTGACCTGAATAACCTGTGCTATAACTTTGAGGTTGCCCGCTATCTTATAGATAAGGGCGCAGATATTTCGGACAGCAATATTCTTTTGAGCACACTTCAGCAGCACCCCGAAGACGACAAGATTTTATATCTTGCTGAGCATGGAGCCGACCTCGGCCGGGTCTATGCCTGGGGAAAAACCTTGCTGCATTTTGCTGTAAGAAATAAACGGATGGAGGTTGTCCGGTTCTGTATCGACCATGGGGTTGATTTGAATCATGTGGATGAGAGCGGAAAGACCCCCCTGGATACCCTTCCTTCCAGCTCCCGTTATGACGAAATGCGAAACCTGATTATTGCTGCCGGTGCAAAATCGGCATCTGCTTTATAGTTGCTGTTTCTTTTTCGTGTTTGCCGGGGCCTGCATTGGTCCCGGTTTTTTTGGGGTCTTAATCTTTTCAGTCTTCAGATGCAGCAGGGCGTATTTCCCGGTATAATAAAATCATGAAAAACCTAACCGCAGTTATTACCGGTGCAAGCTCCGGAATCGGCCGTGCTTATGCCGGATATTATGCAGAAAATGGCTATAACCTCATCCTTACCGCCCGTCGTGAAGAGATCCTTCAGCAGATACAGAAAGAACTGTCATCTCGTTTCGGCTGTTTGGTGGAAATACGCAAAGTGGATCTTTCTTCCTGGGAAGAGACCGAAAAGCTCGCAGAGGAGCTTGTTGAAATGCCGGACGTTTCGGTTCTGGTGAACAACGCCGGTTTCGGCAGCCCGAAGCCTTTTTCCGCTGATGAGTACAGGAATCAGTATGCCATGCTTTCGGTTCATATCCTGGCGGCAACGAGGCTGGCTCATGCGGTACTTCCGGGAATGAAGAAGCGGAATTCAGGCAAAATTATTAATGTAGCTTCCATCGCCGGGTTTTTTCCTGCTCCCCTGGATTCAATGTACAGCGGCACCAAGGCTTTTCTTGTGCGCTGGTCGGAGGCCCTGCAGCAGGAATTAGTGGATACCGGCATCAGGGTACAGGCGCTCTGCCCGGGTTTTATCCGCACCGGGTTTCATGAACAGCTGGGCCTGGGGAAAGGATTTAATAAGAAAAACAGCGGTGTCTTCCGCTGGATGGAGCCGGAGAGAATAGTTGCTGATTCGGTAAAATCCCTAAAAAAGCGGAATCATCCCGTAATTCTTGTGCCTGGACTTTTCTATAAGTTTATCTACATGATTCACAAGCTAACTCCCCGTAAAATCATCTACCGCACCATGAAGGGCAAGATGATGAACAGGGTGGAGTAGACCGGGGTAGAATAGTAAAAAGCTATCTGACAACAATAGATCAGGGTATAATTGTCATGGGTCTTAATGCCGCAGAGATTGTTAAGGTAGAACATGCTGACCGCAAGTTACGGGGAAATGTGCATAAAAGAACAACCCTTTCAGCATGGAAACCTGAAGAGAAAGATTCAGGAGGAAAATAATGGGATACTGGAAAAATATCAGAGAAGTACAAAAAACATCTGGGAATGGGCATGACGCGTATCCCCTGCTTACTGCCGAAAACGGGTGTGTAGCAGGATGCTGCACTGGTGTAAGTCATTATATCCTAACAGAATATGGTGCTCCAGGGATTCATGATGATCAGGAAGGCTTCTATGTTGTGGGAGGAACTGGATGGGCAAAAGTCGGCGATCAGGAATTTCCGGTTCAACCGGGAATTTCGTTTATAGCTCCTGCCGGAGTTCCTCATGTGATACGGAAGAACCCGGATTCGAAACCAGTGGAAGTTTTCTGGTTCCATGCTGCAGTGTAGAATAAAACGCATACAACTAATTAGTTACAAAGTTTTGCAAAGGCTGTAAAAAGCAGTTACGATATATTTGTGGACGTAAGCGGGAAAGTTATACTTCTTGTAGAAGATGAAGCTCTTATCGGACTGGCCGAAAAGCGTCAGCTGGAAGCTTGCGGGTACACTGTTATCCTGGTGTATTCAGGTGAAGCTGCGGTAAAAGCAATTCTGGATGAGAATACGGCAATAGACCTGATTCTCATGGATATTAATCTTGGGGCCGGAATCGATGGGACTGAAACTGCTGAACAGATCCTTCTAAATAAAGATGTTCCCATTGTCTTCCTCTCGTCCCATATTGAAAAAGAAATTGTTGAAAAGACGGAAAACATCTCCTCATACGGTTATGTTGTAAAGAATTCCGGGATTGTCGTTCTGGACACTTCCATTAAAATGGCATTCAAGCTCTTTGAATCAAAAACAGCAGAAAAGGAAAAAGAAGCTTCACTACAAAAAAGTGAAGCACTTTTGAGTTTAACCCAGCACCTGGCTAAAATCGGAGGCTGGATACAGGATGTTGAAAACGGCACGGTGGATTGGACGGATGAGTTATATGAAATCCATGGATTCAACAAAGAAGATTTCCACACCCTGGAAGAAAAGGTAGAGGCGGGATTAAGCTGCTTCGATGGTGAGGCACGGAAGAAGATCGGTGAAGCGTATGGCAAGCTGGTACATGATGGTATTCCATACAGTCTTGAACTTCCTTTTACATCTCGAACGGGTGAGAAGAAATGGATCTGGTCGGTAACCAGAGCGGTCTTTGAACAAGAGAAACCGAAGCAGCTGTATGGGTATTTCATGGATATCACTGATAAAGTGAAGGTGGAAGACGATAACAGATTTATACATGCCATTCTGGAGGCAGAGCACAACGCATCGCTGGACGGAATCCTTGTTGTAGACAGTAACAGGCAGATACTCTCCTATAATAAAAAATTCTGTGAGATATTTGATGTACCTGACCAGTTGATTGAGCAGAAAGATGATTTCCTTTTGCTTGCACATGCAGCAACCAGAGTCACAGAAGCTGAGGCGTTTAAAGTTAAAATTAACTATCTCTACAACCATCCGGAAGAGTCTGAACGGAATCAAATACTGCTTAAGAACAGCAGCTGTTACGACCAGTTTTCAACTCCAATTGTTGATGATCGCGGGGATTATCTTGGAAGAGTCTGGTTCCTTCATGATATTACCCTGGTGAAACAGTCGGAGGAACAGGCAAGAGAACAGGCTGTCGAAAAAGAGCTTCTGCTGAAAGAGGTTAATCACAGAATTAAAAATAACATTGACTCAATTGGTAATCTGCTCAAACTGCAGGCCGAAAGTATTGAAGACGGCCCGGCAGTGGGGATACTGCAGGATGCAATCAGTAGGGTACACAGTATGCGTGTTATTTATGACAAGCTGTTTGTGGCAGAGAGCTATACTTTTCTTTCAGCCAGCTTGTACGTGGGAGATCTCTTAAAAGCACTTTTCGACATGTTTCCCAGAAGCAATACCCTTGAAATAAGCATAGACCTTGATGATTTTGACATGAATATAAAAGATCTCTTTGCTCTCGGGCTTATTGTCAATGAACTGGTAACCAACTCCATGAAATATGCTTTCCCGCATAATTCCAGAGGCAGTCTTTCGGTTTCTGTTAAAAAGACGGCAGAGGTAGCGGTGCTGAAAGTTCTTGATTCTGGAAATGGGCTGAACACTTCTGTTCTGTCGAAGACTAATGCGGATCAGAAAGGATTTGGTCTTATGCTGGTATCGATATTGGCTGAGCAGTTGGAAGGGGCTTTTTCTCAGCAGCAGACGGAGGATGGTTTTTTATCTGAATTGAGGTTTGAACTGACTCCTAATGAGAGGTCTTTCCGTATTGAATCATATGGGGGAAAATAACAACACAGTTCTTTTTTGAAGCAAAAAGATGAGTAGTGCCAGGCGTGGGCGGCGTTTAACAAATATATCTGAAAGCAGTGATTGACTGTTGATCATGTTTGTTTGACTCCGGGCATACCGGAATCTATAATTTAAAAATGAGCAAAAACAAAGCGGAAAAGATCAGTAATGCTGACTACGAAAAGGAACTGAGCCGGCTGCAGACAGAACTGGTGAAGCTGCAGGAATGGATTAAGCATGAAGGGCTCAAAGTTGTGGTTATCTTCGAGGGCCGGGATGCAGCAGGAAAGGGCGGTGCCATAAAACGCATCACCGAGAGTCTTAACCCCAGGTACTGCCGGATCGCTGCTCTGGGAACACCTACGGAAAAAGAGAAAACCCAGTGGTATTTTCAGCGCTACACTGCCCATCTTCCAGCTGCCGGCGAAATGGTGCTGTTTGACCGCAGCTGGTACAACCGGGCCGGAGTTGAGCATGTCATGGGATTCTGTACCGATGCGGAGTACCGGGAGTTCCTTCACAGCTGTCCGGAGTTTGAAAGTATGCTGGTTCGTTCGGGTATAAAACTGATTAAATACTGGTTTTCCGTCAGTGATGATGAGCAGGAGAAGCGGTTTCGGGACAGAATTGATGATCCTTCCAAACGCTGGAAGCTGAGCCCCATGGACCTTGAATCACGATCAAAATGGGTGGAGTATTCTAAAGCCAAGGATGCTATGATCATGTATACCGACACTGAGCAGGCTCCCTGGTGGGTGGTCAATGCGGATATCAAAAAACATGCCCGGCTCAACTGTATCCGGCATCTTTTATCACAGTTTGAGTATAAAGATCTTACCCCGGAGCCCATTGCACTGCCGCCGCGGCAGGATGCAGAAAACTACACCCGGCCGCCCATCGATTCCCAGCGGTGGATTCCCGAGAGTTATCCGTGATTATCTGCTTTTCAGCTTACTGATAAATTCACCCGACTTTTCAAGCACCACTTCCGTAGAAGGCAGATTCAGGCATTCAAAGGACATATAATCATCGTATCCTGAAGCTGAAAGAATATTGTACAGTCCTTCAAAATCAAGATGACCGTATCCGGGGAACCATCGGTTTGAATCCGCCATGTGCACATGCCGGAGCTTAGTTCCCATAACCTTTACCGCTTCCTCAAACCCGGGATCTTCAATATTGGCATGAAATACATCCCAGAGGATTCCCAGAGAGGATGATCCTCCCATGGTTTCGAGAAATTTCACGGTATCCTCTGCGCTGTTCAGGTGGGCTGTTTCGTAGCGGTTTATGGCTTCCATTAACAGGACGATATTGTTTTTTTCCGCATACTCAAGGCAGGGAGCAAGGCTTTCTGTAAGGAGCTTCATCTCTTCCGCAGCCTTTGCCATACTCCCGAGCCCCCGCAGCAGGCCTATGGTAACCTTGCTGCCGAGGATTACAGCTGCATCGATGTGCTCATTTATCCGAGCTTGAGCCTTTTTTCTCTGGGCAGGGTGTTCATGAATAAGCGAGATATCCTCCAGAGTACGGCTCTGCCCGGTGGAGATGGTGGAACACCCGATCCCAAGCTGGTCGAGCTCCTTTCTCATTGCCTGAAGGTCAATGTCTGTGTAATTGGAAATGCAGATTTCTGCAGAGTCAAAACCGCTTGTTTTTACCCATTCCAGCGACTGACTGTATTCTGACGCCTTGAACGGCGAGAAAGCGGTGTCATACTGACATGTTACAGTCGTGCTGAATTTTATCATTTGTTCATATCTCCGGTTATTTTATTAGAACGTTCCATGAACATATCATGAAGGGTATAAAAAGAACACTGATAAGAACTTGCAGATTCCATATAGTATAATTTATCCAGGAATTGCTTTTGAAAGGTGAATCTCCAGTCTTGTTGTGTTAATTCCCAAACATATAAAATATGTGCAGCAGGAATAATCTGGGCGAGCCACATCGGTATGGATCACGCTTTCGGTTATGGATATAAGTATGAGGATGATTTTAAGCATACCCATCTTCAGGATATCTGATTTAAAGATTAATCTCTTTGGATTGTTCTGAAAATTACCCCCAAAAAAGGCAGCCATCAGGCTGCCTCTCTGAAGAAAATACATAAACTCAAATCAGTTTCTTTAAAGTTTCCTCCAGCGAAGCCGGTTTCCTTCCCAGAAGATTTGCCATATCCTGGCTTTCAATATCCAGGGTACCTTCGGCGATGGACTGATCCAATGCAGCATAAAAACCGGCGGTTCCCTCATCCATCCCGGCTGCCACAAGGTTGGCTTTTCTCTCTTCTACGGTAATAAGCCGATGTGAAACCGGCTTACCCAGAACAGCCGATGCCGCTAGGGCTAGTTCATGGAAGTTCCACAAAGGTCCAGCAAGTTCATAGGTCTTACCGCTGTGTCCATCTCCTGTCAGAACAGCTGCTGCCGCTTCTGCGTATTCATTCCGGCCGGCAGAGGCGACTCGGCCTTCGCCGGTTGCTGTGGCTATTACGCCTGACTGACCGCCATACTGAACATCGGGAAGATAGTTTTCGGTGTACCAGTTATTCCTCAGAATCACAAATTCTATTCCTGAACTATTCAGATAGGCTTCAGTCTGTTTGTGTTCGGGGGCCAGAATATTGGCCGAAGTATCTGCACGGGTTATGCTGGTATAAATAATCTGTTTCACGCCAGACGCTTTTGCCGCATCAATAACATTTTTATGCTGGTTAAAACGTTTACCCACTTCCGAGCTGGATACGAGAAGAACCTTTTGAACTCCTTCTAACGCCTTTGTTAGTGACTCGGAATTTTCATAGTCGGCTATGCGCACATCCACACTCTGATCTTTCAGAGTGGACGCTTTAGCTTCATTTCTGGCAACAGCCACAATAGAATCTGCCGGGATTTTACTATTTAAAAGATGTTTGATTGCTGAAGAACCAAAACCGCCTGTAGAACCAGTTACTGCATATTTCATATATGTCTCCTTACAAATCGTTATCACTAACGAAAATATAGTGCTATATTTTGGTAAGTGACAAGCTTTTTTTTCTGTGATAACCTGAAAAAGGAAAGAAAATGAAATATAAAGACTTGGAATACAATGTTTTTGCCGCCCACTGTCCTTCCCGGGCTGCTTTTGACCATATTTTTGGAAGATGGGGGATGCTTATCATCGCCTATCTGAAAGAAAGTCCGGCGCGGTTCGGCGAGATTTCCCGGGCAGTAGAGGGTATCAGTGAGAGGATGCTGTCCAAGACTCTGAAAGTCCTGGTTGACGAAGGACTGGTTATCCGCAGGGACTTTAACGAGAAACCTCCCCGGGTAGAGTACAGCCTCAGCGAATCGGGTCAACATATAGGTAATGCAGTGCTGGAAGTGATATCCCGGCTGTACGAGTCTATGAACTCCCGGGACGAACAAACAAGCCCGGAAAGTGTTTCCTCTCAAACAGAATAAATGCTTTTTAAGAGCTATATTTCTTGTTAGTTACTTTCAGCTGGAAAAAATAACCTTAGTATAGATAACGACCAATTCACTTGCGCCCTCTATCCTGGAGCGAAGCGGAAGGAATTGGCGCGGTTCTGGAGTGTAGGCACGATCAGTACCGACACAGCGAGCTGAAGCTTTGCTGATCTGCTTTCCAGTGCAGAATGAACTCTTTTCTATGGTCCACAACGGTCATCTCCATGAACGGCATAGGAACCTCCTTTCAAGATTTCTATGTCGTTATTGTAAACCGCTACTTTAAATAATTGTTTATGATGCTATCGGGTCATACCTATTGTGAACATAACATCCAATTGAGCTGCGTGGCGTTAAGTTGGCATGCGTTTGTGCCGCTACTAATCAATAGTATATCACCAATTCAATTCGCATCATCTTCGTTCTCGCTATTTAGTTCCTGGAACCAGTAGCACAAACCATGACAATAGCCACGACTGCTCCAATTGCTGGTTATATTCAATTCCGACTTATTTTATCCTCTTCATCTCTAATCATTCGATTCAATTTATCCCAATGATTTCTTATCTGTTTCTTTGCTTTACTATGTTCCATGTTATAATAAGCCATTTTTGCATATGTAATAAAGTTGCCCCAGTTGTGTTTCTTTTGAATACTCCCATTCTTTTGATCATGGCTTAATTTTCGATTAGAACCAAGATATGTGTACCTTTTATAAATTCTTCGCCGGAATATTTTTCCCTTATCTTTTTTATATTTTGTGTATTTTGCATAAAAAGAACCTTTTCTGACCGCTTTTTTCATTTTCCTATAGTATTTTGACATACTACTGGATTTAATACTTGAATAATGCCCGTCAAACTCAAAACCTAAATATTCGAACTTTCTTTTTTCTGTAAGATCATTATTTCTTAATATTTTCAGACATTTATATCTATTATTATTCCGGACAAATAAGTATCTATTGGTTTTCTTTCCTTGTAACTCAACCTTATAGTTTTCTATCCTGTTTTTAATTAGTTCTTCAAAATATGATTGATATTTTCTATGACACACTAACACGATATCATCTGAATATCGCCTATAAAGACCTTTAACATCATTCACTTCTGCATTTATTAGTGTATCAAATTCTAAAAGATAAACGTTTGCCAGTATTGCGCTTATCGGTGATCCTTGAGGGATTCCTTTATTTCTAATCGTATATTTATTTTCTTGTTCATCAAAAACGTATTTATTTGATTTAACAAATTTACAGTTTCTAACTTCATTTCTGAAATCATTTATATTACAGAATGATACAATACCTTTATTTCTTAAATATTTTATTTTATCTACTTTCATTCTTTGTTCATTCTGAGAAATCAACCTATCCTTAAAAATATTAAAAATATCCTTTTCATCTACATAAGAAAATTTTGTAATGTTCCTGTACACATTATAATGATCATCAGGCAAATGCTCTGTTTTTAAAATATTTTTCCAAACTTCTTTAATTATTCTGTGGTCAAGATTATCAAAGAAACTTTTTATATCAAAAGTCATTGCTACTAATTCAGAATCCTTATTATTTCTAATAAAAGAGAATACTTCTTCTGCAAAATCGACATTATTCATACCCCTAGTTTTATTGTTCTTTTTTATCAGGATTCTTCTATAAGCGATTGATACATCATTTAAACCACGAATCTTTAATGCTTCAGTATAATACTTACCTAATATATATGCATAATAACTATAAATATTAGCATCTAAATGAGCGGCATAATATATATCTCTCGTCTTGGTATCTTTGTTTCTTAACCCAGAATTCTTAATACTATCTGTATCGAAACTATAGCATTTCCTGAATTTTCTTGAGGTAACTTTTCGATGGATAAATGGTAAAAACGAATGTTTTCTTATTTTAACAGGATCAGTTACATAGTTTTCTAACCAATAAATATCATTTATTTTTATTTGTTCGCCAATATGTGGATATTTTCTAATTTTGAACCATTCGGGTATCATACAAATAAAGGTGTACAGATAGCAGCATAACAGGGAGCTCGCTTATAGTGCAGAACATGCTTCCACCGACAAAATTAATTGCCGCCCCCTTCACGCTGGGAATAATTCCTATGTTAGACTTAATTATGATCACATTGCTGCGAAACTATAATCTAATCATGAACACAGTGTCGTTTATAGACCTATGCAAGACCTTGGTCGGTTTCTTTGCAGAAATCGACTCGGCCGATTGCATATTACTAATACGCGACCCCTGGCACCTTTATGCCAGGCAATAGACTCAAAACGTTCTGCACAGCCCTATCTGTACACCAACTGTATAATAGCCGAAATCTCAATCTATAGCAACAAATTTGAATATAACATAACAACTTAACCACTTTTCAATATAAGTAAACGATATGCCGGAAATGCAGCACACTTCGGTCTATAAAGTATAGAATTTTGCTTTTAATGCAGTATAATAATAACAAAACATACCATTATCCAGTTACAGTATAACTCCGCATTAGCAGCTTTGCCAGAATCTTTTAAACCGGTGGTAGCATATTGATAGGAGTAATTCTCAGAAGAAGGTCTGATGTGGATAATCTGTATGGCTATGGATATCCCTATTTCACAGACTAATTTAATTCCATAAACACTGGAAAAATATTCAAGGGATGAGCAGGAATGTTATAAATGATTGCAGTAGTAGATACAGCATAGAGTTGCTGGAAAAGACAGCTTGTTGGTGTATAAACTGCTAAAAAGGTATAAATAATGCTAAGAGTAAAAAGGGTACTCTTTTCTATATCTCCTCAAGAAACTCCTTCTTAAAGCTGAATCCCCATCCTGCACCTTCCCGGGGATACGCCCAGCCGTCCTCAATGCGCATGGTATTGTCGATTATTCCGTCAATCCAGTCGAAGGATTCCGCACCAAAGGCCTTAGGCACTGTACAGAGCAGGGGAACATCGTAATCCTTGTAGTAGTGGGGCAGTACGGGAATATTGTACTGCACCGCCAGGGCGGCAGAGTCCCGCCAGCCTTCCACACCGCCTATGCGGATAATATCCGGCTGCCAGAGATCCAGGGCATTGCGTTCTATCAGAGCCTTCAGCGCCTGAGTATCGTACTCCCTCTCTCCCATGGCAAGGGCAATTCCGGACTTGCTTCGCAGCAGTTGATACCCGGCAAAGTCGGTATTTTTCAGGGGTTCTTCGAACCATTGAATACCGATGCCCAGGGCTTTTTCCGAGAGTTCGATTGCGGAGGGTACATCCATACCCTGGTTGGCGTCCATCATAATGCGTACATTTGGTCCCAGTGCCTCCCGGCATTTATTCAGCCGGTGCAGGTCGTGGGCAACTCCCTGTTTTGATCCCACCTTTATCTTCACCGCCGGGAACCCGCGTTTCTTATACCCAAGCACTTCCTCAAGAAGTTCCTCGTCGGAATAGGAGAGCCATCCCCCGGAACCGTAAACCGGGATCTTTTTCATGCCGGTGCCGAGGAGCTTCCATATTGGGGCATTCAGAGTTTTTGCCCAGGCGTCCCACATTGCCACATTTACTGCTGCCAGTGCCCATTTCTGCAGGCCGTTGCTGCCGAAGTACTCGCTTTCTATGTTGTAATCATCTGTAAGCCTGACTGTCTCCTGTACCTCATAACCGGTTTCAAGAATAAACGTGCGAATGTCCTTCAAGGCGCCGGCGATGGCGTTGGGCGAGTAATGAAATGCTAACAGGTAGCCCTGCCCGGTAACACCACTTTCAAGCTCAACCTCTACCACATTAAAGGCAATGGTGCTGATAGTATGGGTTGAATCTGCAATTGGCTTGCTTATGGTGGAGACTGCCTTATAGAGGCGGATATCCTTTATTGTGTTTTTCATTGTTTGCTCCTAATGTGTTGTACTTTTTCAGTAACCGAAGGCCAGGGCTCCGCCGTCAACGGCAATATCCTGGCCTGTTATGTACCGGGCATGGGGGCTCAGAAGGAAGGCAGCCATTGGTGCCAGTTCCGTCGGGTCGCCGAACCTTCCCATGGGAATCCGGGAGAGGATTTTCGCCTTGCGGTCTTCATCCATTACCTGCCGGGTCAGTTCTGTCGGAAACCAGCCCGGGGCAATGGAGTTTACCAGAATATTGTTTCCTGCCCATTCCGAGGCCAGAGCTCTGGTGAGGCCGGTCACCGCTGTTTTGGTTATGCCGTAGGGGGCAACTTCGGAAAAACCCTTGTAAGCCGCCATGGATGATATGGAGACAATTCTTCCGGTGAAGGGTGATTTACTGAGGTAGGGGTAGCAGTCCCGGCAGAGGTAGAAGAGGGCATCCAGATTTATTCCGCTTATAGTTTTCCACTCATCATCTTCCAGCTCCTCCGCCCGCTTTCGCAGGGTGACGCCGGCATTGTTAATAAGAAAATCGATTCCGCCGTTACTGCCGATCTCTTGTACCACAGCTGAGGACGTTTCACGGTCGGTGATATCGCAGGTATGGTAAATAATCCCGGTCTCTCTGTTTTCCGGGAGAGTCCGGGACAGGCTGTGTACTTCGGCACCGGCTTCAACGAGAGTTGCTGCCATGGCTGCGCCGATTCCCCTGGAGGCTCCGGTTACAATTCCTCTCATACCTGTCAGGTCAATTGTAATCATCTGTCTGTCTGCTCCTGTCTGCACAGTATAACAGCAGGCTATGTTTGCTGCTGGTATAGAGACCTGATTCTGTCCGGTTTTTATACCAGCTCAGACCGGTTTTTTTCTTTTTTCCTGTCTTTGACTGCGGTAGTTCCCCGGGCTGATGCCTTCATGTTGAAGAAAAGCGCGACTGAAATGCTGGGATGATGCAAAACCTAATTCAGAGGCTATCGCACTGGTGTTCAGGTTTGTCTGCTCCAGGTATTCCTTCGCAAGTTCCATACGGCAGATGGTGCGGAACTGTTTTGGTGTCAAACCTGTTTCCTGTTTGAAATATCGGGAAAGATGACGGTAGCTGATGGGCAGAGTCTCCAGTATTGATGAGACGGATCTGTTGTCGGAAGCATGCGCTTTTAAAAGCTGTCTGGCCCTAAATGTATGGTATTTTTCCACCCTGGTAACCGATGATGATAAGCCGGCTGTATGAATGGATCTGGCGGTCAGGTACATAAGTCTGCAAATTTCCAGGAGAATCCGACTATCCATGGGCTGGACATTACGGTATTCCTCTTCAGCCCAGGAGGCCAGATGCTGCATGCGCTTATCTGCCTGGTGAACCTGAGAGACCGGAGGCAGTCCGGGAGACTCCTGCTCCCAGACTTCAAAGGCGAGACCCCTGTAGCCTTCCGAACTGCAGCTTAAGGTGAACGAGGAGCCGGGTGCAAGAAAACAGAAACTGCGGGGGCCGATCTCTTCGCTGTACTCTCCCCTTGAGAAACGGAGAGTTCCCCGGGTTACCAGAATCACCTGGCTAATGTCGTACTCACCGGTTGAGTAACGATACCCGGGGTCACGCTCCTTTATTCCAAAGAGGTAGCTGCCGCTGCGGAACACGGATCAGGGATAAGTTGACCGGATTTCCCCGTCTACCCAGACTCCGCTCCGGGTTTCTCCCGGACGGGAAGGAATATCCAGCACCATTCCGGGGAGGATAAGATCGGGATTTCCCGGTTCAGGCAGCTTGTTTCTGTTTGCTTCATAGAGAGGTCGCCACCCGGCTGCGTTGTCATAGATAAAATCGTATCCAGCTATTCGCCAGAAACAGTCTTCATTTCCGGGAATTTTTCGTACCAGATAGGATGCGGGAAGTCCGCTTGTACTGCCGGTCTGAACCCTGGGCCCGCCGAAGGTCTCTTCCAGCATGGCAATGGCACTGCGGCTGTTTTCCTGGCTCAGAGTGAAGTCGTCATTGCTGTAGAATTCTCCGGCAGCTGTAACCAGTGCCTTCGCGTTAGCGAAAACCGCGGGGTCTTCTTTAACCCGGCCGGAGCGTTCCACCTGGCTCTGGAGGGATACGGCTCTCTGCAGCAGTGAGTTTGCCCGGTATTTTGCCAGCATAAAGGCCACATATTCATCGGATTTCCTGGCATATTCGGCAGAGAGCTCCGCATACTCTTTTGCCTGCTTATACTCACCTTCCTCTATTGCGGCTTCTGCAAGCTGTTTGTACTTGAGTGACTCCCGGTAATCGGGATTATCTTTCAGGCTCTGGGAAAAGAGCAGAGATGCAGTTGTAAGCATCAGGGTTAAAAGAATAAGCTTTTTCATTATTCTTCCGCCTCCAGTCCAGCCTCTTTCCGGGCGTCCTCGGCATTCTTTTCCACTGTGGAGAGTGCACTCAGTGCCTCTTCCAGAGCTTTCTGGGCGTCTTTCTTATTCTGCTCTGCCTCTTTGTAGGACTTTGTAAAGGCAGCTTCCGCCTCGGTGTATTTTGTCTGTGCAGTTTCCCAGTCTTCCGCGGCAGCGGCATTCTCGGCCTCTGTGTAGAGGGCCTGGGCTTCAGCGTAGCTTTCGGGTGCTCCCTTTACAGCTTTCAGGCTGTCCGCCTGGGTTTTAGCGTCGTCTGCCTTCTGCTTGAAGGGGCTAATGTCGAATGACGGAGCTGGTTCGGGCTCCGGTGCGGATGCACAGGAGGCCAGCAGGAGGGCTGCCAGCAGGAACAGTAATAATCGTTTCATGCTGTAATTCCTTTTCTTCTTAACATACTTGAAATATATATCTTTTCGCCCTGTTAATGGGATGTTAAAAGGGCAAAAAAAACCCGGTACTCAAGGTACCGGGTTCTATTCTAACCTGAAATGTATCTAGAGGTCCAGATTTGCAGGTTCGTAGTACTCTTTGGGGTGTTTGCAGCAGGGGCACTTTGCCGGTGGCTCTGTACCTTCGTAAATGTATCCGCATACACCGCATTTCCATGCGATTGCAGAATCTCTCTTGTAAACAGTGTCGTTCTTAACCATTTCAAGGAGTCTTTCGTAACGGTCACGGTGGTGAGCTTCTACCTTTGCAATCTGGGAAAAGAGGGTTGCAGCTTCCTTGTTTCCTTCGGCTTCTGCATCTTTTGCCATGGTGGGATACATGTCGGTGGTTTCATAGTTCTCGCCGTCCATTGCATCTTTAAGGTTGCGTGCTGTGTCGCCCAGTCCGCCCATCAGCTTGAATTCATCTTTGGCGTGGCGCATTTCGTTTTCTGCGGTTTCTTCGAAAATCTTTGCGATATAGTGGTACCCTTCCTTGCGTGCTACCTGAGCATAGAAGGTATATTTGTTCCGTGCCTGGGATTCTCCGGCAAATGCTGCCGCCAGGTTGTCCTGTGTCTTACTCATTTGTGACTCTCCTCTATAAATTTATTTTGAGAAATTTCATGTATGAAACTGTCCCGCATTAATGATAATACGATGGGGGAATGGTGCTGTCAATAATCGCTACTAAATAGTTCATATTTATGCCGGGAATATTTGCATTGCTAACACTCTTTTAACTGTGCCATAATGGAGCCACTTTTTCGTATTGATAAGGAGACGCCACTTTGAAATCAGCGCAACGAATCCAGCGCCTCGGAACTGAAACAGCCTTCGATGTATCGGCTGAAGCAAGAGCATTTGGTGCCGGTGGAAATACTGTTTATCCCTTCCACCTTGGAGATATTAATATCCGTACACCGCAGAACATAATAGAAGCAGCAACTAAAGCCATGATGGACGGCAAAACCGGCTATGCTCCCAATGCGGGTATTGCCGAGTTACGGGAAATTCTTGCCGCGGATATAAATGCCAGTCACGGTACATCATATACCGCCGACAGCGTGGCAATTCAGCCCGGAGGAAAACCGGTAATAGGTAAGTTTATCCTCGCTCTTATGAATCCTGGCGATGAAGTCCTGTATCCCAATCCCGGATACCCTATTTATGAATCTCAGATTGAGTTTCACGGCGGAAAGGCCATTCCCTACGGTTTTCTTCCCGGAAAGGATAATTTCGCCCTGGATATGGAGGCCCTCGAAAAGGCGGTTACTCCCAAAACCCGACTGCTTATATTCAATGACTTGCAGAACCCCACCGGTGCTGAGGCTTCCGAAGAAGAGCTAAAAGCCATTGCCGAATTTGCTATTCGCCACGATCTTATTGTGCTCTGTGATGAAGCATATTTTGATATGCGCTATTCGGGCAAATCCCGGTCTCTGGTGTCTCTTCCAGGTATGGAAGAGCGCTGTGTAATGCTATATACCTTCTCAAAGAAATTCGCCATGACCGGCTGGCGTCTCGGAGCAGCACTGGGGCCTGCGGATATAATCGATGTGATCGCCAAGTTGAACCTGAACGATGAGTCATGTTCCAACCATTTTGTCCAGATAGCGGCTATTGAGGCTCTTAAGGGTGATCAGTCCGGATCACAGGAGATTATTAAAGTCCTGAAATCCCGCAGAGATGCAGCTGTTGATTTGCTGAACACCATTCCCGGTGTAAGCTGTTACCGTCCGGAAGCAACATTCTATTTATACCCGGATGTTACAGAGCTGATGGCTGCCAGGGGTTTTGACAGTTATGAGGATTTCCGCAAGGATGTGCTGCATAATACCGGTGTCAGTTTCTGTACCCGTCTTCACTTCGGCCGGGCTCTTCCCGGGGAAGACCGTCGGTATATTCGTCTTGCCTATTCAGGGATCGATGTGGATCTTATTAACCGTGGTTTGGGTCTTATGAAGGAGTACGCTCTTTCCTGATAAAAAAACTGGAAGTATGACTATGAAATACCATGGACATTTGCGGGCTGCCGTCTTGCTGGGAGCTGTCTTTCTTATCTGCCTTCATTCCGTTTCTGCCCAGGAGGGTGGACCGGGGCGGTCCGGAGGGGCTCCTGGACTTTTTGCCCCTGCGGAAGAAACAACCCGCAGCCGGATGATTCAGGTAGGTGGCAGGCTCAAGCCTGCCGCCAGTATCGAGCACAGTTCCCCCGCTGAAGGTGTTGTCCGGGAGGTTTTTGTCTCTCCCGGTGACCGGGTAGCTGAAGGTGATCTGCTTTTTTCCGTGGACCGCAGTGAAGCGGGGCAGACCTTCCGTCTTGCAACCGTCCGATCCCGCATTACGGGAACCATCTCTGTTGTACAGGCTGAACCTGAGCAGGAGGTTTCCGACGGGGAGTCTCTGGTTACCGTGATAGGCCGTTCAGGGTTTATTCTTGAAGCTGAGATAAGCGACAAAGATGCCTACAAGGTGGCACTGGGGCAGAAGGTTCAAGCCAATACCTCGGCGGGAGTACTCTTTTCCGGTACTCTGACCAACCGCAGTCCCGAGCCGGATTACAGTACAGGTCTCTACAACCTTCGTTTTGATTTTCCTCCCTCACCGGATCTGCATCCCGGAACCTTTGTTCTGGTGGATCTGCCGGCGGATACCCTTACCGGCTTCTTTGTTCCCGCCGATGCGGTGGACCGTAGATACGGCAGGAATTTTCTCTGGCTTGCAGACCGGCAGAAACAGGTTTATATTCGGCGTGAGGTTGTTCTCGGCGGCTCAATGGGCAGTGATATTCTGGTTTCCTCCGGGTTGTCCGTGGGTGAAGAGTTTCTGCTTAAACCAACAGGGCGGGAACGCGCCGATGCACCCCTGCCAGGCCAGGGCGGGCAGCCGAAAAGGCGTCCCTGAATGCTCAATCAGAACGGCATTAATGAGATCTTCAAGCGCCAGAAGGTATTTGCCTTCGCCTTCTTTCTTCTCTGCGCACTGGGGATTTACCTCGTTGTACGGCTGCCGGTTCAGCTCTACCCGCAGACACAGCGCCCCCGGGTGAATGTCCGTATTCAGCACACCGGCTATTCTGCAGTGGACTTTTCCCGGCAGTATGGTGACGAGGTTGAATCCCAGTTGCTGAGTATTCAGGGAATTGCCGCCCAGGAGGTTGAATACCGCAGCGATGCCAGTGATTTCCGGCTTACCTTCGACTGGGAAGTTGACAGCGATACAGCCAAGGCTGATGTTGAATCCGCCATGATTTCACTCAGAAGTGAGCTGCCGGAAGAGATCCGGGATAACTACACCGTACGTTTTTTTACCGGTGAGAACGCCGGGTTTCTGCTCTTGGGTATCAGTTCTCCCAGTGTGGCTCCCCGGGCGCTCTATAACCTTCTGAAAGGATCTCTCGAAACCCGTCTCTCACAGGTTGAAGATGCAGAGAGTGTGGAGATTGTAAACATTGAAGATCGGGAGGTGGATGTCCGGCTGCGTCAGGAGGCTCTGCTTGCCTACGGGCTAACCATTTCCGATGTGGACACCGCCTTCAGAACAGGATACCTTCCCAGACCCCTTGGAAATATTGAAGACTCGGGACAGGATTTTGCCGTCCGGTTTATTACCGATACATCGGGAATCTATGACCTCAAGGATCTGATTATTACAGAACGGGGAAACGCAGTTATCCGACTGGCGGATATTGCGGATATTGAAATCAGCTACACCCTGCCGGGGCAGGCACTGGTAAT
This sequence comes from Marispirochaeta sp., assembly GCA_963667435.1. Lineage (GTDB taxonomy): Bacteria > Spirochaetota > Spirochaetia > JC444 > Marispirochaetaceae > Marispirochaeta. The sequence continues at coordinate 1,601,273 of OY763414.1, read as the reverse complement.
CGGCGGCGAACCTGCGGTTCGCATCAATGCAACCCCGCTGGACGGCGGTAACATCCGGCAGATGTCCCGGGATATCCTTGCAATTCTTGATGAATCAGTGCAGTCCGGAGTTCTTCCGGAAGATACCCGCTTTCAGTTATATGTGGATCCTGCCCACTACATAAACCGGTCCATTCGCAATGTAATAACAGCTGCCCTTCTTGGTGCCTTTCTTGCCATGCTGATTGTCCTGTTTACCCTCGGTGAACTGCGGAATACCATTCTCATAGGTATTTCCATTCCGGCAACCCTGATTCTCTCGTTTATTCTTATGTATTTCTTTAATGTAAGCCTCAACCTTATTTCCCTTGGGGGGATAGCCCTTGCAGTTGGTATGGTTATAGATCCATCTATTGTTGTTCTTGAGAATATCCATCGCCACTATATGGAAGCGGGACTTATCTCGGACCGCAACAGCCTGCGATCGGTAATTGTCGCCTCCGTGGGAGAGGTGGCGGCCCCGGTATTCGCATCCACCCTTACAACTATTCTGGTGTTTCTGCCTATCTCATTCACTGCTCCCCTTACCAATGCGATTCTGGGTGATCAGGCCAGTACTGTTATTTTTGCCCTGGTGTTTGCCCTGTTTATATCCCTGACCCTTATTCCTCTGGTGGCTTACCGGGTACATCCCCTTAAGACCGGCAGTGAAATGGTGAAACCCCGGGGGCTTACTCGACTTTCCCTATCTTTCATGAACGGGCTTATACGTTCTTACAGCTCCGCCCTCAGGGTTCTTATACGTACCAGGGTTCGGGCGGTTTTGGTTGTGCTTTTCTCCTTTTCCTGCCTGGTGTTAGTGGTTATTACCCTTCTTCCCCGTATTCCCCGGGAGATTCTCTCTCCTCCGGTAAGCAGCCGAATTGTAGTCTTTTTCCGCTCCACGGAGATTACCGACCGGGTAGAGTTGGTAGAAGATGTTGTTCCTGAACTGGACCGGCGCATCCATGAGGCCGGAGGAGATTCCGTACGGGAGACCTTCGCCCTTGTTTCCGGGCGCTTCAATATAATGTTTGTTGATCTCACCGATGCAGGTTTTGCCGAGGAAGTACTCGGCCTTCTGGAGAAAGCTCTGGTAAGCGACAACAGCTTCTATTTTAATGTTGATATGTGGGACCCCGCACAACTGCCTTTGCCCAGAACCAATGATCTGCAGATAAGTGTTCATGGTTCCGATGAAAAGGTTATTGTTCAGCTGCTGGAGCGTATCCGTGACTTGGTCAACGATTCCGATCTCTACGGCCGGGTATTTACCGATCCTCCCACTGGCTTGAGCAACCATCTGGCTATTACTGCCCGTTCCGAGGTTATCCAGGGATTCAGCGGGTTATCCACGTCCCAGCTTACAACCCTTTTAGGCAGAATTCTCCGGGGAACCACTTCCCTTGAGTTTGAGGATGACCAGGATTCTATCAGTGTTTCAGCTCAGTTTCCCGACGAGCAGCTTGACTCTATAGAAGAGCTTGAGGATTTTCTTATCTACACAGATGAAGGCATAGTCCCTCTGAAGCACTTCTTCGATTTTTCCCGGGGCACCGGGGTTGCGGGGATTGCCAGTGAAAACGGTGAACATATCTTTCGGGTCTACGGACGGATGCCAACCGGTACACCTGCGGCGGAACGACTGGTTTACGAACAGCAGATCCGGGATCTTGCGGCTGAGAAAATTGAGATGCCTCCCGGATATTCCATGGTTTTCGATAATCCTCAGGAAGAGCTGGATGAGGCGATAAATTCTCTCTTCCTTGCCCTCGGCGCCTCGGTGGCCCTTATTTTTCTTGTACTGGCAATGCAGTTCAACTCTCTCAGACTTCCCCTGGTAATTCTGGTTACCGTGCCCCTGGGCTTTATCGGGGTGGTCTTGAGTCTTTACTTTTTTCATTCCACCTTAAGCCTGAACTCACTGTTGGGTAATATCCTGCTTGCGGGTATTGTGGTGAATAATGCGATTATTATGATTGATTTCTACCTGCGTATGGCGGATACCATGGAGCCACCCCTGGAAGCTGTGCTTAAAGCTGCCCGCCTGCGGTTTCCGCCGATACTGATAACCATGCTTACCACCATTCTGGGCATGCTGCCTCTGGCCATCGGAATGGGGGAGGGGTCCAATATTATTCAGCCCCTGGGAATTGCTGTCTCCGGGGGGCTTTTTATATCGACGTTGTTCACGTTATTTGTTATTCCGGCTATTCTGAGTCTGGTTCCGAAGCCTGAGTGACCGCTCAATATGGTCTCTGATAACCCTTTCTGCATTTTCCGGGTCGCCGAGTTTGATTGCGTCGACAATCTGTCTGTGCCAGTTTGCAGGAAATTCGTGGCGCAGTTTATTTGCAAAATCTGTCTGCCGCTGAAGAATATGAAAAAGATTAATTCTTCTCAGTATTTTTGTCAGACTCTGGCAGCTTGAGTATTCAGCCATTGTTGCATGAAAACGGTAGTGCAGATCCCAGAATGTGTCCTCGTATTTCGGCTCCCGGGATGAACAATAAGGATGCAGGAATTGCCGATAGAAGTCTGGTTGAAGCAGATATGAGGGGGATTTCCTCTCATGGAGTTACCAGGTTGCCAACGTATTCAAAGCGTCTGTCAACAAAAGTGATTGACCCGCAAAGCAGTATACAGATTCAGACAGAGACCTCCTCGACGTTACATGTCAATGGCAGAAATGGAATGGGGAGCGTAGTTGGAACCGAAGTAATGAATCTGTGCATGAAAAAAGCCGATGATGCCGGTTCCTGTTTTGCCGCGGTTAACAACGGAAACCATTTTGGAATAGGTTCTTTCTTTGCTCTGCCGGCGGCAAAAAAGGGATACATAGCCCTGGCTATGTCCAATGCTCCTGCTTCGGTTGTACCCTTCGGAGGTGCTGAAAAAAAGATCGGTACTGATCCTCTCTCCATTGCTGTCCCTGCCGGAGATGGAATGCCTTTCGTCGTGGATATGGCCACAAGCGTGGTTGCCCAGGGAAAGATTATTCAGGCGGGAAAAGAGGGAGAGGCTGTCCCGTCCGGCTGGGAGGTTGATAAGGACGGGAATGACACAACTGATCCGGAGGCTGCTTTGTCTGGTGCAATGCTTCCCTTCGGCGGTCCGAAGGGGTATGCAATAGGACTGCTTGTACAGATACTCTGCAGTGCTGTAGCCGGGGGTAATCTGGATAATGCTATTCCATCTTTCTGGAATAACTTTGATGATCCCCAGAACCTCGGTCATTTCTTTGGCGTTATTAAAATAGATTCACTGGTAGCATTTGATACCTTTAATGGCAGGATGGATGTGGTTAAACAGCATATTAAATCCACAAAACCTGCAAAGGGATACAGTGAAGTCTTTCTTCCGGGTGAAATTGAATATAACAGAGAAAACAAGTCTCTTGCGGATGGTGTTGAACTCAGCGAGACAATTATGAATGACATTGTTCTCTGTGGTAAAGAGAATGGTGTGGATTCTTCAATACTGTTTTCTGGCTGATCAATATGATATAAAACCTTTATGGTTTTTATTCTGGCTCTCTCATCCGCGCTCTTTTTCGGCGTAAGTGATTTCTCAGGGGGATTTGCTTCCCGGACAAAGCCTGTGGGGGCGGTTCTCTTCACTTCTCAGCTCTGCGGTCTGGCACTGGTGCTCTTTGCGGGCCCGCTGCTGTTTTCCGGAGTGCCCCTAGTGGCAGACCTGCTCTGGGGTGCTGCCGCCGGGCTTGCCGGAGCGGGGGGAATCCTCTTTCTGTATGCCGGTCTGGCCCATAGTGTGGTCTCCATTGTTTCTCCAGTGGCTGCGCTTGCGGGAGCGGTACTGCCCCTGGGCTTCGGTTTGCTGATTGGTGACAGTATCGGAGGCACCGGCTGGGCAGGAGTCTCCTGTATTCTTCCCGCCGTGGTACTTCTGGGGTATGAGCATCAGAATGCAAAAAACACACCGAAACAGAGACTGCGGGCTTTTCTCTACGGGCTCTATGCCGGACTGGGGTTCGGACTCTTTTTCATTATAATCTCACGCACCAGTCCCCAGGCAGGACTCTGGCCTCTTGCCGGCGCAAGGGTTGCTTCGCTGTTTCTGGTCGGTACATTCAGTATGATCAGGGGGAAAAAACTCCTGGTCGGGAAAGGCCCCGGCCTGATTCCGACTCTTATCGCAGGGGTTCTGGATATGGCGGCCAACATCGCCTTTATGCTGGCGGTACAGAGCGGCATGATAATACTTGTAACAGCAGTTACCTCTGTCTATCCTGCGCCTACGGTTCTGCTGGCAAGGCTTATAAATAAGGAAGCCGTTCATCCCCTGCGGTGGGTTGGCCTATTTGCTGCAGCGGTTGGTGTAGCTCTTATGGGTATCAGGTAGGCATGGGGAGTCTTCGTTGTTAACCTATTTCCCGGTCCAGGCGTATAAGGTTTGCTTTTTCTTCTTCTGTGGGGAACAGCAGTACCATTGCTGCAATACCGGTACTCCCGAAGATATACAGGTCGGGCCTGACTCCTCCAGATAACAGGAACAGTACAAATCCCAGTACAACACACATTTCTGCACAGGCTGAAGGGGGAATGAGCATGACCACGGCGGATGCATTCCTCCGGGAACGGGCCTGGCGGATCAAAAATTTCAGTGGGCTGCTGAACAGGCTGTCTTCGGGGTTTCTAATAGCCAGTTTCAACAGTACTGCAGTTAAAATCACTCCTGCTGCTATAACATAAAAGGCTATGCGAATCCGGCTGAAGGAAGCTCCTTCAAAAACAGGGGAGAGGCCTGTGGTGAAAACTCCGACTTTCAGCATTTCTGCTACTCCTATGAGCACCGCGGAACTGGCAAAATAGGCTATAGCTATCAGCTTCGCTATCCGGTAATCTCTGTCATAATTTCTTTCCTGATCTTCCATGAGTCCTCCGCTGTATTTTAAGATTAGTACTTATGGTATATAAAAGGCAAATTACCATCATTTTTGACATTCCCCTTTTCCGGGGTAATACTTACAGATATAAGGAGCAGCGCAGACTTGCCGGGTAGATGAAGGTTATTCTCTATTTTTTATCAAATTTTGCAGATCTCTATCCGAACCCATGGGCTTTTCCTGTTCTTGCTGCCGGTTTGTATACAGCCGGGCTTGCTTTTTATATCTACGCAGCAAAAAATGCGAATTCAAGCATCTTCAAATATCTCCTGTTCTCCCTGTGTCTTTCTCTCTACCTTATCGGGGCTGCTCTCGGATATATGAGCCGCAGCCCGGAAGCCGCCTATGCCTGGTTTGTTATTGCAAATATAGGGGCTGTCTATCTGCCCCATGCCATACTGTCCACCACCGGAGTTCTCCTGGGAGAGACTCCCACCCTGCTCAGATGGCGGAAAATTCTGTTTATTATTTCCACCATTTTTGCTGTTTCCCTTCTATCAGGCCATTATCATATTACCGGAGTAAGAAAGTTGTTCTGGGGCTGGTTCCCGGTCTTCGGCAGTATGGGGCTTCTCTATCTGATCTACTTTGCTCTGGTTATGTTGGTGGTTCTTCTAAACTTTATTCTGGAGTACCGGGGTTCCGGGGATACTATGCAGCGTCAGAGGATGATTATTTCGTCTGTTTCTCTGGCAGTCGGATTGTTGGCTGCGGTAGACTTTTTTCCCACCTTCGGCATTGACATCTATGCCTTCGGGTACATCCCCATGAGTGTTTATGTGACTCTCATGGGGTATGCGATTATGCGATTCCGTCTGGTGGATATCGCCGCTGAGAATGTAGCGGTTCCGGTGCTTGAAACAATGCGGGGAGCGGTGGTGGTGGTGGACCGCAGCAGATTTATCCGCCTTGCCAACAGGTATGCCCATACAATTAATGATTTGGCATATCCCAGTCTTCTGAATCAGCGGATTGAAGCTGTTCCCTGGCTCTGCACTATCGATATTGATGCACCGGTATTACGTACCCAGACCGGGCTTGAGGTCTCCTGGAAAGATTCCGAGGATAAATCCCATACAGTAATTGTGAGGGGGTCAGATCTGTATGACAGCCCCCGAAATACCATAGGAACAGTATTCGTTGCTCAGGATATAAGTGCCCGGAAGCAGGTAGAGTATCAGCTCCAGCAGATGGCATCTCACGATACCCTCACAGGTTTGCCCAACCGTGCATACTTCCTCTCCTATCTGGAAAAAATCCTGGAGATAGCCCGCCGCAGCAACGGACATTTTGCCCTGCTGTTTCTCGATCTGAACAACTTCAAGGACATAAATGACGCCCTTGGACACAATGCGGGAGACAAAGTCCTGATTTCCAGCAGTCAACGGATTGTCTCTGCAATCCGCTCCTCCGATATCGCAGCACGTATGGGGGGAGATGAGTTCGTTGTGCTTTGCACTAATATAGAAAGTTCTGAGGATGCTCTGCAGGTGGCGGAAAAAATAATCCAATACGTTGTAGAACCGGTTGTCGTGGGTGAGGATTCTCCAGTTCCCGGGGTTTCCATCGGCGTTTCCCTTTTCCCGGGAAATGGAAACACCCCGGATCAGTTGGTGGCCGCGGCGGATACAGCTATGTATGCAGCAAAGAATGCGGCAAAAAATGGCGGAAAATCGGTGGCTCTGGCAAAGTCCTGACTTCAGTAGCCGGATTCCGGGTCAACAATGTTTTCAGGTTTGCCTGTTTTCAACAGGAGTTCCAGATTTCTCAGAGTTTCTGAAAACTGCAGCACCTTGGCATCATCAGTATGGCTTGCAGCATGGGGAGAAAGCACGACGTTTTTCAGGGTGTGAAAGGGCAGATTCCCCGGCAGTGTATCGGCTGTAAAGGGTTTGGGGTAGCGGTACCAGGCATCAATGCCGGCACCTTTCAGGATCCCGTTGTAAAGAGAATCGAAAAGTGCTGCTTCATCCACAATTTTTCCCCGGCTGATATTTATAAGAAAACCTCCCTTCAGAAGTTCAAGTTCCTTCCGGCCTATAAGCCCCATGGTTGCATCTGTCTGGGGCAGGGTTACGAAACAGATATCTCCGTAAGCCAAAGCCTCTGTCAGATCGGTTGTAACAGTCTTGAACCCTTCGGGAAGGGATTCTTCCTTCCTGCGGCGGAAGCCCATAATATTCCCGGTAAAAGGGGTGAGAAAAGCGGCTATATGCCGGGCTATCTCTCCGGTGCCCAGAATTGAAATTCTCTTGTCAGACAGGGATGTCCAGAAATCAAAGGGATGTAGAGGGTCGTCGGTACGATGCCAGTTTCCTCTTCGGAGGTCCTGATCAAACTCCGGAACCCTTCCGCAGATGGCAAAAGCCAAGGCTACCGCTCGTTCGGCAACGGCCCTGGAGTTTCCGTGATTGTTGCTTACCTGCATGCCTCTGTCCCGAAGCATGTTGAATGGAATAAGATTTACCCCTGTATAGGGAATAAAAACCCAGTGAAGATTTGCTGCTCTTGCAACCTGTTCTTCAGTCACTTTATGGGCTACAAGAATTTCTGTTTCAGGCAGCTTTTCAATCACCTCTGTCTCATTCTCAAGTACCAGTATTTCGTGTTCAGGGAAACGCTGCTGTAACTGTTCTACCAGCTCCGGAAGTTCCAGAGCCAGGTAGGAGTTAAAAAGAATCCGCATAATTTCTAATAACCTACTCCGGCATTCATTACTCCGGAGGCGTCAAAGGCATGACAGGGGGTTACCCCGTGCACTGCCCCGCATTCCGGGCATACCGCTTCAAATGTTTCCATCATAAACGGCTTATTGCAGGTGGTACAGACTATTTCAAGAGGTACCGGCATAAACTGATCGGAAAATCCCATCATACGAACCTTGTCTATTACGGCCTTGCCGGATTCAAAACTGCCTGAGCATCCATCGTGCATTGTATTCTCCTGTTATCACAGCTCATTCAGGGCTGTATGGTTTAGACTTTCTCCTGCCCGCAGCATTGCCCGCAGGGTCTGAACTTTTTTATCCAGTGCTTCTATTTCGGTTAACACACTTCGTTCATCCTCACCGGTCTCCAGGATGCGGTGAATTCCGCCGTGCCGGATAACGATCCTCTTATCCGCCATGAGAGCCAGCAGGGGGTCGTGGGTTGCCATGAGGACAATCTTTTCCTCCGATATTAGCAGCGCCAGGGCTTTTTTCCGGTCAATTCCAGCATTCTCTATCTCATCGATCAGCACTATGGGTGATTTGCTGAGTATGGCCGTATCGGCAATCATGAGTGCCCTGGACTGTCCTCCGGAAAGGGCGGTTATGGCCGTATCCAGGGTAAATTCTTCCCCTGCAAGCTCATTGGCTTTCTCAAAGATTGTTTTTACCACCGATTCCGTGTCCTGAATAAGACGACTCTCCGCATGCAGGGTAAGAAACTCCTGAACTGTCAGGTCCATGACAAAGTTCATGTTCTGGGACAACTGGGCTACTAACTTGTCAGAAGTGGAGAATCGCCATTTTTTATCCGGTTCCCGCTTATCCACCAGGATTCTTCTTCCCGTAGGAGTGTCTCCCTGGGCCATCCACTCAATATCCGCAAGCAGCCTGCTTTTACCTGAACCGGTTGGCCCCACAATAGAGATTATTTCTCCCCGGCGGATAGTCAGGGTTTCAAAGCCTTCGGGTTCCCCCGATTTATTCCTTCCCGGCAGTATGCTAATTTCTTCCGCCAGCCGCTGATTGTTTATTCCCAGAAATTCAAGCATTTGCTCTATAAAGCTTGCAGTCCCCTTAAGGGCTTCTTCAACATCAATGGCCTTGTCTTCGAGGAACTCGTCACCCAGACTGTGGAGGTGTTTTTTTAGGGGCAAACTGATCTCTGTCTCTACAGGTACACCCAGGGATTCAAAATAGTCTGTAAGGAAAGGATACTTCTCCGTCAGACTGGCAAGAGGAGTGTTCTCTATAATGCTGCGTAACTCATGCATTAGTATCCTCCAGCTTGATTTTACGTACATTACCCATCTGAAACTGTTCGCCTATGCGTGTTTCGCCAAGACAGTATGAACAGAGCGCTGAAGGCATGGGAAAGCGGAGCTCCTTACCTTTCACGGTATCTATCTCTTTTTCTTTGTCATAGAGCAGGGTGCTCAGTTCAAAGGCTCCCTGGCCGGTAAGGCCGTTTACATGAATTACCATTGCCCTGGGGTTTACTGTTCCCACTCTGCTGGCAAAAACTTCTCTTTCTGCCTGGGAAACAATATCACCCTTGGTTATTACCACAATATCCGCACTCTTGAGCATCGGGCCTATTTTTTTCGGGGTATTAATACCGCTGAGGTTATCAATAACGCAGACAGCTCCAATATCCTTGATGTACGGAGAACAGCGGTTACAGAGCCCTGCGGACTCGCTGATAAGCAGATCAAGGTTCTCCTCTATGCCCCACCGTGTAACCTCTTCAATGTTACTGACAAAGTAGTGGTCCGGGCAGAGCGCGCCGGAAAGACCTTTCTGTACGGGAATTCCCGCTTTTATATAGAGCAGGTCGTCTTCGGTGCTCAGGCAGTCAAACTTGGCCACACCTACACGAATTCCCTGCTGTTTGAGGGCTTCGGCTGTTTTCAGAATGACCGCTGTTTTTCCTGAAGACGGAGGACCGGATACGGTAACAAGGTTCATGAAACAGCCTCACTTTTTTCGGCTGTATCTGCAGCACTGGAAAAGAGTTTCTCCGCCCGGGCGATTTCCTCGCTGAGGTCATGAGTTTTTATATATTCCCATCCCAGCCACATTACAGGGCTTTTTCCCGGGAGAATATTTTCCACTTCCGGATGAAGGGAAGGAAAGAGCCCCTGCCGTGCCAGTATTTCGCCGACCCTGCGGGAGCCGAAAAAGTCGGCTATCGGTTTCAGCTCTTTGCCTCTCTTTTCCTTTGACAGCATGAATATAGGGCTTATTACGGCGCCGTCCTCAGGCCAGACCGCCTGCATTGCTCCGCCTTCCCTGACTGTTTTCGTGAAGAAGTAGGGCATAATGGTTACCGCAGGCTTTTTACCGGAACCTCTGTGGCTTTTCACCATCTGGGAGGGGTGCATGGACTGCTGCATTACTCTACCGAGCATTGTTACAGCTTCATCTCCGTACCGTTGGCCCAGGGAGAGCAGCATAGCATTGAAGAGATCAAAGTCGCCCACGGGAAGAGAAACGGAATCGGTAAACTCTTCGCTGAGAAGTGCCTTCCATGTTCTGGGTATTTCCCGGTCCCCGAGTTCGCTGGTGTTAACCAGGAACACAGCGGGAACCAGGGCAAGGATGGAATAAACTCTCTCAGGATCCTCAATCTTCATGCTCTTAAAGCTGCTGTTGACTCCCGGCCAGTCTATGAGGTCTCTGAATGCCCCCTTTTCCCGCAATCTGCCGATTCTCTTCCGGTCGAAGAAGAGGTCAAATCCGGCGGAGATAAAGATATCCGGCAGGGATTCCTCTGAGCCTGTTGAGTCAATATGCTCCTCCACCCACTGAGTTCCGCTGCTGGCGGCTTTCAACTCGGCATCCAGACTGACTCCGGAAGCCTCCTCGTATATGGGCCGGAAGCGGCTGAATTCTTCCATAAGGGGAATACGAACCGGGCAGGGGAGGAGTCCTGCAATTTTCACTGCATTCTCGCTGTCTGTCAGTTCCATAGGAGCCAGTGTGATATCACTGCTGCTTTGTCTAACTTGTACTTCATCGTTAAGGAGACCGGTAAACAGCTCCTCGTTAAGACCTTTGGTTTTCAGGGCAGTCCTGAGAGTCAGCAGCCTGCCGTAACCGGCTCTCTGGTTGTAGTCTGACATTCCGGGGAAGCCCCGACTGACAAAAACGTCAACAGTTTCGGGATATTTTTCGGTAATGGCGAATATTGTATCGTCAAGGCTGATAAAACTCATGCTTCTTTATCCTCTCTATTCTGAGAATAATAGTAATATAGCGAATAAAAAGAAACCGTAACATTGGGTACAAAAAGATCAGATTACCAGCGGATTTCCCGGCAGAAACAGGAATATCCGGTAAATTTATACTCATAAAGTTGACGTTCAGTACATACGGGTATAAACTTGTCTTTATAGTTTTGTCTTAAGGAGAATCTCATGCAGAGAAAAAAAGAATACCATAAACCGGAGATCAAACAATGGGGTACAGTTACCGATCTGACACAGTCCGGTATTATTGAAGCACTTTTCGGCAGCAGTAGTAAGGGTAGCGGATCTTCTGTCAGCAACAGTGCTACCGGTGAAGGTTCTCCTGTAAAACCATCAAGCAATTCAATTATCTGACATTTAATTGTCCGCATATAGTCTGCAACGAACAGAGGTTCCGGGGCCGTAGTCATACGGTACCCGGTTTTTTATGCCATTTAAAGCAGTCAAACTTTACTCCCCTGCAGGTAATGCTGATAAACTTCTTAATCTGACAGGCCAACCTGATATCAATTCCGCTCTTACGGTTCTTGTACAAACGCTGATCAGGGATTCCCGCTTTAACCATTCTGTAATGGTCCTGAGACTGTATTCTCCTGAAGAAGAGTATGGCGGAATCTATCTCTTCGGAGATTTTCCCCCAGAGGAGACAGAACGAGTCTCACGCCTCGCAGCCCATATCCTTTATACTGCTGAAAATTCCCGTTTCATAGGTTACCGAAAAGCTGAGGAACTTGCGGTACTCCTTGCTGATAAACTTATACGGAAATACGGACGGGAGAAGCTTAACAGTTTCGAGTTTCGTCCGGTTCCCCGAGGGGGATACATTGTCTGCGCACTGCTCCTCTATGCGCTGGGCAGGGTTCAGGCATCAGCTGCCGGAAGCAGGCCGCTTATGCTGGTGGACGATGCTGTTTTCTCCGGTCACAGAATCCTGCAGACTATTGAATCCCTCGGTCTGACAGAAAAGACCAGGGAAGTCTCTGTTGCTGTGCTGGCTGCTCCGGAAGAGCTTTGCACGGAAGAGGCCGCAGGACGACAGGGCTTCTCCATAATTGCCGCGGAAGAGTATGAAGATTCAGGGCCCGAAATTTTCGGCCGGGACTATCCGATATGGAAGGATCGCTGGGAGAAAAAAACAGCTGAAAAGGTGCTGTGGACGGGCTATCCGGAGGCGTTGGTGTTTGCCTGGAGTGAGCCTGAGAGTATCTTCATAAACGGTGTAAGCGGTGAGCTTGAGGCCGGGTTTCGTCTGTATCCCCCTGAACGCTGTTTCAGAAACCGTTTTGAAGGTAATTCGGAAAATCAGTTTCAGATACATGGGGACAGCTCCTTTCCGTGGAACGCCGCTCCGGGGGTTGTGGCTGCCCGGCTGGATGAGAACCGCATAGTTGTGGCTGATTTTACTGCACCGCATACTGAAGATTCTACTGATTGTTTTCTGCTGGAAGGTACGGCGGCGGACATGTGGGATATGCTGCTCAGGACTGATAGTATCCGGGGGGCTGCACAACGCCTATCTGATCTGTATGATGTTGACTCAGATGAGATCCTTCTGGATCTGGAAAATTTTGCCCGATCTCTTAAGAAACAGGGGCTCTTGCTGAATGAGTGAATCCCATTACCTCCTGTATGGAGCACATATCTGCTCGTCCTTTCCCTTTACCTTTAACCTTCTGTCTCCGGAAACCACTGACACCGTAACGGAACTTCGCTTTACTGTTTTACCTGTTAATCCCGATTACGTTCCCGATGGGATCCGGGCGCCGGTGGAGAACTATGAAGACGGCCGGGTGGAACTGTTTATTGCCGGTACTTTTGAAACCCTCTATATAACCGGTGTCTGCGGATTTGAAATTAAAAAAGATGAAATTACCGCTCATCCGCTTTTACCGGGGATCGAATATCTGATCGAACTATTCTTTGTGGGAAATGTTATGTCCTACTGGCTGGAGCGACGGGGGATCCTGATGCTGCATGCTTCTGCGGTAAAGGCCGGCGACGGTTGTGTCGCCTTTATTGCTGATTCAGGTACGGGAAAAACCACTCTGGCCACCGCCTGCCTTGCTGCCGGCTATCCTCTGGTGACAGACGATATTCTGGCTCTTTCCGTCGCTAACGGTGGTGTTACTGCGCTTCCCGGATTCCCCCAGATGAAGCTTTTTCCCCATCAGTTGGCCCTGTTGGGCGGAAATCCGGCTGCCTATGGAAAAATACATCCCCGTTTTGAGAAGCTCAAAGTCCCGATCGGGTCGTGGTCGGGTGAAAAACTCGGTACTTTTTTTAAAAATAAGCTGCCGCTTAAGGCTCTCTATCTGCTTCAGCGAAGTGAGACTGACGAGCCTTCCATTTCTGCGGTTGGAGCCGCTGCGGGAGTGATATCCCTGGTACGTCATGCTTTTGCCGCTGAGCTTCTTGATGCAGTAGACAGAAGTTCAGCGCGTCTTGGAAAAATCGGAACTATTGCATCCCTTGTCCCTCTTCAGGTGCTGAAAATCCCCGAGGGGTATGAACGGCTTCCCGGAGTTGTAAAGTTTCTTGTTGGTAACAGCAGTTGTGAGCCGGGGGGCAGATGAAATTAGCCGTACGTATTAAACGGATCCGTAAAGGGGCGGGGGTCTTCTCCCGGGGTATGAGGCTTTTGTGGATAAGCAGCCCGGGCTTGAGTCTGTCTACAATACTAATAATGGTGCTGCAGGGGATTGTCCCGCTTATACCCCTGTATGCGGTAAAGCTTATGGTTGATGCCGTGGCTTCCGGCGGAGGATTTCAGGAGATTCTTCCTGTGATAATTCTTACTGGTGCGGCTCTGCTGCTAACGGCACTTGTAAGAACAGGTGGTTATTTTCTTCGTCAGGTGCTTGGCCAGGTGCTGAGTGATTATATGCAGGGAGTGGTGCAGAAGAAATCAGTGGAACTTGATCTTGCATATTATGAGATGTCGGAGTTCCATGACAAACTCCACCGGGCGCAGCAGGAAGCACCATACCGTCCTGCGGAAATTGTAGATATTGTTACCGGTCTTATAAGTGCCTCTGTCTCCGTTGCAGGTATCGCCGGTCTGTTAATCTATGCGCTTCCCTGGTTTACCATTCTTCTTTTAGCAGTATCCGCGCTGCCCGCTGCAGTTGTACTGCTCAATTCTTCAGCAAGGATTTATGCCTGGAGAATGGAGCAGACCTCCTCGGAACGGCATGTGTTTTATCTTAACTGGCTTCTCACTGAAAAAACCAATGTGAAGGAAAACCGTATAAACGGTCTTCAGGGTTATTTTCAGGAGAAAGCAGCAGAATGGAGAAACAGGCTGAGGAGGGAGCTGTTGACCCTCACCGGCCGCCGGGCAGCGGGTGAGTTTTTTGCCGTGGCCTTTCAGTCTTTGGTAACCATCGGTCTGTTGGGCTATTTTGCCTATACAAGCATTAGTCGGGGAGCCTCCCTGGGGAATCTGGTACTGTTTTTTCAGGCTATACAGCGGGGACAGCAGGCAATGGCGGAACTTCTTCGCGGAGTTGCCAGGCTCTATGAGACCAATCTCTATCTTTCTGCGGTCTTTGATTTTCTGAATCTGCCGGTCGAGGTGGAGCTGAAGAAAGCAGCGCCGAAGGGCGCCGGGCAGACAAATAGACAGCCGGGGCTGTCCGTGGCTGCCGTCAGCTTTCATTATCCCGGAACAGACAGTAAAGTCCTGGACAATGTTTCCCTTAAAATTGCCCCAGGTGAATTTGTTGCCATTGTGGGGGATAACGGAGCGGGAAAGAGCACTCTGATAAATCTTCTCTGCCGGTTTTATGAACCCGATGCAGGTGAAATATACATGGACGGGAAAGATCTTCGCACCCTTGAGCCTGAGGTGTACCGCAAAAACCTGGGGGTGCTTTTTCAGGATTTTACACATTACTACTACACCGCCGGTGCGAATATCCGCTATGGAGATATTGAAAAAGGGGAGGAACGGAATATTCTTGATAATCTGCGCAGGGCTGCTGCAACAGTAGGGGCGGATGAGTTTTTATCTGCTCTTCCCGCAGGCTACGGGACGGTTCTGGGCCGCTGGCTTGAAGATGGAGCTGAACTGAGCGGGGGGCAGTGGAAAAAAGTGGCCCTGGCCAGAACTGTATTCAGGGGTGCTCCTCTTACAATCCTTGACGAACCAACCTCGGAGCTGGATCCCCGGTCGGAATCAGATTTCATCGACAATATCCGCAATATTGTGGGGGGGCGCAGCCTGCTGCTTGTGAGTCACAAGATTGCCGCTGCCCGGAAGGCGGACAGAATCTATGTGATGAGGGGCGGCCGGGTTATAGAGGAGGGGTCCCACGATGAGCTTGTTCGGTCTGCCGGTTACTATGCGGGGCTGTATCATACCCAGCTGCGTCAGATCAAAGAGGCTTAAATCCTCTTTTCTCCCCACAGGCTTCGCCATATAAAGACGAATGGTCCGTAGATATAGCTTAAAAAGAAAAAGGGTGAATTCCTTGTTATCCCGTAACGTTCTTCCTGATACCAGACAGGCGGAAAAAGCAGCTTCCGGTACCAGCTCAATCCCTTTTTTAATCCTCCTGCTATGGCAAGGGGCATAAACAGGGCAAATATTTTTCGCCGCAGGAAGGGGGCATCTCCCGGACCCCGGTAGCAGTTAAGATGCAGTTGTGAAAGAAGACGTTCACGTTTATTCAACAGCGGCTCAAGCTGTGCAGCCATCGACTCTATCTCCGGCAGGGTTAGGGCTATAGCAGAAAGCCTGAAAGCAGTGCAGGCGTAATAGCCGATATCCCACTCTCTGCAAAGGTTTATAAACCGGTTCATATCTATTCCTTCTTCAAGCAGAGACCACAGGTCCAAAGCATGTCTAAGAATATAGGTGTTATGAGCCGGGGATCTTTTAGTGGTGGAATGAATGCAGAGGAGAGCAAGGTTTGCTTCCGGAGACGGCACATTGCAGTCGAGATCTGCGCTGTACCTGCAGCCGGCCCGGAAGAGATCCACCCTATCCAGAAACCGGTCCAGCCTTTCAAGCCTGATTCTGTCCCGCTCAAAAAGAGCAGTGTGAATTTCCACATGGGTAGATGTTCGGGGTGTTATAAACTGGAACTGATTATTCCAGTGAAGGGTTGAAAACGGATCTGCAAATTCCTTTTTTGACATGACTCCGCTACCGACGTAAGTGCAGCCTGCCGTTGTCATGGCCTTGAACACCTGTTTCAGGTCATTTTCCTGAATCAGGATATCTATATCGTTCATAGCCCTTAAGGGGGATGAATCCAGCGCAAAGCCTTTTATAAGAAGAAAATCCACCTGTAGCTTTTTCAGAATCTCTTTTATGCTGAGAAACCCGGCCTTCAGCTGCAGATTCAATGCCACTGCAAGCTGCAGCGAAGCTTTAATGTCCGCTTTCGGCAGGTCGACGTCACAGATTTTCGCCAGATCAAGCAGCCGCTGGGCTACTATACCGTGCAGTTTATGCTTTGCCGCCAGTTGAAGAAGCCAGGGGTAATCCGGCGGCGTTGTTTTTATTATTGAGCAGGCCTGATTAATTCTGTTTGCGGTAAGGGCAATTAGGAGCTTTTCCTCAGGTGGGTTTTTCATCGAAAACATACTACTACAGCGGCGGGGTTCGTTGAAGTACTGTGGAAGTATGCTTTACGTTTTCTTTTTTTTCATTAGAATACAAGAAAAGCTAATACAGGTAGGGATGCCGTTCTATGGATTTAAATACACATCTGAAACAGAGGGAAGGGGTAATTCACACTGAAGTCAACGGAGAAATGGTGCTGATGCATGTTGAGCGTGGATTTTACTTCAGCCTGAATGAGGTTGGTGCCTTTATCTGGAAGAATTTGGAGCAGCCGGAATCTGTGGAAAAACTCTGTTCCCTGGTGCAGCAGGAGTTCGATGTTTCTGAAGAGCAGTGCCGGGAAGATGTTCTATCGCTTGTCGAACAGCTGGGAGCAGAAGGTCTTGTGGATACCGGTGCTTAGGAAGATCCTGCACTTTCTGAGGCTTCCGCTTCGGGGCAAGGTTTCCTTTATAAAAACCGGAAAGCTCCTCTATGCAACAAAACGGGTGCTTCGCAGGTACCCCTTTCAGCAGGCGGTAAGTCGTTTGAAAGCCCGGGCGGAAAATCCTGCTGCCGGGGAGTTTGATGCGGGGGTTGTCGAAACCTGTCACTGGGTGGATATCTGGGGAAGTCTGCTTCCGGGAACCTATAACTGTCTGCCCAGGGCATTCACAGCTTATACCTTGTGCCGCCGGCAGGGTTATGAGGTTGAACTTAAGTTAGGAGCTGCCCTGGGTGGAAAAGAACCATTTGAAGCTCATGCCTGGGTTGAATACAAAAAGCGGATTGTAATCGGAAACCTTCCAGATCTGGATCGTTTTCACATTTTTGACAGTTTCGATACCTTTCTCAACTGAAGGTGTAGATGATTTATTCCATTGACTCCTCACTACCCACCGGGTACCTTAAAACATATCAGTAATCCGCCATTATCCGGCGGTCGCGGGAAAGTAAATATGAAGCTGGTAGTGTTTGTACTGAATCGCGAAGAACTCCTTGAGCAGGTACTGGAAGCATATGCGGAGGTAGGGATCTCCGGCGGGACCATCCTCGATTCTGAGGGAATGGGACGGTTCCTCACCTATGAAGTTCCTCTCTTTGCCGGCTTTAAAGAGTTTATGAAAGGCAATAAACCCTATAACAAAACCATTTTTTCCGTTGTCAGGGATGAGTCGCTTATTCCCAGGCTCCACAACCTGTTGAATGAAATCTGTGGCGGTCTGGACAATCCCGGAACGGGTATTCTGTTTTCCCTGCCTGTAGACTGGGCAGCGGGACTGGTGGAGGAGGAGTGATGGCCCTGCTGCTGCATGAGCTTCTTGCCCTTGAAAGTATTGAGTTATCCCTTAAATCCAGACGCAAACCTGATCTGCTCAGAGAACTGGTTGATGTTCTGGCCCGAAGCACCCGCCTGGAGAATCCCGATGAAATTGTCCGGGAGCTTAAGAAACGTGAAAAGATCAATACCACCGGAATCGGTTCCGGTATAGCCATACCCCACTGCTTTACCTCCCAGGTTTCCGATACCCGTATAGTGTTCGGCCGCAGGCTGGAAGGGGCGAAGTTTGATGCCGTGGATAATCAGCCGGCAGCCCTTTTTTTTCTGCTTGTAGGACCAGAAGGGGATGAAGCCGGTCATCTCAAAGTGCTGAGCAGACTTGCCCGCTATCTGCACGACCGGACTTTCTGCAATGCACTGCTTGCTGCAACATCCGAAGAGGAGGTAATGGCAGCCTTTATCAGCAGGGAGAGCAAATGAAAGTAGAAACCCGCTGGGCTTTTGTCCGCTTTCTTATAACCTTTTTCTCCCTCTTCGGAGGCTGGCTTCTGTTTACCTGGTCTCTGGATTATGGATCTCTCATCGCCGGAGGTGTTGCCAGCCTGCTGGTCTCAATGCTCACATACCGTCAGTTTGTGGAGGAGTCGGAGGCGGGACGCCGCGCACATCTTCCCCGGCTTCATATGTTTATCGTTTTTCTGCTGGTGCTTGTCTACAATATGTACGTTGCCAGCTTCAAAGTACTGCTGAATATTCTGAGGGGTCGTATAAACCCCGGGATAGTTCATTTCCGAACCCATCTTAAAACGGATATTGCCCGGGTGGCACTTACCAGTTCCATAACCCTGACTCCCGGGACCATCACCCTGGATCTGGATGATGATCATCTTATTGTTCACTGGCTCGATGCCCGTACCACCCATTCCCGCTATGCCGGAGACCTCATCAAGGGTACCTTCGAGAAACTGCTGCACCGGGTATGGCTCTGATGTTGAATTACCTTATCTATTTTCTTATTGCATCCTCGGTGGTAAGCATGATCCGCGTTGTCATCGGTCCCACCGTGGCGGATCGTATGACAGGACTCAATCTGGTTGCCTCCCAGACCCTGGCTGTACTGGTCATCTACTCTGTTGCCGGTGATCATGTAATCTATCTTGATGTTGCCCTGGTATACGATATCTTCGGTTTTGTGGGGATTCTTGCGCTTACCCGCTATTTCGGCGGACAGAAAAACAGGGGAGATGGTCTGTGACAATAGCTGCGGCAATATTTTTCGGTCTTGGCGTGCTGTTTAATATTATGGGCAACATCGGTGTTCTTGTATTTCCCGATGTGTATACCCGTCTGCAGGCGTCTTCCACCTGCAGTACAACCTCCGTATTTTCTATTTTAATCGGTTGTTTTCTTCTTGCCGGATGGGGGCCTATGACCGGACGCCTGCTGGTAATCACCATCTTCTTCTTCGTTACCAATCCCATATCCGCCCATATTATTGCCCGCTTCGCCTGGCAGAGCGGTATTGTTCCCTGGAAGAGGGGTTATCGAAAGAGGCGGGAGCTGGGAGAGTCGGATGGTTGAGATTCTTCTGGTCCTCATGCTGGTCAGCGGTGTTATTGCTCTTCAGTTGAAGGACATGCTGGCGGCGGTGCTTATGCTGGGGGTTTTCAGTCTTCTCAGCTGCCTTGTATTTTTTCTCTACCATGCCCCGGATGTGGCCCTCACTGAGGCAGCCGTCGGAACCGGTGTCGGTACTCTGGTTATGATATGGATTGTCCACCGAACAGGACGGAGGGATGATACATGAAGCGGGGACAACGTCTTTTCGCTGCTGTCCGGGGCGGGCTGGAGATAATCCTGGTTCTGCTGGTTGGAGTATTTCTTTTTATTGCCCTTTCAGGCAGCCATCCGGCGGCAAGTATAATCCGGGACTACATTGTAGCCAACGGTGAGACCGAAACCGGTGCACTGAACCTAATTACTTCCATCTATCTCGGCTTCCGGGCATTCGATACACTGGGGGAAACAATTGTGCTGCTCCTTGCTGTTTCCGGAGTTCTCTACCTTACCGGAGGTCATCATGGAGAAGAGTGACATCCTGGATCTTGTGTCCCGGAAGCTTACACCCTTCATGCTCCTTTTCGGCTTTTATCTCCTCGCGTACGGCCACCTTTCTCCCGGCGGGGGTTTTCAGGGGGGGGTGGTGATTGCCTCTGCTGTTATTCTCATGAGTGTCAGCCGCGGGATTGAGGCTGTGGAACGACTGTATCCTCATCGTGCTCTTTCTTTGATTGAGGCAGGGGGATTTCTCCTGCTGCTGCTTATCGGCGTTGCCGGCGCAGTTTACGGCAGTGGTTTTCTGAGTCTCCTGGGGGGAGCCGTCGAGGCGGCTGAGGGACCCAGAATATCCCTTATTCTGATTTTTAATGTAATCATTGGTCTTAAGGTCGGTGCGGGAATCAGTCTTATCTGTATACGTCTTTTTCAGGAGAAGGGGGAGGACGTATGATCTGGTATCTGACGGGGGCGGTTTTTCTGGTTGGACTCTGGGGAGTCTTGCGAAAACCCAACATTGTAAAGAAGGTAATGGCCCTGAGTATTGCCAACAGTGGCATAATCCTGCTGTTTCTCTACTATGGATCCTTTTCCGGTACTACCGCTCCCATTGAAGGAAGCGGTGCAGCCCACAGCTCAATGGTGGATCCCCTTCCCCAGGCTCTGATGCTCACCGCCATTGTGGTTGGAGTCTGTATTGTCGCCCTGGCTCTGGCTCTGTGTGATGCCCTGTTTCAGCGTTTTAATACCCTGGATATACGGGAAATTGAACTACAGGCCTGGAAGATTGATGAGTGAAACGCTTATTCCCATGATGATAGTTCTTCCCATGGCCGGCGGTGCACTGTCACTTTTCGGTAAAATCTTTCCTTCCGCCGGAAGGCCGCTCTCCTTCGCAGCGGTATTCTCAATCCTTGTGTCCGGTATAATCGCTGCGGGCTTTTTCTCTCAGATGTACACCGGCGGCAGAATACTCTACGCTCTGGGAGGATGGCCGGAACCCTGGGGGATAAGTCTGGTTCTGGACGGCTTTGCCTGGATATCCGTTATCCTGGTATCCATGCTCTCCTTTCTATCGGGGCTTTTTTCTCTCGGGTCTAAAAAGTATTCCGCCGTCTACTACCTGTTTTTATCCCTTCTATCCGCAGGACTTATCGGGGTTTCTCTGACAAATGATCTGTTTACCATGTTTGTCTGTTTCGAAATCGTGGCAATTGCGGCCTACATACTTATTGTTTACGAAAAAAGTGCCGCTTCTCTTGTGGCTGGTTTCAAATATCTCATCCTGAGCTCTGTGGGTATTCTCTTTTTTCTGTTCGGGGTATTTCTTATCTACCGGGAAATCGGGGTGCTTTCGCTGAGTATGATTCATCAGGCCCTTGAGACTCCCGGAAGCGGCATTTCCGGCAGGACCGTCCATTTTGCTCTGGCATCCCTTTGTGTCGGTATCGGGGTGAGGACCGCATTTATTCCCTTTCATACCTGGCTTCCGGAGGCACACGCCTTTGCTCCTCATCCCGTCTCGGCACTTCTCTCCGGGGTCCTGATAAAAATCTCATTCTTCGCCATGGTGCGGATTCTCTTTGCCTTCAATGGAGCCTACCTGTATACCCTGCTCTTGTGGATCGGTGCCCTTACGGCGATTGCAGCTGTGCTGTATGCCCTTGCTCAGTCCGATGCCAAGCGTCTTCTGGCATTTCATTCAGTTTCCCAGATGGGTTATATCCTTGCAGCCTTCGGTACGGGAACTGCCGCCGGATTCGGTGCATCGGTTTTTCATGCACTGAATCATGCACTCTTTAAAAGCCTGCTTTTTCTGACTGTGGGCATGGCAGTGGAACGGGGCGGCAGTAGAAACCTGTATGCCATACGGCCTCTGGGGAGAGAGATGCCTCTTGCGGCAATTGCATTCTTTTCTGCCGCGGCATCCATTGCTGGCATGCCTCCTTTTAACGGATTTGCCAGCAAGGCTTTTATTTCGTATGCCATGAAGGGCTCTCCCGCCTATTATCTTATCTGGCTTACAGGCTTTTTGACTGTAGCCAGTTTTATCAAACTGAGCAGGATTTATCTGCCTGTTAGGCCAACGTCAATTGAATACCGGGAGAAAACAGGCTTTGCAGCGGCTGTTCTTCAGGGTATTCCCCTTATCCTGCTTGCTCTGCTCTGTCTTGCCGGGGGAGTCTACGGCAGTTCTGTAAGCAGAATCATTACAGCCATTATTGAGCCTGGAAGAGCATTTTCCGGACCAGCTCTCTGGAGCCTGCAGAAACTGTCGACAGTTTTATATCTGATTCCTGCAGGTGTTCTTATCTATCTAAGTCTGAAAACCCCTCCGGGAAAGGCTTATGCCGCCCGTCTAAGAAGAATGATGCCCAATCTGCACACAGTTTTAATATTTTTCTTCAGTGGTCTGCTTATTTTCGGCTTTGCTGTCTACTAAAATGGTTGCGGATTTGACTGTTTAAACTATACTTAACAATGTGGATGAACACATCAGGTTAAGCTCTGCTGCATTGCTCCTTTTTCTGCTTCTACTGCTTGTTTCAAATCTTTCCGCTGTACCTCTTCCAGAAAACCTTCGTTTTGACTCACTCACAACCGGTGACGGCCTGGCGAGCTCTTCGGTTTCGAAGATAGGGCAGGACACTGAAGGGTTCCTCTGGTTTGCCACGCAATCAGGGTTGAACCGGTATGACGGCTATGAATTTACTCTTTATGAACATGATCCGTTCAACCGGAACACCCTCTCTCATAATCTTATTCAGACTATGTACATTGAGGACGACGGCATAATCTGGCTGGGGACCTATGGTGGTCTTAACCGTCTGGATCCGTCCACCGGGGATTTTATTGTTTATGCAAAGGATGACAATGATCCATCTTCCCTGAGTCACAATGTGGTGGTATCCATTGTACGGGATACAGAAGGAAATCTCTGGGTTGGTACCCTGGACGGGTTGAATCGTCTGAACGAAGAGAACGGCACCTTTACACGCTATTATGCAGACGAGGATGTTGAGGGAGCACTGCCGCACAGTGTTGTAAGGAGCCTCTATGTTGATGATCGGGGACAGCTGTGGGCAGGCACTTATGGGGGGCTTTGCAGGTATAAACCTGAAGAGGATTCTTTTTCCATAAAGGCAGAATCTCTTCCGTCTCCTTACGTAATGAGTATAGTCCAGGATTCCCGGAAGCCGGAATATCTCTGGATTGGCAGCTGGGCGGGAGGAGTGAGCCGTTACAATACCCGTACGGAAGAGGTTCAGACCTATTTGCTCCCCAATCAGGATGTATATCAGGTTTTTATGGATTCCCGGGGGCGTGTCTGGGTCGGGACATGGGGCGGCGGGCTGATAATTCTCGACCCGGATACCGGGAATACAGTACATATTACCGAGTCTACTCCCCATACCGGCGATGGATTGAAGCACGATGTGGTGTATTCCCTTTTCGAAGATGTTTCGGGCATTATCTGGATAGGAACCAACGGAGGGGGGATCAGCAAATATGTGGAGTGGAAAAACCGCTACGAATTTCTGGTGAATGATCCTTCGGAGCCGGATTCCCTTCCGCCGGGTAAAGTGGAAGCCATCCTCCAGAACAAGGATGGATCGGTCTGGATAGGTGTATACTCCGGCGGGCTTCACCGCTGGTATCCTGATACCGGTAAAATCGAACATTATCGCCATGCGAAAGATGATGATACCAGTCTCAGCAATGATATAGTAAATGTCATATACCGGGACCGCAGGGGCAACCTGTGGGTAGGTACCAACAGCGGACTCAACCTGTATCGGGAGGAGACGAATGATTTTCTGCGTATACTCCCGGGAGACCCGGATTTTGCAATCCCGGAAGGAACAATCTACTCCATTTTTGAGGATTCCAGGGGCAGCTTATGGCTTGGAACCAACAATGCCGGCGCTGTCGCCTTTGATAGGACATCGGGTATATCCCGCTACTTTTCTTCCGCTCCGGATTCTGTTTACCGGATAAGTGACAATCTGGTACGGGTTATTACTGAGGATTCCTCCGGTCGGATCTGGCTTGGCACAAACCGGGGTTTGAACTCCTATGATTTCCGGGATGAAACAGTTGCCAGCTATATACATGAGCATTCTGATCGTGAAAGTCTCAGTGATGACAACATAAGGACACTGTTTGAGGATTCTGAAGGTAGACTCTGGGTCGGCACAACGGGTGGGCTGAATCTTTTTGATCCCGGGAACGATACTTTCAGCTATATCAGCCGCAGGGACGGTCTTGTAAGTAATTTTGTAACCGGAATTCTCGAATACAGGCCGGGAGAGCTCTGGCTCAGCACCAATCGGGGAATATCGGTGTACCAGCCGGGTTCCGGCAGTATCAGGTCTATAAAAAGCACCAACGGCCTTTTTACCGATGAGCTGACCAACGGTTTCTGCAAGGGCAGAGCCGGGGATGTCTTTGTGGGAGGGATAAACGGCATTACTGTCGTTACCAACCCGGAGGAGGGAAGTTCCGCATACATTCCGCCTATTGTTCTGGTGAATCTGGAAGTCATGGGTCAGCCGGTTGATAAAGCTGAAGGCGGTAATCTCAGGGAACTTCGGCTCTCTCATACCGACCGTTTTTTCTCTGTGGAGTTTTCTGCCCTGGATTATTCAGCCCCGGAACACAATGTTTATGCCTACCGGCTGGAAGGTTTTGATGATGAGTGGATCAATCTTGAACAGCATGAGCCCGTTCGCTATACAAACCTCGATCCCGGAAATTACACTCTGCATATTATCGGGGCCGGTAGTCAGGGCAACTGGAACCGGCAGGGGATAACCCTTCCTGTAAAAGTTCTGCCGCCATGGTACTGGTCGCTGCCTGCAAAGATTGCATATCAGATAATCATCGTGATTCTTCTGGTTCTGTTTATGTATCTAAGCAGCCGTAAAACCCTTCTTGCCGAAGCAAAGCTGGTTGAACAGGAGCTGCGGGCGGAAGAGCTTGACCGGAAGGTTGTTGAACGAACCCGGGAGATTGAGGAGGCACGGAAGGCTGCGGTTGAAGCGAACCGGGCCAAGGGGCTTTTTATGGCAAATATGAGCCATGAAATACGCACACCCCTTACAGGAATTTTCGGTATGCTCTCAATGCTGAGCGGCACAAGCCTGAACGGAAAGCAGCGTTCCTACATAGAGCAGTCGACAATTGCTGTTAACAGTCTGAACCGTCTGGTGAATGATCTGCTGGATTTCGAGAGTCTTCAGGCGGGAACCCTGCAGCTTGTGATAAATCCTTTTCAACTCAGCGCGGTTATGGACTACCTCAACAGGGTATTTCTCAGTCTGGCAGAGGAGAAAGGGCTCTCCTATACATATACTGCAGACCTTCGCAACTTCCTGGATACCGTACTGGGGGATGAAAGCAGACTTATCCAGATTGTGGGGAACCTTCTCAGTAATGCAGTTAAGTATACCGAGGAGGGCGGTGTCGAGCTTCGGCTTTCGGCTGCCGATGACACAGGTGTCTACCGTATTGAAGTGACTGATACGGGTATTGGAGTTCCAGAGCAGGATGTGGAAAGAATTTTCGACAGTTTTCTCCAGTTGGATTCTGGATATACAAAGAAAACCCGAGGGGTGGGGCTTGGTCTTGCTATTGTAAAGCAGCTTACTGAGAGTATGCAGGGAACAATAGAGGTTGTAAGTACGCCTGAAACCGGTACCCGTTTTACCCTGTTTGTACCGCTGTCTCCTGCTCCTGACACCGCGGAAACTGAGCTTAATGAGGCTCAAGAGGCGGATCCGGGGGAGCATCTTCCCTGTACCGTCCTCCTTTGTGAGGATGAAGCGATCAACCGGCTCTATCTGCAAGGTCTGATGGAGTCAAAGGGTTTTGAAACTGATGCAGTAGCAAATGGACAGGAGGCAGTAAAAGCTGCCGCCAGCCGATCATACGGCTTGATACTTATGGACCTCAGCATGCCCAGGATGAGCGGTATTGAGGCAGCCCGGGCCATCCGTGAGTATGAAGAGCAGCATAGCACTGCGCCGGTGACAATTATAGCCCTTACAGCCCATACCTTCCCTGATGATATTCAGAAATGCTACGACGCCGGAATGAATGATTTTATTGCAAAGCCGGTAAATGAGAAGACCCTGTTCGCCTGTTTAAAGCGGTATATAAACAACTCTACAGATAATATGCCAGAATAACGAATACGGGGAGGCTGACTGCTGCTCCCAGATAGGAGATTATAATACCGTTGCCCGAGTAAGCTAACTGTTCAGATCTTCCGTAGTTCTGGATGGCAACCATGATATTGGTGGCAGGCGGTACGGCGGCTTCAATAACAAGAAAAAGCTGCAGCCAGCGCCAGGTTTCACTGATATCAATTCCGGTCCCCGGAAACAGCGCCGGACCATTGAAAAGCAGTCTGAGAATTATAAAAACAACCAGAACCGCAAGCGGGTAGAGAACCTGACGATACAGCAGGAAGGGGAGAAATTCCTTGTGGTCCCTTATATTGCCCCGGGGAACACCTGCAAGAATACCGCCAAGAATAATCATTATGGCATCCATGGCGAAACGGGAATACTTCTCCACCGGAACAGCTATGACCCGGGGAATGAGATCGTACCAGCCCGTGGAGGCCAGAAGGATTCCCGCAAGTATTCCGTAGAAGGGGACGCTGAAGCGGAAGTTCATCTGAAAGGGTTCGCCAGGCTTGTGTTTTATAACATTCACCGCCAGGCTCCAGAAAATCAACTGATACGCCATAATATAGGTAAACAGGTAGATCAGCAGCTCCGGCGGAGCGATGGCTTCAAATATAGGCAGCGGCACGTATCCCAGATTATGGACTGCAAACAGGAGCATGAATTCTGTTTTATGATCATCCGCCAGGGCGGAAAAGATCCTGGTGTATTTCAGGAGCCATCGGATGAGCATGTATTGAACCAGCAGAGTGAAGACACACATAACAAAGAATATGGGCATCCACCAGGCGCCTTTGCTGAAAGCCGCATCCCAGGTCATGCCGTATCGTGTAACATAATAGGCGGGGAAGAGGAAATTCAGGGTAAGTATGGAGGCAACAGGCAGGAATTTTCGACGTATGTTTTCTGATTTGAACAACAGATAGCCAGTAAGGACCAGGCCGATAAGACGCGCAAAAGCAGCAAGCATGGTTTCTCCGTTTCTGATTCAACAGGTTTTGTATACACTATATCTTCTACCCGTATGTGGCAACATGACGTGCAGGTATTTTTCCGGCTTTTTAGAAATATCTCTCCGTGGTAGGATTGGCCAATGAAAATCAAATCTGCCGAAGCATGGGAACTTCTTGCCCGTGGAAGAACCGCCGAGATATTCAAGGTGTCTGATACCGAAGCGGTAAAGCTTTTTTATCCCGGGTACAGTCTTGTTGCGGCTACGGAAGAATACGAACGTTCTGCTTTTATCCACGGAGTGTATGATCGGACCGTACGCATGCAGCCTCCGGGTCAGCATCAGGGCAGAATCAGTATTTCCATGGATTTTATCCGGGGGTCGGGTCTCCATGATGACCTGGGCATCGGGAATGCCGGCGAGACCGGTCTGAGCCTCGGGCTTATGCACAGGAACCTGCATGTCCGTCCTTCTGAAGGTTTACCCAATGCCCATGCTGTTTTTGCCTCTTCTGTCAGGGAATTCCAAGGCTTAACGGGTAGAATACAGAACAACATGCTCCGGTTTCTCAATTCCACCCGAAACGACAGACTCTGCCACGGTGATTTTCATCCGGGGCATATAATCCAGGGTAGGGATGGTCTGATTCTTGTCGACTGGAAAATGGCTTTCGCAGGAGATCCATCCGCTGATATTGCTGCAGCACTGCTCGGTTTACAGCGTACATGCAGTATTGTCCTACAGCGTAAGCTGCGCCAACAGTACCTGAAGGGATATTTCGGCAGAGATGCAATTCCGGAAAAGGATATCCGGCGCTGGAAAATTCTGACGGCAATCCGTTGTATGAACCATGTCTCTCTATCAGAAAAGGTGCGGCTTAAAGCGATGATCGGGTTCTATTTACCACTGTTCAGATAACTATGTTTACCCTCACCCGAAGGCTCTGGTATGGTTAATATAGTTCATGTATATAAATCAGAATAAGGAGATATTTCATGCTGAAACGATCATTGGGAAAATCGGGAATTGAAGCGTCTGCTGTTGCATTCGGCGCCTGGGCCATCGGCGGCTGGAAGTGGGGCGGTTCTGATGACAATGAAGCAGTGCGGGCCATCCATGCTGCAATTGATCAGGGAATAGACTTTATAGATACGGCGCCGATATACGGATTCGGACACTCCGAAGAGGTTGTCGGCAGGGCCATTGCGGACCGCCGGGATAAGGTTGTGCTTGCCAGCAAATGCGGAATGCGCTGGGACGCGAAGGTGGGGCGATACTTTTTCTCTCACCAGATGGATACACCCGCGGGACCGAAACCTGTGGATATCCATGTATATCTGGATCCGGAATCCATCAGGAACGAGATTGAGACAAGTCTGAAACGATTGCAGACGGACTGTATCGATCTGATGCAGACCCATTGGCAGGAACGGCTCAATACCCCCATTGAAGATACAATGGCCATGCTTATGCAGCTGCAGGATCAGGGAAAGATCCGGGCTATCGGTGTCTGTAATGCAAACCCGGAAGAGATGGAGGCTTATGAGGCGGTTGGCTCCCTTGCATCCGACCAGGAGAAATTCTCCATGCTGGATATGCCCCACGCTGCGGAACAGCGCAGTTATGTGCAGAAAAAGGGACTTGCCTTCCTTGCTTACAGTCCCATAGGCCAGGGGCTTCTTACCGGAAAAGTCAGACCTGACCGGGAGTTCAATCCCGGCGATCAGCGCCTGGATAATCCCAGGTTCAGTACGGAGAACAGGAAGAAAATTCTATCCATGCTGAATGAGTTCGCTCCCGTGGCAGAAGCACACAAGGTGAGCCTGGCTCAGCTTGCTATTGCCTGGACTTTCCACCAGCCCGGCTGCACTCATGTCCTTGCAGGTGCCCGGAATGTGGAGCAGGTGGCAGAAAATGCCAAAGCCGGCGATGTGAAACTCTCTGCCGATGACCTTAAGCTGATGGATGATGTGCTTTCCCGGCATCTTCCCGGACTGGCATGACTGAAGTCGTAGGCAGGTGGTTTCTGGACCTCGGATTTTCCGAGGTCCATGCCCGGGTGACAGCGATTCTGAGTCTGTCGATTCTGCTTATTCTTTCAAGTTATCTCATAAACCTTATTGTCCGGCTGGTATTGAAGAACATTGTGTCCCGAATAGTGCAGCGAACTGCAACGCGTTGGGATGATATTATTCTCGAACAGGGTGTCCTTTCCCGGGCAACCAGAATTGTACCGGCTCTGATTATCTATCTTTTTATTCCTCCGGTTTTCAGTTCCATGGCTGCTCTGGGTTCTGTATTGCAGCGCTTTGTTCTGGCCTGGATCACTGCCGTCTGTATTCTGGTTATCAACTCGCTGCTGAGTGCAGTCAATGTTATATACAAAACCTACGAGATATCCAAAAGCAGACCCATAAAAGGCTATCTTCAGGTTCTGAAAATTTTCGTGGTCATCATCGGAGTGGTTCTGATTCTTACCACCATAGCGGACCGCTCTCCCCTGGGGATACTTTCCGGAATAGGCGCCATGAGTGCCATTATCCTGCTGGTTTTCAAGGATGCCATCATGGGGCTGGTTGCATCCATCCAGCTTACGGGCAATGACATGATCCGCATCGGCGACTGGATTACAGTGCCTGCCTATGGAGCCGACGGTGATGTTCTGGACATTACCCTGCAGACCGTAACGGTGCAGAATTTTGATAAAACGATTGTTTCTGTACCCATCTACAGCCTTGTTTCAAACTCCTTCAGAAACTGGCGGGGAATGAGTGAATCCGGGGGACGACGCATCAAACGGAGCCTTAACCTGGACATGAACAGCATCAAGTTCTGCACCCGGGAGATGGTAGATCGCTTTCGCCGTATTGATGTGCTGGGCGACTATATAGACAGCAAGCTTAAAGAGATAGACGAGGAAAACCGCAGCAGAAAGGCGAACACCTCGGAGATGATAAACGGCCGCAGGATGACCAACATAGGTATTTTTCGTGCCTACATAAGCGCCTATCTGCGGGAGCATCCCAAAATACATAATGATATGACTTTCCTTGTACGGCAGTTGCAGCCAACGGATAAGGGTCTTCCTTTGGAGATATACGTTTTCAGCAACGATCAGGTCTGGGCTAATTATGAAGGTCTGCAGGCGGATATCTTTGATCATCTCCTTGCCTCTATTTCTTTCTTCGAACTGGCGGTTTATCAGTCTCCATCCAGTATGGATGTACGGATGCTGAAGGGATAGTTTTATCCAGGGGCGAGGGTTTTTCTTGCTCTGCTTATTTATCCGTGATATTGTGCTGAATACATGCTGTGAAAGCGCTTTCTTCAGGCTTTTAGCTTATGAAGCCTGCTGCAAGAGGAGGATCGATGAAAGCAATACAGATAGAGAAACCCGGTGTAATCAACATTGTTGATATCCCTTACTGCGGAGATGCGGAAGCTGGTGAAGTTGTTGTAAAAATAAAAACTGCAGGAATCTGCGGGTCCGACCTGCATATTTTCGACGGCAGTTCCGGATTTGCCATATATCCCAACATTATGGGCCATGAGCTTGCGGGAGAGATCCATGATGTTGGTTCCGGGGTGGAAGACCTTAAAAAAGGTGATCGGGTGGCAGTAAATAACGTTCTTTCCTGCGGTAAATGCTACGCCTGCCGTAAAGGCCGCTCTAATGTCTGTAAAGAGGTGAAGGTCCTGGGTGTACACACCTCAGGAGGCTTTCAGGAGTATCTGCGCATAAGCGCAAAGAATATCTACAAACTTCCTGATACTCTCTCCTGGGAACATGCAGCTCTTATTGAACCCTACAGCATCGCATCCCAGTCCCTTATGCGGGGACGGATTGAGGACGGCGACACGGTTCTTATCTGTGGAGCCGGTCCTATCGGGCTGATGGTTCTCCAGGCTGCCAAGCTGCATAATGTAAAGGTTGCTATCCTTGATATCGTGGAGTCCCGCCTGGAGATTGCAAAAAATCTCGGAGCCGACCTGATTATTAATGCGAAAACCATGGATGCGGAAAAAGAGATTAAGGATTTTACCGATGGAGAAGGGGCTTCTCTGCTGTTTGAAGCTACGGGTAATACAAAAGTTCTTGAACTCTGTATCAGCAAGTATGCATCACAGGCTGCACGGCTTGTTCTTTTGGGCTTCTCGTCCAACCCCGCTTCCATTCCCCCCATTGAGATTATGCGCCGGGAGTTAGAGGTTATTGGAACCCGTCTGAATAACGGACGTATGCCCGAGGCTATCAACTGGCTTGCTGAGGGAAAGATTGATCCTCAGCCCATGATTACTGCGGTCTACCCCTTTGAAAAAACTCTGGAGGCTTTCAAGTTTGTTTCGGAGAATGCTGAAAAGACCTGCAAGGTTCTGCTGGAGTTTTAAAATCGGCTGTCGATAAAGGTATCTGAATCGTTGTTGGCAATCTGCCTGAACTGTACTGGCGAAAGATTCTCGTACTTTTTGAAGCATTTGCTGAAATAGAACAAATCTTTAAACCCGACCTCCTCGGCGACATCTGACACCGGATGTCCGTCGAGGAGGAGTTCCTTAGCCTTATGCAGGCGAATTTCAATTAAATATGTTATAGGGGATTTGCCTGTTACCGATTTGAAAATAGATCCCAGATAGGATGGGCTTACCGAAATCACATCTGCCAGATCCTGCAATTTCAGGCGTTTTGTGTAATATTCGGTCATGTAGCTGATTACCTGTTCTACTTTCTGTGTGTTATCGTAGACATAGTTTTCTGTTTTCCACTGAGTTAGCAGATAGAGTATTTCCATAAAAAGTGCCCGTCCCCGGGAGGACTTGTTGTTATAGGATGAAATATAGGTTTTCGTGAATTTTGAGAACAGTTCCACTAACCGTGAGAATAGAAATTTATCCTCTATTCTTTCTATGGGTCTAAAGGGGAGATCGAGGGTATGAATTTCCCATTTGTTGTTTTTAAATGTGGGTAAAGTGTAGTAGAATTCAACGGTATAACACTCCATAAGATCATTTTTAAATGTATGTCCTTTTCTGTAGTCTCCCGGTTTAAAGTAAATCAGACTCCCGGGTTCGACCATAAATGTCTGTCTATTGCAGTTTATTTCTGCTTTTCCTTTGTACACCAGAACCAGGTTGTGCCTGTTGTATATAGTAGGCCCTTTTAGTTTCCAGTTGATTGAGCATTTTCTGTGTGCAACATATACAAACATGGGAAAGATATTTATATATGAGTTTTCTCCGGGAATTCGCATGTCTTTACCTTATAAAATAGTGAAATAGTACAAATGAAATCATATCATACATGGCGCTGTGAAAGAACCCGTCTTATTATACAATGCGTTTTCGAACAGAAAGGAGGATAAAAGTATGTTTGGTAAACGGATAATTACAGTGCTGTTAGTGGTTCTTGTTGCCCTTCCTCTGCTGGCTAATGGTTCCGGTGAAAAAGGTGGAGATTCTTTTGAGCTGAATGTTGGAACTGTTCTTACGGAGAAAGATCCCCTTTATGCGGGACTCCAGGTATTTAAGAAAAATGTAGAAGAGCGTACAGGGGGGACGGTTACGGTTCGTCTTTTTGCAAGTGCTCAGCTTGGCAAGGATGAGGATGTTTTAGAGCAGGCAAAAGTAGGGACGAATGTAGGTATTATTACTGATCCGGGAAGATTGTCTGCATATATCAGTGATTTTGGAATTCTTGGTGCCCCCTACCTTGTTGCAGATTATGAAGAAGCGTTGAAACTTCTGAATACTTCGGTTTTTAAGAATCTTTCTGATGAGTTTGCAAAAGACGGATTGAAGATTCTTGCTTTTGACTATTATCAGGGTACGCGGCATCTTTTCACAAATAAACCGATCCATACTCCCGCAGACCTGGCAGGACAGAGGGTGAGAAGTTCCGGTTCGGAGATTGTTACTGCTACGGTAAAGAATATGGGAGCGAATCCGACTGTTATTCCCTGGTCAGATGCATACACTGGCCTGCAGCAGAAAGTAATTGACGGTGTAGAAGTCCATTACTCCGCCGCTCTCGGGGCCAGTATTTATGAGGTAACCAAGTATCTTTCCAAAACAGCCCATTTTCAGCTTCTTACCGGTATGGTTGTATCCAATGAGTGGTTTGAAAGCCTGCCGGCAGAATATCAGGCAATTGTGGAAGAAGAGGCATATAACGGTGGCAAATATGCTTCCGAACAGGTTGTTGCCAAGGAGAAAGAGTTTGAAAAAGCACTTGTTGCAAATGGTCTTGAAATAGTTGATTGTGATGTGGCGGCATTTAGAAAAGCTGCGGAAAATACATACGATGAAGTCGGCTACCGGACATTGAAGGATCAGATTGATGCTGATCTGGGTCGCTGATTTCTAATCAGATAGTTCTCAACTGATTTATTATATCCCGGCAGGGTTAAGCGGAAATTGCCTCTCTGCCGGGTTTTGAATAATAGGGGCTGATTATGAGTTTAAAATTATTGGAAGAGCGGCTTGTGGTGATAATGCTTGCCATGCTGATACTTCTGGTATTTATTGCTGCGAGTCTTCGCTGGTTTGGTGTGTCTGTGGCCTGGTCCATTGATATTGCACAGTTGCTCTTTTCCTGGGTTTGTTTTATCGGGGCGGACCTTGCTTTGAGAACTGACAGTCATGTTGGTGTTGACATGCTTGTTAGTCGGCTTCCGGCGATTCGAGCCTGTAAAATTTTTTGTGTAAAGCTCATTTCCAATTTAAAATCGCCCGTCGTATTCGATGGCAAACCTATTCATGGCAGGCTTCCAGTTCCGAAGCGGCATAGACCATTTCCTGGAGGCCTGCTCAATAGCCAGATAAATTATTTTAAGCGCAGATCCGTCATTAGGGAAGATCTTCCGATTCTTGATGGATTTTCGTATCACGCTATTCACCGATTCAATGGCATTAGTCGTGTAGATAATCCTGCGGATTTCATCCGGGTAATCAAATAAAGTAATCAGATTCTCCCAATTACGGTACCAGCCTGCACTAATCGAGGGGTACTGTGAATCCCACTTTTCAGCGAACAGATCCAGCTCCCGTCTGGCTTCCTGTTCTGAAATTGAGCTGTAAATCTTCTTTAAATCAGCGGTCACAGATTTCCGGTCCTTGTACGAGACAAACTTCACTGAGTTCCGTACCTGATGGACAATACAAAGCTGCACTTTGGTTTTGGGATAAACGGTAGCGATCGCTTCAGGGAAGCCGGTAAGACCATCTAAACAGGCAATGAAGATATCCTGGACGCCCCTGTTCTGCAGCTCTGTAAGCACATTCATCCAGAACTTGGCGCCTTCTGTTTCGGCAATCCAGAGGCCTAAAGGTTCCTTCAGGCCTTCAGTATTAACGGCTAAAGCAAGATATACGCTTTTATTGATGACCCGCTTATTCTCGCGTACTTTGATGACAATGCAATCCAGATAGACAATGGGATAAACGGTGTCCAGTGGACGATTCTGCCAGGCAATGACCTCATCCATCACCCCATCGGTAATCTTGGATATTAGGGCTGGAGAGACATCCACATCGTACATTTCCTTGAACGTATCAGTGATGTCCCGGGTGGTCATTCCTTTGGCGTACAGGGTCAGAATCTTGCTATCCAGATCACCGGTCCGGCGTTGGTTCTTTTTGATCAGCTGCGGTGCAAAGGAAGAGTCCCGGTCTCGGGGGATCTCCAGATCAATTTCAGCATTTTCTGTTTTGACAGTTTTCTGAGAATACCCGTTCCTTGAGTTGCCTGATGGCCGCTGGCCTGCTTTCTTCTCTCCGAGATGTTCTTCCATCTCAATTTCCAAGATTCGTTCCATGGCGACTTTGGCCAACATCTTGGTCATGTCAGAGACATCCTGCTGGGTTTTCAGATTCTTGGCCAGCTTATCTGCCAGCTCATTGAATTCTTCTGTGTCGTACAAAATAAAAGCTCCTCTCTTCTTATACAAAGATTTGGAACTTTACACAAATTTATTTACAGTCTCGGCGATTCCCCGGCAGATTTTGATGCTGGTGCTGGATATCCTGATCTTTGGTTTTGTTCTGATTGTTTTTTATTTTGGTACCAAGCTTTGTTTTCAGAACTATAAACGGACATTTAATACGATCCCGGTATTAAGCTACTCTTTTGTTACACTCAGTGCCCCTGTCGGTGCGTTTCTTATGGGATGGACAGTTTTGCAGCGTATACGGCTGCATATTTCCGGATTGATTAAAAGGTAGGGGGAGGTAGAATGTTATTATTGGTTCTAACTTTTATTCTACTTCTTATACTCGGAATGCCTGTCGCATTTACCATTGGTATATCGAGTCTTCTGTTTTTTGTTACAGAAGGTCTTCCCCTTCAGGTTGTTATCCAGCGGATGGTTACCAGTACCCAGTCTTTTCCTCTGCTTGCGGTTCCATTTTTCGTTCTTGCAGGAAACCTTATGAACGAAACCGGAATCACACGAAGATTGATTTCTTTTTCAAAAGTACTTACCGGTCACATGTATGGTGGGCTAGCACAGGTTTCTGTCGTTCTCAGTGCTTTGATGGGTGGAATATCCGGTTCTGCAACTGCTGATGCTGCAATGGAATGCCGAATTCTTGGTCCGGACATGGAAAAAAAAGGTTTTTCCAGAGGTTTTACAGCGGCAATCCTGGCCATGGGTGGTCTTGTTACTGCAACCATACCTCCCAGTATCGGGCTGATTCTTTTTGGTGTTGTAGGCGAAGTTTCGATAGGAAAATTGTTCCTCGCGGGAATTATCCCAGGTCTGCTGACAATGACTTTTCTTATGGTAGCTGTCTATACAATTTCCAGAAAAAGAAATTACAGCGCTGAGACTGATCGTCCATCTACTCCTAAAGAGGTTGTCACCGGTATTTACCATAATTTATGGGCCCTATTATTTCCTGTCATACTGATTGTTGGTATACGTTTCGGCCTCTTTACCGCTTCTGAAGCAGGTGCTTTCGCAGTTGTCTACGCTTTTATTATAGGAAAGTTTGTCTACAGAGAACTGACAATGCAGAAGCTTGCGGAAGTACTTAAACATTCAGCCAAGGATATCAGTATTGTAATGCTGATAATAATCTGTTCATCTATTTTTGGTTATGCCGTAGTGTTTGATCAGCTACCTCAGACACTTGCAGGATTTATAAAAAATGTTGCAGCTGGGCCTTATGTCGTTCTTTTTATTATCCTCACCTTCCTTTTTATTATTGGAATGTTTATGGAAGCCACAGTCAATGTTCTGATTCTGGTTCCTATTTTTCTTCCCATTGTTACCGAGGTTGGTTTTGATCCTGTTCATTTCGGCATGCTGTTTTTCCTTGTAAATACCATGGGCGGAATGACACCGCCGGTAGGTGTTACCATGTATACAGCATGTTCTCTGTTACGGTGTCCTATCGAGGTTTATGCAAAAGAAGCACTTCCTTTTATCTTAGCCGTGACGCTTCTGGTTATTGTTCTGGCCTTTTTTCCACAAATCGTAATGTTTCTTCCGAATCTTGTATTCGGCTAATTCCACTGTAAGAGGTTTCTGTATGCGTGTCTCTTTTAACGATATGAAATCAGAGATAAAAAATGTATTAATCAAGTATGGTATGGCTGATACGAAAGCTGATATATGTGCACGTGTTCATACTGAATCAAGCAATGACGGGATTTACTCTCATGGTGTAAACCGCGTTGCAAGATTTGTTGATTATGTAAAAAAAGGGTGGGTCGATGTTAATGCGGAACCCAGTCTTGAAAAGGAGTTTGGGGCAATAAAAGTGTTCAACGGAAATACCGGTCCCGGGATCCTTAATTCTTTATATGCCACTGACTGTGGAATCGCTCTTGCTGAAAAATATGGTATTGGTATGGTAGGGTTGAAGAATACAACACACTGGATGCGCGGTGGAACATATGGATTATATGCTGCACAAAAAGGTTATATTCTTATCTCCTGGACAAATACCGAGTCTTGTATGCCTCCCTGGGGTGGTAAGGAGTGTAAGCTCGGCAACAATCCCTATGTAATGGCAATGCCGGGAGATCCGGACCCAATTATGCTGGATATGGCTATGTCACAATATTCTTATGGAAAACTCGAGGTTACCAGGCAGGCTGGGAAAAAGCTGCCCTTTCCCGGCGGATTCGACAGCAACGGGAATCTCACAGATGATCCCGGTCCTATTGAAGAAACCATGCGGATACTGCCGATGGGGTATTGGAAAGGTTCAAGTTTTGCTTTTATGTTGGATATTCTGGGCAGTGTCCTTACCGATGGAATAGGTGCGTCGGATATCGATACTGCAGGAAAAGGCAGCTGCGGCGGAGCATCACAGGTTTTTATTGTGATTGATCCTGGGAAAACCATGGCAGAGCCCGAAATAAGACAAACGATTAATAAGGCGATTGCCCATTTAAAAAGTTCGGCACCTGCAGAACATTTACGAGAAATTGTTTACCCGGGTGAACATCGCATTCATATTATGAAAGATCAGGAGAAGAACGGAATACTGGTCAATGACAGAGTTTGGGAAGAGATCCTGGCGCTTTAGAACTGATCAAACTTACATCCCTGTATTCTTTTTGTTCCAGGAATACTTTAGTGTCATTCCTCACCAGAATTTTCGGAGTTACTAAGGTCTTCCTGCAACCTTACCCTCATTGAAGCTATGATTTACTATATATTGATATATGCTGATTTTGAAAATGCTTTTGCTTTGTTCGATAATATAAGCGAGAAGACTGGTAAGATTGACCTGTTGCTCTGTGAATAAGGATAAGCGATATGAAAATGACCCTGCGCTGGTTCGGTGACGGACATGACAGCGTCCCATTGAAATATATACGCCAGATCCCCGGTGTTCGGGGAGTGGTTACCTCCCTGCCGGATATTCCGGTAGGGGAGGTCTGGCCGGTGGAAGATATCCGGGCCCTCAAACAGCAGGTAGAAGCTGCAGGACTTTCCGTTGAAGCTATTGAAAGTGTCAATATCCATGAGGATATAAAGCTCGGCCGCTCCGGCCGGGACCGGGCTATAGATAACTATATAGAGACTATGAAGCATCTCTCCTCCGAGGGCATCCGGCTTATCTGCTACAACTTCATGCCTGTGTTCGACTGGACCCGGTCTGACCTGGCAAAGACTCTTGAAGATGATTCAACGGTACTCTCTTATGAGGCGGGCCTTGTTGAAACCGCAGATCCCATGGGCATGCTTGCGCATATGGAGAAGAAGGCAGAAGGTTTTTCCCTTCCCGGCTGGGAACCTGAGCGGCTATCTCTACTGGAAGATCTTTTTGCAGCCTATAGAGGATTTACCGAAGATCGCCTTTTTGAGAATTTGAAGTACTTTCTTGATGCGATTATTCCGGCCTGCGAAAAGTATGGTGTCAAGATGGCTCTCCACCCGGACGACCCGCCCTGGCCGGTCTTCGGCCTTCAGAGAATAGTCACCTCTGAAGCGAAGATTGCCCGTCTTCTTTCCATGTCCGACAGCCCCTGGAACGGCCTTACTTTCTGTACCGGATCTCTTGGGGCCAACCGGGAGAATGACCTGCCTGTCATGATCCGTCGTTTCGGAAGTCGTATTCATTTCGGCCATATCCGTAATGTCCGCTACCGGAAAGAACGGGGAGAGCGGGATTTTGATGAGGCCGCTCATCTCTCTTCCGAGGGCTCTCTTGATATGTATGAGATTCTCAAGGCTTTTCATGCTACTCAGTTCGATGGAATTATCCGTCCCGACCATGGACGCATGATCTGGGGAGAGACTGCCAGGCCGGGATACGGTCTCTATGACAGGGCTATTGGTGTTGCATACATGTTAGGTATATGGGAGTCTCTTGATAAAGGAATAGGAGGCCGGGCATGAAGCTGACACTGAAAGGAATAACTGAGAATTTGGATCAGTGGAGGGCTGGTGGTTACGGACTCCCGGAGCACAATATTGCTGCTGTTAGAGACAGGACTCTGGAAAACCCCGTCTGGGTTCATTTCGGCTCCGGAAATATCTCCCGGGGATACCTTGCAAGGCTGCAGCAGGATCTGCTTAACATGGGTGCGGCTGACCGGGGGATGATTATCTGTTCCAGCTGGGATGAAGAGGTAGTGGACAAGGCATTTCGACCCCATGACAATCTTATCCTTTCCGTAATGCTGCATGCCGACGGCAGCGTTAAAAAGCAGGTTCTTGCCAGTGTTGCAGCATTTATCAAAACCAACTCCGAACTGGATCAGCTGGTCCGGTTTTTTGAAAGTTCCTCCCTACAGATGGCCAGTCTTGCTGCAACGGAAAAAGCCTACTCGTTGCGTGGTCCTGATGGTGACTATGCAACCGCGGTAAAAGCAGCTCTTACCGGTCCCCCGAATAAGCCGGGGCATCTGATGGTTCTGCTCACCTACCTGCTGTATCGTCGTTATATCGCCGGTGCTGCCCCTGTTTCCATGGTAAGTATGGACAATTTTTCCCACAATGGACTGCAGTTGCAGAAGGCCGTGGAAGAAATAGCCGGGAGTTGGATCAGTTCCGGCTCCGTGGATAAGGGTTTTCTGGAGTATCTCCAGGACCCGAAGCAGGTGTCCTTTCCCTGGTCCATGATCGACAAGATTGTTCCCAAGCCTTCTGAGCAGGTGAGGGAAATCCTTCTGCAAGACGGGTATGAGAGCGGGGAAATCATTGCGACAGCCAAAGGCTCAAAAGCCACTACCTTTGTAAACCTTGAAGCTGCAGAGTACCTGGTAATTGAAGATTCCTTTCCCAACGGCAGACCTCCCCTGGAAAAAGCTGGGGTGCTGTTTACCGATAGGGAGACGGTGGACAAGGTGGAGACCATGAAGGTCTGCACCTGCCTGAATCCCCTGCATACCACCCTGGCTGTTTTCGGCTGTCTTTTGGGTTATGGCAGAATCTATGAAGAGATGAAAAATCCTCTGCTGGTGCGTTTTATCGAGAAGTTAGGCTACGGTGAGGGGTTGCCTGTTGCCGAACATCCGGGGATAATTGAGCCTGAAGATTTTATCCGCGAGGTGCTTGAAGAGCGGCTGCCCAATCCCTATGTGCCGGATATGCCCCAGCGGATTGCCTGGGATACATCCCAGAAAGTTCCCGTCCGTTTCGGGGTCACCCTGAAAGCATATGCAAAAAAAGGGCCAGAAGCCCTTGCCGGGTTGACAGCGGTTCCGCTTTTTATCGCCGGCTGGCTGCGGTATCTGTTGGGCATTGATGATGAAGGAAATCAATTTGAAATAAGTCCGGATCCCCTGGG
Organism: Marispirochaeta sp.; assembly: GCA_963667435.1. GTDB lineage: Bacteria > Spirochaetota > Spirochaetia > JC444 > Marispirochaetaceae > Marispirochaeta. The sequence continues at coordinate 1,561,112 of OY763414.1, read as the reverse complement.
GCCGTCACTGCAGGCGAAGTTTACCGGAATTGGTCTTGGAGATAAGGGACCTTTTACTGAAAGGCTTGCTCCGATTCTTTCGGATGCTACAATCTTCGGGATTGATTTGGTAATCCATGGCCTTTCAGATAAAATTGAGGGAATCTTTGCAGAAATGCTTTCCGGGCCGGGGGCTGTCGTCGAAACTCTGCGGAAGTATCTGAAATAATCTCGTTCCCATGAAAACTTATGGTGTTGTTTTTTTAATATCATCAATATTGAAAGTTGTGGTTTGCTAAGTATATAGCTGGTTGGCCCGCAGAACATTACTCCCTGGATGTGGTGTAGTCCCCATGGGTTACATGCAGTAATCCAAGTTAATATTCTTATCTCCTGAATTAATACCGAGTCCTTTATCCCTCCGGACCAGTAGGGGGACCTCTGTAACAATCCCTTAATTTTGATGATACACGATAACCTGGAGCAGATAGATTGCGCTGGATATTGCAATCTCGCAGTACTTTCATGGAAAAATCTTACATTTCTCGGAATCTTTGATAGAAACAGCAGCCTCGTTGATAATCCTGGACTGAGTAGAGAGAAAAAGCGGATTCTGCTGCAGGGCTATTGGAATGGTTTGAGTTTGCCGTTCTTCTGGATGTTCATTGGCAGTGTACTGACCGATGGTATTCGTTTTGTGAATATTGATACCGCAGAAAAAGGCAGCTACGGAGGTAGTTCAGGTTTTTCTTGCTGTTGATCCGGGAAAGCCACCTTAGGCGCCGAGGAGAAAAACAATACTCACATTTAAAGTTCTTGATTACAGGGGAAAACTTGCAGGATGTGGTTCCCCCGGGTGAGCATCGTGTTCGGATAAGGAAAGAGCATGAGAAAAAAGTATACAGGTGCTTGGCGGGGTGTGGGCGAATGTCCTGCAATCTGAGTTCCCTTGAAATATGTATCAGCTCATATACTGTTTAGGCATTTATATACTTTTCTCTCCTCAGTGATGAAATCGACAGCATTTGTAGTCTGCTATTCTCTCTTTTCCGTTATGCAAGCATTTTAATTGTAAGTTTATCTATTTTTACAATAAGTTAGGAAATATTACTATATAAGATCAGAATATATAAATAATTAAGTACTTTAGGTAAAAATTTATTTGACAAATATTACATATAGTATACAATACACAATATTCAACGAAGAAAATTGGAGGTCTTATGAAAAGAGTTGGATTACTATTGATTGTTGTACTACTGGTTCTTGGGAATGGTCTGTTTGCACAAGGTGGACAGGAGGGACAGTCACAGAAGAAGGTCAATGTGAATATCGCTTCAGTTTTCCCGCCCGAAGGACCAATTCATGAAGGGATGGTAAAATTCAAGGAAATCATCGAAGAGAATTCCGATGGACGTATTGATGTTACCATTCATCCAAGTGGTGCTCTCGGAGGAGAGCGTGAGGTTGTAGAGGGTCTTAAGGCTGGTACCATCGAAATGGGGGCTGAAGGCATTATGGACCTGATCATGTACATGCCGGAATATACTGTGTTTGAAGAACCCTATGTTATCCGTGATGTTGAGCATCTGAGGAAATTCTGGAGCACAATCGGACAGGAGATAAACAGCAAACTCGAAGATGAGCATGGCATTATCACAGCTGCGATTGCAATTCGTGGATCCCGGCTTATTACCGCCAATAAGCCAATTTATAAACCAGCGGATCTGAAAGGCCTTAAGTTTAGACTTCCCTCCTACCCAGTCAGAATTAAAGTATTTGAAGCTTTCGGCGCTGTTCCTACTGTCGTTGCTTTTCCTGAAGTCTACATGGCACTGAAGACCGGAACAGTAGATGCTCAGGAAAATCCTCCGGAAACTATTTATACCTATAAGTTTTATGAAGCCCAGAAATATCTTATAGACACAAAGCACGTCTGGTCGACTGCCAGGTACCAGATATCTTCCCGCTGGTTTAAGACTCTTTCTCCGGAAGATCAGGAAATGATTCTGTCTGCTTGGAGCGACGCTGAAGATTATGTGAAGTCAATTGCCTACGATCCTGACAAGCAATTCATCGATAAACTGGTTGAAAACGGTATGGAACTTATCGAACCTGATGCGGAAGCTTTCCGTGCCATCGCAGATCCTGTTATGCGTGAGTTTGATGAGAAACAGTGGGCTCCTGGCCTTCGCCAGAGAATCATGGCCCTGAAATAGTAAATAGGGTTCTACGGGTACGAAGATGATTCCGTGCCCGTAGTTTTTCCCCGATAAAGGTGCTGTATGGAAAAATTGAAGAGAGGCCTGGAGTCAGTGCTCGCTGTTGGCATTGGGTTGTTATTTATAATAATGCTGGTTCAGGTATTTGCACGGGTAATTCTGAATTTACCGACAACGTGGACGGTAGAATTGGGCCGGGTTTTATTTATGTTTGTTGTTTTTTTTGGATCATCAGTGCTGTTCATTGGGAACAGTCATATGCAGATTGAATTTTCAAATGAAAAACTTTCAGAAGGATTTCAAAAAAACCTACGTTTTATCCGAACAATCCTTATCCTTGTCTTTTTTGCAGCCTTTTTAAAAGGGTGTATAGACAAGATGATTGAAAACTGGTGTGTGTGTATTCCCACTCTTGAATGGATGAGGATGGGATATGTTTATCTTCTGCTTTCGATATCTGCGGTTATTACGATCGGTATTTTGTGTGTTGAAAGCATAGAGATGATGAGGAAGATAAAATGATATATTTGGTTGTAACTGCAGGGCTTATTCTGCTGCTGGTGTTGGGATTTCCGATTGGCGTGGCCCTGGGGATTATCGGTTTTTCCGGCTATATGCTGAATATCGGACCAGTTATGGCGTGGGTAAATGCCGGTATCCTTCCCCAGAAAATGAGCTACAGCCTGATGAACTTCCTGCTCATTTCGATCCCGCTGTTTATTTTTGCGGCAAAGATTATGAACGGATCAGGAATCACTAAGAGAATCTTCTCCTTTGCAAACACTGTGGTTGGTTTTCTTCCCGGAGGACTCGGGCATGCCAATGTAGTTTCCAGTCTTATATTTTCCGGTATGTCAGGTGCGGCTGTTTCCGATGCTTCCGGACTCGGCCAGATTGAGATAGAAGCTATGACTTCTCACGGCTATGATCCGGATTTCAGCGCGGCGGTAACTGCCTCATCATCCACAATAGGTCCTATATTTCCTCCCAGCGTACCGATGGTTGTTTTCTCGACGATTTCCGGCGTCTCGGTAGGGAAGCTGTTTCTTGGTGGTGTGATTCCAGGATTACTTATGACTGCTGCGATAATGGTGATGATTGTTATCTACGCAATGAAGCGTGGATATGAACGACTCCCAGTACCTACACCCGGGGAGGTTGTGCTTGCTTTTGGAAAAGCACTTCTGCCGATGCTGACGCCTGTTATTCTTCTTATTGGAATATGGACGGGTGTTTTTACTCCGACGGAGGCTGCCGCGGTAGCGGCGCTGTATGCGCTGATTGTCAGTGCCGGAGTATATCGGGATCTCTCATTCTCTGGCCTTTTTCAGTTATTGAAAGATACAGCTCGTGAAACAGCAAATATCGGGTTCGTTATTGCTGCAGCGGCTTTTTACGGCTGGGTTCTGGCGCGGTCCGGTATGACGATGTTTCTTGCAGAATGGATTGGTTCTGTAGCCACATCTCCGCTGGCATTTCTCTTTCTCGTTAATATTTTCTTTTTGATTGTAGGCTGCTTTTTGGAAGCTATTGCAGCTATTCTTGTTTTCGGCCCGATTCTCTATCCGGTATCCGTTACCCTTGGAATCGATCCCGTTCAGTTCGGCGTTATCATGGTTCTAAATTTGATGATTGGCCTTTTAACTCCTCCTTTCGGGATCGTGCTTTTTATTGTAAGGGACCTTGCGAAGATCACCTTCAGACAGATGATACGTGCAACTATACCCTTCCTTGTACCGTTATTTGCGGTACTTATTCTTATGAATTTATTTCCTGGAATAGTTACATGGCTTCCGGGAATGCTCAAATGATATTTCAATGGAGGAGTATGTGAATTCCAAAGAGCTCGTTCGTGCGGCATTAAATAATAACTTCGATAAAGTGTATCCAATGCAGATTTCATATACACCAGAGTTTAAGGATCGGCTTTTAAAGCACTTTACTGATCTGGATGTAAAAGATCCTCATGCTCTTGATTTGAAACTTGGTTCTGATCTCCTGTTGACACCCATTGGATGGATGAATAACTACAATCAAGGTCGCGAACCGTATACTGATGAATGGGGCGTTGGATGGAAAACCATTCAGTATGAAACCCGTTTTGGTAAGGGGATATACACGGAACCCCAGAGTCATCCTCTGGAAGATTATGCTGCCGTTGACTCATACAGTACCCCAGATCCTGATCGTGACAGTCTCTATGGTAATGCAGAGATTTTGCTGAAGAATCATGGAAAATCCCATTTTATCGTTGGTGTCGTCAAGGCTACTATTTTCGAGTCATCATGGGCGCTTCGCGGGCTGGATAAATTAATGATGGATCTTGTGCTGGATAAGGAACTGGCAGCTCGAATCCTTGATCTACCGTTTCAGTATCATAAAGCTGTGGCACAAAGATTAGTACAGATGGGTGTGGATATGATCTGGCTGGGCGATGATGTCGGTACTCAGAATGGAATGATGATATCGCCGGATACCTGGCGTGAGTTCCTTAAACCACTCATGCAGGAAATGATTAGCTCGCTGAAATCTATCAATCCTGAGGTGAAGATTGCATACCACTCTGATGGGAATATTGTTGAGATTATACCAGAACTGATTGAAATCGGACTGGATGTACTTAATCCTATACAACCCAATTGTATGGATCCTGTATATTTAATGGAACAATTTGGTGATCGGCTCTGTTTCTGGGGCGGTGTCGATCAGCAGCAGTTGATGCCCTTCGGTACGGAAGATGAAATAAAAGCAGAAGTACAAAAATTAAAAGCTTCGCTGGGAAAAAAAGGTGGCTACATCATGGGTCCGACTCATAACCTGCAGCTCGATGTTCCGCTTGAAAATCTTTTCGCAATGATAGATGAAATCAAAGAGCTGACACTGACAGAAAAATAACAGAAAAAGGAGTTATTCAAACAGGAATATCATTGCAAATACTGGATTAACCGTGAATTACTGTATTTAAATCAAACAGGATTATTAATATGCCAATAAAAATTTCCTTGGCTGTTGCACCGGAAAACGCACTGCCCTCAGCCTTTGTTGTATTCAGAGATCGACTGGAGATTAGCATAAAAAAAGCGGCGAAACTCGGGTACGATGGTGTCGAACTTGCGCTGCTTCATAAGGACCAGGTGAATCTTGCACAGATCAAAAAGCTTTTAAAGGAAACAGAATTAGAAATTCCCATGGTATCAACCGGGCAGATATTTGCAGATACTGGAATAAGTTTTACAAACTCCGATAAATGCATTCGAGATAAAGCTGTTTCTGATTTTTCAGGACTCATGGAGGTTGCGGCGGAACTTGGTAGTATGATCAATATAGGTCGGTTACGGGGTATGCTGATAGCCGGAGAATCATCGGAAGAGAATTTTCTTGAATGCATGGAAAAAGTTTTACAGCTATCTGAAAGCTTAAAAGTTAAAGTTGCCTTGGAGACGGTGAATCGGTATGAAATAAATTTTCTTAACAGTTGTGATGAATGTGCTGATATGATCGACAGACTCAATCATCCTCAGTTGGTCATGATGCCCGATGTGTTTCATATGAATATTGAAGATCCATCCATTGAGGGGGCTTTCTGGAGGCATGCCGAAAAGATCGGGTATGTGCATTTTGCGGATTCAAACAGATGGGCACCAGGACGGGGACATTTGGATTTTCTTAGTATAATTAGCGCGTTGAACAGCTGTGGATATAACGGATATGCAGGAGTTGAAATTCTACCCTTCCCGGACCCGGATAAGGCTGCGGAAGAATCAATAAATATGCTGAGAAGATTTCTTTGACTCAGACTTCCGCTGGATATGCGCCTGCTGGATTTAAATCGTGCATTATATGCGTTTCAATGAGAGCCAACAGGCTCTCTTTATTTTTATTGCTGAGCAGTCTGATTATCTCTTCGTGTTGATTTACATAGTTTATTAATTCACTCTTCGGCGTTTTCTGTCGAAGCCGGAGCATCTGAATTTTCGCATCAAGTTTTTCCATTATTTCATAAAGATGCTTATTGTTTGTTCGTCGTGCAATCTCAAGATGGAATTGGCTATCCAGTTCAAACTCCTCCGCGAGATTGTTTTCCTCCATGAGGGTAACACATTTTGCTGCGATTTCCTTGAGTGCGAATATATCCTGATCGTTTACATTATCACAAAGTAGTGTACATGAAAGTTTTTCCAGGGAGAGACGTATTATAGCAATCTGAGGTGCTTCACTAGGATCAAGGTCCATAACAATTGCATAACTTCTGGGTTTTATTTCCACCAGGCCGTAATTTTCTAGTTTTCGTAGCGCTTCCCGTATTGGGGTTCGACTTACCTGCAGTTGCTGTGCAACTTTTTCCTCAGGTATTTTTTCTCCTCCCTGTAGCACACCCGACAGGATTAACTGTTTGATATGATGGTATACTTGGTCTGTGATACTTTGGCGATCAATTTGAAACGGCTCTTTAATTTTCCTCATCGAAATTCCCTGACAGCTTTATTGTAACATTATTGTATATTGTGTACAAACTTACAACAATTTTTATTTATTTTTTTTAAAAACCAGGGAAAACTGTAAATTCTAAAAAACCCCGGTGGCTTCTGTCGCCTGCATGACCGACTGATTGGTCGGACCAGAAATCATTGGACAGCTCGGCTTACAGGGTGTTTAATTAAATAAGCAACACGTAAGTGATTGTAACAAATTATTTCAGGAGGTCGATTATGACTGCAGTAATGATAATGATAGTCGCTTTCGTTGGCTACATTGTCGCGTACCGTCTGTACGGAGAGTTCATTGGCAAGAAAGTTTTCAAGCTGTCCAATGACAACATAACTCCTGCAGAAGAGTTCAAGGACGGCGTCGATTATGTGCCAACAAAAAAGGGCATTATTTTCGGACATCACTTTACGTCAATTGCCGGTACAGGACCCATCGTGGGGCCTGCTATCGGGGTCATCTGGGGATGGCTTCCTGCTCTCATCTGGGTTGTAGTCGGCTCCATTGTTATGGGTGCCGTGCACGATTTCTCCGCATTGGTTATGTCATTGCGTAATCAGGGAAAATCTATTTCGGAAATAGCGGCAAAATATATAAGCAAGCGCATACGGGCGGCGTTTTTCCTGATAGTTTTTATTGAGCTCTGGCTCTTTCTGGCAATTCTGGGAATGATCATCGCTGTTATTTTTCACATGTATCCCGAGTCTGTCTTTCCGGTGTGGATGGAAATCCCAATAGCAATTGCTCTTGGATATGCGGTGTACAAGAAAAATGCCCGTGTGGTACGAACAACAGTGCTTGCAGTTGTAGCCATGTATGTAACCGTTGTGCTCGGACATTTTCTCCCTCTGGATATGCCGGCAATAGGTTCCATGCCTGCCACCGGCACCTGGACAATTATTCTTTTTATCTATGCTTTCATTGCCTCGACGCTGCCGGTTACAACCTTGCTGCAACCCAGGGACTATATAAACGCCTGGGAACTGTTTATTGCCATGGGACTTCTAATTCTGGGTGTTGTAGTCTCCTCCTTCGGTGGTCTAAAGGTTGTTGCGCCTGCGGTACAGCTGACACCCAAAGATTCGCCTTCAATGTGGCCCTTTTTATTCATTACTATTGCCTGTGGTGCCATCTCCGGTTTTCATGCAGTTGTTTCATCCGGAACAACCGCCAAACAGGTTTCCCGGGAGGAGGATGCACAGTTTGTGGGATACGGCTCCATGCTGATGGAAGGGGCTCTCTCTGTTCTGGTTATTGTAGCTACCGCTGCCGGTATCGGTCTCGCGGCTAAAGGTGAAGCGGCGACGGTTACCGGTATTGCCAAATGGACGGAGCACTATGCTTCCTGGGGAGCTGCGGCAGGACTGGGTGCCAAGGTGAGTGCCTTTGTAGAAGGCTCTGCAAATATGATCAGTTTTCTGGGAATTCCCAAATATCTGGGTCTGATAATCATGGGTGTTTTCGTCGCTTCCTTCGCAGGAACATCTCTTGATACCACAACCCGGCTGCAGCGCTATGTAATTCAGGAGCTGCTGGGAGCAAACAGGGTAGGTGCCGCGGAGAAGCATAACTTTTTTACCAATAAGTACGGAGCCACTCTTCTGGCATTAATTACGGCAGGGTTGCTGGCATTCTCTTCCGGTGTGGATGGTAAAGGTGCACTGACCCTATGGCCGCTTTTCGGTGCCAACAATCAGACCCTGGCTGCACTGGCACTTTTTACTGCTTCAGTTTATCTGAAAAACCGTGGCAGCAAAGGATACCTGTACACACTGCTGCCTGCCTGTTTCATGCTGGTAATGACTCTCTGGGCTTTGGTAAGTAACGAAATGAGCTACATTACCAGTGGGAGTGTCATGCTTGGCGTTATCAATTTTGTAATTATTGCCATAGTACTCTTTGTTTCAGTGGAAAGCTTCAATGCTCTGTTTAAATCAACAGGAGCAGAGGGGCACGCCCTGGCGTAGTTTTTTAACCGACCTGCTCCTTAGGGGGCGGGTCGGTGTTGTGAAGGGATGGGATTTCCATGATACATAATGTAAAGCGTCTGAAACAGTTTTCCTGGCTTACCCTGGTTTTAATCCTGGCATTTGCGGTGGCTTCATCCTATGCAGGACGGCAGAATCTTCTTGCCCTGCAGGCTACCAGGCTAAACTCATTCATAGGCATGGTGGGGACGGTTTTTTTCTCCATAGCTTTGCCGATTCTTTTTCGTATAATATTCTATCGCAGGAGAGAGCGGCAGAAGAGTCTCTCCTTTACACAGTTCCGGACATTCAAGCTGTTTTCCCTTGGTGCAGTCTGTATTGGAACTTTTTTTGCCGATTTTTCCATTCTGGTCCCGGTTTTCCGTTATCACCTGTATCTTGCTGTGCTCGCTGCACTCTACGGTGTGTATACGGTTTTTCCCTTTGAGTCGAGCCTGAATTATGATCTGAAGGTTTACGGAGTTACAGATGAAGCCAGGTGATCTGTTTTCAGCTTTTACAGGATTCCTGCGTGGATTCGGCATGGCCATGCAGTATAAGGCGACAGATCAAGTGGCATATGAAGCAGCGGAAATGGAACACACCATGGCACTGATGCTCTTTGGAAGCTTTACTGGTCTGCCGGCCCCTCCGGTACCTTTGGCCCTGGAGCTGCTTCCGGTTATGGGGGGGGATCTTGAACGTCTGCTTCTCAGAGCATCCCAGACCGGGAACGGCTTGAGTGAACTTGCCAGTATAATGGGCGAACCGTGATGCCTGTGATTGAACTGTTTATCGGTAAGGGGGGAGTGGGAAAGTCAACCTGTTCTTCTCTGCGGGGGGTATCCTTTGCTTCACTGAAACAGAAAACCCTTCTGGTATCAATGGATCCCGCACATAATCTGCATGATATCTTCAACTGCTCGCTGTCCGATAAGGGTAAAAAACTGAATCCATATCTTACTGTCAGGGAAACAGATCTGGTAAAAGGAACCAGGGATTACCTTAAGAGTGTCCGTCGCAACTTTTCCGGTCTTTATCACTATCAACAGGCCCTCAATATTGATAAGTATTTTGATATTTTAAAGTTTGCTCCCGGTATGGAGGAGTATTCCGCCTGGCTATCCCTGGAGTCCCTGTTCACCGGAACGGGAAGGAGAAACAACTTCGATAAGGTGGTCGTGGACACTCCTCCTACCGCCCTGACTCTTAAGACCCTTGCGTTAGGAGAGGTGAATCTTCTCTGGATAGCACATCTTGAAAAGATGAGGATGGAGATTATACAAAAGAAGCAGGCTGTGGCACGAATCCGTAAGGAAGAAGTTCATGAGCTTGAGTTGGATCCGGTCTTTATTTATTTGCAGAATATGAAAAAGCGCTACCGGCGAATACAGAATTATTTAAAGGATGGCAGAAACGCACGTATTCATCTTGTCATGAATGAGGATGATCTCAGTCTTTCAGAATCTTTGAGTATACGGGATCAGCTTAAAGAGCTTTCAATTCCGGTATGCAGGGTTATTATCAATAAAAGCAGCAGGGATGATTCCCGCTGGAAGATTGTATGCAGGGAGTTCCCTTCAGCGCAGATAATTGACTTCCCTTTCCAACATACACCTGTGCAGGGAATTGTCCGACTGGAATCATTGGCCTGCTACTGCAGCGAACATGAAAAAAGCCGGCACCCTGTTTCCCGGGGCACCGGCTTGAAGTCTCAGTGATCTAAATTATACTTTCGCCTTCATTGCACCGGTTGTCAGTCCGCCATCTACCATGAGGAGCTGCCCTGTTACATACTCGGAGGCATCAGAAGCAAGGAAGATGGCCATTCCTGCAAGGTCTTCCGGTTTTCCCACCCGTTTCTGGGGAATACGGTCTACAATGTAGTCCACCCAGGCCTGGTTTTCGTAGAGCACCTTTGTCTGCTCGGTTTTGAACCATCCCGGTCCGAGGGTGTTAACGTTAATTCCGTCCACTCCCCACTCATCTGCCATACTCTGGGTAAGCTGGCGGATTCCGCCGCGGCTGGCACAGTAGGGGCCGATTCCGCCGGAGCCGAACACACTGGTACCGGATCCGATATTGATAATACGGCCGTATTTGTTCTTGAGCATGGATTTGCGCACCACCGATGTACACATGAAGTATGCGCCCCTCAGGTTGGTGTTAAGCACCATGTCCCAGTCCTCAACGGTCATATCGATTGCCGCTTTGCGGACATTGCAGCCGGCGTTGTTTACCAGAATATCAATTCTTCCGTACTCGGCAAGAATCTTATCCGTAGCAGCTTCTATGCTGTTAATATCCTGTACATCCAGAGCCACTGGCAGGCACTTGCGGCCCATGGCCTCAATTTCCTTGCAGGTTCCTTCCAGGGATGCTTCAGTTCGGCTGGTTACCGCCAGGTCAGCCCCGGCAGATGCCAGAGCTTTGGCAAGAGCCAGACCAAGCCCCCGGCTTGCACCGGTTACAACAGCAAAGCGCCCGGTTAAATCAAACATTGCAGTAGACATAATTTCAGTTTCCTCCTGCAATAATTATTACGGTTTCAGGATGACCTTGTACAGCCCCGGTTCCTTGTTAATAAGCCGTTTGAACCAGGCTTCTCCCTCTTCCAGGGGTGCGACTGCGGACATAACAGTGTCTACATCGACCATCCCCATCTGAATAAGTTCCAGGGCTGCTCCAAATTCTCCGGCAGAAGCATTTGAACCTTTGACGGTTATCTGATGGGCGACTATATACTGGTGAGGGCTGGTAATTGTCGGAGTTATATTTCCTATGGCAGTAAAATGACCGCCTTTGCGCAGGCTGTAAATACAGGCATGCACGGTTGCCTCCATTCCAACTGCGTCGAAAGAGATATTAGCGCCAAGACCGGCGGTCCTTTTCATTATTTCCGCCGGAAGATCAACATTTCGGGGATCAAAGGTTTCCGTGGCACCGAATTTGCGGGCCAGTTCCAGCCTGGTTTCATCAACATCGGCAACATAGATTTTCGTACAGCCTGCGTTTTTCAGAGCCTGCAGGGTCATGAGGCCAATTATACCGGCACCCATAAGGAGGGCTGTATCGCCGATTGTGATGGGGGTAATGCGTACTGCGTGCAGCGCAATAGCCAGGGGTTCAAGCATGGCGCCCTGTTCGAAGGTTACTTCATCCGGCATGGGATAGAGCACAATCTCCGGTACTGTAACGTACTCTGCAAAAGCTCCGTCCCTGTGAAACTCATCGCAGGATACACCGAGAACCTGACGGTTTTCGCAGAAGTTAACAGCGCCTTCCCGGCAGTACCGACACTCGCCGCAGTAGATGGTGGAGTCAAAGGCAACCCGGTCTCCGACCTTGTAGTTTTTAATTCCCGGGCCCAGTTTTTCAATTATACCGCTTGCCTCATGACCCATAATGATGGGGGGAATCCTCCGTCCGGTACTTCCGTCTACTCCGTGTATATCACTGCCGCAGATACCGCAGGCTTCAACCTTAATAAGAACCTCTTTTTCTTTCGGTTCCGGTTTGGGAACATCCACCATTTCCAGCTTGTTGTATTCGGTGAGCTGTAACGCTTTCATCTATTCGCTCCTTTTTCGACATTGTCGGTTAGTTATCAAAGTAGAAGTATGTTAACATACAAGTGACAGGTTTGCAATATTTTTGATGGTGGGCTGTTCACTATTCAGGCAGTTATTTCCGGGACAATGGCCCTGAAACCTCATTAGATTCCGGTGAATCACTTACTGCTGCGGACCCGTCTGTACCCGTATTCATAGCCTTGAAATACTCAATTGCTTCTTCCAGGGGAAGGGCGGGGCTGTAGTAATAGCCCTGATAGCAGTCGCAACCCAGTTCGTGCAGTATTTGCCGTTGTTTCTCGGTATCAACAAATTCGGCAAGCACAATGAAGCCCAGAGACTGGGAAAGATGAACAATTGAGGCAATGATGTTGCTGCAACGCGGGTTTTCGGTAAGTTCCCTTACCAGAGACCCGTCAAGTTTGATCTCGTCGAAATGGTTGTTCTGAAGATATAGAAGAGAGCTGTGGCCCATTCCGAAATCATCCAGTTTTATGTGTATTCCCAGATTCTTGAGGGATTCCAGCTGAAACCTGACCAGTTCCGATGAAGCAAGGAATGACTGCTCTGTTATTTCAATCCCAAGGTTTATGCCTCCCAGTGAATGCCGTGCAAGAATATTTTCCACCCGGGTTTTCAGTTTGGGATCGGAGATCTGGGATGCACTGAAATTAATGGAAACACACAGATCTTCATGGCTTATGTCTGCGATTTTCTCTATATCACTACAGGCCTGGTCGGTTATGAAGTCTCCAAGTTCAGCCATAATGTTGGCTTCCTCTGCAAGAACGATTGTTAAGGGAGGATAAATAAGTCCGTAGTCTTTAACTCTCCATCGCAGCAGAGCTTCAAAGCCGATTACTCTTCCGTAATAGTTAACCTGAGGCTGGTAGTTGAGCTCAAGTTTTCTGTTTTTCAGATCAGACATCAATTCGGAGGTGAGCATTCTGTAGACGGAGCCGAGAGAACCGGTTAGTGTTCTCAGTTCCGGAGGAATCCCGTCGGTCTCGGCCGTTTTCACAATACTGGTCAGCTTGTCGATATTCTGCTTTACCGAGTCATAGTAATGCCGTTTATTAAGCTTTACAAAGGGGGCGTAGATCAGTATTCCCGCAATCAGGTTTACACCCTGCAATATTGCTCCACGAATTGAGGCGGTGGCAATAAAACCGCTTAGAAAAATTGGGGTCGTCCATTCTATGTGATATATCGGAGGCGGGACAAGCCCAAGACGGAATGCCACATAGCTTATAAGGGTTACCGTTAAGGGAACCAGTATAAAAGGAATCAGCATCATCATATTCAGGACAATCGGCAGTCCGTAAATAATGATTTCATTGATATTAAAAAGGATTTGGGATGATGCCAGGGATGCAAGGCTACGTATATTCCTGCGTTTGTCAATTATAATCAGTGCCAGAACAAGGCAGAGGGTGGTTCCGGCACCACCTAAGAGCACAAAGCCGTCAATGAATGATTTTGTAATAACTTCATGGGCGGACGCATTCATGCCTGCAGCTGCACCATGAGAAAGGGTTGGAGCAAAGAGTGTATGGGCAATATTTTCAAGAAGATTGCTTCCGTGAATGCCAAAAAACCAGAAGGCATGCACCAGAAAAACAAACTTGAGCAAACTGCCAAGGGACCGCTCTTCTCCAATAAAAAACCGGGAAAGAAACTCCATTGAGAATGAATTCAGGTCAGTTATCCCGGCAAATTTCCAGAAGCCTATTTTTATGAAAGCGAATATGCACGTTATTACGGTAATCGGAAGTATGGCGGACATGGAGGCATTGAACACAGTATCCGCACCTTCGGAATAAAGGAAAATACGGAAATATCGGATTCTTATTATTCTGAGATAGACTTGAGATGCCAGAAAAATAATGAGAATACAGTCTATAAGTCGTGTTTTATCGAAGATAATAACACTGAATCCTTCTGCATAGTTCATGCTGAAGGTGATATATACACAAAGAGAAAGCAGGGGCAGTATTCCCTGGGGCTGCAGGTTCAGCAGACGTTCATAGCTCTGACTGATTGTAATAAGCAGGTAGAGCACCAGGAAATTCATTGTGCAGGTGATCAGGGTTTCCAGTAGAAAATGAATACCGCCGCCGATGCTGTTCTGAATAAAGTTCTGGTATGGTGTGACTGGAAGGTTCAGCAGCAGAATGGAGAAAGACCCGATCATTATGATAGGTATTGCTGCAACCATGCCGTTTCTGAGTGCATTCAGATAGGTAAAACGATCGAAGAAAAGTACGGTTCTCTTGATAATACTTTCAGCTCTCATTCAGCGGCTCCAGCACGGATATTCTCTATATGCTACTATATCGGTATTTAAAACAGATGAGCGGAGTAAATATTACCTGCAATGGTGGTAGTTTGATCTAAACAGGCTTTTCAAAATATGCGAAAAAGATGCATTATGGTCCAACCATTAAGCACTTGCCGGTGCGGGAGGAAACTTGTGCAAATAGCTATTCCCTACCTTAATCAGACTTTTTCCGTTACTATTCCCAATACAAACCTTCTACTTGAAGCGGAACCGAACGAGTTTCATCCTGCAGGAACGCCCCGGGAAATTATTAAGAACGCTGTCTGTGCACCCCTGAATGCTGAAGGAGGGACAGGGCGGAATCTGGAAATGTTTCTTGAAGGTGCCTCACGGGTTCTGATCATTGTGAACGATGCAACCCGGCCGACACCGACGGAGGCTATGCTTGACCTGTTCGTGCCGGCGCTTTCAGCAGCAGGAATCGGTCCTGACGGTATCACCGTTATCGTTGCCACCGGAGCCCACCGGGCACCGACGGAAGAGGAGTACCGGCAGATTCTGGGGTCTCATTTTGATGTTTTACGAAACTCCTGCCTGGCCCACGATGCCCGGGATACAGACACCATGCAGAAGGTGGGTGACACCCGTAATGGTACTCCAATCATACTGAATAAAGCTGTCTTTGCTGCGGACCGTATTCTTGTTACCGGAAGTGTGGAGCCCCACTATTTTGCAGGATTTACCGGTGGTCGTAAGGCATTTTTACCCGGTGTCGCTGCATATGAGACTATAGAAGCCAATCACAAGCTGGCTCTTAATCCCGAGGCAAAAGCACTTGCACTGGAGGGTAACCCGGTACATGAAGATATGATCGATGCTCTTACCCATATTCATGCCCCGGTGTTCGCGTTAATGACGGTTCTTGATGGTGAGCAGCGGGTTGCCGCAGCTACCGCCGGTGACCTGTACGGCTCTTTCGTTGCAGCAATAGATACCGCCCGATCTATTTTCTGTGTGGATATTCCGGAAAAGGCGGATGTGGTTATCTCCATAGCCAAATTTCCCATGGACATAGATCTGTATCAGTCCCAGAAGGCAATTGATAACGGAGCTCTGGCCTTGAAGGATGGCGGTACCCTGATTCTTGTCTCATCCTGTCGTGATGGAATCGGTGATGAAGCCTATGCAAATCTGCTGGCATCCACCTCTTCTCCGGAGGAAGCACTGCGGACCATAGGTGAAGGGTATGTTCTCGGGTACCACAAGGCTGCCAAGATGGCGGAGGTCTCCGCCAGGGCGACGGTTACAGCTAAAACAGAACTGAGCGATGAACGCCTTACCAGCATGTTTATAGAACCCGCAGAAGATATACAGCAGGCCCTGGACGCAGGTCTGGAAAGAGCCCTGCAGGCAGGTGTGGCGGTACCCAAAGTGATTGTCCTTCCCGACGGTTGTATTACTGTCCCCAGTCTCAGGTAAGAGACAGTGCTATTGTCCGGACAGTAGAAAACTGTAGATCAGTACAGATATCTTTCGCATTCGTTTATCCGTTGCGGACTCCCGGAGAAGCCGGTATACTTGCCCGTAAATGGCCTGTTGCTGCCGGGTGAGATTTTTATTTATTGTTATTTAAATCACAATAAATAAAATTTTATCACTATAGTTGACAAATCCGTACAAGTGTACTATTTTAGTCAGGAACACTGAGAGCGGATCACGGTCCCTCAAGGTGGTCCACTCTTTCCTGACCTGATCCGGAGGTTGCGCACTGATGGAAAAGCGGCTGGGAGTCGTAACAATACTGCTGGAGTCTAAGGATTCCGTGCGGAGTATGAATACTCTGCTGTCGGATTTCGGAGAACTGATTCTGGCGCGCCAGGGGCTGCCCCTGCGTGATAAAGGTATTCATGTTATCTCACTGGTTGTCGAAGGGTCCACCGATGAAATCGGAGCTCTTGCAGGGAAGCTGGGTCGTCTTGACCGGGTGCAGGTGAAATCCGTTCTAACCAATTTTCGGGAGGAACAGGATGACCACGACAACGGCGGTAAGCTGTGAACAGATTGATTTTGAACTCATAGAAAAACTTGGAACAACAGCAGCGCCTGAAGCAGAGCGCAGAAATGAAATTCTTGCTAAGGCACGAAAACTAAAAGGGCTTACACTCGAAGAGGCATCTGAACTGCTTGCATGTACCGGAGATGAGGCGGTAAAAGCTCTGCTTGAGACAGCAGCTTTTGTAAAGCAGGAAATCTACGGCCCTAGAATGGTTCTTTTTGCACCTCTTTATGCCGGAAACAAGTGCTGCAACGACTGTCTTTACTGTGGATTCCGGAAAAGTAACAAAGAACTGCATCGTACAACTCTTACGCAGGATCAGATTGCCGCAGAAACCCTGACGCTTCTCAAGCAGGGACACAAGCGTCTGCTTTTGCTTACCGGTGAGGCCGGGGAGTATTCCATCGACTACACCGTAAAGGCTATTGAAACCATGTATGGTGTAAAAGATGAAAAAGGTTCTTCAATCCGGCGCATTAACGTGGAACTTGCTCCCATGTCGGTAGAAAACTTCCGAAAACTCAAAGGCGCCAACATCGGCACCTATACCTGCTTTCAGGAAACCTACGATCCGGAACTCTACAAGCAGTACCACCCCACCGGACCCAAAGCCAATTTCAACTGGCGGGTGGAGGTTATGGATCGGGCCATGGAAGCCGGTATCGATGATGTAGGCCTTGGAGTTCTCTATGGTCTGGCTGACTACCGCAAGGATACCCTCTCCATGCTGATGCACGCCAATCACCTGGAGAAAAAATTCGGCTGCGGCTGTCATACCGTAAGTGTCCCCAGAATGGAACCTGCTTCCGGTGCTCCAATAAGTGAGAGTGTTCCCCATCCTGTTTCCGATGAACAGTTCAAAAAGATTGTAGCTGTACTAAGACTCACTCTGCCCTATACCGGAATCATTCTCTCCACCCGGGAATCTTCCAAAATGCGAAGCGAACTGTTCCGCTACGGTGTAAGCCAGGTTTCCGCAGGCTCCAGCACAAGCCCTGGCGGTTACGGAGGAGCACAAAGCGATACTGAGGAGTTTTCCCACAGCCAGTTCAGCCTGGGAGACCACCGAAACCTTGCGGAGGTTATTGATGATCTTGCTGATAACGGACTGGTGCCTTCTTTCTGTACCGGCTGTTATCGTAAGGGACGAACCGGAGCCGATTTCATGGATCTGGCTAAACCGGGGCTTATAAAACAGTACTGTCTTCCAAACGGGCTTGCTACCTTTGCTGAGTATCTGAAAGATTATGCTCCTGAGGATCTGCAGAAAAAGGGTGAGGTTCTCATAGAGAAAATAGCTGATAAGCAGTCTGAGTCCATCGCTTCTCTTATCCGTAAAAACAGTGCCGCCATTGAACAGGGGGAACGGGATCTCTATGTCTGATGCCGTTCGTGCTGCAGAACTGAAGTTCAGGCAGGGAAGGGATGCTGAGCTTACAGCAGAGGCTGCTGCCATATCCCGCCGTGTATTCGGCGGGAAGGTATTTTTACGAGGGCTGATTGAGTATTCCAACTACTGCAGCTGCAATTGTCTCTACTGTGGAATCCGCCGGGATAACCCTCATGTAGACCGTTATCGTCTTTCCGATGAGGCGATTTACGCGGCGGTGGACTCCGGATATGCCCGGGGGCTGCGTACATTTGTTCTCCAGGGCGGTGAAGATGCCGCTTTTGATACCGAAAGACTCAGCAGCCTTGTTGCGGGAATCAAAAAGCGAACCCACGGCGATGCTGCCCTTACCCTGAGCTGCGGGATTCTTCCCCGGGAGCACTACGCTCAACTGAAAAAGGCCGGAGCGGACCGGTATCTGCTCCGTTTTGAAACTTCTGATCCTGCTCTGCATACATATCTTCGGGATGGGGTCAGTCTTGACCGGAGGCTCCAGGCCCTCCATGACTTGAAAAGCACCGGTTTTCAGACCGGATCGGGGTTTATGGTGGGGCTTCCCGGAGAGACGGAAGACACGGTTGTAAACAATGTCCGTCTGGCCATGGATATCGGGCTGGATATGGTGGGCATTGGCCCGTTTATTCCTCATCCTGAAACGCCACTGAAAGATGCTCCGCAGATTCCCATCGAACTTGCTCTGAGAACTACCGCCTTTCTGAGGGTTGTCTGTCCCGAAGCCCATATTCCGGCAACAACTGCGGCAGGAAGCCTTGCCCCGAACGGCCGGGAAGAGATGATCCGCAGGGGAGCAAATGTGGTAATGCCCAATCTAACCCCTGTGGAGGCCAAGAAGAACTATCTTCTTTATCCAGGGAAGATCTGTCTTGATGAAGACGGTCTGCAGTGCATAGGTTGTCTGAGCATGAGAATTAAATCCACCGGCTTTGAAATGAGTTTCGACCGGGCCGACGGCCTGGTCTGCAGAAAGGAGATTTCCGCATGAACCTTCCCGGTCCGGAAACCGCAAGGGCAGCTGCAAATTTTGGCGGGGGATTACTTCCGGCTGAACTTATCCGTGCAACCGCCGAAGTAAAACTTGCAGCCCTGGAGTCGGTACAGGCTCTGGATCGGCGCTGGGAGGATAGCCTCTATCAGGGAATACGGTCTTCCTGCGAAGAGATTATCCGTGGAGAGCATGATGCACTTTTTCCTATCAGTCTCAGACAGGGCGGGGCAGGTACCAGTATCCACATGAACCTGAATGAGGTTCTGGCGGAGCTTACCCTGCAGAAAACAGGGGTGAAGCCGGATTTTCTCGAGGATCTTGCACGCTACCAGTCCACCAACGATGTTTTCTCTTCAGCAGTGAATATCGTTGCCCTGCGGGGTCTTTCTGCTGTAGAAGAATGGGTAATTGCTCTGCAGGAGAAACTGGTTTCCCTGGAGACCGAGTATGACGGGACCCTTATGACGGGCAGAACGGAGATGCAGGATGCTCTTCCCATAAGTGCGGGACAACTGTTCGGTTCCTGGGCCGGGATGGCAGAGCGGGACCGCTGGCGAATATCCAAACTCAGCGAGCGGGTCCGTGAGATTTCCCTGGGCGGTACTGCTGTGGGAACCTGTTTCAATGCTCCGGCGGAGTATATTAATGGAGCGGTCCGCAATCTGCGTCGTATAACCGGACTTCCACTGTCGCGGAGTCAGAATCTGCCTGATGCAATTGCCCATAAGGATTCCCTTGCGGAGTTAGGTAACGGTTACTCCCTTGCCGCAGGGAATCTGATTACTCTCTGTGACGATCTTCTCTTTTATTCCAGCTCGGCGGTAGGGGAAATTCGCCATCCTGAACTGCAGTGGGGTTCCAGCATAATGCCGGTTAAGGTTAATCCGGTGCTGCTTGAGTTTGCCCGTGGCCTTGCCTTGCGGGTAGATGCCGAAGGACGGCTCACAGCTGTATATGCCCGGGATTCCAGGCTACAGCTTAATGCCATGCTTCCTTTCCTTGCTGAGTGCCTTCTCAACAGCTGCAGCCTGCTCATTCAGGCGACAGAGGCACTGTTTCGATTTCTTAATGAGATGACTGTGGATACACAGAGGATGGAGCGTAATCTTGCGGGCTCACCGGCTATGCTCAATGCTCTTATGCCGCGGGTGGGGTATCACCGGCTCAAACCTCTGGTGGAGGGCATTCTCTCTGATCCGCCATCAGACCTTAGGGAATTCAGAGCCCGTGCAGCAGTCCTTCTTGGTATTGATGAAGAAACCCTGAAAGACTGGCTGCAGCCGGAATGTATTGTTTCCAATTTTCCGGCGGATATGCAGGAAAGTTTCCCGGGAGACAAAACAAAAGAGTGAGAATGAGGTAGAGAGAATGAAAACACCATTGGCAGAACAGCCCCGTATTGTCCTTACCGGAATCCGCAACGCCGGAAAAAGCAGTCTGATGAATGCTCTCTTCGGAAAGGATGTTGCAATTGTTTCCGATACTCCGGGCACCACAACCGATCCGGTTACCAGGAGCTTTGAGATTCCCCGGCTGGGGCCGGCAGGTATTGTTGATACCGCAGGCATTGATGATGTCGGGGAGCTTGGCGATCAGCGTATAAAAGCCGCTCTGGAGCGGGCGAAAACAGCGGATATGGTTATCATGGTCAGTCCCGGCCACCTTCCGGCGGTTGAGGCGGAGAAGTCTCTCTTTGAAAAGCTCTTTAACAATGGAAACAAGATCCCCTCACTTTTTGTTTCTACCCACGGAGCAGAGGTTCTCCATTCGGATAAATCAGCCTGGCTGAAACAGACCGGGGGGCTGCAGGTGGACAGCCCTTCAGGGCGGGGAATTCCCGAACTGATTAGCGCAATCTCTGCTGCGCGTCCGGAACCTGAACCAACACCTCTCGAGGGCCTCGTCCGGGAGGGTGACCTTATTGTTCTGGTAACCCCCATTGATCTTGCCGCACCCAAAGGGCGGCTCATTCTTCCCCAGGTGGAAACCCTTCGGGATGCTCTGGACCGGGATTGTGCAGCTCTTGTGGTGAAGGAACGGGAGCTGTATCAGTTTTACAACAGCCTTAAAACACCTCCGAAGCTGGTAATAACCGACAGCCAGGCATTCAGCAAGGTAGCGGCGGATATACCCGAGGATCAGTTTCTTACCAGCTTCAGCATTCTCTTTGCCCGGAAGAAAGGTGATCTTGATCGCTATGTGGACGGCTTGAAGGCTCTGGAGAATATGCGGTCTGAACCCCGGATTCTCATGCTTGAAAGCTGCTCCCACCACCGCCAGGCGGACGATATCGGTACGGTGAAAATCCCAAGACTTTTCCGGCAGATGGTTCGGCGGGACGGGGATTTTATCTTTGCACGGAAGATGCCTTCTGCGGAGGAGCTGAAGAGCTATGATTTAGTGATAATGTGTGCCAGCTGCATGCTTACCCGGGGAAAGGTAATGACCCGGCTGGATGAAATCCACGCAGCAGGTGTTCCGGTATTAAACTACGGACTGTTCCTTGCCTGGGCAAACGGGCTGTTTCCGAGGGCGCTGGAACCGATTGCTGAGTAGGAAGCTGGACAGAAAGTGGAATACGTACCTGTTATACGGCGGGCACGTGGTTTCTGATTGCCTCAACAATATGTGTATTCATTTGATTGACTAGTTCACCAGATGGCTATACCCTGTTTTTCGAGGGAACTGATTAGATGACTGCCAAAGATGTACTTAATCATCTCAAGGAGATCCAGCCGGAAAGTATAAGGACACTGATTGTGCGCCAACTGCGGGACTTGTTTCACGCGGGTATTATTGCCCCGGGTGACAAGCTTCCCTCTGAGAGTGCAATGGCCAAGCAGCTGGGGGTGAACAGACTGCAGCTACGGGAGACATTCAAACAGCTGGAATTTTACGGTATCTTCAGATCAGTTCCTCAGTCGGGTACGTTTCTCTCTTCTCTGGGAAAGAATACGCTCGATGGTTTGTTTACCAGTTATCTGCATAAAGGGTCTTCGACTTATGTCGAGCTTATGGAAACCAGAGCTGTTCTCGAGTGTAAATCGGTTGAACTTGTAATCAGTAATGCGACGGAAGGCGAGATAGCTGTAATTGGGCAGGCTCATGATATTTTTGCTTCAAGTGTTCGCGAAGGACATCGCGGTCTGGACGAAGATATCTTTTTCCATTTAAAGCTGGTGGAATTCTCTCATAACAACGTATTGGAATCATTCCTTGCCCAACTCTACTCGGAAATATACGTACAGATTATCACACTCAAGAATATTTCTTCCGTTCAGCTGGAGGATGCGGTCCGGGAGCACTCACAAATTCTGAAGGCTATAGAGGCCCGGAACAGATCGGCTGCCGTCGATGCAATGTTGGAGCACATGAACAACATCAAGAATTACTCATGACAAACGGGGTTCATCTGGGTATATAAGATTTCAATTTGACAGTAGGCAAAGGCAATGCTACCATTCATCAGATATTAACTAGTTAACTAGTTGGATAGTAGAGGTGTGCGAAATGGCCAACAGCAGGGATATTGTACTTCAAGTCTTTGCCGGGGAGCTCCCCAAACGGGTTCCTCTGGATATCGGGGCGATTAACAATTCCACTATGCACTGGGATATCGAGCGGAAGTTGTGTAACTCCCTGGGGTTTCCCTATACGGAAAGCTCAATTCGGGCTCGTGATCAGCAGGTAGTTATTCCCGATGAGCGGATTCTCGAGTATTTCGGTGCTGATTTCCGATCTATATATATCCGCGAATCAGGACCCTGGCAGGAAGGCGAAAACGGTGTTCTATACGACCAATGGGGTATTGGCCGTGTCTTTGACGGCCAGTACTATACTATGAAGGAACATCCGCTGCAGGGATCGAATCCGGCAGAGGCCCTTTCGATGTATCATTGGCCAGAGGTCGAATCGGCCTACCGTATCGAAGGGCTCATCGAGCGGGCAAAAAGGTATCAGGGGCGGTATGCGCTGGTTCTTGAAGGCCTGCGGGAACCAACCTTCGGTCTGCCTTCCTGGATTCGCGGCATTACCGACTTCTACATGGATCTTGCGGTGGATCCGGTGTTCTCTCATGAGTTTCTCGACAGGGCGCTTGAATGGAACATTACATTAATTCGATATGTGCTCGGTGAACTGGCACCATATGTTGATTTTGTCAAAATTGCCGATGATCTGGGAACGCAAAGCTCTCTGATTATTTCTCCTGATATGTACCGGGAGTTTATCAAACCTCGTCAGGCTAAAATTGTTGAAGAAATTAAGAAATTCGGCTGCAGAGTGGTTATGCATTCTTGCGGAGCAATCCGACCTATCATCAGAGATTTTATAGAAATAGGAATACAGGCTCTGAATCCGGTCCAGATTTCGGCTGTCGGTATGGACCCTGCTGAGCTGAAGATAGCGTACGGTGAAGAAATTGTCTTCTGGGGCGGTGGTATCGATACGCAGGATGTACTTCCTAATGCATCAAAAGAAGAAGTGAGGGAAGAGGTGCGGAGGAATATGGAGATATTCAAGGAAAAGGGCAGGTATATCTATGCCCAGGTGCATAACATTCAGCCCGATGTTCCGGTTGAGAATGTAATAGCCATGTACGAGGCCTATCGGGATTTTTCAGCATACTGATCCTCCATTGGGTAGTTTCTACCGGGATCATCAGTCAGCTTGTTGAGGCCTGCGTCTTCCTCACTTTTGTTTTGTGGGGCAAGAGGAAAAAATTGACAGCGGCCTGGAGGGGTGGTACGATTAGTGTTAGCTAACAAGCTAGTGCTGTAGCTGACAAAGAAAGGAGGAATCTATGAGGAAAGTTTTTGTATTTGTTATGATCCTCTCTCTGCTATTTGGAGCAGGGACTGTTTTTGCCGGGGGACAGGGAGAAGGTGGCGCTGCAAAAAGTCAGATTGTCAATGTCGCTTCTACTTTTCCGGCAGACTCACCTCAGGACAAGGGTTTGCAGCTTTTTAAAAAGGTTGTAGAGGAAAAGAGTAACGGACGGATTGAAGTAATTATCCACACCGGCGGTGCCATGGGTAATGAACGGGAAACTTTCGAGCAGCTGATCGATGGTTCCGTAGAATTCGGAGCCAATGGTTCAGGCGATATAGGGCAGTTTTATCCGGAATATTTCGTCTCTGAAGTACCCTACATATTCAAGGATGTAAACCAGTTCTGGTCATACTGGAACGGTCCGCTGGGAAAAGAAATCTCAGATCTTGAAGAGAAAGAGCGGGGAGTAAAGACCGTTGGTGTTGTCTTGCGTGGAGCCCGGTATCTGACAGCAAATCGCCCTATCAATGCTGTATCTGATGTTAAAGGGTTGAAAATCCGGTTACCCCAACTGGAATCGTGGATGATGGCCTGGGAAGAACTGGGTGCCCTTCCGACCCCGATCAATTTTTCCGAAGTTTACCTTGCATTGCAGACTGGAACCGTCGAGGCTCAGGAAAATCCACCGGAGACAATTCTCAACTACAAGTTTTATGAAGTACAGAAGTACCTGGTTAAAACTGAGCATATCTTCTCGGCCGCCCGCTTCCTTATGTCAATGGAGTGGTATAACCGCCAGACTCCTGAAGACCAGAAACTGGTCATGGACGCATGGAAAGAGGCAACTGATTATGCAAACGGCCTGACCAAAGACGGTGATGCTCAGTATGTCAAGCAGCTGGTAAATGACCTTGGTATGGAACTTATTGAAGTTGACAAGGCGAAGTTCCAGGCTGCGGTTCAGCCGGTACTTGAGAAGTTGGGTCGTGAGGTTTGGAAACCTGGACTTTACGAGCGGCTTCAGCAGCTATAGGCTGTCTGAACCTGATTTTATTTGAACAGATACCTGAACGTATCAATGATACGCCGCAGTTTAAAAACTGTGGCGTATTTTTTTGAACTGCAAAACGACAAAGGAGAGTAGTAATGAAGAAGGTGCTGGAACTGGCAAATGCCCTGGTCCTGCTGATCATGTTCCTGCTTGTGATGACGACGATAGTATTCAGAAATATCCTCCAGATACCTTCGTCCTGGTCTCAGGAGCTATCAGAATATATCTTTGTTTTCATTGTATTTATCGGATCTGCTGCGGCCATGAAGGATGAAAAACATATCGGTATAGATACGGTTACTCTTATGCTACCGTCCAGGTTTCAACGGCCCGTTAGAATCATCGGAAGAATCCTGATTCTTCCGTTTCTCTATGTACTTGTTGCGGGGAGCATCCCGAACATTCAGGCGACATGGAACAATTATCTGCCCACTGTCCCATGGTTCAGGATGGGTGTTATTTATCTCATTATCCTGATATCCGGAATCATCATGTCATGGTACTTGCTGTATAACCTCTTTTTGGATATCAGGGGCCTTTTCAAATCTAACGGCAATGATACGGCAGAGGAGAATCAGCAATGATTTACTTTATCACTTTCGGACTTATCGGACTGCTTGCTCTTGGTGTTCCGGTGGCGTTTTCTCTGGGAACTGCTGCTTTGTTTGGCTATATACAGAACGCCGGAGGACATATGGTTATGTCAGTCATTTCCCGGCGTATGATGTTCGGTCTGAATAACTTCCTGCTGCTGGCTATTCCACTTTTCATTCTGTCGGCAAAGATCATGAACAGCTCAAAAATTACCTCAAAAATTTTCGGCTTTGCCCACTCGGTTGTTGGCTTTCTTCCTGGCGGTCTCGGGCATGCAAATGTTGTAGCCAGCCTGATATTCTCTGGGATGTCCGGTGCGGCAGTAGTAGATGCTGCCGGTTTGGGGCAAATTGAACTGGAGGCTATGGATGACGGGGGATACGACCGGGATTTCAGCGTGGCAATTACTGCGGCATCATCCACTATAGGCCCGATTTTTCCGCCAAGTCTGCCTATGGTTGTTTTCGGCTTTATGTCTGGGGTCTCTGTCGGACGGCTGTTTCTCGGAGGCGTAGTCCCTGGTCTGATCATGACGGTGATTCTGATGCTCATGGTAAGCTGGTATGCGCACCGCAGGGGGTATCCAAGACTGGGTATGATAACCTTTTCCGGTTTCTTTAAAAGCCTGCTTGATGCCCTGCTTCCTTTGTTAACGCCTGTTATTCTGCTTGGCGGTATCTGGTCAGGAACCTTTACTCCTACCGAAGCTGCCGCGATCGCAGTATTCTACGCCTTGATAATCGGAAAGATCGCCCTTAAGGAACTTGGGTTCAGGGAGATCAAGCAGGTATTTCTTGAAACCGCAAGAGAAACTGCCCTGATTGGCTTTATCGTAGCTGCTTCCGGATTCTACGGCTGGATTCTCATGAGGTCGGGCCTGACTATCCGGATTGCCGATGCCCTGATGACTGTGAGCGATAATCCATTGATGATTTTTCTCGTTGTCAATATTTTTCTTTTGATTATTGGCTGCTTCCTTGACCCAACTGTTGCGATACTGATTCTTACCCCTATTCTATTGCCGGTAATAACCCGGGTCGGAATAGATCCGGTACACTTCGGTGTTGTCATGGTTCTAAATTTGATGATTGGACTTCTGACACCGCCCTTCGGTATTGTGCTGTTCGTTATGCAGCAGGTTTCAGGGCTCTCTTACGGCCGTGTTGTAAAAGCTACGGCTCCGTTCCTTGTCCCTCTGCTGCTGGTGCTGATTTTGATTGTACTGGTTCCGGACCTGGTTGTTGGTTTGCCTAATCTTCTGTATTCCGGACAGTAGCGTCCAGGCTGGAAGCTTGTATGGCAATAGATTCAAAAGAGCTGGTTAGGGCTGCTGTCGCTCATCGGCAGGTAGATCGGGTCCCGACCTTTTCGTCATTTACTCCCCGGCTTACAGATCGGCTGCGCAGGGATCTAGATATCCGGGAACCTGATATTGGTATTCATCTTGGAAACGATATGGTTCAGGTCGGGATTGGGATCGAAAAAAGCAATAACTTTTCAACGGAACAGGAGTATGTTTGTCCCTGGGGGATAACCTGGCGTAATATCAAAAACAATTTTGGTTTTTACACGACTATTGTCAGAAATCCACTTGCCGGAGATGAAGCGAAAATCGAGCAGTGGGATATCCCTGATCCCCTCGCACCGCAGCAGTACCTGGAGATGTCCCGCATCCTCGATACCTACGGTGACCGGTACTGGATAGCGGGCTCCTGCCGCTGTTCGATCTTTGAAACTGCCTGGTACCTACGGGGCATGGACCAGTTCATGGTTGATATGCTGACGAACGAGGCACTGGTTGACCTGTTCCTCGATAAGATCATGGAGTTCCCCCGCCAGGCTCTTCTCAAGTATATCTCAATGGGTGCTGACATGGTCTGGATGGGAGATGATGTTGCATCGCAACAGGGAATGATGATTTCTCCCGAACTGTGGCGCAGGTTCTTCAAGCCCCGATATGCAGAGCTTTTCCGTCAGTTCAAAGCGGCCCGGCCAGATATCGTTATCGCTTACCACAGCTGCGGGGATTGCTCAGCGATTATACCAGACATGATTGAAATCGGGCTGGATGTACTTCATCCGATTCAGCCGCAGGCGATCGATCCTCTGGAAACCAAGCGTCGTTTTGGTTCAGCCCTGACATTGATGGGCGGACTTGATATTCAACTGCTGATGCCCCGGGGAAAGCCGGCGGATATTGAAGCAGAAGTGTTGCGGCTTGTCCGCGGTTGTGCCGCTGGGGGAGGGTTCATCCTCGGCGGGGCGCATCATTTTCAGGAGGATACTCCAACAGAAAATATCCTTTCCCTGTACAGCGTACTGAGTTCTTTTTCTATCAATGAGAAAGGGCTGGATGAGCCGATACTGTCAACCACTGAGGCTTTCGACCGGCTGAAAAAAAAGCTTTTGCAGTCCGGGCAGGATTAATCTTAACAAAAGGACGGAAAACAATGGATAAAATCAGCGATAACGATAAACGTTCCATTCTTCACGATACCTGGCAGATGAAGGAGACAGGATATGTCCCCTTCATGATAGAACTTGGTCCCTTTCATGCTGCTTTTAAAGAGTATCTGGAGGATGATAAAAAAGAGCTGGATTGGAATATTCAGTATCATGAACAGAGAGGCACCTTTCACGATTTTGCGCTGCCCAATATAAAACCAAACCTCGGTATCGGGGTAATTGCAGAAGCCTTCAACTGCCAGGGAACGCTGAATGAAGAGGCTGATCCCTGGATTGCTCCACGTTTCAGGGAAGAAAACCGGGATGAGATAAAAAACCTTGAAGTTCCGGATGTGCTTACAACACCAATCTACAAACGGGCGTATGAGCGCATTGATTTTATGCAAACCAATAGTGATCTTCCTCTGCGGCTGGTAAATGTGCCATCACCACTGGTTACTGCATCTCTGATATGGGAATACACCTCCTTTATTACGGCAACAATGCTTTACCCGGAAGAAGTGCATCTGCTCATGGAGAAGATAACCGAAGCCACCATCGGGTTTGTTAAGGAACAGGTCCGCAGAATAAAAAATCTGTACACCATGGGCCACGAAATGTGGTATATCCCTTCGGATATCGGTATTCGCATTAGTGACGACACTGCAGCTCTTATGTCGCCGAACCTCTACAGGGAGTTCGGAGTGAAATACAACAGTATGATTTCCCGTGCGTTCGGTGGCATAGTTGTCCATTCCTGTGGCGATGTACAGAACGTTGTTGAAGCAATGACCGAAATAGAGGATGTCCGCGGTCTGGATTTTACCATCCCCCAGAACCCCAACTGGGAAGTCATCCGTGATGCCGCAGGCGGGAAGATTCCCCTGTGTCTGCGCCATTTCTACTGGGATCATGGAACTGACTCTCGGGCTGATCTGCTTGCATATACCCGCAAGGTGATTGATTATTTTGGCCGGAAGGGAGTGTTCATTCAGACTTCCACTCCTACTCCGGAAGAGGCTGTCGACCTGAGCCCCCGCTTATCAGAACTTCTAAGCAGGTAACTGATGAACTCCCGGCAGAGATTCATCACCGCTGCAGGCGGGATGGTACCGGATCTTGTACCGGTAGCCCCCTATAACGGGAACTTCGGTGCAGCCTGTGCCGGAGTTCCCGTTTCTGAATACAATACCAGTGGTCGTCGCATGGCTGAAGCTCAGATAGCCGCCTGGAACATGGTCGGTCAGGATGTGGTGGTGGCCCAGTCCGACGGATATTACCTGGCAGAAGGCTTCGGATGTGAGATCAACCAGCCCTACAATCTTACTCCCAATCTGGTGAAGCCTGCTGTAAGTACGCTGAATGAAATAGAGACACTTAAAATTCCTAATCCGTATACCGATGGTCGGATGCCGGTCTACCTTGAGGCCTTAAATCTGTTGAAAGACCACTTTGCCGGGGAGGTTGCTCTTCGCGGTCCGGGTACCGGACCATTCTCTCTTGCAAGTTATCTTATGGGAGGGACCAGCGAGTTTCTAACCCAGATCGGGTTCTGTGAAGCCGATGAAGATAAGGATGCAGAGGGTAAACTCCTAACACTTATGGACATTGCCAGTGACGGATTGATAGCCTTTCTGAAAGCTGCTCTTGATGCCGGATCTGACACGGCTATGGTTGGAGATTCCCTTGCCTCTCTGAGTATGATTTCTCCCGGAATCTACAGAAAATATGTCTATCCTTTTGAAGTAAAGGTGTTCAGGGAGTTGCAGCCTGAGGTCGAAAAGCACGGTGCGGTTACCATTCTGCATATCTGTGGTGACACCCGTGCAATCCTGCCCCTGATGGCGGAAACCGGAGCGGATGTTCTGGAAATAGATGCCAAGGTTCCCATGGATGAAGCTATAGAACTTGTCGGCGGCAAAGCAGCCCTCATGGGGAATCTTGAGCCCACGGCTGTGCTGTTTCAGGGAAGTCCGGAGTCTGTTTTACTGGCATCCCGGGAATGTATGGAAAAAGGAAGGGCACTTGATGGCGGGTTTATCCTGGGGTCCGGTTGTGAGGTTGTCCCTGGCACAGCGGTGGAAAATATGCAGGCACTGGTACAGGCTGCCCGGGATTTCAGCGGAAAATAAGATTCCTGTCAAACAGGTTGTGGATAGTCCTTTTTCGGCTGTTCTCTATATGTTCATGCATCGCTTTTGCCGCGCCTTCACTGTCCCGGGCGGCTATACAGTTCAATACTTTCAGGTGTTCACCGATGGTTTCCCTGTTCACCGGTCCGTCGGCTAGATTATCAGCCATCCAGTTACGGATCAGTCTGAACTGTCCTCGCATCTCACCCACAATCCGTTCAAGACGATGGTTGTCTGCACTCTTTAATATGGCTTCGTGAAATTCCATATCCACTTCACCCTGAGCCCGGCTTGAAGAGTCTGTATTATATTGTGACCAGATACTCAACAGGCGATTGATCTCATCTTCCTGCATATGTTCAGCGGCAAGCCGCGCAGCGAGGGATTCCATGGACTGGCGCAGCACTATGATCTCTTCCACGTCCCTCGCAGTGGGATGAAATATGGAATATCCTTTGCCGTCGTAGGTTACAAGTCCCTGATGAACCAGCAGTCTGAGCCCTTCCCGTATCGGTGTGCGGCTTACATCCATATCTTCAGCCAGTTTATCCACCACAAGGCGTTCTCCCGGAGCAAACTCCAGGGCAAAAATCCGCTCCCGTATCATTGTCATAGCCTTGTCACTCAGACTTCGGGGGGATGCTTTATCTTTGCTGCTCATAGATATCAGGGTACTATTATATTTGCCACTGTGCAATGCAGTTTCTCTGCTGCAACCCGGGTTGATAAAATCTTTCTCTCTCCCTTTTCTTATCGTAAAAGGAGAGGGCTGGCAAACTGGTCGTCTTGTGTGATCCAGGATGAGGGAGTGCGTCTATCTTTTACATCTGCCCTTTTCCGGTAATTCATAGTATAAGAATGTATGGGCAGGTATGACGTAATTATCACCGGTGCCGGTCTCGGCGGAATTGTTGCCGGCAATATTCTGGCAAAGCACGGAAAGAAAACTCTTATTCTGGAGCAAAATCACCAGACCGGCGGAAATATGTCCGGCCTGCGGCGTAAAGGTTTCTATTTTGACGGGGGAGATCAATCCTTCGAAAGCCTGGGGATTATCTTTCCTATTCTGCAGGAGCTTGATCTGCTGGAGAAGGTTACTTGGCATAAGGCCCGGTTTCGCATGGTCTCAGCTGATTTCGACTTCTTTATCGACTCCTTCGACGCTGTTGAATCGTCCCTGGTTCAGGCCTTTCCTCATGAGAAAGGAATTCCCGAACTGTTCCGGGAGGTCCGGGAGGTTTCCCGTTTTCTAACAGCCCATTATTCCCCATGGAGCTTTCCTCTTATAGAAAAGCCCTCCTTCACCGGCTTTATTGCTATGATCCCCTGGCTGCCTAAACTCCGTCGCTGGTTGAAATATTCCTACCGGGAGAAAGCATGCAGGGTTATCCGGGATCCGGCATTGAGAAACTGGTTTACCAATATAGGCTACTATCATATGCCTTACATTTTTTTCGCCGGGTTCTGGCATTTGTGGATGAAGGATTACTGGTACCCCGAAGGGGGAATGCAGGGGCTTCATGATCTTCTTGCGGAAAACTTTATCTCCCTCGGCGGCGAGCTGAAGTGCAGCACATCTGTGGAGCGGATTGAGTATAAAGATCGCAAAGCAACTACCGCAGTAACAAATATGGGAGAAACGTATACTGCAGACCAGTTTATCTATGCCGGAGATTACCGCAAAATGGTGAACTCCATAATCGGGCCTGAACTGTTTAAAAGCAGTTTTGTCAGTCGGATAAATGAAGTCAGGCTTACAGAGGGACTGGTCAATGTTTATCTCGGGCTGGACATGAGTTCTAAGAGTCTGCATAAAACCATGCAGGCTCAGCATGTGTTCTACTTTCCCAACTACGATGTTCTTTTTCCGGATGCCGGATCAGATATTGATGTGCACAGCAGGATGTGGGTTGTTCTTAACCATTTCGGCCAGGAAAACCCCGGTGCAGCGCCGGAAGCCCAGGCAGGTATTGTTCTTCAGACCTACAGTTCGTATAAATGGGCAGACACCTGGAAAAACAGGGACGGCGGCATGCCCCGGACAGGGGAGTATCGGAATCTTAAGGAGAAGGTGGCTGACCAGCTTATTCAACAGGCAGAGCATATTCTTCCCGGTCTGAAAGCTTCCATAGTCTACCGCGATGTGGGATCACCCCTTTCGGGTGAAAGATTTTCCATGAACTCCCTGGGTTCTTCCGGGGGCTGGTGTTATCAGGACGGTATTTCTCCTGTGTATCGTTTTCCCGCGTTTAACCTTATCAATACACCCCTTGCAAATCTGCGCACCTGCGGCCACTACAGTCTCTGGCCCGGCGGAGTCATTTCCGCTGCCCTTAGCGGAAAACTGACCGCCAATATGGTAATGGGGCGGGGTCCATTCACCCCTGTGTAGGAAAAAGTATGAATATCATTGTTGCAACCCTGGGTATTACCCTGCCTCTTTTTATCGTGATAGCCGCGGGACTTGTGATTTCTTCCCGGACGGAAATAAGCGAGGATACCCTTTCCCGTGTGCTTGTGGATTTCTTTATGCCTTTGCTTGTTTTTATCAGTCTCTATGAGTCAACTGTTTCTGTCACCGATATGGGTGACCTTATGGGCACTGTTGTATTCATTGCGGCGGCACAGTATCTGTGTGTCTGGATTTACGGAAGAATTACCGGAAAGGATATACGCGGCATGGCGCTCTCTGTACTTTTTATGAACTCCGGTTTTATCGGCTTTCCCCTGATGCAGTTGTGGGGTGGTGCAGAGGCAATGAATATTGAGATTGTCTGGGATCAGTTTTCTACTATTATGCTGTTTACTCTGGGGTTTGTTATTCTCGGAGGCGGGTTCAGCAGGAAAGGACTTGGTTCCACCTTCAAATCTCCGATTTTATGGGCGGCAGTTTTGGGTTTTCTCTTTAATCTGATGCAGGTGCCGGTACCAGACACGGTGCTGAAAGTCTGCCGCTTTGCCGGTGCTGCTGCACCTCCGCTGGCTGCATTTGTGGTGGGAGTTTCCCTTTCCAGCAGGCGGCCGGTAATTAACCAGCAGGTTGTCTGGGGTGTTTTCATACGCATGGGAGCGGGTCTTGCTCTGGGTCTTGCTGCTATAGGTATCTTTCACTTAAAAGGAACACTGGCAACGGTTACCCTTGTTTCCGCTGCTCTGCCTGCTGCTGTCTTCAGTTATGTTCTACCTTCTCGTTATGGAGTAGATGCATCGATTTCCCAGAGCATTGTTGTTATTTCGACGGTGCTCAGTATTTTAACGGTACCCCTCAGCTTTATGCTTGCAGCTCTGATTCGGCTATAATTTCTGCGGCCCATCGGGACGCCTGTCCCACCACATCGGTGCACTTGCTGTCATGAGCTCCTGCATCTTCAAACTTCTGGAACTCATCAGGGTCTTCAATATAGAACGGTCTGCCCATTATGCGGGTATGAATTTCTCTGCAGGTTACTGTGCCGAACTCATCGATAAATTTCTGATGCAGCTTTTTTACCAGGTCGAAAGTCTTAAAACGGACATCCTTGCTGTCTCCGAAATCATCCCGTTCCCGGCCGATAAGATATCCGATAATCATTGCTCCTCCGGCATAAGCTCCGCAATTGCCGTCGGTTTGTCGGGCGCCTCCGCCGGCAAGCCCGGTAGCAGCCTTGAATATTGCATCGGTTTCAGGGTTTCGAATATCAAGGGCATCCTGAAGGGCGGCTATGGTGCACTGGGCGCAGCCTTTGTAGGTTTTTTCATACTCGAATCCAAGGGTGTATGCTTTCTCGGCCAATTCGGAGTTGGTGCTGTTGTTCATTTTGTTATCTCCTGCTTAGTTTGTGTTGTGGGATTATTGTATACCCTCTCAGACGGTTTGGGACAGCGTAAACCCGCTAAAAATGCCTCCGGCCAGTTTTATAAAAGTGAAGAATGCTGTATTATATGTTACCGGTCAGCGGGAGGCGTCTGAACGGAAGAAAGGAGTGAATATGGCAAGCAGTGAAGTAAAAACACTTGAAAATAAGGTAGCATGGATTACCGGTTCTTCCCGGGGTATCGGTAAGGCTATTGCGGAGCACTTTGCTTCAAAGGGTGCAAAGGTTGTAATCCACGGAAGCCGGCCGGATTCTCCTGCGGTTTTCAAGGAAGGTAAAAGCCTTGCTGCCAATGCTGAAGCAATCAGCGAAAAATACGGAGTTCCCTGTATCGCGGTAAC
Source organism: Marispirochaeta sp. (assembly GCA_963667435.1). GTDB lineage: Bacteria > Spirochaetota > Spirochaetia > JC444 > Marispirochaetaceae > Marispirochaeta. Next base: position 1,526,967 of record OY763414.1, on the reverse strand, counting down.
AGGTGATCTGACCGATGAAGCAAAGGTTGTGGAACTTGTAGCGGAGATTCATCAGAAGCTCGGGCCCATTGATATCCTAATTAACTGTGCCGGAGGAGATATCGGGTCAAAGGGTGTGCAGGCGGATATGGCAGGAAAACCGGAAGGGAACGACGCCCTTTCTATCTCTCTTCAGGATATTCATACAGTTATGGACCGAAACTTTCTCACCTGTGTTCTCTGCTGTAAGGCTGTCGCACCGGAAATGATGAAGAGAAAGAAAGGGAAGATCATCAACATCGGCAGTATTGCAGGTCTTAAAGGGCTTCCCGGAGCTGCTATTTACGCATCTTCAAAAGCAGCCGTACACGAATACAGCCGCTGTCTTGCAATTCAGCTGCGTCCATACGATATTACCGTGAATGTAGTCGCACCGGGAGATACGGTTACTGAACGTTTTCTTGCTTCCAGAGAGACTGATGAGGCACAGAAGGTTCACTCCGGTACCCTCGAGCGGTACGGCTGGCCGGAAGAGGTTGCCGCAACCGTAGAGTTCTTCGCAACAGATGCTTCAAGTTTTATCACCGGCGAGGTACTGCGGGTTGACGGGGGAAGTCAGGTCTGGCCGTCGTAATCAGATCTTGCCCATTTCTTGATTGACAGCTGGGAATACGTAGGTTATCATACAACTCTAACGGAAAGATGAATGGGTAAGGTATCAGTAAAACGGGTTCGAAAAGAAGGTGTAAGCGCTCAGGTTTTCAACCAGCTTAAGGCTCAGATAATTCAGGGAGCCTGGAAGCCCGGAGACAAGCTGCCATCGGAAGGTGAGCTTTCGGAAATGTTCGGTGTAAGTCGGGTTTCAATTCGTGAGGCCCTTCAGCGGCTGGCAACCCTGGGGTTGCTGGAAACCCGCCATGGTGAAGGAACTTATGTGCGCGGGCTTACTGCCGAGAGTTATCTCAACGGACTGCTTCCCGCGCTTGTTCTGGATAAAAGCGATGTTGTCGATGTTCTCGAATACCGCTTGACCATGGAGCGGGGGATCATGGCTCTTGCCGTGGAAAAAGCCACTGAAGATGATATAAAACTTCTGGAATCCCACTACAAGCGAATGCTTGATAATGTAACTGACACCGGCGAATTTGCCAGGGCAGACATGGATTTTCACCTTTGCATTGCCAAAGCAACCCGGAATCATGTTTTGTTTAAAGTAAACAGTATTATTCAGGATATTCTTATGGCATCCATGGATAATATAGTGCAACTTCTCGGAACCGGGGACGGGATTGAGTATCACCGCCGGATACTTGATGCTCTGAAAGCCAGGGATATACAGAAATCTCAGGATCTGATGGAAGAGCATGTACGCATTACCCTGAATAAAGTTCGCAAGGAAGGATTTTTCAGCTGAGCTGAAATCCCTGGTAATTTAGTGACATTTCCCCTGTGTTTTTATGCGGGGGTTAATTACAGGATGGACATAGTGTCCATTAACCTTAAGTTAAGGAGAAATTCAGATGAAAATTGGATTTATCGGTCTTGGTATCATGGGAAAGCCCATGGCAAAAAATCTGCTTAAAGCGGGTTATGAACTTATAGCTTTTGATGTTGTAAAGCCCAACCTTGATGAAGTGGTTGCTGCAGGAGCAGAGGCGGGATCTTCTTCCGCGGATGTTGCTTCCAAAAGTGAAATTATTGTAACAATGCTCCCTAACTCTCCCCATGTAAAGACAGTATGTCTTGGTGAGAACGGAATTATTGACGGTGCAAAACCAGGAACTCTTGTTGTTGATATGAGTTCAATCGCTCCTCTTGCTTCCCAGGAAGTAGGTAGGGCTCTTGCGGAAAAGGGTATCGATATGATAGATGCTCCCGTATCCGGTGGAGAGCCCAAGGCGATCGACGGCAGCCTGGCCATCATGGTCGGCGGTAAGGAAGAACTTTTCAACAAGGTTAAGGATATGCTCCTTGTGATGGGTGCTTCTGCGGTTCTCTGTGGAGACCTTGGTGCAGGAAATGTTACCAAGCTTGCAAACCAGATGATTGTTGCCCTTAATATCTCAGCAATGTCCGAAGCCTATGTTCTGGCTACAAAAGCCGGTGTGGATCCTGCAAAAGTTTACGATGCCATTAAAGGCGGACTGGCTGGAAGTACTGTACTGAATGCGAAATCCCCCATGGTGCTTGAAGGTAACTACAAACCCGGTTTCCGGATCGAACTGCACATTAAGGACCTTCAGAATGCCCTTGATACAGCTCATGAGCTGGCAATTCCTGTTCCTCTTACTGCAGGAGCCATGGAAATCATGCAGGCTCTAAAGGTTGACGGCAAGCAGACTGATGACCACGGCGGAATTATTCAGCACTATGAAAAACTTGCCGGCGTGAAGGTTCGTGCGGGAAACAAAGGATAAAGGCAGGAACTGATGAAGCTGCGCGACAAAGTATGTATCATCACCGGCGCTGCTCAGGGAATCGGAGCGGGTGTTGCCCGGGCATTCAGGAATGAAGGGGCTTATGTAGTCATTTGTGACATGAATGAAGAGGCCGGGCAGCTGCTTGCTGCGGAACTCTCGGCTAAGCCCGCGGAAGCCGGCGGTGCAGAGTTTATGAACCTCAATATTGCCATGGAGCAGAACTGGATTGACCTTATGCAGGGAGTTAAATCCCGTAAAGGCCGGCTCGATGTTCTTATTAATAATGCAGGAATCAATATCCGCAAAGACATCGAAGTTATGCCTGAAGCAGACCTGGATATGATGCTCTCTGTTAATGTTAAGGGACCTTTTCTGGGAATCAAACATGCTCTTCCCCTTATGCGAGAGAGCGGCGGAGGGTCAATCCTGAACATGGTTTCTATTTGTGGTCTGGTAGGTCACAAGTTTACCAATGAGGCTTATACCACCTGTAAGGGCGCTCTTACGCTTCTGACAAAGTCGATTGCATCAAGGTATGCCAAGGATAATATCCGCTGTAACAGTGTTCATCCTTCGACAGTTGATACTCCTGGCCTGCAGGCGGTTCTGACAGATCCTGTCCTGCGGGAACAGCGCTACGGCGAAATCCCCCTGGGAAAACTTGCAACGGCAGATGATGTCGCACAAGCTTTTCTGTTTCTGGCTTCCGATGAGGCTGCATTTCTTAACGGTGTTAATCTGCCGGTGGACGGTGGTCTTACTGCTTATTGATATATTGTCCTGGACAATAAGCCGGATGTCTTTCCCGAGATGTCCGGCTTTTTTTCTGGTTTTTATTCAGAGTATCCCTATTATCAGGGACATTCCGGCAAAGGCGGCCAGATTGTTTCCGGCATTAATCATAAAAAGCGCTCTGGGCTGCTTTTCATATAAAACATGATTAAAGGCCGGGGGAATGACAAAAGCAATCCAGGCAAAAAGTCCGACAAAAAGGCCGCCGAAAAAGCCGTCAGTGCCTATGAAATTCTGCAGCAGGGCAAATCCGAAGGCCTCTACAAAGCCGACGCCGAGAGCACCAAGAATAATGGATGGAGTCATGCCTCCCTGAGTTTCGTCTTTTTTTATATCCAGGAGTTCCATCCAGCGGTTGCCGAAAAGCAGCGGACTGTACCAGAGACTTCCGATAACAATGTTGTAGATCACAGCAAGAAGAATTGCAAAAAGATTAACCTGAAAAAGCTCCATTGTCCTTGGCCTCCGTCTCTATGGATAGTATACACCTTTTCTTCCCGGAGGGTGGAGAAGAATATTTTTCAGTCTTGTTTGTGCCTGTTTTCTCCTGTACTATAATGTTTAGATGTCAGACCAGTTAAGCAATGAGAACCCGGCCGACTCGTTTTCCAGCACCAATCCTGAGATACTGGAAAACTATACACTGCTGGAAAACCTTGGTGTTCTTAAGGAAATTAACAGACTTAAATCTCTACTGATTGAGCGTAACGAACTTCTTGGAGAAGCGGCTGTTCTCTGTTCCCAAACCGAGATTCCCGAGATTGCCCGAACGTGTGCAGGATTCCTGGTTAACCGGTTTATTCCCAGGCAACTTACATTTATATACTCCCTTGATGAGAGCGCTGAGGTTCGTGTTCTTTCGTTTCAGAATATGCATGAATCAGCGCCGGATATCAGGCTAATTGATCTTGATCCCTTTGATGCTTTTTTCTCGCAAAACCAGGGTCTAACCCATTTTAAGAACCTTAAAGACGGGCTTGGTGATGAAGTAGCGTTGATGGATCTTGAGCCTATGGAGCCGGAGCTGGTTATTCCCGTAAAGGGGCATTCTTTACTGTACGGACTGGTAGTTATTTCGCCTAAGTTGATGGGAGATGAATACACAATAAAAGAACTGGCTTATGTGGATCGTCTTATGGGTTTTGCCTCCATTGCAATTCAGAACAGTATTCACTACAACTCTTCCGTAACAGACTCTAAAACACGGCTGTTCAATACATCATTTATTCAGTCGGAGATTGATGAACAGATTGGCAGAGTCCGTCGCTACGGCGGTGCTTTCAGTATTGTTATGATAGATCTTGATCACTTTAAACGCCTCAATGATAGGTATGGTCATCTTGCAGGAGATGTTATTCTAAAGAATATTGCAAAGATTATTGCCGACTCGATACGGGAGGGTGATGTGGCTGCCCGTTTCGGAGGTGAAGAGTTTATGATAATGCTGCACGCTGCGGGTGGTTGCGAGGCCTATACCATTGCCGAGCGTCTGCGAAAAAAGATAGAGGATCATACCTGTAGTTTTAACGGTGAAACCCTGAATGTTACAGCCAGCCTGGGTTGTGCCGCCTTTACCGGAGAGAAGGAATTAACCCGTGAAGAGCTTGTACATCTGGCAGATTCCGCGTTATATCGCTCAAAAAAGAACGGCCGCAACTGTACCAGTCTCGCAGGTTCCGGACTGCTGGAACGGGCGAAAAAGTACGAACCCTGAGAATAATATGATAGTTGGTGGTGAAATAATCACCAATGCACTCTTTTTACATCAGTTAGTTTATTTTGTTACTGCTTAGCAGTACTTTCTCTGATTGGCTGATGTTTTCGCTAAACAATTGTTCTATAAGTAAATACATTAAATACAATTACCCCCCTAACCATCCATCATGGCTGTTGGCACTAAAAATGCAGCTGTTTTCATGTTTTAAGGAGTGTTTCATATGGAAATAATTGCGAGAAGTAAAATTCCCACATCCTGTTCCAGTAACCATGCTTCAAATCTTTTTGAAGTTCATGGGGGTGATTTGCTTTGTACCTGGTTTGGCGGCAGTATGGAAGGGTCATCTGATATCAGTATCTATCTCTCTCGTTTTGACAGGAAGACCCGGAAGTGGCTGGAGCCTCGGAAGATGAGTGATGATGATGCCAGGTCCGAGCAGAATCCGGTTCTTTTCCGTCACCCCGACGGATATCTCTGGCTTCTCTATACAGCTCAATTAAAAACAGATCAGGGTACAGCGGTTGTTAGATTAAGACGGTCCGGAGATGAAGGGCAGTCCTGGTTGCCAGTTGAAACACTTTTTAAAGAGGAAGGAACATTCATTCGGCATACTCCGGTGATTAATCCAGATGGGGCAATTATTTGCCCTATCTGGCACAGCAATATTCAGAATGCCTTCGGAGATGATAACAGTCTGGTTAATGTTTCACTGGACAAAGGGAAAAGCTGGAAAACCATTGAAGTCCCGGATAGTAGAGGCTGCGTACACATGGATATCCTTGCGGATTGCTCAACAGCATTTTTCAGAAGCAGGAGAGCTGACTATATTTACCGGAGTGTATCGGGTGATGGCGGACTTTCCTGGTCAAAACCTGAGCCAACTGAACTTCCTAACAATAATTCATCTATTCAGGCGAGAATCCTTGGAGATGGCAGAATAGCGATAATCTATAATGAGATCTCCGCAGGCGGCCATCCGCGGGAAAGTTCTATTCCGCCCTGGATACAGGATAAAGAATCTTTTCTGAAAAAGTGCAGTATTAATGAGAAAAGTGCTGTCTGGGGTGTGCCCAGAAATCCTCTTGTTATTTCAACTTCCTGCGATCAGGGTCTTTCCTGGGAAAAAGAGATTGTTCTGGAGTCAGACCCGGATCTGAGATCCACCCATGATGAGAAAGGAACGTTTATCGGCGATTATTCCTATCCTTCCATTCTTCAGACAGAGGATGGTAATCTTCAGGCCACCTATTCATATCTGAGAGATTATATTAAGCATGTATCCTTAAAGATTTGAGGACATCGACTATCTCCATGGTGAGAATATAATCGCCATGGAGAAAATATCACCATTTTCTTTGCTGGTGTTTTATCTGCAACAGCACTGTGAAGTATAAATAGCCTGGAGTCAGCCGGTGGGTGAGCGGCAATAATCTGAAGAAATAAACTATTTATATAACAGTATTTATCTACTGATAATCTTGTTACATGCATGAGGTGCATGTCCTTCTTTACCGGTTTTTCCTTGCTGATGAATTATTTGGCATCCTTATTGCACTATAAGAAGTCTATGGGTTTCAATTTGTGTATCATTGCAGATGATTTTACCGGAGCAGGCGACTCGGCAGTTCAGTTCAGGCGTAGCGGCTTTAATGCATTTCTTGGATTGAATGGTTGGGATACTGGAATTGATCTCGATACCTGCAATGTTCTGGTTGTAAGTACGGAATCACGCTTTATGGATGCAGATGACAGTTATAATGCTGTATGTGAAGCTGTAAAAAAGTGCCGCAAGTTTGATGCAGAGCATTTCTTCAAAAAAATTGATTCCACAATGAGGGGAAACGTAGCCGCTGAGGTCGCAGCATTGATGGATGAAGCCGGGTACTCCTGCGCTATCGTTGCGCCTTCTGCGCCTAAAAACAGCAGAACAGTTGTTTCCGGTCACTGTTTAATAGGCGGGAATCCTATTGGGGCTTCCGGACGGAATAATGATCTCTTTACCCCGGTGGAGAACTCCTATGTCCCAGCGCTCTTCGAGTCAAGATTTCCCGGTTCAGTAGGCCATATTGATTTGTCGGTTATCCGCGAAGGCACTGACAACTACAGTACCATGTTTGCTGACCTGCGGGGAGAAGGTAAAAGAGTAATAATCACCGATGCTGAAACTATTGATGATCTGCGAATTGTTGCCTCAGTTAAAAACGACAACTCAATTCTTTTTGTTGGTGCATCTGGTCTTGCGGAAGCAATGACCAGAGAGAAACCTAATAAGATTGGAAACCCGGCTATATCTAGGGTAGTTCCAGGTTCCATGCTTTTCCTTGTTGGCAGTGTAACCGAAACAAGCAGGCAGCAGGTTGAGTTTCTCAGGAAACACAAAAGAGTTTCCTTTATTTCCGTGAACATACCGGAAATGCTTAAAGACGGCGGGAAAGAAATGTCCAGGGTTCTGGGTATTATGGCAACTGTCCCGCAGGATCAGGCGGTTTTACTGGAAACATTGCATGCTACTGGTGATATTGAGTCAATTATGGGGCTTGCACAGTCCCTCGGTTATGGCGAAAAAGAACTCGGCAGCATGGTTTCCTCTTTTCTTGGCAGGCTGGTCAAGAAAATTTTTGCAATGAGATCTCTTCGTGCTTTGTTTGTTACCGGTGGTGATACCGCCGCCCGAACAGCTGAAGCTCTTGGAATTAAGGGAATTGAGTTGATATCGGAGGTTCTTCCGGGAATACCTCTAGGCAGGTTTGTCACAGAGATCTCTGACGCTCCAGTGTTTCTAATTTCCAAGGCAGGAGGATTCGGGCCGGAAGAAACCATGCTTGCAGTTTATGAATACCTTACCGCTGAAGAGAGTTCGGAAATTCCTGATGGAGTAATTTTATGAGTTCCGCAGAGCATTACAGGCCCCTACTGGGAATAACCATGGGTGATCCCGCCGGAATCGGCCCGGAGATTATTGCGAAAGCTGCTGCCATGCAGGAATGTACACGTATCTGCCGCCCTCTAATAATCGGCGATGCCGGTGTCATGACTTCCGCAGTTTCCCTCACCGGGGTTAATCTTGAAATACACCGGATTACCGGACCTGAAGATTTTTTGGATGACTCCGGCATCTTGAATGTGCTGGATCAGAAAACCGTTGATCCGGGTAATTTTAAGGTGGGAAAAGTCTCTGCCATGGGGGGGCGGGCGGCATATCTGGCTATAGCCAAGGCTATTGAGCTTGCCATGGATGGACGGATTGATGGCACTGTTTCCGCACCGTTGAACAAGGAAGCCTTGAGGAAGGCGGGCTACCATTTCCCGGGACATACCGAGATTTATGCATCACTTACCGGAACTACTGATTATGCAATGATGCTTGCGGATAAACATTTTCGTGTAGCCCATGTTTCCACTCATGTATCTCTCAGACAGGCCTGTGACCGGGCAACACGCAAACGGGTGCTTACCGTTATCCGTCTGGCAGATGCAGTCTGCCGTCAATTGGGTATCGATAATCCCCGAATAGGGGTCGCCGGTCTGAATCCTCATGCCGGGGAGAACGGGCTTTTCGGTGATGAGGAAATCAATGAAATCGATCCGGCAATTGTTGACGCGGTAAAAGAAGGTATTAACGCTCAGGGACCGATTCCGCCGGACACCATCTATGCAAAACTGAAATCAAAATATTACGACATTGTTGTAGCTATGTATCACGATCAGGGACATATCCCCACAAAGCTGGTTGGATTTACTTTTGATGAGGAGCATCCCGGCAAGTCCTCCATGAGTGGTGTGAATATTACTCTCGGGCTTCCGGTGGTTCGAAGTTCGGTGGATCATGGCACTGCTTTTGATATAGCAGGAACAGGAAAAGCAAATGCGGAGAGCATGCTTCAGGCCGTTGAATACGGCGCGCTGCTTTCCGGAAAAATAGAGAACAGTTCTTCAAGGAGCGAACAGTGAGTAAGAAACTTCCGATATTGGGCATCAGTGTAGGAGATCCGGCAGGAATTGGTCCGGAGATCACCGCAAAAGCGCTGAATGTAAAGCATGTATACGACATCTGCCGACCCCTGGCTGTATGTGATCTTCAGGTTATGCAGGCTGCAATAGAATTTTCAGGTCTTTCTTTGAAAACCAATGCAGTTTCCACCCCTGCAGAGGGGAAGTATGAATTTGGTACTATCGATGTACTGGATATGAAAAACGTTGATATGAGCCAGTTGAAATATAAGACCGTTGCAGCAATGACCGGCAAAGCAAGTTATGAATACATCGAGAAGGTTATAGAACTTGCCATGGCTAAAGAGATTGATGCCACAATAACCGGCCCTATAAATAAAGAAGCTATTAATGCCGCAGGTGTTCATGAGGCGGGACATACAGAAATCTATGCCAAAAAAACCGGTACCAAGGATTACTCCATGATGCTTGCGGAGGGTGATTTCCGGGTTGTTCATGTTTCAACCCATGTCTCCCTGCAGGAAGCGATCAACCGTTGTAAAACAGAGCGGGTCTATAAAGTTATCAAGCTTGCCGACGACGCCTTAAAGAAACTTGGTATTGAAAAACCGCGGATTGCAGTTGCAGGCCTGAACCCCCATGCGGGTGAAAACGGGATGTTCGGCCGTGAGGAAATTAATGAAATTATCCCGGCCATAGATCAGGCGGTTAAAGAAGGTATGACGGTGGAAGGACCGATTCCTCCGGATACGGTATTCTCCAAAATGAAAGGTGGACAGTACGACATTGTTGTTGTGCAATATCATGATCAGGGACATATCCCCACAAAACTGGCGGGGTTCAATTACGACCGCGCAACCAACACCTGGCTCTCTATGAGCGGGGTGAATATTACCCTGGGGCTGCCGATAATCCGCTCTTCCGTGGATCATGGAACAGCCTTCGGAAAAGCCGGTGAGGGCCGGGCTAACCCGGAGAGTATGCTTCAGGCAATCGAATACGGCGTGAGGATGGTGTGATGAGTGTAATGAAGAACTTTTCGTTTCTTGCACCTCGGAGTGTCTACTTTGGTGAAGGTGAAGCTTCAAGAATCGGTGAAATACTGGGATCTCAGTCAGAATCTCTAAAGAAGGGAACTATACTGGTCCTTACGGATAAAGGCATAGGTGGTTCGGGAATCCCCCAGGGAATAGCATCTGCCATCGAATCCGATGGTTTTACCGTTGACCTTATTGATACTGTTCCCCAGGAACCTTATTCGGAAGATATTGAATCTCTTGCCTCTGCTCTCGGCAGCCGTAATGTGCAGGCAATTGTGGCTGTTGGTGGCGGCAGTGTTCTGGATACGGCGAAATTTCTCTCTATTCTTCTTAAATGGGGTGGAACCATTGCGACATTAATGGAGTCCGGCTCTCCCGGACCTGGTATTACCTGTGTGATGGTTCCGACAACTGCCGGGACCGGTGCGGAGGCAACGCCCAATTCTATTGTTGCATTGAAAGAGCAGCAGATGAAGGTGGGGGTGGTAAGCCCCTATTTTGTACCCGATTTTGTTATTCTTGATCCCCTTATGACGAAATCCCTGCCTGCAAAGCTGACTGCCTCTACCGGAGTTGATGCCTACTGTCACTGTATTGAATGTTATACCTCCAAAAAGGCAAATCCCTACAGCGATGTAATTGCTCTTGAAGGTGTCCGGCTTATTGATGGAGCAATACGGGATGCCGTGAAAAACGGGGATAACATGAAAGCCCGCTCAGAGATGCTTCTTGGTTCTTTCTACGGCGGAATGGCAATAGCCTCCTCTGGAACCACCGCGGTTCACGCTTTGAGCTATCCTCTGGGTGGGCGCTATCGGATACCTCATGGTGTATCCAACGCGATCCTTCTGGTGCCTGTTATGGATTTCAACAAGGATGCCATTCAGGAAAAGCTTCTGAAAGCGGCTTCAGTCTGCGGGATTGATTCTGTTGACGGTTATATAGCACATCTGCGACAGATGATTGAAGAGATTCAGATTCCCACCAGTATGACCGAGTTCGGCATTAAGCCGAATGCAATTCCTGAACTTTCAGAGGCTGCTTTTCAGGTGAAACGACTTCTGAACAACAACCCGAAAGAGATGAGTCTGAAAGATATTCAGACCCTCTACGAAAGCATCAAGTAGGAGGCAGAAATGAAACTTTCCACCATGGCCGCCCTGGTAACGGCCTTTAATCCGGATGAGTCAATCAATTTCAGTAAGGTACGGCAGGAGGCGGAAAGGCAGATTGCAGCCGGCAACGGAATCTTCGCTTGTGGAACCAATGGCGACTTTTCAAGCCTCACCTTCGCAGAACGCGTAAAAATTGTTGAAACCTGTGCTGAAGTGGCTCAGGGCAAAGTGCCGTTTATTGCCAATGCCGGGTATCCCTCCACGCACGAAACCGTACTCCTTGCCAGGGAATTCTCCCGTCTGGGCGTTGATGCAATTGCGGCAATTACCCCCTATTTTATTGCCTGCACCCAGGAAGGTCTCTATCAGCACTATACCCGTATAGCAGATTCCGTTGATGTTCCGGTATTCATCTATGAAATACCCGCCAGAACAGGAAATTCTGTGGACATTGAGACTGTTTCCCGCCTTGCGGACCATCCGAATATTCAGGGGATCAAAGATTCCAGCGGCAAGCAAGGACAGACTTGATGCTCTATCGGAGATCGCTGAGGGGCGTTCCGATTTTGATTTTTATGCCGGGACTGATTCCCTGATTCTTTACGGGTTCCGCAAAGGTGCGGCAGGCTGTGTTTCCGGCCTTGCCAATGTGATTCCAGAGTGGATACGGGGAGTTGCCGATGCCTTTGAATCCGGTGATCAGACAGCGGCCGATGCGGCATAGGAGATGGTCAACAAGTTCCGTGAAGCCCTTTATGCACCGGGGTATCCGCCGGCAATGGTAAAACGGATTCTCTACCTGATGGACAATGGAGTCGGTAACAACAGGTTGCCTGCCCTGGTTCCATCAGTAGAAGTGGATAATGCCCTTGAGGCGGTTATCGATAAGTTTGGACTTAAGCATCAGTAGAATGCTTAAAAATAAAGAATAAGGAGATCTACTATGAAAAAAGAATTTTAATCCTTTTGCTCGGACTCGCCTGCGCGGGTCTCGTATTCGCCGGTGGTCAGGGTGAACCTTCTGCCGAAGATGCCGGAATGGTGCTCAATATTGCTCACCCCGTACTGCAGCAGAACTGGTCCCCCCTTCAGGGTGGTGGTCACAGCGCACGCTGGCAGTCTCTCTGGTGGGCAGCCCCCATGTATTTTGACAAAGCTGGAAAACTCACTCCCTACGTCCTTTCCAGTGCAGAATCTGACTCCAGTTTTACCACCTGGACTCTGGTGGTAAACCCAAAAGCGGTTTTTTCTGATGGTTCTGCCATTACTGCAAAAGACATTGTCGGAACCTGGAACCTGAGTGCCCGGCCTGCAACCAAGCATGCCCGTGTAGATCTGTTTCTCGGCGGCGTCAAGGGATTTGATGATGTTAAGGTCGGGAATGTAAAGGATATGTCCGGTCTGGTAATCAAGGATGATAAGACCATCGTTGTTACCCTTGCCGGTCCTGATCCCATCTTTGATCAGAAAATTGCAACAGCTCTTATTGCACCGGTTAAGATTTCTCAGGCGGAGGACGCTTCCGGTCAGGAAAAAGCTGACTGGTGGATGCCTCAGAATGGAGTTGCGGTTTCCGGACCGTTTATGCCCAAGTCAATGGATCTCGACCAGGGTATCATTGTAATGGTTCCAAACCCCAACTTCTTTGGACCTGCTCCCAAACTGGACAAGATTGTAATTACTACAGTCTCAGATGCAAGTACCGCTACTCTCATGCTTAAAAGAGGTGAGATGGATGCTCACACTGAGCTGATTACCCCCACCATTATCCAGGACCTCGGACCCGGATTCCTTGGTGGTCCTGCACTTGCAAAGGGTCAGCAGTTCTGGCTGGATGCTCACAAACCTCCTATGGATGATATCAATGTTCGCAAGGCTCTCATTATGGCAATAAATCCTGATGATCTTGCTCTTGCAGCATTCCCGGACGGACCTTTTACTCCCGCAAGTCAGATCCTCAACAAGGTTCCCGGTGTTGACCCCAGTTACGAAAAATATCCTTACGATCCTGCTGCCGCCAAAGCTGCTCTTGCAGCGTCTAAATATGGTTCTGCGGCAAAGCTGCCAAAGATTATGTTTGTTGGAATCAGTACCCCCACCCATGAAGCTGCTGCACAGTATATTGCAGAACAGTGGCGCTCGGTCCTGGGAATCCAGGGGGTTGAAATGAAGCCCGCAATCGAAACCTACTCTGGTCCTGATCAGAAGAGTGTGCAGATTTTTCGTGATGACGTGGGAACCCGTGTTCCTGACGCAGTATCCTATCTGATGGGTTCCATCTACTCAGGTTCCGGTAATGCCCGCAATAAAATGGGCGGTTATGCCAATGCCGAAATAGATGCACTCCTTGAACAAGCATCCGCCAAGGGCGTGAATGATCCCGCCAGAATTGAGCTTGCTCAGAAAGCGCAGAGAATTTTCCGTGATGGCTGGAACTACATTCCCTATTACTACGATGTAATGTCCAAGTGGGCTATGCCATGGGTTAAAAACTTTGATAAGAACGATGACTGGCAGGTTATCGAACCCTGGAATGTGACCATCGATGAGGCAATGAAACCGTAACAGGTTTATTTGTACCGGGCTGCTTAAGGCGGCCCGGTTACTTTCCAACAGCCTTCAAAAAGGAACTAAAATGGGACGCTATATACTGAATAGACTGCTCCGATGGATTCCCTCGGTGCTGTTTATACTCTTACTTATCTACGCCCTTGTTTTTTTCGGTGCCGGGGATCCGATAAAACTTATTTTTCTCCACGCCCCCGGGGATGTCGCCTATGATGAAGCCCGGGTGGAAGCAATCCGTGATTCAGCCGGGCTGAACCGTCCGTTTCTAATTCAGTTTGGCGATTATATAGGTAATATTCTGCATGGAAACTTCGGGAATTCCCTTGTTTCCGGCCGCTCGGTAAATGCAATGATCAAAGCCGCTCTTCCGGTAACGTTAAAAATCGGATTGTCGGCAATCTTTCTTCTATCATTAATTGGAATACTTCTCGGAGTTATCGCAGCTCTGAACCAAAATAAACTACTTGACAATATAATTGTAGGCTTCGCCCTGATTGTCTGGGGGATACCGGTCTTTGTAGCGGGGCCCTTACTGATTGTCTTTCTGGTTCTGGTTCTGGGGATGGATGTTCCCTACGGCTGGGACGGCCTTTTCAGTGCAAAGGTAATAGTACCCCTTCTTGTTCTGGGGCTTAACCCCATGGCACTGATTATACGGCAAGCCAGGGCGGGAGTTCTGGAAGTATTGAGTGAGGACTATGTGCGAACCGCCCGCGCAAAGGGCCTTTCCCGACATATTGTCGTAACCCGGCATATACTCAGGCCGGTACTGACTCCTGTTGTCAGCCAGATTGGTCTTCTTGTTATTGCCACATTGAACAATTCAATTCTTATTGAAAAGGTTTTCGGGCTGCCGGGACTTGGACGGCTAACGGAAACAGCAATTAAATCTTCTGATTACCCGGTAATACTTGCTATTGTTTTTATTTTTTCCGCAGTTGTAATGACTTCAAACCTGCTGGTGGATATTTCATATCCTCTGCTTGATCCACGGGCTGCTGCCAAAAAAACAGGAGATGAGTAAATGAAAGATAAAACTCTTGAGCTTGAGCAGGAAGAGAAGCAGTACAGCCTGTTGAAAGATGCCTATGACCGGCTTATTGCCAATAAGCTGGCAATAGTGGGACTGGCAATAGTTTTTCTACTCTTTTTCATTGCCATATTCGGTCCCTATATCACACCCTACGATTTCCTTACTCAGGATCTGCATGCACGAAACCAGGCGCCTTCACTGCATCACTGGTTCGGGACTGATGATCTTGGCCGGGATATTCTCAGCCGGGTTATCTATGGAGCCCGGACTGCAGTAATAGTCGCTTTCTCTACAACCATTTTAAGTATGACCATCGGTATTATCCTTGGTTCCATTGCAGGGTACTTCGGGGGAAAGGTGGACTCCTTTATTACCTGGCTTATCGACATTGTCATGTCCATACCGTCTTTGCTTCTGGTAATTGTAATCAATGTTTCACTGAAACCGAGGCTGGTAAACTGGATGGATGCCCAATTCCTGCTTACGGGTAACGAATTCTTCCGTAACACTATCTGGGCCGACTTTGTTCTGGTGTTCGGATCTCTGGCTCTGATTAAATGGCCTAAAGCTGCGCGTATAATCCGCGGTCAGATACTCTCTATCCGGAATAAGAACTATGTTCTTGCCGCTCGGGCATTGGGTGTGCCTACCTCCAAACTTGTTCGCAAGTATGTTATCCCCAATGCACTCGGGCCGATTATTGTTTATGTCAGTGCTTCCCTTGGAGAGGCCATGGTGTTCGAATCGTCCTTTAGTTTTCTCGGCGTTGGTGTTCGTCCTCCTATTCCAAGCTGGGGAAATATGATTTCCGATGGACTGCGAGTCTGGCAGCTGTATCCCCATATTCTGGCTGCACCTGCTGCGGTACTTGCAATTGTGATAATTGCCTTCAGCTTCCTGGGGGATGGACTGAACGACGCCCTCAATCCGCAGCAGTGGAAGTGACACCATGAAAAGCATTAATAGAATGAGAAAGGGGGAAAACCGTGGCTAAACTGCTGGAAGTTGAGAACCTTCAAACACGATTCAAAGCCAGAAACGGTTATGTACACGCTGTCAACGGTGTTTCGTTTACTCTCGAAAAAGGTGAAATGCTCGGGGTGGTCGGTGAGTCCGGCTGTGGTAAGAGTGTTTCCATGATGAGCCTTATTAAACTCCTTCCGCCTTCTGCAGAAATAACCGAAGGGCGGGTGGTACTTGATGGTCAGGATATAAGTAAAGCGAACACTACGGAAATGAACCAGATCCGCGGGTCGAAGGTTGGAATGATCTTTCAGGACCCTATGACTTCGCTGAATCCTTTCATGAAGATTGGAAAGCAGCTTTGTGAAGGTCTGGTTCATCATAAAAAAATGAAAATGCCCGAGGCTATGAAGCGGGCAAAGAAATATCTTGATCTGGTTGGAATTTCCAACAGTGAGCACAGGCTTCATGAGTATCCTCACCAGTTGTCAGGGGGGATGAGGCAGCGGGTGATGATAGCCATGGCCCTGCTCAATGAACCTTCACTGGTTATTGCCGATGAGCCTACAACAGCATTGGATGTTACCATTCAGGCTCAGATTGTTGAGCTGGTAAAAGATCTGAGGGAAAAACTTAATACATCAATAATCTGGATAACCCATGACCTGAGTCTTTTGGCAGGAATGGTTGACCGGATTATGGTTATGTATTCCGGGTTTGTTGTGGAGGAAGCCGAATTAAACGATATTTATAAAAATCCGAGGCATCCCTATACTCTTGGGTTGCTGAAATCCATACCCAGTCTGAAAACTGAGGCCGGGAGCAGATTGCCCTCAATTGGAGGAGCACCTCCCAACCTGTTTGTTAAGCCGACGGGCTGTCCTTTTGCCCCGCGGTGTTCCTTCAGAAAAGAAAAATGCACACAGCAGGTACCCACCCTTGAAGCTGTTCCCGGGGCAGAGGCAGGATCTCGTCACCGTATTGCATGCTGGGTGGATGTAACAGCTGGGGAGGAGAAGTGATGGCTGCAGCAGAAACAAAACAGCCTATAATGCGAATTAAAAACCTAATTAAAGAGTTTCCGGTAAAGATCGGAGCTTTCGGATAAAAATCAGCCATTGTCCATGCTATCGATGGGGTCTCTTTCGATATCTTTAAAGGAGAAACACTTGGCCTGGTAGGTGAATCCGGGTGTGGCAAATCCACCACTGGATTCACCCTTCTGCAGCTTTACCGGCCCACGTCGGGCAGTGTGGAGTATGACGGAGTGGATCTTTCCACCCTGAAAGAGAAGGATCTCCGGGAGTGAGGAAGAACGTTCAGATTGTCTTTCAGGATCCCTATTCCACGCTTAATCCGCGCATGACTGTAGGGGAGGCCCTGGCAGAACCAATGAAGGTGCATAATATATGCCCCGACAAGGAGGTTCAATCCAGGGTGGCGCAGTTGATTACCGATGTCGGGTTAAACCCCAATGTGGCAAACCGCTACCCTCATGAGTTCTCCGGTGGTCAGCGTCAGCGAATCTGTATTGCCCGGGCACTGGCCAGCGATCCAGAATTTATTGTATGCGATGAACCTATTTCCGCACTGGATGTTTCAATTCAGGCTCAGATAATAAACTTGCTCATGGATATTCAGGATAAGTATAATCTTACTTACATTTTTATTGCCCACGACCTTGCAGTTGTTAGGCATATAAGTGACAGAGTGGCTGTGATGTACCTGGGTAAGATTATGGAGCTTGCGGAGAAGAAGGAGATTTTCGAAAATCCGCTGCATCCATATACTACGGCGCTGTTGTCGGCGGTTCCAGAAGCAGATCCTGATATAGAAAAGAACAGGGAACGGATAATCCTCAAAGGGGATGTTTCAAATGCGATTGATCCGCCTTCAGGCTGCCGGTTCCATACCAGCTGCAGATTCGCGGCGGAAGAGTGTAAAAAGAGTGTGCCGGAGCTGAGGGACCAGGGTAACGGTCACTTTGCGGCCTGTATCCGACTGGAAGATATAAAAAACGAAATATCGTAAAACCTGAAGAAAGCTTTCATGTTTTGTTGTGTAGGAAGGTCGCCGGATTCTGGCGGCCTTTTTTTGCCGTGGAGGGAAATGCGCCAGTGGTGGTAAAAAAATCACCACTATGTGATATGGTTGATGATGCCCGCAATCAAAGTCGCAAAGAAACTTTAAAAAGTATAAAAATATCTATTGGAATCAAGATTTTCAAAATTGAAAATAATTTCTTTCTGAGTAGTTAAATACTTTGTGTGGTTCTTTTTATATACGTCGCATATGTCCTGATTCTATATGTTTATGCTTTATGGATGTGAAAACCTTTCCATAAATTGGCATGTAATTTGCAATTATATCCATATGGAATTCAGCTGGTGTATAATAGCAGATGATTTTACAGGTGCGGGAGATTCGGCAATACAGTTTAAGACCATAGGGTATAGTGTGTTCCACGGTCTAAAAGGCTGGGAAACCCTCAATATTGACCCATATAATGTTTTAGTTGTGAGTACTGAGTCACGTTTTATGGATCCGGAAAACAGTTATACAAAAGTGTTTTCTACTGTTAAAATATGTAAACGTTACCATATCAAATGCTTTTTTAAAAAGATTGATTCTACAATCCGGGGCAATGTAGCAGATGAAATTGCAGCAGTTATGGATGCCGCTGGTTATGACTGTGCCTTGATTGCGCCAGCGGCTCCCCGGAATGGGCGGACTGTTGTCGACGGGCATTGTCTGGTTGAAGGACACCCGGTTGGGTCCGGAGCGGGTGGTGATGATCTTTTTACGCCGGTGACGGATTCATATATACCTGCGCTTTTTGAAGCCCGATTCCCAGATGCTGTAGGTCATATTGATCTTTCTGTTCGAAGGCGCGGAAAGAAAGCGTTTAGGGATGAATTGAGCCGTCTACGAAGGGATGGAAAGAAGGTGATCATTTCTGACGCTGAAAGTATTGACGATCTGAGAGTTGCGGCAACTGCAAAGGATGATGCATCTGTTCTTATGGCGGGAGCTTCGGGGCTTGCGGAAGCTATGACAAGTGAATCAAAAAGATTTCATGGAGAGCATAGACTACCTGAAACGAAACAGGAAGAAATGCTTTTTCTTGTAGGTAGTGTAAATGATACAAGCAGGAGGCAGTCAGCGTATCTGCGCATGGTAAAAGATATTGATTTCCTGACAGTAGATATTGCCTCTTTTCTCAGGGATGAAGAAGCGGAGATGAAACATCTGATGACATTTTTCAGTCAGTTTAAGGGAAACAGGCCTGTTCTAATTGAGACTCTTTTTACTGCGGAAACTCAGGATGTTGTTACAGAATTGTCTGTATCTCTCGGTTTGGGAGAAAAGGTGCTTGGCGGCAAGGTATCTCTGTTTCTGGGGCGACTTGTGACTGAGCTGTTCCGCCTGCGGCGTTTCAGGCTGCTGTTTGCTACAGGTGGGGATACTGCTGCCAGGGTTGTAGAAAGCCTGGGTATAAAGGGAATTGAATTAAGCGCGGAGATTTTGCCGGGAATTCCCCTCGGACTCTTTAATTGTGAATTGTCTGGTGATGACCCTGTTTGTCTGGTTTCCAAAGCAGGCGGCTTTGGTCCTGAAGATGCCATGGAGCAGGTTTTTGATTTTTTAAAAGTTAACACCGAAAAGCAGGGAGCATTTTTATGAATACTCTTGAAGCCGTACCGGCTCTTTGTATGAAGAATAATACTGGTGGTCAAATTGATGGTTAAAGTTGCAGTAACGCAGAAATTGCATGAAGACGGAGTAGCGGTTATTGAAAAGGGCGGAATCCTTATCAATCTGGATAAAAAAGAACCGGAGATTACTGCGGAAGAAATTCGGGATCAGGATGGCCTTATTATCCGCATTGCAACCATCGGCAGAAAAGCAATACAAGCTTCCCCGAATTTAAAGGTAATAGGCAGACCCGGAGTAGGATATGATAATATCGACATGGACGCCGCCACAGCAGCGGGAATCCTCGTTGTCGTAACCCCCGGTGCAAACACTTTATCGGTGGCTGAACATGCAGTTGCTATGATGATGATGTTTTCCAAGGATATTCTGTTCTGCGACCGGGAACTGAGAAAAGGCAATTTTCAGGTAAGGAACAGGTATAAAGCTTTTGAATTAGATAAAAAACAGCTTGGACTGATCGGGTTGGGAAACATTGGAAAAGAGACTGCCCGCCTTGCAGCCGGGCTCGGAATGTCTGTATCAGTTTATGATCCGGTTGTTCCGGCAGAAGAGATAAAGGCCCAAGGTTATACCCCGGTAGCTGATCTTGATGATGTTTTTAAGCTGGCGGATATTCTCTCTATCCATGTTCCTTTTCATGACAGCACGCACAATCTGATAGGAGAGCTGGAACTCGGTTTGATGAAAAGAGACGCTCTCCTGGTTAACTGTTCACGGGGCGGTATTGTTGATGAAGAGGCTTTGTATGATGCATTGATTTCCGGAGAGATTGCAGGTGCTGCTCTCGATGTTTTTAGTGTGGAACCGCCGTCTGCAGATAACAAACTCTTCTCTCTGGATAATGTAATTGTGACACCCCATATGGCGGCGCAGACACAGGAAGCGGTTTCCCGAATGGCCAGTCGATGTGCTGAAGGTGTTATGGCGGTGATCCAGGGTGAGCGCTGGCCTTATGTTGTCAATCCTGAAGCTTATGAACATCCACGCTGGAAGAAAAATTAACTGCAAAAAGGAGAAGAAAATGCTGAAACCTGAAGGAATTATTTCACCGATTATTACTCCCATGAACGAAGATGAATCAATCAATGAAAAGGAACTGCGGGTGCAGGTAAACCGGCTTATTGATGCAGGTATTTCCGGGCTATTTCCTCTGGGAACTAATGGTGAGTTTTATGCACTCACCACAGAAGAGAAGCTTGATGTACTGAAAACTGTTGTAGATGAAACAGCTGGCAGGGTTCCTGTGTATGCCGGGACCGGCTGTATAAGTACCAGGGAGACAATTTGGTTGTCGGATCAGGCGAAAAAGATTGGTGTTGATGCACTTTCTATTGTGTCTCCGTACTATGTGGCGGTGACTCAGGATGATATCTATTTCCATTTCAGTGAAGTTGCGAAATCCACGGACCTTCCGATTCTTATCTACAATATTCCCGGACGAACCGGAAATAATATTCACTACTCAACTGTAAAACGACTTTGCGAATTTAAGAATATTGTTGGAGTTAAAGATTCCAGCGGAAATTTCGATAACACCCTTCGTTATGCAGAAGATACCGACCGTCGGCTTTCGGTGCTCGCCGGAAATGACTCTTTGATTCTATGGACTCTGCTTGCTGGGGGTACCGGTGCTATTGCCGGTACTGCAAATGTTTTTCCGGAACTCTCCATTGGTGTATATAACCTGTGGAAGGAAGGAAAGATCGAAGAAGCTATGGAGCTTCAAATTAAACTACGCCCCTTCCGGGATGTCATGGCTATGGGTAACCCCAATTCGGTAGTGAAACGGGCCATGAACCTGCTTGGATATCCTGTTGGTCCTGCCCGGGGACCGGTAGCCGGGGCGAATGAGAAGATTGATTCAGCGTTGGGGGCAGCGTTTAAGCTGTATCGCTGAAGAAAGTTGTTTCCCTTGGGGAGGTAACATTAACTCGGATAATTGCCTGCGTATGCAGGTAAAAAATAAAAGGAGCGAAGTATGAAAAAACAACGCGTCGTATTGGTAATGGTTGTTCTCTTGATGGCTTTTGGTCTGCTGGTGACCGGCTGGGCTGAGGGATCCAAAGAAGATGGTTCCAAGCCTTGGCCAAGCAAGCCGGTAACTATTGTAGTGCCCTACAGCGCAGGTGGAGATACGGATTTCAACAGCCGTACTTATGCCAAGTATCTGGAAAAAGAGTTAGGTCAGCCGTTTGTTGTAACAAATGTAGTTGGAAGCGGTGGGTCTATCGCAAACAGAAAGGTATATGAATCTGATGCTGATGGTTATACTATTCTTATTAACCATACGAATCTTGTTATGGCCAACCTGACAGGCGTATCTGATCTGGGTGTTCAGGATTTTGAACTGGCATGTGTAGGTGCTGTTAATTCCGATTGTTTTACTGTTGCAGCCGATGCGCCTTTTGATGATCTGAAGGGACTGATCGAGTATAGCAAAACCCATAAAATGAAGGCTGCTGGCACAACCGGCTCCTTAACCCAGATGGAGTCAACATTGTTGAAGGGTTATGGTGCTAACCTGAATGTAATAGATGTAGGGGATGGTGCAAATCGTCGTGCTGCTCTCGCCGGTAAACAGATTGATCTGATTCCAAATGCCTACGGTAGTACCAAACCTTTTATTGAGTCAGGCGATATGAAAACCCTGGCACTTCTTCTTCCGGAGCGTAATCCTCTAACTCCTGATGTTCCTACTGCAAAAGAACAGGGATATGATATTGTTGTTCCCATGATGTATTCCTTCTTCCTGCCGAAGGGTACTCCTAAGGAAGTTCTGGATACACTTTCAGCGGCGGTTGAAAAAATCGCAACAACCAATAAGGATTATCAGGCAGAGATTGCAAAAGCATATCTGCAGCCTCCCTTCTTCCTGAATGCTGAGGACGGCCTGGATGAGTTCGCGAAGGTGAAAAAGCTTTTTGAAGACAATATGGACAGAATGTAATATTTTCTGTGTTCTTATTTATACCGTGCATCAGCTTTATGATGCGCGGTGTTTACTTCCGACAGAGGGAAAGGAATATGGTCAAAAAATATGGCGATCTGATTGCCGGAAGCGTAATCGTAATCGCTTCCATAATAATTTACTTAATGACGTTTACGTTTAAACGACTTACTGTATCAAAAATTGGCCCTGCGTTTGTACCTCAAATTATGGCGATTTCGCTGGGAATTGTGGGTTTGGTTGTACTCATAAATGGGGTAAAGCAGCTGAAACTGGTGGCTGAAAATCAAGTAGAAAAAAAGCAGGAAGGCGACAATATTCGGGTAAAAGCAGTTGTCGCATCACTGATAGCAATGTTCATTTATATATTGTTGCTGGAGTCCGTGGGATTCATAATAATGAGTGCTGTGTATCTATTTGCACAGTTTTTTATTCTTATGCATAAGGATGATCGTAAATTCCCCCGAATGATCATTGCGTCTGTATCTCTTTCTGTAATTGTATATTTTCTTTTTGTCTACGCTTTTCAGTTGCGGTTGCCCGCAGGAATTCTGGGATAGGGGGGGCTCTTGTATGTTTGATATGTTTGTTGTTGGTTTTGCCGCAATTATGTCGGTTAAAACCATTTTGCTCATAGCATTAGGAGTTGTGGTAGGTATCATTTTCGGAGCAATTCCAGGTCTTACTGCAACAATGGCTGTAGCACTGGTTCTGCCAATTACTTATGGTTTGGGTCCTGTCCATGGAATGGCGATACTTCTCTCCCTTTATATTGGAGGAATCTCGGGAGGTTTGATAGCCGCAGTTCTGATAAAGATCCCTGGAACACCTTCGTCGATTGCTACAACCTTCGATGGAAGTCCTATGGCGGAAAGGGGAGAAGCCGGACGTGCTCTTGGTATCGGAGTATTTTTCTCTTTTCTGGGCGGGTTGATAGGTTTTGTTGCTCTTTTCTTTATTGCACCGCCTCTGGCAAAAATCGCTCTTAAATTCAGCCCGATTGAATACTTTGCCATAGCAATCTTTTCTCTGACAATGATAGCCAGCCTTTCTGGTAAATCACTGACAAAAGGTCTTGGCGCAGGAATAATAGGTGTTCTGTTATCGTGTGTAGGGGCAGCACCGATTGATGCATTTTCCAGATATACCTTTGGTATCCATTCTCTGGAAGCCGGGTTTAATCTGCTGCCTGCACTTATCGGGCTTTTTGCAGTTTCTGAAATTTTAAAAACCGCTGAAGCTGATGTCAGTCTGAAGGATGTCAAAATAGCTGATTTCAAGATTAAGGGTTTTGGTGTGACCATGCAGGAGTTTAAAGAACAATTTGTGAACATGGTTCGTTCAAGCGTAATTGGTACGGGTGTTGGAATCCTTCCTGGTGTTGGTTCAGGCATCTCAAATATTCTTGCTTATCTTGCTGCCCGTAACAGCTCAAAACACCCTGAAAAGTTTGGAACTGGTTGTATTGATGGTCTGGTTGCTTCTGAATCTTCCAATAACGCTACCATCGGTGGAGCACTTGTGCCGTTATTAACATTGGGTATTCCCGGGGATACGGTTACTGCAATGCTGCTGGGCGGATTGATGATTCATGGCATTGCGCCGGGACCGCTTCTGTTTCAGACAAACGGTGATATTGTATATGCCATTTTTGCTACCCTTATTGTGGGGAATGTATTTATGCTGATAGCTGAATATTTTGGTATGAGGTTGTTTGTACGGCTTTTGAGAATACCCAAATATTATCTGCTTCCTGCTATCCTGACTCTGTGTGTTGTCGGCTCGTATGGAGTTAACAACCGGGTATTCGACGTTGCCACCATCCTGATATTTGGAATTCTTGGATATGTGATGAGTAAATTCGGATTCCCTCTTCCTCCGGTTATCCTTGGATTCATTCTTGGCCCAATAGCCGAGACTAACCTGCGACGAGGATTGATGTTTACTGAGGGGAGTTTTCTTCCGTTTCTCACCAGTCCTATAGCAGCCGGTTTCTTCATTGTAGCAATTTATTCGGCAGTTTCGACTGTTATAAAAAATAAAAGACGTGAAAAAAGAGAAAGGGAAACCTTGCAGACCGAAACATAGTTTGCAAAAGTATTGTGTTCAGTTTGTATGCGGCTATCATCGGGTAGCCGCATTTTTATAAGGATAAAATGATGCAGAAACAGAAGCCTGAGTCTTCAACCAAAACAGCGCGAACTGATAAGTCTGTTGCTGAGATTATTTCCAGACAGAAACTACCACGCTTTATTAAAATAAAGCAGAAGTTTGATTCTTTTGCAATTACTGATATACCTGCAGCAATCGATTCAGCTCTACTCCGTCCAGATACATATGAGAGAATACTCTCTGGCCAGAAAATCGCACTTACTGCAGGTAGTCGCGGTTTGTCAAATATTGTAGAGATTCTTAAAACCGTAGCAGATAGAATTAAAGCAAAAGGCGCGTATCCGTTTATTATACCAGCTATGGGAAGTCATGGCGGGGCAACAGCAGAAGGGCAGGTTGCTGTGCTGGAAAGTTATGGAATAACCGAAGAGTCAACCGGATGTCCTATACATTCAAGCATGGAAACTGTTCAGTTGGGTGTTGCATCAAACGGCAAGCCGGTGCGAATAGATAAATATGCATATGAGGCGGACGGCATAATTCTTATTGGACGGGTAAAAGCGCATACTGCCTTTTCCGGGAACATTGAGAGTGGCCTGGTAAAAATGTCTGTAATAGGGTTGGGCAAACAATTTGGAGCAGAGATTTGTCATGGCGATGGTTTCGGTAGAATGGAAGAAAATATTTGCCAGATTGCCCGTGTAATCTTTAATTCCGGAAAAGTTGTTTTTGGACTGGCTCTTATAGAAAATGCGTATGACAAAACAAGAAGTATTCATGCTGTTCCTACGGATAAAATATTTAAGGAAGAACCTCTTTTGTTGGCGGACGCAAAGAAGCACATGCCGTCAATTCTGATTAACCCGGTTGATGTTCTTGTGGTAGACGAGATTGGCAAAAATATAAGTGGCAGTGGATTGGATCCGAATATTTCGGGAACTTTTTCTACCCCATATGCTTCCGGAGGACTGGATAAGCAGCGTGTCGTTGTTTTGGATATTACGGACGAGTCGCATGGAAATGGGCTTGGTTTGGGAGTGGCTGACTTTTCAGTCCAGCGGGCTTTTGATAAATTCGATTTTGAAATGACCTATCCCAACGCCCTAACTTCCACGGTAATCCGACCCATTAAAATCCCCATGATCCTTGCTAATGACAGACTTGCCATTACTGCTGCAATTAAAACCTGCAACCTGATTGATTTCGATAATCCAAGGGTGGTAAGGATAAAAAATACGTTGGAGATAGGGGAGCTGATGATTTCTGAAGCGCTGCTGAAAGAGGCAGAAGAGCATTCACAAATAGAAATCGTAGGAGAGGTAGAGGAATTGTCTTTTGATTTGGATGGGAATTTGTTTTAAAGCAACTTAAAGGTATTATGATAAATATATGCTGACTTGTATCTATTTTGAGTAGATACAACACATGATACAATTGTTTGGCAGCATTTAATATTTTCTGGTAGGAGCAGTGTGCTATGGTTTCAATAAAGGACATCGCGAAAGCAGCTAATGTATCCATAACAACTGTCTCCAGAGTTATAACCGGTAATGGTTACGTGAAGGACAGCACCCGGAAAAATGTTGAGAAGGCAATTAAAAGTCTTAACTACCATCCCAATGCCATAGCTCGAAGTATGGTTAAAAAGCAGAGCAAAATTGTAGGGCTGGTTGTACCTTATTATCGTGCTCCGTTTTTTGCTGCATTAATGGAAAGCATTGATACCAGGGCACAGGAACTGGGATACAACATAATGCTCTGTCATACAAATGAGGACATTGATAAAGAAAAAGAATATATAAGTCTTTTGGTAGAGCGTAGAGTTGACGGAATAATTCTTCTTCCTGTTTCCAGGGAATGGGCGTATCTGAAAGCAATTAATAAAGTTATGCCTTTGGTGCTTGTCTCGAGAAGGAGTGCCGACAGAAGCATTTCCTGTGTGAGGGCGGATGATGTCAACTTGAGTTATCAGGTTGTCAGGTATCTGCTTGAGTCGGGGTACAGGAATATTTACGTGATAAAAGGTTTTTCATTTATTATGAACTCTACGGACAGGATGGAAGGTGCTGAACGTGCTTTTCGTGAATATGGTATTGAACCGTCGGAGGTCATCACAGAGGAGGGATATCTGAGTTTCAACAGTGGCTATGAGTGTACTCTCCGACTTCTAAATAGAAATGAAAAACCCGAAGCTATATATGCCCTGAATCATATGATGTCCCTGGGCGCAATAAAGGCGATCAACGAGACGGGGTATCGTGTTCCCGAGGATATTGCAGTAGCAGCATATGCGGGATCGGAGGAATCGGAATATGAAGATTTTATTCAGCCCAAAGTAACAGCAAACAGGTATCCTTCTTATGAAATAGGTGATGCTGCAATGAAGCTCCTGGATGAACTGATTGCCCTGCGTGCCGAGAAATCGGCAGAAGAGATTTCTCCTCGAGATGTTGTTTTCGGCTCAAACCTGATCGTTCAGAATTCAACACGGAAGATATAGGGATGATACAGGATTATTAATTTTATTCTTTATATGAAGTGCTCTTGTTATACAACATTTCATATATCTGAGAAATTTCAAATTGAAGCAATCGGGGGGTATATGAATATATGTCAAAAGACAGAGAAATAAATTAAACTTGGTGAAAAACCGGTTCTTCTTTCTGTTTATCTAATGGGATAGTAGTTTCTCTGCAGTCCTCAATCATAGGTGTCATCAAACAACTGCAAACTTCCTTCATCTGTAAAATCTACTTCCTCAAAATCCGAAACTTGCTCCACCAAATCAGGAGCTGATACCGCATCCAATGCCGCCTTGGAGAAGTAAATCTCATCAAGGTTACGAGAGTTGCGGATAATTACCAGTTTGAGATCTTCCGTCTTAATCTGACCAGCACCCTTAATGCAGGCCTTGAATACAAGCTCATCCGTCTCAAGGTTGGGGGGAATATTTGCCAAGAATGGTTTCATTCCGGTCAGTGAGTTAACTATGGTAGCTTCTTCGTTAATACTATCTCGTAATTTTCTGGTAATAAAATCGGCCATTCCACAACCCGATGCATTTCCCTGGGAGTGACTGCTGACTCTTAAAATCCCCAGAGCTTCAACTTCCGGGCCGATATTGGGAAGACGGTTAATGGGGCGTCCGACAATTGCCAGGTCCATCCCTGTACCGGCTATTTCTTTTCCCTGTTCAAAGACTATAAGTGCATCAATCTGGTCCAGGTAGATTCGGGGAACCATGGCAGTCGCCCGCTTGAGGATATCCGGTTCGGTTGCGGCTATCTCTTCCTGGAGGGAGACATAGACCCGCTAACTGTTCATATCCGTTTTCTATAACCGATATCCCACCGACAATATTAAGATGTTTCAAAGCTGTCAGGCCGACGCGTACCATGTTCTTGCCAAGAAAGGGAGTGCCCAGGCTGTGAGTCATGGCGCAGCCTTTGTGTTTTGCCAGGCCTATGGCCAACATCTTAACCAGACCGCTCTGATAATTTTCTCTGATTGTCGTATGGGTTTTGACCCGGTTAAGAAGGAGAACTCCGTCTGCCTCAAAGGCATGTTTATCGATATAAACTGGAAGACCAAGGTCGGTTCTTGCAATCTCAACTACATCCATGCTTGCCACGATCGGCGCGCCAACACTGTCTTCTGTAATTCCCAGTTCCTTCAGCATTGCAACCTGGCCCTCTGCGGTGCCTCCGCCGTGGCTGCCCATTGCAGGTACAATGAAGGGGATGCCGCCTTTCTCTTTAATATAGGCTACAGCTGTGTGCATAATTCGCTGATATCCGGCAATGCCGCGGCTGCCTCCGGTTATGGCAATACGATCACCGCTTTTTACGGGCAGACTTTTATTGCGGAGAAGGGACAGGAGCTTCTCTTCGGGGTTTTCAAGGTATGTATCATCAAAAATCTGTTTTACCTTTGCAACTCTGGGAATCCGGTAATCGTCGAGCATTTCATTTAACTTTGACACATGCATCCTCGCTTTTCTGTTATTGAGTAGATAAAGTATTGCGTACAATATTAACAGAGGTGACTGCTGTGGGATAGGCTATTTTGGGTGAGGTATGGAAAAAGTTTGAATAGTTCGAATACCTGGTTATTAACTCATAAAATACCACCCGGGAATAACCTGACTTACTTGCAGAGTGTGCTTCATGAATCGGGAAATTGAGGCTCCGGTTACTCCGCTGATAATAAACCCACAATCAAAAGTGCAAATATTGAAGGATTATACTCCTAAGTTTTCCCCGGGTATTTGAGAAAGCCAGGGTTGCCATAATAGAGAAAAGAATAAATTATGATTTCAGTGTAGCAGGTTTCTACCTGCCGTGGCACTGCTTGTATTTCCTGCCGCTCAGGCACGGGCAGGGATCGTTGCGGCCGGCAGAATCTTTCGGAACCGCAAAATACTGCCGGAATCCGGCAGGGGATATTCTCTGCTGCAGACATCTTGCCATAGCCTGAAAATATGCAGCGGTATGCTCATAAAACGAGGCATACCCTTTACAGAGATAGTTTAGCATCCCGCCTGTGGCTGGCACCAGTCTGTCCTTCAGGCAGCCGCCATGACACAGCTTCAGCCATCGGCAATGCGTGCATTCCTCGGGGAGATTGTCTCTTTTTCCATTGCCGAATGCACGCTGCTTTTGCCCGGTGAGCATGGAGGGCAGATCATCCTCGGTTATATTGCCAAGGTGGTTCTCGGGGAAGACAAAGTGGTCGCAGCTGTAAACGGCTCCGTTGTGTTCTATTGCCATTGCGTTCCCGCAGGTTTCTGAATGTACACATAAAGATGAAAGATATCCGGCATGCAGACCTAACAACAGATCAAAATGCTGCACATAGATTTTTCCGATATCTTCCCGTGCCCAGAGGTCGAAAACAGTATTCAGAAACCGGCCCCATTGTTCCGGTGTTACCGAGCGTTTGCTGATTGAACCATCTGGCAGGGGTTCGACGATAGGAATGAACTGCAGGTATTCAGAACCTATACTTTTCAAAAAATTATACACCCTTTCCGGATCCCGGGCATTGTCATTCTGTACGACGGTGAGGGTATTGAAATCTGCTCCGGCAGCTTTGAGGTTTTCAATGCCCGCCATTACTTTTTCAAATGTACCGTTTCTTTTCCTGTCTTTGCGGAAGCGGTTCTGCTGTTTTTCGTCACCGTCGATGCTTACGCCTACAAGGAACTTATTGGCAGCCAGCCATTCAGCCCGTTCCCGGTCAATAAGAATTCCGTTGGTCTGAAGGGCGTTGCTGATCTTCATTCCCGGGCGTTTGTGTTTTTCCTGAAATCTTAGGGCTTTTTCATAGAAGGACGTGGGGAGCAAAGTCGGTTCCCCTCCCTGCCAGGCAAAATTTACTTCTGTGGTGCCTTCCGGTTGGGCTTCGATGTATTTTTTTGTGTATGCCTCAAGCACCTCGTCGGTCATTGTGTATTCTGACCGCCTTCCGTGGCCGAATAGCTCTTCCTTGCTCAGGTAGAAACAGTATTCGCAGCGGATGTTGCATACAGGACCGATAGGTTTTGCCATGAGGTGGAATGGGGGGTATGTGGATTTCATCATTGTTTACCGTCTCACCCGATTATCTCCAGCAACTCGTCTCGTATAAACGGATACACATTCGCATAAAGAGCTCCTCGGTAATCACCGTCAATAACACGAAACTCCGGCTCGAAGTTGGTCGCTTGGGGGAACGATGTTTCTGCTGTTCGTTTCAATGTCGCTACTATATTGCTGTTACGCGCAAAAGGGCTTAAAAACAGCACATAATCGGGACTGTAAATTTTACATAAATTATACAAGCCGATTTTTATTGCATTCATAGCTCCTTTAAAAAACGGATACTTATCGGAAAAGGCATCTGCAAGAATTTCATAGGTTTTATCTACGTCCTGTAAAACCCGCGGATCTATTTGTGCGTATTGCGGCAGGAGGGACCAGATTGCAGCCTCCGATTCGAGGCATCCCAGAGCTCCGCAGTGGCATTTCTGACTTGAATCGGGATTAACAAGTGTATGGCCGATCCCTGTATAGTTACCGCGTTCCGTATCGATAACCTGGCCCTTTGATGCAAAGGAAGAACCGACACCGTATCCCCAGTGAAAAAGGGCAATATCTTTATTCCAGAATTCACGGGTAGTCTGTATTTCATAATCAAGAATTGTTTCGATATTTCGTCTGAGCTTTACAGGCAATCCGTACTTTTCTGTAATGTAGTTGAAATCAACCTTTTCAATGTTCGGCCAGCGGCTGACCTTGGACCATTGGTTATTGGACGCATCAACAGTCCCAAGGGGAGAAAATGCAACACCCACAAGCTTTGCATTTTCCGGCACCAGTGCTAACAGCTTTTCTATCATGTTATCAAATAGTTGTATAAATTCTGCACTTGTAGTTTCTTTGGGTATGGGAATCACAGCTTCTGAGATTACCTGCTCCTCGAGATTAACCAATCCTCCGATAAGCTGAAAATGCTCTGCATAGATTGATAATATTATGCGGCTGTTTGATCCCAAGGCAAGGTTTAGCCGGGGACGGCCGCGCTCATTTGTCTGTCTTCCGGTTTCCTGTATGGCCTTGCTCTCAATCAGCTCATCTATCAATGCGGAAATTGTGCTGCTCCGGATTCCCAAACTTTTAACTATTGCGCGTCTGGATGGTTCAGACATAAGGTATATTTCTTTCAGAATAGCAGCTTTCTGGCGGCTGCGTACTTTCAGATCTTCTCTGTTGCTTAGACGTTCAACTTCTGCATGCATAAACGGTAAGTGCATATTATTGTCCTACAACAAAATATTCGACACGTCAAGCTGGGAGTCGGTGATTCAGTTAATTAGGAACAATGTGTGTTCAAAAAAAATCTTGACAGGGCAAAAAGGTGGTGATAGGGTTTAGGAACGCTGTATGTTCATAAATGGGTAGTCTCATGATCACAGTTAATCCAATACGTATGGTATTGGTTAATTAAACAGCGTATGTTCAATTAAGGAGTTTTTATGTTGAAAAGAATCCTGCTGTTATGTGTTGTTTTTATGATGCTTGTTCCTTTTGTGTTTGCCGAAGGATCAGCAGAAAAGGAGCAGGCGGTATCTGCTGAGTATCCGGCCAAGCCCATTAAACTGATTGTTCCCTATGGTGCCGGTGGAGGTACCGATACTCAGGCTCGTCTGCTTGTGCGCAAGCTTGAAGAACTGCTCCCGGTTCCGGTTGTTGTGGTGAATATGGGTGGTGGTGCAAGTGCTATCGGATCACGTGAAGTTCTTGAAGCAGATCCTGACGGATATACCATCCTGATGAATATTGTAAATATCTGGACTAATGAAATCCTGGGAAACACTGATTTCGGCCCCTTTGATTTTGTTCCCATTGCGGAAGCCGGAACCTACTATCTTTGTGAAGCGACTGGAGCAAAATCTAAATGGAATAACTTCGGTGAACTTGCAAAAGCATTAAAAAATAAACCTAAGTCAGTGCGAATTGCCACAAATATAGGTGCCATTACCCATTTTACCAGTCTCGGAGTTCAGCAGTCAGCCGGCGGAGAATACAACATGGTCCACATCGGGGACGGATCCCAGCGGATTGCCTCTGTTCTTGGAAATAATGTTGATACTACCATTATGGGTACAAATGAAGTGGCAAAATATCAGCAGTCCGGTGAAATGAGAACTCTGGCAGTCTATGCTCCCGAACGAGTTAAGGGTATGGAGGATATTCCTACTGCAAAAGAGCAGGGAATCGACTTTGTTCAGCCCGTAAGTTACTGGTTTTTTGCCCCTCCCGGAACATCAGCTGACATAGTTGAATACCTGGCGGATATCCTCGAGAAAGTAATGCAGGATCCGGCCATTCGTTCCAAAATGGAAGAAATGATTATGGTTCCTTCATACAAACGGGGGGATGAATTAAAGCAGGCGATTCAGGCTGAAGGAGATAAGCTCCAGAAGCTTGGCGAGATATATAACCTGGGAAAATAAAAAGCATCCAGATTATCAGCACCCTGCTGCAGGTGGAACCATCTGTCTGCACAGGGATGTTTATTTTCCAATTCGGAGAGAACCATACATACAATGAAAGATAAATCTTATATCGCTGATTTTTCCCTGTCCGCAGGGCTTGTGGTAATCAGTGTTCTGGTTTTCCTGGAGAGCCTGAAATTAAAGCCTTCAGAGTATGAACCCTTAGGTCCTGCTGCGCTCCCCAAAGCATTAAGTATCAGTCTTATTCTGTTTTCCATTCCACTTATTGCTCAGGGCTTCAGAAAATTTCGTGCCCTCAAGGGCATTGGCACTGCTGTACAGGAGGAAACTCCGGCAGAGTCCAAAACCGGCAAGCCGCTGATGTCTCTGGTTACGGCAATCTCAACAGTTGCCTATATCTTCCTGATTGGCGTCATAGGATTCAGGATAAGCACGGTTGTTCTTCTGCTTTTTCTGGGAATTCTTCTGCACAGACAGGAGCGTAAAGTTTCCAATGCAGTTTTCTTCCCGACACTGTTTGTATTGGCTGTTGGGATGAGTCAGATTCTGTATCTTGTTTTTACGAAAGTTCTTGTTGTTAACCTTCCGTGAGGTAATTGTATGACCTATTTATTCAGTGCTTTTGCACATCTTATGGCGCCGATGCCGTTATTTTATATCTTCCTCGGGGTATTTCTGGGATGCACGGTTGGGGCGATTCCAGGACTCACCGGGTCGATGCTGATTGCTCTTACGTTGCCCTTGACCTATTACATGTCCAGTGTTAATGCAATTACCCTGCTTATATCCATGTATATCGGTTCAATAAGCGGAGGGTTGATAACTGCGACGCTGCTTAGAATCCCCGGCACGCCGGCATCGGTGGTTACTACTTTTGACGGTTATCCCATGGCCCGGGCTGGAAATTCAGGACGTGCCATCGGTCTTGGCATTACTGCCTCTTTTATCGGGGGACTGGTAGCCTGGGTATTTCTTGTCCTCTTATCGCCGGTAATGGCTCGTTTCGCCCTCAAGTTTACCTCCTTCGAAATATTCTCCCTTGTTCTGATGGCTCTGGTGCTTATTGCCGCTGTAGGTCAGGGAAGCATTCTCAGGGCTATAATCGCCGGCTTTCTCGGGCTGCTTGTGGGAGTTCCCGGAGTGGATCCCATTGTGGGCAGGGTCAGGATGACCTTCGGCTCGCCGGATATGATCGGCGGTTTCGGTCTGCTGCCTGTACTGATCGGTCTGTTTGGTATAAACCAGATTCTCAATGATGTTGCCGATGTGGAAACCAAAATGGAACGTATTCCGCTTTCTTTCAAGGGAATGTTTCTTTCCTTTAAAGAGATTAGGGAAAACGGAGTAAACCTGATACGGTCCTCGATAATCGGTACCTGGATAGGGATACTCCCCGGAGTCGGTGCTACTATTGGGTCAATAATGGCCTACTGGGCGGCAAAGAATTCATCCAAAACACCGGAACGCTTCGGAACTGGTTCAGAAGAGGGAATTATTGCATCAGAGGCGGCCAACAATGCAACGATTAATGGGGCATTGATCCCGCTGATCACTCTGGGAATTCCCGGGAGCATCGTAACGGCGATTCTTCTTGGAGCCCTGGTTCTTCACGATCTTAACCCCGGCCCCCTGCTGTTTACTAGTGATCCGGAAATAGTATACGGCATTATGGCTTCCTCTTTCGTGGCTAATATTTTCATGTTTTTTATTATGATCGGTGGAAGTCTGATCATGGTCAGGCTTGTTGATATTCCCCGGGCGATTTTACAGCCTCTGCTGATAGTTTTCTGCGTTATCGGGACATTTGCTCTCAATAACCGCTTCTTTGATGTATGGGTTATGTTCGGTTTCGGTATTATTGGTTTCTTTCTGGAAAAAGCAAAGATACCTCTCGGGCCGTTTATTATCGGGTTCATTCTCAGCAATATTGCAGAATTGAATCTGCGCTCGAGTCTTATGTACGCGAATGGATCGCTGGTGCCGTTTATTACCCGTCCAATCTCGCTTGTCTTTCTTATTATTGCTGTATCCACCCTGGGGTGGACACTGTACCAGGATTACCGCGGAAAGAAGAATGTAATCGAGAAGGCAAAAACGGCGATTAACGAATAAAGGGAAATTAAATGAGTAAACCCCAAAAGAATGTACTTCTAATTTGTACCGATCATTGGCCTGGCCCGCTTCTCGGATGTGAAGGGCACAATGTAATTCAGACGCCCACCATGGATGAACTGGCGCGTACCGGCACCCGTTTTAACCGTACCTATTCAGAGTGCCCTGTATGTATACCCGCGCGTCGCACCATGATGACCGGTACTACACCGCAGAAACATGGGGATAGAATTTTTCAGCAGACCCTTGAAATGCCGGATTTTCCGACACTGGCGCAGACTTTCCGCAATGCCGGGTATCAGGCATATGCAGTAGGCAAGCTTCATGTTTTTCCTCAGCGGGACCGGATCGGTTTCGACGATGTGCTTCTTGCTGAGGAGGGGCGCGGGCACCATGGGGTTGTTGATGATTACGAGGAGTTCCTCGGGGAACATGGATATCAGGGGGAGGCTTTCGGGCATGGTATGGGTAATAACCAGTATGTAACCCGGCCCTGGCATCTGCCGGAAGAAATGCATAATACAAACTGGACAGCGGCAAAGATGTCGCAGTATATCAAGCGCCGTGACCCGACACGCCCTGCATTTTTTTACATGTCTTTTGTTGCTCCTCATCCTCCGCTGACTCCACCGGAGTATTATCTGAACCTGTACCGAAATCTTGAAATGGATACTCCGGTAAAAGGTGAATGGGCTTCAGATTCAGCAAAACTTCCGGCAAAGCTTCAGAAATCGACGGAATATACCCGCTGGTTTAATGACTCTATGATTCTTGATGCCCGAAGAGCATTCTATGCAACGGTTACCCATATCGATCACCAGATACGAAGAGTAATCGGGACGTTGAGAGAAGAAGGACTTCTGGAAAATACTTACATCATGTTTACCTCCGACCACGGGGATATGCTTGGCAATCACGGTCTCTGGGCGAAGCGCTGTTTTTATGAATACTCCGCCAGAGTGCCATTCATCCTTGCCGGGCCGGCTAATGACAACAGGATTAAAAAGAACAGTATCGATTCCCGGCTGGTTGGATTGCAGGATGTAATGCCGACACTTCTTGATCTGTGTGATATCCCAATTCCCGATTCGGTTGAAGGTATTTCTGTCGTGGGAGAAAAAAAGCGTGACTTTCTGTACGGAGAAGAAGCGGAAGGAGTCAATGCTACACGTATGATTCATGACGGCAGGTATAAACTGATTTACTACCCCTCGGGAAATGTTTTTCAGTTATTCGATGTCTTTTATGACCCGGATGATCTTTACGACCTTTCTGCGTTATCAGAGTATTCAGAAACATTGAACAGGTTGAAACTTGAGTTGTCAAAGCAGCTATACGGAAATGATTCTGAGTGGTTTGATGGTCCTGTCCTTAAGGGAATGAAGCCCAAGGAATATACATACGTGCCGATTCCCGGATTATTCGGCCAGCGGGGGAGCCACTGGCCGCCCCAGCCGCATACAGGGGAAGAGATTAAGGATGTCGGGCTGTTGTAGAGCGGGTTCTCTTCTTAAGATCTGGTTTTAACATTAAAAGCGTTCGGGTTTTCCGAACGCTTTTTGCTTTCTATTCCCCCGGCAGATAGCCCTCAGGCAGAGTATACTCAACTAACGGTAAATTCTCCCTTTCCGGCGGGGTGAAGTCAAAGGCCCTGTAAAGAAAATCCAGCAGAATAAACAGTGTTGCACCCCATATAAAATGAGGTGCCCCCGGCGGATGGAAGCATATTGTCTCTTTCGGCCCCCCGGGCAGGTTGACTCGCAGTGCGGAATAGTGGTTGGAGTTCAGTAGGTCATCAATCTGGACAAATATCAGTTCTTCAACTTCGTCGTTGCATCGGAACCCGTCGCTTTGTGTTGTAAAAGCAAGTACCGGGTGGATTGCTTTCCTGAAATTGACTAGTTCGCGCAATGGCAGCTGCCCGATAAGCTTCAGTCTGAACGGATTCAGGCGTATTTCCTCCCAGGCTTCACGCACAGCAGCTGCCGCGAGCAGGTAAGAAGACTTTTGTCTTGTCCTGTAAATGTTTCGGCCGGTGGGCAGTGTTCTTAAAATTCCGGCGAGGAGGGTATCGGGTAGGTGGTCAATGTGACCCCCGGGAAAACTGTAGTCCCCCGGCTGGGCTACCTTATGCGACCTGCGGGTCAAAAGGATCTCATGCTTCCCGTTGACTCCGGTGCGTAAGGCAATCAGGACAGCAGCAGCAGCAGCAGCGGTGTCTGTGTTGGTCTGATTTTCTTTCGCCTCAGATTTGCTTTCTACCTCAATAGATTCTAAAATTTTTCTCAACAGAGCATCTTTCCCGGGAGTTCTTCTATCCATTCCGGGAGAATGCTATCAGCCCGGTCTCATTTGTGTCTACTGTATATATAGGAGGTTTTGAAAATATTTGAAAGCGTTTTCATGTATAGGAGCATTTATAGATAAAAAAGTACTCATATAGGCAAAATAATCCTTGCAGACGGCTATATACGGGTTTATAGTGTAGGTAAATAAATGTGATTTATTGAAAGCGCTTGCAGAATAACTGGTCTGACAGGTCTTCTGTGAAGTCAAACTTAGGGGATATACATGTCTGATGGAATGGTTACAGTTCAACCGGAAGAGTTGAAGAAACTAATAATTAATAAACTTACAGCCGTAAAACTGCCGGAAAAGGATGCCGGAATTGTTGCTGATGTTCTTGTATTTGCCGAGCTGCGGGGAGTGCATTCTCACGGTGCTGTGAGGGTGGAACATTATACCCAGCGTATTTCTGCCGGAGGAATGAATCTTTCTCCCAAGTTGAATGTGAATATGCTCAAACCTTCAGTTGCACTTGTTGATGCCCAGGGAGGGATGGGGCATGTCGTAAGCAGGTATGCCACGGAAGAAGCGATAAAGATTGCCCGGAAAGAGGGAATCTGCATGATGGCTGTAAAAAACAACAGCCATTGCGGAGCCCTGGCTTATTATATTCAGATGGCTATGGATCAGAAAATGTCAGCCATGTTTATGGTAAACACCGATGCATGTGTTGTTCCTTTCGGTGGAAGTACTCCCTTTTTTGGTACAAACCCCTTTGCCTTCGGGTATCCCGGAAGCAGGGACAATATTTTACTGGATATGGCAACCAGCGAAGTTGCCTTCGGAAAGATTGTTTATGCAAAAGAGAAGAAACATCCGATTCCCAAAAGCTGGGCTGTCGACGCAGAGGGGAATTCGGTTACTGATCCTGAAAAGGCTAAATCTCTCTTTCCTTTCGGCGGAGCCAAGGGCTATGGGGTTATGGTCATGATCGAAGCCTTAACCGGCATTATGGTGGGAGGGGTATTCGGGCCCCATCTGAAGCGAATGTACGGTGACTACGAATCATATCGCGATCTCTCTTCTGTAATGATTGTTATTGATCCTTCAGTATTCGGAGATGCTCAAGCTTCTCTTGATCACGCCCAGGCAATGATCGACGAACTCCGCGCAGTAGCTCCTGCCCCCGGTGTGGAGGGGGTCATGATTCCCGGTGAGATTGAACAGAAAACCATGGAACGATCAATGAAAAATGGGATTCCTCTCGCAGAAAGTATCTACAAATATCTGGCGGGCTGATATGAGTCATTTTACAGTAATTGGTCTTGGTGCCATGGGAATCAACATGGCTAAGAATATGCTGTCTGCCGGTTTATCTGTGACCGGAGTAGATCTAAGTGCTGAACGTCTTGCTCTTTTCCGGGAGGCAGGTGGAGAAACTGCAGAATCTTTTAGCGGGATTGCTGAAAAAACTGATGCTGTCTTTATTATGGTCAATGAAGCAGACCATATGGAAGCCGCCCTCTTTTCAGATTCCGCGGTAAACAAGATGAAGAAGGGGAGTGTTGTGGTCTCCACCAGTACTGTGCCTCCTTCTTATATAGAGGCGTTGGACTCACGGCTGCAGGAGATGGGTCTTGGCCTAATTGATTCCCCGGTAAGCGGAGGAGAGAAGGGGGCCCATGACGGTACTCTTACATTGATGCTCAGCGGCCGTTCTTCTGATATTAAGAAGATTCAACCTGCTCTGAATGCAGTTTCTGCTAAAATCTACACTCTATCTGACACACCTGGTGCGGGGAGCAAGTTCAAGGTTGTACATCAGCATCTTGCCAGTACACATATTGCACTTGCCGTGGAAGCTATGGGGTTTTGCGCTAAAAGTGGCATTGACCCTGGTATGTTCTATGAGATCGTCACCAACTCAGCCGGTAATTCAAAACTGTTTGAGTATTTTGTCCCCTTCCTGCTGAACAATGACTTTTTTCCCTACAGCAGCATCAACACCTCAGAAAAAGATCTGCGCCTTGTAGTAGAACTTGCGGATGAACTTGATTATCCGGCCGACATTGCCCGAAGTGCCTATGAGCAGTTTCTCAAGGCGAAGAATGCCGGGCTGGGGGCGGAATCATCTATAGCAACAATTAAGTTATTCCCCGTCGAGTGGAAAGGCTCGGCCGGAAAATAAAAGGAGTGTATTAATGTCGGAAGGAAACAACAGTTTTGTTGCCGCGGTGGCGGGAATAAACCGGTTTATTCTGCTGATAGAAAAGGTCATTCTTATTGTTCTTATGACCAGTATGCTGATTTTCGGTTTTCTGCAGGTTTTTTCCCGCTTTATTCTGAAGTCACCAATTGGCTGGTCGGAAGAACTGCTGACCTATTCATTTACCTGGGCCAGCTTTATCGGTGCCAGTATGGCCATCTATTATAAATCCCATTTCTCTGTGGATCTTTTAATGAAGAAGGTTCCGGAATTTCTGGTTAAAAAGGTACGTCTGTTTGTCTGGATTATGATATGCCTGTTTTCTCTGTTTATTCTTGTTATGGGCTGGCGGCTTACCCTGCTGAACAGTATTCAGATGATGAACATCATCCCTGTTTCCATGTCCTGGGCGTATCTTGCAATGCCTGCAAGCGGTCTTTTTATTTTTATTCATGCTTTTGAAAAGACCCTTGAAGTAATGCTTGGAATCAATCAGGAGGAGGGGCTGGAAGAATGATTGCAACACTGTTTATTACTTTCATTGTACTGTTGATTCTGGAAATGCCCGTATCGTTCTGTCTTCTCATTTCCACGGTTGTCTCCATGCTTTTTTTCAGCGACATCGATCTGATTGCAATAATTGTGAAGATGTTCCGGGCCAGCAGTAACTTCAGCCTTGTTGCGGTTCCGTTCTTTATTCTTGCCGGCGGGTTTATGGATTCCGGGGGGATTTCCCGCAGATTGGTTAAGTTTGCATCCAACCTTATCGGACATATCCGGGGCGGCCTGGCAAACGCCAGTGTTGTCGCTGCAATGTTCTTCGCCGGGCTTTCCGGAGCTGCGGCGGCCGATACCGCAGCTGTGGGTAGTCTGCTTATTCCTGCTATGAAGCAAAAAGGTTACGGAAAAGATATTGCCACCAGTGTAATGGCTACAGCCGGGTCCATCGGAATCGTTATTCCCCCGAGTATCCCCATGATTATTCTCGGCGTTACTGCGAGTATTTCCATAGGCGGCCTGTTTATGGGAGGAATTATTCCTGGAATCCTTATGGGATTTTCTCTCATGGCGGTTAATATCGTTTATACCAAAATTCGTAAGATTGATCCTGAACCCCGGGCCAGCTTCAAGGAAACTCTTCATTCCCTGGCAGACTCTTTCTTTGCACTCTTTACGGTGGTTATTATTGTCGGTGGAATTACCGGTGGAATTTTCACTGCTACAGAAGCATCGGTTATAGCTGCTGTATACGCTTTTATAGTCGGGTTTTTTGTTTATCGCGAACTTAAGCTTAAGGATTTGCCCAAGGTTCTGGTGAACTCTGCAATAACCACAGGAGTTGTTGTGCTCACTATTGCTGCTGCGGCCAGTTTCGGCTGGGTGCTGGCGGCGGAGCAGATACCGGCACAGATCGCCAACTTCCTTGTTTCTCTTACCAGCAATAAATGGGCGCTTCTGCTCATGATAAACCTGTTTTTTATTATCCTCGGGACATTCCTTGATCCTTCAGCAATTATCATTATTGTCGTTCCGATCATCTGGCCCGTGGTTCAGAAACTTGGCATCCATCCCATCCATTTTGGTGTAATGACAATTGTTAACATGGCCATCGGCCAATGTACCCCTCCTGTGGGTATAGCTCTCTTTGTTGCGACAGGTATTTCAGGGGCAACCCTGAGTAATATGCTGCGAACCTATGTGAGGTATATAGGCGCTTTGATTATCGTCCTTTTACTTACCACATTTATTCCAGCCATATCACTCTGGATCCCTGAATTAACTGGATATATCAAATAATTTCTTTGGAGGTAGTATGAAGAAAATTATTGGAATTCTGTTGGTACTTTGTGTAGGTACCATGGTGTTTGCCAACGGTTCAGGAGAATCTGCGGAAGGCGCCAAAACTTTCAACCTGCGGGTAACTAATACCCTGCCCATGGAACACCCGATGAACCAGGGCCTGCAGAAGTTTGCTGAAGGTGTAAAATCCAGAACAAACGGCAATGTAACAGTGGAACTTTTTCCCAACAGTCAGCTTGGTGGTAACACCGAGATGGTTGAAGGTGTTCAGCTTGGAACCATTGATATGTGTAACCAGTTTGCAGGAGCATTTGCCAACTATGTTCCGGAAATGAATGTTCTTGCTCTTGCATTCCTTTTCCAGAGTGAAGACCACCTTTACAAGTCTCTGAATGGTAAGGCCGGAGATGTTCTTGCGGAAGCACTGAGGAAAAAAGGTTTTGAACCGCTTGGATATTTTTATGGTGGTTCCAGAAGCCTTATGAACAATGTCCGTCCGATAAATAGTCCTGAAGATCTCAAGGGGCTGAAAATCCGGACCATTCCCACAAATATTACCCTTGAAGGTGTGAACCGCATGGGTGCTATTGCTACTCCCATGAGTCAGGCTGATGTCTATTCTGCCCTTGAGCAGAATGTACTGGACGGCTGGGAGAACAGCCCGATTACTCTGTACACTCTTAAGCTGTACGAAGTAACCAAGTATGTCTCCTGGACCCGTCACTTCATGACTCCCGATCTTTTCACCATCTCTTCCAAAACCTGGGCGAAACTTCCCGATGAATACAAAACAATCATCAAAGAAGAGGCAACCAAGGCTGTTAATTACGAACGTGAAATCTGGGGCAAGAGCTCTGATGAAACTGTAGTTAAACTGAAAGCTGAAGGTGTTGAGTTCAACGATGTTGCGAATCTTCAGGCTTTCCGGGATGCAACAAGTTCTCTGTGGGATGAGTACGAAGCAGAATACAAGAACGGTCTTATTCAGGCAGTTCTTGATGCACGCTGATAGGCTGTTCACCAATTAACTCGAGTGAGAGGGAGCATTGCTCCCTCTCTTCATATATCTATGTTGTTAAAGCCGGAGGAAGGGCGATGATTTATGGAAACATAACGGAGCAGAACGGAATTCAGGGTCTGCATCCGATTCTTCAGAAGGCTGTCCGATTTGCAGCAAATACTGATTTCGCCTGTCTTGATTACGGTGTTCATGCTCCTGATGCTGATTTCCTGGTTCAGGTCATTGATTTAACCACTGCACAACATGAGGACATCCGGGGAGAACTGCATAGAAACATGATTGATCTGCATCTTTCCCTTGAAGGTCTGGAAAAAGTCTACTGCCGTTCCGGGTCTGCAGGTCTGACGGTTACAGAGGATTTATTTCCGGACAGGGATATCTGCTTTTTTGAATCGGTCAATGATGAAGTTGAAATATCTCTTGCAACAGGTGATTTTATAATATTCTTTCCCGGAGAGGTTCACCGGCCGGGTTGTGCTAAAAACGGTGAAGAGAGAATTAAAAAAGTAGTAATAAAAATTGACAGTAATCTTCTCATATAGAATAATTGGGCGTCAAAAAAGCTGATAACACAAGGACCTGGAGTTGAATATATACGATATCGCGAAACAGGCGGGGGTCTCAATCTCTACGGTTTCGCGGGTAATAAATAATCACCCTAATGTTACCCAGGGAAAGCGGGACAAGGTTCTGGCTGTTCTCAAGGAGAGCAACTATGTTCCCAGTGCCATTGCCAAAAGTCTTGTGGTAAAAACAACAAAAACAATAGGGGTGCTTGCTCTGGATATCAGGCACATACACTATGCCAATATTGCTTTTGTAATTGAACAGTCCCTGAGTAAGAAAGGCTATAATGTAATACTCTGTAATACCGGAGAAGATCATTCGGAACAGGAGAAATACATCCGGGTTTTAGCGGAAAAGCAGGTTGACGGGGTTATTATGGTAGGGTCGGTCTTCTCATCAGCGTTGATTGAGGCAAGTATTGATAAATATCTGCCGAAGACACCCGTGGTTATGCATAACGGAAGAATTATCCGGGACAATATTTATTCAATTTTCAGTAATGAAACCCTCGGAATGGAAATGTCTATTCAGTATCTGTATGAGAAAGGTATTCGGGATATGGTATTTCTGAAGGAGTATGATACTTGGGTGGCTCAGGAGAAACAGAAAGTCTTCAGGGAAAAGTTGACAGCCCTTGGGCTTCCCTATTCGAACGACAGGGTTGTTCCACTGACAAGAGGGCTTGAAGGTGGGCGCAGAGCTGTTGATGAGGTGTTTGCTGCAGGCATTTCATGTCAGGCTTTTCTCGGCTGCGACGATATCACCGCCGTTGGTGTTATCCAGCAGCTTGAGCTTACCGGAAGAAGAGTTCCGGAAGATGTTGCTGTTATAGGATTCAACAATTCCACATACTGTGAGGTCTCGGTTCCCAAGGTAACAGTTATTGATAATAAAATGGAGTCTGTTGGTCTTGGACTGGCAAGGCTTCTTATGGATGTTCTTTCCGGAGTAGATGTTCCCCGGGATATTTCGCTGCAACCGACTCTTGTTATCAGAGGGAGTGCCTGATTTCTATTCCTGCCATGCTCCGATGGCAGACATCTTCTCCAGTACTGCACTATCCCATCCCCTGTTTGCAGCAGGACTCGCAGGGCTCGGATGCAGTATTGATGCTGTAACCGGATTTTTCCTTCGAATGGTATCGTTGTTCTGTACTATCTTTTCCAAACGCTTCAGGGCGAAATTACCCACACCTATCAGGTATTCAGGCTCCATAAGCTCAATGAGACCAGTCAAGTGGCGGTCGCATGCTTCGTACAGGGGGGCAGATTCTGCTTTCGGCAGCTTGTCAGGGGTAAAGTTTTTTCCTGAATCCTCCATAAATACCAGAGGGCAGTAGTTGGCAACGTAATGATCCCTGAAGAACTTGTCGGGAGTGGAAAAACGACTGCTGAACAACCCCCAAAGGCGGCGGCCGCTCACCTCGGATCGGGTACATGCAAACCCTGTTACCGGACGCTTTGGGTGTTCATGAAACGGTTTTGAAACCTTATCGTTTATGCCAAGCCATTCGGTTACTGCGGCTATTTCGCCGAAGGGGACGCCTGTCTGGGCCATCCCCCAGGGGCCGGGGTTCATTCCCAGAAAAAGTATCTTCTTCTTCCCTTTTCCGAAGCGGTCGAGGTAGCGTGTGTGCGGCTTTTCCGCATAGCGGAGGGGATTATACACCTGGGCGACTTTTCCACCGAAGAGGAGTGCGTCAACATCGTCAGCAAGCTGTTGTGTGAGGGTATGTATTGTCATTGAGAAATCAGGATAGCAGTGCAAAAGCCCGGAGGCAAGCCCTTTTCATGCTGTCCTGAATACCGGGAGTTCCGGCAGCACCGGAGGTGTGCAGGTTTCAGCGGCGGCTTTCAGATCGTTCACCATAACCTTCAGCATAGTCAGGTTGTAGGGGAGTACTTCTGCAAGAAGTCTGCGGTGTACAAACTCGTCCCTGTGTTCGTATTTCCGGGAAGGAGCAAGTCCGGATACTCCAAGCA
Source organism: Marispirochaeta sp. (assembly GCA_963667435.1). Classification (GTDB taxonomy): domain Bacteria; phylum Spirochaetota; class Spirochaetia; order JC444; family Marispirochaetaceae; genus Marispirochaeta. The sequence continues at coordinate 1,482,640 of OY763414.1, read as the reverse complement.
GTTCCTTAATGTGAGGTAACAGGTAGGTTTCAACTGCTCTTATGAATGTTTCAAGATTGGAAATACCGTAGATTACAGTGGATTTCAGTGTAAGATCTGTATGACCGGAATCGAGAAAGATTCTTATATCCCGGGTCAACTGGGAGCTTACGGGACAGTTTTCCAGCAGCATATGAAACCAGGTCTGGTCGAAATGGTTGTAGTACTGTTCCTTTATATCCCTCAACAGAGGCAGCAGGTTGCGGTTGTTCATAGTGAAATTTTCGGAAGAAAAATCGATGTTGATTAGAAAATCAGTTTTCTCTGAATATGCCGGACTGAAGCACCTTCAGGTAGAAATCCCAGCAGGCCAGGTATTCCGCTACTATCTCTTCCTCCGATTCCCGCCTTTTCATGGTGCTTAGGAATTCGTTTCGGGTTTTAACTAACAGAGTTCGGACGAGATCAAAAACCCGGTGCTTCGGAAAAGCGAAGTTATCCGCGTCGACATCATCAAACAGATGATTGAAACGGTCCTTGAAGATGTTTTCAATTTCCTGCTGGAGTTCAGTATCATCCTCGCTGCCGGCTCTGGCAAGAAGCTGTATATAGCGCGGGTGCTGCAGGTACACTTCTGCTGCATATGAACTTGCAATACGCAGTCGGTCCAGCAGGTTGCTCCGCAGAGACTTTTCGGTGTTATCCACCTTTGTATGCAGGTAGCCGTATACTCCGTTGTATGCGTACTCTACCGAAGCAATATAGAGTTCTGATTTTGAAGAAATGTACTCATACAGGCCTCCCTTTGAAATTGATGCCTTCCTGATAATTCTGTCGGTGGAACCGGATTTGTAGCCGTGTATGCCAAATTCATCAACAGCTGCTTCCATTACCCGTGTTTTTTTATCTTCAGGCAGATTCTCAAAGGTTGATTTCATGGTGTTATTCTACACCAGACATCTGTTTTGAGAAAAGCATGGTATAATTTCCTCATGGTCAAAATGGTTAAAGGTATAAACGTTGAACGGTCAGCTGGTTTGCGGTCTGTGGAAGTCTACTGGATGGCTATGTATGACTATAATCCGGGTTGGTCTGTACCGAGGCACGCTCATGATTTTTTTCAACTGTTTTTTTCATCGATGGAGTTTTTCAGCTTCAAACCGATAACGGAAATATTGAAATAGGCAAAAATTCCTTTATCCTCATGCCTCCTTACACCGCCCATGCCCTTAAAGCCCTTTCCCATTGTCCTCTGCATACATTTGACATAAAGTTTTCTGTTTTTTCGGATGATCTTTACGCCTCTCTTCTTGCAAAGAGCCGTCCTTATACTGATTCAAGAGGATACCTGAAAAATCTTCTTGAAGAGATCCATCACGAAGCTGTAATGCCCTTACTCTTCAGATGATCGTCTGGTTGGGGAGAATGAGTACCCGGAATACCGTTCAATCAGGAGCAAGCCTTGCAGCCACCTGGTGCCGGGACCAGAGTATACGGCCTGTTCTTAAGTTTATTCGTGAAAACTATGCTGACAGCAATCTGGCTCTGGATGAGATTGCATCTTTTGTGGGCTACACAAAAACCTATCTGGCAAAAAAGTTCCGTACTGCCGTCGGGCTGTCTGTTCATCGATATCTTATGCGTTACAGAATATATGAAGCCAAGTCCCTTCTGCGATACACCGAAAAGCCAATTAAAGAAGTGGCCCTTCTCACGGGATTCAAAACCATTCATCATTTTACCCGGGTGTTTTCAGATTTTGAGCAGATTCCTCCGGGAAAGTGGCGGCAGTGGGAGGGAGCTGCAGGTAGAAAGGGGATTACCATCAGTCCCTCATTTGAAAATACAGATATGACTCAGGGCGAAAGAAGGCCGGTTGATATTATTACGGCAAATGGCAGAACGGTTCCTCTTTGTGCCTGTCCACAGGTTGTACGCTATTCCTGATTGTTTTCCTTGCTCTTACCGTATGCATGGGAACAGTTCTTGCCGGAGGGCAGGGCGAATCCGGAGGTTCTTCAGAACGGCCAATCCATCTGGTTGGTGCAACCCACCTTCCTGCAGACTATGTCTTCTACCGGATGATGGAAGTTTTCGCCGACAAGGTGAAAGAGTACTATGACGGTCCAATTGAGATCGAAGTGCATCATTCCGGTGACCTGGGCCAGGAAAAAGACTTTGTTGAGTATATGATCGAAGGAATTTCCGTCGATTTTGCTGTAGCTGCTCCTTCATGGGCTGCAACCTGGGACAAGCGCGTATCTTTTATGGACCCTCCTTTCCTTTTTAAAGATCTTGATCATTGGGACCGTGCACTCAGTGAGGGCGCCTTTGATCCCATTAAGGAAGATCTGGTTAAGAAAGGCCTTCGAATAGTGGGCTTCGGCGGTGGTGGAACCAGAAACCTGATTCTCAACCAGCCGGTTAAAAGCACAGCGGATTTTCCCAATATCCTCCTCCGGGTAATGGGATCTCCTATTCAGGCAAATGTATTCAACGCAGTCGGTTTCAAGGCAACTCCTCTGGATTACCTGGAAGTTTACAATGGTATAAAAACCGGCGTTGTCGACGGTCTCGAAAACGAGTCCGCTGCCCTCCGGTCAATGAAATTCTATGAAGTAGCACCCAATATCGTGCTTACCCGTCATGCAATTACTGTACGCCCCCTGTTTTTCAGTGAAAAAAGATTCCAGTCATTCCCCAAAGAGCTGCAGGATGCAATCCTGAAAGCCGGTGAAGAGGCTGCAGCCTGGCACCGGGCTACCGAGACTAAAGAAGATGCGGAAGCTCTGAAACAGATGGAAGCCGAAGGCAAAATAAATATTATACAGCTTTCCGCTGCGGACCTTGCGAAAATGCAGGCAGCTGCACGTCCTTCTCTTGAGGCTTTCGCGAAAGAGATCGGTGCTGAGTCTATCCTTGCCAATGTGGACAGCCTTCGTTAAAAAGATTCGTTTTCTCTCTTTGAGGCAGACCTTCGGGTCTGCCTCGATTTCAACAGAAGGAATAGGTATTAAATGTTTACGAAGATACTGGATGTATATGCACGCATTATAAACATAGCAATCATTGTGTTGATGTATCTGCTGATATTTTCAGTTGCACTGCAGATTATCGGTCGTTATGTCAACTTTATTCCCCGTTATCTCTGGGCGGAAGAAGTGGCGAGAATGTCTCTAATATGGGTTATTTTTCTTGGGTCTATGATCGGTCTGCGGGAGAGAAGGCATTTTTTTGTCGATTTCCTGCCCAGGAATCTTTCTCCCCGGTTTAACTTTGTTCTCGATGTACTCTACTACTTCTTTCTTTTCTGTGTTTCCTATATTTTCCTTCGATACGGATTTAGGTACTGGAAAATGGGAACGATTCAAACCTCAGAACTGACCGGAATAAATCTCGGTTGGATTCATGCCGCAGTCCCTTTCGCGGGACTCACGTGGACGCTGTTTCTGATTGAACAGGTCCTCCGTCTATTCGGCGGAAAAGGTATTCCCGAACAGCGTGAACCGGATGAAGGAGAACTCTCATGATACTTGATCCCGCAATTGTCGGACTTATCCTTTTTCTTGGTCTGTTTATGCTGATTCTGCTGCGGGTGCCTGTAGCATACGCCCTGGCCCTGGCGGTTGTTCCGGTACTGCTCCTCGAACCCAGACTTACACCGGTAATGCTCCTGCAGAGAATGCTGAAGTCCTATGACTCGTTTATACTGCTTTTGGTGCCCTTTTTTATTATGGCCGCCAATATAATGAATGCTTCAGGCATTACCAATAAGCTGATCCGCTTCTCCAAAGCGCTGGTCGGACATCTTCCCGGAGGGCTTGCCCATGTAAATGTTGTGGTCAGTATGTTTTTTGCAGGAATTTCAGGATCATCAACGGCGGATGCCGTTGGAATCGGGTCGGTACTTATTCCTGCCATGATAAAAGAAAAATATGACCGCTTCTTTACGGTGGCAATAACTGCCTGTTCAAGTGTTATGGGGGTTATTATCCCCCCCCAGTATTATCATGGTTGTCTGGGGCGGGGTTGCCAATACCTCTGTGGCAGCACTGTTTCTTGCAGGATTTGTTCCGGGGGTTATGGTTGCAATCTCTCAGATGATCCTCGTACATGCTTTTTCCATGAAGAGAAACTTTCCTAAAGAGTCTGCCATGGACTGGAAGGAACTGGGCCTCAGTTTTAAATCTGCTATACTGCCGGGAATAACACCGGTAATAATTATTGGCGGGATAATCGGAGGATTCGTTACACCAACGGAGGCTTCTCTGCTGGCGGTGGCTTATGCTCTATTCCTGGCAATAGTTGTGTACCGTTCCATCAAGCCCCGTAATGTTTCCGGTCTGCTCCTGGAAACCGCAAAGCTTGGAGGATTGTCCCTCTTTGCTGTAGGTACAGCATCCATTTACGGCTGGGTTCTGGCTTACTACCGCATCCCGACTTATCTTGTTGATGCCATCGGGTTTTTCTCCACATCACCGACACTGATGCTTTTTATTATTGTATTTCTCTTTCTTCTGGTGGGCACGTTTATGGATGCTATCCCGGCAATCGTTATAATGACTCCTCTGCTGATGCCTCTGGCGGATTATGCGGGCATACATCCCCTTCATTACACCATATCCGGTATAGTAGCTTTAAGTTTTGGGCTTATTACTCCTCCCTATGGCCTCTGTCTGCTTATTTCCAGCGAGATCGGGGGAATTAACAGTACAGATGCTCTGAAGGAGGTCGGCATCTTTTTGCTGGTTATGCTGGTGGTTCTCTCTTCGATTATTATTTTTCCCAGTCTCACCATGTTCCTTCCCAAGGTTTTTGTTCCGGAACTTCTTTAGTTTATTTAATTTCTTTCCTGAGAAACAGCATAAAAAGAACCTCCCGAGGCGGTATGCCCCGGGAGGTTCTTTATTAATATCTCAAGGGGATTCCTCAGCCTATTCCGTCGAAAGCTTTCTCAATCAGCTCCGGATTCTCCTCCCGGGTAATCAAGCTTACAACAACAGTAAACAGAGTTGATACAGGGAGTGAAAATACCAGCGGGTCAACAGACGGCCATGAGCCACTTAGCAGGGTTGTGCGGCCGAAGAGCTTCTGTCCCAGACCGAACACAGCTGCCTCCTGACCATGCATAAACAGGAAGCTGAAAACAAGCACTGTCAAACCGGACATGATCCCGGCAATAGCGCCCGGACGGGTCAGGCGTTTCCAGAAAAGGGCGGCAGTATAGGGAGCAAGAAAACACCCGGCCATCAATCCGAAAAAGATTGCCGTTGCCCGGGCGATAATACCTGCACCCATATTAAGGGCCAGCCAGACAGTCAGCAGGATACTTACCAGTACTCCTATACGGGTTATCAGTACCTCAGTTCCTCTTTTTCCCTCTCTTGCCCGGCCTCCGGCATAAAAATCGCGGCCTATGGAGGTCCCGATTGCATGATACTGGCTGCTCAGGGTGGACATTCCGGCGGAGAGGATAACCAGCATGAAAAGGTAGCTGAACCAGGATGGCATTGCCGATGCAATAAAGGCGGGAATTACCTTGTCGGTGTTCCCTTCCGCTACCTGAATAGCAAGTTTGCCGCTTGTATTCATGAAATACACGTTGGTAAGTGATCCTACAGTGTAGGCTGTTCCGACGGTAATTAGGATGAAGAGGCCGCCTATAAGCACCGCACGGTTAAGCTCCTTGTTGCTTTTCACCGTCATATACCGGACTATCAGCTGCGGCTGGGCAATTACCCCGATTCCCACTCCCAGCACCAGGGATGAATAAATAGTCCACCAGAGAGGAGAGCCCAAAGAAGGAGATGCAGTCCATCCGCGGTGTCCAATGGCTTTGAGGTTATCCGGAACCAAATCTGCTATGTTTGTAAGGGCTGTATGAGCATCTATAATACCCCCCAGCCGGGCATAAATTGAAATCAGCAGAATCAGCATACCGAAAAACATCAGACTCCCCTGCAGTGCATCGGTGTACATAACCCCTTTGAGTCCACCCATAATTACATAGACTGCCACCAGTATGGAGAACATGGTCACAGAATAGATATACGGGACACCTAACAGACCTTCAATAATTCTACTGGCACCAATGAGTACCGCCGCAGCATACAGAGGCATAAAAATAAAGATCACCAGACCCATGAGTCGCTGAATGAAGGTTGAGCCGAGTCTGCGGCCGAGGAACTCCGGAAAGGTGTGTGCATCCAGGTTGAGCCCCATCCGCCTGGTTCGTTTGCCGAAGAAAACGAAGGCAATGAATATACCGAAAAAGATGTTACAGAAGGTCAGCCAGTGAAGGCTCATGCCGAATAGTGAGGCAACTCCTCCGAACCCGACAATGGCTGATGTTGAAATAAAGGTAGCGCCATAGGACATTGCCATAACATAGGGGTGGATATTCCTTCCACCAACCATGTAATCCAGGGAGTTTTTAGTACCGGCAAAACCCCGGTATCCAAGATAAGCTACCAATCCCAGGTAAATTACTATCACAGTGACAAGCCAGAATACATTCATTGTGTTCCCCCGTCATCTGCAAGATCTCGCTCAAGATCCTGTTCCTCCCGGGCCCATTGTATCTCTTCCTGAACTTCCTTTTCACTGATTTCACCTTCTCTGTTCCACATGCGGAATCCGTAGATTATGCAGAGCAGAGAAGCGAAAATCATGAGCAGGTAGACGAGTGCCACACTGAAATCAGCTATACCCAGTATCATAGATTCTCCTTATTGAGAATTATTGTACGCTGAGTATATTCAGTGGTCAAGGAAAGGAATGTATCCCCGCTGAAGGTCTGCAGCGGGGATACGAAACGATTAAAGAAGGATATCAGGCTATTCCGTCGAAAGCTTTTTCAATCAGTTCGGTATCTTCATTTTTTGTGAGAAGACTGACTACAACCGTAAATATGGCTGAAACCGGCAGTCCGATAACCATGGGATCCACCACAGTCCAGATGCCTTCAAGCATTGTGGGGCGGCCGAAGATTGCCTGGGCCAGTCCGAAAACCTTGGCTTCGCTGGCATGGGTAAAAAGAAAGCAGAATACCATTACGGCAAGGCCTGAAATAATTCCTGCAATAGCACCGGCACGGGTCAGTTTCTTCCAGAAGAGAGCCGCCACGTAGGGTGCCAGGAAGCAGCCTGCCATAAGTCCGAAGAAGATAGCTGTTGCCCGGGCTATAATACCTGCTCCCATATTAAGAGCCAACCAGACGGTCAGCAGAATACTTACCAGAACACCTATCCGGGTTATCAGAACTTCAGTTCCGCGTTTACCTTCCTTTGCCCGGCCGCCGGCATAGAAATCTCGTCCAATGGAAGTCCCGATTGCATGGTACTGACTGCTGAGGGTGGACATTCCCGCAGAGAGAATAACCAGCATGAACAGGTACCCGAACCAGGAGGGCATTGCAGATGCGATAAACGCTGGAATCACCTTATCGGTGTTTCCTTCGGCAACCTGGATTGCAAGTTTACCTGTCTCCTGCACAAAATAGACATTGGAAAGAGCGCCTACGGTAAATGCGGTTCCGGTCATAACCAGAATAAACAGCCCGCCGATAAGCACCGCACGGTTCAGCTCCTGATTGCTTTTTACTGTCATATAGCGCACTACTAACTGGGGCTGTGCAAGTACACCGATACCCACACCCAGGACTATGGAGCTGTAAATAGTCCACCAGAGCGGAGATCCCGCTTTCGGTGATGCTGTCCAGCCCTGATGGCCTATGGCTTTAAGGTTATCCGGCACTATATTGGCCATGGCGGTAAGGGCGGAATGTGCCTTGGTAATTCCCCCGAGCTTGATATAGATAAAAAAGAGCAGGAATATCATTCCAACGAACATCAGTGTTCCCTGCAGTGCATCGGTATACATAACGCCTTTCAGTCCGCCCATTACAACGTATACGGCAACCAGAACAGAGAAGATTGTTACCGAATAAAGGAAAGGAATACCAAGGAGTCCTTCCATGATACGGCTGGCTCCGATAAGTACGGCTGCAGCATAGAGGGGCATGAAAATGAAGATTACCAGTCCCATCATTCGCTGAATAAACTGGGAATTCAGTCTGCGTCCCAGGAATTCCGGGAAGGTGTGGGCGTCCAGATTGAGGCCCATCCGCCGGGTTCTTTTACCGAAGAAAACGAAGGCGATAAAGATTCCTACAAAAATATTGCAGAAAGTCAGCCAGTAAAGACTCATGCCGAAAAGAGCTGCCACACCACCAAAGCCGACAATCGCGGAAGTGGAGATGAAGGTTGCTCCATAGGAAAGGGCCATAACATAGGGATGGATATTCCGTCCGCCAACCATGTAATCAAGGGAGTTTTTGGTTCCGGAGAATCCACGGTAGCCGAGGTAGGCAACCAGGGCGAGGTAGATAACTACAATTGTTATAAGCCAGAACATACTCATTGGTTGCCTCCGTTATCAGCCAGATCTTTCTCCAGGTCTTTTTCTTCTTCTGCCCAGTGCTTTTCTTCTTCAAGCTCTTTTTCGCTTACGTCGCCTTCCTTGTTCCACATCCGGAAACCGTAGACGATGCAGAGCAGAGACGAGGCTATCATGAGGATATACACCAGCGAAACGCTCAAATCCGGTATTCCCAATACCATAGACTTCTCCTGTTTTCATAGCATTCTGTTGAACTGCAGATGGGGGCCCATCCAGTAACAAGCGGCCGACCGACCGGTCGGTTTCGCGTAATCGTACACCGACTGGTGAGTCGGGTCAAGAAAAAAGATTTTTCCTGTGCTTTAGCGGGGGTATTATACTTTAGGTTCTGATTTTGCTTTCGTTTTCCGTTTCTTTTTCTGCCGTTTTTCCCGGGCCTTTAACAGCTCGTCCCGTACAGACCTATAGCTTGGAATTTCAAGCATGGGCGGGCGTTCTTCTTCCACAATTTTGTATTCCACCGCCTCAAATTTGTCATCGTGCGCCTGGAACTGATGCAACACGGTGTCCATGGGAGGCAGGTCTCCGATTATTTCCAGCTTATCCAGGCGGGACAGGAAGGTCTGCAGGATGCCGAAGGACATTCGTCCCAGGGAGCGGGTCTGCTGATTGCGGTGTACCCGCTGGTCAAGGTCGGTCTGGGCAAATGCGCTGAGTCCGTAGAGTTGATATACATCTATAAGATGGCTTGTCTCTACCCCGTAACCGATGGGGAAGGGAATCTGTTCCAGCACTTCCCGGCGTACGGCATACTCACCGCTTAAGGGCTGGATAATCGCTGTGAGTTCGGGGAAAAAGAGGCTGAACAACGGGCGGACAAGTATTTCTGTTACCCGGCCGCCACCGGACGGGCGGACACCTTGACTGAACGCAAGGGGGCGATCGTAAAAAGCCTTTACATACTGAACTTCAGGCCGGTAGATCAGTGGGGCTACCAGGCCGTAAACAAAACGGGGATGTATGTTCTTTATATCTGCATCTATGTAGACGATTATATCCCCTTTCAGCTGGTAGATAGCCTTCCAGAGGTTTTCCCCTTTTCCTTTCTTTGATTCAATCTCCGGCAGAATATCATTGCTGAGGTATGTGTCGGCACCAAAGGACGCTGCCACCTCAAGGGTTTTATCTTCACTGCCCGAATCTATAACTGCAATCTCGTCCAGAAGGGGATACCGGTTCACCAGCTCGGATTTGAAGATAACAATCTCTTTACCAATGGTCTTCTCTTCATTCAGCGTGGGAATGCAGAGAGATACGGTAATTCCCTGACGCTCTTTCTCTTTTATCAGGTTCTTGAGATCCCAGAATTGAGAATGGTGGTATGTATTTTTGTTTACCCATTCATTTAGGTTCGTCACAGTGTCCTCCGTCAATTGCAAGAATAAGGCCTATGAGCTGTGCGATGCCTCTGAAAATCGGCTCTATTTCGATGGATTCATTCAACTGGTCAAGGTTTTCACCATCTGTAAGACCGAGGGTCAGTGCCGGAATCTTTTTGTCTATAAAGGCCGAAAGTTCTGAAGTTGACGGGGTAATCCGGGGAGGAACATCCAGAGTTCTCATTATCTCCCTGGCTGTTCTCGCCAGTGGATGTGAAAATGGGATACCTCCCGGCCGCCTCTGGGCGTAAATACGGAAATCAACATCTGCGCCGGAATGGCTGGCTACTTCATGGGCTATGTATTCCGCTTTCTGTCCGATATTCTTTACCATTCTTCCGGATTCAGATCGGATTTCAAACTTGAGGGAAGCATTGGTGGCGATAGTATTGAAGCCCGTCCCTCCCTCTACTGAACCAAGCACAATATTGGTCTTTGGTCGTTTTGGCAGCGGTATTTCCAGTATACGGTTTATTGCATCGTTAATGGTGACTATAGCTCCCACTGCTCCGAAGCGTGTCCAGTCGTACTCTTCGGGAACGGAGAAGTTAATGCCGCAGCGCATCATCCCTATTGAAGAGTAGGAGATCCGGCCGAGCTTCACCCCCTCGACGCATATCCCTGCATGTATGGGCATGTCAGTATGATCCAGGAAAAAACGTAAACCTCTTATGTTTCCCATTCCCAGAGACTGAGCACTACCCATGAGTATGATATTGCTCTTTGTTTTGATGTTTAGATGTTGCAGTATAAGGGGCAGAGTGGCAATAACAGCGATACCCAGACCGTTATCACCAACTCCCGGTCCGATAATGCGGTGTGGCTCTACGCTGATGGTATGGTCAACTTTTGCATCAAATACGGTATCCAGATGCCCGACTATAAGGATATTTCGTTCACCCGTCTCTCCCGGGATTATTCCCAGTCCATTACCTTTTTCATCGGTGGAGCAATTTAACAGCTGCAGCTCATTGAAACGGTTAACCAGAAACTGCATCCGGGCTGTTTCGTTGAAGGTAGGTGCGGGAATCTCGGACAACATAACAAGGTTTGCCAGAATAATTTCACGCAGAGAACGAACACGCTCTTCTATGTTCCACAAGTCGGAAATTATATGAGCCATACCTTTATCCATACATTATTCCTTGTCCTTTTGATTCCATAAAATCGATTCTTTAATTGTAGTCGCTGCCGGCAGGCAATGCAACCGGAGAAAAGATGTAAAAATGGAGAACATTTTATTTGTCTATAGTAATGATTACTATTATATTTATCAAAATTAGTGGAGGAAGAAATGGAAAACACTTTTAATATGCCTCTTTTGGGTGATAATTTCCCCGAATTGAAGGTGAACACTACCCATGGACCTATGAATATCCCTGCAGATCTGAAGGGAAGCTGGTTTGTTCTGTTCAGTCATCCCGCAGATTTTACCCCGGTGTGTACCACTGAATTTGTCGCTTTCCAGAAACGGATGGACCAGTTCAATGAATTAGGTGTGAAGCTGATCGGAATGTCGGTGGATCAGGTTTTCAGCCATATCAAATGGGTTGAGTGGATAAAGGAAAAGCTGGGGGTGGAAATTACCTTTCCTGTGGTGGCAGCGAACGATTCAGTTGCCAACAAGCTGGGTATGCTCCATCCGGGAAAGGGTACCAATACAGTTCGGGCAGTTTTTGTGGGCGATCCGGAAGGGAAAGTCCGGCTGGTGCTGTACTATCCCCAGGAGATTGGCCGGAATATTGACGAGGTTGTCCGTGCTGTTAAAGCCCTGCAGGTTTCCGACAAAAACGGTGTTGCCATGCCGGCAGGCTGGCCTGATAATGAACTTATCCAGGACAGGGTGATTATTCCGCCCGCCGGCAGTGTTGCCGAGGCGGAGAAGCGCCTGGATAAATACGAGGGGTTCGACTGGTGGTTCTGTCATAAAGAGCTGTAGCAGCTTCTGTGCAGTAGAATGCAGCCGTCTCCCTGCTGGAGACGGCTTTTTTTTGCTTGACTGCACATATATTTATTACAAAATTAGTAATAAATATATGTGTTAACGGGGAAAGCCCGGAGGAGAAAATATGTTAGAAACACAATACTGTAGTTTAGAGCTTGCCTCCCCGGTTATTGTAGGCGCCTCCAGTCTGACCGGTGAGATGAAAACCCTGAAGCAGGCTGAACAGGCTGGCGCCGGCGCAGTTGTAGCCAGGTCAATCTTTGAAGAGCAGATTCAATTCGAGCATTTTCGCCATGATGAAGATATGGTCCGTTATAAGGACTGGCATTGGGAAATGCATAACATTTTCCCCGAGGAGAGATTTTACGGGGTGGAAGAGCATTTAATGTGGTTAAGAAGGGCAAAGCAGGAGTTATCTATTCCGGTTATTGCGAGCCTTAATGCAGTTCATCCGGAAACCTGGGTGGAATATGCGGCAAAGATCGCAGAAACAGGTGTAGATGCTCTTGAACTCAACTTCTATGCCCTCCCGGATGATGGAGGTATTCCGGCTGAAGTTATAGAGACAGGTCAGGCCGCTATCGTGAAGGAAGTAAAAGCAGCTTCCGGTCTTCCGGTAAGTGTGAAAATCAGTCCCTATTACACTAATCCGCTTAATTTCGTACGGAAGCTTGAGAAAGCAGGTGCGGATGGATTTGTATTGTTCAACCGTTTTTTTCAACCCGATTTTGATATTGAGACTCTTACCAACAGGTACCGTTATTCCCTGAGTTCTTCTGAAGATTACAGACTGGCTCTGCGTTATGTGGGACTGCTTTCAGGAAAGACCGGATCTTCCCTTTGTGCTTCCGGCGGAGTAATAGAAGAGGATACTGTTCTCCGGCAGATACTGGCAGGCGCTGATGCAGTTCAGGTTGTAAGCGGTATCTATCAGACCTCAATGGACCTTATCAGGAGGATGAACAATAACCTCAGTTCATGGATGGAAACTCAGGGGTTCAGTAATTTGGCTGAGTTTTGTGGAATGCTAAATGCAGGAGAAAATCAGGATTCCGGAATCTACCGACGCGACCAGTATGTACGTCTGCTGCTTAATCCTTGGAAGTATATTGTAAAGGATCATGCACGGGTATAACCCCGGAATTAATGTTGTCCATTACAGCAGTCCATCCGGACACTTTTCCAGTCCCGGATGGGCTGTATAAATTTCAGACGATTCTTTTTGAAAACTGCCGATAATAGTCAGTATATGGCAAATTCATTTCAAATCGAAATCATCGATCAGATATCCGAAATCCCTTCGGAGGTACTTTATATCAAGCGTTTTATCGGACGTCTGAAGGGCAGCATAGGCTCTTCCAGTGTGGAATTCTTTTTCGGGTTCTCCCTGGAAAAGACTGCCATCGGACTACCGGAAGTAGCCATAAAGTATATTGATGATCCTCCCGAGGCGGTTACCGCGGATGAACAGCAGATTGCCAACCTGATAAGGGAAATGGAGAAAACGGGAGAATTAAAACACTCTCCTTTTGAGGGTATATAAGCTGAATATCCTGCCAGTGTAAAACATCCGGAAACTAAGTGCTTACGAATACCGGTATGTCTCTCAGATCTCTGGTGTGGAAGTCAGCTTCAGGGGTGGTCTTTCTGTCTCCCCGGTCGATCCAGATTGTCTTCAGTCCAAAATCCCGGGCTCCTTTAATATCATCCACAGGATTATCTCCTACATAATATACCAATTCCTTTTCACGTACTCCCAGCCGCTCCATTGACAGTGCAAATATCTGTGGGTCCGGTTTTGTGAGCTTCACCTCATCGGAAATTATCAGATCGTCAAAAAAGTGAGCCAGTCCGGAGTTTTCAAGTCTGGGGCGCTGCATATCTGTGAAGCCGTTGGTTATTGCTCCCAGCCGGTGTCCTTTGCTGCGAAGCTGCCGTAGAACTGATTCAGCATAAGGTGAGGGGACTCCTCTCCGTCCAAAATGGTAGAGGTATCGGCTGCGGGCTTCGGAAACAAGGTTTTCCCCATGGCCGAGGTCTGAAAGCAGCTGGCTGAAACGCTGATGTCGCAGATCTTCTGAGGTGATTTTTCCCTCGGAATAGACCGCCCAGAGTTCCCGGTTGATTCTTTTATAGAGTGCAAGGATTTCTGAACTGTAGGGGAGGCTGAGATCTCTGAAGGCGTTTTCCAGTCCGTAGCTCTCCGACTCTCCGTACTCAATAAGGGTATCGTCCAGATCAAAAATAACGGTTTTCTGCTTCATGAAGGTAATACTACAGAATCTCTGCTTGTTAGCAAACCCGGTTTTCCGGCTGTCTTTGGTATAAGAAATATACCTATAGGATATGGACTAAGTCCTTCACCCGGGATATTATGCACATATGAGTCAGTATACCTGTATGCTTTTCGATGTGGACGGTACTCTGCTGGATACCAAGAATCTTATTCTATCATCGTTTCGTGCCATGCTGCATGAGTATGGCGGGGATCATGTTACCGATGAAACCATTGTCTCCCATATGGGGATTCCCCTGGACCGTCAGATTGAAATTTTTCTCGGAGTTACAGAGCAGGAGAAGGTGGACGAGATCCGCGGATTCTATGTGGAGTACCAGAAAACCATCTTCCGTGAATATATCCGTCCCTTCGACGGGGTTAAGGAATCTCTGGAAACCCTGAAAAGCCGCGGTGTTATGATGGGAATCGTAACCTCCAGGCTGCTTCCGTCTCTAATTTCATATCTGGAGTTTACCGGTCTCAGTGACTACTTTTCCGTTGTTATTACTCCGGAGATTACCCGGAAGCACAAGCCACATCCGGAACCGGTACTGGCGGCGATGGAGAAGCTGAATGCCCTTCCTGAAAAAACAGCCTTTGTGGGTGATGCGGTTTTCGACATGCAGGCAGGACAGTCCGCCGGAGTTGCTACAGTATTCGCCGGCTGGGGACCCAACCTTGTGGATGACCTTCCGTTCCGACCCACCCATGCCTTCAATCACTTTGCAGAGCTTACAAGCCTGCTGAATTAGGCCTTTTTCCTGGAGGAGCTCTGACGGAGAATTTCCTCCAGTTCCGACTGTTCGAACCCGTAGCTGGTGTTGCAGTTATGACAGATGGTGATCACCGGAAACGGTCCGTTGGCACTCATCTCTTTAAGATCCTCAATCTTCAGCGCGCTGATAAACGATTTGAACCGTTCCCTGCTGCAGGGGCAGTGAAACCGCACCTTGCGGTTCTCAAGGGGGGTAACCTGAAACCCGCTCAATGCTTTCTGCACCATATCCGGTCCGGCATGACCCCGGGAAAATCCTTCTGCCGGCGAGGGCATTCCCGACACAGCAGCCTGAGCTCTGTTCAGGATTTCGTCTGATGCGCCGGGCAGGGCTTCCAGAAAGAGTCCGCCGGCGCCTATAATCCTGCCACTGTTGTCAAACTTTATACTTACCGCCACGCTTGTGCGGGTCTGCTCCGACACAAGGTAGTAGTTGGCTATGTCCTGGCCTATATTGCCGTACTGAAGATCGATGTTTCCGGTGAAGGGCTGCAGGGATCCGTCGGGATAGCGGTTTACGCTCAGAATTCCCGGTCCGAAAAATGGTGAAGTGTCAAAACTCTCAAGGGGAGTATCAATGGGTATGGGTACCTGTTTAAGGTAGCCCCGTACATCTCCGGCGGCATTTGCCTCCACCGAGAGGCCCTGAACAGGGCCGGCACATCCTATATCAAGCTGGATTCGTCCCTGTCCTTTAAGGCTCCGTGTCATCAGCAGGGCTCCCATGTATGCCTGTCCCAGGATGAGAGATTCCAGAATGCCAAGGTCATGTGCACTGCGCATTTCATTCAGAAGCCTTGATCCGTTCAGAACGGCTCCCCGGACGCTCTCTTTTTCTTCCTTTAGGGAAAGCAGGAATGTATCCAGTGAATCCAGGGTAAGGGCTGCAAGGTGATCCTGCAGTACAGTGTCACTCAAACTAATGTCCTTCATGCCCGCAAGAATGGTGTTATTTCTCCGGGCTGTCAATCCCGACGGAGTATGCTATAGTCCGGCTATGAATCCCCGCCCTTTAGATCGCCGCGCCCGGACACTTGCTGCTTCGCTCTCAAAAAAGATGGGAAGGGCGTTTCTCCGTTTTCCCATGCTAAAGGGAAATGACAGGGTTCTGATAGCCCTCTCCGGCGGTAAAGACAGTCTTACCATGCTTTACCTCCTCCTGAGACTGCAGCGCTCCTGGGAAACACCATTTCAGGTTAAAGCCCTGCATATCCGCAGCGATTTCGACGGTTGCGGGGCGGATGCAGCCATGGAAGAGTTGGTAAGGTCCTGGGGGGGAGATCTTGAAATAATTGATGTTCCCATCGCCGGCCGGCTCAAGGAGGGGCGGACGTTGAACTGCTACTGGTGTTCAACCCAGCGGCGCATGGAGCTTCTGCGTTATTCGGAGAAAAACAACTATGGTGTTATCGCCCTGGGACATCATCAGGATGATATCCTGGAAACCCTGCTTATGAACATGGCTTACAAAGGTGAGATCTCAACCATGATGCCGGTAATGAAATATGATAACTATCCTCAACGGGTAATTCGCCCCCTCTGTTATATAAAAGAACGGGAGATCCTTGAGTTCGCTGACGCAATGGGCTTTTACAGCCAGGCTACCAGTTGTCCCTTCGGACAGACTTCAAAACGCCTGACAGCCCGGAAGGCTCTGGAGACCCTGTCTGAAAAGGGTGAATATATAAAGGATAAGCTCTTCGATTCAATGCAGAACATTAATCTGGCCTATCTTCCTGGTAACCTGAAAGAGCCGAAGCAGAGCGATTGACACAGCGGAAGATAAAGGGGTATAGAGATCTGCCTGCTTATGCGGTGTACATCTGCATTGTTCAAGGAGAGTCAGATGACCTTTGGCTCGGAACATCCTGTAACAGGATTACGTGCTCTGTATGATGAGCTTGATGAAAAAATAGCTGCTTTCAGCAGGAGTGCCGGACTCCACTGTCCGGAGGGCTGCGGAACCTGCTGTGAAACTTTTATTCCTGAAGTTACCCGTCCGGAATCCGAACTTATTGCGTCCTACCTTCTTACCATCGGTCAATCTCTGACTATCGATTCATGGGGAAAGGGAGAGATTCCCGGCGGCTGTCCTTTCTATAAGATCCATGGGGATCCTTATCACTGTGGTATTTATCAGGTACGCCCACTGATCTGCAGGCTCTTCGGTTATGCCGGCAGCAGAGACAAAAACGGTAAGCTCAGGTTCAGACCCTGCCGGCATATGCCGGTGATTGTACCGGAAGGGACGGATATTACTGTGGAGATGACGGTTTATGGACGTAGACTGGAAGACCTGTCACCCGGGGGGCCAAAGGAGTCTGTCGGGGAGGGGGTAAAAAACTCTCTCAGCCGTATCCTTCTTATCAACAGGCTGCAGACGGAAAATCCTGCATCCGGGATCAGCGAATCAACGGGCTGAGCTTCGGTTTCAGGTAAAGGGTGGTTTTGTTTCTGTCGAAAATTGCAATGAGAGGATTCAGACAGTCTTGTTTGACCAGAGGAGGACAGAATGAGAACCTACCGTGTAAAAGGTGATATCCGGCGAACCTGGGTTCAGGTTTGTGATGAAAAAAATGATGAAATTTATCTTCTTGTGATTAAGCAGCTGGATGGGGATCAGAAAATTTCCCGGGATAGAATCAGCCGGCATCTTTTTGATGTTTGCCTGCAAACGGGATATCTTATTGAAGAGCAAGCGGATGTAAAACTTGATGCCCAGAAATTGAGCGCCTGAATTTTGAATTACCGTAAGTTCAAATTTGCTTTACAGATATTGTCTTGTATATTTATATGTATGCCGGACTCGAAAACAGACTATAAAAGGAAACATGTATAGATGAGCGCGGAAAGAGTCCACGCTGATGCTGAAAAACTGTTAAATGTAATTACCCTCGATTCTGAGCTGAACAAGATAAAGGACGTAGATATCCTTCTTGAGCGGATTCTTACCGAGGCCAGAAGGGTTGTTCAGGCAGATGCCGGTTCGATTTATATTCGCAAGGGAGACATGCTGGCTATTTCCTATGCCCAGAATGCAACCCAGCAGAAAGAGCTTCCTGTAGGTGAGAAACTTATCTACAAGTTTTTTGAAATATCCATAGATAAGAAGTCTATTTCCGGTTATGTAGCTGCAACCGGAGAGCTGCTGAATATCAAGGACGTCTATAAAATCAAGAAGGATTCACCTTTCGGCTACAATACACGCTTTGATGAGATCTCCGGCTACCGTTCCTGTTCCATGCTTACAATACCTTTAAAGACCAACAATGGTGAGCTGTTAGGGGTTATCCAGTTTATTAACAAGGTTACCGAAGACCATAATATCTGTCCTTTTACCAAAGAGGATGAAATTCTGGTTACCCATTTTGCTGCAAATGTTACAGTAGCCCTTCAGCGTGCCCAGATGACAAGAGCCATTCTTCTACGGATGATAAGTATGGCGGAGTTGAGGGACCCGAAAGAAACCGGTCCACATGTAAACCGGGTGGCCGGTTTTGCGGTTGAAATTTACGACCGTTGGGCACTGAGCAAAGGTCTGGATGAGATGGAGATCCAGAGAAACCGGGATAACCTGCGTATGGCAGCCATGCTGCATGATGTGGGTAAAGTGGCAATAAGTGATCTCATCCTGAAAAAGCCGGCACGTTTTACACCGGAAGAATACGACATTATCAAGACTCACACTCTCAGTGGAGCGCGTCTTTTTGAAGATAATCATTCAGAACTGGACAACATGGCCATGGAGATTGCTCTTACCCACCATGAAAACTGGGACGGTACCGGCTATCCGGGATATGTTGATATTGTCACCAACAAACCGGCTGACGGAGCTGATATCCCTGTTGGCAGGAAGGGTGAAGATATTCCGATCTGGGGAAGAATTGTCTCTATCGCCGATGTTTATGATGCCCTGCGGTCAAAACGGGTGTATAAAGAAGCCTGGAGTGAGGAAGATGTTCTGGATGAGATGCGGAAGATGAGGGGTATCAAATTTGACCCGGAACTGATCGATATCTTTTTTGAAGCCCTGCCGTCCATCCAGACTATTGCGGAGAAATACGCCGATAAAGAGTAGGTTATGGCCTGCTGAGGTAGATACTTTCCTGTCCCGTAAAACAATCTGCTGCCTTTTCAGCCGCCTTCTCAAAAATTTTAAGCACCGTTTCCGGGAGATCAGCCTGAAACGAAAAATTCTCTTCAGCCTGCTCCCGAGTGCTGGCTCCGATCACCGCGGCATCAACCTGTCCATGAGACTTCAACCATTGCCTGGCGGCTCTGACAAGAGATACCCCTGTTTCTGCCACAGCTTTTTGAAACCTGCTTATTATTTCTGCACGGCAGTCTGAATATTCACTGCTGTAAAACAGCGTTAAGCGCCGGTGGTCGTTTTCGTGCAGGGATGATGCTGGTTTCTGTATGTCTGTAAGAATCCCCTGGGCGAGTGGCGCATAGCCTGTGCAGGCAATACCCCGATTTCGGCAGAAAGGAATCATCATTTTTTCCGCCTCCCTCCATATCATGTTGTAGGCAATCTGGCAGACATCCACAGGCATGTGTTCAAGGGCTCTCTTTAATTCCCTGAGGGAAAAATTAGAGAGGCCTGCATACCGAATCAGACCTTGATATTTTGCCTCTGCTAGTGCATCAAGGCTGTAGCGGGGATCGACTCCTTCCACAGGCCAATGGATATAGAATATATCAATTACATCACAGTTGAGCCTGCGTCTGCTTGTATTTATTACTTTTAAGAAATTGGCGGTTGTACCTTTCATTCCGCCTTTACTTGCAATAACAAGCTTTTCTTTTACATGCGGTTTCCGTTTGAGGAATTTTCCGATGACAGTTTCGCTGAAACCATTGGCGTATGCTGCTGCAGTATCAAGATGGCTGCAGCCGTAATCAACTGCAGTACTGAGTACGTTCAGATATTTTTTTTCATCATCACGGAAATTGTGCAAAGGCCTGAAAGAGGCTGTTCCGAGGCCGAAGAATGATGTTTCGAATAACACTGTACCCAGTTCAGCTTTTATCATGGTAAAATAATAGTTGTGCTAATTCCGGTGTAAAGTAAAGAGGTTTCTGCTAAAGAGCTTTAATCTATAGGAAATCTGTCGTAGGATTTGGTGAATGATTTTAAATGTAAACATTGGTAATAAGGTTAAAGTAATATTCATATCACTGTTATTCTGTATGCTTTTTACCCCGGTGGCGCAGGGGCAGGATCTTCCTGTTAAAAATGTCGGTGTACTTGAACATTTTCAACCACTTGCCGATTTCTGGGAAGTGCGGGCTGTGCAGGAAGACGAAATAAAGCAGTTGAGAACCGGAGACCGGCTAAAGCCCTCAGTTGATTCTTCAGGGAAATCCCGGTACCAGCAGCGTGGTCTCTTTTTAATGCCCCGCGATTTTCGTTTTGTCCCGAGGTTTATTCTGAAACTGCCTGCCGCAGAGAGTGTAGAGATAATTCTTAACGGTCATACAATCGGCCCTTTTATTGGCAGCGGTTCAGCGGATGGCATGATTTATGCGATACTGCCCAAAAAGTATTTCAGTTTCCGGGAAGCCAACGATCTTTCTGTATATCTGACTGTTTCCGGAGATGGGGAAAATTTTGTCAGAAACATATTGCTTGCAAGGGAAAACGGTCTTGCCAATCATGTTTCTCCGGAATATATAAACTTTTTCAATGGTCAGCTCTTCACATTCTTCAGCATTTTTATGACCTATTTTACTTTTCTCTATTTTCTTGTTCGCAGAAAGGAATTCTTTCATATCTTCTTTACGGCTGCAAACGCGCTTTTTGCTGTTTATTTTTACCGTATGGCTTTTGAGCCGATTTTTCTTTCTGATTTTCTCAGTTATACATTGTCAAAAGCAGCCCTTCCTCTTGGACTGAGTTTTTTCACTACTGCATTTATTGCTTATTACAATATTTATAATACACGCCGTATCCGATTTCTGATTATTGCCTACGGAGCTGTTTTATCTCTCATACTGTTGGTGACTCCCCTTGAACGGAAGGGAGATGTTTATTCTCTGTTCAGTAAAATGCTGGTGCTGCTTCTTCCCCTTGTGGGGTTTGTCTTCTGGATAAACTGGAAGGCATTCAGATCTCATAATCCGGATGCTAAGGCTGTTTTTTTTGGAATTTCAATTGCTGTACTTTTTTCCATACACGATATTGCTTTTGTTCTGTTCAAGACATTTGACCTGCTGGAACCCTGGTACTTCGCTCCGGTTATGTGGCTTCAGGGAATCGGGCTTTTTGTTTTCAATATTTCGATATTTACCTCCCTCGCCCTGCGGACAATGCGTGCAAGAGCAGAGCTTGAGTTGTATGCTGCCCAGGTGGAGGATCTTGTACGGGAGCGTACATCAGAGCTGGATAGTGCAACCGTTCAGGCGGAAGCAGCAAACCGGGCAAAGACGGAGTTCCTTGCCAATGTAAGCCATGAAATGAGAACACCCCTGAATGCAATAATGGGATTCGGTGAAGCATTGCACGATAAACTTGCAGACAGAAATAACCGGCAGTTCGCCGGCTTGATTGTGGATGAGTCAAAACGCCTTACCGATCTGATTGACGAGCTTCTGGATATCTCAAAAATCGAGGCAGGAAGACTGGATCTCGTGGAGGAACCCTTTGACCTGCCGTCTTTAATAAATTCCATCGGCGAGATGCTTTCCCGCAAAGCCTTACGCAAAGGTCTCAAGCTCAGGATCGATCTTCAGGATGAACTGCCACGTCTGGTCATTGGTGACGGCATACGGCTGCGCCAGGTTCTGATCAATCTGGTGGATAACGGGATTAAATATACTGAGGAGGGCAGTGTCTCATTAACAGGGGAGCTTTTAAATTCTGACGGCGATATTCTGCTTTTGGCATTCACTGTCAGAGATACCGGAGTGGGGATTGATGAAAAACATCTGACCCGGTTATTTGACAAGTTCTACCAGGTTGAGGAAGGACGTACCAGATCCGCAGGAGGATTCGGACTGGGAACAGCAATCTCCAAACTTATTATTGATAAAATGGGTGGTACTCTGGATGTACGCAGTGTACCGGGAAGAGGCACGGATTTTACAGTTCAGGTGCACCTGCAGAAAGCGGGACATGGACCTGCTGGTGATCCGGTGGTTGTCTCTGATTCTTCAGAGATCGAGAACCTTATAAGCGGGTGCAGCATTCTGGCGGTGGATGATTATCCTACGAATCTGCGTATGCTGGAGTATCATCTTACTTCCCTTGATTGCCGTGTTGAGTGTGTGGAGAACGGGGAAAAGGCTCTGGATATTCTTTCCCGGGAAAAGTTTGATATTATTCTGATGGATATTTCCATGCCCAGAATCGATGGAAGGGAAACAACACGACGGCTTCGGGATATGGGGATTTTTACTCCGGTAATTGCAGTAACGGCAAATGCGTTCAGTGATGAGTTCCATACCTACAGGGACGCAGGAATGAACGGTGTTCTGATAAAACCCTACAAACGTATTCAGCTCATTCAGTCTGTAGCCGATCAGCTTGAGGTTGCCAGGGGAGATGTATTTACCGATGCCAAGATCCCTGTGGTAACTGATCGGGAGGTATTGGATTTACGGCAACTCAGTAGGGATTTTTCTGACGACGCCCAATTAATACGGGAATTCCTGGATGGATTTATCAGCGACACCAGGCCGAGGTTGGAGCGCATTACTGATGCTCTTGCACGACAGGATGCCCGGGCTCTTCACATGGAATACCATGCCATAAAGGGCGGTGCTTATACGGTGTCGGCTGTAGTTCTTGCTGCCTGCAGTGCAGAGCTGGAACAACTTGCCAGGCAGGGGATGATCGAGGAGTGTATGGAAAGGCAGCCACTTTTTCTTGCAGAATTTAAAAATGTTGAAAGAGAATTTGAAAAAAGGTTTTTCCCGGGAACTCTGACAGTTAAACGCTGATTTAGATAAAGTGTTTTGTGTATTCCATCTTTTCTGACTATACTTGTTAATATCTATGTCGGTTAAAAAAGATGCAGGTACACTGCTGCGTATAATTGAAAAGCTCCATTCCTATAAAGATGCGGATGTTCTTCTGGAAAACATTCTGCATGAAGCCAGAATGTTTGTAAACGCGGATGCCGGTACATTGTACAATCTCCGGGGAAGCGAGCTCTTCTTCGCCTATATCGAAAATGAAACCCTTTTTAACAGGGGGCATCAGGAAGATAAGTACCTGTACACCACCCGAAGCATCCCGACCGATCCGGGATCTATTGCCGGGTTTGTGGCAACCTCCGGTCAGAGTTTGCTTATCGATGATGTATATGCAATGCCCGAAGAGGTTTCTTTTCAGTTTAATCCCTGGTTTGACCGGCAGAGCAATTACCGAACCCAGTCAATTCTGGCTGTTCCCTTGAGCAGTTCGGAAGGAAAAATGCTCGGAGTTATTCAGCTTATAAATGCCAGAGATGATGAGGGACAAACCATTCCCTTCTCTCAGCAGGACCGGCTTTTTATTTCCTATTTTGCCCAGCATGCTTCTCTTGCTCTTGAAAAAGTTGAGTTTGCAAAAGATATGGTTCACCGACTGGTTGAGGTTGCCCAACTGCGGGATCCCCATGAGTCAACCATGCATACCCGGAGGGTGGGTGAATATTCTGCGGCACTTTTTGATGCTTATGGAAAAAAGAACGGCACCTCGCTGTCTCAGAGAAACCGTGGGAAGGAAGCTCTGCGTCTGGGTGCACTGCTTCATGATATAGGAAAGGTTGCTCTGTCCAGTGCGGTTCTTTCACAAAAAGATGAGTTTACCGATGAAGATAAGGCGGCAATGGTCTGGCATACTATTCTCGGCGCCCGGCTGTTTCATAAAAGAAGTTCCGTCTGGGATAAAGTTGCTTTTGAAGTTACTCTGAGTCATCATGAGCGGTGGGATGGTAATGGATATCCCGGGAAGCTTGAAAATATTTTTTCCGATGCCCTTCCTTCCGGTCCGGGACTGCGGGAAAAAGAGATTCCTCTTTCCGGCAGAATTGTTGCCATTGCGGATGTGTTCGATGCCCTTGTGTCGCCCCGCAGCTACAAGGAAGCCTGGGACACGGATTCCGCTTTTCTGTATCTAAAAAATAAAGCGGGGAAGCAATTTGATCCGGAACTGGTGGAAATATTTTTGTCCATAAAAGAGACGATCCTGAGCATTTTCCACAATATCCGCTAATATCCAGTAAAAAGAAAAATGTTTATCTTGCAAACCGCGGAAGCGGGGAGTATGCTGTCCCTAAAGTCAGTATGATAACTTAAAGAGGTTATTCCCATGCAGAATAAAGTGTCTCCTGTAAATCTAATTCTTCTTCTTTTTCTTCTGGGGTTATCGTGGTTTTTCTGGGACATTCCGGCATTACTTCCGGTGCGAATTCTTTCTGATCTTATGTACGAGTGCGGAAAAGCACTTGCTGCTGTTATAACCGGCGGAAGGGTTATCTCGGTCAGTGCAGATATCCAGAGTGGCTTTCAATTTGCTGTTGAAAACGGACAGTCGGGTATTGCTGTTGCAGCCGGCTACATCGGTGCAATGCTTCTCGGCGGGGTTATGTTTCTCCTCTCTTCGGTCTTCAGGTTTGATAAATTATTCACCATGATTATCGGGGTAGGTCTGGTTGCGTTGTCACTAATTTTTGCATCCGGAGGGAGTTCTCTGGTGTATGCAGTTGTATTCGGAGTTGCCCTGTTTCTTGTCGGTTTTCTTCTACCGGGATTTATTAATGATCTTATTCTGAAATATATCGGACTTCTCGGTGTGTTCTATTTTATTTTTGATATACGGGGGGATTTGATAATGCCCTCCGGCCATGTTTCTGAAATATCCAGAATTGCCTCTGTCTGGCCGGGTGGTGCGTATGTATGGGCAGCTGTCTGGGGAGGCGCGGCGGTGTTTGAGTTTTTTCTGCTTGCTTATCTGGTCTCCCGTGGATCCGGTCCTGAACGCTACCGGTCCGCCAGACGAGGCGGACGATATTAATTAAAAATCAGCGGAATATTTCCGCGCTTCCGTTTTTTGAGAAATTAAAAAAATAATCATTCAACAGTGAATAGTCGGATACAATAACTGTATCACCGTTGAAGCGGTAGTCCAGAGTTTTATTGCCGGAAAGCAGATCAACAACGGATCTTCCTACTTCTACAATATTTAAGGAAATCGGTAAAATAGCCGAACTGTCTTTGCCTGCAGGAAAGCTGAGATCCCGGACAGGATTGCCTTTCACCCACGAACGACCGGCAACACTTAAATCGTAGTTGAGAGATTTAAAGGTGAGTGAAAATATATTGGGATTATTAACTCTGAGATCGAGCTCAACATCAATGCGAGTGAGACTTACTTTTTTCACCCTCAGTGATGCAATCTGCAGGCTTGGCAGTTTCGGTACCGGCAGGTTATCCGAATAGGAGAGAGGTACTTTAATTGATCCGAAGCCGGGAACCATAAATCCGAGTCCAAGATCAATGCTGTATTTGATTTCATTTTTCTCTTTCGCAGATGCCGCAATTTCCAGCAGCTGCTTGTACCCGACGGAAACCGGAACTTCAATGGTAGACTGTCCTCCAGCCGAAAGCTCCAATCCCTGGTCCATTTGTCCTTGAAGCAGAGACCCCTCTTCAACTTTTAATGCGTATTCAAGACTTGAGAGTTTTATACCTATCGGATTGCTGTTTTTAATATTCAGGGTGTAGAGAAGATCGGCTCTGTCAAAATCAAGACCGGTGATTTCAACTTTTTCAAGAGTAACTTCCGGTTTCTCCAGATTTATCAGGCTTTCAATTGTTGTGCAGGATGCAAGAAATAAAAGTAAGAATGTTAACAGTGTGTTCCGGATGGACATCGGTGCTCCTTAATCCTTCTAACAATACGTCAATGACAAATAAGAATGCAATAGAAATCAGAATAAATTATTCTTTGAATGGCGTGATTTTTCTCTCGGCCGGCGGCCGAATTTATTTGAGTTTGTTCAGACAGCATTGTATAGTTTAGGCATGTATACAACAATTCCACAATTATTCAGAAATACTGCGGAACGGTATCCTGATACAGCAGCACAGTTTTCAAAAAACCGCAAAGGTGTTTTTAAGCCTGTCAGTTTTTCCGCTCTTTACTCTGAGGTTAATATATTTGCCGCCGGCCTTTATAACCTGGGCGTTCGTAAAGGAGACAGGCTGGGGCTGATTGCTGATAACCGCAAGGAATGGCTGGTAGCCGACCTATCAGTACTGGCGCTTGGTGCAGTTGATGTTCCCCGGGGACGCGATTCCATGGACAGGGAAATAGGGTTTATTCTTGGCTTCTCCGAATGCAGAACGGTATTTGCTGAAAATCTTGATATGCTTGAAAAAATACTGAGTGCCTGTGACATGGCACCGGATATTCAGGATCTGATTGTGCTGGATCAGGAATTCCGAAAAGAGGATTTTTCCGGGATGCCCGAGGGAATCAATCTCCATACCTATTCTGAAATTATCAGAAAGGGAGAGATCCAACTTAAGGAAGATCCCGACCTGATTGAAAAGTTTATTGATGCAGGGCATGGCGATGATGTTGCTACGATTATTTTTACCTCCGGTACCACAGGTGAACCCAAAGGCGTAATGCTCTCTCACCGTGCCTATCTGCATCAGGTTAAAGGTGTACCGCAGATAGTTGATATTCAGCCCGGCGATATCTGGCTCTCCGTTCTGCCTGTCTGGCATTCATTTGAGAGGGTTGTTCAGTATGTGGCAATAGGTACTGCCAGCGCACTGGCCTATTCAAAACCCATCGGAAAAATCATGCTGCAGGATTTTCAGGCGGTACGGCCCCAGTGGATGGCTTCTGTTCCACGCATCTGGGAATCGGTGCGAGCCGGGGTATTCCGGAATGTTCAGACAAAACCGCTTGTTACCCGAATTCTTTTTCACGCCTTTGTCTGGGTTGGCGGGAAGTATTCGCTGTTCTTAAATATGGTAAAAGGGCGTCTTCCGCGTTTCGGCTATAGAAACCGGATTTTCGATTTGTGTGCGGGGATTCTGCCTGTTCTGCTGCTTTTACCCTTTAAGCTTCTCGGGGATTTTCTGGTGTTCTCCGCCATAAAGAAAAAGCTGGGAGGTCGTTTCCGGGCCGGAGTTTCCGGCGGCGGTTCCCTGCCGGCAGCAGTGGATCTTTTCTTTCAATCCGCAGGAATTACCCTCCTGAATGGATATGGTCTCACCGAGAGCGGTCCTGTTGTTGCGGTAAGGAATTTTTTCCGCCCGAAACCGCTTACTCTGAATGTATTTCCAGAAACAGAAATACGTATTGTGGATGATAACGGCCGGAATGTCCCCCCGAATGTCCGGGGCGTTGTTCTTGCCAGGGGGCCGCAGATTATGAAGGGATATTACAAGCGGCAGGATCTGACCGATGCGGTCCTTGATTCGGACGGCTGGCTGAATACCGGGGACCTGGGTGTATGGACCATGGATGGTGAATTTGACATCCGGGGACGAGCCAAGGATACAATAGTTCTTTTCGGTGGAGAGAACATTGAACCCGGTCCAATTGAAAACAAACTGCGGGAATCCGTCTACATTGAGCAGGTGATGGTTGTCGGGCAGGACCAGAAATTCCTCTCTGCTCTGATTGTTCCGGATGTAAAAGAGGTGGAGCAGTTTATCAAGTTGAATCATATTCCCTACATTACCAGGGAGGACATGCTGGAGCTGCCGGAGGTGTATGAACTTTTTAACGGTGAGATACAGGAGCTGGTGAGCGGCAAAACAGGATTCAAACATTTTGAACGGATTTACCGTTTCGCACTGATTCCCAGGAGCTTTGAGATTGGTCGGGAATTATCCGCCAAGCAGGAGATCAAGCGCCATGTCATCACCGAGCTCTACAAGGAGAAAATAAAGAAGCTGTTCGGATAGAGACCTGAGGCCCATCAGAACAGTCCGGAAATTTCTCCCTGCTCGTCTATATCAATCTTTTCTGCCGACGGTATTCGTGGAAGACCCGGCATGCGCATGATTTCGCCGGTAAGGGGGACGAGAAAGCCGGCACCGGCGGAAATCAGGATTCTCCGTACAGTAACCAGAAAATCCTTTGGTCTTCCAAGGAGTTTCGGGTTATCCGAGAGAGAGCTCTGCGTTTTTGCTATACATACGGGCAGGCTGGAGTATCCCAGGTTTTCAATCCGCTTTAAATCCTGTTTTGCTTCACTGGTAAAATCGACAGCCTGGGCACCATAGATCTCCCGGGCCACCCTGGCTATCTTATCCGGTACGGGAAGTGTCCAGTCATACAGCGGATGGGCCTGAGGATGCTCCTTTTCTTCAAGAATTTTTACAACCTGTTCTGCCAGTTCCGTGGTTCCTGCACCACCGTCTGCCCAGCCGGTAGAAACAGCAAATGAAATGTTACGGGCTTCACATATTCGTTTGATAGCCTCAATCTCTTCGTTGCTGTCACCGGGAAAACGGTTTATTGCCACCGTGGCCGGTACTCCGAATTTGTGAATATTTTCCAGGTGTTTTTCGAGGTTTTCTCCACCCCGGGCTACTGCGCCGGGATCCGGCTTATCCAGATCTGTTTTTTTCACCCCGCCGTGCATCTTCAGTGCCCTGACCGTAGCGACCAGGACCACTGCCTGAGGAGAAAATCCTCCCATGGGCGATACTATATCAAAGAATTTTTCTGCCCCTAAATCGAAGCCGAATCCCGCTTCGGTTACCGCGTAATCAGCACTTCTCAAGGCAAGGTTTGTCGCCAGAACAGAGTTTGCTCCCTGGGCGATGTTGGCAAAGGGTCCGCCGTGTATCAGGGCGGGAACACCCTCTCCTGTTTGTACAAGGTTGGGAAGAAGGGCATTTTTCAGGAGAGCCGCGGCTGCACCCTGAATTTTCAGGTCTCCCGCCGTAACCGGTTCCCCTTCGTCGGTAAAAGCAAGGAGTATTCTGGATATCCGTTCCTTGAGATCTTCATACCCCATGGCAAGACAGAGTATGGCCATTATTTCCGAAGCTGCAGTGATATCAAATCCGCTCTCCCTTGGAACACCATTGAGCCGTCCCCCGAGGCCGATTACTATATTGCGAAGTGCTCTGTCGTTCATATCCATCACTCTCGGCCAGAGGATGTTTCGGGGAGATATGGAGGGGTTATTACCGAAGTGAAGCCGGTTGTCGAGGGCTGCGGAAATAAGGTTGTGTGCGCTGGTTACGGCATGGAGATCGCCGGTAAAATGGAGGTTTATCTCCTCCATGGGCAGTACCTGTGAGTGGCCTCCTCCGGTGGCACCACCTTTGATTCCAAAAACTGGTCCCAGCGAAGGCTCTCTCAGGGCGACAACTGCCTGTCTGCCTGTTTTTGCAAGGCCCTGGGCAAGACCGATACTTGTAGTTGTTTTTCCTTCTCCTGCCGGGGTCGGGGTGATGGCACTTACCAGAACCAGTTTCCCCTTAACCGGAGAATTCAGTATCCGCTGTATTCCAGGCCAGCTTATTTTGGCAATATGAGGCCCCTGGCGGAGCAGTTCATCGGGGTGAATATCTGCTTTTGCAGCAATGTCTTCGATAGGCTGGAGGGAGTATTCCCGGGCGATATCAATATCGGTTTTCATATCTTAATTATGACACCGACCACCCGGTAATGCCAGAAATTTATGACTTGTCAGAAAAAGAAGAGTTTTATCGCCATGGAAACTACCGCAACGGTAAGAATATAGCGTATCCACCTGTCACCTTTAAGTACGGAAAATCTAGCTCCCAGCCATGCTCCTGCGGTGTTCCCTGCAGCAAGAACAAGCCCCGCTGTCCAGTTAACTTGTCCCTGAAAGAGAAACACTATCAGGGATGGTACCATGTAAATCATAATAACCAGCACTTTGAGTGCGTTGGTCTGAATAAGTCCAGCTCCGCCCACGGTGGTTAAAATTGCAATAATAATAAAGCCGACACCGGCCTGAATAAAGCCTCCGTAAATTCCTACCAGAAAAAAGAGGGGAATGAGAATCCGTATATTCTGAATCTGCTCTTTGCCCTGATTTGCTTTATTGCCAAAAAGTATGAGCGCCAGAACAATAATCATAACTACCGAGAGAATCCGGCGGAAGAGTTCTCCCGAAGTTTCCACTGCTATCATGCTTCCTACCGCAGCACCGACAGAGGCGGTCAGG
This sequence comes from Marispirochaeta sp., assembly GCA_963667435.1. Classification (GTDB taxonomy): domain Bacteria; phylum Spirochaetota; class Spirochaetia; order JC444; family Marispirochaetaceae; genus Marispirochaeta. The sequence continues at coordinate 1,452,660 of OY763414.1, read as the reverse complement.
CCGAGGATAATTCCCTCTTTTAACATAAAGATGCCGGTTTTGCGGAATTTTTGTACTGCCATAACATTCTGGCAGAGAATGGCTACCCGGTTTGTTCCGTTTGCTGTTACCGGCGGCAGCCCCAGAAAAATCAGTATCGGAAGAGTCAGCAGCGATCCTCCGCCGGCAAGCACATTGAGAAAGCCTGCGGCAACTCCCGCTGACAGCAGCAGTACCATTGATAACAAGTTCCCGTCCATACATCCTCCGGGGTGAAACATCAGTTGCTGCAGTATACGGAGATCTCCTGTATCTGTCAGTATTGATTTTCTCTTCTTGCTAAAGAGGCAGAGGTTAGGTAAGTTTGTTGGGTGGTAAATCTCCACGGAGGGACAAATGCATCTTCCTGCTGATAATATTCTGCTTAATTTTATTGTGCTCTTTATGAGTTTCTATATCCTGGCAAAAAGCGCAGACTTCCTTGTTGACGGCGCGGTGGGAGTTGCGGTCAAAGCAAATATCGACAAGGTTATTATCGGTATTGTGCTTGTCGGTTTTGCCACAACAGCTCCGGAATTTACCGTCTCTTTAATGTCAGCCGTTAGAGGTTTCCCCGAGATCGCTCTGGGCAATGCTGTGGGGTCCGTCATTGTAGATGACGGAGTTGCTCTATCTCTGGGAATACTCGTTGCTCCTGCGGCTATAAGGGTTAATTCGAAGATTTTACGAAACGTCGGTTTTTTTCTTATAGGTATAGATATTCTTGCCTTTATTCTGGCGCTTAATGGTGTGATAAGCCGGTGGGAAGGACTGCTGCTGGTGGGTATTCTCATTATTTATCTTGCAATCCTGGTGCGGGCCAGCAGGAAGAACAGTGACTCCGTGCCGCCGGCGGATGACGAGGTGGATGAACATGTGAAGCCCGGCTCATTGAAGAAAATGATCCTGCTGTTCCTTGTAGGCGTGGCGGGTGTAATTATTGCCAGTGAGTTTCTTGTAGATTCCTCGTTGAATATTGCCCGATTCTTCGGAGTGCCGGAAATTATAATCGGGTTGACCATAATCGCCATCGGAACATCACTGCCGGAGATCGCCACCTGTGTTACCGCTGCCCGCAAGGGGCACGGAGATCTGGCCTTTGGTGATATAATAGGGGCCGATATTCTTAATATTCTCTGGATAGTCGGTGCATCCGCAGCTGCCAATCCTATTACTGTTGCTGCAGATGTTATTTATTTTGCCTTTCCGGTGATGATTGTCATGGTTGGCACCATGCTCCTCCTTGCCCGGCACAGATATTCTCTGCAGCGATGGAAAGGGATTGTACTGTTGTCCCTTTACGTGTTCTATCTGGCGGGAACAGTGATATTTTTTTATCTTCCCCGTTGAGGATCCGATTGGCCCACCTGATGTGACTCATAATGGGCCAAGTGTGTCAAAATGACATAAATAGTTCTGCTGTTTAGAAGGCTGTGGCAATCCAACACAGAAGGTTCGGTGTCAGTAATTTATGTATGTTTGTGGATATTATGATTTGCTGTGGTCTAATTGCTTATATATAAAGTAATTAGAAAATTTTAATGCTAATATCCATTAATTGGCATGTATCCTGCTATTAAATATATAAGCGGAATAAAAGAATACAATCCGCAGCAGGAGGATACATTATGGCATATATCGTACACAGACGTCCTATGGTAAATAACATTGATAAGGTATGGGATTCCCTGTTGGGAGAAAAATCCGTATTTCCCCCGGTTGATATCGTTGAAGGTGAAAAATCCTACCGTATTGAGGCAGATCTTCCCGGGTTCAGTGATACAGAAGTTGAAGCAGTAATTGAAGACAGAGTACTGGTGCTTCAAGCCAATCTGCCGAAGGATACAGAAGAGGAGACTGGAACGTATCTTGTCCGGGAAAGGAACAGACGTAGTTTCCGCAGAAGTTTTGTGATTCCCAAAGATGCAGATATCAGCAGTGTTGAAGCAAGCTTCAGCAACGGAGTTCTTTCTGTAGTAATACCGAAACTTCCTGAAGTTCAACCTCGAACCATAGAGATTAAACGGGGCTGACAGGCCTCTCCCAACCCTGCAGTTCAGCCTGCTGCAGGGTTTTTATTTCTGTCTTTCCTTGATTACCTGCCGTATGCAGAGGAAAAGGTTTTTCTCGCTTAAAGGTTTGGATACAAATCCATCCGCGCCGGCGCTCAGGGCATTGTGCCGTTCGTTCTGTTCCGCGGTAGCTGTCATGGCGATAATTGCCGTACGGTTTATATTTCCGGTGTTCTGACTGCGTATCTCACTGATAGCATCAATTCCGTTTTTTCGGGGCATATAAATATCCATAAGAATCAGGTCGAAGGGTTCCTTGGTCTCGGCAGCTATCCTGCATGCCTCTTCGCCGTTTTTTGCCTCGTCTACCAGATAGCCCTGGCGTTCCAGAAGGGTTCGCATATAAATACGGTTGATTGCTTCATCTTCCGCAATCAGGATTCTCAACCGCTCATTTCCTCCGGTATGACCTGCATCCGTTTCCGGTATCCGTATCTGCTCTAACGACTCCCATGGCAGGGATACGGTGAAAAGGGAGCCTTTGCCCTCTGTGCTGTCAACGGTGATGCTTCCTTCCATACGATAAACAAGATGATTTACAATAGAGAGGCCTATGCCCAGTCCGCTGTACTCTTTGGTGTAAGGATCTTCGCCAACCCTGAAATTATCAAAGATTATCTCCAGTTCATCAGCGGGTATTCCAATACCGGTATCCTGGACCTGTATCAGCAGCTGTTCAGCCTGCCTGGAAATGGCTACCGCAATCCAACCTTCATCGGTAAACTGTACCGCGTTGTTTACCAGACTGCCGATAATCTGGGCAATCCGGTTCCTGTCTCCGAAGTATTCAGGCAGGTTCTGGTTTACTTCAAGGGTGATTTTAAGATTTTTCTTTCGTGCAATTCCTTCAACTTCCTGAACTATCCTTCCGGCAGTATCCTGCAGGGAGAATAGGGTTTTGGTGATGGATATATTTCCCGACTCTATGCGATTCAATTCCAGCAGGTCACGGATTATCCGGGTGAGATTATTGGCGGAGAATCCGATCATACTCAGAAGTTCCCGCTGTTCCTCATCTTCAATGCTCTCTTCCAGCAGACTGGCCATACCGATGATACCGTTCAGCGGCGTGCGCAGTTCATGACTGATATTTGCCATAAGCAGATGTGTGGTAAAGGATTTCTTTTTTATTTTTGGCTGTACTGTACTATGGTGGTCCTTCTGAAACACCAGTACGAGATCACCGCCCGGGGCTGAGGCTGAAATAGTATAGCGCTCACTGCTGACTTCTCTCTGGTAGTATAGAGTTTCTTTGCTTCCTTCCAGAACACTGCGCAGAAGCCGTGCTTTCCAGCGTCCGGTATGTTCGGGGAAAAGTTCTAAAAGTGTTTTTCCTTTTGCTTCTTTTCCGGCATCACCTATGATCTCAAGGCCGGAGGAATTGATCAGGTTAAGAACAGAGGAGTTCAGATCTGCTTTATCTGTTGAGAGCTTGAAAATCAGTATCCCTTCAGCGCTGTTATTGAACAGATTCAGTTGTATTGCTTTGGGAAGATCAGGTGCTGTGTTTTCCATCCGGAATAAATTATAGAGACATCAAACTGACAGTTCAATCAAACTTTACAGTTTTTTCTGCCTGTTGGAGATTATCAAGAAACATCATGGATGAGACAAAGTTCGATTCCGCTGCAAGCTTCCCGTTTATATAATAGCGGAGATACGGGACTTCCCAGTTATTCCACACCTGTTCCTTGAATTCCCGAAAATCTGAAAAAACCGGACTTTTATCATATTCTGTTTCAAAGGTGCGGATGTTGAGTCCTTCCGACTCATCCGGGTGTTTAATCAGTTTCTTAAGCCAGCTGCGCATGAATATCCACTGGGGACACCAGCTCTGGGTCATTATGCAGACCACCATGGGGGCAGATGTAAGCAGTTCCTCTTGGAACTCTTTATGTTCTATTGCGAAAAGAAGGTGATCCGGTGTAAATTTGTTTCGCTCCAGCATCGTCCGGTAAATGTACCATGAAAAAATGCGGGAGACAAGAAAGTAAGAAAACAGCCGGGGAGTTTTTTATGTACCGCTGTCTGCTGATTGACCATGATGACACCTGTGTTGACAGTACACGTATCATCCATTATCCCGCACACCTGGAAATCCTGAAACGCATGCGTCCGGAGCATACTCCGGAAACCCTTGAAGGATGGTTCGAAAAAAACTTCGATCCGGGTGTATTTGCCTATTATACCGGGGAGTTGAATTTCAGCCATGAGGAAATGAAACAGGAGATGGATATCTGGAGAAGCTTCACTGTTTCCCGGATACCCGCGTTTTTTCCGGGCATGGTTGATACTCTCAGAGCTTTCAGGGATGCAGGTGGAAAGGTTGTAGTGGTATCTCATTCCGAGGAAGATCTTATCCGCCGGGATTATGCCCATGGTGCTGACGGATTCGAGCCGGATATGGTATTCGGCTGGCATGCGGATCCTCTGAAGAGGAAACCCCATCCCTGGCCGGCTTTTGAAGCTCTCAGGGTAATAGGGGTTGCACCCGAAGAAGCAGCTGTGCTGGATGATCTGTCTCCCGGTATCGATATGGCAAGGGATGCCGGTATAGATGCCCTGGGTGCGGGCTGGGGGCACCGGGTGGGGTCCATAGAGGCTGAGATGCGCCGAAGATGTAAACACTATTTTACTGCAGTGACTGAGTTTTCGGATTTTCTGCTGTATGCATGATAAACAGCGGAGGACTATCTGAATGGAATGGGGCAGGGTAAAAATCGCGGTAATAACTGCTGTACTGATTTTTCTTCAGATATTGATTGCCCGGCTTCTTATTCCAGGGACGTATCTTCTGTCACCGTTTCAGTTCTTCAGTGCCTTTGCCGTGGCAGCGGTCTATCTTTTCGGGTTGTCCGCCCTCGCCGGTGTTTTTGCGGGAATATCATCAGGAATGCTGGTGCTGTTGCCGACGGTGGAACACCAGTCCTCCGTGATTCTGATTATTTCCGCCCTTCAGCTCGGTTTGACCACCTCTTTTGCCTCCTGGGTTTTCAGCAGTATGCTGCGGTACCGAAATCAGGAAAAAGGATGTCTTGAACGCTGTTCCGATCTTCCGGGGCTTGTTGCCGCCTCAGCCGCCGCTTCGTTTTTTCTAATGACTTCGGGGATTGGGGTTGAATCTCTGTACAATACTGCTCCGGTTTCATTCTCCCTGATGGATCTGCTCCTTATTTATCTGAACTACTTCAGTCCTGTTATAATAATTTCTCCCTGGCTTATAGCGCTCAGGGAACGCCGGGGTTATTCCCTGAAAACTCTTTCTCCCCCGTATGTTGCTGCAGCTCTGTTACTTATAGTACTTGGCGTGCTGCTCAATTTTGTCGGTCAATCCTGGATGGTCTATATTCTTCTGGGATTCCTGCTGCTGGTTTCGCCTGTTTTTCCGCCCCGCCGGCTTGGTTTTCTATTCTTTGTTGCATCCATTCTCATATACTCCGGCGTTATACGTCAGGGAGCTGATATCTTTAACCGGGGATCCCTGCAGCGGGATATGGTCCCTCTGGCTATTATCCTGGTGGTTACTGCAATAATCTGTTATGGATTCTCACTTGCGGGGATTACCATTCGAGAGCAGTCCGGCAGGCAGAAACTGAACAACCGGTATTATATGGTGTTCCTAATCACCACCCTCGGGCTTGTGGGTTCCATCTCCTCATTCGAGATAATGTCCTCTTATGAGGTAAAATCCCGCAGAATACAGGAATACGATGCAATGCGCCGGCAGTCGCTCCTTGCAGGCAAAGTCCTGGAGATGCGATACCGACTGCTTGCTCAATATGCCGAAAATCTTGAACTTATTGGTGTCAACCAGGAAGATTTCAAAAAACTGGCTGCAAGTCTGACCCATAATAACCGTGATCTTGTTCGTTTATTCCGCTGGGATGCCGACTCTCTGGATTCTTATGCAAACACTGAGTTTAACTATCTGCAGAAAGAGGCGGAGACTCTGATGCTGGACAAGAAAAAAGAAGTGGAAAGTATGAGGCCCGGGGATGTTGTTCTGGGTACTTCCAAATCAAGATCTCTCCGATTTGACAATTCTGATATTGTTGGTCTGTTCAGGGCAAATGCCGACGGCGGCGGAGTTGGTCTTATTTTTTCACCGGTTATCCTGTTCAATTTTATTGGCGGGTTGTTGGAAAAGAATGCATATGACCTGGAGTTCTCCTTTAATACTGCATATACATCACAGGAACCTTTTCAGTTTTTCAATGAAAACTTTGTAGATGGTGTTTACTCACGGATGACCTATCTTCCCGGGGCTACTCTGGTGTGTCGAATCAGCAGATCCCCTGGAGCGCTGGAATATACTGTAGGCTATTTCCCTGAGATAGTTCTCGGCTTTGCCCTGATAGTGGTTCTGGTATTTTTCTCCACTGTTCTTGTATCAGTATCCAGGGCGGAAGATATTGAGAAAGAGGTCCGTCTCCGTACCAGTGAACTGCGTAATTCCAGGCAGATGCTTTCGCTGGTAATGGACAATATCCCCATGAGCGTTTTCTGGATGGATTCGTCTGGAGTGTTTCTGGGCTGTAACAGCCGTTTTGCGTTGGATGCCGGTTTTTCTTCACCTGTTGCCATTGTGGGAAAGACCGAGGGCGAATTGAACTCATCTTTTACGGGCAGTCTGGCGTTGAATGAATCCGACGGAGTGTTCAGCCGAGGCACAGCGAGGCTTAATATCCTTGAACCCGTGCAGGATAAAAACGGATTTCTGCGCTATATCCGTTTCAGTAAGATTCCAATCCCCGATTCCCATGGGAAAACTACAGCGGTGCTGGGTTTGTACGAGGATGTAACCACCGAGAGAGAGCGCAGTCTAAGGCTTGAGAACAGTGAGCGTAAATACAGGGCTCTGTTTCAGAATTCCAATGATGCGATTATCATTCACGATATTGTGGGAGATATCCTGGAGGTGAATAACAGTGCGGCAGCGCTCCTGGATTATGATAAAGCCGAGCTTGAAATCATGAATATCCGCCGCATTTACCGGGACGCACAGAATCATGATGAACTTGTTGCCTACCTGCGCCGTGGAACCCATGTGCGCAGGGAGACAATACTTGCAGCTATGGACTCCCGGGATATCGACGCTGATATCTCTGCTTCCCTCCTTGATCCCCGGGCCGGGATTGTTCAGCTGATTATCCGGGATATTTCGCATCAGAAGCAGACTGAACAAAGACTTACCGAGGCCAAACAGACTGCGGAAGAGGCTAACCAAGCGAAAAGCCTGTTTATAGCCAACATGAGTCATGAGATTCGAACACCCATGAATGCCATCCTCGGCTTCACCGAGGTTCTGCAGCGGGAAATTACCAATCCGGAACAGAAGTCTCATATTTCAATAATCAGAAAAAGCGGAAAAACCCTGCTCAGTATTATTAATGACATCCTGGACCTCTCAAAAATAGAGGCCGGGCGTCTTGAACTCGTTCAATCCGCTCTGGATATTCGTGATGCGGGCCGGGAGATTGTTGATCTCTTTTCTGTGGACTGTGAACGGAAAGGACTATTAATAGACTACCAGGTTGATGCGGATGTTCCCCGGGCGCTCTTGCTTGATGGAGTCAGGTTGAGACAGATTTTTCTCAATCTTTTCGGAAATGCTGTCAAATTCACGGAATCGGGCTCTGTTACCCTGCATATCGGCATTGCCGGGCCGGTTACCGATACGGCGACGCTCTATATTGAAATATCAGATACCGGAAAAGGAATACCCCGGGAACAACAGGAAGAAGTTTTTGAGGCGTTTCATCAGGTGAGAGAAAAGAGAACGCCTCATTCCGGAGGTACTGGGCTAGGTCTTACCATCAGCCGTCGTCTGGCCCGCATTATGGGTGGTGATATTCGTCTGGAGAGCGAAGAAGGGCAGGGAAGTCGCTTTATTCTTACTCTACCGGGCATTGTCGTCATCAGCATGAGCGAGTATGCAGAAGAGCCGGAAACTGCGGAGGTTTCTGTTTTTGAACCCTCTTCTGTGTTAATTGCCGATAATACTGAGATTAACCTTCAGCTTATGAGGAAGTATGTTTCCTATGCGGGTCGCAATCTTTATATTATTGCAACAGAGCTGGACAATCTGCTGGAGACGGCAGAACATGATGTCCCGGATCTGCTGATAATCTTCCTCAGGGCAGCGTCAACTGATGGAGAAGAGTACTATGTTCTGTCTGAGTTTAAGCGCCAGTTTCCCACTGTACCGGTGGCAGGAATAACAGCATCTAACACGGCCGATATGCGGGACCGGATTATTGCAGCTGGTGTTGATGAAGTTCTATTAAAACCTGTGAGTTTAACCCAGATTCAGGAAGTTCTAATTAGGTACTTGCCTCTGGCAGAAAAGCAGAATAGTGGATCCGATCCCTCTTTGAACAAAATCGGAGATTCCGTTACAATCGATGTACCGGAAATTGAGGCAAAGCAGCTGATGCAGGAGTGGCAGGAACTGAAAAGTTCCTACTACACTGAGGATCTTGAAGTGTTTGCCGACAGGGTGAGGAAAGTGGCCGATCTGCACGGAGCAGCGGGGCTGCACAGCTGGAGTGACCAGCTTAAGTCTGCTGCAGAGGCTGTTGATGTTGAAGGTATGGAGTTGCTGATGAAGCGTCTGCCTGTGCTGCTTGGTATCCTGGAATTTCCACCGGAGGAGTAGGTGACAGATTTTTTAACATCTCCCTTTGAAATAAGTGAAATGGCAATAATGATTGTCGATGATGTGCCTGTAAATATTCAATTCCTCGGAAAGATACTCAAGGATGAAGGATTCAAGATTTCTCCCGCATCCAGCGGTGAAAAGGCACTGGAAATGATTCCCAGGGTCAAACCGGATCTGGTGCTTATGGATATTATGATGCCCGGAATCGACGGGTTTGAAGTCTGCCGGCGCATGAAGGAATCGCCGGATATGAAGGATATTCCGGTAATATTTTTGTCTGCCCTCAATCAGCCTGAAGACATTGTAAAAGGATTCAAGTTGGGGGCTGCAGATTATATTTCCAAGCCCTTCAACACGGAAGAGCTGCTTGTCCGGGTTCGTAATCATATTGAGCTGGTAAATAACCGTAAACTGATTATTCACTTCATGGATGAGGTCGGTAAACAGAACCAGCAGCTGCAGCAGTTGGCTATTACCGACAGCCTTACCGGACTTTACAATCATTCCTTTATCATAGAGCGTCTTCATCAGGAAGTGGCAAATGCCCGGAGATATGAATCGCCTCTGACTGTGATGATGCTGGATATTGATTTCTTCAAAAATATTAACGATACCCATGGACATCCCTACGGTGACGATGTTCTTAAAACTGTTACCGATATTATCCGCTCTAATATCCGCGAGGGTGACATCGCCGGTCGTTATGGTGGCGAAGAGTTTCTGCTTGTGCTGCCAAATACACCGCTGGAAGGCGGGATTGTGATTGCGGAGCGTATCCGCTCACGGGTGGAAGAACAGACCTGGAGTTTTCCGGATCTGAAGGTTACCATAAGCGCAGGAGTTCAGGATATGACAGACCAGGATCAGGCTCTCCTCATTAAGCAGGCCGATGAGTATCTGTATCTGGCGAAACAGGGTGGCCGTAACAAGGTTATTTCATCGTCATATAAGCACTCTTAACCATCATGAGCCGAAGTGTGCACCTATTGATACGCTGATACGTGGATCCTGAAGAGTTATTTCATGGGGAATCCCAGTACTGAGTGTTCCCTGGGGTGCCTCTGGATCAGCATTCCCATACCAGTACTGTCTCTGCAATCCATCGGAATAAAACCATCGATAACTGAAAAACAGGGTTATATAAGGGTCCCATCCTTTTCCCTTAAATCCATGTCCTGTATATTTGATTCCTGCACTGGTTGAAAAGCCGTAGCCCAGTCCGTTGGCTGTTGACAGTTTTGTCCTGAGGAGATGATCATCTCTGTCATAAAATAATCCCACGGAAGGTGCTGCACTGAGAAACGATGTGAAGTTATGACCGAAATCAATCTGCCATGTTACTCCAAGGTCAACAATATGATACAAAATCCAGTAATCAAGTGCTTCGCCGGAATATGGCGTATAGGTGGTTCTTGTATCATAAGTCCCGTCAAGATCTGTGTCATCAAGTTTATAGCCCTCGTAGTCAGTAATAATCTGGCTGAAATAGAGGAGATTGTAACTGCCTGCAATGAAAAGGCTTGAGAAATTATTTTTCAACAGCAGATATTGAGGAGCAGCACTCAAACTGAAAGCATCTGCTTCCAGATTTGATTCGGTATATGAATAGTAATGCTTTCCGTTTGAAACAGGTAAATTAATCCAGTCTTCATCGGTCATTTTATTTGTGGGGTCTGTCAAAGCGGCGTTCATTGAGAAGTACCATTTCCACAGGCTTGTCGGATTGTTTTCTGTAACAGCTATTCCCAGGTAGAGGCCATCAACAGGAAAAATCAGTAGACTGCGGACCGATTCGGTGGAATTTGAAAGTTTTAGATTATACTCGGTAGTTCCGAAGCCATAACTGCTGATCAGTTCCCAGTCCCAGATTCTTTCTTCGCCCTCTATTGAACATAAAATGCTAAATAACAGAGTGAGTACAATCAACCAATGTGATTTCAATCCGGTGGCGGCACTGTGTAAGGTGTTCAGTTGAGTCCTCAATCGTCAAAGAAGAGTTCGTTTATTTCGTCCCAGGCTTCAGGCTCATCGCTTCGCAGTCGGGAGATCAGCTCAAACTGTTCGGTCAGGTATGCGATTCGAACCTGCTTTGCATGATCCAGCCATTCTTCCGGTTTTGCCGGGTTAAAGGGCGGTTCAAACATCCATGTTTTACGGAATTCTTCCAGCTTAAGAGTTTCAATCTTCCGGAAGAGTTCTATCAGGTCGTTTTTTGTCATGGTGATGAGATTTATATTCATGGATCCGGTATTGAAAGATGCCTGGAGCATTCTTAACTGTTCTGCGGCAATATCAATGCTTTTCTGATCATGGTCAGGCAGATCACTGATTCGTTTCTGATAGTCATCAATATTGTAAGCCATCAGGTGCTCCTTTTGTTTCCAGAATCTTTTCTGTTTTATTTTACTGATATTTCCCGGAGAGTGCAATTGAAAGGTTTTTCACACTATTTTAACAAATTGCATTTTTCCAGACTATTTTTACAGATAATTCAAAAAAATTCATCTTTTCTTAAAAAAAATGTTTGAATATTCAGAAAACCGGACTATATTGTTTCCCAAAACAATGTTGGAGGAGTCTTCGGATGGACCAGTCTTTCTTAATTGAAATGGAGGAACGTCTGCAGGAGCTTAAATGCGGCATCATTGAACGCCTGGTGCAGGAAAGCAGTGAACTGGCAGAATTGTGTGAGAAAAACGAACCTATGGATTCGGTGGATCTTGCAAGTTCCGACATAGAACGCAAAACCCTTGAACATCTTGGTCACCAGGAGCTGACTCGGCTGCAGCAGATTGATTCTGCTCTGGGTCGTATCAAAGCCGGGCGTTACGGTTACTGCCTGAAAAGCGGTAAGCTGATCCCCCGTGAGCGTCTCAGGGCTATTCCCTACGCGCTGTACACGGTTGAGGCACAGGCAGAAATAGACCGCCGCAGAAGAATACGAGCCTGAGTCTTTTTTTCTGATCCCCTGTATGCTAAGCTTACTTTAATTGCGGGGGAATATGGCTAAAACTGTTGTTCTTGTTGTTGAAGACGAGCTGTCAATTTTTGAACTGATTCGGTTTAATCTCGAAAAAGAGGGCTTTACCGTTCATGGTGTTCACCGTGGTGATGAAGCTCTGAAAGAGACAGGCCGTATCAACCCCGATCTGATAATTCTCGACCTTATGCTGCCTGGTTTAAGCGGCATAGATATATGCAAGAAACTGCGAATGAGCGATGAGAGCCGGGATATTCCAATACTCATGGTAACCGCCCGTAACGATGAGGCGGACATCATTCTTGGCCTGGAGTTAGGAGCGGACGATTACCTTACCAAACCCTTCAGCCCCAAGGTGCTGACCGCCCGGGTACGTGCCCTTCTGCGCCGCAGAAGCATCACCGATCAGAAATCGGATCAGACCGGTCCCATTTCCATTCATGGTATTTCAATTGATCCCCTGCGCCATAAGGTGGAGAATCAGGGAGAGTCCGTTTCTCTCAGCCTTACTGAATATCAGATACTGGAGTTTCTTGCCAGAAATCCCGGTTGGGTTTTCAGCCGGGGTCAGATTATTTCAAATATAAAGGGTGATGATTACCCTGTAACAGAGCGTTCCGTGGATGTTCAAATACTCAATATAAGAAAAAAGCTGGGTAATACCGGAGATTGCATTGAAACTGTCCGGGGAATCGGCTATCGCATGAAAGAAGTTTAAGCCCTGGTTAAAGGCTAGTCTGAAAGCATCTCCTGCAATATCTTCTTTTTCAGAATACGGTACTCCCTTCCCTCTCTTCCAAGTATTTCTGCTTCCACCAGTTTTGACAGAGAGCGGGAGAGGGCCGGTCTGGTGACACCGAACATATCAGCCGTTACTTCAAGGTTGTAAGGAAGAGTAAGCAGTTCTGTTCCCTGTTTGCGGGCAAGGTCCAGGAAGTAGCCTGCAATCTTCTGGCGAATTGTGGTGAATCTTAAAAGACGTATTTTTTCCGCCAGAAAAGTAACTTTGTCGCCAGCATCCCGTAAATATGCTTTAAGAAAGCGTTCATCCTCCCGGCACATATCCAGGATTCCCTGTCTGGAAATACTCAAAAGCTCCACGTCGGTTTCTGCCCGCAGCTGAACCGGCAGCAGTGCTTCAGTGGAAAAGAGAATGGCCGTTGCCACCGGGGTCGGTCCGGTGAGGCTTTCCACCTTCAGACTGGTTCCGCGGTCATCAACAATCTCTGCAATAAGTATACCTCTTGAGAGCAGGAGCAACTTCTCGTAGACATCGCTGCGGAAAGCAATTAGGGCATCCCGGTGGAAGGTTTTAAATATACATCGGTTGCTGCTGCAGAGCTCCCGTATTTCCCGGACGCTGAAACCTGAGAAAAAAGCTGACGAGGCAAGATCCTGATACACTCTTCCGGGGATTGTTGAGGAGAATTCACTCATACCGTAACATATATTACAGAACTACTCCGATTTCAAGGTTTATTATACAGGTGAATCCGGGGAATACAGGATCCCGGTGTTAAAGAGGAGTGTTTACATGAGTATGTTCTGTTTTCAATGTCAGGAAGCATCAAAGAATACCGGTTGTACTGTAAGCGGGGTATGCGGTAAAAAACCCGAAACTGCGGGATTTCAGGATCTTCTGGTTTATACCCTTAAAGGGCTTGCTGCAGTTGCATCGGCATGCGGAGATTCAGCTGCAAAAAGGGATGCCGGCCGAGTCGTTGCCAATGGTTTATTTACCACCATAACCAATGCCAATTTTGATGATGAGAGTATTAAGGGTTTTATCCGTAATGCCCTGCATCTACGGGATTCCATTTCTACCGGAACAGTTACTAACGATGCAGCGGTATGGAATGCAGATGAAGCTCAGTGGCCGGTAAAAGCCGCAGTTGTTGGTGTTCTTGCCGAGTCCAATGAGGATGTGCGGTCTCTTAAGGAGCTGATTATATATGGATGTAAAGGCATTGCCGCCTATGCCCGGCATGCAGCTCAGCTTGGATATGAGGACGATTCCATCTATGTCTTTCTGGTGGAGACACTTGCGGCAACCCTGGAAGAAAAAACCGCAGACGAGCTGGTGGCCCTGACTATGAAGACCGGAGAGACAGCGGTAAATACAATGGCTCTGCTGGATAAGGCCAATACGGAAACCTACGGCAGCCCGGAGATCACCACTGTAAATATTGGCGTTCGCAGTAATCCCGGGATTCTGATTTCAGGCCATGATCTTAAGGATATGGAAGCCCTGCTCAAACAGACAGAAGGTACCGGCATCGATGTCTATACTCACTCGGAAATGCTTCCGGCCAACTACTATCCGGCATTCAAAAAGTACTCCCATTTTGTGGGTAACTACGGTAATGCCTGGTGGAAGCAGGATAAGGAGTTTGTCTCCTTTAACGGGCCCATCGTAATGACAACAAACTGTATTACTCCGGTAAAGGATGCATACCGGGAGAGAATGTTTACCACCGGCGTAACCGGTTACCCCGGAGTAAAGCATATTTCCGACCCGGCTGAAGGGGCAGACAAGGATTTCAGCGAGGTTATTGCCATGGCAAAGGGCTGCGCAGCACCCACAGAGATTGAAACCGGCGAGATTGTCGGCGGCTTCGCCCATGCCCAGGTGCTATCTCTGGCGGATAAGGTTGTTGATGCGGTAAAGAGTGGTGCCATAAAGCGATTTGTTGTTATGGCCGGCTGTGACGGAAGGCAGCCTGGCAGAAACTATTTTACCGATGTGGCGGAAGCACTCCCTGAAGATTCTGTAATTCTCACAGCGGGATGTGCCAAATACCGCTACAACAAACTGAATCTCGGTGATATCGGCGGTATTCCCCGGGTACTCGATGCTGGTCAGTGCAATGATTCATACAGTCTTGCCGTGATTGCTCTCAAGTTGAAGGAAGTCTTCGGTCTGGAGGATATAAACGACCTTCCAATTTCTTTCGATATTGCCTGGTACGAACAGAAGGCTGTGGCGGTTCTGCTGGCACTTCTGTATCTCGGAGTTAAGGGAATTCGTCTTGGACCGACCCTTCCGGCATTCCTGTCTCCAGGTGTGGCAAAGGTGCTGGTGGACAACTTCAACATTAAGGCTACAGGATCTGTAACTGAAGATGTTGAAGCCATGATGGCAGGAGCCTGACTGCCGCAAATGTTTACTGTAGAGCTGCCGGAAATACTCCGGCGGCTTTTATGTTGCGGGAAACCCCCTTCGGATTTACTGATTAATCGAGATATTCTATTCTGTAATCGACGCTGGTTGCTTTTTTGAGCATTGCCGAAACACCGCAGTACTGTTCCTGAGATAGTTTTATTGCTTTCTCAACTTTGCTTTCATCCAGGCCGTCACTTTTTTTAAACTGATACACCATGGTTATTCCGGAATAGGTTTTAGGATGGGTCTCGGTAAGTTCGGCCTCCGTGTCGATATTGAAGAATGTAACAGGCTGTTTCATTTTCCGCAGCAGGGCGATAACGTCCATGGCGGTACAGCCGGATAGCGAGGTCAACAGAAGAGGCTTGGGAGTGGGCCCGCTGTTTTTTCCGCCAAACTCCTCCGCAGCATCCAATGCTATTGTATGTCCATCGATAGTACTTGAAAACGCCATTCCCTCTTTCCAAGTGCAATTTACTGCATGTTTCATGGGATCTCCTGTTTATTTTTTATAGGCTTCTCTAAAACTACTCGTTTCTCCAGATTCTTCGTTGTCAAAACTTCCCCTGAATCCGCTTGCGTTTCAACGATTTTCCGATGCAGGCAGCGGGCTCTACAAAATCTTTCCTCCCCGGTCATGAAAAAACCGCGTTTTCAGAAATGCCTTTATATTACAATAATACTATATCTTCCCACGTCTGACATAAAAATAACTTGACGGCTACAGGGTGGTAACCTACCATAGTAAAGTCCCTAAAAATTACGTATCAAGGAGAATCGCTATGAAGAAGGTGGTAGTTTTACTCGCACTTGTAGGTCTCCTCCTCCCGGTGTTTGCTGCGGAGACCGGGCTGCCGGAGTATCAGTTTGCCGAAGGCGACTGGGAGCTGCTCGGAAACAGATTGTATCAGATGGATGATGTTGACCCCCTTGCCAAGGTCAATATTAAAATCCCCCAGAGTGGACCCATGATTTATGAGTTCAATGTTCGGTATGAAGGCGGAGCTGAAGATTTGCATGGAGGATTCGGCATGCATATTTTTGCAGATTCTGTGCATCCCCGGAAATCCTGGGGTTCAGGAAACTCTTATCTTCTCTGGCTGAATTACGATAGTTCTCCTGTTTCTAGTGATATTCCCAAAGGTCTCAGTGCCCAGGTATACAAGAGTGTTTCACATACTCGTATGAACCTTGAAGAGAGCATCGACCTGAATAAATATGCTTATCTCCTTACCAACGCTAATCTTAAAAAAGAGATTCCCGTAAAACTTATTGTTGATGGAAATACCGGGCTGGTAAAAGTATACAGTCCGCTTGATCCTGCTTACTATGTCTATTTTTATCTTGATAACAATAAAGCCATGAAAGGTGACTGGATAGTGCTGAGAAGTAACAGCCTTGCTGTAAGCTTCGGCCGCTGAAAGCCCGACAACAGAAATGCATTGATACCGGGGACTCCGTGATTAAGGACCCCGGTATTTTTTTGGGTGTTAAACAGTCTTGGCTGTAATTCTACTGCTTCCCATTCTGGTATTTTCCACAGCTTTATTCCTTTATCTGCAGTCTCGAAGCAGAAGGGTGTTTTCGTGTTCCGGCGGAAAAATTCTGTTAAATATTGAAAAAGACGGACACCGGGAGGAAGTGTATCTTGCAGATCCGGGGCTGAAGAGGTTTATTTTTTCGTGTTCAGAATTCCGGTCTCAACCTTTATGGCAGAGTTCTCCAGCCCGAAAAACCGAGCTTGTATTCTGCTGTACTGATGGTTTTCCGGAGGTTATATCTGAAGGGAAGATGATTTTCAACGGTGTCAGTTCCCGATCCGGCAGGCTTTCTCCCGGCACCATTTTGCGTTGGTCGGGGTGGAGAATTTCCTGTATTGATTATCAGAGGTTCCATCTCTCCTTTTCAAGCCACACCCTCCGTCTGACATTTCCTGTCTGGTTTCGTTCCATACTGCTGCTGCTTCTGTTTGTATCCTGCCTGTTCGCTCTCAGCCTGTTTGTTTCTGTACGAGCACAGAGCTCCCAGGCGGCAACTGCAGCTGCAATAGTTTCTGATACAGTTAATACTGCAACTGAGCAACATGAACCTAAGCAATCGGCTATGCTGGAGCAGGGGCATCTTTTAACGGTTGCTGCCGGAGAGACCATTCCTATAGTCAAGATAGACGTCCTATTTGTACACGCCCATCCTGATGATGAGTCACTGGATTACGGAGCCCTGCTATCCAGGCTGGACCTTGAGGGGAAACGCACAGCAGTCCTACTGCTCACCGATGGAGAGTCCGGCATCTTCAGGGAAGGTTATAAAGGGGAGAGACAAAACCTGCCACAGATCCGGCTACGGGAAGTTAAAGCTGCCCTGGAAGTGCTCGGTTGTGATTTTTTTATCCGCTTCGGGCTTCCCAATCACCCGTACAACGGCCTGGCCGATGTTCTCACCACAGGGGAAGTTCTTGACTCCTGGGGAGGAAGAGAGGCGCTGGCTGAGCGTATTGCCGGGGTAATTAGTATCCTGCAGCCAGGAATTATTGTATCTCCCGACGGGCCATCTGCCGCAAGAGAGCATTTTGAACATGAAACTGCGGGTATTGCTGTGGCGGCAGCGCTTAAATATATGGAAGACAAAAATCTGCAGCTTCCGGGAGCACATCTTTTAGCCGTAGACCCCAGGCAGCACGAGCTTTATCCGGATGCCCTTTCTGTAAGCCGTAATAATGTTTTAGACCGGCAGAGGGAGGCTCTTCGTTTACACCAAACCCAGGCAGATGCCTCTGTGTTCGGGGTCGACATGGTTTCTGCCTTCAGGAGTGAATACTATGCTATCCAAAGCTGGAATATGGAGATATCCCCCCATGAATACCCGGGACTGTAAGCTATTTGTCTATAGTGTAAGGCTTCTGCTTCTTGGCCTGATAGTTATTCTTGGCGGATGTGCCTCAACACCTGCAGAGGAAAAGGACTCGGGGTCCATTTTTACAGCAGAGGAAAAAGGAAATGTAGTCTGTTCTACTGCCCCAAAGTTGTTTCCCGTCTCCTGGTATGGAAATGCAAAAGCAGCCTGTTCCATAACTTTTGACGACGGTACCCTGGACCAGTTTCTCGCTGCATTTCCGGAACTTGAACGGCGAGGTATTCCAGCTACCTTCTTTGTTATCACTGACAGCATGGACCATGGATTCTGGATGGATGGAGATACGAAGTACCGGCTTTTTTCCTGGGACAATGCCAGAGAGATTGCTGCGGCCGGCTATGAGGTTGCAAGTCATTCTGCGGGTCATATTGATTTAGCCGCTTATCCGGATAAAGCCTTCTCCGAGATGACCGAATCAGCAAAGGATCTCCTGAGGGAAATTCCCAACCAGCCTGTTTTCAGTTTTGCCTGGCCCTACTGGCGAACTTCATCTGAAGGTCTTGAAGCTGCTGCCTCTGTGTTTCGAGCCGCCCGATCCGGCGGGATTTCTGATGATCCGGACAATCCCCGTTTCGGAGGAGTTGTGGGGGATACCCCCGGAAATTTATATGCCGTAGGGGCTCGAGGAGTTCTTCGACGGGATTCCGGGGCCAGGCTTACTGCTGTGATGGACAGTATCCTCGGCAGTAATGGATGGCTTGTCCCGAATTTTCACGGCATCGAATCTCCCGGTATGGATAAAGCTGTTTTAGGGTGGGAAGCATTGCCCATGAAAACATTCAGCATGATTCTGGACAGCCTGGAGGCTGAGGATTTTTGGTTTGCAACCTTCGGCGATGTGGCCCGCTATATCGAACAGCGAAACAGGCTGGAGATCAGCCTGACAGATTTTGATGCAGCCGCAGGAATTTATCGCTACAGGTACCGGGGCCGTCTGAATCCTTCTGAGTATTATATGCCGTTGACTCTGTTTCTCATTCCTCCCGGCGGATGTCCTGTTGAGGAGGTTTCTATTCGCGGAACCGGCATGGTTCAGTTTGTCTCAGCATCGGAGGAGCCGGCAAATGATTCAGTATACCGGTTCAACCTGCCACCGGGAGACGGATATCTGGAGATCCGTCTGCAGATCCCGGCCGGGTTTTAACCTGCGGTTTTTTTGTTTTCACCCGAAAGCGCGGTCTGTTTCGATTCTCCCAGACAGGTACCAACCAGCCGGGCACTGCGTATCCAGGGGTGGTCAAATGGTACTGTCTTCTTCTTGCCTGCGACTTCGCTCAATGGAATGGATGTACAGGTTTTCCCCTGTATGGAAACCATAACATTGTACTCTCCTGCCGCAAGGAGTTCAGCGGCTTTTGTACCTAACAGAGTGCTGTAGAGCCGGTCCGTGGCAGAGGGGATTCCTCCCCGCTGAACATGTCCGAGAAAGGTTACCCGGGCTTCAATACCGGTGAGCTCCTGTATTTGACGGGTAAGCTGTGAGGCTTTCGGCTCCTTGACCGGATGGTAGGGAAAACCCTGCTCATCGAAGCGGACCTCTTCTTTTTCTGCTTTCAGATTATCTTCTTCAGCTTTGCTTGCTGCCTCTACCTCATCTATGGACTTTGCACCTTCTGCGATAGCGATTATGGAAAACCTTTTGCCTGTTCGTCTTCTTTCTGTCAGATGCTCTGCCACAGCATTGAGATCATAGGGAATCTCGGGAATCAGGATAACATCCGCCCCTCCCGCAACTCCTGCACCCAATGCCAGCCATCCTGCATTGTTCCCCATGATTTCGCAGACAATAATGCGGTGATGACTGGTTGCTGTAGTATGAAGCCGATCGATCGCCTCGGTGGCGATACCCATGGCAGTGTCAAATCCGAAGGTGACATCCGTACCCCAGACATCGTTATCGATGGTCTTCGGAAGGGTTATAACGTTTATTCCCCCCTTTGTATGCAGATGGTTGGCGTTTTTCTGGGTCCCTCCGCCACCAAGGCAGACCAGACAGTCAATCTGATGGCGGCGAATATTCTCGACTGCAGCCATGGTCATGTCCTGCTTCTTTCCACCCATTGGCATCTTATGGGGTTTATCCCTGCTCGTTCCGAGGATGGTTCCCCCCATGGTCAGCAATCCTGAGACATTCCTGTCATCGAGAATCATGGTGCGATTTTCCACCAGACCGCGGAAACCATCCTGGATTCCAACAACTTTAATTCCGTAGTTGTTCATAGCCGCTTTGGCGACACCGCGGATGGCCGCATTCAGGCCGGGGCAGTCTCCGCCGGAGGTGAGGATTCCGATACATCTGGTTTTGGAGGGCATCTTGTTCATGGATAAGATTATAGAGAATTAGGGCGGCTATATAAAGAGAGGAGTCTTTTTTTAGTTCCTGTACAACCGGGCCATGGGAGGGTAGTATAGTGGCGATACCTTTACCTTTGGTCATGTGGGCCCTGATGCATTGTTTGAACTTGTTCGGATCATCTGGTCCGGCGGTATACTCTGTTTTACCGTGAAAACAGATGCCTGGAAGGATCAGAATTATTATGAGGTTACTACTGATCTGGAGAGGCGGGATAAATGGGAATTACTGGAAAAGCAGACCATTGAGTATGTAAAAGAAGAGGATTCCACCTGTGAAGTCCTGGTTTACCGGGTTCTGTAATCAGGTGCCCCGACCGTGCGGTTTACTGCGTAACCCTTCGGCTCGCGATGTCACGTTAGTGCCATCCCTGGCCACGGCGGCTATTCTCGGGCTTTTCCCATAAAGGGAAAACCCTGCCATAGCCTTGGGTTGGAATACCGCCTCTGGCGGATTCCTGCACACGATTCTCACTTCCATGCGTTCAGTACACTTCAAGGATAAAAAAAGAACCGGCCACATGGCCCGGTTCTTTTTTTACCCCCGACGCGATTCGAACGCATGACCTACTGCTTAGGAGGCAGTCGCTCTATCCTGCTGAGCTACGGGGGCGTGTGGAGAGAATAGTAGTGGAATCCGCCGGGGGTGTCAACGTTAGGGGTGGCTCAGATGGAAAGGTGGATCATAATATCGGCTGTAGTTCCTTCCCCTGTGGATGTCATGGAAAGATCCCCCTGATACTGTTCAACCAGCATTTGTACCAGGTTCAATCCAAATCCCTGCTGTTCTTCCAGAACGAACTTTTTCGGCAGACCGTTACCGTTGTCACTTACTTTCAGGTACAGGGTGTTTTCGTGCAGCTTCACATCAACAGTGAGCATGCCTCTGGGAGCGGAAATAAAGGCATATTTGAGGCAGTTTGTAATCAGCTCGTTTATTATCAAGCCCAGGGAAAACAGGACTCGCGGTTCAAGTATGACATCATCAATACGTGTCTCGACCTGTATATCTGTACTGCCCCGGTATAATTGCCGTATTTCATCGATGAGATTATTAAGATAAATTTTCAGGGAAGTACTTTTATACATATCGGACAGCAACATTTTCTCATAAAGGAGTCGCATGCTGCTAATTCGGCTTATGGACTCCATTAGAAGCGATTTCGACTCTTCATTTTTCACTTCCGATGCCTGGAGCGATAACAGGCTTTCCACAGTTGCAAAGTTGTTTTTTATTCGGTGATGTACTTCTTTCAGGAGGATCTCTTTTTCTTTCAGCAGCTTGTGCAGATAATTTTCCGTCTCCTGCCGCTGGACAATTTCTTTCTGCAGGCGTCGTGTTTTTCTTTTTATTTCTATTCGAAGATAGAGGATAAAGGATGCAAGCAGGACAAGCAGCACTGGAAGTATTATCCAACGCAGGGAATACAGCTTCTCAAGGAGTGGGGTGTCCTGCCAGTCCTTGGCACTGAACCATTTGGTATGCAGGCGGAAATAGGTACCATCTGATATTGTTTGAAGAAGGCCGGTATCGAGGTCTTTAAGGAGTTTACTGTTTCCCTTTGTGACCGCAAAGCGGAACTCCTGGGCAAATCCGGGAAGTTCAATATCCAGGGGAACAATGGAATCGATTTCCATTTCCTCAAGCAGTTTTTCCCCCATAAGTCGTTGGGCAATAACCGCATCGTGAGCACCTGATTGAAGAAGCCTGAAGGCGATGTCGAATGAATCTGTTCTGATAATCGCACCGGAAATGTTTTCCCGGGTTACATATTCATCTGCATTGTCTCCGGCCATTACCAGTATTTCCCGTTCCTTCAGATCCTGAAGCGAGGTTATATGTTTCTGACTCCTGCGTACGAAAACCGCACCCCGCAGGGTGGTGTAGGGAAAGGTGAAGTCAAGGAATCCTGCTCGTTGATCTGAGTATCCTACTAGGGGGAGGGCATCAATTTGACCGTTTTTAAGCTGTTCAAGCAGAATGTTCCAGGGGCGTACAACAAACTTCACTTCATAGCCCATAGATTCAGCACTTGCCCTGAACAGATCCACGGAAAATCCGATGGCTTCTCCGTTCTTATTCATACTGCAGAAGGGTGGATAATCTGGTTCGGAGCCGACTATTAGCGGAGTTGCACTTATTGTGGTACTGGGAAACAGCAAAGTAAAAAGAAGAAAAGCGGCAAGTTTTCTGAATACGATCCCGGCGGAATTCATAGGCTGTTTAACTCCCTTGTTAAAGATATCGGTTTTTTTGCTAAAGGCAATTGAGGTATACCTGATTTTTCTCCTCAAGACAAAGGTCAGCTGATATAATGGAGTGTTGACCTTTTGCATAAAAGGGTGAAATATTTGCATATTATATAATTGCAGGAGCTATAAGTATGAATATCAGAAGAATTACAAGCTTATCTATTATCCTGATTCTTGCGGGATTCCTCGGAGGGTGTCTATCCTTTGAGGATCTTATCTACGATGCAACCATGGGTAAAACAGAAGCGCGGATGAATCAGGCAGTAGCAGATGCTGTCGGACTTGGAGCACTGGAAGACTCAATGATTGCAACAATCATGTATGCCCAGGTTTTCTATGCCGGTGGGTACGGTGCCGGGTATGAAGATTTTCGCGAGGGCGAGGGTGTTTCCTGGAATATTACCTCCAAAGACGGTAATAGTGAAAGTTCAGTTCAGGTTGAACGCGCGCTGCTGAAACGCAATTCAGACGGTACTGCCTGGTGGTTTTTACGATATAAAGCGGAAAATGAAGAGGAGTTTATATCTGAAGCGCTGGTTGATAAGGAGTACACACTCCTGAAGTTCCGCTATCATGATGAAGAAACCGACAGTGTGAGGGAGTGGATTCCTGAGCAGGATCAATCTGCCGAAGGGGCAGAAGTTGAAGAAGAGACAACCGAAGAGGTTGGTTTCTATGATGGTGATTTCAAGAATTTCTCCACCGGAAAAGTTTCCGTTACTGTTCCCGCCGGAACCTACTCCGCAGAACATTTCCTGATCGAAGATACCTATGTCCCGGAAAATGCCGATGAACAAGGCTATGAGGTTCGCTATGAATGGTGGCTTGCCTCCTCTGTTCCCGGAGACATTGTCAAGTATTCCTGGGTAAATAAAACCGATGACACCGCAATTACCGGTGAACTTACTTCCAATAAAACCGGCTATAAAACCCGTCTCGGTTCATTTTAGAATCCATGGTTTAATATGATATGCCGGAAGGAGGTGATATTCTCCTTCCGGTTTTTTGTCCGTTTTTATCTAACTACGGTCTTTCAATGCCCTGTTCTGGCTTTTCTTTATTTCAGCTATGCCAGCCTCTGCGGCATCCAGCAGTTTATTCAGAAACTCCCTGTCGAAAACTCCTTTTTCCCCGGTGCCCTGAACCTCAACGAGGCTGCTGTCCCGCATTACGACGTTCAGGTCAACCTCTGCCCTGGAATCATGGGCGTAATCGAGGTCGCAGATAATTTTACCCTCAACTATTCCCACACTTACCGCAGCAAGCTGGCCGGATAAATATGCTTCCGGACCTGAAGTGCCTTGAGTCTGTGCAAGCTTTTCCAGGGCCAGAACCAGGGCTACCCAGCCGCCGGATATGGCAGCTGTTCTGGTCCCGCCGTCAGCCTGCAGGACATCGCAGTCGATAACTATACTGACTTCACCCAGAGATTCAAGTTTAACTGCGGCTCTCAGGGAACGTCCAATAAGCCGGCTTATCTCAACTCCTCTTCCATCCCGCTTTACACCGTCGCGGCGTTTTCTTCCGCCGCCGGTACTGCCTGGAAGCATTGAATACTCCGCTGTAAGCCAGCCTGAACCGCTGTCTCTCAGAAACGGGGGTACAGATTCCTCAATGGTAGCTGTGCAGATTACTTTTGTGTCGCCGAAGCAGGCAAGACAGCTGCCGGCGGGGTGCTTTACGTAATTGGTAATGAATTCTGTCTTTCGCATAGTTATTAAGATAGCATATCCTTTCCATCTGTACAGGAGTCTACGTTTTCGGGAAATTCATGCCAGCATATTGCACCTCTTTTTCTTGACTCCGGTTTAATTTTGCTATAGCATTGTGATGCAGATTGTATACACAATTTTTTTATCTTTTTATATCGGAGACAGGAGCAACAGAATGAGCAAAAAGCATGTTGTCGCTTTCGAGTTTGATTACTGCGGCAAATATGAAGGCTACAGTGAAGAGATTGACCGTCTGGAAAAAGACGGCCGGTTTGAACTTAAATACCTGCGTACCATTGATTCCAAACCCAGTCATGAGGTAGCGCCGGAAGAACTTAAAGATGTTGATTATTACATCATTATGGGCCACCGCCTGGTTAATGATGCCACCATGGAAGGAAACAACCTGAAGTGGGTCGGTCGTTTCGGTGCGGGCTTTGAGAATGTGGATATACCTGCGTGTAACAGACACAATGTAATTCTCTCCAATGCTCCCGGGGGCTTAAGAGAGTCGGTTGCGGAAACCGCCCTCGCATTTATTATGGCCCTTAATATGCGTATGACCTTCTTCAATACCTATATCCGGGAAAAACAGTTTGCCGGTAAAAACGCCTTCACAACTTATTATGTGCAGGGAAGAACACTCGGACTGCTAGCCAGCGGTGGAATTGCACAGCGTCTTGTTGAACTTGTAGCACCCATGGGAATGAAGGTGCAGGCCTATGATCCCTATGCGGATGAGAAGAAAATGGCTGCCAAGGGAATTAAACTGGTAAGTCTTGAAGAAGTGCTTAAAACTTCCGACTACGTCAGCTGCCACATGCCTCTTACTGCCGGAACAACGGGAATGCTTACTGAGGAACACTTCAAAATGATGAAACCTTCGGCATTTTTTATTAATACCAGCCGGGGTGGAATTTATGATGACGCGGTTCTTGCTAAGATTCTCAACGACGGTGTAATAGCCGGTGCGGCAACGGATGTGTTTGAAGAAGAACCGGTACCTGCAGACAACCCTCTGCTTGCCTGCGACAATGCCATCTGTACTCCTCACGTTGCGGGTGCTGCGAATAATGTGGATGCGGTATGTGCTGTTGCCCGTTCTCTGGTGGATTCCCTGATTAAGATGGCCGATGGCGAGCTGCCGGACTCAATTGTAAATCCGGAAGTACTCAAAAACGATATTCCCGAAGATAAAGTTACCAGCTCCTTCAAGCCGGACGCTTGATAAGCGGGTAATCCGTTGGTACATTAGGGCCATGGTACGATTACTGGCCCTTGATCTTGATGATACCCTCCTGACGGAGGAGCTTACAATAAGTAACGAAAACATGAAGGCCGTGAAATCTGCGGAAGCAGCAGGTGTCACGGTCCTTCTTGCTTCAGGGCGGACCCTCTTCTCCATGCGTCAGTTCGGCAGGCAGTTAGGAATGTGGGGGCGGCCGGGTTTTATGATAACCAATAACGGTGCAACAGTGGTTTCAACAGAGACCGAGGCTGTGGTTATGGAGCGTCCTCTGGAACCTGCCGTGGGAATAGAGGCCTGGGAAATTGTGCAGCGTCACGGCATGACCATGCAGTACTATGGTGATGGTGATATCTTCGCTGCCGGTCCCAGCCACTACACCGATGAGGATTGCAAGCTTACAGGGCAGCGCTGGCATCAGGTGGAATCCTTCGGAGCAAGTTTAACTGTGCCCCGCACCAAGTTTGTAATTCCCGGTGATCCGGAAGCCCTTATTCCGGTTGAGGCGGAGCTTAAATCGGTTTTAGGCGATGCTGCAAACATCTTTACTTCAAAGCCCTATTTCCTCGAGATACTCCGTTCCGATGCAGACAAGGGTACGGCGCTGGCTTATGTCGCGGATGTGCTGGATATCCCTGTTGATGAGGTCATGGCCATCGGTGATTCCATGAATGATTACGGCATGCTCTCCTGGGCCGGTGTAAGCGTAGCCATGGCCAATGCCCGGGAAGAGGTTAAACAGGTGGCCCGTTTTGTTACGGAACGTAACCATCAACAGGACGGAGTCGCCGAGGCTATTGCCCGCTTTATTCCCGAAGCCTTTGCTGTTTCCGGCGACAGCTGATTTGCATGGAAACGGTCACTTCTCCCCTGGATCTTATAGATACACTTTATGTCGGGGCGCCGGATGCCCGGAGAATCCTTCTGATTCACGGAAGAGCCGTGGCGGAGAAAGCGGAAGCAGTAGCTCGAAGGTTTCCCGAAAAAACCACCGATTTTGTCTTTCTCCGGGAAGCTGCAATTCTGCATGATATCGGAATGATCGGAACCGATACTCCTTCCCTCCACTGTTGTGGAATAGCCCCGTATCTGCATCATGGAATAATCGGGCGTCAGATGCTGGAGGATGCCGGGTTTGAGCGTCATGCACTGGTTTGTGAGCGCCATTTTCTTACCGGAGTCAGCAGGGAGGATATTATCAGGGAAAAGATTGATCTTCCTCACCGGGATATGCTCCCTCTTTCCTGGGAGGAGAAACTGATCTGTTATGCGGACTGTTTTTATTCAAAGAAGCCGGGTAAACTTGAAAAGGAAAAGTCCGTTGAAAAGGTTTTGTCCGGATTACCGGCATTCTGCCGTCCTGTTTTTCAGTCCTGGCTGAATATGTTCAGAGAATCATTTTAACATCGGGAAGCTGTTTCAATTTCTCATATACCGATTCCAGAGTCTCCCTGGCGGGAATCTCACAGAAAAAACTGACGCTCATCCATCGCCCCTGTTTACTCAACCGTGAACTGAACTGCGAAGGAACCTGTCCAAGGGGAACCAGCGATGCAGTAATCATGCGCTTGGCATCGGCTTCAGTGTTTTTTGCGTGAAAGATAACCTTGATCAGTACTCTTGCAGGAAAAACCTGAGTTTCATTCATCTGCTTTCCGGTCCTTTCTCATTCTCCTCAACCCATCCAAGGAGGGTTATGCGGTTGAAGATGTATTCAAGGTGATCCTGCTTTATCAGCCGCCTGTGCAGACTGGTTCCTGGCAGCTGGGTTGTGGGAGTGCCTTTGAGATATTTCTTCCGTTTTGATTCATCAAACCAGTGAATTAGGGAGATCTCCCCCTCCTCAATTTCTATGCCGGTCATTCCTCTTCGTCCAATAACTGCACCTGAGTTAAACAGATTGGGGAGCACAATGTCGGCATTATGATAAAAACTTGAATCCGGAAGGTTTCGCTCCTTCCTTTCCAGACTCCCCAGCTCTATTTTTAGCCGGGTTATTTCATCTCCGGCGCCGGCCTTATCCGCTTCGGACATTTCAGGATAGTCCCGGAGGATGCGTTCGATGGCAAAGCGCAGGGAATCCCGCTTGTTTATACCTTCAAAAAGGGGACGGTGGGTATGCCCTATTATGGAGACGATTTTCTTGAGGTAGGAAAAACGGTAGATACCTTTTTCAACCGTATACTTGCGTTTTGAATTGTGGGCGGCTGTACGGTTTTTTATGCCCAGCGGATAGGCGAAATACTTTGCCAGGAATCCTACCAGATCGTTGTAACGGTGAAAAATATTTGCCGCCTGATGGCCATGGAGCAGGAAGATGGTGTTGCCCCGGTATTCCAGCCTAAGAGCCTCAAGCAGATTGCTGTTTATGTTTCTGAATCTGCCTGTGGAGAGTTCCAGATCATGATTACCGATTATCTTTATCAACCGTCCGTTATTATTGAAGAGTTCAAATATGTTAAAGATTTCCGACCAGCGCTTTTGTATTGCCTTCATGGTGAACTTCTGCAGTTCTTCAATATCTCCATTAAGAATTAGAATGTAGCCCCCGGGCAGATAGTATTCCCTGAGAATTGTCATGAAATCTTCGGCATTTCGCCGGAAGTCATCCGCCCGTCCCCCGTTGCCAATATGTATATCTGAGAAGATTATATATTTATCTGAGTCCTGCAGCTGCCGAACCGGAGCCTTTTCGTATATTTTTTCGATGCGGCGGATAATTTCCTGATCTTTCAGGGAGGCAAGTATGGTTTCTCTCATAGTCTCCGGTTCTCTCTGCAGTTACCTTCCGGGATATACGCGGATCAGCCGTTCTGAATCAAGCATCTCTTCAAAGGAACGAATTCTTTCCAGTGCATTTTCATCCAGGGATGTTTCGGCGGTGAAAAGGAGCATGCCGCTGCGGAGTATAAGGTCATCCGCAAGGATCATTCCCGGGATGAGGTCATCGGTTCCCACAAGCCTGTCTCCGGATTTCCGTTGTGCGGTATTTTCATTTATGATAGTTCCAAGGATTATCATAACATCATCATCAAATTTGCCGGAATCCTGCATGTCTGCCAGTACATCCTGAGTTTTTTGTCCCTGTATAGCGGTTTGTCTGTCAAATTCTACAACGGCCGCAATAATACGGCTTTCCACAGGAATCTGCCTTCCTGTGAGTCCCAAGGGAAAACCGGATCCGTCCATCAGTTCATGGTGGGCAGCGATTACAGCGGCAATACGGTTGAGATTGGGGACAGTTTTTACCAGTGCAGCACTCTGCTCCGGGTGTTCGAGCCATGCTGAGCTGTCCATGCCGGTCCAGTCCTCTTTTTTCCCTATCAGGCTGATGTCATGCAGTGTTGCCGCGTAAAAAACCAGCCGACGGCGGTCGGGGTTCAGCTTGAGCCCCGCAGCAACACTGCGGCCAAGGCCGGAGCAGCGCCGTGCATGACTGCCCATAACAGGATTGGCCTGCAGCATTACATCGTTCAGAATATGCACAATTCCTTCAAAATTGCTACGCAGCACTTCGGTCATATCCCGCGCCTGTGTAAGCAGGCGTTTGAACTGATCAGTCCGTTCCCTGTAAGCTTTAGAGCAGTCTGCGAGTTTTTTCTTTATGTCCGGGTCGGAATTCTCCGTAAGCAGCCTCCTTCAGGTATGCTTGCTTTTATTAAAGATACGTAATTCTACTACCCGGATGCAAATCTTCACCAAAGACTACAGTGCAACAGGTTGCCACTTCTGGTTCAGCAGCATCATAATTTTCCGGTACCCTGCTTCTACTGCCAACTGCCGGGACTCGGAAATATGAAAGTCCAGGGCTTCCGGGGTGTGGGCGTCTGAGTTTATCATCAGAGGGATGTCTTGCCGAAAGGCTTCCTTCAGTATTTCCGGTGAGGGATAGACCTGATCAGTTGCTTTTCTGTACATACCCCCGGTATTGATTTCCAGAATAATCCCTGTCCCCGCGAGAATATTTAGCACACGTTCGGCGGCCTCCCGGTACCGGGGGTTGCCCTCGTCGAGAAAAGAGAAGCGAAGATTTTTTTTCTTTATCAGGTCCATATGACCCAGAATGGTAAAACCTCCGGCTTTGATCATCTCTTCAAGGTACTCAAAGTAGGTAACCGCCATGGCCGTGCCGTCACCGTTGAAATACCCGTTCAGAAGGTCCAGAAACTCACTGTCCGGACCATCAACGGAAAGATCTGTATCTTCGGGTCTCAGGGAATGGACTGAGCCGATGGTGTAATCAAGATTGAGGCTTTTCCACCGTTCCTGTGCAGGTCCCATTTTGCCGGGAATATAATCAATTTCCAGTCCCAGATAGATCTCCATACCATCAGGTACGGACAGGGCTCGTATTTTCCGGCAGTAGGGAAGCAGGTTTTCCTCTTTCAGGGTCCACTCGTTGGGAAAGGGAAGTGGCGCATGGCTGGTGAATCCCAGAGCTCTGAAGCCCTTTGCTTCTGCGGCTTTCACATATTCCGATGCGTCTCCGCAGCCGTCGCAGAGTTCATTATGAGTATGATAGTTGGTAAGGGGTATGGTCGATTGCATTAATCCAGCAATACCTCGGCGATAGGTCGTTTCGGCACGTGATGAATATCAGAAGAGTCACGGTAGTACTGGATTGAGCCGTCGTTGCCGGTCTCTTCCAGAACAATGGTTTCCGCCGGTTTACCCAGGGCAATAACCAGGGGGAGTTCCAGGTGCTCGGGAATGGAGAAATCCTGCCGGATGGCTTCTCGTTTTATAGCCCCGAACATACAGCCGCCATAACCCTTCTCGACAGCACCGGCAAGGATAGTCTGGGCGGCAATGCCCGTATCTATTCCGGCCTCCTTTGTAATCTGTGTATCGAGCATTATCAGTATATAAGCCGTGGGGCGCTCTCCCTCTGCAGGACCCGGCCACTCTTTTAGGTAAGCTGCCCAGTGCAGTGAGGGAAAGAGCTTCTGACAATCCCCGGGACTGGTAAGTATCCTGTATTTCAGGGGCTGTCTGTTGGCGGCGCTGGGACATATCCTGGCAAGATCAACAAGGTCTTCAATAATCTTTCCCGGAATTGGATCATTTTCCTTGAAGCGACGGAAGCTGCGGGTTTTTCTGATAAGTTCGGAAAAATTCATACACATTACTCCTTAATTTTCATATTGCTCTTTAATATACTTTTTCTCAAGTGTTTTTAAGAAATCATACCCTTGCAAACCTGTTCCCTGCCGTACTATAAAAGTCTGATGGCGGTTTACGAAAGTACAGCAGAATATGAAAAAGATCTTGCAGCGCAGAGTCTGCTTCCCGAAGGATTCCGGGTAAGTACCGGACGGCTGGAGTTTCACCCTGCCGAACTTCCGGGAGAAAAACTTTTTCCTATGAATATCACTCTTATTGAGATTCCGGACGGTACAGACTCCTTTGCAGGTGTGTTTACCAGGAACGCGTTTCCCGGAGCCCCGGTTCTGCTCTGCAGGGAAAGAATAAACGGACCTGTTCTCCGGGGAGTACTGGTTAACAACAAGGTTGCCAATGTCTGTGCTCCCGGAGGCCTTGAGTCGGCAAAACGGGTTACCGGATCTCTTGCCGAATACGCAGGCGGGAAAGGCGATGAATACCTGTATGCCTCAACCGGTGTTATCGGCTGGCGCATTCCCGAGAGGGAGATCTGCAGCTCACTTCCCGCAGTGGTAGCCAGTCTGCAGTCTGAGACGGCTCTTCCGGCGGCAAAGTCGATAATGACTACCGACCGCTTTGCCAAACTCCGCTCTGTTGAGGTGGACGGCGTCAGAATTGTGGGCATCGCCAAGGGTGCAGGTATGATAGAGCCAAATATGGCAACCATGCTTGCCTTTATTCTCACCGATGCCGACCTTGACCGGAATGAACTCAGCACCGCTCTTAAAAGTTCGGTGCAGGATTCTTTCAACGCTATCTCTGTAGACAGCGACCAGAGCACCAGCGATATGGCGGTTCTGCTGACCTCCCGTAAATCAGGCAGACCGGATACAGACGCATTCACCGCGGCGTTGAAAGAGCTCTGCCGCCTGCTTGCTGGCGATATTGTCCGTAACGGTGAGGGAACGTCCCATGTTATCGAGATCTCCGTTGCCGGTGCCCGGTCGGATGAGGAAGCCCGGGGAATTGCCAAGGCGATTGTCAATTCACCACTGGTGAAGACTGCAATTTACGGGAATGACCCCAATCTGGGCCGACTTGTTGCCGCCCTGGGGGACTATGCCGGCAACCACGGAATTCCCCTGGAACCTTCAAAACTGCATATTCGTTTCGGCGGCTTTGACGTATTTGCCGGAGGAGAGTTCAACCTGAGTCCGGAAAAGGAAACCGCCATAAGCGATCTGCTTCTGGCAAAAAGTTTTTCAGCCGAACTGAAGGGGTATCCCGAGCATTATGAAACGGTATCCATCGAGATCAATCTCAATATGGGCAGCGGGTCTGCTCTTGTCTGGGGCAGCGACCTTTCCTACGAATATGTCAGGGAAAATGCCGAATACCGCAGTTAAAAAGTGAAAAGTGAGTTAAGGATATATACATGAGCAGTGTTGCTAAACAGATTGATGCAAATGTAGACCGGGCCAGTACAGAGCTGAACCGGTGCCGGCGGGAAATCGCCAAACGTCTTATCGGCCAGGAGGCAATGGTGGACGGTATGCTGATGGGGCTGATTGCCGGCGGGCATGTGCTTCTTGAAGGTGTACCCGGACTGGCCAAGACCCTCGCTGTAAAAACCCTGGCGGAGGTGCTGGACTCAAGTTTCAGTCGCCTTCAGTTTACTCCGGATCTTCTTCCGGCAGATCTTATCGGCACGATGATTTATCGTCAGCAGACCGGCGAATTTGTCGCCCGGAAAGGGCCGGTTTTCGCCAATATTATCCTCGCCGACGAGATCAACCGTGCTCCGGCCAAGGTTCAGTCCGCCCTGCTTGAAGCAATGGAAGAACGGCATGTCACCCTGGGGGATCAGACTCATTATCTGCCCAAGCCTTTTTTCGTCCTTGCCACCCAGAACCCCATCGAAAACGAGGGAACCTATCCTCTTCCGGAAGCCCAACTTGACCGATTTATGATGAAGCTCAAGATCGATTATCCTGATCCCCAGGATGAGTTAACCATCCTGCGCCGCATGGGCGTGGAAAAAAAGGTCTTTGTTCAGAAGGTGCTGACCCCGGGAATACTTAATACCATCCGGGAAACGGCGGAGATGATAAAGGTTGACGAACGTATTGAAGAGTATATCGTCTCCATAATCACTGCTTCGAGAGAGAAGGATTCATCCCGCCTCTCCTTTACCCGCTATATTGAGTTCGGGGCCTCAACTCGGGCCACCCTGTTCCTATACCGGGCAGCAAAGGTGCGGGCACTCTTCGCCGGAAGAAACTATGTTCTTCCCGAGGATGTTAAGGAGACGGTATACGATGTTCTCAGGCATCGAATCATTCTCTCCTACGAAGCGGAGTCGGAAGAGCTCTCACCGGAAGATATCATTACTATGATCCTCAAAGCCGTACCCGTTCCCTGATTCTTCGGCCGGGGATATGGATAAAGAGAATCTCTTTCAGCGAATACGAAATCTTCCTCTTGTAAGTGCCAGACTTCTGGAAGGGCTGTTTGCGGGAAACTACCGTTCGGTTTTCCGTGGTCCCGGCCTGGAGTTTGATGAGGTCCGTGAGTACACCGACGGTGACGATATCCGTACAATCGACTGGAACGTCTCCTCCCGCATGGGAAGCGCATATGCCAAAACCTTCAGGGAAGAGCGTGAACTGATCCTCAATCTTGTTTTTGATATCTCCGCCTCCCTTGATCAGGGTGCCGGCGAGATGAGCAAACGGGATATGGCTATGATTCTCGGAGCAATATTCGCTTTTGCCGCGGTTCATAACAACGACAGGGTGGGGGGAGTTTTCTTTTCCGACCGTATTGAAAAATGGGTACCCCCCTCTAAGGGGCGCAAGCATGTTGCAAGTCTGATCCAGGATATGGAGTCACTCAGGGCCAGTGGATACGGAAGCGAACTCGGGCTTGCGCTGAAAACCGTCTATGAGAGTCTTCATTCCCGGGGTATCTGTGTTGTTTTCTCCGATTTCAGAACTGCCACAGGCTGGACGGAGCTCACCCTTCTTTCCAGAAAGCATGATGTTATTGCCGTGCGGGTTACCGATAAGGGCGATACAGCAATCCCCATTAAAGGCAGTGTGCTTCTCCGGGATCCCGAACGGGGTAACACTCTCCGGGCAGCGGGCGGCAGTAAAGCGTTCCGGGAAGCCTATGCGGATTTCTGGGATACCCAGGAGATCCTCTTCCGGCGGGAGTGCCGCAGACGAAATATTGAGGTTCTTTCCGTGGATACACTTGATGATCCTGTTGCAAAGGTTCTAGCCTTTTTCAAGAACAGGAGGCGGAACAGGTGAATCATGCAGTAAAGGCACTTGTCTCTTTCTCCCTTCTGTTGCTAACAGCAGCAAGCCTGCAGGCAGAGCCTCGGGTACTGTCTGTTCACTTTCTTCCCCCGGAATACTTCGTGGGAGATACAGTGGAGATGAGGGTGGTGCTTGATCCTGATGGAGAGAGTATTCTTGCTCCAGCTGCACTGCCCAGAGTGGATTGGATGGTCTTCCGGGATGCCGTGGTTGAGCCGGTGGGGGATTCCCTTGAGCTTCGTCTTTTTTTCTCTTCCTTTGCTCCGGGAACAAGAACTCTTCCTGATGTGAATTTCAGAGGATATACCCTCAAGGGAATGAAAATCCACACCAGCTCCATACTTAAAGAAAATGACAATGGAGAAATTGCCGAACTCCAGGGACAGCTCTATTTACCGGGAACCTTTTTCCTTATTTTTATTACCGCTTTTCTTGTATTTGCCGGTCCTGTGATTGTTATAACCTCTGCCGGGTTTGTACGGCGACGTACCCGTTCCCTGTTCCTCACTTTAAGCCGCAGACGTCCCTACTGGCGTCTCAGACACGATCTGAAGGAACTTTCATCCCAGACACTGATAATGCCCGACCGGGATTTCTACTACGCTCTCTCTGATGCTATCCGAAGTTATATCAGCCGTCGAACCGGGATAGACTGCATTACCACCACAATTCATGAGATACGCATCGTAATGCTGGATATTTTTCCCGAGCAGGATTCAGCATTACGACTTATTCATTTTCTTGAATATGCGGATACCATAAAATTTGCAGGCCGCGAGGCGGGGGCAGCCCAGAAGGGAGATGATCTGCTCCGCCTTCGGGAGCTTTCCGCTGAAATAGAAGCCCGGTTCCGGATCGGAGAACGCCGGGAAAAGGGGGAGACTGTAGATGTGGATATTTGACAGTCCAGGCTATCTGCTTCTCTTTGCTCTCTTTCCGCCGGCATTATGGGCAGCCTATTTTTATAAAAACAGGGGAGGCTCAATCCCTTATACGCTTTCTGTCTGGAGGGGAGACTTTTTTGATGAAGTACCCTTCTCTCTGAAGCTGGGAGGGTTTCTTTCAGAACTCTTCTTCTGGCTTGGTGCGGTCTGCCTGATTCTATCACTGGCCGGTCCCGGAAGAATCCTCAAAGAGAGAGTTTACCTTACCCGGGGTATCGATATTGTATTTGTTCTGGATGAATCTCCCAGTATGGCTGCCCAGGATTTTTATCCTGAAAACAGGTTCAACACAGCCCGTAATGTAATCCGTTCTTTTATACGCTCCAGGGAGAATGATCCGGTCGGCCTGGTTGTCTTTTCCGATGAGGCCGCTCTGAAGGTTCCTCCAACCCTGGATTATTCAGCATATATCAATGCGCTGGATGATCTTGAGCTCATGAGTCTGGGTAAGGGAACTTCCATCGGGATGGGCCTGGCGGTAGCCGCCCTCCATCTTAAGGAGAGCAGTGCGGAACAGAAGATTATTGTGTTGCTTACCGACGGTGAAAACAACGCAGGAGAGATTACCCCTGCAAGTGCCGCAGAGATTGCCGCTTCCCTCGGGATAAGTATTTATGCCATAGGTATCGGAAGTGACGGCAATATTCCCGGTGAGTATATGGATCCTGAAACAGGCAAAATTTTCCGGGGAGTATTCTCGGGCACCTATGATGAGGAGCTCTTGAAGCAGATTGCCGGAATTACCGGAGGACGCTTTTACTCCGCAGCCACACCGGGAGCCCTGGAAACGGTATTCCGCTCCATTGATTCCCTTGCGGTTACCGAAAAGCGGGTTAAGGTGAAGACTGATACTGTCCCTGTATACCATGCATTTCTACTTGCTGCCGGTATTTGTGTACTTCTGCACTTTTTCCTGCGTAAATTTGTTCTCAAGGAGATCTGCTGATAATGTTTCAGAAGCCTGAATATTTCTTTGCATTTCTCCTGTTAATACCACTGGGGCTTTTGATGCTGGCTGATTTTCGTCGCAGCAGGCAGGATCTCTCCGGGATTTTGGGTAAATGGCGGGCCTCGGAATTTCTTGATGTATTCACGGTTAAATGGTTTTTTACCGCCATGGCTGTAACTGTGTTTACTGTTTTCCTCATTTTTGCTGCCGCGGAACCGGAGAAACCGGGAAAACCGGAGATTCGCACTGTGGACTCCCGGGATATCATTTTTGCCCTTGATCTGTCCCGCAGCATGCTCGCTTCGGATTCTTCTCCCACAAGACTGGAACGGTCTCTTGAGGTGATGCGCAATATCCTTGCTGTCCGCGGTGGTACTGCCCGGTTCGGTCTTGTTGTGTTCACAGATATCGGGTCAAGGATGATTCCTTCAACAGAAGATCTCGCCCTTTTTGAGACAGTGCTGCAGAATCTTGGCCCCGGGTCAATCTCAAGCAGGGGATCAGACCTCGCTGCAGGTCTGGAAACAGCGGTAAAAGCCTTTCCTTCCGGTGTGGAGAGTGATAAAATTCTGCTGCTTTTTTCCGACGGAGAAAACTTCGGACCCTCTATTGCCCCGGTTCTTTCCTCTCTGCAGGAAAATGATATACGTCTTATTACCCTGGGGGCGGGAACGCCCGAAGGAGCAGGAGTTCCCGCCGTCGGCGGAGGTTTTCTTAAAGACAGCCAAGGGAACACCGTGATTACCAGACTCATGCCTGAGGAGATGACCTATCTTGCTGATGAAACCGGTGGTGAATTCTTATCCCTCAATGACCCCGGGCTTATGCGGAAGATCGAAGATATGATAGAAGGCAGAGCTGTTCAGTACAGCCACCCCAGGGAGCCGGCTTACCGGGTCTACCTGCTCATAGCCTTCGCTGCGCTGATTGTATATTTTCTTGTACGGACGGTTCGATGGAAAAGAATCTACTGATACTGCTGCTTGTTACCGGTCTGGCCGGATGTTCTCACCAGGGAGCTCACTGGAAAATCATAAAGGGTAATTATGATTTCATAAACGGCAGATATCAGAAGGCTACAGTGGAATATCTTGGGCTTCTTGAAGATGAGCTGCAGAACCGCGAAGTGGTACATTATAATCTCGGCAATGTATTTTACGCTCTGGGTGAAACAAAATCCGCCGATGAGGAGTGGTCCCTCGCCCTTGAAGGGACAGATCCTAAACTGAGGTTCCGAACACTCTTCAATCATGGCAATCTCTATTATGAAATGAGTCAGTATGAGCAGGCCTACAGTTTCTTCAGGCAGGCTCTTATTCTCAACCCCGAGAGTATGGAGGCCAAGAGAAATCTTGAACTTTCATTGCAGAAACTCGGCAGCCAGAAAGCAGTGGTTGAAGAACCTTCAGCAGGGCGGGCAGTTGAACGCACCGGGTCTGCGGATGAGGATGTGGAGCGTATCCTTAATTACATCAAACGAAAGGAGGAGTCCCGGTGGGTATCCCAGAAAGACGGGCAAGAAGACGATCAGTCTCCTTCCTGGTAAGCCTCCTGCTTAGTGCATTTCTCCATACTCTGAGTGCAGATGACGGAGCACAGGTTGATGTTCTGCCCGATCCTGTTGGTATGAATGACAGGTTTACCATCTCCTTTATTGTAGATACCCCTTCAGCATCCGTCGTGGATGCGGGTGACTGGAATTACCCCGACGGTGTGCGGCTTTATGCAGGTCCATATATCCGGGGAGTTGTGGAAACCCGGGAAGACGGATGGAGTTATCCAGCAGCTTCGGTGAGTTATATTCTTCGCTGTTCCAGGACCGGGAGGATACTTTTTCCCGGAATTCCCTACAGCGTGGGAAGCAGGAGGTATACAACCGCTCCGTTCATTGTCAGGGTGGGTACGTACCGATCGAAGGAGCTTGTCCTGCCTCTGGAGGTTAACTGGGAGTTTCCTGACGGGCCCTTTTATGAGGGCCAGACAATTCCTGCGGTAATTGTG
This sequence comes from Marispirochaeta sp., assembly GCA_963667435.1. GTDB lineage: Bacteria > Spirochaetota > Spirochaetia > JC444 > Marispirochaetaceae > Marispirochaeta. Next base: position 1,414,970 of record OY763414.1, on the reverse strand, counting down.
GTTGAAAACCAGGAGGAAATAATTTTGCCGGACGGCGTGAGTGTGTCTGCATCGGGGGGAGGGTTTTTTGAAGAAGCCCCCGAACTCGGCGAAATTCGCAGTTCCGTATACGGAGGGACTACCCTCTATTCTGTTCCCGTGATGGGATACCTTTATACCCCCACCAGTCCTGGCAGGTTCTTCCTGAATAAAGCAACGGTTACCACCGGCAGCGAAAGAGGCACTGGTCCGGCTGTTGCCATAAATGTGCTGCCTCTTCCGGATGCCGTCGCCTCCAGCGGTGCAGTGGGGAGATTTGAGATGAGCGCTTCTGTTTTTCCCCGGAATCCGGTGGAAGGAGATGAAATTACCCTCACAGTCAGAATCAGCGGAGAAGGCAATCTTGCTTATCTTACTCCGCCGGAACCCGATTTCGGTGGGTTTACGCTCCTTCGCAGCAGTGAGGATTATGTATACACTCCCTCCCGCTCGGGGTATAAGGGATTTCGTGAGAACATATACACCCTCGAGGCGGGCAGTGAAGGAAAGTATGCTCTTTCTGTCCCGGGATTCTACAGCATGGATACGATTGCAGATGCAGCAGTCTCTGTCCACGGGGTCCGCTTCTCCCTCGATGTAGGCCCCGGTGGTGATACCGGCAGCGAAAGCGGTACGTTCAATCCTGCGGCAATGCTGTTTACCCGGGATGAACTTCTGGAAACTCAGTCCCTTAGGCTCTACTCTTTGCCCTGGCCCTATCTCCTGTTCATTCCCTCACCGGTTTTCCTGCTTGTCCTTCGCAGAAAAAGAAAAAAACTTGTGTACAGCTCTCCTGTACTGCTTCTGCCGTTACTCCTGTTTCTCACCGGTGCCGGATCCTCGTCGGATATCTTGAAGGAGGCTGATGAGGCGTATCGTACGGCATCAGCCGGGCGATATTCGCAGGCTGCTGAACTGTACCGGGGACTTCTGCGTGAGAATCCGCAAAACGGCAGGTTGTTTTTCAACCTTGCGGTTTGCGTTGAAGAGGACGGAAACCGCAGTTATGCAATGGCAGCTTTGAATGCTGCGGCCAGGAGAGGGATTTCTGATCCGCGACTATCGCTGCTTATGGAAAAAATAGAGAAGCCCGGTGAATATATACGTCAGTATCCTTTACCGGAATTCTTTAATCCGGATATCTCCTTTATCCTGCTGCTTGTTTTTTTCAATCTCTTTTTTGCGACCCTTATTCTGCGGGCATTCAGGGGTCCGGTGAATCTGCTCCTGGCAAGTCTTCTTATGGCAACTCTGGCGGTCTGTTCTGGAGGGTTGCTTCTTCACAGCCTGGTGGTTTCCCGGGAAACGCTGGGGGTTATTGCGAAAGATGTCACCAGTCATCGTATTCCCCGCAGTACAGCCCGGGACTGGGTGGTGCTGCCCGAAGGGCTGGCAGTTAAGGTTGAGCAGCAATCTGACGATTTCTGCCTGGTCCGGACTGCATATGGTGCCGAAGGCTGGATTGGTATGGATTCTTTGATTTTCGAAAAAGATATCCTGTCTGACAAGGCTGGAGAATAGGATGGGATTCGGCGATATCCTTGATGCCTGGGAAAAACAGAGCAGCGACAAGAAGAAAAACAACACAGAAGATGATGCTTATCGTAATCTGATGAACCGCTGGTTGGATGAAAATCCTGCTGGGTTAAAAGAGGATGATCTTCGAACCCCTGGCCGTAAAAATCCGTCCCGTAAAACAATACGCCGGATGGCGCCCCAGGAAACCCTCGATCTTCACGGCTATACTCAGGAAGAAGCCCTTGCTGAGCTTGCTGCATTCCTGAAACGCTCAAGGAGTCGGGGACTGAAAAAGGTTCTCATTATTCATGGTAAGGGTAACCATTCGGAATCAGGAGATTCAGTACTGCGCAGGGAAGTCCGGCGTTTTATTGCTGAATCGCCTCTCTGCGGAGAGCACGGAGTACCCCAGCCTGCTATGGGTGGAGAAGGAGCTGTCTGGGTAATTTTACGGTGAGAGTACCGGGAATCAGCGTTCCCGGTAAATGATTCTTCCCCTGGTAAGATCGTAGGGAGAGAGTGCCACCCGGACTTTATCGCCGGGAACTATGCGGATATAGTGCTTGCGCATTTTTCCTGAGAGATGGGTAAGGATAACGTGTCCATTCTGGAGTTCCACCCTGAACATTGTATTCGGGAGAGACTCCTTTACGATACCTTCAACTTCAATTGCTTCCTCTTTAGCCACGCTTCCTCCTGTGAGTGTGACGAAATTGTAGGATATTGGAGCTTTCTTTGTCAAGGTGAGGGGATTTTACCCGGCAGGGACCATATGCTTGACTTTTTTTCTCATATGCTACATATTCTCTTGCCATATTGCGTCACAGGACACCGAAGGTAGGACATATGGACAAAGCGTTCGTGGACCAGATGAAGGAAAAGCTCTTTTCCCTGAAAGAAGAGATAGTGAGTAACCTTATGAGCGAGAGTCAGGACTTTGAGAATCTCGTGCATGACATGGATCCCAAGGACCTGGTTGATGTAGCAGCGGACGATATCGACCGGAAAACACTGGAAACTTTGAGCTCTAATGATGTTAAGCGTCTCAGGCTTATAGATTCCGCCCTTTCCAGAATCAAAAACGAGCGTTACGGAATATGTATGCGCTGCAACAAACTGATACCCAAAGAGCGTCTGGAAGCTATACCCTATGCCTTGATGTGCATAGCTTGTAAAAGCTCGGATGAACGCCGGAACAGGTAGAAATATCTAAACCGCCTTCTGTTTTTTCCCGAAAATAGAGTAAGACCTGAGCAGACAGGTCTTCAATATAAAGGGAAAAACCGGTGGCTATACAAGCAGTATCAACACATCGAACAATCCCCCTGACCAGTGTCATCCGGGGAAGCAGCGGTTCCGGCAGGGTTTCTTTGCCCGTCTCCAGCTCCAATGCACTCTACGCCCGGTTCAAACACGTTTCCGGTCGTCCCGATCCTTCCGGCGGTGGATTCCCTGTATCCAAACTCAGAACAATAGACACACTCATTGACCGGCTTGTTAAGATGAAAAACAGAGAGGCAATGTCTCTGCCTTCTGGTAAAGATCTGACGGGTCTGTCTGAAAAAAGTATGGATGCTCTGATTCAGGACCTTTCAAAGAAGCTGCATGCAGCATACGTAAAAGCGGATACCAACCCCTTTCTGAGTGCCGGGACTGGTACCGGAATTGTTGCAGATTTCAAGCTATAAAAGGATTGTTTCTTTTTTCCCGCTCAATGGTGGTGCTCGGTCCGTGTCCGGGGAATACACGGGTTTCATCCGGAAGGCCTAACAGCTTCTCTTTTATACTGGAAATGATGGCTTCGCCGTCACCGTCACTCAGATCTGTTCTGCCGATTCCTTCAAAGAAGAGTGTATCTCCTGAAAACAGAATCCCGTGGGTTTCAGAATAAAGACAGATACTGCCCGGAGTATGTCCTGGAGTATGGATGGCAACCAGTCCGGAATTGAAGATCTGTGCACCATCGTTCAGTATAATATCAGGTTCGGGAAAGAGCGGAACTTCACCATCCAGTACTGCATCCATATTTATCCCGAGTTCTCTGAAACTTTCACGGTGCCTTTTATCGGCTCCGGCTCCCAGGTAGTGTGCATCGTCCTCATGGATAGCGATGGGCACTTCAATCTCTCTGTCGCGGAAATGGTTCTGAAGGTCGTAGGCAGCGGCAATATGATCCAGGTGACCGTGAGTACAGACTATTCCAAGGGGAATAAAATTTTTGATTGCCATTTGAGAGAGGATCTGTTCCATGCTTCCGCCGGGATCAACAATAAGACACTCTTTTTTCCATTCCGAGTAAATGTAAGCGTTGGTGCTCAGGGAGCCTACAATAATTCTTTCCACCATGGTAGGATAAGGATAGTTTATTTTATCAGGGTATGCAACAAGTGGTTCAGCTCTTCCTCATTCTCGGCATAGCCTCTGCCGGATATCTTCTCTTTCCTCTCCTTGGCGCTTTCCGGGTGCGCAGGCAGTGGCGTGTGTTCAGGGAAGCCCTGTATGCATCAATGGATTATCCTCTGCTGAGCTACCGCATTGTCCGGGAAAGGGACCGGAACAGCAGGTTCCGGTTTTTCGGCCGGATTGAAGCCGGCAGGGGGGATAACCGGATATGGATAACCAATGGAAAACTTTCTGTTCAGGTAGATCTTGCCGGCATCTCTGTCTACACACTTTCAGCTGGCAGTGAGCCGGGGGCTGAATATGTTAAGGGAATTAGAGCCGAGCAGGATGAGATTGTATTTTCTGATATACCTCCGGCCTACACGCCAAGCAGGCAAATTACCTCCTTTCCTCTTGGTACCGAGCTTTTTGTCGCCGGAAATCTGATATACGAGAATGATCGACCTGTTTTTCAGGCAGAAGAGAGCCGGGAGCTTCTGGTGCTTATTTACGACGGCGATCCTCATATGCTGCTGCGCCGGGCTGTGTGGGCCGGCCGGCAGCGGAATGAATACCTGAACCAGTTTACACCGCTGTCGCTGACTCTTGCTTCATTCACGCTTTTTATCCTGGCCTATATTTTTCTGCGGACGCCAAGGTATCTCTTTTTTGCCCATCTGGCCCTTACCATGAGCTTGCTGCCTGCAGCCCCTTTTATCCCTCCGGGACTCCTTTTCTTCTCTCTCTACCGGCGTATATGGAGGGCAGGCCGGTATTTGAGAGCGGAACGGGACCTGCTGATGCTGCCGGTGCGTCGGTTTTTCAGTGAAACAATGATCAGGGGCGGAGGAAAGACCAGACTGCCCGACGGCAGCGAGTACCGGGTGGAATCCTGTGATAATCTGAAGTCAGCCGGTGAGGCGTGTCCAGGCTCCACTGTCAGAACCACCAGGCTGATTAAACCCCCGGAGCTGGGAACCCGTCGCTTTCTGACATTCTGCGGAAATTCCGCTGACCCCTTCGCGGAATCACTGCTGATTCCTGGAAACCCCGGAGACCTGAGCCGGCGATGTGCCGCCGGGGCCAGACTGCGGGAGATTGCCGCTGCATGGCTTTTTGTTACTGCTCTGCTCAGCAGCGGTGGTGCTGTTTTTATTCTTATAAGTCTGTTCATATAAGAGGATCAAAAAAAACACCCCTCCAATACAAAAAGGAGGGGTGCCGAAGCTTGCTTTCGGGGATCTTATTTGAGTATTTTTTCCTCTTTTTTCCTGGCATAATTGACGGCAATCTTCCGACCATGGAAATCCGTGCCGTCAAGCTGATCTATAGCCTCCTGGGCCCGGCTGGCGGGAACATCAACGAAAGAATAATTATCCAGAACCTTGATGCTGCCGATATCACCGGAGGAAATATCCAGAGTTGTAGCAAACAGTCTGGACAGGTCCCGGGGAAAAACCCGTTTATTTCTGCCGACGGATACAAAAACCGTTTTAAATGGATTGTCGCCCCTAACGGCATTTCCTAGGGTCTCTTTGATTAAATAAGCGCTGACATAGCTCCGCAGACTCAGGGGAACGTTCTTGCGAATTATTTTCCTGTATCTGTTAAGCTCTTCCGGATCCTCATTGCTGCGGATCCGTTCCAAAATACTTTCAACTTTTCCGCGAATAACGTCGTCGTTATCGGGTAAGTTCTCCTTTTTCATCCTGTTTTTCTCCTGTAGATGCAGTAAGCTTCCCGATTCCTCTCTGGTCATAAACGTGACGACCCTGGTTTCTGACCTGCCTGTTATGCTCGAGGATATTTCTGTAAAGGATTCGTCGGTAACCGGCAGATTGAAAAAAATCACATGTTCTGACTTCTCAATCTCCGGAACAACGGAAATCTGATTTGTCAGGATACATGGAAAACTGCCGATTTTAAACTGGCGAATTATTTCCTCTTTCTGATGATTTGAGGATCGGGTGGATAATATGCGGCTGTGAATATTCTCTTTAGCAAGCTTCTTTTCAAGAGTTTTCACTATTGCCATTGTACGGCAGAAGATTACTCCCCTGGTAATTCTTCCGCTTAAAAAAAGACTCAGTAGAACGTCGCTTTTATGGGCGGGGTCTGTAACTTCAAAGAGTCCCTGAATCTGGTTGTTTGTATCCCAGTCCTCCGATTTTACCATTATGGGAGAACTGAGCTCCTTCTCCAGCTCTTCTGTATCTCTCAAGGTCGGGGCGAAGAGCACTGTCTGGGGTTTCCGCCTGATTCTTGAGAGGATGAACTGAATGTCCCGGGTGAATTCATCACTGTTGACGGGATTTTCCTGGTTGATGATAAGAATCTGCAGATTCCTGAGTTCCAGAGAGTTCCGCCTGATATGGTCAATAATTCGCACAGAGGTGCCGACAATGATACCGGGATTATCTTTGAGCAGCTTTACCTCCCGTTTGATCGGGGTATCCCAGCCCAGGGAGATCATGTTAAGGTGAATGCCGTTCTCTCCCGCTAATCGCCGTGCCTGAAGCATGGTTTTTTGCACCTGCGGAATGCCGGGTACAGCAATGAGTACCGAAGGTTCCGGCTGTTTTGCCGGGGGGGAGGTGAGCACCGGCAGGAGATATGCGATGGTTCTGCCCTCTGCATAGAGGGTTTCCGCCAGCACATCCCGGCCGGAAAGTATTACCGGTACAACCTTTTGCTGCAGCGGCGTGGGCTGATCAAAACCGGCGTTGTTGAGTATGGTTAAAAGCAGATCTGACTGGGGCTGACTAAGATTGTGAAACACTCAAGATTCCTGTATAGATTCCCTTTAATGAGGATATAAGTGCTATGTCCCTTTGTCAAGGAAGGTTAATAAAATGAATCCACGAAGACTGATCCTGTTCCTTGCCTTTAGTACAGGGCTTATCTCTCCCGGGACAATCTCTGCCGAGGTTTTCAGGTTCCGTTATGTTCCAGATTCACAGTTCAAGGCGGTTGCCAGAGTTGATGAGACTGTTACTCAGCGCCTCGGGTATCAGCAGGCTGTTCAGCAGTCTGAGCTTCGCTACAAAATTGCCTATAAAATAACCGCCGCCGGGGAAGATTACGGAGATCTTGAAGGTGTTTTTCAGATTGCAAACCGTTCAACCGGAGATGCCGGAGCATACCAGTGGGCAGAGGAACATCCTACGGCATACCGGCGGGATCTGCTGGGGCATATGCAGGTCTCAAAAGAGTATACCTTTCCGGTTGTCCGTAATGTTCCCAGTTTTCCGGAAAGGGATGTAGCACCCGGCGAGACCTGGGTCGGTGTGGGTGAGGAAGTGCATGATTTCCGAGATACCGACGCCGGTTTCGGAGTTGTGAAATTCCCCATAAATGTTGCCTATACCTTCCGGGGTAAAGGCGAGTTTCAGGGTGTGCCGGTTGATCTTGTTGATGCGGTTTATCAGGTGTATCACCGTTTTTCTTCAGGTGGCGGGTATGCCCCGGTCTCCATCAGCGGATTTTCCAGTCAGCATCTGTTCTGGGATAACACTAACGGCTTTCTCCGGGGATACACCGAAGAGTTTGAACTGGTTATGCAGATGACCGACGGCTCATCCTGGACCTTTGCCGGTACTGCATCGGCGGAGATTACCACTGTGAATAAAATGGAAAAAGAGGCTGTGGCGGAGGATATCCGCAAAAGCCTGGATGCGGAAGGAGTTGAAGACTCCTCTGTACGAATAGATGAAGAAGGTGTTACAATCGCCCTCCATAATATCCGCTTTCTACCGGATTCTTCACGCTTTGTACCCGGTGAGGAGGCAAAGATTGCTGCTATTGCCCAGATCCTTAAGCAGTACCCGCAGTGGGATGTGCTTATTACCGGACATACCGCACTCGCCGGCACCAGGGAAGGCAGAGAAAAGCTTTCTCTTGAGAGAGCCGGAGTTGTTGCGGATTACCTTGTAAGGCTTGGAGCCCGCAGTGAGGATTCCCTTGTTATTCGCGGTATGGGCGCCCGGGAACCAGTGGCGGATAATGCAACTGAAGCGGGAAAAAGGCTTAATAGAAGGGTGGAGATCACTCTGCTGGAGAACTGATAGATGGCATACAAACGTTTGAGACGGTTTTTCAACAGTTTTTTTGATTCTGCGCTTGTAAGAATAGCTCTCTTTTTCTGCTCAGTTTTTCTTGTAACCGGCGGACTGGTCTACTTCCTGGAAAACAGTTCTAATGATCAGTTCGGCGATATTATGGACGGCCTCTGGTGGGCCATCATTACTTTTTCGACTACAGGCTACGGCGATAAAGTTCCCATGACCAGCGCCGGACGTATAGTAGCGGTTCTTTCCATTTTCTTGGGGATAGCCGCAACCAGTGCATTGTCCGGTACTCTGGCTTCAATCTTTGTGGAGCGAAACACCCGTGCAAGGAGGGGATTAATGGATTTTCCCAAGTTATCTGACCATCTCATTGTGTGCGGATGGAAGGCTCATATGCGGGATATTCTGCTTGATATACTTGAGGGAAGTGATCTGACGGATGAGAAAATCGTCCTTATCTCAAATATCGAGTCTGATACAGTGGAGGAGCTTAAAGAGATTTTTGATCTCAAGGGGCTGAAGTTTGTCCGGGGAGACTATTTCTCCGAAGCCACCCTGAACCGGGCCAATGTACGCAGAGCGCGTAAGGTTCTGATTCTCGCGGATACCTTCGAAAGTTCGATAGTTTCCGAAACCGACTCAAAAACAGTCATGACGGTGCTTACCATCAAGGCTATTTCAAAGGATATCTACACTACTGCCGAGCTTCTTGACCGGAAATATGAAAGCTACCTCAAGCATGCCGACTGTGACGAGATAATCTTCACTCGGGATCTTTCCCGGAAAATCCTCTCCCGCTCCAGTATTGTAAACGGCATGTCCCATATAATTCAGGATCTTATAAGCGCGGACGAGGGTGGAGCCGCATTGAGTACGGTAAATATTCCCAGAGAGTATATCGGGAAAACCTTCGGACTCTACAAAGAGGGTTTCCGGGCCTTCGAAGATACTGTTCTTCTCGGGATTCTGGAAAACACAGGATCTCCCAACAGGATGAAGATAGAGGCGCTGCGTAATGCCCAGAAGACCTCGGATGTCTCTGCGCTGGTAACCAATCTTCAGAAGGTAAAGGGTCTTGAGGTCAACCGCCCGGTTTTTGTCCCCTCCGATGACTATGTAATCAGCCCCCATTCCATGGCAATTATTCTTGTCCGCAGGAGTGAAGCATCATGAGTGAAAACCAGAATGTAAGGGAACGGCTTGAAAAGATCTCCCTGTTTTCCGAGGTAAGCAAAAAGCCTGAAGATATGGATAAGCTTATTGAAATATGCCGTACCAGACGCTATCGGGAAGGAGAGACCATAATCACTGAAGGGGATATCGGTAGCGAAATGTTTGTTGTTTTAAGCGGCGGTGTGGAGATTCTCAAGCAGACCAGAGCAGGGGACAACTACACTGTGGTAAGCCTCAAGGCTGAAAATAATGTTTTCTTTGGAGAACTTGCCCTTATTGATGATGATAAGCGTTCTGCAACGGTGCTCTCCGCCATGGACTCCGAATTCCTTGTAATATCAAAAAAAGATTTTCTTTCCCTGGGGAATGAAAATCCTTCCATCGGGCTGCCCATAACCAGAGCTATTGCACATATTATCGCCGGGCGATTGCGTAAAACAACTTCAGATATGCTTACTATTTTTGATGCCCTGGTTAATGAGATTCACGGAGAGTAGTTCTTTGGAGTCTGTTTTTGACAAGAAGATGGTTCGTGAGATTTATGAAGATGATCACGAACTGTTTCAGGAGATTATTGAAATGTTGATTGAGAGACTGCCCGGTGATATGGATAAGCTTCATCAGGCAGTGGAGAACCAGCAGACTGAAGATGTAAGAAAAACCGCTCACCAGATTCGCAGCTCACTGGTTACAGCCGCGGCATCACCGGCAGCCCGTCTGGCAGGCGAGGTTGAGGATGCGGCTGTCGCAGGGAAGACTTCTGAATATACCGGAGCTTTTTCCGCGTTTTCATTTGAAATAAAGCGGCTTATCACCTATGCTGAAACTCGTGAATGGTTGTCATATTTTGTATAAAACAGAAATCAGGATGTAAGGATTTATGAACCCCGAGCAGGAAGCCTATATGGCTGAAATACTTGATCATCTTGATACTCTTGAACATAATCTGGTTGATTATGAGAATAAGGCATCAGAAACTGGAGCATCGGCTCTTATCCATTCCATGTTCCGCAGCGCTCACAGTCTGAAGAGCGCACTGGGGATGGGTGGATTTCCTGTATCTTCGAATATGCTGCACAGCCTTGAGAATATTATGGATAACTGCCGAATCTCAGGTACTGCCATTGATCCGGCTGATGTGGATGCGTTTCTGGTTGTTCTGGATATTACGCGGAAAAATCTCAACAGCACCGAAGAGGTCAGCTATACACTTACAGGCACCAGTGCCGATTCCGTTGTCCCGCCGGTTGATTCATCGTCTGAAGCTCAGAAAAGCGGCCGATGGCAGTTGCATAAGACAGTAAAGACCTCCCTTTCACCGGAACGTTTCGCTAAACTCCCGGTTATGAAAAATATTGCTGCCGTGGGAACCCTTGTTTCTGTTGATCCTCCGCTGGAGAAGTGGGACAGAGCGCAGGAAACTGTTACAGTGACTCTGATTTTTGAGAGCACGGAATCTGTGGATTCAATTAAAGAGCTGATTTCAGATCCTGTTCATCCGGCTCCTGCTCCGACAGCACAGGAAACAGGCGCAGACAAACAGGAGAGCACTGCATCTGTAGCTGCTGCAGAGAGAACCGTGGAAGATCTGAAGATCCTCATCGTTGAGGATGATTTTGCCACCCGGCATCTTGAAGCATCAGTTCTCGGCACTTTCGGCATCTGCGATATAGCCGTGGACGGTCGGGAGGCGATTAATGCTTTCAGAGAGAATCTCCAGAAAAAAAAACCGTATAATCTGGTTATCCTGGATATTAATCTGCCGGAGGTATCCGGTATGGAAGTACTTCAAGCGATCCGCAGCCTGGAGTCGGACCAGGGTATTGCCGGACTGGACAGATCAAAGATCGCTGTGGTCTCTTCCGTGTCTGAAGAGACCAATATCCGGAAAAGCTTCAAGGATCAGGCGGATGCCTACATTATCAAGCCCATCACCAAAAAAAAGGTGAAAGAGGAGCTTGCACGCCTACGCATAGTCTAGTCTAAAACCGGGCTGCATCAAACTGTTTTCGAAGCAACTTATTCTCTTTTCTTATCTCTTCTGAGAATGGGTTTTTATCCGGTGTCCTAAGAACCGCAGTCTTTTCAGATTCATTACTGTAGAGAGCTGAACGGAAGGGATCTGTATGGTCATCTACCCGCTTCTGTAATACTTCCTCCTCGATGGAGGTTAGAATTTCAGATGCCCCCTTTAGCAGTGAATTCCAGTCGGCCCCGGCAGGTGTATTTGTTTTATACAGGAATGTCAGGATGGAAAAACCGTGACACGCAATAGACTTATCTTCAGCGGACCATGCCTTTTCCAGGTTGGCACGCTGTTTCTCCAGGGAATCAAGCTCTCCTGATTCTGTGCCGGCAATAAATGATTCCACTGTCTCCAGGGCAGTAACAGCTCCACCGAAATTAATCCAGCTGCACGCATGACCGGTACCCAGTGCATCCTGTACCGAATGCCAGGATTCCAGGTTGTGGGCTGTAATCCAACGGCTGATGCTGATTGCAGCATAAAGGGTGAGCATCTCCCTGTAGGCAGTAACAGCTCTGTTTTTTTTCAGCAGGCTTACTCTCCGGCGTGATCGCTCAAAGCGGTGCGGTGTTTCCGGGTCTGCAAGAAGCTTAAGGGCCCCGAGGATTTCATCTGCCGTGTCCGGTGCAAGGAATGCGCTGGTAACAGGCTGATGCCTGAAAACCCTTCGGTCCCGGGAACGGACCTTCATGCTGTTCCTGAACAGAGCATATTTATTATACATCCACCAGTAGGCAGGCATAATCTCCAGGACATCTTCGGCGGCATTATTATTAACCAGTGCGAAAGGCAGGGGAATGTTAAGCTCCGCCGGATAGTCTCCTTTTGCAATAAGACAGAAGGAGGCGAAAATACTGGGATGCTTCAGGCTGGTACAGAGCCCCGGCCAGAAGCCCCTGGCAGCGCAGAGCTCGTTATCAGCTGCCCGGCTGTTGTGGTTTGAGCCAATGGTGGCTCCTGCTGCTATATTGGACATCCCCTGCAGGTTTGCGGCTATAAGAAATGAGTTGTTGTGGTGCTGTTCGTGTCCCGGAAACAGCAGGGCAGAGCGCACTTCGCAGCAGGCTATATGGCTGTTGTCGCCGACCCAGGTATCTGTAATCCGGGCATTCAGGTCTATAGATACGTTTTCTGCAAGAAAAAACCGCTGCAGGGTTGATCCTCTGTCTACAGTACACCCAGGGGAGATCACTCCGTCTTCCATTATACTCCCCGTACCGATTCGTACAGGGTTATCAGTGGAGGAATCGATAACTATGCTTCGCAGTTCCTGTGCGCCCGCTATCCTGCTTCCCGGCCCTATGCTGGTGTCACGTATAGTTCCGCAGTTTCGGATGGAAACCCCCGGAGCGACAACGGCGCGGAAAGGCTGCTGCCGGCTGTTGAGGCAGCGGAGGGATATTTGTTCCATGGCGGTTATGAACTCACCCCGGTCCCTGAATTTTGCCCATGCCCATGCGATTGAGGTGGTCATGCCGGGGAGGGGAAAAATCTCCCTGCCACCGGATTCGTTCATCAGCGAAATTGAAAAAGGCAGCTTTGTCAACTCAGCTTCAAACTGCGGACCGGCCCTGAGTTCCTTCACCGAGGAGAGCAGTGTATTATCTCCTATCTGGTATCCCCGACAGTAGCCCAGCCTGTGAAGAGCTGTGTTGGCACCGATGCTGCAACTGTCCAGAGTGCTGTGGTATAGTCCGACAGGCAGAGTTACTTCTCCGTCGGAGACCTCATCCTCTTTCATTGCTCCTATTTTTACTTCACCCATAAAGATGCAGCTGTTTATCTTTTCAGGATTGAAAGGAGATTCAACCACTATTTTCTGCCAATTGTTGCAGATGGAACCCCGTTCTTCCAGTCTGGTTATTTCCGCGGCGGTCAATTGTCTCCAGTTTTTTTCTTTTTGCACTAAAGTGCTCATGGGCAACTCCGGGATCAAATTGAATCGTTCAGGCGCTGCATGAACCAGTTCATATGGCGCCGTATCCGTTCCGCCTGAAAGGGATCCAGGTCGGGGTGGTTTTTCTCTATCTGGTGCTGCAGCATAAGGGCGGTCTCCCTTCGATCGTCCTCAGGCAGGGGCAGGCGGCGGCCAATCAGCTCTGCTTCCACATTTCTGGCCCGGATAATCTGCCTGTTCCCCAGGCAGAAGCAGGTACGCAGATCGCTTAGGATCTCCTTCTGCCGGCTGGCAATACCACAGAAGATAAAGTGGTCCGACGAGAATATGCGTTCCTGCTGGCGGAACTCCTCCACATCCCAGTTGAGAAAGGGAATCCGTATTCGGGTCAGCAGTTCTCCCTCCTCAAAGATCGGTCGCCCTTCTGTTCCGATAAAACGGTTCAGATTGACCCATCTGGAACTCCCGCTGCGTCGCAGCTCCAGACGAACATCCAGAAGAAGCAGGACAGGATACGTGGACAGCCGGTGCCCAGGGCTGCAGAGATTCCCTCCCAGGCTTGCCTGGTTCCGCAGGGCCGGGCCGCCTATCTGACTTAGGGCGGAGTGGAGTGCCCGGGGCATAACATGACGACCTGTTCGCAGGATTCTGCTTATGGGGACTGCCGCACCGATTTCCATGTAACGTTCTGTCCGGCTTATATGGTTAAGTTCAGGCACACGGCTTGTTTCTATAAGTTCATTGTACTGGCGTTTCCGGTCCCGTTCGGATGTGAGCAGAAGATAGGTCCCGCCTGCAAAAAGTACCGATCTGGGATGATCCCTGTAGTAGTTGAGCATATCGGTGAGTCCGGACGGGGTAAAGACTTTTTTCGGACGTCTTTCATGGTTCAATTCAGCCGACACGGTGCTTGTTCCTTCTCAACCGTCCGGCATATTGAACTGCCTTCTGATAGGTTCTATGGTCTGTGCAGCGGCATTTTACCGCTCTGAAGGCTTCACTGATTTCACCCTCGTCAGGGGTCGGAGAGTGTTCTAATAGTGAGTGGGTTACCAGTATTCGGCCGGGAGCACAGAACCGGCAGGGACTTAAGCCGGCTTCTCTGAATCCCGCCAGGATTTCCTTGTAGGCATGCTGTCTGGCAAAGCCTTCAATGGTTGTCACTCTGGTACCCCTGACCTTGAACATGGGCAGCAGACATGCATGAAAGATTTCGCCGTTTACGAGTACAATGCAGGCACCGCACTCGCCGGTTCTGCAGCCTGCATGTGTCCCTATCAGGTTAAAACGGTTCCGCAGCAGATCGATGAGAAGTTTATCCGATTCAATATCCAGAGACACCGGTGATCCGTTGAGGATAAACTCTATTTTCATTTCTCCTCCATGGACTGGTGGATCTTTCTGGGGGAAAGGGGAAAATGGGTGAAGCGCACTCCTGCCGCCTGGTTGAGAGCGGAAGCATAGGCAGGGGGAACCATAATATGGGGAAGATCTCCAATCCCGGAGGGAAACTTCTGCTGGGAATTCCTGTTGAAACTGAGATGTATCGGCGGCAGCTGACGGAACTCGGGAAGAAAAAACGGATTCCCCCGATCAACCTTTTCCTTCAGGTCAAATCCGCAGCTCTCCACTGCATGGAGTATCCCTGTTTCCAGCGCGCTTTCCGCCCGATGGCGGTGAATTATCTCACCGCAATCCATAGCAGCCCATATTCCCCGTACAGAAGGTTCCAGCAGAATCGGTGTCATTTCCAGTTCCACTACACAGGCTGCCCAGGATTTTGCAGTGTAGGGGTTTCCGCTGATGCTCTTTTCATCCCAGCGGTTTTTGGCGGGAAGACGGAAAGAACGGGTGACTTCTATGGGCAGAGGATTGCGGAAACGTTTTTTCTTGATGCCCTCACAGCAGCGTTCCACCAGCCGATAGATTACGGTAATATTTCTGGAAAGACCTGATGGTCCGCTTTCCGGCACCAGATCGGTGTCATCATTAATGATATGTACCCCTTCCCTAAGTATGCCGAGAATTTCTGCAGCCCGGCGGCGGGCAAGGGATGATGTACGATGCATTCCGGAAAGCCCGGATGTATAGATGTAGAGGTCTCCCTCGGATTCAAGACGGGCCGTTACTTTGAATTTGCCAGCCTCCTCTCCAAGTCCGAAGAAACCGTTACCCTGATAGACTGCGGCTATCCCTATGCCTCTCATGGGTTGAGATCCTGCACCGATGCTCTCCCTTCGCTGCCTGACCAGCTCGTAGGCAGCATATCTGCGGCGGAAATCAGATTCATCTGCAACTTTCTCCAGAAGTACAGACAGGGGTGCGGCGGCTGTGCTCAGATTGTTGAGACGCCAGGTGAGAGGGTCGGAGCCGGTTTCGGCAGCAAGACCCTCTGCATGCAGCTCGGAAGCGAAAAAACAGCCGGCCACACCTGCTCCGGGCGAAAAATCCAGGGGGCGTCTCGGGGTTTCAATAAGTCTTGCGCTCACTGCAGAATGTCTGCTGCGGTAGGTCCCCACGGAAGCCAGGGCCGCCCGCTTCAAAACCTCTTCGGAGTAAACGGAAAACGCCCCGGATTCCAGGTCTATTGCAACCTGGGATGTCAGTATGTTGCCTTTTTTATCAAGGCTGCTGGAATGACGGATTCTTAAGGGAGTTCCCCGGGGACCGTAGAAAAGCCGGTCCTTCGGCATGAGTACAAGCCTTGAGGATTTACCGCTGATCTTCGCTGTCAGTGCTGCATAGCAGGCCAGAATGGAGGGATACCAGAGTTTCTCTTCAAACTGTGAAGAATAAGCAGTGCGGCGTACTGTCACCTCTTTCAAAGGGATTGACAGTACGGAAGCAACGCTTTTATGTACATGGTGAAGCCACTGGGTGGAGGAGTAGACTGTCAGTCGGCCTTCTTCAAAGCAGGCGTATCCTCCCTGTGTGTCGATGGTCCAGGGGAGGGTCTCTTCAATGAAGTATTCCTCTGTGCGGGTTACAGGGGCGGTCTGTTTTTTGGTCGGTGCCTTACCTTCGGAAAAGCGTGTCTCCATTATTGTGGGGGCTTTATCCGGCTGGGAAAATCCGGGCGGTTCGGTGATTCCGTAGTAGGAGACCTTGACTGCATCCATAAATGCATCCACCTCTTCCGGGTTTTTTCCTGCTATCAGGAGAACCGGCTGTCCCTGATATTTGATCTCCTGTTCAGCTAACAGGGGCATGCTGCCCTCCGCCGCCAGTTCCAGGCTGTTTTCGCCGGGAATGTCCTGTGCTCCCAGAACCAGAATCCCCCGGGAAGGAGCAGGATATGAGATTCGACTGATAAATCCTCGTGATATGGCGGATCTGTAAATTTTCAGATGCAGCATGGGGGAGTCAAAATAATCGTCAATATACTTGATGTTTCGGCGGTTCATAGTCTCCGTTTATTATCCGAGACTATTCTTGACTGCCTCAATAACTCTGTCAACCTGGCTGCTGCTCATCCCGGGAAAAATCGGAAGGCTCAGGGAAATTTTATACCGTTCCCAGGCATTGGGAAAATCCTGCGGTTGAAGGCTGTAGAGGTCGCGGTAATAGGGCATGACATGGAGGGGAATGTAGTGGACCGAAGTTCCGACTCCTTTTTCCCTGAGCCGTTCTATCAATTCATCCCTGCCGGTACCGGCGTCAGAAGTGATGCCGATAATATAGAGATGCCATGCATGTTCCTTTTCTTCTCCGGGTATCCCGGGAAGGATCAGTCCGGGGATACATTCCAGGGCCGCACTGTACTCCATGGCGATTTTTCTGCGTTCATCAAGGAAGGTGCCGGCCTTTTTCAACTGTTCCCTGCCGATTGCCGCTGCGAGGTCGGTCATATTGTACTTGTACCCGGCTTCGACGACGCTGTAACTCCATCCGGAGCTATCGGCAGTGTAGCGGTCCCAGATGGTCCGGTCTATGCCGTGAAGCCGCATTACCCGCACACGTGCAGCGAGCTTTTCGTCATCGGTTACCAGCATGCCGCCTTCTCCGGTGGTTATGGTCTTTGTTGCGTAGAATGAGTACACCCCGACTTCCCCGGAAGTTCCGGTCCATCTGCCGTCATCAGATTTTACCGGGAAGGCATGGGCTGCATCCTCCAGCACCGCGGCTCCGAAACGCCTTGCAAGAGCGATGATTTCGGTCATCCTGCAGGGCTCGCCCCCGATGTGTACCGGCAGTACAGCCTTTACTTTGATTCCTTCCGACTGACACTGTACAAGACACTTTTCCAGTATTTCCGGGTCCATATTGAAACCGGAGGTGCCGATATCACAGAAGACAATTCGTGCTCCCAGATAGCGGGCCGCTTCGGCTGTGGCGGTGAATGTGTAGGGTGTGGTTATTACGGCGCTGTCCGGTCCTATTCCCAGGGCCTCCAGTCCGAGATGCAGGCCCGCTGTGGCGGAGTTGAGAGCCAGCGCATAGCGGGCGCCGACTCGTTCTGCAAACTCCTCTTCAAAGGCGGTCGTCTCTTTTCCGGTGGTGAGCCAGCCGGAACGAATCACCCGAAGGGCAGCCTCCTCCTCTTCTTTTCCAAGGGAGGGGAGGGCGAAGGGGATAAAATCAGTATCTCGGTTCATCATCGGCTGTCTCAAAGCCCGGGATGTATTCCGCAATAATTCTGCGCAGAAGCTGCCGGTTGCGATAGTCGTCGGCACGGTTTTTATCGAAGTAGCAGACAGGGTGCAGCTTCTCCACCAGACTGCTCAGATTACCCCTGAGACCTTCCCTGGAGGTGAGCCTGAGGATGCGGGGAAAATCGGTTGCTTCACTTTTCTCTCCGGCGGACCAGAGCTTTTCTTTCAGCTTTTCTCCGGGGCGGAGGCCTATATATTCAATGGCGATATCCCTGTCTGGTTCGTAGCCGTAAAAGCGGATCATTTGTTCCGCCAGTTCCCGGATTAACACGGGTTCTCCCATGTCCAGTACGTAAAGCTCTCCACCGGTTCCCAGGCTTCCGGCTTTCAGTACCAGAGAAACCGCCTCCGGGATGGTCATGAAGAATCGGGAGGCCCTGGCGTCGGTTATAGTCACCGGACCGCCTTTCAGAATCTGCTTTTTGAACAGGGGGACAATGCTGCCCCGGGAGTCCAGGACATTTCCGAAACGGACGGTCATGAAATGCTGGCTGCCGTTGTTGCCGGACATTACCGCTTCTTCGCAGATAAGCTTGGAGGCTCCATAGATATAAGCAGGCTCCACCGCTTTATCTGTGGAGATAAGCACCAGTCTGGAGGTTTCGGCATGCTTTACCGCCTCCATCAGGTTGAGGGTTCCAAACACATTGTTTTTCACCACCTCCACCGGGTTGTTCTCCGCCATGGGAACATGCTTGTAGGCGGCACAGTGGAACACAATATCTGCCTTGAGCCTCTGTATAATAAATCGGGTATAGTCCCTGTCTTTCAGGTCTCCGATTACCGGAACCAGGGTGGCTTTTTCACCAACCCCCTCTTCCTGAAGAATTCTCAGTTCCTTTTCAATTTCGTAGACGTTGTTCTCACCGTGGTCCAGGAGATAAAGCCGTTCAGCCCCGGCGGAGAGCAGCTGCCGTGAAAGCTCCGAGCCAATACTTCCGCCGGCTCCGGTAATAAGCACCCGTTTCCCCCGGAGATAACTCAGGGTTTCCTTCAGGGGAATCCTTACCGGTGTGCGCCCAAGAAGGTCTTCCACGGCTATCTCCCTGGTCTGAATCAGGTGGGCGTCTCCATCGATAATCTGGGCCAGGTTTGGCAGGATGCGTATGCGTTCAAACGCCGCGGCGGAAAGGGATTCATAGATCGTTTTCAGCTGGGCTGTGGTTGCTCCGGGAATGGCGATCAGTGCTTCATCTGCAGGACAGGATTGCTTTATACGCCGGACATCTGCAATAGGACCGAAAACCGGGAGGCCTTCTATCTCTGTTCCGACTTTGGCGGGATTATCGTCAAGGAAGGCAACAACTTTTCCGAAGGTTTCCTTGGAGCGGATTTCCGCAGCGATCTCCCGGCCGGCAAAGCCT
This sequence comes from Marispirochaeta sp., assembly GCA_963667435.1. Classification (GTDB taxonomy): domain Bacteria; phylum Spirochaetota; class Spirochaetia; order JC444; family Marispirochaetaceae; genus Marispirochaeta. Next base: position 1,395,873 of record OY763414.1, on the reverse strand, counting down.
GCGCCTATTATAAATAAGGTCCTGGCGTTTTTCTGCATCCCTACTTTTCTGCTTTTTTCTCTTCTTTTGTGTTGTCTAAAAGTTCAAACCCGAAATCCACGGTGAAAGAGTCCTTGTACATGCTCAGGCGGACCCGTGCCCGCCGCTTTCGCCTGTCTACTTTCACTATGGAACCTTCCATTCCTTTCAGGGGTCCTTCCTTTACCACAATCCTGCTGTTTTCATCGAAAACAACTTTAGAGAGCGCAACCGTCTCCCCATGCTCCAGAAAGTGTACCAGAATACGGCGATCTTCGCCATGGAGAGGTTCAATATCTGTGTTGGATTTAAGGAACTTGTAGATTCCCTTCACCGGGCGAAGAGCCCAGTAAACCTCCGGTTCAACCTTTTCGGCTTCGAGGAAGAGATATCCCGGGTAAATAGGAGCATTCTCCTTGCGGGTTTTTCCCTGTCTGCGGATATGGAGTACCCGTTGGGGAAAGAGGAGCCGCCCGGTAAAGTCCTCCAGACCTTTAACCCGGAGTTCCGTCCGGGCGAGTTTGAGAACCTTTGCTTCCATTCCCGTCTGTACCTGTAGAACAAAGTATTCCATGAATGACAAGCACCGTACCATGGATGCTTAAAAGCGATCAAGCTCAGCAGTTTAGTGTCGATACTAGAAGCGGAGGTATCCATGAATCGTCTTCTTGTATATTTTTGTGCCCTTATAGTTTCGCTGCCTGTCTGGGGTGAGACTGTACTGGTTTTTACCAAAAACTCATTGAATTCGGAAATTCCCGGAGTAGTGGAGATGCAGGCCGCGCTGGAAGACGGAGTTATGGAAACCCTCTTTGATGCAGGCCATATTGTTTTCAATGCAGGAGTTGTTGAAAGCAACGAGAAACTGGATATCCCCTCAGAACGTCTCTCCATGAGACTTGCTAAAAGTGGCGGTGCATATTTTCTTCTTGAGATTGATTTTTCCCTGAATGCACCAGTTACCGAAGAGGATGCCCTTACTCCCCGGGAGGCGAGTTACCGTCTTTATAATGTGCTTAACGGCGGGCTGCTGACCCAGGGAGAACTTGTTCCGGGTGATGTGAACGATCGACCCGATACCCCGGTGAGCGATATCTGTTCGGTTATGGGTGAGTCCATAGCCAGCGGTACCCTGGGGAAACTTAGGCTTTAACCCGGGTCCAATATTCAGGAGCGGATTATGAAAAAGATTCTGATTATAATGCTGGCTGTTAGTCTGTCAGCGACTCTATTGCTCTTTTCTCAGTCTGAATGGGAAGGGACAACGGCCATGGGCCGGTATGGAGAATTTCCGGCCACCGGTTATTACGGTGCTTCAAACTCTTTCCCCCGTAACACTCTAATAAAGGTTGAGAATATAGAGAATGGAAGCAGCGTGGAGGTGATGATAGTAGACCGCCTTGATGATCCGGGACTTTTTCTGCTGCTTTCGAGAGAGGCTGCGGAAAAAATCGGTATACAGGATGACCGGATAGCACGTACCAGAATTGTCCTTGCGGACAACTCTTCCCGGCTTTCAGTAGAGTCTGCTGATCGTCCCTATTCCGACGATCCGGATCTTAACCCCAACGCCGAGGATAATCTGGCCTTTCTTGACCGCTATCTGGATACAGAAGAGCAGGCTCCGGCGGTTGAGCCTGAAGCTCCGGCCATGGCCGAACCCCTGATTATTGCTCCAGGTACGGAAGAGGAAGAGCCTGCAGTATCCGGGGATACTGACCCCATTCTTCTATCGGACAACTCGGACGGACTTGGCTCTGCCCTTCCCGAAGAAGAATCCACTCTTGAAGATCCCGTGATCGCAGCCCCGGCCGTTGCTGCCGAGATTGCTGTAACTCCGGAACCTGCACCGGTACCGGCGGAACCGGAAATCACCGGACCCTATACGGACAATCTGGCCCTCTCCGGTCCTGAGGATGATTCACTTTCGGTAGTACCTGCGGCACCGGTTATACTGGAAAAAGCTGATACAACCCGGGTTGCGGATAATATGTATAATCCAACAGCCCTCGAAGAAGGCGAAGAGTTTGCCGCTGCTGATCTGCCTCCCGTGCCTGAACAGAAAGAGCGTGACCGGGCAATTGCAGAACTGTTCCCTCTGCCCGAACCTCCCTATGACGGCGAGGATGATGTAGCATTTGCCGCAGTCTCACCGGCGCTTATCGAAGACAGAGTGGAAAAACCGAAGGAAGAGACCTCTCCCACCGCAGTTGCTGCGGTACCTGAAGAGGAGACTGTTCCGGCGGCAGTTCCTGAGGGAGATGTAGAGATAAGCCTTGTGCCTGCGGAAAACCGTCCCCCGGAATCTTCCCCTGCGGTTGCTGCAGCAGAGGTGGAGAAAGAGCTGGAAACAGCCCCGGAAACAGAAGCAGCTTCTGCCCCGGCAGTACTCTTCGGCGACCTTGATCCTGCATCGGATTACCTGCAGTTAGCGGTTTTCTCATCTCCCGGGTCTGCCCGTTCCACGGCGGAAAAATTCTCCGCCACCTATCCGGTGCTGGTATTGAATCAGGGCAATGCATACTATAAGGTTCTGGTTGGTCCCCTTTCTCCGGATGAGAGTGGTGCCCTGCTCTTGAACTTCAAAGCCCAGGGGTTTCGTGACGCTTTTATCCGGAAGGGGTTCTGATACTTCATTGAATCGAAGGAAATAAACGGAACCCATGTCCGATGTGCAAAAAGAGATTGATCAGCTGACTGATATGCTGCTCTCATGGCAGCATGACTACTATATCGAAGCCCGGCCTTCGGCAACCGATGCCGAGTATGACCGGGCTTTCGACCGTTTAAGAGCCCTGGAAGCACAGTCGCCCCAATTCCGCCGACTCGATTCTCCCACTCTCCGGGTGGGGAGCGATCTCTCCTCCGATCTTCCGGAGGTATCCCATACGGTACCGGTTCTGAGTCTGGATAAAGCCTATACTGCTGAAGAGGTTCTCTCCTGGGCGGCCAGGACTTCAGCCAATACCGACACAACACTTGATATTGTTGTGGAAGAGAAGATTGACGGTGCAAGCATTGTACTCTACTACGAGAAAGGAATCCTGATCCGGGGAGTTACCCGGGGAAACGGCTTTGTGGGTAACGATGTTACCCACAACATTCGTACTATTCCCTCCATCCCCCTGCGCCTTTCCGAGGCGGTGAATATCGCAGTGAGGGGTGAGATATATCTTCCCCTAAAAGCATTTTCCCGGATTAATGCCGAACAGGAAATACCCTATGCCAACCCCCGTAACCTCGCGGCTGGAACTCTTCGGCGCAAGAAAAGCAGTGAGGCGGCTGTTGTTCCTCTGGATATTTTTATCTATGAAGGGTTCTTCCCGGAAGGGGAGGCACGGCAGTTTCACGGCCACCATGAACTGCTTGCATATCTCCGGCATCTCGGCTTCCGCATAAACCCCAGACTGGGTTTGTTCGGGCCCCGGGCCGCAGCTGAAGCTGCGCTTGAAGGTTTTGCCTTTACATCTGGAACTCTGGAGGAACTCGGCGGCTATATCGAGTCCATGACGAAATTACGGCAGAATCTTGAGTATGAGATTGACGGTCTTGTTATCAAAGTCAATGAACTTGAACTCCGGGAACGGCTGGGATACACCGGTCATCATCCCCGCTGGGCAGTCGCTTATAAATTTGACAGTCCGGAGGCTGTAAGTACCGTTGTCAGTGTGGATGTTCAGGTGGGGCGAACCGGCCGGATTACACCGGTAGCACGGATTGAGCCTGTATCCATCGGGGGGTCAACTGTTTCGAATGTGACACTGCATAATCAGCAGTATATAGATCTTCTGGAACTTGCTCCGGGAGATCAGGTTGCGGTATCCAAGCGGGGGGATGTTATCCCCGCAGTGGAGCGGGTAATCGACAAAGGTGATAATGCCGCACCGGTCTGGCAAATGCCAGGGAACTGTCCCTCCTGCGGTTCTCCACTGTACCAGAGAGGTGCCCATCTTTTCTGCGAAAATAGAGGATGTCCCGACCAGGTACAGGGACGTATAAACTTCTTTGTCGGACGAGATCAGATGGATATCGACAACCTGGGGCCCGAAACTGCGGCTGTGCTTATCCGGGAAGGGATAATCCGGGGTGCTGAAGATCTCTATACTCTGAAAGCGGAAGAGATTGAAGACCTGCCGGGGTTCGGCGAGAAGAAGATCTCTCTTATTTTACAGGGGATAGAAGCAAGCAAGGGTCGTCCTTACCGGCGGGTTCTGGCCTCTCTTGGTATTCCGGATCTTGGTCAGAAAGCTGCGGAATTGCTTATTGATGCAGGATACCGGGATATCGAATCCCTTCTAAGTGCAGCAGCAGCGGGTGAAACGGAGAAGCTTGCGGAAATCCATGGAATGGGTGAAAAAACAGCGGCTTCAATTCTTGAATCCCTGCGGGACCCGGAAATACTTCTGCAGATCAGCCGCTTGCAAAAGGCGGGGCTCAACTTCAAGGCGGAAGCGGAAACCGCTGAAAATGCTTTTCCGGCAGTATTTGCCGACCAGGTCTGGTGTGTTACCGGCAGTTTTGATGAATTTAAACCCAGAAATATAGCCATGGAAGAGGTTAAAAAGCGGGGGGGGCGGGCTGTGGGCAGTATAACCGGAAGTGTTACTCATCTTCTGGCCGGCGAGGGAGCAGGAAGCAAGCTTGCAAAGGCGAAGAAGCTGGGAATCACGGTTGTGAGTGAAACAGAATTCCTGAAGATACTGGAGAAGAGATGATTTCCTATGATAAGCGGAAGGAACTTGCATCTGTACTGGAAGGTGAAGGTTACGGTGTAATTCCCAACGATCAGTACCGTATCGATATGGAGGCTGAGTTCCGTACTGTCTGGGAGGAGGTTTCCCCCTTTACCATGACCAGCATGGAGCGGGGCTATGGGCTGTTCTCGGCAGTAAAATATCTGATAGACAGGGGTGTTGCCGGAGATTTTGTAGAATGCGGTGTCTGGAAAGGCGGCAGCTGTATGCTCATGATCCGTACCCTGCAGCAACTGGGGATCGATTCCCGTTCTATCTATCTCTATGATACCTTTGCCGGAATGCCCGAACCCGGAGAAGAAGATGTGATCGCCTGGAACGGCGGATCCGTCAGGGAGAAGTGGGAGAGCAACAGTTTCGACCACTGGGCAGTTTCCCGGGAAAAGGTGCTGGGGAATCTGGCACCACTAAACTACCCTGCAAACCGCATTCGGGCAGTGGAGGGAGATGTGGCGCTCACCCTGGAGAAAGAAATCCCAGAGGCTATTTCTCTCCTCAGACTTGATACCGACTGGTATGCATCCACCTGTGTTGAGCTTGAGCTGCTTTATCCGCGCCTTGTTCCGGGAGGGGTGTTGATTATTGATGATTACGGCCACTTTGAGGGGGCCCGCAGAGCCGTGGATGAGTACTTTGCCCGACCGGATGTTAAAACACCTCTTTTTTCGCGCCTGGATTATACCGGCCGTATGGCGGTAAAGGCTTGAGGGATCAATATAATAGTGCTTGACCATTCACACTTTTTTCATAACCTTGTAGTAAGTTTACGGTAATAGAGGAGAATATTATGACCCGTGCTGAAATTCTACAGAACAGTGCTGTCCGGGAACGCAGCATTTTAAGAAATGTTTATGTCTGGATGACCCTCGGGCTGGCACTGACAGGTGTTATCAGTCTCGGCATGGCATCCAACCCCTACCTTATTATCAGCTTTGTGCAGAACCGCCTGCTTTTTTTTGGTACTATTATCGGGGAGTTCGCTCTGGTTATGTTCCTTTCCGCCAGGCTGATGCGAATGAGCGCCACCGCGGCGACCCTGGGATTTGCCGGCTATGCTGCTCTTAATGGTCTTACCCTGTCGGTTATCTTTCTGGCATATACCGGTCAGAGTATAGCGCAGGCATTCTTTGTGGCCGGTGGAACCTTTGCGGCCATGAGCTTCTGGGCAACCGTTACTCGCAGGGATCTCTCGGGAATTGGTAATTACCTGTTTATGGGGCTTATCGGTTTAATTATCGCATCCCTGGCCAACATGTTTTTCCATTCTGATTCCTTTTCATTCCTGATCTCTCTTGTGGGAGTTGTCCTTTTTCTCGGCCTTACTGCCTACGATACTCAGATGATTAAAAGCTGGAATCGTCAAATGGGTTCCAATATCGCTGAGGCTGACTATATCAAGCTTTCCATCATGGGAGCGCTGAAGCTCTACCTGGATTTTATCAACCTTTTTCTTATGGTTTTGAGGCTTTTCGGCCGGCGGAACTGATTCTTTACAGCCCGGGCTCTCCCTTACGGAGAGCTCCGGTCTTTATCTATTGACCTGAAGCCCGGGGCAACCTATAGTTTCTATCAGTATGGCTGAGAAGAGAAAGGGGTTTATCCGGCTTAACCGCTGGCTTGAAGGGAGATTCAGAATCGAGTCCAGCCGCTTTATGCTCCTGAGCAAGGTCTTTTTTGTATTCCTTCTTTTTATTGCTCCTGTTCTAACGTATTTAATCATTGTAAGTTATCTTCATCGAACCTGGCATTTTTTCATTCAGCACAGTGTCCTCTTAAGCATAGACATAATATTTTTTGTGATGGTGCTGAAGGGCAGGGTCCGACAGGCAATGGCACTTCTTGTCTATATTGTTGTACCGCTGATGCAGGTGGGATATTTCCTGTTTGAATTGTTCGATTTCGATCTGATCAGAGTTCCGGTTTATGAGATTGCTGCAATGCATTGTCTTGTGGGAGTCATGCTTCTCGGTAATTTCGCCGGGAGACAGGGTATTTACCTCTCCCGGGTACTCTTTATGCTGATTGTTTTCAGTCTCCACAGCATACTGCACCTGTCTACAGTTGATGTCCCGGTTTATGTTCTACTTGGTATCGCAGTCTATGTTGTATGTGTAGTCATGATAGCCTATTCGGTATTTCACACAGGAAACAGACTTTTCCGGATTCTTGACGAGCGTCACCGGTTGGCAAAGCGTTTGTCTGAATCACTGAATGTACAGAAAAATTTCTTCGCTAATATCTCCCATGAAATTAGAACACCCCTGAATGGCATAATCAGCGCCTCATCGCTTCTGCGCGAAACACGGGTAAACAAAAACCAGAATTATATTCTGGAACTTCTTGAAAGCAGTTCCTACGCTCTGAACTCCATGCTCTCAAATATTCTCATTCATAACAGGCTGGAGGAAGGCAATTATCCCAGACTCAGACAGCCCTGCGATCTGGAGCAGATTATCCGCGGTTGTGCTGCGCGTACCAACACGAGTCTGGACAAGAATCTCCCGGAAGTTATTCTGGATTTAACCGGAATGACCTGTTCCTCTGTTCTTTCAGACTCTGCAGCTTTTTCGCAGATACTCAACAATCTCCTGGATAATGCGGTTAAGTTTTCCCATGGAGAGATTATGCTTTGCGTAAGCTCCTGTTCGGATGATACCGGCTCCTGTTTTGTGCGGATCAGTATACGGGATTACGGACCTGGAATACCTGAGGAAGAACAGGAGCGCATTTTTGAACCCTACTACCAGGTAGAAAGCGGATACAGTAAACCCTATCAGGGGGCCGGTCTTGGTCTGGCTGTCGCGCGTGAGCTGGGGAACCTTCTTGCTGCCGAAATTTCATTCCTGCAGCCTGATGATGGTGGAGCGGAGTTTGTTCTATCTTTCACAGCACCGGCGGTTGAACCTGACAGAGAAATACGTGAGCGTGAAAAATCTGCGGCAGAAAGAGATGATCTGAAGATCTATATAGCCGATGACAGTGGAATCAGCCGGATTCACCTTGAATTCCTTCTTCGGGGGGAGGGATATACTGTATTATCCGCCGAAAACGGAGAGGAAGCGTTGATTCTTGTTGAAACCGAGCTCCCGGATCTTCTGATTCTGGATATGCAGATGCCGGTAATGGACGGATTCACCTGTGCCGAACGAATCCGTACCCATAAGAACCGACGGGTGCGTTCCGTTCCCATTCTGGCGGTAACAGGCTATTCATTTGATATGGAAGAGAAGAGAATGCGCTCCCTGGGTGTAAACGATGTGCTGATCAAGCCATTCGTGGAACATGAGTTTCTGGCGAAAGTTGCCCGCCTTCTGTCTCCGGAAAAGTAACACCAGTAACGTCCCGGTACATTAAAAGAGAAGAGACTCTATAAAGGAGAAACGATGAAATTACAAAAATTATCGCTTTTCGCTATGCTGGTGACTTCAGCACTGTTCTGTTCAATTTTAGTCGGCGAACCTGTTAAATCTGCTTTGCAACTTGAGCTGGTACCGGGAAGCGCCTATTCTCACTGGCACTTGTTCGGGATTTTCCCCAAAAAATTAACACCTCAGATGGCTGCGTGGGTTGAGGATGAAGAGGGGCAACTGATTTCTCTACTTTTTTTGAGCTCCCGCAGTGCAGAAAAGAGCTGGGTAGGCGGGACAGACCGTCCGGAAGCCCTTTCCCTGTTTAACGGCAGGCATTCTGCAGCAGATACCGTCAGCAGTGCTACTCCGGGGCGCAGCGATGCAGTATCTATGACACCCGGTGAAACAGCTGTGTTTGATACCACCGATTTGTATACTGTATTTTTTGAAGTTAATGTATCTTTTGATTACAATCAAAAATGGCCAAAAGAGAGTTCCGGAGTGAACGGACAGCCGTCGCTTGTGTATTCCGCAGTTTTTCCGGGAGATTTCCGGGGTGTTGTGAATCTGCGTCCTTCGGGAACCGGCGGGTTGAATGGTCCGGTTGAACATCTGATCCCGGAATTATCGGGGCTTACAAGCGCGTTGCAAATTGTCGAAAAGGTTAGTCTTAACATTGATTCGTATCCGGAAGGCTATACAGGGGAATGATAGTCCGGGTGGTACAGAATCCCTTCCCTGACAGATTTTTCCTCCGCCGCCGGGATAAGCGGGGGAAGAACTCCGGCCTGTGCCACAGTGGTGCCAACCAGGATAATTATTCCATCTATTCCCTCAATCGCCGCGATACGCTCCGCCGCTTCCGCCGCAGAATAACTATCTATGCTCAGATTGCCAGCCAATGTTGCCGCGGCATCCGCCAGAGCCCCGTCCCTTGAAATGACGGTGGTCAGGTCACACCCGCCGAATGATTTGGAGTGCCCCATTCTTGAAGATGACGAACATATAGCCAGGGGGGTTGTTTCGGGGAGTACCAGAAAAGCCGCTTTTCCTGTTAGGGCATGGTTACCTCCATAGAGTCCTATAACCGCTTCTTCCCTGATATTCAGGAAAAGATCTCCGCCGTTGTTTATTATGGTATCGTCACAGCCTGCTTTACCGGCTGCTTCCGCCGCCAGCATGGCAACAGTACCTGCGACTGCGGCCATAGGCCCTACTCCGGTGAGTATGGAGGCGTTATGCATGCGTTTAACTGATTCTGGAGGGGCTCCCTGTAGTGAATCCAGCGGGTTCATACTCTCCCTGAATTCCGGATAGAGACGGATATAGTCTTCCAGCTCTTTTCTTATCCGGCGGATTTCACTGCGAACAGCATCCAGGCGGCTGGTGGCTACCCGGAAAACCGCTTCTTTATGACGGAACTCGGCAAAGCGGCGCATCAGGATAACTTTTCAAATAATGGAACTGCAGGCGCCGTAGGGGCAGTTCGGTATACAGCTGAGACACTCTACGCATTTTGCATCATCAAAAACCATCTGCCTGTCAGTGCCTGCAAAATGGAGAGCCCCTGTAGGGCAGTGGGGAACACAGTTTCCACAGGAGGTACAGAGCTCTTCATCCCAGCGAAGTCCCCGCTGATGCTCCCGTACTTCTATTCCCAGGCTCTTTGTCCAGGAAATTCCCTGCTTTATATTCTCCTCTGATCCGGTCAGGTCCAGGATCAGATATCCCTCTTCGTCGGGAGTTACCTTGGCACGGAAGATATTGATCTCAAGATCATGGTCTTTTACCAGGTGGTATACAATGGGTTTCTCCGTTTCACACCGGGGAAAAAATAGGAGTAATCTTCTTGTCATTATGCCTGTCCCTCCCGGGATGGATTAAGTTTCATCGGAGAAGTGCTGCCCCGCGACGGCAGGGGCATAACCGGACGGTTAATGGTAAAACCACCGCTTCTGACCTGGTCGGCCAGCAGATGGGCTGCTTTCCTGGCCTTGTTGTAGGAGGAGAGGCTGCCAGTTTCCACCTCTTTGTCGAAGAGGCGGATACTTCCTTTACGCAGATCTGCATAGCTCACATGGGCCAGTACCTTTCCGGTTGCCTGAGGATAGTCGCTGGAGTAGTCCACTACGGGAGCGAAAATCTCCTCGTCTTTCACAGTACATTCATTCAGGGCTTCCAGACTGGTGATGGGAATGGGGATTCCTATACCCAGTGCGAGGGATACACCGTAACCCTTTATGGAAACACCCCTCACAAATTCCGGATCCATCTGCTTCAGATCGGCGGAAAGACCAAGAGTTCCGGCGCCGTCAATGGGCACGCCGTTCTCCCCTCTCTCCGAATCAGGGCTGTGCTGGGTTCCCGGGGCGTAGACTATGCCCGGAGCTCCTGCCAGCCATACCTTTGTCCCTATGCCTATTGAGCGGTACCAGGGATCATTCAGCAGCGGGCTCAACTGTCCGGCGGAGGAGTACCCGATGGAACCGTAATTCGGCTTAAGGGCTCCCAGATAGGTATAAACTGTGCTGCCTGAGGAGTTTACTGCAGCATTGTAGTTTTGATAGCAGTTGCGGGGATTGGTCATTATTGCCTGATTTATGTCGGTCAGACTTATCTCGGTACTGACCTCTTTGCGGGGGTAGTCCTGGGTGCCGTATGACCGGGCGTTAAGCCGTACCGATTCTCCCCGAACAAGTTTTTCAATGATGTGACCACCGCCGAATCGGAATTCTCCGGGGAAAACCATATTCTCAGGATCATTGTATGGCAGCTGGGTTGCTCCGAGAAAAAGATCCACTGCGGCAATACCGGAATAGACTTCCACGTCTTCCAGCCAGGCTTGAGTTATGCGTATTTTAGGTTTCGAATGCCCCAGGTTTATGAAGACTCCGGAAGAACACATGGGGCCGAAGGTTGCAGTGGTTACCACGTCGATTTCACGGGCTGCCTCTTCGAGTCCCTTTTTTTCAACGTATCCTATTACCTCTTCAGCGGTCATAACCACTGCTTTTCCGGATTCAATACGTTTATTGATATCGTCCAGACTTTTGATTTCGTTCATCCGGTATCCTTCAAAATGGTTTTTCAGAGCTACATGGTAGGGCTAAGATCGACGAATGTCAAACCGCCTCCCCTTGAATTTTTTTTAATCATGTATAGAATTCATCTGTAACACTACAACAGGGGCAAGCTGCTCCGGAGGAAAACGCATTGAAGACCAAAATGGATTTCCCGTCTATAAACAATAAAGAGCCTGAAGGACTGAAACCCAACGGGAAACCATATCGGGTACTGATTGTGGATGACTCCATTTTTGTAAAAAAGCAGCTTGGGCAGATTCTAACCTCTGAAGGTTTTGAAGTAGTTGCTACTGCAGCGAACGGAAAAGAAGCTCTGGAGCTGTATAAGGAAAACCATCCCGGTATTGATATAGTAACCATGGATATAACAATGCCTGTTATGGACGGGATAACCGCTCTTGAAAAAATTATTGCCTTCGATGGTGAGGCAAAAATTATCATGGTCAGTGCCCTGGGGAAGCAGGATCTTGTAAAGAAGTCCTTTATGTTAGGGGCAAAGAACTACATTGTCAAACCTCTGGACCGCAAAAAAGTGCTTGAACGTTTCTCCCGGGTCCTTCAGGGGCTGTAGGCTGCAGGTACATGAATACATCCCAGCACGAAGCCGAAGGTATCCTCTCTACCTATGCCCAGACTGCGCTCCTAATTGTCCCCCGCATGCCGGGGCAGAATGATGAGGAGTCCAGCAGGGAGATGGAAGAACTTCAAAGTCTCGTGGATACCATGGGGCTCGGAGTCCTTGAAGGGATTTCTGCACCGGTAAAATCTCCCAAATCCCGATATTTTTTCGGAACCGGTAAAGCGGCAGAAATTGCGGATCTGGCGGATGAGCTGAACGTAGACTGCATCATATTTGATCAGGATCTTTCACCAAGTCAGCAGCGTAACTGGGAAGCACTGACAAACCGCTGTGTTATAGATCGTCATGAAGTTATTCTCGATATTTTTGCCTCCAGGGCATCCACCAGGGAGGCAGTGCTTCAGGTCGGACTGGCCAGGATGGAGTACTCGCTCCCCAGACTTACCCGGGCATGGACACACCTGAGCCGGCAGAGGGGAGGAAGCAAGGGAACTCGCGGAGAGGGTGAAACGCAGCTTGAGGTTGACCGGCGCATTGTTCTGCGCAAGATTGCCAGAATGAAAGAAGAGCTTGTTCAGGTCCGGCGCAACAGAAATACAATGCGGAAACAGCGGGAAGCCATACCCGTACCTACCGCGGCTATTGTGGGCTATACCAATGCAGGGAAATCCTCTCTACTCAAGCGGCTTACCGGCGCGGATATTCTGGTGGAGGACAAGCTTTTTGCCACTCTGGATCCAACAACCCGTCGCATCAGGCTTGAAGGCGGCAATGAGCTTCTGCTTACCGATACGGTTGGTTTTATCCGCAAGCTGCCCCATGATCTGGTTGATGCTTTTAAATCGACTCTGGAGGAGACGGTACTTGCAGATTTTCTCCTGCATATTATAGATGCCTCAAGCCCTGAGCTTGCTGAGCATATGCGGGTTACCCGACAGGTTCTCAAGGAGATCGGCGCGGGGGAAAAACCGGTGCTTACCTGCTTCAACAAGACAGATCTTCTGCCCCGGGAAGAACGGGATGCACTGAGTCTGCAATACCCCAATGCGGTGTTCTTTTCAGTACACAGTGGTGAGGGGCTTGAAAACCTGCCTCAAGCCCTGGAGAAGATGCTCTATGCAGATAAACGTCGTCAGCTTTTCCTCCTTCCTGCCGATCGGCATGATCTGGTCGCCATGGCTCACCGTACAGGTAAGGTTTTCCGGGAAGAGTATGAGGAGGAGGGTATCCTTCTCGATGCCATGGTATCCGGAAAAACCGGAGGCATTCTGAGCCCCTATAGACAGGGGGGAGCCGATGGCAGGTTTTGAACTTCTTACTCCCGGCTTTGTCCACGAATCGGTAAGCGCTGTTTTCGGGCTTTCCCTTGAGGGCTCCCTGGTACCGTATCCAAGTTATATAAACAGGGTGTACGGCTTAAAGGATGATGACGGCAAAGAGTATGTGGTGAAATTCTACCGCCCCGGACGCTGGTCGTATGAAGCGGTGGAAGAAGAGCACCAGTTTCTTTCTGATTGCAGCGAGGCGGAACTGCCGGTTATTGCTCCCATGGAAGACGCAGATGGAGACACTCTTTTTGAGGTTACCGCAGTGAGTCCCGAGGAAGAGGAGCAGGACTTTCTCATGGCTCTTTTTCCAAAAAAAGGCGGCCGCAGCTTTGATGCGGAGGGAGAGGAACAGTGGTACCGTCTTGGACGACTCCTGGGTCGTCTGCATTCAGTCGGACTCAGCCGCAGGGCATTGCACAGGCTTAACTGGAACCCTTCAGATGTTTCTCAGCCGCAGATGGAGGAGCTTCTTCCCCTGATACATCCGGATGTCGCCACTGATTTTGAAGAGCTTTGCCGTGAAGTCCTGCAGAGGATAACCCCTGCATTTCAGAATATCCCTGTTCACCGTATTCACGGCGACTGTCATCGAGGCAATATTCTTGAACGTCCCGACACCGGACTGATGCTGATTGATTTTGATGATATGGCAACAGGCCCGGCGGTTCAGGATCTCTGGCTGCTTCTTCCAGGGCGCCGGGCAGAGTCGGAAGAACAGATTGGCCAGTTTACCGCCGGATACGAGGAGTTCTCCTTTTTTCCCTGGGAAACCCTTAATCTGATAGAGCCTTTGCGCTTTATGAGAATGCTTCACTTTGCTGCCTGGTGCGCACGGCAGCGGAATGATACCGGTTTCCTTCGTCATTTTCCCGACTGGGGAAGCCGGGCTTACTGGATCAGGGAGTTTGAAGATCTCCGCGATCAGTCATCAGTTATTCCATGAAGCAATCTTTTTCCCTTCCGGAGTGTACAGAGATGGCTTCCAGCCGTACAATATAGAGAGGTTCGGGCACAGGGGGACAGCAAATGAAAAAAAGTACGGTAATCTCTATTTTTGTCTTACTTGCCGCCTCAATCTGCATTACTTCTTTGTCTGCTCTGGAGTTTGAAGTTAAGGCTCTGGGTGAGTCCTCCTGGTTTTCCCGTTCCGATGATGGAGGGGAACTTGAAGTGACGGCAGAAAGTGATCTGCACCTGAATCAGGCCCTCTTTGCCGGGATGGGTCTGGAACTCGCCTTTTTTCTGGACTATACATTCCTGAATTCACCGGATGAGCAGGACCATGATTTTTCCGGCGATATTGAAATCGCCCGGCTTAAGGGAAGTATCGGACCGGCGGAATACTCTCTGGGAAGAAGTATCCTGCAGGATTTCTCCTCTCTAATTCTAAACACTCCGGCGGATGGTCTTAGTCTTGACTTTAAAGGAAGTGATGTTCTGCTTTCCGCCTCTGCCGGGATTACCGGGCTCCTTCTGGATACCTCCTCCGAGTTGATCCCCACCTATTCAGAGGACGACCGGGTGGACCCTCTTTTGGCGCCGAACCGGCTGATTTTTCTTTTCGGTCTCGAATATCCTCTCCTCTCATCAGATGCCGGGTTATATACCGATTTTATTGTCAACTTCGATATTCCGGAGGAGAATGATTTTACGGGAGATAATTACGACTCCTATACCCTGGGTACCGGGCTTGACGGTATGTTTCTCAACGGGGCTTACTCCCTCTTTCTGTTTATTCAGCAAGGCAATTATTACGGCGAGATCAGCCGGGATTACCTTTATACCCAGAGTATAGCCGCCGCCGTGGGGGGGGAGATTATCTGGAAGGAGCTTGTTTCACCGTCTGATACCCTGCGGCTTCTGCTCACTGCAGCCTCCGGCGATTCTTCACATCCTCTTTTCGGCGATGCCGGAGGCGGGCTTTCTTCACAGTTTATGCCCGTAACCAGGACTGACTCCCGGGGAATATATGACTACCTGTTGTCCAATCTGGTTTACTTTGAGACTGAGTATGCTTTTGCTCCTGTACCCGGAATTCCCGGCTTTAGAACGACATTCTCAGCAGCGGCTGTAATGCGTCCATCCGAAGGGGAGGGGACTTTTGAAAAAATAACCGCTACGGATACTCCTGCAGGTTTTATGGGGACCGAAATCCTCCTTACCAGCGAGTATTCCCTTGTCTCCGGTTTCGTCTTTAATGCCGGAGCTGGAGTATTCATTCCGGTTCAGAAATTCAGGGATTTCGGTGTTTTCCCCGAAAACGGGATCCCTTTTTCGGTTTCCATAGGATGCAGTTACCAGTTTAATTATGCAACACCTTGAAATCCCCATGCCGGTAACCAATACTGTTGAATATGGCAGGAGATTTCCGCCGTAAACTGGCCAGTCTTATCGGGGCGGGTTCAGAAAGCGGTCTCGATTTTGATCAGCAGCGCAAAATTGTTATGATCTCGATACTTATCCTTGCGGGAAGCATTTTCATTGCGCTTCTTGCCGGGATAGCTATGTTTGAGGGGCTTTTCTCTCTTTTTATTCTGGATGTATGTATGGCTGTGATTCTCATTGGCCACTATACCTATCTGTGGGTTACCCAGGATATACACAGAACAGCATTCAGCGGTTGCGTAATTGTCCTGATATTTTTCATCGTGCTTTTTGCGAGCGTCGCAGCAAATCAGCAGGCCTGGGTATGGATTTACACCTACCCGATCATTTCACTGTTTCTGCTTGGACATATCGGTGGAACAGTATTATCTATGATTCTCCTGGGGGTTATGGCAGGTACGCAGGTTTTTGGTGAATTTCTGCCTTTTTATACGCCTTATCCCGAGGGGCTGGTTCTCAGGATAGCGCTCAGCTATCTGCTGGTATTTCTGTTCTCCTATATCTTTGAGAGGACCAGGGTAATTATGCATGAGCAGCTGAACCGGGCCATGCAGGATCTGAATGAGCGCGCCATCCGTGATGGTTTAACGGGATTGCATAACCGCAGGTATATGGATGAGGTTCTTGACAGTATTCTTTTACAGCGTAAGCGTTCCGGAGATCAACTGGCACTGCTGATGAGCGATGTTGATTACTTCAAATTCTACAATGATACCTATGGGCATCTTATGGGAGATGATGTGCTGAATCAGATCGCTGAAATTCTCAATGGACTCATACGTCGTAAAAGCGACTATATATTCCGCTATGGGGGGGAGGAGTTTGTTATGGTACTTGC
This sequence comes from Marispirochaeta sp., assembly GCA_963667435.1. GTDB lineage: Bacteria > Spirochaetota > Spirochaetia > JC444 > Marispirochaetaceae > Marispirochaeta. The sequence goes on along the minus strand of OY763414.1, from coordinate 1,379,537 downwards.
TCCCACCAATCCGAAGACTGCGGAAGTCTTTGCTGCGTCAATTATCCAACAAATGGTATCGGCTGCGGTTCCACACAAAAAAAGCCCCCTGGGGATTGTGACTGTTTCTGTTGGCGTTGCGGTAAGTTCGGCAGAGGCCCATATTGAGTCATCCACCCTGATAAGCGCCGCAGATAAAGCCCTTTACTCGGCAAAAAAGACGGGAAAAAACCGGTATGTGGTAAACAGCTTTCTCAGTTCCTTAGAACGGTAAAATCCACCTGTCCACCGAGGAGGTCCTCAACTTTTTGTATGGCCCGACGGCTTCTGATTCTCTCCTGTATCCGTCTGTTTATGCGCTCAAGCCTCTCCACGGTATCTGTAGATTCAAGAAGTTCCTGTTTTTCCAGCGTCGTAAAAAGTTCTGTCCCGGCAATAAGTAGAGAAGTTTCCTCAGATGTAAGATTCAGCAGGTTTTCACTCTCCACAGGAAAGTTCTCCAGTGCGGAAAGAGTCAGAAGACCTTCCGCTGCCTCTCTCTTCAGGTCGTTCAGGCCCCAGGCTGGTAGATCGTTGAACAGTTCAACTTCTGCCTCAAGGTACTCCTTATCCTCAAAAAAGCGGTTTACCTTGAATCGTTCACGCCCGGCAACAAGGATATCGAATCGCCCGTCGGGGTATTCGGTTATAATACCTTCGATGGAGGCTGTGCATCCGGTCTTTGAAATATCCGTATCCTGGTAAAGTACAATGCCGAAATCTTCTTTTTCCTGGATACAGTCCCGGATCATTCGGCGGTAGCGGGGTTCAAAAATGTGAAGAACAGCTGGAATGCCCGGCAGAAGGACCATCTGCAGAGGGAACAGAGGCATTCGCATTATCCGTACCATACAACCTCCCTGAATATTGCTGCCTGAGAATAAAATACTAAAAAAAATATCAATCGTAAGTTTAAAATTGAAACAGTGAAGCATAATAGATTTCAAATTTTGTACGCAATTTAAATTGCACCATTATTTTTGGCGATGTATACTTACTTTCATGAAAATTCTCCTTCTTCCGGAGTCGGGCAATTCAGGAGTCAGGAATATACTGCATAGGATTGTGGAGCATTCAAAAAAACACGGAGAGTGGAAAATCTATGCTAAGGGTCTTATTGATCCTGTCAACGCTGATGTAGTTGTGCATATCGGAGAAGTAAATTCATTTGTTAAAATCTCAACTTCTGATTGGAATTTTTCGATACAGTATGATTTTACTTCAGCTGGATATACGGCCGGGCAGTACTTTAAAACAATCGGATTTACAACGTTTGGATTTGCAGGACTAAGTAGGGCCTCTTTAAAAAAAGGGCTTTTACAGGGGTTCAGCAGAGGCGTTGGCCGAAATGATTTAAATACCCTGGAGTGTAAAAGTATTCCCGACAGCTTGCAGAATACATGTTCGTCGATCTCCTTCTTTCTTGAGTCACTTCAGAAGCCAGCGGCAATTTTAACAGACAGTGACTCTCTTGGTGTGATATTGGTTAATCATTGTAAAACTCTTGGTATATCGATACCTGATGAGATTGCGGTGATCGGAACCGGTAATGATGTGCTGTGTTGTGAGATGACACCAGTTCCATTAAGTTCGATGAAAGTTGATTTCAGTAAGGTCGGGGAAGTGATAGTGAACCTAATGGAAAAATGGAGGTCAGGAGGTATTTCGGATACATTACCGTTAGTGCTTTCTGGAGAGGTGGTGGAACGTGAATCGAGCAGAACCTACGCGTTTAGGGATACGCTTGTTTCAGATATTATGAGGTTGATTCTGGAGGAAGGAATGCAGATGAAGAGTATTGGGGATCTCTCTGCAAGGCTTCCTGTTTCAAGACGCAGTATGGAAACCCATTTTAAAAGAGCCACAGGCAAAACTTTGTATGAAATGATGTTGCAGCACAGAATTCGCTTTGCATGCAATTTACTGAGGAATGAAAATATCGGTATAAGAGAACTTTCAGAGAAAGCCGGTTTTGCATCTGAGCAGCGCTTTTTTGCAGCTTTTAAACAAATACTCGGGATTACACCAAGGGAATATCAAAAAAAGATAAGTTGGAATTACGATGAAGAATTTTTTCTTTAAACGGTTTAATTCCATTTTCTTTAAAACATTTTTTGTTTTAATCGCTTCATCAATAATCCCTGTACTTGCGGCAAATTTGATAATACATCGTCAGGCATCGTCATTACTGCAAAAACAGATTTGGAATACAAGTGTTTCACTTTTGGATAAAAGCAGTGAGATGGTAAATCTGATTTTTCGTGATATCGAACAAACTCAGAAAACAGTTGCAGACGAAAAGAATGTTATACAGTTGGCATTTAATCCTCACAGGGAGGAGGTTTCCAGAAACTATAATATTCTGACACAGATATCGAAGATTGTTGATGCAAATGAGTATATCGATTCGATTTATGTCTACGGCGTTCATGCTGAGATTGTTTTAAACTCCGACGGAAATATCTATACAGAAAAAATATTTGAAGACCGGGAATGGCTGCCTGTTTATCTAAATACACCGGGATCGCTCACCTGGCTGGAGACTCATGATGTCACTTTTCCGGATAACAGGCATAAGAACCTGATCAGCTGTATTTCAACCATACCTTTCGGCTCCGGCAGCAGTAAAGTGGGGTGTGTTGTAATCAATATCGATGAAGAACGTATTCAGAATGCAATTGCGGGACTAAGTTCCGGAATACCCGGGAAGGCGCTTGTTATTGGTAACAACAGAGAAATTCTTTCCCATCAGGATAAATCCCTCCTTTATTCATTTGTAGATACAAACTCCTGTCTGGATCCTGTATTCCTAACTGAAAGGGGGGCATATTCTTCTGAATATGAAGGACAAAAAAGCCTGATTGTTTTTGGTACCTCAAGGCATAGCGGCTGGAAATATGTCTACATCACTCCATTGGAGGTATTGAACGGCGATGTAACTCTGGTTACCAGTATTATCGGTGTAATAACAGTATTTTATACAATTCTGAGTTTGCTGCTTTCCTTTTTCATATCAAAAGGAATTTACAATCCAATCGAACATCTTGTTGGAACGGTAATAGATAAAACGGGAAGAAATGTCAATTTTCTTGTACAGGAAAAAATTGATAATGAGTATACCTTTCTTGAAAATGCGTATAGTGAAGTTTTTTCTGAAAACCAGTCAATGGAAGAGCATCTGAACTCAGTAAAGCCGTTGATAAAAGAGAAACTGTTTATGAATCTCGTTTCAGGAGTATCGGAGAGTAGTTGCTATATTTCTGATGCTTTTCGGTTTCTTGGATATGATATGACTTTGAAGAACTACGTGGCAATAGTACTGCAGATAGATGACTACAGTTTCTGGTGTTTGTCCAATACAGAAATAGAGTGTAATTATCAGAAGGTTAAGCTTACCTATGAGATTGAACAGATTCTGGGTAGTCTGGTACACGGTGTCTGTATAAGTGGAACACCGGATAGTTTTATTGTAATAATTAATTTCCCGCATAAAACAGATATTTTGGACATGCAGCGAACTGCTGTCTCCATTTCGGCAGCATTGAAAGAAAAAGTTGAATCGATTTTTTCTTTTACTGTAACACTGGGATTAGGACGGTCGTATCGTGACATTTCCAATTTAAGTTTATCCTATGCTGAAGCATTAAACGCATTGAAATACAAGATCTATCAGGGTAAAAGTGAGATTATTGATATAAGTGATGTCGAATTGGATGATGAGTTATATTATTATCACTCAGAACGCGAGCGGCGAATAATCAACAAGCTTAAGACCGGTGATAAAAGTGAAGTTATTTCCGAGATTGACCATATGATGGTTGAAATACATAACAGCAAAGCGGTTCCGTATAATTATCTGAAAAATCTATTTTTGCGTATTATCGGATCTATGATTCTCACATTCATTGATTGTGGACTCACTGTTATGGATGTGTTTGATGAAAATCGTGATTTATTTGATGAGTTCTCAAAGCTTGAAACACTTGATGATATCGGTTTGTGGTTAAAAGATCGTTCCACAAAAATTGCAGACGCGGTATACCAGGTTAACCAGAAAAGGGTAGACCGAAATGTTCAGAAGTTGGTTGAGTATATTGATGGTCATTTAAATGAGGATATTTCATTAAATAATTTATCAGATGTGGTTGGTCTCAGTGCTTCATACGTGAGCAGAATATTTAAGGAGGGGCTGGGTATTAACTATGTGGAATATCTAAGCAGAAAAAGGGTAGAGAAATCCAGGCAGTTGCTGGTCAGTACGATATTTACGATAAAAGAGATTGGATTTATAGTCGGATTTAAAAATATTCAGACTTTTTTAAGAACCTTCAAGAAGTATGAAGGTGTAACTCCTGGTCAATACAGGGATATGATTCAGGAATAAAAGAATTGTTAGCATTTGTAAAAAATTGTTTATTTATACATTAAAAACCTTCCCGTATTTTTCTTCCCGGTATCAGGTCCAGTACATAAAATGTTAGTAAACTGTCAAAACTGTTGATTTACAGCTGCTTATTGTGCCGTTACAGTTAATTACCATATTTTACCGGCAATTCAATGTTGCACTATATGCTTAAAGGATCCATATGTTTGATATCATTCTGAAGGGTGGAAGATTAATTGATCCTCTATCTGGAAAAAACGATTCGTATGATGTAGCAATCCGCGATGGCAAGGTTGTACAGATTTTACCGGATATTGAAGTACATAAAGCTGAGAAGACTTTTCCTTTAAGGGGCAAAATAATTGTACCGGGTATTATTGATGCTCATTGTCATCCGGTTGGCAATTTTTCTTCCCACGGAATAGATACTGATGTCGCTGGAATAGAATCCGGAGTTTTACTGGTAAATGACGGGGGGACGTCAGGGTGTTCGAATTTTTTCTCACTGAAGAATGCATTAAGTAACAAGGACACAGAGGTTCGTTATTTTATTAATCTAGCTGCATCAGGACTAATAGAAATGCCTGAAATAAAAAGCATCGAGGATATTGATATCCCTGGTTTAAAGAGAGTTGTGAAAGAGAACCAGAAACAGATACTTGGTCTTAAACTGAGAATTGTAGAGTCTCTTGTCAAACTGAAAACAGATATTCCTCTGATTGCAAAGCAGGTTTCACAGGCGCTTGAAATACCCCTGATGATACATTTAGGTGAACCACGGGAAAGAATCCCCGAGGATCCCTTTGATGTCTACAGCCGTTATGCTGTCTCCTTGCTTGAGAAAGGGGATATCCTGAGTCATTTTATGACTGGATGTCCCGGAGGTATGGTCGATGTAAACGGGGATATATACCCTGAGTTAAAAGAGGCGAAATTAAAAGGTGTATATCTTGATTCCTGTCATGGGAAAAACAATTTCAGCTTTACTGTTGCATCACGACTTATACAGGAAAAATATCTACCTGACATTATATCCACTGATCTTACCTCTATAGGTACTTCATGTGTTCAGAGTTTACTGGTAACAATGTCAAAATTCCTAACTCTGGGAATGTCTCTTGTCGAGGTGATAACTGCGGTTACTTCAACTGCGGCAGAAGCACTTGGTATAGAAGATACGTGGGGGCGTATCAGTGAAGGACGAGATGCGGATATCTCAATATTAAATGAAACTGATGGAGAATTTGATTTCTATGATGGAAAGGCGGGAAATCATATTACCGGTAAAAGATTACTCGAACCGGTTATGGTTTTGAAAAAGGGGATTCCTTATCCCTGCCGTTCTTTCTATCATCTGGCAAATGAAAATATTTAAAAAGTAAAACATGGTTGTCTTTAACGGGAGAGCGTTACGGCCGTAGTTGTCCTGCGTTAAAAATATTTTCAAAGAAACAGTAAGGAGAAAAGGATGCGTTTATTGAAGAAATCCCTAATTGTAGGTTTGTGTGCAATATTTATTCTCGGATTGGGTTCTTGTGGTAGTAAATCAAGTTCAACGGCATCAGAGAGTAAGGCAGGTTCGGAACAGAAGGTAGTGGGGCAGACATATAACTGGAGATTGGGCTCTGTTGATGCAATGACTAACCCCAATTTTATCTCCCTTGAGTATCTTGTGAAAAAGCTGGAAGAAACAGCTCCCGGGAAATGGGATATTGAACTGTATCCGTCGTCCCAGTTGGGTAATGCTTCCGAAATGATTGAATCTGTGCAAATGGGTACACTTGATCTTTCATGTCCCGCAACAGCCTTTATTTCAAATTTTGTTCCTGAATATGGTGTACTGGATATGCCGTATTTGCTGACCAGTACAGATCATGTAGATGCGGTCTTTGATGGTCCTATAGGACAGGAACTTGCAGATATGACTGTGTCAACAAATATCAAGACTATTGCATTCTGGGAAGTAGGCTTCAGATGTCTTGCAAATGATGTTCGGCCAATTAACAGTGTGGAAGATGTAAAGGGGCTTCGTTTGAGAATTATGAGCAGTGAAGTACATAAGAATCTCTTCTCCGCACTGGGAGCGGATCCGGTACCTATGTCACTTTCAGAGGCTTATACTGCAATACAGAATAAAACCATTGATGGTATGGATAATCCTTTACACTCACATATTGCAAACTCTACCAATGAGGTTTGTAAATACTTTGCTGTTACAAATCATGTGTACAGCGCAATGAGCCTGATCATGTCATTAAAAGCATGGAATTCAATGACAGAAGAGGATCAGAAGATTTTTATGGAATGTGCAAAGGATGCTACACAGTATCAGCGGAAACTGGCCCGTGAACAAAGTACAAAAGCGGCGGACAAACTTGAGAATGAACTGGGATGTGTAGTAACTACACCGGACCTGAAAGGGTTTGAAGAGAAAATGGATTCTGTTTATTCAAAATACCCGCAGTATGAAGACATGATTGAGCGCATTAAAGCAGAACAGGGCTGATTCGTTATATTCATGAAATAACCTATGGCTCTTCGTTATTAGAATAATGGAGGGCCATAGTGTTTCTGAAAAGGAAACCAAGATGTTAGGTTTATTGGACTCGTTTAATAATTATACAGAAAAGATTATACAGGTGCTGCTTATGATAGGCGGTATCGTCATGCTAATTGTCAATCTTGCACAGGTTGCAGGAAGGTACCTTTTCTTTTACAGCATTCCGTGGTCTGAAGAAATGAGTACATATATGTATGCCTGGATTATTTTCTTCGCATTGCATTTTGCAGCAAAAGACAGGAATGAGTTGAGCATAGATGCGCTGAAAATTGCAAATCCGGTTGCAAACAAGACGTTGATTTTCCTAAGAGAATTGATAGGTTTTGCAACCTGTGTAGTACTGCTTGCAGGAAGTATTATCTTTATTCACAATTCATTTCAATTTCCCAAAAGAACTGCATCTCTGGGAATCAATGTCGCAGGTCTTTATCTTTGCATGCCGATAAGTTTCAGCTTGATCGCAATACAGAAGTTTACCAACATTTGCCATGATATAGCAGATTTTCTTCAAGCCTCGGGTAGTAATGCTCCCCGGGAAAATAATTAAGTGGGGAGTTGTAAAATGTCTTTCGGTGCGATTGTACTTTTAGTTTCTTTAGCCGGGCTTGGAGTGTTTGGAGTTCCACTTGTCTGGTCATTAAGCCTGTCCTGTGTAATTTCAATTATAGCAAATGGCACTCCGGAATTATTACCCATTCTGGTTCAGCGAATGCTTGCCGGCGGCCTTCAGTATGCGCTTCTGGCAATATTTTTCTTTATAATGGCAGGGGCAATCATGCAGTACGGCGGGTTGTCTTCCCGGCTGGTAAATTTTGCCAACAGCCTGGTTGGTCATATCAGTGGAGGGGCATCTCTGGTTTGTGTAATGGCATGTACTTTTTTTGCAGCTATTTCGGGTTCCGCTGTTGCAACAACTGCTGCCATTGGTGGAATCATGTATCCTGAACTTAAGCGCCTTGGATATCCTGAACCTTATGCTGCAGCTTTGCCGGCATCAACAGGTGTTCTCGGTGTTATTATACCACCGAGCGTTCTGTTCATTTTATATGGAAATATAACCAATGTGTCTCCAGGGAAACTTTTAATGTCCGGTATTTTTCCGGGTTTGCTTGGTGCCTTTTTTATATGTCTAATGTGTTATTTCTTTGCAAAGAAAAATCATTACCCCAAGAATGACGGGTTCAGAATTTCGGAGGTGTGGCGAACCTTCAGAAAGGCTGTATGGGCTTTGCTTATGCCATTGATAATTCTTGGAGGTATATACTCAGGTATCTTTACTCCTACAGAGTCCGGTGCGGTGGCTGCCGGTTATGGTTTGCTGGTTACATTTTTTATATACCGTGAAATGGATTTTAAGAAATTCAGAATGATACTAAAGGAGTCTTGTAGAACAACTGCCAATGTAATGATTCTCTGTATGGCAGCTGGAGCATTCAGTTATTTATTGACAATTTATCAGGTTCCGGCGTCGTTAAGTAAATTCCTGATTTCTCATGTTGCCAATGGTGTTGTTTTCATGTTTGGTGTTATTTTTCTTCTTGTTTTTCTGGGGATGTTTATGGATGTCGCCGCAACTATTTTAATTCTTGGTCCAATGCTTGCGCCGGTTGCCCTTGCTTTTCATATTAATCCCATTCAGTTTGGAATGATATTTGTGTTTACCATGGCTATAGGACAGGCCACTCCGCCCTTTGGCACAAACCTGTTTGTCGCCTGCGGATATAGCGGCCGGAGTGTTCTCGAGATAGGGAAATATTCACTTCTGTTCTGCAGTGCCCTGGTTTTTACGGTTATACTGAGCATACTTTTTCCCGGTTTATCCACCTATCTGCCAGGTATTATGTCAATGTAATTAAGGAGATGTAAATGAAGTTTCTTCGTTTTCTTGCACAGAATAGTCAACCTGGATTTGGAATTCTTGAAGAAGAAATGGTTAGCCCGGTCTCTGGTGATCCTTTCTCCGGGTATACTCCGGGAAGGGATTTGATTCCCCTCACTGAATGTACAATTCTATCTCCTTGTGTTCCGGGAAAGATTGTCGGTGCAGGAGCGAATTTCTATTCCTTTGTTGAGAGTAGAGGAATCCCTGTTCCCGGGCAGCCGCGTCTCTTTATTAAGCCTTCAACAACGGTTGCTGATCCCGGGCAGGAGATTTTCTGCCCGGATCCTGCAGACATAATTAATTTTGAGGGTGAGCTCGGTGTTGTAATAGGTAAAAAATGCAGCCGAGTAAAAAAGGAAAATGCTCTGGAATATATACTTGGATATACATGTGTAAATGATATAACCGATATTTCCATGCTTGAGCAGGATGGAAAATGGGACAGGGGAAAAAGTGTTGATACCTTCCTCCCATTTGGGCCTGTTATCTCAGATGAGATTAACAGTTTTGATGCAGTAATTCGAACAGTTTCAGATGGGGTATTAAAACAGGAAATGAGTATCTCAGATATGATATTTGATGTACCAAGCCTGATAGAGTTCATATCTGCCACAATTACCCTGCTCCCCGGAGATCTGATAGCCACAGGTTCTCCCAGTGGTGTGGATCGCTTTTTTCCTGGAAGCATGGTCCAGATTGAAATCGAAGGAATCGGGGTTCTGAAAAATTCCATGGGTTATGGCAGGGCAGATCGATTATATAGCGATTCTGGAGAAAAATGATGAAAATAACAAAACTTGAATGTATTCCCCTTATTTACACGATGAATAAGCCTTTTTACAGCGGATCAGGAAAATGTGGCATGCGGCAGCTGCTTATTGTACGTGTTTATACGGATGAAGGGGTAACCGGAATCGGTGAAGCTGCCACTTTCGGTGGGCCTGTATCAAGTACGTTACAGGTTCTTGTTGACGAAATCGAACCGATGCTGTTAGGCGAGGATCCATTCAATGTAGAACGTATCTGGCGTAAATGCTATCTGTCATCCTTTCAGCACGGACGGGGTGGTATTTTCATCTCAGCATTGTCCGGAGTGGATATTGCGTTGTGGGATATCATCGGAAAAAGTACAGGACAACCTTTATATAAACTTCTTGGCGGTTTTCGTGATTCTATTCCTGTGTATGCCAGCGGTGGATTTTATATGCAGGGTAAAACCATTGATGATCTTTCTGCTGAAGCAGCATCCTATGCAGATTCAGGCTTCCGGGGCGTTAAAATCAAGGTGGCCAGAACCGATTCCTCCGGCATGCTGTTGAGTGAAGATAAGAAAAGTCAGGAGTGTATTGTATCATTTGATGAAGATCTTGAAAGGGTGCAGGCCGTCAAAAAAGCTCTTGGTAAAAATCTTCGCCTGATGGTGGACGCAAATGCTGCATGGGGTTACAACGATGCGCTGAAGGCTGGAAAACTCTATGATGAACTTGATGTTTATTTTTTTGAGGAACCGGTCAGGACGGATGATTATGAAGGCAGTGCAAGGTTGTCCCATGATTTGCAGACCCGTATCGCCGGCTATGAAACCGAAGCGTTAGCTGTTAATTATACACGTCTGATTACCATGGGTGCTGTAGATATTGTACAGCCAGATTTATCGTGGTCCGGGGGCATCACAGAGTCAAGAAAGATAGCTGCACTTGCAGCTGCACGACATATGGAATGTGCTGCACATGTTTTCTCCTCGGGTATACTTCTTGTTGCCAGTCTCCATTTTACCTGTGGAATTCCGAATGGCACAATGATGGAATATGATATGAGTGATAACCTGTTCAGGACGGAGCTTTTGACGGAGCCTATTGTTCCCGACTCGGCTGGTAATATCACTGTTTCGAAGAAACCTGGTTTGGGAATTGAATTAAATGAGGCAATTCTTGAGAAGTACAGGATCGATACGAATTAGGCGCGCCTCTGCTTCTCAGCCAGTACTTGCACCGGGACCGCCGGTTTCAGCTGCCTCCATCGCCTCAAGAATCCGGGATGTCTTAACTCCTTCTACACCCGGACAGAGAAGTTCCCCACCTTCTGTCAGGACGGTTACGAAGTTTTCTATTAAAGCCCAGTGGGGAAATGGCAGTCCCGGTACTGACAGCTGAAGTTTTTCTTCGCCTCCCCTGGCAAGAATTAGGAGTTCTCCGCCCTTTATATCCTGCAGGTAAATAATCCCGTCCTCACCTTCCACCATCATGCTTTCCGGCATACCGGTTTCAAGCCACTGCTCCTGCATATTTACGCTGATACCTGTGCTGGTTGTCATGTTCAGCAGAGGTGCCGGAGAGGGAAAGCCGTCAATGGGACTTCCCGGATCCCGGCGTTTCTCCCAGTAGATAGCGGAGAAGGTCAATCCGGTGGGAAGTGGGCATTTCAGCGTTGATGGAGGCGGCAATAGGCGCGCCGATCAAGCCGGTCTGGAGCACTGCTTTGAGTTTCTGTACCGATGGATATCCCCGGCGATAGAAAGCGGTGGCAAGAAGGCATCCTGCTTCGGCGGCTGCGTCTGTCATACGCATGCAGGCTTCTGTATTCAGACCCATAGGGGTTTCCACGAGGACATGTTTGCCTGCTTTGAGGGCGGCTATTGTCTGTTCTTCGTGAAGCAGATGGGGCGTGGCAATATAAACCGCATCTATAGAGGTATCATTGATCAGAGCTTCGAAGCTGTCCAGGTAACGGCCGTGACCATGCCGGATAACAAATTCTTCACCTTCCTCCCTGCTTCGCCGGTGTACCAGTTCCAGGGATGAGCTGTTCACCAGGTAAAGAGGGGGACCGGACATCTTTTCACAGATCCGGCCGGCGCCAACGACGCCCCAATGCACTGTTTCCATACTATAAGGCTAATACTTTCCAGAGCGCTTGTCGACTGATCTTGTTAAATCCATTCTTTTTAGGCATCATTGAGTAATGGAAAACAGGACAATTCTGCTGATAATCCTTATTGCCGCGCTGATCCTCTTCGGTTATGTAGCGCGGTTTTTCTTTGTTCCCGTGGTGGTTGCCCTTACAGCAGCCAATCTGTTCGGTCCTCTTCATAAGAGATCTCTCAGGCTATGGAAAATGCGGCGGGCTCCTGCGGCTTTGTCCACAACGGGTCTGGTCTTTGTTCTTGTGGCGGTTCCAGTATATCTTGTAGGACAGATGCTGGTTCTGCAGGCTATAGATGTCTACAGTGCCCTGCGTCAGTTTCTGAGAGACCCCGGGATAGAGGCTATTACATCGGCTGTTCAGAGCTGGTCTCTTCTGCAGCGCCTTGACCTGAGCAAGATTGACTGGTCATCAATAGCCAGCCGCGGTCTGTCTCAGACTGCATCACTGGCAACGGATCTGGTGAACCGTACATCCGCAGGAGTATTTTCAGCTGTGGCCGACAGCTTTGTTATTTTCTTTTCCATGTTCTTTTTTCTGAAAGACGGGGATCTTATGCTTGATGGTCTGAAACAGGCTCTACCCATGGAGGAACGGCATGTGGAACGGGTGGCTGATGAATTCCGCCGAACCAGCAAGGCTGCGGTATCTGCAACCCTTATTATCGGTATTATTCAGGGTATTATCGGAGCAATGACATTTCTTATTGTAGGAATCAAGGCCTGGATTCTCTGGGGCGTAGTAATGACAGTTCTCTCCATCATTCCCCTTGTCGGATCCTATTTTATTATGATTCCTGCCGCTCTCTGGCTGTTTTCCACAGGGAACGTCTTCCAGGCTGTATTTGTTGTGATTATGGCCTCCGCAGTCAGTTACGGTGCAGATTATCTTCTTCGGCCCCGCCTGGTCGGCAAGGATGCAAAACTGCATGATCTGCTGGTATTTGTTGCCTCTCTGGGCGGGCTTGCGGTTTTCGGCATTATGGGTTTTATCGTTGGTCCAGTTATTGCCAGTGTGCTTGTCGCAATGCTTAATATTTTCCGGGAAGGTCTGGCTCTTCAGGAAGGACAGTAGAACTTTCTTCCAGATGTTGTCGCTAATCCTGGTTTTCATTCTCAGAATACAAAAAGCTTATTAGACTGAGATGGCTATTGATAGGGAAGTTTTTGGGAAAATGAATGCAAATCAACAAAAGACTGTCTACAGCGCACTGATCGGTCTCGGACGCATAGCTTCTCTGCTGGAGGATGACAGCCGCAGGGAGAAGCCTGCCAGTCATGCAGGGGCAATTTCTGCCTGTCCGGATGCTTATATCATCGCCGGGATGGATTCCGATTCCGGAAGGCGGGAGGCATTTAAAGAACGCTGGAATATCGACTCCGTATATGATGATGCCCGTCAAATGCTGATTCAGAATAAGCCGGATATTCTTCATATCTGCACTCACGCAGATTCTCATCTTCAGTATCTGCAGCTTGCTCTGGATTTGAAAGTTCCGGTGGTGGTGCTGGAGAAACCGGTGAGCGATTCATTCCGCCGGGCAAGGAGGATGGGAAAACGGATTGCTTCAGACACAACACGGGTGATTGTGAATCATGAACGCAGGTACTCCAGGGATTACCTTGCTGTAAGGGACATAATCCGGGCGGACAGGTTTGGTCCGCTTCGTTCTGTAACTGCCCGCTTGTATATGGGCCGGGAACGGCCGGTTGAAGCGGTACTTCTTTATGATGGAACTCATCTGTTTGATATCATTTCTTTTCTGCTGTCAGCACCCATGGAGAGGGTAAAAAAAGCCGGGAGTGATGTTTCCGGCAAAACCCTCTTTGCTTCTGCTGAGTGCAGGGGGATTCCTGTTTTCGCGGAGGTAGGCAGCGGCAGAGACCATGTTGTTTTTGAAGTGGAACTTTCTTTTGAAACCGGAAGAGTGCGTATAGGAAATGGTCTGTATGAAGAGTGGGAAAGCAGTGAATCGCCATTCTATGACAAGATGCGTTCTCTCCTCAGGAAGGATCTGCCCGCTCCGGGACCTACCGGGTATTTCAGTGGCATGTATGCCGATGCGGTGAATCTTGCCCGGAATCCGGCTGCTCTTCCAGTTTCCTCATATGCTGACGGGCTGGAATCGCTCCGGATAGTTGAGATGATACGTAAAGCATTCAGGCTCCGCCAAAAGTAATCAGAATGCTCAATTATCATTATTAATAGGCAATCTTAACAAAAACCTAACTTTGCTCTGCGAATCTGCCTGAAGATTTTCCTGTCTTGAGGGTAGCCTGATGCGTAACCTTTCTCTTCTTGCCAGACTCAGTCTTGCATTTCTATTTCTGATTCTGGTTTTTGTCGGTGTTACCGGTTTTCTCATGGTCAACAATGCGGGGAACCGGGATGAGACTGCCATCATAAGGAATGAGATTCTGCCGGATACAGTTACCTGTATGACAATCGAGAAAGCAGTACTTACCTCACAGAGTGCTCTATCTGCGATTGCATCAATGACGGAAGAATCAGATATAAGTGCAGCTTTGCAGGCAGCAGATAAAGCGCTTGTTTCCGGACAGGATGGCATAGATCAGATTCTTGCAAGAAGTATGGTTAGTGCAGACCAGGAGATGGTCTCTGCTGCAGGAAAGGTAAAGGAAAAAATCCGCCAGTTTGCTCTGGAAGGGAAAAATATCGCCCGGTTGTATCAACTTGGCAGGCTGGAAACTGCCCGGGCAATGGAGAATGAATTCCGAAATCATTCCGCAGAGCTGGTCATGGACATGGACCAGCTTGTGGCAGTGCAGGAAGAGAGACTTTTTGATGCGGTGACACGCTTAAAAAGTAACCTTTCGCTTATTGAGAGAGTTGCCGCCGGGGCTTCCATCCTGTCCCTTATTGTTGGGCTCTTTCTTATGGCGGGAAGTCTGAAGGCTTTACGCATTCCTGTGGCGGAATTAAAACGGGTATCCCTTTCTCTTTCCCGCGGGATTCTGACTGAGCGGCCGCGGTACAGTAAAACAGATGAGCTGGGACAGGTATGCAGTCGCCTGGAAGAAGCCCTACAGAATATGGAAGAACTGGTGAAGGGTATAAAATATCATACCCGGGAACTCGATTTGAACAAGGATTCCCTGGCCCGAAATACTGACATTACCCGGAAAGCAGTTGCTGATGTAGCCGGCACCGTTTCAGGAATGCAGGGTGCAGTGACCAGCCTTGATAAAGATATAGAAACGTCAGCAGCATCTGTTGTGCAGATTGCAGGCAGTATTCGCATATTTCATGATCTCCTGGTTTCTCTTGCCGCTGAAATTGAAGAGTCCTCTGCAACAATACATGAGACGGTTCAGAGTATACGAAGTATAAAAGCAACATCGGAGACTCATTTAACCGCCAGCCTGGAAATGGGTAAAGCCCTAATTGAGGGAAGTTCAAGGATTGATGCCACGGATATGGAAGTTCAGGGAGTTGCCGACAGTATCGGGGAAATCGAGCGGATTCTGAAGATTATAAACAAAATTAGTGCCCAGACCAATCTGCTCTCCATGAATGCTGCCATAGAAGCAGCTCATGCAGGGGATGCAGGACTTGGATTCTCCGTTGTCGCTGAGGAAATCCGTACCCTTGCAGCAGAATCTGCCGCCAATACCAACAGCATTTCCCGGACTCTTAAGGATATTGTTGTGCGGGTCCGTAATGCAAAAGAGAAGAGCAATGATTCAAGAATCACCTTCGAATCCCTGAGGGAGAAGGTGGAAGAGGTTGCGGATGTTTTCCGTGAAATCAACCGGGGTATGAGTGAGATGGGCACCGGCAGCGAAGAGGTTCTGTCTGCTCTGGGGAGGCTTGCCGACCTTTCGGTAAAGGTGAAATCCGGGTCGTATGAGATTGATGGCGGTGCATCCGTTGTGGCGGATTCCATGAAGCGTCTTAAAAATGCTTCCTCCAGGGTTGCCGGGGGGATGGCAGAAATCAGTAAGCGTACAGGGGAAATCAGGGAGACTGTTCAGAGGAATGCAGAGCTGAGCGAGACTGTTGCGTCTTCGGTGGAGACTGTTACTAATGAAGTGAGTAAATTTTCCGTCAGTGAAGATGATGAACATATCTCAGATCATTTTACTTATCTTACTTGAGAGTCTTCCTGTCATCTGATACCATTTTTTTATGATAAAACCCAGGCCGGGGCGGGATGACTATCTGACGTCTCCTGCATTGGCGCATACAATTCTTAGAAGAATCCGCGGAGCTGCCGGCAAGGAGCGTCTTGGCATAGCTCTGCTAAAACTTGCATGGACTGCAGGTCCGGTAACTTACCTGGCCCTGCAGGGGGGATATTTTATCGGCTATGGTAAGTCCGCTCCTATGCAGGTTTTTATCTATTTTGCCGGCTACACTATTGTTGCCGGTTTGTTTGCCCTGTTTCTCCGTTTTATTTACCACCTTACCCGGGGAGGGGAGAAGGACGAAGATCTTCAGTCCCTGGAACATTTGTTTGACCTGCTGCCTGCCAGGATTACCGATGTTCGAAACATGCAGCTGGAACAGCTGGATTCGGGGGGGCGGAAAGTTCTCGGCGCAAAATATGTGCTTGAGAATCCCGAGGCATCCCCGGGAGCCGTCTTAACAGCAATGATTGATCTTACCGGCGACCGAAAGCTTGCAGAGCTTGTACATGATATTGAGGTGTATCGCGGTGCGGGGCTCTCACGCCGAACGGATGATATTTCCGAAGCAGCAAGGACGCATCTTGAGCAGATCCGAGAATCTCTTGCTGAAGTCTCTCCTGAGGCTGCCCGGCTGGCCTGGCTGAGGGCCTCAGGTGATTATCCCGCCGAAAGTCAGGGCAGAACCCGTACCCGGGGTTTTCTCGGCCGTATTATCAGTGCTTCGGAAAGCGATAACCTTAATCTGATGAGCCTGATTGATGCGGAGGAAATCTGCGTGCTTATCTTTGAGCTTATATGCGGGCGTCGTTTCCCGGTTATTCATGTACGATACTCCGGAAACAGAACTTTTACCGAGGCAGCTGCCCATCTGCAGAAAGCCCGCCGGGAATACCGGGCAGCGGTGTATGCCCGGAACAGCCGCATAAGAGTGTTGGCGGAGAGACTGTATAAACTGAAAATCCCCGGTGAAAAACCGGGCAGTGGTATTCGCAAGGTTCTTGCTTCTCTTCCTCAGGTCAGGTCCGCTGTTCTGCTTCAGGAAAAGATTGCAGAGAGTTTTTTTTCTCTAACAGGGGAGAGAAGCAGTCAGCATCTCCGTTCCCTCACGGATCTCTACCGGCGCCTGATACGGGCGGGTCAGCGGGTGGATAAAACCTACCGAACTTTTCGCCATGCCTGGGAGGTATATTCTAAACTTCTGGAGCACAGGGGTGATGAGCAGGTCAGGCTGGTTCATCCGGGAGATAAACAAACCGGAATACAGCTGCATCTTAAATATATCGGGCTCGAAAACAGGCATGCCCTTCCTGCCGCCCGGCTTATTGAGGAGAAGCTGCATGAGTTTACCCTGGAACATGAGTACAGTGATGTAAAAATAAACGATCAGAAAGAGCTTGCTGTGGTACTACTACAGATCCTGGAAAGGTTTATTCCTCTCGGAGAACCGCGCATTCAGCAGGCTATTGAGGCTACCAGCTCGGCATATCTGATTGACAGGGAGGCGATGCTTGACAGGTCGGGAAGCAGGAACAGCCCGTCTCTGGTCCGGCACTCGGCAGATTCCCTCAGGGGAGGAATCCATGAGACTCTGAGGAGTCTGGTGGAATATGAGCATCTTGCCCTGCAGCCTGAGGACTTTGACTATCTTACCGAAAGCTTCAATGCCGACCGGGAGTATCTGAGCGGGCTTATTCCAGCGGGGGAGGCCGCGGATCAGACAGTTTTTAATATACCCGAACCTGTTCCTGTCCGCCCTCTTCCCAGATCTTTCCGCTGATTACTGAGGACCTCCGCCAAAAGCCGTCTGCAGCAGTTCCCGGGTATACTTCTTCCTGGGATTCCTGAAGATTTCAGCAGCCTGACCGGATTCCACAACCTTTCCGGTTTTCATGATAATTATATCGTGGCAAAGGGATCGGACAACCTTCAGGTCATGGCTTATAAAAATATAGGTGAGGTTGTGTCGTTCCTGCAGTGTTTTCAGCAGTTCAATAACCTGAAACTGAATGGATCTGTCCAGTGATGATGTAGGTTCGTCCAGAATGATAAAATCCGGCTTAAGCACCAGCGCCCGGGCCAGTGCGATTCTCTGGCGCTGGCCGCCGGAAAACTCATTGGGATAGCGGAAGCGGGTTTCCGGATCAAGGCCAACCTCTTCCATGGCGGTAATAATCAGTGATTCCCTCTCTTTACCTGAGGCGATTCCGTGAACTTCCAGACCTTCTCCAATAATTGTTTCCACCGGAAGCCGGGGGCTTAGGGAGCCGTAAGGGTCCTGGAAAATCATCTGCATATTACGCCGGTAGGGACGGAACTCTTTTTCCTTCATTCGCTGAAGGTTTGTCTGACGGAAACTGATGCCTCCCTCACTTGAGACGAGTCTCAGCACAGCTCTTCCAAGAGTGGTTTTTCCCGAACCGCTTTCTCCCACAATCCCCAGCGTCCGGCCTCTGCGTACACTTATGGTGATGCCGTCAACCGCTTTTACATAATCCACAGTACGACGGAGAAAGCCTTTCTGAATAGGAAACCAAACCTTCAGATTGTCCGTTGACAGAATCTCTTCTCCTTCCTTTTCTGTTTCCGGAGGATTTCCCCCGGGTTCGGCAGCAATCAACTCTTTGCTGTAATCTGCCTCCGGGGCTGAAAAGAGTTTCTCCGTCGGAGCACACTCCATTAGTTTTCCGTAACGCATGACAGCAACACGGTCGGCAATGCGACGTACGATGGACAGGTCGTGGGTAATAAAGAGGACCGACATGGAAAGTTCCTCTTTCAACTGCAGAATAAGGTCGAGTATCTGTGCCTGAATGGTAACATCCAGTGCGGTGGTCGGCTCATCGGCAATCAGCAGTTCCGGATTGTTTACCATTGCCATGGCGATCATAACCCGCTGACGCTCTCCTCCTGAAAGCTCATGGGGAAATGCTTTCATCCGCTTTTCGGCATCGCGTAAGCCCACTTTATTGAGCCATTCAAGAATCAACGGCTTTGCTGCTTCAAGCCCCAGGCCCCGGTGTATCAGAAGACTTTCACCTATCTGTTGTTCTATTGTGTGCAGTGGATTCAGCGAACTCATGGGTTCCTGGAATATCATGCCGATTCTTCCACCCCGGATGGAGCGGAGTGTATCCTCATCGGCTTTCAGGATATCTGTTTCGCGGAAAACGATACTACCCGAAGGGTAAACCACACGGTCGTCCCCGAGCAGGCGCAGAATGGAACTTGCGGTTACCGTTTTACCGGAGCCGCTTTCTCCTACTAACGCAAGGATTTCATTGGTTTGAATGTCCAGACTTACATTGTGGACAACCTGATTAAGCCCTCCACCCTGTTTGAAGGCCAGGCTCAGGTTGTCAATTTTTACCGGTATATCACTCATGAAGCCCTCCGGGGATCAAATGCGTCCCGTACGGCCTCTCCAATGAAGACCAGCAGGGTAAGCATGCCGGCCAGTACCAGGAAGGCGGACATCCCCAGCCAGGGAGCCTGCAGATTGGCTTTGCCCTGGGCAAGGAGTTCTCCCAGGGATGGGGAACCCACTGGTAGGCCGAAGCCGAGGAAATCAAGGCTGGTAAGGGTTGTTATGGACCCTCCCAGTATAAAGGGCATAAAGGTAAGGGTTGCAACCATGGCATTGGGTAGAATATGGCGAAACATAATCTTGCGGTCCGAGAGCCCCATCGCCCGGGCGGCATGAACATATTCAAAGTTCCGCCCTCTTAAAAATTCCGCCCGTACAACTCCTACAAGTCCCATCCAGCCAAAGAGGAGGGTTATTCCCAGGAGCCACCAGAAGTTGGGCTGGATTACACTGGCCAGTATTATCAGCAGGAACAGGGTTGGCATCCCTGACCATACCTCCATAAAACGCTGTCCCAGTATATCAATTCTGCCGCCATAGTAGCCCATAAGAGCTCCCACGGTCACTCCAATGAGGGTTGAACAAATTGTCAGGGTAAGACCGAAAAGCACAGATATACGGAAGCCGTAGAGCAGCCGGGCTATTACATCTCTTCCCTTGTCGTCAGTTCCCAGCCAGTTTTCGCTTGTAGGTGGCGATGGAGCGGGAGAGGGCAGATTGTAGTTAATGGTATCGTAGCTGAATCGTATGGGGGGCCAGAGAATCCACCCGCTCTCTTGTATGAGTTCTATCACATAGGGATCCCTGTAATCGGCGGCCATTTCAAACTCTCCACCAAAGGCGGTTTCGGGATACTCTTTAAGTACCGGAAAGAAGAGGTGTCCGCGGTTGAAAATAAGCAGAGGATCGTCATTCGCAATCAGCTCGGAGAAAAGACTTACGAAAAACAGGGTGAGAAATATCCAGAATGAATACCAGCCCCTGCGGTTGGCTTTAAACCGGCGCAGCCTTTCTCTTGTTATTTTTCCCGGGGTAAGCCGTACTTTCATTGTGTTCAGCACTTTTCTCATCAGCCTACCTCCCGATTTTCAAAGTCAATACGGGGATCTACAAGGGTGTAGGTCAGGTCAGAGATAAGGTTCAGCACCAGTCCGAGGAGGGTGAACATATATAAAGTCCCGAACATTACCGGGTAATCCCGTTGCATGGTGGCTTCAAAGCCAAGTAATCCAAGACCTTCCAATGAAAAGATCACCTCTATTAAAAGACTTCCGGTAAAAAACATACTGATGAATGCTGAGGGAAAACCGGCGATAATCAGCAGCATAGCGTTGCGAAACACATGGCGGATAAGAATTTTATTCTCTGCCACACCTTTGGCTCTGGCGGTTGTTACATACTGCTTGTTTATCTCATCAAGAAATGAGTTTTTTGTCAGCATGGTCAGGGTTGCAAATCCTCCGATAACCATGGCGCCGATGGGAAGGGTCAGATGCCAGAAATAGTCGGCGACTTTGCCTACCAGGGACATATCCTGCCAGTTGTCGGAAACAAGACCCCGCAGGGGAAATATCTTGAGATAGCTGCCTCCGGCAAAGAGAATAATCAGAAGGATGGCAAAGAGAAATACCGGAATTGCATTTCCCAGGATTACAGCAGTGGAACTCCAGATATCGAAGCGGCTCCCGTGTTTTACTGCTTTACGTATTCCCAGCGGGATGGAAACCAGGTAGATAATCAGAGTGCTCCATATGCCAAGTGACACTGAAACCGGCATGCGGTCTGCAATAAGGCCGATAACTGAACGCCCCTTGAAGAGGCTGTCGCCGAAATTGAAGGTTGCATAGCGGGCAAGCATCTGAAAATAGCGTATATGCAGGGGTTGATCGAAGCCGAAGCGTTTTTCAATCTCTGCAATCACTTCAGGGTTTAAACCCCGGGCACCCCGGTAATTATTATCCGTGGGTTTACCGCTTTCGTTTCCCGCCTCCTGTGCTCCCTGCCCGGAAATTCGCTCCATAACCATGTTGCTGTTTATTCCTGACATTTTGGCTATTGCCTGGTCAACAGGGCCTCCCGGGGCAATCTGTATAATAAAGAAATTGATGGTAATGATTGCCCAGAGGGTGGGTACTATCAGCAGAAGCCTGCGGAGAATGTAGTTAGCCATCAGCGGAATTTTTCAGGCAGGGCGCTATCCTTTGACGAGTCAAACCACCAGGTATCCAGACCAAGCGCGTATTTCGGCCGTACAGCGGGACGGGAAAACCTGTTCCAGGACGAAACCTTGAACTGTGCCTGGTGCCACCAGGGAATCACGTAGTAGTTCCAGGTAAGCACTCTGTCCAGCGCATGGGTCCACTCCTTGAGCATTGTTTCATTTTCCTGATTATCCACCACACCTTCTACAAGGTAATCCACAGCTTTATCCTGAACCCCTGCCCGGTTATAGGAAGAGTCTATGTAGTCTGAATGCCAGACTACTTTCAGGTCTGATCCGGGCTGAGGTTGTGCGCTGTATCCCCAGTCAATGAGATCAAAATCCCGTTCCCGTGCCCGGTTGAGATACTGGGTGGTATCGATGGTGCGGATATTCATGGTAATCCCCATCTTTTCGAGGTTCTGCTGAAGCGGGATGGCCACCCGCTCATAGGAAGGGCTGTAGATAATCAGTTCGAATTCCATGGGCTCACCGGTTTCAACATTGACAAGCTTGCGAACACCTGTCTGCTTTTCTCCACCGCCGAAGAAGTTTTTGATCTTCTGCCAGACTCCCGGGTTTGTATCTTCTTCAGATTGGGTAAGTTCCTGATTCGGGTCTGCCACTTCTCTGATTTCCCATCCTGCCTCTTTCAGAATCTTCAGGGCCTCACGAATCTGACTGCGTATATTGCCGGATCCGTCTGTAACAGGAGGATTGTACTCGGAAGTGAAAACCTTGGAGGGAATCTGATCTTTTATCGGTTCCAGAATTTTCAACTCTTCCGGGGAGGGCAGTCCTTTTGCTTCATATTCTGAGTTCTGAAAATAACTGCGGGTTCTGGTGTACTGACTGTAAAAAAGGTTTTTGTTCATCCATTGAAAATCAAGAGCAAGGTTGAGTGCCTGCCGTACTCTTCTGTCCTTGAACACATCCCGTTGAATGTTGAATACAAACCCGGGCATTCCCTGGGGAATTTCGTGGGGAATTTCCTCTTTCAGGATATACCCTGCATCATAATTAGGTCCGGAGTGCATGGTGAACCAGTTTTTTGCAATTGTTTCCTGGTAGAAGTCATATTCTCCCGCTTTAAATGCCTCAAGCGATACATTTTCATCCCGGTAAAAGTCGTAGCGGATGTGGTCAAAGTTCAGTCTTCCTTTATTAACCGGCAGATCCATGGCCCAGTAGTCTTTTATCCGTTCATAAACGATGTACTGTCCCATTTTATAGTCGGACACTGTATATGCCCCTGACCCCAGGGGGACTTCTGTACTCGGTTCTGAAATATCGTGTTCCTGCCAGTATTGAGGAGGGAAAATCGTTGTGCTGGCCAGAGAAGATACCATTTCCTTGTCACCTGCGGGCAGATTGAAGCGTACCTGTAATCTGTCCAGAACCTCCGCAGTTACACCTTCGTAATACGTACGGTATTGAGGGACTCCTTTTGTCATGAGAAGATTAAAGGAGAATGCCACATCTTCGGCAGTGATCGGCTTTCCGTCCTGATGTCGGGCTTTGGGGTTTATATGAAATATGACCCAGGTATAGTCCGCCGGGTACTCAATTTTTTCCGCCACAAGACCGTAGAGAACGTTGATTTCATCGTCAGAGGAAGTCATTAATGTATCGTAGAAGGATTCACTGGCTGGAGGCATGTCTCCCCGTAATCCATACCGGTTAAAGGTATCGTAGGTTCCAAGACTGTGAAGCCTCAGGGTTCCGCCCTTTGGGGCATCCGGGTTTACATAATCAAAGTGGGTAAAATCGGGGCCGTATTTCGGTTTTCCATGAAGTGCAATTGCATGAGAAACGGTAACCTGTGCTGAAATAAAGGTTGTGGTTACAAGAAAAAGCAGAGCTGAGATAAGAATCCTGCGCATAAACCCTCCCGTATGCTGAATGGTATTTTCTTGGCCTTTTCAACATACGGGATATAGGGTCTGTCGTCAATTACGGGTTTGTTTTCCGGTTATTTCATCAATAAGGCGTCTTGCTTTACTGAAATCACCGATACTGCTGTTTCTTGATCGGCCTGATCTGTTGCCGGGGGTAGAGTTTCCCCGGTTTTTGTTTTTATCCTGGTTGAAGGAGGTTTTCTGGCCGCTTTTGCTGCGATTGTTGCTCCGCTCTTCGCGGTTTTCCCTTCTGTCGCGTTCATTTCTGTCGGGTCTTTCATTTCGTCCGGGTTCGTTTTGTTTTCGGCCTCTGGATCCGCTTTTGGTGTTACGATCCTGCCGGTTTTCATCTCCGACTCTGTCCCGGCTGTTATTCCTGCGGGGGCCGAATTTTCTGCGCCGTTCTTCCGCCAGGGCATTTCGTTTCTGGCCTGCAACTATGTGGGGGGGAGGGCCGGCTTCAAGCTCCTGTTCGAATCCCTCAATTTTTTCCACCTGAATCCCTTTCTTCAGGAGTTTCTCAATCCCCCTCAGGTAGCTGTTTTCATCGGCACTTACCAGGGATGAAGCCAGTCCGTCGGCACCTGCCCTTCCGGTACGTCCAATACGGTGAATATAGTCTTCAGGAATATTGGGAAGCTCATAGTTCACCACGTGGGGCAGTTCATCGATATCGATTCCTCTGGCGGCGATGTCCGTTGCCACCAGAGTCTGAACCTTACCGGCTTTAAACTCCTTGAGTGCTTTTGTTCGTGCTGCCTGACTTTTGTTTCCGTGAATGGCTGCAGATACAATTCCTTCCTTATAGAGCTGCTTTGCCAGTCTGTCCGCACCATGCTTTGTCCTGGTGAATACCAGGATTCGGTACCAGTTGTTCTCTTTGATCAGTTTAACCAGCAGGTCTTTCTTGGCTCCCTTGGCTACAGGATGTACCTTGTGGGTTACTGTGTCCGCCGCTGTATTCCGGGGTGTCACCTCAACGGAAACGGGATTATGCAGGATCGACTGGGCCAGTTTGCGGATATCGTCAGAATAGGTAGCAGAAAAGAGCAGATTCTGTCGTTCCTTTGGCAGTTCAGCCTCAACCTTCCGTATGTCGTGAATAAAGCCCATATCCAGCATGCGGTCAGCTTCATCAAGTACAAAGGTTTCAACCTTACTGAGGTCGATATTACCCTGTCCTACATGGTCAAGAAGGCGGCCAGGGGTGGCTACTATAATATCAATCCCCCGTTTTATTGCCCGAATCTGGGGTGTCATGCCGACTCCGCCGTAAATACAGGTGGAAAACATCTTGATGTTGGTGCCGTAATCGACCACGCTCTGATGAACTTGGGCGGCGAGTTCTCGTGTGGGGGTGAGTATCAGGGCCCTTGGTTTGCTCCGGGGGCCTCCTGCTTTTCCGAGGCGCTGCAGAATAGGCAGAACGAAAGCTGCCGTTTTTCCGGTACCTGTCTGGGCACCACCGAGAACATCCTCGCCATGAAGAATAAGGGGAATAGCCTGAGCCTGAACCGGGGTAGGGTTGGTATAGCCTTTATCCAGTACTGCTTTCTGCAGCTCCTGAATCAGACCAAGTTCGCTGAAAGCGTTAGCCGACCCCTGACTGGAGCCGTTTTTTGAGTGAGTCATAGAATAAATCTCCGTGTGTATCCGACGTCGCGGCATGTTTTTCTTCAAAACATTTGTGCCGGTCCGGTCGCGGCGGAAGTGTTGTTTTGCCTGGTAATAACTTGAACAGTAACAGATAAGCTACATACAAAGCGCAGCACCGACCGGGGTGCCGCTGTTTGATTGCCCTGAATCTATCATGGAAACTCTGTTGTGTATAGATAGGAGAGTGGTTTTAACGGAATTCTGATTATTTCAGTCTTATTGATACGGGACAATGGTCAGAACCCATGACATCGGGATGAATAGAGGATGATTGAATGAAATCTCTGAAATCGTCGTTGATGCAGAGGTAATCGATTCTCCATCCGATATTCTTCTGCCGCGCCCCTGCCCTGTAAGACCACCAGCTGTAGTTTTCTCCCTCCTTGTTGAACATACGGAAAGTATCGGTAAAGCCTCCGTCAGTGAAGCTGTCCATCCAGGCCCGCTCTTCCGGCAGGTACCCGGGATTCTGCTCGTTCTGCTTAGGCCGGGCCAGGTCTATCGGTTTATGGGCAATGTTGTAGTCTCCAACAATCACCACATTCTCTCCGGCGGCAACCCGCTCCTTTGCAAGTTCGAAGAGATGGCTGCAGAAGGCAAGTTTGTAGTCCAGCCTGGCGCCTTCCGCCTGGCTGTTGGGGAAATAGCAGTTGAAAAGAGTAAGTTCCGGAAACTTAAGAACCAGTCCCCGTCCTTCGGAATCAAATTCATGAGCATTCAGGGTTTCCACTCTTTCCGGCTCTGTTTTTGAATAGACGCAGACACCGCTGTAGCCTTTCTTCTCGGCACTGGCCCAGTATGCATGGTAGCCTTCCGGCTTAAGCAGGGCCTCATCTAACTGTTCAGGTTGAGCCTTTGTCTCCTGCAGAGCAACAATGTCAGCTGAGAGCGCTGACATCCATTCAGTAAGACCCTTTTTTTGAGCGGCCCGTATTCCGTTAACATTCCAGGAGTAAATGCTTTTCATGTTCTTGTCCTTTTGCGATTGATTTTTTCCAGCTTCGGCAGGCTTTTTTCAAGCTTTTCCCGAGTGAAATGACGGCCATGCCCGGGGTATACGGTGTGAAAATCATATGAGAGCAGTTTATTCCAGCTTTCAAGCAGCAGGGATGTGCTGTCTGCAAGCGGCGGGACTACGGCTGAGGGGAATATATTGAACGCACCATCGCCGATGAAGACTTCTCCCGAATCAAATATCACTGCAAGAGATCCGGCAGAGTGACCGGGAAAAGGCATGAGAATTCCGGCAAAGCCGTAATTCTCAAGCCTGAAAGTGTTCTCAATGGTTACATCAGCGGAGCAAGGCTCAAACTGCCGGCGGTTTCCCAGAATCTTTCGCCCTGCGGCAGTAATCACTCGCGCATAAGGATTCAGTCCATGGGGGAATGGTGTGGTGCCTGCGACGAGATGAGTTGCCTCTGTTGCTGTACAGAGCAGTGGAGCATTATAGTCGTGTCTGAGTTTTGCCGCGCATCCGGCATGATCGTAGTGGGCATGAGTCAGGACTATCAGACGGAGGTTATCAGGAGTAACCCCCGCCTTTGCAATGGCTTTTTTTAGAGTACGGCAGCCTCCGGGTATACCGGTGTCCACCAGCATGGCAGCGCCTTTATGTGTAACAAGGTAGGCGCTGACATGGCCGAGTCTGATGGTTTGAATCGTCACTGGACTAATAATGGTGCCCCAGAACTATGAACAGTTCGTAATTATCTCCTCTCCAGGTGCCTTCATCCAGCATCTCTTTCAGGTCAACTCCCAGGGAGCCCCGGAGGAAGTAACTGCGTGCAAATAACGGAAATCCGATTGCCTCAATACCAACACCCATTTTGAAATGCTTGTCGGGATCAAAGTCTATATCCTTCTCCTTGACCCATCCGGCATCAAAGTAGACAGACCCCTGAGCTTCAACAAACTTCGGAATGGTGAAGGCACGCATTGTGAGGTCAGTATTAAGAAATCCGCCGTACTCAACTGCCGTGCCCATCTTTGTATCTCTGATACCCCGGATATACGAAGCCGCTTCGTCTTCAGGCTCGTCAAACTCTGCTAGGCCAGAAATTCTGCCGGAAACCGCCATATTCCAGAAGAGGATTTTAAAAGGCAAGGGTGAATACCCGGAGAGGGACATGGTAATATCCCTGTTCCAGTATGCATGCTGAAGATTTCGGGTATTGGTATTAGCCAGGCTGAAGTCTACACCTTTGCGGAAATTTCCAATCCAATCCACCCTTCCCGCAGCCAGTGTCTGGCCAAACCCGACCTCAAGACCGCCTTTTGAATCAGAGATGGAGCCGTCAAATTTATAATCAATCTCGGAGTAGATTTCCGGTGTATAGGTGAACTCTTCAAATGCCGGGAGAATAAAGCCTGTATCAAACGATTCAGTCACTGAAAAGCGGGTGGTGAACCAGTCTGTATCAATGTCAGCATTATCATAGTTATAGTATTCAGTTACGGTAAATGTGGGAAGCAAATTCCCTACCATAAAATCTATTCCCAGCCCTGTAGAAGTTTCAAGGTCATGCTCTCCGTTGGAATATTCCCAGTCTACACCGGTGTTCCAGTACCACTGGTGCTGCTTCCACTCAAACGGCAAAGTGAAGGATCCGTCTAAAGCAACTGTTGATTCGCCATCCTTATTTTGCCATGCGAAGTTAAGGGCAAAACGTTCGAGGGTGCCGAAGAAATTCTTATCCCGGTATTTAAGGGTCAGGGAAAAACCGTTATTGGAGTCATATTCGGGAATCGGGAATACGATAATATTCCAGGTATCTTTTGTGTAGACATCGACGATAACATCATTGGTCCCATCTTCGATGCTGTATTCTATGGTTGAATCTTCTTTCAACTGCCTGAGGTTTACCAGCAGCTGCCGCTGTTTGGCAATAAAGGCTTCAAGTTCTTCTTTTGAAGAGAAAACAGTTTCCGGCATCAGATCGTCGAGCTCTTTCATAAGGGCCCCTTCTCTGGTTATACCGTCGATGTGATAATTCACTTCCTTAATTTCATAGGATTCTGCAATCAGCGGCAGTAGCGCACAAAAGCTCAATAACAGTACAAGTAAAAAAAACCGGTTTTTCACAGTGATTTTCCTCCGGAACGATAATGAACACACAATAAATGTGATTATTTTTACCACATTAACGTTAAAAAGCCCAGAGAAAACCGGTTAGTCCTGTATATTTTGTGTTTAGCCTTACAGTTTGCTATACTCATATTCTGTAGGGTCTACAGTAAAGGATATGAGGAGGTAATGATGAAACCAGTCAGGATTATATTTACCGCAGTACTGCTTGTTTGTGCTCTTGCACTGTTTGCTGACGACTATTTCAACGAAATCAGTTTCAGGAATAAAACCGGTAATACCATCTATTATCTTTTCTTCTCCCCCGGGGACAGTGAATACTGGGGACCGGATGTTCTTGGTTCAACCCGAACCTTTGACTCCGGCGAAGAGATCGGATACTACATCAGTTTTCCCGGTGAGTCAGCGGATTTTGATTTTAAAGCGGTGGATGAAGCGGGAAATGTCTATGAGCTCTATGGTAATACCATGGTAGAGGGCGAGGTCGCACGGATAGTAATAACTCCGGATAAAATGACGGAAAATGTCGATATTGATGATTTTGAAGAAGGTCTTGTTGCCCTTGAGATTAATAATCTGACAGGGTTTGAGCTCTACTATCTGTTTATATCCCCGGCTGATTCAGATATGTACGGGATTGACTTTATGGATTATGAAACAACACTTATGCCTGATGATTCCATGGAAATTCTGATGTTTGCATCGGATGATGGTATTGCCTACGACCTAATGGCAATCGACGCGGATGATGACTCCTATTCATTCCAGTTAACTGTTGAACCCGGTTCGCAAGAGCAGTGGGTGGATATAAGCATTGATGACCTTGATTAAGTGATTCCCCGACAATCCTGCCGGGAAAGTTGAATAATTATTACAGGTTCGGCTGTTTCTTCTGTTTTATACTGCTGAGGATAATGGATCCCACAGCAATCAGTAAAAATGTTGCCGCAATTGGTCGTGTCAGAAACGGAAGGAATGTTCCGTCGGAAAGCATGAGTCCTCTGCGAAGGTTCTCTTCTGCTATTGGCCCCAGGATAAATCCGAGGATAATCGGGGGGAGAGGAAAACCGCGTTTTTCCAGGGTGTAGCCCAGGAATCCGAAGAAAAAGAGAGACCAGACATCGAAAACCCGGTTGTTCAGGCCGAAGGAACCTACTACACACAAGGCAATAATCACCGGCAGCAGGTATCTCTTTGGAATCTTGAGGAGGCGAACGAACATGCGCATGCCAAAGTATTCCATAGCCAGCATGGCAAAGTTTGCAATGATCAATGCGGCAAAAATTGCATAAACCAGATCTCCTGAGTTTTCAAACAGTAGTGGCCCGGGCATTATTCCGTGGAGCATTAATCCGCCAAGAAGCATCGCTGTTACAGTATCTCCGGGGATTCCCATGGTTAAAAGCGGTACAAGAGCTCCTCCCACGGAAGCATTATTGGCAGACTCAGATGCTACAATCCCGTCCATAATGCCGGTGCCGAATTTCTCGGAATGCTTTGAACTTCTTTTGGCTGTAAGGTAGGCAATAATGTTTGAGGTGCCGCCGCCGATTCCGGGAAGAATCCCGATACCGGTTCCGATCATGCTTGATCGGATCAGGTTGCCTATCTGTTCTACAAATTCCTTCAGACTGAATCCAAGACCTTTGATGCTGTAATTCTGTATGTCTTTGTCATGGACCTCTTCAACAGATTCCGCCGCCTTCAATACTTCAGATATGGCAAACAGCCCTATAAGCGCAGGAAGAAGACTGAAACCAGCATCGAGTTCATAAAACCCGAAGGTGAACCGTGGGTAGGCATCTATTGGTGCAGTGCCGACACAGGAGAGGATTACCCCTATTATACCGCTTATAAGCCCCTTGACTGTTGACCCTGTACTTACCGAAGCAATCATTGTCAGCGAGAAAATCGCGATGGCGAAATATTCAAATGGTGCAAATTTCAACGCCAGACGTGCAAGCGGAGGGCTTATGAAAAAGAGGACCAGGAAACTGAACAGGCCTCCGAGAAAGGAGAAAAACAATCCGGTTCCCAGTGCTTTTCCTGCCTGGCCATTCTCAGCCATAGGGTGTCCGTCAAAGGTTGTAGCAATGGATGCCGGAGTTCCCGGAATCTTCAACAGAACGGCTGATATCAGCCCCCCTGATACTCCCCCTATATAGATACCAATCAGCAGCGCCATACCCTCAACTGGTGAAAAACCGTAGGTAATGGGCAGACAGAGCGCTACACCCATAGTTGCAGTGAGTCCCGGGATAGCGCCGAAAATGATTCCAACTGCAACTCCAATAAAAATCATTATAAGAGGAACTGGTGCAAGGATGGCAGAAAATCCGATTCCAAACATTTCAAACATATTCTACCTCCCTCAACCTAACAATCCCGCCGGTAGCATCAATTCAAAGGCGTATACAAAAATCAGGTAGATTACAATGGAGGCAATCACGGAGGTAAGTATGATTTTTACATATGGTTTCTTCCTGTTGCCGAATAGAATAAAGATCTGAAAGAACAGATAACCTGTTGTTGCAATAATAAAGCCAAGAGGCGCCAGTACGGCTCCGTAAACAATGAGAAGAACAATGGACAACCAGACAGACTTGTTGATTTTCTGTTTTTCCTCACCTGCTGTCTCCGGCTGCACCGGGGATTTACTGTGGATCGACTGAATTATCAGAAGGATGCTTAATCCTGCAAGTATAACAGCCGCAAGCTGGGGAACAAAAGCAGCTCCGATTCTCGATACGATAAAAAGTTTTTTTATTGTAAAAGTTGCCAGATAAAGCAGTAGCGAGAAAATGAGCAGCCCGATGCCACTTGCAAGATCACGTTTATATGTCACTATATCCTCCTTGTTTTTGCAGGCATCTCTGCCCGGTAATTACAAAGCAATAAATATGCCAAATAACAGAAATTTATAAAAACATATATTATAAAGAATTATTTTGTTTTTTCCTTCCGGTTGACATAGCTCATTTCTATTATGTTTCAATTTGTGTCAAGCTGTTTCACATGAGATTCAGGCGCTTCAACTTCCTCCAGAGTGTTGACCGGCTTATTCCAAGAACTTCTGCAGCTTTATGTTTATTGAATGAACACTGTGACAGAGCGGAAAATATCTGTTCCTTTTCCATCCGATCTATCCGGCTCAGAGCTATATCCGGAGTAACATCCGGGATGTCTGAAACCTGTGGGGGCAGCATCTGTATCAGGTCGTTAATCTCCGATTCGTGTAAGACCCGGCTGTCTGTAAGAACCACCATTCTTTCGCAGAGGTTTTTTAGCTGGCGTATGTTTCCCGGCCAGTTATATCTGCAAAGCTGGTGCATGCCTTTTTCGCTCAGTAGAACCGGGACATTTTTGAATTTCAGACCGTAATCCTTGAGCCAGAAGGTAAGCAGGTCCGGTATATCCTCCCTTCGCATTCGCAGGGGAGGGAGGGTCAGCTTCAGAATATCCAGACGGTAATAGAGGTCTTCCCGAAAAGTCTGTTCGTTAACCAACTCATACAGGTCCCGGTTGGTTGCGGAAATGATACGAACATCAACAGGAATAACCCGGTCATCTCCAAGCCGGCGAATCTCTTTCTCTTGAATAGCTCTCAGGAGTCTTCCCTGAAGAGGATGGGGGATCTCTGAGATTTCATCCAGAAACAGTGTTCCCAGATGGGCAAGCTCAAACAGTCCGGGCTTACCTTCCTTTGCTGCGCCGGTAAAAGCTCCTTTTTCATATCCAAAAAGTTCGCTTTCAAGCAGATTTTCCGGTAGTGCCGCACAATTTACTGCAACAAAAGGACCATGCCTCCTCGGGCTGTAGTTGTGTATGCTCTGGGCAAACAGCTCTTTACCGGTTCCGGTCTCTCCGGTGATAAGGATATTTGAATCAACCAGGCTGTACTTTTTTGCCTTTTCTATGTTGGAACTGATGATGCTGCTTTTACCTATAATACTGCGAAATGTATGGCGGGCTATGTGTCCCCGGTGATAAATCGTTTTCCTGATTTTAGATTCAAGTTCCTGAATCTGAGATATTTCCTGAATCATTATGAGTCTGCCGATAACTTCTCCCCTGATAGTAATGGGGGAACAGCTGAGGGTAATCGAATACTCACCGTAACGGATGAGCTCATTCTTAACATTTTCTGGCTTCTTGAGTATAAGCTCCACTGCAGGATCATCGAGGATCTTATACAGGGGGCTTCCTATAACAGTCTCCGGTGTGATTTTTAATATTCTCCCCGCGGCAAGATTAAGAACTTCAATTCTGTTGTCTTTATCTATTGTTATAATTCCCTCTACTGCACTGTTGAATACAGCCAGAAGATTCTGTCCCTTTAATTGTTCCTGCCTGGAAATATAGCCCATACGTTTAGCCTGGGTAATACTGTGCCAGATTGACTCTTTTTCAGAGTCCAGAGGAACCGAATTCAATCCATACAAGGGTGCATATTCATTGGTGAGGGTTCCACCTATGACAGTGTCGATACCATCGTGTTTAATCTGCTGGAGACATGTCCGAATATCAGTCTGCCGGGCTACTTCATACTGCCGGATTTCCCTGTTAAAGATCCCGGATAACCTGTTTGCGCCCATCACCATGTTGGGCGAGCCCAGGACAGCGATTTTTGCGGGGTTGTATGTGTCTATTGCATGTTGAATACTCATAGCTACATCGCCAGCTGCCAGGGGTAGATCTATTACCGGGATAAAGTTTTCCTTTAACTGC
The DNA here is from genome assembly GCA_963667435.1 of Marispirochaeta sp. Taxonomy (GTDB): domain Bacteria; phylum Spirochaetota; class Spirochaetia; order JC444; family Marispirochaetaceae; genus Marispirochaeta. Next base: position 1,346,689 of record OY763414.1, on the reverse strand, counting down.
AGTTCAATGGTAAAAAATCCCCGGGAGACGATAACATCCGCATTTAATTCCAGTGAATTGACATCCTCCACCTTTCTCAGGGTTTTCACATCCAGGGTATAACTGTCCTGATTGTATTCTGCCTGTTTGACGGTTCTGCAGTGAGTATCAAATATTTGTCGGTATTTTTCCCCTATACTCTCATTCGGGCTGATAAACAGGATTTTTATCATATGATAATAATACCATGGGGCAATACGGGACGCAATTAAAGGTTTCATCTATGCGACGATATGAAACGGTGAGTGGGCTCTTCAGGTTTGGCGAAGTGCCTCTTAAATTTCTTAATTTATTTCTGGTAAATATTTTAGCAAATTGATTACTTCCGGGGAAAAAATGGCACAACATTTGCTTTACCTGATATAGCCGGTGAGGGGTCTTTTGATTCTTTTATTCCGGCAAGAAAATTAGGAGGAGAATAATGAGAAAACTGATTATTCTGTCAATGTTGGTTGTGCTGATCGCGGTACCCGGCCTGTTTGCTAATGGCCAGCAGGATTCCGGATCGTCCGGGTCTTCGGATTCCGCAGTAGCAAAATATCCGTCCAAGCCTATACAGGTGGTGGTTCCTGCCGGAGCCGGCGGTGATACTGATGGTAACAGCCGCATCCTTGCAAAATACCTGGAAAAAGAACTGGGTACATCTGTTGTTGTTGTAAATGTCGGAGGTGCCGGAGGAACACTTGGTTCACGTAAGGTTAAGGATTCGGCTCCGGATGGATACACTGTGCTTTTCTTTCATCCATCCATGCTGCTCAACAAACTGATGGGAATGGTAGATTATACCGCCCGGGATTTTGAAAATGCCGGTCTGGCTGTTCTTGATCAGACCAACGTATTTGTTGCCAATGCAGAAGCACCTTTCAACAACATGAAAGATGTTCAGAAAATTCTTCAGGAAAATCCCCGGTCGCTGAAGTTCGCCACCGAAGCCGGTGCTTTTACTCATCTGCAGGTGCTTGCGTATTCTGATGCTGCAGATGTTGAGTTGAACATTGTAGATATCGGTGGTGCTGCCAAGAAAACTGCAGCACTGCTTGGAAACCAAATAGATATTATTGGTACACAGTATGGTCTGATCAAAGATTATGTTGCCAAAGGGCAGTTCAAAGCCCTCGGTGTTCTGTCTGAAGAACGCAATCCATCCTTTCCCGATGTTCCCACCTTTATGGAGCAGGGATTTGATATTGCTTTCAGTAAATTTTTCTTCTACTCTTTCCCTCCAGGGACTCCTGAAGGTATTGTAACCAAGTTTACTCAGGCTTTGGAAAGAGTTGTGAACAATCCTGAATATGTAAAAGAGGCTAATAGTAAGCTCCTTGTTGATCCTACCTACATGCCTCCGGATAAAGCTATTGAGTTTATCAATAAGCAGGAAGATATATTCAACAGTTATAAAGAGATGATCCTCTCCGCTAAATAAATTTAGTATACTTCGTTGTCCGCAGCCTACAGGCTGCGGACTGCTAAATCTATCATCAGGAGCTCAATGATGCCTGTTATTGATGAAAAATTGAATGCAAAATTATCAAAATACCGGGATTTTTGGAACAGAAAGAGTGTGAAAAAACCGCTTTTGGGAATTGATGTGGGCGGCTGGTTTCCCTTCCAGAGGTTTCCATCGCTTTCAGGAATTCCTGATGGAGGGAATATCTCCAGTTCCATGCTGGATCCGGATGAGTGTCTTGATGACTATGAGGATTTCTTTGCTCAGTCTCTATTAGCGGAGGATGACCTTATCAAAGGTGTTTCTCCCATTTCTGCAATCCCATGGATGGAAGCTATTTTGGGAGCAGATCTTCGCAGGAACAGAGACAGCGTCTGGGCTGATGAGCGGATGCTTGAATGGGAAGAAATTTCTCAGTTGACCGTGGACAAAGATAACCTCTGGGTTACTATCTATCTTTCTTTTGTAAGAGAATTGTCCAGAAAGTCAGCCGGTCGCTATCCTGTCGGGCTCCCTATTCTGCGTGGAGTTACTGACCTTTTCGGTATGCTCCGTGGGCATACCGAGAGTTTGATGGACATCATGGCGGAACCTGAACTGTCCCGTAAAGTGTGTGAGTTATGCGCGGATGCTCTTATAAGGGTTGTAGGGATGCATCATGAGGCTGCCGGTGACTTCCATGGCGGGTATTATATTGAACAGTTTAATATGTGGGCGCCTGGGCCTTTAATACGTATGCAGGAAGATTCCACTGCGGTGTATTCTCCCGATCTCTATCGGGAGATTGTGTTTGAATATGATTGCAAAATCGCGGATGCCTATCCGTACAGTATGATGCATATCCATTCTGTTTCTCTGTTTCTTCTGGATAGTCTTCTTGAGATAGAGAGCCTCGATGTTTTTGAGGTAAACAAGGATATCTGTGAAATGGACCTTCCTCAGATGATGCCCTATCTCAAACGAATACAGAATGCCGGAAAGCTGCTGTATGTTCGGGGACCTCTTTCTGAAGATGATTTCAGGCTTGCAGCAAAGGAACTCTCACCGGACGGGCTGGTACTTCAAACGGTGCTGCAGAAGCCGGAAGAGGCAGATGATGTTAAGAGGCTGATAAGGAAACTCTACTGATCGGTTGACACGGCAGTTTCTACGCGTAATTCTTAAGGTATTATGTCCCGTTTAAAACTGCTTCTCTTCTCTGGTGTTCTGCTTATATGTTTTCCTCTTTTTTCAACGGATCAGGAGGTTTCTTCCGGTCCGTTGAAAGGCAAGCTGCTGGATGCGGTCCATCAGACCTACTACTGTTTCCCGGGGTTTTCTGCTCGGGAGGGTGACCTGGAAGGCCTGGTTGTTGAAAGCAGGATGTATTATATAAATGAGTTTCGTGGATACATATTTGATCCCGACTATGAAAGCCTGGATAAGGATGGGCGTCTTTCTGCATGCCGGGCCAGAGAGCTTACCGCTATGGATTATGAAAGCCTGGTTCTGGAAGCCGGTCTGAGCGGACAGCTTGGAGATCACCATCGGGTGGGAATTAATTTTCGGATCTACAGCTACTTCGGCGGAATCTTTGATCCGTTTATTGAAGGATTTCACAGCTTCTTTCAGCTCCCCAATGCCTCAAGAGAATATTTTCCCCAGGGAGAAACTACCATTTCAGTGCAGAACAGCAACGGTGTGCTTATTGAACAGCAGGGGCCTGGAATCCTGTTTGGCGATACGGAGGTATATGGTGTTCGCAGCCTGTATTCCGGTGGAGACTCCGCTTTGGCTCTTGCCTGGGCGCTGGAACTTCCCACGGGGAGCAAGGGTACTCCCGCGGGAAACGGCTATCTTGATTCGGGGGTGCAGATTCTATGGGAAAAATCCCTGGGCGACAGTTTTGTGCTCCATCTTCAGCAGGGGATAGTTGTTCCCGGGGAGCTCATATTCTCAGCCGGAAAGGCAGATCCTTATCCTATAAGTCAGAGTCTCGCGGCTCTGGAGTGGAGACCTGAAGGGGCCTGGAGCTATTTTCTCCAGACCCGTATAAACACTTCGCCTCTCAGATCGGATGCTGAGCTGAACCATTCTCTTTTCACCTGGGCCGATCAGTTCGAACTACCTGTTACTTCCCTGCTGTTTGGTACAAGGTATACAGAGGGGCCATGGGAACTGCAGATCTACGCAGAGGAGGATGCCCTGACCCATGAAGGGCCGGACATCCTGATTTCAGTTTCTGCCGTAAGAAAAATCAGATAACCAGATTACGGTGATCGTGGTAGAGATCATCCCTCTGTGCCTTTACGTCTTCCGAAGAAAGATAATCATCAAGTCTCATGCGCCGGTCGATTACTCCGCCGGGGGTGAATTCTATTATGCGGTTGGCAACGGTATCAACAAACTGATGGTCATGACTGGTGAAAAGAAGAGCCTCTTTGTAGTCAATAAGACCGTTGTTAAGAGCATTGATTGATTCCAGATCCAGGTGGTTGGTCGGTTCATCAAAGATCATGAAATTTGCTTCTGAAAGCATCATTTTTGAGAGCATGCAGCGAACTTTTTCTCCCCCTGAAAGTACTTTGACAGATTTAAGCGACTCTTCTCCGGAGAAAAGCATTCTGCCAAGGAAGCCCCGCACATAGGACTCTTCCGCGTCGGCATCGGTATACTGCCTCAGCCAATCGACAATGGGGATATCCTGGGTAAAATACTCACTGTTATCTTTGGGGAAATAGGCGGGGGTAATGGTAACACCCAGGTCAAAGCTGCCGCTGTCGGGTTCCGTTCTTCCCATTATCATCTCAAAGAGGGCGGTTTTTGCCTGGTGGTAGGGGCCGACGAAAGCAATTTTGTCTCCCTTGTCTACTGTCAGGTTGAAGCCGGTGATGACATCCTCACCGTCAAGAGATTTGGTGAGGCTGTCTATGTTAAGGATGCTTTTTCCACTTTCCCGCTGAGGGGTGAATCCTACCCATGGAAAACGGCGGGAAGAGGGTTTGATATCATCAATAGTCAGCTTGTCGATCTCTTTCTTTCTGCTGGTTGCCTGGCGTGCTTTTGAGGCATTGGAGCTGAACCGCTGGATAAATTCGCGCAGTTCGGCAATTTTATCTTCCCTTCTTTTCTTGTCGTCTCTCATCTGTTTACGGGCAAGCTGGCTGGCCATATACCAGAAGTCGTAGTTACCTACAAACATGGTTATCTTGCCGTAGTCTATGTCTGCAATATGGGTACACACCTTATTGAGAAAGTGCCGGTCGTGGGATACAACGATAACAGTGTTTTTAAAGTTGTAGAGAAACTCTTCCAGCCATGAAATTGATTCAAGGTCGAGGTTGTTGGTGGGCTCATCAAGAAGGAGGATATCAGGGTCGCCGAAGAGTGCCTGTGCAAGGAGGACACGTACTTTAAGCACGCTTTCCAGATCTTTCATATTCTTGCTGTGCAGATCTTCGGGAATACCCAGGCCGCTCAGAAGCTGTGCTGCTTCGGATTCGGCTTCCCATCCGCCCATTTCGGCAAATTCGCCCTCAAGTTCTGAAGCGCGCATTCCGTCCTCTTCGGTGAAGTCCTCTTTTGCATAGATGGCGTTTTTCTCTTCCATGATGTCATAGAGCTTTTTGTGTCCCATTATGACCGTATCCAGCACAGGGAATTCATCGAAGGCAAACTGGTCCTGCTGCAGAACGGCAATACGCTCTCCGGGGGAGGTTATAATCTCACCGGTATCCGCAGCTATTTCACCCGAAAGTATTTTCAGAAAGGTGGATTTTCCTGCACCGTTGGCGCCGATTACACCGTAGCAGTTTCCCGGGGTGAATTTAATGTTAACACTTTTAAACAGAAATCTTTCGCCAAAGGCTAGGCTTATATCACTGGCACTGATCATTATATTTTCCTTGGTAAGGGGATCCTGGTTAGTAGGTCTGTATAGTACACTCCTACCCCGAGAGGCGGGAGAAGGTCAAGGGTAGATTCCCTAAAGAGTCTGTTTCAAGGCATCCTATGCTGTTCTATGGCGTGGCGTTGAAAATTCACGGGAAATAAAACTTGACAGATTGGTCCGACCAATGTTATTCTTTTACTACAATATTGAAGGTAGTCATGCACCTTCTATTGTGCTCTTGCGGAGCAGGGTGGTTCTTCCTGGAAAACTGCCTTTAATCAGCACTGTCCCATCCGTTCTTTAGGGGAGCACGGCGTTGCCGTGCTCCCCCGCTTTTTTTACCAACCAATTCTACTCTTCTTTTTTACCTTTGTTGCTGTAATCAGACTGGGCAAAGGAGTGGGTAAGCCGGTCTATGATTATTGCCAGAAAGACAATACTGATTCCAGCTTCAAATCCCTTTCCTACCTCAATGCGGCTTATTGCCAGAAGTACCTCCATACCAAGGCCTTTTGCCCCGATCATGGAACCGATAACTACCATTGCAAGAGCCATCATGGTTGTCTGGTTCACTCCTACCATAATGGAAGGCTTTGCCAGTGGGAGCTGTACATCAAAGAGTACCATCTTGGGGGTTGCCCCGAATGCCTTTGCTGCCTCCACTGCCTCTTTGTCTACCGTTCTGATTCCCACATTAGTAAGCCGAATTACCGGTGGTACTGCATAAATTATGGTTGCAATAATGGCTGGGACTTTTCCAAGGCCGAAAAACATCAGTGCCGGTATAAGGTAAACAAAGGAGGGCATGGTCTGCATACCGTCGAGTACCGGTTTCAGTATTGATTCAGCCCGATCGCTTCGTGCCATTACAATTCCCAGCGGAAGGCCTATAAGCAGTGAAAAAATCACCGCGGCAAATACCAGGCTCAAGGTCATCATCGCGAGTTCCCAGTAGCCGAATGTACCAACAAGGAACAGCATGATTCCAAACCCTATACCGGTATACAGGTGGCCAAGAAGCTTCCAGCCTGCCAGCATGGTAAAGGGGATCAGGATAAACCATGGAATGATAGTGAAAACTGTCTCAAAAGCCATCATTACCTTGAGAATTACAAATCCAATAGCATCAAAAAGGCCGTCAAGGTTTTTCAGCAGCCAGCTCATAATGGCGTCGATCCAGTCTGCCAGGGGAATAGATATTACCTCGGGAAAATCAAGCATTACTGTCCCCCTCATCGTGATTTATGCTTATGGTTTCAAAAATGGTATCAGTCTTTACTATCCCAAGCATTTTGCCGTTTTCATCGACTACAGGAATAGGGTAAGGATTGGCAGTCACTATACTGAAGAGATCTTCCAGGATAGTGTCCTCGGAAACGGTGGGTACCATACGGAAAGACTCCTTGGGAATTTTTGCATCCTTGTCTTTCATATCGGCGTATGGTTTCAGGCGGTTCTGTGTGGCAACGCCGAGCAGGGTGTGTTTCTTGTCAACAACAAAGGCTGCATTACGCTTGTTTGACTGCAGCATATGGATAGCTGTATTCGGACCTTCCCAGTCGTAGAGAAGCACACTGGGTTTTTCCATTATACTGCCTGCGGTAAGTACCTTTGCAGGGGATGCATCCCGGACAAACTCCTGCACATATTCATCTGCCGGCTCAGTTACAATTTCTTCGGGACTGCCTATCTGAACAAGTTCTCCATTGCGCATTATAGCAATACGGTCTCCAAGCTTGAGAGCTTCATGCAGATCGTGGGTAACGAATATGATTGTTTTCTTTAATTTATCCTGGAGTTCAACCAGTTCATCCTGCATTTGCCTGCGGATAAGGGGATCAAGACCGGAAAAAGGCTCATCCATAAGCAGTATATCCGGCTCGTTTGCCAGTGCCCTGGCAAGGCCTACCCGCTGCTGCATACCGCCGCTTAAGGCTCCCGGATAATAATCCTCCCAGTCCTTGAGGCCGACAGTTTCCAGGGTAGTCATGGCTTTGGCATAGCGTTCGCCCTTGGGCATGCCCTTTACCTTGAGTCCGTAAGCCGCGTTATCAAGCACTGTCATGTGGGGGAACAAGCCGTAATGCTGAAAAACCATGCCATAGGTTTTCTTGCGAAAATCCAGAAGATCCTCTCCGCCCAGCTTGGCAATATCCGTACCGTTTACAATAATGGCACCGGCAGTGGGATCATTCAGGCGGATAAGGCTTCTGATGAGGGTGGATTTTCCGCTTCCGGAAAGTCCCATCAGAATGTAGAATTCTCCTCTTTTTATATCCAGGGAGATATCCCGCATCCCCACAACGCATCCTGTTTTCTTCTGAATTTCTTCTTTGGTGAGCCCCCGAAGCTTTTTGCTGAGCACCCGTTTCGGGTCCCGTCCGAAAACCTTCCAGAGGTTCTTTACCTCAATAATAGTGTTGCCTGCTCCGGCAGGTGACGTAGAAGGGGGAGCCTGTTGGCTCCCCGTGTTAGTTTCTTGAGACATATAATGTGTCCTTGTAAGGATGTATGACTGTCAAAGTCTTACATAGAAGCAAGAGCTTCTTTCACCTTATCTGCTGTTGCCGCATCAACCCATTTTGTCCATACATCATCACGGTTTTTCAGGAACCAGATTGCGGTTTCCTGAGTGTCCCAGTCTTCTGCAGACATCTTGGCCAGGAACTCGTTGTTCTGGTCAACCGTGGTCGAGTATTTCTTCAGAAACTCCGCAACTTCGGGAGCTTCTTCAACAACCCGTTTGTTTACCAGGATGTTTACATCGGCTTTATCATACTCACTGCCCTTGAGGCGTATCATATCAAGCTTTCCGAGTACCGCGGTGGGTGCCCAGTAGTAGCCAATCCAGGGTTCCTTCTTCTCGTATGCTCCAACCATGGTTCCTGCGAGGGCTGCTCCCGAACCTGCAATTACCAGGTTGTAGGTATCGCCGAGTCCTACATCATTGAAAATCTGCTCGGAAATCTCCATCTGTGACCAGCCGGCTACTCCACCGTAGATTGCTCCCATGTCGGGATCTTCAGGATCTTTAAACAGATGAGCATATTTGGGCAGATCTGCAACGCTTTTAAGGCCGGGGGCGGCTGCGTCAGGACCTTCAACGAGGTAGCGGGGAATCCACCATCCCTGGGGTCCATCGGGGTAGTTGGGACCAAGATCGATCATATCGCCAGTGGCAATTCCCTTTTCGTAGGCGTCACGGAAGTTTGAGTGCCAGGACTCCATATCGATATCAATGTCTCCCTGGATAACTCCGCTGATAATGGGGAGGGTGTCTCCGGGAACATATTCAACCTCGTAGTTGCCTTCCAGTCCGTTCTGAATAATGAATGCTGCAATACGATTGTGTACCTGGACACTGTCCCAGGAAACATCACCGAAAACGAGTTTAGTAGAACCACCTTCATTCTGTCCGTTTGCACTGACAGAAAATGCAAAAGAAAGCATTACCACCGCGATGGCAAGCAAACGTAAAGTTTTACGCATTGTGTACTCCTCAAAAAAAAATTTAATGTGTATATGCTTAGTAAACTAAATAAAGATCGATCTATAGTCAAGGCTTTGAAGTCCCCGAAAGCGCATTTGAACGATAAAACGGTATGCAAATACTTGAAATATAAGAAATTATAATATCGTGGAAAAGGTGGGGCATTCAATTCGCGAATATACTGTGAGTTTAACTTTAGTTAAATATTCGTAGTCAAAAAAAATAATATGTAAAAACTGTTTTGAGTACTACGAAAAAGGATGTATTTTCGGTATTGCTTAAGAAATGTTCCGTCTTCAGGCTCCTGGAAGGCGGTTTCGAGCTTATCCTGATTTTTCATTGAAATGGGGCCGTGCAACGCTTCGGCTTATATTGAAATAACGGTGGATAGGAGGAGTGGTGAAGGAAAAATCGGTATTGATAAAAAAGCGGCCTGCTGGAAGCCGCTTCTTTATTTTGCAGGAGAGAATTACACCTACTTGATAGGAGCTCCGAAGGCTATACCGAGACTGAAGGCACGGTTGGCGTCCATGGCATCGGTTACAATTGCATCGATGGCAAACTTGTATTTAGCGAATGCAGGAATGCTTGCCAGATCAATGCGTATTCCACTGTTGAATACACCTCTTGATGCCGCAACTGCGCCGTAGGCATCTCCGGAATAGGAAAAGTTGGAAAAATCATTAATCCAGTGTATATAACCGGAAAAGATTTTGGGGAAGAGATTCAGGTCAAAACCCATGCCGAAATCTATATCATCGGTGTTGGTATCTTCTATAAAGGTTTTGCCTACCACTGCAGTTGTTTCAGCGGGCATGCCGAAGAATTCTCCGGGGTAGGTGGCGGCGAGATAAATCTGCGTATGCGAGGGGGTGTCGACTCCGGCAGTCTGCAGCATCTGGTGATTTGCACCTACCGCTACTGCTGATGCACCCTTGATGGGGAGCTGAATCTTTGCATGTGCAATGATATCTTCGTTGTCATCACCGGGTTGTGTGTCATAGGCAATTCCCATCTCAAGTATCTGAAACAGGCTCAGACTGACTTTGGGAATGCTCACGGTTTCATCGTCAATAATGGCATGATACCCGACATCGATACCTACGTCCGCGGTTCTTTCCCAGCCGATTCGTCCGGTGGGGATACTTACCAGACCAGTTGATCCGTTCAGGGACATTCCTTTCAGCGGGGCGGCACTGAGGGGGATAGCCAGGGTCAGAAGGACCGCGGCAAGTGCCAGATAAGCTGTCTTTTTCATGGTTTCTCCTATTTTGTTCTTTTGTTTTCAATATATCACCGTCAACCTGTTTTGCCAAATGTACTCTTATCGTTCCCGTTCTCTATTTTACTAAACCTGAAGAAAGACGTATCTTTTACCTATGGCAGAGTTTATCGGCAGGATCTGGCATCAGATTTTCTCCCGTTCTCTGGGTACTTCCCCTATGGAAACGGTGATTTTTCTTGCTTTGCCTGTTTTTTTTGTTGCCTGGCTTGTACTTTCCAACCAGAGAAGAGTTCGACTGGAGAAGAACAGGCTGAAAACAGCATGGGAGCAGAAATGGAAAAGCTGTATCCGAAAATTTGAGATAAGTCCCGGTGAAACCGCTCTGCTTGAAGAGCTGTCTGTGTATCTTGAGAATCCTGACCAGAAATACATTCTTCTTGTAAACAATCATCTTTTTGACTCCTGCCTGAGGCATCATCTGAAGAATGGCGGTACCGGTGATGAACTTGCCAGGAGTATTCTTCTGAAGGCCGGGCTAAAACCGGTATCTGAGGAGCTGAAAGGGATTACCTTTATGCGCAGGAGTGCTCAGAGAAAACGTGTTGATGTTGAAGCTGTAATCTCCCATGCTGAGGTTGGAGCAGAGGCTGAAACAGTCAGGCTTTTTGATTTAAGTTCCCATGGGGCTTCCGTCGAAAAACCTGCCGGAGCCTTCACTGCCGGGGAGGATCTGAAGCTCGAGTTTACCTATGGGAAACACCGCTACAGTATTACCGCCGAGGTGGTCAGGGTCTCGGAGAACGGCAGCCGTCTTCACCTCCTTTTCCATCGTATGAAGGACTCTGAAACTCATTCAGCTTAGGATTTCTTTCTCGAGCTTGTCCGCATACTCTTCAAGATCCCGGACAATAAGTTTTTTCCGGGGAGGAAGGTTCTTGTCCTCTTTGTAGGATTCAAGCTTTTTACGGTATTCCGACAGGCGCATTGCATCATCGGCTGCGGGAACAAGAATACGGGAAGCGCAGAAGCTTTTCCATTTCTGCTTTTCTCCGGAGGAGAGGGTTTCCGGATGGTTGCGGGCTGTATAGCGCCAGAGCATTTCCGGAATACGCGGGTCTTCCCATTTGCGGGAGATGGACATCAACTCTTCAGGAGACGCATGGCGGATGGCTTCAAAACCTTCCCTGTCCGCATCCTTGAAGAATCCTCCGGAGTAGATCTGCATATCCGGGTCTTTATGTTGTTCCTTTCGTTCCTGGGTAAAAACCTGCCGAATCTTCTGAGCGGTTTCCGGGTTTTTTCGCAGGTTGCGGTAGTGGCTGCGACACTTTTCCATATCTATTCCAAGCTTTTCCGCCGTTGCTTCATCCAGCATTTTTGCCGGGGAGATAGCAGGTGCCCGATTTGCATGCACACCTTTAAGATTAATGCGTTCTTCTGTCATTTGCGAGGCGGGGGTGAACATTCTCTGACGGATTTCGTCCACTGAAAGATTTATAAGCGGGGTAGGGTCCTGGCGCAGATCAAAAGAGAGAACACAGTTTCCGTTATTTGGATCCACTGTCAGAGGCATTACCAGGCTGGTGCATCCTTTCTGTGAGGTGAACATTCCGGAGGTGTGCAGAAAAGGGGTCTGTTTATACAGGTCAATCTGCTTCCATACCTCTTTTTTGCTGCGGAGTTTAAAGAGGTATCGGAAGAGCTTCGGCTGTTTCTCAAATACCAGTTTTGCCATTCCTATGGTGGCATAGACGTCGCTCAAGGCATCGTGGGCGTGCTTATGATCTATGCCGTTGGCAGCTGCCAGGGTTTCCAGCGTAAAGTCAGGTCTTCCGTCTTCATGGTCTGCCCAGGTTATTCCTTCCGGGCGCAGGTCTCTGGCGGTCCTCAGCAGGTCCAGTATATCCCAGCGGCTGTTGCCGTCCCGGTATTCCCGCTCGTAGGGGTCGTAAAAGTTGCGGTAGAGAGCATTACGGATAAACTCATCATCGAAACGAATTGAGTTGTAACCACAGACGCAGGTTCCGGGCCTGGAGAACTCCTGAAGGATTCTGTTGATAAACTCCTGTTCCGGCAGTGCATCGGCGGGCAGATTCTCCGGTGTTATCCCGGTTACCATGCATGCACCGGGATCGGGAAGGTAGTCAGGGCTCAGGCGGCAGTAAAGTACTGTGGGATCGCCGATAGGTTCGAAGTTGTCATCTGTTCTGAGTCCTGCAAACTGAGCTATACGGTCGTAAAATGGGTTTTTCCCGAATGTTTCAAGGTCGTACCAGAAGATGCTTGCCATACAGAGGGAGTGTAGCATGTGGGGTGAAGGTTGGAAAGATTGGTGACTATTATCCTGTGGCAGATGAAAGGGCCCGGAGCTTTACCCCGGGCCTTGATTTGCTTGTAAAATCAGCCGATAGCGTCATGTCCGCGTTCTCGGGTTCGGATACGCACACACTCATCCAGGGTTGTAACAAAGATTTTGCCATCACCGATTTCGCCGGTATATGCACCATTGCAGATTGCGTCGATGGTTGTTTCTACAAAGTCTTCGTTTACGGCAATATCAAGCCGGATTTTTTTGAGCAGGTTGATTTCGGTAATTGCCCCGCGGAATGTTTCAGTATATCCCCGCTGCTGTCCGCAGCCCTGGGCCGATGTAACAGTCATTTTATGTACCCCGGCATCGAACAGGGCTTTCTTTACATCTTCAAGTTTCTGGGGTTTGATCAGCGCTGTTATTAATTTCATCTGTTTGCCTCCCTACTCGATGATCTGGAAACCATTGTAGGATTCCACGCCGTGTTCGCCAATATCAAGGCCCCGGTTCTCTTCAACCACACTGACTCTGAGTCCAATGGTTTTTTTGATTATAAAGAAAACTATGCCCATGGAAGTAAAGGCGAAGGCTGCGATTGATACTGCGCCGAGGAGCTGTATGCCTAACTGGGAAAAACCGCCTCCGAAAAGAAGTCCTTCTCCGGCAAGACCGAGGGACTGTCGTCCGAAAAGACCGACTGCGATAACGCCCCACATTCCGTTTACTCCGTGAACCGGAAAAGCTCCAACCGGATCGTCAACCTTGAGATCATCAAGAGTGAAGGTTGCGAAAACAACCAGTACTCCGCCAATACCGCCGATGATGATTGCAGAAACCGGTGAAACAAAGGCGCAGGGAGCAGTGATAGCCACCAGCCCGGCAAGGGCGCCGTTCATTATCATGGACAGATCGGGTTTGCCTACGCGTATCCATACGGTAACCATGGCGGCGATAGCACCGGTTGCGGCAGCCAGATTGGTATTTATAGCCACCAGTGAAATGGTCGAGCCGTCACCCACGCCAAGGGTTGATCCCGGATTGAATCCAAACCAGCCGAACCAGAGTATGAATACGCCGAGAGCAGCAATGGGGATGTTGTGACTTCCCAGAACATTGGCTTCTCCATCGGCGCGATATTTGCCTATACGCGGTTTCAGCATGAGAGTACCAACAAGTGCCGCTACTCCTCCGGTGGTATGAACTACTCCGGAACCTGCAAAGTCTGCAAAGTTCATGGACGCGAGCCAGCCGCCGCCCCATACCCAGTGACCGATTATCGGGTATACCAGTGCGGATATTATGAAAGAATAAATCAGGTAGGCGGGGAACTTCATTCGTTCTGCCATTCCGCCGGCAACAATGGTTGCCGCAGCTCCGGTAAAAGCCGCCTGAAAAAGCCAGAATGCATAGAGCGGTACATCTGCGCCACTTTCTGCTCCAACCATGAAGAATCCAGTCATTCCCAGGAATCCGTTTCCTTCGCCGAACATCAGTCCGTACCCGACGAGAAAGAAGGCGATGGACGCCATGCAGAAATCCAGGAAGTTTTTGGTGAGAATATTTGCGGTATTTTTTGCCCGGATAAATCCGGCTTCAACCATGCCGAATCCGGCCTGCATAAAGAACACGAGAAATGCCGCCAGCAGTACCCATACGGTATCCAGGCCTACCCGGATTGTTTCCCAGTCTTCAACTGTCTGGGCGTATAGGGATCCCCCTGCTGTTGCAGCCATGATGAGCAGGACTATAAGGGCTTTCATCCTGCTGTTACTTGCGTTTTTGATCACGATTTCCTCCAGTGTTGTGATACCTATTTGTAGCAACAATTATGCCAGTATACGGAAAGGTGGAAAAATCTGTGGCTCTCGGGATGTAAGTGATGAGGGGGTAATGAATTAAAAACGTTTACCTAAATGTAATATCTAATATATTTATTACCTGTTTGGTAGTGTTGGGTATAAGTGCTACAAATATGTAGTTTATTGTTCAATATGCGTACTACCATGTAGGAGTCTGGCGTGGAGGATTCGCTTGGAGAGGGTATTTACCGGACAGACTGCGCACCATGTACGGGGACGGTAAAAAACGGCAAGCAGCAGACCGGCAATCAGCGAACTGGTCATGATGGAATAGATTCTGTATGAAAGATGGAGAAGCGCCGGTGGCAGTATTGGATTACTTAGCAGCTGCGGCATCTGGAAGGGGAGTTCAAAGACAATAAAAAGCCGAATTCTCTCTATTGGCGCCATGGATCCGCTGGCTACCATAACGGAGGAGACCAGTATAAGCATGAGATTCAGACAGAAGTAATTAAGAACAAGACCACGTATTTTTTCTCCTTTCTCTTTTTTCATTATTTCCGGCACGGGAGGCATGGTTTTACGAAAACGTACAGATGAGAGGAGCTGAGCCCGGGGGCAGTATGAGCTGCACCAGCTGAGTCTGTTATCCCTGAAGAGCAGAATAAAAGGCAGAGCCATACATATTAGCCCTGCCAAAGCAAGGCCGATATGCAGGAAAGGAAGTATAAAATAGGTGAGGGTAATCAGGGCAAGAATTTTCTTACTGTGCAGCAGTTTCATGTCGCCTCCGCCATCTATATATAAAGAAAAGCATATATAGAGTCAAGACATTGAATTAGCTATGCTGCGGAATACCTGCTGTAATTTCTCAGGAAATGTATCTGGTTTATGGTTGGCTTCAGGGAGGGGCGGGCCTGGTGAACTCTGCTTATTGCTTTAGGAGCGGCTTCTCCCAGTCTTATAAGAACGCCGGCGGCAACAACAGCTGTTCTTCCGCAGCCAGTCTGACAGTGAACCAGGATGCTTTCACTTATCAGTCGATCGCAGAGTTGGTCCATGAGATTATTGAAGGGTTCCATGCTGTCCGGGGTGCTGAAATTCTCAAGGGGGTAATGAATGACATCCAGCCCTGCAGTCCTGTAGGTTTTCAGGAGATCAATACCGCCATAGGTTCGTTCCATTTCCGGTGTGGGCAGCAATACGGTAACCAGTCGGATGTTCATGCTTCCGAGGGTAAAGATGTACTCATCGAGACGAGTCTGAAACTGACTGCTCAACTGGATACCATCCAGAGGGTGGCCGGACATGAAGAGAGGATTACGGTCTTCTATATCCAGTTTGTCTATCCTCACCATAACCCAAGTATGCCTGTTCTTACCGGCTCTTGTCAAAAGAAATATGGTGTCCATGGCAGGGACCAGATGATACAATAATGCAGGGAGAATCAAGCATGACGGTTTTGGGTTTTTTTACCTCCGCATCTGTACTGCTGTTTTTGTATGTCGCTTTTGTTGTCGTGCTTACCGTTCGAATTCTTCTGGATAACAAGGCTCCTGAGGTGTCCATTGCCTGGCTTCTGGCCATCTATTTTCTGCCCTATGCAGGAGCGGTTATGTATCTTCTGGGTGGGGTCAACTGGAAGCGCCGGAAGATTATGAAAATGTTGCCGGAAAAAACCTTTCAGGATCTTCTGGGACCTATTCTGCGTCAACAGGTGGAATTCCTGAAGGATGACTGGGAAAAGTTTGACAATGATATGGCCAAGTCAATCAATCTCGCTCTTCAGGCGGGCAAGTCGATAATAACCCTGAATAACCACATTACTCCTTTTTTTGAAGGTGAAGACTTCTTTGAGGATCTGTGCAGGGAACTGGAAAATGCCACCGATTCCATCCACATGGAGGTGTATATCTTCAGATCGGACGATCTTGGCAGGAGAATCCGGGATATCCTTGTACGCAAGACTGCTGAAGGTGTAAAGGTCCGGCTCCTGTTCGATGGTGTCGGCTGTTTTATGAAAATGAGCAAGAGGTTCAAGCGGAACCTGAAAAAGGCGGGTGTGGAAACACGGTATTTTCTTGACCCGATGAATGTTCTTTCCGGTCGTCTCCTCAATTACCGGAATCACCGCAAGATTACCATCATTGACGGGAAGATCGGATATACCGGCGGTATGAATGTGGGTATTGAGTATGTAACCGGTGGGAAATCCTTCAAACGCTGGCAGGATACCCATATAAAGATGGAAGGGGAGTCGGTACAGCTCATGCAGGCCGTTTTCCTCTCCGACTGGTATAACTCCGGCGGCGGGATGGTGCAGGATCCGCGTTTTTTTCCGGAACACGTGAAGGACAAAACAAAAATACTGCCCACCCAGATTGTATGCAGCGGTCCTGATTCCGACTGGCATAACCTGAGGATGATGTATGCAAACCTCATTCACAATGCCAATCAGCAGATACATATACAAAGCCCCTATTTTGTACCGGAAGCGACAATCACTAATTCACTTACAACCGCCGCCCTCTCCGGGGTGGAGGTAAACCTGATGATGACTGGTGTTCCTGATAAACGGATTCCCTTCTGGGTGGCTCATACCTACTTTGAAGAACTGCTTGAAGCAGGAGTGAACATCTATCTCTACGAAGCAGGTTTTTTTCATGCAAAGACTCTTGTTGCTGATGCAACAATCGCCACTATCGGCAGCTGTAATATGGATGTTCGCAGTTTTCACCTCGATTACGAGATGAATGCCTTCTTCTACGATACGGAGGTCGCCGGCAGGTTGATACAGCAGTTCAATGAGTTTCTGCCTATGTGCAGAAAAATCGAGGAAGCGGATATTGTCCGCCTTGGAGTTGCCGGGAGGCTCAGGAATTCCTTTTTCAGAATGATCGCTCCTCTACTTTGAAAGTTTCCGGCGATTGTTTTTATTCGCCCCTTCCTTTAGTATCGGGGTAATCAGATTTACCTGTTTTCTCCGGGGAGTAGATATGCCGGCTTCTGAAAAAAGATGGATGATTCCCTCCTGGGCCCTTGCCGTTGTTTCATGTATTCTCTGGTCCAGTGCCTTTGTCGGGGTTAAAACCGGTCTCAATTATGCTCCACCTCTCTTTTTTGCGGGAATCCGGTTTTTTCTGGCCGGTATTATTCTGATCCCTTCCGCGGTGATGCATACCTCTTTATTTGCTGAAATCAGACGCAACCTCCGCCTCATTCTGAAGATCTCCGTATTTCAGACCTCATTGTTTTATGCTCTTTTTTTTCTTTCCCTCAAACTAATTCCCGGTTCGGTTGGTGCGGTTGTTAATGGAATGATGCCTCTCTGGGCTGCTCTCGCGGCCCATGTAATGCTGAATGATGACAAAATGAGCCCTCGCATGATAATCAGCCTTCTGATCGGCTTTGCAGGAATACTGCTTATCAGCCTTACCCGGAACAGTTCCACCGGCGTGTTCGGCGGTCCCGAACTTATCGGTGTACTTCTTATGTTGGGTGCGGCTCTTTCGGGAGTTATCGGACATGTGATTGTCTACCGAACCCGGGGAACAATTAATTCAATGGTACTCACCTCTACCCAGTTTATTGCCGGCGGAGCGACACTGCTTATATTCTCCCGTTTTTTTGACGGAGCATTTGTTTTTCCGTCAGAGCTGAAATTCTGGTATACCCTTATCTATCTCGCTTTTCTCTCTGCCATGGCCTTTTCAATCTGGTACCATCTGCTTTCCGTAAGGGGTGAAAAAGTTTCGGTAATAGGTCTGTGGCAGTTTCTTATTCCCGTGGGTGGCGCGGGCCTCAGTTGGCTGCTTATCCCGGGGGATTCTCCTTCCTGGCCCGTTGTTGCAGGAATGGCTCTGATAGCCGGAGCAATCCTCTTCTTTTTTGCTTTTCCCGAGACCTCCAAAGGAAGGAAAAAAAAGTTTTCTTGATCAACTTCTTTCTTTGACATATTATCCAAATTTATGGGTGAATTCAGAAAAGATCTGCAGTACTGGAAGTTCTCTTTTTACGGTTTCCTGAAAAATCTTCAATTTTTCGATCCTTTTCTGGTTCTCTTTTTCCGTGAAATGGGCATCAGTTTTTTTGAGATTGGTATTCTCTACTCGGTGAGGGAGATCATTACCAATATCACCGAGATTCCCACCGGTGTGGTGGCTGATACTCTGGGACGCCGCAGTTCCATGATCTTCGCCTTTATCAACTATATAGGCAGTTTCCTTATTTTTTACTTTTTCCCTTCATTTGTTTTCTATCTATCTGCCATGGTGCTTTTTGCACTGGGTGAAAGTTTCCGGTCCGGAACCCATAAAGCCATGATTATGGAATACCTCAAAATGAATAACATGACGGATCAGAAGGTTGCCTACTACGGCCATACCCGGGGATGGGCACAGCTTGGTTCCGCTTTTTCCGCCCTCATAGCAGCTCTGCTGGTTTTTTTCTCCGGAAGTTTCCGGTCCGTATTCCTCTGGAGCATTATTCCTTATCTGGGGGATATGCTGCTGATTATCAGCTACCCTAAAGCGCTTGATTTCTCCTGCGATGAAGGTGCCTGTGATGAAGATGAAAAGCGAGGCTGGAAAGAAGCAAAAAAGACTATCCGTGGATTTTTCTCATTGTTTCAGGAGCGGACAGTACGGAAAGCGCTGATTAACTCCAGTCTTTTTGACGCGGTGTTTAAATCAGTAAAAGACTATGTGCAGCCTGTTTTGAAAGGAATGGCTCTTACGCTGCCTCTTCTTGCCGCTTTTGAAGGAAACCAGCGGGTCGCCCTGATTTCTGGTGCTGTCTACTTTCTGCTCTATCTGCTTACCTCATATGCCAGCAGTCATGCTTCCATTTTTCATTCCATCTTCACCTCCACCGTTTCGGGGCTGAATGCCACATATACGGCAGGTATCTTTGCCGTTGCGGGAATCGGACTTTTTCTGATCGCCGGGATCAATTCCGTCGCAGTTGTAATCTTCATCTTGTTTTATCTCCTGGAAAATCTCCGCAGGCCGGCAACACTGGGCTATCTGAGTGACAGAATCAAGGGTTCTGTAATGGCTACGGGGCTTTCCGGAGAGAGTCAGTTGAAAACCTTAATGGTGGCGATTATTTCCCCTCTGTTCGGGCTTGGTGTTGACCGCTTCGGTCTTGGTCCGGCATTAATGGTTCTTGCTCTGGTCCCGGCGCTGCTTCTTACTTTGGTAAAACTTAAGGAAGAGTAGATCTTGTCCGGAAAGGTCAGGGATTGTGTATGAAGCTTCGGCTGTTCCCGAGAAACATCCGTTCAATTTCACAGACTTGTTGTTTTCCTGAATAGTCCACTTTCCATATCTCTCCATTGTGGGGAAACGATGAGGGATACCCTGGCAGTGTTTTGTCCAGAAAGCCCCGGATAAGCCTGAACACCACGGCGTGGGTGACTACAAGCACCCGCTGGTTTGAGTTGAGATTTGATATATCGTTGAAAAACGACGTAACCCTGTTGGCGATCATTGCATAGGATTCACCACCGCCCCGGGGAACCCAGTTCCAGCGGTTCAGGGTTTCCCGCTCATAATCTTCAATTACCTTGACTTCATCGTAGCTCATACCGGAGAAGACGCCTAAATCCTGCTCCGCCAGACGCATATCTTTTTCAACCGGCATATTTCCGTAGGCCCGGCTGAAGCAGTCTGCTGTCTGTTTTGCCCGAAGCAGCGGAGATGAAATTATGCTGTCCATGGCTGTGATCTTCTGCAATTCCACCGCAATACGTCGGGCATCGTTCATACCGGCTTCACTCAAGGGAAAAGGAAGCCGGCTTGCAAGTATACGTCTGCTGTTCGCCTCACTCTCGGCGTGACGAATAAGATAGAGAATACTCATGGTCTATTTCAGGGTAAGATTGAACACTCCGTCCCAACCATCGGAAGGGGGTTGGGTAATATACTTGCGTGCTCTCTCAATATAAAACTGGGAGGGTCCGTCCTCGGGGAATATTT
This sequence comes from Marispirochaeta sp., assembly GCA_963667435.1. Lineage (GTDB taxonomy): Bacteria > Spirochaetota > Spirochaetia > JC444 > Marispirochaetaceae > Marispirochaeta. The sequence goes on along the minus strand of OY763414.1, from coordinate 1,326,529 downwards.
TCATTACTGAACGGAACAGTTCCTGGCATTTTTCCCACTCCCGCTCTTCGAACAGTTCCAGGGCGGCATGAAAGATATCAAGTCCCTCCCGCGTATTGGCATCCACTCGGTCATGTTCTTCAAGCAGCTCATACAATCTGACCGGTTCATTTATGCCCACAACCCTGACGCGGTCAAGCTGACGGCTGATAAAAGCTTTGCCGGCGGCGTTCCTGGTCTGTTCGCTGGTGAGAATCCAGGTTCCATACTGTTTGTTCACCCCTTCCAGACGGGCGGCCATGTTTACCGCACTGCCCATGATGGTGTAGTCCATCTTCTGCAGGGTACCCATGTTCCCTACAACCATATCACCGGTGTTTATGCCTATGCGGGTCATAAGCGGTCCGGGAGACATCCCTCTTTCAGTGAACTGATTGTTTAATTCTATTTCAGTGCGTTTCATCCTCACCGCCGAAAGGCAGGCTTTGTAGGCATGATCATGCATCTCAATGGGAGCCCCGAAGAAGGCAATTATGGCATCTCCTTCATATTTATCTATGGTGCCCCGGAGATCGAGGATTGTGTCGCTCATGGCGGTAAGATATTCATTCAGAAGCTTGACCAGATCTGTGGGGTCCAGCTTTTCGGAGATTGTGGAAAACCCTTTTACATCGGTGAAGATTGCGGTGAGTACTTTCTTTTCTCCGCCAAGATTCAGACGGTCAGGGTTATCAATAATCTGTTTGATAACATCCGCAGAGAGGTACCTTGAGAAGGCTGAACGAAGGAAGCTCTTTTCTCCTTCTGTTTTTATGAATTTTATACCTGAAATAGTCAGGAAGGTGAGGGTTACCATCATCAGCGGCGTAATCATGGGAAGATACATGCCGGTTATCAGGAAGAGAGCCAGTCCTGCGGATACAACCGCAATAATTGAAACCAGGCCGAAAATAATGGAATGTCCCGGCGAAAGATGTCGGATGACAAAGGAAAGAACAAGGGTAAGCACCAGTGCCGCTGCAAGGGAGATCCACCATGGCAGTTCATCCAGGAAATCCTGCTGCAGTATTGTGTTGGCTACTGCTGCATGGGTTCCCACATTCATATACTCTTCAGCAAAAGGAGTCACTCCGATATCGGATGTGGATATTCCTGTTTGCCCTATAATAACAAATGATCCGGAAAGCTGATCGGTGAGGTTGTTGCGGATTTCCGAGATTCGTGCAATATCTGTAGAAATCTCATTGAAAGAGTCTGTTACCTCTTTTTTAATTGCCTGATACTCCTCCCACAGTGCCGCATCCAGATCCGGATCGCTTAAAACCCGGTCTATTTCCGCCAGAATCGCCTCTTCGGTATCACCTTCTGCAAGCGCAGCGCAGGAATCGAAGAACACCTTTCGTGCGGCAATATACTCTTCTATATTATCCGGATTCTGTGGCGCGGTTCCTTCGAGTAGCTCACTTTTCAGGGCCTGGGCATAGCGGTAAATATCAGGTAGAGAAGATTCGCTGTCAAAAAAGTCCAGATAGCCTGCCTTGTCCATAATGTCGAGATTTCTGAAAACCTGCTTTTCGAGCTTCTGATGTACTACTATCTGGTTGTAGGAGAGGTGGCGGAAGCTGTCTTCAAAGCTTTTCTTCGGCCAGTTGATAATCATCCTGCCCTCGGTATCAAGAGGAATGGAAAAATCCCCGGCATCGGATTTGACGGAAATACTCCCCTCCTCGGCACTTATTTGAGGGTGACCCATTTTCTGTAGCAGTGGAGCGAATACCAGCTGTCCGTACAGTCCGTCTCCGTATCCTGCCAGAAGATCTATTCTCCGGCGTACTCCGTCACTGTCAACCACCACATTGGGAAAGCCTGCACCGGCTGCTCTGGTAAGGATAGGCAGAATTGTCGGCTGAACTGCCGGGGCGGGAAGGGAGGGAGTATAGGCGGGAGCTGTCTGTACATGAGCAAGGGGGACAGATTCCTTTACATACTCTTTCAGGCGAGGTCCAACTTTAATCAGTTCAACCTCATTGGGGAGCATATTTACTGTAGCCCATGCATTTCCGAATACACCGAACGCCCGTCCCAGATACTCATCATTATCTCTGGCTACTTCCTGTATGGCTGCAAGCAGTGATTGCTTAACGTCGGAACTTATATCAGTTAGCTGAGTTATATAATCTTCTGCTTCTTCAAGGGGAATGTAGCCGTCAAGAAGTGCGCTGAACAAGCCGGTGATGTTATCATTCAGATCATTGAAGTCGGCATCTAGCATCCGGGGAATCTCCTGGTCAAGATATTCCGAGTTGACACCCTTGGGGCTGGCGTCGACATATTCAATATCGAAAACAACTGTATCAGTGTTGAACTCTCTGAGCATAAGCAGTCCGTCTGCAATTACACTGCGGCTCCAGGGCCAGGTGCCTACCTGAGAGATTGCAAGATCATCTATGTCCAGCAACAGCAGGGAGGGATCCTCCGCAACCGGCGGTTTTATGTGCAGGAAAAGATCGTAGATGCCGCGGTCTGCGGATTGTATACCCGGAATCAGCTGAAGTGAGCCTGTGAGAATGATAATAATAAGTGGAATTAAATAATAATATCGGAATGTAAACTTTCTGTGCATCCTATCCTCCGGAAACCGGTGTATACTGTGTATATAAATCTGTACTGCTCTGTATAAATTTAGCAGCAGTCTTGCAAAAGATCGGGAAAATACGTATTTTTTCCCCATTACTATTTAAGGTTATTATACATGATGAGGAAAGTATGAAAAGATATCTAGTATGTTTCTTCCTTCTTTCACTGTTTCTTCCTCTCTTCGCCCAGTCCAATGACATTATTGACTCAGTACTTTCGGAAACGAACCTGAGTGCTGGATCTGCTGCGTATATTCTGCTCAGCATTAATCAGTCCGGGGATCAGGGTAGAGAGGATGCATTCAAGGCTCTAAGTGAAAAGCTGGATCTGAGCCGATATGGTGTCGGATCAGCGTCAGACGAGGTCAGTCTCGGGGTATTTGCATTTATGCTGCAGCAGGAACTTGATCTGCCCCGCGGGATTGGTTCAACTCTTTTTCCCGGACCCAGATATGCGGTGCGCGATCTGCGTTTTCTGGGGATTATTGTTCAATCCGGGGATGCCGCTTCAGCTATAAGCGGGGAGGAAGCCCTGAGCTTGACAGGAAGGGCCCTCGCTGAACTGGAGGAACGGTCATGAAAAAGATTGTTGTAGTTTCTCTGGTTTTTCTTGTTGGTTGCGGCCTGTTTGCCCTTGATTACGGTGTTGTAGTAGACAGCCGTGGTTCTCTTGCGCTGCAGGAAGAGGGCGATCCTGATTTTTCACCAAGAGAGAAAGTTGCTGTCTGGGCGGAAAACAGCTGGGTATCCGGGGATACGCTGTATACGTTGTCCGGTAATTTTTATTATCTGTTTAATGAAAGTGAGCAGCATATTTTTGAGCCGGATCTGCTGAAAATCGGTATCAAGCAGAAGAACTTTCTAAACACAGATACGGTGTTGGATGCTTCCCTGGGAAGGTTCAGTTTTTCTGATAAAACCGGATTTGTTCTAAGCCATGTTGCCGATGGTGTCCGTGGCAGATTTGATCTCGGAGGATATGCTGTTACGGCAGCGGCAGGTTATACAGGTCTGCTTACCAAACCGGAAGCAAATGTGAGTATGACCATCTCTGATGTAGTTGATGATAATGACAGCGGGGTCTATTTTGCGCCGAAACGGGTTTTTGAGCAGTTCAGGATTGAAATGCCTGCCCTGGATCGTAATAAAAGCTATACCTTGGAGGGGCTCGTCCAGCAGGATCTCCGGGACAGCAGTGATACTATGGACAGTCTGCATTTGACCGCAGCCGCCGAGGGGGGGATTGTAGAAAACCTGTTTTTTGATCTTTCTGCCACTTCGGCAATGGACACGGAAAACGGTGGAAGCGGAATTCTCCTGAACGCTGGGATATATTATTCTCTGGAGGAGTTCTATTTTTCAAGGATTTCCGGCGGAATACTGTGGGGCAGTGTGGATTTCTTCTCTGTTTCCAAACCTACCCTGGGGGCAATCTACTCTCCATCACTGGCAGATACTTCACGAATCAGGCTTGAATATTCCCTGAGACCCTGGGCAGACAGAATGTCTCCGGCTATGCGGAACATGCAGTTTATTTTCGGTGGGGACTATTTCTCTACCAGCGGTGAATATACGGGAACAGAAATTTCCGGAAAGGTACGAATGCGTCCTGCTTCAGATTTCGGAGCCGGACTGACCCTTGCCGGCTATTTTCCTGATCAGGGTGTGGTCCAGGGACTTGTTCGTCTGGATGTCTCAATCGGACTATAGGTTACGGAGGATAATATGAAAGTGAAAAGAATAGTGATATGCACGGTAGTTGCTGCACTGTTTGCAATAGGTGCGGCAGCAGAAACAAGTGCTGTGGTAAAAAGCTTTACTGGAAAGGTGGAGATACGTAATACAGGTGCAGCCTGGACAGCGGTTTCGGAAGGAATGGAGATTCCTGCGGGCGCAACCATATCCACCGGGTTTCGTTCACAGGCGGTTCTGGAGATCGGCACTGCTGTTCTGGAGGTAAAGCCTCTTACCCGTATGCGGCTTGACGAACTGATCGAAAAGGAAGGCACAGTAAAAACCGATCTGTATCTGCGGGTTGGAAGAGTGTCTGCTACTGTGCGGAAAACCAGCGGGCTGCAGAATGATTTTCGCCTGAGAAGTCCTGTCTCAACAGCTGCTGTCAGGGGAACCAGTTTTAGCTTCGATGGTTCAAACCTTGAGGTTGTTGAAGGGCTGGTGGCTTTGATAAACACCTACGGACAGCGTTCCGGCGTCCCTGCTGGTGTACGGGTAGCAACGAATGGTGTGGATATTCCCCAGGGAGCACTGGACGCGATGAATGCTATGTATGGAGTAAGCATAAGTGCTGCACAGATTGATGAAATTATCGATGCATACGATCTGTCTGGAGTGATTCAGAGTGGTGGAGTTATTATCGGCTGGTCTTCTGGCGGTATGTGGAATTAAGGAAGGAGAAAAGTATGAAATATAAATGGGTAGTGCTTGCAGTCCTTTTAGTTCTCCTTTCTGGTTGTTATCTGGATTCAGGTGAAGCTGATAATCAGATGTTATCTTTTGATTTCATTTCTCAGAGTGCAATGGGCTATGCAGGTGATGGGTATTATATAAGAGCAAGTGTGTACGAAGAAGGTGATCTCGACGGGTATATCGATACCAGCGGGTATTATACCTATGTCGACACTGTTAATTATACTGTACCAGATCCATTATTTAGGGATGCAGTGTTCATCGGTGATGGTGAAATTGTTCGTATTGAAACCAGTGGAATAATTACGATTGAAGGGCTTCCTGCGCGCAGACGAGTAAGGGTCCTACTCGAAAGGTATTGGTATTATGGTGGTGTAGGGACCTATGAATATGCATTTCATCTAACTGATATTTTTGAACTGGAATCCGGGGAAGTTCTCCCTCTTGTAGCTGTTTTTCAATCTTAACTGACCATTGCAAAGTATACTAGTTACCAATCAGCGCCCTGGGATGCTTGCCGGGGCGCTTTCAGGTTTATTACAGGTTTGTAAAACATCTTCAGATTCCATTTTCTCCGGCTGTACAGTTCTTGATGATTCTTCCGATGAGCATATTCGGCAGGAAAACCGTAAAGTTCTTTCCGATGCTTCTGCTTCGGGTATTATGTCCCTCAACTATTTTGGTAAAGAAGAAAAGCAGCAGTATTTGAACGATCTATTGTCAGATTCCGGTCCCGATGTACGCCATGCCGCCATGTTTGCTCTTTTCGGCTGCAAGGATTACGGACTGTTCAGTCCCGGTGGAAACCGCAATTCCGGGCTTTTATATCATGTGGGCAAAATCTGTCTGAGCATTGATGATGATGTAATGCCTATTGCTTCCCGGCTGAAAGAGAAATTTGACCGCAAAGCTGAACAGTCCCTCGAAAACTCATCGCTGCCGCTGCTGTTTTTGCCTGCCGGAAATGCTAAAAGGCTTGAGAAGCTGCTTACCTCATCTTCGGGAGATCAGTTCCGGGAACTTGCAGAGGGGTTTAAGCGTGTTTTAGGCGGAGAAGAAGATGGGCGGATAGCCATGGCCGGAATCCGGGGAGGGCGCTGGTACAGTAATCCCTGGTCCTATGTGGATATTGATCCATCCTGGGCCCGAATTCTTTGGGCTAATAAAAAAGAATTTCAAGCTGCCAGGTTTAATCCGTATGCTCTGCTGCTTGCACCGAAGGAAGCAGAATCAAGCCTTGCCTATTTTGTTACCACCTGCTATGGGTGGAAGGGGACAGCAATACTGCCGCCGTTTTTTCCTTTGCTTCGGGGGGACGATGCCGCCTGGGCGCAGCTTGTCCGGATATGCTATCCCGGGACTCCTGTAAGCCATCTGCCATTCTGTGTTGATCATCTGCATAATAACAGGCTGGAATTTTCGGATGCGGATTTTAATCGCAACCAGCATACCCTTACCGCGTTTATAACACAGTATCTGGAGTACATTTCACCGGATTTTATACCCATGGAACCTGCTGACTGTCTGGTCGGTATCGGACAGCGGCTTGTTGATCTTTCTGGGTTGGCATCCGACAGTCTTTCAGAGTTTATTATCAGTCTTAACCTGAAATTTGCGGGCTACCGTATCCAGTATCTAACTGAAAAAAAAACTTATTCAGGCGGAAGCAGACTCTGGCTGAATAACCTGCAGGAGTATATACAGCAGCTTAAAGTGCAGGCAGCGGAAAGCTGGATTCCCCGGGATTTTCTGGAGAAGGATGTGAACAAGGCAGAGGCGCATTTTCGCGAGTATCTCAGAAACATCGGCGAACTGTTGCTTGCCTGGCCGGAAATCTGGCATAAGGCGTATAAAGCGGGAGGCGACCGGTGACGGGGTCCTGTTATTTTCCTGCGGATGTTCACTTCTATCCTGCGGGACCGGATTCTGTTTTTGCCCAGAGCCGCAATGACGGCAGTGTCACGGTTGTTCCCCGGACTGAAGGTGAGCTCTTCCATATGTTGTATGGATGTCAGCCTCTGGAGGCGCATTGTGCCACTGTCGCTGCAGGATTGGGACGATATCCGGATGATGAAATTGTTGTACGCCTAATCAATTCCTGGAAAGAAAGCCAGCTGCTTCGGCCAGCATCTCTGTTGAATACCTCGTTTCAGATGAAGGCTGTTAAACGTACAACCGGGACAAAAAAGGTGTCCTTCTTCAAGGAATTAACGGGAAAAATTTTATCCATGGCTGGTTCCGGCGAGTTCCTTTTTGAAATGTTTGAATCGTTTCTCTCCGGTTCTTCCGGACAAAGGAATCTCGAGCTTCTGGTAAATGGAGGCGGTGAGGCAGAAGCTGGTCAAATGCGGGCACCTGCTGTATTTAACAGAGGACGGATATTGCCTGGTTTTGGTACCGGGCATTATGGTGCACTTTTCGATTCCAGGGAACTGCATGTTGCATCGGAAGGTCTGGAAGCTATATTAGACAGTGTACTGTCTGGCAAAGAACTTTTGGAGAATTCTGATCTTTGCGAGCTGCCGCCTGCTGCTGCACTCTATATGGAACAGGGGAGTCTCCGTATCGGCGCCGTTATTGCCGGATACAGGCAGGATGTTTCTCACTGTAGTAAACACCAAATTGCTCTGGCCAGGTTTAATTCAGAAGAAGAGTTCTTTACCTCAGCCTTTTCCGGGGAATCTCCTGCACAGTTTGTGAGCAGCCCCGAAGCGCCTGAAATCCTTCATGGAAACATACCTCCCGGCCATTCTCTGCTTGCAGTGGATCCATCTCTGTGTCTGCCTCCTTTCTTTGAGGGCTGTATAAGCTCGGATTACAGTCTTCTAATTTTGTCTGGAGGGATATACCCGAATATGGCGGTGTTGCAGATGCCGGTAATGACAGGTGAAACAGTTACTGCAGATTCATCCTCTCTGGTATCACGGGATATTCTGGAAGGTTTGATTGCCGCCCATGTTTCACAGAGGTTGTTGTCCGATACAGTATCTACACGCTTTGCTGAAGCAGGCAGGCTCTACTGTGAGCTCTCCATGTACAGTACATCGGGATTTTTGGAGTTTATTTCCTCGTTGAAGCGAATGTACGCACAGCAACAGGCTGAGCGGGCAGCCCATCTGCTGAATATCTATGGTGGCAAGCCGGATCCCTGGGCTGAGAGTCTCTCCTGTTACATAGACCGCTGCAGAAATCTGGTTGAAGATCCTTCATCTGACATCATTGCTGTTTCCAGTGAAACTCTGGGTGAATACGGAAAAGTACTCAGACATTGGGAAGATCTTCGCAACAGAATTCTCTCGGTCCAGCAGTCTTGACCCGGGTGATACTAAAGTGTCACTCTCTGGATGGAAGAATCCGGATATGCAAAAATCACGTTTATTTATCATTATTACAATTATCTTTACTTTAATTGTCCTCGGTTTGCTGCTTGCCGGTTCCATCTATATTAACTCTACGCTTATTCCTGCTCAGCTTACGAAGGTTAAAGCATCCGTTGCTGAACGGTTTGGTTATGAAATTGACTTTAACACAGTGCGGTACAGATTTCCGTTTTCTGTCAGACTGAAAAATATAGAGGCTGATTTTCCTTCTGTGGCTGCAGGGGTTTCAGTCGGTTGTTCAATTCGTCAGGTTGATGTAAAGATAGATCCGTTTGCTCTTTTGGCAGATGCCAGTGACAGGAAACCGGTAAAATTAATCAGGGTAAAGGGTGCGGTAATTACCTTGACCGGCGGTGGGTTAAATGGCCAGCGCAGCCTGACGCCAGAGATGGAACATCCTGTTCCTGCAGATATTTCATTGTCTAATGATTCTGTTGCATCAGAGAAGGATTCCTTTCAACCGCTGCCTGCTTCTAATGCTGAAGAAACGAATCTCTCGGATATATTCTGGGATTTCATGAAGAATATCTCCCAGGAAAAGTTTCTTCCGGATGAAGTGGCTGTATCGTCTGTTTTCATATCGGTCGGGCAGGAGAAACATGATTCTCCTGTTATACGGGAACTCCATATTGTTCGCTCCGGCGATGATATACAGGCAGAGGCGTCGGGGAGGCTGAATTTCAAGTGCAAGTTAAATATTCCGGAGACTAAAGCATCTGGAAATATCAACTTCACTGATTTTCCTGTACAGAGTGTCGGTCGTCTTTTCCCCCGGACGGCGGATAATCTGCTTTCAGGCACCCTGGACGCGACTGCTGATTTCACATTTCCTCTCAAGGGGCTTGCAGAATTTAACGGAGTATTAAACGGTAATATGGTTACTTTGGCGCATCAGACTATCGGGGCGGAACCTGTAGTTGTAGAGTCAGGGACGTATGAATTCAATGCAACCTATGACAGGGATGCTCCGGTTTCTCCACCGAGAATACTCGGCCGGGCAACTCCTTCCAATCCTGCTTTTATAGCATCCGGACAGGAAGAGATTCGCAACAGTGTTCCTGAAGCGAGGGGTGAAATTGTTTTTCGCAAAGGGGTTCTGCGTACAGGAAATGTTCAACTGGATCTGCTTCCTTCTCTCCGGGGTATATATCCGGATGATCCGTCACTGGGACTGTGTTCTCTGTCCCGCCTTGATATGCAGGTGTATATTCGGAATACCTCATTTGAAGACCTGATTGACGCGGTTCCCAGTGCCATGATGGGGCCGTTAAAGGGGCTGAAGCTGAATGGTCTGGTTACCTGGTCGCTGGATCTTGAAGTGCCCTTTGATAAATTATCATTAATGAACTGGATAAGTTCGGTAGATATAACCGGTTTTGCTATTCGCTCCATCCCTGCATCCATTGATGTGTCCCGCCTGAATGATTCTTTCTGTTATTATCCTGATCCTTCAGGCAGCAGATTTCTGACAGTACCACCGGCAAGACAAGCGGGAGTACAGTGGATGCTTGATAATTCAGAGCTGACCTGGAATCTGGTAATGCGACTGAGAGATCCTGAAAGGAGTCCGGTCTTTCTTCCTCAGACTGTATCTGATTCAACTACACCTTTTGGAACATACAGAGGAGGCGAGGCTTTGCCGGATTACCGGTATATCTATCTTGAGGATATGTCACCCTGGATTCCCCGGGCAGTACTTACCGCTGAGGATGGAGATTTCTTCTTCCATGACGGAATCAACTGGTTCACCTTCAAGAATGCAGTGGAGAGAAACCTTAAAGCCGGGGAAGTTGAACTAGGTGCAAGTACCTTAACCATGCAGCTTATCAAGAATCTTTTTCTGACACCCGACAGAGCAGTCTTACGCAAAATTCATGAGGCGGTGCTGGTTTATTTAACTGAAGATGCAGTGCATATCCCCAAGGAGCGTCTTCTGGAATTGTATTTAAATCTTGTTGAGTTCGGTCCGGAACTGTATGGCATTGATCAGGCTTCCCGTCACTATTTCGGTAAATCCCCGAAGGAAATTACCCCTGTGGAAGCTGTATGGATGGCCACTGTTCTGCCCTCACCGAGACGTTATTACCGCTATTTTGAAAATGGAGCAGTTACTCCCTACTGGGCGGCGCATATTCAGTATTATCTCGATTTGATGCTGGAACGGGGAAGGATCAGCGAAGAAGAGTATGGAAAGATAAAAAGTGTTTATCCTGATTTCAGAAAAGACTGAAAACAGGTATTCACTGCTTTGTCTGTTTAATTAATGCATGGATTGTTTTCTGAAGTCCTTTCTCCAGAGATACCTTTGGCATAAATCCGGTGAGCATTCGGGCTCGGGTTAAGTCCGGCTTTCGTTTTTTCGGATCCTCACAGGGAGCTTCAATACAGGATATATCTGATTTACTGCCTGTCAGGTTTATTATCATCTTTGCCAGATCGGAGATGCTGGTCTCCTGATTGTTTCCCAGATTCACAGGTCCGCTTTCTTCAGATTCCTCCATCAGTTGAACGAGACCGGTTATAAGGTCATCAATATAACAAAAAGACCGTGTCTGATTACCATCTCCGTGAATCGAAAGCGGGCTTCCATTTAGTGCCTGGGAAATAAAGTTGGGAATAACCCGGCCGTCGTCGTGGCGCATTTTGGGACCGTAGGTGTTGAATATCCGGGCTATACGGATATCTGTATTGTATTGTCTGTGGTAATTGCTGAGTATGGTTTCGGCAAATCGTTTGGATTCTGCATAGCATGATCGTTCACCGTTTGGATTTACATTTCCCCAGTAGGCCTCGGTCTGGGGATGAACGAGAGGGGATCCGTAAACTTCGGATGTTGATGCCTGAAGAATTCTGGCTCCATATTTTTCTGCCGCCGCTGCGCTGTTGAATGTGCTTTGTACTATTGTCTGTATTGTTGCCAAGGGGTTCCGGGAGTACCATGCCGGTGATGCAGGGCTGGCAAGATTGTAGATTCTTTCTGCAGGATAATCAAAAGGGATAGATGTATCGTGCTCAACGAAGGTAAATCTCGTCTCGGGCAGCAGCTTTTCTATATTTTGTATATTACCTGAAGATAGGTTATCCAGGCAGGTTACATTATGTCCCGTATTTATTAAATATTCACAAAGATGGCTGCCAATGAAGCCGGCTCCACCAGTTATTAGTATCTGCATGACTTTTCAACTTTCCGATGATTATTTATAAATAAGAACTGCCCCATGGCTGATAGTTGCCGAACGGGGCAGAAATATCAAGGTCGTAATGCCTGATTCTGTTTACTCTGAATGTCTTTATCCTTGCTGGAAATTCCCCTCAGCGTCGAACTCAAGCTCATAGGGTCCTTCAATTACCGTCATTTTTGGGTTTGCCTTTACCTCTGTTAGCAGCGTTTCGGAAACTTCAAACTCTTCAAGAGAGAGGGTGTCTTTTATGCGCACAACCCGTGCTTCAGATTTATTCCAGAGTAGACAGGTTTTAATTGCAGCCTGAAATGCCATTTTGTCATTTGGCATAACCACTGGAATCATTCCTGCCACCGGCACGTTGGATGTAAGCAGGTTGGGGTAGGTCTGTCCGAAATCGAATTTTTTATATGCCCGCTGAGTGGTGAAGTCACTGATGCCCAGGCCGGCGCCGTTGCCATGAGAAACATCAGTAATATCCAGTACTGCTATACGCCTGATCGATGGTCCGCCGCTGCCCAGACCTGTATGATACCGGCCTACAACATTGGGATCCAGTCCTGTGCCGCTGATATTCTTGCCGATGCGGTCAATCACCAGAACTTCAAGCTCTTTGAAAGGCACCCGGGCAAGCAGTCTTTTTGCGGTTTTCTGAAGTTCAACCTCTTTCTCAAGTATCTCTTTTCCGGGAACAGCGTGTATTTCTGCTGTCTGATGCTGGCCGTTTTCAATCAGCGCCAGGCCGAAGGGAATGTTAAGGTTTTCAACAGTGGCGGTAAAAATCTCTTTCAGTCGGGATTCCATTACTTCAAAACCGAGTTCGTGACAGATATCAGCACCTTTTTGTTTGCCCAGTCCGATGACACCCATTTTAACCAGACCGCTTTCTATTTCGCCGGAAAAGGCGGTATGTACCTTTACCCGGTTTGAAATTATTACGGCATCTGCTTCATACGCATACTTATCTATAAAAACGGGAAGGCCGGTTTTCGTTTCAGCTACCTGAACAGTTTCCATGGAGGATTTTATGGGAGCACCTATATACTCTTCGGTAAATCCCAGATTAATCAGCATTTCCCGCTGTCCTTCCGCAACTGCTCCCCCATGACTTCCCATTGCCGGAAACATGAATGGGTCTGCTCCCCACTCTTTCAGTACCTCTATAAGGGTCTTGATAATCAGGGGTTTATTTAAAATTCCTCGACTCCCCACGGTTACGGCAACAGTTTGCCCCGGTTGTATGGTAGATCGAATTTCCGGCTTGTTCAGAATCCTGCGTACAGTGCCGGGTATATCTTCTATACAGGGACTTTCAATGTTGTTTTTTACCTTGTACATCCTGGGGATTTCTATACGGTCTAAAATCTTTCTTACTGAGTCCATGATAAATCCTTTATTCCAGTTTCTTTATGCCAGAATATCATATTGCATGCAATATAAATAGCCTCTTGCTGTATTTTCTTGACGGTCAGAAAGACAGGGTTTATAGTTATTGGTATACAATAGTGCTTTTGTTCGGATACTTTATATAGTTTTCCGATAAGAAGAATGTAATCCACTAAAACACAGGATGTCTCTTGGTATGCATACCGACTGCTTGACACATTGTATGCTGTTGGTATACAAAATTAGTCAAGGACGGATACACATCATCAATGACAAAGAACGAGATACTTGACGACCTGCGCGAAAAAATCCTCAGTGAAGAGTATACACAGGGTGATTCCCTTATTGAACGCGAATTGTGCGAGTATTATGAAATCAGCCGGACCCCCATACGGGAAATTCTCTGGCGCCTGGTTCTTGACGGCATTGTAGAGCAGCGTCCCGCCCGGGGGTTTTTTGTCAGGAAATTAGGGTGGGAGCAGATTTTTGATGTGTTTCAGACACGAGAAGCAATAGAGGGTATGGCTGTAAGACTTGCCTGTCAGCGCCGGGAGACGGGTTTTCTCCGGGATCTGGAGATATTGCAGCATAAGCTTGAATCCCTGCCGGAAGACCAGGTTGCGGAAGAAGGCCCCAGATATGGCCGTACCCTGCATGCCATGTTTATTGATGCTTCCGCTAACACCCTGTTGAAAGAAATCTATCAAAAAGTAAGTTTTCTTGCCCGTCTTACAAGCAACATCGCCCGGCACAGTTCATCGATTGAAGGTGTATCGCGTAATTTTCATTTATTAATCATTCAGGCTGTTCTGGATCAGGATGCGGACAAAAGCGAACAGCTGATGCGTGAACATATGCGGATTACCTGTAGGGATATTATCGACACCTTTTATCCCCAGGTTTTTCTGGGAAAAGCCGGAGGGATCGAAGCTTCCGGAAAACAGTAATCTATTTTTGTATCCCGAAACCAGGCTGCCTTTTCAGTCGTCCTGGTTGAACATAAACATTTTATTTGGTGGAGGAACACTATGGCTGTAAAGAAACTAAGAGATGGAAAGAAAATTGTCGGAACCATGATTCGTATGGTTGATCACCCTGGCATTATCCAGATTGCTAAAAATGCAGGACTCGATTATGTCCTCTTTGACATGGAGCACGGGACTTATGATGTGCAGACATTTGCAAACATGGCAAACCTGGCAAGAGAGATCGGTCTGGGTTGTTTTGTTCGGATTCCTGAGCTGTCAAAAAGCTTTGTTTCACGGCTCCTCGATGCGGGTGCAACCGGAATTATGTGCCCCATGCTGAGTACAGAAGAAGAGGCAAAGAAACTTGTTGAATGGTCTCGGTATATCCCCATCGGCGGCCGTGGATTCGGAAGTCTTGGAGTGCATACCGGTTACGGCAACCTGAAAACCGATGCACTTACCTTTATGAAAGAGCAGAATGCAGAGACTCTGGCAATTGCGCAGATTGAAACAAAAGAGGCTGTTGATAATATCGAAGCAATTGCTGCTACAGAGGGAATTGACGTTCTTCTTATCGGGCCCAACGACCTTGCGATTTCTCTTGGCGTTCCCGGGGATATTATGAACGAAATCAATGTGAATGCCATTGCCAAGGTTGCAGCAGCTGCAAAGAAGTATGGTAAGGTATTTTCTCTCCATGCTCCCGACGCTCTTCTTGAGAAGTTCAAGGATGACATGCAGATGGTTATGAGCGGCCTGGACATCGGTGTTATCGCCAACGGTCTCAAGGGCATCGCTGACAAGTTCAAAGACTGATACTGAATATATAGCGCCCGGCAGTCTGCCGGGCGTCTTTGTATTAATTCACCAATAAAGTAATAAGGAGATTTTTCATGGCAGCATTCAAGGTTCTTATTCCCCAGGATGTAATGGAGGAAGGAAAAGACTTTTTGCGTGAACAGGGCTACGAAGTAAAGATGGGCAGTGGTATTACTGTGGAGGACATTGTTCGCGATGTAGCTGACTGTGATGCAATTCTTGCCCGTACCGCCCCTTTTCCTGCAGAAGTAATGGAAGCAGGAAAGAAACTCAAGGTTATAGGCCGCCATGGAGTTGGTGTTGATAACATTGACTGCAAGAAAGCGGAAGAGCTGGGTATCTGGGTTACCAATGCCCCGGAATCGAACTCCAATACCGTTGCAGAGCATGCAATCGGTCTTATCGTCTCTCTTGCACATAATATTGTTCGCAGTGACAAAGCTCTCCGGGCGGGAGACTTCGAGATCAGAAATCGGGTAAAGGGAAATGACCTTGAGGGAAAGTTTCTCGGAGTTCTGGGTATGGGGAAAATCGGCCGACTTGTGGCTCAGAAAGCCCATTTTGGTCTTGGAATGAAGATTGTCGGGTATGATCCTTATTTGCCTGCGGATAAATTCCCGGAGTATGTGACCCGGGTGGAAGAGTGGGATGATATGTTCAAGCAGTCAGATTTTCTCACCGTTCACATTCCCGCAACGTCACAGACCGCAAAGTCAATTGGAGCAAAGGAATTCGGCTTAATGAAAGAGTCGGCTTCACTGATTAATGCAGCCCGGGGTGAGGTTATTGATGAAGCCGCCCTGGTGGCGGCCCTGAAAAACGGAACTATTGCCGGAGCTGGATTGGATGTCTTCGAGGAGGAGCCTCCTGCGAAAGATCATCCTCTTTTTGCCATGGATAATGTGGTGGTTACTCCCCATAATGCGGCTCTTACCACTGAATGTATGATAAGAATGGCGCTCCATGCAGCCTATGGTATTCATGATGTGCTCAGTGGAAATAAGCCGAAATGGCCTGTAAACAATCCGGCAAATCCACGGTAAAAAATAGATATATTTTTACTGACAGAGGGTTGGAAGGGTTCCCATGCACCGCTTGGAAGTGCAATAATAAGAAACCGTATACAATTTACTCTCCCGAAGGAGTTAACTCATGGATTATTTGAAGATCGCAGAAGACCTTTTGAAGGATTTCAAGGGCGGAAATTATCTTTATGGACGTAATGTTCTGGACCAGATTGGTGGTGTAGCTGCCAAGGTTGGTAAGAAAGCCGTTCTTGTTTGTGACAAATTTCCCGGAAGCGAGACTTTTCTCGACACTGTCCGGAAATCTCTTAAAGATGCAGGTGTTGAGCTTGTTAAAGAAGAAGCCGGTGCAGGCCCCAACGCTCCCCGTGAAGACCTTGCGCGCATTACCGAGTCTCTTAAGGCTGGAAATCCCGATGTAATTGTCAGTTTTGGTGGTGGAAGTACTATCGATGCTGTTAAATCCGCAGAGGTTCTCCGGACTCTTGGCGGCGACATTGAAGATTACTTTGGAACCGGTCAGGTAACTGCAGCCATTGAAAAAGCCGGTAAGAAACTTACTCCCCATATTGCTATTCAGACAGCAGCATCATCCGGTGCTCATCTGACCAAGTACTCAAACATCACCGACCTTAAAACCGGACAGAAGAAGCTGGTTGTAGATGAAGGTATTGTTCCCCAGTTTCCCGTTTTTGACTTTGCAGTAACCTACGGTGCCCCCAAGAGCCTGATTATGGACGGTGCCCTTGACGGTATCGCACACTGTCTTGAAGTAGTTTACGGTGCTGTTAACAACGCCAATTACGAACTGACCGCAAAGATTGCAGAGGCTGGAATCGGTCTTGTTGTTGAAAACCTGCCCAAGGTTATCGCCAACCCCGATGATAAAGATGCCCGGGATGCACTCTGTATTGCCACTGACATGGGCGGATACGCCATCATGGTTGGAGGTACCAACGGTGCCCACCTTACCAGCTTCTCTCTTATCGATATTCTCAGCCACGGACGTGCTTGTGCAATGATGAACCCCTACTACACAGTGTTTTTTGCCCCTGCCATCGAAAAGCCGCTGAAGCTTGTTGGTGGTATCTACGAGAAGGCAGGTCTGCTTAAGGGTGACCTCAATGCAATGACCGGACGGGAGCTTGGAACTGCTGTTGCAGAAGCCATGCTTGAGCTTTCCAGAAAAATCGGCTTTCCCGTAAAGCTTTCCGAAGTAGACGGCTTTACTCAGGAACACATCGCCCGCTGTCTGACTGCTGCAAAAAATCCGCAGCTTAAGATGAAGCTGGAAAACATGCCTACTCCCATGGTTGCAGACCAGATTGATGAGTACATGGGTTCCGTACTGGAAGCTGCCAAAACCGGCGACTTCTCAGTGGTTAAGAATCTGTAAGCTTATACTTACTGTAAATGCAAAAAAGGCTGCCCGGGTTTAACCGGACAGCCTTTTTTATTGAGAAAACAGAATACTGTTTTACCTGCGTCCCTTGATGGTTTTTCTGTTGTAGAAGGATCTTGGCTCACGGCCCGAGAGTACAGAAACAACCTCCTCTGCCATTCTCTGCCGTTCTATGGCAATCGACTGCTCACTGTAATAGCCGATATGCGGTGTGAGGATGACATTTTCAAAGGTGAGCAGTTTACTTGAATGGGGAACCGGTTCCTGTTCGGTAACATCCAGTCCTGCACCTGCTATGATCCCTTTTTTCAGGGCGGTTACCAGGTCATTCTCGGCCACCAGAGGGCCTCTGGCGGTATTGACCAGTATGGCCGACGGCTTCATTTGACGGAACATGTTCTGGTCAATTATGTGATGATTCTGCGGCAGGTAAGGAATATGAAGAGTCAGAATATCAGCCTGCTGAACAACCTGGTCAAGAGAATCCGCGCGCTTGGTGTTGTTTTCACTGAACAGTGAACCATCCACATACTGGTCATAAGCAAGAGTTTTTATTCCGAATCCCTGTGCTCGGACAGCAACCTGGCGTGCAATGTTACCGAAGCCAAGAATCCCCAGGGTTTGACCACGGAGTCGGTACATAGGCTTTGCGCTATTCATATCCCAGCCGTTTTTGTCCTTGTTCTTTATCCTGTTATTCAGAAATGTTACTTTCCTCGAGATGTTGAGCATCAACGCAAGGGTGTGATCTGCTACTTCATCAATGCAGTAGTCCGGTACATTGGAGACAATTATTCCAAGACGGTCTGCGGCAGGTATGTCGATAGTATCTACTCCTGTACCTGACCGAACCACAATTTTGATTTTAGGTGAATTTTTGAGGATTTTTTCAGTAATGGGGCAGTAGACATCAATAATGGCATCGCAATCTCTGCTTATTTCCAGAATTTCATCTTCGTTCATGGAAGAAGCAAAAATAAATTCTGCTCCAAAATTCTCAATTATCTTCTTTTCAATTTCTACGTCTTCAAAGACGGTGTCTGTCATCAGTACTTTAAAAGGTCCATTTTTCATTGCTGAAGATCCTTTGATTAGTTAATCAGTTATTATCCAAGTATCAGATCCGGAAGAAAGGTGACAATTTCCGGAACAAAAATCATCAGGGTAATCATTCCTACAAGGAGGATTATGAAGGGGACAATTTCTCTGAAAATGTGTTCCAGTGGAACTTTTGTCAAACCGGAAATATTGTAGACCAGTGTACCTACAGGCGGTGTAATTGCGCCGATGACTGTGTTCAGTACAATCATAACTCCCAGATAATTAGGATCGGCTCCAACAGCTATGGCTATGGGAATAAACACCGGAGCAAAGAGAGTGATGTTTACGATTGTTTCTGAGAAAAATCCCAGAATTATGAAAATAACGTTTATCAGCAGCAGGATGATGTAAATATTGTCGGTTACTCCGAGAATCATGTTATTCAGCAGCAGCGTGATTTTGGCCCGGGCTAAAACAAAGCTAAAGAACTTTCCTCCTACAAAAAAGATGAAAATAGCTCCACAGCTAAGAAAGGTTCGCTCCATGCACATTATAAATTTTTTAAGATTCAGATTTCTGTAGACAAAAACACCAAGAATAACTGCGTACAGAACGGTTATAATAGCCGCCTCTGAAATGGTGACAACACCGGTACTGATGGTAAACAGGAGGATCACAGGAGTTAAAACAGGCAGAAATCCCCGTTTTACAGCTCTCAGCAGGTGTTCCTTTGTAGGCCGTGCTTCCTTGGGATATCCCCGCTTTATTGCAGTGATATAGATGTACCCCATTAGAAGAAGAGCCATGAGGAAGCCTGGAATGACTCCGCCCAGAAATATCCGGGCTACTGAAGATTGTGAAACTACCATACAGTAGACAATTACCGGAATACTGGGGGGAATGATGGGGCCTATGCATGATGAGGCAGCGGTTACTGCAGCACTGAAAGGTGCGCCAAACCCCCGGTCGACCATTGCTTTAAAGGACAGGTAGCCGATGCCTCCTACGTCGGCGGCAGCAGACCCGGACATTCCGGCAAAAATTACGCTTGTCATTACATTTGTATGTCCCATCCCGCCGGGAATCCAGCCGACTGTGGAGTTGGCAAGATCATACATTTTATCCGCAACTGTTGTTGCATTCATAACTTCAGCTGTCAGGATAAACATTGGAATTGCGACCAGTATAAAATTGTTTGTCGCTTTGAATGCCTCGGTTGAAAACATTGCCAGATCAAAATTTGTCTGAATTGCGTAGGTTATTCCGGATATTATCATGGAGAATCCTATTGGCATCCCCATAATAAACAGAACAAGGAAAACAAGCAGAAAAATTATAAAAGAGAGACCCATTATGCTGTCTCCTTGTTGGACGCAGTTTTTATAGAGGCAAGAGCATCTATAATGTGGAAAACAGAAAATACAGATATCAGCATGTATGAGAACGGAACAATAGCATAGATGTACTGTTCCGGAATTTTTAATGAAGGGGATGGAATCATATATCCCATGTTATTGATGCTGGAAGGGATCAGGGTGAGCATGGAAACGATAATTAAAATATTAATAATAATCTGCATCACTGCTCTTCTTGCTTGTGACATCCTGTTTAAGAGGAAGGTGAATGATACATGTTCCATGGTTGAAAAAATATAGGTGATTGAAAAATAACTGATCCAGACCAGACTGTAGGTGGATAACTCATTGGACCAGTTGAGTGGCTTATGAAAAAAGTACCTCATGACTATATTTGCGGTTACTACACATAAAATCAGTGCTATTAATGAAGTTCCAATTATCTTCTCAATCCGCTGTATGGTACGCAGAATTTTAGACATCATGCCTCCCTGATTCTTGATGACATCGCCATTTTAGGTTGTAGAAAACATAAACTGCCACCCCACGGTCTGGTGGAATGGCAGTTCCGGGAAAGATGAATTTAAGGTTGCATTGCCTGAATCTTTTTGTAGTAGGGCTCCCAGGTGGGGTAGTCTTTAAAAACCAGAGGTAACCGGTCAATAAACTGCTGTTTGTCCGGATAAATAACTTCAAGGCTTTCATTCTTGAAGAATTCAATGTTATCAACACCGGCTTTTTCGTATCCCTTTTCAATAATTTCTGAAATCATCCAGAAAGCCTTTTCCACAAGTGTCTTATCACTGTCAGAGAGGCTGTCCCAGCGTTTCTTGGAAAAAATCCAGTTTCCGGCAGCCAGCATGTGTTCTGTCATGATCAGGTACTTTGTCGGCTCATGGAAGCTTCTCTCCCGAATCTGCCCAAGAGGATTTTCTGTTGCCTGGACAACTCCGGTATTGAGTCCCATGTATACATCATTGATAGAGAGAGCAACACCAGTGGGACCAAGAACGGTTGCAGCGGTTTCATAGGGGGAAATGTTTACAACCCGCATGAGGATCTTGGAAAAGTCATCCACGGTTTCACATTTTTTTGTGGAGACAACATTTCTGAATCCGAAATGGAAGGCGGATATTACTTTTACACCCATAGCTTCCTCTAAGCCTGTTTTTAATTCATTATACACGTCTGATTTCAGGAAAGCCCGCCAATGGTCATAGCTTCTAAACTGGTATGGGCCCTGGATTACTCCAGCTGCAGGATAGTAGCTTGCATCAAAGCTGTGCTGAAATGCATCCAGTGTTCCCTGGCGGACAGCCTGAACGCTGTTCATCTGTTCTCCGAAGGACCCGTTGGAGTAAATTTCAACCGTAATGCGTCCGTTAGTCTCTTTTTCGAGAAACTCTTTCGCCGCAACCACACCAAGATGGTGCGGATTGTCTTCCGGGTAATAATGTGCAATAGACAGGGTAATTTGCTTCTCGTCACTTCCATTCTGTTCACTTGTTCCATTTGCAATAAGCGGAAACATTGCGATGGATATTGCTGCAAGCAAAAATAGTAATTTTTTCATGGACTCTCCTTTTTTCGCAGAACCACCTGGCTTGGTTCAGGGGCTGCTTGGTTAATAGTTTTTAATGGTAAAACCATTACCGTTACAACGCTAACATGGAAAATCTATACACGCAAGGAAATTAATAAATATTAATAATAATAAATTATATTCACAATTTTACTCCAGCATGCTAAAGTTCTGACGGATTGATCTTTATTGTAGGTATTTGGAAATGATTTCATGAAGCGTGTCACTTCAAAGGATGTGGCGAAACTCGCAGGTGTATCTCAGTCGACGGTATCGCTGATTCTGAACAACAAGAATAATGTTTCGTTTGCTGCAGACACTATTAAGAGGGTAATGGATGCAGCAAGGGAGCTAAATTATAATATTCAGCCGACTTCGCGTCACATCACAAGGGATATCAAGAAGGTAATCGGTGTAATAGCTCCAACACTTGTGAATCCTTATTACTCGGCAATTATTCAGATTATCGAGCAGGAAGCCATAAAGAGCGGGTTTGGGGTTTATGTCTGTAATACACATCGATGTATAGAGGAGGAACGGCAATATCTGCGCTTGCTGACCGAGAATGCAGTGGCGGGTATTATTTTTCTTTTTGCCCCAATGACTTCCGCAGAATTGGACAAACTGACTGTAAATACTCCTACTGTTATTGTTGCCGAGAAAGATCAGTTTACTAATGTGGATAATGTCAGCTTTGACAGTTTTAAGGCCGGCAGTTTAATTGCTTCTCATCTGGTTGAGCTGGGTCATAGACGTATCGCGTATCTTTCTTCCCCGATAGGCAATATGTCAGTGAGTCGTCAGCAGCGCCTTGAGGGGATAAAAGGTTATTTGAGCAGTGTGAGCAAGGCTGACAATCTTGTTGTTCGCAGTTCCAATATTACTGATGAATCGGAACGAACAAACGGTGCTTATGAAATAGAGCTCGGGTATCAGTTGACACTTGATCTTCTCGATTCAGTAGATGGCATTACTGCAATTATAGGTGTCTGTGACCTCCTGGCTTATGGGATAATGGCAGCGTTGCATTCACGGGGGATACAGATACCGGAGGATATCTCCGTATGTGGATTTGACAATATACTTACATCCTCAATCTCATACCCAAGCCTGACAAGCATAGATCACTGTTTGAGTCATCGAGGAAAGATTGCCTTCGACATTCTCCTGGAAAAGATTGGAGCTGCCAGTCAGAAGGGGCTTGATCTGAGGGGCCGCAGGGATTCCGGAGCATATCGGGTTGAGTATGAACCGCTACTGGTTGTACGTAATTCCACCGGGTATGCCAAAGGATTTCAACCGACTTGACCTTCTTAACAAATAAAAAAGGCTGCCCGGGATTGAACTGAACCCCAAACAGTGGACAGTAAGTTCTAAGCAGAACTTGGGCTAAATGGCTCCGGTATTCAACCGGGGCCATTTTTATTTCTTGCTGTATTCTCCGGTTATTAAAAAATCAATATAGTTATCGATCTGCTTTCGTAATGAATCTTCGCTCATGGGTTTCAAACGGTATATCAATTCAGTTTTAAAGTGCCCAAAGAAGTTTTCCATTGCAGCATTATCGAGGCAGTTTCCTCGATGCGACATGCTTTGAATAGCTTTATTTTCTTCCAGCATTCTACAGAATTGGGATGAGGAATAGTGCCCTTCTTGATCGCTATGAACCAATACACTTTTGGGGCTGTGCCTTGAAAGGCCTCTTCGAATGTTTCAATGACAAACGGAAGCGCAATGCTATTGTTTACTCTGTAAGATATAATTTCACAATTGGCCAGATCCATAATAGTCGACATGTATATCCTCTGTGTTCCGTTTTGAATATATGTAATATAGGTAACCCACTTGTGATTCATTCACTCGGTATTGAAATTTCGGTCAAGAATGTTTTCTTTTGGAGGTTCGATTTGAAACTGGGACTTTGGATAGGAATATTGACGTCGCCTGATGCAAGCATGCGGCCCATATTCTTTCTGAATTCGCTGAATACGTTTCTTGTTGACTGAATGCCCCAGGTTACGTTCTAAAGTGATTTTGAGACGCCTGTAGCTGTATACCCGGTGAGTTTTAGAATGAATCTGCTTGATCTCATGAACAATTGCAGTATCACGCTTACTGCCATTTTCTGTGGCGAGGAAAATTTGTAGTAACCACTGCGAGATACGTTTGCAACAGCACAAAGATTCTGAATCTTCCAGATAGAACTTAGTTCTATGATGATTCTGAATTTTTCTTTTTTTTAGCCGTTCACGCTCTTCAAGAAACTCAATCACCTTATCCTTGTATGCAAGTTCAGTTTTGAGCAGTTCTATTTATTGTTCTGCTGTGAGTTCAGAAATATTTGATTGAGCTTTTTTCGTTTCAGATTTTCCATGTTGTCCGCGCTTCATTGTCAGTGGTTCTCCATTGAGAAGTCTTCGAGTCCAATTTACAACATTTTCACCACTAAGGTCGAATATCCTGCTAATATGCCTTAAAAAATATCCTTTTGCTACTCGAAGATGTACTACTTGCATTTTAAAGTTTATCAGAATGTTTTCTGAATCGTTGACCTTTCTTGGTCATAGAAAAACCCCCTCGAAGTGTCTACTTCAAGGGGGTCAGTTCAGATTTCCGGACAGCCTTTTTTATTGAGAAAACAGAAAAACTATATTAAATCAGGTGTTTCAATTCCGGTACTACCGGAATTTCCTGCAGCCTGCCTGCGAGATAACTTTTTACACTGTTTATGCACGATACGGCCATTCGCTGGTTTGATTGAATCGTATGCGATGCTACATGGGGGGTAAACACAACATTTTCCAGAGTGCGCAGGTCTTTTCCGGGCTCGGGAATGTAGGGTTCATGCTGGAAAACATCAAGACCTGCATAAGCGATTGGACCGGATGTAAGGGAGTCATACAGATCACTTTCCTCAACTACTCCTCCCCTGGCGGTGTTTATAAGCACCGCGCCCGGCTTGAAATTATCCAGCCGCTGTTTATTGATAAATCCACGGGTGGATGGGTTAAGGCTCATGTGGATGGAGACGTAATCAGCATCGGCTACGGCCTTGTTGAAGTCTGAGGTGAACTCATCGAATAGATCGGGATACAGGTTTTCGATCTCAGCATAAGTGTCGAAGGCGATAACTTTCATTCCAAAACCGAATTTAAGAATCTTTGCCAGTGTTCTGCCGATTGTTCCGAATCCTGCAATGGCGATGGCGCGGTCATTAAGTTCATCACCCATAATGTTCTGCCAGTTGCCGTTCTTTACAGTTCTGTTCATTTCCGGAATGTGACGGGCTATACTTATCATTAATGCCACTACATGTTCTGCAACAGACTGGTGCAGGGTTCCCGGTGTGTGGGCAAGCAGAATACCCAGCTCACTGCAGAGGTTCAACGGTACTGAGTCGTAGCCGACGCCGTATCGTATAAGCAGTGAACCTTTTTTCAGGCTGTGAAAGAATTCATCCGCATAACGTTCATGACTAATCACAAAACAGTTAATATCTTCTGCCTTCTGAAGTTCTATCATTCGCTGCCAGTTTGTCCAGGGGATAAGATCTCTCATCATGCCTGATTTGTCAAAAACTTCGCCGCCCCGGGCGTGAACAAATGGTTCGGTTATAAACACTGCCTACTCCTGTACTGCATCTTTTGTAAGGATCTTTCTGAACTTCGATTTAATCCAGCCGAAGAAGCGATCCGTTACTTTCATCTGACTGAGGATAGTATACACGATAAGCAGAAGTACGATTAAGGCAATGGGACGGGTATAGAAAGGTTCCAAGCTTCCTCCTGATGCCTGTAATGCCCGGCGCACATTGGTATCTGCAATTGGTCCGAGAATAATTCCCAGCACCACCGGCGCGGCGGGGTAATTGAGTTTTTCAAAGGTATAACCGATTACTCCGAACACAAACATTACGTAAAGGTCGAAGGTATTTATATTCAACGCGTAGCTTCCGATGATGGAGAGCACTCCAACTATGGGCATGAGTATATAAACCGGAACTTTTACAATCTTGGGTGCAAATTGACAGGCAATCCATCCGAAAATACGCATGGTAAATGCAGCAAACAGCAGAAGGGCGCTCATTTCCGAGATGAAGGTGGGAAATTCGAAAGTGAGCATAGGGCCGGGGCGGATACCATGAAGCCACAGGGCGCCCAAGAGGACCGCCGTCGGAGCGCTTCCGGGAATCGCAAGGCTTAAAAGGGGAATAAGCGCTCCACCAATGGCGGAATTGTTGGCTGTTTCCGCGGCGATGAGCCCCTCATAGGAGCCTTTTCCAAATTCTTCAGGATGCTTACTTGCTTTTTTCGCTGTGTCGTAGGAAAGCCACGCCCCGACATCTTCGCCGACGCCCGGGATTGATCCAACCCCTGTGCCGATAAGTCCTGACCGCAGTATTGTCGGAAAATATTTCCTCAGCATGGTAAAGATTCCCGGGCCATGACTTTTTCCAACACTGGGAATATCGGAGCTGTTTTTTTTCATGGAGAGTCCGATCAGGATGCTTGGAATACCGAAGAGTCCGATCATTGCCGGTACAAAGGCGATCCCTCCCATCAGCCCGACTACTCCGAAGGTAAACCGGGGAAAACCGAATATGCCTTCAAATCCGATGCAGGAGGCAGCCAGTCCGACAAATCCGCCAATCCATCCTTTGAGGGGGAGCCCCTGTGCGGTCAGGGACCCGCAGATGAGTACGCCGAAAATCGCCAGCAGAGCATATTCAGCAGAGGTGAAATTAAGTGCGATTTTCTGGAGCAGCGGGGTGAACCCCGCAAGGCAGAGCATTCCAAACAGGGTGCCGATAAATGAGGCGATTGTTGTGAGGCTTAGTGCGGTCCCGCCGTGTCCGCGTTTTGCCAGGGGATGTCCGTCAAGAACGGTTGCCGCCGCAGATCCGGTGCCGGGGATGCCTATGAGTATTGCCGAGATGGAACCTCCGTAAATAGCACCTACATAAATCCCAAGAAGTACGATAAGGGCTGCCTCTGTGGGCATCCCATAGGTCAGGCCGGTGAGCAGGGCTATTCCCATGGTTGCGGAAAGGCCCGGAAGTGCTCCCATGATAATCCCGGCAATGGAACTTGCCGAAAGGAGCAGAAAATTCTTAATGGTAAGAAATTTAATAAGCGCGGTAAAAAGCGCGATAATTTGCGTCATAACTGTATCCTCTCAATTCATGCCTATGGCAGTGGTATTTTTGCAAAATGTGAGAATCCGTAGGCGACTACCACTGAGCATATTAGGCATATAATAAGAAGCTTCCATATGGCTCGATTGTCTGTGCGGAAGATAATCATGTTGGCCGTGAGATAGGTAAAGGTGCCGACTGTGTAGGGCAGAAATCTAAGGAGAAGAAAAATGTAGAGTGCCAGCAAACCGAGGGCAATAAAAAATCTTGCCACCATGTTGGATTTAAGGAAACACAGCGCATTCAGAATATCCTGCCCGGAGATTCCGCCGGACTCACGAATACCTACAAAGAGCAGGACAAGCGCCTGGATAATCAGCCCACCACCGATGATTTCTGGAAAGAATCCGGGGCCCAGGTACCATTTATGCGGATCATGTGTCAGTTGCTCCACGGGCATCCGCAACCCGGTGATAAAAACAAACATTCCAAAAGAAAAAAGAAGAGCAGCGGAGATAACATCAATCTTACGGATGTTTCTGGCTGCTTCATGTTTAATAGGATTTTCCATAGTCTTCCATCCATAATGCAGAGAGATCCCGGGCAGCTTTAGGAACTGCCCGGGAAAGAAGGATTAGATATAAATTACGGACGTTTAATTCCGAACTCTTCAGGTGACTTCATTGCCGCACCTGCATCATAAAGAACCCAGGAGTATATTGAATCCAGCTGGCGGTGAACCGGTTCGGCTTCCGCTCCGTGAAGTCCGAAAATCTTGTAGCCAAGATCGGAGGCAACTTTCTTGACCTCAGGGCTGGTTGTGGCGTACTCAAAAGCCTTGTGGTATGCAGCTGCAATATTTTCAGGCATGTCACGGGGGATCGCCATTCCAAGCCACTGCATTGCAGGTGTCATATCGGCATATCCGGGGTACCATTTAGTAATTGAAGGAACAGTTCCCCATCCTGGAACCTCTTCGTCCACCTTGCTTATGGCAGCCAGGGGGCGGAGCTTTCCTGCCTTGATATAGTCTGCCTGTTCTGAAAGGGAAGTAACTACTACTTCAATCTCACCGGACATTGCGGCAACCTGAGATGGGTGGCTGCCTTCGTAGGGGAGCTGGTTGAACTTAACACCGGTAAGAGCTTCCACCTGGTGCAGTTTTGCACTCCAGGTACTGGCTGCCTGTGCCGCTCCAGCCTTTATTTGTTTGGTTTTCGCTGCTGCTATCAACTCATCAAAGCTCTGGTAGGGAGAATCTGCGGGTACAGAAACAGCACCTTCACTACCAATCAGCATCATGGCATCCCAGAGATCTACAGTTGGTTTATCAAGAGCTCCAAGAACTGTAAGTCCATGGAGAGGCTCGGAGGCTCCAAGTATTGTGTACCCATCTCTTTTTGAGTTCAGCACATGGTTCGCACCGACGCCGCCGGATCCCCCGGTCATGTTTACCACCTGAAAAGGAACTTCAAAATAGTCTTCAAAAACCTTTGCAAGCGTACGGCTGGCAAGATCGGTTCCGCCGCCGGCACCGACGAAGCAGACTATGGTGACCGGACGGGTAGGTTTCCACTCCCCGGAACCGGTATTTGACTGCTCTTTCTGTCCTTCGGCAAAGGTGAAGAGCGTGCAGATAAACAGTAACACAGTTACTAAACGCAGGTTTTTCATTAAAACCCTCCTCTGATTAATCTGGCTTCAATTACTGAAGCCTTGGGCACATGATTTTTCCTTTGTGCTAATAATATTAATGATACTAAATTAGTATTAACGATAAGTCAAATAAAATATTAATAGTATTAATAGAAATTATTAATACTATTAACAGCCGGGGGTTTGTGATATCATCAGGTTAAATACCTGTACGAAATCGTTCAGCAGATGGGATGGGGTGTTATGAAAAGGACGACATCCAAAGATGTAGCCAAACTTGCAGGAGTATCTCAATCAACTGTCTCACTTATTCTTAACAATAAGGATAATGTCTCTTTCTCTGCAGATACGGTAAAACGGGTAACGGATGCAGCCCGCGATCTTAACTACAGTATCCAGGCTCCTTTGCCCAGAACAGACCGGCCCAGGACAAAAGTCATTGGAATTCTTACCCCGACTATGGTGAACCCTTATTATCCATTGCTGACCCAGGCCATAGAACAGCAGGCTGCAGCAAATGGCTATCGGACCTATATATGCAATACCCACAGGAATCATGAAACCGAAAAGCAGTATCTGCAGCTGCTTACAGAACAGAATGTAGATGGAATCATTTATACCTTTACTCCCTGGTATCCTACTCTTGTAGAGCGAATTGCCCAGGAGATTCCTCTGGTTGTGGTAGGGGAAAGAGATGATTCTTTGAATGTTGATACTATTGGATTGAATAGCTATAAAGCCGGAAGTCTGATTGCAGAGCATCTGCTGGAATTAGGGCACCAGAAAATTGCCTACATATCTACACCTTTTGGCAATATGACTCTCACACGGAATCAGCGTCTGGAGGGGATAAGAAGTCATCTCTGCAATAATAAAAAGGATGACTGTCTGATAATAAGTAGTCCTGATATTGATGATGAATATGAGCGTTCCAGTGGAATATACGAGACTGAAATCGGGTATAACCTTGCCCTTGATCTGCTGGAAAAAGAGCCGGATGTAACCGCCATGATCGGGGTAAATGATATGACCGCCTATGGTATTATTACCGCCCTCAAACAGCGGGGAGTAAAAGTTCCGCAGGATATCTCGGTTTGCGGTTTTGATAATATATTTCTCTCTTCAATTTCCACCCCGGGGCTTACAACGGTAGATCACAGCCTGAGTCATCGGGGTAAGGTTGCCATTGATATTCTTCTTGAAAAGCTTGATGCACCGAAGCAGACTCGTTTCGGAATTGATTCCTTTTCCGAGTTGAATGTGTACCGTATTGAATACGAGCCGGTGTTGGTGAAAAGAGCCTCCACTGGTGAGGTGAACACTGTAAAGAGGCTTCTGTGAATATCCTCCTTATTGCACCATACCTAGACCTTGTAAAGACAGCTTCGGAAACTCTGGCCGATTCGCCTTATAATATCCGTGTGGTGCATGGAGATCTCGAGACTGGTTTGAGGGTTGCCCACGGCGAAATAATGAGGAACAATATTGATATTGTAGTAAGCCGGGGAGGAACCGCTTCTCTTCTGCGTCAGAATCTTTCCGTTCCTGTTTTTGAAATAGATGTAACCAGCTTTGATCTTCTCCGTGCTTTGTATCCCTACGCAGGAAGGGGTCAGAATATTGCAGTTGTGGGATATGAGAATGTCGTCAGCGGCGCCCGCTCCATTGCAGAAATCCTGGGGGTGCAGTTCGGCTATTTCAATCTGACTGCCCAGGAAAAGCTTTTTGATGTATTCGAGCGGATACGGAAGTGGGGTGCGGATCTGGTGGTGGGTGATACCATTTCAGTCAATACCGCACGGGATATGCAGTTGGACGGCGAGCTGGTACGTTCCGGCCCGGAGGCAGTCAGCAGTGCTGTTGAAGCTGCTGTTCAGTTTTACCAGCACATGAACGAGGAAATAATCAAGAATAAACGGCTGAACTCCATTATGGAGCATTCAGATAAGGGGATGATCTACCTTAATAATGAAAACAGTGTTGAGCTTATAAATACCAGGGCTGAAAAGATTCTTGGCATAAGCCGGTATCGGGTTCTGGGCAGCAGGATTGACTCCGGGGAACTTCCTGAGTTTCTGCACCGTGTGGTTGGGAGCAGAAAAAACAGTGAAATTATAAATATTGATGAGACCGACTACATTGTTGAGGTTTTTCCAATTACCGCTGATCATGCTCATACGGCCACCCTTGTCTACATTCAGAGTACCGGTTATATCCAGAATCTGGAAGGATTAATCCGGAGGCAGCTTACAAGCCGCGGCCTTGTTACCCGGTATTCTTTTGACAACATTGTCGCGAGAAACCCGGGATTCAAAAAAACTATTGAGAAGGCCAGGCGTTACAGCCAGGCGGATTCAACTATCCTGCTACTTGGGGAGACCGGTGCAGGTAAGGAAATTTTCGCCCAGAGTATACATAATGCGTCTACCAGAAGATCCGGCCCCTTTGTTGCGGTAAATTGTGCGGCTCTCCCGGATACCCTGCTTGAGTCTGAACTGTTTGGATATGCCGAAGGTGCTTTCACCGGAGCCCGTAAAGGAGGTAAGCCCGGGCTGTTTGAGATGGCCCATGAAGGGACTATCTTCCTGGATGAAGTGAATGATATGAGTATGAATGTTCAGGCGAGACTTCTGCGGGTTCTGCAGGAGAAGCAGGTTATGCGGATCGGAGACGATCGCATCTTCAGTATAGATGTCAGGGTTATTGCTGCTACCAATAAGGATCTCTATTCAGAGGCGGAGGAAGGCAGGTTCCGCCGGGATTTATACTATCGCCTTAAAATCCTCGATATTGAGATTCCTCCTCTGCGGGACCGGCCTGAGGATATTGTTCCCCTTTTCAGTCTGTTCCTGCGGGAGTTTCAGGAAAAATATTCCGCCCCTGAAACAGTTCTGCCTGAAAGGCTGGTTGAGGCTGTTCTCCGTAGTTCCTGGCCGGGAAACGTACGGCAGTTGAGGAATTTTGCAGAAAAAGTAAGTATACTTCTTTCAGTGAGCCGGGATGACCGGAATGAGATCATGGAGGATCTTATTGAAGAGGTAAAGCTGTCACGTTTCTCTGATGACAAGCCGGATGCTGCTTCCGGTCGTACGTTGAAAGAGATTGAAGCTGAGATAATCCTTAAAGAGTTTGAACGCAACAATGGAAATGTCTCACTCACCGCCCGGCAGCTTGGTATCGATAGAGCGACTCTGCGGAAGAAACTGAAAATTCAGGGATAAAAAAGGCTGTCCGCAGATTTCTCCGGGACAGCCTTAAAAGCATAGTTACCAGTAAAGGGAACGTTTTTATTTGCTGAGCTCTTCTGCCTTTGCGGCAATGTCGTCAGCGGTAAGATGGTAGTATTCGAGCAGTTTTTCATAGCTTTCTGCAGACTGGCCGAATGAGTCCTGCATTCCCATGTGGCCGAACTTCAGGGGCATGCCTGCCAGAGCGCTTTTTACTGCACTTCCAAGTCCACCGATAACATTGTGCTCTTCCACGATAAGAACAGCCTTTGCTTTTCCTGCAATCTCCATTGCTTTTTCAGTGGGGAAGGGTTTGATAGTTCCCAGGCTTACAACGCCGGCACTTACACCCTTGGCGCTCAGTTTCTCAGCAGCTTCCAGTGAAGTGTGAACTGCACCGCTGCAGGAGAAAATCACCACATCAGAGCCTTCTTTCAGCTCATCAACCTGACCGATGGTATAAGGCTTCTTTTCTGTAATTACAGGAAGGTCGTTCCGGGGAATACGGATATAGCAGGGGCCGTCGTACTTGGACATGGCCTCAACCATACCGTCTACCTGATTCGCATCCACGGGAGCAAGAACAACCATGTTGGGGAGCACCTGCATAATTGCAATATCATCAATAGACTGGTGGGTTTTTCCATCGCCGTAGTCACTGAGGCCACAGCTTGAACCGCAGATATTCACATTGAATTTGGGAATACAGATGGAACTTCTGATCTGGTCATAAGCCCGTCCGGTGGAGAATACTGCAAAGGAGCTGAAGAACGGAATCTTACCAGCAATAGACATACCGGCAGAAACTGCCGCCATGTTCTGTTCTGCAATTCCAACTTCGACAAAGCGCTCATCACCAAGGTCCATAATGGACCGGGAGAAAGTTGATTTTCCAAGGTCGGCATCAAGTGCAACAATCTTGGGATTATCTTTACCGATTCTGATCAGTGCCTGTCCGTAGGCCTGACGTAAACTTGCCATTTCAGCCATTATTTCAACGCCTCCTTCTGTGATAGAAGTGCTTTCTTTCCCTCTTCAAACTGTTCTTTTGTCATGGAACCGTTGTGGAAACCGACAACATTTTCAGCGAAGGGGAATCCCTTGCCTTTTACAGTATGAGCTACAATTGCCTTGGGTTTATCGCCGGTGGATTTATCCAGGGCTTCAATTATTTCTGCCATATTGTGACCGTCGATCTCAATTACTTCCCATCCGAAGGCTGCCCATTTTGCTGCCAGCTCGGGAATGTTCATAATCTCTTCGCAGGTACCGCAGGCCTGGAGGTTGTTCTGGTCCAGGATCATGGTGAGGTTGGAAAGCTTGTAGGTTGCAGCAAAAGAAGCTGCTTCCCAGAGCTGACCCTCTGCCATTTCACCATCTCCGCACATAACATACACCTGATTGCCGGCTTTATTCATGCGTTTGGTTGCATAGGCGATTCCTGCACCCAGAGAAAGTCCCTGGCCGAGAGATCCGGTTACCGCTTCAATGCCGGGGGTTTTCATATCCGGATGGCCCTGCAGCATTCCGCCAAGGGTTTTCATTTTGTGGAACTCTTCCTTGCTGAAGAAATTCATTTCTGCAAGTGCCGCATACTGGGCGGGTACAGAGTGTCCTTTGGACATCAGGAAGAAGTCCCTGTCCGGAGAATTTTTCTTTTCAAGAGAATAGTTCATTTTGTAGAAGTAGAGTGCAGCAACTATGTCCATGGCCGAACTGCTTCCACCCAGGTGTCCTACTTTACCGGGTTCAAGCATTTCCATCAGGTCAAGGCGCATGTCAACTGCTTTCTGCTCCAGGCTTTTAATAGTAGCCTGATCTGCCATAGCTTTGCCTCCTAAGATGTAGCATATAATACAACATTACCGGACCCTTCCGCCCGGTGGTAACTTATCATACAACATATATGGGTTTTGTCAACAGAAAAGTTTGAATCAACAGAATAAAGTTCTATTCCTGTCCGCTGTAATGGTTTTCAATCTTCTGGTAGGTTGTTACAACGTGTTCCCGCATAACCGCCTCGGCCAGGTCTTTGTCGCGGTTTTTAATTGCCTCAAGAAGTTTTGCATGATACTCCATTCCGGCATCAGGCCCCAGGATGGTGCAGATCTCATTCCAGGCGGAGTTGAAAATTTCGAAAAGGGCGCGGTATATCTTTGAGAGCACATTGTTGTTCACAATTTCAGTGAGTTTGTAGTGAAACTGCTCATCCAGCTGTGCATGTTTACGCATATTATCCCGGGAATCTTCCATTTTGCGAAAGGTTTCTTCCAATCCGGTTATATCTTGCTCTGTGGCATTTTCAATAACATAAGGCATAAGACTTGGTTCTGTAACCATCCGGTACCGGAGTACATCAAGGATATCTTTTTTATCCAATGCAAAAATGGGGACAAGAAGATCCAGCTGATCGGACAGGCTGAAGTGCTTTACAAAACTGCCTTCACCGCGTCGTATTTCAATATAACCCTGTGCTTCCAGCGACTGCAGCGCGGAGCGTACTGATACACGACTTACTCCAAGCTGATCGCAGAGCTGACTTTCGGACGGAAGCTTGTCCCCGGGCTCCCAGGTTCCCTGAACAATCATTGATTTGATTTTTTCATAAACCTGATTCTTTATCTGGGCGGTATCAATCTTTCCGAGACGTTTCATCGGTTACTTATAATACATAGGACAACTGCTGTCAACTTAAGCTCAGGAGAGTATAGTTCCGGTATTCTCCGTATCGTAGCCACCCAGTCCTTCTACTGCATGCCGGAAGGCATTGGATTGAATAATTTCAATGAGCGCAGAATATACCGGCTTCTCCGCTGTATCACGAAGCATGACCAGATCATAACTCTCCTGCTGCAGAGGAATAAAATCTACTTCTGAGGCCTGCAGCGCCGTCTTTTCGTTTCCAAGGCCTGTATCTGCATCGCCCCGGGCTACTGCACTGACAATCGCGAGGTGTGAATTCTCTTCACTGTTGTAGCCGTGTACGGAGTTGCCGGTGGTTCCCATAAGTCTTAGGTGTTCATCTAACAGCACCCGGGTGCCGGAACTTTTTTCCCGATTGACAATTCTCACATCCCGGCGCAACAGATCATTCCAGGTGCTGATATTCTTTGGATTTCCTTTTGGTACATAAAAGCCCTGCATTCTTTGTACCAGGTGAATAACCATGACTGGTATCCCCGGTATCATTCTTTTTATATATGAAAGATTATAGCTGTTGCTGTCACCATCCCAAAGGTGGCAGCTTGCGGTATCAACTTCACCTCTATACAGAGAGTAGAGTCCATTGTAACTTCCCTGATGGCTTCTGAAGGTCCGGGTTCCATTTGGATGATTCTCCAGCATGCCCGCAAGAATGTCCAGGACAGTGTCCTGTCCGCAGATAATACATGCCCCTTCGGGTTTTCCCGGCAGCTTTCGATCCGCTACGGCTGTATTCCGGGCAGTGTGTTCACCCCGAAGCCGTTCTATTTCACTATAGCGAACCCGTATTTTCCGTCCGATTTTATAGGAGGAAATTTCACCCCGTTTAATTAGTTCGTACACTGTGTTTTTTGCTATTCCCAGTTCGGCGGCAACTTCTACGGGCGATAATGATTTTTCATTCATGAAACAGATTATAGCTGCATGGGTCAGATGTCTCAATGAACAATTGAAAAACAGTATTACAAAGTGAGTGCCTGAGTTTTAAACAGGGCGTACACATTGTCTCCCGGTTTCAGCATCAAATCGTTTACCGCAGAAGAGGTGATCTTTGCATACAGCGGAACTGTGCCGGCTTTCAGTCCGCAGTAAACAAAATCCTGACGCCTGATAATCTCTGTAACCCTGCATGGAAGCTGGTTCTGAATCGATGTGTTGCTTATCCTGCGAGTGGAGAGGGAAATCTCATTCGGCTGAAGGATCACCGTAAAGTTTTTCCCCGGTGCCACCGGCGCCTGTATAAAATCTCCCGGAATACCATCCACACTGCATGCGTAATGGCCGGGCTCGATCTTGCGGGGCTCATACAGTGAAAAGGTGTTTACCAGTCCGGCATTGTCGGTCATGGAATCGCTTTCGCTGAAAAGAGAAAAGATATTCCCGAACCCTCCGCAAGTTCCCTTTTGTATCAGGTATACTGTACTGGTAAGTCGCTGAATATCCGGAAGGTCATGGCTAATTACCAGCATGGGAATCTTAAGCTCTTCCGTGAGACGGTTGAGGTAGGGAAGTATTGAAAGCCGCAGTTCTGCATCCACGGCGTTGAAAGGTTCATCAAGAAGGAGCATTTCCGGGGAGGTAAGCAGGGCCCGGGCAATGGCAACCCGCTGCTGTTCTCCCCCTGAAATTTCCGCGGGTTTTGAATCAAGCATGGGGGAGACATCCAGCATGTCGGCAATGGACGCAAGATTCACGCGGTGCTTCTTCGCATACCGTTTCCCGAACAGAATATTGTCGCGGATACTCAAATGGGGAAACAGGAGCTTTTCCTGGAAGACTACTCCAATACGTCTGCGGTTTGCAGGAATATGAATCCCAGCGTCTGTATCGGTGAGTATTCGCTTGTTCAGGGAGATTTTTCCTTTTTGCGGTTTTTCAAGACCGAGGAGCATGCTGAAGAAGCTGGTTTTTCCAGCCCCGGATGGCCCGTAAATACCTATCGTCTCTTTGCCGAAGTTGCCGGAAAGACCGATAGTGAAATCGCGACGGGGTAGTGTTACATCAAATTCCAGACTCATAGGGGCTGTAGTTCTCCTTCATTCTTTTCCCGGCTCTTCCCGGTAAGCAGGGAAGAGAGAAACATTGCAAGAAACGAGATTAGAATGGAGACTCCCACCAGCATTGCAGCATCCCGTTCTTTTCCCGGCACCTGCAGCAGGGCATAAACAGAGAGGGGGATTGTGCGGGTCTCGCCTGCAATACTGCCGGCAAAGGTTACAGTGGCGCCAAATTCTCCCATACTTCGGGCGAAGCCGAGAATCAGGCCGTTTACAACACCGGGAAACACCAGCGGCAGGGTTACCCTGCGAAAGGTTTCAAATCGGTTAGCCCCCAGTGTACAGGCAGCCTGTTCCAGCCGGGGATCAACCATATCCATGGATATGCGTATGCTTCGGGTAATAAGTGGAAAGGAGACCACCATTGACGCAAGCACTGCCGCCAACCGGGTAAAGGCAAGCCTTAAGCCGAAAGCCGAAAAAAGAACAGAACCAATAAGTCCGTGTTTTCCCAGGATAAACAGCAGCAGATAGCCGGTGGTTACCGGAGGCATTACCAGTGGAAGATTGATAAATCCGTCCATTAGTGTTTTTCCCGGAAAAGAGTAGCGTGAGAGGACATACACCAGAAATAGAGCGACGGGGAGATTGCACGCTGTTGCGATAACACCAATCTTAATGGACAGTAGAACTGTTGTGTAGATAGCTGCTGCATTCATATTTACTCCCCGGGCTATGTTTTATGTATGATTATTCCGGCAGGGAAAATCCGTATTTTCTGCTGCAGTTCTGTGCTTCAGGTGATTCGAGTACAAAACGGGTAAACTCCCTGGCAGCCATACTGCCTCCTTTCAAATCTGCAATGAAATAGGCTATGGGTGTGTGGGATTCTTCCGGGAAACTGCCTGCAATTTTAACCCTTGATGACTTCTTCGCGTCCGTTTCGTACACAATGCCTATTTCCGTTTCACCCAGTTCCACAACCGCCATTGCCGCACGAACATCACTTCCCGGCAGAATCCGGCTTTCCAGAGGAGCATACCAGCCGAAGTTTTTAAGGGCTTCCATGGCATATTTGCCTGCTGGTACATGTTCCGGGTCGCCCATGGAGAGTCTGCCGGAAAAAAGACTCGGAAGATCAACATTATTATCTATCTCCGGCAGTGATAAAGCTGAATCTTCAGGGACAATCAATACCAGTCGGTTGGTTACAAAAGGTGCACGTGTTTCTGTTACTCCAAGTTCTTCAACATAATCCATCCATTTCTTTGATGCGGAAACATACACATCAGCAGGAGCTCCCTGTTCTATCTGTCGGGCAAGAGTTCCGCTGGAGGCAGGGTTCAGGTTAACCGTAACCCCTGCGATATCAGTGTAGAGCCCGCCGATCTCTTCCATGAGATCAGTTGTACTGGCGGCTATGTACACGGTAATGGATTGTTTAGTTTCCTGTTTTCCTTCGGCGGTAAGCAGGCATCCAAGGAGCAGGACAAATCCGGCGGTAATAATCAGCTTTCTGTTCATATCTTTCCTCAATCGTTTAATCTATTGGGGTACTGTCCCCATGTTTATAATTGCAAACTTCATACCAAGCACTGAATCTGGACAGAATTTCAGGAGATAATGATTGTCTGAAACATCTCCGGTTAATTGCTCTATGTATAGGCTCCAACTGCATTTAGAAGGACGGACGAATTGGTACGAAACATTACGTAACGTAACAGAAAGGGGCGTGGTCGGGAGTTTTACGATCGGGCAATACTGTACATAAATGTAATAAGTCATTATGAATTTACATATATGTAATGAAAATGTACTTTTGTTGAAATATCTTTAAAAAAGTAAGAAAAATAAAATAAAACTATTGACCCAGGTCCCGTTCTTTTCTATGTTCTTCATGCTATGAAAACCAGAGATATAGAAGCTGTCAGGACAATTTTAGCGGAAGCAACCGGCCTTGAGGTCTCATATGCCTATGATGATCTCATATTTCCCGAACATTCTGCCTTTATTCTGCAATTTGATGAGAATGTAGATAACGGCTTGATTTGTCACTTCAATGAAGAGAGCCCGAAGGCAGACAGAGATGAAATTTACAACAGTCTTGGCACTGTTTGTGCAAAGTATAAATGCAGCCTGAGCCGGGAAGGGGTGTTTTCCATGAAGCCCAAAGGTGAGGAGCTGGAACTTACTTTTACCAAGGAGAGTCTATGAGCAGCGCACTGACATGGCCGGAATGGCTGGAACATGGCGACAAATATCTGAAATCAGGAACCCCGAAAGAGGGCGGGAAAGTAAAACTTCTTGCCACCATTCGTTATAATCTGCTCTCCATGTCATTGGAAAGCTACATTATGGCAATCCTGGACTATCACAATTCCCTTCCGGATAACCACACCTTTACCGATTTAATGGACGGTCTTGAGCGGGTTCTGCCGGTAGATCCGGAGTTGAAAGAGAGAATTTTAAAGTATGAGAATATTCAGTCCATATGCTCTCTGGAAAAGTTTCATATAAAAGATCCTACCGACGAAGAACTGGTGGACCTTCGGGGTGCCATAGCGGAGATCGGTGAGATAGCCCACCAGGTGTGTGATAAAAAAACCGCCGCCAGAATCTGACGGCGGTTTCTGTCCCTTGTTGCCTTAAACGGAAGCAGGAATTACGCTGCTGTTAAGCAGGGCACAGGAGTCGGCCAGCTTTTCGGTCAGCCGGAACTGGATTTCTTTCATGCTGTTCAGAAGGGCGGTATACTGACGGGTTATCTCTTCCATCCCTGAATCCTGAATATTCTTAATCCGTTCTTTAAGGGCGTTCTCATAGGCTTTCCCGGCTTCGCCGGCGCGTGCCTTTATTGTATCGTACTGCGCCCGCAGATCTCTCAGGGAATCAACGAGACCGCTTAGACGAAGATTTATCATGGCGCTGGCTGCTTTACTGTACTCGGAGGAAAGTTCTGCAATTAGAGATGCAACCGGTACAATTCCGGTTATACGGTAGGCGTTTGCACCGGCAAAGACGAAGCCCTGTTCCAGTTTTCCTCTTCTGGCATTATTGAGCGCAATTGATATGCAGTAATTGGCTGCTTCCGCTTTGCAACTTGCAAGGCACTGCCATGCACACTTGAAAGAGGGTCTGCGTCCGGCTTCGGAATCCTTGATAAATGAATTGCGGATAGCCCGTCCAGGCATGCCAACCGGACTTTTTATCAGGCCGATATCCTCTTTGCTGCAGGCAACGTATGCTTCTTTGAATGCCCTGTCAGCGTCACACTCGTCGGTTGCAATGAACCTGGTTCCCATTTGCACTGCTGACGCTCCAAGTTTGATCATGCGGTGAATATCTTCTCCGGTGAAAACTCCGCCCCCGGCGATCACGGGAATTGAGCGACCGAAATCTGCTTCAAATGGTTTTACCGCCTCAACAATCTGCGGAAGAAGGTTTTCCAGCTGGAATTCGGGCTGATCGATCTGTTCTGCGGAAAATCCGATATGGCCTCCGGCAAGAGGTCCTTCAAGCACTACTGCATCCGGAACATCGTTATAGATTTTCTTCCACATTTTAAAAATCATTTCAACAGCCCGGGCTGAGCTTACAATGGGAACAGCTTTTACGCCGGCATCCCTCATCTTCTCCACCGGAAGATTCTTAATAGGCAGACCTGCTCCCATAAATACTATATCAACCTTCTCTTCTATAGCGACATCGAGAAGTTCGTGGAAGTCGTTCACCGCAACCATGATGTTCACACCGATAACTCCGTCGCTGGTGCTTCGAGCTGTGCGGATTTCCCTTCGCAGGGCGGTGAGGTTGGCGGCTCTTCCATTTTTGAAATAGTCTTTTTCAAGCATCCCGATGGCATTCGCGGCAATTACCCCGACGCCTCCGGCATTGGCAACTGCGGCGGCCAGTCCTGAAAGTGAGAGCCCGACTCCCATTCCACCCTGTACAACCGGCTTTCTTATGTGAAGGTTGCCTATCTTCAGGGCTGGTAACTCAATTCGTCCGGCCATATTGATATTGCTGAGAAAAGACTGGATATGCTTTACCGGTAGGGATCCGGAAAGGTCATCGGCAATTTTTTTTATGGTGCTTACAGTGTTTTCAATAACTGGTGTATTCAAGATAGTCCTCCATATTACAGATCTGCTTGTTCAGTTTTGTGTAAAAGCGAGCACTCCATTATGGCCTCCGAAGCCGAAGGAGTTGGATAATACTGCTTTGGGTTGTATTTCTCTGGCCGATCCCGGAATATAATCTAGATCGCATTCCGGATCCGGTGTTTCAAGATTGATTGTGGGCGGGAGCACACCGTGGTAGAGCGATAAGGCTGAGACTGCTGCTTCTATTGCACCTGCTGCACCAAGGGCATGACCTATCATGGATTTAACCGAACTTACGGGGACTTTGTAGGCATGGTCTTTTAGGGCATCCTTGATGGCCCGTGTTTCAGTGATGTCATTGGCAGTTGTAGAGGTTCCATGGGCGTTTATGTAGCCGATGTCCTCCGGGTTGAGCCTGCTCTGATACATTGCACTTTTCATCGCTGCGGCAGCCCAGCGTCCATCGTCCCGGGGAGCTGCTATTGAATAGGCATCGGAAGTCATGCCGGCACCCGCCAGCACTGCATAGATTCTGGCGTTTCGCTTTTCCGCATGTTCTCTCTTTTCCAGTACCAGAATTGCAGAACCTTCTCCCATGACAAACCCGTCTCTGTCCCGATCAAAAGGACGGCTTGCTGCTACGGGGTCGCTGTTCCTGGTTGAAAGAACCTTCATACACCCGTACGCATCCACGGCAACCGGACTTACTGTTGCTTCGGCGCCTCCGGCAAACATAATGTCTGCTTGTCCGCACTGTATAAGCATAGCTGCTGTAGCCACGGCGTGTGTGCCGGTGGCGCAGGCGGAGATCGCGGCGAAATTCGGTCCATGAATGCCGATTTCTATAGCTGCGTTTCCCGCCGCCATGTTCGGGATTACCTGGGGTACGGTAAGGGGGTGAGCTTTAAGGGGCCCTTTTTCAAAGAAGGTTCTGTGCTGAACCTCAAGGAGAGAGTAGTCTCCTGCCCCTGTTCCGATAATACAGCCTATACGGCCGGCATCTTCTTTATCCATATCAAGACCGGAGTCTGAAAGTGCTTCCAGGCTTGCACAGGTGGCAAACTGGCTGAAGCGTGCCATTCTTTTGGCTCTGCGCCGATCCATAAGTGTCTGTGGATTAAAATCCTTTACCTCGCAGGCAAAGGTTGTACCGAATCCTTCGGGGTCAAAAGCCTGGATACGGGCGGCTCCTGATACTCCGGCGGTAAGATTTGTCCAGAAAGTCTCTTTGGTGTTGCCAATCGAGGAAATAATCCCGATTCCGGTAACAACAATATCATCAGGCTGCTTAATTCTATTCATAATTCTATTGTATCGGCCGGCGACCGACATCGTGA
Organism: Marispirochaeta sp.; assembly: GCA_963667435.1. Classification (GTDB taxonomy): domain Bacteria; phylum Spirochaetota; class Spirochaetia; order JC444; family Marispirochaetaceae; genus Marispirochaeta. The sequence continues at coordinate 1,285,190 of OY763414.1, read as the reverse complement.
GTATGTCAGGTAAACCGGAATTAGTACAGGCTGTTTTGTAAGGTTTTTGTTATATCTTGCTTACAGGGGTATGATATCGCGGGATACGGCTAAATTTCTTGCGTTCGCACCACCTGAATGGTACTTTTAAAGTATATGAGGAGGATGCCATGTCACAAAAAGAGATTACCCTTACTCAGTTTGCCGATGAACTGAAAGCCAGACTTTCAAAAGGAAAAACCGTGGACTGCTGTAAAGATGAGCTGATCCGCCTATCTGAAATCATTAAAAACAAGATACCTCAGGAGAAGATCACCGTTAGCTGGAAAGATTGAGAATGGTTAAATGCGGATAGAATCTGCCGGTTCCTTCCGCATTTTATTTGCACCAGAGCTCTCCATTGCTTAAGCTTTACACAAGGGGTGCCAGTGAAGACGGGACTGAGTCGAATCCTGATTATTATTGTCAGTATATTGATTTCCTCAACAACCATCTCTGCCCAAAGTCGTCCTCGTCTGCGAATTTCATTGGAAAATACAGAAACGCATGTTCAGACACAGGCAGTTATGAAATTTGCCCAGGAACTGCGCCTGCGAATGCAGGACAGTATTGAGGTTGAAGTCTATCACAGCGCCCGGCTCTACCGTGACAGTCAGGTAGTCAGTGCCCTGGTACGGGGTGATATTGAAATGGCAGTACCCGGCACCTGGCAGCTCGGAAAGTATATTCCCGAAACGGACTATTTCCTTCTGCCGGATTTTTATGGCGCCACCTCAGCGGATATGGATCAGCTTCTGGATCAACCCGTAGGCCGGGATATTATTCGCAGGATAGAATCGAAATTGAATGTGGTTATACCGGGAGACTGGATGGATCTTGGTCCGGCACACATTTTTACAACGAAAAAACCGATAAAGAGGATTTCCGATCTCAATGGATTGCGAATCAGAGTTGCCGGCGGGATTGTGAACAAAATGAGGATTGAGGCTCTCGGGGCAGAGGCGGTAATCATTGCCTGGCCGGATCTGCCTCCGAGGATACGGGACGGATATGTAGACGGTATATTAACCACCTTTGAAACCATACGCAGTGCAGAACTTTGGAAATACGGCTTGAAGTATGCCTATACCGACAGTGAGTATTTTCCTCAGTATGTTCCAATGGTTTCATCATCTTTCTGGCAGGTCCTTACTTCCCGACAGCAGCAGGTATTCAGTGATGTGTGGAATCAGGCCGCGGATGATCAGAAGAAGGCAGCTGCGGAAGCCCAGTGGGAAGCCAGGGCTATTGCTGAAAAAAACGGGATTCAGATTTTTTCACCATCCTACAGCGAGATCAGAAGTACCCGCTTTTTACTGCATAACGAAAGATCGGGAATGGTGCAGAGTCTCTCCTCGGATCCTGATTTTCTTGCCCTGGATAACCGGTAGAGAGTAATAATTTGAATATGGATAATAAAAAGAGTTTCTGGCAGATTCCTCTTGTGATATTGCTTGCAGTTATAAGCCTGTTTACAGTCTATGCGGTGGTAAATGCACACAGCCGACTGCAGGTCATGGAAGAGTCCTCCATGGAAGCGACGGAATACCGTGCCCGTATTATTGCAGATAAATTGGCGAATAATCTCAAAAGAGTGGATACGCTGCTGAGAATAAGTGCAGGGATTGTTTCTGATTCTCTGCCGGTGGAATCTGTGGTTGCCAACGGTGTCTTTGAACGGAGAGTTCTCGACGAACTGCTGCTGATGCCGGAGGTTGCCTATATCATTCTGGTAACTCCCGACAGGAAAAAACTATGGCAGAGTCCCGGGTTTCCCATAGGTGATAACATTGCAAGTTACAGTGCAGAGGACCTGAACAGGCCGGGAGCAAAGTTTCAGATTGGTGTTCATAGACGAGCCGGAGAAGAGCAGTACCATATACATATGAGCAGGGCTGTACGTAATGCCAGTGGAGATCTGGTTGCGGTGGTGGAAGCGGTTTGTGATATTGATTCTCTTCTGCCGTCCAGAGACGAGCCTCTCTTAAGGGGGATTGTGCGTTCCGGTGTATACAGTGCGGATGGCCGCAAGCTCTATGAACGTGCAGAGAAAGGGTATAAGGCTGAAGCTGAGGAATGGGTCCGGCATCAAATGCGGGGGGAGCGGAAAGAAACTGTGGTTGGCGGCGGAGCGGTTGTTGCCTTGAATGGGGACAGCGCTGTTTCCGTATATTCAATTAAGGGCTTTCCTTTTCAGGTTTTTGTCGCTTCCGATATATCCGTAGATAAAAAAGTGTGGCTTTACCAGACCCTGCAGTCTGTGGTGGTACTTTTTGCGCTGGGAATACTGGCTGCCTTCATAAGTTATTATTTTCAGGTAAGGCGTAACGCCAGGCAGATTTCCCTCCATGCTGACGAACTTCAGGAAGTAAATCAGCGACTGGTAAAAATAAATCATGAGAGGGAACTCCTGTTGAAGGAGATACACCACCGGGTGAAAAACAGTCTCTCCCTTATAAGCAGTATAATCAGTCTTGTGGCCATGGGCGGAGGACCCTTCTCGGCGCAGACCCTGAATGACCTTCAGGCCCGTATTCTTGCTGTTCAGGATGTACATAACGCCCTGTATAAAAGCAGTGATTTTTCCAGTATTTCCGCGTTTGAATATATCCGGGGGCTGGTTGAGACTATCCTTGCATCTTTCTGCTCGTTCCCGGTAAATCTGGACTGCCAGATTGATCCCATCCCTCTCAATCCCCGTCAGGCTGTCTCTTTCGGACTTGTTACATCCGAAATTGTTACCAATGCAATCAAGTATGGACTGGAACCGAACGGAACTCTGCGTATTCGGGGAAAGCAGGAGGGTGGATTTATTCACCTGACAATAGCAAATAACGGCAAACCTTATGCCGAAGGTGCAAAAGAAGGGCTGGGAACAATGCTTATCAACAGTCTTGTGGAGCAGCATCATGGACGTTTAAGCCTGGAAACGGAGGGGGAGACAAAGTATACCCTGCTGTTCCCTCTGGAAAACCGGGAGTCAGATTAAGGGGATCTCTATAAATCCCGTCTCTTTTTAGGTGCCCTCAATTTATCCAGCGCTTACCCCATTTCCTGTACTGCTCAATATCATGGCCGAACAAAATTGTCGCACCATACTGTTTTTCCAGCTTTTTCAGACTATCCAGATACGTGAAGAATTCACCCTCGGTCCGGTTGATGCTTCCTCCGGGAGGAAGTCGTTTTCTGTATGAATCTTCGGTGTAGACTGCATCTGAGGTAAAAATAAAGTTTCCCGAATTCTCAGTTTTTATAATCAGTCCAAGAACTCCCGGGGTATGACATGGCTGAAGAAACATGGTGAAATCATCTGCCAGGGCTGTCTCCCCGTTTATGGGGTCATATTTCAAGCCGGGTATATTGCAGATCGATTCTTTTACAAAAGGGCCTGGATCCAGCTTTGTATTCACTGCGAAGAATGCTTCTTTTGCATCGGGTTCACTGATAATCACTCCCCGCTTTGCAGCCTTTGTATTGGCAAAAAGAGGCAGCCCTCCTGTATGGTCCATGTGCATATGGGAAAGAATCAGTATATCTATATCACTGACGTCCAGATCGAGTTCCGTTAGGGCGGTATCTATAGTGATAACCTCCGGCACAGGGTAGAGTTCTTTCATTGAAGAAGAGTAAATCGCATCTCCCAGGCTGCTGTTTCCGGTATCGTACAGAATGTTTCCCAGTTCCGGATGTCTGAACAGTACTGCCAGCATCGGCGATCTGTACATTGTATCCTTTTCTTCCGTCTGAATGAGGTGGTCTTTTTTACAGTGAATATGACCAAGATAAAGAATGCGAAAACTGATCCCCGGCATTTGATGTACTCCTTGTGAACATTCCGGGTGATTATAGCACGATAAATGAAGGTGTATTTAAAATCGAGTCGGGAAAAGTACCATTCTCCCGACTCAGTCGTGTTACGCCATAAAGGCTGTCTGTGTTTTTATAAAGAAGTACCAGGCGGCAACCATGTCTATTCCGGGGTCTCCGTCAATAAGAGCGCTTATTTCTCCTATTGTTGCAATTTTTTTCCCCCGGTCATCCTTTACTGTTTTGCCGTCAAACTCGAGAATCTTTTTCCCTCTGGGGTCACGGATATTCTTTCTGTCCAGTTCGCCTAACAACGCGGCATTGCAGCTGCGGATATAGCTTCGGTCTATTTCTCCCAGTTTCTTTCCTGCCGAGTTGCGCAGATCCTTTCCATCAAATGAATATTCAGCCATCACTTTCCTCCTGTTAAAGAAAGATATGACAGGCTGTGGAAAATACACCCGTTTTTTTATGATTCTCCCGCTGCGCAGGCTCGAATATCTAAACAGGTGTTAAAGTATATCTACCGCCACAAAAAGGCTACTGCACGTTTTCCCAGAATATAGTCGTCAAATATTTTTTCAGCCGGTGCTGCCGCACAGGATGAGCAGACGTGCAGAGGGAGCAGATGTTCTTCTCTGGGGTGACAGTAGCGAGCACCCGGTGCAGTTTTCCAGTCCATAAGCAGTTTTTTTCTGGCCTCCGCCGGCATGTCTCCAGTACAGGTATCTATAAGCCAGTCCTGAAATGCATCATTTATATCATCCTGCCTGTTGCTGCCGCTCCAGTCAAAAGCCTGCATGTTGTGAAAGGAAAATCCGGATCCAATCAGCAGTATGTTTTGCTCTGTTAAACCCAGCAGGGCTTCGCCGATTGTCAGGTGAATTTCCGGGTCCAGTCCCTTTACCAGGGAGAGCTGAATCGTGGGAATATCTGCGTCAGGATACATCATCTTCATGGGAATATAGACACCGTGATCAATACCTCTGTCCGAATCGCTTCTGCTTTTTATTCCCGCTTTTTCAAGCAGGTCGGTCACGACTGACGCGAACTCCGGATTGCCTGGTGACGGATACTGTATAGAATAGGCCTCTTCCGGAAATCCGTAGTAGTCATAGAGCATGGCAGGAGAGGGGCTTGCAAGTACCGTGGGGTTCTGCGCCTCCCAGTGGGCGCTTACTACAAGTACGGCATCAGGTTTGTTAATTGATGAAGGCAGTTTCTTCATAAAATCAATCATTGCTGAATGGGTTGGATCTCCCAGAATCGGTAATGGTCCACCTCCGTGGGAAAAGTAAACTGACTGCATGTGTATCTCCTTTCCGGAAAAGAACTATCTCTTACTTATAAGATAAGATTTTTCCTGATTCTCCGGCAAGGGGAACTCCTTCATGACAGTTGGATTTCCGGGGGCGTATTGCTGGTGATAATATGCACTAAAAGAGTGCAATTATAGTTAGTTGCACTAATAAAGTACAATAGACAGATATTGTACCTATATAGTACAATATACATGTGAAGGTAGCAGCTGTAATAGCAGATATTGTTAAATCGCGGAATCTTTCTGATCGGAGACAGCTTCAGAAGCGAATGGAGGCGCAGCTATCTGAATTGAATTCCCGGTCAACGGATATTATCTCTCCCTATACCATAACCCTGGGAGATGAGTTTCAGGCAGTGTATAAAACCGGAGCCGGACTTATGCGGGATGTTGGTATACTTATGGCAGATATGCATCCCGTGCAGGTGAGATTTGCAGTGGGAATCGGAGATCTGAGTACCGATCTCAATCCCGATTCAGCCCTTGGAATGGATGGTCCAGCTTTCCATTTTGCCAGGGATGGATTGACCTGGTTGAAACGGTATGACTCTTCTGTTCTTCAAATCTTTTCCGGGGAAAACGAGCTTGCCGAATCCATGCTCAACTCGTCTTTGCGACTCGTTCAGGGGGTAATGGCAGGATGGAAGGGCCATACCTGGATTATTTTCAACGGGCTTATGGCAGGCTTGACGATTCAGGATATTCTTTCAACAATAGACATCAAGCAGAGAGCTGTATATAAATCTGTTGTAACCAATTCTGTCCGGGAAGTTCTGGATGTCCTTAATGCGGCAGATAGAGAAATACGGAAAATTGCAGGGGAAATATGAAAAGTGAACTGGCCTGGTTTCTGGTCTCAATGCTTTTGCCGCGGCTTTTTCTTCAGTGGCGTGAGACCGTACGAGGTGTAACCAAAGATAATCTACTTGCTTTTCTTTGTGAACTGGTACTTCTGATGCCCCTTTATTCAGCTTCGAATATCTTATACTTTCTTTCCTGGTTTTTTTACTACCATCTTTTTACAGTTTCTCTGGAATGGGACGGAAAGAATATATTTGTAAAACGGGTAGTTCAGTTTCTTTTTATTACCATAGCCGGTGGTTTTCTGTTTGGAACAGTTCTGAAGCAGACGGAGTTTAATACGTTTGCCGATACCTGTATTGCGGGATTGTTCAGAGCGAATGTTTTTACCGTATGGATTGACGGTTCCGGGGTCAGGACAATACTAATTGTTCTTTTCGGAATGCTTACCGTTGTTAACGAGATAAATAACCTTATTCGCTTTATTCTGAATTTAATACATGTTGTTCCGGCAGAAACCGGCTCCGGAGAAAAACAGGATGACCGTGAACTCCGTCGTGGAAAAGTTATCGGCATCATTGAGCGGCTCCTGTTTTTCTTTTTTGTCCTTATCGGAAGCTACGCCTCCATCGGTTTTATTCTTACCGCAAAAGGCATTACCCGCTTCCGGGAACTTGATGACCGGAATTTTGCCGAGTATGTTCTAATCGGCACACTCCTTTCCGCCTCTTTGTCCATCTTCTGGGCCTTCCTGATTAAGGGGATAATGTAAAAAGGTCCAGATACCTATTGTATCCCTCATCTGCCAAATCTTCTTTCGGAATAAATCTGAGCGCAGCGGAATTAATACAGTATCGGAGTCCCGTGGGGGCCGGCCCGTCATTAAACAGGTGCCCAAGATGGGAATCAGCATAGAAGCTGCGAACCTCTATGCGAGCCATTCCAAAGGAAAAATCCTTGTGCTCAACAATGTTCTTTGGATTTATCGGTCTGGTGAAACTCGGCCAGCCGGTTCCCGATTTGTATTTATCTCTGCTGCTGAACAGTGGTTCTCCGGATACAACGTCAACATAGATACCTTCCTGTTTGTTGTCCCAATACTCATTTCTGAAGGCCGGTTCCGTTCCGTTCTGCTGAGTAATGTAGAACTGATTGTCCGTGAGTTTTTTCATCAGCTCTTCTTCTGTTGGTTTTTCATACATTCCGGGTTTCGCTCCGGGGGGGAGGACTGCCTCTGTTGTGGACATTTCATTTGTTTGTAAAGCAGCCGCCATTGGTTTTTCCTGCTGCCCGGCAGCGGTAAGCGGGAGTAGTCCTGTAAAAGCCGTCATACAGAGGGTAAATATTCGTAATAATCTCTTCATCTCTTTCTCCTTGTTTATCCGAATGTGAATGCATAGAGTCTCATTCCGCCCTCTGTCTCCAGCCTGAGCAGGTGTGCGGAAGCCTCCTCGCCATTAATAAGCTGATACATTCTGCTTGAATCTAAATGCACCGTTCCGGTCTGCTTGCCGTCCAGGAAAATCCTTATGCTGCTGTTGTCGGCAACAGGCTCAATAACCAGAAATACATTCTTTGCCTCAAAACCGAGTTCAAGGGCTCCGGATTCTACCGGCTCAATGTACTGCCGCTGAACATTCCACTTCCCTTCAAGACCCCATTCTCCGTTGCCGGGGGGCTCTGGAATAGAGTACTGCTGAATACTGTTATCCTCTCCGGTCCCAGGGGATATAAAACCTCGACTTCTGCCGAAACCCAGGTAGGTTTCGTCTGTACTGCTCTCTATTCCACGCCATGCAGTGACGGCGGTTGCGGAAGAGATCCTCTGTCCGGCCTCCTTCAGCAGCGTTCGTATTACTTCTTCGCCGGTATCGTATTCTTCCTCGCCGAAATGGAAGTACCGGATATTTCCCCGGGCATCAATAAAATAATGGGCAGGCCAGAAACGATTTTTATAGGCTTTCCACAGGTCGAATCCGTTATCAAGCACTACCGGCCAGGTTACTTCCAGGTCGCTGATTGCTTTTTTTACATTTTCCGGGTCTCGTTCAAAGGTAAATTCCGGAGAATGCACTCCGATTATCTCAAAGCCCTGATCTTTATAGGTCTCGTACCAGGATTGCAGGTAGGGCAGGGTTCTTACACAGTTGACGCAGCTGTAGGTCCAGAAATCGATGAGAACCACCTTGCCTCTTAACTGCTGCATGGAAAGGGAGGTGGAATTAAACCAGATACTCTCTTTCATAATCTCCGGAGCAGGTCCGAAATCTGCAAGCTCGCCATTCTCCGGAGGATTCTGCCAGTTCAACTGCTGAGGATTATCCTGTGAATTTTTCTCCAGATTTTCCGCCAGGGCCCGGGTTACCGATTCGTTCTGCTCAAAGGCGGTAAGTCCGGTACCGTAACCTGGAAAAACTTCCAGCACTGCTGTCTGAAATTTACGATCAAGGCCCAGGCCTATGGACAGTCCTGCAATAATCATTATCAGGCCGAATCCCCGCTGCAGTTTTCCGGTATTGCGGGAAAGTGCCGGGAAGCGCTGGATAAGCCTGCGTCCCCCTTTCATTACCGCAAACATGGGCAGGGCGGTGCCGATGGAATAAGCAAATATAACTGCTGCAGGGCCGCCGCTTACCTGCTGACTTATTGCCAGCGAAATAACCGACGCAATGATAGGCCCCACACAGGGAGTCCAGACCAGTCCGAGGCTCGCACCTATACTCAACCCGCCGAAGAATCCTGTCCTGCTCTGCTGTCCTTTTTTGCCGGAAAGCCGGGAAGTCAGCAGTTCAAACCATTTCTGCAGCCCGGGAACAAGCAGTACCATACCAAAGATGATAATTATACTTACAGCGGCAATGCGCAGGGTATCCGGGGGAATCTGCAGGGCCTGAACCACAGAAGAGAGGAGCAGGGTGAATATGGTGAAACTGCCGATAAACCCGGCAATTATTCCCAGGGGCTTCCGTTTCCCGCCCACACTGCCGGACAGTACTATTGGAAGTACCGGCAGGATGCAGGGAGAAAGTATGGTGACAATTCCCGACAGCAGGGCGAAAAATAGAAGAATCAGCATGGATTACATCTCACTCATTTCTGTTTTCATCAGAATCTCGTCAGCATTCCCTCCGTTCCATTTCGCTATTGCTTTACCGGAAGGGTTTATTTGTACAAAGGTATGCTGGTAGGTTACACCGTATTTTTTCTGAAGATCGTCGGAGTTGTCATAATCTACAATAAGCAGGTTTATGCCGGAGAGTTTCTCCGGTGCTGCTTCAATGCTCTTCATTGCTGCCTGGCAGGTGGGGCACCATGTTGCATAGAAGAACAGAACCGTCGGCTTCTCTTTCGCAAGCATCATGGCATCTTGCATTCCCTTGAAATCCATAACCGGAGACGGGGCCATCATCATGGGAGCTTCTTCGGTGTCCGGCTTTTCCATCATAGTCCCTTCAGATGCTTCAGATTTCTCCATCATTCCATCGTCTGAAGTTTCATTCTGTCCGCCGCCGAAGGCTGGAAACATAATTAAAAGAACCAATAGACTCATTGTAAACATCTTCATATGCTTACCTCCTGTTAATATCTGATACAAAAGGTAAGGTTTAGATGTCACAAAACTGTCACAAAAGAAACAACAAAGGTTAAACTTTTTTATTTAGTCTTACGGTAAATACTGCTCCGGAACCGGCGCCGTTTGCTGCGGATATTGAACCGTTGTGGCGTTCAATTATTTCTTTTGCAATGGCCAGCCCCAGCCCGGTTCCGGGATCCGCCCGGTTTCGGCTTTTATCTGCGCGGTAAAAGCGTTCAAAAATGTGCGGAAGATCCTGTTCCGGTATTCCCGGTCCTGTATCGCTGATTCTGATAAGCAGACTATCATCGTCTGCCTCAAGTTCAATGGTGATGATCCCGTTCTCCGGTGTATGGGTAATCGCATTCTGCAGAATGTTTGTTACGGCTCTCTCAAAAAGACCGATATCAGCGGATACCGGCATTTCCGGCTCCGAAGGGTGGTAGGCTATCTTAAGCATTTTTCTGTCGGCCATGGGTTTCAGTTTCAGCACTGCATCTTGAAGCAGTTCTGCCGGAAGGAATGTTTCTTTCTGTATTTCTGTTTGCCCGGATTCCAGTTTTGCCAGATCAAACAGTTCCGCTACAAGGTCCTGAAACCAGGCGACATTTTTTAAGGCAATTTCAAGAAACTCCCTCTTTTCTGTATCCGAAAGAGTTTTCTCCTTCAGCATAAAGGTTTCCAGGTGCCCTCGAATTGAGGTCAGAGGACTTCTCAAGTCATGTGAAATATTTGCAATAAGGTCTGTTCGTTCTTTCTGGGCAATCTTGAGATCGTTTACACCCTTTTGTATGGTATCTGCCATTTCGTTAAAGGTTTTGCCCAGATCGCTGAGTTCATCCCTGCCTTTTACCTTTACCCTGTAGTCCCATTTGCCCTGCTGAAAAGAGTGTACACCATTGCGCAGTTCCCGCAGCCGCCGTGTTAACAGTGAGAAGAGAACCAATCCGATGATAAAAGTAAGTACCAATGCGGCAGAAAAGGTGTATAAGCCGGATTTGATATAGTAGTTGTTTCCTGCAATTGCCAGTGACCGGTCATAACTCTGTCCCCTCAGTATCACATAGACATATCCTGATGTGTCACCCATTTGTAACGGTGCGGCTGAGAAGGGTTTTACAGAATTCCGTGTTCGCGGATCGTCTCCCTGAACAATTACCCATCCGTTGGAATTGATAAATTCCTGCAGGGGCTTTACAGAAATGGAGTTTCTAATTACTTCTTCATTCGGATGGGTGAAGTAGGCCAGAATACGCCCTTTATTATCGAGCAGATAAATTTCCACCATTGGATTCAGCACCATCATATAGTGGATCGCACTTTTTATATTCGTTTCAGTAAACCCTTCCTCAACCAGCGGAGATAGTTCAAGGGCAATGCTTGCCGCATATTCTCTGTTGAGCAGCTGTTCAACTTCGTCGAAAAGGTGACGTGATGCATTAAAAGCAGTAAAGAGGGCGGCTGAACCCAGAATCAGAATTAACAGAAGAAAGAGCAGCGAAATTCGTGCATAGAATGAACGAAACATGGCTTATTCTCCTTCATCATTTTCGGTAAACCTGTAGCCTACTCCCCATACGGTTTCCAGATAATGCGGATTTGAGGGGTCTGGCTCGATTTTATTTCTCAAGCGATTAATGTGAGTGTTTACCGTGTGTTCATAGCCTTCAAACTGGTATCCCCAGATAATATTCAGAAGGTCCGACCGTGAGTAGGCACGGCCGGGATTACGCATGAAAAGCTGCAACAGTTCATACTCTTTCACAGTTAAATCCAGTACGTCTTTGTCTATTTGTACCTTTCTTTTGCTGAAGTCTATGAAGATGCTGCCAATCTGCCTGGTCTCTTCGATTGTCGGTTCAAGGTTTCCGGGCTGAACAGTGTGTGATCGTCGGATAAGAGCTTTTATTCTTGCAGTCAGTTCTCTCAGGCTGAATGGTTTGGTGAGGTAATCATCTGCGCCCAGTTCCAGACCGAGAACCCGGTCAATTTCTTCCGAACGTGCTGTCAGCATCATTATCGGTGTGTACGGATCAGAACCTCTGATTTCTCTGCAGATATCCAGGCCGTCGATACCCGGAAGCATTATATCCAGAATGATCAGGGAATACCTGTTCTCCATTGCCTTCCGAAGACCAGTTTGCCCATCCGTGGCAGTATCTATTGCATACCCGAGATCTTTTACGTTCATTGATACTACATTGCTGATTTCCCGATCATCCTCAATAATCAGTATTGTTTTAGCTTCGTCAATACCACCATATTTCAACAGATAAGTCCTCTACCCCAATCAAGTTGTCTTCTAACAGGGTACTGCCTGGGAAAAGGAAGGGGAAGCAAATTCTTTTTTTTGGAATTCAACAGCCATTCTTCATGCAGAAATAAATACAAATACGTGAATATCCCTGTTTTTATATTCACGTTGTATCTATTTCATAATTTTTTATTGTTTGTAACAACTTCATTTCTCTGAATACTGATTTAAGTCCTGAAGTGTGATAATATTGCTCATATACGTTTGTTCTTGATTAGCAAAAGCAGATTTAAACAGTGTTGAGTTAAGAATATGAAAAGGGAAGAACCCGTCCATGATCCCAATCTTTGTCCATTTTTGCGTGAAAAAAAGCTCCTGCTCAAACAGGGTGTCTTTGAAACAGAAGTTCTTTTAATACTCACAAACTCCGGACAGGATTAACTTTGCGACTTCTTACACTTCAAGTTTGGTTTATCTGATCCATTTTTCAATAAGAAAACCGGGTTGCTAATGAAAAATCAGTCCTGTTCATCCATATACTGCGTGTCTCTTGAAGGGCGCGCAGCATTATTTTACACCGGGGTTCATGTCTTCGCAGGATCACTTGTATAATCCATGGCCAGACTTGAAAATTAACCCGGAGTTTTTCCTGTAATGCAGCATAAATCACTCGAAATCATCTGTCACCTTACCGGCTGGACAGGTTTTGTTTTAAGCGCCTTGTTTTTTATTGGGTCCAGTCTTAAAAACGGTGACCTGCTCTCACTTGTTGCCAGCATCTTATTCCTTCTCGCCTGTTTCGCTTTTATTGTTCCTTTAATACGGGAGCTGAAAGATCTGCAACGAAAAGTCAACACAAGATAGCTGTGGTTTTTAAGAAATGAAGATTGTTTTATAAAAATCAAAGGTTTTCTATGGATTTCGGGTCTTATAAGAGCCTGTGTTTTATCAGAGTTCCCGCGAAGTCTGGAGCAGAGACTCTGACAGGCTGCTGATGGATTGTATTGATTCGACACTGTCCTCGGTAGCAGATGTCTGCTCCAGGGAAATTTCGTTGGTGGTGGCTGTGACACTGGTAATTGAGGTCACACTTTCCTGAATGGCAGACAGGATTTTCTGGGCTTGGTCAACGGACTTCCTGTTTAATTCTGCCATTTTGCGGATTTCTCCGGCTACTACATTAAAGCCTTTTCCGTGGACACCGGCTCTGGCTGCGACAATAGCTGCATTTATTCCCAGCACATTGGTCATTTCCGACATCTCATTTATGGAGTGCAGAATCTTGGACGTTTCTTTCAGCTGTTCTTCGGAAATTCTGGTCATGGTAACCAGGTCCTGCACCAGATCATGAAGCTGCCTTGATCCGTCCGAAATGGCACAGGTGTTAGTATTTATGTCTTCTACGGTTTTTTGCAGAGTTGCTGCAATATTCCGAATATTATCTTCATTATCGATGCTCTTTCCAAACATTATTGAGCCGATAATTTCGCCATTATTATTGCGGACCGGTACACCCGTCGCTTTTACCGGAATTCCATATATCTCACGGGCACTACTGTCGAGACTGTGCCTGCCGCGTTTATCGCCTGCATTGATGAACTTTTAGGCGATACTTCCTGTCCGGGTACAGCCTTTATGTCAATTTTTGATCCCGGCAGATAGCTGATAAACTTCTCTTTGTCTGTTACTGCAAGTATACAGTCCTGTTGAAACAGTTCTCGTATAGTCGGGAGTATATTCGCAATCGCTTCCAGGATTTCCCGGTCTTCACATCCTTCCTGCATTCTGTTTCCTCCTGGGTATCCGGTGTGGCAGAAGTATATTTCAGGCTGTTTCTAACTATCAATGAAAATGAGAGTCTGTTTCGTTTATGCTGCAAACAGCACCGGATGAATCTTTCATAAGATCCTTTATTAAAAAACTGGTTTTCAGTTTTTATATGTTCGGCGGCTTTGATAAACCTGCCGTCAGTAGTATCGGGCCTGTACAGAATTTCCCGGTTGGAATTTCCGGGAAACCAGCTTCATTGACTACCCGGCTTAATCCCGCCAGCGTATAGCTGTACCTGCCTTTTTTGCCATTTCTGTCATGCTTGAGTCATCGTGATAGTGCAGTCCCGATGGCAATGCTTTCATTCCGTCCGGTGTACGAACCAGCCAAATTGCGGAATGATGATACGCTTCTGTATCTATGGCGTTGCTGCCGTCTTCAGGCTCAATGTGCAGCTGCCCGTAACAGGTACAGAAGTAGGTTTCATTTTCTTCCGGCTGTGAAATAAAAAAAGATGTTCCTCTTACGCCAAGAGAAGCTGTCGGCACCTTTACCTGAAATCTGTTATCCTTATCAAACCCCAGACGGGCCAGACCGTTCAGGACGGCTCCCATGCTCCCGGTTTCCATTTTGACACCCTTCCATTCTGAATCAATAACTGCCCGGGTGTTTTCACCGAATCGGAGAATATTCCTGCTGCCGAAGGTTATCTCCGCAATCCCGTCGGCGCTGGTGGCTACCGCATCTCCGGTATGAACGGTATCCCCGATTTCTGCTGTCCGATTGTTTATCAGAACTTCTCCCTCAACATACACCAGTTTTCCGTCGAGGTTTGCGGGATTTATCGGCTCCTTTTGTCCTCCCGCATAGAGTAGTCCGTTAAATACAAGAACAGATAGAATAATTGTCGGAACAAGACTTAACTGTTTTGTTCTCATTTGAATCCTCCCTGATTGTTGGTCCCGTTTATACATTCTCAGTATAACACAGGAGACAGCTCCTGTACCTGTTAAGGAGTTGTTCCACAATACCGGTGTTAGCCGTATAATTCCGGAATGATTGAGATTACCGCTGTACAAAGAAATAAAATTATTAAGGCAGTTTTCTGGTTTCTCCTTGTATCTTCTTCTCTCCATGCTGCAGATTTCTCAGCTGACCCACCTCCGATCCAGTGTTCTTCGGCGGTTTTAATTGATGTGGAGACCGAGACTCTGCTGTATGCAAAAAATCCCGACAATGTTATTCCGCCTGCATCTATGACAAAGCTAATTACCCTGGATCTGGCTTACACTGCAATCGAAGAAGGGCGTATTCTTCCCGATGCAAAGATTCTCGTTACCGATTCAGCATCATTCAAGTCAAGCCCGCCGCGTTCCTCCCTGATGTTTCTGGAAGCAGGACAGTCGGTGACATTTCGTGATCTTATGCTTGGTCTTGCCATCCCTTCGGGAAATGATGCAAGCATTGCTGTTGCTGAGCTAATATCCGGAAGCGTTCCGGAGTTTGTAGAGGCTATGAATGCCCGGGTTGGAAAATTAGGGCTTGTTAATACTTCGTTTGTTGAGCCTTCAGGCTACAGCGAGAAAAATCAGACAACCGCCCGGGAGTTTTCCAAATTCTGCATTGCCTACATGAAAAGACACCCGGAGGCACTGGAACAACTGCATAGCAGGGAATCTTTTACTTATCCCAAAAGTGAAAATATCCCTTCCGGAGGATCTTCGGCCTACGGACCGGTAAAGCAATATAATCATAACAATCTGATAGGCCGGTTAGCTGGAATTGATGGATTGAAAACCGGATATATAGATGAATCCGGGTATAATATTGCGGCAACAGCAGAAAGAAATGGCAGACGTCTTCTTGTTGTAACAATGGGCGGACCGGATTTAATAAAGAGAGATGGTGCTTTTGTGCGGGCTTTGGATGTAACCGCTCTTTTCACCTATGGTTTTACCGGGTTTATTACTTTTACTTCAAGCCCGGAGGATATACCCCCTGTGCGTGTCTGGAAATCTGCGGACAAATACATTGATGCAGAGCCTGTTTCAGTACCGCAGGTTACACTGGATAGAACTGAGGCCGGGGGTGTGTTCTGGGCATATACAATGGAAACGAAGATTCAAGTTCCCCTGGCTAAAGGAGACCGTGTCGGCAAGGCAGTTTGCATGGGGGCTTCCGGAAATGTTCTTTTTGAAAGTCCTCTTGTTGCAAAGGATTCTGCCCGACCTGCAGGTTGGCTGCGAAAGATTATTGATTCCATAATGCTCCTGTTTGCGTCTGCAGAGTAAGTACACTAATCTTAAAGACAGCATTTTTATCAATGGAGCCGTTTGTATGAGACCTGAATATTTTAGCAAGATTATAAGCAGATTAATTATAATCTTTTTCCTGTTATCTTGTTTTGCCTTTGCCGACGCTTATCCCCGGTCGGCGGTTCCGGAGGATGTTGTTCCCGCTTTCCGTCTGGAGCAGATACTGATGAGTATCGATTACTTCAATCAGTTTCTCTGGGGAGATACCATTTTTGAAGACTATCTTTACCGGATATTCAGACTTGATAAGGGAACGTTTACTCCTGGAAGCGGTGTTACTGTCGATGTCGCCTACGGTGGCGGAACCATTACAATCGAACAGGCACTTCTCGGCACAGAAGAGGACTCTTCCTGGTGGAGTCTGCATATTTCCGGATCAGACACGGATATTTATTGTGAAGTCCTGGTCCACTCTCTTGGGGTTCCGGTGTTAATCCGATACCGCAATCCGGAAACCGGGGCATATCACGAGCGTCCTGCTCTGATCGGTCAGGGATTGGACGAGGCGGTGCAGAGTATGGGACAGGAGGCCATTGAGGCTGAAATTAAAAAGGAGATCAGCCGGGATTTTGAAGGAGTTTTCACCCGGCAGTATGCCGACCTGCAGATAACAGGACAGGTGGAGTATGATTCCCCTGCCGGGACAATTTCGGCAGTATCCGCTGTCAAGGATATGGGCGATTCCGGCAGCGTGCAATATCTGTTTTCTCCGGAGATCGGTGGCGGCCTTGTTTCCATTAAAATGGACCGGGACGGAAGCACAAATACTGTTGCTCAATTGATTGATGTTAAAACCGGCTATACACCGCTTATTACAGCCTCAAATGTTGTCCCGGAGCAGAATGAGGAATCATCTTTTGCCGCGTACGAGTCTGAAGGCTCAATCGATTTTCCTGTGCCCCTCGAGATGAATATGCAATACTACGGAACCGTCGCTTTTGGCGAAACGAGCTACTATAGTTTTGAGCCGTCTGAAGATATGGATATACTGATTGAACTGTCTGAAATAACCGGGTACGTAAGCCTAAGCGATTACGGGGTTGATGATACCTTCTGGGCTCTGCGGTCCGCAGCTTCCGGAACAGAGAGCATAACCCTGGAGCATTTTTCGGCCAAAGCCGGAAGGATGCTCTATTTTTCCGTGGATGATTCTCTGGGAGAGAATCCCGATGGAGTGCAGTATATGATTCAGGTGCGGGAGTATTGAACTAATAGTTTTATGCTGATTCGAAAGGATATCTTTTTTTATATTTCTCAGAGTTTTAAATGCCCTTCTACTTAATTTGACTAGCAGGAAGGGCTTTGTTCTGCTTCCGGTTGTACGGACTGCTGATTTGTAACGTAAACGATCCTGCAACTCCATCATACTCCTCAACCTTAATCCAGCATTGTGTTGTTGCTCATGGGGCGGCCTTTACTCCCGACATGCCCTGTACCGCCACATATACAGTAGAACCATTACAAAATATATGATAGCAGTTCTTTATAAAGTTAAAAAAAGTCTTTAAAAGGAGAAGATTATGCATCAACAGCTTATGACTTCAGAAGCGGACTCTTTTGCCCGGTTTACCATTAATAGGAGGCTTCCCGCTATTCTTAAAGATCTGATAGCTAATAATGAATTTACTCCTGAGGTGGAGAAAGAACTTAAAGAGCTGCTGAATTCCATCCCGTCAGGTACACTGGCTCCAATGAATACAGCGTCTCCCTTTGGGAAAGATATAAATGCTGTCTTGACTGAAAAACCTGCGTACGGCTGGCTGAATGCCCCGTTTCTTTTTCTTGAAAATTACCTGTATCACAAAATCTCCGAGCTGTGCGGGTATTTTTCCAACGGGTCTGATTATTTCCGTTACAAAAAAGATGCGGAAGCCCGCATTGGTCTGGAAAAATTTTCAAATCATCTGAAAGCATTCGATTCAATCGACTCCTTTTCAGAAATCTGCTTACTGAATCTGATGGGGAATAAAGCCGATTTGAGTCAGCATCCATCCCATTACTCCTCTCGTTCGGCGTTCGAACTGCTGATTGATCATCGGGATAAAGCTGCATCAAAAATAGCAGCCTGTTCCCAGGTGGATATAGTACTTGATAATGCCGGGGAAGAACTGTTTTTCGATCTGCTGCTTGCATACTGGCTCTTGAGTCATACCGAAGTACGCAAAATTAAACTGCATTTCAAGCAAATGCCGTATTTTGTATCCGACGCACTGATCTCCGATTACCGCTTTCTATTGAATATTCTCTCTGAAAAAAAGAGTGCTGCCTTCTTTGTGCGTGATATGAACAGATTTGAGGAGGAAGGAAAACTGGAACTCAGTTCTGACCCTTTTAATGCAAGCGGAAAACTGTTCTCTCAAATGCCCGGGGAGCTAATGGAGGAACTCTCCCGGTCGGATCTCATAGTATTTAAAGGAGACCTGAACTACAGAAGGCTCATCGGAGACAAGCATTGGCCCCACGACACCAGGACAGCTTCAATTTTAAACTACTTTCCGACAGATATACTCATAAGCCGCATTTCAAAATCTGAAGTAATGGTCGGTCTGGAGCCGGAGAATATTCCCCATGGAGAGAGTACGGACTGGCTGTTCAACGGAAACTTCGGTCAGATTGAGTTAGTTGAAGGGAATGTATAAAAAAGAAAGGCTATATTATTCCTTTAATAATTCAGTGATGCTTTCTTTCAATGCCGGAACGTTCTCTTTGGTAATCTTATAAATCCTGTCCACCAGAATCTCGCGATATTCGTGGGCAATTATATTTCGTAGCCCGATAATCAGTTTCCAAGGAATGTCAGTATTCAGGGCAAGGCAAATCTTCTGACAGATGATTGGCTGCCTCACCAATAACCAGCAGCTGCCGTTCAACAGCAAAACGTTTCATCTTATCCTCTGCGAAACTATGATACGTAGTCTCCTGTAAAAAAATATTTATATCTTTGCAGGCATCTTCGATATCCCAGAGATAGCTTTTATCCCTGTCACTAAGCGGCATAGATAATCCTGGAGTTTTTAAGAATATTATCGCGACGGTAAGGGTTTCTCAGGCTATCCTTTTCAATAAGATTTACTTTCTTTCCTAAAGCGGAGGAAAATTCTTCTCTAATCTGAAAAATGTCAAACAATGAGTAATCAGCTTCCTTTTCAAATACAACCAGAATGTCGATGTCGCTGTATTCATTGAAGTCTTCCCGCAAGACAGATCCGAAGCACGAAAGTTCTTTTATCTGGTGTTTCCGGGAGAGGGTTTCAATTATGGAATCATCAATTTCTATTTTCGGGAGCTTCATAGAGGTATTTTACTATCTGAGTAGGGATTGTCAAGTTTGGTTTTATTTGCTTCTGGGGTGCAGAGGGCGTGATATGATCAAATTAGTCGCTGAAAAATGGTAATTCGCCGACCCTCACCCCCAAACCCCCTCTCCCAAAAGGCGAGGGGGCCTCTCGCGTCATATACCCTCTCCCTCTGGGAGAGGGCAGGGTGAGGGGGGCGCAGGAGAGGTGCTTCTGCCCTGATACGCCGCTCCAGTCGCGTAATATTGATTCGATAGTGAATAAAACCAGAGTTTCAGGCATAGAGATTAGCCCACACTGTTGCCGCGAAGAACACCAGGCAGTCGTAAAAAAGAAAAACCGCCGGGAATCTCCTCGGCGGTTTTTTATCTAATATAAAATGTTTATGTCAGTATAATTCTTGGGAACCATCAACCCATATTTGATATATAAGCCATACATCCGCACCTGATATGTTTGAATCTTTAACAAAGTAGAATTTGACTGTATATGGGGATCCAGAAGAAGCAGCGAAAGTTGTTGTTACGGTTGTGGAGTCAGAAGAGTCAATTGTATATGCAAAAGTCATGTTATCCCAGGGGGATGCTCCCCAATAGGTCGCTCCAGAGGTGACTGTTCCCCAGTCGTTTGTCATGTCTGCTTCCGAAAAGTTGTCAGGAACTCCGGAATATGAACCGCCAGCTTTGAGATCTCCAACAAAGAGCGCAATTCGCTCTGTTTTGGATACAGGTAAAACTTCTTCGCAGCTTGTGAAAAAAGCCAGAATAAGAGTAATTGCCAATAATCCCAATATTATTTTTTTCATTCTAATCCTCCTGCTGTTAAATATCATATGCAACAATATATTCGCTGATATTTTGGTTAAAGTTAGATTCTATTTCATTCATGTAGCTGATAAACTCTGAATATAGAGTAGAATCTATCTGCCTGGTTAAGACTGCAGCTTTCATAAGTATATATTGTTTAGTTATGACAAAGCGTTTAAGAGAAAACGCGGATAATGTGAAGTAACGTATATTCTGAACGAGTGGGGAAATCTCCCGTTCCACAGGCTTTACGTTTTCATCATAAAACTTATCAGCTATTTCTTTTCCCTTTTCTCCTGAAATATTGTCATATTGTTGTCTTAATTCGGTTATATGGTCTTTTGTTTCTTTTAAGATCATGCTGAGGCTTTGTACTTCTCTAGCATAATCTTCCATCTGTCGCTGAATCCCACGCAGCCCAGCAATCGGATCTTCTGAAAATTCTTCCTGCTTTGCGGCTATCCAGTCAGAGTAGTCGATGGGGTTCCCTTTTTTTTGGAATTTCGCCCCCGGCGCCCGTCCCGCCTTAACTTCAACACCTTCACCTTCATACAGCGTCACCGGAACACCCTGGCTCACAACCTGAACCTCGCCGGAATCAACCGTAAAAAGGGTAGACCCTTCATCGCCGGCATATACAGTAAACTCCGTACCCCGCACACCCGCAACAGAACTTGGTGTGGAAATCCGCGGCTCTTTGCCTAAAAGCCGGTTGAACTTGAAGCTCACAGCTCCCAGCGCTGTATGCATAACCGTCTCTTTCTCTCCTCCGGAATCAATCTCCCGCAGGCTGAACACCGAGTTCGGTTTTACCGTAATCTCCACGGCTCCCTTGTTGCCCAGGGTTGCAATACCGTCATCGCCGGTAACAATAGCATCATCCCGGTTTAGGGCATCTCCGATAAATGCTTCAACTAACTCGCCGTCGGGGTAGCGCAAATCAACCCAGCCTTCCACGTATTCAACAGTGGCAACCTCGGCATATAGGGCGGTGGAGCATAAAAGAACCGCAAAAACAGCGGCAAAAATCAGAATGCTTTGTTTCATAAATCTCCCCTCTATTCCACAGGGCCCGTAAAGGCATAAATGCGGTTTTTCCGTTTGTCATTCTTGCCTACGGTTAAAAAGAACTTGCCCGGACCGCCGTCAACTACAAAGGTAACCGCATCTTCCGGCACGTACTTGGCAAAAAACTGCTCAATCTCAAGGCCGCTTCCGTAACGGACCGAATCCGCCGGATCATCAAGAACGGCAAACTCCGCTTCACCCAGGCCGAACCCGCCTTCAGACAGAATCTTCCAGAACTCCCGGGTATCTGCAGGGCGCATAATCATCTCTGTATCAAGCAGAAAAGGGCTTCCGGTCATATCGGCCAGCTCCTGCCAGTCTCCGCTGTTAATCAGTTCCACAAAGGAAAACCCGTCTTTTTCGGTGGGTACCGTACTGCAGGCTCCCAATAAAAGTACCGTCAACAGAAGCGGTACGGCATATTTCATACTGACTCCTTTTTTCTCATAAAAAATTACTCACCCAATCAGAGTACCCCCCGGAGACTCTTATTTCAAGTAATTTCAGGTAATGCGGTTTCCTGTATATATTATTTATTGGCAAAATGGCTTGAATTAGATTAAAATGTATACAATGGAGTAAACGGATGAAATCGAGATATACCAAATGGACAATCCTGCTTGTAACACTTATTTTCACAGCATTGCTTATACCTGTCCCGCTTATGGCCGACTCATCACCGGAAGGAAGCTTTCAGTTCACCATAGCACCGCCTCCCGTGGGGTATCCGGTCTTTGAACCCGGCGTCACCGTTCATTCTGTTCGTGGAAGCTACCTGAGCATTACCAGCACCGACAGCAGTGCAGACTGGCGCTTCGACGGACTTTCTTTTAGCTACACAAAACAGAAAACCGAAACAGCCGACTTCCTTTACACCCAGTCCTCCGCAGCCGGTGTACTTTTCGGCGACATAACCGGCATGAGCGTAACCTCTGTCCCTCTGTTAATGAATTTCACTCCCGTTTTACGACTCTACGCTCGTCCGGATCTGGACATTCTCGGATTCGGAAGCCTTGGAGCCAATGCACTCATCACCGTCAGCCAGTGGGATGCCGTCGACCTTAAGGCCCAATCCCTCAATCTCTCCCTGATTCCCGCCCTGGGGGCCCAGGCAAACATCGGTTTAGGTGAGTTTGTTCTCAGCCCATACGGAATATACAGCTACTCGTTTGGCGGCTACATCATCGAGTACTCCGGCGACTATTACTACTCTGCCAGCGGTCTTGAAAGCACCAGCGGCAGCCTCGATCCCTACGGATCCATGGTCATCGGCTTTGACCTTCTCTACAAACCCTATAATGTCTCTCTAAGCTCCATGTTTCGAAAAGAGGACAATGTCGACATATTCAGCATCTCTCTGGGGTATTCCTTCTCCACTGCCGAATAATACCGCTTGTTCTTTATATTCTGGGCGCCTGAACCGGGCCCTCCGCTCGTAGCCGTCCCCGGGGGCAGCCGGCAATTTCTGCATAGTCCTGCGCAGGGGCTCCTTCCGGCTCCGTCCCCTCCGCCGGGGCGCCCTCTGGCCCCCGGGGACGGGCTGCCGCTCTGGTCCCTGGCGCGTAGAACCTTTCTTGCTTGATTTGCATAAGAAATTATGCAATACTCACCCTATCAAATGAAGTTTGAATACAATCAACAGAAATCAGAAAATAATGCAGGAAAGCATGGAATCGATTTTGTAGATGCGCAGGCTCTGTGGACAGATCCTTCTCTGCTGATTCTTCCTTCCCGATTTCCTGATGAGCCGCGGTTTCTGGCCATAGGAAAAATCGGTAAGCAATATTGGACAGCTGTTTTTACTGAGAGGAGTATGGTAACCAGATTGATCAGTGTAAGAAGAGCGCGGAAAGAGGAGAAAGCACTTTATGAACGATACAACCAGCAAAAACCTTGAGCAGCGTTTTGATGCTGGAGAGTCGGTTCTCGACTATTTTGATACCAGAGTCGTGTTATCCATTGAACGTCTGGCAGACATTGCATCAATTCTGAATTTGTCAGCCATAGCCAGGGAGGCTGGAATCAATATCCAGACCCTTCAGGCCAAAGTCAAACGGAAAACTCCTTTAACCGGCGAAGAAACGGCAAGCATTACCAGGGTTCTTCGAAATCACCATCTCGAAACTGTTGCCTAATCGCTTTCTTTTAATTTGGAAACTGCCGCTCTGGTCCCTGGCGCATAGCGACTTTTTTCCCGGTTTTCATCGGGAGATTTGGCTTGACCCGTGATATATGTTTAGCTATGCTTTTCAAGTGACAGATCACTGAAAAAGGAGCGTTAAATAGTTATGAGAGCAAAGCTTACCTTCCTACCCGTGCTTATAATCGCCGTATTGCTTATTTTTGCCGGATGTACCACCACCGGAACCTCGGTGCAGCGTACTGCAGCGGATACCCAGACCGATTTGAGCGGCCGCTGGAACGATACCGACAGCCGTCTTGTAGCAGAAGAGATGATACAGGATATGACAAGCCGTCCCTGGCTTGGAGATTTCCGTCAGGCTCAGGGTAAAAAGCCCGTGGTTATTGTCGGCTCCATGCGCAACCGTAGTTCCGAGCACATTGATACCACCCCCTTCGTCAAGGATATAGAGCGTGAGCTCATTAACGGCGGACAAGTAACCTTCGTCGCAAATGCATCCGAGCGGGCCGGTGTACGGGCCGAGAAGGAAGATCAGCAGTTAGAAGCATCACAGGAGACCATCAAACGCCTGGGTGAAGAAACCGGAGCAGACTTCATGCTTTTGGGAGTTATCACTTCACAGGTGGATGCTGTTGAAGGCAAGCGCGCGGTTCTGTATCAGGTAGATATGGAACTTATCAACATAGAGAACATGGAAAAGGTCTGGCTTGGTACCAAGAAAATCAAGAAGCTTGTTGAGCAGAGCAAGGTTCGATGGTAACTTCCGGCAGAAACAAAGCCCTCTTTCATTTTTTGAAGGGGGCTTTTCTTTTCGGTTTTGCAGTTCTTTTTCTATTTTCCTGTACCACCAGAAACGAGGCGTTTGTTGAAGTTGATGCTGCAGTAGCGGAAGGACGGTATCTGGATGCCGCTGCTTCCATGAGCGGAGATGACCGGTCATCCTATTATAAAGATAAAGACAAGGTTCTCTACTATCTTGATCTTGGCATGCTCTACCACTACGGCGGTGACTATAACCAGAGTATTCAGCATCTGGACGAAGCCGAGCGGCTCATAGAACAGTATTTCTCCACCAGTATAACCCAGGCGGCGGGCTCTCTGCTGCTCAACGATAATGTGATGGACTATGCCGGTGAGGACTATGAAGATATCTACCTAAACGTTTTCAAGGCCCTGGATTATCTTAATCTCGGTGAATTTGATGCAGGCTTTGTGGAAGTCCGCAGGGTAAACAACAAACTCAATCTTCTGGAAGACAAGTACAACTCCCTGGCTGCAGGCTACAACAGTAGCGACGATAAAGCTGTTGCCCTGGAAGCCGGCTCAAACCAGTTCTACAACAGTGCTCTGGCCCGATACGTAAGCATGCTGCTTTACCGTGCCGAGGGCGATATTGACGGTGCCGCCATCGATTATGAGAAGTTCATACAAGCTTATCAGCTGCAGCCGGATATCTATAACTTTGTTCCTCCTGTGGATAATTCAGTGCTCAAGGCTCCGAAAAACGGAGCACGCCTCAGTGTCCTGGCCTTTGCAGGCCGGTCTCCGGTTAAAAAGGCAAAGACCCTTACCATTGCCACCGGTCCCAATCAGGTATCCATTCTGACTACCGATGAGGATGACTCCGGTGTGCTTATTCCCACAGGATATAACTCATTCTTCTGGCCCGGAGTAGAGGGTGGATACCGTTTCAAGTTCCAGCTTCCCTACATGGACATGCAGGGAACTTCGGCAAATGCCATCTACCTGGTGGTGGACGGCGAACGCCAGGGTGAGCTCTTTCTTATGGAGAATATAGAAAAGATTGCCCGTGCGACTTTTCAGGTTAAGTATCCCATTATTTTCATGAAAACCGTTACCAGAACAATCATCAAAGGCATTATTGCCCAGAAGGGTAAGGAGCAGATGCAGGAGCGAGGCGGTCTCGCAATGGGACTCCTCGGTTCCATTGTAGCCGATGTGGCAGTAGAGGCATCGGAACAGGCGGACCTCAGAATAAGCAGATACTTTCCCGCTTATGCCTTTGTGCGTGAATTTGAGGTTCCCCCGGGAGAACACCAGGTCAGCGTAGAGTACTTCTCCGACGGCGTGCTTGTTTTCAGTGATGATCTAGGCAACCGGAATTTATCAGAGAACGGGTTGAATCTTGTTACATCCTATGCAAATAGATAGGCCTACAGACAGAAAAACAGAGAGAAGGAGAAATCCATGAAAAAAATTGTACTTACAGCCCTGAGTGTTCTGATGCTGCTTTTAGCGGTAACCGGATGCGTTTCTTCCGGCGGTTCATCGTCAGCTGCAGGCACCGACAATATGCCCGGCTGGTATCTGGATCCCCAGAGTGTCTATCCGGACGATAAATTCATGACCGCCATTGGAACCGGCGATACCCGTCGTGCTGCCGAACAGAGCGCCATGGCAGGCTTGAGTCAGATTTTTAAATCTGAAATAAGCGTGGATGTGAACACTGCGGAGCGTTACAAAGACCTTGTCGGCCCTTCGGGCTCCATGTCAGAGAGCGAACTCATGCTGGCCCAGTCCACCAATGTTCAGTCAAACCAGACACTTTTGAACGTGCAGTTCGGAGAGGCTGCCGTTGACGGAGAGGGCAGGGTACATGTTATTGCCTACATAGACAGAATGGCCACCGGCAGAATCTATCAGGACCTCATCAGCAAGAACAGCAGTTTTGTTCAGGATTATCTGGGAAGCTATCAGTCCCAGTCGGATCCCATTAAAAAGTATGCCTACATTTCGGCTGCATCTGTTATTGCCCAGAGCAATGAAATGCTCCTGGATCAGCTCCGAATTATTTCTCAGGCTTACTATTCCATGTCGAAGGTTCCCTACGATACAAAAAAGGTGCAGCAGGCCAAGGCTGATACCGCATCACAGATGACAATCTCCATCCAGATTTCCGGTGACACTGGCGACCGTGTTGCCTCCGTTGTCCGTCAGTCTCTCAGTTCGGAACGCTTTCCCACTGCCGATCCTGCCATGATGAAAATCAGGGGTTCCGTCAGCATGGAATCCATGGAGCTTAATCCCAAGTATAAATCCGTACGCTGGCAGCTCTCCCTGGAGTTTGTCGGCCCCGATGGTAAATCACTTATCTCCTACGAGAATCAGAACAAGGCCTCCGGAGTCACCGATGAAGCTGCCCGCTCCTTTGCCTATGACGATATAAGCACGGCGGTGGAAAAAGAGTTTATCGGCTCTGTCCGAGGCTATTTTGACGGCCTGGTTTTAGGTAACTGATTAAAATATTCAGAGGCGGAGTCTGCAGGCTCCGCCTTTTTAGTAAAAAGATGTCTGACCAATAATAGAATCGCTGGCAATTCCTGCCGCTTTACTCTATACTTACCTATAACAGGGAGGCCTATTGTATGCGTTTTGCCGACATCAGCGCGTGTATGGAATGTACTGAATACAACCGTGGAGAGACATATGAAACGGTTGAGGTTCTGAACATTACCGCCGGCGATCTGATGAGTGAAGTTCTTGTCTTCGACAAGGAGAACCTGCTGCTTGTCACTGCTCTCAACTCGGAACAAACCCTTCGGACCGCTAATGTGGTGGATGCGCTGGGGGTTGTGCTTGTAAACGGCAAACGTCCCGCAGAAGGAATGATCAAACTTGCCCAGGAAATGGGTATTTCTCTTTTATCCACAAAAAAATCATTATTTGACGCGTGTGTTGCTCTTTATCATCTGAACACAACGGCGGAATGCGGTGCCTGAAGAGAGACCTCCTGTTTCGTTTGTTTCCCAAAATATTCCGACTGCCCTTACCGAACTTATCTTCAGACTGAAGATAAAAGACGTAATGTCTCCTGTTGTGGTCACAGCCTCCAAGAACGAGACCCTCCGGACCATTCAGCGGCGTATGAAAGAGAAGAGTATTACCGGTGTTCCTGTTGTGGAAGACAAGCGTCTTCTGGGTATTGTCAGCATGCATGATATTCTTACTGCCTTCGATGAAGGCTTTATCGATGAACTGGCAGAAGGGCATATGACAAAAACCATTAAGGTCCTCGAAGACGACATGCCCCTCTCTTTTGCCATCAACTACTTTAACAAATATAAATACGGACGCTTTCCGGTTCTCAATAAAAACAGAGAACTCAGCGGCATTATTACCATCCGCGATATAAACACCACCCTGCTCAGTGAAGTTAACCGGATTGTGGAAGAGCTGGAAGGTGAGCTTACTCAGGATGTAGCCGAAGATGCAGACCCCGGGGTGGCTTCACTTCAGCACTATGTAGTACGCCACGATTTCGAGAATGCCGGCAGGGCCAGCGCGGAGATAAAACGTCTGCTTAAACAGCACGGGCTGGATCCCCAGGTAATCCGCAAGGCTGCTGTTGCAAGCTACGAACTTGAAATGAACCTGGTGGTCCATTCCAACGGCGGAAAGCTTATCTTCCGCCTCGATCCGGAGACAATCACCATAAGAACAATCGATACCGGTCCCGGTATTGATAATGTGGATAAAGCCCTGGAAGTGGGCTATTCTACTGCTAATGAATGGATCCGGTCTCTTGGTTTTGGTGCCGGAATGGGGCTGCCCAATGTAAAACGGGTGTCCGATGACTTCTCGCTCTCGTCGGCCGTTGGTCAGAGTACGGAAGCAACTGCGGTTATTAACAGGAAATAAGGAGAACTCCGTATGATTGTACAGGATTTCAGCGAAAAACTTGGTTATGAGGCTCTTTTTGTCCCCGACCCGAATGCGGAGATCAGTGACGGTTACACTTCTGATCTATTAAGTGATGTAATGGCAAATGCTCCCGAAAACGGTGTTCTGGTTACCATACAGGCCCATAAAAACACTGTAGCTGTCTGCGGACTGGCGGGTATCCGGGCAATTGTACTCTGCAACAGCCGGACCCCCGATGAGGGCATGCGGGAAGCATCCGATCAGGACGGCATTGCAATATTCACAACTTCAAAAAATCAGTTTCAGGTAAGTGCCGAAATATCGGCTCTGCTGTAAGGAATGTCTCTTTAGGTGTTCTGGGCCGACCTGCATATTCATAGTTGTCTTTCTCCCTGCGGAGCACTTACCATGTCGCCTCAGGCCATCGTTGACCATGCAGAGGCCGCAGGCCTGAGTATGATTGCTCTCTGCGATCACAATGCCGCCGCAAACTGCCGACCGGTATCAAAACTGGCAGAAGACAAGGGCATCGCGTTCATTTCCGGGCTCGAAGTAACCACGGTGGAAGAAGCGCATGTTCTCACCTATTTTCACGATATAGGTGCCGCAGAAGATTTTGCCCGCTTTGTCTACGATCACCTTCCCGACGTCTACAACGATGCAACAAAGTTAGGAGATCAGGTAATTGTGGATGAGGTTGGTGAAATTCTCGGTGAACTTGATAAATACCTGGGCATGGCTACCGATCTTTCAGTGGATTCTCTTCTGCAGGAGGCTTCGGCCCGGGGAGCACTGGTAGTTCCGTCCCATATAGACCGGCCCTATGCCGGATTGATATCTCAGCTTGGCTTTATTCCGGATCTTGATTTTCACGGAGTGGAGATCGCCTTTGAAAAAAACAGGGAGCTATCTGGACGATATACTGCGGTAACCTCTTCAGATGCTCATATGCCTCATCTTATCGGTTCAAAGCGGAGCGGCTTTCCCCCGACATTAAGCCCCGGGTACGATGCTCTCAAGAGCGGCCTTGCAGAGGGGTCAATCGACCTTCTATTTAATTTTTGAACAGGGCGTAAAAAAACTGTCCGGAATGGTTTCCGGACAGTTTGAATGTTTTCTCTGTCAATTCATCTTATTCTGTTGATCAGAGGAACAGCCCCAGAAGCTGATTATGCAGCACAATAACAACTTCCACGAATACAATGGAAACCATGGACATCAGCTTGAGAAGAATGTTTATTGAAGGCCCTGAGGTATCCTTGAAGGGATCACCAACGGTATCTCCGACAACAGAAGCCTTGTGGTCTTCCGACCCTTTACCGCCGAAGTTTCCATTCTCAATATGTTTCTTGGCATTATCCCACGCTCCGCCGGAGTTGGCCATCATAACTGCAAGTACAAACCCGGCTCCCAGACTTCCCGCCAAAAGAGAGATAACTGCAAAAGGTCCAAGAATAATACCCACAAGAATCGGTGCACTTACTGCAACAATTGTGGGGAGAATCATCTCATGTTGAGCGCCCTTGGTGGATATAGCTACACATGCGGCATAATCGGGTTTTACTGTTCCTTCCATAATGCCGGGGCTTTCTTTGATCTGACGGCGTACTTCGTTTACCATGGACCCCGCAGCCCTTCCAACAGCCCGCATTGAAAGAGAAGCAAACACAAAGGGGAGCACTGCGCCGAAGAAGAGTCCTACCAGAACCCGCGGATCAAGCAGATCAACCCTCAGAATAATGCTCTGGAATACACCGGCAGTATCCCGGGTAATGTTCATAAGGCTGGCTTCGAAGCGTTCAAAGGCACTGGGGGCAGATTCCGCGTGGAATAGAATCCCGATGGCATCTCCAACCTTATTTGAGTATTCCGCAAGCAGTGCCATGGCGGTCAGAGCTGCAGACCCTATGGCAAATCCTTTTCCGGTTGCTGCGGTGGTATTCCCCAGGGCATCCAGCGCGTCTGTTCGTTCCCGGACAATGGGGTCCAGGTCGGCCATCTGTGCTATCCCTCCGGCGTTATCGGCGACAGGGCCGTAGGCATCGGTGGAAAGGGTAATTCCCAGGGTGGAAAGCATTCCCACTGCTGAAAGACCTATCCCATATAGGCCGACCTCAGGATTTATGAAGCCCCCGGAGAACATGAATGCCGCCAGGATGGCAATGCCTACTGCCAGTACAGGAATAAGAGTGGACATCATTCCCAGTGAAAGGCCGCTAATTATTATGGTTGCCGGTCCGGTCTGGGATTCTCTGGCCAGCAGTTTGGTGGGGCTGTAATGGTCGGAAGTATAATATTCAGTGAAGTATCCGATAACATTACCCGCAATCAAGCCGACAATCAGGGCTCCCCAGATACCGAGAAACTGTGGTCCGACAGTAGCCAGTACCAAAATAAGTGAAGCTACTATAATAATTGCGGTGGAAAGGTAAATACCTCTTCGCAGGGCGTTAAGCAGTACCTTCTGGGTTGCATTGTCCCTGGCACGAACCACGAAAGTTCCGATGATGGATGAAACAATTCCCACCGCTGCAATAATAACCGGAATCTGAATAAACTGAAGGGCGGAGACGGACGGCAGACGCTGAGCTGCTACACTTCCCAGGGCCATTGTTGCAACAATTGAGCCTACATATGATTCATACAGATCGGCACCCATACCAGCAACATCACCTACATTATCACCTACATTGTCTGCGATGGTGGCAGGGTTTCTTGCATCATCCTCGGGTAGTCCGACCTCAACCTTACCAACCAGGTCGGCACCAACATCGGCCGCTTTGGTGAAGATACCTCCACCCAGACGAGCGAACAATGCCATGGTTGAAGCACCCATACCGAAGGTAATCATTATAGGAGGAATCTCTTCTGGCGGCAGATGAAAAGCCTTCAGAATAGACCACCATATGGCAAGATCCAGGATTCCGAGGCCTACAACGGTCATGCCCATTACGGTACCGGAAGAGAATGCCACTCTCAGTCCGGCGTTCAGGGAAGAGTTTGAAGCCCAGGCAGTACGGGCATTGGCCCGTGTGGCTATGGACATTCCTATAAAGCCGGAAAGACCGGAGAAGAAACCGCCTGTGAGGAATGCAAAAGGTACAAATGGTGAAATAAGATGCAGTCCGTAGGCAAGAATCAGGAAAAGTACCAGCAGGACGGCGAAAAAGAGTATAACAACCTTGTATTGTTGTTTTATATAAGCCAGAGCGCCGGCCTGAATGTGGGCGCTGAGTTCTCGCGTTGTCTCATTTCCGGGATCCTTTCTAAGAACATGAACACCTAGGATCAGCGCAAAGCCTATTGCCGCGATGGATCCAACCCAGGCCATCCACATCAGGTCGACTGTGCCTGCACTTCCGCCGCCCTCTGCAAAAAGCGGAATAAACGATCCGGACAGCAGCAGAGCTGTTGTCAGAGTCTTTTTAGCACTTCCTTTCATAAAACCTCCTTTCAGGTACCTCTTGGCTGAACACTTAACTGCTTGCATCTAATGCGTATAGCAGAGCAGTAAGGAGTTTAGAGGCAATAGCAGCAGTTATGTAGAATTTTACTGCTGCTTATACTTCTTTATATAGCTTAAATTGGTCTGCTATAAAAGATGCATAATTATGCGCTTAAAAGAGCAGTGCCGAGCGGCCCCAGTCGTAATCAATATCCTTGATTGTCGCGATATCCGGCATGGGATAGTGAAGCATGTCCTTTCCGTTTCCGATGAAGATACCGGTACCAATGGTCTGAAAACTGAATGATTCCACATGGGAACGGTCAAAGGTCTTATTGGATTTCGGTTTGCTGCCGGTTACTGATTCCACACAGTGAATAAAATGGTCCATTTTATTTAACAGGAAACCGCCGGTATTCCCGGTGTTTTCCATGTCGCTGAGGTTAGGGGGCTGCAGGTCGGCAAAGATCAGGCTTGGTATATGAACATGGTTTTTCACGTCTGTCATGTATTTGTTAAACTCAACAGGATTCAGTTTGCTTACAATAAGCGGTTTGATCGGGCAGAGTTCCTGATATACAAAATAGTTCCGATCGGGTTGAACGGGCAGGGTTTTGTCCTGTTTCAGTTCCAGGCTGCGGCCGTCTCTGGTGGTTAAATAGATAGAACCGATTGCAGAGAGAGGAATATGTTCAAGGGTACGATAAACAGACAGGTACACCGAGTGTTTCAGTTCACCATTCGGATGAGACACGCACTTGCTTCTGGCATATTCCCAGTCGAAGTCACTGCTGCAGTTTTCAGTTATTTCGGCAAATATTATCAGTTCTTCGCTGCCTTTTTTTGACCCTGTGGCCATATAGCTGCCGAATTTGGCCGGATCCAGCTCTGACGCAATTAATGCCTCCATGGGAAAAACTGACAGATAATAGTGTATGCTCATGAAACCCTCCTTTTTTTACTCCCTGACTGCAACCATAATCTCACCATTGCCTGGTCGTCAAGTTTTTTATGATCAGATAATCAGGTTGTCTCACATGTGACTTCGTCGGATGGGAATATTCCTCTGGTGAGACGGTTGGTAAATTATACGACGAAAACGCATAAATATGCGAAAAATTTCTTGTCCTGTGAAAATTTCCGGGTTATAACGGAATGTAAATAACAAAATACCTATTATTGGAGGCCCGATGGTTTGGTTGCTTTTTCTGCCCCTTATAGCCGGGGTGATCTCTCTGTTGTATGCCTTTATAAAAACAGGTTGGGTTATCAGGCAGGACCCGGGTGATGAGAAAGTGCAGGAAATCGGAGCGGCAATACGATCCGGTGCAATGGCGTTTCTTAAACGTGAGTATAAAATACTTTCAGTTATAGTTGCCGCTGTAGCAATTCTGCTTTTTTTCTCGGAGAAGGGCGCGTCACGGCTTGTGGCGGTTTCTTTTTTAGTGGGTGCACTTTTCTCCGCCCTTGCAGGGCTCATCGGTATGAACGCAGCTACCTATGCAAATACAAGAACTGCCCACGGTGCACGATCCGGACTGGTCAGGGCTCTGAATATTGCATTTAACGGTGGAAGCGTTATGGGCCTTTCCGTTGTCGGTCTGGCAATTATCGGCCTTACCGGATTGCTGATTATCTACGGAAAAATATTCGGTATGGACGGGGAGACCCTTAACAGCCTCGTGCTGCCCATGATCAGCGGCTACTCTCTGGGAGCCAGTTCTGTAGCTCTCTTTGCCCGTGTGGGAGGGGGGATTTTTACCAAGGCTGCCGATGTAGGTGCCGACCTTGTCGGAAAAGTGGAAGCGGGAATTCCGGAAGACGACCCCAGGAACCCTGCCACCATCGCCGATAATGTGGGAGATAATGTGGGAGATGTGGCCGGTCTTGGGTCGGATCTGTGTGAATCCTATATCGGATCCATTATCGGCGCCATGGTCCTTGGAGGAACCCTTCGGGATATGAACCTAGTTATTCTGCCCCTTATGCTTGCCGGGGTAGGAATAATTGCCTCAATTATTGCAACGTTCTTTGTTCGCACAAAAGAGGGCGGCAATCCCCAGGCCGCGCTTAATCTGGGAACCATCGGTGCATCGGTTCTCACTCTTATTGCAGCGTATCCTGTTGTGACTATGATGGCTCCTGAGGGTGTTGCAGGAGGATATTCTGCTTTCGGTATCTATATTGCCATAATATCCGGGCTGATCGGTGGAGTCCTTATAGGAATTATCACAGAGTATTACACTGCGGACGGGAAAAAGCCTGTGGCAGACATTGCCAGGCAGTCAAGCACCGGTCCTGCAACCAATATTATCTCCGGTATCGGTGTGGGTATGATGGCAACCGGCTGGCCGGTGGTTATGCTGTCTCTGGCAATCTGGTTTGCCTTCTATTTTGCCGGTCTTTACGGTATTGCAATCGCCGCTATCGGTATGCTGGCAACTACGGGCATTCAGCTGGCGGTAGATGCCTATGGCCCCATTGCGGATAATGCCGGTGGACTTGCAGAGATGTCCGGTATGCCCCATGAGGTTCGTGAGCGAACCGACAAGTTAGATGCGGTGGGTAATACCACTGCCGCAATCGGAAAGGGGTTTGCCATTGGATCTGCGGCGCTTACAGCATTGGCGTTGTTTGTAGCTTTTAAAGAGACCGCCGGTCTTGAGGTTATAGACGTAACAGAAGCCCGGGTTATGATTGGAGTTCTCATCGGGGGAATGCTGCCCTATGTGTTTTCATCGTTCATAATGGGAGCCGTAGGAAGAGCTGCTTTTACCATGATTGAGGAAGTCCGGCGTCAGTTCAGGGAAATGAAGGGAGTTCTGGAAGGTACTACCAAGCCGGATTATGTAGCCTGTGTTGATATTGCAACTGCGGCGGCTCTGAAAGAGATGATTATTCCCGGTATTTCTGCGGTTATTATTCCGGTTCTGGTCGGATACCTCGGCGGTGCCCAGATGCTCGGCGGGCTTCTTGTGGGAACTACCGTTTCCGGCATCATGCTAGCTCTGTTTATGGCCAACTCAGGAGGTGCCTGGGACAATGCTAAAAAGCATATTGAAGGCGGAGCCTACGGTGGAAAGGGGTCGGAAGCCCATAAAGCCGCAGTAATCGGTGATACGGTTGGTGATCCCTTCAAGGATACTGCCGGACCTGCCATGGATATAATTATCAAGCTTATGAGTGTTGTCTCGCTGGTAATAGCCTCTAATATTCCCCTATAGGTATAGACGTGATATAGTCAAAGCGGAGATTGCCATTGGTTTTCTCCGCTTTGACTATGGAAACACCTGCTAAAGCACCCAACTGTCTTCAATGTCTGCATTTTGCCGTAACCTGGGATCCGCATTTTCCCCGCAGCTGTAAAATGTTCGGAGTTAAGTCCAGGGAGTTGCCAAGCATGGCAGTTTACCGGGCCAACGGAGTACACTGCCCCGCATTCCGCCGGAACCCTAAACTGAAAATTTAATTAATCAGCATCAGCCAGGCATTGGCTGAGCATCCGGTAAAGCTCTTTTTCGCCTCCGGCACTGTATCCGATGTTTAAAACCAGGGTTTGTTTCAGGTTGCGATTGTCTGTAAAGGTTATTGAGTAAACCGGATCGGGATTTATGAACAACTTCCGCAGAAAAGATGTTTCTGCAAACCGGTCCAAGCTTTCTATGTTTCTTATCGGAATAATCAGGGTTATCGGTTTTGATTCAAGATTACGGCTGTTTCCCCTGGTCAGCATGGAGATCCAGCTGTTTTGAGGGTAGTGCTTATATATCAGCACAGAATCAGAAAAGGCCATTAATCCGAATAATCCGTCAGGAACATCACTGACAGTTGTACCCTTCCTGGTGGAAACTACGGCCTGGTTAACGATTGGGCCTTCAGCCTCGGATTCAAGCTCCTGTCTCAGTTCTAAATATTCCTTATCCACCGATTCCTTCCTGTTGAATATTTGTATTCTGTACCGTAAATTCATTAAACTCTCTATAAAGAGTGCCGATATTGATACAACCTGCGGGCAGATGAAACTGCTGTGCAGGATTCATTCTGCAAAATCTTACTGTATCATAAAATAGGTAAGACCTGTGATCTTTTCAGTTATTGAGAAAAAACATTTTCAAGTTTTTTTGAAACTACTGTTGACACTGAGTGGCGCCGAATGATATAACTGCGATCACGCTGAAGCGACGGGGTGAGTCACCCTGAAGGTAAAGCGTCATGAATGATCTTTAAAAGACAGCCGATACGGCCTTGTTTAGTCCATGTTAAGAGGGACGGTTCACTGAAATTGAGAGAGTGAATGACCTTGGGATTGTAAATAAAGGGTATTGGAATTAACTGGAATATGAGAAGGGGCGAAGATAACCGTGATCTTATCATTGTCTGCTAACTTGTTAGTGGGTAATGGTTTGAGAAATAAAAAGCGGGAACCTTTGTTGATTTCAATAATGACGGATATAAGTCAGCTTATTCTGAAATTGAGTATTCAAACTTACTTTAGTGAATTAGGAGTCTCATCTTGTATGAGACTTATTATATCACGGAGAGTTTGATCCTGGCTCAGAACGAACGCTGGCGGCGCGTTTTAAGCATGCAAGTCGGACGGTAGAGGGACTTCGGTCTCTTGAGAGTGGCGAACGGGTGAGTAACACGTAGATGATCTGCCTTGAGGTTGGGGATAGCCTGTGGAAACACAGGGTAATACCGAATGTGCCTACGGGTGAAAGGTGCTAAGGCACCGCCTTGAGATGAGTCTGCGGCTCATTAGCTAGTTGGTGGGGTAAAGGCCTACCAAGGCAACGATGAGTAGCCGGCCTGAGAGGGTGGACGGCCACACTGGGACTGAGACACGGCCCAGACTCCTACGGGAGGCAGCAGCTAAGAATCTTCCGCAATGGGCGCAAGCCTGACGGAGCGACGCCGCGTGAATGAAGAAGGCCGTGAGGTTGTAAAGTTCTTTTCTTACCGAAGAATAACCGGATGAGGGAATGCTTCCGGGATGACATTAAGTAAGGAATAAGCCCCGGCTAATTACGTGCCAGCAGCCGCGGTAACACGTAAGGGGCAAGCGTTGTTCGGAATTATTGGGCGTAAAGGGCGTGTAGGCGGTTTCGCAAGTCTGGTGTGAAAGACCACAGCTTAACTGTGGGAACGCGCTGGAAACTGTGAGACTAGAGTATCGGAGGGGGATCTGGAATTCCTAGTGTAGGGGTGAAATCTGTAGATATTAGGAAGAACACCGGTGGCGAAGGCGAGATCCTGGCCGAATACTGACGCTGAGGCGCGAAAGCGTGGGGAGCGAACAGGATTAGATACCCTGGTAGTCCACGCCGTAAACGATGTGCACTAGGTGCTTGGGGGTAGCCCTGGGTGCCGTAGCAAACGCGTTAAGTGCACCGCCTGGGGAGTATGCCCGCAAGGGTGAAACTCAAAGGAATTGACGGGGGCCCGCACAAGCGGTGGAGCATGTGGTTTAATTCGATGATACGCGAGAAACCTTACCAGGGCTTGACATATACCTGACGGTTGTAGAGATACAGCTTCCCTTCGGGGCAGGTATACAGGTGCTGCATGGCTGTCGTCAGCTCGTGCTGTGAAGTGTTGGGTTAAGTCCCGCAACGAGCGCAACCCCTGCTATCTGTTGCCAGCATTAAGTTGGGGACTCAGATGGAACAGCCGGTGACAAACCGGAGGAAGGTGGGGACGACGTCAAGTCATCATGGCCCTTATGTCCTGGGCTACACACGTGCTACAATGGCAGGTACAGAGTGACGCGAAACCGCGAGGTGAAGCAAATCGCAGAAAGCCTGTCTCAGTACAGATTGAAGTCTGAAACCCGACTTCATGAAGGTGGAATCGCTAGTAATCGCGCATCAGCATGGCGCGGTGAATACGTTCCCGGGCCTTGTACACACCGCCCGTCACACCACCCGAGTTGGGGGTACCCGAAGTCGCTCGTCTAACCATTCACGTGGGGGACGGTGCCGAAGGTATGCCTGGTAAGGGGGGTGAAGTCGTAACAAGGTAGCCGTACTGGAAAGTGCGGCTGGATCACCTCCTTTCTACGAGAAGGGAACTGGAACGAATAGTTCTCAATCAGCTATAAAGCTGAGCGGAGGTTTTAAAGGCGCAAGTCTAAAAAGCTTCTGTAAATGGGATACAGACGGGATAAGTATGAAACAACGTACAAGGTAAACTTGCTTTTTAATAAGCGGAAATCTTCGCCCTTATCTTTTTAATATGATTTATAGAGTGGGAACCGGCCAATCTGAAGAGGCTAACAACCTTAAAAAGGCCGAATAAGCCTGGGGGTATAGCTCAGTTGGCTAGAGCACTAGATTTGCATTCTAGGGGTCAAGGGTTCGAATCCCTTTACCTCCACTTTCTAAATAGCGCCCTTAAAGCAATTTAAGAGTGCGCGGCGGCAACTGGAAACAGCTGCAAGCCATGATCTTTTGACATAGAGAACCGGAACATACCGGTAAGATGAAATGGGAAGTAGTCTTATCGCAAAGGGGAGTTTCGGGATGGTTGCAATGCTTGTTGTACGAAGATACAACAGCACCTTGAAAACCTTGCGACCAGTAAAACACGGCTCTGCCGGGTTTTATCTGGGCAACAGGACCAAGGGAGACCAAGCTGCTATTTTTTAAAATACTAGCTTGGGCGGCCGCCATAAGAAGGAGCACAAACTAATATGGTCAAGCGAATAAGGGTCCACGGAGGATGCCTTGGAGCTGTCCGGCGAAGAAGGTCGTGGTAAGCTGCGAAAAGCCAGGGGTAGGAGCAAACATCTATTGAACCCTGGATCACCGAATGGGGTAACCCGGCAGAGTAGACTCTCTGTCACTGCTGTGTGAATAAAATAGCACAGTGGAGCAATACCTGGGGAACTGAACCATCTAAGTACCCAGAGGAAAAGAAATCAAAAGAGATATCCAAAGTAGCGGCGAGCGAAATGGATATAGCCCAAACCAGTACGCATGCGCACTGGGGTTGTAGGGCGTGCATAAAGGTGACTTATAAGGGTAGACGAACGGTATTGGAAAAGCCGGTCAAAGAGGGTGAAAGCCCCGTAGTCGAAACTTGAGTGAGCGCTGAGCACGTACCTGAGTAGGACGGGACACGAGAAATCCTGTTTGAATCCGGGAGGACCACCTTCCAAGGCTAAATACGAGACAGCTACCGATAGCGAATAGTACCGTGAGGGAACGGTGAAAAGCACCCCGGGAGGGGAGTGAAATAGAACCTGAAACCGTGGACCTACAAGCGGTCAAAGCCTCAATTTATTGTGGTGATGGCGTGCCTTTTGTAGAATGAGCCTGCGAGTTACCGTATGTTGCGAGGTTAAGGTATAGAAGTACCGAAGCCGAAGGGAAACCGAGTCTGAATAGGGCGCTTTAGTAGCATGCGGTAGACCCGAAGCCGAGTGATCTATCCATGTCCAGGTTGAAGCTTTGGTAACACAAAGTGGAGGACCGAACCCTAGTCTGTTGAAAAAGGCAGGGATGAGGTGTGGATAGGAGTGAAAGGCTAATCAAACTCGGAGATAGCTGGCACTCCTCGAAATAGCTTTAGGGCTAGCCTCACGTTAGTTTGCCGGAGGTAGAGCACTGATTGGGCTAGGGCCCTTCACCGGGTACCAAACTCAGTCAAACTCCGAATGCCGGTTAAATGATGCGTGGGAGTCAGACTACGGGTGACAAGATTCGTGGTCAAAAGGGAAACAGCCCAGACCGTCAGCTAAGGTCTCAGAACTATGCTCGAGTGGAAAAGGAAGTGCAACGGCGAAGACAGCCAGGAGGTTGGCTTAGAAGCAGCCATACCTTTAAAGAGTGCGTAATAGCTCACTGGTCGAGTCGTTGTGCGCCGACAATGTAACGGGGCTAAGCATAGTACCGAAGCTACGGATGTAATTTATTACATGGTAGAGGAGCATTCCATGTACGGTTGAAGGTGTCCTGAAAGGGATGCTGGACGGGATGGAAGAGAGAATGCAGGCATGAGTAACGAAAAGACAGGTGAGATCCCTGTCCGCCGAAAGCCTAAGGATTCCAGGGTTAAGGTAATCTGCCCAAGGGTTAGTCGGCCCCTAAGGCGAGGCCGAAAGGCGTAGTCGATGGGAAACGGGTTAATATTCCCGTACCTCTTACAGGACTGATGGAGCGACGCATTAGGCGAAGCCAGGCCGGGCGATGGTTGTCCCGGTTTAAGCACTTAGTTGTTGAGAGCTGTAGGTAAATCCGCAGTTTGAGACGAGGTGTTAAGACGAGTGAGTCTACGGACGAGCGAAGCTGGTGGGATCAAGGTGCCGAGAAATAGTTTCTAAAGATATGCTGTAAGGGACCGTACCGCAAACCGACACAGGTAGGCGGGAAGAGTATTCTAAGGCGCTCGGGAGAATTCACGTTAAGGAACTCGGCAAAATACACACGTAACTTAGGGAGAAGTGTGGCCCTCGATGGATGTTAAAGTTTGTTAGGGGTTGCAGAGAAAAGGTTCAAGCGACTGTTTACCAAAAACACAGGTCTCTGCTAAATCGCAAGATGAAGTATAGGGACTGACACCTGCCCGGTGCTGGAAGGTTAAGAGGAGATGTGAGAGCGTCGAATTGAAGCCCCAGTAAACGGCGGCCGTAACTATAACGGTCCTAAGGTAGCGAAATTCCTTGTCGGGTAAGTTCCGACCCGCACGAATGGTGTAACGACTTGAACGCTGTCTCAACGTGAAACCCGGTGAAATTGAAGTATCGGTGAAGATGCCGATTACCTGTGGTTAGACGGAAAGACCCCGTGAACCTTTACTGTAGCTTGGCATTGAAATGTGGCTTGTAATGTGTAGGATAGGAGGGAGACTTTGAAGCGTGGTCGCTAGGTTGCGCAGAGTCGTTGGTGAAATACCTCCCTTTGCAAGTTATATTTCTAACGGGTGCCCTGAAGCGGGTACGTGGACAATGTCAGGTGGGCGGTTTGACTGGGGCGGTCGCCTCCTAAAGAGTAACGGAGGCGCGCGAAGGTAACCTCGCATTGGTTGGAAATCAATGTACGAGTGCAAAGGCACAAGGTTGCTTGACTGCGAGACGTACATGTCGAGCAGGTACGAAAGTAGGTCTTAGTGATCTGGCGGTTCTGAGTGGAAGGGCCGTCACTTAACGGACAAAAGGTACTCCGGGGATAACAGGCTGATTTTGCCCAAGAGTTCATATCGACGGCAAAGTTTGGCACCTCGATGTCGGCTCATCGCATCCTGGGGCTGGAGCAGGTCCCAAGGGTATGGCTGTTCGCCATTTAAAGCGGTACGCGAGCTGGGTTCAGAACGTCGCGAGACAGTTCGGTCCCTATCTGCCACAGGCGTTGGATGTTTGAGAGGATCTGTTCTTAGTACGAGAGGACCGGAATGGACGAACCTCTGGTGTACCAGTTATCCTGCCAAGGGTAAGTGCTGGGTAGCCAAGTTCGGTCGGGATAACCGCTGAAGGCATCTAAGTGGGAAGCCCCCCTCGAGATGAGACATCCCAGGGCCTTTAAGGTCCCTGAAGACACCAGAGAGAAGATCTGGTTGATAGGCTGGCGGTCTAAGCATGGTAACATGTTCAGCTGACCAGTACTAATTAGTCGTGAGGCTTGACCATATTATTGTGTGCTCCTTTTTTCTACGGTCGTTGTCGGTGATTAAACCTTCAACTACCCTTGACCCCTACGTATGAAAAGCCGGCCGGGAAACCCGTCCGTTTTTCAAGGGATCTATGTTAACATAAATAGTTTATCCTTAATGGGATAGACGCACGAAGGATAGGGAAGTTTCACAGCTTTCTTGTCTTGTAAGGGAGTCGGAGGACGTAAGTCTGATGGCGACCTAACAAAAGAAATGGTAATAATTATTGCCAGGTGACCTTAGCGAAGGGGATCCACCCGTTCCCATGTCGAACACGGAAGTTAAGCCCTTCAGCGCCGATGGTACTGCGAAAGCGGGAGAGTAGGACGTCGCCTGGCTTTTTTTTTGCCATAGCGCGTACCGCAAGAGCGAAGCGATGAGGAACGCGCGGGGGATAAGCGGGGCTTGGCGAAGCCAAACACGCGGTCCCGTTCAGAACACCACTAAAAAGCAAAAAAAGCCAGAGCGAGGTCGAAGATCAGCGCGGCTTAGCGAAGCCAAACACGCGAACCCAAGGTAATTGAAGATTACCGCAGGGCGGAGCCTGCGTAGAGAAAGTCTTCTTCCAAATGGCACTCTGCGTTAAGGGTTAACGAGGATTGTTCAATAAAATAAGTTATTTATCTGATACAAGTAAAATATAAAGAAATAATCGTTACATCCCGGATTTGGTAAGATGCTCTTCAACAGTTTCAAGATGTTTCAGCATCAGTGTGCGTGCTTTTTGAGGATCTCTATTTATTATCGCATCAAGGATTTCTCTGTGCTCTTTTAATGACTGTCGTGTGTGTTCCAGTTTGGAAAGAGAAACTTTTTTGCTTTCGCTCATAAGGTTTTTAAGAGTCAGGCTAATCTGGCGCAGTATAAAGTTGTCAGAAGAATTAAGAATAGTTTCGTGAAACATGGTCGCCTGCTCGATGCCATGTTCCTTTTTCTCGAGCCCTTCTTCCATAATCTTCAGGTCTTTTTCAAGCTCTGCAATATCGGATTCTGACGCACGCTGGGCGCAGAGTGAAGCCATAAACGGTTCAAAGCATTTACGGGCTTCAATAAGATCTATTAAAGGGTTCTGGTGCATGGCTTCGAACCAGTTTAGATTAAGCACTGCCCGTTCGATATTCTCGCTGCTGGCAATAAAAACGCCGAGGCCATGGCGGATTTCAACAAGATGCATAAATTCAAGGACCTTCAGGGCCAGTCTTAATGAGTTTCTGCTGGCACCGAACTTTTTAGCCAGGAGTCTTTCTCCGGGAAGTTTCTGCCCGGGTTTGAACTCCCCGCTTATAATCAGCTCTTTGAGTTGATCAAGTATTATTTCAAAGGTGTTTTGTTTACGTACCGCATTAATTTTCTCGGTAGAGTCAAAATCCCCGGAAGATTCGTTCGACACTGCTGCCACCTGCTAATTGGTATGGAACGCTTTAACTAACCAAAGGTTATAGTATAATGGATCAGGGTTCAATGCTTTCAAGCTCGCCAAGTATGGTCTTTATATGCTCAACTGCTGTATTATCCAGTGGACTGACCGGCGGTATCGGATCCCCTACAGGAAAGCCCTGAATGGTTAAGGCGGCCTTTATGCAGGAAGCCAGATTGTATTTTTTAAATATATAGTTAATTTTCCAGAGTTTTTTCTGAAAAGCCATTGCCTTGTCCCATTCTTTTCTTTTTGCCAGGTTGTAAAGGGTTACGCTTTGCGCGGGGACTACACAGGCCGGACCTGCCATCCAGCCTACTCCTCCCATCATCATTATGAAAAGAGGGACACTGGCAGATGCACTGAACAGTTTGAGATTGTCTCCGGCTTCATTTAATACCGAAAGCATTTTACCGGTATTTCCGGACGCATCTTTAAGATAGTTGATGTTTTCCACCTCTGATAGTCTTTTAAGAAGATCTATTGATAGTTCTGTTTTCTGAAAATTCGGATTTGTATAAAT
The DNA here is from genome assembly GCA_963667435.1 of Marispirochaeta sp. GTDB lineage: Bacteria > Spirochaetota > Spirochaetia > JC444 > Marispirochaetaceae > Marispirochaeta. The sequence continues at coordinate 1,242,322 of OY763414.1, read as the reverse complement.
TATTACAGGGCAGCTGACTGCACTGGCGATATCAGCGAAGTAGGAAAAAATCTCATCCTGATTAAGGGGAAAGTAAGTATCGAGTATGGCCAGTATTCCATCTACTCCCATGGCGTCGAATTCACTGGCCTGTCGAACAGCCTCCCTGTTGGAGGTATGATTTACACCCGGAACAACCGGCACCCGGCCTCCGGCAGCAGTAACAACTGTTGTGACTATGTCTTTTTTCTGTTCCCAGGTCAGATAGGCAAACTCTCCGGTGCTGCCAAGGGGGGTCAGTCCGTGAACTCCCTTGTTTATCAGGTGTTCAACAAGATCCGTGAGGACATCATTTTTAATCTTACCGGCTCTGTCCACGGGGGAAACAAGATAGGGAAAAACTCCTTCGAACTCAGTTACTGCCATAGTTGATTCCTTTTCAGGTTCCTGCAGCCGAATTATTCGGCTGCAGGAATAGTGCTAATGGTTAAAATTTCCAGATCAGAGAAGTAACTAACAGTATTACCAAAAAGCTTACAATTTGGAGTACCCATCCGGCTTTTACAAAATCTGCAAACTTTAATCGGCCCGGTCCTACTACTGCAATGTTGGGGCCTGTAGCTATGGGAGACATAAAGCAGGCACTGGCAGACATGGCGACCGCCATAAGGAAAGGGTAGGGGCTTACGCCGGCAGCAGATGCTGCGGCTACAGCGATGGGCGCGATGATGCCTGTCGCAGCAGTATTGAAGGTAAATTGGGTTAAGAACATTGTTATCAGTATTATAATGGCCATAAGAATGAATGGAGTAGTAGTAATTCCTGTTATTCCCCCTGCAATTACAGCAACAGCACCGGATTTACTTAAGGCCGTACTCAGGGAGAGTAGAGTTGCAAAAGAGACAACTGTGGTCCAGGAAACTGATGAGTAGGCTTCTTTCCAGGTAATTGTGCCGGTGGCAACTATTATTACTGCTCCCAAAGCGGCGGTTGTAAGCAGATCCAGGTGGAGAGTACTCTTTATAAACGGTATATAGCTTCCTGCCGCCATTATAAAAACAATAAGAATAAAAACTACAATGGCAATCCACATTTTGTTTTCGCGATATTTAAAGTTTTTCTCTTCTGTGGGGCCTTCATAGTCAGCGCTTTCTGTATCCACTTTTTCGGTAGGCATGAATTTCAAACTGACAAAATAGAGGACTAGTATACCCACTATTGATAAAGGCAGCCCAACAAGGGCAAAGTCGAAGAATTTGAAGGGCGTTGTCTGAAGTTTCATTGTTCCCATTACGCTGTTAACCACGCCGTTGGGTGGGGTGCCGATTAAGGTAAGGGTTCCTCCGAGGGAAGATGCAAAGGCCATGGATAGAACTGCTTTTTTTACGGAATAATTGCCTTTTTTAACACCCGCAAGCACGATAGGAAGAAGACATGCAATAACGCCCAGGTTGGAAAGAAATGCAGAAAGCACCAGAGAAATAATCATGATCCAGAGAAGAAAAAGGCTTTCTCTGTTCCTGGACATTTTAATTGCAAAACGACCTGCAATGTCTGCAAAGCCGGTGCGGAAAAGGGCTTCACCTACCATAAACATGAACATAAAGATTAGGGGCCACTGATTGGAAAAATTGGCAAACGCTTCTTTGCTTGTCAGAACGCCTGTCATAACCAATGCGACGGGAACTGACACCGCGAGAGCGGCGATTGGGATTTTTCCAATCATAAGCAGAATTACCAACACAAGTACAATAAGAATCGTGATCATTGCCGGACTCATAAAACTCCTCCTGATTTTTGAGTTTCAGCGCTTTCCGGTTGATCTATGATGCTTATTACAGCGCTTTACTGGTAGCACCAGTGTACCACTGGTGGGGTGCTATGTCAATTTTTTTAATGGGAGTGTTGGTTTCTGATATAAAATACTGAAGCATTAACGACAGTCTGGCTGCCAGATATCGAACTGATACCCGCGTCAGGGACTGAAGGGGTGCCGAAGGCAGACCCGGGGACCGGGTCCGAAGCCCCGCAAGGCCCGCCGGTGAGCTCCCTGCGAGCCGGGACGCCCAGAGTACTCTGATGATGGAACAATTTTGTTGTGATTGCATATATCAGCGAGGTGTTCAAGAGCCGGGCGGGATGCTTTGGTGAGGTTTGTCAATCAAGGTTGATCCTGCTTTCAGAAATTCAGTTATATCTGCCTGTTCCTTCTCGTGCTGAATCTTTAAACGGGTTCCTGCTTCTTCAAATAGATTTTTTAAGCAGTAATTCCCGTTGTTTCTTACGCGACTCTTCGTCCATGCCGATATCTTCTCGGATATATGCAGGTAATTTGGATAATTCTTTGTTTAAGCTTTTGTGTTCATATGCTTTCTTGAATTTATCGAATGCGCTGTCCAGTTTATTAACAAGGTTCATGCGTGATTTGGTGGATTTTTTATTCATAGCCTCTTCCTCCTCATGGTTACCTTGCAATATTACCTACAATTTATATATAAGAGAAACGAATTGTTTTAATGGTAAATATCAAATATATTGATAATAGAGGTTGTAATATGGATATTCCAAATGAAATACTCAGGACGTTTGTGACGGCTGCAAATACTTTAAATTTTACCACCACAGCAGCGATGGTACACCGTACACAATCTGCCGTCAGTATGCAGATGAAACGACTTGAAGAGGATTTAGGCAGTCCGATGTTTGAAAGAGCGGGGCGGTCTCTAAGGTTAACCTATTCGGGAGAAACGTTGCTTCCTTATGCAAGAAAGATGCTCAGGCTTCATGATGAGGCACTCACTGCCATTCGTAAACCAGAAATGTATGGACGCGTTCGTCTTGGAGCTCCGTATGACTATGCCGAAGTTGTTCTTCCTATGGTATTATCCCGATTTGCTGAAACCTGGCCTCTTGTGCAGACAGATGTTGTCTTTGATAGAGGGAGAATATTGGAGGACGAATTAAACAAAGGGAATTTGGACCTTATTATAAAAAGTGATATTGATTCCGGGCAGAGAGGGGAGACCGTTTTCAGTGACCGGGTTGTATGGGTAACATCTGCAAAGCATATAATATACGAGACTGATCCTCTTCCGCTTGCTGCTTATCATGAAGAATGTACTTTCCGGCAGTGGGCAGTAAAAACATTGGAGGGTATGGGTCGGGATTATAGAATTGCGTACACAAGTCCAAGTATTGCAGGGATCCTTGCTGCTGTTAAAAGCGGTTTAGCTGTGGCTGTTATTGAAAAGAGTGCTGCTCCTGCTGATATACACATGCTTACCCCTGAAGAGGGTTTTCCGGAGCTTCCGATGTCAACAACCACGATGATTTTAGGGGGAGGAAAACAGCAGCCGGTTGTACAGGCACTGTCTGATTATGTTAAGGCCAGTTTCCGGGATTTTGAGCGGTATAAAAGCCCGGATGTTCTTGTTTAACCTCCAGGGCAGGTGATTTCCGGAGATTTACATGGACCGGAATTGATAAATCTTGAACCCGGTATATAAATAGAATATAAAAGTTTACTCCGCTGTGGCTAATAGAACAGCAATACCAGTGCATAAAGTTTAACGATACATATAGTTTCTTTTTATACCATCTATAGAAAACATGTATTTCACAAGAAGACTCTTAACGTATATAGTTAAAAAAATATCGATATGATCTGGTATCAAACTTATATAAAGTTTTTTACCGGGATATTTTTCGGCCACGATTAAGGTTCCGGCTATTAGGGGAGTGTGACAATGTCACCGAGCACTATTGCAATAATAATTTTGGTGTCGGCGCTGATTTTCTATTCAATATCAAAAATACCACTGTCAGTAACTACTATTTGCACTATACTTGCCATGGCATTTACCGGGGTTATTTCTTATGCCGAGGCATTCAGCGGCTCCTCCAGTACTGCAGTAATGCTTGTTGCCGGGATGATGGTTATAGGTCACACATGTTTTACCACCGGTCTCGCACATAAAGCCGGCAGCCTGCTGTATAGATGTGTCGGTGCAGATGAGAAGAAATTTGTGGTTATGATAATTGTCATTTCCACGCTGCTTTCTGTTTTTCTTAATGCTGCCTTAGTTGTTGCAATGCTGATGCCCATTATAGACAGTGTAGTCTCAAAATCAGGTGGAAAAATCAGCAGGAGACATACATATTTTCCGTTGGGTTTTGCTTCGACTATTGGAAATAACCTGACTATGATAAGTGCAACCTCAATGATAACTGCTGCGGGTCTTATAACTGCTGCAGGGTATGAACAGTTGGGATTATTTGCTTCAACGGTTATAAACTTACCGGCACTTCTCTGTGTAATTGTTCTATACCTTTTATTCGGGTACAAGCTTCAGCAGAAGTGGTTTGATTTTGACGAATTACCCCTTGATGAGGTTGAGGCATGCAGCGATGACGGAAAAAGTTGTTCTTCCTGGAAAATGATACTTACCGGTTGTGTTATGCTGGGGGTGGTTTTGCTTATGCTGTCAGGTCTTCATTATGGTGCTGCAGCTCTTCTGGGCGCGGCTGTTCTTATTCTGACCGGGTGTATCAGCGAGAAGGATGCTTTCAAAAGTATCAGTTGGCCCACTATTGTTATTGTAGGCGGGGCTATCGGTCTTAGCCGCGGTCTTGGGTCCAGTGGGGCAGGAGAATGTATCGCCCATTTTATGATAGGTATATTCGGGCCGGTAAGTCAGTCGCCTTTTGGCTTGTGTCTCATATTATGTCTTATCGGGTCGGTATTATCCAACCTGATGTCGGATAACGCGACTGTTGCGATTCTGGTGCCAGTGGCAATTTACCTTGCTGAAGCTTTGGGTATCTCACCGATTCCAATGGTGCTTGCAGCAGCTTCCGGAATAAAAGTGGCAGTGGCAACACCTATAAGTGTTGCACCTATGACAATGATTCAAGTTCCAGGGTACAGGTTTAAAGATTATTTTCGTGTCGGCGGATTGATTAATATCGTATCAATTATTGTTACGTGTGTGGTCATAAAGTTAGTTTATTTTATATAAATCCAGACCTGTCAGCGCTTTGTTGTATGCCTATTCATCTTCAATGATGCCGAAATGGGCGGCTGAGTAATCCAGGCAGTACTGCCGGATATATTCAGCTGCTTTTGTCAGTTCTCTTCCCTTTGCAGAAAGCATATAAACGTTACGATAGTTTAATGGATGATCGATTTCTACAACCGAAATAAGATTGCTGTCCACTGGCAGACGTGGTGCGATACTGATTCCTATACCAAGAGAAACATAGGATATCTGGGAAGACCAGTCGGTACAGTTGGTATTAATATCTGGCTTTATTCCTTCCATCTCAAACATTGTCTGAATCCATTTGTACAGGTTGGAGTCTTTGTAGTACCAGAGAATACTCTCATTTTTAATATCTTTCAGTGATAGCTTCTTTTCTCCAGCAAGAGGATGGCTCGACGGGAGCATAAGAACAAGTTCCTGCCTGGCGATGGGAACCACATCAAGACCTTCAAAATATTTTGTACAGGCAAAGGCCAGATCGACCTTTCCCGAAAGAACATCCCGCTTATGCTGAGCCCCTTTGTCAAACAGTTTTCCGTTCCATTTAAGGTGGAACCTGCCGGTATAGCCTGACTATGCAACCGCTTTCATTCCTTCTACCTGGAATGATTCATACATCTCTTCCGGGGTCCGATAATCCAGACTTTGATGAAATCTTCGACTGTTATAGAATTGAAAGTACCGACGAAGGCCAGCTTTAAGCTCCCGTACTGATTCATAGGATTTCAAGTAAATATCTTCATACTTGAGAGTTCGCCAGAACCGTTCAACATAGATATTGTCCCGCCAGCGACCCTGACCATCCATACTGATTTCAATGCCGTTGTCTTTCAGGATTTGAATAAAGCCATAGGAGGTAAACTGGCTCCCCTGGTCGGTATTAAAGATTGCAGGCGTGCCATATTTTCGCAAAGCGTCCTTCAGCGCTTCAACACAGAACTCGGCATCCATGGAGAGTGATATCCGCCAGCTCAAGACTTTCCGGCTGTATAGATCCATAATGGCAACAAGATAAACAAATCCCGTCTCCAGTTTCAGATAGGTAATATCGGTTGCCCAGACCTGATTCGGATATCTGATTCTCTTGCCCTTCAGCAGGTACGGATACACAGGGTGGTCCTTTTTCGGGATAGAGGTTAATTTCTTTGGCGATAGTGCTTTAAGGCCCGATTCTTTCATCAGGCGGCGTACCCGTTTCACGGTAGAGATTATCGATTCTTTTTTCAGCTCGCGTACCTGCTTTCGGTAACCGTAAAATGGGTACTTTATAAACAGCTCTTTCAGCTTGATCATATCTTCGATATCGGCCCGTCGCGGGGCACGTTTCTTGTAGTAGTGAAGGGAGCGGCTTACCCCGAGCAGTTCACTTTGTCGTCTAATAGACAGATGACGGTCAGAAGGATCGATCATTCGTAATCCTTTCCGTACAATTGCTTGTACTTTTTTTTTAACCACTCGTTCTCGTACTTTGCCTGGCCAAGTTGTTTGTAGAGCTCTTGCTCCCGTTTTTTCACCTGATCGAGCTCCTGATTCTTCTTGTTCTTACGTTCAAATAGGGAGCTCGCATTCTGCAGGAGCTGCTTCTTCCAGGCACTGATCTGATTGGGATGGACTTCGTATTCCTCGGCCAGCTCCTACAGGGTTTTCTCCTCCGTTAGTGCTTCAAGGGCTACCTTGGCTTTGAACTCTTCATCAAACTTTCGTCTCACGTACATCTCCTCGTTTATGGTATCATACATCGGAGATTCCACCTTAGTTCTTAGAAATAACTGTTCAGAAATCCAGGCTCATCATAATACAGTTTATAAGCAGGGAGTCCGGCGGGTCTTTTTTTAAGATATCTCTTCCGGCAGAACTGGATACGCAGAGGTAGCGTGAAATCTTTCTTGTGTTCTCCCCGAACCCATTGTAGCCTTTTAGTATGTTCCATCGCCTGATTCTTCTGGTTCTGCTATCAACTGTCTCGGTGTCTGCCCGGCCTTTAACGGTGGTTTATATGGCCCAGGCCGGGTATGACCCCCGGGATGTGGAACTGCGGGGCCGGGAGTTTACGCAGCTGACCGGGATTGCGGTGAATTTTCGTTTTGAGGAATATGAGGATATCTATGAGCTCATTACAGGAGATGCCGGCCGCTCGGGAGAAATAGATATTGTTCTGCTGGATAATATCTGGACAGCGGATTTTGCCGACCGGGGTATCCTTGAACCGGTTCCTGCGGCTGTAAGGAATAGAATTGAGGAACGGATAATTCCGGAAATATATTCAGCCAATGTTTATAAAAACCGTATGTGGGGTGTTCCGTTTCTCGCAAATTTTCAACTTCTTTATACTAATCTTGACCTGCTGCATGAGGCTGGATTTGTGAATCCTCCGGAAACACTTGAAGAAATGCAGCTGATGGCAGAGGCGGCCAAACAGAAGGGAATAATAGAGTATCCTCTGTTTGATTCTCTGCGCCGGGAGGAGGTTCTGGTCTGTGAATTTGTCTGGTTGTCAGCAGCCTTCGGAAATGCCTGGCACCCGACTGCTTCTCTACAGGTGAATACCCGGTCAAACCTGAATGCACTCAATTTTTTTGCACTGTTAATGAAGGAAGGCCTGCTTAATCCCTACAGTCTTAACTCCGGTGAAGTGTTTGCCGCCGATGTTTTTACCTGGGGGGATGCTTTGTTTTCCACAAACTGGACCTTCCTTACCGGGCGGCTTATGGATAAGGCGGTTTCCGATCCAGGGGCTCCTCAGTTTGATTTTGCCGTCAGCGTGTTGCCCTACTCAAAGCAGTACAGCAGCCGAACCTCTACAATTTCCGGTTTTCAGGGGTTGGCAGTGCTGAAGGCGTCTGAGGAAAAGGAAGCAGCATGGCAGTTTGTTCAGTTTCTTTCCTCTCCCGATTTTCAGCGGAAATATATGGATGAATTTCCTGTCTGGAAAGAGCTGTGGGAAGAACAGGATGTTATCCGAGATGATCCGTTTTTTGCAGTTAAGAGAGAACAGGTTCAGGGTGCAAAAGGGCGACCGTTGAATCCCCGGTATCAGGAGATCTCTGCAATCCTGCAGGATGAAGTATATAAGGTTCTTCAGGGGGAAATAGCCCCGGAGGAGGCACTGATTGCAATGCAGAAAGAGATAGATGGACTGGGCCTGTGAGAACAATTCCCCATGCAAAACTGAAAATAAGCACAAAGGTAGCGCTCTCCTTCATTGCGATTGTCCTCTTTCAGGGAATTTTGACTCAGGTGGTGACCTACAGCCTTATTTCCCGCAGTAATGAAGAGACCTTCCGCAACAGGATGTATGTAAATATGGAGGGTGTTGAAAACTATCTCTCTCAGGTTTTGAGTGATCTGGATAACAAGGTGGGCCTTCTTTCGGGACAGAAAAATATAATTGAATATACCGAATACCGTCTTCGCAACCTTCTTTCCCGGGAGCTCTCACTTTTCAATACTGCGCTTAACATGAATGGTATTTTTATTGTTATCGATGGAGGCCGCCTGCTTGCGGCGGACAGAACAGACAGGCATCTGTCGGATGATATTCTTACCACCATTGTAACCAGGGGATACCGGCAGGGGCGTCAGAGTTTTATGCACGATGACGGTACCGGAATGTACCTGTACAGCCTCGGGCAGATCGTCCGGAATGAACAGGTTATTGGAATGATTGTCGCCCGGATTGCCATAGATGAGGCATTTATCAGTCGTCTTGAGAAAATTACCAGTTCAACAGCTGTTGTCCAGTTTCCTGCGCGGGAAATAACCGGAGCTGACGAACCCCTGGAATTGCTGCAGAGTGTCATTTCGGAGGCAGCGTCCATGCGCCCCGGCGATATCGACGCGGTGGGCGATTATTTTATCGGGTCTATAAGTCTTGAATCCCTGGGTACCATAAGCGGCAGGCTTATTTCCGTTCTTGATATGCGGGATTCAAAACGCACCATGCGCAACTATAACAGTAACGCTTTTCTGCTCACTTTGATGGTGCTGATCATAGCTCTGGTTTTAAGCATTCTGTTTTACCGACAATCCTTCCTTCGTCCCTATACAGCTCTGCAGGAAGGAGTTGCCCGGATCGGAAACGGTGAATTCTCATATCCCATACAGCAGACTTCGGGAGATGAGTTCGGCGACCTGGTTGAATCGGTAAATACCATGAGAACCAATCTCCAGGCCCGTGACAGGGAGTTGAACGCGCTTGCAAATTTTAATCAGCTTATTCTTAACAATGTAAAATCCGGTATCATTACTGTCGGACATGACGGCTACATAAACAGCTGTAATGCAGCTGCAACAAGTATGGTGCATCTGGAAAGCCCCGATCTGCTTCCTCTGGGGCTGAAAAAAGCAGGGCTGGCTCCGGAAATAAAAGAGCTCATTCATAACGGGCTCGAAATGGGCGAATATGTTACCCTGAGGGAATGCAGGCTGGTCTATGACGGACGTGAAGAGATCCTAACCCTTTCCACCTCTCCTTTTTTTGACGGTGAAGGTGAAGAACTGGGACTTATCGCGGTTATCGCGGATGTTACCAAGATTCGTGCCCTTGAGGAGCAACTTCAGGTTTCCACGCGCCTTGCTGCAATTGGAGAGATGGTTGCCGGTGTTTCTCACCAGCTGCGTAACCCGCTGGCAATTATGAAGGTTTCCGCAGAACTTCTACGGGATAATTATGTTGGTAAAATTACAGCGGACAACGGTCAGTATCGTGAATTGACGGAAATGCTTGTTTCTGAAATAGACAGCCTTAATTATATTATCCATAACTTTCTTGATTTTGCCCGGCCGCTGCATATAAACAGATCACTTTGTTCTGTGGCATCAGTTATAAGAAACGCAGTTTCCCTTATTCCCGCGGACAGTCTTAAAAATATTGATCTGCAGATTATTGTTCCCGGCGACATGTCTGGGAGGAATCTTGATAAAGATATGATGGAGCAGGTGGTAAGGAACCTTGTCCAGAACGGGATCGAAGCCTGCAGCGGAGCGGGGCGGGTAACCGTTGCTGCGTCTGTAGAAGACGGAACGCTTAAGCTGAGTGTTGAAGATACCGGCTGCGGAATGGATGAGAAGAGTATGCAGAGCATTTTTAATCCTTTTTATACAAGAAAAGAGTCAGGTACAGGTTTGGGGCTGGCTATTGTCCAGAGGATAATCATTGAGCACAAGGGAACCATTGCGGTGGATTCCAGTCCCGGACGGGGCAGCATTTTTACCATACTTATTTAGGGGCCTGGATATGAAAACCATTCTCGTTGTGGATGACGAACAGAATATGCAATCGGTTTTGAGAATTCTTTTTCAGTCCCAGGGGTATGAAACCAGGCTGGCCGCCAACGGGCTTGAGGCGCTGGATATTCTCAATGGTGCCGACCGGGTGGATCTTATTATTTCCGACCTTAAGATGCCGGAAATGGACGGTATAGAGCTTCTTCAGCAGGTACAGAAGAAATGGCCGGAGCTCCCCTTTGTTCTGGTGACTGCCTATGGCACCATCGAGAGGGCTGTGGAGGCTATGAAGCTGGGAGCGGTGGATTTTATTACCAAGCCGTTTAATAAAGAGCTGATCCTGCATACTGTTGCAAGAATACAGAATATGAGCCGACTGGAGCGGCAGAATCTGGTTCTGCGGGAAAATCAGAAGGAACATAATATGGTGTTTCGCTCGCAGCAGATGCACGACCTTGTGTCACTGCTGCGAAAGGTGGCCGATATTCCTTCTCCAGTGCTGCTTACCGGTGAGAGCGGATCGGGGAAGGAGGTTGTGGCCAGGTCGATTCATACCATGGGCAATATGGGAGAAGAGCGTCCGTTTGTCAGTATTAACTGTCCGGCGGTACCGGAAAGTCTACTTGAATCGGAGCTTTTCGGCTTTCGCAAAGGTGCATTTACGGGAGCAGATATTGATTTTCCCGGTAAAGTGCGTATGGCCGAGGGTGGCACCCTCTTTCTTGATGAGATTGGCGATCTTCCACTTTCTATTCAGCCGAAACTGCTAAGACTTCTGGAAAACAAAACCATAGAGCCCCTGGGAACAGGAAAAACCGTAAAGATTGATGTACGGATTATTTGTGCAACAAACCGGAATCTTGAGCAATTGGTGGCGAACGGTCAGTTCCGGGAAGACCTTTTTTACCGAATTAATACCTTTCATATAGAGCTCCCGGCACTGCGGGAGAGGAAGGAAGATATAGCTCCTCTGGCAGAATATTTTCTGGATAAGTTTTCGGTAGAGATCGGAGCGGGTGAAAAATCGTTGTCGGAAGAAGCTCTATCTGTAATGGAATCTTATCCCTGGCCGGGTAATGTGAGAGAACTGCGCAATGTTCTTGAACGTGCAGTGGTTCTTTCTTCTGGAGAGACTATCCTGGAGAATGATCTTCCCCGGGAGATGGGCCGGCACTCCACTGAAGGAGCAACTTCGGCAGGCGGAAGTGTGGGGTATGTTTCAGCTTCGGAAGAAACTCTGTACGATGTTGAACGGAAACTGCTGCTTGAATCGCTGGAACAGGAAAATGGAAATATCAGCGCCGCTGCGAGAAAACTCGGCATTACCAGGAACACCATGAGATACCGGCTTAAAAAATACGGGCTGGAAAGCGGTGCATATGCACCAGAGGGTGATTGATAAGCACCGGTTCCACCGGTTTTCCGGAGCAACGGTGGCTGACGATGAAATTTATTATTTAATCTAAAGTATTATCAGATAGGTAATTAGAAATATATTTTCTGTCTGGAGCTTTCTGGCATGTTTCATGCTTAATACCATGAAAACACAAGGAGGCTTCAATGAAGCGTATAGTTATTACAAGCATTACCCTGATTCTCCTGATTGCAGGATTGACTCTGGGACTTTCAAGCTGCAAACCAAAACAGGAAGCGGCTTCTGCTGAAAAAGCCGACACTCTGGCTGTTGGTATTGTTCTTCCCACTAAAGATGAGCCCCGGTGGCTCCAGGACGAGGCCCGGTTCAAGGATGCTCTTGAAAAAGCCGGTTACTCTGTAGAGATTCTTTTCAGTCAGGGTGATCCTGCACGGGAACGGGCAAATGTAGAGGCTCTGCTTTCCAAGGGTATCAAAGTTCTTATAATCTGCCCCCATGACGGTGCCGCTGCAGCAGCTGCTGCTGATGAAGCAAAACGCTCCGGTGCAAGCGTTATTTCCTACGACCGTCTTATTACCGGTACAACCAATGTTGATTACTATGTAACCTTCGACAGTGTTACAGTAGGACGGAAGTTTGGACAGTATCTGGTAGATAACGCCAGCGGAAAAGGAAACAATCTTTACCTGTATGCCGGTGCAGCCACAGATAATAATGCTTTCCTGTTCTTTCAGGGTGCATGGGAAGTTCTGCAGCCTAAAATTGCCGATGGAACATTCAAGATTCAGAATTCCTCAGAAGCAGTTGCCCTCAGCGGCAAAAAAGACCTGAGCCGTGAAGAACTTGGAAAGATTATCGGTCAGGTTACAACCAACTGGGACTTCAATGTAGCCAAAAACCTTGCCGAGGCCAACCTTACCGCAGCTCCTTCTTCTGCAAAGGGTGAAGTGTTTATTGCTGCGCCCAACGACGGAACAGCCCGGGCGATTGCTGATGCCTTTGCCGCCGATCCTGAAGTCAGCAAATACTACATATCCGGCCAGGATGCTGAAAAGGCTTCTGTTCAGTACATAATTGACGGAAAACAGTCCATGACAGTTTTCAAGGATGTTCGTACTCTGGTTAAAGATGCTATTGCCGCTGCAGTTGCGATTCTTCAGGGCAGCAGTCCGTCTGCTTCCGGTGCATACAACAACGGTGCAACCCAGGTTCCCGCTATTCAGTCTGAAGTAATTACCGTCACCAAAGACAATGTGAAATCAGTACTTATTGATTCAGGCTACTACAAAGCTTCTGATTTTACCGGTCTCTGATCTGGTCATCCCCAGTATTTATACAACCGTAGAGCGGCCCGCAAGGCCGTTTTACGGTTATTTGAAGGAGGAGAAAGGATGGCTGATTCAATTCTGGAAATGAGAAAGATAACCAAGATTTTCCCCGGTGTTAAGGCCCTGGATGAGGTTACTTTTTCGGTAGAGCAGGGGGAAATTCACTGTCTGGTAGGCGAAAACGGAGCAGGGAAATCAACCCTGATGAAGGTTCTCAGTGGAGTTCATCCTTACGGCAGCTATGACGGGCAGATACTGTTTTCCGGGGAAGAACAGGCCTTCCGCGGAATAAGTGACAGTGAACGTGCGGGAATTGCCATTATCTATCAGGAGCTGGCTCTGGTTCCTGAAATGTCGGTGTATGAAAACATTTTTTTAGGACATGAAATTGCCCGGAACGGAATAGTCGACTGGAATGCAACAATCCGGCGGGCAGAAGAGGTATTGAAAAAAGTAGGCCTTTCCATAAATCCGGATACCCTCATAAAGGATCTCGGAGTAGGAAAACAGCAGCTGATTGAAATTGCCAAGGCTTTGAGCCGGGATGTTAAACTGCTGATCCTTGACGAGCCCACAGCAGCCCTGAATGAGGACGACTGTGATAACCTGCTGCAGTTGATTCAGGATCTGAAAAAACATGGTGTTACCAGTATTATGATCAGCCATAAACTGAAGGAGGTTATCAGCATCGCAGATACGGTTACGGTTCTTCGTGACGGACAAACTATCTGCACTCTTGATGCCGGTAAAGGTGAAGTGACAGAAGGTGCCTTGATCAAACATATGGTTGGCAGGGAGATAAATAATGTTTTTCCTTCCCGGGACAGCGATGTCGGGCAGGAGATTGTTCTTGATGTGCGCAATTGGACGGCTTTTAATCAGCGAACGGGCCGTTATGATCTTAAGGATGTCTCGTTCAACATTAAGAAAGGAGAGATTATCGGATTTGCCGGCCTGATGGGTTCCGGCAGAACAGAACTTGCCCGCAGTATCTTCGGTAATCCAGATAAATATAAAATTGACGGGACTATGATTCTTGCAGGTGGCGAAGTCCGGTTCGATCATCCTGAAAAAGCCATACAGGCTGGAATTGCCTATGTGTCGGAAGATCGCAAGAAAAACGGCCTTGTGCTTATTCAGGATGTAAAACAGAACGTAACCATAGCGAATCTTAAACAGATTGCGGAAAGAACTGTAATAGACGACAACGCTGAAGTAAAGATAGCTCAAGAATATAAGATTGCCCTCAATATCAAAACCCCGACTCTCGAACAACAGGTTATGAAGCTTTCCGGAGGAAATCAGCAGAAGGTGCAGATTGCAAAGTGGCTGTTTGTCAGTCCCCGAGTACTTATTCTCGATGAACCCACCAGGGGGATTGATGTAGGGGCGAAATATGAAATCTACACCATTATGAACAAACTGGTTGCAGAAGGGATGAGCATAATAATGATCTCATCGGAGCTTCCCGAGGTACTTGGTATGAGTGACCGGGTATACGTGGTTTCCGAGGGCCGTATAACAGGTGAACTGCCGATTGAAGAAGCGACCCAGGAAAAAATTATGCAGCTGGCCACCAATTAGGCATCGGGAAAGGAGGAACTGATGATTATTAATGAACTTAAAACGGAATTGCGCAAACATATTCGCGACTACGGTATGTACATTGCGTTGTTTGTAATTTTTATTATTTTCGGCGTAGCCACGAAAGGAATTTTTCTGTCACCCCGGAATATCTCGAATCTTCTCAATCAGACAGGGTATCTTGCTGTTCTGGCAATTGGTGTTACCCTGGTTATTGTTATTCGCCATATAGACCTTTCCATTGGTTTTCTTTCCGGGTTTCTCGGTGCCATAGCTGCTATTGCCATGGTCTTCTGGCATCTTCCGGTGTTTATTGTTATTCCAATGATTCTGATTCTTGGAATTGTTGCAGGATTTATTACTGCATACCCTGTAGCAAAGTTGGGTATTCCGGCCTTTGTTGCATCCCTGGCGGGATGGCTTATTTACCGCGGTGCACTGCTTCTTTCCACCCTGAAAACGGGGACCATTATAATTCCCAATGCATCCTTCAATGCCATGGGAAACGGTTATATCCCGGATCCCTTCGCTTCTGAACTTATTCTGCCGGGAATGCATAAGCTGACCCTGCTGGTGGGTATTGCTGCTATTGTGTTTCTTATATTTTCCAAGATGAAAGCCAGACAACAGAAGCAGGACTACGGCTTTGCTGTTGTTTCGCTTCCCCTGTTTATACTTCAACTGATTTTCTTTGCGGCTCTTGTTGGAACAGTAACCTGGATTCTTGCAGGCTACAACGGAATGTCCTGGACTCTGGTGATTGTTTTGATTGTGGTAGGTATCTACAGCTTTATTACCAAGCGCACAGTTCTTGGTCGGCATATTTATGCCGTTGGCGGCAACCCTGAAGCCGCAGAGCTTTCAGGCATAAATGTGGAACGGATAACCTTTATTGTGTTCGGTTCCATGGGAATGCTTGCCGGCTTGTCGGGAATGCTCTTTGCCGCCCGACTGCAGTCTGCAACTACCACGGCAGGAACACTGTTTGAACTTGATGCAATTGCAGCAGCTTATATCGGTGGTGTTTCCGCTGCTGGAGGAGTAGGCTCTGTGGTCAGCTCACTTATCGGCGCGATTGTCTATACATCTTTGACCTCCGGAATGAACCTGATGGGAATAGACATATCATCCCAGTACATCGTACGTGGTGCGGTTCTGGCCCTCGCGGTTATTTTTGATGTAGCCACCAGGAAGATCGGAACAAAGTAGGCTCCTCCTTCCTTTGTTCCTTATCTGCCCGCGGCATTTATATGTCGCGGGCTTTTTTATATACCCAGCGTACCGCAGCGAAGCGAGGAACGCTGGGCCAAGTATGTATCACAGGTACGAAGTACCGAGAAACAAGCGATGGCGTAGCGCAGTATGCGCGGAGCGACAAGAGCGGCTTCGCGAAGCGAAACGCACGGTCCGTGGGCCGTACCGTTTTCTCTTTCAACCGATGTATCCAACTTTCTCTTGACTATTAAGAAATAGGTGGTATTCTTGAGGAGGTAGAAAATTAACGATCATATAAATATAAGAGTAGGAAATTAACTATTGAAAACTGATGTCTTCACAGCAATACGGATCAATTACAATTCCTTAAGTGAGGTTCAGAGACGAATTGCAGATTTTGTTCTGAAGAATGGAAACACTGCAATGTTTCTTTCTATAACGGATCTTGCACAGAAATGTGAAACCAGTGAAACCACCATAATGAGGTTTCTCAGAAAGGTGGGTTTTTCATCTTATCAGGTATTCCGGGTGGAACTTGCCCAGGGTTTGCAACAGGATAATCCCCGTTATGCCTACTCCGATATTGATCAGCACGACAGTGTGCATGAAGTAATTGAAAAGGTGGTTTCTTCAACGGTAACAGCCATAGAAGATATTAGGAATCTTGTCCCGGCTGCAATAATTGAGAAGGCAGCTGACTGGATAGAAGAAGCGGAGCAGATTTTGATTTTCGGTGTTGGGTCAAGCGGTTACATTGCCGGTGATCTGTTCCATAAGCTTATTCGCCTGGGGATTAACGCGGTGGTTTGTCATGATCCTCATATCATGGCTATTCACAGTGCTCAGACAAAAAAAGGTAATCTTGTAATTTGTGTTTCCCACTCGGGTGAAAGCGAGGTCATCCTCGACTGTGCAAGGGAAGGGAAACAGCGGGGAAGCCGGCTTGTTGCAATGACAAGCTATCCCCATTCAAGTCTTGCAGAAACATCAGATCTGAATCTTTTCAGCAGCACTTCGGAAACCAATTACAGACCGGATGCAATGACATCAAGGATTCTTCAGCTGGTGATAATTGATCTGCTATCCATTGTCCTTACTTTGAGAAAAGGCAAGGTTGGAATAGATGCCATCGGGCGCTCACAGGTTGCGGTAGCCCGACAGAAACGATAAATCCGGAGGATTAAATATGGCAACAATAAAGAAGGCACTGATTATCGGGGATGCGATGATTCCAGGCAGTGTGTTTCTCCCGGCCTATGAACGGTATCTTAAAAAATCAGTAAACGAGGTTAAGGTAGGGGACTGGGAATCTGATTGGGCAAAACTCCAGTTCCGTCGTCTTGAGGTAGAGAAACAGGGGCCGGAGATTGAAATTGTACCGGAAATGATCGGTGAAGATGACAAGGCGGCTGAAATCGCAATGGGTCTTTTTGTTCCAGTTTCCTCTGCAATGATGGACGCACTTCCGGGACTTAAGATTGTAGGTGTCTGCAGGGCCGGCCTTGAGAACGTGAATGTAGAGGAGGCAACCAGGCGGGGGGTTCTTGTTTTCAATGTAATGGGAAGAAATGCAGAAGCGGTTAGTGATTTTGCTGTGGGTCTGATGCTCGCGGAATCCCGCAATATTGCAAGAGCACATCTTGCCATCAAAAAGGGTGAATGGCGTAAAACATTTATCAACTCCGACTTTGTTCCTCAATTAAAGGAGAAGGTTGTAGGCATTGTGGGCTTCGGCTTTATAGGCCAGCTGGTTGCACAGAAACTTTCGGGGTTCAAAACTGAAACCCTGGTGTACGATCCCTGGGCAAGTAAAGAGGCTGCGGCAAAATTAGGGGTGAGACTTGTCGAACTGGAAGAGATTTTTACCAACAGTGATTTCATTACCATCCATGCCAGGCTCACGGATGAGAACAAAGGTATGATTGGTGCAGATCTGCTCGCAAAGATGAAACCCACAAGCTATCTGATAAATACCGGAAGAGCCGGCCTTGTAGATTATACATCACTGTTTAATGTTCTGAAGAACCGAGAGATTGCCGGTGCTGCTCTGGATGTTTTTCCCACCGAGCCGATTGCATCAGATGACGAGTTTACGAAGCTTGACAATGTAACTCTGACAACTCATATCGCAGGAACTACCACCGAGGCTCTGACGAGTTCTCCCGGCTTACTTATGGAAGACATTAAGAGGCTTATTGATGGAGAGAAACCACTTTTCGCAATCAACAGGGAAGTCTTGGATACTGCAGATTTTAAAAATTGGCTTTCACAGGTGCAAGGATAATCCAGAGGCTAAAAAGAGGAGGTAACTGACAGTCCGACACACTTGAGAATATAAAAACAACAATAATTAGGAGGATTGAAATATGGTAACGGGGCATCTTTTGTTACTTATATTTCTGGTTGCAATCGCATTTGTGTTAATCGCGATTTTAAAATTTAAATTGAATCCTTTTATAGTGCTTCTTCTTGCAGGTGTACTAACAGGCCTGCTGGTAAGAATGCCTATAGCCAAAATAGGATCAACCCTTGCTGCAGGGTTCGGGGGAACCTTAACCGGAGTAGGAATTGTAATTGGTCTCGGAATTGTCCTGGGTCAGATACTTGCCGAAGCAAATGCCACCGACCAGATTGCACACTCTCTGGTCAGTGCTGTAGGAGATAAAAAGTCTCCTCTGGCAATTAACTTTGCAGGATATCTTGTCTCAATTCCGGTTTTCTTTGATGTAGCCTTTGTAATTTTCGAACCCCTGATCCGTTCTCTGTCGCATAGAACCAGGATTCCGTTCATTACTTATGTAACTTCTCTGGCTGTCGGGCTGATTGTTACTCATGCCATGGTTGTTCCTACCCCCGGCCCTGTGGCGGTGGCCGGTAATATGGGATCTGACTTCGGTGTCTTTATGCTTTATTCGATAATTGTTTCACTTCCTGCAGCACTGATAGGCGGGTACCTGTTTGGAACAATTCTGGGAAAAAGTTCTTCTGAGGTTGCAGCGGCTCCGGAAGTAACTGCTGAGAAATCAGGAAACAAGCCGAGTGCCGGTCTTTCTATTTTTATTCTTCTTTTGCCCGTCATCCTTATTCTCGCCGGCAGTATCATGAATATGATATTTAAAGGGTCTGAAGGAGCGTTGGTTTCGTTCTTTGGCTTTATAGGTGATAAGAATATTGCGCTTCTGATCGGCGTGGTAGTTGCGATGATTACCCTGAAGAAATATATTACAAGACCCATTGAGGAAGTAATAATCACAGCTGTAGCATCTGCGGGAATGATCTTTCTTATTACCGGTGCAGGCGGGTCATTCGGCACCATTATAAAAAGCACAACCATGAAGGACTATCTTGTTGATTCTCTCATGGGTCTGAACCTTTCCCTGATTGTTGTCGGGTGGCTTCTCAGTCAGATACTGCGGTCTGCTCTTGGTTCCACGACAGTGGCACTGGTAACTACCTCTTCGATACTGGGACCGATGGCAATTCAGATGGGTGCGTCACCGGTACTTGTCGGGCTGGCAATCTGTGCGGGTGGGATTGGCCTTTCTCTGCCCAATGATTCAGGATTCTGGGTGGTTTCCCGATATGCAGGCATTAGTGTGCAGGATACCCTTAAATCGTGGACAGCTGCAGGTACGATAGCTGGTGTTACCGCTCTAATAATTATATTAATCCTGAGCTTATTTACTGGAATTCTTCCAGGGCTAAGCTAAGGGGAAAGGCAAGCCGCGGCCGGTTGACAGGCGCCAACCATTACGACCGGTCGTGGCCGCTTCCCCGGGGCAAGAATAATATTTTTCTTGTCAAAAGTCGAGGTTTTAAATGAAAACTATACTGTCTCTCGATATAGGCACCTCCAGTGTCAGGGGAATTCTATATTCACTGGAGGGGAAAGAACTCTTCGCTGCTTCATGTGCGTATTCCCCAATATTTCTTAATGATGGAAAAGTTAGACAGCTTTGTAGCAGCTGGGATATCGGTGTTCGCAAAATTCTTTCTGAATGTGGACGTTTCAGGAAGGATTCCAGGGAACTTGATATTCTTGCAGTTTCTGTAACCAGTCAGCGGGCTTCTGTCATAGCCATGGATGATGATGGAACTCCTATATATGACGCAATAATGTGGCAGGACAAAACCTCTCATGCTGAGTGCGACTATATTCGTTCTAAAATCTCACCGGAAGATGTCTATTCTCTAACGGGTTTACATATTGACCCCTATTTCAGCGCACCAAAAATACTCTGGCTTAAGACTAATGAACCTGAGATTTTTAAACGTAGTGCAAGGTTTGTAGGGGTTCAGGATTACGTTGTATATCTCCTTACCGGAAAATACATCACAGACCATTCTCAGGCTTGTCGTACACAATTATTGGACATATCGTCGGGCATCTGGAGTAAGCAGCTGCTTGAAATTATCGGTATTGAAGAGAGTGCTCTGCCTGAAGTTGTTCCTCCGGGGACAATTGCGGGCGAACTACTGCCGGCAGTTGCAGATGAGGCAGGACTTTCAGAAAACATTCCGGTAATCCTCGCTGGTGGAGATCAACAGGTGGCTGCCCTTGGAATGGGTGTTATTGCGCCTGGATCGGTGGAGGCTAATACCGGTACTGGTTCGTTTATGATTTCTCCAGTGGCGACCCCGGTGTTTCATCCAGAAATGAAAACTCTATGCAGCATGGCTGCAATCCCGGGGCAATGGGTGGTGGAAGCAGGTATCCTGACCACAGGTATTCTATACAGCTGGTTCGCACGGGAGTTTGCTCCTGATGAGGATTGTGACGGATATGGAGAGATTAACCATCTAATTGAGAATGTTCCGGCAGGTGCAAATGGAGTTCTTGCATTACCACACTTCAAGGGAAGTGCAGCACCTTACTGGAATGCGAAAGCAAAAGGTATGTTCTTTAATCTTACCCTGGCAAACACACGAGCTGACATGGCAAGAGCTGTTCTTGAGTCAATAGTGCTCGAGATGGGTGCAAACCTCACACTGATCAAAGACCTTTTAAAGCTGCCTCTGAAAAGAACTGTAGTTGCGGGCGGACTGACTCGTTTCGATCTGTTTAATCGGCTTCAGGCAGATGTTTTCGCTTTACCGGTCTCTCTTCCTCAAACTACAGAAGCTTCTGCCCTGGGGGCCTTGATAAGTGCACAGGTGAGTCTGGGGTTGTCGTCTGATTACCTTTCTGCCTTCAGAAAAGTACAGCCTGAAAAGGGACGGGAGATATTGCCGGATGAGGCTGTTGTTCCCGTTTACAGGCAGGCTGCAATAATCAGAGAGAAGCTTTACAGCAGTCTGAATGCTTCCGGTATTTATGATGATGCGGAAAAATATATGATATTTCTTGAAAACATAGAGGTGTAGAATATGCTGGTAAATTTAAAGGGAATTCTGGAAGAATCAACCGGAGGCATCGCTTCTTTCAATTGTGTGGATCTGGAAATGGCCCGCGGGTGTCTGGATGCTGCGGAAGCCTCGGGACGTCCGGTAATAATTGGTGTGGCTACCCGCCACTGGGAAGTACTCGGCGGTAAACTGTTTGTCCCATCTCTGCTTTCGGTTTGCAACTCTGCCTCTGTTCCGGTAGTGCTGCACCTGGATCATGCAAAGCCTTCGGAAGTGGATATAATTCAGGAAGCTCTGGATTCGGGTTTCACTTCGATAATGATAGATGCATCAAAGCAAAGCTTTACTGAGAATGTTGAAATTACCGCCAGGGTTGTATCCCTTGCTGCCCGTTACAGTGCAGGGACAGAGGCGGAACTTGGACCCATACTCGGGGATGAGGGCGTTGCAGGGGTAGTGGACTCAGGTAGATCTTCTGTATTTACTGATCCGGTTGAAGCCGCCAGATTCTGCAGTGAAACAGGTATTGATGCCCTGGCTGTGGCTGTTGGGACGGCTCACGGGCTCTATAAAGAGACTCCCAGGCTGCGGCAGGAAATAATCAGTGAGATTGCCGGTAAAACTGATACACCTCTGGTACTTCACGGGGCAACGGGAATTCCCGACGAAGCTGTCCGGGAAGCTGTCAGAAGGGGTATCCGCAAGATTAACTTTTTTTCCGGACTGTTAGTGAGTGCCATGGATGAGGTTCGCAATGCAGCGTCTGAGGGAAATAACGACTATGTCGCTCTGCGACAGGCAATGAAAAATTCCTGGAAGATAACGGCTGAACAAATGATTAGACTATATAATGGCTGAGTTTTCTGATATACTTTTCTCCGGTGAGGCTCCGCGTATTACAGGAGCCTGAATATTCAACTCCTGGAGGGCTCGCCATGAACATAAACCGCGGTGAAATACTTTTTGAGGAAAATGATCATAAAGTGATATGGCTCGGATGGGACAGCGATGTCTCTTCTGGTGCAGTACAGACAAACCAGTATCTGATAATTAACTCGGGAAAGGGTATTCTTCTTGATCCAGGCGGTGTACACCTTTTTTCGCGGGTTGTTTCCGTAGCCAGCAGGTATATAAATCTTGATGATGTTGAATCTATCTTCTTTTCTCATCAGGATCCGGATGTTTCTTCCGGAATTGCACTCTGGCTGGGGGTAACCAGGGCGACTGTTTATATCCACTCCTTATGGGAACGTTTTGTACCCCATTTCGGACTGGTGGATACAAAAAGGATTGTTTCCCTCGACGATGACGGCGGTTCCCTGGGATGCGGAACTGTAGATCTGAGCATTATTCCCGCGCATTTCCTTCATTCTCCCGGTAATTTCAGCGTCTACGATCCACGGTCAAAGATACTTTTCAGCGGCGATATAGGGGCGGCGATATTCCCGGCTGGAAAGGAGTATCCTCTGGTGGAGGATTTTGAATCCCATATTCCTCTCATGCAGGGATTTCATCAGCGTGCTATGACCAGCAATCGGGCGGTAAGTGCCTGGATAAAACTGTGCCGTAATTATGAGATATCAATGATGGCGCCTCAGCATGGTGCCATCATGAAAAAGGAACTGGTACAGCGCTTCTTCTCCTGGTTTGAGAGTATAGACTGCGGTATAGATTATCTTGGTTTTGCAGGCGTCAGGGGGTAATTCGTGGATGATAATCTGAACTCCAGGGCTCAGAGAAGGATTGTCCTGGGTTACAACAAGTCGGTAATGCTTGGTGAAATAACCGAACGTTCAATGGGTATTATTACTGATAATATCGACTACGCCAAAGATTCTCTGGAAAGTATCGTCTCCACATTTGAAGAATTCCGTTCAACCAGCAGCCATGTCTCCGACAATACCCGCAGGATAGACCAGAAAATGGGTGAAATCATCCACGAAACACGGAGACTGGACAGTGAACTGGAAAACAGGGTGGAAGAGATCGGCAATGTTAAAAACATATCCAATGAAATGGAGGAGTTGTTTTTAAATGTGAGGAAAAGAACGGATGCCATTAAGAAGGTAACCGGATCCATTGCGGACGTATCGGAAAAAACCAATGTACTTGCAATCAATGCTTCCATCGAGGCAGCCAGGGCTGGAGAGTTTGGCAAAGGTTTCAGAGTGATTGCCGGTGAAGTGAGAAATCTGGCCGGGCAGACTGCCAAGTTTACGAAAGAGATTACAGATTCGCTCAATGAGTTTACCAACTTCATGGGCAAGATGAATGAATATGTAAACCAGTTTACTAAAATTATCGGTGATTTCAGTACGGACATTGCCGAGGTTCGCCAGAGTTTCAGTGATGCCCAGGCGGAAGAGAGCAAACTGGCCGAGGCTATCAGTGAAATCTCCGCTGCCCTTGTTCAGGAGAGTTCTGCCCTTCAGGATGGAACCAAGACCCTGGAGTCGACATTTGATTCGCTGAAGGAGTCTCAGGTAATTGTTCATACCCTGGCTTTTGCCTATACCGGTCTGAGTGACCTCATGGATGATGGAAATTAGATAGGCGTGAAACACAAAAAAAACCCGGATTGCTCCGGGTTTTTTTATTTCAGGCAGATTTTTATGCTCCGCCCAGGTAGGCTTTCTTAACCTCTTCATTGGAAAGCAGGTTGTCCGCCGAGTCGGAAAGGGTTATTTTTCCGGTTTCCATAACATAACCTTTATGGGCGGTTTTAAGTGCCAGGTTGGCATTCTGTTCCACCAGAAAGATGGTAGTGTTGTTATCCTTGTTTATCTGCCGGATAATCTTGAATATCTGCTGTACCAGAATAGGTGCAAGACCCAGACTGGGTTCATCCAGCAGAAGAACCTTCGGTCGGCCCATTAGAGCCCGGGAGATAGCCAGCATCTGCTGCTCTCCTCCGCTCAAGGTTCCTCCCTGCTGGTGGCGTCGTTCTTTTAGACGGGGAAACAGTTCAAAAACATATTCAAGATCCTGAGCTATAGCAGGTCTGTCTTTCCGCAAAAAGGCTCCAAGGTCGAGGTTTTCCTGAACCGTCAGGAAGGGAAAAATCCTGCGCCCTTCGGGAACCTGGCTTATTCCCCTGGTAACGATTTTCTCGCTTGAAAGATGAGTGATATCCTCATCTTCAAAGAAGATTTTTCCTTCTCTGGGGGGCGTTACTCCGCAGATCGACATAAGGGTTGTTGATTTACCGGCACCGTTTGCACCGATGAGGGTTACAATTTCACCTTCATTGATGGTAAGGCTAACTTCTTTGAGTGCCTGTATGTTGCCATAGTAGGTTGAGATTGATTCCAGTCTAAGCATGTACATCTTCTCCCAGATAAGCCTTGATAACCTTGTCGTTGTTTTTAATCTCATCCGGATTTCCGGTGGCAATCAGCTGTCCGTAATCAACAACGTAAATCCGCTCTGAGAGGGTCATAACCAGGCTCATATCATGTTCGATCAGGAAGATTGTTACATCTTCAGTTTCCCGCAATTTGAGAATCAGGTCTACAAGGCTTTTGGTTTCCTGTGGATTCATACCTGCCGCCGGCTCATCCAGGAGAAGCAGGAAGGGTTCTGTTGCCAGTCCCCGGGCAATCTCCAAAAGCCGCTGTGCGCCGTAGGGGAGGTTCTTGGCCAGCTCGTTAACATAGCGTTCGATACCTATCTTTTTTAGGATCTCGTAGCTTTCATGCACGAGCCGTTCTTCCTCTTCCCGTGTTGCTTTATCTCTGAAAATGGCCCCAAGAATACCCGCTTTAAGCCTGCAATGCCGGCCGATCATAATGTTCTCAAGTACTGTCATGTTCTGGAACAGACGAATGTTCTGGAATGTCCGGGCAAGACCTTTTTCGGTAATCTTATTGGGTTTCATCCTGTTGATAATTTCAGCGGATTTTCCAGGAGGAATGATCTCAATCTCACCGGCTGTCGGATTATAGACTCCGGTTACACAGTTGAAGAAGGTTGTCTTCCCCGCACCGTTTGGACCGATCAGAGCGACGATCTCATTCTGGTCAATCCGTAAAGAGACATCGTCCACGGCCCGTAATCCGCCGAAGTTCATGGTAAGGTTTTTTACGTTAAGGACAGGATTACTCATTTGAACCTCCCGTAGTATCATCTGAAGCCTGGAAGGTATAGTTTTTACGAACTTTCTGAATAATACCGTTGGGACGGAAAACCATCATAAGGATAAGGATGGCTCCGTAGATGAGCATGCGGTATTCTGAGAATACGCGAAGGTATTCGGGCAGAAGGGATATTATCAAGGCACCGACAATTACTCCGGCAGTGGATCCCATGCCACCCAGTACAATAATACAGAGAATAAGTACCGACTCGAGCAGGGTAAAGCTTGCTGGGTTAACAAAGGTTGTTTTCGCCGCAAAGATAACACCCACAAGTCCTGCCCAGAAAGCACCAAGAGCAAAGGCTGTAAGTTTGGTGGTTGTAATATTTACACCCATGGATTCTGATGCAATGGCATCTTCACGCATTGCTTCCCAGGCTCTGCCCAGGCGGCTGTTTTCCAGTCGTCTGACTACAAATATGGTAAAGACTACCAGGGCTAATGTTATGAAGTAGGTGAATATTGTTGCATGGGGGACGGAGAGCTTGATACCGAACAGGTCCGGTCTGGCTATGTTTGCAATGCCGGAGGGGCCTGAAGAAAAATCATTCCAGTTTTCCAGAACAATTCGGGTAATCTCGGCAAAACCGAGGGTTACAATTGCCAGGTAGTCGCCCTTCAGACGAAGAACAGGAAAACCAAGCAGTACTCCGAAGAGCATTGCAATTACCGCTCCCAGCGGCAGGGCCAGCCAGAAGCTGATACCGAAATGCTGATAGAGAATGGCGTAGGTATATGCTCCCACGGCGTAGAATGCCGCGTATCCCAGATGAAGCATTCCTCCCAGGCCTATTACAATATTCAGACCCAGGCCGAGGATTACATACATAAGCGCCGTAGTCATAATACTTGTCTGATAGAAGCCCGATATAAAAGGAAAGGCGATTGCTGCGACCATCAGCAGACTCAGAAGGGACCGGGAAACTTTCCGGTTGTTCAGGGAAGCTTTTACCGCCTCCGGGGTGCGGATCCTGGAGGGCAGAAGTCTGCTGAGGTTGCGCACTGGACGTGGTATAAGCCAGAGAATACTGAATACCTTTTCTCCACGTTCCTTGCGCTCAAGCATTATCCGCCAGATCCATGAAAATATAAAACTCAGAACTGCTATAATCCAGAGATTCTGCCACCGCCAGATGATAATATTTTCAACGGTATTTACCTTGATAACCATAATCGGGAAGGTAAGAAATACAAACCAGATTGATATTATCAGGGATTTTTTCATTTCTGTAAAAATATGCTGTGTATTCTTCATTATACTGCCCCTATATCTTTTCCTTCTGCGCCCGGCCAAGCAGACCTGAAGGTCTGAAAATCAGGATCAGAACGAGGATAATAAAGGCGAATACATCTTCGTAGTCTGAAGATATATATCCGGCACCGAAACTTTCAGTCAGTCCGAGTACAAAACTTCCCAGAACCGCTCCCGGTATGGAACCGATTCCACCAAGAACAGCAGCTACAAAGGCTTTAATTCCAGCCAGGAAGCCGATGTAGAAGTTTATCTGTCCAACATGGGAACTGATGAGTACTCCTCCCACAGCTGCCATTGCTGAACCTATAAGGAAGGTTACGGCAATAACCTGGTTTATGTTTATACCAACCAGAAGTGCCATGGTTTTATCCTGAGCTGTTGCCCGCATGGCCTTTCCTGTTTTGGTAAACTTGATCAGAATAGTAAGGGCAATCATTACTACAGCTGTAACCACGAAAATCAGAATCTGTGTTGAACTTACAACATTGCTTATATCATCCAGGAATTTAAACTGGGGGATAAGTTTGGGAAAGGATACAAAGTCTGAGGTCTGGGCAAGCAGAACATAGTTCTGCAGGAAGAATGACATTCCAATGGCACTGATAAGTGCAGAGAGCCGCTGGGCTTTTCTCACCGGCTTGTAAGCCAGGGCTTCCATGGTTACTCCATAGGAGGCGGAGTAGATAATGGCGATAATCATGGCAATTATGAATACCGCAATACCCGGCATGCCTGTCATATTGAGTACGGTGGCTACAATAAGAGCTGTAAAGGCTCCGATCATGTAGATCTCACCGTGGGCGAAGTTGATCAGCTGGATAATTCCGTACACCATGGTGTATCCCAGGGCGATAAGGGCATAAATACTGCCCCGGGTCATCCCGGAAAGGGCCAGCTGAATAAAATAGTCAAGGTTCATTGCTGCTTCCTAAACGCGGAACAGGCCCGTTATCCGGGCCTGTTCTTGTTATGCGATGGTTAGTGATATTGTCATAATAATCTATTATGACAATATCAGCAAGTTATTTGAGCTCTACGTAAGCACCGTTCTGAACCTGGTATACGGAGAATCCAACACCGATGGCGTCTCCCTTCTTATCGAAGCTTATGCTTCCCAGAGGGGTATCAACATACTCGGAGCGGAGCGCCTTAACTACTGCATCGTAGTCGGTGGTTCCGGCTTTTTCAATCGCATTCAGGATGGCAAGGGTTCCGGCGTATGCATTCAGGAAGAATGCGCCCGGATCTTCACCGTATTTCTCCTGGTGATCCTTGGTTGCTTTTACTGCCATGGGATTGCTGGAGGTATCAACAGGACCTGAAGCATAAACGCCTTCGGCGGCGTCTTTTGCAACCTTGATAAAAGTGTCGTCTTTTACTCCATCATCAGAGATGAATGCAATGTCCAGACCTTTGGACTTCATCTGGCTGACAAGCTTGGAGGCTTCGGGGTGGTAACCACCGTAGATAATAGCCTGTGCACCGGAAGCATCAACCTTATTGATGATTGCAGAGTAGTCTACAGCGCCAACCTGAATACCTTCAAAAATTACCGCATCAATGTCTGAGCGAGCATCGATAAATGATTTTGCAAACTCAGCAAAACCCTTTCCGTAGTCACCCTTATCATGGAGTATCGCAACCTTGGTAAGTCCCAGAACATCGGCAGCAAACTCTACATCTAAAAGTGCCTGGGCATCGTCCGGTGCAATTGTGCGGAAGAAGTTGGGGTAGTCACCGCTCTGGGTGAGGGGGGGGTTGGTGGCAGAGGGGGAAATTACGGGGATATTTGAATCCTTGTAGATTCCGAGAGCAGATTTTGTTGCACCGGAACAGATATGCCCGATTACAGCAACAACACCTTCACTTACAAGTTTAGATGCCGTGTTGGTTGCAACTTCAGGTTTACACTGATCGTCTTCCACCACGAGTTCGATCTGTTTTCCTAGAACACCGCCCTTGGCGTTCCAGTCTGCAACTACCAGTTCAGCTGCTTTAACTGAAGGAAGTCCGTAAGAAGCCAGGTCTCCTGAGTGGGCTCCGGCAACTCCGATTTTAATAGTATCTTCGCTTTGTCCGTTTGCGAAGAGGGCGACTGAAACCGCCAGGATGATGACAACAGAAAGTAATTTTTTCATGACCTTCTCCTTGCATTGTTTAAAAAAAGAATGTGACTATATAATGGTTTTAAATTGACAAATAATCAAGATAATTATTACAGAATCAGCAAAAACGAGTGCCTCTTTCTGCTGAATGGTATAATGGTCAGGGGGTTTTTGTGGAAATACTTACAGTAGGACATGCGTGTCTGGACTTTATCTTCTCAGTGGAGAGCTACCCGGTGGAGGACAGCAAGTGCATTGCATCTTCCCGATCTTTCTCGGGCGGTGGGCCGACTGCGAATGCTGCGGCTCTTTTGAGCAGCTGGGGGCTTGGTGCAGCATGGGCAGGTCCCCTTGGTGATGACGAAAGCGGGGATCTGGTTCTTCGGGACTTCAGTCGCTACGGCGTGGATACCTCCCTAATTCGCCGGTATTCCGGGTATCCCACGCCTGTTTCGACCATTATCGCCGCACGAGACAGCGGCAGCAGGACTATAGTCAACCACCGTTCTCAGGAGGATATCTATACACTGCCGCCGATGGAGGAGGAGCCCGCCTGTCTTCTTTTTGATGGCCACGCTCTGCAGGCTTCTCTGGAAGCGCTGGAGCGGTATCAGGGGGTACCGTCTGTTCTGGATGCCGGATCAATGCGGGATGCCACCTGGATTCTGGCAGAGAAGGTTGATTACCTTGTTGCCTCTGCGACATTCGCTGCTTCAGTCCTGGGGGCTGAAATCTCAGACAGAGAAGAAGCGGGGAAGGCTCTTGAGGTTTTGAACCGGCATAACCGGCGCTGTACCGTTATTACCCTCGGTGACAAGGGTGGGGTATGGGCCCGGGGAGGAGCGCGGGGTGACTATGCTGCCTATCCGGTAACAACAGTCGACAGCACTGCAGCAGGTGATATTTTTCACGGTGCCTTTGTCTATGGACTGATTCAGGGTTGGCCGCTGCAGCAGACACTCGATTTTGCCGCGAAAACTGCGGGAATATCTGTTACCCGTCAGGGCGGCCGGGATTCATTTCCCGACCTTAAGGACGTTATTTGATCTATCCTAGTCCCCCGCCTCTCATTGAGTCCGCCACTGTCAGTTTTGCAGCTTTCAATGCCGGTCGTAGCGTTCCCGCCAGGGCTGCCAGACTGGTTACCGCAACGGTAAACAGAAAATGATGAACTTTAAAATCGGCGTAGAACATTTCACCGAAGGGTACGGGGATCTCTTCCGGCATCTGGGAAGATATATCCAGACCGACATGGCCCAGATACCAGATCATCGGAACAGACAGTATAAGTGCACATGCCGCTGCAATCAGTGCCAGCCAGCCGCTTTCTGATAGGAGCATGACTGTCAGGTGGGCTTTCTTCATGCCGATTGCCCTCAGGGTTCCAATTTCCCGTGTCCGTTCGTGGACGCTCATGGACATACTGTTGAGTATTCCCAGAACAATCAGAATATAGAGGATGGTGAGCATCATATAGAAGGAGCCGGAATCAGCTTCGACTGCAGAGACAGTTGCCTGGGCGAAGGTTTTCCACCCGTGCACTTCTCCCGGAAGCTTTTTCCCCGCGAGGGTATCAACACCTCTGTTCACAGATATTCCCGGAGATAGACGCATTACAATACGACTTACCTGGTTGTCCATATCAAGAAGTTCCATTGCACTTTCAAGGTCCAGGAAGACTACATTCTTATCAATCTGAGGAAATCCGTAATGAAAAATTCCCGATACCCTTATGTCAACGAAGTTCTCCGCACCATAGCGGTCCCGGGCTACTATGTAAACGGTATCGCCGGGGGATACGCCCATCCTTTTTGCCAGCTCTTTTCCCAGAAGAATTCCCTCGGAGTTGGAAGAAAGATAGGATCCCTGTTCAATGAAACGGGTGAGTACCGTGGTATTGGCTTCACTTTCCGGATCAATGCCTCTTCCTGCAAGCCATACAGACTCTTTTCTGTTGGATAGGCGCAGGCTGAAATCAATACGGCCGGTGGCTTCCCGTATTTCGGGATAGGATTTAAGCTGCGCTTTGAGATTTTTGTAGTCATTCAGGGCCAGATCAAGGGGGAATCGGCGCTGTTCCTTCAGGTAGTCTTCCGGAACAATCTGGAGGTCTCCGGACTCGAAATCCTGCATGGCTTTGTAGATATAGGTGTGGTATCCCTCTACCCAGCCCAGTCCGAGTATCATCAGGGCGGTTGCCAGAGCAAGGGCAATTATATTGAGAATGCTGCGCCGGCGGTTGCGGAAAACATTTTTCAGGGCAACTCTTATCAGTTCCATTCCAGCTCCTTTTGTTCTTCTTCTGCTTGTGCCCTACAGGGCGCCCAGGGATTGCATAATGGTCTGACGAGTGCTTACCCATGCCGCGTAGAGTGAACCGGCACAGGCAATAATGACTCCCGCCAGGGCTCCCGCTGCAGCATGTGCCGGGGCCAGATGAAAGTACAGGGCATCTCCCATGCCGAAACTCTCGGTTATCTCTCCCCAGTCCAGACCGTTTACCTGAAAGTAGAGTACCAGGGGAATACCAATCATCATTCCGGCAATACTTCCGAGGCTGCCCTGTACAAAGCCTTCTGTTAAAATAAGGCCGAAAAGCTGGTGTCCCTTCATACCTATTGCCCTGAGGGTTCCGTATTCCCGGGTATGTTCAAAAACATTCATCAGTATTGAGTTTGTTATCACCGTGGCGGCAACAATAACGGTAAAAATATCCATGAAGACGATAAATATATCGAACAGGTCGATAAGTATTAGATAGCTGCCGTGGATCTGCTCCCAGGTTTTCAATTCGGTTGTGCCGGAAGGATGGATGCCGGCTGCCTTTTTCAGGTTGTTTCCCACCTGTTCCGCCAGGGTATAATCGCTAAGCAGCAGTCTTATCTGCCGGGTTGCCCCGGGGACATAGAGTAGATTTTCCGCTTCCTGATGGGGAATGAAGAAGGTTCCTTCATCAAACTCCCGGCTTTTTGTCTCAAACAGACTGGTTACAGTGTACTCCACATACCAGGGACTGCCGGTACTATCCTCGGTGAGGACCACCACCGGATCTCCAAGCTTAACTTCAAGAAGATCTGCAATACGCTGACTGATGCTGATTCCAGGCTGTCCTTCTTTGTTGTTGGCGAGAAACTGTCCCTGGAGGGTATGTTCCCTGGCCTTGGCAAAAAACTGTGTATCTGCAGATGTTCCTGTTCCGCTTATGGTGAGATTCTTATCGTCTGCAATAAGCATGGCACCGAAGGTGAGCACTTTTTCCACCCGGATGATTTCCGGATTGTTCCGCACTATCTGCATCAGATCGTCAGGTTTGTCTATGAGCAGCTTGAGATCGTAGGGGTTCAGTGCATCCTCTGTTCCCTGTGGCAGTATCTGAATATGACCGCTCTCCTCTAACATATTTGTAAAGAAGTTCTGCTTTACTCCCTCGACCATTCCCTGAACAAAGAGAATTACTGCCACGGAAACAGCAATAGCTGCAAGGATAACCAGGGTGCGCTTCTTTCGGATAAGCAGATTCTTAAAGGCTACTTTAAGAAAAATCATTCATCCTCCCCGGTTTCTATATCCTGTATAAGGCCGTCCTTCAGCCGGATAATTCTTTTTGCGTATCTCATTATTTCCGGATTATGGGTAGAGAATATAAAGGTAACTTTTTCTTCCCTGTTCAGACGGGCCATGGTTTCGAGAATCATGTCTCCTGTTTCTGAATCGAGATTTGCTGTGGGTTCATCGGCAATTATTAGGGAGGGGCGGTTTATCAGTGCCCGGGCAATTGCAACACGCTGGCGCTGACCGCCGGAGAGTTCATCCGGACGGTGAGAGGCAAATTCTTCAAGCCCCACAAGTGAAATCAGGCGATCAACCCGCGCTTTTCTCTCCTTTTTATTTACTCCTGCAAGAATGAGGGGGAACTCAATATTCTCAAAACAGTTGAGAACCGGCACAAGGTTGAAAGATTGAAAGATGAATCCGATCTGCTCCAGGCGGATTCCCGCCTCCTCGTTGTCCGACAGATCTGCCAGGTTTCTGCCGTCAATCAGAACAGTTCCATCACTGGGTTTATCGATACAGCCCAGGATATTCAGAAGGGTGGTTTTACCGCACCCGGACGGGCCTACGATGGATATGAAGTCTCCGGGGTCCACCCGGAAGCTGACACCCTTAAGGGCTGGAATGACGGTTTTCCCAAGGTAATACTCTTTGCGTACATCGGAAATCTCAAGCAGTGCCATTTTTTCTCCTTAAAAATAGATAGTCGTGCCCAGACTTATACGGTAATCGCCGTAAAGTGCCTGCATGGAACCGAATTCACTGCCGCTGCTGCCGGAGAGCAGTTCCAGGCCGGCAGTTAAATCGGCACCCGGTATTGTTAGAACCTTCAATTCAGCCGCATAGAGCGCAGAGTAATCAGAGAGATTTGCGGTAGCGGAAAGTTCAAGGCTGAAGATGTTTATCAGCTCTGCGGCAGCAAGAGTGAAAAGATAATGTCTGCCCATGGGGGGCATTGTTCCCGCCGGTTTGATACCGCTGCCAGAAAGCACGAAATAGCGATTTCGTTCTGATTCAGAATAGCCTGTTCCGGCATACAGATATTCACCTGCTCCGGTAAGCGAGAGGTCCGGCAGACTGTCCGGGATATAGGTTCTGCGTATGCCCGCGGAGACCAGGGGTAGAGGGCCGTCTGCTTCGTTAAATGCCAACACAGCAGGATCCGGGTATACATTTCCTCCTGCTATTTCAATGGCAGCTTCGGAACTGAATATGAATCCGCCGACATCGAGGGAGATACCAAGACCGGGTCTACAGGTCTCTTCATTACGGTATACAGCGGAAAGGGCCATATCCGCTGTGCCGGCAGTAAGTGAAACATATGAAGCATATTTGAGGTGTGTGTAAAAATCACTGTTCTCGCTGCTTCCTTTTTCCGCGTCCAGGGGAGTGGAAAAATCAACCGCACTGCTTATCTGTACCGCAAGATTGGGGTTATATACGGCGCTGATACCGGTAAATCCTTCCACATCCTCTCGGGTATGCATCGGATGCAGGGTGTCGGTGGGAAAGAAGGCGGTTCCCCGGCCCCACGGCAGTCGCTGCTTGCCCGTGGAAATCGTCAGATCAGGGTTTGTATACCAAGAAATATATGCTTCATTGAGTTCGTGCTTCGGGGTTTCCTGCTCATCTAGGCTCAGTTTGTGGCGCAGGCGGAAGCTGAAGCTATCGTAATCCAGGGAATGATCAGCCTCTATGGAAAGAACCGACTCAAGATCTCCGGAGTAGGTTCCCTCCATCTCGATCTGACCGAAAAGTGAATACTCCTGGGCCTGAACGGGGAGTAGTGCTGCAGACAGTAGCAGCAGCAAGCAGGCTGCCGGAGTAATCTTCATCGGATTAATGCCGCGGTCGAGAACCGGCTGTCCGGTATATCCGTAAGGGCTTCCATTGACTCAATCTTCACTTCCGACCATACACCCTCAATTTCCAGAGAGTCCATATGCATGGTTGCCGGCCGCAAGGCGCCCGCCATCTGCCGGTAGTCCTTCAGTATCATGGTTTTAAACAGCAACCCAGATTTTGCATAGTAGGCAAATTTCAGGGGAATCAGTTTCTCTCTGTGAATCCATATGACGATTTTTCCATAGGGGGCTTCCCGTGTTTTTGCTTCAGCTGTCAGGATCAGACACTGTACATCTCCGAAGTCAGGATGTTCCAGGATTTCCTCTCCTGATAATTGAGCACTGTAGTCGTCGGTGTACTTTGGATCGGATACATCGTTATTGCTGAATACCGTTCCCTGGAAGGACTGTTCCGGTGAAAGACGGATCGGCCGACGGCTGTTGGATTTAGGATTGAAAAGATAGAGGCCTGCATCCTTTTCAAGCATTCTGATCCCCCTGCTTCTGGCCGGGGATGTCATTTCTATAAAAGAGCCGGCACCCTCTTTATAGAGAACATTCATGCCGATTTCGGAATCTCTCTGCCCGGGTTTTTGTGTTGAGATCTGCATAACGGAAGAATAAATCTCCGGGTTGATAATCTGCTCCACTTTTCGCAGAAGCGTATCCGGATCTACGGGATTCGAGAAAACCGGGTAAACTGCAAGGATGCTTATAATCATCAGGACCGGGATTATATACAGGTTTTTTCTCATTGTTTCTCCTTTTACTCGGGTTGTGCCTTGTTAATCATCTCTTCCATAAAAGAGAGGTATTCCTGAAACTGCTGCTTTCCGCCTTCCGTGGCGGTATACACCGTTTGAACGCTTGTCCCGGCTATCTGCTTTTTCTTCATTACATAACCGGCATTAATCAGCTTCTCCAGGTGGGTATAGAGCGCTCCGTCGCTCATTTCCAGTCGGAGCTTCAGTTTATTGAAGGTTGCCTCCTCCTCCTGGATAATAAGGGTTAGCAGACTTAATCTGGTTTTCTCAAAAAAGACCGCATCAAAGCGGGTAAAGAGTTCCATCATCTTCAGTATCCATTCTTCTTTTCCAGATAGCGGGCGTGGAAACCCATAAGCAGAAAAAGACCTCCGGTAAAGATCCCCGTCGCTGCAGTTACCACCGTGCCGCGAAGATCGAGAACTGTCAGAATAATACCGACTGTAAGTGTAATCAGGGTTTCAGCAATAAGAGCGAAATAGCTCATCTGAACAATGGTTGCAAAAAGAATGGAGAGCAGTATCAGCATCAGTCCCGGCACGGGTCCGTTGAGGTGGATTACGTAAAAGAAGGTTATGCATACTGAGAAGAATACTGTGAGCAGGGAAAAATATTTTCTCTGATTATATCGGGTAGACAGGCGAACCTGGAGTTTTTTTACCATTGCCGCCCAGGCCAGAGTTTCGATTACACCTCCGATAATAACTGCCGGAAGCCAGATAAGCAGCAGCGCAGTATTCAGCCGGTGTGGAAACAGGAGTGCATGCAGCATGGTTCCGATAATTGTCAGTATCCCCCAGGAGATAAAATCCCAGTATTCCACTATGGGGTTTTCTTCATTTCTCCGGGCCAGATCTTTTATCTCCTGAAGATCTTTCAGGTACTTGTTCATATTACCGGACTCTTCGGTCATGGGTTCTCCTTGGTTTTTGCATAACAAATCAGCTTTGCAATACAAAGTTACTTTGTATTCACAAGCATGTCAACACTTTGTTCCCTAAAATTAAAATTACACTTTATAATGTCGATAATAGTAATGGTCTAATTCATATATTACGGGAGCCCTATGAAACTTCATCTTTCGCTGAGAAGCAAGCTTTTAATTCTGGTAACTATCCCCTTCATTGCCTTTGCATACCAGGGAGCCGTGGCTGCTCTGTCAAACCTGCAGGAACTTTCAATCATGAATTCACAGAACACCTATCTTGATTTTATTGAAGGAGGTTTTGCCCTTGTACATGCGATTCAGGTGGAAAGGGGGACATCGTCCGCATTTGTAGGCGGGGGCTCCAGTCCCGCCAAGGTGCAAGAGGTGCGTGACGTGACTGATCAATATCTGAATGCCCTGTTACAAGGTGGTTTCGATGTTTATCTGTCCGCAGAGTCGCAGGCGTTCCTTGCATCCTTTTCTGGGGAGCTGAAAAATATTCGGACCCGTACAGATTCCCGTAATGTATCTTTTTCCAGTGTAATGACTTTTTATTCCGGTCTGGTGGATCAACTCTTTACGGCAACCGGAGAGATTGTCTCAAGAAAAACTGCAGGGGGAATTGGTCAACGACTGGTTTCTCTCATGATCCTTGCCAGAGCTCAGGAAGGGGCGGGATGTTTCAGAGGCTATACCTCGGGAATCCTTTCCGGTGACGAGCCAATAAATCAGCTTATGCTTTTTACCCTCATAAGTGACTACGAGACCATTTTGCAGTCCCTGGACAGTCCGGGTCTTGTTCTGACAGAAGAATCCGTAGCGGATAAAAGCAAGCTCTGGACATCAACTTCCTGGCTGTTTGTTAAGGATACTCTGAGGGAAATAATCAATGCTGCAGACGAAGGTAACTACCGGCAGGAGTATGAAGAGTTCTGGTCTAATGCGACTGATGTTGTAGACCGGATCAGTGGAATTACCTCCCGGGAGATCGAAGAGACCAAATATTTTAATCAAACTATTCTCGTGGGTTTGAAAGCAGCATTGCGCTCCACACTGATAACTTTTCTTGTTCCTCTGGTTATAATCCTGTTGCTGAGTTATCTCTTTATTCGGGCAATAACTACCCCGTTGAATCGTATGGGCAATCTTCTGTCGGAAATTGCAGAAGGAGAAGGTGATCTCTCTGTAACTCTGCCCAGTGTCGGCCGGGATGAGATAGCAAAACTTTCAGGCAACTTCAACGCCTTTATTCTCAGTCTTAACGGGCTTATAAGTGATGTTGTCGCCGAAGTCCGGAACCTCGATTCCATCAGCAGTGAGCTTGCAGGCAGCATGGAACAGACCGCTGCCGCCGAGGCTGAAATTTCCACCATTCTTACCAGCATGGAAAAGCAGGTAGATGCCCAGAACAGTACCGTTGCCCAGTCTATAGATGTTCTGCGTTCATTTCTGGAGAGCCTTACCCGGCTTCACGGTCAGATAGAGGATCAGGCTGCGGCGGTAACCGAATCTTCCGCTTCCATCGAAATGCTTCTGAACAGTATACGTGCGGAACAGCAGATATCTGAGCAGAGCAATGAGCAGATCAAGGCTCTTGTGACTGCAGCAAAAAGCGGTCGGGAAAAACTCAACGAGGTTACAACCGAGATTGATACAATTGCCCGTCAATCTGAACAACTGGCGGATGCCAACACCCTCATCTACAATATTGCGTCCCAGACCAACCTTCTGGCAATGAATGCAGCCATTGAGGCCGCCCATGCGGGCGAAGCGGGAAGGGGATTTGCTGTTGTTGCCGACGAGATACGTAAGCTGGCGGAAAACGCCTCAACCCAGTCTAAATCCATCTCCCAGAATCTCAAGTCTATTCAGGGGATGATAGATAAATCGGTGCTTTCTGCCCGGTCTACCGAGGAGAGCTTCGGATTAATGAACAATCTTATTGAGGCTGTCAGCAGTCTTCAGTCGGAGGTTATGAAATCCGTTGCGGAACAGGATGCAGGTTCTTCAGAGATTCGCACTGCCCTTGCCAGTATTACGGAAATTACCCAGAGCGTGATTGACTCATCCGCGTCCATGGAAGAGCGAAGCGGGAAAGTGCTTGGAGATTTTCAGCAGCTGCAGCAGATAAGTGCGTCCGTTGCCGGGGGGATGACCGAAATAACCACCGGAATAAGCGAGATAGACTCGGCGGTTCTCTCAGTTAAAGAGCAGAGTATTCTGAATCAGGAGAGCATTCGCACAGTGGAGCAGCTTACGGGCAGATTCAAGCTGGCAGAGAAAGCTGAGTAATTCTATTGACTTTGCTTAATGCGGCTTCAATACTGAATTGTGGCTCATGAAGCAAAAGGTAAGGTCAGGAAAGTTTCAGGAACATAAATATTCTCTTTTTCTCCGCATGCTGACATTAACAGGTGTCGCCTCCCTGGTACCTACAGGTATTCTTATTGTTCTGCTTAATTTTCATATGTATACGAATCTTAAGGATAACCTTTACCATTCAACAAAGATATTAGCGGAAAACTGTGCAATCCAGATTCAGGCCTTCCTGACACATCAGTTTGCGTCATTGAGAACTCTTGTTCGTATTGCAGAAGGTTATGAACTATATCCCGCCGCCGGCCGGCGACTGTTTTTTCGGACATGGTACTAAGAACTCTTGTTCAGAATCGCTCGGATATTCTTGCCGCCTGGATGCAGATGGAGCCCGGGGCGTTAGGGGATGATCCTGAAGTATACCGCGGTACCGCCCTGACTGCACCGAACGGAGGATTTGATGCTACCTGGTACTACTCCGGCGGAGAGCTTCAGCAGGGAAGCATCACAAATGAGACCTACCTGGGAGATTTTTATCAGCTGCCTAAACATACTGGTCTGGAGATGGTCCTGGATCCCTATTTCTATTCCTACAGCGGATGTGAGGATGATACCATTCTGGAGACCAGCCTCTGTATTCCCATCTATTCGGGTAATGAGTTTATGGGTGTTGCCGGCTTTGATATTGATCTTCTTCAGCTTCAGCCAATAATTGAGTCTATGGAAGTCCCCTGCGGCGGACATATACTACTTCTCAACAGCAGTACGGGTATGCAGCTTTCACATCCGGAAACATCGGCGGAGGGAGAGACTTTTAGCGAAAATTTACCCCGGGATGATATTGAACAGATACTGAATTCCATGAAGAAAGGGAATTCGTTTGCGTATGAAAAGCTTTTTTCTCCCTCTTCCGGCTGGATGCGTATTCAGTTTATCCCGGTCAGCCTTGGAGAAACAGGCGGTTACTGGTATGTCGCCCTCTTTCTTCCCATGGAGAATGTATGCAGGGACATAAACACAAATATCCGATGGCAGCTTATATTCAGTGGATCCGTTCTTCTGCTTATTTTATCTTTTATTTATCTCTCTGCCCGGAATCTAAGCCGTCCATTAATTGAAATGGTAGCACTGACTGAGGCTATGGCCTCGGGAGAATTCAAGGGCAGGCTCTCGTACCACGGGAAGGATGAACTTGGCCGGCTTGCAGAGTCATTCAACAATATGGCGGATACGGTGCAGCATTATCTTTCCCGTTATGAGGATATCAACCGGGGTCTGGAAGATCGGGTGAGTCAGAGAACATTTGAACTTGAACAGTCCATGAAGAAACTGGAAACCACCAGAGATAAGGTTGTTAACGCGGAGAAGCTGGCCGTTCTGGGACGACTGGCGGCAAATATCGCCCACGAGCTGAACACTCCTCTGGTAGCTATCGAGTCATCCCTGAATCTTGTTGAACGATCCGGCCC
The DNA here is from genome assembly GCA_963667435.1 of Marispirochaeta sp. Taxonomy (GTDB): domain Bacteria; phylum Spirochaetota; class Spirochaetia; order JC444; family Marispirochaetaceae; genus Marispirochaeta. Next base: position 1,202,859 of record OY763414.1, on the reverse strand, counting down.
TCAGGTGCTTGAAGGCTTTCTACCGGTGATGGGAAAGATAAAAACTGAAGAGATGGAACATCTGCGTGCCTTGTTTGTGCATGCCGGTAACCTGTCCCGGGAAATTACTCTTCATGGTGACAGGGAAGAAAGACGTGAAATGGCTGCACGGTTTGAGAGTCTTGGGGTAGATGATCCCCACGGGCTTGCGGACAGCATAATATCGTATGGGATGGCGGAAGAGGAGCAGCGGATTATCCGGCTTATTGAAAGAGGGCAGGCCGATCTTATAAGCAGTGCATTGAAGGTGGTTTCTATAATACAGGCGCTTGCCATCATACGGCAGGCTGCAACTAAAGCCTCAATCACCGTGGCGGCGGTAAGCAGTTATTCCCGCAAAACCCATCAGCACCGCATGGAAGGGGCTGATCCGGTACGGGAAATTGAAAATTTGCTGATAATTTATTACAACACTCTGAAACAAGGTGTTACAATAAAGCGGAAATTTTCAAGCAGCAGCAGAGTGTATGCAAATACTGATCAGCTGAATCAGGTTCTGGTAAATCTGATTAATAATGCTCTTCAGGCTATGTTGTATAAAGGCGTACTGACACTGGAAACTGCTGACGATGGAGATATGGTATGTATCTCTGTCGGCGATAGCGGTCCTGGAACCCACGAGGATATCCAGCAGCATATTTTTGAACCCTTCTTTTCTACTAAACAGGAAGGAGCGGGTTCCGGACTTGGCCTGGATATCTGCAGGAACATAATTGCCGGACATAATGGTCGTATTGAATTTTCCAGTACTCCGGGGAATACGGTTTTCAGTATTTTCCTTGAAAAGTATTCAGGAGAGTAAAATGTCAGAACTTGCAATTTTATGCGTCGATGATGAGGCGCTTATACTCCTGGCAATAAAGGAAGAACTGAAGAATGCCTTCGGCGGGCGTTTCCTTTACGAGACAGCCCTTACCGCGGATGAAGGCATACAGATTATACAGGATCTTGTCGAAGACGGTATCCGGCTTGTCCTGGTAATTACCGACTGGCTAATGCCGGGAATGAAGGGTGATGAGTTCCTTCGTCATATTTAGGTTGAATACCCGGAAGTGAAAACCATAATGATAACCGGCCATGCATCTCAGGAAGCCATTCGTAATATTCAGTCTGAAAACCTGACCGATGCTCTGCTGATTAAACCATGGAAGGATAAGGATCTTATTGCTTCTATCCGTGCGTGCCTCGAAGAAGCCGGGGTTGAATACTGATTAGCGGTTAATTGCCCGGATTTTCTGCATATACGCCTGTTTCATAGCCTCTTCAAAGCTGTCATTATTCTTGTAACTTCGGCCGAAGACCGGTTCCCAGAGTTCAGGATCCTCCATGCAGAGATAAAAAAAGACTTTCCCGTGCCATGGTTTCAGGGACTGATAGGCAAAACGGAATAACTCTTCCTTTTCCTCAAAGGGATATGAGAATTTACCGGCTGTCTCTTTCAGGGGCAGCCGCAGTACCTGTGTATGCTCCCCGCGTTCCCGAATTGCCCGGATAACCGGTTTTATATAGGTAAGGGTGCCGAAAGATGTGAGAGCTACCTCTTCGGGGGTGAAATTTTCCACAAGCTGTTTAAAAACCTCACTGTAGCCTTCCTGCCATCCCTTATGTCGAATTATGGGGTGAAAGTGAAACCCTGCAAGTATTCCGGAGTCGGCACAGTGGCGGGCCGCCTCAATCCGTTCATTCAGTGAGGCTGTGCCGTGTTCCTCATTGTCTATTACCTGTCTGCTGTTGAGTGTCCAGGTGACAAGTACATTTGCCGGCGGCCGGTTATTTATCAGATAGCTAATGTTTGCGGATTTTGTCTTCAGCTCGAGGATAACATTGGGATGCTGACGAGCAAAGTCAAAGAGATACAGCAGCAGATTTCCCCTGTTTCCCCACATAAGAGAGTCTGAAGACTGGCCGGTTCCTATGTGATAAATTTTGTCCGGATCAAGCTCCAGCTGTGTTAGGTGTTCTTTCAAATTGGAGTGAAGGTAGATTCGGCCTTCATCATAGAAGGACTGAATGGTGCAGTAGGAGCAGCCGAAACCGCAGTTTATGGCTGCATCCAGGGTCTGAAGGTTGCAGCAGCGCGTTTTCGGCGAGGCCACAGGACAGTCCCCGAGAATTGTTCTTGGTGCGGGGGACTCTACTATTTGCTGATTTGTGCCCGGGCGGTTCTTTGGGGGAGTGGAGTAGTCCGGGCCCTCTCTCCGGGCCTTCTCCCAGGAATTAATAAGCAGGTTGGTCAGCTTTGCCGCCCGTTGTTTAGATTTCTTCTCATCTGGAGGAAGTTTCGCAGTCAGTTCGGCCAGGGAGGTTTCTCCCCACATCTGCAGATCCCGGGCAGCCTCTATAATCTGGCGAAGCTGTTGCACTGACAGCCTTTCTTCTGCTGCGAGGATTTTCAGGGCTGCTTTGTCCTCATGGGGGAGACTGTTAAAAAGGGGCGAAGATCTGAACTGCTCAAGCTTGTAATTATTCAGAGGCTGTGTCCGGGCCATGGTTTTATCCTACCGGCAATAAGCATAATGGTCTATCGGCGTGTGGATATGCTGGCTATGAGCTATTTGAAATTTGGAGTTTATTCATTTTTCATTTTCAGACTATAATAGGCGGGGTATATGAATAAATTTCCGACTGTCCGGTTTCATGCATTTCTTCTCCTCGTTTTCCTTTACTGCGTTACTGTACCTTTCACAAGCCTGTATGCAGGGGATACTGCACTCCTGACTTCCTCAGGTGAAGAGGTTCCCCGTTATGCTGCCAGGGTTGGGGAAGAGCTTGCGCTCAAGGAGTTGCGCGGTCTGGCAGGGGGGACTGTTCTGACCCGTGCAGATCTGATTTCCCGTCTGGAGAAAGTCGGATCCGACTCCGCTGTACTGGATACCTGCGGAGACAGCGAGTGTGCCGCGGAGATCGCCCGCTCCCTGGGGCTCGATGCGGTAATTCTGTTCGGGATGGATTCACGGGCAGCCGGCTATGATATTTCCCTTGCCGGTGTACTTGCTGACGGGCAGACTCTGGGACCGGTTACGGATCAGGTTTTTGATATCCGCGATATAGACGAAACTATTGCCGCTCTGGGAAATACCCTGGCGATTGAGGCCGGCCTGATTGAGCCTCCAGCTGCAGCTGTGGCAGAAGCGTCCGGGCAGCCAGATAAGCCGGACCAGCAGGCTCCGGATGAAAAGGCTGTCGAAACAGCTGACGAGCCGAAAGATACTAACGCAGATACGGAATCTGCAGTGCAGAACACAGATCCCGGTGAAGATGCTGCTGCGTCAGAAGAGGGCGGGCAAAAAGAAGGGACTGCCGTAGAGCAGAAAGAGGAAGAAACTCCGGCTCCCGGGTATGACAGCGGAATGGTGCTCTTTAATTCCGGTATCGGAGCCATGCAGCTGGGAAACCTGTTCAGTCTTACAGGATTTTATCTTGATGCCATGGCCGCCGGAAACTACTACAAATACACTCAGGCCGGCAGCCAGTCGGAGTTGGATGATTTCTACAGCACTTATGAAACAGAGCTGCTGTTTTCAAAGATATCCCGTGTTACAGGCTTTTCTCTGATGGGGGGTGGTTTGGGAACCGCCGGAATACCTCTCTTCGGTTCCAACTCCCTGCGTCTCAGCAGCAGAGGCAAATTTCGCTTCTTCGGCGCCCTGGCGGCTTATACGGCAGGTAATATGCTCTTCCTGAACAGCCTGGATACTTTTGCCGAATACAGCTACAACTCCACCAAAGGGGAGTACGATGACTACTATGCCGACCGCGCCCTGGGCGACATCCCCTGGGTGATTCTGCGGGGAGGCGGTATAGCTGCCCTTTGGGGTACCGGTACCTGGTGGCTTGTAACGGCTCCGGATATGCCTGGAAAAATAGAAGCAGGTCCGGGAAATTTCTGGGATAAGGTTCTGGTGGGAAGCGGTCTGCTCTTTTTCGGCGGAGGTAACTTCTTTGCTGCCATGGCGGGGATTGACCGAAGCTACGCCCTCTATGACTGGTACGACTATATAGAAGGCAGCGGCAATGTTGGAGAGTCATATAAAAGCTATTCCGATTATATGGATTCCGCAGAGCTTATGGGAAATCTGGCTGTGGCTTCCTGGCTTACAAGTATAGCTTGTTTTACTGCGGCGGAACTCTTTAATTTCCCTGATCCTTTTGCGGGTTCCGGAAAAGGCGGCCCGACGGTTGCCGATGCACTGCGTTTTACTCCCCTTCCGGGGGGGGGTGCATTCTATGTGCATCTGGAATTCCGGTGATAAAAAATGTTAAACAGGTATAGGGTTATGAAAATACCAAAATCTATAACATCTGCACTTATGCTGCTTTCTATTCTTGTTTTTTTATCCGGTTGTGAATTCCTGATGGATGAGCCGAGGGCACGAACCAATCCCGGCGATGAGAATTCGGCGGTCTATTATTTTCGGGCGACACCGCAGTATGATTATTCAGGCTACAGCATGCAGTATGCCCGGCTTACCTGGAAATGGGCAGCGGATGTAGGAAAGAATCAGGGAAAGGTCAAAATTATGCGGCGGGATGATGGAATATATCCTCAGGGGGTAGATGATACAAATGCTACAACGGTTTATTCCTGGTCTTCTCTGGATGATGTCGAAATCTATGATGATCTTGGTGGAGATAAAACAGGATCTACTTTTAAATATACGCTGTATTACACTGTAAAAGGTGATGACCAAATATATGAAAGGAATGCTGCTGAGACTGTATTTGAACTGCAGACTCTTACCGTACCCTGTAGCTTTGTTACCGGCTTGTACTATGATTCTTCAACCTATCAGTTCACTTCAAGTCCGGTGACACTAATGGTGGCTGATCCGTATTATTCATATGGACTTATAGCTCCGGATTTTAGTCTTTTAACCGCCTGGAATATTGATATCTACAGTATTGATTTTTATTACTATGTATCTCTTAATACTGCTTTTACTGTTCAGAGAATCACTACTCCTTATCCTGATGATAAAAGTGCAGAATATTATTTCAACCTGATAACGAGTTCATCCACCTATTCCTCAACAAATGAAGTTACAGTGTCCACACCAACTGTGAATGGTTCCAGCACCACCTCTACAAATATGGCTGCTATTTTTAATTACTGGCTGGATACACTTGAGTTCTATGGTTTACGGGTAAGTGTTGCATCGGGGACTAACACACTTCAAGTTACAACTGGAGCAGCATCAGATACCTATTTTGATATCAGTTATGTAGGACCAGCCCCCTGATACCAGCTACCTCACATAAACCATTACAATGATAGATCTTACTGATACAGAAGAATCTCGGCGTGTGACGAAACGGCTGCAGCGGAATCAGGGACCAACAATTTAAGAAAAGAAATTCCCTTATACTTTCTCCAGGGCTATCACTGCATTATGTCCTCCAAAACCAAACCCGTTGGAAAGTATGCGGACCGGATCCGTTTTTCTGGCCGTAAGAGGAACATAATCGAGATCGCATTCCGGGTCGGGCTTTGTTAAACCCAGTGTTGGAGGAATCACACCATTCTGAAGCGTTAGTACTGCAATTACGGCTTCAATTCCTCCTGCTGCGCCAAAAAGGTGACCGGTAGCTCCTTTGGTTGAGCTAACCAGGACATCCTGTGAATGATGAGATAGACACTTCCTGATTGCCTTTGTTTCAGCTATATCTCCCAGAGCGGTTCCTGTGCCATGGGCATTAATGTGATCTACCTGCTCAGGATTCCAGCCGGCTTGAAGCATCGCATTACTCATTGCTCTTGCAGCTCCGTTTCCTTCAGGATCAGGGCTTGTGAAATGGTAGGCATCTGCTGTGGTTCCATATCCTTTCACTTCTGCAAGAATTTCAGCCTGTCTTTTCACGGCGGAATCCCATTCTTCTAAAACGAGTACTCCCGATCCTTCTCCCATCAGGAATCCGTCACGTCCGAGAGAAAAGGGCGTACAAGCTCCTCCGTCATCTCTTGTAGACATAGCTCTCAATGAATTGAAGCCGGAAAAGGCAATAGGAGAGAGAGGGGCTTCTGCGCCACCGCAAATGGCTCTATCGACAATACCCTCGCGGATAGCAGTAAATGCTTCGCCGATAGCGTTGTTCCCGGTAGCGCATGCTGTTACCGGGGAGATGCATGGGCCTTTTGCCCCGACTTTCATTGACACAATGCCGGCAGCCATATTGGCTAACATCATTGGAATAGTAAAAGGACTGCTGCGCCTGGAATTTGTAAGAGCTATACTGTTCTGTGCTTTAATAAGGGTCCCTATGCCTCCAATTCCCGAGCCCAGCCATACCCCTGTATTCACATCATTATTGTCTAAGCTAAAACCAGCTGAATCCCATGCCTGTAATGCTGCATATACCCCAAACTGTATGTATCGATCCCAATGTCTAATTTCCCTTGGTTCAGAATATTGTTCTATGGGGAAGTGTGTTATAAAAGCTGCTTTTTTTGTTGGAAATCGTAATAACTCTGAATCCTGCAGCAAGCTGATTCCTGTTTCTCCGGCTGTAACTTTATCAAATACTGCTTGCGGATTTATACCTAAAGCATGGATAGTTCCAAGTCCGGTTATTGCAACCCGATGTGTTTTCTATTCCATTATTACCTCTCTATTGGAAATAAGACCGAACGGTCTGTTTTGGATTAAAAAAATCAGTTGAGATATGCTTCAATTGATTTTTTCAGATTTTCTACAACCATTTTCTGCCCGGATTTCTCCGCTGATATTTTTGATACCAGAATACTTCCTTCAATGGTGGCGAGAATAAAATATGCTAAGCCTTTCAAATCGGTATCCGGTTTTAGCCTCTGTGCCTGTTCCAGTTTTTTCAAAGGAATAAGGATCAACTCACACATTCTTTCCATGGCGAAGGTTGCTTTTTTTTTCAAATTGTCAGATATGTAATCCGATTCTATTCCCGCATTTAGAACTGGACATCCTCCGGGAATAACTTCTCCGGAAGCTATATCCATGCCTGCATCACAAAGATCAAAGAGAACATTCAATGGATCTTCCTGCTTCTCTGCAATACCTCTCAGATATCTTCCCAGGATAGTGACATTGGTAGTAAATGCTTCCAATGCCAGCTCTTCTTTTGAGTTGAAGTGATTATACAGGCCTCCTTTTTTCAGCCCTACTTCATTGAGAATAGATGACATGGATGTCGAGAAGTAACCTGTCCGGTTAAGAAGTTTTCCGGCTTCTCCTACTATTCGCTGCCGGGTTTGTTCTCCCTTGCTCATGCTGATAAAATAAGACCGAACGGTCTTTTTTGTCAAGGGTCAGGTATTAATTCAGATTCTCTCCGGCACCGGACAGTGAAGCTGTGTTCAGGAAATTTTGTTAAACCCTTCAGCGGCCGGCTAATACTTGAAACTCGAAGCTCCGATAAACTCTCTCAAGATCGAGTCTCCAGGCACCTGCCGGTCAGGAATTCCCACAAAATTGTTCAGGAAGGTCATAAGCCGTATAGCTTCGGCATATTCCGGATCATAGGGCTTTACCGTACGCAGCAGGGGTTCCGCGTAGTTTTTCAGCACTGCCAGCTCGTAGTCCAGGGCGGAGTTGAATGCGGCATCGGCGTTGTTCTGGTAGGGGAATATGTTCCTGTCTTCGCCGCGTCTCACCGAAGGCCACATGTGAAGGGTGCGCAGGGCACTGTGTCCGCGGAACTGATGATCGCGGACCATCCGTCGCAGCAGGCGGTTGTCGGTTGTCGGGATACGGTTACGATCATCCAGGTTCAGCTGAGTAAGGGCGGAGACATAGATTTTGTATTTACTCTCATTCGGAACCTGGGCAGTAAGTTCGTCATTCAGTCCGTGGATTCCTTCCATAAGCAGTATGCTGCGGTTGTCTAACTGAAGATTATGTCCTTCCGTCTTTGGCTTGCCCTCCTTGAAGTCAAACACGGGAATTTCCACCTCCCTGCCGTCAAAGAGATCCAGCAGATTACTATTCAGCAGGGGTATGTTTATTGCTTTGATGGATTCAAAATCATAGTCACCGTTCTCATCCCTTGGTGTTTCCGCCCGGGAGACAAAGTAATCATCCAGGGAGATGATCACCGGGTTGAATCCTAATACTTTCAACTGTATGGCAAGTTTCTTTGTGAAAGTGGTTTTTCCCGAAGAAGAAGGGCCTGCTATTATTACCGCCTTGACGGTACCCCGTCGTTCTGCAATTCCATCGGCGATACTTGCTATCTTCTTGTTATGCAGAGCCTCTGCAACCTGGATGAAATCGCCCATGCTGCGGGATTCTATAAGTTCGTTAAGCTTGCCGGTGCTGTTAACATTCAGAATTTTGCCCCAGGCTTTATATTCCATAAATACCTGAAAAAGGACCGGGCTGTCAGTGAAATCGGAAATTTTATCCGGTTCTGCCGAGGAGGGATAGCGCAGCAGAAATCCGGGGTTATAAGCACGGATCTGAAATAGCTTCAGGAGCCCTGTTGAAGGTACCAGGGGCTGATACCCGATTTCCCGGTGTCCGCCGCTTTCGTATACCGGTATCTTTGCCTCGTTACGGAAGCGAAGCAGCTCTACTCTGGAATAGTTCCCCGACTTGCGGAAGGAGTCCACTGCTTCCGCATAGGAAATCACCTTCCGGAGTATTGGCTCGTCACGTTGCACAATCTCATGCATGCGGCTGTTTATCTTCTCGAGAGCTCCCTTTTCCACTTCCATCTCCCCATCAAAGTAGAAATAGTACCCGTGCCCCAGGGAGTGTCCTACTATGAGCTGGCGTTCTGGAAAAAGTTCAGAGACCGTCCGGGAAAGAAGAAATGTCAGGGAATTCCGGTAGATACGCATGCCGGCTTCAGATGCCAGTGAGACCAGCTTTAGAGTCGATGATATCTCTATTTTGAAGGAGAGACTTACAAGCTCGTTATTTACCAGTGCCGCAACGACAGGGTGTTCAGGATTTGCAAATTCCTCTTCAGAATCTATTATTTCCTGCACCCGTGTTCCGTATGCCAGTTCTATCCACCGTTTTGACGGCAGGTTGCACATTACCTTCTGCATGGCCTACTCCTTTTTACTGAACAGATACTAATAGCTTAGGGGATAAATGTGAGACGGGCAAGGACAAGTCTAAAGGGATTGATCGGTTTCTGACTTCAGGATACTGCGCAGGGCTTTTTTCCATTTTCCCGGTCCCAGATAGCGGGGGCGGGGAGGCAGATCGTTTTTCAACCGGCTGAAGCTTTTTCCCCCTTCAGGCAGGGCCAGGCGCGCATATGCCAGTCCGACGGGATTGAGCAGAAAGGCGCAGCTTATTTCCAGCTCCGCCTGCTCGTCCGGACTGCTGTTTTCCAGGAGGGTATTATAGGCTTCCTGAATTTCAGTAATATCGGCATTTCGGGCAATACCGAGCCTGTTAAACGGATCAACCGCAAGCAGTGACATTTCTAACTACTCCTTCAGGCAAAAAGTTCAAGCTGCAGAGGTTCACTGCTCTCTTTGGGGCGTACAAGTCGTTCTCTCGTTTCAGCAGAGGAACGGTTTATTTCCGTGTCAGCAGTTTCCGGTACAGAAACTGTTGGTCCGATCAGGGACGCAGCGGTTCTGCAGTCGGCCGGATCGCGTACCGGGCAGGATTCTGTTTCCGGAAAGATTCTGCAGAGACCCTCACTGAGGCTTGTCAGTAGTTTGGTAAACTGCTGTCTCAACAGTTCGTCTTCTGCTGAGTTTTCGCCTGCATCTTCCTCCAGGCTAAAAACCGTTCCCCTTTCACCTATCTCCGCTGCAATCGTCAGGGCTGCGGCAACAACCTCCCTGTCCGGCAGGTTTTCCTCAATTTCGGAAGTGATGTATTTAAGCCAGAAAAAGAGAGCCGCATCGGCATCCTCCTCAAGTACTCCTAATGCCGCAAGCCGGTAGGTTCCCGGTTCTCCAAAGAGGGGACGGAAGCGTTTGAGAAGACTCATTAAGGATTGATCCTCTGCTGCCAGCCGGGAGAATGCCCAGACCGCAAAATCGGCGGCTTCGGCGGGATATTCCCGTTCTATATCCCGCAGCAGCATTGCTGCGGTATCACAGAAAAGATCGGGCATGCCCATTTCCAGGGCCTCTTCCATCTGTTCTCCTGCAGCGCCAATGTAATCGGGAGACTGCAGAATCTCCGCTGCAAAACGGTGAACCCCACTGTTTCCGCCATCTGCACCGTATTTCCCGGTTAGAATATCCTCTGCAAGATCTGCCAGTTTTCTCGGCGGAGTGCCCTCTGGTATATACTCTCTGTGCCGGGACAGATCAGACAGCTTTCCCCGGTAAAAGGCCTGGATTGCAAGTACTCCACGTTTCCAGGGGCCCACGATGGAATCATCCGGAACTTTTGCAAGCAGTTTCAGCAGGGCAAGATCCTCCATGCCGTTGGTTACCGATTCCAGGGCATCATCGACAAGTTGTGCATTGAGGTAGAGGGGATGTGCTGTATCCAGGATCCCGCTGCGCAGTATTTCTCCCGGGTCCTTCAGTATGGCAATGATTGACTGTTTGAGTTCAGCCTTGTTTTTTTCTTCAGCGGTCAAAAGCTGACGAAGCAGCATAGGGACCTGAGAGGTCCCGGTGTCGTTCTTTGCGCGTGATCTTCTCATGGTGTTATCGTGATAATCCCTTCAGGGTGAAAGCAACGGTAGACCATACTACCGCTTCCTGTCAACGCTGATTATGATTTTTTATCCCAGACGGGTTTCCAGTTCTCTAACGGCTGCCGGTGGGAGAGACCTGGTAATCTGAATTTCGTCGCCCTCTTTGGTCTGCAGAATCGGAGCTTCTGCATACAGGTTGTCCTGTTCATTTACCAGAAGGCGGACTGCAGGGTATTTCGGATCCCGTATGTCTGTACGTACAACAACACCCTTGGCACCGTTGCTGAGCTCAACATAGGTTCCGATCGGGTAGATGGACAGAGTATAAACCAGAGCTCTGAGAATCCGCTCATCAAACTGCTTCCCAATGTCCTTCAACAGGTCCATAATTCCCGTGTGCCCGTCCCGTTCCTGTTTGTAGGGTCTGCGGGATACCGCGCCGTTATAGGCGGTGGCTACTCCGACAATCTTCCCGAAGAGAGAGATTTTATCTCCCATAAGTTTTCGCGGATACCCGGAGCCGTCAACATGCTCAGCATGTTCAAGTACTGCAAGGCATACTGTTGCGGGGAACGATGCGGCTTTGAGGATACGGTAGCCTATTATAGGATTCGCGTAGATGGTTTTCCTTTCGTTGGGGCTTAAAGGACGGTCGCTCATGTAAATCTGTTTCGGGATTTTGATCATTCCGATTTTGTGAAGGAGTCCGGCCATTCCCACCTCAATAAGCTTGTGAGGCGGAAGTTTGAGAAAATCTCCCAATGCAAGACAGATGATTGCGGTTTTCAGGCAGCTGGAGGCCAGATATTCATCGTCGGGTTGAGCAGAGAAGGGAACACTCAGAAGAAAACGTCTGGAGCTTTTAAGGGTAGAAATAATCTCCTTGATAATATCCGTTATCTCATCAATCCTGAGTTCTTCTCTCTCAATAAACCGTTCATATATGGTTATTACCTTGGCGGTTGTCGCCTGGTAGAAATCCTTTACTTCCTGACGTTCATTGCTTTCCCGGGCATCCCCGTTATAAAGGTTCAGTGATCCTTCAGAACCATCAGTTAAAATAGTGCTCGCTTTATCCGTGGGGGTTCCATTAGTAAAGACTTCCCGGTACTGCCATTTTTCAAGACGGCTTATCAGTTCTTTACCTATTCTGACATCCGGAGAGAGGAGAATATAGTTTTCATCCAGAAAAACCGGAGCGTCGATATATAAATTAACCGGAAGATTATCGATACTGACCTTATTCACGATACATTACTATCCTTATAGCTCATTCCAAAGCCCGGCAAAATCACTGCCGTTGACCCCGCAAAGGGAATACTTTACACTCCCTCTTATATATTATAGGAGAATTTCGGTGAAATTTAAGATAATTTTTATTCTTTTTAACGTAGTTATCCTATTCTCCTTTCTGATTATCTTTTTCATGCCTCTTCTTGTCCTCGGATGGGACTATACCAGGGATTTCTGGACAGGCAACTGGTACCTGCCTCTTATTTTCCTTCTGGTTATGGCGCTGCTGAATTTCTACTTTCTTCTGCACTGGCGTTTGTTCTCGCTCCTTGAAAAGGAAGACTGGAACGGTATAATCAGCCATGTTCTGGGGCGTATGGAATCCGGCCGTTTCAGGAAACAGGATATAAAAATCTGTATTAACGCGGCTCTTGTCAGCAGTCGTCTGGATATACTTACGCGTATAGAAATGCTTCTGCGGGAAAAAAAACCGGCTATGCTGGAAGATTTTGTACTTACCCTCGGTGTTCCCTATATCCTGGGGAGTGAGCCGGCAAAGGCGGAGGCGTTTTTTCGGGAGTTTCTTGAAAGTAAAGTGAAGAGCAGGCTGTGGATTGTCTGGAGCTACGGATTTTCCCTCTTGCTTCAGAAAAAACTCACCGAAGCCAGAGTTCAGTTTCTTTCCATTCTGGACTGGTCTGATCCGGTTCTTACTCTTCTCAATGCGTATATGCTTGAAACCGCAGCACTGGATGATGCAGAAGCTGTGAAAAGCAAAGAGAATATGCGCATGGATCTTAAAAAGCGATTTTCCCGGGAAGCGCTGGAGAAAGAGATTGCCAAATCCAGAGCAGAGGTGCATATTGTTGTTCTCGGCAAGGTAGTGGAAGAGGCGGTGGACTGGCTCTATTCAGCTCTTGCGGAACCACAGGAAAGTACACCCGGAGAAGATGCCTGAATGAAGGTCTACACAAAATCATCCAAACTTGATGAAGTCTGTTATGATATCCGCGGCCCCGTTCTCAGTGAAGCCCAGCGGCTTGAAGAAGAGGGCTACCATGTAATGAAACTGAACACCGGTAACCCCTATGTTTTCGGTTTCAATGCCCCGGATGAGCTTCTTCATGATATGGTTCACAATCTGCATGATGCCCAGGGATATATTGATTCCAAGGGGTTATTCTCCGCTCGAAAGGCGGTAATGCAGTACTGTCAGCAGATAGGTATTCCCGGTGTAGGAACCGAGGATATTTATATAGGCAATGGTGTCAGCGAGCTGATTGTCATGTCCATGCAGGGTCTGCTGAATAACGGTGATGAGGTGCTGATACCAGCTCCCGATTATCCCCTGTGGACAGCGGCGGCTACCCTTGCCGGCGGAAAAGCTGTTCACTACATTTGCGATGAATCTTCCGACTGGTTCCCTGATCTCGCGGACATGGAGTCTAAAATAAGTGACCGGACCAAGGGAATTGTTATTATCAATCCCAACAATCCCACCGGCAGTGTATATCCCAGGGAGATTCTTGAAGGGATTGTAGAACTCGCCCGCAAGCACGATCTTATCGTCTTCTCCGATGAAATCTACGACAAGATACTCTACGATGACAATATCCATACCCCCACGGCTTCCCTGGCGGAAGATATCCTGATAGTAACCTTTAACGGTCTTTCAAAAGTGTACCGTGCAGCAGGATTCCGAGCAGGATGGATGATTTTAAGCGGGCGGAAATCTCATGCCCAGGATTATCTGGAAGGGCTTTCCATGCTCTCCAATATGCGGCTTTGTGCCAATGTTCCCGCCCAGTATGCCATACAGGCTGCCCTGGGGGGATATCAGAGCATCAAGGACCTCATAATTCCCGGAGGACGCCTCAGGGAACAGCGGGATATGGCCTATAATATTCTTACTGATATTCCCGGAATCAGCTGTGTAAAGCCGAAGGGTGCCCTTTATCTTTTTCCGAAGATTGACATCAAGCGCTTCGGAATTACCAATGATATGCAGTTTATCCTCGATTTCCTTAGAGAGAAAAAGGTGCTGATGGTGCAGGGGACCGGCTTCAACTGGCCCGACCCGGACCATTTTCGTATTGTTTTTCTACCCCGGGTGGATGAGCTGGAAAGGGTAATGAACGATCTGAAGGATTTTCTGGCCACCTACCGCCAGGTTTGAACAATTAAAAGAAACAGAACCTCGGCACTGATGGCTCCGGTATAGGCTGCAGCTGCAAGAACAGCTCCATCCACCGCAGGAATTTTCAGGAAGATCAGCATGAGTGCGGTCATGGCTACCAGATTTATTATCACGCCGTTACTTACAGTTCTGGTCCGTTTTTCCGATATGTAAACTCCCCGGAAATACGATATAGCCGTAAGCAGCGGCGGACATAGCGCGGTTATAAGCACAGGCAGGGGCAGAAGCTCCATCAGATCCGGGGTAAGACCCGACACCGTCCGGAACCACAGCTCTCTCAGGGGAGTGAGAACAGTCAGAAGATAAAGAATCAGTAAACCGGCTCCAATCTGCATGGCAAAACGCTTAAGAGCGCTCTGAGCTCCCGGTTTTTCTATAACTGTTATTACAATCTCCTGATAGGACAGAGCTATGGCATTGAAAAGAAACATAAAACCCATCAGGACCGGCCACACCGCCAGTGAATCTATGGGTCTTACTGCCCGTGCAATTCCTACTGAGAGCAGGGGACGGGCGGCGAGATTTATGAATGAAGTCAGGGCAAGGGGAATGTAGAACTGCAGCAGATTATGTGTACCCTGAACGGTGTCATTGTCTGTCATTCCCGGTAGCAGCGGGCGCAGGAATAGATAGGATCCAATTGCCCCCATGACTACACCGGTGCTTATTGCAAGTGCCCCGAGTGCTGCTCCCGGGAGCATTCCGTTCAGCAGCCCGGTAATGAGGATTAAAGCTGTTGTTCCCAGTCGGGAGGTCATTACCGCGGGTATGTATTTCGACTTTCCCAGGCGTATCAGAATTCCCTGCCAGAGTCGTCGGTATCCGACTGCTGCTGCAAATGGGGTCATGAGCAGAAAGGATATCCGGGCATCATGAAGGTAATCCGGGGGAAGTTTAATCAGACGCAGGATAAGAAAATCAAAAAAGGGAGTTATCCCTGTCAGGAAATGTATCAGTGTCAGTCCGGCTCCAAGGATGTGCATGAATCCGAGCAGTTCCCGGTAGCTGTTTCGTCCCCGTCCCAGGGCGGTTGCAGCGGAAAGCATCTGTATTATGGGGCTTTCTATAATCAGTGAGAATGAGAAGATGACACCGGAAATGGCGAGTTGTTTTTTGACCTCCGGCAGCCTGGTTATAACAGCTGCCAGGCCCGGCTGTTCCACCGCCATAAGGATCCACATTGCCGCCAGAGGCAGCCATGCATAGAATATGTATTTTCCTGCAGGCCTGGAGCTGCCCGGGGGTATAGTCATTAGTCCAAGACTATGCTTAATGTTAATCAGGGTCAATAAGAGATCAGTTGCTTGTTGTTTCGATAATGTTTTTATATATTAATGTTTGTATATAGGAGAAATTATGCAGATAGCCATACTTGGTGCCAGTAAAAAACCAGAACGATATGCCTACAAGGCTATGACCATGCTTAAAAGCCACGGGTATAATGTTGCTCCGGTGAATCCGGTACTTGAAGAAATTGAAGGGGTTCCTGTATTTAAATCCCTTGCCGATATTCCCGAGAAAGTTCATACCCTGACGCTTTATATCGGACCAAAGCATATCCAGGGAGAGATTGATGCCATTCTGGCTCTGAAGCCCGGCCGGGTAATATTTAATCCCGGCACTGAGTCGGAGGAGCTCATGAAAGCTCTGGATGAGGCGGGTATTCCTTATCTGGAAGCCTGCACTCTGGTGCTGCTTTCAACCGGTCAGTTTGAAACTGCGCTTCCGGTAATGAATTAACCTGGAGTTGTAAAAAACAGTCGACGCGGCTTTACCTTTATAAGTACCTTTCTCCATATGACTCTAAAAGATTTTCATGCCAGTCTTGAAGACAGTTCGCCCTCTTCAGAGATGGACCAGGTCCTTCAGGCACTCTGGTGGGATAAAAAAGATGACTGGGATTTCGCCCACTCTATAGCTCAGTCTATTCCTACTCCCCAGGGAAGTGCTGTACATGCATATCTTCACCGAAAGGAAGGGGTCCTGTGGAATGCAGACTACTGGTATGAACATGCCGGCCGAAAACGATTTGCCGGCAGTCTGGAGGAGGAGTGGGAGGTTTTGCTGGAAGAGGCCCTGGAATTCTACCGCCAGGACCTGCCCTAGTCTTTATTTACGATTTCTATAGAATTCCCGTTAAGAAATCCCTCACGCCTTCAGTAATCATATGAATCCCCATGGTGCAGACTATAAGACCTGTAATACGGATAAGGGCACCGATAATATTGAAGCGGTGCAGCCACTTTCCCATGGTTTCAAACATGAACATCAGGAGGGCGTTTAAGGTAACTACAATAACAATGGCCGCAAGAATATTGCCTCTTCCGTAAACCGGTTGCAGCGAAACGGCTGCTGTAATAGTTGCTGGTCCCGCAATAAGGGGGGAGGCTATCGGCACAATTGATACTTCGTCCAGCATCTGGCTGTCTTTGAGTTCAAAGAACACCCCTTTTTCAAGAGCTGCGTATCCTCTCAGTGATAGTATGATACCGCCTGCTATTTTGAATGATGTAATGTCCACATGAAAGAGCTCGGTAAGAATAAAGTTGCCCGCCAGAGAGAAGCTGAGAAGGATAAACATGGCGATCAGGGAGGATTTTAGAATTACCCGGTTTATTTCATGTATGGGGTTACGTTCGGTAAGATTGATAATAATGGAAATCTTGCTTATCGGATTAAGCAGAGCAATCAGAATAAGCGATGCATTGATAATTCCCTTCATGTCCACGGAGGTGCCTCCTTTTATGAGGATACACCTGCGGGGCAGCATTTTTCCAGAGAGGAGTGTTGGAGTCCTGCAATAATCTGCTGTTGACTGCCTCCTTTGCGCCCCGCTATAATCACAACTCGACTAGCTTTTTAATACTAATTTTAGATTCAGAATACCATTAGAGGATTGCCATGAGCGTACGCGTCCGCTACGCCCCGTCACCGACGGGTCTTCAGCATATCGGCGGGGTTCGAACCGCACTATTCAACTACTTTTTTGCCCGCAGTCAGGGGGGCAAATTCATTCTCCGGGTGGAAGACACTGACCAGACCCGCTACTCCGATGAATCCCTGCAGGATCTCTACGACACCTTTGAGTGGCTTGGCATTAAGTGGGATGAAGGCCCCGATGCGGGGGGAGAGTTCGGTCCATATATTCAATCTGAGCGCTTTGATCTCTACCGGGAACATGCAGACAAATTGCTGGAGTCGGGCCATGCCTACCGCTGCTACTGCACCGCAGAACGGCTGGAAGAGATGCGGGCAAGCCAGGACAAGGCAACCGGCTACGATCGCCGCTGCCGGGATCTATCGGCAGAAGAGGAAAAAAAGCTGGCAGTTGAGCTGGACGAGAAAGGCTTGAAGCCGGTAATACGTTTCAAAATTCCCTTAGACGGTGCCACCAGCTTCCATGACGAGATTATGGGAGACATCAAGCGCAAGAATAAGGATATAAACCCCGATCCGGTAATACTTAAAGGCGACGGTTTTCCCACCTATCACCTGGCCAATGTGGTTGATGATCACTGTATGCAGATTACCCATATTCTGCGGGCCCAGGAGTGGATTCCCTCAGGTCCTCTCCATGTGCTTCTTTATCAGGCCTTCGGCTGGGAGCCGCCCAGATACTGTCACCTTCCCATGGTTATGGGAAAAGACGGACAGAAACTTTCCAAGCGTCACGGATCCACCAGTGTGCGGGAGTTCCGTAAAGAGGGATACCTGCCGGAAGCTCTGATAAATTATGTATCTCTCATCGGCTGGAGCTATGACGATTCAAGGGAGTTCTTTACTATAAAAGAGCTGGAAGAACTATTTACCCTGGATAAGCTCAACAAGGCTCCCGGAGTTTTTGATTACAAGAAGCTTGCCTGGTTTAACGGGCAGTACATTCGTAATACCGAAGACGGAGAGCTTAAGAAACAGCTCATCCCTTTCCTGGTGGAGGCTGGGATTACCGCTGATCCTCCCACTGAGGAGGATCAGAAAATTATTGATAATTTCATGGAACTGGTTAAACCCCGCCTGAAAACTTTGGGTGAAATCGGTCCCTTGGTAAGATTCCTCTTTAAAGATGTTGAGCCGGAAGATCCCGAGATTGCAATACCCAAAAAGCTGGATCTGGCAAAAACCATAGAGGTTCTTTCCGCCGGACGTAATCTGGTGGCTTCTCTCAAAGGCAGTTCAATAGAAACGGTTGAGGATCAGTTTCGCGCGAGGGCTGAGGAACTCGAGGTAAAGCTTGGCGATATGATGGGTCCTTTAAGGGTGGGTGTAACCGGCAGCAATGTTTCCCCTCCGCTGCTGGAATCCTGTGAGCTCATCGGTATAGATGAGTCTCTTTGCAGGATTGATCGACTCAGCGAAGCGCTTAAGAGCCGGCTATAGGCTGTCACTAAATACAACTAAACAGACTAACTGAAGAATCAGGAGCAGAATAATGGCAGAAAAGACCACAGATGTAACCATGGAAAAGATTGTATCCCTCTGCAAACGCCGGGGATTTGTATTTCAGTCATCAGAAATCTACGGCGGACTCTCTTCCGCCTGGGATTACGGCCCCATGGGGGTTGAGCTCAAGAAAAATATCCAGAATTTCTGGTGGAAAGAGATGACCCAGCTCCACGATAACATTGTGGGCCTGGATGCTGCGATTATGATGCATCCCCGGGTATGGGAAGCCTCCGGTCATGTGGAGAACTTTTCCGACCCCATGGTGGACTGTAAAGAGTGTAAGAACCGCTTTCGTGCCGACCATGTCGATCTGAATGCACCCTGTCCTGTCTGTGGCAATTCCGGTACCTTTACCGAACCCCGGGAGTTCAACCTGATGTTCCAGACCCACCTAGGGCCGGTTAAGGACGACAAGAACGTTGTCTATCTTCGCCCCGAAACTGCCCAGGGTATCTTTGTAAACTTCCGAAATGTGGTTCAAACTAGCCGGGTAAAGATTCCCTTCGGAATCGCTCAGGTGGGAAAGGCCTTCCGTAACGAGATTGTAACCAAGAACTTCATTTTCCGTACCTGCGAGTTTGAGCAGATGGAGATGCAGTTTTTTGTAAAACCCGGCGATGATGATGAGTTCTTCAACTATTGGAGAGAGCAACGCATGGGCTATTACGAGAAGTTAGGAATTCAGGCTGATCATCTGCGCTGGCACCAGCATGGACCGGATGAACTGGCCCATTACGCCAAGGACGCCTACGACATCGAGTACCTCTTCCCCATGGGTTGGCAGGAGCTCGAAGGTGTTCACAACCGTACCGACTTCGACCTTGGACGTCATCAGGAGTTCTCCGGCAAGGATCAGACTTATCTGGATGATCAGACCCGTGAGCGTTTTGTTCCTTATGTTATTGAAACTTCCGCGGGTCTTACCCGTTCTGTGCTGATGGTTCTCTCCGATGCCTACGAAGAGCAGGATCTGGGTGAAGGTGATGTAAGAACAGTAATGCACTTTCATCCCCGGGTTGCACCCATTACCGTTGCAATCCTGCCGCTGGTTAAGAAAGACGGTATTGCAGAACTGGCAAAAGAGATTGAAGCGGACCTCCGGGACGACTTCAACGTATTCTACGATCAGTCCGGTGCCATCGGCCGTCGCTATCGCCGTCAGGACGAAGGCGGTACGCCTTTCTGCGTAACCGTCGACTACGACTCCAAGGAAGACGGCACGGTAACCCTGCGTTTCCGGGATTCCATGGAACAGGTGAGGGTTCACAGGTCCGACCTGGTAAGCCGCATCCGCAAAGAGATCAAGGAGTACAAACGTATATGAGTCTGACTCCGGGATTACAGGTCCTCCAGGAGCGGGGATTTATAAAGCAGTGTACCGACCTTGAAGGTCTTAATAAGCTCATGAGTGAAGGTCCTGTGGCTTTCTACCTGGGTATAGACCCCACCGGACCTTCCCTGCATGTTGGTCATATGGTGCCGGTATTTGCCCTTTCCCACCTTCAGAAGGCGGGGCACAAGCCTGTGCTTTTATCCGGGGGCGGTACAGCCCGTATCGGAGATCCTTCCGGTAAAACCGAGATGCGCAAACTGATCACTTACGAAGAAATTGCCGCTAACTCAAAATCACAGATGGACCAGTTAAAAAACTTTGTACATCTGGACGGTGAGAACGGCTGGATGATGAACAATGCCGACTGGCTGGCGGACCTCAACTACATCGATTTCCTCCGGGAAATAGGCAGCCAGTTTTCCGTAAACCGCATGCTCAGCTTCGAGGCCTACAAGATGCGCATGGAGACGGGGCTCTCCTTCATTGAGTTCAACTACCAGCTCCTGCAATCCTACGACTACCTGGAACTCTACCGCCGCAGGGGGTGTCGCCTGCAGATCGGCGGCGATGATCAGTGGGGCAACATTGTTGCCGGTATCGACCTTATCCGTCGCCTGGAGAGTGCCGAGGCCTACGGTCTCACCTTTCCCCTGGTAACCCGGTCCGACGGCAAGAAGATGGGTAAAACCGAGAAGGGAGCTGTCTTTCTTGATCCCGCTCTGACCAGCCCCTACGACATGTTCCAATACTGGCGTAATGTTCCCGATGCGGACGTTGAAAAGTTCATGCTCCTCTTCACCTTCCTTGAAGTAGAGGAGATTAAGGAGCTGTGCAAGGGCGAAGGAGTTGCCCTTAATTCCGCCAAGGAGCGGCTGGCCTACGAGTATACAAAGCTTGTTCACGGCGAAGCCGAAGCGGAAAGCGCTCTGGCAGCGGCAAAAGCTGCCTTCGGCGGCGGAGGGGACACAAGCAACGTACCCTCCCTTGAGATCCCCATGGCCGAACTTGAGGCCGGAATCGGTGTGCTTGAACTGTTTGCCCGCACCGACCTCTGCTCGTCCAACGGCGAAGCCAGACGGCTGGTACAGCAGGGAGGAGCCCGTATTAACGATATTAAGGTAGGCAGCATCGATGAGGTTATTAATGCTTCCCGCCTTGAAGAGGGCGGGCTGATGCTGAAGGCCGGCAAAAAGCGTTTTTTCAGAGTAACTGCAAAATAGACAAATTTTGATATCTATTTTAAAGCTCCTGTTGTGGCAGGAGCTTTTTTTATTTTCAGCGGTGGTTGAAAAAATGTCCTAACAGAAATCTAATTTGACAAGTATATATCAGTGTGATATATAGCTTGTGATGTTTAGGGAAGGCAATGGCAAGAGAAAACAAAACCAAATATGCAATTCTTGGAGTTCTCAATATTTGCCCTTCTTCAGGCTATGACATTAAAAAGTTCTGTGATCAGAGCATAAATCATTTCTGGAATGAAAATTATGGACACATTTATCCTGTTCTCAAGCAGATGGAAGGGGATGGATGGATTTCAAAGATAGTAGACACCACTGGAAACCGGCCGAATAAAAATGTTTTTTCTGTAACAACACAGGGGAAAAAGGTACTGCAGGAATGGTTGAAAACTCCTCCTGCTACTCCTCAGGCCCGGTATGAATTCCTGCTAAAGGTGTTTTTCTCTGATCAAATACCGGTTGAATCAATTCTCGGTTGGTTAAGGGAATCAAGGACTTTCTGTAAAGGCCTGTTATATGAGTATCAGGGTATTGAACAGGAAATCCGGGGAAAAATGGAAGATCTTGGACCGGCTGGTGAGCATCTTTTCTTTCGGCTGGCAACTGTGCGTTTTGGCATTTTTAACATGAGAGCAACCATCGATTGGTGTGATGAAATAATAAATCATCTTGAAAGTAAGGAGGAAAAAGCATGAAGGTTCTGTTGATTAACGGCAGTATGAGCAGTGAAGCAGATTCTCTCCAGGATTATCTGGACAGGTTTGCAGATCGAAGGGCAGAGAAAGGGAATGAGATTCGTAAAGAGACGCTGGCCGGGAAAACTATTAATTCCTGTATCGGATGCTACAATTGCTGGCTGAAAACTCCCGGGGTATGCTGCTTCAAGGATGACAATACACAAATTCTTAAAAGCATTGTCTGGGCCGATCAGGTAGTCTGGGCATCACCCTTGAGTATGGGGTTTGTAACATCCGCGGTGAAGAATGCCAATGATCGTATGATACCGCTGCTCCATCCTTTTTTACGGATGAACGGCGACAGGATGGGGCATTACCCCCGGTACGAATCAGAGTTTATGAGTATTCTTCTTCTGGAGCATTCCCCCGAAATGAATGATGAAACTTTCTCCATAATTGAGGATATGTACAGACGCTTTGCTCATGTTGCGACTACAGAAAAAGATGCGGAGGTAATGGCAGATGAAACTTTCAATCTTTAACGGCTCTCCCAGGCCGGGGAAAAACAATACACAGCTGCTTCTGAACAGCCTGATTAAAGGTATCGAGTCAACAGGTACAGCAGAGCCGGATGTCTATAAACTGAATAAGCTTGCTTCACATTCGGAAGCCGCAGAGATATTTAAGAGTGCGGACAATGTTCTTATAGCTTTTCCGCTTTACTCCTACGCTATGCCCGGGGAGATGCAGCGCTTTTTTGAGGAGCTAAAACCCCTGATCGGAAAGTGCAGCGGTAAGAAGCTGGGTTTTCTCGTCCAGTATGGCTTTCGCGAAGCTGTGCATGCCCGACCATTGGAAAGGCATCTGGAGAAGCTTGCCGGGATGCTCGGGTGTACATATATGGGCACAATTATCAAAGGCGGGTGCGATGCGCTGATCAGAGGGCATGTAAAACCATCTGCAGCTGTTTTCAAGGGCATTGAGTCTATTGGTAAAACACTTGCAGAAGAGGGGACCTTTGACAGGGAACAGTTGCTTGAGTATTCTCAGCCGGAAACCGCGGTAAAAAACAGTCTCTGGATAATGAGGATAATTGTAAAGCTTATAAACCGGTTTTACTGGGGGAGCTTGCTTAAGAAGAACGGGGTTTCCATTGCCGAGAGTTTTGCACAACCTTACCGGCAGGGTTAGTCGCTTCGCCGGATTCATTTGACATTTTTTCAGTTTTCAGTAATATAGGCGGAACAATTTTGCTATAGCATTATTGTTCCGTTTTTTTCAGCCTCCATTGGAAATAACACTAAAACTCTATTGTCGTCTCGTAATTTTTACCTGTCCATTAGATATTCAGGAGAATATGTGAGTAAATTTGTTCATAACAGAATTTTCAAGCTTTCCATAGAAAAGCAGGTTTCTCTTAAGAATGACCTTTTATCGGGTCTCACTGTTGCCCTTGCCCTGGTTCCCGAGGCTATAGCATTCGCCTTTGTTGCCCATATCGATCCGATAATCGGACTCTACGCCGCCTTTATGATGGGAGTGGGCACCGCCATATTCGGCGGGCGTCCCGGTATGATTTCCGGTGCTACCGGTGCGGTGGCTGTTATCTTTGCCCCCCTGGCAATTCAGCAGACCAAACTTGTCGGTATGGAAGGGGCTCTGAGCTATCTCTTTGCTGCGGTAGTGTTGATGGGCCTCCTTCAGGTTTCTATCGGGCTTCTTAAGCTGGGTAAGTTTATCCGTCTTGTTCCCCATCCGGTTATGCTCGGTTTTGTTAACGGGCTTGCGCTGATTATTCTTAAATCCCAGCTTGAGATGTTCTACATCATTGAAGAGGGCCGTCATGTTCTTTTAAGCGGTGGTCTCCTTATTATCATGCTGCTGCTCATAGGGCTGACCATGTTTATAAGTCATTTTCTACCTCGTCTTACCAAGGCTGTACCTGCAACCCTGACAGCTATAGTTACAGTCTCCCTGATTTCTCTTCTATTGCAGAAATCCGGTATTCATGTACGGACGGTTATGGATTTTGTCCAGACCCTGGATCCCTCTAAAACTACACTTGCCGCATCCCTTCCGCGCTTTGCTGTACCTGAAGGTCTTTTTTCCTGGAAAACCCTGGTGACGGTTTTTCCCTATTCGGTAATCGCAGCGTCTGTCGGGCTGATTGAATCCCTTATGACCCTCATGCTGGTGGAGGAGGTGACGGAAACCCGGGGGAAGAGTAACAGGGAGTGCATAGGCCAGGGGTTGTCCAATATTATCAACGGATTTTTCGGTGGTATGGGCGGGTGTGCCATGATCGGACAGAGTATGATCAACGTCCGGGCCGGCGGAAGAACCAGGGTAAGTCAGTTTGTGGCAGGTATTTCCCTGATTCTGTTTGTACTCTACGGGGCGAAGCTTATTGAATCAATTCCCCTGGCTGCTCTTGTGGGCGTAATGTTTCTGGTTGTTATCGGTACCTTTGAGTGGGCCACATTCCGGATTATTCATCAGATACCCAAATCGGATGCACTGATTATAATTATTGTAACTGTTATTACTATTCTGGAAAATCTGGCGGTTGCGGTTCTTATCGGCCTGATTGTTTCTGCACTGGTATTCGCCTGGAAAAAGAGCACCAATATTGCGACAACCGTATCTCATAACGAGAGCGGCTTCAAGGTATACAAGCTGGAGGGGGCCCTTTTCTTCGGTTCAGCCAACCTGTTTAAAAGCCTTTTCGACTTTCAGGATGATCCAAAGGATGTAATTATCGATTTTACCGGAGCAACAGTATACGATCATTCCGCCATCGAGGCTCTTAACTTTATCACCGAAAAGTATGCCGGGCACGATACCAAGCTTCACCTGCTCAACTTGCGTGAGGAATGTGCCCAGGTACTGCAGAAGGCCAACAATGTTGTTGAGCTCAGTATTGTTGAAGATATTGACTGCTGGCACCTGGCGGACGATAGCCTGGAATAGGCTGAATTAACATAGTTTTTAATAGAGCAGGGCTTAATCAAGAGCCCTTTTTTCGGGGTAGCGATTTTACTATATCGGTATAGAGAGACTCGTGTTGTTTCAGGGAGCGCTTTATGCTCAGCCCTTAACTACTGCCAGCAGGGGCTCCAGGTTCTCCCGGGCAACGCCGTCGAAGTCCCTGCTTATTTCTTCCTTTTCTTCAGGAGTTTTGGCAATAAACTTCACAGCGATCCACATCATGAACTTTGCCATCCCTTTAAGATCTGCCTGACGTCTGCGGCCGTGAAGGGGAAAGTAGCTTACTTTTTCCGCAATTGCCGGACTGAGGGTTGCTGTCAGAAAGCGCTCTTTTACGCTGTCATCCGGTTTTTCGCCGGAGGTTGAAAACAGCACCACCTTCTTGTCTTTAATTTTCTCCCATCTTTTTGTCAGCCATTTGCCCATGGCCATTCTTCCGGCGATAATCAGGCTGCCTGCGATTATGGTGTCGTATTTTGTAAGATCAAGTTTTCCGGCGTCCTTGACAGGCACAGCGGTGTAGCCGGTCTCATCGGCAATCCAGCGGGCATACTTTTCTGTGCTTACGCAGGCTGATTTGTAGATAATAATTCCACTCATTTTACTTCTCCTTCTTTTAAATCTATATGGTCTTCCAGTAAGAAAGGCCGCAATCTTAGGATTAACCTCATCTGCCAGTTCTGCACCCAAAAGGGGTCTGCTGTTCACTATGGATGTTTCAGATCCCGAGATTGATCTGGCAAGGTCAGCAGTTTTTTCTGTGTTGCCCACCACACATCTTTAGATCCAACAAAGCTGAGGGTTGGAACTGTTACTTTTTTAAGCTCATGTGCCTATAATACCATGGTAATTTCAGGAGGTCACATGATAGATAAAATCAACCATATTGGAATTGTAGTTACAGATATTGAAAAGGTTGTGGAACAGTTCTGCAAATCTCTGGGCAAACCTGTGGTCCCGGTTAAGGTTGTACCGGAAGCGAAAAAGAAAGTCGCCCTTATTCCCTTTGAAAACTGCAGCATAGAGCTTATTGAAGACAATAACGAAGAAAATAATATGCGTGGTAGTGCTCCCGGAGAGCATGCCCTTATCCATCATTTTTCCTTTACTTCTGAGGATATTCCAGGTGACATGGCTGAGCTTGAGAAAAACGGCTGTACTCCTCTGGCGGAAAAGCCGCGCACAGGTCTTCGGGGCCGGCAAATTCTGTTCTATAAAGACAGTGCCCTGGGCATTCCCATTGAGCTGAGTGATTAGCTTTTTAATTTATAGATGCCTTTTTCCGCAGCTATAAAGCCTTCCTCCTCAAGTTGACGGGCTGCCTTTTCTATTCTTTCGTACCCAATCCCCGTTTTTCCGGCAATCTCTACTGCTTTAAGGTCTGGATGGGACTGCAGGATTTTAAGAATTGCCCCCCGGGCCTGACGGTTTGATCCTTCAAAGGCTGCCTGCTTTGTGTAGTGCCTGCTGCGTCTGTTGGGATTGGAGACAACACTTTTAAGTTCTGTGCCTATATCCATCAAGGCGTTGTACCAGTCCCGGGGGCTTTCCCGATAAAGGGCTGCTTCCACCAGAGGCTGCAGATCTTTGTCTGTTATCGCCTCGACCTGATCGTTAAAGAAGAAATGTATAAATACTCTGCGGATATTGGTTTCGATGAATACCACCGGCATGTTAAAGGCGAAAGCACAGATTGATGCAGCCGTTGCAGGCCCGATACCCGGAAAGGTACGAAGTATCTCCGGGTCCGCTGGTAGTTCTCCATTGAACTCATTCACAACTTTACGGGCTGATTCCCGCAGAGCAAGTGCGCGTCGGTTGTACCCCAAGCCCTGCCAAAGTTCCAGCAGTTTCGGGGTTGAAAGATCAGCGAGTTCGGAAAATCCCGGTACTTCTTCAAGCCAGTGGAGAAATTTCGGTTCAACACGATAGGTTTGGGTCTGCTGCAGCATGATTTCCGAGACAAGGATGGAGTAGGGGGTTATGCTTTTGCGCCAGGGGAAGTTTCGGCCTTCTGAATGGTAGTAGTTGATAATTCTATTCTGAAATTCCTGAATATCATCCGGTTCAGGTAGATTCGAATAGCGGTGATTGTAATCCATTGCGCATCGAGTCTACTTCACTTCCGCCTTGGGTTTAAAGATAAGCCCGATTATTTTATCCCGGTCTCCATCCTTGAGTCCTTCAAATCTGATATGCAGCCGGCTGTTCTGTTTTGTCGTACGCAGAACCTGTCCCCGGAGCTCGAAGTGGTGGCTGTTACCGGGAAGCTTGAAGGTGAGAGAAATAAAATCTCCCTGGCTGAATTTTTCACCGGGGTTTGAGACGCTGGCGCCGCCGCCGCCGATTTCAATAAAACGGCCGGGGACTGCATCGCCTTTTTCAAAAAGTGACAGGTCTACCGGTCCGTCCCAGGGGGAACGGAAAAAAGCTCTTTTCTGTTTCTGCTGGAAATGGGACTGATGGCTCATCACATGGAGCTGGCCGTTCCGTTTCAGGCATTCACTCTTAAAGAGAAACACACCATGGGAGTTCTGATACTGAAACACTGCCTTGTCACCCAGGGCCAGTCTGTAGGGCGGTTGTATGCGGATTTCAAAACCTTCGGGTAGAATTGCATTCAACTCCGCATGAAGAACAGTTTTCTCTTTTTCACCTTTCAGAAGAAGTGCACTGCCTTTGGGAAGAGCCGCGGTGGACCTGGGTTTACCGCTGTTGTCCATTTTAAACTCCAGCTTAACCCTGAGTGCGGAGGCGGCATCGCTGTCAAAGTCCTGATCCCTGGCCGACAGCGTATCCACTGCTTTATTAAACCGCAGCTCATCAAAGAGGATAAGATACCCGGATTTACCCGAACCTGCTTCTTCTGCAAGACGAAAAAGGACATCCTTTTCTTTTTCATTGAGCTCCAGTTTTTCAGCTTTTTTTTCAATAATCCGGCGGCTCTTTTCAAGCTGTTCCCTGTTGGATTTCTTCTGCTGCCGTCTGTAGATAATAAACAGAATCAGGGGAAATGCCAGAACAGTAAGACAGAAAAGAAGGAAACCCAGTGGAGTTGTGCCGAATTGTCCGCTGATTCCCCCTATAAGAGAATTAAACCGGCTGTTGAAAAAAAACTCCATCAAATCTCCTTTCTTTGCAGAATATAGATTGCAGGTTGCAGCCCTGATACTTCGATTCCCTGTCGGTGTATTATTCTGAACTGACCATCATCTCCTACTGCTCTTGCGAGTATACCCCTCTTCCGTCCGATCAAAAGGGCAGCTCTACCTTTTTGTGTAAGTATTCTATCTGCGCCTTTCAGCAGATCCCGGTAGAAGCTGTAGAAATTAATCTTCCTGCCCGTGCGAATCCCAAAGGGCAGGTTTGAGATTATATAGTGAATACTTCCGGCGGAAAAAAGTTCCTGCAGTTGACGCGCATCTCCCTGCCGGGTTTTTGTCCCGGTGCCGGCTTTGCTCTGAAAGTCCAGATTTCGCTGGGTTCCTTCCGCACATTTCGGATCTATATCTACTCCGTACAAACGTACTTCGTGAGCAGTTGCGGCTGCCTCAAGAAGGATTGTACCCGACCCGCAGCACGGGTCAAGCATTACTCCGGGATTTTCTGTAAAACCGCTTAATCTGAGCATTCCCGCCGCTATATGGCCCTGACCGAGGAGCGCACCTGAAATTGTTTTCTATACTGGGAAATGTTTTCTTCATCTCTCAGAACCACGCCAAAGATAATATGCCGGTCAATAAACTCAATGCCATAGTTAATGCTGTATTCTGTAAGGTTCACCGGTACCCCTGTTTTATCAACTATCTTTTTACCCAGTGCCTGTTCAACGGCCCTTTTTGTGCCGGAGGGTTCGTCACCTGCGTAGCAGGTAACTCGAAAAGGAATCCGGTTGGTCAATTGTTCTGATCCGCACTGTTGTATCATGTTTTCTGCTGCCGTGACGGGGGTGGATTCTCCTCTTGCACCGATACTGCAGTCTGATAGAATCCTGAAAGCCGTTGGAATTCCTGCAGCTATGTCATTCGGACTCCAGGAATTCGGGATAGAGACTCTGACCCAGCCTTTTCCATTTGAAGCTTTTAGTATATCTGTTCCCGGTGCTGTCTTTCGGAGCGCCTTTAGTATTTCGCCTTTCAGCATATCCTCAAGCCCGGGGGCAGTGCGAAAAAGCAGGTTTTTCATAAAGATAGTGTAACAGGAGGAGAGAAAAAAGATAGCGATAGTCTTGAAATATCCCTGAAGTATGCTATATTACTTACGATAAGGGTTAATGAAAGTGATAAGATCATCTATTACACTCCGCCGGATGAATACGGAACTTGTACGCGCAGCGTTGCGGGACAATGAGTTTACAACCAAAAACAGTCTCGCCGAGACAACAGGACTGAGTGTTGCAACCTGCGGCAACATTCTTAAAGAGCTTCTCCGTACCGGTGAGGTCAGGGAAATTCAAACAGCGGAATCAACCGGTGGACGGCCTTCCCGTCAGTTTGTCTATAATGAAGAGTTCTCTCACGCGGCTGTAATCTACCTGAGACAGGAGGCTTCAGAAAAAACAGTCTTTTCTGGTGTTATTAATACCCTTGGCGAAGTTGTGTGGTATGACACCCGTCCACTTTCTTCCGGTACAGTTGCGGAAGTGGAGGAGGTCCTGCAGAAAATGGTTAGCCTTTATCCCAAGATAAAAGCTGCAAGCATTGGAGTTCCAGCTGTTATTAATAACGGTGTAATCGGAGATTGTGATATTGCAGGGTTGAGCGGTGTATCTCTGGCCGGGCAGTTAAGCCAGGTATTCGGTATTCCGATCATATGCGAAAATGACGTCAATTCGACGGCCCTCGGTTTTTACCGACGAAACTCGGCCCGGGGAGCAGAGAGTATTGCCTACCTGTATTACCCGCACAATGGAAGACCTGGTGCAGGTATTATAGTACATGGGAAGATCCTCAGGGGGCATACGAATTTTGCCGGAGAGGTTGCCTATCTGCCACTATCGGTTAAGTTCGCCGACCAGGGGAAAATTCAGCAGGACCCCGATGGTTTTGCTGAACTTGCTGCCCGGACAATCTTATCCATTAACGCGGTAATTAATCCCGTTTTTGTGGTTATTTCGGGCTATTCCTTCACCAGCGGGGTTCGCAGCCGTATTCAGAATGCTCTGAAGCTTGGAACGCCCCCCGGCCACGATCCCTGTCTGCGGTTTGAGGAAGATATTCACGAAAGTTATCTGGAAGGTTTGAAATTTCTGGCCCTTAAAAAACTCTCTTTTCAGTATGAGATTGTAAAAAAATGAATGGAAGTAATCGTTCCAGAGTAATTCTACTGCTGGCTGTTATCTACCTGACTTTCATCAGTTTAGGTTTGCCGGACTCTGTACTGGGGGTTGCTTTTCCGGCAATACAACTGGAGTGGCGGCTCAATCTAAGCCTTGGCGGGGTAATTTCGATGGTTCTAATCTCTGGAACCATACTTTCCAGCTTTTTCAGTGGATTTTTGATTGCATCCCTTGGAACTCACCGCATAACTCTGTTCAGTACATTGCTGACTGCAGTGGCATTAGCTGGTTTTGCCGTTGCCCCCTCCTGGATCTGGCTGGTGTTGTTTGCCGCACCCCTTGGGTTTGGTGGAGGATCGGTTGATGCCGCATTAAACCACTATGTCGCCCTTCATTTTCGTGCTCACCATATGAACTGGCTCCATGCTTTCTGGGGCCTTGGCGCAACAACTGGGCCGCTTATTATGGCTGCTTTTCTGGGTGGTGCATTCTCCTGGCGTACCGGCTACTTTTCCCTGTTTATCATTCAATTTTCTGTTGCCCTGCTTATTTTCAGCAGCTTCTCTCTCTGGCAAGGACTGGGAACGAAGCAAGCAACCAGTGTGGTGGTTGTTCCACCGGAAGATGAGACAACGGTTTCAATTGTAAAAATCAGCCGGAAGCGTCTTCCTTTTGCCCTTTTTGTCTTTCTGCTGTATTGCGGCGCTGAATCTTCTGCAGGCTTATGGGGAAGCAGTTATCTTGTGTATACCCGGGGAATCAGTATTGATGCAGCAGCGCTCTGGATGGCGCTGTATTATGCAGGCATAACTGGAGGTAGAATACTGTCAGGGTTTCTCTCCTTTCGTCTTTCCAACAGCATTTTGATCCGCATGGGAATGTCTATTTCACTTCTCGCGGCTCTGCTTCTTTTTCTTCTGCCTGCTTTTTCTACTTCTCCCGGTATTTCCGGGCTGCCTTTTCTGCTTCTTGGTTTTGGTCTTGCTCCAGTTTTTCCCGGTATGCTCCATGACACACCCGCACGTTTCGGCCAGGAGAATTCTGCAAGAATCATAGGTCTGCAGATGGCCGCAGGATATACCGGCAGTGCCTTTATCCCGCCTCTGGCAGGTCTGCTTCTTCAGCAGGTCTCTCTCTCAATTCTCCCCTTGCTGCTTATAGGGTTAGCTGCAGGGGTTGTTTTCTGCTCAGAGGCTGTTGGACGCATCTCTTCATGATTTACTGTATGCGGTTCTGTGCAGCCTCAGGTTGACCAAGAAAGGCTCCTTTATTACTGTTTCTCTATAATTCTTTAGGAGAATATATGAACAAACTTGTTGTCGCAGGGCTCCTGCTTTTAATTTTGATGCCCTCTGTTCTGCTGTTTGCCGGCGGGAGTGCAGAATCATCTGTTGATGCTGTCGAACCGGTAAACCTTCCTTCAGTCGAAATGAAAATTGCTGGACTGAAAGGACCTACTTCAGTGGGTATGCTCCCGCTGTTTGAGAATAATCCCGCTCTGGGTGAAGGGGTTACCTCTTCCTACGAGGTTGTTCCCGATCCCCAGATTATGATAGCCCGCATTATGTCCGGCGAGGTAAGTATTGCAGCTGTACCAATCAATCTTGCAGCAATACTGTCAAATAAGGGTGTTGATTACTCCTTCAAGGCAGTTACCGGTGACGGTCTGATCCATGTGGTGAGCTCCCGGGATGACATCAAATCCATGGCGGATCTTAAGGGAAAAACAGTCTACTGTATCGGTCAGGGATCAACCCCGGAATTTATTCTCCGCTATACCCTGCAGAAGAGTGGACTTGATCCTGATAAGGATGTCAAAATCGATTTCACCTATGATCAGGTTTCGATCACCCCACAGCTTGTCTCTGGAAAGGTTGATATTGCAGTTCTTCCGGAACCCTTTGTAAGCATCGTACAGGCGAAGAATCCGGCGGTGAAACCGGTGATCGATCTGCAGAAGGTTTGGGCGGAAGTATCCGGTACCGGAGAAACCTATCCCATGACAGGAATCCTTGTAAGCAACAAGCTGCTTGAAACCCGTCCGGATGCTGTTGAAAACTTTTTTGCCGCCTATGTGGATGCAATCGACTGGGTAAATGCAAATCCTGCCGAAGCCGGTCCTCTTGCATTCAAATATATGCAGATGCCAGCACCGGTTATTACTTCGGCGGTTCCCCGGCTCAATCTGCGCTTTCAGCGGGCCGCCGAAGCACGTCCCCGGGTAGAAGAGCTCTATTCAGTTTTCTTCGGCTTCGCACCGGCCTCAGTTGGTGGTAAAATCCCCGGAGATGATTTCTACGAATAAAGACAAAGATATCAATCCCGGCGCTTATCCCCAGGGGATGGTTCTCCTGGGAGTGCTGCTCCTGGTGGCTGTCTGGAAAATCGGAGCTCTCTTTGCGGGCTCCGAGGTTATTCTTCCCGGTCCGGTTAAAACGATCAGAACACTTATCTCAGTTGCAGTCTCACCCGGTTTTTTGCCGGCTTTATGGGCTACCACCTTAAGAGGTTTATGTGCCTTTCTGGTATCTGCTTTTGCCGGGCTTACTCTCGGAATAGCCAGCGGTTTATTCGGGAATTTGCGGGATATTTTAAAGCCTCTTATTGTTACCATCCGCAGTACACCGGTCATGTCTTTTATTCTACTTGCCCTTATCTGGTTTCCGTCGGGACTTGTTCCGGTTTTTGTTGCGGTACTAATGGCTTTTCCCATAATATATGAGAACGTTGTTGCCGGTCTTCGCAGTGTTGATCCCAGGCTGATAGAAATGGCGAAGGTGTACCGGGTCCCGAAACAGCGTATTCTCTTTAAAATTCTCATGCCCGGACTGTTTGCCTATTTTATGGCCGGGGCCCGGACGGGTCTGGGGATTATATGGAAGGCTGTTATTGCCGCCGAGATCCTCTCCCGGCCTTCCATTGCAGTAGGGTCTTCCATGTATGAAGCCAAAATCTATATAGAAACTGCTGAGGTTGTGGCCTGGACGGTTGCTGCTGTGCTGATTTCAGCCTGTACCGAGTTCCTTCTTCAGCGGAGTGCTCTGCTTTTTCGAGGGGTTCGCCGCGGAGGGATATCTCTATGATCTGTCTGAAGGAAATACGAAAAAGTTTTGGAGATTTAACGCTCTTTGACGGATTTGATCTGGAGATTCCTTCAGGAAAGGTTTCTGTACTTCTGGGACCCTCGGGCTGCGGAAAAACCTCCCTGCTGAACATGCTTGCCGGTCTCCTTATCCCGGATTCGGGGACAATTGAGGGTATCGGTAACCGGCGTATAAGCTATCTGTTTCAGGAGCCCAGGCTTGTCCCCTGGCTTACTATCAGACAGAACCTGGAGTTTGTTCTGGAAGGTGTACGAGGTGTTTCTGAAGGTCTTCTGGAAAAAGGCAGCTTGCGGAAAGTTGCCGAGGACTCCCTGGCACGGGTTGGTATGGCAGATTTTTCAGAATCTTATCCCCGGGAACTCTCCGGCGGGATGCGGCAGAGGGCGGTTATTGCCCGGGCGTTTACCTACCCCGGGGAGATCCTGCTAATGGATGAACCCCTGCAGGCGCTGGATCTGGCACGGAAGCTGGACCTGGTGAGGTGGTTTCTGCAGCTCTGGGAAGAGACTGCTCCGACAACTCTTTTTGTGACCCACGATATTCAGGAGGCTCTTATGTTAGGCGACCGGATTTCAGTCCTCTCTCCGCCGCCGGGACGTTTTCTTTTTTCTGCCGATAACCCTGTCCCGCCCGTGGAACGCCGTCTTACCCATCCCCGACTGATGGAGCTGGAATCACGGCTCTATAGTACGCTGATAGAAACATCTCCGGAGGATTAAAATGAAGCTTATCATACTGTCCGATATCCATGGCGCTGCCGATCAGGTGGAGGAACTCTGCCGTCAGGAGCCTCAGGCCGATCTTATCCTTATCTGCGGTGATATTACCCATTTTGGTGAAGCTGATCAGGCTGTCGGAGTTCTGAATGCTCTTAAGGCATATCCGGCTCCCTTTGCGGCGGTTCATGGGAATTGCGACTATGAGAGTGTTATCAAATATCTATCCGCTGATGGGGTATCGATACATCTGAATCAATCTGTCCTTGCAGGCGTTTCTCTCCTTGGTATCGGAGGATCCCTGCCGGCCCCGATCTTTACCCCCTCAACTTATACAGAAGAAGAGGGCTCCGGTCTGCTTGATGGATTTGCCGGAAATATTCCGGAGAATCCCTGGATTTTTGTCACCCACCAGCCCCCGGCGGAAAGTGATGCCGACCGCATTCAGAACGGCATGCATGTGGGCAGTA
The DNA here is from genome assembly GCA_963667435.1 of Marispirochaeta sp. Taxonomy (GTDB): domain Bacteria; phylum Spirochaetota; class Spirochaetia; order JC444; family Marispirochaetaceae; genus Marispirochaeta. Next base: position 1,168,547 of record OY763414.1, on the reverse strand, counting down.
CTTCTGTGGCGGATTTTATTCGGACGCAGAAACCTGCCCTGGTCTGTACCGGTCATATTCACGAATCTTTCTCTGTTTCACGTTTCGGTGATTCCCTGCTGGTTAATCCGGGGAGTCTGAAAGAGGGAAGGTATGCTATTGCGGAAATTGATGGAGATAATGTGGCAGCTGAATTAAAAATGTTATAAAGACAATTTACCGCCCATATTCCCGTTGATGAGATCTGAATAATTCTTCACACAGCTGTGCTTTTCATAGCTGTCTGCCTCTCTTTATCATTCTGTGCCTGCGATGAGGGTGGGGCTTCAAGTAGCGATATTGTGGTTACCTTCGCTATAGGAGACACCGGCCCAAGCGGAAAGGGTATTGTGTTTTATATAACCGACGGTGGAATGCATGGAATGGAGGTCTCTACCGAGGATGTAAACAGTGCAAGCGTGTTGTGGAGCAATAGGTACAGTGCCTCTGTCGGTGGCACAGGAACGGCTATTGGAACCGGCTATGCAAACACCGAAGCGATTATTAATCAGGAGGGGCATACCAGCAGTGCCGCACAGGAGTGTAGGGACTATGCCGGCGGGGATGAAACTGACTGGTACTTACCGTCGAAGAATGAACTCCATGCTGTTAGCACCAATATCGTTACGGATAGTAGTGTGAATGAATCCAGTGATGAAGTAAAAGACTTTATCAGCGGTTTGGGAACGTATACTTTTTTTAGTTCTTCGGAGATCTCATCCTCTGTCGTGTATGGAGTGCGTTTGAGTTCCAACGTTTCGTTTAATTTAGGAAAGTCCAGCTATATTGAACATGTACGGGCAGTTAGGTCTTTTTAGTCTGAATATAATCCGACGGGTAATTGGCTGCACTGTGGTGCTCCACTTGCAGTAAAAAACCCTTTCCCCGATAACGTATAATAACTTGCGCAAATTAAAATGAGATAAGAAAGTCCTCAATCTGACGATTGATTAAGTACCACCAAAACCAAGTCAGAAAGAGGACTATATGAACAGTAAGATTATCGAGATAAATGAAGAAGAAGTTAAAAACCATTTGGGGGAATTTGTACGGGAAACTGTCGAAGAGACGTTGAATGCTATGTTAGAAGCTGAAGCCGAGCAACTACTCAATGCACAGAAACACGAAAGAAGCGCTGAACGGAAGGGATATCGTGCCGGTCATTATGACCGAAAGCTGTTGACCAAGGCTGGCGAAGTAACCCTTCAGATGCCAAAGCTAAAAAAGGTAACCTTCGAAACAGCCATTATCGAACGATACAAACGTCGGGAGATTTCCGTTGAAGAAGCGATGGTAGAAATGTACTTAGCAGGAGTGTCCGTACGGAGAGTCGAAGACATCACCGAAGCACTCTGGGGAGCAAAGGTGTCACCGGGAACGATCAGTAATCTCAACAAGAAAATATACGAAGAGATCGAGAAGTGGCGAAACATGCCGCTTAAGAGTCATTACGCCTATGTGTATCTCGACGGGATATGGATGAAGCGTTCCTGGGCTGGTGAAGTGCGCAATATCTCAGTTCTGGTTGCGATAGGCGTCAATGAGGAAGGGTTTCGGGAGATTATCGGGGTTGCCGAAGGGACCAAGGAAGATAAGGATAGCTGGCAACGGTTCCTACGGTATCTCAAGGAGCGAGGTCTGGAGACTGTCGCCATGTTCATCTCCGACAAATCCTTAGGTCTGGTCGAGTCAATACCAGAGTTTTATCCAGAGGCTCGCTGGCAGCGCTGTGTGGTCCATTTCTACCGAAACGTATTCAGTTTTGTTCCTCACGGTAAAGTAAAAGAAGTCGCGACAATGCTGAAAGCAATACATGCTCAAGAGAATAAAGAAGAAGCCATCCGAAAAAAAGATCTCATTGCCCAGAAGCTCACAGATATGAAACTGCATAAAGCGGCTGCTCTGGTTCGGGATGGATCAATCGAAACCTTTTCGTATTATAACTTCCCGGTTGAGCATTGGAAAAGAATCAGGACTAATAATGGTCTTGAAAGAATCATGCGAGAAATTAGAAGGAGGACCAGAGTCATCGGTTCCTTTCCCGATGGAGAATCTGCCCTGATGCTGGTCGCGGCCCGGCTGCCTCACATCTCCGGTTCGACATGGAGTGAACGGAAGTATCTGAATATGGACCTGCTGATTGATTACGATCGGGAGGATCAAGTCTCTTAAGTAAATTCTACAGATTGAGGCAAAAAGAATTTGCGCAAGATTATTGACACTACCAAGATAGCGGTGCAGGGAACTCCGATGGTTCCGGAACAGTTGAAGATAAGTATACCGGACCGACAGATTATCTGGCTGCGTATACATTTGATACCAGTGATTTTTCAGAGGCTACCGGGATTCATTCCTTTTATACAAGCGACGGCGGGGATTTTTCAAGCGTTGAAGCGAAGTTGGGCGACGGCTGTGTCTATTATGACGGGAATTCCAATGATCGTACCTACAACAATATATCCATCTCCAGCGGAGCATATACTATAAGTTTCTGGGCGAAGTTCGATGATGAAACCATTTCGTCGAGCAACATGGAAATTGCAAGTATTGGTGATTTACGGGCTGTAATGTGGCCAGGAAACTATATGGGAGCAGTTGTTCGAAATGTTGCGGTGCAGACGGCGAAAAGTACTGATACCGCCTCCGATATCAGCTCCTGGCACCTCTATACCATTACTATTGAGAATAGCGGTTCCTATGGCATACCTGTCTTCTATATCGACGGAAAGCAGCTTGGGGATTCCGTGAAGACCAATTACCAGGTTCGGGATACTACTTCGGCCCGCATCGATGTGGCCTACGCTTATCCCGGGAATCAGAGTTTTAAAGGGTTTATTGATGACCTGCGTATCTGGAACAGAGCTTTGAGTGCTGATGAGATAGAGGTACTTTATAACTTTCTGTGATTTTTATCTGATTACTCCTTGAAATCAGTACGGTATGATTGATACTGCAGTTCGTTTACTGAATTGAGCCGGTTATCTTTTTTAAAAAGAGTTAATCGGCTCTTTGTGTCTCAGGGCTGCTGCATATGTTACATGATGGGTGTCTCAGGTGAAGTGTATCGGGACCGCGCGTTTCTCGGACCTTTGGTCCTGCGAGCCGCGCTTATCCGCCCCGCGTTCCTCCCTTTGGTCCGGTACGCGGGGAATAAAAAACCGTACCCCCCAAAAGGGATACGGTTAGTAGGTGCCGCCGCCAGGAATTGAACCAGGGACACGAGGATTTTCAGTCCTCTGCTCTACCGACTGAGCTACAGCGGCACGCGTGGGGATATTTATACCGAAGCCTGATAAAAGTGTCAATACTGTTTGCTGAAAATCAGGTTTCAGACAAGAACTATCGCTGTCTTGACATTAGCCGGTGTCCTCATTATTCTAAGCCCCAGTCTGGACGCGTAGCTCAGCTGGATAGAGCGCTGCCCTCCGGAGGCAGAGGTCGTGAGTTCGAATCTCGCCGCGTTCAACATATGAGGCTGTCTGAGGGTAATCCCGGACAGCCTCTATTTGTTTCAGCGTACCGGAAGGCTGCTTTACGGGTCAAGGATGGTGAGCCTCCAGACAGACGCGCGGTCCGTGGGATGCAACACAGATTTTTCCTATCATCTAAACAGAATTTGTATACTTCCTCTACATCGATTAGAATTAGCTGGTGATAAACAGCTTTTTTCTGACAAAACAACTTGAAATGCATCCCCGAAGGTTGATCCGGCGGTTAATCGGTTTTGCATTAGCTGTTTTTACTCTGTTTCTGTTTGCTGCATATCTGATATTACACAACAGCAGTAGAAACAATCTGGATGCTTTTTATTCAAATATCAAAATGCATTCTCAGGAATTCATTCAACAGCAGATAAATGAAAGAAAAAACAATCTGGCTATCCTGGCTGCCTTACCGCAGTACCGGGAAATCATGAAGATTGTAGAAAGATACATAATTAACAGGCAAGCTCATAACGGCTTGTTTTCCCCTGAAGAATTCCTTTCGACAGAGAGAAAGCTGAAACCTTTGATGAATTTCAGGGAAATTTTCAACGAGCATCAATCCCTGCTTAATTCGCTTCATATGGTTGAGTTCATATCTATGGATGGTTTTTCCATTTCAGGAGATTTTCCGGATTTTAAATATGAGCCTTTTCCGTATTTTTACCAGTTGAAAACAGCTGTTGCCAGAGGCGAAACAGCTGGTAATTTTCTTGTAATGAAGAGTAATCCCCCCGGAGTCTCCTCTGGTTTTGAGAAGGGTATTATCTATTTCTTTCAACAGGTAAAAGGCGATGAAGGCCTGCCTATGGGATATTTTTGTCTCCAGTTGAATCTCGATATGGTAGTTGACATTCTAACGTCAAGACTCCCGGGTCAGGAGTTTTTACACTTAGCGTCAGATGGAAATAATGATGGATTTTATACAATATACCGGGATATTGAATTGTACTGGATAAACAAGGAAGGAAAACCTCTTACCTCGTTGAGGCACAATTCAGTATATACCCGGAATCTGTCCTCTGTCGGCTTTCAAGGGGGTACCGCTTACCCGTTATTTGATCCACTGAGACCAAAAGCTGAAGATGAAGTGTCCAACATTCCTGTTATCACCAGTTTGCTCAATAATTATTTTGATGAACTTATGCAGCTTAAAAATTCGTATTTCAGCTACTACCATGAAAAGGTAAACGGTGGAGGGTTCTGGGTAGATGAAATCAATTGCGGGCTTGTTGCTGAAATAGAATCAGACCGGGTTTTCAGACCCTACAGATCCGCTTTTTTCCTTATCTGCGTTATTTTGCTCCTCTCATTGTTTGTGACTCTCTATTTTATCCTGTTAATCAACAAACTTCGCGAAACAGCATTAGATGCAAACCCCCTCACTCAGCTTCCGGGAAACAGGGTAATTAATGAGAGGATCCAATTCTTTCTGAACAAGGGGTACGGCGCCGTTGTTTATGGCGATCTGGATAATTTTAAAGCCTATAATGATGCCTATGGGTTTTCTCTGGGAGACAGGGTAATCCAATTTACTGCGGACATATTAAAGAATCATGTGGGAATCTTTCCGGTGAAAAAATCATTCTGCGGCCATATCGGTGGCGATGATTTTATTTTCATTGTTCCTGAAGGAGATGTACTTGCTGTTACAGCAGAGATTGGAGAGAAGTTTGATAAGGGAATAAGGGATTTTTATAATAACGTGCATCTTGAAAAAGGTTTCATTGAAGGAAAAAACCGGGAGGGAGCGGCAGTAAAGTATCCTGTCATGGCTTTCAGTATGGCCGGTGTTCTTCTGAGCAGGCATCACATGAAGCACTATCTTGAAGTTGCAAACCACTGTGGAGAATTAAAGAAGTTTTCCAAGAAAATTCACGGCAGCAAACTATTCATGGACCGCAGGGAAGACAAGCCTGGCATTGTGTAGCAAACCACGCAGTCTTGGACTGCCGCAGGATGAAATGCGGTTTTCTATTCTTCCACCGGTCCGGTGGACTCCCGAATAATCAGCTCCGGTGGGAACAGAGCATGATCCTTTATGTTTCCTTCCTGAATATTGCTTAGAATCTGACTGACCGCTGTGCGGGCAATGTCCGGTATGGAATACCGTACAGTGGTGAGAGCCGGGCTCGCGTATGATGCATATTTAATGTCATCGATGCCTGCGATGGAGATATCCCGGGGAATTTTTATGCCCTTATCATTCGCAGCTTTTATTGCTCCAAGAGCCATCTGATCATTAGAAAAGAGTATTGCCGTAGGTGCTGGATTTAGTTTGCATAGTTGTTCAAAGGCCTGGTATCCTGTTTCCAGAGTCCAGTCTCCCCCGTAGTGAATCAGCTCTCCCGCCTCAGACAAATTATGCCCGGCACAGTAGTTGCGGTAGGTCTCAAGACGGATCCGGGCGTCCTCCTCTAACAGATTGACTGAAACAAAGGCAATACGTGTATGGCCCAGGCTGGTCAGATGGTCCAGAAGCAGTGTCATCCCTGCGCGTATATCAGAATTGACACAGGATGATTCGCGATTAACTCCATGCCCGTGAATTATGGTGTACGGAATAATATTCTTATCGAGAACCGACAGCCTGGGATCATTCTCCTGAGGGGCAAAAATAATCAGGCCGTCTACACGCTTTTCTCCGGCAAGCTGTGCAATCTCCCTGGGATTTCCCTGGTCCCGGACTGATCCAAGATGAAGGTGATACCCGTTGGCACTGAGGTTCTGTTCAAGCTCCATGGACAGCTCAATAAAGTAGGGCCGGTTAAGGATAAACTCCTGTTGAGGAAAGATTATACCCACATTCAGAGTAGGGCTGCCGGTGAGAGCCTGGGCAGCTGCATTCGGGAAATAGTTCAGCTCTTCTATTGCCTTCAATACCCGGGCCCGTGTTGCCGGTTTTACATTGGTTTTATTATTAATAACCCTTGAGACTGTCATATAGGAGACTTTGGCTCTGCGGGCTACATCAAGTTGGGTCGGCACCTTGCTGCTCCTTATGCAATATCATTCTACATTAAGATCCGGGATTTTGGAATTTAAGGATTTGACAAATTATTTCTTGCGCAACTGGTTAACCAGTGTTACTATGTAATAACTGGTTAACCAGTTTGGGTTGATTATATAAACAGGGAGTTAAAAGTACTTGAACAACAGTGATCCTGTAGACAGCATCATTCACGAAATACAGGAACTTCTGCGGAATGAGACCTTTCAGCCTGGTATGAGAATTCCCTCGGAAAGGGTTCTGGCGGAGCGGTTTAATACAACCAGAGGTTATGTACGAAAGGCACTGCAGAAGCTGGAATTCTACGGAGTACTTGAGATCCGGCCGCAGAAAGGGATTTACATCTCCGCTATCCGTCCCATGGCTCTGGATGCCCTTATTACCAATATTCTGAATTTCGATGCCTTTGATCTGGGAGATCTTATGGAGGCCCGGACAAATCTGGAAGTCTTTTCCGCCCGGCTTGCCGCCTTGAGGGGAACTGAAGAAGATCACCGGAGAATTCAGGACGCCCATGCCGCCTTTGAGAAAGCCTTTGAGGACAGCAGATACACTCTTGAAGAGGATCACCTTTTTCATCTGGCAATAGTTAAGGCCTCGGGAAACAAGGTTCTCCAGTCTCTGATTACCCAGATAACTCCGGAAATAATTGCGGTGAATAAGCACTTCAAGGAAGACCCGGACAAAGTACTTAAAAACAGTCTGAAAGAACACAAACGGATTCTGAATGCAATACTCCGGGGAGATGCGGCTGCTGCTGCAACTGCCATGGAACAGCATATGGACGCATCCCGGGAAAGGCGTCTGGATACCTCCTCAGAAGGGGAGACAACACCATAGGATAAGATACGAGGTTAATAAAGGAATGAAACAGACTGCATTTTCTGCAGCTCCGGACCTGCCCGTCCTGGAGGCTCTTGCCACCCAGCTGCGCCGGGATACGGTGCGCATGATACGAAATGCCGGCCACGGACACGTAGGTGGTGCCCTTGGACTGGCGGACTTAATGGCAGCCCTCTACGGATATGCCTATACCTTCGATACCGACAAACCGGATAATCCCGACCGGGACCGGATAGTTCTCAGCAACGGACATACCTGTGCTGTATGGTACGCAGCCCTTGCCCGGACCGGACACATTGCCCTTAATGATCTTTCCACCTTCAGGCGCATGGGATCATCTCTTCAGGGACATCCGGCCAGAAAGGCTCTTCCGGGCCTGGTGGAAACCTCAACCGGTCCCCTGGGTCAGGGATTTTCCGTTGCCAACGGTATTGCCCTCTCCATGAAGTTGCGCAGGTCTTCAGGCCGGGTATATTGTGTTCTCGGCGACGGGGAACTCCAGGAAGGTCAGGTGTGGGAAGCCATGATGACCGCAGCCCATTACAAGCTTGATAACCTTACCCTCTTTATAAGTTACAATAATATTCAGATCGACGGCACTGTCGGGGAGGTTATGGGAGTCGAACCCATTGCCGACCGTCTTAAATCCTTCGGCTGGAGTGTTCAGGATATCAACGGCCACTCCATGGTAGCTCTTACCTCATCACTGAAGCAGGCTGCCGGTGTATCCGGCAAACCTTCGGTAATTATCGGTCGAACCCTTATCGGAAAGGGAGTTCCCTTCATGGAAAATCTCCCCGCCTGGCATGGAACCTGTCCAACCCCGGATCAGACCACAGAAGCCCTTTCTGCAATAGGGTCTGCTGCAGGCTATGAAGATTTTGCTATTCCCGGAGGGGCGCTATGAAAGAAAAAATGACTGCATACAGCGGAAATAAAGCCATGCGGGAGGCTTTCGGCGATGCTCTAACGGATCTTGGACGGAAGAACAGCAGAGTTGTTGCCCTGACTGCAGACCTGGCGGATGCAGTAAAAGTGACGAAATTCAGTCAGGAGTTTCCTGAACGGTTTTTCCAGATGGGTATCAAGGAATCAGATATGATAGGTACCGCCGCGGGAATGGCTGTGGACGGGCTCATTCCCTTTGCTACAACCTTCGCCGTTTTTGCCACCAGCCTTGCCAATCAGTCAATCCGGGTATCGGCGGCATATAACAATACAAATGTGAAAATCGCTACAAGTCACGGCGGCATGTGTGTAGGCGCTGACGGCGCAACCCACCAGAGCTTTGAGGATATCGGCCTCATGCGGCTTCTGCCTAATATGACAGTGCTCGTGCCCTGTGATGCCAACGAAGCCTACCGCGCCACCATGGCGGCGGCGGAAATCGACGGCCCGGTATATCTGCGCCTGGGGCGCATTCCCACTCCGGTGCTTACTTCCGGCTCCGAGGACTTCATTGTCGGAAAGGCCAAGGTCCTTCGTCAGGGCAGAGATGCCGCTATAGTTGCCACAGGTATGATGGTTGCTTCAGCACTGGAGGCGGCGGAAATACTTGCGAAAGAGGGTGTGGAGAGCAGGGTAATCAACATGCATACCCTTAAACCCCTGGATGAGAAAACCCTCATTTCTGCCGCCACTGACTGCGGCTGTGTTGTAACCGCCGAGGAACACAGTATTATCGGCGGCCTCGGCAGTGCCTGTGCAGATGTGCTTATTCGGGAGAACCCCGTACCCCTCTCCATGGTGGGCGTCCGGGATACCTTTGGAGAATCCGGAGAACCTGCGGAAATTTTACAGAAATATGGACTTACCGCATCAGATATCGTTGAGAACGTCAGGCTTGTCCTGAAAAAAAAATAGGAGGGATTTATGAAAAAATCCTGTATTCTGGTGCTGATTCTTGTAATCGTCAGTACGGCTCTGTTTGCCGGCGGACGCAGCGAAGGAACCGAAACAGCCGGAGGAGAGACTCAGGTTGTAAAGTTCTGGTACCATTTCGATGACCCCGAAACAGCCCTCAATCCCCTGATTGAGAAATTCGAGGCCGAAAATCCAGGTATTAAAATCGAAGCGGAACGTGTTGCCTGGGACACCTACAACCAAAAGCTTCTTACCGCAGTTGCCGGCGGTTATCCCCCTGATGTTGCCCAGGTGAAACTCTGGTGGCAGCCCCAGTTAGTGGAAATGGGTGCACTGCTTCCCCTGGACAGCTATATAGCAAAATGGTCCGGTAAAAACGATGTGTACGACAAAATCTGGGAGCTTACAAAATACACCGACGGCCATCAGTACTATATGCCTCTGCAGATGGTTATCCTCTACCTCTACTACCGTACCGACATGTTCAATGAGCTGGGCCTATCTCCTCCCAAAACCCGGGCGGAATTCCTGGATGTTGCCCAGAAACTTACCCGCGATACCAACGGTGACGGTACTCCCGACGTTTACGGATTCGGAATTCGCGGCGCCAGGGGCGGTCATGACTGGTGGGGTACATTTGTACTCTCTTCCGGTGCCTCCTTCGACAAACCCGGCGGACTTACCTCTCCGGAAGCTGTTGCGGCCAATCAGTGGTTTATCGATCTCTACCGCAAATACAAAGTCAGTCCTCCTACAACTCCTTCGGATGGATTCAAGGAAATCATTGCCAACATGATTTCCGGACGTACCGCAATGACAATTCACCACCTTGGAAGTGCTGCACAGATGCAGGAAGCCCTTGGTGATAAAATTTCAGCAGCCCCGGTTCCCAGAGGAACAAAAGGTGCCTGGACCTCCTTTGGTGATGAGGAAAACGCCGTATTTGCCGCAACCAAGGTTCCCGATGCAGCTTTCAAGTGGGCATCTTTCCTGGCAACAGCAGAAAACAATGCTATCTGGCAGAAATCCTCAGGTCAGGTTTCCATCAACAAGAGCAATGCCTCTGCCGATGCAGATCGCTTCCTGAAGGCTACCACCGACTCTGCAGACTTCGCCGGTGTTCTTCCCGCACATCCCGGAACAGCCGAGTTTGTAGAATCCCTCTGGCCGGCTCTTATGCAGCAGGCTTTTGCCGGAGAAATCACCTCTGCCGAGATGATGCAGGCAATTGCCGACCATTTTGCTGAATAAACCCGGAAAAACAGGGTATAGTAGAAACAATAAAAGGGGCGGTTCACGCCGGCCCCTGCTTACAAAGTTGTAAAAGGTATCAAGGAGAAAAGAAGTGCCACAGCTGCGCAGCCGTTTAGATGCATTCCCCTATCTGCTGGTAACACCGGCTATGCTCATGACCATGATGATAGTCTTTTTCCCCATGTTCCGGACAATCATCTACAGCTTCAGCCACTACATCCTCTATAAGCCCAAAGAACACGGCTTTATAGGACTGGCAAACTATGCCCAGCTGTTCACAGACCCTCTCTTTTACTCTTCCCTGGCCAAAACGGTAATATGGATTGTAAGTATTATCTCACTGCAGTTTCTCACCGGATTTGCCGCAGCACTGCTTTTTAATCAGGTGTTCTTCGGCAGAGGAATTGCCCGTTCCCTGATGCTTATACCCTGGATAACCCCGTCGGTAATCACCGCCCTCATGTGGCGCTGGATGTACGACGGTAACTACGGACTGATAAATCAGATACTCTCCCGCCTCGGTCTGGTTGATCAGTTTATTCCCTTCCTGGCCCAGACATCCACTGCCCTGGGGGCAATCATAGTGGCTCTTATATGGCAGGGATTTCCCTTCTTTGCAGTCATGCTGCTGGCGGGCCTGCAGGCCATTCCTTCGGAGCTCTACGAGGCGGCGGAAATAGACGGAGCGGGTAAAATTGCCTCTTTCTGGACAATCACCGTACCCATGCTCAAACCGGTCATCCTTACAACCATTCTTCTCAGAACCATCTGGGTGGCCAACTCTCTGGACATTATCCTGATAATGACCGGAGGCGGTCCCGGCTACAGCACCTACACTCTGCCGGTCTACTCCTACGTCAAAGCCTACAAAGGGGGTATGGACTTCGGATACGCCTCAACCCTGGCGGTTATTCTCACCATTTTCCTGATGATCTTCGTCGCCGGCTACATACGCAGCATACTCAAGGAGGACAAATAGATGACAGCCTCCAGAAGAGCCAAAAGGCTCATTACCATCCATCTGCCGGTTCTGCTTGTTCTCACCTTTGCCCTTGGACCCTATCTCTGGACCTTCATAAGCTCCATAACCATGGAGAAGGAACTCTACCGGGCGGAATTCCGCTTTTTTCCGGAACACCCGACGGTGGAGAATTACGTTCGTCTTTTCAGCAAACTTAACTTCGCCTGGAACATGTTCGACAGCTTTATGGTTGCCTTATGTACCGCCATTGTCGGACTCTTTCTTACCGTTCCGGCCAGCTATGCGTTTTCGCGCTTCCGCTTCTTCGGCCGCAAATACCTGCTGATGCAGTTTCTTGTAATCAACATGTTTCCCATTATGCTGCTGATAATACCCCTGTTTATCATGATGAAGGTGCTCCATATCATGGATACCTACGGTGCGCTCATTCTGGCCTATTCCACCTTCACCATACCCTTTTCCACCTGGATGCTCACCAGCTTCTTCAATGCCATCCCCATCGACCTGGACAAAGCCGCCATGATAGACGGCTGTTCCCGTATGGGGGCCCTGCTCAGAGTTGTGCTGCCGGTGGCCATGCCGGGAATCTTTTCCACCGGAATCTACGTCTTCATAACTTCATGGAACGAATATCTCTACGCCGCAATCCTCACCAACACCAGGGTACGCACCATACCCGTTGCACTTCAGAACATGATCGGCGAGTACCAGATAGAGTGGGGGCTCCTCACTGCAGGCGGTGTATTGAGTGCCCTGCCGGTTATCATCCTCTTCTTCTTCATACAGCGGCAGCTCATATCCGGAATGACCGCCGGTGCCGTAAAAGGCTGATTCTGCCTTTCTTTTGTTCGGGGCCATGCCGCTTCGCGGCACCGGGCTTTCCGCTAAAACTCCTCGCCCCTCTCCTTTCAACCAAAGGAGAGGGCCTGCGGGGTACCGCTGCAATCCCTTGTCCGGTAGTCATTTTAAGCTTTCATTTAAGGCATTACATACTGAGTAGAACGAAATCCTTTTTTCTACTTCTACCTCTTTCCGTATACAGGCACCCCTAAATATCCAGCTTTCGCAGCTGTTATTGCCTTTATGGAATGCAGAAATGGCGATACTGTATTATGTGCTTGATGTTGATGTTGATGTTGATGTTGATGTTGATGTTGATGTTGATGTTGATGTTGATGTTGATGTTGATGTTGATGTTGATGTTGATGTTGATGTTGATGTTGATGTTGATGTTGATGTTGATGTTGATGTTGATGTTGATGTTGATGTTGATGTTGATGTTGATGTTGATGTTGATGTTGATGTTGATGTTGATGTTGATGTTGATGTTGATGTTGATGTTGATGTTGATGTTGATGTTGATGTTGATGTTGATGTTGATGTTGATGTTGATGTTGATGTTGATGTTGATGTTGATGTTGATGTTGATGTTGATGTTGATGTTGATGTTGATGTTGATGTTGATGTTGATGTTGATGTTGATGTTGATGTTGATGTTGATGTTGATGTTGATGTTGATGTTGATGTTGATGTTGATGTTGATGTTGATGTTGATGTTGATGTTGATGTTGATGTTGATGTTGATGTTGATGTTGATGTTGATGTTGATGTTGATGTTGATGTTGATGTTGATGTTGATGTTGATGTTGATGTTGATGTTGATGTTGATGTTGATGTTGATGTTGATGTTGATGTTGATGTTGATGTTGATGTTGATGTTGATGTTGATGTTGATGTTGATGTTGATGTTGATGTTGATGTTGATGTTGATGTTGATGTTGATGTATAATCTGCAAAAATAACGTTACTGCAATTGAATGGAGGGGGAGTTTTGCTGGTTAAGTTAAAAAGCGTGGCCGCTGTGCAAATGGGGTACTCATTCAGGTCTCGACTTGATACATCTACGGATGCCGATGTTGCAGTTATTCAGATGAAAGATCTAAAAGTAGATAACACTGTCGACTGCGATAATTTGGTAAGAGTGGAAATGGACTCTGTTAAAGAGCACCACTTTGTGAGGGTTGGTGATCTGGTGTTCAGGTCACGTGGCCAGCATACAACATCAGCAATTCTTCTTGAAGATGCGGGTAATGCAGTAGTTGCTGCTCCATTGTTTAGATTGCGTGTGACTAGTCCGGACAAGGTGTTACCTGAGTTTCTTAATTGGTATATCAGTCAGAAGGACGCACAGATATTTTTTGCCAGCCGGGTTAAAGGGTCGGGTCAGAAGATGATCAGCAAGCAGGCCGTGGAAGAGCTGGAGGTTATGATTCCGAGTTTGGAGTGTCAACGTTCTATTGTCGAGCTGGCAAGACTGTCAGATCAAGAGCAATTCCTTCTTCATCAACTGGCAATTAAACGGGAACAGTACATTAGTAAAGTGCTTATAAACGCCGCAAAAGGAGGAGTGAGTTGAGAGCATCAATAAATGCCAATGGCACCGAAATAACTGTTATCTCCAAGGGCGATGAGAATGATTATATCTCATTAACCGATATTGCCCGGTATAAGAACCCTGATGAGCCCAAGGATGTTGTCAAGAACTGGATGCGGAATAGAAGTACTATCGAATTCCTGGGTTTATGGGAGCAGTTGAATAACCCTGATTTTAAAGGGATCGAATTCGACTCCTTTAAGCATGAAGCCGGTTCCAATTCATTTACTTTATCGCCCCAAAAGTGGATATCCAGTACAAATGCCGTGGGAATAATATCCAAATCCGGGCGATATGGCGGAACTTTTGCCCATAAAGATATTGCTTTTGAGTTTGCCTCCTGGGTTTCTGCTGAATTTAAACTCTATATCATAAAGGATTATCAACGTCTCAAGGCAGATGAAAACAGTCAGATTTCACTTGAATGGAATGTTAACAGGATTATTTCAAAGATAAATTACAGGATTCACACAGATGCTATCAGGGATAATATTATTCCTTCCATTGTGACCAAAGGACAGCAGACTTTTACCTATGCCAGCGAAGCGGATCTTTTGAATGTAGCTTTGTTTGGTAAAACAGCCAGGGAATGGAAGGAGCAAAATTCGGAGGCTAAAGGAAATATTCGTGATGATGCCACCATTCAACAGCTTATCGTATTGTCTAATTTGGAAAGTATGAATGCAGAACTTATAAAGCAGATTCTTCCTCAGAACCAGAGACTGATAATTCTCAATAAAATGGCCATAGAACAGCTGACTTCTCTTGTGGGAAGCCCAAGCATCAAAAAACTACAGCAGACAGGAGAAAAAAATGACTAAGATTGATCAGAAAGACATAAACAATGCGGCATGGGCGGCGTGTGACACCTTCCGGGGCGTTGTTGATCCGGCGCAGTACAAAGACTACATCCTTGTGATGCTGTTCTTGAAATATATAACCGATGTTTGGCAGGATCACTACGAGGATTATCAGACGCAGTATGGCGATGATGATGTTCGTATCCGTCGTAAACTTGACCGAGAGCGTTTTGTTTTGCCTGAAGTTGTTCTTACAGAAGAAAGAGAAAAAAAAGACGAGAATGATAATCCGATAAAAGACGAAAATGGTGAAGTTATTAAAGAGATCATAGAAATAGACCGATTTATGGCCACCTATTACAGCCTGTACGAACGCCGCTCAGTCGCAAACATCGGCGAGTTGATCAATATTGTCCTTGAACATGTTGAAGAGAGCAACAAGAGCAAACTCGAAGGCGTGTTTCGCAATATCGATTTCAACAGCGAGGCCAACCTAGGGAGGACAAAAGATAGGAATAAACGCCTTAAAACGTTATTGGAAGATTTCAACAAGCCACAGCTCAGCATGAAGCCCAGCCTCGTTTCCGAGGATGTGATCGGGAATACCTACATCTATCTGATTGAACGCTTCGCCTCCGATTCCGGAAAGAAGGCTGGAGAGTTCTTTACCCCGCTGAAGGTGACCGAGCTGGTGGCCAAGCTGGCAGGGCCCAAACCGGGAGATCGTATCTGTGACCCGGCCTGCGGATCAGGTGGACTATTGATTCAGGCTGGTAAACATGTAGGGGACCGAAATTTTGCCCTCTTTGGACAGGAGTCTAACGGCAGTACCTGGGCACTCTGCCGGATGAATATGTTTTTACACAGCTTTGACAGCGCCCGGGTGGAATGGTGCGACACCCTGAACAGCCCGCTGCTGGTGGAAAATGACCGGCTGATGAAATTCAACTGCGTGGTGGCCAATCCGCCGTTCTCGCTGGACAAATGGGGTGCCGAAAATGCCGGGAGCGATCAATACAACCGTTTCTGGCGCGGTGCGCCGCCCAAGAGTAAAGGCGATTGGGCATTTATTAGCCACATGGTGGAAACCGCCCTTGAAAAGCAGGGCCGCGTTGCCGTTGTGGTTCCCCATGGCGTGTTGTTCCGGGGCGCAGCCGAAGGTCGGATCCGTCAGAAAATGATCGAGGAAAATCTACTGGATGCCGTGATCGGCCTGCCGGGCAATCTGTTCCCGACCACCAATATTCCGGTGGCGATTCTGGTCTTTGACCGCTCCCGTGAAAAAGGCGGTGCCCGTGAAGATTGTAAAAACATCTTCTTTGTCGATGCCAGCCGGGAATACGTCTCCGGTAAAAACATGAACACCCTCTCGGAAGCGCATATCGGCAAAATCATGGAGACCTACACTGCTCGGGCTGAAGAGGAAAAATACGCCCATGTGGCCGAGTTCGCCGAGATCGAGGAAAACGACTTTAACCTCAATATTCCGCGTTATGTGGACACCTTTGAGGAGGAAGAGGAGATCGATATCGATGCGGTGCAGGTGGAGATTGATCAGCTGGAAAAAGAGTTGGCTGCGATACGGGTTAAAATGGCTGAGAAGCTGAAGGATATTCAGCGGTAATAAAGTCAAAAACGATTTCAGTATATTCCTTTGATTTTACTACCACCGAATTCGACGGGTTTAGAATTCAGGCCATATTGTTCCAGACGGCTATTCACCGGATGTTGTTGCATTAAGAATAATCTATGAATGGATGAATAATTATAAATAATAAGATATACTAATATTATATAGGGATATAACTTAATAATGAAGCAATTTGATCAGAGTAAACTTAATGAAGCGTTGTCTCTTTTAAGCCATAGAATCAGCATTTCAGGTGATGATCCTATAGAGATTGTAGTTTGTGGGGGTTCTGCCTTGATTACTACAAGGCTTGTGAGCAGGACTACAAAAGATGTTGATATAGTTGCATTGAAAAACAGTGAAGGGTTATATGATCCTGACCCGATGCCATCTTATCTGATAGATGCCGCCACTGTCGTCGCAAAAACACTTAATTTGCCGGAAGACTGGATCAATACCGGGCCGTCGGACCTTTTCCGTATGGGATTACCTGAAGGTTTTGAAGAAAGACTGATTGAAGAAACATTCGGGTCTCATCTGAAGGTTCATTTTATTTCAAGACGGGATCAGATTCATTTCAAATTATACGCATCCGTGGACAGAGGCGGTTATCATATTGATGATCTGCTTCAGCTTGAACCTACAGAGGATGAAATTATTGAAGCTGCACAATGGTCGCAGACTCATGATGTTTCGGAAGGATATTCCATGCTTCTGAAAAGTTTACTGGAACAATTAGGATATGCTGATGCTGCTTCAAGAATTTAGAAATGAATTACTGAATCTGTACCTTCAATTTCTCTGGCGGCAATGGTCAGCGCTGGGTGTAGCCGGATATGGAGAAAGCGGAGATAACTGGGTTATCGATCCGGAGGCCTTGCTGCTTTTCTCCGCTTCCATGGCACGATATGATCAGCGTCTTTTTGATGAAATTCTTGATTGGTTGTCAGTGAATGAAAGATTTATCAATGTTCAGCGTCTGAAAGTGGTTATGAAGAAAGAAGATTTTCAATCTGCTTCCGTTATTCATGCTATTTCAGGTGAAATTAATAACAGAAGATCAGATTTAAAATGGCGCAGGTTAGCGGAGAAAGAATCCCCTTATGGAGAGAATAAATCTCTCTTTTTTCT
Source organism: Marispirochaeta sp. (assembly GCA_963667435.1). Lineage (GTDB taxonomy): Bacteria > Spirochaetota > Spirochaetia > JC444 > Marispirochaetaceae > Marispirochaeta. Next base: position 1,151,100 of record OY763414.1, on the reverse strand, counting down.
GAAATCCGGTAAGCCTATGCCTGTCGGTCCTGAAAAAGATCCGAATTTTCTTGAATATGGCTTTATCCGGAACCCCGTTGAGAACAGAGAGATGTCCAAGGCCTTTCCTCTGAAAAAAAAGGCCTGTCTTTTACTTCAGCTTAGAGGTTTGATGGGAGTGAATTCCAGGAGTGAGATCCTTCTCTATTTATTGTTGAACCAAAAAGGGACCATACAGGAAATCGCCACACAGAATTATTACTCGTGGAAGTCGGTACAGGATGTTCTTTTTGAATTGGGCCGCTCTTCTGTAGTTCATTTTCCGGAGGCTAAGAGAGGTCGGGTTTATTATATTGATCCTGAGCCCTGGTTTAAGATGCTTTTAGACTCTAAAGAAGAGAATATACAATGGATCTGCTGGCCGGCTTTACTCCGATGTTTTGAAATAATCTGGTTCAAAATCAATGAAGAGAACTTTACGAAATTAAGCGGCCTTGAGCAGGCGGCAGAGGTAAAGCTGCTTATGGAAGAAGAGCTGATACAAAGGTTTGACAAAGCCGGTTTCGCGATGGAGCTGGGTCAGCTGTCCGGTGTCTGGGGAGAAGAGTATCTGGAACGCTGGTTGAATACCATAAAAGGAATCCTGGGGTAATTTATGAAATCGTTGCGTGCGTCACAGAAGATGAAAAAGACTGAAGCGGGGATGATACCGGTTGATTGGGAAGTGGTGAAGTTAGGAGATGTGGCAGAAATTCAGACTGGCATTGCTAAGAATCAGAAAACTGTTTCTGATACAGTTAAATTGCCATATTTACGAGTAGCAAATGTCCAAGATGGACATCTTAATCTATCAGAAGTAAAAACTATTGAAATACCGGCTTCAAAAGTGAATAGGTATAAATTATGCAAAGGGGATGTTTTACTAACTGAAGGGGGTGATTTTGATAAGTTGGGCAGAGGGGCTGTTTGGAATGATGAAATCGATAATTGTGTTCATCAAAATCATGTTTTCGTCGCCAGAGTAAATCCTTCAAAATTACTGCCTCATTATTTATCTAATTTAACCTCCAGTCCTTATGGGAAGAAATATTTTCAATCATGTTCTAAGCAGAGTACAAATCTTGCTAGTATAAATTCGACGCAGTTAAAAATGTTCCCTGTAATTTATCCATCACTTCCCGAACAACAAGCCATTGCTGATCTGCTGTCCACCTGGGATGAGGCCATCGAGAAATCCGAGCAGCTGATTCAGGCGAAGGAAGCCAACTTAAAGGGCCAGATTCAAAGAATAATGGGAAAAGAGGCCATTGATACAAATGGCTGGCCAATGGTTCACTTGGGTGAGCTCTTTTCCGAAGTAACACGCAAGGTTGGCGAAAAAGAACTAACGCCCTACAGCATTTCCGCTGGGATTGGTTTTGTGTCTCAACGCGAAAAATGGGGCAAAGATATCTCCGGTTCTCAGCACAAGAATTACACACACCTTAAAGCTGGTGAGTTTTCCTATAACAAGGGAAATTCAAAGCGTTACCAACAGGGTTGTGTTTATTTGTTAAAAGACGGGGAAATTTGCGTTCCCAACGTATTTATCAGCTTTAAGCCTATAGCAAAGAATGTCGTTCCTGAGTTTTTCGAACACTACTTCATTGCCGATTATCACGCCCGTGAACTGAAGCGATACATCACAAGCGGTGCCCGATCGGATGGGCTTCTCAATCTGAACAAAAAGGACTTCTTCAAGATAATGGTTCCCTGCCCATCCCCAAAAGAGCAAAAAGCCATTGCCGAAGTCCTAACTGTATCACAACAGGAAATCGACCTGTTGAAACAGCTCGCAGATAAATACAAAACCCAGAAACGCGGCCTGATGCAGAAGATGCTCACCGGCGAATGGCGGGTAAAACCAGAAATCGTTAACCAATACATGGAGGCGTAATCATGGCTAAAGGAAAAAACCAGCACGTTGTAAAACATCCTGATGGCTGGGCGGTCAAAGGCGCAGGTAACAGCAAGGCGACCAAAGTGACCCGCACACAGGCGCAGGCCATTGATAAGGCGGAGAACATCGCCAGAAACCAGAAGTCGGACACCAAAATTCATGGTGTGGACGGAAAGATCCGTGCTGGCAACAGCTACGGAAACGACCCGTGCCCTCCTAAGGATAAAAAATAAGGAGTGTGCATGGGTAAGTCTTTCAGAATATTGAGCATTGATGGCGGTGGGATTCGAGGAATATATCCCGCCCATGTTCTTCGCTGTGTCGAAGAACGCCTTCAAATAAATCTCTTCGACACCTTCGACATGATTGCCGGAACAAGCACCGGTTCCATCATCGCTGCCGGAGTGGCTACGGGTGTGCCTGCGGCTGACATCGTGGCGATGTACAAAGAGCATGGCGCTGGGATCTTCCGTAAGAAACGGTTTCTCCTGCCCGGGAAAAGCGTTCAACCCATGTTCGATAGTGTCTACGATGCCCAATATCTGGAAAATGTGCTCACAGAAGTATTTCAGGACAAACGTCTGGGTGACATAGAAAAACCGCTGCTGCTTCCCTCCACCGATATCGGCAATGGTTGTGTTCATGTTCTGAAGTCCGGCTACTCCAAGGAATTTACCCGTGATAGCAAAGTACTCGTCAAAGATGCGGTATTGGCGTCCTGTTCGGCACCAACCTATTTCGATCCTCATCGATTGGATGAGTATCTTCTCGCAGATGGCGGACTCTGGGCCAACAACCCTGCGCTGGCTGCGGTGATTGATGCCCAGAAACGGCTTGGGGTTGCTCAAGACGATATACAAATCCTGTCAATAGGCACCGGCCATTCCAAAACCATGTACGGTACAGACGCCTCGCGTAAATGGGGTCTGATCTACGGTTGGAAACACAAGGAATTCATCAGTTTCATTCTGTCCCTACAGAGTCAAAGTGCTCTGAATTATCTGAATCTCATGCTCCGTCCCGGGCAGATTAAGCGGGTTGATTTTGAATCCGACCTACCGTTGCCGATGGATGACGTGTCCATACTGGACGACCTCATCTCCAAAGCGGATCACAAGTTTACCCATGAATCGGAATCGATCAGGGCATTCATACAAAATGGAGGGATTGCGGGTGAATAGGATCGTCACACGGGAAGAGGCTCTCCGAAAAGCGGCTGAGCAACTGGACATATCCCCATCGAAATACAAACAGGCCATGGAGCGCTTCGAATCCATGAAGTCCTATCTGTTGGATGGTGAATACGATGGCGCAACTGCTGAACCCGAAATTTACCTACAGGGCTCCTTCAAACTCGGGACAGAGATACGGCCATATAAAGACAGCAAAGACGCCGATTATGACATCGATATTGTCTGCCGTTTGGAACATGAAAAAGAAACCACCACTCCGAAAACAGTAAAGCATCAGGTCGGAGACCACCTGAAGGCGCATGGCTCCTATGTGAAGATGCTCGATGATGAGGGCAAGCGTTGCTGGACCCTGAATTACGCTGAGCAGGACGGCGTTGGCTTTCACATGGACATTCTTCCATCGGTTCAGGAAAGCTGGAGCTCCTTCAGGGAGTATTACTGGTATCGCAGTGCCATTGCCGTGACGGACAGATGCGGTGACTCCGGCTCATATGACTGGTCGCCCAGCAATCCTAAAGATTTTGCTGAGTGGTTTTACGATAAAAACAAGGCAGCTTTTGAGGGTGTAAAGCAGACCCAGAAACAGGTCCTCTTTGAGAATTACCGGCAGGACGGACTGTTCACTAACCGGGATGCGGTGCCGGATATTCATGTGAAGACGCCGCTGCAGCGGGCTATTCAGCTGTTGAAAAGGCATAGAGACCTTCGTTTCTGCAATCAGCAAAACGAAAAATGTAAACCGATCTCTATGGTCATAGCCGTGCTGGCGGCGCAGATTTACCGGAATGAATCGACCATTTATGAAACGCTGAGGAATTTGATAGCCACCTTGTCCCGTCACGCCGATCAGATGCAGCCCACCTTCCGTTTTGATGAAGCAATGGCGGAGTCTGACTACACGCTGATAACAAGAACGGCAGACGGCAAATGGCATATCCCGAACCCGACCAATCATGGGGAGAACTTTGCCGACAAATGGCATGAAAACGAGAACGGTGTTCCTCATGCCCGAGCGAAGGCGTTCTTTCAATGGGTGGCATGGGCCAAGGAAGATTTTCTCAATATAGCCGAGCGGCTTGATGAAGAACACTATACCCGGTCATTGGTCTCACCGGCCAACAACAGCAAGGGTTTAACCGTCGCTCAACCTCGAGGGTTGTCTTTCAACGTTGCTCATCGGCAGAAGCCAGAATCGCAATGGACAGTGATGCTTAAGACTGAAATCACCGTCTCAATTGTAGCGAGCTACAACAAAAATGGATGGAGGCTTTTTTCTGACGGCTCGAGCAAATTTGAGATACATAGCGGCGACCCTGTGGAGAGAGAAAAACGCATCTGTTTTAAAGCAAAAACAAATGTCTCTCATCCTTTTCAGGTGTTCTGGCAAGTTGTGAACACTGGAGAAGAGGCATCCCAAGCAAGTTGCTTGCGTGGGGATTTTTACAACAGTAGTGGCGACTGTTCCTTTGAACTTGGTACAAAAACAAGGATCGAGCCAACAAGGTATCGCGGTTTTCACTGGGTCGAATGTTTCATTGTGAAAAATGGCGTCTGTGTGGCGCGCAGCGGTGAATTTGTGGTGAGGATTGTATGAGCAAGAGCATACAGAACGTCAAGGAAGTCACCCGTTACATAAAAAAGGAAGTTGAACGGGAGCTGTGGGCTCGGGCTGCCGGACGTTGCCAGTTCAACGGGTGCAACCGGATACTCTATACGTCTCCGGTCACTCAGGAGCGGGTTAATATCTCAGAGAAGGCGCACATCTATTCCTTTTCTGAAGATGGTCCACGGGGACGGGGACCGTTTAAAAAGAATCCTCAGAGCCTTAATGACGTCGGCAATCTGATGCTCATGTGCCATGACTGCCACCAAAAAATTGATCAGGATAAAGAAGGGAAGAAATATTCTGCATCAAGGCTTATCCAATGGAAAGCTGAGCATGAACACAAAGTGTATGTAGTTACAGGGATAAAAGCCAATCGAAAATCACATGTGTTTTTCTACGGCAGTAACATTGGTGAACAACGTTCGCCGCTTCAGCAGGAAGATGCCATGGAAGCGATGTTTCCAGAGCGTTATCCCGTTTCCGAATATCCTGTTACTCTTTCCATGTCATGCTCCCATGAAGACAAAACGGCTGCGTTCTGGGAATCGGAATCGGCTCATCTGAACCGGGTCCTTGATCAGAAAGTTTTGCCTTTGATTGAAAGTGACCAGACCAAGCATTTCTCGCTGTTCTCTCTGGCCCCGATTCCTTTGTTGATCCAACTGGGGACGCTTTTCACGGATAAGATTTCCGTGGATACCTATCAGCCAATCAGGGAGCCTAAAGGCTGGCATTGGCAGGAATTCCCCGAGGGGTTCGAATTTATCATCAGGAAGCCTGAAAAAGTCGATGGAGCTCCGGTTCTGGTAATCTCTTTGAGCGACATCATCAAACATGAACGGATCAGGACGGTCATGGGCGAACAGGTTTCTGTATGGGAGTTGACTGTGCCGGAAGAACACATCGGCAACGATAATATCCGTAACAGTGCACAGCTTTCCATGATGCGGAGCATCATCCGAAAACTCATGGTCCTTATTAAGGATGTACATGGGTCTACTACTCCACTTTCCGTTTTCCCGGCAATGGCGGTCTCCTGTTCCATCGAGATGGGAAGAGCAAGGATGCCGCAGGCGGATATGCCGTGGATTATTTATGATCAGAACAACAAAGAGAAGAAGTTTATAAAAGCGATAACATTAGGAGAAATATATGGGGTCAAATGAAGTAAAAAGCCAGATAAATGAAATATTATCAATTGTTGTCCAAGAAATAGAAATAACTCCTTCTAAATATGAAGATGCAGAAAATCGGTATACATCTGTAGGAGAATGGCTTGATAGAGAAGATTCATCAATAAAATTATTTTCTCCTGAAATATATGTACAAGGGTCATTTAGGTTGGGAACAGTTATAAAGCCCATATCTGATGATGGAGAATTTGATATTGATTCTGTTTGTGTATTGAATTTATCAAACGAAGAGATTTCTCAAGCTTTTTTGAAAGAGTGTGTAGGAAAAGAAATCCGTTTGTACGCACAGAAGAATAATTTTAATAAACCAATAAAGGAAGGCAAACGTTGCTGGACATTGAATTATGCTGATAACTCGAGATTTCATATGGATATATTACCTGCGATTCCCTTTGAAGAGGGATTTTCAAAGAAATTATTAGAAAACTCTCTTTCCTCTGAGTATGTAAAGGATACTATAGCCATTACTGACAATACAACTGATACTTTTAGAGATATAACCCCAATCTGGCCAATTAGCAATCCAAAAGGTTATACTGAATGGTTTAGAACCCGTATGTCTATCACGTTTTATAAGCATTTTTCTGAAAGTAGTGAACTCCAAAGCATATATGCCTCAGTGGAAAGTGTTCCAGCTAATAGAATAAAAACACCTTTACAAAGTGCCATACAAATTCTTAAACGTCATCGAGATATTATGTTTGGAGATAAAGAAGAAAAACCAATATCGATAATAATTACAACTTTATCAGCCCATGCATATGAAAACGAAACAAATATCTTAGATGCAATTATGAATATCAGTCAAAAGATGCTTGGTTTTATTAAAATAAAAGATGGTGAATATTGGATTGAAAATCCAGTTAATCCTTTAGAAAATTTTGCTGATAAATGGAAGGATTATCCTGAAAGAAAAACTGCATTTTATAATTGGAATAAAGTTCTTATTGAACAACTGTCTTCGTTATCAGCAACAAAAAATGGTCTCAATGAATTTGGAACAAAAATTGCAGAAATGATGGGAGAGTCATTGGGGATGGCAGTTATTAAAAATTATGGTCTCCAACTTAAGGTAAAGAGAGAGAATGCAAATTTAGCATATGATAAGAACACAATAATGATTGGTAATTCTGGTTCAAAAGTTAAGGAACATACATTTTATGGCAAGACCATATAAAAAGAAAATAAAACCAATTACTTTGGTGAAACAACAACAATTACTCAAAAATATTGTAGTGACTAAAAGTACATCAATTGTTAATGGATGCTTATATTGGTTTGGCAGTATTCAACCAAGTCCTTTATCTGCAAAATATGAACTTAAGCTTGTTTATAAAATTAAAAAAGAACTCAGTATTTATTTATTATCTCCAAAACTTTCTAGTATAAAAGGTAAAAATGTTCCACATCTATATAACGTGGAAAAGCAAAAATTATGTCTATTCAGGCCAGCGTATCATGAATGGACACCAGATATGTATTTATCTGAAACCATTATTCCTTGGTCGGCTGAATGGCTTATATATTATGAACTTTGGATAGCAACTGGAGAATGGCTTGGTGGAGGAGAGCATGTGTTTAAAAAAGATATATCTGCATAATTTATATAAAAAAAAGGATTTAAAACTGTACAAACAAAAGATTCTTATGGGCAGGTTCTTTTTGTCAAAGTTGTTGAATCGGGATTTAATCCATTTTGGAATGCTATAGGAGTCTGATGATGAGTTCATTCACGTTTAATGAAAAGCATCTTTCTCAAATCCCAGCTTTGCAGCTTTTGATTGGCTTGGGATTTGAATTTTTGACACCGGCTGAAGCTCTACGCGAAAGGCAGGATCGCACATCCAATGTTTTGTTGGAAAATATTCTACGCAACCAGCTAAAAGAGATAAACCGTATTCGTTACAAAGGCAGTGAGTACCTCTTCAGCGAGGAGAATATTCAGTCAGCCATCCAGAAGCTGAAAAACATCAAATACGACGGCTTGCTGAAGACCAACGAGGCTATATACGATCTGATTACCCTTGGGACGGCCATGGAGCAGACCATTGAGGGCGACTCAAAAAGTTTCAACATGAACTATATCGACTGGCGTAATCACAGTCGCAACAAGTTTCATGTGACGGTCGAGTATCGTGTAGAACGTTCACGGTCAACAGATACAGCCCGTCCGGATATCGTTCTCTTCGTTAATGGCATTCCCTTTTGCGTAATTGAGTGTAAAGCACCGGATATTGAAGTTGAACAGGCCGTTTCGCAATCGATCAGAAATCAGAATGATGACTATATCCCAAAACTTTTCATCTACAGTCAGATGGTGCTGGCACTGAATAAAAACAGCGCCATGTACGCAACAACGGGAACCGCTGCAAAATTCTGGGGTGTATGGAAAGAGCCGGGATTAAGCAGGAATGATGTAACCGCGAAAGATGCTAAAAGCGCGAAATTAAAGGAATTGGAAAAGCTGGTGCAGGAGTCTTTGCGGTATGACGTGAATCCTAAATCATTCAGCATTCAGCATTCATCCCTCAGCACTCAAGCAAGCCGGCTCGTGACAGAGCAAGACATTGCTTTGTATGCTTTATGTCGCCCTGAGCGCTTGCTTGAGCTGGCCTGGAAGTTTACTGTGTTTGACGGGGGCATCAAAAAGATAGCCCGCTATCAGCAGTATTTCGTCATCAAGTCTACCCTGAACCGGGTTAAGCATTTTGATAGCACTAATTCACGTAAAGGCGGTGTTATCTGGCACACTCAAGGATCAGGAAAGTCGCTGACCATGGTGATGCTGGCCCGTAATCTGGCCTTGGATCCCGAAATATTGAATCCGCGAATTGTTCTTGTGACAGATCGTGACGACCTCGACAAGCAGCTTGGGAACACCTTTGCCGCCTGTGGCCTTGAAGCAAACCGGGCAACATCAGGTAGAAACCTGCTGGAGTTGGTCGCTGAAAAAAAATCAGGAATTATCACAACTCTTATTCATAAGTTTGACAAGGCATACGCGGTTAAGAAATATCAGGATGAATCACCCGATATTTTCATTCTGGTGGATGAGAGTCACCGTACCCAATTCGGTTCCTTTTCCGCCCGGATGAGACAGATGTTTCCCCATGCCTGTTATTTGGGATTTACCGGCACGCCGCTGTTGAAAAAGGAAAAGAACAACTTTACCAAATTCGGTGAACTGGTGGAGCCCCATTATTCCATCACACAGGCCGTTGAAGATGGCGCAGTGGTTCCGCTTTTGTATGAGGGGCGGCATGTAGAGATGACACAGAACCAGACCGCTGTTGATCTGTGGTTTGAGAGGCACACACAGGGCTTGACCAAAGAGCAGCAGGCGGATCTGAAAAGGAAATATGCTCGAGCAGAAATGCTGAACAAAGCCGATCAGGTTATCTATATGAGAGCCTTTGACATCAGCGAGCACTACCGCTCCAACTGGCAGGGAACAGGATTCAAGTCCCAGCTGGTGGCTCCGAATAAAGCATCTGCCCTCAAGTACAATGCTCATCTGAATGAAATTGGCATTGTAAGTTCCGAGGTTGTTATCTCGCCGCCGGATATGCGTGAAGGCTATGAAGAGACCGATGATGAAACATCAGACGAGGTCGTAAAATTCTGGCAAAAGATGATGAAACGCTATGGCAGTGAAGAGGAATATACCAAGCAGCTCATCAACCAGTTTAAACACGGTAATGAACCTGAAATCCTTATCGTCGTTGATAAGCTTCTCACAGGTTTTGATGCTCCACGAAACGTGGTCCTGTATTTGTGTAGGATTCTACGGGAACACACTCTGCTTCAGGCAATTGCCCGGGTCAACCGCCTTCATGAGAGTAAGGAATTCGGCTTTATCGTCGACTATGCAAGTGTCCTCGGTGAGCTGGACAAAGCGCTCACCATGTACAGCGCATTTGAAGGGTTCGATGAATCCGATCTGGTCGGCACCCTGACATCCATTAACAGTGAAATTGAAAAACTGCCCGACAGGTATTCTGGTCTTTGGGATCTATTCAAAACGGTTAAGCATTCCTACGATGAAGAAGCTTATGAAGTGTTGCTTTCCGATGACGAACTCAGAGAAGAGTTTTATGTCCGCTTTTCGGAGTTCGGCAAAACCCTTGGGATCGCACTCTCTTCCGAGAAATTCCTGACCGAAACCGATGAGAAAACCTTGTCCAGATACAAGGCGGATCTTGGGAAATTCCAGTCACTCAAGGCCTCCGTCAAGCTCCGGTATGCAGAGGTAATTGATTACCGGGATTATGAGCCCAAAATTAAAAAGCTTTTAGACACACATATCCAGGCTAATGAAGTGATACAACTTAATAAGCCTGTCAATATATTTGATGATGATTCCTTCATGGAAGTAAAAGAAGATCAAAGAGTCTATGGTTCTAAAAAATCAACAGGTTCGAAGGCTGATACGATTGCACACGCCACTAAGAAAGTCATCACCGAAAAAATGGATGAAGACCCTGCTTTTTACGAGAAGTTTTCTATATTGATCCAACAGGCGATTGAAGATTTCCGAGCCAAGAGAATATCTGATCTGAATTATCTGAATATGGTAGTAGATATCCGCAATAAGGTTGTCGGTAAGGTACATGATGATATACCAGATAAACTGACCGGCAATGAAGATGCCATGGCCTATTTCGGGGTGCTTAAGCCTTTCCTTGAAAAGCACGAATTAGGTGAAGAAGACCTTGAATCAGCTGCGGCTGATACGGCAATTGCTATTCATGGCATATTGGAAAAACACAAGAAGGTTCACTTCTGGGATGATGAAGACGCTCAGAAACAGGCGGTTAATGAGATTGACGATTACCTCTACGATGAGCTCAAGACGGAAAGAGGGATCGAACTATCGCTTGATCAGATGGATGACATTATCGAGAAGGTCATGCAGGTGGCAAAGCATAGGAGCCTTAAATAATGGAGGCAATAATCCATAACGACAAGCATTCGGTTGTTTACGGTCGGAAGATCATCGATTTCAGTCTGTTGTACTGTGACAGAAAAACAATGGAAATTACAGTGCATCCTGACTGTAAGGTTATCGTAAAGGCGCCTGTACATTCCAATATTGCATTGATCGAAAAGAAAATTATAAAACGGGCTCGATGGATTCTCAGGCAGCTGAATTATTTCAAGCAGTTTCGTCCAAAGACGCCTGACCGCTGTTACGTGAATGGCGAGACTCACTTGTACCTTGGCAAACAATACCGCTTGAAGTTCGCTGAAGGAACGGAAAACTCAGTGAAACTGTCTCGTGGCTTTTTTTATATCACTTGCCGGAACGAACCGACTCCAAATACAGCCAGGAAGTTATTGAACCAATGGTATTCGGAAAAGGCACAACTTCAATTTGCAGAGAGCATGGATCGCTGCTGGCTAAAATACAATGGTTCCGGTATTGAACCGCCCAAACTATCTATTAAGCGAATGCAAAAGAGATGGGGCAGCCTTTCAGACAAGGGCACAGTAACACTCAATACAGATCTGATAAGAGCGCCTAAAGAGTGTATTGACTATGTTGTTATCCATGAACTATGTCATTTGAAGTATAATGATCATAGCCCGGAATTTTATCAGTTTCTTGAGTCTGTAATCCCGGGTTGGGAGAAGATTAAGCATAAGCTTGAGATCACTTTGTCGTAAAAAAGAAACGCTGCAATCCCTTGTCCGGTATCTGTATTCTAACTTTTTTGACATATAGCATCAGTCAGGTATACTGATACATGGAGGTGTTTTTATGGCGGAAATTTCAGACAAAAAAATCCTACCTGCGTTCCTGTTATGTTTGTTCCTGGGCTATCTGGGAGTTCACCGGTTCTATGTGGGAAAAATCGGTACAGGAATTAAATGGCTTATATCGGGTGGGCTGTTCGGCATCGGAGCTCTGGTCGATTTTATTATGATTATCATCGGCTCCTTTACCGATAATCAGGGCGCGAAGCTTACTGAGTGGACCTGAGTCAGATAGGGGCCATAAGGTGCCACCTTTTTCACAGGTGAAAATCAGGAAGATATGATGTGCGATAATATATTTGTCTAAAACCTGCTTTTCGTTGTGTTCTAATAGTTTTCTCCCGCCAATGGTCTATTTAATGTTATAATTTGCGAAAAATAAATGACTTATGTCAGGAGTGGGTATGAAATACAAAAGCTTCGATAACAACTTCGGTCTTGAAGGAAAGGTTGCCATGGTTACCGGTGCTGCCCAGGGGATAGGTAAAGCCATAGCGGAACTCTACGCTGCAAAAGGTGCGGATTTGATACTGGTGGATATGAAGTCCGACGTCAGGCTGACAGAAGCAGCGGTTCAAAAAACTGGCCGAAAAGCGGTATCTGTTATTGCGGATCTTACAAAAACATCTGATATAGAAAATGCCGTATCCGTGGGTATAACGGAATTGGGACACATAGATATCCTTGCCAATGTTGCCGGGGTGGTATTTCTTGATGATGCTGAAAATATCAGCGAAGAGTACTGGGATAAAACCATGGCTGTAAATCTCAAAGCGGTATTTATGCTTGCCCAGGCGGTGGGCCGGAAAATGATTGCCGCCGGGGGAGGGAAAATTATCAACATGGCATCCCAGGCGGGGCTGGTAGCCCTGGACAATCATGTTGCCTTCTGTGCCAGCAAGGCAGGAGTCATTTCTGTAACAAAAACCCTTGCCTATGAGTGGGGACAGTTTAATATAAATGTTAACAGTATATCTCCAACGGTAATTCTTACGGAGTTAGGTAAAAAAGCCTGGGCCGGCGAGGTAGGAGAAGCCATGAAAAAGCTTATTCCTGCGGGCCGCTTCGGATATCCCGAAGAGGTTGCAGCTGTAGCCCTCTTCCTGGCAAGCGATGCCGCAGGGCTTATTACAGGCGAGAACATTGTAATTGACGGCGGCTATACTATCAAATAGCCTGCACATACGTGAAAATCAGGGAGAGGAAAAATTCATGCAGAGAATTATAAATAACCCGGATATGGTGGTTGAAGACTATCTGAAAGGCTTTGTAAAAGCCCACAGCGATTTTCTCGTATCCACCTCACATCCCAGGGTTCTTAAATATATCAATGCACCGGTAAAAGGTAAGGTGGGTATCGTTACCGGAGGCGGTTCTGGTCATAAACCGGCCTTTACCGGTTACATCGGTAAAAACCTGGTGGATGCCGTTGCTGTGGGGGAGATTTTCAGTTCTCCCACGGCAAAATCTTTCTATGAAGCCATAAAAGCCGCTGACAGCGGTGAAGGGGTAGCGATCCTCTATGGAAATTACGCAGGGGACAACATGAATGTGAAAATGGCCATAGAGGATGCGGAAGACGACGATATCCAGGTAAAAACCGTGGTTGCCAACGACGATGTACCCAGTGCACCGGCGGCAGAACGGGAAAAGCGGCGTGGAGTTGCAGGGGAGATCCTCATGTGGAAAGCCGGCGGAGCAAAGGCTGCCCTGGGGGGAACCCTAAATGAGGTTATCGCAGCTGCACAGAAGGCAATCGACAATACACGCAGTATAGGCATTGGTCTTACTCCCTGTACCATTCCTGCCGTGGGAAAGCCCAACTTCAGCATCGAAGCCGGCAAAATGGAGGTGGGAATCGGTCATCATGGTGAGCCTGGCATCAATGTGCAGGATCTTAAAACTGCCAAAGAGATGGCTGCTCTCTCCCTTGAGCAGATCCTGCCGGATATTCCATTCGCAAGTGGTGATGAGGTGGTTGTTCTTGTCAGCGGACTTGGAGCCACCCCGGTAATGGAGCTTTACATATATTACGATGAGGTTGCCCGGATCCTGGAAGAGAAGGGTATAAAAATCCACCGCCCCTATGTGGGGAATTTCTTTACCAGCCTGGAGATGATGGGGGTAACCCTTACGGTGATGAAGCTTGATAACGAACTGAAAGAACTGATCGACCTGGACTGCTACTCCATGGGCCTTAAACAGGGGAGCCTGTAATGGGTAACTCATTTGCCGAAGCCCGGGGAAAAGCCATTGTAGAAGCACTGATCAAAACCATCCACGAAAACCGGGTGTACTTAAGCGATATTGACGGCGCCATCGGCGATGGCGATCACGGCATAAATATGGACAAAGGCTTTACCATGGCGGAAAAGGAACTTGACGGCCTGGACTGTGGCATGAGCGAAGCCTTCAAGCTTCTGGGAAGAATTCTGGTGGATGAGATCGGCGGCTCCATGGGTCCCTTGTATGGTACCTTCTTCAAGCGCATGGCCCGGGCCTCAAAGTCGGCGGAGACTGTGGATGCATCTCTGGTGGCAGCAATGCTGGAGTCAGCCTATGAAGGCATACAGAGTCTGGGTAACGCAAAAGTTGGGGATAAAACACTGGTGGATACACTGGATCCCGCTCTGACTGGTTTAAAGGAGGCTGTGGATTCCGGGGCGAATTTTGCCGCTGCCATGGATGCCATGACTGCCGCTGCTGAGCTGGGCTGGAAGTCCACAGAGGACATGGTGGCGAAAATCGGCAGGGCGAGTCGCCTGGGAGAGCGTTCCAGGGGTACCGTGGATGCCGGGGCCACAAGCTGCTACCTGATGCTCAAAATCATGGCGGAAACCATGAAGGAACTATCCTCAGATTTTTCCGCAGACACTTGAGCAAGCGACGCTTCTCTTGTAATCTTAATGAAAATCACAATCATTAAAAGACGTGTCTGAAAACGAAGTGAACGACCGCTTTTAAGACACGCTCTGAAGAGGATCGCCATGAGTGTACTTGCTCCTGAAGTTCTTACCGCACTTGAAAAAACAATACCCATCTGTATTGCAACCGCTGACAGCAGTGGTCAGCCGAATATTATCTATGTAACCTATCTTAAGGCTGTGGATGATAAAACCCTGGTTGTGGCGGACAACAAGTTTGACAAAACCCGGAAGAATTTGGACCAGAATCCCCGCATGTCAGTTGTGGTACTGGATCCGGATACCCGTAAAGCCTATCAGATCAAATGCCGCGCAGAATGCGTGGAAGAGGGTAGCCGCTTTTCCGATGTGGTGGACTGGGTGCATGTAAAGCATCCCCAGCTTGAACCCCGGGCAGCCTTCTATCTGCATGCGGAAGAAGTTTACTGTGGAGCCGAGCGTTTGGCCTGACCACTTGCACTTCTGCTATAGCAGAGTGTAGACTGTTTCTATGAAAAAGAATGGAACCCTCGAAGGTGTTATTAAAGACGGTCTGGCTGCACGACTTAATCTGAACTGTGCGGAAACAATGCTGTATGCAGCAAATGAGGTTTACAGCCTCAATCTTTCCCCGGAATCTCTGCAAATTTCTGCAGCTTTCGGAGGGGGGATGGGAGTGGAGAAAAGCTGCGGTGCCATTACCGGCGCTGTTATGGCCATAAGTACTCTTTTCGTAAAAGGCCGTGCCAAGGTGGATGAGCATTTTAAAGATATAAACAAGGAACTTTTCCGCCGTGTGGAAGAAGAGATGAAAACCACCGACTGTGCCCCTCTCAAGGAGTTCTACCGGGATGACGAGACCGGCTGTTATGAGCTTATTTACAAAATAGGTGCCATAGTCGAGGACGTTATCGATAAGGAGCTGGCTCTCTTAAAGTGATTCTGTATTCAGGGTAAGCTTGAAGCCTGAGATAACAGCACTTTCAATAATATTTCCTGCCAGAACTTCCCTGGCAGGGATATACTTCTTCCTATCAAGCAGATAAATAAAAACCGATCCGGTCCCGGGATTTACTATCCAGTATTCCTTAACGCCGGAACGTTCATAAGCGGATTTCTTTGCATTCAAGTCTTTGTAGGCAGTCGAATCCGAAAGTACCTCAATTATAAGATCGGGCCCGCCGTGAACGCCATTTTCCTCTATTATTGATGGATCACAGACAACCATTACATCGGGCTGTACAACAGTGTGTGTAGAACCTTCGACGGCTTCGGGAAGAAAAAGGTCAACCGGGGCTATAAGCGGCGTACAATCTTCGTTTTGCAACAGGCTATAGAGTTCATGATAAAAATAGCCAGCTATCTTCTGATGGCTTACTCTGGGTGCAGGACTCATACCATAGGCCACACCGCCGATAAGTTCCCATCGTTCACCTTCAGGCCAGGTGCTCCACTGTTCTATGGTGTAATTTTGGCCGGCTTTGATTGCACTTGTTCCATTTGATTGAGCCATTCCCGCCTCCCCGATACAGGATTGTACCATGTAATGCTATCCTATTTTGCCCTATCCTGCAATTCCGGTTTGGTGTGTACAAATCCCTTGTTCAACTTTCTTCCATTCTTCCGGTTGATCATCTTCTCAAGTTTAGCTAAATTTACCTACAGACTTGCTCCGGAGGTAACTTCAGGTACATGGCCGGTAAAAACGCTGACAGGTTCGGAACTGATGTTGTAGAAAAAAGCGACCAGAAGCTTAAAGAGCCCCAGATGTACAAGGTGGTCCTGCATAACGACCACTACACCACCATGGAATTTGTTGTGGAGATTCTTCGAACGGTTTTTCATAAGGAGACCCCCGAGGCAACCAGGATAATGCTGGATGTTCATCAGAAGGGGCGCGGGGTTGTAGGGGTGTACTCCTTCGATATCGCGGCAACCCGGGCTGCCCGGGTGCATCAGCTGGCCAGGGATCATGAGTATCCCCTCCGCTGTACCATAGAACCGGCATGAATGTGTTATGCCGGCAGTTAATTGTGAGGTTTTGGCATGAAGGTCAGTGACGACGTTCAAAATATTCTCAATGCGGCCTATCTGGACGCGAAAAACAGGAAGCATGAATTTCTGCTCCCTGAACATATCCTGTATGCTTCTCTCTTTTTTGAATCCACCCGGGAGATTGTAACCCTCTGCGGCGCCGATCCGGAGGAGCTTAAAGATGATCTTCAAACCTACTTTGAAGAGCATGTACCAGCCATTGATGATCAGGAACCGGTTCAGTCCCTGGGGTTTCAGGGGGTGATTGAACGGGCTGTATTTCATACTGAATCGTCTTCGTCTCAGAGTCTCGAGGTGGGAGATCTGTTAGTCTCTCTTCTGGACGAGAAAGATTCCTTTGGCGCCTATTTTCTTAAGAAATATGGTATTACCCGTTATGCCCTTCTGAGTATCATCTCTCATTCCGTGGATATGACCGAGGATGAGGAAGATGAAGATGAGTTCTCCATGGACGGGGAGAATCGTTTCGATGGTGATTCCGAAGACGATCAGGACGAAAATTCAAACGAAAATCAGAAAGAAGGTAAAAAGCGCAAAGCCCTGGAATCCTTCACCCGGGAGCTGACCGCTGCCGCCAGAGAAGGGCGGCTGGAACCTCTCATAGGACGGGAAGAAGTACTGGAACGGACCATCCAGGTTCTCTGTCGCAGACTCAAAAATAATCCCATCCTGGTTGGTGATCCGGGGGTCGGTAAAACAGCCGTAGCTGAAGGGCTGGCTGCTCGGATCGCTGAGGAAAAAGTGCCCGCCCTGCTGCGGGATTACCGGGTTTTTTCCCTGGATATGGGGAGCCTGCTGGCGGGAACCCGCTTTCGGGGTGATTTCGAAGAGCGGATGAAGATGATTCTCAAAGAGCTTGAGCAGGAAGAGAAGGTTATCCTCTTTATCGATGAAATTCACACCATCGTGGGAGCCGGAGCTACCTCCGGAGGCTCTATGGATGCATCCAATCTGCTCAAACCGGCCCTGGTAACCGGGAAAATCCGCTGTATGGGCAGCACCACCTACGATGAGTACAAGAAATTCTTTGAGCGGGACAGAGCTCTCTCCCGACGATTTCAGCGTATAGAGATTGCAGAAACCAGCCCCGATGAGACCTATCAGATTCTGCTGGGCCTCAGGGAACGCTACGAGGCACACCACAATGTCCGCTACACCGATGAGGCTCTGCGGACGGCGGTTGATCTTTCGGATCAGTACATAAACGACCGTCACCTGCCGGACAAGGCCATCGATGTTATTGACGAGGCCGGGGCCTATACCAGAATCCTTGCCTTCAGAGAGGATGCGGAGAATGACGAGATAAAGGAGATCGGCGAGGATCTCGTAGAAAAGGTTATCAGCAAAATAGCCAAGATACCGGAAAAAACTGTTTCGGTTACCGAAAATGACAGGCTCAAGAGTCTTGAGGCAGACCTTAAAGCCCGTATTTTCGGTCAGGACAATGCCGTTTCTGCAGTTGTTCAGGCGGTAAAACGCTCTCGGGCAGGCTTCAAAGGACAGGATAAGCCTGTGGCTTCCTTTCTCTTTGTAGGTCCTACGGGGGTTGGAAAGACCGAACTTGCCCGACAGTTAGCGGATCTCCTGGGTATTCACCTCCACCGCTTTGATATGAGCGAGTACCAGGAGAAGCATACAGTGTCCCGTCTGGTTGGTTCTCCTCCCGGATATGTAGGCTATGAGGAAGGCGGGCTGCTTACGGATGCCATCCGTAAAACGCCCCATGCGGTACTGCTGCTGGATGAGATCGAGAAGGCCCATCAGGACATATTCAATATTCTGCTTCAGGTAATGGATTATGCCACTCTTACGGATAATGCAGGCCGCAAGGCCGATTTTCGCAATGTTATTGTTATTATGACCTCCAATGCCGGTGCCCGGGAGATGGGAAAGCCGCGGATAGGTTTCGGAGACAGCAATGTTACCGATGATGCCATCGGTGATGCGGTGGAACGAGCTTTCTCTCCGGAATTCCGCAACCGATTGGATAAAATTGTTACCTTCGGACGTCTGGACACCCGAATGGTGCTGAACATTGTTGATAAAGAGATTGATGCCTTCCGGAAGCAGTTGGCAGAAAAGAGCGTGGAGCTTGAACTTACCCAGGCCTGCCGTGAGTACCTGGCAGAAGAAGGGTACAGCCCTGAATATGGTGCCCGGAATATCGCCCGGCTTATCAGTGACAAGATCAAGCACTACTTCGTCGATGCCGTACTTTTCGGCGACCTTGCAAAAGGTGGTAAAGCCCTGGCAGATGTTGTTGACGGCGAAGTTGTAATCCAGATTCGCTGATTCAATGTTTCCCTATCTGAGTTCTCAGGATTATTTCACTTTTCCCGATCCCGAAGAGGCTGATCCTTCCGGGCTTCTTGCCGCCGGTGGCAATCTCTCCCCCGGTATGCTTCTTTCCGCCTACCGGCAGGGGGTTTTTCCCTGGTTTAATCCGGGGGAGGAGATACTCTGGTGGAATCCGGATCCCCGGTTTGTTCTGTTTCCTGAAGATCTGCATGTATCAAAAAGTATGCTGCGCCTTCTTCGCCGCGAAACATACCGTATCAGTTTTGATACCAGCTTTGCCGAGGTAATTGCCTCCTGCGCAGAACAGTACCGCCCGGATCAGGGAGGTACCTGGATTACCGGGGAAATGCAGAAAGCCTACATAGAACTACATCAGCTTGGATATGCCCATTCAGCGGAAGCCTGGGAGGGGGATACACTGGTAGGTGGTCTTTACGGTGTCTCACTTGGTGGGATTTTCTGCGGTGAGTCCATGTTTTTTCGCCGACCAAACGCCAGTAAGGCTGCCTTCATTACCCTTATTGAGCATCTTCGCAGCCGGGGCGTGGAGCTGATCGATTCCCAGATTCATACTCCACATTTGGAGAGTCTTGGTGCAATAGAGATTCCCAGGCAGGAATATCTCCGTCTTCTCAATCTTCTTCTCCGCAAAACGGATCTTTCGGGTAGCTGGAGCGGCTGGATTTAGGAAAAATGCATTTTTTTCTTGATTTTTGTGCATGAAGGCTGTAATGTATCAGTGTTATAGTGAGGTAGTGCACTAAGTATGTCTGTTTATAGAAAAACAGCAATGGAGGATAGAATGGTACATATCAGCGACCTAACCTTTTCCTATAAATCAAACCCGCTTTTTGCAGACTTGAATCTGGACCTGCAGGCGGGGATGATTTACGGACTGTTAGGGAAAAATGGATCAGGAAAAACCAGCCTGCTGAAACTTATTTCGGGACAATTGAAGGGATACAGTGGATCTGTTGTGATTCACGGATTCAACGGTCTGCAGCGGCACCCTGGAATGCTTGAAAAAATCTTCTTCATACCGGAAGAGTTTTCTCTTCCGCCGGTACCGGGAGAACGATTTGCGGGCTTGAATGCCCCTTTTTATCCGCGGTTTGATACTCAGAAATTTCAAGCTCTATGCGGGGAGTTTGATGTAGATGCAGATAGAAAGCTGACTGAATTATCCCTGGGGCAGAAAAAGAAATTTATTCTCAGTTTTGCCCTTGCCAGCGGCGCAGAGCTGGTTATTCTCGATGAACCTACCAATGGTCTGGATATACCCTCGAAAAGGCAGTTCCGACGCCTTGTTGCATCATCGCTGAGAGAAGATCAGACGATTCTTATTTCTACTCATCAGGTGAGAGATATGGAACATCTTATAGATCCCATCATAGTACTCGATTCCGGTCAGATTCTCTTCAACGATGACATCGCTGCCATGGCACAGAAATATTCCATGACCCTGGAAAGAGTAGAACCCGGTCCTGATGCGCTGCTCTATTATGAAAAGGTTCCAGGAGGATACTCGGTGGTCAGGGAGAATCAAAGCGGAGAGGACTCTGAAATTGATATTGAGGTTTTTTTTAATATGGTCGTTGCCGGCCGGGGAGGTGAAAGATGAACCGGTATTTTGATCCAAAGCGCTTGTGGCTTCTGATACGCCGGGAAGAGATTTTAAACTTGCGCAGTGTTGTAACTGCAATACTTACCATTTCAGGAATAACCGTTGTAATTATGCTGCTTTCTATGATCGACAGTAACTCCCGGGGCGTTCATGAGGGGCTGTATCCGACAATACTCTTTATCGGCGGCTTTGCTGTCGCCGCGGGATCGTTCAAGGGAATGCATTCCAGAACTATGGTTCTTGACTGGCTCATGCTGCCGGCTTCAATGGAGGAGAAGTTTCTCTCAAGACTTCTTGTCATCTCCCTGGGATACTGGTTTCTAACTACTCTGGTTTATTTTCTGGCTTCCGTTGCAGGTGCTGTTCTCAGCCAGCTGCTCTTCGGTGACGGAATAACCAATATCTTTAATCCTCTCTCAGCTGAGGTTTTTCGGATGCTGCCTCATTACATTATTCTCCAGTCCGTGTTTTTCGCCGGTGGGGCTGTATACAGAAAACATCAGCTTTTGAAAACCATTATGACTATTGCTGCGGGTTTTATTCTCTATGGTCTGTTTTCTGCTCTGATTGTCCGTATCCTGATAGGCGGCTACGGGAATTATACCCATACAATTGACTTTTCCCGCAGTTTCTCACTGCCGCTTTTCAATTCTACCAGGAAAACCGGAGGGCAGCTGTTTACCGTTATCCGGATCCTCTACTACGGCCTGCTTACTCCCTTCTGCTGGCTGGTGGCATACCTGAGGGTACGGGAGGCGGAGGTGAGGAATGCGGTTTAACGATTCCACCAGTATTTTCCGGCAGATCGGAGGCTATATAGAGGAACTGATCCTTACCGGAGAGTACCCGGAAAATGAGCGCATACCTTCTGTTCGGGAGTTGGCAGCGCAGATGGAGGTTAATCCAAATACGGTAATCCGTACCTATGGTCAGCTTCAGGAGGAGGGGATTATCTATAATCAGCGGGGGATGGGCTATTTTGTCTCCCCCGGGGCTCCGGAACGCATTTTGCAGAAGCGGAAGCAGAAGTTTATTTCGGGAGATCTGCCGAGACTGTTTCACAGCATGGAGATTCTTGGATTGAACATGGAAGATATACACCGTGAATATGACGTATACCGGTATTCCCCGACCGATACGGGAACAGGTAAAGGAGAGTATAATGAAGAGTAGTCGAATAGTCCTTATTGCAGGTGCCGCGGCACTGGCTTTGCTTATAATTTTCTCTTTGATCTATTTAAAACTGAGTATTGGAAGTGATATCTCATATTCCAGGGATGCTGACATTGAACTTTCCGGAGAAACGGTAGACAAAGCGGTGGATACCTCCGGTATTTCTGAAATCTCCCTTGAAGGTGTCTGGAAGATCGATTTTTCCCACAGTACTGAATCTGAAGGTACACTTACTGTTCCGGTTGAATACAGTGATAATGTGGTTGTTTCCCGCAGAGGACGTCTTTTAACTATAGGCCTGGGAAAAGAGCAGTCCTCAACTCCACTTGGAGGTTTTTCCATTGTCCTGCCCCTTGCCTCACTGGAAAAGCTGAATATTGACGGTGCAGTTGATGGAGTTTTACAGGATTTTGAAGCGGAAAGCCTGGACTTCAGACTGCATGGGGCAGTCAATCTCACAGGTCGGGGGCTGAAGGCGGCAAAATTTAGTGTTATTTCTGATGGCGCAAGCAATCTAAATCTGTCCAGCTCTCTATTCAGGGATGTGCAGCTGGAAATGAAAGGCGCTTCCAATGTGGAACTGAAACTTGACGGAGGGATACTGAAAGGGAAGATAGAAGGTATAGGCTCTGTAACATACACAGGCCGAGGAGAAAACAGACTGAAATCTGAAGGACTTATAAATATCTCAGGCGACTGATATTACTCTTCCGGGTTTTCCCGGAAGAGAAAGCCTAATTCAGTGCCGATTTTTTCAAAGCGTTCTGTATTGTATTCCATCAGGCTGCGGAGATGAATCATGCTTTCTGCATCGATACTTGTAAAGCGGACTCCATAATTTTCCGCTTCCTGATGAATTAGTTTGCCTTCTGTGGCAATCACTACCTCGGAATTCATCAGATTTATCTCCAGTTTTACCGTTTTACCCACGTTAAGAACTGTAGAGGAGGTGATGAGTGCTCCCTTAAGGGATAGATCCACCACGCTTACCTCAATTTGAGCAGAATCTGTAATTACTTTGCCCGCAGTTTGAAAACCTGTACGGGAAAACTTGCGTTTTTCCATATAAACCTCTCCTTTAACTATGCGCATTGCATTAGCTGCTGTCAATATAAAAGCAGAAAAGCTTTGCATGCATTTCATGGTGGTCGGTGACTGGTATATTAATGCAACTTTATAGCTTTAGATACTATTTCCGGGGCTTGTCTCAGGAACCCTTTATTATGCTATTCTTGGGCCTGTTGCTGTTGTACAGTAGTAGCAACCACAATCATTCTGGAAAAGGAGGAGACCGATGGAAGAGATTGGCCGGGTGGAACGGAAAAAGCGGCAGGCCCGGGAACGGATACTCAAAGCTGCAGAAGAGCTGTTTATCAGGGAAAAACGTTACGATGATGTCACAATACGGGAAATTGCCCGTAAGGCGGATGTAAGCGTCGGGGCAATGTATCTCCATTTCAAAACAAAAGAAGATATTCTTGCTCATCTTTTTTCCGAGTTTATTGAAAAGGAAAATTTCGGTCTGGAGAAGAGCTTTCCCCGGGAGGATGAAGGCACAGGTGCTGAGCAGTTGACGCGTCTTGTTGAGTATTTTGACCATCTCAGCCGGGATCCTCATCTTGTCCTCTTCGGCAGTATTACCTTTCTCAATCAGAAGGGTAAGGAGTCTCTGAACAGGATCAATCAGAATAGAATTTCAGCGGATATTGATAAACTGATTGGAATTGTGGCGGGTATTTTTGAGCGTGGAAAAAAGGACGGATCTCTGCGGGTTCAGCTTGATCCGAGGCTCACCGCAAATGTATTTGTCGATGTTATTATTTCTCTCATGCTGGGTGTGGTGCTGAAAAGTACCATCTCAAGTTTTGCTTCAGGAGAAGCACGGCAGTATGATCTTCACTCCATATTCTCGGTTCTCAGGGTATTTCTTGAGAAAGGGACAGGTATTTATTTCGATAAATGAGATAAATCTGTTCGAAGGATCTTGACTAATAAAATGGTTTTTTTTATATTCCGAAATGAACAATGTTCATATTTGAATAATGTTCAACCAATATCTGAATGCAGGTAAAACTGCAGGGAGATTTATATGAAAAGAATCAATGCTGTAACCAGCATATGTCTGTTTGGTGCGGTACTCCTTTTTGGCGCTTGTTCCGGAAAGGAAGCGGAGGGAGCGGCAAAAAGTATGTCTCAGATTCATCAGGAAGAGGGCGTTCCCGTGAATGTTCAGATGATGAATGCTGAACCTTTTTCGGTATATCTGAAATTTCCCGCTCAGTTTAATGCGCAGACCGAATCCACGGCTTATGCATCGTTGAGTGAAGTAGTACGGGAGGTTGGATTTTCCGTAGGGGATTACATTGAGAAAGATCAGATAGTAGTATCCTTGTCTCTGGATAATCCCAAGTATCAGCAGGCCCGGCTGGGCTTCGAAAGTGCCGAAGCTGCCTATAAACGCACCAAGGCGTTGTTTGATGAGAATGGGGTGTCCCGGCAGGAATATGACAATGCCCGAACCCAATATGAAATATCCCGGGAGAACTTTAAATCCATCAGTGATCTTATAGAAGTGAGGGCACCTATTTCCGGTTATCTTACCCGGCTGAATGTTAAAAAAAGCTCTAATGTTTCCCCTGGAGACAGCCTGTTTACGGTATCCAATCTGGACGGTTATGAAGCTTTGTTTTATGTAACCCCGGGAGAAATTGAGAGCATAGAGCAGGGGGCGAAGGCAAAGATAGAAAACGGTAATGAAATCCTTACCGGTTATATTTCCGAAGTAGCCCTTAACCTTGATCCCCGTAAAAAAGCTTTTCCCGCCCGGGCTTATTTCTCCGGAACTCCCAAGTCCCTGGTAAGCGGTATGAGTGTGGATGTTGAGATTGAAGCTTATCACAGTGACGCAGCAATGGTTGTGAAGCGTAAGGACCTGATTCAGACCGGCGGTGGATGGTATGGCTTTGTAGTGGAAGAAGATAAGGCTGTCAAACGCAGACTCACTGTCGGCAGAACCCGGGGGCTGGAACTGGAGATCCTTGAGGGGCTTGATCCTGGAGATATGCTTATTACTGACGGATCACGAAATCTGACTGAGAATATGCCGGTTAAAATAATCGACCGGCTGGTGTCCGGTAACTAGGCAGTACTGCTATGCATATTGTAGATCTCTCAGTTAAACGGCCGATAATGATTCTCATGGGGATTCTTGCGCTGGTTCTTTTCGGAGCACTGGCGTATATGACTATCCCTATAAGTCTTCTACCTGATATTAAGATTCCTTATGTAACCATTCAGACTGTGTATCCCGGTGCTAGTCCGGAGGTTATAGAATCCCAGATAACAAAACCTATTGAGGATCAGATATCTTCAGTGGGGCAGCTGGATAGGATTACTTCCTATTCCATTGACAGTGTTTCAATTGTAATGGCGCAGTTCACCCTGGAGAAAGATGAGAATCTGGCTCTTCAGGAGGTTAAGGACAAGGTGGAGGTTATTCTCTCTGATCTACCCGATGACGCTGAAGCTCCGGCTATTACGAAGGTAAATATTTCTTCGGTTATGCCCGTTGTAAGTATCATTCTTGAAGGAGATATGCTTCCAACAGAGTTATATACCTTTGGAAGTACCACTGTCCGGGATCGGCTTTCTCAGATCGACGGTGTGGGAAATGTTGATCTGGCCGGTGGCCGGGAACGGGAAATTCGGGTAGAGTTGGACCGTAATACTGTGTTCTCCCAGCTTGTTTCACCATTGCAGATAACCGGAGTGCTTGGTGCTGCCGGCATCGAGCTCCCTGGGGGAAATCTGCAGTATCAGAACCGGGATCTGCCTGTCCGGCTTGATGGTGAGTTTTCATCCCTCGATGATATCAGCAACCTTGATATTACCACTTCAACGGGAACCTACAAGCTGCGCCAGCTTGCCGAAGTGAAAGACTCAGCTGCAGATGTACGGGAAAGAACGGTTTTTCTGGATAAATCCTCAAACACCTACGAAGAAAACGCTGTACTGCTGAATGTGATCAAGAACCCCTCCGCCAACACGGTGGATGTGGTTAACGGGGTTATGAAACGAATAGATGAGATTGAAAAGGAAGCAGGCGGACGGATTCAGCTTAAGGTGATTAGTGAAGACGGCACATATGTGCGGGACTCCGTGGATGATACCCTGAACAATGTTTACCTCGGTATTCTCTTTACTGGACTGATTCTTCTTTTCTTTCTTCATGATCTCCGCTCCACCCTGATTGTTGTACTGGCTATGCCCTTTTCCATTATATCTACCTTCCTGATTATGAATGCCATGGGGATAAGTCTTAACATGCTCTCTCTTATGGGTATTTCAAGCGCAATCGGTACCCTGGTTGCCAACTCGGTTGTTGTTCTGGAAAATATCTTTCGGCATAAGGAACATGGTCATAGCCGGATGGAGTCAGCGGTCATTGGGTCAAAAGAGGTTACCGTTGCAGTTTTTGCCTCTACTCTTACCAATATTGCTGTGTTTGTTCCCCTGGGAATGGTTTCCGGTGTTATGGGCCAGGTATTGAGTAATTTTGCTTACACCATTGTTATTGCAACAGTTTTTTCCTTTGTTGTCTCTTTTACCCTTACACCTATGATGGCCAGCCGGATCCTGCCTGCACAGGTTAAACGGGAGGGAGCTGTAAGCCGCTGGCTTGAGCATCTTTTTTCCCGCTGGGAAGATGCCTATGTCTGGATACTCAAGGGGTTGCTGAAAAACAGACTCAGAGGTCTTGGTGTGGTTGTGACGGTTCTCTTCCTGTTTACCGGAACCCTTACCCTCGGAAAATTCATTGAGTTTGAGCAGTTCCCCCAGACTGACGGGGGAAAAGTACAGATTGATGTTGAACTCCCCCAGGGGAATGATCTAAGCAGTACTGCCCGGACAGTCAAGCAGATAGAGGACCGTCTCGCTACTCGGGAAGATGTAGTAACTATCCTGGAAAATCTGGGCACCATGGGACAGATGGACAGTGATGTAAGTGTTGCTCAGATGGATATTCTGCTTACAAAAAAATCTGCCCGTTCGAAGTCCAATGAACAGATAGCAGCAGATGTAACACGGATGTTGTCGGATATTCCCGGAGCCACTATCAGGGTCACACCTGTAAGTGAACTGAGGGTTTCCGGGCAGTCAGCTCCTGTTTCCTTCAATCTGCAGGGACCGGATCTCGATATACTTCAGCGGATAGCGGAAGAACTGAAAAACATTGTGGCAGATGTCCCGGGAATAACAAATACTTCCCTCAGTTCCAAAGCAGGTAAAACTGAGCTGGTTTTTCATCCGATACGCAAACAGATTGCCGAAGACGGCCTTACTGTGCAGACAATTGCTCGTAATCTGCGTGCCGCAGTGGACGGAATGGTAGCTGCAACCTATAAAGAAGGAGGAGAGGAGTACGATATTCTGGTGACTATAAAAGATGAGTCCATTAAGGACATGGAGGATCTCAAGAATATTCCCATTGTATCTAACGCGGGTGTATATCCCATTTCCCGGTATGCTGAACTGGATTTCTCCTCGGGAAGCAACAAGATTATGCGGAATGACAAAGAGCGGACCATTGAGATAACTGCTAATACCCTACCCGGTTATGCCCAGGGAAATGTGTTAAATGCAGCTACCGCCGCCGTGGAGGCTTATGATTTCCCCCGGGGATACGGTATCTCCCAGGGAACCAATGCAGAGATGTTTATGGAAACCGTGCGAAACCTGATTGTCGCCTTTTTCGTAGCTGTTGTACTTACCTACATGCTTCTTGCCGCCACACTGGAAAGCTTAACCCAGCCTCTGTTTATTCTCTCAACGGTACCACTGTCACTAATGGGGGTGATTCTTATCTGCGTTGGGACGGGAACAGTACTTAATATTGTTTCCATGCTTGGAATCATCATGCTTGTGGGTATTGTGGTAAATAACGCGATACTGATTCTCGACTATTATAATCAGCAGCGGGAACAGGGGATTGAGGTAAGGGAAGCCCTGATAACTGCCTGCCGGCTTAAACTGAAACCGGTGCTCATGAGTAATATTGCCATTGTACTGGGCATGCTTCCCATGGCCCTCGGTCTTGGAGCATCCGGTGCTGAAATGCGGCAGCCCATGGGCGTTGTAATTATCGGCGGTATCCTGTCTGCCATGGTACTTACTCTTATTCTTCTGCCGGTTCTTGAGTTCCTGCTTTCCCACAGAGAGAGGAAACCCGCTTCCGAGGTAACTGTATAATGAACAAATCAATCTTTCTCAGCTTAATACTGTCATGCCTTCTGTTTTATCCTGCTGTTGTACTCGGTGCGGAGGATCTTACCCTTAATGAGTACCTCCAGAAGGTTTCTGCAGATAATCCGGATATTGCACTTTCATGGCAAAATGTAGCCTCTGCATCAGAAAGCGTAATACAGGCGAGATCTGCACTGTTGCCTGCAGTGGGTGTTTCCGCTGACTATGTGCGTAATCTCAGTGATATTATGCAGTCCACGGCAGTTGCATCCGCCGGTGCCGGACAACCGCTTGTCTATCAGGATGTTGATACAAACATGGACAATGAACTTACCCTGGCGGCTGGAGTAAGCCAGACTATTCTGAACCCCGAAGCGACCGCCCGTTATGCTCAGGCAAGACGTAACAGGCAAATCCAGGGAAATGTGGATAGCTTTACCCGGAAGAGCATTCTGACTGCTGCCAAGAAGCTTTATGCTCAGGTACAACTGTCTTATGCCATTGCAGATGTCCAGGCCGATCTGGAACGGACATCCAGGGAAGTATATGAAAATATTCAAAGGAAGTATGACGCCGGAGTTGTCACAGAATTAGATCTTCGCATGGCGGAGGTTGACTGGAAGAGCGCTATCTCATCCACGGCTGAAGCACGTAAAAATGCAGATCTGGCCATGATGAGTCTGAAGGTTTTGGCGGGCATAGACCCGGACAAGCAGATTTCCCTGGTGGAGGATCAGGAGGAACTTCCCGATTTGCCCGGAGAAGCATCGTTTTCCGAGGTGTTGAATAAGCGCGGCGATTATCAGGCCCAGGTGATAGCCCGGGAAATCGCAGATATTGCCAAAAAGGCTGCTCTTGCATCGTTTCTGCCTACAGTCAGTACCAGCTTCTCCTATGCTGTTGGAGGATATGGAAACGGTACTTCTTTTGATGATTATGACTTTACCAGTATACAGCTCGGGGTTACGGTTTCTCTGCCGGTCTATACCGGCGGATACCGCACCTCCCTTGTGCGAAGTGCATCCATCGAGAAGGAGAAGCGCAGCCTGGAGATACTGAAGAAGCAGGATGAGATAGAACAGGAGCTGCTATCCCTGAACCTCCAGATGCAGGAAGCCCGGAAGCGTATTGATTCAGCAAGAGTACTGAAGGAAGCTACCGAGCGGGCATACTCTCTTTCCCGGGCGGCACTTGCCAACGGCCTGGGTACTCAACTTGCAGTATCCCAGGCGGGGACCAACCTTGCCCAGTCCAGCATGAATCTGCAGTATGCTCTGTATACCTACCGTGCACTCTGCTATGACTGGGAACTCGCTGTGGGATTGTGAGCAGGAGGTTCTGCCCCAGGTAATACATGATGAGTTCTGAATAGTTCAACTGCTTTCTGGTAGTTGTTTTCTCTGAGTGCTTCTACCAGATATTCGTGTTCTTCAGGCAGGTTGGTGCTGAGACCATGCACGTTCAGTGAGTTTTTTATTCCAGAAATAAGAAACTCACGAATTGTGCGGTAAATGTTACTAAATATTTCGTTGTTGCACACTGCTATTATGTGCCCATGGAAATTTAAATCTGCAATAATCTGGTAATCCCAAGAATTGTACACAGGGCCACGCATTGTAGCGATTTCATCTTCAAGGAGTTGTATGGTCTTTTCTCTTTGTTTCTGATCGTTCCTGTGGAGCTCCATTAAAGACCATAATCCCTGATGTTCCATGGCTGTACGGAGTTCACTTATTTCAGCAAAATCTTTCTTGCCAAGCAGTATTGACCATATAAACGCTTCAGATGAAATTTTTGTGCTGTCGCATATATACGTACCCTTAGGATTCCTGAGTTCTATTATACCCAGATATTGAAAGATCTTCAGAACTTCTCTAATAGTTGAACGTCCTACACCAAACAGTTCGGCTAATTCATATTCATTTGGCATTTTATCATCAGGCTTTAATGATCCAGCCGCTATCAGCTGCTTCAACTGCTCAATAACCTGAAATGCCACTGTTTGCTGTTTGACCTGTTTAATGTCCATCACAAGATACCTCTCATGATGGACAGTATAAATGGTTGATCATCGTTAAACAACAAGGGTATATGATGTTATCATCAGATGCTTTGGCGGCTGATGCATATATTCTAGTCTTATTGGTCTCTCATATTACGGTTCCTGCCAGAAACGCTCGGTAACAATTTTATCTTCCGTAAAGAAATTAACCACCGCTTTTCCCTGAGCCTTGATGTCGGCCAGCTGTGAGTTTTTTATTCCACCAAAGGGAAGGTAGGCCACCGGTGCAGGAATCCCGACATTAATACCAATCATGCCGGCATTGGTGTCTATTTTAAACTTCCGTGCATAATATCCGTTCTGGGTATAGATGGAGGCGCCGTTACCATACTGATGATCATTGATAATCTTGATGGCTTCATCCAGGTTATCAACTTTCAGGATAACAACAACGGGTCCGAAGATTTCGGTTGAATGGATCTGCATTCCCGGTTTGACATTGCCGAATACCGTAGCTCCTATAAAATGACCTTTCTCATACCCTTTTATTTCAAGACCCCGCCCATCCAGAAGGAGTTCGGCTCCTTCTTCCACTCCGGTATCGATCATCTTGATAATAAACTCCTTGGCCCTGGCTGAAATAACCGGTCCCATTACCATTCCTTCGTCTGCCACGGACGGATCAAGGGGGTTTGTGGTGATTACCTCTTTAGCTGCAGAAACAAATTTTTCAGTTACTGTTTTATACGTATCGTCACCTACGCAGACAATTGCAGATGCCGCCATACAGCGCTGTCCGGCGCATCCGAAACAGGAGGTAATCATGTTACGGATCACATCGTCTATGCGGGCATCAGGCATTACCACCAGGTGGTTTTTTGCCCCGCCCATGGCCTGGAACCGTTTACCCTGTTCTCCGCATTTTCGGGCAACCACCTTACAGGTAGGTGTTGATCCGACAAGGGAAACACCCTGAATAAGCGGATTTTCCATAAACGCATTTGCCACGGTTTTGTCGCCGTTCAGGAGGGTGAAAACACCGGCGGGAAGTCCGGTCTGTTCAATCAACTCTGTAATGAAATTCATGGTGCCCGGTACCTGTTTGGATGCCTTTACTACATAACAGTTGCCTGTGGCAATGGCGTAGGGAAGAAACCAGAACGGGACCATAGCCGGAAAATTGAAAGGGGCAATCATTGCGAAAACACCCATGGGCAGGCGGATAACCTCTCCATCCATTTCAAACGATGCACCGATAAGTTTGTCACCCTGTTGCAGTACGGGCATCCCGCATGCTACTTCCACGTTCTCGAATACTCGCTTCATCTCTGCCCGGGCATCCGGAAGTGATTTCCCCATCTCTTCCACAAGGATACGGCTGATTTTTTCTTCGTTCTCCTCGAGAAGAGTACGGAGCTTGAACAGGTAGTTTACTCTCCGCGAAACAGGTACATTTTTCCATTCAAGATATGCCGCATGGGCAGCTTCGATGGCTTTATCTGTCTCTTCTTTGGATGTCAGGGGAACCTGCGCAATGGCTTCTCCCGTACTGGGGTTTTCGACATCAAGATATGATGCACCCGCAGGGTCAACCCATTGACCATTTACATAGTTCTGTAGCTTTCTCATTGTGAACCAATCTCCTTTTACTATGCCTTATTTTCCCGCAATATCGGGATCCGGCACCATTATATCACGGATCATATTCAAGAGATCCTGATAGCCTGAGTTAAATGAACGCAATGTGCGTCGTGTTGCTCCATAAGATTCGAACTCTTCGGGAGCGAGACCGTCTTCTGCGTAAGCTCTGTTGAATTCACTGAATTTTGTCTCCAATTCCTTGAGTATCCATGGGTCAACTGGTTTATCTATTCGATTTTCAACAGTTACATCGGAATCGTTGAATTTCTTCTGCCAGCCGTATGGTATTGTCATTGCAAGCTCGCCGCCGATAAACTCGGACCAGTGCATATGGTTCCGGTAAGCCGCCGCCAGCAGTGTGGTACGGTACCCCCGCTCTGTATAAATCCGGTAGGCTTTTTTCATCGCCGCTACTCCGGCCCACTCGAAAACCCCGGGATTTGTGATTATTCCATGATGGTCTGCTACGATCTTAATCCAGTCATCAAGACGGCCAACCATAATAGTGCAGACCGGATTCATTGTAGCAATATCTTTTCCTTCCTGCTCCCGGCGTTTGAGTCCCCGTTCAACCGCTTCAGCAACTGCAAGACTCTGGGGTACGGTAAAGCATACCGTTGCGTTTATACTGATTCCCTGGTAAGTAGCCTCTTCGAAGGCATAAACGCCAGCTTTGGTTACGGGCATCTTGATATTATTATTCGGATAGAGTGATGCAAAATGAGCTGCCTGAGCTGCCATCTTTTTTCCATCACGAAAAAGACGGGGATCTGTCTGTATCGATAATCTGCCTTTCTTTCCTTTTGATGCTTCAAATTGAGGTAAGAGAAGTTCAGCTGCGTTCACAGTCATCTCTTCTATAATTTTCCAGGCGACGGTTTCTTCCGTTGCCTCGGGAATCTCTTCAAAAAGTGCTTTGATGCGCGGCTCCCAGTCCGGAAGTTCCTGTTTGAGAACATTGCCAACAATCACAGGATTACTGGTGCCTCCGCTGGCTCCATTCTCTATTGCATATGATAATTCCTTTTTTGAGCAGGAATCATTCCAGAACTCTGTTGGAGAAGTACCGGTCATTTCATGAAGTGGTCCTTTCCAGTTACCCATTATAGTATCTCCTTTTTAATACAATATAGTGATAATCGGATTGTATGACAATGGAGTTTATGTGTAAACAATTTTTGTTCGGGGATTTCATTTTCCAATCAAAAGGCTGGAAATTCGCTGGAAATGAGAACTGTGTCTGGTTACCGCACTGGGAATATCACCAGACTTTATGGCGGCAAGAATCTCCTCATGATCAACTGCGACCTCGTTGAGGTCCTTCATATTCGCGTAGGTCCGCCGTATTTCTTCATGCATGAAAGAGTGCAAGGTCTGGTATATAGAAAAGAAAAGTGCATTACCGCCGGAGCGGATAACCGCTGCATGAAAATTGAAATCTGCAATTATAAGCTCTTTAACGGATTCCGATTTTATGGCCTGCCTCATGCACTCCACCTGGTTTTCCAGTTCTCTGGTTATCTCATCCCTCTTCGCCGGTTCCGTGTGTATGATGTGCATCATTGAGCGGAAAGCTTTCTCTTCGATAATTTCCCGTAGTTCCATAATCTCCCACATGTCATCATCGCCAAGAAGAAGCGACCAGCTTATTGCCTCTGTGGATATCTGGCTGCGGGAACAGAGGAACGTACCCTTTGGAACCCGTGATTCCAGGATTCCCAGGTGCTGGAAGATTTTTATTGCCTCCCGGATGGATGACCGGCCGATTCCGAACCGGTCGGCAAGTTCATGTTCCGTGGGAATTTTATCCCCCGGCTTGTACATTCCGGAGGTTATAAGTTCCTTTATTTTTTCCATAACCTGGGAAACTACGGTTTTCTGCTGTATTTTTTCAAGTATTGTTTGATTATCTGATAAATAGTCCATTTTTCAATAATAAAAACTCCGGCCTCTTTTGTCCAGAATAGCTTAAAGGAACATTAATAAGGAGGTAAGAAAGGTAATTACCAGAATAAATACTCTATACGGCTTGTCTGGTATTTTTTGAACTACCCAGAGACCGAAGAGTGCACCCGCAGCGATAGCTGGAGATAGTAAAAGATTGAATGTAAGTGTCTTGGCATTAATCGTATGCCAGACGAAGACATGAAGAGGTATCTTTACCAGGTTGACTATCCAGAAAAACCAGGCCCGGGTTGCAATATATTCATTTTTCTTAAGATTCAAGGAGAGAAAAAAGACTGCCATAACCGGACCTGCAGCGTTTCCAATCATAGTAGAAAAGCCGCCCAGGAGGCCGCTGAATACAGTTATATACCAGTGTCGATGAGAAGAAGATTGGCTTCTCCTGATCATCTTGTAAAGCATAATCAGAACAAGTAAGAGGATGATCGAGGCAATCAAAATTTTAAAAAGCTGATCAGAGACATTATCGCCTACAAAAAGAGCAATTAAAATTCCAAGAAAACTCCATGGAAGTATCCGCACAAGATATTTCCATTGAATGTCTTTTCGATACGAAAAAACAGCAAAAATGTCTGCCAGAATAAGAAATGGCAGCACCACCCCTGTAGATGCCTTACCTCCGAATACCGAAGCTAAGACGGGAATAACCACCAGAGACAGTCCTTCAAGTCCGGTTTTATTTGCTCCCAGGCTTGTAATAGATAGAATAACCAGCAGCCAGTATTGAGGCGACAGATGGAATGATGAGACAAAATCAAGCATTAGTACCAGGCCCCTGAATTTGAAGGTAATAACACATAATACAAGTATTGGAGTACCTGTTCAATCAAGCTTGTTGAAACTTCTCCATATATTTACATAGTTTGCAAATAAATTACCATGTCGATTTTTGTGACCCATGATATCATTCCGGCTATATATGAACACCAAACAAATAACCCTGCTCAGAGAAGGTCGCGAAGAATCCAGAACGGTTGAATCCGGTATAAATCTGCTGGAGGCCCTGCAGGGCTTTGAAGATTTTGATTTTGATGCACCCTGCGGAGGCAATGGGACTTGCGGTAAATGCAGGGTTTTGCTGGAGGGAGCTGCAGTGCCTCCTCCCTGCACAGAGGAGTTAAAATTCCTTTCCCGAAACTCGCTTGATAAGGGTGAGCGTCTTGCCTGCATGGTTCATGTTTCCGCAGATTTAACCGTCACTCCGCTGTTTACATCCCACGGTGTAAAGATTGTTACGGAGCACAAGGTGTATAACGGGGAAATTGAATCTCCCCTGAAAACAGCACCGCTGACTATGTCCGAACCTACCCTGCAGGATCAGCGCTGTGATGAAGTGCGATTCCGGGAAGCGCTCAAAGAACAGTACGGAATTGCAGATGCCTCAGTTCCGCTTCCTTTGCTTGAAGAGCTCATGGTTATGATGAGGAAACATCGCGACGGGGTGACTATTTCGATCCTGGATGGTCATCTCTGGGGTGTTCTTTCTCCAAATTCAGGCAGGGGTTACGGGATTGCTGTGGACATAGGCACAACCACTGTTGTGGCCTACCTTGTAAATCTTACAGATGGCAATGTCTGCCGGGTTGTGTCCGGCTTGAACATGCAGAAAGCATGGGGCGGGGATGTTATTTCCCGGGTACAGGCGGTAATAGAGTCCGGTCCGGAACCTCTGCAGCGGGCGATTGGCAGACAGATATCCACCATGGTTTTCCGCCTTGTGGAAGAGGAGGAAATTGCCTGGGAGGATCTGAGGGGTATGACTGTGGCGGGGAATACCGTAATGATGCATCTCCTTGCCGGTGTAGACCCCCGGCATATAGCAGTTTCTCCTTTTATCCCGGTTTTTACAGAAAAGCGCTTGGAGGCGAGTTCTCAACTTTTTCCCCGAATCCCTAACTATCTGCCTGTAATCCTGCTCCCGTCAATTTCAGGTTTTATCGGGGCGGATATAACCGCTGGAATAGCTGCGACAGGTTTGATGCATGGAGATTCTCCGTCATTACTGATAGACGTTGGAACCAACGGGGAGCTTGTTATAGGTGACGCAGGCCGGATGATAGCCTGCTCCACCGCGGCAGGACCGGCATTTGAAGGTGCAACCATCTCCTGCGGTCTCGGGGGAATCCCCGGTGCGGTAAGCGGTATTGAGGTATCTTCAGCGGGGGATATCATGGTCTCTACCATAGCTGATGATGCCCCTCTCGGTATCTGTGGTTCCGGGATTATTGATCTTGCTTCAATACTTATAGAAACTGGAATTGTTGATTATACCGGGCGGCTCCTGCCTCCTGATGAACTTCCGGAAACAGTTCCGCCAGCTCTTGCTGCCCGGGTTTCGGATGACGGATTTCTGTTTGCCTCAGACCGGCATAACCAACCGCTTATTTTTACTCCCCGTGATGTAAGGGAGGTTCAACTGGCCAAAGCTTCGGTAGCGGCGGGAATAGATATTCTATTGGATGAATACGGTATTGGTCCCGAGGGTATAGACCGGGTGTTTCTTGCTGGAGGCTTTGGAAGTTTTATTAACACCGCCAGTGCAGTCGGAATCGGGCTTTTACCCCGGGAAATAAAGGATAAAATTGTACCAGCCGGTAACACTGCCGGGGCAGGGGCTGTGCAGGTTCTTCTCTCAGATCAGAGCTACACCAGCCTGGGGGATCTGGCTGCGACGGTGGAGTACATAGAGCTTTCAGCGTCACCGAAGTTTCAGGATAGATATGTGGAACAGATGTTCTTTCCTCAATAGATAAAATCTGCTATAGTTGCGTACAATATTATGGATAATGGTGCAAACGAACTCGATTGGGAGCGGGCACGGCGGATAGCCGGTTTTTATGCCAAGGCAACAGGCTGCAGCTGCTCGGTAATAGATAATAAAGGTGATACTCTCTTTGCCAGTGAAAGCTGCAGGTTCTGTAGTGGTCTGCAACCAGTGCTGCATGACAAGCTGAACTGCCATCAGGTACATCTCTGGGGTGGATATCAGGCGGAACGCTTCGGCGGAAAGTATATCTATTTCTGTCCGGTATCACTTGTCCACTGGGCTTCTCCAATTGTCATTGACGGTATAATGCAGGGGTCTCTTGTTGGTGGACCGGCGCTCATGATTGAACCGGAAGAGGTCATTGATGAACTCAAGCGTAAGCATGAAATGGATTTTGATACAGATCAGCTTTTGAATAACCTGAAATCCATCGCCCGGGTTACTCCTGAGAAGGTGACAGCCCTGAGTGAAATGCTTGCCGTTTCTGCAGAACACCTGTCTTTTCAGGCAGACACCAGGTTCAGCGTCTCCTCTGAGGCCCTGGCGCAGCAATCCAGAATAAACGAGTATATTCAGTACATAAAAGAGGCCGAAGAGAATCATACCCATCAATATCCTCTGGAAAAAGAAAGGGAACTATTGAGCCTTATTTCCCGGGGGGATAAAAAGGGATCACAGCAGCTGCTGAATGAAATTCTCGGAAGCGTCTTTTTCTCCTCAGGAAGAAACCTTGAAGTAATTCAGTCACGGGTACTGGAACTTGTGGTTCTCCTCTCCCGGGCAGCTGTTGAAGGCGGCGCTGAGGTTGAACAGGTTTTCGGGCTTAATCTCCGCTATCTGCGGCAGATAAATACCTTTTCCTCTGTTGAGGATCTTGCTGCATGGCTTTCCCGCATTATGCTGCGGTTTACCGATTTTGTATTTGACCTGCGGGAAGTAAAGCATGCAGATGCTATCTATCGGGCTGTTCAGTATGTTCACAGCAACTATGGCGACAAGATAACCCTCGATGCTGTTGCCGGAGAGGTTTATCTTTCTCCTGCATATTTCTCAAAGGTCTTCAAGGAAGAGATGAAGGTAAGCTTTAACAATTACCTGAATAAATACCGTATAGATAAGGCACGTGATATTCTGCGGAATACTACCATTCCACTTGTGGATGTTGCTGCCATGGTCGGGTATGAAGACCAGTCCTACTTTTCAAAGGTTTTCAAAAGGGTTTCCGGTGTTACGCCGGGACGCTACCGGGAATCCCGGGGTAGAATCAGCGGCGATAGTCATGAAATTCACCGATAAGAGGATTTTTGCCTAAAAATCTTCTAAAAGAAACGTTTTTTTTCAATACCGGAATGGAAATTTGACATGATAATAATATAAATGCTGAAAGGAGAAATGGAATGGCTGACTGGAATGAAATATCAGAAATGCTGCAGAAGGGAAAAGCCAAAGAGGTTGCTGACCTTTGTCAGAAGGCTCTGGATGACGGAAGCAGTGCAAAAGAAATACTGAATGAGGGACTTATGCTCGGAATGGGCATTGTCGGAGAACGGTTCAAGAAGAACGAAGTATATGTACCGGAAGTACTTATTGCAGCCCGGGCTATGAATGCAGGAATTGAAATACTGAAGCCCCACATGGTTGGCGATGCAGCCGATTCAAAAGGCAAGGTTGTTCTTGGTACTGTAAAAGGCGACCTTCATGATATCGGTAAAAACCTGGTGAAGATCATGATGGAAGGAAAGGGCCTGGAGGTTATCGATCTGGGTGCGGATGTTCCTTCTGAGAAATTCATTGCAACTGCTCAGGAGCAGGGTGCACAGGTTATTGCCTGCTCTGCGCTGCTTACAACAACCATGACCGAAATGGAGAATGTGGTAAAAGCGGCAACAGAGGCCGGTATGCGTGACTCTATTACCATTATGGTTGGCGGAGCTCCGGTAACCAAGAATTTCTGCGATTCTATCGGCGCGGATATCTACACTGCCGATGCAACAACTGCTGCAGAAGCTGCTGTAGCCGCCTGTGCCAGCTGAGAAGAATCAGCACTGATCTGTGCATACCCGGCTCACAAAAGCCGGGTTCATTTTAACGCTTAATACGACAAAAATTGTCGCAATTACAATCACCACCTGCTTCTGCTCATGGGAGGATTTATGACAGGAAAGGAACGAATTTATACAGTCATGGGGAATGGTCTCCCCGATAATGTCCCCTGGGTACCCTTTGCCGGAGTCCATGCCGGACGACTTAAGGATTATACTGCGAAAGAGGTTTCTCTTGACGGGGCCAAGCTGTTTGAATCACTTATGGAAGTGAACAAGCTTTACAAACCTGATGGACAGCCCGTGATGTTTGATCTGCAGGTTGAGGCCGAAATACTTGGATGTGAACTTGTCTGGTCTGAAGATGCACCTCCCACGGTATCAACACATCCTCTTTCTGACACTGATGATATCCCCGACAAGATTCCTGCCAGGGATGATGGCCGTCTTGGGATGGAACTGGATGTAATGCGCCGAATGAAAGCGGCTGTCGGAGAAGAGACTGCTTTGTACGGTCTGCTCTGTGGTCCGTTTACATTGGCGTCACACCTTCGTGGAACCAATCTTTTTATGGACATGATCCTTAACCCCGACTATGTACATAACCTTCTTGATTACTGTAACAAGGTTGCGAAAACTCTGGCCGGTTATTTTATTGAGGCCGGTATGGATGTTGTTGCTATTGTGGATCCTCTGATCTCTCAGATTTCTCCTGATCACTTCAAGGAGTTTATGGAGAAACCTTTTTCTGAATTGTTTGCGGACATTCGTGCCAAAGGTGTTTTCTCCTCATTTTTTGTTTGTGGAAATGCCACCAACAATATTGAGCCTATGTGTCTGACCAAACCGGATAATATTTCTGTGGATGAAAACGTTGATCTTGCAGCCGCCAAAGCAGTAACAGACAGGTACGGTGTGGTACTTGCGGGAAATATTCCCCTTACATCGATTATGCTCTTCGGAAATCAGCAGGATAATATGAAAGCGGTAATCGATCTGATGGATTCCGTTTCTCACAATAACCTGATCATCTCTCCCGGCTGTGACATGCCCTATGCCATTCCCGTTGAAAATACAATAGGCGCGGAACAGGCGGTTCACAATACCGCAGCTGTACGTGCCATGGTAGCGAACTACTCAAAAGAGGACCTGGTTTTCGAAGGTGAGTTGCCGGATTATGAGAACCTGGAACGGCCCCTTGTTGAGGTCTTTACCCTGGATTCCACTACATGTGCAGCCTGTACCTACATGATGGCATCTGCAATGGATGCCAAGAAGTATTACGGTGATAAAATTGATGTTGTGGAGTATAAATACACCAGTCCTGAGAATATCGCCCGCTGCGGAGCCATGGGAGTGAAACAGCTGCCCAGTATATACATCAACGGCCAGTTGAAGTACTCTTCTATTATTCCCAGCCGGGATGAACTTTTCGGTGCAATAGACGAGGTTATGTAATGGCAGGTATTCCCCTCTACTTTATTGCCGGGTTTCTTGGATCCGGTAAAACTACGGTATTAAATAAGCTCCTTGCAACCCTGGGAAACAGAACAGCAGGGCTTATTATCAATGAATTTGGTTCTATAGGCGTGGATGCGGGAAGAATAGAAGAGGAGGGCAGGAAAAAGGGGGATATCTTTGAGCTGAATAACGGCCAGATATTCTGCTCCTGCCTTGCCGGTCCTCTTTCGTCAGCGCTTGTCCAGCTGGCGGAGAAAAAACCGGATCTTATTATTGCTGAATGTTCCGGCCTCTCAAAACCGGCAACCCTGAAAGATTTGTCCGCCGGGGTGGAGAAGGCCACCTCAGGGGCAATTCATTTCGGGGGGCTTATCACCGTTGTCGATGCCCCCAGGCTTCCAGTTCTGCATGAGAGCGTGCAGGTGATCAGTGAGCAGATTCGCTATGCCGGAGCTGTTGTGCTCAACAAGATTGATCAATGTTCTGAAGCTCAGATTTTGGAAGCGGAGACTCTTATTCACGCAGCAAATGATTCTGTACAGATACGTAATACGTCATTCGGTGATGTTTCATTCAGTGAAATTGAAACAATGATCGGTCAGGCCCCGGAAACTCCGGATCTTGACTCCTCATATATGGGGTGGGGAGATGCTGGTCGGCCGAAAAACTACCTTATTTCACCTGATCAACCGTTAAGTGAGACTGTACTCAAAGAGTTTCTTGTTCGTACCGCAGGAGAAAGCTACCGGGTTAAGGGGGCGGTGCCCGCCTCTGAAGGCGGCTATTATCAGATTGATTGTGTCGGTGACTCGGTTTCTCTGGAAAAGCTTGACCAACGGCCGGACAGTGTTGGAATTGTTATTATTGTCCCCGGCAACGGAAAGGGAGAAGAGCATTTTCGGACGCTCTTCAGTTCCTGTTTGCTCTCTGAAGTTTCCTGATCTCCGCATCGGAAAAATTCAGGCGATGAAAGGGATCAAAATAATGATCCGGTTCCAGTTCTTCATGCCGAAAAAACAAGCCCAGACGATGCAGCAGGTTTTCTATTCTGCCGGTTATCCTGTCTATGTCTCCGTTCATCATGATCTAATTGTAGTAAACGGATAATGAAACCGCAAATTTGCCGTAGTATTCAATAAAAAAAAGCCGGCCTCAGGCCGGCTTGTAAATATCGTTCTTTAGTGTGATTTCTCACAGAACTGGTATCTCGTTATTGCTCTTTAAGAGCTCGATTAACCTTTTCGGTAAGCTACTCTATAGGGTGGTTCTATAGGCGCCTCCGTGCTTAATTTGATTTCAAACAACACAATATGTACCTGCCGGGGCTAATCCCGGCACAGCAGTTTAGGTGGTGCTTCCATCGGTTGCCTCCTTGTTAGAAACATCCAACACTATAAATGTAGTCCCGAAACCGTGGTTCGTCAAAAATTTCTTTAAAAATTTCATGTATTTTTGCATGGTAATAGAATCTTAAATTAATGAATAAAATCTCCATTATGTAACCTGTTGTTTTTCTGGAAGGTAAAAACATTGACAGCTAACTAAATTGTGTAATACTGAGACTAGTCGTTTTGTTGCCTAACTGATAATTTTCTTTTATGTAGAGAGTATATATAACCATGGATTTGATTAGAGAATACACATTTGGGTTTAATTGTGGAAAAGCTACTCTGGATAAACCATGGGATCATTATCACCGGCACAATGAAATAGAAATCAATTTTGTGGATCAGGGATCATATTTTCTTGAAATTCAGGGACACAGGGTTCAAGTTGACCCAGGAAAGCTTCTGATTTTC
Organism: Marispirochaeta sp.; assembly: GCA_963667435.1. Lineage (GTDB taxonomy): Bacteria > Spirochaetota > Spirochaetia > JC444 > Marispirochaetaceae > Marispirochaeta. The sequence continues at coordinate 1,109,460 of OY763414.1, read as the reverse complement.
TGGGGAGGAATCCCTCACTTTATCCATACTGATTCAGTTGAACAGACTCATTATTGGCTATGTGTTCCGGTGGCATCTTTTTTTCAGTGGGTTAATAATCCAAAGCTATTTCCGAAAATTTTCAGTGGGGGGCTGATCTTATCGGATTTTGACAGATATCTCAAAGCATTCAGCTATCTATTTCAATTCTGGGGCGAGGACCTCGCAAACAACTCTAAATCCATACGAGACTCGGCACAGCTGGCTATATGTGCGCAGATCCGTTGTACTCTTGAAGAGATCGGGCAAAGATATCGTAAAGGTTTACTTTCAAGGGAAATCGAATCACAATCCAAACAGCCTGGAATGGGCAATAAGCTTATTCAGCAGATCTGTGAATATATTGTTGAGAATTATCTTGATGAGAATCTTGATGTTTCGATTATTGCTGAATATGTAGGAGCTCACCCAAAGTACATAATCTCATTGTTCAAGAAAAAATTTGGCATGTCAATTAATGAATTTATGTTGTTTCTTAGAGTATCTGAAGCTCAAAAGATGATTATCCATACTGATAGAAAAATAACCGATATTGCCTTGGATTGTGGTTTCTCTACACTCAGCAGCTTTTATGCGGCTTTTCAGAAATTGGTTGGCACGAAACCGTTGAATCTTCGTCCTAATAAAAAATCCACTATAATTGCTTAAAAAACACAAAGAGAATCATATGTTAGTGAAAAAGTCGTAAAAAAAGAATAAAAATGCCTATATAGTTGCATGAAATCTTACTATTCCGGAAAAATACCTTCTTTTTTCTGAGGTGGGAATAATATTCCAGCTCTACAATTAAATTAAAGGAGGAGAAACTTATGAAAAAGAGTTTCATATTTTGTCTTTTGTTTTTAATTGTATTTTCAGGTTCATTCTTTATTGCGGCTGAAGGATCAACCGAGAAAGGCGAAGAACAAAAGAAGACTACAATGATTTTTGGAGAAGCCGATTCTCTTGGCACCCCGATTAATCTCGCAGATGCCATGTTCTGTAAACTTGTAACAGAACGCACTAATGGTGCAATTACTGTTCAGCATATTGCCGGGGAGTCACTTGGTAATGATATGCAGGTAATCGAGCAGATGATGGAAGGTTCAGTCCAGTTTTATGGCGATGTAGCTGGATGGTATGCAAACTGGGTGAAGGATTTCGCCATCCTGAACTGGGGTTTTACTTTCGATAATAATGATCATGTACAGCGCTTTTTTAATAGTGATGCATTTACTGCCTTGAGTGATGAACTTGCGGATAAAGCGGGTATCAAGATACTCGGAATTGCACCGACCCAGCAGAGAATCCTCTTCTCGTCGAAACCGGTTCACTCTCTCGCAGATCTAAAAGGTTTGAAGATGCGGGTTCCTGATATTCGGACCTATATGCTTCTATGGCAGACATTTGAAACCAACCCAAACAGGGTCGCCTGGGGGGAGGTATATCTTGGTATGAAAACCGGGCTTCTTGAAGCTGCAGAAGGACCTGTCGGTGCGGCGTATGGGGCAAAATTTCATGAAAGCGGCCCCTATGTGACAATGACCAATCATCTCGTTTCCACATACCAGGTTTCTATGAATAATGAACTGTTTGAGAAGCAGACTCCTGAGATACAGAAAATCCTTCTAGAGGCAGGTCAGGAAGCTGCAGATTATGCACGTAAGATCGCGGAAGAGGGTACCTCCGAAGTTCTTGAAAAAATGAAGGTCGAAGGTGCAACACTCTATGAGCTGACTCCTGATGCACGTGCAGAAATGGTAAAGCGTAGTACTTCCGCTGTAGGAACAATGGAAAATGATGGTGAATGGAGCAAAGGGCTCTGGCAGGCAGTACGTAACCTTGCTGACTAATTACGAGTTGTAAAAAATAAGGAAGGCGACAGTGACTCTCAATACTGTAATAGATAAATACAATCGATTGTTGGGCAGCATAGCACGAATTGAAAAGTTCCTGGGATTGGCACTGCTCGCCTTCATTGTATTAAGTATATGTTTCCAGGTTTTTACCCGGGCTGTTTTTAATAAATCGCAGATCTGGGTAGAAGAGCTATGTACATACGGTTTTATATGGGCGGCTTTTCTCGGGGCCGCTATCGGAACCAAACAGCGACGTCATATAAAAATAAGTACTTTTTTATTCAGACTTGACCGGAGGAAACAGATGATCATAGCAGAAATCTCGTATGTGATTATTCTTATTATTCTGTTTCTTATAGTATTAAACGGACCGAGCCTGTACAAAATTGAGGTACGCAGTAATATAATTGCAATCCCTTTTGTTCCGCGGTTTTATGTCTTCTCTCTTCCTCTTTTGGTGTCGCTCTGGTCCATGGTCATTACTGTTCCATATTTGATGCTGGAAGAGTTTGTCCAGTTTCGGTCAAACGATTTAACCGAAAGGAAGGGGGCAGTATGAGTCTTGTTGCATTATTAGGTACAGCTGCAGTTCTTCTGATTTTCGAAATCCCTGTAGCTTTTGCTCTTCTCGGGGGATCGATAGGGTATCTGTTTATCGATTTTTTTACCGGTACGGGTATTCCGGTATCTCTGACTATTCTCGCACGCCGAATGTCTCCAGGGCTGGACAGCTTTCCGCTCCTGGCCATGCCTCTTTTTATACTGGCAGGTAATCTGATGAACCGTTCGGGCATTGCCGAATCAATCTTCAGGTTTGCTACTTCTGTTTTCGGTCATATCCGCGGGGGGCTTGCACATGTAAATATAACAGCAAGTATTGTCTTTGCAGGAATGTCGGGAGTAGCGCAGGCGGATGCAGCCGGACTTGGAACCATTGAAATAGAACAGATGATGAAGAAGGGCTATCAGGCACCGTTTTCGGCTGCAGTCACAGCGGCTTCATCCATTATCGGGCCGATTATTCCTCCCAGCGTAATAATGGTTTTATATGCAGTTCTGGCACAGGTTTCTCTGGGAGAGCTGTTTCTGGCAGGTGTTCTTCCTGGAATTCTTATGGGTGCACTTCTTATGATTCTTGTTTACTGGATGTCTGTTACAGGAAGGGCTCATACTCCTGTGGAAAAAGCCAGTTCATTCAGTGAGATTATCAGCGCATTCATTTATGCGATTCCGGCTCTTATTGCTCCAGTTATACTGGTCTTTGGTATTCTTTTCGGGTTTGCAACTCCCACAGAACTCGGTGCAGTTACGGTTCTATATGCAGTCATTCTTGGCGCGGTCAATCGGAAACTTACATTGAAAGCTGTTCAGGAAGCTGCTCTCGATAGTCTGGTGACCTTTGGAGTGCTGATTTTCATTATGGCAGCAGCTTTTCCCATTGGCTGGATTATTGCAGCAAACAATCTACCCATAGCGATTGCGAATTTTATCCTTTCCATCTCGACAAACAAATTTGTCGTTCTCGGAATGATAAACATTATGCTCCTGGTCGTAGGGTGCTTTCTTGAGACCAATGCGATTCTCTTTATTTCTGTGCCTGCTCTTATGCCCCTTATTCAGATGCTTGGCGTAGATCCGGTCCATTTCGGGGTAATTCTGGTACTTAATCTTCTTATTGGCGCTATTACACCGCCGTTCGGGATTATTCTGTTCATAATGATGGATATCGCCAAGATATCATTCAGAAGTTTACTTAAAGAGATGAAGTTTTTTTATGTTCCTCTAGGCATAGCTCTGCTTATAATAACATTCGTCCCTGATTTTGTTCTTTTCCTGCCGCGGGTAGTGGCAAAGGCCTTCGGAGGTTGAGAGCATGACCTACAGTGATATTATTCTCGCGGCAATAAAAGGGGAACCTACGCCTGAATTGCCCTGCGCGCCCAGAATGGACCTATGGTATCTTGCTAATTCAAAGCGGGGTACACTGCCGGAAAAATACAAAGATGCAACGCTGCTCAACATTATGGAAGACCTGGAGGTTGGATTTAATACTACCAACCCCGATTTCCTTGACCGGGATTCTGTTGAAGAAGAAGCTCATAGAGCGCTCGGAAGGTATCAATCCAATGATATCGGGTATAGTGTTGTAATCGATTGTGATTACAGTTTCAGGCAGGATGGTGATAGTTCCCTGACCGAATATCGAACACCCTATGGTACGATAACAACCAGGACACTCTATACGGATGAAATGAGCCTTTCCGGCATAACCAGCACTCATATACAGGAAAAGGCTTTTAAATCTGAGAAGGACTATAAAGCACTTGGTTATGTATACGAACATATGACCCTTATGCCTAAGCCACAGGCGTCCGGGGTTATTCGTGATCGTGCCGGTGACCGCGGACCTTATATTTTCTGGGTTTCATCAGAAGGTTCCCCGTTTCATATGCTGTCCAAATATCTCATGCCATATGATCGGTTCTGCTATGAAATGTTCGACCACCCTGAACAGATGAAGGAACTTGCTGGCAAAATCAAGCTTTCTTTCGATCAGGCATTCAGGATTGGCCTTGATTCTGATTCGGATATATTACGGGTAGGATCGAACTATGATTCGATGATAGAGAACCCACCGTTCTTTGAAGAGTACATTCTGCCTTCCCTAAAAAGTTGTGCTGATGAAGCTCATGCTCAAGGTAAATATATTTTGTCACATACCGATGGCGAAAATAAGAACCTTCTTGATCTTTATCTTCGGGCTGATTTTGATATCGCAGATTCTGTCTGCCCGGCACCGATGACAAGTGTATCTTTCAGTGAACACCGGAAGAAGTTTGGGGATAAAATGACCATATACGGAGGAATTCCTTCAATACTTTTTCTCGCTAATTCGGTAACTGAGTATGAATTTGAGAAGTATCTCGACGATTTTATGTTGAGCATAGGAGATGGGAGGCACATAATTGTATCAATTGCGGATACTGCACCGCCTGATGCCGATTTTGCCAGAATAAAAAAGCTGGTGAAGAAGGCAAAGGAATTTGGCCCTGTAAACTGACCCCCTTTTTGTCACAATGACTGGGGACAGAATCAAAAATGGATGTAAATAAAAAAAAGCCGGCCTCAGGCCGGCTTGTAAATATCGTTCTTTAGTGTGATTTCTCACAGAACTGGTATCTCGTTATTGCTCTTTAAGAGCTCGATTTACCTTTTCGGTAAGCTACTCTATAGGGTGGTTCTATAGGCGCCTCCGTGCTTAATTTGATTTCAAACAACACAATATGTACCTGCCGGGGCTAATCCCGGCACACCAGTTTAGGTGGTGCTTCCATCGGTTGCCTCCTTGTTAGAAACATCCAACACTATAAATGTAGTCCCGAAACCGTGGTTCGTCAAATTTTTTTTGAAGATTAATATAATAAGTCTATGCTATGTTTGAGCATGTAACCGAAAGGAGCAACGCACTATGCTGATACTCTATTCTCTTACATCTGCAGCTGTATTAATCTCATTCCTGGTCAAGAAGGGAGAGACTTTCAAGGCTTTTCATAAAGCCTGGAAAATGTTTCTTAAGGTGCTGCCTTCCCTCCTGGTTATGATGGTTTTGTCTTCAGTTTTTCTCTATTTCTTTCCCCCCGAGAAATTCAGGGAGGTACTTTCTTCGGATAGACCGGCCTCCCTGCTCATCGCGGCGGTACTGGGATCAATAACCCTTGTTCCCGGTTTCATTGTCTTCCCGCTGATGGGACTGCTTCGTGAACAGGGAATAAGTTTTATGATTATCTCAGTCTTCACAACAACCCTGATGATGGTTGGTGTTGTGACTTTTCCGGTGGAGCGTCTGTATCTTGGAACCAGACTGGCGGTGATGCGGAATCTGACAGGACTTGTAATCGCACTGCTGGTGGCGCTGGCAACCGGTATTGTCTTTGGAGATATTACCCTGTGAACAGAAATAATCCTCTGCTGCGGACATTTGTTCTGATTGTTTTATTTCTGCTGTTTGTATCTGTCTCAGTTATAATTGACTTTCAGCCTGGAAGAATTATGGCTCACCGGTTTCTCGATTTTTTTCTCTCCATGGCAGCAATGTTCCCAGCGGCTTTTATTCTTATCGGGCTGTTTGAGGTCTGGGTACAGCGAAGTATGGTGGAGCAACATCTTGGTGAGCAGTCGGGCTGGCGAGGCTATTTCTGGGCTATTGTGCTGGCAAGCTCAATCATGGCTCCCATGATCATTGCTCTTCCTGCAGCGCATGCCCTGCAGAAGAAAGGGGCGCGACTGTCTGTTGTGCTCTGCTTTATCGGTGCCACGACTATCTGCAGAATTCCCATGACAATTTTTGAAGCGACCTTTCTCGGTTTTCCCTTTTCCCTGGTTCGCTGGACAGTCTCTTTGCCTCTGATTGTCATCAGTTCTGCTGTTCTGGGTGGAATTTTCAGGAATCGGGGATCAATCTACGAGCCGGAATAAAAAACGCCGGTTCACTGAACCGGCGTCTTAAATCTGGATAATTCGAATCTGTTATACTTCGTAGGTGCTGGCAGAAACGTCCCCACCGGTACCTGTCCAGTTGGTGTGGAAGAATTCTCCCCGTTTTTTATCTACCCGTTCGTATGTGTGCGCACCGAAGTAGTCCCGCTGTGCCTGAAGCAGGTTTGCCGGCAGCCGGTCATTGCGGTATCCGTCATAAAAGGCGAGGGCTGTTGAGAACGCCGGAGTGGGAATTCCGAGTTCAACAGCTTTGGCAACAACACGCCGCCATGCTGCCTGACACTCATTGATTTTGTCTTTAAACCAGTCATCAAGCAGCAGGTTGTTCAGTTCAGGGTTTTTGTCAAATGCATCTTTTATCTTGCCGAGGAAAGCGGAACGTATAATACAGCCGCCTCTCCACATGAGGGCGATACCTCCGTAGTTCAGGTTCCAGCCGTACTCTCTGGCAGCCTCTCGCATAAGCATGTAGCCCTGGGTATATGAGACTATCTTGCTGGCCAGAAGGGCTTTCTGAATATCGTCGATAAATCCTTTCTTGTCACCGTCATAAGAGGTGTCGGGTCCGCTGAGAACCTTTGCTGCTTCGACACGTTCATCTTTCATTGCGGAAAGACAGCGGGCAAAAACTGCTTCGCCGATGAGGGTTACGGGAACTCCCAGGTCCAGTGAGCTTACGCCGGTCCATTTTCCGGTTCCCTTCTGTCCCGCCGTATCGAGAATCTTTTCAACCAGTGCCGATCCGTCATCATCCTTGAAGCCGAGGATATCCCGGGTAATCTCCACCAGATAGGAATCAAGATCGCCGGTATTCCATTCCTTGAAAACCTCATGCATTGCATCAGCTTCCATGCCAAGGGCATTTTTCATGAGCATGTAGGCTTCACAGATAAGCTGCATATCACCATACTCAATTCCGTTGTGAACCATCTTTACATAATGGCCGGCACCATCTTCTCCAACCCAGTCGCAACATGGCTCTCCATCCTCGGTTTTAGCTGCAATAGACTGGAAAATATCTTTAACCAGGGGCCAGGCTTTCTTGTTTCCTCCGGGCATCATTGAAGGACCTCTGCGGGCGCCTTCTTCTCCGCCGGAAACTCCGGTGCCGATGTATAGAATTCCTTTCTCTTCAAGTGTTTTGGTTCTGCGGATTGTATCGGGGAAGTGGGAGTTCCCGCCGTCGATAATCAGGTCGCCCTCTTCGAGGTGGGGCAGTACCATATCGATGAAGCTGTCTACAACATCTCCTGCTTTAACCATAAGCATTACTTTTCTGGGACGCTTAAGGCTGGCAACAAACTCCTCCATGGAGTGTGCGCCCAGGAGTGTATCCCGGCCTTTGGCTGCACCGCTAAGAAAATCATCAACCTTGCTTACCGTCCGGTTGAAAACGGCAACGGTGTAACCGTTGTCATTCATATTCAGGACCAGATTCTGTCCCATCACCGCAAGACCGATAAGTCCGATATCCGCCTGTTTTTCTGCCATATAAATCTCCTTATTATTTCTTTATAGTCTTAATCATTGAACCGTTCCGGAACCGCCCATAATCCAATGGCAGGATTGTTTATAAAGTATATCTCCTCGCCGTCGGGCATGGTGTTCCAGCCGTCTTTTAAGGTTTCCGGATTATACAGTGTACGCATTTCTGTGAGATCAGCATAGGTGTAACCTACGCTTTCAATCTCCTGCTGTGTCAGATGTCCGGGGCAGTAGGTAACATTGAATCGTTTCTCCGGTGATCCGTGAATCAGGTGAGCAGCAACTCCAAGGTTGTCCTGGAGGTCCTTGTTTTTTGCTGTGCAGTCCAGAACCTCCTCAGTGGCGAGGTAGCCGTATCTGCGAATAATACGGTCATTCTCTGCATCTTCTCCAAATTCCTTGACCCCGGGCGCGAGTACTATCAGTTCTCCGCCGTCTTCTATGGCCATTCTGGTACGGTAGATACTTTTATTTCCCAGCCAGGTACTCCTGAACTCTTCCGGATCAAGATATACTACTGCCTTTTTAATCGGCTTCTCCAGCATGGTAAAGTTTACTTCCAGGGAGAGTTCCGCCGCCTTGTAGAAACATTCGTGGTCGTCACCTATATACAGACCGCGGATGGGAAGTGCCCCGTTCGAGTCTCTGCCTACTACAGTGAGTATATAGAGCAGGGGCAGGCTGGTGCCGAACTTTTCCGATGCGTAATTCAGAACTGCTCTGACGGGATTATCCGCTCTGCCCATTATCTTTTCCATACCATACACAGCACCGATGAAGTGACTCTTGTTGATCCCTTCCTGTCCGCCGGTTCCGACAAAAATATTTTTATTGTAGTTGGCAAGTCCGATTACTTCATGGGGTACTACCTGACCAACACTGACTATCAGATCGTGACCGCCTTCAGCGAGGAGAGAGTTGACCTGAGCAGGCCAGTCAAAATCAATTTTACCTTCGGTCTGGTCTCTGACAAAATCAGCCGGAACAGTTCCCAGGGTTGCAAGATCTTTCCGCCAGCGGTGGTCGCGGAAGATCTCCCGGGGAACGCCGGGAAACATCCGGTTAATTTCATCGTCACTCATTGGTGCATGCGTGCCGATAGCCGGCATAATATCCGTCAACTTTTCTCCATAGTAATCATAAAGCATTGCAGTAATTTCGCCTGCTTTTGAATGGGCCCGGGTAATATCCGGAGGCAGGGCAAGAACCTTCTTTTTGTCACCGATTTTTGCAAGAACATCAGTCAGGATAGAAGATAGTTCACTCAGGCTGATAACTGTATCTGCAGTTCCCTTAGCATAGTAGAGCATGGGTCTTCTGCCTTACCAGCTTGGCTTCTCAGGAAGGTAGGTATCAAACTCCTTCAAGAGGGCATCCTGATATGCTCCTGCAAAGGTTCCGTTGAAGAACTTATCCAGACCTTCGTTATAGAGCTTTTCCCAGCTTGCTTCTTCGTGTCCTGGGTTTATGGGAAAGAAAAGAGCATTGTTTGCTGCTGCAGCCTTGTAGTCCCCGGGTGCATCACCGATCATCAGGATTTTTTCCGCATCATATTTGCCGCCGGCGGCGAATTTAATATGCTCGGTTTTAGTACCCCGTTCCTGGCCGGCTATGAGGCGAACATAGGAATCTATTTTGCTTTCTGCCCACTCTTTCTCCAGGGCTTCCGTGGGAGTCTGGCTGACAACAAGGGCATCTGCTTTTTTCACCATCTTTTCAAGACTTTCCCGCACCAGGGGGAAGGGGGGTACGTTCTTTACGTACCAGGATACAACTTCATTTACTCCCAGGGAGTACGCCTTGATTGTTTTAAGCTCCTCCGTGGGATTTCGATCAACTTCCTCAAGGAATGCAGGATTACCGAGTTTGGTTTCCCGCTTTACCCAGGCATCGAGGTCCTTCAGCAGTGGAACCTCAACGTTACGGGCTTTTACCTCTTTTCGTTCAGACAGCAGGGCCATTGCGTACTGCAGGGCAAGGAAGCGGTTGCATCCGCGGTTTTTTGAATAGAGGTTTACAAACTCCCAGACTTCCCTGGCATATTTCGAAACAGCCTGCAGACCGAACTGGTATATGAACTGGGGACAGAAACACTCTTTGTGCTTAATCTCCATGGAATCAAAGGCGCATCCGTCGGAATCAATACCGATGAAAAACTCCTTTTCCGGTTTGAAATCCTTCAGTTCCTGAACAGGATCAATCATATTCTCTCCTTTTTTTACCTTGTACCCCTTTCTGTGGTGTAATAAGGTATAATGGTTAGTGACTTTTGAATACTTATGTATTACGGTCTCTAACGAAAGATTTACCATGGAAAGTGCCCTGAGTCAAGCTTTGTAAACCCTTACATTTTTTCATTGACAGGGGTATGTTTCCGTAATACTCTGAAAACGAAAGGAATAGCAATGCCAGCAAACCGGCGGCAGGACGAAATTCTTGCTATGTTGTCAAAACTGCGCAGTGTAAGCGTCGGGGAACTGACCTGCAGGCTGAATGTATCTGAAGTTACAATCCGAAAGGATCTCTCTATACTGGAAGAGATGGGGTTCCTAATAAGGACCAGAGGTGGTGCGGAGCTTGCTCAGGACAACCGCTTCCGTCAGACCATGAGCATTCGAAGGGGTGAATATCTTCAGGCCAAGCGGGCTATAGCCGCACGGGCGGTGGAACTGGTTCGCGAAGATGATACAGTTTTTATCGATGCCGGATCCACCTGTATGCTCTTTGCAGAAGCTGTTGCGCATATGTCATTGAGGGTGGTTACCAATTCCATCGATGTTATGACGCGCCTGGCGGACCGTCCCGGCATCAGTCTGATTTCCACCGGTGGGGCATACCGTAAATCCGCAGGGAGTTTTCTCGGGCCTATGGCTATACATAACCTGGAAGATTTTCAGTTCAATACCTGTTTCCTGGGCGGCGCAGCGTTCTCAGAAAAGGGGATATTCAGCTCCCATAACATTATGGACAGTCAACTTAAACAGCAGGTTATTGCACTGAGTCAGCGCACCGTAGTTCTTGCCGATTCGAGGAAAATGGGGTTATCCGCTTTTTCTGTGTTCGGACGGCCGGAGAACGTGGATGTACTGGTGACTGACAGGGATTTTACATCGGCAGCGGAACTTGTTGCCCTTGGAATAGAGGTTCTTCAGGCCGGATAAGTCCGGGCCTCGTAAATAGACCTAAACAAAGAGAGAAAGAGAGTGAGGTTTTTTGTATGAGCTATCTTGATGAAATGTTTTCTTTAAAAGGAAAGACCGCAGTCATTACCGGTGGAGGTGGAAATATCGCCTACGCCATGGGAGAAGCCCTGCTTCGGGCCGGAGCAAATGTGTCCCTCTGGGGTCATCGTTATGAGTCCATTGATGCCAATCTGGCAAAACTTGCGGATGCTACGGGTCTGAAGGATCAACTGCAGCGGGTGAAGGCCGATACCGGCGACGAAGCCGCAGTTATTGCAGGTTACGAAGAGACGGAGAAGCAGTTCGGTTCCGTTGATATCCTGATTAATGCCGCCGGAGGAAACAAAGGTAAATCAGACTGGGAAGATGTTGATATGGATGTCTTTGAAGACGTTCTTCGTCTGAATCTTTTAGCCGGTCTTATGGTTCCCACAAAGGTTTTTGTCAAAAACTGGAAAGCCAAAGAAATCAAGGGCTCAATAATCAACCTCACATCCATGACAAGTTATATTCCCCTCTCAGGTACCCATGCGTACGGAGCAGCCAAGTCTGCAGTTCTAAATCTCACCTACGCCGGTGCACGGGAGTTTGCAAAGGATGGAATCAGGGTGAATGCTATTGCACCGGGATTCTTTGTGGGAAAACAGAACAAAGCACTGCTGTTTGATGAAGCCACCGGCAACCTGACCTCCCGGGGAGAGGCTATTATTGCCCATACTCCCTTCGGCCGTTTCGGCGATGTTCAGGAGCTTGGCGGTGCGCTGTTGTTTCTCTGCAGCGAGAAAGCGTCCGGTTTTGTTACCGGTGTTTCGATCCCTGTAGATGGCGGTTACCTGGTACATAATATTTAAGGAGGACGGGCATGTCACGACAGTTTCTGGACAACGATTTTATGCTGCAGAATGAGGCAGCGCGGATTTTATATCATGAGAACGCCGAGGGCATGCCCATTTTCGATTTTCACTGTCACCTGCCTCCAGAGCAGGTGGCAAATAATAAACAGTTTAAGAATCTTACGGAAATATGGCTTTACGGCGACCACTACAAGTGGCGTGTAATGCGGGCAAACGGATACGAAGAAAAGTACTGCACTGGAGATGTTTCTGACTGGGATAAATTTGCAGCCTGGGCGGATACGGTCCCACGGATTATCGGCAACCCCCTGTATCACTGGACTCACATGGAGCTCAAGGATCCTTTCGGTATAAGTGGGAAGGTCCTGAATCCCGGTACAGCAGAAGGTATTTACAAACAGGTAAATGAAATGCTTGGGCAGGAAAAATTCCGGGCCCGGGGAATAATGGAACATTTCAAGGTAAAAGCAGTTTGTACCACCGATGATCCTGCGGACTCTCTGGAATATCATAAGCAGGTTGCGGCGGATTCCAGCTTTTCAGGCAGAATGCTGCCTGCCTTCCGGCCGGACAAGGCTATGGCCGTCGATTCAGGCGCCGCCTGGGTTGAATATCTGGAAAGGCTTGGTGCCTCCGCAGGTATGGCAGTTAGCAGTTTTGATGATCTGCTGGAAGCGCTGGAGAAACGCCATGAGTTCTTTCACTCCATGGGGGGCAGAGTATCGGATCATGCACTGCTGGTTCCGGTTTATAAACCTGCTTCCGACAGTGAGCTGAAGGCAATTTTTAATAAGGCAAAGGATGGAACTGCAGTCAGCTCCGAAGAAGCAGATAAATTCCGTACTGCTTTAATGCTCCATTTCGGCCGCATGAACGCAAAACGCGGCTGGGTAATGCAGCTGCACCTGAGTTCACTGCGTAATAATAACAGCCGCATGTTCGCTAAGCTTGGTCCGGATGTCGGTTTTGATGCTGTTGCCGACGGCGAGGTCGGTGCTCCTTTAAGCCGCTTCCTGGATGCTCTGGATTCTACAGGAGAACTACCCAAAACCATTCTCTATACCCTGAATCAGCGGGACAATGATCTTCTGATTACCATCGGAGGCTGTTTTCAGGACGGTTCGGTCCCGGGGAAAGTTCAGTTCGGTTCTGCCTGGTGGTATGCAGACCATGAAGATGGTATGTCAAAGCAGATGAAGGATCTTGCCAACATGGGTGTACTCAGCCGCTTTGTCGGCATGCTGACCGACTCCCGCAGTTTTCTCTCCTATCCGCGGCACGATTACTTCCGTCGTATTCTCTGCAATATTGTGGGGACCTGGGTGGAAGAGGGAAAAGCGCCCAGGGATATGGACCTTCTGGGAAGAATGGTGGCTGATATTTCGTTCAACAATGCGAAAGAATATTTCGGCATTAATATAGATTAGTATTTTCCGTCTGTAATTAAGGAGGATTTTGTATGACCCTGGAAAAGTTTTCATTCGGCTGCGGTGACCGGTTTTTCCACCAGGGAAAAGCCCAGCTGGAAGCCTTGATCGAAGCAAAAAGTCTTGGACTCGATATTGTTCCCGTATGGAATAAAAGTTATCGTGAGCACACAATTGTCGGAACAGATCCCATGTCCACCAGAAAGGAAGCCGATGCGGCAGTAGCGGCTTTGGGCTGGAAAGGTTCCTATTATGTAGATGCGGATCATATCGGACTCGGTAACGTTGATCTATTTATGGAAGCCTCGGACTTTTATACCCTTGATGTTGCTGATTTTACCGGTAAGCCTGCCGATTCCGATTCCATCGATACCTTTGTGAAGAAGTATTTGTCATATATTGGGACAATAGATATTCCCGGAATATCGGAAAAAATAGAAGTTACCGAAGACAAACTCCGAAGCATCGGTGAGAAATATCTGCTGGCTGTTCAGGAAGCGGGAAAAATCTATAGGAAAATACTGGATAAGAAGGGAAAAGGAAACTTTGTGGCCGAGGTTTCCATGGACGAGACTGATCTTCCCCAGACGCCCGATGAACTTCTGTTTATTCTTGCCGCAATTGCAGATGAAGGAATTCCGGCTCAGACTATTGCTCCGAAATTTACCGGCCGCTTTAATAAAGGTGTTGATTACGTGGGTGATGTGGCTCAGTTCAACAAGGAGTTTGATGAGGATGTCTGTGTAATCGCCTTTGCTGTAAAGGAGTTCGGACTTCCTGCAAACCTGAAGCTTTCCATCCATTCGGGAAGTGATAAGTTTTCCATCTATCCGGGAATGAAAGAAGCATGCAGGAAGCACAACGCCGGTCTGCACCTTAAAACCGCGGGAACAACCTGGCTGGAAGAGATTATCGGTCTGGCTGAAGCCGGTGGAGAAGGGCTTGTCATAGCAAAAGAGGTTTACCGCACTGGAATAAAGATGTTTGATGAACTGTGTGCACCATACGCTGCGGTTATCGATATCGATAAAAGCAAGCTGCCTTCAGCAGATGATGTGGACACCTGGGATGGCCCCTTCTTTGCAAAGGTATTACGGCATCAGCAGGATCAGCCTCTGTATAATCTGCATGTACGCCAGCTGCTGCATGTTGGCTATAAGGTTGCATCGAAGATGGGTAGCCGCTGGACGGATGCTCTTGAGCGGTATGAAGATATTGTTGCCGATCAGGTTCGCGAGAACCTCCTGGAACGGCATATCAAGAGAGTATTCTAAGTCGAGACGTTCGATTCGAATGTCTTAACGAGCTGAGTGGAGGCGCGCCCTATAAGGCGTCTCCACTCATGAAAACCGAACTGACCTTCTTTAATTCTTCAATAATGCTGATGTTCTGAGGGCACAGGGGCTCGCAGGAGCCGCATTCCGTACACAGATCTGCATTAGAGTTGCTCATGAAAGCTGTATAAAGCGCTTTCTGCCGGGGCAGATTTTCAAACATTGCTAGATCGTTAAAGTGACGGAAATTGCCGGGTATATCAACCCTGCTTGGACAGGGCATGCAATACTGACAGGCTGTACAGCTGACTTTAATTTTGTCTTTATAGAAACTGCGAACTTTTTCTACTGTTTCAATTTCTTCGCTTGTCATACTCTCCGACCTCGAACTTGAGGCCACAGAAATATTTTCTTCAACCTGTTCCGGCGTACTCATCCCTGAGAGCACTACTGTAACCCGCGGGTCGTTCCACACCCAGCGTAGGGCCCAGTCTGCAGGACTGCGACCTGGAATGGTCCCATTCCAGGTTTCTGTCACAACAGGAGGTACGTTTTCAGTAAGTGCACCGCCTCGGAGGGGTTCCATGACAATTATTCCGATTTTGCGTTCCCAGGCATATTGAAGACCTTCCTCGCCGGCCTGAAAGGCTGTATCGAGAAGGTTGTACTGTATCTGGCAGAACTCCCAGGGGTAGGCGTCAATGATTTTTTTAAAAACAGGCAATTCATCATGAAACGAGAAGCCGATATGCCTAATTCTGCCGTCTTCCAGCGATTTTTCTATAAAGTCGACAATGTTAAGTCCAGTAAGATTCTGCCAGCGCTCTTCGGTTAATCCATGTATCAGGTAGTAATCTATATGATCGGTGTTCAGCTTTATCAGCTGTTCGTTCAGATAATGGTCCATATCCTCACGGCTTTTAATCAGCCAGCTGGGGAGCTTGGTCGCCAGGTTAACTTTGTCCCGGTATCCGTCTTCCAAAGCTGCGGCAAGAAAACGTTCACTTTCTCCACCGTGGTACGGCCAGGCTGTATCAATATAATTAACCCCCGCGTCAATAGCTTTTCTCACCATAGATATTGAAACAGCATAGTCAATTTCCTCCGGTGCAGGTCCGCTTTTCGGCAGTCTCATGCAACCGAATCCAAGGATTGATAACTGCTCTGTTCTTTCAGGAAAGGTTCTGTACTGCATGATATTCATGTTTATGCAAACCTCCTTAAGGTTGGTTGTTATGGGTTAGAAAAGAATAAAACGAAATTCTCTGCAACACAAGTTCGAATTGGCGATGGTAGACACGGTATGAGGATACTAGTGGCGATCAGTTATGGTAACTTATGCTGGAAAGGAATATCAAGAGAGTATTAAAGTCAGCAGTAGTTTACGATGGATAGTCGAGACGTTCGATTCGAAGGTCTTTACGGGCTCAGTGGAGGCGCCCTGAAGGGCCTCCACTGTCTTTGATTATTTCTGTAATAATTCTTCGCATTTATCTGTATTGATAACACTGCCGGAATGCAGAATAGTACCATCCACGCCCAGAGCAGGGGTTTTCATAACTCCCATGGCGGCAATCTTTGCATAGTCGGTAATTTTCTCCATGGTATAATCAAGATTTAGCTTCTCTGCGGCAGCTTTCGCATTGGCAGCAAGTTTTTCACAGTTGGGGCATCCGCCGCCAAGGATCTGAATAGTCATAACACTCTCCTGTAGTTATTAAAAATATGTTGTCATCCCAGGCTTACTGTTCCGTTCAGGATCCAGCCTGCAAGGGTAAAGAAGACTAAAAGCATGATAAAGAAAATAATCAGCAGTCTAATTTTCATAACCTGCTTCAAAAGCATAAACTCCGGAAAACTTGCCGCAACGGTACTCATCATGAATGCGATGGTGGTTCCAACAGGAAGGCCTTTGCTCAACAGGCTTTCCGCCACGGGAATCATTCCCGATGCGTTTGAATAGAGAGGAATTCCGAGAAAAACTGCAGCTGGTACAGTCCAGATACTGCCGCTTCCAAGATGAGAAGTAATGAAGCTCTCAGGGACAAAACCGTGCAGAACAGCTCCTGCGCCGATACCGATAAAAATCCATTTCCATATTCGGCCGAGGATTTCCTTCAGTTCCGCAGCTGCAAAGCTTTTTCTTTCAGCAAATGTGAGTTTCTGTTTCTGTGCAACCGGTGTTACTCCACATTTGCCGCTGGTACATGTCGCAGCAGATTCCGCCCGGGCGACTCCGTTGACCAGAGGAGTAAGGTAGCGGTCTGCTTTTATCAGATCCAGAAAGAAGCCTCCGATAATACCGGCTCCTATACCGATGGCAAGATATATAGACATAAAACGCACACCAAGGAGGCCTCCCAGCAGAACAAGAGCTACTTCATTGATGATGGGGGAGGTTATAAGGAAGGCCATGGTTATGCCCAGAGGAATTCTGGCCTGGGTGAAGCCAAGGAAAAGTGGAATACTGGAACAACTGCAGAAGGGGGTTACCGCCCCAAGGCCGGAGGCGGCTGCGTAGCCGAAAAATCTGTTTTTCCCGGAGAGAAAATCCCTGATTTTTTCCGTATCCAGACCTGCACGTATAAGAGCAATGAGGTAGATCATAACCGTAACCATGGCAAAGATTTTGGTTACATCTTCTATGAAAAAATGAAGTGATTCAGCCAGCCTTGTTCCGGCGGAGAGACCGGCCAGGTTATATATAAGATAATCTGCAATACGGGTAAAGATAACAAACATCTTGATTCCTCTCTTTCTGTCAGTCTCTGACTTTTGCAGCAATACAGGCGATGAAGGCTGAGACACAATCCATTTTGAGGCGGTAGAAAATCTTCTGGCCCTGCCTGCGGTCTGCAATTAATCCTGCGTTTTTCAGACTTGAAAGGTGGCGGCTGATGGTAGAAAGTTCTCCCTCCAGTATTGGGGAAAGTTCGCATACACATCGTTCACCGTCCTTGAGAGCCTCAAGAATGGTAAGCCTGGTGGGATGTCCCATTGCTTTGAATACTTCTGCAGCTGAGCGGGTAGTATTCTCATCAATCACTGCAGCCGGTGATGATTCTGCACAGCTACAGGGAACTATTTCTGTTTTCATATTTGTATATTTAGCTAAATAAACAAATAAAGTCAATGCTTTACCACTATGAACGGTACTGTTAATCTATAAAATTATAAAAGTACTGTTATTCAGTAGTTCAGCACTTTTTAGGAGGAGTTTATGAGGATCAGTATGAAAAAGATCGGTATTCTTGGTGGCATGAGCTGGGAGTCTACTCAGGAATACTACAGAATTCTGAATACCCTAACAGCTGAAGTGTTTGGCGGTCTACATTCAGCTCCCTGTCTGATCTCCTCGGTGGATTTTGCTCCACTGGCAGAACTGATGCATGATAACAACTGGGATGGAGTAAAAGAGATTCTTCTTCCGGAAGCAAAGAATCTGGCTGGAGCAGGCGCACAACTGCTGATAATCGGTACCAATACGATTCATTATATTGCTGAAGAAATTCAGGCTGCTGCAGGAATACAGTTGATACATATTGCAGATGCTGTTGGAGAAGAGTGTGGAAGAAGGGGAATAAGAAAAGCCGCTCTTTTAGGGACAATGTTTACTATGGAGTTGGACTTTTACAGCCAGCGTCTTCTGGATAGGTACGGGATTGAGACAGCTGTACCTGTTTCGGAAGACAGGGAAAAACTGGATGGTATTATCTTTCGGGAACTCTGCCGGGGAGAGTTTAAAGAATCATCAACTGTTGAAGTAAAGAAGATGGCGGAGAATCTCGCGGGGCAGGGTTGCGAAGGAGTAATTCTTGGTTGCACTGAACTGCCTCTGATAGTTAAAGAAGGGGATCTTTCCATGTCGGTACTCGATACAATGGAGTTGCATGCCAGGGCGGTTTTCAGGAAGGCAGTGGAAGGCTAGGGGGATGGGTTTCAGGTGAAGTGCTGCCGGACCGCGTGTTTGCTTCGCAACCCCCGCTCGTCCGCCCCGCGTTCCTCGCTTCGCTGCGGTGAGAATTTTTAGTTTGGATTCAACGGTTTTGTAGTGTAGGCGGAGTTTCTTCAGGTGAAGTGTTACCGGACCGCGCGTTTCTCGGCCGTTGGCCTGCGAGCCGCGCTCATCCGCCCCGCGTTCCTCGCTTTGCTGCGGTACGCGGGGTATAAAAAACCCGGCCAATAAGCCGGGTTCATTGTACGCAGATGCAGGATTAACCTGCTACGATTGCCTCAACGGGACAAACATCTGCACATGCACCACAGTCGGTGCACTGATCGGGGTCGATGAAACGAGCATCGCCCTTTTCGCTTATTGCCTCAACGGGACACTCGGGTTCGCAAGCGCCGCAGTTGGTGCATTCATCAGTTACCTTGTAAGCCATTTGTAACCTCCCATAAGTTGGTATGACCAAACTATAAATGGAAAAAATTGGTTTTTCAAGGGTAAAGACTGTAAAACAGGGGTAATTATTCTCACTTTGGTCAGAGCATTTTTAGGCTGGTTGAGTCGGAGCTTTTTCGGTAAAAGCAGCTCTTTTTTCCTGTGTGGCAGGCTGCTCCGGTTTGTTCAACCAGCAGTAGAAGGCAGTCCTGATCACAATCCACCCGTATTTCCACGATTTTCTGCAGGTGCCCTGAAGTTTCCCCCTTTTTCCACAGGGTTTTACGGCTGCGGCTGTAGTAGTGGGCGTAGCCTGTCTCCAGAGTCTTGTCCAGGGCTTCACGGTTCATAAAGGCGCACATTAAAACCTCCAGGCTTGTGCTGTCCTGGGCTATGGCGGTAATCATTCCTCCGCCTTTGGTAAAATCCGGAGTAAGTTCCAGTCTATTTTCCATGTCACTCATTACTTCAGCACTCCCAGTTTTCTGCCCAGTTCACGGGCTTCTTTTTTAAGCTCCTCAACGGATTTCGGCTTCCATTTTGTACCTTCACGTTTCAAGCCGTATTCTTCACGGAAAAGCTTTTCCAGTCCTGTCTGCAATTTTCTGCCGATGGTGTAGATGTCCTTTGCAGGATCGGGATTTCTTGGGAAATCCGGGTGGTCCAGGGCGATGCCATTTGCCAGAAAACTTTCAAGCAGCAGCTTTGCAGCAATAAAGCGTTCATACTTGTCAACGCCGAAAATAAAGAAGTCATTCAGCATACCGATAACTTCCCAGGTTACCTGCTCTGCCTGGGAGTATAGACCGGCATCCTTGTCCTGATCGGAAAAGCGGGTGGGCAGGTTATGTATTATGTGGGGCAGCTGCTTGGATAGATAGTTGAGATTGAACAGTCCGGTGGCGCAATTGAAGAGGATCGGCTTGCCGTTGCTTTCCGCGGCGGCTACATCTTCCTTACTTATGGCGGGACCTATATCACCGCAGTTGAGGCTGCCCCGGGTGTCCCGGATAAGAATTCCGCCTTTAATATCTACCGGAGTCTTGAAGGAGAACTCAAAGGCTGCTTCCCTGCCGCTCAGGGCCATGAGGGCCACACCCGCGGGGTTAGGAAGATTACCCAGGTTGTCTACATTTCCCAGATAGGCGAAGGATTTTCCTGCTTTATGCAGGGCTGTGTAGATATCTTTAAGAACGGCAAAGTTCTGACCATGTCCGCCCGGCAGAGGCAGGGGTGACTTTCCGTCTTTCCCAAGAAATACCTGCCGGGGCCGTCCTTCTTTGCTGTGGGTAAAGGCGCCTATCATTGGCTGGATCCCGGTTCTGCACTCTGTCATATCGGTTCTTAGTTCTTCCATCAGTTCTTTAAGGAAGGGGCTGTTCTGGTATTCTTTATATGCCTGAAGGACCTCATCGTTATTATTGACACTGGTCATCTGAAATACTGCCGGGCCGGAAGAGGTTTCAGTGCCGGTGAACTCTCGGTAGATCAGTTCCCGGATCAGCATTCCCCGGAACTTCAGTTCCATATAGTCCGGGCCTGCAGTTCCATCGGGATTTATGCAGGCCGGGGTAATTCCCTTGGCCCTGCCTTTTGCCATTTCGGCAATGGTATCAAAACTCTCATTACAGAGATCCATCAGTTTTTCTGAAAACCCCCGGTTCTTTTTGGCGTCCACATAGCTTGTGGCAGAACCTCCGTTGAGAACACCGTAGGCTGTTTTTGGATATAAGAGGTACCCAAGTGCAGTTAATCCTCTATTGGAAAAACTGGCACTATTGCCCTCTGTTTCGGCAAAAACTTTTAGAGGGAAGTTGATGGAGAGCTCTTTCAGCCGTTTTTCTGCATCAGTTACATCCATAGTCCATATTGCGTTGTTCATATCGATAACACTGGAACCGTCGATACCCGGGATTTCCTTTACCTCGACCTCCGGTTGATTGTCGAAATCACCGGCGTTGAATCTGGTGAGGATTTCAAGGGTAAGGTTTGCATTTATTCCACAATCTGACATCAGATTTTTCAGTGCTGCTTCATCCATTTTCTATCTCCTTTTCTTTACTTGTCCCGCCTGATCACACATCCCATTCCGAGAAAAGCTGGCCGATTATTCGGCGGGCAATGCTGCCCAGTCCCGGAAGCTGAGGATGTTCTTGCGGCGTAAACCAACCTGCATCTTCAATTTCAATTCCGTCGGGCTCTATTTCTCCGGACTCCCATTCGGCGGTGAATCCAAGCATAAGAGAGTCGGGGAATGGCCAGGGCTGGCTGGCAAAGTAGCGTATGTTCTTTACCTCAATTCCAACTTCTTCCCGGATTTCCCTGCGGACTGTCTCTTCCAAAGTTTCTCCCGCATCAACAAATCCTGCAATAAGGCTGTAGACTGGAGCAGGGAAGTTGCGGTTATGGGCCAGCAGAAGCCGTCTGCCTTTGGTTACTGCGGTTATCACTGCCGGAGAGAGCCGGGGAAAGGTAAGCATTCCGCAGGCCGGACAGTGCCGGGCCTTTTCGTGATGATGGAAATCATTCTTCCCTCCGCAGCGGCCGCAGTACTGCGAACTGTTCTGCCAGTTGAGAAGGTGATATCCTAACATAACTGCTTTCAGCATCTCCGGCTCAAAATGGCCAAGGGCTGGGCGCATGGGAATTTGTACCATCCCCTCGGGTATTTCTTCTGTCGTTCTGATAAACAGGGGACGTTCCCGGTAAATCCCAAGCCGGAAACCGGGGGATGTATCGGGGAGTCTGTCCAGGGGGATAAGAGGGGAGCCTTCATCCAGGGCTTCGGGAGAATTGTCAGAAGCCCTGAAAAGGATTTCCTTCTCTCTGATAAGCAGTGTCCATCCCTCAAGGGGAATATCATCTTTTTCTGTCCATCGCCAGTCCGGTGTAAACATGCAAACCTCGTTGTTTAATATGTGTTATGTAGTGAGAATCGCCGCGGCATGGGCGGCACCTAACAGGGAAACACTGTAATTCTTTACAAGATAAACCGGTATCCTGTGTTGTATTTCCCTCATCTTGGGGTTGTAGTTGTTTTCGAAAAATCTCATGAAACGGTTTTCTTTCAGAAGATAGTGAATGTTCTTCTGGGCGATACCTCCGGCAAGAAACAGGCCTGCCTCGGGAAGAAAATTTAATGCGGTATTACCGGCAAACTGTCCGTATATACGGGTGATATGCTGCATTACCCTGCTGCATTGTGGATGGCTCTCTCCGTTTTTTGAGATCTCTGCCGGCCGCTTCTTGGGAGGAATCGTGTCTATTTTCTGAAGAAGATCATCTCCTGGGCCTTCAACTTCACTCCTGACCCAGTCGTATATATTGCTGATTCCCTGGCCGGAAAGCACGCATTCTGTACCGGGCCAGCTGCCGTATTTCTTTATAAGAAACTCGCCCAGGCTGCGGCTTTCCGCATCATGGGCCGGAAAATCCACGTGGCCGCCCTCGGAAGGAACTGCCACATAGCTGCTGCGGGTATGAATCAGGTGGGCAACGCCAAGTCCTGTTCCAGCCCCGATAACGGCATAACTGTTTCCCCGTGGTTCAGGAATGGAGCCGTCCACATGGGGCAGGGGCAGTATATGTTCCGGATTATGGACATCCAGAAGCGGCAGCGAGTAGCTTAAGGCCAGAAAATCGTTGATAACAATTGTCGGCACTCCAAGGGCTGTACCAATGGCGTTGCCGTCAACCTTCCAGCTTTGATTTGTCATGGTGCAGGAGTTATCTTTCACTGCTCCGGCTGCACATATACAGCATCGGCTTATTGGGGCTGTGCCGCCTGTCAGCTCTTCTGCTGCATTTATGGTAGTGTAGGTGAAATCCTCTATGGAGTCACTGGATACCCGGGTTTCCCTGAGGATGGTAAAGTTTTCTCCTGTGTGCTGGACAACGGCAAAATTGGCATTGGTCCCCCCTATATCACCAGCGAGGATCAATTCTTCGTGTATATTTTCCTGCATATCTCTATCCGACCCTCTGAAAAAATGCGTACTGTCTGGTCGCAGAGGGCATCTACTCTGTATAATATGGCCATGGATAATTTGCAAGGTAAGGCATCGTTGCTGGCATTTATTGATTTCGACGGAGTTTTCTGCGACTCCCTGACAGAGTGTTTCGTAAGTTCCTGGATAGCATACCATCAGCTGTACAGAAAAAGCAGTCCGGTCTGTATTCAACTTGACAGCCGCAGTCTGTATGATACTTATCGTCCTCTGATTCGCAGAGGCGGGGACTATGTGATTCTGCAGCACTGTGTATATGAGAATATTCCCCTGAATGATCAGTCCGATTTTGATGCGGTGGAAGCCTCTCTTGGAGAACTGGCTGATGAGTTTCATACTCTGTTTTACGATGCCCGGAAGGATCTGCTCAAAGAGGATAAGGATTTCTGGAACTCCCTGAACCATGTTTTTTCCGATTTCCTTGTACCGGCAAAAGCCTGGGCTAAGAATCCCGCCTGTTATGTACTTTCCACCAAAGAAGCTCCTTTTTTAAGGGAAATCCTGCTGGCCAACGGCATCGACTGGCCCCTTGAGCGTCTGATCTGCTCCGGTAAGAGGCCGAAGATAGAGTTTATTAAAGAGGTCCTGGAAGCCACGGACCAGAAAAGCGCAATGCTTTTTGAGGACCAGGTTGATCATCTGTATCGTCTGAATGATTCCCGAGTTCGTGGATATCTGGCTTCCTGGGGCTATGTTAAGCCTGAGTGGCTTACCCAGAAAGACTTTCCCGTTATATGCCAGGCTGAAATGATTTCTCTCATTGCAGACGCTAAGTTCATCTGAATCATTCTACTTTTGCGCCCACATTTTTTTACCTGTAAGTAAAAAAGTATTTTCCAGCCTACCAATTTGTCGGTTTTACTGTGTTTTCTCTTGTAAACGGCTTTTTCCTGATTCTGAATTATTGGTGAAGAGTATTACGAAAACGTGAAATAGTATTATCCAGGTATTACGAAATGGTATGAACGTAATATTTTTCTCATCTTTTACTCGGGTTGTAAAAACTTGGCACCTTACTTGCAATTTAATTAAAGATTCACATTGCGTAAGGAGCACGGATCATGAAACGCAACACAGGTTTTTTTATTTTTGTTGGATTTCTCTTTCTGCTGGTTATGTTTACCGGCTGTTCAAAATCAAGCGAAGAAGCTTCAGTTTCTTCTGCCCCGGAAGCCGCGGAAGCTGCGGCCCCTCCCCTGACAATTGCCTACTCCGACTGGCCCGGCTGGGTTGCCTGGGATATCGGTATACAGAAAGGCTTCTTTGAGGAAGAGGGCGTTGATGTGGAGTTCCAGTGGTTTGAGTACGTTCCCTCCATGGATGCCTTTGCTGCGGGTCAGGTTGATGCGGTAACCATGACCAACGGCGATTCGCTGATTACCGGAGCCCTTGGCGCGCCCAGTGTGATGATACTGGTAAATGATTACAGTAACGGCAATGATATGATTGTAGCAGCTCCCGGTATTGATACCGTAGCAGATCTCAAGGGAAAGAAGATCGGCATAGAGATCGGTTTTGTTGAACACCTTCTGCTGCTTACCGCCCTTGAGAAAAACGGTCTTACAGAAGCTGACCTTGAACTGGTAAACACTCCCACCCATCAGACTGCACAGACCCTGGCTTCCGGCGATGTTGATGCAATTGCCGCATGGCAGCCAAACTCCGGACAGGCACTCAAAGCCGTTGCAGGATCCACTGCAATCTTCACCAGCGCCGATGAACCCGGCCTCATTTATGACGCCCTCTGTGTAAGCCCCGAAAGTCTTGCCAACCGCAAAGCCGATTGGGAAAAGGTCGTGAAAGTGTGGTACCGCATTGTTGATTACATGGCAGACTCTGCCAATCGGGATGAAATGCTCGAAATCCTTTCTGCCCGGGTAAATATTTCTCCCGAAGAGTATGCCCCCTTCCTTGAAGGCACCCGTATCCTATCTCTGGACGAGGCAAAAGGGGTATTCGAAAAAGCCGACGGCTTTGAGTCTCTCTACAGATCATCTGTTGTAAGCGATGAGTTCTACATCAAATACGGTGTGTATGAAGAGGCTCAGGCTATCGACGACTATATCGACGGCTCTCTGACAGCGGGTCTCTAAGAAAAGACCGGCACAGGAAACAAAGAATAAAGCAGCAGCGTAGAAAAAGGAGAGGGTGAGCACCATGGCTGGAAAACGAATACTGGTAATCTGGAAGGATATTCCCGAAAGAACAAAAAAAATCCTTGGTTTCCTCTCCTTCTTTCTGCCTCTAACTGTTTGGAGTCTTGTAAGCTGCGTTGACTGGGTTTGGCATCCCGAGATGATTGTGACCAATCCGGGCAATGTATCTTACTTCAAGACCGATATGCGGGTCCCCAGGGACACCTTCGCAAAAGAGAATGCGGCCATGCAGGAACAGGGGCTGGAAGAGGCAGAGGGTATACGGGCAAATCCCATATACCTGCCGGCCCCCCACGAGGTGGTGGTGAGTTTTTTTAAAGCTTTTACCACTCCTCCCCGGCGTTCAGGTGAGCCATGGCTGCATGAAAGTCTGTGGCACAGTATCAAGGTTGTGTTCTACGGCTTTTTTCTCTCTTCTCTCTTCGGGGTTCCCCTGGGCATACTCTGCGGTGCCTACCGGTTCTATTCCCGGCTGTTTGAACCCTTTATCGAGTTCTTTCGCTACCTGCCGGCCCCCGCCTTCGGCGCTCTGGCCGTGGCGGTTCTGGGAATAAACGACGGGCCGAAAGTGGCGATTATCTTTATCGGAACCTTCTTTCAGCAGGTTCTGGTTATTTCCAATACCACCTCAAAGCTGGATGGTTCCCTCATTGAGGCAGCCCAGACCCTGGGGGCCAGAAAAATCCGCATACTCACCCGGGTGGTTATCCCCGGAATCCTTCCGGCGGTCTACCGGGATATGCGGATTCTGCTTGGCTGGGCCTGGACCTACCTGATTGTGGCTGAGGTGGTAGGCACCTCCAGCGGTATTACCTGGTTTATCAACCAGCAGGCTAAGTACCGCATTTACGACAATGTATTTGCTGCCATAATTATGATCGGGGTTATTGGGCTGCTTACGGACATGCTGCTTGCCTGGCTTGGACAGAGACTCTTTCCCTACATGACTGCAGAAGGAGCTGCCTGATGAGAACCGACCTTAACTTGCCCGATTACCGGGAGATGAGTCCCGAAGTTGCCGACCGGTTCCGCCGTATAAAAGAACGGCCGGTGGTGATGGATATAAAAGGGGTGGATAAATCCTTCAGTTCCGCTTCAGGAACCATCCAGGCACTGAAAGGTATCAGTTTTCAGGCCCGCCGCAGAGAGTTTATCTCTGTCATAGGCCCTTCGGGATGCGGTAAATCCACTCTGATTCGCATTCTTGCGGGATTGGAGGATCCATCAGCCGGAGAGATCCTGCTGGATGGGATTCCGGTGGAAGGTCCCGGGCCGGAACGGGGTATGGTCTTTCAGGGCTACACCCTCTTTCCCTGGCTGACGGTGCTTGAAAATGTGAAGTTCGGTCTGAAGATTAAGAATCAGGCTGATTTCCATGCCCGTTCCGAGGCTCTGCAATGGATCGAACTGGTGGGACTTTCCGGTTTTGAAGATCACTACCCTCATCAGCTCTCGGGAGGGATGAAACAGCGGGTTGCCATTGCCAGGGCTCTTGCCAACCGGCCCCGGGTGCTTCTCATGGATGAGCCCTTTGGCGCCCTGGATGCCCAGACTCGTTCCCGGATGCAGTCATATCTGCTGCAGATATGGCGTAATGTGGATGTTACCGTCCTTTTTATTACCCATGATCTGGATGAAGCGGTTTATCTTTCCGACCGGATTCTGGTTCTCAAGGCAAATCCCGGAGAGGTTGCTGAAATGATCGAAGTTCCGGTTCCCCGTCCCAGAGATCCGGATCAGATGCTTTCCGGTACATTTTTATCGGTCAAGCAGAGGCTTGAAGAGTTGATTCATCCCCATCAGGAGGAGGCGAAACTGCCGATTCTCAAACTGACTCAGGCGGGAGACGAGGTGTTCTGATGGCAAAAGAGTACGTACAGCGGATTACTGTTTCACTTCCCCAGGACATTTATGAGGAACTGAATACTATTGTCGGCGAAAACGGCTATGTAAACCGGAGCCAGCTGGTTTCGGAAATGCTGCGCCAGGAGATTCTAATC
Organism: Marispirochaeta sp.; assembly: GCA_963667435.1. Lineage (GTDB taxonomy): Bacteria > Spirochaetota > Spirochaetia > JC444 > Marispirochaetaceae > Marispirochaeta. Next base: position 1,082,317 of record OY763414.1, on the reverse strand, counting down.
CGTAAGCAGAAGGATGAGAACGAGATTATGGCGGGCACCATTGCCTATTTCTACGACGAAGGATTCCCTCACCTGCATTCCAAGTTAGTTTCCATTCAGCGCAAGTACATCGATGAGGTGATCAGTTCACTCAGTGTCCTGCTGGAGGAGAACTCCCGTATGGAGGTGCTGGTGGTACAGGGGCCGGTTGGAAGACTGAAGGCTGTTCTGAATGAAATTACCGGCTGCAGAGGTGTGGAAACAGCAAGACTTGCATTGTCCCGTACAATCCTGCCGCCGATTCACGGAAAAACACAATAGATCCTTATCCGGAGGTTTTTATGAGCGAGTTTAATGAAAGCACAATACTTTACAGTGAGGAACTGCCTGGTGGCTGGAACTGGTCCCATAATCTGAAAGCCGGTACTTCCCTGCGTATTACCGATACAGAAGGCGGTGCCAATGTTTCCGCCATGGTTTTCAACGCCCGGAACTATTCCGAGCGTTATAATATGGCGGACACTCTCAAGGCACAGCACATATCCTTTATTACCAGAGGGAATGTTCTCTATTCAGATATGGGCAGAGTTCTTCTTTCAGTACTGAACGATACCTGCGGCTGGCATGATCCCATCGGAGGTGTTTCTCTTCCGGAGGAAGCTCTCCTGAAATATGGAAAAATGAGTTATCAGGAGCACCGCAACGATTATGTCCGTAACGGATTCGACTCTCTATTAGCGGAGATTGCCAAGTACGGAATGTCCCGCAGAGATTTTCATGCCGGGGTGAATTTCTTTTCCCGCATCCGGGTAGATTCTGACGGGGATATGTCTCTGGTTGAGGGTAATTCACCGGCGGGATCCTATATTGATCTTCAGGCTGAGATGGAGTCTCTAATTGTTCTCAACAGCTGCCCCCATCCCATGGATAATTCCGGATCATACAACCCGAAACCGGTAACTCTGACTGTCTGGAAATCAGAGGTTTCGACGAAGGATAACAGCTGTCGGACATTCTGCGAGGAAAACGAGCGCGGGTTTATCAACACAGAGCGGTATCTCTACTAGGAACAGTGAGGAACAGACTATGACTGAAGGATTACACGAAAGCACCCTTATTGAAGATGAAGCAGTTTATAACGAGGTAGTTCCCGCCGGGGAGTCCTGGATAAAAAAAATTAAGAAGGGGCAGACCATCCGCATTGTCGATATGGAAGGAAACCAGGCGGTGGATACCCTATTCTTTGATGCCGAAGATACTGAGGAACACTACGATGCCCAGGCGACAATTCGGCTGCAGGGAAATGTGTATCTTGGTACCGGAAGTAAGCTCTACTCTGTTTCGGGGCTGCATTTGGCGACCATTGTCGCCGATACCTGTGGACGTCATGATACCCTTGGCGGTGCCTGTGCAGCGGAAAGCAATTCTGTCCGCTATCCCTTGAGCTGTCGTCATATGCATAACTGCCGGGACAGCTTTCTGAAGGCAGTGCTGGATAATGATTTTGACCTTGAAAAACGTGATCTTGCGGCTAATATCAACTTCTTTATGAATGTCCCCATTGATCCCGAAGGTGGATCGGTCTTTTCCGACGGAATTTCCGCACCGGGAAAGTACGTGGAGCTTAAGGCGGAGAGGGATATTCTTTGTATCGTCTCAAACTGTCCCCAGCTGAATAATCCCTGCAATGCTTACAACCCTACACCTGCACGCATGCTTATCTGGGACTGACCGGAAGAACTCGAGAAGAAGCACAGAAGAAGAAAGAGGAGCCTTTCATGTTTACCCGCATACTTGTAGCCAACAGGGGAGAGATCGCTCTCAGAATTATCCGGACCCTGCAGAAAATGGGAGTGGAGTCGGTGGCGGTCTTTTCCGAGGCGGACAGACTTGCCCCTCACGTGCTTGAAGCTGACAGAAGTGTCTGTATCGGCGGTCCTTCTGTAAAAGAGAGCTATCTTGATATAAGCAAAATTCTGACCGCCGCAAAAGATACCGGAGCAGACGCGGTAATTCCCGGTTACGGTTTTTTAAGTGAGAACCCGGCATTTGCCTCTGAGTGTGAAGCTGCGGGAATCGGCTTTATCGGGCCCGAACCTGAACAGCTGAAAAGTTTCGGACTCAAGCATACCGCCCGGGAGATTGCTGCTGAAAACAGCGTTCCCCTGTTGCCGGGAACAGATTTGCTTGATTCATCAGAAGAAGCCCTTAATGAGGCAGCTGCAATAGGCTACCCGGTTATGATCAAGAGCACCGCCGGTGGCGGTGGAATCGGTATGGCTCTCTGTTACACCTCATCAGATCTTGACGAAGCCTTCAGCCGCATCAAGCGGTTGGGAAAGAATAACTTTGCCGATTCCGGGGTGTTCCTGGAGAAATATGTAGCTCAAGCCCGTCATGTGGAGGTGCAGATCTTCGGTGATGGTAAAGGCGGTGCTGTGGTTCTCGGCGACCGGGACTGCTCGCTGCAGAGACGCAACCAGAAGGTTGTTGAGGAGACTCCCGCACCGGGACTTTCCGATGCTGTGCGGAATGAGCTGCATGCCTCAGCCCTGAGACTGGCAAAGGGGGCCTCTTACCGTTCTGCCGGTACAGTAGAGTTTATTCTCGATACCGGTACCAATGAGTTCTATTTTCTTGAAGTCAACACCCGGCTGCAGGTTGAACATACGGTAACTGAAGAAACCTTTAATGTTGATCTGGTGGAATGGATGGTGAAGCTTGCAGCCGGAGAGATGGAAAACCTTGAGGCTTTTAATCTGAAACAGTCCGGTGCGGCGCTTCAGGTACGCCTCTACGCGGAAGATCCGGGTAAGGATTTTCAGCCTACCGGCGGGGTGCTTACAGAGGTTGTTTTTCCGGACAATGCAAGGATAGACAGCTGGATTTCTGCCGGCACTGAAGTTACCTCCCACTATGACCCCCTTTTGGCCAAGATAATTGTAAAAGGACCAGACCGTAAGAGTGTAATTGATGCCATGGTAAAAGCCCTTGGAGCCACCTCAATTTCCGGCGTTGAAACCAATCTTGATTATCTGCGGACCATTATGGAGCTTGATGCCTTTCGAAAGGGCAGGGTGTATACCGGTCTGCTTGGAACAATGAACTATACTATCCGGGGAATTGATGTAATCTCTCCCGGGATTGCTACCACGGTACAGGACTATCCGGGCCGGACCGGCTACTGGCAGGTTGGGGTTCCTCCTTCGGGGCCCATGGATTCCTTCAGCTTCAGGCTGGGAAACCGGCTTTTAGGAAACAGCGATGAGGCCGCGGGGCTTGAAATGGTGCTGGGCGGACCGATTCTTAAATTCCGCGCAAAGACCCGTATCTGCATTACCGGGGCGGAAATTCCTGCTTCTGTTGATGGCCGGACTGTATCCTGCGGGGAAGTTGTTGAGGTAAATGAGGGAGAAACCCTTAAAATCGGCATGATTCAGGGGGGGGGACAGCGGTCCTATCTTCTAATAGAGGGAGGCTTGGATGTTCCTCTTTACCTGGGGAGCTGCTCCACTTTTACCCTGGGAGTGTTTGGAGGCCACGGCGGCAGGGCACTGCGAACCGGAGATGTGCTCCGCTTCAACCCGGGTACCGGGAGCAGATCTGCAGAAACAGGCAGGCTTCCGGAAAATCTGAAGCCTGTAATTGGTTCGGATTGGGAAATAAAGGTTATCTACGGCCCCCACGGTGCTCCGGATTTCTTCACCCCTCAGGGGATGGAGGATTTTTTCGCAGCCACATGGGAGGTGCATTACAACTCTGATCGTACCGGAGTGCGGCTTATCGGGCCTACTCCAAGATGGGCAAGGCCCGACGGCGGTGAGGCTGGGCTTCATCCTTCAAATATTCATGATAATGCCTATATGGTGGGGGCAGTGGACTTTACCGGTGATATGCCGGTTATTCTCGGCCCCGATGGCCCAAGTCTGGGCGGTTTTGTCTGTCCTGTTACCATTATTCAGGCGGAACAGTGGAAGATGGGACAGCTTAAGCCGGGGGACAGGGTAAGCTTTAAACCGGTGAGTGATCGCTATGCACGGGAACTTTACCTGTCCCGGGAGGATGCTATACGGTGTCTTTCTGTGTCGTCTGAAACAGCAGAAGATACGGAAGCTGAACTGATTGAAACCCAGCCGCTGATCTGTGAGTTTCCTGCATCAAGCGACAGGGCCCGGGCGGTTTGCAGGCGCTGCGGCGAAGGGGCAGTTCTGGTTGAATTAGGTGAGCCGGTACTCGATATTGCCCTTCGCTTCCAGATCCACGCCCTTATGCTCTCCCTGGAAGAGATGGCGGTGCCGGGTGTTCTCGAAATGTCACCGGGAATACGTTCCCTTCAGATACAGTTCAACCATACTGTTATCAGCCAGGCGGAACTTATTGAAGTACTGGCCGAGGGGCTTGCCGGTCTGGCCGGGTGTGAAGAACTGGAGCTTCCTTCCCGGGTTGTTCATTTGCCCTTGAGCTGGGATGATGAAGCCACCCGGCTGGCTATTGAAAAGTATACCGCCACAGTCCGGCCGGGAGCACCATGGTGTCCATCGAATATCGAATTTATCCGTCGCATCAATGGTCTGGATTCGGGTGAGGCGGTTAAGGAGATTCTCTTTGAGGCCAGTTACCTGGTTATGGGCCTGGGAGATGTATATCTGGGCGCACCGGTTGCAACCCCGCTGAACCCTGCCCACCGGCTGGTAACCACCAAGTACAACCCTGCCCGTACCTGGACGCCGGAAAATGCCGTGGGAATCGGCGGGGCCTATCTCTGCGTCTACGGCATGGAGGGGCCCGGGGGCTATCAGTTTGTGGGCAGAACCCTGCAGATGTGGAACCGCTACCACCAGACCAACTGCTTTACCGACGGCAAGCCCTGGCTGCTGCGCTTTTTCGACCAGATCCGTTTCTACCCGGTCAGTCACGAAGAACTGATGGATATCCGCAGGGATTTTCCCCTGGGACTTTTTACCCCGCAAATAGAGGAAACCACCTTCAAACTATCTGATTATTATGAGCTTATAGAGGAAAAGTCTGAAGACATTCTCACATTCAGTACAACGCAGAAAGCGGCTTTTCAGGCCGAGAGAGAAGAATGGGAACGCACCGGTCAGGCAAACTTTTCGGCGGAACAGCATTCCACCGGATCCGGGGAGCGTTTGGAGCAGACTATAGGTGTGGGCTGCCTCGGTATTGAAACTCCGGTATCCGGCAGTGTCTGGAAACAGGCGGTATCCGCCGGGATGGAGGTCTGTGAAGGGGATACCCTAATTATTATGGAGAGCATGAAGACCGAAATTGCCGTCCCATCCCCGTGCAGTGGAATCGTGGAAGAGATTCTCTGTGCCGAGGGAGAACACATTAACGCAGGCGGACTGCTCGCAAGTCTCCGTCCCGCTGAATAAAACTAGAAAAACCTGGAAGGTACCAAATGAGTATACATAATATTGAACTGAGCATAGATGTTCTTCTTGAAGGATACCGGAAGAAGAGTTTTACCCCTTCAGATTTAGTACAGGAAATTTACCGGCGATCTTCGGCGGAAGAATACAATGCTGTCTGGATTACTCTGCTGCCGGAGGAAAAGCTGCTGGAGTATGCCTCTGCTATAGAGGGGCAGAGCCTTCAGGAACTGCCACTGTATGGTATTCCCTTTGCAATTAAAGACAATATTGATCTTGCAGGAGTTCCCACTACGGCAGGCTGTCCGGATTATGCCTATACCCCGGAAAAGAGCTCCTTTGTGGTTGATTTGCTGATTGCAGCGGGAGCTATTCCTGTGGGAAAGACCAACCTCGATCAGTTTGCAACGGGCCTTGTGGGTACCCGGTCTCCCTACGGTGTAGCTCCAAACAGCTATAACCGGGATTACATACCCGGAGGGTCAAGCGCAGGTTCTGCCTCCGCCGTGGCCAACGGGCTGGTGAGCTTTTCTCTTGGAACCGATACCGCAGGCTCCGGCAGGGTACCGGCGGCCTTAAATAATCTTGTCGGGTGGAAGCCCACCAGGGGCGTTCTCAGTACTGCAGGGGTTGTTCCCGCCTGCCGCTCACTGGATTGTGTTTCGGTTTTTGCACTATCCACCGCGGATATTGAGCGGATAGCCCCGGTGGTTAGTGTGGATGACACCGATGATGCCTGGTCACGAGCCTTTCCTGTTTCGGAGAGTCTTGTACCTTCAAGAGGCTTGAGCTACGGAGTTCCGGATAAGAAGCTTCTGAAGTTCTTCGGCAACGGCGAATATGAAAGGCTGTTTGAAGAAGCGGTGCTTAAAATGGAATCCCTTGGGTACCGGAAGGTTGAGATTGATGCGGAACCTTTTATAAAAGCGGCGGAACTGCTCTATCAGGGGCCCTGGGTAACCGAGCGCTATGCTGCCATTGAAGATTTTCTTAAAACACAGCCCGACTCAATCTGGCCTGCCACCAGGACTATTATCAGTAAGGGTGTTGAATATTCAGCTCTGGATCTTTTCCGGGCGGAATATAAGCTGGCGGAGTACCGGAAGCAGAGTGAGAAGGTGTGGGATAATATCGACTTTATGCTTATGCCCACAGCCGGAACGGCCTACACCATTGCGGAAGTGGAAGCAGACCCCATACAGCTCAATTCAAACCTGGGTTACTACACCAACTTCATGAACCTGCTGGACCTCTCCGCCCTGGCCCTGCCTGCGGGATTTACTAAGGCTAATTTTCCCTTCGGCATCACCATCTGTGCGCCGGCGTTTAAAGATCAGCTTCTTATGAATATCGGTTCCCGCTGGACCGAGGCACATCCGGGGAAGTTTGCAGGGGTTGCCGTCTGCGGTGCGCATCTGAGCGGATTTCCGCTTAATTACCAGCTGATAGAGCGGGGTGCCCGTCTGTCTGAAACTATTATGACTGCCCAGGAATATCGCTTCTACAGGCTTCCTGGAACGCCTCCCAAACCGGGGCTTGTCCGGGTTAAAGAGGACGGAGTTCAGGTGGAGGTTGAGGTCTGGAAGATTCCCGAAAGCGGACTCGGCGGATTTCTTACTGCCATTCCATCTCCCCTGGGATTGGGGAAAATAAAGCTTGAAGACGGACGTTGGGTTACCGGATTTCTGGCCGAACCTCTGGGGCTGGAAGGCGCTGAGGATATCAGCAGCTTCGGCAGCTGGCGGAAGGTGATGGAGTAGATATTGTCAATGTTATATCAGTATTGACAAATGTAAATACATTGTCATAATTTATTAATGCAGTTTGAATGGGATTAGAACAAAAACCGCAGCAATATTCAGAAGCACGGTATTTCATTCGCAACTGCAATTGAGGTGTTCTTCAGTGTTCGCCTGACAGCTGAGGATGATCGCAGAGACTACGGTGAGACCCGGTGGCTCACAGTCGGTGAGATAGCCTCGGGAACTGTGATTGTTGCCGTTTATACCTGCAGAGGACAACGGTTCCGGATAATTTCAGATAGAAAGGCAAATGAGCGTGAACGCCGGAGGTATTATGAACAAATCCAGAAACAATGAGCATGCCGACCATGTCGGTGAGATGAGAATTGATTACAGTGATATACCTGCGCTTAATGACAGCTTCTGGGAAAATGCAGTCATTGAGCAGCCGAACAAGATTTCCGTTACAATCCGGCTTGATGAAGATCTAATTGAATTCTTCAGAAAAAGCGGTCCCGGATACCAGACCCGTATCAATAGAATCCTGCGGCATTATATGATTCATTCCAGCATGAAGTAATATCTGATTCCGGTTTTCAGGATAAGAAGCATTGCGGTTGATGCTATCGACGAAAAGGTAAAAGGGTTATATTTGAAATATGGTTTTTCACTTTCCACATCGTAATACAAACAGATAAAATCCAATTTGAAAATAATAATCAGAAAGGTCATCGTGTATGAATCATAAGCTTTTTATTGCCTGTATCCTGCTCTTCTGTACCACTATCCTGTTTCCTGACACCCCCGATTATGCCGACAGCAACGGCACTGTCCTCTCCGAAACCCAATCAGGTAATGCGAAAATCATTGTCCGCAAGTATGTCCAACGGATAGAAATCGGAGATCTTTCAGATTCGGTTAACCGAACGGTCTGGAGCTCTCCCGGATTTTCCGGGGCGCAGCAGATACATACCCTCGAGTTAGGTGATTACATCGATATCGACCGCATTTTTGTACGCACAGATCTCTCCGAAGAAAAGACTCAAACCTGGATGAGTATTACCTGAGATTCCGGTGAAAGCGGCTGGATTCTCTACAGCAACCGGGACCCTTATGAAGATAACACCTGGGCCATTATCGACCACATTGAGGCTGATGGAACAAACTGGACCGTCCGGAAGCTTGTGCAGGGCCTGGATATTCGGGGGCTATACCAGTGCCGAGCGGGGAGGGCCACGCTATTTGATTCCTGAAAACTGGATTGCCTTTTCACTGGGGTTTTATTGAGGAAAGATCACGGCAGCCTCACATTAAACAGCCCCTGCACAATGCTTTTATTATCGTTTGATATGAGTGAAAAGTTTCCGATGATATGGTTGCCGTCGTAGCTTTCAAGATAAATATTTCCGGAGGCCTCGTTGCCGCTGTAGCCTTCAATTTTCTGAATAATACTGCTTCCAATAAAGTAGTACGATTTTCTGGAGCCCAGGGAAAGACGGTATGTTTCTCCAACTTTTAATGACTCCGGGGTAAAACGTAGGTCAATGCGTTCATCATTACCATCCTCAATCATCACCGTATTAGTAATAGAGAATAGACGTAACCCGGAAGGAGCATGACTGTCGCCTGTAAGTTGTACTTTCGGTGAAAAACTCAATCCCGCAACTTGCTTCCCATGGATTCTTCCCTGGTAGACAAAATAGGACTGTTCAAGGTCAATCAACAGCTGCCGGGAGCCAGTCATGTCATACGCCTGCCCGCTGGGATCGAGCCATGCGTGGACATCTATTTGAGCACTAGGCGGAAGTTCAAGGTCCTTCAGGCTGTATTTTGTTTCAATATGGCCGTCCGGAAACTGAGGGTTCCCTGTGAAACCATTTTGTGGTGCCCCTGTTTGTCGGTTTGCATATCGATGCCGGTTGACCAGCCTCCGTTGTACTGAGTAAAGAGAAGCCTCTCCCAGGAGCTGTTTTTATCTCTCAAGCCAACCGCATAGAAAAGTCCGCTCTTGCCCGGGCGTCCGTCTGCCAGATCATAGAGCAGATACAATGAACTCCCGTCGTGGGCAAAGTAGATCCCCTCAATGTCGGTACCACCGACAGTTCCGCTTGAGTCGCCGGCAGGGTCAGAAATAAAAGGCTGGACCGTTCCCCAGTCCTCAATATTGCCGTCAACGCTGATCATCATGGGGGGAATTTTTACGGATTCATCCTGAAGGTATATCTCATAGTTCTTCCCTGCCTGCTCCAGGTTGACTTCCAGTTTTTCGATAATTGATTCAGTGTTGAAGGCTTTCTCTTTTATATCCAGGCTGTAGCTGAGAATCACCCCTTCCGCGGTATCAAGGGCGCAGTCAAGAGGTGCCCTGCTTAAAACCCAGCAGGTACCGCCGGTATCGGTATACTGGTCAAAAATTTTGGCACCAACCACCTTTTGGCTGGTCATCTGGTGATTGACCGATTCAAGCATCGCCTTTCCTGAGGTGTCGCCTCTTTTAAGGCTGTTCTCAATGGCACTGTATATATGGGTGCGGTACTGCTGGCCGATATTTACGATTGATTTCTGTCTGGCTTCCGAGACATCCAGCCCGCAGCCAATGCCGTAGAAATAGCCTTCCTCAGCCGGTGGACTGTTCAGCCATGCCGGGGCTTCTGCTTTTTGCAAGTTTTCATCCGGGGAGCTGGAAGATAGGGCAGGAGTGCCGGCACAACCGGCAAATACAAGGGCTGTTAATAAAATGACAATTGCATAATTCATAATGTGAAATCTGTTGTCTCTCATCTCTTAGTCACCGTTGCAGAAATAAATTTATTCAGATTTCACTGTATACCCCGAGTGCAGTCAGGCAGAGAGAAATCGTTCTGCAGGAATTATAGAACAGGTCCTGGGTGTTGGAAATAACTTTTATGAATCTATACAGCGGCAGCCCTTCTCCTCATACCCCCTCTACCCCCTTGCCCCCCATTTCCCTGAGGGAGAGGGGGGATACGCATCTTTTTCTTTCTCCCTTCTCCCTCTGGGAGAAGGGCCGGTGATGAGGGTCGGGAGAAAACTTGCCGCGAAAGGCCTTGGATGAGGGACGGGAGGAAAGTCGCTGCGAAGGGGCGGGGACAAGGAGTGAGATAACCGTGCCACGAAGGGCTGTAAATAAGGATTTCCCCTTTTTGACTTCATTTTACGTCTTTTTATCGTAAGAAAACCAATAATAAAGCGAAAAGTCTTGTCATGGAAACTAAAACGAAATATAATCGAAAGTAAAGTGAAGGTTAAAGCCAAGCTTTTCGATAGTCTGCGTGCACGGGAGTGGTATGGATTCAGGATTGACGGAACGGGAACGACAGATATTGACACTGCTTTCAGAGGATGCCTCTGTAAGTGTTGCGGCCATTGCCGAGGAGCTTTCGGTTTCCCGGGTTACCGCCAGAAGTGATCTCTCTTCTCTTGAGGAGAAAGGCTTTCTTGTCCGTACCCATGGTGGTGCCATGCCGGTGTTTCATTCCAGCATCATGGAGCGAAACCGGACCAGTCCCGATGAGAAAGTGCGCATTGCCAAGGCAGCGGCAGACCTGGTGCAGGACGGCGATACCATTATGATTGAGGCTGGAACCACCACGGCCCTGATTGTCAAGTTTCTTCTGGGAAAAAGGGATCTGCATGTAGTTACCAACTCCACCCTCCTTATTCCCTATGCCCGGATGAATCCTCAGCTTCATCTCACGGTAATCGGCGGTGAGTTCCGACCGGCTACTGAGAGCCTTGTGGGACCAATCGCCCTGCGTGAACTGGAAGAGTTTCATGTGCGCAAGGCTTTCCTGGGTACCGACGGCTTCAGCCTGGAAAACGGCAGCAGTACCCATCTTGTGGAGGGTGCAGAGGTCAACAAGCGCATGGCCCTGCAGGCTGCTGAATGTTTTCTGGTAGCAGATTCCGCCAAGTACGGCCGATCCGGCTTTGTGCGAATGCTGCCCCTTTCCGGGTATACCCGGATTATTACGGATTCCGGTATGTCCGATGAGGTTTCAGCACGTCTTGTGGACGCGGGGCTTGATGTTAAACGAGTGTGATTTTTCCGTCGAGGTTTGTCGGCGGTTGTGTTTGATTATATGCAAAGAAAAGAACTAAGAGGAGAGTATACATGGCTACTGAAATTTTAATGCCCCGCCAGGGAAACAGCGTGGAATCCTGCGTTATCCTGGAATGGCGCAAAAATGAAGGCGACCAGGTTTCCACCGGCGATATCGTTTGTGAGGTAGAAACCGATAAGGCCACCTTTGAAATTGAAGCACCCGCAGATGGTGTTCTGGTTAAACGGTTTTTTGAAGAAGGGGATGATGTTCCTGTTCTTACTGTTATTGCTGCTGTAGGTACAGCCGGAGAGGATGTCTCCTCCATGGCACCCGCAGGCGCAGCATCAGCTGCACCGGCACCTGCTGCAGCTCCTGTTGCAGAGGCAACTTCCGCTGCAGCTCCCGCTCCGACTGCAGCACCCGTTCAGGCTGCAGCTCCGGATGGAAAGGTTTTTGCTTCTCCCCGGGCAAAGAAGGCAGCAGCAGATAAAGGCGTAAGCCTTGCAGGTCTTACAGGCAGCGGCCCCGGAGGACGGATTATCGAGAAAGACGTTCTTACAGCACAGCCTTCTGTCTCTGTAAGCCCCGCAGCCAAAGCAGGTATTGCAGCCGGTCTTACTGCTCCCGCACGGGGCACCGGTATCGGTGGAAGAATCCTCTCCTCCGATCTTGGAACCGCAGCGGCGGCAGCAGTATCCACTGTTGATATTCCAGCCGGTGAAAACCGGGAAATCCCCCTCAAGGGTGTTCGCAAGGTTATTGCAGAACGCATGCATGCTTCTTTGCAGACCACTGCACAGCTCACCATGAATGCCGTTGCCGACGCACGGGAACTGCAGGCCTACCGCAAGCAGTGCAAGGCTGCTCCGGAGACAATGGGCATGGGCGGTGTAACCCTTAACGATATGGTTATCTACGCTGTAAGCCGGGTTCTTCCTGCCTATAGCTTTATGAATGCGGAAATGTTCCCCGACAAGATTGTTGAGTACGGAGATGTACACATCGGTTTTGCCGTTGATACCGACAAAGGCCTTATGGTTCCGGTAATCCGCAATGCCAGCAGACTTTCTCTCAAGGCTATTTCTGCTGAGGCAAAACGCCTCGGAAAAGCCTGTGTGGAAGGAAACATCACCCCCGATGAGCTTTCCGGCGGAACCTTCACTATTTCCAACCTCGGAGCCATGGGTGTTGGACACTTTACTCCGGTTCTGAATGCTCCTCAGGTGGGAATCCTCGGAGTAGGTGGAATCGACCTTAAGGCTGTTCAGGGTGCAGAGGGTGTTGATTTTGTTCCCCATATTGCCCTGTCCCTTACCATCGACCACCGTGCCGTAGACGGTGCACCGGGAGCCAAGTTTCTGAAGGCTGTCGCTGCGGAAATCGCCAACTTCCGTCTTGCACTGGCGGATTAAAGATAAGAGGAGTACTCAATAATGAGCCAGGAATTTGATTTAATCGTAATCGGAGCCGGCCCCGGCGGATACATTGCCGCCGAACGTGCCGGTGCGGAGGGGCTGAAGGTCCTTCTAATAGAAAAACATGAAATGGGCGGAGAGTGTACCAACTACGGATGTATCCCCACCAAGAGCCTTCTGGCAGGAGCCAAGCACTATGTTCACTCCCTGGAGTCCGAGCGTTTTGGTGTAACCGTCAGTGGTGCAAAATATGACATAAAGACCGCCATGGCCTGGAAGCAGGAAACCATCGATACTCTCAGAGCCGGAATCGCCTACCTGATGAAGAAGAACAAGGTAGAGGTTGTTAAAGGTTCTGCGGTTATGAACTCCGACCGCTCCATCACTGTGGACGGCAATACCTATAAGGGTAAAAACGTTCTTATCGCTACCGGATCCACCGCAGCGGTACCCCCGATTCCAGGATTTGACGGGGACAATGTGGTTACCAACCGGGGAATCCTTGCTATCGACAAGCTGCCGAAAAAGCTTGCGGTAATCGGCGGTGGTGTAATCGGCGTTGAGTTTGCCTGCTATTTCTCATCTGTGGGAGTTGAGGTAACCGTTGTTGAGATGATGGACGAGATCCTTCCCCTTATGGACGACGAGTTTGCCAAGGCCATGCGCAAAGCCCTGGGCGGGGTAAACTTTGTAACTTCCGCAAAGGTTACGGGAATTTCCAAAAAAGGCGTAACCTACGAAAAAGACGGCAAGTCTGTGGAAGTTGAGGCAGATCTGGTACTCATGAGTGTCGGCCGCCGTCCCAACCTCGAGGGATTCACCGAAGCAGGGCTGGATATCACCCGCACCGGAATCAAGGTTGACGAAAAGATGCGCACCAACCTTCCCGGCGTATATGCCGCTGGAGATGTAACCGGAACAAGCCTGCTGGCCCACTCCGCAAGCCGTATGGCGGAAGTTGCGGTAAACACTATCCTCGGAAAAGAGGACAGAATGCGTTACAACGCCATTCCCTGGGCGCTCTACACCCTGCCGGAAGCTTCAGGCTGCGGTCTTACCGAGAAAGAAGCCAAAGCCAAAGGGCTCCCCGTAAAAACCGCCAGCGTGCAGATGCGTGCCAACGGCCGTTTTCTTGCAGAGTACGGTAAGCGGGAGCCGGGTATGTGTAAGGTCCTGGTTCATGCCGAAACCGGCGTGCTTCTGGGTGTAAATATTATGGGAGGCGTCGCCTCCGAAATGATTCCTGCGGTTGCCACTATGATTGAGGCTGAACTGCGGGTAGAGGAAATCAAGGAAATTATTTTTCCCCATCCGGCCATTGCGGAAGTCATCCGCGATGCGGTTTGGGAAATCAAGTAAGGAGCATCTTAAATGCCTAAGTCAATTACCGTTGATCCGAAGGTTGTCCGTAAGCCTTCAAAACTGAAAATCAAGGATATCCCCGTAAACGCTTATGTAAGCGACTTCGAAAAAGAGAAAAAGAAGTACGGCGTTGACGGTCTCAAGACCATCTACCGGGATATGTTTTTTATCCGCGAGTTTGAAACAATGCTTGATGAGTTCAAGAAGATGGGAAGCTATGCGGGTATCGAATACAATCACAAGGGGCCTGCTCACCTTTCCATCGGACAGGAATCGGCCGCAGTAGGGCAGTGTTACAACCTAAGTGTAGAGGACCAGCTTTTTGGTTCTCACCGTTCCCATGGTGAAATACTTGCCAAATGTTTCTCCGCGGTACACAAGCTGCCCGATGCCGAGCTGACCAAGATCATGGAAGGCTTTATGGGCGGAGCAACCCTGCGGGTTGTCGAGAAAGACCACAAGGGTTCTGTTAAGGAACTTGCTGAAAAGTTTGTTCTTTATGGTGCGCTTGCCGAGATCTTCGCCAAGGAGAACGGATTCAACAAGGGTCTTGGCGGGTCCATGCACACCTTCTTTACCCCCTTCGGTTCCATGCCCAACAACGCCCTTGTCGGCGGGTCCGGCGACATCAGCGTCGGTGCTGCACTCTACAAGAGAGTTAACCGCAAACCCGGTATCGTAATCGGAAATATCGGTGATGCATCCATGGGATGCGGTCCTGTATGGGAAGGCATGATGTTTGCCGCCATGGATCAGTACCGTACCCTCTGGGACAAGGAGATCGGCGGAGCACCTCCCGTACTGATCAACTTCTTCAACAACTTCTACGGTATGGGTGGACAGACCGCCGGTGAAACCATGGGTTACGAAGTTCTTGCCCGTGTCGGTGCCGGTGTAAACCCCGAAAACATGCACTCCGAACGTGTAGACGGCTACAACCCCCTTGCGGTTGCAGACGCCATTGAGCGCAAGAAGAAGATTCTGGAAGAGGGCCGCGGTCCTGTTCTTATGGACACCATCACCTACCGCATCTCCGGTCACAGCCCCTCTGATGCATCCAGTTACCGGACCAAGGAAGAGATTGAACTCTGGGAGGCAAACGACTGTATCGCTGAATACGGTTCCTACCTCCTGGATAATAAAGCGGCTGACAAGGGCTTTATCGAGTCTGTACAGGCTGAAGTCAAAGAGAAGGTCAAAGCAATCGTTGAACTTGCAGTCGATATGGATGTAAGCCCCCGAGTAGGCGGCGAGTTCATTGAGTCTGTTATGTTCTCCAACGAAAAGGTTGAGAAGTTCGACGACCGTGAACCTGAAATGCTGATTCCCTACGCGGAGAATCCCCGTATCCAGTCTTTTGAGAGAAAGAGCCGCTACGGTTTTGACGAGAACGGCAAGAAGCTTTCCGGTGCAAAAATCTATGCCTACCGGGATGCGCTGTTTGAAGCAATGCTGCACCGTTTCTCCATCGATCCCACCATGGCAGCATGGGGAGAGGAAAACCGAGACTGGGGCGGAGCTTTTGCCGTTTACCGCGGACTTACCGAAGCACTGCCTTACCACAGATTGTTCAACTCACCTATTTCTGAGGGTGCCATCGTTGGTGCCGGTGTAGGTTACGCTCTGTCCGGTGGACGGGCGGTAGTCGAGTTGATGTACTGTGACTTTATGGGCCGTGCAGGAGATGAAATCTTCAACCAGGCTTCCAAGTGGCAGTCTATGAGTGCGGGAATTCTTAAGATGCCCCTCACTGTGCGGGTTTCTGTTGGAGCTAAGTACGGTGCTCAGCACTCCCAGGACTGGACCAGTATGATCGCCCATATCCCCGGTCTCAAGGCTATGTACCCTGCAACACCCTACGATGCGAAGGCTATGCTGAACATGGCACTAAGCGGAACCGACCCGGTTATCTTCTTCGAAAGTCAGAAGCTCTACGGTATCGGCGAAGAGTTTGTGAAAGAGGGAGTTCCCGAGGGTTACTACGAGATCCCCGAAGGCGAACCCGCACTGCGCAGAAGCGGTACTGATCTTACCATCTGTACTTCAGGACCTGCCCTCTATATGGCAATGGATGCCGCTGCCGAGCTGGAAGCCAAGTACGGTATCTCTGCAGAGGTCTGGGACCTTCGCTTCATCAACCCCCTCAACTACGAGCCTATTGTTGAGTCAATCAAGAAGACCGGCAAGGTTGTTCTTGCCAGCGATGCGGTTGAGCGGGGAAGCTTCCTGCACAATGTTGCCAGCAACCTCACAAGCCTGGCGTTCAACTATCTGGATGCACCTCCCGCGGTTGTGGGAAGCCGGAACTGGATCAGCCCCGCTGCGGAAATGGAAGAGATCTTCTTCCCCCAGAAAGAGTGGCTCATCGACACCGTGCACGAGCGGATTCTGCCTCTGGCAGGACACACTCCCACCACGGTTGCAACCACCGGCGATATTATCCGCCGCAACAGGGAAGGCGTGTAAGCTCATTTTTAGAATTGTATATAGATTTAACCCTCCTGCAGAAATGCCGGAGGGTTTTTTTATGTGAATTCAGCTCATCTGATATTCGGAAGGCGATATTCCGTATTTTTCCTGAAAAAGGTGAGCGAAGTGACGGCTGCTGGAATAGCCTAGTCGGGTAGATGCTTCTTTTACGTTTATGCCGGGTTCTTTTAAAAGCCTTCGAGACTCTTCCAGTCGCAGATTTGTTAGATAAGTGGTGAGCGCCTGCCTGCGGTAATCTGAGCATGGCGGACCAGGAGTTCTGTCATATCCTTCGGTTGACCATTGTCATTCTCGAGATCGATATCCGGTATTTCGCCCCGGGTTTCGGCAGCAATTATATTCATGGTTCGGCCTATGGTTCTGCATAGCTCATCCGGATCAACAGGTTTCAGCAGATAATCGACAACTCCCAGCCGAAGTGCCTGTCTGCTGTACTCAAAATCGGAGTGCTCTGAGAGAATTATCCACTTTATCTCTTTTGCAATTGAGTTCAGCATTTCAATGGCATTAAGTCCATTCATTCCGGGCATACATATATCAACAAGTGCAATATCCGGATGTGAGCTGCGAATACATTCAACCATTTCTGTGCCGGACTCTGCTTCGGAAATATTCAGTGCTAACGGTAATTCGTTGAGAATATCGCGGATAGAGAAGCGTACCAGAGGTTCATCATCAGCTATCAGAATATTCATATCTCTATTGCAACTGTGGTTCCATTGTCAGGACTGCTCGTAATCTGGAAGTGACTTTGAGGCCATGTCATTTTCAATCTGCCGATTACGTTTTGCAGACCGATATTGCTTTTATTCTCAATTCCTGCAGTGTCAAAACCGATCCCGTCATCAATTATCTCAATAAGCGCTCCATCTTCTCCTCCATGCCTTCTGAAGCTTGCCTTTACGGTGAGGGTTCCGGTTCTTTCCAGAGGTTTGATGCCGTGGAGTATCGTATTCTCCACTAAGGGCTGGAGTATGAGTCTTGGTACCAGAAAATACCGGGCGTCCGGATCAAGGAGCAGATTGTACTGAAGTCTTTTTCCGAACCGTATTTGCTGCAGGGAGCAGTACTTGTCAATGCAGTCAAACTCAGCTTCCAGGGATGCTCAGGCTGATGACGACTGAATGTAGCGCAGCATGTCTTTGAGTGCCAGAACAGTCTGCTCCAGCCCTTTGGTATCATTTCTGCGGTTCAATCCTATGATGCCGTTAAGAATGTTATAGAGGAAATGGGGTTTTACCTGGGACTGCAGCGCCTGATACCGGGCTTCCTGGTTTTCCATCAGTTCATGATATTTAACATGATTGTCCAGAGTAAGGGAGGCAAATTCCGCAAAGGTTCTGAATCTGGTTGAACCTAAATCGGAGAACTGCTCCTCTGAATTAATCCTCAGAGAAACGATGATACCGAAAGGATTGGTTTCAAGGGTAAGCGGAGCTGCAAGAAGTGAGCATATTGACCCGGGGCATCCTTCAATACTACTGGTGTTCCGTACCAGAAGATGGCTGCCTGGACGCAGGATTCTTCGCTGCATGAAGTTTCTAATAAAGTCTTCCATATCAGAACTGAGCTCAAGTCCGCTTACAGCAGTAATCTCGTCAATTCCGTCCTGGCCTGCCCGATAGATAAATGCTGTATCCGCTGCAGTATCCTGTACTACAGCCTGAGTAAAAACGGAGAGCAGATCGTCAATTCGAGGACTTTCGGTCAGGGCTGTTCCCACATCCCTGGAAAGGTTCAATATGCTGTCTACATTGGTTTTCAGATCTTCCACAAGAATATTAAATCTGCGTGAAAGGTTTCCGAATTCATCTCTGGAATCTATGTCCATCCGTTCGCTGAAATCACCATGGGTAACAGCACGGAAGCTCTGCTCAACCCGAATAAGTTTCTGAGAGACATCCCGGGCAAGCATAAGATTTATTATAAGGTATAAGGAGATAATGGAAAAATCCAGGATAAGGAACAAAATGAATATACGGGAACGAAATACCTGCGCTGTTTCATCCAGGGTTTTTATAAAATAGCTCATAAAGCCTTCTAAGCTGTTGTTGAAATAGTAAGAGGTTTCCTGAAGTTCGCGGAAAAAAGGTGCAAGGGCATCATTTTTCTGCATTTCATTATAGGGATTTTCCGATGAATGGTATTTCTCACGGACTATAACCAGAGTCTCTTCCATGGAGTTAAGCAGATTCATTGCCTGCTCGTTCATGGTCAATGCGGTAAGATACTGGTCCCGAATAAACTCATCTTTACTGTTCAGAAAGAAACTGAGGGCCATGAACTCCTGAAATGTTTCTTTATACTCAAAAACTGCATTCTGCCATTGGCGCAGCGTAACCACCGAACGGGGGGAATACGTCAGGGAACGCAGCTGCCCGTATATCCTGGGTGCGAAAAGGTCAAAGACAATATCTTTCATCAGACTCTGCACTTCCCGTGATTTAATCTGCAGTGTTGCTCCCATTGCCACCGATTTCTGAATCTCCTGTGTTTTTCGACCAGCCATACATTGAAATCCCGGTAATAACAAGAATCCCGGCGGTATAGAGGAATAGCAGTGTGAGGAGTTTTTGTCTGACTTTCATTGACTCATGGTAAGGCTAAACATTCTCCAGCACAACAAAAAAATCTTCTCCTGCAATTGCACTCATTGTCATTCTCCGGTTCTGATTTTCCAATACTTTGATACAAAAAGGGTGACGGGTAGAGAAAATAGGAGCTTATCGTAGATTCACGTCCTAACAGATATTAAAAAACGGATGGTAGAATTTATTAAGAATCACTCAATACAGGAGGAACAGATGAAAAGAGGATTTAAGATTATTGCTTTGCTGCTTGTAGTTTTTATTGCAGTGGGTATGGCCGGATGCAGTAAGAAAGAGGAAACAGCAGCAAAAGCTGAACCCCAGGCGAAACAGCTCAAACTTGTTTTGCTGGTAAAAAGTCTTGGAAACGGATTTTTTGAGGCATGTGCAGACGGGGGAAAAGAGGCAGCAGGTGAGCTCGAAAATGTTGAATCAGTCTATATGGGGCCATCCAACCCTACAGCAGAGGGTCAGATAGAGATTATCGAAACCCTGATTGCTCAGAAGGTTGATGGTATTGCCATTTCTGCCAACGATCGGGATGCGCTTATTCCTGTTGCTAAAAAGGCAATGAAAGCAGGAATCAAGGTGATCTCCTTTGACTCCTGCATTGCATCCGGTGGACGTATTGTTGATCTTGCTCCATCTGAAGCTGAGCTCATTGGACGGCAGCAGGTAAAACTGATAGCTGAGCTTAGCGGTAACAAGGGAAAAATCGGTATTGTTTCTGCCACAAGCCAGGCAACCAATCAGAATACCTGGATTGAGTGGATGAAGGATGAAGTCCAGAAACCTGAATACAAAGATATGGACATAGTCGAAGTTGTGTATGGCGATGACCAGACAGATAAAAGTTATCGTGAGGCAGTTGGTCTGATGCAGAAATATCCAGACCTTGCGGGAATCATTTCTCCCACCACTGTAGGTGTCCTGGCTTCAGCAAAGGCAATTGAAGATGAAGGTAAAAAGGGAACTGTTCAGCTTACCGGTCTCGGACTTCCGTCTGAAATGCAGCACTATGTTGAGAACGGAACCTGCGGACAGATGGCCCTCTGGAACCCGGTTGATCTCGGTTATACCTCCACCTACATCCTTGAAGCCCTGGCCACCGGAAAAGTTGCAGGAAACCCCGGGGATATTATCAAGGCTGGACGTATGGGCAACATAGCTATCGGTGATGATGGAGTTACCATTATGGGTGAACCTTTCGTGTTTAATGCACAAAATATCGCTACCTACGCTGCGATGTTCTAAGCAGTCCATCTGTAAAGAAGGCGGGAGCGGTTTTTCCGGAAGGAAGCCGCTCCCCTGTTTTAAGAGATAAAAGCGGAAACAGTATTGGACTGGTTCCGTCGGGAGTTCCCGATTGTGAATGATATAATTTTGGAGCTGCGGGTATTACCAAGTACTTTCCGGGAATAAAGGCTATTGATGGAGTAGACCTTAATATACGTCCTGGTGAAGTGCATGCCCCTATCGGTGAGAACGGTGCAGGGAAATCAACGCTGGTTAAAATCCTTACCGGTGTCCATACCCCGACTTCCGGAGTAATCACTTTTAAGGGTGAACAAGTCCTGTTCCGTAATGCCCTGGAGGCACAGGCGGCAGGAATAACAGCAATACACCAGGAAGCTTCGATGTTTTCCGAATTGAGTGTGGCTGAGAATATTTTTATGGGACACCATCTGAAGTCCGCCGGGGTGGTGGGCAGTCTGGACTGGCGGGGAATGCGGAAGAAAACCAGCAGCCTGTTGAAACAGCTGGAACTTGATATTCATCCGGATACCCTGATTAAGAATCTGGGAGTTGCCCAGCGTCATATGGTGGAGATCGCAAAAGCGCTTTCTATTGATGCCCGGGTTGTGATTATGGACGAACCGACATCTGCTCTCACCTTGAAAGAGGTCGAGGAGCTTTACCGGATTATCCGGCGCTTAAGAGAAGAAGGAAAGGCGATAATTTTTATCAGCCATAAATTTGAAGAGATTTTTGAAATTGCCGACTATTCTACCGTTCTCAGAGACGGGAAATATATTGGAGAGGGGAAGGTCAAAGAATCCACTGTTGATTCGATTGTGAAAATGATGGTCGGGCGAAGTCTTGATCAGATGTTTCCAAAATCTGAGACAGATATCGGAGATGTGGTTTTGGAAGTTTCAGAGCTTTCCCGGACCGGTTTTTTCAAGCAGGTTTCCTTTCAGCTGCACCACGGTGAAATACTCGGCTTTTTTGGTCTGGTCGGCGCTGGCAGAACTGAAGTAATGCGCTCTGTTTTCGGTATAGATCGTTTTACCCGAGGTGTAATTTCGGTAAACGGACAAAAAGTGAAAACTCATAACCCCAAAGAGGCAATGAACATGGGGATAGCCTATGTCCCTGAAGACAGGCAGACCCAGGGAGTTATTCTTGACCTTGATTTAAGCAAAAACATTACCCTGCCTCAGATTGACCACATTAGCCCCCTGGGAAGAATCGATAGAAAACAGGAAAAATCTATAACCCGGGAATTCGGAGAGATGATGGAAATCCGTTCAGCCGGCTGGCATGTAAATGCTAATACTCTGTCTGGAGGGAACCAGCAGAAAGTCGTGCTGGCAAAATGGCTTGCGACAAAACCGAAAGTGCTGATTCTTGATGAACCCACCAAGGGAATAGATGTCGCAACAAAAGCGGCGGTCCATAAGTTTGTTTCCGACCTGGCTGCCGAGGGCCTGGGGGTAATTCTGATTTCTTCAGAACTGCCGGAAGTCCTGGGTATGTCAGATAGGATTATGGTAATGCACGAAGGTCGCATAACCGGTGAGTTTTCTAGAGAAGAAGCGGATTCGGAAAAAATTATCCGCGCGGCCACTGGCCATACCAGCGAACTGGAAGGAGCCGCATCATGAAACGTTTCCTGCGAACCAGGGAATTCAACCTTATAGTTTTTATAGCACTGCTGATGATCCTTGTATCACTCCGGGCTCCGGGGTTTCTTTCCGGGGTGAATATCGAACGGATAGTAAACGATACGTCAATCCTCATAATAGTTGCCATCGGTCAGTTCTTTGTTATTTTAACCGGTGGAATCGATCTCTCTGTTGGATCTATTATTGCTTTCTCCGGCATGGCAGCAGCCATGATTAATCAGTATTTTCCCGGCACGCCTATTGTCCTGATTCTGTTTGCAGGAATTTTTATTGGGCTGCTCTTAGGTATGATTAACGGTGCTATTGTTGCCTTTGGAAAAGTTCCGCCAATTATAACCACTCTTGGTACTCTGAGCATCTACCGTGGATTTACCTTCGTTCTGAGCCGGGGACAGTGGGTCACCGCTCATGAAATGACAGAGGGGTATATGAACCTCCCTCACGGGAATTTTCTGGGTATCACCAACCTTATCTGGTGGGCAGTCCTCGTTTCTATTCTAACCTTCTACTTCAGCCGTTACACAAGAACCGGAAGGGAAGTATACGCAATCGGCGGGAATAAGATTGCCGCCAGGTTTGTCGGGGTCAGTGAAAAGAGAATCAGTTTTATTATTTTCTCCATAAGCGGTATTCTCTGCGGCCTCGCCGGGGTTATGTGGACGGCCCGTTATGCAGCGGCGGTAAATGAAACCGCCACCGGATTCGAATTGCAGACCGTGGCGGCCTGTGTTCTCGGTGGTGTCAGTATTGCCGGCGGGTCCGGTGCCGTTCCGGGCGTTATTCTGGGAGCCCTGTTCCTTGGAATTATCAACAATGCCCTTCCGGTAATAAATCTTTCCCCGTTCTTCCAGATGTTCATTCAGGGATTCGTTGTCCTGTCCGCGATGTTTATCAACACTCTTATGGACAAGCGGAATGAAAAAGTCCTGCTAAACCGGAGGCGTGTGTTATGAACGTCCAGAATACTCAGAATACATTAGTAAGTAAAATCCGACTGGTGGATGAAAAGCATCTTAAAGCGCGGCTGGTGACAATATTTACCCGCTGGGAGGTGATTCTCTGTCTTATTTTTCTGCTTCAGGGCATTATTTTTTCATCCCTGTCTCCCTATTTTCTCGATTACTTCAACCTGATGAATGCAAACTTCACCTTTATGGAAAAGGCAATAATCGCTCTCCCCATGATACTGGTCATTATGAGCGGGGATATCGATATCTCTGTTGCCTCTATATTAGCCTTATGTTCCTTTGCTCTGGGGGCCGCAAGTACCGCAGGCGCCTCAACCCCGGTGCTTATTCTAACCGGTCTTGTTGTCGGGATTCTTGCAGGGGCGTTTAACGGGTTTTTTGTAGCATTCTTCGGGATGCCGGCAATAGCTGTAACCCTTGCCACCCAGTCCCTGTTCAGGGGAATTTCCCAGGCTGTTCTTGAAGATCAGGCCTACACCAATTATCCGGAATCCTTCGGCTATTTCGGCCAGGGATATATAGGTGATACCATTATACCGTTTGAACTTGTTCTGTTTATAGTTCTGTCAGTTATCATGTGGTACGTCCTGCACCAGACTTCATACGGGCGCAAGGTCTATGCCATCGGTAATTCCAGCAGTGCCGCCCGGTTCAGCGGGATAGCAGTTAACCGGATACGCTTTACCAACTTTGTTTTAAACGGTCTCTTCTGCGGAATAGCCGCGGTATTGCTTACATCCCGAATAGGATCTACCCGGCCCAATATCGCCAACGGGTGGGACATGGAAGCAATTACCCTGGTGGTGCTCGGTGGAGTCTCCATCAACGGAGGCAAGGGTAATATCTTCGGTGTAATTATTTCAATCTTTCTTCTGGGATACCTGAAGTTCGGGATGGGCCTTCTTAATATCTCCGGTAAGGTCATGATCATAACCACAGGCCTTCTCCTTGTTATTGCCGTGCTTCTTCCGATGATTCTGGACCAGACAAAGGCCGGCCGAAAGCTTAAGGCGGACAGCTGAAATGGACAGTATCCAGGCATTCAGAATGAAGCTTAAACCAGGTATGCAGGCGGAATATGAAAAACGTCATGCAGAAATCTGGCCGGAACTTAAAACGCTGCTTTCGGAAAACGGTATTTATGATTACAGGATATTTCTGGATGAGGAGACATACTTTCTCTTTGCTGTACAGAAAGTAAAGGGCAGCGGGGGATCTCAGAACCTGGGGGCTGAGATAGTTGTTCGTAAGTGGTGGCATTTTATGGCGGATCTTATGGAAGTCAACGAGGATGAATCTCCGGTTTCCGTTCCATTAAAAGAAGTTTTTTATCTTCCCTGAATAAAAGGAGTATTAAGCATGAGTGACAGATATACAGAAGCAAAAGAGCGCTACGCGGTCCTTGGAGTGGATACCGAAAAAGCTCTGGAGAAATTAAAGGATTTTTCTCTCAGTCTGCATTGCTGGCAGGCGGACGATGTCGGCGGTTTTGAATCGGAGGGCGGTGAACTTTCCGGCGGAGGTATCCAGGCTACAGGAAATTATCCGGGAAAGGCAGGGAATCTTGATGAACTGAAAAATGATCTTGAGTATGTCTACGGGTTGATTCCCGGGCGCCACCGGCTGAACCTTCATGCAAGCTACGGGGATTTCTCCTCGGGAAAGACAGACCGGGATGCTATTGAACCGAAACATTTTGCCGACTGGGTTGGATGGGCCAAAGAGCAGGGGGTGAAACTCGACTTCAACTGTACCATGTTTTCCCATCCGAAGGCAGACGACGGCTTTACCCTTGCCAGTAAGGATAAGGGCCTTCGGGAATTCTGGATTGCCCATACTGAAAGGGCCCGGGAGATAGCCGCATATATGGGACGTGAGCAGGGCACGCCGGCAGTGCATAACCTCTGGATTCCCGATGGAATGAAGGATTATCCTGCAGACCGTGCAGGTTACCGGAAGATTCTTCTGGACTCCCTGGACCGGATCTTCACTACAGAGTACCCCTCTGAAGAACTGCGTGATGTGGTGGAGTCCAAACTTTTCGGAATCGGAAGTGAGGCCTATGTTGTCGGGTCTCACGATTTCTACCTCTCTTATGCAATCAGCAGAAACAAGATGGTCTGCCTCGATATGGGCCATTTCCATCCTACGGAGCTGGTAGCTGATGAGGTTTCCGCGGTGCTGCAGTTTCAGGATTCCCTTTTGCTGCATGTGTCCCGGCCCATGCGCTGGGATTCTGATCACATTGTTGTTTTTAACGATGATCTGAACTTTATGGCCCAGGAAGTTGTCAGAAATGAACGGGGAAAAGAGATTTTTGTGGGGCTTGATTTCTTTGATGCCTCGGTTAACCGGATCGGTGCATATGCAGTCGGTGCCCGGGCTGCTCTCAAAGCCTGGCTATCCGCTTATCTGGAACCAACTTCAACTCTGATTAGCCTGGAGGAGGAGGGCAACTATATCGGCCGTATGGCCCTTTCTGAACGGCTTAAATCCATGCCCATGGGAGATGTCTGGGAAAGATTCTGCGAGGTGCAGAATGTGCCCGGAGACGACAGTTACATGGATGAGGTGTTCTCCTATGAGCAGAATGTTCTGAGCCGGAGGACCTGAATGGGGGTGAAGGAACTAACAGAAATTACCAATCGTTACGGTGCAAATAAGGATTTTGTGCTTGCCGGGGGAGGCCATACCTCGCTGAACGACGGCCCGGTTATGTATGTCAAACCCTCGGGAACAACCATGGCGGATATAAAATCCAACGACTTTGTGCGCATGGATCTGCATAAGCTTTCAGCCATGATGACCCGGAAGTATCCGGAAGAAAGCGATGATAGGGAAGCCGCTGCACTGAAAGATATGATGGATGCCAGAGTTCCGGGAGAAGAAAAGCGGCCCAGCGTGGAAACATTGCTCCATGCACTCCTCCCTTACCGGTATGTTGTGCACACACATCCTGCGCTGGTGAACGGGTTGACCTGTTCTGTGGGGGGCGAAACAATAATGGAGGAATTATTCGGCAGGGAAGCACTATGGATTCCTGTTGTAAATCCCGGCTATATTCTTGCCCTTACAATTCAGGAAAAACTGGATCAGCACCGTGCCGCCGGAGGGGGAGACCAAATTATTTTTCTGCAGAACCATGGTGTCTTTATTCAGGCAGATACGCTTGAAGAAATAGATAAACTCTATTCGAAAATAACTACGGCTCTGACTAAGAAAATAGAGCGTTTTCCGTCAGTTGGGTACACGGAAAACCTGAAGATAAGCGGAGAACAGCTTGCAGCGATGCTGCCGGATAACAGGAACTGGAATACAGCTCCGGCGTCTAATTCGGATATAGCTGCATACCTTGCGGACCAGGCTGCCTTTACTCCCCTGGAGCTCTCATTTACCCCGAATCATATTGTATACTCCGGGTTTAAGCCCCTCTTTTGCGGGAAGCTGGAAGACCTGCCCGCAGCTTTCAGCCGTTTTGTTGAAGAAAACGGGGTGGAGCCGAAGGTTATTGCTCTATCTGAGACGGGAATATATGGAATCGGCGAAACAGTTAAAACTGCCGGACTTGCACGGGAGCTGTTTCTCGATGGGGTAAAGGTTGCGGTGTACACGGAAAGTTTCGGGGGCTATCAGTTTATGCCTCAGGATAAAATTGATTTTATCCGCAACTGGGAAGTTGAGCAGTACCGCAGTAAAGTCAGCGGCGGCTGAAGGGGGCGGCAATGAACAGACGTTATGTTGCTGTCGATTTAGGTGCCGAAAGCGGAAGGGTAATCGTCGGCTCCATAGATAATGGTTTTGAAATAGAAGTTATTAACAGGTTTCACAGCCGTAATACCCGGGTTCACGAAACCCTGTACTGGGACCTGCTGTATATTTTTGACCGTATTAAAGAGGGGTTGAAAAAGGCGGTTGAACTTTACGGTCAGGAGATTGTAAGTATCGGAGTTGATACCTGGGGGGTAGACTACGGACTTCTGGACGGAAACGGTCATCTTCTGGGAAACCCTGTCCATTACCGGGACGATAGAACCGACGGGATGATGGAAGAGGTATTCACCCGCCTGGACAGAGAGTCTATTTACTATGAAACGGGTATTCAGTTTATGCCCATCAATACCCTGTATCAGCTGGCTTCTGAGGTAAAAACAAATTCTTCTGGTCTGGCAGGTGCGGATCGCCTGCTGATGATTCCTGATCTGTTGAATTACTGGCTTTCCGGGGTTATGGCAAATGAATACACCATATCTTCAACCAGTCAGCTGTACAATCCGGAAACCTGGGACTGGTCTGCAACAATACTCGGGGCAATAGGCGTCAAGCCGGGATTGTTTCGCAGTGTCATTATGCCAGGAACTGTTCTGGGGCCTCTTCATCCTGCTCTCTCTGCCGAACTGGATATTCGTCATAAGATATCCGTTGTGGCCACTGCCGGACACGATACAGCTGCGGCAGTGGCGGCAGTTCCCGCGAAAAAGGGCAGCAACGGTGCATATTTAAGTTCCGGAACCTGGTCTCTTTTAGGGGTGGAACTTCCCAAACCATTTATCAGTCCCGAAAGCCTTGTTGCAAATGTTACCAATGAGGGGGGTGCCGACGGTGGAATCCGGCTTCTTAAAAATATAATGGGTTTATGGATACTCCAGGAGTGTAGACGCTGCTGGGAAGCTGAAGGGCATGTTGTTGATTACGCTACTCTGGCAGAAACTGCCGGGGATACCCCGGACGGCTATATCCTGAATGTGGATGATCCCCGTTTCCTCAAGCCAGGCAGGGGTGAAGCTTCCATGCCCAACCGCATTATCACCTTCTGTCGTGAGACGGAACAGCAGATTCCCTCAACTCCCCCGGAGTTTGCCCGGGGTATTTTTCGGGGACTATCTGCTGCATATGCGGAGACCATAGATCTTATTTCCCGGGTTATTGGTAACCCCGTTGATATCCTGCACATAATCGGCGGCGGTTGTCAGAACACGCTGCTTAACCAGATGACCGCCGATGCTGCAGGTATTCCGGTAACCGCCGGTCCGGTGGAAGCCACCGCCATGGGGAATATAATGATGCAGGCCGTTGCTTCCGGAGATCTGACCGATCAGGATGAGGGCAGGGAGCTGATTTTATCCAACGGAAGTATACGGTTCTTTTATCCATCAACCTTGAGTAGAAAGGCGGGGAAACATGAACAGCCTGCCTGAAAAAATCTACTTCAATCTAAATGCACCGGATGTAGAAATCAGGCTCGCGGCAGCCCGGGAACTTGGGGAGATGATACAGCAGGGACGTATTATGCAGCAGGATGTGAAAGGTGAAGTCAATAATCATGTTCATACTTTTTACTCCTTCTCGCCCTATTCCCCTTCCATGGCTGTTGTAAAGGCCTGGCAAGCGGGTCTAAGTGCTGTGGGCATAATGGATCATGACTCGGTTGCAGGGGCTGGAGAAATGTTTCAGGCGGGAAAGGCTGTAGGAATTGCTACCACTGCAGGTTTTGAAGTACGGGTGAATATGAAGGGAACAGCTGTTGAAGGGCGAAAGATTAATAACCCGGATTCCCCCAATATCGCATATATGGCAGTGCATGGACTTCCTTCAACCATGCTTGATGAAGCTTCACTTTTTCTGCAGCAGGTTAACCGGCAGAGGAATATACGGAACAGGCGACAAACGGAAAATCTCAATTCAATTCTTGACGGGATGGGAGTTCCTCCCCTTGATTTTGATAATGATGTCCTGGCTCTGAGTCGGGTGGAAGAGGGCGGCAGTGTAACGGAACGCCATATTCTGTTTGCCCTTGCTCGACAGGTTGTAGATTATGCCGGGTCTCAAGCAGATGCTGTTTCTTTTATAGAAGATGCTCTGGATATTCAACTTCCTGGAAAAATACGAAAACAGCTGCTGGATACAGATAATCCTCACTATCTGTATGATCTGCTTGGTGTTCTCAAAGGTTCTTTTCTTCCCAGGTTTTTTATTCAGCCCGATGAAACGGAGTGCCTTCCTGTTAAAACGGTAATTGAATTTGCCCTTGGTGCAGGTGCAATTCCAGCATACGCCTATCTTGGCGATGTGGAGGACTCTCCCACGGGAGACAAAAAAGCGGAGAAGTTTGAAGATGAATACCTGGATGAATTGATCCACGAACTTAGGCTGCTTGGATTTGCTGCAGTAACCTATATGCCTCCCCGCAATACAAAGGCCCAGCTTCGGCGCCTAAGCGATCTCTGCCGCAGGGAGGGGCTCATGGAGATCAGCGGTGTGGATATTAATTCCTCCCGGCAGAGTTTCAACTGTCCGGAGGTCATGGATCCGGATTTCTCACATCTGATCGATGCCACCTGGGCCCTTATCGCCCACGAGCGACTGGCGTCGGTGAATAAAGACTTTTCACTTTTCAGTGAAAATAACCCATGGGCGTCATGTTCTCTGGATTTTAGGATACAGCGCTATGCGGAATACGGAAAATCCATGGATCCTCACAAGCCGGAACAAGCAGCCCTCAGGATAATTTCGTGAAAACCTACAATGGAGAATTTTGATCATGAGCTATGCTGATTACAGCCCCTTAATTCGGGGGTTAACCTGGGACGGGACAAGCGGGCTGCTTGTTCAATACAGCGAAAATCAGATTGAGAATGCACAGATAATAGAGCTTTCTTCCGGTCTGAGTCTTTCAGATGCACTGTCTGTTCTGCGGCCGGTATTTGCAAATTTGAACGGGAAGTTTCCTGCAGCGCTTAATGTTGCCGGAGCCGGGGCTTATCTTCTGGGAAGCAGGCTGAATAAGCTTGGAAAGCTGCAGGATTCAGATACGCAAATACGCCGGGCTGCCGGAATGGTTGCCGTTGTTACCGGTGGTGCTCAGGGCTTCGGGGAAACTCTGGTACGCGGCTTGTTTTCAGAAGGTGCTGTGGTTGCCATTGCGGATATGAATTTTGATGGTGCTCAGTCGCTGGCGGCGTCGTTGAATACTGAGGCAGGCGAGGAACGGGCTTTCGCTTGCAGGGTAAATGTTGCGGATGAAGTATCTGTCTGCCGGTTACTGGTGGACAGGTAATGCTGAAATAGCTGAGAAGGGACTCAAAGCCTGTCAGGTTTTGTCTCTCAAGATACCGCATCCGTAAAGCGAAGAACGTGCTTGAGTGTATGGTTAAGTATGAACCCGAAGTCTGATACCGGCCGAAAATTAGGAAAAAGCGCAAGAACGGGTTCCCCGGTCTTGTGCGTTAGGCCGAGCGGAGGTGGAGGACGAAGCCCGATACCGACCGAATAAGAGAGGAGATAGGAATGAAAACCAAGGCAGTACGCATGTATGGAGTTAAAGATCTTCGCCTGGAGGAATTTGACCTTCCTGCCATACAGGACGATCAGATTCTTGCCAGAATAGTATCTGATTCCATCTGTATGTCGAGCTACAAGGCAGCCAGCCAGGGAAGCGGGCATAAACGGGTTCCTGATGATATAAGTGAAAATCCTGTAATAATTGGTCATGAGTTCTGCGGTGAACTGGTGGAGGTCGGGACAAAATGGCAGAGCAGGTTTCGGCCGGGGCAGAAGTTTTCAATTCAGCCTGCAATGAATTATGAGAATGGCCCTGTTGGAATTCTCTCTGCTCCGGGATACAGCTATACGACCATCGGAGGTGATGCAACTTATATTGTCATCCCTAACGAGGTTATGGAAATGGATTGTCTTCTTGATTATTCTGGAGACGATTACTTTTTTGGATCACTGGCGGAACCGGTTTCCTGCATCGTCGGCACTTTTCATGCTATGTATCATACAAAGCAGGGCTCCTATGTACACCATATGGGTATAAAAGAGGGTGGTTCCATGGCACTTCTCGCTGGTGTGGGGCCCATGGGGCTGGGAGCAATAGACTATACCATACACTGTGGCCGGAAACCGGGGCTTCTTGTGGTAACGGATATTGATGATGCCCGTCTTGAAAGGGCTGCTTCCATTTATACCGTGGAAGAAGCGGCGAAACAGGGGATAGTTCTTCACTATGTAAACACGGGAACCCTGGAAGACCCTGTTGAATATCTCAAGAATATCAATGGGGGAAACGGGTTTGATGATGTAATGGTCTTTGCTCCCGTAAAACAGGTGGCGGAACAGGGGGATGCTCTCCTGGGTATAGACGGCTGTCTCAATTTCTTTGCGGGCCCCTCAGACCCGGCCTTTGCTGCCACCATGAATTTCTACAATATTCATTATGCTGCAACCCATGTTGTCGGAACCTCCGGGGGCAATACCAGCGATATGAAGAAGTCTCTGGAGATGATGGCCGCCGGACAGCTTAATCCGGCAACCATGGTTACCCACATCGGTGGTCTCGATGCTGTAGTTGAAACCACCCTGCATCTGCCGGAAATTCCCGGGGGTAAAAAATTAATTTACACAGGAATTTCCCTGCCGCTTACGGCGATTGGTGATTTTAAGGAAAAAGGTAAAAGCGATACACTCTTTGCAAAGCTCGCTGAGATTACAAAAGCTTCGGGCGGTCTGTGGAGCCGGGAGGCTGAAGAGTTCCTTCTGGAGAATGCTGTCACCATTTAGACAGTCAGATTCCCCCCTTCAGATACATCTGCCTGCGCTGTTCGGGAAATTTCTCTATGGCATAACGCAGCATGGTCCGGGACATGGTTCTATAACGGGTTTTAAGAAACTCTTCTTCCGCCGCCATGTCCCGGTTGCCAGCCTCCCGGATCATCCAGCCCACCGCCTTGTGAATAAGGTCGTGTGGATGATCGATAAGCATATCCGCAATATCGAAGGCAGGCTGAAAATCTCCCACTTTTATAAACGCGAAGGTGGACAGCGTGGCTATCCGTTGCTCCCAGAGATCCGTTGATTCCGCAAGTTTCCGCAGAACCGCATAATCCCCAATTATGCAAAGATAATCCCCCAGGGTGTAATGGGCCGACGAATCCACCAGGTCCCAGTTATTTACCGCTTGTGTATGTGTCAGATAGAAGTCGGCATAAGCTTTTTTCTCTTCCAGTTTCTTAAGGCGCTTATATTTCTCAACAAAAATCAGCAAGCCCGTAAGCCGGTGTTCATGAACAGGGGAGGAGAGGAGCTCTTCCACATCCTGCAGCATAGCCTGCCGGTAAAACTGCTTTGCTGTTTTTCGCTGGTATGGAACGGATACGCCGATGAAGCTATCGCCTTCGCCGTACTGGCCCTTGCCGGTTTTAAAGAAACGGGCTTTGTTGGGAGCTTCTGCGGGATCGGCGAGTTTGTCGAGAGCATCTTTGATTAACCCGGCTGTTACTGACTGTTTCATAAATACGTTATTCCTTTTGAGTTTTAGTATACACTTTCACGGGAACTATTTGTACAGGTTGGTACTTGCACTATGTCAACAGAACAGATTGGAAGTATAACTTCCAATCTGTTCCAGTAATTGGAATGGAAAAATCGTATAGTTAGTGTAAGGTTCGAGATTGGCCTTCTGTTTCACTATAGAGAACTCCGATAATAATACCCGAAAAATAGTGTGAAGTACTCAACTTTGCCAAGACAGTCCTAAATATGCATCCCCCCGTCCACCGGCAGCACCAGCCCGTTCAGGTAGCCCGCCTGCTCGGAGGAGAGAAAAGCCACGGTGCTGCCCAAATCTTCAGGCCTCCCGATTCTTCCCACCGGTATTGCGGAACTTTTTTCCGAGAGGACTTCACTCAGGCTTAAGTCTTTTTCTGAGGCTTCTTTTTCGTACAAATCACGTAGTCTGTTTGTTCCTATCAGTCCCGGAGCAACGCAATTTACGGTTACTCCTGTATGTCCCCATTCTATAGCCTGAGTTTTTGCCAGTCCGGCAATTCCCGCTCTCAGGGCGTTGCTTAGTGCCATATGTATCCGTGGCCGCAATGCTGTAATAGATGTAATATAGATTATACGTCCCCAACCTCTGTGTCGCATTCCTAAGGAAAAAGCAGTTGAAAGCTTCAGCGCGCTTTCAAAAAGTGCTTCATACTGCTCCTTCCAGATGGGTGTATCAAAGTGATCAAGTTTACCCGACGGAGGACCTCCTGTATTGCTTATTAGGATATCCGCTTCCTCCACTGTAAGAATCAGTTCTGCAATATCCTCGTCTACATTCAGGTTGGCAGTGCATGGGATTACGGTTCCGCCGGTTTTCTGCTCAATCTGCAGGGCGGCTGTCTCTATCCGCTTGCGGTCTCTTGAGGCTATAAAGATCTTTGCCCCTTCTTCCGCCAGGGCCATGGCAGAGGCAAACCCAAGCCCTGAACTTGCACCGGTAACCAGAGCTGTTTTTCCTTTTAGTCCAAAATCCATATTTGCCTCCTTCTTTCCGTCTTCCAGTAAAATGTACATCCGGCGCTGCAGGAAGTGAAGATAATCCGGAAAACGACAGGATTGACTGTCTAATTGATTATGGTTCTGCAATAAGATAAAATACGGGTATGGCAGAAGATAATAAAATCATCTATTCAATGGTCAGGGTTTCAAAAAGCTTTAACAAGAAACCCATTCTTAAAGATATATCCTTATCCTACTTTTATGGCGCCAAGATCGGCGTACTTGGTCTTAACGGGTCCGGTAAAAGTACCCTGTTAAAGATTCTTGCCGGCGTGGATAAGGACTTCAACGGTGAGACAGTGATTTCCGAGGGCTATACCCTTGGGTACCTGGAGCAGGAGCCTCAACTTGATCCGGAAAAGACTGTCCGGGAAGTGGTAGAGGAGGGGGTCCAGGAGACTGTGGACCTTCTCAAAGAGTTCGATGAGATAAACGCGAAATTCGCCGAAGAGATGAGCGACGACGAAATGAATGATCTTCTTGAACGGCAGGGAGAGGTTCAGGAGAAGCTTGATAACAGCAATGCCTGGGACCTCGATTCCAGGCTGGATATGGCCATGGACGCCCTTCGCTGTCCCCCGGCTGATCAGAAGATTGAGCCCCTCTCCGGTGGAGAAAAGCGCCGGGTTGCTCTGTGTCGCCTTCTTTTAAGGCGTCCGGATATCCTGCTGCTGGATGAGCCCACCAACCACCTGGATGCGGAAACCGTAGCCTGGCTTGAGCATCACCTGCAGGATTATCCCGGTACGGTAATTGCCGTAACCCACGACCGTTACTTTCTGGACAACGTTGCCGGCTGGATTCTGGAGCTCGACCGCGGAGAGGGAATCCCCTGGAAGGGTAACTATTCATCCTGGCTTGAGCAGAAGCAGAACCGCATGGCCAACGAGAACAAGCAGGAGAGCGCCCGGCAGAAGACCCTGCAGCGGGAGTTAGAGTGGATTAAGATGAGCCCCAAGGGTCGTGCCGCCAAGGGTAAAGCCCGGGTAAATCAGTACGAACAGCTCTTGAGTCAGGAAACCAAAGAACGGCAGAAGGAGCTACAGCTCTATATTCCCCCGGGACCGCGGCTGGGAGATATTGTCTTCGAGCTGGACGGAGTAAAGAAAGCCTACGACGACAGGATTCTTGTGGATGATATGAGCTTCTCCATTCCTCCCGGAGCAATAATCGGTATTATCGGCCCCAACGGTGCGGGTAAAACCACCCTGTTCCGCATGCTTACCGGTCAGGAAGCTCCCGATGAGGGTACGGTTAAAACCGGCGAAACCGTAAAAATAGCGCATGTTGATCAGGCCCGGGAAGTGCTTGAAGCGGATAAGACCATCTTCGAGATGATTACCGGCGGACGGGAAAATATGAAACTCGGCAACCGTGAGGTTAACAGCCGGGCATACGTTGCCCAGTTTAACTTTTCCGGTGCGGATCAGCAGAAAAAGGTTGGGGTACTTTCCGGTGGTGAACGGAACCGGGTACAGCTTGCCCTTATGCTTCAGACCGAAGCCAACGTGCTGCTTTTGGACGAACCGACGAACGACCTGGATGTAAACACCATGCGGGCCCTGGAAGATGCCATTGAGCTCTTTCCCGGCTGTGTGCTGGTTATCAGCCACGACCGCTGGTTTCTCGATCGAATTGCCACCCATATTCTTGCCTTTGAAGGGGAGAGTAAGGTCTCCTTTTTTAATGGTAACTACTCTGAATACGAAGAAGACCGTAAGGAGCGATTGGGAGAGGCGGCGCTTATTCCCCACCGGATTAAATACCGCAGTCTTACCAGAGACTGATCTGTTTCTAATAAAAAAATAAGGGTTCATCGCCGTCTGGACGATGAGCTCTTTTTTTATGTTCCAATCAGACATTCAACTGTTCCTTTTTTACGGATGTTAGCTCTACTGCACTGCTCTCTTCTTTGTCGTTTTCCCTGGGTTTTCTTTCGTTGTTTTTTCATGGTCACTATGCAATAATCTGTGGTTGTCGGGCTTGCTTTGCAGAACAGCGGGGGGTGTGTATTACTAAATGTCAGTTGACTTCGCCATAAATGTTTCCATTGTTGCATCAATAGTATTTTTCTTTTTCGCACTCGCCCAGCTGATCCACAAAGATAAGCCCTTGTCGAACTATTTCCTTGCGGTTATCTTCTTTTCCATAGGTATTCAGGGCCTCTCCTTATGGCTCTATGCCCGGGACAGCCGCATCTTCTACCGCTATTTTCTCTATTCCGACAGTGCCTTTCTTTTTCTGTTGGGTCCGTTTCTGTATCTGTTTTTTCTCTACACCACCACAGAGACCGGTATAAGCTGGAGAAAAGTGCTGCTCTATTCCCTGCCTTTTGTTGTCTCGCTGATTTTTATAGAGGCTCTCAATCTTATATTTCCCGATCCTGCCGTTAAGGTGGCTCTTTCGGTTTTCAGGCATATTGTTTCCGCATCGTATCTGGTTTTCTTTATCTACCTTATTGGTGTGTACAGACTGCTGCAAGCATTCTACTTAAAAGAGAGGTCCCGGGCGCTCAGGCTACTCATTTTTATAACCGTCTTCGGCCTGGTCGCCTGCGTTCTGCTTATTCTTTCCAATACACTGGTGTGGGAGCTTCAGTTTATCGGCGATGTCGCTTTTGTCTGTATTTCTCTGCTGTTTATTTTCTTTCTTATCCGCTACCCCCATTACTTCAGTATTGCTCAAAAAGAGTCCCGGGAAAGGCGGTACCGCAGGTCCCGGATTGAGAGGCTTAACAAGCAGAGGCTTATGGAACAGCTTGATGTGTTAATGGAGAAGGATAAAATCTATCTGGACAAATCGGTTTCCCTGGAAGGGGTAAGCCGGATGTTGGATATATCTTCTTCTCAGTTTTCTGAGCTTTTAAACAGCCACTATAATGCCGGGTTTAACAGTTTTATTAATGCCCACCGGGTGGAAGAGGTTAAAATCCTGTTGCAGACAATGGCCGGTGTCAATATTCTTAAGGTTGCCTTTGTGTGCGGCTTTAATTCCAAATCGACCTTTAATACTGCCTTCAGAAAGTTTACCGGCCTTACGCCGTCTGAATATAAAAAGCAGCTTTCTTCTTAAACCTCCATAAATTTCGTTCGGATTTATGATTCCGTACGACCTGTTTTGTTCTCTGGGATAGAATCTCCGGTAAGTTCTAAAAACACTGGAGAAATGAAATGAAAAAAATCTTACCAGGATTGAGTCTGCTTTTTGTTGTTTTAATGATAACAGCATGCCCGGAGCCGGGTTCGGAATCTACAGTTGGTGCAGTAATTAACGACGTAGTGGAAAGCGGTTTTGCCGATGTATCGGATGTAGGAGAGTTTGGAACCATAACCATGTGCTCAGAGACATTCAATATGATCTATGCCAATAACCGGACGAACATTATTTTTCCCTTTTCCCCCGAAAGATTGGCCCCAGTAAACAATTATCCGGTAATCCTGACGAGGAAGTTTTTTATGGGCGAGACACAGGTAACCAACGCTCTTATGGTCGAGGTTTTACAGTGGGCATATGACAATGGAAAATTCAGCGCCAGCGATCTTGAGGATAATGGGGTAAAATATGGGGGTCAACGGCTTCTTTTCTACACTGACACATCTTTTTATAAGATCCACTATTCTTTGGGCAGTTTTACAGTGGAAAACGGGTATGAAAACCACCCGGTAGTTTATGTAACCTGGTACGGGGCCATTATGTTCTGCAACTGGCTGACCGAGATGCGTGACGGAAATACGACAAATGTCGTTTACACCGGTATTGATGATTCAATGGATTATACCGAAATAGTTGAGAATGCTGATAGAAACGGCTACCGCCTGCCTTCAACCCGGGAGTGGGAGTACTCTGCCCGGTATATTGGGACAACCGAGCCTGCATACTCATATGTGGACCAGAGTCATAATGGGGGAAGCGCGACACTGACTGCCGGGTTCTACTGGACACGAGCAGATTATGCCAGCGGAGCCATAGGCGCCTATACAGACGAGACAGCGACCAGGGCTGTAGCATGGTATGAAGGAGACATTCTCATGGGAGGAAACAATAAATTGATGCCGGTAGCGCAGAAAAAAGCCAATCAGCTTGGTCTTTACGATATGAGCGGTAATGTGAATGAGTGGTGTTTTACATTGACCGAGTCTAATAGTGTGGTTCGGGGTGGATGCTGGTTCAGTACTTACGCTGAGTACCTGCAGGTCGGCTATTGGTATGACACCCATTTGTATAGCACTTCAAATAGCATCGGCTTTCGCATTGCGAGGACTCTGTAATGCTTTGTCGTTAACAAAAAGCAGTATTAAACAGCTCTCGTTGTACTGCATCCCCCGGGGCTTACGTCCCGGGACCATTTCTCCCTTGTCCAACCCAAAACTTTCAAAAATTCGTACGGATTTATAAATCCGTACGACCTGCCTGCACATTTGCGATAGTATTTCCCCAAGATTTACTAATTCTGAAGAAACCCAATACTAAAAACGGTTCCTTAGAAGGATTGTATGAAGTTTAAGATAAAACCTGCGGCACTTATAATGATAATTCTCATGCTGTTTGCTTTTACTGCCTGTGAGGACGGCGGCACCGGCACCAGCGGCCCGACTACTTATGCAATCGGCGACACTGGTCCCAGTGGGGTGGGGATAGTCTTTTACACTACCGATAGCGGCTTACACGGTATGGAAGTGGCACCGTATGATCAAAGCTCAAGTGCTGCCTGGTTTACAGCCGATGGTGATATACCTGTTGGTTTTAAAGTTCCTAACACTGAAGTAGGTACCGGCTCTGTGAATACGGACCACATAATTAATACTTTTTTTCATTCTGGGAGTGCCGCCCAGATATGTAGAGATTATCGAGGCGGCGGATTGATGGATTGGTTCCTGCCCTCGAGAGATGAGCTTAATCTTATATGGGACAATCTTGTTGATGATGGATTTGGGAATAATGGCGGTTTTGGCGATTTCGCGATTGCGATTTATTGGAGTTCGTCTTCGATATCTGAAAAAGCTGCCCGCTATCAAGATTTCTATACAGGCGTACAATATGTCGGCAGCATTACCTCTCCTGGCAAAGTTCGTGCGGTACGGTCTTTTTAATCATTGAACTAATTTTGTATGATACGTTCAAAACAGGGTTTTTTCAGGTAGGGCATACCTGTTGAATTAAGGTAAAACTATCCTTCAGGCATCAGCCTGGCGGGTGGTTTAAAAACAATAACCAGATAAACCTTATACTGAGGAGCAGATTCTGAAAAAAAATTTCCCAGGCGAGATACTAGTAAACAGCCGGGACCGATGATATCTGACACAATTTTCTCCCCATTTCCTCAACTCCATCCCCTCGGGAGCGGGCTAACGTTCATGGCGTAACCTTTCTGCCCACATTTCCGTTGTATTTTCACAGCCTCTATGCAATAATCGTGCCCCGGTAAGGCATGCCTTGAAGTACAGCGGAGGTCTTTTCTACACCCAATGTGGCACAATCTCGTTATCAATATCTGTTTTGTTGCATTCTCTTCCATTTTTTCTGTTTTTAGTTCTAATAGAAGTTCTCAACCTGCTGTATTTTGAAGAAGCCGATAAGGGGTTCACTCCCGGTTTTCAAAGCTATTTTCTCAGCAGCCTGTCTTTCCCTGTTTATATACCTGTTTCTCATCATCCGGCGGCTTCGCATCTTTTACAGGCGGAAGAAGTCTCCGCAAATTGCTGTACTTATCTTTATTGCTTCCTGCAGCCTGTTCTTTTCTCTGATTTTTATTCTTTCATGGACATTGGTACGTGAGCTGCAGTTTGTCAGTGATG
Organism: Marispirochaeta sp.; assembly: GCA_963667435.1. Taxonomy (GTDB): domain Bacteria; phylum Spirochaetota; class Spirochaetia; order JC444; family Marispirochaetaceae; genus Marispirochaeta. The sequence goes on along the minus strand of OY763414.1, from coordinate 1,043,283 downwards.
CATCCTTTGCCTGCACATCTACGTTGTTTATCTTCTTTCTTATCCGTTACCCCAATTACTTCAACAGGGTTCAGCATGATGCTCAGGGAATACGCTACCGCAAATCCCAGATAGAAAAACTCAACACCCAAAAGCTTATGGAACGGATTGAATCGCTTATTGAAGAGGAAAAAATCCATATGGACCGGTCGGTGTCGTTAAAAACATTAAGCGGCGAGCTGGATATTTCTTCATCTCAGCTTTCGGAGCTGTTGAACAGCCATCATAAAGCAAGCTTTAATAATTTTATAAACTCCCACCGTGTGGAAGAGGCCAAAACCCTCCTGCATGCAAAAACCGATGTAAATATTCTGGAAATTGCCTTTGAGTGCGGCTTTAATTCCAAAACTGCCTTCAATACCGCCTTCAGAAAGTTTACCGGTCTTACCCCGTCGGAGTATAAAAAGCAGCTTTCTTCTTAAAGTATCCCCAAAAACCGGTTCTTTTCTTCATGCCCCTCCTGCCTCCCTGCCTGACAATGGGACATATCAGGTAGTTGGAACTGTCTGGCATTAAAAAATTAGAAAAAACGTATGGATTTATAAACCTGTACGACCTCGTTGAAAATTTACGGTTATATTGCTGGTAATTCTACAAATACCGGGGAAAACAATTGAAAACCACCATGTACCTTCTGCTTGCACTCACAACTTTTCTTATCTATACCGGCTGTGAGACCGATGCAGCCGACCTGACAACCTACCCCATAGGCGATACTGGTCCCAGCGGGGTAGGCACAGTCTTTTACATTACCGATGGTGTGGAGTCCATGGTATGGAGGTTGCGCCTGTTGATCAGGGTATAGTCAAATGGAGTCCTGTTTCTGCTGACGCAATCTTCACAACGGGAACTGCTGTAGGCGATGGTTATACCAATACTCTCGATATCATACCGCAGGCGGAAAATGCCGGATATCATGGCGAGCTGTTGGACTATGCTGCCGGTATGGCGACATATTACAAGGGTGGTGGTAAAGATAACTGGTTTCTGCTGTCCATTGACATGTTGACCGAACTGTTCAATAGGAAAGATACCATTGGCATTACCCTTGACGGTGGCTATTGGAGTTCGTCTGAAGCCAGTGCAAACAGCGCATGGCGTTTTGAGTCAATTCCGCAGGGAAATAGTGCCAAGGGCAATCCTTACAGGGTTCGAGCTGTTCGGGAATTTTAATATTTCAAATACACTGGTTCAAAGGGGTTAGTTCTCTCACAGTCTTGCTGAGGAATTAGCAGTAAAACACTGCCTATCATGGATTTTACAGTAAGAAATACGATGAGCTGGTATACTGTCTTTTTATCTGTAATGCTATGGAAAAAAAGTAAAAGCAACCAACAATCTTTGGAATAGAACAAAAATAATTAAAGGTAACAGCCACCTTGCACTGCACTTACATCCTCCTGGGATGTACATACTACGCAGCCCCACAGGTCCTGCCTGGTCGCCAGTTCCCGAGTAAATGCCTGGTTATATATTATGAAGGGTTGGATCCTTGAATTCGTGGCCGCCTGTATGCGGGCCTTTTAAGAGAAACTAAGGTGTTTGTAATCCCTTTAAATCTATTATAAGTTTGATTTGAATAAGTGGGAGGGTATGTCTGTTCAAATCCCCGCTGCATTAAATACGGTGCAGCAGTTCTTACCCTGGATTCAGGATGTAGGGAGGATTTTCTCGAATTTTACGATGGGCCTCTCAGGAAATAAATAAAAATGTATTGATTTCGTTAATTTTCCAATAATTTTCCTTTACAACTCGTATACTGTCGGTATACACTACACAGCATGGTCAGGCACCGTTGGTGCCTCTAAAAATCTGTAATCTGTGATGCATCACACATTACGGTTTACAAAAGGAGAGTTCATGAAAGCTCTTAAAACTCTGTTATCGGTTGTTCTTATCATTACCGTTGCTTCTGCTCTGTTTGCAGAAGGTGGTCAGGAAAAACCTTACCCATCCAAAGACATTCAGTATATCTGTAATGCTGCACCCGGCGGTGGAACTGATGGTATTTCCCGTAAGCTCGCTTCTATTATTGAGAAGACAAATGCCGATGTAACAATACCTATCATCAATAAGCCCGGTTCCGGTGAAGCTGCTGGTCCCTTCGAGGTAATGCGTGCACGTCCCGATGGTTACACCATTGGTAACGTAACTTACGGTGGAACAGTAGGCGCTGTATACTACAAGCTTATCCCCCAGTACGATCTCGACAAACTGAAATTCGTATGTATCGTTACTCAGGAAGCTGATGCCCTTATGGTAAAAGCTGATTCTCCCTGGAAAACATACGATGAGTTTATTGCTGCTGCAAAAGCTACCCCCGGAAAAATCCGGATTGGTATCACTGCTATCGGCGGTCGTCCTTCAATGATTACCATGCAGACTGAAGATCTTTATGGAATCAAGTTCACTCAGATTGAGTATGTTGACGGTGCAGGCCCCCAGCGTGAGGCTCTTCTTTCCGGTGAGATTGATGCAGCTATCACCAGCCTTGGTGACTTTGCAGCAGTTCTGCAGTCAGGTCAGGTTCTCGGTCTGGTAGAATACTCTACTATTCAGAATGAAACTTACACTGATGTTCCAACAATTGCTTCTCTTGGACATCCTGAAATGGAAATTGGTAGCTTCCTCGCTATCCTTGCTCCTATCGAAACTCCTCAGGATATCCTCGACAAGATCGAGAAACTGTACTATGACGCACAGCACTCTGATGAGTTCCGCGCATGGACCAAGTCAGTTGGTGTAACTGCAGGATGGTATGGTCAGGATAAGGCCCGGGATTTCGTACGCGGAATTCAGGAAAAATCCTTCAAGACCCTCGACCAGATGAAAGCTAAGGGGCTCATCCAGTAGTTTTTACGCTATAATGGAATTATAAACAGCGGCGCCTGCACAGGCGCCGTGCTGTTATATATACCAAATTAAAGGAAATTCAGATGGAACTTAAAAATCCTTATCTGCACGAGCGGGTACTGGTACCGGCAGTCATCCTAATTGCTTTACTTATCTACCTGACCATGGGCATCAGAATGGGATCCCTGATTATGATGGGTGGCAAAACAAGTGAGTCTTTCTTCCCGGTTCTTCTGGGTATCGTCGGTGTTCCTCTGGCGATTAAACTTCTCTGGGACGCTGTTCAGGAAACCAAGAAAGAGATCGCGAAAGGAGTAGTGGATAAGCCTGTTAAGGTAGTTACTACACCGCTTATTTTGACTCTTGTCTCCTTTCTTTATATTACACTTTTTCATTTCATCGGGCTCATTCCTGCAGTGCTGATTTACATCTTTCTATTTATGACATTCTTCGATGACAAGATTCAGCACCTTTGGAGAAAGCTTCTTTACTCCATGATCATCACCGGATTTGTCTATGTCCTGTACTGGGTAATCTTTAAAGTACAGTTTGACAAGATGTTTTTTAACATCTACTAAAAGGAGAAGTCATGTTGTCTACTCTTGGAACAATATTTGATGCCTTCAAACTTCTCGGCGACCCGATTCTTGTACTTATGGTTATGTTCGGGTTTGTGGTCGGGGTTATTTTCGGTTCAATACCGGGTTTGACGGCTACTTTGGCAATTGTACTTTTGCTGCCTATGACATACAGCATGTCAATGAATGCGGCACTTTTTATGTGTATGGGAATATACATGGCGGGTATGTACTCCGGGTCCATTACTGCCATTACAATTAATATCCCCGGGGCGCCATCGGGAGCAATGACTGCAATCGAAGGGCACGTCATGATGAAGCGCGGCGAAGGTGCAAAGGCGCTCAGCCATTCAACCCTCGCATCAGCTATCGGTGGAACCATAGGTGTTCTTCTTTTAATTGCTGTTTCTCCCCTGGCAATGAAACTTGCCCTTTTGATACGTACCCCCGGTAAGGCCTCACTTATCCTCTTCGCCTTTGTGGTAATTTCCGCATTATCCGGAAAAGACTGGCCAAAAGCCGCCATGATGACCATTATCGGTCTGGTGCTGGCTACTGTGGGTATGGGAGTTATGCGGCCCATGCAGCGCTTTACCTTTGGAACTCTCTGGCTTCTTGAGGGCTTTGAGTTTGTTCCCATTGTTATCGGTGCATTCGCTATATCTGAGCTTTTGACTCAGTCGCGGGTGAGTAATGAGGAATTTAAAAAAATCGCTGAGCAATCAACCGGTATGAAAATCCGGCGCAGAGATTTTCTTCCTGATTGGACGGAAGTTAAAGCTGTTGGAATCTGGCGTTATTTGAAGAGTGCTGTAATTGGTTATTTTATCGGAGCACTTCCCGGAGCTGGTGGTAGTATGGCTGCCTTTGTTTCCTATGCTGAGGGAAAACGTTCCTCCAAGCATCCCGAAAAATACGGAACCGGTTTCTATGAAGGAATTGCATGTGCGGAAGGCGCAAATAACGCAGTTTGTGGTGGAGCACTGGTCCCGATGCTTACCTTCGGTATACCGGGAGACGGTGTAACAGCAATTGTTCTTGGTGTTCTTATGGTTTATGGTGTTATTCCTGGACCGGAGATACTTACTAAGCAGCTGTATCTGGTAGCACCTATGTATGCTGCTCTCGCTTTCTCTGCCGCAATTCTTCTGCCTTTATCACTGTTTATCTTCGGTCCCTATTATATTAAGATCGTAAAGATTAACCGTCTGGTGCTTTACTCAAGTATTGCTGCGATATCGCTTACGGGTGCATTCGCTGGATCATACTCTGTATTCCAGATGTTTGTTGCTCTTGGTGTAGGTGTAATGGTTTACTTTCTGCGGGCACAGAAGTATCCAGCCGTACCGTTTATTCTTGGAGCCCTTTTAGGACCTCTTTTTGAGGAATACTTCCGTCGTGTATTGTCCATTTCCGACAATAACCCTCTGGTGTTTCTCACTCAGATAGACAGTCTTGTTTTTCTTCTGCTTTCTGTTGTTTTTGTTGTTTTTCTCAACAAATTCAACAAACAGGTTGAAGAAGCCTGAGAAGTATTCATTAATTTATTATCCCGGTGGTAATGCACCGGGATTTTTTTGTCTCTTTTCTGTGACACGCAACATATGCTGCGTTGCGGAACGCAACTTGAGCATATCTGATTTATTATGAATGTATAAATTGTTGCTTTGTAAACATTTATTTTACAGGAATAATTGTATGTTTTGGCATGGTCTTTGCATTTAAGAGGTAAACCTAAAGGAGAATGAAATGCTGTCAAGAGAAAGAGTAATAGCACAACTTAACCACAAAGAATCAGATATGGTGCCCATGGGGGAAAATCATATACATCACAAGTTGGTCGAGAAGTATCTTGAACGTCCTGTTCTATATGGAAACGGCTTTGCTGAACTGAAATACTGCTGGGACGGCAGGCGACAGGAATATATTGATGATTCAATAAAAACCCTTACTGAACTGCCGAAAGTCCTTGCCCATGACTATATTCGTATTCCTGCATCTCCCGTAGATAAAGAATATAAACATCCGAAGATGATTGGTGAATATGACTGGGAAGATGAGAAGGGTATGCAGTTTCACTATAATCCTGACATTGGTCAACAGGTAACTCCAACATACAATACTGAAATGACCATTGATGACCTTCCTGATGTAAATGAGGATTTTAAAGTGGATCCCAGTGAGATGGATGTTATAAAGGGTGTTATTGCAGAGATGAAGGATACTCACTTCATTATTGCGCGGCTTCCTCTGGATGGCACATTCGCATATAAGCAGACAGTTGGTATAGAAGAGTACCTTATGCGGCTTATTATTGATCCTGATTTTATCAAAAAAGCCTCAGAGATTTATGTAAACCGAAGCATTGCATATATAAATGCCTTTTTTGACGCTGGTGTTGATGCTGTTATGCCCACTGACGATTATGCCGACAACCGGGGACTTATGATGGGATATGAGCGTTGGCGGGAGTTCATGTATCCCGGTCTTGTAAAACAGGTAAAGGCAGCTCACGACAAGGGTGGTTATTTTATCAAGCATACAGATGGTCGAACCTGGGATATTCTGGATTCCCTCGTAGAGGCCGGTGTGGACGGCTGGCATGGTATTCAGTCCAGCATTGGCATGGATTTCAAACTCCTCAATGAGAAGTACGGTGATAAACTCTGTTTCTTCGGCAGTGTTAACTGCGAAACGCTGATAGACGGAACTCCTGAAGACGTGGATGCGGAAGTAAAGTATGCCATACAGAATGCAGCACCCGGCGGTGGACTGGTAATTGCCAGCGGCAATGGCTTGGAAAATGGTACCAAATTGGAAAACTATCAGGCCATGATGGATGCACGGAAGAAGTACGGGGTTTACCCCATCAAAAAATAGCAATCAATGGCTGCCTGAATACGGGCAGCCATAAAAATAACATTAAAATGCATGCAAAATACATTGCGTGAGGAGAGGTAAATGCTACCAAAAGAACGAGTTATCGCTGCACTTAATCACCGGGAACCGGATATGGTTCCAACAGGTGAAAATATGATTCATCAAACTGCCGCATCGGAGATTCTGGGGCGGGAAGTTATGTACACTGATGCCTTTGCCCAGCTTACCCATTGCTGGGACGGCAAAAGGGATGAGTTTGTCGACCATTGTTCAAATGTTATGATAGATCTGGCCAAAACTCTGGAACATGATTATATCAGGGTTCCTGCAGCACCGGCGGCAAAAGAGTATAAGCGACCTAAAATGCTTGGCGAATACGACTGGGAAGATGAGAAGGGAAACCAGTTCCACTTTAATCCGGAAATAGGCCAGCAGGTTTCACCCCACTATAATACGGAAATGACAATCGATGATCTTCCTGATCCGGATGAAGATTTTACGGTTGACCCAAGCGAACTGGATATGATCAAAGCTGTGGTTGCCGAAATGGGGGATACTCACTTTATTATCGGCAGACCTCCGGTGGACGGTTCTTTTGCTTATAAAATGACTGTGGGAATCGAGGAATATCTTATGCGGATGATTCTTGACCCCGATTTTGTAAAAAAAGCCTCTGAAGTATGGGTAAACCGCAGTATTGCATATATAAATGCTTTTTTTGACGCCGGCGTGGATGCGGTAATGACCACCGATGACTATGCAGATAACCGGGGCCTTATGATGGGACATGAACGTTTTGCAGAATTGATCCTGCCCGGCCTCACCAGGCAGGTAAAAGCCGCACATGACCGGGGAGGGTATTTTATCAAACATACCGACGGAAGTATGTGGGATGCACTCGATGATTTTGTCGAGATCGGTGTTAATGGCTGGCATGGTATCCAGTCCAGTATTGGCATGGATCTGAAAGTTCTTAAAGAAAAATACAGCGGTAAACTCTGTTTCTTTGGAGGTGTCAACGTTGAGAGCCTTATTGAAGGAACACCAGAATCTGTAGACCAGGAAGTGAAATATTCCATTCAGAATGGTGCTCCCGGCGGTGGACTGGTCCTTGCAAGTGGCAACAGTATAGAAAAGGGTACCAGTATTGAAAACTATAAAGCCATGCTTGATGCACGCAAGAAATACGGTGTGTATCCGCTTTAATCTGGATATTAGTTCGTAGATTATGGTCGTTCCCGGGGGAACGGCCTTTTTTATGCAGGAATGCGGAATGAAGAACAGTGCATACCGTATGTCTTTGTATATAAATGTATACAAAATATTCATTGCCGTATTCAGTACTCATGTTAAGATGCTGTAGTTATGCGGGAATTTTACCTAATAGGGTTATGTATTGTGTGCAATATATTTGTCCGGGTAGCGTGGATCCCGCATAAAAAATAAAGGAGGAAAGATGATGAAGTCATTTTTCAAAATTTCTGCAGTTCTGTTTATGGTATTGTTAGTAGTACCTGCCGTCTTTGCAAACGGTTCCCAGGATCAGGGTAAGTCTGAGAAACCCTGGCCGGCAAAGTCAATTCAAATTGTTGTACCTTATAATCCCGGTGGAGATACCGACTTTAATGGAAGAATGTATGCCAAGTACCTTAAAGATATTCTCGGTGTACCTGTGGTTGTTACCAATGTTAACGGTTCCGGTGGAACTGTAGGTGCTCGTTAGGTTCTTGATGCGGATCCGGACGGGTACACAATCCTCTGGTGCCATAGTGCTCTTCTTGTTGGAGAGGCTGCAGGAGTCTGTGAGCAGAATATTATGGATGCCTTTGAAATCGCTGCAATTGGCGCAAGAAATACTTCTACCATGCTTTTTGCCAGTAAAGATTCTCCCTACAACACCTTTCAGGAAGTAGTTGCCGCGAGCAAAAAAAATCCCAACACCATAACCTATGCAGCCAATACAGGTGCAATAACCTACTTTATTGGTACTACCCTGAATTCCCAGGGCGCAAAATTCAATCTGGCTGACTTCGGCGGTGGATCAGACCGGCTGGCGGCAATGATGGGCGGGCATGTAGATATTATTCCAAATGCCTACGGCATGATGAAAGATTACATCGACAGCGGCGAAGTAAAGGCTCTTGCAAATACCGGCTCCGTCAGGCTTGAAGAAGTTCCGGATATCCCCACTGTATCAGAACTTGGTTTTCCCGATTTCACCCTTGATATGCTCTACTATTTTGCATTCCCCAAGGGGACTCCTGCGGAAATCGTAGCTACTTTTACTGAGGCTGCTCAGAAGGTTCAGCAGATGCAGAGCTATCGGGATGAGATTCAGAAGGCATATTTCCAGAAGCCATAACTTCAGGGCTGGTGCAGATGCCGTTAAAGAACTTACTGCACAGCGCGCTGTAATTATGAAATACAAGGACCAGCTTAAGGTTAACTAAAAGATAATCAACTCTTATCTAACACCGCCGGAACCGCTTTTCGCGGCCGGCGGTTATATTTATTCGAGGAACAAACATGGTGAACCTTAAACGAGACCTCTTTTCAGGGGTTTTTGCTCTGTTTTTTGGAATCTTCATTTTACTGGTTTCTTTTACCATTGGTAAAACCAGGCTGGCTGGTGTTGGCCCGGACTATCTGCCCAAGGCTGTAGCTATCTATATAATAGGCTTGAGTGTAGTTCATTTAGTTACCTTGCTTGTAAACAGGCTGATCAAAAAAAATGAAACTGTCGAGAAAACCGATACGGCAGCTAAAGAAAATTTTGAGATGAAGACACTGCTGCTCACAGTTTTTTTGTTGATCGCCTATGTATTCCTTCTGCAACCGGTAGGATTCATCGTTATGTCGGCTATCTTTCTTTTTGGACAAATGTACATTCTCGCACCGGCAGGGCACAGAAATTTCCTGCTTTTATTATTCTATCCATTGTAATTCCGGTTAGTGTTTATGTACTTTTCGTCAATTTCTTCAACCTGCTGCTTCCGGCGGGAATTCTTGGTTAGGAGTGCATTGGTATGTTATTAACCGGACTACTTGCAGTTCTTAACATTAAGACACTGCTGTTGATACTGATAGGGGTATTTGTTGGAATTATTTTCGGTGCCATACCCGGAATGACAGCAACCATGGCTGTTGCACTGATGCTGCCGATCACGTTTGGTCTTCAGCCTCTCAATGGTATGTCGCTGCTGGTTGCGCTCTATATCGGAGGTATCTCCGGGGGGCTTATTACCGCTATTCTTTTGAAAATACCGGGAACACCGGCATCAATTGCCACCACCTTTGACGGTCACCCCATGCCTGCGAGAGGAGAGGCCGGTAAAGCTCTTGGAATTGGTATTGTATATTCGTTTTTGGGGGGGCTGTTCAGTATTTTGATTCTGATTTTTATTTCACCCGCACTTGCACGCATAGCATTGAAGTTTTCCTCATACGATTACTTTTTCATTGCTGTGTTTGCTCTTACAATGATTGCAAGCCTCTCGCAGGGATCACTTATTAAAGGTCTGATTGCTGGGGGTATGGGAGTTGCTCTTTCGCTGGTAGGTGTTGCACCCCTGGACGGTTATCCCCGTTTTACCTTTGGTATACACGGACTTGATGCCGGATTCGGATTGCTCCCCTTGCTTATCTGTTTGTATGCAGTGGGTGAAATAATAAGAAAGGCTGAGACCAGAGAAGCTGATGTTGCAAAAAATGAAATTACTGATTACAAAATAAAGGGTTTCGGATTCAGCTTGAAAGAGTTCGTCCAGCAGCTGTTCAACCTGTTTCGTTCCAGTGTTATCGGTACAGGCATTGGCATTCTTCCAGGTATCGGCGGTGCAACTTCCAATATCATTGCCTATATCACAGCCAAGAATCAGTCGAAGCATCCTGAAAAATTCGGTACAGGGATTATGGACGGTATTGTTGCTTCAGAATCGGCAAACAATGCATCTGTAGGTGGCGCTCTGGTTCCGCTGCTGCCCCTGGGGATTCCCGGTGATACGGTAACCGCCATGCTTCTCGGAGGACTGATGATTCATGGCATCCGGCCAGGCCCCCTTCTGTTCACAACAAACGGACCTATTGTTTACAGTATTTTCGCCGCCCTCATTGTTGCCAACTTTGCCATGATCGCTCTTGGGTTTTTTGGTATGCGTGGTTTTGTTCGGCTTCTTTCAATCCCAAAGCATATTCTGTTTCCCATTATCATGGTGCTTTGTGTTGTTGGAGCATATGCAGCGAATAACCGCATGTTTGATGTAATATGTCTTCTAATATTCGGACTGGTAGGTTACGGGCTTATGAAACTGGGTTTTCCCATGCCTCCGGTTGTTCTTGGTTTTATCCTTGGGCCGATTGCGGAGCTGAACCTGCGTCGCGGTCTGCAGTTAAGTAACGGAAGCTATGCGCCTTTTCTGCACAAACCAATTTCAATAGTATTTCTATCTGTGGCACTTATTTCTCTGATAGTTTCAATACAGAATAATTATAAAGAGTACAAGCTGCAAAAAATTACTGACGGTAAGTAAAATACTTACTGTTTTCTGATAGGGGACTGTAATTGTACAGTCCCCTAGGCAAAAATGCGTAGACAGTATTGTATGCAATATATTATACTCCAGTAGTCTGAAAGGAGGTGCCTGTGCCGATCATCGATAGAGTTGAGATTATAGAATTTTCGTATGAAGTTGAGAATTTGGGTGTTGCATTTCGGGATGCCCATAATCATGTTGGATATGTTCAGGGCAGCAGTATGCCTATGAACAAATATGCTCTTGTTGTCGAATGTTCCGACGGATCAAGAGGGGAATATGTAGTTCAGTGGGGTGCTACAAGGTATGCTCTGGCACAGACGCTGCAGCTTGCGGCAGATCTACCCGGCAGGGATTCGAATATGCGGGAAGCATTTTTTAATGAGTGGAATCGCAGGCTTTGTCATACGGACCATATGGGGCAGGGGCCCGTTGATATTGTTTTGTGGGATCTTGCAGGAAAGCAGGCGGGTAAATCGGTTTCGCGGATGCTTGGTAAATTTCGTGAATCAATTCCTGCATATGTTAGCACCTTTCATGGTGATCATACTGGCATGCTGGACAGTTATGAGGCATTTACTGATTTTGCCGCAGAGTGTTATTCCCTCGGGTACACAGCATTCAAGCACCATGGATGGTTTGATGGCGATGCAAAGGTCGAGGCGGAACTTATCCGTCGCCTGAGGCAGAAAATCGGAGATCGAATGACTCTCATGTACGATGCCGCGTCAGATCTGAAAAATTTCGCCGATGCACTGTATGTCGGAAAAGCCTGTGATGATGCGGATTACTTCTGGTATGAAGATCCCTACAGGGACAGTTCAATGTCCGCATTTTCACATAAAAAGCTCCGCAGTTTTATTAAAACCCCCATTCTGATAACCGAGCATGTGAGGGCCCTGGAATCGAAGTGTTCAGTGATTCTTGAAGGCGGCACAGATTTTGTGAGAACAGACCCGGAGTACGATATGGGAATAAGCGGTGCTATAAAAACCGCCCGCATGGCGGAAGCTTTTGGTCTGGATGTGGAGGTTCATGCTTGCGGGCCTGCCCATCGACAGGTGATCGGAGCAGTAAGAAACACCAATTATTATGAGCTTGCAACGCTTGGCCCGAAAATGGGTAATGTACTGCCACCCTGCTATGCAGATGGTTATAAGGATGAGCTCGATTCAATTGATGGGAACGGTAATATAACCATTCCGGATGGACCGGGGCTTGGAGTGGAATACGATTGGGACTGGTTGAATGCGCATACAGTTCAAAGACACGAGTTTAAACGCAATTGATGAACACGGTTCCCTGTAGGCCCTGCACCTCTTATGCAGAAGCAGACGGATAATGGGAGACAATATCGCCCTGGAAATATGTCTTCACCCGGTGAATGACATAGTAATGGCAAATGAAGCCACGATACGGGCAAAACTGGAAGATATCATAGAAAAGTGTCCTCATAAAAATTACTCAGTCAGAGCAGATGCCCTGATGCCCCAGGGTGATCTGGAACCGCAGCTTGAAAAGATCAGCCAGTGGGAATCTATAGCCAGCGAATATTTTGGTTGATAGAAAACACAGAACAGAAGGAGTTCATATGTCGTACAAGGTTTACATCCCCCAGGATATTGATTCTTCGGGAAAGGATTTTCTTATTGAAAAAGGCTACGAAATAAAACTGGGAACCGGTATTACTCCGGAGATTTTAAAAAAGGAAATAGCTGACTGTGATGCTCTGCTGGTACGAACGGCAAAGATAACGCGGGAAGTTATGGAGGCAGCAAAAAACCTAAAGGTAATATCAAGGTACGGAGTTGGTTATGACAATGTTGATCGTAAAGCCGCACAGGACCTAAGAATTGTATTTACGTACAGTCCTGTTGGAAATGTACTCACTGTAGCGGAGCATACCATCGGGTTTATCATTGCAAGCGCACATTTCTTTTACAAGGGAGATCTTTCCACCAGGACAGGAAACTGGGACTTCCGCAACTTCGGGGTAGGGGTGGATATTGCAGGAAAGACCCTCGGGTTGATCGGTATAGGTAAAATTGCCAGCCTTGTTGCACGGAAGGCGTTACTCGGGCTGGATATGAAGGTTATCGCTTTTGATCCCTATGCAGATAAAAGCCTGGTACCCGAAGGTGTAGAACTTACAGATGATAGAACTCGCATATTCGGGGAAGCTGATTTTATCAGTCTTCATGTTCCGGATACTGATGAAACCCGGGGGAGTGTAGGAACCGCTGAGTTTGCACTCATGAAGGAATCAGCTTTTTTTATCAACTGCGGTAGAGGGCCCGTAGTAGACGAATCAGCTTTGATTACAGCGTTGAAAGAAAAAAGAATAGCCGGTGCGGCCCTTGACGTTTTCAGCAGCGAACCTCCGGAATCAGACAACCCTCTGCTGAAGATGGAGAATGTTATACTTTCTCCCCATAATGCCGGATCCACAAAGGAATCTGCCGTCCGGGTGGCAATGGGCGCTGCCGAAGGTATCGATGATGTTCTTAGCGGAAGAACTCCGCAATATCTGGTTCCGTTGCCTTAAGGGCTAAATAAGACCGCTTTTTTTCATCCTGCGCCATAGGGTACTGCGGTGAACGCCTAACCGTTCGGCCAGACGGTCTCTGCGGTACCCTTCTTCTTCCAGCATTTTTTTTAGCTCATCATCGCTGATATCATTCTCGCTGCAGCTGTTTTCTGACATATTTTTCTGTTCCGGCAGGATTCTTTCAATATCTCCCATGGTTATTCTGCTTCCATCGGTAAGAACATAAAGACGTTCGCAGGCATTAATCAGTTCCCGTACATTGCCTTTCCAGTTCCGGAATTTCAACCCTTCCAGCGCCGATTTATCAAGTTCACGTTCGGTATTATTTTTTTCCGCAAGAAGCCGCATGAAATAGCGGGCCAGATAGGGGATATCCTCCCTGCGGGAGTTGAGGGGCGGAATCTGCAGCTTGAGAACATCCAGACGGTAGAACAGATCTTCCCGGAACTTCTCTTCGGTTACCAGTTTTTCTATATCTCTGTTTGCTGCTGAGATTATACGGATATCCACCGGGATTATTCTGTCGTCTCCCAGACGCATAATTTCTTTTTCCTGCAGTACCCGAAGCAGCCTGCTTTGAAGCCGCAGGGACATCTCGGCAATTTCATCAAGGAAAACAGTTCCCCTGTGGGCAAGCTCAAAGAGTCCCGGCTTGCCTCCCTTCCGGGCACCGGTAAATGCGCCTTCCACATATCCGAAAAGTTCACTTTCTAAAAGACTCTCCGACAGTGCTGCACAGTTTATAGCCACAAAGGGCCCGTTGCTGCGGGAACTTGCATTATGGATGCTCTGGGCGAAAAGTTCCTTTCCGGTACCTGTTCCGCCGAAAATTGAAATATTGGAATCCACCCTGCTGAAGTTTCGCGCGGTTTCAATAGTTTCCCGGATTACATAACTTACCCCGAGGATATCCCTGAAGGTGTGTCTGGCCCTGTGCCCTCTGTGGTGTACCTGCCGCCTGATGCGTCCCTCGGCCTCCTCTATGCGTGAGGCAGGCTGAACGGTAAGTACGCTCCCTGCCTGCTGGGACTTATGCATAACCCGTGTTCTGCTTACTGCCAGGGTACGCTCATTCCACTCTACGATCTCATCCCGAAAGGTTCCGGGTTTTGCCAGATATTCAGTCATCCTGGAGCCTTCAAAAATGGTGAACACATTACGGCCAACCACATCTGCAGCACTGAGACTGAGAATTTCTTCTGCGGTGGCGTTGATAACGGTAATTTTGCCGTTTTTATCAATAACGATAATTCCCTCGGTTGAACTGTCCAGAATCGACCGGTAGCGCAGGGTTCGTTCCTGCTCCTGGCGGCTTATCAGTGCCACACGCTTTGCTTCTGAGATAGTCTGCCATACTGCCATCTGACCCGACTGAATTCCCACCTGGGGAATCCCCAGAGTCTCTGCATATTCGCAGACCATTCTCCCCCCGATAATTACGTGGGTTGCTGGATTAACCATAAGTCTGAACATGGTATGGATTTCCTGCTCTTTCTGCTCTGTAAGAAGAACAGGGGTCAGGTCTCTGCCGAATATTTCAGAGAGACTTTCGAACTGAAAGATAATATTCCTGGTTCCCATGATCAGGGGTTTTCTTTCCGGATAGAGCTTACGTGCCTCAACAAGGCTGCGGATAATATCATTTACTGTGACCGGAAGTTTTACCACCGGAATGTTGCGGTTCCCATCAAGTAAAAGCTGTGCTGTATAGCCACGGGCAATAATGACGTCACCGTCAATATCAAGGTTCCGGATTGCATCATCTTCGTGCTCAATAAGAACTTCAAGTTCGCAAACCTCACCGGTAGGATCCTTGTGATAGGGGTATTCATCATGTTCGTCCAGGATGTCCCGTATCAGCATACCAAGCTGTGTATCGGGAACTACTGCTGTAATCTTGATCATATCCGATTTTACTGTCGAAGGATTTGCAATCCCGTCTTACACCTACTATACCTGATATACAGACTAGAAAATACAAGGAGTGTAAAAATAGTTAAAGAACTGCATTCCATGTATTGTATATTATTTGTATACCAATGGTGCAATAGAGAGGATTTGTACCTCAAACCCTGAAGAAGGAAAAGATATATGGCAATCAATACAGAAAAAGACCTGAAAGGTTCTCCTGTTGTAACAGATATGAAAGTTATTCCCGTTGCGGGATACGACAGCATGCTTTTCTCTTTGAGCGGAGCCCACGGTCCGCTGTTTACCAGAAATATTGTAATTTTAACCGATAGTTCCGGCAATACCGGTCTTGGGGAAGTTCACGGCGGAGAGCACATTCTTCAGGCACTGGAGAGTTATATTCCTCATGTGGTTGGTAAGCCCATAGGAGATTACAAGGGCATACTCAATTCTCTTAACGGCGTTGATCCAGGAAGAAATTCGGATGGTGGTGCCGGTCTGCAGGAGCTTGATCTCAGTCAGCTGCGTTTTGTTGTACATGCTGAGATTGCTGTGGAATCCGCCCTACTGGATCTGATGGGACAGTTTCTGCAGCTGCCCGCAGCTGCTCTTCTCGGTGACGGTATGCAGAGAAGTGAAGTCCTCATGCTGGGATATCTCTTTTTTATCGGGGACAAAACTAAAACAGATCTTCCCTACATTGATGAAGAATCAAGCTCGATCCCCTGGTTCCGCCAGCGGCGGAGGGAAGCCTTTACGCCTGCAGCAGTTGTGGAACAGGCCCATGCTGCGAAGGATCACTACGGATTCAAGGATTTTAAACTGAAAGGCGGCGTTCTCGCCGGCGAAAAAGAGATAGAGGTTATCAAAGCTCTGGGAAAAGAGTTCCCAGATGCCCGTATTAATATCGATCCCAACGGAGCCTGGTCTCTTAATGATGCAATCCGGCTCTGCCGTGAAGTGGACGATGTTCTCACCTATGCCGAAGACCCCTGCGGACCCGAACAGGGTTTCAGTGGACGGGAAATCATGTCCGAGTTCAAAAGGGCGGTTAATCTGCCGGTAGCAACCAACATGATCGCTACCAACTGGCGGCAGTTCTACCATTCTGTTGTGCTTAATGCTGTGGATATTCCCCTGGCAGATCCCCACTTCTGGACAATGAGTGGCTCTGTCCGGGCAGCTCAGGTATGTAACGACTGGGGCCTTACCTGGGGATCCCACTCAAACAACCATTTTGACATTTCCCTGGCAATCTTTACCCAGGTTGCAGCGGCTGCACCGGGGAATATTACAGCCATGGACACCCACTGGATCTGGCAGGATGGTCAGCGCCTAACTAAAAACCCCTACAGTATAAAAGAGGGCAAGATCCAGATACCGGAAAAAGGTGGACTTGGCCTGGAAATTGATATGGCCAGGGTAGAGGAGGCCAATAAACTCTACAAGACCCTGAAGTATGGTGACAGAGATGATGCCATGGCCATGCAGTATCTTATCAAGGACTGGAAATTCGACAGTAAAAAACCCACCCTGGTGCGATAAGTCGCCGGTATTACCGCAGACAGGACAGGTGTCCTTGATTTCGTGCCGGGAAATGAATAATTTTTCCGCTATGATACAAGGAAAAACCGAGGGACTGTCTGCAGTGCTTCCCCATATAATGCTGATTGCCGCTGCAGTCTTCTGGGGCTTGAATCCCATTGTTATGAAGATTGGTCTCAGCAGTCTTGATCCTCTTCCCTTTAACACCCTCAGGCTCTTCTGGGGGGTTCTTTTAATGCTTCCGGTACTGCTTGTTTCCCGAAGGTGGAAACCCGTTCCTTTCTACCACCTTCTGCGTCTTTTCGCTCTGCCGGTAGCCGGTTTCTTCCTGTTTCAGATTCTTTTCAGCTTCGGGGTGGCGGCAACCTCTGCCAGTGTTGCATCGGTAATACTGGGAACCCTGCCCATTATGGTTGCATTGATAACTCTCATTTTCAGGACTGAGAAGGTTACCCTGTTCAAGCTTGCCGGTATTGCTGCAACCTTTATCGGTGTTATCGTTCTTTCCGCAGGCGGGAAGGGTGGCCTCTCGAGTGGAGGGACATATCTGGCCGGGGTAGTTTTTCTTGCAGCTTCTGAATTCTTTTACGGCATTTATACCGTCTTTATTCGACCGGTACTGCGTGAGTATTCCATTCTTCAGGTTGTATTTATCGGTATGGTCATGGCTCTGCTGCTCTTTGCAGCCCTCTCAATTCCAACCTACGGCATAAAGATCTACTTCGAGGTCAGCCCTGTCGTATATGGAAGTGCCCTGTTTTCCGGAATATTTGCCCTTGTACTGGGCAACACCCTCTGGAGTGCCGGGGTTAAGCGTATCGGGGGTATCCGGGCTTCTGTCTACGGAAACCTTCCCCCTGTTTGCGGTGTGGCCGGAGGATTTATCCTTCTCGGCGAACGTCTGACGACTGTTCAGCTTGCAGGGGCTGCTGTAATTCTAACAGGCATTATTCTTGTGAACCGGAAGAGAAATCTTACAGGAACCTGACAAGTCACTTGACTTTTTCTTCTAAGGGTGACATCTTTTGCAGAGTCAAAGGGAGCTGTGTGGTATGGCTGAGAGGGAATCTTATTGATTCCGACCTTCTGACCTGATCCGGGTAATACCGGCGAAGGGATCGACGGTTCGTATCTTAAACCGCTTATACACAGGCTTCTGTAAAGATTACTTTCAGCGTAATCTTTCAGGAAGCCTTTTTTGTCTCCTTTGACAATATAGTACCTGTTAAAGGAGTTTCTATGCCTTCCATGAATTTAAGTCTGCAGATTCTTCCCCGTGTTCCTGAGGAAAAGCTTTATCCTACAGTGGATAAGGTAATCGCCATGATCAAAGCAACCGGTCTACCGCATATTGTGGGTCCCATGGAAACCACCATTGAAGGTGAAATGGATCAGCTTTTTGATATCGTAAAGGAAGCTCATAGAATCTGCCTTGACGAGGGTGCTTTCCGGGTGGGATCAGTAATAAAAACCGATGTTAAACCCGGCGGGGTTACTATGGATGAGAAAATAGGCAAATACCGGGACTGCTAAGCATGATTTCCCGTCGCATTCCATCCATTGCTTCCGGTCTTGTTTTTACCCTGATATGGGAACTCCTGTGCCGGGTACTGGATATTCAGGAATACATTCTGCCGGCTCCTTCGGCAATTATTCTTGCCCTGTGGACACATTTTCCTCTGATGCTGCCGCATATAGCTGTTACTCTTTTCACGGCCCTCATAGGATTTCTACTGGCAATTATTGTGGCGGCCCTTTTTGCCCTGTGCATGGATCTGCTGCCTCCTTTGCGCCGGGCACTCTATCCCTATATTGTTGTCTCCCAGACAGTCCCGATAATCTTTATTTATCCCCTGTTTCTTATCTGGTTCGGCTTCGGACTTACTGCAAAGGTTGTTGTGGTCATTCTTGTCTGTTTTTTCCCCGTTGCAGTGAGTCTTACAGACGGGCTGCAGCATACTGATCCGGAATTGATAGATCTTTACCGCAGCATGAAGGCAACACCCCTCCAGATTTTTCTGCAGGTAAGGCTGCCCGGTTCTCTGCCGGCGCTTTTCTCCGGACTGCGGATTGCAGCAACCTACAGTGTAATGGGTGCTGTTATTGGTGAGTGGCTTGGTGCCAGGGCCGGAATGGGGGTGTATATGATCCGGTCGTACAAAACTTTTAACACTCCCCGGGTATTTGCCGCAATCCTTGTTGTGGTTGTGGTGAGTCTCGGCGTAGTCGCCCTTGTCTCGGCGGCGGAACGTCTTCTGCTGTCGTGGAAATATGAAAATAAAGGAACTGATCTATGAAGCGTTTTTTTGTTGTTATTACAGTACTTATGCTTACTCTTTTTTTTGCAGGCTGCACTGCAAAAAAGTCGGGTGATACCACTGCAGCAGCTGCAGAGCCTGAACTGACGCCTGTAACAGTTGTACTTGACTGGTCGGTGAATACCAACCATACCGGTTTATATGTTGCGCTGGAAAAAGGATACTTCACCGAAGCAGGCCTTGATGCCTCAATAGAATTTCCTCCGGAAACCGGTGCAGAGAGTCTTGTACTTTCCGGAACAGCCGAGTTCGCAGTGGGGTATCAGGAAGGGGTAACCTACGCCAGGGCTTCAGGCACACCTCTTGTGGCGATTGCAACCATTATTCAGCACAACACGTCCGGATTCGGCAGCAGGGCTGCTGAAGGAATAGAGAGACCCGCTGATTTCGAAGGGAAGGTATATGGCGGCTGGGGTTCTCCCATAGAAGAGGCCATGGTTAAAGCTCTAATTGAAGGAGATGGCGGTGATTTTTCCAAAGTGGATATTGTGCCCATCGGTTCTATGGATTTTTTTGCAGCCACGGAATCGGACATAGATTTTGTCTGGATCTTCCGGGGATGGGATGGTGTCGCGGCTGAACTGAAGGGTATTGATCTTAACTACATTCCCCTGGCCACGGAAGAAGCACTTGATTACTATACTCCCGTACTGACAACCACAGAAAAAATAATCAGTGAAAACCCGGAACTTGTTTCATCCTTCCTTGCGGCAGTTTCCCGGGGATATGAGTATGCCATAAAGAATCCTGAAGATGCTGCTGATATTCTTCTTAATGCTGCACCCGAGCTCGACAGCGATCTTGTGAAAGAGAGTCAGGTTTACCTTGCGGATCAGTATCAGGCCGAAGCCCCCCGGTGGGGTGAAATGAAACTGGAAGTCTGGGCGCGATAT
Source organism: Marispirochaeta sp. (assembly GCA_963667435.1). Lineage (GTDB taxonomy): Bacteria > Spirochaetota > Spirochaetia > JC444 > Marispirochaetaceae > Marispirochaeta. Next base: position 1,023,186 of record OY763414.1, on the reverse strand, counting down.
GCCGACTGGCTCAAAGATCGAAATCTTCTGGAAGGTGATTTTATTCCGGAGAAGGCTTTTACCAACCAGTTTCTGCCTGAATAAGGCGGTTTTATATGATGAGAGACGGAGAAACAGATGCAGTTATAGAATTATCCCGGGTCTCGAAAAGTTTTTCCGGTCTCTCTGTTCTTCAGGATATCTCCTTCTCCCTGCAGGAAGGGGAGGTGCTTACCCTGCTGGGACCTTCAGGATGCGGGAAGAGTACGGTGATGCAGCTGATTGCCGGGCTTACCCGGCCGGACAGTGGATCTATCTTAGTTGCAGGTGAAGCTATTGACGGTGATACCGGCAGAGTCAGTTATATGCATCAGAAGGATCTTCTGCTTCCCTGGAAAAGAGTAATTGATAATGTGACGGTTCCTTTGAAATTGCGGGGAATAGCGAAAAAAGATGCCAGAGAGACCGCCGCCCCCCTGTTTGAACCCTTTGGACTTACCGGCTTTGAATATTATTATCCCAGTCAGTTATCCGGAGGTATGCGTCAGCGGGCAGCGCTTATGCGCACGTATCTTTATCGCAGGGATATCATGCTCCTGGATGAACCATTTGGTGCTCTCGATGCCATAACCAGAGAACGGCTTCAGGACTGGCTTTCCGGCCTGATCTCCTCACTGAAAACAACGGTTCTCATGGTTACCCACGATATTGATGAGGCCATTCTTATTTCCGACAGAGTCCTGGTGCTGAGCGATAAGCCTGCATGTATAGCCGCTGAAGAGGTTGTCAGTCTGCCCCGGCCGCGGACCAGGGCAATGACAATGGGAGAAGATTTCCTGGCAGCAAAACGACGGATTTACCGGAATCTGGCTGCTGAGATCTAGGCACTCTTTTCGTCGACGGGCAGAAGCATTTCACTCAATGTATCAGCACCTTTCTGAAAAGATATTGCAGCACTGCGGTATTCAAATCCTACAACCACCGAAAGCCCGGAATAGAGGGTATCATGGATAAAGTTGCTCAGGAGCTTTGCATACAGATCGCTGCGTATTTTTCGTCCGGAGGAATCCCTGAATAGCAGGTTCTTGAGGCCGAAGGTTTTTGTTATTGCTTCAATCTGTTTGCCTACAACCGGAAACAGTGTTTTAATCAGCTTGAAGTAGCGTCTGCTGTATGTTTCTTCACGACTGACAAGCTGGGTTATCTGCCCCCTGCGGTCCCTGACCGGTTCACCCCGTGAACCTGTTCTGAAGGGAACAAAATCATTCAGCAGACCTACTATGGTGGGAGACTGCAGCAACTTATACAGGGCAAAATAGAACAGCAGAACAGCGGCATTCGGTCTCAGGGGCTCAGTATTGCTGGATCGCTGAATGTTACGTAAAAGCAGTCCCAGCTCACGGTCAATATCCCTGTCCTGTATAATCCTGGTTCCCGGTGCAAAGAGCTTTGTCTCGTCTTCCAGCTCGTTTACTTTCTTCTCCAGGAGAATTCTGACCCTTCTCAGATGGCGCAACTTCTGGTCGGTTCCGATGGTCTCATGGATCTGCAGCAGCGCTGCCTCCTCGTTTTCTGTGAAAAGTCGCACTTTCATGGAGCCGACATTGAAAGCACTGGTTAAAAGTCCAGAAACATAGGCTCCGAAGTTTTCCAGAAAAAGTTCGGGAGATTCTTCGTTGTATCCAGACAAGTATGCAGTAAGCAGGCTGCGAACACCGGAATGAAAGGGAGCAGAAGCTGTCAGCATCTCCACTCTTGTTTCTGTCAGCTGATCAATAACACTTGACAGGGAGCGGTGGATATTCATTATCGCCGAGGGAGTTCCCTGAAGAAGATCCAGTGCCGGGTCTTCGGGCACAAACGCCAGGTTTTTGATTCTCTGTCCCAGGCTTTCCGGCAGGTGTTCATCTTCCGGCATATTGCGGTTGTATGTGGCTATAACGTCCCGCTGAAGAATGCCGCCGCCCCTGGGGGCGGTAAAACGGTTATGCCAGAGGTTTATGGATATGTCCGGTGCGGTCTCCAGCACAGCTTTTATATATGCTCCGGCGGCAACATGGGCCGTAGGTTCAGGGTTGGTTACAACAATCAGGTTATCGATATGGGGCAGAAACGCCAGGTTCTCTTCGGCATCAAGTCCTGCGGGAAGGTCAAAAATAAATATATCGTAGGCCCCATTGAGAGCCTCGTGATAGGTTTCGAAGATAAGCTGGCGCAATAGAGCCGAATCTCTTCTTCCTGTTTTATTCCCCGGAAACAGCAGATCGAGATTGGTCAAAACCGGAAGAATGAAATCATCCAGTCCGGCATCCACATTAAGGGACTGCGACTGGTTCTCTTCATCGATATCCAGCAGGGAAGCGGCATTCGACAGGGGATCCACGTCAATGAGTGCAGTTGAATATCCCTGTTTGGCAAAATAGATTGCCAGATTGACAGCGGTGGTGGTTTTTCCTACACCACCCTTACCGGATCCCACCGCAAGAGATCGTTTACGCATATTCCCTCCCATTGCTTGTACTCCCGGGAATCTGCTACAATTTGACTCATAGACCAGTCAGGAGCATAATTTGTCTCGACGCGGAAACACCCGCTATCTGCTGATTTCTTTCATGGTACTCATGATTTTTAATCTTCTCAGCTGTTCTAACAGTCGGCATGATCAGAAGATTACTTTACAGATCTACTCACGCCTGTGGACCCCGCTCAGAGAGCAAGGTTTTATTCATGACCAGATTATACCGCGGTTTGTTGATGAGACTGGTATAAATGTGAACTTTTCCTTTTATGCAGATGATGCCCTTAATAACCTGATTGAACGTGACGGCGGAAAAGGGGCTGATATTCTGATTGTGTACGGAAACAAGCTGGAAAAAACTATTGCTGAAACAGAACTGCTTGATCTATCTGGCTATAACGAGCTCTATTCGGGCAGGACCTTTATTATAAACGGAAAGTTCGACAGCAATGAAAACAGCTGGAACCATTTTCTCCCGGTAAACAGTGATGTATATCTGTTCATCGCTTCAAAAAAAGCAGAAAAATACCGCAGATTTTCTGTGACTGATCACCGCCTGAGCTGGGAAGAGGCTGCTGACTGGATGGTCACTGCATCAGTGCGGGAGGGACATGGCCTTCTGTCCGTAACCCAGGTTCCGGGTAAGAGTCTAATCTATTTTATGGGTGGGATAATCAGTGCCTATGGTGGATATTTTCCGGATCTCACTTCGGACGAGGCCTCCCGGGGACTTGCCATGATGCAGAAGATGATGCCGGCAGTAAATCCCCGTTCTCCTGGTTTTGATTCTGTAATCCAGCCGCTTCTGTCGGGAGATGCCTGGTTCGCCTTTGCCCATTGTGCCCGTATCGGCAGTGTAATAATGGAAGCTCCGGATGAGTTTGAGGTTTTTCTGGCTCCTTCCGGGGACAAGGGTATGGGCAGTGTCGGCGGCATAAGCGGTGCCGGTATCCCCGTATCTGCCGAGCACCCGGAAGAGGCTGTACAATTTCTTGAGTTTCTGAGCCGTCCCGAGATACAGGTAGAAATATCCCGCGGGGTAGGGGGGTTTATCCCAGTTGTTAAAGAGGCCGGGGATTTACTTGAATCGGATCCCCTTGATCAGGTGATACTCAAAGGTCTTACCGTACTGGAGGAGGCGGAAATTGCCACTATTCCTGCAGATTATCCCGAATGGAATAACGTAAAGCAGGTGTATGAAGCAGTTTTTTCAAGACTTCTTATGTCCGGTATGATATCGGAATCGGAGATGGAGGCAGTATCTCTGTATCTCTCCGGAAAGAAAGGCGGCGGATCAGGTGAATAGGCAACGTGATACAGGGAAACAGTTTCTTGTTCCTCTTTATCTTGGTCTTCTTACCATTGCTCTCATTGTTATTGTCAGCCTGCATGTCAGCCGCTACATGACTTACCGCAGTCTCCAGCAATCAGCCATGAACAGTCGTATGAGTTATCAGCAGGGGATAATAAATCGCTTTTTCAGAGATATTGCGGCAGAAGCAAATTTGTTCAGCAGTTCTATCAGGTATTTATCCGGTGATGCGCCGCATATGCTGGATCTGCTGCTGGGAAGTAAGCCACAGTATCGCTCTATTACGGTATATTCCATGGAGGGTACGCCCATCCTGCATACTCCCGGAGGTTTGCCGGCGGCGGAAAATCAGGATCCCCTGTCTGCCCCGCTTCTTCAACGACTAACTTTTCTGTCCGGGGAAAGCATTATTCTGGAAAGCAAGTTCTTCAATACCGCAGCATTATGGACGGAACCCGTTCCACCTGTACTCCAGTTATGGGCACGCGGTACGAATGCACACAGCGAAAATCCTTTTTTCGTTCGGATTACCGTTGATATCACAGTACTGACGGCCATGCTTTTTCCCGAAGGCCCGAACGATCCGTATTCTCACTACCTTGTGACATCAGAAGGGAAGATTATCAGCCTGCATGGGTCGGCGGAAACACTGCCTTCACCTGAAATCCTCCAGAAGGTGCTGGAGTCCGGTAAGGTAACTCAATCTGAGTGGATCAGCAATATTCTTATCAGCAGCGGGCTGATCAATTTGAATCCCGGCGGGGGTAATCTGCGGATACTCAGTGATGTGTATCATCTTGTATCCGTTCTCCCCGGTGCGGCGGCAGATTCAATGATGGAGAGCCGTCTTGCTGCTTATGTTGTCTGGTTTATGCTTTCCGCTCTGCTTTTGATTCCGGTGGCACTGTTTATCAACAGGGCAATAATGCACCGGGAGGAAGCCGAGGGGAAACTGATCAAGAGCCTGCAGCTTCAGTCGGCTATTCTACGCACCTTACCGGACTCAATCTTCAGAATCGATGAAGAGGAGCAACTCCAGCCTGTTCAGCTTCATCCATATACCAACCGGATTCTGCAGTCCCAGGATTTTCCGGTAAGCCTTGATGCAGCTTTTTCGGATGATCTGAGTTACAAGGTCCGCTATTACCGCAACATCGTTTTGGATCTTGAGCGGGAAGCCTGGTTTGAATACCGGCAAGAAGGACGCCGGGGATTCTTTTTCGAATTCCGATTTGTGAAATCCGGAGAGGAAGAGGTTATTCTGGTGGTGCGCAACCGCACGGAAGAACGGGAGCAGCAGCGCAGGCTCTATACCACCAGTCAGTTTCTCGATGCCTACAGGCAGGCCATGGACGCCAGTTCTCTGGTGGCCAAAACCGACAGGAAAGGAAAAATCATTTTTATGAATGACCATTTCCGTGACCGCTTTTCATCGGATTTCACCGATTCCGTGGGGCGCGATCTTCTTGAGGTTATGCACCCATTGAACGGAGCGGAAAATCCATTCCCCGATTCCTTTGTTCCCAGGCATCTCACCAGACTTTCAGGCCTGATAAAATGCCGCAGTGCAAAAGGTAATGAGTACTTTATTGATAACTCTCTGCTTCCGGTTCTGGATGAGAATGGACAGATTCAGGAAATTATCTCCTTTGGACATGATGTAACAGATCTGCATAACGCTCTTGAACAGGCGCGGGCAGCCGAACACGCCAGAGCATCGTTTATTGCCAGAATGAGCCACGAGATGAGGACTCCCCTTAACTGTATAATCGGGTTTGCCGAGGCTGCTGAGGAGGTAGAGGACATCAATACCGGTCATCATTACAGCAGGATGATTTTGACAGAATCAGGAAGTCTGCTGGATCTGATAAATCAGGTACTTGATTTTTCAAAAATCGAGGCGGGAAAACTCAAGCCTCAGAATGAGCTCTTTCACCTGGCCGGGCTGCTGGATTCGGTACTTCAATCCCACAGGGAAACGGCGGAAAGAAAAAAACTGAAGCTTGATCTTTCAGTGCCGGAGAATCTGCCGGTATATGTAAGCGGCGATGCACTCAGGATCCGGCAGATTCTGAATAACCTGCTCAGCAACGCTTTGAAGTTTACGGATTATGGTGAGGTGTCATTGACTGCGGAGACCCTTCAGACAGATATTAATGGCGGTGTGATTCGATTCCTTGTGCGGGATACCGGTATTGGAATCCCGGAGGAAATGCAGGAACGTATCTTTGACAGTTTCTTTCAGGCTGATACTGGAGACAATCGCCGTTACGGCGGTACAGGGCTGGGAACCACCATAGCCAGGCAGCTTGTTGAAATCATGGGGGGAACCATCGCATTTAAGAGTGAGCCGGGGAGGGGGTCCAGTTTCTGGTTTGATCTCTACATGCAGAATGGTGATCTCCGTGAGGGGGACGCAACCTTTTCTGACACAAAGAAAATCACCGGTGTTCCCGATCTCCGGGGAAAGCGTATTCTTATTGCAGAAGATTATCGGCCCAATGCAGAAGTTATGCAGATCATGCTGAAACCGACCAGGGCTGTTCTTCTGTTTGCCTCTGATGGCACCGCTGCAGTGGATCTTTTTACTGCTGAACATCCGGATCTGGTTTTTATGGATGTACATATGCCGGAGAAAAACGGCTACGAAGCTACTGAGGAGATCCGTGCCCTGGAAGCGGACAATTCTCTTGCCGCAATACCCGTCATCGGGGTTACCGCCAACGCCTTTAAAAGGGATATCCGCCGGTGTCATGAAAGCGGGATGGATAGGGTGCTGGTAAAGCCCCTGCGGAAAAATGATCTGTATACGGTTCTGGATGAAATTTTTTCAGATTCCGGAGGTTCCGCTTCGACAGTTCAGCCGGAAGAAGCGAACAGCCACCTGCTTTTCGATTCTGAAGCCCTGCTTGCAGAGGTTGATGGTGATACTGTCCTGGCTGGAACACTAATAAGAGGTTTTGTTGATTCCCTGGATGAACAGCGTTCAGTAATTGAACGTGCTATGGCAAAAAGAGACTGGACCACTCTCCACCGCGAGGTTCATTCCATAAAAGGTGGAGCTGCTAACCTTTTTGCAGATCCACTGCGCAGAACGGCTTTGAAGCTGGAGCAGGCTGCCCGGCGGGAGGATCAGTCTGCATCAGAAGATGCCTATCCACCTTTTATTGAGGCACTGGATACGTTTCTGTCCTGGCCTCAGATCAGTGAATTTCTTCGAGATGGTAGGGAGTCATCTGATAAACGTAATAATTGAGCCAGTTTGAAAAAAGCAGGTTTGCATGACTGCGCCAGCGGACAACTGGATGGCTGTCCTCATCCCCTTCGGGAAAGTAATTTTCCGGCGGATTGATTTCAAGTCCCTTGTTTTTATCCCGCATATATTCGTTTTTAAGGGTAAGGGGATCATACTCCATGTGCCCGGTTACAAAAATCTCACGACCATCACTGTTGGTTACCATGAAAACGCCCGCGTCGTCGGATTCTGAAATCAGCTTCAGTTCCTTCACCGCCAGAATATCTTCTCTGCGTATTTCCGTATGCCGGGAGTGGGGAGCAAGAAACTCGTCATCGAATCCCCGCACCAGGGCTGTCTGCGGATCAAGAATTGTATGGGAGAATATTCCGAACATTTTACGGTCCAGGGGATATTTGGGAACCTTGTATTTATAGTATAGACCTGCCTGGGCAGCCCAGCAGATATAAAGGCTGCTGGTTACATGAGACCTGGTCCAGTCCATAATAGTGGTAAGCTCATCCCAGTACGCCACGTCTTCAAACTCCATCTGCTCCACCGGCGCTCCGGTAATAATGAAGCCGTCGTAGTTTTTATCCTTAATATCTTCAAAGGTAGTGTAGAAGGTGTCCAGATGACTGTCGGGAGTATTCTTTGACCTGTAGGTAGCCGTATGCAGTAGATCAACCTCCACCTGCAGCGGCGTATTACCCAGGAGTCGCAGCAGATGAACCTCGGTCTCTATCTTTAGGGGCATCAGGTTAAGAATGCCGATCTTCAGGGGACGGATATCCTGCTGCATTGCCCGGCTTTCTGACATTACAAAGATGTTCTCACTGGTTAGAACTTCAAAGGCAGGCAGTTTATCAGGAATATTTAAAGGCATCTGAATCTCCGAAAATGATGATAAATTTACTGAGCAATAATGTACACTTTTTTTTGCTCTTCGGCGACAATATGCTGCAGTCTGTTTTATAATCCGAAGATACCTAAGGAGTTTCTGTGCGTGCTGTACTGCTGGAAAATGCCGAATATCCCTGTGCATACCTTCCCGGACGACAAACATGTATGGAACAGTTTCTTGTTTCGGAGATTTCCCGGGAGGAGCATGAGGTACTGCTAACATACGGGTACCGCCATTTCGGTTCCTATTATTTCCGTCCTGCCTGCGGAGGATGTACCGCCTGTGTTCCCGTAAGGCTGTCTGTATCGGCTCCGGACGGCAGGCGATCATGGCGAAGGGTACTGAACAAAGCTTCGGGGCTTACGGTTTCCTTTGATGAAGTTCCTGAGCTCGAAGAAGCCTATGTGCTCTACTGCAGTCATAAAAAGCGCTTCGGAGATGATGACAATGGTTCACTTGAAATCTTCCGGGAAAGCTTTTTTACTCCCCATCCTGCTGCAGGAATTCTGACAATCCGTGATGCCGATAAGCTGGTTGCAGTTTCACACTTTGACAGAACCGGAAACTGTATGTCAGCGGTATATACATACTACGATGACGAAAAGTACAGTCGGGTAAGTCCTGGAAAGCTTGCAGTTTTGAAACTCCTGCAGTCGGCTGCCGCCGGCCAGTTAGAGAGTCTCTATCTTGGTTTCTATGTGCACGATAACCGGTTCATGGCGTATAAGGCGCAGTATGCTCCCTTTGAGTACAGTCCCCGTGGTGGTATATGGATTACTCCGGACAGGCCGCTGGAGGATCTTTCTTTTATCCCGGGAGAATCTCTCCTGAGCAGGAACAATCCCTGATGATTCCTCCGCCGTCTTAACAAGGGATGGCAGTTTTGTTATTTTTTATTACCTATGAAAGAGAATAAATTGAAAATCATGTTTGTCTGCACCGGCAATATCTGCCGATCCCCGGCAGCACATGCAGTGCTTGAGCATAAACTGGAAGAGAGAGGCTTGTCTGGTCTTGTTGATGTTTCCTCATCCGGGACCACCGCATATCATGTGGGTGAGCCGGTAGATTACAGAATGGGTGCAGAGCTCTCCCGCCATGGAGTCCAAAGCAGAAACCGGGCCCGTCAGTTTTATCCGAAGGATCTGGAAGAGTATGATCTCCTTCTTGGCATGTCGAGATCGCATCTCCGTGATATGCAGAGGGCTGCAGTTAACGACTATGGTGATTATGCCCGAAAAATCCGGCTCTTCCGGGATTTTGATCCCGTCGGAACAGGGGAGGTCCCTGATCCCTATTATGGAGGCAGCGAGGGGTTTGTTAAGGTTTATGAAATGGTGGATCGTACTGTGGATGGTCTGCTGGACTATCTGCAGAGAAACGGGTACAGGCTGTGACCGGAAAATTTTCCGGAACCTGTGGTGAGTATCTCCGGCATAAAATCACAGAACTGACCGGAAGTCCTGAAATTCTCTCCCGTACTCCTGTTTCCGGAGGCGATATAAACCGGGCGGAAGTACTGGAACTAAAGGGCGGGCGGCGCATATTCATAAAACGGAACAGTGCCCGTTTGCAGGGGCTGTTTGCCGAAGAAGCTGACGGTCTTGCTTCCCTTGGTGCTGCCGGAGGCTTAAGGGTTCCTGAGGTCCTGGGGCTGCACCGGGACAGTTCCGAGCAGATTCTTGTTCTTGAATATATTCCCACCGGGATAAAGGGGGAGTTTTTCTGGGATGATTTTGCCCGGGGACTAACTGCAATTCACAGGACCAGTCATGAAAAAGGCTTCGGATTTAACGGTGATAATCATATTGGTGCCACAGAGCAGCTTAACGACTGGACGGGGAACTGGCTTGGGTTTTTTGCGGAGAAGAGAATCGGCTTTCAACTGGATCTGGCCCGAAAAACGGGAAGGGCTGATGCTCCACTTCTGAAAGCGGGGGAACAGTTTCTCCGGCGCCTGGATACTATCCTGCCGGAGCCCGATACTTCTTCACTTCTCCATGGTGATCTCTGGGGTGGAAACTATATGGTTGATTCTGCAGGGGCCCCGGTACTTATAGACCCTGCGGTGTACTATGGTCACCGCGAAGCGGATATTGCCATGACTGAGCTCTTTGGCGGTTTTAACCCCAGGCTTTTTTCTATCTACAACGAAATCTGGCCACTGGAACCGGGATTTCCGGAACGACGGGATGCCTATAATCTCTATCATCTGTTGAATCACCTCAATATGTTCGGCGGATCCTATTACTCCAGTGTTCTGTCAATTTTAAGACACTATGCCTGAGCCTTCATGGGGTATATTATACGGATATGAGTGAAAAACGACTGAGCATTGCTGCAAAAGCTGGATTCGGGGTCTGCGACCTCGGAGGAAATCTCTATTTTACGGTTATTGCATTCTGGCTGCTTAACTTTCTTACTGATACAGTACATCTTTCTGCAGCGCTGGCGGGAACCGTTGTTCTGGTGGGAAAAATATGGGATGCCGTAACTGACCCGGCCGTGGGAATTCTCAGCGATCGCACCGTCAGCCCCTGGGGGAGACGGCGTCCATGGCTGCTTTTCGGGGCACTGCCTCTGGCCGCGACAATGGTATTCATGTTCTCCGCCCCCGGCTACATAAGCTCTCAGCAGGGGCTCTTCTGGTGGGCCCTGATTGCCTACTGTTTACTTGGCACTGCCTATACTGTGGTTATTGTGCCCTATACCGCCCTTACCCCGGATCTTACCCGGGATTATAAAGAGCGGAGCAGTCTCAATGGTTACCGTTTTGTATTCGCCCTGGTGGGGACTTTACTCGGTGCCGTGGCTGTACTGCCAATTCGGGATGCCTTTGCTGATCCCCGCAGCGGCTACAGTGTTGTGGGAATTCTTTTTGGAGCCATAATGGCAGTAACTGCTCTTATTACCTTTCTCTCTGTACGGGAACCGCTACGGCCCGAGAGGGAGACTACCCGGGGCAAAGGTATCGTTGCCTCCTACCTGGAGGTTTTCAAGTCGCCGGCATATCTGATAATTACCTTTGCATATGTGCTGCACATCCTGGCCATCACCATTGTAACCGGCATAATGATCTACTATTACAAATACATATTCGGTAACGAGGCTGCCACCGGAACTGCACTTGGTCTGCTGCTATTTGTGTCTATTCCTTCTGTGCCATTGAGCGTGTTTATTTCAAAAAAAATCGGCAAAAAGGCAACCTATGCAATCGGCCTCGGAATTCTTGCCATCATGCTTTTTGTGTTTTACTTTGCCGGGCCGGGAGTCGGTCTGTCCGGTTCTCTGCTTATATTCGCCCTGGCGGGGATCGGAAACGGTTTTGTTTTCCCAACTCCATTTGCCATGGTTCCCGATGCCATAGATGAGGATTACCTTAGGACAGGGGTACGCAAGGAGGGCGCTTTTTACGGAAACTGGACTTTTCTTACCAAAGCAGGACAGGGGCTTGCCGTGGGGCTTATGGGCTGGATGCTGGAACTATCCGGTTTTCAGGAGAATGCCGACCAGGGGCCTGATGCCATAGCTGCCATTAAGCTTCTTCTGGGACCAATCCCTGCGGTCTTCTTTGTTCTGGCGGTTATTGTTCTTCTTTTTTATCCGATAAATGAAGAACGGTACAATCATATCCGCCGGTCCATTGATGCCCGGGAGGGAGCTGATACGTGAGAAACAGAACCCGGTTTCTGTTAGTTTTAATTATCACTTTAACCTGCCTTCTTTTTCCTGCAGCAGCGGAACCCCTTGGACTCGGGGCCTTCGGTAACTTCATAGATCTGCCAGAGGGCTGGACTGAACTGGCCCGGGAAGACGAAAAGATCACCTGGGAGATTGGAGGGCAGAAGGCCTTTATCCAGATGAAGCGGTTCCCCGGTGAAAGTTCCATTGAAAATCTGGTGAACAGTGCTGCTTCCAAAATCGATGCCCGGGGTGACGGCACATTGTTTGCCTACGGCACCACACAATCCTATTTCGGTACCATAGATTTTAGCACCGGTGGATTTGATTTTTCCGGCTACCTTTTTGCCTCTGTTCCCGAAGAAGGATCTGAAACGGATCCGGTGGTACTTCTTGGTTTTAGCGAAGCGGCTGATCTTCCTGCCTACAATGATTTTATTCTCTCCGCGCTGGATTCCTATTCTCCGGATCCCACCTGCAACAGGCTGCCCGGACCGGTGGCCTTTTTCGACCGACTCTTTTCGGCAGGAAAACCGGCAGCTGTAGGGGTAAATGCAGGTGGAATTAATTTTACTATTGAACTCGACTCCGGTCTTGTTGAATCAGCCTCTTATGTATCCGAAAGAGAGGCGAGAATTCTCAGTGTTACCGGAACGGTAACGGCCTGGGTACGTTTTTATCGTATTCTCTACCGTGACGCAGTCTCGGGAATAGAACCGCTCATACGGCACCTGCATACTGTCTATCCTGAAAGTCCTGGGCCGGAAGAGGCTTCCCGGATTGCATCGGAACTTCTGGGCTGGCTCCAGAGGTTTTCCTATAAGCGATCCGGCACGCTGAGTGATTTTCTTGATCCCCTACAAGCCGTGATTACCCGCTCCGGCGACTGTGATTCCCTTGGTCTTCTGTATGCGCTGATCTTGCATTCATTTGATATTGACGCTATCCTCCTTGTCTCAGAGAAGTACAGCCATGCGATGGGAGCCGTTGATGTTCCCGGAAACGGTGCGAGGTTTTCCTTTAACGGCACTCCCTACCTGGTGGCGGAACTGACGGATGATGTGGCAATAGGACTTATAGCCCGGGATATGGCAGATCCGGCGGGCTGGATTCCGGTTATTTTTCCGGATTATATTCATGCAGAGTCTTCCGGAAAGATAACTGCCGGCGGCTCATGGAGATAAACAGATTACGATGCAGGAATTAAACAGTTCACAGAGAAAATTCTTGAGTTCCCGGGCTTCCGCTCTCAAAGCAGTGGTCATGCTTGGCAAGGAAGGTCCTACGGATAGTATGATCCGGGCGCTTGACAAAGCTCTTGAAGACCATGAACTGGTAAAACTGAAATTTATCGAGTTCAAGGAAGAACGAAAACAGATTGCACCCCAGCTATCAGAAGCTCTGGATGCCACCCTTGTGCGTATAATCGGCAATATTGCCGTCTATTTTCGCCCGTGCAAAGATCCGGACAAACGTAAAATTATTCTACCCTGAGATCAGCTGCCTTCCTGGTTGGTGTAGGACTCTACATCATCACTGAAATATTCAAGACTTATACCTGCCTGCCGGAAGAACTCTTCGGATTCCGCTCCGGCATGGTATTTTCTTTTGCAAACCACCCGTTTTATACCGCAGTTGATAATAAGCATGGCACAGGTTCTGCAGGGGGTCATTTTACAGTATAGGGTTGCTCCTTCCAGGCTCACCCCACGGCGTGCCGCCTGGCAAATGGCATTCTGCTCGGCATGAACTGTACGCACACAATGCTGGGTTATGTGCCCGTCCTCATGAACCATCTTTTTAAACTGGTGTCCCGCTTCATCACAGTGAGGAAAGCCTGTGGGGGAGCCCACGTAACCGGTTACCAGGATCTGACGGTCCCTTGCTATGACACAGCCGGAACGTCCCCGGTCACAGGTTGCCCGTTTGGCAATGGCATCGCAAACTTCCATAAAGTATTCATCCCAGGTGGGCCGGATATATTCTTGTGTTTCCATACAGTAAATGATTTTAGCATGTAAACTTGCAGGTGGGCAAAACATATGGTATAAATACTTGTCTGACCGGAAAAGGATTTCCCGGAAAGATAGTGGTTATGGTCATCCATGGAGGGTAGGGTGACCTCAATTTATTTGGTATAGTGAATTAAAAGGAAAGGAACCGGCCATGGAAGGCAAAATATTGAACCCCTTTATTGAAAAAGTTGAATATGCCATAACCAACAGGCAGATTCTGAACATTAAAACCTATAAGTATTTAACCGGAGAACGGGATTTCATAGACAGCGTTATAACGCGTTACCTCGGCTCCCTGGGGCTGCTCTGGCTGGATAACAGACTTTCCTACTGCATCCATGAACTTGCGGTAAATGCCCATAAAGCCAACACCAAACGGGTCTACTTTGATCACAACCGGCTTAATCTGTACAGTTCTGAAGATTATGAATCCGGTATGGACTGTTTTCGGGATGAGACATTCGAGAATCTTGACCATTATCTGGAGCTTCAGCGTAAAGCTGGCCTGCACGTCTTTTTTCACTTTCGTCTGAAAAAAGATACCTTGCACATCAGGATTCGTAACAATACACCTACTACCCGGGAAGAGCGGCAGAGGATTCGGGAGAAGCTTGCCATTGCCTCACAGTATGAAAATCTCGCCGATGCATATGATTCTTCTGAGGATTATTCAGAAGGAGCAGGGCTGGGAATTGTTATGCTGAGCCTTATGCTCAACACCATGGGGGCTGGAAAGAGTGCACTCTCTTTTACCTTCGGAGCCCAGGAGACAGTAGCAAATATAGAACTCGACCTTTCCAGGATGTTTGGTAATGCTCCGGAGGCTGCAAGCAGCGAGCTCTACGCTTAAGCTGAATACCCTTTATCTCTTTTGACAGATCACGATTTCGCGATCTATACTGAACCTCATGAAATCAACAAGAGCAGCATCATTGCCTCGTCTTCTCATAGAAGCGGGGTCATTCAGTAAACTGCCGGAGCTAATCAGCCAATCCGGAGCAGGCAGAATCGGAATCGTTCACGGCCGGTCTGTGTATAAAGAACACGGAGAGGTGTTCAGAGAGTCACTGCGGAGAGCGGGAATCTCCTTCAGCGAAATAGAGGTCAGGGGAGAACCCTCCCCATCAGTGGTGGACGGGATTACCGATTTTTTCCGGCCCAACTCGGTGGAGCTGATTGTTGCAGTGGGGGGCGGGTCCGTGCTTGATGCAGGTAAAGCTGCTGCGGCAATGCTTGCAGAAAGTGGTGATGCCCGGGTAAAGGATTACCTGGAAGGAGTGGGGTCAATGACCCCTTCCGGTCGAACCATTCCTGTATATGCTGTTCCGTCTACAGCCGGGACCGGTTCCGAGGCAACCAAGAATTCCGTTATCAGTGAGATCGGCTCCTTCAAGAAATCCCTGCGCCATGACAACTATATACCCCGGCTTGCCTGTATAGACCCCGAACTGGCAGTGAGTGCTTCAATTCCTGTTACTGCGGCAGCCGGGCTGGATGCCCTGTCACAGCTTATGGAGGCGTTTCATTCCACCCAGGCGAATCCTTTTATCGATGCTCTTTGCCTTTCCGGGCTCGAGGCTGCCGGGCGGGGATTTTCAGCAGTTCTCAATAACCCTGGAAACATAGAAGCCAGAGCCGAAATGGGCTATGCCGCTTACTGTTCCGGCGTGGGTATAGCTAATGCCGGTCTGGGGCTTGTTCACGGCGCAGCCGGACTTATCGGCGGTATTAGGGAGATCCCTCATGGTGTTGTCTGCGGGCTGCTGCTGCCCGGAACCCTTCGTCGCATTATTCTCAAGGCAAAAGCCGATGGGAAAACGGAAACTGTCCGTAAGCTTGAGGATACTGCCGGAGCACTTCAGTCCTCCCTTGCCTCCCTGCCGGACCGTATTGAAGGCTGGCTGTCGGAGGCAGGGTTGAAAAGTTTCGGATCATACGGTTTTACACCGGATGATATGTCGGACCTTGCGGGAAAAACCAGTCAGCGAAACAGTCCGGTGGATTTTTCCAGAGAAGAGATTCTTGAAGTGCTTATGGAGAAGCTCTAGTGCGGGATGCCGGCCGCTGTCTAACGGTCTGTCTCAATCCGGTTATGCAGCGGACCCTGTATTTTTCCCGCTGGCGTGAGAACGAGGTTAACCGAACATCCAGAAGTTATATTCATGCCTCGGGAAAAGGGGTTAATGTCGCCCGTGTGTTCACCCAGCTGGGCGGAGCCGCTGTTCATCTTACCCATGCGGGGGGACGGCAGCGGGACAGGTTTCTTGAGCTTCTTGCAGATGACGGTGTGAATATCCGTTGGGTGGATTCTGGCTCAGAAATCCGAACCTGTACCACTGTCTTATCCGATGAAAACAACAGTGCCACCGAGCTCGTAGAAGAGTCTGAAGCGGTTAATTGCGGAACAGAAAAGCTGATCCGTGAACTTTTTGAGGAACTTATAAGCCGGCATGAGGTGCTTACTATTTCTGGTACAAAATCCCCGGGGTATTCGGACTCACTTTTTGCCTGGATGACAGAGAGGGCGTCCAGGGCCGGTAAAGCAGTTATCCTTGACATCCGGGGTAGGGATCTGGAACTTGCCCTAAATGCTGAGCCAGCTCTTATCAAGCCCAACTTTACCGAATTCTGTACAACATTCCTGCCGGAAGCAGTGAGTAGCACAGACAGTGGGGAACATGAACATGCACCTGCCCTGCTGAAAAAGGCGGGTGAAATTATGCAGAAGCTCTACTCCCGGCATGGTATAAAAACCATGCTTACCCGGGGGAGCATGGGGGTGTTCGCTTATGACGGGGACACCTTTTATAACGTTCCTGCCCATAAATTAAACCCTGTAAACACTATTGGCTGCGGCGATGCCTTCACTGCAGGTGTGGCTTTTGCATTGAGCCGGGAAAGCAGTTTTACCGAAGCTATGGAGCAGGGGACAGTATGTGCAGCGGCCAATGCAATGCTCATTAAACCCGGGGCTATTCACTGATGGTTTTACAGCGAACAGCACAAAAAAAAAGCCGGTCCCGCTATAAACGGAACCGGCTGAAATCAATACCACCAACCTGGCATTATTTATGTTCGAGCTTGAGAGTTTCTGTAGGCTGATTGCAGACTTCATCGGGTCCGTAGTACTGGATTGCACCGGGGTAGAGGAATGAGGTTTTTACTGCCCATTCATCACGGGATGCTGCAAAGGTTTTAAATGGTTTGCCGTCGAGTTCAACCAGGGCCTTGCGGATAACAGGTTTCTGCTTTCCATGACGCTGCTCCATATTCATCATCATGGTTACGGGAATTCCTCCGGCAATCCACTGTGATGCCGGTTTGTCAAGGTTTCTGACGGAAGACATATAGCCTGTAAGCCCGTTGGCAATGAGAATTGAAGCATTGAAGCCCAGAGAGTAGCAGTAGTCGGCGTCAAAGTTTGACGGAAAGGCACAACGGCCTTCGTAACCGAAGAAATGGTGCTGGTGGCTGAAGCTGCCTTTGTATTTGCCCTCTGCTTTCATCTCTTTGAGTTTATCTTCCACCATTTCGATCAGAAGCTTCTCGGTTTCTATTCTGGAAACCTGTACGTTTCCATGGGGGTCTCTGTCCATGAGCAGCTGACGCTGGATGTTATTGGGCAGTGAGGAGAACACATAGGAAGAATCTTTGGAAAGATTCTTGTTGATCCATTCCGACTGATCCTCGAAGGTGGTGAGCGTGGTGTAGTACGCTTCATGTTCCGCTAACAGATCATTCAGTTCACTGATAAGAGCACCCATCTCGGGGATAAACTCAATAAGACCTTCAGGAACCAGAACAACACCGAAGTTTTCTTTATTATCTGCCCGCTTCACAATGGTGTCGATAATTCCGTTTACAACCTGGTTCAGGGTCTGCTTCTTCTCTTCCACCTCTTCAGAAATAATGGTTACATTCGGTTGGGTCTCAAGGGCACATTCAAGGGCAATGTGAGATGCTGAGCGACCCATGAGTTTAATAAAGTGCCAGTATTTCTTGGCTGAATTGGCGTCTCTCTGAATGTTTCCAATAAGCTCAGAATAGGTTTTTGTTGCGGTATCAAATCCGAAAGAAGTTTCGATGTGCTCATTTTTAAGGTCGCCGTCGATTGTTTTAGGCACACCGATTACCTGCACGGGGGCATTCTTTTTTTTGAAGTATTCGGCGAGAACCGCGGCATTGGTGTTGGAGTCATCACCGCCGATGATTACAAGGGCGCTGATGTTATGGGATGCACAGACCTTGATACAGGTATCAAACTGCTCCTCCGATTCGAGTTTGGTCCTTCCTGAACCGATTATGTCGAATCCTCCCGTATTGCGGTATTCATCCATATAATCCGGGGTAATCTCCAGGGTTTTGTTGTCTGTGAGTCCGGAAGGGCCGCCGAGAAAGCCGATCAGCTTGTTCTGGGGGTTCAGTTTCTTTAATCCGTCAAAAATTCCGGCGATTACATTGTGTCCACCGGGAGCCTGCCCACCCGAGAGGATAACCCCCACATTGATGGACTTCCCCGCATCCGGGTTGGTGCCTTCAACAATGGTTGCCACCGGCTTTCCATAGGTATGTTTAAAAAGAGCCTTAAGGTCTGCCTGATCGGCAACGGATTCTGTAGGCGCACCAAGTTCTATTTTGATGGATGCAGCATCTTTTGTAAGGATTTCAGGCAGTTTTGGCTTATATGTATACCGGGCGGCCTGTAAAGGTGAAAGTTTCATTAAAAACTCCTTCATATACTGATTATTTTGTTTTTTCAAAGGGTGTGCCTTTTTTATATACGGCAGTCAGGGTCAGGGTCAACCTGCAGACACAGGTCCATTGATTTCCCTTCTGATCTGGTTTACACTGCCTCTTGAGCATTTGAAAGTAGAGGCGCCTATGAGAGCAGTTGTATACGCCACAAAGGGTAACAAGTCAGAGTTTTTCAGCCAGGATAATATGATAATAGAAATCTGGGTTGAGAATCTGGGCATATGTATAAACGAGCAGCATGGCATTTTCCGTGAGACAACTCCCCGGAAAGCCTACAAGCATTTCGGCACTTTCGATTTGTCTGACGAGTTCTGTGCCATAGCCAGGGAATATCTTGAATCCCGTGATTTCTTCCAGGAACAGAATGCCAGGGTTTTTATGGCTTTAAAGCAGAAACTTAAAGCCTGAATCCTGCAAATCCCTGAGAATATACTATACTTATCTGCATGCCGGTTTTCCGACTAGAAAATACAGTACAACATTACGCCTGGGGTTCTCCTGAACTTTTACCTGACCTCATGGGTATTGGCAACCCGGATAGTTCCCCCTGGGCGGAAATATGGATGGGAGCCCATCCGAAAGCACCGTCGAAGGTTGTGAACGGAGCGGAGCAAATCCCCCTGAACAGGTTTGTCAGGCGCAATCCCGATAAAGTCCTGGGCCCAGAGGTAAATCAGAAATTCGGAACTGTTCCTTTTCTGTTCAAATATCTTGCAGCAGGATCTCCTCTTTCCATTCAGGCTCACCCTTCAAAAGCGGAAGCTGAGAAAGGCTTTGCCAGGGAGAATGCCGCGGGAATTCCCCTGGATTCTCCAAAACGCAACTATCGGGACAATAATCATAAGCCTGAAATTATAAGCGCCCTTACGCCCTTCTGGGCACTCCGCGGCTTTCGACCACCGGAGGAGATTCTTCAGTTTGCTGAGGAATTGCAGGTTCCCTCGTTCCTTGAACTGGCGAGACTTATTCCTTCAGAAGGACTGAAAGGCTTTTTTGCCGCCCTTATGGATTTTCCTTCTCCCGAGACTTTGACTGAGGCAGTTGTTGAAGCCGCTGCGGATCGTTCGGAAGACATGTACAGATGGATTAATAAAATTAACCTTCAGTATCCTGGTGACACAGGAATAACCGCACCACTTTTTCTTAATCTTGTAAAGCTTCAGCCCGGCGAAGCACTCTATCTTCCTGCAGGAGAACTACATGCATATCTGGATGGTCTCGGTATTGAGCTTATGGCAACCAGTGATAATGTGCTCCGCGGGGGCCTGACTGTTAAACATGTGGATAAAAACGAGCTTCTTTCGGTTCTGACTTTTACAGGCGCTAAAGCAGATGTTCTCCATCCTCAAATACAGGGACAGGAAGAGGTTTATCAGACTCCGGCCGATGAGTTTCGCCTTTCACGTATGGCGGTCAGTACTTCCGTTGAAATTGAGTGTGGGGATGGATGTGAAATTATGACCTGTTCTGAAGGGACAGTTGGAATCAATGGACTGGAGTTGAAGCCCGGAGGAGCGGTTTTTGTCACCGCAGATCAGAAGGGATTAAGCCTTTCCGGCAGGGGAATTATCTATCGTGCGGTGGTTCCCTTATGATTATCTGGCTGGATGCAGACAGCCTGCCCGGTAAAGTTAGGGATATTGTTTCCAGGGCTGCAGAAAGGGAGGAGGTGTCTGCTGTGTTTGCTGCAAATAAGGAGATACCTCACATTCAAAATGATTTCACCTCTTTTGTTGTGGTGGAATCTGGAAAAACAGCGGACGATTATATTGCTGAGAATATTATGCCTTATGACCTTGCCATAACCCGGGATATTCCTCTCGCGGCGCGGCTTATTGAGAATGAGGCGGTGGTAATAAACGACCGGGGAGATCGATTTGACCGGGATACTATACGGGAACGGCTCAGTCAGAGAGACTGGAATCTTGCTCTAAAGGATGCAGGCGTATCAGGAGGCGGAAAAAGAAGCTACGGTACGGGAGAGTTGAAGAAGTTCAGTGATCGTTTTGACAGGGAACTGCAGCGCCTGCTGCGGCTCTGACAGTTCCCCTGATTATTATTGTTCTTAGGTTTTAAACCATCTTTACCGTGAAGTTCTCATCAAGTTTCTTTTTCAGGATATTTGCGATAAAGCTCAAAGTCCCTACGGATGCACTGGGGCAGCTTACACATGCGCCTTCGTAACTGACTTCCACAAGCGGACCATCGTCGGTCATGCTGAGATCCATAACCTGAATATTTCCACCATCTTGTATAAGTGCCGGTCGGATTTCGGCATCAAAAAGAGCTTCAAGCATCTTTGCCTGTTTAAACGGACTCAGCTCTGCGAAGGGGACCTCTCTCTGTGTGATAGATGCCGCTTCCATCCTTGCACGAGTCTCTTTAAGGATATCTTCAAGGTAGTATTTTCTGCTTTCATGCCCACCGGGGCGGATGCATGATTTACAGAAGGCGCCTGCTTTTGTATAGGCGGTGATCTCTTCAACAGTCTTCAGGTCGTTAATACGGATTACTTCCTGTATGGTTCCCAGGCTTACCCGGGCACATTCGCAGACTATCTCTTCTTCTTCCAGGGAGCTTAAATCAACGCCTTTGAACTTGGCCGCAGCAGCTTTGATTACATCATAGGCCATTACGGAACAGTGCATTTTCTGGGGCGGAACAGCAGGAGTTTCAGGATTGTCCCTCATGGCTGCTTCCACATCGATGTTGGTGATCTTCACCGCTTCATCTACGGTTTTTCCTATGCAGAGCTCGGCCATCATGTCGCTGGAGGCAATGGCTGTGCCGCAGCCGAAGCTTTTAAAGCTGGCTTTAACAATTTTTCCGCTCTCTTTATCTACCGCCCAATACAGACGAACCGCATCTCCGCAACTTTCAGCACCATGATCGGCTACAATAAGCTCTGCGTTCAGGGAAGCGGCTTCCTCTTCAGTTATAACACCCAGATAAGTGGGGTTGTTCATTCTGTCTGCTACTTTTTTTGAGTACTGGTCCCAGAGGGTCCCACCGATTAAATCGCCTTTAGCCATACTGTTATGCTCCTCAATGCTGTTCTGAATAGGTGCTGGAAATTTCCCGCAGTCGTGCCACTGTTTTCTTTATTGTTTCAATTGTGTAGTCAATCTCTTCTGCTGTTGTATAACGGCTTAGACTGAACCTTACAGCCGTATGTGCCAGCTCTGCACCCAGGTTCATCGCTTTGAGAGTCGCATCCGCTTCAAGATCTTCCGATGAACAGGCCGAACCTGTGCTCGCAGCAATTCCATTGGTATTCAGATCCCAGATGAATGCTTCACCTTCAATGCCCCGGAAACTTACCAGAATGGTGTTTGGGGTGCGCAGTTCCCGGCGTCCGAGAATGACCGTATCGGGTATCTCTTTCAGTGCATCCTCAAGCCGGTCTCGTAAAGCTCTTACTGTGGTATCTTCGTACTCCAGGGCCTCAACTGCGAGCTTCATGGCAAGCCCCATGCCAACCATGTAGGCAACATTCACTGTTCCGGCTCTTTTGCTTCCCATCTGTTCACCGCCATGGAGCAGAGGAGAAAATGGTGCACCGCTGCGGATAAAAAGTCCGCCCACTCCCTTCGGTCCGTGAAACTTATGAGCGCTGAAGGTGAGGTAGTCTGCTTTCACCGTCTGCAGATTCACCGGTATTTTCCCGATTGCCTGCACCGCATCGGTATGGAACAGTGCACCGTTTTTGTGAGATATATCGCACAACTCCTGTACCGGATTTATCAGGCCTGTTTCATTGTTGGCCCACATAATACTCACCAGATCGATCTGTTTGCCGGCGATATGTTCCTTTAATATTTCCGGGGTAACAATTCCCTGCTCATTCACCGGCAGGCGAATTACTTCCGCTCCCATGCTTTCAAGATAATCTGCGGTATGGGCGACACAGGGATGTTCTATCTGGCTTACCACCAGGGTAAAAGATTTCCCTTCCTGCACCTTGAGCGACCAGACCCCTTTCAAAACTGTATTGTTTCCCTCCGTCGCACAGCTGTTAATCAGGATATCATCCTCATCTGCTGCTCCAATTCCGACGTAGAGTCTGTCGAGGGCTATACTCATCTCCGGGTGGACTTCGGTTCCGAAACTGTGAAGTGAGTTCGGGTTTCCGTACTGCTGCAGATAGTAGGGATCCATTGCCTGCTTAACTCTGGGATCAACAACGGTTGTAGCATTATTGTCAAGATAAATTCGTTCCATACGATTCTCTGCCTTTTTCTGTCAGGTTACGAAGTGAAAGATACAAACTTCCACACGGTGCGGAAAGTATATTTATAAACTATTCAATTATTTATACATGATATAAATAGTAATGTATACCCCGTTGACAAGGTTTTAAAAAACAGCCTTTACTGCTTGTTTCCCTCACATTCTGAATATAGAATGTACGCACTATTTTTACAGGAGACGCCTGTGTCTGCAAAAGGTCTTTCCGTAAGGCTTGCAGGGTTTATTACCCTGTTTATTCTTTCCCATTTTTCCCATCACCTGCTAACCGCGCTGGTTGTGCCGATGTTACCCTTTATTCGGGATTCCTTCGGCTTAACCTATGCTGCAACAGGACTGGTTGCTTCGGCTTTTAATTTTGCCAATGGTCTTGGTCAGCTTCCTGCCGGATGGCTTGCCGACCGGTTTGGCCCCCGGAGTCTTATGACTGTCGGGCTCGCCGGCGTTGCCCTTGCCGGTGCTCTGGTCGGATTTTCCACCAATGTATTCTTTCTTGTGGTATTCCTTGTGCTCATGGGGCTTGCCGGCGGAGGATATCATCCGTCAGCACCGCCTATTGTAGTAGGTGCGGTTGGAGCTGCCAACCGCGGGCGGGCCCTCGGTTTTCATGTAATCGGCGGTTCATTAAGTCATTTTATTTCCCCTGTAATCGGTACCAGTCTGGCCATGCTCTGGGGCTGGCGGGGGGCTTTTCTTGGGACTTCGCTGCCGGTATTTCTTTTCGGTGTCTTTTTCTTTCTTCTTCTTGGTCGCCTTGGTGTCGGTACCAGGGTAAAGACCATCGCACCTGCGGGAGTCACCGGCGGATCCTCCGAAATGCCCGATGCCCCGGCATCTCCCCATCTCGATCTGAGCAAGTCCCGAACGGGGAGCAGACGGCAGGCTGTAAGGCTTACCTCATTTATTCTGCTTACGGGAACTGCTGCAGCCTTCGGGCAGGCCTGCATCACTTTTATTCCTCTGATTATGATAGATTTTTTCAGTATAGGGGAGCAGGGGGCCGCAATTACGCTGGCTATCGTCTATTCTGCAGGATTCTGGGCTGCACCCTTAAGCGGGTTCCTTTCCGATAAAGTTGGGAGGGTCCCGGTACTGATAGCTGTTTCCAGTCTGCTTATCCCGGTAATCGGTCTGGTTACCTTTGTTCCCTACAGCCCGTTAACCTATCTGCTTATGCTGGGGTTTGGTGTCACACTGTTCGGACGAATGCCTGCTTCCGAGGCGTTTATCTTTGAGAATACCTCAGAGGAGCGGCGGTCAACCATTCTGGGAATATACTATGCAATCGGAATGTCCGGCGGGGCGATTGTTGCGCCCCTGATCGGGTTGGGGGTAGATACCCATGGCTTTCGAACCGCCTTTGGAGTTGCCGCTGCTGTGTACGGAGTTTTATTCATAATAACCACAGCTGTTCTACTGATTACCCGAACTCCGAAGGCAGAAGCATGAGACTTGTGCTCTTTTCACTCTATTCGTACTCCTGTTCGGGAATGTTGCTGAGAACAAAAAGGGTATTGCCGAGATTTTCCCCGGTGGAGCGAAGGGCGGGCAGATAGGTCCCGCTCTTCTCTTCCGACGGTTTTGCCATTCCTAACATTACCAGTGACACCTGGCGGGAGTGTTCCGCGATGGTATCCTTTATCTCCGTATGCTCAGAACCTGTTACAACAGAAACCTCCCCTGGGATGCGCAGCTCCTTGAGGGTTGCCCGCAGTTTTTCCTCCGCCGCAGGACGCTCATCCTCTGACTGTACAATAGTTACCAGACGGATCTGGTTTCCGTGTGGTGAGTTTGTCTGAATAAGATGAGCTAAAAACAGCATGAGCCGGACATTCTGTTCCTGCCCGCCCCACCATACCAGAATAGGGTCAGAACTCAGGTTCCAGGCAATGTCTCCCCGCTTGAAGAGCAGCACATTCTTCTCAAGGGCGCAGAGTCCAGTCAGCATGGCGGTATATTCTCTGTCCTGCCTACTGGCAGCAGTTGGCAGTCCAATCATAACTGTATTGTAACTGCTTCCAGCAAAAGCTGCTGCCTGGGATGCAACCAGAATCCCGGTGAAAATGGAGGGGGTTTCCACCATGGTGGTAAAGATATTCCGCTGATTCAAGGTACCGGAGAAGGATTCCAGTTCGTGGCGGACCTCTTCTTTTTGGTGTGCATCCACCTGTTGGAGAATAGCATACAGTGCAAGTGCCCCGCTTCGTTTGGTTATAAGAGATCCAAGGGAAATCATCCCGGAATGGGCTGATACTTCAGATGCAAAGACCTGGATTATCGGACGCCAGTTTTTGCCGGAGTGGCTGCGGGTTTTTTCCAGCATATGGGAAACAGTAAAAAACATGCCGGTCCAGAAGCCTTCCCAGACACCCTGATTCCCCGGTTCCACTTTTGATGCTCTGAGGCTGAGGAGAAAAAAGATGGCAGCCACCAGAATCAATGCGACCACGGTTGCCGCAAGGTTTATAAGGAACATCACACCGAAACAACCGGCGGCTCCCAGAAAACTGATCCACCACGGGATTTTTATAGAAGGGCGGAATGAGGGATTACCAACCAGCCGTTCCATTCCGGCGGAAAGATTCAGGACTCCGTAGGTTGTCAGAAAAAACATGGTGAGAACTTCGGCAACTGCATTCAGGCTGCCTGCAAATATGGCTGCCATGGCAATTACCACTGAAATAAGCAGTGCCGGTAGAGGTTCACCGGTTTTACCCACGCCAAAACCCAGGAATCCGGGCAGAACTTTGTCACGTCCAAGTGCCTGAAGGGTCCGGGGGGCTGCCATGATGGAACCTATGGCACTGCTTAAAGTGGCACCGAATATGCCTAATACCACAAATAGAGGCCATCGGGAAGCATTGGTCAGTGCCTCACTTGAAAAAAGATCCTGCCTGCCAACAGAAAAAGCCAGCATAACCGGTACTGCCAGATAGATAACAAAGCCCGCCGCCACTGCACCCATGGTTCCCCTGGGGATGCTTCTGGCCGGATCTTTCAGATCTCCCGACATGGATACGCCTGAGAGGATTCCCGTTACCGCTGGAAAGAATACGGCAAAAACCCGCCAGAATCCTGTATCGCTGCTGTATGCCGGCAGGAGCACTGCGCTCTGCATTGAAAAAGCGGTAAATCCTGCTGCAATGGAGACCAGGCTTAAAAGTATAAGACTCAGAATAAAGTACTGAATTTTTACCATAAACCGTGCCCCAACCAGCCCCAGCAGAGAGAGTATCGTTAGGGTTATTAAAGCAGTAATGCGGATATCCATTCCGGGGAAAATCCCGGAGAGGGTTTCTGAAAAACCGATTATGTACAGGGCTATGGACAGAGCCTGGCTTATGTAAAGAGGAATACCGATTGCGCCGCCGGGAAGAAAGCCGAGGACCCGGTTAATCATATAGTATGCTCCACCGGTCTCCATGCGTTCGTTGGAACCTATACTGGAAACGGAAAGGGCGGTAATAAAGGTGATACAGTTGGCGAGTATTACAATGATAAGGGTGTGGAAGAGTCCGGCGTTGGCGATGATCCAGCTGAACCGGAGGTACATGATTACCCCAATGATTGTAAGAAAGGAGGGGGTAAACACACCGCCGAATGTTCCAAGAGTACGAAGATGATCTTCTGCTGGCAGTTCTTGCTCTGATGCTGAGAATTCGGCAGAAATAATATCTTCCTGTGCGGATCCTGAATTCAGGCCGGGAAGCCTTTTCCTGAAACCTTTGAGCTTTTGAAAAATCAGCGAGGCTCTATTAATGGATTTCATGGCCGATTATCCTAGAAATCAGCAGTATGCACGGTTCTTGGGTACGGGATAACATCCCTGATATTCTGCATTCCCGTGACATACTGAATCAGTCGTTCAAAGCCGAGACCGAAACCTGAGTGTGGAACACTGCCGTATTGTCGCAGTTCCAGATACCACCAGTAGTCTTTTTTATTCAATCCAAGTTCATCCATCCGGACTTTCAGCCGCGCAAGGTCGGCCTCACGTTCGGATCCACCGATAATCTCACCCAGCCTTGGCACCAGAACATCCATGGCCCGGACTGTCTTTTCGTCGGAATTCTGCTTCATGTAGAATGCCTTTATATCTTTGGGGTAATCAGTCACTATGACCGGACCGTTGAATATTTTTTCGGTAAGGAATTTTTCATGTTCCGACTGCAGGTCTGTACCCCAGGAGACCGGGAACTCGAATTTAGCTGTTCCGTTTTGTTGAGCAGCCTCCAGCTCTTTCATCGCTTCGGTGTAGGTGGTACGGGCGAACTCTTTGCTTATTACCCCCTGCAGCATGGAAATAACATCTTTCTGTACCCATTTATTGAAGAACTCCATGTCGTCAGTACATTCGTCGAGAACTGCCTGGATAACATACTTGAGAAACTCCTCTGCTATGTCCATGTTGCAGTTAATGTCACAGAAAGCCATTTCCGGTTCAATCATCCAGAACTCCGCCAGGTGACGGGCGGTATTTGAATTCTCCGCCCGGAAAGTGGGGCCGAAGGTATAGACATTTCCCATGGCCAGGGCATAGGTTTCCGCTTCCAGCTGGCCGGTTACCGCCAGATAGGTCGGTTTTGCAAAGAAATCCTGCTTAAAATCTATTCCTTCCCCGTTGCGGGGAGGATTATTCGCCGGCAGAGTGGTTACACGGAACATCTGTCCCGCCCCCTCGGCATCAACTCCGGTAATTATCGGGGTATGTACGTAAAGGAATCCTTTTTCCTGAAAGAAGCGGTGTACTGCAAAGCTCATTGCATTCCTTACCCGGGCAATTGCGCCGAAAGTATTGGTCCGGGGCCGCAGATGGGCTATTTCACGGAGGAATTCAAAGGAGTGACGTTTCTTCTGAAGCGGGTAAGTCTCCGGATCTGCTTCTCCATAGATTTCCAGGGATTCCGCCTGAATTTCCACGGCCTGTCCGCTGCCGGGTGAGGTTGTAAGGGTGCCGCTGACCTGTATTCCCGTACCATTCCCGGCCTTGGCGAGGGCATCGAGGGTTTCGCTGCTCAAGCTTTTTCCTTCTTTGTCAAAAACTGCCTGAATGGTGAGGAAGCAGGAGCCGTCGCTTAAGGCCAGAAAAGTAAGGTTTTTTGAGTCCCTCCGGGTTCTTACCCAGGCATTGAGGGAAATTGTCTGATTTTCGGCATTTGATGCAAGCAGCTCTTTTACGGTGGGCATAAAAGGCCTCCTTCTATGTACTAAATAGGCATATCATATGACAGGGCAGGGATCAAGGAGAGTTGCTGGTCTTTGCAACAATATTCGCCCATAGATCTTAGCACGTGTTTTTTGCTGCGGATATCTCTGAAACTAATCTGCAGCTTCTTCAATATACCTGACCATTAGGACTTTTTTTCAAAAGAAAAGAATTCAGGGAAGATACTTCTATCTTTTCATGAATAGGATAACTGTCTTTTCCGGGATAGATGATCAAAATTTTTTCCAGATTCAGATCATTGATAGCTGAATGCATCGATTTGGTAGTTTTAGGAGTTTCGGAAGTTTTGAATTCTATACCGATTCTCTGATTCCCTTCCATTATAAGCAAATCAATTTCTGCTCCACTGAAGGTTGACCAGAAGCAGGGGTGGGGGACAGAAAAAATCCGAAGTATCTGTTCCATGGCGAAGCTTTCCCAGGATGTGCCGAGAATGGGGTGGCCTAACAGATCTTCCCGGTTTTTGATTCCCAGCAGATGGTGAAGGAGTCCCGTATCGGTAAAATAGAGTTTCGGGGATTTAACCTGCCGTTTTCTCATATTGGAAAACCAGGGCTGTAAAGGTCGTATCATATAGGTAGCTGTTAAAATATCAATATAGGATTGAATGGTTGTATGGCTTATTCCCATTGAGCTGGCCAGCCGGGATTTATTCAGGATCTGGCCATGACTGTGTGCCAACATCGTCCAGAACCGTCTGAGGGTGGCAGAGGGTATGTTTATTCCCAGTTGGGGGATATCCTGCTGCAAAAAGGTTCTGACAAAGCCTTCTCTCCAAGCGGTACTGTCATTATCATTCTTCGCCAGAAATGAGAGAGGATATCCACCCCTCTGCCAAAGCTTTTCCCACTCATCAGCGCCGGTTTCCAGAAGATTGAATCCCTGGAGATCGATGAATTCCACTCTTCCGGCTAAAGACTCAGAAGCATTCTTTACCAGTTGAGGCGAGGCACTTCCCAGTATCAGAAAAGTTCCATTTGACTGTTTTTTGTCTGAAACGACCCGTAAAACAGGAAACAGTTCCGGATACAGTTGTATTTCGTCTATGATCACCAGCCCGTTCAATGATTCCAGATAAAGTTCGGGATTCTGAATTTTTGCTCTGTCAACAGGAGATTCCATATCCAGAAAATGCCCCCCTGCCTGTCTGGATATTTCGTTGGCCAGAGTTGTCTTTCCGCACTGTCTCGGCCCAAGTAGGGCTGTTATTTTTGCCCTTCCCAAAGATGTTTGTATTTTACGAATGTAGTCCGTTCTTGGTATCATATTTTAATATTAACATTGAAAATTGAAAGTTACAATTGCAATATTCAACAATAAAAGGTGTTCGACAGCATGATTGGCAGCAAAGCTGCTGCTGTTGCATAAAGCCGGAAAGGTGTTGGTTTTTAGAATCCCCCCTTCTGTGCACTAAACAGGCACAACATAGCTTCCCGGTTCTATCAAGCTTGAGTTCCGGGGCTTGTGTTCAACATATCCGGCTGGTATGCTCTTGGCATTCCTTTTTTATTTTTCTTGCAGGGCGTGTACATGACCATTCAGATTTTTGGAACCAAGAAATGCAAATCAACCCAGAAGGCCGTACGGTTTTTCAAGGAACGGGGGATAACTCCTCATCAGGTAGATTTGAAGGAGAAGGGGATTTCTCCCGGAGAGTTGGGCAATATTGCCCGGGCAGTGGGAGAAGACAACCTTATTGATCCTGAAAGTGCAGAATATAAGAAGAAAGGCATGGCCTATATGGAGTTTGACGTGCAGGAGGAGATTCTGGAAAATCCTCTGCTGTTAAGAACTCCTGTATGTCGAAACGGCAAAGATGCAACCGTCGGACTTGAGCAGAACATCTGGCAGGAATGGATCAACCGGGATAAATAGGTTTTTGTGTATATGCTTTCCTATACAGTGCTCGGCACAGGTTCTTCCGCCAATGCATATGTTTTCTCTTTTAACGGTCGTTCATTTATGGTTGACAACGGCTTCAGTGTGCGGGAGGCGTTAAGCCGTATGGAATCTGCCGGCATAAATCCTGCATCAATAGATGGACTGTTTCTTACCCACACCCATGGAGATCATCTGAAAGGTGTCGGACCTCTCTGCCGCAGACTGAAGATTCCGCTTATTACCGCCAGGGGGCTCAAACTACCTGACTGGGTAGGGAAAATCAGTAAAGTGTATGAGATGGACCCGGGAAAAGCTTACCGTTTCTCATGGATGGAGTGTCATCCCTTCTCAACCTCCCACGATGCAGATAATTCGCTTGGATTCAGCTTTACAATAGACGGGACTCGTATTAGCGTAATAACAGATACTGGTGTTGTGAGTGACGAAATGGCGTCTCTTGCTGCAGAGAGCAGTCTGCTCTTTCTTGAAGCCAACTATGATCCGGAAATGCTGGAAAACGGACCGTATCCTCCGTTTCTCCGGCGAAGAATATCCGGAGATTACGGACATCTTTCCAATCTTCAGGCAGCTGATTTATTAGGCTATCTGAAGGAACAGGGAGAACCAGAGCATACCTTGCTCTGTCATCTCTCTGAAAATAATAACACACCCGAGAAGGTGGAAGAGGCACTGAACGACAGTGCTGCCAGGGACGTGAACTGGACGGTTGTTCCCCGGGGCAGTCTGGTGGGCGGGACCCTGGAATAAGGAAGAAATATGAGTGATTCGATTCAGATGCTGTTTGAGATTTTCAGTAAGGCTGACCCGGGATTCGGGGATATATCAGCACTGGGTTTTGCCGGAGAAGCTGGACTCAGCTTTAAAGAGTGTGATGTTCTGACAGGAAGGCTTGCGGCGAAGCTGACTGCGGACGGAATTCGGCCCGGAGATCGGGTTGGAATACTGTCTGAGAATATGCCCCACTGGGGAATTGCTTATCTGGCAATAAACCGGGCGGGAGCAGTAGCTGTTCCGGTTCTTCCTGATTTTCCCGCCGGAGATGTGGGAACCATAATGGCCCATGCGGAAATCGCTGCCTGTTTTGTTTCCTCCAGAATGGTACCGAAAATGGTTCAGGCCTCGGCCGATTTTTCCTGCTCATGGTATCTTCTGGATACACTATCACCGCTGCCGGAACTCTCAGAAGGAGCTGCAGCTGCTGTAGTTACCATAAAAGGGTATGATCACCTGCCTGAAGAAAGCTTCACTCACTCCGGTTCTGAGGATGATCTTGCGGTAATTCTTTATACATCGGGAACCACTGGTCATTCCAAGGGTGTAATGCTCAGCAACAGAAATATCCTTTTCGATGCAGTAATGACCAGCCCTATTGCGGAAATGCAGCCGGGATTCTCCATGCTGTCTATACTTCCTCTTGCACATACCTATGAATGCACCATCGGTTTTATTATTCCCCTGTTAAACGGTGTTACTGTTCATTACCTGAGGCGTCCCCCCTCTGCGACGGTGCTGATGCCGGCGCTGCAGCAGGTTCGACCGCAACTGATGCTTTCTGTTCCCCTGCTGATTGAGAAACTCTACCGCCAGAGTGTTCTGCCTTCATTTCGTAAGAAGGCGGTTCTGAGAAAGCTGTATGCCACCGGTTTCGGTCGTAAGCTGCTGAACCGGCTGGCCGGAAAAAGACTGAAAAGAGCTTTTGGCGGTAGACTCTACTTCTTCGGTATCGGCGGAGCTGCCCTCTCTCCGGAAGTGGAAGACTTTCTGATTGAAGCCCGTTTCCCCTATGCCATCGGATACGGTCTGACTGAGACCTCTCCCCTGATTGCCGGTGCCAACAACCGGGATATCCGGCCACGTTCGACAGGTCCTGCAATTCCCGGTATTGAAGTGAGGATTGATAACCCCGATGAAGAAACCGGAGAAGGGGAGATCCTTGTCAGAGGGTCGAATGTAATGCAGGGCTACTACAAGAATCCGGAGTTAACAGCCGAGGTTATCGATGCCGACGGCTGGTTCCATACCGGCGATCTTGGAAAGTTTGATGAAGACCAGGTTCTCTATATCCGGGGACGGATGAAGAATATGATTCTCGGACCCAGTGGTGAGAATATCTACCCCGAAGCGATTGAATCCATAATTAACAGCTTTGATTTTGTAGAGGATTCTCTTGTGTTTCAATCGCCTCAGGGAGAGCTTCTTGCAAGGGTTCATATAAATTATGACGGCCTGAAGGAACAGATGCATAACCTTGCAGATTCCGCAGCAGGACTTCAGCACGATATCGGGGATTTCCTGAGTGACCTGAGAAGCAAAGTTAACGAGAAGCTCAGCAGTTTTTCCAGAATAGGCAAGGTAATAGAACAGGAAGAGCCCTTTGAAAAGACCCCGACCCAGAAGATAAAACGCTTTCTTTACGATACGCTTCATCCTTCACATAAGAAAGATGAAGATCATGATGAAGAGACCGACTCCTAGGGCGTTTCCGTAGTAGCGGCCCCGGCGGAATCTGCCGGGTTGGTGAATGTCAGAAATTTCCGCTTGGCATGCATAATTCTTTCAAGGGAATCAGACAGGCGCTCTTTTTTAACTTGATGATAAACTGAATAAGCCTCGATCATTCGTTTCCATGCACTCTTTGGCTGTTCAGGCATGAGCAGCATATCGGCACCGGCTTCAAAGGCCAGCAGTGGTATTTCGTTGGGGCGAAAAAGCGAAGTAACCCCTCTCATTCTCAGAGAGTCGGTAAAAATCAGGCCTTCGAAACCGAGCTTTTCCCGAAGGAGATCTGTAGCTATTCTGTGCGAAAGGCTGGCTGGCAGCTCCTCCGGTTCCAGAGCGGGAACCATAATGTGTCCAAGCATGATTCCGCCTATATTATTGTTCACCGCAGTCCTGAAGGGAATCAGTTCTCTTGATTCCAGTGTTGCTATATCTGCATTCAACACCGTTTTTTCGTTATGGGAATCTCCCACGGCGGCTCCATGTCCGGGAAAATGTTTTGCCACCGAGAGAATTCCGTCATCTTCCAGGCCCCTGGAAAAAGCTGAAGACATCCGGGCAACCAGATAAGGGTCGGTCCCGTAACTTCTCGGGCCTATCGGGCCGCCGGATCCTGGTACATGTACATCCGCAACAGGGGCGAAATCAATTGAAAATCCCAGATCCCGTAATTCCCTGGCGATAATTCTTCCGGCTTTTTCCGCTTCCCTGCTGTCTCCGGTTGCTCCTATGCGGCTACCGGTAGGAATTGGTGTTGCATTCATCGCGGGGACTTTACTCAGCCGGCTTACAATTCCACCTTCTTCGTCCAGGGCTATGAATGGTGGTACCCGTGTGAGGGCAGTCAGATCTTCAATCAGTTTTTTCGTCTGCACCGGATCTTTAAGGTTTTCTGCAAAGAGAATAAACCCTCCGGGTTGTATTTCCTTCGCCCAGGAACTGTAGGTTGTGTTCAATTCTTTTAAAAACCTGCCGTTGGAAGGGTCCCGCACTTCAACTATGAACAACTGTCCAATCTGCTCTTCCAGGGTAAGGCTTTTAAACAGCAGTAATACAGCATCTTGTTCTGCCGGCTGTGTACGGGCGGAAATTTCTGTTTGAAGCGGAATTTCAGGTTCCGGCTTCGATGGGCCGGTACTGGCACAGGAAAAAACAAGGGCACTGAAGACAAACAAAATAAGGCGGGGGACAGTTCGGTGGAGCATCATCTTTTTTGTATCCTATCCGGCGTATCTTGATCAATCCATTCGAGGGTATAAACGATTCCCGCTGATGCTATAGCTAACCGCTTGTCTTACATCCTACACTTGGCTATACTTTTCCTACCTGCTTACAGGAAAATTAGAAAGGATTTTTTATGACAGAACCCCAGAACATGCATCCATTATCGGATCTGCATATACGTGATGCCCAGCCTCTAATCTCCCCGGAAGCCCTTAAGGAGCTTTATCCTGTTTCTGCCGCGAGTAATGAAGTTGTGTTTTACGGCCGGGAATCAGTCAAAAACATACTCCAGGGGACAGACAAGCGTCTTCTCGGCATTATAGGTCCCTGTTCTATTCACAACAGGAAATCGGCAATTGAGTTTGCCCAGAAGTTGAAAAATCTGCAGGAAAAAACAGCCGATACCATGCTGCTTTTAATGCGGGTCTATTTTGAAAAGCCAAGAACGATTTTAGGCTGGCGTGGTCTTATTACCGACCCTGATCTGGATGGAAGCTACAAGATCGAAAAAGGTCTGAAGCAGGCACGGGAAATTCTGCTGGAAATTACTGAAATGGGTGTACCCGTGGGATCGGAAATTCTTGATCCCATTATTCCCCAGTATATTGCCGACTGTATTTCATGGGCGGCTATTGGTGCCAGAACAACGGAAAGCCAGACCCACAGGCAGATGGCTTCAGGTCTGTCCATGCCGGTGGGGTATAAAAATGGAACATCCGGCAATCTTACCCTTGCGTTGGATGCAATGGAGGCCTCCAGGCATCCCCAGAGTTTTATCGGTATCGACCGGGCAGGAAACACTTGTGTGTTGCATACACTGGGGAATCCCAATAACCATATTATCCTTCGGGGCGGACGGGATGCTCCCAACTATTATGAAGAGAACGTGGAAGAGGCCCGGGAGTTGCTCAAGGCCAGGGGACTGAAACCGGCAGTAATGGTAGACTGCAGTCATATGAATTCCGGAAAAGATCCCTTTAAACAGGGAAGGGTTCTGCGGGCGGTTACGGATTACCGGCGCAGAGGTCTTGAAGAGGTTATCGGCTTTATGCTGGAGAGCAACCTCTTTCCCGGAAGTCAGAAGATTCCTGAAAATATTTCCGAACTTAAATACGGTATCTCCATAACTGATGCCTGTATTGGCTGGGATGAAACGGAGAAGATTATTCTCGAAGCACATAAAGCACTAAAAGCCTAGGAGGTGCATCTATGGGCAGCAAAAAAGCGATTCTTTTTCTTGCGGAAGGATTTGAGGAAGTTGAAGCGGTTACTCCCATCGATTTTCTCCGTCGTGCGGGTATTCAGGTTACGACCCTGGGTATTGGCGGACGGGAAATCCGGGGAGCCCGTAATATCCCTATCATAGCAGACATCCCGGTGGAGGATTTTACCGGCGAATTTGATGCGGTGGTTATTCCCGGTGGCATGCCCGGTGCTGCCAATATCGCTGCTTCTGAAGAGGCGGATACAATAATCCGCAATGCTTACAAGAACGGTAAACTTGTAGCTTCCATTTGCGCTGCTCCCGCTGTGGTGCTGTATTCAAAGGGCATTCTGGATGGTAAATCTGCCACCTGTTACCCCGGTTTTGAAAAAGAGTGGAAAAATGTCTCTTTCTCAAACGACCGGGTAGTAAAAGATGGTAATATCATTACCAGTCGGGGAGCCGGTACTGCTGCCGAGTTCGCAATAGCCATTATCGGCTATTTGCTTGATGAGGAAGCTGCACAAAAAGTAAGTCAGGCTACCTTGCAGCCGTCGTCTGTATGATTTGAGAATAGTTTCGTCCTTTTACAAGCCGCTCTCTGTTTGCAGTATGATACGGTAGGGCTTGTATATACCGGGGTGTGAGCAGCATCTTTCCTGGAATGAGAATTTGATATTTGAGGTTTGCATGCATGAAATATGCTGAGGAAACTGATACCGAACATAAAAAGGTAAGAAACCATGTTACCGAAAAAGTAATAAACTATTTTATTGATAACATTGCTGATGGTAACTGGAAGGTTGGAGAGAAGATTCCCTCGGAAAACTCTCTTAAAGATATTTTGGGAGTAAGCCGTTCAAGTGTTCGTGCTGCTATTCAGCAGTTCATCGGTCTTGGCGCAATGGAAAGCATAAAACGTAAAGGTACTTTTTTGCGTGATGATGATCTTACACGAAACAAATTACGCCTTCATTCCTCATCGCACATAGATGTAGTCGATGCTCTTACACTGCTTGAATACCGGGTTATTATTGAGCCGGAAGCCTGTTATAGAGCTGCTCAAAAGCTTACTGATAAAAACCTTGATAATCTTCAGCGTTTTCTGGGGAAAATGAGAGATTCTATTGAAAATATCAAGGAATTTGTTCATTACGATATGCTTTTCCATGAAGAGATTATCCTTTCAACTGGCAATATCCTTTTAATTGATTCATTCAATAAAGTTATGCACCAGAAAACGAGCAGTCTTGAAGGTATCAATGAAACCTTCGGCTTTAAAATGGGAATGTACTATCATGCTTTGATTCTTAATGCTCTCGAAAAACGAGATGCGGATCTCGCAAAGCAAATGATGAAATCGCATCTGCAGAAAGCAATTGATGATCTTCATTTTGAAAAACTCGGTGATAAATACGGAATTCTGCAGTAACCCAGACTGTTCTATTTCTCAAAGAATCTTCTTTAGAATTATCATTCACCACATACATAATATGTATTTTTCTCGTAACTATGACCAGATTTAGTCTAACTGATGCAGGTAAGATTTCATTTTTTTTAGCGTTACTATTGTCTTGTTTGTGAAAAGTTGCTGCTAACTTGTATTAAGGATAAAATACAAGAAATGCAAAAAGCATTGGCTTGTATTCGGTGTATGGTAAAATATAGCAAAATATATAAAAGAAAAGTAATTAACTTTGGAAAAATTCTCTTTTTATTTGACAAAACGTGGAATGGATTAGAAAATTACTGCAATCTTGTATGACAAGAAGAAGTCATTTTCAAAAGGAGAGTTTTATGAAAAGATCGCGAAATTGTGTAATTGTACTTTTAGTCCTGCTGCTGGCTTTTAGTGTGGCCATTCCAGGTTGGACTGAAGGTGCGAAGGAAAGTGGAGAAGCAAAAACAGTTACGCTTCAGATGTCCCATCAGATGGCTGCATCACATTCCATACATCAGACCTCGCTGAAATTTGCTGAGCTGGTAAAGGAAAAAACAGGCGGGAGTGTAACCGTCGAGGTCTTTCCTTCAGCATCATTGGGTACTGAACGGGAGAACCTTGAAGCCCTGAAAACAGGAACCCTCGATATGGCAATAATCGCAGTAGAATTCTATCCTGCATTTGTCGAAGAAGCAGGTGTTTTTGTACTGCCTTTTATGTATGATAGTTACGAGCATCAGACACGAGCTTTGGAAGGTGAGGCTGGTAAAAAGCTGGCAGAAATTATACTTAATAAAACCGGTGTCAGAGTACTTGGTTATTACAGTTTGGCTTTCCGCCAGATCTTTACCACCAATGCACCTGTACGAACTGCAGGCGATCTTAAGGGGCTAAAGATCCGTGTTCCCGAATCTCCCACATATGTAAATACATTTAAACTGCTTGGAGCTGCTCCTACACCTGTAGCCTGGGGAGAAACATATACCGCTCTTGAAACAGGTGTTGTCGGAGGTCTTGAGAATACCCCTGAAAGTATTTATTCAGCTTCCATGCATGAGGTCGTCAACTATATGAACCTGTCAAATCATATATCTGCTCCGACTACCTTTTCCATTTCCGACTCAGTCTACCAGAAACTTACTCCTGAACAGCAGGCACAGCTTGTTGAAGCCGCTAAAGAAGCTGGAATGTTCGGACTTGAACTTACCAAAAAGAACGATACCACCTTTAGAGAGAAGCTTAAATCAGAGCTTGAAATAGTTGAAATGGATAAAACATCACTGCGCAATGCGATTGACTACAGTGCTTTCGATGTAATGCGCCTTGCTGACGCAAAAGTTCTGAAAAGTTTAATCGATTCAGCCCGCTAATTATCTTAAAAGCCCGCAAGGAATATATTCCTGCGGGCTTTATTTCAGGAATTATACATGAATACAAAAGAATCAGTCCTGAATATAATTCATATATGCAGGAAGCTGCTTGATGGTTTAATAATTTTCCTTTTTTCTTCCATGTTTTTTGTTGTCATTCTAAATGTGATTATGCGTTTTGTCTTTAACAGTCCCATCGCAATTTCTGGTGAGTTGTCCAGATATCTTTTTGTTTCAATTACATATTTAGGTGCAATTCTGGCATTTCGGGATAATTCACACATTGGTCTGGATCTTATCATTGAAAATTTCTCGGAAAGGGCAAAGAAAATTCTTCACGTAATAGACCGCATGTGTATAACGGTGTTTCTTATTGTCTTCTCCTATGTCGGTTTCAAGATGGCGGTAATAAGTATAGATACAAAGTCCTCTGCCATGTTTATATCCATGGCTATTCCATACTCCGTATTACCTCTAAGCGGTATATCCATGCTGTTGGAGCTGTTTATTCAGGCAAGTCATATCGAAAAACCACAGGCAGGGATACAATAAATGGTAATAGTAATAGTCTTTTTCTTTCTTTTGCTGCTCTTCGGTGTTCCGGTCAGTTTTACCCTCGGTCTTTCTACTCTCTTTTATCTGGGCATAACCGGCAGTAACCTGATAATTATTACACAGCGGATGTTTGCCGGAGCAGACTCTTTTACCCTTATGGCAATTCCTCTCTTTATCTTTGCTGGAGAGATAATGAATGAATGTGGGGTTACAAAGCGTATTATCACATTCGCTCAGTCTCTGGTTGGATTTATTGCCGGAGGTCTTGCTCATGTAAATATATTCGCCAGTATGCTGATGGCAGGTATTTCCGGTTCTTCTACAGCAGATGTTGCGTCTATCGGTAACATGGTTATTTCCTCTATGGAAAAGGCGGGTTTTCACCGTCCATATTCAGCAGCAATTACAGCAGCCAGTGCCACTATCGGGTCCATAATTCCTCCAAGTATTTTAATGGTTCTATATGGTTCAATAACAGGTATTTCAATAGGAAAGCTCTTTCTGGCAGGTTTTATCCCCGGAATTGTTACCGGCCTTGCTCAGATGGTTTATGCCTTTATCCGGGCAAAACAAAATCCGGAGAAATATGACGGTACATCTATTCCATTTACCTGGAAGCAATTATGGTTGGGTTTTCTCGATGCAATACCTGCGTTAATAATGCCCCTGATTATTATAGGGGGAATTCTGTCCGGAGGTTTTACTGCCACTGAAGCTGGGGCTGTCGCTTCCGGGTATGGTTTGATTATCGGTATTTTTGTGTACAAAGAGTTCCAGCTGACCAATATTCTAAAGACCATGCTGAACAGTGCCAGAACCACCGGCATGGCAATGCTTATTGTCGCTTCGGCAAGTTCTTTTTCCTGGCTGCTTGCCAAGGAAGGATTTCCGGTTGCTGTCTCAGGGATCATTACCGGGATATCAAGCAACCCGGATGTAGTTTTATTTGCCATGATTCTTGTAATGCTTGTTATCGGTCTCTTTATGGACACCACCGCTGCGGCAATAATCATGGTGCCGATTTTTGCTCCCATTGCTGCATCCATCGGACTTGATCCGGTGCATTTTGCTATGATAATGGTGTTAACCTTTATCTTCGGGGGGATAACACCTCCGGTTGGGATTATTCTGTATGTAGCTTCTGCGGTAGGAAAGGTTCCGTTGAAAGCTCTTATTATTGAGATTCTTCCGTTAATAGCAATATCGCTTATAGTAATTTTAGCTGTAGCATATATTCCGCTGATATCTCTGTTTCTTCCAAACCTGGTGATACACTGATGCGCTTCTTTAGAGTGTTGCAGGATGTAGGTAACAGTAAAAGCAGGAAATATAAAAAGTGGAACCGGATGTATAGTTAAGCGAGAACATGATCCGGTTCAGTTTTCCCGAACGATGATAAAGGATGTAATGGTGGAAAAGAATAAACTGAATATTGATATACAGCGCTGCAGGGATTTCTGGGACAGAAACGAGAGTGATCGGCCTCTGCTTGCATCATGGATGGGAAACTTCGAGGTTGGGTATAACTATAGAACCGGCCTCTCCAAAATGGATAACGGTTTATTATCTCCTTCGGATATCTCATTTGAGATTTTTCGGGAGGACTACGAAAGGCTCTACACCGCTCACAGGGAAATTGACGAAGATATACCATGGGCGGCATTCCCTCTTATGGTGTTTCCCTGGGTAGAGGCAATTCTGGGTTGCCCTATCTATAACAAGGATGGGAATATTCAGGCGGAGCACGGCAGTTTTGCTTATACAGATATCATTGATGAAAAAAAGCTTCGTAACGACTGGCTTGAGGTATTACGTGCTTTTCTTGACTGGCTGAACAGTCTTTCCGGGGGACGCTTCCCTGTGGCAATGAGTCTTATGCGGGGGCCGGTTGATCTGCTTTCTGTTCTGCGGGGGGCTGAGCAGTCAATCTTTGATATATATGACTGTCCGGAAGATCTACGACAGGCTCTGAAAGTAATCAGCGCACGCTGGAAGCGTATTGCAGACCTTCAGCAGGAGCATCTTCAGCCCTGGGAAGGGGGATACTCCTTCAGCCTGCAGACCCTCTGGTCGGAAAAACGCTGCGGCTGGTTTCAGGATGATGCTCTTTCCTACTGGTCTCCTGATCTTTATCGCCGCTATGTATTGCCCTTTGAGCAGGATCTTTCGCAGGCCCTTCCTTTGACGGGTATTCATCTGCATTCAGGAGCCTTGTATACCGTTGACGACCTTGTTCAGATTCCGGATCTGGATGTAATCGAAGTCAATCTGGATGATGTGGGCATGAGTATACCTGAAATGATGCCATGGTTCAAAAGAATCCTTAAACACAAACGACTGTACATACTGGGTGATTTATCTGACAGCGACCTCCTGGCTGTTCACAATGAACTTCCCTCCACGGGGCTTGCTCTGCAGTTGATTGGTAAAAACAGCGAAATAATTAATAGGCGCATTGAGACGGTAAAACGGGTCTGGTCCACCTGATTTGAATAGTACATCGAATAATTCATTTTTAACTTGTCAAATTAAACATGATTAAATAAGTTAGAAATAATGTGTCCAATTCAAAATCCACAGGAGGATTATATGAGTTATTCATTACCTGATTTACCGTATGGGTTTAATGCCCTTGAACCGCATATAGACGGCCGTACCATGGAGATTCACCATGGAAAGCATCATGGAGGGTACGTGGCAAAACTAAATGCGGCACTTGAGGCTGTTCCATCAGATATTGCCTCGCATCCACTGGAGATCCTTCTTGGTGATCTTTCCATTGTTCCGGAAGCACAGCGAGGTGCTGTCCGGAATAACGGAGGAGGCCATTTTAACCATTCTCTTTTCTGGAAAATATTGTCTCCCGATGGCGGGGGAGAGCCGGATGGAGCTCTAATGGATGCAATAAACCGCGATCTTGGTGGTTTTGCAGCATTCAAGGAGAAATTTTCCGCCGCGGCTGCGGGAAGGTTCGGCAGTGGGTGGGCATGGCTCTCCAAAGACAGTGCCGGAAAGTTAGTGGTTCACAGTACCCCGAATCAGGATACACCACTTTCAGAAGGTCTTGTTCCCGTATTGGGGCTCGATGTCTGGGAGCATGCCTATTATCTGAATTACCAGAATCGAAGACCGGACTACATTGAAGCATTTTTTAACGTGGTTAACTGGAAAGAGGCCGGTCTCAGATTCTGATTTTTCCTATGGGAGGCAGGCTGTATCAGCCTGCCTCACTGGAACGGGACCAGATATTAACCCCGCCTTCCACAGCAAATGAATCTATCTGTTCAAGTTCCTCTTTGCTGAAAGGCGGGCTTTCCAGAGCCTTAAGATTGTCTTTAAGCTGTTCCGGACTGCTTGCTCCCATAAGAACACTGGTAACAGCTGGCTGCCGGGCAACCCAGGCTATGGCCATCTGCGCCAGGGTTTGTCCTCTTTCCTTTGCTATTTCATTCAGTTTTCTGACGTGTTCGATATTCTTTTCTGTTAAAAAGGAGTCCTTACGGAAGCTGGCTGCCCGTGTAGCCCGGGATCCATCGGGAATCCCGTTCAGATATTTATCTGTCAGCATTCCCTGAGCCAGGGGTGAGAAGGGAATACATCCGATACCTTCCTGCTCAAGTACCGTTAGCAGGTCCTCCTCTATCCAGCGATTGAGCATGGAATAGGAGGGTTGGTGAATCAGCAGGGGGACTCCCATTCTGTTC
The DNA here is from genome assembly GCA_963667435.1 of Marispirochaeta sp. GTDB lineage: Bacteria > Spirochaetota > Spirochaetia > JC444 > Marispirochaetaceae > Marispirochaeta. The sequence continues at coordinate 981,413 of OY763414.1, read as the reverse complement.
AGTATATTTTTCGCTTCAATGGTTTTTGCCGCCGAATAGGAAGATATTCCTGCGTAAAGAGCCTTTCCCTGCTTTACCGCGGAGGCAAGAGCGCCCATTGTCTCTTCCAGAGGAGTATCCGGATCGTAGCGGTGGGAGTAAAAAATATCCACATAGTCGATACCCATTCGCTTCAGGCTCTGATCCAGGCTGGCCATCAGATATTTCCTGCTTCCCCAGCTTCCATAGGGCCCGGGCCACATGTCATAACCGGCTTTTGAAGAGATTATAAGTTCGTCCCTGTAGGCTGATAGATCTTCTTTCAGAATACGGCCAAGATTGACCTCAGCACTGCCTGGGGGAGGTCCGTAGTTGTTTGCCAGGTCGAAATGGGTAATCCCGTTGTCAAATGCGGTAAACAGTATCCTTTGCATGTTTTCACGGGGGAATCCGTCGCCGAAGTTGTGCCATAGCCCGAGGGATATGGGGGGAAGCATAAGCCCGCTTCTTCCACAGCGTTTATACTCCAGTTTTGCATAGCGTGAATCATCTGCCTTGTACATGAAATCTCCTTTTTTCGGATTGCTCTTTTAAATATGCAGAAAAAAATACTGCAGTCAAAACTGTGCAGCCCGATTTAATCTTGTAATTTTCGGGAAGTCCCGGTAAAGTCCTTTCATGCAGACATTACCATACGAACTGAATCCCTTCGGCGGAGCTGTAGTTGCTGCCGCAGGCCTGCCGGACAATACCGATGAGTTTATCCTCAAGCTTGATGAAACCATAAAAGATCTGAACAATCAGAAAATCAAGGTTCTCTGGATGACCCTGCCTCTGGAAAAATCCGAATTTGTCCCCATCGCTGCTGCTCGGGGTTTTATATACCATCATGCAGAACCCGATTATCTGCACATGACCTGTACTCTCATTGATGGATCTTATATCCCACCCTATGCCACTCACTACATAGGTGCCGGCGGGGTGGTTCTGGATGACCAGAACAGGCTGCTGGTAATCAGCGAAAAGTACTACATTACCGAAACCCGGCGGTTTAAACTGCCTGGCGGTGCTCTCAACTCAGGGGAGCATATATCCGAGGCGGTTGTGCGGGAAGTTCTTGAAGAGACGGGAATTCAGACGGAGTTTCAGTACATATCGTGTTTCCGGCACTGGCACGGCTACCGTTATGAAAAATCCGATATCTACTATGTCTGCCGGCTCAAGCCCTTGAGTTTTGACATTACCATGGATACCGAAGAGATTCATGAGGCCCTCTGGATGCCGGTGGAGGACTTTCTGAATCATGAAAATATCAGCCCCTTCAACAAGCGGATTGTGCGTTCCACCCTTGCCGGAAACGGTCTGGTTCGCGAAGAGGTTGAAGGCTATGGCTCCCTTGAAACCCACGAGATGATGTTCGGGGGATAAAAGCTATACCCCGGCAAATCGAAAAACTGCTCCCGTAACCGCCGATACGGCAATGAGTGCAACGGGATGCACTTTACGGAACTTAATTACCAGAAAGATACCTAATGCCAAGAGCAGTCCTTTCCAGTGAAACAGTTGCAGAAGATTCTCTGTTTTCCGAAAGAGGGGCAGGTTGAGCAGGGAAATCTGCAGTACCCCCCAGCCTGCAGCCGCAATAAGCCCCAGAGAGGCTGGCCTTAAGCCGTAAAAAGTGCCCTTTACCAGAGAGGTCTCATTAAATTTCTGCAGAAACCGTGCAATTATAAGAACAACAATTACCGACGGACTTACCAGACCAAGTGTTGCGACTATACTTCCGGGGATCCCCGCTGTTGTAAAACCTACATAGGTAGACATGTTCACCCCGATAGGCCCCGGGGTGGATTCCGATACGGCGAGCATGTCCGCAAGCTGAGTGTGGGTAAACCAGGAAGTGGTGTCGGACATAGTGTACAGGAAGGGCAGGGTGGCAAGTCCTCCGCCTATGGCAAAGAGTCCGGCTTTAAAGTACTCGAAGTAGAGCTGCAGAAGAATCATTGGCGTATTTTTCCTTTCATACTTTGCAGTACCGCTCCGGTTGCTCCCGCAAGAAGCACAAAGATCACCGGCGAGAGGCTTGTTAACACAGAACAGAGAAACACTGTTATAAAGATTATTACTGTCGACAGGTCGATAAGGGCGTTTTTTCTGAGTTTAAGTATGGCTTGAACCACTAGCACAAACACACATACCCGAATCCCTGCAAAGGCGTTTTTAATCAGCGGCAGTTCAGCAAAGTTGCTGATAAAGGCTGCAATAATGGTAATAATTATCAGGGATGGAAACACCATGCCCAGGGTTGCGGTAATACCGCCTGCGACACCTTTCTGCCGGTTACCGATAAAGGTCGCGGTGTTTATGGCAATAATTCCCGGTGTACACTGACCCACTGCATAGTAGTCCATTAGTTCATCGTGGCTTACCCACTCTCTTTTTTCCACCACTTCCCGCTGCAGAATGGGAAGCATCGCGTAGCCGCCGCCGAATGTCAGCCCGCCTATACGGGCAAAGGTGAAAAACAGGTCCAGGTAAATGTTCATATGTTCCTTTGTAAAATCCCTTGAATTACCCCCTTGTGCCATAGCCAGAGCTTAGCGGTATGGGAGCAGGGACATACTAAACGGACTGGAGTGGAATGTACACCGCTGTTAGGGGATTTCCTTATCTTTGATAGGGGGGACGCATTGAATGAAGTGTCCACGTGGGGCGCGACCAGTCAGTATCTGAGTCAGGAGGAAGGTGAAGCGATGTTTCAATCCACGCTCCCGCGAAGGGAGCGACTATCCAGAGTGAACCAGGAGACCTAAGATTCCTCTGTTTCAATCCACGCTCCCGCGAAGGGAGCGACAGAACTTAAAAAACGCAGGAACATCGACTTTCATGTTTCAATCCACGCTCCCGCGAAGGGAGCGACAAGAAATTCGTGCTGAAATGGATGCGAATTCAACTGTTTCAATCCACGCTCCCGCGAAGGGAGCGACATCATCATTTTGCAGAAGAGTATAATCATATCTTTGTTTCAATCCACGCTCCCGCGAAGGGAGCGACTACCTGTCCGGAAGTAAGCGTATCCCGGGAATTTGTGTTTCAATCCACGCTCCCGCGAAGGGAGCGACGAAAAAACCCAACTATATTGCATCGACAGGAACATGTTTCAATCCACGCTCCCGCGAAGGGAGCGACGAAAAATAATTAGTTTATTTTGTGGATTTATCCACGTTTCAATCCACGCTCCCGCGAAGGGAGCGACAAACAACGGAGGTTTTGAGGTAATGGGAATAAGAATGTTTCAATCCACGCTCCCGCGAAGGGAGCGACTAAGGAAAACGGCAAGGCTGACATTCTTGCCGTGTTTCAATCCACGCTCCCGCGAAGGGAGCGACTCGCTTTGCATACCATTGTTCATCGTCACCGTAATGTTTCAATCCACGCTCCCGCGAAGGGAGCGACAACCAACGGCCGCAAAAAGCATCAGCGTAAGTAGTTTCAATCCACGCTCCCGCGAAGGGAGCGACTTGTATTGCCATGGAAAACGCTCAGTATTTAGATGTTTCAATCCACGCTCCCGCGAAGGGAGCGACACATCATCCTTCGTGCGCATGACCACTACTGTTTCGTTTCAATCCACGCTCCCGCGAAGGGAGCGACATATATGTTCAGCATTCGGTTGACTTGAGCATATTGTTTCAATCCACGCTCCCGCGAAGGGAGCGACCTGGCGGACAGCCTGCGATGGATCAGGGTTTTTCGTTTCAATCCACGCTCCCGCGAAGGGAGCGACAAAAATCCTTTACCGGATCACCTCCTCTCTGAACTGTTTCAATCCACGCTCCCGCGAAGGGAGCGACAGAGGCCCGGGCACGGATCGAAGGGAATATAGACGTGTTTCAATCCACGCTCCCGCGAAGGGAGCGACAATTTTTAAGCTGTTCAAAAAAATAACTTGTATCTGTTTCAATCCACGCTCCCGCGAAGGGAGCGACTCTGCACCTATGTTGTTTGATTCCTCAGGATCACCGTTTCAATCCACGCTCCCGCGAAGGGAGCGACAATATGAATGTCGAGAAGTATACGACCTTCTCCCGTGTTTCAATCCACGCTCCCGCGAAGGGAGCGACATATATGTTAAGCATTCGGTTGACTTGAGCATATTGTTTCAATCCACGCTCCCGCGAAGGGAGCGACGCAGATGCAGATGAAGGAACAGGAGCACAACAAATGTTTCAATCCACGCTCCCGCGAAGGGAGCGACTTGTTCCTGAATTTGTATTAAATAAAATTATAACTGTTTCAATCCACGCTCCCGCGAAGGGAGCGACATACCATCGCCAGCAAGGTCAAAGGTGTGATCATGTTTCAATCCACGCTCCCGCGAAGGGAGCGACAAATCCAGCCGGCCTTAGTAATCTGAAGAGGAATCGTTTCAATCCACGCTCCCGCGAAGGGAGCGACCGTTTACATTCTAAATTATTACATATAAATGAGTTATTGTTAAGAATTCGCGAATCCTTCTCTAATACTGTGAAAGAACAAATATTAACATTCATAAATCTTTACATATCAATCAAATAATTTTTTAAAGATATCTGTGAGCTTGGGTTTCGCATTATAAAATCAATGTATCATCTACAACATCAAAATGCCTTTTAAGTCCGATATGCGATATCTTTCGTTGCCAGTTGCTTCCAAGAAAATAAAATCTTACACTATCTTCATCTGCATTAATGATTTTGATAATTTTATCCTTCATTTTAACCCATTCTGCCGGATCTACCTGGCATTCAAAAACTGAATACTGGACTCTTACTCCATTGCTTTCACAAAGTTTAGCAAGCCTTCTTAACCGTTTGCGACCTTCAGAAGTATCAGTTCGTACATCATAGCTTACGACAACCCTCATTTTTGTACTCCTTATTTCCAGATAAATGGAGGATAGCCGTCTATATCTCCTCTGACCCATCTGGCAAAAATAAGTGCCTGCATAAAGAATAATCTTCCGTATGTGCACTTTTCATTGATGAAAGGGTGCAGTATTTCTTCTTTTTTCCTGTCCTGATATGCCGTCAATAATATTTTTTTCCCTTCATCATTAAGCAAAACAGATTTTGCTTCCGTTAATCGGAAATGAGATTTTTTGATTTGATTGCGATTAATAAGAGATAGAACCAATCTGTCTGCAAAAAAAGATCTGAACTCTTCCATTAAATCAAGGGCAAGACTGTATCTTCCGGATCTATCCCTATGCAGATATCCTACCGCAGGATCGAGTCCAACAGTTTCCAAAGCAGATCGGATATCATGCATCATAACAACATATATAAATGACAATAAAGCATTAACTTCATCTCTTGGTGGCCGTTTATTTCTTCCGTTAAATATAAAATCTTCTTTTTGTTGCTTTATCAGATTGTTAAAAGCATTGAAATAACATTTTGCTGCTATTCCTTCAATTCCCCGAATAACTTCCAGATCATTTGATTGTTCAACGGCTCCTAAAATATGTTTTAATTCATTAACCGCAGAATTTACACTTTCATTAGTTTCTTTAGAATCCCGCAAGAAACGATTTAATACTGCTATTGAGTTGACTATTTTTCCCTGTATTATTGCTCTTGCAACATATCCGTTTTTTTCCGGATCATCAGCCCAACGATACTGGTTTCGACGCAACAGAACATTACCGCTTACATTACCTTGGAATCTTCCCAAAAATCGGCCATTCTCAGTCAGATAGCTTATTGAGATATTATTTTCAGCGCAGAATCCAAGAAGGAAAGGGCTACAAAGTATGTTGCCGAAGCAGACAATGCTCTCAATATTATGAACTGGGAATTTAGCTTTTCGTTCTCCATCGACTTTGACAACAATTCCGTCGTTTTCTTTATGACAATATGTTCCCTGAGTCATTAAATATAAGGTATTTGAATGACGTTTCATCAGAGTTTTACCTCACTAATTACTTTTTGAAAATATGAGTTTGCAGATTTTCTTTTCCCCACAGTTTTTGGTTTGCAATATTCAAAAAAACTACAGGATTTACATTTCTGACTAAATATTGCTTTGGGAGGTTCCGAAAGTTCGTTATATAATGAATGGATATCAAGAAACGCTATTTTTGTTTCTTCCCGTAATTCCTGTGAAAAAGAGATATTTGTTCGCCTTCGTTCCTTGCCGTAAAAAAGAAATCCATGAGTAATTGATAAACCGGTCATTTCTTCAAGGCATATTGCCTGTGCGCATAATTGCATGGCATCACAATTGTCTTCTTTTGCGATACCCCTTTTATATTCGACAGGTATTATTTCTACTAATTCGCCATTTTGATTATGATAAAACTCCACAACATCAGCCTTGCCGCTAATTCCCAATTCATAAGAACATAATGCAAGCCCGAATTCCTGAGTCAATCCTTTTCTTTTCTCTTTATGAACATCATCAACATGCTGATGCAGGATGCGTCCTGAGGCTGTCAAAAAGTTCTCAATCCAGATCTCTTCGACATAGGCAAGATAAAACTGTCGCTTACAAAACCTGTAATGCTGGATAGCTGAAAGCTGGATAAAATCTTCTTCTGTGTACATAGATTTTAGTTGCCCTCTGCTGAGGGCAACTCCTTTATTTTAATCAAGCAGCGTTTGTATTGTGACACCTTTAAAAGGATTATCATTTATAATGACCTCATAATCCTGGAAGCTTCGCGGCGGCTGGTCGGTGTTGCCTATACGTTTTATCTCAACAAGATCAAACAATTTATGTGCTGGAGCATTTCCAAGAGTGGTATCATGTTTAAATACTATGAGTTTTTGAGGACTCATCTTTCCTCTCGAAGCCGAGCGGTCATGATCAAACATATTTTGAAGGGCATCCCATAACTCGTTAAGGTCTGTTTCACTAAATCCGGTTCTTTCGGCAAAGTGAGCGGAAATATATCCCTCGGCTCGATACAAACCGTATGGGATCAGAGTTTTCTTGCCTATGGTTCTTTCTTTTTCTTTGTCGGCCTCTTTTGTTACAGCCATTCTGGTTATGGAAAGCTCACTCGGTATTACCGGGTCTATGCTTTTCGCAAGGTTTAACTGAACGGGACCTTTAACCTGTCCGCAGTTAATTTCAGTAGTCATTACCGCACCAAATGCTCGTATATCAAAGAAATTTGTGCACATCCATTCCGTAAGTTCTCTGGCTTTTTTTTCATCTTTTGGGAGCTTCTTGGGTTCAGGTTTCAGCTCCAATGCTTTATATGCCAGTTCATGCTGAGCATTCAGTACTCCTTTTTCCTTTACATAAATATAATATCCTGCTTCGTCGCCGTGCTTGATCTCAATATAATTTCGTATTTTTCGTTTCAGGCAAACGTCAGTAACAATGCCCTTGGATGTTTCGGCATCAATTCTCGGTAAATTTCCTGCATCGGGGTCTCCGTTGGGATTACCGTTTTCGACATCAAATAATAATACAAACTCATACCTGTTTTTTATTGCTTCCATTAATTATCTCCTTTATCTTCTTTCTTTGTAAAAAAATCCTGACGTTGATGGTAGTATCCAATAGTGAATTCTCCCTGATCTTCAAGTTTCAGTGTTGCCGGGAACTCAGAAAGATTCCCCACTATTTCACCGAGAAGTTTTTCCTTATTCACCATGTTGCCTGGACTTTTTGTGCGTAGTTTTTTCTGGTGATTCTGCGAGAGCTTCAGGATTGTTGGAAATACTACCTTAGGCGTTGCGGAAGCAGATGAGAAATATCTGTCCTTGATTGTCGCATTGATTTCGCTGTCGGCGGAATCCTCCTGAATTTTTTCCAGTACTGCAAACAGTCTTCCAAGACAATAGGGTACACTTGTTTTTTCTCTGTTTAATGCCACGGTTAACTCCTTATTATAATTTCTGTTTAAGATGGCCTTGATAAAAGAGGCTCTGTAATAACCAATTTCCCACTTTCCCTTTTTCTTATCTTCCTGATCATGCCTGATGCGTCCTATCAGGAGTGTCAAAATATTATTTGGGTATTTATTTCCTGATAAAATGGATCGCATTAATGGTCCGGCTAAGGTTGGAAGAATGTTTTTCGAATCCCTGAGAACCGCAGTTTCAATCAAGAGCTGCCATATCGATGGAATATTCGTCTCTCTCTCGGGAAACATCTTGATTATCTGCAAATCTTCTACATGCCTTCCAATCTTTGTAACCATCGATTTTACCGTGTCCATATGCCAAAATCTAACTGATACGCGCGCGGAATTGGGAGCCAGACCAAGAACAAAAAAAAGACTGTCATCATCAAGTTCATCAGGCCGTCTCCCTTTCTGGATGGTTTTAAATACAATTTCCAGCTCTTTAAGTGTACTATCATCTCTTTTTTGATTATCAAACACACTGCCGAAAAAGGATTCGCTTTCTTTATTCTTTTCAGCCCAGAACAATAGCCGGGTATCACCCATAAGGATATTATGGGCGTTGTGATCTACGAGGTAGTTCAAAGCGCCTGTGAAATATGATGCGGAAATAGAAGAGACAGGAGCGTTCTCACCTTTCGTTTTATTGTATGATTCTCCGGAATCAATATTACAGGAAACCAAGGGTATGTCATTTTTACCCCCGATTCCCTTTTTTATTGTTGGATGGGTTGTCGTAAGACTTCCAATCTCCCCTGAAACAAGACAGAATCCCTGCTGCATCTCCTTGCCGGTAGCGCTCTTCGCGTAATGTTTGCGCCAGATTTCAAGAATCCGTTGATCGTCAAAAACCATTTGAAAACCTGTCCCCTGAACCTCAAAGACAGCAAAGCTGTTCAGAAAGTCACCCCAGTGAGGATGCTCTCGAAGCTTTGCAAGATTGTCTTGATTTGAACTGAACGTTCTGATGGCAACTACTGATGGGAAATCATCCAGAGACTCCCCCATAATTTCGTCAATCAAAGAGATAAAAGCGCTATTATGCTCAGGTGTTTCATCTTCAGCAGAAGCCTCTGATTTTATACCGATAGTATAGTGGCTTTTATCCCAGAGGAAATAGGGTTTTATTCCATTTGCCCGCTTACCGTCAAATTTGGGAACATCCATTATGGTTGGTCTGGGGTTATTTTTTTCATCCAGTTCCCGCAGGTCTTCAAGGTTAAGAAAAGTTCCGTTTTTTGAAATCACAATCCTGAAGCTGATCTTTTCCGGAGAAAAGCCCGGTTCACAGATATTAATCTTCGGATCTTCAAGGAGTCTTTGATAATATTTGCTTAGTTCCTGTAGTATCATCGCAGAACCTCCTCGGAATCGGGGTGAGGAACTATCATCAAACCGTCGCTCATTTTCGCTCTGAAAAAGAGCGGTTGCGGGTTCTTTCGGTCGCTGAAATCAAGATCAAACAACATAATCCCGAGATCCCATTCGCCCTTAAGCTGTGATGTGTATTCATCTTTTACCGGTTCAAAGCTGCAGCTGAATTCCCTTGTCCCGAGGTAGGGCTGGGCAAAACACTGTCCGTTTTCCAGTCTTCGATTAAATGTTTCCAGATGTTTCCCGTCGTTCTCATCTCCCATACCGGGAACATAGTCAAAATGGGCTTCGATAATATAAGCAACATCCCGGAGAATCGTGGCCGCACGTTGCTGACGAACATCTGAATCATCGGAATAGAGATACAGTGGGGTATTAGATTCCATTGCTGATGTTATTTTTTTTGCAGGAATCTTATATTTGACTTCATTCCTTCTTAAATTGTCAAATTTTACCGGATTCAGAACCAGGATGGAGTCAATAATCCAGCGTATTGCAGGTTTCCAGTAAATGGCTTCAACTATCGCCCGTGCCGCCGACGGAGTCATTACATCGTAGCTGACTCGTTCTACCTTGAGTTCCGGTCTGGTAAAGAGGGCATAGTCTCCCCGGACCAGCAATTTTATTCCATAACTCATTACTCCTCCTTAAAAAACAAGTTTTTCACTTTCTATAAATTGCGGATCATCCGTGGATAATCCTGTATATCTGCTGTAAATATCTGTGTTCGATAGAATGTAAAACTGCCCGTCCCCCTTGGCGTCGGCTACAGCCCCTGCTCCGACAAGCAAATCAAGCACCTTATCCATAATCTGAACCGACAGTCGCTGGGCCTTTTTGAAGTCATCTCTGTTGGGGAAGTAATCTTTATCCTGCAATTTATCAACCAATAATTCGCCTTCATGTTCAAATGGAATTATAATTGCTTTTGTGGGCTGATTGATTATTGAAAAATCCTTTGCCACATCTTTGAATGGAATCTTGTCAATTTCATTTGGATGCACATTAAGACGATCAACTATATTTTTCTTGTCCATTCCATGGATGCCGGCTCTCTTCCAGAAAAAATCATCAAAATAGGATGTTATAGCATCAAGGCACAAGGGATCGTTCTGAAAAGATTGCAAGGTTTTTTCACCCGATTCAGCACTCTGCCTCAGATGGCCGGGAGGCGGCGGATTTTCACCTTTAAAAACAAGTACTTTACCGTATTCAAGTTTCCCTTCCCTATTACAACGGCCCGCCGCTTGGGCAATTGAATCGAGACCGGCAACAGCCCTATAGACCACGGGGAAATCGATATCGACGCCTGCTTCAATCAACTGGGTACTTACGACCTTGCACGGAATATTTTGTGATAATCTTTTCCGGATAATTTTCAGTGTCTGCTCCCGATGCTTCGGACACATAAAGGTCGATAAATGAAAGATAGACCCGTTATCCTGATGATTCTGTAGCAGAAACTGAAATATTTCTCTTGCATCCTTTCTGGTATTGACTATTATCAATACCTGCCGTAACGGAAAAACTCTGGTGCTTATATCCTCATTCGATAATGGTTCGTTAAGGTACTCTACTTCCACGCGCTTTAAGCTTTGATAAAGCGCTTCAGGTTCAGGAATGATTTCTGTAACATTTCTCAATACAGAGTCCTTTAGAAATCGTTCTTTATTCAGTGTCGGCTGTGTTGCGGTACAGAGAACGGCTGTACAGCCGTAGTTATCCACCAGTTCGTTTATTATTTCCATGCATGGTTTTAAAAACTCAGTAGGGAGCATCTGGGCTTCATCAAATATTATTACGCTGTCAGCTACATTATGGAGCTTGCGGCAGGAAGAACTTCTATTGCTGTAAAAAGATTCGAAAAATTGGATATTGGTCGTAACGACAATGGGCGCAGCCCAGTTCTCACACAACAGTCGGTTCCGGGCATTCTCATATTTCGGCTCAAGATTACTGTGATGTTCCAGTACATTATTTTCTCCGAATATCTCGCGGAAAACTCCGGCATTCTGACTGATAATGCTGGTATAGGGAATTACATAGATAATACGTCTAAGGTTGTGCTTGATACAATGTTCGATAGCAAAGGATACTGAAGATTTTGTTTTTCCTCCGCCCGTGGGGACTGTCAAAGAATAAATTCCCTGAGAAAGATTTGCCGTTTTTCTGCACCAGTTAAGGATCTCCGCCCGGATTCCGTTTATTCCGCTCCGGTCTGTATACTCTAATAAATCCTTATCAAGTAGTTCTTTCAATTGAAGGAAGCTTACAGTGTCGTCATTTCTTAAACTTTCCTTTTCCGGCGACATAAACCGTTCCGTATCAAGAAAGTCCGCATCTGTAAGAGCCGAGTACAACATTCGGATTAAAAAATGGGCTTCCGGCGATTTTTGGCTCTTTTTAGGCAGGTAATCAGAGGGCAAAATAGAATCCGGAAGGTTTACATTAGGTAAATTAGTTTTATATTCAGCGACCTCCTTACCGAGACGTTTTTTCAGACAGGAATCATTTTCATCATATCCGTTCGGAAGTCCGCCATGATGCCCCATAATCGAATAAGCAAGTGGTTTTGCTCCTTCGCCATATTTTTCAACGACGAACTGTGCCCCGGCAGTAGAGTGATCGACGGCGGCGCTTACATGGGCATCCGGATCATATCCGCTTTTTCCGGCGATTTTCTGCTGAAAATCATCACTGGCCTTTCCTGCATCATGGGTTAGTCCCTGGATAGAAGCAAGTTTTTCAAGACCAAACCGATCTGCAAATTTAACGGATAATTCAGCGACTCCTTCGAGATGTTCCTGAAGAGAATGAATTTGCCATTTTTTATTTTCTTCTTTTACGTGCGCTAATAATATTCTCTTCATTTCTTCACACTGATTTTGTAGTTATTTAATCCGGCCTGCATTCTAAATCCGGCGAATTCCACGGGTTTAGAATTAGGATTGTGGACCCTTTCCCGGATTTTCAGAAACTTAAAAGTATTCCTCAGTTTCAAAATCAGTCGGAGATTTAAAAAACTCCGTTTTTGTCCTTCATCATTTTTTCTTACATAAGATTTTATAGCTTCCATTATTGCCTTATTATCCCTCCCTCCCGTTGCAATTTCAGCAACCCGACACAGCTTTTCCCGAAAAAAACTAAAAATATCCAATTCTCCTGCATTACTTGTCGTTCCACCTACTTATCCGTCTCGTACACTCCCATCCCCCGTATAAAATCCTCCCTGTGCTGCTTTCTCAGCCACTCCGGTTCCAGCACCTCAACGGCAGGTCCCCAGCCGCGGATCCATGGGTACATCTCTTTCGGTTCTGACACAGTGATAGAAAAAAGTAAACTTCCATCTTCCTGCGGGGCGGTAATCTGGTTTGCATGCCACTGTGTTTCTATTACCCGGTCTGCAACCTCTGGGGAGAATAGTAGTTTTACTGATTCCGGCTCAGAATCCGATCGCCATATACTCCATGCGTCCTTGAACAGGTGTGCTATTGCATCCAGGGGAATAGCATCAAAATCTGCAGGAGCCGGATTCTCTATAACAACCGATTCAATTCGTTCGGTTTTAAGTGTCCTGAAGAAGGGCTTTTCACCATTCCTGTCCCAACCGACAAGATGGACTGCTTTTCCTTCAGGATGTGGTTCCAGCGTAACCGGCAACAGGCGGAATTCCTGTATTTTCTCTTTGCTGCGGGAGTAGTGACGTAAACGAACACTGCGTTTTTCCGATATTGCCAGTCCCAGCTGTTCTATTGTTTTTCTGTAATTGGAATAGTTAATGGAATTGACAGATGTGAAACTATCAAGCTCTTCTGCCGTATCCCGGATTCTGTCTGCCAGGGCAGGACTTACCCGGCCCTGGGCCTCGGCGAGTTTACGTAATGCCGCGGATGCATGGGGGAAAGGGAAGCGCATCACTTTGCAAAAGAGTCGTGCAGAAAGGTGAAGGGCTTCCAGTTCATGCATGGTTAGGCGCACGGTATGCAGGTAGCCGCTTTTGTTCAATATTATGCGGTTTTTATCATTTTCCGTCAGGGGCAGGGTGGTAGATAGTGAGTCAATATCCCGGCTTATGGTGGATTTATTTACTCCTAGACGTTTTGCCAGTTCTATCCGTCTCATACCTTCAGGGTGATCCAGGAGAATTTGTTCGATCTGACTGAGTCGTTCCGATTTTGCCATGGCTACCTACTTTTATCATTGGCATTATTCAGTTATTCATTATAATGCACTTTTCGATGGAGCACTATGTTCGGTTTCGCACAAACCAAATGGAAGATTCTATTGTACTATCGAAGACAGGTCCCTATCTGGAGAGTGATGAATTGAACGGGAGTGCCCTCTATAGTATACCTTCTGAATGTTTCGTATGCTGTGCAGAGTCCTGTGAGAAGATATTACTTGTTGATGTTATGTTGCTCTTTGGATTCCAATGCCCCAGACTCTAACACTAGGATCGCCGGGAATATCCCGACCAATTATGCAATACCAAATCTATTCAGGCATTGCATTGACAGTCAGTTACGGCACAGATACAATCGTCTCCATAGTAAATTAGTTGATTATTTACAAGTAGAAAATGAATAATAATTCTTCCTCTATCAAAATTTATTCTTTGCTTATCATTTTTTCGGGGTTGTTCTTCTTTTGTTCCGTTACTGTGACAGGTATATTTCTGCTGCGGATTAAACACCTCTCGACAGATTTACAAGCTGTAATTGATAGTCAGAATGATTTTCTATCTGGCCAGCAGGATATTCTTGATGAACAACAACGTCTGTTGGATGAATACCGGAAATCGTTGCTTACTGCCAACCGGACGGCTGATGACAATAATTTTTCAAGGATAGATCAGGAATTGCTTTTCAAAAGGATTAATGAGGCAACCGAAAGACGTTTTGGACATATTGAGCATAGATTGCAGATAGGTGAAGAGCGGGAAAAGTCGAGATTTGAAGAAACTGATACCGTGCTGTCCGGACTTGTTCAGAGCGGTGAAGAGCATTTTCAACATCTGAAACGGCAGCTTGAGACTTCTGAAACGCGATGGGAAGATCGGTTTAGTCAGCTTGGGATGACCGGTTTTTCCGGAGACGGCATTCCCCGGGAGGCTATTGCTTCCGAATATCGGAAATTCGGAGACAAAAGCATAGAAGATGGTGCCTACAGTGATGCTTCCGCTTACTACAAAACTGAAGGATTATCATAAAAGTGCAGTCTGAAAATACCCGAAAATAAGAGGGGTATTTAATATGACACAGTACAGTAAAGAGTTCAAAGAACAGGCGTTAAAGCTATCTGATGATATTGGACTGAAAAAAGCATCAGAACAGCTTGGAATAAATTATGGAACATTGTCCGGTTGGCGAAAGAAGCGAAAAAAGGAGAATAAAGCTCCTGCAGCCCCTGACATATCTCCATTGTCAGAGCGGGAAAAGCAGTTGATTAAAGAAAATCTTGAGCTTAAAGAGGCTAATGAGATCCTGAAGGATGCACTCGGTTTTTTCGCAAAAGACCGGAAGAAGTAAGCGCAAAAGCAATCTTTGCATATATCAACAAACACCAGAAGCTGAAGAGTTTTCCGGTTATAAAGATGTGCAAGGCATTGGAAGTCAGCGAGACGGGCTATTACAAATGGAAACGTACCTGTCATAAACCGAAAGCCTGGCAGCTTCTTCTGGTCAAAATACATGAAATTCTGGATGAGCACCCTGATAATGAGAACTACGGAATAGAAAGGGTTCTCATCGCATTACAGCAAAAGGGAGAGACTGTTTCCAGATCTACAGTAATCAGAGCTATGCGGAAAGGGAATCTGCTTCATAAGAGTCGCAGAAGTCCAAACGGGCTTACTAAGGCCGATAAAAAGGCTCAGAGACCTGCCAACGTACTGAAGCGGAACTTCATAGCAACACGGCCAAATGAGAAATGGCTGACTGATATTACCGAAGATCCGTGCTCTGATGGAAAGTTATATGTCGCACCAGTCCTGGACTGTTTTGGAGGAGAAATCGTCAGCATCGCAATGAGAAATCATATGAAAAAGGAATTATGTATTGAAGCCATTGCTGACGCATATAAAGAAAGGACTCCCGGAAGCGGTGTGCTCATTCATAGCGATGCCGGGAGCCAATATACAAGTGTTCAATTTAAAAAGAAACTTGAAGACTATCGCGCTGTCCAAAGTATGAGCGATGTCGGGAAGTGCTACGATAATGCCAGGATGGAAAGTTTCTTTGCTACATTGAAAAAAGAAAAGCTTTATAGAATAAATACAAGGAAAATGACCAGAGAGCAGGTAAAAACTGTAATATGGCGCTATGTCATGGTTTACTATAATCGTAAGCGCATCAGTATGGTAAACGAGGGAGGCTGGCCTCCTGTCATTTACAGTGAGAAGGCTGCAGTAATTGAAGCTGTGGCTTAAAAATAATTAGGGTATTAGGGACTGCACCGAAGTTGACATTTCCAAACCTCATGTTCTGCTAATTGACGAAGTCGGTTACGAGAACCTGAATTCAGATCAGGCTGCTTTGTTTTTCCAGCTCATCAATACCCGGTATGAGAAAGGGGCCATTATCCTCACATCCAACAAAACCTTTGGAAAGTGGGGGGGAATTATGGCTGATGATGCGGTAGCCACTGCCACGTTGGATAGGCTGCTACATCATTCTCATGTTGTTAGCTTAAAAGGCGATTCGTATCGCATGAAGGACAGAATGAAAATTGGAGCCGTTGGCTTCTAAAAAAAAATGCCGGAAGTCTGCAATTTAACTCCGGTGAAAAACTGCAATTTCATTCCGGCGTTGACAATTACAGAAAGGATCCCCATTAGCGGGGCTGGCCTCTGGTGTTAACAACTAATACCCAGGTGAAATACCTGTACGACGCGGATAATATGCGTACCAGTAAATACAACCTTTCTGCCAGCGAAGAAATCCTCTATTTAACCAGTTCTTCCAGGGCGTAACCGAAGAGTCGGATTTCCGCCAGATTTTTCGTATGTCCCACCCCGAAATCACACTTTCTCCGACTTAAAAATTTCCGCCCGGTTAAGAATAAAAACCCCACCCAATGCCAGCAAAATTCCCAGAGTATCCGATGCTCCCACCTCTTCTCCAAGAATAAGCGCACCAAGCACCGTAGCCGTCACCGGTGCAGCATAAAGCCATCCCGATGCAAATACCGGGCCGGATTCCCTCACAAGCACAAGCGTCGCCGTATGGGCAATAATGGACCCTCCGAAAATCAGATACAGCAGAGCTGGAATTGCTTCAGATGAAAAACTAATATCTTCAAATATAAGGGCGGCGAAAAAGAGGAGTATTCCGCCGGCAAATGACTGCAGCGCACTTACTGCAACAGTGTCCTCTTTTCCGTCAAACAACCGGGGATACAGCACATTTCCGACAGCATAGAGAATAACGCTGAAAACCGCCATAACCAGAAAGAATGACTCGGAACGTGAAGAGGCCGGTGCGGCTATAAGAAAAATACCTGTTGAGCCTATCAGAAAGGCTATGCCGTGGCGGATGTTCAGTTTTTTTCCCAGAAAAATCATGGATAAAAGTGCAGTAATAATCGGCCCGGCTCCATCAAGTCTGGCCATAAACCCCGAGTCTACCTGTATTTGTGCAATAAACATACAACCGAAGGTTCCAGTGGTTAGAAAAAGTGAAAGAATTGTTGAACGAATCAACAGCTCCTTCAGATTGTTGAGCGAAGTTCTTCCGGAAAAAAGCAGAAAAGCAATCATTATTCCCCCGGCCAATATAAAGCGAAGGGCAGCAAAAAAGAGTGGCGATGCTCCCTTGTCAAGGCCGACGCTGATAGCCAGAAATGTGCTTCCAAAGATAAGGCAAACCACTAAGAACAGACCGTAAATTTGTTTTCTTGACATCACTATCCTCAAGTGCAGAGTAGCATTGCGAATACTATGGGTACAGTAACAGGTTGAAGAAGTTTTATGGGTACAGTAAAGTAGGGTGGTGAAGAAATATGAGAAGCTCTACTCCCGGATAAGAGATCGCATTATTAGAGGGGCACTTCCTCCTGGCGAAAAGCTTTCCTCAATCAGAGAAGAAGCCGGTTTAACCGGTGTATCTATAAATACGGTTATTAAGGCATACGAGCTGCTAACGGATGAAGGTTATATACGCTCTCATGAAAGAGGCGGATTCTATGTACATAAAAGTGGAGCTTCCCTGTACGAAGGGAGTATCGGATCTGCCGGTCCCTCTCCGGAAATATATCTTGCCCGGGCAAAGGAAACAGGAGAGAGGCTTGATCAGCTTTATGAGAGGCTTATTCATATAGATTCAAGCTTTGCCAGTGCAGCTCCGGATCAGGATATTCTTCCAGTACGGGATCTGAAACAGATAGGGGCCAGGTTGAATTCTTCCTGGATGGAGTATGGGTTTGTTGAAGGAGATTTACCTCTTCGTCAGAGGATTGTCCTTGATTGTGAGGACCTGGATGGTCCGACTGTTCCGGAGGACATTGTTATAACAAATGGTGCGACCGAAGGGCTCAGCCTTATTCTTCACACCCTGTTGGAATCCGGCGACCGGGTTATCCTCGAATCACCTTCCTATATGAACTATTTCCGACAGATAGCTCCTTTTAATGTGGAAATCTGTGAAATCCCTGTCGGTGAAGAAGGTATTGATCTTAATATGCTCGAAGCTGAGCTTAAGAAAAAACCGGCGAAGATGATACTTGTGCAGCCCAATGTCCAGAATCCAACGGGAATCACAATGCCCGATGCCGCCAAAAAATCTCTTGTTAAGATGGCGGAACATTACGGAGTGTATCTGGTACAGGATAATGTCTACGGAGATCTATTTTTTGGAGCTGTCAGACCCGTAAACCTCTCATCTTTTTCTGACAGCCCTCAAATCCTGCAGATTTCATCCTACTCCAAGTCGCTCTCTCCTGGATTGCGCATTGGCTGGTTACGGTCACCGCAATATGCTTCTCGTCTGACGGAAGAGAAATTGCGTCTGACCATGGATGCTCCACGCTTTTCTCAAGCCCTGCTTGCGGAGTATATAGGTTCAAAGTCCCATAGAAAACACCGTAGAAACCTGGGGAAGGCTCTGGAATTGCGCCTGAATGAGTATATAGCCAGACTCTCGGATATTCTGCCTAATGGATGTTTTGTCAGGCGTCCCTCAGGAGGGTGTCTTCTCTGGATCAACTTTCCACCGGGAACAGATGGTGTCCGCATATTTGAACGCGCTGCCGGCAGGGGGCTTATTGCTGCCCCGGGGGCACTTTTTTCAATCAGTTCACAATATGATCATTGTTTGAGACTTAACTGCGGAATGAAGCTTACTGAGGCACGGCTGCGGACGCTGGCTCTTATTACTGCTTAAGACCTGTTTTCAGCTGTCAGATTTAATTATGGCATATTAGTAACGTTCAAAAGAATCTATCAACAATACCGGGGAAGAATTTCGAGCTATTGTGTACAAAATCCTACTGGTAATAACTCCTGAAAAATGGCAGAATCTGAACATAAATGGAGCGTCCTTTCGTTGATAAAGTAAAGCCCTGGCAGGTCTCGATACTTGTTGGAATACTCGGTGCAGTTTTTTCCGCCGGCTGGAGTTTTCTATTTGATGGCTATTTCTATGCCGACAGTATCTACAAGCCCATGGCCATCGGCATGCCCATGTCATACCTTTTTTACCGAAGTATCTGGAAAAACAGAAATTTGTTGCGTACCGCGAATCAGCAGCTTGAAGAGGCTCTGGAAAAGATAACCCTGTTAAGCCGAATGGACAGCCTTACCGGTCTGCTGAACCGTGGAGCATTTTTTGAAGGCCTGGAAGCGGAGATATTCAGAAACAGCCGTTATGGTCACAGCCTGGCCTTTGTTATGATGGATCTGGATTATTTCAAGCAAATCAATGATAACTATGGACACCAGGCTGGTGATGAGATCATCAGGAAGGTCGCAGAGGTTCTGAGGGAAGAACTGCGGAACGTCGATCTGGTGGGACGGATAGGAGGGGAGGAGTTTGCCCTTCTTCTGGTGGAAACCGATGCTGATGCTGCTCTTCAGGTATGCGAAAGAATCCGTTTGAGTATCGAAAAACTGAAATTCAAATTTAACACCTCATCCCATTCTGTAGGCTTAACCGTATCAATTGGTTACTGGATTATGGATAGCAGTACGGCTCTAACCAGTAAAGAGCTTTACAGTGCGGCAGATAAGTGTTTGTATGCAGCAAAAGAGAGCGGCCGTAACAGGGTATGTAACAGTTTTACGGTAGAATCGTCGGAGTGATTCATGAGAAATATTCATCAGCGCCCTGTAATAGGTTTGTCCAGTGGAACAATTTTGCCTCAGCGCTTTATTATTCCCGGAATGGAACTTGTCTCTCTTAGTCGTGATTATATAGAGGCTGTGGAGGCAATAGATGCCGTTCCGCTTGTTATTCCGGTTACCGGAAATCCGGAGGATGCTGCCGCGATTATCAGGAAATGTGACGGAATTGTTTTCTCCGGTGGTTATGATATTCACCCTTCCTGTTACGGTCAGGATTCAAGGAAAGGTACGGGAGCTTCCGTTTATAGGGTGGACATGTTTCAGCTGGCTCTTTGCAGAGCAGTTATCAAACACGAAATACCCTTTTTAGGCATATGCCGGGGCCATCAGCTTGTAAATGTTGCCTGCGGCGGAACTCTTTATCAGGATATTTCAGAACATGAAGGATCGTTTCTCAAGCATTTTCAGGAAGGAGAGCGTTCCGACACCGCTCATACCGTTGAAATTGAATCAGATTCTGTTCTCCGTACAGTCTTTGGACAGGAGAAGATTCCTGTAAACAGTTTTCACCATCAGTGTGTGGATAGACCGGGTGCAGGGTTGAGGATAAGTGCATTTAGTGCGGATGGAGTCATCGAGGCCATGGAAATGGAGAACTATCCATACGGTATAACGGTACAATGGCATCCGGAGATGATGCTTCTTGCCGGAGATTCAATGAAACCTCTGTTTGATTCATTCAGGGTCGCATGTTCTATTAAGCCTTAGAACCTTGAAGGTAGTAAAGCTTCATATAATCTCCATACTCTCTTCACATATGCTTTACAGGAATATGCAATATTCTTATTGAGAAAACTCATCAGGAGTTATTCATGAAACGTACTGTAAATTATATTGTAGATATGGGCATGCTAATTGCCCTGCTTGTATGCGGAATTACGGGAATAATAAAATTCCCGGAGCTTAATATTATAATGAGCGATTCAACCTATCTTACGGTTGCATTACTGCATGACTGGGCTGGTGTTGCACTGGTTCTGCTTGCCGTGATTCATACAATCCTGCATGCGAAGTGGCTGTGGAGTACTACCCTCAAGATGATTCCCGAAAGGCTGAAAAAACCGGTTGCAGGTAAACGACTCTCTTCAAAGATTGTTACAATCCTGGGGGTGGTTGTACTGATGCAGTCTACTTACAGCACCTATGCCCGGGGGCACCATATGTCTAATGCCACAATTCCCCGGGGAATTGATTACACCAGCGTGCATCTTGTTGATGGCACCTACACTGGAACAGCAGACGGCTACAGCCCCGGACTGACCGTTTCCGTAACCGTGAAAAACGGTGAGATTGCAGATATCAGTTATATAGCCCATTCGGAAACACCCCGCTGG
Source organism: Marispirochaeta sp. (assembly GCA_963667435.1). Classification (GTDB taxonomy): domain Bacteria; phylum Spirochaetota; class Spirochaetia; order JC444; family Marispirochaetaceae; genus Marispirochaeta. Next base: position 960,490 of record OY763414.1, on the reverse strand, counting down.
TTTGTCCGGGTGGACAATCTTATCCCGGCAAAAATTATCAGCACCCAGAGTACCGCAATTGATACCGTAAGCGGTGCAACCGCAAGCTGTCATGGAATTATGTCGGCAGTGGAGAATGCTCTTTCCAAAGCAGAAGAATAAACAGAGGGCAAATAACTTTGACCTCGCCCTGCATCCTGACTATTTTCTATTGAGCACAGGAGGTTGTTGTGGGAGTACTTGCAGATAAAACAGCACTAATTACCGGTGCATCATCCGGAATAGGGCGGGCTGTGGTTCTGGATCTTATTGAAGCCGGGGTGAAGGTATATGCAGCAGCACGCAGAGTTGAGCTTATGCAGGATCTTGAATCCCGTGGTGCAAAAATCATTGGGATGGATGTGACCGATGAAGAATCGATGCAAGCAGGGGTGACATCCATTCTGCAGAACGAAGGCTCTGTTGACATTCTGGTTAATAATGCGGGATATGGATCGTATGGAGCAATAGAGGATGTACCTCTTGAGGAAGCAAGGCGTCAGTTTGAGGTAAACATATTTGGTCTTGCCAGGCTGACCCAGCTTGTTCTCCCTGGAATGCGCAAAAACTCGTATGGCAAAATTGTAAATATCTCCTCCATGGGAGGAAAGGTTTATACCCCATTCGGAGGCTGGTATCATGCCACGAAACATGCGCTCGAAGGGTTTTCTGACTCTCTGCGTCTGGAGACAGCACCCTTTGGAATTGACGTAATAATCATTGAGCCCGGGGGAATCAAAACTGATTGGGGCATAATTGCAGCGGAGAACCTTAAAAAGAGCTCTGCTTCCGGTGTATACCGAGATAAGGCCGCAGCTGCAGCGGACAGTATGGCTGCCATGTATCGTGGTAACGGTTTGTCCGCGCCGGAACTCATTTCACGAACCATCTGTAAAGCCCTTGCCAGCAGCAGACCGAAAACCCGCTATGCTGTAGGGTATATGGCAAAACCCTCCATTTTTCTGAGAAACCTGTTGGGTGATCGTCTTTTCGACTGGATTATCAGTAGGGCAATGTAGTATTCAGGGTTCCAGCAGGGTGTCCCTGGCTTCCTTCAGCATTCTGAAGATTTTCTCATTACCTCCTGTATCGGGATGATACTGTAGGGACATTTTACGGTAGCGGCGTTGGATTTCCTCCGGGGAAGCGGGCAGTTTCAGTCCCGGTTTTGGCGGATACCCAAGCAGGAAGGCACAGAACATTTTTTCCCAGTTATCTTTTGGAATCCCGGGATAGCGAATCCCAAGCTGCCCACCAAACCGTTGGGTTAACAATTTCCAGTCTGAAAGGCTGTACTTTCCATATTCCATGGACGCTTTTTTTGTGGAAGGGACAATTACACGGTTCCATACAGGATTTTTCCCGGCATGGTTTATGTGTTGTTCAATTACCGCCAGAGCGGAAAGGTATTGCCGGATCTTCCAGGGCAGCTCCTGGAGTTTTTTCAGGATAAAATCCTTTTTCTCCTGCTTCCTTGTCAGCTTTTTCTGTTCATAGTCCTGCTTGAGTTGAAAGTATAGAAGAAAGAAAGGGGAGGCTGGCATGCGGTAGGTTTGTACAAAATTGGTCACATGTTCCGGTCGGATGGTTCCCCTGTTCAAAAGTCGGTATTCCCTCGTTCCAAGCTTTACAGACCTTAAGCGGCGGTCATCTTTAAGGTACTCTTTTAATTTTATGAAACGAGGGTCTTTCTGTAGTGTTTTTTCCTGTCGAGACAACAGCCAGACAAGACTTTTCCGGGACATGTTGTTAGTGTACTCTCCGACGAACTTTGGGTAAATGGTACTTTTCAGTCATGTTCTTTTGCTATAGATTTTATGCGGCAGGTAATTGAATGGATTTCAGACGGGTTGTTAAAATATCTTTTAGAATTGCAACAGCAGTTCTTTTTTTCTCCCTGGGTACAGTGTTTTTTACGCCCCTTGGAGGTAACCTCCGACTGATTATAACAAAGCCCGATTTCCTCCTCCCCACAGAATCTTCCCCATTTACATTCCGGATACTGGAAAATCAGGAAGGGGCAAAAGGGCGCTGGCTGTACGCGGTGGATGGGACCAACTACTATGCGCTGGATGACACAAAATGTGTCGGTTACCGCTTTATCAGTTTTGATGATGCCATGACTCTGCCGGGTTTTGATGCCCTTGACGCCTCCACATGGGGAGACTCAGGAACCGATCCAGACTGATGCCTCCCATGGCCTGAGATGCATCTTCGGGGAATACTCCGGACTGTCCGCATAGTTTCCAATCAGAATTTCCTGTTTTTTGTCTAACCCGGGGAGTTGTATCTCAAGCGTCCTGTCGGACATGTTCAGAGCAACCATCAGCAGGCGGCCTTTATAAGCACGCTGGTAGGAATATACCTGCGGTTGCTGCGGATTCAGCTCCGTGAAACTCCCGTATACAATTACCGGGTTATTGTGTCTCAAGCTGATGAGGTTCCTGTAGTAATTCAGAATTGAATCCGGATCGCTTTCCTGAACCTCTGCATTAATCTGCGTGTAATTTGGATTGAGCGCTATCCAGGGAGTTCCGGTGCTGAATCCGGCATTTATTCCTCCAGTCCACTGCATGGGAGTCCGGGCGTTGTCTCTGCTGCAGCGGTTAATCCTTTTCAAGATGTCTTCCGGATTATCTCCATTGTTTATGCACTCCCGGTAGTAGTTAAGAGTGGCTATATCTCTGTAGTCATGTATAGAGTCATAAGCCACATTGGTCATCCCCAGCTCTTCTCCCTGCATAATAAACGGGGTGCCCTGCAATGTATGCAGCAGCGTTGCCAGCAGCTTTGCCGATTCTTTATGATATACAGAATCGTTGCCGTAGCGTGAAACCTGCCTGGGCTGGTCGTGGTTGCTCATATAGAGACAGTTCCACCCCTGTCCGTCGAGTTTCTCCTGCCAGGATGATAAACAGCGTTTAAGCCGGGGCATTTCCAGTGGGATCTCATCAAAGGGGCCGAGATTCCGATCGATAGTAACATGCTCAAAGTTGATTGCCATGTTGAGAAACCCGGATTCCTCGTCCACATATCGGGATACGGTGTCCAGATCTGCACAGACTGTTTCGCCCACAGTCATTGCGTCATACCCTTCAAAACTCTCCTGAACCCATTTCAGGTATGTATCGATTTCAGGTCCATTTGCAAAAAATTCATGACCACGGATATCCTTCATATCCCTTCCATCCGGGAGTCCGGGAGTTTTGGAAATCAGGTTGATAACATCCATGCGGAAGCCGTCTATGCCTTTCTTCATCCAGAATTCTATTATTTCCCTTACTTCCCTGCGAACCTCGGGATTATCCCAGTTCAGATCCGGCTGTTTCCTGGTAAACAGGTGGAGGTAGTATTCGCCGGTTGCATCATCAAGTTCCCAGGCAGGGCCCTCAAAAAAGCTGTTCCAGTTGTTGGGAATTATACCGTTTTTACCCGGGTGCCAGATATAATAATCCCTCTTGGGGCTGTCAACTGCGGAGCGGCTTTCGATAAACCAGGGGTGTTCATCGGACGTGTGATTCACTACCAAATCCATGATAAGTCGTATCCCCATGGCGTGAGCCTTCTGCAGAAGCTTCTCAAAATCTTCCATGGTGCCGAAATCTTCCATGATATTTCGATAGTCACTAATGTCATAGCCGTTGTCATCGTTGGGCGAACGGTACACCGGATTCAGCCATATTGTATCTATACCAAGGTTTTTTAAATAATCCAGACGCTCAATAATACCGGCAATATCTCCTATGCCGTCTCCGTTGGTATCCATAAAACTGCGGCAGTATATCTGGTAAACTACTGCCTCTTTCCACCAGGCTTTTTCCACAGTAAGCATCCTCCCGGAAGGTAGCACTTTATACTGGAAATCATAGCACAGGTATGTTCTTTACAATACTGTTTACATGACGGTATTGTATGGTGTGGACAGAAAAGGAAAAGGCTCGTCAATATATTGTGAACTGATAAGAAGCATAGAGGCCGGTAAAGGGCAGACCTTCTGTCTTGGTATAGACGGGCCCGGTACATCAGGCAAGACGTCACTTGCCGAAAGATTGCATGGAGATCTTGGGGGGGAAGTTATCCATGTGGATGATTATTTCCTTCCTTTTGAATCAAGGTCATCTTCAAGGCTCTCGCGTCCAATGGGAAATATTGAATGGGAACGCCTGGAACAGGAGATACTGAACAACCTGGGTAAAAAGAGTGTGATGTCTGCTCCCTTCGATTGTGCTTCCGGAGTTTATGCTGCACATAAAGAGTACGATCTTTCCGGTCTGGTTATTCTTGAAGGAGTCTCTTCTCTGCGAAGGGAATTCAGAGATTACTACAATTATAAGCTGTTTCTCTCCATCCCCGATGCCGTAAGGCTTGAGCGTATTTTCAGACGGGATCCTGAATGGAAGCAGGAAAAATGGCTATCCCAATGGATTCCCTGGGAAGATAATTATTTTAATACCCATGATCCTGCAGGTGCTGCAGATCTGATTCTTGATGGAACCAAAGAGATCTGAATGTTGAGTTTCAATTTTTCAGATTATTCATACAACCATCAACCCTGGTAAAATGGAATTTCCGTGAAAAGAAGCAAAAACCTTTTAAGCGCACCTGTTGCGATTGCATCAATTTACTTTATCTTCGGTTTTATCTGGATACTCCTTTCGGATTCAATCCTTGCCGGGATTTTCCCCGATTTTGAAATGTATGCTCATATACAGACCTTTAAAGGCTGGATCTATGTGGCAGTTACAACCCTGCTTATTTTTTTTCTGGTTCGATTTTATACCCGTTATCAGATAAAGCTCACAGAGAGAATCCTGGAAAGAGAAAAAGAGGCACGTAGGGACCTGAAAGAAAAGGAGATTCTTCTGAAAGAAGTTCATCACCGGGTGAAGAACAATCTCCAGTTTATTCAAAGCATGATCCGTCTTAATCTTGAGCATACCTCGGAATCAACACAGGTTGTTGAAGATATAAATAACCGGATTTATTCAATTGCGTTGATCCATGAGCAGATATATGCTTCCGAAAATCTGGGTAATCTGCTTTTCGATGATTATCTCAACCGTCTTGTTGAACAGATAGTCAGTTCCGTGCATCTGCCTGCTGTGTCAGTCCTGGTCGAGAGCGAAAGGATTGAGCTTGATCTGGACAGGGTTATCCCATGCGGCATTATTATAAATGAAATTCTAACCAATTCTTTAAAATATGCCTTTCCGAACGGTTTGGCGGGAACTATCCGAATTTCTTTTACTGAAGAGCAAGGTAAGAAGAAGCTTTCAATCGAAGATACGGGTGTTGGGATTCCCTCCGGTGTGCAGGAAAACTCTTTTGGTTTTAAACTGATTGATATTCTCAGCGATCAGCTTAATGGTAAAATGTTACTTGATTCAAATCAGAACGGTACACGATTCTCTATTATATTTTCCTGAGACTCTATTCCAGAGGAAATGTGATACTGCTCTGTGCGCCATTTTTGTTCCGCCAGGAAAAATTCCCTTCAAGCTGAGCAGTAAGTGCATGTATGAGCCTGAAACCCAAAGACTGGGTTTTTCCGGGATCGAGTGATTCCGGGTACCCGTTACCGTTATCTGTAATTGTCAGAGTCAATTCGGTTTTATTACGTTTGGCCGATATGGACAGGATGTTTTTACCTCCCCTGGTAAAACCGTGTTTCAGGGAGTTGGTAATCAGTTCATTAAGAATAATGCCTGTCGGAATTGCTTTCTCCAGAACCAATGAGGTGTTATCTACTTTAATATCAATAGTGAGGTCAGAAAACTGGCCGCCAACCGCGGCTGTAATCGACCCGGAGAGGTCTTCTATATATTCCTTGAGATTTATTCTTGTGAAATCATTGCTTTTGTAAATCTTTTCATGAATCAGCGATATGGAATGAATTCGGTTTCTCAAGGAAGTATAAAAGGATAATGTTTTTCTGCTCTCAATATCTCCCTCCTGCAGGCTGATCAGACTTACAATCATGGTAAGGTTGTTTTTTACCCGATGATGCACTTCCCTCAGGAGAACTTCTTTTTCATACAGTGATTTCTCAAGCTCTTCCTGAGTGGTTTTAAGCTGTGAAATATCCCTGGAAACCCCCATGGTTCCAATGGTTATGCCATCCTCATTTATAATTGGAATTTTAATATTAGATTCCCAGCGGAGAGGTTTCCCTTCAATAGAAAAAGAGGCTTCCTCAACCCTTACAGAGTGAGATTTTGTAAGAATCTCGTCTTCAATTTTTTTCATATAGGCGGCATATTCCGGTGGTAGAAATTGTTCATTTGTACGACCCTCTGCCTCCTCCGGATTGGCTATGCCGAAATAGCTTGCCATGGCGGCATTAATTTTCAGGTACTTACCTTCCCGATCCTTGAAGTAGATGTGGTCGGGAATGTTATCCAGCATAGATCGGAACAGCATCTGTTCATATGCCAGGGCTTTTTCCGCTGTTCTTCTGCGGTACATGTTAAATAAAAGTGCTGTTGCAAGAAAGAAGAAAAAAAGTGCTAACAGGAATGCAGGCAGAATCCATACCAGCGCCTGCATAAATACAGACTGTTCGTTGTTTAACAGGATACTGTTTTCCGGAAGATTTTTCCGGGGTATTCCGAAGCGTTTCAGTTGTTCCGTATTAAAAATATACTTATTCGGCAGGGTGCTTTCTATCGGGATTTCGGATGCGGGAGTCCCGGAGAGGGACTCTATAAGCATATGTGTGGCTAACTCTCCCTGGTAAAACCCGGATGTAACCTTTCCTCCGACTATTCCGTAGTTAATATAACTTTCAATTGAAGCAAAAAAAGGCAGTGGGTATTTACGGGTAAGCTCCGGCAGTACAATTCTGTAGTCGATGGGGATGTTCTTGTCATCAAGATTCAGATCTGCAAAATAGACAATACTATGGGGTGGAGCATCTTTCAGGGCTGTATTAATGCGATCAAGATTAATCCCCCGGTCTTCATTCAAAAAGACCGTTTCAATGTGAGAAAGATCAGTTTCCGCAATGGCACGGATTTTGTTGTATTGCAGAACGCCGCTTACAGTATTGTCATTGATAAAGTAAATCCTTTTTGTCTCAGGCAGCAGTCGTAATGCTGTAAGCAGGGTCTCCCGGTGTTCGTTATTCTCGAACAGGCCTGTAATGTGATCCCTGTGAAGATGCAGCTCTTCCGGCGGCTGGTTTACCCCGCAGAAAACAAGAGGAATATCAGGAAAAATTTCATCGTGATGAGCAAGCAGGAAGGTGAGGGCATTATCGTCAGTGGAAATAATGCCAGCGGGAGGTCGCGCTTTGCATTTCTCCTTCAGGAATTCAAGAATATGAGGCTCCATTCTTTCATAGCTGTAGCGCTTTGTATCCATATACTCTATGGAAATCTGCATTTCCGGCGGAATAACAGACTGTATGCCCTGAACAATCGAATCTGACCAGAGATACCCGCTGTGATAGGAGTTAAGAATCATGATGGTTTTTTGAGGGGTATCTGAAAAAACGGATGTTCCTGCGGATATGAGAAATGCAGCTGAAAGAATTATTAACCGTGTCTCTCGAAGTTTCATGCGAAAGCCACACTGTAATTTTGGGAAAATGGAACTGGAAATCAACAAAGCTTCCTCATAGTCCTACCCGGATTTATTGCTCCTGTTCAGGCTGATACCATCTTTGTCGATTCGTACAATTCTCTCTTTATATAATATCCCCAGGGCTCTTTTGAAATTCTTCTTGCTCATGGCAAGAATTGACGCTATTTCATCCGGACTGCTTTTATCGTGAAGAGGAAGAAAGCCGTTAAATGACTTCAGAGTTTTAAGAATTGTCTCCCTGGCGTCCTCCATCGCTGGTACGAAGCCAACCTGCTGCAGGGAACAGTCAAGTCTGCCGTCCTCACGAATATTCTTTATTATTCCGGTGACTTTCTCCCCGATTTCAAGGGTGGTAAATACTTCATTTCTGTAAAGCATCCCCCGGTAGGAGTTATTCACTACTACCGGGTATCCAAGTTTTGTACTGGCAAATACCAGCATTTCCACATCATCTCCATTGTTAAGTCCGGAAGTATCATACTTAAAGTGAGAATCCAGTTTTGAAGTGGCAATCAGACCTGTTTGCTCATGGTCCATAATGACACGTATAATAATCTTCTGCAGCTCTCTGACCGGGCTGTTTTGTTCTCTCTGGGGAAGGAACAGATCTTTCTGAATCCCCCATTCCAGAAAAGCTCCCCAGGGTTTTACTTCCTTGACTGTGAGTACGGCAAAATCATTGAGCTTAGCCAGGGGGGTCTGCCTGGTTGCTTTGAGGCTCTCTTTTGAATCGTTGTAGACAAAAACGGTGAACTCTTTACCGGGTTTACTTTTTGGCGGAAGTTCCCAGATGTTCATGGGTACATCTGTTCCTTCTACAGACAGAATACAGCTGCCGTTGCCGATGCTTTTTACAGTCCCGATAAGGGGAACGCCAAGAGTTATCATTGGCCTAATATAGTCAATCGGGCAAATGAACGCAAGAGAGATAAACCTGACAGAAAAAGTTTAGTATATTCATGGTATGAGAAAATTCTGGACAAAACCGCGTATTGTTTTTTTTATCTGGGCTGTAATTGAACTCTCCGGCTGGCTGCTTACTTATTTCTGGCCGGATCCCCGGGTTAACTGGGTGTGGCTGGGATTGACTATTGCAGGGATTATTCCCATGGCTCTGTTTATGCCTATGAAGTCTCCAAAAATGCGTAGGATCATGCTGTTGTGGGTTCTTGTACTGGCCGCAGGAATGGGAACATCTTTTCTGGCCTTTCTCTGGGAACCTCTGATGTTCCTTATAAGTTACCTCGGACCGTTCTGGCTTATTCTTATGGGCGCAGCATTTTTGCTGAATGCTCTATGGTGGCCACCACGTTTACTCATTGCCGGCGGCATATTGCAGATAACTGCAGGACTTCTCTCCTGGACGGTTCCTGTGTTGTTGGTATATCAGTATCTTGTTGCAGCGGCAGCAGGAACAGGAGCTATGCTTGTTCTAATGTATAAAAAAACTTGACAAAAAAGGTGAGAATAAAGAATTTATGCACATGAAAGCAGTAATATTATTTGCGTTGCTGATGACAACGCTCTCGCCCCTTGTTGCTCAGGACAAGATTGATCTTTCGGATACCGGCCCGGGCTTAAAGGAGATAACGGTAACCAACGAAGGATTTACCTTCATTCCTTCAGAAATCATCGTAAAGAAGGGAGATACAGTTAGACTGACTTTTAAAAACGGCGGTGGTTTTCATGACTGGGTGCTTGATGAATTTAATGCTGCAACGGCTAAAATTTCCGGAGGGAAGTCTCAAACTATAGAGTTTACTGCGGATATTGACGGCAGTTTTGAGTTTTATTGCAGCGTAGGAAATCATCGGGCTATGGGAATGTGGGGCCGCTTTATTGTGGTTGAATAAGTGTATCTGCTAAAATAGCGGTGTGAATGTATACGCATTTCTGGCAGATGCAATACTTATTGTACATTTTTGTTTTCTTCTGTTTACCGTCGGGGGGGCATTTATCATTCTCCTCGGCGGAATACTGAAATGGAAGGGCATACGCAAAAGGTTTTTTCGTTTTGCACATTTAATATCTGTACTTTTTGTTGCCTTCGAGGCTTTAGTCGGGATGCTGTGTCCTCTTACGGTATGGGAGTACCGTCTGCGGCTTCTTGCCGGGCAGCGAGCTGAGGGTGATATTACATTCGTCGGCCGGATTATCAAAAGCTTCATGTTTTACGATTTGCCGGACTGGTTTTTTATTGTTCTGTATACCGGCTTTGGGCTTCTGGTAGCTGTACTTTTTCTGCTGTTTCCACCTTCGGACAAGTAGCAGGAATAATCAATCTACTTTTTACAGATAGACCGACCAGCAAGAACACCCGTAGAAAATGCCGCCTGCAGGTTGTATCCTCCGGTATCACCGTCAATATCAATCATCTCACCTGCAAAGTAGAGTCCATCGACAATTCTGCTTTCCATGGTTTTCGGGTTTATCTCGTTTCTTGAAACCCCTCCGGCAGTGGCCATGGCGGTGGAAAAATCGCCCATGCTCTGAATCTCATACTCCTTCTCCCTGAGTGCGGAAAGGATGGCTTTTCGATGATTCCGGGATACTTCTGCAAGTTTCATGGAGGTATCTATTCCGATTTCATCCATAAGCAGACTAAAAAGTGCAGCACTTGCTTTAAACATGGTGCCCAGGCTGCCTGTGCGCCGGTTTCCTTCGCGGTTACAATAGTCCCGGAGGTGTTTGTCTGCATCTTCTCCAAGGCCGCAAAAATCGGGGACAACCTTGTCTCCGGGTTCCATAAAGCGTGAGTTATCCAGAATAAGCGGACCGGAAAAGCCTCTGTGGGTTATCAGCAGATCCCCCTCTATGCTGAGTACGGGAGATCTTGTTGAGATTCTGGTAAGGTGTATATCTGCATAGGAAGAGCCGGAGGCTTTCCCGAGGGAGAATTCTTTTATACGAATATCAGTCAGGGCAGGCCGCTGGTCTATGATTGTGTGCCCCATTGCTTCCGCCAGTCTGCAGCCGCTTCCATTAGAACCGGTGGTTGGGTATGACTTTCCCCCTCCTGCGATAACTACGTTGGTAAAAGGTCCTTCCCTGCGACGGGGCGTTACAAGATAGAATCCGCCGGATGCTGACTGGATGCTTTGGACATCAACTGTGGTTAGTATTTTAACCCCTCTATCTTCGGCAGCTTTTTTCAGGACCTGCAGAATATCCCGTGCTTTACGACTGGCAGGAAATATTTTTCCGTTTTCCTCGGTTGTAAGCCGGACCCCTGCAGCCGAGAAAAACTGAATTAGAGCCTCAGGGGAGAAAGCGAACAGGGCAGGTTTAAGGAATCTTCCCGCATTACCGTAGTGCTCAGTAAACTCTCCGGGAGTACCTGTATGGGTGATGTTACATTGACCTGAACCGCTTATAAGCAGCTTTCGTGCGGGAGAACCCATTTTTTCAAAGAGAACGGCTTCTCCGCAATCGGCGGCGTGAATAGCGGCCATAAAACCTGCCGGTCCTGCTCCTATAACTGCGGTCTTCTTCATGGTTATATTCTAAGGAGCCGGGTTTTCTCTGTCTATTACCGCCGAAAAGGTTTTTTCTGTTATAATGGGTGATGATTTTACACCTACCGGGGGGTAGCTGATAATGTCTATTGTTGATTTTATACAGGCTCTTGCTCAGGGTTTTCAGAAAAGTCCTGGCTATGTCAGTGTTGGCATCAGCATACTTGCGGGTTTTCTTATTTTCCTGATGATAGCCGCGGTTGTTGTAAAGCGCAGGCAGGTAACGGCAAACAGACGGCTTGCACTTCGGCTGTACCGTGACAGGATAAGAGTTCTTGATCTCACCATAAACGAGCTGGATTTTATAGACTCTCTTTCCGGCTGCCTGGACAAACCCTGGAAAAAGTACCTGATCGTCAGCAATGAAAATACATTTCATAATTGTTGTGAAGAACTGAAAAAAAGGAAGAAGACAGCATGCAACCCGGCAATGATGCAGAGGGTCGGGGAGAAAGCCGGATTCCTTGCCCCTGCGGCAGAGAAGTCTAAGGAGGGCACGATAAATCTTGTTCCGGGCACACCTGTAAAGCTTGAAGCATCAACGGGTAAAATCTTTGACGCCAGGGTTACGGAAACTTCCAGGGATAGCTTTGTTCTGGAAGGCGCTTCTCTTCCGGTACAGGATCAGTCACTGGTTATACATGTTCCGCATCGTACGGGTATTCTCGCTTTTGTTACCCATCCTGCGGAGAAAGGCAGTGCACAAAGACTTGTTTTAAAGCACTCAGATGAGATTCCCACAAGGCGCTGGGGTGAATTATCTGCCAGGAAAAGCAACAGGGATTTCAAGGTTTTTATTAAAATTGACGGATCTGAAAGTGCTCCGGTTAAAACCTCTCTTTACCGAATTACCCGCAACGGGGCTTTTATAGAAAATCCCGGCGGGATGCTTACCCGCTTCAGGGACCTCAGGATCTTCTTCTCGCATCACGATAAACCCGGCGGGATCTGGGTTAATGGTGAGGTCAGGGCAGAGTCGCTGGACAGAAAAGAGGTGTTTGTAAAATTTATGCATATTACGGCAGAGAAGAAGAGTTAAACAGGATTTTCTGCAAGTCCTTCGATTATACGAATTAGAGAGTCAACGAAGGTCTGGAGGTTGGGTACTTCGGAACGGGGTATTCGGAAACCTACTGCACCTTCATGGCCGCCTCCGTTGGTAATTCCTGCCTCGGAGAGTATGTTACGCAGATCCAGCCCCCTGTAGGTATGGCTGCGGCGAAGTCTGAACTGAATCAGATCACTTTTTTCCAGCGGGTCGTAATAGGCTACCATTCCAAGCTTACCACTCTTTTCCGCCATTGAATCAGTAACGGCTCTGGCGGTGTTTATCAGCAGATCCAGATCTATTTCAGGCGGTAGAGGGTTGGTATGTTTCTGGGGAAGAAGGCTGTAATGGACAAATTTTGTTTTTCCGATATCTTCCATGAACCAGGAGAAGCAGAGTTCTTCAAGCCTTGAGAGCCGGGTAATCTCATCAAAGACCTCATCTATGGTCGAAAGATTGGACGAACCTTTTTCGGTTGTTTCCTCCAATAGATGAGCGAATGTAGTTGAAAACAGATCGTAGTACCACTGCTCTTTTCTGTTTTTTATGTATTTCCCCATTTTTGAATCACCGACAATCCCGGTGAGTACCGCCAGTACAAAGTTGCGGGTAAAAAGATTTTTCAGGTCAATATCTCCCGCCAGTTCCGGGCGCAGACACATCTTCAGGGCAAGGTATCCTATGTGTTCACAGGTGGATGACGCATCCGCCACGAGTGCATAGGGCAGGGGTGCTATATAGGCTGAATCAGCCGCCAGGTGGTGGTCAAACTCAATCAGCCGGATTTCAGGCGATTTCAGCAGTTTGTCCGCCGAAGGGCATGTTTGTAGCATTGCAGGTTTCGGTGTATCCACTACGCAGATTGTATCAAAATGTTCATCCACTTCACTGCAGTCAGAAATGATACGGATGGCGTTGTAGCGACAGATGTTCAGCAGGTAATGATATCGTTCATGAACCTCTTCCGTAAGAAGTATAAATACACTTTTATTCAGCTTCTTAAGCATCAGTGAGATGGAAACCATAGAGGCTATACAGTCTTCATCAGGATTATGGTGGCCCAGGATAAGAAAAGTATCCCCTTCCTGCATGGCTCCGGCGATATTTCTGATTATTTTGTTTTTAGCTGCAATACTGGTAATGTCCGACTTTTTCATAGGCTTGTCCTTTTTTACCCCGTAGCAGACTGACCGATCCTTGCCTGCCTCCTTCGCCTGGTACAATGCTTCATCTGCTCTTCGAATCAGTTCCGTGCCGGATATCTTCTGGCTCTGAACCGACGCCACTCCGATGCTTGTTGTCAGAATAATCGGATGCCCGGAATTATCCTGCATTGTCACCTGTCGGATATTGCGGCAAACAGCTGTGCAGAGCTCCGCAGCTTCAGTGATGGATCTGCCCGGAAGGATAACGGCAAACTCATCACCACCATAGCGGGCTATTATATCCCGTTCTGAAAAAACGCTCTGGAAAACTTCGGCACACTTTTTTAAAATAAGATCACACAGGGCTTCTCCGTATTGTTTATTAAGCTTACCGAATCTGTCAAGATCGATCATAGATAGACAGAGGGGTTCTTTGCGTCTTCTGCTCTCTCTCAGCCGCTGTTTCAGGGTAGTATCAAAGAACTCCCGGTTATAGAGCCCTGTATGTTCATCCGTTGCTGCTCTGCGACTTGCTTCTTCTCCCCATTGGACCATATCCGAAAGCAATCCATTCGTATTACGAAGCCGGTTGACTGTTATATCCAGCATTCTGTGAATAATACGGATTGAGGTCTGCGGACGGGTATCGCCGAGACGGAAAAAGTCATTCGCCTTGAGTGATAGAAGTACTCCGTCTTCCTTTACCACACAGGCGGCAGAGCGGGGTTCTTTCTGGAATATACTCATTTCACCGAAGAAATCACCGGGGCCGAATTCCGCAACTTCTACATAGTCTCCGCTGGGAAGTTCCACCGAGATTCCCAGTTTTCCTTTATACACGATGTACAGCTCGTCGCCTTCGTCTCCTTCATGAAAAAGAACTTCATCCTGATAAATAGCCCTGCGGGTAAGAAAAGCAGAAAGATTATCCAGTTCGTAGCGATCAAGGGATTTGAATATTTCAACAGTTTTAAGAAAATCAAAGCGGATCAAAAGCAACCTCTTCTCCCGCAATGAGTATACGGCGCCGGCCGTTCTGTCTGCCCATCATCGCATATTCATGGGCAAGATTGATAAGTTCTGCCGCGTTCTCACTGTGATCGGGATACTGGGCAATGCCCACACTTACGCTTATGTCCATGCTGGTACCGCCTGTAGCCCGCCTGAAGTTCAGTCTGCACTGCATATTCTGAATTTCTTCCGCCCGCTTTTTTGCGTCTTCTATATCCGTATCCGGAAGAATTACGGCGAATTCATTACTCATAAATATCACCGCTGTTTCAGCCTCATCTGTAATTCCGGAGAAAAACTCACCGATCTCCTCTATGGCCGCATCACCTGCTTTATGACCGAAGCTGTCATTGATATCTTTGAAGTTATCCGGTTTAAACATAAGCAAGCTGCACTTTCCGCTGGTGAAAAAACCGGAAAGGTTGTCTTCCAGATAGGTTCGGTTTGGAAGTCCGGTTCTAAAATCGGTATAGATCTTCCTCCGCAGTTCCTGTATCCAGGGTGAGTTCTCTTTTATCCGTTTATTTGACTGCCGAATTCTATCGGAAATAAAACACATAAGTTTTTTAAGAACAGTATTGGCCCATGCCGGGTTTGCACAGAGTATTTTCTGGAATGACTTTCCCCGGGCGGGGAAAATGAGAATCCCGGAAGGTGCTGTTACCTGAGCCGACTCTTCTCTGGGCAACATGGAAAGAAGATCGAGCTCCCCGAAGCTCTCTCCCGATACAAAGCGGGCAACAACCAGGTCTCTGCCGGAATCGGATTCTCTGATAATGTTTACCTCACCGGTATCAATGATAAACAGTTCTGTTTCGCTGCTTCCCTTCTGGTAAAGAAATTCGTCGGCTGAAAAGGTATAAAACCCGGAATTGTCAGCTAAAACTGTAATTTCTTCATCAGTCAGCTCAGAGAAGATCCCGGCCCTGGACAGGAGCATCGATATTTTTTCGTCAGAAATCTTGTTATCTTCCACCACTGTTTAAATTCTACTCTTCCCGGAATCCTTAAGCAAGGGGATAAAATATTTTCCAGAGCACAAACACTGTCAGGCCGGTAACAATAGCCGCCCAAAGTGCAATCCGGCGGAAAATAATGCCCGCTGTCACTGCAGCGGCAGCGCTGAGAAGATAGTGATTTGCCAAACTTATATCCACCGGTCCCCGGGGCATCAGAACCGCCGGGACTGTTATTGCAGTAAGAACAGCCGGAGGTACATAGGTAAGGGCCCGTTCTACTCCTGAAGAAAGTCGAATTTTATGAGAGAAAAGCAACAGAATGCTGCGAATAGTGTAGGTTACCAGCAGCATCCCGGCAATTATAACCAGCTCAGTGCCTGTCATACACCGGCCTCCTTTTTGTGAAGTCTGACACGTTCTGCGGCAAGTCCGCTTATAATTCCAGCCGCAGCAGCTATCATGAGCCCGGCTTTGTAGGGGAGGCTGTTAAAAAGCAGAGCAGTAATACCGGCAGCGGTTACACAGACAACCATGGGAATGGAGCGGACAAAGGGTATAGTCATTCCAATGAATGTGACCGGCATGGCAACATCCAGGCCCCAGTCGGCAGCATCCGGAATGCTTGAACCTATAAGAGTTCCGGTGAAACACCAGAACTGCCAGTTAAGATACATGGCCAGAGATGATCCAAGCTGATACCAGTGTTTGTTATTGGATCTGTCCGGAGCATTCCAACGGTGGACAGATACGGCAAACGTTTCATCGGTTAAAAAAAAGGCTAAAACTGCCCTCCAGGGGAAAGAAAGTTTTTTTAGGCTTGGCAGCAGCGTGGCACTGTAGAGCATATGCCGCAGATTTACCACAAAAGTTGTTGCGATAACTACCAGTGCGGGGGTTCCGACGCCAATAAGGCCTACCGCTATAAACTGTGCGGAACCGGCAAAAACAAAGGCCGACATTGCCGCTGCTGCCGTACGGCTCATCCCCGCTGTTATTGCCATGGTGCCGTAGATAAGGCCGAATGGAAGCGCCCCCAACAGAAGCGGGATGGTGTCGCGGGCACCGAGAAGAAATTCGGGCATTTTGCTATGAACAGATTTATCTTCTTTCATTTTGTTCATATTATCAAAAAAAGGTACTATAGTCTGCCTTTTCCTGCTATCTTGAAAGCTCGATTTCACTCAACTGCTATGGATGGTATTATGCTGGGACGTATTTTTGATGGATTTGTTTCTTTTTTACTGCGGATTGTCTGCTCAATAGATGATTCAGAACTGAGGGAAAAGATGCCGGAAAAAGGGCCACTTATACTCATATTCAATCATATCAATTTTATCGAAGCCCCTATGTTCTATCTGCTTATGCGGCCCAGAACAATATATGGCATAATGAAGGTTGAAATTTCCCGTATCCCCGTAATCAGTACCATTGCCAGGCGCTGGGGAGGAATTCCCATCGAACGGGGGGCTTCTCCGGGAGCTACATTCAGGAAGATTGGTGAGCTTCTTTCACAGCAGGCTATTATTGGGCTTGCTCCGGAAGGCACTCGATCCCGGACCGGAATTCTTCTCCCCGCCAACCCTGGGGTGGTAACCCTGGCAGCTAAAAATGATGTACCGGTTATCCCTGTTGCCCATTACGGCACCCAGAATATTTCCCGGAACGTACGGCGATTTCGCAGAACCCGAATTGTATTCAAGGTGGGTAAACCCTTTCTCCTGGCTAAACCCGATAAAATTGGCAAGGAGGAGCGGCAGGCTCTTGCCAGGGCCATGATGGTCCAGCTTGCGAACCTGCTGCCGCCGGAAATGCGCGGTCCCTATGGTGAAATAACCGATAAAGACCGCGAATTGATTATTTTTAACGATTAGGCGGTTTTCTTCTTTTCCTTAACAACCTTGCCGTCCAGCCGTTTTGCCAGTTCTGCGGACATATCTCGGGGAACTTCAATGGTTGCACTGTTGGTTTTCAGCATAACCTTGCCAACTGGGAACTGTTTTCCCTTCATTACCTTGTTGGCAAGACCGATAAGGTCGCCCTTTCGGAGTCCATCTTTGGACCCCATGGGAAACATAACACGGGCAAAGTCCACATTCCTGCTGTCATCAAAGCCGCCGCGGTCTCTTCTCTCCCGTGGATTGTTTCCCCGCCTGCTGTTTCCCCGGTCTCCGCGGTTTCTGTCTCCTCTTTCATTACGGTCATACCGGTCATTACGGTCGTATTTTCCCCGTCTTCCGGAATCTTCTGAGTGGCCTTTTATGTCCTGCCGGCTGCGGTAATACTCAATCTGTTCACCGAAGCGGGAGTAGAGAATCCGCTCAATGAGTTCTTCTTTTGACAGTTCATTAAGTGCTTCCAGTGCATTGGAAAAATGCTCCCGCTCATGGTCCCCAATGGGGGTGGGGCTTTTTATTTCCTCAACGAATTCGGAAATATGGTAGGCAAGTATTTCATTCCCTGTAGGAACGTTCATCTTCTTAACTTCGCTGTTAATCCGTTTGCCCAGGGATCGTACCTTGTACCCGTCTTTTGGAGTAACAATGGCAACCGAGGTCCCTTCCTTACCGGCCCGTCCGGTTCTGCCGGAACGGTGCACGTAAGATTCCGCATTATGGGGCAGTTCATAGTGGATAACATGGGAAAGGTCGTTTACATCGATTCCCCGGGCGGCAACGTCGGTGGCAACCAGAATTTTTACAATCCGGTTCCGGAAACGCTGCATAACATAATCACGCTGCTGCTGGGAGAGGTCTCCGTGGATTGCTTCTGCTGCAAATCCTGCTTCTCCGAGCTTGTCGGCAATTTCCCGGGTCTGATCCTTGGTGCGGCAGAAAACAATGCCGTACATATCGCTGTGTCTGGCAATAAACCTGCTCAGGGTTTCAAAGCGTTCATGCTGCTTTACCATGCAGTAATGGTGTTCAACCTTGCCGGTATCCTGGTGTTCCTTCGGTACAGAAATTTCCCTGGGGTCATTCAGGTAAGAGTTGATAATGCTGCGGATATCCCGGGGCATTGTTGCCGAAAAGAGGCAGGTCTGCTTTTCCCCGGAGGTACCGGCAATAATGGTTTCCAGCTCTTCCCGGAATCCCATGGAGAGCATCTCGTCCGCTTCGTCCAGAACCAGGGTTGCAAGATTGGTAAGGTCAATATTGCCCCGCTCCAGATGGTCGATCAACCGTCCCGGGGTGGCAACAACAATCTGGGGGTTTCTCTTAAGGTCTCGTATCTGGGTGCCCATGCTGGCACCGCCGTAGACAGGTACAATGCGCACCCCCGGAAGCTCTTTGGCAAAGTTTTTAAGGTCCGCACTTATCTGGCAGCAGAGTTCCCGGGTGGGACTCAGAACCAGGGCCTGAATAGTGCGGGATTTGGGATCAAGCTTATGCAGCATCGGCAGTCCGAAGGCCGCGGTTTTTCCCGTACCGGTACCGGCCAGGGCTACAAGGTCGCCAGATGATTCAATAAGGGCAGGTATAGCTCTTGCCTGAATTGGAGTCGGTCTTTCGAACCCAAGGGCTGTGCAGGCATTAATTAGTTCCTGCTTTAAAGGGAGAGATGAGAATTCTGTCATGTCAATGTCCGCCTGTTGTATTCCGGATTTTCCGGATTTGTCTGATGATTCTGACATACAACCGCAGAGTACAAGCATCAGGCTTGTTTTTGCATAACAGGGTTTGATTATTCCTGGTAGGGATTAAAGGTTGGATGCGCTGATCAAAAGCTGCGGTCTCAACCAAATTGAGCCGCAATTAGGTTGACTATAGCACATATCAGGAGGAGTGATAAGGGGGGCAGGCTGGTCAGCTAAAATCGCGGAATTTGATTAAACTCCAACTTTTTCTTCCCAGATTATAATCTGGGAAGAGTCTCTCTTCTTTTGCCGCTACAATTTCTCTGAATATCTTCAAGTAATGGAGTAGCTGTATGAAATTTATGCTGACAAGTTTTCTTGTTATTCTTCTATTTTTCTCCTGCGAATCGGGGGATAGCGGCAGATATTCTACTCAATCGGATTATGTAAAACTCTACGGAGAAGCAATCGCTCCGGGGGATGCGTTTGGATATTCTGTTGCCCTGTCCGGTGATATTCTGGTTGTTGGAGCCACGCAGGACGATGATCAGGGGACGGATTCCGGTGCCGCTTATGTTTTTACCGGCAATCCAGATACCAGCAGCTGGGAGCAGACGCAGAAACTGATATCTCCAGGGGAAACAGAGGATGGCCATAATTTTGGCTACAGCCTCTCTATTGACGGAGCGACTGCTGTTGTGGGAAGCCAGGGAGAAACGGTTTACGTTTAGGCAAACCGCTCCGGTACCTGGAGTCTTGACGCGGTCTATACCCCCGGGGATGCTGTCTTGGATAGCGAATTCGGTTGCGAGGTCGCTGTTTCCGGGGACCGGATAGTAACCGGAGACAAAATTAATGACGACAAGAGTGAAGATGCCGGGGCGGTTTATCTGTATTCAGAATAATCATGCAGGCCCAGTCCCACCTTTCATAAACTCTTTTGGCGGGACTCCTGTCTCCTTTACAAAGGAGCGGTAAAAGGAGGAAGTTGAGTTAAACCCCACATAAAAGGCAATCTCGGTAACATTCATACTGCCCTGCTGCAGCAGCAGAGACTTGGCTTCCTCGATACGAAATGAGTTGATGTAGGAGTTGAAGTTCATCATCAGTACGTTGTTCAGGATGTATGAGAGCTCGTGGGGGTTTATCGCAAGTTGTTTACTCAAACCGGGAAGAGTAATGTCCGGCTGACGGTAGAAAGTTTTTTCCCGCATCAGCCTGGTAATGGATGCACTTCTCTCCTCAATATCATCAATTTAGTCCCGGGCTTTACTTTTCCGTATTCCCCGGGTTTCGCTGATTACCTTAATGGCATAGTCGGGATTGCGGAAAGAAAAAATAATGAAGCTTGTGGCAATAGCACTTATAAACACGAAGCTGATCTGCAGAAGTGCTGTGTTTCCGGTAAAATTTGCAATTAGCATCAGAATTGCCGACAGACTGAATGATCCCAGGTAGACAATAACGAGCATTGTACGGCCGGTAACATTACGTCCTTTAAACAGGAAAACCGTCCTGATTAAAGCAGCCAGGAAGTATAGTGCAATCGAGAGGTCGCAAAGGGTATTAACAATAAAGACTGTTGTGTTATAGGAGTAATCTGGTGCCGGGCTGAAGGCAATTCCGAAGGCGGCATTCAGCGCCGGGTAAAACAGATTCATGCCTGCCAGCAATATCAGGGAAACAAAAAAAGGCAGACCATGAAGAAGAAGTGTTCTGCCGGGAATATCATTTCGGCCCATCAGGGCTGAAAAGTATAGATACAGACAGGGCCCAACCAGAAATGACATGACAATTTCGCTATTAATCAGGAGGGGAATTTTCTCCTGAATACCAAAATCGTAGGCCCAGAAATAGAGCATATTATATGCTCCGGCCCAGAAGAGTATGGCAAGAAAATAGTTCAGCTGCAGCTTCTTTCTGAAAGTAAGCTGCTGAATCCCTATAAAAGTAAACAAGACGAAGACCATGAAGTACAGGTATTGATGTATGGCATTATTAAACATAGTTCTGAAGTTAGCATTATAATATGGATTTGCTCAAAAGCGAAACTATGATTTATTCAGTCACCTATCTTTTAAAGTTTCAGGGTTATAGAGTGTCAGGGTTTCAGACGAATTTATGGTAATTTTTCAGCATAAGAAAGCTTTCTGTACGGGCAATGCCGTTTATTGCTGCCAGATCCTCGGTAAGAAATTCCACCAGACCGTGGTTTGAGTCTACAAGAACTTCCACCATCAGGTCGTACTGTCCTGAGGTGATAGATACAGACAGTACGTTTGCAAGATCAGCAATCTCCTGAGCCTTGGCATCCAGCTGCCGGGACTCGGTGACGTTAACCGCCACCATGGCCAGCTGCTGCCGCACAAGGCTGTCAGGGTTGATTACCGCCCGGATTTTCAGGACACCCGAATCCTTCAGCCGCTTAATCCGCTGACGGATTGTCCCTTCAGACAGCCCTAACTCTTCAGCCAGGGCGCTGTTGTTAATGTTTTCCACCCTCAGGCGGGCAACTATTTTACTGTCCAGATCATCTAATTCTATACGCTTCATATCACCTGCTCGGGCGGAGTGTAGGGGATATCAAATGCTTCTGCAACACCGTGGTAGGTACACTTTCCATCGTAGATGTTAAGCCCCCTGCGAAGTGTTTCGGACTGACGGCAGGCTTCTTCAACCCCCATATCTGCAAGATTCAGGCCGTTTATCAGGGTTGCGTTGGTGAGGGCAATGGTGGACGTGCGTGCCACTGCCCCTGGCATATTGGCAACGCAGTAATGAATTACATTATCCACAGTATAAACCGGATCGTCATGATAGGTTGCATGGGTAGTCTCAAAACAACCGCCCTGGTCGACGGCAACATCCACCAGCACTGCTCCCTTTTTCATCATGCCCAGGTGTTCTTTGCGGATAAGGCGGGGAGCTTTAGTTCCGGGAATAAGTACTGCGCCTATTATCAAATCACTTTCTCTGGCAACTTTTGCAATATTCCGTTCGTTACTGACCAGGGTGGTTATACGGCCCTGAAAGATATCATCCAGATAGGCCAGTCTGGCCGTATTTACATCCAACACGGTTACTTCTGCACCAATACCCACAGCCACCTTGAGGGCATTCAAGCCGACAACCCCTCCACCAAGAATGGCAATTTTTCCGCGCTCTACCCCCGGAACTCCTCCCAGAAGAATACCGCGACCGCCAAAAGTCTTCTCCAGATATTTGGCCCCCTCCTGAACGCTCAATCTGCCGGCAATCTCGCTCATTGGGGTAAGGCAGGGCAGGTGCCCACTGTCGGTTTGTATTGTCTCGTAGGCCAATGCTTTGACCCGGTTGGAAAGAAGCGCCTTTGTAAGGTCTTCCGCTGCGGCAAGATGCAGATAGGTATAGAGAATCAGGTCCTTCCGGAAATAGCTGTACTCTTCCGGGAGGGGCTCTTTTACCTTAACCACCATATCCGCATCCCAGGCATCTCCCGGACCGTCTACAAGTATTGCTCCGGCGTCAGCGTATTCCTCATCTTCAAACCCTGAGCCTTCACCGGCACCTTTTTCAATCAGGACCCGGTGTCCTCTGTTTATATATTCCTTGACACAGTGTGGAGTAAGTCCAACTCGGTATTCGTGTTTTTTGATCTCTTTCGGGCATCCAATAATCATATTTTCCTCCAGAAAATACGAAAAACGTATTATAAATTGAAAAGTATACGAATACCAAATAATTATCAAGTAATAATGCGAAAAAAACTTGGTAGAGTGTCTGCTTGCAAGCGCTTTTTTTGTTGTGTAAAGTCAAAGTATGGGAGTAACCATCAAGGATCTTGCCCGTGAACTCGGGGTGTCTCACTCTACAGTTTCCAGGGCTTTACGCAACAGTCCGGAAATCAGTGAGGCTATGAAGGTTAAAGTCCGCGAGCTTGCCAGAGAGAGGAATTATCGACCAAATGCCCATGCCCGAAATCTTGTAAGTAAAAGAACAACATCTGTGGGTATTATCCTGCCGGATATTGAAAATCCTTTTTATGCATCGTTAAGTAAGAAGCTCATCCGGTTTTTTGAAAATAATGACTACCGAGTACTTATTTGTAATTCGGACAGGGATGAAGATAAGGAGAACGACTATGTCGCCTATCTGCTGGAACAGCAGGTCAGCGGGTTGGTAATGATTCCCTCGGATCCGGAAAACGCCGCATATAAAAGAGTTGTCCAGGCGGAAACACCTCTGGTTCTTATTGATCATGATGGAAGTTCCGAGGGTATTGATTCGGTTTTAGGTGATAATTATTTTGGAGCAAAACTTGCGGTGAATCATCTCATTCATCTGGGATACAGACGGATAGGACATATTGCAGGTCCGGGATATGCCGATGCCAGTAAAGCCAGATTGAAAGGGTATCAGGATGCAATGAATGAGGCCGGGTTATCTAATAACTGTAGGATTGTTAGATGTGATTCAACATTTCTGGGTGGTCTGGATGCATCTGCTGCTCTTTTATCTGAAACTCCTGAGTTAGAAGCCGTTTTTGCGGTAAATGATATAACTGCTCTTGCCTTTGGACAGTATGTGTACGAGAAGAACCTGCATATTCCTGAAGACCTTGCACTGGTAGGTTTTGATGATATTTCTGTCGCCAGAATGGCAGCGGTTCCTTTAACAACTGTGCGTCAGTCATTGGAATCCATTGCCAGAGAAGCAGGGGATATTTTGCTGGATAAAATGAAAACCGGATATAGCGCCGTGGTGCGTAATGTGCTTCTGAAGCCGGAGCTTGTTGTCCGGGATTCCTGCGGGGCATCCCGGACAACAAGCTCATTATAAAATCCTGGATTTTCCCACGGCATTAAATTCAACTATAAGCTGTGCTGCAATCTCTGCCGCTCCCCTCTCAAGAGAAATGGCAATGTCTTTTGAGAAATCAGAATCTGTTTGTCCTGTGATCAGCGTGGTGCTTACCGGAGCGAGTATCTTTCTGAAGTCAATTTCCGCAGGGTTGTCATTAAGGTAACGGGCAACCTCTGTGGCATCTGAGTCTGATTGAAAAGAACCGCTTTCTGAAAACAGCTCCCGGATATTACGGGTAATACTGAGTCTCATGTCTGTATCGATGTTTATTTTACCTATACCGCATTCAATAACCTGCTTCAGAGCAGGAACAGGAATCCCTCCAACGCCCTCCATTTTTCCTCCCAGGCGGTTTATCTCTCTGACGATATAATTAGGTACTGTAGAAGACCCATGTGAAATTAGGGGGGTTGTGAATCCCGAGTGCAGGAGGCATTCCCGGGCGGCACACACTATCTCCTTCCTTAAAGTCACATCTATTCCTTTTTTTACTCCGTGTTTTGTCCCAAAAGACAGAGCAAGGCAGTCTGCTCCTGTTTTATCGATGAATTCCGAAACCAGCATGGGATTTGTATACGTGCTGCTTTCAGAGAAGATATTTTCTTCTGTTCCGGCAAGAACTCCCAGTTCTGCTTCTACGCTGACCCCCCGGGGATGAGCAATCCTGACGGCTTCGCGGGTGAGCTCAATGTTTTCAGAAAATGGAAGATGGGAGCCGTCAATCATTACAGAGGTAAAGCCCTTGTTCACCAGCATCTGAATGGTCTCAAGATCTTTACAATGATCAGCGTGTATTACAATCGGAATGCTGTACCTGCTTTCAAGGGATTTAAGATAGCTGTTAAGCCGATCTGCACCTGCTGCTTTTTCTTCTAATCCTGTCCGGGTAAAATCTTTCGCCCCGCCAAGAAAACCGATGGCCATCATTCCGATCTGGATTACAGCAGGTGTATGCAGGAACTCATGAACGTCAAGGACTCCTTTCAGCTGATGATAGGCAGTTATGTTAAATGCAGGATGAGCATAATTGCTGCTGACAGTCGGCTGCAGCAGAGTATGTAGATTGATTAATCTCATTTTTTTCCTCTTTAGTCGGTTTTGAGCCAGTTTTTATTACTTGAATCCTGTTGCAGAAGAAAGTTACGCACCTCAGTGTATGATGGTATACCTTTCTGTCCGCCTATTCGTGTGCAGTTAATTGCAGCGCATGCGCTTGCAAAGCGAATGGAATCGGACACCTCATATCCTTTCCATAATGCAAAGATAAACCCGCCATGGAATACATCCCCGGCACCGGTGGAATCAATTAGTTTAACCGGATAGGTCGGCAGGTGTTCTGTTCCGTCATTCCGGATTATATAGCTGCCTTTTTCTCCGCAAGTTACAATCAAAGCCTTATTCCCTTTCTGAAGCAGAGATTTTCCGGCTTCAAGGGGATTCTGGATATTGGTGTAAGGGCAGATGAACAGCTCGGAGAGCACCGGATAATCGATCAGGTTAAAGTACTCTATCAGCTTGTTGTTGCGGGTTCTTGGACTCATATCTGTGATGGTGGTAATTCCAAGCTTTCGGGCTTCCCGTGCAGCATACAGGGCTGTATCAAAAAAGAATCCGTCTAAAAGAAGGTGTGAAACTCCCGTAAAATCGATGGAATCCATATCCAACTGCGGTTTTGCGTTTACTCCCTTATAGTGAATAAAGCTGCGTCTGCCGGTGCTTGTGTGAACCAGTACTACTGTTATCGCGCTGCTTTCCCCCGGATAGATAACAACCCGCTCCTGTCGTACATTGTTTGCTGTAAAGTTTTCTATATGGAATTGTGCTTCCGGGTCATCTCCCAGGGCACCTATGTATTCTGTTTCGGCACCTAATTTACTGGCTGCTACAACCCCGGTTGCCACCATTCCACCCTGCTGAACTTCGTATTCTTCAATGTATTCAACTTCTTCCCATGCCGGCATATACGGAATTACTGCCAACATATCGTATGCTGTTCCGCCAACTCCTAAAATTCTGCTCATAAGTTAAACCTCTGTTGTCTCTACTATTATGGTGAACATTAGTCTCATTGCTTGACTGCACCGGCAACAAGACCGCTTTTAAATGAACTCTGGGCAATAAAATACAATGCAAATGTCGGGATAACCGATAATGCCGAGGCTGCCATAAGGCGCCCCCAGGCAAAATCATCTTCAACAATCCACTGAACTATTCCTGCGGGGATTGTCATGCTTTTTGTGCTTGAAATAAACACCAGTGCGTAGAGAAACTCGTTCCAGCATAGGGTAAATGAGTAAAGGGCAACAACTGCAATCCCGGGCAGTGAGAGGGGGATAAATATACGGATAAGAATCTGGGCTTTTGAGCATCCATCAAGGACTGCAGCCTCGTCGAGGCTGGAGGGAAGAGTCGAGAAATAACCGTAAAGCATCCATGTACAGAAGGGCACAGTGGCGCTTAAGTAGGACACAATCAATGCTGAGCGGGTATTCTGGAGACCAATACGGGTAATCAGAAAATACAGCGGAATAAAAAGCAGGGCAGCCGGTATCAGGTAGCTCGCAATAATGCTGCGGGCAATGAAAATACGTCCCGGAAAGTCGAGGCGTGTTATTGCATATGCACTCATGGTGGAAAAAACAATGGAAAGAAATGTTACCACGACACCTACAATCATGGAGTTTTTCATGTAGTGAATAAAATTCCCCCGCTCAATCACATCCCTGAAATTTTCGAGACTCCAGTGGGCAGGAATTATGCTGACATTGCCAGCGTAGAAATCAGCAGAAGGCCGCAAGGCTGTAAACAGTATCCAGACGATGGGAAATATCGCCCACAGTACTGATGATACTACCAGTATCAGGAACAGGGTTTTTCCCAGAGAAAGCTTTTTTCTTCTGTTCATTTCATGATTCCTTTTTAAGCATGGTTCTGGTCAGGTAAACAGTTAGCACGGCAAATACCGGCAATGCGGTCATGGATACTGCTGAGGCAAGTGAGATATTGCGCATCTCAATACCGTATTTAAATGTCAGTGTCGACAGTATGTGCGTCATTCCTCCCGGGCCTCCTCCTGTCATGGAGTACACGTACTGAAACTGGTTGAAGGTCCAGATAAACGAGAGGAGCATAGTGGTTATGATGATATTGGTCAGACTGGGGAGGGTAATGTACAGAAAACTGTGTACTTTGTTTCCTCCGTCAATTTCCACCGCTTCATACAACTCTCTGGGAATGGTCACTAATCCGGCAAGGAGCATCATTGTATAGAATGGATAGCCCTGCCATGTAGCCGCAATTATGACGCTGATCATTGCAAAGCGGGGATCCGAAAGCCAGTAGATCGGTTCAGTGATCAGATTGTTTTTCATCAGAAGTATATTGAAGAAGCCGTTATAGTCGTCGAATATCCATCGCCAGGTAAGAGCTGCAATATAGGGTGATATGGCCCACGGCAGTATAATAAGAACCCTGACAGCACCCTTTAGAGGAAAGACTGAGTTCAGCACCAATGCGGTAACCAGTCCTATGGCAAACTTTAACAGTACTGAAGCAATTGTATAATAGAATGAATTGAAGAATGCCCGCCTGAATTCCTCGGAGGCAAACAGTTTGGTAAAATTGGCCAAACCGATAAAACCACCTTTTCCTCCCAGACTTTTATTTGTAAATGAGATCCAGATAGCTGTGAGAAATGGATAAAGAATTACCAAAGCTAGAATTAACACTGTCGGAAGAATGAAGAGATATGCAGTTTGTGCTTCTTTTCGTTTAATTGGTGACAGTGCAGGGTAGTGCAGTAATTCGGTTTTCATGCTGTTTCCTTTCCCTGTTTTCAGTGGCCGGAGCCCGTAAGGTGTGGCTCCGGCTGTGAATGAATTTTTAGAATTTAGATGCGATTTCTTTCATTTGAGTTTCTGCCTTGGCGATAGCCTCTTCCGGAGAAACTCCGCGAACAAGCATGTCCGAGAAAGCTTTCATGACAACCCGCTGGACAAGCATTTCAGATGCTGCAGCACTTGAAGGCCCTTCATATCCAACAACTTTAGCTTCGTTCAACATTTGTCCAAGATCGACAAATTTGGGGTTGCTCTTCCAGAAGGGAGTATCAAAAAGATCGCGGTATACCGGCAGGTATCGTGCTCCTGCTGACTCAATAATGCTGTTGTATTTGTCTACCTGATACAGATATCGTAATGCTTCTTTGGCAAGTTCGTGGTTTGGTGAATCTTTCGGCAGGGATACTGCCCAGCAGGCAGTGAGGTTGGCTCTGGTTCCATTGGGGCCTGCAGGCATGCGGGCAAGAACAGTATTTGTATGCAGGGTATCATCATTTTCCTTAACCCAGCGGTATACGCTTCCCGGATTGATGATGAAAGCTGACTGCTTCATCTGATACGCCTGATTGTTCCCACTGTCGTTCCAGGTTATTGCACCCTTGGGAATGGTTTTTTCATCTTCATACATACGTTTGATGTATTTAAATACTTCCAGCGTTTCAGGTGTGTCAAAGTCAATATTTCCATTTTTGTCGAAAATATGCGAATCAAAGGCCCACATTATTATTCTGGTTGAAAATTCAGCATCATTAATTTCCGCCAGTGGATGGCCAAAGGCGGGCATACCATATTGACCTTTAATTTTCAGAGATATCCTTTCTACATCATCCCAGGTCTGAGGAATACTTTCCCCGACACCTTCCACCAGGTCCTTCCGTACATAGAAGAAGTAGATATCATTCTGGAAAGGAATACCATAGAGTTTTCCCTCATTCTTCAGGACTGGAAGTACACCATCAAACATTCCGCCGCCTCGCTGATTGAGTTCGGAATAGAAATCATCCATGGGTTCCAGGACTCCCTGTGTGGCATAGTATTTACAGAAATCCCCGTCAAAGGTGATTACATCGGGAACATTCCCGGTCTCAAATGCAGCGGCGAACTTTTCCTTCTGCACCTCGGAAGTGATTGTGGTGTATTCAACTTCGACATTATTCTGCTCACCCCATTCGGTAAGAATATCCCGGATAAGTTCATCGGTAGCGCGGTCCTGGGCTTGTTTACCCCAGAATACGAGTTTCTGTTTTTCCGGTTCTGCCTGGCCTCCGCAGAAGAGGTTCAGCGAAAATAGTGAGATCAGAAAAAGAACAAACACGATTTTCTTCATTGAGAAATCCTCCTTGATTTTTACGAACACGTGTACGTAAATCCTGTTCATGGTAAGTACAAACGTGTGCGCTGTCAAGAAAAAGATTTCTTCAGTGCAGGGAATAAACGGATTGCATGTCTGTAGGGGAAAAGTTCAATTCTCAGGTATCACAATGCGCCTGTTGCCCTGGCGTGTCTGTGTATCTCTCCTGCAGGAGACTCCGGGTATGAAAAGACGAAAAAAAGGCATGCCCGTGTGAACATGCCCTCTACCGTATACAAATCCCGGATTATTTCAGAATGCCTGCTACAAGCTGGGTAATATGAACTGTGCTGTCCGCAATGATTGCTCCGGCATCATTCATGGCGGCTTCCTTGTTCTCAGCACTGCCTTCACCGTCCGGGCTCACTATAGCACCGGCATGGCCCATGCTGCGGTCTTTGGGTGCGTTTTTCCCGGCTATAAAGGATACTACCGGTTTGCTTACATGGTCTCTTATGTAAGCAGCAGCAAGCTCCTCTTCACCTCCGCCGATTTCACCGATGATAACGATCACCTTTGTCTCCGGGTCTTCTTCAAGCAGGGGAAGAAGGTCGGTAAAGCTTGATCCTGCAATCATATCACCGCCTACACCGATCACTGTCGACTGGCCGATTCCGTTGTTTGTCAGGCGGAAAACGGTTTCGTACGCATTAGTTGCGCTCCGTGAAAGGATTGAGACATGGCCGGGACTGAAAATTCTGTGGGCCATGAATCCGGCTTTACTTTTACCCGGAGAAATTATACCGAAGGAGTTCGGACCAATCAGTCTGCTCCCGTGGGAATGGGCCAGATGATACAGCTGATACATATCATATACCGGAACGCCTTCTGCAATTGTAATAACCAGAGGGACACCGCTTACAATGGCTTCGTGGGCACCTCCGTAGGTAAATTTCGGCGGGACAAACAGTACCGATGCATTGGCATCGTGCCTCCGCATTGCTTCATGTACGGTGTTGTACACCGGTACTCCCTCAACAGTAGTGCCGCCTTTTCCGGGTGTTACCCCTGCGACAACATTGGTTCCGTAATCCAGCATCTGCCGGGTGTGGAATGATCCTTCCCTGCCGGTGATTCCCTGGACTATCAAGCGGGTGTTTTCATCGATCAGAACACTCATGCTTTCATCCTTTCATCAATTTTCGCTACGCCATCAACCAGGTCGTCGGCGAAAGCCACGGGTATTTCGATACCTGAGGCTATCCCGACTCCCTCTGCTTTGTTGGTTCCCTCCAGGCGGAGAACAAACTGCTCGGGTGTATGTCCGTTCTGAGTTGCTTCAAGAACGCCTCGGGCTACCTCGTCGCAACGGGTAATGCCGCCGAAAATATTGATGAACAGCAGCTTTACGTTGGGATTCTTCAGCATTATGCGGACTGCTTCTTTTATCCGTTCCGCGGTTGCGCCTCCGCCCAGATCCAAAACGGAACATACTGAATGACCTGCAGCACTTATAAGGTCAATACTGGACATGAGCATTCCCGATCCATTACTGATAACCGCTATGTTTCCTTTGTCTTCCACGGGTATATAGGTAAATCGGAATTCCCTTGCTTCGAGAATAAGAGGGTTTGTCTCTCCTTCATCACGCCAGACCCGGAACTGCTCGTGTTTGAACAGGGAGCTGTCATCCACATCAATTTTACCGTCAAGACAGGCAAGGTTACCGTCTTTTTTTACCACCAGTGGATTTATCTCCGCTAACATGCAGTTTTTATCGGAGAAAAGGGTGTAGAGCTTTTTCAGCACATCTTCAAGCTGACCAGCCAGTTCAGGAATTCCTGAATAATCGGCGATGTATTTCGCATGGAAGCCTTGAATACCCTGGTCGGGTAATATTTCAAGTTTGACGATTTTTTCAGGATGACGGTCGGCAATATCATTGATATCAATGCCTCCCTCGGCAGAGAATATCAGCACCGGGCACTTAGTCTTCCGATCCATGATAATACTCAGATACATTTCTGTGGCAATATCAACTGCGGGAGTAACAAAAACCTTGTCCACTTTGAGATCTTTAATGGTAAGACCGAGGATTGTTTCACCCTTGATTTTCAGTTCCGCCGCATCGGCAGCTATCTGAACACCGCCGGCTTTTCCCCGTCCGCCGGTCTGAACCTGGGCTTTCACTACAACAGGATACGTAGTCAGTCCGGCTGCAATGCTCTCAAGTTCTGCACTTGAGGTTGCTACATCCCCCGAGCTGGAGGGCAGGCCGTACTCTTTAAAGAGCACATGAGCCTGATATTCCAGAAGTTTCATGCAGAATTACCCCCAGATCTCTTCGTCGGTGGGAACATTCTTGTTTTCCAGAGGAAGGGCAATCCTGGTAATGTTCAGCAGATGACGGTAGTAGAAGTTTTCGGAAATGCTGTTGTTTCCCCAACTTCCGCAGCCCAGCGTACTGGTGGGGTTAAGACCGTTGGTAAAACTTCCACCGGAGGTTGTTGAACATATTGCATTTACAATAACCCGGCTTACCTTGGCCGCTGTACCTAACTGCTCTATGTGCTCCTGGTTATGGGAGTGAATGCTCACTGAGTGTCCTTTTCCTTCCATGGAGAGGTTGTGGTTGGCTATTTCCACTGCTTCATCAAAGGTATCATAGGTAAGCAATACGTTCAGGGGGAACATCTTCTCTTTACGCAGTACGCTGTCCCGGTCGTTCTTATCTACCCATACGGAAATTAGGGGGCAGTCTTCGGGAACAGTAATTCCTGCGGCTTTTGCCATGGTCTGTACCGACTGGCCAACCATAGCCTTGCTGATTCTTCCTTCGGGATAGCAGGCGTTTTTAAGAGCTTCAGCCTCATCTCCAATGGCAATATAGACTCTCCGGGCCTTCAGCTCTGCTTCAACTGCTTCCTTCATAGAAGAGGGCATAATAATGGTCTGCTCGCCGGAGCAGATAATGCCGTTGTCGAAGGTTCGGCCGGTAATAATCATGTCGATGGCTTTTTTCAGGTCGATGCCATCGTCAAGAAGACACTGAACATTTCCGGGGCCGACTCCGAAGGAGGGTTTTCCGCTGGAATAGGCTGATTTAACCATTCCGGGACCTCCAGTGGCTACAACCACATCTACGCTTTTCATCAGTTCCGTGGTGGATTCAATGGTGGGGTTCTCCACGCAGAGAAAGATATCATTCGGCGGATTCAGGTGAGCCCAGGCTTTCTTCACCATGTCGATAAATACCTTGGTACAATTGGCTGTACGGGGGTGGGGGGTAACAATAATTGTGTTACGTCCCTTAATTGCTGCCATGGCATTGGCCATGGGGGTAACAATAGGATTGGTACAGGGCTGTACGGCGCCTACAACGCCCACGGGTTTTGCAATTTCGGTTATACCTGTTTCAGGATCCCGTGAGAGGATTTCGATACTTTTTTTGCCCTTCAGACTGTGCCAGAGAATTTTTGATTTACCAAGCTTTTTCTTCAGTTTGTCTTCGAAATTACCCATTTTTGACTCTTCCACCGCCATGCGGGCAAACATTTCGGCGTTGTCATAAACTACCTTGCCTATAATCTTTACCAGTGCATCAACCTGCTCCTGGCTATAGCTTTCAATTTCTGTAAGTGCCTTTCGGGACCGGGCTACCAGTTCCTGTATATCTGCGCTCATATTTCCTCCATATTCTCTGTGTCGCATTAAAGGTCTATTTATTAGCCCTAAAATAATACCATTTACCCTGCGCTCTGTCAAAGAGTATCGAAAATTTATTCCTTGACAGTATAAAAAAACGGACCATATCATAGAATGGTCTATCAAATAATCCATAAAAAGTTTGATAGGTGCTCCCGAACATGGAGGATGTCCGGGAAATTCTCAAGTTACAAGGAAGGTAAGGTGTATGAGAAGAGTTGTAAGTTTAGTTCTTGTTTTTTTTCTGGCGATGGTTACCCTGTTCGCAGGTGGTCAGGAGGAGAAAGAAAGTGGTGGGTGGCGGATCGCCCTGTGTAACGACTACGCCGGTAATTCCTGGCGTCAGCAGATGATTAAAAACTGGGAAGCTGTTGTAGCGCAGGCTAAAGCCGAGGGCCTTATTGCCGAGGGACCTGCTTTTACCACCAATGAGTCCAGTGCCGCAGAGCAGGCAGCACTGCTCCAGAATCTGGTGCTGGAAGGATATGATGCCATTGTTTTGGATGCTGCATCACCTACAGCTCTTAACGGAGCAGTTGCCAAGGCCGTTGAAGCCGGAATACCGGTTGTCTGTTTTGATCAGACAGTAACTGATCCATCTGCCTGGAAGCTGATTACAGATTTTTATGATATGGGTGAAGCCGAGGTTGAGCATCTGCACAAAGTATTCCCTGCGAAGGCGGTCAATATTCTTGAAATCCGTGGTATGGCCGGTACTTTTGCAGACGATGAAATCCATAAGGCAATTGTAGAAACTTCAGATAAGTATTCAAATCTTACTGTTGTCGGTGAGGTCTACGGAAACTGGACCCAGTCGGTAGCTCAGAAAGAGGTAGCAGGTATTCTGCCTTCTCTTCCTGAAATACAGGCTGTAGTTGCTCAGGGTGGTGACGGATACGGGAGTCTGAAGGCTTTTGAAAATGCCGGTCGTCCTGCACCGCTACAGATCTTCGGTCACCGTTATGACGAGCTGGTAATATGGAAAGAGATGCAGAAGAATAACGGCGGCAGCTATCCTTCCATGTCGGTAAGTATTGTTCCCGGTTCGGTTAGTACAGCTTTCTGGACTGCTCTGGAGATTTTGAATGGAAACGATGTTCCCAAGGAGATCCATATGAGTCCAATGGTTTTTGGTGAAGAGCAGTTGGACTATTTCCTTGAGCATACTGAAAAGGGAGGTCTTGCAGATCTCTCCTATCCACAGGAATGGGTTCAGGAGCTTATTGCAAATGCAAAAGCCGATAAGCCTGCTCCTGCTGACCCGCTTCCCTGAATCTTGTCCCTTGAGAAATCGGATAAAGCCGCATTTTTACGGCTTTATCCGGTATAAGCCTTTGACTGCAGTTTGTTTTCGTGGTATAATGTCTAATTATTAGACCAATACGTCGTTCATTAACGACGGGGTAATATCTGTAGTACAGCTGGAGGAAACAGCAATGGAATTTTATCTTAACTCCTGTGTTCTTGATGAAATCAAGGAGATCAACGATTGGGGAATCCTTGACGGTGTAACCATGAACCCTAGTATGATGGCTGCCGTTGGCGGTGATTTCAAAAAAACTTTTACGGATATCTGCAAAACAGTGTCCTGTAAGGTTTTTTCCCAGGTCAGCGCTCCCGATGCAGCTACCATGGTGGAAGAAGCAAAGATCATCAACTCCCTGGGAGATAACGTAATTGTCAAGGTTCAGACAAGTATAGAAGGAATCAAGGCAATACAGAAAATAAAAGAGACCACCGATATCGAAATCTGTGCAACAGCTATACATACAGCCATGGAAGCTCTGGTAGTCGCCAAGGCCGGTGCAGACCATGCTGCCATTTTTCTTGGACTGCTTGGTGAGGCTGATGAGCGTTCCACCAATGATCTCATGCAGGGAGTTACCGAGGCATACATGGCCGGCGGCATCGATACCAAAGTCATGAGCGCTGCCCGTTCTCTTCAGCAGATTGTGGATGGTTTCCGCATGGGCGCGGATGAAATGACCTGCTCATACGGACTCTGGAAGCTCTTTTTTGCCAATGCCTATACCATAGACCGCTGGGCCAAGTTTGAAGGGGCCTGGAAAAAAGCCTTTGGTGATAAAAACTGGATTAACGGCTGATGATTTCCTTTCTTGTCATCTATGCCGTTGATGTGGTAAGTTTTTTCCCGGTGGTATGATGACAAACAAACAGGACAATCTATTCGGTAAACTGAAAAAAAAGAAGGTTTTTGAAGACGTCGCTGAGATGATTCGAAGCCTTATAGACGCCGGGACCCTCAATCCCGGCGATCAACTCCCTCCCGAGAGGGAGCTTGCCGAGCAGCTGGGAGTTAGTAGAACCTCTGTGCGTGAGGCTATCCGTGCCCTGGAACTGATGGGCGAAGTCGAAACCCGGGTAGGAGTTTCAGGCGGAACTTTTATAAGAGAAGTATCCCTTAATCATGCGCTTAATGTCGTGCAGACTCTGTTTCGTCGTACCAACCAGATGGTCAGTGATATTATTGAAGTGCGGTTGATTCTGGAGACAAAATCCGCGACCCTCGCGGCAGAACGCCGTACTGAAGATGATCTGAAAGAGATCAATAAAGCCATAGATGACATGGAGAAGGATCTCAGTGCAGGAGGTATCGGTATTGCCAGTGATCATGCCTATCACCTGGCCATTGCACGAGCTTCAGAGAATGACTTTCTTTTCGGTCTTTCGCAGCTGGTGGAGGACCTTATTGAACAGACCCGGGAGATCACTCTATCCAGAGGCGGTGTTCCTGAGGAAGCTCTCAAAGATCATAGAACAGTTGCCGATGCCATAAGGGATCAGAAGCCGGAACTGGCGGAAAAGCTTATGAGGGAGCACTTAATCAAGGCATATAACATCAGCACCGGAAGCTGACCAGGGGTTTCTATTACTGCTACAGCTGCAGGGATTCCACGGTTTTACGGGTTCGCTGCAGATGATCAGACAGAACATTCCGTGCTTCGTCACCGTCTCCCGCGGCAATCAGGTCAAGCATTTCCTGATGCTGATCAAGGCAGAGAGATTCTTCGCCTCCATAATACTGGGTAAGCTGTATACTCTGCCTAAGCAGCCGCTGAAGGTGTATGTACAGGGATTTGATAATACGGTTGGGAAAGCTCTGCACCAGATAGGCATGAAACTCCAGATCTTTCAGATTGAAATTGATCAGGTCTTTATCTGCATTATGTTTCTGCATATCCGCTGTTATTGTACGTAGATTTTCAACATCCTCTTCAGTTCGTTCCAGGGCAAAATCATGTATAATGCCGGTTTCAATAAGAAGGCGGACATCGGTTAATTCAAGCAGAAGGGTCCTGGTATCAGAGAAGGTGAATTTTATGGATGTGGCAAGCGATTCCAGGAAGTGATCCATGCTGTTTTCGGCCAGGAAGATTCCCTTGCCATGCTGGACTTCCACAATGCCCATGGTTCGGAGGGTAGCGTAGGCTTCTCTGATTGACCTGGTTCCGACTTCCATCATCTCCGCCAGTTCCGACTCCGAGGGAAGGCGGTCACCTGCGGTGAGATTATCTCTGTCGATAATTTCTTCAAGAGTAGTAATAACCTCCTCATATACCTTGGGACGCTTTCTCGACATGAATTGTTCTCCTCGGAATAAATCGATAATTATCATACTTGTATAAGATTTGCAGGGAAATTGAAAGGCTATGGCAGAAACAGAACAGTTTTTCTTGCGCGAGGGCAAAAGTGCTGGCATAATATTCCTTAACGTCTTAATTATTTAAATTAATAGACCAAAGGGTGGTTAATCAGACATGAAATACTTGAGTCCTCTCCATGAAGCTGCTGTTCGTTTTCCCCAGACTGAACTCTGGAATGATTCCTGCGGTGCTGCAGAGGTGGCATTTGCCATGGAAAGGGGGGCAGTGGGAGCCACGTCCAATCCGGTGATAGTAGGCAGAATACTGAAGGATGAGATGTATAACTGGCGGGATCGAATAGATTCCCTGCTAGTAAAGGAAATCCCTGATGCTTCCGATGAGGAGCTCTGCTGGAAGCTCACGGAAGAGGCTGGAAAAGCAAGTTCGGAAATGTTTATGCCCATGTTCCGGGAAACAAAAGGCAGCAGGGGCTGGCAGGCGTTGCAGGTTAATCCACGATATTACCGCAGCACAGCAAAAACAGTAGCACATGCTCGGGCGCTCTCGTCACTGAATGAAAACATCCTTATAAAGATGCCGGTCTCCACTGCGGCTGTAGCTGCAATTGAAGAGTGTATTTATCACGGTGTAAGTGTAAACGGAACTGTCTGCTTCGGAATCCCTCAGGCTGTAGCAGTGGCCGAAGCGGTAGAGCGGGGCTTGAAGAGGCGGGAAAAAGAGGGCCTTGATATAAGTACACTAAACCCAAGCTGTACCATAATGGTGGGACGGATAAATGATTATATGACTGCCCTTGTTGCAAGGGATAACCTGCCGGTGGCTCCCGATTCTGTGGAACTCGCAGGTGTTGCCATTATGAAAAAAGCCTATACCCTTTTCCGTGAACGCGGATACCGGCTGCGTATACTCGGTGCCCTGAATCACAGCCACTGGCTCTGGTCTCATTTTCTTGGGGGTGATCTTATCCTTACGGTTAATCCGGTCTGGTGGAGACGCCTTGAAGGATGTTCCGTACCGGTCGAAGACAGGATGGATCAGCCGGTTCCCGAGACGGTTATCAATGAACTTCTAAGCAATCTGCCGGAATATGCAAAGATTTACCACGAAGACGGGATGACTTCCGAGGAGTTTAACGACTACGGCGCCTTTCATCGAACCATGCGTGAATTCTTCCGCGGTTATGATGCCTTTCTGGAATACCTCCGTTCATTCATGCTTTCCCTGCCTGATGATCCTCAATGAAAACATCAAACAGAAAAGTTGACATATGACATAAGTCAGGTTAGAATTCCCACACTTGCTGCTGCCGGAACAATCCGGCGGCAGACAGTTTTTGAGAAAAGGAAAGCATCGTGGGAAACACCGATACCAAATTGTTATACGGAATAACAACCGCAATGGTCAGTCTCTTCAAGACTGACAGCAGTATTGATCTTGATTCAACAAGGAAATTTACAGACTTTCTCATCGAGAAGGGGGTTCACTGCTTGTACCCTCTTGGCACCACTGGTGAAATGTATCGTCTCAGTGTGGATGACCGGAAAAAGATTGCAGAGACAGTAATCTCTACCGCAAAAGGCCGGCTCCCCGTCTATATCCATGTGGGAGCAATGAAGCAGGAAGATGTTATTGAGCTCGCACAGCATGCAGCATCTGCTGGCGCTGATGGAATCGGTGCAGTAACCCCTGCCTATTTTGGAGCAAATCCAAGGGAAATCAAAGAGTTCTACCTGGCTCTGGCCGATGCGGTACCTTTAGGGTATCCGGTATACCTCTACGGCATTCCCCAGCTTGCAGTGAATGATCTGCCCACAACAATCGTGGAAGAAATAGCCCAGGCCCGGAAAAACATTGTGGGCATTAAGTACAGCTGGGCCGACTTCCGCCGCACCGCTGAGTACACCCGCGTACGGGGAGGGGATTTTTCAGTTATGCACGGTTCAGATGCCCTGCTGCCGGCTATTATGTCTCTCGGTGCCGATGGTACCGTTTCCGGTTGCTCTTCAGCCTATCCGGAACCCTATGTCGATATGTACGAAGCTATAAAAGCCAACGATTGGGAGCTGGCTCTTTTTCATCAGCACTTTGCTGACGACTATGCCAATGTCCTCAGAAACGGGGGCAATATGGCTTATTTCAAGGCTGCCCTGGTTTACCGTGGAATCATTAGCGACTATCAGATGCGGGCTCCCCAGCTCAAATTGACCTCAGATGAAGAAAAAGCATTCTATGCCGATCTTGAAGCCCTGGATGCCCGCTATGCGGAGGCGAAAAAGAACCGTGGTATTCAGTGACCGTTAATAGCGGTCACATTTGATACCGGTCCTCCGGACCGGAAAATAAAATGTGTCTCATGAAAGGAGGAAATTTATGAGATCCAGATTACTTGCCGTCCTGTTAATTTTTGCAGTACTTGTAGTGTTTGTCGGCTGTGGTGGCTCTGAGAAGGAGACTGCTTCCGCTGCACCTGCAGCAGAGAAGAAAGAAGCCCCTGCGACAAATCCTATTCCCCCGGCTCCTGAAAAGAAGGAAAATCCTGCGGTTGCCGACGCAGAGTATACTATCCGTATCGCCATCAATGCGCCTTCTTATCAGGCTGTTCCAACTGTTCAATGGGAACAGGAATATGCTCTGTGTGATATCTTCGAGCATATTGTAGAAGCTCGTGCAGGCGGACGGATCAATGTAGAAGTTTATCCTGACGGACAGTTAGGTGACCACAAGGCTACCTGTGAAATGGCCCAGAGCGGTGCTCTTGAAGCAGCGGTTGGAACCGGAACCATGGGACAGTTTTTTGCACCCTTTGAAATCCTCTACATTCCCTACCTGTTCAAATCCGAAGAGATTGCCTGGGATGTTCTGGACAACAGCCAGTTCTGGAAGGATTTTTGTGCTGATTTCGAAAAAGAGACCGGCCTGACCGTTCTTGCCATGGGCCAGAATGGAACCCGTCACTTTACCCACTCCAAAAAGCAGATTAAAACCCCTGCAGACCTTAAAGGCGAGCGTATTCGGGTCATGACCTCTCCGATCTTTGTCGAAATGATGAAGGCCTTCGGAGCTGACGCAGTACCTATCGCATGGAGTGAACTCTACACCTCCCTTCAGACAGGTGTTGTAGACGGACAGGAAAACCCCATCTCCGTTATTTCAACCAACGCACTCTATGAAGTACAGGATTACATAACCCTTGATGGTCACCTCTGGAGTGAAGACTACTTTGTTATGAACTCTGATTTCCTTAACAGCCTTCCCGCTGACCTTCAGCAGATTGTCCAGGTTGCCGCCCACCAGGCTGCAGTGGTTAACCGTGCCGTTGAGACCATCCATTCCCAGAGTACCGGACTTGCCCACCTTGCAGAAGTTGGTATGCAGATCTATACCCCCACTGTTGCAGAGAAACAGCAGTATGCAGATATAGCACAGCCTCCTGTTCTTGAGTATCTCCGCGGAAAGGTTGATGCCAAGTATATCGATGGCCTGATGGCTGCAGTTGCAGAGTCAGAGAAGAAGTTCGGCTACCGCTGATTTATCCATGTAAAAGTAAATACAGCCCGTCTCTGCTTTAATGCCGGGGCGGGTTTTGTTCTGTCCGTCCACTACCCGGAACAGGCGGAAACCTCATATGATTATTCCTTGAGAGGAGGTTCTCGAAGTGGGGAAACTAGTTGATGTTCTTAAACGTATAAGCGATATCCTGGAGAAATTTGTAGGCTACTTATGCATGGTGCTGGTTGCAGTCATGCTGGTTGTAGTCATGGTCCAGGTAACCCTGAGAGCTGCCCGGGCTTCGGTGCCCTGGTCGGAGGAGCTTTCCCGTATGCTGCTGATCTGGATCGGCATGCTTGGTGCAGGGATTGCTGCCAAACAGGGGCTCCATGTGGGAGTCGATTTCCTAATTACCATTTTGCCAAAAAAATTAAGCCAGATTTTATCTATTTTAATAAAAAGTACCCTTATATGGTTTCTGTTCTTTTTTGCCAAATACAGTTTTCTTGCTGCAGAAGCAGCCCAGAAGGTAAAGGCTACAACTATTGAAATAACCATGTATTTTCCGAAGATGGCCCTGCCCATCGGTTCAATACTGATAGTGATCCATGTAATTTATCTGCTGTTAGCGGAAATACAGGATCTGTTTTCTACAACCGGCAAGGAGGCAGCCTGATGTCAGCCTGGATTTTTATCCCCTTTCTTGTAACACTGCTTGTCGGAGTTCCCATTGCTTTTGCTCTGGGTATAAGTGCCACAACCTTTCTCATTGTCTGGGACAAGGTTCCCTTTACTGTTATCGCCCAGCGTTTTTACAGTTCAGTTGATGTATTCGTTCTTCTTTCTATTCCGTTTTTTATCCTGGCCGGCGAGCTGATGAACAAAACCGGAATTACCACCAGGCTGGTTAAATTCGCCGGACTTGTGGTCGGACGTTTGAGGGGCGGTCTTGCTCAGGCCAACATAGGCGCCAGTATTCTCTTTGCAGGTCTTACCGGAGCGGGAGTTTCCGATACTTCCGCCATCGGTTCAATCCTGATTCCCGCCATGGTTGAGGATGGTTTCGAACCCGACTACAGCGCAGCTGTTACGGCAGCGTCTTCGGTTATCGGGCCTATTATTCCCCCCAGCATTATTATGGTTGTATTCGGTTCGATTATGGGAATATCCATCGGTGCCCTTTTTGCCGCTGGATTTGTTCCTGGACTTCTTGTGGGAATCGCACTTATGATTATGGCCTACATAATCGGTGTTAAGCGAAACCACCCGTACCGTAAGGAAAAAGTCGGCGCCATGGAGCTGGTCCGGGGAACCAAGGATGCAATTCTTGCACTGCTTATGCCGGTTATTATTATCGGCGGAATTTTAAGCGGAGTATTTACTCCCACCGAAGCTGCAGCTGTAGCAACCTGCTACGCCCTGTTTGTCGGGTTCTTTATTTTCAAGACTCTTAAACTGAGTGATATCCCTGCATGCCTTCTGAAAAGTGCAACTACAACTTCCATTCTTATTCTGATAGTAGGTTTTGCCAGTGTTCTCAGCTGGACCCTCTCCATTGAACGGATACCCCAGGCCCTTGCTAAAGCCCTTGTCGGCGCAAATCTCGGACGGGTACAGTTCCTGCTGCTGGTAAATGCACTGCTTCTTTTTATGGGTATGATTATGGAAACCGGGGCCAATGCAATCCTGCTTGGGCCAATCCTTATGCCCCTGGCTATTCGTCTTGGAATTCATCCTGTTCACTTCGCTCTTATTATGCTGGTAAACCTGAATATCGGTCTTGCAACACCGCCGCTGGGTGTATGTCTCTTTGTTGCCTGTCCCATCGCCGGGGTCAGTATGATGAAGATCTCCAGGGCTATCGCGCCGTTTATTCTGATGGAAATTGCGGCACTGATGCTGATTACCTTTATTCCCGACCTGGTGCTGTTTGTACCACGACTGCTTGGTTTTGCCTGAGGAAAATAAAATGAGTAAGAAAAAGATACTTGTAACTGTACAGCCCAGTATTGAAGAGCTTGTACATGACCACATGGAACGTACCCTGTCGGAGGCAGGGTACGAAATGAAACCCATATACAGCTGGGATCCTCTTGATGAATCTGAGGTAATAAAAGCAGTAGACGATGTGGCTGGCTTTATTGTGGGGCTTGAGAAGGTCAGCCCTGCTGTTATGGATGCTGCTCCCCGGCTGAAGGCAATTTCCAAATTCGGAGTAGGTACAGATAATATTAATATTCCAGCCGCAATTGAACGGGGAATTTCAGTTTCAAACTGCCCCGGTTCAAACAGCAATGCTGTTGCGGAAGTTACCATGGGGCTTATGCTCAATCTGGCCCGCAACGTCCAGAATCTTTGCAACGATCTGCGGAACAAAAAGTTCGGTGTCTATGTGGGCAGCGAACTGGCTGGAAAAACCGTGGGAATTTTAGGCTTCGGCAATATTGGGAAAAAAGTTGCCTCCTACCTGAAACCCTTTGGAACAAAAACCCTGGCATACGATCTGTTTCAGGATAAGGCTGCGGCTGCTTCTCTGGGTGTTGAATTTGCTTCCCTGGAAGAAATCTTTGCTCAATCGGATTTTATCTCGGTTCATCTGCCGTTGACAGATGAGACAAATCACCTGGTGGATAAAAAACTTCTGTCCACAGCCAAAAAAGGCCTTTTCATGGTGAATATTGCCCGGGGTGGAGTTGTTGCTGAAGAGGATCTTTATCAGGCGGTTTGTGACGGCATTGTGGCCCGGGCAGCGGTTGATGTTTTCGAATATGAACCCCCTACAGCCTCAAAGCTGCTGAATGACGACCGCTTTATTGTTACCCCCCACATCGGTGCCGGAACTCTGGAAGCAACTTTTAACATGGCGAACATGTCCATGGAAAATGTTATCTCCGTGATAGAGGGCAGGGGCAATCTGCATCCTGTGGGCGGGTCTAAATAAGGATGCATTGCGATGAAAAATTCTTAAACAAACCTGAAGATTTCGTCAACGAAATGGTGGAAGGAATCCTTGCGGCTCATCCGGTCCGCCTTAAAGGTGTGGAGGACGAGCCCGGGGCGATAGTCCGGGCGGATGCACCGGTGAAAGGCAAGGCTGCTATTGCCACCGGAGGGCTGTACCGTATACAGGGTTTTGCCGAAATATTCACCTGATTTAATGGAGCTGCATGTATGGGAATGCGCCGTTGTTGCGGCGTATTTTTTCAGTTTTCTCACCCCTTCTATTGTATTCTTCTTGTTGCCTTAGTCCGCTAGTGAAGATATAATAGGTATAATAATTGGACCTAAAGAAGTTTTGGGTACCCATATTACATGGAGAGTCAAATGGAAAAGCGTCATAAAGATAAGATAGCCCTGGTTTTTGGATCGGCTTCCGGAATAGGTAAAGGGGTCTCCCTCCGTCTTGCTGCGGATGGAGCAAAGATGGTTCTGTCCGATATCAGTGAAGAGCAGCTTAAAACAGCTGTGGATGAGTGTAAAGCAAAGGGAACTGACGCAGTCAGTATAGCCGCGGATATTTCAAACACAGATGACATCCGCAAGGTTGTCAAGTTTGCTCTAGACAGCTTCGGCCGGATCGATTTTATGGTAAATGCTGCGGGCATTGTACAGAGCCGGGAATTTCTTGAGGTGGAAGAGAAGGACTGGGACAGAATCATCGCAATCAACCAGAAGGGCACCGCCTTTGCCTGTCAGATTGTAGGGCAGCAGATGGTCGATCAGGTTAAAAGTCTGCCGGAAGGCAAGCGCCCTGTCTGCGGAGGTAAGATCGTTAACTTTTCCTCTATTGCCGGCCGCAGGGGGCGTTCATTTCAGATACATTATGCTGCCTCCAAAGCGGCAATTATCAGTATTACCCAGTCCAGTGCCATGGCATTTGCTCCATATGGTATTAATGTAAATGCAATATCTCCAAGCGTAGTTTCAACACCCATGTGGGATGCCAGCATCAAGGGAAAAGCGGAATCCCTGGGGATTTCTGTTGAAGAGGCTACCGCAGAGATGATTACAAAAATCCCCCTTGCCCGGATAGGCTCTACAGATGATATCGGAGGGGCTGTAAGTTTTCTCTGTTCCAGGGACGCCGATTTTATAACCGGACAGACCTTGAATGTGGATGGCGGATACGAAATGAATTGATACCGGGTGTCCGGAAAAAGGTAAATTTTGACATATAACCGAGACCGCCGGTATAATGCCCCGTGGATCTAAGCCGGCGGTTGTCTTTACTGCAGAAGCATATCTGTAAAATCATACTCAAATGTCTCCTCATCTGTCTTGTATCGGTATGGACTGTCGGCTGTGTTCCCGAACGGGTGCATGTTCCGATGGCCACCAAATGTGCACAAGTTGCTGATGATAATGTAGTTATCGGTTTCAGCAATGGCTTTACCGATAATTCCTGGCGTGCAGAGATGCTTGCTTCCATGCGGCAGGAAGCTCAAAGGCATGATGATCTCGAGCTCATTGTTCTTGATGGGAGAGGTGACATAAATAAACAGGTTCAGGATATTGAATCATTTATAGCCCTGCGGGTAGACGCCATCATCGCAATTCCCAACTCCTCGCTTGCAGTTACTCCTTCGTTGAAGAAAGCAAGAAAGCTGGGAATAAAGGTTCTCCATTGCAATCTTCCTTTGGATGACCCTGACAGCTTTGATGTATATGTCGGTCCGGATGAACGGGAACGGGGGCGGAAATGGGCTTCCTGGCTAATGAGTAAAATCGGCAGTACCGGCAATATCGTTATGCTTGGCGGAATCCCCGGTAATCCCGGTACTGCGGAGGCTATGAAGGGTGCGCTGGAAGTTCTCGATTCAAGCTCAATTAAGATTCTTGCCTACCGGGATGCCTACTGGCAGGAAGATCGTGCCTACGAGATTATGTCGGACCTGCTGGAAGATCACCACCACATTGACGGTATCTGGGCGGACGGAGGGCAGGTGGCCACCGGAGCGTCAAAGGCTCTG
Organism: Marispirochaeta sp.; assembly: GCA_963667435.1. Lineage (GTDB taxonomy): Bacteria > Spirochaetota > Spirochaetia > JC444 > Marispirochaetaceae > Marispirochaeta. The sequence goes on along the minus strand of OY763414.1, from coordinate 915,874 downwards.
CTTGACGCCGGTTTACCTCTGGTTCCGGTTACCGGTGATGACTACAATGGATTGTTTAAACTCTATCTTAAGTATCGTGAGGAATACCCGGATTTTGATTTTGCCGCGATTTCCACCCCAACCTGGCAGGGCATGACTGTACTTCGCAGTGCTATTAGACTGGTTCGAGGTGAAAAGCTTGATTCCTGGATGAAGCTGGATCCGCAGCTTTTAACCGGTAAAGACGCGGAAACCTATGCGAAACCTGAATTATCCGACATAATCTTTGTTGATTCTGATTTGCCTTACAGTCTGCTTAAGGAGATTCGCTGACCGTGCCCAATCTTCTGGTTCGTATAAAAACCTTTTATGCAAATCTATCAATCCTCAAGAAAATCTATTTTCCCAATATTGTAATAATTTCTCTGCTGATTCTGCTGTCCGGATATATTGCCAATCATGTAGCTTCGGAACTTATGCTCAACAGAATTGTCAGTAATACCCAGCAGAGTCTAGATATTATTATGCAGAGTCTGGACAGCGCGTTAAATGATATAGAAACAGGAGCTGAACGGGTGGCATCAGACCCTGTTGTCCAGGCGGTGCTTACCCGTCAGATAGAGCCGGACAAAATGGAGGGGTTGGATCAGTACTTTCTTGTGAATTCGGTTCTGGACAAGATTATGTATTTGCGGGGCTATATCGACAGTATAAGTGTGTATCGTCTTGATGGAACCATGGCCGGCGCCGGCTTTCTCAACCACCGGCAGGAAATCCAGCATAAGCAGCTCGCTCCTGAGTTTATTTCCATGGTTTCCGATTCCAAAGGACGTAAGGTGTGGACCGATCCGGGCACTCTGCCATACACCCTGGAGTACCCCGAAGATTCAGGCCCGACTCTCTTTCGGATAGTCCAGCGGGGAAATGTAGGTGAGAATGTCGGCATTCTGGAAATGAAAATGAATGAGAGTATTTTTTCCCGTCTGTACAGTCATCTGGATTACGGGAAGACAGGACGCTTTATTGTGGTGAACCGGCAGCGAATGCTCGTATTTCCGGAAACAAACGACTACGGCCTCTACAATCAGTTTTTGCGTAACCGGTATGTTGACTGGCTTACTGAAAGCAATTCCGAGGGGAAGATCACTACCTTCGGTAAAGAACAGTTCGTTGTTATATCAAATCATCTCGACCGGTTGGGCTGGCTTATCATCGGTATGGTCCCACTGAACGAAATTATGGATTACAGTCGGCGTATGACTTACTCAATCTACCTTATTGGCCTTGTCTCTATTATTTTCGAGCTGCTTTTTTCATTCTGGATGTCCCAGGCAATTTCAAAGCCCATAATTTCTTTGTCCGATTCAATGTCGGATGCCGCCCAGGGAGATCTCCAGATTCGTGCAAAGGTGAGCGGTAATGATGAGATAGGCCTTCTTGCTGGAAATTTCAACCACATGGTGGAGAGAATTTCCGGACTGGTGGATCAGGTTTATAACGAGCAGAAAAGGCAGCGAGAACTTGAACTGCTTGCACTGCAGTCTCAGATCAATCCGCATTTTCTCTACAACTCACTGGAAAGTTTATGTGCGCTTTCTCAACTCGGCCGCAATGAGGACACTTACAGACTCGGAAAATCACTTTCAATGTTTTATCGCGGTGTATTAAGTGAAGGTAAACCGGTTGTAACCATACGGGAAGAGATAAATACTCTGCGGAATTATATGTCTATACAGGAGATCAGGTATAAAGATAAGTTTGACTTTGTTCTGGATGTGGATGAGGGTGTTCTTGATCAGAAGATTATCAAGCTCTCGCTTCAGCCCCTGGTTGAGAATTCCATATATCATGGTCTTAAAAGTGTTCGCAGAAAAGGTAAGATATGGGTTACCGGAAAACTTATAGATGATATAGTCTCTCTTCAGGTAGTGGACAATGGCCAGGGGTTTGATGAAAAGAGAATGTATAAACTTGTGAACGACAGAGTTCCCGATGAGGATGACAGGGGGTTCGGCATGACCAGTGTTGATCAGCGAATTAAACTGTTCTTTGGAGAGGATTTCGGTCTAAGTTTCCGCAGTGAACCCGACCATTTTGCCAAGGTTATTGTCCGTCTGCCATACGTTTCGGAGATACACTGACATGGCAAAAATGCGTATTCCGGTACTTATTGTCGATGATGAGTATCTGATTAGAAGTCTGGTTCGCAACTCCATCGACTGGGATGAGTTAGGTTTTGAGATTGTCGGTGAGGCTGAGGATGGAGAAGCGGCTTTTAATATGGTTGAAACTCTCAGACCGCTGTTAATGATTGTTGATATAAATATCCCTTTTGTTAACGGGGTGGAGCTGGCAAAAAAAGTTCGTCTGAAGTATCCCCAGATAAAGGTGATAATCCTTACCGGGTATGAAGATTTTCACTATGCCCGGGCTGCGATACATGCCGGGGTACTGGCTTACAATCTTAAACCCATAGATCCTGAAGAGTTTCGCGAAACCGTTATAGAAGCAAGGGACACTATTCTTATCGAGGAACGTTACCGTCTTCTGTCAATACAGAATCAGGTAGCCTCCCAGCCGGATACCAGCAGTTTGAAAAGCCGATTTCTGCTGACCCTGTTAAACGGGAAGCATGGAGGAAGTCCGAAGGCGATACAGGACCGCTGGGAGCTTTTTAGAATACCCCTTCATCCGGGAGGTTTTGTTGTAAGTGTTATTGTTGCAGCAACAGCTGTGCCGGCAGAGGATCTTCCTGAAGTCCCGTCCATGGAGCTCCTGATAGATGAGACCGGAAGAATAATTCTGATAAGTAATGATGATCCTAAAACAAGTAGAATCAAGGATAAAAGCTACTATGAGGTGGCTAAAACTCTGATTTCAGCCCTTAACAGCCGGGGAATTGATATTATTGCTGGTATAAGCACTCTTGTTCCGGAGATCGCTGATCTACCGGAAGCTTACAGGCAGGCTCTCAATGCTTCGGAACGATGTTATCATGAGGGCAGAAATATAATTCATGTTCACTCTTTTATGGATGAAAGCCGGCAGAGCTGGGTGGATCTCCCTTCTTTTTCCTCACGGGAAGATCTGCTGTTACTTCTAAGAAGCGGCCAGAAGCAGAAGGCTGTTGATCTTGTTCGCTCGTATCTCCTCTCCATTAAGGAAAAGAAATATCCCCGGGAGTACTGTGAAACTGCCTGCATGGAGATCATCAGTATCATTAACGAGTTTATGGAGGAGAACAGCCTCAGTCTCAAGGCTTATCTCAATGGTGCCGACGATGTGTTTGCTCTTTTTCTGCGCTTCACTACTTTTGATGATCTGATGTTCTGGCTTGTGAATATGCTGAGCCAGTTACTGTCGGGCAGAGACTCGGGAAAAACCTCCAAAACTCAGCTGGTTGTGCGGAAGGCAAAGCTATTCATTGAACGTAACTACACACGGAAGTTTATTACCCTGGAGCGGATAGCGGAATCGGTTTCTGTTTCTCCCAGCTACCTGAGCAGTGTCTTCAAAAAGGAGCTGGGATTCTCTGTGATTGAGTTTCTCACTGACTATCGCCTCAGAGCCGCAAAAGGATTAATGGATAAAGAACCGCTGGAACCGATTATGGAAATTGCTGAACGGGTAGGGTATTCCGACCCCTACTATTTCAGTAAATGCTTCAGAAAGCAGTTTGGTGTTTCTCCATCCGATTATCTGCGAAGTAAGAAAATTATCAGTTAAGTGTTACTCTATACTTGGATTAACTATTAAAATAAGAAACCTCTTATGGCATTGATGATAGTGAAAAAGGTTTGATGAGAAGATCTATTTCAAATAAAAGGTATATTTAATAGTTATTGAAATTAATTATCTTTTTCAAATAATTGGCATAATTACAAAATTTTCCGGGATTAATAAATAAATTCCATTGTATTACATATCACATGTCATAACATGTCTAAAGAAGAAATTTGTTATGGAGGTATGTATGAAACGTATCTATGTTGTATTGATGTTGTTGATTGCAACTATGTGTTTGGTGCTTGCAGAAGGGCAGGCAGACAAAAATGAAAGTGTGAAGCAATGGCGCATTGCGCTTTGTAATGACTATGCAGGTAATTCATGGCGGCAACAGATGTTGAAAGATTGGGATCAAGCGGTTTCCCAAGCAAAGGCTATGGGATTGATTGCTGAAGGTCCAGCTTTTACAACTAATGAAAGCTCAGCCGCAGAGCAAGCTGCACAAATCCAGAATTTAATCCTTGAAGGCTTCGATGCGATCGTACTTGATGCCGCCTCTCCGACAGCATTGAATGGAGCAGTAAAAAAAGCGGTAGATGCTGGAATACCGGTCATTGCTTTTGACAATAATGTGACAGAACCTTCTGCATATAATTTGATTATCGATTTTGAAGAAGTTGGAGAGTCTGAAGTAAAGTTTGTTGCTTCTAAAATGAAGGGTGGAAATATACTTGAAATCCGTGGTCTTGCGGGTACGTCTTGTGATGATGCATACCATACAGGGATTACTAACATGTTAAAGAAATACCCGGAGTTCACTGTTGTGGGGGAGGTATACGGAAACTGGACACAGTCTGTCGCTCAAAAGGAAGTTGCAGGCATTCTTCCGTCACTCCCGGAAATCGCCGCAGTGGTGACGCAAGGTGGTGATGGATACGGTGCGGTTAAGGCGTTCCAGGCAGCTGGCAGAGATGTACCTATTATCTGCATGGGTAATCGTCAGGATGAACTGGCGATATGGAAAGAGCTGAAAGATGAGAGCGGATATGAAACGTATTCAGGCTGTAGCTGCCCGGGATCCTCTCAGATCGCTTTATGGGTCGCAATTGAAGTTCTTAATGGTACAAAAGTACCTAACAATATAAACCTTCCTCCCCTAACTATCGGAAATGACAAACTTGATTACTTTATTGAAAATACACCAAAAGGAGGAGTAGCGACTCTTGCGTATCCTCGCGAGTGGGCACAACAACTTATTGCAAATGCTCGCGATGGAAAACCAGCGCCTGCTGATCCTATCGCTAATTAACGAGACACGGAAATATAAAAAGACCTCTCTGCTTCCAGGGAGGTCTTCTTTGGCCAATGGTTTTAAAGGTACGGATGATGTGGATATCCGTTTACTGGGAAAATTATCAGATAAGTGTTACGAAAAAGTAAAAATTTTCCGAAAAATCGATAAGTTTTCCATTCTTCTCTGAAAAAACCGGCCTCATACTGGTTACAGTTCAATTCAAATATTCCTAAGGAGGAGTAAATGAAAAAAATTATTGCTGTACTCTTGGTAACTCTTATTGTTGCCGGAGCTGTATTCGCAGAGGGTGGAAAGGAAGCCGGTGGAGCCAAAAAATGGCGCATCGCTTTCTCCAACGATTATGCAGGAAACTCCTGGCGCCAGCAGATGCTGAAAGACTGGGACACTGTTGTAACCGAAGCTAAGGAAAAGGGACTTATCGAAGAAGCACCTGCTTTCACAACTAACGAAAGTTCCGCTGCTGAGCAGGCTGCCCAGATCCAGAACCTGATTCTGGAAGGTTACGATGCGATCGTTCTCGATGCTGCATCTCCCACAGCCCTTAACGGTGCTATTCAGAAAGCGATTGATGCAGGTATTCCTGTAATCTCTTTTGACAACGCTGTTACTCTGGATGCTGCCTACAAGCTGATCACTGACTTCCAGTGGTATGGTGAGCGTGAGGTTGAATATCTTGCAGAGCGTCTCAAAGGCGGAAAGCTGCTTGAGATTCGCGGTCTTGCAGGTACCTTCGTAAACGATGCCATCCACGAAGGAATCATGAACGGTATGGCTAAACACCCCGAATTCGAAATCGTTGGTGAAGTTTATGGAAACTGGACCCAGTCTGTTGCACAGAAAGAGGTTGCAGGTATTCTTCCTTCACTTCCCGAAATCGTTGGTGTAGTAACCCAGGGTGGTGACGGATATGGTGCTATCAAGGCTTTCGAAGCTGCTGGTCGCCCGATCCCCATCGTATACATGGGAAACCGCCAGGATGAGCTTCAGATCTGGAAAGACCTGAATGTAAAGAATGGTTACGAAACCGAATCAAGCTGTATCCCCCCTGCATCCGTACAGGTTGCTTTCTGGACAGCGCTGGAAGTTCTTAATGGAAACGATGTTCCCAAAAAGATTATGCTTCCCCCTATGTCTATCACCGCGGACACTCTGGATATCTTCCTCCAGATTACTCCAAAAGGTGCTGTAGCATCCAACTACTATCCTCAGTCATGGGTTCAGGAACTGATTTCCAATGCGAAAGCTGGAAAGCCCGCTCCTACAGATCCCGTACCTGAGATTTAATCTGATCAGAGTAATTTAGAAAATGTTCAATCTGAGGTCCGCTGATGCGGACCTCAGATTTATAACGGCTGCCCGCTTCTGTGGGGTTATGGAGAAACAAGGAAACAACAAAGATGAACACCCTGATCGAAGTAAAACAACTGAATAAATTCTTTTTGCAGCAACAGGCTCTGAAAGATGTTGACTGTAAAATCTATGAAGGGGAAACCCTGGCCATAGTCGGCCACAACGGAGCCGGGAAGTCCACGCTGGTAAACATTCTCACCGGTACCTACGGACAAACCTCCGGCGATCTCATTATTGATGGAACTGTACAGGACGAAAATTATAACGTTCATGTTGCAAACCAGCAGGGTATCCGGGCAATATTTCAGGAACTCAGCCTTTGCCCGAACCTGTCTGTACTGGAAAATATGCGGGTTTTTCACCCTTCACTTAACGGTAAAAACTGGAAGAAAGAGGCTGAAGAACGCATTATGGATACCCTGGATACAATATTCCCGGGGCATGATGTCCATCCCGATGATATTATCGAGGATCTTTCCCTCGGTAACCGGCAGATTGTTGAAATAGCCAAGGCATTCACTTCTGTCGATCATCCCCATCGCCTGGTGATTCTTGATGAACCCACCAGCGCACTTGACCATCAGACATCCGAACAGCTTATTGCATATCTGAATGATCTTCAGGGCAAAAAAGTAAGCTGTATCTATATATCTCACCTTCTGGATGAAGTACTTGCATGTTCAAATAGAATCCTGGCAATGAAAGACGGCGTCAATGTTGGCATCCTTGAAACAAAAGAGGCCAGCAGGGATAAGATCATTGAAATGATGGGTGAAGCAAAACCCCTCAAGTCACAGACTTCCAGGGTTGAAAGTGCCGCGAAAAAGGATTTCGACCCCACGAAAATGGTGGTTGAACCGGTGAATTCAGCTGATGGCGTTAAGCGCATTAAGGTTGCAAAGGGTGAGGTTATCGGCCTTACCGGTCTTGCCGGTCACGGACAGACCGACCTGCTTCTCAATCTTTTCGGCTGGCGCAGAAACTCTGATTATCGTATCGAAGGCCCTGTAACCTTTCTTCCCGGAGACCGTCAGACCGACGGCGTTTTCCCTCGATGGTCAATTGTAAAGAACCTAACTCTGCAGGTGTATAACAAACTCAAAAAGCTGATGCTCATTGATACCCATAAGGAGTCAGAAGCTGCTGCAAAGTGGAAGAAAATTATTGATATTAAATCCGCCTCTCTTGGCGCAAACATCCTTTCCCTGAGTGGAGGAAACCAGCAGAAGGTTCTTTTTGCCCGCTGTCTGGAATCGAGCTCGCCCATTGTACTGATGGATGACCCTACACGGGGAGTAGACGTCGGTACCAAAGAAGAAATTTACAAGCTGATTCTGCAGGAAAGTGCCAAGGGCAGAAGTTTTGTCTGGTATACAACTGAAATGGATGAGCTTCAGTACTGTGACAGAATCTATGTATTCAAATCCGGAAAGATCCTTGCGGAACTGTCCGGGTCCGAGGCAACGGAAGAAGAAATCCTGAAATCTTCGTTTTAGTGAGGAAACCGGAAAACATGAAACTGAATGACGTAACGAAAAACTTAAAGATTACCGGTATGAAGGACCTCTACATGCCGCTGATCTCGCTTTTAGTAGTACTGGTACCGATTCTGGTACTACGCCCCCGGGTAATGAGTTATAACGGCCTCAACCTGCTGTTGAATATGGCTATCCCTATTGTGCTTGTTACCATAGCCCAGACATTTGCAATGACCATCGGCGAGATTGACTTTTCTCTTGGAAATCTGGTTAGTCTTGTTACCTGTGTAATCGGAACACTCCTGCCGAAGAATCCTCTACTTGGGATTCTTATGCTTCTTGGAATTCTTGCGGTATACATGACAGTCGGTGCTTTCCTTCATCTGCGAAAGCTGCCCTCGATTGTTGTAACCATCGGCCTTTCATTTATCTGGACAGGGCTTGCAATTACCATACAGCCCCAGCCAGGCGGTGATGTACCCCAGTTCCTGCAGACTCTTATGAATCTGCGGACACCGGTTGTACCCTTTCCGATTATTGTTCTGGTTATTCTTGCAGTTCTGCTGCAGTTTATTATGTACCGGACCAAGTTCGGTATTCTTATCCGTGGTCTGGGTGGAAACCCGAAAGCCATACTTCAGTCCGGTCAGTCTCCATTGAAGCTGCAGATACTGGTATTCGGCATTGTCGGTCTTTTCGGAATAATCTGCGGAGCCGCACTTGCGGGAATAACAACCAGTGCGGACGCAAATATGGCCCGTAACTACACCCTGCTTGCTGTTGCCAGTGTTATCATCGGAGGCGGAAGTTTTGCCGGTGGAAAGGTATCTCCCATTGGTGTCGTTCTCGGTGGGTGCACCATGACCCTGGTAGCTACCCTGCTGACCTTTCTCAGAGTCTCTCCGGACTGGCAGATCGGGGCTCAGGGAATGATCATTATCTCCGTTCTTACGGTTAACAGTTTTATCAAGCGTAAAGGAAAGGTCAATTATGTCTAATCGCAATATTCTTCGCATCGGCCTGAACCAGATCGCCGAGCAGAAATGGGTCTGGTCATATATTGGTGTTGTTTTTCTCTATATTATTATTTCTATGGTTTCTTCAAGTCCGGTAGCTACTCTTGTAGCATCCATTACGTTCGCCTCGTTTTTTATTCTGGTTGGTATGGGACAGATGCTGGTTATCACCACCGGTCCTGGAAACATCGACCTGTCTATTCCTTATACCATCGCTCTGGCGGGGCTCTCCGCAATGAAAGTGATGAATGAATCTAATGGCGGAATTGTACTCGGGATTATTGTCGGACTTATGGTTGGTGCTGCCGTAGGGCTATTCAACTTCGGTCTTATCCGGCTGGCTCTGCTGCCTCCCATGATCGCCACTCTGGCATCAAGTTTCATTGTGCGAACACTGGCGATTGTATTTTTTCGCGGAATGCAGATAAAGCCTCCCAACGGACTTGAAAGGTTTGTAAACTTCAAGCTGGCGTTCATTCCTGTTATGTTCTTGTTGGTGATAGCCATAGGAGTCTTCATGTCCTATGTACTGCAGCGGGGAAAATACGGCCGGAACATTCATGCTATTGGTCAGAACATCAAAGCAGCATGGCTTTCCGGAATCAAGGTAAATACGATGAAGATGCTTACATTCATGTTCTCAGGAATGTTTGCTGCTCTTACCGGTATTCTTCTTGCGGCGTTTTCCGGCGGTGCTACCCTGGATATGGGAGATGAGTACATGCTCAATTCCATTGCAGTCGTTGTACTGGGCGGAAGCAGTATCGCCGGTGGTGATTCAAATATCCCCGGTATTTTCGGCGCATCAGTTCTGTTGTATCTTATCGTTAACCTGCTCAACATAATCGGATTCGGTGCAGGACTGCGTTATATCTTTACCGGTATTGTAATCGTGGGTATTATTTTTGCCAGTGGTAAAAAGGCCAGCGCCTGATCCAACACGCCTGAATCAAGGAGCAGACAGTGAAGAAGATTTACGACCTGACCCATGTACTTGATCAGAATACATATCATCCTTTCGGCGGTTGCTACTTTCAGAACCGCCAGACATGGGGCGCACACCGATGCCGCCATGCCTTAATAACCATGAGTCTCCACTACGGGACTCATATGGATGCACCATGGCATATGGTGGAAGACGGCCGGACTCTGGATACTATTCGTATTCAGGATATAGCCGGTCCTGCTGTGGTGGTAGACGTCAGTGATAAATACAATCCATCGAAAGCTGAACTGCAGGGAATCAGCCTTGAGGCGGTTAAGGCGTCGCTGAAAACGGCAGGGAATACCCTGCAAAAAGGCGACGCGGTTATAATCTATACCGGATGGGAAGAGCTTTTCTATTCAGAGCCTGTCCGCTATTTTGAGAAATACTGCACTCTTTCTACAGAAGCATGCAAATGGTTTGTAGAGCAGGGAGTACGTCTGATTGCCCTGGATATCAGTGATGTCGATCTGCCGAAGCAGTATGCAACAGCCCCCTTTGATCCGGTAAATCACAAGGTTGTGCTGGGCAGCGGGGTGTATGTTATTGAGAATGTAGGTGGAGAAATAAAATCTTTGCTGAACCGTCGTATCTATCTCCTGCCGGCACCTCTTAATCTCGGCGGGGAATACGCATCCGGGGCGCCGATACGCCTCATAGCATCCGACCTGGAGGAATAAATGTTTGTATCCTTATCATATCCCCTTTCGGAAACTGATCCCGGCTGGCCTGGTTCGCCCGGACTTGAAATTGAGCGTCTTACATCCATTGAGAAGGGCGATGTTTCCGAGACCTCTTTGCTTAAAATTTTCAACCATTTCGGGACTCATATTGACTCACCAGGTCATTTTGTTGGTGGAGCACGCTGGATAGCGGATTTCACTATTAATGATCTTGTTTTCAACAATCCGGTGTTGGTGGATATCCCCAAGGGCCTGGGTGAATATGTAGGAAAGGCTGATCTCCAACCTTTTGAAAAAGAGATTGCCCGGGGAGATCTTCTGTTTATCCGCAGTGGTATGAAAGAGCTGAGAGAGAATGATCCAGAAGGATTTTCAAGTAACGGACCTGCACTGCTGGCAGAAGGCGCACAGTATATTATGGACACCTTTCCCAATTTAAAGGCAGTAGGTTCGGACTGGGTCTCCATCGCATCGCCGGCAAATATGCCTGACGGGGTCTACACTCACCATTACCTTCTTGGTAAACACCATGATAGACATGTGTTCATTCTTGAAGACGTGAATCTTCATGGATTGGAGATGAGTAAGGTCTCAAGAGTGATGGTTGTTCCACTCTTTGTGAAAAATGTAGACAGTGTCCCTGCAACAATTCTGGCTGAGTTAAAATAACTGTCTTTCAGTAAGTTTGACTGCCCCATTAAACGGGGCAGTTTTTTTTAATACTGCCTGAATTGTGTATGAGTAAAATATGCACAGCTTAAAAAAAGAAATACCTATGTGCAAAATATACTCGCCAAAAACAAGGGAAAAAGGCTGTTTTTTGATGAAATTACCATGAATTTGTCTTTTTTTACCTGGCATGCTATCTGCATATATAAATGTAAATTGAATAATTGGAGGTTGCTGTGAGCAGCAATTTCAGGGATGATAGGTCCTCTTTTGGTTGGCTGATGTTCAGTTTTACCATGCTTTTTCTGTCAGGCTGTGGGGAGAAGGACCAGAATACACAATATGTAATGTATACAATTGAAAAAGGATCCATAGAGAATGTGGTTTCCAGTTCCGGAACTCTGGAACCTGTTGGAACGGTAGATGTAATTTCACAGATGAACGGAACTGTAGAAAAAATCTATACCGATTTTAATGCCCATGTGGTGAAGGGCGATAAGTTGGTGGATATGAATACTGATATTCTGAAAATACAGGTTCGCTCGGCTTAAGCCGATGTTATTGAAGCTCAGGCTGTCTACGATCATTCACTGCTGGAGTATAACAACAACCTTAAGCTTTTTGAAAAGAAGCTGCTTTCCGAATTCGATCTCCACACCAGTAAAACTGATCTGGCATCTGCTCAGGCATCGCTTACAAAGGCGCAGGCTCAGCTTGATGAATTGAGAATGGAACTTGATCAGTATGCATTAATTCTTTCACCGATATCAGGGGTGGCCCTGGAACGTAAAGTTGAGGAAGGGGATACGGTGCAGTCCGGCAGCAGTGCCACTTCACTGTTCTCCCTTGCCCGTGATCTGTCTATTGTGGAGATTCATGCATCGGTGGATGAACTGGATATAAGCAGTATAAAAATCGGACAGGCTGTCAGGTTTACCGTGGATGCCTACCCGGAAGATCAGTTCAGCGGCAGTGTTCGACAGGTCCGTCTGGTTCCCTCCACGGACGATAATCTTGTGAGTTACACGGTCATAATAGATGCGTCGAATCCTGAATTGAAACTGTTTCCGGGAATGACTGCCGCCGTTGATTTTCTGGTAGAACAGAAAAGTGATGTCCTGATTGTTCCAAATGCTGCTTTGAGGTTCACCCCACCTTTGAAGAACAGTGAAGAGAATGCTGCCCCGGAAAACGGCGGCGGAGTACTCGCTGCTCTTGGGGGCGGTGGCGGCATGCACGGTCCTGGTGGATTTCCCGGTGGCGGACCACCCCCCGAAGAAGGCAGGCCTTCCAGTTCGGGTTCCAGCGGAGGGGACGCCGTACCGACGGATAAGCATAAATCACTCTGGACTCTCGATGAAAACGGGGAGTTCAGGCCGGTAATGGTTACCGCCGGCATCAGCGACGGAATCAGTACCGAAATCAGTGGTCCTCCGGATCTTGAGGGACTTTCAATAATAGAAAAGATCCAGGTTAACTAATATGGCGCTTATAGAGATGAGTGCTGTCCGCAGGGAGTACCGGATGGGTGATTTCAGTGTGCTCGCCCTGGGGGGAGTTGATTTTAGGGTTGAAAAGGGAGAGTTCGTTTCTATTATGGGCCCTTCCGGATCCGGAAAATCCACGCTTATGAACATAGTCGGCTGCCTTGACCATTCCACAGGAGGATCTTATATCCTTGACGGGCTGGATACCTCAGGTGCTGACCCGAATACCTTTGCAGATATTCGTAACCGTAAAATTGGATTTGTTTTTCAGGGATTCAATCTTCTGCCTAGAACAAGCGCCCTTGAAAACGTTGAACTGCCTCTGCTGTATCGGAGGGGAAAAGAAAGTTCATCCACACAGGAAGCAGCTTCTCTGGCCGCGGAGGCTCTCGGTCTGGTTGGGCTTGCAGACAGGATGCATCATGTTCCGGCACAACTTTCAGGCGGGCAGCAGCAGCGCGTTGCCATTGCCCGGGCTCTGGTCAATAAACCGGCGTTTCTCCTCGCTGATGAACCTACCGGTAATCTCGATTCAAGAACAACCCTGGAGATTATGACACTTTTCCAGCGGCTGAATGAGCAGGGGATAACCATTGTTATGGTTACACATGAGGATGATGTTGCATCCTATACACGGCGGATAGTTACTCTGCGTGACGGGCTTATTGTCAATGACGAGCCGGTATCACAACAGCAGTGCGGAGAATTAAAGGAGGTTTCCGTATGAAAGCGGCCGTACTCACCCTCCTTGCTCTTCAAAGTATTCTGCGAAACCGAATGCGAAGTCTACTCACTTCCCTGGGAATCATCATCGGAGTGGGTTCTGTGATCCTGATGGTTGCGGTGGGAGAAGGATCTCAGCAGCGTATACAGGATCAGATTAAATCCATGGGAACCAATCTGCTTCTACTTTTCCCGCAAAGGGGAGGGGGAATTCCCAACCGCCTCACGGTTGATGATGTTGATAAAATCCGCCTTGAGAACAGTTACCTGTCTGCTGTATCCGGCAATGTACGGGAGTCGGTCAATATTGTCGGAGGAAGCGGTGACTGGGATACCACTTTGTATGGAGTTGAGCCCGGGTATCTGGAGATCCGCCAGTGGCAGATGGCTTCGGGTGAGTTTTTTTCCCGCCAGGATTCAATTTCAAGAAAAAAAGTTGCCGTTATCGGCAGTACAGTAGCTGAAGAGCTGTTCGGCAGTCAGGACCCCGTTGGGCAGCGGATACGGGTAAATAAAACTCCCCTGACTTTAATCGGCGTTCTGGCGAGCAAGGGAAATACCTCCATGGGAAATGACCAGGATGATGTCATTATGGCACCGCTGCTGACTACCCTTTCTCGTCTGAGTAAAAAGGATTTTATCGATACCATTGAGATGAGTGTTGTACGCGATACCCTGATGGAGGAAGCGGAAGCTGAAGTGGAACAGATTCTGCGGGAATCCCACGGGTTAAACGGCAGCAGGGCTAATGACTTTCGTATAATGAATCAGTCCGAGATCCTGGAGACTGCTTCAGAAACGGCTAAGACTCTTACCATTCTTCTGTCCGCCATTGCCGGAGTATCCCTTGTGGTCGGTGGAATTGGAATTATGAACATTATGCTAGTATCTGTTACCGAGCGAACCCGGGAAATAGGTATCCGTATGTCTGTGGGAGCAAGAAAAATGGATATTCTGCTGCAGTTTCTTACAGAATCCGTTTTTTTAAGTCTTCTTGGTGGAATAACTGGAATTGTACTGGCAGTACTTGTATGTGCGCTTATGGACAGGTTTTTTCAGATTCCCACAGTGGTAAATCCTGTAATAGTTATTGTAGCAGCTGTCTTTGCGGCGGTGGTGGGAATCTTTTTCGGGTATTATCCTGCCAGAAAAGCGGCTGATCTCTATCCTATCGAGGCATTGCGCTATGAATAAAAATTTCATTACTGGATTATTTACGGTACTTTCATTTTCAGTCATATCCGCACAGCTTTTTGCTGCCCCCCTCACCTTGAAGGAGGCAAGGCAGCTGGCTCTTGAAAGTTCTGTAGAGATGCAGACGGCAATTCTTTCTTCCCGGGATGCTCAATTGTCAGAGTCTGCGGTAAAATACACTCTTTTTCCCGATCTAAGCGTCTCCAGTTCACAGAAAATATCCAGCTATAAAAGTTCTGCGTACCTGGATCCGGATGCATCGACACTCTCCGCCGGTGCATCGTTGTCTCAGCCCGTGTGGGACGGGGGTATTTTTTCTCTGGACAATAAACTCGCAGGAGCTGCGACGGAAGCTGCTGATGCTGAAACAGAGAGTGTAAGGCTTTCGGTGCTGAGTCAGTGTGATACCCTCTTTTTCGCCTATCTTGAAGCCATCGCGCAGGAAGAATCTGCCGGCGCAGACAGAAATGCTTCGGATGCACTTTTGGAGGAGTCAGAAGTGAGGCTGGAAAGCGGAGCAATCTCCCGGGCGGCCTATCTTGAAGTACGCTCAACAGTAGCAGCAAGAAATGCCGCCTACTATCAGGCAAAAGGAACCCGCCTGCAAGCTGGTAATGATCTTGCGTCTTTTCTTAATCTCAGAGGACTTCCGGAAATCTCAGAGGAGTTTTCTCCGCAGTATCAGAACGCTGCGGCATCTCTTGCTGATTTTAATCAGCAAGAGGCGTCAGCTCTGGAGGCGAAGCTGATTACCGCAGCGGTACAACCCGATGTTCTTATCGGTACAATCCAGACCAGGCAGGCTGCTCTTTCTGCAGAGCTTGATATGCGTCAGTACTCTCCCCAGGTCAATTTATCCCTCTCCAGTTCTCTTTCATCTGTCGCGGGAGGTGAACTTACTCCCGGCAGTTCCCTTTCTCTCAGCGGTTCTCTTGGTTTGACACGTTGGGACAGGAGTGTTGTTAAAAAGCAGGGAAATATTCCAGTACACACAGCGGAATTAAATGCCCGGGAGGCAGAGCGGCAGGCGGATATAAGTATAAGAAGTGCCTGGTACACTCTCCTCTCTTCCGCGGGTACGGTTGTTTCATCTACTGCAGCTGAAGAGTATGCAGGAGAGCTGTACAGCGAAATGAAGGAAATGTACGATCTATCCGCGGTAGGTTTTTCAGATCTCAAAGATGCCGAGGCTGCCTGGATCGAAGCAAGAAACAGTTCCGTGGCTGCACAATATGACTTTTTGAACAGCCTGTCACAGTTAACCTATGCCACAGGCCGTGGAGATGATGCTTTTCTGTTTCAAATTCTGGGCTTATCTTTTCTAAAGGAGCAGGGGTGAAGTTTATAAGTATTTTCAGGGACAAGCGCTTAACCTCCAGAGGATTTGCCTTCCTTCTTTTTATACTGGCCAGTGCGGCTTCGGCGGGAATTTTTCGCGGGGTTAACGAATATAACCGCCTGCTTTCCCGTAATATGGGCGAACGGACACTCAATGACTTTATCTCCATAGCCCGTGAGACTCCTTCGGTTGAGCATGCTCTTGATGTTCTTGAAGAACGTACAGGGACGCAAATTATCGGTATCGGCGGTTATTCCCGAAATGGGGAAGCCCTGTATGTACTGGGAACCGCTCCTGAGGTAATTGACCCGGATGAAATAAGCAAGGTCTGGGTGGAGCCTCGGCAATATATCCTGAATCATGAAAGAGGTACACTGATAATTATCCAGCGCCCACCGCCGCGGCAAGATAATGATAGTCCTCCGCCCCTGGTACCGGACTCCCCATCCCCGGTGTTTAAGGCTCTTTTTCACGAAGTCAATTACTGGGAAATACAACAACCGGGATTCTGGGCCAGAAATATGATGTATAAGGTGGGGTTTGCCGTTTCGGAAATCCTCATCGCCCTGGTGATATGGTATGTTTTCTGGCTTAATGAAAAAAACCGGCAGTATCGCCAGAAAATCGAAGAGCAGAAAAACCTTGTTGTAATAGGTACTGCAGCCAGTACACTGGCACATGAAATCAAGAACCCTTTGAGTATTATCCGGCTGCAAACGGAACTTATCAGTCGTATCAGCGGCAATGAAGTGAGTCGTGAACTTAAGATAATTAATGAGGAGACTCAGCGTCTTACTATGCTTGCGGGGCATGTTAACGATTTTCTCCGGGATCCTGAAGGCAGTCCGGAAGCTTTGAATCCTCTGGAGTTTCTACCTGAAATTAGCGCCGCCATACTTGGAATGCCTGTACGTATCAGCTTTGAAAAGAAAGATTTTCAAATTTACTTTGACAGAAACCGGTTCAGGTCTGTTGTGGAGAATTTAGTTCTTAATGCTTCCCAGAGCGGCAGCTCCTATGACGAAATTACACTCTCCCTTGAAAAGAGGGGAGGAATAATATGTATCAGTATTTGTGACAGGGGTTCCGGAATAAAGCCTGATCATATTAAACGAGTGTTTGATCCTTTTTTCACAACCAAGAGCAATGGCACAGGAGTCGGGCTGGGTGTGGTCCATCGTTTTGTTACTGCTGCAAAAGGAAAACTGATTATCAATAATCGGGAGAACGGCGGAGTGTGTGTCTCCCTTGAATTACCGGAGTATATAGCATGAAAATACTTGTTGTTGACGATGAAAAACATATCCGGGAATCCCTGAAGAGGATTCTCGAACTGGAAGGTATGAACGCAGATACCGCAGAGGACGGCCCTACTGCTCAGATGTTGTTTGTGGATACCATTTACGACCTTGTGATCCTGGATTTACGGATGCCGGGGATGGACGGCCATGCACTGCTTGAATGGATGAACAGGGAGGGGATTCTTACGCCGGTACTGATGATATCTGCTCATGGTGATATTCATGATGCTGTGTCAGCGCTCAAGAGCGGCGCCAAGGATTATATTGTAAAACCCTTCGAGCCGGATGAGTTGGTATATAAAATTCGGGAAACTGTGGCTAACCGGCGGAAGGAAGAGTTGCTTGAAATCACCCGGAGAACCTCAGGAGGCGCCTGGAAGCTTGTTGGCGGGGGTCCTGTTATACAGGCTTTGCGTAACCAGATAGAGCGTATTTCCGGAGTTTCCTCGACGGTACTTATAACCGGCGAGAGCGGTTCCGGTAAAGAAGTTGTTGCCCGGGAAATACATGCCAGGGCTGGCAATGCTGAAGAACCCTTTGTTGCGGTAAATGTTGGCAGTCTGCCGGAGAATCTGGTGGAAAGCGAACTTTTCGGGTATGAGAAAGGTGCCTTCACCGGGGCGGAAGGCAGAAAACCGGGACTCTTCGAACTTGCCGGTAAGGGGACTTTGTTTCTTGATGAAATAGGAGAAATGCCCAAGGCTATACAGGTGAAACTGCTGAGGGTCCTGCAGGAAAGAAGAATCCGCCGGCTTGGTGGAACCAGGGATATTCCTGTGGAATCCAGGATAATATCCGCAACAAACAGAAACCTTGAGGACCTGGTTAGTGAGGGGCGCTTTCGGGATGATCTTTTTTATCGTCTTAATGTTGTCAGACTACAAGTACCTCCCCTGAGGGATCGACTTGAAGATATTCCGATGCTGGCGGATCATCTGTTGTCCATCCTTTCACAACGGATGGGGCTTCCGGTTATCAGAATATCTGAAGAAGCTATTGCAAGACTTTCATCATACCAGTTTCCCGGGAATGTAAGGGAGCTTGAGAATCTGCTCGAACGGGGATTAATCTATTGTAACGATGGTGTTATCGGTGGTGGCGATATCGATCTACCGGATTCCTCCCGTATTTCACTAACACCCGCAGCTGCGCCTGTTGTTCAGGAAGATTCTGCGGATTCGGCGGTTTCTCTGAAGGATGTAGAAAGGGGTGCCATCGAGATTGCCCTAAAACGCTGGAACGGAAATCGAACCAGGGCGGCAAAGGAGCTTGGTATCAGCAGGAGAACCATCATCTACAAGATTAAGGAATATGCCCTCAATCTTTGATGGCTCTACTCCTGCCGGCGGCGGAGACCGGCGAGAGTCCTCATGGATGATTCCAGTCTCGGATAGAGAGATGAGTATATCTGATACATTTTGCTGTAGATTTCTATATTTCCGGTGTTCGGAGTCACTGGGGGCAATCCTTTTGACATTTGGGGAATAGACGGGTCGGCTGTTCCCCTGAAAAGTTCCGCTGCAGTCCCACCCATAAGAGCTGCGCCCAGTGCGGCGGCATCACTGTTGTTTGAGGGCGTATATTCCACATTCAGGGTATCGGCCTTGATACTGTTCCAAAGTCTGCTTTTTACACCTCCGCCTACGCCAACCAGGGCAGAAGGTCGCCATTTCCAGCTCCGTTCCGCTTCGTCCATCAACTGCCGCATTGCATAGGCAGATGCTTCAAAAATCGCCCTGATCATATCTTCACGTCTGCTGTTTCTGGTTAGCCCAAACCAGTTTCCACAGGCGTCGGGGTTCCAGACAGGACTTCGCTCTCCGGCAAGGTAGGGCAGGAACAGGATTCCATTCGATCCTGGCGGTGATTTTGCTGCTTCTTTCTCGAGGTTTTCCACTGATTTCAGTTCCGGCCAGACATTTGAAATCGCCCAAAACAGGGATCCGCCGGACATGGACATTGCTCCATGGGCAAGCCAGCGCCCATCGATTATATGGCGCCGGTTCATGAAAGCGGTATTAAACCGGGGTCTATCCAGAACGAAGGTGACAACCCCTGAGGTTCCTGCTGATTCAAATGTATCACCGCTCTCTTTCTGCCCCAGTGCGAAAGCAGCTGCAGCCGTATCGGCTGAACCTGCAGCAACGGGAGTTCCTTCCGGAAGGCCTGTACATGCAGCAGCCTCTGCTTTTACGCGGCCAACCATTTCTCCTGCAGCAATCAGAGGCAGCATTTTGCCTTTATCCAGGCCGAAATGTTCCAGGAGTCCGGAGTCCCAGTCCGTACTGCAGTCTGCAAGGGGGTAGAGCCCTGAGTATGATGCGGTGGTAAAATCAACTGCAGCCTGACCGGTTAGTCTTCCGGTGATGAACGAATTCAGATAGCCGGTATGACTTGTTCTGTTCCAGCGTTCCGGTTCATTCTGCTGTACCCATTTAATATTTACCGCGGCACAGGTTGAAACACTGAGCCTGTTGCCCATCCTGTGAAAATAGGCTCCCCGTCCGCCATAGATATTCTCAACTTCCTGAAGTGCTCCGGAAGCGCGGTTATCCATGTAAAGAATACCATTGCCCAGAGGATTCAGGTTCTTATCAAACAGTATCGTGGTTGGAGTTGTGGCTGCGATCCCTACACCGACTATTCCCGGGAAGCGTGTACAGGTGGAACGCAGGGCATCACAAATACTTTCCCAGTAGAGGTTGAGGTCCAGTTCTGCCCTGTCCAGTGCCGGGTGAGAAACCGAAGCGGGGCGCTGCTCTTTATGCAGCAGCGTCCCGTCCGGAGTGAATGCAGTCACTTTTACGCCGGATGTCCCGGCATCAATACCAACCAGGACTTCCGTCACGGCGTTATTACGACCTTTATGCTTGATGTCCCGGCCTCGGCTATCTCAAATGCCTTGTCTATTTCCTGCAGGGAGAATTCGTGGGAAATCAGCTGATCAGCGCCAAACTCCTTCTTCGCCACCATCTGAACGGCAGTGGCATAGTCGCTGCGTTTAAGCGCACTTGCTCCGGTTACAATCAGTTCGTTGTAGTGGATAACATTAGGGTCGATCTCAGCTGAAACACCCGCGGTGAATCCCGCAAAGAGACTTACACGTCCACCTTTTCGGGCCAGGGCAATGGCCGGTTTTACCAGAGAGGGAATCCCGATGGCCATGATTACAACATCGGCTCCGATTCCGTCAGTAGCACTTTTTACTACTGCATCAAGGTCCGCTTTTTCCGGGTTAACGGCGATATCTGCACCACAGTCCAGGGCAGTCTGACGGCGGTGATCGTGAAGTTCACTGACAATAACCGTACCGGCACCCTTGGCTTTTGCAAGTTTTACTTGCATCAATCCGATGGGACCGGTTCCGATTACAACAACTGTATCGCCCATCTGGATATTCACCTTTTCCTGTCCGTTTATACAGCAGGCCAGGGGTTCTGCGAGTGCTGCAGCTCCCCATGAAACTCCCTCGGGGATTTTATAGACGTGACCGCCTTCAACGGCAGGTTTGGGAATGAGTATGTACTCGGCAAAGGCACCTTCATATTCATATCCAATGGCAGTGCGGTTTGCGCATACGTTTTCCATGCCCCTAAGGCAGTATGCACAGCCATGGCATGGAATAACCGGGTCGACACTTACCCTGTCTCCCACGGCAAAGCTTTTTACTCCGTTGCCAATCTCTACTATTTCACCGGAAAACTCGTGACCGATTGTTGAGGGATAGCGGATACCTTTTGTCTTTTTTCCGCGATAGATGCGCACATCGGTACCGCAGATGCTGGCGGCCTTTACCTTCATGACAAATTCACCGTCACCGGCCTTCGGCATTGGGACTTCGCTTACTGTCATGTCATTGGGTGCTCTTAACTGAGCGGCAAGCATGACTTATGCCTCCTCGTTGTCAGCATCATAGTCTGCAGGAGTGGAGTTGTAGATTTCAACACCTTTCTCCACGCTGGCTCCATCGTGCATTATTGCAGCAAGGGCACGGATAACTGCAGCCGGTTTGGGGTCTTCCCATACGAAACGTCCATAGGTAACACCTGCAAGTCCAATGTCCAGAGCGTCTCTGGTCATTTTAAAGTAATCTTCAAGACTGTTTCCGGCGGCACCGCCGGCAAGAGCAACTCTGGTGGGACATGCTTCTACTACTCTCTGGAAGCTCTCAGCTGATCCGCTCCAGAGGGTCTTGATAAGATCTACCCCGAGCTCTGCACCTACACGGACGGCATAAGCAAGATTTTCAGCGGAGTTGGGATCTTTAATCATACTTCCCTTGGGATAAATATGTGCAACCAGTGGCATACCTGCTCCAAGGGCTTCCTTGCTGATTCGTCCAAGCTGGGTAATCTGTTCTTTTTGTTCCGGTCCGCCCACGATACAACCAACTGAAATAGCATCTGCGCCCATCCGGACAGCTTCTTCCACGTCTGCAACAGGAGTGTCGAACTCAGGATGATAAGGAATGTTGTAGGCTGTGGATTTAAAAATCATGGCAACCTTGCCCGCATATGGGGGAAATACGTGTTCTGCAATACCTTTGTGAATGGTTATGGAGTCGGGACGTCCGGCTACTACCTTTTTCATAGTTTCCCGGATATTTACCAGCCCGGGAAGTACACCTCGTGTAATAGGGTGATCCATAGTGATTCCCAGGAGTTTACCTGATTTTGAATTAAGCAGACGTGCCAGACGTATTTCTTTTCCTACATGCATGGTCGATACCTCCAGTGTATACCGATTATCATTGACCCTGGATAGAGTCTGAATACCCGGATAGGGATATTCCGGTTCTGAATTGTTATGATTCAATTCTATGACATTGTATGGCAAAAGTCAAAGTTAAATGACAAGAAATGAATAAAAAAATCAGATAAACTTGCAAAAAATGTCATAGAATGTCATAATAGAGCATGTGAAGAGGGATAAGTAATACTATGTCAAAGCTGCCGATGGAACGACAACAGGAAATTCTCACCCACGTGAACAGTCGGGGTATTGTAAAACTCCGAGATCTGGTTTCAAGCATAGAAGGATCGGAATCTACGATTCGAAGAGATATCCGGGAGCTGGAGCAGCTGGGTCTTCTTCGGGTTGCCCGCGGAGGTGTAGCCTCCATTGACCATGGACAGAAGCTGAATAAGCCTCTGCTCTCCGGGAAAAAGGCAGCTGTCGGTATCCGGGCAGCGCAGCTTATCGAAGATAACGAAACCGTTGTGATGGACTGTGGAACCACCATTATGGAAATGGTAAAAGCAATCGACCCCGTGCGCCGTTTTACTTGTGTTACCACCTCGTTGGAGGTTGCAGCGGCTTTGTGTGAAAAGCCTCAGGTTGAGGTTATCATGATAGGCGGTGCGGTTAATGCCATGGATAAGACTGTTACCGGGGCAATGGCAGAGGAACATCTGAGGAGGTTTCATATTCACCGTTATTTTCTCGGTGCTGCGGGTATTTCGGAGGAACACGGTGTTACCGGATTCAATCTTAATCTTATTGAAATCCGAAAAAGCATTATCAGCCTGGCCGAGGAGGTAACCGTTCTGGCGGATTCATCCAAATTCGGCAAAACAGGCGTGGCAACAGTTGCACCCCTCACTGCGGTTCATCGTCTGGTTACCGATTCGGCAGTGGATGAGAAAACCTGCTCCATGCTTGAGGGTCACGGAATAGAGGTTTTTACCAAATGATTAAATAATTCTTTATATATTGATAAATATATATTGACAAAAATCTATAAAAGTAGTAAATAGTTGCATATGGCAATCATTGCGGCAGGCAACCAGGACAATAAACCCACGGACGAACGACTCATCGACCAGATAATCGCATTCAAAAAGAAGTGTAATCTGGATGAACGAATCGGGAGCCGTTTCAACCTTTCAAACAGGGATGTCTCCTGCCTCTATCTTCTTTCCACCAGTGAAATGAACTCAAAAGACGTCGCCGCCGGTATTGGTGTTTCCCCTTCCAGGGGAAGCCGTCTAATTAATCAGTTGATTAATCGCGGATATCTGACTGTTAAGCCCGACAGCAATGACAGGCGCAACCAGCTTCTCCGTTTGAGCAGTGCAGGGAAGAGGTGTCTCTCTGCTCTTGAGAAAGAGAAGGAAGCCTGTGAAAAACTTCTGACCGAACAGCTTGAGGGAGAACAGCTTGAAATGATCAGAAAAGGAATAAATCTGCTTATGCGTCTTGTATAGGTGCAGTAGTGTATTAAACTAATAGGGAGAACCGATATGGCAACTACAATAAGTGAGAATGTTATGGAAACAACAGAAAACAGCGGTCAGGTAAAACAGGCTGCGGCAATTAATATTCGGTACAGTGAACTTGCAGAAACCTCCTGCTGTCTATCCTGCGGAGGGGCAATCAATCATGCTGATCCTTCTGCCGGTGAAGTGTGCGTCGATCTCGGTTCTGGAAGAGGTCACGATCTTATAAGGCTTGCAGAGTCTGTAGGACCAACCGGGGAAGTTATCGGTGTGGATATTTCCGACGGTATGATTCGTAAGGCCGCAAAAAATCTGGAGAAATTCGGCGTCACCAACGGCCGTGTTATTAAAACAGATCTGGAAGAGATTAAACTTGGCAATCAAACAGTGGATCTGGTAATAAGTAACTGTACTATCAACCATGCAGATGATAAGCAGCAGGTCTGGCATGAAATTGCCCGGATTCTCAAGCCCGGCGGGCGCTTTGTGGTGAGTGATATATATTCAACACAGCCGGTTCCCGAGAAATACCGTAACGATCCGGAAGCGGTTGCCGAGTGCTGGGCAGGTTCTGTAACCCGGGAAGAGTATGTTCAGCATTTGAATAATGCCGGGTTTTCCGATGTGACTATCCTTGAGGAGAGCGAGCCTTATCCCAAGGGTGAAATAGAAGTATCCAGCTGGACAATTCAGGCTTATAAACCTGAAACGAAAGACTGATACGATAAAATCAGGAATAGGAGCAGGGCATGAAAAAAAAGATGCTTTCCCTTGTGAAGAAGAACCCTTCTTCAGGTCAGGCTGTAGCTCAGTGCTGCGCAAAGACCTCCAAAGTTGTCGCCGGCTGCCACGATTAGGAGCCAGCTTTCCCGAAGAGACCTTCGGGTCTCTTCGGGACCTATTTTTACATGGACAGGAACTATGAGGAATTCTAAATACAATATTTTAAGTAAACTGAAGGGTCAGGACGAGTACATTCTAATAAATCCTCTCTCCAGGCAGGCGGATATTCTGCCGGCTGAAATGGCAGAGGATTATATAAATGGTACTATTGAGGATACCTCCGAGTTTGTGGAAAAAGGCTATCTGATTGATGAGGCTGAAGAAACACGGAGATACCGGCAGGCTTACCTGGAGTTTATTGAAAACCGGGATACCGACGAAGTTCAGGTATTCTTTGTGCCCAGCTATGCCTGCAATTTTGCCTGTGCATACTGTTACCAGGAAAGTTATGAACACTCAAAGGATGAAAAACCTGTAGAGATCGTTTCAGCATTTTTCCGCTGGATAGATTCCCGCCTTGCGGGACGACGGAAATATATAACTATCTTTGGTGGTGAACCTCTTATGCCGAACCAGCGTTCCCGGACCATGATTCAGGAACTGCTTGAAGGTGCGAAAGAGCGTGACCTTGATATCGCGATTGTTACAAATGGTTATGAGCTTGAAAACTATGTACCCCTTTTAAAAGAGTATCGTATTCGTGAAGTGCAGGTAACCCTTGACGGTGTAGGAGATCTGCATAACCGGCGCAGATTTCTTCATGGGGGAGGTAAAACCTTCGACCAGATTGTTACCGGAATTGACGCTGCTTTAGACGCGGGGATCGCTATAAATCTGCGGGCTGTTATTGATAAAGAGAATCTTTCGGGACTGCCCGAACTTGCCCGTTTTGCCATAGACCGGGGCTGGACTTCAACCCCGTTGTTTAAAACACAGTTAGGCAGGAATTATGAACTGCACAGCTGTCAGGCCGATCAGCAGAAGTTGTATACCCGTATCAGCATGTATGAGGACCTCTATGAAATGATTCTTGAGAATCCGGATTTCCTGGAGTTTCACCGTCCGGCATACTCCATCTCAAAATTTCTCTTTGAACATGGAGAGATGCCGGAACCGCTTTTCGATTCATGTCCGGGTACTAAGACAGAATGGGCCCTGGATTATACCGGAAGGGTATATTCCTGCACAGCCACAGTCGGAAAGGACGGAGAAGTTCTCGGTACCTTCTATCCTGAGATGAGTATGAAGGAGGATGCTGTTGAACAGTGGGAAGAACGGGATGTTACCTCGATTCCCCACTGTGTCGACTGCTCGCTTCAACTTGCATGCGGCGGAGGATGTGCATCTGTTGCAAAGAATGCCAGAGGAACAGTTCTTCATCCGGACTGCAGACCGGTGGATAAGTTATTGGGTATGGGGATTCCCCTCTATTTTCATCATTTTGAACATTTTCAACAGGTTAATGAAACTGTTAAAAGCCAAGGAGAGTAAATATGGCAGGAAAAATCAAGGAAATTAAGCAGGATCAGTATAAAAGCGAAGTTCTCAGCAAACCTCTGGCAGTTCTGGATTTCTATTCAACAGAGTGTCCTCCCTGTGAGGCCCTGGCTGCAAAATATGAACCCCTGAGTGAGCTGTACGGAGATGATATCGCTTTCTTTAAAATATTCAGGCAGGAAAATCGTGAGCTTGCTCAGGAGCTTGATGTAACGGGTTCCCCGACCGTGCTGTTCTATAAAGACGGAGAGATGGTTGGTGACAAACTGGCCGGAGGTATTAAACGTTCAGAGATTGTCAGGAATCTCGATGCCATGCTTCCGGCATTTAGGGTTGAAGAGATCCATGGAAAGATTGAAGAAAAAACCACCGAAGCTGATGTACTTATTCTCGGCGGTGGTCCTGCAGGTCTTACGGCGGGAGTATACCTGGCCCAGGCACATCTTAAAACCATTCTGGTTGATGTAGCTCTTCCCGGCGGATATGTGTCCACCACACACCAGGTGTCAAACTACCCTGGTTTTATTCAGCCTCAGCAGGGATTTATGCTCTCTCATTATATGAGTGAGCAGGCGAAAGAGAACGGTGTAGAATTCCGTTCTGCGGTTGAGATTGATTATGTGGATCTTGACTGTAAATGTGTGAAGATTGACGGATACGAGACTATCAAGGCACATAAAGTAATTATTGCCACCGGCAGTCGTCCCCGACCCCTCGGGGTAGCTGGTGAGAAAGAGTATGCCGGAAACGGTATATCCTACTGTGCAACCTGTGATGCAAAGTATTTTGAAGATAAGGAAGTCGTTGTTATTGGCGGTGGAAACAGTGCCATCGAAGAGAGTCTTTTTATCAGCAAGTTTGCAAAGAAGATTACTATTGTGCATCAGTTTGATCACCTGCAGGCGAATAAAGAAGCTCAGGAGAAAGTCTTTGCCGACCAGAAAATCGAGATTCTCTTTGAGCATGAACCCCGGGAGTTCAAGAAATACGGAACCATGGATATGGGAGTAGTTGTTGAAGATCTTAAAACCAGGGAGACCAAAGAGGTGCGCAGCAACGGAATCTTTGTATTCGTCGGGTTTATTCCCAATATCGAGATGTTCAATGACAAGCTTACCCTGGACCAGTGGGGATATCTGCAGACAGATGAAGAAATGCGGACCAACATCCCCGGAGTATTTGCTGCAGGTGATGTCAAGTCAAAGCGCTATCGTCAGATAACCACCGCAGTTGCAGATGGTTCTGTTGCGGCAATTGCTGTGACCAAAGAGATGGAGTAGCAGGGGGCTGCAGAATGAATTGTACCCTTTGCGGTGCCAAATCGTGCCGCAGCACAGTAAGCTGCGGTGCCGAGAAATTTGATAGAGAAGGGCTGGTGCATGATTACCGGCAAGAAAGCACTGCTCCGCTGGTGGAAAGTGCAGCTCGTCTCGTTGACGGCGGCCGTGCGGGTACCATGGACCGGGTGCAGGAACTGATTGAGTATATTCATGATCAGGGACTGAACAAAGTGGGGCTGGCCTACTGCTACGGAATGGAAAAGGAAGCGGTTCTTGCGGTGAAGCGACTGAAAGAGTCGGGAGCCGGGATCGAAGCTGTTTCCTGCACTGTCGGTGCACTGCCTCAGAATGAGGTAAATGCAAAAAGCGAACTCCCCGGGGTATCATGTAATCCCCTGGGTCAGGCCGCTCAGTTGAATGCCGCCGGTGTTGAGCTGACGGTGACTATGGGACTCTGTCTGGGCCACGATATTCTGTTCAATCGGCAGATTGAAAGTGATGTAACTACGCTTGTGGTGAAAGACAGGGTTCACAATCACGCTCCACTGAAGGCACTGACGGGAGAGTAGACGTGTTATTCTAATTCAGGGGTTCCGGTCTTGAAAACAGGAATCCCTGGATTATTTTCAGCGGGGTTTCTTTTATTTTTTCAAGTTGTTCCTCAGTTTCAACCCCTTCCGCCACCATATTATATCCGTATATTTTCGCGATGTTGCAGAGGATCTCAAACAGCTGAAATGATTTCTCGTCTTCAATTATCCGTGTAATAAAACTCTTATCAATCTTCATTTCATCGAAATTCATGCGTGTAAGATAGTTTAATGATGAATATCCGGTCCCGAAGTCATCGATGGATATTCTTGCGCCCAGATTATGCAGTCTGGCAATAGTGTTGCATATACTCTCAAAATTGCTGATGAAGATATCTTCTGTTATTTCCAGTGTCAGTTTTTCCGGAGGAATCGGATGCTCTTTAAAGATTCGCTGAATATTTTCAAGGAAATTCTGATCCATAAAATAGGCCGGCGAGATGTTTATAGAGACTGTTATATCCTTATTATATTTTTCAATCAGCCTGGGGTAGTCACTGAGGATATGTCTGATCATATAGTCGGTAAACTCGTTTACCAGATTAAGTTGATTGATAGCCGGGATAAATACCGAGGGGGGAACATCTCCCAGTTCTTTTGAGTGCCACCGGGCGAGTGCTTCAACACCAACAATGGTACCGGTTGTGTAATCTACTTGCTTTTGGTACCAGGGAGTCAGATCGCCATTTTCGAGTGCTGCCTGAAGATGTGTCCGCATAAAGACCTCATTTTCAAGACTGGCGCGGATATCATCGTGAAAAATGCTTACCGCAAGGCTTTTATTGTCCTTTGCGTGCTTCATGGCCATTATTGTTTTTTCATACAGTTCATTAAAACTTTTTCCCTGTTTCGGGTACTGAACCATGGACACATGCATATCTATTAACTGACCGAAACCTCGTCCGACAATATACTCCTTCATTGAAGTTCGCAGTTTATTTATAAAGGATAGAACATTCGAACCCGATTCCGGTTCATACCAGAATGTGAACTCGTTACTGCTGGTTCTGGCAAAATGTCTGCTGCTGCTTTCTGCCTGTTTAAGAAATGCAGCAACAGATTTTATAAGCCGGTCACCTTGTTCAAACCCGAGAGTGGAGTTTATAACTTTAAGTCCGACAATATCTGCCTGTATCAGGAATGCTTCTCCACAGCCCGATTGAATCCTGCTGCTTACAAAGCTTTCCATCCCATAGCGGTTATGCAAGCCGGTGAGATCGTCATGGTACGCCAGATAGGTAATATACCGGCTTTTTTCCTCCAGGTCGGAGTCAGCCTGCTTGAGTGACTTTACCATATGGTTGTAGCCGTCAATGAGGTTATCAACTTCATTGACGGTGTATGTCTTTTCAAGAAGGTTATACTGGTTATTTATAACCTCTTCCATGCCGGCAGCAACCATAAGTATCGGTCGGGATGAACGCTTCACATATTGAATAATAAGCAGGGAAGAGAGCAGTACCAGCGCAATGAGAGAAGAGCCGAGGGCAAAAAGGATTTTATCTGCAGGTTTGTTGAAGTCCATCTCATAGGCTGTGGCAACCACTATCCAGTCCCATTTCGGAAAATACTCACTGTAGGAAATCTTATCCGCAACAGTCTGCGTTCCTGGAAGCCACCAGCTGTACTTCATAAACCCGCCGCCGTACATTCCACGGGCTATCTGTTCCCTGACAATAAAATGGTTGTTATCCTTAAGGTTGGTTGTGTTCCAGACATTCTCTCCTTCCATTGAGGGGTGCATTATTACATTTCCGTTGGAGTCGTAGACAATAAAATACCCGTTTTCACCGAGATCAATACTATGACGAAGCATACGCATATTGGTGACTTGGTCTTTTGGGCCAATAAGCGTGAACTTTACCATCTCCTGGGCGGTTTCAGTTGACAGAACATTAGCCCGGGATATTCTGTAAGAGCTCTTTATCAAGTCGATAGCCTGATGAACTGCATTCTTGAGAATTTGTTCACCTTTGCGGTTTAAAGCGTTCCTGGATACAACATAGCCGGTCACACCGATTATTGAGGTTGATATGGTTAGAAGGGTGATAACAAAAAGTATTATTCTGGTAGAGAAGGTAAACCGTCCTCTGTCTTTTCTTGCGTCTGCTGAAACCATCTATCTGAAGCATAATTTATGTAATCTCAAATTGCTATTTAAACATGTGATTTTTGCACCCTTAACCGATGGGATAAAGTATACCGATCTGCAATGATGCACGGAATTCCGGCTGGTTTACTGCGGCATCTGCATCTTCATATGTGTAGCTGTCTCGGGGACGGTCATCTTCTCCGTCAGGTGTATAGAAATAGGTCCCGTGGGCATCGAGCCTGGTTTTGAAGAAATATTCAAGACCTGCTTTCAGCAGGAAAAAGCTGCCGGTATTGCCCATGGGTACGCGGATATTGGCGCCTGTACCAATGCCGAAGGGGGAAGAGGTTACGGTAAAGGCTTCGTTGTTGCCAATAAATGCATAGTGGGCCATGTAGTGGTTCCACAGTCCTGAGAGGATGAACTCTATGGTAAAGCTGTCCCTATCTTTCCATTTCCAGCCCAGATCAACGGCTATCAGGTACGATTCTCCATACTTTTCTATATTTCCGCCGGTATTGTCATTGATGAATATATGTCTGGCTTCAGTGGCATTTCCGGGATCATACTGGTAGATATAACCGGCTCTGGCCTGAAGAAAAAAGGGAAAATCTGGAACAGGATTTTCAAAACGGAGTGCCATGGTTGCACCAAGGTCACCATAATAGCCGGCGGTAATCTCATGATAGGTGTCCAGGGAGTAGAGTGATACTCCGGAAACCAGTAATATAAACACAAGGGTTTTTTTCATTTTTATTCCCATAATAGAATGATTTAGCCTAAATATAATAATTATTCTTAAAAAGTGAATATACCATTTGGTATGTTTACAGAACCCGGGAAAATTACACAAGGCCGGTATTGAAGAAAATATGGATAATACAGCACTGAAAGAGAACAGAGGTGATGCTACCTGCAAAGGGGTCGGATTTCTACTTTTCTCGATTATTATTGTTTCTGCCCAGAACGTAGGCATAAAATGGCTCGGTGGTGACTATCCTGTACTTGAGGTTGTGGTTCTTCGCAGCATAACCACGGTACCCCTGGCGCTGCTTTTATACCGCGGTGAGGGCAACAGGGGGATTCCGCGGACAAAGGTTCCGGGAATGCAGTTGTTGCGGGGAATCCTGCTCTTCTTTTCCTACACAACCTTCATGATGGGACTTGTTGCATTACCACTTGCTCAGACGGAGTCAATAAGATTCCTCGGTCCGCTGGTAATTACCATGCTGTCCGTAATTCTGCTTGGAGAGAAGGTTTCACTGCGCCGCTGGATTGCGCTTCTTCTGGGACTCTTTGGTGTACTTATTGTTATCCAGCCGGGATCGGGGAATTACAATTCCGGATCTGTCTTTATCCTGCTGCATATTTTGTTTTATGGACTTACTATTATTGTCACAAGAAAAATGAAGACTACCGAGAATAGTGCTTCGACAGCATTTTTCAGCTCACTGGTGTACCTTCTGGGATCATTGATTGTGGTACCTGTTACTCTTATTGTAGGAAGTCTGCCCGATGCAAACCGGAGTATAGCCTTCCTGTTTCAGCCCTGGGCAATGCCGGGTCTGCAGGATGCAGCGATTATGTGTAGTCTCGGGGTAATCTGGGCAGCGTGGTCCTATTCAATGGCCAGAGCCTACAGCCTTGCTGAAGCTTCAAAACTGGCGGGGTTTGAATATTTTTCCCTTCCCATAAGTGCTCTCTGGGGATTCCTTTTATGGAGTGAGATTCCTTCCTCGGGGACTATAACAGGTTCAGCCATTATCCTTGCATGCGGACTGTACGGTATGTCCCTGGACAGAAAATCCGAGAAATCGGCAAAAATAGGCTAAACTTCACATTTTATTCATACTATTTAAGTAATATACCTTCAGTAGTTTTTCGGAGGAGAAATATGCACACTAGTTTCGGCAGTTTCTGCAACCAGTTTTTTGGCTGGAATCACACCTGGTACGGGGGGTATATCGGTATGTTTATAGGGTTGTTACTTATCGTTGTTGTAATTTATCTGCTGTTTAGAAGGAACCATTCACAGGAAGACTTACCTTCATCAGGGGATGAGTCCGCTGAAGCAGTTTTAAAGCGACGTTTTGTAAACGGTGAAATAGACCGGGATGAGTATATAGAGAAGATGGAGATACTAAAAAACAGCTGAATACTGTAATGGTATTTTCCGCAGTCTCATGCATATGCTATGCCGTGGGTTTTCAGTTTTTTAATTGAGTACATTGCCTGGTCGGCTTTTTTCAGCAAGCCGTCCAGGGTGTCGGCCTGATCCGGATAAATGGATACTCCGATACTCGCTTTTATTGTCACCGTAGTTTCGTTGAAAGTTCGCGGTTTGTTAATAGATGCATAGACACGTTCTCCAAGTTCCTTAACATCGGAATCGTTGGAAGTTAAGGTAACAAGGACAATAAGTTCATCGCCGCCGATACGGGCGACAAGATCATCATCCCGGACAGCATGAGTAAGAGATTCACCAGTTGAGATAAGAATGAAATCTCCATAATCGTGGCCATAGGTGTCATTTATCTGTTTGAAACCATTCAGATCAATATACATAAGAACATAAATGCTGCCCCTTGTTGTATGTAATACCTGACACTGTTCAAAATAGGCTTCCAGATAATACCGGTTATAAAGCGATGAAAGCGGATCTCTTTCCGCTTTCATTTTGTGGACAGTCTTTTCTTTTATCAGCATCGCCTGTTTGATTAGTACACGACGCATAGTTCTTGGTACCGAATAAATAAGATACCCCAGCATTGCAGATATACAGTCCGGTAACCCTGGCTTATCCAGTCTGCTGAGATTGCAGGTTTTGAAATATCCAGGCTGAACCCTCCGTTAAAATGGAAGTACAGTATGTTCATTGCCACACTACAGAGGATTGTGGAATAAATTACCAGAGATCCGTCCATACGAAGAGATGCCAAAAATATAATAAGTGGATAAATCATAATTGCCGCCGATGTGGCGGTAAGTAAAGGAGAGTTGTGCAGGGCATCGAAATAGTTGTAGGCGGCAACTGACAGCACATTCAAACTAATGGTTATGTAACTGAGTATCTGTACTGACTTACGCCTGTAGATGAAATAGGTGAGCAAGCTGTTATATCAAAGATTGGTCACACTAAGGCAAAGTCCGACAATCCTCGCAACTCTGTTTCCCTGGGAAATCCAGGTTCGAATACTCAGGGTGAGCAGAACAGGGTACACTACCCAATTGATTTTCCAGTGAATCCGTTCTCCTCTGAGTGACTCGGAGGAAAACAAGTCTCCGTATATTCTGATACTCACAAACGGAATTTTAAGGAATTTGTTTCGTAACATCCAGTGCTGATCATTGATATTTGCCCTTGACCTTGAGCTAACTCCAGGTATTACCTTGTCCCTACGAGGTACATGTATGCAGATATCCGAGATTGCACAAAAATATAAAATCACCGCCGATACCCTCGGTTATTACGAGAGAATCGGCCTGCTTCCTCCGGTTAACAGAAGCCGGGGAGGAAACCGGAGGGAATATATTTGAACTGGTGCCGGTGAAACCTTATCCTGAGAATTACAGCGCCTGTATCGCACAGGCGAAAAAAGAGATTCGAGAAGGCCGGATGCCGGAATTGAAGGCGATACCGGAGATTCCGGATTACTGTGATACGGTATTTATCGGCTGGAGTACCATGGCGCCACCTGTTTCCGCATTTCTTTCAACGGCAGATCTTTCCGGGAAAAAAATTGTACCGTTCTTTTCCCACGGGGGAGGTGGTGCAGGACATTTTGTTCAGGATCTTACTGTATTATGCTCGGATTCAACTTTACAAGACCCTTTAATACTGACAGGAAATGGAGGACACGGTGCAGCTGCCCTAATTGCATCCTGGCTCAATGGGGTTGGATATTTTTGAGAATAACATGTTTTAAAATCTCTGCTACAGCAACATAAAAGTAATGCTGCAACGAGTATATAAGGGAGTATAAAATAGTTGTATGAGCTTATCTGACCCCAGTTAATCTGCGAATCAGAGCTGTCATGGGTTTAAAAAAGATCCCCTCCATTTCCTTTCGTACGGTTTTCAGCTCCTGTCGTATACTTATGCTCTGGGGGCAGTGTTCCTCGCACTTTCCGCACTGGATGCAAAGTGAGGCAAATCCAGGCTGTTTTGCACCAACTCCCAGCTCCGTCATGTATTTATATTTTTCCCGTTTGCCGTCCATCAGGTATTTTTCATTGTACAGGGAGAAGACCTGGGGAATATTTACCCCGGCAGGACAGGGCATACAGTAGGCACAACCCGTACAGGGGATCTTTGTTTTCGCATACAAAATCTGTTTTACATTTTCATACAGTTTAAGCTCCACAGCGGGCATGGATGCCGAATGCATCTCTGAAGCTGTGGCGATGTTGTCATCAAGCTGATCCTGTGTTCCCATGCCTGAGAGGACAACGGTCACTGCGGGATGGTTCCATATCCAGCGTAGTGACCAGGCTGCTGCACTCCTCCCGGGAGCAGTCTTCTCATACAGATCCCGTATCTCCTTCGGCAGCTGGTTAACGAGCTGACCGCCACGCAGGGGCTCCATGACTATAACAGGAATATTCAGAGAATAGGCGAGTTCAAGACCTGCTTTTCCTGCCTGATTGTTCTCATCAAGATAGTTGTACTGAATCTGGCAGAAGTCCCAGTCGTAAGCCTGGATCAATTCTGTAAAGCCTTTTTGCACCCCATGGAATGAGAAGCCGAGGTTCCTGATTTTTCCCTGGTTTTTCAGATCTTCGAGCCATTCTATAATCCCTATCTCTTTCAGGCGGTCAAACCCGGCCTTATCTGCCAGCATGTGCAGCAGATAGTAGTCGATATAATCGGTATCCAAGCGTTCAAGCTGGGTGTCGAATATCTTTTTTGCTTTTTCCAGGTTTTTGATCATAAACTGGGGCAGTTTTGTTGCAACTTTTACCTTTTCCCGGTAACCGTCACCAAGGGCTTTCCCTAACAGAGGTTCACTCTTTCCTCCATGATAGGGCCATGCTGTATCGAAGTAGTTGATTCCCCGGTCTGCTGCACTACGAATCAATGCGATGGCTTTTTCTTCGTCAATGGCAGACCCCTTTGTGGGGAGCCGCATGCATCCGAATCCGAGGATAGAGAGTTCGTCGCCGTTACGGCTGTTTTTTCTGGTTTGCATTGTTTTCTCCATTATTCTGATTATGTTATGGCTTGCTATACAGCTAAAGCCTGACGGTCCTTTGCAGGGCTTGTTCCGAATGTTCGTTTGTATTCCCTGCTGAACTGTGAGGAACTTTCATAGCCGACCCTCATGGCTGCGATGCTGGCTTTCTCTCTTTCATGCTGAATCATCTCCTTGGCTTTATGCAGCCGAATATTTTTTATGTATTGCAGAGGTGTTGTTCCGGTCATATCCTTGAAGATTGCATGAAATGCTGTTGTGCTCATACCAGCTTTCCGTGCCAGCTGTTGTATTTCGAAAGTGTTTGAATACTCTTTATGCACGTTGTTAATAATATGGGATACCTGGTAGAAGCCCCGATTATAATAGGCGATTTCCCTAAGAATTTCTCCATTTTCCCCGGTTAGAACACGAAACAGGATCTCCTTAAGAAAAATGGGTCCCAGTATTTTTACTTCATGGGAATTCTTAAGAGTTTTCAGAAGCCTGATAACTGGATCCAGTAACTCATCAGATACTGGGGCGCTGTAAAGGCTGCTGGATACCTTCACCGGCGCTGGCATATCAGAATGAGCTTCGTTGAGAATTTCTCCAATGATTCTCGGGTCAATATTTATTGCAATCCCGAGCATAGGTTTGCCTTCTTCGATTACCGCTTCACATTCAACCGGCAGGGGAAGGGTTTGCACATAATACTGTGTTGGATCATAGGTAAAACGTTTTTCTCCCAGATAGATGTTTTTTTTCCCTTCTGCAAGCACAATAATCTGGGGGTTGTATAGCTGGGGTCGTTTAAAAAAAGAGTTATCAATTCTGAAAATACCAACACCCGGAATTCCTGTGTCTGTAATTCCTTCTTCCGGAAGATTCTCAAGTAACAGGATTTTCATTTTTCCGGTCTTTGTGTTCATCTTTTCTACCTCTTGAGTCAAAGTAGTATTATGCATAAAAGATTGGATATTGGAATATAAAAATGTTTAATTACGTAGGAATAGGCAAGATTACTGTGGGGTTAGATATGTTTTTGTAACAAAAAGTACACTACATTCACTACCATATACCAGGAATACAGGCTCCTGGATTTATACAGCTTATGCAAAAAAGTCCTACGAGATTTTTTGAGGTGGAACAAATGAAATACATGGACAAGAAAGAATTTGAAAAGGCAAATATGTTCGGCACCGGAATGCCCAACGAAATGTTCGCACAATACTATGTTGGAGATTCATTCCTGAATCTGCTGGTAAAACCCGGCGAAACCCCTGTTTTTCTTGCGAATGTGACTTTTGAACCAGGATGCCGCAACAACTGGCATGTACATAACGCAAAAAGCGGCGGCGGTCAGATGCTTATCTGTACAGCCGGAGAGGGATGGTACCAGGAAGAAGGTAAAGAGGCAGTAAGCCTTTCCGAAGGTTCCTTTATCTATATTCCCACCGGAGTCAAGCACTGGCACAGTGCCAAATCCGATAGCTGGTTCAGCCATATTTCCGTGGAAGTTCCGGGAGTGGAGTGCAGTAACGGGTATCCGAGCCGGTGGATGCGGACTTTTACAATAGTCTGATATAGGTAATTACAATGAGCAGAGTAGAACGGAGCGAAAAGAAGTTTAAAGAACTCTTCGGCGATAGCACCAGTTCTTCAGCCGCAACCGATCCGGATTTTCAGGAGATGTTGAATCGTTTTATTTTCGGAGATGTTTTCTCTCAAGGTAATATTGAGGATACAACACGGGAGCTGATTACTCTGGTGGTACTTACAACTAGTCAGTCTCTTGATCAGGTGTCGGCCTATGTGTTTGCAGCGCTGAATACCGGGGTTACTCCGGTGGAAATCAAGGAAGCCTTGTATCAATGCGCTCCCTACATCGGGTTTCCGAAAACTCTTAATGCTCTTAACCGGGCCAATGCGGTTTTTCAACAAACCGGGATAGCACTTCCTGTGGAAAGTCAGAAGACAGTAAGCGAAGCAACTCGCTTTGATGAAGGCCTCGAGGTTCAGAAAATTATTTTCGGCCCTGTTATTGACCAGATGCACCAGCTAATCTGAAGCATATCCAGAACTATCTGTCAGCGTTTTGTTTCGGAGATATATATACCAGGAAGGGACTGGATCTTAAAACCCGGGAACTTCTTACACTGTGTATTCTAATAGCTCTGGGTGGCTGCGAGAGTCAGGTAAGGTCTCATATTATGGGAAATAAAAGTGTTGGTAACACCAGGGAGACTATTATTTCCGCTACTACCCAGTGCCTTCCCTACGTCGGTTTTCCCCGGACCCTTAATGCCCTTGCCTGCCTGAATGAAACACTACCTGAATAAAACAAACCAACAAGCACATAAGAAGGAGATGCTGTTATGATTTTAAACGAAACATTTACCCTGTCTAATGACGTGAAGATTCCTAAACTTGGACTTGGAACCTGGTTTGTCAGTGATGAAGACGTGGTTCTGGCGGCAAAAGACGCGGTAGCCCTGGGTTACCGGCATATTGATACTGCCCAGGCCTATCAGAACGAACGGGGAGTGGGAGAGGGCGTAAAAACCTGTGGTGTAAAAAGGGAAGAGCTTTTT
Source organism: Marispirochaeta sp. (assembly GCA_963667435.1). Classification (GTDB taxonomy): domain Bacteria; phylum Spirochaetota; class Spirochaetia; order JC444; family Marispirochaetaceae; genus Marispirochaeta. The sequence continues at coordinate 878,404 of OY763414.1, read as the reverse complement.
ATTACCACTAAACTGGCTGCTGAGGCAAAAACATATAACGAGGCTGTTGCATCCATTGATGCCTCACTCAAATTAATGGGTTTCGACTACGTCGATACGATGATTAGCCACAGTCTCCAGCCCTGGATGGAGTATGGTGACGACGAGGAACGCTGCTTCGAAGGCAATAAACTGCCTGGAGGGCTCTGGAAGAGGCTCACAAAGCAGGAAAAATCCGGGCGATTGGTGTTTCCAACTTTCTGAAGGAAGACCTGGATAACATCCTGGAGTCATGTACTGTAAAGCCCATGGTAAACCAGATTCTTGCTCATATAAGCAACACTCCTGCAGATCTGATTTCCTACTGCGAAAAAAGGGTATTCTGGTAGAAGCATACTCTCCTGTTGCACATGGTGAGCTTATGAAAAACGATGCCGTTGCAAAGCTTGTGGAAAAATATGGCGTATCTATTCCCCAGCTCAGCATTCGTTACTGCCTGGAACTTGGTCTACTGCCCCTGCCCAAGACCGCCAATCCCGCACATATGAAAAACAACGCAGCAGTCGATTTTTCCATCTCCGCAGAAGATATGGAGGTACTCAACGGCATGGATAAAATTAAAGATTACGGCGATGCCAGCATGTTTCTCGTGTATGGCGGAAAGCTGAAGTAACCTAGTTTTTCACAGTCGATTGATTTCCCCGGACCCAGGTGTCTGGGGTTTGATTTGTAACGACCAATACATGGTGTGGACTATGGAGGGGCAGGATGAATATTAAAAATGGTCAACGCTTTGCGGTAATACTCATTTGCGCTGTATGCATGTGCTTAAGCATAAGTGCGGATGACTATAGTGGGGACAATAGAAGAGTATATAGAGAGGTCAACTGGATGAAGATTGAAGCCAACGGTTGTTTTTTAACCGCTGTCCTGGAGGTGAACTCAACTACTGTGGAACTGAAGAAAATGCTGAATGCCGGACCCATTACCATCCAGATGAAAGATTACGGAAATATGGAGAAGGTTGGAAATTTTGACCGCAGCCTTCCAAGAAACGATGAACAGATACGTACTGAGGCCGGGGATCTTATTCTGTATAACGGCCGGGCTTTTGTAATTTATTACGATACTAATTCCTGGAATTTTACCAGGATAGGTAGAATAGAGGGTTATTCAGGAGAAGAGTTAAAGGGGATTCTGGGGGCGGGGGATGTGATGGTGACACTATCTTTCGGTCAGAACTGATTTGAAAAACTCTCAATTTTCAACCACCTTGTCAAATCTTCTCTGAAAAACGAATTAACCTCGAAACATTCATTATTAACCTCCCTGATTAATTTTATTTGACAGATCCATAAAAGTAAGCATAAAATAATAAAACGAAACCAAACGAAAATTAAAAATAACAAAGGGAGGTTGGTTGAGTATGGACAAATCGGTATGGAAAGAAAAAAATGCATTGGCATGGAGTGTTGCAATTCTCGGAGGGTTCTGGACCTGGGTAACAATGTATCCTTCTATTGCTTTCTGGATTCCCAGCTTTGTAGTTTATCTTACCTGGGCGAGCGGCTTTTTAGCTGGTGGCGGATTTAAGGGGTTCAAGGCATCGTTAACAATGAATGTCGTTGGCGCTTTGTGGGCATATATCGCTATTCACATAGCCGGTATGATCCCTGCAATGGGACTGTTTGCAATGCCTTTTGCGATTTTCCTTGTATGTCTTCCCTTGTGCTGGATGGCAATATGGAATGCATTTGTTTTTACCCCCTGCGGGTTTATCGGTGCTGCATCCCTTTTTGCAGTATATAATTCAGTAACATTGAATCCCACCGGCCCGCATCAGGTTCTGCTTTCAACACTTGTGGCTATTGTACTGGGAAATCTGACACTGTTTGCCTGTGAATATTTGATAAATCTTTTTATGGGCAAGACCGCTGTTGCAGGAGATGCATAGGATGCCTGATCTTCTTGTTGGAATAGACGTTGGTACAACCGGTACTAAAGCCATGGTAATGGATACCTCCGGTAATGTAGTCAGCAGCGGCTACAGGGAATACGGATGTATCTATCCCAGGCAGAACTGGGTGGAACAGGATGCAGAACTGGTTATTCAAATGACCTTTGCTGCCTGTAAAGATGCTATAGAGAACGGAGAGATTGACAACAGCAGAATTGCTGCAGTTGCATTTTCGGTTCAGCGGGCTACTTTCCTTTTAATTGATAGTGGGAACAAGGTTATCGGCGGGAATTTCTACGGCTGGCAGGACAATCGTTCTGCTTCGGAGCTGGATTTCATAAACTCAAAATTTGCTCCCGGAGAGTTATACAAAACCACCGGAATGCCGGTTACACCTACATTCTCGCTAGAGAAACTTGTATGGATAATGCGGCATGATCCTGAGAAATATAAGCAGACAAAGAAAATCCTGTTAACCTCGGATTATGTTATGTGGCGCTTCGGAACAGAGGATTTTTTCTGTGAACGAACAAATGCCTGCTGCTCCGGGATGATTGATGTTCATACCTTGCAGTGGTCTAAAAAAGTACTGGATACCTTTGGTATTGCAGAAGAGAAGTTGGGCAAGCTGGTTGATCCGGGCACAGTTGTTGGCTCTGTTTCACAGGAGGCATCTGTACTTACGGGTCTAAAAGCGGGGACTCCTCTGGTGACGGGCACAGGAGATCAACAGTGTGCGGCAGTTGGAGCCGGTGTAAGCGAACCGGGGATAGCATCCTTAACTCTGGGTACAGCAGGACTTTTAGTTGTTGGAACCGGGGAGCCCATGCTTGAAGACAAGTCTGGATTTATGATGGTTCCGTCTTCAGGGATTTTGGGAATGTACGAAGTTGAGGGAATTCAGCTTGGGGCAGCCAGCAGTTACCGCTGGACCAGGGATGAAATTGCAACCATGGAAAAGGCGGAGGCGGAGAAAAAAGGCACCGATCCTTATGTTGAAATGGAAAGGCATATTGAAGCCAGCTTTCCCGGAGCCAATGGTGTGGTTTTCATGCCTTTTCTCATCGGGTCCGGGTATCCCTACTGGAATCCGGAAGCAAAGGGTTCTTTTCTCGGGATTAAGTTTTCCAATACCCGCAGCGATATGATTCGGGCGGTTATGGAAGGCATAACAATGGAAAGCCGGGACATGTATGAAAAAATGAAGGAGAGCGGTATCAGCATTAAATCCCTGGCCATGACAGGCGGGGCAACTAAATCACCTGCATGGCGTCAGATAATAGCAGATATTTTTAATGTTGAAGTCAAGCAGCTGAAGATAGAAGATGCAACTATTGTAGGTGCTGCAATTCTTGCCGGTGTCGGTGCCGGACTGTTCAATGATGCCCGGGAGGGTGTTCAGAAAATGGTTCAGTTTGTTGATGTGATTCGCCCGAATCAGGCAGCTGCGGCTGTGTATGATAAGGTTTATCAGATTTATAAAGAGTCTTACCTTGCCCTGAGCGGAAACGGAATATATACAAAACTTTCTGAACTTACCGAATAAATGGAGTTATGTGACTATGATAGATTTATCAAAATTGAACAAAGAGAACGCGGGGAAGTTGTTTGACTATTCGATCCTGCCGAAAAACACTCAGGAAAAAGCAATTCGTGAAGGGTGCCGGGATGCAATTAAATACAACTGTGCAGCCTTCTATGCTTCTTCCTCCTACTGGACACCTGTTGTTGTAGAAGAACTGAAAGGTTCTGATGTCCTTCCGGCAACGGGAATTGCTTTTCCTTTCGGTTCAGCAACAGCTGCGGTAAAGGCTTTTGAAACCGAAGATGCTGTGCACAAGGGATGCAGGGCTGTTGATATTGTCATGAATATCGGAGCTCTCAAAGATAAGCGCTATGATATTGTCAAAGAGGAGCTTAAAAGCTTTAAGGATGCAGCAGGAGATGCGCTTACAAAAGTTATTCTCGAAGTATGTTATCTGACTGATGAAGAGATTGCTGCAGGAAGCAAACTTGTTGCCGAGGTTGGATTGGATTACGCAAAAACCTCAACCGGACAGTTTGACGGTCCTTCTATGGAGCAATTTCTTGTTATGAAAAATGCCCTTAAAGGCAGTAGTGTGCGGTTAAAAGTGTCAGGGGTAAAATTCCCCCGTCCGCAGAATGCGTTTGCCTTTATTATGGCCGGTGCGGAGCTTATTGGTACCCGGGCGGCGCCTGAGATTATAAATGGTATTGATATGCTGAGAGATATCGGGCTTCTTCCTCCTTATAGAGGATAATCATTCTATGTCTGCCCCAACCACATACAGGTTGGGGCCTTCTTATTTGCCCGTCGATTGGTACTGATTGCTTATGAATACTTTCCTCTTATTATTATTGACGCAGTATCCAAGTCATTATACTGTTGATTATGAGTGAAAACATGGTGCTTTTTCAGGAAGAACGATACAAACTTATCGCCGATCTTATTCATGAAAGAGGGCGGGTGTCGGTTAAGGAGCTTTCTGATGTTTTTGACCTTTCTCTGGTTACCATTAGAAAAGACCTGAAGCATCTGGAAAAAGAAGGAAAAGTTCTTCGAACCCACGGCGGTGCCATCTCTACGGATGAAATGGCATCTCACGAAGCATTCAATTTAAGAAGAGTTAAAAATGCGGCCAAAAAAGCAGTCATCGGTGCTGCTGCTGCGGCACTTGTCGCTGAAGGCGATATTATCTTTCTTGATGCAAGTACCACTACCGTTGAGATGTGTCCATATTTACTGCAAAAAAAACAATTAACAGTTCTTACCAACAGTGTGGAGATTGCCTATTTTTTAGGAAAAGATTCAGAATGCAATATTGCGGTAATCGGCGGTGAATTGAAAAGGGAAACGCTGTCGGTTATTGACAGTTCAATTCGGCAAACACTGTCCAAATGGCAGATTGATATCGCATTTTTCGGAGGATGGGGATATTCTGTTAAGGATGGAATGTCTGATGTACCGGGAGTTTTGATCCAGCAGAAAAAGATTATAGCAGCAGGTTCAAAAAAGACAGTAGGGCTGATGGATTCAACCAAAATAGGTAAAGGATCACTGGAGACATTCATTCCAGCAAATCGCCTGGACACCCTGGTAACCAATAAGGATGTACCTGAAGAGTTTGTTAAATCCATGAACAGTATGCGAACAGCACTTATCCTGGCATGAATTCAATGAGAGGATAGTATGAATCTGGACCTGGCAAAGAAAGTTGTTCTCATTACCGGCGGTTCTTCCGGTCTCGGATATAAAGCCGCGGAACAGTTTGCTGAAGAAGGTGCTGCTGTTGCCATTACCTATCATGTGTGCAAAGAAAAAGCTCTGAAAAAAGCAGGGCTGCTTAGAGAGAGGTTTGGCATTCAGGCTGAAGCCTATAACTGTGATCTCGCAGACGAAAACTCTATTAAAACCGTGTTTAATCATGTAATTAACGATTTTGGAAATATCCATGTGCTTATAAATAACGCAGGCTGGTGGCCGTCGGCTTATGTCAAAGATATGCCGCTGCAGGAGTGGAAGAGCTGTATTGATGTGAATCTAACCGGTCATTTTATTTTTTCCCGCCTGCTGATTGAATACCTTATGCAGAAGAAACAGCCCGGTAAGATTGTGAATATTGTCTCTTTTGCAGGGTTTATCGGTTCTACCTCCGGACATTCACATTACGCTTCCGCAAAAGCCGGTTTAATTGCTTTTACCAAATCACTTGCCCGGGAAGTCGGCAGGAGCAATATCCACGTAAATGCCGTTTCTCCGGGTATGATGTACACCGATATGACTCAGCAGACTCTGGAAGATAATGAACAATGTTATTTACAGCGGATTCCCCTGGGGAGGATTGCTCAGCCGGAAGAAGTTGCAGGTGCTGTTCTCTTCCTGGCTTCGCGACAAGCCGATTACATTACCGGTACAACTCTGGATGTTTCCGGTGGTTTACTTATGCATTGATTGTTAAAATGAAAAAGTCATGCTGATATCCTTTGAGCAGGATATTCGATAGTAGTACATCAATCCCATTCTGAATCAAAATTCCCATGATGCAACTCTATTCCTTACCTGCATGTTATATCTGTGGGCAAAAACGTCAAAATTGAACTTTTTTGTTTTACAAGAATAAAATATAGGAGATAATAGTTCTGTTGCAACGTGTTGCAAATGTTGGTGTTTTCTTTTTTTCGTGGAAGGTAGATCTGGTATAGATTATAAGGATTTTGAGAATCAATTATGTACATGGTTTTTGAGCTTATCAAAAAGTACAGGAAGGTATACATAACCATCCTGTCAATTCTCTTTATTATTGCATCAATTATCTTAGTAATTATTCCTGACAGATATGGTGTTCATGAAGTTTATATTGGTTTTTATACATTGCTCTTTGCATTGGCAGGTGCTTATTTCGGGATTGTTGCCGGTGTTTTAACAATTGCAATATATTTTGCAGGTGAAATTTGGAACAGCACGCTCGAATTATCATTAAGGGTTGCTTCTGCTGGAGTAGGAGGGCTGATATTCTGCCTGTTTCTGGTTTTTCTGGTTAATTCAATCAAGACACTGTATTTCAGTAATAAAGAAACCCTTGCTATAGTTGAAAAATCCAAAGCACGATATCAGAGAATTGTAGACAATATTAAAGAAGGTATGCTCATAATATCGAAAGAAGGAGTGTTAATTTTTCTTAACTGGTCTGCTTCAAATATTCTGGGAATATCTGTTACTGATGTAAATAGAAATATACGGGAATTATTTGGTGATGATTCTTTGCTACTAATTGGTACAGATTATACAAAACGGAAAAATCTGTCATCTGAATCATCAATCAGTTACGTTCATCCGGAAAAAGGTCAGCGGCGCTTACTGGTTGTAACATTGCCATACTCAGAGCAGTATGAAGGTGTCCCTAGTCTCGTTGCATTTATTCAGGATACTACTGATCTTGATGAAGCAAAAATAAAATACGAGTTGGAATTAAAAAAGAACTACCTGCTGCTACGCGAAATTGATCATCGGATTGGTAATTATATGTCAATTATAAATGCCTATTTAAGATTTTATATCGGTGATGAAGATATCAGCAAGACTGAAGGTTTAATAAAGATTGGAGAAGTGGTTCATTTACTGTCAAGAATATCAACAAGGTATTTCAGCAATTTTGAACAGCAGACTCTGAGAATGGATACCATCATTGAAGAAATAAACGACGATCTTCTTGCAATCAATATGGGTAACTGCATAAATCCCAGGCTTGAGCTTATACCGGTAGAAATGCATGTTGATCTTGTAATGCCTATTGCGTTGCTGTGTGCGATACTATTATTCAACGCTTATGACAGAGTCAAGAATAGTAAAAATGAAATTGATTTTCTTATTAAAATGACAGGCGTTAATGGTCTGGAAAGTATCTGTTTTTCCAGTGATAAAAAGAATTTCTTTTTAAAACTAAAATCGGGAACAGATAAGAAAATAGAAGAAGATATAATAAATGCCTTATTACAACAGATAAATGGCTCTATCAGGGTAATTAAGCCTTTTTCAAACAGTATCGAGCTTTCAATTAATAATCTGCCTTGAATTATGTTTAAAATGTTTCATTCAGATATTTTTTATACTCTGGGAATTTAATTCAGCCTGTATAATTAAATAAGCTTGTTATACGCACTGTATTGAATATCTGTTGAATATACCTCCTTTCACAACAACACCCTGTTCTCCTTAAGTCAGCTGGATATGATATAAGAAAATGTTTCCAAAAGTATAAAATAATATAATTGCAGTAATTGAAATAATTTAGATACATGGTTTGAGCGTGTTCCATGCCAATTTTATACTGGATACTAAAGATTTTTTTCAATTCTTAATGCAGGCGTCTTTTTCTCATACCACTCGAAACGAAAAAGTTGTGGACTATGATACAATAGTCCACAGCACTTTTCAGGCCTGTGTGCAAACAGTAAAGGTTACATTTTTACCATTCCACAGGTTCTCTTCAGGTAAAACATTACGATGGAAACTTCTTGCCTTTAGAGCTTGCTCAGACAGGAGGTTAGCAAGATCATGTTCTACAAAAAAATGTGTCCAGAAGTGAAATGTCCGGATGGTATCTGATTCATCTGTCAGGAGATGACGGTAGAGGAGCAGCTTTTTATCTTCATAGATAAATGATTGAGATAAATGAAGATAGGGTTTATTGCTCCAGAAGCCGGATTTTTCACATTTCCAGCTCTGTTCGGCTTTGCAATTGACAAAACAAGAAACATTTAAAGCATCAAAAATAAATATACCATCTACTTTTAAGGCGCGCCTGATCTTCTGTAATAATAGATTTCGTTCAGCAGGTGAGAGCACGCCGAAGTCGGTATAAATCATGACTATCAGATCATATTTGCTTTCTTCTAAATCAATCTCCAGATAGCTCCCGTTTCTGTAATCAATGGATAGATTATTTTCCTCCGTACTTGTGCGTGCATGGCGTATCGACTCTTCCGAGATATCTATACCGGTTACATTGTGATTCTGTTCAGCAAATAGAGTAGTGTAGAGTCCCGGGCCGCAGCCGAGATCAAGAATACTCAGCTGTTCTTTTCCGGTTTGGTACAAAATCCATTCGGTAGTCTGAAGTATTGAGCTTTTTTTTCTGCTTGCAAGATCAATATCTTCGTTAAGGTGGACCTGGAGCAGCTGTTTTGAAATATGACTGTCGGTCCACATGAAATCAGTGCCCTTCGCATAAAGCTCAGGCTTAACTGCATTATTTATTAATGCATTCAAATTCATAAAAATCTCCTGTATATCCTTCTGTTGAGTGTATGTAATGAGAAGGGTTGTTGTTTTTCGGGAAAAAATTGCAGGTGATTTTTATGCGTTCATAATATGTAAATGATGGGTTAAAATTGGTGGATTGTCAACTCTGCTGCGGATGCAGGGGTATCGATTGTTTCTGACCTTATGTCTGTATCATTATTATTAATTATATGCGGATGATTTCACAATAAGTGATATTGCTGTGTAACGTGGAATAGATTCGAAGCTTAGTAGGACTTGTCTTTCAGTCAGCGGCGTTGTACCGCTTCCGTACAGGCCCCCTCCTTCACTGACGCGGGCATCCATGCCCGCTTATACACCCTTTTCAGTTGGCGTTCTCTCGGATCCAGTCCTACAGTGTCCCTGCTCAAATAAAAAAAGCACTTCACCTTTCGATGAAGTGCTTTACTATGGGCCCAGTAGGACTTGAACCTACGACCCACGGATTATGAGTCCGTTGCTCTAACCAACTGAGCTATAGGCCCTGACTGAGCATATATAAAAGCATATTGGCAGGCTGTGTGTCAATTAGTTTAAAGCTTGAAGATTTTCCGAGTTGTTCATCCCCTCGACAGGTCGTATAGTAATATCTATGAGGCGACTCATTATACTTTGCCTGCTATCCGCTATCTGTAAGCTTCCTAATCTCTGGGGGAATGCTCCGGATTCCATGGTTTTTGAACATCTAACCCTCAGGGAAGGTTTGTCCAATAATTCTGTATATTGTATTCAGCAGGATCATATGGGTTTTATCTGGCTGGGTACATTTTCCGGCCTTAATAGATATGACGGGAGGAATTTTGAGGTATTTCGCCCGGAATCCATGAACCCTGCCAGTATTTCCAGTTCTGTCATTTTTGATATTCTAGAAGATTCCGCCGATCGTCTTTGGATCGGGACCGACGGTGGTGGTCTTAATCTGTACGATTACGCTAATGGAACATTTCGTTCTTTTTCCGGTGAACCGGGAAAGGGAACAGGCATCAGAAGTCAGAAGGTTTTTTGCCTGGAAGAGGACGGTCTCGGCCGAATATGGGTTGGGACAGCGGATGCGGGAATTTCCATACTTAATCCGGAGACGGGACAATTCTCGGCTGTTGATATGCATTCAACCATGGGATTGAAAAGTGACGTAATCAGGGTAATAAAACGTGATTCTTTTGGCCGTATGTGGGTCGGTACTCAAGGGGGAGGGCTCTGTCTGTTCCAGGAAGGAGACAGGTGTTCAAGTTTTCTTCCCGGAACGACTGTACGTGCGGTTTATGAAGATACTATGCACCGTATATGGGTGGGGCTTGAAGGTGAAGGTCTTATTCTCCTGAATGATCACTCAGGTGAACCTGAATTTTTTACTGTTATACCTGGGCAGATTATTCGTAGTATTGCAGAAGATCAGTCGGGGCGTCTTTGGGTCGGGACTGAACGGGATGGGCTGTTTATTCTTGAGCAAAACCAGAATTATATTTCAGTTGTGCATGATCAGGACCAGCTCAATTCACTCTGCAGCGATTTTATTCGTGATATCTTTGTTGATCAGTCGGGTCTTATATGGGTAGCTACCCGTGGCGGCGGGGTAGACAGGTATAATTCGCGAAGTGAAGTTTTTTCCTATGTTGTACAAGGTGGTTATGCAGTTCGGCAAATAGCTGAAGGCTCGGAAGGCGATCTCTGGATCGCCACGGATGGACAGGGGGTGATTCATACTGATGAAGCCGGACATGTTACCTCATATACCAGTTCGCAGGTCTCGCCTGCTGTTCTTGCCAGTAATCATCTATATGCTCTTGCTGAAGATTCCGCCGGGAATCTCTGGATCGGAAGTGACGGCGATGGTCTCGACCGGCTGAATATAGCAGATTCGCGTATCGAGCATTTTACATCCGACCCGGAGAACGACAACTCGTTATCGTCTGATGTTATATGGACCCTGCTTTACGACCGGGAGGGAAACCTCTGGGTAGGTACAGAAGGGGGCGGGTTGAATCTCTATGATCCGGTAAATAATCAGTTTAATCACTTCAGGAACCATCCCAATCGTGATGATTCACTTCTCGGGAACTCGGTACGAACAATTTTTCAGGATTCCGAGGGAGATTTGTGGATAGGAAGCTGGGACGGAGGGTTAAGCCGAAAAGTCCCGGGTGAAGACAGTTTCGTGAATTATACACGGGATCCGAGGACTCCCGACAGCATAAGCGACAACAGTGTCAACTGTATTGCCCAGACGGAAGATGGCATGTTGTGGGTGGGGACATCCGGCGGCGGTTTGAATCGCTTAAATCCTGAAACCGGAGTATTTACTTCGTTCAGGGTAAGTGACGGTCTGGCGGATGATAACGTGTTCGGAATCCTCCCGGATCGGCAGGGCTATCTCTGGATTTCCACCGCCAACGGACTTTCCCGTCTGGATATTATTACCAGTCAATTTACGAACTTCTGGAGGGCGGACGGGCTGCTTACAAATGAGTTCGGGCGTAATGCGTATCTCAGGTCAGTCACAGGGAAACTCTACTTCGGAACGTCACGAGGGGTACTGGAGTTTCTTCCCGGCGCTGTAAGGATGAATACCTATAAACCGGATGTATATATAACAGATTTCAGCCTGTTTAATCAGTCCGTCCGGGAGGGAGACCGTATCAGAAACAGAGTCTACCTTGAGAAAAACATACTTCTGAGCAGCGGGGTTACTGTATATCCCGGTGACAGTTTTATTGGGTTCGTGTTTGTTGCCCTTGATTTTTCAAATCCTATGAAGAACAAGTACGCTGTTATGCTGGAAGGATTTGACAGCGACTGGCACTATCTTGGAACGGAAAACAGCTTTTATTACGCCAGTCTGCCTCCCGGTAAATATACCTTGCGTGTAATGGGTACCAACAGTAACGGTTCATGGAGTACTGAATATAAAGACCTTGCAGTTACCGTTCTTCCCTCTTTTTTTCAGACCTGGTATTTCTACGTGCTGTTGTTTTTCGGATTAGGAGGAATTTTCTATCTCGGAGTTCGGATTAGACTGGCAGGTCTTCATAGACACAATCTTCTGCTTCATCAGTTTTCCAACTATGTTCAGGATGTTCGGGAGGATGAACGGAAAATGATTGCCCGGGATGTCCATGATGAACTGGGACAGCTGTTAACAACGTTGAAGATGCATATTTTCTGGCTTTCTCGAAATGCTTCATCCGTGCAGGAACAGCGACAGGCACGCTATGATTCAATGCTGGGAATAATCAATACAACGCTGGACTGGTCAAAGGATCTTGCAACCCGGTTGAGACCGGTAATTCTCGATAACCTCAGTCTTGGCGAGGCGATTGAATGGCTGCTGAAGGAAATGGAAAAACATACGCAGATTTCCTTCACCCATTCAATCGAAGCTACCCCGGATATTTCCCCAGACCGGGCAACAGCCATATTCAGAATTGTACAGGAAACCATTACAAACATTATGCGTCATTCCAAAGCAACGCGGGCACGGCTGTCGCTGCTGATACAGGGCGGGCAGATTAGTATATCCATTAGCGACAACGGGCAGGGCATCGATAAAAACAGCCTCTCCGATTCCACCTCCTATGGTATAATCGGGATGCGGGAACGAACCAAATATCTGGGGGGAGAAATAACCATTAACTCCTCCGTCCAGGGAACATCAGTATATCTTCGTGTTCCCCTGAAAGGATGATTTGTTGCTGAAAGTCATGATTGCCGATGATCATCCGGTACTTCGCCGGGGTCTTATTCAGCTAATACAGGAATCTCTGTCTGTAGCCGGGGTCTATGAAACCGGAGAGGGCCCGGAAGTCCTGCCGATGCTGCGCCGGCATCCCGTGGATGTGCTGATACTGGATATAAGTCTCCCGGGAAAGGACGGGATGGTTGTTCTTGCGGAGGTTAAACAGGAATTCCCCTCTCTCCCTGTGCTGATGCTGAGTATACAGCCGGAAAGTCAGTATGCGGCTCGTGCAATTCGTCTGGGTGCAGCCGGCTGTCTTAACAAGGCAACAGCACCGGAAGAGCTTGTCCGGGCGGTAAGGAAGATTATCAGGGGTGAGACCTATATAAATGAGACCGTTCAGAGCATTCTACTTGATTCAATCCGTCAGCCGGATGCAGAACTGCCTCATCTTCTGCTTTCGGAGAGAGAAACCCAGGTTATGCTCATGATTGCTTCCGGAAAAACTCTTTCCGAAATAGCCGAAGAACTTGTGCTTAGTGTGAAAACTGTCAGTACCTATCGTACCCGGCTTCTGGAAAAGATGAACCTGAAAAACAATTCTCAATTGACACAGTATGTCTACCGCCATAAGTTGATGCCTGTCTCCTGAATCAGTTTGTAGGTAAAATTCCTACAGAAAAATCAAAACCATTCTTACTTACCGCAGGGAAAACCAGCCCTAAACTGAATTTATGAGTTGGGGTGTGAACTATTCGATTCGCAGTATGTCGCCTGAAGTTGCCGGTGAACGGGAAGCCGTGAGAAATTTTCTGCATAGTCAGGGGCTGGAGTATGAAGATAACATCGAGTATTCCATCGGGGTATTTGATGACCAGGCTATGGTTGCAACCGGATCTCTTTCCGGCAATATTGTTAAGGGTGTTGCAGTTCATCCGGATTACCGGGGTGAAGATTTAACCTCGAAGGTCCTGACCTATCTTAAAATCCGTTCACACCATTTGGGAATCGATTCTCTCTTTCTTTATACAAAACCTGCAAATCACGATCAGTTTATCTCCGCCGGGTACTCGGTAATTGCAATGACCGAAGATGTTTTGTTAATGGAAGATTCCAGAAAAAACTTTCAGGATTTTCTGGGTACTGTCACTGCTGCCAATCCTACAGGGGAGTCGACTGCGTCTCTAATTATGAACTGTAATCCTTTTACTTTAGGGCATCGTTTTCTTATCGAAAAGGCAGCGGAGGAAAACAGGCATGTGCTGCTTTTTGTAGTGCAGGAAGATCGTTCGGTTTTTCCCTTTGATGTTCGCATACGCCTTATAAAGGAAGGCATTGCAGATATTCCCAATGTAAGTGTCCTTCTCGGAGGCAACTATATAATCTCCGGAATTACCTTTCCGGGTTATTTCATAAAGGACAAGGGAAGAATATTTGAATCTCAAACCAGGCTGGATTTGTCTATTTTCGGCGAAAAGATTGCCCCCGCAGGAAATATTGTGCGTCGCTATGTGGGACATGAACCTTTTTGTCAGGTTACCAACAGTTATAACCAGGCAATGAAGGAAGTGTTGCCCCAATTCGGGATTGAGGTAATCGAAATTCAGCGCCGGGAATCGAATTCAAAAGCTATCAGTGCATCTGAAGTGCGGCGGAGAATTGCGGATGGAAGAGTTGAGGATACCAGGGAGTTAGTTCCTCCAACAACATATACATATCTTGTTTCCGGTGAAGCTGCCCATGTTCTGGAGCGGATCCAAGGAGAAAAAGAGTGAAAATCGTAAAAACTGGAATTGCCGGAACTCTGGAATCCAGTGATGTTCTCGTTACTATCGCTCCGTCTAAGGATGTCGGTATACAGATTGATCTTGAAAGTGTTGTTCAGAAACAGTTTGGAAAGCAGATACTTCAGGTTGTCAGAACACTTCTGGAAGGTATTAACGTTACTGATGCTTATGTCACTTTGCAGGATAAAGGAGCACTTGACTGCACGATCCGAGCCAGAGTGGAAGCGGCGGCATATCGCGCAGCAGGTATAACGCAAGTGCAGTGGAGACGATAAGAGAATGAAACTGAGAAGAACAATGCTCTATGTTCCGGGTAGTAATGCGGCAATGGTAAAGGATGCTCATATTTACCGATCTGATGCCATTATGTTTGACCTTGAAGACTCCATTGATATCAATGAGAAAGACAGTGCACGGCTTCTCGTGTTCAATGCTCTGCGGACACTGAATTTTGAGGGCACCGAAACGGTGGTACGAATCAACGGGCTGGATACTCCCTATGGTAAGGATGATGTGCTGGCGATGGTCAATGCCCGTCCCAATATAATTCGTCTTCCGAAAACCGAGACGGCCCAGGATATACACGATGTAGAGACACTGGTGGAAAAGGAGGAAGCCGCTGCAGGAATTCCAGTAGGATCCACCGGCCTTATGGCGGCTATCGAGAGCCCTCTGGGTATTCTGAATGCCTACCAGATTGCCACGGCAAGTCCACGCCTGATCGGCATCGCTTTCGGAGCGGAGGACTATGTAACTAATATGAAAACAAGCCGCAGCAGAGAAGGAAAGGAACTCTTTTTTGCACGATCTCAGATAGTAACTGCCGCACGTGCGGCAGGGATTTATGCACTGGATACTGTTTTTTCTGATTTAAATGATGAAGAAGGGTTTATCCAGGAAGTGCGGATGGCAAAACAGCTTGGCTTCGACGGTAAATCGATAATTTCTCCCAGGCAGATTCGGCCGGTTCATGATGTGTTCCAGCCTACGGAGAAAGAGATTCTTTCTGCCATACGTGTAATGAAGGGGATTACAGAGGCGAAGAAGCGAAACAGCGGCGTCATTACTGTGGACGGCAAAATGGTGGACAAGCCCATGGTAGACCGTGCTGAACGGGTAATCGAGATGGCAAAGGCGTCGGGTCTGCGGATTTCCGGGGAGGAACTACATGTCTGAGAATGCAATCGGCCGGGAAATACCATCAAAAGTTGAAGGCTATTCATCCCTGAAACCCTTTCAGGGGGCTTTTGCCAATACACCCCTGGTGAGGCAGGATAAAGGCAACCGTTCGCTGCCGCGTTTGAACAAGCTGCTTGATACAGTTGAGCAGGCAGTTATTAAAACAGGCTTGAAAGACGGCATGACAATTTCCTTTCACCACCATTTTAGGGAAGGCGACAAGGTTATCAACATGGTGCTGGATGTAATCGCCAACATGGGAATAAAAAGCCTGACACTGGCCAGTTCTTCCCTGCAGGCAGTTCATGACGACATTCTGCCTCACATTAAGAAAAAAGTGGTTACCCGGATTATCACCAGCGGTCTGAGAAGTAAGCTTGGCGAAGCCGTATCCATGGGGCTTATGGATATCCCAGTACTGTTTCACTCTCATGGAGGGCGGGCCCGGGCTATAGAGACGGGGCAGATTAAAATTGATGTGGCGTTTCTCGGGGTTCCTTCATCGGACGTCTACGGAAATGCAAACGGATTTACCGGTTCTTCCGCCTGCGGTTCCTTGGGCTATGCCAAGGTTGATGCCAAGCATGCATCCAAGGTTGTTCTTATAACCGACAATCTTGTGGAGTACCCCAATACGCCGTTCAGTATAGACCAGGATCTGGTTGACCATATTGTTGTGGTGGATTCGGTGGGTGATGCAAACAGGATTTCCTCCGGTGCGACTCGCATCACATCCAATCCAAAGGATTTGTTGATAGCTCAGAATGCAGCCGATGTGATTGCCTTCTCACCTTATTTTGAGGATGGATTTTCACTTCAGACAGGTTCAGGTGGTGCTTCCCTGGCGGTAACCCGGTTTCTATCAGAGCATATGCATCGCCGCGGAATAAGCTGCAGTTGGTCACTGGGAGGAATTACCAGTCAGATTGTGAAGATGCATCAGGATGGCTTCGTTAAACGGATGCTTGATGTACAGAGTTTTGATCTTGATGCAGTACAGTCCATTGCGGTCAACCCCATGCATACCGAAATAGATGCTTCCTATTATGCCAACCCCCTCAACAAGGGTTGTGCGGTCAACAAGCTGAACGTGGTTATTCTCAGTGCTCTGGAGATCGATACTGACTTTAACGTGAACGTCCTCACCGGCTCCGACGGCATTATCATGGGGGCGTCAGGTGGTCATTCAGATACAGCGGTCGGGTCCGGACTCTCCATTATCGTTGCCCCGTTAATTCGCGGACGCATTGCAACGGTAGTGGACAAGGTTCTGACGGTTATCACCCCGGGTGAAAGTGTAGATATTCTGGTTACCGACAGGGGAATTGCAATCAATCCCAGGCGTCATGATCTTATCGACCATTTTCGGGACTCGAAGCTTCCGATTTACACCATTGAATACCTGAAGGAACGGGCTGAACGTGTCGCCGGAAAGCCTGAGCCGATCCAGTTTGAAGAAAAAATTGTGGGTCTGGTGGAATACCGGGACGGAACCATCATCGACGTAATCAGAAAAATTGCGGAATCAAAAAGGTAAATCCGCGGTTGTATGCCGTGAAAATATATCGAATAAGGAGTTTTTTTATGAGAAGAATAACAGCCATTGTTCTGGTATTCGTACTTGTTCTGGCCGCTGCCGGATCACTGTTCGCAGAAGGATCAAAAGAGGGTGGGCCAGCGAACTACCCGAAGGGAGCCCTTGATTTTGTTGCGCCCTCCGGTGCCGGTGGCGGCTGGGACTTAACCATCCGTACTGTAGCCAAGGTTCTTAAGGATACAGGGCTTGTTAAAGTTCCCATGCCTGTTCGTAACAACCCTGGTGCCGGCGGATCTGTACATCTTGCCAGTCTTCAGGAAAAACCTGCTGCAGACAACATCATAACCGTCTATTCTCCTCCTCTTCTGCTTACCAAGCTTTCCGGTACTACAGAGCTGAATTATGAAAATGTCACTCCCCTGGCACGACTGATTGCCGATTACGCTGTTTTTGTTGTCAAAGCTGATTCAAAATTTAAAACCATCAATGATGTTATGGACGCTCTCAAGCAGAATCCGAAAAGCGTTAAAATCGGCGGTACTTCATCTGCAGGATCCATGGATCATCTCCAGTTTCTGATAATGGCAAAAGCTGCCGGTGTAAAGAACCTGAGACAGATCGATTATGTAAGTTTTGATGATTCCGGTGCAGCCCAGGTAATGGGCGGTCATATCGACCTTTTCTCAACCGGCCTCTCAGAAGTCCGTAGCCTGATAGAGAGTGGAGATCTCCGTGCTCTGGCTCAGACAGCCGATCATCGTGTGGGAGAAGGGATTGTTTCCCAGATTCCAACCTGCAAGGAATCCGGTATTGATGCAACGTTTGTAAACTGGCGCGGTCTCTTCGGTTCTCCGCAGATGCCCGAGTATGCGGTTAACTACTGGCGTGAAACCCTTGGCAAGATGGTGCAAACCGACCAGTGGGCACAGGCCAGGAAAACCAACGGATGGGACGATGCCTACCTCGATGCACCTGAGTTCGGTGAATTCCTGAAAAAGGTGGATATGGACTACAGGGCCATCCTTGAAGAAATCGGTATGCTGAAAGGCTAATCCGACGTTTTAAATCAGGGAGAGCGGTGTATCAGGTCTGGTTCACCGCTTTCTTTGAATATAAGGATAGACTATGAATATGACATTGATTTCAGGGCTTGTTTCCCTGGTTATCGGTATCCTGATTACCTGGATGACACTGAATCTGCCTGAGGCAAGCATCGGCATCCCCAACGCCCCGAAGGCTTTCCCCGGAGGATTGGGCGTTCTGATGATTATTTTTTCAGCTGCGCTCATTGGCAGGGAGATCCTGCGGCTGAAAAAGGAACCTGCTGCCGGCGGCAGGAAAGAGTCTACGGCAAATCCCTTTCTTCTGCAGATCGGGTTGACCTGTCTTTTCGGCGTTCTGTACGCAGTGCTTTTTAAAGTAATCGGCTATGTCCTTTCGACATTTTTATTTCTGACCGTAGAGCTCTGGCTGTTTAACGGGGCAAAATGGAAAATCAACCTTATTGTAGCCATTTCCTTTAGCCTGTTTATTTACCTGATGTTCTCCAAGGCCCTGGGGGTATACCTGCCTCAGACGCCGATTATCTGGTTTTAGGAGCACGGTATGGAAACTATATCATTATTATTTCAGGGATTAGGTGTCGCGGTCCAGCCGTTGAATATTCTATGGGTTACCATAGGTGGCCTCCTGGGTACAACTATCGGAATGCTTCCAGGCCTAGGTCCGGCTACTGGTGTCGCGGTTCTTCTACCGTTGACATTTGTTATGGGACCGACAGCCTCGCTCATTACCATGGCTGGTGTATATTATGGTGCCATGTACGGTGGGTCCAGGGCTTCGATTCTGATCAATACTCCGGGAGACGGCGCGGCGGTTGCTGCTACCTTCGATGGATATCCCATGACATTGAAGGGAGAAGCTGAAGCTGCTCTTGCAATTTCTGCAATAGCCTCCTTTATCGGAGGAATTATCGCAACAATTGTTATGGTGGCTATTGCTTTGCCGGTGGCACGCTTTGCACTCAAGTTCGGATCGGCTGAATATTTCATGCTGTTTGTCTTCGCTCTGTCTGCAACGGCGTCCATGAGTAAAGGTGACAGTTTGAAAGGGTTTATCGCAACCCTGTTCGGACTTATGGTTGCGACCATAGGCATTGATGCGCAGTCCGGGGTAAAACGGTTTACCTTTGGTATTTTGGAGCTTGAAAGCGGTATTGATTTTCTTGTAGTAATTATTGCGGTCTACGCTCTGGGTGAAGTTTTCAAGAGCTTTCGCGGTATTGCGGAGGGGCAGAAAAAAGCCCAGACGAAGTTCGGCAAGATCTGGATTACAAAAGAGCAGTGGAAACGCTCTCTCTGGCCTATTCTCCGGTCGGCACCATTCGGATTTTTCATAGGAGCACTACCCGGCGCCGGAGGCACTATGGCCTCGCTGCTTTCCTACAATAACGAGAAAAACCTGTCGAAACATCCAGAAGAATTCGGAGAAGGCGCAATTGAAGGGCTGGCAGCTCCGGAATCCGCCAACAACGCCGCATCCGTGGGGGCAATGATCCCCATGCTTACCTTGGGAATCCCAGGTTCGGGAACCACGGCGGTCATGATGGGCGCACTTCTGATGCTTGGTCTGCAGCCGGGTCCCATGCTTTTTCAGCAGCAGTCCACCATCGTATGGGCACTTATTGCCAGCATGTTTGTGGGAAATATTATCCTTGCCATAATCAATATCCCCCTCGCAGGGGCGCTTGTAAGGGTGTTGTCTGTTCCGCCTAAAATACTCTATCCCATAGTGCTGGGGCTCGCCTTTGTAGGAACCTATGCTATCAGTTACAGTGTTGTGGATTTCTATCTGCTGCTTATATTCGGTGTAGTCGGCTATTTTCTCTCTGTTGCCAAAGTTCCCATAACGCCGATGATACTGGCAGTTATTGTGGGTAACAGCATGGAACAGTCCTTCCGCCGGGCCTTTACCATTGCAGACGGAAATCTTGGTATATTCTTTGCGTCACCTCTCTGCATCATACTTTTTCTTCTGACGGTTATTTCAATCGTAGGACCCTTCGTACGTGATTTTGTTGTCAAACGTCAAAAGGCCAAAGCGTAATCCTGTTCTTTCCCCCGGGTGCTCTAACCCGGGGGATTTCTCATCCGGGGAGTCGGCTTATTTTTCAAACCGCGCTGCCGAAGCCATGGAACTTGAGCTTGCAACCTCGCCGAAACCAGGGCTGGTCAGTCCTCAGGATTCAGGAGCTCATGAGGATATGGATTACGCTACGTTTATAACAAGTATTCAGGCTGTCCGATCTTATTTCCCTCCGTTGCTGAGGATTTCATATGGAAGAGAGCCGGGGCCGGAACTTTTTCGGGAAATCAGAGGCCTGGGGTTGCAGGCGGAACAATCAATGTTTGCCGCCACAGAAGGGATAAATACCCATAAAGGGCAGATTTTCGTGCTTTTCCTGCTTGTTTCGTCCGCCGTAGCAGGAGACGGACGCTTCTGTGTGGAAAAAATCCGTCGGTCGGTCCGCAGAATGACCAGCAGGATTGTAGAAAATGAACTGGCCGGTTTATCTGAGCAAAGCGCCAGGACCCACGGGGAGAAACTCTATGTACGTTACGGCAGTACCGGTGTCCGGGGTGAAGCGGAAAAGGGCTTTCCGTCCATATTCGAGACAGCTCTGCCCGCCTACTTGGAAGCTATTGGAAGCGGCAGCGGCTGGAACGATGCAGCGGTAACTGCTCTGCTTCATCTTATGGCGACAGCGGATGACACGACAGTTCTCCACCGCGGCGGCCCTGATGCGGTGGCTCTGATGCGTCGTATGAGCAGAAAAGCAATCGAACTTGGTGCTGCCCGTACTAGGCCTGGACTGGAGTATCTGCACAATATGGCCGAAAGGTTCAGGATGCTGGGAATAAGCCCGGGCGGTTGTGCCGATCTGCTTGCCGGCACACTCTTTGTCTCCTCCATTCTGAACTGTAGAGGAACCTATGGCAGAAACCAGCCTTGAAGCTGTTCTTGCATCACGGGAAGAGCGGAGCCGCCGAATACAGGAGCTTCTTGTAAAATACAGTGCCTGTGTAGTCGTTCTCACCCTGAATATTCCAGGTCCGGACAAGGTCCCGTTCTGGGCCTCACAGGTAATAGCTGAAGGCGTGCAGACAGTACGCAGGGATTTTTCGAGGAGAAATGAGGTTCTTCTCCACCAGTTTCTCATTGCCCATACAACTGGTTTTGAATGGTACGGAATTGCTGCCGGAAACGGCAGGGAAATAAAAAAAAGAATGGTCTTGATAGAAGAGTCCCATGTGCTGGGACGTTTATTCGATATAGATATCCATACTGCCGATGGCATATCACTGAACCGGGAAAGTCTGGGGTTTAATCCACGCCGGTGCCTGATCTGTCATCGATATGCGCATGAGTGCGGTCGCAGCAGACGACACCGCCTCGAAGAGCTTTACAGCTCTATTATAAATCAGATTGAAGAGTTCTTCCGGTCATCTTAAAAATTCTGCAGGCTTGATATTGTCTATAGACTATAATAAGGATTTACATCCTGGGGCTGTCTCCAAGGTCGGTGGTGTAGCCGTCCATGTTGTACTGGGCCATGGCAATGTTATCAATATAGACCGGGTTTACCGGATCAAGGAGGGATGCCTGTTTGAAATACTCGATGGCCATATGCATTTTTCCTTTTCCAAGGCTGCAAAGTCCTAGGGAGTTGATCACTTCAGCTGCATCCGGTTCTCGTTCCAGTGCCAGGGAGAACCATTTTTCCGCCTCTTCGTAGTTACCTATATGGTAATTACACAGTCCTACAATGTCGTAGTACTGCCATGCATCTTCGACCTCTATAATTTTCTGATAGAGTTCTATTGTCTCTTCGAAATATCCGAGATCGTAAAACATATCCGCAAGATTTATCAGGTAAAGTGGATTCCCCGGGTCTGAAGTAGAAGCCCTGGTAAGGAAATGCTCGGCTTCAAGAATAAAGGTTTCCTGGTCCTCGCGTTTTTTCTGTTCCCGGGCATAATCACACTGAATGAGGCCCAGAGCGTTCAGGGAAAAGGGGTCTTCCGGTTTAATCTTCAGACTTTCCTTGAGTTCCCTAATGGCTTTCTCTTTTTCTCCGAAAAGCCTCAGAGCATCCCCGTAGTTACTGCGATAGGTTCCTTCCCTGGTATCCAGGGTGCATGCACGGGAGAATGCTTTCGATGCTATGCGGTATTTATCGACCTTCTCAGCATCTTCTTCAGGCAACGCATTTCCCCATTCAACATAGATAATACCTAACTGATTAAACAGCCAGGGAGCATTGGGGTAACGGGAAGTCAGAGCGTCAGCGATTACAACTGCCCCGGTAAATTCCTGTATCTGGCTTAATGCTCTGGCTGTCTCTATTCCCAGGTCTACAGAATCAGGCATAGCGGAATACCCCGATTTAAGGGCTTCAACTGCCTTGTCTGTATGCCCCAGAGTATGATAAATCTCAGACAATCTGAAGTAGATATCCAGCGCCGGTATATTTTCTTCGACACCTTCATGCAGCATTCTCATTTCTTCTTCAGCTTTGCCGGTTTTCTGATAGATATTAATCAGCCCGAGCAGGTAGAGCCCCCTCTGTTGGGGGTCCGGTTCTTTTTTGTAGGCTTGATGAAACAGCTTTTCCGCTGTGTTCAACAGGTTTGCGGTATCCTCCTGTCTGCAGGGCTCCATACTTTGTACTACTGCTGCAGATCCAGCGGCGGCAAGAACCGCCGGGAGTTCAGGTGCCCGCTTCAGGGCCTCTTCGATAAGCTGTTCTCCCTGTTCAACCAGTCCGTTTTCCAGAAATACGGTGCCCGTTTTTGCCAGAAAATCAGGATCGTCCCGAAAGAAGGGGGAAAGGTCCTTCAGCAGCTTGCCTGTGGATTTGGCCAGCTGTTGCTTTTGCATCGGGTCTTCCGTGCCTGCGGAAAGCACAGCACATCCTGCCAGATAATCCTCAACAATTTGCCGGTCTCCGCTGTCTATGGAGTAAGCTTTTTCGAAGGCTTCCAGGGTGCCTTCGACCGGAAGGGCCGGTGTTCTGGTTGTCATAATCAAACCCTTAAGATGAAACCCTTCAGGGTGCCATGGGCGTATTCTGCACATTGATTGGGCGCATAGCAGGGGCGAATACATCTCTATTCTATGTTCACCCCGGGTTAGTTCAAAACGGGCGGCCTCGGCTAATACGTCAAAACTTTCCGCATAGCTTTGGAGTGACTGAACAATGATCTTCTCCTGATTAATGAAATCACCAGTCAGCGAAGCGAGTTCTATGGCTGTTAGACAGGCTTCCTCATGCTCCCGGGAGTTTCCGGCAATGGTTTCAAGCTGCTTAACAGTACTGTGTAATTCCAGGGGCAGCTCATTGATCAGCCGGCGGCGGTAGAGGAAATAGATCAAATACAGTGCTGAAGATATTCCCTGAAAGCTTTCCATCGCTCTGGAGCTCCCATCAACAGCCGGTGGTGTTCCCGGGGAGTTCACCATATTGAGTCGGACGAGATCATTGGGCAGTTTGGGATCTCCCGGGAAAGCGTCTATTCCGTTCTTAATGAGGTCAATTGCACCGGGAATGTCATCGGTAGCCCTGGAATATGCGCAGTAAGCATATAGATCCGGAGTCACCAGGGAAGATTCAAGCAGTATGGATTCCAGGTTTGTGAGAATATGGTTACGACCGGAGAAGAAGAGAAACGATGCCGCCTGTTCAATGTCATCTTTTTCCGACTTGCCGGATTCAATTATCCCGCGGTATGCGAAGGCGGCTTCTTCAAAGGGCATTTCGGTTTCATAGGCCCTGATTGAGGGAAGCCGGTAACTCCGTCCGCAGTAGGTAAGGGCTGCTACTCTGTTCAGCATATGCGGCAAACTATAGCATTCAGCCCTTACCCGGGGCAAGCGCACCCGCTCTGTCGGGTTTATACCCGTTCAGGCAGTGGACTGTCCGGAGCGCTCGAGGGGCATGCACCCAGGAGAATCTCTTCTATCTGACGATCTCCCCGGTGGAGCAGTGAGAATTTTATATGGAGCAGTACCGGGACCACAATAAGGGTCATTATTGTTGCGAAGCTCAGACCGAAGATCATGGCCCAGGCGAATGCCTTCCAGAACTCGGACTGTTCACTGCCTATCTGTATGGTAAACTGGTGCATATCAAAGCTTACTCCCAGAGCCATGGGGATCATCCCCAGAACTGTGGTGATCGCTGTCAGGAGTACGGGGCGCAGACGGGTTCTGCCCGCTTCAATCAGTGCATCACTCCAGTGCTCTCCCTGACGGATAAGCAGATTTGTATAATCTACAAGTACGATGCAGTTGTTAACCGCAACTCCCGCCAGGGCGATACAGCCGATACCGGACATTATAACAATAAAGCTCATCCCGGTAAGAGCGTAGCCCCAGAAAACACCACCCATGGAGAGGAAAACTGAGAAGATGATTATTACCGGATCTATGATTGAGTTGAACTGGGCAATAAGTACTACCAGTATCAGGAACAGGGCGATGAGAAATGCCTGCATCAGAAACGTGGATGATTCTTCCCGAATCTCAAGCCCTTCACCGGTACCGAGATAGTAGCCCGCGGGTACGGTCAGGGACGCGATCTTATCGGCTATCTCTTTATTGATTTCCTGCTTATTCTGAATTCCCGGTTTGAAGTCGGCCCATACCTCGACGCTTCTTTCCCTGTTTGTTCGTTTGATAACTGCAACGGACGAGCGGTACTCCAGATCTGCAACCAGTGACAGGGGAACTCTGTTGCCGTTACCTGCGGGGATTATCAGATTTTTAAGCTGGTTGATGTCTTTACGGTAATCATCAGCGTAGCGAAGTACCACATCATATTCCCGGGCATTCTGGCGATAAGTGCCCACTGTAGATCCTTGAATGGCATTGCGTACTGTCATGGCAATCTCTGCAGTGGAGAGTCCGAAATAAGCGGCTTTGGGACGGTTTATCTGTACTGCAATCTCGGGCCTGGAAGCTTCATAATCACTGGAAATACCTTTGAGTTCCGGATACTCTTCGAGAATACCCGTTACCTGCTGTGATATCTTTCCGATAATTTCATACTCGTCACCGGTTATTTTGTAGGATACCGGGTGCCCCGAGGGAGGGCCGTTATCAACTTCTTCAAAGGTAACCTTTGCTCCGGTATATCCTTCCATGGCGGCTTTCAGATTTTCCGTCGAATCTACACCGCTAATTTTACGCTCGAGGTAAGGAAGAAACTCGACGCGAACAGTGGCGGTATGGGATGATGCCCCCCCGGAAGCTCCTGTGGTGGTCTGGTAATGTTCCATGGATGTATCCACGCCGTTTAAAAGACCTTCCACCCTGCGGGCGAGAGAATCGGTTTCGTTCAGTGGAGTTCCCTGACGGGCCTCCAGGCTTATTATTGCACTTGGGGGGTCCGTGGAAGGGAAGAAGAGGGGTTCCTTGCCGATAATCCCGTAAAGAACGAATCCTGCAATAACCAGAAGGAGAGACCCAAGGGCTACACGGACAGGTCGGTGCATGGCCCAGCAGAGTATGCGGGTATAATATTTCTGCACTTTACTGAAAAATCCTGAACCTGAAACCATTTTCTGTCTGTCTTTCTCGGAAACCGACATAAACCGGGAGCAGAAGACGGGGTTGATGGTAAGGGCTACAAGCAGGGAACTGCCCAGAACAGTTATTACAGTTATGGGAACATAAGACATAAACTGCCCCATGATACCCGGCATGAAAATAATGGGGAAAAATGCCAGACAAGTAGTTATGGTGGAAGCTAAAATGGGTCCTGCCACCTCCCGGGCACCATCGATGGTTGCCTGAACTCTGTCCTTTCCCATGGATGAGTGACGGAAGATATTCTCAACAATAACTATACCGTTATCCACTAACATCCCCAGGGCTACAATGAGACTGAAAAGTACAACCATATTCATGGTTACACCGCTTATCTGCAATACAAAGAAAGAAATAAGCATGGAAAAGGGGATTGCCAGGGAAACGAAAAGGGAGTTTCGAAAGCCGAGAAAAAAGAACGTTACCAGAAGTACCAGAACAAAACCGGAGAACATGTTGTTTTCCAGATCCAGTATGGTCTCCTTGATAGAATCCGATTCGTCGTAGGTATAGACAATTTCCGTGCCTTCAGGAAAGCTGCTTCGGTACTGATCAATTGTCGCTTTTACGGCATCCACAACATCAATAATGTTACTGCCGGTTCTTTTTTTTATTTCAAGGCTTATAGCCGGGTGTCCATCCAGCCGGGAATAGGATTCCGGTTCTGCTGCGGCAAAATTTACAGTTCCAAGTTCACTTAAAGGAACCTGGACCGGCCCGGAGGATACAATTATATCTTTAAAATCACGGCTGTCTTTTATTTCTCCCGTTACCGCCAGGGCATAGTTTTTAGCGGAGTTTTCCAGGGTTCCGCCGGGAATGGTGGTGTTCTCATAACTGATTGCCGATGCAACATCATCCAGTGTCAGGTCGTAATACTTCAGTTTTGCGGGATCAATCTCAACCGCAACCTCCCGGGACAGGTTCCCGGATATATCCACGTCAAGAACACCCGGTACCCGCTTAAGTTTATCTTTTAACTCGTCGGTTTCGGTGTCAATCCGCTGAACCCCCTGGGGATGTGAAAACACAACAATAAATATCGGCCAGTCGGTGGAGCTGAATTCAGCTACCTGTGGCTCTTCGGCATCTTCGGGAAGATCTGTTTTCGCAGTATCCACCCTGTCCTTTACTCTCCGCAGGGCGGTTTCAACATCTACATCACCGTCAAACTGGGCGAAAATGGATGAACTGCTCTGTCTGCTGGATGAGCTGATTTTGTCCAGACCTTCAATGCCGTCCAGGGCTTCCTCTATGGGTTCGGTAACAAGAGATTCAATATCCTGAGGAGAAACTCCTGCATACACTGTATTAATGAAAATCCATGGTTGTTTTATTTCCGGGGTGCTCTCTCTGGGAAGACTGATGTAGGCCATAACACCCACGGCAATTATCAGGATAGAGGCGGTAAATACCGCGGTACGTTTGTTTATAAGAAAACTGATCATATCTGTTAGCCTTTCAAGGGGATCCGTTCGATACTGCCGCCATCGCTGACAAGATGATTTCCCTCAATAATGATCTCGTCCGATGTGTTTGAGGAACCGTTAAGACTGATTACTGTGTTCTCACCGTCTGAGGCTCCGGGAGTTACCGTTTTTCGTTGCGCTCTGTCACCGTCGGCAAGCATGATATAGCTTTCGGTTCCGTCATTTAATACTGCACCGGCGGGGACAACTATACTGTCTTTCAGTATCCTTCGCACCAGTCGTACCTTGGCGGTCATTCCTGGTGAGAGTATGCCCTCGTTGTTGTTTATAAAAACTTCTCCGGTAAAGGTTAAGGTCTGGGATGACACCTGTCGGTCCATGGCGGAAAGCTCTCCGTGCCATGAATCTCCGGGATAAATATCCAGAAAAATCTCAGCTTTGTTACCAGGCCTTATTCCGGCGATTTCACTTTCTGGAATACCTATTTTGATTTTAATACTGCTGACATCGGCAACAGTAAAAGTGGCATCCCCGGGACTGAGCTCATCGTAGAGTTCCATGTGTCTGGAAAGTACCATTCCGGAAAGGGGTGTACGGCATTCTGCTCCGGCATACATTTCCCGGGCGCTTATAAGGTTTACCTGTGCAGATTTCCAGGCCAGTTCCGCCTGATCCACCGCCAGTTTTGCTGCGTTACCCCTCTGAAGCAAATCATTCTGCCGCTGATAGGTTTCTCTGCTTATCTGCTCATTCAGCTCTGCCACTCGCAGAGAAGCCAGAGCTGATTCCAGTTCCACAGAACCCAGGGAATCTCCAGTTGTTACAAAGTCTCCCTCTCTGACGCTGACAGTCTCTACCGTGCCACCGGCGGGAGCGGTAAGTATTGCTTCTGCTGCAGGTTCCAGTGTGCCGTAGTATTCACCATATTCAGTAAAATCACGGGGTATCAGTTGTGCTGTACGTACCGGTACAGCTTTCTTTCCGCTGCCGACAGTCCGGGATCCCTCCTTGCTGTCAGAGCATGATGCAAAAAATATTGGCAACAGCAGTAATGCTGCTGCAGTTAGTCGAACATAGTTTTTCATGGGTACCTCCGGCCTGCTGCCGTTTCGGGTATAATGTTTAAACACTGTATGAACATGAAGTTGTTACTAATTTATAAAAAAACTTACAGAACAGAATGAAAATTTTTTCTATTTGCAGATAACATTCGCTATATTTGTGCTTTCAAGGTCCTCAGCCCTGAAGTGTGCTTTAGTATTTCTGTGTGCTGCACCTACTGCAAGGGTTTGCATCCCTGCAGATAGAGCTGCATCGATTCCTGCATCCGCATCCTCAATGACTATACACTGTCCGGGCTCTATTTCCAGGCGCTCCGCAGCTATCAGAAAAACTTCGGGATCCGGTTTGGATCGGGTAATATCATTGCCGTCAGCTACTGCATCAAAGAAATTCTCCAGGCCTATCTTCCTGAGAATAAACGGCGTGTTTCGTGATGATGAACCTATGGCAATCTTAAGTCCTTTTTCCCTGGCGGCTTCGGCGAATTCGAGTGCTCCCGGAAGAATTTCTTCTGGTCCAAGCTCCTCAAGCAGGGAACGGTAAATACTGTTTTTTCTCGACGCAAGCCACTCCTTATCCTCATAGGAATAAGAGTAATCAGATTTCTCCAGAATCACTTCAAGACTTTCCATACGACTGACACCCCGCTGCCGGGAATTATCCTCCCTGGAAAAGGGCAGGTTAAGAAAACGGGCCAGTTCTTTCCATGCACGGTAATGGTATTCGTCTGTTGAAACAATAACCCCATCAAGGTCGAAAATAACTCCTTTCAGCATGTAAATATCTCCCGCAGCCAAGTTTTTCATTTAAATAGTACACATTTTGGAGGACGACGAAAAGTGATGAACAAAGAACGATTTTATTGTACACTCATAATAACGATTGACAGGACGGATTGTATCTATGGCAGGTAATTTCAGGAAAATCAAGAAAGTATTCATTGGCGACAGGGTATACCGGGAACTCAAACAGATGATATTTGATAAGAGAATTGCTCCCGGATCAAAAATAGATAAAGCTCAGCTTTGTGAAAAGCTTCAGGTAAGTCCTACTCCGGTAAATGAGGCCATTAAACGGCTGATAGGTGAAGACTTGATTGAAAAGCGTGGGAAAGAGGGGTTCTTTACCCGGGAATACACTGCTCAGTATCTGCTTGACTACTATGAAGCCCGGGCCGCCATGGAAAGCATGGCACTCCGGCACTGTGTTGAATCCAGGGATGAGAAGAAGATTGATCATCTGCTTCAGTTTGAATCCAAGCTGGAATCAGCCTATTCCACCAAATCATCAAGCGATTTTCAGATTGTTGACCGTGAGTTTCACCGCACAGTACTGCTTGAATCCGGAAACCTTTTATTTGAGAAATTTATCCAGACCTTTAACCTGATTACCACTTCCTTTCATATGGGTTTTATCCGTACTACAGATGAGACTATCCAGGAACACCGGGATATCTTTGCAGCAATACGAAGTGGAAATGAGGTGGAAGCTCAGAACCGGATGCTGGAACATCATATTAAATCAAGGGACGCTCTGGCCGACCATCTGAAACAGAACGAAGTAGAAGTAGGTCTTCTTTTTGATTTTCCCTCAGAGAGTGCTGAATAGCCTGGAGCCGAGAAATTCCTCAAGAGTTTCAAAAACCTGTGTGGCAGCAGAGACGTTTCCTTTGCCAAGCGAATCTGCACAGCTGTTCAGAATTGTACGCGTATCGTCTGGTCTTGAAGCATAGAAACCTCCTGCAACAAGAATGATAATCAGCTGACTCATCATCGGGCCTTTCAGAAAACGATTCTCGGCTTTGTCGGTCAGAGAATCCATAAAACTGTAGATAAGCATTGCACTGTTTACCGAAGTGTCTGACTCATTTCCGATCCACTCTTCCCTCCACGAGCGAATAGACACAGAACGACTTATTAAAATATTTATCAAATTCTTACAGTTCTGGGAAAAAAGGGGCATGATCTTTTTCAGCTCTTTCTCCGCATACCGGGGAACAAAATAACCTCTCCTGGGGCTTTTTTCGACAATCATCAAGGCTTCAAGATGGGATAACACTGCGTTTATTGGTGTTCTGGATGCATTAAGAGATCGGGCAAGCATGAGCTGGTTCAGTTTGTCGCTGGGTTTTAAGCTTCCTTCCAGCAGCATGGCGATGATGCTGTCAAAAACGCCTTCTTCAAGGTCTTCATATTCAAGAATGTCCATTTTGCACCCTGATAATCAAATTTTCATGCATAAGATTGCATACAATAAGTAGTACTATAATTTCTTTTCCCTCTTATTACCAGTGCATATAAGATAAGATGGTGGGGTAATAAAGAGGTTTTATTCCCGCCGGCTTGCTTGACCATTATAGAAAGGAAATCTATAATGAACGCAATATTTAAATTGTATACAAGTATAGGTTAACCGTATACGGTTACCGTAATTAGAAGGAGACTAAATGGCGCTTTTAACATCAGCACAAATAGAAGGACTCAGGGGATTTGATACGCCCACAATTGCTAATGCTATTGAAAGGTTTGATGTACGTCCCCGTACAGAAGGAGCTATGACTCCTGAAATAAAGTGTATTCTTCCCTATGGAAAAACAATGATCGGCTATGCCTGCACAGCGAAGGTATCAGCGGCTAATCCTCCCACGCAGGAACATCTTGATAACTGGATGAAATACTATGAAGTTTTGCAGAAAACTCCCCGGCCGGCAATTGCCGTTGCAGAGGATATAGATCCGGAACCCTGCGGCTCATGGTGGGGAGAGGTAAATGCGACGGTTCACAAATCTCTTGGTGCTGTAGGAACCATCACCAACGGCGGTGTTCGGGACCTGAATGAGGTTGGCCCGCTTGGATTCGGCTTTTTCGCCAAATGCCTGCTGGTAACTCACGGGTATATACACATTGAAGAGTATAACACTCCGGTAACAATCGGCGGAGTAACAGTCAATCCCGGTGATCTTCTTGCTGCGGACATCCACGGTGTTGTCCTGATTCCTGCGGAGGTTGCTCCTGAACTTGCGGCTGCATGCAAGAAAGCAGCTGATGCGGAAATGCCCGTGCTTGAAAACTGTCGGTCGGCAATTGCTGAAGGCCGTGAGGTGGATCTTGATAAACTTGTCCAGTGGCGGGCGGAGATGGCCCGGCTAAGGGCTGCAAAATAAAAGCTTTCTTTCCCGGAAACCGTTCTCTCAAGGTTTCCGGGACCCTTCCCTCGGTCTGTAGTTCCCCTGCGATTGCTAAACATTCCATATCAGGCTACTCTATCAGTATATTCAAAGTTTCCGGGTAATGAGGAAGAGGGAATGAAGAAAACGGTTTCTGTAATACTGCTGCTGTCTATACTGCTTGGAGGAAGTATCTTTGCGGAATCTTCCGTGGCTCTTGCCGGCATCGAAAATACCGGAGGGGATCCGCGATATGATTACCTTACCGGTATAGTTGAAGGTCTTCTCCTCTTTGATTTTTCCCGCTCTCCTGGAATAACCCTGGTAAACAGAAATAAAATTAATGATGTTCTTGATGAACAGAGGATGGTTTTATCCGGTCTTATAGCAAATGATGAAAAGGCGGTTGAGATCGGGAGGCTTGCCGGTGCCGATTTTCTGATTCACGGTAGCTATGTCTTTATTGGACTGGAAGTTCTTTTTTCGCTGACCGTTACAGATGTTGAGACAGGTAAAGCCTATGCCGTAACTGACAGAGGGGCAACTGAAAATGCGGTACATCGCCTTGCTGAAAAAGCGGTTGCTGCAATAAGCGGGGCTCGGGTTACCTTTGCAACCCCGGAAACTGACAGATCAATCCTCTCTCTTCAGGATGAAAAACCGGGAGAAATCGCGTTTCATTCCAATCTTATGGACGCTGAAATCTATCTTGATGGAAAATTTGTCGGTTATACCGGAAACGACTCCAGGATACCTTTTATAATCAGCAATGTATCGCCCGGAACTCATACCATAATGACCGACCTTGGACCCGACTTCGGAACTGTTGATCTGCCGGAGGTTATTTTTAGAAACTGGTCGGCCACTGTACAGGTTACACCCGGTGGTAGAACTGTTGTCAGGGGAAGGGAACGACATTTTAATTCCTTTCTTTACGATATGCAGAAATTATTTCACCTTTCCAAAACAATGTACGCCGACCGTGATCCCCGGTTGCAGTTTGCTGAAGCTCTAAACTTTACAGATCGAAGTGGAAAAG
This sequence comes from Marispirochaeta sp., assembly GCA_963667435.1. Lineage (GTDB taxonomy): Bacteria > Spirochaetota > Spirochaetia > JC444 > Marispirochaetaceae > Marispirochaeta. The sequence continues at coordinate 846,123 of OY763414.1, read as the reverse complement.
ATGTCAGTGCTGCCGTTGAAGGGCTTGCTGTATTTGTGGAAGGAAAAGGTACTCTCACTCTGGATTATCGTTACGAGGGAGACGAACATCATATTGAACTTTCCACCGACGGGACAAAGGAGCTTGAAACGGAAATCGGCCTGACAAAGCTCAAACTGGAAATAGAAAGTCGAAATCCTAACTCCTGCAGTCTTACGGTTTATATTGACAGAACCGATGTGTATCAGGGGCTGCATAGAGAAGAAGGCAAACAGGAATAGGGTATATCAGTTAGGGCTGTCAAAAAACCTTGCTCCAGCTCTGTAACAATGTCATAATTATACTATGAAAAAAGTTAAGAGCGGCATCCAGGAGGAAACTCCTCTTTTGCTGCAGCTCTTCAAGTTAAAAGACCTGCAAAGTATTCAGGATGCATTTTCCGAAGCTACTGGTCTTGCGGCCCTCATGACTCTGCCTGACAGGAACTCCTGTAACAAGACCCAGTCGCTTCTCCAGGCTCTGTAATATGATACGCTCCCATTCTGAAGGCAGGATTCTCTGCCAGCAGTCGGACGCTCTTTTAGGTAAAGGCAGAGAGGAAGGGGGCGGGCCGCTAATTTTGCCGTGTCACAGCTGCGGGCTTCTGGATGCCGGAGCGCCGGTCTACCTTGAAGGAGTACATATCGGCAGCTGGATGATCGGACAGGTACGCAACGAAAAAACAGATATTAAACATCTACTTGAATATACAACAGCTCTCGGACTTCCCCGGGATGAGGTAGAAAATGCCTACAATGATATTCCTGCAATAACATATAACCAGTTCAGTAAAATTGCAGACGCGCTTTTTCTTGTAACAGAACAACTTTCCCGCGAGGCATATCAGAATCTGCAACTTCAGGATCTGATGAAAGAGCGATTTGCAGCGGCGAAACAGCTCCAGGCTGAAAATGACAGGGTGAAGGCTCTTATAAAAGCAGTACCCGATCTGCTTGTAGAAGTAAGTCGGCAGGGAACTATTCTGAATCTGATTTCGGGCCGGGAAATTCTAAGGAAATTTATTAAAAGAAATTTTGTTATGCGGAGCATTTCGGATATTCTGCCTGCAGCTGCTGCCCTTGAGTTGCTGAATGCTCTGGAAAGAGTATTTGAATCTGAAACCGTAGAGGTTTCCCGGTATTCATCAGACCGGAGTGGTCATCACCGGGACTATGAGATACGCCTGGTAAGCGCCGGCAAAGATAAGGCATTGGCCCTGGTTCGGGACATGAGTGATTATTTTCGTGTTACCAGAGAGCTTGAGCAGAATTCACAGGAAAAAGATCTGCTTATAAAGGAACTTTTCCACCGTACCAAGAATTCCCTGCAGATTGTCCGCTCCTTTATTTCCCTGCAGGGAGAAAACCAGACAGATCCGGCGGTTAGAGATGCCTTGAAGAAGGCTGAGGTAAGGATTATATCCATGGCAGCAGTGCATCAGAAGATGTACGAACTGGATAATCTTGAAACAGTACCCTTGGATGAGTATCTACCGGATCTTGTTTATCATATTTTTTCTCTTCTGGAATCTGATTCCGGCAAAATTCATGCGCTATGTACTGTTCCGCCCATTGAAGTAATGATTGATGTGGCTATTCCCATCGGTCTTATTATTAATGAGCTGGTATCCAATGCACTCAGACATTCTTTTCCTTCCGGCAGAGAGGGATATGTAAAGGTTACGGTTAAGGAGCTTCAGGATGAGAGAATTGAAATACTTGTTGAAAACAACGGAATGGCCCCGGAAGATGATTTTTTTGTTAGAGAAAGTAAATCTCTGGGACTCACCACCATCAAAGCCCTGGTACACCAGTTGGAAGGTACTGTTTCAGCGGATACCAGTGAAGGACTAAAGGTTCGGGCTGTGGTGAAAAATGCCGGGTATCAGTCCCGTTTATTCAAAAAGTAAGCCATAGGGGCGTGCAATCTTGTCTTCCAGATCATCCATGCTTATATACCGGGCTTCCCGGATAAACTCCTTGCCCTCTGCATATACCAGCACCCCGGGAATGGTAAACACTGAGAATTCGCCTGCGGCTTCCGGAATTTGATCCAGATCAATATAGACTGATTCTATTTCCGGGTATGATTCCAGCAACTCTATAACCTTCGGCTTGATAGCTGTACATACTCCGCAGTCCGGACGGCTCAAGTATAGGAGAGACATCTTTGTGTCTGAAACAAACTTCCGGACTTTTTCCAGGGATGTCAGGTTTTCCATGCATAGAAAATACCAATGAGAACTGTTTAAGTAAAGATCACATCTACAAACGTGCTATTTTTACTATAGTAAAGGAGTAACTATTTTATAGCTGCCCAAAAGCTCTTGTGATACCAGGAGTGGAGGACCGCAAGAAATGCTGACAGCCCGGGATTTGGCAAAAAGAGCAGTTTTTAAAGATTCCTTTTTCAAATCTTGATATAGTACTATTCAAAATGCGGGAGAATATAATGAAAAAAGCAGTATTAATGTTATTGATCACCCTAATTGTTTCTTGTTCAAAGACGGATGAACCTGCTGCGGTCACTGCGCCGGTTCAGAAACAGCCTGCTGTGGAGGCTCAGGCGCCGGTTGTGCCGGCTAAGACTGTAAGTTCTGAAAAGCCGGAACCAATAGAGCTTGATTTTGAAGTTCAGTCGATTCCCGGCAGTCCTGAAGCACATAAGAAATATCTTGATGATCCTACTCTGTTCCAGGAGCTGAATATTCCGAAATACACTGAGTCTGCTGTTATCGGCAGCAATCTTTCTGTTTTGTATCCCGGTTTTCTGCCTGCAACAACAGCTGATCTGGACAGTCACCCTGAAGGAATCCCGCTGGATAAAGGAACCCATCTTCAACTTCTTGGAAAAATTGAAAACTCCGATAAAGAGTATTACGGGCTGTTTAAATTCCAGGATAACTATAATTATTTTTACAAGGTTGAGATTGACGGGCAGGAAGGTGCGGTTTTCGGAGCAGACCTGGCAGGAATAGGGGAATCTGCTGTTACCAATTCAATTATTGCAGAATTATATTCTGAAGAGTCGAACAACGAAATGTTTCCCCCCTATATTGGACTTGATTCTCTGCCGCCGGAAGTTCAGACACGGCTTGAAACGGACAGAATCGCCTTTCAACGGGTTACCCCCAGTGAATACAGACTATCTCTTGATCGTCCGGATGATATGCTTGCCCTGTATATTCAGGATGCCGGGAATAAGCAGATACCACTGTTTTTGACGACAGACCTGTATGCCAACAGTCTTCACCTTTATTTTGATAAATACCTGCAGTTCATCGAGGAGAATTTTCTGGTTCCCAGGCTTAAACAGCTTAATACCGAATTTCTGGGAGCTCTTCAGGAAAAATCCTCAGCTCCTGTATCAGGTGCTGTTTATTCAAGGGCTCTGGAGCGGGCAATTGCCTATTTCCAGGTTTCCGATGCATTGTTATCCATTGCTCCGGTTAAAAAAGTAGAAGAGGATAAATACGGGCGTACTGAAACTTTATATGAAATGCCGGATATGGATGAAGTTCTTGCGGGATATCCTGAATCGGTCGTCGCCGAACTGAAACTCATCAGGGCTGCTGAAGGTACGACGGTATCTCCTAATTTCGGGTATAAGGAAGACTATTCCCAATACAAAGCCCGGGGTCATTATACTAAGAACGGTATTCTGGAGGCCTATTTCAGAGCAATGATGTGGTATGGCCGTATTCACAGTTATATTTCTGCTGGAAAGATACTGCCTTATTCATTGGACGGTGAACCTGTGCCTCAGGAGACTGCGGAAGAAATATCTGTAAGACATTTCCCCATGGTTGCAGTACTGACAGAGCTTGTGGAAGAGAATCAGGATACCCTGCTGTCTGCATGGAAAGAGCTGTTTGATCCAATCACCACTCTGATCGGTATGAATGATGACCTATCATTTTACGATCTGCTTCCATTTTATGAAGAACTGGAAATAAGTGATCTCTCTTTATGGCTTGAGGATACAAGCAATATTGTTTCTTCGGTAAATAAAGCTCATTCCGAACTTAGACCTCCGGTGATTTCCGGTAACTCAGTATTTGCAGCTCCCTCGGAGGATTATGAGAATCCTCCTATGGGTTGGCGTTTGTTCGGTCAGCGGTTTACCTGGGACTCCTATATACATCAGTTTGTCTCTCCTCCCAGGTATATGCCCAGGGATATTGTCCGTGGTCTGGATATAACCAGGGCATTCGGATCTACCACAGCAGACTATCTGCTTGGACAGAGTGATTACCCTGTTATGCCCGGACTGGATAAACTTCTTGCTTCTATTGCTGCCAGGGTTACTGCCATGGAGCCGGATATATGGACTGAAACCTACTACAATCAGGTTCTGTACCAGATAAAAACACAGGCAGTATTTGAACCGGGCAGCGGCTTCTACTTTACCGAATCTCCGCAATGGGGCATAAAGAGTCAGCTTGCAGCTCACGGCACCTGGGCTGCTTTACGGCATGATACCATTCTGTATGTTAAACAGGTATATGCTGAACGAGCCGGGGACGGTGACTACAGCCCGACTTACCGGACAGACCCGCTCCCTCAGCCGGTTCACTACATAGAACCGAACCTTGCATTTCTGAGAGGAGCTTTAAACAGTATCCTCAAGCTAAAAATGATAGCCCATAATTATCAACTTCAGGATGAGGAGTTCCTGTCCAGATCACAGGAGCTTGAGCAAATCCTTACCCGCAGTATCAAGATCGGAGAACAGGAATACAATGATTCTCCCCTGTCTACGGCAGATCTTCAGTGGATCCGAACCGTTCCAAAACAGCTGAGTAAACTTGTGGTGCCTCCTGGAGCTAATTACAGCATGTTTTCTGATGATCCAGACAGCCTGCGGGGTGCCATTGTTGCTGACGTGTATACCAATATGGAGCTGGGGCTGGCACTGGAAACGGCAACAGGAATTCCCCATAGGCTCTACATTGCCCTGAATGACGGCCAGGGAGGAAAGCGGATTGCCCAGGGTTACGGGTTCAGTTACTACGAGTTTACAGTTCCCTATAATAAAAGGCTGACTAATGAAGAATGGCGCAGTGAGGTCTACCGCGAGGATGCGGATCTCTCCGGCCATCTGCCCTTCTGGATGGAGGGAGTCGCCCTGAATCCGCGTTGATGAGGCAGCTCGTTCTGATTATCTGTTGTCTCCTTTTTTTCTGTTGTTTTCGTGAGGAACCGGTGCAACCGAAGCATGAGGAGGGGGCGTTGTTCTCCACCTGGGAAAGCAGACAGGAAAAGTATCCGGTACTGAATGATTTCCCCTGGAAGCCTGCTCTCTTCGGGTTCTTTCCGGTTGCGGGTATTGCCAGTCACCATCTGCTCACCGGCAGCATGATTGATCGTTTTTTTTCCGACCTCAAGAACCTGCGGCCGGTGGCAACCTTTCTTATCATAAGCCCTCTCCACTGGGATCTTGATGAGCAGGAGGCGGTAAGCACCTTCGGCACCTGGGCTACTTCTCCGGGTGCTGTTGAAAACAATATTGAACTTAGCCGGCGGATAATTGAGGGGCTCAGGAGCCGTCCAAATGATTCGGCTTTTCTTTATGAGCACGGAGTTGCCGTTTTTATGCCCTTTATTAAGCGGTATTTTCCGGAAGCCCGGGTGAGTGTTCTTGCTGTTCCGGGTGAACCGCCGGTAAATATGAGCAGGGTCCTGCAAATAGCCGGGGCAGTTCTTCCGGAACTTGAGGCAAAGGATATTTTTCTGCTGGTTTCCAGTGATTTTGCCCACCACGGCGATACGCAGACCTCCCGTAAAAAAGATGAAATCAGCCGTGGCTTTCTTGAAAATCCTGACAGTAACTCCTGGATCTTCGCAGGCTGTGACAACAGACCCGGTATGTTTGTTTACGGATCTTTAGCCGATGCTATTCCCGGCGCAAAGAGCTGTATTCTCAGTAACAGTAACTCGTATAGCATTTCCGGAGAGGGCGAGACGGATATTACCAGTTACTTCTTTACATTTCTGGGTAGTGTTTCTGAATAGAATAAACCGGGATTCGGTACTTTAACGCATCAGTCCACCGGGTAAAAAGGAGAGCGCCTGAAAATGGTCTCAGCCCGACTGAATCGGGGTTCGGGCATGTCCTGACTGCTTTTGTATCCTGCTTTGCGGGCCAGGGTATCGAGAAACTGTTGCCGGGAAAGATTTCGTTCTGCTGCAATACCTGCCTGAAGCAATGTCCGTCCTCCGGTATACTCGGCGACAAGAGAGTGTTTTCCCGGTATAAAATCATAGGGATCAGCAATCGTTTCAAAGGCAGAGAATATGCTGATCTCTATCTCGAGGTTTTCTGCCTCGGCGGCACTTATTGCCGGATACCTGGGGTCGGTAAAGCCAGCCTCCCGGGCAACGTAAGCTGCAGCACTCTCCGGTTCATCAATACCCTGGTACAGGGCAAAACAACCCCGGTCAGTTGTTTTACTAATAAAGCGGACGGCTATTCCGTAAGCCCCGGCAACCGCAGGCGGCTCTCTTTGTGAAGATTTTCCGCAGGATGTCCTCTGCCATGTCTGTTCGACAGCTTCCACTGCGGCAGCTTTTATTTTCTTCATTCTTTCTTCAGAAAAACTATCTGACAATGTTTTCTCTCTGCTTCGAGTCATGGTAAGAAGACCTGAAATTATATGTGAGCTGGTATCATCTCCCCGGGGTATGGCGTTGGAGAGGCTCTGCCAGAAGGAGGCGGGGGCATGGTTCCAGAGGTCTGCCCCGGGGGCGAAGGTTTTTCCAAAATCAATCAGTGCCGGAGTCTTCTGCCATACTGCCCAGCTTGTTTCCTCCTCCAGGCTCTCTGCCGGAGGATCCTCTATGCCGGCGGTCCAGACGGGAGTGGAGCAGAAGGGGTTAAGGCTATTGTAACTTTGTTCCAGCCATTTCCAGGCTGTTTTCGCCTCTAACTGATAGGCTGCAGACAGGGCCAGGGTAATTCCCACCGGTTTCAGTGAAAGGCTTGTCGTAAGAATTTCCTCAAGAAACTTGTCGGGATTTGGGCCCGGGTCTATGGTCAGAATATCAAGATCAATGCTTACTGCCAGTGGACGCTGAAGCTCTTCAACTATCCGGGGCAGATCTTCCCAGGTGATAACCTGTATGGCCTGGCGTTTTTTTTCCGCTGTTTTTTCAGAATCCGGGGAAATCTTTCGCTCAAGCCATGCCTTGCGGGCATTTATATTCGGCATTTCAAGATTCTTGCCGGACACCCAGAGTACGGTATCAATTACATCTTCACTGATCAATGCTCCCACCCAGTTGAAACTGAACGGCAGTGTTTGCTCCGCCATGTCCGGTCCTGGACCGGCATCATGATGGTAGTCAAGCAAAATCAGCACCATCCCTGGATTTTCCTCTGCCCACATTTTAACAGGCTCATAGGATTCCCGGTGCCGGTCATGAAAATATAATGCTGGCTTTGATGAATTGCATCCGGTAAGCAGCAGAAAACAGAGAAGGTAAACAACCCGGGAATGAAGGTTAGGCATTAATGGCAACTCCCAGTTGCTCCGCAGTTTTCCCTCCTGCATCTCTCAGATAATCTGCTGCTGTGCTGTTCTCTTCCTTAATAGCTGCGTCCAGGGGTGTCCCGTTCTCAGATACATGATTTATCTCTGCCCCGGCATCAAGCAGTATTCTAATTGTTTCTTCCGAGTTATTTCTGGCTGCCCATTCAAGTGGTGTAGTTTTGTCTGTATTGGAGCGCTCTGCGTTAATATCAGCTCCAGCTGAAATCAGCAGCTTAATCAGGTCTGTACGATCCTGGATTGCAGCGATTAACAGAGGAGTCATACCGGTATCGTCAGCAAGGTTGATATCGGCCCCGGAATCCAGAAGTATTCTCAATCCCTTTGCCCGGTCTTTTTCAGGTTTAAGTGTCTTATAGCGAAATATTAGAAAAATAAGGGGAGTATAGCCTCCTTCTTCTGTTTTGCTGTTTACTTCTGCACCACCATCAATGAGTGCCTGCATTGTTTCAGGGATTTTCCAGAAGGCCGCCTGGTGGAGCGGGGTGATTCCTTTGCATTCAAATCGGGTAAACTGCCATCCCGCAGAGAAGGTATAACGGGTATTGGGATCTGCCCCGTCCTTAATCAGTTCAGTCACAGTTTCCGGTTCTTCAGGGTATCCGCCGTTTGCCCAGCGGTGCTGATTCAGAAAACTGATGAGATACTCCGTGTTCGAATCAGTTTTCTCCTTTTTTTCTGATGTCTGAGCAGTCGAAAAGGACTTGTGTGGAAACAAATCATCCACTTCAATATCAAACTGCAGCATTATTATAAATACAACCGCGGCGAAATACGAAATATACCCATAAATCCAGAATGTGCGGTAAATTTGCATAAGCTTTTTTATTTCCGGATCAGGATTTCTTTTAAGAAAACGTTCCTGCTCTTTTCCGTAACTTATTATGGAAAAAATGGAGTGAGGTGTTCCCCTGTAATATTTTCCTTCTATTTCATTGCGTCGGGCCCGAATATCCTTACAGACCGCCGGGTGCAGAATATAGCTGATAATGGAAACGATGATGCTGTTGATAAATATAATCTTAACTATTAATGGAAGATCAATTATGAACTCTAAAAAACCATTTATGAAATACACCTTATTATCCCTTTTACGTGTAAAAATATTTCGACTAAAACATGTTCATCATACTGATATTGCTTTCAAGCACAATCCAGTAGGTATCAGCTGAAAAAGGCTTCATATCAAGAACCATGGGCAAACGCGCCATTGCCGATTTTTTCAACACCTTCCGGAACGGTCCAGGGTTCCTCGAGAAACCTGGGAAAGTATCGCAGGGTTTTTCCGTCGTCGCTGTATTTTATAAACTGATCAAGCCATTGATCGGCATGCAGAGGGCTTTGGAAAACTGCTGCTGACAACAAAATATAACCAAAAACCAATGCTGATAAAAACTTGCTGCTGATTATATTCAAAGGGGAACTCCGGTAAGTTTTACAATTGAATTTACATGAATGAGTCCACCTTAATTGAGTATTAATAATAGTTCAAGTTTTTTGTCTATCTATAAAGTGGATATAAGCAGATCAACAATGGGATTATTTTTTTATTACCAACCGACGTATCAAATCAAGCTGGCTGTCAATTTTCTCTTCCGATAGTTCAAGAATGGCAGAAGAAGACTGGAAGCTGTCAATTAAAAAGAGGATGTGGGCTGCCATCTCTTCCGAATCAAAATCAAGCCGGAAGGTTCCCTCTTTCTGGCCCTGGCTTAAAATTGACTGAAGCATTGCCTCTGCTGCCTTATAACGCTCCTGGAGAAATTCCCGTAAATCCGGTTCTATGAATGCCAACTCATGTACAGCAAAATAGAGACCGCGGGTCTGAGAGAAGATAGAATTACGGCTGGCCTCAAGGTATCCTGTAAATAATGAACCGGCATATGTTTTCTTCGGCGATACAGTGTTCAGCTTCCCTGCAGATCTGTTTTTATCTCCATCTAACAGATCCAAAAATATTTCTCTGGTTGAGCCGTAATGCCGGTAAAGGCCGCCCCTGCTCAAGCCCGTGGCTTCACAAATATCCTTCATGCTAATTTTTGCGTAGCCCCGGGATGAAAATGCTTTAAGTGCGGCTGCTAAAATCCGCTGTCGTGTGTCTTCACCCTTTTCGGACATCTCAGCTCCCGAAGTTGTAGTGAGACCACTATGCGACATGGCTGTCGCAATTGTCAATGGGGAATGGAATTTCTATCCTTCCGAGGAGTCCCTAATCGAGCCGCTGTTGTCTCTTGTCAGCCAGGAAAGATTGTCATCACTGTCCAGCACACCTATTCCAGTCCAGTCTCCATTTGAAGGGCCGGAAGCGCTTGCATCACAGTTAGTGTCACCCAGAAGGGTATCATCACGGAACGACGTAAAGATTACTCCTGTAGAATTGACGTGTGCACCATATTCAAATATAAATTCAGCACCGCTGGATTTAATAACTGTTCCCGGGTTAACAGTAAGTGTTCCGCTTGGTGTAACACGAACAAGCATGCCGAAAAAGCAAAGAGGAACTTCAGTTTCATCCCATTCAACCGTCGTGGATATGTTGCCATAGTCTATAAAGATCCCCTGATGATCATTTTCCTCCTCCGTTGTGCCAGGATCACCATCCTCGTCGAAGGAAAAGCTGTTGGTGGCATCAAGATTCATGCTGCACCCAATGGAGAGAGGCCAGGTGTTTCGGTAGAAAAGATTCCCGGTTATTACTGTACTCTCATCCGCCAGAGACGCGTCCAGGGTGGCTGTATCTTCTGCGCTACCGTCGTAGGGATGTCCTCCCAGATTATCCCGGAAAGTACAGTTTTCCACACTTGCCCGGCCTTCAATTTTTAAGACAGCATATTTTCCAGATCCACCATAAGAAAAAGTGCAGTGGCTGAATTGACTGCCAACCGATTCTGATTCAATTATCATGCCAGACCAGTCTCCCGAGTCGGGAATCTTATTTGCATCGTTCAACACTGAGTCTCCACCGGCTGAAGCATCATTGGCAGAAGTAAACAGAACAGGTTTTAAAGTAGTTCCAGCCGCTGTTATTACCGACCCGTTTTCTACATAAAGAGACCCCCGGTAAGTACACTTCACCACTGTTCCTGGCTGGATGGTAAGGGTGGAACCACTGTTTATCCGTATAATATCATCAATGTAATAAACCTTGTTTTCCAGTCATACAGTGCCAGAGGAGATATCGGAACTGATCACCACCACATTGTCTGCATATTGCGGGATCCATGATGTATCCTGCCCGCCAGCGGAATCAACAGACAAATCACAGGAAAAGAACTGGAGAGTGAGAATAAGGATGAACACCGGTAAATAGAATTTCATAGGTAACTCCTTAAAAATATTTTTGTTTAAGGTTACCCATGGATTTGATGAGGATACACACAGGGAAATGTGAAAATCAGCTGCAATTCAGACCACTGCTTTCTGCTTCAACACTTTGGATTCCCAACGCATTGTACAACCTCACAAGTGTGTATTCTTTGGGGATGACCAGTCCGTTTTCACAGTTCCACAGGCTGTTTATATGCAGACATGTCAGGTTTGAAACCTCTTGAAGAGTCAGTCCGGAACTCTGCCTTTTTTTCCTTACTGTTTCGCCGATACACCGGATAATAAATGGTTCATCCAGAGCGAGAAGGTCGCTTCGTGCACAGAACTCTTCGGAAAATGAGAGGTCCAGGTATCTGTTACTGAGACGGACTTCCCGACAGCCCAGAGCCGCGAATATTCGGGTTTGGGTGATGGTATTCAAATCCCGTTCAGCCCGTTCTGCTACAGCAACGGTATTGGGATGGATGCCGGCCCGTTCTGCCAGTTCTTCACAGGAAAAGCCGTATTCACGTCGGATACGGCGAACATCACTGGCAAAGGACAGAAGGTAATCTTTGTGGTTTGAGCTTTCCATTTTCTAACTTCTCTTTTTACCCTCGGGCAGCGGTTTTTTTTCATTACGAGAGAGTCTATCTGTGAATGTTTTCCCTGTAAAGAGAGTAAATATCGACGTACATCGACTGTCTTCTGCTCTTCAATTGACAGCATCTTTTACCCTGTATACCATTGGTGTACTAATAAGAGAGGTCTCCATGAGCGGTATTGTATCCAAACTCCTGAAAGATGTTCCTGTTCCTAAAATGTTTCGTGTTAAACAGCTTTTAGCCAAAGAGAAAATTCCTGTGGAAAATATCCCCGCAGTAGTTGCAGAAGAACTGTCTGCAGACAAGATCGCTGCCAAAATTAAACCGGGAATGCGGATTGCCATCACCGCCGGAAGCAGGGGAGTGGATAACGTTGCCCTTATTACAAAGTCAATATCGGACCATCTCAAAAGCCTGGGAGCAGAGCCCTTTGTGATACCCGCCATGGGGAGTCATGGTGGAGCTTCAGCCGAAGGCCAGCGGCACATCCTGGAAGGCTACGGAGTCACCGAAGAGTACGTGGGCTGTCCCATCCTCTCTTCCATGGAGGTCACCTGTATTGGGCAGACAGAAGATAGTCGGGATGTCTACATAGATAAATATGCCGCTGAAGCGGACGGAATCATTGTTTCCTGTCGGGTTAAACCCCATACCGGTTTCCGGGGGCCTTACGAAAGCGGCATTATGAAAATGATGACCATCGGTCTTGGCAAACAGTACGGCGCAGAGCAGTGCCATAACGAGGGCTTCAAAAACATGGGCGAAAACGTTCCCAAGTTCGGCAATGCCATTATCAAACATGCACCTATCCTCTGTGCAGTTGCCATGATCGAAAACGCCTTCGACAAAACCATGAAAATCGCCGCTGTAGACGCTCCCGATATTGCCGAAGAGGAGCCCAAACTGCTCAAGGAAGCCTACGCCGCCATGGGTAAAATCATTGTGGGAGAGTGCGACGTGCTTATTGTCGATGAAATCGGCAAGGATATCAGCGGTGCCGGAATGGACCCCAACATAACCGGAACCTTCATTACCCCCTATGCCTCGGGCGGTCTTAAATCCCAGCGCATTGCAATTCTCGACCTTACTGACGAATCCTGCGGTAACGCCATCGGTATAGGCCCCGCCACCTCCATAACCCGGCGGCTATTCGATAAAATGGACCTTAACTCCATGTACGCCAACGGCATTACCAGTACCGTTCTGGGTAACTCAAAAATTCCGGCAATAATGGATACCGACAAGGAGGCCATCCAGATCTGCCTGCGTACCTGTACCGGTGTGGACAAGGATAAACTCAAAGTGGTGCGCATTGTAAACACCCTGGAAATTGAATATATCCTGCTCTCCGAAGCCTATCTGGAAGATATGGAAAACTATAAGGATATTATTGTTGAGTCAGAACCTGAGGAAATGGTGTTTAACGAAATGGGCGAACTGACTTCGGGAATCTTCAAATAGTCCCTCGATCAGGGCGTCCCCCTCACTGACGTTCGGGCCGGACGCGAAGCCCGCTCTTTTTACTTGTTCCGGGCCAGCCTGAGACCGAAATAGGGACTCACGGAACCTGCGGGTTTACGATTATCTATGCCCAGATCTTTGGTGTAAAAAATCCTTGAGTACTGTACAAGTCCCCGGGCGGTCCCGCTTGTATTCACCGTCGCATGTTCGGTGTCCACCATCAGGGGATCCTTCTGGTACAGAGAACTCCGCCTTTCCCGGTAGCTGGTCCAGCAGAGCTCCGGTACATTGCCGAGCATGTCGTAAAGGCCGAGCATATTCGCCTTTTTAGTGCCGATCTCTCTGGGCCCGTCGCTGGTTTCCCGATACCAGGCATACTCTTCAAGGTAGGCGTCTTTAATTCGGTCCGAGTATACATCCTTGCCGTCTACTGCTGCAGCAAACTCCCATTCCGCTTCTGTCGGAAGCCTGTATCCGTTTTTTTCTCTATCCCAGTGTATTTCTGGGGTATTCTCATTGCCGATTGTATATACCGGTTCCAAGCCATCCTGCTCACTCAAGACGTTGCAGAAGCGGACGGCATCCAGGAAGCTGATATTGTCTACCGGCATACGGTAAGCATCCATAGACGTTCTTTCGTTCTGCTTTCCCATAATATCTTTATAAAGCTTCCTGGTTACCTCGTATTTACTTAGCAGGAAATCATCAACCATAACCGGATCTATTTTTGGAGATAGTTGGTTCCGGCCTCTTTCCGGAGTCAGGGACCCGCCTTCAACGCTTATAAACTCCAGAATATTACCGGGGACAAAGCCGAAAGTCTGGTAGATATTGTCCCGGTCTACAACAGGATGCTGCATTCCCCCCGTGTCAGAGGCGACCCCATTGCTTACAAGGTTACGCAGTTCATCTGTTGAAATTTTGCCATTCTCATCCAGATCATTGAAGGAGTATTTGAGGACTTTGAGAATATTGTGGGTAAAAAAGCCGTTTTCAATTGTATCGCTTTCATAGGAGTATTCGTTTCCCCGGGAAGAGGAGAAGACAATAGCACCCGTGCGACGGCGGAGGTCATTATAGATGTAGCTGTCCCGGTCTGCGGGATAGTAGACCTTTGATACTCCCGCCTGCGGAGTCTCATTCCTCTTTAACCCCCGGGATTCGATACTGCGGGCGGAAATACCACGGCTGCCGGCAAGAGTCAGGGCCGTAGTTTTTACCTCGGGATCAATCTCTCCCGATTCACAGGTATCCATCAGAAACAGTTTGTTCCGGGGAGGAATTCCCGCAAGTATATCCTCTATCTGTTCAAAATCCGCTGCGGTCTCAGAAAGCTGTGAGAGGTCGGAATCGTGGACAAGGTAGTAGTAGGTTCTGTCGGCTTCATTATCATAAACACCATGGCCGGCAATAAACAGCACCACCGTATCGTCAACTGAAGCGTTTAGAAGGATGTTCTTTGCCTTTGTAATTGCATCTCTGGTTACTTTTTCATCAGTCCATGTATGAATATGTATATCCTTATACTCGCCGGTAGCCGAAAGTGACTCAAAATATTCTCCCAGGTCCAGGGCATCCTTATGGGCGTAGTTCAGAATCAGGCTTTCATCGGCATAGCTGGAAACTCCAAAGCCCATGTAGTAGAGATCCCCGGTAACCTCCTCATCGTATTCGGCATGGAACACCGGTCGAAACGATTCAAGACCCATGGCGTTAACACAGGAAACTTCAATCTTGTTCCTACCGGAAGCAAGCTCAACAATCCCGGAAAAATCGGTGGATTTTCCTTTTATGGGCCGGTTTTCGCCCCACAGGGGAACATCGTTTATGAAGATATTCCAGGAGACAAGATCGTAGTTTTCGTCTGCAAAGGAACCTGTTATGGTCAGCTGTTTTCCACTCTGCTCTGTACCGGTAATTTCAGCTTCCGGAAAGGGGAGATCTGTCATAACAGACTCTGCATCGATGTTCAGTTTCTCAAAACGCCGGGCATTCTGTCGGGCGTAATGCTCCTGCAGGGCTGAATCCGCATTGGGAAGCAGTGAGAGGATAAGGTCCGGTCTGTTATTCCACGAGGCAAACTGATCAATGTTCCAGTTCTCTTCTCCCTTTGCCATGGCCACAAGGCTACCGCCGCCGGGAGATGAATCCCAGTAGCCTTCATCGGTGTAGGTAAGCCATTCCCGGCCATTTTTATGAGTAAGAAAGTTCACCCATCTGCCGGTTTCAAGTTCTATCTGTCTGGTAATCCCGTCATGGGCGCCGGTTAGCAGATATTTATTATCTGAAGAGAAATCAAAGGTATCCACCACATTCCCCGGCAGAGTCTGCAGCAGCCTGCCGCTTTCGGTGGCCCATATAGAGATTTCCCCTGCACTGGAACCTGAAGCAATCAGACTGCCGTCCCGGCTGAAGCGGGCAGAAGTAAAGTGGTTGCCCGCAGGCATGCGAATTGGTTTTAATTCTGCGCCGTTGTCTGATTTTCCAATCCGGATTTTATTAACATCTATATACAGATAATATTTCCCGTCCGGGGAAAACTGTACATTGCGAATACCGTACTCCGATTTAATGGAATGGATGGTACGCTGTTTTACAAGATCCCATACCTTCAGTTCATCCTTGTAGTCCGGTGTTGTCAGTACGGTCAAGCCTCTGCGTCCGTCCGGAGAAATAGCAACGGAAGAAACCTTGTTCTCCTCCGGGGCAAGATTTCCTCCGGCAAGCAGGTAATACAGCTCTTCCCTGCGGGAAATCTCCTCAAGGTCATAGTCTTCTGCATTTTTTCCGGCGGGAAGGGTCCATGCTGTATAGGGTTCGGAATGAAGGCTTGTCCACACACTTTCCGGAACATTTTTTTCCGCAGAAAAGACCTCGCCTGTATCAACATTGAAAAAAGTGTAATCCCGGTAACCAGATTTATAAACAATATTATTACCAATCATCATTGCCCGGGGATCTTCTCCGGAGTCGAAGTCGGTAATTCCGGAACTTCCGGTGCCGGCGTGGTGAAGGATTTTGCCCGTACGGGCGTCCCGTATGCTTATTTGATAGTACCCCTGGGAGACATAGTACTGGTCTTCACTGCCCAGCACCGTTACCAGTTTAACAGGATCAATGTCGGCTTTAATCGATATCTCTGTCATATTCGCTACGGTGAGAATCTGAAGTTTGCTGTATGTCCCATTGTAGTTTTTATTCAGCAGCAGATAGTGCTCACCATCGGGGGACGACCCGTGGGAATACCCCTCCATCAGCAGGGCTGATTGGAAATCCACAGGTCGTACAGCTTTGTAGTTGTCTCCTTCCTCCAGGAGAGCTCCACTCTCCATATCCCATATCCCATATCCCATATCCCATATCCCATATCCCATATCCCATATCCCGAAGCGGCTTTTATTACGTGAGTCCCAGGCTGCGGCATATTTTCCGCTAAAATCCAGGCAGGTCTGGCCTATCCGATTAAGCACATCCGATGTGTCTACTTTTCTGAGCAGTCTGCCTTTTTCAAGGTCCCAGAATCCAAGTGTGCCGCTCTGGTCTGCAACAAGTCCCCGTTTACCATTGTCAGAGATATCCAAAAGTTGGCCTGAGTCCAGTCCGTAGAGGTAAAATTCCCAGGGTATGGAGAATGTTTTTTTCTCGCCGCTTATAATGTCCAGGCGGAGCAGGTGAGGATTGCTGGTCGGCCCGGCAATAATCAATGCCTTCGACCGGTCGCGGGTAAGTTTTACTGCCGATGGCTGTTGTACATTGAGGTCTCGGAGAATTGCACCGGTAAAAATATCCTGAATATACAGCTGTTCCCCGGCAAGCACAATGGCCGACCTGCTGTCCTGAAGACCGCACACAGCCGTAACAGCATTGTTGTAATAGACTGTCTGTATCTGCTGCTCCGTTGCAAGGTCCCAGACCCTTAAAGCATTATCGCTTCCACCGGCCAGAAGGTAGTGCATGTCCGGGGTAAAGTCGCCGGTCCAGACGGCGTTAAGCAGCCCGTACCCAACCTGGGGAATTATGTCTATCTTTTCGCCTTGTGATAGAACTCTGGGTACGTCATATCCTTCATTTTGCTGAGAGCCCGGAGTTCCGGCACAGGAAGTGATGAGCATTAATAATATACAAAAGCGGGTAATACTATTTTTATGCGTTTGTTTCTTTGGCGTTTTACCTAAGAATGTGGTTTTCATTGTTTTCTCCGATCTACCATCTTTTTATTTCTGTTTTTAGTCACAACTGAATTACATGTAATTTTGACACTTCAAGTGTTACATAATAACACACTTAAACAGAATAGGAAGAGTCCATGAAAAGGCTCAGTTCTGCATACACGTTCTGCAGGAATTTTTTTAAGATTAGATTGGGGTCAGCGGTGGAAAACTAATTGTTTTTAGCCAGGCACAGTATTCAGCTGACTTTTATCGTTGGTTTTCCAGTAGCCCCCATGAATAAAGATCGCGACTGGAGTTTCGTAATATCTGCCTTCAGCCTTCAGGTAGATAGACATCCATATAGTTGTTTTCTCCATAGGTACCGTAAGCAAGATCTATATAAGTCTGCTGCATCGAAATCCTTTTCTGAACTTAATACACACAGATCACAGGCAGAGAATAAAGATGTTTATATAATGAGTTTCAGAATAGAGGTCATTTTTATAGTATGCATACTTTCAAATCATGGCAAAATTTATACCATATTGAGAATGTTAACACGTATCCGTATATCTCTGAGCAAATTTCTAATACACAAATCTGAGGACCAAGGATGTCAGGAATTCTGAAGTTTTATATCTCGACGTATTCGGCTCAGGGTTACATTGGAAATTCCCAGATAGGAAGCAATGTAGTAATGACTGATCCTCTTGATAAACCCGGGATAGTCGTTAAGGAAAATCTTATAACGCGTCTCTGCATCGTCTGAAAGAAGTGAGCGTTCTCTTTTCTCTTTATCAATAAAAAGATCCATTATATAACGACTTTTCAACATCTCCCAGAACGGATGGTTTCGAAGAAGGTTTTCAAATTCTTCTATAGAGATATAAACCAATAGCCCGGGCTCAAGAGCCTGGATGGAAAACACAGCCGGTTGATCTTTTATGTATGAACTATATGCAGAAAGAACTTTTCCCTTATCTCTGAATACAATGGTTCTTTCTTCACCTTTCTCTGTCAGATAAAACGCTCTGAAGATTCCTGACAAAATAAAAGCAATCTGTTCGGGTGGCGAACCTTCCTGTACAAGAAATTCTCCCCGTTCTATCTTGAGGCCTTTGAGCCTATTTCTGAATTGTTCCCATTCATCCTCAGGTATATCGTAATTCATAAAGGTTCTTTGTATTTCAGTCAGCCAGGCAGCAGGCAGAGCACTGTTTTCTATTTTTTGCATGTTGCAAGTATACAGCATTTATCACTGCATGGAAAATATATGTCAATATCTGATCATCTTATTCCCAGTATGTATCGCAGAACAGAAATGCGTTTGATAAACAGCTCATACAGAATTCCGAAAGTGAAATAGGTTCCGAGGATTGTTAATAACCAGATACAATAATGGTTTATGTCTGTTTTTAACAAAAAGAAATTCCACACAGATAAAATCAGATAATGAAATACATACAGAGAAAATGAACTGTTGGAAAGGAAGGAAAGAGCTTTATTTCGAGAATTTAGAAATATATTTGCAAAGGCTAAAATGCAGAATACCCAGGCATAGGCAGCCGTACCCCAGAGAGCGCTTAAAATCAGTGAAAGTTGATAAGAGATTGTAACAGGAATAATCCTTTTTATCATAAAATAGAAGAAAGTAGTCAGAATTGCCAACCATAGGAAAATAAAACGCTTCTGAATAATCGTATTTATTAATACAGGGCTCTGCCACAGGAGAAAACCCAGTACATAGAATAAAAAATATACGGAAACATTTGCCCAGTCTCCGATAAAGGTCTGGTAGCCCGGGTAGAAGGGGCGGAGCCATGCCTCAAATAGAATAACGATAAGAGCCGGTAAAAAAATACGATTTCCCTTGTCTAAAAATTTATTTATTTGTGTATGTATTACCGGTCTTTGCAACAGTAAAATAAAGAGCGGCAGGGCGGTCAGGGAGAATATAAACAGATAAACACAGAACCACATGTGACCCCAGAATAGATACTGCTCCGGATGGAGAAAGAATAGGGGGTAATAAGCGGCAAAAGACCCACTGAATCCGTATTTGTTTACAGCTAAAATATATCCCGAAAGAGGTCCCACTGTAGCAAGGCAAAAAACAACCGGAACTGCAAGTCTTTTTATCCGCTCTTTTATAAATATCCCGGGAGTTCTCTTCTGCAGTCCTATAAATGTTGATATGCCGGAAATAAAAAAGAGCATCCTCATGAACCAGAGATTAAAAAAATCTGATATGAAAATATAAAGTGCAGAGTTTACCGGTTCCGGAGTGTAAACATATCCTTTACCGATATGGGAAAAACTAACTGCCGTATGAAACGGAATTAGTATGAGGACAACAATAATCCGAACCCAGTCAATATAATATTTTCTTTTTATCGTCCTAGACATATAACCCTCTCGGATAAACCGTAGAGGTTATTACGGAAGGTTTCATTAACCTATGTTAATGGAGCTAAAAGTGTCGGATTGTATATACCTCAATAGCCCTCCCATGTCTTTGTCTCAGTATCAAAATAAAAAGCCCTCATCTTTACCGGATATAATCGGTCATTCTTGTATTTGTAGGGATGCTCGTACTCATGTTTGTAGTACATATTACCGTCGCCTATGAGACCGCAATCGTTATCGCCCCAGGCCCAGGGCTGTCCGGTTTCATCAATCATGTAGGCTGTATGCCCCTCATTACAGCCGATACAGGTAATACCGGTAAAAACAGTTCCATCAGCTTTCGTAACCGGGGTTAATACCGGGACATCCTCAATGGTCATCTCATAACTGTTGTTGTAATCTGCAATCACTTTAGTTCCGTTTCCCTGATACCCGGTGCCTTGATGGTACACCTGGCCGTTCTCAAGAAGCACCAGTATTCCTTCATGTAAAATGCTTATCTGCTGTATGTTTTCAAGAACAGGACCGTAAAAAGTAAATAATTCATCCTGGTGGAATACATCTTCCCTGGTATTAAGCATTCTTGACGGCGGCCTCATCTCGTAAGGAGTGCCATGACCCAGAGCGGAGTAGAGGTTCCAGCCCCAGCTCAAGACCTTTCCGTCATCAAGCAGCGCCGCGCTGTACCATTCCGAGGCAAAAATCTGCTTTACCCGCGCCGGCTGTGCTGCAGTCTGAGCGGCACTCTCAACAATCTTCAGGGCGGCTTTTATTGCCTCATCGTCGGGCAGTGTTTTATCTACATAGCCTTCGGGCCATATATTCTGCACCCGCAGACCCCATCCGCAAACACTTCCGTCATTCCGCAGCAGAAGAACAGAAAACCTGTCAGCTGCGACACTGACCAGGTTATTAAAGGGTGAACCGTCTTCATCAAAAATCTGCATCGGGTAGGGTGTGCCGTTTAGCATTTTCTCGCCGTATTTATATTCCAGATAATCCATTTTAACCTTATCAAGATTTTCAAAGAGCTCTTCAGGTACTGTCCAGTCATCATCCTGCTTTAGAGAGGCACCAAAGTTCTTTCCCCAGCCCCATAAGGAGCCGTCTGCCCTGACTGCGTAGACGGTGTCGTAAATTACACTGACAGAAACTACATTATCGAAAATACTTTTATCGGGGAAAACTACAGGCTGAGGGTAAATGGTTTTTCGCGGAGGTTCTGTCCCCCTCTTGCCGTACCTGTCGCTGCCCCAGCTCCAGAGAACACCGTCCCTGTCTATCGCCATGCAGGTGTAGCCGGCATTGGTTATGCTTTTTATATTGCCGAATCGGGTTCCATCCTTGTTCCAGACGGGAACCATCCCGGTAGTTGTTTCCTTCTTCCAGGTGTTGAAATCATGAAACATGCCCCAGGTCCAGACACATCCATCGGTATCCAGGGCAAGGCCTTTGGTGTGATCTGCGGTGATTTGAGTGAACCGTGGTTTTTCTTTCGGCCATTCAACTTTTGTTGGATTGAATGTCTCCGGTAAACTGCATGAAAAAATGATAGTGAATAACAGAAAACAAACGGCACTAAAGACTATATCCAGCGTTGATCGTGATTTCATTGTATTAACCTTTCATGGATTGCGTGAAATCTTAGCAGTTAACTTCAGCTCTTGCCATGGGCGAGGGGCGCTCGGGCAGAAATACTGTTGTAAATGGGGTAAAATTATCTGCAATAAGGAACACCATGGAAAAAACTGAGTATTCAACAGATCCTGATAATTACTACCTGTTTAAACGTAAAAAGGAGGATCCTGCCCTTTTAAAGGACATGATTTTTTTCAGTATTGAAAAAGAGATGGATCACATAAAGGTCTTTAAGGAATTTGAAGGCTTTTTTTACCCGGACTGATAATTCCGACTTCCTCCCTTTTATAACAGGACTCCTGAAGGAGACAGATGTTCCCTCTGCAGTGCTGGACTATCTTCTCAAGGTTGCTCCGGAACAGGTTGCCGGGACACTGGAATCATTCCTCATGAATAAAAAGCGGGATACATATTATATTCAGCGGGATGTTGCCTATCTGGAAAAAATAGATCCCGATTTGGCCTTTGTTCTGTTAAAGAAATTCATTTGCGCCAACAAAGGTAATATTCAATATCTACACGCAGCCCTGTTTCATTTTGCGCGAATAAAAAATGATGATGAAGGGGCGGAGTTTCTTCTGCAGCTGTATGCAGAAAGTAACGAAAAAGCACAGGATCAGGTAGTCTCAACACTGTTACGGCTGAGTTCGCCCAGGGTGCTTCCTGTGGCTATGTCGCTTATCAATGAATGGCTGAGCGTGGAAGACCATTTCCCCCTCCGTGCACAAGGGTATCTCGAGAATAGCTCTCTGGAACGTGTAGAACGGGCATTGCTGTATCTGAAAGATAGAGCAACTGAAGAGATGATTCCCATGCTCCGCGGTTTCCTCCGGGGTAGTATCTATCAGTTGAGGCATGCTGTCGCCCGCGTCCTTAGCTCCTGTCCTGATTACAACTTCAGAGATTTTGATGATGTAGGCTGGTATATGTTTGCCGATTTGAAACTGAATGAAGAGCCTCACTGTAGTCAGAACTGGTCAGAAGAACATCTATGGCCTGTACTGACTCTGCTGCGGGATCCCGATAAAAGGGTCCGGTTTCATGTCCGGGAGGCTTTATCGGTTATAAAACATCCCCGGAAAGCGCAGATTCACCGTATTCTCAAACTGGCCCGGGCTGTTGAGGAGTGGCACACCAAACGGACGTACGAAGTCATTATTGATGAAACTCCTTTCCGTTTCAGGCTTAAAGCAGGCAACCTTGTTTTATCCTACGGCGTAACCCCGGCGGGGCACCAGACACGGCCCGAACAGGTTGACTGGCTAAAGGAAAAACTTGGTGAAAACTGGCCGTCACTTAAAAAATGAATACGACTATAACTGTTACGTCATACAAGACAGGAGTGTTTTTAATGGGGTGAAAAGGCTGCTTGAAGTCCAAGGGGTTGAGATCAATAGCCAGGCAAGCCTGAATTTGCAGTATTAAATTATATCGTTCCTGTTGAGCATTTCGCGGCATAAGGGATATCTCGCTGTTTTATTTTGAATCCCATAGCCATGGTTCCGTCATCTCTCGATGCTACTGTAGATATGTTTGCATCCAGTTCTTTATTGCGTTTTCTACCGTGGTATTGCCGTAGAAACTGCTGTGGCCGGAGCTTAAGCGCAGATAGTTGTAAGGTATTCCGTTTGCAGCAAGTACTGCGGCAAAGTTATCGGCGTGGGCAACGGCAACAATGGTATCGCTGTCACCATGGACAATCAGGGTGGGTACACTACGCAGATAGTTCGCCGGGCTGGCATATGTATTGTCAGCGTCATTTTCATCAACCCCGCTGGTGAAAGCCAGGATATAGCTCTTGTTAAGGCTTGTGCCGGTCCAGAAATCCGGATCGGTAAAGTCGAAAGCCCCGGACAAGGAGACAACTGCCTTTACCGCGTTGTATGAATCAAAGCCGTATCCGTATAACGGAGCATTCACTCCTCCGGAACTGAACCCCAGAAGCGCAAAATGATCACTGGACATTACCCAATCATCCGCATGGGAAATCAGATAACCCACAGCAGTATCAATGTCTTCCATTATCTGCACGTAGTTTATACTTGAATCCGTATAGCGGTAGTTCATGGAAACTGTGGCGAATCCCATATCCCTGAAGTCTTCCGCGTATCCTGTCAGCTGACTTTTATCATTGAGCTTCCAGTATCCACCGTGCATGAATATCATTACAGGGGTCGTGCTGCTTCTGTATGCGGGAAGATACACATCCATCTGATTACGTATACCATTGGGACCATAGGCAACATCAATGTGTTCCTCGGCTACTGTCGTGTTCAACTCCGGAGGTGGTTCGACACAGGCTGAGAGCGAAATTACAAGTATAAGAGCAGAAGTTGAAACAATAAACTTCAGGAACGCCGGTTTTTTCATATATCCTTTTACAGTGCAAACAATAATTACCGTAGACGAAAACAGGTATAAGCACAAGTATGGAAAGGCATGATAAAGACAGTCCGCGGAGGTTCTCCTCATGTCTCCCCACTTCAATACCTTAACCGGGAGGTTTAAATCTGTTTTTCAGGGGGTATCAATGATTTTAGCTTTATCAGCCTATATTTTATGATTACAATCGTCGACAATCTATGTATGTTAACCTCCGGAAGTGTGGTATTTTTATCTTACCGGATAAACAGAGGTTTTTATACGATCTGTAATCTACCGTAATACGTAATGATAGATGTAAGGTCACGGAAAATCTTGATACGCAGAATATGGTTAAAAGAGTAGTTTTTAAAGTTTCTTTTATACAATTTTATTAAATAATAATCTGTTAGAGCTTATCAGACTTCAAGGAATACCATGGCACCCTTCTTCAAGCATTACAAAATTAAACTTCTGGACTGCAGACCCGGAGATATTCTGTGCAGCCGCATAATTGATGTCAATGGCAATATATTGTTAAAAGAGGGCGTTACAATAAAGGGGGATCATATCTCCAAGTTTCCCAGATGGTCCTATGCCGAGAAAATTGATGATATAAGCATATCAGTACAGCGAGAAATTTCTAAAGAGTATTACAGAAAATTGTCCGCAAACCTGCTGAAAAGCATCACCGGTACCAAGTTTGCAGAGATACTCAGCATTCATCAGATCAAAAATACAATAATGCCGATTCTTGAGAATCTTCTGATAGATCTTATCTATGAAAAAAAACTCGACGAGTTTATTCTTGAGAATTTTATTAACAATAAAACTGATAACCCCCTGTTTCAACATGCTCTTAATGTTATGGCTCTGGCGGGAATTGCAGAAATAAACTATCTGTTTCATAAAATGGAGGATATAGCAAACCATACAGAAAGACTGAAGAGTCTTATGGCTGCTGCACTTCTCTCGGATCTGACTCTTTCTGACGGACAAGTGAAAACTGGAGACTTTCAGAGGCATGGAGCAGAAGCAGTAAAGTCTTTCGGTTCTCTGCTTTCAGCAATGGAAACAAAGATTATTCTTGAGCATCATGAGCTTGCGGACGGCAGCGGATACCCCAACGGATTATCCCGGGATTCTTTAAGCAGTGAATCCATGCTTGTGAGTGTTTGTGATGCATTTGATATCCTCATGAATACAGGTGCAAAGAGTGTTCGCCCCGAATTTGCCCGGTCTAATCTGGATGGTACAGGCTTATCGGTTTTCCAGAGCCTGCTCGAGATCGCCTATCTTACAACCAGACGAAAGTTTGATGATAATTCTCTGGTGAAACTGGTCACTATTTTTGACAAATATAATTATCTGCGGAACCCCGGTCTTATCAACGATTTCAGGAATATTCCCTTTATGTGTCCCGCTTCACAGCAGACGGCACATGTGAACCTGAAAACTGCAAAGGTTCACTGTATGGATATCTTCTACCCCTGTGATGTCTGCTCGAGGGTCAAAACAGATCTTGCTTCTCCCCGTGATAACTATCATGCCATCATTTACCAGGATGGGCGTGCTGTTGAAACACTTACCTGCCTGCCTTTGACGAAGTCCCTGAGACATCTAATGCAGAGCTATACTATCGACCTGAATTAGTCGTGAATGACAACAAGAGGTCCGGGAATACTTTAGAGATTATTGACAGACCATAATCCGCGGCAGTAGGGTAGGTGTATGCCTGTACACACAGAAACATCTCCCGGAGCTTTCAGAAATGGTCTCTTGCAAGGCATCCCCATCTTCATAGGCTATTTCCCGGCAGCGCTTGCATTCGGCCTTCTATCAGCAAACGGCGGGCTTCTCTTTTCTGAAACAGTGCTTTTCTCCATTACAAACTTCGCCGGAGCAAGTCAGTTTCTTGCTCTTAACCTGTTTCTTTCAGGCAGTGCCCTGGCAGAGACGGTAATCGGGGTCCTTATGGTGAATATGCGCTATCTGCTTATGAGTGCTTCCATCAGCCCCCGGCTTCGGGCAGGTCTGCCTGTTAGAGCAGCTGTGGCTTACGGAAACACCGATGAGGTTTTTGCCGTGGCATCAGGCAGTCAAGGCTGGATATCTCCCGGGTATATGGCGGGGCTTGAGATTATGTCGTGGCTTGGGTGGATTTCCGGAACCGCAGCTGGTTACCTTTTCGGTGCAGTACTTCCTGCAGAGGCGCAGCTTGCCGTAGGGGGCACCCTTTATGCTCTGTTTGCCGCCCTGCTTGTTCCGGAGGTTAAGCGTGAATTCCGTAACCTTGCTGTAGCAGGTCTCGCGGCAGTGGTAAACCTGGTAATGGTAAAGGTCGCAGGAATTCCTGTTGGCTGGTCGTTTGTTATTGCTCTGATCAGTGCCTCCCTTTTCGGCGCCTGGTTTATGCCCGATTTGCCGGGAAAAGAGGATGAGTTATGAAGCCGGTATTTTTCTTTATGCTGGGCGCGGCACTGGCAACATATCTGCCGCGAGCTTTGCCCTTTCTTTTGCCTTTTCCGGAAAAAATGCCTCGTTTTCTTACTTCTGTTCTTAAAGTAATGCCCATTGCTGCCCTGGGTGCACTGATTTTTCCCGGTGTTATAGACTCTTTTCCCAAAGTGCCACTGGCAGGAATCATTGGTGTGGCAGCAGCTGCCGCAGTTGCCTATTTCAGGGGAGGGCTCATCCTTCCGGTTCTGGCTTCAATAGCCGCTGCCTATCTGTATATGTTATTTGTGTAGGAGAGTTCAGTATGCCTTTCAACCTTTTTATAGTTCTGTTCTTCGTCGGCGGCTGGGCCGCAGGAAAATTGTTATCCAAACTGTCGCTTCCGTCCATCCTGGGGATGGTTTTGTTCGGTATAGCGTTGTCGTTCTTTATTCCCGGACTGATTCCACCTTTAATAGGTGAACTCAGCCCTTTTCTTAAATCCCTTGCCCTGGTGGTTATACTTCTCCGGGCGGGTCTCGGCATAAGTAAAAGCACCCTTATGAAAGTGGGCAGAGCAGCTATTCCCATGGCGTTCATACCCTGCCTGGCAGAAGCGGCGGCGTTGACTGCAGCGTATCACTATCTTTTTCATCTACCGATACTAATTTCTGCGGTCGGAGCCTTTATGCTGGCTGCAGTTTCGCCTGCGGTTGTCGTTCCTTCAATGCTTGAACTGAAGGATCGCGGCCTCGGCCGGAAGAATGAAGTTCCAACCATAATACTGGCCGGCGCCTCTGTTGATGATGTAGTGGCAATCACCTTTTTCTCTCTCTTCCTCATGCTTGCCGGTGGACAGGGTGGAACCGAAACTCTTTCAGCGGTGGAAATGGCAAAGATTCCACTCTCTATCACCGGGTCCATAATCGGAGGGGTGGCAATTGGTCTAATTGTCGGGTTTGCGGTTTCACGATGGTTTAAACAGCATCATGAAAAGATTCGTGCCACGGAAAAGACTCTGCTTCTTATGATGGTGGCCATCATCCTGGTGGAATTGGGGGACATGCTCCATCTTGCCGCTCTCTTGGGAGTTATGACTGTAGGCTTTATTCTGCTGGAAACAGCAGAACCGGTTGCTCACGAGCTTGCACTGAAACTTTCTAAGGTCTGGGTAATTGCGGAAATCCTTCTGTTTGTGCTGATAGGTATGGCTGTATATGTGCCCACAGCACTGGCAGCTGGCGCCCGGGGCCTGCTGCTTATTTTTACCGGTCTTGTGGCTCGTTCCGCCGGTGTGTGGATTTCCACCTCATTTGAAAAGCGGCTCAATAGAAAGGAACGGCTCTTCTGTCTCTTCGCGTACCTTCCCAAGGCTACCGTACAGGCAGCTCTCGGTTCAGTCCCACTCGCGGCTGGTATAGCCGGCGGTGATATTATGCTTTCTGTTGCAGTACTTTCTATTGTCGTTACTGCGCCTTTAGGCTTACTTTTAATACGTAATCTAGGTCCGAAACTGCTTGGACCATGATTGCCTTAACAGGGTAAGGAGACGAACACGGGCTTTTTCAGAAGTGCACTGTATGATGCTTTTATGGTTCCCCTGGAGGCTCTGGGTATTCGACAGCTCAGGAAGTTACATATCCCGGAAGCAGCCGGAAAGGTACTGGAACTGGGTGCGGGAACCGGTGCAAATTTGCAATGGTATGATTTTTCAAGGGTAACGTCACTCACCCTGTCGGATATCGAGATAAGCGGGCTGCTGCGGAAGCGGGGCGAGGCCATCGGAGCTGATCTTGCAGCTGCAAATGTAGAAAACCTGCCTTTTGAAGATCACAGTTTTGATACTGTGGTTTTCACCCTGCTTTTTTGCTCTGTACCGCAACCCATGTCGGGACTGGAAGAGATAAGGAGGGTGCTCAAGCCCGGAGGCAGAATTATTTTTCTGGAACATGTTCTCGGCTGTTCTGCAGTTACCAAAGGGTTTCAGCACGCGGTTACCCCTTTATGGAGGAAAATGGCGGGAAACTGCCATCTCGACAGACCAACGGCGGATTATATTAAGTCTGCAGGATTTACACTGGAAAGGTACCGTCAGGAGGGCGGATGTGTTTTAATTGGCGGAATAGCTCAGATAAAGGCGGATTTTCGTTGAAACAGATTCGATTTTACAATAGCATGTGCCGGTGATTGTAGACCCTCAACCAGTATCGTTCCATTCACTGCCTGAAGCCAGGGCGGAAGTTTCTCTGTATCCGGGAGAGCTGTATGTCTACACACGAGGGCCTGAACCCAGAATATGGACTTTGCTGGGATCATGCGTATCGGTTATTCTGTTTTCTTCATCCCGGAAAATAGGCGCTATCTGTCACGCACAATTGGCTGAACTGCCTCATCATCACCCGGAAGATATAAATGCCTGTACCGATACCGACGAAAAAGAAAAACGATTTCGCTATCTGAACTGTGCCTTTGATTTCATGCTGCAAAATCTTGTCAGAAAGGGAGCTTCTCCCCGGGAGATCAAAGCGTATCTGTTGGGCGGTGCAGCAGTGGGTAAAACCGGCTCGGATTATTTTCAGGTGGGGAAAAAAAACCTTGAGATGGGCAAAAAAATGCTTCAGGAGCATGGTATTCCCATTCAGATGGAGAAGACCGGTGGAAACAAGGGTATGACACTCTATTTCTATCCTGCTTCCGGTGATCTCTACTACCGTTATCACGGTGATACACTGTACACGCGGATCAGCGGATCAGCGGGCTCCTGATTCCTGCTCTTTTCAATCCCTCAATAACCTCCGGCAGTTCATTTTCCGGTACACCCTGAATCATTACCCGGTAGTAATCTCCTGCCTGAATTAGCTCCCCATGTACTCCCGCACCTTCAAGGTCTCGGATCAGTCGTTCTGCATTTTCTTTCACCGAATATGAAGCCGCCTGCACACTGAACAGTTTTTTTTCCTGTGCCTGTCCCGGTATCTCCTCTAACAGTACCTGTGCCGTACCCGTCTCGATCATCCCGAGCTGTACAGCGGCTGCCCGGGAAACATCGATGATTCTTCCCGGAACAAACGGGCCCCGGTCATTGATGCGGACAATAACCGATTTTCCGTTGATCTGGTTCGTTACCTTGAGCCTGGTTCCGAAGGGCAGGGTTTTATGGGCTGCTGTAAGATCATTGCTGTCAAAGCGTTCTCCGCTGGCTGTCAGTTTCCCGTGAAAGCCGGGACCGTACCAGGAGGAGGTTCCCCGGGCAGTATAAAGGGAATCGGCGGAAAGCAGAGTGGTGAACAGAACAGTTAGTATTGCTGCAATTTTGACTTTACTCTTCATTGTAAGTAAATTTTATCAGGACTTTGGAAAAAAACCAACCAAGGGGGTTGCTATGGCTGTAGACGGAATATATGCCGTAAATCCTGTTTCCCCCGATCGGGGAAATCAGGAACGAATTGAACGGGAACTCGAAGAAAACCGGCTGGAACAGGAACGGCGACGTCAGGAGGATGATGAAGCTGTGCGGAGAGAAGAAGAACTTCGCCGGGAGTATGACTCCCATTCCGTTGACGAGTTCGCCTGATTTCAGCTGAACAGGGGATTAAGCAGTTCTGAAAGGATCTGCATGAGCCTTTCGTAATCCATTTTTTCAGCAAACAGTTTTATCTCTTTTTCGCTCTGGACCCAGTTATGGTTACTGCCCAGACTGTCCTCTAATTCATTCCTGCAGTTATCGATCAGGGATAATACTCCTGCTCTGTCCATTTCAAGATGAAATTGAAGTGCCACACAATTCTCACCGTAACGAAAGCCCTGCTCACGCCATGCTTTTGTGGAGAAGAGAGGATCCGCACCGGCAGGCAGGGAAAAACATTCTCCATGCCAGTGAAAAGCGGTGAAATCATTGCTGTTGCCGTCTTTCACCGGCCACCAGCCGATTTCCCGGTATCCCATGGGTTCTACGGTGGCGCCCAGAGCCTGGGCTATAATCTGTGCACCCAGACATACACCGAAAACCGGTTTGCCGGCCTGAAATAATGCGCTCGCCAGCTGTTTTTCTTCCTTCATCCAGGGATACCGGCTTTCGTCATGAACACTCATGGGGCCGCCCATGATAATCAGTCCAGCAACTTCATCTGGAGAGGGTACTGCATCCCCCCTGTACAGGTGTATCCCATGCAGAATGTGGCCCTCCCTGCGCGCCCATTCCGTGATTCTTGCGGGTGTTTCAAAGGATTCGTGCTGCAGGTAGTGAATATTCATTTTTTTGCCTCCCCCTGTCGAAAGATAAAATACACAAATATCAGTAGTTGAGAAACTGATAAAAAGCTACTACAGTAGGAATTGTTGTGAAGATCAAGCAAAGAGTCCTTCAAAATACCGTAATGCTAATACTACTCATGGCTGCTTCTCTGGCACTGTCCGGTCAGGAAGGCAAGCCCCGGGTGGCAATCTTTCCCTTTAATGTTCCTTCCGGTGATCCTGGAATTGAAAACCTTGCCCAGGCTGCTACGGATACTCTGACATTAACCTTTCAGCTGCTGAACAAGTATGAAATCAGCCGCCGTGAGTTCCCCAGCCCCCTTGATTCAGAAAATGTGTTTGATGATCTTCGACAGAGTTTTACCGACTATGCTGTTTACGGAGCAATTGAACCACGGGAACAGGGCGGGTATCGTATTACTGCTTACTCCTGGGAAATGGCTACGGATGAAGTAAAGTTAGGTGTGGAAATAGAAGTTCTCAGTGCTTTTGATCTCTTTGATTCCATGGACCTTGCCACTCTCAGGTTTGCTGAAGATTTTACAGGAATCCATATCGGTTTCGGCCGGCTGGTATTTGAAAATGCAACCCCGAAAGAACCGTATATAGTTGAAATTGACGGTAACCGTGTCGGGGATGATGTTGAGAGAAGGGAAGTCCTCTACGGTGAACGGCGTATCTCCATTCTTCTTCCGGGCAGGACCGCCGCTGAAGAACCGTACCACCTGGTCAGTTATCTCCTGAATATTGAAGAAGGCGTGGATTATACCATTCCCTTTTCAATAGATCCGAATCTGGACCGCACAGACTGGAACTCAGCTCTTGATGCTCCTGTTACCCTTCAAGGATCAGAAACTGTTATTACAAGTCCCCGGGATGCCACGGTAACGCTGAACGGAGAAATCCTCGGACGTACACCTCTGGTGGCGGATCCCATGTTTCTCTCTGCCGGAGGTACACTCCTGCTGGAGCGTGACTATTTTCTCCCCCTTGAAACCGGCCTTCAGACCGAGTCTCTGGAGTTTGATCTTTCTGTGGATCCCTCCAATCCCTATATTAAACCTGCCCTCAACCGAGTATGGCTCGGAGCGGCCACAAATGTGCTGATAACCGCCACTCAGGTTATGTTTGTAATGCTCCCGGGAATGGAAGGAAAATTTGATCAGGGACCTCCCGGGTGGCCTCTCATGTTGGCCGCAAGTCCTCGCTTCGGGTATGTTCTTGCGGGAGATATGAAGACCGCCGGAATTCTCAGTCTTGCATCCATGCTCTCCGCCGGGCTTATTATCGGTGCATCAGAGCTGGAAATGATGGACAGTGATCTGGGGATGATTCTATGGCAGCTGCCGTTCTGGGCGACCATCGCCTATGATCTCGGAACTGCTCCTTTAAAGGCAGCATCTGACAACCGCAGCACCCTGCAGACGATAAAGAAGAACGGTCTGCCGGATATAGAAAAGAGCAGGCGCCCCTGGATCTCAAAACCCTATCTTGCGGTACAGCTTGCCGGTGGATCCTATGCCATGGTCGGCGGAGGTATCGATCTGTTAAAGAATTATCTAAGCCTGGATCTTCTTGCCGGTGCAGCGGGGGATTATTTTGACCCTCTGAACCTGTTTCCCTGTGTAAACACCAAGGCCCTGTTTTTTCCGGCAGCCTCCTTTGATATCCCCGTGCAGCCCTATTTGGCGGGGATTCTCCATTTAGCGGTGGATTTGGACACTGTTTTTCTGGCTGGAGCAACCGGCCCTGCTCTTGGATTCGAGATCCCCTTGAAAAATCTCTGGAAACTGCCGGATTTTACTCTCTTCTTTGAGGCGGAATACTATTACTCACCGGTGGGATCCTTTCCCATGATTGGAATGGGAGGAAAGTTTAAACCATGAACAGAATAATTCGATTGCTTATTACAAGCGGAGCCGTGCTGCTGTTGAGTACCTGCGAGTATCTGTTCTACTCTCCGGCATTTATGCCTGCGGTGAGTAATACAACGCTGAATATAACCAGCAGTACAGATATAAGCGATTTTCAATACAATGAAAATTACAATGGTGAGATTATTGCCGATAACGGATCAACTAATATTCTGGCTGGTGCTGGAGATGTTCTTACCTTCTACAGTCCGAATGTCAATCAGTCAGTGAACATATCCGCCCTGGATGCAGTCGCTGTGGGGGGGGAAACGTGGCAAGGGGTTGCGGATTTCCTTGGTGCATTTTTTCAAAATGGTATTTCTATTACATCGTATACAACGACAAATTATCCAGGTAACCTTTTCCATGGATTTATTGATTACGACTACGATTACACTGCAAACACTGTCCTGGACTATGATTTGCCTTATGCGGCTCCTCTTGGAATAAATGAAAACGACAGGACCACGACTCTCCATGGTACAGTAACCTATCCTTTGGCAGTTGTAAAAATACATGTTACCAGCTCCTACGAAGAACTTGCAGGTGATGCAATTTTCATTTTCGGCGGTGAGAATAATTACGGACTGCTTTATATGATCTATGAGCATAATAACGGTATTACAACAGTGATTTATCAGGAACAGATAAATGCCTCTACGGTTTTGGGGCAGTATCTATGCCTCGGATCCTTTGAATATGTAATTAACTGCTTTAACCGTTGAGCGCCGGGCGTCGCTTGAAGTTTCGGCGCCTGCTGCGGTATAGTAGGCGCCATGGCACCGAAAACATCACACTGGGCAGACGTTAACGCGGACAGAATTATCCGCGAAAAAGGCGACAAAGCCCGTTACACCTGCGCGTCCGGAATTACCCCTTCCGGAACTGTTCATATCGGAAATTTCAGGGAAATCATCTCCACAGAGCTAATTGTCCGGGCATTGAAAGATGCCGGCAAGGATGTCCGCTTTATCTACTCCTGGGACGACTTCGACGTGTTCCGTAAAGTCCCTAAAAATATGCCCAACCCGGAAGAACTGGAAACATATCTGCGTAAATCGATAACTGAAGTTCCGGATCCCCATGGAAAGGAAGAGAGTTACGCCAGGGCTAATGAAACAGCGGTGGAAAAAATTCTTCCCGCCGTTGGTATCAAGCCCGAATATATCTATCAGGCGAAAGAGTACGGCGCCTCAGCTTATGCCGGGCAGATCCGCACCGCCCTGGAAAAAGAGATTGTAATCCGCTCCATTCTCAATGAGCATCGTACTGCGCCCCTGGGTGAGGACTGGAAGCCTGTTTCAGTTTTCTGTACAAAATGCGGTAAAGATACCACCGATGTCGAGTCCTGGGACGGAGACTGGAGCATCAGCTACAGCTGTTCTTCCTGCGGCAACAGGGAGTCCGTGGATCTGCGCAAAGCGGAAACTGTCAAGCTTCCCTGGCGAATCGACTGGCCCATGCGATGGCACAAGGAGCAGGTTGATTTTGAACCCGCCGGAAAGGACCATCACTCCGAAGGAGGCAGTTTTGATACCGCCAGGGAACTGGTGGAGGCTGTCTACGGGGGCACTGCACCGATATCATTTCAGTATGATTTTGTACGCATAAAGGGCAGGGGAGGCAAAATCTCTTCATCTTCCGGCGAGGTTGTAAGCCTGTATGATGTGCTTGAAATATACACACCTGAAGTCACCCGTTTCCTCTTTGCCGGCACCCGTCCAAACGCTGAATTTGCCATCTCCTTTGATCTGGATGTTCTTAAGATCTACGAGGATTACGACAAGTGCGAACGTACTTTCTTTACCAAACCGGAGACGGACAAACAACGCAAGAAATGGGAGAAGCAGGCGCGGATCTATGAGTTCTCCCAGGTGGATGAAATCCCGGAAAAACTTCCCTACCAGATTCCCATCCGGCACCTGACCAACCTTCTGCAGACCTACAACGGTGATATTGATCAAACCATTGCGGCCCTGCCGGATGTTGAACCCTACCAGGTTGAACGTCTGAAGAAGAGGGCGGAGTGTGCGTGGCACTGGATTACCGGTTACGCGCCGGAGGATTTCCGTTTTTCCCTGAAGACCGGCAATGATCCTGCTATTGCTACCGACGAGAACGGTGCTTCCGCTTTACGGGCTCTAACTGCGGAGGTGGAGAAGCTTGATACGCTGACAGAAGAAACACTGGCGGAGTCCATCTATGCTATTGCTTCTGAAGCAGGCATGGAGCCTTCTGATTTCTTCACCCTTGTCTACCAGGCGATAATAGGAAAAGATAAAGGTCCGCGGCTTGCGGCATTTATTCTTACCGCCGGAAAGGAACGCATTCTTCCTGTCCTGTCGAAATACTGAGTCTTACTTTCTGTTATAAGTGGCCCCCGGTTATGCCGGGGGCTTTTTTCAGATCTGTTAAGCCACAATATTGGGAACGATGCTGATTTCCTGATTTACCGCAATAACTCCGTCCACTCCCCTGGCTGCTGTTGTTGCTCTGTCGGCATTCTGGAGTGTTTCGGTATAACCCTTGAGCGTTACTGTATGGCCTGCGGTAACTACTATAAGATTGTGAACATCAATATTGGCTTTGTAGAGAACCGCGTGGATAACCTCTTTTTCAAGCAGTTTCTGTTGCAATGCTGCAAGGGTGTGCATTTCATTCTCCGGAGTGGATATTTCTCTACGGAAACTGTCTATTATCCTTGCTGCCTGGAGCGGACTCAGAACCTCTGTATTGATTATCAAGTCGTAGAAGCGGCTGCTCAGCCAGTTCCTGTGGAAGAAGTAGCGGTAAAATCCCTTGCGGTCGTGGTCGCTGCGGCGGACTCTGGTATCTGCCAGGTGTTTGTCGATGCCGTGGGCTTTTGCAAGGCGCTGAATACGGATTTCGTCGGGAGCTGTGAGCAGGACGGATATTACTCCCGGAATTCCTGAGAGAATAGCCACCGCACCACGGCCCACGAAAACGCAGTGATTATCCGCAGCCTCTTCAATAATCGCCATACCCAGATAATGCAGGAACTCATCCCTGTGTTCCGGCATGGCGGCAAAAAAGCCGGGTTTCCTCTCGTCATACTTGTTCAGAACCTGCGGTCCGATATCGTGTTCAGCAAGCCAGACGTCGATGAATCCTCGTTCAATGAAACGGTATCCGGCCAGTTTTGCAAGTTCTCTGCCGGTTTCCTCACCGTTTGCGGCAAGCTCCCGGGAAATGCAGATAATTGCCATACTGTGCCTCCTCCACCGAATCGGCCCGGGAGGGGTGTCTCACGTTCCGGTACTCAGCCGGTCGGTGTTCCTATGTATAATATACTCATCTCTGTTCCTGCAGAGAAGAAGTCCCCTCAGGTATTTGTAACAGGAAACTCTGGGATTTGTGAAATTGATCCTGTGGAGAACTTTGCCGTAATAAAACTCCAGGTTGTTGCCCCCCTGCATATTGAGTCCTTCAAGTTTCTCAGCAGGAAAACGGTAGACAGTCCCCTCATCACTCCGGAAGCGCAGTTCATTGGAAAGAAGTTCAACACTACCGGCGGCCTCTTTTCTCAGGGGGCTGCTTTTATACCCGAACCAGAGCCGGGCATTTTCATCGGAGAATACGGCACCGGAACTTCCTGTGAGCATGCCATGAAGAAAAGCGGTTTGCCAGTCATTCCATTTCTGCAGGGAAGAAAAGATCAGCGGGTGAATCACCTGTGCAAAACCGCCTGTTTCAGTATAGCGTACACTGTAGCCACAGTCGGGGCAGAAAAGCTGTTCATTCCTGCTTATAAGTCTTCCGGCAGACTCGCAGACAGGGCAGATATAGAGCACCCGTTCCAGATATTCCGCCGGCTTCCTCCCCTTATAGGCGATTCTGTTTGCCTCCTGCCATTCTTCACAATTGTACTGGAGTTGTTCAGTAATCCGTTCAAATACAAGTTCTTCCGGAAATTTGTGATCTTTTGCAGCCGGGAGGACAAGACTGTACTCTGCAATAATTTCCCCTTTTCTTGAGAATCTGCTCCAGATGGGATGGGAGAGGTACCCACCGGAAATTTTCACCCTGACAACCGGAAGTCCAAGGCGGGTCAGCAGTTTGGATACCTCCGGCATGAGGCTGTCGGTCCGTCCGTCCCAGGTTCGATGACCTTCGGGAAATATACCGATAATTCCCTTGTGATGAATTACATCCATTATTCTACTGACAATCTCCGGGTTGGCTACAAACTTTGTCTTGGGTATTGCCCCAAGTCGCTTCATTATCCAGCGGAACAGAGGCCTGCGGAACAGATTGTCCGAGGCGATGAACCGGACCGGCTTCTGAAGAGGGATTGCTGCAATAAAGGGGTCCCAGAAGGTCACATGGTTGGCAATAAGCACATACGGCCCTTCAAGGGTTCTGATCTCAGAGGGAATAGTTACCTGAATATTAAAACGGTATTTAAGCCAAAGCCACAGCGGTCTGCGGAACAGACGAAAAAACCAGGGAGACGTTCCGTTACGGTACAGGAACTGGTTCACGGGAAGATCCTTCTATAAAACTGTTATCAGTAAGTCCAAGGGATAGAACTCTGCGGTACATATGACGCAGAAACCAGGGTATATCCTGGTTGTCCGGGGCTTTATGGAAATCCATATATCCTATTCGTGAAGGCATGCCGTTCAGGCTTTTATCATTGAAATCCCATGTGTCCCGGTAGCTGAATCCTATCTTCTCGCGCCAACTGATATCACTGCTCAGCTGTCGACCAACCTGCCAGAAATACCGTTTATCCAATGCTGCTGCTATTATACAGCTTACTGTTAGCAGCTCCAGGGCAACTCTGGTGCCTCTGAGTCCTTTATCAACAACAAGTTTGGTGAATTCGAGCTGTCTGGGACTGAGAAAGTGGGGATGTTCAAGGCAGACACCTTTTTCCAGCATTACCGCAGGACCGCGAAAGGCAACTGTCGGCGTGTTGAGAGTCATGGTTCCCCGCATTTTTCCCCGGCGATACAGGGCGAGAATTATGGAATGTGGGTCTCTTTGAAGCCTCATCGTATCAGGCGAATCCTTGACAGGATCAAGGAATCCGCTTTCGCACAGTCCGTGAAAGCGGAGTTTAACTGCTTCGTCGTATTCAATGGTACCCGGATAGATCCTCAGTACAGAGCTTGCACTTACCGGCAGCAGGTGACGGATATGGGGATTCCAGAATGCTTCATCTATACTCCTCCATGTTGTCACTGGAGATATCATAGCTGCCTCCCGCTATAGATCATCCGGGTATGCTAAAAGCAGTTTGTATTATCTCTATGCAGGTTGTATGAGAAAGAGGTTAGGGAAGTGCAGTTCATCTCGTGCTTAAGAGAGGAGATGCTTCAGCAGGGAGTCCTTGTTCCTCCATTTGGGATTAACCTTAACCCTGAGGTCAAGTTCAATGCGCTGGGGAAAGATTTTTTCAAGCTCTTTTCGGGCAAGCTTTTTAATCTCTATGATCCGGGCTCCTTTTTTGCCTACCAGTATGCCTTTCTGACTCTCCTTTTCCACCACAAGAAATGCCCGGATCCAAAGTTTGTACTTTGTTTCGCCCGAAGCGGTTTCCACCGCCCGTTCCTCCATGTCGGCTATCTCTACATAGATTGAATGGGGCAGCTCCTGATTAACCCTGTTGATGGCAAGTTCTCTGATTATTTCTGAAGCACGGAAAGAGGGTTCCTGATCAGTGTAGTACTCACTGGGATAATAGGGGTCTCCTTCTGGATTGATATCAAAAAGCAGCGTTTTCAGTTCCTCCAGGCCGGTTCCCTTGGCGGATGATGTTTCCACAATATAAGCGGGCTCAAGATTTTCTTCCACAAGTTTTCGGATTTCCGTTCTCCGTGGAGAGGCTATATCACATTTGTTGAGAACCGCGATTATATCATTTTTCCGGGGCAGCAGCAGGTTCATCAGTTCTGTCTCTTCTTTTCCCGGAGGACGGGTGGTATCTACAACATAGAGAATACTATCAATCTCATTAAGACTTCCCAGGGCGGTTTCCTTAAGGTAGCGGTTCATCTTTTTTTCTGAGTCGTGGAAGCCGGGAGTATCAAGAAAGACTATCTGTCCCCGTTCTTCCGAATAAATTCCCCGGATGGTATTTCGGGTTGTCTGGGGGGATGGAGCGGTTATGGATACCTTCTGGCCGCAAATAGCGTTAATCAGGGTGGATTTTCCAACAGAGGGTCTTCCGATAATGGCTGTGAATGCTGCTTTCATGGGTGTAAGCCTACTCTTGTTCTTCTTTCATTGACAATAGGGTTGCTCCGGTAGTATGTATATAGATCACAGTCAGTGAAGTAATTAGCGATGCAAGGAGCAGCATATGCGTCTCGAAGAAGAACAGGAAGAAAAAGGCAAGGATAAAGAGAAAGGGCCGGAGCCACTTATGGAACGGATGCTTAAGACCCGGAATATTCTGTTGTCCGGAGAGGTAAACAAGGAACTTGCGGAAAGGGTTATTCGCCAGCTCCTGTTGCTGGAGACTGAAAGTGATGAGCCAATTCGCATCTTTATAGACTCCCCCGGGGGAGATGCCGATGCTGGATATGCTATTTTCGACATGATCCGTTTTGTAAAACCAGAGGTTTATACCATTGGCATGGGACTGGTTGCCTCTGCTGGTGCGTTGATCCTGCTATCAGCACCTAAAGAGCGACGTCTTGGCCTTCCAAACTCCCACTATCTTATTCACCAGCCCCTGAGCGGGGTACGTGGAGTGGCAACAGAAATAGAGATACATGCCCGGGAAATAGAAAAACTGCGGGTAAAAATAAACCAGCTTATAGCGGATGAAACCGGACAGAAGCTCGAAAAGGTGGAACAGGATACCGACCGGGATTACTGGATGGGTGCCGATGAAGCCCTGGAATACGGTCTTCTCAGCCGGGTGGTCTCCAACCGAAGTGAGCTGGAAGAGCAGGAATAATATAAGCATGAGTTATGATTTTCTGGCCAACGAGCTGAAGCGGACCTTCAAGAGCCTGGGGAATACCCTTCCTTCCGGAAAGAGTGTTTCCAGCGGCAAAGTCAGGGATATAGTTGATCTTGGTGACCGGCTGGTTATCAGTACCTCCGACCGTATTTCTGCCTTCGACCGGGTACTCTCTACAATCCCCTGCAAGGGGGAAGTGCTGAACCGGATGGCTCTTCACTGGTTTAAAAAAACCAGTGATATCATCCCCAACCATATTATTGAGAGTATCAGTCCCCGGACTGTGGCGGTAAAGAAGTGCAGTGTACTGCCTGTGGAGGTGGTTATCCGCGGCTATCTTACTGGGTCTGCATGGCGGGATTACTCTGCAGGTAAGGCGGTTTCCGGCATTGAGCTTCCTGCGGGGATGAAGATGAATCAGGCTTTTGATACACCACTTATCACACCTTCGACAAAAGCAGAGATGGGTCTTCACGACGAGCCTATAGCCGCGTCTGAAATTGTTTCCCGCGGGCTTGTGGACAAAGAAATCTGGGCGCAGGTGGAAGATGCCGCTCTTAGAGTTTTTGCCCGTGGTACTGAGGAGTGTGCCAGACAGGGACTGATTCTGGTTGATACCAAGTATGAGTTCGGCCTGCTGGATGGAGAACTGGTTCTGATAGATGAGGTTCACACGCCCGACTCCAGCCGGTTCTGGTTTGCAGACACTTATCGGGAAAAGTTTGAAGCAGGAGAGGATCCCCGCAAACTGGACAAAGAGTATCTGCGTAAATGGCTCATGGACCAGGGATTCATGGGCAACGGAGAAGCCCCTGCTGTTCCCGATGAGGTGCGCATCGAAACTGCCCGACGTTATGTGGAAGCCTTCGAAAGAATAACGGGCACAGCATTTGTCCCTGCAGCAGGGGACGATGATGAGGTTTCACTGGTAGACAGTTATCGCTGATTAACAGCGTGCGTTGAAGCAGACAGGGATTCCGGCGGTATCTCCATTTCAGGAGATAGTATGAAAACCGGGATCCCTTTTTTTATTCATTTTCTTTGTTCATCGTTTTTTTTCATGATCTTCACCGGCTGTCCTTTTGATCCTTTCGGGGATGAAGGTCGAGTGGTAATAATGACCTATAATGTGCAGAACCTCTTCGACGATGTCAGTCAGGGCGGTGAATATCCTGAATATGATCCGGACTCCAGTGACTGGAACAGTGATTCCTACCTCGGTAAATTATCAGCTCTGTCGGAAGCTATAAGAAAGTCACCTGAAACACCGGATATAATTCTTTTTCAGGAAGTTGAAAACAGGACAGTCCTTAAACATCTCGCGGAAGATTTTCTACTGAACGCGGGGTATGATTTTTATGCAGCTCCGGTTGCAGAAGGTTCTGCGGCGCAGACGGGGGTACTTTCACGGCGGCCAGTGGTTTCTCTGTATACTCACAGGCCCGGGGCTTCAGAGGGCGAACGCAATATCCTGGAAATCCACCTGGATTTGGACGGTGAAACCCTTGTTCTTTTTAATAACCACTGGAAATCACGCAGAGGCGGTGCTGATATTACAGAAGAAGAGCGCCGTCGGGCAGCAGAAGACCTCAAGTACAGACTGAAGATGCTGCAGGAAACCGCACCTGATACACCTTATATTCTGGCCGGGGATTTCAATGAAGATCCTTGGGAAGACGATCGTGCTTATCCGCCGGCCCTTGGAGTTTCCAGTGAGACTAATCCGCCCGTATTGAGGGTGCCCGGGTTGAATCCCCCTGAACTGCTATCAGAAGAATGTGAAGAGGCACTTATCGCAGGCTGTTTCTGGCAAATGTCAGCTGATGAAGGCAGTTACTGCTACAGCGGAATCTGGGAACGTATTGATAATTTTTTCTGGTCCGAACACCTTCAGGATCGAAAAGGCTGGGAGATTATCTCCGCAATCCGGGTTGATGATTCATTGCTGCTTAATGAATACGGAAGCCCGGCAGCGTTTGACGCAGATTCCCTTGAAGGATTCAGTGATCATCTTCCCCTGATTATTATTCTGGAAAAGGAATGAACCCTGATGGTTATATATCTTCTCTTATAGAACCCTTTTCTGCGAGTTGCTCCAGGGAAGATTCAAGGTTGCCGAAGCGGCTGAGCGACTCTTCAAAGCTTTTTGCACCGTTTCTCAGATGAGTTCCAGCCAGTGTATATGCCTTGGCAAAGTTGCGGAAATCCCGCTGCAGGCGGTAGATTGAATCAATCAGGCTTTTCTGCTCTTCACTGAGGGCGAATCCCTTCAACCCGATGGCTACAGTCTGCAGGTAGATAAAGAGGCTTCCCGGGCTTACCGGCACAACTCCCTTTTTCAGAGCATAGTCCATAAGCCCTGCCTGCTCTTCTATGAAACCGCGGTAATAGAGGTTTTCCGAGGGGATGTAGAGCAGGGCGAAATGAAAGGTTCCGTCCTCCGGGCGGATATATTTTTCTGCTATCTCATCAACATATCTGGAAAACACACGGCGAAGATCTCCGGTTTTCTTTTTTTCACTGCTTTCATCATCTCCCGAAATAAGGGGAAACAGGCTTTCATAGGGAAATTTGGCATCAATGGAAACAAGCCGGCCTCCAACACGTATCGCCGCATCTACTCTGGCTCCGTTGGAATACTGATGCTGGAGAAGGATATACTGGGGCGGGA
This sequence comes from Marispirochaeta sp., assembly GCA_963667435.1. GTDB lineage: Bacteria > Spirochaetota > Spirochaetia > JC444 > Marispirochaetaceae > Marispirochaeta. The sequence continues at coordinate 804,417 of OY763414.1, read as the reverse complement.
GCCAGGCCCGGAGGAGATCTTCCAGGAGTCGTTCTCCCATTCCACCCCTGGTTTTCGGTACGCGGAAGGCTTGTGACAGTGATTCAATCTCTCTGGCCATTGTGTCTATCTGATGAAGGCGCACTGCAAGGTCGTCAGGCAGATTACCTGAATTGCGGCTTCTGATAAGCTGAAAAAAATAGAGCCCTGCAAATAGCAGGGCTGCTGTAACTGAAATAAGAACCGGGACTGTAGTAATATCAGTCATTCCTGATCCTCTACTCTTCCTTTTCACCGCAGGCGGAATCGGTCAGGTTCAGCTGGTAAAAGAGATGCTCTATCTCAAGACCGATATTAACGTTGTGAACCGTACAGTTAACCGGACATTCTTTTTCCGAAGCTCCGCATTTAAGCTCCACGGCGGCAAAATTAAGAATACCCCGGATTCCCGCATTCAGCATGGTTTCAAAAACCTGTGAGGCGGCATTGTCCGGCACAGCGATAATTCCCACCCGGATTTCGTTCTTTTTTACAAACTCCGTCAATTGTTCCATGGGATACACGGGGATTTCAGTTGTGTTGTCCACATTTTCAGGAGCACTGTCAAAACCCGCTTTAATACGGATGCCTTCATGATGGAATTCATCAAAGCGCATCAGCGCTGTACCTATTTTGCCGCAGCCCACAATTATGACGTCCTGGTTTTCATCGTACCCTAGTACTTTATCCAGCCTTTCTGTAAGTTCATCTATGTTGTATCCGCCCCGTTTGTTACCGGGAAGGCTTAAATTTGAAAAATCCTTTCGCACCAGCGCCGGAGAGACACCGATTGCATCGCCCAGGTTGTTGGAAAAGACTCTCTCAAGTCCGAGGGCTTTAAGTTTATTAAGTATCCGCTTGTATTTTGTAAGTCGTAATATAAGCTCTTTGTTCATTTAACTCTCTCAATAAAGTGATGGTGTTCACATAAACTATAATAAAAATACACCAAAATATAAAAAATGGCAAGTTAATTGGATTTTATAGGCAATAATTTCTCCTTCGGGCATATTAAATACTTGATCAATGCATGACAACTCGCTAAAATCGTTTTTAACCAAGTTATAATGCGATTGTAGGACAAGGGAGGTTTCATGTCTACTCAAATGGTGGCGGATATTCAGTTCTCCGCTGAACTGGAGTCGTATATTGAGGAATGGAAAAAGAAACCGGGCAACCTGATCATGATTCTGCACAGGGTCCAGGAAGAGTTCGGCTACATTCCGCGTCAGGCAGCAATGAAGGTTGCAGATCTTATTGATGTTCCTCTGGCAAAAATTTACGGCGTAATAACTTTTTATCACTTTTTTAAACTCAACAAACCGGGAAAGTACAATATCCAGGTTTGCATGGGTACTGCCTGCTATCTTAAAGGCGGCGAGGATGTAATCCAGGAGATGGAGAGTCTACTCGGTATCGGTGTCAACGAAGTAACCGATGACGGTATGTTTTCAATCGAAGCAGTACGCTGTGTAGGCTGTTGCGGTCTTGCACCGGTTCTGGTAGTTGGTGAAGAGGTCTTCGGTAAGGTTACCAAGGATATTCTTCCCGACGTTATTGCCCAGTTCCGGAATGCCTGATGCACCAGACCGTCGGTGATTTCATTCTTGATCTCACGGACAACTCCCTTGAAGCAGCCGCCGACAGGGTAGTTCTTACTGTTCGGGAGACAAAAAAAGCTGTTCAGGTTTCCATAAAGGATACCGGCAGTGGAATGGATCAGGAGCTGCTCAAGCAGATTCAGGATCCGTATTATACCGACGGTGTGAAGCATCCCGGTCGAAAGGTTGGGCTTGGCATTCCATTTCTGATTCAGACAGTTGAGATGTGCTCCGGCGCGTTCAGTATAAGCTCGGTTCCGGGCAGGGGAACGGAAGTTCATTTTTCATTCCCGCTGGACAATATAGATACTCCCCCTGTGGGAGATCTTGCCGGCACATTTGCCATGATAATGCTGAAGCAGGGAGAACATGAGGTGGAAATCCACCGCTGGATCGGGGAAGGAGACGGAGAGCGCGGGTACAGCGTAAGCCGGTCGGACCTGATCGAAGCTTTGGGAGAGCTGGATAGTGCAGCATCCCAGAGCCTGGTACGTCAGTTTATGGCGTCCCAAGAAACTGAATTGTAATATAAAGGAGCAGTACCATGACTTTGGAAGAACTGCGCGCCCTTAGGGAGCAGAAGAAGAAGGAGATGAGCCGACGGGATGTCGTTGGTAAGAATATCCAGATTATTGTCGGCGGTGGAACCTGCGGAATAGCAGCGGGATCCCGCAATGTGCATGCTGCATTTCTTGATGAGCTTGATCAGAAAAACCTGAGTGAAGTAGTGGTTAAGCAGACCGGCTGCCTTGGTCTCTGTTATGCGGAGCCTACAGTCGAGGTAATCATGCCCGGTATGCCAACAGTTATCTACGGAAAAGTAGACGATGCTGTTGCCCGTAAAATTGTACATAAGCATATCATGAAGCAGGAACTTGTTAACGATCATATTTTTGACCGACCTGCAGCAGATATCATGGACAAGGGGGAGTAGGTTAATGAGCTACAAAAACTATGTACTTGTCTGCGGAGGAACAGGCTGTGAGTCTGCCAAAGCTGATGATATCTACAAGAACCTGATGGCGGCTTCCGAGAAGGCCGGTATCAACAAAGATGTTCAGATTCTTAAAACCGGCTGTTTCGGTTTCTGTGAGCAGGGCCCCATTGTAAAGGTACTGCCGGATGAGTCTTTTTATGTACAGGTAAAACCTGAAGATGCGGAAGAGATTGTCAATGAGCACCTTGTAAAAGGTCGTGAAGTTGGGCGTCTTCTCTACGATAAAAGCAAGAGCATGAAGCGGGCAAGTGTCGATGACATTGAGTTCTACCAGAAACAGTTCCGTATTGTTCTGCGTAACTGTGGGTTTATCAATCCTGATGACATTAACGAGTATATTGCCAGAGACGGTTATGCTGCCCTGGAGAAAGTTCTCTTTGAAATGACCCCCGATGATGTCCTTGCGGAGTTGAAGACTTCAAAACTGCGGGGACGCGGTGGTGCGGGTTTTCCCACCTGGATGAAGTGGAAGTTCACCAAGGATGTTGATTCAGACGAAAAATACATTGCATGTAACGCCGATGAGGGCGACCCTGGCGCCTATATGGACCGTTCTACTCTGGAGGGTGACCCCCATTCGGTTCTTGAAGCAATGACAATCGCCGGTAAAACCGTCGGTGCCAACATGGGATACATCTATATTCGTGCTGAATATCCCCTTGCCATCAAAAGGCTTAAGACTGCCATGGGGCAGGCACGGGAAATGAACCTTCTGGGAAAAAATATTCTTGGAAGTGGTTTTGATTTTGACATCGAGATTCGTCTTGGCGCCGGTGCCTTTGTCTGTGGTGAAGAAACTGCCCTTATTGCTTCCCTCGAGGGTGAGCGTGGAATGCCCCGGCCAAGGCCTCCTTTTCCTGCAATTGCTGGTATCTGGCAGAAGCCTACTGTTATCAACAATGTTGAAACCTGGGCTAATATTCCTGTTATTATTAACCGCGGCGGCGAATGGTTCAGCAAGATCGGAACTGAAGGTTCCAGTGGAACAAAAGTATTTGCCCTTACCGGTAAAATCAACAACTCCGGACTGGTTGAGGTTCCCATGGGAACTACTCTCCGGGAAATCATCTACGATATCGGTGGTGGAATAAAAGACGGAAAGGCTTTCAAGGCTGTACAGACCGGAGGACCTTCCGGCGGTGTAATCAAGTCTGATTATCTTGATACTCCCATCGACTACGATACCCTCATCAAGCTTGGTTCCATGATGGGATCTGGTGGTATGATCGTTATGGACGAAGATGACTGTATGATCGATATCGCCAAGTTCTACCTTGAGTTCTGTGTTGAAGAATCCTGTGGCAAATGTTCACCCTGCCGGGTCGGTGGAAAGAGCATGTACGATATTCTCGACAAGATCACCAAGGGCAAGGGAACTCATGAAGACCTGGAGAAACTGAAGTCCATCGGTTCTGCAATGAAAAAGGCTTCACTCTGCGGGCTCGGACAGACTGCACCAAACCCCACGCTGTCCACGATGAAGTACTTTGCAGATGAATATGAGGCACATATTACCGAGCAGAAATGTCCTGCCGGAAAATGTAAGGACCTTACTCAGTATGTAATCGATGCGGAAAAATGTATCGGCTGTGGTCTGTGTGCTCGGCGTTGTCCTGTTAACTGCATAAGCGGTGAGAAACGGGCACCCCACGAAATAGATTCCAGCGCGTGTATTAAGTGTGGCGAATGTTTCAAAGCATGTAAGTTCGACGCGGTGCTGAAGAAGTAAGGAGAGGAATAGTACTATGGTTAATATAAAGATCAACGGCGTGCCCCTCGAGGTTAAGGAAGGGACCACCATACTGAACGCAGCAACTGCTGCGGGAATCAAAATACCTAAGCTCTGTTATCACCCCGACCTTCCTGCATGGGCAGCCTGTGGAATCTGTGTCGTTAAGATTGAAGGTTCGCCTAAACTGCTGCGTGCCTGTGCCGCAAAGGTTTCTGAGGGTATGAGTGTAATAACTCATGATCCCGAGCTGCATGAAGTCCGCAGGACTGTAATCCAGCTAATTCTTTCTACTCATCCCAACGACTGTCTCCGCTGCCCTAGAAACGGTAACTGTGAACTTCAGACCCTGGCTGCAGACTTCGGTATCCGGGAAGTTCCCTATGACTCCAGAATCCAGGAGATTCCGGTTGACGAGTCAACTCCCTCTATTGTTCTCAATCCTGAAAAATGTATCAAATGCGGACGCTGTGTAAATGTTTGTCAGCAGCTGCAGGACGTATGGGCTCTTGAGTTCATCGGTCGTGGAGACGGCACCAGAATGGCCGGAGCAGGGGATGTTGTACTCAACGAAACACCTTGTATTAAGTGTGGCCAGTGTTCTGCACACTGTCCTGTAGGGGCTATCTATGAGGTAGATGAGACAGCGAAACTGCTGAACGCGATTCGGGATCCTGAAAAGCATGTTGCAGTACAGATGGCACCTGCTGTCCGCGTTGCAATTGGTGAAGCCTTTGGAATGGAGCCTGGTACCATTGCTACCGGAAAAATCTATGCTGCATTGAGAAAAATCGGCGTGGATGTGGTTTTTGATACAAACTTTGCTGCGGACCTTACCATCATGGAAGAGGGAACCGAGCTGGTTAAAAGAATCACAGAAGGTGGAACTCTTCCCCAGATTACAAGCTGCTGTCCTGCATGGACCGACTACATGGAGAAGTATTTTCCGGACATGATTCCTCACTTCTCAACAGCCAAGAGTCCCCAGATGATGCAGGGTGCAATTACCAAGACCTACTATGCACAGAAGGCCGGTATTGATCCTGCTAAGATTTACTCAGCTTCCATAATGCCCTGTACTGCCAAGAAGTACGAAATTATCCGCTGTGAAAAGATGTACTCCTCCGGATATCAGGACGTGGATCTTGTTTTGACTACCCGCGAGCTTGCAAGGCTGATTAAGGCAATGGGAATTGATTTTACTTCTCTTCCTGACGAAAAAGCAGATTCGCCCATCGGTCACTACTCAGGTGCAGGAACAATTTTTGGTAACACCGGCGGAGTAATGGAAGCTGCTGTACGTACTGCATACGCACTGGTAACCGGTGAAGAGCTGAAGGACGTAAATATTGAAGCGGTCCGTGGAATGGAAGGTGTACGCTCTGGTGAAGTTGATATCAAGGGAACCAAGGTAAAGGTTGCTGTCGCCCACGGAATGGCAAATGTCAAAGCTGTAATGCGGGAGATTCAGGAAGCCAGGGAAAGGGGTGAAGAGCCTCCTTATCACTTTATCGAGGTAATGGCGTGCCGTGGTGGCTGTATTGCCGGTGGTGGTCAGCCTTACAATACTGACGACAAGGTTCGTGAAAAGAGAATTGCAGGTCTTTACAGTGATGATGAACGCTCTACTGTGCGCTGTTCTCATCACAACCCTGAGATCAAGCAGATCTACGATGAATTCCTTGGTGAGCCCCTCAGTCACAAGGCTCATGAGCTGCTTCATACCATGTATATTCCCCGGCCTCTTTACCGGAAATAGACATTCAATTTGGTTAGCCGCCCTATTAGGGCGGCTTTGCTATATATAGGCGCTTTGAGATTATTATTACGAGATGAGATGCGGATATAAAAAGAGCCGCTCCGGTGGAGCGGCTGTACGTAGGATTGTTATTGACCTTCTTTGATCATGCGGGCGAAGGCTGCACCGAATTCTATTGCCTTTTCAAGTTCGGTATCTCCTGGGCCGCCGGCGAACTCGAAGGTATCGGTCATTTCCCATTTAATTGGTTCTATCAGCTTTTTAATCTGCCTCAGAGCACCACCAGACCATCCGTAACTTCCGAAGTAGGCAATCTTCTTGTTCAGAACACGTTTTATGGTAGCTTCCTCAAGCGCCAGAGACATAGCGGGGAAAAGACTTCCTTCATAGGTGGGAGCACCTATCATTACTCCCTTGTTTACCCACAGCGCAGGAAGAATATAGCTCATATGTGTTCTGGCAACATCAAATATCTGCACCGGAACTCCTTCGGAACAGAGCCCTTTGGCTACGTAGTTCATAACAGTTTCGGTATTGCCGTACATTGATCCATAAAGCAGGGTTACACCTGATTCATTGTCACCTTTACCGTATTCCGACCACTGGCGGTAAAGCTCTATAATTTTGCCTGGATCTTTACGCCAGAGGAGTCCATGGGATGGTGCTATAACCTCTATGGGAAGGTCTGCTAACTTTTCGATGGCCGTCAAAACAGGTTTAGTGAATTTGGCAACAATATTTGTGTAGTAGCGGAGTGACTCCTTGATATAGAAATCCAGGTCCTGAATCTGATCATCAAAAATTGCACCAGTCAGTGCTCCGTAACCGCCGAATCCATCACAGGAGAAAAGTACCTTGTCTTCCACAAGATAGGTCATCATGGTTTCCGGCCAGTGCACAAAAGGGGTATGGAAAAATTTCAGAGTCTTTTTTCCCAGAGAAATCTCTTCGCCATCAGCAACCTCCCTGATGTTCTCTGTTATACCGTAGTAATTTTCAATCATTGGACGGGCTTTGGGTGTACAGATTATAGTCAGGTTCGGGTTCAGACGATGCAGAGATTTCATAGCTCCCGTATGGTCGGGCTCCATGTGGTTTACAATCAGATAATCAATATCCTGGATTGACTTGACTTCACTCACGTGGTCAAAGAGTTCGTCTGTTTTAAACTCTTTGGTAAGTTCTATCAGGGCGGTTTTCTCGTCCTTTACCAGATAGGAGTTATAGCTTACTCCTTCCTGTGAAATAGGCCACAGACCTTCGAAAAGGTCTGTGGTCCTGTCGTTTACTGTAATTGCGTAGACATCATCGCGGATAGAAGTGGCTATCATGGTCTCTCTCTTTTCCCCGATGAAATTAATGGAATCTCCTCAGAGCTCCATCATTGCGGCCAAAGCCGCGTTATAATCGGGGTGGTTGGTATTTTCTTCTACTATCTCAATATAGCGAATCACATCGCTTTCATCAACAATGAAGATTGACCGATTGAGCAAACGGAGTTCCTTGATTAAAAGTCCGTAGCGCTGACCGAAATCGGCATCTCTGTGGTCCGAAAGGGTTACAACCCTGTCTACACCGGCTGCGCCACACCAGCGGGCCTGAGCAAAAGGGAGGTCCATGCTGATGGTAAGCACTACAATATTTTCTCCGAATGAAGATGCCGCTTCATTAAACCGTCTGGTCTGGGCATCGCATACCCCGGTGTCCAGAGACGGAACAACACTGATAAGTTTTTTCTTACCGGAAAAATCACTTAGAGTTTTGGGATTAAGGTCATTATCAAGCACTGTAAAGTCCGGGGCTTTGTCGCCAACTTTCAAATCCGGTCCTACGAGGGTTACGCTATTTCCTGCCATGGTAGTTACTGAACGTTCCATAGTATCTCCTGTTTATTGTTTTCCTTACCAATATACTCATATCGGTAGTAATCGACCACTAAATATGTATTGCTCCGCCCTCGATCATCTTTGCGGCTTCCATCACTGTTTCAGAGATTGTGGGATGTGCATGGATCATGTTTGATATATCCGCAGGCAGCAGTTCGCTGGATTTTGCCAGTAGAAGCTCGTGCAGAATCTCTGTTGCCCTGGTGCCTGCAATATGGGCGCCGAGTAATTCCTTTGAATCCGAGGCATAGACAACTTTGACTATACCATCAGCTGCATCGGTGGCTACTGCTTTTCCAACTCCCCTGTAAGGAAAGATAATCTCAGTTGCATCAAATCCCTTCAGAATGGCTTTTTCTTTTGTCAGGCCGAAACTGGCTACCTCAGGTTCTGTATAAACAGCTCCCGGAATGGCATTCAGGTCTACTGATTTACTTCCGGGATGCCCGGCCATGTGCTCAACGGCAATCTCTCCTTCCTTACTGGCAACATGGGCCAGCAGAGGAGTTGCCACAACATCACCTATTGCATAAACGCCGGGTGTGTTTGTCTGGTTGTAATCCTTGACGGGTATGAAACCTCTGTCTGTCTCAATCCCAAGATTTTCAAGTCCGATATCACCGGTGTTGGGGACTCTTCCTACCACAACAAGCAGCTTTTCAGCCTTAAGGGTCTCTTTTTTGCCATCCTTCGATTCTATATCAAGCTCCACCCCGGCATCTGTTGTGCGCATAGCCGAGGCCTTTGTGCTGGTATAGATGGAAATCTTCCGTTTTTTGAAGCTGTCAAAGAGGATTTTTGCCGTATCTTTGTCCTCTGTGGGAAGAATCTGGGGCAGCATTTCCACAACGGATATCTTTGATCCGAAAGTGTTCATAACGTGGGCAAATTCGCACCCGATTGCACCAGCTCCCAGTATGATCATACTTTTGGGAACTTTCTTAAGCATCAGGGCATCATCAGAGGATAAAACCTGTTTGCCATCGAATTCAAAACCGGGAATCTGCCGTGGCCGGGATCCCGTGGCAATCAGAATATTCTTTGCCTCCACAAGAATATCCTCGCCGGAGTTGGCTTTCACCGAAATCTTACCGGGCTCAGACACTGTTCCGGTTCCCTCTATTACTTCGATTTTATTCTTTTTCATCAGGAAACCGACACCCTTGGATAGTCTATCTGCTGCACTTCTCGATTTCTTGAAGACCGTCTCATAATTAAAGCCCTTTAAATCAAGCTTTATTCCCATCTTTTCCGCTTCAAGTGCATGGGTATAAATCTCTGCCTGATGAATCAGAGATTTTGAGGGAATACAGCCGATATTCAGGCATACTCCCCCCACTTTGTTTTTCTCAATAACAGCAACCTTGAGACCTAACTGAGAAGCGCGAATTGCTGCCACATAGCCTCCCGGTCCGGCTCCCAGTACTGCAAGATCTGCTTGTACAGTGTTCATATAAAATCCTTTTTCTTCACAATCCCCATTTTACCTACAATAACGCAGCCATGGGGTTTTCAAAATTAGTTTTCAATGTATCAAGGAAACGGGCTCCTGTAGCACCGTCGATAACCCGGTGATCACAGGAAAGAGTCAGCTTCATTACATCACCAGCGTTCAGAGTCCCGTCCGGGGCAACTACAGGTATCTTTTTCATGGCTCCCACGGCAAGAATGGCGGACCCCGGAGGGTTGATAATTGCTGTAAAGCTGTCGATTCCGAAGGAACCCAGATTACTTACTGAAAATGTTGCTCCGGTATACTCTTCGGGAGCAAGTTTGCCTGCCTGCGCTCTGGGAATAAGTTCTTTCAGTTCCCGATCAATTTCCTGTATACCTTTCCCTCCGCAGTTGCGTACAACCGGTGTAATCAGTCCATCTTCAAGGGCAACAGCGAGTCCTATATCTATGGACCCGAACTCCCTGATATTATCTCCTTCCCATGAGGCATTTACCCTGGGATATCGCCTGAGTGCTTCAGTCGCCAGTTTGATAATAAAGGCATTAACCGAAATTTTCTGATCACCCTTGCTGTTAATACTGCTTCTGGAGGAGAGAAGTGCCTCTCCTCGTACATCCACATTCAGATAGAAATGGGGGGCGGAGTATTTGCTTTCCGCAAGGCGCCCGGCAATAGCTTTTCGCATTTTCGATACATTGATCAGCCGGTCTTCTCCGGCAGGGATTGCTGAAATTGTGGAGACGCCCGGACTTCCTGAAGAACTGCGCAGGAAGGCTCTGGATGCTCCGGATGAGGCTGTTTCAATATCCCGTTTTACAATCCTGCCTTCAGGGCCGGATCCGGCAATTCCCGCAAGATCCATTCCTCTTGACCTTGCAAGTTCCCGTGCGAGGGGTGATGCCTTTATCCAACCGTCATCTGTACGTGATGACTCCTGAGTTTTTACCGGAGTGGATGGCTGCGGAGTCGGTTTTTCAGCCTTAGCCGGGTCGGGTTCTGCCTTCTCCGGTTTCTCTTCAGAAAGAGCTTGTTCAGCAGCCTTATTTTTCTCGACTGATGCCGAGGCAGATTCCGCTTCAGCAACAAGAGCAGATATATCTTCCCCTTTCTCACCGATAATGGCTATGGGGACTCCTACTGCGGCTTCCGAACCTTCCGGAGCAAGTATTTTTAGAAGTGTCCCTTCCTGAATACTTTCATAATCCATGGTTGCCTTGTCGGTTTCCACTTCACAGATTATATCTCCCTGGGAGATTATATCGCCTTCCTGTTTTTTCCAGCCGGAAATAGTTCCTTCCTCCATTGTCGGAGAAAGGGCGAGCATTAAAATTTGTTCTGCCATAACTGTTCCTTTCCCTTAACTTTCTGAATCCATGTAGAGTACCCTGCGGGCAGCACCGATAATCTGGTCCTTCTGCGGTTGTGCTGCCAGCTCCAGCTTATGGTTGTAGGGCATAGGAACTTCTTCAGAAGCTACCATTTCCACCGGGGCATCCAGATAGTCAAATGTATTCTTCGATACGAGCCAGGCCAGATGTGATCCAACAGAGGCAAAGGGCCAGGACTCTTCTATAATCACACATCGGTGTGTCTTTCTTACTGAGGCATATACCGTCTCCTCATCCAGGGGACGGATACTGCGCAGGTCTATAACCTCGGCTTCGATTCCCATGGATGATAGTTTTTCCGCTGCTTCAAGGGTCAGACGCATTGGTTTTCCGTAACTTACCAGAGTAATATCCGTCCCCTGCTTTTTAATATCCGCTTTACCGAAGGGAATAAGGTATTCTTCATCCGGGACTTCACCTTTCCAGGCATACATCAGTTCCCCTTCCAGGAAGATCACCGGGTTGTCATCCCTTATTGCAGTCTTCAACATCCCCTTTGCATCATAGGGTGTCGACGGATGAACCACCTTAAGGCCGGGAATATGGGCAAAGATCGACTGAAGCGCCTGGGAGTGCTGGGCTGCCAGGAATTCGGCCGGACCATTCGGTCCGCGCATTACCATGGGCATGGTAAACTGGCCGCCGGACATATAGCGCTGTTTGGCGGCATTGGATACAACCTGATCATATGCCATAAGAGCGAAATTGAATGTCATCCACTCCAAAATCGGTCTCAGGCCGACCATTGCTGCTCCTACGCCCATTCCGGTGAACCCCTCCTCCGTAATGGGTGTATCCACAACCCTCAGATCTCCATATTTTTCCCAGAGACCCTGGCTCACTTTATATGCGCCGTTGTACTGGGCTACTTCTTCTCCCATGAGGAATACCCTGTCATCTCGGGCCATTTCCTCATCCATTGCCTGTCTGAGTGCTTCTCTATAGGTAATAACTGCCATCGACCTTTCTCCTTACTGTTCCACGAACACGTCTTCGTATAGGCTTGTGAGTTCGGGTTCCGGGCTGTTCTCGGCGAATTCAATGGATTTCTCGCATGTCGCCTTTATTTCGTTGTCCATTGCCTTGTACTCGTTGTCGGTGATGTATTTTTCCTCCTGCATTTCTGAAAGGAGCAGGGTAATGGGATCCTGCATCTTGTACTCATCAAGTTCTTCCTGAGTCCGGTACTTTGCAGGATCACTCATTGAATGCCCACGATAACGATATGTTTTAATTTCATAGAAACGGGGTGCAGGATCCTTCCGCATTTCTGCGACGGCTTGGGTAAACTCATCAAAAACTTCCATTACCTTCATGCCGTTCAGCTGTTTGCCGGGAATATTGTAGGCATGACCCATCTGAGCAAGGTCATGTACCGAAGAAACACGTTTGAAATCCGTGCCCATGCCGTACTGGTTGTTTTCAACTATATAAATTATAGGGAGATTGTGAATCTTGGCCAGATTAAGGCTTTCGTGGAACGCTCCCTGGTGGATAGCTCCGTCGCCGAAGTAACAGAGAACCACTCCGTCTTCTTTGAGGTATTTTATTTTCCATGCAACACCGGTGCCGACGGGTATCTGGCTGCCTACAATACCGTTTCCACCGAGCATATGCTTCTCGGCGGAGTACATGTGCATGGAACCTCCTTTCCCTTTAGAGCAGCCTGTTACTTTACCGTAGAGTTCAGCCATAATCGAATCGGGCTCCATTCCCACCGCTAAAGCGAGGCCGTGATCACGGTAACCTCCGAGGATATAATCCTTTTTCATGTCCAGCGCTCCGATTGTTCCTGCTGCAACAGCCTCTTCTCCTATATAAAGATGGCAGAATCCGCCGATTTTTCGCAGACCGTACATCTGGCCTGCTCTTTCCTCGAATCGCCGCATAAGAATCATCTGCCGGAGAATATCCGTAGTTTTTTCTTTTCCGTATTTCTTAACCAGACTCATGGTATCCTCCTTCAGATAAAGCTCACGCTGTCCCGCATCCCTTTCATGGGGATAAACATCGAACCCTCTTCAATAATTGTTTCCAGCACAATTAGGGCATCCGGATCAGGGTTCACCCGCCAGAAAACAGGCAGTCTCGGACCGATTGCCTCAAGTACCTCTGCTTTCATTGCGGAGTTTTCAATTACATTAACCTGTCCATTCAGGGTTAGAATCTTATCCAGTGAACGGCTCTGAACCATCCACTGTACCTTCGGGTTTTTTGCAAGATGTTCCCTTTTTGCAAAATTCCGGGAAGTTACCGCATAGAGCGCACCGGTTCTTCCCCTTATGACTGTCGGGGTCATCCATCGCATGGTTGGGTTGTTCTCTTTACCCACAGTAGCAAGTACGGCACTATGAGAACCATCCAGCAGGTTCTCGAGTTCCTGCATAAATCCAGTTTTCGTCACGGTTCGCTCCTTAATATTCATTCATCCAGCATTAAGTATTGTTGAATGGTCGGACCGGCGCAAATTAAAAAAAATTGTTCATTGGTCATACCGCATCGGCCTAACTTGATAAAAATAATAATAAAAACAGTAAATTGGAAATTATATGCAGAAAAACTTTGACGATTCCGGCGGAGGTTTTCTATATTCAATAAGTAATTATTTATTGAAATTGACTTTTCAATAGACTCCTGTATAGTAAAAGGCATGGCTATGGCAAAAACAAATTTACCGATTCTTAAGCAGGCAATCATGCTTAAAGTCGTCTATGCGCTGGTTCCGCTGGTGCTTGCCTCCGTATATTTTTACGGATGGCGATCTCTGGCCGTTCTGGCTGTCGTCAATGTTTTCGGGTTTCTGGCGGAATACATGTTTGCCAGAAAGAATAACGGGAAAGTTTCTTCCGCAGTATTTGTAACCAGTTTTCTGTTTGCACTTTCACTGCCGCCGACCATTCCTTTCTGGATTGCCGCTGTGGGAATTGTGTTTGGTGTTGTCTTCGGCAAAATGGTTTTCGGAGGCTTCGGTAGAAACATTTTCAACCCTGCAATTTCAGGAAGAGCTTTTATTTACGCAAGTTTCGGTTATCATCTCTCTTCCCGTTTCGCTGAACCTATCGCGGGTCATTTTGGAGGATTCGCTGCCTGGGCCCCGTCAGTGGATGCGCTCACAAAGGCTACACCTCTGGTCAAACTTACTACAGGTGACGGGATTCCAATACTTAATCTGTTGATCGGCAATACCTCCGGTTCCCTGGGAGAAACTTCTGCAATTCTTATTATTATTACCGGTCTTATTCTGATGATTCAGAAAACTGCATCCTGGCACATTGTTGTTCCCGGGTTGATAGGCTTCCTGGGGATGCAGAGTATCCTCTTTTTCAGTGGTGTTGCCGGTGCCATTTCTCCTTTATATGCGCTTTTTTCCGGGAGCATCCTGTTCGGTATGATGTATATGGCTACCGATCCGGTTTCCTCTTCACAGACCACCAATCAGGGGAGGTGGATATACGGAGCCTTCATTGGCATTATGACTGTGCTTATCCGAACCTTCAGCATCTGGCCGGAAGGCATTACTTTTGCGATTCTTCTGGCTAATATGTTTGCACCGCTTCTTAATTATGTGATTGTAGAAACAAAGAAGAAGCAGAAAGCCAAAGAGGCCGATGCATGAAAAAGCAGACTTTCTACAGTGAAAGGATTTATCCGGTTCTTTTTATGGTACTGGTTACGGTAGTGTTTATCTCGGCCATATCAGGGATACATATTGCCACACAGGCGGTTGTGCTGGAGAATGAAACTCTCTACCTGAAAAAAGCAGTCCTTTCTTCCCTTGGCATACCAGTACCAGGAGAAAACGAAGAAATAAACCAGGTCTTTGATAAGTCTGTTACCCAGTATTCTCTTGACGGCAAGCCATCGGTTTTTATCTATGACGGACCCGATGGTATACGGTATGCTTTCAGGGTTTCCGGTCCGGGACTCTGGGGCGAGATTACCGCCATGATTGGATACCGGAAAGATATTAAAACCATGACCGGGATTGAGTTTATCTCCCAGAATGAAACGCCGGGACTTGGCGCCCGGATAGAAGAACCATGGTTCAAACAACAGTTCATAGGAAAAGTTCCCCCCTTTATTCTGGTTGATGAGGGAACAGAAAATAACGCGCCGGACGAAGTGGACGGCATAACCGGTGCAACCTACACCTCCCGCTATGTCCGGGATATTGTGAACGGCAGCCCTGAAAAGGGTGCTAAAATGCTTGAGGAGGTTCGCTGATGGCAAGAGGACGGGCTAAAAAGATATTTACAGATGCCCTGGGTACCGAGAATCCGGTTTTTGCCCAGATCCTTGGTATCTGTTCTACTTTGGCGGTAACCAACAATTTTCGTAATACCCTTGTTATGAGTCTGGGTGTATTATTTACTACAACTCTTTCCAGTTTTACTGTCTCAATCCTGCGTAAGGCAATTCCCGGCAGGGTGCGTATGATGGCTGAAACTCTCATCATTGCAGCGTACGTAATTATTGTTGATATAGTGCTTAAAGCCTATCTTCCGGAGATATCCCAGCAGCTGGGACCCTATGTAGGACTTATTATCACAAACTGTATAATCATGGGACGTGCGGAGGCTTTCGCCCTTAACAATACCCCGGGACTATCGCTTCTGGACGGTATTGCAAGTGGTATAGGCTATTCCTATGTGCTTCTTATTATTGCTTTTTTCAGAGAGCTTCTTGGTGCCGGAACTATCCTCGGATATCAGGTCCTTGGTGACTGGTGGACAAACTGGTCCATAATGATTATGTCTCCCGGAGCTTTCTTTATGCTGGCGGTTTTCATCTGGATAATGAAGGGTGCTGTTCTGGGCGAAAAAAAGGAGGCTAAAGCATGAGTGACTGGGGCCTGCTTGTAGCGATATTCTTTGGTGCAATTTTTACCAATAACATCCTGCTTACCAATTATCTGGGGATGTGTTCATTTCTAAGTGTTTCCAGGGAGATTAAAACATCTCTTGGCCTTGGTACGGCTGTCACATTCGTAATGGCATCCACCAGCCTGCTGAATTATCTGGTATACCATTTTCTGCTGATACCTCTCGGACTTGTGTACCTCCGCTTCATCGTATTTATCATTGTAATAGCTGCCTTTGTGCAGCTGGTGGAAATGATAATAGAAAGGGTCTCTGAGCCGCTGTATGCTGCGCTTGGTATTTTTCTTCCCCTTATTACTGTTAACTGTGCAATTCTTGGAGTCAGCCTGTTTATGGTTATCCGGGAATACACCCTGTGGGAGAGTTTTTTCTACGGTCTCGGGTCCGGTCTGGGCTGGTGGCTTGCCATCATGGCTATGGCTGGGATCAGGCAGAAGCTGGCAAAAGCCAAGCTTCCCAGGGGACTGGAAGGAGCAGGTATCACCCTTATAATCACCGGAATGATGGCCCTTGCCTTTATGGGATTCACCGGTATGCTCAACATCAATTAGGAGGCTGACAGGTGCTTGCATTAAATGCATTTCTTATCAGCGTAGGGGCGGTGTCAGCGGTTTCCGCGGTGCTGGCAATCCTTATGGTAATTGCAGACGCGACTATCGCTAACTACGGTGAGGTAAAGCTCACTATTAATGACGATCATGAATATACCGTTAAGGGCGGACGGCCGCTTTTGGGTACACTTATAGAGCAGGAGGTTTTCATACCTTCAGCCTGTGGAGGTCGAGGTTCATGCGGACTCTGCAAGGTGGTGGTTGAGGACGGGGCTGGTCAGTACCTGCCCACGGAACTCCCCTGGATCTCGGATGAAGAGAAGGAAAAAAACATTCGTTTGTCATGTCAGTTGAAAGTAAAAAATGACATGCGTATCCGCATTCCGGAAGAGCTTTTCAGCGTCAAGGAATATACGGCTACTGTCAAACGGATACGTGACCTTACTCATGATATCAAAGAAGTCACTCTGACACTTGAGAATCCTGATACCATCGAGATGAAAGCCGGTCAGTTTATTCAGTTTAAGGTACCGGAGTATGAGCTTACCGATGAGCCTGTTTACCGGGCATATTCCATGTCTTCTCCTCCCTCCAGTACCGGTGAAATTGAGGTTGAAATCCGACTTGTTCCCAATGGTATTTGTACTACCTATGTGCACACATACCTGAAGGAAGGAGATACCGTAACGGTAAATGGCCCCTATGGCGATTTCTTTCTCCGGGATACCGACGCGGAAGTCATTTGTATTGCCGGTGGTTCGGGTATGGCGCCGTTGAAATCCATACTTCTGGATATGGTTGATAAAGGAATAAACCGCAAGGTTCGTTATTTCTTTGGTGCCCGGTCAAAACGGGACCTGTTCCTTCTGGAAGAAATGAAAGAACTGGAGGAAAAGCTTCCCGATTTTAAATTTATTCCTGCACTTTCCGAACCGGCAGAAGAAGATGCCTGGACTGGTGAAGTAGGCCTTATAACGGATGTTCTGGATAAGCATGTAACAGCCGGAGGCAATTTTGAAGGTTACCTGTGCGGAAGCCCGGGAATGATTGATGCCTGTGTGCGTGTCCTTACTTCAAAAGGTGTTCCGGAAGAGAAAATCTACTATGACAAGTTCGGTTGACAGAATAGGAGGAAGGCAGTGAAACAGTCTCCGCAGATGAAAAGGGCTCAGGATAATATGGCTCCGGGTGTTATTACTCTGAAAGGTTTTCTTGGAACCGATGAAAGACATCTTGTCGATATTATAATTCAGGACGAAGCGGATGTGCAGCGTCTGGATGTAAGCCATGAAGCAATAGCGGCTCGGATGCGCGAACTCCGTGATGCCGGTGCCAGGGGCTTGGGTGAGTATATTACTGTTGAACCTGGTATAGTAGTGCAGGTTTATTCGGTTCGCGGAAAACTTCCCTGTCCTTTCGAGGATCCGGGGCTCCATTCCAAAACCACCACAACCGTAAGGAATGAAAAACAGGGAAGTGAGGTCTCTTTTTCCGATCTTCATATTCACTTGATAGGTGAGCACGGATTTTATGAGGGTAAAGGATTCCCCTTTCGCCTTGATCCTGAAAAGCTGGTACAAGTTCTGGAAGTTCAACCGGACCAGCAGTTTTAATCGCTAATCGGCATCCTGCCCGGGCAGGATGCTTTTTTTTCTCTTGTTCCTTGTGATCCTGTTTCTCTTTACCTAAACTTATATATTAGAACGCCTTATTGTTGCGTGTTATGCAACAGGTTTCTGGTATAAGTATTATGAAGGCAAAATGAATATGCAGCAGGATATGTCATCATGAAAAGCCCCGGAAAAAAAAGTGAACGCCTGAGTCAGCTTGAGCTTCTGCTTGTTACTCACCCTGAAGGTCTGCGAAGAGCTGAGATTGCCCGGCGTCTTGGCGTCCACCGGGCAACTGTTGGCAGGTATATTGATGAGTTGAGTACTCATGTGCCTATTTGGGAACGTGATTATTTAATAGGTATAAAATCAAACCAAAAAAATACTCTTATGAAGCTGAGTCTTCTTGAAAGCCTGACTTTCTATCTTGCTTTCAGATCATTACAGAAAAACCTCGGAATTCGCTTTCCCGCCGGAGCCTCAGCTATTCGGAAAATTTCCCGCTTTCTTCACAGCTATGCTCCTTTTCTCAGTTCCAGAATGACCGAGATATCAGATTTTCTGGATTCTGGGGACAGAAAGGAAAGCATAAAGATAAGTCTCTGGCTGGAGATCCTTGCAGAAGCCTGGATAACCGCACGGCCGGTAAAGGTCTGCTATATGGAAGGACAAAATAAGGTGGAAAACCATTTTACTGTTTGTTCCATCGATCCTGATAATATGGGTAATACTGAAGGATCTCTGCTCATATGCCTTCGCAAAATCAGTAACGGTCAGCATACTGTACATGTAAAGTTTGATGACTTGCTTGAAGTTGATGCCGTACCGGCAGCGGTAACGATACCAGTAGAGGTTTATAAAAATATTGATAACCATGACGATATTTTCACCGGGGAGCACGGTGATGTGGTTCTGCTGGTTATGAACAGCAAATATATTGAACTGCTAAAGCAGATTTCTCCGGAAAAGTTTGAAACCGAGCCTTTTGAAGATGATCCCGGCATAAGCAGATGTACTGTTAATCCGGATGCAGATGAACTGCTCCTTGGGCTTGTGGCGGCATCAGGCGGAGACCTGATCATTGAAGCACCAATCTGCTGTGTCGAAGCATTTGCCCGTCTCAGGCTGGATATTGCCAGGAGAATCGATTCCAACCTTTTGAAAAAAGATTAATAAAGCATTTGACTTATACGTATTAATTACCTAAATTATCAGTAATTACTACTACTATATTTGTATAACAGGTACTGCTGAAAATGAGAACAACGATACAGAGAAAGGTCATAATAGAAACTCTGCAGAAGCACAAGGACCATCCGGGTGCAGAAGAAATTTATACTGAGGTGCGCTCAATTCTGCCTAAAATCAGTCTTGGAACGGTATATCGAAATCTTGATCTTCTTGCTGGAAGCGGACTTATAAGTCGTCTTGATGTTGGCGGTGCCCATGCCCACTACGATCCTGAGCCGGGTAGTCATCCTCATTTTCATTGCAAAGAATGCGGTTCGGTATCAGATCTTGAATGGGAAGATTCTTTTGTTGTGTCCAAAGCTGTAAAGAGAGATTCCCTTGCCAATTTTTCTACTGATTCTGTAGAGATCCTCGTCCGGGGCGTTTGTGCCTCCTGTCGGGAATCCTGAACAGACAGTTTAACTTTTTTCGCTCCCAAAAAACCGGCAGGATTACGCCTGCCGGTTATAATATTATAAGGAATGGAGGATTGTAATGGCTAAAAGACTGGATGTGTTCAAATGTTCAGAATGCGGTAACATTGTAGAAATGCTTTACTCTGGTGATGGTGAACTGGTCTGCTGCGGGAAGCCCATGGAACTGCTCACCGAAAAGAGTGCTGACAGCAGCACTGAAAAACATGTTCCTGTTATCGAAAAGACTGCGGATGGTTACAAGGTAACCGTTGGCAGCACACTTCATCCCATGACAGACGAACACTATATACAGTGGATTGAACTGATCGCTGATGGTGTATCCTATTTTCAGTTTCTGAAACCAGGAGCTGATCCTGTTGCAAATTTCTGTATTAAAGCCGATAATGTCAGTGCAAGAGAGTACTGTAACGTTCATGGTTTATGGAAATCCTGACCGATACAGGTCTTTAAGTTAAGGAGAATGAGATGAAACGATATGTATGTGATGCTTGTGGCTACATCTATGATCCCGCCGAAGGCGATCCCGATAACGGGGTTAAAGCAGGAACTGCATTTGAAGATCTTCCCGAAGACTGGGTTTGCCCTGTCTGCGGTGTAGGCAAGGATGATTTCTCTCCCGAAGAGTAGAAAATTCTTAATGTTTGGTTTTGTATAGGTAACCGGTTCGCAATGGACCGGTTTTTTTATTGCCTACATTTCATCAAACTGTTCTTTGCCCACATAGCAGATGGGGCAGGTCCAGTTATCAGGCAGATTATCGAAGGATGTTCCCGCAGGGATGCCCTGGGTCTCATCGCCGATTTCCGGATCGTAAATATAACCGCAGTTTGTACAAATGTACTTGCTCATAGGCTGCTCCTTTAATGTCGGGTGTTACAGTCAGGCTTTAAAGTATTTTGCCTGAGGATGGTGCACAATAAACGCTGATGTTGTCTGCTCCGGCACCATCTGTCCGCCTTCGGTAAGGGTTACCCCGATCCTTTCCGGCTTGAGAAGGCTGAAAATAAGTTCGTTACCTTTCATGTCGGGGCAAGCGGGATAGCCGAAAGAGTAGCGGGATCCTCTGTATCCCTGAACGACAAAATCCTGAATTCCCGCTCCGTCTTCGCCGGTTATTTCCAGTTCCTGGCGGACCTTGAGATGCCAGTATTCCGCAAGAGCTTCCGCCAGTTCTACACTCAGTCCGTGAAAGAGAAGATAGTCCTTATAGGAATCATCGGCATACAGGTTTTCGGCATGTTTTTGTGCCTTCTCTCCTATGGTGACAACCTGCAGACCGATGATATCAAGCTTTCCGGAATCTGCAGGAAGAAAATAGTCTGCAATGCACAGCCCCGGCGATTCTGACTGCCTGGGAAAGCTGAAGCGGCCAAGTTCATTATTGCCGTTGTCGTCCAGAATAACAACTTCATCGCCCTCACTGACACATGGGTAGTAACCATATACAACTCTGGGTTCAAACAAACCTTCTGTAAGCCCCTGGGCCTTCAGATTCTCAAAATGTGGTCGTACTTCTGTATTCAGCAGGTGTTCATACTCCTCCGCGCTGAGGCTTCCTCTACGGTAGCCCCAGCGGCCTCTGAAAAGCACTTGCTCGGTCAACAGGGGATAGACATCTTCAGGATTGATATCAGAGATTACCCGGGAGCCGTAAAAAGGTGCAGGAGGAATTGATATCTCCCGAGAGATCACAACGGGAGCTTCCTCTGCCGGTTTTGTGCGGGTTATTCCGCTTTGTTCCCGTACCTGGGTCGAGGTGAGTATTCCCTCTTTCAGTTGATTCATTGCTGAGAGTCCGGCGAAGGCGTCGGGGCAATAAACTACGGGTCCTGAATAGGCTTTTGCACAGTCAGTTGCGACATAATCTCTTGTGAGGGCTGCTCCGCCAAGGAGCACCGGAATGGTGTAGCCCCGGCGCTCCATCTCCTCCAGGTAATCCTTCATTATTACCGTGGATTTAACCAGGAGTCCGCTCAAGCCGACGGCTGTGGCTCCGGTTTCTTCCACCTTATCGAGTATAGTTTCTATCTCACATTTGATACCAAGGTTGTGTACCTGGTAGCCGTTGTTGGAGAGGATAATGTCTACAAGGTTCTTGCCAATATCATGGACATCGCCTTTTACAGTTGCAAGTATTAGCTGGAGTGTTTCGCTGTTTTCCTTCTTTTCCATATATGACTCAAGAAATGCTACAGCCTTTTTCATTACCTCCGCGGATTGCAGTACAAAAGGAAGCTGCATTTTTCCGGAGCCGAAAAGGACGCCCACCTCTTTCATTGCAGGTATCAGCAGCGTGTTTATGATATCTGTTGGTGCTATGATTTGTCTGAGTTCATTTAGAAGGGTATCAAGACCTGATTTTTTTCCGTTGATAACCGATTTCTGCAGCCGCTCTTCGGGGCCGGCAGAAGAAAGATCCTCTTCCTCTCTACCGGTTCCCTCTTTTCCTTCAAAGAAACGGATAAAGCTGAAAAGCGGATCTTTACCCCTGTTGAAGACAAGGTCCATTGCTGATGTTTTTTCATCATCCGGTATCGAACTCAGGGGCATTATTTTTTTAACGTTTACAATTGCAGCGTCAAGACCGGCTTTAATTGCCTCGTCTAGAAATATTGAGTTCAGCACCTCCCTGGAGTAGGGGGAAAGACCGAAGGAGATATTGCTAACGCCCAGTACGGTTCTAACTCCGGGGCAGGCTGCTTTTACCTTTCGGATTCCCTCCATGGTCTCCATGGCTGCTGTCTTGAGTGTTTCATCACCGCTTCCCAGAGTAAAGGTCAGAGTATCAAAAAGTAGAGCCCCTGGTTCGAGGCCTTCCTCGTTGACCGCAAGGTTATACAGCCGCTTTGCGATGAGCTCCTTGCGTTCAGCATCTTTGGCCATACCTTTTTCATCGATGGTAAGGGCAATCAGAGCCGCTCCGTATCGTTTGGCCAGTCTGCAGATTTGCCTGGCGCGGTCTTCTCCGTCCTCGAGATTTATGGAGTTGATAATCGCCCGTCCACCTATCATTTTCAGAGCTACTTCGATTACTTCCGGGGAGGTGGAATCAACAACCAGAGGGAGATCAACCTGGGTTACAATTCTCTGAACAGCTTCTTTCATGTCCCGGACTTCATCACGTCCTGTATAGGCAACGCAGAGATCCAGTGCATGTGCGCCTGAGCTTACCTGTTCTTTAGCAACCTCAAGTATTCCATCCCAGTCTTCTTTGAGAAGCTTGTTCCGGAACAGCTTGCTGCCATTGGTATTGGTTCTTTCTCCGATAAGGAAGGGTGCAGGTTTCTGGGTAAGTTCTTTTTCCGAGAAGAGTGAACTTACCGTATCCGACAAAATTGTCGTTCTTTTCCCCCGGGGAATATCTGCTGCAGCCTGAGAGAGGGCCTGAATGTACTCCGGCCCGGTCCCGCAGCAGCCTCCGACAATTGCTGCACCCTCTTTCAGAATCATCTGTTTGAGAGGAGTTACAAAGTCTGCAGGAGTAAGCGAGTAGACCGTTTCTCCCCCTTTGTTTTCCGGCATACCGGCATTGGGCATAACAAAAACAGGTCCGCGGAATTTCTCACTTGCCTCCCTGATATAACTGCGCATACGGTCGGGACCGGTGGCACAATTTAAACCAAGAAAAGCAATGGGAAAGGGTGAAAGGGCGGCTATAACAGCCCCGATACTCGATCCGATAAGCAGTGTCCCTGTGGTTTCAACTGTAACAGAGACCCCCACTGGGATTTCACGCTCCTGTTGTTTCATTTCGTCCAATGCTGCGATGAGAGCGCATTTGATCTGAAGCAAATCCTGACAGGTTTCAATAATCAGAAGATCCACACCGCCTTCTATTAATCCACGGCACTGAAGTTTGTAGGATTCATAAAGGTCGTCGAAGCCTGCCTGCCCGAGAGAGGGGAGCCTGGTTCCGGGACCGATGGAACCGGCAACAAAGCGCGGTTTTTCTGCAGTGCTGTATTCCGCTGCAGCCTTTTTTGCAATTTCTGCGGCAGTGCGGTTTATTTCAAGGATTCTATCCTCAAGATCATATTCAGCGAGAACTATAAGGTTACCACCAAAGGAATTGGTTTCTATTACATCAGCCCCGGCATTTAGGTAGCGGCGGTGAATCATATCGATCTTTTCAGGGGCGGTGAGATTAAGAATCTCTGTACAACCCTGACGGCCGTCCCACTCCTCATCGCTTATTGTGAGGCTCTGTATCTGTGTTCCCATTGCACCGTCAAAAATGACAGTACCTTTCTCAAGACGCTCTAAAAATGTCATACCAGATAACTTAATCAAAAAAAAGAGTTTGCGGAAGGCCGGAAAAAGAAAAGCCCGCCGATAAACGACGGGCTGGTAAAAAGGCTTTTACAACAAAGACGGAATCAGCCGATGGCGTCGTTTCCTGTCTCTCCTGAGCGGATACGGATACATCCTTCCATGGGAAGAACGAAGATCTTTCCGTCTCCGATATTTCCGGTTTTTGCACCGGCAATAATAGCATCTACAGTCTTCTGTACGAAATCGTCGTTAACGCCGATCTCAATACGTACTTTCTTCAGCAGGTTAACCTCAATGGCTACACCACGGTAGGACTCGGTGAATCCCATCTGCTGGCCGCATCCCATTGCATTGGTAACGGACATTTTGAATACTTCCGCTTTGTACAGTTCCTGCTTAACGTCGTTCAGTTTATCCGGCTGAATATATGCAATAATCAGTTTCATGCTGTACCTCCCAACTTACATGTTCTGGAAAATCTGGAAGCCGGCATAAGACTCGACTCCGTGTTCCCCGATATCCAGACCCTGAAGTTCCTCTTTCTCGGAAACTCTAAGGCCAATGGTAGCTTTGATGATACTGAAGAGTACCAGTGCGGCGACGAATGCCCAACCGAATACTGCAACTATACCAAGTGCCTGAATTCCAAGCTGGTGAAATCCACCACCGTAGAACAGACCAAGTCCGACATCCTCGTTAGAGGAGAAAAGACCAACTGCAAGGGTTCCCCATGCACCGCAGACACCGTGTACGGAGATTGCTCCAACGGGATCGTCGATATGCAGAACCTTGTCGATGAACTCAACACTGGCTACTACCAGTACACCAGCAACAAGACCGATGATGATTGCTGCACCGGGAGTTGTTACTCCACAGGGAGCAGTAATACCAACCAGACCTGCAAGGGCACCGTTAAGAGACATGGAGGGGTCGGGTTTGCCGAACCAGATCCATGATGTAATCAGTGCAGCAATCGCACCTGCAGAAGCTGCCAGGGTAGTAGTGGTAGCTACTGAAGCGATTGAAAGATCAGTACCGGACAGGGTGGAACCGGCGTTGAACCCATACCAGCCAAACCAGAGGATAAATACACCAAGGGCTGCCAGGGGCATGTTGTGCCCGGGGATTGCCTTTACGGTTACCTTATCGCCAACCTTAACATATTTTCCGATACGGGGTCCGAGTGTGATAGCACCTGCAAGAGCTGCCCATGCACCAACGGAGTGTACAACGGTAGAACCGGCAAAATCGTGGAATCCGAGTTCGGAAAGCCAGCCGCCGCCCCATATCCAGTGACCGGAGATCGGGTAGATCAGACCGGAAATGAATACTGAGTAGACAAGGTAGGCAGAGAACTTGGTTCTTTCAGCCATGGCACCGGAAACGATAGTTGCTGCGGTTGCTGCGAATACTACCTGGAACATCCAGTCCCGGAAAATAGAAGACATGTCAGATACACCGTATGCTTCAAGTGCTTCCTGAGTGTAGGAAAGGAAGAAACCGTTCCCGCCGATCAGTCCGCCGATTGAAGGTGCGCCGTACATGAACGCCCAGCCCACTGCCCAGAAAATAACTGCTCCGGCGGAGAAATCCATCAGGTTTTTCATCAGGATGTTCGAAGCGTTTTTGGCGCGGGTAAGACCAGTTTCAACCATAGCAAAACCGGCCTGCATAAAGAATACAAGAGCCGCAGACAGGATCAACCAGATCATGTCAAAAGCGTTGCCGTAGAGTGCCAGTGTGTCACTGACATCATCAGCAAAAAGTGTGCCTGCTGTAACCAGCAGCAGAGCAAGGATTACGAAGACTCGTTTCATAGACTCCTCCTAAAGGATGTGTTCAACTTGTCATCTATATTGCAGGAGGTGTGCCAAAAATTACCACGGTAATACAAAAAAAATATAAAACTTTGCAATATAATGAATTAAAACAGTATCAGCTTTTTTACCAAATGGTATCTGCCTTATAAAATGGCATATAGCGTACATTCAAGCTACAAAATTGTAGGCATGTCGTGCGCTATACACAGAAATGTATGAAAGAATCAGTTTTCCTTCTTATTGTAAATGAGAGAGCCCGGAGGGACTGATTTTACGATCCACGTATTACCCCCTATTACAGAGCCTTTTCCTATAACAGTATTTCCGCCGAGGATGGTTGCATTTGCATAAATAATAACATCATCTTCAATATCCGGATGACGTTTTACCCCCCTTTTCGGGTTGCCTTCCTTGTCCAGAGGAGAGAGTGCTCCCAGTGTAACACCCTGATATATTTTAACATTACAGCCTATACGGCATGTTTCGCCGATAACCACACCCGTACCGTGGTCAATAAAAAAGCCGGGGGCAATTTCGGCACCGGGATGTATATCTATTCCTGTCCGGGAATGTGCTCTTTCCGTCATTATCCTGGGGATAATCGGTACTCCCTGATGATAAAGAGTGTGAGCAATCCGGTGGGTTGCAATTGCTTCTATAAAAGGATAACTCAACACAATTTCATCAAAGGATTTTGCTGCAGGATCTCCTTCGTAAGCGGAGTTTATATCCTGAATCAGCATGGACCGTATTTTGGGCAGTTTCTCAACCAGACTGGAAATAATCTCAGTGATTTTACTTTCTCTGCTGTTTTCTTCCAGTCTACTGTAAATCCGCGCAAGATGACGCTTTAACAGGGCAATCGCCTCAAGCAGTGATGTTCGTATAAAAAAATGGAGCTCTTCTCCCTGAGCCGGACACTGAATTCCGTAGCGTCCGGGAAAAATCACAGAATGGAGGATGTCCAGAATTTGAAATATCTCCTCCCTTGCGGAAAGAGAAAACTGGTCGTCCCCCTGAATGTGAAAACCGGAGGTTATACTTTCTTCGAGTTGGGTTACAACAGATGGAAGTGAGGAATCCAGCCAGGTCCTGAGTGTTTTCATAAGAATACTCTCTGCTGAACCCGCGGGCTCTGTCAAGGCGTTTCCTGAGGGGGCTCTTCTTTATGCTTCTTAATATCAAGATATATCTTAAACAGTCGTTCAGCCATGGTTTCACTACTCCATTTCTGGGCATATTCAAGGGCTTCAGTCGATTTACGTTTCCATAGATCCCTGTCGGTAAGCAGGCTAAGCACTTTCGAGCTGAAAACTGCCTGATCTTCAGGGACCATAAAGCCGCCGTTATCACCATTCATGACAATCTTTGTGCCCATTTCGCCGATTGCAACTACCGGAGTTCCGGCCATCATAGATTCGATGGTAACCAGTCCCTGGGTTTCTGTTTTCGAGGCAAAGATGAATACATCGGCCATGGCATACAGGTATTTCACTTTTTCTTTCGGCACATATCCAGTGAATGCAACTGAGTCACCGAAACCCATCTTTTTTACTTTCTTCTTCAGTTCACTTAGATATGGACCGCCGCCAGTAATAACAAAATGCAGATCAGGAACACTTTTCTTCACCGTCTGAAAAGAGTCAATTAGAAAATCCATGTTCTTCTCTTTGGTAACTCTTCCCACATACAGAATGATTGGTTTTCCTTGAAGTTTGGGAAAATCAGTATACAGGAACGAGTTTTCCCGGGCGTCTTTTCTGTCCAGTCCTGCAAAGTCATCTTCCTGAACACCCGTGGGAAGCACATGGATAGGCTTTTTTACTCCATATGAGTGGATCACATCCTTCATCGGTTCAGTAGGGGTAATTATTTCATCTACATACCTCAGGGCTGCCCGCTGTATAGACCTGGCAACCTGGCGGCCTATTTTATCCGGAAAAGGAAGATAAAGATTAATATACTCTTCCCAGTAGGTATGACAGGTAAAGAGTATCGGAATATTACGTTTGCGGCCAAATTTCATAACCATTACGGAAAGTTGAAATTCTGTCTGACAGTGTATTATATCGGGATTAAGCTTTTTTAGAGTTCTGAAGATTTTCCACCGTTCCGCTTTCCAGACCAGGCGGTCTTCAGGGCTGAAAAGCAGCTGATATGATTTAAACCGGTGAATTGTAGGATCAGGAGAGTGTTCCATGTTGGGATATGCAGGGGCAATTATATGAACCTCATGTCCCAGTTTTTCAAATTCGCGCTTAAAGGCATCTATGGAAACGGTAGCACCGTTAAATCGCGGCCAGTAGGTATCGGTCGCAAAGACAATTCTCATTCAAAAACCTCTTGTAGAAAAGAGTCTACCCCGGAGAAGTAAACTCCACAAGTGGGAATGTAAAATCTATACGTTTGTAAAGCTATTCACACTTTGCTAACAGAATATCCACAGAAATACTTCTCTTTTTTTTGAAAAGTGTGCTACATTGAAGGGAACAACAAGTCGATTCGTGCAGAAATGCGGGGGAGTTACACTAATGGCATTCGGATATCTGATCTTATTTGCATGCATTACCGGATGTATAATGCTTGGTCTTTTTCGCTGGAACAACGAAGAAAAGATTCCCGTTGAGGACCAGAAAGAGAGCGCATAGCCGGTTGGATGACCGGCTTTTTTTATTTGCGTTTCTTTCTGCTTACCCAGCGGAAGTAAATCTGTTTTCCCGGTGCATTGTTCAGTACCTTCTCTTCAATTTCAAACAGACTTGTTGCGGTAATAAGGTCGCTCAATTTTTTAAATCCGTAATTTCTCGGATCAAAATCGGGAGATTTCTTTGCGATATTCTGGCCGATATTTCCCAGGTACGCCCAGCCGGAATCATCTGCAGAGGCTTCCACCGCACTTCTCAGAAGCTGCACCAGTCGTGAATCCTGTCTCAGGTCGGCATAACTCATACGCCTCTTGCTGCTGCTCTCCTCATCTTCCTCATCTTCTTCATAGTCTCGGAGAATCTCGGTATAGATGAATTTGTCTACAGCAGCGACAAAGGGCTTAGGTGTCTTTTTCTCCCCGAAACCGTACACAGTTTTTCCCGCTTCCCGCAGTCGTGCACAAAGTTTGGTGTAGTCTGAATCTGAAGAAACAATACAGAATCCATCAAGATCCCCGGTATAGAGAAGATCCATGGCATCAATAATCAGAGCGGAGTCTGTGGCATTCTTGCCTGTGGTATAACTGAACTGCTGAATGGGCTGAATGGAATACTCTAACAGTGAATCTTTCCAGGAACGGAGCTTCTGGCTTGTCCAGTCGCCGTAAATACGTTTGACGCTGGCAATACCGTATTTGGCGATTTCGGCCAGCAGTCCCTCTATTATGGATGCCTGAGCATTGTCGGCATCAATCAGAACTGCAAGTTTAAGCAGATTATTGTCTTTCATACCTTTTCATCCTATCCCTGAATCCTGCGGCTATCAAGGGAGGAATCTTTTTTTATCAGGAAGGAACGGTGGATCTTGCCTTTATGGGTAAAATCAGCAGGAACCGTCTTTTCGGTTGTCTCTGTAACCTGATATTTGCTGAACAGCTCTTTATCAGGCTCAAATCGGGTAAAATTCGTGCAGAAAAGCAGGGTACCGTCGCTGCTGAGAATATCAAGGCACATCTCAAGAAGAGTCCGGTGATCACGCTGTAAATCGAAGTCTCCGCTGCGGCTTTTGGAGTTTGAGTAGGTGGGCGGATCGACATAGATCAGGTCAAATCGTGCCTTTTCTCGACGGGCTTTTTTAAGCCATGCAAAGGTATCGCTGATTTCTCTGATGTTTCGTGGTAGAGGAAGCCTGTTGAGCCGGAAGTTGGCTTCACCCCATTTCAGATAGGTGGCAGAGGTATCAACGCTGACGGTGGACCGGGCTCCGGCGGCGGCTGCTGCGACTGAAGCTGTACAGGTATAGGCGAAAAGATTCAGGAACCGCTTTCCGTCTGCCATAGAGGCAATCTTGCGTCTAAGTTCACGGCTGTCAAGGAAGACGCCGGTATCCAGGTAGTCGGTAAAGTTAACATAGAATTTCAGCACTCCCTCTTTAACAATGTACCGGGTCTCTGTGTGTGCCTGACCTGCATACCGGTCACTGACACTTAGTTTTCGGCGTTCTTTCAGAAAGATTCCTTCACAGCCGTAAGGGAGGTAGCTTAACAGGCCTTCCAGTGCTTCTCTGCGTCTTCTGCGAACACTCGCAGGATCAATTGTGGAGGGGGCTGAGTATTCCTGAAGGTGACAGTATTTCTCCTCGTAAAGATCCACTGCAAAGGCATACTCGGGCATATCCTTGTCATAAAGACGGTAGCAGCTCACACTGTTTTTCTTCAGGTATGACTGTAGCTGCCGCTGATTTTTGCGCAGTCTGTTGATAAACATTTCTGATCCCGGGGTAAGATTGAAATCAGGTATGAGACTGTGGATCAGTTGTACGGGAATTGAGCCGTTGGACAGCTTGTGAATTTTTCCTGCCTGGATTCCGGTCATTAACCCCAGCTCCTTGTCGGGGGTTAGAAATGAGAGTTTCCATCCATTGAAATTACGGCGCAGGCTGACTCCCATATCCGTGTATATGACCCTAACTTGAAGATCGTTCTCTAGCCGTTCACCGTAAGGGGGATTTGTTGCCACCAGTCCCGGCACGGAATCGGGGGCGGATTCGGCGTTATGTACGGACACGGTGGAAAATCTTAAACATGTTTCAAGTCCGGCGACAGCCGCATTTCTTGAAGCGGCTCTTATGCATTCCGCGTCTATATCTGTACCAGTTATACTCAGGGGATTCTTTTTGTAGGATTCGAGGCACTCCCGGTTGGATTGACGGTATTCTTCCACCAGTTTTTCCCATAGAGCACTATCGTGAATTTTCCACTGAGGAATGCCGATTCGGCCTCGGTCTGCTCCGGGAACTATGCCCGCTGCCATAAGGGCTGCTTCAATGCAGAGAGTGCCGGATCCGCAGAATGGATCATGGAAAGATCCCCCTTCCGACGCTGTTTCCGGCCAGCCTGCACGGTAAAGTATCGCAGCTGCAAGGTTTTCTCTCAGCGGTGCAGCTACACTCTGTCGACGATAGCCTCTCTGGTGTCTGCTCCCGCCGCCGATGTCTACGGAAATCTCAGCTTCATCACGGAATACTCTCAGAAACAGCCTTACCCCGGGGTTCTCGTTATCTATATTTGGCCTGCTGCCTGTTTTGGTCCGCAGGCGGTCAACAATGGCATCTTTTGCCTTAAGCACAGGAAAATTCGTATGTTTGAAAAGGCGGCTTTTAACTGAACTGTCGATAATAAAACTGCCGGTTGAACTTAGATGATCTTCCCATTGAATTCCTGCTATTGCGTCGTAGAGATCATTCTGAGATTGAAGAGAAAATTTTCCTAATGGAAATATCAGCCGGCTTGCGGTACGGTTTTCTATTAGAAAACGGTAAATTTTCTGCAGACTTGCGGAAAATTCTATGCCTGAGGCGCTGACAGATGTGGGCTGAAGGTTAAGAGATTCAGCCTCTTTGACAAGAATGTCTTCGCAGTGAGGCAGCGCTACTGCGCGGACTGTAATGTTTCCCATACGGCAAATATAAGCTGAATGAGGAAGAGAACGCAACAGCGGAAGAGATAGGAGGAAAGATCATGAGCAGAAAACGAACGCCTATTGGAAAGTTTATGATTGCCCGGGGGCTTCTTTCGGTAGAGCAGGAACGGGCTGTGGCGGAAGAGCAGAAAAAACTGGCTGCACAACAGCAGTATGAGGCATTCGGCCGAATTGCTGTGAGAAAAGGTTTTGTAAGCTCTGAAGCAGTAAAGTCTGCAATGAAAGAACGTGCGGGACTCGAAAAAAAATAGATTATTCAGGGCATATCCTGTAACACTTATCCTGAAATCACACAATACTTCTCTTAAAAAGGACTGAAAATGTCATTTTTCTGGAATAAATCAAAGCTGAAGAATGCAGTCGCAGCAGTGCTCCTGTGTGGAGAATGTCTGTTGGTTCTGTCTGCCTGTGCCGGATCTGAGGCAGAGTATGAAACCGGCAGTTTTGCCGCGGTGCCAATGAGTGCCAAGGAGTCTTACCGGGAGGCCTCAATAACGGATGAGTTCAGTGCTCCTGCTCCGGAGGAGTCAGCGGGCAATGCAGCACTTCCTCTGGAACAGGAGCGCTCCCGTATCTACAGCGCTTCACTTGCTCTGGAAGTTACCCGGGTGGAATCAGTGAGGAACAGCCTGGGAGAGCGGGCACTGGAATTAGGAGGGCGTATTGAAGGTATCAGCAGCGGAGGCATTATTGTACTGGTTCCTGCTGAATATTTTTTCTCCTATCTTGATGAAGCCGAAGCCCTGGGAGTGCTCCTGGATAGAAATGTCAGCGCCCTGGATGTGAGCGACGCCCTTGCAGAGACGCAGACACGTCTGACTATTGCCCGGGAAGCAAGAGATCGCCTGTATGCCCTGCTTGAAGAATCCCGGGATGGGGAAGAGCGGCTGGCAATACTCAGGGAGATACGCAGGCTTTCTGAAAATATAGAAACCATGGAACTGCAGCTGGCTACTATGAAGGAGCGAATTGCTTTTTCCCGGGTTTCGTTTCAGCTGTCAACAAAAATGGGGAGCCGTTATGATTCACGCGGGCTGATACCCTTTCACTGGATGAGAAATCTTGATCCCTTTGGAGTAAGTCTAAGCTCTCTTGATGCACGGACGATTGCGCCTGGCGGCAATTTTGCCGTATTCCGGAATCCTCCCTCTGGAAGTGCCTTCTATGCAGAGAGTGCAGACGGAGCAGTTCTTCGTATGGGATCTGTGGAAAATGAACCTGAAGGCGACGGCAGTTTCTGGCAGGAAGCTATGCTTACCTATCTTGCACCCATCTATGCAGAGGTTAAACCACTGTCTGTCACTGCAGAACTGAGGAGCCTTCAGGGGGTAATCTGTACAATAGCAGGAGAACCAGGATACCGGTATGAGGTAATAGTGGTACCCGAAAAGGGGCAACTGTTAATTGTCGAGGGTGTTTTTCCCGGAAACACCGGTGCCGATCTGGTTGAATCTTTTCACACAGCCCTGAAGGAGCGGTTCTGATGCAAAAAGCAGTAGTTTCAGTACTTTTCTGTTTTCTTATTCTCGTTTCTATTCAGGCACAGGAGTCAATTGAATATCGAATTCAAGCCCGTCTGGTAGTGTATGACAGTGGTGCCGCCGGTGATCGGCTGGTTGATTGGCTTGAATCAGAAGGCGGATATTTCCTTACCCTGGAAAAAGGAAGAATTACCGGCCGCCTTCCGTCCGGTCAGGCGGCAAGGACGGAAGAGACGCTGAAAAAGCTCAGTACAGATCTCATCGGGTACAGTCTGACTGCCAGGGATGTATCTGGTGAATTGCGCAGGCTTGAAGCATCTCTGAGTTCCCGTCGTGAAGTGCTTGAGCAGAATCTTGCGTATCTCGCAAGGTCTGATTTCTCCAGTACCCTGGCAATTGAGAAGGAAGTACTGGACCTTGTGGGGGAGATTGAATCAATCCGGGCACAGATTGCCTCTCTGCATATACGAACCCGTTATGCAACCCTGGAACTTGATCTTGAAAGTCAGGGTATACAGAACCCCGGGGGCAGTATGTCGAACTTTGACTGGATAAACAGTATTGATTTTTATGCTTTCATGGAATCGAATCCGGTCCGACGGATGTTTTCCTGGCTTCCCCGTTTCGGGGATCCCCGCAAAGCTCCGGAAGGCTTTTCGGTATACCGCAATTCCCGGCTCTACCGGGCCGTATCGCCGGAAGGGACAATCCTGAGAATAAGAGAAGTGTCGCCCCAACCCGTTATGGATATGGGTTTCTGGGAAACCGCTGTTACCGGATACATGGAAGATGCGGGGTATATCCTGCGGGAAAAAGAGGAACTGGACGGACAGTCCGGAGAGAATGGATGGTCTTTTATGTGGCTTGCTCCTTATTCCGGTGAGGAGTATGTGTATATGGTGACTCTTCTGCCGGTAGAGAAGGGAGCGAAGCAGCTTAAAATAATTGAAGTTGCCGGGGAGCTTGAATCATTCGATCAGCGCCGGGATGCTCTAAAGACATGGGTTCAATCGTATATGGAAGATTAACTATCAGATTATTCATAAAAAGGTGCTTCCAATTTTCCGTTATTGAATTACATTTAATACAGGTGTATATACCAAGGCGGTGAATATGGCGGATCAGGATGCAGGCAGAGTGAAAACTTTCGTAATTGATACTAATGTCTTTATTCATAAACCGGATTGTATACTCTCTTTCAGGGACAGCAATGTTGTTGTTCCTCTTTGGGTTCTGGAGGAGCTTGATAAGCTAAAAACATTCAGCGATGAAAAAGGCCGGAATGCCCGTCAGGCAATCAGATTTCTTGATGAAGTAGGAAAGCATGGAGATCTTAACAAGGGTGCAAAGGTGGGAGAAGGAATAACTCTCTCTGTATCTCTTGTGCAGTCCAGTGAAGTCCCCATCGATCTCAACAAAGATAAAGTGGATAATAAGATTCTTCTAACAGCGCTTAGTTTGAAAAATGAAGGGCGGGAAGTCTTC
The DNA here is from genome assembly GCA_963667435.1 of Marispirochaeta sp. Lineage (GTDB taxonomy): Bacteria > Spirochaetota > Spirochaetia > JC444 > Marispirochaetaceae > Marispirochaeta. The sequence continues at coordinate 770,190 of OY763414.1, read as the reverse complement.
TTTGTTTCAAAGGATATCAATGCCAGGGTAAAAGCTACAGCTCTTGGTCTCCGGGCGGTGGATTATGAGAAACAGAAGGTAAATATCCTTGAGCTTTATCCCGGCTGGCGTGAAGTGGAAACTTCGGAAGAGATGATCGATAGACTGCTTCAGGGAAATCCTGTTCCCTGGGATCAGAAGCTGTATCCAAATGAGTTTGTTCTGGCTGGTAATCCCAAAATTGAGACAAGGGTAATTGCACGTCATATGGATGGTACGGTCACCGGGCTCTACGGTGAGATGGAACCTGTAAGTGGAATTGTTCCTCTGAATGAGAAACAGCGTATGGCTTTTGAGCTGCTGCTGGATCCGGAAATTTCTCTGGTAACCCTGGTTGGTAAAGCCGGGACAGGAAAAACACTTATGGCCATAGCAGCCGGACTGTATCAGGTGCTGGAACAGGAAACTTATAAGCGGGTGCTGGTCAGTAGACCGGTTATTCCCATGGGTAAGGATATCGGGTATCTGCCGGGGGCAAAGAACGAGAAGCTAACCGCATGGATGCAGCCGCTTTTTGATAATCTGGAGTACATTCTGTCGGTATATAAAAAGCAGAACCTCAAGAATGTGGATTCCCTGCTGAATAACAACCTCCTTGAGCTGGAAGCTCTTACCTATATTCGGGGACGGTCCCTTCCGGACCAGTTCCTTATTGTCGATGAGGCGCAGAACCTTTCACCTCACGAAATCAAAACCATTGTAAGCCGTGCTGGAGAGGGAACTAAAGTCATTCTTACCGGTGATCCCTATCAGATTGACAGCCCGTATCTGGATTCCAGTTCAAATGGACTCACCTATCTGGTAGAGGCTATGAAGGGACAGAAAATTTTCGGCCATGTGACCCTGGATAAATCTGAACGGAGCCTTCTTGCGGAACTTGCAGCGGAACTTCTGTAGGTTCATTCCCGGAGATTCCGCTTTTTGCTAAACGTAACGGCTCCTCCGTGCCGACAATAGAAGGGATATGAAGTACAGGTATACCTTAATCTTTCTCCTCCTGGGCTTTCTGGCGGTTTCCCTCCAGGGTGAAGTCTCATTTTCCAGACTGAACCTGTCTGATGACGGTGTTCTGCTTTTCAATGCCACAGCAGAATCTCCCATGGATGGTGATTACTCCACTCTGTTCAGGTCTGACCTGAAAAAGGGAGATCTTCAGCAGCTTACTTTTTTTCCTGAGCATGCCTCCCTGATAAACGAAGGGGAGCGTTTGCAGATTCAGAATCGTTTCGGTGTGTTCCGCACAGACGAAAAGCTTGCCTCCATGGCTCCGATCAAGACTTTTCCTGCCTTTGTAAACGGCGAGGAGATTCAGACCGGAAAGATAGCCATAGTCGGGGCTTCCCCCGACGGGCGATTCCTGCTCTATCTGGAGCCGGAATCCTACGGCTATGCGTCCCTGAAGCTGTATCACATCGGCAGAGAGCAGGAGTACCTGATCAGCAGTGGGGTTGAGATGGTTCTCAACAGTCCAAATGCAACATGGTCTCCCGATTCCGGGTATTTTGTCTATCAGAAGCAAGGGAACCTCTATTACTTCTCTATGGACCAGCTTATTTCTGATCGTGTAATAGACGAGAGCTTCAGGATTTTAGGAAAAGGCCGTTTGTCATCAACCCGCTGGAGCCGACGGAATGATCTGTTCTATGTAACCGGTAATCTTGTATATCAGATACTCAGCCCGGAGTTTTTTACCCGATCCATATATTCAGGACTTTTTGATGTGGGGCACATTGCAGGTAAAATCCCGTTTGAGTTTGACCCTGCATTTGACAGTTACTGGATTTCCCCGGACGGTGGTAAAATCCTGTTCAATAAGGGCGGGCAGAACATCTTCCTCTACCTTCTGCAGCCGGATGATTATATTTCCACCGGTGATGCAACAGCACTGCCTTATCTCTATCTGCCGAGAAACACGGTAGTAAAGGATGTTGCCTGGTCATCCTCCGGGATTATTACTCTTCTGACTAACAGTATAATTGAGGGAGGACGAAAGTCGGGCCTGTTCCGTTTGAATCTGGCAAACAAAGAGACCCGTTTTAAAGAGGTTAATGCGGAAGGAGTTAATGGAATTTCCATTTCTCCGGACCAGGAAAAATGTGTGCTTCTGTATAATGATAAAGCGGAACTGCGAAATTATTTCAATTTTGCCATTGAGAAGACCATCACGTACGAAAAACCTATGCATGCATTATGGCGAAACAACAGCGAAATTATTCTTTGCGGCAGTGCTGCCAACAGTATTTATTCTCTGGATGACGCATCAATGAAGTTGATTAGTCTGGCACAGTACACTTCAGCAGGATTTGACTCGGCCGGCAGAGTTCTGATTCAGCAGAACGGAAAGACCTGGGCGACTGACACAGATGGACTTAAAGCGGCAGAAAGTGCAGTACTGCTGCCGGGTAAAGTCGCAGCCGGGGATTTTCGGGTTTTTATTGAAGATTCCGTAGGGAATGCCTATCAGGATACAGTAATGATTCGGGATCTGAAAAACCTAATTACCCGTCCTCTTTTTCATTTTCCAAGCAGGGAGTATGACCTTTTCCCGAAAGAAGACGAAAAAATTGATCTGGCCAATTTTTCTCACGGTTCACGAATACGCCGCAGAGAAGTTTCTCTCGTATTCAATGCCATAGATTCAGTTGAGGGACTTACCTATGTTCTGCATACCCTTAAAGATTACAATATCCGGGGAACCTTCTTTCTGAATGGAGAGTTTATCCGACGGCATCCGGATGCTGTAAAAGAGATATCCCAGTCCGGCCATGAAGTTGGATCGCTGTTTTATGCCTATTTTGATATGACCGACAGCCGGTTCCAGATTAACAAGGACTTTATTAAGCGTGGTCTGGCACGGAATGAGGATGATTACTTCGCTGCCACCGGGGATGAGCTTTCTCTACTCTGGCATGCACCTTTTTACTTTGTAAACAGCGAAATAATTGCGGCCTCATCTGAGATGAACTATACTTACGTTGGAAGGGACGTTGATCCGCTTGATTGGATCACTCCTTATTCAACTGGTCGCCTTGCGGATCTTTATGCTCCTGCGGCCGATATAGTAGAACAGATATTGAAGAACAAGAGACCTGGGTCCATCATTCCGTTAAGAATTGGTAAAACCAGTCCGGAACGGGAAGATTATCTCTTTCATTCTCTTGATATTATGATAGACGAGTTGATATCTTTGGGCTACGAAATTGTGCCCGTCAGTCAGCTTATGGCCCATGCCAGGTAAATCATTGCAGTCTGTCTTCCCCGGCAGGCTCAAGATTTTAAACACCCGAGTCGATATTAAAGGTGATTATCACCAGGGAGGGGGAGTGCTTTGAGTCCGGCAAACCCGTTAAACGCGTACAAAGAAACTAAAATCAAAAGCAGCAGTCCTGTTAAACTTGTTATCATGCTGTATGATGAAGCTATAAAGCACATCGACAGAGCCATAGATCTGCTGGACAGCGGTGACAAGCGGCTCGATATGGTGAATAACTCCATTATCAAAGCCCAGGATATGGTTACAGAACTGATGGTATCTCTTGATTTTGATAAAGGCGGCGATATCGCCATGAACTTGAATAACCTTTATTTTTACTTCAATCAGCAGCTGATGGAAGCAAATATACAGAAAAATTGTGATACCCTCCGGCCTGTCCGATCCATGATTGCGGACTTGAGGGAAGCCTGGAACACCATTTCCAGCCAGGTAGGCAGCGGTGCGGAAGACCATAACCGGAATTATCATGGTGTCAACATCGCCGGATAGCAAATCTTCATATCTACTGGAACTTGAATCCAGGAGAGATAGTCTTACTGAGGAGTACCTGAAAGTCCTAAGGCTCCTCGAAAATGATCTTAACTCAAATAATCTGGAGAATTTCGAACTTCATATGCAGGTACAGGCAGTTTCTTTTCGCAGACTGCTCTCCTGCAGGAGGACTGCCGCCGGCGCTGGATTGAACCATCTCCAGGCTGATCTTGAGGAACGGCTCAGACAGCAGCAGAGCCGACTCTCCGACTGTATGAAAGAGAAAGCTTCATCCTTGCAGACAAGACTGAAAAAAGGTACTTTCAGAAAAGAGCGGAACAGAATATTCGGTTACCAGGGAGATTCATCTTCCTTTGTAGATTTCTCCTGCTGATATCTGTTCCTCTCCGGAGGAATTCAGGTGTCAGAAAAGCTTTACCTTATAGATGGCTACGCCCTCATTTACAGATCTTACTTTGCCTTTATACGAACGCCTCTGTTTAATCCTGCCGGAAAAAACAGCTCCGCGGTTTTCGGTTTTTTTCGCGCGTTGTTATCAATAACCCGCAATTACAATCCCGGCCATCTTGCAGTCGTGTTTGATTCAGCCAAACCCACTTTCAGGCATGAAATGTTCCCGGAGTATAAAGCCAATCGTGAAAAAGCTCCTCAGGATCTACACGCCCAAATTCCTGTAATCAAGGAAATCCTTGATGCTATGCAGATATCCCGCATTGAGCAGGAGGGCGTGGAAGCTGATGATATTATTGCAAGCTATGCCGAAACCGCTCGGAAATCAGGTATTAGATGTGTCATTGTGTCCGGAGATAAGGATCTCATGCAGCTGGTAGGTGGTCCAGTTACGGCTCTGCTTCCGGACAAGTCAGGAGGATATGTTGAGTACGGTCCTGCGGAAGTTACGGAAAAATGGGGCATTCCCCCTGCACAGATTCTTGATTATCTTTCTCTTACGGGCGACCAGTCTGATAATGTACCAGGCGTCAAAGGTATCGGTCCCAAAGGCGCAGTGACTCTTCTAGAGAAGTATGGAAGCCTTGACGGTATATATGAGAATCTTGAGAAACTGACACCCAGGCAGCGGGAGATCTTCAGTGCAGAGAAAGATACTGCCTTCCTGAGTCGCGAGCTTATTACCCTTAAAAGCGATCTTTCAGGACTGCCGGCTATATCCAGCCTCAAGCTTCAGGAATACGATGCAGAGAAGGTTTCCGCTCTTTTTCTAAGAGAAGGGGCAGGAAGTCTTGCAGAAACAGTTGGCGGAAGTGAATCCGTTGCGCAACAGAAAGGACATGACTCCTATTCTGAAGAGAGCAGTGATTATTCCGCAGTAACATCATTGGAAGGGTTAGAGAAACTTATAGATAAAGTCCTTGAAGCCGGCACTTTTGCGCTTGATGTAGAGACTGATTCGATTGACCCTATGCAGGCTGAAACTGCTGGTATTTCAATTTCAATTGCAGAAGCACAAGGGTGGTACATCCCGGTCCGGTGTTCAGGTGTCACCTGTCTGCCGGAAAATGAAATCAGGAGCATGATAGAGACTCTCCTCGGGGATGACAGGCTGCTCTGGGTAGGACAGAACCTGAAATACGATTATAAGGTTTTTCGCAACTGGGGTGTACCGGAAATAAACTGCGGTATTTTTGATACTATGGTCGCTGCCTGGCTATTGGACAGTACGGCTAATACCTTCGGTATGGATAATCTTGCGGAACGTTTCCTTGGATATAAAACCATTCATTTTAATGATGTTGTGCCAAAAGGAGGTGTTTTCAAAGAGGTTGATCTGCAGAAAGCCTGCGAATACGCCGTGGAAGACGCCGACATAACCCTGAGGCTCTTTGCCCTGTTTTACCCGGAACTCGAAAAAGAGGGGCTTTACACAACTTTTAATAAGCTCGAGATGCCGGTGTTGAAGATTCTTGCCGAAATGGAACTTGCAGGTATCGGTCTTAATGGTGACGCCCTTAGAAAGTACGGCGTACAGCTGGGAAAAGAGCTTGATGCAATTCAGGGGCAAATTTACAGTCTCTGTGGAAAAGAGTTCAATATAAATTCCACCAAGCAGCTGCAGGAGGTCCTTTTTACAGACAGGAAACTTACTCCTGTTAAAAAGACCAAAACCGGCTACAGCACAGACACTGGCGTTCTACAGCAGCTTGCTTCCGAAGACCCGGTTCCTGAGCTGATACTGAAACACAGGGGACTTGCGAAGCTCAAATCCACCTATGTTGATACTCTTCCGGAGCAGATAAATCCGATAACAGGCAGGATTCACACCAGTTTTCAGCTAACCGGGACCGCCACCGGACGCCTTGCAAGCAAGAACCCCAACCTGCAGAATATTCCTGTAAAAGATGAGGCAGGAAGAGAAATCAGACGTGCTTTTATTCCTGCGGAGGGACACTGTTTTCTCAGTGCCGATTATTCACAGATTGAGCTTGTTGTTTTTGCTCACTTGTCGAAGGATGAAAATCTTGCAAGGGCCTTCGTTGAAGGCCGTGATATTCACCGTCAGACAGCCTCACTGATTTTCGGTATCCCTGAGGAAGAAGTAAGTACTGAACAGAGAAGAGTGGCTAAAACTATCAACTTCGGTGTTATCTACGGAATGAGCCCGTTTCGACTTTCTAACGAGCTGCGCATACCACGAGGAGATGCAGCACGTTTTATTGATGCTTACTTTACTCAGTATGCAGGTGTCAAAGATTTTATTGACCATATTGTGGAGGAGACTGAAAAATCTGGCTTTGTTACCACCATGATGGGACACAGGCGCACCGTTCCGGGAATTAACAGCAGAAACAAAACTGAAAAGGCGGGGGCGGAGCGTATTGCAGTAAATACCCCGGTGCAGGGGTCTGCCGCCGATATTGTAAAACAGGCCATGATCAACCTAACGGGTTCGCTGAAAAAGAATAATTATCGCGCCCGGCTTATTCTCCAGGTGCATGACGAACTTATCCTTGAGGTTCCGGAGGATGAGAAAGATGCAGTTTCCAACCTCGTACTGCAGACCATGCAGAATGCAGTGAAGCTTTCCGTGCCTCTTAAAGTGAGCCTCGAAACAGGCGAAAGCTGGGGAAGTGTTCATTGAGCATGATACTGGGTATTGCTGGTGAGTACTGCGCAGGTAAAAGCACTGTTTGCGGGATCCTTGCAGAAAAAGGCTTTCTGGAGATTGATGTTGACAGCCTGGGACATAAGGCCCGGGATGCCATGTCGGAGAAGGTCATGCAGTCTTTTGGCACCCTGGACCGTAAAGAGATTGGGGAGATTGTATTTTCAAGTGCAGAGCAGCTTAAAAAACTGGAATCCATTGTTCATCCATGGATGATAGCAGAGGTTGAAAGACAGGTTAATGATATCAGAACAGGCGGAAGGAATGGGGTGGTAAATGCAGCGCTTCTTTACCCCATGGGTCTGCACCGGTTCTGTGACACTGTTATATGGGTAAAAGCACCAGTTCTTATCCGATTTCTACGGGCTAACAGACGTGATTCTGCGGGGTTGGTTCCTTTTATAAGAAGAATTCGTTCACAAAAGAAACTGTATCCTCAAAAAGATCAGAAAGTTGTCGATATTGTTAATATAGTTAACGCCGGAAACCGGGCTCGTCTGGAGCGCAGGGTTTCCGAGGTGCTGAACAACCTTCAGAGGTAGTTCAGCAACGGAGAGATCAATGGAACAACAGAAAATATTATGGATTATATTTGCCCTGGCAACAGGGGTGATTGTTGTAGTAGCTGCAGCGACTTTACTGTTTGTACAGCCTACAGATAATGCCACCGTTGCACAGACGGCGGCAGTTGAAAGTGATAATTTCGATGTAACGGCATTTCTGAAGGATGATCAACAGGCTATGGGGCTTGAAGAGGAGCCTGCTGACAGTGGTGAAACCAGTTTTGTCATTGGTGTGGTGGAGGATCAGGGTACATCGGCTGAAGCTGCACCTGCAGAAACCACTGCGGATAAGGAGGTCGTTAAGGCTCCGACACCTGCGGCAGTTCCTGCCCCAGCCCCGAAGTCTGTACAGCCGGCACCTGCTCCGGTGAAAAAGGTGAGGGTAACCGAGTACTGGATACAGGCAGGCTCTTTTTCTCACCGTTCCAGTGCCGAGGAAGCAAAAGAAAGTCTTCAGGAGAAGGAATTCGAGTCTGTCATCTTCACCAAGGATGTTAATGGGACCCAGTATTTCCGGGTAAGAATCGGGCCATATAAATACAAGGCTGAGGCTGAAAAGTTCCTTGGCTATGTAAAGAATATAGACAATTTTGAAAGCAGTCAGATTTTCGAAGTCTATGTAGAAAAAACTCTCTAAGAGAAAATATTCATTATTCTGCGGCTCTCCGCCCGGCGCTCACCATTGTGCGCCTGCGGAAAGCCGGCCAGCAATTCAATGCCTTTCTGATCTTCGATTTCTGATTCATTACCGTTTCATAACCAAGGTCAATTAACTCTTTACTGTCTGAAAAGTCCAGGGGAACATCCTTTTCGTTCGGGATAAGTTCCAGGGTCGGAGTATCCGCTTCGGAACGGATCTGACCGTAACAGGCGACTGTAAAAGCTCTCAGTAAAATGGAGAAACCGTTTTCGAGATCCTCCGGTCCTGAAGGTCGGCGGGGAGTCACGTTAACCCCAATTACGTGTTTTATACCCATTGAACGGGGAATCCACACCGGCATATTATCCGATACTGCACCGTCACAGAGAAGCATGCCGTTACGCTCCACCGGTGTAAACACACCCGGGAAAGCCATTGAAGCCCGAATTGCATCTGCCACTGCACCACGGTGAAGCATAATTTCCCTGCCGTTAGTCAGGTCAACGGAATTGCAGTAAAAAGGAATGCGGGTATCGGAGAAGGATGCATTGTTCGTCATGCGACGCAGCAGTTCATGAATTTTTGAACCGCCGTCTGCACCACGGGATACCAGCATGCGGTTTACCGCCTCTTCGGCCTGCAGCACCCTGGTGACAGCACCTATATTGAGCTGAAATGTAAACCCCTCCAGATACTGGAATAGATCGAAATCTTCCAGTATCTCTTCAAAATCTTCAACTTCCATTCCACAGGCATAGGCCCCGCCGATTATTGCACCGATGGAAGTACCGGCAATCATATCTGGACGAAGGTTGAGTTCCTCGAGAGCTTTTATAACGCCGATGTGTGACAGCCCGTTGCCGCCGCCTCCGGAGAGGACCAGAGCCCATTTCATGCCAATAGAGTACAGGCGAAGAGAGGGAGAGGTCAATTCTCTGGGAGATTATTCCACTATTTTAAGTAGTTCCTTCCTTATAAAAGGGTATACGTTGGCAAAGAGAGCTCCGCGATAATTCCCGTCAATGACCTTGAATACCGGTTCAAATCCGGTTTCTCCGGGAAATGATGTTTCAGCTGTTTTTCTGAGGGAGTCCACAACCTTTTTGTTTCTTGCAAATGGGCTGAGAAACAACACAAAGTCGGGACTGTAGATTTTACACAGGTTATAAAGACCGGTTTGTGCAGCGGATAATGCCTCTGAATAAAATGTAAATCGGTCTGAAAATGAATCAGCCAGGATCTCGTATGTTTTATCCCTGTCGTTCAACACTCGGGGATCATATTCTGCGTACTTAGGCAATAACGACCAGATAGCTGCTTCAGCTTCAAGACAGCCCAGTGCACCGCAGTGGCATCTTTTGCTGGAACTGGGATTAATAAGCGTATGACCTATCCCGGTAAAACTACCATGTTGTGTATCAATTACATTGCCTTTTGACGCAAAAGCAGACCCGATTCCATATCCCCAGTGAAATAGGGCTACATTCTTTCCACGGAATTCTCTGTTTGTCTGTATTTCATAAACAAGAATGGTCTCAATATTCCTGCGTATTTTTACTGGTATTCGGTATTTCTCTTCTATATAGCTGAAACTGATATCCTTTAAATGGGGCGGGCCACCGGTTAACATCAATCCACCTGCTGTCTGAAGAGTCAACAGTTCCCAGCGGAGAGAAGGCTAATCCGACGATTGCTGCATTTCGGGGTACTTGTGATATCAGCGCTCAATCATATTGTCAAACAGATTTATGAAAGCTTCGCATTCGGTTTCTTGTGGTACTTCTATTACTGTTTCGGAGAATACCTTTTCCTGAAGGTTTACCAAACCTCCTATAAGCTGAAAATGTTCTGCATATATGGAGATAATAAAGCGACTGTCGCTTGCAATCGCCAGGTTTAAGCGGGGGCGTCCTCGATCATTAACTTGTCTTCCGTTTTCCTTGACCACACCAGAATCGATCAGGTCATCAATTATTGAAGAGATAGTGCTGCTGCGAATACTCAGAGACTTAACTATCGCCCGTCTTGAAGGTTCTTTCATCAGGCCGATTTCACGTAAAATAGTGGCTTTTTGTTGGCTGCGAATTTTTAATTCTTTTCTATTGGATAAACGGTCAAGTTCAGCCTGCATAAAAGATAAGTGCATGTTAAGGTCCTACAATATAAAAACGTACAAGTCAAGCTTGGGGCGGTATAATTAAGAACGTTGACTGTTCAGAAAAAGATTGACAGGTTTAAAAAGGACTGTTAGCATTTATGAACATGAGGTGTTCATAAATGAGGAAGGCAGTGCAGCCTAATATTTTATGGTATTGTACCGACCAGCAGCGATACGATACCATTCGGGCACTTGGTAATAAATACTCCTAATTTGGATAAGCTTATTTCCAGTGGTGTTGCCTTTAAAAAGGCATACTGTCAGGCTCCTATCTGCACTCCCAGCAGGGCCTCCTTTATGACAGGGAGGTATCCAGCCAGTACAAGAGTTCATCAGAATGGAAATGATTCTTTTCCTGATGAAGAGATTCTTGTTTCCAGGATGTTTGCAGATTCCGGATATGTAAGCGGATTAATAGGAAAGTTGCACCTGTCCCGCGGGGATATTCTTGAAAAACGGCCTAAAAATGATGGGTATAGTTTTTATAAATGGAGTCATCATTCTACTCCGGATTATCCATCAGGGCATGATTATGCTGACTGGCTGAAGCAGAAAGGAGTAGATCCTGCAGCTTTGTATGGCAAGCTGCAAGGCGCTGTTGGGGCAGGAGTGCCGGATGAGTTTCATCAGACAACCTGGTGTACCGAGGTGGCTATTGAGTTTATTCAGGATCATACAGAAGAGCCCTGGTTTTTAAATATCAATCCGTTTGATCCACATCCTCCCTATGATCCTCCGGAAGAGTATCTCAAACGCTACTCGGATAAAGAATTGCCGCCTCCAATTTTCCGTGAAGAAGATATTTTGCATCAGGAGATATTTTCCGAAATCGATCAGCAGGCCCGTAGGGCAATAAATCCTTTTCAGGCCAATGAAGGAGAAAATTCTGTTCAGAACATCAAGCGGGCAGATTTGGGTTCATATCCTCCTGAGCATTTCAGCTGGAAGGATATAAAAGCCTGCTATTATGCAATGATTGAAAAAATTGACGACTCGCTTGGGAAGATTGTAAAGGCGCTTGAGGAATCAGGGCAGCTTGATAATACAATAATAATTTTTACCAGCGATCATGGAGAACTTTTAGGCGATCACGGGCTTATCTATAAAGGATGCAGATTCTTTGAGGCTCTCACGCATGTTCCGCTTATCATTTCCTGGCCGGAGGGATTTGCACGGGACTATGTGAGCAATATGCTTGTGGAGCTGGTGGATATAGTACCTACGGTTCTTGAAGCCGCCGGTATCCCTGTTCCCTATTATGTGCAGGGGAAATCCCTGGCATCTTTTCTTACTGCACCGACCGCGAATTATTCACACAAAGATCATGTCATATGCGAATATCACGGAGCAATTGGCGGACCTCAAATGCCTGATCAGACACATGGCGTCATGTTCTATGACGGGCGGTATAAGGTTTCTGTTTATGCTGGACATTCCATAGGCGAGATTTATGATCTTGAGGCGGATCCTGAAGAAACACATAACCTCTGGTTCGATGATAATTTTTTGGCACAGAAGGCTGATCTTGTTCAACAGGCTTTTTCAGGCTACCTAGGAACAGTAGATACAGGAATAGAGCGGACAGGATTGTACTGAGTTATTTTGGTTTAACCAGTGCCCTTGGTACTGTAAACAAACAGACATTGTTTGGATAAAGGAGATTGTATGTTAAAAAGAATTTTGTTGCTGATGGTTGTATTCACAATGGCCCTGCCTTTCGTTTTTTCCGAGGGATCAGCGGAAAAGGGTAGCGCAGCAGATACTGCTGAATATCCGGCAAAACCCATTAAGCTTATTGTACCGTATGGTGCTGGCGGTGGAACCGATACGCAGGCGAGACTTCTTGCAAAAAAGCTTGAAGAAATTCTTCCGGTACCCATTGTGATAGTCAATATGGGTGGCGGAGCAAGTGCTATCGGTTCAAGGGAAGTGTTGGAAGCAGATCCTGATGGATACACCATTCTTATAAATATAGTGAATATCTGGACTAATGAAATCCTTGGTAACACTGATTTCGGTCCCTTTGACCTTGTTCCTATTGCAGAAGCCGGAACCTATTACCTTGCGGAAGTTACCGGTGGAAAATCAAAATGGAACAGTTTTACTGAAATTACCCGTGCATTAAAAGAACAACCTCAGTCAGTTCGTATTGCAACCAATATCGGAGCAATTACACATTTTACCAGTCTTGGCGTACAGCAGGAAGCCGGGGGTGAATATAATATGGTGCATATCGGGGATGGGTCACAGCGGATCGCATCAGTACTTGGCAACAATGTTGATACCACCATTATGGGTACAAACGAAGCCGCCAAATATCAGGCATCCAGAGAAATGAAGACTCTTGCAGTATATGCCCCGGAAAGAGTCAAAGGTATGGAGGATGTTCCAACTGCCAAAGAGCAGGGAATCAACTTTGTACAGCCTGTAAGTTACTGGTTTTTTGCTCCTTCTGGAACCGATTCCGCAAAAGTGGAGTATCTCGCAGATGCCATAGAGAAAACCATGCAGGATGTAGCTATACGGTCCAGACTTGAAGAATTGATAATGCAACCAACCTTTAAGCGCGGTGCAGAACTTAAGCAGGCTATTCAGGAGCAGGGCGATAAACTCCAGAAACTGGCTGATATTTACAATTTGGGTAAATAATAGAACGCGACAAAGTCAGCAGAGGAGGAGCAGTGTATCCGCCTCGAGCCTGTAAAATTTTTTGTGTAAAGCTCATTTCCAATTTAAAATCGCCCGTCGTATTCGATGGCAAACCTATTCATGGCAGGCTTCCAGTTCCGAAGCGGCATAGACCATTTCCTGGAGGCCTGCTCAATAGCCAGATAAATTATTTTAAGCGCAGATCCGTCATTAGGGAAGATCTTCCGATTCTTGATGGATTTTCGTATCACGCTATTCACCGATTCAATGGCATTAGTCGTGTAGATAATCCTGCGGATTTCATCCGGGTAATCAAATAAAGTAATCAGATTCTCCCAATTACGGTACCAGCCTGCACTAATCGAGGGGTACTGTGAATCCCACTTTTCAGCGAACAGATCCAGCTCCCGTCTGGCTTCCTGTTCTGAAATTGAGCTGTAAATCTTCTTTAAATCAGCGGTCACAGATTTCCGGTCCTTGTACGAGACAAACTTCACTGAGTTCCGTACCTGATGGACAATACAAAGCTGCACTTTGGTTTTGGGATAAACGGTAGCGATCGCTTCAGGGAAGCCGGTAAGACCATCTAAACAGGCAATGAAGATATCCTGGACGCCCCTGTTCTGCAGCTCTGTAAGCACATTCATCCAGAACTTGGCGCCTTCTGTTTCGGCAATCCAGAGGCCTAAAGGTTCCTTCAGGCCTTCAGTATTAACGGCTAAAGCAAGATATACGCTTTTATTGATGACCCGCTTATTCTCGCGTACTTTGATGACAATGCAATCCAGATAGACAATGGGATAAACGGTGTCCAGTGGACGATTCTGCCAGGCAATGACCTCATCCATCACCCCATCGGTAATCTTGGATATTAGGGCTGGAGAGACATCCACATCGTACATTTCCTTGAACGTATCAGTGATGTCCCGGGTGGTCATTCCTTTGGCGTACAGGGTCAGAATCTTGCTATCCAGATCACCGGTCCGGCGTTGGTTCTTTTTGATCAGCTGCGGTGCAAAGGAAGAGTCCCGGTCTCGGGGGATCTCCAGATCAATTTCAGCATTTTCTGTTTTGACAGTTTTCTGAGAATACCCGTTCCTTGAGTTGCCTGATGGCCGCTGGCCTGCTTTCTTCTCTCCGAGATGTTCTTCCATCTCAATTTCCAAGATTCGTTCCATGGCGACTTTGGCCAACATCTTGGTCATGTCAGAGACATCCTGCTGGGTTTTCAGATTCTTGGCCAGCTTATCTGCCAGCTCATTGAATTCTTCTGTGTCGTACAAAATAAAAGCTCCTCTCTTCTTATACAAAGATTTGGAACTTTACACAAATTTATTTACAGTCTCTCCGCCTCTGCGTAGTTTCTGAAATATTTGGAGATAAGCCTGTTATGAACAACAAACCCTATATTGCGGACTTCTCATTATCTGCAGGAATGATCATTGTCAGCATTTTGGTTTTTATGGAAAGCCTTAAGTTAAAGCCTTCTGAATATGAACCCCTGGGACCAGCAGCTTTACCCAAGGCTTTAAGTGTTGGCCTGCTGATTCTTAGTATTCCATTGATCATTCAAGGGATAACAAAATATAGAGCAGCAAAAAACAGAGATACGGACATTCTAGCGGAAGGAGATAAGCGTAAACCTTTGAATTCCCTGATAACCGCTGTTTCAACTATCGTGTACATCTTTTTGATTCAGTTTATCGGGTTCAGAATAAGTACAGTGATTCTTTTTGTTTTTCTTGGAGTGCTATTGCATAAACAGGAAAAAAAAGTTTCATCAACTGTTTTTTATCCAACCCTATTTGTTATTGCCCTCGGCATGAGCCAGGTTCTCTATTTGATTTTTACGAGAATTCTAATCGTAAACCTTCCGTGAGGTAATTGAATGACTCATCTATTGACTGCATTTATGCATCTTATGGCCCCGTTGCCGCTGTTCTATATTTTTCTGGGAGTATTTCTGGGCTGTACTGTAGGAGCGATTCCCGGGCTTACAGGTTCAATGCTTATTGCCCTGACCCTTCCTCTCACCTATTACATGTCCAGTGTTAATGCAATTACACTGTTGATTTCAATGTATGTCGGTTCTATCAGTGGAGGTTTGATTACCGCGACTTTGTTGAGAATACCGGGAACTCCGGCTTCTGTGGTAACCACCTTTGATGGTTATCCATTGGCCAGGGCAGGACATTCTGGTCGTGCAATCGGTTTAGGGATAACGGCCTCTTTTATAGGAGGAATGGTTGCCTGGCTTTTTCTTGTACTGCTGGCACCTCTGATGGCGAGATTTGCCCTTAAATTTACTTCGTTTGAAATCTTCTCCCTGGTTCTGATGGCTTTGGTACTGATTGCCGCTGTCGGTCAGGGCAGTATTCTCAGGGCAATAATTGCAGGACTGCTTGGATTACTTGTTGGTGTTCCCGGGGTTGATCCTATTGTCGGTCGGGTGAGAATGGACTTTGGGTCATCTGATATGATAGGTGGTTTTGGTCTTTTGCCTGTACTGATAGGCCTTTTTGGTGTAAGTCAGATACTAAATGATGTCGCTGATGTTAAAACAAAGATGGAGAGAATACCTCTTTCTTTCAAAGGGATGTTTCTCTCATTCAAAGAGCTGAAGGAAAACGGTGTTAATCTGATAAGATCCTCAGTCATTGGTACCTGGATAGGTATTCTGCCGGGAGTGGGGGCAACAATCGGTTCAATAATGGCGTATTGGGCTGCTAAAAACTCATCAAAACATCCCGAAATGTTTGGGAAAGGGTCTGAGGAGGGAATCATAGCCTCTGAAGCCGCGAATAACGCTACTATTAATGGTGCGCTGATTCCACTGATTACCCTGGGAATTCCCGGTAGTATCGTAACAGCTATTTTGCTCGGTGCCTTGGTTCTTCATGACCTGAATCCCGGACCACTGCTTTTTACCAGTGATCCGGAAATTGTTTATGGTATTATGGCCTCCTCCTTTATTGCCAATATTTTCATGTTCTTTATTATGATAGGCGGCAGTCTGGTTATGGTACGCCTTGTGGATGTTCCGAGGGCAATTCTCCAGCCATTGCTGATTGTATTCTGTGTAATTGGAACATTTGCACTGAACAATCGTTTCTTTGATGTATGGGTTATGTTCAGTTTCGGGATTGTGGGGTATTTTCTGGAAAAAGTGAAAATCCCGTTGGGGCCGTTTATTATCGGTTTTATCCTGAGCAATATTGCTGAACTCAATCTTCGTTCCAGCCTGATGTATGCCAACGGATCACTCACTCCGTTTTTTACACGTCCCATCTCTCTTATTTTTCTCATAATTGCAGTGGCAACTCTGTTCTGGACCCTGTATCAGGATTACCGTGGCAGGAAGAATGTGTTTGAGAAGGCAGAAAGCCAAATTAACGAATAAAGGAAAATAAAAAATGAGCAAGACGCCCAAGAATGTTCTACTAATCTGTACAGACCACTGGCCGGGCCCGCTCCTTGGATGTGAAGGGCATCCTGTAATTCAAACTCCCACATTGGATGAACTGGCACGTACTGGCACCCGTTTTAACCGTACCTATTCTGAATGTCCAGTATGTATCCCTGCTCGCCGAACAATGATGACCGGAACAAGTCCCAGAGAGCACGGTGACAGAATCTTCCAGCAAGCCCTTGAAATGCCTGATTTTCCTACCCTTGCACAGACCTTTCGCAATGCCGGGTACTAGGCCTATGCCGTGGGTAAACTTCATGTTTATCCTCAGCGGAACCGTATTGGTTTTGATGACGTACTACTGGCTGAAGAGGGTAGAGGCCAGCATGGAGTAGTTGATGATTATGAGCTTTTCCTTGGTGAAAAAGGTCATCCAGGAGAAGCATTTGGCCATGGAATGGCAAATAATCAGTATGTTACCAGAACCTGGCATTTACCGGAGGAGCTCCATAATACCAACTGGACTGCCGATAAAATGTCTCAATACATAAAACGCAGAGATCCCACCAGGCCCGGACTGTTTTATATGTCTTTTGTGGCGCTTCACCCGCCGCTGACACCACCGGAGTACTATCATCAGTTATACCGTTACCTGAATATCGATTCACCTGTAAGCGGAGAATGGTCCGCAGATACAGCAGGTCTACCAGCGAAACTGCAGAAAGCCACGGAATATACTCGCTGGTTTAATAAGGATATGGTTGAAGAGGCAAGGAAAGCCTTTTATGCCACCATTACCCATATAGATCATCAGATTCGTAAGGTTATCGGTACATTGCGGGAAGAAGGTTTACTGGAAGACACATATATTCTGTTTACCTCTGACCACGGGGACATGTTAGGCAATCATGGTTTATGGGCAAAACGGTGTTTCTATGAGTATTCAGCACGGGTTCCACTGATTCTGGCCGGACCAGCAAATGACGGTAAAGTGAAAAAGAATCATGTTGATTCCAGGCTCACGGGAATACAGGATATAATGCCCACCCTTCTTGATCTTTGCGATATACCGATCCCGGAAACTGTTGAAGGTATCTCGGCAGTAGGGAGTACAAGACGTGATTTCCTGTATGGAGAAGAGGCTGAAGGAATGAATGCCACCAGAATGATACATGATGGCAGATATAAGCTGATCTATTATGCTTCCGGTAATTGTTTTCAACTTTTCGATATAGACAATGATTCGCAGGAACTTATCGACTTATCTGAAGATGAGAACTATACCTCAAAATTTGAGGAGCTGAAAGAAAAACTTCTGGAAAACCTCTACGGTACTGACAAAGAATGGGTGGATAAGAAAAACGACCTGAAAGGGCTTCCACCTCAGGAGTATGTCTATAAACCAATTCCGGGTCTTTTTGGGCAGAGAGGGAGTCACTGGCCTCCTCAACCCCATTCCGGAGAGGAAATAAAAGATATAGAAGGTTTATAAAAAGTGAAACAGCTGCCTGTTTGTTTCAGGCAGTTACTCATTTTCATCACAATATACAGTGTTTTGAATTATAGTAAATTGTTGATAAAATATCAGGAAACTCATATATTGGTGATGTTAATTACTGATGTCGATAATTTTAAAGTTTTTGAATGAATATGTATCAACCTGCTAAACAGCAATTTGAGTAACCATCGGATGGATAATGTCCAAAAAAGTTCGCAATTTAGATAACTAAAAAGAGCCACCATTTACTCCGAAGGGTTAAGTGACCAAACAAAACCTAAAGGAGAAGCAACAGTGGCTCCACGAAACTCTACCGTAGATTTCAAGAATCTTCTATCCCAGTTTATCGGTGAATCCGATCCGCTCTTTGAGATGCTCAAGTGGACAACAGAACAGCTAATGAGGATCGAAGCTGAAAACAAGGCAGGCGCGCAGAAAGGGATTCATTCCAAGGAGCGCATTACACACTTTTCGGGCTCCAGAGTTCGACGTTTTGATACTCGGCTGGGAACCATGTATTTGGTAGTTCCGAAGCTGCGGAAAGGTGGCTACATCCCGTTCTTTGTGACAGAAAAGAAGCGGTCCGAGCAAGCACTTCTTCAAGTAGTCCAGGAAGCGTTCATCAACGGTGTTTCAACGAGAAAGATCGACCGTTTAGCAAAACAGCTTGGAATTGAGAACATTTCAGCAAGTCAGGTATCCGAAATCAATAAGGGGCTCGATGAACAGGTTGATGCATTTCGCACACGGCCTCTGGATGCAGAATACCCTGTCATTTGGGTAGATGCTTTGTATGAGAAGATCCGGAATGATGGACGAGTCATAAACTCAGCTGTAATGGTCGTTTGCGGGCTTAATACGGCTGGTGAGCGGGAAATATTGGCCATAGAGTCCATGGACGCAGAAAATGAAGAGAATTACCGACTGCTGTTTCAGAAACTGAAAACGCGGGGACTACAGCAAATCTGGTTAGCAGTATCGGATGCTCACCAGGGCTTAAAGAATGCTATTCAGAAAGAGTTCCTTGGCAGTACGTGGCAACGTTGCAAGGTCCATTTCATGAGAAACATCCTCGCAAAGGTTCGAAGACACAGCAAGGAATATGTAGCTGGAAAGATTAAACATATCTGGCTGCAGCCTACACTGGAAGATGCCAGAAAATATGCCAAAGAAGTCATTGATGAACTGGATGGAAAATACCCGGATGCAATGGAAATCCTTGATGCAGGGTTGGAGGATTCCTTACAGTTTTTCCTCTTTGAAAAACTGGATCATCGGAAGATAGCTTCGACGAATATGTTGGAACGCTTGAATAAAGAGATCAGGCGACGTTCCCGCGTGGTCGGAATATTTCCTTCTCCGGATTCTTATCTGAGATTAGTTACCTGCTTCCTGATTGAATACACAGAAGACTGGACAACAAGCAGGTCATATATTAGAAAGGAAGTATTGGATGAGCAGAGAGACCTCATCTTAAAGAAGGCAGCTTAACCCGCTTCCGGGGTAAAGGCTCTGATTGAAATTGCAAACAAAATTGGACACTATCACAATAAATTTTTTAACTAACTAATTCTTTATTGTCTTTTCCTATATCCTTATATTGAAGTCAATACTTTAAAAAATAATAAATATTTTTTTTATGTAGGAAAAGGCAAAATATGGGAATAAGCAATAGACTCAAAAAGAAGAGAGGCAGTGTTGATTCTATGAGGATTATCACTTTTATTATAGGAGTAAATACTGGTATAAAAATACTTATCTGAAATACTATAACGTAGAGGTTTCAATGCTATGTTTGTTCTCTACACCCTGATCGGATTTTTTTCTTCAATTGTTGGTGCCATAAGCGGTATAGGTGGGGGAGTTATTATAAAACCGGTACTTGACGGCATAAGTTCCTTTGACGTTTCTGTAATAAGTTTTCTTTCAGGAAATACAGTACTGGCAATGACCACGTCCACTCTTATCCGCAGCAGAAAGAGTGAAATTACTATCAATAAACGAACCAGCTCATTAATGGCGTCAGGCGGTATTCTTGGTGGTATAGGTGGAAAGTATCTGTTTGATATTATACGAAAAGGCTTCGACAGCCAGGCTGTTATCGGGGTAACTCAATCTTCAATACTTATTATTCTATGTATAGGCGTAATTGTTTTTACGTTGTACAAACAGAAGATTGTTCCAATGCACAGGGATGACAGTGTATTCAGCATTTTTATAGGTGTGCTGCTTGGTGGAATTGCCTCTTTTCTGGGTATTGGAGGAGGGCCGATAAATCTGGCAGTACTCTATTTCTTTTTCTCCATGGATTCCAAGACTGCAGCGCTTAACTCTATATATATTATATTCTTTTCCCAGGCTGCTAACCTGATTTTTTCTCTATTTACAGGCAGGATACCCGACTTTAACATAACAATTCTCGCTCTTATGATCGGCGGTGGAATTCTCGGCGGTATAACAGGCGCTCATCTCTCGCACCATATGACTCATCGTCAGGTGGATAAACTTTTTATTGGCGTGCTTTCCGGAATAATAATCCTCTGCATGTACAATCTTTCATCCTGGATAATCTGACATTGCAGAAAATTAACCACCCAGACACCCCCGATACTGTCCTGTCATTACAAAACTCCGGTTTTGAACTCACTACGGGCGAACTGGCTTTTTTTAATGCACCTGAATCCATTGCACGGCTGCCCGTAAGAATCCCTGAATATTACAGAAAATTGATTCTTTCAGATAAAACCGGCGCACTGCGGAAAATGGCTGTTCCGGCAATGGATGAACTGAAGGTGCTGCCCTTTGAAACAGCCGATCCGCTGCATGAAGAGTCCTGGGAGCCGGTAAGCCGCTGCATTCACCGCTACAAAGACCGGGTGCTGCTGCTGGTTACTGATCAATGCGCACTTTACTGCCGATACTGCTTTCGCAGACGATTTACAGGGGATGGAACAGGAGGCCTTGGTAAACACGAACTGGAGAAAATTCGACGATATCTTGTCGAACATCCTGAGGTACATGAAGTTATACTCTCCGGAGGAGATCCCCTAACGCTGAATGATCAGCAGCTGCAGGAACTTTTTAACCTGCTGCAGGATGTACCAGGAAATTTGGTTTTCAGGTTGTCAACCAGAATGCCTTCGGTTCTTCCGGGCCGTATTAGTCCACGGCTTGTTGAACTTCTTGGAAGAATTGAGAATTTATGGCTGGTTCTGCATGTTAATCATCCGGCTGAGTTCACGGATGAGTTCCGCAAATCGGTTGCAGCCTTTGCGGATGCGGGTATACCCATGGTTAGCCAGACAGTACTGCTGAGAGGGGTTAATGATTCTAAACAAATACTCACACAACTATTTCATCAACTGCTTGAATCACGAATAAAACCCTACTATCTTTTTCAGGGTGATCTTGCCGCCGGGACATCGCATTTCCGGGTGAACCTTAAAGAGGCAGTTAAACTTTACCGGAACCTCCGTATGACTGTTTCCGGCCTGGCCCTTCCGTCTTTTGCTGTTGATCTTCCCGCAGGAGGGGGGAAAATCCTTCTTAATCCCGATAGTATTACAGGGGAGGAAGAGGATGACTATCTGCTTAAAGACTATGAAGGCAGGATTTTTCGTTATCCTGTTGAAAGATAGCGGATAGTAATTTCAGAACAACCGGTTAATTACCGGGAGGCTAAAAATATATGGCTATTGTGTATGCTGATAAAATCGGCTTTTGTATGGGTGTAAGGCGAGCTGTCTCAATCCTGGAAGAGGCACTGGACAGTGGGGAGGATGCACCTCTTGCAACCTACGGACCTCTTATTCACAACCCTCAGGTGGTTGCATCATATGAAACCCGGGGAGTACGAGTGGTTAACAAATCCGATGAGGTAAATGCGGGAGACCGGGTGGTAATCCGGGCTCATGGTGTACCCTCCCAGGTTCTGGCGGATCTCGAAGCCCGGGGAGGGATTATCATCGATGCAACCTGTCCGAAGGTTGCGCATTCCATTAAAAAAGCACGAAAAGCGGAAGCCCGGGGCAGGCAGGTAATCCTCGTCGGCGATGCCGGGCATGGAGAAATGCTGGCTATTGCCGGTTCTCTGGAGAATCCAGCAAGTGCCAGAGTAATTGCCGATATCGATCAGGCTTTATCAATCCAGCTGTCAGGGAAGGTTTCTGTAATAGCCCAGACAACATTTGACAAGGAACTCTATTTTCAGATCGCAGAGAAAATATGTGAGCGATGCAAAGACTGTATGGTGGAGCGGTCAATTTGTCCTGCTACCAGTCTTCGGCAGGATTCGGTTAAAAAACTGGCGGAGGAAGTTCAGGGAATTGTGGTTATCGGAGGGCGAAACAGTGCCAACACACGGCGTCTGTACGAGCTTGCAAAATCGTCGGGACTGCCGGCATGGCAGGTAGAGGGACCTGGCGAGGTGCCCGAAGAGGTCGGCAGATTATCAGTTGTCGGGATCTCCGCCGGAGCCTCCACACCGGATACCAGCATTCAGGAAACAGCAGAGAAAATACTTGAACTCCAGGGAGAGAAATAAATGAGCGGAATTGATAAAGAGACACGTGAACGCTTAATGTCCAAACGGGGCTTTATTTGTGATATGGATGGAGTTATATATCATGGCAACAGGCTGCTGCCTGGAGTCAAGGAGTTTGTAGACTGGCTGCATACGGAGAATAAGGAATTTCTGTTTCTTACCAATTCTTCCGAACGCAGTCCCAAGGAGCTGCATCAGAAACTTAAGCGTCTTGGAATAGAGGTTACAGAAGATCATTTCTATACCAGTGCTCTTGCCACCGGCTCGTTCCTGAAGAACCAGATGCCCGGGGGCAGTGCCTTTGTTATCGGAGAGGCGGGACTTATCAATGCCCTCTATAACGCCGGATTCTCCATGAATAATGTGAATCCGGATTATGTTGTAGTGGGAGAATCTCATTCATATACCTTCGAAACCCTGCAGAAGGCCATTAACCTGGTTCGCGGCGGCGCCCGGCTTATAGGCACCAATCCCGATGTCACCGGTCCTTCTGAGGAAGGAATAATTCCTGCTACCGGCGCACTTATTGCTCCCATAGAGTTAACCACCGGATCAAAAGCATACTACGTGGGAAAGCCAAATCCGTTGATGATGCGCTCTGCCATGCGCCGTCTTGGATGCAGCAGGGAAGAGACAGTAATTATCGGTGATCGTATGGATACCGATATTGTTGCCGGTATTGAATCCGAAATCGAGACTGTGCTTGTTCTTTCGGGGGTAACAAGTCGGGAGGAAGTGAACAATTTTGCATATCGTCCGCATATAATCCTGGAGGGTGTAGGAGCTTTTCTCTGATGCTGGAGTATAAAACCTTCGGCGACCGCGGACCTTATTTCATACTTCTTCATGGACTTTTTGCTTCAAAGGAAAATCTCTTCACCCTGGGAAAAGGTCTGTCCGGCAAGGCCCGGATACTGATTCCGGATCTGCGTAATCATGGTGATTCATTTCATGCAGATTCTATGTCCTATGATGAAATGGCCGTGGATATCATTCAACTGATGGATTTCTGTGGTGTAGAAAGATCCTGGTTACTTGGACATTCCATGGGCGGCAAGGTTGCCATGAGCATAGCCCTTCAATACCCGGATAGGGTGTCCGGGCTGGTTGTCGAAGATATCGCTCCTAAAAAGTATGAACAGGGCCTTGAAGAGGAGCTGCAGGCTATGCGGGATCTGCCTCTTGAGCATATGGAGCGCAGGAAAGATGCGGAAGACTGGATGGTTCAACGCCTGGAGAACCGGGCCGTTGCGGGATTTCTTCTGAAGAATATTCAAAGGAATGATTCTGGAGGGTTTTTCTGGCGATTAAACCTCAATGCACTTCAAAAGGAGTTGTCCCGGATAAGAGATTTTCCCCCTATAGCGGGCAGCTATACCGGAACAACACTTTTTATCCGTGGTGGAAACTCTCATTACATGGAAGACGGGGATGCAGATATTGTTAAAAAGTTTTTCCCCGGAGCGGAGATTCACTCCCTGAACGATACATCTCACTGGGTACATGCAGAGAGGCCGCAGGAAGTTTTGTCTTTGCTCCTCGATTTGTCTGATTTTTCCTCATAAAGAGCAGTTAGACCCCGATTAAACATTTTAATCATCAACTTTTTCTTGACACATTTTTGCATAGGGGTATAATATTTCTGTGTTTCCACAATATGGAAACACTATATCACAATATGGAAACAAGGAGAAGGTGATGAAGAAAATTGGTTTCATTTTACTGTCAGCGCTTATGACGTTTTCTGTTCTTTATGCAGGAGGACAGAGCGAGGCGGGAGCTGCAGGCACAGGGGAGACGACTTATGTATTTAAATATGCCAATACCCAGTCAGCCGATCATCCCCGCAGTAAATCCATGGAGTATTTCAAGGATCAGCTGGAAAAACTCACCAACGGAAGGATAAAAGTGGAATTGTACTTCAGTGGAACCATGGGTACTGAAGCAGAGGTTCTTGATCTGATAAAAACAGGTGCACTACAGGGTATGCGCGGAGGTATCTGGCAGACTGCAAATCCCAAGTATTTTATTTATGCATTACCCTTCATGTTTGAGGACCCCTATCAGGCCGGGCGTGCCATGGACAGCGATATTGGACGAAAAATCAATGAAGGAGCACTGGACAACGGACTGTATGTACCTGCCTGCGGAGTAGCAGGTGGTGCACGCCAGATTACCAACAACAAGCGGCCAATTAATTCCATTGCCGACCTGTCAGGGTTGAAAATCCGGACACCACCGGTGGGTGTTATTGTGCAGTCTTTCAAGGCTTTCGGGGCCAACCCTCAAGAGGTTGCATATACCGAAACCTATATGGCACTGAAAACCGGGGTTGTAGACGGACAGGAGAATCCTTTCTCCAATATTTTCGATATGAAGTTCTATGAGCCCCAGAAATACCTGTCTGTGGTGAACTGGGAAATTCATCCGGATCCTATATATGTAAATCCCGACTGGTATAACAGCCTCCCCGATGATCTCAAAGCAATTTTTGATACCGTATCAACGGATACCATGCGATACAGCGACAAGATATGGCTTGGTTCGGAAGCCGGCTATCTGGAGAAAATGCGCGACATGATAGAGGTCAATACTGTTCCACCCCAGAACCTTGCAGGTTTTGTTGAGGCTGGAAAGGTTGTGTATCAGCATTATGTAGACGAAGGTTATTTCACCTGGGATGAAATAAATGAGGTGCGTGCAGCTGCCGGTTTGTCTGTGTTCTAAAAAGCATACCAGATATTTTTTCCCCTGTAGATAGTTAACCGCCGGGCTGTTCTGGAAACAGTCCGGCTTAATAAAATGGTGATATGAAGGAAAAGGAAGGATGGGAACAAACCAGAGTTTCAATTTTATATTTGACCTGCTTGAATGGATAATTACAGTTTTTCTTATAATAATTTTTCTGCTTACCGTGGTACTTGTTGTTCTTCGATATGTATTCAACTCATCAATAATCGGTGGTAATGAGTTAACCACGTTTCTTTTCATATATACCACCGCCATAGGTGCGGCAGTGGCGATACCGCGGAACAGGCATATACGAATTGATTATTTTGTAGAAAAGCTTGGCGGACCGGCAAGGGTTGCTGCAGAAGTCTTTGGTTTCCTCTGTGTAGGGGGAATCAACTTTATCATGTTTATTTACAGTCTCGACTGGATAAAAAAAGTAGGAACAGATCTTTCCCAGTCTCTTGGTATTCCCCTCGGGCTTATAAAAGTAAGTGTTCCTATAGGCTGTTTCCTGGCCTTTGTTTTTTCTTTGTATGCAATTATCACTATCATAGTAACCGGACGTCCGATACAGAGGGAGGATCAGGAATGATAGCTCTACTTGTAAGCCTGATATTTCTTCTGGTTCTTGGTATTCCCATAGGGTATTCTCTTGGCTTATCCTCGCTGGTTTACTTTTTAACCAGTCATCCGGAACTTATTTCGGTAATCCCGCAACGGCTGTATGCAGGAATGGATGCCTACCTCATGATTGCACTGCCCCTGTTTATTGCCATGGGGGCTCTTATGAATGAAAGCGGTATTACGCAACGTCTTATAAACTTTTCAATGCTTTTTGTGGGCAGATTTAAAGGCGGGCTGGGTCTGGTGAATGTTTTTGCCAGTATGGTATTCGGAGGAATTTCCGGCTCATCTGTATCGGATACCGCATCTGTTGGTGCAGTGTTGATTCCGGAGATGGAAAGAAAGGGGTATACCAGGGAATTCTCAAGCGGAATTACTGTGGCTTCATCAACTATGGGGATGATTATACCACCCAGTGTCCCGGTGGTTATCTATGCCCTGGTAGCGGAAGCATCGGTGGGGAAACTGTTTCTTGGAACAGCAATTCCCGGATTGATGATCGGTTTTCTTATGATGGCTATCACCCTTGTTATCGCGGTTATAAAAGATCATCCCCGGGAAGAGGTTAATCTTGCTCCCCGGGAGGTGGTTCTTACTGTTCGGCGGTCGATCCTGGCTGTCATAATGCCCCTGTTTATAATCGGGGCGGTGGTTCTCGGAATTGCCACGGCTACCGAATCTGCGGCGGTTGGCGTACTTTATGCCCTTGTTATCGGTTTGTTTGTTTTCCGCTCGGTCAGTCTTCGCCAGGTTTTCGGGGTTATGCGGGATGCTGTCCTAACCAGTGCAACAGTGATGATTATTATTGCCCTGTCAAAGATATATATCTGGATTCTTGCCCTGGAGCATATACCCCAGACAATGGTTATGTTTATTTCCGGACTGAATTTGCCGGTATTTGTAATTATTCTCTTAGTTGATCTGATAATACTTTTTATCGGTACATTTATCGATGTAAGCCCGGCTATTCTCCTGCTTACGCCGGTTTTCCTTCCTGCAATGCAGGCTCTTGGAATTGATGCTGTTCAATTTGGTGCTATCCTAATTACCGGTCTTGCAATTGGACTGGTTACTCCACCTGTTGGAATGTGCCTGAATATTGCCTCTGCAATATCCGGCCTTGGTATTGGCGGTATTTTTCGTGGTGCATTACCATTTTTAATGGCCAATATAATAACTCTGGTTTTAATAAGTTTTGTGAAGCCCTTAACTTTATGGCTTCCCGGACTTTTAATGCAATAAATGCCTTTTTCAGGAGATATGTATGGAAATACGTTATGCTGTTCACCCCGATCATGGGAAAACTCTGGATACAACGGGAATGCGGAAAAATTTTCTCGTGGATACCCTGTTTAAACCGGGAGAACTGAAGCTGGTCTACAGTCATGTCGACCGGATTATCACCGGAAGTGCTGTTCCTCTTGCCAGTGGGCTGGTGCTTGAAGGAGGTAAAGAGCTTGGTAGTGATTTCTTCCTTGAACGCCGGGAGATGGGTATCATAAACATCGGTGGGCCGGGAAAGGTTGTTACGGAAAACAGCGTATACCCTGTGGGTGCACGGGACGGTCTATATTTATGTGCAGGTACCAGGGAAGTTAAGTTTGAGAGCGTTACAAAGGATAATCCCGCTGAATTTTATATAAACTCAGCCCCGGCTCACAAGACTTTTCCTTCCCGGGTTATAACCCTTAAAGAAGCTAAAGAGGTCAACCTTGGAAGTCCGGCGGAATCCAATGAAAGAACTATTCACCAGTTTATTCATCCGGATGTTCTGGATACCTGTCAGCTTGTTATGGGCATGACCCTGCTTAAAGAGGGGTCAATCTGGAATACCATGCCTACCCACACCCATGACAGGCGTATGGAGGTATATCTCTATTTTGATATGAGTGAGAAAACCAGAGTGTTTCACTTCATGGGAGAACCGGATGAGACCAGGCATATTGTGATGAAAAACAAAGAGGCAGTTATTATGCCGAGCTGGTCTATTCATTCCGGGGTCGGTACTGCGAGTTACACTTTCATATGGGGAATGATAGGAGAAAATCAGACCTTTACCGATATGGATCACATTGCCATGGAGGATCTGCGGTGAAGGGCATAGAGAAGTTTTCCTTAAAAGGTAAAGTAGCCCTGGTTACCGGTTCTAATCGCGGTCTGGGTAGAGGTGTAGCCCTCGGGCTTGCCGATGCCGGTGCGGATGTTGCATGTGTGTACCGCTCCAAACCGGGTGACACCGCAGAACTTATTAAACAGGGTGGTCAGAAGTCTGCTGCTATTCAGGCTGATCTGTCCAATGCCGATCCCCGAGAGGCAAGGCGTATAGTTCGTGAATGTGTTGAGACTCTTGGCCGTATCGATATTCTTGTTAATAATGCCGGGATCATTATCCGGCAGGACATAATGGAGTTCGAAGAGAGCAGCTGGGATGCCGTGATGGACACCAATCTTAAAAGCCTGTTTCTCCTCTCCCAGGCGGCAGCGGAAGGTTTTATAAAACAGGGCGAGGGAGGCAAGATCATAAACATTGCATCTATGCTTTCCTATCAGGGGGGTATCCGGGTTGTTTCCTACACAGCAAGCAAGCATGGAGTCATGGGAGTTACCCGGGCAATGGCAAATGAGCTTGCGGCCCACAATATCCAGGTAAACGGTATTGCTCCCGGATATATGGCAACGGATAATACA
The DNA here is from genome assembly GCA_963667435.1 of Marispirochaeta sp. Taxonomy (GTDB): domain Bacteria; phylum Spirochaetota; class Spirochaetia; order JC444; family Marispirochaetaceae; genus Marispirochaeta. The sequence continues at coordinate 741,759 of OY763414.1, read as the reverse complement.
GAAGCCCTGCAGAAAGACCCAGTACGCAGCAAAGAGATTCTCGGACGTATTCCCGCCGGAAGGTGGGGGGATCCTGAAGATATGCAGGGAGCGGCGATTTTTCTTGCATCCCCGGCAAGTGACTATATTACCGGATACACCATTGCTGTGGATGGAGGATGGCTGTCACGATAGGTGTTATTTCTCTACGAATAATGATATGGTCGGTGGGATGAAAGTACAATCCATCGATCGTACGTTTGATATACTTGAACTTCTGGCGCACCATGACAACGGGATGAACCTGACTGAGATAGGTTCATCCCTTGATCTGCCCAGAAGTACAGTATTCAGACTTCTTGCGGTGCTGAAAGACCGCAACTATATAGAAAAAAGCGATAACAGTGTCTATCGCCTGGGGCTCGGATTTATAGGGCTTTGCTCGGGGCTGCTGAACAGCCTGGAGCTTAAGACGGAAGCTCAGGTACATCTGCGCAGACTCTCCCACCTTACAGGGCAGGTTGCCTTTCTTGCTATTGAGCAGGAGGGTGAAGTGGCATATATAGACAAGGTTGAAAAACACAAGGAAATACGGTCCTACTGTTTTATCGGGCAACGAGTGGCTATGTACTGCTCTGCCCTGGGGAAGTCCCTGCTTATGGCCTGGTCTGACGACGAAATACGACAGTATGCCGCAGAGACCCCCATGTCCCGTAAGACAGCAAATACCATTATCGATGCAGAGGCCCTGGTGAATGAGGTGAATCTCTCCCGCAGTCGCGGATACTCGGTGGACAATGAAGAAATTGATATGGGAATGAAGTGCGTGGCCGCACCGATATTCGATTACAGAAAAAACATAGTCGCTGCAGTGAGTACATCCTGGGATCTTTCTCTCTATGAAGAGGATGTCACCGAGAAAAATATAGCCCTGGTTAAGGAAACTGCACTGGAAATATCCCTCCGTATGGGATTACAGGGAAGGTCACGCTGAAAAACGCCGTAAAAGCCGGGAAGCTTTCTAATCTCCATGGAATTTGATGTAACTGTTCCGGTTGATACCGGCGATAAAGAGCTTGCTCTCCTTGTGTCTCGCCGGACAGGAACTTCCGGCCCTTACAGGATTCTTCGAAAGAGTCTGGATGCAAGAAAAAAACCTCATTTATTTTGGAATTACCGAATTTCAACGGGAAAGGGAGAATTACGTCGGGACTCCGAATCCATTTTCCCTGTATTGTTCCGGCGTAATGCCGGAAGGGCGCTGGTTGTCGGTTCAGGACCTGCGGGATTTTTTGCCGCGGATATTATGTCCAGGGCTGGATACGATGTAATTCTTCTGGAAAAAGGCCCGCCAGCCGATGAGAGAAGGCAGGATATTGAAAATTATGAGGCTGGAGGGCCTCTGAAAAGCTCATCCAATTATGCCTGCGGAGAAGGCGGGGCGGGAACTTTTTCCGATGGAAAACTGACAAGCAGATCCAAGAGTATTGCCCTTGAAAAAGAGTACATTCTGTCCCGCTATGTCACGTTAGGTGCTCCCGAAGAGATTCTCTGGCTGACTCATCCTCATATAGGCAGTGATAAACTGTTTACAGTGGTTCAACAGGGTAGAAAAGAGCTGCAGGCCCGTGGTGTGGATTTCCGGTTTAACACTGAAGTAACAGGGTTGTTAAGAAACCCTGACGGCAGCTGCGGAGGTGTGACCGCCGGGGATGAGCAAATACCTGCAGATATAACCATCCTGGCCCCCGGACATTCCTCTTTCCAGCTTTTCCGTATGCTTTTGGCTCAGGGTGCGGTTTTTGAACCCAAGGGATTTGCTGTGGGATTTCGAATTGAGCATCCCCGGGAGCTTATAAATCTTTCCCAATGGGGCAGGCCCGAGATCCCTGGAATTAAAGCTGCAGAATATAGGCTTACGACAAAGGCAGATTCCGGCCGGGGAGTCTACAGTTTCTGTATGTGTCCCGGAGGGCGGGTTGTTCCTGCATCCTGGCGAAGTGGAATCAATATCGTAAACGGAGTATCCATGTTCAGCAGGAATTCCGCATGGTCAAATGCGGCTGTAGTGGCATCTGTGCATCCGGAGGAATTGTTTCCGGGAGTATCTTCTCCTGAGGAAATTCTTGACGCATTGGAATTACTGGAAGCCCGTCCATGGAAGATTACCGGAGAACATGCGGCACCGGCAGCACACACCGGAAGTCTTCTGAAAGGAGACCGGCATGGAAAATTTCCGGAGAGCAGTTACCCTTTCTCATTAATTCCAGTGGATTACCGGATGCTGTATCCTGAATGGCTGCTGTCGGATCTGAAATACGGTATTGATGCTTTTTCCCGCAAAATACGCGGATATGAAAAGGGGCTGATAATAGGTATGGAGACCACCACCTCCGCCGCACTTAAGATCAGGCGAAAAATTACCGGTGAGGTGGAAAATATCCCCGGCCTCTTCATTGTAGGAGAGGGAAGTGGTTCAGCCGGCGGTATAATGAGCAGTGCCGTTGATGGCCTTAATACAGCATCTGCCATAGTCCAAAGCAGGTAAATACTGCCGTTTTGCAGGCTACGCAATTGCTGTGTTGACTTACGGTGAAGATTTTAGTATTACTGAATACAAAGCTTTGACGAAGACGAGTACCTTTGGGTGCGGATCAAGAGAGAAGACGGCCGGAGTATCTGCGATACCGGGCTGGAAGCCGTCTGTTCCGTCCGGAGTGAAAACCCCTTCCGAGCTGCAGGCTGAAAGGACTTCTGTAGAAATATATGTCCTATTAAGCTGTGCCGGACTACTTCCGCCGTAGGGTGATGCCTCCTGCATTTATTGATGGTGCAGGTAAAGAGAAGAAACAAGAGCGTCGGCAGTCGATTGAAAATACAGACTGATTCCGGCGAAGTAAGGTGGAACCGCGGAGAGCCTTCAGGCCTTCGTCCTTACCCGTAATACGGTGCACATCGGCACCCGGGAAGGATGAGACCTGAAGGCTTTTTCTTTTTCCGGAACGTAAGAAAATTTAACCGGCGCTACGGCGTCCAGCGAGGTTGGTATGAGTAAAGATAATAAAGACGAAAAACTGCAGATGATCCGTCATTCCATGGCCCATGTAATGGCCGAAGCTGTACTGCAAATTTTTCCTGAAGGGAAGGTTGCCATCGGTCCTGCCATAGACAACGGATTCTACTACGACTTTGATCTGCCCCGGTCCCTGAAAGAGGATGATCTGGAAGATATAAGTCAGAGAATGCAGGCGATTATTAAGGAAGGTCGCACATTTGAGCGCTCAGTGGTCAGTAGAGACGAGGCTCTGAATCAGTTCAAGGATCAACCCTACAAGGTTGAACTTATTAAGGAACTTCCCGAAGGGGAGGATATCTCTGTATATAGCCAGGGAGAATTTGCGGATCTTTGCCGCGGCCCCCACGTGGAAGGCACAAACAAGCTGAATGCCCAGTCATTCAAACTTCTTTCCATTGCCGGCGCATACTGGCGGGGCGATGAAAAGCGGCCTATGCTTCAGCGTATCTACGGCACAGCCTGGACCAATCCCAAGGACCTTCGCATGTATCTGCAGCAGCTTGAGGAGCTGGAGAAGCGGGATCACCGTAAGGTGGGCCGTGAGCTTGACCTTTTCAGCACCCACGAAGAAGCAGGTCCTGGTCTTGTATACTGGCACCCTAAAGGGGCACGTATCAGGGTTGCCATTGAGGATTTCTGGAGGGAGGAGCACCGCAATAACGGGTACGAATTCCTTTTTACCCCCCACGTGGGAAAATCCTGGCTCTGGGAAACTTCCGGTCACCTCGATTTTTATGCCGAGGGCATGTATCCGGAAATGGTCATGGATAAGGCTAATTACTACGCCAAGCCTATGAACTGTCCATTTCATATAATGATCTACAAGACCAACAAGCATTCCTACAGGGATCTTCCTTTCCGCTGGGCGGAACTGGGAACAGTCTACCGCTACGAAAAATCCGGTACACTCCACGGGCTTATGCGTGTCCGGGGCTTTACCCAGGATGATGCCCATATTTTCTGTACCCCCGATCAGGTGGAGGATGAAATTCTTGAGGTCCTGCGTTTCAGTCTGCATATGCTCCGATCCTTCGGCTTTACCGATATTCAGGCCTATCTTTCCACAATGCCGGAAAAAGCGGTCGGCGATCCTGCCCAGTGGACTCTTGCCGAGGAATCGTTACGCAAAGCTATTGAAGCAGAAGGGCTTGAGTATGATGTTGATGAGGGGGGCGGTGCGTTCTATGGTCCAAAGATTGACCTGAAGGTCAAGGATGCCCTGGGCCGTTCCTGGCAGCTTTCCACCGTACAGTTTGACTTCAATGAACCCGAGCGTTTCAAGATGAGTTTTACTGACAGGGATGGCGAAGAAAAAAGACCCTACATGATCCATAGAGCACTCCTCGGATCACTTGAACGTTTCTTCGGAGTACTTATAGAGCACTACGGGGGTGCCTTTCCTGTATGGCTTGCTCCTATGCAGATCATGGTAATCCCAGTAGCCCCGGCCTTTGAGGAATATGCGGAAAAAGTATATTCCCGGCTTAAGAAAGCAGGATTCAGGGTTGAATTCGATGATTCCGATGACCGCATGAACGCCAAGATCCGTAATGCCCAGGCACAGAAAATTCCTTACATGCTTATTCTGGGAGAAAAAGAAGCGGAAGCAGAAGCTGTTTCCCTGCGCCTGAGAAACGGCAAGCAGGAAAATGGTATTCCCCTTGAGGATTTTGTTGCCCGGGTTGAAAAAGCCGTGCAGGAAAAAGCAGATCTTTAAGGGCTGTTCTACATTAAGGAGAGAAACATGGCCGAGACTGTAGAGAAACTGAAAAAGATCACCCGGGAGTATCAGCTCATCTCGGAAGCTGCTGCAATCCTGGGCTGGGATCAGGAAACTTACATTCCGCAGCAGGCAATCCCTGAACGAGGAGAGCAGCTGGCTCTGCTGCAGTCTCTGGCACATGAAAAAATCACAGCCCCCGAAGTTGGTGAACTTCTGGAACAGGCCGGCTGTACTGACGTGAATCCCTGGGGCAGTGGTGAGAAGCTTGAAGGCGATGGCCCCTTCCTGCGTGAGCTTTACCGCCGCTACACCCGGGATATTCGTATTCCCTCATCGCTGGTGGCAGCCTTTGCCAGGGTTGCCAGTGCGGGGCAGGCGGCATGGGTTGAAGCCCGAAGAAAGGATGATTTCTCCCTGTTCCGGCCCCATCTTGAAGAGATTGTAAAATTGAACAGGGAAAAGGCGGAAGCTGTCGGCTATGACGAACATCCCTATGATGCTCTGCTTGATGAGTTCGAACCCTGGATGACCACCGCAAAGGTGGATACTCTTTTTACGGATCTTGAGAAGGAGCTTTCCTCTCTGGTTGCCGAAATCAGCAGCAGAAAAGAGGTTGATGATTCCTTCCTGCACAGAAAATACGAAGTTGTCAGGCAGCGTGAGTTTTCACGCCGGGTAGTGGAAGACCTCGGCTATGATTTTTCCCGGGGTAGAATTGATGAGACAGCCCATCCTTTTACTACTACTCTGGGGGGCAGTGATGTACGTATAACCGGGCGGTTCCGGGAAGATTTTCTTGCAACCGGATTATTCGGCCTTGTACACGAATGTGGTCATGCACTGTATGAAATGGGTTTCGATCCGGAAGTGCAGGGGAACATCCTTGCAACCGGTACTTCTCTCGGGATACATGAGAGTCAGTCCCGCACATGGGAGAATGCTGTTGCCCGCAGCAGAGAGTTTTGGAAACATTATCTTCCGGAGTTGAAGAATGTTTTCCCTGAAGCATTAAACGGAATCGATCTGGACAGTTTCTACCGCGGAGTTAACCGGGTTGCGCCAACCTTTATACGCATTGATGCAGATGAAGTTACCTACGGGCTGCATATAATTCTCCGCTTCCGTCTTGAGATCGCAATGCTGACCGGTGATCTGCCGGTTGCTGATCTGCCCGGAGCGTGGAGAGATCTTTCGACACAGCTGTTGGGCATTACACCGGAAAAGAGTTCTGATGCGGAGCTGCAGGATATTCACTGGTCCATGGGAGCCTTAGGGTATTTTCCCACTTACGCTCTGGGTAATCTGTATGGAGCCCAGTTCCAACAGGCGGCGGAAAGCGAAATTCCCCAGCTGAAGGAAAAGATCGCCGGCGGTGATTTCACTGATCTTGCACTCTGGCTAAGGAAAAACATCCATGCATTCGGTGCTTCAAGAACCGCTGACGAGATCTGTGTAGGGGCTACCCGAGAATCGTTAAAGGCAGAATATTTTCTGACATACCTGAAAAACAAATACGGTGAAATATATAATATATAGATGAACCTTTCATGGACGTCTCTTCTTGCTAATCCCAATCTCTGGATCTATCTATCGGGGATGTCCCTGGGGATTTCTATCACCAGTTCTCTTGGACGGGCAATTCGAAAACAGAAACCGGGAATCCCGTCACTGGTTTTTCTCTCTCTGGCATTTCTTTCGTTTTCTCTTGGGGTTCTGTTTGCACCTGAAATTGTAGATTATTCCTTCCTGCTGCATATATGGCCTGGTCTTGCAGGGGCTTTCTCTGCAGGGATGCTGATTTCTTTCTTCCCTCGAACAACAGGAACAGCTTTGCTTCTTACTGTTTCGTTTCTGTATGTCGTTATGTTTATGGCCTTCAAAACGTATCCTTGTCTGCGTATTGACGACAAAACTACAAGTTTGTTTGTTCTGCGTATGGAAGAATCGGTAAGCGCTGTGGAACTCAAGCAGCCTGGATTTTCGCAGGTGTATCGTGTAGGTGGAGAAACAATACATCTCTACGGTTACTGTGTATCCATCAGCCCATTTCTCCCTTTTCCCGCCGACAAGGCAATTTTCCTAGAATACATTACCGGATCCAATCCGGATGAGAAACAGAAGGTTGTTGAAAAGGATGGAATCGAGCTCAATCCCCTTGCCCTGAAGGTTGAAAAATTATTAAGGCAAGTACAAATACTTTCACTGTTTGAGGTGTCACCTGCTTCAAGGAAATTGCATCTTTTAAAAAGCTATAAAATTGAAGGGAATCAGGATAAATTGGAAATTTCGTCTCTTTCTTTTTCTGGATAATCAGCCGATACTGGTGATGGATGATTATTACCTTTTTTAAAGAGGATACCAAAGGACACTTCTGGTATTACTCTGTACACGACAGGCAGGGAAACCTTTTTGCAGACTATGCTTTTACCATAACCTGGGGCCGTGAGCCGAATGCCGGGCGGGAAAAGGTGAAATTATATGATTCCCGCAAAGAGATGGAAAAGGCTCTCAGGAGTATAATCCGCATAAAAACCAGGCAGGGATATCGTGTTCTCTACCGTTTTGCCAGAAAGGATCATTTTGTAGAGATTCTGAAAGAGCTGGATAATACCGCTGTTTAGGGTTTCGGTTAAACTTCTGTATCAAATGTAAATCATTATTGACAAGTGTTCTGCTCCGCTATAGGGTTTCGTGTATGAATTTGCCGAATAAACTGACTGTTTTCCGTATAATCATTACCCCTATTCTTCTGATTGTATTTATGCTCCCCCTGTGGACAGGAAATTTTGTCCTGCCTTCAATTGTGGCGCTCTGGGTGCTGTATATTCTCATAGAAATTTCGGATGTAATGGATGGATACATTGCCAGAAAATACAACCTTGTTACTGATCTTGGAAAGGTGCTTGACCCTTTTGCAGATGTTCTAAGCCGAATTACCTATTTTATCTGTTTTACCGCAGTGGGGATAATGCCGGTTATAATACTTGCTGTACTTCTTTACCGTGAATTTTCCATTACATTCCTCAGAATGGTACTGATACGCAAGGGAAAAGCCATGGCTGCCAGTATCTGGGGTAAGCTTAAGGCTGTAACATATGCAATTGCCGGTGTACTGGGTTTCCTTTCAGTCTCGCTCGACCGCCTGGGCAATACATCAGAGTTCCTCCATATTATTAAAATCGGTACTCTATCGGTATTTATCCTTGCTGCATTTGCATCTGTTGCATCTTTCATTACCTACCTTAAAGGTGCCTGGCCGGTTCTCAGGGAATCTTTCGGAGATTAATATGCTCCCGTTGGAAGAGCTCAACAGGGCAGACTTGTGCAGCCTGAAATATATTCTTTGTGACATAGATGATACACTTACCCGAGAGGGCTACCTCCTCCCGGAAGCCTATACAGCTCTGTGGAATTTGCATAAAGCCGGATTCACAATAATCCCGGTTACCGGCAGACCTGCCGGCTGGTGTGATATGATAATCCGCCAGTGGCCTGTAGAGGCAGTGATTGGAGAAAACGGCGCATTCTGTATGCTGAGAACAGAAAACGGATATGATCTGAAACTGCATCCCGATGTAGCTGATGTGAACGTGCGGGATCGCCTTAAAGAGATAGAGGAGTATGTCTGTACCCGTATTCCCGGCATGAAAACCGCCAGGGATCAGGACTTTCGCTGGTATGATCTCGCCCTTGATTTTGCAGAGGATCCTCCACGGTTCGATTATGATACCGCAGTGAAAATAAAAACACTCTGTGAAGAGAAAGGGGCTGTGGCCAAAATAAGCTCTATTCATGTGAATACCTGGTTCGGGCAGTACAGTAAACTTGAAACTGCAGTGATGATACTGACGGACAATTTCGGAATAAGCCCTGATGCTCTGACGAAGGCTGTACTGTTCTGCGGCGACTCTCCCAACGATGAACCGATGTTCAGTTATTTCCCTCTCTCCTGTGGTATGGCGAATATAAAGTCCGTTCTATATTTGATAGAAAAAAAACCGGGGTATATAACTGAAAAACCCTTTGGGTTCGGTTTTGCGGAAGTAGCGGAAATTATCCTCGAATCAGGCAAAAAGATCGGCTCCGCTGGTTGACAAGAGCTCGGGTATCCAATATATTTAGCAACGTTCCTCAAATGAGAGGGACGCCTTTTAGAACCAATCAACAGCGATAAGATCAGCAACGTTTTTCTTTCTGCTTGTTTATGGTTCTGCTATCTTTCGGCGGAATCACGACTTAATCGTGCTTTATGCTACTCCGGCTCACTGCGGTGAGTTTGAAAAAACCTGTTGAAGCGGGTTGACACTGAGTGGCGCCGAATGATATAACTGCGATCACGCTGAAGCGACGGGGTGAGTCACCCTGAAGGTAAAGCGTCATGAATGATCTTTAAAAGACAGCCGATACGGCCTTGTTTAGTCCATGTTAAGAGGGACGGTTCACTGAAATTGAGAGAGTGAATGACCTTGGGATTGTAAATAAAGGGTATTGGAATTAACTGGAATATGAGAAGGGGCGAAGATAACCGTGATCTTATCATTGTCTGCTAACTTGTTAGTGGGTAATGGTTTGAGAAATAAAAAGCGGGAACCTTTGTTGATTTCAATAATGACGGATATAAGTCAGCTTATTCTGAAATTGAGTATTCAAACTTATTTTAGTGAATTAGGAGTCTCATCTTGTATGAGACTTATTATATCACGGAGAGTTTGATCCTGGCTCAGAACGAACGCTGGCGGCGCGTTTTAAGCATGCAAGTCGGACGGTAGAGGGACTTCGGTCTCTTGAGAGTGGCGAACGGGTGAGTAACACGTAGATGATCTGCCTTGAGGTTGGGGATAGCCTGTGGAAACACAGGGTAATACCGAATGTGCCTACGGGTGAAAGGTGCTAAGGCACCGCCTTGAGATGAGTCTGCGGCTCATTAGCTAGTTGGTGGGGTAAAGGCCTACCAAGGCAACGATGAGTAGCCGGCCTGAGAGGGTGGACGGCCACACTGGGACTGAGACACGGCCCAGACTCCTACGGGAGGCAGCAGCTAAGAATCTTCCGCAATGGGCGCAAGCCTGACGGAGCGACGCCGCGTGAATGAAGAAGGCCGTGAGGTTGTAAAGTTCTTTTCTTACCGAAGAATAACCGGATGAGGGAATGCTTCCGGGATGACATTAAGTAAGGAATAAGCCCCGGCTAATTACGTGCCAGCAGCCGCGGTAACACGTAAGGGGCAAGCGTTGTTCGGAATTATTGGGCGTAAAGGGCGTGTAGGCGGTTTCGCAAGTCTGGTGTGAAAGACCACAGCTTAACTGTGGGAACGCGCTGGAAACTGTGAGACTAGAGTATCGGAGGGGGATCTGGAATTCCTAGTGTAGGGGTGAAATCTGTAGATATTAGGAAGAACACCGGTGGCGAAGGCGAGATCCTGGCCGAATACTGACGCTGAGGCGCGAAAGCGTGGGGAGCGAACAGGATTAGATACCCTGGTAGTCCACGCCGTAAACGATGTGCACTAGGTGCTTGGGGGTAGCCCTGGGTGCCGTAGCAAACGCGTTAAGTGCACCGCCTGGGGAGTATGCCCGCAAGGGTGAAACTCAAAGGAATTGACGGGGGCCCGCACAAGCGGTGGAGCATGTGGTTTAATTCGATGATACGCGAGAAACCTTACCAGGGCTTGACATATACCTGACGGTTGTAGAGATACAGCTTCCCTTCGGGGCAGGTATACAGGTGCTGCATGGCTGTCGTCAGCTCGTGCTGTGAAGTGTTGGGTTAAGTCCCGCAACGAGCGCAACCCCTGCTATCTGTTGCCAGCATTAAGTTGGGGACTCAGATGGAACAGCCGGTGACAAACCGGAGGAAGGTGGGGACGACGTCAAGTCATCATGGCCCTTATGTCCTGGGCTACACACGTGCTACAATGGCAGGTACAGAGTGACGCGAAACCGCGAGGTGAAGCAAATCGCAGAAAGCCTGTCTCAGTACAGATTGAAGTCTGAAACCCGACTTCATGAAGGTGGAATCGCTAGTAATCGCGCATCAGCATGGCGCGGTGAATACGTTCCCGGGCCTTGTACACACCGCCCGTCACACCACCCGAGTTGGGGGTACCCGAAGTCGCTCGTCTAACCATTCACGTGGGGGACGGTGCCGAAGGTATGCCTGGTAAGGGGGGTGAAGTCGTAACAAGGTAGCCGTACTGGAAAGTGCGGCTGGATCACCTCCTTTCTACGAGAAGGGAACTGGAACGAATAGTTCTCAATCAGCTATAAAGCTGAGCGGAGGTTTTAAAGGCGCAAGTCTAAAAAGCTTCTGTAAATGGGATACAGACGGGATAAGTATGAAACAACGTACAAGGTAAACTTGCTTTTTAATAAGCGGAAATCTTCGCCCTTATCTTTATATATCCGGGCCTGTAGCTCAGGTGGTTAGAGCGCACGCCTGATAAGCGTGAGGTCACAAGTTCAAGTCTTGTCAGGCCCATAACAATAACCAAGGTTTTAAACTTAGGTTATTTTTTTTCGATCTTTTGACATAGAGAACCGGAACATACCGGTAAGATGAAATGGGAAGTAGTCTTATCGCAAAGGGGAGTTTCGGGATGGTTGTAATGCTTGTTGTACGAAGATACAACAGCACCTTGAAAACCTTGCGACCAGTAAAACACGGCTCTGCCGGGTTTTATCTGGGCAACAGGACCAAGGGAGACCAAGCTACTATTTTTTAAAATACTAGCTTGGGCGGCCGCCATAAGAAGGAGCACAAACTAATATGGTCAAGCGAATAAGGGTCCACGGAGGATGCCTTGGAGCTGTCCGGCGAAGAAGGTCGTGGTAAGCTGCGAAAAGCCAGGGGTAGGAGCAAACATCTATTGAACCCTGGATCACCGAATGGGGTAACCCGGCAGAGTAGACTCTCTGTCACTGCTGTGTGAATAAAATAGCACAGTGGAGCAATACCTGGGGAACTGAACCATCTAAGTACCCAGAGGAAAAGAAATCAAAAGAGATATCCAAAGTAGCGGCGAGCGAAATGGATATAGCCCAAACCAGTACGCATGCGCACTGGGGTTGTAGGGCGTGCATAAAGGTGACTTATAAGGGTAGACGAACGGTATTGGAAAAGCCGGTCAAAGAGGGTGAAAGCCCCGTAGTCGAAACTTGAGTGAGCGCTGAGCACGTACCTGAGTAGGACGGGACACGAGAAATCCTGTTTGAATCCGGGAGGACCACCTTCCAAGGCTAAATACGAGACAGCTACCGATAGCGAATAGTACCGTGAGGGAACGGTGAAAAGCACCCCGGGAGGGGAGTGAAATAGAACCTGAAACCGTGGACCTACAAGCGGTCAAAGCCTCAATTTATTGTGGTGATGGCGTGCCTTTTGTAGAATGAGCCTGCGAGTTACCGTATGTTGCGAGGTTAAGGTATAGAAGTACCGAAGCCGAAGGGAAACCGAGTCTGAATAGGGCGCTTTAGTAGCATGCGGTAGACCCGAAGCCGAGTGATCTATCCATGTCCAGGTTGAAGCTTTGGTAACACAAAGTGGAGGACCGAACCCTAGTCTGTTGAAAAAGGCAGGGATGAGGTGTGGATAGGAGTGAAAGGCTAATCAAACTCGGAGATAGCTGGCACTCCTCGAAATAGCTTTAGGGCTAGCCTCACGTTAGTTTGCCGGAGGTAGAGCACTGATTGGGCTAGGGCCCTTCACCGGGTACCAAACTCAGTCAAACTCCGAATGCCGGTTAAATGATGCGTGGGAGTCAGACTACGGGTGACAAGATTCGTGGTCAAAAGGGAAACAGCCCAGACCGTCAGCTAAGGTCTCAGAACTATGCTCGAGTGGAAAAGGAAGTGCAACGGCGAAGACAGCCAGGAGGTTGGCTTAGAAGCAGCCATACCTTTAAAGAGTGCGTAATAGCTCACTGGTCGAGTCGTTGTGCGCCGACAATGTAACGGGGCTAAGCATAGTACCGAAGCTACGGATGTAATTTATTACATGGTAGAGGAGCATTCCATGTACGGTTGAAGGTGTCCTGAAAGGGATGCTGGACGGGATGGAAGAGAGAATGCAGGCATGAGTAACGAAAAGACAGGTGAGATCCCTGTCCGCCGAAAGCCTAAGGATTCCAGGGTTAAGGTAATCTGCCCAAGGGTTAGTCGGCCCCTAAGGCGAGGCCGAAAGGCGTAGTCGATGGGAAACGGGTTAATATTCCCGTACCTCTTACAGGACTGATGGAGCGACGCATTAGGCGAAGCCAGGCCGGGCGATGGTTGTCCCGGTTTAAGCACTTAGTTGTTGAGAGCTGTAGGTAAATCCGCAGTTTGAGACGAGGTGTTAAGACGAGTGAGTCTACGGACGAGCGAAGCTGGTGGGATCAAGGTGCCGAGAAATAGCTTCTAAAGATATGCTGTAAGGGACCGTACCGCAAACCGACACAGGTAGGCGGGAAGAGTATTCTAAGGCGCTCGGGAGAATTCACGTTAAGGAACTCGGCAAAATACACACGTAACTTAGGGAGAAGTGTGGCCCTCGATGGATGTTAAAGTTTGTTAGGGGTTGCAGAGAAAAGGTTCAAGCGACTGTTTACCAAAAACACAGGTCTCTGCTAAATCGCAAGATGAAGTATAGGGACTGACACCTGCCCGGTGCTGGAAGGTTAAGAGGAGATGTGAGAGCGTCGAATTGAAGCCCCAGTAAACGGCGGCCGTAACTATAACGGTCCTAAGGTAGCGAAATTCCTTGTCGGGTAAGTTCCGACCCGCACGAATGGTGTAACGACTTGAACGCTGTCTCAACGTGAAACCCGGTGAAATTGAAGTATCGGTGAAGATGCCGATTACCTGTGGTTAGACGGAAAGACCCCGTGAACCTTTACTGTAGCTTGGCATTGAAATGTGGCTTGTAATGTGTAGGATAGGAGGGAGACTTTGAAGCGTGGTCGCTAGGTTGCGCAGAGTCGTTGGTGAAATACCTCCCTTTGCAAGTTATATTTCTAACGGGTGCCCTGAAGCGGGTACGTGGACAATGTCAGGTGGGCGGTTTGACTGGGGCGGTCGCCTCCTAAAGAGTAACGGAGGCGCGCGAAGGTAACCTCGCATTGGTTGGAAATCAATGTACGAGTGCAAAGGCACAAGGTTGCTTGACTGCGAGACGTACATGTCGAGCAGGTACGAAAGTAGGTCTTAGTGATCTGGCGGTTCTGAGTGGAAGGGCCGTCACTTAACGGACAAAAGGTACTCCGGGGATAACAGGCTGATTTTGCCCAAGAGTTCATATCGACGGCAAAGTTTGGCACCTCGATGTCGGCTCATCGCATCCTGGGGCTGGAGCAGGTCCCAAGGGTATGGCTGTTCGCCATTTAAAGCGGTACGCGAGCTGGGTTCAGAACGTCGCGAGACAGTTCGGTCCCTATCTGCCACAGGCGTTGGATGTTTGAGAGGATCTGTTCTTAGTACGAGAGGACCGGAATGGACGAACCTCTGGTGTACCAGTTATCCTGCCAAGGGTAAGTGCTGGGTAGCCAAGTTCGGTCGGGATAACCGCTGAAGGCATCTAAGTGGGAAGCCCCCCTCGAGATGAGACATCCCAGGGCCTTTAAGGTCCCTGAAGACACCAGAGAGAAGATCTGGTTGATAGGCTGGCGGTCTAAGCATGGTAACATGTTCAGCTGACCAGTACTAATTAGTCGTGAGGCTTGACCATATTATTGTGTGCTCCTTTTTTCTACGGTCGTTGTCGGTGATTACACCTTCAACTACCCTTGACCCCTACGTATGAAAAGTCGGCCGGAAAACCCGTCCGTTTTTCAAGGGATCTATGTTAACATAAATAGTTTATCCTTAATGGGATAGACGCACGAAGGATAGGGAAGTTTCACAGCTTTCTTGTCTTGTAAGGGAGTCGGAGGACGTAAGTCCGATGGCGACCGAACAAAAGAAATGGTAATAATTATTGCCAGGTGACCTTAGCGAAGGGGATCCACCCGTTCCCATGTCGAACACGGAAGTTAAGCCCTTCAGCGCCGATGGTACTGCGAAAGCGGGAGAGTAGGACGTCGCCTGGCTTTTTTTTTGCCATAGCGCGTACCGCAAGAGCGAAGCGATGAGGAACGCGCGGGGGATAAGCGGGGCTTGGCGAAGCCAAACACGCGGTCCCGTTCAGAACACCACAAAAAAGCAAAAAAAGCCAGAGCGAGGTCGAAGATCAGCGCGGCTTAGCGAAGCCAAACACGCGAACCCAAGGTAATTGAAGATTACCGCAGGGCGGAGCCTGCGTAGAGAAAGTCTTTCCACCAAATGGCAGAGAGCTTTCAGGTGTAAAAAATCAATTTGTATAATTTAAACTGCGCGTTTTGTAATAGCATAACAAAAGCGTCAAGACAAGCTGAAAGTTCCTGCATCACGGTGCTTGCGAAGTGTAATAACCTCCTCCAAATTTATTACGATGCACAGTTATAAAACATATTTCCACAATTGTGCGATATGCATCCCTGACCTTATAATAATATTGATCCTACCGTTTTCCGGAGGTCAGGCAATGGCAGAAATGGAAGGTATAAAAACTTTGTATCGTATCGGGAATGGTCCTTCGTCCAGTCATACCCTTGGGCCGGCACGCGGGGCCGAGCTTTTTCTCGGTGAAACTGGCGGTGCTGAATATTACACTGTGGATTTGTACGGCAGCCTCGCTCTTACCGGTAAGGGACACGGTACGGACCAGGTATTGGAGAAGGTGTTCGGGACCAGGCTTAAGGAAGTTAACTGGTATAAGGAAAAAGAACTGGATCAACACCCGAACGGGATGGTTTTCGCTGCCTGGGATACCAATAGTGAAATAATGCTCTCCCGGGAGGTCTACAGTACCGGCGGCGGGCGAATCGTTTATCCGGGCTTCAGTGAATTGGTTTCCACCTATTCCCTTACCAGGTTGGAAGATATTCTTGAGCATTGTAAAAGTGAAGGTATTCCGTTATGGGAATATGCTTATTCTACGGAACCGGGGCTGGAAGAACATCTGGCTGGTGTGTGGAATGCTATGAGTGATGCTGTAAGGCGGGGGCTTTCTGCAGAAGGAGTTCTTCCCGGCGGTTTGAAACTTGGACGCAAGGCTTCGACCTATGAGGCAAAACTACGGCATTCTTCGGGTGTAACCCACGATTACGGCTATCTTTTTGCATCCGCTCTGGCAGTTTCCGAAGAAAATGCTGCCGGTGGTGTAGTTGTTACCGCTCCTACCTGTGGAGGTTCCGGGGTGCTGCCTGCAGTGCTTACATGGTTTCGGGATCTGCATGATGTAAATGAGCAGCGTATATACCGGGCTCTGGCTACTGCCGGTTTGATTGGCATTCTGGTACGTCATAATGCTTCAATTTCAGGTGCCGAGGTTGGCTGTCAGGGCGAGGTAGGTACTGCCTGTGCCATGGCGGCCGCTGCGGCAGCCCATCTTCTCGGGGGATCACCTCATCAGATAGAGTATGCCGCTGAGATGGGGTTGGAGCACCATTTAGGTTTAACCTGTGATCCGGTTATGGGGCTGGTGCAGATTCCCTGCATAGAGCGGAATGCCATGGCGGCTGCCCGGGCGGTTGAAATTGCGGTATTTGCACTTTTGTCCGATGGAAGGCATGCTGTCAGTTTTGACCAGGTTGTGGAAACCATGTACAGAACCGGAAAGGACCTTACCCGGGATTACCGGGAAACTGCCCTTGGTGGACTTGCCCGTTTTTACCGGCATCCTTTGCAATAAAAGTTCTTAAATCGGTGCTGAGTGCTTTAAGGTATTTTGCCGGTTCTATATAATAAGTTAAACCTTGAGACCTGTTCTCAAAAATCCGGGACATATATGACTGACAAAATTAACACTTCTGTTCAAGACGATGCTGTTTACGAAAAGGGCTATCAGGGCGATAAGGTTCTTGTTGTCTCTTTCGGACACATGCTGCATGATATATATTCTGCATTCCTGGCGCCCTTAGTTCCGCTTCTGGTGGCAAAACTGGGTATTTCCCTCGCCCTGGGGGGGATGCTCGATTCAATACGCAATCTTCCATCGCTACTGAATCCACTTTTCGGCTATATTGTCGATAAGCTGCGGACCCGGTACTTTATTATTCTTACTCCGGTGGTTACGGCAATAACCATGAGCCTTCTGGGCCTTGCTCCGAGCTATGCTGTTGCCTGTATTCTTTTGCTGGTTATGGGTATAAGTGCCTCATTTTTTCATGTTCCCGCTCCGGTTATGATAAAGCGCTTTGCCGGAACTCAAACTGGCAGAGGTATGAGCTGGTATATGCTGGCAGGGGAGTCTTCGCGGACACTGGGGCCACTTATTATTACCGGCGCCATAACTGTCTGGGGACTTGAGGGTACATGGAAGCTTATTCCCTTCAGTTTTATTGCCTCGTTTCTGCTGTACCTGAAGCTGAAAAATGTGGAGCTCTATTCTTCCCGTCATAAAGATGATTCAGACGCCGGCACGGGTATAAGAGAAATGCTTCCCCTGTTCGGATCAATTACCGGATATACATCGTTTATGATGGCCTTGAAAATTGCGGTTACCCTGTATCTGCCTGCTTATCTCCTGTATCAGGGTAAGTCCCTCGTGGAAGCCAGTTTTATGCTCTCCGTGCTGCAGTTCGCCGGTGCTGCGGGAACATTTTTTGCCGGTTCAATATCTGATAAAATCGGCCGTAAAAATACACTCTACATTTCTGGTTTGATCTGCCCTGTACTCATGTGGACTTTTTTAAAGGCTCCGGAGGAGTTTTATATTCCCATATTGGCTGTATTGGGATTCTTTTTATTTGCTTCCGGACCGGTGCTGCTTGCCCTTGTTCAGGATGCAGGGGCCCGTTCTCCGGCCCTTGCAAACGGGCTTTATATGACAATTAATTTCAGCGTCCGTGCGCTTGTTGTTTTTATTGTAGGTGTTCTGGTAGAGCGGTTTGGCTATGAAGCCATTTATTTTTACATAGTTTTCTGGTCTCTGGGAGTCCTTCCCCTCATCTTCATGATCCCGGAAAAAAGGGCATAAGCCGCCGGATTGAAAAGATTGATAAGAAAGCGTATAAATATGTCACCACTTGTAAAACTTCAAATAAGAGAGAATATATATGGCACTTAACTGCGGCATAGTCGGTCTGCCGAATGTTGGCAAATCAACTCTGTTTTCGGCCCTTACATCTGCTCCGGCGGAGGCGGCAAATTATCCTTTTTGTACTATTGACCCCAACATCGGGATGGTTACTGTGCCGGATGTTCGGCTTGATAAGATTGTGGAGTTAATTCCTCCCCAGAAGATTATTCCCGCTGCAGTTGAGTTTGTCGACATTGCCGGTCTGGTGAAAGGTGCTTCTAAAGGTGAAGGTCTTGGTAATAAATTCCTCGCCAATATCCGTGAAGTAGGAATTATTGCACATGTAGTACGCTGTTTTGACGACCCTGATGTTACCCACGTGGAAAATAAGGTAGATCCTGTTTCCGATGTGGAAACTATCAATATTGAGCTTGCCCTGGCAGATCTGGAAACAGTAGACAAGCGGCTTGAAAAAAACAGCAAGAGCCTGCGGTCGCCGGATAAAGATATTAAAAAGAAAGCGGAGATTGCAGATTCAGTTCTTAAGAGACTGCAGACTGTTCTTGGAGAAGGAACGGCAGCCCGCAGTCTGGAATATACTGCAGACGAACTTGAGGTTTTGAAAGAGCTGCAGCTGATTACCATGAAAAAGCAGCTCTATGTCGCCAATGTTGGCGAAGATGCCATAGAAGCCGGAAATGATTACACAAAGGCTCTTGAAAAGGTTGCTGCTGCAGAAGGTGCCGAGATGGTTATTATCAGTGGTAAACTTGAAGCGGATATAGCGGCTCTCGATTCCGAAGAAGAAAAAGAGATGTTCCTGCAGGATGCGGGCCTTGAGGAATCCGGGCTTTCAAAGCTTATCCGTAAGGCATACGACACTCTCGGACTGCGGACCTATTTTACTGCTGGTGAAAAAGAGGTGCGTGCCTGGACTTTCCATCAGGGAGACAAGGCTCCTCAGGCTGCCGGAGTTATCCATACCGATTTTGAGAAGGGTTTTATTAAAGCCGATGTTTACCATTGCGAAGATCTTTTTCAGTACGGCAGTGAGCAGAAGGTAAAAGAAGCCGGTAAACTGCGTATGGAAGGCAAAGAGTACCTTGTTAAGGACGGGGATGTGATGTTCTTTAAGTTTAATGTGTAATGGATACCAACCGGATATATCCCATTTTAGATTTTATCCTCAATCACGCCGATGCCGACGAACTTGCGGCTGTTCGGGCGGCTCTTGCCCGGCGGGAAAAACAGAAGGGTTACGGAGGCCTTGATATTGGCAATGTCGCCCGGGAAACCTCACGGGAAATAGAGGGGCAGATAGGCGGGAGTATTGATTCCATACGGGATATGATCCGGAAATTCGCGGTGGAAATGATTGTAAAGGAGGCTCCGGATATACCCGAAGAGCATCTGAACCAACTGATAGACTCCTGGATTCCTACTCCGGATAAGCGCTCCATGACAGAAAAAGGTGTTCCCGGGGAAGTTCTTCTTGAGATGATCCGGCAGTTTGTTGCCGCTGGAACCGGACAGCTTGATAAAGGGGAGAAGGCTGCTCTTGAAAAGGAGTTCGGTGACTGGGAAGAGGTTTACTGGAACCGTTTCCCTGAGCCTGTACGAAAGACTATCCGCAAGTATCTGAAAAATGAAGTTGATACCGAAATGTTTCAGGCCATGATTCAGCAGATTTTGCTTTCCATTTAAAAGCCGGTAAAAATAAGATCAATCGCAGAAATAATTTCAGTTCGTAAAAATGAAACATTGGTCACAATTTCACCAAGCATAGTAGATGGAATCGCCGCCATTTCTGATATAAAAACAATGAACTCAGTTTGACCTATTTCAACTGAAATATGAATTCTTCCTACCTGGTTCTCCCGGTGCATATTGGCCGGTCTCAACGGGGCTACTATTCGAGTATCCAGCAATGATATTGCATCCGCTTGCAGCTCTAAAAAGTACTTTACCTCCGAAGGTTTTCTTATGTTTTCAACAATATCAAACTGAGGCATCAGAAGGTTCTCATGTTGTCACTGAAGACACCGTTTTTTCTGATGTAATTATTATATGCATTTATGGATTGCCGGTTTTCTTCTTCCCATGTTTTTTTTTCAAGCCTGGACAATTCCTCCCTGATTGCTGTTTCCAGGATACTGGAGAGAATCAGCTTATGATGTTTTGCCGCTTTAAGAACCGTATCATCTATGCTGACATTTATGCGCGTTTTCATGTGTATACAATAACACACGTAAAGTGTGTTGTCAAAAATTGAGACTATTGCCATCTGCATTATTCTGAGCGTGTACGATGATGATACAACGGTCTATCGGTTTTGTTGAATAAAAAGGGCCATCCGGAGAACTCCGGATGGCCTTTATCTTTTTGGAAGAAATTACTTATGGTAGAACCAGTTCAATCTGATCCTGTTTGAACAGGTAGGTGAGGTTGTTCAGGGGGTTGGTTACTTCCCGTACATAACCCAGTTCATCCTGTGCGGTCAGGCCGGTCTGTTTTTCCCAGCTGCCGTTCTGGTATTTCCATACTTCGCTGCCGTCCCAGTAGCTGGAACCGTCGCCGCCGGTGAGCTTGATGATGGTATCAGCACTGGCGCCGCCGTCGAAATTTACATCGAGATAGGTGGACATTGCCTGGCTGTAATTGGTATAGCCGTAGGCGCTTTCTCCCTCGAAGCCTGACAGATCGCTGGTGGAAACGGTGGAGCCGTTAAAGGTTGCCTGGTCATTGGCCAGATCGATGGTAATGAGACTCTCATCAAGATACTCATAACTGCCGCCGGTAACACCGAGTTCGCTGTAGTTTTCCACACCGGTAATCCAGTCTGTACAGACTGCGGTAATGGTATCACCTTCACGGACGATCTTGACCCGGCTGAGGTAGTCGTCAGTACTATTTGAATCGGGTGTTCCTGAGCTGATGCCTCCCCAGTTCCCACCGGTTGTTCCGATAGCGAAATCGGCTATTTGGGTGGTGTTGTAATAAAGACCCCAGTTATTGTAGGGGTACACACCATCACGGGTTCGTCCTACCCAGAGTACATTATTTGTTGTAGCAGTTCGTTCAAAAGCAACCACAACGCCTAACATATCGTCATCGCTGGGGTCAGCGGACCAGAGAGTAACCTCGTGGGTGTAGTTGGCGTACTTGTCGGGGCTTATAAAACCATTTCTGGAACCATTCTGGGTCTGCATGAAGCGTTCATCGATGAATCCGTCACCATCTATGTCACCATAGATCCGGGTGTAACTTGAGCTGTTACCCATTCTTGTATCGAAATAGGTGTTATTATCGTCGGTACCGTCGCCGTCAGTGTCACCGTCGATATATCCGTCGCCATCTTCATCGGCTATGAGGGTCCAGGTATAAGCAGTGCTGCTGGTATTGACGATGCTGTCGAGGCTCTCCCAATAGTAGGACGTGTCCTGAAAGCGTGCCCAGGTGTTTACGATATCGGACATGGAAGCCGGCTTGTAGTAGTTCTTCATGGCGTCGAATGCAAGCTCGATCTTGTTGTTGTCGCCGTCAAGGTCGTAGGTGTCCTTTTCTGTTGCAGTGAAGAGGTACCCTTGTGTTGCAGGCAGGGGAGTTACATTAAGCTTGACCGTACCAACTGCAGCTTCTGATGCACCGTCTGTTAAATTGTACTGGAAGGACGCAGATTCATAGGCCAGTCCGGTGGAGGTAACCAGTACTTTTGTTCTGTCACTGCTGAGCACTGCTGAACAGTTTACACTGGTACCGGAGACAATACTGTCGAAGGTCAGGGTACCTGTGGAGCCGGTGGGGAGTACATCGTTACTGATAAGCTTGTCAGCAATTACAAGGGAAACAGTCTCCCCCTGTTCGATATCATAGGGGCCGTCGGTGTTGGCGATAAGGGGAGGAGCATCCTGAACATTGGCGATGGTAACCGTAGCGGTAGCCGTGTCGGTGGTACCTTCAACACGTGCGGTATAGGTAAAGCTTGCCGCAGACCCTGCAGCGGTACCGGTGAAGCTGATGCTGCTGGTGCCGAGGGACACGGTACAATTACTTACAGCAGTTACAGCAGTGATCCCGATGGGATCAGTATTAAGATGGTTTGTGTCATTGCCGGTCAGGTCTGAAATGAGGATAGGCTCAGCAATGCCTTCATAGAAGTTGCCGTCTGCAGTTGTAAGATCGTCATCAGCTACGGAAATAAGATCAACAATGGTAAGGTTTGAACTTACTGTCCATTCGGATTCCCCAAAGCTGTTCACTGCGCGAACACGGTATTTGTATGAGCTGCCTTTGGTCACACTGGTATCGGTGTACGAAACAGTATTGGCTGCAAGTGCTGAATCAAGAACTATCCAGGAGGATCCATTATCGGATGAACGCTCAATTTCGAAGCCTGTCTCCACATGAGAAATATCCACCCATGAGATTCTGGCATCTACATCAACCTGTTTTGCAGAAATAGGGGTAGGGGCAAGGGGGGCTCCATTCAGTTCATCCGATGCAATAGTGATGGTGTCAACCACAGCAACATTTCCGAGAATCTTTACTTTCTCCGCCATAGTGGAAAGAATCATGTCCTGTGCATTTTTAAGTATTGCAATAAGAGTATAGGTTCCGGAAGGCTTATTTATAGTCGTAGTTGCATGAGCAAGTCCGTCAGAATCAGCTTCGGAAAGGGTAAATATAAGCTCTTCATCATCGAGGGTCCCTGTAACGCTTGCAACGCTGTCTGCTGGAAAAGCAAAGGAGAGCGTAATTGTTCCATTACCTTCACCGTCTATGAAATCAAGTGTTATGGTTACGGAAGAAGACTGGCCGTCGGCTATGGTTACACTTGCATCACCGTCGGCAATTACAGTTCCATCAGTATCAAGTGCATCAACCTTGACTGTATATGTATCGGGGTTAAGGTTGTACATGGCACTGGAGCTGGTAATGGCATCGGAAATAACCGTACCATCGGACCCTGTAAGGGTAATCACATAAGAATCGATTTCCGCATTAGCGAGCTCCGGTTTTATTGTATTGGCCACAGTGCTGCTTGTGTCGTAAAGACGGATAATGAGGGAGCCTGATCCTTCACTTGCGGTGCTTATGTAGGTGTCACTATTCATGGTCGAGGAAAGAGGATCAGCACAACCTGCAAGAACAAGAGCTATTAAGATCAGAAGTACAGGGATTAATCCATGCTGGTTATTGTTAAAATTGAAAAGTGTATTCATCGCTATCTCCTTATTAACCCTGAATCCAGAAGAACAGGGTATCGGAAACAGAGTCTCCGTTTGTCATATCAGCGAAAACATGCATTGTGTGTACACTTCCAGGAGTGAAACCCGTAGTTTGCACCTGAAGCGGAAGTGTAGTGTTGCTGATTACACTTACTCCGTCGAGGATCCATTCGCATGCAGAAATGGTAAAGCCTTCATTTGCTGTAGCATTAAAGGTAATGAGATCTCCTGCTTCGAAAACATAGAGACCGGATTCAGTGGTAATAGTCACTTCCGGATAGGAGGGATCTACTATGGTTACATCCAGATATCCACGATCAAAATCGGTGTATGTAACTGTCCCGATGCTTACAGAAGAAATACTGACAGGATCTGCGGAAGAGTCGTCGACAGTCACCAGAATCTCTTCGCCGTTTCCGTCTGCTTCGGTGGAAAGAGTCATTGATCCATCTGCGTCTATGGTAAGATAGCAATCGGTTACTCCGTCACCGTCCAGGTCGATCTCGTAAATATTATCCGGATCCGGAACTTCCTGGCCTGCGGTAAACCAGAATACACCGCCGATATTATCAATGGTACTGTTATCATCAGGATCTTTGAAATCCAGAGCTATAGTCGTTTCAGTACCGGTGGCGGTATCGGTAACGGTAAGGTCGATTGAATCTTTAGGGCAGAATGAGCGGTATAACGTTGTAAGAATGTTGCTGTCGGCATCTTTTACATTAATTTCCATGGAATATTCAGACCCTCGGGTAAGATTCGGTATGGTCACTTCCCCGTTAGCAATCTGGATAGTTTTTGTCATTTCCTGGCCGTTCTGGGTGTAGTAGGTAATTTCCATTTCTCCCAGAAGTTCAGTATTCTCGGAGGTCCAGGTGATCAGTACCGAATCGTACATGGGCGAGACGGTGAGGTCTGTAATCTGAGCAGTAGTTGAGGTCACGTCGCCGCTTGATGTTCCGCTTCCACTGGATGATCCGGCGCCTGCCTGATCACAACTGAAAAGCACGAGCATCAGCATCAAGCTTGTGATCAAAGCGTGCAAAGCTCTTTGTCCTTCTGTTTTCATGTATAACTCCCTGCGGCCTGAATTCCCTTGCCGACCGCGTATTGATAATTAGTACAATTAAGAATGAGCAAGAAACATGCCAATGGTAAAAATCAGCGCAGTTGGATGTGCAAGTCTTTAACGAGTAATAAAATAACTTAGTATTACCTACGGAAGTTCTGAATTATTAAAAGGCTGTACAGTTTTAGATTGAGAGGCTTTCTCAGATAGCTCTCATGAAACTCTCATTTTGAGAGCTTTCTGATATTAAACAGTTGTAATCTTGTTGGGGGATGTTTCTTTCAGGTATATACGCCGGAATCGTCCTGAGTGTTGCGGCGGTTCTTCCGGCTGCCGCATGGGTGGATTTGACTGGGAGAGGAAAAATATCACATCCTGCATGTCTTTTATACTTTTGCTTAAACTGTAACGGAAGAATAGTTTCTTGCCTTCGAGAAAGGCTCTTCGTGAGGCATCCTCTTCAAGGCTAGGGTCGGTTATTCGCCTTAGTTCAGCTCTGACTCCACCATACCAGGCGTAATTCACCTCCATAAGAGCCAGCTTTCCGTATTGATCCTTGAAATAGATCTCGTAGATTCCGGACATGGAGGGGACGCCTGTCTGAATGCTGTATTTATCACCGGTCATAATCTTTGACCAGTTGACGGTAAAGTATCCATTGCTGTTACGGGTCATCATTTCTATAACCGGGTCTTTTGTATACATTCGCTTAAATCCTGAATGATTGTAAGGTTATTTCAGGCATGATTGCAACACAACCTGATGTATAAAAAAAGGGCACCTGAAAAAAGGTGCCCCGTTGAACAATAATTGTATTTGCTCTATATCAATGAATCTTAATACTTAGCATCTGCGTACTCCACCCAGCCGCCGGCATTTATCAGATCGGCTTCAAACTCGCTGAGGGAGAATGGTACTTCCAATGTTTCCGAACCTGTAGAAAAGGTGAAGGTTTTCTTATCAATATCTGTTATCACACTAGCGGTTTTACCGGAGAACTTTCCGAAAACACTATCCATATCTTCTCTGGAAATTTCCACTGCGAGCATACCGCAGTTATACATATTCTGGCGGAAGATACGGGCAAAGCCTGTTGCAATGACTATGTTGATGTCCCGTGCTTCCAGTGCCCAGGGAGCGTGCTCTCTGGATGAACCGCAACCAAAATTGTCTCTGGTTACAACAACATTCCTGCCATTAATATCCGCAGCTGGATCAAATCCTTCCAGAACAAGGTCCTCAAGCAGATGAGGTCCAAGAGCCTCTCTGGTAATTTCCGTAAGGTATTTTGCCGGAATAATTTCATCGGTGTTAATATCGCTTCTGTCGAGAAACAGTATCTGGCCTGAAAAATTCTTCATGTTTACTCCTAAAATTACAGCATCCGAGCTTTGAAACTCAGGATTTGAAAAAAGGTGAATTGCTTATAGTTCCTGCAATTGCCGTTGCTGCCGCACTGGCTGGACTCATTAAGTGAACCATACCGCCTTTTCCCATACGGCCGTTAAAGTTCCGGTTGGTTGTTGATGCACAGGACTCTCCCTCAGCGAGAACTCCATTACTCATACCCAGACATGCGCCGCAGGTAGGATTAGTTACACAAAAACCTGCCTCCATAAAGATATCAATAAGGCCTTCTTTCAGCGCTTCCTTGTAAATAGTAGGAGTAGCGGGGGAGAGTATTCCCCGGATGTTGGGATGCACGTTTTTTCCCTTCACCACTGCAGCCGCTTCCCTCAGGTCCTCAAGCCGCCCGTTGGTACAGGATCCGATGTATACCTGATCTACAGGAACATTATCAAATTCAGAAACAGACTTCACCTGGTCGGGCTTGTAACCAAAGGTGCTTAAAGGAACAATAGCATCTGCGTCTATGGTGATGATCTCTGCATAGTCGGCATCAGCATCAGCCGTGAACTCGCTGTATTTCTCCAGGGCTGCCTCTTTTGATGCGAACTCATCCTTGATGAAAGGCCAGAGGAAATCAACTGTAGTCTTATCGGGCATACAGATACCGGAGGTTGCACCTGCTTCCACTGCCATGTTACTCAGAGTCATTCTGCTTTCCATGCTCATGTTGGTAATGACATCTCCATGGAACTCTATTACCTTGTCGGTAGCTCCGTTAACACCGATGGTACCGATTATTTTGAGAATCAGGTCCTTTGCGTAAACGCCGGGCTGGAGCTGGCCTTTAACCTCAATCTTCATTGTCTCCGGTTCGCGGAAAACACATACGCCTTTGAGTATACCAACCTCAAGGTCGGTAGTTCCAACTCCGGCAGCGAAGGCGCCGAAAGCACCATGGGTGCAAGTATGGGAGTCTCCCATTATGATGGTATATCCCGGTCGTACAAATCCCTGCTCAGGGAAAATCGCATGGCAGACACCGTTTCTTCCAATGTCGAAGAAATCTTTAATATCGTGTCTTCGGGCCCATTCACGCAGGATTTTTCCCTGGAGGGCTGTTTTTGAGTCTTTGGCAGGGGTTACGTGATCAATTACGGCCTTGATTTTGCTGGTGTCAAACACCCGGTCTTTTTTCCTGTTTTCCAGGTCCAGAATCGCGCCGGGGGTGGTTATCTCGTGGCAGAATACTGCGTCGAGATTAAGAACATAACGGCCAGGTTCCGGCTGATCAACTTTGTGAGAAGCAAAAATCTTCTGTGCTGTTGTCTGTCCCAATGTTTTCTCCTTCAAATTTTTCAGAAATCAATCTGAATTCTTGGGTGGTGTTATAATCCATACGGCTTTCATTGCAACTGTGCCGCAGCTTTTTAATGTGTGAGGAATGTCGGAATCAAATGAGACACAATCTCCTTTGGCCAGTGTATATTCTTTATCCCCGTATTCGAGCCGGCCTTCTCCCTCGAGAATGACACCTAATTCCTTGCCCCGGTGACCGTACTCTTTGTCTCCTCGTTCAGCACCCGGATCAATGATGAGCATTAGAGCCTCTACGGCGAACTCTTCCCTCGGATCATTAATAATTGTAAGCTTCTCGTAGCTTACGCCCCCGGAGGTTCTGCTTACCCGCTCTTCCGGCCTGACTATGGTAGCACCCTTGCGGCGTTTGTAGTCCTTGAACAGATATTCAAGATCAATCTCCAGGACATCTGCAAGGCTTATGAGGGTATCAACGGAGGGTGAGACTTTGTTGCGCTCTATCTGTGAGACAAGGCTTTCACTGACGCCGATTCTGCCGGCTACCTGTTTCAGTGTTATACCTCTTCTTTCTCTTACAGTTCTGATGATTTCACCGAAACGGTGACTTATATTATCATTCATAAATACTAAAGCCTCTTAAGTATTTATAAAGTATAGGGCCCTGCTTGTCAATATATTATTTCAGGTAATTGTTAGCTATTCCCGGTAAGCCACTGGGCCATGGGTTTCAGGGGGAGTGATTTGTTTCCGATCAGCTGCTGGATAATGCCACCGGTCAGACTTGTAAGGAATACATGGGCCAGTATTTCCACATCTGTACGCTCTTTAAGCACTCTCTTTAACCCGGTGGTAATCATATCAAACCATTCACTATAGGCATCCTGGAAGCGTTTCTGGAGCTCTGCATTTCCAAGAACAGCTTCCTGGAGCAGATAGAGATGCAGTCGCCCACGGGCTTTGGCTTTAATAACTGTTTCATAGACCAGGTACATTATATCTGTTGCGTTTTCAGTATCAGCCTTTTCCTCTACAGTTTTCAGCAGGGTTGCTGTTATTGATTTCATGTGATCCTGGGTAATATCATAGATAAGGTCTGCTTTTGATGAATAATAATAGTAGAGGGTTCCCTTGCTTATACCCGCCGCTCTGGCGATATCCGCAAGACTGGTATTCTGACCGCCCTTTTTCTGGAGAATTCTGCGTGCGTTCTTCAGAATGTTATCGCGGTTGTCTATGCCTTTGTTTTTGCTCCGTGCTGCCATCCCTCATCCCGTTAACGATTGCAGATACTTCACAGTACGAGGTTTTGCGAGACTGGTCAAGCAATCGGCCACCGGCTGACAGAAAAAGCACTCAGATAATCTTCTTGAATACCTATTTTTATTAGGGTATTCTAATAAAGATGGGAAAAGAGCTTACACAGAGCCTCGAAGATTATCTTGAGGCCATTTATTACCTGGAGCAGAAAAACCGTGTAGCCCGGGTTAAGGATATTGCTGAACACCTTGATGTACAAATGCCCTCTGTGACTGGTGCGGTTCGCAACCTTCGTGAAAGAGGTCTGGTGGATTATGAGAAGAACTCATATATAACTTTGACGGCTTCGGGAATGAAAGCAGCGAGGTCTGTTTATAACAAGCACAGGATTATTCATACCTTTCTTAATAAACTGCTTCTGGTTGATGCTGCTGATGCAGAGGACATCGCCTGCAAGATTGAACATTCAATGCCTCCGGATATAGCTGCAAAACTGGAGTGTTTGACGGAAAAACTTCTTGATCTGAAACCGAGGAGTAAAGAGCTGGAAGAACTCCTTAATCATCTGGACTGTCGGGAATAGCGGATATGACTGTACAGGAAATACAGGATGATCTTTCCTTTTTACAGGCTTGGGAGGATCGGTTTGAATATATTATGGATCTGGGAAAGGATCTGTCGCCGTTTCCGGAAAACCTGAGAGTAGAAGAGACCAGAGTAAAAGGATGTATGAGCCAGGTATGGCTTGTGCCGGAGTGGAAGGGCGAATCGCCGGTACTCTCTCTTCTTGTGGACAGTGATTCCGCCCTGGTAAAAGGGCTTGCCGCAGTGCTGATATGTCTTTACGAAGGTTTTGCCCCCGGAGATGATCTGCCCCGGCCGGCGGCTGAAATTTTTGCCGAACTCGGGCTTTCGGAACATCTCTCTCCGGGGCGTAAAAACGGACTTGCCTCGATGGAGGGTAAAATAATTTCTTTTATCAGGCAGTCGTAAACGTATTAAGGGTTGTTGCGAATTTTCAGAATTGCCTTGGATACGGTATTTTTAACTTCCTTGTAATAATCCTCTTCAAGATTATCAGTATACAGTTTTCCAAGAAGTGTATAGCTGTATATAGGGCGGATATGATTCAATGCATAGGTGGCTATATCGAGTATAAGCTCCTCGTTGTTTTCCTGCACATCCTCGGGAAGCTGCTTCTCAATCTCTTCAATCACAATTTTTTCCGCCTGATTACGGATTTGTGAAAAGTCATACAGTTCATCTAGTGCCATTAAAGTTCCTCGCCTGTGTAAATAATTAACCTTATCTGAAATTTTAAACGCTTTTTCCCGCCGAATCAAGGATTTTGATCTTCTTGTTGCATAAGAGAGGCTATTTTTACTATATTGACTCTATGGAAAAGAACGGTATTGAGTCTGAAACCGCTTTAAAGGAGCTTTGTTCTGCACTGGCGGCAACGAATGACAGCGAATTAATAGAACGTTTCCTGCGGAGTCTGCTCACTGAATATGAGATTGATGAAGTTACAAAAAGATGGGCATTGGTCCGTCTTATCAACGATGGCATGAGTCAGCGCAATATTGCCAAAGAACTGGGATTAAGTCTTTGTAAGATAACCCGTGGAAGCAGGGAGCTGAAAAAGGACGATTCAGCTTTTAAGAAAATGATAATGCTGTACCGGGAACAGGATAAGTTTTAATAGATTCTGTGTATTGATTTTTAGTCTTACCTTGGATATTGTATCTATATAGAATTAAAGGGGGATACAATGTTCCAGATCTTTCTTCTAACAGTTCTTCTCAATATTTTTGGCGGAGCATTGCTTGCTGCTGATTTTCTCAAGGAAAAGATGCCGGCTATCGGGAAAATTCAGGTATTCATGGGCGAAAACAAAGCCTATATAACTATTTTATCCCTTGCAATGGTTGCAACAGGTATCCTCAAGCTTATTTTTCCTTCCACCATAAACGGCTCTTTTGTACAGGACCTTATTCCTGCACTATTTGGCATAATAACTGGCATCTGCCTCTTTTACGGCTACTATAAAAAGGTATCCGATGTTGATTCAGATACAACCTCTTTTATGGATAAATATATTTATGCCTACAGAGATGTAATTGGCATTGTTACAGCATTGTCAGGGATAGCCCATTACATTCTTCCACGATTTATACTTTTGTAACGCATGCGAATTTCTACAGCCGGAATAATACGCAAAGATAACAGGGTTTTAATTGCTCTGCGGAAGCCGGGTACGAGCATTGGTGAAAGCTGGGAGTTTCCGGGCGGTAAGGCACGGGATTATGAAACACCCCGGGAGGCGCTTACACGGGAATTTCAGGAGGAACTTGGGGTTGCCGTACATGTGGGAGAACAGCTTTTTGAAGGATTCTTCACCAACCGCGACAGTGAATACCGTCTGCTTGCATTTTCGGTGAGTCTTGAGAGTGAGGATTTCAATCTCCTTGAACACAGCAGCGTTGACTGGGTTGAAATCAGCTCTCTTGGAGAATATCCCATGGCCTCTTCAGACCGGCAGATTGTAGAATTCCTCACCGGGAAATAATAGTAAATTCTATATAACCGTTCCCGGGGGAATCACCATGTTCTTCGGTATGATAATTATACCGTCCCGGACATGGTAGATGCCGTAGTCACCGTCTTTTCTTTCTTTCTCATCGATTCCAATTCTGCAGTCATCGCCGATGCGGCAATTCTGGTCAATTATTGCCCGCCGTATATGACTCCCCCTGCCGATACCGATATCGGGCTGGCCGATTTCACGGTTTAAGGCTTTCTCTTCCGGCGTTTCGTACCCCGATGCTCCCATGGTTATAACCCCCTGAAGATCAGACCCGGGTTCAATAATAGTTCGCACGCCTATAAGAGATTCTGAAATAAACGCATTGGTTATAATACTTCCCTCTGCGGCCAGAGACTGACTTATGGTGCAGTAGTTCATCTTGGTTGCCGGAAGATATCGACGGTGAGTGTAAATAGGCATCTTCTCGTCGTAGAAGTTGAATTTCGGATTAAGGCTCGCCAGATCAAGATTGGTATCGTAGAAATTCCCGATGGTACCGATATCTTCCCAGAACCCGGTGAAAATATATGCATGAACCGATTTACTCTCAATAGCCATGGGGATTATTTCCTTACCGAAATCGGCTTTGTCATTGTTGAGCATCTCTTCCAGGGCTTTCGCATTGAAGATGTACATACCCATACTGGCAAGATAGTTTTTTCCCTGATTTTGCATATCCCTGTCCGGGTGGAGGTTGTCATGAATTCTGAGGGCTTCAATGTCCGTTTCTATAGGAGGTTTTTCAAGGAAATTTATCACCCGGGCGCTACTGTCGGTCTGCAGTATTCCCAGGCCGGTTGCCGCCATCCGGTCTACTGGGGTAGCCGCAAGAGTTACCTCTGCGCCGGAATCAAGATGACTCTGAAACATCTGCCGCAGATCCATACGGTAAAGCTGGTCTCCGGAGAGAATTATATAGTGGGTTGGTTTCTGCACATTGAAATGGGGAAAGTTTTTGCGTACTGCGTCGGCAGTACCTTCGTACCAGCTGGTATTCTCAAAAGTCTGCTCAGCCGCAAGAATTTCAACAAAGCCCCTGCTGAACACATCAAAGATGTAGGTGCTTGCAAGGTGATTATGCAGAGATACTGAGTTGAACTGGGTCAAAATATATATCTGCTTCATGTCGGAGTTAATACAGTTTGAAATAGGAATGTCTACAAGCCTGTACTTTCCGCCGAAGGGTACTGCAGGTTTGGCCCGCTGTTGGGTGAGAGGATAGAGTCGTGTTCCTTTACCGCCGCCAAGAACTATGGCAAGAATTTCGGGCATCCTCGGGCCTCCTGTTAGAATATAGTATTTCACCCCTTCTGCTCCGGTCAAGGCGATCTATGAAAATATTAAAAATCTGTGATAATATCCACCTCATGGAAGCGGCACTTCTGGACACCCTGAGGGGTGACCGAGATTTTATGGATCAGGTTGTACACTGGGAAAGAATTCCTTCCAGGGAGGGGCATTATGTTCCGTTTCCGGCAGACCTGCATACGTCACTTTCCGGGGTTCTCTCCCGGCATGGGATTAAACGGCTTTATACCCATCAGGCCAGATCGTTTGAAGAGGTAAGAAAGGGCCGGAATGTTGTGGTGGTTACTCCTACAGCCTCAGGCAAAACCCTCAGTTATAATCTTCCGGTACTTCAGGGGCTTCTTGAAGATCCGTCTGCCCGGGGACTCTATCTTTTTCCAACCAAAGCACTCAGTCAGGATCAGCAGTCCGCATTGAATGAAATTGTACTTGCCGGCGAAGTTGGTATAAAGATTGCGACTTATGATGGTGATACTCCAAGCTCTGTCAGGGTCTCAGCCCGGGATTCCGGTCGAATAATTATTTCCAATCCAGATATGCTCCACTCCGGAGTACTTCCGAATCACCCCAAGTGGATCCGTTTTTTCAGTTCTCTTAAATATGTGGTTATCGACGAGATTCATACCTATCGGGGCGTCTTCGGTTCTCATATGACCAATGTTATTCGCCGCTTGAAGCGTATTGCCCGTTTTTACGGCGCCAATCCGGTTTTTATCTGCTGCAGTGCCACCATTGGGAATCCAGGAGAGCTTGCGGAGAAAATTCTTGAAGAACCGGTGAGCCTGATAGATGAAAACGGCGCCCCTGCAGGGGAAAAGCATTTAATTCTGTATAACCCCGCGTATGTAGACAAGGTGCAGGGAATCCGCCGGGGTACAGTTAATGAGTCCCAGCGTCTGGCTCTGAAGCTTATTCGCAATGGGGTAAAAACAATTGTTTTCAGCCGCTCAAGGCTTCGGGTGGAGCTTATCGCAAGCTATATCAATGAATCCCTGAAAAATCATTATCTGAAGGGAGAACTCCCCCGGGTTGAAGCCTACCGGGGAGGGTATCTTCCCAATGAACGACGAGCCATAGAAAAGGGCCTCCGTGATGGCAGCATCATGGGTGTGGTTTCAACAAATGCGCTGGAACTGGGGATTGATATCGGCGGACTCGATGCAGCTGTTATGGCTGGTTTTCCCGGTTCCATTGCATCATCCTGGCAGCAGGCGGGCCGGGCAGGGAGAAGCAGTGAGCTTTCCACGGCAATAATGATTGCAAGCTCCGGGCCGGTAGATCAGTATATTATGCAGCATCCTGAATACTTTCTTAAACGGGCACCGGAATCGGCTCATATAGATCCGGATAATCTGTTTATTCTGATGGATCACCTGAAGTGCGCTGTATTTGAACTGCCTTTTTCAGATGGAGATGAGTTTGGCGGTGCTATAGATGAGCTGCTTCAGGAGCTGCAGGCCGAAGGGGTTGTGAGGCATACCGGGGGAAAATGGTACTGGGCGGACCGTTCCTATCCCTCGGAGGAGATTTCGCTGCGATCTGCCACTGCAGACAATGTGGTCATTGTGGACACCACCGGTGGTGGAAACCGGGTAATCGGAGAGATGGATCGTCCTTCCGCCAAGGAACTCATTTTCGACAATGCGATTTATATCCACCGGGGCAGCCAGTTTGTGGTAAAAAAGCTGGATATTGCTAACCGCCGCTGCGAAGTCGAAAGCAGCAGTGTGAATTATTACACAGATGCAGTTGTTAAAAGCGATATAAAAGTTCTTTGCGAAGATTCCCGGAATTCAGTTGCCGGTACACTCTGCATAATCGGGGATCTTCTGGTTCGGAACCAGGTTGCCAAGTTCAAGAAGCTGCGTTTCCATTCCCATGAGAATATAGGCTATGGAGAGATCCATCTTCCTGAAGAACAGATGCATACCCGCGGGGCAGTGCTGGTATTTCAGGCTGATACGCCTTCCGGAATTGGATTTAACGAGGTCCCCCAGGAAGTGCAGGAACAGGTGATTGCCCGGATCGGCACCCTGATTAAAAATGTTGCGCCGGTATTTCTTCTCTGTGACAGGAATGATATCGGCGTTGCTGAACGTCTGAGGGATCCTCATTTCGGTTCACCAGCACTCTATGTGTATGACCGTTATCCGGGAGGAACAGGTCTTGCAGAAGCTGTAGGTGATGAGTTGCCTGCAATAATATCTGCCGCTTCTGAGGTTGTAGAGGTATGCGGCTGCAGCGAAGGCTGTCCGTCATGCATAGGTGCGGCCGATCCCGGAGAAACTGAGAATGAGGATTTTAACCGCAAAGAGATTATCCGGGATTTCTTCAGCTGTTGGAAAGGCGATGCCTAGGCCGGGACTCTCTTCGCGACTTAAACATCTGAGACTGTCAAGGGATATACCCTCCGGGACTGAGATGTCCTGTACTGAGCAAACGAATGTACCGGAACAGAACATCCCGGGATTTTCCCGCATCGGGGAGTATGTATACCAGCGTACCTCAGTATTTCCCGTTCCCGACCTGACAGGACCGTTGAGTGGACTTTTCCTGCCTGTTGGTACTGATCCTGATTCTCTTGTCTTTTTTGACCTCGAAACTACAGGGCTCTCTTCCGGCGCCGGGACGATAGCCTTTCTTGCCGGTTTCGGCAGATACTCGGGTGAAAATCTTGTTGTGGATCAGTTCTTTCTCAGTGATTTCCCCGGGGAAGGGGAATTCCTGGAAATCCTGCAAAATAGTCTGCCCGAAACCGGCAGACTTGTAAGTTACAACGGAAGAGCTTTTGACGAAAAACTGCTCATAAGCCGGGGGCTGATGCGGGGAATGCATTTCCGTTATTCCGGTCATTCTGATCTGCTCTATGCCAGCCGCAGACTTTGGAAAAAACGTATAGGATCCTGCAGACTTGGAAATATAGAGGAACTTATCCTGAAGATTTCCCGGACAGAAGATCTCCCCGGAGCAGAAGTTCCGGAACGCTGGTTTGGTTTTCTTAAAAACGGTGACGCCTCTCTTCTTCAGGAGGTATTCAGTCACCATCAGCAGGATATTGTCAGCCTGGCATTTCTCCTGGTTCATATGGAAGAAATTCTTAAATTCCCTCTTCGTGCGGAAGGTGTTGATAAACGAGCTCTCGGTGTCTGGCTTTTAGGTCGGGAAGATTTCAGAGGAGAAGAACTGCTGTCCAGGGCTGAAGGTGAAGGTGATTATACCGCAGGTGTGCTCCTCGCTTTTGCCAGGAAGCGCAGGGGCGATTTAAATGGTGCAGTGTATATCTGGCATAACCTTGCAGAGAAAAGAGATACCCCCCTAATTTGTGAAGAGCTTTCAAAATACTATGAACACACCCTCAAACAGGTTGAAGTAGCATTGTTGTGGGCACGCAGAGGCCTGGCTTCTGTTTCAGGCGAAAATGGGGAGAGACATCGCCGCCAGTTTCTGCACAGATTAAATCGACTTGAAAACAAGCATACCTGAAATCACTCATTTCTCTGGCGTAAAGCATAGCGGTACAGCTCAAGATATCGCCTTGCAGAATGCTTCCATGAGAAATCTGCCGACATACCGTTCTGCCTCATGGTACTGATTGTATCAGTCTCGTTTCTGTAGGTATGAACAGCTCTGGATACTGCCTGATAGATTGCTTCCCCCCGTGGTTGGTCAAAAATGAATCCGTTGGGATTCTGTTCAGTCTCGCTTAGGTCAATTACTGTGTCGGCAAGCCCTCCGGTTTTTCGAACAACCGGAATAGTTCCATAACGCAGTGAATACATCTGGTTCAAGCCGCAAGGTTCATACCTTGACGGCATGAGGAAGAAATCTGATCCTGCCTCAATAAGGTGGGCATATTCTTCAGAGAACCCGATTTGAACTGAAAGATTTGGAAAGCGGCGGTCCAGCACTTCCAGGGTCTCTTCACACCATTTTTCACCGGTTCCGAGAATTACCATCTGGCATCCCAATTCTCTGAGTATTCTTTCCAGCGAGTCTTCCCCGGGACCGCATAGCTCACGCATCCCTTTCTGTTCCACCAGCCTGGACACTATACCGATCAGGGGGATTGCAGCATCTTCAGGCAGCCCGGCATGTTTCTGCAGCTCCTGTTTCAGCAGTGCTTTACCTTGAAGGCTGGTGATGCTGAAGTGTTGAGTCAGCAGAGGATCAGTCTGGGGATTCCAGGTGTCCGTGTCTATTCCGTTAATTATGCCGAAAAGATTTTCACGCCGTTTCTGCAGTTCTGCTTCAAGGCCGTATCCATACTGCGGTGTCTGAATTTCACTTGCATAGCTGGGAGATACAGTGGTTATGTAATCGGCGCTGATTATTCCTGTTCTAAGGTAATTAAGCTGATCGGGGGTATCTTCCGGGTTACGGGAAAAATCCTTCAGCATAAGACGGGTGTAATGGAGATCGTGAAGAGAAAATACCCCCTGATATCCGATATTATGGATAGTAAAAATTGAGACTGTTCCCTGCTGCCGGAACTTTGATTCCAGTGATGACAGATATACAGGAATTAGAGCGGTCGGCCAGTCATGCGAATGAAGAATCTCGGCAGTCCAGCCAATACAGTCCATAAGTGAAAAGGCTGCTCTGGAGAGCAGAGTGAAACGCTTGCTGTTATCCGCAAAAAATTCCTGCTCGTTATTGCCGTATATTCCTTCGCGGGAAAAGAGCGGGTGTAACAGACGGTATACAGGTGCATTGCAGTCGGGAAGCGTTTCAGTAGTGCAGCGAACAGTCTCGTCCTTGAATCCCACTTTTACCGGGAATTCGATACAAGGGTGTTCGCTTTTCTGCTCTCCGTAGGCCGGGAGCAGAAGGCGGACATCATGACCCATCAGCGACAAGTGTCGTGTCAGTGATCCGGTCATATCTGCCAGCCCGCCGGATTTGGCGTAGGGGACTGCTTCGCTTGCGATCATGAGAATCTTCACAGGTTGCTCTCTGCTCATGAAGAGTGAGTATAGCTGGAAGAACTCTTTTAGGCGAGTGTTATGATGGTTTTCTATTTCAGAAAGTAGGCAATGCTGAAGTGTGCCAGTTCGTTAAACCTTAGCTTACGGTAGAGATGTACTGCAGGTAAGTTGTTTCTTTTTACAAACAGGCTTGCGCCCTGGCCGACACCAGATAGGCTGATAAGTATCCGCTGCATCAATCTCCGTGATATTCCCTGACTGCGCAGTTCCGGTACTGTATAAACACCGCCTATCTGGGACCAGTTTACTCCCCGGGCATTTGTCCCTGCCTTGGCAATAAACTGACGGTTCCTTCGGGCGGTATACACTATCTGATTACCGAGGGTTTCTTTTAAGTGGGTCATGCAGATAAGTGAATTGAATTTTTCCGGCTGCAGCAGCACTTCCTCTTTTTCGTAATCCCTCTGCAGCGGATACAAGGCTCTTGCCATGGATCTGTCTGCGAGCAGAATTTCCTCCCCTCCGGGCGTTTGTTCGGGAATCAGTGTATTTGATACAGGGCGTGCCATAAGCAGATAATCAACCCGGTAGGCCGGCTGTTTATGGCGATGCAGTATACACAGATCCACAACATGAGAGTCTCCTAACAGGGTGGTGATTTTTTTCATCCCTGTAAAAAGCTCCTTCAATGCTTCTTCTGTACCGTTTGCCCACGGCCACTGAACGGCCGGGAAGGTATAACCGTCTGAGTTGTTATATACCACTCCGTACAGGCTGTTTCCTTCATGTATGGTATGAATATCATTTGTATGGGCAGGAATGATAAGTCGTCTGTTTCTAAACAATCTTCCTGTAAGGCCTGTCCAGTATTCTTCGTTATCAAGAAGGTACGTGGTGATGGCTGCAGTTTCTGCAGCATGAAAAGGCTTGATCTCCCATGTCATGGACGGCCTGCTGTTCTAGTCCATCTGCTTGTCGAGAGGCAGTTTGCCCCGTGGAATAAACTCGCCGGCCAGGGCTGCGAAGGCTGCTTCAAAGGATTCATCTCCCATACCGTAGGCTGCAAGAGCAGCGGGTATCTCATTTAATTCTTTAAGATATACTGGGGTAAGTACAGATATTACAGCAATCTTTTTTAAAATTTCCCTGTCTGCCTGTATTACTTGTTTCAGCACTTCAAAGCTTCCGGGAGTTGCCAGACAGAAAACGATCCTGTCTACCCGGGCGGCTCTGGCAAGAATGCCCGAAACAGCACCTTCCGGTGCACTGTAAAAGGGATTATAGCTGTATTCGAAAACAGAAGCGCCGGGGTACTTGCTTCTCCCGGCCTTGAAAAATCCGCCCAACTGCCCGGTTAGAAGAATTCTCTCATCCCGGGAAACCGGCAGAGATTCTGATGCTACTGCGGTGATAGCTCTGGATGCCTGCTGGAAAAGATATTCTTCGTCAGCAGGAATTGCACTGTCCAGTACATCAGGATCCGGATTAAAAGGAACTTTCCAGTCCGGAATTAGGTATTCCTCCTTAACCTGTAGAATATGCTTAACTGCTTCTTCCAGCCGAAGGCGAAATGTCTTGTCCTGTTTGAGCCGACTGTAGAGATGGTCCCATACACGCTGATGAAGCCAGCGGTCCTGAGATATTAAAATCATATCGTTTCCCGCACGCAGTGCATCTTCCGCTGCCTGAGGTACTCCTTCACCGTTATACTGGGCTCCGTTCATGCGAAGATCATCGGTGATAATAAGCCTTTTAAATCCCAGATCCTCTCTGAGTACTCCTGTTACCAGTACGGAAGAGAGTGAAGCAGGTGTGTTGTCTCCGGTAATCAGGGGAAATGCCAGATGACCTGTCATTATTGCCGGCAGTCCCTCGGGAATGAGCATCCGGTAGGGGACGAGATCCCTATCCAGTATTGTATCAAGGGAATCCCTTATTATGGGCAGACTTCCATGTGAATCTTTATCTGCGTTTCCGTGTCCCGGAAAATGCTTTGCAGTGCAGATAATTCCCTGGGAGCGCATGCCATGAAAGTATGCCTGACTCAACACAGCGGTTTCCATAGGGTCCGATGAGAATGCCCTCGGACCTATAACATGAGCTTCCGGGTTAACATATACATCGACATCCGGGGCAAAGTTCATGTTGATTCCAAGCGCTCTCAACTCTGAACCAATCAGTTTTCCCGTACGGTAGGCATCATAGGGCAGCCCTGTTGCACCTATACTCATGTTTCCAGGAGTTGTCGATGTAGCACCCTTTACGTGGCGAACCCACCCACCTTCCTGATCGGTAGCTATAAAAAGGGGAATACCCGTTGATCCCGCCAGGGCGGTTTTCTGCATAGTCCCTGCAGCTTCAGTTAACAGGCGCAGATTTTCGCCGTTCCAGCCGAATATTTTGACCCCGCCAATGTGTTTATTCCGTATCCAGTCGATGATCACCGGATCCGCCCCGGGACCGGTAAATCCGATCATGAATACCTGTCCAAGAAGCTCGTTATCTGTCATCGACCGAATTATCTCATCTGCCCGGGATCCATGCCGGAGATCAATATCCCAGAAAGGGTCATCGCAGTAGAGAAGGGAAGAGCAAAGGAGAAGGAAAGACAGCAGAAAACGGTTAATATCAGTTCTCCCCATTCAGCCCGGCAATATACCTGGCTGCACCCATCGCAGCGACTGCACCCTCTCCGGCGGCCACCACGAGTTGCCTGAACGGAGTGTTGCGGACTTCTCCGGCGGCGAAAAAACCGGGAAGACTTGAGTGCATCATTTCATCGGTAATAATGTGTCCTTCCTTGTCTTTGCTGATTTCCTGCGGCGCGAGCTCGCTTCTGGGTGAACTGCCGGTAAAAATAAACACCCCTTCCAC
The DNA here is from genome assembly GCA_963667435.1 of Marispirochaeta sp. GTDB lineage: Bacteria > Spirochaetota > Spirochaetia > JC444 > Marispirochaetaceae > Marispirochaeta. The sequence continues at coordinate 701,995 of OY763414.1, read as the reverse complement.
CGGGAGTGTTTCTCCTCCTGGAGTATGATTTTCCAGAATGACTGATTCAACCTTCTTCTCTCCCCGTATGGCGGCAACGCGGGTGTTGAGTCTTACGGTAATATTGGGATTATTGAGTACTTTTTCCGCGAGAGCTGCCCTGGCCTCAAGTTTTTCCTGCCGGTGTACCAGGGTAACCCTGCTGGACAGCTTTGCCAAATAGGTTGCTTCATCGCAGGCGGAATCTCCGCCGCCGACAACCAGTATACGTTTATTTTTGAAAAACGGGCCGTCGCAAGTCGCACAGTAGGAAACCCCTTTGCCGCTTAACTCGGATTCTCCGGGAATGTCTGCTTTCTTTTTGGCGGAACCGGTTGCCAGAATAACCGCTCCGGCTTCGATATCGTCCTTGGGAGACTGAATAATGAACCTGTCATTCTTTTTTTCTATGGACAGGGCGGGAGAATTGAGGAATTCAACTCCGAAGCTGCGGGTCTGTTTTTCCAGTCCCATGGCAAACTCTATCCCGGTGACACCTTCACCACATCCGGGAAAATTCTGCAATTCACTAATGGTCAATGTTTGTCCGCCGGGGGCCATCTCTTCAATAACCAGTGTATCAAGTCCGGCTTCCCGGGCATGCTGGGCTGCACTCAAACCAGCTGTTCCGGCTCCAATTATTACCAGGTCACGCTGCTGCATATATAATCTCCTTATCATCAGGCCGGAATACGACTTGAACAGCTGCAATTATACTCGTAATATTTATTTTATGGGAAGGCTCGCTGAAAAAGCTATATATATACTGCTGTATATTCTAATTACGGCAGCAGGTCTCTATGCAGATTATCCGGTAATTGAACCTTCAGGATGGACCGGCAATATCCCCCGGGAGGGCACAATTCCCCCCGGAAAGCTCATTGAACTTTCTTTGTATGCATCCGGGGTTTCGGAACGGGGAATCCATGCGTATCGAGAAAAAATTGAACAGGCTCTTGCTCCTCTCCCGGGCTATCTTGAAACACTTCCGGCAGATATCCCCGAAGGAGAAGGTATACTTCTTTTTCTGCATGAGAATATTTTTTCCCAATACCAGGAACCCCAAACCAGGATTGATACGCTGATTGATTCAGGCAGGTACAACTGTGTATCCAGTGCGGTGATATACATGATTGCCGCTGTCTCACGGGGATTGAATGTTGAGGGCGTTGTCACTCCGGATCATGCATTTTGCCATCTGCCATATGAAGATAACGGTATCGATGTGGAGACAACCAATCCCCATGGATACAATCCCGGACAGAAACGGGAATTCAGCAATGCTTTCGGACAGACGGGTTTTACTTATGTTCCTCCGGGTAATTACCGGTTGCGAACGAGTATTGAGCCCCTTGAACTAATAGGGCTCATACTGCAGAACCGGATATCAGTTCTGCAGAAAGAGAACAGGATTGACCTCTCTGTGCCTCTTGCTGTTGATCGCAACGCGCTTGCCGCAACCGAACGCACTGCAGCTGAGATGCGCAAGGAGTTTATAAACTTCGCATCAATAATGAACGGAAGGGGACGTTATCTTGAAGCCCTTGATTTTCTGGACATGGTGCGAAGCCACTGGGGACGTGACGCAGACTATAAAAATATTATCGATACTCTGGTGTACAATGCAGCGGTGAGTTTAAAGGGGCAGGCGGGATCCCGGAAGGTTCTTGATGAGATAGCATCAAGGGTAGACAGCGGCGATTTACAGTCTGACCGGGGGATAACATATCGCCAGATTGTAGGTGAACGGCTTATGTACGAGATAACCGAAAAACAGCAACCCCCGGAAGCCCTGGCCGAACTTGAAGGACTGAAGACGGAGGGACTCATTTCCGCCGAGATCTATAACCAGTATCTGGTGATTCTTCATATACGCCAGGCGCAGGTGCTTGAGAAGAGTATTGGTGATCTTGAAGCTCTGCGGTACCTGCGCAACAGTCCGGTTTCAGGAAGCAGAGATGCAAGGCTTGTACGGGCAATGGAAGTATTCACATATAACGCGGCAGCTTTCGTCCATAACCAGTTTGTAGAGCTGTACCGTGCCGGTCGTACTGCCGAGGCAGAGCAGGTTGTTCTTTCAGCCCTTGAGGAGATTCCAGGAAACAGCATGCTGAATAACGATCTTAAAATCATTCGAAAACAGTAATTTCTCTTATAATTCACCTCCTTTTTTTTGTTAATCGACCTTCAAAACAGGCCGATTATAGAAATAGAGGAGTATCTATGGCATCTAAGTGTACCGGAACAGTTATTAGTCTGATGGAAATCATGAAGCAGGAGATCATTCTGCTTGAAGAGTTTCGGGCAAAAGAGGAAATCCTCCAGGAAACTCTCAAAACCAGTAATTGGGAAAATCTCTCAGATCTTATAGAAGAGATGAACAGGCTGGCGGACTGGATAGACTCAACAGAAAAAAAGCGTAATGAAATATATGCGAATTTCTGCGGCAGAAACGCAAACGGCGAAGAACTTCCGTTTTATCAGGCTATCTGTTCTCTGGATGAAGACCTGCGCTCAGAATGTGCCGAACTCTATCGCAGTCTGAAATTTGCCACTGTAAAGATTCGAGGACTTACCTGGAGTCTTGATTCTCATATCAGAAGTGTCAGTGAAACCATGCAGACAGTGCTCAACGAACTCTTCCCCTACCGTAAGGGTAAGCTCTATTCAAGGCGGGGTACTGCAAAAGCCGCCGATACTGAACCGCTGGTTGTTAACCACCACCTGTAAGGAGTTTGCGCCATGCAGTCAACTTTTTCCGGCATAGAAATTGGTAAACGAAGTCTCATTGCACATACTCAGGGCATGACCACCGTGGGGCATAACCTAAGTAATGCATCCGTTGAAGGATATTCCCGTCAGCGGGTACAATTTAAACCAACAGATCCTCTCTACATGCCCCAGCTGAATCGGGAGAATACCCCTGGACAGATTGGTCAGGGAGTTGATATTACAAGGATTGAACGGGTTCATGATGAGCTTTTAGAGGGCAAAATTGTTGGTCGTGCCAATGGCCGTGGATATTGGGATACCCGTGATAATTATATGCTGCAGCTGGAGCAGGTTTATAACGAACCTACTGAATCATCTGTGCGTACTCTTATGGACCAGTTCTGGGATGGATGGCAGGAGCTGAGCATTCATCCTCAGGAAGCTGCAGCTCGGCAGGCAGTTGTTCAGCGGGGTGAAACTCTGATGAATGGAATCAACCATCAGTACAGCCGTATGAAAGAGCTGAGAACCATGGTTGATGAAGATGTTCAGGTCACTGTCGGGCGGGCTAATTCAATTCTCAACGATGTACGTTCCCTTAACGAGGAAATTGTAAAGGTTGAGGCACTTGGCGACAATCCCAATGATCTTCTGGACAGGCGTGATCTGCTTATTAAAGAGCTTTCAGGAATAATGAACATAACAGTGGATAATCGGGATCCGGATGAATTCACCGTACACACACAGGGGCTTCACCTTATGCAGGGCCGGGTTATACATCCTTTGCGGGTTCAGCCGGACCCGGTAAACGAAGGTTATTCTGCTGTGGTCTGGGCGGAGAACGGTGAAGAGGCACATTTTACCGGAGGTAAAATCCAGGCTCTTCTGGACCTGCGGGATGGTGATATCCGGGGTGAAATACAGAAGCTTGATGTTCTTGCCATGAACTATATAGATCTGGTGAACGAAATACACACATCGGCATACGGTTTAAACGGTGAAAAGGGTGAGAAATTCTTTGAAGAAGTGCCCTTTGTTACCGATGTAGCCGGTAATTATGATAGAAACGGTGACGGCAATTTTGACTCCTCCTATATTTTCAGGGTTACGGGAAATACACAACTTGATCTGCAGGATCATATCGGCCTGGCAGGAACAATTACCTTGTCCGGACCGGATGGTAATCGTGAGATTGCCTATAATCCTACTGATACTGTTGGAGATGTAATAAACCGTATCAACCGGTCTGGATCCGAAATAGTTGCCCGTTTAAACCGTTCGGGCCAGATGACCCTGAAGGCATTACCGGCATCAGACCGTAACAACCCGGATTTTGTTATGCGCCATGTGGAGGATTCCGGGCAGTTTCTTGCAGGCTATTCCGGCATCCTGCAGCAGAGCGGGGCGGAAGGTGCCTTCGACTGGGCACAGGCTAATGCAGTGACCGCTTTCCGGGGTGGCGGAGATTCCTATTCTGTTGCACCTATAGCACATCCATCCGGCTGGATAGAGATAAACTCAGCAATAAAGAACGATGTAAACCGGCTGGCTGCGGGTTTTGGTGAAAACGGCAGACCCGCTAATCCAGGTGATGGAAGTGCGGCGCTGTCAGTGGCTCAACTACGAACTAAACCAGTTCTGCTGGGTAATTTAATGAGCTTTGATGACTTTTTCGCAGAAACCATTGCGGATGTTGGTTTAAAGGGAGAACAGGCAAAAAGAACCGCTGAAACTGAAAATCTGGTCATGAAGGAACTGGAAGGCATGAAAGAAGCGCTTTCCGGGGTAAATATAGATGAAGAATTTTCGCAACTGATCAAGTTTCAGCACGGATATAACGCGGCAGCAAGATTTGTCAGTACCTTCAATTCCATGCTGGACACAATTATAAACAGACTGGGCGTATAGGAAAGGAGCCTTAGCAAATGAACAGAGTCAGTACCAATCAGTCGAATAACGATATGATCTATCATACCTATCGGCGTCAGCAGATGATGAACGAGCTGCAGAACAACATGGCTGAACAGACACGAATCGGTAATCTTAGGGACGATCCGATTGCAGCGGCTCACTCCTCCCGGTATCTTTCCAGGATAACCCGGCTGAACCGGTTTCAGGATAATGTTGAAAATGTTCAGAGTTCCCGCAGGGTTGCCGAAGGTTACATGTCAGAGGCTAACCAGATACTGCACCGGGTACGTGAACTGGCAGTACAGGGTGCCACCGGAACATTTACAAAAGAAGACAAGAAGCTGATGGGCCAGGAGGTGAATGAGCTTCTCAAAGAGCTGGTGGTAGTGGCAAACTCTACAGGTGCCGACGGAACACGGATTTTCGGTGGCGACCGCAACCTTACAGAACCATTCCGTGTGCTCGAGGGACGTGTCCCAGAAATAAACGGAAGGGTTATTTCAAACGTTGAATACGTGGGCGGAAACAAAGAAAATCTTGTGGAAATTTCTGAGGACAATATGCTGCCAACTGGATTTTCAGGTAACAAGCTCTTCTGGGCCGAACAGCACCAGATTTTTTCCTCCGTGGATAGTACCGGGTATACAGTTCCTGAAGACACTGCGCTGCTTATAGACGGTGTACGGATTCCACTTTCCGCCGGAGACAATATTCACGGTGTAATAGCAAAGATAAAGGAATCGGATGCAGCCGTGGACGCATATCTTGATCCGGTAGGTAATTCCCTGAATATTCGCAGTACTGTTCCCCATCAGATTTTGCTGGAAGATGAGGCAGGAGGCAATGTGCTTCAGAGTCTTGGAATAGTATCAGGTGAAGGCAGGCCTCCTTTTAATATTGATACCGATGCAAGACAGGCTGGTGGTTCTGTGTTTGATATGGTTATTTCTCTGCGGGACAGTCTTTTTAAAGGGGACACCATTGATATAAGCGGTAGAGGTATAAAAGGTATTACCCTGGCGCAGAATAATCTTACAGAAGAAATCGCAAAACTTGGTTCAACAGATGAGCGAATGGAAGTTGTCTGGAACCGGTTAAACCGCGAGATTCCACAAACTCAGGAGCAGAATTCGCTTGCAGCTGATATAGATATGGCAGAGGCAATTATGGACCTGAAGATGCTCGAATACACACACAAAGCGGCATTGCAGACGGCCGGCCGGATTCTGCAACCTACCTTAATGGATTTTCTCCGTTGATATGGGAATACAGGCACCGGGAGATAAACAGTGATGCAGATTGAAACCAAACCTTACGGTAGTATCGAAATCAGCGACAGGCAGATTGTAACGCTTAAAAAAGGACTTTTCGGATTTGACGGATTTCACCGGTTTGCTCTTCTTGATTCCGAACAACCTCCTTTTTACTGGTTTCAATCTCTTGATGATAAGGAAATAGCTTTTGTACTGGTCAGCCCTTATGTATTCAGGCCGGATTATAACCCGGGGATTCCTTCATCGGATATTGAAGCCCTTGGTGCCGCATCAGAAGAAGACGAGGATCTGCTTGTTTTTGTTATTGTTACTATTCCGGAAGAACAAACCAGGATGACTGCCAATCTGCAGGGGCCTGTCGTTATTAACCGTAAAAGCAGGGTCGGCCGGCAGATAATATCGAATGACGAACGCTGGCAGGTTCGACACTTGATAATGGAAGAAATGAAGCATGTTGGAGATACCGCATGCTGATTCTCAGTAGAAAGTTAAATGAAAAGATAATTATTGGCGATGACATCGAAATATCTGTTCTTGAAATGAAAGGGGAACATGTAAAGCTTGGTATTCTGGCGCCCCAGAGTGTTAAGGTGTATCGGTATGAGGTCTATCAGGCAATACAGAATGAAAACCAGGCCGCTGCGAAAGCGCCCGCAAGTCTTGGAGGTCTCGCGGGTCTCCTTAATGTTCCCGGCCGGAAGGACGTTCAGGATCCGGATCTTCCATCTGACTGAAAATCTTTTCAAATTCCGGTGCGAGATTCTCGTACACACTCACCATTGCAGGATCAAACTGGGTACTTTTTCCCAGTAGGATTATCTCTGTTGCCTTTTCATGTGACATGGATCCCTTATATGAACGTTTTATCCGCAAGGCATCGTATACGTCTGCAATGCTTACAAGCCGGGCACTGAGGGGAATCATCTCCTCCATCAGTCCGTATGGATATCCTGAGCCATCCCACCGTTCATGATGACTCCTGGCAATTTCTACTGCCATCGGATCCGGATAGGATCCGAGGATATATGCCCCGTTAAGAGTGTGGGTTTTCATTACTTCCCATTCCCAGCCGTCCAGTGGACCTGTTTTATTAAGAATGTCGTCGGGAATACCTATTTTTCCGACATCATGCATAGCAGCAAGAAAAGAAATATTTTCCACGAAATCAAGATTAACCTGCTCGTATGATGAAGTTTCATACAAATGACGTGCCATAAGTTCTGAAAATTTATTAACCCGTTCGATATGCTTACCTGTGTCGTTATCCTTCATGAGAGAGGCTTGCAGCAGGCTGGAGAAAATGGCTCGGGTGTTCTGCTTATTTTGTTCGGTTATGTTGAAGAAAGTAGCTTCAAAACCAAGGGTTCTTCTGGTGTCTGTTTTATAGTCAATTACCGGTTGTATCTGTATATTGGTGAAAAGTGCAGGAAAATGTTTAAAACGGGATTCACCATTGCCGCAGAATGAAAATCCCCTCTCTGGATCAGACAGCTGATGGAACAGTGAATCGTCATCGGTTCCTGAAAATTTTATAAAGGAGCCTATATGAATTCCTTTTAAATCCTTTGTTTTATGAAACAGCTCCGAAAAAGAGGTGTTGTACCACTCTATTCTAAGATTCTTATCCAGTATGCACTGGGGAATACGACTATTACCAAAATATTTCTTCTTGTAACGGGGAATAAGGTGTTTATCCAGTTCCATGCCGTATCTCCAGTGATAATTCAGCATCACTTTTACGAATATACAATGGCCCCTGACCGGGTTTATCAGCTCCATCCCGTTTGTATTTTTGAAGGCCTTCTTTGATTAAATCAAAAATAAGAACAGGTTGAGATTGTCTGATCTCATTTAATCCGAGATCGGAAACACGGTTCCTGAAGAGCTCTGTGTCGGGGCCGGTAATAAGAGCCGGTTGCTCTTGTGCGAAACTGCGGATTATGCTGTCTGCTTCAAGGTCAAAATATTCGCTGGTGCGTTTGCCATTCCTGTATGCAGCACCGTAAAAACGATTTTTTTTGGCGTCTATTACGGTGACAACCGGTCCGTCATACAATTCAAACGGCCGGACAAGTACATCCGGAAGATTAACAGAAACCATGGGTACCCCGGATCCGGAGGAGAGGCCTTTGGCCGTGGCCATTCCTATTCTTAAACCGGTAAATGAACCGGGACCTCTGGTGCAGATAATCAAATCAAGGGATGATATTTTAATTTCCAGTAGTTGAAGAATACGGTTGATTTCTGGGGACAGGAGTTCACCGTGTCGAAGTCCAACATCTAATATAGAGGCAGAGCTGCGGCCTTTACTATTCTGTGCTGCAACGGATAGAATGGATGTTGACGTATCGAATGCAAGGATATTCATCCTGCAGAACCTTCATAGATAGATTCAATACGGATGCTCCTGGAGCCGTTATCATTGCATACATCGATAGCGATGCGGGTGTACGACTCCGGCGGATCCGGCAATCGCTCAAGCCATTCAATGAGAGAAACACCTCTGCCGTAGAAGTAATCATCCAGCCCCAGATTAAATATTTCCTCTTCCTCTTCAACCCGGTACAGATCCATATGGTATATCGGAAAAACACCTGAATATTCAGATATTATGGTATATGTGGGGCTGGTTACAGTTTCGGTGACTCCAAAGCCGGCAATTATACCCTTGGCCAGTGTTGTTTTTCCTGAGCCCAGTCCCCCTTCCAGGCTGACAATGGATCCTGCGGAGAACAATTCTGCGAGGTTCCTGCCCAATTCAATGGTTTCTTCCGCCGTTTTACAGAGAAAGGTGTTCAAATAAGGGCTCCGCGGTTTTCGAGCTCAATAACATATTCCTTAACCTTGCGAATGGCCGGAATAAGAGGGTAGTGGATTGATCCGGGAAAAGTTATGCTTATATGTTTCTGTCCTGTAGCTGTACGCTCAAGGCTGAATACCAGTTCTGCTTCCTCTTCCCCTCCGCTGAAGGAGTAGACCAAAGATCCGGAATACTCATTCCGATAGTGCAGGTGTGTTTCTTTCTTTGCCAGATTCCGAATCTCGAGAATTTTCATAACCATAACTTTAGGCTAAATGGGTTCGCTGGTCAATATTTTGAATATTGGAAAATATTATTCGTCCTGGTAATTGTATACATAGGCGTTAATGCTGTTAAGATTTTGTTTGCTTATTCGGGTAAACCGTATATGCATAATACCGCCATGCGGGTGTGCTTTCCGCGTATTTATTACCTTACCGTAGAATGACACAGCGGCATTAGCTTCAGTTTCAAAATCAACTTTAATTAGTTCTCCGGCAGTCAGCGGATTAATGGAACGGATACTGCATCCACCTGCGGAGATATCCAGCATGGTTGCAAGAGTTCCTCTGCGATTCTCCACAATTGCCCGTTTTTTCACATTCTTCCCTATGCCGTCCGTAAGGATCCGGACAGGATAGAAGTAGGTAGGCCGTTCTATGCTTCTTCTGCGGAATCTCCGCTGTTGAGCCTGTACTATATGGTTGCTGTGGTTCAACAGAAGCGCATCGAAGGTTCGTACCTTACCATAACCATTAACTTTGGTGGAAAAAGAAAAGCCCTGACCGTTGGATTTCCAGAAGAAAGCATTTACTTTTGACCACCGTTTCCAGCGCAACTGGCTTCCGGCGTTATCGGCGGGCACGCTTACAGCAAGCACCCCCTTCAGGTTGGTTAGGATTTTACTTTGATATCTGCCACCGCCTTCAGGGGTCAGTACTATGCGGGTTCCAGCAATAAGCTGTTTGGTTCCGGTGAAAACCTTTTTACGTGTTGCGTTCCTCTCAATAAGCTGTTTTATGCGATACAGTTGTAGTTTCTGGGTCTCTTTTTGCGCGTCCGATGAACTCTGGCCATTAATGCTCTGTATGGCTTTTTTCAGCAGATTGTCCAGCTGGGCTGAACTACTCAGAAGATTGTTCAGATTGCCTGCATTGTGTCGTTTTGCCAGGTTTTCCAGGGTTCTCAGCTGAGGGCGGCTGAGTCCTATTTTGCGGGCATTAAGACGGAACCCCCGTTTTGTCCCTCTTGAATTGCCACCGCTACCGGTTTTTCCTGCTCCGGATGCGTTGTTGGCAATAACCAGAAAAAGTATGAATGCGCCGAAAATTACCACGGCAATAATACCGGTAACAGGATCGGTTTCTTTCCACTGGAAATTGGTCTGCAGGAGAAACATCATGTGCTGGTGCCAGCCAGAGAAGGTATAGTATTAAGATTGTCGGTGAGCTGTTCAATTTTCGGCGCGATTTCGTATTCAAGCAAATCACCGATCAGAATAGTATCCTCCGACTCAAGAGCTTCTGTGAGTTCCTGAAAATGCATATTCATTTCCTTGAGGAACTCCATAAAAGATATCCCGTTTATAGTCAGGTCGAAGATATCATCCTTATCACTTTCCTGCAGTAGGGAAAAAATCCTGGTAAGTTTTTCATGGATTTCAGAAAATGCAATAACCTTCTCCATGGCTTCCCGCTCTTTGCCGGTTTGAAGCAGAACAGGTATTTCCTCAAGGACCGGAATCTGAGCCTGTATCAGTGAAATAGTCGACTTAAGCTCAAGCAGCGGATTAGCAATTTCGCGTATTCTGCCTTCTATGTAGAAGCATAGATTGGTCAGGAATGCCTTCAGATTGTCAGGACAGTAATAATCTTCCTCTGTCAGGGAAAAGCTTTCAAAAAGGCTGTTAAGCGCTTCTGAGACGGGTTTGTTGCCCACTTTGAGGTCCAGGATATAATCTATACTTCCGGTAATGTGAGGCAATTCATTATAAAGATCGGAAATCAACTGCTGCTCACCGCTGTTCACTCCATGGAGGAAATAGCTAAAAAAGTTCAGCAGGGTAGAGAAGCGTTCATAAGCCAGTTCATCAAGAGGCAGGGCAGAGATTTCCATTATGCGAATTTCATCCACATCGCAGGATTCAAGAAAATTAGTATCGGACGGGCTTGTCGCAGTATCATTAACCAGAACACTGGATATAAAAAAACCTTCACTGAGAAGCCAACTGTCCAGTTGCTGGAGAACCTCCTGTGCATTTTTTTCATTCTCGAGGCGTACATCAATAGGATTTTCGTTTACACGTACTTCCATACTATCCTTTTCCCTGTCAGTTACCGTTATTATTGAACCTGTCCAGGGCCTTTGAATTCTCCTGCATCTGTTGCATGGCCCCTTCCATCATACCATATTCTCTGCGAAGCTGCTGTTCTTTCCGGTCAAGGCTGCGCTGGAGAGTATCCACTTCTCTGTTGGTGCGGTCTATCTGACCGTCGATGGCGGATGTTTTATATGCGATTATACCGCCGGTCTGTATATATGGTTTTATATAGGCATCTACTGCATAGCCGACACCCTGGTCAACAATCAGATCGCCGTCTGAATCGTAACCAAATAAATCTTTAATTGCATCCAAGTTGGTTTCAAGGGCTTTGTCCAGGGCACTCTCATTTATTTCAAGATATCCCCGCAGTCTGGATGTTCTCAGCTCTCCGCCGGTGGATGAGTTGGTTGAGATTCCGATTTGAGCAAGCAGCGCAAGCTCGCTTCCTCCCCTTGTTGTGTACGGGTCCATCATTATAGTTTGAAGCCTGGTTTTCATTTGAGTTAAACTGCTTTCACCCTGAAACAGTCCAAGCTGTTTCTGTGCTTTCTCTCTTTCGTCATCACCAAGATAATCCAGTTCGTTGATTACCGCATCATCCCGGCTTGTGTAGATATTTATCTGGCTTATAAGTTGATTATAGTATCCGATGAATTCTATGATATTGTCTTTAACAGTTTTCCGGTCCGGTGTAACATTGATCTCTACCGGTAGAGGGTCCTCATGTTTCAAATTCAGAGTTACGCCCTGAATAATATCATCAATTTCATTTGATTCACGTACTACCTCAATACCATCCACTTCTATAATTGCGTTGTTGGCGGTATCTACGGCATTCTTGGGTTCAGCATCTCCCCTTGAATCAGGGTTGAATATATTTATTTCCGAAACAGTTACCCTGCGGTGAGTATTCCTGTTGTCAATAAAAAGGGAATTCAGGGTAGAAGGCAGTTCTGAGGCGTTTAAACGTATTGTCTGTGGAGTTTCGATATCTTTTACCGTTACCGGAGTTCCGACACTACCGCTTCCGGTAAATTTGAGAATATTCATATCGGTGATTTTTTCCGGTGGAGGAGGGGCTGTCCATGAGGGAAGATCAGGTGTGGAGGATAGATTCTGAATGCTCACCCCTTCCAGGCTTACAGCACCACTGTCAGGTGCTGAAGGTCCAGGAGGTGGAGTCGGTTCTGTATATGGTGTCTCAGACAGCCTTTCCAGAGTAACAGTAAATTCTACAATATCATCTTTTCCCGGGCTGACCGCAGGGGAAAATAGGATCTCCCTGCTGCTTTGCGGATCAACTGTCAGGCTTTTTTCTCCGAAACTCGAAGTTCCGTCCAGGTTTTTAACATTTGTATCTGCCGGTTGAATGTTTCTTTTGTTCGAAACCTGTTCCTGCAGCAATCCGGTGGCTAATGCAAAGGCTTTAGCATCATCCTTGAACTCAAGGCGGTTGCTGGAGCCGGTTTTTGTCCCTTCTATAAGTAATACCTGTGTAGTTGGCGTATTTTTTACTACTGAGGTGCGGATAAGTCCGTTGCTTCTGCGCTGAACCACCGATGCGAAGTCTCTCAGAGTCCCGCCGGAATAATTGAAGCTGAAGCTCTGATCACCAACAGCCATTGTATATTCACCGCTTGCAACATGGTAATCCGCGTCCAAATTGTCAGAAAGAAAACGGTCTGCCTTTGCTGTCTGAATAACTTTCACCATACGGCTTTCTTCCACCGCTTCCCGGGTTGCGGTAGCGGTTAAAGCACGTTCATTGTCAGACTCGGCAATTCTGTCCATGAAGGGATTCTGAAACCCATACAGTTTTTTGGCGTTTTCATCAACCCGGGCAAGATCCCGGTTCAATTCCTGCCAGTTTTCTTTCTGAAGCTTGAACGTGTCTATTCGCTCCTCGGCTCTCTTGAGCGGAACGCGTTCAAGCTTCATGAGATCTTCTATGAGTTTGTCTGTGTTGTATTTACTGGAGACTCCCGGTATCGAGATATCGGACATGGGCCGCTTAAGTCCTTTCTTTGACTGGCGTTAAATCTCCTCATCGAAGAGCAGCCCGACGGCCTCCTTGAGCCGCATGTGCAGACGCTGCAGCCCTTCATTGGGGATTTCCTTAATTACTTTATCGGTGTCACGGTCAATCACCTTTACAACCACCTGGTTAATATCATTATTAACAGAAAACTGAAGGCGGCGATTGAAAGCATCAGAAAAATTAACTATGTCACGGAGCATTTTTTGCACTTCATCAGGTGTTAATGAACGCTCGAGAGGCAACTTAGTTTTTTTTGACTCGGTTTTAACCGGTACAGGACGTTCAGGCTTCCGTGCCTTAACATCCCTCATCGGTTCATTTGCGGCGGAGCCGAGACCGATTGCATTGATATCTAAGTCCATTTTTTTCTCCATGGGAACAGATGTACCTGGTCCCCGGTTAATGGTCAGTTCGAAGTAAAGCAATGCTGATAAATAAAGAGGTGGGGAAGGTGCGCGGTCCTTCCCGTTCCCCCGGTACCCAGAGATGACGTCCAGAGATCTCTTTGTACCCTATAAACGGAATTTTAATTACATCAGCTGAAGAACAGACTGAGTCTTCATGTTGGCCTGCGCCAGCATAGCTGAACCTGACTGAGTCAGAATCTGGTTTTTTGCATATTCTACCATTTCCTGAGCCATGTCAGTGTCACGGATTCGTGACTCCGCAGCCTGAAGGTTCTCAGCAGCGATTGCGACGCCTTTTGAGGCTTCATCAAACCTGTTCTGATATGCACCAAGGTCAGCACGTTGTTTTGACACTGATCTGAGTGCGCTATCAACCATTCCAATAGCCATGTTTGCCGACTCAGGGGTAGAGATGGATATCATCTCGGTAGAACCCTGTGCCCCCTGCAGGCCAAGTGCCTGAGCGGTCATGGTACCAATGTACACACGCTCACTCTGGTCCATGTTAGCTCCTACCTGGAACTGCATGATCCGGTCTGCGCCGTTTGCAAAAGCACCGGTAAGCATGTTCATGCCGTTGAACTGCGCGTGACTTGCAATTCGGTTGATTTCATCAACCAGCTGAGATACTTCAACCTGGATCTGCATGCGGTCTTCATCAGAATAAATACCGTTGGCAGATTGTACAGACAGTTCGCGTAATCTGTGGAGAATATCCTGTGTCTCCTGGAGGTATCCTTCAGTCGTCTGAATGAAAGTTACTCCATTTTCGATGTTGCGTTCAGCCTGGTTAAGTCCACGAATCTGACTCCGCAGCTTTTCAGATACTGCAAGCCCCGAAGCATCGTCGCCGGCCTTGTTGATACGCATGCCGGAGCTGAGCTTTTCAATACTTGCGTCTACATCCTTGCTTTTAAAAGCAAGGTTCCGGTTAGCGTACATGGCTGACAAGTTGTGATTAATTATCATAAAACCCTCCTGGAAACGTTAAATAGAAGCATCCTTTGCTTCTGAACGCTTGAGAATGTCACTGTTACACAGCCGGAAGCTGGTTTTACCCGCGCATCTTCCGATCCGTTCTTGCTGTGCAACGGTAACAGGGAGGCCTTCCGCCTTGTGTGCAGCGGAAGAACTCCCAATACCGGACATCCTCATTCGAGGGTTTATTTCAAAGAACTGACGGTCTTACCTTTAAATATAACCCTCTAACCCAGAAGTTGCAACACTGACTGTGTTTTCATGTTGGCCTGGGCCAGCATTGCAGTACCGGACTGAACAAGAATCTGGTTCTTGGAGTAGTCCACCATCTGAGAAGCCATGTCTACGTCACGAATCCGTGATTCAGCAGCCTGGAGGTTTTCTGCACCTACAGTAATACCGGTTACGGCATGCTCAAGCCGGTTCTGGTATGCACCAAGGTCGGCACGCTGCTTGTTTACTTTCTTCAATGCTGCATCCAATGTACCAATTGCACGGTTGGCATTGTCGGGGGAGGACATGCTCAGGATTTCGTTGGAACCGATGTCACGTACTCCGAGAGCCTGTGAAGTCATTGTTCCGATGTATACACGTTCTCTCTGATCCATGTTTGCACCGATATGGAACCACATGGAAGCTGTTACGGTATTTTCTCCTGTGTCAACTGCAAACCTGCCGGTAAGCATATTCATTCCGTTGAACTGTGCATGACTGGCAATTCGGTCGATTTCATCAACAAGCTGGGAAATTTCAACCTGAATCTGCATACGGTCTTCATCAGAGTAGATACCGTTGGCGGACTGTACAGCCAGTTCACGCATACGGTGCAGAATGTCCTGAGATTCCTGCATATAACCTTCTGTAGTCTGGATAAAGGAAATGCCGTTTTCAGCATTGTCAGCAGCCTGCTTAAGACCTCTGATCTGAGACCGCATTTTTTCGGAAACTGCAAGTCCTGATGCATCATCACCGGCACGGTTAATCCGCAATCCTGATGAAAGTTTTTCCATGTCCCGCTGGACAGTCTTGTTGGTGGTCGCGAGGCGATTGTTTGCAAAGATCGCACTCATATTGTGGTTAATGATCATCTCTTCCTCCATGAAAAGATAGGTATCTCAAAAGGCTTCCCTGCCTTTTTGAACAAATTTTCGAAAGTTTCCGCTAAACCCTCGATTTAAGATTCCGATAAACAGAATAAGGAGGCAGAATACCCTGGCCAGGGGAGCGGAAAACCTGCTCATCCTTACTCAGAGCGTCGGCGTCCCCCCCTTAAAAACTTGAGGAATTAGTATAAAAAAAGTGAAAAAAAATTAAGTCAGCGGGAATTTTTACCGACCAGGATGACTTCCGGGGAAAAGGTCAGTCTGTGAGATACTCCAGATAATCTTTGGCAATAGAATCATCCGGTTCCAGGTCCAGAACTTTGCGGAAATAGACTATGGCATCTGTTCTGTTTCCACTTTTGAGGGCTACAATTCCAAGATTGGATAAGATTTTCACATTATCAGGTTCAATCTTAAGCGCTTTCTCAAGATACTCACGGCTGGCATCCAGATCGCCTGTTTCCATGGTGCAGATTGAAAGCTCATTTAAAAGGTCAGTCTGAGGGCCCGAGAATTCAAGTGCCTGGAGAAAATTGTCAATCGCTTCTTCGAATCGGTGTAAGCGGCGGAGGGCCCATCCTCTGAGAAACCATGCTGTCCAGGTATGGCTGTTAACTTCCAGAAAATCGTCAATCAGTTTGATCGCCTGATCTTCTCTGCCCTGGAGTATGGCGTCATAGGCGGATTTGAAATTCCCGTCTAACTCCCTGCGGAGACTCAGTTCCCGGATAGCTTCACGGATTTCTTTTGAGTCTTCAAGATTCGCAAGGTTTTTAAAACTTTCAAGTGCATTTTCACTGTCGCCGATTCGAAGATAGAATTCTGCTGCTGACTTTAACACCTGAGCCTGTTCCGGTGCTCCTGCGCAGACTTTATGGTAGGCTTTGAGTGTTTTTTGAAGATATTCCTGTTCCAGATCTTTTTCTCCAAGTTCCATGTAGGCTCTGGCACGGCTTTCAAAGATCTGTGCAAGATTGTATTGGCTTGCAGTTGAACCGGGGACTACAGCCAATGCAGTAGTAAATAACTCTTCCGCAAGTTCATACTCTCCCATCCGTGCTTTTTCTATCCCGGCGGTAACCAGATCAGATTCAATATTCGGTTTAACCTGCAATACAAAACGACGGTAATACTCATTATGTTTGTTTTCTTCGTCACATGTAAGAACCCTGAGCATGCCGGAAATGATCATTTCCCAAGATATTGAGTTAGGATCCAGCTGGGTTTCACCGGGCTTCAGTTCCACCGGGAGAAGTATAGAGCTGTCAATGGTAAAATTGTCAATCGAATGCTCAAAACCTTCGGGAACAGAAATGAAAAAGACGGAATTAAGGGGATTCACCGGCATATCAGCGTTTTTTGCCCTTTATACGGTTTGCATTAAAAAATTCAGTAAGAAGAAGTTTATAATCATAGGGAACCTTCTCCTCAAAAAATGCAAGGGCTGCAGTGGTGAGGTCTTTTCTGCCCGCAACACCTTCTGTCCGCACAATTTTTCCCGGTATCAAAATCTTTTTATTGGATTCTCCGTATTCAATACGGAGAATCGCGTCCTTATCCATCAGAAATTTACCAATCCCGGGTAGTATGAGTTTTGATCCCCCGTAGGAGACATCCCTGAGAATACATTTTCGGGGAATTCCGTCTATGTAAATAAGTGTTGTCTTTGCGGAAAAGGGGAGGTTGCGGAGATTGTCCGCAGTTATTTCGATTCTATCTTCTTTACGTTTTGCAGAGTTTGCATTTGCATGAAGAATGGTGCCAATAATACTGATCAGATCATCCGGAGGATGCTGAGTATACTCCAGGCTGAGAAAGTTAAGCTCCGGTTTGTTTTTATCATATGGTGTAAAACCGATAATTTTACAGTTGATAAAAAAACTCAGCAGACTGCTTTTATCTTCCTGGCTGAAGGACAGGTGCAGTGATACCATGTTGTTGGCTGACCTGAGTTTTTCATGAAATCCTTTGGCAAGACTTGCGATAATGCGTGCCTGCTCCATACTGCAGGAGTAGAGAACACAAGGCCAGTGATCGCCCAGGCACTTGAACTGGGTGAATTTAGATTGTAAAGCGGTAGCCTTGATTACCTCTTTAGTAAATGTAAGGTTATTGCTCTTATAGTTGTTGTAATATTCAGATAGTTGCTGACTTGTTATCAGGGCCATATAGTAACTGATAGTAACTAGCCCTCTGGACCGTGTCAATGAAATTCAGGAAACTGGAGGATTACTTTTTCAGTGTTAGTTCAAGTTTACGGATTATACTTTCTGTTATCACTTCCATGTCTTTGGAATTTGTCTGACTGTCCGGTGATAAGCGTTCTTTGAAAAGTTCATCAATAAGAAAGAGGGAAGTGAGAATCGAAATTTTCAGTGGATCTTCAAGCCTGGAGGTATGTTTTACATCTATTGTTTTCTGCTGAAGATACTCTATTAACTGAGAAAGGTACCCGGGATCCTCGTCTGTATTAACCCGGAGAGTTGTCCCGAGAAGATCTATACTGATCGGTTCCTTTCTCATCAACAAATTCTAGAATATATCCAGTTCGGCGCCGTTGTCTTCAGGCTGTTCATCTTCCATCAGATCGTTTACCGCAGGATCTTCAACTTCAGATTCACTGTCGTTTTCTACCGGACTTTCTTCTGCCGGATCCTGGGGCTGTTCTGATGAGATTGCCTCCGGGGTTGTTTCCTGTTCATCCGGAGCAGCTGTATCTGCCGAAGATTCCAGCATATCGAGTGCATTCAAGGCTTTCTGAAAGTTTTGTTCAACTTCTACCTGATCTTCCTTGAGACCGCTGAGAAGTACTTCCAATTCGCCGATTTTCTGCTGATATGATTCCAGTTTCTCGTTGAGAACCCGGTTTTCAGCCCGGAGTGTGCTGATTAAATCGACCGCCTGACTGACCTTCTGGTCAAGCAGGCGGACCTGTTCAAGGGTAATCATCTAAGGATTAACCCTCCAGAGCGCTTTTTGCTTTTTCAACAATTGCGTCAAATGCCTTGGGGTCTTCAATAGCAAGGTTTGACAGTGCTTTCCGGTTAATTTCTACCTGTGCCTTTGTCAGGCCATTGATAAAACGGGAGTATGTTACTCCTCTGTCCCGGCATGCTGCTGAAATACGAGCAATCCAGAGTCGGCGGAACTCCCGCTTTTTAGCGCGCCTGTCCCGGTATGCATAGTTTCCTGCTTTGGCAATCGCATCTTTCGCTGTGCGGAAGTTGCTTTTCCTGCGTCCCCAATATCCTTTTGCCGACTTGAGGATCTTTTTTCGTCTATCGTGACGTCTGGTTCCATCTACTGCGCGTGGCATTTATATAGTCTCCTTGAAAATCTGGTATAATCAGTAGGGCATAAGGACGCGTACGCGTCTTGCTTCCGCTTCGCTCAAGATACCGCTTTTGCGCAGCTTACGTTTGCGTTTGGTGCTTTTCTTTGTAAGAATATGGCGCAAACCCTGTTTCTTATACTTGATTTTGCCGCTTCCGGTGTAGGAGTACCGTTTTGCAGCTGCTCTTCGCGTCTTCATCTTAGGCATCGTTGCTCTCCTCCTTCGTTTCGTCTTCTTTATTCTTCTTTGCCTTGGATTTATTGGAGCTTTTGGGGTTAAGGATCATCGACATGAAACGTCCTTCCATTGCTGGTGCACGGTCAATAATAAATGAGTCTTCGAGAAGCTCCAGGATCTTTTCCAGCACAACTTTGCCGAGTTCTGTATGAGCCAGCTCACGTCCCCTGAAACGGATGGTAACCTTAACCTTGTTACCTTCTTCAAGGAATGTGCGTATATGTTTGGCTTTGAACTCCATGTCGTGCTTTTCGATCTTAGGCTGCATCCGAATTTCTTTCATCTTAAGAAGCTTTTGCTTCTTTTTAGATTCGCGGATGCGTTTTTCCTGCTCGAATTTATACTTACCGTAATCGAGGATCTTGCAGACCGGTGGATTCGCGTTAGGTGCGATCTCTACCAGATCGAGCCCGGCTTCCTGGGCTAGCTGCATTGCCTCGTTTGCGGGTAGTACTCCACGTTGTTCACCCTCACCATCAATTAAGCGTACTTCGCGAACTCGGATCTGTTCATTGATCCGCAGGTCTTTAACAGCCAATATTCCTCCAAAATAATCCGATATGAGATGGCACTATATCACTCTATATAGAAAGAATCAATAACTCAAAGACTGCTATCGGATAACATATTGCTACAGAATAGAGATATATGACACGTGATGAGATAATGCTTGTTGCTAACATCATAAAACGATAAACCTAAAGTGTAAACCTTAACAATTAAAGAAAGAGCCGCAGGAATAGAAGATAATTGCCAGAAAAATACTTACCTGATACTATACCGCTATGATTGTGTTTTTAGCCGTAATGCCTGTACTGTCACCGTTTCTGCTTATATTTCTGCGCGGCAGAGGACTTCCGGAGAAACTGGTATGGTGGAAATCTTATGCTGCGGGTTTCTGGTCGTATCTGGTGTACCTGCTGGTCTCATGGATTATCAGGATACCTTCCGGTATGGTGCCGTCATTTTTAAGTGACTATCTTTTCTGGGCATCCGAACTTTTTTCCAGCCTTGCCGTGGCTGCTCTTCTTGGAATGCTTCTGTTCAGAAGCGGTTTTTTCAGCGGATTTCTTCAGGATTACACGGTATATGCGTTTTTTTCCGGGCTGTTCCTGCCTATGGGGCTTGATGCGATTATAAGATACCCGGATTTAAAGGATCCCTTTGTTCTTTTCTTCCTTCCTGTTACAGAGCTTGGTTTTGTACTTATTCTGACTCTTCTTTTTATTTATTTTCTGCGTACCGAGAGCAGCAGGAAATTCGTTTTTATTCTTTTGGCTCTTCCGGCAGCTTTTATTTTTGCCCTGATACCGGCGCTTTTTTACAGCTTCTACTGGATCGGAGCCGGTGCACTGTTTGCTTCATTTGCGGCTGCAGTCTCGTGGCTTATAATAAAAGAAGATGTGGTTACCTGATCTGTTCTGATTATCTGCCCCAATGAAGCAAGGATGTTTCATAATTTACGTATCGTTATAAGATTTTATAAATAGAAGGGAAGACAACAAAAAAAGCTGCCGCAGTTTAATCTGCAGCAGCTTTTTTGTCATAATGATCTGACAAACAGTTAAAAATTGAGTTATCAGGCCTGTCCGGCTGAACCGAGGACCTTCTCATTTTTGTGCATGTACAGTTCCTTCAGAGAATCCCGTGCCGGACCAAGGTACTTCCGGGGATCAAACTCTTCGGGCTTGGTAGCCATGACCTCGCGTACAGCAGCAGTCATTGCAAGACGTCCGTCTGAATCAATATTGATTTTGCATACCGCTGATTTTGCAGCTTTCCGCAGCTGTTCCTCGGGGATTCCAACTGCATCCTTCATGGCTCCGCCGTACTTGTTGATGATATTCACCTTGTCCATGGGAACAGAAGAAGATCCGTGGAGTACGATAGGAAAACCGGGAAGCTTTTTCTCGATTTCTTCAAGAATGTCAAAGCGGAGAGGGGGAGGTACAAGAACTCCCTCGGCATTGCGTGTACACTGCGCAGGGGTGAACTTCATGGCACCATGGCTTGTTCCGATGGAGATCGCCAGGGAATCAACCCCGGTTCTCTTTACGAAGTCGATAACTTCTTCCGGTTTTGTGTAGGTAGAGGTCTCTGCCACAACATCGTCCTCAATACCGGCAAGTACACCAAGCTCACCCTCAACCGTTACATCGTGAGCATGTGCATATTCTACAACCTTTTTGGTGAGTGCAACGTTTTCTTCGTATGAATGGTGACTTCCGTCAATCATAACAGAAGAAAAACCGGAATCAATACAGTCTTTGCAGAGTTCAAAAGTGTCTCCGTGATCGAGGTGGAGTACAATGGGAATTTCGTATCCAAGTTCCTTGGCGTAGGCAACAGCTCCCTGGGCCATGTAGCGCAGGAGTGTTGAGTTCGCATATTTTCGCGCACCGGAGGATACCTGAAGAATAACAGGTGATTTTGTTTCAACACATGCCTGAACAATAGCCTGCATCTGTTCCATGTTATTGAAGTTGTAAGCGGGAATAGCATAACCGCCGGCAACAGCCTTTTTGAAAATTTCTTTGGTATTAACAAGACCAAGCTCTTTATATGAAGTCATATATGGCTCCTTCCTATTGAATTATCTATTATTTGAATTGTAGGGAGGTGGTAGTTGGGTGTCAAGTCCGCTATTGACCTCTGATGCCTGTCAACGTAAACTCCTTTTGTGACCAGAAAGGGTGTTTTTCCGGCTGTTCTTCTGACAATGATTCTGATTAGTTCATGTTCTTCTCCTTCTTATATATTAGTAAGTGACCGCTATTTTGCAGAAACAGAGGCATCTTCCCTGGAGCGGAAGCTTCAAGGTGGGGTAAAAACCGTTGTACTTGAGGAACAAGACGTTGATCCGTTGCAGATACTGGAACTGATAGGCCCTTTGTCAAAAAAACAAATGCTGCTTTTCAGTCCATTGCTGAATGCTGCGGGAGCAGAATTGCACAAAGTACATCCTGACCTGAAAATTTTCTATCCTGCCTTTGAACAGGACAGCACGGAAGTTGCTGCTGCAGCCGCAGATGCTGTTTTTGAAGCTGTTCGAAAGACTTTTCCCGAAGGGGAAGACAAAGTAACCATGTTTTACACAGAAGAACCATATTCCAAAGTACTTCTGGCAGAAGCTCTGCAGGAAAGATTTCAGGACCAAATGGTTGAATCAAGGGTTATTGCAGATAAATCCTCCCGGACAGAGGTTAAAACCCCTGTTCTTCTGGTTTTCTGCGGAGACCGAAGCAGTGAAATAATTGAATCTGCTGCAGGGAAGGGAGAAGATATTTTTGTAATCTCCGACCGTAGAAACAGGGGGAAAGACCCCGGTAACCTGAGGATTCTGCAACTTGACTGGGTGGCTGTGTACAAAGATGCGGTGTCTCTGAAAGATGTTCAGCCAGAGTGGCGGGTGGTTCAGATGAAATGAGTATGTATAAGTGCAGATTTTATCAGGAATTAAGAATTTCTAAAAAAAGGAAAAAGGTTTGACAAAGTATTTTGATAGAAATATAATTCAACTTGCTGACGGTTGTGTGAGTTTTTCTAATTACATAAAGGAGTTAAGAATGAATCGCGGTTTCCGTTTATTCTTTGTTTGCCTTTTATTGTTCATCCTGACTTCTCCTATGGCGCTTCTGGTCGCCGATACATCTACCCAGAATCTTGTTTCCACGGTTCTTGAGACCTTTGATCCGGATGACGCAACGTACGAATGGTATGTTCAGGGCAGTAAGTTCATTACTGAGGGTTACCCCAAGTTCAAAAGCGTGGATGGTTTTCCCTTTGCCCTGTATGGACGTACGGGAGATGAGGGGAATCATCAGGTTCTTGGAATGCAGGCGGCATTTGACCGAAAGGGTTTCAATTATCTGGAGATTTTTCCCGTCGTGGACGGACCTGATGGTAAAGTCCCGGCAAAAATTTCGATTCCCGGACGGGCGAAACAGCTTGATATCTGGGCATGGGGAAGCCAGTACAAGTTCACCCTTGAAGTTCATCTGGAAGACTACCGGGGGTACGTTTATGTTCTCCCCATGGGAAGTCTGAATTATATCGGGTGGCAGAATCTTCGTATTGATATTCCCACGTACATACCCCAGAGTCAGGTGTATATTCCCCATTACAGGGATCTGAAGGTGATTAAGTTCGTCCTTCGGACAGAACCTACTGAAAATGTTGCAGGTTTTGATTTTTACATGGATCATCTGAAAGTTCTGACCGACGTATTTGAAAGCCGCTTCGACGGAGATGAGTTTGTTCGGCCTGATACCCGGAAAGAAGTATGGCCAGAGGAAGGGGAATAGAGATTATGAAAAAGAGTTTACTGCTGATAGTGTGTCTGTTTGCTGCCGTCGGTCTTACTGCTCAGAATTATTCTGTGGGTGAACCGAATGCCGAAGAGATCGGGATTGATTCAGCACAGCAGAAGCTTAAGGAAGTATCGGTTACTAAATATGAAGATGCTGGCTTCTGGAATGCATCCATTCCCCTTGATAACGGTTTAATAAGTGTGAAGCGGCTTCCCGGAGGTCCTTTGGACAAAGAACCCATTCCGGAAGAAGAGGCAATCGGTATTTCTCAGAGTGAAGTGGACCGTTATGTTCTCGGTGTTAAGGTACAGTATTTCAAACGCGGGTTTCATGAGTTTCTTGTTACTCCCGCTCGGCCGATGGCTGTTGAAGGGATAACAAAAACTATTTCTGTATGGGTAGTTGGAAGAAATAACAAGCATACTCTTAAGCTTCTTATTAGCGACTACTATGGTAACAAGGCGGAAATAACAATGGGCAGCCTTAATTTTACCGGATGGAAGAAGATGACTGTTGCAATTCCTCCACATATCATTCAGAGAGATTATCATCATGCCAACCGTATGGGAATTAAAGTTGACGGCTTTAAAATTCTTTGCGACCCTGTAGACACCTATGGTGACTATTACCTTTATTTTGATGATATGCGTGCGGTTACCGACCTTTATTCAGAAGAGAGTCGTGATGTTGATGACATGCAGGATTCCTGGTGATATAACCGGAAAACGGTAATGAAATTCAATGTATCGATCCCCCGGCTTTGTCGGGGGATTTTTTTATTTCCTGTTTTCTTTGTGATACTGAGTGCAGAAGGAATGCCGCCACTTTCTGTAGCTGGACCGGATGTGGATAGATATGCAATTACAGAGAAAACCAGCATGCGTCAGCGAATTAACGGGCGTTATCAGGGGTTTGTCTATGAAGAAACTCGTGGAACATTAGATAGAACAGAGTCTAACTCATACGAAGGTATATTCTATCGACTCCAGAGCCTCACGAGGGATCTTCAGCACGTTGCACGGCTGGTGAATGATATGCTTGATGTTAGGGTAACATATGATCGAAGCGGTATTATGCATACAGAGCCGGATGCTGATTATCCTCAATTAAGAGATTTTCCCACGCTGCCAGCGAAAGAGGTGATACCCGGTGAGAGCTGGATTGCTGAAGGAGTAAGGGTTGTGGATCCTCTTCGAAATGGCGGTACACGTGTGCCATTTCTGTGTGAATATACCTACACGGGGACTGGAGATTATGCCGGAGAGCCTGCGTTTATAATCAAAGCACAATATGCTGTACGATATAAGGGAGGAAGTGACCCCTATGGTGATCAGGATCTGATTGAACTGCATGGACGACATCTGGTTGATATTTATCTTCCTGTAGATCCCTTATCCCGAAGAAAGGCATTTATGAGGGATGTTGTAGATGAACAGTATCAATATACCGGCGGGAAGTCACTCGAGAGATCAGGATTTATACTGACCTGGTTTGACCATTTCGGTTTTATGGATAGGCAGAGTGCAAAGGATGCACTGATTCAGGCAGTCAAGGAAAAGAAAATACCAGAAGTTGAGGTTGAGATAAAAAAAGAAGGTGTTGCTGTTTCTTTTCATAATTTACGTTTTTATCCTGATTCTTCCAGGCTGCTTCCCGGTGAAATCGAGAGGGTAGGTTCGATAGCAGACATCCTCAAGCAGCAGGAAGATAGATCATTCCTTGTAATAGGACATACTGCAGATGTCGGTAGTGTGGAGAGCCAGATGACTCTTTCAGTGGAGCGGGCAAAAGAAATTGTGGATCTTCTGGTGGAAAAAGGAATACCGGCCGAAAAATTTCTGTATCGGGGTGTTGGAGGCAGCCAGCCCATTGGTCCGAATGATACCGAAGAAGGGCGGGCGCTGAACCGGCGTGTAGAGATTGTTATACTGGAACATTAAAAACTGCCGAAGTATTGGTGCATACTGCCTCGGAAAGAACAGTATTAGTGATTCCCCGCAGCTCTGATACAAAGGCATGGGTAAATCGAACGAATTCTGGCCGGTTCGTTTTACCCCGCATTGGAACAGGCGCAAGATAGGGGGCATCGGTTTCAACAAGAATTCTGTTCAGCGGGATTCTGCGTGCTACATCCTGAATTTCCTTTGCATTTTTATAGGTAACATTACCGGCAAATGAAAGATAAAAACCCGCATCCAGACATCCATGGGCAAACTCGTAATCTCCGGAGAAGCAATGAATAACCCCCGGACGGACTGGTGGAGCAGCTGTAAAAATCTCCAATAGATCAGCCTGTGCATCTCTACAATGGATTAGAACCGGAAGATTCAAGCTGTTGGCGATTGCTACCTGCCGTTGCAAAAGTTCCTTCTGGGCATTTCTTGTTCCGTAATCCCAATGGTAATCGAGTCCGATTTCTCCCAAAGCAATAATTCTGGGACTTATTTCAGCTTGCTCGATCAGCGTCTCTTCAAGGTTTGATGGAAGTGGGTTCTCTGCGTAGCTCGGGTAACAGCCAATGGAGAAAAAAAGATTTGGAAAATCTTCTCCGAGAGACAAGCGCTGTTCAAGCTTATCCAATCCAGTTGAAATATCCAGGCCAAACGCCATGCCTGAACTAAAAGCTTCCCGGAGGATTTCTTTTGGTTCAAGCCCTTTCCTGCGGGAATGAAGAAGATGAAAGTGGGTATCTACATAAGGTGAAATGATGGGTATTTCTCTATTTGTTGAACTCATAAGTGCTTAGAGCATCCTAACAACGCTTGACGCAGAAAGGCAAGACAGGTAGTATCTTTTTTACATAAATCAGTCATTCCTGCCGGAGTGGTGAAATTGGTAGACACCGGGGACTTAAAATCCCCCGGACCTAAAAGTCCGTACGGGTTCAAGTCCCGTCTCCGGCATTCAGGTAAAAAGGTTCCGAAAGGGACCTTTTTTTATTGGGTTGGGTCAAAATCCGGGCTGCTGGTTTTTCAGGCAGTTCACAGTAATCACGGGCGGTAAAAAAATGAATCTGGTATGAAGTTTCCGAATATATTGTATCTCAAGAAGTGACGTCTAAAGATGACATCTGATGGAATATAAATAGTATAGCGTATCTGAACATATTCAGTGTAACATGCCTCGTGTTTAAAATCATAAAGCTTACATTATTGCTGTGTATCACTATGGCTGTATCTCTCCCTGCCATACCATTTGTACTGGAGAATGAAATCCCTTCCCTTGAATATTATGGTGAAATAGGTTGTGCACACTGCGATCTTTTTGCTGAGAAGTTACTTCCTTCTGCTGTGGAGCAAAGTGGTGTAGAAGTAAAGCCTTCTTACTATGATATTCTGTCCGCTGATGGATATGCACGCTGTGAAAACGAACTCTCAAAGCGGGGGCAGGAATTCAAAATTTTCCCGGTAATGATAATAGGTAATAATGTGTATCAGGGCAACGATGCGGTAGAACGAAATTTATTGTTGGAACTGGAGTATTTTTCGAAACACAATGGCTATATGCCCGAAAAATCTGCTGATATCGGCAGGGTGAAGGATTTAATAGATACAGGTTTGATTGGGGTTGTTTTTGCGGGTTTAATAGACGGAATAAATCCCTGTGCATTTGCTACAATGCTGTTTTTCATATCCTGGATTACCATCCGCGGCGGAGGACGGCGTAAAATCCTGTTATCCGGTGCTGCTTTTATAGCTGGAGTCTATCTTACATACCTGGTGATAGGGTTCGGTTTATTTAAAGTTCTAAGGCAAGCTGCAGGGTTTTTCATATTGAGGACTGCTATGCGCTGGGGATTCGGGTTTTCTGCCGCTTTGTTTGCTCTATTGTCGTTAATTGATGCTTTTTCAGTTTTAAGGGGTAAGCCGGAAAAGGTTATGCTGCAGCTTTCAAAACGTAGCAAACTGCTGATTCATAAAGTTATACGATTGGGGAGGGTGCATGAAAAACGGGCACTTTCTCTGCTTCTGCTGCCAGGTCTCCTGCTTGCCGGCGTAATCGTTGCGTTCCTGGAACTTGCCTGTACAGGACAGATCTATTTTCCAACCATTGCTTATATGGTACAGACCGCGCAAAAGCCCGGAGCAGAAATCTTGTTATTGCAGCTGTACAATGCTGCTTTTATTATTCCTCTTTTGATAATCCTGTTACTTGCCGCTGCGGGTGTTGAACAGAAAGGAATACAGCTGTGGTTTTCCAGAAATCTATTTGCTGGAAAACTTATTACAGCTGTTTTTTTTCTATTGCTTGCTTTTTTAATATTTGGAGGAGGCTTTAACCCCTTAAGCGTTTAGATCCAATTCTATCAGACTCCGTAGGTCAGGCTCTTCTGGGGGCAGCTGTCAACGCAGGCAAGGCATTTAGAACAGCTGTAACTACGATCCGGAAGTTTCTTATCTTCTTTATATAAGCTGTACTCTGTGTTAAGGGTGGAGATATAGCAAGTATTATCGCATTTACCGCAGGCTGTGCAGCTCTCACTGTTTCTTTTAATTTTGAATATGCTGATCCGGTTAAGCAGTCCGGATACCCACGCTACAGGACAGCCAACCTTATGGTACATATACATCTGCTGCATCTTGGCGTCGGGGTTGCTTCCGGTCATTACTTCCATAACTAAACCGATCGGACATCCCCAACGGCAGAATACTTTGCCGAAGATTATCCCGAGGGCTGAGCCAGCCGCAACCAGGTACCAGATAGAATATCCGAAATACTGTTGACTCATAACTATGAGAACTGCAGCGAGAATTTGAATTGATCTCTTATGTTTAATAATAAAGGATGTCATAGTGTTCCTTGTAGCTGAATATAATAAAAACACTATATAAAAAACGCGCAATTATGCAATACATACCTTCAGGAATATGAACACTTAGTGTAAATGATGCGAAATATGTTTCATGAAAAGTATGAAAATAGTGAAATAATTGTTTGACAAATTCAAATTCCTGTCCTATTATAATGTAAAATATGTTTCATAGTTAATTTGTTAGATATGAAACAAAGAACATATTGACCAGTTAAGTGAACCATTATGGTTTTGGAGGAAATATGGGTTCATACTCACCGGAGACGATTAAGCGTCTTGAAAGTACAGCCAGACAGGTACGGCGGGATATCATACATATGATAGCTACTGCTAATGCCGGTCATCCGGGTGGCTCATTATCTGCAACAGATATTGTAACTGCACTCTATTTTGAAATTATGAACGTCGACCCAAAGAACCCCAAGAAGGAAGACCGGGACAGATTTATTCTTTCCAAAGGACATACATGTC
This sequence comes from Marispirochaeta sp., assembly GCA_963667435.1. Lineage (GTDB taxonomy): Bacteria > Spirochaetota > Spirochaetia > JC444 > Marispirochaetaceae > Marispirochaeta. The sequence goes on along the minus strand of OY763414.1, from coordinate 673,266 downwards.
CTGTTCTTTATGCCGCCCTTGCAGAGAAAGGATACTTTCCTATGAAAGAACTGGATACTCTGCGGAAAATGCACTCCATTCTTCAGGGACATCCTGATATGAAAAAGACTCCGGGAGTTGATATGACTACAGGAGCTCTAGGAACTGGACTTTCTGCCGGGATTGGGATGGCGCTTGCAGCGAAACAGAAGAAGCTTGATTACTCAGTATTCGTAATGATGGGTGATGGTGAGATACAGGAAGGGACTATCTGGGAAGCGGCTATGGCCGCCAACCATTACGAGATAGACAATCTAATTGCAATTATAGATGATAACGGACTTCAGGTAGATGGGTATACCAGAGATATAATGGACCCTTCCAGTATCGATGCAAAGTTTGAAGCCTTTGGTTGGGATGTAATAACAATCGATGGCCATAATATGGAAGAGATTCTCGATGCTCTTTTCTGGGCAAAGGGAAATAAAAAACCTTCGGCAATTGTTGCAAAGACAGTAAAAGGTAAAGGTGTCTCTTATATGGAAGACGTATGCGTCTGGCATGGACTTGCTCCAGATGAAGAGCAGGCAAAACAGGCTATGGCCGAGCTTGCAGACTGAGTATATAGGCGGTAATTATAATGAAAATCGGAGATACAATAGCTACCAGAAAGGCTTTCGGTGAAGAGCTGGTAAAGATTGGTGCAGAACGTGATGATTTTGTAATGCTGGACGCTGATATTGCAAAATCCTGTTCCACTGATATGTTTCATAAGGCTTATCCCGAGCGTTCCTATAACTTTGGAATCGCTGAACAGAATCTAATGGGTATCGCTGCAGGTTTTGCTGCCAGTGGAGTTAAAGCTTTTGCCGCTACATACAGCGTTTTTGCAAGCATGCGTGCCCTCGAACAGATACGTACTTTTATAAGTTATCCGAAACTTCCTGTTCGTGTGATTGCATCACATGGCGGCCTTCAGGTTGGACCCGATGGAGCAACTCACCAGGCGATAGAAGACATGGCCATTATGCGGGCAATTCCGAATATGACTATAATACAGCCTTCGGATGGAACCTCCGCGAAAGCTGCTGCCCGGGCTATTATGGATGTGGACGGGCCTGTTTATATCCGTGTATTGAGAAATCCCTCGCCTGTTTTGTTTGAGAACTATACCTTTCAGATTGGAAAAGCCGTGCAGCATAAAGATTACGGTACTGACGCTACAGTTATGGCCACAGGGGCAATGGTGGAAAAATCACTGATTGTGGCGGATAAGCTCAAGTCTGAAGGAATAAATGTCCGGGTACTTGAGTTCCATACGCTTAAACCCTTCGATTCCGATGCCGTAATAAAAGCAGCAAAAGAAACCGGAGCAATTGTTACTGTAGAAGATCACAATATTATTGGCGGGCTGGGCGGTGCCGTAGCTGAGATTCTTGCAGAGGAGTGCCCTGCACCCATGAAAAGAATCGGCGTCCCCGATCTTTTTGGTGAAAGCGGACCTTCTGAGGCTCTGTACACTGAATATAGAATGAATACACCTCACATTATCCAAGCTGTTAAGGATGTTATTGCTCGAAAAGGGAAATAAAAGGAGATCGGCGTGAATCTTGATGGAAAAATAGCGATTGTAACCGGATCCGGTTCAGAACGGGGGATCGGAAGATCAATTGCACTTAAACTGGCCGAATATGGAGCCAATATTGTAGTTGCAGATATGAATCTTGAAGGTGCAAAGAAGGTCGCCGCAGAGGTTGAGGCAAAAGGCTGTAAAGCTATCGCGGTAGAAAATAATGTCACTGACGAAGACAGTGTTATTGCACTTATGAAAAAGACAGAGGAAACCTTCGGTCGTCTTGATATCCTGGTAAACAATGCTGGAATTACCCAGCCTGTAAGCACACTGGATACCACGGTAGATGACTGGAACAGGGTCATTTCTGTAAACCTTACCGGAACTTTTCTCTGCAGTCGTGAAGCAGCGAAAATAATGAAGAAAAATAAATACGGCCGTATTGTGAATATCAGCTCAGTCTCCGGAAAACGGGGAGGGGGTGTATACGGCGGTTCACATTACTCTGCCGCTAAAGCAGGAATACTGGGCTTCAGCAAAGCTTTTGCCAGAGAAGTTGTGGAAGACAACATTACTATTAACAGTGTCTGTCCCGGTCTGGTAGCAACTGATATCCGCAAAGGTCTTTCCGATGAGAGAGAGAGGGCTATCTGGGAAACAATTCCGATGAAGCGTCCGGGAAGCCCTGATGAAATTGCTGAAACTGTTGCATTTCTTGCATCTGACGGAGCCGCATACATCACTGGAGAAGATATCGACGTAAATGGCGGATCTCACATGGATTAATGGCAGACTCAAAATGAGTTGGCTATTAAATAAGAAATTACCGTAATAATAGAGGAGGCTTTTATGGTAAAGAAACTAACGATTGTTCTTTTAGTTCTTGCAGTATTGGGTGGCATGGTTTTTGCCAATGGACAGCAGGACGGCGCATCAGCTGAAGCAAAGGTTACAACCCTTAAACTTGGCTATGGTGCACCTACTACCAACCCCCGTCACATTGTTGCAGAAAAGTTCGCTGCCGAAGTAGCAGAGAAGAGCAACGGAACTATCAAGATTGACCTTTATCCTGCTGAAATGCTCGGTACTGACCGGCAGATGGGTGAAGCAGTTTCTCTTGGTACACTGGATATGAGTATCAACGCACATGGTGTTGTTGCTGCTTACGAACCGAAGCTTGCTGCAATTGAGCTGCCTTTCCTGTTCAGTTCCGGAGACAAGATCGGTCCCGTTCTTGATGGCCCCATTGGTATGGATCTTGCGAAAGATCTTCCCAAAAAAGGTATTCGTGTCCTGGCATACTGGGAAAATGGTCTGCGTCAGATAACCAACAGCAAACGTCCTGTTAACAGTCCTTCCGATCTTAATGGTCTTAAGATCCGTACGCCTGAAAACAAGATGACTCTGGATATTTTCCAGGCTCTCGGTGCAAGTCCTGCGCCGCTTGCATTCTCAGAGCTCTACATGGCTCTTTCTCAGGGTGTATTCGACGCTCAGGAAAACCCAATAACCAACATCCACGCTGCTAAGTTTGATGAGGTTCAGGCATATATTGCAATTACCAACCATAAATATGAGAGCTGCCCTATGATCATCAGCGAGGCTGTCTGGAAGAAACTCTCTGCTGACCAGCAGAAAATACTCTCCGATGCTGCTATCAAGTACGCAAAAGAGCACCGTGCAATGGTTCAGGGAAACGAAGCAGATCTGCTTAAAGACCTCGAATCCAAGGGTATGACCGTTACCCGTCCTGATCTGGCTGCTTTCCAGGCTGCAACCGCAAGTGTGTATACCAAATGGGAATCCACTCTCGGCAAAGACCTGATTGCAAAGATCAGAGATGCCGCAAAATAAGGTTTAAGTAATGTTCCCTGACAGGTTGTTTCAACCTGTCAGGGTTTCTCACTCTTATAATTTTTATTTATCCCCTTAATCTTTTCAGGATTACGCTATTACAAAAAGATTCTATTAGCATTTGAATACAGAACAGATCACGGTCAAGAAAGTTGAGGCATAATATCTGACTTCAGGTTATACTTAGGTCTGGATTTTATGACAACAAGTGCTGTTCTTATCTATGTTACGTGATCTATATACATAAATTACCTGTGTAAGGATGGAGACGCATGATTGACAAGTTCCATGCTTTTAACGAGAAGGTCAGACAGGTCATAGAAGGCTTTGCTTTTCTGTTGATTGTTCTGCTTACAATCTGCACCATGACCAGTGTTATTTTTCGTTATGTTTTCCAGAGTCCAATTATCTGGATGTATGAAGTTATTGTTTTGATGTTCGCCTGGATGGTATTTTCCGGTGTTTACATCGCATTCACCCGATTTGAGCATATTCGACTCACTTTTCTGCTTAATTCCGTTAAAGGAAATGTACGTACCGGTCTTGAAGTAGGAATCGAGATTATTAATACAATCCTGCTGCTGATCGTTGTCTTCAATGGATTTAAGCTGGTTCAGAATACCATGGCTCAGGTTTACAATACTATTCCTGTTCCCATAGGTTTCTTCTATCTTGCATTTCCTTTTCTGGCTATTCCCATGATTCTTAACCAGATAGATGGACTGCTGCAGCGTCTGAGTGGCAGGCCGGACGATGATACCCTTTCAAGCGGAGCAGAAATATGATGGGATTTGTACTCTTTATTGTTTTTGCAATTCTTATGTCCATTGGAGTTCCCATCGCGGTCTCCCTGGGGATGAGTACCATTGCAGCTATTCTGATTACCGGCCAGTACTCTATTTTATCAATAGTTCACCGAATGGCTTCTGGAGTTGATTCATACATCCTTATGGCGATTCCGTTTTTTATTCTGGCAGGTCAGCTGATGAATACAGGCGGTATAACCAGGAAGATCTTCCGCTTTGCAACTGCACTGGTAGGCCGCGTTCCCGGAGGGCTGGGACATGCTAATATCGTTGCCAGTATTATCTTTTCAGGAATGTCCGGGTCTGCGGTTGCTGATGCCGGCGGTCTTGGTCAGGTGGAAATGCAGGCCATGACAGCGGAGGGCTATGATGCTGAATTCAGTGCTGCTGTTACTACGGCATCTGCCACAATCGGACCAATCATTCCCCCCAGTATTCCCATGATAGTTTATGGTGCCGCTGCGGAAGTATCTGTTGGAGCTCTGTTTCTGGGTGGTTTCATTCCCGGTCTGCTTCTTGGCCTTGCTTCCATGGCTATCGTACTTGTTTTCTCCCTGAAAAGAAAATATCCCAGGAGCGATAAATTCAGTATCCGGGAAGTTGCGGTATCGTTCAAGGAATCTTTTTTGAGTCTGCTGACACCGGTAATAATTATCGGGGGTATTCTCGGTGGTATATTTACACCAACTGAGGCTGCAGTTGTTGCGGCAGTATATGCATTTATCCTTGGAGTTGTTGTCTACCGGGAAATAAGCTTCAGTGATCTTAAAAAGATACTTATAGACACGGTTGTAACCTCTGCCACGGTAATATTCATTATTTCCGCGGCAACTGCTTTTGCTTGGGTGATTGCAATGGAAGGCATTCCTCAGGCTGTAACTGACTGGCTTCTTTCCATAACCACAAACAAGTATCTCATTCTGCTGCTGCTGAATATAGTATTCCTCATACTGGGAATGTTTATGGAAAGTCTCTCCATACTCCTTATTACTGTACCTTTCCTTATGCCGCTGGTTAATGCTATTGGTATCAATCCAGTTCACCTGGGAGTTGTAATAGTACTAAACCTTATGATTGGATTATCCACACCGCCGGTAGGAATGTCTTTGTTTGTTTCCAGCAAAATAGCAAACGTGCCTCTGGAGAAACTGTATAAAGAAATTATGCCTTTCCTGATTCCGTTGATTGGTGTTCTTCTGATTATTACCTATTTTCCTGCAACTGTTATGTGGCTGCCTAAAATCGTTCTAGGTTATTGATTTAATGGGTATATTGGATATATATTGATAAATATTGAACGATAAGGACATAAGCATGAAGATTGTAGTACTTGACGGATTTACTCTTAATCCAGGCGATCTTACCTGGAATGCTTTGAAAGCACTTGGCGATGTAACCCTGTATGACCGCACAGAAGCTGCTGATATTCTGAAACGATCAAAGGGTGCTGAAATTATTCTGACAAACAAAACACCCCTCTCGGCAGATACCCTTAATGAACTGAAAGGCGATCTGAAATATATCGGTGTTCTGGCTACAGGATACAATGTTGTAGATGTGGAAGCTGCCAAAGAGCTTGGAATCTTAGTTACCAATATTCCCACTTATGGTACCTCATCAGTGGCACAGATGGCGGTTGCGCATATTCTCAATTTTACCCAGCGGGTACGGGAGCATGCGGTCGCGGTTGCAGATGGACGCTGGACAGCCCAACCAGATTTCTGTTTCTGGGATTTTCCTCTTATAGAGCTGGAAGGCAAAACAGTCGGGGTAATCGGCTTCGGGCGTATCGGTCAGCGTTTTGCCGATATGATTGCCGGTTTTGGATGTAAGGTCATCGCTTATGATGCGTTTCCCAGTGATCAGTCGGCGCGAAAAAACTTTGAATGGGTTGATCTGGACAGGCTTTTCAAGGAATCTGATGTCATATCACTCCATTGTCCTCTGTTCCGTGAAACCGAGGGTATTGTAAATGCCGAGAACCTGAAGAAGATGAAAAAAACAGCACTTATAGTGAATACTTCCAGAGGTCCTCTGATAGTAGAAAAAGACCTTGCAGAGGCTCTTAATAATGGAACAATTGCAGGAGCAAGTCTGGATGTAGTTTCATCTGAACCCATAAAAGCAGATAACCCACTGCTGAAAGCAAAAAACTGCTGGATTACCCCGCACATTTCCTGGGCAACAGGAGAAGCACGGGCACGGCTGATGGATATTGCAGTTGACAATGTCGCAGCTTTCCAGAAGGGTAGTCCTGTTAACGTAGTAAATGCCTGAGAAACATATATTGAATGTCATTCAAAACCGGTTTCATATGAAGCCGGTTTTCTTATTGGGATAAGTGAAATATTTCAGTTACAAGCAGCAAGGTTATTATTGATTAAATTTAGCCCGCAGTGCGGAGAGCGCTTCTACGGCATCCTCCGTGGATAGTTCCTCTTCGCCGACATGGTTTTCAATAAGCCCTTCAGGAATCTCTTTAAGAAACGGGGAAGGTTCACACACAAGAACATCCCGCATCTGTTTGCGCATTCTGCATGAGGTGATGTAAAGTTTTTCCCGTGCTCTGGTTATGGCTACATAAAAGAGTCTGCGCTCCTCTTCAAGGTTTGCCGGGTTTTCTTCAACTGACCGGGCGTGGGGTATAAGATGAGCTTCAACACCTGCCAGGAAAACAAGCTGGAATTCAAGCCCCTTTGCGGCGTGGATGGTCATGATATTCACCTTTCCATCACTGTCATCCTGATCGTCATCGCGGGTGATAAGAGTAATGCGGTTAAGGTAGTTGTAGACCGAGGCGGAACGGCTTTCGGCTTTTTGATTCTCTTCCCACTGGGCAATCATCTCAATAAATCTACAGATATTTCCATATTTCCAGCGGGCTGTTTTCTCACTCTTCTGATGCTCGCCGACAAGATATGGCCAGTACTGAACGGCATCCACCAGATTGGTTACCGCCTGACTAAGGCTTTTGCCTGAGAAGATCTGATCTCTGTAATAGTCGATAAGGTTGAGAAAATCTGAAAGATCTGCCTGGGCCTTCTCACCGAGTCCCGCATCGGAAGCATATCGCAGGGCCGAGATGGCACTGTAGATACTGCAATGTTTATGTTCGGCGGTTTCCTGAATTCGTTGAAGAGTACGTTTTCCTATTCCTCTGCGGGGGGTATTGATAATGCGCAGAAGATTGAGGTCGTCGTCAGGATTAGCCATGATGCGAAGGTATGAAATTATGTCCTTTATTTCTTTTCGCTGAAAGAAACTTGTTCCTCCGGAAATTCGGTAGGGTATATTCTCGTTGAGAAAGGCATCTTCCAGAGACGCTGACAGAGAATTAGTTCTGATTAATACCCCTACGTCGTGATATTCAATTTCATTTCTGCTTTTAAGCATACGAATCATGGTGGTTATGAAATCTGATTCGCGCTGCTCATTTTCCGGATAATATATTTCGATGGCTTTGCCGTCACCGGTTCCTGTCCAGAGTTCCTTTTCCTTTCGGTTGGTGTTATGAGCTATCAGACCATTAGCGGCGGCAAGAATATTCTGGGTTGACCTGTAATTCTGTTCCAGTTTGATCTCGTTGAGCTCAGCAAAATCCTTCTCGAAGTTGATAATATTTTCGTAATTGGCTCCGCGCCATGAGTAGATTGACTGATCATCATCTCCAACTACACAGATATTACGATTAGTCTCCGCCAGGATTTTTACCATTCTGTACTGGGCCATGGAGGTGTCCTGAAACTCATCCACCATTATATAACGGTACCGCTCACGATAGGATTCCAGTATTTCCGGGTTATCCTGGAAGATATGGATTGGCTGGACTATAAGATCATCAAAATCCACAGCATTATAAAGCTGAAGGTGTTCCTGGTATTCATCAAACAGTTTGCGGTAAATCCTGGTTTCATTATCCCATTTATGGCGGAAAGTTTTTACAGATGAGAAAATATTCCCTATCTCAAATAGATCAAGATTATCCGGTGCCATGCCCTGTTCTCTTGCGCATTCCTTGATCAGTGCGTTTTTATCCACCTGGTCATAAATACTGAAGTTGTCCCGGTAGCCGGGTACGTGCTTAATGGTTTTTCTGAGTATCTGCACGCCAAACGCATGAAAGGTGGAAACCGTAAGGTTCGACAGTTTCTTGCCGGTAAGTTCCCGTACACGTTCCGACATTTCCCGGGCAGCTTTATTTGTGAAGGTAAGCGCCAGTATGGCAGATTGCGGAATCCCTTTTGTAAGCATATGGGCAATGCGATGAGTAATTACGCGGGTTTTACCGGAACCTGCTCCGGCAATTATCAGTACAGGTCCTTCTATTGTTTCAACCGCCTGTTTCTGACGGTCATTGAGTCCGGAGGTAAAATCCATAATAATTTCGATACGCTATATGCTTTTTGTGAAAAAACTGAACGCTTCAATACCAAGTATACTGACCAAGCTTACAATGATACCTGAAATGAGTACACCGGCAAACACCGCAATTATTGTGCGCCGCCTGCTGAGTCCCAGAATCCAGGCACCGAGAGTGCCGGTATATGCACCTGTTACCGGTAGAGGGATTGCAACAAATAGCATTATTCCCAGGTATCCGTATTTTTCAACCTGGGCGGAAACCTTTTGCCGTGCCCGTTCAATGAAGGGGTTTACCCGTCGGTGATACCAGGCAAATCGGTTCATCCAGACATGAATAGTACTGAGAAAGATAAAAACAAGCGGGGCCACCAGGGCATTCAAAAGAACGCACCAAGGGTAGACATAGTAAATTGAATATCCCTGTGACAAGGCATAGGGGATTGCACCACGTAGCTCTGATATAGGCAAAAGTGCAAGTATGGTTGTAAAAAGTATTGGATTCATCAGGCCGCCTTGAAATTCTGTATGATGTTCGAGTTGCCCCGGGGGTAAAACACTGTAAAATCAGTGGATAATATCAGAAACAGCGCTTTTTGCACACCGCCGGGGAGGCTATTCTTCAATCTTGCCGACACATGCATAGTAGATAGGGCCAATGCCGTTATTGCGGTCGGGCAGAATAATACGACCGAACTCGGTTGCCTCTCCCGGATTCGTGCTTTCTGTCTGTATCATCGCTGATGGGCCCCGTTTTTTCAACAATTTACGGATAACTTCATCGTTTTCCAGTGGTGAGAGGGCACAGGTTGAATAGACGATACGACCGCCCGGTTTAAGTGCTGTGAATGCAGCGGCGAGAATGGCAAAAGCCTGAACTGAAAGATGTCTGGTTCTTGCAGGACTCCACTCTTTCAGATAAACCGGATCCTGCAGAAGATGTCTCTCTGAGGAACAGGGCACATCCGCAAGTATCCTGTCGTAGATATTTTCTTCATACAGGCCCCAACGGGAGGCATCATGACCTGTTATGGATACTCTGGAACGTTTTTCTGCCGACAGATGTTCTTCAATCACTTTTTTTAAACGGGTTCGTCGTTTCGCTGACCTGTCGTTGGAGGTTAGTATAGCAGAATCTGACATACTTCCGGCTATAGCCAGGGTTTTACCTCCGGGAGCCGCACACATATCCAGGATCTTTTCCGCTTCTGTTATAGACAGGGCTTCTATCGGGTACAAAGAGGCCCTGTCCATGTAATATGGCTTTACCAGACCAGTTGTAAGTTCAAAGTGGGAGGATGGCCGCTCAAGACTCCGGCGCAGATCTTCCCAGCGCCCGCTGAAAAGCTCACTGTAATAAGTTTCAAAATCCGGTCTGTTCTTTTTTCTGGCCATTCTCAGTTTCCTGTTTCCAGGGATGATATAAAAAGATTATCAAAATCATGAATTCTGGTGGACCAGTCATGGGAAGTCATGGTTTTTGATAGATGAGAAGTTGTCGGTATACCATCTTTCAGCAGAGAAAGAAGTCGTTCTTCAAGATTATCTCTGCTTGAGTAGATATGTTTGCTATGGAATGACTCCGGGACTACTTCTGGGTAGGAGAGACGATCCGGAAGCAGAGGAAATGCTCCTGCACTTACTGCTTCAACCACCGAGAGACCGAAGTTTTCCTGAATTGCGGTGGATATTGTTATATCTGCCGATTGCAGCCAGGAATAGTATTCTTCTCTGGATTCAGCATACCCATAGGCAAGTATACGTTCCCGATACCGTTTTCTGGCAGTTATGAACGGCGTAGGGACGGATTGAAAGTTTTCTCCCAGAAGAATCAGATCAAAATCAGCACCCTTTTTATCTACCGAGTCTATAACATCGAAAAAAAGTTCAGGATTTTTATCAAACTCCCAGCGATGGTTCCATAATATCCTCGGTTTTTTGTTCTGCTTTGGTTCTGTATTATTGAGATGGTTGAGATCGGCTCCCGGATGAATAACGTTGCTTTTCTGCTTGATCTTATCTACTGCCCATTTTGGCAGGAATTCCGGCATTTTGCGGATAAAGCGTGGAAGCTCCTTAAAGAACTGGTCCGAATGGAATTGCGAATTAAAAATAATGGCATCTGCTGTTAGGGCGCTGGTTATGTCGGTGAAACCGAACTGATAATCCATTTTTTCCCCTTCCGGGAGGGGATAAGAGAGCTGACTTTCATGGAAATAAAGTATAACCGGAGGAAGTGATACCGGACACAGGACCTTCAGGTCGGAAATACTCATCAGGTCAGTGGCAAATATAAGATCATAGCGGTCCCAGTCTTGAATTTTTTCAAGGTAATGGAGGGCTGCTCCCCGCATTCGCCACTTCCAGAACCGGGCGGGCATGGTTTTCAGGGTTATGGAATGACTGCTGTGGTGAACAAGTCCGTCGGCAAAGGCTTTATGTGAACCGCCGTAAAATGGCTCGAGAAAAAGGATGTTAAGGTTTCGCACAGGCATACTGTAACAGCCATAATGGAACAGATTCAATAGAGTTATCAGGCAGACCTTGCAGGACTGTCTGAGGATTGCCGCCTGTGTGTCTGATGAGTCGGAGAGCATATTGAGTATCAAAACTTGGATTTAACAGGGCTTCGGCGGTATATTCCTGTATCATAGAGGAGTGATTTATGAAAAACAGACCTTATATATTCAGGTTAATTATGCTGCTTTTTATTTTTTCCGCAGCCAACGGATTTGCCTTCGGATCGAAAGAGAAGCCAGCCAAAAACAGTATGGAAGAAGAGCGAAAGGTTAATGTTTTTATATTAAACAGCCGGACAGGAAATACCGCCAGAACCGCAGCTACAACAGCGTCAGCCTGGCTGTTTCAGGAGTTTTCAACTTCAGGCGGAGGCGTTTCTGTTAATTCTTCACGCCGGTTCTCCATGCCCATCGGAGATACGGAACAGCGTGACAGGGCGGGGGAGTTAGTTCTTCTTGAGCTGTCCCTGGATCTGATTCCTGAAAATCCTGTGAGTTATACCAATGAGAAGAATATAAGCGTTGAGTTTGAGCTTGCAGAGCTTTATTCCGGCAGCAGAATCCGAATGCAGCCGGCACAGAAAGCAGTACTTGATGCTCTTGGTGCAGGTGATAAAAAAACGGGAATAGTCCGTGTTATATCCATGGACTACTCCCGTTCCGGTACATTTAAAGCTGTTGTTCAAACAGCGGATATTGGTGAATAGATGATGTTTTAAAGACCGAAGCCCAAGCCAAGCATAATGCCAAGGACTTCAAGGTCTTCTACAGTAGCGAATAATTCATCTGTAGATAACTCAGGAACGTAGGTGTAATTCATTCTGGCAGAAAGACAGACATCTCCGAAGAACAGATCGGCTCCGGCTTCAAAACATAAGCCAACACCTGATTCCATATAACTATCCCAACCATATGCATCACTCCAGTACTGATCGAGGGTAAGTCCTGTCAAGGTAAGACCTATGCCTCCGTATGTGCTGAGCGAATTACCGATGGGAAGGAGCCCGCCGATAGTTAAACGAAGATCAATAACTGAGTAGTCGGCTTCACTATAGTCAAGATCTGGAATATCTATTGTCTGCCACGCATATCCGAGACCAAGACCAAGGTACAAGCCTTCAGTAGAGTCGAGAAGGAGATGCATATCTATTCCGTATGATGCAGTATCATAGTTATATGCTATGCCGGTATGATCATATTCCAGCGCATCAATAGAGCTTCCTCCGAAGGTCGGAATCATATAGTTGAAATTAAAGTGGCTGAAGTTCTTCTGACTGGGTTGGCTGATGGTATTGGTTGTTGCAGGCCGTGTACGCTCAACAGGCTTCTGAACAGGCTTTGCCGGTTCTGCAGGCTTGGTCGCTGCGGCCGTTGTTGCTGCACCCGCGGCAACGGCTGTTTCCGGTACTTCGCCGCCGAGGGACGCCACCAGTTTGTTTCCTACCTGGCTTGCAAGGTTGAAAATCACCATTGTGGTTCCCGCAGCTTCTGCTGAAGTCTGGGCAGCCACTTTTCCGGTTTCCACCTCTATGATCTTGGAGCTGATTGAGTAGATCATCTCTATCCGGGTTACCCTGGAGACACAAACGTAATCGGCGCCAATAAAAGCCCCCACCTGAGCGATTTCATCTTCACTGACAATTCCGGAAAGCTGAAAATTCTGTTCTTCCATAATCTGTTCAACATAGGCTCTGTCGAGAACATCAAAAATTTTGGAAGATACTATTGCTTCAGCAATTTTGTCTGAAACAGGGACACTTACTGTTGGAGGAACATCTTCGCCGACAACTGCATTTGGAATAGCAAGGGTATCCGCAAATCCGGGAATTACCAGAAGAAAAAGAAGTAGAATAAAGAGAAAACGATATTGTGACTGCATGGCAGGACCCTCCCCGGGTGCGGAAAAACTTCACAATTATTGTAAAAAATATTGGATGATTGTGCAATATTTTTTCTCAATGCTGTAGCTTTTTGATGTGAGTTCAATAAATCTGATTGCTATACCCGACGGGATAAACTAAACTTTATTTCGTGAGTACGGCAGCAGAAAAACCGGTTGTGCTGGTTGTAGATGATTTACCTGATAATATTACATTACTTTCTTCAATTCTCTCCAGTTCCTATCGTGTAAAAGCCGCTAATTCAGGAGAAAATGCTCTTCAGCTGGCTGTTAAGAGTCCTCCGGATATTATACTGCTGGATATAATGATGCCCGGATATGATGGTTATGAAGTTTGCCGGCGCCTTAAAGCTGACCCCAGAACGCGGAACATCCCTGTCATTTTCATTACGGCGCTGGGTGAAGTTGATGATGAACGTATGGGGTTCGAGCTTGGTGCTGTGGATTATATTACCAAACCTGTAAGCCCGCCTATTGTTATGGCCCGGGTAAAAACCCAGCTTGCCCTCTATAATCAGAATAGAATCCTTGAAGAAAAGGTCAGTCAACGAACCCAGGAGGTAGCATGGAGCCGTCTTGAGATTATAAGACGGCTTGGTCTTGCTGCAGAGTACCGGGATAATGAAACAGGAATGCATGTTATCCGTATGAGTTACTATGCCCGGCTTATTGCCAGGAAGATCGGCCTTGAAAATAGCGAAGCGGATATTATTCTCAATGCAGCCCCCATGCATGATGTGGGTAAAATTGGTATTTCAGACAGCATCCTTATGAAACCGGAACGGCTTACCGATGAGGAGCGACGTATAATGCAGATGCACTGTGAATTCGGAGCTAAAATTATCGGACGCCACAATGACAGACTGCTTGATACTGCAAGAATTGCTGCTCTTACCCATCATGAAAAATGGGACGGGACCGGCTACCCTGGAGGATTGAGCGGCGAACAGATTCCCCTTATTGGTCGGATTCTTGCGCTGGCAGATGTTTTTGATGCACTGACTTCAGTACGTCCATATAAAGCAGCCTGGGATATTGATACTGCATTTAAACATATGCAGGAAGAGTCCGGGAAGCATTTTGATCCACAACTCGTAAATGCTTTTCTTGAGAGCAAGGCTGAAGTCCTTGAGATTATGCAGAAGCATGCGGACAGTACTCCTCCTGCAAAAGATGCTGATGAGGCTGTTGTTTGAAGCTACGCCCCTTCTACAGTATCTCACTGTTGATCTTTCTGCTTATACTTTTTACGGGCCAATTTGCCTTATCCCGAATCATAATCGAAAAACAGAATGTGGAGAGGGAAGAGGAGGATCTGCGCAATGATCTTTTCAGGTCCCGTATTCTCATTGAGCATCTGCTTTCTCATCTTGACTCCAGTCTTCATGACTGGTCCAGCTGGGATGACACCTACGCTTTTTGTCAGAATGGTAATAGAGAATATATAGAATCAAATCTGGTTAAAGAATCATTTATTTCTCTGGGGCTTACAGCCGTGGTTATTACTGATAATGCCGGTGTTCCCATCTATTCCAGGGCATTAAATGAAGAGCATCAGGATAATACGAAGCTTGGCAGTAAAATTCTTGCACTTATAGATAAGGCGGATATTCCTCTGGTAAATGAGGATAACGGAATTCGTGGCGGTCTGATTGAGCTTGAAGAGGGAAAGCTTGGGTTTCTGGTCTCCCGGCCGGTGTTGAGTAGCCGGGACTGGGGTCCGCAGGCAGGACGCTTGTTTTTCATTTCAAGGATTTCTTCTGAGGTTCTACAGGATTATACCAAGCTTATGGGACTGGCGGTATATATTTCTCCTTTGTCGGAAAAATCTACTGACAGTTTTAAGAAAAAGGGGCAGGTGTTAATAAGCTATCCGGATACGCATTCTGCACAAGCAGTTGTGCTCCTGCCTGATTTTGATGGAAAACCCCTGGCTGAATTGAAAATTGTAAAAGACCGTACACCTTATGTGAAGGTAAATAACCAGATACACGGGTACTACATGGCTATGTTTAGCCTGCTGGCGGCATTCGCACTGTTTTATTACAGCTTTATTTCAAAAAAGATCTTGTGGAAGATTGAGTCCCTTATTAATCAGGTTTGCAATATTGATTCCCGCAACAGCAGCAGACGAACCATCGTATCCGGCAAAGATGAGATAGCTGAGTTGAGTCTGGGAATAAACCGCATGCTTGAGAGCATAGAGCATAACGAGTTGTATTTGTCCAGACTGATAAATGCAGTATCCACAGGGATATTTCTGGTTGACCCCGAAAAACATATTATCCTTGATGTTAATGAGTATGCTCTCGGGCTACTGGGACGAAAGAGGGATGAAATTGTAGGTAAACCGTGTTCTGGTTTCAGCTGTCTGGAAGGGGATCAGGATTGTAAATACATTACAAGAGAACCCGGGATCCCTGAAGGCTTACAAAGGACTCTTATAGATAAAAATGGAAATAGCACCCCTGTAATGAAATATGTTACTTCCCTTGAGCGTGATGGAAAAGTCCTGATTCTGGAAACTTTTACAGATATAACAGAAATAGAAAATATAAACAGGCAACTTGATACGGCAAAAAAAGAACTGGAAAGAAAGGTTGCCCAGAGGACTGCCTGGCTTTCCGGAATAATAAAAACAGCCATGAATGGCATTCTTGTAATTGATAATTTTGGTAGCCTCACAGAGTTCAGCCCAGCAGCAGAGTCAATATTCGGATACAGTCGTGAAGAGATTATAGGTAAATCAATTGGCTTACTTTTGGAAGAACGATTTCGGATAATTGTTGATGAAGCGTTGCAGAACTTTAATGAAGGCGGCTACCCCAGAATTATCGGCAGGCGCTTTAAGATAAAGGGTATACAGAAAAACGGTGAAATTATACCGATTGAAATCGCCACTAATTTAATGGTGGTAGACGGAGAAAGCAGTTTTGTCGCTACTTTGAGGGATATTTCCATCGAAGATGAAATGCAACGGGCGGTAAAGCAGGAGAGAGACCGCCTGACACGCATACTGGAAACCAGTCCTGTTGGTGTATCTATAACTCTGGATCATTCAGTGGTATACACAAACCCTGCGGGCAATAAAATGGGATTAGAGGTGGGGCTTGATCGCAGAGAAAGTCTGATAAGCCCGAATGATTACCAGAACATAATGGATATTTATGAAAGAAACGGCTCATGCGTCAATTACGAGGCTGATATTATTTCTCCAGAGGGGATACGCACAGTATTCTTCAGTTTGTATCCTTTTGACTATAAAGGGCGAGACGCTCTTCTCGGCTGGACTGTGGATATCACGCGAAACAAGGTAATTGAGCATGAACTCGAAAAAAGCAGGGAACAGTATGCTACTCTGATTGAAGACTTGGGGGATAAGTTTTTTATATACAGCCATACTCCGGATAACACTCTTTCCTTTGTAAGTGACGGTATAAAAAATGTTTTCGGTATAAGTAAGGAAAATGTAATTGGTAAAAATTGGCAGGATATTATTAACTGGCTTCCAGGTGAAATAGAAAAAGCATCCGAAATGTTTTTGGAGCTGATTGCTGAGAAAGCCAGTTTTAAACAGTTGGAATTGCGCGCCAGACATCCTGACGGTAGTATCCGAACCGTAGTGGTATCCTATCATCCGGTATTCAATGATGATGGTTCCCTTGTTTCTATTGAAGGTCTGACAGAGGATATCAGTGAACGGAAAAGGACTGAAACTGACCTTGCCGCTGCGAGGGATGCTGCGGAACAGGCTACATTGGTTAAATCCGAGTTTCTGGCAAACATGTCGCATGAAATACGTACCCCCATGAATGCGATAATCGGTCTGTCGCATCTTGCACTTGAAACTGAACTTGATGAAACTCAGCGGCGATATATTCAGATGGTATACAACTCTGCAGAAAATCTTCTGGGAATACTGAATGATATTCTCGATTTTTCCAAGATTGAGGCCGGCGGCATAGAGCTGGAAGAGACGGATTTTTATCTTGAAGATGTTTTCTCTCACCTGGGCAACCTGTTATCGCTGAAGGTTCAGGAAAAGGAACTGGAGCTGCTGTATGATATCCCGGCAGATATGAATACCTATCTAAAGGGGGATCCTCTGAGGCTGGGCCAGATTCTGATTAATCTCGGCAATAATGCGGTGAAGTTTACAAAAAATGGAGAGATTGTTTTAAGTGTGCGGCAGTTACAAGAGGCGGAGGATGGTTCTGTATATGAGTTTTCTGTACTGGATACCGGAATCGGCATGTCCGATGAACAACAGAAACGGCTCTTTCAACAGTTCAGCCAGGCGGATTCAACCATAACCCGTGAATACGGGGGTACCGGACTCGGCCTTGCAATAGCCAGGAAATTAACGGAATTAATGGGTGGTGAAATCACTGTTGAAAGTTCTCTGGGGTATGGAAGCCGATTCACTTTTACCGTCTGCCTGAAAGAGCAGGAACAAGGCAGTTATCCCAAGTTGCGCCGGCTTTTGGAAAACGAGAGGCAACCTTATATACTTGTAGTTGATGATAATCGAGTTTCCAGGGATATTCTGCATAAAAATCTTGTTCAATACGGCTTTGCTGTTGATGTTGCAGATAATGCTGATACTGCTCTGTCCATGGTTGTTCAACAGGCGGAAGCCCGGCAGTACGATGTTGCATTTGTAGACTGGGTTATGCCCGACAAAAACGGAATTGAGTTTAACCGTATGATGCGGGAAGCTGAAGAAATCTTTCTTTTACCCCGGGTATTTATTATAACCGCCTACGGCCGTGATGATGTTCTTGCGTTAATTAAAAACGATACCAATATAGTGGATGTTATTGAAAAGCCCTTCACCCCTTCAGGTTTGTACGATGCGGTCATGCAGGTAATCAGTAATCCGTTGGACGATGAAGACTCAGAATCTGAAGAGGAAGATTATACCAGGATTGCGACCGAGAACCTTAAAGGTGCCAGGGTTTTGCTTGTGGAAGATAATATTGTAAATCAGGATCTTGCCATGGCACTTCTATCCCGGATTGGTATTCAGGCCCGGGTGGCGGAAAACGGACGGGAAGCCCTTGATCTCCTTGAAACTGAAGAATTTGACGGTGTTCTTATGGATTGTCAACTTCCTGTTATGGACGGCTACGAGGCAACCAGAATAATCCGCCGGAATGATAAGCTGAAGAGTCTTCCTGTCATAGCAATGACGGCTAATGCATTAAGCGGAGATCGGGAAAAATCTCTCGAATCCGGGATGAATGATCACCTGAATAAACCGTTTCAGCCCGAAACTTTCTATGCCGTGCTGCAGCACTGGATTAAACCGTCTGTGCTTGTTGCTGATAAAGAGGTTAGCCGTGGGCTGGAAAAATCTGATGTACCTGTGGAGCTGCCGGAAATCGCCGGTATAGACAGTACTGCAGGACTGAGAAGAGCAGGGGGGGATCGCAGGGTATACTCAAGTCTTGTCTTGAAATTCCTGCATCTTTTCAGGGATTTTAATACAGAACTTCAGAAGGAAGTTTCCAATGGCGAAACATCTACCGCAGAGCGTCTTGCCCATTCGCTTAAAGGGTCTGCTGCGACTCTCGGGGCGCAGCAGATTTCAGAATCCGCAGCCAGGCTTGAAACCGAATTGAGGAATGGGGCTGGAAAAGAGGAGATCTTTGATCTGCTTTCTGTTTGCATGAATGTACTTTCTCCTGTACTTGAGCAGATTTCCCTGTATGCAGCAGATCTGGAGAGGGGGGAAAGCTCCTCCGGGATGGACGGTAGTACCGAGACTGTGCGCAGGCTTGTGGAGGAGATTTCTGATCTTCTTGAGGACTTTGATACTCTGGCAGTTCAGCGGGCAGAAGAACTACAGAAGATATTAGGGATGTACAGTCATACCCCGGGATTCCGCCGCTTTATGAATGCAGTTGACAGCTATGACTTCGTTAAGGCAAAGGCAGAGTTCAATAAGCTCAACCTGATATCCTGAACTCAGTGACGCAGCAGGTTCGGCAGCCAGAGAACCGTTGACAGCAGGTTTGTCATAGGCAGCAGGGCTATCACCAGTGGCATCAGCAGAGGAAGGAAATCCGGATTTCAATGCTGAAATCCGGATATTTTAAGACTTACTCGCTTTTACTTATTGTCTTGATGGAGCTTAATTTCTCCCAATCGTAATAGATATTTACTGTTTCACCGTTGTTAGATTCCGTGATTCGTACAAACTCTTCACCCAGAAAGATGACTGCATCGGTAAAAATGTCACCTTCATTTATCTGAATCTTTACTCCTGAACGCTGCTTTCGTGAAAGCGTTCCATGCAGCGGTGAGCTTGCATATTCGAAAATCTTTTCCCATGTCTGTTTTAGTCCCATAAAAACTCCTTGTGCATTAGATGGACTTACTAATGCAGGAATCTGTCCAAAAAAATCAGGTTAAGATAAAAAATCTATAACCAACTATCTTATAAAGAAATATAACGTTACGATATATCTTGCATCAATTTGGCCGTGCCTGAATTCTTGTAAAAATGTACGTAAAGGTGGATAAACAGAATGGATCTTTTCTGAAAGGTATAATCAGGGAGATCTGGTATCAAGACGTTTTTAAAATCATCAAGGGCATAATATATTTCCTGATCGGTTTTCCCCGGCAGCTCCCTTAGTAATGCGGCCCACTCGGTGGTCTTCCGAAAGAAGTCAGCATGAGGAGTAAAAAAACACATGGGTTCCCGGGTCTGTTTTATGAAAGGTGCCGGGATAGCCTGGGGCATCCTTCATGAGTGTAAGAAAGGTCTGATCAGAAAATATGCTCATTCGGGGGGGATCCACCATCTTCCGGGTTACGGCTCCCCACAGCAGGAACTCTTTTGAGGTGAAATACTGCATGAACTGCCAGACCTCTTCTTTATGAGTGCTCAGGCTGTTCATTGCCAAACCCCAAACACCAAAGGTTTGAGCTGCGATTCTGTTTATTGAGATTATCCGGTGCTGG
Organism: Marispirochaeta sp.; assembly: GCA_963667435.1. Taxonomy (GTDB): domain Bacteria; phylum Spirochaetota; class Spirochaetia; order JC444; family Marispirochaetaceae; genus Marispirochaeta. Next base: position 653,304 of record OY763414.1, on the reverse strand, counting down.
CCATACCTTTCCACTGCCAACATGGCAACCGTCTGTCAGATCACACCGGAATGCATTGATTACATTCGGGAAGAAATCTTCTGCTTCGTAGTCTGGATCTGTAAGGTTTATTAAATGCTTGTTGAGAGTAGTCAGGAAAGAGTTCCGGGAATTACTGATTATCCGTGAGTAAGTTTACAACACCTTTTTTTAGAATAATATTGGCATATATGGCAGTTTCACCGCTTGCAATTATAGCGTATGCGCTTTTTGCTCTTTCATAGAAATCGAAACGCTCAAGCATTTCAACAGAATCCAGAATATTCCTGTTTCCAGTAATAAATAGATCATCTACAGCGGAAATCGAAGAACGGAACTGATCCCAGATCTGTGGCTCCGAGCCAAATCCGGGAACCACCTTCATCAAGGCAACAGGTTTGTCTACAAACTGATCAAGGGGAAGAAGCTGCAGTACTGCCTTCAGGATGGGTAACACTCCATGTCCATCCAGGCGGACAAGTCTTCTGGCCATTGAAGCTGCCGGAAAGTTTCCGTCTCCGATGACAATTTCATCTCCATGACCCATAGATGCAAGAACTTCCAGCAGTGCGGGAGAAAGAACCGGTGAAATACCTTTTAACATATGGGCACCTCTAAAAACGTGGTATTTGGGCCATAGTCAAGGAGGAAAGAGTTTGCGGACCTCGGGAAATCTTGACGATGCAGGATATGGGAAAGAGGGTAGTTATTAGAGATGCCCATATACAATCCCTACATTCTCTGGTTATTAAAGAAGTCATCAAGCAGCTGCTTATCATCCTCATCAATATCCCAGAATTTGATACCGATTTCAAAATAATTTTCTGAAACCTGCTCAATCCGTGCAACTTTACCGAAGGCGCTGATCTCTCTACTTTCTTCGGGGAGTAGAAAGTTCATTTGCAGAATTTTTCCTTCAGGGAAATCGATGTCTGAAATCAGCAGGATACCGGAGGAACTTATATTTTTGCTGTATACAAATTTGTTACCGTCACAATTTACCTTAACATCAAGCGGAAATCTGGGAGCTCTTTCGGTTTTATTCTCATCCGGCATATCTCTTTCCCTTTGTTTGTTGTGACTCAATAGAAAACTTCATAAAACAGGAGTCAATATATTATATATTAATTATTGTCCTGAACATGAATAAGTCAATATAAGGAAGGGGTATATATGTAATTAGAGCGGAGGGTTCTTAAGTTTTTAGGAAAAATCCTCTATGCTTAATTGCTCAGATTTGGAACATGGGGGTCCCTGTGCGTAAAAGAGTGTTTGTTATATTCAGCGTCGTGGTTCTGTTTTCCACCTTGCAACTGTTCGCAGGCGGAAAAAGCGAGTCATCTATCCATGGTAAAGTGCGCATCGGTTTTTTACCAGATCCGGGTGCGCTGCCAATTCTACTTATGGAGAACGTAGAGGCTATTCCCTTTATGAGTGCCCGGGAGCGGGATGCTGCCTTAAGTACCGGTGAACTGGACGGAATCTCCGGTGACATGATCGGACTTTTAAATTATCAGAAAAGCGGTTTCCCTCTGAAAATACTGACGCTTACAGAGTGCAGGTTTCTGATAGTAGTTCATCCGTATTTTGCTGATGAGGAGATTTATCAGGTGGGCATCTCGGAAAACACGGTGATTGAATACCTGGTTGATACCCTGCTTGCCGGAGAGAGGGTTGAAAAGATTGCAATTCCTCAGGTTCCTGTTCGACTGGAAATGCTGAGGGCCGGTAAGCTGCCCATGGCCTGTCTGTCTGATGGTCTTGCATGGCCGCTAATTTCAGAAGGCTTTCAAATAGTCAGGGATCAGGCTGCAACAGACCTTACTCCGACAATTCTGGCTTTTTCAAATGAATACCTTGAAAAGCATCCTGAATCAATTGCAGCATTAAAAGACTCATGGAATGAGGCTGTAAAACTGATTAATGTCGACCCCGGACAGTATCACCCCATGCTGCTAAATGCAATCCGCCTTCCGGAATCCCGGGATTTTCCAATGCCCCTTTTTAAGGAAATAACTCTTCCAACGGAGGAGTATTTTGATTCGGTTGTCGCCTGGTTCGAAGCAAAATATGGTACATCCCTGAATATCAGTCTTAATGAGGTTGTTATTCACTGATGGCCTATAAAAATCTTCAGGCTTTTATTAAAGAACTTGAGAAACATTGTGAATTAAAGCGTATTTCTGTGGAGGTTGACCCGTATCTGGAGATAACCGAGATAACCGACAGAGTATCTAAATCAAATGGGCCGGCTCTGCTGTTCGAAAATGTAAAGGATTCAGCGTATCCGGTGCTGATTAATGCTTTCGGAAGCTACAGGCGTATGGCTATGGCTCTGGGAAGTAAAACCCTGAAGGAGAAAGCCCGGGAACTGGATGAGCTTCTTAACTGGGGATTTTCCCAGCTGATCAAAGTCGATCTAGCAAGTTTTCTGCCGAAAGCAAAATGGGCTCGGCTGTTTTTTCCCCATAAGGTGCACAAGGCTCCCTGTCAGGAGGTGATTGATCATAACCCGTCCCTGACGGATCTGCCGGTACTTACCTGCTGGCCGGGAGACGGTGGCCCTTTTTTTACCCTGCCTCTGGTAATTACCCGGGATCCTGAAACGGGCTCCCAGAATATGGGAATGTACCGCATGCAGGTTTTTGACAGGCAGACCACCGGTATGCACTGGCATCTGCACAAGGATGGTGCCCATTTCTACCAGAAATACAAGAAAAGGGGTGAGAGAATGCCTGTTGCCGTAGCCCTCGGGGATGATCCGGCTGTAACCTACGCGGCAACCGCACCTCTGCCTGAAGGAGTGTCTGAGCTGTTTTTTGCAGGATACCTGCGTGGCCGCCCGGTGGAGACGGTAAAATGCATTACCTGCGATCTGGAGGTTCCGGCCCAGGCGGAGTTTGTTATTGAAGGGTATGTTGATCCTGCGGAACCACTGCGCAGGGAAGGGCCCTTCGGTGATCATACGGGCTATTATTCTCTGGCGGAAGACTACCCCGTGTTTCATGTCACCTGTATTACTCACAGGAAGAAGCCTGTTTTTCCCGCCACTGTTGTCGGTCAGCCGCCCATGGAGGACTGCTATATTGCCAAGGCGACAGAGCGTTTATTTTTGCCGCTGTTGAAGCGCATGATTCCAGAGATTATTGATATGAATCTGCCCCTTGAAGGTGTTTTCCACAACTGTGCTGTAATCTCCATAGCCAAAAGATATCCAGGGCAGGTCCACAAAGTTCTCAATGCTATCTGGGGCCTGGGTCAGATGATGTATACCAAAATGATTATTGTTGTTGATCATGATGTGGATGTGCAGAACATAAGCAAGGTAATGTGGAAGGTTTTCAACAATATTGATGCATCCCGTGATCTGATATTATCCCCGGGGCCGCTGGATGCCCTGGACCATGCTTCCCCGCAGCCCAGATTCGGCACCAGGCTTGGTGTCGATGCAACAAAGAAAGGGCCCATGGATAACCATCACCGGGAATGGCCTGAAGACATTGTAATGAACAGCCAGGTTAAGACGAAGATTGATGAACTGTGGAAAGAGTTGGGCCTGTGAAACTTATCCGGGCGGTAACTGACAAATTCCTCAAGATAGGGTCTGCAGTTATGATTCAGCATACCCTGTTTTCCCTGCCTCTGGCGGTAGCCGCCTTTCTGATGGAGAGCAGGGGGCGACCGTCGGGTATGAAGGTTTTGTGGATCCTTCTATCAGTTTTTGGTGCCCGGAACGGGGCCAATGCTTTAAACCGGATAATAGACCGTCATATAGATAAAGATAATCCCCGCACCGCCAGCCGTGATCTTCCTTCGGGAAGGTTAAAACCGCTGGAGCTCTGGATTTTTACCATAATCTGCCTGGGGCTTTTCCTTTTTGCAGCATGGAAGCTGAGCCCTCTCTGCCTTGCTCTTGTTCCCGTTGCACTGGTGCTTATCTTCGGTTATTCCTACACTAAACGTTTCACGTTTTTATGCCATTACTGGCTTGGAATAACTACTTCCTCTGCTGTTATGGGAAGCTTTCTTGCTTTGCAGGGAAGCTTTGAATTACGGTTTTTCCCTCTTACCGCCGGAGCTGCCCTTTGGGTTGCAGGCTTTGATATTATCTATGCCTTGCAGGATATAGAGCATGACAGAATCGTGGGAATTTATTCTGTACCAGCCGTATTTGGCCGGAGAGGCGGTTTATTAATTGCAGGGATAACCCATATGGGTGCTCTTGTCTTCTGGAGCATGAATTACTGGTTCTACCCTGTAGGCTTGTGGTACGCCATCGGGCTAATTGCATCTGCGGGACTTCTATCAGCCCAGCACCTGATTGCGTGGAAAGGCGGTCTGAAGTGGATTCCTCTTGCTTCTTATCATTTGAACCAGCTGCTTTCTCCGCTTTTTATGTTCTTCATTGTATTGGATATTTTCCTGCCTGGAGGAATGTATGGCGGACAGTAAGATTCCTGTGGTTCTTGGAATTACCGGTGCTTCCGGCGCAATTTACGCAATTGAGATTGTGAAGATCCTGACAACACTCATGGTACCGGTGGAAGTTGTTTTGACGGAGCAGGGACGAAGAGTGATGTTCTATGAAACCGGCAGATCATGGGAGGAGTGGTGCGGCAGGCTCGATAAAGAGCGAGAGTTTTTAGCAACCTTTTCCCTGGATGAACTGCATCAGGCACCCGCAAGCGGTTCTCATTTAACCAGGGGAATGGTGGTTGCACCCTGTTCCATGGGAACTCTTGGACGCATAGCCGGGGGTATTTCATCGAACCTGCTGGAACGGGCGGCGGATGTAACGTTGAAAGAGCGGCGGACCCTTATCCTGCTTGCCCGGGAAACCCCTCTTAACAGGATTCATCTGAAGAATATGCTTACTCTGACAGACGCCGGAGCAGTAATTTTTCCTCCCGTACCGGCATTTTATCTTCGTCCTGATTCAATCGAAACTATGGCAGGGCATACGGCCTCTCGGTTACTGTCACTACTGAATATAGAATCAGATACCTTCCCCCGCTGGGACGGTAAAATGGATATTCCCTGATGGTGAAGTTCACCGGTATTTCCCTCGCTTATGAGCCGGGAAAGGTCATTTTCCACGGGCTTGATTACCTCTTTGAGGCCGGGAAGGTTCATGGGATTATCGGAAAATCCGGCTGTGGGAAAACAACGCTCCTCTATCTTGCTGCCGGGCTGATCAGGCCTCAGCAGGGTTCAATTTATGTATGCGGTAAACCCGCAGAACCGGGCAGGAAGGATATCTCGATTATTCTGCAGAATTTCGGTCTTTTCCCATGGAAGAACTGCCGTGAGAATCTGGCGTTGGGGTTATCCTTCAGAAACATGCCTAAACCCGAGAGAGAAGGCAAGATTGACCGGATGTTGTCCGATATGGGGTTATCCGGTAAGGATTCCCGTTATCCTGTTCAACTTTCCGGCGGAGAACAGCAGAGACTTGCCATAGGGAGAGCTCTGATTATAGAGCCGCAACTGCTTCTGCTGGATGAACCCTTTTCTTCTCTGGATGCTATGACCAGGGAGACCCTGCAGGATAAACTGCTTGCGGTTAAAACAGAAAATCACCGGCCAATGACAGTCATCCATGTAACCCACAGCATTGAGGAGGCGGTGTATCTTTCAGATACTGTCCACCTCCTGTGCTCCGGAGGAGAATTGCAGGCAATGGATAACAGTCTGTCCGAAAAGCGTGAAAGGCAAAGCAAAGCGTTTTTTGACCACAGTGTCACTCTGAGGCAGATGTTAGAGAGGAATCCTTAATGATCAGGAGCATGAAAGGAAAAAAACTGCTGTCCCTTATTATCCTGATTCTTATCTGGGCTTTACTGAGCACCTGGGTCCACAAGGTTTTTCTGCCGTCTCCTTTGCATGTTGTAAGGCATCTGGCAGAGCCGGTGGTTGTTGCACAGCTTCTGAAGAACATTGCAGTTTCACTGCTCAGGGTTTTTTCGGCCCTTCTGCTTGCACTTATACCGGCTCTTGCCCTGGGCATAGCTGCGGGACGAAATAGTGCTGTTGATAGTCTTGTAAGTCCCATGATGTATGTGCTTTTTCCTATACCCAAAATTGCACTGCTGCCGCTGATTATCCTTCTGTTCGGGCTGGGAAATGAATCCAAGATATTTATGGTAAGTCTGATTGTCTTTTTTCAGTTTTACCTGAATATACATGATGGAGTACGGGAGATAGATTCACACTATTTTGATTCCTTCCACAGTCTGGGAGGTAATTTTCAAAACAGTCTGATTCATCTTATTCTGCCTGCCATTCTTCCCAGAATCTTTTCTACTCTGAGGTTAACCCTGGGTACGGGTATTGCGGTTCTGTTCCTGACCGAAACCTATGCTTCCCGCAGTGGTATCGGCTGGTACATTATGGATGCCTGGTCCAGGCTGGATTACCCTGAGATGTACGCAGGCATAGTGGTTCTCGGGGCCGCAGGATTCATGTTGATTGAACTGGTGAATCTGGGCCAGTATCTGCTCTGTCCCTGGGAACGGGCTGTTTGAGAAGTAAATTTTCACTTTTTAAAAAATCACATTTTTTTTTGCTGCCATATTTCCGCCACAATCCGTTCCTATACTCTACCTGTAAACCGGGAAGACCCGGGTGTTTTACAGGAGGAGAAAATGAATCGATTAAACAGGAATCATCTGCTTATTATGCTGGTAATGCTGTTCGTAATTTCAGTTCCGGCGTTTTCACAGGGAAATTCGGAAAAACCCTACGGTATTGTTCTCCAGGAAGAGTTTCTTTCTCTGGTTGAGCAGCTGCAGGCAGGCGATCTTACTCTGCAGGAGGCTGTTGCAGCACTGCATGACCTTAGAGAAGTCAACGGCCGGGTTAACGGTGAGGATTACGGCGAAATGGTTGGATTGATGACCGCTGTCAGAGACAAAACCATGACAAAAGAACAGGCTATGGACAAACTTTGTCTGCTTGATGAAGCTAATGCAGACTGTTCCGGTGATCAGCTGAAAACCCGGGACCAGGTTAAGGATCAGCTGAAGGATGGATCATGTGATGATGGCCCTATTGGAGATGAGATAAAAAACCAGAATCAGGCAGGTGGTTCTGATTCTTCAGGTTCATCGGGAAGCAAAAAAGGATAGTTATCAACCTATTAAGGGCCGTACCGGTGTATACTGATACGGCCTTTATTAGAATGGAATCTGTATGAATGCTTACGCTGGTATAAAAAAGCTTGTATTCTTTTCTATGTTACTTGTATTACCTGTACTGGCATACTCTATGGGGAATACAGAACAGGAAGATGTATACCGGCATGAGCTGTCGTCCCTTTTTAACGATACCGTAACAAAGATCGAAAATAGTGAAATCACTCTGTCGGAAGGAAAGGACAAGTTTAAAAAGCTCCGTGCCCGTTATAATATGGGATACACAGATGAGGCCGGGGTAATAGATTCAATGCTGGATCGTGTCTATGAAGGTACACTGACTCTGAAAGAGACAAAATACTATTTCAACCTGATGCAGGAGCACCGGCTTTCCGACTACAGAACAGAATCTTACCAGAAACAGCTGAAGATACATCAGCAGGAACTGCTTGCTCTGATACAATCGATGACAGTAGCGGATTCTTCCGGTATATCCGTTCCGGATATTCGCAATACTATGAATAACTACTATAATTTCTTCGGCCTTCGTTACGGACAGGAATACCGCAATGTAAATCAGCTGCTGATTCTGTTTGAGGAAGGAAAAATATCAGTAGAATCATTGAGGTCCCGTCTTGCCATGATGGAAAATGAGCTGAATGATGCAGGACCAGTTACTGCTTCAGTGGCAGGCAGGGCAGAGCAGGGCAGTACAGATGCATCCGGGTCTTCCGGCAATTCCGGGGGTAATTCATCCAGTGGAGATAATTCATCCGGAACAGATACCGGGAACAGCGGTAATTCCGGCGGGAAAAAATCATCAGGAAGATAAAAAAAGCAGGTCTTACAATATTGAATTTAAAAATACTTGTAGTGGAAGATGAAATACGAAGTGCAAAATGGCTGAAAGTATATCTGGAGAACGCAGGATTCTCTGTTGATCTGGCATTTGACGGTCCGTCAGGACTGAATGCAGCAAGAAGTGTTTCTCCTGATCTTCTCCTCTTAGATCTTATGCTCCCCGGACTGAGCGGTACAGAATTATGCCGGACCCTCCGAAATGAGTCCGATGTTCCGATTATAATGCTCACCGCGAAAGGCAGCAGGGAAGACCGTATTGATGGGTTCTCCTGCGGTGCTGACGACTATATTGTAAAGCCCTTTGATGTAGATGAAGTCATTGCCAGGGTTAAAGCTGTTCTGCGGAGGAGTGCAGGAGATACGGATCAGACATTACGCTGTGGCAGGCTGTCTCTGGATATCTCTGCAGAGCGAGTGTTTATTGATACTGAGGAAGTACAGGTAAGCCACACTCAATTCCTGATTCTTTCCGCTTTTATGAAAAACCAGGATGCAGTTCTTTCCAGGCAGCAGCTGATTGAGCTGTCATTCAGCAGGGATTTTGATGCATACGAACGTTCAATAGATACTCATATAAGAAGATTAAGAAAGCTGATACACCGCGAAGGGTTTGAACCGATCCAGACAGTGTATGGCGGCGGTTACAGGCTGATATGCGTATCTACATGAGATCGATCTACTTTCGTGTACTTTCCGCGTTTCTCTTTATTATCGTTTTTGCACTGGTATTAAGTACTTTTATTGAAATGCGGCTGTATGCATCCGAACTACCTATTCTCTTTACCGAAATACGTACAAAAGCTGCCGCCCGACAGGTCAGCTCCGTGTATACAAAAAATAATGGCTGGGCCGGAATGGATATGGAGATTCAGCGTCTCAGTAATCTTGAAACCCTGAATATCTCAGACAACGCAATAATACGCATGGTTGTACGTGATTCCTACCATAGGACTGTATTCAACAGTTTTTCAAATATTCTGACTCTAAAAGATTCGATTTTGCTTGAAGGAGAATCTCAACCTGTTATCAACTTCTCCACCGGTAAAGCAGTAGGTGAAGTCACTCTCTATATCGGTCGGGATTATATCAATGAGCACCTTAACGACTATACGAGAAACCTTTTGAGATCTGCAGTAATGAAAGGCCTTATTACCGGGGTTCTGGCTGTTATGATCAGTCTTATAATTTCCAAGCGTATTACAGGGCCGGTTATTCGGCTTACAGCAGCAGCCCGGCATATATCAGAAGGAAAAAATGAAATCGAATTAAAAGGCTTTCGTGATGATGAAATCGGCGAGCTGAACCGGACTTTTTCGGAAATGGTAGTATCCCTCAGAAACCAGCGGGATTCCCGACGGAAATTGCTTACAGATATATCCCACGAAATAAATACACCCCTGAATGCAATCAGACTTGAGTCCAGAGCGCTGTTGGATGGGCTGGTATCTGCGCATGATGCAGGACGGCAAATAATTGCTGAAATCGATTCTCTTAAGAATGTTGTGTATGATCTTGACTGGCTTGCAGCTTCCGATTCCGGTTCGTATTTGCTGAATAAACGGGCAGTGGATATACAAAAGCTTGTGCGGGAAGAAGTGTTACGATGGAATCTTAAGGCAGAAACAAAGGGTGTTAAGCTGAAAATGGCTGCAGGCACCGATGAGATTGTACAAGTATATGCAGATCCTGTTAAGATTGGAGCAGTACTCGCGAATCTTATTTCTAATGCTCTCAAGTATTCCCCGGACAACAGTTCGGTATACGCCTCTGTTCGGTTGGAAAAAAATTCTGCAATAGTCTGCCTGTGTGATAACGGTCCATCTATTCCTATAGAAGTCAGAGATGAAATATTCAAACGTAATTTCCGCAGACCAGTTACGGTTAACGGCAATGATGCGGGAGGTCGGGGGTTGGGGCTTTCTATTGCAAAGGAGATTGTGGAAATGCATGAAGGGAAAATCTGGCTGGAAAGCGCTGCACCCGGTGAGAAAAGCGGGAACTGCTTTTACTTTTCCCTTCCTGCAGTATCGGGTAAATTTCTTTATAAGTTTTGAGTTGCGAAAAAGTCATTTAGCATCTTCTTGTTTGTGTCTGAAATATCCCAGAAACTAAGGCCTATCTCAAAAAAATTCTCTGAAATTCTATTTGTGCGCACTACCTTTCCGAAAGCTGTAACTTTCTTCCCTGTATTTGGAAGGAGAAAGCTCAATTGAATAATCTTGTCCACCGGCCATTCTGTATCGGAAATGAGCAGTATTCCGGATGAACTGATGTTTTTACTGTAAACAAATTTATTTCCGTCACAATTAACCTCGGCATCCAATGGGATTCGGGGTGCCCGTTTAATCAGTATTTTTTCTGTCAAAGTTTTCCTCCTGAAAAGAAGTGGATGGTTTTCTGTTACTATCCTGCTGTATAAAGTAAGCAAAGTATATGCCAAGGAATCTGCAATAAATAAGATGGGATAAATTGTTATTATATAAAAAGATAGTATGTAGTTCTTATAGCTGGGCAAAAACCGATTGGGCGAGTTGCAATAAAAAATGATTTTTGTGAGAGTTCTATTCTATCAAATTGAGAGATCAGAAACTTTATTGCAACTTGCTGTAAATATGGCCTGTTTACCTCTGCTTTACTGAATCACCTGCAGACTCCCGGTATTGATGTGGAAAATGTTTTTGAAAGAACAGCTGAGGAAGTTGAAAATATAAGCAATGGAAAGCAGATACCTGAAGTATATGATAATTTTCCTGAAACGATCTTGGGTCAGGAAGGTAGCATTATCTCCCAATTTTTTCAGCCTTACTCAAACTGATCTTCTCTGTAAAACGCTCTTTTTATTGTAATATGTTCATATGCAATATCTGGCGAAATGTGGAGAAGGGGAGAACCTATGATAAAAGAAATGTTCATAGACTTAAAAGTGTGAATGAGCGAATAATACAAAATACCTTCTGGTCTAATGTTGATAATCCACTCAACCTTGCGGTTATGTTACCAGGATACAGATATCCAAGCGATGCACCATTATTTCATTTTACAAAGATGCATTTTCTGGAAAAAGGTTGGGCTGTTGTAACGATTGATTATAGATATAACGAGAACCCTGAATTTCTGAAGCTAACTAATACGGAACAAAATAGCTATATAAAAAGTGAAGCATTTTTGATAAGAGACAGCATTAAGGAAAAACTGCACATTCTCAATAGTAGTGAAAGTCTTGGGCTGACTATGGATAATAATTTTAATGTTATAAAATATCTTGTTGAATAAATTCAAACCTGAATGCATGGCAGGACTACGCTATTACTATACCGACCCGGATACAGGTTTCCGTGGTGTTGTACTCGCAGCCGCGGATATCTTGCCGGTTAATTATCAAAAGATTTCAGAGGCAAAATGGGCATGATCGCTGATCTTCTTTCCAGGTATCATTGTATAACTCTGGCGGGAAGCGGGGGAAAGACTTCGCTTTTGTACGCTTTAGTCAGAGAATGTAAGGGTAAAACATTGGCAAGTACCACTACAAAAATGTATGTGCCCGGGAACCCGGAAAAGAAAGTTTTCGATATAGTAGAACAGTGTGATACCCTTCCGGAAGGAAGCAGCTATCCGCAGAATTGCAGACTATTTGCCTGGAACAGTGTAATCGGCAATTCTGCTTCGATGAAGGTGATCGGTTTCAGCAGGAAAGAATTTGCCAATATTCGTGGCTGGGATAATATTATTATAGAAGCAGATGGAGCTCGGGGGCTGCCTCTAAAGGCGCAGGGCACGGAAGAGCCTGTAATTCCGGAAAATGCAGATCTTTGTCTTTATGTGATAGGGGGAGATGCTCTTTTCAGGCCTTACTCAAGGCAGAATGTGTTCAGACCGGAGTTGTTTGAACATATAACTGGCATCCGGCACAATCAGGTTTTTTCTGACAAACATCTGCTAAGACTTGTAATGGCGGAACATGGGATTATGAGGAATATCCCCCGCAATCTTCCGGTTATTCTGGTTATTAATAAGGCAGACCTTATGGTCCCAGAAATTGACAAGAAATTATTAAGGAGTACACTGGAAGAAGCCCAATCCCGGCTGTTGGCAGTTTGGTTCACCTCGTGTTCGGGTGCTCCGGATTATTCCATAACCACATATTAAGGACCCGCATGTGTCAGTTTTTAGTATAGCTGCTGAATTAGAAAAAAGCGGCAAGCCGTTTGTATTAGTTTCAATTATAGAGAGTAGTGGGTCAACACCACGTTCCCGGGGCCATATGGTTGTATTACCTGACGGTTCGACCCGGGGCACTGTAGGGGGCGGTCCTGCCGAACTGATGGTTATCGGTGAAGCCATTGAAGCATTGAAAGAAGGGCTGTCACGGAAAATACATTACCGCCTCGACAGCGGCCGATCTTCTGACAGTATAAAAATGGTTTGCGGCGGTGATATGACTTTTTTCGCCGAAGTTTTTCAGGCCGGTCTTAGCCTTTTCCTGGCAGGCGGTGGTTTCGTCAACCAGGCAGTTGCCGGTTTGGCCGAGTATATAGGGATACCCTACAGCGTGGCCGACAGCAGAGAAGGCTTTACCGCTGACGAACTTTTTCCGGCTGCCCTGGGACGCTATGAAGGTGGTTCAATTTCTGCACTTATCGAAGAGGCTGCTTCCAGGGGTGATATAAATGAGCATACCGCCTTGTTAATTGCAACCCACAATCATGACGATCAGGCGCTATCTGCAGCGTTAGGCACTACAGCTTTTTATAAAGGTATGTTAGGCAGCCGCAGAAAAACCGCTCTTTTCTTTCAGAAGATGCTTGATAAGGGCTACCGCCGCAATGCTATTGATGGTATCCACGCTCCGGTTGGTCTTGATCTTGGTGCTGAAACACCGGAAGAAATTGCTCTCAGCATAATGAGCGAGATTTTTATGATCAGAAACGAAGTATCCGGCAGACCCATGAAGCATAAACTCTCATTGAATAACCTGGTGGTAGTTAGGGGGGCAGGTGACCTTGCAACCGGCGTGATTATCCGTTTGAAACACTGCGGTTTTGATGTGGCTGCTTTAGATATCCCCGAGCCGACTGTAATACGGCGAACCGTTTCTCTGGCACAGGCCCTGTTTGATGGCCAGTGTGAACTGGACGGGGTTAATGCAGTCAGGGCGGATACATTGGCAGAGGCGGATACTGCACTGAAACAGGGGATAGTTCCTGTTATTGCTGATCCGGACGGTAAGTTTATTCCGCATCTTCATCCATTTGTGGTTGTGGATGCCATACTTGCCAAGAAAAACCTTGGTACAACAAGGGAAATGGCACCAATTGTTATAGGGCTTGGCCCCGGTTTCACGGCAGGTTCAGATGTGGATGCGGTTATAGAAACAAACCGTGGGCACGATTTAGGCCGGGTTATTCTTGAAGGCCCTGCTCAGCCGAATACGGGTGTTCCGGGAACCATTGGCGGTAAAAGCGCACAAAGGGTACTCAGGGCGCCCTGTCGGGGGAAAGCAGTTGTACTGAAGGATATAGGGAGTTTGGTAGAAGAAGGGGATCCTCTAATTGAAATAAACGGTAAGCAGGTATGTTCCCCTTTTGACGGTGTTGTAAGGGGGATGATCTCTGATGGCCTCGAGGTTCCGGAAGGTTTTAAAATCGGGGATGTTGATCCCAGGGGGGAAGCAGCCTATTGTTACTCTGTTTCCGATAAGGCCAGAGCTATTGCAGGTGGTGTTCTGGAAGCTGTCCTGAGGCTGAAGCATGATTTATCTAGATAATGCCGCAACCTCATGGCCCAAAGCCCCGGGGGTTGCTGAGGAGGCAGCCAGGGTATTAACGGATCCCTACGGTAATCCGGGGCGAAATTCCCATGAGCCAGGTATTGCAGCGTCCCGCCTGCTTTTTGAGGCCCGTGAGACCCTGTGCAGTTTTACCAATTGGCCGGACAGCAGTACGTTGATTTTTACCCAGGGGACCACCGATTCATTGCATCTGGTGATTCAGGGACTGGTTCCCAGGCCGCGTCGTATCCTTGTTTCTTCTCTTGAACATAACAGTGTAATGAGGCCGGTAACGGCGATTTCCCGGGATGGTTCTCTCTGTCAATGGCAGTCTTTCAGAAGCCTTCCGGGAGCAGGTTTTCCGGATTTATCTGATTTAGAAACCAGATTGAAGGATTTTAAACCGGATATGGTCATCAGTACCGGAGCTTCCAATGTCTCCGGAGCGTTGTTTCCCTGGCAGGAGCTGACAGAAATCTGCCGTAAAGAGGGAATTCCATTTTGTCTTGATGCAGCACAGTTGTTGGGAGAAGTCCCGGTGGATTTTTCTTTACATCAGCCTGATTTTGTCTGTTTTTCAGGCCACAAAGGGCTCCTGGGGCCATCCGGTACCGGAGGTCTCTTTGTCCGGGATCCCGACCGGATTGATCCGGTCCGAACAGGCGGTACCGGCAGTCATTCCGAGTCTTTTGATCAACCAGGCTTTATGCCGGATAAACTCGAGAGCGGAACACCTAATCTAACCGGCATTGCGGGTATGACACAGGCGGTTAACTGGCGTGCAAGCCGGAAAGAGCCTCCCGGTGATGCTGTTGCCCTAACAAGACTTCTATCGGAAGGTATCTCGGAAATTCCGAAATTAAAGGTGATTCATCCTGCAGCGAATGAACCCGCTGTTCCGGTAATATCTTTGGTATGTGAAGAGACTGTGTCTGCAGATTTATGTGCCTTCCTTGATGAGCAGGGAATAGCCTTACGTTACGGACTGCACTGTGCGCCGGCGGCACATCGCTTTCTGGGTACTCTTGAAGTGGGTGGTACTTTGCGATTTTCGCCTGGACCTTTTACAGTCAAAGAGCACATTGAGCAGGTTTTACAACTGTTGAAGGAGTACGAATGGTAGAACCGAATCCTTTAAACCCCGAAAAACTGACTACATATTCACGATTCTCAGGGTGCGGAGCAAAATTGGGACCTGCTCTACTGGATAAAGCCCTTTGCGGCCTGTCACAGAGAGAGTTTCCGGGAGTTTTGGCTGACTACCGGTATTCGGAAGACTCAGGTGTATTTCAAATTAATGAAGAGACTGCAATGGTACAGTCTCTGGATTTTTTTCCACCTATTTGTGATGATCCGGTGGAATTCGGTATGATTGCCACGGCCAATGCTTTGTCGGATATCTATGCTATGGGAGGATCACCCCGTACAGCGTTGTCTATAGTGTGCTTTCCCGAGGAAACTCTGGATATTTCCTACCTGCGCAGGATCATGGAGGGCGCACTAATTCAGCTTGATAAAGCTGATACGGCATTAATGGGAGGTCACAGCGTCAGCGACCGGGAACTTAAATTCGGTTTGTCTGTTACAGGTCTGATTGATCCAAGTCATATTCTTACCAATCATGAACTGAAAGAGGGGAGTGCGCTGGTGCTCACCAAACCGATAGGCACCGGCTGCATAAATACTGCGTTGAGGGCGGATTTTGCTTCTGCAATGGCAGTGGAAGCAGCTCTCGCCTCAATGAAAAAGCTTAACCGGGAAGCATCTGAAATTCTGCTTAAACACGGGGCTGTTTCCTGTACGGACGTGACAGGTTTCGGCCTGCTGGGGCATCTCGCTGAAATGACTGCCGGTACTGCCGGTGCCGTGATTGATACTGCTTCTGTGCCGGTATTGCCCGAGGCGAGAGAGTATATCTCTATGGGACTTGTCCCGGAAGGCACATACCGCAATCGTGAATATCGTCTGTCCATGATAGCAGAACATGACAAGCATGATCCTGAACTTATTGATTTGCTATTTGATCCGCAGACATCTGGTGGTCTGTTATGTGCCCTTCCTGGGGAAAAAGCAGGGGAAGCTGTAGCAGAATTAAACAGTACCGGGCATCAGGCCGCCGTTATAGGCAACGTGGTAAAGGGCACCAGCATAATCCTTGAATGAGTATATTCTGACCTTCAATAATACACATGATGCGCTTCGCTGTGAAAAGGCCTTAAAGGATACAAGTGTCTTATCCGAAGGTTCAAACGGGTCAGTGCTTCGCCTTATACCAACACCGCGTCAGATACACTCTGAGTGCGGGTTTTCGCTTTTAGTAAGGATGGACGGTTTGTTTCGGCAATTACCTGCCGGCAATATGTATATTCAGGAAATATATAAAATTACTACCAAAGAGAGAGGTAAAACATATGAGCTTGAAAACAGTTGATGCCCGGGGCGTTGCATGCCCCAGACCACTGATTATGACCAGGGAAGCATTACAGGGAATGGACAGCGGTCTTTTAACCGTAGTTGTTGATAATGTACCTGCACGGGAGAATGTCCTCCGCTTTCTGGGAAAACAGAATATTGGTAAAACCAGCTGGACCGAGGATACCGAAGCTCCCGGTATTTTCACCATCAAGGCAGACATAAATTCTCAGGGTAAAAGCTCTGCAGATACAAAAAACAGAGAGAATCCGGATACACAGAATACCCCGGGCCAGAGCCAGACAACCTATGATCAAACATGCAGAACAGTGTTTATTGGTACCGATCGAATTGGTACAGGACCGGAAGAATTAGGCAAGCTTCTTCTGAAGGGTTTTGTTTATACTCTTACTCAGGTAGAGACGCGACCTGAAGCGCTGGTTTTGATGAATTCCGGAGTAACACTGGCACTACAGGATTCAGAAAGCCTGAGTGATCTGCAGACACTGGTTAAGGATGGTATGTCACTTATGGTATGCGGAACCTGTCTCGATTTTCTGGGAGTACGGGAACAGCTTGGAGCCGGTGTAATATCCAACATGTATGATATTACCGAGGTTCTTCTGGCAGGAAACCTGCTTACAGTGCCATAAGAGATATCCCTCTTTTTGTGGTACCTCTGAAGTCGGTTAAAAAATTCTGATCATAGCTGAAATGGGCAATGTTGGGTTCTTCTTTGATCATGGAAAGGCGTGCCTGCAATAATAGTATATAATACTTTCATTACGGGAGAAAAACTTAAGCAATGATAACCTATTTATTACAAGGCGTACTGTTAGGATTCGGCTATGTTGCTCCCATAGGTCTCCAGAATTTGTATGTCATCAATACTTCAGTCAGCGGAAATGCTTTACGGGCTTATTTTGTTGCTATTACTACCATACTCTTTGATATAAGCCTGGCAATAAGTTGTTTCTATGGCATAGGTTATCTATTGGAAACCTTTGAGTTGTTAAAGCAGATAATTCTGTTAATTGGCAGCATTGCGGTTGTTTTAATCGGTGCAAAATTAATCAGATCAAAGGTTGAAAGCAGTAAGAAAGAAAAAAATAAAGATTCGATGGTCAAAGTTGTAGCTGCATGCTTTGCCGTAACATGGCTTAACCCGCAGGCCATCATAGACGGATCCTTATTACTGGGCGGTTATAATGCATCATTACCAGTCAGTTATCGTTATTATTTTATCTCAGGATTCTGTATGTCTTCCGCTGTATGGTTTTTATCCCTTTCATCAGTAACTTTATTGGTAAAAGATAAGTTCAATGAAAGAGTTTTGAGCGCTATAAATGTTATATGTGGGGGCATCTTGTTGATATTTGGATTAAAACTTGGAGTGGCTTTTTATTTGACACTTTAATAACTGGAAACTTGAAAGATAAAAATAAGCAGAATAGTTATGCGTAATACGAATAACTATTCCTGCAAAAACTGAAAAAGCTGGTAATGAAACTTTGCATTGAAAGCAAAATTATAAGGGTGATGAATTATGAAGATACAGAATATCGTGTTGTTTT
The DNA here is from genome assembly GCA_963667435.1 of Marispirochaeta sp. Classification (GTDB taxonomy): domain Bacteria; phylum Spirochaetota; class Spirochaetia; order JC444; family Marispirochaetaceae; genus Marispirochaeta. The sequence goes on along the minus strand of OY763414.1, from coordinate 635,539 downwards.
TAATAATAGTACCATTAGTTGGTGTCTCAGCGATTACCCCTGATGAATATTGGGATAAGATACAGCATTATTTTATAAACTCTGATGTTAGTATTATTGAGAATACAATTGAAATCTATTCTTCGGGAGAGAATATCCCCCTTGCTGTAGATTCGAAGCTTTTTATGTTTTTCAATGGGATAAAAAAGCATAATCCTGCGCAATACAATGTGTTTACTGCAAAAGTAAAAATAAGCGACAACCCCAGGCTGATGAAGATAATTGAAATTATTGAAGATTATGATCTGGCGAGCTATTTATCTAATCCAAAGCTTGTTCCGGCATATATCGATAACCTTCTAATGCTTTTTTATTCATCCGGCGATTATCAATATATGAATATGATGTATGATTTTATTCAGAAAAGTTTTACAGAAGTAACAGATCAGGAAAAATTTTTAGCAGGCAGAATTGGAATTGTTGTAATTCAACATCTGTTTAGAGAGTTCCCAGTAATAGAACAGACGTTTGTGAGCAATAATTCTCTCGATACCGGTATCAAAGAATATATTCTGAATACAGCTTCAGAGGATGTTAAAAAAGACGCGATGGATTTTGTTGCTTTACAACAAAGAAACGGTATATGGAAATAGCATTTTGTAAGAAGGAAGACGATCAATGATATTTGAGACTAAAGTTATTTCAAATCCACCTCGAGACCTTGTAAAAAACATAATGGTTGAAAATTTGCAGAGAGGCGCAGAGGTTTTCTTTGTAATGCAGGATGATAAAAATAAAAAAATTTCTTCTATAGATAGATTTTTAAAATATAGGCAAGAATTGGAATGCCTTGGTATGGATGATAAAGATCAAAAATATATTAATAATTTTTCAAAAGAAATTTCTGGTTTTAGTGCAAACGATATTGAACATTTAGTTAATGGTTTAGGCAAAAGATATCCCTGTTTTTCAGGATGGGTTTCGACAACAAATGAGCCTCTGAAACTATTAAAGAGTTTTCCTGCAGGTTATGGTTCGTTGGATCAGAACAGTTTTCTCTATACTGAAGCTGTATCCCTCAGCTATCAGATGTGGAACGGTTTGGTAGCCCTCGAAACAAGAAAATTGGACACCGAAAGGTCCGTACTTCATGATACTAATCAAAAGAATAAAGATTGGAGATACTACCACATTTTAGTTGATGATAACTCGCGACATAATGAAATAAACCTTATTATGCAAAGACTGTATGAACAATTAGACAAGGATATTGCCTTGTTTTATGAAACTGAAAAAGTATTTGATGATACTGAGCAGAGTGGTAGTACACGTGTTAATCTGGCTACGATCGTAAAAAAGCATTTTAAAAAGATGGGCTATCAATATAACCAAGATATCAGTCAGCAAAAAATTACAGTTATGGATAAAGTAACACAAAATGGTAATATTATAAGGATAACTGCAGACGCTGGTGGTTTTGGCATTCTAATACCATACATTGAAATACAAATTATTGGACATGAATATCAAAGCCCGAAAATGTCGATTGTTAAATCAGGTTTTCAGATACATACAAAAGAACAAATGAGAAATTTATTAGATAAACATCTTCCGATATTGAATCTTTACGAGGATAAAATTGTTCCCGTTTTTGATTCTCAACTGAATAACTTTGAAGAACCTGAATATCAAATTGCGACGAAATATGGGTTCCGGAAATATCTAATGGCAGATTTAGATTAAAAATATTTGATTCTACTATGTATTTGAAGCCTATATATACAAATCCTCAAAGATAGTATTAACATAGTTTTCAATAAATCATAAGGAAAGTAACACATATGGGTATTGATCCTGGTACGTTAATATATGTAATCCCTGCAATCATTATTGGACTGACAATACATGAATTTAGTCACGGCTATGCAGCGTTGTTATTGGGGGATACCACCGCTAAATCAGACGGAAGAATTTCATTAAATCCCATTAAGCATATAGACCCTATTGGTATGTTGGTTTTGATTATAGCAGGATTTGGATGGGCTAAGCCGGTAAGATTTAACCCAGGCAATTTGCATAATCCCAGACGAGACAGAATTCTGATATCGATTGCAGGTCCGTTAAGCAACTTAGTGATAGGCGTTACTATGTTGCTACTGATAAAATTCATTCTAAAGAATGAACTAATATCAAATCCTAATACTTTAGAGAATGTATTCAATATGTTGTTTTACATAGCAACAATAAATCTTGGATTATTTGTGTTTAACATGATACCAATACCACCATTAGATGGAAGTCATGTCCTTTTCTCAACTATAAATCTTAGTAGTGAGATGGAGAGCAGAATATATAAATATGGCTCACTTGCGTTGCTGGTAATCATTATTATGGAAAATAACTTGGAACTTGACATATTACCAATAGGTAAGTTTATCAATTTCATTATAGGTTTGATATTTGGCTAATCATAAATTATAAATAGTTTCTCTATATGTGAAAAATATGAATTTGTATAAAACAAAAGTTGTTAGAAATATCAGATGTTTGACTTATGTAATCAAAAAATCAAAATCGGAGTTTAGCTATGATTGACAATACGTCAACGCCGGAATGAAATTGCAGTTTTTCACCGGAGTTAAATTGCAGACTTCCGGCAAAAAATTTTAGAAGCCAACGGCTCCAATTTTCATTCTGTCTTTCATGCGATACGAATCGCCTTTCAAGCTAACAACATGGGAATGATGCAGTAGCCTGTCCAACGTGGCAGTTGCAACCGCATCATCAGCCATAATCTCGCCCCACTTTCCAAAAGTTTTGTTTGAAGTGAGGATGATAGATCCACGCTCATATTATGATGAGCCTGGATTTCTGAACAGTTATTTCTAAGAACTAGGGTGGAATCTCCGATGTATGATACCATAAACGAGGAGATGTACGTGAGACGAAAGTTTGATGAAGAGTTCAAAGCCAAGGTAGCCCTTGAAGCACTAACGGAGGAGAAAACCCTGCAGGAGCTGGCCGAGGAATACGAAGTCCATCCCAATCAGATCAGTGCCTGGAAGAAGCAGCTCCTGCAGAATGTGAGCTCCCTATTTGAACGTAAGAACAAGAAGAATCAGGAGCTCGATCAGGTGAAAAAACGGGAGCAAGAGCTCTACAAACAACTTGGCCAGGCAAAGTACGAGAACGAATGGTTAAAAAAAGTACAAGCAATTGTACGGAAAGGATTACGAATGATCGATCCTTCTGACCGTCATCTGTCTATTAGACGACAAAGTGAACTGCTCGGGGTAAGCCGCTCCCATCACTACTACAAGAAACGTGCCCCGCGACGGGCCGATATCGAAGAAATGATCAATGGCATTCCCCCAATTCTATAGACACATCATCCCTGTAGATACTTTGCTTCAAAATTCATGGGGCTCATCTTTCCCAGATGGCCATGCCTTCTCTTCGGATTATAAAATAACTCAATATAGTTGAAAATATCCTTCCTGGCATCCTGTCTGGTTTTATAGATTTTATTCCTAATTCGTTCTCTTTTCAGATTCGAGAAGAATGATTCAACGACCGAATTGTCCCAACAATTTCCTCGTCGGCTCATACTGAGATCCAAAGAATGGGCGTCACAAAAGTCTTCCCACTTCTTACTGGTAAACTGACTGCCCTGATCTGAATGAATTAAAACCTTGTTTGAAGGTCTTCTTCTTTTCACGGCCATGAATAATGCATCCATCACGAGCGACGTCCTTTGATGATTCTTCATTGACCATCCCACAATACCTCTATTGAAGAGATCAACGGCAACCGCTAAATATAGGAATCCCTCATACGTTTTTATATATGTGATATCCGTACACCATGCCTGATTCGGACGTCCTACAGTAAACTCTCTATTGAGAAGGTTCGCCTGATAGACGTCTCCAGGTACCCAGGGAATATGATGCCGTTTCCTTCTATGGGCACCCTTAATACCGCTAATTCGCATCAAACGGGCAATCCTATTCACACTGTAAGAATACCCAGCTTCCTTTAAGTCCTCATAAATATTCGGACTACCATAAACCTGACCGCTCTCCTTCCAGTAGAACCGTATCAGTTCCGTAATCTTCTTATTTTCAATGGCTCTGGGAGACTCTGGCTCTTTTACCCATTTATAGAAACCAGAAGGGTGTACTTTCAGAATCCTGCACATCGGCCTAATAGGATACTCTTGTCTATGATCTTCAATGAAGGCGTACTTTACTGGATATCGTTCGCAAAGTACGCCGCCGCTTTTTTTAATATATCCCTCTCCATCTTCAGCTTACGGACCTCGGCTTTCAGCTTTTTGTTTTCGGCTTCAATGTCAGAAATCTTCCGTTGCTCTTTTGTTTCTCCTGAATCCCATCCAGCCTTTTTTAGCCAGTTATACAGAGAGGCATCACTGACTCCTATTGCTTTGGAAACTTCAAGGACAGTGTGTCCTTCCTCCATGATCTGTCTAACTGCTTCTGCCTTGAACTCGTCGGTGTAGTTGCTCTTTGACACTTAATTTCTCCTTAGTTACTAAGTATAATAAGTGTCTACGGTTTCGGGGGAATGCCAGTATTAGATTCTCTTTGATAACGATCAATTTCTCTAGCTCTTGAGTTAATCATGGAAGAGCTTGAAGTTCGTTTCATTGAATCAGATGCTCTAATCATTTTAGTCGACAAATCAGATATCTTTTTTTGTTCTTTTGCTTTATCATTTTGTAACCGAATTAGTTCATCCCTTTTACGCTGAACATTACTTCTATATGTATCAATTATTGACATGGATAACTCCAAATAGGGAAAATATTGATTTTTGTGCATAACGGACAGCGGATATATGAAATTGGCCGAAGGCCAATTTGGGTGAAGCGAAGCGGAACCGCATATTCGCTGTTAAATGAATTTGAATCATTATTTGGTTAAAGCTCATTCTCGATGTTTTCTATGTCAATAATAATATTATCGATAAATTGTATACCTAATGACGTTATTGTCAATTCAGTATCATTGATTGATTTCTCAATAGCTTCAAATAGATCCTTTCGATAGTCCTCTATAATGTGTTCAATAGTATTACTCTTATAGACACTTGGAAATGAGTAATTATAACTAGAGTTAAAGCGTAGTGTTTTTTTTTAAAGAGCACTGCTTTGTAGAGAGGAAGCATTAAAATTAAAATTATTCTCACATAATGCTCTTTTTTCTCTATCTTGAATTCTAATTGATGGAGGCATTACTATATCAGAATATGAAGATTCTAATTTTGCACGAGTAGGATATAACTTGTGATCCTGTTTTGTTCGAAAGTATAATAAAACAATTACCTGTTCATATGAGATTTCTTCCAAAATAGCAATAAATTTTTCAGTTATATTGGGCTCAATTTCTGCATAAATACCTTTACCTATGATTGAGGCTATCCATTCTCTTTTCTTTTTATTGTTTGTTTTTGCAGAAATTCTTATTCCTTCTTCTAAAAGAAAAATTGCATCTGAATTGCCATTACATTTATGTTCTATATCATTAAATTTTTCAGATAATACTTTTATAAAATCGACTACCCGGTCCATTCGTTGATTAGGAATAAAGAAAGTTACCAATTCTCCTAGAAAAGTTCCTGCAAATGGAACTGCTCCTAATGCTGATTTTATCGCAGAAGAGGCAATGTCAATTCCTTTTGTATCTAGTTCTTTTTCTTCCATAAAAATGCCTCGATTCAATTTCATTTAACTACTATTATATGCTTTGCGATACTAATCATATTTTAAACCCACCTTCCCATTTTGTAAAAGGAAGGTGGGAAAAAGTTTCTTAGTTTCTCAAATCCGCATTATCAATCAAAATATCCATAATCTCCTTATTGATCTCATCCTGACCCCTTGCAAAGTAGGTTAAACCGTATTCATGCCCCTTATAATCGGGAAGATTCTGTTCCTTCCACTGGTTTCGGGCATATTCGCTCAATTCATCAAAAGTCTCTCTATTTATGTATATCCTTTGCATCCGTCTCTTTAATAGTTTCCGGTTATAACATCCCCAGAAACGACCAACAGACTTGTACCATTCAGGTACCTTGTGTTGGTAGTAATCCTGTTGATCGGCTTTACGTTCCTTCGCGATGTATTTGGCCAGGTATAGAGGGAGTACTTTAGGATTCTTTACTTTATCAACCTCAACTCCAGAATTGAAATTCTGCTCGCTTCCTTCAATAATTGTATTCCATCGATTTTGAGTATACGCACGAAATCCAATTATCCCTGTTTCGTGATGCTCCTTTGTTTTCCTATCAAAATATGTTATTTTGCCATTTCTCTTGATTTGATAATCCCCTAATTCTATTTCTTTAGGTGCAATCATGATCAAATGATAATGTGGTCTTCCGCGTTTTTGGAACTCCAGTTTCCAGACGAGTATTGTTCCTGGGTACTTATCCAGAATATTCTTTCTAAAACGATGAAGATGGCTTTTAACTAATGCACCAGATACAGGCATATCTTGATAGGTAAGGGTAATTTCAAGTATTCTTTCGGTTTCGATTTTGTCCCAATCGATGGACTGCAAGAATTTTTGTAAACTCCTGCGTGATTTTGGACTGAAATCATTTATTTCTCCACGCACTGAATTCCGTTGTGGTGGCGGTATTTCAATGTTCCGTATGGTAACCACATTTCCGATGATATCGATGTATCTTTTCGGGTATTCGTCGAATCGGTATCCATCCATCCTGAAATTGGAGAGATTAGGATGGTACCCACGATTCCTGATGTATACTAATTCTCTGAGTGGAGAGTACTCCACGTTAGGTATTCCATTGTAGCGTTCTTCAAATGATTTATTTGTCATAGTGGTGATTCCCAAATATGGCACTATAGATAAACATAGTATAATGCCATGTGACCGAACCAAAGATGCCCCAGCGTAGGGACAATGAAATTGAGTCCCTACGCATGGTTCCCCTCCGGTTCTACGCTCTGAGAGTCCAGCCAGTCAGTTAGTTCTTGCAGTTTGAAGAGTACTTTTCCTCCAACTTTGAGAAAAGGAATCTTTTTTGTGGATGTAAGCCGATAAAGTGTCGGCTTACTGAGACGTAAGTATTCGGACGCCTCGTTGATGGTCAAAATAGTTTGTTTTTCACTCATGATTATACCTCCTCACTGAGTGTGAAAGGGTTGTCACATGAGACACGACACCGTATAATTCATTCGACGTTTAGGTGATGTACCCCAAGTGCAACCATCTATGTAATGGGGTCTGACAGCTGCAACTGTCAGATCCTCGTTATTGTAAAAATCTCCAATACCTCCAAAACATTAACGCCGTTATTGGTATAAGTCAACAGTTTTCTGTTAGAAATATCTAAAATCTCCACATTTTTGTCCGTTTATATCCAATTTCTGGTAGCTACTCCCATAATTTTTCTACTTTGTGTGTTGCTGGTCTTAGCACTTCAATCTTATCTTCAAGGGTAGGTTGGTCATACAAATCTGTCATACTCTCGGATTTATGGCCTGTCAGTTGCCTTAACAGATCCTCAGGTACTTCTTTTCTCATCATGGTATTGAACGTGTGTCTGAATGAATGTGCCACAAGGTTTTTCCCATCAGCTTCAATGTTTGCTCTCTCTATAGCCTTTGGTACTAACTTGCTTACCGTTGTTACATTTATTGGTCTGTCCCTGTATGCACCGAAAAATACAAAATCTTCAGGATCGGTGAATACTGATTCTTCCTTCCATGTCTGCAAAGCCTGCTGTACTCTTTTAGGTATATAAACTAAACGTTCTGTCTTTGTTTTTGTCTCCCCAACTTTTCCGCCGGGTTTTGCTGCTTGTTCTATGTGTATCCACCCATTAGGCAGTATATGTTTCCATTGGAGTGCCCTTACTTCACCGGATCTGACACCCGTTGAGGACATTATCAGGAATAAAGTGGAGTTTTTTATATTCCCCCAAATGTGGCTCAGTTCTTCTGCATTCGGAGGAAAGAGTAATTTGAGATCATTGAGTGTAAAGATATCCCGCTCTTTTTTGCTCTTAAGGCCGAAAGGCTGGAGCTTTTCAATCGGATTATATTTTACTAATCCTTCATCCTCTGCTTCTCGTAAGATGATTCTAAAGCTGAATAGAATATGGTTTTTTGTCTGGTTTGCCACTTTAAGTGTAATTAACCAGTTCCTGACCTCATTTTTAGTTATTATACGTAAATACCTTTTACCAAATGCCGGCAGGATATATTTAGTTAAATGGCTACGGCGCCACCGTGCGGTTTCTTCAGAGAAACTGTGATCCCATTCATGCTGAGCCTTAATCCATTTACAATTTCCCCAGGTATAGAAATCTTTGGCAAACTCGTTTAGGTAAACAGCTTTCTCTTTGGGTTTTTCAGTAAACTTTTCACAATACTCTTGTGCCTCATATTTTCTGGTCTTTCCGGTGGATTTGGATATACGTTTCCCATCCTGGTAGTAGTAGAAATACCATATTTTACTGTTCGATCTCTTGAATAAAGTGTACTTCAGATTCATGGTTGAATTCTGATGCATCTTTAGGTGTAAGTCAATTAGTGGTATTAAGTTATCTTGAAAATAATTTCTGTAGGTTCTTGTAACTTTTTATATTGTAAGTAATTAAATAGTACGCCCAAGAGGATTTGAACCTCTGACCCACGGCTTAGAAGGCCGTTGCTCTATCCAACTGAGCTATGGGCGCATATACGTAATAGAGGTGTTTCAGCATAAACCTCTATTAAATAAAAACAATCGGGATGAGAGGATTCTTATCCTGCGTCTTCGACTCCGGACACGCGCTTTGTCCTACGGTCAAAGCACTCGCCAAGGTCCGAATCCTGGTAACAGGATAGTTACTGAATCATCAGCATTCCGACAGTATAATCGGGATGAGAGGATTCGAACCTCCGATCCCCTGGTCCCAAACCAGGTGCCCTAGCCACTGGGCCACATCCCGAACAGGTGGCCAAGTATACCGTTATCGCCGGGTAAAGGTCAATATTCGGCAGCAAATCTTCGCGGTGTTTATTCTTTATTTAAAGCTTTACGGTACAAAAGAATATAGTTTCTAATGGAGCCACTCATTAAAAACAGTTTTAAGTTTATAATCCATATTTGTCTTTTAATGTTTTCAGGATCGGATCCCCGGGATACAGATGAGTTGCATCGGTCATTGTAACAATCGCAGCATCGATTGCATTGGCTTCATCGAAAATTGGGCGAAATGAGTAATGTCCTATCCAGAAATCCTTTATGTCCTTCCGTACTATGTAGTATTTAACATTCTCACGGTGTTCACCATTCAGAGCTCTGGAAAGTGCCCATTCTTCGAGTGATGCCAAATCGCCATTTTCAGTGTATACATCAAAGGTTTCAGGATAATCTTTAAGATGTTTTATACATTCTGATCGATCATCAAATTTCTGGATTTTTGCAAAGCTGGTGTTAATCCTGAAAAGCGTACCGTTTCTATCACTGATGAAAACAGCCTGAGGAAGGAAATCAAGAGCAGATTCCAGTACTTTTTCTGCCCAGACTTTCTGCCGGTTCGCGTCAAACAGTTTAAAAGCCATTTTTATTGATACATCGTATACTGTGAATGAGGAATTTTTAACAATGTATCCATAACTGGTAATACGTTCAGTTTTGGATATGATTGCAGGTTCTGTGTGGGACGAAACAAAAATAATAGGGATCTTTTTTATGCAAAGAATTTCCCGCGCAATATCTGTACCATCTTTTTCTGTACCCAGATCAATATCCATAAGTATCATATCGATATTCTGGTTGGTCTGGACCAGGGATACAGCATCTCTGCCATTATATGCCGCGATAACTGTGTAGCCGAGATCTTCAAGTTGCTGCTTGGAAGATAATGCTATGATAACATCATCCTCCACAATTAATAACGTCTTTCTTAAATATTCCATGGACACTCTTTTTTATTATAGATGTAACTACTGATATTGCAAAGCAATATGTAAAGATCTGTAGCATCAATTGACATAAAACAGACGAATATATTTACTGGATGTCCATGGATCCTCAGAAAAACCAAATTGAACTTCAGATTAAAGTGGAAAATATCTACAGTATTCTTGACCGAAGGTATGCTGACCAGAGGATTCTGCTTAAATACTCCAACCCTTTTCAATTGTTGATTGGGGTTATCCTTTCTGCCCAGACTACCGACCGTCAGGTAAATGAAATATCGGAAAGCCTGTTTTCCGCTTTTCCCGATGCCCAGGCACTTGCAGAAGCTCCAATACCTGTAGTGGAGGAGATAATCCGCAGCACCGGATTTTTTCATCAGAAGGCAAAAAATATAATCGGTACTGCCCTAAAGCTCGTTAATGATTTTAACGGAGACGTTCCGGCAAAAATGAAGGATCTGCTTACTCTGTCGGGAGTGGGTAGAAAGAGTGCAAATGTGGTTTTGGGAAATATCTATAACCAGCCTGCTGTTATAGTGGATACCCATTTTAGCCGTGTCGTGCAGCGGCTTGGACTCACAAGTGCTAAAAGTCCTGATAAAATCGAATCAGAACTCATAGATCTTTTAAGGCCGGAGATTCAGACCCGATTTTCCATGATTATCAACTACTATGGCAGAGATGTCTGTCTATCCAGAAATCCCGACTGCAGTAATTGCTCTCTCAACACTTTATGCAATTACTACAACGATTCCGTCAGGCAATAAAGCCATGAAGATCTTCAATGGTTTGTACACCGGAAAGAGCCATATAGTCTTCTATCCCGGACAGAATCTTGATGGGTGCTGAAGGGTCCACAAAGGTTGCTGTTCCCACCTGGATGGCAGAAGCCCCTGCAAGCAGGTACTGTATAGCGTCATCAGCTGTTGCAATTCCGCCGATTCCGATGACTGGAATATTCACGGCTCTGCTTACCTTGTATACCGCTGCAACTCCAACTGGGCGGATTGCCGGTCCGGATAAACCGCCAGTACCGGCAGGAAGCACAGGTTGTCTTGTGTGTGTATCAATCACCATACCGATAAGTGTATTGATGCAGGAAATCCCGTCGGCTCCACCGGCCTCTGCTGCCTTCGCTATGGTACTGATATCAGTTACATTTGGAGTCAATTTGATAATTACCGGTTTTCTTGTTAACTTGCGGATTTTTCCGGTTAATCTTTCCACATATCCGGGATCGCTTCCAAAAGCCAGGCAGCCTTCCTTAACATTCGGGCAGCTCAGGTTTATTTCAAAGCCCCAGATTTCATCTGCCCCGGAAAGTTCTGCGGTAACCTGCAGGTAATCTTCGTCAGCCTTGCCCGCAACATTTACAATTACGGGGCAGGGGAATTCACGGAAAATGGGTAGTTTATCTGTTTTAAAGCGTTCCAGACCGACATTGGCCAGCCCAATTGAATTAAGCAGCCCCGAAGGGGTCTCTATAATGCGGGGAATGCCATTTCCCGGTCGCGGCTCCGGAGTTACTGCCTTTGAGTAGATAGCTCCGATCATATTCAGATCGATAAGCTGTTCATACTCACTTCCGTAACCGAAGGTCCCTGAGGCGACACCCACCGGGTTGGGAAGAGTTCCACTGCCTATACGTACTTTCAGGTCCATAAAATCTCTCTGCTGTCGAAAATGGGGCCGTCCGCACAAACCCGGGCATAACGGTCGTCTCCGGTAAGCTGAATTACACAGCCCATACAGGCACCGACCCCACAGGCCATTGTCTGTTCCATGGAGACTGAACAGGGATTGTCATGAGCAACTGCCCAGTTATGAACAGCTTTCATCATGGGGTGGGGGCCACATGCGTAGAAATGCGGGTTGGAAATATTGAGGGTTTCCAGTGCGTTAGTCACTGTTCCATGGATTCCCCGGCTGCCGTCATCCGTCGCTATTACTGCGCCAAGTGTTTCAAGCTCCCCGCTGGAGGGGAGGTATGCCGCGGATCTTGCACCAACAATTAGGGTAAAGGGGATTCCTGCTGTTTTATATCGAGTGGCTTGAAAGAGTACCGGTCCCATACCGATTCCTCCGGCAACTAGCACGGCAGTTTCTCCTTCGCCTGGATTCGGCCAGCTGTTACCCAGCGGGGCAATTATATCGATTTTTTCTCCAGGATGCTTCCCCGACAGCGCCTCAGTACCCGGGCCGCGGCGCTGATAGATAATCCTGGCTGTATCACCGCTCCAGGAGGAAAAGGCGAAGGGTCTTCTCAGCAAAGGAGTTGACAATTCATTTATGCGAATGGTGAGAAACTGACCGGGCAAAACTTCGTCTGTTCCAAATAAGGCAGTTTTAAAAATCAGCTCAAAGTAATCCCTGGCTATCTCTCTGTTTTCTATAATGGGTGCTTCACCCTGAAACATACTCAAGTCTGTCCCTCCATACCATTTCAGGAGCAAAGATTCTGCAGTAATTCACTGCTCAACGGAGAATCTATGGAAATCCTTTTATTTCTCGATGTATCACCGGAAATCAGATTCAGGGCACTTCGTCCCAGGCCAAGGGATTTCGCCAGGAATTTTATAAGTTCCTTATTTGCCTTTCCTTTTTCCGGAGGTGCATTCACTCGTACCACCAGCTCCCCGTTGCGTATTCCGCCAAAGCTGTTTCGAGATGCTGAAGGTATAACCTTGCAGTTGATAACGGTGTGTTCAGCATCAGTTATGTACCATGAATCCATGCTCTTTAAACCCTTTGTGTATATTACCGGAATTGAGTTAGAATGTAAAACAGGGAGGGGTATCGTCTTTCAGGTGAACCGTCGGTAATATAGGCTAAGCGACGGTAATTCCTGTGTCGATACTGTAGATATATGGCAAATATCGCTGTTATAAATTGTATTACGCTTTCAGAATATGCTTTTATGCCTTTGAGTGCCGGAAAAACTTCGTTCCAGAGGGTTATGGAGTATGCAGAGTCACTGCCGGAGGTTTCGGATGTCTTCTGCCTTCAGGGTAACAACAGTTCAATTCTGCCTCAGGTATCGCTATCGCAGAACTATAAAACTGTTTCCGGGGTTAAGTCAGTCAATCAGCTGCTGAACACCCTCGCTTCGATCGGGAAAGAGTTGAATGGCGATGATTCCCTGTTCTATTTTTACGGAGATACTCCCTTTCTCGATTCTGAGCTCAGCAGCAGAATGCTGTCGAACCATAAGCGCTACAGGGCGGATTACACTTTTGCCGATGCCTATCCCGTGGGACTGGCACCGGAGATCCTTCGCAGCACAGTACTTGGGCCCCTGATGACCCTTGCTGAAGGATGCGACACCAAGGTTAAGCGCAACAGCCTGTTTGAAGTTTTAAGAAAAGATATAAACGCCTTTGAGATAGAGACCGAAATTCCGCCTGTAGATCTGAGGCTTTTGAGAATAGCCCTGACTGCAGAGGACAAAGCCGGGTACGGATTGCTTTCCGCTCTTGATGCACAATCACCTGTGGTTGCAGCCGATATGCTTGTTAGACTGCAGGAAAACCAGAAGCCTCTGCGCTCACTTCCGTCTTATCTTTCAGTACAGATAACCGAAGGTTGCCGGCAGATATGCAGCTACTGCCCGTATCCGACAATCGCAGGTAATGACATTAAGTCTGATGCATATATGCCCCTTGAGAGTTTTGAACAGATTCTGGATCAGTTCGGCTCTTTATCGGGAACAGGTTATGTGAATCTGTCTCCCTGGGGAGAACCTTCCCTGCATCCGCAAATAGAAGAAATTATTACCTCCGTCTGTCGGCGGGGATTTTCCGCGGTTATTGAGACTTCGGGACTGGGCTGGCAAAAAGAACTCTTTGAAAGACTTGCTGCAGAGTATGCAGAGTCCATCACCTGGATTGTTTCTCTGGATGCCCATTCAGAGGCAGTATACAGAAAGCTTCGGGGGTCAGGTTTTACCGAGGCAAAAATCTGCAGTGAACATCTTCTGTCGCTATTTCCGAAAACCGCTTTTGTACAGGCGGTGAGGATGGATACCAACGAGGAGGAGCTTGAGCTCTTCTACCGTTACTGGAAAGAGAAAACGGAAAACATAATTATTCAGAAATATGACTATTTCAGTGCGTTCCTTCCTCAGCGGAGGATTGCGGATATATCTCCCTACAATCGACATGCCTGCTGGCATATGAAACGTGATTTAACGGTGCTTCTCAACGGTGATGTTCCTGTTTGCAGGGAAGATCTGAAAAATGAGTATCTCCTGGGCAACATCTTTACCGATGGGATAGAGTCTGTTTGGAAGAAAGGTGCGGAATACTACGAGAAACATCTGAATGGGGATCTGATTGATATATGCAGAGAGTGTGATGAGTACTACACCTACAACTACTAATGATCTTAAGCATACCTATACAGTTCTCGGCGGGGCACGAGGTGGTGACGCGTCGGCAGAAAGGCCTCTGTCGATACTTCTGCTGAACCGTGGAACCCGGGTGCATCGAAGTGAAACCCTTGCCGGCATGGAGCACCTTCTCCCTGCGGAGATTATCAGCATAGAAGGGGTAAGAAACAACTATGATCTTGAACCGCTTGCAAGGAAACACCCGGATATCCGTTTTATAAGGCTGCACGAAGCTGTCAGTATAGGTGAATATCTGAATATTGGTATGGAGGAAGCTTCAGGGACTTTTGTTTTAGTGGTCTGGAACGATATGAAGCTGAATCAGATCAGCCTGAAAATGCTTGAGCGTATTGCTGAAAACACCGGGCTTTGTACCGTTCCGGTGCTGTCAAATCAGAAAAATGAGATGATCCCAAGTATAATCTCTCCCGGGTTTGAGAAAAAAAGGCTGAAGGTCCTTCCGTTTATTCCCAAGGGCGAGTCTGTCCCCTCACTTTTCCCTTTTGATCATTGCGGTTTATATCGTCGCCAGAGGTTTCAGTTAATGGAAGGTTTTGATCCGCTGATTTCCAACCCATACTGGCAGCTTCTGGATTTCGGCTTCAGGGCCCATCTGTGGGGAGAGAAGATCGGCTCTTCTAACCAGTTCAGAATTACCATGACCGCAGAAAATGAAATAGACGACACTACACCGGATGCCGGTTACAGACGGTTTTATTTGAAAAATCTCTTTCCCAGGTTCGATAAAGACCGGGGTATTCTGCCGCTTTCCCGTTTTCCGGGGTATTACCTGCGCGGCGGGGCGTCCTTTACTGAGGCTTTGAAGGAGTTCAAGGCTATTCGAAACTGGGTTAAGCTGCATCAGTACCGTTTTGTTCAGGATGCCCGGAGAATTACGGATCTCTGGGAGGTCCCCGAAGCATGACCGGGGTAATTCTACAGGCACGAATCGGTTCTTCACGGCTTCCAGGAAAAGCCATGCTCGATCTTTTCGGCAGACCAGTTGTACGCAGGGCCATGGATGCCCTGCGGCAGACCACCGGTGTTGATATATTCATTCTGGCAACAGACGCAGAGAGTACCAGTATTCTGCAGGCGGAAACTAAAGCAGCCGGATTTGAGCTTTTTACAGGATCGCCTGACAACGTTCTGAACCGTTATGCCGAAGTTATCCGCAAATACGAATTGAGCACTGTCATCCGGGCTACCGGGGATAATCCACTGGTCAGTTCGGCTGTGGCGGAAAAAACAGTGGAACTTTTTTATTCCACCACAGCGGACTATGCCGGGCTTAATGGTATGCCCCTTGGAACCGGAGTAGAAGTCGTTTCGGCTGCGGCGCTGCTGCAGGCGGATGAAGAGGCTGCAGACCCTTATGAGCGGGAACATGTATGTCCCTTTCTCTACAGGCGGCCGGAACGGTATCGGATTGTAAGAAAGATGTCTCCGGATGAATGGTGTGTTCCTGAAGCTTCTGTAACCATGGACACCCTGAATGAATATAAAAAGGTCTTCTCAATTTTTGCAAAACTGTATACCGGTAAACCCATAGATATCGGTGCTCTTGCGGCTCTCCTACGTACCCATATTGCTTCCGGAAGCAGTGAAAACTTCACTGTCCAGCAGACAGTCTCTCTGGAGAAATGAAATGTCCCGTAACCTCATCCTGATAGTTCCCTCGGTGCGGCGGGGCAACGGCAGTGGGCACCTTGTCCGAAGTATTGCACTTGCAGTATCCCGGCCAGATAAATTCCGGATCTATATTGATCAGGAGACTTTTTTAGATACATCAAAGAACATAGATCTCAATCGTTTTGCTCTTCCTGAAGAGCTCATAGTTCACCGCGCGGATGTTGAAAACACCCCATGGCTTTATATTCTTCTTGATCAACGCCGGACTGATGATGCTCTTATTACCTGGCTCCAGGAAATGGCTCCCCTGGCAGGACGGGATGAACACCCTGCCGGCGGATTCAGGTTTGATTATCTGATAGAGTCACTTCCGGTGCTTAAGTCTTCTGTCATAAATCTTTACTGGGCAGATCCAGAGCTGATTCCAGTAAATAAAAAAATTACGTCTGCTGGAAAGGATTTACCGGAACGCATACTTTTCTCCTTCGGCGGTGAAGACCCGGCGGGACTGACCGTACCTTCAGTAAAGGGACTTGTGCACTACGCTGTTTCCCGGGGTATTGAGTTGACTGTTGTAACTGGAGATGAATCAATCACAGCCGACCTGCCTTCGCAGGTTAAACGGTTGGTAAAACCGATAAATCTCAAGGAAAAACTGGCGGAGTATGATCTCCTTGTATGTTCCTACGGTCTCACTGCCCTGGAAGCTGTTAATGCTCATCTGCCGGTAATTACCATTAACCCCAGTCGATATCATTCACAATTAGCCCGGCGTTTGCGCATGCCGGTTGCAGGGACAGGGAAACCCGTCCTGAGCAGACTGATCTCGGCAGTGGAAAGCTACAGGCACCTTAATGCAGAATTTCCTGAAATGATTAATTCTTCAGGGAAACTGCAGCCTGCGGATTTATCTCCGGAACCGGCTGTTTGTCCGGTTTGCGGCAGCGTAAAAAGAAGTGTTACAGGAAGAATCCCTGAGCGCACCTTTTATATGTGCACTGAATGCTCAATAGAGTTTCAGCAGCCATGGGTTCCGGATTCCACAGAGTATAACCGGGACTATTTTTTTTCTGAGTATACCAGGCAGTACGGCCGTTCTTATCTTGAAGACTTTGAACATATCAAAACAATGGGCAATCGCAGAATTGAAACAATCAGTGAGCTTGCGGGTGGAAAAAACGACGGAAAAAACCTTCTTGATATCGGTTGTGCTTACGGCCCTTTTCTCGCTGCAGCCGGGGCGGCCGGGTTTGACTGCCAGGGGGTGGAGCCTGCGGAAGATGCTGCAGCCTGGGTTACTGAAAATCTGAATATACCGGTTTTTTCCGGGCAGCTAAAAGAATTTCTGCATCAGAACAGGAACACCTTCGATGTAATCACCCTCTGGTATGTGATAGAACATTTGAGAAATCTCAACGAAATTCTTCCCGGAATTGCCGCAATGCTCAAGCCCGGAGGAGTTCTTGCTTTTGCAACACCCAATGGCAGCGGCATCACTGCAAGAACCAAAAAACAGAAGTTTATTGCCAGCAGTCCAGGTGATCATTATACCATCTGGACACCGAGTTCGGCAGGCAGAATTCTGAACCGTCTGGGATTTGGAAAAATCAAATTCAGAGCTTCTGGAATTCATCGGGAGAGATTTCCCGGATGGATGCAGCTATGCTGGCCTGTTTCCTGTTTTGTTGCCGGTAAAATGCTTCTTGGTGACACCTTTGAGGTGTATGCGGTCAAAAATGCAGATAGGGGAGATAGCTGATCGTGGAGACAGTAGTGAAGAAGAGAATCTACATTCTCGGAGCGGGTATCATGCAGCTCCCGGCAATACATTCTGCAAAGGATTTAGGCTGGGAAGTTGTCTGTGCCGATGCAAATACTTCTGCCCCTGGCATTGAATACACCGACTGTTTTGAGCATGTTGATATCAGCAGTAAAGCTGCAATTGCCGAGTCTGTAATGAAATGGAAACAGTCTTCGGGACTGGACGGAGTTTTCACCGCCGGTACCGATTTTTCCGCCTGCGTCGCTTTTGCAGCCGAAAAAGCGGGACTGCCGGGTATCTCTTATGAGACAGCTTTGAATGCTACTGATAAAGCCAGAATGCGTCGTGTTTTTACTGCACACAATGTCCCTTCACCTCAATTTGTGGAGATAGACTCCGCTGAGCGTCGTGACGCAGGGCTTTCCTTTGCAGATTTTCCTCTGGTGGTTAAGCCTGTAGATAATATGGGGGCCCGGGGAATCCGCAGGGTGGACTCGTCGGATGAGTATTACGACGCCTTTGAATCTGCCATTACCAATTCTAACAGCGGACGGGTTATTGTGGAAGAATATCTTGAAGGTCCGGAATTTAGTATCGACGCCCTTGTTTATAAAGGCGAAATCACTATTTGCGGTGTTGCTGACAGAATCATCAAGTATCCTCCCTATTTTATTGAAATTGGCCATACTATGCCCTCGGCATACAACCGGGATCAGATAGAAGCTGTTACAGATGTGTTCCTCCAGGGAGTTAAGGCGATCGGTATTGATAACGGAGCCGCCAAGGGTGATATCAAACTTACTTCCCGGGGTGCTGTTGTCGGAGAAATCGCTGCCCGTCTGTCCGGCGGTTATATGTCCGGGTGGACATATCCTCTTTCCTCCGGTGTAAATCTAACCGCTGCTGCCTTGAAGATTGCAGTTGGTGATGATCCCGGTTTGCTTAAACCTGTAAAAAATGAGGTTTCGGCAGAACGGGCGTTTTACTCTATACCCGGGGAGGTCAGCATTGTGGAGGGTTTTGATTCAAACACCGGCAGCGCTGCTTTTCTGGCCAGTCATACAGGTGCAATGGTAAATTTCCCCCGGAACAATGTGGAAAAGTGCGGTAATTATATCTTCACCCATACCGATCGGAATGTTGCTGTTTCCTTGGCGGAAGATGCATGCAGAAGGGTGATTATTCGTCTCAAGCCAGGAATAAAAGCAACCCTTTCTTTTCTGAAAAAAAAGTCTTTCGACTGGGTTCCGGATGCATTTATATTTTCTGAAGCGGAAAATATTCAATGGATTTCCGATTTGCCGGAGCTACCGGATTTCGGAAAAACCGATACAGATATCAGTATTGGGACACCGCCACGGCTGGCGATGGAGAAATACACTGACTGGATGGGCCGCAGCGTGAAGGACTCACTTGACGTGGTTTTACGTGAGACCGGATCAACTCTGGTGTCAGGAGATGGTACTGCAGGGGCGTTATTCTGGAAGGCATTTCTTCGGGGTGGTATTCAGGGCGGTATCTGGTATATTGATACACTTAAGATATTTAAGAGTGAACATTCTTTTAAAGAGTGCTTTACTTCCTGGAGTTAAGAGCGTCCGGGATAATAGATAGTGTAAAAACAAGGTGAAAGGCTGCTGTGTAGTGAAAAGGTCAGTAAAATCAATCCGGAAAATATTTCTAATCATGATAGTTCTTCTCACATCGATTTTACTCAACAGCGAAGAGAATATAATTAATCTAATTGAAAGGGTTGGGGGAGAGCTCCTCTGGGATCCTGTTATGGAAAGGGGGATTGTGAACCGCGGCAGGAATTCTGTGGTATTTCAGGTATCCCTTCCATATCTGCTTAAGGATTTTAATCGAATTGTGGATATCGATTCTCCCCGGAGAGATGCTGACGGACGCATTATGCTGAGCGATAAAGCGGCGGATAACTTTATCAGGCTTTTTACTGCAAGCTCCCAGCATGACGGGTTTTATATTTCAACCATAATTATAGATCCCGGTCACGGTGGGAAGGATCCCGGAACCATCGGTACCCATACAATCGGGGGAAAACGGGTAACTCTGGAAGAGAAATCGATAGTTCTTGACGTAGCAGATCGGGTAAACAGGCTGTTGAAAGCGCGATATCCCGATAAAAATATTCTTATGACCCGTGATGACGATCGCTACCTTGCTCTCGAGGAGCGTACGGACTTCGCCAATGCTATAGAGCTGGCCGAAAACGAAGCCATGATTTTTCTGTCCATCCATGCTAATGCATCGCTGAACAGCGGTGCCACCGGATTTGAGGTTTGGTATCTGCCGCCCGAGTATCGCCGTGAGGTTATCGACCCTGAGGCTCTGGACAAAAATCAGCAGAACATCGCACCGATTCTCAACTCAATTCTTGAAGAGGAGTTTACGGTGGAAAGTATTCTGCTGGCTCGGGAAATCCTGCAGGGAATGGATCATACAATAGGAGCCCAGAGTGGAAACCGCGGGCTCAAAGAGGAATCCTGGTTTGTTGTCCGCAATGCCAGAATGCCTTCTGTTCTTGCGGAGGTCGGATTTGTAACCAATCCTCATGAAGCTGAACTTCTTAACAGCAGTGAATACTTGCAGAAGGTGTCCGCAGGCATCTATAATGGCCTTGCCGCATATATAGAACAGTTTGAAAAAAGCGGCGAATAAATCCGGGTTTCAAATTGAAACCTGCTCAATCCCGAGGATCCCTGGTGAAGTATATCGGAAAATTTAATCTGCTCTCCATTCTGTTTGGCTCACTGCTGGTGGTGTTTTTACTCATTTCTATACTTTTCTATACTCTGGAACCGGCAAAACAGATGCAGCGGAAGTTTATTTTTCCCCATGAAATGAGTATGAAGTTAACCGGTGAAACGCGGAATGTAAGTGTTTCATTGAGCAGTGAATACAACATCCGGGCTTATCTGGATGATCTTCTTCTTGGTCCCGTGTCCCTGCGACTGGTGCAGATTTTTCCCGAAGGAACGAGATTAAATCACCTGAAACTGATAAATAATGACCTTTATGTAGATTTTACCCGGAATTTGGTGTTCAATCTTGAAAATCATCCCCTTAAGCTTATTGAGATTAAGAACCTCCTTGTCGACAATCTATCTGTGAACTTCCCTTTTCTTGAGAAGATCATAATCACTGTGAATGGTCTCGAGCCAAGGTTCGAGATTGAGGAGTAGAACATGGCTGGAGGTTTTTTTGGAAAAAGAGCAAAAAAAAGAAAAATCGTTGACAAAAATGTATGGGTACGTATAATTTTAGATGGCAAATGCAATTAATGTGAGAAAGGAGCAATAAATGAAACGCTTTGCAATCTTTCTTTGTCTTCTCATGGTTGTTTCCGGAATGATAGTCACTGCAGAGGAAGCGACGCTTATCGACTTCGCAGTGTTGACTGCTGACACCGAAACCGGTGAAAACGAAGCTACGACTATCGATTTCAGCGACAAGGCTGGCACCAGCTTTACCGACGAAGAGAAGGCTCAGATGAAGACTTCCCTCGCTATTGAAAACTGGGATGTTCAGCTTTCAAGTTCATCACGCACAGTAGTTAACCAGAGGTATTCCCTGACAAAGGAAGCACCGGTAAAGGATACTGCAAGACAGAATGCTGGTGAAACTATTATGGGTGTTCGCGTGCATTTCCCTGAAGAAATGTACAACGCCTATGCACTGATTAAGCCTCCATTCGAAATTCCTGCTTACTACAGTCCTGATGATCCCGACAAGTTTAATAACTTTGGTGTTGTTAAGAACGTAGGAGTTATAAAGAGTATTTCGATGAATGTTCTGGGAAAAAACTTTCCCCACCGCATTGGTGTGGTCCTGAAGGATCAGAACAACATGGAGCAGACTATTGTCATAAACGACCTTGAGTTTGACGGATGGAAGACTCTTACCTGGCAGAACCCCAACTACATCGATGAGGTTCGGAACCGGGAAATCAAGAAATTCCCCCTGTATCCTAAAACAGCTCCCAACTACAAGCTGGTTGGTATTGCAGTTTTCCGTGATGCAATGCACGAAGGTGGGGATTTTGTTACCTACATCAAAGGTATAACGATGAAGTATGACCTTGCCGTTCTATCTTTGGAATCCGATGTTGATGATGAATCAATCTGGGGTATCCTGGAGCAGCGTGAAGATGCTCGTCGCAATGCTGAGTTCGAAAGACTTGGTAATGTACAGGTAATGCGGTATCTCGAAGCTCAGAAGATGCATCAGGAACCGGAAGGCACAGCACCAGCTGCTAACTAAGCTTTCTTTCTCTTGATAATAGGATCCCCCGGTCAGCCGGGGGATTTTTTTTGTTATTATTAATTTTGTATATAAACATGTATGCGCTTTACCCCTTTGTCCTGTAAAGACAGGCAAGGTACTAAAAAAATATTAGCGTTAATTAGGGTGAAATATAAAAACTGAACTGGTATTGGTTGCTTAAAAGTCTTTTTTAACCTGATGACCTGAAGACATCCCCGAGGATGTATTAAAAATTCCCCGGGGTATTATAAGTTAAAATACTGTATTAATTATCTGTCCGGAATGAAAAACCTGTTTCCAAACTGAAAAGATACATTCCAAGACCAGATGAGGCGGTCTCCATAAAGGTTCCGTCTGCCTTGCCAAAGGAGTATATGTTACTTTTCAAGTTGAAAAACATATCCATATTACTGCTGGTTGCCAGATCCAGCCTTGTCCCGAGAATTAATGAGTTGAAGGAATGCTCAACTGTTGATGTTTCAATAAAAGATAATGTCCGGGTTTGATAACCGAAAGTTAATTGAAAGCGGTAAGGTCTGTTCTTCTGATAAATATCAGTACTGAATGCATATTCCTGAAGTTTGTTTACTTTCTCTCCAGCTGATGTTTTTTCTGTAAATGTTTTCGTCGTTAGTGTCGCTTCACAAATTGCATTAGGAACATAGAATCCCACGCCCAACTGACTCTTTTCCTGAATATAGTCTCCTGTACTTACCAGACGCCCTCCAATGCTTGAATCGGCAGAAAGACGACCGAAAATAAGGCCCGGGACATCTACAAGAATTTCTGTGGAAATGCCAGGTTTAAGAATCGTAGACAGATCGTTGAAAACGCCGAAGAAAGGTCCCGCTTTCAATCGGAAAAAATCACTGCGGTAACTTAGAAGAGCCGAAATGGAATATTTGAGAATAGGATCATAAAAGAGCCCTGTTTTAAGATTCATATCCTGAGATACGTCAGCATTACCGAACACCGACAGTCCGTAAAGAAAATCAGTCCCAGTTACATCTGTATCCGTTTTGGCACGATCACCGGTAAAATCAATATTGCTTAATGAGATGGATGCTCCAACCTCAGCAGCCGACAGGACTGAACAGAAAAGAAGTACTATTGCAGCGGCAAAAACTAATTTCTTCATTTAAAACTCCGCTCTTACACCGATGAAAGCGCTGAACATCCGGCTTATATCGCTTGTCTCTGTGGCGAGATAATTAAACTTGAGGTTCCAGACAGCTCCCTGAGTTATAAAACTCATGTAAGGAGATAGGGTAACGCTTAAATCTGTATCATCGCTGTACAACATGGTAGTCTCCATTCCGCCTGCAAGAGGTGTCTCCTCAGGTTTTCCGAACAATAGATTAATGTTGGTGTGAAGGTTGCCTGTTTCTCCGGTTTCAGTTTCCATATATTCCTTATAATACCGCGGATGAGAAAAGAAGGTAAAAATAAGGCTGCCAAGGCCAAAATGGATACGAGGTTCAAAGAGGAAGTAAAACATGCCGATATCAATGGTATCTTCATTAGGTGAGAACCGTGGTATGCCTACTTGAGCAAAAAATTCTCCCTTTTCATTGGCAATAAGATCGATAAGAACACCAGCACGGTAAAGGCCGTGGTCTCCGTAGGGGTATGAGCCGCCCAGGAAGGTATCAATTTTAAAATTTGTTCCATCTGCATTCCATCGTAGATCGGAACTGTAATGACCCTGTCCGTAGTTATTATCCTGATAGGTGTACAGGCTGAGTTTATTCCAGGTTCGTCCGAAATCGGTATCAATCTGGACCCCGGTACCGTCTACGCTGTAAAGACCGTCATAAACAACAGTGTCGGGAAAATAGAAATACCCGCGGAAAAGGGAGGCTACCTGACCGGAACCATAATAGGCGGGGAAGATGTCACCATTGGAAAAGGTTTCGGTTTCTCCGGTAAAGTAGGTAATGGTAAGCGGGAGGTTGAAGGCATTATGAACAGATACCTGGGCCGACTTAAGATAAAGAAGTGCGGAATCGCTCAAATAGGTTTCAGCGGACCCTGTAGTAAGATCCTCATTTGACAGTCCGACAGTGCCGTTGGTAATACCAAGGCTTAATGCGCCTCCCAGTTTGTAACCTCCGGCAATCTCCACGTCTATATCACCAAATGTATCCAGGACAAAGTTGCCTCCATCCATGGAGCCTCTGCTGATTAGTTCCATTGTGGTAACAGAAATATCCGCAGCAAAAATATTTACCATCGCAGTGGTAATAATTAGTGACAGAAGGAAATAACGAAAAACAGCCGCCTTTGCATGCATTACTAACCGTCCTGGTCTAAATGTATCCCTGAAAATAAGATAAAACATAAATATTACATTTCATTATCGATGCTATCTCGACTTTACTCAAGTCAAACATGTGTCTATCTTTTGGTCGAACAAGGAATAAGTAAAAATTCTCGCTTGACTTAACCGTACTTATATATAAAGATTAATTTCAAGATGAGTGACTACCTTGATCCTAACAATGAAGAGCTGCTTAAAGACTTCTTTATGGAAGCCAATATGCAGGTCGAGATACTGGAACAGAACATACTGGTTCTGGAAAACGATCCCTCAAATAAAGATGCGGTAGACGAGATCTTCCGGGCGGCCCATACCTTAAAGGGTGGTTCCGCTACGGTACAAATGACTGATCTTGCCGGATTTACCCATCTGGTGGAAGATCTGCTTGATGAAATACGCAACGGGTCGGTGGGGATCAGTGAAGATCTAATAGATGTTCTGTTGTCATCTATAGATATCATAAAAGGCATTCTTGAAGCCCGGTCTGCCGGTGAAGAGTTTTCCCTGGATATCTCCGAAACCAGCCGGCGCCTGAAAAATTTCATCGGCGATGAGACAGGCAGTCCCTCTGAGGTGGAGGAGCCGGTGTCGACAGCAGTTGTTGATGAAGAGCCAGTTCCTGCGGCTCCTGCGGCTGCAAAACCGAAAGCTGCTGCAGCTTCAGCCGTTCTCTCCGATGATGATCTGCTTGAACTGAAAGAAGCATCCGGGCCGGACGATACCCTCTTTGCTGTAGCAGTTCATTTTGACGAAGAAAATCCAATGAATACTGTTGGCGGTATTCAGGTGTATGCCGCTTTAAAGGCTATAGGTTCCGTTCTTAAGACAGAGCCGGATTTTGAAGAACTGTATGAAGATCAGTTTCACCCGACTGTTATCTACTACACCGCTACAGAGGCCGGAGAAGAGGAAATAAACAAAAGGGTACATATCCCTGATGTTGTGAGCTCGGTTGACATCAGTGATGTTGAGAAAACCGCCCAGGCTGCACAGGCACCTGCGGAAAAAAAGCCGGAGGTTGCCAAACCTGTATCAAAGGTATCAACTCCTGAAAAAAGCAGTGTACCTGATGAAGATAATGATCAGGCAATATCTTCTGCTTTGCAGGACAGTGTTGTAGCTGTGAAAAAGAAGAAGATGGGTTCAGTACTGAGGGTAGATAGTGCCCGCATTGATAACCTGCTGAATCTTGTCTCCGAGGCAGTCATAAACAAAGCTACTTTCAATCAGATAACCAACCAGTTTGCGGATACTCAGGACGAACTTAAAAGCGCTGAATCACTTTTTCAGGAAAAACTCCGGGAGATTTTTGATATTGTACCGAATCTCGCGGAAGATCTGCAGCATGGAGCCAGCGAAAAAGAGATTCGTCAGCAGCTGCAGGAAAAGTTCGGTGATCTGACAAACCTTTTTGTTCCCTTTGAGAACAAGTTAAAGGGTGCTGTTAATAAATTTCGCAGTACCAGTCAGAATCTTGGACGCTTGACTGGAGATCTTCATGAACGGGTGTTGCAGATCCGAATGGTGCCTATTTCGCATATATTCTCCCGTTTTCCGAGGCTCGTAAGGGATATCTCGAAATCTCTCAATAAAAAGATCCAGCTTATCATTGAAGGTGAAGATACCGAACTGGATAAATCTGTAATTGAGGATCTGCTTGATCCTTTGATTCACTGTGTTAGGAACTCAGTTGATCATGGAATTGAAAGCATTCCAGACAGGGAGGCGGCCGGAAAGCCTGCCGAAGGTCATGTTCTGTTACGTGCAAAGAACGAAGGAAACATGATTGTCATCGAAATCCAGGATGACGGAAAAGGTATAGATGTAGAATCGGTACGCAGAAAGGCAATAGACAGGGGTATTATTCATCCCAGTAAAAACCTGTCAGATATTGAGGCATTTAACCTGATTTTCGAACCAGGATTCTCTACTGCAAAATCAGTTACCGACATTTCTGGAAGAGGTGTCGGTCTGGATGTGGTACGGAAGCAGATTGAGAAACTCAATGGAAGCGTCAGTGTCTGGTCGGAAGAGGGTGCTGGCACACGGTTTACCATTAAACTTCCTCTTACTCTTGCGATAATTCAGGGACTACTTGTTCAGGTTGGACAGGAGAAGTATGCTATTCCCATCACGTCTGTAATAGACAGTCACAGAATCCGACCGGAAGAGATCCGCATGATTGATAACTATGAAGTTTTTAATGTGCGGGAAGATGTAATCTCGTTACTGCGACTGAACAGGTTGTTTAAGGTTCCAGGGGATGACAAGTTTGAATATCATTATGTGGTTATTGTCGGAAGCGGTGACAAAAAAATGGGGCTGATCGTTGATTCGCTTATAGGCGAAGAAGATGTGGTTATCAAACCACTGAAAGACAGTTATACGAATGCACCGGGAATAGCAGGAGCAACTATTCTGGGAGATGGTACTGTATCTCTGATAATTGATGTCAGTCAGCTGCTTGAACTCGGTTTTAAACAGGAAATGGCTGACCGAAGAAAACGCGAAACAACAGTACGCTGAGGCTGAAGAGGGATATATGGATACGGTACAGGCAAAAGAGCTGGAAGCGGAAAAAAAGAACGTAGTAGAACATATAGACTTTAAAATGGTTACTTTTTCTCTTTCGGGAAAAGAATACGGCATCGATATTATGAAAGTTAAAGAGATCTCCAAAGCAGATCGCTTTACCTATGTGCCTAATACAGCCCCGTATGTGCGGGGTGTGTATAATCTTCGGGGTGATATTATCTCAATTATCGATCTGAGAAAGATGTTCAATCTTCCGGTCGCGGAAACCGGAAAAGACACCATGGAAGATATGATAATCCTTCGCCTGGAAAATTATTTTATCGGTGTAATAGTAGATACCATTGATAAAGTGGTTGGAATAGCTTCATCGGCGATTCAACCTCCACATCCTCTTTTCGGGGATATAAATATCAAGTTTATAAAAGGCATCGTTGAGAATGATAATAAGCTTTATATAATTCTTGATGTTGAGAAAATTCTTGGTAACGATCAGGAAATGGAGCCGCCGAAGGTTGATCTTGAGGTAATGGGTCTTCCAATGTCAAATGATCAGTCTACCATGCCTGATGAAGAAGAAGGAAAGAAAGGAGCAGAGGATCTGGGGATTGGTTTTCTCCAGGAAACTTTGAAGACCTTCAAGCGTTTTACTGTATCTGATTTCAATCGTGAATGGGTGGAGACAAGGTTTACCGAATGGAAACGACTTCATGGTGGAAATGATGAGGAGAGTCAGCTGAAATCTCCCGAAGAGGGTGATGAGTTTCTCGGGACTTTCTATTCAAGGGATTCGGGTCATCTATGGTCGAAAGATTACTCCGATGCAGTAAGTGCTCTACTGCCCACAAATCAGAAGGGCAATCTGTCTGTATGGAATGCCGGGTGTGCTAAAGGATATGAAACATACTCAGTTCTGTCCCTTCTTAAGGGAAGGAATCCGGAAGCTGTTCTAAAAGCCTGGGCACATGACAACGATCTGCTGAGCATTTCAACCGCACCGAGTATGCTTTTTCAGGAAATGGAAATCCCTGAGCATTTCAGTTCATATGTTCAGGAAACAAAAGGGGGATTCCAGTTTAAGGAAGATATTCGTAACCATATTCTTTTTGAATATCATGATATTCTTCATTCGAACCCTTTTCCCCAGGTTGATGTGGTGATCGCCCGGGATGTTTTATCATTTATGGGAAAAAGTGAACAGGAGACGCTGCTCAGCGAGTTTGATGAAAAATTGAAATCCGGAGGACTGTTGTTGATTGGTACGAATGAACGGATCAAATCAGAAGACTGGGAACCTGTAGAATCTGCAGGAATAGTTGCGTATAGAAAAAAATCTTAGTAGTATTAAGTATTGTGAAGAGTATTTTCAGTATAGCGGGTAAGGAGTGCAACCTATGAGAGTGGAATATATCAATCCCTTTGTTGAAGCTGCGTTTAATATTCTACGCGAAGTCCTGAATGAGGAAATTACGCGGGGTGAACTGTATTTGAAGTCTACTTCCCAACCGGTTCTGGGGGTAGCAGCAATAGTTGGTCTGGCCGGTGATGTTGAAGGTCGTGTGCTTTTCGATATGAGCAAGGACACTGCTACCGGAATTGCATCAGCGATGAATGGAGAAGAGATCAAAACCCTTGATGAACTGGGTAAAGCAACTATTACGGAGTTGGCTAATATGATCACCGCTCAGGCGGTAACCAAGCTTCATGATCTTGGGTTCAAGTTTGATCTTACTCCACCGGCAATATTTACTGGTGATAATATGGAAGTTACCGATACTGAAGTAGAAGCATTGATCGTTCCGGTTAATCTCCCCCAGGGAAAAATAGAAATTAATGTAGCCGTTCGGGAACGTGCTTAGGAGGCGTTTGAATGAAGACGAAAATGGATTTTCCTAACATAAATGAACGCAAAGCAGAAGGGACCCGTCCTGACGGTTCATCTTTTCGCGTTCTTGTCGTTGACGATTCCATGTTTGTTACAAAACAGATCAGCCAGATTCTTACATCTGAAGGGTTTGAGGTTGTCGGAACTGCAAAAGATGGACAGGAAGGACTAGAGAAATACAAAGAGCTTTATCCCAATGTTGATCTTGTAACCATGGATATAACTATGCCGCGTATGGATGGTGTTACAAGTCTTGAAAAGATTATTGAGTTTGATAAGGAAGCAAAGATCATCATGATTAGTGCTCTTGGAAAACAGGATCTTGTAAAAAAAGCTCTTCTTATCGGTGCAAAGAATTATATCGTCAAACCACTGGACCGTAAGAAAGTCCTCGAAAGGGTATTGATGAGCCTAAAATAATGTGGTAGAAATAGCTCTGCTCAAATGGGCGGCTAGCTCAGTTGGTTAGAGCACTTGCTCGACACGCAAGGGGTCGTTGGTTCGAATCCAATGCCGCCCACATTTAAATGCCTACAGGGCAATGAATTAAAGCATCAAACTATAAGGTTTGGTGCTTTTTTTATGCTCATTTGACAAAATTGTGAAACGGATTGTAGAATCCCGCATATGAGTGCAGTAGAAGACGGCAGGTATCATCTTACAAAGCGAAAAAATGGATACTATTACTGGAAACGTATTTACGAAAAAACATTTCATAGTACTAAGTGCAGGAACATACGAGACGCCAGGGCATATATCAACAAGGTAATGTCTGAAGGGTTACAGAGTAACAAAGTTCTGCAGGATTATGCCAAAGACTTCTACGTCTGGGGAAAATGCAGCTGGATTGAACGTCAGCAGGCCAAGGGTAAACCCATTTCAGAAAAATGGGCTCAGTCTCGCAGATCGCATTTAACACGCTATATCTTCCCTGAATGGGGATTACGGAAGCTACATCAATTTAATCCAGTAGAGTATGAAAAGTGGCTTATAGGGCTACCATTGCAGAATGGAACCAAGAATGCCATTACTTACAGCCTGAATATTATTTTACGTGAAGCTAAACGTGAAGGCCTTATTCGATACAACCCCTTAGCAGAAGTAGAACCCCTGGCTAATAATTACAAAAAGCGTGACATATTCGACGGAAATGAACTGTCGATTCTATTTCCCAAAGATGATGAAAAACTGCTTGCTATCTGGGGTGAGCGATACTATGCAACTCTGTTTACTCTAATGGTTACAAGCGGCATGCGAGTAGGTGAAGTTATTGCACTACAGTGGAAACATGTTCTATTCGATCAGAGTGCTTTAGTGATTAAACAAGCGGTAAAAAATGATAACTCCATAGGAACTACAAAAAGCAATGAGCAAAGGGGAGTAATCCTCCCTGACTTCACAATTGAATTACTTGAGAGTTGGAGAAGTGAAACTCTATGCCCAAATGATGATGATTTCATTTTCCATGGATTGTCAAAAAAGGATTTCAACCAACCTGTGCATAGAAGAACTGTGCTCAATAAGTTTAGGGATGGATTAGCAACAGCCGGCATTGAGATTGCCGGAAGAAATTTAGTTGTTCACTCTCTCAGGCATACCTATAACACACTCATGCGTACAGTTTTACCCCAGGAAATGCTTAGATACATGGTAGGACATAAAACCGAAGCAATGACTGACAGATACGATCAGTCCACACCAGAGAACAGAATTCAAGGATTTATAGAAGAAAAAAGCCGAATAAACGAAATTTGGAGTAAGAATGGATAAATTTCTATTGACGTGGAGCAATTAGAGATATTAGAATAATTATAGTTATTGGAGATTTAGCCAATAACGAGGATCTGACAGCGGCAACTGCCAGATCCCATTACATAGATGGTTGCACTTGGGGTACAACACCACGTAAACGTTGAATTAAGTATACGGTGTCGTGTCTCATGTGACAACCCTTTCACACTCAGTGAGGAGGTAAATACATGAGTGAAAAACAAACAACTATTTTGACCATCAAGGAGGCGGCTGAATATACCCGTCTCAGCACACCAACACTGTATCGATTAACTTCAAAGAGACAGATTCCCTTTCTGAAAGTAGGGGGGAAATTGCTTTTTAAAATCGAATCACTAACAGCCTGGCTGGACTCTCAGAGCGTAGAACCGGAGGTGAACCATGTTTAGGGGCTCATTCATTTTGCCCCTAAACTGGGGCATCTTTGGTTCGGTCAAATGGCATTATACTATGTTTATCTATAATGCCATAATTGGGAGCAGTAATTATGGGAAATAATATTATAGATGAATTCTTCCTACGAGAGCATGCTGATCGTATTGAAAAAGACCATCATGAAATCCCTATTTGCAGGTATATCAAAAACCGAGGTTATCATCCAAATCTTTCAACCTTAGAAATTAATGGATACAGATTTGATGAGTACCCTAAAAGGTATATCGATATCATCGGGAATGTGGTAACCATACGAAACATAGAAACACCGCCCCCAGCTCGTAAATCTGTACGAGGTGAAATCCATAATTTTAGAATGAAATCCCGAAGGAATTTACAGTTGTTTCTTCAGTCTATCGATTGGGATAGAATTAAAACTGAGAGGATTATTGAAATTGCTTTAACCTACTCCGAAGAAATACCTGAATCAGGTGATTTAGTAAAAAACCATCTACATCGGCTCAGAAAGAATATTATGGATAAATACCCCGGAACAATACTCATCTGGAAACTCGAATTCCAGGGCCGTAGTGTTCCTCACTATCACATTATAATGATTGCACCTGAGGAAATTGATTTAGGTGATTATCAAATCATGAAAAATGGTGAAATAACATATTTTGATAGGAAAACAAAGAAACATCATGAAACAGGGGTAATAGGATTTCGTGCGTATATTCAACATCGCTGGAATACCATTGTTGAGGGACCAGAGAAACATTTCAATGCTGGAATCCATGCAGATAAAGTAAGGAATCCCAAAGCACTTCCCATATACTTGGCTAAATACATTGCGAAGGAACGTAAAGCCGATCAAAAGGATTATTACCAACACAAGGTGCCTGAATGGTACAAGTCCGTTGGCCGTTTCTGGGGATGCTATAACCGGAAGTTATTAAAAAGGCGAAAGCAAAGGATATTCATAAACAGAGACACTTATGAAGAATTGAGCGAATATGCCCGAAACCAGTGGAAAGAACAGAATCTGCCTGATTATAAGGGGCATGAATACGGTTTAACATACTTTGCAAGGGGTCAGGATGAGATCAATAAGGAAATTATGGATATTGTGATTGATAATGCGGACTTGAAGAACTAAAAAACTTTTACCTACCTTCCTTTTACAAAATGGGAAGGTGGGTTTAAAATGTGAGTAATATCGCAATGCATATAATAGTAGTTATGTGAAATTTCGCTAAAACTGAAAAAGGAGAAAAAGTTGAATACATCAGTAATGATAGTAGTTCTTTCATCGTTAATATCTGGTTTAGTTGGGGTAATTGTTTCTACGATCTTCTACCAACGAATGGAAAAGAAAAAGTTACGAATTGATACTGCTAAGAAATTGATTGGAAATCGACATGATTTAACTGGTCAGGATTTCACTCAAGCATTGAATGAAGCATTAATAGTATTTTCTGATAATAAAATCATTCTACAAGCCTTAAACGAATTGTTTAAAAACGCTAGAATGCCGGGGAAGCCAGATATTAACGAGACACTACTGACACTTTTCAAAGCTGTTTGTTCAGATGTTAAACTTTTTCCCAAAAAAATAAACGATACAGTCTTTTTAACAGCATTTAATGTCGTGAATAGACCGCGAAAAATCACATAACAGAGAATAGCCGGTTCCGCTTCGCTTCACTCAAATTGCCTTCGGCAACTTCGGCTATTCTCGGAACGTTACATGTAATAAAAGTCATACATTTGTTAAACTCGCCCGTCCATGGGCTCGTGAGGGTTAAAATGGGGAAAATAGTTCTTGAACTCCAAAATGATACAATGGATGATACTAAAAAAGTTTCATATCTGTTAACAAAAGCGCTTGTAATTGCAAGAAAACTTCAATTAGAAGATTTTGCAAATTGGTGTAATAAAGAGCTTGAAGGATATGATCATAAAGATGAAAAACCTTCATATAGAAAAATTAATCTAATATATAAGGCCTGGAATCCATATAGAGGATTTATTCCTGTTGTCATACAAGATAAGAAATTTCAAGAGACAATCTCGGAACAAGATGTCGATCGATCTATTCATGAAATTGAAGAATATGCCTCAATGTCTGAGACAACTCTTAAATTTTCAATTAATCCTGAATTGCAACGGATTTTTAGTGAAATGGGAAATCTTCAATTCGAAATAACAGCATTTGTTGGAAGAGGTCAATACATACGAATATGTCAGCAAATAAGAAAATTAATTCTTGATTGGACTATTGAATTAGAAAAGGAGGGAATTTTGGGCGATGATTTAGAATTCACAACGACAGAGAAAGAAAAGGCCAAAGATGAAATACATAATTATGGTACAATGATATTCGGGAATGTCACTAAATCAGACTTTAAAAGCGAAATTAGTCATTCTTTCAATGAGGATTCATCAGGAGCATCGATAGAAGAGATTAGAAGTCTTCTTGACCAAATAGTACAAATAAAAGATAAATCTGGCGTTGATTCATCAGAATTGGCAACAATTAATAGTACTTTGGAAGCACTACAATTAGAGATAGAGCAGAAAGTTCCTAATCCAAGCAAGGTTTCTTCATTATTTCTCAGTATGAAGAGTATTTTTGAAAATGCTGCTGGGTCTGTTATTGCTTCTGGAATTATTTATGAAATTAATCGGTTATTTCCCGTATAACTCTCCAAAAGTACATCCTTGTACTTTTGGAAATTATTCTCAACCGACTTTTACTACATGTAACAGCGTCTATATGCTCCGCTACGCTACGGGCTGCGCCAAATTTAAATCAAAAAAAATTACCTAATAAAGAACAATAAATACGCTATAATAGATTCTATACAACAATAAAATGCTACTGTCAGCCCTACTGTCATGTCTTTTGCATACGCAAAAGCCAAGCCAGCTTGACGGTCTGCAGCAGATTTTGGCGTTGTATAGAAATCGGATATGCAAGCACGTGTTTTTGATTTAAACTTCATATAAACGCGAAACGTTATGTGCAATACTCGATTCTTTTTTCAATTTGTAGTTCTTCGCCATCCTTGGCTCAGATTAGGAGAAATATGGAATATAAAAGTAATATAGTTTTTGCAATTCGATCTATAGAATTATATGAGAGCAATCCACTGAATGAGGAGTATGGGTTTTCTGCAATTTGTGGTGTTCTATTAAATATTCTGTCAGCAATAAGACCAGATGAAAAACTTCTCATTAAAACTGATGAATTAAATGTTTCTGAATTCCCATATTTAGATGATATTAAAAATCTTGATTCCTATATTAGACTCTTTCGAAACGGTTTAACCCATAAGTACAAAACTAATTTTAAGGAATTTGCTGAGTATGGGGAAATAAGAAGTATTAAGGTAAAACATAATCAATACACGGAAGATGATTTCAAATTGATTTATAGAACATTAAAAAGGGCGATAATCAATACGTTTAGCGAAGATTTGCCAGAAGAGTGTTCCAGAATTACATCCATGTAATTCTGGAAAATTGAAACACACCGGAATCGAGTACTACACATAACAAGGCATACATGGCTCTGCTCCTTCGTCGCTCCGGCCAAAATTGCCAGTGACAAAACTTCCCAAAATTGTGATACAATTTTGATAAGTTTCATCAACCCCTGCGGGGTCCCCTGGCAACTTCATGTATGCCTGAAACGTTATGCGACATCAATTGTGAACATCAACAAAATAGGAAATCGTCTATGCCTTCAGAATTTGATTTTGGTTCCCAATTTATTGATTCAAAAGGAGAACCAATAAAATACAAAGACAAAACGCTAATTATGATAGAAAGGATTCTTGTTCAAGCAGAAGATATTCTTCAAATTACTATTGAAGAGACTAATTCAGATTATATTCAAGGTATTGGGATTTCTGAAGAAGTAGAAGTCTTTGGAAATAGAGGCAAAAAAACAGTAATTTTCGAATATGTTTCAATTCCTCCTAAAAAAAGGAAAAGGTTAAAATCAAAGCTACCTTTTTCATTTGAGGTTAAAGCAATACATAATGGATATATTTCTGTTTACAATATGTGTTTAGTTAATGGACATCAATCGTGGTGGCACAATGGTTCTTGTATGTATAAAGTGGAGGAAGTTGATTGCCTACGTTTTTATTGCAATGATTTTCAACCAAATGATGATTTTAACGACTTAATTTTTTCTGTTAAAGCCATTAATGAAGAACATTCCGATCCCCACATTTGACGTCGCATAACAGCGAATATACGCTGCGGCTTCGCCTTGGCCTTCGGCAAATTGCCTTTGACAAATATCTGATAAATTGTGATACAATTTTCCAGACATTTATCAACCCCTTCGGGGTACCAGGCAACTTCGTATATTCGCGGAATGTTAGATACAATTGGACAAAAATTGGAGTTTTTATGGAAGATAATAATGAAATATTACTCAATGATATTACATTTTTAGCATTAGATCATGGAATTGAGTCTATATCTGATGTTGATGAACCACTAATCGCATTTTCTATAACTGAAGATGAAGAGAACAATCGAGACCTAAAAAGATTTGTAACAGAGCGGATTGAAGATGGCGTTTTGGAAGCCCAAAATTACATATCTACGAATAAGGAATTTATTTCTCGTTATGCAATTTCTTGGGATGGTTTTGTAACTATTCAGAATGTAAAATATGATGCGATTATTGTTGAAGCTGGAGATAAAACTGGTCAAGCTCAAACTCTTTGTCAAAGATATAAACGAAAAGGTCTACTAAAGAAGAAACTGAATACTATTGGAAATGCAGCGTTAATTGAAAAACCCAAGTCAAGGCTTTCATAGCCGCAATTTTTGTCCAACTGCATCTAACAGAGAATAGGCGGTTCAGCTTCGCTTCACCCAAATTGGCCTACGGCCAACTTCGCCTATTCTCAGAACGTTAGATGCAATTTCTGTCTTGGTCGGAATTTATTAAGGAAGAGCCCGCCGTCAATGGCGGGCATGGAGAAAGATTGAATAATATGTTATGTGCACAATAAATTGATTTAATATCTTTTGATAGATATTGTAAATAATGGTAAAAATGGCTTGATATACCCATATAATAAATTTGTCTAGCTGCTTTAGGATTTTAATGATATTATTGAAATAGAATGGGGTTTTAAATAATGAGTTATTATAGTCCGATTGGGAATGAAATAAGAGTTCTTGAAAAGAATATCTTAAAATATCGTATTTTCGAGATGACAATTTATTTGTTTAAAGCTGAAAGTTTTAAGAATTATTTAGATTCAGTAGTTGAATCAATTAAACTTAATCATTCTGAATTGATTCGTGGTTTAGAATTATCAGCAAAAAAGAATAAACAAATTGAACAAATATTAGTAAAACTCGATATAGTCGATATTGAGCAATACGAAGAAATAATTAAACTAATCGATTATAGAAATGATATAGCGCATAGGATACATTATTTAACAGCTGATTTAACAAATCAAAGAAATTGGGAGTTTTTATCTGAAATTGGAATAGCATCATATAAATATCAAATGATTAAAAAATTAGAAATGTTTCAGGATATTATAAAAGAAAATTTAAGAAAGAAAGGGATTAGTATTTTGGGCATTGATCAACTTATATTTAGTAATACTGAGAAAGTGTTAATAAAAGAGATGAAGATATTATATAAGAAAATAAATATTCAATTTAAAGAAAGAAAAAAGCAAAATGAAAAGATAAATAAAAAAATTGATTCCATCAACAATGAGGATATGCAGAAATATCAGGACCCAAATAATTTTTTAAATAATGGATGTTTAAGTAAAGAAGGAATAGAGAATTGTAATTTATTATTTAGAAAAGGTTTTGATGATTATACTATTTCATACATTCTTAGACTAAGTTTAAAGTCTGTAAGAAAACGTAGAAAAGGATGTATTAGCACATAACAAGAGATTTTGAGGTTTTAAGCTATAGCTTCGATTATGTCGGAGAAAGAAATGGTAATATAGAAATAAATTGATTGCGATGTAAAATACATCCATGTATTTTGCAAATTATTCTTTAACCAACCAAGAAAGAAACGGCATCTAACAAGGGTTAAGCGGCCACGGGCATTCGCTCTTCGCCCAAATTGAATCTTACGAAGAAGTAGAGCAGGGTCAGTCGGTTTTGCGCATTCGTAAAACACTCCTTTGGTAGCGTTTCAACTTCGCTTAACCCCGGTCGTTAGATGCAATGTATATGGACTCATAATAGGTATGTGAAAGGAGATATTTTGAAACCGGAAGAGTTAGGTTTTCATGATTCAGTTATTTTAGAAGTAGTTGAAAATACAAAAGATGATATTCTTGATTTCATTTTAAAGTATCCAATAGATTGGGACAATAACAAATTCGAAACAAAAACATTGAGGTTCACAGATTATTTGATTCATCATGTAAATCATTATCCTTGTGCTGGATACCCTACAATTTTATCTATCGAATTGATTGAAGATGTGGATACTTATAAATTCCCATTAAGAAAGATTAAAATGGTAACTACTTCTGGGGACCGTGTTATTGTATATAAAGATGCAGAATTACTGAAGAAGTAAGAATTGAAATCTTAATGCATTTGGGCCGTATCTAACAGCGTATATGCGGTTCTACGTCTCTTCTCAACAATTGGACCACTAACAAATTATGAAGTTAGTGGGAATAATAGAGTTTAGATGGCAATCAAGAAGAATGAAATAGCAAACAATTGTTGTTAGTCAGACCTTTTAAAGGTAGGATAAGTAAAACTACCCCTTGCCAGAAACGCAAAATAAAAAAATTGCAAAAATTGTGAAAAACTTTATGAATAAAAAATATAGAAGCATAATCAAAAATAGTAATGATAGCATAACCTTATTTTATACAGTGAAAGAAATTAGATAAAACGCAAAAAGCTCCAATAACTCCAGATGGAGATATTGGAGGGCTCGACACGCAAGGGGTCGTTGGTTCGAATCCAATGCCGCCCATATTAAATGGATAACGTCCAGAATCTTTCGCACATTTTAAAATAGAAAAGGTCCTCAGGAAGGTTTAGAATGATTTCACCACAAAAAAATCTGAACCAGGAGGACCTTTATGGCGTCAAAAACACCAAGTAATATTATACAGATCAATGAGGGAATCGTCCAATCCCAACTGAAAGAAGTCGTTAAAGATACCGTTGAAGAAACCTTGAATTCTATGCTAGATGCAGAAGCAAACAGGCTCTGCAATGCTCAGCGTATGCTGAGCCCCATTGTCAAACAGTTTTCCGTTCCATTTAAGGTGGAACCTGCCGGTATAGCCTGACTATGCAGCCGCTTTCATTCCTTCTACCTGGAATGATTCATACATCTCTTCAGGGGTCCGATAATCCAGACTTTGATGAAATCTTCGACTGTTATAGAATTGAAAGTACCGGGTAAGACCAGCTTTAAGCTCCCGTACTGATTCATAGGATTTCAAGTAAATATCTTCATACTTGAGAGTTCGCCAGAACCGTTCAACATAGATATTGTCCCACCAGCGACCCTGACCATCCATACTGATTTCAATGCCGTTGTCTTTCAGGATTTGAATAAAGCCATAGGAGGTAAACTGGCTCCCCTGGTCGGTATTAAAGATTGCAGGCGTGCCATATTTCGCAAAGCGTCCTTCAGCGCTTCAACACAGAACTCGGCATCCATGGAGAGTGATATCCGCCAGCTCAAGACTTTCCGGCTGTATAGATCCATAATGGCAACAAGATAAACAAATCCCGTCTCCAGTTTCAGATAGGTAATATCGGTTGCCCAGACCTGATTCGGATATCTGATTCTCTTGCCCTTCAGCAGGTACGGATACACAGGGTGGTCCTTTTTCGGGATAGAGGTTAATTTCTTTGGCGAGAGTGCTTTAAGGCCCAATTCTTTCATCAGGCGGCGTACCCGTTTCACGGTAGAGATTATCGATTCTTTTTTCAGCTCGCGTACCTGCTTTCGGTAACCGTAAAATGGGTACTTTATAAACAGCTCTTTCAGCTTGATCATTTCTTCGATATCGGCCCGTCGCGGGGCACGTTTCTTGTAGTAGTGATGGGAGCGGCTTACCCCGAGCAGTTCACTTTGTCGTCTAATAGACAGATGACGGTCAGAAGGATCGATCATTCGTAATCCTTTCCGTACAATTGCTTGTACTTTTTTTTTAACCACTCGTTCTCGTATTTGGCCTGGCCAAGCTGCTTATAAAGTTCCTGTTCACGCTTTTTCACCTGATCAAGTTCCTGGTTCTTTTTGTTCTTCCGCTCAAAGAGGGAACTTGCATTTTGTAGTAGTTGCTTCTTCCAAGCGCTGATCTGGTTCGGATGGACCTCATACTCCTCTGCCAGTTCCTGTAGTGTTTTCTCTTCCTTCAGGGCTTCAAGAGCAACTTTTGCCTTGAACTCATCATCGAACTTTCGTCGCACGCTAATCTCCTTTGATATGGTATCATACATCGGAGATTCCACCTTAGTTCTTAGGAATAACTGTTTGGAAATCTGGGCTCATCATACTTTGCTAAAATAAAACCCAGCGGAAGCTTTTTACTTTCAGTAGAAAAATATCAGGTTTGACTTTATAGTCAGAGTTGACTATATTCAAAACAGTCAGTTCTGACTATAGGAGTTGCTATGACTGAACAAAGACGCCTGCTTATAATGGGATTGCTTAACCAGAGTGATATGCACGGCTATATGCTCAATGCACATCTGGGAATCACCATGCCAATTTCCCTAAAAAAACCTACAGCCTATAATATGCTGGAATCCATGGAACGGGATGGCCTGGTTGGAGGCAGCCAGGAATCAACCGGAGACCGGAAGCGAAGGGTGTTTTCCCTGACCAGTGCCGGAAGACAGGCCTATCTGGAAAACCTGCGGGAACATGTATCCAGATTTATACCCGGTGAATACCCCGGCATGGTAAGCCTGAGCTTCTTGGACGATCTTAACAGAAAAGAAGCCCGGACGGCCTTGGAGATTCGTCTAACCAAAATTAGGAAATTCATGGAAGAGCTTGCTACACAAAATCCGGAAGAAGATACAAGCCATCAGGGTTCCGGGGGTATAGCTTTTGCATTTATGAAAGACGTGGTGGAGCTGGAGCATACATATATCCAACAAATTTTGAGCCATATGGAGGCAACATAATGGGCACACAAAACGCAATTGATGTCCGAGATTTGGTAAAAAGCTATGACGGCACCACCAAGGCGGTCGCAGGACTATCGTTTTCAGTGGAAAAGGGAAGTATTTACGCCCTTTTGGGACCTAACGGTGCAGGGAAGTCTACCACCCTCGGCGTGCTGACTACCATGAATATGGCCACATCCGGACAGGTCAAGGTACTTGGCATGGACGTTAACAGGGAAGCGCTGGAAGTACGGAAAGCTATCGGAATAACTTTTCAGGAGCTTATTCTGGACGCGGAACTCACCGGGTACCAGGTTCTTGATTTCCAGGGAAAACTGTACGGCATGAACAAGCAGCAACGAAAAGAAAAAATTTCCAGGCTGCTGTCTTTGGTAGATCTAAGTAAATATGCCACCCGAAAGTGTAAAACATATTCAGGCGGCATGAAGCGACGGCTGGAGCTGGTCCGTTCCTTGCTGACAGTGCCTTGGGTTCTCTTTTTGGATGAGCCCACCCAGGGGCTGGACCCGGTAAGCCGGGAACGGATCTGGGAGTATATTCGAAAGGCTAAGGCAGACCGGGAGCTGACAGTAGTTCTAACGACCCACGACCTGGAAGAAGCCCACAAGCTGGCAGATAAAATTGGAATTATTGACCAGGGCAAGCTGGTAGCCGAAGGCAGTCCCCAACAACTTATTGCCAGCCTGGAACTGGAAATAATCATTATAGGCTGCAGGAATCTGGATTGGGAGAAAGCAGAAAAGCTGGGAAGCAGTCTGGGCGGCTTTGACTGGATACGAGACATAATCAGCACAGAAAACAAACTTCAGATAGAGGTGGACTCCGGATCCAGGCGGTTGGCCAAGATCATTACCATGACCCTTGAACAGGGAGTACAGGTGGAAGACGTACAGGTTTCTACCCCGGACCTGGCTTCGGTTTTTCTAAAATACACCGGCAAACAACTGAAGGAGGCATCCTGAGATGAGCAGTATAACGACGAAAGCCCCGGGACTGATCCGGGCAAGTGGAATTCTCTGGCAAAAGCATATGCTCAAATTCTTCCAGAACGGGGAAGAGATGTTCGGAACCATGATACAACCCATACTCTGGGTAGGGCTCTTCGGTATGGGAATGGGAGGTCTGGCAGATGCCGGAGGTATGGGCGGCCAGGGTAGCTATATCAGCTTCATGCTCCCGGGGATTATGGCCTTGAGCCTTCTGGGCGGCGCCATCGGCGGCGGAATGGTCTGGCTTGACGAACGGAGTAAGGGTATTGCCAAAGCCTACATGGCCGCCCCCATTCCCCGGGCGAGCATTGTGGCAGGAAATCTGGGCAGTACCATAAGCAAAGGCGTCATCCAGGGCTTGATTATTTTGTTGGTGGGCACACTCCTGGGTGCCCGGCTCACACTGGCACCGGCGGAAATCGGTCTGGCACTGGTCCTGTTGCTGTTCTTTGCCGTGGGATTCGGCGGTATTGCCCTGTCTATGGCTTCAGTCACCGAAGATCTCATGGCCTACCACGCAATGATCATGCTCTTAAATCTACCAATTCTGTTTTTAAGTAATGCCCTTTATCCACTGGGATCCATGCCTAGGTGGATGCAGGCAGCAATAAGAATAAATCCTACAACCTATTTGGTAGACGGACTCAGACAGACCATTCTGCAAACAGATGTCGGGGCGGACAGTACCCCGCTGCCAATCTGCCTGGCAGTAACTACAGGCTTTGCCCTCCTCGGCTTTCTTCTGGCCAGGGGCTCCATCAATAAACAAACCAGGAGTAAATAACATGATTCAACAAAAAAACATACTTATCAGTGGGACCACCTCGGGAATTGGCCGGGCAACTGCCCTTCGGCTTGCCCGGGAAAATCACAACATAATTACTCTGAACCGACCCGGCAGCAAAGAAGAAAAAGCATTCCAGAAGCTTCAGGCAACAGGAACTGGAACGAAACACCGGTACTTTGTAGACCTGTCCACAGCCAGGGCTGTGAGGGAAGCCGCAGCAAAAATCGCCAAGGAAATCCCTCATCTGGATGTGTTAATCAACAATGCAGGGGTATTCCAAACCAAAGAACGAC
The DNA here is from genome assembly GCA_963667435.1 of Marispirochaeta sp. Lineage (GTDB taxonomy): Bacteria > Spirochaetota > Spirochaetia > JC444 > Marispirochaetaceae > Marispirochaeta. Next base: position 593,370 of record OY763414.1, on the reverse strand, counting down.
TTAGCAAGGACAATACCGAACTGGCATTTGCAGTAAATGTACGAGCCCCAGTCATAATAACCGGGACTCTGCTTCCTCTACTCAAGAAAGCCAACAGTGGCAGGGTGCTTTTTGTAAGCTCTGAGCTCTACAAACGGGCAAATGTGAACGGAGACAACTCCTTTTTCAATTGGTAAGTTTAAAAGCTCCAAAGCTTATGCCCACTCCAAAATGCTGGTTAGCCTGTTGGCAGAGGTACTTGCTGAGAACTACCCCGAGGTGAAATATTACAGTTTACACCCAGGAGTTATTGCCACTGAGGTCTTTCGTGGTTACCCGAAAATCATTTCCACATTGCTGAATAAAATGCTCCCGGGACCGGACAAAGCGGCCGAACTTCTGTCAAGCTTAGCCTTGGAATCTCAAAAAGAACCCAATGGTAGCTACTTTATGGAAAATGTACCTACCCCACTGGTGAAGTCCCCACAAGCCGAACAAGTCAAAGCGCAACTTCTGGAGTATTTCAAAAACCAGTCCGCTTGAGAAGCGAAAATAGTCGGGATTCCGAGGGAGTTCCGGCTATTTTTTCCGCGTTTCTGAGTTGGATTATCGTTTAAAAAGATATAATCACACGATTGTCGCTGAAGTATCATGTTGGAATGAATATTTACCTAGTGGTTTATTCCCGTAACCCTTTCTTCCAATTAAAGTCACCTAACAGCCAATATACGCTGAGGCTTCGTCTTGGCCTTCGGCAAATTAACCCTTTGATAATATTCTGAAAAATTATGATATAATTTCCCAAAATATTATCAAACCCGTAGGGGGCCGGGTTAACTTCGTATATTCGCGAAACGTTAGGCGTCATGCAAGTATATATAAAAAGGAGATACGATGAAAAAGATAATAATCGTAGTAATGTTGTTCGTTTTAATTTGCTTAAGTTCATTAACAGCACAGTCATCAGAGAGAATTTCTTATAGTTATCCAGAGATTGGTGTAACCGTTCTCTCTCCAGGTGGTATAAACCTAATGGCTGGATATACCACAGAGTGGCTTAATGCGCGAATAGCCGGAATGTATCTTGGAAAAACATTTGGTTTTCAAAGTGAATTAAATTTCAATGTTAAGAATAATGAAAACTCAAGAAGTGGCCCCGGTATAGTTATTGGATACGTTGATGCAAGTGAGCCATCTGCCAATTTTGAATACACTACGAATGATGAAGGTGTTCGAGGATTGCTGCTTGGAGCACAGTACTCTTGGAACTATCACCTCTTTTATATTTCAGTGGGCGGAGCGGCTACTTTGATAAACGCAAATACAGACCCACCGTTTGCTCTGCTTTTTAATCTAGGGATAAATAAACGTTTCTTGCATAATTAACGCAGCACGACGCTTAACAGCGAATATGCGGTTTCGCCTTCGGCTCCACCTAAATTGGCCGTTGGCCAACTTTGCATATTCGCAGGACGTTATAGGAAATTGCGGCAAAGAAAATAGGAGAGGATAAGTGAAGAAAATTGCTTTTTTTTCGGTATTATTAACAATCGGTTTAAGTTATTCATTTTTGTATTTTGGGAATGTTTTTCCTTCATTTCATACTATGACAATTAGTAAAGTATTAGGAATAGCTTTTGAATTTGTAATGATATTATCATCAGTATTGTTGATCATTATTTTTAAAAATGAGAAGACAGTATATTTATCTTTAACAATATTTGCTCTATTAGTTTTTCTATTACATTGGTTGATAATTTTTATGGTAGGTTTTATTAAACAATATTCATATGCAATGGATGTGGTTATTAGCATTATATATATCTTAATTTTAACAAATAATTGGAAATTGTTTTTAAAAAGAGATTGAAAAGAAACATGGCGCAACTTCCTATAACACAGCATAGCCGGTTCGGCGCTTTTGCGCCTCTCCCAAATTGCCTGTCGCTTCGTGTCACGCTTTTTGCTTACGGGTAGTGTCAATAATCTTGCGCAAATTCTTTTTGCCTCAATCTGAAGAATTTACTTAAGAGACTTGATCCTCCCGATCGTAATCAATCAGCAGGTCCATATTCAGATACTTCCGTTCACTCCGGTAGCGCTTTAAAATCTTTCGCACTTTTAGTTTTGGTCCTCAGGAAGCTTTTAAGCCCTTGCCTCCTTTTCCATATAATCATATTCCTTCAAAAGGTCGGTGTTCAAGTATTTTTTTGTACCCCACTTAGTTCCCGGATAATGTCCAAAAAAGTTCGCAATTTAGATAACTAAAAAGAGCCACCATTTACTCCGAAGGGTTAAGTGACCAAACAAAACCTAAAGGAGAAGCAACAGTGGCTCCACGAAACTCTACCGTAGATTTCAAGAATCTTCTATCCCAGTTTATCGGTGAATCCGATCCGCTCTTTGAGATGCTCAAGTGGACAACAGAACAGCTAATGAGGATCGAAGCTGAAAACAAGGCAGGCGCGCAGAAAGGGATTCATTCCAAGGAGCGCATTACACACTTTTCGGGCTCCAGAGTTCGACGTTTTGATACTCGGCTGGGAACCATGTATTTGGTAGTTCCGAAGCTGCGGAAAGGTGGCTACATCCCGTTCTTTGTGACAGAAAAGAAGCGGTCCGAGCAAGCACTTCTTCAAGTAGTCCAGGAAGCGTTCATCAACGGTGTTTCAACGAGAAAGATCGACCGTTTAGCAAAACAGCTTGGAATTGAGAACATTTCAGCAAGTCAGGTATCCGAAATCAATAAGGGGCTCGATGAACAGGTTGATGCATTTCGCACACGGCCTCTGGATGCAGAATACCCTGTCATTTGGGTAGATGCTTTGTATGAGAAGATCCGGAATGATGGACGAGTCATAAACTCAGCTGTAATGGTCGTTTGCGGGCTTAATACGGCTGGTGAGCGGGAAATATTGGCCATAGAGTCCATGGACGCAGAAAATGAAGAGAATTACCGACTGCTGTTTCAGAAACTGAAAACGCGGGGACTACAGCAAATCTGGTTAGCAGTATCGGATGCTCACCAGGGCTTAAAGAATGCTATTCAGAAAGAGTTCCTTGGCAGTACGTGGCAACGTTGCAAGGTCCATTTCATGAGAAACATCCTCGCAAAGGTTCGAAGACACAGCAAGGAATATGTAGCTGGAAAGATTAAACATATCTGGCTGCAGCCTACACTGGAAGATGCCAGAAAATATGCCAAAGAAGTCATTGATGAACTGGATGGAAAATACCCGGATGCAATGGAAATCCTTGATGCAGGGTTGGAGGATTCCTTACAGTTTTTCCTCTTTGAAAAACTGGATCATCGGAAGATAGCTTCGACGAATATGTTGGAACGCTTGAATAAAGAGATCAGGCGACGTTCCCGCGTGGTCGGAATATTTCCTTCTCCGGATTCTTATCTGAGATTAGTTACCTGCTTCCTGATTGAATACACAGAAGACTGGACAACAAGCAGGTCATATATTAGAAAGGAAGTATTGGATGAGCAGAGAGACCTCATCTTAAAGAAGGCAGCTTAACCCGCTTCCGGGGTAAAGGCTCTGATTGAAATTGCAAACAAAATTGGACACTATCAGTTCCCGCAATATGCCGCAGCCGAGCAGATACAAGCATCAAAGCAGATTCGCCGGTAGTGTCAATAATCTTGCGCAAATTCTTTTTGCCTCAATCTGTAGAATTTACTTAAGAGACTTGATCCTCCCGATCGTAATCAATCAGCAGGTCCATATTCAGATACTTCCGTTCACTCCATGTCGAACCGGAGATGTGACGCAGCCGGGCCGCGACCAGCATCAGGGCAGATTCTCCATCGGGAAAGGAACCGATGACTCTGGTCCTCCTTCTAATTTCTCGCATGATTCTTTCAAGACCATTATTAGTCCTGATTCTTTTCCAATGCTCAACCGGGAAGTTATAATACGAAAAGGTTTCGATTGATCCATCCCGAACCAGAGCAGCCGCTTTATGCAGTTTCATATCTGTGAGCTTCTGGGCAATGAGATCTTTTTTTCGGATGGCTTCTTCTTTATTCTCTTGAGCATGTATTGCTTTCAGCATTGTCGCGACTTCTTTTACTTTACCGTGAGGAACAAAACTGAATACGTTTCGGTAGAAATGGACCACACAGCGCTGCCAGCGAGCCTCTGGATAAAACTCTGGTATTGACTCGACCAGACCTAAGGATTTGTCGGAGATGAACATGGCGACAGTCTCCAGACCTCGCTCCTTGAGATACCGTAGGAACCGTTGCCAGCTATCCTTATCTTCCTTGGTCCCTTCGGCAACCCCGATAATCTCCCGAAACCCTTCCTCATTGACGCCTATCGCAACCAGAACTGAGACATTGCGCACTTCACCAGCCCAGGAACGCTTCATCCATATCCCGTCGAGATACACATAGGCGTAATGACTCTTAAGCGGCATGTTTCGCCACTTCTCGATCTCTTCGTATATTTTCTTGTTGAGATTACTGATCGTTCCCGGTGACACCTTTGCTCCCCAGAGTGCTTCGGTGATGTCTTCGACTCTCCGTACGGACACTCCTGCTAAGTACATTTCTACCATCGCTTCTTCAACGGAAATCTCCCGACGTTTGTATCGTTCGATAATGGCTGTTTCGAAGGTTACCTTTTTTAGCTTTGGCATCTGAAGGGTTACTTCGCCAGCCTTGGTCAACAGCTTTCGGTCATAATGACCGGCACGATATCCCTTCCGTTCAGCGCTTCTTTCGTGTTTCTGTGCATTGAGTAGTTGCTCGGCTTCAGCTTCTAACATAGCATTCAACGTCTCTTCGACAGTTTCCCGTACAAATTCCCCCAAATGGTTTTTAACTTCTTCTTCATTTATCTCGATAATCTTACTGTTCATATAGTCCTCTTTCTGACTTGGTTTTGGTGGTACTTAATCAATCGTCAGATTGAGGACTTTCTTATCTCATTTTAATTTGCGCAAGTTATTATACGTTATCGATTCGCCATCCGGAAAATTACCAACGACTCTTGTACGTGTCAACACCGGAATGAAATTGCAGTTTTTCACCGGAGTTAAATTGCAGCCTTCCGGCAAAAATTTTTAGAAGCCAACGGCTCCAATTTTCATTCTGTCCTTCATGCGATACGAATCGCCTTTCAAGCTAACAACATGGGAATGATGTAGCAGCCTGTCCAACGTGGCAGTGGATACCGCATCATCAACCATAATTTCCCCCCACTTTCCAAAGGTTTTGTTCGATGTGAGGATGATAGACCCTTTCTCATACCGGGTATTAATGAGCTGGAAAAATAATGCAGCCTGCTCTGGATTCAGATTCTCGTACCCGACTTCGTCAATCAGGAGGACATGAGGTTTCCCGAACCAGGTCAGCTTGTTCTTGAGCCGCCCCTGGTCCCGGGATCGCTGTAATCGCTCCAACAAATCCAGGCAGCTGGTGTAGTATGCGGTGTAACCATTTAAACAGGCCTTCTGCCCCAGGGCTGTCATCAGGTTCGTTTTTCCCAGACCGCTTGGTCCAAGGAGAATGATGTTTTCCTTGCGTTCAATAAACGCCAGATTGGACAGCTCATTGAATTGTTTCTGGGTAAGACCGCCCTTGGGCCAAGATAGATCGAACTCGCCCAGTGTTTTACTGTGTGGAATACCGGAGACCTTGAGCCGTGTTTTTGCCATCCGTTCCTTACGCGGAATCAGCTCAAGATCAATGAGTTCACCAATGGCCTCAATAAGTGGTGCATCCTGGTTTACCTGGCTTGAGAGAAAGCTTTCCAGCCCTGCAGCCATGAAGCTTAAGCCCAGCTCTTCCATTTTGGATGTGATCATTTCATGCCGTTCATTCATGAGGCAACTCCGACCGAGAAGAGCTTCTCGTACTGTTCGGGAGAACGAACATCGACATCCTGGTTAGGAATAACCCGCTTCCCGGGCGTTTGACTTTTATACTGTTTCCGCCATAGAGCCTTGAGGGCCTGGGAATGTTCAGGAAGAGAGTATCTCCTGTTCTGTTCGTCTAGATTGATTGCAAAGGTCCGAATTGATACTTCTCCTATCGTAACTTCAGCCTGTTGGCTCAGAGGATCAATACAGATAGTAAGCTGCTCACCAATGTACTTTGGTGGAACGCTGTACCAGTTGTTCTTCACACGCACCAGGGACTCCCCTGAGACACGTACAGTGGTCTTGGAACGGCAATCGAAGGGACTCTCCGGACTGGAGTGAGAAATACCTTTTCGTAGGTAAATCGCTCATTGCGAGTTTCATGAAGACCACCGATTTTCTTTTTACCGATTCTTTTGATCCAGAGTAACACTGCTTCGTTTAGCTCATCCAAGATAACAGGGAAGGCTTTGTGCTCAATCCAGAAGTTGTTCTCGTAGAAGTGGATAAAGCGTTCCACCTTGCCTTTTGTCTGCGGCCGTCGGACCTGACAACGCCGGGGAGTAAATCCATAATGCCGAGCCAATGAGAGCAGGTGTTTGTTTGGCAACCACTTCTCATCAGCGGTAGAGTAGATAAATGCAGTCTTCATGTTGTCGTAGAGGATTTCTTGCGGTACACCGCCAAAGTACTGGAACGCAAGGACATGGCACATCAGGACTGTCGCCTGGTTCATGCTGGTGGTGTGTATGACAAAGGGCTTACGGAATAGCCGAAGACCATCACAAATGCGTAGAGCTTTTTCCATTTCCCATCGACCAGGCGGTTCCCTAACTCCTTCCAGTCAACCTGCGCCTGAAACCCTGGTTCTGTTTCAAAGCGTATAACAGCTTTGCGGTTAATCTCGACGGCTTTCTTTGCAGCATAGTCTCTGAGGATGGTGACGCCACCTGAGTATTTTTGCTTTTTCAAGTTACGGAGGAGGACTTCCCGATTGAACGACGGGTCATCCTCAAGTATAGTATCGATGTAGGGTTTGAAGGGATCAAGCTTGCTCGAATAGTCCCGTTTCTTTCGGGGGCGAGAGGGTTCTGCCAGGTAGTAGTGAATCATGCGTTCACTCTTCTGGAGAGCTTCGGCGATATCTTTTATCTTCTTGCCCTGTTGTTTCAACATTTGTGCTTCATGCATCAGTAACTCCAGCATTGTAGGGCGTACTCCTTGTTTTTTTGATTGTTTGGTTACAACCATTACAAGGCAGTACCGCCCTTTTTTTCAAGCCGGACTCTGCAATTTCATTCCGGTGATTTCCTGCAATTTAGCACCGGTGGTGACAGCCGTTGGTTCGAATCCAATGCCGCCCATATTAAATGTCTAACAGGCAAAGAATTGAAGCATCGAACTTATCTGTTCGGTGCTTTTTTTTTGGATTTTAGTAACTTTGAGAACTGCAGAAAAAATAAAAATCAGATAAATATGGTGTAAAATGTTTAAAAAACTATTGAAATGGTTGCGGAAATGATAATATTGTTGCCTCGGAGGCTTGTTATGTCAAAAGAGAATGTTCTTGCTTTTCTCGATAAAGGTGCAGACGATAGAAAATTCAGAGTGAAGTATGATAATTGCTTTTCAATTGATAAATTCCCCGCCATGGCCAATGAGGACGGGTTTGAGTTTACCGAGGATGAACTGAAGGCCGTTCTTAAAGAAAACGGCGATTCTTTTGAATCCTACGGAAATCCTCCCAAGAAAGGTATCTGGGTATAGCAGCATCGTATGTAATTACCTGCGCTGTTGTGGTTTAAAGCACCGAGGCTGTTGTTTTGGTGCTTTTTTTTTGTTTCAAAAATTGCAAAACATGAGGTTTTATTTCATAATATTATGTAAATATACTGGAGGAAAATGTTGATACTGATAAACAGTCTCCTGTTAGTTATCTCTATTGCAGTTACAGTCTTTTTCCCAGCAACCGGCACATTTATAATTTCTGTTACAGTTATAACAGCTCTTGGGGTAACAATTTTCTGGCGACGAAGAAAATCACAGGAGATAAAATCTCTTATCTACCGTTATACTGATGAGATTGAGACTCTCAACGAACGGCTTCAGCAGCAGGAACAGCACTGTCTTGAGCTTGAAACGGCATTGAAGGTTTCCGAAGAGAAGCACAGATCAAACGGGTCTCTACTGGACCGGATATCTGAAAATGTTCAGGTTTTTTCAGGAGCCATCCCAATACTTGATTCGCTAACACAGAGGGTTGTGGAGAGAACAGAAAGCTCAAATATAGCCCTTTCTGACCGGATATTTTCTATAACTGAAACTTCAAAACAGGTAAATGAAGATATTCGTAATGTATTCTATGAGCTGGTTGACGGTGACACAGGTCTTCAGAAGGGTGTTGCCTCAATGAATAATGAAGCCGAGCGGCTGAACTCTCTCACCCGAGAATTAAACTCCCTTGGCAAGCGTTACCTGCGTGATATGGCCACCTTGAAGGATATGGTGGGAAAAATCGGCAGCTTTACTACAAGCCTGACGGATCTTGCTGATCAGACAAATCTCCTGTCCATTACTACTTCGATTGAAGCGGCCCGGGCGGGTCAGGCGGGTAATGGATTCAGGATTATCGCAGCAGAAGTCCAGCAGCTTTCCAGGCGATCTAAGAATATAGCAGAACAGATTAATGATAGTATTCAGGAGGCCGCCGGAACAGTTGAGAGTTCTTTTAATCAACAGGAAGAAACACTGGAAGAGAGTATAGGCCAAATTTTGAAATCACAGGAGCTTCTTTCCGGTATTACCCGGGAACTGCAGCCGAAGATTGAGACAATAAGTTCTTCAATTGAGAAATCGAAAGATCTTTCCATCGGTGTCTCTGAAAACCTGGATGGTATTATTGTTTCCCTGCAATACCATGATATTGTTCGTCAGATTCTTGAGCATTGCATATCGATATTAGGCGATGTAAGGGAACTCTGCAGTAAGGATGACGCATTATTCACGGAGGAACGGCTCTTAAAGAGCGATTATATTGATGCGCTGGTTCGTGAAATAGCACAGCGTCATTTTACCGTAGATGATGAGTGGGAGGTGTTTGGCCTTTCGGTAAAGGATACCAGCAATATAGAAAAACGTGAGCAGATGAAGAGACAGCATAAACTTGAAGGTGATATCACATTATTTTAAATTTGTTTTCGGGAGATTTTTATGAATATTCTATGTGTTGATGACAGCAATACCATTCGTATCCTGGTTAAAAAAGCTCTTGAACCGGAAGGTTTTACCATAATAGAAGCGGTCAATGGTAAGAATGCACTGGACGTTGCCGCTGCAAATAAAGTCGACGCCTGTGTGGTAGATGTGAATATGCCGGAAATGGATGGGTTTCAGTTTGTGGAGGCTTTCCGAAAAACTAATGGTGCGGATAAAGTTCCCATTATCTTCCTTACTACGGAAAGTTCGGAAGAGAAAAAGAAAAAAGGTGCTGCCTTGGGAGTAAAAGGCTGGATTGTAAAACCTTTTGATCCTCCTTCCCTCGTTAAAGTAATACGCATGATCACCGGTGCATAGGGAACAAAATGGATAGTTTAAAAACCCTCCTGAAAAGAATCGAAGCATTCATTCCGGGGGACCTGGTTGAAGGTATCGAAATAGAGGAAGCTTTTAAAGCTGTTCTCAATGATCCTGCCATAGCCCCTGAAAATATCGATATGATTAAGACGCTGGCTGGTGAATTCTCAGGGATCATCCAGCAGTCCTCTGGCGGTGATGAAGAGATAATCAAGGTCGGCATAGTCAAAGGCCTTAACAAGCTTGCAAAACATCAGGCGGAAGAGCAGGTTGAAAAACCTGCAAGTAGTGATTACGAAGAGGAAGAGGTTGAAGACCTTGATGTTCTGGCTTCATTCATTGCAGAGGCGCAGGAGCACCTTGAAAATATCGAAGAGAAAATTCTCACCCTTGAAACGGATGTTAACCCGGAAAGGGTTAACGAAATATTCCGATCCATGCATACCATTAAAGGTGTTTCCTCTTTTCTGGGTCTGAGAAGGATCAAGACAGTCAGTCATCACATGGAATCGGTTCTTGATGATGTGCGAAAGAGTAAACTGCCTGTAAGTTCGGAGATGATTGATGCCTTTCTTGCCGGTGTGGATATGGTTTTACAGCTTGTTAACGATCTCTCGGTTAAATGTGAAGCCCGAAAAGCCGGAGGTTCTGATCCGGTTCTGGAACTGCCGGTTGAAATAGATTCATTTATTGCAAAACTTGGCGACCTGGTATCCGGAGAGCCAAAGCTGAAGGTGCCCGCCCCATCAGCAGCTTCAAATAAAAAGGATGAAATCTTTACTCCTGAAATGATAGAAAAGTTTGTTGCGGAATCTTCTGATCTTGTTGACAGTGCAGAGAAGGCGATTCTTGATGTGGAGTCAGCTGAGAGTCCTCTTCCACTTATTGATGAAGCATTTCGGGCGATTCACACAATTAAGGGAAACTCCGGCTTCTTCTGGTTCGGTTACATAGAAAAGTTATGCATGGATGTAGAATCTGTTCTCGATCTGATGAGAAAAGATAAACAGGCTATTCGTCATACCGTTATTTCTTCTCTTCTTTCAGCGCTTGATGAAATCCGTTTCGGACTGCAAAAGGTTCAGAATGGTGAAGTCAAACCCGGTGAGAGTAGTGACATTGAAGCTGAGTATGTAGATGAACGTCTGGAAAAAGGAGATGCCAAGCCTCTGGGAGAACTACTGGTTGAAATGGGTGCTGCATCTGCCGTGGATATAGACAAGGCATTGGAAAAACAGAATATGCGCCTTGGAGAACTTCTGGTTACTGAGGGAGTTACTGATGAAGCCAGTATAGAAAAAGCTCTTAAACGTCAGGGACGTCCTGCTGAATCTGCTCCGGAAGCATCTGCGGGTTATGGTTTCAAGCGTAAGGATATTCGTGTTGATACCACCCGGCTTGATCGACTTTTTGATCTGATGGGTGAGCTGATCACTGCGGAAGCCATGGTACTGCATAATCCTGATGTGGCATCATTGGATCTTCCGGAATTTCAGAAAGCGTCAGCCTACCTTTCCAAAATTACCCGGGAAATGCAGGAAATCACCATGTCTATCCGCATGATCCCTCTTGAGGGACTTTTCAATAAAATGCGGAGGCTCGTTCGTGACCTGTCCAGAAAATTCGGAAAGAATGTAAATCTGCATATAAGCGGAGAAGAAACGGAAATGGACAGAAATGTAATGGAGGAGATATCGGATCCTCTTGTTCATATTATCCGCAATGCCATTGACCATGGTATAGAATCCGTGGAAGAGAGAAAAAAGAGAGGTAAACCTGTTGACGGAAATGTTTACCTTGACGCCCGGTATGAAGGCAATGAAATCTGGATAAGCATTCAGGATGATGGTGGAGGACTTAAAAAAGAGCGTATCCTTGAAAAATCGAAGGAACGGGGAATAGTAGATCCTGAAGCAGTCCTTTCTGATCAGGAAGTTTACCAGCTTATTTTCGAACCCGGATTTTCCACAGCTCAGCAGGTTTCAGAGATTTCCGGCCGCGGTGTCGGTATGGATGTGGTTAAACAAAATCTTGAAAAGCTCAGGGGTAAAATAGATATACGCAGTGAAGATGGTGCAGGCACGGAGTTTATCCTGCGTATTCCACTTACCCTTGCAATTATCGACGGTATAACAGCTCGTGTGGGAAACATGCTGTATAGTCTGCCCGTTACTGACGTGACTTCTTTTCAGAAAGCAGACATGTCGCAGATTACTGCTACAGATACCTCAAGGGAAGTATTTCGACTCAGAAAAGCCCTCGTTCCTATAATACGCCTTGCAGATTTTTTCAAAATCAACAATGCAGTAACAGCTATAGATGAGGGTATTCTGATTGTATCCCAGGCTGGCAGGAGAGGTGTTGCACTGCTGGTGGATGAGATAATCGGATACCGGCAAATGGTGGTAAAAGCGCTGCCTGAATACATGGGCTCAATGCGGGCTATATCAGGCTGCAGTATCATGAGCGAAGGGGAAGTCAGTCTGATTCTGGACATCGGAGCAATTGTCAATGAGGAGCTTGATTGAATCAGCAATATGGACTGCTCGAAATAACAGAGGATGAATTTCATGATATTGCTGAACTTGTTTACAAACGTTTTGGCATCAACCTTACAGACCGTAAGGTTACCCTGGTTAAGGGGCGTTTGAATAAACTTATCCGCTCAAAGGGATTTACGAGTTTCAGGGAATATTATGACTACGTAATTCACGACACCACAGGGGCTGAATTACTGACCCTTGTGGATAAGATTTCGACAAATCATACCTATTTTTACAGGGAGGAAGAGCACTTTTCTGTTATGCATTCCAACATTCTGCCGGAGATATCCTATGGTTTAAACGGAGGTGATCCAAACGAGCTGAGAATCTGGTCTGCAGGTTGCTCCAGCGGGGAAGAGCCGTATACTCTGGCAATTGAGCTGAAAGAGTATTTCAAGGGGGCTGTCCCGTTCAGGGACAAGGTTATTCTTGCAACCGATATATCCCTTACGGTACTTGAATCAGCTGAAAAAGGGCTGTATACGCTGGAGCGGCTCAAGAATGTTGATCCCAGGCATCTGAGCAGGTACTTCAGAAAAACCACTGACACCACCTATCAGGTGAAAGATGAACTTAAATCGCTGGTACTCTATAAGCGTCTTAACCTGATGCAGGAGAAGTATCCCTTTCGCAGACAGTTTCATATGATTTTCTGCCGGAATGTTATGATTTATTTTGACAAACCCACCAAGGAACGGCTGGTTGAGCAGTTTGCTGAATATCTTGTTCCGGGCGGGTATCTTTTTATCGGTCATTCTGAAACACTGGGCAGAGAATCTAAGATTTTCCAATATATTCAACCGGCTTTATACCGTAAAAGGCAGCTATAGATATGGCAAAAATAAAAGTATTAGTAGTAGATGATTCAGCTCTTGCCCGTGAATTTTTAACCAAAGGACTCTCACGGGATCCCGAAATTGAAGTTGTCGGAGCCGCACCTGATGTTTATGCGGCGCGTGATCTGATTGTATATAAGAAACCGCATGTCCTTACACTGGATGTGGAAATGCCGAAAATGGACGGGGTTGACTTCCTCCGTAAACTAATGCCCCAGTATCCTCTGCCGGTGGTTATGGTTTCTGCCCTCACTGCTCCAGGTGCTCATATTACTCTTGAGGCACTGGAATTAGGGGCTGTTGATTTTGTACTGAAACCTTCTTCGAGTTTTGGAAACCGACTGGATGAAATGTTCAGTGAGCTTATCCATAAAGTGAAGGTTGCTGCGTTTGTCGATGTAAGTCGATTTAAAAACAATCCGGTTCATACAAGAGTCAAGCAGCGTACCCATTTAAGCGGAGGTACGGATAAGCTGATTGCTATAGGAGCTTCTACAGGCGGAACAGTCGCCCTTCGGCAGATAATTGAAGAGTTTCCCCCGAACATTCCCGGTACCCTGATTGTTCAGCATATGCCTCCCAAGTTTACAGCCATGTTCGCGGAACGCTTAAACGATCTGGCTAAGGTTGAAGTTGCCGAAGCAAAGGATGGCGACAGAGTTATTACCGGACAGGTTCTCATCGCTCCCGGGGGTAAACATATGCGATTGAAGCGATCCGGTGGAATTTATACAGTAAGCTGTAAAGAGGGACCGAATATTAATAGCCATTGTCCTTCTGTTGATGCACTATTTGAATCAGTTGCATGCGAGGCCGGTAATAACGCTATTGGCGTAATATTGACCGGAATGGGCAAGGATGGTGCAAGAGGGTTGAAGGAGATGCGCGATAATGGTGCCGATACCATTATTCAGGATCAGGCATCTTCTGTGGTATTTGGTATGCCCAAGGAAGCATATGAACTGGGGGCTGCCGATAGCCTTACGCCGCTGTCCGGCATATCTTCAGCCATCTTTAATCGCCTGCAGGAGAAAAAGCAATGAGACATGATGTTGGAATAGGTGAGATGTTAGTGTGTAAAGCCCCCGGGGATACTATAAAAACCTATGCCCTCGGTTCATGTGTTGCGGTAATGATCTACGATAAAGTGTCAAAGGTAGCAGGTATGATCCATATAGCTTTGCCGGAAGCAAAAATAAATGCAGATAAGGCGGCCAAGAAACCTGGGTACTTTGCGGATACCGGAATACCGGTACTTCTGCAGCAGTTTGCTGCAAATGGTGGAAATCAGAGACGGGCTCAAATTAAACTCGCCGGCGGGGCTTCCATTATGGATGAGAAAAAGACATTTGATATCGGCCGACGTAACGTAATTGCAGTAAAAAGGGCATTATGGAAATCCGGACTCGGTGCTATAGCGGAAGATGTAGGCGGGAATATAAGCCGGACTGTGGCGCTGGAAATTGATACCGGGAAAATCGATTTAAACAATGCGCAGAAAACCTGGACAATATAGGGAGTTTTAAGATGGCTTATAATAATATTCTTATAGTTGATGATTCTGCTACATCCCGGATGATAATTATGAGATGTTTTCAGATAGCAGGATATGGTGATCTGAACTATACAGAAGCTGAGGATGGGCTTGCGGCTATTTCCATTATCAAGGAAAAGAAATTTGATCTCATAGTAAGTGATATAAAAATGCCTAAAATGGACGGGACAACTCTGGTGAAGAAGATACGCCTGCAGGATGAATTTAAGAATATACCTATTGTTATTATTTCCAGCGTCGGGAACGAAGCTCTTGAAGAGGAGCTGAGCAGTTATTCGGTCCGTGCCATTATTAAAAAGCCGATCTCACCTGCCAAAGTTCTTTCTTTTATGGAGGATTAGATATGAGCGAAAAACTTCAAAGCAATATGAATGATGCGGTGCTGCAGACCTTCGGTGAAATGGCATTCATTGATGTTCTACCCACAGGAAACGAACTGGTTGAACATCACCAGATAATGATACTGGATATAACCAAACCGGAAAGAGGCACAATTTTTTTACTCATGACGACAGGCTGTAAACAGCAGGTGGTTGAGAACATACATGGTGACTCATGGGATACCCTCTCTCCCGGGAAAATTGATGATTGTCTTCTTGAGCTGCTGAATGTTTTGGGCGGCACATTCCTGAGTTACTATTATGGAGAAAATACTCCATACAGCTTGAGTTTTCCTCAGGTTATGTTCGATGATTCAGAAATGCCCGATTTGAAAGACTATTCGATTCTTTCGTATGATGCGGAAGGTTCTTTATTTTCCATTGCCGTCAAAATTGAATCTCCAAGGAGCAATTGATGAAGATACTGATAGTAGAAGATGATTTTGCTTCAAGAAAATTAATGCAGAAATTCCTGAGTCCTTATGGATCATGCGAGGTTGTAGTTGACGGTGTTGAAGCTGTTGAAGCTTTTACTGAAGCATTGAGTTCTGATGATCCATTTGATCTGATATGTCTGGATATTATGCTGCCAAAGATGGATGGTCAGATGGTTCTCAAAAATATACGCGATTTTGAGGAAAAAAAAGGTCTGATCGGCAATGACGGGGTTAAGATAATCATGACAACTGCTTTGAGCGATACCACGAATATAATGTCAGCATTCAGGTCTCAATGTGAGGGATATGTCACAAAACCTGTTTCCAGGGCTCGTCTGATCAATGAGATGAAGGACCTGGGATTAATAAGCGAATAAGAGATTTTATTCAACATCAGGCCATGTTATCCCCTGGCCTGATGTGATACTACGGGCAGCCTGTTTACCTATAATTTTATCCCAGTAGCGCGGGCTGAGTCCCGGGGAAAGATTTTTCTCTGTTCTCAAAACCGCACAATTCTTTGCGTTCAGGGTTTCACCTTTATTGATTTCCTTCAAGCTGTGAATCGACCTGTTGGTTCGGCCGTAATTGCCCGTTTCCGAAGGCGCCAGTTTTTTAATTCCATCTCCAGCAACAGTGACTACCCGTGCTTTTCCGAACAGATCAAAGAGGTTTCGGTATTGTTCTTCCCTGCTTAACGTGGAAAATTCCTGTATGCTTTTTGTCATACGACAGAAATCTTCGGGTATCAGGGCTACAGGATCATCAAGCCCGCCATCGCTGCGGGAGAGGGTGAAATGTTTCTCATGACACACAGATCCGTACAGGAGTGATACAAGGGGAACAAGTAGAGGATCACGGCTGTGGTCAGAAACGCCTACAGGCACCTGAAAGGTCTCTCTCAGGCTTTCCAGAACGCCGAGGTTATATTCATCTTCCGGTGCAGGATAACTGGTGATGCAGTGAAGCAATGTAAGGGGTACATCCGGAAGGTGTGCTGCAGCATCCTTGATATCCTCAATCTGGCTTACGCCGGTGGAAAGAAAAACCGGAAGTCCGATTCTGTTTATTTTATCCAGCAGGGGGAAATGATTCAGTTCGGGAGATGCCACTTTCAATGCCAGAGGATGCATGTCATTAATTTCGGCAAGACTTCGTTCACCGAAGGGGCTGCAGAGAAAACGAGCATTACATTTCTCGGTAACCTCTTTAAGATGCAGAAGAAAATCCGGTTTTACCTCAAGACTTTTAAAAACATCAAATAATGGAGTAGGGCCGCCAGGCAGGTCAACAAGGCCTGTGTCCGGATGGATAATCTCCTCTGCATATACATGCTGAAATTTTATCCAGTTGGCCCCCGATTCAACTGCCGCATGAACCATTTCGACTGCCTTTTTAAGGTCTCCGCCGTGAGATGTCCCGATCTCGGCAATTATTTCCGGTTGAAAGCCGCTATTTGCTGTATTCATCAATCATCCGGAATTTCAGATCCCGCAGAGGTTCAGATATAGATATTTTATATTCATGAGGGTTGATTAGTCTGAGAAACGATTCGTCCATTGTCCTGAGCTGAGTTTTCACCCTTTTCTGTAGTTCTGACAGGGGCGTTGGACTTATTAACGGGTGCCCGTTTTTCATAACCTGTTTAAGCTGAGGTTCAGCTGTCTGGAAGTCTGCGATCACAGTATGCTTATACTGCATTGTAGGGTGGAAAACTTTTACCCTGCCTGAGGAAGGAATTTCATTATCAAGGCAGATGAGATCTCTCAAGGGTGCTCCCTGGGAATCAAAAAACCGGTAAACCTGCTTTATCCCCGGATTTGTCATTTTTGACGGATTGTTGGATACCTTCATTGCAGGACGCAAACCTTCCTCTGTTTCCAGGGCAGATAGTTTGTACACACCGGTAAGTGCTGCATCAGGATTACCGGTTGCCAGTTGTGTGCCGACACCCCAGGTATCAATGGGCGCACCTTCTGCGAGAAGCTGGGCTGCGATCTGTTCATTAAGATCTCCGGAAACTGCAATTGTGGCATCATGAAGTCCGGCGTTGTTTAGAATTTTCCGAACCTGCTTGCTTAAATACGCCAGATCTCCGGAATCAAGGCGTACCCCGAGTTTCTTGCCTTTGGCTTTGAGTTCAAGTCCTGCTTTTACGGCGTTATGAATACCCTGTTCCAATGTGTCGTATGTATCAACCAGAAGTATGGATGCATCCGGATAGAGCTCGGCATACTTTCTGAAAGCCTCAAGTTCGGTTTCGTGAGACATTACCCATGAGTGTGCCATGGTTCCCATTACTGGTATTGAAAACTTTTTACCCGCCAGTGTATTTGAAGTCCCGGCGGCTCCGCCTATATAGGCCGCTCTTGAGGCGTGCAGAGCTCCATCCGGACCCTGAGCTCTGCGCATGCCGAACTCCAGAATATGGCCGTAGTTGGTAGCTATAAGAAGTCTGGCGGATTTTGTGGCTATAAGTGTCTGAAAGTTAATGATATTGAGCAGAAGAGTTTCTATTATCTGCGCTTCTATTAATGGGGCGTGAACCCGGATAAGTGGTTCCCCGGGGAAAACAATACTGCCTTCATCAAAGGCATATAAAGAACCGGTAAAGCGAAAATCTTGCAGGTATTTAAGAAATTCTTCTGTAAAAATGCCAAGATTTTTCAAATAAGCAATATCATCTGAAGAGAATTTCAGGTCTGAAAGTTCACGTACAATATCTTCAAGGCCACAGAAGATCTCAAAGCCCCCATCAAAAGGGTGGCGGCGGTAGAACATATCAAAGACAACATTGGGGTTGTGGTGATGCAGAAAATACCCCTGAGCCATTGTAAGCTCGTAGAAATCAGTAAAAAGCGGGGAAATCTTCATGTAAATTCCCGTGAATCAGCCAAACGAGCTCCTGCCTGCACCATTTCATCAATGCGTTGTTCAACACTTCCTTCGGGGATATTAACTCCGCGGATACAGTCTTGAAGAAGTTGGACTTTATAATTAGATGTAAGCGCATCCATTACAGTAAAAAATACACAGTAGTCTGTAGCCAATCCCCCGATTACCAGGCTGTCTATGCCAAGACCTTTCAGATAGCCTTCAAGGCCGGTTGGGGTGGTATGATCGTTCTCATAGAATGCAGAGTATGAATCAAGAAGTGGATTAGTTCCTTTGTGCAGAATAAGGTTAATCCGGGATGTATCAAGGTCGGAATGAAAATCCGCTCCGGGGGATCCCGCCTGACAATGTACCGGCCATAATACCTGTCGTATATTATTCACCTCTACGGAATCATACACTGCTTTTCCCGGGTGGTTGGCGGCGAATGATATATGGCTTGCGGGATGCCAGTCCCTTGTAGCAATCACCGTTTTGAAGTTGGGAGATATCATGTTGATACCACTGATTATGCGGTCACCTTCATGTACGGATAGTGAACCACCAGGACAGAAATCCTGCTGAACATCTATAATTAGCAGAGCTGTTTGCATAAACGCCTCCTGCTGGGGTTATGCATACAGCTTACCTGTGATACGGGCATGAGGCAATACAGTTTGTTTTTCAGCAGACTGAAAAGTGCTCGACTTTGGGATAAACTTTACGTTAATATTAGGTGCAGAATACATAAAAAATTCAATCAACAGTAGAGGAGAAAAAATGACAACAATAGTGTGTGATTTTACAAAGAAAGCAATTCCAAATGCTCAGCGGGATATAAACTATTTCACAGTTCTGGATAAAACGCTTTCAGTATCTGCTGCAGAGGAGCTCGAAAAAAGGGTAAGAGATAAGATGGCCAAGGGTAAATCCTACTCTTATAATGAACATCAGAAGGTTCTGAGGGATATCCTGCAGCAGATGTGCAAATAATAGAACGGCCGCAGTTCAGCGGCCGTTTTTTTTTATTGTTCCGGGATTACTTTGCTGGCCTGATTGTGTCAAAACCGGTATAAGGAACAAGAGCATCAGGAATCTTGATTGATCCGTCCTCCTGCTGAAAGTTTTCCAGTATCGCAATTATTGCCCGTGAAACGGCGACGGCAGTTCCATTGAGCATATGGACGTACTGGTTTTTGCCGTCCTCCTTATACCTTACACCCAGTCTGCGGGCCTGATAGTCGGTACAGTTGGACGTACTGGTTACCTCTCCCCATCCGCCGTTCTCTCCTCGTCCGGGCATCCAGGCTTCAAGGTCGTATTTTCTGTATGCAGGGCCGCCGAGGTCTCCTGTACAGGTATCTACAACACGGTAGGGTATGTTCAATCCTGAAAAAATTTCTTCTTCCACCTGAAGAAGCTCCTGGTGAATCCGGTCGGAATCTTCCGGTCGGCAATAGACAAACATTTCTACTTTTGAAAACTGGTGCACCCGGTACAGGCCTTTGGAGTATTGTCCAGCCGCACCTGCTTCCCTACGGAAGCAGTGGCTGAGCCCGGCCATTTTAATAGGTAGGTCTGCGGCATCGAGAATGCTGCCGCTGTAATAGCCTCCAAGGGTTATTTCTGCTGTTCCAACCAGGCAGGTTCCGGTATTTTCCAGGGCGTAGATGTTACTTTCGTCTCCTCGGGGATTAAAGCCTATTCCTTCAAGAACCTCTTCTTTGGCTATGTCGGGGGTAATGGTTGGAGTAAACCCTTTCTCCCGCAGAATATCCAGGGCATACCGGGTAAGGGCAAGTTCAAGAAAAACTGCCTCGTTTTTCAGGTAATAGAACTTCGGGCCGGAAACCCGGGCTGCCGTGTCAAAATCAACCAGATCCAGATCTGCTGCAATCTGGACATGGTCCTTGGGTGTGAAAGAAAACTCCGTAGGCCCCTTGAAGCGGCTGACCTCGAGGTTATCTTTATCTTCTTTTCCCAGTGGTGCATCCGGGTGAGCCATGTTGGGAATGCGGGATGCTTCGCGGGTGAGCTCTTCATTAACTGTATTTAAGCGGCCTTCAATACTGGAAATCTCTTCCTTAAGCTTTTTCCCCTCTGCCACCAGAGGTTCCCGTTCTTCCGGGGGCATCTTCCCTTTCATTTTTGCAGCATTTTCATTTCTCTGACGCCGAAGTTCATCTGTTTTCAGAATCAGCGTGTTCCGCTCTTCGAAAAGTTGAATTACTGTATCTACATCCGCTTCCATGAAGCGGTCAGAAATGTTTTTTCGCACAGCATCGGCATTGTCCCGTATAAATTTAAGATCAAGCATATTCTCTACCTTATAATAAAATTGACTATTCCAGTTCACGGGCCCGTTTACTGGCCCGCTCAACCGCATCAATAACAGTTGCGGTAAATTTCCCTTCTTCCAGTGCATCTACTCCCTGGATAGTTGTACCTGCAGGACTGATAACCTTGCTCAGCAGGCTGATGGGATTTTCACCTTTCTCCCGGCTGAGTCCTACAGCCCCCTCAATCGTGCCCAGTGCAATTTTAAGGGAGGTATCATAGGGGATTCCCTCCTTTGTCCCGCCCAGGGCAAGGGCATGAATGAAGCTGAAAACATAGGCTATCCCTGACCCTGAAAGCCCGGTAAATGCCGCCATGGAAGATTCGGGCAGCTCTACTGCATTTCCTGCAGATTCGGCAATAGACATAGCCTGTTTTTTGAATTCCGCAGATGCGCCTTCCGCAGCACTTACTCCGGTAAGGGCTTTTCCAACCCGGGCTGCGATATTCGGCATGAAGCGTACAACATTCACTGTCGCCAGTTTTTGGGTGAAATAAGATGTCGTGGTACCTGCGGCAATGGATATAATCTTTTTATCGGCGCTAAACGGAGCATAGGCGTCAAGAACCTTGTCCAGCAGCTGGGGTTTTACCGCCACAATGATAATATCACATTTACTGCAGAACTCTTCCGGTTCGAGGTTTACTGTTCCACCTGTGGCGGAAGCCGCCGCCGCAGCTTTTTCCTGATCAGGTTCCTGGATAAAAACCGATGCACCAGGGTTACTTCTTATAATCCCGTCGCATAAAGCTGAACCCATATTACCATATCCAATAAAACCAACTGTACTGATCACGCGTTTCCTCCGGATGTTAAACTACCATGGAGACTGAAAAATTGTCTACTCGGCTGGGATTTTCTAAATATTCTACCAGTTGAAACTGACTGGCGTTCCTGCGGTTTTCATTCCCGGAAAACCATTTTGTCTGAGTACTTCGAAAGCCATGATTGCTACAGTATTCGCCAGGTTCAGTGAGCGGGCTTCCTTTATAATGGGAATTCTCACAGCGGTATCCGGGTTCTCCCGCAGCAAAGACTCCGGCAGGCCTGCACTTTCCTTTCCGAAGATGAGTGCACACTCCTCTGGATAATTGACTTCAGTGTATATGTTTCTCCCTTTAGTCGAAGCATAGAATTTGGGAAGATCCGGGAACTGTGAGAAAAAAGAGTTGATATCTGGATGGGTTACCACCGTGACAAGGTGCCAGTAATCGAGTCCGGCTCTTCGAACCATCTTTTCTTCAAGGGAAAATCCCAGGGGCTCGATCAAATGGAGTTCCGTACCTAAAGCTGCACAGGTTCTGGAAATATTACCGGTATTCTGGGGGATCTCAGGTTCTACAAGGACTATCTTCACAGGTGCTCCCGGCGAATTAATAAATTGATATTGCCCAGGAAGGGGCAGCCGGCAGTGTAATCTGCCGTTTATGCATGATCAAGGCCGGGTTCAGCTCAAAATAGAATGTGTTATCCCTGGAAAGAAGTGCTGGAATATCTTCCCATTGATCCGCAAAGGGGGATTTGAAATCCTGGTGGCGAATATATCCCCATTTTCCGAATGCTTCTTTCTGGAAAACCGTCAGATACTCAACAGCGGACATGCCGGGGTCCTCGCTGAGAGCAAGTATTTTTGCCTCACACCCGGTTCTTCGGGCAAGATCGTAATAGGTGAGGGCAAACTCAATTTCATCACCTTCACAAACGGTGAGCAGTTCCTCCGGAAGCAGAAAATCATCGTCTTCCTCATACTGTACAACACTGTTCACAGAAGTATGGATGTCTTCGGCGAGGTTTTCCCGGTTCTGGCGAAGCCTCATAACAATCTCTTCCATGGCATGACTGTTGCTGTTGAATTTCCGGTAGCTGTCGGATCCCTGATCCCTGCTGTTTGTTTGTTCTACGAGCATATAACCCAGTCCGTCGAGAAGTCCTGCACCATCATGCATACCCCAGAGCGGCTGGTCTTTCGCGGCAATAAGGCTCGCGGATATCATTGCGTCCAGAAAGTCCACTCTGCCGTAGGGTTTGAGGATGTCCTCTGCCTCAAGAACAGTAATAACATAGTTTTCTCGGTATGCAGCTTCAACTTCTTCCTGCCAGTAGACATTCCGGTAATAAGATTTAATCTGCTCTAAAAAAGCTGCAGATGGTTTTTCAAAACGAAACGTTGCTGAAAATCCAAGATCCATATGACTAATTCTAAAAACATCCTGGTCTAGTTTTTCCACCTTCATCGATGAAAAATCATTCATGTCTGATTGACTTGAAGCTTCCGAATGCAGCTCAGCCATACGTTCAAGCAGCCTGACCGTATGGCTTTGCATGAGCAGCGCGGTTTCTGATGTCTCCTGCACCGGGAATGTTTTCGCATCCCGAAAGGCATTGAAGGGGGTTTTAATAACTTCGATCCTGCTGGAAGCCCTTCCGAACAGGCTGGTATCGGCAGCGGCGTAAATCTCCACAAACTCATTCGTCTCAGCAGGTTCCTGTGCCACGACAAGGGGCGAAGTACTATACACAAAAGAGAATACAGGAAGAACACAGAGTGTGAGTACGGGTATGAATCGCTGAAGTGAGAGCATTCAGACAGTTCCTTTAAAAAGGGAGCTTATACCACTGATAAGAAAAAATATTCCGAAACAAGCCAGAGTTATACCGCATACTGCAATGAGAGTCCTGTAGATACGGTCACTGAATAAACGCTTTCCCTTCCATACAGCATAGGATATAACTGAGTACCAGAGAAGATCTCCAAGAATATGCCCGCTGAAGAAGCTGGCAATTCCTGCACCCCCCGCCTGACGTGCGCGGGCAAGAAAGGTAAGACCTATGGTTCCCCACCAGATGGTCCAGTATGGATTTGAAAGTGATAACAGAGCTCCGGCTCTTATAAGAGATCCATTTTTCTCCTGTTTTCCGGTATTGCTCAGGCTTAAACCCGGAAGACTACGCAGCATTCCAGACGACATGTACAGCATAATTCCGGCTCCAATGATGGAGATCGCGGAGAAAACCGGAACTGAATTAATAAACGGTCCTAAGCCTATAAGCAGGGCAGTTATAAGAACAAGCTCAAGAATTGCGTGACCGGCTATAAAAAGAGGCCCGGTTGACGGCCCTTTTCTTGCAGAGGTGCCAATGGTTGCTGTGAGCAGCGGTCCTGGCATCACGGCCCCGGAAAAAGCGACGAAAAATGAGCTGATGAAGAGTCCGAAATACATGGTCTTATCACTATACTGCCGGGGCTTCAGCTCATCAATACTTTTTTCAGGTAGGGGGCAGTTATACCAAGAGAAAGGGGAAAGAGGAAAGCCCCGATTTGAATAATATCCTGGTTGATTATGCCGCTTAAACTTCCCGCCATAAGCAGCAGGGATGCTCCACCGGTTAAGAGCCAGGGAGTAAACAGCAGGGTTATTTTTTTACCTTCGTTATATGGAGCTGTAAGACTTATCCAGTGAAGCGGACTAAGCAGCAGCAGGTTCCAGTTGTTGTGAGCAACTGAATGGTCCGTAAACAGGGAGATAAAAAACAGTATGGAACCGGCAACGGCTGCAAGAAAAAGAATAATGCGGAAGTACAGGAGAAAAAGCCATTTTAAAGGAAACAATTTTTGTGGAATATATCTTCCGGCAATCATGAAAGCTGCAAGCAGAATACCGAATCCGACGGCGAAGGGCCATGAGGCGTCGGGCTTCACCGGAGGCGGAGTATAATCGGCAGGACGGTGGATAATTGTGTCGCTTCTAATGACGCTTTTCCCCCGGTCGGGGCCTTCTTTCACGGTCAGCTGTTCAAGATATACGGGAATTTCACCAGGAAGAAACATTGCATCCCATCCGCTGATCTCCCGGTCTATCAGGGGTCCCATCAGAAACATAAGCCCCCATTCAATGAAGTGATTACGTCCTGAGAATCTGCGAGTCTGAAAGCGCAGTGTATGACGGTCTTTATCTATGGAAACTGATTTGAGAGCCCCGTCGTAAGCGGTATCAAGCACATCGCGAATTCTGGTTGCGCAGTTATCGGAATAGTAGTCGTAAAGATAGCTGCGGTTTTCCGGACTTACCCTGTTTTCAAGATTTTGTATCAACTCAATTTTTTTCCCCGGAGAGAAGCGAAGTTCCTGAATACGCAGCAGTCGGTCTTCTTTAATTGTCCTGTTAAGGTTGGCGTTCACTGAAGACCTGTAACCCATATACCAGAGTTTTCCCATCAGGAAGTTGCGGAAGAAATGTTCGGTTTCAAAACTGAAAACCCCGAAGTCATAAAATGCATCCTTCCTGGTTTTATTATTTCTGACAATTATACCGCTGTGTCCCCACCACAGGTATACTTCGTCGCCCGGACCTGTGGTTACCAGAAAAATGGAATAATCCTGTTCGGTCTCCGGACTGAGCGTGAATTTAAAACCATCTCCGTAGCTGTTGAAAACAAGTAAAGAAAATAAAATTGCAATAAGAGTTTTCCGGATTATTTTTATCATCTGCCGTGTTTATTCCTTGCTGGTTTCAGAAATTACATTCAGTTTATCTGTAATTGAAGTGAACAAAAGATCCTGATACCGGGGAATTTCTCTGGGCAGTTCATGCCGGGCTCCCTCTATATATTCCACATTCAGCGGCGAAAGGTACTCAGAGAAATACCGGATGTTATCCCTGTAGTCAACAACCCGGTCCAGAGTTCCCTGAAAAATATATACCCGTATATCAGGCAGCTTCTTCTGGTAAATACGTGTATTCCATGTGTAGAGAGCCTCAGCCCAGGATGGAGATATCTGGTCTACCTGGAGGGGGTCATGGAATTCCTTGAAATCAAGATACTCCTGGTTTGAACTGGTCTTCTGATATGAGCGGGGAATTGAATCGATAAAAGGGCGGGCAAGGTAGAATCCTGCCCGGGAAAGTCCGTAAAGCCGTGAATGGAGTAGGGGAGCTATAAAGTAATATTCTTCAAAGGCTGAAGACTCATGAGCTGCGTACTCCAACAGCGCCGCACACCCCATGGAATGGCCTGTTACCACCCATGGCCCGGGAGCATAGGGAGATACTGCTTTAATAAGGTCTGCAACAGCCTGTCCGTAGGAGGAAAAGTCATCTATTGCTGTGGGGGTTCCTGTGGCAAGACCGTGTCCTGGCAGATCAATACCGGCCACTGCCCATCCATCGTCTATAAGTAATTGGATAAGATCCTTAAAAAAAGCAAAATGAGAAAGAAATCCGTGGATAATAAAAACTGTTCCTTTTGGAGTTTCCTGTGGAAGAAACAGATGTACCGGACAGAACCAGGAGCCTGACTGAACATACCCGAACCAGTATTTTCCCGGCAATACTGGCAGCTGATAATAAACCAGGTACTCCCGCAATTCCGCAGGTATTTTTGTCTGTAGTGAAAATGTAGGAAGGCTCTCCCTGAGGCTGATAAAACTGACACTGTCCCGTTGTTTGTTGCCTCCCAGGGCTGCGCAGGAGCTGAGGGCTGTGAGAAACAGCAGTAAGAGTACTGAGATTTTCAATTTCACGGAATGTATTGTAGAGATGGGTGCTTAAAGCATCAAGTCAGATGTGTGTAAAAGATAAAGCTTACCAGTATCTGCGACTGTGGCGTGCGCGACGAATGTCGGTCAGATAGTTTCTGACAGTATCGTCGTTGGTGAATTTGTTTGCAACTGCTATCTGGCCGAACAGCCGTTTGTCTCCCTCTGCCTGAACTGAAAGAATTTTCTCTTTTTGTTCATGGGTTAATGCACCTATTCTTACCAGTCCCTCACCTATTTTCTCGTCATATTTTCCCCTCAGCATGTACTCCTCCAACCGTACTTTTCTTTTCTACTAGTTAATTATTACTCTAAAAATCCATGAATTCAAATTTTCTTTCTTTCTTGACAACACAAGCCGGGGCATTTAGCCTGAATTAGCTGTTAATACAAATTATGAGAATTTTTAATCGTTGTGGGGGCAGTTAACATGGGAGAAAAGTTCATTGGTTCCATTGATCAGGGTACGACCAGTACGCGGTTTATTATATTTGATGTGCATGGGGGAGAGCGGGCATCGTCTCAACTTGAACATACCCAGATTTTCCCGAAGCCCGGCTGGGTTGAACATGATCCTGAAGAGATCTGGACCCGTACGGAGTCTGTAATACGGAAAACACTGAAGAAAAGCGGGATTCCAAGTACGGATATTGCAGCCATAGGGATTACCAATCAGCGGGAAACCACCATGGTCTGGGATGCGGAGAGCGGCAGGCCCCTTTATAATGCCCTGGTATGGCAGGATATTAGAACCGATACTATTGTTCAGTCCCTGCAGACTTCTCATGAAACGCTCACTCTGCGTACCGGGCTGCCGGCCGCGACCTACTTTTCTGCTCCTAAACTTGTATGGTTGAAACAGAATATCCCTGAAGTTGCAGCTGCTATGCAGAGAGGCACTGCCCGTTTCGGGACTGTCGATTCCTGGCTGATCTGGAAATTATCCGGAGGAAAGGTTCATGCCACGGATGTAACCAATGCAAGCCGAACAATGCTGATGAATATAGAAACATGCCAATGGGATCAGGAGCTGCTTAAGCTATGGGACCTTCCCGAAAGTATATTGCCTGATATCTGTTCGTCCATAGCAGATACTCCGGTTGCAGCTACCTCCGCTACAGGAGTTTTCGGCGCTGAAATCCCCATTGGAGGTATTCTGGGTGATCAGCAGGCAGCTCTGTTCGGTCAGGCATGTTTTTCAAGAGGAGAATCGAAAAATACCTATGGTACCGGTTGCTTTCTCCTGCTTAATACAGAAACAGAGCTAATCCGTTCAAGCCATGGTCTTTTAACTACTGTAGCCTATCGCAGAGGGAATGAGCCGGTTCGCTATGCCCTTGAGGGATCAGTGGCGGTAACAGGCTCTCTTGTTCAGTGGCTTCGTGATAATTTAGGTCTCATAAAATCAAGTGCGGAAATTGAAGAACTAGCCTCCAGTGTTGAGGATTCGGGGGGAGTTTATTTCGTGCCTGCGTTTTCAGGCCTCTTTGCTCCCCACTGGCGTTCAGACGCCAGGGGAATTGTGGCGGGGCTGACCGGGTATGCCCGCAGTGGTCACATTGCCAGAGCAGTTCTTGAGGCCACGGCATTCCAGACCAGGGAACTTATAGCTGCCATGGAGATGGATTCAGGACTTACCATTCCGGAACTGAGAGTGGACGGAGGAATGGTTCAAAACGGCCTGCTTATGCAGTTTCAGGCAGATATTCTCAATCGTCCGGTTATAAGGCCGGAGATTACAGAAACAACTGCACTCGGTGCTGCATATGCCGCGGGGCTTTCCGTGGGGTACTGGAAAAACATGGAGGAGATCGGTCGGCACTGGAAGGAGAATCGACGGTGGATACCTTCAATGGAGGCTGATGACCGGGAATTCAGATTTAAGCAATGGATGAAAGCTGTGGAGCGGACAAAGGGCTGGATTGAACAGCCCTGACCGTGTTACAGATTGTCAGCAGCTGCAGGGCTGTGATAAGCTTATGGCCGTATGAAAGAATCAACCATCCGCTGTACCGGAATATTCAGGTCAATCTGTCTGCTTGTAATGTTTTTTCTTCTATTTTCTATCCAGCTCACAGCAGAAATACCCGGCAATGCTGCTGCAGGTGCTACATTTAACGAGAGCGAATGGTATCTGCTTGTGCGGCATCACGGTGTCTACCGGGGCAGTGACAGTTTTTCAGCAAAGCCTGCAGGAAATCATGGTCTACCGGAACGGGTTGTCTATCCTTTTAATGACCAGGGGATAAAGCTTCTGACTGCCCTGGGACCGGCATACGGAATTCCCGGTAAGCTGGCGGTTACTACAAGCTCAGAACTTTTTATCAGTTCTGACGGTGGTGATAATTTTTCAGAAATCCCCCTTAAGGATCCGGTAGCCGGAAGCAACTATATAACCTCTGTATCTCCCTTTGGCGACTCAACTATCTATCTGGGAACCTCTTTCAACGGATTTTTTGTTAGCAGGGATAACGGCAAAAGCTGGAGCAAACTTTCAGAAAAAGTTCCCTTTCTCTACAAGGGGGCCGGTTTCTACGAAGAGATAAGCGGCATTGCCGCCGGTGCAGACGGCATGATTGCTCTTGCCACCAGCTTTACATCCCAGATACATACTGCAGATTCTGTGGATGGTCCGTGGGAAAGCAGGCAGTTCCCCTATACAGATGAAATGAGGGGACTCTGGTATGCCGGTGATGGAACCCTTTTTGTCTGGGGAGACAAAGCTGTCTACTCCTGGGACGGAAGTAAATGGTCAAAACATACAAGCAGTTTTCACTCAGGTGCCGAAACCATTTCGGCAGAAAAGAGAAACAGACTGGAGAAGGCGTCCGGGCGTTACGGAATTTACCTTAACCCGAATAATGCTTCCGGTGAAAAACTCAAGCAGCAGCTTGATTTCCTGGCCGAAAACGGTTTGAACACGGTTACAGTAGATATGAAGGACGACTGGGGGTGGCTTACCTACGATTCAAATCTACCGCAGGTAAAAGAGGCAAATGCCCTGAATCCACGTTTTGAGCTTGATGGACTTATCCAGGCATGCCATGCCCGGGGCATTTATGTCGTCGGCAGGGTTGTGGTTTTCAAGGATAAACGGATGTTCAACTACAGCGGCAACAAGTATGCCATCTGGGATGTGAACAGAAATGCTCCGTGGGGGAACCGCATTGCCGTAAAAGATGAAGAAAGCGGAGAGACCCGGTATGAGCAGCGGGAATTCTGGGTTGACCCGTTTTCCGAAGATATCTGGCGCTACAATACCTCAATCGCAGAAGAACTGCAGCAGCGTGGAGTTGATGAAGTGCAGTTTGACTATATACGTTTCCCTTCTGACGGAGATCTTTCCACTGCAAAGTACCGGCAGCGCCGCGAAGGTATGAGCAGGATTGAAGCCCTGGAATCATTTTTATCCATAGTGAGAGAAAAAATCTCCATTCCCATCAGCACCGATTTGTATGGGTTTAACTCCTGGTATCGTATGGGCAACTGGATAGGTCAGAACATTGAACTGGTAAGTCATTATGTGGATGTAATCTGTCCGATGTATTATCCATCCCATTTTCCCCGGCAGTTCCGCAAGGATCTTCCTTATCTGGAGCGGGCAGAGTGGATTTATCGCGAAGGTTCCATGCGTTCATCACGCATAGCAGAGGGAAGAAGCCTTATACGTCCCTACGTCCAGGCTTTTCTGCTGCCTTTCGAATACTATATGGAGGAGCCCGAGTATTCTGAGTATCTGCAGCGGCAGCTGAAGGGTATGGATAATTCTCCAGCTTCAGGATTTACCCTGTGGAATAATACAAACCGCTATTATATGGTTACCCAGCCGTTGAATAAATTCACCGGAACATCAGGGCAGACCGTACTCGATTCCAGGGATAGTATTTCAGTGCTTGAGTAGTCAGTCGGATTTTCCAGGATCAAGGAGGCGGGCTTTTATAATGGTGTTCTCCTTGTGCCTGTCTCTGATCCCCATGACAGCTTCCTCAACCCGTTTGTGCCGCTCGTCAGCCTCCTCAAAGAGGCTGGTTTGCCGCGCAGCACTACTGCTCTCAATATTTGCTGCCCCAATGCCGATGAGACGTACTTCCCGTCCTTTTGTCCAGCGTCTGTTAAACAGCTGCAATGCTTCCCGGTAAAGTTCTTCCGCAGAAACGACGGGGAAAGCCAGGGTTGTACGAGCGGTACTGGTTGAAAAATCAGAAAAGCGAATCTTAAGGACCACCGTACGGGTCACAAAGCCCTCTCGCATCATCCTGAACATTACCTGATGACACAAATCCAGGAGTGCTGCGCAAAGCCCCTCCTCATCAGCAGTGTCCCTGCCGAAAGTTCTTTCTGTGCTTATAGACCTGGATTTAGGAGTTTCACTGAATATCCCCGGATCAATGCCTCTTACCGCTTTGTACAGATACTCAGCCGCGGCATCCCCAAGCTGCCTGGCCAGAATCCCTTTCGGATATTCCCGTAAGGTTGGTACATCCCTGATATTCAGCTCCGCCAGCCGTTCCCGTCCTTTAGCTCCCAGTCCCCAGATATCTTTAAGTGGAAGCTGATTCAGGAAATCCTCCTCGGTACCCCGAATAACCTGGTACATGCCGTCGGGCTTTCGGAAATCGCTGGCAAGCTTTGCAAGGTAACGGTTCCAGGCGATTCCGATTGAGACGGTGAGGCCGGTAGTTTGCTTTACTGTTGTTTTCAGAAGCTCAGCAGCCTGTATCGCGGTTCCGAAAATCCTCCGGGTACCAGACATATCCAGGAATGCCTCGTCTACAGAAATCTGCTGAACCCGGGGGCTGAAATCGTCAAAAATCTTCATAATACGGACGGAGACTTCCTGATATCTGTGCATTCGCGGGGGGATAAAAACTCCCTGAGGACATCTGCGGTAGGCCTCGGATACAGGCATTGCGGATCGTACGCCGAATTCCCGGGCGGCATAAGAGCAGGCAGATACTACGCCTCTTTTTCCCGGTAAGGCACCGATAATAACCGGCTTACCCTGCAGTTCGGGATTATCATGCTCTTCCACCGAAGCGTAGAAGGCGTCAAGGTCAACATGGAAAAAAACGGGATCTGTCACAAACTCTATTCTACTCCACAGGAAGCGGCAGATCCATATTAACTGTTCTTGTCTGTGTTATACGATAGGGTGCTCCCAGAACCCCAAGATCTTTAAAGGGTCCGTTGTATCCGGCAGATATTTTCATTGTATCCGCTGTGCCTGAGAGGAAAACAGCTTCAAATTGCAGGGGGAGAGGAGGATTGTGGCCTATATGCACAATGGCGCCCATGTGGTCAGCAGTCAGTGTATAGGGGAAATCAATATCATATACAAGAAAATCACTGTTGCCGCTGAAGCGGATCTCTATACTTTCAGGAGTATTCTGAGAATTAAGAAAGATCAGAAATCTGTCCCTGTCCAGGAATTTTTCAAGGGAAATATCAATATCCAAATACGTTTCATCTGTTTGGCGTAGAAGGTTTTCTTCCCGGGTATTGCTGATAACTTTCTGGCCAATGTCGCCTGAACTGAGTATAAGTGCCTCGATTTCTGCGGGACTTGAAACCCGTATGCGTGATTGTCCTGTGGATGTATCAACAACTTCCTGAACACTTACTGGCTGAGGATTGCTTTTTGAATAGGGATTAAATCCAAACAGGTACAGAACACCAATCATGGTTATGCTGGAGAAAATAATCGCTGCATTCCGGATAAGCACCTTCTGGCGCATCAAGGTTGGATGGCGAAAAAGAAAATCAAGTCTAATCAGCATAAGCAGAAAGGGAAGGATCAGCAGAGACAGAAACATGTTGCCTGAAAAGGGGCTGAGAATGAGGTATTCAATGACGCGGTCTGCACCCTGGGCAAAGACATTTGAAAGAGTTTTGATTACCAGAAGGGTAGAAAATGCAAGCATCACTGCTTTTGTATATTTGTTTGGAACAATGCTGAAAAGAAATGAGAAAGTGAATGCCCATAGCAGGGAATAGGTCATTGAAATATCAAGAACTGATACAGTAAGGATTGCCAGGAGAATCATGAAAAGGGCGGAAGAACTGTAAAAGGTGGAATTCTGGGAAAATCTGATTTTCTTGAGTAACCCGAAAAAGAGGAAGAACAGAATAAGTGCAATACTGGCTTTAATAAGAAATACAATAAGCGGTGTATGCTGCCAGAGGGTGGGAAACCCGCGGATGAGCAGTATCAGCTGTACGCCATAGGTTCCGATGATCAGAAAAAGAAGAATAAGCAGAAGCAGTACTGGAATATCCCAGAAATTTTTACCCAGTGTTTTAAGATAACGGTTGAATTTGCGGGGAATAAAAAACGGATAGATAAGTGGTGCAACTATTACTGTAAGAAGTAGAAAGAGATATGCCTGCTCGCCGATACTGACTGGTTTTCCGAAAAAATCAAAATAAAGATAATGCCGGTCCCACTGTTCCGGAAAACCTTCTTTATTATTATCGATCAGGTCAAAGATAAACGAGTAAAAACCGGTAATCCAGGGTACTATGGCCGGAGCGCTCCCGTAATCATCTCCCTGAAGTATCAAGGACGGGTAGCCTGCCTGAAGATACGGATTTATCCTGGTTGAACTGCCCCACATCCCGAGGCGGTGAATCTGGTTTTCATTTTCCTTAAAGAGATAGTTCAACCCTGAGCTTTCCAGTGCTGAGACAGCCCTGCGGACTTGCCAGTAGGGGGCGACAATTCCTTCTCCGCCGGCCCGCAGGCTTATGGTGCCGGGAATCCTTTTAAGATCAAGATAGAAAAAAGACTGGGGACTTTCCGGATAAAACTCTTTCAGAAATTCTTCTGAACCTAATTGGGAAAATTCCCTGCCTGAATATTCAGCTCCCAGAAAAAGAATACGCAGACTGATATCAGGATTTCTGCGGGCAAACTCACGTACAAGTGAAAGGCCCAGAGCAAGACTGACAGAACCGTCAGCATCGGCAGACAGTCCAGGTTCATGATCTATGGGAACAATTATATTAAGAGTATCACCGCGTTTGCCGGGAATATCGACTATGATGCTGGATGAGAAAGAGTGATTGTCCTTTAGATCTCCCAGGTTATGCTCTGAATAGCTTACATTCAGTTCGTCTATAACGGATTTAATATATAAATATGCAGATTTTTCCTGTTTCGACCCTTCCAGTCTTGGGTGGAGACTGCTAAAATATACGAGATCATCGAGAATCTCTCCCATGGGAGTACGGATTATATTTTGGGCCGTAAGAAACTGTGCCGAAAATAGTATAAGCAGACACATGGAGAGGGTACGTTTCATCTGTAACGTAGCATACGGAAAAATGATTTCAGTGGTCAATAGAGAGGTTACTGTATGAGCTTGCTTCCTCACATTGCAAACCGTGTAACCGTCCAGCAGTTCAACGGGGATGCTGTTTCTCAGGAAAGTCTCGATACAATCCTGGAAGCCGGTCGCAGGGCTCCCTCTGCGAAAAACCGGCAACCCTGGCGTTTTGTCATAGTCCGGGATAAAACTGTTCTCTCCAGGCTCGAAGATGCCGCTTATGGTGCAAGCCAGATCAGTACCGCTCCGGTGGTTATCGCGGCCTGCTCAACTAATGTTGATTACAGAATGCCCAACGGGCAGCATGCCTATCCCATCGACATTGCCACCGCTGTTTCCTTCATGATGCTCCAGGCTCAGGAGGAGGGCATCGGCAGTGCTGTACTCACCACCTTTGATGAAGTTATAGTAAAAGAGATTCTTTCTGTTCCGTATCAAATGCGGGTGGTTGTACTGCTTTCACTTGGCTATCCTGAGCAAATCCCCCTGCAGAGGGAGAGGCAGGATTTAAAAAAGATTACTTCATACGACCATTGGTAGGCAGTTGTGGCCGGGAAAAAACGGGGCGGCAATATAGATCTTCCTTTGCGGATTACTCTTACAGAGGACGGATCAGATTTTTTCCTGCGGAATAAAAAAAAACTGAGCAGATTTCAGTTGGCTGACGGTTCTGATGTTTATGGTCTTGTCCTGGAAACCGCTCCGACAAATTCTCTGCAAAGTATGCTGTTTCAAAATTACATAAGCCGCATTGAAATATCGCGTACTGAATTTCTTGATCGTCGTCAGCAGATAATTGATTTTTCCAAGATGGTTACCTTCGGGATACTGTACCGGAGTTTTGATGTTCTTATCTTTAACCGGATGCTGCAATCTGATCTTATCCGGCAGTGGAATCGCCATAATCCCGCAAATATTATTGATGAAAAAACCAGGATAAACGAAAACTTTCTTTCCGCAGTACTGACCAAAAATCGTTCTCTCATTGATGAGGTGCGAAAAGAGATAATCCGTCCTGTTACCGATGCAATTAATAATAACGAATCTCTTCTGCCGGAAGAGAAAAATGTACAGATTCTGTCATGTGAACGCTTTCTCAGGCAGATGCGGACGCTTATATGGTTTATTCTTTCCCGGTATCATGAAAGTCCGGAATATGTCCTTCTTGTAGATGATATCCGTAAATACCTGAAAGATTATCTGGAAAAATCAAGGACTGCAGAGTATCTTGCACTGCTGATTCTTGAACTGCTGACCGGAGCGGAAAACACAAATCTTACCGCCAGGGCCCTGCGTAGAAAAGATGGCAGGGAAGTTGCCGGGCAGGTGCTTTACTCAGAGGAACTGCGTAAAACACTCTTCCGGGAAATGAGGGAAGACGGAGAAAAGATATATCTCGACTGGCGGCTGCGCAGTCTCAGCAGCAGCACAGCCGGTGATCGACTGGAAGTAACCCTTTACAATCGGTATTCCGAGTATCGTGAGCTGAAGGAGAAGATTAATTCGATCAAGCATCTTGATATGAAGGAAAAAAGTCTGACAGCCTTTTGTTCAGATTTTTCCGGTTCCGGGAATACTGAACTGGGCATTTACTATATTTCCTATCTTCAGGATTCCTGTGATAAAGTCGGCATCCGATTTGAATCTAATGTGCATCAGGTTCGAGGCGGAGATATAACCATTATTACTCTGCAGCTGCAGTTTTAGTCAGCAGTGAGTACACACATGCCTGCCGCCGTTTGTAACGGTCGACTCCAAGATCAATCATTCTGCTGATAAGATCGGTATATGCCAATCCTCCTGCTTCGCACATTCTAGGGAACATGCTGATACTGGTAAAACCGGGAATGGTATTGATTTCGTTCAGCTGAATTTCTCCGGTTTTCCTGTCTACAAAGAAATCAACCCGGGACATTCCCTCTGCACCGGCGGCTTGATATGCTCTTGCTGCAATTTCCCGAATCTGTTTCAGGTCTTCCGCAGGTAAATCTGCCGGAACTTGCAGGACTGCTCCGTCGGGATCAATATATTTGGCTTCGTAGTCATAAAACTCGTGAGTGGGTAGTACTTCCCCGGGAGGGAATGTTTCAAGGGAAAAATTACCGACCACGGAGCATTCAATTTCTCGTGCATTCACGGCAGGTTCAACAATTGCAGCGGTATCATACCTGCATGCTTCAGAAAGAGCAGCAGGGAGAGCATCCCAGCTGTCTACGCGGGATACTCCCACGCTGGAACCAGCCCGCAAGGGCTTTATAAAGAGAGGCATCGGGAATGCAGCTTTAAGCTCCCGCTCTTTTTCGCTCATCAACCTGCCGTCGGTATCGATCTCCTGGCTGTCTACACGGATAAAGGGCACAACAGGCAGCCCGGCTTTCTGCCAGGCAATTTTTGTTGCAGCCTTATCCATGGAAAGCGAGCTGCCGAGTACTCCGGCCCCGGCATAGGGTAGATTGCATAGTTCAAGCAGCCCCTGTACAGTTCCGTCCTCGCCGTAACTGCCATGAAGGACGGGAAAAACCGCATCCACCTCAAGCTTTTGTTCCCGGTTATAGAGACCTTCGCCGGGCACAGCCATAACCAGTCTTGAGGTATCCTTTATAATATCAAGGGTATCTTCATGTGTTGCAGGCGGATTATCCTGGAGGTACCAGCGGCCTTTAATATCAATGCCGATTAAAAGAGGTGAAAAACGTGAATAATCAAGATGTTTATAGACGGAGTAGGCAGAGCGTAATGATACTTCGTGCTCTCCGGACTTTCCTCCGTAAAGAATTGCCAGACTGATTTTCTGCGTGTTCTCGGTTGATTCAGACATAATCCCTCTCGACGACCAGCCTATCATAAAGGTCTATGCCGGGTAAACTCAATCCGGATGCCACTGACAGGTTTTGATATCAATTCTGCCGTCAATTACTCTTATGCCTTCCCCGGAGAGTAAGGCTGCCTGTTCCTCAAACCCGCCACCCCTTGGTAGGGATATTCTCCCTCCGGCAGCGACAACCCGGTGCCAGGGGAGATTATATTTCTGTGAAGACGAACGTAGAATCCAAACCACACCACGGGCCCCCCTATGATTGCCTGCCATGGCGGCTAACTGACCATAGGTAATCGCTTTTCCCGGAGGAATCTGCTGCAGCAGCGATATTACCCGTCCGGAAAAGCTCATTTAGTGTATCCAAGACGAGAGAGTGCATTCAGTACACACTCTTCTTCATCGTAGGGAAGGGGGCCGTCTGGTCCGATAATAGAGCCTTCGTGTCCTTTTCCCAGACAGATTACAAGATCACCTTGTCGGGCCAGGCTGCAGGCTTTGTATATACCTTCACTGCGGTCAGGAATAAGAAAAAGATCAGAATCTTCAGCTTTTTCGCTGCATCCGGCTGCTATTTCTCTTATGATGACATTCCTGTCTTCTCCTCTGGGATCTTCATCGGAGAGAATGACAACATCACAGTATCGGGAAGCTATTGCTCCCTGAATCGGTCGTTTCTCTCTGTCTCTTTCCCCGGCAGATCCGAAAACAGCAATAAGTCTTCCAGCACAGCGGTTTCTCAGCAGAGGAAAAAGTTTTTCAAAAGAGCCTGGACTGTGGGCATAATCAATAAGGACATTAAAAGGCTGTCCGGCTGTAACCGGCTGCATTCTGCCCCGTACGGGTTTTAGTTCTCCCAGCAGGGGAGCAAGGCTCTCGGGAGTTCTTTTAAGCAACCTGGCAGCTCCAAGTAGAGCTGCCAGGGCGTTATCAACATTAAAGAGGCCCTGGAGGGGAGCAAAACACTCCACCTGTCCTCCGGGGTACTGCAGCATGAAGTGAAGGCCTTCAGAGTCTTCCCGGATATCAACTGCATTATAGACCGCCGTTTCTGAATTGCAGCCGTAGAGGATTTTCTTACTGTTTCCGGCAGCTTTTACAAAAATATCAAGCCAGGGTTCTTCCGCTGGAAGAACAGCTGCCTCCACGTGCGTCATGAGCCGGGATTTATCAGCTGCATATTGTTCCATGCTTCCATGAAACTCAAGATGTTCGTGGCTGATATTAGTGAGTATGCCAACATTATAGTGAACATCTCCAAGCCGGTTGTTCTTCGGTGACAGTCCGTGGGAGGTTGATTCCACTACTGCAAAACTACAACCCAGACGGTACATCTCGGCCAGCAGCTGATGAACTTCAGTTGCTTCGGGGGTAGACTGGCGGAAGGCATTTTTTTTCAACTCCAGGCCGTTATGAAATTCTACGGTAGAGAGAAATCCGCACTTCTCACCGACTGCAGTTATTAGTTGATGCAGATATGCCACGGTAGAGCTTTTTCCGTCTGTTCCGGTGACTCCCGCTATTCCCATTTTCTGTGAAGGATTATCATAGAAGGCTGCAGCTATAGGTGACATCAAGGGCCTCGAGTTTTCTACTTTAATATAAACTGCATCGGGATTATAGGTATCCAGATCCTGGGTATGGATTACCGCCGCTGCTCCGTTTTTAAGCGCTACCGGAATAAAACGATGACCATCTGTATGGATCCCGGGGAGGGCAAAGAATAGAAATCCGGGTTTTACTTCGCGGGAATCATAAGTCATGCCTTTGATTACAGGATCATTCTTACCCTTGCGGGCAAGGATGTTGATGGCTCCGGTAATCTCTGATAGTCTTTTTTCTGTTTCCATGAGACTGGTCACGGCGACGGAACTCCTTCTGCGCTTGATTTTAATCCAGTCTACCCAAGAGCGGCCGGGTCCACAAGCGGTTTGCATTCAGTTCGGGGAGGCATCATTTCATGTATCAGCTTAGAATCAACGGCGATTTCGCCGCTGCTCATTTTATAAAAAACTATCACGGCAAATGCGAAAATCTGCATGGTCACAACTATAAAATCAGACTGTTCGTATCGGGAAATACTCTGGATGAAGGCGGTATGTTAATTGACTTCGGACTTCTGAAAAAGGCCTTGAAGGAGATTACCAGCGGACTGGACCATACCAACCTCAATGAGAATCCTCAATTCAGCCATGGAAATCCAAGTGCAGAACTGATTGCAAAGTTTATTCACGATGAAATGGCACCCCGCTTTCCTCAGGTACACATTGACAGAGTTGAGGTGTTTGAGACTGACAATAACGTTGCCGCATATCTGCCGGATCCCCGGGTTTAATGATCGAACTTTCCTCACCATTTCTTACCCGTCAACTGATTGCTTATATAGGCAATAAAAGAAGGCTGCTGAAAGCACTTCACAGGGTATTCTCCCGGCTGGAAACTGAACAGTCCATAAAAACCATGCTGGACCCCTTTTGCGGCTCAGGCTCTGTTTCCAGACTGGGGAAGTATATGGGATACAAAGTGTTTGCCAACGACTGGGAGGAGTACAGCAGGATTATTAACTACTGCTATCTTGGTCTTTCTCCGCAGGAGGCGGAGGACCTCTATAGCCGGCAGGGCGGTTTGAAGAATGTCCTGTTTCAGCTGAACAACCTTGAGGGTGAGCCTTCCAGGCCCTATTTCAGCAAGTATTACTCCCCGGAAAATACTCTTCTGGCAGACTATCGCAGGGAACGGCTTTTCTACACGCGGGAGAACGGGCTTTTTCTTGATAGAGTGCGGGAAAAAATTGAAACCC
Organism: Marispirochaeta sp.; assembly: GCA_963667435.1. Taxonomy (GTDB): domain Bacteria; phylum Spirochaetota; class Spirochaetia; order JC444; family Marispirochaetaceae; genus Marispirochaeta. The sequence goes on along the minus strand of OY763414.1, from coordinate 554,502 downwards.
TGTATCCGCTATCCCTGTGCAGTGGAGATAGGAACGCTGAAAAGGCAAAGAATCTGCTCATTGCCATGCTGATTTACGAAGCGGCTACCCATGCCAATACCTCGGGGGTTTTTAAAGCCTGTCATAAAGGATTCGGCGGTCATGGAAGGGATGCATTAAAACGTATTATGGCTCCCATGTCTCTGGAGTATCCGGTTCTGATTGACGGTATGTCCGCAGATGTGGGGTCCATGGATGCCCGTGACTGGTGTGCAGCCCGGTCAGCTGACCTCTGTTATCTGGACCCGCCCTATAATATACATCAGTATGGCAGCAACTATCACATGCTTAACAGTGTTGCCCGCTGGGATCTGCTGGAAGTCCCTGTAGAGCTGGATGTAAATGGGATTATGAAAAACAAGGCCGGCATCCGCAACGACTGGCAGAATACCCGAAGTCCATTTTGCCGTAAAAAAAGTGCCTCAGGGGCTCTTCGGGAGCTTTTAGGGGTGGTAGATGCAAGGTATATTGTGTTGAGCTATAATTCAGATGGGGTGATACCCTTTGACGAGCTTATGGATATTCTTTCTGATCAGGGGCGGGTAGAGCTTTTCGCGGAAAACTATACTCAGTACAGGGGCGGTAAACAAGGGCTTAACCGGACCAACCTTACCACGGAATTTCAGCTTGTTGTGCACCGGGGGCAAAAGCATAGGCCGGAAGATTCCAGAATGGTGGAAAGGTTTCTGACTGCCCGTAAGATAGCCATGCTCGTGAAGAACGGATTGCATCCCGAAAGGGTTAAAGAGAAGTTTCCGGAAAATCAAAGCACATTACAAATAGGAAACTCCCTGATAGAACTATCCGGCGGAATCTATCCTGTTAAAGAAGCTATTGCAAACCTTGATTTTACCGGTTGCTCAATTGAGTACCTTGTAAAACTGAAAGACGACCTGCTCTACTGCCGGTTTAGAGACAATCAGGAAGAGGCTATTTCCCTTCTTGAACGTATTGGAGATCACGTGTGCAGGACAGACCTCAAGGCCGGCAGGTTTTTGTCCCGACGCTTTATGGTCGTATTAAAAAAGCTGGCCCATAAAAAGTACAGGGAAATTTTTTGTTCAATATTTCAAAATGCACAGAAGTCCAGCAATCTTCTCCATCTATACCCGGGTATCGATGCAAAGTTTCAGGAAATTGATCTGATTGCGCAAAAGCGCTTTAACGGATAGTGCCCGTCTTCAGGGATAATCCTTATCATATGTCCATCGGCTGATCCCGCCGAAATCGACAATGTTTGTGTAGCCTATTTCTTCAAGCAGTCTGGCCGCCTGGGATGATCGGTTACCGGATCGGCAGTAAACGATTACCAGACTGTCCTTTGCTGCATCCGGAGGGGTATCCGCAATCTGCTGCAGCGGAATATTGATTGCTGTCGGGATAAACCCTCCGGCATACTCTCCCGGTGTACGGACATCTACAAGTAGATACGACGGATTGCCTGTATCTATCATGGTTTTAAGGTTGGCGGCGGAAAGATCCCCGTTGCTCCGGGCATAGAGGGAGTAGGCCAAAAGTACAGCTGTTAGTGCAATAAGAGTTAGGGATATTTTTCCTTTCGATGCTTTGTTCTCTTTCATGGCTTTAAAATAAAAAATTCCGTTTTATCTGACAATTATTATCGTAATATACCAACTAAACAAAACAGGCTTCCGGTTTTGCCGGAAGTCTGTATAAAAACACTGATAAATATTGTCAACCTTCGGGATCGTAGAGATACCTGAAGTAGTCCAGATCCGTTGTAAGGGTTTTGTTGAATTTCTTCATGGTGTTACGGTAGCTTTCCATTGAACGCCAGAAGATCGCAAATTCCTCATTGGCACCATAGGACTGGGAGTAGATGGAAGCTGCTTCACGATCGGCGTTACCTTTAGTGGTTTCCGCCTCCGTATAGGCCCCGGAAAGGATGGACCGCCGCTCGTTGTTCAGTTTTCCAAGCCAGAACGCTTTCTGCCCTTCACCGCGGGAGCGGAATTCCTGGGCCTTCTGATTACGTTCAGCTATCATACGGTTGTAGACACTTTCTGTCAGGTCATCAGAGTAGCGGATCTGCCGGAAAACGATATCGATAAGCTCAATTCCGTACTGAGGTGTAATAGTCTTGGCTGCGACAAACATCTCTTCAGAGAGTTTGTTTCTACCTTTCACAACCTCGGGGTAAGTCTTCTCTTCATCAACAATAGCGGTTGCCTGCATAGCTGCGTCATCAATGGATTCACCAGCACCAGCACCTGCCTGAATTGTGGTAGTTCGGTCTATTTCGTTGATGACATTGCTGTTCCGTACTGCTTCATACAGCGGGTTTTCAGCTACCACCGTGCGGACTGACGAGTCGATAACTTCATCGAGACGGGCGAATGCCTGATCAATTGTTGTTACCGATTCATAGAACTTGAGAGGATCAACTATCTTCCAGCGGGCTGTAGTATCCACCCAGATAAACTGGTTTTCCGCTGTGGGCAGCCTCTGGGCATCGCCGTCCCAGGAGAGTATTCGCTTGGGATAGCGGGTAACGGTATCCACCATGGGCATCTTGAATTTGAGGCCTGCATCCTGGGATGAGGCTACTATTGCGCCGAAGCGGGTAATAACCGCCTGCTCGCCTTCCTGTAAAATATAGAAAGGTCCGAGGGCTACAAAAACAACAAGGAGAACAATGAGTACGACAAGTACGGTTACCATCTTTCTCATTTACATACCCCCCTGTCCCTGAAGATTCTTCAAGGGAAGAAAGTTCTCCAGATTGCGGTCGATAAGATCAACAGGTACATTTTCTGCACCGAAGACATCCTCCATCATCTCTATATAAAGCCTTTTTCTGGTGATTTCCGGATTACGCCGGTATTCCTGAAGAACAGCGTTAAAGCGGGCGACATCTCCCTGGGCCCGGTTGACCTTTTCTGTTGCATACCCGTGAGCCTCCTGAAGAAGCTGCTGTGCCTGGCCTTCCGCCTTGGGGATTTCCTTGTTGTACTGTTCTTTTCCTTCGTTGATAAGGCGCTCCATATCCTGAATGGCTTTATTCACATCCTCAAAGGCATCCTGTACTGCACCTTCTGGAGGAACAATATTCCTCAATTTTACAGTGGTAACATTAATTCCCAGTCCGTAGTTTTTAAGGATAGTATTCATATTCTCCTGGGCCTGAACTTCGATGGTGGTACGTTCAGGTCCAATTACATCAAAGATTGTCCGGTCACCTACTAGCTGACTCACAACAGACTGAGATATGTCCCTGATGGTTTTTACCCTGTTTTCAACGTTAAACAGCCATGACCTGGCGTCGACGATCCGGTACTGGATGGTCCACTCAACATCGACAATGTTGAGATCTCCGGTAAGCATTATCGACTCTTCGGGGAAATCCGCCCTGGAGTAGACGGTGTTGATACCCGCTCTTTCCGTTCGGAATCCAAACTGTTCTGTCTGTACCACCTGGGTGGGTACATTAAAATTCTTTTCAATACCAAAGGGCAGCTTGAACTGAAGTCCCGGTCCCTGAATGGTTTTGAAGTTTCCCAGAAGCAGTATTACCGCTTGCTCGGTCTGGTCAACTACATAAAAGCTCGACATGACGGTGCCGATGATCACTATTACAATGATCGCCAGCAGTATCATTTTCGGCCGCACCGGAAAGGGCATCCCTTTCGGTGTATTATTATGGTCCGACATATAACCTCCTGAATGGTTTTATATGCACTGTATCAAAGTATTCCGTCATCCAAAGACGGAGAAAGCACACAGCTAAGGGTACTTCCCGGACCCCCATGGCGTCAAGTAAACTCGTACGGCGTCGGTAAATGATTCTCTTGTCAATTGAAGGATAATTACATATAGTGGTGATCTATGAAGAAGCGACTTATCACCTCGGCTCTACCCTATGTTAATAATATTCCCCACCTTGGTAACCTTATCCAGGTACTCTCGGCGGATGTTTTCGCCCGCTACTGCAGGCTGAAAGGCTATGAAACCCTGTATGTCTGTGGAACTGACGAGTATGGTACTGCTACCGAGACAAGGGCTCTTGAAGAGGGAGTCAGTCCCAAGGAGCTCTGTGACCGCTACTTTGTAATACATGACGAAATTTATAAATGGTTCAATATATCCTTTGATAAATTCGGTCGTACTTCAACTCCTGAGCAGACTGAAATTGTTCAGTCAATTTTTAAAGGCTGCGACGAGCAGGGCTTTATAAAAGAGGGGAGCATCGACCAGCTCTTCTGCATCAGCTGTGACCGTTTCCTTGCAGACCGTTTTGTCAGAGGTGTCTGCCCTCACTGCGGATATGAGGATGCCCGGGGTGATCAGTGCGAGAACTGCGGCAAGCTCCTGGATCCCACGGATCTGGAAAAACCACGATGTGGAACCTGCGGCGCCGAACCGGAAGTGCGTACAACCCATCATCTCTATATTGATCTTCCCGCCATCAAGCCACAGCTTGAAGAGTGGATTAAAACGGCCTCCGTTGACGGTTTCTGGGCCCGCAACGCAATTCAGATGACCAATTCCTGGATCCGGGACGGTCTGAAGGAACGGGCTATTACCCGGGACCTGAAATGGGGAATTCCTGTACCGAAAGACGGCTACCGGGACAAGGTTTTCTATGTATGGTTTGATGCGCCGATCGGATATATCTCCATCAGTGCAACCCACACCGATGACTGGGAAAAGTGGTGGAAGAATCCCGATGAAGTGGAGCTCTTCCAGTTTATTGGAAAGGATAATATTCCTTTTCATACAGTAATCTTTCCTTCTTCCCTGCTTGGTTCCGGAGAGAAGTGGACAATGCTCCATCATATGTCTTCAACGGAATACCTGAACTATGAAAGCGGCAAGTTTTCCAAGAGTAAGGGGATCGGTGTTTTCGGCACCGATGCGAGGGAAACGGGAATCCCCGCGGATGTCTGGCGTTTTTATGTCTATTACAACCGGCCTGAGAAATCAGATGCGGTCTTCACCTGGAAAGATTTTCAGGAGAAGGTGAACGGTGAGCTCATCGGTAATCTGGGTAACCTTGTAAACAGAACACTTACCTTTGTGAATCGTTTTTACGACGGCAAGCTGCCTGAAGCTGATAGTGATTCTGCTTTCTGGGATCAGGTGAAGTCGCACGAAGAGAAGATTACCGGCCATCTGGAACGGGCGGAACTGCGGGATGCATTCCGGGAAATATTTGCTCTTTCATCCATGGGAAACAAAGCGTTTCAGGACGGTGAGCCCTGGCGCACCCGTAACGAGGCTCCGGAAGAGGCTGCTCGACTGCTTAAAGACCTTACTCTGCTTATCCGTGACCTCGCGGTACTTGTTTCGCCCTATATTCCTGGTACATCTGAAAAAATTGCCGGCTGGCTCGGGATCGATTCAGTTGACTGGAACTCTCTTGGCAGTGTTGAAGGTGTTGAGTCAGTAGGTAAGCCGGAAATACTTTTTCAGAAGCTTGAGGATGAGCTTATTGAGACTATGAGGGACCGTTTTGCAGGCTCTCAGGCAGAACGGGAGGCGGCAAAAAATGCCGCTACTGCAGAGACCGAAGAAACTGCGGAATCCTTCTTCCGCTCCAGCGTTGACCTCAGAGTGGCCACGGTGAAGGAAGTTGAACAGCATCCCGATGCTGACAAGCTCTATGTTATACAGCTGAAAGTGGGAGATGAAGAGCGTCAGATTGTCTCTGGTCTGGTGGGGCACTACACTCCCGAAGAACTGAGCGGCCGGAACATCATTCTTGTTTATAACCTGAAGCCGGCAAAGCTCAGGGGAATAAAAAGTGAAGGCATGCTCCTTGCCGCTTCCACAGAGGATGACAAAGTGCTTGAAGTTCTATTTCTTCCCGATGCTCCTTCCGGAAGCCGCTTGTTTCTGAACGGTGAAAAAGCTCCGGAAGAAGCGCCTAAACGGATCAACATCGACAAGTTCTTCAGTCAACCCATAAAGGTAGAAGACAACGCAGTTAAAATTGGTGATACAAAACTGTCTGCTGAGTCCGGTGCGGTGACCACTGTAAATGTTAGTAAGGGAAGTGTGGGCTGATATGTCCGGGGCGATTTTTGAGCCCGTTTCGCTTGATGACATAGATGGTCATGACAACCTGCTGCAGACAGGTTACTGGGGACGGGTAAAACAGAAGTTTGACTGGACTCCCATGAGTTTTCTTTTTAACGGACATCCTCTGCTGGTTCTGCTGAGAAAGCTTCCCGGCGGGTTTAGTATTGCCTATATCCCTCACGGTCCTCAAATGGAAGTGGATCCTCATTTTTTTGCGGGCTTTGCCGCAAAGCTTGCGGAACATCTGCCGGAGATGGTTACGTTTATCCGCTTTGATCTTCCCTGGCAGATCGATTCCCTGGAAAAACGTAAAACCTGGATTAAACGTCCATTCAGAAAATCTCTGGTGGATATACAGCCGCCGGATACTGTCCTTGTTTCTCTTTCAGAGTCAGAAGAGGCAATCCTTGGACGGATGAAACGGAAAACCCGTTATAACATACGCCTGGCGGAGCGAAAGGGGGTAACTGTACGCACCGGCGGGCTTGCGGAACTGGAAAAATGGTATGCAATTTATCAGGACACCGCTCAGCGTGACGGTATTACCATTCATTCCTTTGAATATTACAGACGTGTTTTCCAAGAGGGCCTTAAGCAGAAGAATCCATCAGTGCGCCTGCTTCTGGCTGAAATTGAAAACGAAATAGTTGCAGGAAACATTCTGGTTCTTCACGGGAGCTGCAGTACATATCTTTACGGTGCCTCCAGTTCAGAGAAGAGGAACTTTATGCCCACCTATCTTCTGCAGTGGGAAGGTATGCGAATAGCCAGAGAACATGGATGTGAAACCTATGACCTGTTTGGTATTCCCCCTGTGGCTGATGAAGGGGAGCCAATGTACGGCCTTTACCGTTTTAAAACCGGCTTCGGCGGACAGATAATCAGCAGGGCGGGGTGCTGGGATTACCCGGTAAACAAGACTGCATATGCCCTGTACCGTGCTGCCGAGAAGGCCAGAAATTTCTACTATAAACGGCTCAGACGCTGAAAAATAAGCTCCCTGAACTGATCTCCCCGGTCAAACTCATTCCTGAACATTCCAAACGAAGCACATCCGGGCGATAAGAGCAGGGTGTCTCCCGGCTCTGCATCTTTCAGTCCAGCATCCACAGCCTCTTTCAGGGATCCGTAGGGTCCATTACAACTTACTCCTGCCTCATCTGCCGCCCGCTGGAAGCGGGGTGTTGCGTTACCTTCCAGCAGATAAATTCCTGCGGTTTTTCTCAGGGCATGTGACACCCCGGTAAAATCAAGATCCTTGTCGGTACCTCCGGCAATGAGCCGCACCGGCCCGGGAAAACTGTCAACCGCAGCAGCAGCAGCCTGGGGCATGGTTGCTGCACTGTCATTTACGCAGCGAACTCCGTTGATATCCGCAACAGTCTCCAGTCGATGGGGAATCCCACCGAAATCGGAAAGGCCGGTACGTATGGTTTCTGAAGGTATTCCTGCAGCATGGAGCATGGCAGCTGCTGCGAGCATATTAAGACGATTATGTTCCCCCGGAATTTTAAGATCTTCATCGAGAATTTGAACAACCTGTCCATTGTGCCGAAGGAACCCGCAGGATTTATTCAGATATGCGCCGTCAATCCCCTCCGGAAGTGCGTGTGCGGAGAAAACCCTCACCTTTGCCGGGCAGTCTCTACTGAAGGTTTTCCCGTAGGGATCATCATAGTTGAATATTGCAGTTGCGGTGCTGTTCTGGTGAAGATAAATTTCTCTTTTGTCATCCACATACTCCTGGAAGCTGGAATAACGGTTCTGGTGATCATGCATGATATTGGTAACCATGGAGACAGTGGGGTTCAGGATGGTTTTCGGAACACAGTCTGCTAACTGCCAGGAGGAGAGTTCCAGTACAACCGGGGCCTCCGGTTCTCTGACAACTCCGTCAGCAATATGATCTAGCAGAAAGGTAAGCGGACTGACGGTAATATTCCCTCCAAGATCTGTTTCCGAATTTACTGTGCGGAGCACATGGGCTACAGCACTGGCGGAGGTAGATTTTCCTTTGGTTCCTGTTATCGCAAGGATCTGACGTTCTGTAAGACTGAGAAATACCCCGATATCACTGCTTACTCTGTGCGACATGGCCAGATAGGGTGAAGAGGGAGGTACAGCCGGGTTTTTAATTACAAGATCTGCATGGGAAAAATCACGTTCCAGGTGTTCCCCCAGACGGAATGTAACGGGCAGGCCGGAAAGAGCCGAAACAGAGTCAGCTAACACTTCTGGCGGGCGCAGATCTGTAACCAGGACTTCCGCTCCGAGGCTTGCAAAAAAACGGGCGGAAGCTATGCCTCCGCCGTGAACGCCGAGTCCCATTATGGTGACCTTCAGTCCGGGTATATCTTTAAGTTTGAGACTCAAGAACGAACTCCTTCATATCCTGGCTGTTGAGGTAGCGTTTAAATCTGATATCCTGCCAGGGTTTCTGCCATGCTGCATTCACTTTTAATTTAAGAGCTTTATATACCGGGAGATCCGAAGAGAAGGGCTCTTTTTTTAATTGTTTCTGTATGGAATCCATAACCGGTTCAAGAAACTCCAGTGCTTTTTTCAATAATGGAACGCCCTGTTTCCGCCCTGTAGGAGAACAGTCAATCAGAGCGTGACAAAGGGACCGGTACTTGCAGGTAAAGGGATAATAAGGATAGATGGATTGGCCTTCGGGTATGAAAAGCCTGGAAAAGAACTTTGTAAGTTCATGATCAATCCAGATCCCCTGAACAAAATATCCTCTGCCGGTTTCACCTATCCAGGTCTGTGATATGTATTGTTTAAGAGCAAAGGCGGAAATTTTTCCGGAATTCTGAATAACTTCTTCCAGAGGAATGATGTCGCAGTCAAGGTAGAGATTCCGGGTCTTGTAGGCCGGGGTATAATCATTGCTTCCGTGGTCGAGTATTTCCGCATCATTGGTTCTAAAGCTGAGGTCCAGTCGGCCTAAATAGAGGTATGACTGTTCCTGAGTTTTAAAAATCTGAAAGAAACAGGGGCGTAATACTTCTGCAGGATCAAAAAAATAGGTTGTGTCTTTGAAAAACCCGGGGATATGGGGAATCAAGGACGCTACAATACTTTGCACCGATTCAAGATAGGCAGGTTCCGGTACTTCATTCCGTATGTCATGGTGAACAGGGATTTGCGGGATCTCAATTTCCATTGGGAGCTTAACGAAGAATTCCTCATTCTGGTTGAAGTGTCTGGGAAGTTTGGCGAAACTATCGCCTGCAGATTTTATTAACTCATTTACCCGACTGTCGGTATACCGTACAGGAATACTATTCGCAATCTTGTCCACTATAAAATATAATACCTTCTGGTTAATCTTATTTCAACATGAATAAACTATATACGGCCCCTTGACTTACATGGGGGATTGAAGGCATACTGCTGCGTAACTTGTTGAATAACCGGGGATTATCATCCTTTTCTGTTTAATTGCAGGGAAAAAGATTATTACCCGAAATTTAGAGATTAAAGGAGCTGGTTGCTGTGCCCTGCGGACGTAAAAGAAAGCGACATAAGATTGCTACCCATAAGCGAAAGAAAAAGCTTCGGAAGAACAGACACAAGAAGAAATAACAGGCGATAAGGGGGTTGGCGGACCGTTTTGAATGCCGATCCCTGACCTGTTTGTACTTCATATGAAGCAGATTGTAAGAATTTTTTCGGCATTAATCCTTCTTAATGGAATATCCTTTGCCGATAGCCTTGTTCCCGCCGATTTTGATGGTTATCTGAAATCCGGCGGTGGAATAAAGGTTGGTACTATAATAAAAGTTCAAATAGATTCATCTACTAAATTCACCTACACATCAGCATATTCAGACAGTACATCGGTAGCGCTGAATTTCAGCGGAGGGGAAGGAAGCGGTCTTTTCAGTTTTCTTCCTACAGGCGATACAATAAATCAGTCCAACGCTGAAGGTGAAGATGAGTCGTCAATGAACGGTACGCTTGCGGCACGGGTTGTTGAGCTCTTCGATGATGGTACTTTCCGTCTGGAGGGGAGTCGGCAGGTAAGCATAGGGAAAGCCTCCCAGAGGCTGGAACTCTCCGGAAGAGCTTCAGTCAGTATGTTCGATGAAAACGGATCTATCCCTTTTCAAAGTCTTGCGGACAGCAGGCTCACCTTTATCAGTTTTTCCGACACTACGGATCCGGTGCTTACCCCCGACAGTTTTATCTTGCCAGATGAAACGCCGGTTCCTGCAGGAGAGGGCGGAGTGGTTATTGACAACCCTGAACCTCCTCAGCCGAATACCCTGCAGCTCAAAAATGATGTACGTCGGGAACTTTTGCTGCAGTATATCAACCAGATGATTGATCTGATCTTTACTGCCCCGCCGCTTTAGGGGGTGCGCACCCGTTAACGTATGAGGTTATATTTGTCATGAGTGAAAATAATCTTTTATCCAATATAAAAAGTCCGGCAGATCTCAAGGCCATGAAAAAAGAGGATCTCCCCCGACTCGCTCAGGAACTGCGGAACCGAATTATCGATGTTGTAAGCTGCAACGGAGGTCACCTTGCCAGTAACCTGGGAGCTGTTGAGCTCAGTATTGCGCTGCACAGGGAGTTTGAATCTCCGAAAGACAAGATAATCTGGGATGTCGGACACCAGTGCTATACTCATAAACTGCTAACCGGAAGAAATGACCGGTTTGAAACAATCCGTAAAAAAGATGGCCTCAGTGGATTCCCAAAAGTTAGTGAAAGTGAGCATGACATAGTTGAAACCGGTCATGCTTCTACCTCTATTTCTGCAGCCCTCGGCGTACTTGCCGGACAGGAAGTTCAGGGTGATACAAGCAGTGCAGTGGTGGCGGTTATCGGTGACGGAGCTATGACCGGTGGAATGGCCTTCGAGGGGCTTAATCACGCCGGTCACCTTAACAAACAGCTGATTGTTATTCTTAATGATAACACCATGTCCATAAGCAAGAATGTAGGCGCCCTTGCGGTAAGTCATAAATACCTTATTTCAAATTATCTCAGCCAGGCATTCGCTACCAAACGATACCAGAAGCTGCGTGAAAAGATTGACAGTGGACTGCAGGGATTTCCTATCATCGGTATGAAGCTTTTCGATCTTGTGGTAAGGATCAAGAAAGGGCTTAAAGCAGTTGTGTTCAAAGAAAGTATATTCTCGGATTTGGGATTTGAATATGTTGGCCCTGTGGATGGTCACAGTATTGCAAAACTCAGCAAGGTGTTCCGGCAGGTTAAGAAGATCGGTAAGCCAACGGTAATCCATGTGGTGACACATAAAGGCCGGGGCTATGAACATGCCGAAGGTAACCCAACCATGTTCCATGGTATTGCTCCGTTTTCTGTTGAGGACGGAAAGCTTGTTGAAAGAAGCTCCTACAGTTTTACTGCCGCATTTTCCGATGCGGTAATGAAACATGCAGATAAGAATAAGAATATCACTGCTATAACTGCGGCTATGTCAAAGGGAACCGGCCTCTACAAGTTTCAGGAGAAATACCCTGAACGTTTTTATGACGTGGGAATTGCCGAGGAACATGCAGTTACCTTTGCTGCGGGCCAGGCCCGTGCTGGCTGCAGGCCTGTAACTGCTATATATTCGACTTTCATGCAGCGCACGGTTGATCAGGTTATTCATGATGTTGCTCTTCCCGGGCTTCCGGTACTTTTCGGTCTTGATCGTTCAGGTGTGGTAGGAGATGACGGTGAGACTCATCAGGGAATTTATGATATTGCTCTGTTTAAATCTGTTCCGGGGCTTACAATTCTTTCCCCGGGATGCAGGCAGGATATGAATGGTGCAGTTGTCTACGCCATGGCGCAACAGGGGCCTGCAATGGTACGTTACCCGAAAGCTGCTGCAGTGAGTATGGAAGAGTTAGATACTCCATGGGTGAAAGGACGGGGAGTTGTTCTTTCAGAAGGTCAGGCCCCGGTACTGCTTGTAAGTACAGGAGGGCTGCTTAAGCAGGCCCTGGATACTGCATCATCCTTACGAGAAAGGGGTATTTACTGTGATATATATAACCTGCGGTTTATTAAACCCCTGGATGAGGAATATACAGCCGATCTCCTGGGGGCATACAAGCAGGTAATTTGTGTGGAGGATGCTGCCCGGATTGGCGGTATCGGAGAAACCCTCGGAGCCCTCGTACTTCATCATCAACCTGGCTGCAGTTATTCCTACTATGGGCTACCGGATGAGTTTTATTCCCAGGGAACCCGAGACGAGCTGCTTCATGAGTTTGGTCTTGATGCTGAAGGCATTGAGAAAAAGGTGCTTGAGGCAATTGATTCGCCATTGACCTTGTACTCCGGCAATAAAAGGAAAGTGGGCGGAGCCTGATTTCCCGGACAATGAACCTGACATGTGCAAAAAAAGGGACTGCCTCTTGATGGCAGTCCCTTTTTGCGTATAGAACGCAGTGCTATTTAAGCCGTTTCATGGCAGTCATAAAACCGCGAAGTTTTGCTCCAACTACCTCTACCGGATGCTCACGGATAGCCTTGTTGACACGGATGAGCTCAACATTGTCCACCATGGTTTCTCCATCCTGGTAATCCTTGCCAGCCACATCAGTGTCGATCTCTTTCATGAAATCTCCAAGCAGAGGAACACAGGCATTTGCAAAAAGGTAACAGCCATACTCTGCAGTATCAGAGATTACCTTGTTCATTTCATAGAGCTTCTTGCGGCTGATGAGGTTTGCAATAAGGGGTACCTCATGGAGGGACTCATAGTATGCAGATTCAGCTTTGATCCCTGATGCAGTCATGGTGTCAAATGCAAGTTCTACGCCGGCTTTAACCATTGCAACCATAAGTACACCGTGGTCGAAGTACTCCTGCTCACTGATTTCCATGTTGCCTGCGGCGGTTTTTTCAAAACCGGTGTTGTTGGTTTCTTCCCGCCAGTTGAGAAGATTATTGTCATCCGCTGCCCAGTCTATCATCATGACCCGGGAGAACTCGCCGGACATAATGTCGTCCATATGCTTCTGGTAGAGATCCGCCATAATCTCTTTCATCTCTTCAGAGAGTTCATATGCCTTGATCTTTGCAGGGTTAGAAAGACGGTCCATCATGTTGGTGATACCGCCATGTTTCATTGCCTCGGTTACAGTCTCCCAGCCGAACTGAATGAGCTTGCTGGCATAGGAAGGATCGATTCCTTTTTCTACCATCTTGTCGAAGATAAGAATGGAGCCGGTCTGAAGCATACCGCAGAGGATTGTCTGCTCACCCATAAGGTCAGACTTTACTTCTGCAACGAAGGAAGACCGGAGTACTCCAGCGCGGTGCCCGCCGGTTCCGGCCGCATATGCCTTTGCGATTTCTTCACCCTCTCCGGTGGGATCATTTTCCGGGTGTACTGCGATAAGGGTGGGAACACCAAACCCTCTTTTGTACTCCTCGCGGACCTCAGATCCGGGAGATTTGGGAGCAACCATGATAACAGTAATGTCATCACGAATCTGCTTTCCTTCCTCAACGATGTTGAAACCATGAGAATAGAGCAGGGTTGAGCCCTTTTTCATAAGGGGCATAATAGTGTCCACAACATTGGAATGCTGCTTATCTGGAGTAAGGTTGGCGACCAGATCAGCCTGGGGTACGATTTCATCGTGAGTTCCAACGGCAAACCCGTTCTCGGTTGCATTGATGTAGGACTGGCGTTTCTGCTTGATAGCATCTGCCCGGAGGGCGTAGCTTACATCAAGACCGGAATCCCGCAGGTTAAGACCCTGGTTAAGGCCCTGGGCACCGCATCCTACGATTACAATTTTCTTGCCCTTAAGCTTTTCAACTCCGGTGAACTCAGCGGAGTTCATGAAGTCACATGTTCCCAACTGTGCCAGCTGACGGCGCAGGGGAAGGGAATTAAAATAGTTCATTCGTCTACCTTTATTTGTAAGATTGTAGGATTAAAGCATACTCCCTGGAACTTCAGCTGTCAATATTGACAATATTGCAAAATAAACAACTAAAAGATGCGTTTTGTGCAATTAATCTTTTTCTTGACATATGACACGGGATGGAAAATAATAAACCATTATACCAAAGGTAAATTTTTTATTTACCTAAAAAAGGAGAAGGTATGAAAAAATTTTTCGTAAGGCTAACTGTTGTTTCCTTGATTCTGCTTCTTGCAGCATCAGCATTCGCCCAGGGAGGAAAAGAAGGTAAACCGGTTGTTCTCAAATTTTCCGATGAAGTAAATGAGGAGAATCCTCATGTAAAGGCCGATAACCATTTTGCAGAGCTGGTAAATGCAAAATCAGGCGGATCTATTGATGTCCAAGTTTTTCCGAACAGCCAGCTTGGAAATGCCAGAGAATCTCTGGAAGGAATGCAGAGCGGTACGATTGAAATATCAAAAGTTGCTGCTGCTGCGTTAAGTTCGTTTTGTCCAGAGTTCAGTATCTTCAGTCTACCTTATGTTTTTGTTTCAAAAGATGAAATAAAAGCAGCCCTTGAAGGAAAAGTTGGACAAATATTCGAAGAAAGTCTGCATAAAGCAGGGTTTGAACTTCTTGCATATTACGATACCGGGTTTCGCAGCATATTTAACAGTAATAAGCCAATTAAAACTCTTAGTGATATAAAAGGTATGAAGATAAGAGTTATGAACGATCCGATAATGATCGATTCCATTAACGCTCTTGGCGCGCTTGCTACACCTCTGGCATATAGTGAATTGTATACTGCTCTGAAACAGGGTGTTGTTGACGGTGCAGAGCAGCCTCCAGTAGCATTATATGCTCAGAAATTTTATGAAGTATCAAAATATTTTTCTCTTACAAATCATTTCTATGATCTGAATGTTGTTGTGATGAGTAAAAGGGTCTATGACAATCTTTCCGGTGACCAGCAAAAGGTTATTAAAGAAGCCGCTGCAGAAACACAGGAATTTGAATGGAATGCATGGAAGGAACTTGAAGACGGTGTGCTTGATGATCTACGTGCTGAAGGAATGGAAATAAATGAGCTTGATCTTGCTCCTTTTCAGAAGGCAGTTATGAACATTATCAATGATAATTCTGAATTGATTGGTAAGGAAGTAATCAGCGCGGCACTCAACAAGTAAGTACTGATCTACTTACGGGTAAATGTACATGCCCGGCATATGCCGGGCATTATTTTTAGAGGAATGTATGGACAAACTGAATAAATACAAACAACAACTGGATAAGATGGTCCGACTGCTTGCGATGCTTCTTTTTATAGGAGTTATCGTTTTAACGATAGCTCAGGTACTTTCCCGATATCTGATGAAGTTCCCAATTGCATTCTCCGAGGAATTGGCAAGAATCCTTTTTATTTGGATTTCTTTTCTTGGTGCGGCAATGGTAATGAAGGAAGATGAGCATATTCGCCTCGATGTAATTATGGAAAAGCTTACCGAAAAATCAGTGAAAAAACTGAAAATATTTATCCAGTTACTTATTACTATTTTCAGCATTATAACCGCATGGAAAGGTATATACCTGATAACTATAACCATGCAGCAGGTTACACCGGTTGCAAGGATTCCGATGGGGATCGTTTATATTGTACTTCCCTTTTCCTGCCTGGTAATGGCTTTTTACTCGATATGTATCATTCTGGAATTATTCTTTGATACTGATACAGGAGTTCGCTCATGATGCTGCTTCTTTTTGCATTATTTATAGTTCTTGTGGGGATATCCGTTCCAATTGCCTTTGTTCTGGGTATTTCATCCATGATCTGGGTTTCTCTCTCAGATATGGTACCGTTGATAATGATTCCACAAAGGTTGTATTCCGGCCTGGATTCATTTACTCTGCTTGCAATTCCGTTTTTTATACTGGCAGGAAAGATTATGGCCACCGGCGGAATTTCTCATCGATTAATTCGTGCATCAGCAATTCTGGTTGGTCGGTTCAAGGGTGGTCTTGCTTATATAAATATTGTTGTCAGTATGCTCTTTGCCGGAATTACCGGTTCCGCGACTGCAGACTCCTCTTCAATCGGTTCTATACTGATCCCCTCGATGACCGAAAAAGGCTACGACAAGGATTTTTCTGTTGCGGTTACAGCAACTTCATCGGTAATAGGCATACTTATTCCCCCAAGTATTCCCATGGTAATTTATGCAATCCTTATGAACCAGTCGGTTGGAACTCTGTTCATTGCCGGTGCTATTCCGGGACTGCTTGTGGGCTTTACCCTGATGTTTATCTCCGGTGTAATTTCTCAAAAGAGGGATTATCCCAGGGATGAATCATTTACGGCTAAAGAGGTTCTCTTAACCGCTGCCGACAGTATTCTGCCTTTGCTTTCTATTGTAATTGTGCTTGGAGGTATTATATCCGGCATTGTTACACCTACTGAAGCGGCTGTTCTTGCGGTAGTATATTCGTTTATTATCGGTTTCTTTGTTTACCGAGGCATTAAAGTCAGTGATCTTCCGGATATGCTCATAGATACAATTAAAATAACCGGCATGGTAATGCTCATGGTAGGTGCCGCCAGTGCCTTCAGCTGGATTATCACCAGTCAACGGCTCCCGGTGCTTATTGCAGAATTTCTATTAAGTGTCACCAGCAGTAAAATTATTCTTCTGCTTATTTTCAATATTGTACTGCTGATCGCCGGAGCTGTTCTGGATCTTACACCTGCAATGATTATCTTTGTTCCTGTGCTTGCACCGATTGCCATGGAACTTGGTATTGATCCGGTTCATTTCGGTGTGATCGTGGTTGCCAACCTGGGTATTGGTTTGTTTACGCCCCCCGTGGGGTCCTGTCTGTTTGTTAGCTGTTCCATAGCTGGCATCAATATGAAGGAAGCTTTCAGAGGGTTTGTACCGTTTTTCTTAGGGATGTTCATTGTATTAATGCTGATTACTTATATCCCTGCTTTGTCATTATGGCTCCCGGGGATTCTTAATCAGTAATTGAAAAAATGGAGCACAAAGATGATTCTGGACAAGTTTAAACTGGATGGTAAAGTGGCCATAGTAACCGGGGCAACCCGTGGCATCGGTGCTGCAATAGCTAAAGCTCTTGCCGAGGCTGGTGCGAATGTGGCTGGAGTGGGTAGATCAGACCATTCTGAGGTCCGGGAGTATATTGAGTTTATTGGAAGGGAATACCTTGAGTTGAAGATAGACATTTCTGGAAAGGATGCCGCCGACCGCATAGTGGACGCTGCAGTTGAAAGATTCGGTCATGTAGATATTCTGGTCAATAATGCAGGTACGACTGCAAGAAACATGGCAATCGACTTTACCGAGGAGCAGTGGGACCGGGTACTGGAGGTCAATCTAAAGTCGGTTTTCTTTCTCTGCCAGAAGGCAGCAAGGCAGTTTATAAAGCAGGAAACCGGTGGAAACATCGTCAATATCGCTTCCCTGACATCGTACCAGGGCGGTATAAAGGTCATTTCATATACCGCATCTAAGGCTGCCCTAAAGAATATTACCATGCAGATGTCCAATGAATGGTCAAAGTACAATATACGCGTTAACGGTATTGCCCCGGGATATACTGTCACAGACCTTACCGGCCCTATGCGTACTGAATCAGAAAGGGTAGCAGAAACCATGATGAGGATTCCAATGAACCGTTGGGGAGAACCGGAAGATATGGCTGGTGCGGCCCTCTATCTGGCTTCTGATGCTTCATCCTATGTTAACGGGTTTACCCTTATAGTCGATGGCGGGTATATGGGGCGGTAGTTCCCGGTGATCCTGATTGATACTCCACGGATAGGGTATTACGCTTAATTCGTGGAGTATTTTATAACAAATAATTGTAATCAGAGTACTGTTGAATCCTTTTATTTCTTGAAATCTCAGGCTACTATAAGCCCATGAATAGTACCGACAAGCTTCTCAGCATCAGCAATCTCAAACTCAAAACACCTGCGGGAGACTGGTTCTCTCTGCCGGATATTGATATTTGCGATAATACCTGTACCGTTATCTGCGGACCCAACGGTTCGGGAAAAACATTTTACAGCCGTGTAATCGCCGGAGAAATTGAACCCAGATACGGGGAGAGAATAGAGTATGCTCTCCTTAAAAACAAGACAGGACTTGTAAGCTTCGACGCCGGTGTCCGGCTTATCGAAGATGAAAAACGCAATGACGAAAGCGACCTTAACGGCGGCGCGCCTGACCTGGGGCGCAGTGTGGCGGTTTATCTGGATTATGAGCATCATAAGGCGGATGAAGATAATTTCCTGCATCGCTTTAATCTTGAAAGGTTGATTGATCGCGGCCTCAGGGCCTTAAGCTCCGGTGAACTAAGAAAAGTGATGATCCTCAAACAGTTAAGCTACAATCCGCGGTTGCTGATTCTGGATGATCCTTTCGATGGACTCGATATCCAGGCGCAGAAAGAACTGCATGAGCTGCTGGAGGAACTGATTCAACACTGTGCGCTTATTCTGATTACCGGCAGGCGCAGCGATGTTCCGGAGATTACCACCAATCTTATATTGCTTAAGGATCCTGCTGGAAGCCATGAGTTTACCGGGATTAATCATGCCGCCGTGGAGACCTGGGAGAGGCTGAACAGCGAAGAAAAACATCCCCCCCTGGGAACAGATTCCAGGTCACTCATCGAGATGAAGAATGTCTCCATTGCCTACGGCGATAATCAGGTGCTCAGGGATATTAACTGGAAAGTAATGGAGGGTGAAGCATGGAAGATCTCCGGACCCAATGGTGCGGGCAAAACAACCCTTATGGAACTTATAAATGGTGATAACCCCAAGGCATTCGGGCAGGATCTTTATCTGTTTGGCAAGAAGAAAGGGACCGGAGAGGCTGTCTGGGAAATAAAAAAACGCATTGGCCATGTTTCTCCTGCTCTGCACATGCGTCAGCTTATGGGCACTCCGGTTCTGGATGTAATACTTTCCGGTTTTTTTGATACCATCGGTCTTTACGATGAACCCCATGCAAAACATATCGATGAGGCAATGGAATGGGCTGATTTGTTCGGAGTTCAGAATGTTCTTAAGAAAAGTATGCGTCAACTCTCATTCGGTACCCAGAGAATTGTGCTTATAGTTCGTTCCCTGATAAAGCGTCCGACATTGCTCCTTCTTGATGAACCATGCCACGGTCTGGATGACCAGAATACTGCGGCGGTGCTTGAGGCAGCTCAGGTAATAGCTGATAAACAGCTTTCCACCCTGCTGTATGTAAGTCATGTCGCCGAGCATCATATTCCTGCAATTACCCATCAGGTTCAGCTGGTTCCCCATGCCGGCGGCGGTTTTACTCTCAGCTCCGAATAGTCGTATATTCTGTTAGTGAGGGGTCTCTATAATGGCAAAAAAAAGGTGTAAACTGTCCCGGAAAGAGTATGAGGAAAAAGATCATTAAAAAGACAAATTTATCTGCAGTAAATGCAAACGTACAGCCCGGGACAAAAAGAAATTGTGCAAGCCTGAAAAGATGGAAAAAGCATAAATATAATTATGTGAGACATAAGAAAAGTAATGTGAATATTAAGTAAAGTGCCTTTCTTCTTCAAAAAATCACCATTTTACTGCCAAATTCAGTGTTTTTTGTGTTGGCATACTTTGTGCATAACATGGGTATGAACAGTATAGCAACAACTTACAGCATTATCGGCTTACCGCGAAACTCAAACCGCAAGGTTTCGGGCGGCAGGAAACAGTTTGTTCTGGTTATAGCACTTATGCTCGCTGGATTAGTATTACCCAGTCTGATTGATAAATCATGGTTATCGTCAGGTGTCGGTTCAAAGAATATAGCCGAAAGAGAAGTTTTCCCTGACGAAGTTTTTCAGTATCGGGGCTATGACATTGAGAAGATTGAAACCGGTTACATATCCAGAGAGCTTGGTATAGCCGCAGCCGACGCCGATAGTTTGTGCAGGTCCATCTCGGTGCTGATGTACCGGGCTGCAACAGGCAGAGTGGACAGGGATAAAGAAAAAGGGTTTCTTAAGGCAGATCTTGACCGGAACCTTACTATTACCAGAGAGGAGATATCTCTGTTTAACCGTTCGGTATCACCTCAGAATAGAGAACTCCTGACCAATGAACTCTTAAGATTCTGGGATATCCAAGGGTGATGTCATGGTGCTTGATGTTATCACCATATTATGTTTTTTCACCAAAAAACCATATCCCATATTATACTGTATGTAATGGCCGAAAAAACAGATGGGAATAAATATCTTCTTCTTGATAAAAATGACAATACCTTAACAGCGCTTCAGGATTTGTTTTCCGGTGACCGCCTTAATGTTGCTGGAATGAAAGACCCACTTACAGTAACGGAAAAAATACCATATGCCCATAAACTTGCCAGGGTAAAAATTACCGATGGTGAATTGGTAATAAAATATGGGGCTGTCATAGGAATTGCAACTTCCGATATTGAGCCTGGAATGCATGTGCATATACATAATGTAAAAGGCCTTCGGGCGTAATGGCGATTGTATGAAAAAAGGCCTCAAATTTTCAGGATATCGACGGCTGGACGGTTCTGTTGGCATCCGGAACCTGGTCGGTATTATTTCAACAGTAACCTGTGCCAATCAGGCGGCATCCGATATTGCTGTACATCTGCCAGGGGCTGCTGTTTTCACACACCAGCAGGGATGCGGTCTGTTGTCGGAAGATACAGATATGGTGCATCGTACTCTGGTCAATCTTGGAAGAAATCCCAATCTGGGAGCTGTGCTTGTAGTCGGGCTTGGGTGCGAAAGTATCGATTCCATCAGGGTTGCTGAAGAGATAGCCGCTGCCGGAAAACCTGTGGAAGTGCTCAGTATTCAGAAAGCCGGAGGTTTTTTTGCGGCTGTCGCGGAGGGAGGCTTAAAAGCTCAGAAACTGGCGGCAGAAATTTCGAGGATATCACCTCAGCCTGCGGACATAGGCAGCTTGAAGATAGGAATAAAATGCGGCGCATCCGATCCTACATCAGGGCTTGCCTCTAATCCCGCGGTCGGAAAAGCGGCTGATCTGCTCATTGCTGCCGGGGGCTCAGTTGTATTCGGTGAAACCACCGAACTGATTGGAGCAGAGCACCTTCTTGAGGATCGCTGTGCAACACCTGAAGTCTCATCCAAGCTGTTTAAAATGATACAGAGAAAAGAAGAGAGGGTTCGGAGCGCAGGCGGTGATATGCGCGGGGGAAATCCCAGTAAAGGAAACATCGAGGCGGGACTGACCACTATTGAAGAAAAATCAATCGGGGCGGTGGTAAAGGCTGGAACCGGTAAAATTGTTGACTGCCTTGAATATGGCACAAGTCCCGGATCAGAAAAAGGTCTTTACTTTGTCGACTCCCCGGGGAGAGAGCCGGAACTTCTGGCTGCCCTTGCCGCGGCGGGGTGCCAGCTTATTCTTTTTTCCACCGGTATTGGTGCGCCCCAGGGCTTTCCATTTGTCCCTGTCCTGAAGGTTTCCGGGAACAAGTTCACCGTGGACAGACTTGCTGATTTTATTGATATCGATGTTTCTCCGGTTATGCTCGGAGGGGAGACTCTGGAAAGTGCAGGACTCCGGGTATTAAATAAAACCATAGGTATTGCTTCCGGAGAAAAGACGAAGGCTGAGATTATCGGTTATGTCGGTTCGACGGCGATTTACCAGAACGGGCCGATTGTGTAGTTGATGTTGCCGGGATGTAATTTTTACCATGAGATCACTGGGAATAGGATTTCCTGTTATTCCTGAAAGTGCATTCTGGTAAGAAAAGGGTGGGTCTTCCAAAAGAGTAGAAAAAAAAGTCCCAATTTATAAATCGGGACGAATAATGCGGCCGAGTATGAAAAAATTGCTCCTGTATCAATTTGCAGGAGTGAATTATGAAGCAAAAAATGATTCCGGCTATTTGTTATTTTTCCTTTATTATCATTTTAATTTGTGAAATATTATCATGCGGATCCTCATCTGCCTCTACAACCGATTCTGAATCAACAACGGTTACCAAGATTACACCCGGTTCCCTTGATGTCGGCGGCGGACGTTTCGGCAATGCCATTGCCTTTTCTGCCGAGAGAGTTATTATCTGTGCTTATGCTGATGATGAAGACGGGACAGCAGCAGGGGCGGCATATATTTATTCCATAGGGGCCAGCGGGTTGAGCCTGGAACAGAAAATTCTGGCAGGGAGCAGCTATTCTGCCGATTATGATCAACTTGGCAGATCTGCGGCAATTTTTGGTGATACTGCCATTGTGAGTGCCTCAGGGGATGACGATGAATATAATTATTCCGGAACAGCATACGTTTTTTCCTGTTCCAACGGGCAATGGAATTTGACGCAGAAATTGCCGGAAGCAGGCACAACCCGAAACCTTTATCAGGCTTATGGCAGCTCTATTGCTATAAGCAGCAGCTATCTAATTGTAGGTGCTTCCGGAGATAGTGAAAATGGTACCGGCGCAGTTTTCGCGTATATCTGGGATTCGGTTGATGAGAAATGGATACTGGATGAGAAAATAATGGCTGGTGGTGTTTATACAGACGTCGGCGGTATGGGATATTCTATTGCCCTTGAGGGCGATACCCTTGTCTGCGGTGCTGACGGGTTTGATACACAACGTGGCGCTGCCTACATATACAGCCGGGCAAGTGGTAGCTGGCTTCTTGTAGACCGTATTACTGCCGGAACAGACAGCGAAGAAGAGGCATATTTCGGTTCTGCTGTTGATATATCAAACGGCGTTGTGGCCGTAGGTGCTCCTGAAGAAAACAGCTCGACCGGCGCTGTCTACATTTTCGATGATAGCGGGTCGTTCCTGCAAAAGCTGACTCCAGGCGATGATTACGGCGATACCGGTGATGAATACGGTGGTTCTGTAGCTATTAATGCAGATACACTGATAGTAGGAGCCAGGATGGATGATGCTGATGGTTCGAACAGCGGTGCTGTCTATTTTTATTCTAAAAACAGTTCAAACATCTGGGTTTTTGAAGAAAAACTTACCGCCGGTACAGATAACGGTGCCGCAGATGATAATCTTGGAAACTCTGTTGCTTTACTTGGAGACTACGCAGCACTGGGTGCATATGGAGATGACCCGGCCGGGGCGGTCTACTTTATTCATTGATAAAAAAAGACCCGGCGGGCAGCCGGGTCGTAATTCTACTTGGAATAATTACAGCTATTTCCCTTTCTTAAGATAATCCAGGGCAACAATGGCATTACCGATAATCGGACAATCATCTACAATTTCAAAATCGTAGCCTTTCAGAAGCTGTTTTTTAAAGTTGACGAAGTTATCGCTTATAAGACCGCCGGTAAGCTTGATGGTCTTGTTCAGGTTCTGGAATTCACTGCAGAGATTAACAGTTTCAATAACCGGCTCATGAATTCCTGCAAGCAGACTTAAAAGCATATCGTCTCTGGTTGATCCCAGGCTTAAGCCGGTAAATGCGCCTTTCTTTACTTCAAGGCTCTGGCGGTCTCCGGTAAGGTAGGGAAGAAAGTTGACAGCATTTTCTGCTGCTGTTCTTTTCATTACATCCGGAAGGTATTTGGTGAAGAAATCATCTGCAGACATTTCCTTGCAGAATTCATTCCTGAACCAGTCTATGGCAAACCCGCCGGTGGTAATGGCGAACATCTGATACTGTCCTTTGAAGTACGCGTTCCGCAGGTAGTATTTGCTGTTAACCTTAGGCTTATCGGAAAGAATGGTGATAATTTCACTGCTGCCGGAAATATCCAGAATATCTCCCGCCTTTGTGTTGCCTGCACCAACATGCGCAACTGTTGCATCATTGGTACCAAGCAGCACCGGGATACCTTCTTTCAAGCCTGTGGCCTTTGAGAACTCG
The DNA here is from genome assembly GCA_963667435.1 of Marispirochaeta sp. Taxonomy (GTDB): domain Bacteria; phylum Spirochaetota; class Spirochaetia; order JC444; family Marispirochaetaceae; genus Marispirochaeta. Next base: position 530,619 of record OY763414.1, on the reverse strand, counting down.
GCACTCAGGCCTGCGAGGACTGTTCCTGCATCATGAATCTCGGGCATTTTGCTCTCGTCCATGCCGAAGGTTCCGAGTATATCTTTTGACCAGCTTGTCCACTTGGTAGTTTCATACATACCCATCTGGGCGGCATTGGTGGGGTCGGTGGCCCATTTACCGGTAAACTTGAAGTATAGGTAGGTTACCAGGTGTCCGATTTTATATGCGTTATTGTAAACTTCAGGCATGTTCTCCTTTACCCAGAGCATGGTAGTTACCGATGCTCCTCCGGTAAAAGGGAAGGTTCCGGTTATAGCCTGAAACTCGTTACTGCCCATCTCTTTCTGGATTCTTTCAGACTGGGCACTGCTGCGCCGGTCGAGGTGGGTAATAAAGGGGTAAAGAGAGTCTCCGTCTTTATCCATAAATGCTACAGAAGGGCTGAAGGTGTCGTAGGCGATTGCTTCAATCTCATTGTGGTATTTCTTGAATCCCGCAATACATTTAAGCATGGCGCTATAGACATCATCAGGCTCAAGCTCTACAAAGCCCGGCTGGGGCATTTTAAAGAAATACTCTTCCTTGATTGATTCTACAGTATTCAGATTTTCATCTATAAGGGACGACTTTATCGAAGAAGTCCCGAAGTCCATGGAAAGAATATACATGCAGATACCCCTTATTTCTCTTTCAGGGAAATCTTGTCTTTAAGTTCCCTGTTTACAAAGCAGGTGGGGTAGTACCCGGTAAGAACCAGATGACACTGTTCCGCGGCAATTCTCTGAAGGTCTTTCAGTGACGCTTCTGAATAGTAGGCAACATGGGGAGTGATAATAACATTCTCCATGGAATCAAGCGGACTCTGCACCGGCATTGTTTCCACTACATCCAGACCGGCACCGCCGACTTTACCGGATTTCAGAGCATCAATCAGTGCTGCTTCATCAATAAGAGGTCCGCGACCGGTGTTAATTATTATTACCCCGTCCTTTGCCATACTGAGGGCTTTGGCATCAACCATATGTTCAGTCTCTTTGTTCAACGGCATATGCAAAGATATGTAATCCGATTCCTTGAAAAGGGTATCGAAATCAACAAGCTTTACATTCATATCGGCGGCAATTTTTTTATCGATGTAGGGGTCAAAGGCAATAACATCCATGTTGAACGCTTGTGCTTTCTTTGCGGCTTCCCGGGCAATAGCTCCGAAACCGCATACACCGAATGTTTTTCCCCGCAGTCTCTGCATCGGTTTTACATGCTCATACTTCCACTCTCCGCCCTTAATGGTTCTGTCAAGTATGGAAATTTTTCTTACCAGGGCAAGGAACAGGGCAAGGGCATGATCGGAAACTTCGTCAATACAATAGCCGAGCACATTTCCAACCATAATATTGTTATCCGTAGCAGCTTCGACATCAATGGTGTCAACACCGATGCCGTAGCGGGTTATAATTTTGCATTTAGTCATCTGCTCAATAACTTTGCGTGTTACCGGGGCATATTGATTAAGAACCGCATCTGCGTCATTGGTAACTGCAATTACCTCGTCTTCAGTCTTGCATTGATGTATTTCCAGATTAAACTCATTACCGGAAAAAATCTTCTTTTCAGCCTCAAATTCCGGGTATTCCGCATCAGTAATAACCACTTTAAATTTAGCCATTGCTACCTCCTTGTTTGTCACACTAGCTGCTGTACAGCGATATTTCAACATACCATAAACGCCGTTCATCGGGATTCATGGGTCTAACCAATAATGCAATAAATGGAGTCAGCCGTCAATGGCTAAGCCACCTTACCTGTTGAAAAATCAGTTGAAAGTCAGTGTCCCTTCATTAGAAATTTATTTGATATTTACCGATTGGAGTATTACGTTTATGGAAAAGACTGGAGATAATATCCATGGAATCCGCAGGCAGCAATACAAGCATACTTCTTGTTGAAGACGAAGGGTTGATTGCCCTTGCTGAAGCGCAGATGCTCAGTCTGAACGGATACAATGTTACTACTGCTCTTAAGGGAGAAGATGCACTGCTGAAAGCAGAGGGCTCAGACATAGATCTTGTAGTCCTGGATATAAACCTTGGCAGAGGCAGAATTGACGGCACTGAAACAGCACGGAAGATTCTGCAGAAGCGGGAAATACCTGTTATTTTTCTGACCAGCCACTCCGAGAAGAAATATTTGGCCCTGGCAGATAAGATCTACCATTATGGATATCTCTTAAAACATGAAAGCGATGAAAAAATTCTGGAGACAATAGAAAACGCAGTCAGTACATTCTACAACAATAGAAGAAAGTCAGAGTCAGACTAAGAAACTGATTATAAATCCTTTTTCTCCATTATTTTTAATGTGGATGGACCCATCCATCTGTTGAACCAGGGACTGAACAATTTTCAGACCAAGCCTGGCATTACCTAAGAAACTGAAAGATGCAGGGAAACTCACTCCAGAATCAAAGACTGAGAGTTCAACATCCCCGGGGGAAACCTTTTTAAATTTTATTATTATCATTCCGTTGATGTTATCCGGGAAGGCATATTTCAAAGCATTAGTGAGAAGTTCATGCACAATCAGCCCGCATGCAACAGCATCCTTATTCTCAAGCATGATTTCATCAATGTCCATATGCAGCCGTTCTTCCGCCGGGTCTGTGCTTATGGCGTTAAATACCATCAGGATGAGAGCTCGAAGATAATCGCGCATGTTTGTTTTCTTTATATTTGTGTGGCTGCTCAGTTCCTCATGGACCAGTGCCAGTGTTTGAATCCGACCCACAACATTCTCAAGCTCCTTTCTGAACTCAGCATTCCTGATTTCATTAATCTGCAGGGAAATCATACTTGAAAGAATAGAAAGGTTATTCTTGATTCTGTTATTCATTTCATTGTACATGATTGTTTTTTCATTAAGGGCCTGTTCAAGTTCTGAACTCTTTAGCAACAATTTTTTGTTAATCCGGATGTTCTTCCGGTAAAGTATTACCACAAAAATAAAGGCTCCAAGGATAATTAGAGAAAAAAGAGATACAGATTCTCTGTAGTATCTTACAAGAAAAGGATCCGGCTTATTGAGGATAACTGCATCCGAAGGAATGTTTCGTGTGCTTATACCATGTCGTTTAAGCTCACGCCAGTCGATATAGGTACGGGTTGTTCCGTAATCAGTGCCGAAATGTCCGGTATTCAGATAATCAAGAGACGCCTTAACCACTTCGTAGGCTGTTACCCGGGCGTCTATCATTACGCCTCCGGTGCTGCCGTTGCGGGCAAGGGTCCCCCAGAAGGTATAAATAGGGGCGGCGGAAACAATGGACAGTTGTTTCAGGACATTTCCGGGAATAAACTGTTTCCCGTTTTTGTCGGTGAAAACAAGCGTATAGAAAACTATTGAGTTCTTATCGCAGGTTTCCAGCTTCTGACGCAGCTCACCGTAACTGAAATCACTTATTTCAGTTATTGAAATAGACAATTTCTCAAGGGTTGATTTTAGGTGGCTCAAAGTGGATGCAGTTGCCGGGTTTCCTCCATTTACTATGATAGCCTTATTTGACTTGGGGTTTTGTAGCAGGGCAAGATTAACCGTATCAGTTATTACATTTTCAATATTGGGGTTAAGTGAAAGTTGATAGGATTCTGTTGCATATGGGACAGGAGAGTAAAGAACCTGAGGAACCCGTCCGAACATTTCAGGATTCGCGTAGAGAAAATCGGCTGCCGCACCGGATTCTGCTATTATTACATCGATTCCGATTTTTCCATATTTTGCTCTAAGGTATTCTCTCCACTGGTCTCTGCTGAAAGCTCCGCGGATTCTGGTGACATCCATAAATTCGGAGTAGTACTGTATCTGTTGATTATCTGTCTGGGCATCAATCAATCCGGCTTGGAACTCTTCAACCCACGGGAATCCGATGTTGTAGGAGTGCAGTATCAGTATGTCAATGGGGTCGGATAATAATGGTACTGCACATGCTGTAAGCAGCAGAATCAGGAGTTTCCATTTTCTCATTCTGATAAAATATCCCTAATCCTGAAGAGTTAAAAGGGGAAAGTCCCCAAATCGTATCCTTCAGAAACCTCCTTATAGAACGGAGCATCGATGTAATCAAGTAAAAATACTTGTACTTGAAGAGCTGGTATTATGGCAGTATAGTTTAAATATGCGCATCGCCTTTGATTTCGGTCTTGGACCTCAGGTTCCCGGTAGGCGGCCGATACAGCCTGGTGAGGACACAAAGTTGACCCAGGTTATGGTTATGCACCGGGGAAAGTCTGCAGAATCCCGCGTTGGTCCGCCTGACATCAACTCATCAAGTCCGGAGGGAATTCCCATTCCCGGTACTGACTACTATATAACATCATCTTCCGGTGCAGATTCGCGGGATCGTGAAGTGCGCGCCCATGAACAGTCCCATCTTCTTAATCTTGGTGGAGCTGCCGCCTCCGGTATTATATACAGTTTTCGACGCGGTGCAGACGGTGAATCCTATGCATCCGGTGGAAGGATAAAAGCAGACCTCAGTCCTGTTCCAGGTAATCCCCGGGCAACACTAAGTAAGGCTAAATCGGTAATCCGTGCAGCACTTGCTCCTTCAAGTCCAAGCGCAGCAGATATGCGTACTGCTGCCGAAGCATACAGGCTGGTCCAAAGCGCCCGGGAAGAGCTTAATACCCAAAATCACCTGGCTTGAAACAGTAACAAAAATCTCTTTTTATAGTATTCTGTTTCTGCATTAACATTTCTTCCTAAGGACAGCACAGTGAGCAGGGTTTACTTCATTCGGAACTCAGATAATGATTTGAAAAAACTGGGCAGCCTGGCCCGGGATCTTCTAAAAAAGATCGCAACTGACAACAATATCACTTTTGAAAAAAAGGTTCCTATAAAAGTTCATTTCGGCGAAAAGGGGAATACGACCTTCATCGGTGCCCCGGCTTTTGATGACATCATTGAATACCTGGAGCAGCAGAATGTTGAACCCTGTTATATAGAGACAAATGTTCTCTATCGTGGTTCCAGAACAACCTCTCAGGATCATATTGCCACTGCCAGAAATCATGGTTTTACCCAGATACCAATAGTAATTGCAGACGGGGAAATCGGCACTGATTATAACGAGGTAGTAATAAATAAGGATTTTTTTGAAAGCTGCAGAATAGGTAAGGGCTACAGCAACTACAAGCAGTTTATTGTAACCAGCCATTTTAAGGGCCACATGGCAGCCGGTTTTGGCGGGTCTCTGAAGCAGTTGGCCATGGGGTTTGCTGCACGAAGCGGTAAGATGGCACAGCATACTAACATAAACCCGATAGTCAGTGCGGGGAAATGTATCGCCTGCGGCCTGTGTGTTGAAAAATGCGATTTCAATGCCATAGATATTGACGGAGCTGCGGTAATTGATCCTGAAAAGTGTGTGGGATGTGCCGGATGTATTGCTGTTTGTCCCGAAGGCGCAATAAGCAATTCCTGGCAGGGTGTTAACTTCATGGAAAAGATTGCGGAATATGCTTATGCTGCTACCCGGGGAAAAAACAATATATACATATCATTTGCCCATAATATAACAGAAGACTGTGACTGCATGGGGCATTCCATGAAGCCCATTGTTGATCATATCGGTGTACTTGCCAGCAGCGATCCGGTTGCACTGGATGCAGCTTGTCTGGATCTTGTACAGAAAGCGGCAGGGAAAAAGCTGTTTGATTCAGGAAGCGCCTCTCTGGTGCATGCAGAAAAAATCGGCCTCGGTTCGATTGAATATAAGCTGGAAGAGATAAAGGGCTGACTTTTCCCGATTTCTACAGTTATTTTATTCGGGAAAAATACTCAGAGAGCAGGCTGACTGATTTTTTCGGATTTCCGGCATATACAGGCCTGTCCCATTTTTCCCAGGTATAGGTAATTTCCGGGAATTTCATCAGTATCTGATTTTGTTCGTCCAGTAATACGCCGTAAACCTGTATTTGCCTGCTTTGGGTTGTTTCCAACTGGTCGGCAACTAGTGTGGAAGTCACCTTATCCGGATTATTCAGGACAGAACCTTCCGAGGGATCAGTTACATTAAGCAGCCCCCAGGGGATTCTTATGGTTATACTTTCATCGTCAATATAGAAAGAGTTATGTGCCTGATCCAGGGGGCCTGTATGTAATTTTCCCCAGTCAGTGTAATAGGCTGGGATTTTCCTGCCTTCTTCATTTGTGTAGGCAGCATTAATCAGAATCATGATTGGATCAAAGCTTTGATCTACCCGGTTGGAACTGGAAAATTTGTTGTTCCCGATATTATAATCTGATGTATTGAACACCCTGGCACTGTTTTCCTTTAAATCTATTACAGCCAGACTCTCCATACCTGTAGGAGTTGAAAAATCAGAGATATTTGGAAAGGTGAAGATACCCTTATCCTTGGAATAAGTATCAAATCCGAAGAAGATCTTTCCTGTATGAAGATTATTAAACCTGCTGTCGAAATTTTTAATCCGGAGATAAAGATGTGCTTCGGATCCCCACATCTGGATTTTCGCTGAAGAACCATTAATCCGATATTCAGTGAAAGATTTCTTTGAAGACGCAGTCATTGCGATTATTCCGTAATTTTGCTCCGGATCCAATGGATTATGCCAAAGTGCGTGACGGTTATAGGGAATCATGAAGGGCTCAGTGGTCCAGGTCTTTTTTGCCCACTCATCGATCTATTCGAAGATAATCGAACCGCTGTAACCCTCATTCCTGATCGCTTCGGTCATACGGATTATTCCTTCTGCCTGGCTTTCTTCTGAGAGTCCTCCATGATGGTATCCGTCGGGACTATGATGGGCTTCTGCTGCACTTGTTGAGATTCCGTATTCTGCGACAATTGCGGGATATTTTACCTGGGTACGAATAAATTCATTCAGGTATCCTCCGTACCTGAAAACTCCTTTACTGTCTTTGTAATTTGCATATGATGCCTGGTTGTTCATAAAGTCCGGATAGTTCGGATAAATATGATATGCACCGAAGAGTCCACCGAAGGAGTTGTTTTCAACAACAAGGCGGTTTATATCCATCTCGATTTTATCAGTGGGAGGGGTTTTCCCCTGTAATCTGGGGTCAGTCCATTCAACAGGATGATGCTGGGGATCAAGAAGAGGCCAGCTGACTATGCCCATGGGATGAGATTTGCCGTAGGTTTTCGTTTCGTATGAAATTGCATGATCAACCATGGATGCCAACCATGCTTCCGTTGCAGGGCCCCGTGGCGCTGAAACAAAACTGCCGGTATAGATAAAAGCTGGATTACGGTGATTTGTTTCGTATACCTCCTCCGGTTCAAGCTCGCGCCCTATAAGATACCCAATCAACCATGGTGTTACATCATTAGCATAATTACCCCAGGACTGGTGTAACCGGTGTTGTATATTTCCTTCCCCATGAAGAGCATCAATGTTCAGAATAATTTCATTTCTGTATCTTTCGTCGTATTGCGGCTCCAGATAATCTTTGTCTGGAGGGTTTTCTTCAGGCCATATTTCCTGAATTAAAAACAGTGGATCATCAGTGTGTTCTAAATTGTATTTTCTGAAAGCCCTGTAAAAAGAAGGGGGTAATAGAGTATAAATTCTAAGTGTGTTGAGGTGCATTCCTTTCATGGATTTGAACCATTGATAATAGAGACGTTCACGCTCCGGAGGTTCTGTAAACCACGTTCCCGGAAGAGCAGTCCCAAGATTAACGCCTTTAATATAAAAAGGGGTTGTGTCACCACCGGGAACAGTCTGATAAAATTGCCTGTTTTGTATGGAGAAAACTGTTTTTTCCGGACTGGTAAATGCGTAAGTCTGATTGTCAGCATGTTTTTCCATAAGATTATCAATCCATGGATCAAAAATACGCCAGTACAATTCGTCATTGCTGCCTTGTTTATACAATGTTGTTTTCAGGTTGTATGCATATCGTTTATAAAGCCATGACCGTTCTGAAACAGGGGTGGAGTGATAAATATTTACCGTAAAAAAAGCAGTCGCTGTCGGATAATTGTAGTTTTCCATAATAAGAGGGACATCATCAGGAATTCCTGCTTCCCTAAGCAGTGCTATTCCTTTTTCATTCAGTCCAAGATCAATGAGTGTTCTTGCGTGGGTAGCACCGGTGGTTTTGTAAATGGGGATCCATGAATAAATTCTTGCAGATTTCCCAAGAAATTGTGCAGTCGGAGCTCTGCCACTGAAATGTTCTTTTCCTTTAATAGTTATAGTTTTTCCTGATTCATGCTGAAACAAAAGGGAAGGTTCCTTTTCCCGTGAATATATAACCGACCAGCCTGAAGGTTCCACCTGAATATAATCTTCCAGAAGATCTTTGTATAAACGGTGAATATCCGAATTCAGTAAAAATCCATTGCAGATAAGAAATGAACTGTTTTTTGCCCGTTCCTTTATTAAATCAATGCCAAGCAATGCTTCTTCATCTGTTGCTTCAGCAGGTACAACTGATGAAAGAATAAACACTTCCGCCGTATTCTCTTTTCGGGAACCATTGGAGTTTTGAAAAGGCCATTCGAGCTGGTTGATTTTATATTTGTCCGGAGTCCGGGAATCCGAAATAGTATAAGTAAAACTCCCGGTATGCCCGGGCCGAAGGAATTTCACATAGACTGCCGTACCGGCAAATGCAAAAATGACGGCAGAAATAGCAGCCGCTACGATTACCCTGACTTTGGATTGATTTATAGTATGATCGCCTGACGAGTTGAAACCGATTCTTTTAAATTTCTGCCAGTCTTTATTCTTGGTAAGGTACGAGAAGTAGGTGAAGGTTCGGTACATGCTGATAATTTGTCTGAACCCGAGATTCTCCAGTACAGCCCTTGAAACCAATTTTCCGAAATCTTGTTTTGGCAATGTCAGAATACCTTTTTCTGAGAGAAAAAGTGCAGTGGTTGAAATAAGGATTCCGAAAAGGACAACAATTGAAAACATTACGAAGAAAACCTTGCTGCTCAGTAATCCTAACAGAAGGGTCAGAAGCAGGACACAATAGCCTCCGGTTTCCCAGAATGGTCCCAGAAGTTCAAACAGATAGAAATAGGGGAATACAAGTAACCCTGTAATACCATAATTCCTGTTCAATAGCATTTTTCGGTGATATACCAGATTTTCTATGAGACCCCTTTGCCATCGATCACGCTGTTTCATCAAATCTGTCAGATTATCCGGTACTTCTGTCCAGCAGTTGGCATTGGGGGCATAATCAACAAAGTATTTAGCTTTTTGTTCATGAAGATGGCGTGTGAGACGGACCACAAGTTCCATATCCTCGCCTACGGTATCCTTTTTCTGCGTTCCCTTTCCGGTCATATAACCGCCGATGTCCATGACATCCTGCTTTCTGAAGGCTCCAAATGCCCCGGATATAATCATGAGCATGTTCATACGGGCCCAACCCATTCTGCCGGTTATAAACGATCGCAGATACTCTATGGTCTGGTATCTGGCATATTTATTCTGCGCAACGTGCACTTCACTGATTGCACCTTTTTCAACTCTGCATCCGTTAACGGGTATGATATTACCACCGACTGCAACAGTTCGTTCCGCCCGGATAAGGGTTTGAAACATCATTTTTGTTAATGATTCAGGTTCAAGAAGACTGTCAGAATCAATACTGCAGATATATTCTCCCGAAGCAATATTTAATGCTGTATTCAGTGCATCAGCTTTACCGCCATTTTCCTTATCTATAACCAGAAGGTTGGGTATACGATCATTTTTGTAGAGTCCCCTTACCGGTGATGTTTCGATAGTTCCGTTTAGAGAATAATCAACAAGTTGAAGGTCGAATTTCGAAATAAGAGTATTCATTGTTGAATCGCTGGAGCCATCGTTGATAACTATAAGTTCAGAATCTGGATATCGCAGTGAAAGGAGTGAATATATACTTTGTACAATTGTGCTCTCTTCGTTATACGCCGGGGCCAGAATTGTCACGGATGGCAGAATCCCGCTTGTATAGAGGAATTTCTTGCCTGCAGACTCCCAGTTTAACTGTTTTTCATGAAATCCCTTCCAGGACTGGACCAGCAGAAAAAAATATATGCTGTTAATTGCAATAGTGTATACAGCAAAAATGCTGTGATACATGAAAATGAATGAAACAAGTTTTTCCTCTCCGCTCATAAATGGCAATATGGCGCCTTTGAATAAAAAGAAGATAACAAAGGGTACTGACAGAGTAATAGCAGCAAGCGCGATAAGGTATTGGCGGTCTTTAAGTGTCAGCTGTATCTTTTTAGTGCTGTAGGATCTTGGCAGGGGCGGGAGATTCAGCTTTTTTTTCAGGCCCCGGTTCAGGTACATTTGACACTGATGAAGAAAATATTCATGGGTATGAAAATGCGGTGCAATTGCTTCAAGCAGAAGTTTCTCTTTGGATAAATTCTTATTAATGTTCAGAAAGTTTATAATCGGAGAGCTCAGACGCAGAGTTATTATGTCATCTATAAGCTCTCTGATTTCGCCGGCATCCTCCTTGTCTATCTGCATGATAAAATAGCGGATCCTTGTTGATAAAACTCTGGCATAGCCGGTTCGTTCCTGCTCGTTTTCCGCTGTTTTATAGCGTTCAAACAGTTCCGGCAAAAGTCGTGGAGTTTCCTTAACGCGATCAATAAGTCCATCCACTATTTTCTGGTGATACTCCTCAATCTGCAGCAGTTTCCTGGTGGTTTGCTGGTCTGGCAGAGCATCGTCCTGGAAAAAATAGTAGACTGCCTTCTGCCGTACTTCCTTTGACGAAGAGTCAAGCATCCTCTGGTATACATCATCATTGCCATATAGTTCCAGAAGAACCTCAGCAGCTTCCCCTGCGATATCCTCTTCCTGGTTAAGACTCATTTCGGAAAGGAAATCATAGTACCAATTCTGCATTTTGGATCGACATGCCTGAATCAGAACCCGTTGAACATCAGTTGACTGTCTTTGCCAGTCTGATTCGGCCCAGGCATTCAGAAGATCCTGATGTTCCTTCATTATGCTGATAACTTTTTTCCTGTATAACTCCTCCGCGCCGTCCATACTGTCTACGACATAATTCACAATATCAGGTATACCAGTTTCGCAGAGGAGATAAACTATTTTTAAACGCAAAAACAGTTTCGGTTCAGAAATCAGCTGATTTTGCAGGATTGAAGCCTTAGTGGGATTATCAAAAAGATCGCTTAAGCGAATTCCGGAAACTCTGTTTCTAAGAAAACGGCTGCGGAGTTTTGAATCAACTTGTGCTCTTATATTCCATTCTTTGATATACAGGGACAATTCTTTTGAAATTGCATCTGGAATTTCAATGTTCTGGGAAACCGCTTCCCATTCAAGCAGGTAATCAATCTGTTCACTTAATGAAAGATTTTCTATCCCGGTAATTTTGCCTGCAGCTACAGATTGTCGTATGAGTTCTTCCAATTTTTCAGTTTTTCTGTTCCTGCGCCTGGTTTTAAATCTGACCAGCAGTGTAGTTCCGAGTACCCAGACTATAAGAGAAATGAGCGTGATAATGAGGAGATAAATTAATAACCAGCTTTTATCCATGAATGATCTCTGATTTAAGCTCAGAAATTACAAGCCAGTAGAGTTCTGTCAGTATTATGGGTTTTTTCAGTATATTATGAACTCCAAGAGAATTTGCCCTGTGGATTATGGCTTCTGTTTTCTCATAGTTCATGAAAAGAAAGGGAATATTCCTGAACTCAGGAATATTAAGCATTCTCTCCCTAATGCGGAATCCATCAATCTGGGGAACATGTATTTCAGAGATAACTACATCCGGACGGAGTACATCAATCATGTATATGGCATTCCCTCCGTTTGAACAAATCTCTATCCTGATTCCTTTGGAAGTAAAATACTCTTCAATCATTTTTGCATAGCCTGCTTCCGGCTCGATAAGAAGTATAAGGGTTGCACTGGAACGTATCTCTTCTTTATTGGAAAAATCGCAGATAGACATTGCATCCATGTCCTCCAGAGTATGCAGACGGTTGCGCAGCATTTTTGATGCCAGATCACTCTTGTCCTCTGATCCGGTACTTAGCTCTTTTAACCCGACCACGGCAATACTGCAGGTCATTTCTTTTATAAAATCCTGAGATAGCCGAACAGTGTTTTGAAGACTGCTTAAAATTGACATATACTCTTCTGTTTCCTCATCAGCAATCATCAGGCAGAGATTGATGCTCTGTTCCCTGAACAGGAAAGAATTATCAGGCTTATTTTCTCGTAGAATAGAGGCTAATGTTCCCAGAGCTTTGTCGCCTTCTTCCCATCCATACTCACTGTTAAAATCATTCATTCCATCAAGGTGAATGTATGCGATAGCACCTTCCTCGTGGGAGCCAATGAAGTCAGGGAGAAAATGCTCTACAAACAGACTGTTATATAATTCTGTTGCGGGATCTACAAGATTTTCTTCTCTGTTGGTTACCAGCTCCTGTCCCTGCTCAAAAAAGAATAATGAGGCATTATCTATAACAGGTAATCCTTCGTTTGCGACTCCCTGATTAGATGGAAAACCATTCTCATTAATATTACGGAATGCCTGAAAATATTTTTCGTACTGATCTCTTATTACACATCCGTGCTGCGGTGCAATTATTTTTAAATCCAGAGTATCAAGCTGTGTAATGGCTGCAGACAAGTTTTGTCCGGTTAACAGAAAATGTTTATTATATTTCAACATCCTTTCGAAATAATCATCATCTGCATAAAGATTGACTGTACTTCCGAAGGCACCAAAAAGATCGGAAGAAAATAGTGTTCCAGTAATACTGTCGTATGTGAGAAGTGCTCCGGGGGAGTGAAGATAAGGAAAAGAGATAAAGTCAAGGGATAGATATTCAGGCTGGGGCCCGGTAAATTCATCCTTAATATTGTGAATCGGATTTAACAGGCCGTATGAATCTACAAAAAGACCGGTTCTCCAGTGGGCTATAATTTTGCCGTTAAAACCTTCATTTTCCCATGATGTGATACTGGAACATATATCCGGATCCTGGTTGGAGAGAACAAGAGCGAAAATATCTTCTTTTGGTGCAATTTCTTCAAGGGCGGTAAGCGTTTCCTGGAAATATTTTCTGGGGCCGGGATCAATAACTATCCCTTTCCCGTTTCTATAGACCATGTAGGTGTTGATTTGAAGAAAATCGCTGACATTACAAGAGCCGAGCCAGTAAACGGAATCAGCAATTTCTACCGGTGCGATCTTTTTTGAGTTCATAAAAATCCCTTACCCATATGGAATCCCCGGGGATGTATTCCTGTGTAATTTATAAAACCGGATAGGTCTCCAGCCTCAAAGATTCTAATTACCAAAACTCTTGATTGCAGAATCCCTGTCCGGGGTAATGTTTACAATTTTGAATAACTTGACCATTTTGAAAAGAAGACTAACCGCAGAAGAAGCATTGCAAAGTACAAGATTTCTGTTTTCCTGATTCATTAATCGCTGCGTTGAGATAATTGAATTCAAACCTGAGGAATCCATAAATAGTATGTTTTTCAGGTCGAGTACTACATTCTTCTGCCCTTTAAGGTAGCCGTTCAGCGTATCGAGAAAGTCGGAGGTGTTTGTAACATCCAGCTGTTTCTGTTCCGGGGTTATAATGGTGATATTTTCGATTTCTTCCATTGTCATACTGAAAATTATAGAAGAGTTATTTTAAAAATCAAATATTTACATTAAAAACGGGGCAGATACGAAAAAGAATGAACAGTGATCTCTAAATCACCATCCCCCTTGGGAGGGGAACCATTAAAGAGCCACAGGTTTATGTGTACACGGCTCTCTGTGTTTCGGGGTAGTGAATCACCGCGGTATACCCACTCTTTTACTACCAGATTTCGTTCAGTTGTTAAGCGGAATCGGGCTGCATCCGAGGTCCAGTCAATAGTGCACGTGAAAGTACCCTGCTGAACTCCTCTAAAAGAAGTACTGTGTCTATCTTTTGTGTATGGTTGTACCGTAAAGGAATAGGGCGGATTTCCTGTGAACCCCCACCGTGAGATTTCGAAATCGATTTCATTGAAGTGTGGTGGTTTGCTGTCATTATACAGGAAAAAACCGAAAACCCCCTGGGAGTCCAGTGCCCAGGGAACGGAGAATGTAATATCATACCGGCCATAACCGAAATAATCAGTACTGAATATTTCAGACGATACCCATCGATTTCCCTTGGGCGTGATTTGCATTATAAGGTCATCATCGTCCATATAAACTGCGGTTCTGGAAAATCGGTTAGGTCCGGGGCCTCTGAGGTTCTGAGCATCCTTCACAATCCAGGTATATCCGCTGAATCGTATGGTGCTTGCGTCATCAGCTATAAGAGCTCCCTCTGATATGCTTAAAATGACGAAAACTAGAAAAATCCCGGTTTTTTTTTTCATTCCAGCAAAAAGTTTAATACACTATGAGTAAGTTGCAAGTTACTTTCAGAGGTTTTTGAGTTATGAAGAGAGTCATATTTCTGCTGATCTTTTGTCATATTTACCTTTTTTCAGATGAATTATCATTAGCCTTTATCCCAAGAGATGATAGTCCTTTTTCTCTGTATTCTCCAACAGGTACATGCAGTATAGAAAATTCAGGAGAAATCTGGAAGCAGAATATGGTTTTAATAACAGATGGCCATGGTGGAAACGTACAGGTGACTGCTGAAAACCTGCCTGAGTTCAGTTTAAATGACAAAAATCTCATTGTATGGGTAAAACCTGAAAATACAAAAGCGCTAAAGGACTTCTGGATATATGCATCTAATAATGCTGATTTTTCCGACCGTATTGTGTTTCTGGTTTCTCGGGACAGGACACAACTCCGGGAGGGCCAGTGGAACAGGTTAAGCTTTACTCTCTCCTCCGGGAGTAAATGGGGAAATCCCGATGCTGAACATTTCAAGTTTTTTCAGTTCTGGGTAAATGACACGGGGAATGAACCAGTTGAGCTAAGCATCGGGCCGATCTTTCTGCAAAAAACCCTACAGGATTCAGCGGTGGTAATGACTTTTGACGACGGGTGGAAATCTCAAGTTCAAACAGCTGCTCCGATAATGGCAGATTATAAATTGAAAGGAACAGCATATATTATCCCTGATTTGATCGGAACAGAAAGCTATATGAATCTTGCAGATCTGACAAACCTCACTGAGAATTATAAATGGAGCCTTGGTAGCCATTACATGGATCGGCTGGATGATAAAAGGAGAGATGAGCTGACAACAATATTTCAGGACCAGTATGACTGGTTCATGAGAAATAATTTTTCTGCGCATGATTTTGCCTACCCGAACGGTGCATCGGGAGGTGAGGTTATGCAAATAATCCCGTCATTTTACCGGAGCGGTAGAAGTATTATCGAATTCAATGAGACTATTCCTCCTGGAAATAGATACAATCTTCGCGTTTTGAATATCGTTCCCCCCATCGATTTTACCGGTTTACAAGACCGACTTAAGGTCATAAAAGCTCATGGAGAACTGTTGATCCTTGTATTTCATAAAATCAGCCCTGAATCAAATTTTGAAACCGAGGTGAGTGCTTCAGATTTCTCTAAACTCTGTGAGATAATCAACAACTCCGGAATTCCGGTGAAAACCATGGAAGAGTTGTCGGTAAACTTTCCCGAATTAATAGTCGATTCAATTCCGGACTGGTCGGCAGCTACATTGTTTCAACCATCGGTAACACTGGAAAAGAAAGCCAATCTGTTAGCTGAAGGTGATCCGCTTTCGGTAGCCGGACCGGGAGCTCCTCTTGGGGTTTTGAACAAAACACAGCTTGATTTCAGTCTGGACTGGCGAATGGTTTGGGGGCTTAATGATGCCGGTGATCCTCAGTTTTACAGTCAGTTAGATGATCTTTATCTCTACATTCAGAACGAGCTCAAAGAGGGTACGCTGCTGTTTGCATCTGCCGGTATTGAGGATGTCAATTTTGATGATATGAGCCAGGGCGAAATTAATGGATCTGATTTCTATCTTCAGTCCCTCTATATGCAACAGAAGCTAACCGACTCTGTTACAATGGAAGCGGGGTACTTTTCCCCTGATCCAATTCACAAGTGGTTGCAGGTTACCCGGTCTGCAGGAATAGAATCTGCCCTGGGCCAGGATATGACGCCAACATCTTTATGGATTGATGGTAAGTGGAAAGGCTCCGGCCCCCTCGGGGTACAATTGGGAATTGTTCCTGACATTATAGGCAAAGCCCAGTCCGGCAGCGACCTTCGCACGCTTACCTATCAGGAAAGTCTTGCAGTGCCTAATCTGTTCAGTTCCCTCTGGTACGATACCGATGTACTGGATGGTGAGATTGCAGCAGCAGTGAACGGTGATGCATTGAAAATTGCAGCAGAGGGGGGATATTACCGGAAATTTGAACCTTACCGTCTCTCTGCAAGTATCGGAATGAAATATACCCGAGGTAAGGAGTTCAGCACATATCCGGAATGGGATCATCTTGATGATACTCTAAGATTATCAACCGGTTGTTCACTTCTTTTTCCATTTTCTCTGGTCCAGCTTAATCCCGGGTTGGCCTATCAGGGGGTATTCAGCAATAGCGGAACTTCTAGACATATGAGCGGACTTGATTTCGGTATTCTATACAGGTCTCTGGAGTTCTATTCAGTTATAACATTGTTTGATCTTGAGAACCTGTCATGGGGGGACACTGCCGGATTGGAAACAGGTATAATTCTTGCGTATAAGGATGTTAAGTATATGACAGGATTCACCATGGCAGGGTTTAATACCCTTTCCGGTCTCTACAACAATAAAGATTGGAATGAAGGAGGAGTGGACGGCATCTTTTTCCGCATCAAAGCCACTTACTGGTAGATATCTGAATCCTGGTCAGATATAATTGTCAGCAGGTCTCGGAAAGAGGTAAAAAGAATGATAAAAAAAGTCTTTATGTTGGTGCTTCTACCCTGTATTTTTGCTCTTTCCTGCACAAGTAACACCGGACCCGGGACGATTGCGGAGCCTGACGATAAGTCTACTTTCGGAGTAGATGTACCGTCATGGGTTTATAATCCGCCTCAGGATGAAGGCTATTTCTTCGGTATCGGGTGTGACCCTGATAAGAATGAAGCAAAGGAAAAAGCCTTTGTGAATATTGCGCAGCAGTTTCAGACAAAAGTTGTCTCGACCCTTAAAAATCAGCATACTTTCGAAGCTGCCGGAGATGAAGAGAGTATTCTTTCTCAGGTTGATCATCAGCTTACTGATATTCGTGTGGCCGGGGCAAAAATTTTTGATTCCTATAAAGATAGGGCAGATGTCAGCTGGATTCTGGTAAAAGCCCCTGCAAACTGTTCACTTGATATGGCAGAGGGGGTACTGCTAAGTTACAGTTTGGAGCAGAGAATTACACCAAAGGAAATTAACGCTGTTGTTGATGAGATTGAATCGGTGATTACCCGGGAAGTAGATACATGGTATCGAAATGAAGAGTTTTCCTGGGAATTAGTAATAGTTCCGGATGGTGTAATCAAGATAGACGGCAAAACCGATGACTAGACATTCGGGCCACAGGCACTGTCCATGCTGACGGATTCTGTAGCACCAGAACGGGATATCCATAAAGTATACCTGGCGAAGGATACTGAAAATCTCTATGTCAAAGTTGATTTTCGCGGAGGAACACCAGTCGCACGTTCAACTGACATAACATACGATCTTGCTTTCAACCTTAATGGCTTTCATATCGAATTGTGGTGCCTGAAGAATCAGCGACCCGCAACGGTGAATATAACAAAACTGAAAAATGGCGGCTGGACGCTGGATAGAAAAAATCAGAAACAGATTACAAAAGGCTGCCGTACTGCTACCGGAGATGGTTTTCTGGAAGCCGGGTTTCCCCTCTCTGCAATAAAGGAGGATGTAGCCAGTCCGGTAATTATCCAGGCAGATTTTCGTGTCAGGGATGGAGGACCTGTTCAGTATGATAAGACCCGGTTGCCTGATCTGAAGCTGTAATTTTTGTTTTATTAAACTTTGAAATCCCCTATGGCATCAGCGATTTGTTCAATTGACCTTCGGGTGAGAAGGGCGAACTCTGATACAGATTGAACACTGTCAGTTACGCTCTTAATGCCTTTAACAATGGAATCCATATTTGAGGTAGTTGTTTTTGTCTGTTCAGTAAGAGTTTGCATTTCGTTAACAATTGTCTGGCTGCCCAGGTTCATGTCAGTGGCCCCTGATTGAACTTTTGCTGTTATCTCGTTCATGGATTCAAGAGCTTTGAGAATCTGGCTGGTTCCTTCCTGTTGTTCTTCCATTGTTCTGTTTATCTCATGCACAAGCTGGTCGGTAACATTTATCTTCTGTGCAACCTGAGTAAAAATATCCTTGGAAGATAAAGAGGAATCCACCACCTGTTGAATGCCTGTTTGAACTTCACCGAGAATCGAGGCAATTGTCTTTGAGTTTCGTGCAGAATGTTCCGCAAGTTTTCGTATCTCCTGTGCTACCACGGAGAACCCGAGCCCGGATTTTCCTGCATGGGCGGCCTCAATGGCAGCGTTCATAGCCAGCAAATTAGTCCTTGCAGCAATATCTGATATTACTTTATTCGCAACCTGCAGATCCTGTGATTTTTTAGCAATCTCCGATGTTCGGATAAATGTTTCTTCCTGTATTGACAAACCGGTTTGTGACGTTTCGGTTAGTACTTTGAATTCCCCTGCCATGGTAATCATTGATGTATTGATGGAGGATATATTGCTGGTCATTTGTTCTATTGAGCTTGAGGAATCATTAATGCTCGAGGTTTGTTCGGATATCAATGTATCCATTCTTTTGATGATCAAACCTATATGCTCAACTGCTGAGGCTGTTTCCTGAATACTTGCAGTCTGATTTACTGTCTGGGCTTTTAACTTACTGATAAATTCGGAAATTTCCTCAACGTCAGTTTTTGAGTTCTCTGCATTTTTGCCGAGGTTTTCACCAACCATCAAGAGGTCTTCCTGAGTGTTTTTGATTGTGCATAGACTTTCTGAGAGTTTCTCAACAAATGTATTGATCAGTCCCGATATGGATGCAACTTCATCAACACTGCCAATAAAAATTCGTTTGGAAAGATCCTTCTCACCGGAAGACAATTGATCCATTTGTTCAATTACGGAATTGAATACCCGTTTATGATTTAGACTACCGGTTATTGCCAGGGAAACAATTGTTATGTAGTAAATGATGACGAACAAAATAAGCAGGAAAATTGACAGGGGAGGTATTGAATCCAGGGATTCATATTTCAACAGAAGGCTGCCTGCAAGACCGAAGGTAAAAGTCAAACCCAGCACAGCTGTCATTACCGGGATAATAATCATTTTCTGGGATTGTCGACTTGCTCTTAGTGTCGACGGATAGTGAAATACCTTCCAGCTCTCCAGAAAGTTTCCGTTTATTTTATCTGTTCCCATATAAACCGAAGCCGCCGCAAGCATTCCCCAGGAAACGCTGAGAACGGCCACCGTAATTTCAAGACCAGGTAGAATCCCGATAAATCTGCTGAACCGTAGAATACCAAATCCAAACAAAATCAGAGCTATACTGAATACAACCATGGAAATAAGCGGGAGTTTACCTGTTTTTGCAATAACAATATGAACAGCTTTTTCATTTCCGGAATTTGAAGGTTCTGTCTTATAAACATTTGAAAAAAAGGCCATGGCACCCAAAGCAGGCAAGCCGAAGGGCAGACATATAAAAATTGTCCGGATGAAGGTGCCCGAAATTGTTGCTTCTTCAGCTCTGAAAAATGCACTGCTGAATCCTATTGCTGCTGAACCTATTATGATTGAAATGAAAATATTTATCAAATAATGTCGCTGATAGTTGCGCATGGAATCCTTCTTTGCTGTAGATACTGAATACAATCAAATTATAGTATTTGCTGTTATAAAAATCGAATTTTTTATGATTATTTCACTCATAAACAATCAAAAATGGTTTTCCCTAGAGATTGAACGCATACATGTAAAGGATTAAGATTAACTCAAAATATTAAGGCTGGAAAAATATGGATTATAAACAGTCGGCGGTTCTCAGATTCCGTGATGATCTGTATGCAACAGAAACAACAGGTATTCATATAATTGATGTTGCCTCACACTACGCAAAATGCAGGTTACCGGTTGAACAAAAGCACATGAATGCAGCGGGGTATGTTATGGGAGGCGCCATATTTACCCTTGCAGATTTCACTTTTGCGATTGCTGCGAATACAGATGATGAAGGTGTAACCGTGTCTATAACAAGCAATATCAGCTATATCAGTGCTACAAGAGGTCCGGTTTTGTATGCAGAGGCTCAATGTGTTGAAAACAAGAAGAAGATTTGTTTTTACACTGTTGATGTTACAGATGATAAAGGCAATCTTGTGGCAGAAGTATCTATTACAGGATATCGCCCTGCATAAGGGTAAGCCGTTAAAGGCTGCCGTGTGAGGAGCAGAGGTTATTCCAGATGGAATCTTACAGTTATAACTGAACCTTCGGGCGACAGTCCATCAACGATAAACTCTGCTTTCAGTTGTTCAGACAGCGCATTAACCAATGTGATCTCTGGTGAACTCAATGATGATATATCACTGTCGGGGTCAAATTCTTCTCTGTTATCGGAAACTACAAGCCTGACAGTGGAATGTGTATTTTCCAATTTCTTAAACTCAATAAAAATCTCACCTTTGGGACCTTTGTTAAATACATGTCTTAAAGAATTGTTTATAAGTTCATTCAGCAGGAGGCCAAAGGGAGTAGCCTGGGTAATGTTCAGAAATATTTCATCTATATCAAGATGTAGAATTGCTGAAGACATGTTTTTTTTGATTGGTTTTATATGATCCAGCAATTTTACAGCATACTCTTTTATATTGATCCTGGCGAAATTCCCAGATGAGTAAATCTGTTCATGAACAAGGGAAATAGAATAAAGTATATTTTTGCTCTGTTCGAATTCCCGACTGGAACTTTTTTCAGCCTGCAGGTCAAGAACCCCAAGAATTGTTGAAAGATTGTTCTTCACCCTATGATGCAGTTCATTTATGAGCAGATTCTTTTCATATATGGTGTTTTTCAATTCATCGATATTTTTTTTAATGGTTTCTGCCATTGAGTTTATGGTTGCAGCAAGATTCCCCAACTCATCACGGTTGTTTATGGATATTCTACTGGACAGATTTCCCCGTGTTATCTCTTCTGCTGTACGGGTTATTTGCAGAATGGGGTTAGCAATTATTTTATTGAAGAAAATAAACAGAAGAATAATGAGAATCAAGCAGTATGCGAAGAGTTGCAGAATGATATTTAAGATATCACTACGAGTCTCATCTCTCAGATAATACTGAGTCATACCGATTTTGAGTGTTCCAATGACTGTATTGTCGTACCTAATGGGCGATTCAGTATAAATCAGGGTCTGTCTTAGATCTGATAGGGGAACATCTGTAGATTCACCTAAAGAGAGTCTGTCTATTGTGAAATTTGATTTACTGTATCCGGTGTTCATTATCTGAATGTAATAGATATTACGGTCGCTGAAGGAGGAAGAAACAATAGAACGGGCAGTTACATAGTCATATGAATATACGGAATTCTGAAGAAGTCTGCTTACATATTCTGCAGTTGTTTGTAGTATGGAAGATATATACAGCTTGTTTCTTACCATATGAATATGGTATTGAAAAAGACCCGAGATCAGGGCCGATAAGAGGGTGGCGGTAAGAACAGTTATAATCAGCTTAACATGCAGTCTGTTTTTCATATTTCACCGGCAGTTCTAACTTGTACTCTCTATTATATGGGTTCTGGATAAATCTTAAAGACTTATTGAATCAAATCTTTCAATTTTGCACAGATACATTATACTGAAAGTATGTTACGGAAGTTTCTCTTTCTGTTGTTTTTAGTCTCTTCCTGTCTTTATGGACAGGAAAAGTTGGTGATGGCTATTGGAGACTGGGAACCTTTTACCTCCAGCAGAGATGAAAACTGTCAGATATTGGAACAGCTTGTAGCAGAAATATTTGCCCTTTATGACATAAAGGTAGAATTCCGCTATTACCCGTGGTTAAGAAGTCTGAAGAATGTTGAATCAGGAGCTTGCGATGCTTCGTTTCCTTTGATGGATACACCTGAAAGACGGATTAATGTAATAGCGACAAAAGAACCTATTCTTGTGGAGGAGAATGTTTTCTTTTACCTGAAGAATAAAGATTTTCATTGGGAAACTCTGGAGGATCTGCGCGCTTATACCATCGGAGGTACTATCGGGTACGCATATATGACACCCCTCACAGATTTTGGCCTGGATATTGAGTTTGTCCCAAAAGAAGAGTTGAATTTTCAGAAAATTGAAGCCGGACGGATCGATATATATCCAGCATCCAAGTATGTAGGAATCTATATTATCAATAAGCTTTTTGATCCTGTAAAAAGAAATAATTTCCGGTACGATCCAAAACCCTTGAACAGTCAGGATTATTACCTGCTGATTTCCCGTAAGAATCCCGATGCACAGAAAATTGCTGATATGTTTGATGAAGGGCTCAGACAGTATAAGCGAAACGGGCGCTATTCAGAGATTCTTAACCAGATAGTAGAAGTTCGTTGATTACCTGTATTAAATGATTTCAACTGTCTACTCTGCATTTTTCAACAATGGTATCGATTATTCTGGCATTGACCGGTTTTAAAAAATATCCGCTGTATTCAACACCGGAGAGAACCGAATGGTAACTCGATTCCTCGTAAGCGCTGAGAAAAAAAACTATGGGTTTGTATCCGGTATAGGCATCCTTGACAATATCTACTCCGTTTAACGAGTCGTTAAGGTTAATATCCACAACCATGTAATCAGGCTTTTCCGTTTTTATAATATTTATTGCTGCTTCGGGTGTTCCGGTATGAAGGATCCTCAAATCCGATTGTTTCTGAAACATTCTCACTGTGGAAAGCCTGATAATAGCTTCGTCCTCTATAAGCAATAATGTGTTGGGCATGAATCAGTTTCTCCACCTTTAATTTATGCTAAAACGGAGTCAGTGTCAAAATATAGTTCATCAGAATTGGTCAGTTAGAAAACTTATGCGCAATGTTTTCCAGAATATTGTCAAAAAAATCATATACAGGACCGGTAAAATCGCCGAGATGTCGGTGTGGAAATATATTGATCCCTAATGCAGATTTGAGAAAGTACAGTAGTAACAAAATAAAAATCAACAGCGGAATCGATATAAATACCAGAGACATTATAAAACCAACCCTCTTAACCCCGGCCCGGCGGTCTGCTTCTATCGCCTTTGTCTGTTCTCTGGTATCTCTTCCTATGAGGATAACAAAATAGTACTTCCTGAAGAAAAGAGGTAAGGTTCCGCGAAGATCTATCCTGTGTTTTTTCTTTTTTATTGCCTGATTCATAGTACAGATAGTATGGCGGGGAGAATAGATATTTCAAGATGTTTTACAGAAAGTCACGACATGGAGCCTTTGTTTCGACGATAGAAGTTCGGATAATCCTGTGAATTTTACCATTTTATCTAGAGACTTTATTTCAACCTAGTGTCCGGGATTTCTTTATTGTACTGGCATATTCTTGAAAGAAAATGTTCCTATTCGAAAATCGCAATAAATAGTTTAGTAAGCTGTGGATCGAAGTGAATACCGGTGCCTGCTCTAATAACTTCCAGCGCTTTCTCATGAGAAATGGATTGTTTATAAACTCTTTCGGAAATCAAAGCGTCATAGGCATCTACAAGTGCAACAATTCGTGCAGCTAATGGAATCGAAGGACCTGATAAACCTTCAGGGTAACCACTTCCATCCCATTTTTCATGGTGATATTTGGCAATATGTGCAGCCATAATCAGAAAGTCTGTATCGCCCATTTTATTTGAAAATTCTTCAATTACCGTTGAGCCATATGAAGAGTGTATTTTCATGGTTTCGTATTCTTCTTGCGTCAGTTTCCCTGGTTTTAATAGAATGTTGTCAGGGATACCGACCTTTCCAATATCATGAAGTAGTGAAGATATAGCAAGATCAGAAAGATAATCCTTGTTTATGTATCCTGAGTATTCAGGTAAATGACTGGCTTCTTCAGCAAGCCTTACGGCAAGACTACTGATTCTTTCAAGATGCTGGCCGGTGTCAGTATCTCTGAATTTCGCAAGTTTCGCTAAGCCTAAAATCAAGGCAATTTGTTATTTATTGGTTCTGTTAAGTGCTTCCTGGATGCCAAGGAAAAGATATCGGGTAATCAATAGCATAATTAACATCAGAACAAGAAAATTAAAACTAACATTGTACCAGCTTTCAAGGGGTTGATAGATGACTTCAACCCAATGTAGTAACGCGTGGCTTTGAAAAAAGCCAAATAAAGCGTCGGTAACTATTACAACAATGGTAGCAATAACAGAGTATAGAAGGGTACTGAAAATAGATGAAACAAAAATATATAAAAAGGCCCAAAGTCGAGACTCACTGGTAGGTCCGAAAAAATACATGGTAGAGGCAAATATGATAAAGAAAAAGAGAGGGATAATATAGGATTTAATCTTGTAAGATATTTTTCTATTGAAGAGAAGATATCCTGCTATGATTAACAGGCATAAAAAGATACCAAGCGAACTGAAATCGTGGACTTTAATCGCATACAGTAATGATGCAATAAGTATCAGGGATGATATAAAATACGCTATTATAAAAACACTATAAAAAACAAACTGGCGCCAGTATTCCAGATCTGTTTTTCTTTTCAACTCTACATAACTGCCGGCAAAATATGATACATTGTCAGAAGTTTCATGCTTATAGTTTAAGTATTTTAAATCATGTTTCAATAAAATTTTGATTCTCATCGGGGATATACTGTTAGCCGTAGAGTCTGTAAATAAAACTGTGTAAATGCCTAATTCTTAATAGCCCAATGAAGGGCATAGGAGTTAGGATGAACAGTATCATGATAGATGATGATCGGTTAGAAGAATTAGCTGCGGAACTGGCAAAAGGGGTGAAACCCGAGGATGACCTTGCGGATCCTCTTGGCCGGTTGATGAAGCTAACAATTGAAAAAGCCTTGAATGCAGAGATGGATAACCATCTTGGTTATGAGAAGCATTCACGGAAAGGGCACAACAAGAAAAATAGTCGGAACGGCTACAATTCAAAAACAGTCAAAACAGATTCCGGAGAACTTGAGATTGATACTCCTCGAGATCGTGATTCAGATTTTGAACCTTCTATCGTTAAAAAGGGTCAACGCAGACTTCTGGGGTTTGATCAGAAGATTTTAGCGCTCTACGCCAAGGGCCAGACCACCAGAGATATCGCTGATACGCTGAAAGAAATGTACGGAGTAGATGTTTCTCATTCACTTATTTCTCAGGTAACAGATTCGATTATCGAAGAAGTTGAGCAGTGGCAAACCCGCTCGTTAGAAAGTCTGTATCCCATTATTTACCTGGATTGTATTGTCGTAAAAGTCCATCAGGATAAGCGCGTAGTCAAAAAGGCTATCTATTTGGCCTTAGGAGTCACTACAGAGGGGCACAAAGAGCTTCTTGGTCTGTGGATCTCTGAGAATGAAGGCGCTAAATTCTGGCTGTCTGTGCTAACAGAGCTTCAAAATCGTGGAGTACAGGATATTTTTATCGCCTGTGTAGACGGACTTACCGGCTTTCCTGACGCAATAAACAGCGTGTTTCCCAGAACAAAGGTGCAACTCTGCATAGTTCATATGGTTCGTAATTCACTAAAATATGTGTCTTACAAGCATCGCAAAGAAGCGGCTGCAGATTTGAAAGCCATCTACTCATCTATCAACCTTGAAGAAGCAGAACGGGAATTGAGCAAGTTCTGTGAAAAATGGGACAGCCAATACGGCTCGATAAGCAAGATGTGGAAACGGCATTGGGAGCATTTGATAACGATTTTCGACTATCCCGATGAAATCCGAAAGATTATCTACACTACCAATGCCATTGAATCTCTCAATAGCGTAATCCGCAAGGCTATAAAAAATCGCAGGATTTTTCCGAATGACAAATCAGCATTCAAAATCGTATACTTGGCCATACAGCAGGCATCAAAAAAATGGACTATGCCACTGCGCGCCTGGAAACCGGCAATGAATAGATTTCAGCTTGAATATGGTGAGCGCTTTTCGAATGATTAAAATAGGCATTTACACGGGAAAATTTACAGACTCTGGGGGAATGCCAGAATGTCCAACTCATTTTTTATATTTACTAACGAAACATGACCGTTACTTGTTACAACTACCTTTCCTGCAATATCTTCAACGGTTAATTCTGGTCTACTTATCATTTTGTATTCTCCTGGGTTTCTGAATTGGCTTTTAGAACGAGTAGTGGATTCAAGAATTCTTGAGCTTCTTTTTCAGTAAAAATTACGACATCGCTATCATCTAAGCACTCGACGTCCATTCCAATACCTGTACCGCCCAATATTGGATTTATGATGTCAATCATTCGTCTACCCGTATCCATGACTCGCCCATAATGGCCATTACCGGTCATTATGATTTTTTCATTGAGTTCGCTTCCTGTAAATTCATGGGTATTTTCTTTAATGAACTGCATATTGTTCTCCTATGTTCTTTCAATTTCTTTCTGGATTCTTCCGAGTACTTCAATTATCAGATAGGCTTCTTCGTTGTCCTCTGATCGTCGACGGACATCATCGAAGGTCAGCCGATGGAAGAATCTGTTCAGAATGTTGGCGTCTGGTTGTGATACCGCGATTTCCATGTTACACCTCTAATGCTTGGAAAAAGAGTTCTGCGACTTCATGGAGAAGATTCCTTTCGCATTTGCATAATCTCTTTATCGAACCGATCTCCTATGTTCTCCAAGTTCTCGGCGACATTCTGAAGAAGACATCCGACCGAGACTACTTCGTTCTCTTGGACAGAGGTACTGATCATGAGTGCGGCCAGAAAATCAATTGAATCATAGACCATCCTAATTTTAGAACTGACTTCTTCCAGGCGATCAGTAATATTTACATCCGGCATGGTCATACCCCCAGAGTCAAAAAGAAAGCTTCGGCAGCTTTATCAAGAAGACGCCTTTCTTTCTCGGTCGGTGCCGACGGTAATCGGCTTTGGATGTAGGTCAACACCTCAAATGCCGAGTCTGCGAGCCAGTCTGTCTCTGGTGCTGGAACTTCGGGGAGATCCGGAAAAAGAATAATCTGCTCCGGATTTTCTTTTAAAACGTTTTTGTGATACGATGAGCTTAGTAGGGTAGTGCTCATGTAGTACTCCTTCCGCCCTCGGAGAGCTGCAATCTCTCTGGGGGCTCTTTTATTTTGTCCGCATACGCGGTCAATTACCCATATTATCTACCCAGGCGGCAGCCTCTTCTAACGTGAAACCGTTTTCTCCGCCGGCGACTATCTCTCCATCCGGCTTTTCTATCCAGTAATGCCCGTAATCAAGAGCAAGAGGATCTTTACGACTACTTTTTCTTAGCTTAAAACCTCGTCTTTTCAAAGTTCGCCTAAGTCGTATTTCTATGGATCTTTCCAAAGGACTCATTGTTTATAGTCTCCATGTATCCTTTAAAGGTATACTATAAGAATATACTATATAAGTGTTCTTTACAAGGAAAACATTTTGAGAATTTCAATGCTATACTATTTAATATTGGGGATTTAAAGGGGCGCGCTGTGCCAAGATAGTTGTCACACCAGAATGATACTAAGGAGTGACATATGCAACGATATAGTAAGAAGTTCCGGAACACTATTCTCCAGAAAATGATTGGTCCCGAAAAGAGATCTGCCCCGGATTTAGCAGCAGAGTATGGCGTTTCAGCAGCAACGATCTATGGCTGGAAGTCCAAGCTGAAAGACGGTACCCTTAATCTTATGGCAGAAGATGTTTCCAACAAGGATAGAAGTCCCTCAGAGAAGTTCGCCTTAGTCCTCGAAGCCCGCAGCATACCTGAAGAGAAATACGGCGAGTGGCTTCGACGAAACGGCTTACACTCAGAACACATAGCACTCTGGGAACAGGAGTTGCGATCGGTTTTAGAGCATGATTCAGGTGCTCATGATCGACAACTGAAGGATGTACGTAAGGAGCTGAAGCAGAAGGACAAAGAGTTGCAGCGGAAGGAAAAAGCCATAACCGAGATGGCCACTATAATCGCCCTTCAAAAAAAAACTGCACTTCTTTTTCCGGACCACGAGGACGAATGACTCATCCCGAGATCAAGAAGCAGATAGTATCCGACATAGCAGAAGCCGTTTCACAAGGTGCAGCATTGTATAAGTGCTGCGATGTGATCGGTATCCATCCTCGAACGTATCACCGCTGGTGCAGGGTAACTGCAGACAGGCGGAAAGGATCGAAGCGAACCAACAAGCGATCCCTGAGTGATGCCGAGAAAGATCAGATTGTCGAAGCCTGCTGCTCCAAACGATTTCAAGATAAGAACCCCTATGAGATTGTCGCAATTCTCTTAGAGGAAGGTATTTATATCGCCAGCCCGTGGACCTATTATCGTGTTTTGAAAGAACGAGGATTACTTGTCCATCGAGGAAACTCACGTGCACCACGCAAGCCGTACACACCGCCGGAGCTCAAAGCAACTGGGCCGGATCAGGTATATGCCTGGGACATTACCTGGATACCTTCGATGGTCAACGGCCTATTCTGGTACGTCTATTCGGTCGAAGATATCTGGACACGGGAGATCGTCGGCTGGACTATCTACAATGAAGAGAGCGCAGACCATGCGATCGCACTATTCAACTCGATAAAGACCAGACGCAATCTCAAAGGAACGTGGATTCATTCTGATAATGGCAACCCGATGCGTGGAGCTACACTGGCTGTGATGCTTGCAAACCTCGGAATGTTTCTTTCTCATTCTCGCCCTTTGGTAAAGAATGACAATGCCTATATCGAGTCATTCTTCAAAACGCTAAAGTATCATGCGGCGTACCCGTGTCGGTTCAATTCAATGGAGGATGCTCGCCGATGGGTGGCAGACTTCATCGACTGGTATAACACTGAGCATCGTCATTCCGGAATTGGATATGTGACTCCGCAGCAGCGGCGGCAATGTAAAGTGGAAGCACTATTCAGAAAGCGTAATGCAACGCTTCTGGACGCATTTCAGAGAACGCCAGAACGGTTTCCAAAGGCCGGTCCGAAGCTGTGGAGGGAGAAGAAAACCGTCTATCTAAATCCAAGTGAAGACACGAGAAAACTATTGTGTAAAAAGGCTGCTTAGATGTGACAACTTTCTTGACATTAAGCGAGGGGGGGGTGAAATGAGCGAAAAAAAACAGTCAATTGATAAGCTAATTAGGTTATTTAAAGAGAAATCAGATACAGATACGGAAATGATGTTAAAGGATTCCTTCGCTGCTGCCTGTTACCTTTGTTCAACAGGAAAAAATAAAGCTGGCAGGAAACTATTGAAACAAATTTTTGCTTGTATCGGATGGTCAAGGAATGCAACATATTTCTCAGATTTTCTAAAAACTTTCGAATTATATGCGTCAGAATATGCAATAGAAGTTATGCCTCATTCTGCTCTTCACCAATTGTTTATCGAAAAAGAAAAAGAGGAGTAAAGCTCTTTCTCGACGGTCTCAATCTCTTCTATCTGGCGGTAGGCCTCCTGCAAATCGGACACGCTGGCCAATTTGTCGTGGTATAATTACTTCAAATAACAAAAAGGAGAACGCTATGGATTTTGAAAATCTTACGACAAAGCTCAAGAGTCAGAAAATCAAAGTTGGTTTCTTCAAGAAGGGGCTCTATAAGCAGCTGGCAATGGCTATTCCCGACGATGCTGTTATCGAAGCCGCGTGCGAGGGAATGGATTCAAAGAGTGCAAATGCCATACCTGTTATTGTTACGGCAGATAAGGTGTACCTGGTCAAATACAAAGGGATAATGGGTGGTCTCGATTTTGGCATCATATCCCGGGATTCAATAACCGGTGCAGATGTATCAGGCGAGGTGCTTTCTTCCCTTACGATTCACACCAAGAGTGATAGTTATAAGATCGAAAAAGTGGGGCAACCAGTGGCAATGCAAATGGCCTCTGTTCTGGCATAATTAATACAACAAAACGCAGTTTTCAAGAAGGTTTATTTTGATGATAAGATTGTTTGGAAAACTAAAAAAACATCGTAATAATAAAGGTGAGAAGTTGCCAGATAAATGTAGCTTATGTGGTCTTCGGGTGTCTTATTCGCAAAACACAGAAAAGATTGATTCAATGTTATCTGATGTTGGAAAATTATACCATAGGGGTATAGTAAACATAATATTTGTCCGTAAAATGAATGTCTCTGTGGGTGGTGATGGAAGAAATGACATTACATATTATTGCGCACTGTCAAACCGTAGATATTGGCATAAACCTAATAATAGTTGCCCAGATTGGCAATTCAAGGGAAGTGCGAGGTTATCTTTGAGTGACCATCTGGCAATTCATCATACAATTGTAAATAATCGAATTGCCAAAATAGTTGGATTTACAGGTGTAATGTTCGCTATTTTCAATATAGCTATTGCCTTTTTTCTATAAAGCAAAGGGAGGATTAAAAAAAACCGTCGAAGCGGGGGTGTAATGAATAAAAATAAAAAACTAAATTGTCACTATTTTAGAGTCGTCTTTGCCTTCTAATTGATAACTAAATGATACATTCCTACATGAACAGAGGAACACTCTTTAAGTATGGATATCCATCGTTCTTTGTTCTGTTTTCGTCTATTTCCCAATCATTATCAAAATCCCAAACAGCTTCATCGAATGTTTCTGGATTATCCCAGCCATCGGTTTTTAAGAGGCCTATGAAATTATCATAGTTGCTATCAATAAAATATGCGCCGACAATCGGTTCGTCGGAATTACTATAAGACGAATAGCCTATAAGTCCGCCGATATAATCTCCTGTTCCAGAAATAGTAATGGTAGCGGCACTGTATGTTGAAATTAAAGCAACATTTCCAGAATAGTATCCTATAAATCCACCTATATATTCTGAACCGCCTTCCACATTTACATTCCCCGTGTTAAAACAAAGGGACATATCAGTTACGTAACAATACCCAGCAAAACCACCTATATTTTTAGCGTTAGATCCACAACTTACATTTCCAGTACAGAAACAAGAAAACATCTTTTCAAAAGCAGCGTTCCCTATAAAACCACCGACTGAATCCATGAAATCTCCGACAGTAACATTCCCGGCACTTCGACAGTTCAGGATTTCACCATTACCACATAAGTCAAACTCTCCAGCGAAACCGCCTATACTTGTAGGAGAAATCTTTTTTTCTTTAGTGGGAACAGTTACATTGCCGGAACTATAACAGTTATTAAGATTTCCGCTTTGAATCCATCCAACAAATCCACCAAATCCAGCGTACGCATCTACTTCGTCAGAAGGGCATGCTTCAACTGAACCTGTGCTGTAGCAGTTTGTAATATTGCCATCGTTAATCCCTGTAAAGCCACCAAGAATATATTGCCCATGTACCAATCCTGTGCTATGGCATTCAGTTATAACGCCTTCATTGTTATTTCCTGCAAAACCACCAATTTCTTGTGTTCCAGTTACGTTTCCCGTGCAATAACAGTTTTCTATATGTGCTTCTGCATCTTCTGCAATGACAGCCCCATTATTATTTTCACCAATAAAACCACCTACAGTAGAACTCCCAATATCACCAACAATTTGGCCAGAGCAATAACAATTGTAAATTGTTGCACATCTATTTACTCCAATAAATCCACCAACTGAATTATTTGCTCTACCGATATTTATATTAGACGTACTATAACAATCATGAATAATACTTGTATAATGTAAGGACCCAATAAATCCGCCAATATATTGACAGTAACTATTGCTGCTTTTAAGAACTTCACCAGTGCTATAACAGTCATAAATAACACTGGAACCATTATCATGTCCTATAAACCCACCAATAGAATTTCCATAGTCGCCGATTATAATAATATTACAACTGCTATTGCTATCATTTATAATTGTAGCACCGATCTTTCCAGCTAACCCGCCAACATCATTATTACCACTTACAGATCCGGTACTTGAACAACTTTGGATAGTTCCTTTATGGCAATAATTGACAAGTCCTCCTGCACTTTCCCCCTCGACTGTGCCTCTCGTATGACAATTCTTTATTATCCCTTCACAGTACAAAGCAAGAAGAGCAGCACTGCCGTCCTCAGTTTTTACATTTCCCTCCAAGGTAAGATTAGACACTTCACTTTCTTCTTCAAGATATGCGAAAAAAGCAATATCTCCAGAAGAAACTTCTATGTTTAAGTCACTTATCCTATATCCATCACCGTCAAATGTTCCGGCAAAAGGTTCGTCTTCACTTCCAATAGGTGTCCATTCATACCCGGACAGGCTAATATCTGTTGTAAGAATATAGTCCCCGGCAAGATTATCAGTAATTGAGAATAAGCCTTCGACGGTTGAAATATAGATTGGTTCTGTTTGGGAGCTATCTGTGTCTGTGGTATCGCTGCCATCTGATGAATCCTCACCAGTTGACATCTCCTGACAGGTTGCTAACAAAAAGACAGCGGTTGTTAATAACAAATATTTTGCAAATATTTTCATATCTTACCTTATGGAATAAACTTCGATACAAATATTTTATCCCATGTGACAGTCCAATTCAAGCATATTAACATCTGTTATCCCTTGAGAATCCGCCCCGCGTTTCACAACGGGGGACAGAAATTTCACAAGGAAGGTCTCCTCTCCGGCTTCTCGCGTACCGGGAGAGAATGGATCTGCCCGCCTGACACCTTGGCGGGCTGTATATTAACCGGGAACCCTCACCGGCGAAGTATCAATTAATTTATTCGCACAAGTCGCGGAACTCGTGGGCTTGCATCTTCAAATTTGTGTTCGGGGGTGCCCCCATCTGTTGACCCGTCAATCCGCTTAACCAGTCCACGGCCGCTGCTGACCTTTGCATTTCTACCAAATCGAACCCGGTTTTCTGGCCTGGCCGCCAATTCCTCTACTGTCGCCTCCGGTACCGGATCTGACTGCCGTCGGGGTTTCATTGCCATATTAAGACACAGAATTGCGCCCATCATGGGTGAACCTATGCCATGCTCATTGATAGCGCTACTGGTAGGATCTGGCAACCGCGGTTCACCTTTCAGGCTGGCCAAAGTATCCTGCTGCAACCAGTTAGCGTAGATTTGCACGGATTCCATCAATTTGGGAACGGTGTTCTTTTTGAAGGCTTCTACATACTCGGTTGATATGTTTTCTGCAGCAATCAAAGCTTCTTTTCGCTGCAGGCGATACTAGGCCGAATCGACGGTTTGCAATGCCGCTGTGATCCCTGAAATTTCAGCAGACAAACCGGCGATTTGAGACGGAAGATTGTCTGGTTCTTTCCCTGCAGCAAGGTTATCGGCAAGCTGTTTTTCGGCTGCCTCTTTTTCTTGTAGTTTTGTTTCTCGGCGTGTCCTGAGTTCGGCACTACGATTTGTTGCGTCTTCGGCGGTTTTGAAAAGATCGTCTTTCATAAAATTTTGCTCCTATAAATTTGGTCTTGGATGGCGGCTGCAAGCAGGTCCTGGTTCATTTCCGGTAGTTTCTCCGGTTCTTTGATTTTTGGTTTTTCACCATATAGAGCCTCAAGTGGCACGAGTCCTGATTTACTGTCTTTAAATAATGCAGCTATCTCTTGGCGATCCGGTTTCCTATAGGAAGCTCCGAATTTACGCTTTGCATCAATGACAGCGTTGGCCTTTTCTTTTCGGGTTTCGCCTTCAACGATAAACCTATCAGCGAAACCACTATCTTTGATTTCTGCACCGTAAAGCCAAGTTTCCTCGTCCATCAAATTGAGTATTTCTTGAATGGATTTTCCGCTTCTACGAGCGTAATCCTGTGCAAGCTGTCGATCAAGTTTTTCCAATTGATCGCCGGTTTTCTTGTGATCCGGGCCGCTGCCCAGGGTCAGTCCTGATGCTCTATGCAGCATATAAACCGAGTCTTCAAAACAGATGACTTCATTGGCTGCAGTAGAGATGTCGCTTGCCATCGAAGCGGCAAAAATAATTCTGGCTGTTACTCTGCCAGAATATTCAAGAACTGCCCTACGTATTTCACGACCCGCGAAGATAGAGCCACCTGGACTATTTATTTCCATCCGAACTGGACCACCAGCAGCAACTTTCAGCTGTTTCCGCATCCATTGAGCGGTTAATTCTTCTCCGATCACACCAGAAAAATTCACAATGTACATAATTTCAAAACCTCCCAGTTTTGCACCTGTTTTCAGGTGATTTTTGTCAACAAACTGTCAACTAAATTGATTTTTTCGTAGTTGACATAATTTTCAAAAAGTTGTGAGGATTTCCCCCTAGGCCCTCCCGCTTTCATTTATCCTGAACCTCCAGAAGGACCCAAGCATATCACCCGGCCAATCTCGAAGCATGTTGTCTGCCATGTTTTGAATGCGTCCTATACCCTGTGTACTTAATGGCCAACTCCCTGAGCTGAGGTATCGCCCATGGGCTTATGAGCCGTTCGCCTGTTGTATCAAGTAAGCTGAACAACAGCCATTTCTCAGCAAGAATCTTGATATATCTGGTCGGCACTCCGGTTATCTTTGACGCCTCGGTTATTGTCAGTGCGCTTATAGGCGTACAGCCTCTTGGTTTTGTATGTGTGAACTGCTTCATGGTCTGGTCCTCCTTGTTTTTGGAAAATAGAGATCAGAACTCCATGTATCTGGGTACTCTCGCTGAAATTGCAGGTTCAAATCGGCGCGGGTTTCTCGTATTTGATCGTAAATCTTCTGAAGTCGTAGCCCTGGTGGAGAGCTTTTCTTTCTGATTGATGCTTCCCAAGTCAACATATAATCAATAGCTCTTTGCATTCGCCGGAGTGATCGGGCTGCGTTTTCATGCTGGCTCATGGTCCAGCAGGTTTTTGTTGTTTTCATTCCGGTACCTCAGTTGTGTCAAATAGAGTTTTGCTATCTGTGTGAGGATGGTGAGGATTTGTGTAGGTTTCACCTCTAATAGATTCTGACAGCTTTGTTTTCACTCGGGGTGGTTGGCTCCTAAAAATCTTCACATCTTCACACTTTTGAAGCGCGTAGACTTTGGCTCTCCGATAAGTACCTGCATATATAATCCTAAGATCATTGAAGATACGGTCACGGTTCTTGTTGAGCATTTTCCCGAATGCGGCTTTTTTCCCTTCCTCTGTACGCTGGTTCAGCGCGAAACCATCCGTATCCTGGGCGATGGGGAAAAGGTCCGAAGCTTTAACCTTGTTGGTTCCATGCTTCTCCCACCATTCCGATGTGAGCGACCTCCAAGCCTCGCTCTCGCTGTCGGCTTCATCAAAAACGGCGTTTCTGTTCTCCAAGAAACCTTGTATGCCCGCGTTTTGTAGTATCCCGCTCATTGTTTCGGCGTAAGCCTCAAAGGAGCCAAAAGGAGGGGTTACCCCTCTTGGTTTACCAGCTCCAATCCAATTATTTATGATCGAAATACAGGCCGCCTGTAGTTCAGCCCGATGTTCCTTCACGAAACTTAGAAGATGGGTGTGAGCAAAGTTTTGCCGTTCCCATGGGCGATCGATTGGTGCTTTCAAGCGTATCCTTACAATACGTCGGGCTATTTCAGTCGAAAGGGTTATATTGTTGCCTGTGGCAATCCAGACGACCTGAACGGGAATTGTAATTGTCTCCGATTTACCTAAGATTCGGTCAGTCCATTTTTCCGCAGTAAGAACCGATGCCAATGTTGCCCCGGACAGATCCTCGGCGTTATCAATGCAAACAACGGGCACGCCCTGCATGAGGATTGCCGTTGTTCGTTTTCTAAGTTCATCTTCGTCGGAAGAGGGTACAACGTGTCCACACTCTCCACCAGTTGAAATTTCTACACATAAATCTTTCATTAGTCCTTTGCCTGTCCCGGGGGTGCTGGACTCGATCATATGAAGAGGAGTCGGTCCTGGGATCAGATCACGAATGAATGGAAGGACGATCAAGGCGTATAGGTTGGCTTTATCGGCCTGTGTCTCAAAAGTGAAATCTTGGATCACATCTTCAATAATTGTTTTTGCAATATCAATAGGCGGAATTTCTGGAATCTGCAAATCGTTTTTGAGGTAAATGCCATTGCCGTTGTAGCCCTTTTGCAGGCATAAAGTTCCCGTTTTATCAAAGCAAGGGGCCGCTACAATTTTTTTGATTTCATGGAGAGGGTATGCCGGTGCTGCAAGCATGTCTGAGGCTGCAGCTGTAGGCACTTTTGCCGGAACTTTTTCGAGGTGATTGTACTTGCCTGTTTTATAATGAAAAAATGCCGCAGACCGCTCAAGTTCGTGTTTCATGCGGTCCAGGGTTAAAATCTGAACTTCTCCGTTATCTTTCAACCGGATTGGTAAACCGGATTTTACGAAAATCCTCGCCGGATAATTGTTTTCAACTATAGCATTCCAGCACTGCGAAGATAACACTGGTATATCCTGATTTCCGGCCCAGATAGGTATCCTTTCAATTGTTATAGATTCATGACTAACACGCTCTGCAAGTTCTTCATCCGTTAGAGAATCGATTTCGCCTTTAATTTCTTGATACCGCATTGATTCGCGGTAATCCGGGAGTTTATCTGTGTCCGGCATTCTGGCCCCCGGTATTACCGGACAACAAGAAATTTTCAGTAAAAGCCCGCTGCAGCATTTGGACTTTTCCATCACGTAGCTTAATCGTCACGTGGACCTCGCCAAAAGCATGATTATCGACTTTTTCCTTTATCCAAAGTCTAAGATTCTCGTAGTCGGAAGCAGTCATTATGCCTGCACCCCTTCAATCATCGGAGCATAAACGGATCGAGGAATGATTCGTCTCTGGCCTATTTTTACCGAATCCAATTCACCGGTACCCATGTAGCGGTACACCGATATTTCAGATAACCCCATTAGCTGCGCATATTCCCGAGGACTTAAACCTGCACGCTGCTGTAGTGCCTCTTCAATGGTAATTTTTGGTTTCTGCATTTGCTTTCCCCCTTCAGCTCTTGTCTTTATGATCCAATCATAAGCCCTGTTTTTACGGTTTCAGAGGGCGAAAATGGGGTGTTTTGGGGGCATTAGAGGGGATTAATTTGACAGTGACCTTAATCTTCTTTGATAAGTGTCTGCCATTGTTGGTTTACATGATTTTTTTTTCGGCGGGCGTATGGTTTTTCCTTTTTTTAGAAATAAGGAAAAGAAAAAGTCTTTTTGAAAATCTATAACCTTTATTTCAAAAAGCATTTGATAGATCCATAATAATTCGGTATTGCTTCTGCCATTGAAAATGAATGGATGTGCAGACTGCAATTTTTTATCTTTCTGGAAAGTAATAGAAGGTTCAAGTTGTCTAGCCCATGGATATACTCTGCCAACTTCAAGTGTTTGTTTATCTATGCCAATGTTATTTTCAATCTCTTCTTCAAGCAAAATAATACGCATTATAACTGAATGAGCTGCCCAAAGATCTCCTGAATTAAATTCTGAACATAAAAAGTTAGAATAAACCTTTTCACCTACACCATCCACAATTACTTCGCGGAACCTAATAAATTGATATCCACCTTCATTTAGGATTGTAGGGACAACACGTTCTATATCTTCTTCCGATAAGAAATTATATTTACATCGAAGGAAGTCTTGTAATAAGAAAACATTATCTGATTTTATTAATTCATCATTTTCAGATTTATATACCCTAAAGCTTGTGTTTATTTTCTTTATCAATTCTCTTTTTTCTGTCTCGTGTGAAAGATTCCACAATCCTTCATTGTACCAAGCTAATACTTTTTTATAACGTTTGCGACAGTCTTCTAAAATGATTTCATTATCCATACATTCCGCCCTCCCACGACAGAATCCCATTGAATAAACCGGGGCAGGCGGCCGGGAAAGCCGCTTTTCAGGCTGCAGACCCTATCCCCGGAATGATAGTTAAATTTTAAACCCTGAATTTAAGGCGTGACAAGTCTGTTTACCTGATTTTATCAATGTCACTCTGGTGATTCTCGATAAGTGACTTGTCCTTTTCAGTAAGCCCCTTTTCTGGTTCAGTGAACATTGTGTCTAAAATGCAGGCGGTTTTTTTCATTCACTCGCTACTGCTGTACTATCAGCGCATCCACTAAAGCACGGCGGCCTTCTGTGCCATCGGTCGGCTTTGCCGTCGATGTAACCGCTATACCAACTCAATCCATCAATATCTGGTGGTGGCGGGTAGGGCTGACGTTTATACCCCGCAGAGTAGCCAAGCTTCCAACTCCTGTGATCTAGTTCAATCCTACACATTTGCAGCCCCCGGAATTCCTTCACTGACAGTCTTTTCCATTGCAGATTTTGCTGCAGTAAAATCAACGACCTGCCCTCCATGGCTATAGTGATCCATCATTTTGGCAGAGGCATGACCTGCGAGAGATTGAACAACAATATCAGGAATCCCAGACAACCTTGCAAGTGTGACAAAAGTATGCCGTAATCCATGAAGAGTTAGATTTCTTTTTTTCTGTTCACTAATGCTGATTCCAATGTCTTTGAGCATCCGTTTAAACCCATCCCCTATAACTGAAGTTGAAACAGGTTCTTCCCTGGACTTCAATCCAAAGAGAATGAAATCATCGGGTTTTGTGATATATGGATTCAAGGTTTTTAGTTCTGATAAAAGAGGAATAATTGGGGAGGGGAGAAATACGGTACGACTAGAGCCCCATTTGCAAGGTTTACGTCCTTCTCCATCAATATAATTGTTCTGTACATGAATTATCTTCTGTTCTGTATCAACATCACCCCATTGCAGTCCGCGAATTTCTCCCCGTCTGAGCCCGGCAAGCGCACCCAACAGGATAGCTGTTTTTACAACGGGGTTTTTTTCCTCGCTGTGTATAAGCCTTCCAATTTCGGATTGGGTGAGAATGCCTTTTTCTTTTGTAGGCTCAGGCACTTTTCGCACCCCACGGAGCGGATCTGCTTTTAACTCTTCACGGGAGAGCGCATATCTAATAGGAACTCCCATCGCTTGAAGTGCAGAGTTTACCCTGCGTGGTGTTTTACCGTGCTCCAAAGCCCAGAGTTTCCAATCTTCGATTTTTGCGGGGCTGAGGTCTTCTGTTTTGAGCATCTCGAATGGTTTATACGGCTGGACAATCGTTCTGACTGCCATGGTCATTGAATTTATATAGCCAGGGGAAAGGGGCGACTTTTCAACTATTCTCTTTCTTCTCGCATAAGGACTGTCCTCACGCCAGAAATCATATAAAAACGAATGGAAATCACCCTGATTATGGAAGGATATAGTCTTATGAATTTCTTGAGCTATGGTAAAGGCTTCAAGTTTACGTCCGCCTTTTCCCTGAACAGGAATGCCAGTAGAGCGCGTAGCCTCGTATTCTTGAGTAGTTGGATTCAAGAATCGAGCATACCAAAAGGTACCAGATTTTAAAGTCTTCTTAAACAAAGAAACCGGCGTACGCATTGTTAACCCCCCAATCAATCGGAAATGTAACTTTCCGTGTGACTTATGGGAATTAGAATTACGACCGCCGGTTTTTCCGGAGGGCTGTAAGTTTCTAAATCCTTACAGTATAAAGCAATACATGTATTGCGGCGAACTGGACTTGAACCAGCACGGACTAACGTCCACTAGCCCCTCAAGCTAGCGTGTCTACCAATTTCACCACCGCCGCTCAAAAATGTAACGTGATACTACCGATTTTAGCTTCCTGTGTCAACAGGATTTAGCTAAAATCGCTGTATCATTTAATCTATTTTAACGACAACTTTAAAGGTCTCCAAGCTGTGTTACCAAGTTTCCGAAACGGTTCATGGCTCCACGGATCGGTTCCGGAGAAGACATATCTACTCCTGCTACTGTTAGAGATTCCAGTGGGAATCTTGATCCACCGGATTTGAGGAATGACAGATAATCATTTCTTTCCTTATCTCCGCCATTGTAAACCCGTTCGGATAGCGAAATAGCTGCAGAAAGACCGGTAGCATATTTGTATACATAAAATGCCCGGTAGAAATGGGGAATTCTCAATCCTTCCAGATCTGATACCTCTTCCAGGACCATCTCAGGGCCGAAGTATTGTTCCAGTAGTTTTCGGTAGGTCTGTCGGAAGGTTTCAAGGGTAAGGGGAGTTCCTTTTTCTGCCATTTTATGTACAAGATGTTCAAATTCGGCAAACATAGTCTGTCGGAAAATAGTTGCGACTATTTCATCTATCTGTTTACCGATAAGGTAGGACTTCATCTCCTCAGATTCCGCCCGTTCCATGAGGTATTTGCCTAATAGTTGTTCATTAAATGTGGAAGCTACTTCAGCTTCAAAAATTGTATAGTCATAGTGCTGAAACGGATTGGATTTCACACTGTACCAGCTGTGCATGGAGTGCCCGCCTTCATGAGCCAGGGTGAAAACATCGCGAAAAACATCCTCTTTGTAGTTCATCAGGATGTAGGGATCTCCAGCGTAACTGCCGGCTGAAAAAGCCCCGGACCTTTTTCCTTTGTTTTCATACCTGTCTACCCAGCGTCCCTTCAGTCCTCTTTCGAGAGTGCTGCAATACTCGTCTCCCAACGGGGCGAGTGCCGGTATGATTGTATCCACAGCCTGGTTGTATGTATTCTGAACATTAACAGATGCGGTCAAGGGTACATAGACATCCCAGTGGCGGAGATCCTTCAGCCGCAGCTGTTTTTTTCTCAGACGGTAATAGTCGTGCAGCTTCGGCAGGGATTCGTGGATAGTACCTATCAGGTTGTCATACACTTCTTCAGGTACCTTGTCGGGAAAGAGCGCAGCTGCCCGTGATGAAGGGTAATTGCGTACTTTTGCCTTATAAACATCCAGATGAATACTACCTGCATAGAGGGCAGCCAGAGTCTGTTTGTGGTTGTCAAAATTTGCATAAAACTGCCGGTAAGCTTTTTCTCTCAATGCTCTGTCGGGACTCATCAGAAAGCCGGAATAGGTGC
Organism: Marispirochaeta sp.; assembly: GCA_963667435.1. GTDB lineage: Bacteria > Spirochaetota > Spirochaetia > JC444 > Marispirochaetaceae > Marispirochaeta. The sequence goes on along the minus strand of OY763414.1, from coordinate 489,534 downwards.
ACTGAGTGAGCGCTTTCGGTCCTTCCGGAGTCTCTATGGTTCCAAATTCGAGATCAACGTCTGTGAGCGCCTTAAAGCCTTTTGATGCTGTCTGATTGGCTTCAGTCTGCATTGAAAGCAGTTTTTCCTCTTTTTCGGTCAGCACGTGTGCTTTAAAACGGAGCATCTTGTTCAGCATCAGGCTGTATGGTGCAACCCCTGGATGCTCAAGCATGTTTTTCATTTTATCATCGGGAATTGCAAGCAGTTCAGGACGAAAATAACTGAGGGCACTGTTGGACTCGCTGGCACTGCGGACAAAACGGGCAAAGCGACCCTGATGTTCGTCATCTCCTCCGTTTTCAGCTGTACGAAGGTGGGCATAGGACCCTAATTTTTCTCCTAACATTTCATGAGTTGTAAGGAAGTCAAGCAGGTCTGCAAGTTTGTCAGCAGAGGTGGTAAAGGTATCTTTGAAACCGGCAATGCTGCGTATCTGTTCATTAAAATCATTAAGACCTTTTTCCCATTCATCCGGACTGCTGAACAGGCCGGAAAGGTCCCAGGTGTCTTGTATGTTCAAGTCGGATCGAAGTGGTATTGTTTCTGCCATGAATGTACTCCTTTATGCTTTTTCTGCAATTGTTATCAGACGCTGTGCATTGGTATCGTAAGGTCTGCCGTCGAATCCTCCATATACGGTAACCCGGGAAAATCCACATTCCAGGAGAAGCTCTTTAAGCTCCGCTGCAGAGTAAATCCGGTGAGAAAACTCAAAGCTGTAGTTTTCCCCTTTTTCTTCAATACTCCAGCGATTGTTTAATACGGAAAAGTCATCCAGTATTTTGTATTCTCCACGCACAGTAATCCCATTTTCTGTATATTGTTCCAACGGTTTAAAATCTCTTGAAATTATTTCTTTACCGTTTACATCAATAAGAAATAGACCGCCGCTTTTCAGCGTATCCCGGATGTTTGAAATATACTGCTTTTCCTCTTCCATGGAAGAGAAGAATCCGAAAGAGGTAAACATATTCATTGCCAGAGTATAGGTGTCTGGTCTGCGAAAATCCCGTACATCCTGAAGAACAAAATCTATGGAAAGCTGCTCCGTCTCCGCCGAATCTCTTGCTGCGTCAATGTAGGCTCGGGTTCTGTCCACTGCGGTCACTTTATACCCTCTACGGCCGAATTCGAGTGAGTGTCTGCCTACACCGCAGCAGGAGTCCAGCACTTCTGATCCGTCAGGGATATCTGCCATGGAAAGAACACCATCAACTTCCCAGGAGGTGTTTTCCCAGCGGGTGGAGTCAAACATTACTGGCGCAAAGCGGATCCAGAATTGATCATCTTCAAACCAGTCCAAGGTTTACTCCATAACATTCAAGAAACAAGCGCAGTGCTTTGCCGGCTTTACCACGGTGAGAAACGGTGTTTTTCTCTGCCTCGCTGATTTCAGCCATGGTTTTGCCAGATTCAGGAAGGTAGAATACAGGATCATATCCAAACCCGCCGATTCCGCTGGGTTTTTCGCTGATAAGTCCGGTACATGTCTCCTGGAAAAGGAAGAACTTCTCCGGTGTCAGCATCAGTACAAGAGAACATATGAAGGCTGCTTTGCGGTTTGCCATATCCTGCATTTGATGTAGAAGGAGTTGATATTTTTCTGTTGAACTCAATATCCTGTCTGCTGTATCTCCGTATCGGGCTGAGTGTATTCCCGGTTTGCCGCCAAGAGCTTCCACACTGAGACCAGAATCATCGGCGATCACCGGTTTGCCCGAAACCCTGAAGAGTGCTTCTGCCTTTTGAAGGGCATTTTCGCTGAAACTCCTGCCCGTTTCGTCACAGGAGAACTCAATGCCCGCTTCCTGCGGGGTGATAATTGCATACTGTGGTAATATTTTTTCAAACTCCTGCTTTTTATGCAGATTTCCTGTTGCCAGTAATAATTCCATTAGGCCAGTTTAGCGGAAAAGCGGCAAACCGGGAAGCTGAAATATCAGGAGTATTTATCCTGTCGGATCTCAAACTTTCGCAGATAATGCAAGCCGGAATCAACTGAGCCTTTTGGCATTTTAAGGGCTTTGGCTATTTCCTGATGAGTCGGAGTAAGTGAGATTGCATGAAGTTTAAGATTTAATTTTTTCGCCCTTGCGGACACGGCATTGTATCTCCTGCGGTACTTCGTCTGATGGATTTGGCCATCCCTGCATTCAGCATGTTCAGCATCCATCAGGTAGGTCATAGCCAACGTTTCCTTCTTTTTGAGAGAAAGGTACTTATAGCGTTGCAATCTGTTTTCCATCGTGTTTCTTAAATGATCAATTATGCTGCTGAGCCATGGTTCTGATACTCCCGTTAAACGTGCAGCTTTGCCGATCATCCGGTGATCAATGTAATATGCATTCTTACATGCGAGGCACAGAATGCGCTTCTGTATATGCTGATGTTTTTGAGGTATTTTCCTGTTTTTATCTGTATATTGTTTAAGAAATTGTGAATCGTGAGGAGCTTCCTCGGCAACTTGATCTACAGGATCGTACTCCTGCATATTCTCATAAAAAGATTCCGTAGCGTACTTTTCCAGGGTTGTCTCCTTCTTTTTCTTTCTAAAATAACTGCTGATTGCTTTTTTTATAGATATATGAAGATAGGCTTCAAAGGGAATACCCCTGAATGAGAACAGATCTATGATTCTGGGAAGGCGTTTTAAAACTTCACAGAATATTTCGGATGCAGCATCTTCCTGGTGGCGGAATTTTTTTCGAAGAAAATCATAGGAATACACAGAAAGTTTGTGTATAACCCTGGATTTTGCCAACTGCCCGTTTTTCCAGGCGGCTATTGTAGAACTTAAGTTTCTTTGCATCACTTTACCCCAAAAACGTATTACCCTCCCGTGTTTTAGATGCAGAAAATATGCCAAAGCATGAAATATTACCTAAAACCGGACTCCGTGCTGTATTGTAGGAAGAATTAAGCACGACTGCTTACATAGGTTTACATGAATGAATACTGGTAAAAATATTTGAAGCAAAAAAAACCGCTCCATCGACGGAGCGGTATAAGTTGTTTAGAAATTTTAAAATCCCTGAATAGATGAAAGTTTGTGCTGTCTGATTACCTGGTTGCCATGTTCAACATCATCAACTTTAAAGATAACAACAGCTTTATTGTTTTTATTCTCCAGGGAAGAGTAGAGGTATTCAATATTTACCCCTGTTTCATGGAAGAGCCCCATGATTTTTCCCAGACCGCCGGGACTGTCATCCATTTCGATGGCAAAAACATCAGTTACTTTGGCAGTAAATCCTTTCGCTTCAAGTGACTCAAGAGCTTTGGCAGGATTATCAACAACAATACGAAGAATACCAAAATCCTCTGTATCTGCAATAGTGGCTGCCCGCATATTGACTCCCGCACTTCCCAGAGTCCCGGTTACCTCAGCGAGGCGGCCGGATTTATTTTCAAGAAAAACAGAAATCTGTTGAATAGTCATGATTGTCTCCTCTTATTACAGGGTCCGCTTATCAATTACCCGTTTTGCTTTGCCTTCGCTGCGCTGGATTGATTTAGGTTCAACCAGTTTTATTATTGCACCTATACCCAGGCTTGAACGTATTTCCGCGGCAATCTTGCTGCGGATTCTTTCCAGGACTTTTGTTTCATCGGAGAAGAAGCTTTCTTCCACCTCTACATGGATTTCAACCTCGTCCAGATGAGTACTTCCCCGGTCTACAACAATCTGGTAATGCGGCTGGGTTTCCTCTATCCGCATCAATACCTCTTCAATCTGAGAAGGAAAGATGTTAACACCGCGAATAATCAACATATCGTCGGTTCTTCCCAGAAGACGATGCATTCTCACGGTGGTTCTGCCACAGGGACAAGGCCCCTTATACAGGTAGGTGATATCCCGGGTACGGTAGCGCAGGATAGGCGTGCCTTCCTTTGTGAGGGTTGTGAATACCAGCTCGCCTTTTTCTCCAAGGGGAAGCACCTCACCGGTCTCAGGATTGATTATTTCAGGGTAGAAGAAATCCTCATTAACATGTAATCCGTCCTGAACCTCACATTCTGAAGATACCCCGGGTCCGATGATTTCGGTAAGACCGTAGATATCATGTGCTTTGAGGGCCAGTTTATTCTCAATTTCTACCCGCATGTTATCACTCCACGGCTCTGCACCGAAACAACCGGAACGAAGGGGAAGTGATTTGAAATCTATACCTTCCTCATGGGCAACCTCGGAAAGGAAGAGAGAGTATGAAGGCGTACAGGTAAGCAGGGTTGTTCCGAAATCACGCATAATCATCAGCTGGCGTTTTGTATTTCCCGCGGATATTGGAATCACGTTGGCCCCCAGTTTTCTTGCGCCATAATGAACTCCCAGCCCGCCGGTAAAAAGGCCGTATCCGTAGGCGTTCTGTACAACGTCTCCTGGTCCTGCTCCGGCCATTGCGAGGGTTCTTGCCATCGATTGGGACCAGGTTTCAATATCCTTATGGGTGTATGCACCAACTACAGGTGTCCCGGTGGTTCCGGAAGAGGTATGAACTTCAACAATTTCTGACTCATCTACTGATAGAAGCCCATATGGATAGGTTTCTCTCAGTTCCTGTTTGGTTGTAAAAGGTATTTTAGAAATGTCGGACAGATTAGCTATGTCCTGAGGTTTGATACCGGCTTCATCAAATTTTCTCCGGTAAAACGGCACCCGGATATACAGCCGGGTTACCAGTTCCTGAAGACGCTGAAGCTGAATTGCCTCCATCTCACTGCGGCTGCGGCATTCGGCAGCCTTATCCCATATCATATAAACTCCTCCTTGAGAAACTCTTTTCAATTATAATGCAGGGCGTTCATCTACAACCCGTACAGCTTTCCCTTCAGATACAGGCAGAAAGCCTGGTTCATGAAGTTCAATCTGGGGATTAATGCTTATTGAGACCTTCAGGTTCTCAGCGATTTTAGCACTGAGAAGTTTCAGGTCTCTTGTATCATCAGTGAACACCTTGTTGGTTACTTCTGTTTTCACTATGAGCTTATCGAGTGCTCCGGATTTCTGTACAACAATCAGATAGTTTGTGCCGATTTCCGGCATAGCCATGATAACTTCCTCAATCTGTGAAGGAAATACATTTACACCATTGATAATCAGCATATCATCAGAACGGCCGGTAATACGCTGTATCCGTCTGTGAGTACGTCCGCAGCTACAGGTATCCGGATATACCGCGGAAATATCCCTGGTTCTGTAGCGCAGAAGAGGGGTGGCCTGTCTGCACAGCGTGGTGAAAACAAGCTCTCCATATTCACCGTCGGGCAGTACTGACATGTTCTGCCGGTCAATTACTTCGAGGATATAGTTGTCCTCCCATACGTGCATACCGTTTTTGTAAACGCACTCAAAGGCCACACCCGGCCCGTTCATTTCGCTGAGACCATAGGAATTGTAGACATCTATTCCGTAGAGAGATTCAATCTTCCGCCGGATGTCTTCGCTGTGGGGCTCGGCACCAACAAGGGCTTTTTTCAGATGGAGATCTTCCAGCCTGATCCCTTCATCTTCCAGCATGGACCACAGGTGCAGCATATAGCTGGGGGTGGCATGAACCATGGTTGAACCGAAATCCTTCATCAGTTTGAACTGTCGCTTTGTATTTCCGCTGCTGGCCGGGATAACTAACAGCCCTGCAGCCTCAGCACCGTAATGCAAACCCAGTCCGCCGGTAAAAAGACCATAGGTCATCATATTCTGAAAAACATCGCTGGTGGTGGCACCGGTACAGACAACGGAACGGGCGGTCAGGTCTGTCCATGCATCAAGATCGTTGCGGTTGTGATAAATTACCGTGGGGGTTCCGGTAGTACCGGAAGAGGCGTGAAGACGTAAGACCTCTTCCCTGGGAACAGAAAGAAGCCCGTAAGGAAAAGCACTGCGCAGATCATCTTTTGTGGTAAAGGGAATTTTCTGAAGATCTTCAAGATTGCTAATATCGTCAGAGCTGTTCAGTCCGATACCGCCGAGGCGCTCTTTATAGAAAGGTGTCTTCAGAGCGTATGTAATGGTGGTTTTCAGCCGTTGCAGTTGAATTTTCTCGATATCTTCCCTGTCTGCTGTTTCAACAGCCTGGTTATGAAATCTGATGGATTGAACAGTATCAGGCATTGGTAGACACTCCGCGGCTTCTTGTAAAGGCCTTCCGGTTTGCTTCCTGCACTGCCTCACCTTTGGAAGAAAACCGTTCGTCTATGGCCGAGAGAAAATTGGTTTCAGATATGGGAATAGAAGCAGAGGCTGCTCCGATCATAACTATATTGACCGCTTTAAGGCTTCCCGCCTCTTTGGCCAGGGATCTGGCGTCTACAAGTTTTGATCCCGATTGGGATCTTATTGCGCTGTGAAGCTGCTCGAGTGAGGGATAAACAGCAATGTTTTCCACGCTTTCCTCGGCACATATGAGGCTTCCCTCCGGGGAAAGATATTCAAGATGCCTCAGCGCCTCCAGGGGTTCCATGCTGAGCAGAAGATCACCCGTACCCTGAGGAATCAGGTCGGATGCAATTTCAGAATCTGATAGACGCAGGTGAGATACAACAGCACCACCTCTCTGGCTCATTCCGTGAATTTCCGACTGGCGTACAGTCAGCCCTTCCTTCAATGCAGAGGCTGCAATAATTGCGGCAACACTCAGGGTGCCCTGACCGCCGACTCCGGCAAGAATAATATCGTATTTCATTATGTGTTCGCTTCCTTCTGATCATTTTTACGATGCCGTTTGGCAGTTTCAAGACATTCCCGTATGGAAACAATTACGGAAAGCCCGGGATGAGCAAGCTCTTCTTCTATGATTTTTTTATTTTCTTTGGCATTTTTCTTCAGTGGAATCATAGTGCGCAGATGGGCAGGATCAAGTTCGAGGCCTTCAAGCATTCGGCGGACTCTGGAGGTCGGAAGCATCGTCTCCTGACCTCCAGTCATTCCCACGGTCTCATTATCAAGGATAACAACCGTCATTGGAGCATCAGCTGCAGCAGCGTCAATTAATGAGGTAAGTCCGGAATGAAGAAAGGTGCTGTCACCGATTGTGGCAATTACCCGGTTAGCTCCGGCCTCTGCAGCACCCTTTGCCATACCTATGGATGCGCCCATGCAGACAATGGTTTCGATGGACTGATATGGCGGAAGTGCACCCAGAGCGTAACAACCTATATCGGAGGTTACTACTGCATCAGAATCTCCCTGTATTGCAGCGTTTATTGCCAGATAGGTATCGATATGCGGACAGCCCTTGCAGAGCTGCGGTGGGCGCCCCGGAATTTCAACGCCGGGAGTTTTTCTTTTCTCTGGGGCTTCAAGTCCGAGAGCGGCACCTACTGATTCCGGTGTCAGTTCTCCGGTACGGGGAAGGGTACCGTCGATTTTGCCTTTAATAACGAATGACGGAGCGAAGATCCCGCGAATCTTTTCCTCTATAAAGGGATAACCTTCTTCAATAAGCAGAATCTCATCGCAAGCGTTTCCAAGAGCACGGATCTTTTCCGACGGCGCCGGATAGGCACTGATATGCAGGTGTGGGACAGCATCCTTGAGCATCGGCAGGTGTTCTTCAAAATAGTTGCGTCCCAATCCTGTGGTGATAATACCAAGCGGTGCTTTCCCCTGCGGTTTGTTGGCATAAGGGTTGTGGGTGGAACCGGCAGACCATTCCAGAATCTCTGTCTGTTTGTTTAACAGGTTAGTGTAATTAACCTTTGCCGTAGCCGGAAGCAGCATCCATCCACGTTTCTCTGCAGGTTTGCTCAAGATGTTCTCTTTGCGGGGATCAGCAGTTTTTACAATCGCCCTGGAGTGTGCAAGACGGGTAACCAGTCTCAGCATTACCGGAATATTGAAGCGCTCGGAAAGATCAAAAGCTTCCCGGGTCATATCATATGCTTCCTGCTGATTGCGGGGTTCAAGGCAGACAATTTTGGAGAACTCCGCAAAGAAACGGGAATCCTGCTCATTCTGGGAACTGTGCATGCCGGGATCATCCGCAACTGCCAGGACCAGGCCACCCCTGATGTTAAGAAGGGCGGAATTAACGAAGGGGTCTGCGGCCACATTCAGGCCTACATGTTTCATGGTAATTAGGGCACGCTTTCCAACGAAGGATACACCCAGGGCATCTTCGTATGCGGTTTTTTCGTTGGTACACCAGGAAGCGTGAGGACCTTTTCCCTTTTCAAAAAGGTCTATCAGATATTCTAGTATTTCCGTGGAGGGAGTACCGGGATAGCCGTAGGCGGCACTTATACCGGCGTGGACTGCGGCAAGTGCTACCGCCTCATCCCCCAGGAGGACTCTTTCGCTCATTGAATGACTCCTATAGCAAGGCTTTGCTGTTAATTATCGGAGAATCATTCTAAGCCACAACTCCTGAGGGGTCAAGGAGAGGTGCTATCCCAGTAGCTGGCGGACCTTCTTAAATCCCTCTTCAGAACCGGTAATGGTGCTGTCGGCTACACAGAATGCAACTCTGAAATAGCCCTCTGTACCGAATCCCCGTCCGGGAACCGCCAGAATACGTTCCTCCTGCAGGGCTTGTACTGTGCGCAGATCATCTCCCCCTGGAGCTTTGGGGAATACATAAAAGGTCCCTTCCGGCTGGATAAACTCAAACCCTGCATCTGACAGAATACCACAGATAAGGTCCCGTTTTTTCCTGTAGGTTTCAATATCAATGTTTACACCCTGCAGTTCTCCGACAACATGCTGCATAAGAGCAGGTGCATTAACGTAGCCGAGAATCCGGTTACAGAGAACAGCTGCATTTACAAGGTTGTCATGGTCGTCTGCTTCGGGGTGAATTGCAAGCCAGCCGATACGTTCTCCTGGAATGGAGAGGTCTTTTGAGTAGCTGGTTACCACCATGCTGTTTTTGTATGATTTAAAAACACTGCCGGGCTGTGAGCCGTCAAAAATTATTTTTCTGTACGGTTCATCGGAAATAAGATAGATCGTACGGTTATTCTCTCTGCTTTTTTCGGCAAGCAGTTCCCCGAGACGATCCATGAAATCCTGTGAATAGACCGTACCTGTTGGATTATTGGGAGAATTAATAATTACAGCGGCAGTTCGCGGGCCTATTTCCGCTGCGATTCTATCAAGGTCGGGAATAAAATTATCTCCCGAGGGCACCAGTTTAAGGCTTCCACCATGGTTGTCGGCGTAAAATTGATACTCCATGAAGCAGGGACTGGGAGCGATTACATAGTCCCCGTGGTTGAGGATGGATTTTAATGCAACGTTCAGCGCACCGCCGGCACCCACTGTCATGAGCACATCTCCGGCGGAAACCGGTGTTTCATAATCGGTACTGATAAATGCAGCTACTTTTTCCCGGACATCGGGATATCCTGCATTTGGCATGTAGCCGTGAATACCGGATGACAGACTTGATGCGTGTTTAATAAGGGCCGAAGAGAATTCTTCCGGGGGGTCAAGGTTTGGGTTTCCCAGGCTGAAATCAAATACATTTTCAGCACCATACTGTGCTTTCAGTTTTCCACCGGTTTCGAACATTCGCCGGATCCAGGATGATTTTTCCATTGTTGCAAGTATTTTTCTGGAAATTGCCATTCCTCAAGCTCCTTCATTGTGTCTCGTTGTATATGCAAAGTCAGGTGATTGTTACCGGAGAGTCAGCATACTCGATACCAGCTGAATGAATCAAGATAAGTGGAACCTGCACATACATCTTGCCTGGTGGGAAAAGCTTGGGTATTTTTCTCTAAGAACCCGCAACAAAGGAGCTGTTATGGTTAAAGAAGGAGATACTATCCCTGATTTCACCCTGGAAGATAAAGAAGGAAAGCGCATCAGTCTGAGTGATTTTACCGGCAAGACCAAGGTGGTCTATTTTTATCCCAAGGATAATACTCCGGGCTGCACAACAGAAGCCTGCAATTTCAGGGATAACTATGCGGCAATTACCTCAAAAGGTGCAGTAGTAATCGGTATCAGTGCGGATTCTGTAACATCCCACGGTAACTTTGCAGAAAAACATGAGCTTCCGTTTTTTCTGCTCAGTGATCCAGAGAAAGAAGTAATACAGAAGTTCGGCGCCTGGGGTGAAAAGAGTATGTACGGTAAGAGTTATATGGGTATTGTCCGCTCAAGCTTCATCCTGGATGGAGACAACAAGGTTATTAAGGTTTATCCCAAGGTGAAGGTTGCCGGACATGTGCAGGAGATTATGAATTTTCTTGATAGTTGAGTAGGTATTTAAACCAGAAAAAATTATTCAGAAAATTCCGCTGCCATTCGTTCTCCCTCTGTCAGATCAACCTTGATAAACAGAAAGCCTCCCGCAAGAAAAAGGAGAACAATGGAAAGGATCCCCAGACGGCTGCTTCCACTAAGAAGGGTAACTGATCCCATCAGGAACGGGCCAAGAACAGCAGCAAACTTGCCCAGCATATTGAAAAATCCGAAAAATTCGCCTGCCTGTTTTACGGGAACCAGTCTGGCATAGAAAGAGCGGCTTAAAGCCTGAATACCACCCTGAAACAGTCCCACAAGGGCGGCAAGAAGATAAAAATGGAATTCAGTCTGCATAAAGAAACCGAGAATTGAAATGCCGCCATATGCTGCGATAGCGCTGAGAATTGCGGTTTTAATTCCGGCTTTCGATGCAAATAAACTATAGAGCAGGGCACCGGGAAAGGCGATAAACTGCACCAGCAGCAGTGCTGTTATAAGGGCGGAAGATTCGAACCCGAGGGCGCTGCCATATTTCACGGACATCCTGATTATGGTATCCACACCGTCTATATAAAACCAGTAGGCCAGAAGAAAGAGCCCGACAACCTTTAGCCGGCGGATATGCGCGAAGGTTGCTTTCATCTGGGAAAATCCTTCTTTTACCGCTTGTGTCAATCCGGCGGCGTTACCGGCTTCAGGTTCCGGTACAAATAGAAAAACGGGAATGGAAAAAAGAGCCCACCAGACAGCAACAGATATAAAGGCAATTCTAATGGCAGTACTCCCGTCGGGAATGCCGAACAGTTCAGGCTTCTGGAACATGATGACATTCAGCAGAAAGAGAAGACCGCCCCCGATATAGCCCAGGGAGAACCCGAGGGAGGAGACAAAATCCACATTTTTCTTCTCCGATACTGATACAAGGAGGGCATCGTAAAAGATATTACCTCCGGAAAATCCTATGGTGCCGAGAATATAGAGGAGTGCGGCTATGAGCCAGTTTCCCTGACTGACAAACCAGAGTCCCGCAGTAGAGAGAATTCCCATATACGCAAAAAAGAGGAGCATACGTTTTTTTGCTGAACCCCGGTCTGCAATCGATCCGAGCAGGGGGGCGGTAAGTGCAACAATAATGCTTGCTATAGATACCGATGTTCCGAGATAAAAGGTACTTGCTTCAGGTGCGGAGGGATCAGCCCAGTAGGCACCGAAAAATAACGGGAAAAAACCGGCCATAACAGTAGTTGCAAAGGAACTGTTGGCCCAGTCGTAGAGTGCCCAGCTTATTACCGCTTTGTTCCCGGTTTTTCCCATAGTATTTCCCTCGTGTCCGGTTGAGATATTTAAAAAAAAGCAGACACCGGATTGTTCTAAAGCGGTGTCTGCCTGGCATTATCTATTCAGTAAAAGCGTAATGAAGACTGTTCTCCACATTAACAATATCTTTCTCTGCCTGGAGCAGCAGAGATGTTGAGTCCCAGCTGCCGTCCAGCATTGCTTTCCGGTATGAAGACGGCATGGTTATCGCTACAGAAAAAACATCAGTGGACAAGGTCATTGTTTCAAGATCTATCTCAACCCGTGTATCCGGTTTTTCGGTAATCAGAGTCTGGAGTTTTTCAATATCATCTTCTGACGCATTTACTGCGGGAATACCCAGAGCCGTACAGTTGCCGGCAAATATCTCGGCAAAAGATTCACCGATAATTGCCCGTATACCGTAATCCTTCAGTGCCTGGGGGGCATGTTCTCGGGAAGACCCGCAGCCGAAATTTTTATTCACCACCAGGATTGAAGCACCATTATGCTCCTCCGCATTCATCGGGTGAACCTTGGGCTCCTTGTCATGATCAAAACGTTCATCATAAAAGGCAAAGGCGCCTAACCCGGTAAAGGTTACACTTTTCATATACCGGGCCGGTATAATTCTGTCTGTATCTATATCATTGCCCACAATTGGCAGGGCCCTGCCTGTGCGGTCTAAAATCTTTTCCATGTGGAACTCCTTGTTAACCGTTCTGCCGTATATCAGTTACCTTGCCTGCCACTGCGGCCGCAGCAACCATGGCAGGACTCATAAGCAGTGTTCTCCCGGTGGGAGATCCCTGTCTGCCGATAAAGTTCCGGTTGGATGAGCTTGCAGAGATCTCTTTACCCTTAAGTTTATCCGGGTTCATCGCAAGGCACATGGAGCATCCTGCTCCCCGCCATTGAAACCCAGCTTCGCTGAAAATCCGGTCCAGACCTTCAGTCTCCGCCTGACGGGCGATGGACATTGATCCGGGAACTACAAGACCCCGGACAGAAGAAGCTATCTTCTTTCCTTTAACCACCGTTGCGGCCTCCCGCAGATCACTGATACGTCCATTGGTACAGGAACCGATAAACGCCACATCAATTGGAGTTCCTTCAATCGGATCCCCCGGCTTCAGTTCCATATGCTCGTAAGCCCGACGGGCTGTCTCCCTGTCATCCTTGGGAAATTCGTCAATTTGCGGCAGTTTACTGTCCACTTCAAGGGCCTGTCCGGGATTAATGCCCCAGGTAATCATTGGAGCAATCGAATTTCCGTCAATTATATATTCATCATCAAACACTGCATCCGGATCACTGGAAAAGGATTTCCAGGTTTTCACTGCATTTTCAAAATCTGACGGTGCAAATTCCCGGCCGCGTATGTAGTCGAATGTAGTCTGATCGGGATTTACATAGCCGAAACGTGCGCCGCCTTCAATGCTCATATTACAGATTGTCATCCGTTCTTCCATGCTGAGCTTTTCGATAGCGGATCCGGCATATTCATATGCCAGTCCCAGTCCGCCTTTTACTCCAAGATCTCTGATGATACGGAGAATAATATCCTTGGCATACACCCCTTTTCCCAGGGTTCCGCTTATACTAATTCTGCGGATTTTCGGCTTCGAAATAGCCATGGTTCCTGTAGCAAGTATATCCCGAATTTGGGAAGTGCCAATACCGAAGGCAATAGATCCAAATGCACCGTGTGTTGATGTGTGGGAATCTCCGCAGGCAATGGTCATCCCGGGCTGAGTCAGCCCTCTCTCAGGACCAACTGTATGAACGATTCCCTGTTTACCGGAATCTATGTTGAAAAAAAGGATACCGTTTTCGATGGTGTTCTTTTCCAGTTCCTGCATCATATTTTCCGCCAGCTGATCTTCAAAGGGACGCTGCTGGGAACTGGTGGGTACAATATGATCTACGGTTGCAAATGTTCTTTTGGGAAATTTTACCGGCAGATTCATGGACCTCAGCATATCGAATGCCTGAGGCGAAGTTACTTCATGTATAAGATGAAGGCCGATAAAAAGCTGATCCTGGCCGGAAGGAAGGGTCCGAACAAGGTGCTTCTCCCATACTTTGTCGAGCAGGGTTTTGCCCATATTAACTCCATTATAATAGTTGATAGCCGAATTACGAGAAATTCGTATTATAGATTACTAATAAAATATGGAATTACCAAGATTTCCCAACGGAAAACTTAACCCAGATCTTTTATAATCCGTTCAAGAAGAATTTTTTCGAGGTCTGCACGCTTCCCTTTATAACTGAATCCGGCTGCCTTTGCATGACCGCCTCCACCGAAATCAGAAGCTATTGAACCAACATTCAGTTCATACATAGCTCTCAGACCTGCAGAGAGTTCTCCGGGAGCCTCTTCACGGATTACCGCTGCAGCTTCACAGCCTTTTGTACCGAGAATAAGCTGATAAAGGGCGTCGGAGTCACGGGAATCTTTTCCAAGCTCTTCGCTGTCTTTTAGAGTTTCCCAGGTATAGATCAGTCGGTTGTTCGCAAGCTGACGGCAGCGGCTTAGAAGTCGACCAAGAAGTATTCTGGAATTGAAAGGGCGGTTTCCATACATTCTGGCATAAGCTGCTTTCGGTGATGCTCCTGCTTCTACCAGTTCAGCCGCAGCGGCAAGGGCAGGGGCGCCGCTCTTATCAAGGTGTCTGAAAAATCCGGTATCCGTGGCCAGTCCGAAAAAAAGCTGTTCTGCGCTTTCAGATGATGGTTCTTGTTGTTCATTCTGAATAATTGCAAGTACCATTTGTGTAACCGCAGCCGCCCCGGGTTCTATCCATCGGGCGTCTCCGAAACGACTGCCCGAGGCATGATGGTCAATAACACCTACCGGGTGATGGTCGAGCTTTTCTCTGAAACTGCCTATTCTGTCCGGAGTTGAACAGTCCATGATTAAAACTGCTGTATCTGAGTCAGGCTCCGGCCATGTATCAGAAAAAAGAGGAGCAAGTTCGGCTGTTTCCGGACGGCTGAAGGGACCGGGTGAGCAGAGAGTTATATCCGCACCCCTTGACTTCAGGAACATCCCTATACCGATCTGAGAACCAAGGCAATCCCCGTCCGGTTCGGTATGACCTATTACAACAAATTTTTTATGTTCCTTGAGAAAATCAAGGATCTCTTTACTGGGTACCATAGTAATATCCCTGGATTGTTGATTTGTGTGCATAAACTGGGAACTCCCTTTAATGGCTAAAATGAGAGCGAAGAATCAGAGGCACTCTATCTGATGCTGAATTGGTCCGCCTGAAATATTCAGCTTACCATTGAGATCCACGAAACAGTTTATTTCTGTGCGCATGCCGAATGATGGGCCGTAAAGACCCGGTTCAACAGAAAAACAGGAACCCGGCAGAATAGGCCTGTGGTCCGGGAATTCTATGGAATCGAGGTTTACCCCGCTTCCATGGGTTTCGGTATCAATTGAGTGTCCGGTACGATGAAGTATTTTATACTTCTTCTCTTTTGTTTTTTCCAGGAAGCCTCTTACTCCGGCATCCACATCAAAGCCGCTGATACTGCCGCCGGCAAGACCGTTTCCAGCAATGGAAACAGCCAGATCTCTTGCCATGCATACATGGGAAAAAACTTTTTCTGCTGTACCGGGAACTTTGTTCCAAGTGTAGAAGACCCATGAGATATCTGCAAAGATTCCTGCAGGCTCTTTGGCCCAGAGATCAAGCTGTAATATCTGTTTCCTGCAAATCTCAGATCCCTGCTTTTGTGGAGAATAATGAGGGTCGGAACTGTTTTTCCCTGTGGCAACTATCGGGTTGTGATTTGTAATCAGATTTCTTCGTGAGAATTCATCAAGAATAAGGTTTTGAACATCTCCTTCAAATACCGGTCGCTCTTTTGCGAAACTCTCCTGAAGAAAGGATCGTGCCAGATCAACGATTTCATAGAGATGCGTTGCCGCACGGTTGTGGGATTCAATACCTGCATCATCAAGGATGCCGTAGGTTTTCTGCAGCAGTACCGATGATGAGGCAAGTTTTACACCTGCAGTTCTAAAAAGATCAGCAGTACCGCAATCAAGAAATGAAATCGACGGCAGTTCTGATGATATCTGGGCGGCAAGTGTTAGTCCGGTCAGCTCAAGAAGATGATGCTTCAACTCTTCCTGGGACGTATACACAGTCTTCCTTCCCGGAAGGTGATCCAGTACAGCTGCTTCTATTGCATGACAGATCTTGATGCAGTTATCCGGCTCTGGCAGAAGGATATAGAACCAGCGTCGGGTATTAACAGTTTTACTGTCTATACAGAGAAGGTTGTCGGAGAGTGGATCACGGTGCTGAAAGCCGTAAAAAAGCCATCCATCTATATCTTCATGACGGACGGCTTCGCATAATTGAGATATTCCTGTTTTCAAAAGACCGGTTAAAAGAGAAGATTATCCAGGGTTTCTACATTGAACTTGTCATTGTAGCTTTCCGGATTATCAAGATTCCCCCAGGTGAAATCGTTTATATCTTCCTGGAGATACAGTCGAATATGATCAAATTTTCCGTCTTTCCAGAAAATTGACATATAGGGATATGAAGGGTCATTCGCCATTACAAGCTCAGCTTTTCCACGCATTCCCTCTCCTTCCTGAAACTGGAACCAGTTGTCCGGCAGATACAGTTCTGCAAGCTGCATATTGCTGCGGCGGTAGACGACGCGATAACCATCCCGGTGAGAATATACCTTTGTAATAGGTATGCTTTTGAAGAAATATCCTGATTCATCAGCCGCAAGAGACACTGCACAGCAAAGCAGCAGTATAGCGATGATTACGGGAATGATTCGAATTTTCACAATTGAACCTCCTGTTCTTTACACATTATATATAGCCGTCTGGTTTAAAATCAAGCGTAAAACCTTATTCTTACAGGTTATACTCTTCAAAGAGTATGCTCAATGCCTCCTGAATTCCCGATGCATAGCGCAGATTGATCTTGCCGGTAACTTCCTTAGGCAAATCAAGAGAATCCTTTCTGTTTCCCTCCGGAAGCAGCACCTCAGACATGTCATTCCTGTATGCAGCCAGTACTTTCTCCTTTACGCCGCCGATGGGCAGTATCAGGCCGGTGAGGGTAATTTCGCCTGTCATGGCAATGCCTTCCCGGATCAGATTCCCCGTAAAGGCACTGAGCATGGCCGACGTAAGAGTTATACCGGCAGATGGCCCGTCCTTGGGTATCGCACCTTCAGGAACATGTATATGAATGTCCCTCTCCCGGCTGAAGTCGGTTTCCATTCCGAGGGCTTCTGCATGGGTGCGGAGAAAAGAGAGCGCAGCCCTTGCGGATTCTTTCATCACGTCTCCAAGGCTTCCTGTAAGAATAAGTTCACCATTGCCTTCAAATACACCAACTTCAACGGGCAGCATGGTACCCCCCATTTCGGTCCAGGCCAGACCAAGCGCAATTCCAGGCTTCCGTTCCTTGTGAAGCAGATTCTTCTGATACTTTGGCTGTCCGAGATAGTCCTGCACCTTTTTAGGGGTAATCTGGACCGAAAACTTTTCATTTTCACGCTTACCGTCGTCGGTGAACCCCTGCTTTACCGCTTCCCGGGCTGTTTTACGTATAATCGTGGCAATTTCCCGCTCCAGATTACGTACGCCGGATTCCATGGTATAGGAGTTAATGATCTCTATAAGGGCCTTGTCCTGCATTTTGACTTCTGCCCAGGAGAGACCATTCTCTTCCTGCTGTTTGGGCAGAATGAAGCGTTTGGCAATTTCAACCTTTTCATAGTCCGAGTATCCTGGTACTTCAATTATCTCCATCCTGTCCAGGAGCGGGTAGGGGATGGAGTGGGTGGAGTTGGCGGTTGTAATAAACATTACTTCTGAAAGATCGTAGGGGACCTCGAGATAATGGTCGACGAAGGAGTTGTTTTGTTCCGGGTCCAGAACTTCCAGCATGGCTGAGGCAGGATCTCCGCGAAAATCAGAGTTAAGCTTGTCGATCTCATCCAGGAGGAACACCGGATTTATATTGTTGGCCCGCTTCATTCCCTGGATGATTTTCCCGGGAAGGGCGCCTACGTATGTTTTGCGGTGGCCCCGTATTTCGGCTTCATCACGTACTCCTCCAAGGGAAATACGTACAAATTCGCGGTTGAGCGCCCGGGCAACAGATTTTCCAAGAGATGTCTTTCCGGTACCGGGAGGGCCGACAAAACAGAGGATGGGGCCCTTAAGCCTTGGATTAAGCTGTCGTACCGCTATGAAATCGAGAATCCGCTCTTTGGGCTTCTTCATGTTGAAGTGATCCTCATCAAGGATGCGTGCGGCTTCTTCGATATCCTTATTGTCGTCGGAGTGGCTGCTCCAGGGAAGATCCGCCAACCACTCGAGGTAGGTGCGGAGAACTCCTGATTCAGGGGACATCGGCTGAAGCTTGTTTAACCTGGCCATCTCTTTCTGGGCTTTCTCAAATACCTCTGAGGGCGGGTTTATTTCTTCTATGCGGTTAAGCAGATCTCTTGAGCCGGAGGCATCACCTTCCTCCCGCCCAAGTTCCTTATTGATTTCTTTAAGCTGTTCATTGAGAAAATATTCACGCTGGTTGCGCTCCATTTTCTTCTTCACTTTAGTTGTAATGCGGTTCTGAATCTGCAATACCTGGTTTTCACCCTCAAGAGCCACTGCAAGAAGTTCCAGCCGTTCCTCGGGATTTACAGACGAAAGTATTTCGATCTTCTTTTCTATTCTCAAGGGAACATGAGCGCAGATCTGATCAACAAGTTTTTCGGCGTACTCAGCCTTTCGGATATCATCCTGGGCTTCCTTGGGTATTTTCTTGTTAATGGTACCGTATGTGGCGAATGATTCCTTAACGGTATTCATAAGCGCGGTTACCGTCGGGTTTAATTCCCTGGGAATATCGTACTGATTAAACCCGGCGGACAGAAAGCCCTTGCGATCAATCACCTTATTCAGCTTTGCCCGGCCCTTGCCTTCGGCAAGTACCCGGACTGTACCATCGGGGAGCTTGAGCATCTGAAGTATTTTGGCAACAGTTCCGGTTTCATAGAAGTCTTCCATGCCCGGTGGTTCGTTAAGATTCTTCTGATAAGCGAAAAAGACCATCCTGTCTGCAGCCATGGCTGCTTCCAGGGCTTTGTTTTTAGGGCCTTTTTCAGCAAAAAAGGGGATAACCATATGAGGAAAAACAACAAGCTCCCTCATAGGTATAAGAGGGAGCTCCTGCTTAGCAGAGAATATAGGTAATTTCGTCAGCTTCATGCGCTCTTTTTATCTAAAATAATTTCCGGTTTCTCGCCGTTGCGAATTACTTCACCGGTGATAATCACTTTTTTATCACCTTCAATGGAAGGAATATCATACATAATATCCATCATGGTATTTTCCACGATTGATCGTAAGCCTCTGGCCCCGGTTTTCCGGTCGAGAGCCTGTTGTGCAATGCTGTCGATTGCTTCATTAGTAAAGATCAGATCAACACCGTCCAGCTTCATCAGCGCCTGATACTGCTTTACTATGGAGTTTTTCGGTTCTGTGATAATCCGCGTAAGATCCGATTTCTCGAGGTTCGTTAGGTTAACCGCAATAGGCAGTCTTCCTATAAATTCGGGAATAAGGCCGAACTTTACCAGATCATCCGGATGAAGTTTCTGGTAGAGATCTGCAAGATTCTTCTCTGCGGAAGAACGCACATCTGCGCCAAATCCCATGGGGTGCTCAATGGTTCTGGACTCGATGATTTTATCAAGACCCACAAAAGCTCCGCCGCAGATAAACAGAATATTACTGGTATCTATCTTGAGCATCTCCTGGTTGGGGTGTTTCCGTCCTCCCTGAGGGGGAACGGATGCAATCGTGCCTTCAATTATTTTCAGCAGCGCCTGCTGAACACCTTCTCCGGAAACATCACGGGTTATGGACGCGTTTTCGCCTTTCCGGGAAATCTTGTCAATTTCATCTATGTAAATAATCCCCCGTTCAGCTGCCGCTATATTGTTTCCCGCATTCTGGATAAGTTTCAGGAGGATGTTCTCCACATCCTCTCCTACGTATCCTGCTTCGGTAAGGGTAGTGGCATCTGCAATAGCAAAGGGTACTTTAAGCTTACGTGCAAGAGTTTTTGCCAGGAGTGTTTTTCCTGTACCCGTTGGTCCGGTAATAAGGACGTTCGCTTTTTCCAGTTCAACCTCATCATCCATAATACCTTTATGGGTTATACGGCGATAGTGATTGTACACTGCGACGGAAAGTACTTTTTTAGCCATCTCCTGTCCGATTACGTAATTATCGAGGTATTCCTTGATCTCTTTCGGGGTGGGGACTTCGTCGATGAATTCGTTGGTAAGAACATCCTCTTCTTCATCGAGTATCTTCTTGCACACATTAACGCATTCATCACAGATAAAAACGCCGGGTCCGGCAATGAGCCGCCTGGCTATATCTGCGCTTTTTCCACAGAAGGAACAAACTTTCAGTCCATCATTACGTGTTTTTGCCATTACCACCTCTCACGAGGACACTGTCCACCAGGCCGTAATCTACAGCTTCAGTGGCAGACATAAAATAATCCCGTTCCAGATCTTTTTCTATCACGGAGATGTCTTTGCCTGTGTGCTGACTGAAGTATTCAATCAGCATCCGTTTAAGCCTGACAATCTCCCGGGCCTGTATACCGATATCGGTAGCCTGTCCCTGAACGCCTCCCCAGGGCTGATGGATCAGAATCCTGGAGGAGGGCAGTGCATAACGTTTCCCTGGGGTTCCACAGGTGAGCAGAACTGCACCCATAGACGCGGCCTGTCCCAGACAGATGGTTTGCACATCCGCTTTAATATGTTGAATTGTATCATATATAGCGAGACCGGCGGTGACAGAACCGCCGGGACTGTTAATATAGAGGCTGATATCGCGCTCGGGATCCTGAGATTCCAGGAAAAGCAGCTGCGCAACCGCAAGGTCCGCGCTGATATCGTTAATCTCACCGTCAATGAAGACGATCCGGTCTTTTAAGAGACGGGAAAAGATATCGTAGGAGCGTTCTCCAACTCCGGTCTGCTCAACGACTATGGGGACAAGGGTGTTCATCTGTTCGTTCATCATATCTCTCTATAATCCTCTCAATCCGGGTCCTAAAGATCGGCTCATCCCCACAATTTAATTATTTTTATTCATTACGTCTATATAAGACTGTTTTTTACCCTTTTCGACGGTGGAGTACCCTATCAGTTTATCGAAGAGTATTTTATTTCTCAAGTCGGAACGCAGATACTCTTCCATCTGCTGGTTGGCGATATACTCCTTGGTTTCTTCCACGCTCATTCCTGAGCGTTCAGCCTGTTCGGTAATCTCTTTCTCGTAATCATCATCGCTTACTTCGATCTTCTCATCTTCAATGAGTTTCCCGATAATAAGCTGCTGCTTGATGGATTTAAGGGCATCGTCTCTCCATTCATTCTGCAGATCCTCTTTACCTTTACCCTGAATTCCCAGAATCTGGAGAAGCTGTTCTTCAGGCATTCTTGACTGCATCATAAAGTTACGCCAAGAGTTCTCCAGTTCCGCACTGACCATGGATTCTGGGATTTCAACCTCTGTTTTCTCAGCAATCTGATCCAGAAGACCTTCGATCTTCAGGCCGCGCAGTCTTTGATCGAGACTGTCGGTAAGACGCTTCTTGATATCGTCCTTCAGGTCTTTAAGGGTTTCAAACTTCTCGTTTACATCCTGCGCCAGCTCATCATCGAGCTCAGGAAGCTGTTTTTCCTTAACCACCTTTACAAGAACTTTGATCTTTTTAGTGGATCCTGCAAGTTCGCTGTTTTCAAAATCCTCGGCAAAGGTCTTTTCGATAACCTTCTCCTCGTCTTTCTTCATGCCTACGATATCATCATCAAATTTGTAGATGTTGTATCCGGTTCCGATGGTGAATACAAAGTCTTCGCGTTTGCTTCCTTCTACTTCATTACCTTCTTCATCCTGTTCGCTGTAGTCGACGGTTACTATGTCGTTCTTAGCTGCCGCACCGTCTTTTTCCATAACAACGGAATTCTGATCCTGGATCTTCTCAAGCTCGGCATCTATATCCTTCTTGGCAATCTTTACTTCAGGTTCCTCTACTGTAAGCCCTTTATATTCACCGATCTTTATCTCGGGAAAAATATCGTACTTTACCGCATAGGTATAATCTTTACCTTCTTCAATGATTGCCTCATCCTGAAGTTCAGGGGTTGAGTAGGCAAGCGGCTTTTCATCAATTTCATCAAAAAGCACTTTAAGGCTGTCTTCAATAAGCTTCATTGATGTTTCATAGCGGATGCTTTCGCCGTATTTCTGCAGAAGAATTGCCGCAGGTACTTTTCCTTTACGGAATCCCTTTATATGAGCAGACTTGCAGTATTTATTAACCAACTGGTTAAATTCTTTCTTTACTGCGTCTTTTTCAACTGTAACAGTAAGTTTAACTGCGGATTTCTCCAACCGTTCAATTTCCTTGTTCGTTACCATCCTAAAAACCTCTTCGATCCGACATCTATAATATGACGCCCACAAACGCGGGATATACTGACATACATAAAAACGATAAATACAAAAAAAGCGATCTGGAAGAGACCAGATCGCTTTATCAAATAAGCGAGAGACGGGATTTGAACCCGCGACATCCACCTTGGCAAGGTGGAGCTCTACCGCTGAGCTACTCTCGCGCGAAGTGCAGGATCCAATGCGAGAAAAGGGACTTGAACCCTTACGCCTTGCGGCACTAGATCCTAAGTCTAGCGTGTCTGCCAATTCCACCACTCTCGCGATGGTTCGCAATTATACACACTAAACCTTTTTCGTCAACCCGGAAAAAATCGATTTTCAATCAATTTCATTTCCCGGGGTTGCCGATAAGTGAGCCGTGAAGGGATCGAACCTTCGACCCGCAGATTAAGAGTCTGCTGCTCTGCCAGCTGAGCTAACGGCCCATGTGTTAATACGCCCGGCAGGATTCGAACCTGCGACCTACGGATTCGAAGTCCGGCGCTCTATCCAGCTGAGCTACGGACGCGTATACATAACCGCAACACCGTTCCGTAGGTGGAACACTAAGGTCTTGAAGTTATTAACAAGGGTGGGTAACGGGATTTGAACCCGCGACACCCTGAACCACAATCAGGTGCTCTACCACTGAACTATACCCACCGTGAACGTGGGGATGAATATGCCTAATTCAAGGAAAAATGTCAATAGATTATGCAAAGAAAGAATCACAGAAATTGAGCCCTGCAGAGAAGATAGATTCTTTTCCAGATAACCCTGCGTCCAGGAAGATTCTCCATTGACCAGGAGCGAACTGCTTCAACAAATTCACCACCGCAAAATCCAGAGAGCCTGTCTGCATAACTCCCTGAATCGTGCGAAAACCAGTTGTTTAAAAGATCAGCAGTAAGCTCTATGTTAAAGGTATGTTTCAGGTTTTCTGAAACAATTTCTGAAAAACCAGCATTTTCTAGCAATTTTACCGGTGTTCCCGAGGTCCAGTTTGCCAGTCGGTTTTCTGGATCTTCATATATACTGTTTTCCCCTTTAAGGAGAGTTTCTATCATTGAGTCCGACATTCCGCCCTCGGTGAGGATGGAAGAGAGCCTTATACCTTCTGAGGGTACTGCGTCGGCAAAGGCCAGGTAGCCTCCGGGTTTGAGATGCGATGCTATATCTCTAAACAACTTACCACCCTGATCGTAGGCAAGCATAATGTCTCGCCCGGTAATAAGTTCAAATTTTCCCCAATCTTCGGGTTCGTTTATCAGCGCTTCAGGGAAAGGGTGGTCCAGTATTACAGGTTTTTCCCAGATACTGAGCTGGTCTGCCATATGTTCCAGCATATTACGTTTTTTGCCATCGACTTCACAGAGAATAACTTCCCCTTCAGGTACAGCTCGCAGCGATTCGGTCATAAAGAGTCCCGATGCGGGAGAAATATCAAGTATTCTCCAGTGGCGCTGCAGGGGAAGACCTGAAAAAAGTCTGTCCCGCATTTTGCGCTGAAACTTCGCTGCACCGTTTTCCGTTCTTGCGGCCCAGCGTTTTCTGCGTTCATCCCCCGGGGAATAGGTGAGGATTTCCGGAGGTTCCTCCATGGCTCCTGCAAGCTGTTCCTCTCTCCGCATTTCCAGCAACGGTTTTCGACTGCCTTCGTATCCCTGATCGGAAGGGGAGTAGAACACTCTGCCTGAAAGTTCTGCAGGCAGGTAGGCCTGAGCCACCCAGTGATCCCTATATGCATGGGGGTATTTATATCCATCACCATGGCCGAATCCTTTAGCATCCCTGCTGGCGTCCCGCAAGTGATTGGGGACTTCATGGGTTTTTTCAGTTTCAAGGGATTGAAGGGCTTCAAAATACCCCAGAGCGGAATTGGACTTGGGGGCTGTAGCCAGATAGAGTACAGCATGAGTAAGATGAAACTGTCCTTCAGGCAGTCCCACCCGGTCAAAGGCCGCTGCCGCAGCTTCCACTACCACCAGAGCATTGGGATCCGCCAGTCCCACATCTTCACAGGCTGAAATTAACATTCTACGGAAGATAAACCGGGGATCTTCTCCGGCTTTTATCATTCTGGCCATCCAGTAAAGGGCGGCATCCGGGTCTGATCCGCGGACGGATTTTATAAATGCGGAGATTGTATCGAAATGGTAATCTCCCTCTTTATCATAAAGAAGGGCCTTACGCTGAATACTTTCTTCTGCTGTTTCCAGGCTGATAGATATTTCAGTGCCCTCCGGGGGGGGGAACTTCTCCGGAGTTGTCTCCACGGCGAGCTCCAGAGCGTTCAGCAGAGTACGGGCATCGCCGGATGATACCTGGACAAGGTGATCCTCTGCATCTTTATCTATTGTCACTCTGTAACGACCGTATCCCCGCTCTTTTTCGCTTAATGTGAAGTGGAGGATTTTTCTCAGATCTTCATCGGTAAGTGATTTCAACTGAAAGATGTGGCTCCTGCTTACCAGTGCCGAGTTCACCTCAAAATAGGGGTTCTCCGTGGTTGCACCGATCAGCACCACTGTCCCGTTCTCTACCCATGGTAAGAGCGCGTCCTGCTGAGCCTTGTTCCAGCGGTGTACCTCATCTATAAAGAGTATTGTCTTCTGACTGTAGAACTGCTGTTTCTGCCGGGCCTCATCAATGGATTCCCTTAACTGTTTAACGCCGGAAAGAACAGCATTAAGGGTTATGAAATGGCTTTTTGTAGAGCCTGCAATTACTCGTGCAAGGGTTGTTTTTCCTGTTCCCGGGGGGCCGTAGAATATCAGGGAACTCAGCTGATCCGCCTGAATCACTCTCCTCAGGAGTCTGCCCGGGCCTACAATGTGATCCTGTCCGGCATATTCGTCCAGGTTGCGGGGGCGCATTCTATCCGCAAGGGGTGTACCCGGTGAAGCATGATGTGATGATTCGCTGAAAAGGTCCATGGGCAAAAGATTACAGCAGATATCAGTATAAACACAAGATTGAACCTGTTATCAGAATCCGGCTCCGGAAATTACCGACTTGAAGGCCTTACGTAACTTGCAATGCTGTTAGGATTATCTCCAAGTAGTCTGCGTGTGAGGTTGTCGACCATTTCCCTTCTTTGTTTGACAGTTGAGCGTAAACGTGATTGATAGGCCAGTTCCGCATCGGTGGCTTTGCGTTTTGCATCGGGAATTTTCTGTAGAATCTCTCTTTGTTCATCCCGGCTGTAAGAAACAAGAGTCATGGCAATTTCCCGGACGGGTGCCCGCAGAAAAGCATTCTGCACAGCCATTGCGGATGATGTGCGTGTAAGTCTCAGTAGTTTGTATTCCGGTGATTCATGTATCATCAGCGTAATGTAGTTTAACATATACGTCGATAAAGAGTGGGTGAACATTATGATTTTTAGAAAAGGCAGTACTATAATTTGTGTGTTCTTGATTCTTTCGTGTTTTATCTACGCACAGGATAGCGGTGCTTCTGCAGCACTGCCTTTCGGCTTCGAGGATCTGCATCTTGGTATGGGGCTCGAAGAGGTAAAATCCATTCTGAAAGGTCATGACTCTTTTTATTATCAGGGCGATCCTGATGTAAGCCTTCTTGAACGGGAAAACAAAACCCTGCTTGAAGTGGAGGGGTTGAATTTTTTCAGATCAGGTCAGTTTCAGTTCAGTCCGAATGATGAGCTATTCGTGATAGTTCTGGTTATGGACCCGGCCAGGATTGATTATTATTCACTTTACACCACCCTTACGGAAAAATACGGTAATCCTGAAGATGTGTCACCCCAAAGAGCTTTCTGGGAGGATGACCGTATGCGGCTGTCTCTTGAGAGGCCGGTTACTCTGCGGTATATTTATTCCGAAGTTTTTGACCGACTTGCCGAAAAAGGGGAGGCTCTTACATCATATGAAAAACTCAGCCGCGAGGATTTTCTCTCCAGATTTTAATTTTAAACACACAGCACGAACAGTGTTGTTTGTGACACTTCTCCTGGTGTCCTTCGGCTGTACAGCCCTTGAACGTATCCCTTTGTCACTGGGAAATACCGCCATTGATGTTGAGGTTGCCGACAGTCCTGAAACCCGTGCAAAGGGGCTTATGGGAAGAAAGAGCCTTCCGGATAACCAGGGAATGCTCTTTGTTTTTTCAAGGGATCAGCGTCTCAGCTTCTGGATGAAAAATACAGAAATCCCCCTTTCTGTGGCCTATATTTCCTCCGACGGGACAATCCGTGAAATTCATGATCTTGAACCCCATAACGAAATACCCGTAACATCAATGCGCTCCCTGAGATATGCCCTGGAGATGAACCAAGGTGCTTTTTCTGCCGCAGGGGTTTCGCCGGGCGATAAAGTGGGCGGTCTGCCGCTGAAGTAGACTTGCAGCCTCAACCCTTATCGCCGGTATCAATATCGGGAAACAGCTCCATCTCGGGGGTATCTTCACTTTTCTCCGGCTGATTTACCAGAATTTCAATTTTCCGTTCGACTTTTGCCAGATCCTTTTCCAGTGTTTTCGCAAGTTTTATACCTTCTTCAAAACAGGCCACCGCATCGTCAAGTCCTGTCTCCTGGTCGTGTATTTTCTCGCTCAGTTCTTCAAGTCTGGAAAGGCGTTCTTCAAATTTCTGCACCGTCTGTCTCCTCATTTTTCGTCTCTACCCGTGCAGTGAGTTTTCCGCGGTAGAGGGTTATATCAAGAATTGAATCTTTATGAACATGTGATGAATCTGAAACGAGTTTATCCCCCGATTTCACCAGGGCATAACCCCTGGACATTATCTGCTGTGGAGAACCATTTGCAAGGCGTTCACGAGCCAGCTCCAACCTGTGATTATGGGTCCTCAGGCGATTTTCCAGAGAACGTGTCAGATCTTCTTTGCCGTCATCCAGCCGCAGCAGTAAGGGCTGCAGTTTCTGTCTGAGCGTGCGTTCCATAACCTGGGGGGAGAAACGTTCAAGTAAACCGTGAATCCCGGAGATTCTGGACTGCATCCCTGCGGTAAGATAGCGCATCGCAGAGTTTGTGCGGGTCTTCAGTTCGTCCCGGGAGGCTGATACAAGTTCAGCTGCAGCGGACGGAGTGGGTGCACGCAGGTCGGCAGCGAAATCACTCAGTGCCCAGTCGATTTCATGGCCAACGGAGGATATCAGAGGTATCTGCGATTCTGCCACAGCACGTACAACCTGCTCATCGCTGAAAGGAAGGAGATCCTCCAGAGACCCCCCACCGCGACCAATTATAAGGACATCAGCAAGTTTATGCAGGTTGGCAATCTTTATTTGACGGGCAATCTGCTCTCCGGCTGCCTCTCCCTGAACTGCTGCAGGCAGGATCAATACTGAAACTCCTGAGTGCCGTCTTCTCAACACCTGGAGTATGTCCCGGATCGCAGCTCCAGTGGGACTGGTAACAACCGCAATTCTTTCAGGATTCAGAGGCAGCGGTTTTTTCAGGTCCTGCTCGAAAAGACCCTCCGCAGCGAAACGACGCTTGCGTTCCTCAAGCATCTGTAGAATTGCACCTTCCCCGGCCAGAGACATGGTGGTGACTATGATCTGATAGTTGCCCCTTTTGGGGTAAACTGAAAGATCCCCCCGAATTCTGACCAGTTTACCGTCTCCCGGAAGAAAGGATAATTTGGCCGCACTTCCGCGGAACATAACGCAGGAGATCATGGCGTCAGTATCTTTCAGGCTGAAATACACATGACCGCTTGATGCAGGCCGATAATTGGAAATTTCTCCCTCTATACTCAAATTGCCGAAACCGGCTTCAAGGGTCTCTTTGATGAGGCTTGTTATCTGACTGACACTGAAAACCGTCGGAACGGTACTGTTAAAACTGCTCATTTGCCACAATGTAACGTGTTTAAAAGGAATAGCAAAGACCGGTATCGGTGAAAAGCGCTGAGAGATTCCTACTGGGCGTGCTTTTTATGGGGTTTACGGATTTTTATATCCCAATGAACTGTCTCTGTAAATTCATTGTTTCCTATGTGATATTCGAATAAGCAGAGTAGTAATGAAGAAAAGGATAGAACATTGTGCGCCGGGTTAAAGGGCGGGATCAACTGGTTTCGATGTAACGAATCTTGTTCTGCAGGAAAGGATGATGAAGAGGAAGTATAAAAAGCAGATAGAGAGGGAGAAAGGAAAAGGGCTGGCAAGCAGGCGAAAAGGTCGGATTTATGTGGCATTTCTCCAATGGAATAAGCCTTTAAGATCTCTTTTTTGAGTAAAAGAAGGCTTTCTTCTCCGGAAAGTTCAATATACAGGCTGCCCGCCTGTAGAAAAGGTTGTTTGAGCTCAAGTGGTGTACTCAATCTGAATTCCGACTTTGGTGGCGGCAAAGCCTCTGCAGTGAATGCCAGCGGGATAAGCGGTGAGAAACAGATAGAGGAATAGTCCAGATTCAGTGTATATAAGGAATCCTGATATTCCTGAAGTGATGCCGTTACACTTTGGGGAGGAGTAAGGCCAAGAAGATAATATTTCTCCGTCATGGTTGTAATTCTGACACAGCATCTTTCAAGGGTAAAGCCTGTTGTGCTACTATTAAAGTGTAACTGTGATACTACTGACAGATAACAGGTAAAGGAAAGAAACATGAGACTACGGGTTGAAAAAATTGCAGAAGACCTGAGCAGCAGACTGGCGACATGGAAGGGAGTTGATACAATCACCCTGGCCGAATTTGCCGAAATGGACCCAACCGATCCCTATTTTTTTATGAGTTTCGATGTTTTTTACCGGGGAACACTTCCAGATGTAACTTCGCGAATGAAAACTTTTTCAGATGCCGGAGCATTTGAATCTTCCAGCGTGTCATCCAAGGACAGATTCATCATCGATTCCGTTCCTGTCCGGGTTGAATATAAAGATATCAATCAGATTGAATCAGATATGGGACATACCGAAGAACGGCTGTGGAATTTCAGACAGACCGGTACCTATCTGTACTACCGTATTGCCAATTACTCAGTTCTCAAATCCACCTCCGGCTGGATAGAGACCATGAGAGCAAAACTCTCCAGTCTGCCGGTGGATTTCTGGAAGGATCTTGAGGAGAGTAATCTGGCTGTAACGGAGCACTCCCTTTCCGATCTGCAGGCTTCTGTTATCAGGGATGACAGACTGTTTTACCTTATTTCTCTGGCCGCTTTCGTTAAACATCTTTCCTCAACAATGTTTGTCCTGAATCGCCGGTTCGAGCCGTCGGGTCGGGATTTGTATAAAAGGGTTCTTGAACTACCGGATCTGCCGGAAAATTTCAGAGGACGCTTCTACAGTATTGTTCATGAGAGTGATGAGTTTCCCCCGTCACGGAAGCAGGAGTTGGCGGAACTGCTTGTACGAAGTATTTTACCTATGCTGACCTGAAAGGTTTTTGAATGGGGTACAGAATACACGGTATTACTAAAACTGTAATTTTTGCCGCGATCATCGCACTGCTCTCCGGGTGTGTGCATAACAGCGTTGCCGACTTTCACTTCTTACAGTATTCCGGCCGTAAGATGTCTTTCTCAGAGGAGCCGGGAGTATCGTGGAAAAAGAACCGGGAAGACCATGCAGGTCTCCTTGTTAGCTGTGAGGGGGGTGCAAGTACGCCCTTTTACCGTCTGGACGAAACGGTTAATGTGGAAAAGCCGGGAAGGGCTTTCTTTATTGTTTACTACAGCGACACCCCCCTGCAGCTCAATATACAGATAAACAGAACTGAACGCAGTTTTCCAATGCCTGTTATGCCCGGAAAGGAAATTGAGTTCCGTGTTCCCCTGAACCCTTCCGATTCTCTCGACGGTTTCAGAATATCAGCCGACTCCAGTACAGGTATGCTCGATATTCTTGGAACTGGTATTGACGATTATTACCCCGGGATGAGTATTGGCAATGGTCAGGTGCTGATCGGCCGGGGGGCGGAACCAATAGTCGGCAGGGACGGGAAGATTCAGGAGCTCATTTTAGATGATTCTATTGCCTGGGCGGCTTATATGGAAACAAAAAACACAGTTCCCGAAGGTTTCCTTCGCCTGCGGCTTGAGTCTACAGGAAAAGCTCCTGCAGAACTGATGTTCTTCAGCCGGGACAATCTTTCCAGCAGAGTAGATTTTACCCATTCCGCAGGGAAGGGGTATTATGACTTTCATTACAGTGTGCTGGGCTTTGTTCCCGATCGGGTTCAGCTCAAAGCGGTGGATGCGAGAATTACCGGTGTAGATTTTCTTTCAATGAAATCTCATTCCGGTCCGGTGGATATTGATTTTTCATCTCTACTCATGTATCCCCGTGAGTTATGGCGTAACAGTGACTATGAATTGTTCCGCTGGAGTCTTGCACCGGACATTCTGGTTTTTGATTTTGCCGATTATAAAGTGCAGTCCGCTTTTCTAAAGAGGATGGCTTTCTTTGTAGAAAAAGAGGGTGTACGTGGCACCCTGCTGCAGAATGAGGTGCTTGAACCCCTGCATGGATGGAATGCCCACGATTACCGGGCGGAAGATATTGCCCGCTTTTTTACCGCTGCCCTGAACGAACGTTTTACCCTGAACCCGGAGGAGGAAAAACTCGCATCTCTTCTGGTGGAGAACAAAATTATTATCCGTAACGACGAAGCATATGCGCCGGTATCCGGAGGGTTTCTATCCATTACCCGTGAGTCACCGGATTACCTGCGACATCTTTTTCTAACCCACGAAGGATGCCATGGCCTGTTCTTTACCGATTCAGGTCTACGTGAAGCCAGTCAGGCTCTTTGGGACGGTTTTACCCCGGTGGAACAGAGCTTCTGGAAAACCTTTTTCTCATGGAAGGGTTATGATTCGGAAGATGAGTACCTTGTGGTGAATGAACTGCAGGCTTATCTGCTGCAGCAGTCAGTAGCCGGTGCGGCCCCCTACTACATAGACTATACTCTGCCTCGCATGATGGAGGTTTATCCAGCATCGAAGGCGGTGGTGAACGCTCTGCTTGCCGAGAATCCTCAACATTTTACCGACGCTGCCGGCGTTCTGGATTATTATCTTTCAGACCGGTGGGGAGTGCAGGCAGGTAATTTGAGCCATCTGGTATTTTCACACAACTGATTGGCCGCTTCCTCTTTATATAGCGGTTTAACACTAAAATATCCGCTATATATAGGGTTTTTCTCTTGCTTTTCAACGGGTTTTACTCTATCTTATCCAGACAACAGCAAATCAATTTTTGATAATAGATACTAAAAATAGCTGTAACTGGGAGGGTAATGTGAAAATTCCACGTCTGTTTACAAAGAAGACGAAAGATCCATATACCGGTATTGACTGGGTGCCCAGGGAGTCTGAAATCCGGAATCCCGACGGCAGTATTATATTTCAACAGAAAGATGTAGTTGTGCCAGAGGAATGGTCACAGATTGCAACGGATATAATGGCGCAGAAATATTTCCGGAAGGCCGGTGTGCCGAAATCTCCCGATGGCGGTGAGAATGATTCGCGGCAGGTATTTGACCGTCTTGCCGGCGCATGGAGAAACTGGGGGGAAAAGGCCGGATATTTCAACAGCGAAGAAGATGCGCTAAGTTTTTATGACGAAGTCCGCTATATGCTTTCCCGTCAGATGGGAGCTCCCAATTCTCCCCAGTGGTTCAATACAGGGCTCTTCGATTCCTACGGCATTGAAGGACCGCCTCAGGGACATTACTATGTTGATCCAGAAACCGACACGGTAAAGAAATCAGAAAGTGCCTATCAGCGGCCCCAGCCTCATGCCTGCTTTATTATGGATGTTCAGGATAATCTGGTCTCCGATGAGGGTATCCTGGATCTGGTAACCAGAGAAGCCAGGCTTTTTAAATACGGATCAGGTACAGGGTCCAATTTCAGCCGTATTCGTGCAGAAGGTGAGCCCCTAAGCGGGGGGGGGATTTCCTCCGGTTTGCTTTCTTTTCTTAAAATTGCAGACCGGTCGGCTTCCGCAATTAAAAGCGGAGGGACAACCCGACGGGCTGCCAAGATGGTAATTCTCGATGCTGACCATCCAGATATAGAAGGTTTTATCGACTGGAAGATGAAAGAGGAGTATAAAGTTGCATGTCTGGTGGCGGGCAGCAGGCATATCTCCCGTCATGCAGCCAGTCTGCTGGAAGCAGTACGGGATTTTTCCGGTGACAGATCACTGAGTACCGATCCGGATAAAAACACCGGCCTCCGGGAAGCCATAAAGGATGCTCTTGATGATGATGTGCCGCAGCCTTTTATTTATCCTCTCATCCGTATGGCGCAGGAGGAAGGGGTTCTGCCGGATTTTGAAATCTATGATACTGATTGGCAGGGAGAGGCTTATACAACCGTAAGCGGCCAGGCATCCAATAATTCTGTACGACTCACCCGCGACTTTATGCAGGCTGTACTGGACGGCACTGAATATGATCTTACTTCACGTACTGACGGTTCAGCACATAAGATAGTTGATGCTCGTCAGTTGTGGGATAAAATAGCACGGGCTGCCTGGAAGTGCGCAGATCCGGGACTTCAGTTTCATTCAACCATCAATGAATGGCACACCTGCCCTGAGGGGGGAGAGATACGCGGTTCCAACCCCTGCAGTGAATACATGTTTCTTGATAATACCGCCTGTAACCTTGCCAGTCTCAACCTGATGAAGTTTTACAATCCTAAAAACGGAAATTTCAATGTTGAAGAGTTCCGCCATGCGATACGCTTGTGGACACTTATTCTGGAAATATCCGTCTATATGGCTCAGTTTCCCTCCGAAAAGGTGGCACGTTTAAGTTATGATTATCGTACTCTGGGTCTTGGATATGCCAACCTCGGTACTCTGCTTATGGTTATGGGCAAGGCTTATGACAGTGAAGAGGGAAGGGCCATCGCCGGAAGTATTTCTTCGATTCTCAGTGGTGAAGCATATGCTTTTTCGGCCGAACTTGCTGGAGAGACCGGAACTTTCAAAATGTTTCCGGAAAACCGGACCGCAATGCTCCGTGTTGTCCGCAACCATCGCAGGGCTGCCCTGAATACTCCTCAGGCTGAATATGAGGGGCTTTCTGTTTATCCAACAGGAGTAGATGCGTCTGTATGTCCTGCATATCTGCAGGAAGCGGCAGTCTCCTGCTGGGATAAAGCCCTGAAGCTTGGTGAACTGCATGGCTTCAGAAATGCCCAGGTATCGGCCATCGCTCCGACGGGAACTATCGGACTTTTGATGGATTGTGACACCACCGGAATTGAGCCTGATTTTGCCCTGGTTAAGTTTAAAAAGCTTGCCGGGGGCGGTTATTTCAAGATTATCAATCAATCCATTGAACCGGCATTAAAGGCTCTGGGTTATACCAACAAAGAACGCGGAGCTATTATTGCTTATTGTCTGGGTCACGGTACCCTTGAAGGGGCGCCTTCAATAAGTGCAGATGACCTTAAGAAGAAAGGCTTCAGTGAGGTGGAGCTGAAAAAAATCAACAAGGCGGTAAAATCCTCTGTCTCAATTAACGGTTGTTTTCAGCCCTATGTTCTGGGGAATGAATTCTACGAAAATACCCTTAAAATTCCCGAAGTAACCTACAGCCTTCCCGGATTCGATCTGCTGGCACATTTGGGCTTTACCTCCGAACAGATTGCGGCAGCAGAGGCATTTGCCTGTGGCACCATGACCCTTGAAAGAGCACCGGGGCTCAAGGATGATGATTTACCGGTTTTCGATACAGCTTCTCCCGGAGGGAAAATCGGCCGCCGGGCAATTGCATGGGAAGCGCATATCGATATGATGGCTGCTGTTCAGCCTTTTGTCTCAGGCGCCATAAGTAAAACCATCAATATGCCCGCCACCGCCAGTATCGAGGATGTCCGGGGCGCCCATCTGATGGCCTGGCAGAAAGCTCTCAAATCAATCGCTCTGTACAGAGACGGATCAAAGCTCAGCCAGCCTCTGAGTTCGCTTTCTCCCGGTGCGGATAAGGTTGCGGACTCCATTCTGAAAATAAGTAAAGAGAAAGAAAGACAAGCGGCAAAAACGGCGGTAGTAAAAAGTTCCACCCAGGTGCAGGGCCGACAGCTGCTGCCGAACCGTCGTTCCGGTTATACTCAAAAAGCCAAGATCGGAGGCCACAGTCTGTTCCTGAGAACAGGAAATTATAACGACGGCAGTCTCGGGGAAATCTTTCTTGATATGCATAAGGAAGGGGCGGCTTTCAGGTCTCTGCTGAACAGCTTCGCTATTGCAGTCTCACTTGGCCTGCAGTACGGTGTACCCCTTAAAGAGTACGTGGATGCCTTTACATTTGCACGGTTTGAACCGAACGGAATGGTCCAGGGTCACGATAATATAAAAATGGCCACCTCCGTACTCGATTTTATTTTCCGTGATCTTGCACTTACATATCTGCATCGCACGGATCTGGCACAAATTAAACCTTCCGATCTGGATTCCACTGAAACGGGAGCCTCCGAGAAAGAGAAAAATGAAGATTTAGGTGTTACAGAAAGCAGTGCCGCTGTAGAGGCCCGGTTCAGAGGGTATGAAGGTGATCCATGTCCATCATGCGGTCATTTCACCCTTGTGCGCAACGGCACCTGTCTCAAATGCGAAACCTGTGGAGGGACAACCGGATGCAGTTAAAGCACTTTACAAAGAGTACGTATTCCTGTATATTGCAACGCATTATTTCATTTACCAGAGGTGGAGACAATGGCCCGAAGATGTGATATTTGCGGAAAAGGAACTGTTGCGGGCAACAACGTGAGCCATGCACACAACAAAACTCGTCGTGTATGGAAGCCGAACATCGTGAAGGTTAAGGCCCTTGTCGGAGGAAGCAAAAAAAGCCTCCGTGTATGTACCAGCTGCTTGCGTTCCGGAAAGGTCGTTAAGGCCTGACGGTTAGTGACAGTGGAAGCCGTATAGCGCTTCTTATACCCTGACATCAAGATAGAGTCCGTCATAGGCGGGCTCTATTTTTTTTGGCAGATACTTTAACAGCTCTTCATGAGAGGCATCATGACAGAGATGGGTAAAAAAAGTACGTCGGGCACCTATTTTTTCCGCCGCTTCAATTGCCTGATCAAAGCAGAAATGGGTTGGATGAGGTTTGTATCTTAAAGCTCCGAGGATCAGCACATCAAGATCTTCAAGAAGAGCATAGGATTCTTTGGGAATACAGGAACAATCCGTAAGGTAGGCCAGCTTTCCAATCCGGTAGCCGAAAATATGCATGGTGCCGTGCTTAAGCGGTACAGGAGTAATCTTAAGCCCTGCCGCGATAAATTCAGGTCCTGTAATCTCGCTCAGTATGAGGTTCGGTTTACCGCCGCCAATCTGTGTATGCTTGAAAATATAATCAAACCTCTTACGAATATCCGCTGCAGTGTCCGGTGATGCAAAGGCATGAACCGCATGCTGTATTGTCAGCGGACGGATGTCATCCAGTCCGTGAAGGTGATCTGCGTGTGCGTGGGTAAACAGGATAGCACTGATTTCCCTTATACCTTCCCTTACAGCCTGAAGACGGAATTCTGTGCTGGTGTCAATAAGAACCGAAGAGCCTTTTTCCTTTATTAGGATCGAGGCTCTGCTGCGCTGATCTCTGGGATCAGCGGATGTGCAGACTTCACAAGTGCAGCTTACCACCGGTATACCGTGAGAGGTTCCGGTTCCGAGAAATATTACTTCCATCGGGAGGATAGTAGCAGAATCCTCACTGGTTCTCAACTCGAACAGGTGATTCTGTTTTTTTTAAAAGCAGCTTTCCCTGTTTTGAGAGGCGTAAACGTCTGCTGTTTTTTCTGAATGCCCAACCTTTTTTCAGGTATCCATACAGGACGGCAGCTTCAATAATTTCCTGACACCAGTCATACTCCCAGGAATTAAAATAGATGAGTTGCTGCTTCAGGGAACCATTGCCGGGGAATACGCAGTAAGACTTCAGATATTCGGCAGTCTCCCCAGACAGGAGTGTACCATTAAAAGCAGCAATAACGGTGAGAAGCTCATACATTCCTCTTGGAACCGGAGAAACGTTCCCTCGGCAAACGTCACAGATCCCGCAGGGAGGATGTTCAGACTCAGGCGAAAAAAGCGCCATCAGGGAAACTCTCCTGCATGCATTTTCCCTGGATACAGCTGTCAGTAACTGGTGCCGGCGGTCGGCATTCCCGTTGCGACTTAACAAAAAATCTTCCGGTCCAAGCAGAAGTATCGCCCGGCAGAGACTGCCGTCCCTGCCGGCCCTGCCGCTCTCCTGTATATATGCCTCAACGGAGGATGGTGCTGTGCGATGGATCACGGTCTTTACACTCCTCGCATCGACACCAAGTCCGAAGGCACATGTGGAAATCAATATTTTATCTCCCCCGGCCATAAACCACTTTTCTGCGCGCTGCTTTTCCTCCCTGGATAACCCGGCATGGTAAAAGCGGATGAGTTTGTATTCAATGTATCGGCTCAACATACGCGAAGCTTCTTCGGTCTCACCCCTGGTGGAACAGAAAATGATAAGAGGCCGGGGTAGATTTTCTGTAATAAGAAGTGAATACAGATCAGCATTTCTACTGCCGCTCAGGCGCAGGGAAAAAGATATGTTTTCTCTGGCCGGAGTTTGTGAGAACAGGTTGTAGGCGCCGGAAGGGAAAAGTATGGCGGTGATCTCTTTCAGCAGTGACGGTGATGCAGTAGCTGTAAACGCGCTCATTCGCAGAAATCCAGTGTGTTGAATAAACTCTGCGGCAGCAAGGCAGGCCGGGCGGAAGGTCGTTCCCCATTCCGCAAAAGTGTGAGCTTCGTCTATAACCAGATGCGCCGGCGGCTTCTGAAGAAGCATCCGCTTTACATCATCCTGCATCAGGGCTTCCGGATTAGTAAGTATTGCCCTGAAGTCATGATTCAGTACCTTTTTCCGCTCAGCTCTGGTCATGCCCCCCTGTATAACAGCAGCTTCAATTCCAGCTTCGATAAAACGTTTATACTGATCTGCAATAAGGGCATTGAGTGGATAAATAACAAGTGTGTACCCGGTGATTAGAAAACACGGCAGCATGTAACATAAAGATTTACCTGCTCCTGTCGGCAGAATTGTAAGAGACTGGCACGGCTTTTCGTTATTGTCGCTGATGCATGTTTCACATATATCAAGTATAATGTTTTTCTGGTAATCGTGAAGTCCTGTTATACCAAATTCTGATTCTGCTATCTTTATGATTTTCTCGGGAAGTTCATGTTTACCTGTGTTCATGTCCCGGGGAACGATGAAAACAGCGTTCTGCTTCAATTATTCATTAATGTAAAGTTTGAAAATGGGTTAATATGAGTGTTATTGTTATTATTTTGTCAGGAAACTACTTTTGCTATTATGGAAATCAAAATAATTACTTGAAAAAATCTGAATATTTGCATATCTTACCTTAACGAATTATATAAACAGTCCCCAGGAGGCGGCATGGCAGTCAATCATGAGCTTGATGAACTTGACCTGAAAATTCTGAAGATACTGCAGGAGGATGCCCGCAGGCCTTTTCAGGAAATCGCAAGGGATCTGGAGGTCTCAGGCGGTACGGTACATGTCAGGTACAGTAAGCTCAAGGAGATGGGAATAATACGGGGTACCAGAATTCTCATGGACTTCCAGAAGCTTGGTTTTGAGGTTTGTGCCTTTGTTGGTATAAATCTCCACAATGCCCGGGATTACAGTGTGGTAGTTGAAAAGCTTAAAGATTTTCGCGAGATCATCGAAGTACACTCAACCACCGGAGCATACAACTTCTTTGCCAAGGTTGTAGCAAAAAATACCAGAGGCTTGCATTTTTTCCTTACTGAACAGCTTCAGAACATGCCCGAGATTCAGTCTACTGAAACGCTTATAGCACTGGACAGTCCCATTGACAGAGACATACCTATAGACAAGGATCGAATTATAGGGTACGCCTGATACTTACCCGAAGGGCTGCCTCCTTCGGTAGTTTTATTGTATAACAGGTGATCAGTATGAAGAATTTATCCATCCTTGAAGCGGCACGGGGAGCAAGAAAAGCCTCCATAGAAATGGCTTCTATCCAAGGCAGTGTAAAAAACAATGCATTAAAAGCTGTTGCCGCACTTTTGAACGAAAAAAAAGAAGAAATTTTTAAAGCCAACAGCATGGATATACAAGCTGCAAAAGAATCGGGTGTTGCATCACCGCTGCTTAAGCGGCTTAAGTTTGATCAGGCCAAGCTTGATGGTGTTCTGGACGGAATCAATACGCTTACAAGTCTGGATGATCCCTCCGGTATGATAAAACTTGCAATACAGCTTGATACCGGACTCGACCTTTACCGGGTAAGTTGTCCCATAGGCGTGATCGGAATGATCTTTGAATCCCGCCCCGATGCTCTTGTACAAATATCCACTCTCTGCCTCAAAAGCGGCAATGCAGTTCTGCTCAAAGGCGGGAAAGAGGCTTTTGAGACCAACCGTATTCTCACCCGTATTATCGCAGAGGCGACAGCCCGGGAAGGGATTCCTTCTAATTGGATTTTTAATGTTGAAACACGGGAAGAAGTGGCGGAGATGCTCGCCATGGACAACGAAATAGATCTGCTTATTCCCCGGGGTTCCAATGAGTTTGTCCGTTATATCATGGATAACAGCCGGATTCCGGTTATGGGACATGCTGATGGAATCTGTCATACTTATATTCACAAAGATGCTGATGTTGATATGGCTGTTTCTGTTGCTGTTGACAGCAAGGCGCAGTATGTGGCGGTATGCAATGCCACAGAGACTATCCTGATGGATGCAGATGTTGCAGAGAAGATATTGCCGCCTCTGGTTCATTCTCTGCAGGGGTCAGGTGTCCATGTGAAAGGATGTGAAAAAACGCGTTCTATCGTAGACGGACTGGACTCTGCGGCGGGCGAAGATTGGGCAACTGAATATCTTGATATGATTGTGTCCATCAGAATTGTGAATTCCATGGATGACGCTATAGAGCATATTAACCGCTATGGGTCCGGACATACCGATGCCATTATTACAGAGGATCGCAGCGCGGCAGAGTTTTTTATGAACAGAGTAGACTCGGCAAATGTGTTTCATAACTGCAGTACCCGTTTTTCTGACGGATTTCGTTACGGTTTCGGAGCTGAAGTCGGTATCAGTACTGGAAAACTGCATGCCCGGGGACCCGTAGGCCTCGAAGGTCTTATGACATATAAATACAAGCTCTACGGTCATGGACAGATTGTAGCCGACTATGCTTCAGGAAAAAGAAAGTTCACTCATAAGCCTATTGGAAAAGACTGATGCGCGACTTCTCCCAGGCAAAACGTATTGTTGTTAAGATCGGTACAAACCTGCTTTCCTCCGCCGAAGGCGTGGATAAAATATTCCTCCGCAGGGTAGCGGAGGATATTACAGCATTGCGCGGAGAAGGTTATCAGGTGATTCTGGTCTCTTCCGGCGCAATCGGCATGGGAGCAAAAGATCTGGGCCTTACCGAAAAGGTTTCCGGCATTAATATGCGCCAGGCATGTGCAGCCATAGGACAACCTCTTCTAATGCAGGAATACCGTACAATTTTTTCAAATCTCAAAGTACGGACAGCTCAGGTGCTGCTTACTGCCGAGGTGCTTAACAAACGTCAGAGTTACCTTACTTTGCGAAGCTCCATTGAAACGCTGCTGTCTCTTGGTGTTCTTCCAATCGTAAATGAAAATGATAGCGTATCCACTAAGGAGATCGGTAATGCATTTGGGGATAATGACAGGCTTAGTGCCCTCATTGCCAGTAAGATTGATGCTGATCTGCTGATTCTCATGACAGATATTGATGCTCTGTATGACGCTGATCCCCGCAGTAACCCGGACGCAAAACCTCTGGATATTGTCGATGAACTGACACCCGAGATAATGGCGGCCGCAGGCTCTGCGGGCAGTACCTTCTCAACGGGCGGGATGAAGACAAAGCTTGAAGCTGTAAAGATTGCCCGGCGGGCGGGATGCAGAGTTGTCCTCGCTGATGGTTCAAGCGAAAAACTCCTGGATAGAATTGTAAAGGGAGAAAAGGTAGGCACTCTATTCCTTGCAAGGAAAAAGATGAAAAACCGGCGACGCTGGATTATCAACAGTCGTCCGGAAGGTACTATAACCATTGATGATGGAGCTGTTGCAGCTCTGCACAAGCATAAAAGTCTTCTTCCCAAGGGAGTTTCTTCAGTTGAAGGTGAGTTTTCCGTTGGTGCTGTGGTTCTGATTAATGATATTGCAAAGATAGTGAGCAATTATTCTTCTGCAGAACTGAAAAAACTGATGGGAAAGCATACCTCTGAAATAGAAGACCTTATCGGCAGGGAGTCACCCGGGGTTATCGCCCGCCCTGAGGAAACCGTTTTTTTTGACGAGTAGGGCGACGGTTTCCAGATGATAGGTATGTGGAAACATATCAAAACCCTGTATTGATTTCACTGAATACCCGTTTTTCTGGAATATCTGAATATCCCTGGTAAGTGCTGCCGGATTGCAGGAAACATAGATGATTGCCGGTACTTTCAGGGCAGCCAGATCGGTGGCTTCATTTTTTATGCCTTCCCGGGGAGGGTCAAGAATCAGAATGTCTGTATCCGCGGCCTTCTCCGTGAGGGCTGAAGCAATTGCCTTTACATCGCCGACATGAAATTGTATGGAACCTCTGTCTCTGGAACATTTGCGTGCCTCCCGGATTGCGGGCGCTGAAATATCCCAGCCCGTAATTGTCTGCGCTGTATCTGAAAGGGGTAATGAAAGATTACCGTCTCCGCAGTACAGATCAAAGATATTCGGCGACTCTGACAAGGAAGATGCAGCCTTTTTTACAGCTTCCTGCAGCAGTGTATTCCCGCCGCTATTGGCCTGGACAAACTGACCCTCTGTCCTGTCTGCCACAACAGTTACTTCGCCGTCTGTCTGAAGCCGCAGTTCAAAGCGATCAGGAAGGGTTTCAATCTTATTTCGGCTCAGTGGTTTCTCTGCCAGCCATTCTCTCAAGGGGGCCGCAGCAATTGGGCAATCGTTAACAGCAATCAGATTTCTGCTGCCAGTTTTATAATACCCTATTGCCTGACCGATTCTATGCAGACTTATTCTGTTGCGGTACCCGTAAACAGCAGGGGAAGGTTGAATGGTACAGTTAGAAACTTCAATTCCGGATTTTTCCAGCATCTCTTTGAGAATAAGTGTTTTCTGCTCCACCTGGCCTTTGTATGCAATATGCTGCCACTGACAGCCTCCGCATTCTCCGAAATGGATACACTCCGGAATGATACGCAGGGGAGAGGGGGCATGAATTTTGACAATATGTCCCCGGCAGAATGATCTTTTCCGGACTGAAAGTTCAACTTCAAGTGTATCCCCCGGGGCTGCATAGGGGACAAACCAGACCATGCCATCCTTTCTGGCCAGTCCGTCCCCCTGATAGGTAAGTTTCTCAATCTGCAGTTCGGTTGTCATCTTCATGAGAAAAGATTCTCTCAGATACGCACCTGTAAGTCAAACTGTAATCAGAACTATTTGTACAAAGGTCCAAATGCCGCACAGGCCCGGTAATCGGCACCTTCTTTGTCCATGCCGAAAGCATTCCAGGCGCTTGGCCTGAATATTTTCTTATCTGGTACATTGTGCATGCAGACGGGAATCCTTAGAATGGAAGCTAGTGATATGAGATCAGCTCCGATGTGACCATAACTTATAGCACCGTGATTTGCACCCCAGGAAGCCATTACTGAATATACATCCTTGAAAGCACCCTCTCCGGTAATTCTTGGAGCAAAATAGGTTGTTGGCCATGTGGGATCAGTGCGCTGGTCGAGGGTATTATGAATTTCATTCTCCAACTCTACTGTTACTCCTTCGGCAATCTGCAGAACAGGTCCAAGGCCGTCTATTATATTCAAACGGCACATGGTAATCTCCATCCCCCCCCTGGTCAGAAAATCCGTAGAATATCCTCCTCCACGGAAGTATCCACGGTTTGCCGGGCAGAAAAGAGTCTCTTCCAGGCAGGAGGCCATTTCTCTATCATTTATATCCCAGAAAGGCTTGATAGCAGGGTTTCCGTTAATCTCTTCTCTTCCTGTTCCGTCCAGACAGGTGGAGCCGGAATTTATCAGGTGGATAAGACCGTTCGCGGCTGCTCCTGTTACCTTTTTACCGGTTACTCTTTCAATGGCTTCTGGACTCCAGAAGGTGCGGACATCGCTGAATATTTGTGCAGTATTTGTTAATAGATGGCCGAAAAGCATGGAAATGCCGTTGAGACTGTCGTTTTCAGTAGCCATGATAAAGGGCTGTCTTGCGCCGTTCCAGTCAAAGCTGGTATTGAGCATGGTTTCCATGAAATCTCCATTGGGAAAGTGATCTGTCCATTGCCGTTGTCCCTGAAAACCGGCTGCAAGAGCGTTATGGCCAAGAGCTTCTTCACCGAAACCCAACTGCTCAAGTTTGGGATTACCTACCATAAGGTCTTTGGCTATAAGAGCCATCTTTACCGAGAACTCCCAGTCTGCATCTTTTTCAGCATCAGTTTTACGGTTTTCAGGACTGTTGGGGTCTGCACCGGTTCTGCAGTTTGCCCGTGTCCAGCTCAGCGCTTTTCTGTACTCTTCGGGATCATAGATTTTCTCATTTATACGACGAATAAATTCAGACATGTCCACGTATTCGTTGCGCATGCCAAGATATTTCTGAAAGAATTTCTCATCAACAATGGAGCCGGCAATTCCCATTGAGACAGACCCCATGGAGAGATAACTTGTTCCCTTCATCATTGCGGCAGCAAGTCCCGCCCGGGCAAAGCTGAGGACCTTTTCCCTTACATCTTCAGGAATAGATGTATCATCGGAATCCTGAACTTCTCTTCCGTAA
Source organism: Marispirochaeta sp. (assembly GCA_963667435.1). Taxonomy (GTDB): domain Bacteria; phylum Spirochaetota; class Spirochaetia; order JC444; family Marispirochaetaceae; genus Marispirochaeta. Next base: position 446,631 of record OY763414.1, on the reverse strand, counting down.
ATGCCAAATGCCGGAAGTCCCTTCTGATTGTGGGCGGCAAGCACGGCTGCAAGATAAACTGCTCCGGGGCGTTCTGTACCGTTAAAACCCCATACAGCTTTGGGGACCGCGGGATCCATATCCATGGTTTCTGTGCCGTAACACCAGCATGGGGTAACTGTCAATGAAACCCCGACCCCGGAAGTTTTGAACTTTTCTGCACACAGAGCCGATTCAGCAGCTCCGCCGATTGTTCGGTCTGCTATTACGCATTCAACCGCATTTCCGTTAGGATAGCGCAGGGAGGAACTGATCAGCGTTGCTGCAGCACGAGCCATATTCATGGTCTGTTCTTCAAGGGATTCCCTGACCCCTTTGAGTCTGCCGTCAATGGCAGGCCTTATGCCTATTTTGGGGAGTCCTGTAAATAAACGGTTGACACCTTTACTCATATATAAATCCTCCATGATAACCTTAAATGTAAACGATTACATTTATTTTCAAGTATGCCAGAGGAAGAATGAGTTGGCAAGCAAAATTATCGGATAAGGGGTCTGTTATCAAGAAGAGTTGTTTTAAGGCGTTCTACCCGAGGACTCTTAAAAGAGTTTAAAGATGATATTCTGTCCAGCACCAATCGTGCGGCAAGAGAGCCCATTTGATGCATTGGCTGGCTTATGGAGAATGCGGAATAAGTCAAAAGAGGGCTCAGTTCCAGGGAGTCATAGCCGGCTGTTTGAATATTCCAGGTGTTGCCGCTTTCGATCAGGTAACGGGTTGCTCCTGTATGCATAAAATAGTTGGCTATAAAAATGTGGCGGGGAGGGTCAGGTTGATGGAGAATTTCAGACATAAGATTGTAACCGCTCTCTGCGTGGAAATCACCAAATCGTATATACCTGTCATCGAGAGGAATATTATAGTCTTCATGGGCATGACGAAATCCTTTCCATCGTTCGTCTGCTGTAGTGAGTCCGGACCTGCCGCCGATATATGCTATACGCCTGATACCGGCCTTGAAAAAATGTTCAGCAGCGGAATAGGATCCCTGAAGGTTATCCGTGAGTACTGCATCTGTGGAGAATCCCTGAACAAGCCGGTCTATGAGTACAGTCGGAATAGATCTTTCGCGTAAAATATTCAGGTGAGCGCCGTCTGAGGTAGATGGAATTAAAATTATACCCTCCACCCGCTGATCACTCATGAGGTCTATTTGCTGTTGTTCTTTCTCGTGGTTTTCTGATGTGTTGCAGATAAGCAGGCTGTAGCCTGATTTCTGTAATTCCGCTTCAACCCCTTCTGCAATATGCATAAAAAAATCGTTAGCAATTTCCGGTGTAAGAAAGCCGATAGTGTGGGTGCGGGAAGTTTTCAGGTTTCTTGCAACACTGTTACGACGGTAGCCTGTTTCGGTAATTACTTTTAGCACCATATTGCAGGTTGACAATTTAACGGAATGGTCTTTGTTTATTACCCGTGAAACTGTTGCGGTAGAAACACCGGCCAGACGGGCTACATCTTTAATGGTAACGGCCATATGTTCCTGCTGCTTTAAATGTTTTCCTCATCGGGAAACAGGAACTGGTACTCCTCGCTGGAAATACCTTCCCTGGGGGTTGTGCTGTTATCATCGGCCAGATATTCATCCCGTATTCTTGCAGCATCGCTGCGATGCTCACTTATCAGTTCCTTGAGTTTCTGAATAAAAGGGATAAAATTCTCTTCAAGACCTGTTTTCCCATGGGTAATGTGGTCCAGAAGGTCGGCAAACCGGATTTTACTAATCTGGATGCTTCTTAGAATAGCTGTTGCCTGAACCAGGCGATTATTACCGGAGACGGCTGCGTAGAGTTTATTCAGGGTTGCATCAATGAAAAAAATATCTTCGACCACCTTGTCTAAATAGATATGGGCATCAATTTTCAGCTCAAGACCGGACTCCACAGCATTGAGATATTCATTAAGAAAGTAGAGGTTTTCTTCAAAACGTATGGGCTGCTGCATATATCCTCCAGAGAAGGCTCTTCCTTACAAATATCGTCTCAGTAAGGAGTTGACTTGACAGATAAATGGTGCTGTGGTAGTTTACTGCGACCTCTTTATCCGAATCAAGAGTATTCGGATCAATATAGTCCATGAGGAGGGACAATTTGAGAGCGTATGAATTTACGGTCATCTTCCGCCCGGAGGATGATGCTTACAAAAACGGATACGAGGGCCTGAAGAAACTTATTGAAAAGTACGGCTTCTCTATCACCAAGGACGACGATATGGGCGTCCGTGATCTGGCCTACACAGTGAAGAAAACTGACCGCGGCCATTACCGGTATATTGAGCTTGATGCCGCACCTGAAAAGATTGTAGAAATCGACCGGGAACTTAAGCTCATGCAGGATGTTCTGAAGTTCCTTTTTGTCAAAAAAGAATCCTGATTAATCAAACCGGAGAGACTCCATGGCAAATTTAAATCACGTAACATTGATAGGAAGACTAACCAGAGATGCGGAGTTGAAATACACCAATTCAGGAATGGCAGTCGCACGGCTTTCTCTTGCTGTAAACCGAAGGAAGAGGTCCGGAGACCAGTGGACCGAGGAAGCTAATTTTTTCGATATTACCGTGTTTGGCAAAACTGCCGAAAACCTTACCCAGTATATGATGAAGGGTAAGGAGATTGCGGTTGAGGGAGAGCTCCGGCAGAGCCGCTGGGAACAGGACGGCCAGCCAAGAAGCAAGGTTGAAGTTGTAGCGAATAATATTCAGCTTCTGGGCGGCAGCGGTGGCGGAAGCAGCAGCCGTGGTATGGAACAGCGGGGATCCAATCAGGGATTCAGCTCCGGAGGCGCACCTGTCGAAAGATATTCGCCTCAGAGCAGTGATGCCGACGACGGATTTGAGGACGATATACCCTTTTAAAGCGAGCTCTTTAAGGGTAGGAACAATTCAGTCTATTTGACTGAAAGCAGAGGGGATAGATCCCCGGATACAGTACCAGAGACATTGGTGCTGGTACCTTATACGAATTAATAGGAGAATAAAGATATGAGTTCTGAAGATACTCAGGATCGCGGTAAAGACGATGGACGTCAGGATGAAGGCCGTGATGGCGGACGCGGATTCCGGCGGGGTGGAGGAAAACCTTTCTTCCGTAGAAAAGTCTGCAGATTCTGCACCCAGACTATAGTTCCGGATTACAAGAACCCGGATGCACTTCGCCGTTTTGTAACTGAGCGTGGAAAGATCCTTCCAAGAAGGATTACCGGTACCTGTGCAAAGCACCAGCGCGCTCTCAGTCTGGAAATCAAAAAGGCCAGAGTTCTGGCATATCTTCCCTTTGTGAAGAAATAAGCTGAGCTTAAGAGAAGGAGAAGAGGTTAAGTATGAAGATTATACTCAATGAAGATGTATATAACCTTGGTGAAGAGGGAGACGTTCGGGAAGTAAAACCCGGATATGCACGGAACTACCTGATTCCCCAGGGACTGGCTGTTGCCTATACAAAAGGCAATGCAGCGATGTTCGATCGACGTAAAGATGCAATCGAAAAGCGGAAGGAAGAGAAACGGAAAGCAGCCATGGGTATCAAGGAACGGATCGATACTCTCGAGCTGACAATTCCCATGCCTGCGGGTGATACGGGTAAGCTTTTCGGTTCAGTTACCAATGCTACTGTTTCAGATGCACTGGCTAAAGAGGGTGTTCATATTGAGCGCAAGAAGATTGATCTTCCTGAGCACAATATCAAAATGATTGGTAAATACAAGGCCCGCATTCGACTATATGAAAACAGCGTAGGTGAACTTGTGGTTCTGATTGTTGATGAGAAGACCGGTTCCATTGAACCTTCCGGCGGCAAAAAGGCTGCTCCTGTCGCAGCTCCTGCCGATTCTGAAGAAGTATCTGATGAGGACGCAATTGTTGATGAGGAAGCGGCGGAAGACGCAGCTGACGAAGAAGGAAATTTCGGCGAGGAAGAGTAAACTTCCATGCCCGAACGTTTAAAAGATTCAGTACCACCCCATAACCTCGACGCTGAAAAAGCAGTTCTGGGGTCGGTGCTGCTTAATCCCGACTGTCTGCCAACGGTTCTCGAACTTTTGCGGGGTCGGGATTTTTTTCGCACTGGTCATAAAAAAGTATTTGATTCCATGGTCTCCCTTTTTAACAAGGGAGAGACTCTTGATCTCATTACCATAACAGATGAATTAAGGAATCAGGGGGAGCTTGACGCTGCCGGTGGTTTGGGTTATGTCTCTACTCTTACCGATGCAACTCCAACAAGTGCCAATGTAGGCTATTATGCAGGAATAGTGCGTTCACAGAGCCTGCGGCGGAATTTACTGAATATAGCCCAGGAAATAATCGCCGATGCCCAGAATGACACCGTTCAGACCCGGGAGATAATTGAAGAGGCAGAGAAAAAGATTTTTGATATAGCCGAAGAGAATCCTACCGGACATTATAAATCAGCCGGCGAAATAATCGCAAAAACCATCGAGGCTATTGAAAAACTCTACCATACCAAAGACAGCTTTACCGGAATTCCCAGTGGACTGGCAGAACTGGATAAAATGACTTCCGGCTTTCAGAAATCCGAGTTTATTGTTATAGGTGCCCGGCCATCGGTAGGTAAAACTGCTTTCGCTCTTTCCATAGCTTCCAATATGGCTATACGCTATAAAAAACCTATTGGTTTTTTTACCCTTGAAATGTCTGACATGGCCCTTATGCAGCGTCTTGTTGCAGCTGAGGCTCGTATTCGATCAGATATTCTGCGAACAGGTATGCTGAAGCCATCTGATTTTCATAAACTTACCGAAGCTGCAGGTCGTATTTATGAGGCGCCTCTTTTTATCGATGATTCCCCAAATATAAAGCTTCTGGATCTGCGGGCTCAGGCAAGACGAATGCGTCAGCAGGAGAAAGTAGAAGCGATTTTTATCGATTACATCGGACTGGTGGAGCCGGAGAGTAAATACAATGTTCCTCGCCACGAACAGGTAGCTGAAACTTCACGGTCCCTTAAGTCTTTGGCCAGAGAGCTGGATATTCCCATAATAGCGCTTTCTCAGGTTGGACGTCAGTCAGAAGGTAAAGCTCCTACGCTGGCGGACTTGAGAGAGTCAGGCTCAATTGAGCAGGATGCTGATGTGGTTATGTTCCTTCACCGTGACAGGGGTGAAAAAGATGGAACCGAAAATGTAAATAATATCGAAACTGAACTGATCGTTGCCAAACAGCGCAACGGCCCGGTGGGAACCATAAAAGTTGCCTTTATTCCGCATTATACAAAATTCGAGTCTCTCAGTTTTGATAAAGGCTGAACTTCAGTCTTTTAACTGTCAGCGTGAAAAGCTTCTTACGTATTTTGATCCTTGTTCTGAAGTGATCAGTGTTGTGTCTGCGGTCAGGGCCGCCCATTCACCATCCTTGAAAAGGTAGAAATCACACAGCCATTTTCCGCTGCTCTTGTTCCATATACTTATACTGGAGTCGCTGTTCTGTGATGCAAGAATTTTATTGTCGGAACTTATTCTGAGCGGTATATGGCTTACCTTACCAAGAGATGAAAAACCGTTCCATCCGGAAATTTGTACTCCGGAATGTCCAAGAGAGGTAATGACCCTCAGATTATCCAGAACAAAAGTTGCATTATGATCTTCTCCGGGATACGAAAGCAGAGGAAGTTCCCGCTCAAAATTCTTTCCCTGAAGCTGTCGCAGGACTGTAAGGATCCGTCCCCTTCTTTCCTGCAGCCCCAGTGTATAGAGGCTTGAAGTCAGTGGATCGAAGTGAAGTGAGTATGTAAGCATATCAGATGCTTCCATAGGTACTGTTTCACCAGTACGCAGGTTTATTCGCATGAGAGGAGACGGAAACCGCCTGGAGGGATTGCGGCCTGCAATTATAGTCTCCTTATCTATAAAGGTAACGTCCCGTAAACCGGATGCCGCGTAATGGTACTTAACCTCATTATCCTGGATGTCATATAAAATAATGGTTCCATTCTGATCAAGACTGAGAAGTGTATCACCGGTGGAATAAATTTCCTTGCATGCGGATTCAACCGGAAAAAGTTCGGAGAAACTTCTGCTTGATATATCGTAGAGATAGGTAGGCCCCGCAGTCTCTCTGTCCCAGATGACTCCCCGACGGTTATCCAGGGTGTTGAACCCTGCGGAGTTTTTAAAAGGAAGATCAATTACTGATGTATAGAACTGATCGGGTAATCCGGGGTCGGTACTGCGGAATTCCTGACTGTCTATGAGAGTAAGCTTTCCGGAACTGCTGATAGTTAGAGAACCGTTCCACAGGTCGATATCAGTAAGGTCTGCAAGCATATTGTCTCCCCAGGTATGAAAATCCTGGGTATTACTGTTTATGGTACCAAGCCCGCCGTTATCAAGCCCGGCATAGAGAAGCCTTCCGGAATTGCTGAGAACCAGAGGATTTGATTCCGGTACCGGAGAATGAAAAGAGACTTTAAGTGTGCGGTCACTGAAATCTACAACAGTTATTTCTCTATATCGGCCGGTGTTGCGGATGAAACTGGTTTTCAGATCGGAGGGGTGCATTGATTGCGTTATTATACCCGGCATTGAAAGGGTACTCAGCGTTTTCCCGCTTACCAGATCTATCAGGTAAACAGAATCCGAACGGTATCCCACCGCATAGCGTCCATTATAACTGAATTCTATCAGATCGAGATTGCTGTTGGTGCTTATCAGAGCAGTTTTTTGACGGTTATTTTCCAGATCCCAATAGAGAAGGCTGCCGGAGGCGAGATAACAAACCAGGGTCTGTTCCGTGGAGGATATAAAAGCCGAGGAAACTATGCCAAAGCTGGTATCAGCGATGTTGAGGGGCGCTCCAGTTTCTGAATTCATAATAGTCAGACTTTTCTGATCTGTCCGACTGAAATATAGATAGGTACCTTTTGGTGAAAAACCAATATCAAGAGGCAGCTCATCCAGGCGAAGACTATATAATTCAGTTTGAGTTTCCCAGTTATATGCAATAAGACGATAAGTATTGATACTGTCGGTTGCTACAAAAACAGCTACAGGTTTAGTTGGATGAACCGCGAGGGATGCAAGGGGAAGATGACTCACCTGGCAGCTGTATACTAGATGTTCATACTGCCAAATTTTCAGGGAACCGTCATTGCCCGTTGAAACAATGGTGTTTCCTGCTTCTCTCCACTGGATATCTCTTACTTCGCCGGTATGCCCCGTCTGTACAACCTGTCTTTGTTCCGCTGAAAGAGAAATTGTCAGATTAAGCACAAGTCCGAAGATAATGCCATAAAAAAGAAAAGCACGGTGCCTCACAGATTATCCTCCTCAAAGCTTACAAGTTTTACAGAAGTGTATGGTCCCCTGAGCATTGCACTGTACGGTTCCTCTTCCTGAAATGTACTGCTTTGATTTTTGATCGAATTATAGGTTGATAAGGGAACTGTTACCAGCCCTACCTGATCTGCTTTCAGTCCGAAAATATGAAAAGTCAGTAACTGTTGGTCGGACTGTTCAAAATAGATTTCCACTGATTTGCCCGCCGGGGCTTTCTGCAGAAGATGCAGTTTAATAGCCTCCACCGGAAAACGTGATAGAGAAGAGTTTCGAATAAGAAAATATTCCCGCAGTTCCGGGTACCCAATCAAAAGATCCTGAAATTGGGAACAATCATAATTTCCTTTGTAAAATGCTTCACGTTGAATTTCCGGAAGAAAACGGATCAGGTCACCATTACTGTATCTGAAAATCAAGTCGAATTCCGGTTTCAGTTCAGTACCGCATTCAGGGCAAGTAGTTTTAAGGAAATCACCGGAGCATATCTCCCGAATTGTTTCCGGTTGGCTTTCAAGATCAAAGAACTCAGGCAGTTTGATTTTTATTTTGGCTTCGCAGTAACAGGTTATTTCATGTTCTATTTCATTTATCATTATGAACTTCTCCGCTGCTTTTAATTGGTGAAAAAATAGAATATATCACTGAACGTTGTCAAAACAAGCAGAGTAAGTATAAAGGCAAAACCGATAATCTGATAGCGGTAATAAAATTTAAAGGAAACTTTGCGCCTGAGTATAATCTCAATTATATTGAGAAGGATAAGCCCGCCGTCCAGTGCCGGGATGGGCAGAAGATTCATTACAAACAGTGCTACACTAAGCAGGCTCAGAAACTGAAATACCCGAATAAGTCCGGTTTTTATGCCCTGACTAAACCCGTAGGATGCTACCTGTCCCACCATATATGTGATCCGGATTGGACCGGATACTGCTTTGTTCAGATCGATGCCGCGGAAAAGAAGGGTCAGACTCTTAACAGTCATTACAAGAGTAGAAAAAGTTTCCTGTGTGCCGTGCATGAGGGCATCCAGAGGACCGGTAGCTTTATTTTGCAGTTCTATACCTGCAAAGCTGAAACCGAGCTCGGGCTGTCCGTTTTCGTTGTACCCGGGGATCATCCGCAATGTAAGCTGCGCAGTATCCCTTTGAACGGTTACGGAAAAACTCAGAGGGTGTTTCTTTAGAACAGAATAAAAATCGAGCTGATTTGTTACGGGTGTTCCGTCTACTGAGAGTATCCTGTCATTCACCTGCAGTCCCGCCGCCGACGCGGCTGAGGAAGGAACAATACTGGAAACCACCGGATCAATCCAGGCAGAAACGCCGATCATTCCTGTTCCTGCTTCCTTGTTGAGCTCCGGAGTTATGGATTTCACTATTTCTGTACCGTTTCTCTCAACTGTAATTGAAACGGGAACTTCCGGGTTCATTCCTATAATTTCCTGGATATCTCTGTAATGACGAACCTTTTGTCCATCTATTGAGATTATGCGGTCTCCGGTTTGAAGTCCTGCTGTATCAGCAGGATATACATGGCCATTGCTGTCATAGTATGAATAGTCTGAAACAAGCGCGATTTTATTGTCAAAGGTGGGAGTCGAAAAACCGGCGAACCAGATGATGCTGAGGATGAAAATGGAAAACAGCAGATTGCTGAAGGGGCCAGCTGCAAAGGTCGCAATACGCTTCCAGGGAGGAACCGAAAACAGTGATCCTTCTTCTGTGCTTCTCACCTCACCGTCATCTCCCGGCAGCGTCTGTTCACCCTTCAGCTTACAGTACCCGCCGAAGGGTAGCACGGAGAGACGATATTCCGTGCCGCGATACTGATATCGAAAAAAAGGCAGTCCCCAGCCGAGAGAGAAAGCTTCAACCTCTATTCCCGATAGTTTTGCAGCAATAAAGTGTCCTGTTTCATGTATGAAAATGACAATTCCAAGGCCTATCAGACCGTTGATTATGGACAAATGAAAACTCCTGTTCAGCCTATCAGGCTGCGGGTTAAAGCCCGTACTTCTGCGTCAATACTGTATACATCATCAAGAGCGGAAGGGTTGCTGCTCCAGTCCGATTCCAGTGCTTTACCAACAGTTTCCGCAATCTGAAGGTAGGTTAATTTCCCCCGAATGAAGGCGTCTACGGCGATTTCATTTGCGGCGTTAAAGGCTGTAGGGTAGGACGCACCGGCTTTTGAAGCATTAAATGCATGATCAAGCATGGGATAACGTGCCGGATCGGGATCTGAGAATTCTATACTTTTACCAGCCAGATCCAAGGGCGCAAAGTTGCTTTTAAGCATTGCGGGATAGGATAGGGCATTAATAATGGGGTTTTTCATATCCGGTGTGCTTACCTGTGCATACATAATGCCGTCAATGGTACGGATTAAGCTGTGAACATAGCTCTGAGGATGTATAAGAACCCTGATATTTTCGGTTGGTATGTTGAAAAACCTCTGAGCTTCAATAACCTCGAGGCCCTTGTTTGCCATGGTTGCCGAATCTATGGTGATTTTTACTCCCATATCCCAGGTGGGATGTTTTAGCGCTTCTTCCACTGTGGCATTTTTCAGTGTTTCCAGGGGAGCGTTGCGGAATGCTCCTCCGGAGGCGGTAAGAATAATATCCTGGATATTTTTTTCTGGCCGATTATGCATCAGCTGAAATATTGCCGCATGTTCAGAATCTACCGGTATAATATGAATGTTTTTTTCGGCGGCCCGGGCAAGCAGTATATCTCCTGCCATGACAATAGTCTCTTTATTTGCAAGGGCCAGATTCTTCCCGGTTTCTATGGCAGCAGCTGAAGGTTTCAGCCCAGCCGAACCCATAATCCCGTTGACAACCACATCTGCTTCAACTTCTTCAACAAGTCGGACGGCGCTGTCTTCTCCGCAGAAATCTATACCGTTTACAGTCTCGACATTTCCGGTAAGAGCGGTTCGCGCGTCCGGGTGGCGTTTCTGTATCTGTAGAAGTTCATCCACGCGGCTATGTGCAGATAAACCTACAATTTCAAAATGTTCCGGAAAATCTGTTATGACATCAAGTGTGCTGGTACCAATGGAGCCTGTAGCTCCAAGAAGAATTACCCGTTTTCTATTCATGGCTGTGCTTATACAATAGTGCTGAAAATAAGATATACAAAAGGAGCGCTGTAAATTATTGAATCAATTGAATCCAGAATACCACCGCGTCCGGGAAATAGATCCCCGGAGTCTTTTATCAGGGCTGAGCGTTTCAGGACTGATTCTGCAAGATCACCAAGTATTCCTGCTATACCTATTAAAACGCCGGCAAGAACAGTTCTGCAAACACTGGAAAATACATAAGGTAGAAAGAAATTAATGATCATGGCGATCAGTATAGTAAAAAGAAAACCCGACACAAAACCAACGATACTCTTATTGGGGCTTGCCACAAACAGCTTCCTTGATCTACGGCCAAAGAGTGATCCGAAAATATACGCTGCTGTATCATTGGTGAAAACCAGCAGTAGAAATACCAGGAGTCGTATTCCCGGATGCGGCAGGGCTGTAATACGGGTTGCAAATATAGTGAAAAAACCGGGATATATGAAGCTGAAGAACGAAGCTGCAGAACGAAGAAGGGCGCCTTCGAGGCTTTTTTCTTCCTGACGGAATACTTCAATGGCAAGGATGATCATCAGTGTAAGGGCTGTAAAGTATTCAATGCTAATTTGCGGCAGCAGCCCGCGAATAATCAGCCACTGAATCGCGGGTAGAAGTGCTGCACAGAAGGGGATAACCCCGGGAACTTGAATACCCTTCATGCTAAACAGTTTTACTGTCTCTTTAGCTCCAAGCCAGATGAAAACAACGGCCAGGAGATTAAATAGAATATGATTCATATGCGGAAAGGCGAGTATTACGGCAGTAATACCTGGTACTCCGATACCGAAAGTCAGAAGTCTCGACTGCAGGGAACTCATACTACACCACCATAGCGTCTGGTTCTATGCTGATAATCTATCACGGCTGTGTTAAGGTCATCACCATTCCAATCGGGCCAGTATTTGTCGGAAAAATGGTATTCAGCGTACGCAGATGACCACAGAAGGAAGTTGGAAAGGCGTTTTTCCCCGGCAGTGCGGATTATCAGGTCAGCGTCGGGAATATCCGGCTGATCCAGATTTTGTTGAATAATATCTTCGGTAATACTGTTTATACTTATATTTTTATCTTTGCAGGTTTGAATATAACGGTTAACAGACCGGACGATCTCATCCCGGCCGCCGTAATTAAAAGCGAGGTTAAGCGTAAGACCGGTTGCATCGGCAGTATCACGGCTGACTTCAACGAATTCCTTCCACACCGCAGGGGGTAGATTGGATGAATCGCCGGAATGAACTACCTTAATATTGTTTTTGCGGTAGAAATCCATCTCTTTTCGCAGATACACCGTAACCAGGTGAAAGAGATAACTGACCTCTTCCTGTGCCCGCTTCCAGTTTTCTGTTGAAAAAGTATAGAGAGTTACAAACTGGATACCCAGTTCTGCCGCACGGGCCATGACGGCTTTAGCGCTGTTCAGACCCTCTTTATGGCCTGCCGAGCGGGGCAGTTTTCTTTTCTGTGCCCACCTGCCGTTCCCGTCCATAATTATGCCGACATGTTTTGGTAGATGGGATGAATCGATACTTTCCATGTACAGCTTAGATCTCTAGGATTTCCTGCTCTTTATTCTCGAGTTTTTTATTGATCTGCTCTATAGCGGCATCGGTTAGTTTCTGTATATCTTCAGAACCCCGTTTTGAATCGTCTTCGGTAATATCGCCATCTTTCTGCATCTTTTTAAATTGATCATTGGCGTCCCGGCGAATATTTCTAACTGCGACACGACTCTGTTCCGCAACGTTTTTTGCCAGTTTTACCAGCTCCTTGCGCCGGTCTTCAGTAAGCGGGGGAATATTGATACGGATTACCTTCCCGTCATTGTTGGGATTCAGCGACAGCTCGCTTTTAAGCAGGGCCTTTTCTATTTCTCCCAGAACATTTTTGTCCCAGGGCTGAATAACTACAAGACGTGCTTCAGGTGTGGATATGGTTGCCACCTGGGAAAGAGGAGTGGGGCTGCCATAATATTCAACTTTTACTTTTTCGAAAAGGGCCGCGGAAGCCCGACCGGTTCGGATAGCTGAAAACTCGTCGTCCAGTGCGGCTACGCTTTTGTTCATCCTTTCTTCTGCGCTCTTCTTTGTTGCCTCCATGGCTCCTCCTTAAAAATTGGAAAAAGTATGTAAATAAAGAAAAGACGCCCCGCACAATTAGAGCAGGGCGTCAGGTCTGTAACAGATTCTATTCGCCGCCGCCGACAGCGTAGTAGAAATATTCTTTAACGGTAACATTCCCGCCAGCCTCTTTGGAAACTTCCTGGGCCACCTGGGAAACACTTTTCTTCTCTTCCTTAACAAAGCCCTGGTTAAGAAGACAGATTTCAGAAAGATGCTTATTCACTTTACCTTTGATAATTCCCTGAAGAACCTTCTCGGGTTTATCCAGGTTCTTTGCCTGTGCTGTGAAAATCTCTTCCTGCTCTGCAAGGTAAGCTGCGTCCACAGATTCCCTGTTCAGGTAGAGAGGGTTGTAGGCGGCAATATGCAGGGCCGTGTCAAAGGCAAATTCCTTAACCTTTGCATTATCCTTGAGCTCAGCCTTTTCAAGCCCGAGTTTAACGATAACGCCGATGTTTCCTTCACCGTGCACATAATCAACACACAGCTCATTGTCTGCGATATCAGTAGAAGCAAAACGGCTGACCTTGATGTTTTCCTTGATCTTACCGACAGCTTCAGTCACGATAGCTTCTATGTCACCGTTTACTTCGCTCAGTCCGTCGGTAGCGATCTTTTCAACGATCTTTCCGCCGTATTCGATGAACTCTGCGTTACGGGCTACGAAATCTGTCTCACAACCCATCTCGAGAATCACGGCTTTGGAGCCACTTACGAGGGTGAAGACACGGCCTTCTTCGGTTGCACGGCCGCTGCGTTTTGCAACCGCAGCCAGTCCAAGTTCTTTGAGTATCTTTTCTGCCTTGTCGAAATCACCGTCTGCTTCAACGAGTGCTTTCTTGCACTCCATCATACCTGCGCCGGTTTTATCCCGAAGGTTTTTTACGTCTGCTGCTTTAATGCCCATTGTCGGCTCCTAGTCTTCGTACAGTTTATCTTCGTCTACAAGGGGAGTACTTTCAGCCTCTTCCGCTACAGGGTCGGAAGCACCAGCGGACTCCTCAGGTGAATAGTCGGAGTAATCTTTGTCCGTAAAGGACTCATCCGTCTTTTCTTCTTTGCTGCTGACTACATCTGCAACAGAAACAGTCTCAACATCCTCATCCTTGTCCTCAGCACCTGCCGCATCAGTATCGGAGCTTGAAGAATCGTCATCGTCCTGCAGTGTTTCAATTACTTCAAGACCGATCTCGTTATCTGCTTCAACTACTGCATTGGCAATAATCTGGGTGAAAAGGGTAATTGCCCGGATAGCATCATCGTTACCGGGAATGGGAAAATCAATTCCCTCGGGGTTACAGTTTGTATCAACAACTGCAATGATAGGGATACCCATACGCTGAGCTTCTGCAACAGCAATGGATTCTTTCTTTGTGTCGATAATAAAAACAACACCGGGGAGATCTTTCATCTCCTTTATTCCGCCAAGGTTCTTTTCAAGACGTGCCCGCTCTTTATTGAGCTTGGATACTTCTTTCTTGGTCAGACTCTCAAAGGTGCCGTCAATTTCCATCTTCTCAATTTTTTTGAGACGAAGAATGGATTTCTTGATTGTTGTGAAGTTTGTAAGCATACCGCCCAACCAGCGGTTGTTCACATGGTACATTCCACAGCGCTGAGCTTCACGCTCAATAGCCTGCTGTGCCTGCTTTTTTGTACCGATAAAAAGGACTGATTTTCCTTCGTGTACCGCATTCCGGACAACTTCGTATGCCTCACGGATAGATGCAATGGTTTTCTGCAGGTCGATGATGTGGATACCGTTCCGCTCAGCGAAGATATACTTCTTCATGCGGGGGTCCCAGCGCTTGGTCTGGTGTCCGAAATGTACACCGGATTCAAGCAGGTTCTTCATAGTTACTACTGCCAAGGTTTCCCTCCTAGGTTTGCGGAACATTGAGTTCCGCTTCCTTCTCTCTAATTCTCACATACAGCGTATGTGGAGGATTTCCGTTTCCATACGTGAAAGTTTATAAAAACGGGTAATTGAACGCACATAACATGCCATAAAATGCTTCCAGTGGCAAGCCCACGACATTATGATAGCTCCCTTCCAGGGAACGAATAAACAACGCTGCTTTTTTCTGAATCCGGTATCCTCCGGCAGCACCGGCCCATTCGTTAGTATCAACATACCACTCAATTTCGCGGGATGTCATGGGGCGGAACTCAACCCTGGTGGATACAACTTCTGTTTTACGCCTGCCGGTAACTGTATCAATCAGGGTAATCCCTGAGGCTACATAGTGGCTTTTTCCCTGAATGGCAGAAATCGTTGTAACTGCTTCTTCTCTATCTGACGGTTTTCCATAAATATCGCAGCCTACACCGACAGCAGTATCAAGCCCTGTTATCCAACGTCCGGGTATAGACTTTCCTTCAAGGTTCCGAAGGCAGGCTTCTGCTTTTTTGACTGATATCCGCAGTACCTCCTCCTGAAGTGTTTCCCCATTTAGGGATTCATCCACATCCTGGGCCATTACCATGAAAGGGAGACCGGCGCTTTGCAAAAGATCCGCCCGCTGGGGAGAGGCCGAGGCAAGAATTATAAGTTTTTCAAATTTCATGTGAGCGGCTAAATCCTTCGGAAAATTAGAAAACCGGCTGCAGCACCCAGAAAAGTACCCGGATTAATGCGCAAAAAAAAGGATACAACATATAAATCGAATCCCACAGGCCCCAGACTGAGACAGAAAGGCAAGCCTGCAGCATCTGCAAGCATTTCGCACAATGCCCATAGCAAGGTTCCGGTGGTGGCGCCCAGAATTAAAAGCCTGATCAGTACTGGTCGGTTTTTCGGAATGTATTTCATGTAATCACCGTTCCCTGTACCGCAGCGATTGCAGCCTCAGCAGCGGCAAGATCGTCGGAGACCTTTTCCCATCTTTGATGAGCGTCATCAAGTTCTATCTGGGTTTTCTCCAGGTGTGTTTGTACCTCTCTTGCTTTATCTGCCGATGAATAGACTTCCGGTTTTGAAAGCTCAACATGCAAAGCTGTGACTGAGGCTTCGAGGGAATCAATAGTTTCAAGAAGGGACTCTTCTTCTCTGACAAGACGACGGTGAGCAGCCTGGTGTGTTTTCAACTCTTCCCTGTGTTGTTGTGAAGCCGTTTTTGAAACAGGTTTTTCATTTTCACTGATCCGGCTCTCGTCGCTAATTCCGCTTTCCTGCAGGTGGTATTTTTCCTTTATTGAGCGGTAATATAGATAATCGCCCGGGAAGTTGGTACCGGATTTATTTTCAATTTCAAATATCCTGTTTGCTAATTTTTCAAGAAAATAGCGATCGTGAGAAACGAAAACAAGAGTTCCCTCATATGCCGAAAGAACCTCAAGCAGTACTTCTTTTGTCTGAAGGTCAAGATGGTTGGTTGGCTCATCAAGAATCAGCAGATTGACAGGATTCAATAGTAGTTTGAGCAGTGCCAGACGGCTTTTTTCTCCTCCGGAAAGTACATCAAGAGGTTTAAAAATATCATCACCGCGAAATAGAAATGCTCCCAAAAGGCTTCTCAGTGATGGTATAAGTTCTGTCGGGGTTTCTCTCTCAATTTCATCATAGATTGAGTGACTGCCCGTGAGAGTCTTTTCTATATTCTGATCAAAGTAGCCGATTTTTACACCGGTACCAAGTTTGATGCTGCCGGTATACCCGTTATCCACGCCGGCAAGTATTCGCATGAGGGTTGATTTACCTGCACCGTTCTTTCCGACCAGGGCAAGTTTTTCACCTCGTTCAATATTCAGCTGAACATCACTGAAAACGGTTTGCTCTCCGTAGATGCGACCTCCGTCATGAAACACCAGAACCTGCTTGCCGCTGTGAGGCGGAGAGGGGAAAGAGAAGTGCACATGCTTCATACTCTCGGGCAGCTCTATGGGGACTATCTTTTCAAGCTGTTTTATCCTGCTCTGTACCAGAGGTGCTTTCGAAGAATTGTAGCGGAACCGCTCAATGAAATTTTCGAGGCGGCTGATTTCGGCCTGCTGTTCAGTATACGCTTTCTGCAGCTGTTCGAGTTCCTTTTCCCTCTGATTAAGGTATTCACTGTAATTGCCTGTATAGAGTCGGAGCCGTGCCAGGAACAATTCAGCCACCCGGTTGCAGGTGTAATCCAGAAAGTGCCGGTCATGACTGACCAGAACAATGCCGCCGGAAAAAGCGGCAAGAAACTCCTGAAGCCAGTCTCTTGCCTCAAGATCAAGATAGTTTGTCGGCTCGTCGAGAAGCAGCAGGTCCGGATGTGTGAGCAGGGCTTTTGCCAGGGCTATACGCATCTGCCATCCGCCGGAAAAACTGCCGGTCTCTTTCTGCATATCCTCCATGGTAAATCCCAGGCCGTTGAGAACTTCTGAAATACGCTGTTCCCTCAGATAGTACCCGGAAAAAGCAATGGCTTCTTCAAGTTCATGCTGGGTATTAAGAAGCTCTTCGAGGGTTGGATCTGATTCATCAATCCCGGCGAGACTGTGTTCCACCTCATTCTTCTGATCAATCATACGGTGTACATAGCCGAAGGCTTTTTCCGCCTCTTCAGCAAGGGTGTTGCCTGAGTACTCAAGACCGGTCTGGGGCAGATAGGTTATGCGGGCACCCGGGCTTTTGGAGATATCGCCGCTGTCAGGACTGTTTATCTCTGCAGCAATTTTTAAAAGAGATGATTTGCCTGAACCATTTGCACCGGTAAGAGCTATACGATCACCGGACCCTATGCGCAGATCTGTCTCTTTTAAAACATCCCTGTCGCCGAAAGCAAGCGAAATGTTGTTCAGCTGCAGAAATGACATACTATTCCTGGCGGGACATGAAGAGAACCATGGAGTTATAGCCGATATCCTGAACAACAAAATCGGAAATGTTCTCATCTGTTACCAGTGTGAGGCGCAAGCCCTGTTGTTCCAGAGAATAGAGGAAAGAAACGGCTTCATTCCTTGAGGCTCCCTGAAAATGAAAACTGGCTGCACCGTCGTAATCACGGTTAAGAGAGGCGGAAAGGAAGCGGTCAAAACGAATGACACCTCCTTTACCAAAATGCGGCTTCAGTACAGATGGTATCAGCCGGTTATTGTCTGTCCATTCAAACTGCCCGGTTTCCTCAATGTGCAGGGTCCCATAGGCACTGCTGGAGAAGTCACTGCCGGATTCTATGATAGTTTTTAGAGCATTATCTCTGCGTTCTGTTTCCTGGGTAAGGAATTCTTCAAGGTCAGGAATAGCCACATAACGTGCAGTAACATCTGTTGTGTCGATTTTGAACTGCAGGATAACTGAGGTTACAGGAGGTGCGGTATTCTGAAATGTCACATAGAGGCTTGTGTCGTCGAAGAGATAACGGTTGTTTCCGGCCTCACTGATCCCTGTGTAGGGTTCATCGAAGCGGTATTTGGAATTATTTATCAGTATTCTGTTATTCTGAGCGTCCGGGAAAAGACCGAATTCCGGCCGCAAAGTGTCAAGATCTATGGTTCCCCGGTCAATAAGGTGAAGAAAACGTTCGGGGTAATAGGTTGTTGCAAGAAAATCCTCTATACGTGGATCTTTGTCATGCCTGGCGAGAACCTCTTCTTTTTCTCCATTGCTGTAGATAATAAGATAGTGATCAAAACAGTAGCCTACAGTGCCGTCGGCAGTTAATATCTTGTACCAGTACCCCTGATATGTACCAACGGTCTGTTCATTATTGGAACGGGAGAGAACCTTGATCTCTTCATTTTTTCGCAGGCGGTACACCCTGTCGCTTGCAGCATCATCATCAGCGCGCACAGGTAATCCTACTTCGGTACTGAGGGCCATCTGATCGGCAAAAGGTCGGTAGGCCTGGGCTGCTTTTTCCGCATTTTCGCGATCATCATAAAACTCCACTCGCCATTGTGAAAGGCTGTATTTGTCACCACCGGTTTCATTTTCTATAATATAGGTATCTTCAATACTCGATTCGCTGATTATCTTAACCAGTGAAGCAGCTTCAAGAGGGACATCATCGGATGGCCAGAGAAGAACGCCATAGCCTATGGAACCCCCCGAACAGGAGACAAAAAACACTGACAATAGAAGCAGGAGACTATTCTTAATCGGGCTGATTTTAACAGAGTGCATGATATGCAATAGACCATATTAATGTGGATAAGTCAATAATAAGCGTTTGTACTTATTCTCCGTAGATGAACGCAATTCTTCCTGTGGAAAGAAGTTCCTTTCCTTTTTGAGAATTTAAAACTGCCCGGGCATCGGAGGCGGGAATAACCGGATCCGTGGGAACAAGCCCGAATATTCTCCGGGTAAGGATACGTATTGGATTGGGACCTATTCTGTCTTTTACTTCAGGTGATGTAAGGTCATCAGAATAGCAGACAGCACCTTCATGCAGCAGCAGGGAAGCATCCATCATGCCGGGGCTGAAAACCAGATTCATCTGATCGTCCCATATGCGGGGAAAAAGAGCCGGGGATAAACGATCCCTGCGTTCTTCGCCCTGAACAGGATACACACCTTTTACGTAGATGAGAATGCCGGTGAAATCGGCAGCCGGCTGAAATGTCAGATGCACAGGAGGCAGGTAGCCCTGTGAATGCTCAATGAATACAGCAGCAATATCTGGAAAAAGCATCGCGGAATAACGAAAAGTCAGCTGGGAAAAATCCCTGGTGTAACTGCTTCCCTTGAGTTTGAGTTTTTTTACACCTTCAATAAACTCGGGAAAACGAGCGGGGTTTTTGTTAAGCCAGTCTGAGATACTCATTGCTGAACTTATTCTCAGACTGCCGGCGGAAACAGTAAACTCATCTATAAGATCCTGATCTACTTCCATTCCCAGCCGGTTGCGTTCTGCAGGAGAAAAAGATTCTACATCCCGGGTGATAGTAAGATCCAGCAGACCGGCTTCCCAGTCTGTACTGAGCCTGGTGGAAGGATCAGCGGTGGCAGAAAAAAGAAGAAAAAAATGTGAAAAAATCATTGCCATGAGAAAGGAGTGTTTCATCACTGAACCGCCTCTTTCTCTGTGATAGAAGGAACTTTAAGAATCATGCCCGGCTGGAGGGTGGTTTCAAGGCTGATTTCATTATTATGGGCAAGTTCTCCGGGGTTGGTTCCAAAAATTTTACCGATGGAAGTGAGGGTGTCTCCGGATTTAACGGTATAAAACTCTACTGCCGAATAAAGGGAGTATTCAACCCGGGCGGTTGCACCTATGTAGGCAGGCATAGGCTGCATAAGCGGGATGGCAACTCTGCTGCCTATGCACAGATTCCGGGGAGAAAGGTCAGGGTTGAAATCGAGAAGAAGATCGACAGAGATTCCATAATGCCGGCTGAGGGCATACAGTGTATCGCCGTTTTTTATAGTGTACAGTTCTACGTCCACCAGATTCAGATCATTCCTCCCAAGAGCGTCTCTTATTTTATCGGCGTATTCCTCCGGGATTTTCAGTTTATAACCATCTTTAAGGGGTGGTGTTATCGGTTGATTCAGCTCCTTGTTTCCATCGGCAAGTATTTTCAAAGGAACACCGGCTGCTTCAGCAAGCCGGTTCAAGTGGACAGGCCCGGTAACTGTGATTCTTGTCCAGTTTACCGCATCCCAGAAAACGGGAAGCCCGTAGCGTCCGGGATAGGAAGCCAGATGAGATACTGCAAGAAAACGGGGAACATATGACTGTGTTTCTACGGGGATGTATCCACCCCGGGATAAATCCCAGAAGCTGTTGCTCCCGGCGGCGGCAACAGCCCTCTGCATAGCCCCCAGGCCGCAGTTATAGGCACCGATAGCAAGGAGCCAGTCTCCAAGGATGTCGTAATTGGTTTTCAGCTTGCGCAGTGCAGCTGTACTTGCCTTCCAGAAGTCTCTTCGTTCATCCATCCACTCGTTTACACTCATGTCATAGGGTGAAATGCTGTTCATCATAAACTGCCAGAGCCCTGTAGCCCCGCTTCTGGATACCGCATCGGGGATGAAGGCGGATTCTATTATTGGAAGATATGCAAGCTCCCATGGGAGTCCGATTTCCTGTACTTTGCGGTTTATGAAGGTTAAATAGGTTTCACCCCGGTTAAGAACACGGATGAGGTAATCTCGGCCGGCTCCGGATGAATAATGCTCCAGTTCCCGAGCCACTTCAGGTATATCCGGAAAGCGGATACTTTCTATTGAGTGTACCGGCAGGCCTTTGTGTCCCTGTTTATCCTCCATGGGTTCACGGGATACAGCTGCCAACGGTTCCGCTCCGCTGAATGGGTGGAAACCGGCAACGCCAGTATCGGGGAGGGGCGTAGAAAATGCAGAGAAATTGAATAATAAGAGAAGCAAGAGTAAAACAGTGGGTATACCCGCGGTAACGGGTCTAATCATCATTGCTCCCGGCAAAGGGTTTCTCCCCAAAGTATATACCTGCCCATTCCCATTGACCATGAATTTCAGGATCGGCAGGAAAGTTGATTCTCCTGAAGTATAGATACCAGGTTTTTATACGGTACGACCATCCCCATGTCCGCAGGTATGCCTCCTTGGAGTTGGACCCTTCATCGAGATCCCGTGTATAGTGAACGCTGCTGGAAAGGAATATGCCGATATCCGAAAGGAAATCAACGTCTGCAACACTCTCTTCCTGTTCCCAGGAGAGTGCGAAGAAGTTTGCCCTTGCCATGTAGCTCCTGAGCCTGCGGGCATCTCCTCTCCAGATTGCTGCTTTAATATTGTTTACCAGCCTGTCCAGGCTTTCCACAGTCCAGTCCTTATCTCGTCGGTCGTAGAAATTGATCATGGAGGTTATGTCTGACTGGGCATTGGGATTTCCCGGAATAGAGGTGTCCGGGTAGGTCAGGAATTTTTTATACGCCTGTATGGCAAGATCCCACTCGCCAACATCTTCATAGGTCTTTGCCAGAAAGTAATAGGTTTCACCCAATTCTATATCACCTGAGAAGCGGGCAATAAGCTCCTTGTAATATTGTACCCGTACTTCCGGCTCATCCACCAGACTGATAAGGCTTTTAAGACAGAGGTAGTGGATTGACTGCTGGCGAACCTGCAGGTCAGGATAGTTTTTAAGGATTCGTTCATAATAGTGAACCGCAAAGGGATATGCTTTCTGTGAACGATAATTTTCTGCAATCACAAGGAGATAGTAGCCATTGAAAGGATCGTTCGGGGAATTTTCCACGTATGTGGAGAGAAGCAGATTCAGCTCTTGCGTTGCTTCTGCCTGATAAAGAATCTTTATTATTTCATTTAGCAGTATATAGCGTGATTCGTATCGTCCGTCTTCCTGGTTTTTCAGAAGGTCGAGAAGCTGTGTCAGTTCCTTTTTCTGTTCTGGTGTACCTTTTATAAAGTAGGCTGTGTCCCTGTGACGGATCGTATCTATAAAAGAGCATTGAGCGGCAGTAACAAGGATCACAGCGACAAGAAGACTGCCGAGAATGCCCATGCTTATTGTTTTTCTCATATCAGTTTCGGATAGTACCAGACACCCGGCCTATTTGCAATCACGCTCTGATATGCGACTTGTACGGGTTCAGCATATTTGATACCCTGAGGTCTGCAAATACGTATATTTTCGGGAGATAATATGGCTCAGAATATTACCATGAATGACAAGGGGTTGGATGTACCTGATAACCCCATAATACCTTTTATTGAGGGAGACGGAATAGGACCAGACATCTGGGCTGCCGCGGTCCGTGTTTTTGATGCTGCCGTTGAAAAAGCCTATGGCGGGTCGAGAAAGGTGGAATGGAAGGAAGTTCTTGCCGGCGAAAAGGCGTTCAAGGAAACCGGCAGCTGGCTTCCGGATGCAACAGAAGAGGCATTCCGGGAACATCTTGTGGGGATAAAGGGACCACTGACTACTCCGGTAGGAGGTGGATTCCGAAGCCTAAATGTTACTCTCAGGCAGGATCTTGATCTTTACGTCTGCCAGCGCCCGGTAAAATACTATTCCGGAATACCTTCCCCGGTGCTTAAACCAGAATTAATCGATATGGTTGTTTTCCGGGAAAATACAGAGGATGTTTACGCGGGAATGGAAACAGCCCAGGGTGAGACGAAAACTGTCAGGCTTATTAACTTCCTTAAAACAGAAATGGGATGGGATATTCGTGAGGATTCTGGCATTGGAATCAAACCGGTAAGTATTACAGGTTCTAAGCGACTGATCCGTGCTGCTATTGAGTATGCCATTGAGCAGGGACGCAAAAGCGTCACTTTGGTGCACAAAGGCAATATCATGAAGTATACCGAAGGAGCTTTCCGGGAGTGGGGTTATCAGCTTGCTAAAGAGGAATTCGGTGATGTAACGGTAACCTGGGATGATATCGGAACCGGTGAAATCCCTGAAGGAAAAATACTGATCAAGGATGTAATTGCCGATGCCTTCCTTCAGCAGATTCTTACCCGGCCGGCGGAGTATGATGTAATTGCAACCATGAATCTTAATGGTGATTACATTTCCGATGCACTTGCCGCCCAGGTGGGAGGAATCGGTATTGCTCCCGGAGCCAATATCAACTACAAAACCGGTGTTGCTGTATTTGAAGCAACCCATGGTACTGCTCCCAAGTATGCCGGTAAGGATATGGTTAATCCCTCCTCGGTTATCCTCTCCGGAAGTATGATGTTTGAGTATATGGGATGGCAGGAAGTTGCAGATCTGATTGAAAAGGGAATGACCGGTGCCATTGAAAATAAAACGGTTACCTATGATTTCGCCCGCCTTATGGAAGGTGCTACCAAGATTTCAACATCAGAGTTTGGAACAGCCCTTATAAAGAATATGGACTGAAGAGAAAGATGAAAAAGGATTCTGTTCGTTTTCCCAATAAAATGCTTCTCGGCAGTATTTTTTTCCTTCTTGTAGGAACCGGGATGCTGCTGGTAACAACCGGTGTTCTGCCTAAATATGGCGACCTCTGGCCGATTCCCATGACCCTTACGGGTGTTTTATTCTTATACTTTGTAAGTGTACGGGACCCTAAATTCGGCTATCTGGTTCCCGGTGTTATACTTACCATGAGCGGAATCCTTTTAATTCTTCACCGGGTATTTTTCTTTGACGTACCCATCGACCGCTTCTGGCCTCTTTTTATGACCTTTGCAGGTTGTGCATTAACCGTGTATTCCCTGAAGTTTCGCAGAAATACTCGTCAGGTTATTCTTGTCCCGGCTGTTTTTATTACCCTTCTTTCTCTTGTTTTTCTTCCGTTCAGCCTGGGGATTACGAAGAAAAGCTTCAGAGATGTTGTTGTTGCATGGTGGCCTCTACTGCTGATTGTACTCAGTGCCGGTATGTTTATGGAGTTTATGCACCGAAAGAAGGACTGATGCCTTTTAAAGAACATATTGTCAGATTCGCTCTGTTTTCTGCTGCCGTATTACTGATGATCTCCTGTGCGACAAGCCCGGATACGGTGGAGGATCCTGTTGCGCCTCTGACGGTAAACCGTACTCAGGGATTTATAGCGGAGGCATTCAAGCTTATTGCCTCCGGCTCTCCGGATCAACTTATAAAAGCGTATAACCTGCTGAATTCCAGGGAAGAACTTTCCGATTACGGAGAGGATCTCCGCTACCTCAGCTCATGGCTCTACAATAACATATATTCCGCATTACCGGAGAAGATCCCTGTTGTCGAACCGGTTCCCGGCAGTTATTTTTCATCACTGACAGAAGATATTTCCCGGGGGGTGTATCCTGTTACCAAGATAGAAGAAGGGAGCTATCTGTTTTTTATTCTGCCTCCCATGTCAGTCTTGTACACCCATGAAAATGATACCCTTGATATTGCCTACGAATCGCTTTTTGCAGGACACAGTTTAAATCCCGCAGGAACATTGCCTCAGTTCCTGCTCGGTTTTGTTGAGGAAAGGCGGGGAAACTTTGATGAGGCCATAACATGGTACATAAGTACTCTACAGGGCTCAGTAAGGTGTTATCCGGCGGGAATCGGCATGGTGAGAGTATATCTCAGGGAGAAACGCTATGCCGAAGCGGCCTTAATTCTTGACGATCTGGAAAGCATAATGCAACCTACTTCAGAACTCGCATTTCTCAGGGGGAAAACAGAACTTGCCCTTGGGCAGTATGGAGATGCATATAAAAATCTAACCAGTTCACGGGAACTGGGTGGTGACAGTCCTGAACTTTTTCTTGCTCTGGCTGAATCGCTGTATCGCCGGAACGAGGATAATCTTGCCCTGGATTACCTGACAGAACTTCGTGACGGCGGCTGGGAAAGCCCAGAGAGCATTATCCTTGAAGCCTCGGTATATCGTAAAATTGGTCAGAGAATCCGGGCCCTGGCTCTTCTTTCCAGAGGTCTGGACAAGTATCCCGA
This sequence comes from Marispirochaeta sp., assembly GCA_963667435.1. Lineage (GTDB taxonomy): Bacteria > Spirochaetota > Spirochaetia > JC444 > Marispirochaetaceae > Marispirochaeta. The sequence continues at coordinate 421,716 of OY763414.1, read as the reverse complement.
CAACCTCGGTATGAATGATTTGTACGGGCAGATACTGCTTGAAACCGGTCGTACAAGTGAAGGACGGGCTCAGCTGGAATCCGGCACAAGACAGTCTGACGGGTCTGTTGAAACTGAGATAATGCTTATGCAGAGTGCTGTCGCAGCCGAGCTCTGGCAGGAAGCGCTGGTCTATCTGGAACAGGTGCTTAAGACTGACCGGTCATCTAATGTTCTGAAAAGCGGTGTAGATATCTATACCGCACTGGGGATGACAGAAAAATCCCTTACACTTTTACAAGAGTTGAAAGAAGCGAATCCAGATAATCCTGAATATCCCCTGGCAATAACAGAGGTCAATATCCGGGAAAAAAAGACCGAACAGGCTGCAAATGAAATTGAGCAGATGAAGAACATGGATTTATCTGATATTCAACGAAGCCGGTTGAAGGTCTCGGAAGCGGAGATTTCAGGATCGGAATATAACCGGCGGAAATTATATGAAGACGCCCTGTTTCTGGATATCCGCAATGTTGATGCGGTTCTTGGTCTGGCTGAGAGTTGGATAAGAAACGGAGAGGCATCCAGAGGTATGATTTATCTCAAACAGGCTGAAAGAATGAGCGGCCTTACCCAGGAACAGATGGAAAAAATTCTGCAACTGAAAGGAATTGGTAAATAATGCGCTTTTACAGGATTGTACTTATACCCGTTTTTTTTGCATGCTTCATGGTATCCGGGTTCTCACAGGAGAACATGCCTATCTCTCCTGAACAGTATATAGGCATGGAACCGGATGAAGTCTGGAATACCTTTGGACCGCCGACCCATCTTTTTTCCCGCAGGGGGGATAACGCGGCTGAAGATGATGTTGTCTTCTACCGCAGCGGATTATACCTTTACTGGTTTCAGAACAGGATATGGCAGGTGCGGGCGGACCGTAATTATTCGGGATTTCTTGCAGGAATTCGCATTGGTGATTCACTTGATTCTGTACTTGAGAAATATCCCGATCTACTTTCAAAAACTGCCGAATCGATTATTATCGAAATAAACAGGGATATTTATCCTGTGCGTTTACGACTTGCCCTCGATTCGCAAGGGACCGTAAATGACATGTATCTGTTTAGAGGAGATTACTGATGATCTGCCTTGCATTAACAGGCACTAGCCTGAAGGAGAATCTTGCTTTTCTGAAGAAATACCGGAACATGGTTGACCTTTGCGAATTGCGTGCAGATTTTCTTGATCCCTGGAACAGCGATGAAATCCGGCAGTTTCCACTGAAGGCCGGAATCCCTGTTATATTCACCCTTCGCAGAAAATCAGACGGCGGTTATTGGACAGAGAATGAAAAACATCGGGAACAGAGGATAATTTCCGTTCTCTCCTCACACTATGCATATGTGGATCTTGAGAAAGATTCACATACAGCGGAGGCTGCAGAACATGCCCGCAAAATCGGTGTTGAGGTAATCCGGTCACAGCATGACTTCAATGGAGTACCGGAGAATTTCAGCCGGAAGATTGAAATGCTTCCTGAGCACGCCGGAGAGATCCCTAAATATGCGGTAATGCCGAAGAGTACAGAAGATCTTCGCCGGGTTCTGAATGCCATGAGAATAACCTCGGGTAAAAGAATAATCCTTGGAATGGGAGACTGGGGTTTTCCCAGCCGTATTCTTTCTTCCTATTACGGCTGCTGGTTTACATTTGTATCTCCCTCCGGCAGTTCTGCAGCACCTGGCCATGTGGATCCGGAGGTAATCAGAAATGTTTACCGGCACCATCTGATTACTCAAAGCACCGAAATATTCGGTATTATCGGTAACCCTATAATGCACAGTCGGTCTCCGCTGATTCATAATCGGGGATATTCCATTCAGAAGATGGATGCAGTCTACATTCCCTTTAAAGTGGATAATCTGGATCAATGGTTCAGTCTTGCAGAAGAGATCCCGGTTAAAGCCTTTTCAGTTACTATTCCTCATAAGGAGAATGTTATCTCCAGACTTTCCGAAACTTCTCCGGCGGTAGAGAGGGTCGGGGCATGTAATACTGTGGTGAGAAACGGCAAACCCCACAGGTGGTACGGTGAAAATACTGATATTTCAGGATTCCTGCATCCATTAAAAGATGGTTTGTTCGGGGAGGAACTCGGTTCGAAAAAAGCTGCTGTAATAGGTGCCGGTGGTGCGGCACGAGCAGTCGTTTACGGGCTGCAGAATATGGGTTTTGATATTCTGATTCTTAACCGTACTGCAGCAAAAGCTGAAAAGCTCGCTCACGAATTCGGATGCAGGCATGCGTCTCTGGGAAGTGAGAGCTGGGATTTGCTGAAGCTTTTTTCCGATCTGATTGTGCAGACTACAGCGCTGGGAATGCATCCATTGGAAGATCGCAACCCGTTAGAGGGGTACCACTGGTCGGGCAGTGAAGTTGCATATGATCTAATTTATGCTCCGGAAAAAACCAGATTTCTAAAGTCAGCGGAACAGGCTGGCTGTACCACAATAAACGGAATGCCTATGCTTCTGGAACAGGGGAAAGGTCAGTATCGGCTCTATACCGGATCGGAATATCCTGCGGATGCCTCTTTGAATCAGTAAAAAAGAGAACGCTTTCTTTTACGTATTCTTACCACCCGACGAACTTTAAACGTGTACTCCTTTTCCTCCGGAAGTATAAGAGCTGTCATCTGGGGATTCCCCGGATTTTTCTCCAAACTCAGTGGATGTACTAACACGGGAGATTCTTCCAGTTCCGGTGTTTCTATTTCAAGCAGATCCTGATCAGTATTCAGAACATCTTCAATAATTCTCAGCTTTGCATGAAAATCAATTCCCCGGGCTTCGATCCTCCCGATGCGACAGATATCTTCCCGGATCTGATCGGGAAACAGAATTATCTTCCGCTCGATTTTAGCCTGCAGTTCCCGAGTCTGATCAGCAGTGAGATTGAGCTTGAGAAGCCGTGCCTCCAGTTCCAGATTCATACTCTCCCGTGAAACTTCGAACCCACTAATTTCTTCAGATGTTATCTTTTCCTCATCAGGATCCCGGGTTTCAATGGTTAAGTGTTCTACAGGCTGGTTGAAATCAATAGTTTTCTTAATTCTGTTTACTGACAGGTGATTACGAATTTCTCCGGGATCGGCAAATCCGAGGTTTCGCCATTTCAGCAGGAAAGGGCTTAATCTTTCAGGCTTAATGAAATAGACCCCAGGAGCAAGGATTTCAAGGATAGAAGAGGCGAATTCATCCTCTATGAGCGGAATCATTTCCGGGGAAACCTTTACAACTGTCCCTGTGGAAATTTCAATCTGATTTATGGCGTTAAGCCAGCCGGAGGCAGTCATCAGTACATTCTGCGGCAGCGCTCCACCGGTAAAATCTTTAAGTTCATCAAGTATGGTTTTACTTCTATTGGCATTTCGTACAGAACGGATAAAAAGATCTTCGTCCAGTTCATAATGACTGAGTCTGTCATAACGTTTCAGTTTCAGAAAGCAGGCGGTGAAGGCTTTACTTTTTCCTGAAGAATCCGGTGGCAGCAGTGCCTCAAAGGTAGGTTGCAGTAAAGGAGTCCGGGAATTATTTTTAGCCTTGACGGTGGTTGACTCAAGCAAGATTTCTTTGAGTTTGTCCAGTCCTCTGAACAGATGATTGGTATAGAGCCCCATTGCAATAAAGTTGTTCTCCTGTTCTATACCTGAAGCACCGGAAAGGAAACCGGTAAAAAGAAGATTATCAAGAGCATGCTCCACCAGTATTTTCCGGGTAAAAGGGAAATCGTCCGGACTCTCTGCAAAACTTAAACGGGCTGTCAGTGATTCCCTGTGGTAGGCCATGTTTTTCCGCATCAGTGAAAAAAGCGAATCTGCTATTCTTTTCCCTGCTGTATACGCTGACTTTGTATCAGTGTTTTTCCAGGGCAGGGCAGCTGTACCTGCAAAGAGAACCCGGCACCGCTGTTCAGGCGCCATGGAAAAAAAGGTTTCAATGGCTGTACAATTAAGATTGAAAAATTCCCCGCTGTCTTCAATAAGGTGTAATACACTTGCAAGGTCACTGAGTAGTTGAATCTGCTCCACAGTTACTGAATCTGTCAGACGTTCCCTGAATATATCAAGAACCCGTTTCTTGACACTGCCGTCCTGACGGTAAATGGCTGGTACTTCATTTACGATACTGAGAAAAGCAGTGAGAAGATCCTCATTCAGCCAGGGCTCCGGTACTTCAAGCTTATTATGCAGGGTATCTACCGGAGGCGGCGATATAAGACTGTTGATTGTGTCCGCCAAAAGCGGGTTGAGTTTCAACAGTCCAGTAGAATCACAGTAAAGTATAAACCTTTCAACTAGGTTTTCTATTACACTGCGAAATTTCAAAACCGTGTACTGGTGTTCAAAAAGTTTGCGAAGATTATTGATTTCGATTCCGCCTGATTTCAGGACGGATCCGCATATCTTCAGCTCCTCTTCATCGAGCATGCTGAAAAGCCGCTCACGGGTTTCTGATTTGAGTAGAAGTTTCTCAAGTGAATTTATTATTGAAGGCTTATGATAGGGCGTCTGTACCGGGCCAAGATAATTTTTTACCAGTTCAAAAAAGGGATCATCCTTCAGTTTAAGCAGGCTGTTTTTCCAATCGTTTACCAGATCCATCCGGAAAGATTACCTGAAAGCCGAAGAACTGCCAAGCAGGGACATAACGTTGTATTATTTTTCCCACAACTCTATATGATACCGGTATCCCTGTTCGGTAAGAAATTTCTGCCGGTTCAGGGCAAAGGATTCTTCAACAGTGTACCGGGATACCAGACTGTAGAAAAAAGAGCTGCGTTTCTTCGGCCGCAGAATGCGTCCCAGACGTTGTGCTTCTTCCTGCCGTGATCCGAATGTTCCTGATACCTGAATTGCTACCGAAGCATCCGGCAGATCTATTGCAAAGTTGGCTACCTTGGACACAACAAGAACACGGATTTCTCCGGAGCGGAATTTTCCGTACAGTATTTCTCTCTCTTTATTCGGCGTCTGGCCGGTAATAATCGGCACTTTGAAAGCCTTTGAAAGCTCTTTCAACTGATCAAGATACTGTCCAATGATAAGTATTCCCTCTTCAGGGTGATTCTCGATCAATTCCCGGGCTATTTCAATTTTTCGGGAATTCTCCGAGGCAATACGGTATTTTTTGCGTTTATCTGCGGTTGCGTAGGGGAGTTTATCAGCTTCCGAAAGCTCTACTCTTACCTCTGTGCAGTATGCTTCCGCTATCCATCCTTTGCTCTCAAGCTCTTTCCAGGGCACATCGAAGCGTTTGGGGCCGATTAAGGAAAATACTTCCCCTTCTTTTCCATCTTCCCTTACAAGGGTAGCGGTAAGCCCGAGTCTCCGGATAGCCTGGATTTCAGCGGTTACTCTGAATACCGGTGCAGGAAGAAGGTGAACTTCATCATAAATAATGAGCCCCCAGTCTCTGGCTCTGAAAATACCGAAGTGGGGAAAGGGGGGATCATGCTTCTGTCCGTAGGAGAGGATCTGGTAGGTGGTTACCGTTACCTGGCGTATATCTTTTGCTGTAGCGGTATACTCGCCAATCTGGTCTTCTGCAAGATCTGTTTTATCCCGAAGCTCATCCAGCCATTGATGAACCGCAGCCACATTGGTCGTGATAATAAGGGTACTTGTTTTTAGTAATTCCATGGTTTTTATTCCCACCACGGTTTTTCCTGCGCCGCAGGGTAGCACGATCACACCGAAGCCGTTACCGGGAGTCCCTCCCCCGTGGAAAACCTCAGCAGCCTCTTTCTGGTAATCCCGTACAATGAAATCTCTGCCATCACCGGTTTTCTGTTTCAGGCCAATATTGATTGACTCACCTTCTTTCAGAGGAACAAGGTCTTCCACAGGGTAGTTTATCTTTATAAGAGCACTTTTAAAAGTTCCTCTGTTTACAAGGGGAATCAGTATTTCATCTCCCCGGGGAAAAAGAAGTTTTGCTATTTCTTTTCTCGCACTGATTTCCCGTAAGACAGCCTGTTCTCGTACTTCCAGTTTGAGCATATCCTCACGGTCCGTAGGAAGAAGTCTGATGCTGCCGTAGCGGCTTAGAAGGTCCTGTACCTGGAACAGAACGTTATCCGGTACGGGAAAACGGGACCAGCCCTTAAGGCGTTCTTCTATTTCACTGCTTTTAAGTCCCGCGGAGGCGGCGTTCCAGAGTGACAGGGGTGTGATTCTATAGGTGTGCATATGTTCCGGTGATTTCTCCAGTTCAGCAAAGGGAGCTATCTGGTCCCTGGCTTCGCTGAATTTGGGATCATGCACGTCCATGAGCAGTGATCCGTCACTCTGTACTATCAAAGGTGTATGGCTGTTCTGCGACATGGCACCACCATACACAGTCCTGTACCGGAAACTCAATACCCGGTATCATATAACATGTTGACCTAATATCTTCCATCTTTTAGTCTGCTCATCGTGCCATCTCAAGGAGTACCGGAATGGGAAAGCTTATAATTGTAGGAAACATTGCAGACAGTCCATTTGCCGCGGATATCGGTTTTCATCTCGGGCAGCGGGAACACTACTCGGACATTGTATCTCTTAAAAGTTTCCTAAATGACGAGTTCTGTCCCCGCTTTATTGTAGACGAAGAGAGCTGGGACAACATTGGGCGAAAACTTGAAAACTACACGGTTATAATAACCAGTACTACAATGGGGGGCTATACCCGGGATGAACTTGCCACCAGGAATTTTCTTATAGCCCGGGCCGCCAAGGATAACGGGGCAGACAGGGTTATTCTGCTGGAACCGGATCTTTTCTACAGTGCCCAGGACAGGGGTCCAAGACCGGAACATGGTGATACGGCTATTAGCCGTAATGAATGGGATTACAAGAAATTTGACGGTCAGCCCTTTTCCGCACGATTGTATGCGGATCTTCTTAGAGAAAGCGGTGTAGACGAGGTGGTAACAGTTCACAATCATTCAGTTTCGGTGGAACATATATTTATGGACCGTTTCTCCGGCTATTTCAACAATCTGCAGCCTTTCCCGGTATATGCCGAGTATATACGGGATTCTGATATTGTGAATGTGGACAACCTTGTACTGTGTGCACCCGATAAAGGAGCTCTAATTTTTTGCCGGAAGCTGCATGATTGTCTTGGTCGTGAGGATGTAAAGCTGCTCTCCATGAACAAAAAAAGAACCGGAGAAAGAGAAGTTAGCATTGAGGTCGATCCGGAAAGTGTTGTCTCTCTAAATGATATAGAAGGAAAAGACATTGTTGTCACCGACGATATGGTGAGAACAGGAACAACAATTCTTGAGTGCTGCAAGTTGCTCAGGCAGGGAAATCCTAATAAAATTATATTCATGGTTACACATTTTTATTCCAGCCGGGAAGGGCGCATAACCATGAATGACCCGGCAATAGATGAGATTGTAACAACCAGTACAATCCCTCAGATTCTTAACAGGGATATGCAGGGACGGTTGAGGCACAAGATGGTTGTTCTTCGTCTTGCCCGCTGGATCTCAAGCTGTGTAACCGGGCTGAAAGGTGTAGAGAAGGATCCCCTAATCGGACCTTTGTATACTGAAGATATCTCATCAAAGCATCCGCGTTGGAAAGGACGGATGGGGCCTTTGTTTCAGGCCTGATAAAAACACTTTAAAGGACGGGCGCTGTGGCAGACAAATTTAAAGTAGGGATTATTTCTGGAAAGCTGGGCGATGTTGACGGTGTTTCCCTGGAGGTTGATAAGTGGATTGATGTTCTCTCCTGCATGGGGCATGAGGTTCATACTATTGCTGGTAAATACGGCACTGTCCTCCAGTCAATACCGGAGGATCAGCAGTTTACCCTGCCTGGAATACGTTTTGACAGTGAAGAGCAGAAATGGTACGAAAGCCAGGTTTTTCCTCACCTGCAGAAACATCCTCCCCATATAACTCCAAAGCGAAAAAAAATGATTCTGGACAAGCTTCAGTTTGAAGGTGCAGATATTGCCAACCGCATGTTTGAATATGTCCAGAATAATGATATAGACGTTATCGTGGCCCAGAATACAAATGCCATGCCCATGACTCTCCTGGGAGGAATGGGGGTCTACGAACTGGCCAGCGAAAAAAGGGTAGCCACAATTTTTCATCATCACGATTTCTGGTGGGAACGGAGCCGTTTTTCCAACAGCCACATAGAAGGCCTTCTTGGAAGGATTATGCCTCCCACGGATCCCGGGATTGAGCATATTGTCCTCTCTTCCTATGCCGCCCATGTTTTGCGCTCCATAAAACGGGTTCATCCGAAGCTTGTTCCTAACTGTGAGGATTTTGATAATCCTGTCTGGAAAGATGAGTATAATTCAAGCTTCAGGAATGATCTTGGTTTTAAGGATGACGATATTCTAATTATTCAGCCCACCAGAATTGTCCGGCGCAAACGTATAGAAGATTCTGTTGCCCTGGTGGGACGATTTGTGAAGAAATATCCTCAGTACAGAAACCGAACTCACTTTATTATCTCTCTCTATCAGGGAGATGAGCCGGACGAGAACTATATACAGCAGATACAGGCCATGGGCGAAAAATTAGGCATACCGGTGCATTTAATAGCTGAAAGGGTTGCATCCGAACGCGGGACTGACCCGGAGGGAAGGAAGCTGTATACAAACAGGGATGTTCTTGCAAACGCGGATATTGTAACCTATCTGCCCATATGGGAAGGCTTCGGTAATGCGTTGCTGGAGGCAATTGCTGCAAAGGTTCCTGTGGTTACCACTACATACCTGGTATACAAAACGGATATCGGTATTTTAAAACTCAAGAATGTGGAAATCCTTGACCAATACGATGATACGGGCATGCTGATTATTCCCGATTCCGCTGTGGAACAGATGTATACCCTAATTACCGATAAAGGTGTACGGGAAGAAGCAGTGGAGCAGAATTTTGAGATCTGTGCAGCAGCCTTCGGATATGAAACTTTAAGAGAAAAGATCGGAAATATAATTTACGATTACGGCGATGAAATCCGAGCCTCTCGGAAGCGAATTGCCAAAAGCAAGCTTGCCTATTCTGTATAAAAAAATGCCCCGCTTTCGCGGGGCGTTGCTGTTTAAAAGTGAAGGGTTAACTTAGAACTGTGCTCTCAAGTTAAGCTGCGCACCAATAGCCTGAGAAACAGGGTTAAGGGTGGCGGAAAGGTCGAGTTTCGCAAAGAGGAGCTCAACCGAGGTTCCTGCATAGGCACGGAATGCAAAACCGTTAGCTTCGGAGTAGGTGGTCATCCCTGTACTGCTGAGGTCTTCGAAATAGCCGGGATATTTTGTTTTCCAATCTTCAAGAGTATCGCTGCCTGCAGTAGTATTATCAGCTTCAACAGTATAAATATCTGCACTGTATCCTCCACCAGCTTCTGATAAACCGTAAGAAACCCCTAAACCAGCATAGGGCCTGAGAATAAAAAGGATGTTCTTACTTACCTGGATATTTGCATCAAATACATTACTTCTCCAGCCGAACATAACGTCTGGGGCATCAACCCTAATTTTATCTAGAGGGGAGCCTGTGTCAGGGTCAGTTATATACTCAGTAGTTCCAACACTTGTCGAAACCATACCGTCTAGTCGAGTATATCCAGCACCTACTGAGACTTCCGGCATCAGGAAGCCTTCTTTAACCATACGATAACGGAAATTCAAGCCGAACATTTTATAGTCAACAGCTGCACCGTCGGTCATGGCCTCTTTTGCGGCATCGGGAATGTAACCTGCTTTTATTCCGATATCAAAGGGAAGAATAAATCCGCCGATGCGGGCTTCAACCGCGTCAGCCATTATAGGCAAACCTCCCAGATCAATAATCTCCTGGGGGATATCGGTGATACCCAGCTGGTTATAGAGTGTTTCGATATCATCAACAGGAACAACCACAAAACCGGCTGAAACACCTACACCGAAATGCGGGAAACCGCCGATATATGAATCTGACCAGCGCAGGCCGATATCCGCAAGCATCGGAATTGAGGGAGCAGCATCTTCTGCAAAGGTTTCAAAGGTGTTCATGAAATCATTAAGGTCCTGGGCTGCCGCGGAAAAACTGAACAGCATCAGTGCTGCCGCCGCAATTAGCATAATCTTCTTCATAAAAAAGCCTCCATATTATGAGCTAACAGCTAAAGTATACTGCAAAAGAGAGAAATAATCAGGAAAAATCTGCGCCTGTGCAAAGAGGTTACACATGTATTCTATTTCTCTTTATCTTCTTCTTCAATTTCCGTATCTGCATGTTTTGTCAGAGGTTTAATAAGACTCTGTATTGTCTCACCTTCTTTCTGCTCCAGATCGAACCAGGCGGAATGCTCTTTCATTTCCTTGTCCAGTTCATCCAGATTGTAATACTCATCGGGAATGGTTGCCAGACGGTCTTTGTCCTCGGCGTACAGGAAACGGAGCAGGCTCCCGTGGGGAGTCTTAATAGCTCCGGTATGGGTAACGTCGTTCCAGGTAAGACGTTCAATTTTGCGGTTCGGGAATCGCAGGGTTATACCCTCATCGTGGGTAAGAATGTAGCTTTTCACATGCAGCACCAGCATTCTGATCATCTGGTAACTTAAGAATGCAAAAAGCATGGCCACAAGAACCCCTGCAGTGCCGGGTATAAACATCAGCGGTACAATGGTGAAAATCAAAAGAATTCCAATAATAAAATAGGCAACCATCATTCTCCGGTTGCCCTTTACTCGGATTGAATAACGCATGAAAATCTCCTGTTCTGTTTTATGGGTTGTTAAGGTATCAGCTTTATCCTCAGCAGTGAAGGGCTTCCTGCCGCTTGAAGTGATCTTCAAGAACTATTGCTGCCATTGCTTCCATAACAGGTATTATACGGGGACAGATACAGGGATCGTGACGCCCCTCGGTTATAATATCCCGCTCGTTTCCCGCTTTGTCCAGGGTCTTCTGCATGGCTGTTATACTTGAGGTCGGCTTTACCGCGGCACGAAATATAATCTCCTGCCCCGTGGAGATTCCTCCGAGGATGCCTCCGGCGTTGTTGCTCTGGAAGCCGTTTTTGTCCATCCAGTCGTTATGTTCACTGCCGGACATATCCGCACAACCGAAGCCGGAACCGAACTCAATTCCTTTTACCGCACCAAGACTGAGAATTGCTTTGGCAAGTTCCGCATCGAGTTTGTCGAAAACAGGTTCGCCCAGGCCGGCGGGAAGTCCGTTTATACGGCATTCAATTATTCCGCCGGTACTGTCTCCTTTTTCTGAAAGCTCCCGCACCTTTTGCGCCATTTTTTCTGCCGCAATCAGATCGCAGGCCCGCATGGGGTTCTGTTCTATCACAGACGGATCGTAGGTACTGCACTGAACCCCGCCTGCCCGAAGAGTGTATGCTGTTATACTTACCCCCCGGCGGGCGAGAAGCTTCCTGGCGACAGCCCCTCCGGCAACTCTGCCTGCTGTTTCTCTTCCAGAAGCTCGTCCGCTTCCCCGGTGATCACGAATCCCGTATTTTTTCAGGTAGGTGATATCTGCATGTCCAGGTCGAAACATATCTTTTATATCGTCGTATGCACCGGGACGCTGATCCTGGTTGTACAGGATAACTCCAACGGAAGTGCCGGTGGTTTTACCTTCAAAAACGCCGGACATTATATGGACTCTGTCGCTCTCCTGCCGGGGGGTAGTTATCTCCGATTGGCCGGGTTTTCTGCGATTCATCTCTTTCTGAATGTCCTCCTCGGATAACTCCAGACCGGGAGTAACACCATCGATTATTACACCAACTCCGGGACCATGGGATTCTCCAAATGTGGTTATACGAAATAAATTGCCAAAACTGTTACCTGGCATGTTCATACTCCTGAAGCATTTTTATCAAGGTTGCGGATGCGTCTTCTGCAGATGCTCCGTTAAGTTCAAGGATTATGTCGGCGCCCTTGCGATAGAGGCTGTCTCGCCGGGTAAAGAGTTTATTGAATGACTCTCTTGGATTGTCTGTGTCCAGGAAAGGAGGGAGGCCTCGTGCCGCTATTCGTTCAAAAAGGATATCAGGAATTTCATGGAGGTAAATTAAAATACCCATAGACTTTAACTGATTTCTGGAAGGATCATGTTCCGGTGTACCGCCCCCCAAGGCAAGAACATAGGGTTTTTCCTGCTCCTGATCCAACTGTTTCAGGCTGCGGTATTCAAGATTCTGAAAACCGGATTTTCCCAGCCTGCGGTAAATTTCCCTGGGTTCCCAGGTGATAACATCACCGCCTCTGTCTTCTCTGCAAAGTTCCACCACACGGTCGTCCAGATCATAGAAGGGAAGGCTCAGCCGTTCCGAAAGCATGTGCCCAACAGTAGATTTTCCTGAATGTTTTACACCTGAAAGTATTACAGGCCGTGACGGTAGGTACTCCATTGTGTAGGAACAGTAACCATCTCGCTCTAACTGGTCAAGGCTCTACGGGTTCAATCAAATAGGGGCTGCCCGGAGAAAACTGGCTGAGAGGTGACGGGGCGGCAATTTCGTAACCCTGAGCATAATCCACTCCGATATCACGCAGGAGCAGAAGGATTTCTTTGGAACGAACATACTCTGCAATCGTGGCTGTTCCGATAATGTGGCCCAGGCTGTTTATGGCTTCCACCATGGAGCGGTCTACAGGATTCGAATCCATATCTCTTACGAAGGTGCCGTCAATTTTGAGGTAATCCACCGGCAGCGTTTTCAGATAGTTGAATGAACTGAATCCGGATCCGAAATCGTCGAGGGAAAAATAATATCCCTTATTTCTCATCTCCTTAATAAACTCATTGGTAAGCTGCATATTTGAGATGGTTGCAGTCTCTGTAACTTCAAAACAGAGGAATTGAGGCGAAATTCCTGATCCTGTTATAAGATCAGCGGCTTCCAACAGGTGGTGTTCGTTGGCGAGGGTTGCTGCGCTTAGGTTGATACAGAACATTACATCCTCTTTCGGAATTTCCTCCAGAATGGAACAGATTGATTTAAGAGCTTTCCTCAGAACAGCTTTATCTATGGCGGGCATCACATTGTATCGTTCCGCCGCCGGAATAAATGTTCCCGGCATGATAATATTACCTTCCTGGCTGGTAAGGCGAAGTAGAATTTCATTCTTAATGGTTCTGTGCTTTTCTGTATTCAGCGGAATTATGGGTTGATAATACAATTCCAGACGGTCTTCTTCCATGGCGGCATGAAGTTCTGAAATCAGAGTCATTTCAGTCCGGCGTTTTTGAAAAATATTAGATGTGGAATCGTACATTTTAATCTTACCGCCGCCTTCCTCCTTGGCGGTAAAACAGGCATCGTCCGCTGCCGCAAGAACTGTCTGTACATCCTGGGATTGTGAATCTATCCGTACAAGTCCTATGGACGAATTGATGGTAAAGACTTTGTCGTCCCAGATCATCTTATGAGTACGAAGACGGTGAAGAAGTCTTTCTGCAAGGGTATATGCCTGGTTGTTGGTAACATTGATCAGAATAATCCCGAACTCATCTCCACCCAAGCGGGCACAAAAATCGGTGGATTTAACCATGCTGTGTATAATTGAAGTAGCCTGAAGCAGCATTTCATCACCTGCACGGTGACCGAGGGTGTCATTCACTACCTTGAACTGATCAAGGTCAAGGTAAAGCAGTGCGTGGGTTACGGGCTGGTCGGAAATATTCTGTATGAGTGTACTCAGATGGAGACTGAATGAATCTCTATTGGCAAGGCCGGTAAGGATATCGTGGCTGGACTGGTAACTCAGCTGCTCACTGAGGTTCTTCAAAATTGATGTATCCCGTATGACTGTTACGCTGCCTTCGTCCTTGCCTGTAGGGCTTGTTATTCTGGAATAAGAACCTTCAACATGCATTTTTCGACCCATGCCGTTGTTTATTATGCAGTTCTGGAACCGGAATGGCAGCTCATCTTCGGGTATTCCGGAAAGATCATTGAAATTTATTCGACCGGAGTGTGAATCGTAAATCTCCAGTACTTCATTTAAATCGCTGCGATCAAGTTCAACTTCGTTTCTGCCAAGTAGATTTTCGCACTCAGGATTAACAAAACAGACCTTCCCGCTTGTATCCGTGGCAATTATACCGTCGCCAATAGAGTCGAACATGGCTGAATACCACCGCTCCTGCCATTTAAGTTTCCGGTCTATTCTGTATTTATACAGTGCGATATCAATACTGGTATGGAGTTCTTTCTCCTTGAAGGGTTTAAGAATATATCCTATAGGTTCAACCTGTTTGGCCCGTTCCAGCGTTGTTTCGTCGGAGTAGGCGGTAAGGAAGATAACCGGGATTTCATAGCGCTCTTTTACAATTTCGGCAGCGGTTATGCCGTCTATGTCTCCGCTAAGCATGATATCCATCAGGATAATGTCGGGAGCTTCAGCCTCAACAGATTCTATTGCACCATTGCCGGTTGATTCTATGCCTATAATCCTGTAACCGTAGTTTTCCAGACGACGCTGTAAATCGAGGGCTATGATACGCTCATCTTCGACTATTAGGATTTTTTCTGTGGCCATACTACGGATGCTCCTGCATAGTTTTATCTTAGCTGTAAGTTAAACAGATTGCAACTTTCTGAGATAAAATTGAAGTTGATCTTGACAGTCTGTATACGCTGAAGGCAGACTTAATATACGTATGAGCAGTCTTTTTTTTTCAAGTGCTCTCTCAAGAGAGGAGCTTACCGGAAGAGTCCGCCCGAGAGAGAACGATATCCGCGGTGCTTTTTTCAGGGATACCACAGCAATTATCCACTCAAACCCTTTCAGACGTCTAAAGCATAAAACACAGGTCTTTTTTACTCCAGACAATGATCATATATGCACCCGCATCGAACATGTCCTGCATGTAGCCAGCATTTCTGCCACAGTCTGCCGGTCTCTCAATCTTGATGCGGATCTCGCATGGGCCGTCGGCCTTGGACATGATCTCGGACATACTCCCTTTGGTCATGTGGGAGAAAAAATTGTTGAAGAGCTCCAGGGAGAGCCATTTTCCCATGAACTGTACTCCCTGCGTGTGGTAGACAAGCTTGCCAACAAAGGAAGGGGGCTGAATCTTACATATGCTGTACGGGACGGGATTGTTAATCACTGCGGAGAACAGTTTGAACAGGCTATTGTCCCTGATTTTGCCCTGAAGGATCTTGCCGCAATAGATGACCGCAACAGATACCCTTCCACATGGGAGGGATGCATAGTGCGCATGTCCGATAAAATCGCTTATATCGGAAGAGATTTTGAGGATGCCGTTAATCTAAAAATGCTCTCCAGGGATGATCTCCCCGGGGAAGTGAGCAGAGTTCTCGGAGATTCAAACGGAGAGATTATAGATACCTTGGTGAACGATATGATCCGGTCTTCCCTCCGGACAGGAAGCATCGGTTTCTCCCGGGAGGTCTATGACGCTCTTCTATCATTCAGAAACTTCAATTACAGAAATATCTATAAACACAAGCTCCTGTCTGAGTATCACCGCTATTTTCGCCGGATTCTCTTTACGCTTTTTGATTACCTGATCGATTTATACGAGACAAACGGGGATAATACATCCGCATATGCAGACGAAGGAAATACCCTGGCGGCTCGCTTCGGTGAGTATCTTGCCAAAATGGATGGGCTCTACAGCAGGGAAGAATCTGCAGGAAAGGTTAGAGTTATTGACTATATAGCAGGTATGACCGATGATTTTGCCCTTTCTGCTGTACAGGAGATCATGGTTCCGCGGCGTTTCCATTCCCAGTTTGACCATCTGTTTACAAAGTCTACTGAAAATTTGACTTGACGAAATTTATGCATTATTTTTTGTTATATCCCTCGGGCGGGATACCTCTATAGCTTTTACTCCATACGTACAGCTCAGATAATTCAATAAGGGGTACCTAAGTGGACTATCCACTTGAGTATGGCGAAAAGATAGGAGAATTTCTGGTGCGTATTGAGGAAATACGGCCTCAACAGGTGGAAAACATATTGCTGCGGCAGCAATGTGGAGATCGGAGGCGGTTTGGAGAAATTGCCGTAGATTTACGCTATATAGAAAAACAGAAGCTTGAAGAGTTCGTTGTCAGTGCCGATCTGCCGTTGTGGAAAAAACACAAATCAACGCATCAGGGTTATACTCACAAACGGGACAAACTGGGAATCTGAATCTATGCAGTTCTGTTTAACACGGTTTTAACTTCAATCCCGGCATTCCTTAGCAGTTCTGCAGTCGTATCAATAATCGATTCATCGTAAGGATCAATAACGCTGAAAGCGGTATCCAGGGTATTTCCAGGTCTGAAGCCTGAGAGAAGGTATGTATGTGCACCCTGAATTGCGGGAATAATTTCTTGAAAATCTTCAACTCCCACAATTCCGGGTACCATGGTTGTACGAAACTGGTGAGGTTTTCCGGATTTCAGTATTAGAGAGATGGACTCCCGGACCTTTTCCACCGCTTCCTCCCGGTCAATATTCTCGGGCAGGACAGAGCTGTAGCGGGAGAACGCTGTTTTTATATCCATGGCAATAAAATCTGCTCCGCAATCCGACAGGCGATCGGGAAAAGAACCATTGGTATCGATCTTTACCGATAATCCAAGATCCTTAATTGAATTAATCATATCCCTGATTTCCATATGCATTAGTGGTTCGCCTCCGGTGATGGAAACTCCTCCGAGAACATTTCTTCGTCGGGAAAGATACGACAATACCTCTTCCGACGTGAGAAATCCGGCAGGCTCCGGTCCTTCTACAAGCTCAGGATTGTGGCAGAAAGGACACCGGTAGTTGCAGCCCTTAGTGAAGAGTACTGCAGCTACCTTGCCCGGATAATCTATGAGAGATGTTTTAATAAGTCCCCAGGTCAGAACTACACCGCAGCCTGTTCTTTTTCGAAAGACTTTACAAGTTCCTGCAGGTTTGAAGCACGGAAAATTTCTTCGCCTTTTGCATTACGGAAAATAACTGTCGGAGTGGCACAGACTGCAAGGTTTCCAGCCAGATTATACCCCTCATCCATATCGACGTTTATATCATTACCGGAGAATCCCAGTTCGCTTAAATAGCTCTTAACCGGCGGGCAGTTGGGACAGGTTGTGCGATAGAAATACTGATAACTTGCTATTCTGGATACATTCATCGAGGATTCGTTTTCAATGACGGTAGGTGTTTCAACCGGGCCGGCCTGTGTCTCCGGCAATTTCTCCGGTACATTGTATGCTGTACGGTAGTTGTACTCTTCCCGCTTGCCGCGGTTCCAGTTTTTGACGGAACGGTAGTAGCCTACAATTCTGGTATATACCTCGGTAGTTGTTCCTCGAACATTCCTGAGTTCCATGCCAAGGGCTTCAAGCTTCTTTTCAACATCTGAAATTGTCATGTCTGTGTTCTTCATGTTTCCGTCCTTTCTTTATCTCTGTTTATACAGTGGCAGCCTGTGACTGCAGTTCTTTTTTCAGGGCTTTCAAATCGCTTATTTCAGCTTTAATCCGCCTTTCTTCTTCCTGACGACATTTTGGACAATCAAAATGTTCCCCGGATAAATACCCGTGTACAGGACAGATTGAGAAGGTGGGGGTTATGGTAAAATACGGAAGCCGATAATTGCTGGCTACGGCTTTCACCAGATTTTTGCATGCCTCGGTATCTTCAATTGCTTCTCCTATCAGACCATGAAAAACTGTTCCCCCCGTGTAGCGGGTCTGCAGATCATCCTGATGATCAAGAGCTTCAAAAACATCTTCGGTATACTCAACAGGCAGCTGGGTTGAGTTGGTGTAATAGACCTCTTCCTGCCCGCCGGTAATAATGTTTGGATAGCGTTCTTTGTCATGTTTGGCCAGACGGTAGCTTGTGCTTTCCGCCGGGGTTGCCTCGAGGTTGAAAAGATCACCTGTACGTTCCTGATAATCCGCCAGTCGATCGCGCATGAAATCAAGGATTTCAATGGCGAAGTTTTTACCTTCAACACTGGTAATTTCCACACCCATAAAATTCCTCAGACACTCGTTCATCCCGCATATGCCAATGGTTGAGAAATGGTTATTCAGATGTTTGAGGTAGCGCATGGTGTAGGGGAAGAGTCCTCCTTCCATAAGCCGGTTGATAACCTTTCGCTTTATGGTAAGCGACTCCGCAGCCAGATCCATCATACGGGAGAGCCGCCGGTAGAATTCGCCCTTTTCTCTGGACAGATACCCGATTCTGGGGAGATTTATGGTAACAACACCGATGGATCCAGTGAACTCATCGGAACCGAACAATCCTCCGCCTCGTTTGCGCAGTTCACGTTTGTCCAGCTGCAGACGGCAGCACATGGAGCGAACATCTCCCGGGTCAAGATCGGAATTGATGAAATTCTGAAAATATGGGGTACCGTATTTAGCGGTCATGGTAAACAGGAGGTCAGCATTGGGACTGTCCCAGCCGAAATCACGGGTGATGTTGTAGGTGGGAATAGGATACTGAAACCCCCGGCCGTTGGCATCGCCTTCAAGCATAAGCTGAATAAAAACCTTATTGATCAGGTTCATCTCTTCCTGGCAGTCGCCATAGGTGAATTCCATCTCCTCACCGCCTACCACGGCAGGTTTATCAGCAAGGTCCGGCGGAACAGTCCAGTCAAGGGTTATATTGGTAAACGGGGCCTGACTTCCCCAGCGGGAAGGTGTGTTTACACCGAACACAAAGCTCTGAATAGCCTGTTTCACCTCTTCCTCTTCAAGATTGTCAATTTTCACAAATGGTGCCAGATAGGTATCAAAGCTCGAAAGTGCCTGCGCACCTGCCCACTCGTTCTGCATTATGCCGAGAAAGTTGACAACCTGCTGGATAAGGGTTGAGAGATGCTTTGCAGGGGTGGATGTGATTTTATCGGGTACCCCGCCGAGTCCTTCCTGAATAAGCTGCCTGAGAGACCATCCGGCACAGTAGCCGGAGAACATGGAAAGATCATGAATATGAAAATCAGCTTTTCTGTGCGCATCGGCAATTTCTTCGGGATAGATGTTCTTCAGCCAGTAGTTGGCTGTTATTGTTCCGGAGTTATGCAGAATAAGACCGCCCAGGGAAAAATTGACATTGGCATTTTCGTTTACCCGCCAGTCGGACTGGCTTAAATAACCGTCCATGGTTGAGTTGATATCAACCATGAGCTTTTTGGTATCACGCATAACCTCGTGTCTGGCCCGGTAGATGATATATTTTTTGGCGATATCACTCTCACCGCTGTCGATGAGTACGTTTTCAACCAGATCCTGGATCTCTTCGACTGCAGGTGCGCTGTTGGGATGACGGGATTGCATGAATTCGAGCAGCCGACGTTCCACTTTGGACGTCAGTACTTCAACCAGGGCCTGATCATCTTTATCCCTCGCTGCGTTAACCGCCCTGTTTATCGCTGATGCAATTCGCCAGCGATCATAGCACTCAGTTTCTCCGTCGCGTTTTACAACCTGTCTGACAGGGCCCTCCGGATTTACCGTATGGTGTTCCTTTAAAAAATCTTTCCAGCTGTTTTCTGACATAAAAAAAGTTCCCCTCCCAGTTTCCTTCAAATCAGGTTTTTCTATAGGTTCCCGACTCAGCGGGAAAGTTTTTCAATTTCGTTAATAAACTCACCCACGTTATCAAACATCCGGTATACGGAGGCAAAACGGACGTAGGCTACACCGTCTAGCTCATAGAGTTTTCGCAACACCAGATCTCCAATGCTTTCGGCCTTAATTTCACGGCTGTTTCTTGCAAGCAGCACCGCTTCGTCTTCTATGGCATGAAGAGTATCTTCCACCTGTTTCTGGGAAACCGGACGCTTCTGCAGTGAACGTTGAATGCCTTCCTCAATTTTTTCAATGGAGAAAGGTTCTCTCCTGCCGTCTCGCTTGATAACCATAAGCGGTTTTTCCTCAATCCGCTCATAGGAGGTAAACCTGTATCCGCAGGCTGTACACTCTCTTCGTCTGCGGATAGAAGTACCACTGGCATTCTGCCGTGATTCAATAACTTTATCTTCAGTTTCCTGACAATGGGGGCAACGCATTTTCCTACCAACAAAGTAATTATCTAACCCTGAATAGTATGCGCTATATATAGGGCCGATACATATAGCGCCCTGTTTTCCTATATTTTCATCTTATCACACCATATATCGTGTAGCAATCGGATATGTTAAGTTTTTATTACATTTTTATACAAATATCGGTTAACACTCGCAGTGCACAAAAAAAGTTCATTGAAAAATTTCAGGGAACGGACTTTCTGTCTGCCAACCGGGCTCACCGCTTTTTCTGTAATGTTCAAGTCTGCGGATTGATAACTCTGCAAAAACCGGATCCAGGTCCATGGCAAAACATTTGATACCGCACTGTTCGGCTGCTATCAGGGTAGTCCCTGAATGGCTGAAGAAATCGGCAGTAAGAGAACCGGAAGATATTCCGCTTGATTCCAGAATCCTTTTAGCCGCCTTCAGGGGCTTCTGCGCATATGCACCTGGTACATTCTCTTTCATTCTATAGAAAACCTGTTGTATATCCACCCATACATTCCCAGGTCGAATGCAGTCGCTCCTGCTTCTTTCCATGTTTTCTGTTCGTTTTCCAGCCACTGTTTTATAGTAACCTTTCAGAATCTTCGGAATATCGGTATAGCCGACTTTAAACCCGGGTTTACCTTTTATATAGTAGAGCAGCTCCTGTCTGACACTCATCCAGTTATTCTGGGTTCCGTATCCGCGCTGGTTGCGCATTGTTATGAAACTGCGGCTTGAAAGCTCCGGGTACTCGCGCATAAGAAGCATGAGTTCGGGAAGCGGCTGGAAACCTGCCCGCTGGTCTGCACCTGTCCAGAGGTAGAAATGGGCGTCATCTTTAAGATAAGGAACAGAGGCGTTTAGCCAGGCCCTGGTGAAGTCTATATACTGTTCAACAGAATCCTGGGGGAGTGCTGCTGTATTCCTGCTTCCTACACTAATATTGTAGGGTGGATCATTGAGAAATATATCTGCTCTGAACTCTCCAAACAGGGTGTTAAGGAAGGTATCGTCACAAGCGTTTCCAACACCTATGCGATGACCGTTTTCCCGGTCTTCCCATATTTCTCCCTCTTTAAGCCGGCAGCAGGGTAAGAGCTTTTCACGCAGATCAGGATCAGAATCCAGACGGGGTAATTTTTCCATACACGGATTTTACGTTACAAACCGGTATGTTGCCAGAGGGTATATTCATTGTATCCTCGGGCAAAGCCCTGGTTTTCGAGAAGCGAAATATACTGTGATTCAGATGCCGGCAGATCGTTAATGGTTTTTATCTGTATTTTATCAATCAGTCTCTTTGATTGTAACAGAGTATCACAGAAAAATTGAAAAGCATCGTGCACTGCCTCATCGGTCCATATCTGCAGTGATCCACCTCTTACTGAGAAGGAGAGGATTGTTTGTCCCCCCTGAACTGTATACCAGATATCGCCCCGCCGTTGGGGGAAACGTCTTTTGATCTGGTCTGCTGGCATTCCGGAAAGAGAAGCCGGGTCCTGAACATGGAGCAGCCTGTATCTAGTTTTTTCAACAAAGTTTCGCAGGGTTTCGCGTGTTTCGGGCATAATAAATTGAAGTCCCGGTATCTGTTCTATAAATATCCCGCTGATTACCTCTCCGGAGAATTCCATCAGACGAAGTGCCTGGAAGATATCTGCCCATCTAAAGGGCTTGGTTTCCCTGTAGAGCATTTCTCTGAAAAGAACTGGGTAGCGCTCGAAAAGAAGGCGAACACGCTCTTTTGCTTTTTCCAGCTCTTCCAGCGAGTCTCCACATTCAATCACAGGCCTTCTGAACCAGTTGCCTCTGATTGGGAGATCTTTCTGCCATCGTGAGAAATTTTTCCTTCCACGCCGGGAGGGAGCCTTCATCCGTATTTGGGTGCTGTGATCCCATGTATCTGTGCAAAGGACACCACCGAATAGAAGTTTCTGAAGAGTTTCGGACAGTTCACTATTGGTACCGGTATAATCACTGCTTAATTCCCAGAAACTGTAGGCTCCCCGCAGGGGCACAGGAATATCAATTTTTTCCGGTATGTTATGGCACGGCATAAGATCCCGGTCGTTAATATGCCAGAAACAACAGGATCCTGAGGCTCCTCCCGTAAAAAAGAGCTCCCTTGTGCTCAGAACCTTATCGATATCGGCGGAGGTAAAATTATCTGCTCTCAACGGAAACACCACTGTATCCCATACCGGTTTTTTTATTGGAAGTCCTTCAAACAGCATACAAATTTCAGTAACTGAAGAATTGTCCCCGGTCTTCTGCCATGCAGGAAGGAGGGCAGAAAACTCATCCAGAGTAAGAGCATTAAAACTTTCGGACCGCTTACGTGCTCTGGCAAAACGGAGAAGTTGTTCATAGGCTTCCCTGCTTATCAGTTCCTGTACTCCCTGCTCTCCGCGAATACAGTCTTCAATAATCAAGCCTTCATTTAATGCTCTGTTAAGCAGGGGAATTGCAGTTTCTGCCGTGAAGGGGCAGCTCTTGAGTGATTCGTTGATTACCTCATCTCTTCGTAGGGGGCCTGCATAGTAAAACCAGGCGGTGAACACTTTATACATAACATCGTCAGGTGTGGCTGTCTGAAGGCTTTCCATGCGGTCTTTAATACCAACCCAGCCACGGTAATCCTCCGCAAATTCGCTCTGTTCCACTATAAAAGTCTCTTCCATGGCTGAAATGAAAAATGAAAGTTCACTGACACTGATATACTGACGTTCACGCACCAGCATGTTCAGTTCTTTTCCTGAACGCGGGCGATAATCCTCCGTGGCTCTACGCAGCCGGGATAGAAAATCCTCGACTATGCTGTTATCCAAAGCTGGCCGCCGAAACTCTCCGGAACTTATACGTTCTGCCCATTCTGCAGTACCTGCAATTGTTGTCTCCGGTACATCATCAGAATAGATCTGTGTATTCACCTGCTGCCAGAGGATTGACGAGCAGAAAGGTGAGGGACAGGCTGTACTGACTGTACATACTTCAATCTGCTCGTAAAATATATCCTGAAGAAACCTCTTTAAGCCTGAAAGGTCAAACAGATGATGCAGGCATTCAGCTGCAGCCTCCTGCAGAAGCGGAAATCCCGGGAACTGTGACAAACTGTTATACAGTCGTTTAGCTCGAAGCCGAGAAAGCCACAGGGGCGTTCTTTTGCCGAAACCCTCTCTGGACAATATTAGCGATCTGCCCGCAGCTTCCCTGAACCGGGCGCCGAATATTCCGCTTGAAGAAAGTCCTTCGGTCAGCAGGTCTGAAATATCATCCATGTTGATTAGTTTGATGGGATTTTCCGGCAGCTTCTCCGGTGACACAATTAGAAGCGAGTCATTGTCCCAGCTGACAGAAGCACTGCAGCCCGAATTTTTCAGACAGGTTTGCAGGATCAGTCCAAGTGGTGCATTAATACGACCTCCGCGGAAGGTATGAATAAATATGACCTCAAGGAAATTTCCGGTATCCGGCAGTCTTGTGGATTCAAGAATAATTCGTGTTTCACCAGGTAATGGTGATTGTATTGTCTGAAGATCAAGAAAGGTGCTGAGTTTTTCTGCTGCATCACTGGTGAAACTGAACTCTTTCTGAAGATTCAATTTCACGTCCGGTACCGAAGAGAAACTATCCAGAATGTTCCTGGTAAGGTCATGTATGGTGTTATCCGCTATGAACGGCTCTGCAATAAAGAATGTAGAAGAATTTGCTGTTCCTGGAGTAGGCAGGACTTCCATTACCTGGCTGTTTATACCTGTGATTCGCCATTGCCTGCTGGCATAACTGAAAATATCCCCGATTTTTCTTTCCCAGACAAACTCTTCATCAAGCTCACCGATTATTCTGCCACTGCCGGTATATTTCAGGGTGTAATATCCACGGTCCGGAATTGTGCCACCCGATGAGAAGAGTGCACTGCGGGCGGAAGATGTACAAACCCATTGGTCTTTCTCTTTATGTAGAAAAACCGGAAGCTGCCGGAATTTAATTCCCTGATAAAATCCCTGAAGCATTTCCACCACACGGTGGAAACTTTCTGCATCCAGATTCCTGTAAGGCCATGATCGCTGCAGGGTAGAGAAGAGTGTACTCAGATCTGTGTCTCCCCGGACAAGTTCAGAGACAATAATCTGGGACAACACATCGAGAGGCATTTCGGGGGGAACAGTCTCTTCAAGTCTTTTTTCTAATAGCGCTTTGCTGAGTGCTGCCGCCGCCAACAGATCTCTCCCGTGGGTGCAGTACAAGGTACCACGGCTGGTTTCCCCTACAGAATGGCCTGCCCGACCCAGTTTCTGGAACGCAGAAGAAAGGGAGAGTGGTGTTTCCACCAGAATAATATGATCAAGGTCTCCGATATCTATACCTAATTCGAGGGAATTGGTCGCGACTATACATTGAAGCTGACCATTTTTTAGTCTGTTTTCTGCAAGTTGGCGGATTTCTCTACTTAAGGAACCATGGTGTGCATATGCCAATGGTTCTTCTCTACCAAGATTCAGCAGATAGGTGAGTTTTTCGGCAAGCCTCCGGGAATTCACAAAAATAAGAGTTGATTTTTCTTTATGGAGCTGTGGAAGAATTTTTGTAATCAGGCGTTTCCATGGAGTATCCTGAGTTTCATCGGTAGATTCCTGCGGGACAACATCTATTTTCAGTTCTATTTTGCGGGAATCCCCGGACTGCAGAAGTACTGCTTTGCGAGGATCTCCGGAGCACCTGAATCCGGCCAGGAATTCAAGTATTTTCCGGGGATTACTCAGAGTTGCGGAAAGGCCGATACGCTGAAACTCCCCTGATACCTGAACCAGACGCTCAACAGCGGTGATTAAATGGGTGCCTCTTTTGGTTCCTGCAATGTTATGTATTTCGTCAAGGATTACACATTTCAGCCCGGAAAACAGAGAGTATCCAGAGGGGGTGGAAATAAGAATGTTCAGACTTTCGGGAGTGGTTATCAGGATTTCAGGGGGATGGGACAGTATCCTCCTGCGTCGGTATGCGCTGGTATCGCCACTTCTTGTTTCTATTTTAATTGAAGGGATGGTTAAGCCTTTGTCAGTTGCAAGTGCTTCGATTTCTTTCAGCGGAGTGAGCAGGTTAAGCTGAATATCCCGATTAAGGGCTTTCAGTGGTGAAACATAAAGCACTGAAAGAGCCCCTGCAGGCCATATGCCGCTTAGCAGGCAGTCTATGGCGGTAAGAAAAGCTGCGAGAGTTTTTCCCGTTCCTGTTGGAGATGTAAGAAGTAAATGTTCCCCCAGGTGGACTGTATTCCAGACCAGAGCCTGGGCTTCTGTCGCCGATATAAACCTGTTGCTGAACCAGTCTTTTACTACAGAGGAGAAGTTCTGTATCGGATCTGTAGTGCTCATATCGATAAATCCGTCTGTATGGGGTCCGTTAAAACCGGGTTTTACTTCTCATTTCCTGCCGGCTTGCAATAAGAACAGTCATTTTTGCCTGAATATACTCATCTAATGCACTCTTGTAACCTTCAAGATGGGAAGCTTTCTGTATTACACGCCTGAGGTTTCTTTCCCGAATATGATCAAGGGTTGAAAAAACAACTTCATTCTTCTGATTATAAAAAGCTATTAGGTCAGTGAGAATATTACGATCTATCTCTTCCCGGGGGAGGATATCAACAGGAAGACGGTTCCACAGCTCCTGTAGGATTGTGGAGCTTTCTGATTTTTCTCCTGCACCAATCTGACGAAGTATCTCCTGTTCTGATGTGGTACTTTCCTTCAATTCCCGTGGAACAGTGGGAGAATCTTTTGCGTCAGTGTTCTGACCGGTATAGACCGACCTGGCAAGCCAGTGTAGAAGACGGAAAATCAGAGATCCGAACAAAGAGCATCCAGTGTATGATTCTTTATACAATTCATCATAGATTCTGCTTCTGTTGAGCTCAAATACTTTATCAGCCTCTGTGAATGTAAACGAGGTCAGTCTGGAAACAAGCCCGCTGCGAACGGGCAGCTTCCTAAGAATTGTATACAGTTCACTTCTTTTAACCATGGCGGTAAATATAGGATTCTCGCTAGCTGTTAATTCCGAAATTAGTTTGCGGAAAGCTTTATCCTGGAGCATGGCGTCTTCAAACCTGTGCTGTTCAATCATGCTCCTCCAGCGATCTTCAATCTGTCCTTGAACTTTGCGTAGAACCCTGCTTCCATTGGAGTCCAGAAATGCCGGTAGATTTTCGCGATGAATAAGGAAATCTCCCTGTCCCGGGGTGGAAAAGCCGAAAACCTCCCGGTCTCCAGGATTTCCACCGGCATATTTCCCCAGGAATTTATCGAATACTTCGTCTATCTGTTCCTTCGGAGATGAGGAAAAGTGTTCCTCAATTAATCTCTTTAAGCCTCCGGTATTCATGCAGATATTTATATTATCCTTCAAGCCTTTCAGGAAATCATCTGCACCGGGGGCAAATCGCTGTTCTCTGCTTTCGTAATACTGTTTTAGCAGTATCAGAGCCTGAAGAAAATCAAAATCACCGGATTCATTATAGGAAAAACGGGTAAGGATGTAGCTGTTCTCCGGAGAGACTGTATCTTGTATAACCTGTCGGGCAGCGTCGTTTGAAGCTGTTATTCGGTTAAGGATTATTCTGGTACATTCCTCTCTGTACTCTTTATCAGTGGGACGCTTGAGGTTGTTTATTTCTGATTCAAGCAGGTCCCGTGGTTTTCCAATGAGCAAATTGCGATAGCTCATTATCTTTTCTGCAAAAAAGTCACTGTTGTCGCCGGAAAAAATGGCAAAATAATGGCGGATTTTTCGCCAGCAAATAAAGGGGAACTCCTGAATAAAGTCACTGTGAAGCAGCACTGTCGGAAGGTTACCTGGAAAGCCAATTTCAAAAAGTTCTTCCTTATGGATTTCAGCTTGACGGAAATGAATACTGAAATCGCTGAGGCTGATTGTCTGGGTTCCTTCAGGGACAACGCTGAAACTGCTGCAGGGCAAATGGGTTGTTATTGGTATTTGTCCTTTCTGAAAGTTTGTATATACCTCTTTGATATCAGTTATCAGCTCGTTGTAGGGGTTGAGGTATCGTGGATGGATTTCAAACTCAGTTTTACTGATTCTCAGGAACCCGTTTTTAAGCAGTTTTTTAATCAAACTGCTGGCTGAAACATCGATGCCTCCCCGGCTTATATCCCGAAGCGGAATTGTAAATCCGTTATACCGCTGTAGTAAACGGTTGATCAGGTTGAGTTCTGTTGTTTCCTGGTCAGTGGCATTTAAAAGCCATAGCAGCCGGGTTCTCTGATGTTCGGGAAATGAAAATTTCATTTTCCAGAGTATAAACGAGAATTCCCGAAAGGTATATCAGAAGCTTGGGAAAATACTGAATGCCCTGCCAAGCAGAAGGAGTACAATTGCAGATGAGACTGCAATTTGACGTTTATCGAGCTTAGTCAGCAGGAAACTTCGATCGGTTGTGTATCCTCTGGAAATAAGCGAATCCGTGAGGATATCAGATCTCCGGATTACCCTGGTAAGCAGGGGAAAGACAAGAGCTTTTATTCTGCGCAAGGGCCTGTACCAGGGGATAGGCCCTCTGCACAGGAGTGCTTCTCTGCTTTTTCTTAGGGATGTAAAAAATAGCGGTATTGTGCTTACTGTAACGGAAAACATCAAAGAAACAATAGATGCAGGAAAGAAGGGTATTCGGCGGGTAAACGTGAAGGCGGCACCACGTATATCTGCAATGGCTGTGGTTCCGGTGAAAAGAAAACCCGCCAGAATCAGCAGCAGCAGGCGGAGAAGGAACGGGCCTGCTTTTTGTATAGTCTGCAGCAGGGAATTTCCTTCAGGACTGCTGATCCCCGATAAAACATAAATAACCGAAAGAAACAGAATAAATCTGAGAGCAGATAAAACCAGAAGGCCTCCGTTTTTTTTCCCGGGACCATGAAAAAGAAGCAGATATATAAGACCGAGACTGCAAATCACTGCCTCGCAGTATGTGAAGGAAAACACGGCTATGGAGAGAGACATGAGCATTAAAAGCTTCAACCTTGCATCAAGCCTGAAGAGAAAGCCTTCCCGTGTCTGATAGGTCAGAATTACAGCCATGTCGCAGCCTCAAACGGAAAACCTCCCCGGCAGGGATTGCGTACACCGTTTTCTTCCAGGATACCAATTAAATCTCTTGATGGTCCTGCACAGATTATTTTGCCTTTCTTCATAAGTATCAGTCGGTCTGAATGGGCGAGAATTTTGCCTACGTCGTGGGTTACTATGCACATTCCCTGACCATCTTTATGCAGGGAAATAAGAATGCTTAGAAGCTCTCGGATTCCGGGATAGTCAAGCTCCATAAAAGGTTCATCCAGTATCAGATAATCCGGATTCATGACGATAACAGAAGCAAGTGCAAGACGTCGTCTCTCTCCACCTGAAAGACTCAGCGGATGTCGATTTTTCAGATTGTCCAGGTCAAACTGCTCTAATACTGTCTGAACCCTCAGGTCGCAGACCTCAGCGGGTAAGCCGAGGTTATCTATCCCGAACCTGATTTCGCTCCGGACACTATCCTCTATGAACTGGTCTTCCGGATGCTGAAAAACCATGCCCAGGCTGCGGCGTGCTCCCCTGAGATTTTTTCTCAGGGGAGCACCTTTGAAAACAACCTCTCCGGAAGTGGGGTGAAGGAGTCCGTTCGCATGCCTCATCAGAAGAGTTTTTCCGGCCCCGTTTGCTCCCGCCAGGATAAGCAGCTCCCGGGGAAAAAAATCGATTGTAACTCCATCCAGACCAAGAGTACCGTCATTGAAACGGTACTGCACATCGGAAAAGCTGAGAACAGGTTCTACCTCAGGCATCAGGTATTGCTTAATCCAAGCCGATGAAATGATCGGGTAAGAAAGGATGCAGTAATGATTTTTAGAACATCTCCGGGAAGATACAGAAAAGAACCCATTACAAGTCCTTGAAAAAGGGGTGGAGCACTCCCGTTAACAGCAGAAAGTCGCCAGAACAACCATGGGACTCCAACAAGGTAGATGACGATAACTCCTGAAATTCCTGCCGATAAAAGCAGAGGCAGGCGACCTTTTGAGGGCCTGGAAATTAATCCGGCGATAAAAGCAGCTGGAAGATATCCGATCAGGTAGCCTCCTGTCGGGCCGAGAAAAACAGCAGGTCCACCTCCGGCGCTGAACACCGGTAAGCCTGCAAGGCCTATAAAAAGATAAAGCAGGACTGACACAGACCCCCAAATTGGGCCGAGAAACATGCCGGCCATAATCACAAACAGGTTAGCCAGAACCACTGGAACCTGAGGCGAGACAATGGGAATGTAAAATTTAATAAAAGTTCCAAGAATAATCAGAGCAGTAAAGACTGCAGCTTTTACTGCCGGTGCAAGCTTGTTCTCTTCCACGAATAAATTCCTTCAAAATTATTTGTTTTTAAGCCTATAATCGGCGATAGGGGCCAATTATTTTCCATCCAGGTGAAGCTTCCCATGCATCACCATTACTCTCTTCAAGTATAAGTGATCCGGTAAGACTCATGCCCGAAATAATGTATCCTTTACCGTGTAGTATTATACTGGTCCCGGTCTCTTCGGAGATTTCTTCCCAGTTCAGGCGTGTTGTTTCCGGCGTACTGTTTTCCACTGCTTCTGCGAGGGCCGGTTTAAGCAGGGAAAAGACAGTTCTTGTGGTCGGTTTTTTCGTACTGTGACTTGTATAATTAACCAGGCAGGCTGCATTGGGGAATTTGTTTTCATCAATAGTTTCGATGTTTATACCTAATCCAAGTCTGCATATGGATGGTGATTCTGACTCTCCGTCTATTTCAAGGAGAAGCCCTCCCAGTTTCTGATTTTCGCAATACAGATCATTCGGCCAGGAAAAGCGACAGCCTGCATTATACTGCCTGTTGATAAGCTCCGCTGCGGCAATACCAGCGCTAATAAGATACATATTAGCATAGGCAGCAGGTAGTTTCGGCGCAAATACCACGGTCAGGTAAAGACCACCTCCCGGGGAAGCCCAGCTTTTTCCCTGTCTGCCTCGTCCTTTAAGCTGGTTTCTGGCAACAAAAAAAGCAGTTCCGTTTTCATTATAAGCTTCGGCCATCTGCATGGTGGAATCGGCGGATGCAGTAGAAAATACAGGCTGCGCGTAAAGTTCAGCACTGCTTGATGTTACATGATCAGGCTCGGACTCAAGTGTATATCCGGCTCTGCTGCTGCTGATTGTATATCCCTCTCCAAGCAGTACCTGTATATGTTTCCAGACCGCAACACGGCTGATACCAAGTTTTTTGCCCAGGTCATTTCCGGAAACTGGTAATCTGCTGTTCACCATCGTTGATAGAATGGAATTTCTGATACTTTCATCACGGTTAACCGACATGGCTGTGCAGGTTAACCAAAGTGTTAAAATTAATCAAGTTATAAGTGACAGGTTTAAAGTTCTTTCCGGCTTACCTGAGTGCGCATCTGGAGCCCGGCGAGGTTGCAGCACGTCTGAACGGCTTCTTCAATCTTTTTTGTGGAGATAACCTCAACCAGTCCGGAACGGATATTAATTTTTACATCCACTACAATAGAGAGCTCAAGCAGACCTCTTTTGAAGAATACTGCCTTATCCGTGGTGAGACCATCTATAATAAAAAAGTATGATTTTTCGCGAGCCATACCTATTATTACAATATGGGTAACAAAAAATCAATTTGGATGCGTTATATTTTTTATCATTACCTTGAAATACCGATGAGAAAGGAGTAGGTTTAAACAAAACACTTTCTCATAAGGAAGGAGAAAAAAATGAAAAGAGTTCTTATTCTGATAACTTTGCTTGCGGCTCTTGGGATGGTAATGTCTTGCTCATCCAGCCCCGAGACAGTTGCAGCACCCACCAATGATCTTCCCGACTGGGTTCTCGCACCCCCAATTGCTGACGATGCGTTCTATGGTGTTGGAAGTTACAAATCTTCAAACCTTTCTACTGCGCGTACAGCTGCTACCGCAAATGCCCGGGCAGAAATTGCTGCACAGGTTGAAGTAAAGGTTGACAGCGCCGTTAAACAGTACGCTCAGGAATCCGGTGTTGATGGGAACAAGCAGGTTGTTGAATTCCTTGAAACAGTTACAAAACAGGTTGCTTCTGCAACGCTGAACGGCTCCAAGGTTGTTGAGACATACCTCGACAAACAGGAAGGTACTTTTTACGTAATGGTTATGTATCAGAAGAGTGCCCTCAAGGAAGCTGCAGAGAAAGAACTTTTTGTTCGTAACGAAGATGCTGCTTTCGCAGAGTTCAAAGCTGACGAAGCTATGAAATGGCTTGATGCAGAACTTGAAAAAGAATAATCGGTTTTTTTATTGAAAACCAGAAGACGGTACGGTTAATTCGTACCGTCTTTTTTTTGATTTTATGATAGGATAGAAGCATGAGATTAACCGGAATTTTTGCAGCAGCATCGCTACTATTGCTCCTTTCTTCGTGTACAACAATACCCGAGAACCATGACGAAGGTGATACAGAAGAATCAGTAGAACGTCAGTATGAGACTTGGAGAGACCTCAGAACCCCCATCACAGATAGACTGGAATTACCTCGTGAATCTGAAGTTGTAAGGGAAATAGCCCCTTCACCTCTGTGGCTGCCGGATGAGCTTCCTCACTGGGTCTGGCTGCCTGAATCTACAGATGGTTCTCTGCTTTTTCTCGGTACATCATATCCGCGAATGAGCAGGACCAATGAACTTGAAGAGTGTATTAACAATGCTGCCCGGCAGGCAGCACAGTTTGCCGGCATAGCCGCAATTGTTTCTTCCTATCAGTTGACCCGGGGGAAGGATACCGGTTATGCGGAAGATATATGTCTTTATTACAACAAAGACATCGTATCGACACTTGTACGTGAGGCTGAAGTCAGAACTCTGCACCAGAACGACACAGGCAGCTATGCTTTGATAAGTTTTCCATCTCTTAAAAGGAACAAGAGTTTTCTCGGGGGGACAGAGCAGTTTTCCGGGGGGAATGATGAGCCTTCATGGGTAACAAATACGCCCGGGTTAAACGGTTATTTTGTCGGTCTCGGTATAAGCCGCCCGAAGATTCGCTTTGCCGATTCAGTAGCTTACGCGGATGAAGCGGCGGTTGCCGAAATTCTAAGGCAGCTTGCGACTACCGTTGATGTGGCTTATGATATCAGTAAGTCTTCAGAAGAAAGCGACTATACCGAAGAGAATTATCAGTATACCACTGCCCTTGTCCGTGGTATTCAGATTGCCGCCCGCTGGAGAGATCCTTCGGGAGACTATTTTTACTCTCTGGCACTTCTTCCGAAACCGTAAAACACGATTTTTGATTGCCTGATGAATGAGGATCGCATGAAAATAAAAATACACCTGTCAATACTTCCAATAATCCTAACTTCTTTTATACTATCTTGTGCCACTGCTCCGACTGTACCTTCCTGGGTTGAACGGTACCCGCAGGATAATCGTTATTACATCGGCATCGGTTCATCCAGCAGCTCTGTGTTGGCAAACGCCCAGGATGAAGCCCGGGAAGAAGCTCTTGCTAATCTTGCTGCATCAATCTCCACTTCTATTGTCTCTGAAGTAGAGCTTGAAACCGGTGAAACCACTGAAGGGGTTGAGTTTAAATCTCTTAAAAGAAGAATTGAAGAGAAGGTTTACCAGAAACTGGAGGGAGCAGAGGTTGTCGACAGCTTCAGTTCTCCTTCAGCTGGATACTGGATATATTTACGGTACGATAAAGCCAACCTTTTAAGACAAAAAAAAGAGTTGGCGGATAGAGTGGAGGAGCTTACTGCTCCTGTTTTCAAGACCGATGCTGCTGCCAATGGAGAATCACTGACCATACTGCATAAAGCTCATACCCTGCTCGTGGAATCCCCCTATTTTGCAAGTCTGAAGGGCAAGCCGGGAGAAAACGAAGGTGTGCTGATAGACCTTGTCGAAGCCAGGATGCAGGATATGCTGGGCACCCTTTCTGTTTCAGTATCCCCTTTAAGTATTGAAGGATCCGCAGGAGAGAAAGTTGACCTTTCTATTAATCTGTCAGGAGAATCAGCGCCTTCCGGTCTTCCGGTGGCGCTGATTGAGTCCGGCCGGAAAATTGCCGGTGGAAATACTGATACCTCCGGAAGCTACACCTCATCTCTGGAGTTATCAACCCTGCCAATAGGCCGCGGGACTCTGTCTGCTGTGATTGATCTTCAAGCCCTGGATATCAGTGGGGAAGATTATTTCATTTCTTTTATACAGTCCGGAAAAGAAGTTATGTTTGTGGTGAATCCTCTTCCGCTTAAACTGATTATTCAGCAGGAATATGATTACGGCGTTCCCGGAGTTCGTGAAATGGCATCATCCCTGTTTGCTGCAGAGGACCTCCCGTTCTCCCTGGTAGAGGAGTCTGCAAAGGCTGAATATGCAGTGCGCATGAAGCTTATAGTGGAAGATTTTCCGAAGTACAAAGAGAACAGCCTTGAAATATCCCAGGCCAGGATTGTGATACAGCTGGAAAAAGCGGGTGAAGTAATCTATTCATGGGAAAGCAGTGCAATGAAGGATGGCGGATTAACTCTTACACAGTCTCACGAAAGGACCATTAAAAAGCTTTTTGAAAAAATTCGCAGCGAAAAGAAATACCTTAACGGGCTTATAGAAGCGTTACCCGTTCGGGCCGGGTACTGACAGAGACGATGAATCAGGAACAGCTGAAAGAAATTCTCCTTCGAATTGAAGAGCCGGAGGAGGATTTTACACTTATTTTTTCCGGAAAGAAAAGCAATAAGGTAGACGGACTGTACTATCCGGAAACTGCCGAAATTATAATACACAATAAGAATATGGAAAGGGATGATGAGCTTATTTACACCGGAATTCATGAATATGCTCATCATCTTTGCGGAAACACCCGACGCAGTCACAGCCGGGATTTCTGGGTAACTTTTCACCGCCTGCTGGAAAAAGCGGAAAATGAAGGTATTTATAAAAATCCCTTACGAGATGATTCCGAACTTAAAATACTTGCGGTTAGAATACGTACCGAATTTCTTCAGGAAGAGGGGCAGCGGGTGCTGGAGTTCGGTAAACTGCTGATGCAAGCCTACCAGATATGTCATGACAGACGGTATTCTTTTGAAGATTTCGCCGACCGTGAACTGGGAATGCAGCATAGTGTTGCTCGTAATCTTATACGGACATACAAGGAAGACGTTCCTACTCAGTTTGGCTATGAGAATATGAAAGGTCTGCTGCGCATTAAAGATCCTGAAAAGAGGAAGGACGCGGTTGCTGATCTTGAAAAGGGAAAAAGCCCGGATACTGTGTACCATGAGTATTCTGCCCAAAGTGTTGCTCTGGAAATTGATGATGAAAAAATGGAAAAGAGACTGAGGCAGGAAGAAAAGCGAATTGAGCGAACTCTAAAAAGGCTTAATGACCGCCTGGATGACGTCAGGATGCAGATAAGCCGTCTTGAAAATCAGTGATTATCCTTGAAAAATTGTGAACTATTATGTAGCGTATGCCATCCTTTGGAGGTTATATGCCTGTTTTAACTTTTCCTTTGCATAACGAAGTTCTCTGGCTGGCTATGCTGCTGCTGAATTTTTTTATTATTATCGCTCTCTATCGCACCATGGGTAAAACCGGACTGTTTGTCTGGATCCCGATATCGGTGATAATTGCAAATATACAGGTACTGAAAACAGTTCCCATTTTCGGATTTACCGCGACTCTTGGAAATATTGTCTATGCAACCTCGTTTCTGGTTACGGATATTCTTTCTGAAAACCACAGTAAAGAGGAGGCGGGAAAAGCTGTCTGGGTAGGTTTTTTCGCTATAATTGTAATGACGCTTTTTATGAATCTTGCCCTAATTTTTACCCCCGATCCGTCTGATTTCGCCCAGGAATCACTGTCAACCATTTTCAGTATCATGCCGAGAATTGCTGCCGGAAGTCTAATTGCCTATATACTATCCCAAAGGCATGATGTCTGGTCGTACAGTCTTTGGAAGAACAGGTTTCCGGAAGACAAACATATTTGGGTCCGGAACAATCTGAGCACCATGGTAAGTCAGCTTATTGATTCCCTGGTTTTTGTGGGGGTTGCTTTCTACGGAGTTTTTGAGCTTTCTGTACTATTCGATATTTTTGTAACAACCTATGTACTGAAATGGCTCGTGGCTGTTGCGGATACACCTTTTATATACTGGTCGAAGAAGATCCGGGAAAAGTATCTCTGATAAAAAAAGGACGTCCTGTAAAGGACGTCCAGTAAATTACACAAGATTTATTCAGAATTCTGTTACATCTGCATCATAATCGATGCCTGAGACAGCAAAGCCGTGGAGGTTAAGAAACTCGGTCTGGTATCCTTTAAGATCTGCGAGGTCATAAAGGTTGTCTGAATTAACTTTTGGCCAGAGAGCCTGAACCTCAGCCTGAACATCTGCCCGCATCTCCCAGTCATCAACCCGGATACGACCTTCATCGTCAGTAGGTACATCTCCAGTACCGTATAAACGGGTGCTGAAAAGGCGATACATCTGTTCTATACAACCTTCGTGTATGCCTTTTCCCTTCATAACTTTGTATAGAAGACCGATGTAGAGGGGTACTACCGGAATTACCGCAGAAGAGCGTGTTACAAGTGCCTTGTTGACGGACACAAAAGCGGATCCATCCATGTCCTTAAGATCTTCACGGATATCAAAAGCTGTTTTTTCCAGATGTTCCTTGGCCTTGCCGATTGTACCTTCCCGGTAAACTGCATAGGTTATTTCCGGTCCGATGTAGGAATAGGCTACAGTTTTAACCCCGTTGGAAAGCACTCCGGCTTCCTTAAGTGCGTTCAGCCAGATTCTCCAGTCTTCACCACCCATGACCTTTACAGTAGCATCGGTATCGGCCTGGTCCCCGGGCTCAATGGATGCTTCGCCGATTTCACCGGACATTGCGTCCACAGATTTGGCAGTATAGGTACCTTTAAGGGGTTTTAACACTGACCGGTACATTTCACCGGTATCCGGATCTGTCCGTACCGGTGATGCCAGGCTGTATACAACCAGATCGATAGTACCGTATTTTTCCTTGATCAGGTCTATAGCCTGCTTCCGGACTTCATTGCTGAAAGCGTCGCCATTAATGCTGTCTGCTTTTCGACCAGCAGCATGTGCCGCTTTTTCGAAAGCACGATTATTATAGTAGCCGGGGGTTCCAGGTCGCTTTTCAGTGCCTTCCTTCTCAAAAAAGACGCCAATTGTATCAGCTCCCGCTCCAAAGGCCAGGGAAATACGTGAAGCAAGACCGAAGCCGGTGGATGACCCTACAACGAGTGCGGTTCCGGGGCCTTTAAAACTGCTCTGTTTTTTAACGTACTCAATCTGATTAAGGGTTTCCTGCTCACATCCGGCTGGATGCGCATTCATGCAGATATTATTACGAATTTTCGGAGTAATAATCATGACTTGGAGCCTACCATACAGGTCCAGGATGCTTCGCAGGCAAGCTCATCGCCTACATAACATTTACCACTCTGTTTGATCATCCTGGGAGACAGACGGTTATTGATGATTTCCATGCGGATTGTCTCTTCCGGTCGCACCTGCCTGCGGAATTTTGCTTTTTCGACGGCTGCCAGGAAAAAGAGTGCATCGTCACTGAGTGTACCCAACTCACGTACACCGGCACCTCCGCACTGCGCCATGGTTTCAACCAGGATAACACCGGGAACCACAGGGTATTCAGGAAAATGTCCTGGAAAAAAGAATTCCTCCCTGGTATATTTTCTTGTACCTACAATCTTTTCTTCACTCACTTCCAAAAGTTCATCAACGAAAAGAAAAGGTTCACGGTGGGGTAAAAGTTCCTTGATATCTCTCATATAAACTACTCCTCAAATTTCTTGAAAATTACAACACCATTGTGTCCGCCGAAACCGAGGTTGTCGGACATTACAACTTTAAGGTCCGACTTGCGGCCCCGGGTGGGTACGTAATCGAGGTCGCATTGCTCATCCGGATCATCGAGATTGATGGTGGGAGGAATGTACCCGTCTTTCATGGCAAGAATAGAAAGGATTGCTTCCATTCCGCCGGCTCCGCCGATCATGTGGGCAGTCATTGACTTGGTGGAGGAAATTGGTAGTTTTGCTGCATAATCACCGAAAGCCTTTTTTACTGCCATTGTCTCAAGTGGGTCGTTCGTTGGAGTCGATGTACCATGAGCATTGAGGTAATCCACCTGCTCAGGTTCAATGCCGGCATCCTGCATGGCCCATTTCATTGCCTTGGAAGGCCCCGTACCTGTTGAGTCCGGACTGGTGAGGTGGTATGCATCACAGCTCATACCGTATCCTGCCAATTCGGCATAGATTTTGGCCCCTCGTTTAAGAGCGTGGTTCAATTCTTCCAGAACAAGAATACCAGCTCCTTCTCCCATTACAAAACCGTCCCTGTCTTTATCAAAAGGACGGCTTGCTTTTTCGGGTGTATCATTGAAGTTTGTTGAAAGGGCGGTCAACTTCTGGAAACCTGCTATCCCGAAGGGAGTAATGGCGGCTTCCATTCCGCCGGTCACTGCAACATCAATCTGACCATTGCGAATTGCGTTTAGTGCGGCACCCATAGCATCTGTACCGGAAGTACAGGCAGTAACCACGGCATAACAGGGCCCGTGAAAACCAAATTTTATCGATACATTGGCGGGCCCTTCATTAATGATCAACTTGGGTATCGACATGGGCGCCACTGCCCGTGGACCTTTTTCTGCAAGCTGACGAATACCTTCCTCGGTTACTTCGTAGCCGCCTATACCATTGCCGAGAATAACCCCGACTCTGTCAGAATCATAGTCTGCTGAAAGCAGACCCGAGTCTTCAAGCGCCTGAGCAGATCCAGCCATGGCAAACTGGGTAAATCGGGCAAACTTTCTTGCCTCTTTCTTCTCCATCCAGACGGATGGGTCGAAGTCTTTAACTTCACCAGCCACGCGACAGGTGAAATCGGTTGTATCGAAAAGGGTTATAGGTCCAATCCCGCTTTTGCCGGTCTTGACGGCATCCCAGGTACTGGTGACATCCAGACCCAGGGAGTTAACCGTACCAATGCCGGTAATTACGACTCTTCTTCGTTCCATCAGAATTCCTCCCGGATGTTACATTATCAGTCCGCCGTCTACCCGGATAACCTGGCCTGTGATGTAATTTGACAGATCACTGGCGAGATAAAGGACGGCGTTTGCGATGTCTTCGGGAGATCCCATGCGTCCAAGGGGTATTGCCCTGGCATAATCGGCTTTTACTTCATCGGTAAGTTTGTCAGTCATGGCAGTTTCGATAAATCCCGGGGCTATAGCATTGACCCGGACATTTCGTTTGGCCACTTCTTTGGCAAGGGATTTGGAAAAACCGATAAGTCCCGCTTTTGATGCAGAGTAGTTTGTCTGTCCGGCATTTCCCATCTGACCAACAACGGAAGCCATATTTATAATTGTCCCGGATTTCTGCTTCATTGCCATAAACGCAGAAGTTTCACGGGCTACAAGGAATGATCCGGTAAGGTTTACCTTAAGTACTGATTCCCACTGATCGAGGCTCATACGAAAGACCATGCCATCTCTGGTAATTCCTGCATTGTTCACCAGAATATCAAGCTTTCCGTCTGCGGTAATATTTTTGATAAGAGCTTTTACCTCTTCCTCGTCAGTAATATTAGCTTTGTGAAAAGTCGCAGTGGCATCACCTTTACAGGCTGCATCCATCTCAGCCTTGAAAGGTCCTTCATTAAGATCGCAGTAATGAACAGAAGCTCCTTCAGAGAGCAGTTTCATGACGATTTCTTTTCCAATTCCCTGAGCACCACCGGTAACAAGTGCTTTTTTTCCTTCAAGAAGCATAGTTTCCTCCAGTTATATTATTCCTTGCAAAATAGTGACGGCTACTGCCGTCAGGAAATATGATGTGCGGAGCATATACCCCGCGGGAAATTTTACAGTTCAGATACTGCAGTTGATATCTCTTCTATTGTACCTGCAGGATAGCAGGGGATATCGTAGCCTGTTTTATTCCAGAGACCGCCGAGCACTTTTCCGGGGCCGGCTTCAATACAGGCAGAAGCTTCAAGAGCTTTAACTGTAGCCTCTTCGGTTGTCCAGCGTACGGGGGAAGTAACTTGCTCAATACAGAGTTTTTTTGCCTCCGCAGCGTTTTCAACAACCTTACCTGAAACATTAGAGATAAGGCTGATGGTTGGATCGCCAAAAACTGCCGCTTCGACAACTGAGCTGAAATCCTCACGTGCCTCCTGTAGCAGAGGAGAGTGAAATGGTCCGGATACCTTCAGTGGTATCCAGCGCTTAGCACCGTTTTTACTGAAAAAATCCTTGCCTTGGCTGAGCGCTTCCCAGGTTCCAGCCACAACTGTCTGTACGGCACTGTTGAAGTTCGCAGCATAAAGTTCAAGCCCTGATGCTTCACAGAGCTCCTGAACTTTTTCAGGTTCGAGTCCCATCACAGCTGCCATTCCGGGACCGTTGTCACCGGCTGAAAGCTTATCTGCAACCCTTGCCATAATAATGCCGCGCTCCTTCACCATGGGAAACACCGTCTCTTCAGTGATTACTTCAGCTGCTACCAGTGCACTGAATTCACCAAGGCTGAAACCTGCGGCCATTGCTGGTGTAAGCCCGGATTCCAGGAGAAGTTTCCATGAAGCGAGGTTCACTGCAGTAATTGCGACCTGAGTATTCTCCGTCTTTTTAAGCTCTTCTTCATCGGCTTCAAAGAGAAGGTTTGGAACATCAATGCCGGTCAGATCAGATGCTTTTACAAAAAGCTCCCTGACCGCCGGGCTCTTGTCAAACATATCCTTTCCCATTCCCTTGTACTGGGCTCCCTGACCGGGAAAGAGAAAGCAGATTTTACTGTTGTTATTTGTCATTCCTGCGACCTTATCATGCCCTGTTTTTATCGGTCAAGAACCGACTGAAACAGGTAAACTACAGCCTGATAAGCTGACCGCCGTAGGTTAGACCGGCCCCAAAGCCGACTATCATTACAATATCTCCCTTTATAAGCTCGTTTCTACTCCAGAGATCATTGAGTGCAATAGGTATAGAGGCAGCGGATGTGTTCGCATACTCCTCAATATTGATATAGAATTTTTCAAGGGGAATACGGGCCCGTTTTGCAGCTGCTTTGATAATTTTCACATTTGCCTGATGGGGTACTATGTATTTTACCTGGTCTACATCAATGTGAGCATCTTCTAAAAGTGTCTTAAAAAGCTCCGTGTTTGCCTGGACCGCAAAATTGTACACCCTTCGTCCATCCATTGTTATATACATATCTTCCGCAGAAACATCATGACAACCGCGAAGAGGCATCTTAACTCCACCGGCACGTATTATAAGGGCATCATCACCGCTGCCGTCGGATAGAAGTCTGGAAGAGAGAACGCCCGCTTCTTCATCTGCGGGGGTTAGAAGAACAGCGCCGGCTCCATCACCGAAAAGGACACAGGTGCTGCGATCTTCCCAGTTCAGTACCGCTGACATCTTTTCCGCACCGATAACCAGGACATTGCGGAAGCTTCCGCCGGCGATAAGCCCTCTGCCTGTTTCCATGGCATATACAAAACCTGTACATGCTGCACCAAGATCAAAAGCACCGCATGAAGCAGCACCAATCCTGTCCTGGACAATACTGGCGGTGGAGGGGAATCCGGTATAATCCGGTGTACTGGTGGCAACAATGACCATGTCGACTTCTTCTGGAGAAACACCACCGTTCTTGAGGGCTTGCAGCGCTGCTTTTACAGCCATTTCTGAAGTTGTTTCAGTTTCACCGGCTATATGTCGTGCTCCGATTCCGGTATGGCTGTGTATCCACTCATCAGAGGTATCTATACGTTCGGCCAAATCGTCGTTTGTTACCCGTTTTTCGGGAAGGTAAGCCCCGACTGATCTGATAGTAGCGTTCATCCATCCTCCAAAAAATAAGCACCTGTGAACCTTAAAGGTTAAACGGATTATGTCTGTGTACTCAAGAATCAAGTATTAAGTCAAGTCGAGAGTATTGTAATATACATCGCTTATGTCTAAAAACTCCAATATCATAAAAAAATAGTCTCTTTTTCATAGAAAATTGCCTATTGCTGGGCCTTCACCATGCCGTGTAGAATAGGTATACTCGTTTGATCTTTTTTCATTCAATGCGGCCAGCGGCCGACACAACGCTGCATGAGGAGGCGACCCTTTGGCACCCCAAACTGCACTTCCAGTTTTGAAAACAAATTCCCGAATAGGAATAGTAAATCGTGGTGAAGCTGCTTTACGCTTTATCCGAGGAGTGAGGGAGTATAATTCCCGCTATGGCACCAGTATTGAGGCTGTGGCTATTTATATTGCAAAAGAGGAACAGGCACCTTTTGTAAAGAATGCGGATGACCGGGTATGTTTTGAAGATTTACCAGGGTTTCCAGGGACGGTGTCTACACCCTATCTGGATCATGAACTGATAATTACCGCCCTTGAAAAAGGGAAATGTGATGCTCTGTGGGTAGGCTGGGGTTTTGTCTCTGAGGACGCTGTTTTCGCTGAGAAGACCGAAGCCAGGGGTTTTGTCTTTCTCGGGCCATCCAGCAGGGCGATGGCGCTTCTTGGCGACAAGATTGCAGCCAAGGATCTCGCTGAATCAGCGGATGTTCCTATTCTTCCCTGGAGTAAAGGTCCGGTAGAAACAATAGAGGAAGCTGAAAAGGTTTCCAACAGTATCGGATATCCGGTGATCGTTAAAGCTTCAAACGCCGGGGGCGGCAGAGGCATCCGGTTTGTATTGACTCCAGAAGAACTGAAAGCACAGTACAATTCTGCAGTGGATGAGACGCTCAGAATCACCGGTACCAGAACAGTCTTTATTGAGCATCTTGTTCAGCGGGGACGGCATCTTGAGGTACAGGTTCTTGCAGACAGCCATGGAAATGTTAATACCTTCGGTGTACGGGATTGTTCAGTGCAGCGGAGAAACCAGAAGATAATAGAAGAAACACCACCTCCGGGTCTTCCTGAGGAGACGATAATTGCCATGCAGGATGCGGCTGCAAGACTTATTAAGGCTGCAGATTATGCGGGTGCCGGTACTGTGGAATACCTTTACGACCTGGATTCAGACCGATACTTTTTTATGGAAGTAAACACCAGACTTCAGGTAGAACATCCTATAACTGAAGAACTGTACGGTATTGATCTGGTTACTGGTCAGATTGAAGTCGCAGCCGGAATGGAAGTAAACCTTCAGGATGCATTCCCCCGGGGGCATGTCATGGAGGTTCGTCTCAATGCAGAAGATCCAGGCAGGGAATTTTCTCCCGCACCGGGCGGTGTAGATCTGTTCAGACCTCCGGCGGGTCCGGGTATAAGGGTTGACTCGGGCATTGAAACAGGTGCGGAGATTCCCCCTGAGTTCGATTCAATGGTTGCTAAAATAATTGCCCGGGGAAGAAACCGACAGGAAGCCATGGCCCGGCTGAAGCGGGCTCTCGATGAATGTACAATCCGGATCGAGAATGGTACAACCAACCGCTCATTCCTTCGTCAGCTTCTGGACCAGAAGGAGATTATAGGCGGAGGAGTATCCACCGGCTATGTTGCCGAACTTCTGCAGCGGGGTATAAGCAGCCCCCCAGATGAGGCATTCAGAGCCGCTCTCATTACAGGTGCTGTTACAGTTGCAAGGAAACAGGTAGACGAAAGCAGGGTTAACTTCCTGTATGATCTTTCCAGTGTGGGTAAGCCGCGGACCATGCCGAAAAATACACCCCAGGAAGTCAGCCTTACTTTAGGCGGTACTTCTTACCAGCTGGAAGTTTATCATGTAGGCGGGGAACGGTACCATATTGGTGTGGATGGCCAGTTCATAGTCTGCCATTACCGCTGCTCTTCTGAAGAAGAGGGTGTTCTTTCTTATAATAACAAGCGTTACCGGTTCCTTCTGGTACACCGGGGCGATGCACTTCAGTGTGAAATTAATGGAGCCCCATTTCTGCTTGAGCAGGAATCCAGGGGCTATGTTAAATCACCGTCCCCTGCGATTATCCTTCAGATTCCGGTAAAAACCGGAGACACAGTCAGTAAAGGCGATGTGCTTCTTGTTCTTGAAGCCATGAAGATGGAGATGCTGATAGAGGCACCCGGTGATGGTGTGATTGCAGAAATACTTGCAGGACCAGGTTCTCAGGTAGCTGCAGGCCAGTCTCTTATCCGTCTGGAAGAGGAGGAGTCTGATAAGACGGAAGCAGCGGAAGCTGTGAAGGAGAAAAGGGTAGTCTTCACCGAAGCTGCAGCAGATGAAGAACAGGTGTGGCAGCGTATTATCCACGAAATCAGAGCACTTTTTCTCGGATTTGATACCGGAGATGCCCCTGTTCAGATAATTAATCGGCTGAGGGCGATCCAGACAAATTCTGATGACTTCAGACAGCGCCTGATGGATCTTACCGGTAAAGCAATTGAAAAGTTTTGCGCGGTTGAGGCTCTTTTCAGCAGTAGTGAAATAGATGACGGTACAGGCGGGGGCAGACCACACAGCTTTACCGAGCTGCTTACCCATTACGCATTAAGAAAAACCGACAGGGAAAAAGGCCTGCCTGCACCTTTTATACAGGCTATGGACAGGGTAATAGAAAATTACCGCAAGGCCGGTATAAACGATGATGTTGATCAACTGCTATTTCATATCTATCGTTCCCACAATGCAATAAAGGGAAAGGCTTCCGCAGCACGTGAACTTCTTCTTTTTCTGGAAGAAGCGGTAGACGACTCCGTTCTGAATGAGAGTTTCCCTCTTCTGGTAAATGAAATCGTACGTATCAGCATAGTAAACAATCCGAATCTTGCTGATGCTGCTCTGCATGCCAGGTATATACTTTTAGACAAGGCTCACCTGTCACAGCAGAGAGATAAGCAACGTAAATCTGTAGGTATTCTTATAAAGGAAAGCTGCAGCGGATGCATTGAAAATCTTGATCAGAAGATCGATGCTATTCTAGAGTTGCCTCCGGCTGTGCTCGTTGATCTTCTTCAGGCGGAGAAGTCTGAAGACAGCAGTATCAATTCAGATATCCTGACCCAGATTGTAACCAGATATCTGAACCGTGACCGCGATATTTCCTCAATAGAAATTCTGAACCTGCCCGGCAATGCATCAGGGGCTGCTGCTGCATTCAAAGATGATCCAGTCGCCTCGGTACTTATAATAGGTGATGAAAAAGTTGATCCCGCTTTGCTGGTAAATGAAGCAGCAAAAAAATACCAAAGTGAAAAATGCGAGTTTATTCTGCTGCTGACTTATGATGCTGATCCGGAAAAGACAATACAGCAAATAAATCCTGTATCATGCAGTTTTATGTCCATAGGTATTTACGGTAAAAAAGATTACCCCTATTACAGGACTTTTCACAATGTGAACGGGGAGTGGACTGTATGGGATACGGCTTTCTCCTTTTCTCCCCTCGAATACCGGGAGCTCAGGGTCGAACGACTCAAAGGCTTTCATCTGAAACTAGTTTCAAAAACAGAGAATGTCAGTGTATTGGAAGGTACTGCCAGGGAAAATGCAAAAGATGTGCGTCTTTTTGCTCTTGCCTCAACTTCGGAAACAGATCCTGAATTAAGCTCTATGAGCGATCTTACACGTATGGTGAGGTTTGAGCAGGTTTTCATGGAAGCAGTATCGGCTATGCGGGCTGTTCAGCAGGGGTATCGATTCAGGCTCCAATGGAACCGGATTATAATTTACAACCGGTCTCTTCTCGGGCTAAAACTGAAGCAGCTGCGAGATTTCGGGCTTAATCTTGTTCCCCGGACTGTCGGCCTCGGTC
The DNA here is from genome assembly GCA_963667435.1 of Marispirochaeta sp. Classification (GTDB taxonomy): domain Bacteria; phylum Spirochaetota; class Spirochaetia; order JC444; family Marispirochaetaceae; genus Marispirochaeta. The sequence continues at coordinate 376,782 of OY763414.1, read as the reverse complement.
TTGAAAAAATGGTTGTCTATACCAGACGAAAACGCTGGCGGGAAGAGACCATCAGGGAGCACGAGCTTATTTTCCACAATCTTACACAGGATCAGTTTACTCTGCGCAGCCGCAAACCGTCTAGCGTACCACTTACAACTCTGGATGCTTATGGTACAAAGGTTGTTCGTGCCCGTCAGAGGAATCAGATATATCCTTATGAGCTGTTAAAAATGTTGACCCATGCAGGTTTTCCACTTCAGCAGGGAGTACCCCGGGGAGAGTTTGAAGAGTTTGACATCGAAGTGGACAAAAATGGCGAAACTTCTATCTTCTCGGTAAAAGGGCGGGAGCCAGGTAATAACAGCAGCAATGTAGTTATTGGCCGTATCAGCAACACTGATTCTGTAAGCGGTATAGAATACCGTCGTATGCTTATTCTATCAGATCCCACCGGCGACCTTGGGAGTCTTGCTGAAGGTGAGTGCCGCAGAATAAACGCAGCCATTGATATGGCAGAGCGTGAACAGATTCCTGTAGAGTGGATACCTGTTTCTTCAGGGGCCAAGATAACCATGGATTCCGGTACGGAAAACCTTGACTGGACTGCTGCAACTCTTAAAAAAATTATTGAATTCACTCAGGGTGGCGGAGAGATAAATATTATTGTTCAGTCTATCAATGTAGGCGCACAATCTTACTGGGACGCAGAATCAACTATGCTGATGCACACCCGTGGGCTGCTGCTTATGACAGATGATGCCTCCATGCTTCTGACCGGAAAAAGGGCACTTGATTTCTCAGGAAGTGTTTCAGGTGAGACAAATATTGATATCGGCGGTGCCGAGAAGATTATGCTGCCCAATGGCCAGGCGCAGATACGGGTTGCAAATATTGCAGAGGCTTACGCTGTTCTTTTTCAGCATTACAGGGCAAGCTATGTAGTCCCGGGAGAAGATTTTCCACGCCTGCAGTCAAGTTCAGATCCGGATGACAGGGATGTGACTTTAACCGCCTATACCGATACCCTGGGACAGGGTTTTGAAAAAATCGGAGATATTTTCAGTCTTGAAAACAACCCTGACAGGAAAAAGCCCTTCGATATGAGGCAGGTAATGCGGTCGCTGGTTGACCGAGACGGGGAGATACTTGAGCGCTGGCGCAACCTGGAAAACGGAGATACGGCACTGGTCTGGGAAACAAGACTGGGCGGTCAGGCTGTTGGAATGATCGGAATTGAAAGCCGAAGTTTTTCCCGTATAGGGGCTGTACCGCCGGATGGGCCGGATACATGGAGTGGAGGAACCCTTTATCCTCAGTCTTCCAAAAAGGTCGCCAGGGGTATCAATGCATTCTCGGGAAGGCTGCCTGCAGTTATTATCGCCAACCTTTCAGGCTTTGACGGGTCGCCCGAATCTTTGCGAAGACTGCAGCTTGAATATGGTGCAGAGATTGGCAGGGCTGTGGTCAATTTTAAGGGTCCCCTCGTTTTTCTGGTGACCGCCCGATATCATGGTGGAGCCTATGTTGTATTCTCCAAGAAACTCAACCCGTCACTTGAGGTGGCGGCTCTTGAAGGCTCATTTGCATCGGTAATCGGCGGAGCACCTGCTGCTGCGGTTGTATTCCCAAAGGTTGTGAAGAAAAAGACTGAGGAAGATATCCGTGTACAGAAAGAACGTGGCAGGCTGAAAAGCGGTGAATGCACCTACAAGGAATTTGAGATGCTTTATCAGACAGTCTATAATGAATATCAGACTGCTCTGGGGGCTGAGTTTGACTCAATTCACAGTGTCGGAAGAGCCCGGGAAGTCGGTTCAATTGACAATATTATTAACCCTGCAAAAATGCGCCCCTACCTGATTGATGCAGTTAGAAGGGGCATGCAGCGCTCGTCCGGCAAAAAACCATAAGTCTCAGAACTCGCTATTTTTATGACGCCGGGCAAGCTCGATATAATGCCCGGCGTTTTTTTTAACCTTTGCCAGGTTTTCATCGTCAATCTGACGAATTACTTTTGCCGGTGATCCTACCGCAAGAGAACGGGGAGGGATAATCTTCCCTTCTGTAATTAAGGCCCCTGCTCCAATGACTGAGCCTTCACCCACCACAGCACGGTTAAGGACAATGGCCCCCATCCCTATCAGACAATTATCTTCCACAGTGCAACCGTGGAGGATTGCATTATGTCCAACAGTTACACCGTTTCCCACTATCGTCGGTGTGTTTGTATCTACATGTACGGATGCGTTATCCTGAATGTTTGACTCTGCACCGATGGTCACGGGAGCAAGGTCTCCGCGGAGTGATGCTCCATACCAGACGGAACAATCCTTGCCAAGAGAGACGTCGCCGGTAACCGCCGCGTTATTTGCAATGAATGCTGCTGCATCAATAGATTTTGCCATGTTTACACCTCATTTAGTTTCTGCTTGGGGAAAAATACATTTTTAAGAGGAGTAAAACAAGTACTCGCTTATGTGAAGCCGATTTGCTATACTAATACCAGCATGTCGACAGACAAATTGACCGCCCTGTTTACCGGGATCATTTCTATAATACTCATTCTTGCGGTTCTGAAGATTGCTCAGGTAGCTTTAATGCCTTTGGCCATTGCTATTCTGCTCTTCTTTGTTTTCTCTCCCTTTGTTGATTTGCTGGAGCGGATGAGAGTCCCCAGGATTCTGTCTATTATTATTGTAATTCTTATATTTTCCGGTGTTTTCTATCTTCTCGGCCTGTTTATGTATACTTCCATAAAATCCTTCATTACACAGCTCCCCAAGTATCAGGCCAGAATGACAACCCTGATAATGGAGATATCAAAAACACTGTTTGAACGTTTTTCCATAAACCCGGGAGTTATCAAGGAGATAGACTGGAGCCGGACACTTCAGAGCTCACTGCTATCTGTTTCCAACAGCATAATGGGAGTAGTGAGCAATCTTCTGATTATCACTCTATTTCTAGTATTCATGCTTATGGAAAAAGACCGCTTTCAGTCCAAGATTCGTCAGGCTTTTCATATCAGTATGTCTGACAGGATTTACTTGGTAATGCGGCATATTAATGACCAGATAGGCAGATATCTGTCGGTGAAGTTTGTGATAAGCCTGGCAACAGGCACTCTCATTTATATCTCACTGGTTATTATAGGCCTTGATTTTCCAATATTGTGGGCATCTTTTGCATTTTTTCTTAACTTCATTCCCAATCTCGGCTCTGCTTTTATTGTATTTGTTATTATTCTCATGTCATTTCTCCAGTTTTATCCTGAACCTAAGCCTATTATTATTGTTGCCGGTTCAGTAATTGCAATTCAGGTTACTCTGGGCAATATTCTTGACCCGCATCTACAGGGAAGAAGGCTTAATCTCAGTCCATTCCTTATACTGGTTGCTCTGCTTATCTGGGGCTGGCTGTGGGGCGTGGTGGGTATGTTTCTGGCAGTACCGATAATGGCCATTATAAAAATTGTTTGTGAAAACATTCCCAGCCTGAAAGCTGTAGCAATTCTTATGGGGTCTGGAAAAGAGATCCGCGAAAGTCGCAGAGCTCTTCGGAAACTGATTCGCAGTTCTGCCCCGGGACCGGATAGTACTTGAGGTTGCACTACCATCCGGGTATAGTAGGACAATTCACAAATATTATCAGGGAGTCCCTCAAAGCAGTATGGATACTAAAATTTCACTTACCGGCATCAAGCCGACAGGAACACCTCATATCGGAAACTACTTCGGGGCAATAAAGCCTGCACTGCAGATGGTCAAGGAGTACAAAACTCGATATTTTATTGCAGATTATCATGCCCTGAACAGTGAAAGGGATCCGCAGAAACTCAAGGATCAGACCTATCAGGTTGCAGCTACCTGGCTTGCATGCGGACTTGATCCAGAAAAATCACTTGTATACAAGCAGTCCTCTGTTCCGGAAACCTTTGAACTTTCTACAATTCTTATGGCGTTTACCAGTAAAGGCTTGATGAATCGAGCTCATGCATATAAAGCGGTAAGCGAGGATAATAAACGGGCAGGGAAGGATCCTGATAAAGGGATAAACATGGGACTTTATACCTATCCTGTACTGATGGCCGCAGATATTCTGCTTTTTAACAGTAATGTTGTTCCCGTAGGCAAAGATCAGAAACAGCATATAGAAATGACCGCAGATATTGCCCAGGCAATCAACAGTAATTACGGAGAGGAGCTTTTGGTAATTCCTGAACCGTTAATAAATGAGACAACCCAGATAATTCCCGGAATGGACGGACGAAAAATGAGCAAGAGCTACAACAATACCATTCCGCTTTTTCTTCCTGCTAAAAAACTGCGTAAGACTATTATGAAGGTGGTCACCAATTCTCAGGGAGTTGAAGAACCGAAAGATCCTGAAACCTGCAATGTGTTTAATCTGTACAGACTTTTTGCTGGGGAAGAGGAACAGAAAGCTCTTGCAAAGCGTTACCGTGCCGGAGGCATGGGTTGGGGTGAAGCCAAGCAGGAACTTTATGAATGTATGGATCGTGAAATAGGTCCCTACCGGGAAAAATATGAAGCACTTATGGCGGATACGTCTTTAATCGATTCTATTCTGGCAAAGGGTGCTGAACAGGCTCGGGAAATTGCCGCAGGCACAATACAGCGACTGCGAAAAGCTATAGGAATAGTTTAATCCGTAAAATTATCTGCTTCTGCAAGTATTTGTCTGTGCCAGGCAATCAGGAGCTCTTCCATTCCGGGTTCTGTGGAGGCAATATCCGCCATAACACGGAACACCGGTTCGGTACCCGATCCGCGCATCCAAAGAAATCCTACAGGGCTGCCATTGGGTTCAAGGAGTTCAACCTTGAACCCCCCGCGACCATTCCCGCTTCGCCCGCCGGGTCCATATATGGTTTCAGTCCCCTCATAATTAACGAATCTGTAATCAACAACCTGCAGGCCGTTTAGAAACGCAGGCCTGTTTTCCCATTTCCCGGGAAAGATTTTTTCATATCTGGATTTCAGCAGATTATGATCTGTTGTTTTTACCGGGTATTTTGCTCTGCTCTCTCCTGTAGGAGTGGTCTGATATGCGGGCAGGCTTGAAAGAAGCCGGGGAACGGAGAGTATTTCTCCTTTCTTCAGGGGGGTTCCGATACGCTCGAACCACTCTTCTGCAGGAGTTTTTCCCTGACTGGTTTTCAGCCGAAGGAGTTTGGTTAAAGCGAGAATTGTGTTCAAGGGATCTCTCACAGCAGCAGGATAGGTTATTGTTCCGCCATTTGAACCCTCGCCGAGGATTCGTACAGTACAGCCGCCGGCACGGATTTTACGTGCCAGATTAACCACATTGGCCTCGCCGACTTCTGCCCGGTAAACCCGAGCATTGAATACAGCTGCTATTTCCTCTATGCGTAATGAAGTCGGACCGTTTACTGCCACAGCAAGGTCAGACAACGAATCTACTGAAAACAGTCGCTGGCAGGAAAGTTCCGCAAGCACGGAAAGGGCGAAAACTTCCTGGGCCTTAAGATCGGATGCCTTTCCGGTTTCCTGGTTTATATAAACAAGATTTCCCCGGTCACCGTCATTATCCGGCACATAGCCGATTTGAAAATGCGGATCAATGCTGTACGCAGTCTCGAGCAGCCTGCAGCAATCATTAAGATTTTCTCCTTCAGGGAGTATAGGGTGAACGATATCCTTTCCGGGGATATTGTTGTACAGCTTGTATTTCAGGTTTATATAGCTGAAAAAATCTGCATCTATGGTAGCACCCCGGGCGCTGCCGTTAAGCTCCCCAATTACTCCCAAGGGAGATTCTTGAAGATTGTTAATAAGATTTTTTTCCTCTTCAGGGTAATTTTCAAAACCTACCCTTGAAGTAAACCCCTTGTACGAATCAAGTGTCTTCTGTTTGGTTTCTGACATCTGAGAATATATACTGCCTATGGTCTCTTCAGAAACGGAAGCTGCCGTAGTGCATAGCTCTAATAGTTTGGTATTATCTTTCAGAATCTCTTGAACGCGTAGAATAAGCGGGCCAGCATCCCGCCCGGGAAGAACTCCGCCGTCGGTGCGGCCAAGTTTTACCCCATTATGCCCAACAGGATTGTGACTGGCACTGATATAGCAGAAACCACAGTAGTTATGTGTATCCATGGCGGCTGACATGATTTCAGGGGCTGCACTGACTCCTGTTACAGCCGGTTTAAGTCCCAAGGAGAGGAAAATACGGGTAAACAGATCAATAATAGCAGGTCCGGTAGGTCGGGCATCACAGCCCAGGAGAATGCAAGTTCCTGAATTCTCTGAATCGGTTTGTTCTTTTACAAAGAATTCACCTGCAGCCAGTGCCATTGCCAATGCGGCTGCCCCAATTTCAGGACGGGGGACGAAATCGGTTGCTTCATCGTGAGTCGCAAAAACACAACGCCAGCCAGAGGCCGAAAGTATCAGCCCCAGATTTTCCGGATTTATTCCGCTGGTAATGGAATTATGGATATTACGATAAAATTTTGCATGAGAAAATCCGGATACAAAGGGGCTTGGCATGCTGTTTAAATTCCGGTTCAGCTCAGGGATTTTTCGATTCTACCCATAGCCTGGATAACCTTATCCCGATCATTAAAGGCGCTGATACGTATGAACCCTTCACCGCAGCGTCCGAAACCGGAGCCGGGTGTTACAACGACACCTGCAGCCAAAAGCTGATCGAAGAAATCCCATGAATCCTTTTTGCCGTCTACCCAGATATACGGTGAGTTGTCACCACCTACACATGTGAAACCAAGCTTCACCATGCTCTCTTTAATAATTGATGCATTTTCAAGATAGTAATCTCCGAGGGCCTTAACCTGGGCTTTTCCTTCGGTGGAATAGACTGCTTCTGCAGCACGCTGCACCGGGTAGGATACACCGTTGAACTTGGTAGAGTGACGGCGATTCCAAAGGGGTTGAAGATCAACGGATTCACCGGCAGAGGTGAAGGCACGGCATTCTTTGGGAACAACCGTATAAGCACATCTGGTTCCGGTAAAACCTGCAGTCTTGGAATAACTTCTGAACTCCACTGCAACTTCTCTGGCTCCTGGAATTTCATAGATGGATTTAGGCAGGCTCGCATCCCGTATAAAGGTTTCGTAGGCTGCGTCGAAAAGAATAAGAGCCTTGTTTTCTCTGGCATATTTTACCCATTCCTCAAGCTGTGACCTGGTGGCAACCTGACCTGTAGGGTTGTTGGGGAAACAGAGATACACCAGATCAAGTGCGGCATTCGGAGGGGAAGGAATGAAACCGTTCGCGTTGGTTCCCTCAAGATAATACAGGCCCTCGTATCGGCCGTCCTTCCAGGTTCCAGTTCGACCTGCCATTACGTTAGTGTCAACATAGACCGGATATACCGGGTCGGGTACACCAACCTTTGCGTCAAGGCTGAAAAGCTCCTGGAAATTTCCGGTGTCACATTTTGCACCATCGGAAATAAATATATCATCAGCCTGTATCCCGGTTCCTGCAAAATCATTGTTTGCAATAGCAGCGCGGAGGAACTCGTATCCCTGTTCCGGCCCGTAGCCGCGAAAAGTGTTTTCATCCGCCATTTCAGCAACACCTTTCTGAAATGCGGTAATACAGGCTTCAGGCAACGGTTTTGTTACATCGCCAATTCCGAGTTTGATGAGATCCGCCTGAGGATTCTTATCCTGAAATTCTTTTACCTTTCTTGCAATGGTTACAAAAAGGTACGAAGCCTGGAGTTTGCTATAGTTCTCGTTTACAGTTATCATGCTTCTGTCCTGTTCTGGGAATTTGTCTTCAGTATACCGGAGTCGGGTTTCAGTTTCAATTAGATCAGGGTTCTTCTCCTGTCGGTGCTTTTAGCTACAGAAAGAAAAACAGGGTTAGAATTTTTTAAAGAGAGGTCCGTATGATTGCTGTCTTGGGAGCTATGAATGAAGAAGTTGATGCACTGATTAAAGCCCTGGATTTACCTCAAACAATCCAGGGTACCGCCGCCCGTTTTTATCGAGGCACTCTAACGGGAAGGGAGGTTGTCATAGCAAAAAGCGGAGTCGGTAAAGTTCTCTCCGCCCTTAGTGCCGCAGAGTTGATCAATACCTTCAAACCGGAATATATCCTGTTTACCGGAATCGCCGGGGGCATCAGCAGCAATGTGAATATCGGCGACCTTGTGGTAGGTACCGGATGTATTCAGTATGATTTCGATGTAAGCGCCCTCGGATTTCCGATTGGACAGATACCGTTTTCTGATTACCGTGAAATTCATGGCGATTCCCGTCTGATTGAAGCCATGAAAAACTTCACCAGTGATGAGTATAAAATACATTTCGGCCGTATTCTCACAGGTGACATATTTGTAACAGACAAGAATGAACCGGTGAGAAAAAACAGGTTAGAGGAACTGCAGGGGATCGCCGTTGAAATGGAAGGCGCCAGCGTAGCATTAACCGCTGCCGTATACAAAATTCCGTCTCTGATTCTCAGGTTTATTTCGGATAAGGCGGACGGCTCCGCTCCATCAAATTTTCAGGATTTTCTTGCGGACGCCAGCAGGCATTCAGTGGAACTGGTCCGCTATCTTATAAACAAGGTATAGAATAGATTCACCTGCTCAGACTGGATCTGGTCGATTTTACATCCGAGAATGCATGGAATATCTTTAGAAAACCGGAAAAATATTATTTTTGTATACAAGCCAACTTTAATTTGACGTGATGTCAGACCTATGTTACCGTGAATTAACAACGTTTTTACTTGTAAAAATAAGGAGGAAATTATGAGAAAACTGTTGGTTGTATTACTTGCTGTGCTCATGACTGCTGCCCTTTTTGCAGCGGGACAGGGAGAATCATCTGCAGGTGCCGGCGCTCAGTACACAATCAAGTTTGCCACAGGCGATCCGCCCGATGTGACTACCGCTTCCGCACATGCTGATGCAGTTATGTTCAAGAACTATGTTGAAGCACGTTCAGGAGGACGGATCAAAGTAGAGATCTATCCTGCCAACGAACTTGGTTCAGAGCGGGAGCAGATGGAAGGTGTTCAGCTTGGAAGTATCCAGATGTGTAACGTAAGTGAAGGTACCGTCGGTATCTTTTTTCCTGAAATCATGGCTCTTTCCGTACCGTACTCCTTCCGTACCTACACCGAGGCATGGGCCGTTGCAGACAGCCCCTACATGAAGAACCTTCTTGGAAAGATGGTAAAGGATACCGGAATACGCTGCCTCGATGTTAACCAGAACGGTTTCCGTAACTTCTCCAACAACGTACGACCAATCAAAACTCCCGCAGACCTTCAGGGATTGAAAATTCGTACTATGGAACACCGGGGCCATATGGCCATGGTTAATGCTCTCGGCGGAAATGCAGTACCAATTGCCTGGGGAGAACTTTACAGTGCGCTGCAGCAGAAAGTTGTAGACGGACAGGAAAATCCGCCGAGTCTTGTGAATGCAATGAAATTCTATGAAGTACAGAAATACTACACTCTGGACGGACATATTTACAGTATTGACTTTACTTTTATCAACAACAAATTCTATAACAGCCTGCCCGCAGATCTGCAGCAGATTGTTTACGAAGGTGCTGATATTGCCGGTACCATCCACAAATCGCTGGAAACCTATGCTTCCGGTGTAACCGCTGTCGGACAGCTGATTAAAGAAGGTATGGAGATTTACACTCCTACCGCAGCTGAACTTGCCCAGTTTCAAAAAGCCAGCCAGCAGCCGGTCATTGACTGGATAAAAGGCGAAATCGATGGGAAGTGGGTTGATGACTTCCTTCAGGCAATTGAAGATGCAAAGAAAGGCCTGGTTGCTCCCAAAGGTACCGAAGCCGGTCACGGATTTGTTATCCAGTAAGAAAGACTCAGATTATTCTGCTAATAACACGCCCCCGGTTACGGGGGCATTCTAACATCTGTACATTGAATGATCAGTGTACAGAAATTTCCGGAAACACGAGTAGGTTTGTATGGTTAAGTCACTTGTTGCGGGTCTGGACTGGATTAGCGAGAAGTACCAGCTGGTTATGCGTCCATTGCTGGTAGCTCTCTATGCGGTTCTTACTCTTATTGTTTTATATGCAGTATTCATGCGCTATGTCCTGAACTCTGCTCCCTCATGGTCGGAAGAAATGTCACGGTACATTATGGTCTGGTCGGCACTGCTGGCTATGAGCATGGCATTGAGGCAGAAAAGGCATATCGGACTTTCCACCCTGGTGGAAAGAATGTGGGGGCGTTTTTCCCGGGCAGCCTTTTTTCTGGCTGATGTAGCTATGCTTATTTTCTTTCTGGTTATGTTTATTACCGGTATTAAGATGACATTCTTTGTTGTAAATCAGCGTTCACCCAGTATGAACTGGCCGATGTGGATACCCTATATGTCCATACCGGTGGGCGGATTTTTTCTGTCTTTTGAGACCTTGATTCTACTGTTGAAAAAGCTAGTCCGGCCCAGTGAAGGGTGAAACCGGAATGGTTTATAAAAAATTACAATCGGAGGGAATCACCTGATGGGACTCTTTCTAGCTATATTAACATTTATAGGAACTCTGTTTATCGGTGTGCCCGTAGGAGTTTCGCTTGGTCTGATGGGCCTTGTGGGCATCATTTTCCTTGGAACAGTACCTCTTGAGGTTGTTGCCCAGAGGATCTTTACGGGACTGGACTCATTTCCCCTGATGTGCATTCCGTTTTTTATTCTTGCCGGGGATCTGATGAACAGCGGTAAGATTACGGAAAGACTGGTTAAATTTGCAGATATGCTGGTAGGGCGGATGCGAGGGGCTCTCGCACATGCCAACATAATTGCCAGTATGTTTTTTGGGGGCATAACCGGTTCTGCCGCTGCTGATGTCTCTGCTCTGGGCTCTATGCTGATTCCTGCCATGGAAAAAGATGGATACACACCCGATTTCAGCGCAGCTGTAACCGCCTCTTCCTCCCTTCAGGGTCCGATAATTCCACCGAGCATACTTGCAGTAATTTACGGTGCCACCATGGGTCAGTCCATTGGTGCGTTATTTGCAGCAGGTATTCCGTTGGGTATACTTTTTGGACTTTCTGACATGGCAATTGTAATCTACCTCGCCAAAAAGCATAATTTCCCCAAAAAGGTTTTAAGGCTTACCGGCAAAGAGCGGTTGTATATAATCGGACAGGCAATTGTTGCTCTGGTTATGCCGCTTATTATTCTTGGCGGTATTCTCTTTGGTATATTCACCCCTACAGAAGCAGCAGCTGTTGCAGTGGGCTATGCATTCTTTGTTAGTCTTTTTGTATTGAAGACGGTGAAATTCAAAGACCTGCCTAAAATTATTCTGAATGCAGCTTACAGTACCGGTACCGTTTTTCTGTTATTGGCCACAGCGCGTCTGTTCAGCTGGGTACTCAGTACATATCAGGTTCCCATGCTTATACGTAATGCAATTCTATCAGTTACCGACAGCCCTGTCGTTATTATTCTGCTTATTGATCTGCTTCTGCTGATAGTTGGAACGGTAATGGATCCAGGCGCAGCTATTATTATGCTGGCACCGGCACTTGCACCGCTTGCTCAGCAGGCTGGATTGCATGACATACAATTCGGTATGCTTATGATTACCTCTCTGGCATTGGGGCTTATTACACCTCCGGTGGGACTGTGTCTGTTTATCAGTGCAGATATTGCCAAGATAAGTATGGAAAGGGTCGCCAGAGCGGTCTTTCCGTTCTTTCTGGTACATCTTGTGGTTATCGGTCTTATATCTTTTGCCCCGGATCTTGTACTCTTTGCACCCAAGGTCTTTGGTTACCTATAGACATATTTCAGGACGGCATTTAATCTATAACTATGATTTCAGTTGAATCTCTTACAAAAAACTACGGCCCTTTCAGGGCCGTAGATAATGCAAGCTTTACTGTGGAGCGTGGTGAAACCATAGGTTTCCTCGGCCCCAATGGGGCCGGTAAAACAACAACCATGCGCATGATGACCGGGCTGTTTCCTCCAAGTTCCGGTGATATCAAACTTGACGGTTATTCCATTTCGGAAGATCCCCTTGAAGTAAAACGAAGAATAGGATACCTCCCCGAAAGCGCTCCGGTATATCTGGATATGACGGTTGAGCAGTATCTTGGTTTTGTTGCCAATGCAAAAGGGGTAGTGAAAAAAAACAAAAAAGAACAGATTGAAAAGGCAATGGAAGCCTGCAGCCTCCATGAGATGCGAAGACGGACCGCACGCAAATTGTCAAAAGGTTACAGACAACGTCTGGGATTGGCACAAGCCCTTGTGGGGGATCCTCCTGTAATAATTCTGGATGAACCAACTGTCGGGTTGGATCCGACGCAGACATTTGAATTTCGAAATCTTATCCAAGGCCTGCGTGGAGACAGAACCATTATTCTTAGCAGCCATATTCTTCCCGAGGTGAGCATGATATGCGACAGAGTCGTTATAATCTCCAAAGGCAGGATTGTTGCACAGGATACACCGGATAATCTTGCCAAAGCGGCAAAAAGTAATTCTGAGTTCCTTTACACTATGACCGGCGAAAGTGAAAGTGCTCTTCAAGGCATAGAAGCGGTTTCCGGCGTTAGCTCAGTCAGTATTGAAGACAGAGAAGAGGAAAATTTTAAAATAAGAATTACTGCCGAAGCTGAAAATGACCCCAGGCAGGGTATTAACCGTTTGATTATAGAAAAAGGATGGAACCTCCTGGAGCTCTCTGTAGTTACAGCTGGTCTTGAGGATGTTTTCCTTAATCTGGTTACCCGGGAAGACAAACAAGGAGAAACAACATGAAAGGTTTGTGGGCAGTAACCAGAAGAGAACTCGGATCTTATTTGTCCTCGGCTATGGTATATGTTTTTATAGCCATGTTCACCTTAATATGCGGTTACTTTTTTTACCGTAGTTTTATCTATTTTTCAGTACTCAGTATGCAGGGAGACTACGGCGGAGGATCGTCTGTTCTTAATATAACTGAAGCAGTCTTTACACCGGTGCATTCAAACTATGTTTTTGTTATGCTTATTTTTGTCCCTTTAATTACTATGAGGCTTTTCGCAGAAGAAAAAAAGACAGGGACATTGGAACTCCTTATCAGCTATCCACTCAGATATGCTGATGTGGTTCTTGCTAAAATACTTTCTGCATTTGTTATTCTCCTGATTTCGCTTGTGCTGACATTACTGTTTCCCATTCTTGCAGCAAGCTTCGGTCAGGTTGAGAGTGCACAGCTGATGACAAGCTATATGGGGCTTGCTCTTGTCGGGCTTGCATTCGTGGCCGTGGGAACATTTTTTTCATCATTGACGGAAAATCAACTTATTGCGGCAGTTCTTGCCTTCGGCGTACTTCTACTGTTATGGGCACTGGAGTGGACAGCTGGTCTTGTTCCCGGTGTGATAGGAAAGGTTTTATCAGAAATGTCGGTATACAACCATTTCAAGGATTTTAACCGAGGGGTTCTGAACAGTAATGATGCAGTCTACTATCTGAATCTTACTGTACTGTTTTTTATGTTTACCCTTTTCAATTTACAGCGAAGGACATGGAAGAGTTAGTAGTATGGCAGATAAAAGAAAACCGATAAATTTTACAGCCCTGGCAACACCAATTGTTCTTGTTGCTGTGCTGGTCCTTGTACAGCTTGTCTCCTCCCGCTTTACCATGCGCGCCGATCTCACCGATAAACGACTTTACAGTTTGTCAGAAAAAACCGTCAAGGTTCTAAATAACCTTGACGGTAGCGATCTTACCGCAACAGCATTTCTGACAGCTGATGACTATAACCGTCAATCTACAAAAGATCTCCTTGACGAGTATCGAAGCAGATATAACGGTTTTTCCTACAAGATTGTTGATCCTGCAAACAACCCGGGACTGGTTGAGCAGTACAATGTCAGCAGCAATGGCACCATCGTACTCGAGTACAAGGGAAAGTCCCAGAAAGTTGTCAGTGGAGAAGAAGAAGCAGTTACGAACGGCATAAACCGGCTGATAGATGACCATAGTCCGGTTGTCTATTTTGTTACCGGCCATGGCGAAAAAGCAATTTCAGGGGAATACAGTCAGTTTGCGGATGCTCTTAAGGGCGAACGCTATGACATTAAAGAACTGCTGCTTCTGAGAGAGAATGGTGTTCCGGCGGACGCCGAGGCACTGATTATTGCCGGACAGAAAACACCCCTTACAGAACCGGAAGTTAAGGCTGTAGTAGACTATCTGACTAAAGGCGGCAGTCTTATGATTCTGATAGAACCAATGCGCCGCTCGGGGTTGGAAGATTATTTGAATAAGTCCGGTTTCAGGTTCGCCCTTGACACTATTATTGACAAGCAAAGCCAGATGATGGGCGGAGATGTGCTTCTGCCTATTGTTACCGAATATGGTACACACGTTATTTCCAGAGGACTGGATCTCGTCTCATTCTATCCTGTCTGTCGTTCAGTGGAGCTGGCCGACCCTTTACCCTCGAATGTTGAAGCTTCTTTCATTGGAAGAACCGGGGCCGGAACCTGGGCAGAGCGCGATCTTGAATCTCTTACCAGTGGTGATATGCAGTTTAACCCGGGGGTGGATCTTCAGGGACCGGTAAATGTTGGAGCTGCAGTAACAATCGACAATGCCGATCCTCTTCCTGACACCAGGATTGTCGTATATGGGGATGCTGATTTTGCCGGTGATGATTATCTGGAAGTAGCAGGAAACAAAGATGTAGCTCTTAATTCAGTAGCATGGCTGACGAGCGAGCAGAGTCTTATTGGTATTCGCTCAAGAGACCCGAATCATACTCCCGTTATTCTTACCAACGAGGAAAGTACACTGGTCTTCTGGCTGTCTATAGTTTCACTTCCGCTACTCGCCGCTGCGGCCGGTCTTGCGGTTATGGTGATTAACCGATGGCGAAGGTAAGAAAAAAGAAACGAAACCTCCTTCTTCCCGGTCTTCTTGCTGTAATGGTACTCCTTGCAGGAGTACTGTTTTTTACTCAGGAGGATGAGGGTAAACAGAAGAAGGAGGTTCGTCCGCATCTTATTACAAGTGCCATTGATGATATAGGCTGGATCGAGATTTCCCGACCAGGTAGCGACACTCTTACCTTTTCTCTTGATTCCAGCGACGGGGTGCAGCCGCTATGGCAAATGACCACCCCTGTTAAAGCTACAGCCGACCAGGAAAAGGTTAAAAGTCTTCTGGATATAGCCACAAAACTCGTTGGGATACCTGTTTCAAAGGGTAATGGCAACGGCGTTGACATGTCCCAATACAGCCTGGACACCGCTTCTGCCATAAACCTGAAAGTAGGCCGGAGTGATGGTTCTATTCTTGATGAAGTTCATCTGGGAAAGATACTGCCTCTCGATGTAGGTTATATTTATGCAACAATGCCGAAAGAAGACGGTAATCTTTATAAAGCCCAGAAACAGATAAAAGATGCGCTGGAAGAAGATGACAATGCATACCGGGGACATAAAATTCTATATCAGGAACCTGACTCTGTCACGGATATTGTAATAGAGAGAAATGGTGAAGATAACCTGCACCTGAATAAGGCCGGAGAATGGTGGAATATTGTCTCTCCCGGAAAGGCGCCGGCTGATGATGAAAAAATCAGTGAAATGATTAAAGCTTTTGGGACGGCGACCATCAAAGATTTCAGTGATCAGCCGCTTAACCGGATAAATATAGATAACAGCCGTATGGTAACGCTCAAACTGAATGGTCCGAATGCCGAAGAAACTATTGTGCTACCGTATCCTGCAGAAAATAATCCTGGCGAAGCTGGAACTTCTCATGATCCTGATGTGGTCAGCCTGGATAAATACCAGGGGAGTACTCTGATTGTTACCAGAGATGATCTTGTCCATCGGGGATTACTTCGGTTTATTCCTGGAGATATTCAGGATGTTGTAATTACCAATGGCGGGATTACTACAGAAATAGAGAAAACCGATGAGAATCAATGGCAAATAACGTCACCTGTGTCTGAGAAAGCAGAACCAGCCCTGGTTTTCAGAATTTTTTCTGTGCTTGTGAGATACAGACTTCCCAATGATGCATATCTGTTGTCAAATTATCGGCTGCCTGAAAACAGTAAAGAGGAAACTTCCTTTAGACTTGTTGAAAAAAGCGGCACTGAGCATATAATAAAAGTTTATCCTTATGAGAAAAAGGCTGGGAAGGTTCTTGTAACTTCCACATTTCTAAATTCGCCTGTACTGCTGGATACCGAGATTCTTGAAAATATCCCCCTTGGTGCGGACGACTTTGTTGATAAAAAGCTCCTGCATATTAATCCTATGGCTTTAGGGGCTATAGAAATTGAACGATCCGCCGGCGAGAATATTCGTCTGGAGAAATTTGCCAATGAATGGGTTGTTACTAAACCGGAACGTGTTTCTGCCAACACTCCTATAGTCTGGGGTCTGATATTCGGCCTTGAAAAATCGGAGTTTATTTACAAGTTAGATAGCCAGCCTGCTGAACTACCTGAAAACAGTATCTTGGTAAAATTGTGGGGCGAGGATAAGGAGGAAGAGGGAAGCATTGAATACTATATTCCCGACGCCGGAATGCAGGTTCAATATCTGCAGAGTCCCGATGACATAATAGTAACTTCCAGTGCTTTAAAAGGTTATTATGCAGCTTCGGCGGATATTCTTAAAGAATTGCCAGAAAGCTACAGGGATATTTTATATAGGGATTAAGTATATAGAACAAGAACATAGAGCTAATTGAGAATAGCCGCTTATGCCAGGAATTACATCCAGCATAAGTGGCTAATAATTATATTTTTAGTATTACCAGTGTTTTTTCATCCACTCTATAGCGAATGCAGCAGCCTCTTTTCCTGTAGGCCAGGGCAGCACTTCGAGTGAAACCGGTCCGGTGTAACCAACAGATTTCAAACTTTCTGCTAATAGATCAAAATCTACATTACCTGCACCCGGGTATCTCCTGTTACTGTCGGAAATATGAAAATGTCCAATTTTACCTTTGCACATAGTGATTGCAGAGCCATACATATCCTTATCTTCCAGGAACATATGGTGGCTGTCCAGAAGAAGCTCCATTTTTTCAAAACCTGGTCGGTTCATGAACTTTAGGGTATCTTCAACAGTGTTCAGAAGGTTTGTCATATAATAGGTTATAGGTTCAATTGTTAACACAACCCGCTTATTATCCGCATATTCCTGCACAGGCAACAGGGTTTCGGCGAAAAGGTTGAGATACTCCGGTACTTCAGCCATTGAGGGCGCTGTGCCCCGGCAAAGTCCTACAAATACATTAGCATTAAAACGGGATGCAAGATCTATATGCTCTTTAAATCTTTCTACTGTCTTATCGCGTACCGGTTTTTCCTTTGAGGTAAAGCAGAGCTTGTTTAACCCATACTCAAGGCCCGTACCAACAGCAGTTACAGCAACACCGATTTCGCTGGAAAGTTTTTCAATAGCTTCAGCATCCAGATCTTCAGGGTTGCGGATATGCAGTTCAACCCCTGTATAACCGAGTTCTTTTGCTTTTCTCATGCCATCAAGGACACCGGTTTGAAACAGAACCGGAGCCTTTTCGCCGAGGAATTCCTCGGCGACGGCTACACTAAGAATATTACTGCTCATGCTGCAATAATTAGAGTGTGAGCAGGGGCTGCCAACCAGTGGCATCGAAACCTGTCAGGGTCATAACGGTTGCACCGAAGAAGTCAAACTCCTCCACAGGCAGCGCGCCGGGTTCATAGGCCAGTACAAACTCGGGAAGAGCTTTTGAAACCTTGTCTATTACAGACTGATCCACAGACTCATCAATAAGCACCTCTTTTTTAACCTCACCTTTCGCAAAAGCGTCAGCCACAGCCTGCTGCCATTTGGGATGAATTGTCATTACGGCATCCGCGCCGGCGAGCTGCGCAATCTGACGGGCACTACGGAAAGCGGCGGGCATGATTTTCTGAGAGAATCCCCGTTCTTTATTTACCTGTGCACAACGTTTAACAACTGCCAGTGCTGCAAGTTCCAGGTCCTCATTTGTAAGGCCGGCGTTGCGTACTGTGTTTATTTTTGTTAGGTAATCCTGAAGTCGACCCATTACCAGTGCTGCAGTAGACGGTCCTGGTGTGAGACCAGCCTTCTTTGCTCTGGCGATACCATTCTCATAAGCCTCTCCAACAGCAATGTACTGAGAAACACTTACACAGACTGTGGGGTTGGTTGGGATTCCCAGGGCTGCAAGTTCTTCAAGTGTCCAGATGCCAGCGGTGGTGCAGGGAATTTTTACCATTACATTGTCTCCCCATGAAGCCATCGTTTTTCCCTGTTCCAGCATACCTTTGCCATCCTGACCAAGACTTGGCTGAACCTGAGTACGTACGTTGCCAAGATGTGGATTACTCCACGGGCCGCGGTCTTTCAATACTTTGCTGATAGTTTTTACCACAGCACCCACAAGTGCAACATTGCGATCATTGCATTTGAGGGAGGAATCAATCGTGGAAACCTCAGCCTTGAAATCATCCGGGGTGTTTTTCAGTGTGTCATAAGAGAGGGGAGGATTGGTTGTACATCCAACTGCACCTGTGTCCAGTGCTGCATTAAGATCGATAAGTCTTGCAGAATCATTACACCACTGAGTAGGTGTATTTTCTGCCATCCATTTAAGATATTCGTTAATTGCCATCATAATCTCCTTGGTATTTATATATGCCTCTATAAAAAAATGGGGTTAACCCATATAGATTCCACCGTTAATATCCATTACTATGCCGGTAATCATTTTTGCGGGTTCGGATGCGAAAAAATAAACTGCCTGGCCGATATCTGCAGGTTCAACAAGTCCCCGTAATGGCACCTGGTTAATAATAGCTTCAATATCTGCATCGGTAAACTGTTTAGCCATATCTGTATTTGTTGTTCCAGGCGCAATGCAGTTTACTGTGATTTTGTCCGGGGCAGCCATTCTGGCAAGAGTTCTGGTTAAACCGATAACCCCGGCTTTAGATACAGAATAGGTTACGCCGGTTTTTACACCACCAGTGCGCCCGGCAGAGGATGCGATGTTAACAATACTGCCTTGCTTATTTTCAGACATATAAGGGAGAACTGCCTGGGAGACGAGAAATGCACCTTTAAGATTAATTCCCATAACACGATCCCACACTTCTTCTGTAGTTTCCTCAAAGGAGTGCAGGTCTAATATTCCGGCGCAGTTAACAAGAACATCTACAGAACCGTGGCTGTCAATAACAGATGCAACTGCTGCTTTAACATCCTCTGATTTTGTAATATTAACCTGAGAGAAATAGACATTGAATCCTGCTGCAGTCTGTGATGCTGCGGATTTTTCCCCGTTTTCCTTGTCTATATCGAAAATTACTACGGTATCCCCGTTTTTTGCAAAAATTTTTGCAGTTTCAAAACCAATACCTTTTGAAGCACCTGTGATAATTACTGTTCGTGCCATATAAAGCCCTGCGTTTTCCTCTTGATTTAAGTCTGTTGTCAGACTAATATTATCAATGACCAGTGTCAAGCATCATCGGCAAAGTGAGTTGAAAAAGCTGGATTATTTCTGTAAGGTTAACGACAAGTATGGCAATTTCTACTGGCCTGGAGCCGATTAAAACCGAACCCCTGAAAACCACCCTTACACGAAAGCTTACCCGTTATATATGGACGCAACTGAATGACGGAGATAAGTTGCCTACTGAAAAAGAGTTGGCCGATCAGTTAAATGTGGGAAGGAGTTCTATTCGTGAAACGCTTCGATCAATAGAAGCTATTGGTCTTCTGGAAGTTCGACGCGGTTCAGGATATTTTGTAACAAAACACACAGGTAATCTTATCAGGGGGCCTGTGGAACTGCTGCTTTCGCTTGAAGATCAATCCTTGAATGAGATAATAGAAGCACGGGCCGTTTTTGAAGAGGCAATGGCCGCTCTTATTGTAGAACGGATAACAGAGGAAGAGCTTGTAGAGGCACGATCGGCAATTACAAACCTTGAAGAGTCTATAAGAAATAAGCATGCAGATCTTGAATGGGATCAGAGGTTCCATCAGATACTGTATAAAGCATGCCATAATTCTGTTATTTACCATATTCAGGATCTTGTTACTCAGATTATTCAGAAAATCCCAAGCAGTTACCTTGAGTCTGAGTCTTTCAGCCAGGAAACTGTGGAATTCCATGAAAAGATACTAACTGCCCTGGAAAAAAGGGATATCGATGGAGTACGTACCGGTCTCCGGGACCACAATGAGTGGATACGTCGGGTTTTTATTAAATAACTTGTTCTGATCCATCCTGCAGCCTAAGGGATTTATTGACTTTTTAGTTCAAGGTAAATATACTTGTGCTTCAGAAATTGTACGGAACCCCGAGGGGATAAAGGTAAGGAGCACATATGTCAAAGGCTAACCGCGGAAGTGGTATACGTGACAAGGTAAAGAGCGGGCGTGGAAACTGTCCTCTTTGCAAACGCACAGCCATCAAGGTAAGTTATGAGGTGGAATTAAAAGAGAAAAAATATAAGGTTTGTAAACAGTGCAAAGCTGCACTTACTCACGACAAACTTCAGGACGCGGTTGCCGCCCTGTAACAGCATTTCTCTGAGAGAGCATCCTTAAATGGGTGCTTTTTTTTTCAAAACGGATTGAATATGTTTTTTTGGGTCTATTTTTTGTTGTTGGTTATTGAAACGTTAATCGGTCTCATTCTTATCTCGTTGAATCGGAGCTATATGCGTAAAAACGGGACAACTCCGTCAGGGACTGTTACTACGTATTTGAGCAAAGAAGAAATTAACAGTGCAGTGAGATATAACACGGCAAGGATGCATCTTAGTAATATCAATATTTTCATCCAGTTTTTTGTAGTGCTTGTGGCTGTTTTACTCAAAATACCCGGCTTTTTTGAACAGATAGCCGCAAGATACTCGGATAATCAAGTGATTACAGGTACGTTTACTGTGTTCCTGACGTCTGTACTTTTTTTTATTCCCGGTTTGTTTACCTCGTATTATAGTCAATTCGTCATTGAAGAGCGACATGGGTTTAACACCATGACACCCGGGCTCTTTTTTATAGATACCCTGAAAAGTGTAATCCTGGGTGCTGTAATCGGAATACCAGTTCTGTCCTTACTGATACTAACAATACACTGGGCAGGATCTTTCTGGTGGCTTTTAGGAGCAGTTATTACCGCTTCTGTACAGATTTTTCTTTTATTTATTTTTCCTGTACTTCTGGCTCCATTGTTCTATAAATTCACCCCTTTGGAAGATGGCGAATTAAAAACACGTATTAAAAAACTATCGCTTAAAACCGGGTTCTCTATATCTGCCATTTTTGTTATTGATGGAAGTAGAAGAAGCAGGCATGGAAATGCATTTTTCACAGGATTTGGTTCTACTAAACGGATAGCTCTATTTGATACTCTCTTGGACACTCTGGATATTAACCAGATTGAAGCTGTGGTTGCACATGAACTTGGGCATGCAAGATTAGGACATATAAGAAAGCAAATTTTTACCGGATTATCAGTCCTCTTCGCAGGTTTTTTTGTTTTAAGCCTGCTTGTACGCTATGCACCAATATATGATTTATTCGGTCTCAGAGAAGGAACAATATACGGGTTACTCACCTTTGTACTTTATTTCGCATCACCGTTTACCTTTGTTTTTACACCAGTATCATCTTTCTTTTCCCGTAAAAGAGAGTATGAAGCTGATAACTATGCATATAAATATTCTACAGATAAATCAGCTCTGGCAGACGGCCTGGTAAAGCTTCATAAAGATAATAAAACAAATCCTTTTCCGCATCCTCTTTATAGTTTCTTTAATTATAGTCACCCACCTGTCTGGGACCGTTTGAAAGCACTTGAACTGCTTATAGATAAAGATAAAAACTAGCCTGGAGGAATTGCTCGCGAGAGATCAGCAAGCTCCGTCAGAATCCTTCCTGAAAGATCTTGCTGCAACACTTTTTCATTGATAATGACACCAATATCTTTACGGTAAATTATCTTCTCGCCAACAATCCCAAGTACAGCAATAAGTGAATCTTGGGCATGAGGCATATCCTGCATACCGTTGAAAACAAAATTACCCAGAGAATAATAAATAATACCGCCATTATACGTTTCGACCCCTTGCAGTACATGAGGATGGGAGCCAAAAACTATCTCAACACCAGAATCAATAAGTGAACGGTATTGCCTGCGCTGCACTGAACTTGTGCTACGTTGCCATTCATGCCCGCCATGTATCATGATAATGTCTATACCGGGAGCGTTGGCATAGCTTTTAACCGTATCCAACACGGACTGATTAAACCAGAGGATTCCTGGTCGTTGATCTGTTACCGATGCCTGCTTCTGTCCATTAAACCCGTTCTGTTCCTGCGGGTAAGCTCCGATGGATAACACTCGGATATTGGTTCCATTGATTGAAAAGTTTGTCGGTTGCAAAGCTTCTTGTATCGTCAGTCCTACACCTGATGTAGGGAGTTGTGCTTTAATGAAATTTTCAAGAGTATCTTTGAATCCTATAGGACCATAGTCATATGCATGATTATTTGTTAACGAAAAGTAATCAAAACCAATTTTTTTTAACACCGGAAGGATTCGAGGAGAAAATCTAAAATTATAGCTCTTGCTTATTACCCCTCCTCCAGAAGTAACGGCTCCTTCAAGGTTTGCCATTAAAAGATCAAATGATGAGAGATGGGGCAGAATATCGTTAAAAATTCTTCCTGGACCGGGATTCCCTGAAAGCAGGATATCCTGAACACCACGCTGCAGCATCATATCTCCAGCACCTGCTATCCATGTAACAGGAAAAGCCGGTACCGCAGCCTGAGGAAAAGAATTAACCCATTTTAACAGTGAAATTTTATTTTCAAGACTAATATTTTCAGCCCAAGTTAATTCGAGATTTCGTGAAGACCATAATGGGTATAAACTGTCATTAATTGTTTTACCGTCCACAGTTGCACCCTTACCCGGGAATAACCATTTACTGAATGGAATCAGGTCGATTTTTTCTGTGTCAATAAAGTTTAAAGTGATATCTGATGGGATTTTATCTGTTTTACGAAGGGGGATTAATGGCTCGCAACCGATAAGATACGGCTTAGTATTTCTTGCTCCTGTTGATTTTTGAAGTGTGATCTTAAGTACAGGACGATCCTGAGCATCAGTTGAGTAGTTAAACCCCTGTGGTAAAGGAGGGATTACTCCGGGAATGGCTTTATCAATTTGAACAAAAAGCGGTTCAATAGAGTTGCTGCAGGAAAACAGGATAAGCGACAGGATAAAAAAAACAGTTACCTTAGACATCGAAGGTGAGTATAATACAACTATAATGGAAATGAAAACAGGACAATTATATGCTCCCCGGTACAGTGGCCGAAAAGTTACCATCTATCATGTAAAACACATTGCAGGAAGTGAAGTAATAATGGAAATATGGGAATTTGATAAAAAAACCAGGGAAATGAAACTTACAGACAAGTATGTGCCCATGGATCAGTTATTTTTTCAGCGGAAAAGTGAATCAGAGGAAATTGTCCATATTGAAGGCTTATTTAAAGAAGAGCTGAATCTTCCAGATTTTCCATCATAGTGGGACTATCGACTATTACTGATATTCCAAACTTCATTCAGTGGGCTCCTTGCTCCAAGTTTATTTTTCTCTGCAACATGGGTATATATCATAGTTGTACTTACCGATGAATGGCCAAGTAATTCCTGTACTGTTCTTACATCATAACCGTCTTCGATCATATGTGTAGCAAAACTGTGACGCAGGGTATGAATACTTACAGAGCGGAGAATGTCCGCCTGCTTTTTTGCATTATGAAACTGTCGCTGTAAAGATGTCGGAAACATATGAAAACGTCCGGTTTGATTTGTAACTGGATCAAATGATATTCGCTTGGACGGAAAAAGCCAAAACCAGGACCATTCATATGTTGCGTTTGGATATTTTCGAGAGAGGGCAGTTGGGAGCGGTACTCCAGGCAACATGTCCTTCCGGTCTTTATTGAAAAGTGGTTTAACATTGACTTGTATATGTTTTTTTATATCAGGTATGAGAATATCAGATAATAATGTTCTGCGATCTTTGTTTCCCTTACCGCTGCGAACATAAAGGCAATGATTTTTGAAGTCAATGTCTTTTATTCTGAGGCTTAAGCATTCGTTTATTCTTAATCCGCCACCATAAATCAAGGCACACATTAGGAGGTAAGGGTGTTTAAGTTTAGCAAATATAGAGGAAATTTCAGTCCTGGTCATTACTTCCGGCAGTCTTGAAGGAACACAGGAGCGTATTGCTTCGGTAATATGGTCAGGGTTTCGGTTTAGAACATTTCTGTAAAAGAACAAAAGGGCATTAAAAGCCTGATTTTGTGTAGAACCAGCTACATTACGTTCTACGGCGAGAGAGGTAAGGAAGTTAACCATATGCCTATCTTCGATCTTTACAGGATTGGTAATACCTGAATACTTGCGGAACTGTTCGATCCACCGAAGATATGCCTTTTCTGTTTCACGAGATCTGTGTTTTAACCGGATTACCGACCTCATTTTAGTAAAGGAATCTGACCATGAGGTTAATGAACTCATCCTTACTTTTGAAGCTTTTTTACCGTAAATACGCCAATATCGCTGAAATGCATACGCTGATTCTCTGTATTGTAGGATAAGCCAGTCTGGTTTTTTGCCTGCTATCGAATGAATAAAAGATTCTAAAGTATCATACTCTGTTACATCGAGCTTATGTTCTAAAGTATAGAGGTAGAACTTTTTTGCATGTGAAGTAAAGTATACTTGTTTCTCAGTCGTTAAACCTGTTTTAGTGTTCAGATATGTTAAGAATTTGATGACGGAACCTCCTCCAAAGAGTTATACTGCATACGTATAATGTAACCATGGAAGAGGGTATACTGCTTCATGGTTGGTGAGGAATGTTGTTCTTTGACTATAACAGTAACAATCAAAGAAAACTGATTAGTTATCTACAAAAGTGGTTAAGGGTTTAGGTTATATTTACAGAGGTAAGAAACAATGAATAATGTAGCGATACTATGGGATATAGAAAATGTAGCACCTTCATCAGGTCAAAGCAGCATACTTGTTGATGGCTTAATAAGCTACTGTGAAACCATTGGTAATAAATCATATATGTTGGCTGTCGGAGATTGGAATCATAGTACAAAAAACTTGCCTGAAAATTTAGCTGCGAAAGGATTTGAATTAATATATTTGCCGCGGAATGATGAGAAAGGCAAACGAACAAAAAATAGTGTTGATTTTGTTCTTGTGCTGAAAGCCACTGAAATGATTTTTCAATATCCACATATAGATACATATATAATATTAACTGGGGATGTAGATTTTAGACCACTTCTACAAATATTGAAAAAGCATGGAAAAAGGATAATTGTAATTTATAATCCAAATACAATTTCGGAAAGATTACTTGAATTCGCTGATGATTATCGATCGTATCTTGATCTTATGCCTGATGAAACAGAAGATGAATCGGAAAATAACCTTGAAGAAAAAGTTGATGGATTCAATGAACAACAATCTTTTGAGTTGCTATTAGAAGCAATAGAACAAATGAAATCAAATAAAAAGGTACCAACGCCAGGTTCTGTTAAAGTCCGAATGAAGATGATAAATGATAATTTTACCGGAAACGTAGTAGGTTATAGTAACTGGCTAGATTTTATAACATCAGCTAAAAATAAAGGTCTCATCAGAATAACAGAAAAAAATAATGACTTAATTTTATCACCAGAAAAAAGCATTCAACAAGAGAAAAACATCTTCGACATTCTGATTTCTATAGTGAAGAATATTAATAAAGAAAAAGAATGGATACCTTTTACAATAATCAATCAAAGGATGATTGATGAAAGAATAAATATAAAGAATTATCAATATAATAAGTTTAAGAAATTAGCTTTAGAAGCTCAGAATAGAGGAATTATAGAAGTAAAAAATGAGGGATTAAAATGGTTGGCCAAACTGATGTAGCTGAAATATAACCAGCAATTGGAGCAGTCATGGCTACTGTCACGATTCTTGCTTGCGCAAGAATACGCGCCAGCTTAACGCCATGCAGCTCAATTGGATGTTATGTAGATAATGGAGAAAGTATAATAAAATATAGTGATAAAGGTTGTTGACTCAATCATATAGAAAATTAGGTTTGAAGACGATGAATAGTTTGCCAAAAAGAACTGAACAAAACCAAAAAGGAAGCTCAGGACAAAGTTATATACAGTTTTTTGTCGAGAATATTTTAAAATGGATATATCATCCGGTTAATCAAAATAATGATTTTGGAATCGATGGGTATATTGAAATTGTTGAAAATGGCTATGCTACTAGTAAATTGCTTGCAATACAGGTTAAGCATGGCGATACATATTTTAAAAAGAAAAACATAGGTAGCTATACGTTTTATGGCGAAGATAAACATTTGAATTACTATCTCAATAATAGATGTCCTGTAATTATTATTATCGTGGACAATGACTTTTGTCGTAAAAATTGGAAAATATTTGATATTGAACTAACTTCACCAGAAAGCAATGGTTGGTCCATAGAAATTCCAGAGGTCAATATGTTAGATCAGCATGTATCAGCGGTGTGGAAGAAAATTGGCGGACCAGTAATAGATTTTACTGAAGAGATAAAATATGCTTGGGAAATAGAAAAAAAGTATTCAGAAGTTGATTTGTTTATGTTCTCAATATCCAAAGAAGAGGTTGAAGCTTGTTCATTTGATTCATACCTACGTTTTATAAAACGATTAACGAAGAACGAGAAAATGTTGCTACGTATGCATTCTTGCATTGAATTATTTTTTCCGGATTATCAAAATGATAGCAGAGAATTATTTGAGATTCCAGAAGTAATAAATTGGGTTTCCACTGCAATTAGAGATAAAATTCCATTATCATATTTTTTGAGTTATGATATAAAAAGCTATAGTATCTTACTAATTTCCTATAGCCAGAATATGAAATATCTTAAAGAGATACAAAAAACAAATGGAAAAATATATATTCATTATGAAAAAGAGGCATTTATAAATCTTTTAGAACAAATTATAGATAATCTAAACAATTTCTGTGATGAACATCCAGTCGCAGAAACACTAAACGAAGAAATATCTTATGGATTATATAATATGTTAATAAAGCAGTTCTCGATGGAAGATGTGCTACCAGAAATAAATAAATGATTTTATTGTTGCATAATGAAAATGATAATTCGTACTACATAACCAGCAATTGGAGCAGTCAAACCTACTGTCACAGTTTGTGCAGTAAAGGAACCAGGTAATTGTTACCTACAGGTGATTACGAGCTGATATCGTAGTAAAATGTTTAAGCGTTACAGCACAAAGCACGCCAACTTAACGGCATGCAGCTCAATTGGATGTTATATTCAATTGGGTATGACCCTATAGCATCATAAACAATTATTTAAAGTAGAGGTGTACAATAACGGCATAGAATTCTTGAAAGGAGGTTCTTATGCCGTTCATGGAGATGACTGTTGTGGACCATAGAAAAGAGTTCATACTGCATTGGAAAGCCGACCAACAGAGTTTCAGATCCTTGTGCAAAGACTTTGGAATTACCCGAACTACCGGGTATAAATGGGTTGACCGCTACAAAGAAGGCGGTATGGAAAACCTCGAAGATCGAGACCCTTCTCCGCACGAAATACCGAATAAAACACCGCCAAAGATTGAACAGGCTGTAATCGAAATCCGCAAAAAGCATAAACTCTTTGGGCCCAAGAAAATCCGTAAACTGATGGAGACCGAAGGAGTATACAACCAGATTCCAGCAGCATCGACGATTAGTCTTATTCTGAAACGGAACGGGTTAATCAAGGAACGGAAAAAACGGAAACATGTAGAGCCGCAGAAACCTATCTTTGATCCTGATAGCTGTAACCAGGTATGGAGTGCAGATTACAAGGGAAAGTTCAAAATGGGAAACGGCAGGTACTGTTATCCCCTGACAATTTGTGACAGCTTTTCCCGGATGATTCTTGCAATTAAAGGGTTTCATAATCCTAATTTTGAAGAAACTAAACCAATATTTATCGATGTATTCAAGGTTTATGGACTTCCTGTGCAACTGCATACGGATAACGGTTCACCTTTTGCCAGTATCCGCTCCCTTGGGCGAATAACCAAGTTTGCTGTATGGCTGATGGAGTTAGGGATCCAGCCTGTGTACAGCGATCCAGCGTCTCCGCAGTAGAATGGGCGACATGAACGAATGCACCGTGAGTTAAAAGCAGCGGCTTGTAATAAACTTGGCAAAACCTTACAAGCACAACAGCGGAAAATGAATGAGTTTATGCGGGAATATAATGAGGTACGTCCACATGAAGCACTTGGAATGGTTGTTCCGAAAAGTGTTCATGAGAAGTCTAACCGCAGCTACTCGAACAAAATAGTAGACTGGGAATATCCTGCTGAATACCTGGTGAAACATGTCTGCGGAAACGGGAATATACGTTCTGGCAAGAAACGTTGGATACCGATATCGACAGCACTATCCAACAAGAATATCGGGCTTGAAGAGTTAGGTGAGAGGATCTTTAGGATCTGGTTCAGGGATTTCATTTTAGGATACTTGGACGAATCAGATCTTCGGGTGTATGATATTCATGAGTTTCAGTACGTACCGAGACTGTAAATGGGGATCTTAGATAATTGTTTATAAGGTGCTGAACTGTACATAAGAGGGAAAAATGAGTTTTGATCAAAAAATATTTGAAATATCTCAATTATTATACAAGAAATTTGCCAATGATCAAAATTCTTATGCTATTCAACAAAATGATGGTACATATCGAAGATATATTAGCAATATAACAACATATTTAATTAAATCCATCCTTTTAAGTAAGGGATCGGTAGCTTTGTATCAGAAGAATACTGATCAAACAGTTAATTGGATTTGTTATGATTTTGATATTTTAAAGAAGAATCTTTCTGGAGAATCTTATGATAATGCCAAGAATGAATTGGAGAGACAAGTTATATTCTTTGTCGATTATCTAAGAAAAATAGATATCCCCTTTCTTCTGGAGTTTTCTGGAAATAGAGGGTATCATGTGTGGATTTTTTTCAGTGAAAAGGTCGAATATTCAATAGCATATTCTATTTTAGAATCAATTCTTAATAAGTCTAATATCGAAATCAATATAGATTTAATAGATATTGATAAATTCCCATCAAGGAATTTTCCCACTGGTAGTGTTGGAAAAGCTGTAAAAATACCTCTTTCAAAACATAAAAAATCTAATAATTACTCAATTGCAATTAAAGATATTAAAGAAACGAAAAGAATAAATGAATTAACAGATGAAATATTATCTTCTCAAATAGACTTACTTAGTGAATGCAACCCAATAACGAAAAAAGAGATCGAAAAAAAACTTCAAGAATGTTTCATTCCGTCTCATATAGATAATGAAGAATCATTCCGAATAAAAGAGATTACAATCAAATCACCTGGTTTTACCTTCGATGATTTGATGGAATATTGGAAAATGAATAAACCTTTATGTCATCTTGCTGATTTAATTTCAAATGGAGATGGGTTACAGCACAAACACCGCTTATTAATTGTTGGCATATTAAATAATTTAAAATTAAAAAATAATAGATATTTTTCATCTCAATTAATTAATCAAATATTCTCCAAACAACAAAATTATAATAAAGATATAACAAATAAAGCTATAGAGATGCATTAAAGTCATTTAATTTTCCTAGTAAAGGACAAATTGAAAATATTCTATCAGAAGAATTTGATCAAGATTTCGATGATATCTTAAGTTTCGTGAATATTTGTATCCCTTTCATAGAGAATATAAAAGAGGCGGCTTTAGATATTTCTCTTCATGATATAGAAGTAACAACTGCTGCAGAAGTTAATTATTTAAACATTAATGATGAAGTTCAGATTAAATCAATATTCACAACATTGAATAATAACAATAAGACAAAATTGTTTAGTACGATTAAATCTTTAATAAAAGATCCTAGTAGATGTAAGTTTTATGTGCATAAAAGAAATGAAGGAGATAAAGAGAGATTACTAATAAGTTTAGATGGTTATTCAAGAGTTGTAAGCTCGGTAATAATAAAACAATTAATTTACTTTTTTGACTATAAACCAAATAAGAACTCATATGGATATCGAGTAAATAAAGGTTTCATAAAAGGAAACATTTTTGAATCTTGGTTACCTTCATGGAGAACCTTTGTAAGTAATATAGAACAGGTAATATCGAATGATTATAATAAAGATCTTATAATTGTTAAAGCTGATATTAAGTCATTCTATGATACCATCCCTTATGATAATTTAAAGAGGCAGTTATTAGGTGATGATTATGAGAAAATAAATTATCGATTTGAGACCCTGAGTGAATCAGATAAAAGAGAATATAAAAAATATATTGATTTTCTATTTAAAATTACAGAATTAATAGTTAAAGCCCGTAAAGGTCTACCTCAAGGTCCTGCCTATGCTAGATTTCTTGCAGAACTATATTTAGACAAACTTGATGACTTTTTTGATGAGAAGATTCGAAATGGAGATATTTCATTCTACCAAAGGTATGTTGATGACATTTTTTATGTTACTTCTGATAATATGAAAGCAATTTCTATTTATGGAGAAATCTCTGAATTATTATCAAAGATGAGTTTAAATTTAAATCCAGATAAAAAAATCATTAAAAATTTGGTAGATTTTCGTGTTGATTTTGAAAGGTATCGTTCAAGTTCTAAATATATTGTAGATAAGATGTCCAAGAACTTTTTTAATGGCACATCAACACAACAAAATCTTGCGGTAAATGAGTATTTGAAGTTAGTTCATTCTGAAACAAAAGATGATGATTTATCATTTATCTTTTCGCATTTGAGAGATGTCGAAATTGCTGATAAATCAAAATATGATCTAGTGGTACCCACTTTAAAACATGGTATAGGAAGAGGTTCCGTTTTTAAGCATCTATTCTCTTTTGTCTTGGCAGATGAAAATAGGTGGGAATTACTTGATGAGATTGAACGATTTACTGATCTTCAATCAGAAGTCCTAATGTCTGTTTTGATTAGTGATTTTGATAATAATAAGCAACAAGAGAATAAATTAAAAATATTCTTTATGAGAATCATTGATAAGTTATCAATAACTGAATTAGTACAAGAAAGTCTTGCATATCTACTTCTAAATTTTAATGTAAAAATAGACTTTAAGAAAATTGAGAGCAGAATACTACTGGCTACTATTTCGAAATTTAATAATGGATCTAAACTTCAACTAAGTAATGATATTATTGATTATCTAAATGTAGATATTAATGAAATTAGAGACTTAAGCGAATTTATTGATATCCTTTTTCCTTTAGCTTCAAGTGGTTATTTAGATAACATTGATCTTAATAAATTAGCTGATATGTATTTTGCAAAAATATCAATTGAATTTGGTACGGTAGAAACTAAACTTGAAAATCCACCTTTGATTAATAATAATATTCAGGCAAATAAACTATTGTATCTAATTTGTCTATTTTCTTTGTCTATAACTAATAATTCTTCAGAATTGTTAAACAATACTTGGAAATACTGTGTCTACATTTTTAATGAGTTAGATGATATACAACCTTTAAATAGTTTTCCTAATTGGCAAGCAAATTTATCAAGAATAGAAATAGACCGAAACAAGCTCGAATATATTATAACATATTATAACATCTATCATTGAAGGAGGACCATTCAGAGGATTATCTGACAAGAAAGAAATCTTTGAAAAATATCATAGTCATTTATTGCTATATATTGCATTTGGTAAAAATAATATTAATAAGACTACAAAGGATGCATTAAAGAAATTGAGTTCAGAAGGTAAATTCTATCAGTGGATATCTGATCATCACCATGTTTCAACTTTTCCTCAGTCTTCAAAAAAATGGTTTGAGTTCAATGTTACGCAAAACAGCACTATTATTCTAAAAAGGGGTAATAATCTTTTATTTAGAAAACCAAAAGACTTATTTTATAACCAAAGTGAAATTGTTGATACTAGTAGTGGTTACTCTGATTATATAGTTGAGTATGATTCTGCAAATTATAAATCTTTAAAGAATGTTATTGAAAATAATAAATTACAGGATATTCTTGAAAAGCTAATATTATTAGTAGGGGGAACAATAGAGAATGACCTTTACCCAAATATTTTCTTTACAGAGAGAATAATCGATGATATATAGTGGACCCCATCGTCAAGACAGCATTTAGAAAATCTTAATGAGATTTATGCTGCCACTCCAAATACTTCATCCGGCGTGGAGATACCATGCTTGGTATGTGGACGCCTGCTGTTATACTTTTCAATGAAAGCCTTTATACCGTCTTTTGCCTCCCTAACTGATTCATATTCCTTGAGGTACACTTCTCCATATTTCAAGGTTCTCCAGAACCTTTCTATTGCAATATTATCCAATGCTCTGCCTTTGCCATCCATGCTGAATTTAGCCCCGGAACTCAAGACTAAATTCCTATATTCTTTTGAAGTGAATTGGCTCCCCTGGTCGGAGTTCAAGATCTCCGGATTACCATATTGAGCTACTGCTCTTCGATATGCAGAGATGCAGAACTCCTGATCCATAGTAGTGGAGATTTCATGACTGAGTATTTTTCGGCTATACCAGTCAATGATTGCAACCAGGTAGACAAAACCATGAGCAAGACGGATATAGGTAATATCAGTAGCCCACACTTGGTTTGGACGGCTTATATTGAGCTTTCTCAAGAGGTACGGATAGACTTTATGCTCTTTTCCTATACCCGGTTTTGAAAGGTTTCTTCCCGGAAAGATCGCCATAATTCCCATGACTCGCATCAAACGCTGCACTCTTTTCCTGTTGATTTTCCTTCCTTCACGACGTAGAGCGTTGCGCATTTGACGACTGCCAAAGTCAGGATTATCAGTATAGATTTCATCAATCCTTTTCATGAGTTCTATATTCTCACCATTAACAGGCATGCTCTTGTAATAGAGGGAGCTGCGATTCAGAGACACCAGCTTGCACTGCCGTGATATCGATAGCCTCTTATCAGGTGATATCATTTCTCTTTTCTCCAGGACTCCACAAGTTTCAAGTTTTTTTTTAACCACTCGATCTCGTATTGCTGCTGGCCAATTTTCTTGAAAAGATCTTCCTGCGTTTCTTCCAGAATCTTCTTGGAGTCATCTGCCTTGGTATTAAAAACAGATGCACCCTTTTCAAGAAACTGCTTTTTCCAGTTACTGACCTGGTTTGGATGAACCTGATACTGAGCGGCAATTTCAGAAATCTGCCGCTCACCTTTGATAGCTTCTATTACAATTTGGAACTTCTGTTCATTGGTAAATTTTCTTCGTCCCTTAGACACTTCTTGCTCCGTAGTTCATGGTACAACAAACTTAACTTGTTGTCCAAAATCACGGGTCCATTATAATATGTGGCAGTTAATAAGTTCAGAATTCAATGCCTCAAATAAGTTACTTATAGAACTTTCACATGATATAATTGAGTTTCTTTCATGTAGCACAAGGAATTTTATCCTCAGTTTCTTTAAATATGCAGAAAAGAATATTAATTCAGTACAATTAAATGCAATTTATACAGATTATATAACTAAGTTGCCAAAAGAATTGAATCTTAAAATCTTAATGGAAAATATATTAAAAAACTTAGGTTACTTTAATAATTTAGATTCTTATGTAAGCCGAGACATTCTAATTTCATCAGCACTATATAACACTATACAAGAGAAAAATAATAATAAAAGAATAAGCTTATTTGTCAAAATGTATGACTCTCTACATGAAGATTATTTGGAAAGACATATATATTTCGTGAATAATAAAACAGAACCAAAAGATAATTCTCCGGATGAATTTTTGGGATCAATAATCAAATCTGTTGAAGCTGTTAAAGATTACTTAAACACATCTATAAATTTTGAGTTATTTGCTGATGTAAAAAGAATACAAAGTTCAATTTTCTCGATTGCTAATAGTTATTGTGAACCAAATCAAGTAGAACAATTTCTTTTGGGTTTCAAAAAAGGTGTGATAAAAATTCAACACATTAGTATGTTGTTATCTATTGACAGTATAGAATTCCCTTTTGAAAAAATATTATTATATAATTACATTGATGAATGTGCTGTTCTATTTGAACCTTTGCATAGTACGATTATAAATCAATCCGAGCATGTTTATTATTGCATAATTAATGGGCTAGTGCATATGATTGCGTTTCAGCCAAACCTAAGTATTATGTTTAATAATATTAATAAAAGATATAAGAGTATAATTGTTGAAGAAAAACTAATATCAAGTAATCCAATAAGTATTGATGACATCATTCATATAAAAGACTATGAAGATTATGATAGAGCTAGAAAAGTTATCTCCGTACATAATGGGATTACAGAGACAGAAGCAGAAAGTTGTTTATTAAATTGGTTATCCTGGCTTCCCATAGATTTTCATAAACCTTTGGTTACTTTGATATCAGGACATCTTGTAATGGAAGAGAAGGATCTAATCTCATTTACATCAAAGATAGAATCACTTAGATTACAAAATGAACACAATCTCATTTTAATGAAATGGCATTCCCCCAATTCTATAGACACATCATCCCTGTAGATACTTTGCTTCAAAATTCATGGGGCTCATCTTTCCCAGATGGCCATGCCTTCTCTTCGGATTATAAAATAACTCAATATAGTTGAAAATATCCTTCCTGGCATCCTGTCTGGTTTTATAGATTTTATTCCTAATTCGTTCTCTTTTCAGATTCGAGAAGAATGATTCAACGACCGAATTGTCCCAACAATTTCCTCGTCGGCTCATACTGAGATCCAAAGAATGGGCGTCACAAAAGTCTTCCCACTTCTTACTGGTAAACTGACTGCCCTGATCTGAATGAATTAAAACCTTGTTTGAAGGTCTTCTTCTTTTCACGGCCATGAATAATGCATCCATCACGAGCGACGTCCTTTGATGATTCTTCATTGACCATCCCACAATACCTCTATTGAAGAGATCAACGGCAACCGCTAAATATAGGAATCCCTCATACGTTTTTATATATGTGATATCCGTACACCATGCCTGATTCGGACGTCCTACAGTAAACTCTCTATTGAGAAGGTTCGCCTGATAGACGTCTCCAGGTACCCAGGGAATATGATGCCGTTTCCTTCTATGGGCACCCTTAATACCGCTAATTCGCATCAAACGGGCAATCCTATTCACACTGTAAGAATACCCAGCTTCCTTTAAGTCCTCATAAATATTCGGACTACCATAAACCTGACCGCTCTCCTTCCAGTAGAACCGTATCAGTTCCGTAATCTTCTTATTTTCAATGGCTCTGGGAGACTCTGGCTCTTTTACCCATTTATAGAAACCAGAAGGGTGTACTTTCAGAATCCTGCACATCGGCCTAATAGGATACTCTTGTCTATGATCTTCAATGAAGGCGTACTTTACTGGATATCGTTCGCAAAGTACGCCGCCGCTTTTTTTAATATATCCCTCTCCATCTTCAGCTTACGGACCTCGGCTTTCAGCTTTTTGTTTTCGGCTTCAATGTCAGAAATCTTCCGTTGCTCTTTTGTTTCTCCTGAATCCCATCCAGCCTTTTTTAGCCAGTTATACAGAGAGGCATCACTGACTCCTATTGCTTTGGAAACTTCAAGGACAGTGTGTCCTTCCTCCATGATCTGTCTAACTGCTTCTGCCTTGAACTCGTCGGTGTAGTTGCTCTTTGACACTTAATTTCTCCTTAGTTACTAAGTATAATAAGTGTCTACGGTTTCGGGGGAATGCCACAGACGTGGCTATTGTCATGGTTTGTGCTACTGGTTCCAGGAATAGGATAGCTAGAATAAGGTGATGCGAGCGAAACTGGTGATATACTGTTGATTGGGTAGCAGCACAAACGCATGCCAACTTAACGCCACGCAGCTCAATTGGATGTTATCTACACCCTTCCGGAGGGGGAGGAAAAGTTACACAAAGGAAATTTATGAAATATAAAACTGTAAAACTAATTACAAAAGTAGCTGATTTTATAATTATCATTGCAGTTTCAGTAGATACTGTATTGTTGGTAAAGGGTTTATTGAAATATGGATTTCATCTTTATTCATTTTACATCAACCTTTCAACAATTTTATTCTTCATTTCACTGCTGTTTTTGTTAAAAAATAAAAGGAATATAATTATTGCTGGATTCTATATTTTTGCTATATCTTATGTGGGACATGTTCTTGATTTAATTCAAATAAACAATCTTGGAATGTATATAGGCCTATTTTTTACAGTATATCTAACCATACTGTACATGCAAGAATTAACCTCAGTACAAGTTAAACCTATATTGAAATTATTATATTGGGTAAAAAAGAAAAACTATAAATACGCCTTTCAGCTATCGTTAATAGAACAAAAAAATGGAGATTACGATAAAGCAAAAAATTATATAGAAATCGCTCATGAAAATGGATTAACTACTTATGAATATAATAAAAGGTATGGATTAATACTATTTGATGAAAAAAGATATAACGAATGTATATTTTTTATTGATAACGCGATAAAAGAAAACGATGATGATTTAATGCTTAATTATTATATTGGATATTCTTATAGTGAAATCGGTAATTACGCAACATCGATTTATTACCTTACCAAATTTTTAGAAAAAGAGAATGATATTGATGTACGCTATGTTCGTGCCGTGTCTTATAGCATGAATGGAGATATTCTGAAATCAATAGAAGATTATACAAGAATGATAGAAGAAAATAAAAACAGAGCTGATATATATTATAATCGAGGACTTGAATATCAAAAAATTAATATGATGGACGAGGCTATAAAAGATTGGGAGAATGCTACTATAGTAGAATCTCCTGACCCAAAGGCTTTTATAGCTTTAGCTAAAATTGAACATGAGAATGACAATATTGAAAAAGCCAAGCAACTATTTTGTAAAGGGATTTCTCTTGATTCATCTTTAACTATATATGTACCATTGGAATACAGAAATTAATGATAGATAACCAGCAATTGGAGCAGACAAATCCTATTGTCATGGTTTTTGCTAAGAGCTTAACCCGAGGTACTGTTATAAGAAGTGTTTGTGCTAAAAAGCCGTAGTATAATGTGGAAACCAGGCAGCAAAAACACATGCCAATGCCGCTAAAGCGGCCCGGTTTTGCAGCTCAATTGGATGTTATATATATTCAAAAATATTTGTGTAGAACGCAGCATGCTCTTGGGTTGATGAATCAATAAATATTGCGTCTGTTAGTAATTGGGGCCAATTTTAACCACTACGGAAGTTACTGAGAAAATAGGCTATCGGTATAGAATTAAGAAAGCAATTGATGTAGTTGCAAAATGGTTGTATAATATGTTTATAAAGGATTACAGCCATGGCAAGTATTACTATAAGAAACATCCCAGATTCTGTTTTAAGTCGTGTAAGAACTCTTTCTGAGGTCGAAAAACGCAGTATAAACAGCGAATTCTTGATACTTATCGAAAAAGCTCTCACGACAGAAATTGAAACTCGCGAAAATACAAATACTCCTATATCGAAAGAAAATCAGATAAAAATGTGGGAAACTCTTTCTGGAACCTGGGAAGATGATCGATCTGCAGAAGAAATCATAAGCGACATCTATAGTAGCCGAACAAAAGGGCGAGATGTTGAGTTATGATTTTGCTCGATACTGATATTTGTATTGAATTACTCCGTGGGAACCAGAAAGTACTAGAAAAAAGAAAAGAAGAAAACGATAGTATTGCAGTATCGTTTATGACAGCTTCTGAACTGTATTATGGGGCTTATAAGTCTAAAAAACCGGCGGAAAACAGCTTACGTGTTGAAGAGTTTTTACTTACGGTAAACATAATCCAAAGCAATGTAAGGATTTCAAAATTGTTTGGGCAACTTAAAACCAGACTGCAGTTTACCGGATCTCCAATAGAAGATGCAGATGTTTTTATTGCAGCAACATGCTTGGATGGATGCAGTAAGCTAATAACAGGAAATGTAAAACACTATAACCGCATCGA
This sequence comes from Marispirochaeta sp., assembly GCA_963667435.1. Classification (GTDB taxonomy): domain Bacteria; phylum Spirochaetota; class Spirochaetia; order JC444; family Marispirochaetaceae; genus Marispirochaeta. The sequence goes on along the minus strand of OY763414.1, from coordinate 338,596 downwards.
TGAGCTTAAAATTGAGAATTGGATACGGTAAAAAGGTGAGAAATATATAACCAGCAATTGGAGCAGTCATGCCTATTGTCATGCTTTGTGCAGGTGAAGATCAAAGGCGTTTAGCTAAACCAGGTGATTCCGAGCGAAAGTAGTTGTATTATGTTGATTGTAAAACAGCACAAAGCACGCCAACTTAACGGCATGCAGCTCAATTGGATGTTATCTTTACTAAGGAGATTTATAAAAACAAAACATGGAAAAATCTGAGGTTAAGGGGCAATTTAAAAAAGGCATAATCGTTTTTGCGTCAATTTTGGGCTTTCTAGCATCTGCATCAACTCTATATCTATTATTTTTACCAGATAAGACACCACGCCTTGAAATACAAATTGTATCATCTTTAAATGTGCTGGATATTCGTGAAGATGTTTCAAAACTGGATGTAGTTTACGATGATAGAAGCTTGAAGGAACTGAATAGTAACATAAAAATCTATAATATAAGAATTATCAACAATGGAAAAAAGACCATTTTAAGTAATTATTATGATGGAAATGCTCCTGTGATGATTGTGTTCCAAAATGGAGAAATCATTGGAAATGTTGAAAAAACTCACTCAAGCAATGAATATCTAGAGCAAGTTGTTGAAGTTGAAAAAACAACTGACAATACAATTCAACTTCCTGAAGTTATATTGGAATCATCTGAATTCTACGAGATTAAACTATTAATCCTCTATAAAAACACTAGTGAATTGCAATTGATAGTGGATGGTAAAATTGCTGATCAGTATGCCATCAATATCATTGATAAAACATTAGAGCGAAAGGAGCAGAATGTATTTGAAGCTGCTTTTTTGGGAAATATAGTTATACAAATTATTAGGAGTCTTGTTTATACAGTTGCGGTAATCATTTTCACAATACTAATTTTAACAATATCAGGATTTGTTGCCGATCGTTTTGGACGGATAAGACGAAAGAAAGAAATAAGAAGATTTATAAATGATAATTCAATAAAGAAGACATCTCTTACAGAATTACTCTTTGATAAGTATATAAACGAGGGAGAGCATATTATAAATAATCTAAAAGAAACATTGGAAAACACTAAAGATATCGACAAATATATTAAAAGTGAGATCAAGCGATTAGAAAAAAGAAAAAGTGAAGAGCAAGGATATGCTATCGCAGATCGAGACTTAAGTAAATATATACTCGAGAAATCTACACACGAGCAATTCTTGGATCTTGGATTAGTAAATAAGAATGGAGGGCGATACATGCTTAACGATGAGATAGTTAATATATTAATAGAGTTTGGAGACTATCTCAAAAAAAATTAGAAAGATAACCAGCAATTGGAGCAGTCGTGGCTACTGTCACGGTTCTTGCTTTCGCAAGAACTCGCGCCAGCTTACGCCACGTAGCTCAATTGGATGTTATGTACACATAAGGTATGACCCGATAGCATCATAAACAATTATTTAAAGTAGAGGTGTACAATAACGGCATAGAATTCTTGAAAGGAGGTTCTTATGTCGTTCATGGAGATGACTGTTGTGGACCATAGAAAAGAGTTCATACTGCATTGGAAAGCCGACCAGCAGAGTTTCAGATCCTTGTGCAAAGACTTTGGAATTACCCGAACTACCGGGTATAAATGGGTTGGCCGCTACCAAGAAGGCGGTATGGAAAACCTCGAAGATCGAGACCCTTCTCCGCACGAAATACCGAATAAAACACCGCCAAAGATTGAACAGGCTGTAATCGAAATCCGCAAAAAGCATAAACTCTTTGGGCCCAAGAAAATCCGTAAACTGATGGAGACCGAAGGAGTATACAACCAGATTCCAGCAGCATCGACGATTAGTCTTATTCTGAAACGGAACGGGTTAATCAAGGAACGGAAAAAACGGAAACATGTAGAGCCGCAGAAACCTATCTTTGATCCTGATAGCTGTAACCAGGTATGGAGTGCAGATTACAAGGGAAAGTTCAAAATGGGAAACGGCAGGTACTGTTATCCCCTGACAATTTGTGACAGCTTTTCCCGGATGATTCTGTCAACACCGGAATGAAATTGCAGTTTTTCACCGGAGCTAAATTGCAGACTTCCGGCAAAATTTTTTAGAAGCCAACGGCTCCAATTTTCATTCTATCCTTCATGCGATACGAATCTCCCTTTAAGCTTACTACATGTGAATGATGCAGAAGTCGGTCCAGCGTAGCAGTTGCAACCGCATCATCAGTCATAATTTCTCCCCACTTTCCAAAGGTTTTGTTTGAAGTAAGGATGATGGAGCCACGCTCATACCGGGTATTGATGAGCTGGAAGAATAATGCAGCCTGCTCTGAATTCAGGTTCTCGTAACCAACTTCGTCGATCAGCAGAACATGGGGTTTCCCAAACCAGGTCAGCTTGTTCTTGAGTCGCCCCTGGTCCCGGGAACGCTGTAATCGTTCCAAGAGATCCAGGCAGCTGATGAAGTATGCAGTGTAGCCATTTAAACAGGCCTTCTGCCCCAAGGCCGTCATAAGGTGCGTCTTTCCCAGTCCGCTTGGTCCAAGGAGAATGATGTTTTCCTTGCGTTCAATAAAAGCAAGCGTGGACAGCTCATTAAACTGTTTCTGGGTAAGCCCGCCCTTGGGCCAGGTTAGATCGAACTCGTCCAGTGTTTTACTGTGCGGAATTCCTGAGACCTTAAGCCGTGTCCTTGCCATCCGCTCCTTGCGCGGGATGAGCTCCAGGTCAATAAGTTCACCAATGGCTTCGATGAGCGGTGCTTCCTGATTTACCTGGCTCGAGAGAAAGCTTTCCAGCCCTGCCGCCATGAAGCTTAAGCCAAGCTCTTCCATGCGGGATATAATCATTTCGTGCCGTTCATTCATGAGGCTTCCCCGACACTGAACAGTTTTTCATGCTGATAGGGAGAACGCACATCTACGTCTGTTTTTGGAATAACCCGCCTTCTGGACTTGGGAATGCTATACTGTTTTTGCCATAATTCCCTAAGCGCCTGGGTATGCTCAGGCAGGTAGTACCGCATGTTCCGTTCATCGTGATTTATGGCAAACGTACGGATGGATACTTCTCCTACAGTTATTTCGGCCTGATGACACAGAGGATCAATACGGACAGTAAGCTGCTCACCGATATACTTCGGCGGAACGCTGTACCAGTTGTTCTTAACCCGTACCAGGGACTCCCCAGAGACACGTACAGCGGTACTGTGACGGCAATCGAAGGTCTGCTCTGGTAATGGTGTAAGGAATGGCTTCTCGTGGGAAAATCGCTCATTCCGGGTTTCATCAAGACCATTAATCTTCTTCTGACAGATCCTATCAGTCCAGTGCAACACAGCTTCGCTTAGCTCATCCAGCACAACGGGAAATGCTTTATGCTCAATCCAGAAGTTGTGCTCGTAGAAGTGAATAAACCGCTCTACCTTGCCTTTGGTCTGTGGTCGCCGCACCTGGCAGCGACGTGGAGTAAATCCATAATGCCGAGCCAGAGAGAGAAGATGTTTGTTCGGTACCCATTTCTCTAAAGAAGTTGAGTAGATAAAAGCGGTCTTCATATTGTCGTACAGGATCTCTTGCGGTACTCCGCCAAAGTACTGAAATGCAAGAACATGGCACATCAGGACCGTTGCCTGGTCCATACTTGTGGTGTGCATGACAAACGGCTTGCGGGAATAGCCGAACACCATCACAAATGCGTAGAGCTTCTTCCAGCTACCATCTACCAGGCGGTTTCCTAACTCCTTCCAGTCGACCTGTGCCTGGAACCCCGGTTCTGTTTCAAAGCGGATAACTGCCTTCCGATTAATCTCGGCTGCTTTCTTTGCTGCATAGTTCCTAAGGATGGTAATACCGCCTTGGTATTTTTGTTTTCGTAAATTACGGAGAAGGACTTCCCGATTGAATGACGGATCATCCTCGAGTATAGTATCGATGTAGGGTTTGAAGGGATCAAGCTTGCTCGGATAATCCCGTTTTTTTCGGGGGCGAGAGGGCTCTGCCAGGTAGTAGTGGATCATGTGTTCACTCTTCCGGAGGGCTTCTGCGATATCTTTTATCTTCTTGCCCTGTTGTTTCAACATCTGTGCTTCATGCATCAGTAACTCCAGCATTGTAGGGCGTACTCCTTGTTTTTTTGATTGTTTGCTTACAACCATTACAAGGCGGTACTGCCCTTTTTTTCAAGCCGGAGTCTGCAATTTCATTCCGGTGATTTCCTGCAATTTAGCACCGGTGGCGACAATGATTCTTGCAATTAAAGGGTTACATAATCCTAATTTTGAAGAAACTAAACCAATATTTATCGATGCATTCAAGGTTTATGGACTTCCTGTGCAACTGCATACGGATAACGGTTCACCTTTTGCCAGTATCCGCTCCCTTGGGCGAATAACCAAGTTTGCTGTATGGCTGATGGAGTTAGGGATCCAGCCTGTGTACAGCGATCCAGCGTCTCCGAAGCAGAATGGGCGACATGAACGAATGCACCGTGAGTTAAAAGCAGCGGCTTGTAATAAACCTGGCAAAACCTTACAAGCACAACAGCGGAAAATGAATGAGTTTATGCGGGAATATAATGAGGTACGTCCACATGAAGCACTTGGAATGGTTGTTCCGAAAAGTGTTCATGAGAAGTCTAACCGCAGCTACTCGAACAAAATAGTAGACTGGGAATATCCTGCTGAATACCTGGTGAAACATGTCTGCGGAAACGGGAATATACGTTCTGGCAAGAAACGTTGGATACCGATATCGACAGCACTATCCAACAAGAATATCGGGCTTGAAGAGTTAGGTGAGAGGATCTTTAGGATCTGGTTCAGGGATTTCATTTTAGGATACTTGGACGAATCAGATCTTCGGGTGTATGATATTCATGAGTTTCAGTACGTACCGAGACTGTAAATGGGGATCTTAGATAATTGTTTATAAGGTGCTGAACTGTACATCGGCAAATAAATATTTTATGGTAGCATGATATGAGAAGCCTAAAAGAAATACTTTCAGAAAATGAGCTCTGTTTTCCTATTGATATACAGTCGGAAAACATAATTACAGATTTACGTCGAATATACAAAAAATATAACAAGTTTGTTAAAAGTATAATCGGTGAAAATAGAAACATCACTTTAGATATGAAGGTGTATTCTAAAATTACAAATGTCGAACAAAAAATTCTTTCAGTTATATCAAGTTACTTAGATGGTAATGTAATAACCGCCTATAATAGTTTTAAATATCTAATGCCTATAATTGACGATGTCCTTAAGAACTTCAAGCTACTTGAACGTACTGAAAATTTGTTGCCTTATAAAGAACTTTATAGAATTAGACTCTCTGGTATGCCTTCAATAAAAAGGAAAGATATATTTCACGTCCCATACAACAAAAGAAGAAAAGTTAACTCATTTCGATTTAGTATTCCAGGTAACCCTGCATTATACCTTGGTACATCTGCATATATTTGTTGGGAAGAGATGGGGCGACCATCACTTGATGATGTCCATATTTCTCGATTCGTATTTGTAAACGCAAAGAAAATGAATTTACTAAATATTTCGTTGACAAATAAACTGTTGCTTTCGTATCTGAAAGAATTCCCAGAAGAAGAATTTGATGAAAGAATTACAGTAAAGGCATTAACTCAATCCATTAATAGCTTCTTTATCCTTTGGCCATTAATTGCATCTTGCCAAATGAAGGTTAAGGAAAAAGAATTACCTTTTAAACCTGAATACATAATTCCACAACTATTAATGCAGCATGTACAAAAGAATAATGAAATTGATGGAATAATCTTCTCATCAACTAGAGTAGAAGTGGCTGATATTGAACCAAATAAAACAATAAATATAGTATTTCCAGCTAAGAAGCAAATTGGAAATAATGAATTCTGTTTAGATCTGGTTGAAAAGTTACATATGACTGAGCCTTTATCATGTAAACTCTATAGGACCGCTATTCATAAAGGTATGATTGATTACAAACAAAAAGAGGATTTCGAAATAGTTAGCGGTTTAAAAACCTTTTATTCTATGTCCGATTTCGGCATTATCGAAGCCGCAACAAAGAAAATGAAACCGGAGAAAGTTTAAAGCCGTTGATGAATAAATATAACCAGCAATTGGAGCAGTCAAACCTACTGTCACAGTTTGTGCAGTAAAGGAACCAGGTAAATGTAACTTTCAGGTGATTCCGAGCTGATATCGTAGTAAAATGTTTATGAGTTACAGCACAAACAGCGCCAGCTTAACGGTTTGCAGCTCAATTGGATGTTATAAAGACAATAGATATGTTTAACGAAAAATTTGTACGTGGATCTATAGCAAAATAGGTACAACTTAGTAGCTGTGATAGGCTATGATGAGAATCAATAGAATGCACGTAAACACTTATAGTATAATGAATTAAAAGATACTATTCAAACCAATAGAGATGCACTACACTATAGATATGAGTACAGCTTCACCGGTTAAATACTTAGATGAGACTATAGAATCTCTAAAAACTCTAAATCCGGTAAAAATTATACTCTTTGGATCTACAGTTCGTGGCAATACACATGAATGGAGTGATTTAGATCTTCTGGTCGTACTGGATTCCGATAGGATTCCTCAGTCATATGAAGAAAAAATGAAGATAAAACTCGCTGTAAGAAAAACCATTCGTGAACAAAGTTATAAAGTACCAATTGATCTGCTTGTATATACTCGACCAGAGTACGAAGCACTAACTATACAAAACAGTTCTTTTATCAATGAAATCAACTCAGAAGGGAAAACCCTATATGAAAGAAAAAGTTGAAGAATGGATAAAATACGCTGATTTAGATTATAAATCCGCTTTGAAACTAAGCGAAGAAGAAAACTTGACAACCATTGCTGCTTTTCATTGCCAACAAGCAGTTGAAAAATATTTAAAGGCGATGATAGAGAACCAGGATAAGCCAGTACCAAAAATACATAATCTTGAAGTATTAATGAACATGGTGATCAGTGAAAATAAAATAGAATATGACAAGGATGAATTAGATCAAATTAATGATGTTTACATCGATACACGTTATCCATCCTCAACTGGTCTGATCCCTGAAGGTATCCCTAAGAAAGAGACAATATTAGCTTTCATCTCGTTTGTTGAGAAAATAAAAGACTATGCAATGGAATTTTTAAAATGAAAATGATTGCTTTATAACCAACAATTGCAGCTGACAAACCTACTGTCACGGTTTGCAGCTCAATTGGATGTTATACAGATTATAGGTATGACCCGATAGCATCATAAACAATTATTTAAAGTAGAGGTGTACAATAACGGCATAGAATTCTTGAAAGGAGGTTCTTATGCCGTTCATGGAGATGACTGTTGTGGACCATAGAAAAGAGTTCATACTGCATTGGAAAGCCGACCAGCAAAGTTTCAGATCCTTGTGCAAAGACTTTGGAATTACCCGAACTACCGGGTATAAATGGGTTGGCCGCTACAAAGAAGGCGGTATGGAAAACCTCGAAGATCGAGACCCTTCTCCGCACGAAATACCGAATAAAACACCGCCAAAGGTTGAACAGGCTGTAATCGAAATCCGCAAAAAGCATAAACTCTTTGGTCTCAAGAAAATCCGTAAACTGATGGAGACCGAAGGAGTATACAACCAGATTCCAGCAGCATCGACGATTAGTCTTATTCTGAAACGGAACGGGTTAATCAAGGAACGGAAAAAACGGAAACATGTAGAGCCGCAGAAACCTATCTTTATGATGAGCCTGGATTTCTGAACAGTTATTTCTAAGAACTAAGGTGGAATCTCCGATGTATGATACCATAAACGAGGAGATGTACGTGAGACGAAAGTTTGATGAAGAGTTCAAAGCCAAGGTAGCCCTTGAAGCACTGAAGGAGGAGAAAACCCTGCAGGAGCTGGCCGAGGAATACGAAGTCCATCCCAATCAGATCAGTGCCTGGAAGAAGCAACTCCTGCAGAATGTGAGCTCCCTATTTGAACGTAAGAACAAGAAGAATCAGGAGCTCGATCAGGTGAAAAAACGGGAGCAAGAGCTCTACAAACAACTTGGCCAGGCAAAGTACGAGAACGAGTGGTTAAAAAAAAAGTACAAGCAATTGTACGGAAAGGATTACGAATGATCGATCCTTCTGACCGTCATCTGTCTATTAGACGACAAAGTGAACTGCTCGGGGTAAGCCGCTCCCATCACTACTACAAGAAACGTGCCCCGCGACGGGCCGATATCGAAGAAATGATAAAGCTGAAAGAGCTGTTTATAAAGTAGCCATTTTACGGTTACCGAAAGCAGGTACGCGAGCTGAAAAAAGAATCGATAATCTCTACCGTGAAACGGGTACGCCGCCTGATGAAAGAATTGGTCCTTAAAGCACTCTCGCCAAAGAAATTAACCTCTATCCCGAAAAAGGACCACCCTGTGTATCCGTACCTGCTGAAGGGCAAGAGAATCAGATATCCGAATCAGGTCTGGGCAACCGATATTACCTATCTGAAACTGGAGACGGGATTTGTTTATCTTGTTGCCATTATGGATCTATACAGCCGGAAAGTCTTGAGCTGGCGGATATCACGCTCCATGGATGCCGAGTTCTGTGTTGAAGCGCTGAAGGACGCTTTGCGAAAATATGGCACGCCTGCAATCTTTAATACCGACCAGGGGAGCCAGTTTACCTCCTATGGCTTTATTCAAATCCTGAAAGACAACGGCATTGAAATCAGTATGGATGGTCAGGGTCGCTGGCGGGACAATATCTATGTTGAACGGTTCTGGCGAACTCTCAAGTATGAAGATATTTACTTGAAATCCTATGAATCAGTACGGGAGCTTAAAGCTGGCCTTCGTCGGTACTTTCAATTCTATAACAGTCGAAGATTTCATCAAAGTCTGGATTATCGGACCCCGGAAGAGATGTATGAATCATTCCAGGTAGAAGGAATGAAAGCGGTTGCATAGTCAGGCTATACCGGCAGGTTCCACCTTAAATGGAACGGAAAACTGTTTGACAAAGGGGCTCAGCATACTTCCCGATTGAACGACGGGTCATCCTCAAGTATAGTATCGATGTAGGGTTTGAAGGGATCAAGCTTGCTCGAATAGTCCCGTTTCTTTCGGGGGCGAGAGGGTTCTGCCAGGTAGTAGTGAATCATGCGTTCACTCTTCCGGAGAGCTTCGGCGATATCTTTTATCTTCGTGCCCTGTTGTTTCAACATTTGTGCTTCATGCATCAGTAACTCCAGCATTGTAGGGCGTACTCCTTGTTTTTTTGATTGTTTGGTTACAACCATTACAAGGCAGTACCGTCCTTTTTTTCAAGCCGGACTCTGCAATTTCATTCCGGTGATTTCCTGCAATTTAGCACCGGTGGTGACAGTGATTTCTCAACAACTTTTGGAGCGGGCTTATCTCAGTTCTTGAGGTACTGAACAAAAACCACTATAGTAATTGGTTAACATCTCCTCAATTGTGGTCACAAATCTTTTACGAGTTGCGAAGCTTTTACCAAAGTCACGAATAAGTACTATTTTAAATGATCTGATCTCTTTACCATTTATCTCAGAAACGATCTTTTCAATGTCACTAAGCAGGTATCTTTCTGTTCGGCTGGAATTTTTTATACCCATTTCAATAATAGTTTCAGGGGCTACAGTCTTCAAAGCCTGGAAGAGATACTTCAGTATAGAAAAAGAGTTGATCACCTCGGGACATTTTAATGTCAGAGAAGATCATATCCCGGAAATCAGTTATCATTCGTACTCAGATAGAAAAACCGAGGTCAAAGCCATTTCATCACCTGCCTTAAGTATGTCTTTAACGATAGTATCGTTGGAGATATACTTTGTGATATCCTGATGAAGAATTTAAGAAAACCCCTTAGACCTTAATTCTCTCAATATATAGGTTAATCTATATATTCCCGCATTGTATTAATGCTGCAGCGTGGATAAAGAATATCTACTTCAATGAGCTCTTCTGTCTCTATATATTTAAGTGTTGAATCCCCTGAAGACTTCATGTTGCCATACAACATCTCACCCACCTGAATGTCAGCAGCATCTTTCAATTTAAGTAGAACCAGAGATTCGCACCGCTTAACTGCAATATAAGCATCTTTTCTGTGGACCACCATTCCAGTCATTGGAACTTCCTCTGGAAACTGAGTCCTTGTATAACTTTCATCATGATCAAACTTTACCCCCCCCCCCCAACAGCTTGCAACTTAGAAAGTTCAAAAGGTCCTTGAAGTACCCATTCATGCGGTTTAGGGTATTTCGAGGAACCAACAATTGAAAAACGTTTCATGATCATGAATTTTTTTATGAATACTTGATTGACAGACACCTGAACAAAAATTCCGTCAAAAGCAAGAAAAATTACTTGTAATATTATAACCCGCTTTCTGATACACATCATTCCTACCTTGCAGAATATAGTGGACCCCATCGTCAAGACAGCATTTAGAAAATCTTAATGAGATTTATGCTGCCACTCCAAATACTTCATCCGGCGTGGAGATACCATGCTTGGTATGTGGACGCCTGCTGTTATACTTTTCAATGAAAGCCTTTATACCGTCTTTTGCCTCCCTAACTGATTCATATTCCTTGAGGTACACTTCTCCATATTTCAAGGTTCTCCAGAACCTTTCTATTGCAATATTATCCAATGCTCTGCCTTTGCCATCCATGCTGAATTTAGCCCCGGAACTCAAGACTAAATTCCTATATTCTTTTGAAGTGAATTGGCTCCCCTGGTCGGAGTTCAAGATCTCCGGATTACCATATTGAGCTACTGCTCTTCGATATGCAGAGATGCAGAACTCCTGATCCATAGTAGTGGAGATTTCATGACTGAGTATTTTTCGGCTATACCAGTCAATGATTGCAACCAGGTAGACAAAACCATGAGCAAGACGGATATAGGTAATATCAGTAGCCCACACTTGGTTTGGACGGCTTATATTGAGCTTTCTCAAGAGGTACGGATAGACTTTATGCTCTTTTCCTATACCCGGTTTTGAAAGGTTTCTTCCCGGAAAGATCGCCATAATTCCCATGACTCGCATCAAACGCTGCACTCTTTTCCTGTTGATTTTCCTTCCTTCACGACGTAGAGCGTTGCGCATTTGACGACTGCCAAAGTCAGGATTATCAGTATAGATTTCATCAATCCTTTTCATGAGTTCTATATTCTCACCATTAACAGGCATGCTCTTGTAATAGAGGGAGCTGCGATTCAGAGACACCAGCTTGCACTGCCGTGATATCGATAGCCTCTTATCAGGTGATATCATTTCTCTTTTCTCCAGGACTCCACAAGTTTCAAGTTTTTTTTTAACCACTCGATCTCGTATTGCTGCTGGCCAATTTTCTTGAAAAGATCTTCCTGCGTTTCTTCCAGAATCTTCTTGGAGTCATCTGCCTTGGTATTAAAAACAGATGCACCCTTTTCAAGAAACTGCTTTTTCCAGTTACTGACCTGGTTTGGATGAACCTGATACTGAGCGGCAATTTCAGAAATCTGCCGCTCACCTTTGATAGCTTCTATTACAATTTGGAACTTCTGTTCATTGGTAAATTTTCTTCGTCCCTTAGACACTTCTTGCTCCGTAGTTCATGGTACAACAAACTTAACTTGTTGTCCAAAATCACGGGTCCATTATAGAAATCCTCAAATCAGACTAAATATCATTCTGTTTGTCGTTTAAATTGTTGGTATTAACGTCAGTTAAAGTGAGATAAAGATGCTTATGGTAACTTGGATTTGATAATTCGTTACCATCAAAGAATCGTTGCAGCCATAGGGGATAAATTCAATAACAACTGTTGGAAAGGTATCTATACGGTATTTTTAGTGTTTATGAATATCATAATGGTACATTTTCCATGCTAATAAAATTGTTTTTCTCAAATTGCATTCTAATTATGTAGGGCATTTTACCTATAAAGTGCATAAAATCTTCTGCGGAGAAGTTTTGGTCATAATAATTCATTATAGATGCTAATGCAGATCCGTGGGTTCCGATGATTATTTTCTTTTCAGTATAATCTCTCAAGATTTCAGTAATTGTTTTAATATTTCTTCCCTGCAGCTCCGAGATGGATTCTCCACCGTCCACACTTATACTTATATTTTCCCACATTTTATATACAAATTCTCTTAAGTCTAATTCATCATGTATCCATGCGGAATTACTTAATCTCTCCCGTAAATCATTCTTGATAATAATGTCCAGATTCTTTGCTTTTGCTACAGGTGTTATCGTTTGGACTGCTCTTATATAAGGGCTACAAAACAATGCATCAGGTGAAATATCTCTAAACATATATGGTAACATTTTAGCGTCATTGATACCTTTTTCAGTAAGTGGACGATTATATTCATCTTTGACTGTGTGATCAGATTCTGCATGACGAATGAAATAAATCTCTGTCAATTTGTTTCCTCCAAAAAATAAAACGACTGATTAAGCAAATATGAAGAATTAAGATTATTTACTGAACCTGTACAGTACCCCTGTAATTCCTGCACCGTTTTTATAAAAAAGTTAAGTCTATTCTGTAATTACTATAAAAAGCACTGTTTTTGCACTCAAAAAACTCATACACCTGCGGGTTCTCAATTGGTTCTCAGATTAAATCCTTGCAACCGGTAGCCTTACCGTAAAAACCGTAGATTCACCCGGGGTGCTTTTAAAGGAGATAATACCGTTATGCTCTTCGATTATATGCCGGCATATTGAAAGACCAAGGCCGCTGTTTTTCCTGCTTATTTTGGTGGTAAAGAAGGGGTTGAATATTTTTTCCGCCACCTCTTCCGGAATACCTGCCCCGGTGTCCTGAATAAGAATGTCGGTAAACTCATTATTCTTGGAGTTTTTTATTTTTACCGCTATTTTCCCGTTATTTAGAACCGCCTCAATGCTGTTCATAATCAGGTTCATAAAAACCTGTTTCAGTTTATTCTCACTTCCGAGAACAGGATGCCTGGTACGTGGTTTCTTCCAGTCAAGTTCCACCATTTTTTCGTTGAGTGAGTGACTCAACAACAGAAGAACATCATTCATTACATCTCCTGCATCAATCAGGTTTCCAGGAAGTGCCTGGATTCTGCTGAACGAAAGAAGACTGGATATTATTGAAACTATTCGTTCCAGTTCATTCTCAATCTTACCAATTTTTTTCTGTGTGTCTTCGTCTGTATTCCGTGCTCTGATCAGTTCAATATAGTTTTGTATTATGCAGAGAGGGTTGTTTATCTCATGAGCCACTCCAACCGCAACTTCTGCTACAGACGCCATTTTCTCTGTCTGAATAAGATAATCATCGATACATTTGGTAAGGGATTCATCCTGAATAAGTAGGGTAGTCCCTATAAACTGCTGATCATCGTTGCGTATTGGGAATGTTTTAAGGCTGATATTTTTTCCATCCACAGTTTCCATCTCGTCTGTTTCCCAGGGCTCACGACTTTCTATGGCTTTCTTTAATTCTGAATGACCGGAATCAGATAAAAATGCCAGTTCGTGAATAGGGAAATCTTCGAATCGTTTTTGTGGAAGGCCGATAATATTTACCGCTTCAAAATTCATAAGTTGAACATTGCTCTTTCTATCGAGCAGAAGAATACCCGCCGGGAAGTCCTGAATTACGCTCTCAAAATGTTTCTTTACCTGGGCAAAACTTTCTTCCTCATAATCAATCTGTTCCTGTTTTGCAGAAAATGAATAGGTCATCTGAACCATCCGCAGCTGGCTTAAATTTCGTACAAGCTCGGTTTCCCTGCGGTAGCCGTTTTTCAGAACCGTAACCCGATCTGCGATTCGCTGGATTTCATCCATATCATGAGATATGTAGATAATGCTGGTTCCGCTGTTTTTAAGTTCAAACATAATGCGGTATATGTGTTTCATCTCCTGGGGAGTCAACTTGTTGGAAATTTCATCCAGAATCAGGATGCCGGGATTAATGCGTAAAGCCCGGGCAAACTCAACCATCAGCTGGTTTCCTACGCTTAAGCGGTTAAGTGGTGCTCTGCAGTCAAAGCGGCAGTTGAGGTGCTCTAGAAGGGATGCGGTGGTTTTTTGCATTGAGTGCTGGTCAAGAAGACCAAACTTATTGATTCTCAGATTTGGCGAGAAGATATTTTCGATGGTGTTCAGATCCGGGATTACCATGAGATTCTGATACACAATACCGATCCCCAGTTTCATGGAACTTCCGGGATTTAGGTGACCGCAGGCTTTGCCTTTGATGAAAATCTCTCCTCTGTCACGTTTTTCTGCACCGGATAGAAGTTTTACAAGGGTGGATTTTCCCGCGCGGTGTTCTCCCATAAGCGCATGGATCTCGCCTCTGTAGAGGTCGAAGTCAACACCGTTCAAGGCTTTTATATTGCCATAGGAAACATGGATATTCCGCATCCTTAAAACCGGCATGGAGTTCGAAGTGGAGAAACTGTTCATTGGATATTAAGCCGTCGCATCCGGTTATACAGGGTTTTTCTGCTTATATGCAGAAGTCGGGCTGCTTCCTGTCTGACCCCGTTTGAACGGGAGAGTGCTTCAAGGATAATTTCACGGCTAATTGAATCATAACGGTTATTCAGCTCTTCCGTGGGGCTCGTATGGAATATACAACGGTACTGCTCCGGCAGACATGAGAGGTCGATAGTGTTTCCAGGGCTGAAGATCACCGCTCTTTCAATAACATTTTTCAATTCTCTTATGTTTCCCGGCCAGATGTGCTGTTCCAGTGCTTTTTGCGCTTCCGGACCAATGGACCTGATATTTTTTTCATACACCGAATTGAAGTAGTCTATAAAGTGGTTCACCAGGAGCATTATATCTCCTGTCCGTTCCCTAAGGGGAGGCATGTTTATTTCCACCACGGTGAGGCGGTAGTAGAGATCCTTGCGAAAATTCCCCAGGGCGACTTCCTCTTTAAGGTTTTTATTAGTAGCGGCGATAACGCGGAAATCACTGCTGACGGGCTTTAATCCGCCAACCCGGGTAAACTTTTTATCCTGGAGAACCCGCAATATTTTTGCCTGGGTATGTATGCTCATTTCACCGATTTCATCAAGGAATACTGTGCCTTTATCGGCATATTCCAGAAGCCCGGTTTTATTCTCCTTGGCATCTGTAAATGCTCCCTTTTCGTAACCGAACAGTTCACTTTCAAGCAGGTGCTCAGGAATAGCTGCACAGTTAATTTTGGTAAGAGGGTTACCAGCACGCCTGCTGTTTCGGTGCAGCATCTCGGCTATAAGTTCTTTTCCGGTGCCGCTTTCACCCTGAATAAGCACCGGAGCAGGGGTAGAAGCGGCGACTTTCACCTGTTCAACTATATGCAGGACAGATGGGTCTTCGGTTACGATTGAGTACTCATCTGTCACTTTTGACTTGCTGGAGAGACTGTTCCTGTACTGTTCTATTTCCAACAGCAGGAGTGAGATTTTAAGGGGCTTGGTTAGAAGATTGACAGCCCCATATTTCATCGCTTTGACTGCATGTTCAACTGTAGCAAATCCGGAGATAACAATAATGCCCAAATCGGGATGACTGCTGCGAATCTCTTCAAGAAGGTCGAGACCACCTATTCCGGGCATGCGTATATCCAGTAGCATCAGATCTATCTGATTTTCAAGGAGATAGGCGGCCACCAGTGTAGGGTCGGTACGGTAATCAACAGTATAGCCGTTTTCGGACAGTATTTCACTTAGGGAACTGCATACTTCAGGTTCATCATCAACGATCAGAATTCGAAAAATCATCACAATAGTATTATCTGTGGCCTCTGTACCGTCAAGTTAAAATATCGGGTAAAAAATTACCCGCGTCTTCCCGTCATGGGAAAGGTAATACACATATTCCGCCTGATGCCAAGATACGAGTATTTGAAAAAATACTAGTAACTCATTCTAAGGGTGTACTTTAGTAACGATGCGCTGATTTTGGCACCATTTTTGCATTAACTAATTATCAGTCAAACGCCGGGAGAGAAAGTTTGGACGATATTCTGTTAAGCGTTAAAGATGTCAGTAAAAGTTTCGGAGGAATTCAGGCGCTGGATTCAGTAAGTGTCGATGTCAGAAAAGGCGAAGTTCTTGCGTTAATAGGTGAGAACGGCGCGGGAAAATCAACTTTGGCAAAGATCATATCCGGGATAATCGGTAGAGACAATGGCAGTATTATTTTTGACGGGAATGAAGTTCATTTTCGTAGTATCCGTGATGCAGTACATGCCGGGATATCCATAGTACTACAGGAGTTCAGTTTTGTTCCTCACTTGAGTATAGCTGAAAATATTTTTCTCACCGACAAGGAAACCTATGCCGGGGGCATTTGGTTAAATCGCAAAAAAATCAACATGAGCACCAGAGATCTGTTTGATAAGGTCGATATAGATCTTCATCTTGATCCTGCTCGAAAAGTTGAGTCCCTCTCAGTGGCGGAGCAGCAGTTAGTTGAGGTTGCCAAGGCAGTTTCTGTCTCTTCGAAACTGCTTATTCTTGATGAACCGACGGCTACGCTTACAAGTCAGGAAACAGCCAAGCTCTTTGATTTGCTGCGTAAACTTAAAGTAGAGGGTGTTACCATTATCTTTGTAAGTCACAGGCTTGAAGAGATAATGGAAATAAGCGACAGGATTGTCGTTCTTCGGGATGGAATAAAAGTGAGGGAGTTTATCAAGCAGGAAACCTCTGCCGATGAACTGATTACCGCTATGGTAGGCCGGGATATTGGTAATATGTTCAGTATCAGGAAGCGGAATGAACCCGGCGAAGTTCTGGTCCGGGCGACTGATCTCAACAGAGGGGATCGGGTATTAGACTGCTCCATGCATGTAAGAAGGGGAGAAATCCTTGGGCTGTCCGGCCTGGTCGGGGCAGGACGCACAGAACTGGTACGGCTGATTTTCGGAGCGGACAGACCGGACAGCGGGACCGTGACAGTGATGGACCGGACTGTAGATTTCAAGTCTCCGGCGGAAGCTGTTAAAGCAGGAATCGCAATGGTTCCTGAAGACAGGAAGAACCATGGTGTTCTGATTAAACTGCCGGTAAGGAATAATATAACCCTTTCCTATTTCACCAGGGATAAACATTTCTGGATCAAAAAATCAGACGAAAAAAACATCGTGGATCAGATGGTAAAAGATCTGCGAATTAAAACCGATACGGCCGACTCCGTGGTAGAGTCATTAAGCGGAGGGAATCAGCAGAAGGTTGTTATCGGAAAGTGGCTTGCCAACAAACCGGATGTGCTTATCCTGGATGAGCCTACCCGCGGGATCGATGTAGGTGCTAAGTTTGAAATCTATCATCTTATAGACAAACTTGCTGCCAGCGGAGTTGCTATAATTCTCGTCTCTTCTGAACTACCTGAAATTCTTGCCCTCTCAGACCGCATTCTTGTTATGCGGGAGGGACGGATAGTCAAAGAATTAAAGCATGATGAGGCAAGTGAAGAGATAATACTTACATATTGTGCACAAGGAGCAAATGGTGATTAATAGCAGTTTAAAAGAAAAATCAAAGGTATTCCTTGCGGAGTACAGGGTAGAAATGGCGATGCTTGCGGCATTTCTGCTTCTGTGTACCGTGTTAAGCATACTTGCACCGCGTTTTCTTACGGTAGGGAATATCGGAAACCTCTTCTGGCAGGCCACTATGGTGGGTATTATTGCCATAGGTCAGACTTTTATCATACTTACTGCAGGAATTGACCTTTCTGTTGGTGCAATTGCCGGAATCAGCGCAATGTTCGGCGGTATTGTCATGTTGAATCATGGGATGATCGGCGGAGTTTTTGCCATACTTCTTACTGGAACAATGGTAGGACTTGTTAATGGAATGCTCATTGCGTATGCCCAGCTTGCGCCGTTTATTGTTACCCTTGGTATGATGTCTATAAGCCGTTCTCTTACGTATGTAAGTACCAACGGCCACTCTGTAACAGGCCTGCCTTCCTCGTATCGTATATTCAGCTATGAAAAAATATTTGGATTACCGATTTATACTGTCATTCTCATCGGATTATTCATTATCGGTCATATTGTTCTTACCCGAACAAAAATCGGTCGCTTCTGGTATGCAATAGGAAGTAATGAAGAGGCTTCACGGCTGGCCGGTGTAAATGTAAGGCTGTATAAAGCCATGGCGTATGCAGTAACCGGGCTCTTGAGTGCGGTGGCTGTGATTATCCTTACTTCACGACTCGGGGCCATAGATCCGGATACGGGATTGGGGATCGAACTCGATACCATTGCTGCTGTAGTAATCGGAGGTTGCAGTCTTGCAGGAGGCAAAGGATCTCTTGTCGGAACTTTCATTGGAGTACTGCTTATTACCGTGCTACATAATGGACTGAACCTGATCGGGGTTTCTCCTTTCTGGCAGGGAAGCGCCGTCGGTACGGTAATTATCGTATCGGTACTTCTGGACAGGATGCTTCGTCGCCGTCGGTAGACGGTGATGCAGACATATTTTTCATAATAAATAAGGAGGAAAGATTATGAAAAGACTTGGACTTATTGTTCTTATTGTGATGCTCTGCGGTGTATCACTCATGGCTAAAGGTGGACAGGAAGCAGATGGGGGTCAAACCAGGATAGCATATGTAACACCCGGACTTGATGTACCTTTCTGGCGAGATCTGGCCGGTGGTATCCATGCAGAAGCAGATAAAATGGGTGTTAAGATCATTGATTCAGACTCCCGGAACAGTGCTTCAACTCAGTTGAAAAACGTTCAGGATCTGATCACAGCCGGTGTGGATGCAATTATTATATCTCCCACAGACAGTGCATCATGCCCACCTGTTCTTGAGCTTGCGGCTCAGGCAAAGGTTCCTGTTGTTATCTGTGATATTGGAACTGATTCAGGCGACTATGTTTCCTTTGTGATTTCTGACAACTATGGTGGTGCAAAGGCGGCTGGTGAATATATTGCCCAGCAGCTGGAAGCAAACGGATGGAAGGGTGGAGATGTTGCCATGATTAACATCTCTCTGACCAGGCAGAACGGAAAGGACCGTCTTGCGGGAATGAAAGATGCGGTGGAAAAAGCCGGATCAAAGGTTGTGGCAGTTCTGGAAGCAAAGAACTATACCCGTGCGGAAGCAATGAAATACGCACAGGATCTGCTGGTAGCGCATCCTAACCTTCGCGGTATATTTACCGCATACGATGAAGGAACTCTCGGAGCAATGGTTGCAATCGAAAATGTCGGTCGGACCAATGATATGGTTCTTGCCGGGTTTGACGGCAGCCCCGAATCCATCGGTGCAATGAAAGATGGTAAAGTCGGCGCGATGGCTATACAGCAGGGTGTACTCATGGGACGCGAAGCCCTGCGTGCGGCAGTTGATTACCTGAATGGCAAGACTCCTGCTAAAAAAGTCAGTGTACCCACTTTTCTCGTAACAAAGGAAACCGTAGAAGATTCCATGGATACATTGATAGAGAACGTATTTCCTGCAATGGAGAAATAGGAGAAGCTATTTATTATGAAGATTATCGACGCCCATATGCACCTTGGTGAGGATCTTATGTTTCTCACAGATGACACAGAACAGGAACTGCTGAAGTCCATGGAGGATAACGGCCTTGCAGCGCAGATTGTACAACCCGGCATGGTCACCAATGATCAGAGGAAAGCTCATGAACGTATTAAACGGTATGTTGATGATAATCCCGGCCGTGCGTACGGTTTATCCTGTTTCAATCCCTACATGGAAGAGAAGAGTTATATCGAATCCGTGCGGTGGGCCGTCGCTGATCTTGGATTTGTAGCACTGAAGCTGCAGCCTTATGCTTTCTGTATGGCACCTACGCATCCTGGTGCCGATAAAATCTATCGCACTGCTCTTGAGCTCGGGGTGCCGGTGATGATACATACCGGCACCGGAATGCCGGTGGCCCTTCCATCGCTGATCATCCCGGTAGCAAGAAAGTATCCAGATCTTACCATTGTAATGGCTCATGCCGGAGGCGGTGTTTTCGGTTCGGAAGCAGTAATAGTTGCACAGGAGTGCAGCAATGTGTATCTGGAAACAAGTTGGGCAACTGTGTACGATCTTAAAGCGATGGTCAGCGGAGTAGGGCCTGAAAGAATGATGTTCGGCTCGGATCTGCTTGCCAATGTTCCTTCGGAACTGGCGAAGTACAGAGCCATAGGGCTTTCAGATGATGCCCTTGCAATGTGTTTTGCAGGTACAGCAGAAAAGGTGTTCAATCTTCGGTAACCATGTAACTCCGGAATCCGGCCTCCGTCGGTATTCCGGAGTGTTTTCTATTAAATAAGTAATTTTGCCTAATTAAACTCCTTTCCACGCGTTACCGTTTTCTAATAGAATGGCTGTGATTTTGTATACAAATCAGCTGACAGACAAGGAGTCATTATGGACATCAAAGGAAAGGTAGCAGTAGTAACAGGCGCAACCGGAGGGCTCGGATGGCGTATCTGTTTAAAGCTTGCGGAAAAAGGGGCTCGTATCTGCATGGTATACAGCCGTTCTCAGGAAAAAGCCGAACAGAACCTTGCAGAATTGGAAAAAACTGGTACAGAAGCAATAATTACTCAGGCAGATGTTACCACCCAGGAAGGATGCGCTTCCATGCTGAAAGCTGCAGCTGATGCATTTGGCGGGGTAGATATTCTGATACTTGATGCTGCATATAATGAATCCATTCCGTTTACCGATCTTGAAACCATGACTCCGGAAAAATGGGAGTATATTCTTCAGTTTAACCTGACATCACCATTTGTAGCAGCCAGGCAGGCGGCGGCGTATATGAAAAAGAGGGGCGGCGGACGTATCGTTACAATCTCTTCTGTCGGCGGGAACATCCCATCGTCCAGTTCAATTGCCTATTCAGTGTCGAAAGCCGGTCTGCAGCACCTGTCACGGTGTCTTGCCGTTGCGCTTGCTCCTGATAACATCCTTGTGAATGATGTTGCTCCGGGACTGATGGAAGGCACTAGAATGACAGGGAAATTAACTGATGAAATCAGAGATGCAAATATAAAATTAAGTGTTTTGAAACGCGCTGCCGGCAAGGATGATGTTGCAGCTGCTGTTCTTATGTTTGTTGAAAACGACAGTATAACAGGACAGAGTCTGGTTGTAGATTCAGGCAGAGTTTTTAAATAAAACTTATTGACATGTTTTTTTGGGTATGGTAAGGTCCTGCCTACCTGGGGAGGTTCCCGAGTGGCCAAAGGGGGCAGACTGTAAATCTGTTGGCTCAGCCTTCGAAGGTTCGAATCCTTCTCTCCCCAAAAGGCTCTCCAAAGCTGTACGGCTGGAGAGCCTTTTTTTATGTACATTTTTTATATAACGAGAGTTTTTTGAACTCTACCGATGTAACTTTGGGGCATCCGTGCCAGGAGGTTTATGTGAGTACGGAACCGTTCTATGCTGATGGTCTTCGTTTTGAATGTACCGGCTGTTCAAGCTGCTGCAGACATGAACCAGGTTATGTTTTTCTAACCAGAACAGATTTGTTGAAACTCTCTGATGCCTTGGGTATGCGGTCCGGCTTATTCAAGGAAAAATATTGCCGGTCCATTAATATCGGTGGATTCAGCCGCCTCAGTCTCAAGGAAAAAGAGAATTACGACTGTATTTTCTGGGAAGACGGCGGTTGTTCGGTATATAAGGCCAGACCTGTACAGTGCAGTACTTTTCCCTTCTGGAGTAACAATCTCGGCTCAAAAGAGGATTGGGCTGCTCTTGCACGTCAATGTCCCGGGGCAAACCGTGGACGACTGTTCAGTTTGCGGGAAATAAAAGACCGTTTGCAGCAGAGAGCAGAAGAGCCTCTTCTGGAAGGTGATACATGAAAGTCCGTTTCTGGGGCGTTCGGGGGTCCATACCGACACCTTTAACTGCAGCCCAGATACAAAGCAGGATAGCTGCAGCCGTTCAGCGGATAGAGCCCTACCATCTTGAAAGTCTTGCCTCCAGAGAGAAGTTTCTTGCCGAACTGCCCGAATATATAATGGGGACAGTCGGCGGAAATACCACCTGCCTTGAAATACGCCTTTCGGATGATACTATGATAATCATAGATGCCGGTTCCGGTATACGAGAACTGGGAAATCAGCTGCGCCGGCAAGGTGAACATATTCGGGTATATCATATCTTTTTTACCCATTTCCACTGGGACCACCTTCAGGGTTTGCCTTTTTTTGCTCCTCAGGTTTACGACAGTCGATGTGAAATACATTTCTACAGCCCGGTTGAGAACCTTAAAGGCATTCTTGAAAAACAGATGCAGCAGCCATTTTTTCCCATCGGGATGCAAAGCATGAATGCTGCCATAAGTTTTCATCAGCTGAAAGCAAAAGAGATCTGTCTTGGAAGATCCAGAATATCCTGGCGGCGGATGAAGCATCCCGGAAGCTCAATCTCATATAAAATTTCTGAAGACGAGAAGTCGTTTATTTTTTCTACAGATACGGAGCTTGTTCAGGAAGATTTCATACATACCGAGGAAAATATACGTTTTTACAGTAATGTTGATGCTCTGATAATGGATAGTCAATATACCCTGGATGAAGCGATAGAGAAATATGACTGGGGTCACTCTTCATATAGCCTGGCGGTCGATTTTGCCGCCGCATGGAAGGTAAAGCGGCTCTTTCTTTTTCATCATGAACCTCATTATGATGATAAGAAACTGTATGGAATAGAACAATCAGCCAGATGGTATATGCATCATCAGAAGAGCCGTGATCTGCAGATTGATCTGGCCGTTGAGGGAAAAGAGTTTATCCTATGAGCAAAATTAGTCTCGAACTGAACTCTCGTGAAATTGTAGGTCTATATCTTTTTCTTAATGAGAGAGGAATGGAGCTTGATTCTTCCATGGAAAATATTCTAAAGCGGATTTCTGAACTGCTTTATGATAACCTCTCCATTGATGAACTGGAAAAACTATCAGAGCTTTACTCGCAAAACATTGATGTTCTTAAATAAAATCAATAAATTTATGCGGATGTAATCAAATGGAGGGTCTAATGAGAAAATTGCTGTTTCTTACTCTTATTTTTGTTTTTACAGGTTCTGCATTTGCACAATATAATCCCCCAGCTGGAGAAGAAAGCTTTTTCAGGCTATTGTCTCCCTGGCTGCTCGGTCGGGGAACTTCAGTAGTTTCCAAGGATGCTCCTGCAGCTGCGGTCTGGAACCCTGCCGCTGCGGCCGGGACTCAGCGACCAACCTTCGATCTAGGTTATATCGCAATTTATGATAGTAAATATGATCAGGGAATCGCCGGACATTCAGTGAGTCTGTCAGGATCACATCCAAGCAAAACCGGTGTTTTCACCTTGGGCGGGCACCTTTTAACCGCAGAGTGTGAAGGGATTGATATAGGCACAACCTTTATGGCAACCGGAGGGTTTGCCAAGGATGTGTATGAAAATCTCTATGTAGGTGGTGGCCTCAATCTGTATATGGGATCAAATGACTTTTTTGATTACGGTGCCACCCTTGATGTCGGTTTTATTCATTTCCTGGGTAAATATCAACTTCTCAATAATTTTCGCTGGGGTGTAACTGCCAAGGATTTTGGACTGTGGTATAACCCATCAGATGATTTTACTTCTATACCATCACCATTTACCCTTCAGGCTGGAGGTGCATTTACTCCCGTTGAGAAGGAGGGGTTTTCCCTTGATGTCAATGCGGATGCGGCCCTTGCTTCCATGCAGAATTTAAGGCTTACTGCAGGACTGCAGGCAAATGTAGGTCAGAATTTACAGATAGGTTTGTCCGAAGCTGTTGATTTTGATGATGTTGTGGACGGAGATTTTGATACTTACCGTTTTATTCCATCCTTTGGTTTGCGGTTCAGTTTTCAGACCGATCTCAGCAACAGCAAGATTGTTGATTTTTCCAGCAAGGGCTATTCCCAGGGAGATATTCAGCCACAGTTTGGCATGGCACCCCTTGCAGGCGGAGCCTGGGGTGTCGGTGCCGGGGTAAGTCTTCCTCTGGGAATAATAGACAAGACTCCACCGGAAATAGAGATTGATCTTGGGGATTTACCCTATACGCCGGCAGATGAAACTGACAACAATGACACGGATCGCCCCGTCTCCCTTCTTCCTTTACCAGTAACAGAACAATACACAGGGTTGAAGGATAGTTTTTACAAGAGTGGCGGAAAAGGTGATAAAAGGGTATTACTGGTACAGGACAGCAGTAAGATCCAAGCTGAAGAAAAGGCATCAGAAAAAGTAACAAATCAATTAATAAAGATTGATGGTGCAGTTTACCTTTCTCCGAATAATGATGGTATCAGAGATGAGCTAACCTTTCCTTTTAAGCTGAAAGACAGTCGTTATATTAAAGGCTACGCCCTTGAAATCTATGATGTAGCAGGAAATCTTGTAAGATCCATTGGAAACAAGGAAGAGCGGCCGGAATCCTTCAGTTTTAAAGATATGTTTTCACGGGTGTTCAGAAGCAAAAGTGGAATACCGGTACCCGAAACCCTTCGCTGGGACGGCACGACCGAAGAGGGTGCAGTTGCAGAGGATGGTGAATACAGTTTCCGGGTAATTGCATGGGACGATAATGGTAACCGCTCAGAGTCTCCGCGGTATTCTATGGTTATTGACACCCGTTCGCCTGAAGTGGAGATAACAGAAAAAAAGCCTCTTGAACTTATTTTTTCACCCGATGACGACGGTAATAAAGATAATGTTCAGATTGAACAAACCGGAACTCTGGAAGAGCAGTGGACTATATCCATAACCGCTCACGGCGGTCGTGAAGTCTACAATCAAAAGATCCAAGATGCATCTCCTGAGAATTTTACCTGGAATGGACGGAACCGAAACGGTGATCTGGTGGCTGATGGTATTTATACCTATACAATCAGTGCACAGGATAGAGCCGGAAACAGCACAAGCAAGTCGGTGGACAACCTGATTATAGATACAAGACCACGGCCTGTTACCATCAATATCAGCAGTGCCTATTTTTCACCCAATGGTGACAATGTTCAGGATACTGTTACTTTGACACCTGGTGTGCCTTCACCTGAAACCTTGAGGAACTGGTCTGTCAGCGTACTTGATGCCGTTGGTACAGTATATTGGCAGAAAAGCGGTGGTACAGACGCTCCGGGTGCCATGGTTTTTGATGGTCGGGGAAGTGACGGAGTATTGCTGAAAGAGGGAACATATACTGCACGTATAGAAGCCCGTTACAGCAACGGAAACAATCCTTTCAGTGTTTCTCCCGGATTTACCCTGGATGTAACTCCGCCCAGGGCTTCGGTTTCTGCTTCACCCCTGATCTTCTCACCCAATGGGGATGGAAACCGTGATACTTCTGTTATTACACAGGACACATCAACTGAGCCGGAATGGATAAGCAAAATCGTTGACAGTGCCGGTAAAACCATACGGGAATACCGGTGGATTGAAAATCCCGATCCGGAGATTGTATGGAATGGTACAACTTCTAATGGCGAAATTGCTCCTGATGGTGACTACAGATATATTCTTTCATCCACCGACCGGGCGGGAAACAGTTTTTCTCTTGAAACACGGACTATCCGGGTTTCTACAGGAGAAACAGTAGTAGCACTTTTTCCTGATAAAGAGGCCTTTTCGCCAAACGGTGACGGCAAAAAGGATGAACTCCTGCTGAAACCTCAGATTAAAGTTGCAGAAGGTGTAGAGAGCTATACCATACAGATAGTTGACATATCGGGTACTGTCGTAAAGCAGTATACGGGAACCGGTTCGCTTTCAGAAGTTTACCGCTGGGACGGTATTGCAGAAAACGGAGAACGTGCTGCTGATGGTGAGTATAAAGCCAAAATATCGCTGGTTGACCGTAATGGTACCGGAGCGCAATCGGTATCCCAATCCTTTATCCTTGACCGTGTAGCACCGACAGCGGAAATAAAAACGGATTATCTTCTCTTTTCACCAAACGGAGATAATCAGAAAGATCAGTTACGTATTGTTCAGTCTGGAAGCAGTGAACTTTTATGGCAGGGACAGATGCTCGACGCCAAGAGTACTGTAATACGGAGTTATCGCTGGAAGGGCATGCCCGAAAGCTTCCAGTGGCATGGCCGGGATGAAGCTGGTAACATCGCTGCCGACGGAGAGTATGTATACAGGCTTAGTGCAGAAGACCCTGCAGGAAACAGTACTGTCATAAAGCTTGGCGGCCTCAGGATTGATAACCGTGATACTGCGGCGTATCTGACTGCAGATTCCGGAAAAATCTCACCGAATAACGATGGCAAATTTGATAACATTGTGTTTTATCCCATTGTTACCCTTCAGGAAGGCATCAGAGACTGGACCTTGAATATTCGTGATAGCGCAGGTCAAAGTTATGCTGTTTTTTCCGGCGAGGAGAAAGTTCCCGGTGAAATAGTATGGAACGGTGCTGATAACAACGGATTTGTCCGGGATGGTATGTACACACCTGAATTAACCGTAAACTATGTAAAAGGGGATCGACCGTCAGCCTCTCTAAAACCCCTCAGGGTAGACGCCACCAGTCCGGTAGTCTCAATAAATGCTATACCGTTACCTTTCAGTCCAGATAATGACGGAATCGACGATGAGCTGAATTTTTCCATAAGTGTAGAGGATCTCAGTCCAATTAATACCTGGAGACTTGAAATCTTAGATCGTCAGATGAATGCATTTAACTCATTCGGCGGTGAAGGGACTCCGAAGAGCAATATAATCTGGGATGGCCGGTCAAGTACAGGCGAACTGGTTATTGCAGCTGAAGACTATCCATTCAGGTTTACCATTGAGGATGATCTGGGAAATACCAGTACGATTAACGGCAGTCTGCCGGTGGATGTCCTGGTTATCCGGGATGGTGACAAACTCAAAATCCAGATTGCTTCCATTGTGTTCGAGCCTAACAGTGCTAAGTTTTCACAGCGGGATCAGCAGACAGCCGATAAAAACATGTTCGTGCTTGACCGTATTGCCGAAATCCTTAACAAATACCGTAACTACCGCATCACAATTGAAGGTCATGCCAATCCTGTCTTCTTTAATGATCCTGTAAAGGGGCCACAGGAAGAAAAAGAAGAACTGGCACCACTTTCAAAAGATCGTGCAGCTGCTGTTCGGGATAGTCTGATTGAGAGAGGCATCCATCCAGGCAGACTTCAGGTGACAGGGCTTGGCGGAACCCGTACCATAGCTGATCCCGGAAACAGAGATGTAAACTGGAAAAACAGACGGGTGGAGTTCATTCTCGAGAAATGAGGAAGATAAGCTACTTTATTACAGTATTATTGCTGTTCCTCCTGCTTGGAGCAGGAGGAGCAGGCTGGCTTGCTTACACTTATACCCTTGCTCCAGAGAATGTGCCGGAAGATCTTTTCTTTCAGGTTCGGAAAGGTGAAACTGTTAGTGGAATTGCAGCTATGCTTCAGGAAAAGGGTATAATCCGATCTGCTCTGGCTCTCAAAATATATGCCCGGATAATGAAAACCGAAAGCAACCTCCAGACAGGATATTACTCTGTACCGGAAGGTGCTGGCATGATTCAGGTGCATGATCTTCTTTTAACCGGAAGGCAGTATCTTGTTTCTGTAACAATACCGGAAGGATATACAATTAAACACATCGCCGGGATTCTCGAAGATAAAGGTGTTGTCCCAGCTTCAGATTTCCTTTCTGCTGCAAGCAACAGGGGCCTTCTGGAAGAACTGGGAATTCCGGCCGAGACAGCAGAGGGGTATATTTACCCGGATACATACCGTATGGCACTGGAAACCCCTGCAGAGATGGTTGTACGGCATATGGTTACAACATTTAAAAATACCCTGGATAGGATTCAGGTAAATACCGAAGATTACAGTTCAACGGAACTATACCAGAGGGTTATTCTTGCCAGCATCATTGAGAGGGAGTACCGTCAGCCTTCAGAAGCGCCATTGATTGCTTCTGTTTTTTTCAACCGGTTGAAAATAAATATGCCTCTTCAATCCTGTGCTACAGTGGTGTATGTAATAACAGAACTCAAGGGAAAGGAGCATCCTGCGTATCTGACATATGCAGATCTTGAAATCAGTTCAGATTACAACACCTATCAGCATTATGGTCTTCCACCGGGGCCCATCTGTAATCCCGGAGAGGTGGCTCTTCATGCTGCATTTTTTCCCGAGGAAAGTTCTTACCTTTATTTTGTTCTGGAAGATCCGGAAGCCGGTTTTCATAAATTTTCAGAAACACTGTACGAACACAATGCCGCCAAACGTCTGTATATAAAGGCAAAATAGAAAAATGGCTATACCCCAGGCTAAAATACAGGAAATTTCCGATCGTACTTCAATTGTTGAGATTGTCAATCAGTATACGAGTCTCAAACCATCAGGAAACGGATACACAGGTATATGTCCTTTTCATTCAGAAAAAACACCTTCATTTTCTGTGGATGAAGATAAAAAACTTTATTATTGCTTTGGCTGCCATAAGGGTGGCAATCTTTTTCAGTTTGTCATGGATGTTGAGCATCTTTCATTTGCAGAATCGGTGAAATTTCTCGGTCAGAAAGCCGGTATTGAGATAACAGAGAGTGCCGAAGACTCCAGGGAAAACAGTCGGCTTAGTGCAATGTATGAATTGTATGAAAGGGTAAGCGGCACATTTCATTATCTGCTTACCAGCAGCCCACGCGGGTCAAAGGCTCTGCAATACCTGCATAAGCGGGGAGTTTCTGAAGATTCTATCACCATGTTTAATCTTGGATATGCCCCCGATGACCCTAACTGGTTATTTTCATTTCTAAAGGATAAGGGGTACTCGGCGGATTTTTTATCTCAGTCGGGCCTTTTCAGTCAGCGGCATAATACCTTCCCCCTTTTCAGGGACAGGCTTATGATCCCCATAAGTTCGGCACAGGGAAGGGTTATAGCTTTCGGCGGACGCCTCTTGAAAGGAGAAGGTCCAAAATACCTTAACAGCCCGGAAACATCTATTTTTAAAAAGAGTAAGACTCTCTACGGATTTAATTATGCTTCTAAAAGTATTCGAACCCAGAGACAATATTATTTGTGCGAAGGGTACATGGATGTGATTGCCCTTCACCAGGCGGATATTAACTGTGCCGTGGCGCCACTCGGTACATCCTTTACACCGGATCAGGCTTCATTCCTGAAAAGGTATGCCGAAAAGGGATACCTTCTTTTTGACACAGATGAAGCCGGGCAGAAGGCTGCGGAAAAAGCAGTGCTTCTGTGTGCCAGAGCAGGTACGGAGACTTTTGTGGTTAAACCTTCCGGAGGCAAGGATCCGGCTGAGATCCTGCAAAAAGAGGGCAAAGAGGCGTTGCAAAACTCCCTTAAATATAATATAAATAGCTTTGATTATCTTGTTGAAAAGGCTATGGGGCGTTTTAATGCTGGTACACCTGAAGGAAAGCATCGAATAATAAAGGAGCTTTCACCTTTTATCGAGGTACAGGACTCGGCGGTTAAAAGGGAAGGATACCTGAAGCGCCTTTCAGAATCCCTGGAGGTCAACGTTACAGCAATAACAGCTGATCTTTCAAACCAGAATTTTCGCTCTCAGCACGTCCAGGAAGACGTTTCAGATCCGGAACAGATAGGTCCGGATCTTTTCCTCATGGTGGGAGCAGCTGCTTATCCGGATCAGTTTCAGTATATTCGAACCTATATAAGTGCAGATGATCTGGTGGATCCTCGGTCCCGGGAATTGTATATTATACTTGAAAATGCATTCAGAAGGGACGAATTGGATATGAATAGTATTGTCCAAAAGGTCGATAATGAAAAAGTGCGGCAACTGATCCTGGAAAAAGCATTTTCCGGGGAATTCGGAGATGAACCTGCGGTAGTCATAAAGGACGTTCTACGGACTGTGAGGCTTAACTCGTTGGAGAAACGGCAGAAAGCTGTTGCTATTGAGCTTAAACGGGCTGAGCGGAATGGTGCGGCAGGTGAATTGCTGCGAGATATTTTGACTGAAAAAATGTATTTGACCGAGGAATTGCAGAAACTGAGGGTGGGGCGTAAATGACGGAGCTGCTTAATGATCCTGCTGTAAGCAAGCTATTGGATTATGCAAAGAAAAAGAAAAAGATTACCTATGAAGAGGTAAATGACTTTCTTACAGAAGACATTGTCAATTCAGAGAAAATCGAAGATGTTTTTTCTCTTCTTGAAAAAAACAATGTAGTTATAGAAGAAGACAACATTGAAATGGGCGGACCTTTGCCTGAAGAAGATTCTGACGAGGAAGATGTCGATGATGATGTTGTTGTGGAAGAAGAAGCCGACGATGAAATAGAAGAATTCGCCAGTGAGGAGCCTACTGAAGAGGATCTGGACGATGATGATGAATCCTCAGACGATGAAGATACGGTAGACGACGATGACCTGGATGAGGATGATGAGGAAACCGAGGAAGAGGAAGAATCCGAAGAAGAGGAAGAGAAACCTAAAGGACTGAGCAAAAAACGTGTTGTCCTTGGTGATAAAGATTCCGCAGTTGATGATCCTATCCGGCTGTATCTTCGTGAGATCGGAAAAGAAAACCTCCTCACCGCCGAGCAGGAAGTCGAACTTTCCAAACGAATGGAGGAAGGTGAAAATATAATCAAACAGGTGGTAAAAGCCTCCGGTCTTATTATACCTGAAATTTTTTACCTCATTCAAAAAACCTTCTCAAAGGTAGATCCCCGGGAAATGGATCTTTCAAAAAAAGAAATTTCCGAGCTCCTGGCCGAGAGAAGACGACTGAACCAATTTTACCGCGAACCTTTGAAAAACCTTGCTCCAACTATTCGTCAGTATATGGATGCAAAACAGAAGCTTGTTAATCTAGGAGAAAATGTTATTGAAAGCCAGGATCTTGATGATAAACGAAAGGTCCTGATTAAAAAGATTGCCGATATAGACCTGCACCAGGAAGAAATACTTCTACTTTCGGATAAATTTTCAAATGCTGAGCGAAAGATCAAGCGCTACCGCAAGGAACAGCAGAAGATTGAGCGTCGTCTAAGGGTAAACAGTTCAAGAGAACTACGCACCATGGGCAGAGGTCTGGCAACTCCGGATCAAAGGCGGAAAATAGAAGAAGAGCTTGAACTGAGTGCGGATGAAATTAAAGAGAAGATCCGACAGATTCAAATTAATGAGAAGAAGCTTAAAAATCTTGAGATAGATTTTGAGGAAAGTATCGAATCTATTCTTGAGCATGCAGACCGTATTTCCCGGGGTCAGCACATGATGAAAGGTGCGAAAGATCGTTTGATTCAGGCAAACCTTCGTCTTGTTGTCAGCATTGCCAAGAAATATACCAACAGAGGGTTGCATTTCTTCGATCTGGTTCAGGAAGGGAATATCGGCCTTATAAAGGCTGTTGAAAAGTTTGAGTACCGCAAAGGGTATAAGTTTTCCACCTATGCAACATGGTGGATCCGACAGGCAATTACACGGTCCATTTCCGACCAGGCGAGAACTATTCGTGTTCCCGTTCATATGATCGAACAAATAAACAAGGTTGTACGTGAATCACGTCAGCTTATGCAGATTCTTGGTCGTGAACCGTCCGATGAGGAAGTAGCTGACAGGCTGGGATGGTCAGTTGCCAGGGTGAAATCTGTAAAGAATGTAGCCCGTGAACCGATCTCCCTTGAAACACCTATCGGGGAAGAGGAAGACTCCCTGCTTGGTGATTTTATCGAAGATAAGGATATTGAAAATCCTGCAAATCAGACAGCTTTCAAGCTGCTTCAGGAGCAGTTGCAGGATGTTCTTTACACACTTCCGCCAAGAGAGCAGGAAGTCCTTAAAATGCGTTTCGGCCTGGAAGATGGTTACAGTCTTACCCTCGAAGAGGTTGGTCTGTATTTTAATGTAACCCGTGAACGTATCAGGCAGATCGAAGCGAAAGCATTGCGCCGTCTGAGGCATCCGAAACGAAGCCGCAGACTGAAAGATTATATTGATAATTAATACAGCTTATATATTAGTGGGGAAATTACGCAGATGATGACAGAGGTTTTTGACAAATTAAGGACTCTTCAGGATATCCTTTCTCAAAAGTATGAGATTGAGCAGGAGATCCATGATATTCCAAAGGCTCTTACCACAAAGACAGAGCTCTTGAACCGGTTGAAAAAATCCTACGTAGAGAAGAATTCAAAGCGTGAAAGAATTAATGACAAGATAAAATCACTGCGAATCAAACTTTCCGATGCTGAAACTCAGCGGGAAAACTACGAAAAACAGATGGACCAGATTACAACCCAGCGTGAATATGAGGCGTTGGACAAGGAAATCAGGGATGCCACTGAAAAAGAGCAGCAGCTTCGAAAGGATATCATCCGCGAGGAAAAGGATCTTGAAGAAATCAATGCAACTCTTGAGCGTGAAGAGAGCATGATAGGGATCCAGGAAGACGAGCTGTCTTCAGAGCAGGAAAAGATTAAAAACGAAAGTGCAGCCAAGGAGACAGTTCTCAAGCAGCTTGAAGAAGAGGAAAAGGA
The DNA here is from genome assembly GCA_963667435.1 of Marispirochaeta sp. Classification (GTDB taxonomy): domain Bacteria; phylum Spirochaetota; class Spirochaetia; order JC444; family Marispirochaetaceae; genus Marispirochaeta. The sequence goes on along the minus strand of OY763414.1, from coordinate 306,035 downwards.
TGTAATTCCTGGCCTCGATGAAGATATCCTGTTCAAATTTGAGCGTATCATTCGTTCCAAGTCTGGTGTGGGTATTGTTCCTGTAAAATCATCTGTATGTACAGGCTGCCATATGCAGCTGCCGGCGCAGTTTGTGAATGATGTGCGAAATGGTGAATCTATACTTTTTTGCCCATACTGCAGCCGTATTCTGTTTTACGCTGAGGCTGATGTTGCCGAAGATTCATATTTCTTTCAGGATGAGGATGCCGGAAGCCTGGCTGACCTGATAGATTCTGAAGAATAATAATATTTTGAAGCAGACCAGATAGTCGCTGTACGAAAGTACAGAGGAAAGTCCGGGCTCCAGAGAACAGGATGCCGGGTAACACCCGGGGATCAGACCAGTAAAAGGCCTGATTACAGACAGTGCCGCAGAAAATATACCGCCTGAGTATCAATCATTGATTGACGGTCAGGTAAGGGTGAAAAGGTGGGGTAAGAGCTCACCGCTTTCAGAGTAATCTGAAGGGCATGGTAAACCTCATCCGGAGCAAAGCCAGACAGCAGAAGGGTTGTTCGCCTGATTTCTGCGGGTAGGCTGCTTGAGTCTGTCCGCAAGGATTGATCAAGATAGATGACTGTCCAAGACAGAATCCGGCTTACAGGTCTGCTTCTTTTGATTTTAAACCGGGGCGGAAATGTTATTACCAAAAGACCGTTTTCATTTTTCCCGTTCTTCCCAGGGATACGGACATAAAAAAAGCCGAAGTAAATATATTATCTCTCTTCTTGTGATACTTGTATCACTGTCTATCGGGATCTTTTCCATTCTCAGGATTGTAAAGGTAAATAATTCAGAAGTTACCGTTCATGAACAACTTTCATCCATGTGGAGCCAGATGGACTATGAGGGTATTAATCGAATCCTCGAGCCTGTGCTCACGGAAAACCCTTTAAACCAGGAAGCACTAATCTATAACGGATTCTCTTTTTTCTACCGAGGTATAGCAAAGTTCACACTGGAGGATAAAATCCCTCTTTTCAACGAAGCCATAGAAAACCTCAGAAAGGCGGATATTCAGAATGATTATCCCTTAAAGGGTAGTGTTCGTTATATCCTCGCAAAAACCTATTATCACAAAGGACGCTATTACGCTGATCTGTCGGTTGAATATATGCTCAGTGCATTAGAGTTGGGGTATACAGGCGAAGACAGCTACGAATACCTGGGACTGGCTTATTCCGAACTTGCGGAATATGAAAACAGTGTTATCTATTTTGAAAAGGCTCTTGAACAGAAACAGTCCGACACACTGTATCTTGTTTTGGGGCAAACTTATTTCACCATGGAAGATTTCGTGAAGGCTGAGGAAACTCTCATGCGCTGCATAAATGCCGGGGATGATCCCGGTACGCTGCAGAAAGCGAGATTTCTGTTAGGTCGTATTTATTTTAACCGGGGTGAATATCTTAAGGCAGAAGATCAGTACCGGGAAATACTGAAAAAAAATCCCGGCTCAGCAGATTCTCATTACTATTTGGGGTCGATATATGCTGAATTGAATGATAATATCAAGGCACGGGCAGAATGGCGAAAAGCCCTCGAAATTGATCCGACGCACCATGGCGCGCGTCAGAAATTATACAACTAGTGCGGAGGATTCCTTATGGGAGTAAAAAATATAGTCGATGCTTTTTCTACTGAGATCGGAATTGATCTCGGAACGTGTAACACCCTTATTTATGTTCGCGGAAAAGGGATAGTCATCTCTGAACCCTCCGTGGTGGCCGTTGAGCGGGGCACAAAAAAAGTAGTAGCCGTCGGTGTAGAAGCCAAGCGAATGTTGTGGAAAACACCTGGTGATATTATTGCTATTCGTCCGCTCCGCGATGGTGTTATAGCAGATCTGGAAACTACTGAAAAAATGATCAGATATTTCATAAACAAGGTGATTCCACGGCGCTGGTTTGTGAAACCCAGAATGGTTATAGGTGTCCCCACATGTATAACTGAAGTTGAGCGGCGTGCCGTTGAAGAAGCAGCCTATAAAGCCGGGGCAAGGGAAGTCAAGGTTATCGAGGAATCTCTGGCCGCTGCTATTGGCGCACAGATTCCGATCTTCGAACCGGCGGGTCATATGATCTGCGATATCGGAGGTGGGACTACTGAAATCTCTGTTATTTCACTGGGTGGAATGGTTGTAAGCAAAGCAATCCGAATCGGTGGAGACGAATTCGATGAGGCTATCATCAAGCATGTTCGTAACGTTCACAACCTGATAGTGGGAGAACAAACTGCCGAAAATCTTAAAATAAAAATCGGAAATGCCATTGCCGATAAAAAAATAGAGAAAATGGAAATCAAGGGAACAGACGCCATAACAGGTTTACCCAGGCGACTGGAGATTGATTCTGTTGAAGTCAGAGAAGCCCTGCAGGAGCCGATCAACGCGGTTGTAGAAGAAATTAAACGAACTCTGGGACAGACTCCTCCGGAACTGGCTGCAGATATTGTAGAGCGGGGGATTGTTATGACCGGTGGAGGCTCGCTTCTTAAAGGGCTGCCAAAACTGATAAGCAAGGAGACAGGTGTTCCGGTTATTTTAGCCGAAGATCCTCTGCTGTGCGTGGCAAACGGTGCAGGAATGTATTTTCAGCATACCAAGGATATGGCAAGCAGCCAGACAATCTATAATAATCTGAACTCATAAAAATGAACGAACACAGTTTTATATACAAGCGCCGAAAGGGGTTGGCTCTCCTGTCGGCGCTTATTTTAAGTACTCTCATCCTGGTCATTGATACCAGAGCTTATACGGTTAATCCCGACAAAATAGGTTCAGCAGTTTTCTCAACAATTCAAAGCGGTTTCAGTGCCGTAGGCAGCCTGGTTGGTAATACTGTTAACTCAGTTGCAGAACTCAAGCGTTTGAAAACTGAGTACAATGCTCTTCAAAAAAAGATAGCGGAATATCAGATAATTCAGCGTGATATTGTTGATCTCAAACGGGAAAATGAAAGGTTGAAGAAGCTTGTTGGTTTTACAAGAGAGCTTCCATATACCCATGTAACTTCTCAGATTATATCAAAGGATCCTTCAGCCTATTTTCTTTCCTTTACAATCGATAAGGGAACGCGCAGTGGTATAAGAAATAATATGCCGGTTATTGCCTATCAGAATGGTTTTCAGGGTGTTGTTGGTAAAATTCTCGAGGCAGGCCCGAATACATCACGGGTTTTGCCGGTTATTTCAGCAAACTGTTATGTTGCAACGCGGCTTCAGAGTTCCATGTACGAAGGTCTCGTGCAGGGGGGCGGCGGCATACATACCCCGATACTGATGCGTTATGTGGTAAAAACTGCAAAAGAGGATATACAATTTGGAGACCTTATAGAAACCTCAGGGATGGATTCGATCTATCCTCCCGGGATTTTTGTCGGAAGAGTGCGGTCTATCGGAAGCAGGGAATGGGAACCTGATCTGGAGCTTTCGATTGAACCGATTATTGATTTCAGCCGTCTGCAATATGTTGTTGTTCTGAAGGATAATCTGCCCACCATAGAAGCAGGAGAAGATTCTGATGAGTAAAAATCCAGTAGTACAGGTAATACTTCTGGTAGGTATTCTCCTGGCGGAAACTACGTTACTGAAAAACATCTCTTTTATGGACTCACGTCCTTCAATTTATTTTGTCTGTTTTGTATTTATTGCCTATTCTCAGAGAGATATTTCAGGCATAGTAACCGGTTTTATCCTTGGTCTTGTGGTCGATTTTATTTCTGTATCACCCTTGGGTGTAACCTCCTTCGGTCTGAGTGTCATTGGTTTTATGCTTGGCAGTATGAGGGGGAAAATATTTGTTGACCCCATTTTTGTTCCTATGATTCTTGCTGTAGTTTCAAGTTTTGTTTTTTCAATAATCAGCGTATTTATATTTTCGATATTTAACATAGAGACATCGCTGACAGTTTTTTCAACCCGGTTACTTGTATATTTGTTTATGAATGCAATTATTGCACCTGTATGCTATGGTCTATTGCGTTTATCCGGAATTGTACCGCAGTATATCAGGGAAGAAAACAGGTGAAAACTGGTTTTACCGAAAGAAAAGAGACATCAATCCGATTCCGGGTACTTTTTTTAGGTGCGATTGCTGTAGTCTCGGTTGCAGTTTATCTGCTGATTCTATTCAATCTGCAAGTTGTGCGTGGCACTGAATTCATGCAGAAAGCCGTTGAGGTAACCCAGCGCAGTTCTGTTATTCCTGCACAGCGAGGCGAGATTTACGATCGCAACTTTGATGTTCCCCTGGCAATAAATATTCCATCCTTTGCGGTGAACGTGGTTCCTGCTGAGTTAACTCAGAATCAAAAAGATGAGCTGCTGCCCCGAATTGCTGATGTACTCGATATCAGCCTGGATGAAATTGAACAGAAGCTGCCATCCGAATACAGCCATCTTTATCAGCCTGTGGAAATTGCCAGCGGGATCGATCTGAACAAAATCACATATATTGCAGAGCACATACAGGATTTCCCAGGGGTAAGCTGGAATAATAAATCTATTCGTTCCTATACCATTCCCGGTTCACTGGCTCATATTATCGGATATGTAGGAGATATTACCAGGGAAGAACTGCAGGTTCTTTACAATCAGGGGTATTCCAATTATTCGTCCCTTGGAAAAAATGGTGTAGAAAAAATATATGATGATATTCTCCGTGGTACAGACGGTATTCGATACTCAACTGTGGATGTCCGGGGGCGGAAAATAAATCAACCTGAAGCTCAGGAGCAGCCACCGGAATCTGGTCAGAATCTTGTACTGACAATTGATCGTCGCATACAAAAGCTGTGTGAGGATGCTCTTGGCGAACGAATAGGATCAGTGGTGGTTCTGAAACCCGCTACTGGTGAAGTATTGGCCATGGTTTCGTATCCATGGTACAACCCCAACATCTTCGGAACGGAGCGAAATGCCGATGAGTACCGTCGTATAAGTCTCGATCCGACTTTTCCGTTTCTTAACCGTGCCGTACAGTCTAGCTATGCGCCGGCTTCAACGTTTAAGACAATATTAACAACAGCAGTACTTGAAGAAGATGCATTTCCGGAAGATAAGAAAATTGATTGTCCGGGATATCTAAGAGCTGGAGACAGGATCTTCAACTGTCATAAAAAAACCGGCCATGGTCCGCTGGACCTTGAACACGGGCTTGCTGAATCCTGTGATGTATATTTCTGGACGATAGGTCTTAACTATCTGGGTGTGGATCTGATTGTGGATTTTGCCCAGCAGTTCGGCCTGGGATCATCGAGTGGTATAGATCTTCCGGGAGAAACCGCGGGACTCATTCCTACCCCTCAGTGGAAAGAGGAGACCTACAACCAGAAGTGGGTAGGGGGAGATACCCTGAATATTTCGATTGGACAGGGAGATCTTCTGGTATCACCATTACAGATGGCTAACATGATTGCTATGGTTGCCAATGGCGGGGTTATTTATAAACCGCATGTACTGAAAGAGACAAGAGATTCTGTTTCCGGCCACATCATTAATAGAATAGATCCTGAAGTTATTCATCGCAGCGGTATTAATCCACAGGTTTTTGACAAGGTTCAGAAATTTCTTCGTACCGTTATTGTCGATGGTACTGCAAAAGTTGTTTTAACCACAGATGCTACAGAGGTTGCCGGGAAGACAGGTACCGGTGAGGTAGGATATGTTGATCAATGGAGTTCATGGTTTGCCTCATATGCACCCTACAATGCCCCGGTAGAGGATCAGGTTGTGGTTGTTGTAAATGTCGAAGCTGTTAACGAGTGGGAATGGTGGGCACCAAAAGCCGCGAACATTATCTATCAGGGTATCTTTGCCAACCAGAATTTCATTGAATCGGTAAAAGCACTGCGCTGGCAATGGATGTTTCCGGAGCTGAGGGAGGAATTCCGAAGATGAAAATACGTTCATTCCTCGGTTTTGATATTTTTATTTTTCTTGCTGTGATTTCTCTGCTTACTATTGGGGTACTGTTTATTTACAGCTCTGGGGTTTCGTCAGCAGGCATAGTCTTCTCCAGAGAATATATAAAACAGATTATTTCCATAAGCATCGGAATTGTGTTGTGTCTCATTTTCAGTTTCGGAAATTACACCCGACTTGGAGAATGGTCAATCTACTTTTATCTCACCGGGGTTTTTATATTAATTTATACTCTCTTTTTCGGAAAGCTTGTAAACGGTGCCAAATCCTGGATTTCCATAGGTCCTGTCCATCTTGGTCAACCCAGTGAACTGATGAAGATTTTTACAATTCTTTATCTTGCTAAATTCTATGATACTCATACAAACAGTCTAAACAAACCGCTTACTCTTGGGTTGAGCCTTGGCATTATTGCTTTACCTATGCTACTGATCCTGGTACAGCCCGATATGGGTACCGCTCTTGTCTATGTGCCTATATATTTCTTTATCAGCCTTCTTGCAGGTGTTCCTTTTAATTTTTTACTATTTCTTTTTATAACCGGCGCAGGAACAATTCTTTTAGGCATTCTACCTGCCTGGAACAGTTATATAATTCACAGTGATACTATTTTCATGAGAATCCTTACAGATATTAATCTATGGCCTTACATCCTGATTCTTGTGCTAACCATTATTGTACTGTCATTTATCGGTTTCTACTCTTATAAGCGGTCGTATTTCTACTGGATCGGATTTTTTTCTGTATCACTTTTTTTGTCATTTATCGGCGCTTTTTTAATGCAGAAGGTCTTGAAAGATTACCAGATTATGCGACTCATTGTATTTCTTGATCCGGAAATAGATGCCCGAGGTGCAGGATGGCATATAATACAGTCCATAACGGCGGTTGGTTCGGGCGGACTATCAGGTAAAGGGTTTCTTCAGGGAACTCAGAGTCATTACCGCTTTCTTCCTCAGCAGAGTACAGACTTCATTTTCTCAATAATAGCTGAAGAATGGGGCTTTTTCGGAGGCTTCCTAATTCTGTCTCTTTTTCTTGTCATTCTTCTGAGGGGAATCTACATTATATGGACAGCCCGTGACCGCTATGGAATGATAGTAGGAGCCGGAATACTGGGGATGATATTTTTCCATATGATTGTTAATATAGGGATGACCATGGGGATTATGCCCATAACCGGTATTCCTCTGCTTTTTGTTTCATATGGTGGCTCTGCAATGTTGAATGCATTGATTTCTATTGGTATTCTTCTAAACATTCATCAGCGTCGTTATCACTTCTGATAATCTTCAAATACAGGAATTGAGTTTTGACAATAGAACCGGTTAAACATCTGGGTAATTCTCTCCTCAGTGTAGAAAAACCCGCGCGTTATACAGGCGGGGAGTATGGCATTATCCGCAAGCCCATCGATACTGCTTTTCGCATAGCTCTTTCATTTCCTGACCTCTATGAAATAGGCATGTCAAATTATGCCATGAGGATATTATATACCAGACTAAATGCCCTTGAAAATGTAAGCTGTGAAAGAGTGTTTGCAGCGGCACCGGATTTCGAAGAGCTGATCCGCAAAAAGAATGTTCACTTATACAGCCTTGAGAATGGAATCCCGGTCAGAGAATTCGATATTCTTGCATTTACTGTTGGGTATGAATTAAGTGCCACCGGTATTCTCTCGGTTCTTGACACATCAGGAATTCCACTGAAAGCTTCGGATCGGAGAAATAATGATCCTATAGTTATTGCCGGAGGCAGCGCAGTAACTAACCCGGCACCTTTTTCCATGTTTCTTGATGGCGTCTTTATAGGTGAAGCTGAGGGAGAATGGTTTCGACTCTCTTTGGCAATGTCCGAAATGAAATGTAAAGGTGCATCCAGGGCTGAGCTTCTGCAGTTTTTGCAGTCAAGCCCATACATCTGGTACAAAGGGAAACCCGAGCCTGCTAAACGCGCGGTATGGAGTAATTTTTCCTGTAGTGGATTTCAAATGAAATATCCTCTTCCCGGATTAACCGCCGTCAGGACCATGGGGTTATTGAAATAATGCGAGGTTGTCCCAACGGATGCCGTTTCTGTCATGCAGGAGTTATCTATCGTCCTCACAGAGAAAAAGAGATTGATCTGATTGAGGAGGAAGCAGATTTTCTATGGAAAACGTATGGATATCGTGAAATTACTCTTTCAAGCCTGTCTACCGGTGATTATTCGCGATTGCCTGAGCTTGTGGAAAGGCTTACTCGAAAATACTCATCCAGGCATATATCATTCAGTCTTCCTTCTTTAAGAGTAAACAGTTTTACGTTACCAATACTTAATAAAATTTCGGAAGTAAGAAAGAGTGGCCTTACCTTTGCTGTAGAAACTCCTGAATTGCAGAGTCAGCGTGGTGTTAATAAAGAAGTTCGAGTTGATAAAATTATAGAAATACTCCGGCAGGCAAAAGAATATGGGTGGAGAAATGCCAAGTTTTACTTTATGCAGGGACTGCCTACAGATACAGAAAACACTTCAGCTGCAATTGTTGATTATCTTGAGGAGATAAGAAAAGCTACAAATGTGCGGATTCATTTTACAGTAAATACTTTTATTCCTAAACCCCACACACCCTATGAACGTTCTTTTCAACTGAGTGAAGGGGATGCCCTTGAACGAATCTATTCAATAAAAAATAACCTGAAAAAGGGCCAGTATAAATTTGGTTTTCATTCGCCTTTTGCATCAATTCTGGAAGGTGTTATCAGCCGTGGTGATGACAGAGTCGGTGATATTATTCTTCAAGCTTACAAAGCCGGGGCCAGGCTGGATGCCTGGGAAGAATACCTGAACCGTGATATGTGGCGTTCGATTCTTGAATCTCAACCTTGGGATCCGATATCTCTTACTACACGGCAACGCGAGGAGGATGAACCTCTTCCGTGGGATAGTGTGGATATGGGAGTCAGAAAAACCTATATACAATCTGAAACAAAAAAGTCTAAGACCGGGGAACTGACATCACCATGTGAAGAGATATGCAGCCATAACTGCGGTGCATGTAATGACGATGTATCTGTGCATCTTGCGGACAATCCAGAAAATGAATATACAACAGACGAGGCTACTAAAGAGGTTCAGGACACAACGTTTTTTCCTTTTATCTACAGTTTTACAAAAGAAGGTCCGTCCAGATTCCTCAGTCATAAAAACCTTGTTGGGGTTTTTCAGAGGCTGTTTACTCGTCGTGGTTTCGAATTGCGGTACACCGAAGGTTTTAATCCAAAACCAAAGCTGGAGTTTGCCAATCCGCTATCTCTGGGAGTTTCTTCAAGGCATGAAGTTGCCATGATCTATCTTCCAGAAAGCACGAATCCTGAAGTTTTTATTGAGCGTTGTAACGAATCTTTGCCGGAAGGTATGGAAATAAATGGAGCGGATTTTATCACTTTTCCAAAGGGAATGAAATCAATAATGGCATTTTATGCCGGTTCCGAATATTGTCTTCAGGTAAGTGCTGAACAGTTCAAGCAGAAGAATATCGAGGAAAAGTTATTGTCTCTTTTCGGTGACTATCTGTCTGCTCAAGAGCATAAAAATGATTATATAATTTACAATTTTTATTATCCTGACGGACAAGACGAAATTAGAGGTATCAGCCGCCTGATCAGAGATTTTCATCCTGACATTCTGGAAGATATAGGGCTTGAACGCATTAAGAGTTATTTTTCAGAAAAAGGAACAGATTCTAAACCTTTTTCTTTGCCTGATTCCAGTAATCATCCATGATGGATAAATTATCTGCGTGCATATCCTGATTGTTATTTTGCATCTCTTTTTCTACATAGGCAAAACGGGTAAGAAACTTCTCATTAGTTCTGTGAAGAGCTGTTGCCGGATCAACATGCAGCTTGCGCGCGAGATTAACCACTGAAAAAAGAAGATCACCGATCTCTTCTTCCACATTTTCCGGTGTTTGCTCTACAGCAGTTTTTATCTCCTGAATCTCCTCATCTATCTTATTAAAGGGACCGTCTTCATCAGGCCAGTCAAAGCCAAGTTTTGCCGCTTTTTTCTGAATCTTAAAGCTTCTTTCCAGGGGAGGGAATCCTGGTGAAACTGAATGTGGGCCGCTTTTTTTCTTACGTCCTTCAACAGACTGTTTTATTTCATCCCAGCGTTGTTTTACATCATCTGCATCCGTAATGATTTCTTCCCCAAACACATGCGGATGTCGTCGTATAAGTTTATCATTAATTGCTTTGAATACGTCTTTCGGGAAAAAGTTGTTGGACTCTTCTGCAATACGCATGAGCATGCTAACTATCAGAAGAACATCACCTAATTCTTCACATATACCTTCAGCGTCATTCTCATGAATGGAAGTAACGGTTTCATAACTTTCTTCTAAAAGAGAACTGGTCATGGATTCAAGAGTTTGCTTACGATCCCAGGGGCAACCGTCTGGAGCACGCAGTCTGGCTACAATGGAATAAAGACCGTCAAAAGAATTATTATACTTATTCATTCTGAATAAACCACTTTCAGGTAGACAGAATATACATTATCGGAAGTTGCGTAGGTTGTTGTCTCAGTCATCTTTCTTCTGCTTTTCACTCAGGTTCGAAAATACCCATATACAGATAAACGCTGTTATTAGTGGAGGAAAGATATTTACCGTACCGTTTATCCTGGTTAGAGTTTTAATGACATCCTCAAATAGATAACCGAAAACACCTCCTGCAAAGGAGCCGATAAAGGCAACAAGTAGAGCCCCCCAGAAGCGGCCGAAAATATCTTTCTTCAGAAAAAAGAAGAAAAAAACTGCTGTAATAAAACCAATAATCAGATAAACAAGTGCGATATTAAAGTAGTAACTGAACATCTGATACTTTCCTTTGACTAAAAAAACGAATTTCAAAATTACCGATATAAACCGGTTCACTATATATGTTTTGAATACTTTCCGAAAGATTATAACCATAACTAACAACCCACATCGCACACCGCATCCCACTTGAAAAATCACTGGGAAGGTCTGTATCTCCAGACACATAATCACTGCTGTCATCTGAAAAATAGTATGTAACTGATTCCCAACTGCCTGAACGTTTGAAAGATCTATAAAGATGGCCTATGGTTACATCACCTCCAGAATAACCTATGGTGGCGTTATTGTCTGCACCTCCATTGGAGGCGATATCCTGGAAATCCAGGGTTACATCAAAATCCTCATCCTCGTAGGTGTTATTGACTTCGATAACCTTGAAAAGGGATATTCGCTGTGTGGTACTGTAAATACCCTGTTCATTTTCTATATCAAAATTATTATTAATAATGGAACTGGTTAGATATGTTTCCCCATAATCCTGATAATCATTCTGATCAAGTTCAGTGGTTCCTGAATACATGCGGTAAAAAAGGAGATATCCTACAAATTCTATATCTGTTGAATTGTTTTCGGTTGAATTACGAAAAACCATTCGTTCATCGTTTATATTAAAACTCGTAATGGCTTTCGGGGGATAAAGATAGGCATCGGACGGGATGCCGCAGGAGATTATAATAAGACCCAAAACAAAAATAGATAACTTTAAAATACGGTGAGTCATAATCTGATTGTTGCAGAGCTCCCCTGCTCTCTATTCGGTGTCTGCAGGAATGGAATCTTCGCAGTCCACAAGTTCATAGATCAGCACAGGCTTGTTTTTTCCCTTAACTCGTATATTGTCTAGTTCCCGAACTGTAACTCTGTCACGAACCAGACCGTAGGTAAACTCGCTGATAATAATTGTTGTCCCATACTGTTTGTTAGTCCCTTCAAGACGTGCTCCGAGGTTTACAGGGTCTCCCATAAGGGTGTAATTCATTCTTCCTTCAGATCCTACGTTTCCTACAGTCATAATACCTGAATTTATACCAATTCCGATATTAATCCGACGGTTCTCAGGCCAGGTTGCATTAAGCTCATCCAGAGCCTTCTGCTGTTTCAGAGCACATTGACAGGCAAGCAGTGCATGTTCTTCCTGAGGCAGCGGTGCTCCCCAGAAACACATTATTTCATCACCCACATATTTATCCAGAGTACCTTTATAGTCGAGGATAATATCCGTCATACGGGTAAAATAGACGTTCAGATGATTAAGCAGCTCCTGGGGAGTCATGCTTTCTGAAAGCGTTGTAAATCCCCGTATATCGGAAAAGAAAACTGTAAGCTGCTTGTCTACACCACCGAGTTCGGGTGGAAAGTTCATAAGATGATCTACAACACCGGGAGAAACGTATTTGCCGAACATATTTCGAATCATTCGTTTATCCCGTTCTTCAGTCATTACTCTGTAAGCTACAATAGAGAGAAAAGCCATAACAGCTGCAAATGCCGGGGGGCTGAAATCAATTACCATATTCTGTGATTCAAAAAGTATGGATATGGAAAGAAAAAGCGCAAGAATTCCTACAAGAAGTATTAGCAGTGCCCACAGGGTCTGGGTTCTTGAGGTGAAGAATGAAATTATCATAATAACACCAAAAAGAATTACATAATTCAGCCATGCCGGTGCGTAATAAAGGAAATTATCCATGAGTATGGTGTTAAGAGCATTAGCATGTATCTCTACTCCGTACATAAGTCCAAATGGGGTTGGTCGCTCATCATCAGCAATACCACGTGCGAAAGCGCCAACCATGACAATCTTGTTACCGAGCGCCTTGGTAGATGGCCAACTGGACTGATCTATTCCCGGAGGATTAGCTGCATAACCGGAAAAAGAACGAACGGGATAGGTCTTACGACCTTCGGGATCTGCAAAAGATTTAGGTCCCATAAAATTAATCAGCATGTTACCGTTTTTATCTATGGGAATACGGATTTCATCAAGAGTCCGCATTTTAGCTTCGCGGACCACAGTGCCTTCTTTATCGTATTCAGCAGGAACTTCAATTATGCTGTAAGGGGTCCATGTCCCGGTTTCAACATCAAAATGCTGTGGTTTCGGGATCAGTATATATTCACCCAAAACTACTGTGATATCGTCAGTGGCTTTATTAAAATAATCCAGTGCAAGAGCAAGGGTTATGGAAGGAATAAAACTGTCACGATATTTACGGATAAGATAGAAGGTGTCATCAACCTTTCCATCATTATTGCTGTCGATAGATTTAAGAGGTGCCTCAGCAGCAATTTTCTTTTTGAGTTCGTTAAACTCTTCTACGGATAAATCAGCAGGAATGGAATGGGATATTTCATTTTTATCTACCCATTCCAGACGTTCAAAGGCTGCTTCATCCACAGGAAATTTGTTGGTAAGATCTTTCAGGCGGTAAAGGTCCAGTAAGCGGGACGATTTAGCCACAAGCTGCTGCCGGCGGTAAATATTATCAGTATCTGTATTGAAATTGGCATGTCCGTATCCGCGAGTCGCATGGGCAAAAGGTTTCAATGGAGGTTCCAGGCCGTAGAAAGCCGGTACATTCTGCCAGTCCCCGCTTATATTTTCAATTTTACCCCATGTTTCATACAGTGCTTCCTGTCTATCAAAGAAATCGTCATAGTTTCCCGAAGAAGGTGCAAATTCAGACAGCACCGTTTCAAGGAAAACTCTGTCATTTTTTTCGATTGCATCCAGAAGGAGAACATCGTCATACGCTTTTTCATCGGGTTCTATGAAGAAGATATCCAGAAAGACTGATCTTTCACGTTCATTCTGTTCCTTTATTCGCGATAGAGAATTGAGAAGGTCGGCTTCCCTGTATCTGGGAAAAGGCCATTTTCCGAATTTGGTAAGTGAGTTTGTATCAATACCTACTATAAGGATATCGTCGGATATCCTGGGGTTTCGGACTTCCTGACTGACGCCTTCCTGAATGCTCTTTTTCTGCGATATATTTTTGAAGCTGAAATGAACATCAAGCATCTTTTCTTCGATATTTTCAAACACCGAAGTAGTTTCATTTAATGCAAAGAACAGCAGAAAGAGAATAAGACCAATCACAAGACCGAAGTACTTTGTTTCAAAAATCTTTAATCTCTTTCTGTCTTTTTTCATAACACCCTCTGATCAAATATTATTTGCTCGTCTGAAGTTTAATTATACGGTTCCTTGCAAGCTTTGTCCAACTGCTGGAGGGATACTCTTCAAAAAGGCTGTTGTACATGGTTATTGCTTCATCAGCAGAAGAAGCCTCGGAGAGGCGTCCTGCACTGAAAAGTGATCTGGGAGCGAGAGGATTGTCCGGATATTTCTCTGCGATAGAAAGATAAATTTTTAGTGCCTCTCCACTGTTCGTTGTCTCTTCCTGAGCGGCAGCAGAGTTAAACAGTGCAATAGGTGCGAGATAACTTTTAGGGAACAACTTCGCCGTATTGTTATAAGAAGTTAAGGCATTCTGCCACTCTTCTTTGTAGTAATAAAAGTCTCCCATGAGAAAAAGTGATCTCTGGTATGCATAAGTGGAACTGTATGATGATTCAATCTCAGCAAAGACATCCTTGAGCTCGGATTCTTTTGTTGGTTTATCTGCATCATCTGCAGCACTCCAGGCATAGTACGCTTCTTCAAAGGAAGAGAGCATTGCCGTTGCCTTATCGTTTTTCGTATTGCCGAAAAGTGATACAAGACCAAGTATTACCAGTGCTGCAAGCAGAGATAATGAAGCAAAGATAATAATTTTTCTGTTTCTCTGTATCCATAATGCAATGGCATTATTGATACCTTGTGACTGTTTCTCTTCAGTTTGATCCATTCAGTACTCCTCTTTTACGTTAGACGTATCTATGTTTAACTCTTTAATAAGTCTGGAAAGATATGTACGCTGTATACCCAGTTCTTCAGCTGCTTTTGTCTGCACACCATTATAACGTCTTAATGTATCGATGACAAAGTGACGTTTAAAAAGATTTATAGCCTCTTTAAGGGCTCGCCCGCGATAAATAGTAGAACCATCATCTTTTCTGTTGTTAAGCATAAGGTCGTCCGGGTTAAGTAAGCCTTCACTGGAAAGCACTACAGCACGTTCAATAACATTCTGAAGCTCCCGTACATTCCCCGGCCAGTCATAGCGCATAAGAACATCCATAGCTTCGGAAGATAAACCGCTGATTTTCTTCTTTGTTTCCTTGGCATAAACCGTAAGAAAGTAATCAGCCAGAGGTTGGATATCTTCAGGTCGGGATCTGAGAGGCGGCACATTAATCGGAAGCACGTTCAGGCGGTAAAAAAGATCCTGACGGAACTCTCCATTTTCAATAGCGGCCACCAGATCTCGATTGGTTGCTGCTATAATCCTTACATCAGATCGGCGGGGTTCAGAAGAACCTACCCTTTCAAAAACCCTGTTCTGAAGAACTCTCAACAGTTTTGCCTGGATTGGAAGAGGAACTTCACCTATTTCATCCAGGAAAATAGTACCTCCGTCAGCAAGTTCAAAGCGTCCTCGGCGATCACTGGCCGCATCGGTGAAAGCTCCTTTTACATGGCCAAACAATTCGCTCTCTATAATACTTTCAGGCAGTGCTGCACAATTTACCCTGATAAACGGTCCGCTGCTTCGACCCGACTGCTTGTGAACCTGCTCAGCGATAAGCTCTTTTCCAACCCCGCTCTCACCGGTAATTAGTACGGAGCTATCGGTAAGGGCAGCTTTAGCGGCAATATCCAGACATGCATGAATTTCCCTGCTTTCGCCGATAAAGGTGCTGTACTGCTTCTGATCAATTCGGTCCCGCAGTTCAGTAACTTCTTCCTGGACTTTTTGCAGGCTTTTTGCATTCATTACAGCCAGTGCTGCCTGATTTGCAAAAATCTCCAGCCATTCAAGGTCTTCCTGTTCAAAAAGACCAACATTCTTCTTATTGAGAATCTCAATAACACCTATACATTTATCTTTAACTCTCATTGGTACAGCCAGAATTGACCGGGTGACATAACCTACCTGTTTGCTTATATCTCCGAAATGCCGTGCATCATTCTCTGCATCATTAACAATAAGACTTCGGTTATTCTGTGCAACCCATCCGGCAATACCTTCTCCCATATTAAGAGAAAAGCGTTTTACTTCTGCACCCTTTGAACCAAGGGCTATCTCGAAATAGAGTTTATTATTATCGGGGTTTACCATTAATAACGAAGACGCCTCACCACTGGTGAGGCGCGTCGCTGATTCCAGGATTCTGGTTAACAGTGCTTTAGGGTCCGAATAATCGGCATTGATAAGAGTATTTATTTCGATAAAAGTTTCAAATTTACCCGCATCAATCGTCTTATTGAACATACCATGATTGCTTAAGAATCAATCCCTTTATCTTTGAGGAAATCTCCCAGGGTAAAAGTGGATTCTTCTTCATCATCGTGGATATATTTAGCCATTTCCTTACGCTGCTGTTTTTTCTTCAGATCACGAATGGAAAGACCAAGCCTCTGTGTTGAGGTGTTAATTTCAATAACAGCTGCTGTAACCTTATCACCTTCCTTGAAGATAGTGTTAAGATCTTCAACAGGTTCCTCTCCGGGGCCGAAACAATGTGCACGAGGTATAAGGCCTTCTATGTCTCCCTGAACCTTAACAAAAACTCCGAAGTCGGTTATTCCCGTTACAGGGCCTTCAATTTTACTACCCTTGGGGAATGCTGTTTTAAGGGCCTGCCATGGGTCATCACTGAGCTGTTTTACACCAAGTCGGAGACGATGATCTTCCTTGTTAAGCTCAATAACACAAACCTCAACCTCATCGCCTTCTTTAAGCATAGCAGAAGGATTGCGAATTTTCTTTGTCCAGGAGAGATCATCTACACTCAGGTATCCATCAATTCCCTCTTCGATTTCAAGGAAGGCACCTGCGTTGGTAAGCTTTTTAACTGTGAGAGTCATTCGTTTGCCCACAGGGTACTGCTCTTCAATCGAGTCCCAGGGGTTTGGTAATACCTGCTTGAGGCCTAACGATACTCTGCCGGCTTCCAGATCATAATCAAGAATTTTAACTTCGACTTCGTCACCGATGGCAAGAACTTCTTTGGGGTGCTTGACGCGTTTAACCCAGGAAAGCTCAGAAACATGTGCGAGACCTTCGATCCCCTCTTCTATTTCAATGAAGGCACCGAAATCAGCAAGTTTGGTTACTTTTCCCTTCACAACATCTTCCGCATGGTATTTATTTTCAAATACTGTCCATGGGTCCGGCGTGAGATGTTTCAGTGAGAGGTTTATTTTTTTGGTTTCAGGTTCAATCTTGATAACCTTAACCTTGATTTCCTGATCTTTCTTAACATAATCCTTAGGACGGGTGGCATGGCCCCAGCTCATATCATTGATATGGAGCAAACCGTCGAACCCGCCAAGATCTACAAAGGCACCGAAGGATGTGAATGACTTAACTCTTCCTTCAACTTCATCGCCCTCGTTTACATTATTAAAGAAGTTTTCCTTGCTGCTTTCAATCTCTCTTTCAAGCCATGAACGGCGGGAAAGAACGATTCTGGCACGTTTCTCACGCTGAAAACGTTCTATAAGAAACTTGGATTTCTGACCTACGAATGTTTCAGGTTCTTCAACTCTGCGTACATCGGTCTGGCTGAGTGGATTAAATGCGGTAATCCCGTATCCAAGGTCTACCTCATATCCACCTTTTATTGCCTTGATAAAAGTTCCTTCTACAGGTTCTTTTTCGGTAAAGGCGTTCTTAAGTTCTTTCCAGAAAGACATCATATCTGCCCGTCGTTTGGAAACTACTACCTGTCCGCCTTTTCCTTCCTTGCTGACAAGTACTACAGAAACCGTGTCACCAATAGCAGGTTTTTCATCAAATTCATCAGTGGGAATTTTTCCTTCTGATTTGTATCCAACATCAATAAACACCTGCTCAGGGCCGATTTCAATCACCGTACCTTCAACAAGCTGGCCCTCTTCTAATTCATCGAGGCTCTTAAGATATTCTTCCTGGAGTTCGGATTGCATCATCTCTCCGTTGTTGGGCTCTCGATCACTCATTATCTGACTTGGTCTCCTCGGTCGTCTGCTTTATCTCTCGAATTTTACGTAATACTTTGTCACAAACTTCTTCTATGGTCAAGCCCGATGTGTCCAGATAAAAGGCGTCATCAGGACATTTAAGACTGCCCCATGTTTTGTTCCGATCTATCTCATCACGCTGTCTAATTGAATCGGCGATTTCTTCAACACTCAGGCTGCTGATACCCTGATTAAAGCGTCTGCGTGCTCTTATCTCCGGAGAGGCATCAAGAAATACCTTTAACTCGGCATCTGGAAAAACCACAGTACTAATGTCTCGGCCTTCCACTACAATGTCTGTATCCAATGCAACTTTCCTCAACCATTCGTTTACAAACAGCCGAACTCCCCTGACTGAGGAAACCTGGGCAACATTGTTGTCTACCCCGTCTGAATGGAGTTCTGAGGTAATGTCCTTCCCAGAAATATGCAGTTTGCCTTTGTGATATTCCAGAGGAATATTTCCACAATATTCGGTAAGTTCCGATTCATTACTGAGATCTATTCTGCTGTTAATGGCACCCCAGGTAACGGCACGATAAAAATTTCCAGAATTTAGATTATGAAAACCAGCCATTTGGGCAAGCCTGGACGAGACGGTGCTTTTTCCTACTCCCGCGGGTCCATCAAGTGCTATGACCATACTCGCCCTTCTGTTTTGTATCCGAGTTGAGCAAGATCTCTGCTGTTCAGTACCCGATATTCACCTGGGATCATTCCTTTAAGTTGAATCCCTCCGATACGTATGCGGTGCAGTTTCTTTATACGAATCTTGCTATGATTAAAAAGCCGGCGGATTTCCCTGTTTTTGCCTTCCTTCAGGATAATATGAACGCTCTTTTCACCGGTAACCCGATAGGAGTCAATAGACAGCTTTTCGCCGTCGATGACAACTCCCCGGACAAAACTGTCAAGCAGATCGGTTGATAAAGTTCTGGAGACATCAACCTTATACTCTTTTTCTACTCCCCTGGACGGATCAGTTATATGTCGGCTGAAATTACCGTCGTTAGTGAGGAACATAAGTCCGGTAGAAAGGTAATCGAGACGACCGACGTGAAAAAGCCGGAATGGAAATTTCCCTTTTATAAAAAACTCAATTGTTTTTCGCCCTTCCGGGTCGTTCATTGCGGATACAACAAACTTGGGTTTATTCAATGCAAGGTATATAAACCTGCGGTCAGGATAAACCCTTTTGTTATCCACTTCCACAATATCTTCAGTACTGACCTTCTGCCCCATTTGTTTGACAATACGGCCGTTTATCCGTACCCTTCCCTGGCGTATAATCTCTTCACACCCACGCCGTGAGCCGGTACCTGAGCGAGCCAGAAAAACCTGCAGACGAACTTCTTCGTCTTTTTTATCTTCCATCAAGTTCAAACCTGTCCTGATTCAATTCATCCAGTTTCGGCAGATCGCTTATACTGCGCAGCCTGAAAACTTTTAGGAATTCCCGGGTTGTCCCGTATTGTACAGGTCGACCCGGTGCGTCCTTTTTCCCGACTTCTTTTACAAGATTACGGCTTAAGAGTAGTTTTATCATCCCATCGGCACTTACACCGCGAATACCCTCTATTTCTCCCCGGGTAATGGGTTGTGAATAGGCTATTATGGAAAGGGTTTCCATTGCCGCTCGTGAAAGTCTGGCATCATTTTTCTTGCCATACCGTTCCTTGAGATCCTCCCAAAGGTCCTCTTTCGGGCTGAGGAGATACCCTCCGCCAATTTCCCGAAGAGAAAGCCCATGACCGTGTTCCTCATAATGTTTTTCCAGATACTCAAGCGCACCTTCTACAATATCTTTATCGAGTCTACTGATTTTAGCCAGCGTTTTGACTTCAACAGGATCCGCTTCGAGAAAGAGTATTGCTTCTACTATAGCAGCTTCACGTTCCAGGTTCATCTCCTTCCGGCTCCTCTATCTGATCGGCAGCTTCGCTTCCTGTCTCTTCACCCTCAACATACGCATCTACAAGACCGGTTGGATGAGGGCAGATTCGGATATCACCGAACATCCTGTTCTGAAAAATTTTAATCCTTTTCATTTTGACCATCTCAA
Source organism: Marispirochaeta sp. (assembly GCA_963667435.1). Classification (GTDB taxonomy): domain Bacteria; phylum Spirochaetota; class Spirochaetia; order JC444; family Marispirochaetaceae; genus Marispirochaeta. The sequence continues at coordinate 286,030 of OY763414.1, read as the reverse complement.
GGATAGCAAGAAATGCGCAGACAACTTCCATAATTGACTGTTCCCTGACTATAAGCTCAGTAAAGAGGCAGTATTCCTTGTCCTCTAGCAGTTCGTTTATCAGGCTTATTTTTTCATTTATAGAAACTTCTTCATAGAGATCTATTACCCTTTCAGATGAAATGGAAGATATCAGGGAGGAAAATGTTTTAAGCAGTTCCCATACATCAATCTGATCCCAGAGGTCATCCTGCTCATCGAAAGGCAGAATCCGCTGTTTTTTCTTCCTTTCGATAGCCCATTCGCTTTCTTCTTCTTTATTCATCATCAAATCAGAAATCTTTTTGAATTTCTGATATTCAATCAGCCTGTTAACAAGTTCCTGCCTGGGGTCTTCGAGTTCATCTTCAAAATCAACTTCAACCGGCAGCAGCATTCTTGATTTTATATAAAGAAGCGTTGCAGCCATCACATAAAATTCGGAAATGTTATCAAGATTAACCGTTGCGGCATATTCAATAAACTCAAGGTACTGTTCGGTTATTTCCGAGATGGGGATATCGTAAATGTTTATTTCAGATTTTTTGATCAGAAACAGCAGTAGATCCAGAGGGCCTTCAAACTGATTGAGTTTAAACTTGTAACCCTCGTCCTTCTGTTCCTGTGTTTCCGGTTCTGCCTGTGTTTCCATCAAATTTTCTCTTATCCCCCCAGGACAAGCTACCACTATATTCATTCATTGTAAGGAAGTAAATACCCTGGTCCGGGAGGTTTTCCGCCATTTCCGCATAGGTAGTATTGCTTACCGGATCTCTAAGCTGCGGTGATAATTCAAGCAGGGGTATAAGAACAAATTTTCGTAAATGCATCCGCGGATGCGGAATGGTCAGTCGATCCGTGCTTATAATGCTGTTGCCATACAGAAGGATGTCCAGGTCCAATGTCCTGGGTCCTTTCGGTCGGAGAGGATTACGAACTCTACCCGAGTCGGACTCGATTTTCTGAATAAGGCTGAGCAGATTATCCTCATTTATATTGGAATCTACCTGCATTACAGCATTTATAAATGTTTCCTGATTTGTATCATCCCTTGGGAGCGTGCTGTATAGGGATGATATTTTTACAGAAGGCAGAGAGTCAGTCAGAGTTGTATAAGCTCTGACTATCTCCTTTCTGGTATCTCCTATATTCCCACCGATACCGATATATGCCCTTATATAGCCTTTTAAGGGTGAATTAAAAGAGTTCGTCCTTGTTATCCTCTTTAACTTCAGCAGGCTTGTTTGCCGCGGTTTCAGATTTTTCCTTACTATCTTCTACTGCGGGTTTTATCTCTTTTCTTGGGAAAAGGATGCTTCTCAGTTTTGCTTCCAGTTCTCCGGCAATGTCCGGATTGTTTTCGAGAAATAGTTTTGCATTCTCCCTGCCCTGGCCTATTCGTTCTTCCCCGTAGCTGTACCAGCTTCCGCTTTTTTCAATCATCTCAAACTTAAGGGCAGCGTCAAGAAGACTTCCGGAACCAGAGATTCCTTTACCGAACATGATTTCAAGTTCAACCTTTCTGAAAGGAGGAGCAACCTTGTTCTTAACTACCTTGACTCTGACTCTGTTCCCGATAGCATCTTCCGTACCTTTTGCTATGGTTTCAATTTTCCGTACTTCCAGCCGGAGGGATGAATAAAACTTCAAGGCTTTACCACCGGTGGTCGTTTCGGGGTTCCCAAACATAACTCCTATTTTCATTCGTATCTGGTTTATGAAGACAAGGCAAGAGTTGGATTTTGAAATTGTCGCAGTAAGCTTTCTCAAGGCCTGACTCATAAGCCTGGCCTGAAGACCCATATGCGAATCGCCCATTTCTCCTTCAATTTCCGCCTGAGGAGTTAGGGCTGCAACTGAATCTACAACAATAATATCTACAGCTCCAGAACGTACAAGAGACTCCGCAATTTCAAGAGCCTGTTCTCCAGTGTCCGGCTGCGAGACCCACAGTTCGTCAATATTTACTCCTAAGTTACGGGCGTATCCGGGATCCAGGGCGTGCTCGGCATCAATAAATGCAGCGATTCCTCCCTTCTTCTGTGCTTCTGCAATTGCATGAAGCGCCAGAGTTGTTTTTCCAGATGATTCAGGACCGTAGATTTCAATAATTCGCCCTTTCGGGTAACCGCCTACCCCAAGGGCGTCATCTAAAAGGATAGAGCCGGAAGGAATAGCCTCTATATTGAGGTCCTGTCTTTCTTTCCCCAGCTGCATAAGTGAACCTTTACCAAACTGTTTTTCAATCTGGAGTCTGGCTGCTTCTAGCGCTTTTTTACGTTCCTCACTGTTGGTAGGTGCAGGTTTTGTTTCGGGTAATGATCTTTTTGCCATTAAATCCTCCTCATAATATAACAACCGGGAAAGCTGCAATATGATTTCACCAATAGTATATGGAGGTTATTTCATCGTCAAGCGAGAGTAAAAAGGTAAAATCAGAATTCCTTTCTTGAATCTACCATAATTGTGATCGGACCCTCGTTGGTGTAACGAACCTGCATAGATGCCTGAAAGATACCTGTTTGGATATAAGCCACCCGAATGCGACTCTGTTCGACAAAGTATTCGTATAACATATGTGCTTCTTCTGGAGGCGCAGCCATATTATACGACGGCCGTTTTCCTTTACGCACATCTGCACAAAGGGTGAACTGGGATACAACAAGAAGGCTGCCTCCGGTTTCCTGTACCGAAAGGTTCATCTTCCCACGGGTATCTTCATATATCCGCAGTCCGGTGATTTTTTCTACAAGATAGTCTGCATCCACCTTTTTATCCCCCCGGCAGACTCCGAGGTATATAAGCAGTCCTTTGCTTATTGACCCTGTTACTGATCCGTCAACTTCTACTGATGCTTCTGATACACGCTGAACCACTGCACGCATTTTTCAATCCTGAGTATTATTGAATGAACTGGTGAACGGACTTTCCTGTGAGGGAAATTCCAGTGGAAGATACAGATCCCGGCGCTACGACTACTTTGCCAAGTATTTCCAGTGGTTTGCCTTCCGAGAGTTCTACGGGAAAATCAAGTAAAACCGGAACAACCGCTTCAAGAACTTTCCCGGAGTCATAACCTACCAGAAGATCAAAGTTGATTTGATCTTTCTGGACAGAAATATTAGCTGCTTTACCCGTCCAGATAACATAGCACCCGGCATACAATTGAGGTTCACCGGCTACCTGCTGATAAGAAAAATTATCCTGAATATTGGAAAAATCCGGTTCTTTAATGAAACCAATAAGATAGCGGGCCTTCTCCTTGATATGTGGAGAAGCATTGGAAAGCAGAAGCCTGTTTATTTCCACTCGTGCAAGATTATCGCGGTAGATGTCCATTAAGTTGAGGATTTTTTCTGTAAGTTCTTTCAGTTCAGAGTCGGTAAAATTATAGCTTCCTACAGTGTTTTCCGATGATGATGATTTTTCAAAAAAATCAAGACCGGCAATCTCTGGTCGAAGAAAACTGGAATTTTCCTGATTCCATGGGCTAAAATATAACAGCGCACCTGTTAGTGCAGCTCCGAGAAGAACAATGAATATCAGAAACCGCGAGACAGGTTTCTTTTTTTTCGGGTAGAAAAGGTAGCGATCAAGTTTTCCATCTTCCAGACGCAGAGAGATCTCGGCAAAATCACGGGATTCACGAATAAGTCTAAGCCCTCTGTGAGCCTCTTTTGATGAGCTTTTTCGCTCAATGATATCAAGCCAGATTCGGATAGCCGATTCTGTTTCACCTCTTTTTGAATGAATCAGGGCAATACCTAAATTGGCAGGAATATCGCCGTGGCTGAGTTGTTCGGCACGACGGAGATAGGAATATGCCCCGCCGAAATCACCTGTATGCAGGCATGAGTAACCAAGAAGAAGATAGAACCGGTAACTGTCTCTGAACTGGAAAACCTGAGGTTCCAGCATACGGAGGACTTTGGAATATTTTCCACAGAGAAAGAGCTTCTCAGCGCCTGAGATAATCGAATCCACTATGCGAACCTATTTTAAAAAGTTCTCTTGCCTGGATTTTAGTGTATCCATTAGCTGTTGTAACAGAATCATCTTTTCTTCAGGAATATCTTCACCCAGTTGTAAAATATCATCTATCTGTTTAATAAGTTCCCTGACAGCGGCAAGTTCCTCTTCTGGAGTGCTGCTTTTTTCCGAGCCGTTGTTTTCCTGATCAGAAAGACTTGCAACCAGGTTTCCTATCTTTTCCGTCCCCTCATTCAGTTCCGGACTATACCCACCCTGAGCGTAATAACCCATTGCGATGGTAACGGTACGGCTACTGCCCGGGTTCAAAGCCTCAGGTTTATATGAAAGCAGTACCGCCGAATCATTTATTGAATAAGGAGGTCGGGAAAAATTCCTGGTAGTATTGATCTGGTACTCCCAGGCACTGTCACTGAGTCGCTTCCAGTTTGCCAGTGTAACCTGATCTGGTAAGGTAATTCCGGGACTTCGCAGCATTATCATAAGCCCCTTATTACGGTCACCGTCTTTTGGACTTACCAGGTATCGAGGGGCATTCGAAGCTGTAAACCCGGTTTCGCTGTTATAGGCAGCCCCGTATTCATCGTAAAAATGCACGTCCCCGTCTTCTCCGAGATAGGTGTCTATAATGTAGCGCAGCCCAATTGTAAGCCGTTGGGAGCTTATATTTTTCAGGGTAAATCGGATCAGTATTCCGTCAGATACAGGAGATCCCTGGGCTGACAGGAAATCAAGCTCCTCCTGGATTTCAAGCTGTTTTGATGTCCATGTGTATTGACCGCCGTTGGATGTACGGGAAAACAGCGGACTGTACTGGTAATCCTCTGCGGGTGTATGGACCTGGTTGTTAATTAAAAGGTTAAACTTACTGGTCCGGGGATCGTCGGCAAAGATAAGCGGAAGATAACTGCGACCACCAAGCTGTTCAAGCCAGGAAAAACTGAAAGTTTTATATTTTTCTGCAAAATTGATGAGAATTCGTCCATCTTTGATTTCTTCTGCCTGAAGATTAACCATAACGGTAAAGAAAGATGTAAAGTATATAAGGAGGAAAAGCAGACCTCTTTTAATCATTGTCCTGCTCCCCGGTTTTCTATAAGACCAAGATAAAACTCTTTAAGTTCCAGGGCTTGTGCTTTTAACTCAAGAAGCTGCATTACACTGTCTGTATCCGTCGGCGATATTCTGCTTGAAGCTGCTGACTCTACAGATGGAGAACTGCCTTGCTCTTCAATTTGTTTCCGCAGTTGACTGTTTGTCACTTCAAGCTGACCTATCTGCAGGTTTTTCTCTTTTATCAAAGCATTGAAGTCATCCAGTTCTGTCTGCATGTCCTCTGACAGAACAACTGCGAGCCTCTTCTGATATTCAGTTAATGCCTGCTCATAGGCTTTTTCACGTTGAATAAACTCTTCAACCGTATCAAGATATTCTTCATGACTGATTTTCAGGAGCCGTACGAGTTCATCCTCACGGTATTTAAACTGGATCAACTGAAGTCTGAATCGTGCAGCCTCTACTTTATAACTTGCAGGATAGGTGTCCAGAATATGCTGGAAAACTTTATCCGCCTCTTCAAAACTTCCAAGGTTGTAAAGCGATTCCCCGATCCAGAAAAAGGCGTTTGGTACAAATACATCCTCAGGGTAGTCATGTACGTAAGAATACAAAACCTGCACTGCCGGTTCAAAATCTCCCTGTAGAAAATGAAGCCTGCCTTTTTGGTAAAGGCCTTCAGCCTGCAGAAAACTGTCGGGGTAAGCAGAGAGAAAATACTCGATATTACCAGCTGCATCATCGTATGCTTCCATGGCAAGGTATGTTTTCCCTACCCAGAAATAAGCTTCGCCCTGGTATCGGTCCGGTACGGATCCGGTTATGAGAGAACGAAAATCCCTTAGGGCCTGTTCGTAATCTCCTTTCTGATACGCCCCGATGCCTTCTCTGAGAGCCTCAGGGACCTCTGCCCAGAGAGATATTCCCTGTGGCACAAGTATTAGCAGTAGCAGCAGTAAAAAGCTGAATCGTAAGAACTTAGGCACCATAAACCCCCGTTTTACTTTTCGACATAAACCTCTTAAGTCATGAATGCAAAAAACAGTTAAACTCCCTTTAAAGCGCTAACTTCAGCGGACTTGTTTTCAGCATTGAAAAAGGCACTTCCCGCCACCAGCACATCCGCACCGGCTTCTCTGATTTCTGCAACAGTCTGACGGTTTACTCCTCCGTCGATTGATATCTCATAGGTGAAACCATGTTCCTGCTTTAATTGTGAGAGTCTGCGAACTTTTTCAACACAGGCAGGAATGAGTTTCTGGCCGCCGTAACCGGGATTAACTGACATCACCAGTATCAGGTCAACTTCCGAAAGAACTTCGAGAATGGTAGAGACCGGTGTGGATGGGACAATTGAAAGCCCTGCTTTTATTCCCAGGGAGCGAATCCTCTGAAGTTCCCGGTGCAGGTGCACCGATGCCTCTGCATGAACTGTTATAAAGTCTGAACCGGCCTCGGCAAAAGCATCAACATGTTTATCCGGATCGTTGATCATGAGGTGAACATCCAGAGGAAGTTTAGTGATTTTCCTGATAGCGCTGACCATCTGGCTTCCGAAGGTTATGGGGGGTACAAATGATCCGTCCATGACATCCAGATGTATCCATTCCGCTCCGGATGATTCGATATCCGTCACAGCTTTCTGTATATTAGTGAAATCTGCAGCAAGTATAGATGGGGCTATCTTAGGTGTCATTCTACTGCTCCTTTTTTACGGTAAAACGAATCTTTTCTGTACCTTCTATCAGAACAAGCAGGACAGAGTTCTCGGGCTCAAGGTAAGGAATGGATAATAATCCTCCCTGATGTTTGAGCTGCAGGCGTGTTTCCCGCTTTCCCTCGGGAGAGACAGCATCTATTGTAATCAGCGCAGGAACTGCATAGTTGGGAAGGCTTTTTTCCAGAATACCGAAAACATATCCCTCTGGAATATCCTTCGGTCTGGTAATAACGATCTGATGAAGTGATCCCCTGGGAACATCTGACTCGGGTGCCGGATTCTGACTAACGACTATGCCGGTTTTTTCATTCCTGTCAGCATCTCTGGCACTCACAGTGAAATAGAGTTCCTGACGGATAAGACTGTTCACCGCATCCATGTAGGGCATATCAGTGTAGTCGAGAACAGAGATTGTTCCTGTTTGAGGACCGCGGCTGACAATCAGTTCCAGATTTGTTTCTGCAGCAATTTCAGTACCAGGTTCCGGACTCTGCGAAATGATGGTGCCTGCGGGTAGATCGTTGAAAACCCGCTGAACAGGTTCCTTGATTTTAAGAAGTGGTCCGTGTACCGAAACAAGGCTCTTCAGATGAATTTCAAGATCATCAATATTCCAGCCGATGTAGTTGTCCACCTGGTCAATAATTGATCCCTTGCTGACTTTAAGCACAATCTTTGATTTCACCCGCACAATAGCACCGGGATTAGGATCCTGTTCGAGTACGGTTCCTTTGTCGGCGGGTGTTGAACTGTATCTCAACTGGACATGAGGATAAAGTTCTTTTTCCTGCAGCGCTACCAGAGCATTTTCCAGATCGTTGCCGATAATATTCGGCACCATGGTCTGTTCATTTCCCTGGATAGAAACCGTGAATGCGATAAATCCAGCGAGCAGCATAAGAAATATTGCCCCAAACGCAAGAAATATTACTGTCTTGAAGTAACGATGTTCAGGTGAATCGTATTCGCTTGGTAAAAGTGTTTTTATTTTTGACAGGAATTTAAACATTGGTTCCTCCGAGAATTGCGCCTTCAAGGTTTCTAACACCATTGATAAATTCTTTAAAGGTAAGACGCTTTTTGCCCTGTAACTGAAGCTCAAGAACTGACAGGACTCCCTTTCCAGTTTGTATCAGAATACCACGTGAACTGTCTACAGAGATCACTTGTCCCGGAGTCCCTGATTTTATTTCAGATTCCACGGGTCTGCATTTCCAGAGAGTAAGTTTTTTATCATTAAATGTCGTAAAAGCACCCGGCCATGGATCATATGCCCTGCTCATTCTTTCAATTTTATCAGCAGGATCCTGCCAGTTTATCCGACCATCGTTTTTTGCGATCATACTGCTGTATGTTGCCCGGGAATGTTCCTGAGCAACAGGGCGTACTGTATGCTGTTCAATTTGCCTGACAGCCTCAAGTATAGCCGCTGCTCCCGTAACTGCAGCGGATTCAAGAAGACTTCCGCTTGTTTCACTTCCGTTGCAGGGATACGTCTTCTGAATAAGAATGTCTCCTGCATCCATTTCACGAGCTACCCGTTGCACAGTGAGTCCCCAGTGGGTATCACCGTTAAGAATAGTGAAAGGAATAGGCGCAGGGCCTCTGTGGAGTGGCAATAGGGACGGATGCAGGTTTATTCCTCCCTCAGTAAAAAGTGATAGAAACCGGGGGCCGAAAATTTTGCCGTAGGCGACCACAATTAGCAAATCAGGATTATAGCCCGCAATTTTTTCTCTGAATGAGGTATCTATTTTTTCCGGTGTAAGTACATTAAGACCAAGACCTTCAGCTTCTTCCCTTACCGGTGAGGGAACTGGTAGTCGACTTCTTCCCCTGGGTGCATCAGGGCTTGTTAGAACAGCTTCTACATAACCTTCATTATGTAGAAGTCTCAGGCTGGGCAGTGCTATTTCCGGTGTTCCGGCGAAAAGTATTCTCATCAGCCTTTTTTCGCCTGTTTTTTCTCGTATTCCTTCACTACTTTTTCTCTCTTCCGATCTGACAGGTGATCGATAAAGAGCACTCCGTGGAGATGGTCGAGTTCATGCTGAATGACCCTGGCGAGAATTCCATCAGCATCAATACGGTATGGCCGCCCTTTTTCATTGAGTGCCTGTATCTGAATCATGGATGGACGGATAACATCGGCATAAACACCGGGGATACTGAGACATCCTTCTTCATATCCAATCTGTTCTTCCGATGTCATAGTTATTTCCGGGTTGATAAAGACATAAAGATTATGCCCTTCAGGTTGACAAATAAAGAGTCTTTTTGAAGAGCCTACCTGAGGGGCTGCCAGTCCGATCCCCTCTCCGTGCATGGCCTCTTTCATGTCCTCGATAAGATCAATCAGATTCTGGTCAAAAACATCTATGTTATCCGCTTCCTGACGCAGTACATCGGCGCCGAGAGTTACAATGTCAATCATTCTGAAATAGTACCGAAAAGCTGGGGTGGGGTCAATTCAACCCTGCTTCAGAGAAGGCTTACGGGGTCGGCATCTATCTCGCGGTATGTTCCTCCGGGAGGGTCCAGTTTGCGGCTGTAAAAGAGAAGTATGCTGTGCATTGCCTTTACATCAGAGCCGCGCAGGATCATATGCATGCGGAAATTGCCGGAAATAACCGATAAAGGGGCCTCCCCGGGACCAAGCAATTCAAGTCCATTCGGGAGATCTCTTAAAATGGCTGTTGAAAAATCTTCCGCGGCCCTGGTAACTTTATGCCGATCCTTGCCGCGAAAGAGTATTCTTATAAGCCTGGACGCTGGTGGAAACTTAAGCATCCTTCGGGTTTCCAGCTCGCGGCGGTAAAACTCCTCCGGGTCGTTCTGTGCCGCAAGATACACCGCAGAGGCCTGAGGATGAAAGGTTTGAATCAAAACCCGTCCATCGGGATGAAAACGGCCTGCGCGTCCGGCAACCTGGGTAAGCAGAGAAAACGTTCTTTCTGCCGAACGGAAATCCGGCAGAAGCAGAGTTGTATCCGCCATTACAATGCCGACCAGCCTCACACCGGGAAAGTTCAATCCTTTGGCTACCATCTGAGTCCCTAGAAGAATATCTGTTTCGCCTTTATGAAAGCGGTTGAGTATTTGTTCCATGCTCCCTTTTCTGCTGACCGTATCTGTATCGATCCTTTCCACTGAAGACTCTGGAAAAAGTGTCTTTATTTCGTCTTCAATTCCTTCAGTACCATAGCCGGAGTACCCTACATCCAGGGATCCACATTCCGGACAAACCTGAACCGGGTCTGACTGATAACCACAGTAGTGACAAAGCATTCGGTTGCGGTTTTTATGAAAAGTCAGGGATACTGAACAGTTACGGCATTTCATTTCATAACCGCAACTTTTACAGTGAAAAAAATATGAATACCCGCGTCTGTTAAGAAATAGAATCGCCTGACGCTTCATTCCAAGGGTGGATTTAAGTTCAGCGGTCAGTTCCCTGCTTATAGTACCCTTCTGTCCTGCCATGTTTATAATCTGAATTTCCGGTGGAGACCCGCCGGCGAGTCGTCTGGTAAGACGCAATTCCCTAAGTTTTCCTTCCTGCATAAGCTGTACTGCTTCCACTGAGGGAGTGGCACTTCCCATAATTAGACGCCCCTTGTCTCTGGCGCTGCGGTAAAAGGCTACCTGTCTGGCATGATATCTGGGAGACGAACCGGATTTATAGGAACCTTCATGTTCCTCATCAATTATAATAAGGCCTGTTTTACTTAAAGGTGCAAATACAGCACTGCGTGCACCAATAACCATGCGTGCCTCACCCGTACGAATCCTGCGCCATTCTGCAAGACGCTGACTGGGTGTAATCTTTGAGTGCCATACAGAGACCGTTTTCCCAAATCTCCGCCTCGCTTCTTTTACAATCTGATGAGTAAGTGAAATCTCAGGAACCAGGTAGATAACACCCTCTCCTTTTTCAAGCACGGATGCTGCGGCTCTAAGGTAAACTTCAGTTTTTCCTGAACCGGTTATACCGTATAGGTAGACTGCTGATCTGCTTTCGTCCAGGACAGCTTCAAGGGCAAACTCCTGTTCATCGGACAACTGTATATCGGCGCTGTATTCATCTTCGTCAGAAAAAAGCGCCGGCGGGGTGCTCTCTTTTTTGCCTCCCGGCAGCATGGTCCCGAGCACTTCTCCTATTGAACAGAAGTAGCGTCGGGCTATCCATTCTGCAAGGTCTGTTTCCGGGTTCCCGAAAAGAGGTTTTTCATCGAGGACTCTGAGAATCTTTTTTATTTCGTAATCACCTTCAGGGCGTTCGACTGCGGTGTTAATAATATATCCGACGGTTTTCCTGTTTCTGAAATTAACCTCTACTCTGCATCCTGTAAGTGTTTCCAAATGAGTCAGTAGATCATCTGGTACGGAATAACTGAATGTTTTATCAATGGGAAGATTTAATGCTATTTCAACGTACCTCACGGCTAAATCAGTTCCCACTCTCTGCAAGTACGTTGCTTATTAATTGAAGATCATCCCATACCGGCCTTCTTAAATCCGGATTTCTGAGAACAGCAGAAGGATGATAGGTAACCACCACGGGAATATCCCTGAAGGTATAAACCTTCCCCCGCATTTTATTCATCCCGGTTTCCTGGCCGCTTAATTTTCTGCCTGCAAAGCGGCCCACACACAGTATTGCCCGGGGCTTAAGCAGCTCGAGCTGTTCTGTCAGAAAGTGAAAACAACTGCTTATTTCATCCTCGTGGGGATCCCTGTTATTCGGTGGTCTGCATTTGATCACATTTCCGATAAAAACATTGTCTTCCCGGGAGAGCCCTATAGCTTTAAGCCATTTATCAAGATACTGTCCTGCAGCTCCCACAAAAGGTCTGCCGGTAGCATCTTCGTTTCCTCCCGGAGCTTCACCGATAACCACAAGGTCCGGGTGCGAAGACCCTTCTCCCGGAACTGCGTTTTTGCGCATTCCGCCAAGGAGACACGCAGTACACTGATGAATAGCTGCAGATATTCTACTCATATCGTCCGGCCTGACCGGAGGCGGTGTAAAATCTTCATGAGCCCTGACATACCTGCCATGAATGAGATCTTCAAAGCTGTTGAGAATATCCCAGTATTTAGCCGCCGTATTTCTGTTCATAAAACACCTTGTAAAGATATAAGCCCTGAGGAGGAGCTGTTGTCCCCGCCATTTCCCTGTTTCGTGATGAAAGCCGAACCTTCATCTGTGCTTGAGTTTCTCCGGCTTTTTCAGCCTCTATAAGAGTGCCGGTAATACTGCGGACCATACGCCACAGAAAAGCGTTTCCACTGATACGGAAAATAATCTGATCCCTGTCAGGAAAAAAGGATGCACACTCAAGTTTGCGAATCCTGGATTCAGAAGCATCGCCTGCGGCAGTAAAGGTTGTAAAATCGTGAGTACCGATCAAAACTGAGGCAAGATCGTTTAATATCTTGATATCAGGTTGTCGTTTCAGGCACCAATAACGGTCCTTCTGAAAAGACGAGCAGGGAAATCCGGTAATAATCTTGTAGTGATACACCCTCTTCATTGCTGAGTAGCGGGCATGAAACTCCCCTGGCACCAGTATGCTGCGATGTATTTGTATCCCTTCAGGGAGCCGGCTTTGCAGTGCCAACCTGAATTTTTCGGCCGGGATAGTGGAGTCTGTATCAAAATGTGCAGTCTGACACAACGCATGAACTCCCGAATCCGTTCTGCCGCTTCCGATAACCCGTGAAAACGTACCGGTAACTGCTTCGACGGCATCTTCCAGAGCCCCCTGTACCGATACATCTGCGGGCTGAAGCTGCCAGCCGCAGAAATCACCGCCCCGGTAGGAAAGATCCAGGCGGATCCTATTCATCGGCTTCTCCGAACTCCTTCAATTCTGCATTGATAGCATCGTACAGGTCACGGGAACTTTGAAGAATGGCCTCCGGTTTGCTCTTTGAAGCCTTTCCCATACCAAAAATTCTGGCCACTATCCTTTTGGCCAGAAGCAGTGATTTTCTTCTTTTCTCAGGATCTTCTTTGGGACCGAAATGGTATTCAAGGGACGATGCCAGATACAAAACTCCGTCGTATGCATAGTTTTTATCAATGTCGGGGCCAAGGTTTCCAGCATTACTGATTGTTTCAGTACCGTCCGATTCGTATTCCACAGCGAGGGTATAGAAAAACCGGGCTTTTCTGTAAAACAGTTTTGCAAGATAATCGTAATTTTCAGCAGGCATTTTGCCGTGAAGATCATTGCAGAGCCACGCCGCCCTCAAAGAAGAAATTCCCTGTTTTATAGTCGGGGCAACTGATTTTGGCATGAAGTCATAACACATCACTGCAAAATAGTAAGCAGCAACGCCCTCTTTTAAACCTCTTGGCTCTCTGAACTCCAGCTCAGGGAAAAGCGGGCGTATGGTTGCAACTCTTTTTTCACTGTTTTCAGATAGACGTTCTCTGGAATCATCATCACTAATATCAAAATCATTGGGATAGGCCGCATAAAAACATGAAGGACAAACCGTCACCGGATATATGAGTGGATGCACCTCGCCGAATTTCTTGTTAGCTTCATAAAGTCGGCGCAGTTCCTGTGTAAGATTACCGGCAATCAGTCTTCCACTGCCGGTAAGCATCTCTTCTTTGTGAAAATTGGCGTTACATACCGGACAGGTTAAGGGTTTTTTGCTGAAAAATGAAGTTTTCGTCATTCAGTTTTTCCTTCTATTACAACCATGGCGACCGCGTTATCCCGTTCATGGGTCATACTCAAATGAATTCTAACCCCGCCCATCTCATGAAAATTATTCAGTGCCGTACCGTAAACCATCAACTCAGGCTTTCCTGAACGCTGATTCACTACCCGGATATCCTTTAAATTCAAACCGTGAAGCCCGGTCCCCATAGCTTTCCCGAAGGCTTCTTTAGCGGCAAAGCGGGCTGCCAGAGAGAGGGCGGCGGTTTTGCCGCGACTTAAAGCTTCATCAAGTTCAGCCTCATGAAAAAAACGCTGTCTGAGGCCTGGTTTTTCAAGCCAGTGCTCCATTCGGTTTACATGAACAATGTCTATACCTATACCCAGAATCACCGTTCTACATCCTCCCCTACCTGAATAATGGCCTCATCAGGGTCATGCTGCAGGACCAGGAAATCATCCGGGACTGCAGGGGAAACCGGAAGCCGGTAATACCCCGGGCGTTCAATAGAGCTGCAATCTATACTTAAAGCAAAATCAGATGCACTGGTGGCTTCAAGCAGCAACTGACTTCCCTGAAGCTTTATACTGCCCGCGGGAAGGTCGGAGAGTACCGCCAGGCCAGGGGCAAGACTGGATGTCCTGACAGGAATTTCACTGAATGTCCTGATCAGCAGAGTTTCCTGTATTATCCCCCGGAAATCTATATTCTTACCGTCCGGAAAGCTTAACTGGTATTCATCCGGAACAACAACACCCACACGTAGACTGAGCGAATCCCTCAGGTTTGATAGATCTACCGGTTCGGTCATGAGACTGCGAAGATTTTCGATCTGAGAACGCGGGCCGGTTATTGTAAGTTTTTCAGGCGTTAAATAATACTGGCCCAGTTCAAAGCCCCTGGCCGGGTATCCAAGGATATCCGGAATAATATCTACCTGTTTGGTCAGTTTTTCCTGAATTTCGAGACGCAGCTCCGTTGGTTCCAGACTGATTTCCAGATAGTCAACACCGAGAGCCGTACCTGTTTTATGATAATCCAGAGGTGTCTTGAAGATTCCTTCACTGTCATACTGGGAGAAATCTGCATATACTTCAATGTCTTCTTCAAGAATATTGAAGATAACCTCACGATCGCCACGGATTGTCACCCGGGCATTTCGGGGGTATGAAGATGCCGGGACAAAGCTGTCACTTACACGGACTTCAAGTGGGACACTGAAATAACGTTCCTCCAGATTGGATATCCTGTGAAACAGGAAGAGAAGAACCGCAAGTACAACGGACAGCACCTTTACAGGCCAGTTGTGGGCAAGTCTGTCGAGCAATGTTCTAATTATCAAGGCTCACCTCCTCCAGATTCTCATCCTCGTGAATACTCAAAAGCCTGCGGAGGGTTGAACGAACTTCGTTCAGTGTCAGATCGTAATAAAGATTTGATGTATAGGCCAGGGATATAGCCCCGGTTTCTTCTGAAACAATAAGAACTACAGCATCGGTTTCTTCTGCAAGCCCGAGGGCTGCCCTGTGCCGGGTTCCGAAACTCCGGCGTATATCGGACTGTTCCGAGAGAGGCAGAAAACATCCGGCTGAAAGGAGCTCCCCGCCCTGTAGAATAGCAGCCCCGTCATGCAGGGGCGTATCATGTCCGAAAATGGTAAGGATAAGCGAAGAGCTTATGGCAGAACTCAGTCTGGTGCCGGTTTCAATTATGTTTTTAAGCCCTACTTGTCTGGTAAAGACAATAAGAGCTCCCCTCTGTCTGCCGGATAGAACCTCTACCGCATTCAGAACACTGTCCAGCTGAAAAGACGTCCCCCGGTTCTGCAGTTTAAGCCAGTCACCCCGGCCGATGGTGGTGAAGATATTCCGCAGCTCGGGTTGAAATACAATGGCGATTATGATAACCAGCACAGTCGCAAGTCCGTTCATAATCCACAACAGCGTAGTGAGTTCAAGAAAAAAGGCCAGTACATAAATAAGTGCCATCAGAAAGGCACCCTTTACAAGCTGAATAGCCCTGGTCTGAACCAGAATCTGATAGATCTGATAAATAATTACAGATAGTATGAGTATATCCAGAACCGGTCGAAACAGTTCCCGGAATACCCATATCTGATTAATCCACTCCACTTTTTATATGCCCCCGCTGATTGCATCCGTAACCAGTATTGCATCCCTAGTTTCAGCTACATCGTGTACTCTGAGTATATCAGCTCCGTGAATCTGAGCAAGCACACCTGCCGCAATACTTCCGGCAAGCCGTTCTGTTACCTGACGCCCGGTAATTTTCTCAAGAAATGATTTCCGTGAATGGCCTATAAGAACGGGATATCCGGCTTTTTTAAAGAAAGACGTCTTCTGTAATATAAGAAGGTTGTCGATATGGCGTTTCCCGAATCCAATACCGGGATCAAGAATTATTTTATCAGCAGGAATGCCGGCGCTTTTAGCTCTGTCAACGGCAGCGGCAAGTTCGTTGTTGATTTCTATAAGAGGATCTTTATAAGAAGGATTTTCCTGCATGCTGTCCGGTTGTCCACGTTTATGCATCAGCACAATCCATGCACCTGCAGCAGCCACCACTGAACCAAGGCTTTCATCATCCTCAAGCGCAGATATGTCGTTGATTATATCTGCCCCGGCGAGAAGCGCCTGTCTGGCGACATCGGCTTTTCGTGTATCTATACTTACGGGGATGTGACTGAATTTGCGTATTGCTTCAACCGCGGGAACCACCCGTAAAAGCTCTTCTTCTTCGGATATATAATCAGATCCGGGACGGCTGGATTCTCCACCTATATCAAGAATATCTGCGCCCTGTTTGATCATGGCCCGGGCTTTTTCCACTGCATCTTCGATAACTGCGGCTCGGGATGAGGGAAAAAAAGAGTCGGGCGTACAATTGATAATGCCCATGACAAGGGGACGCCCGGAGAAACTAAGAGTACAGGGATGTTTTGTCATCCGCATTATTATATGAAAAAGGAGTTGTATTGACCAGAGGAATTGGCATGTACTACATTGAATCCGGAGGATCACATGAAGATTGCCGTCCGCCGCTGGCGGGAGCTGAACAGCTCTGAACAGGAAGCTATTCTTAAACGTTCCGAGATTAACATAGGCGAAGTACATGATACTGTTCATGCAATAATCAGCCGTATTGAAACCTATGGGGATTCGGCGTTGAAAGAATACAGTCTTTCCCTTGACGGAGTTGATCTCGGTAAACTTCCTGTGAAAGTTCAACCGGAGGATTTTGAAGCTGCCGGGGAGATGGTAAGCGATGAAGTAAAGGATGCTCTGCTTTTCAGTATAGAGAATGTGCAGAAATATCATGAAATCCAGCGGCCCAGAGCCATGGAGATGGTTGAAATCCGTCCGGGAGTTTTTGCAGGAGAACGGGCTACTCCTGTTGACTCAGCGGCTCTCTACGTGCCCAGGGGGCGTGGGAGCTTTCCATCCATGCTCTATATGCTGGCCGTCCCGGCAGTTATTGCAGGAGTTCCACGGCTTTCTATATTCACTCCTCCTAATCCTGACGGGACGGTTGATCCTGCCTGCCTGGTGGCTGCAGAGTTGTGCGGGTGTGAAGATGTATACCGTATCGGTGGAGCTCATGGTGTTGCAGCCATGGCTTTGGGAACTGAATCTGTTCCCGGGGTGGAAAAAATTATCGGTCCAGGCAGTATGTATGTTGCCGCCGCCAAACGAATACTCTCAAACAGAGTTGATGTCGGACTTCCCGCAGGGCCGTCTGAATCTGCGGTTCTTGCTGATTCCAAGGCAGATCCGTATCTGCTTGCTCTTGACCTGTTGACCGAAGCTGAACATGGTGCCGACAGCTCAGCGATCCTGGTCTGTACCGATGCAGGGATTGCTCAGAGGGCGGCGGAACAGCTTGAAAAGGAGATTCGTGATCTTCCGGAGCCGCGAAAGAGCTTTGTCGAAACGGTTTTTTCAGGATACGGCGCAATCCTTCTTGCGGATAACCTGGAAGAGGCCGCAGAAATAATCAATCTTTATGCTCCTGAACACCTGCAAATTCAGTGCAGTGAACCTTTCGATGTACTTCCTCTTATTCGCAATGCGGGAGAGATTATCCTTGGCGATACAACGCCGTTCTCCGCTGCCAATTATACGGTGGGTGCAAATGCAGTACTTCCGACAGGGGGCAGGGCTCGCACGTACTCACCGGTTTCTGTCAGAGATTTTATGAAATTTTCCTCAGTTATTTTTTCAACAAAAGCAGGGGCATCACTTATGGCGGAACATGTTGCAACCCTCGCTGAATATGAGGGATTTCCCGCCCATTGTAACGCTGTCCGTAAACGTTTATGAAAAAGGAGCTTTCCCCACTTTTAGCGGAAGGCTTCGGGTGGATAGAAAGTTTTACCAACTTTGAAAAACGCCCGGGGAGCAGCCTCCGACCCTTTCGTCTGGATAGAATGAGGTATCTTGCTGAAGCCTGTGGCAACCCCCAGAATCAGTACAAAACCATACATATAGCCGGCTCCAAGGGAAAAGGTTCAACTGCCGCTTTTCTTGGATCGATCCTCCACGAAGAGGGGTTTTCCTGCGGGATTTACAGTTCGCCCCATGTGGACAGTTATCGGGAACGTTTCCTTTTGAACCGGAATTTTATGCCTGAGAAATTCCTTCTTGATGCAATTGAGTTTATCAGGAAACGGTTTGAACATGGCTGGTTCAGTGATGGATCCGAACCGACAACCTTCGAACTGCTCACCCTCACCTCTTTTATTGCCTTCAAATATGCAGGCTGCGACTGGGTAGTTCTGGAGACAGGCCTCGGAGGAAGGCTGGATGCAACTAATATTGTTCTGCCGGAGCTCGCAGTAATAACTTCCATAGAGCTGGAACACACACGTATACTTGGTAAAACGCTTGAAGAGGTTGCAGCGGAAAAAGGCGGCATTATAAAGCAGGACCGCCCTCTTCTTCTCGGAAAAATCGAAGAACCGGCATACTCAGTGCTGACGCGCATAGCTATGGAGAAACAGGCAGAGGTGTTTAACGTCTCGGATGCTGTACTTTTACAGGCGGACAGCAGCGCCTTCTCTGCTGAGCTCTCAGGCGGTTTAGCAATTACAGCGATACCCGGAATGAAGGGGCGGCATCAGATACATAATAGTCTGCTGGCTGCTATGGCCGCGCTTATAGTTTTCCCTAAAATAAAATCGAAGGTTATAGAAACCGGCCTTTCCGCTGCAGCACTTCCCGGCCGCTTTGAGCGATTTAATACAGGGTCCAGAGAGATAATATTTGACGCTGCACATACACCGACGTCTATAAAGGCTGCTTCTGAAACGTTCCGGGAGTATTATGCCTCAGGAGGAGTATTGATTATTGGTCTTGCCGAGGATAAGGATGCCTCGGGCATTCGGGATGTGCTGCCGGAAAATCTCACCCGTGTCATTGTGAGCCGGCCAGGAAATTTCAGGGAAAGCAGGCCCGAAAAAGTGGCAGATATCTTTCGCAGCAGGTTCCCTGATGTGCTGTTGATTCCAGACTCAAAGGATGCTCTTGACCGTGCTCTCGGGCTCTGTGATACTGAAGAACCTGTACTGGTTATCGGCTCATTCTATCTGCTCGGTGATCTGCGCAGCAAAGGAGATTTTTCCTGATGTTTTCCAAACGATTACTTTCGCTTACCCCCTATGTACCCGGAGAACAGCCGCGTAACCGTAAATATATCAAACTGAACACCAATGAAAATCCCTTCCCTCCCGCTCCTGGAGTTCAGGCTGTGCTTAACAACTATCAGGCAGAAGAGTTGAGATTATATCCGGATCCGGATTCAACTGAATTGAAAAATGCCTTTGCCCGACGATTTAAACTCAACCCGACGAACATATACTGCGGTAACGGTTCAGATGAAGTTCTTTCTTTTATTTTTTACTCCTTCTTTGATCCAGATAACGGCCCTGTACTGTTTCCGGATATAACCTACAGTTTTTATCCGGTGTACTGTGCTTTTTACGGACTGGAAAAAAAACTGATTCCCCTAAAACCCGATTTCAGCCTCGACATACAACCTTATAAGGATTTTGCACAGAACAATCCCTACGCCGGAATTATCTTTGCCAACCCCAACGCTCCAACAGGAATATCAATTTCTCTGGAATCTATTGTAAAGATTCTGGATTCAGTGAGAAGCGACAGAGTTGTCGTTATAGATGAAGCATATGTAGATTTCGGGGGAGAGTCTGCTGTATCGCTAATTACAGAATATCCAAACCTTCTCATAACGGGCACAATGAGCAAAAGTTATTCACTGGCAGGATTGCGGATAGGTTATGCTGCGGGAAGTGAAGATCTGATTCAGGCACTCAACAGAGCCAAGGACAGCTTTAACTCGTATCCCATAAGCAGGATTGGACAAAAACTTGCTGTTGAAGCGGTAAAGGACAGCAGCTACTTTCAGAATAAAATCGATGAACTTATTGAGATTCGTACATGGACCATCAGTGAGCTAAAATTATTGGGCTGGACTGTTCTTCCCAGTGATGCGAATTTCATATTCGCGTCACCTTCCGGACGGTCTGCGGAAGATCTGTACACCGCGCTAAA
This sequence comes from Marispirochaeta sp., assembly GCA_963667435.1. GTDB lineage: Bacteria > Spirochaetota > Spirochaetia > JC444 > Marispirochaetaceae > Marispirochaeta. The sequence continues at coordinate 265,975 of OY763414.1, read as the reverse complement.
AGAAGTCGGCATACTTGTGCGTTATTTTTCCGCTCCTCGTACCTGTGATTATCTGAGAATCAGTATAGGTACCCGGTCAGAAATGACAAGCCTGATACAGGCGTTAAAAAATATCGGCTTATAACCGGGAGATCCTGTGGATGTAAAAAAACGAATACAGGTTATCGTCGGCGACATTACCTTGTTACAGGTTGACGGCATTGTTAATGCAGCCAATTCCAGCCTGCTCGGAGGTGGAGGTGTTGACGGTGCAATTCACCGGGTCGGAGGGGCTGAAATTCTTACTGCCTGCAGGCATATCCGCAAGACTGAATACCCCGATGGGCTGCCGACTGGCGAGGCGGTTTCTACCACAGGTGGCAGACTTCCCTGTAAGGGGGTGATCCATACCGTAGGCCCCGTCTATTCAGGAGATACGAAAAAAATGAGGCGGCTTCTTGCTGATGCCTATCGTAACAGCCTTGAAATCGCAGCCGAAAAACAATTTATAAGCCTTGCATTCCCCGCGATATCTACCGGTGTATACGGTTATCCGAAGGATATAGCAGCAGATGTGGCTTTTTCGACTATTGTTGAATTCCTTTCAAAAAATGAGTATCCCGAACAGGTGTATCTTGTTTTTTTCAGCGTAAATGACAGGAAAATATTCCTTGACGCTGTTCCTGATATGCGTGTTCAAGGAAAATCATAAGGTACCTCATGTCGTTGAATTGGAAGGAAATAGACTGTATTCTCAACGAATTATCCCTTGATGGGACATTTATTCAGAATATAATTCAACCTGATTATTCAAGCCTTATCCTATATATTTACAGGCCCGGAGAGAACAAGACAGGCAGGTATAACAGATTTCCGCTGCTTATCAGCTTCTATCCCGGCGCGGTAAGACTCCATGCACTTTCTGGCAAACCGGAGCGCAAGATAAAACTTCAGCGTTTCCATCAGCTTCTTCGAAGCAGAATAAAGGGTTGCCGGATTTTACGGGCGGCTCAGATTCATGGTCAGAGGATAATAAGCCTTGAACTCAGTCAGGGTGGTGATTCCGGAGGTAGGACCATTCTCTGGGTACGACTGTGGGGGAATGCAGCTAATGCGCTGCTTTGTGATGCAGAAACATCGGTGATTATTGATGCATTTTACCGTCGCCCGGGAAAGGGAGAACTTTCCGGCGGCTGTTTTCTACCTGTGATGAAAGATTTTCCCGATCCGGATCCCCGCCTTACCTGTCGCCCTCTCGTTTCCGGTCTTGATCTTAACACAACAGTCGAAAAGAATTATACGGAAAAGGAAAACAGCGAAAGGTTCAACAAAAAGAAAAATGAAATGCTGAAGAACTGGCAACGTTTTCTAATCAGTCAGGAAGCAATACTTAAGCGGCTTTCTGCCGCCGGAAGTCTTGAACAGGAGTCTACCGGTTACAAGCACATCGGAGACCTTATCATGACCTATGCTCATACATTGAAAGAGGGGTGTGAATGGGCCGATGTGGATGACTATAATACAGGCACCCGTTTAAGGATCCGACTTGATCCGCTTCTTTCGATTAATGAAAATGCTGCCCGATACTACCGCAAACATAAGAAAGAGGAACGCAGAAGAGAACATGCGGCAAGGGAATTATCTGACCAGGAATCGACTGTTGCAGCCTATAGAGAAATAGTCGCGCAGGTAGAATCTTCCAGGACGATAGCAGAGTTCGACAATCTGCCGTCCATACCGGTAAGCGTATCACTGAAGGTACGGGCAGGAAAAAATGAGAAAAACGATAAATCCTCAGAACAAAAAGGTCTGTTTCTTGTTTCAGGGGAATGGCAGATAATTGTTGGAAGGAATGCAGCTGAAAGTGACAAGCTGCTGCGCAGCTGGGCAAGAGGCAATGACTACTGGATCCACACCAGAGATTACCCCGGGGGGCATATATTCCTTCGGGGGCCAAAAGGAAAAAGCCCAACCCTTGATGTTCTACTCAATGGTGGAAATCTGGCGGTTTATTACAGCAAAGCACGGCGAAATGGAGGGGCGGACTGTTACTATACCAGAGTAAAATATTTGCGCCGTCCAAAAGATGGTAAGACAGGTACTGTATTGCCCACACAGGAAAAAAATCTCGATGTAAAGCTGGATCATGAGCGTCTTTCCAGGGTTCTCAACAGGGAAATTACCGATGATGTCACATAAGCTGAGCTGTGCAAAAGATGGGTTTCGACCTCTGTTAACCCTTGGCCAGTTCTTTCCCGGTAATCGGAATGACCTGGAAAGCCTGTTGACGCAAACTGTAGAGAACATAAACAAAAACCATTGTGTTTCCTCTGAATCATTTTCCCTGCCGAGAGGAGCCTTTCAGTTTTCAGGCATTGATATACTGACGTCACTCAGTGCAGTTGTTCCGCGATTTCAGGAGATATCCAATATAATTCTTATAGCCAGGGTGTTGAGGGAAACAGAACATTGTATCTGGCTACCTGATTACAGTGGATTTGATACTCCGTTCAGAAGGCATGTTGTAGATGCCGGGGTAATTTTGAACCTTGAGAAACTTTCTTCTGTCTTCATCAGAGACCGGATCAACTTTGAAGAGGATCCCGCTTTTGATCTTCCGCTGGTGATTTCGGGGTACCTTGGCTATTTTGGCTCTGTTCTTCCTGTCTTGCTTGGAAGCAGTAGTGATGAGTTGATCGCAACACTTAAAAATACATTGCCAAGGGTTTTTGAGAAGAGCAGAACACTTATCTTTACCATTGCGTTACCTGTTTCAAACTTGCCCCCGGGGAACAGGTTTTTATGATTTCTCCTGAATAACATGCTATCATGATAACTGGGGGAGGCGGCTACGGAACTTTCCATGGAAGAGAAGAAACTCCTGCTCAAACTTGCGCGCTTACGCATTTGGAAAGAACTGGGTGTTACCGTTGAAAACGAAAAAGAGATAAGAGAACAGATCGTTTCCAGCCATGCACTGCAGCTGTTGTGCGGTGCATTTGTCACCCTCAAAGAGCGCGACCATTTACGAGGTTGTATCGGAACAATGACCGGCCGCATGCCTCTGCATGAGACTGTGGATTCCATGGCAGTTTCAAGTGCCTTCAATGATCCTCGCTTCACTCCTGTAACTAAAAATGAAATTAAAAATATCAGTATTGAAATATCGGTACTCTCACCTATGAAAGCAATAGAGGATCCGTTTTCCATTACCCCCGGGGTTCATGGGTTATACCTTACCTGCGGCAGTCATAGCGGAGTCTTGCTGCCTCAGGTTGCAACAGAACAGAACTGGGGAATAAAAGAGTTCGTCCATCATACCTGCTATAAGGCTGGAATGACTCCTGATATTCTCAAAGACAGTCGAACTCGTTTTCAGTCTTTTACTGTGATCATGTTTTCTGAAGAAGATTTATTATGAACATTGTTTCTTTTTATACTCCGACATTTTTCGCAGAATTTCTTCCTCTCTGTCAGGGTGTATCCACAACGTCCCAGGTATAGATCTAAAGAATGTAAGCTGCCTTTTTGCATACCGGCGGCTGTTTTTCTGTATCTCTTCTTCTATTGCAGGTAGGTCAGTTTGCCCTGCAACGTTATTAATCCGGAAAAATTCCTTGTAGCCGATAGCCTTCATTCCCGGATCTGATGCCGAATAGCCCTCTTCCTGCAGTCTTAGTACTTCTTCGTACAGGCCCGATTCAAACATTTCTTCCACCCGCACATTAATGCGGGCATACAATTCCTCCCTGGGTCGTTCCAGCCCGATGATCAACGGGTTCAGCTCATCTCTTACTTTGTCGGGCACTTGAAAACTGGATAGTGGTCTGCCTGTTTTTCGATATACTTCAAGAGCTCTAAGCAGGCGATAGTGATCTGTGGCTGCAATTCTTTTATACGAAACAGGATCAACCTTCTCCAGCTCATCCCGCAGGACTTCATTCCCTACTGCTTCTAATTCTGCTTGAAGTTCCTGCCGGATTGTCTGATCTGCTTCCGGAGCTTCCGGAAGTCCGAACAGGAAATGCTTGAAGTAGTAGGCCGTTCCGCCTGAAATTATCGGCACTTTACCTTGTTCAATTATTTCCCTGCAGGCTGATTCTGCAAGCTGCATAAATTCCCCAAGATGAAACTGTTTGTCAGGAGTACATATATCTATCAGATGATGTGTAATTTTTCCACGGAGGGCGGCATCTGGTTTCGCGGTGCCTATGTCCATGCCGATATATACCTGCATGGAATCTGCACTTATGATTTCAAATTCTGATCCGGGAATATTTTCAATGAGGGAAGTTTTCCCCACACCGGTGGGGCCGAAAAGAAAAACCACCGGCATAACCGGTGGCTTATTATCTGTTGAATAAGAGCTGTTACTCTTCAAGCCGATACTGAACGGTTCGGGTAAGAACCTGTCTTATGGCTGTTGATACGACTTTGCCGCCGTTTGCTTCAATCTCTTCTTCTCCGGTAACGGTGATCTGAACTGCACGGCGAATAGCAGCACAGGTCAATTCGTACACGTTGTCAGTATTATCAACCAGTAGATCCAGTGGAATTATCATTATGCCCGCCTGTTTTCTTAAGTGTGCGTATTATATCCTGATAGGAATAAGAAAATCAATCCTGCAGTCGTTTGTTGAATTCCATAAGAATCATTTCTGAAATTTCATGCTGATTATACTTTCCCGAGTCAATTACAAGATCTGCAAAGTAAAAATCATCGTTATCAATGGAATATATCCGTTTATAACGTTCATGATCCCGGTGGTCCCGGGATACGGTTTTTTCGACCGCTTCGTCGTTTGTTCTGCCTTCCCTGCGGGAAATACGATTGGCCCTAACCTCAAGACTCGCGTCAAGAAATACTGTCAAATCTGCCTGGTTTTTAAGCAGCCAGATGGCAAGACGTGAGCCAAGAACACAATTACCCTCCATGGCAAGATCTTTCTGCTTTTTGTCCAGTGCCAGGTCGTACCTATCATCCGTCTCTGCCAGCGCACACATCTCATCGAAAGATATGCCTTTCTCTTCTGCCATGGTTCTGAAAGTATAATTTATAACCCGGAATCCAAGTTTTTCTGCTACAAGATTGGTTACTGTAGTATTACCGCAGCCGCTTTTCCCCGAGATAGCAATCACCTTACCCTTATTCGACATTTCTCAGCTGCTCCCGTATGTTTTCCAGTGCATCCTTCATGGACACCACATTCTCGCTTATATCATATTTTATACTTTTGGAACCGATGGTATTTATTTCTCTGTGTATTTCCTGGGCAAGGAAGTCGAGTTTCTTGCCTACAGCATCCTGTGAAGTGGAAATATCCCTGAAGCTTTTCAAATGCTGTCCCATTCGTACGATTTCTTCGTTAATAGAATATTTAACCATTAATGCGGCTATTTCCGTCAGAACCCGAGACTCTTCAATTTGATCACCCACAACCTCCTGAAATTTCTCACGCAGGGTGGTACCGAAATAAGACTCAAGTTCGCCACTCATTTCTGTTATACCAGAAAGTGAATTTTCGATAAGGGAAAGCTGCTTGAGGATATCGGCTTCAGTGGCAATCCCTTCATTTTTACGGGATTTGTTAAATTCGAGTACTGCCTGTTCAAGAATCGGTTCAATTTTAAGCCAGAACAGATCGATATCTCGTGATTTAGATGTTTTTAATATGCCGTCCATCTGAAGAAGATGTTGAAGCTTCAGTTCATCGTTTATACCTGTACTTCTTATCAGGTCATTCAAAATTGATGAATATTCCCTGGCCACCTGTTTGTCCAGATGTACTGATATTGATTCTTCAAGTTCACGAATCCTTACATAGACTTCAACCCGTCCACGGCGTACAGTTGAAGCAACATACTCCCGTACCCGGGGCTCAAGAGGGCTTAGGAAAGGAGGAAGATTTATCTGCAGATCCAAATACCTGTTGTTATACGATTTTAACTCAACTGATAAATAGTATTCCGGCTTTTCAAGCTCGCAATACCCGAATCCGGTCATGCTGATCATGCTAAACCCCTTGTGATTTCATCATTTCGTACAGTTTGTAGGATACCTGCCAGTTATTCCCTGCTCCCATTGTAATAAAGAGGTCCCCCGGCTGAAGTATTTCGACAATCTCATTGGGAGCATCTTCGGGATTATCTATGTATTTAACAGATGAATGCAGCCTGGCTGTTTCGTTAAAAAGTGTCTTACCGCTGATTTTACCCTTCTCCTCCCGGGCGGAGGAATATATACGGTGAAGAATAACCATATCTGCACTGCTGAAAGATGCGGCGAACTCATTGAGTAATGATTCTGTTCGGGAATAGGTGTGAGACATGAAATCCACAACAAGTCGTCGTCCGGGGTAAAATGAACGCAAACCAGCCAGAGTTGTCTGTATTGCTGTAGGATGATGGGCATAATCATCCATAAAGAGTACATCCCGGGCTTCGCCGATTACTTCACTTCTTCTTTTGCTTCCCCGGAAAGTTTCGAATGAATCAGCTAATTTATTCTTGTCCATCTTATAACCGAGATCGTCCGCCATTGTCTGCAGCAGAGCTGCCGCAGCAGCCGCATTCTGTGCTGTGTGATCACCTGGAATACGCAGAGAAATTGTGTTATCAAAACCCCTTAATTTAATTATAAGACGCTCATGATGAAGTGTTTTTTCTGTAATACCATAAGCTCCGGAAGCTGAAAAACCATATGGTATAATACGGATATCTTTCCGATTATTTGAAACCTCTGCAGCAAGCTGAGATGCTCCCGGATTATCAGCACAGTAGATAAGGGCACCACCTGCAGGTAAACCCGTTGAGTATTCAAGAAATGCGCTGTAGATATCCTCGTAACCGGAAAAATAGTCGAGATGATCCGGTTCTATACTGGTAACAACTATCCACCTGGGATGAATGTTCAAAAAATGTCTGCGGTATTCACACGTCTCTGCTATGAGTGCTTTATCTCCGCTGAACATACATGATCGGTTATTAAAATTGGCCACGGCAGAGCCGACAATCGCAGCAGCGGGAAAACCTGTTTCAAGGGCTGCTGTGCCTGCAAGAGCCGTAGTGGTTGTTTTTCCATGTACTCCGGCTATTCCTGCAACAGGAACCCCGCGGGAGATAAGTCCCAAAGCTTCAGGATAGCTGTACATCCGGATACCCCTGGACACAGCTTCCATTAATTCAGGATTTGTATCTGGAGAATAGGCAGCACTGTAAAAAAGAAAATCAATCTTCTCCGGAAGATTTGCTGCATTGAACGGTGCATGTACCGGAATCTCGAGATTCTCCAGAATCTCATCTGTATAGAAGCGCTCTGATACGTCTGACCCTTCGACTAAAGCACCTGCATGGCTGCAGAATTCAGCCAGGGCTGCCATTCCTGTACCTTTTATTCCGACACAGTACACTGTTTGTCTGGAACTGAAATCAATCATCCCGGCTATAATAGTTTAGCTTTTGGAGATTTACAAGAACCTTGTTGAATGGATAATTTACATTTCTGGACGGTAACGAATTTTATCGGTATTATACATACATAACGAGTACATTCGTAGATATTCATGCTCTGCATACAACAGGCAAATCAGAGAGGGTAAAACAGGTGAAGAAGTCCAGAATATGGCTGGTGATTCTTGGAATCATACTGCTGTTATTTATAATTACCTACAGCAGTTTCAAAGGTACATATAACAAAATGGTAAGCCTTGATGAAGGAGTGAAATCCGAATGGGCACAGGTGGAAAATCAGTATCAGCGACGATTTGATTTGATCCCAAATCTTGTGGAGACTGTTAAGGGATACGCTAATCAGGAAAAGGACACATTGACTGCTGTTATAGAAGCAAGGAGCCGTGCAGGAGGAGTAATGCAGATGGATGAGTCAATACTTGATGATCCGGCTGCATTCAACAGATTTCAGGAAGCTCAGTCAGGACTCGGATCGGCGCTGCAAAGGCTGCTTGTTGTAACTGAGAACTATCCAGATCTTAAATCGAATCAGAATTTTCTTGCTCTTCAGGATCAGCTCGAAGGAACCGAAAACCGCATATCAGTTGAACGTAAACGATTTAATGATTCTTCTCAGAAATACAATACGTATATCCGTGAGTTTCCCCGCGTTTTAATCGCAAACATGACAGGATTCCGGGAAAAAGCCTATTTCAGCGCAGCTGCGGGGGCCGATACCGCACCTGAAGTAAAGTTTTAGGTAGATATGTCAATATTAACTGCAGAAGAAAAAGATTTAATCAGCAAAGCCGTTGAAAAGGCAGAGTCTGGTACAGGTGCAGAAATTGCTACAGCAGTTATACGGGAATCAGATGATTATGGTTTCAACGAAATGCTGTTTGCCTTGATTGGCGGATTTATTGTATTCAATCTTGCAGTTTTATTCGGGTCATCCATTGAAGGTGCCTTGTCCCGGCTTTTCTGGGGGTTCAATCCTGCAATCCTTCCTTATCTTGACGGACTTGCAGGAATTGTGTCCGGCGCTCTTTTTTATGCAATTGCACAATTACCTGCGGTCGACAGGCTGATAGTCTCCAGACGAAAAATGGACGCTGCAGTGCAAAAACGCGCTTTGTTGCATTTCATTGAATCCGGAGTTTGTAATACCATTGATAGAACAGGGATTCTTATCTTTATTTCAATGCTGGAAAAGAAAGCAGTGATTCTCGCGGATCACGGAATAAATGAAAAGGTTGAACCCGGGACATGGGACAGTATTGTGCATGATTTAACTGAAGCAATATCCGGAGGGCATCTTGCTTCAGGAATTGTTTCAAGTGTGGAAAATTGCGGGAATATTCTTTCCAGACATATCACCCGGAGAAAAGATGATAAAGATGAACTTGACAACAGACCGATGGAGCCTAGCTGAGTAATGAATATTAAATCAAAAATATCTGTTCTACTTATTTTAATATTTCTTTCCGGTTCTGCCTTTGCTCTGGATGTTCCTGTTCTTAAATCCAGAGTTACGGATAACGCCGGTATTTTGAGTTCCACAACTGAAAGCAACATAAATGTGTATTCAGCTGCTGTTGAAGAAAAAACAGGAGCACAGATTGCTGTTTTAACCGTAAAAAGCCTCCAGGGTAATACTATTGAGGATTACTCAATGCAGTTAGCAGAATCCTGGAAACTCGGACAGGAAAAACAGGATAACGGTGTATTGCTTCTTGTGGCCATGAATGAAAAGAAAATAAGAATTGAAGTCGGGTACGGACTTGAAGGTACTCTTACGGATATTAAATCAGGATACATTATACGATCTATCATGCAGCCGGCGTTCAAAGCAGGCAACTTTGATGCCGGGATAGCAGGCGCGGTAGAGGCTATTGGCGGGGTTATTGCCGGTACAGTGCAGATTACAGATGCCCAGGCACGGGCACCGAAGCAAAGCAGGTCCTCCGGAGGTGCTTTTAATTTCTTCGCCTTCTTTGTGATTCTCGCAATTAGTGCAGCATTCAGACGCAGGAGATACGGCGGCTCATTCGGCTCAGCTCTTTTCTGGGGAGCGATGCTTGGCAGCAGTTCAAGAAGACATTATGGAGGGAGATCTTCAGGTGGTTTTTCCGGCGGAAGTGGTTTCGGCGGTTTCTCTGGTGGAGGTGGAAGTTTTGGCGGAGGTGGTGCATCTGGTGGATGGTAACGAGGAAATGATCCTTAAGCTTGTTTACCTTTGATAAACTTCCCAGGCTGTGATATTTCCGGGGGCCTCATCCGGCACTACCGTTAGCTCGTCCCATTTGTAATAGCCACTTTTGCGATGGGCAACACTTTCCGCAGCTTTTTCCGGCGATTGGAAAAAGCTATAGCCGGTGTCATTTACCGAAAGCAACCATTTTTCAGACACAGAAACGTATTTAATTACAAAATCGCCGAAAGGTGATCTGTATACATACACACTATTTGTATTATTCGGTTTCATTGTTTCTCCGTATTTTATCTTTAATGATAGTATGTATTGTATCCCCATGGTTTTCAATCCTGCGCAGGTTTATAATGTAGCTCCCCTTAGACTGTATCTGTAAAACCAGCAGATGCAGTCTTTTCTTTACAACTTTTAAGTCACTATACTGAATGAAGGAATTTTCCTGTTCCGTTGAAAGCCTAATCCCTTTGTTTGTAAATGTAATAACCATATCCGACGGAAGAACTGAAACAGCTTTTCTGCTTTGAAGATAAATTGCAACAGGTTGAACAATCGGAAACAACAGAAATCCACTTACCATAAAAATTCTGAATAGGGGTCCGGTTTGCAGCCAGAATTTGAAAATCAACGCTGTCATTGCAATGGTGAAAACTATATTGATAAAACCGGCGACAGAGGTATATATATTTGAAAGGGTCAGAAACAGCAGATCTGCTGGTCTGACCCTGTAAGAAATACTGTATTCCATCAGATATTATTTCTATTACCTGAATAAGGAAGGCAGAAAAAGACTGATGGAAGGAATAAAAGTTACCAGCATTAATGTGATGATCATTAATACATAAAACGGCAATGTGGCCTTTACAACACGTTCAATATTCACGTTACCAACGGCAGACCCTATAAAAAGAACTGCTCCGACAGGTGGTGTCAGTAGTCCTATACCACAGTTCAGAATCATCATAACACCGAATTGAACCGGGTCGATTCCGATCGCTTTTGCTATAGGCAGTAAAATAGGGGTGGCAATAAGAATAATCGGCGCCATATCCATAATCATCCCCAATAGAAGAAGGATTACGTTTAGAAGCAGTGCAATAAGTATAGGATTATCTGTGAAGCCGATAATTGCATTTGCAGCCAGCGTCGGAACATTCAGCCGGGTAAGCAAAAAACCGAATATACTGGAGGTGGAGATCAAAATAAGCACGATGGATAAGGTGTTAACGCACTGATCAAGAACTTTCCAGACATCTTTCCATTTTAATCCACGGTAGATAAAAACGCTGACAATAAGGCTGTACAGTACTGCAATAGCTGCCGATTCTGTTGCCGTAAAAATTCCTCCGACCACTCCCACCACAACGATCAGAATAGCAGCAAGAGCCCAGAAAGAAATGCTTATTTGTTTGAGCAAATTGAGGATCCTGAATTTATCTCCTTTAGGGTATTTTCGCCTTACTGAAATAATATAAGAACCAATCATCAGAGTTCCAGCCAGAATAGCTGCGGGAAGATAACCGGCAAGAAATAGACTTCCAATGGAAATGCCGCCTGCAGTAGTCGCATAAATAACCATGTTATGACTGGGAGGAACAAGAAGTCCTTCACAGGAGCTTGTAACCGTAACTGCAGTAGAAAAATCATCGTCGTATCCCTGTTCAACCATCATTGGAATCATGATACTTCCAAGAGAAGCTGTATCGGCAGCAGCAGATCCGGAGATTCCGCCGAAAAAATAGGAAGCTACGATATTAACCATAGCCATCCCTCCCCTCATCCATCCTACACAGGCATTGGCAAGATCGATAAGTTTTTCGGAAATACCTCCAGACCCCATCAGATAACCCATAGTTATAAAGAAAGGTACTGCCATAAGACTGAATGAACTGATACCCTTTACCATTTGCTGTGCTACTGTAGTAAGAGGGAGGCCCTGATAAAGAAGACATAGTATTGAAGATAGAGCAACAGCATAGGCAATGGGAAAACGCAGCAGAACAAGTAAAAGAAAAGATACAAGCAATATAGTAATAGCCATGGTGTTTACAATCATAGTTCAGTTCCTCCACCAAGTATTATTAATTTTACCTGGTTAAAGATTATCTCTATCTCGAAAATAACCATCGCAACCCCTGCTATGGGTACAGGAAAATACATCCAGAAACGTGAAAGAGTCGGGATACTTATATAGGAACCTCTGGAGCCGATTTTCTGGGCATAATGCCAGCCGACAAAAATCATTACAAAGCCGAGAGCCATTACAGAGAGATTTGCAAGAAGATCCAGAACATGAAGAAGCGATTCCGGCAGATAGCGGTCAAGGGCGGTCATTCGGATATGTGCCTTTCGCCGTATTGCCAGTGCAGCAGAAAGAACAGCCATATATGCCATAAGAGAGAGCACAACTTCTTCACTCCAGGCAGGATCAGGGATGAACGAGATATATCTTCCAGCTACTGCTACACTGGTAATGAGAATGTCTATTATAAGTAGGAATTTGCAAATTAAAAGAACAGCATTGTAAACATGATCATAGAATGGTTTCATTCTATCCACTGCCAGAAAAAACGCTTTCATTATTACTCCTCATTAATATGAACATGGCACAGAAACTTGCATCTCTGTGCCATTACCGCTTGTATCGTGTTTTCCACTGTAACGGTATTAATGAATCCGCCGTTAGCGGAAAGTTCTACTGCATATCAAGAATTTTCTTATATAATGCAGTATTACTGGAGCTGGCCTCTTTGATTACATCCGCACAGGCCGCCTGCCAAGGGGCTTTATCCGCAACATCCACAACAGTAGTTCCCTCCGCTGCAAGTTGTTTCAGGACATCCTTCTCGGCACCTTCTGATAATGATCTGTTAAACTTGGAGGCAATCTTCCCTGCTTCTGTAATAGCATTCTGCTGTGCCGTGGAAAGCTTGTCCCATGCATCATCGGTAATAATTACCTGAATGGCACCAAGGGTATGACCGTCGAGTATCATATAAGGTGCCACTTCATTGAATGCTTTTGATTTATAATTTGCGATAGGCTGTTCAGCTGCATCGACTACACCACTTTGCAGGGCGGAATACAGTTCATTGTAGCTTACTTGTGTGGGGTCAGCACCAAGGCCTGTTACCATTCCCTGAGCAATCGGGTCAGTAGAAATACGAACTTTCAGCCCTGCCATATCCTTTATACTGTTTAATGGTTTTGTTCCGAAAAAATGCCTGAAACCCTCTTCTCCGTAAAAAAGGCCTCTGATGCCGATACCGTTTTCATGGGGTTCCATGAGAAATTCTGGAGCCAGATCACTGTCGGCAAAGTTCCAGAAATGTTCCCGTCCTGTGAAGGTATATGGAATAGATAGAAGCTTTGATTTTTCTCCACCGTAACTGGTAAGAGCAAAGGCAGATATCCTGGACATGTCTATTGTTCCGCCACCGCCCAACATAGCATCCAGTACATCATGCTCCGCTCCCAGCACACCATTAGCCTGGATATCTATCATTACAGTTCCATTAGATAACCGTTCCACTTCTTCTTTGAATTTTGTTCCGGTTTGACCCACAATGGAGTCCAGAGGGTTCACCTCCGCATAAACAAGGGTAACTTTTTTGTCGACATTTGTGTCAGTGGATTTTTTTGCCTCCTCCTTTTGGCAACCGAAAAAAAATACAGCAAAAACCAGGGACAAGAGAACCAATGCAATTTTCTTCATGGAAATTCTCCTATAGTGTTTTTTTACTGATGTCTGACAAGCTAAAAAGCTTAAGTACAACAATTTTGAGCACAGTGATTCAATTCAGGCTCAGCATCTCTATTAATTACGATACAACTTTCCTGATGATTGTCAAGAAAATTCCGGGTCGTTTATGATTGCAGGATATGAACAACTGATTACCCATGGATAACATCATGGAGTTTACGCAAAGGAGCTTTCAGTCTTTGTGCAATTTCTATGATCAGCCCGCCAGGTTCTGCGGTGGCCAGAACAATAGCAGGGATATTCTTTTGCGGGAATTTTCCAGCGAGAGTTAATACTTCTTCTCTAACATTGGCTTTAGGATCGAGCGGGATAGAGGGTTTTCCATCTGTGATCAGGATCATTTGGGACAAATCGTTGGGATGTCGTACACGTTCACTATGAACAGTTTGCAGAACTGTATGCAGCCCATGAGCTAACGGTGTGCCTCCCCCGGTGGCAACTGCCTGCAATTCATTACGAGCCCGTGCGATACTGGTTGTAGGTGGTAAAATAAGTTTTGACAGATCATTATAAAATACAATAACACCTACTCGATATCGTTTCTGGTAAGCCTGGGTAAGCAGTCCGAGAACCGCTCCCTTTGCAAGCTTTATCTGTTCTTCAACCAGCATTGAGTCTGATGAATCAAGTAAAAAAAGAATAGTTTTTCTAATCGGTTGCACACGAAGTCTGTGACGGAGGTCCTGCCGGATTATACCATCTCCAGACATTGCCGATTCCCCCTTCTTCCTTCGCATGGAAGCTGCAAGACAGGTTGCCAGGGGGTCAAGTTCATTTACCCTTTCGCCATCTTTTACCTTAACAGATGCAACATACCTGCCGGTACGAGAGGTGCGCATCTGCTTCCTTCCGGGAAGTACACTGTGTTCATCCAGCGACACTTGTAAAGGTTTTTCATCGCCTAAAAGGATAATGTTGGATGCTTTTTTTTTAGGTATGAAAACACCGGTACACCACCGGCGATATTCCCAGGAAAAACATCATCATCCGTACTGTAAAGTGGAAACTTATCGTCTTCTTCCTCTTCTTCACCATTATAAAATGGAAGTTCACCGAACACCTCTTTTAATGCCTCTTTCAGTTTTTCAGGTAATTCCATTCCACCCTTTTCTATATAACGGTCAAGACGGTGAGGCAGCGCGAATGTTGCAGCCTGTATTATATCTTCTGCTGTAACTTCATTACGATCCATGAATGCCGCAAGAGCTGTAGCAGCTTTAATTATAGTGATTTCAGCACGGTGTCCCTGAGCCCCTACATTAACAGATAGTGCGGCAGCAGAATCCAGTATTTCATCAGAAATAGAAACGCCGGGAAGATTCTTTTTTGCCCTACTGATATGCTGCCTGAGAGCTTCCTGTGAAGAAAACCACTCTTCCTGAAAGGACTTCGGATCTTTTTCAAATGACATTCGGCGCCTGATCAATTCACTGCGCTTTTTTATATCTTTTTCCCCGGTAACACTTATACACAAGCCAAAACGATCGAGGAACTGTGGCCTGAGCTCTCCCTCTTCCGGATTCATTGTACCAATTAGCATGAAAGTTGATGGATGAATTTCTGACAAACCTTCCCTTTCAACCCTGTTAATACCTGATGCTGCGGTATCCAGCAGTAGATCAACAAGGTGATCATCGAGAAGATTCACCTCATCAACATAAAGTATTCCCCTGTTAGCAGAGGCAAGAAGGCCTGGATCAAAAACCCGTTCTCCATGATGAATAGCACGTTCAACGTGAAGTGAACCTACCAGGCGGTCTTCTGTAGCACCCAGAGGGAGCTGAACGAGAGGGACGGGAATTTTAGTTTTGTCAAAAGGCCTGCCCTTCGCCGCTTGTAATCTGCACGCTTCATGCACAAAGTCTGATGATTCAGGATCACAATGGTAGGCACAACCGCTTACTACCTGAAGAGGAGTTAACAGTTCAGCTAATGCTCTCACGGCAGTACTTTTAGCGGTTCCCTTATGACCACGAATCAGTACGCCACCTATTGACGGATCTATTGCATTAAGAATTAAAGCGGTCTTCATGGCCTCCTGGCCGACAATTGCAGAAAACGGAAAATGAATCATGAAGTGCTTAACCTCATCATAAACAATGTGATCATGAATTGGTACAATGTACAAATCTAATATTTTCAGGTCAATACATTATTTAAAACATATTGAGTATGTATTTAGATAGATTCATTTTCCACCATTAATTAAACTCATCCCTGGTTTTGTTAATGGTGGAAATAGCCTCAGTTAGAGCCTCCCTCAGAATGATCATCTCATGGTGTAGATCTTTCAACAAACCTGCTGTTACTTCAGATACCTCAGATTCCGCCCTATTCTTTTTGCCTTCCCACCACTTTGTATTATCAACTTCAATTCTAAGAGATTCTATCTCATTCTTCAGATTTCCGATAAGTTGAACACCATCCTGTATACGCTGCTGATAAAGTTCTATTTCGGCGTCCTGATCATATACTGCAACAAATCGGCTTTTCTTATCGGGACCACAATCGGCTGAGACTTTTAGTGCATCATCTATAGAATAGATACCTGCGTATAATCCATTTGATGTATACCCTTGGCATAAAGCAGCCACCAGCAGGAACTTCGTTCATTTGAATAAATACGTACATAAGAAATCCTGCGTTGAAGGTCAGGATATTAATACAAACAAAGCTGCCTTCTTTAAAACACGAGCGCATTCTTTCCAGAACCGATATTGTTTGTTGTGTGCATTGCATGTAATGCCTGGATAACGTCCAGAATCTTTCGCACATTTTAAAATAGAAAAGGTCCTCAGGAAGGTTTAGAATGATTTCACCACAAAAAAATCTGAACCAGGAGGACCTTTATGGCGTCAAAAACACCAAGTAATATTATACAGATCAATGAGGGAATCGTCCAATCCCAACTGAAAGAAGTCGTTAAAGATACCGTTGAAGAAACCTTGAATTCTATGCTGGATGCAGAAGCAGACAGGCTCTGCAATGCTCAGCGGTACGAACGATCAGAAGAGCGGAAAGGAACTCGTGCAGGTCACTATACTCGAAACCTTGATACCAGTGCTGGCCGTGTAGAATTGAAAGTACCGAAACTACGAAATCTTCCTTTTGAAACAGCAATCATTGAACGGTATAAACGCAGAGAAGCATCTGTCGAAGAATCACTTATCGAAATGTATTTGGCTGGAGTATCTGTTCGAAGAGTCGAAGATATCACCGAAGCACTCTGGGGAACCAAGATATCTTCCGGAACAGTCAGTAATCTCAACAAGCAGATCTACGATAAAATTGAAAACTGGCGAAACCGACCACTTAAGGAATATTATTCATACGTGTATTTAGATGGGATTGTACTAAAACGATCATGGGCCGGAGAAGTACGAAATGTATCCGTTATAGTCGCAATAGGGGTCTCTGACAGCGGTTTTCGCGAGATTATTGGCATTGCTGAAGGAGCAAAGGAAGATAAAGCAGGCTGGAGCAATTTCTTGAAGTATCTTAAAAGCCGTGGTCTTCAAGAAACAAAACTGTTTATTTCCGACAAGTGTATGGGGATAGCAGAATCCCTGGAAGAGTTTTTTCCTGATTCTCGATGGCAGCGATGTGTGGTGCATTTTTATCGGAATGTCTTTTCCATTGTTCCGCGAGGCAAGGTGCGTGAAGTTGCTGCAATGTTGAAAGCAATACACACACAGGAGACGCGGGAAGAAGCCCTGAAAAAAGCAAAATCTGTATCAGAAAAACTTAACGAGATGAAATTGAAAAAGGCCTCAGAAAAGGTTGCCGAATCAATTCATGAAACGCTAGAGTATATGCATTTCCCGGAGCGTCATTGGATCAGAATCCGGACGAATAATCCTTTGGAACGTATCATGCGAGAGATCAGAAGACGTACAAGAGTCGTTGGTAATTTTCCGGATGGCGAATCTGCTTTGATGCTTGTATCTGCTCGGCTGTGGCATATTGCGGGAACTAAGTGGGGTACAAAAAAATACTTGAACACCGACCTGTTGAGGAATATGATTATATGGAAAAGGAGGCAAGGGCTTAAAAGCTTCCTGAGGACCAAAACTAAAAGTGCGAAAGATTTTAAGCGCTACCCAAGGCTATAAAAAATCGCAGGATTTTTCCGAATGACAAATCAGCATTCAAAATCGTATACTTGGCCATACAGCAGGCATCAAAAAAATGGACTATGCCACTGCGCGCCTGGAAACCGGCAATGAATAGATTTCAGCTTGAATATGGTGAGCGCTTTTCGAATGATTAAAATAGGCATTTACACGGGAAAATTTACAGACTCACTTTTTTTGCTATATCATTAAGTACTATAGGTTTCATGTCATGAGAAGGTTCAAACTTTTCATATTCACATAATACTCTATTGTCATTTATTTTCAGCTTTGTTAGCTTCTCAAGCTTCATTCGCAATTCTTGTTGTGTCACGACAGGAAAATCATGATTTTCATTAATGTATTTTGTTGGTCCTTTTCTTTCTATATATTCTTTGATAAATTTATTATGGTTTTGATAGCGCTCATAGATAATAATATTTGCCTCTGAAAAAAACTTTTTAATATTTTTATAAATAGGGTCTTTAAATGTTTCATCAACTTCATATCCGACACTATTTCTATTATTCAATATGCATGCATTAACAGTTGTACCAGTTCCTACAAATGGATCTAATACTGTATCGCCTTTCATTGAATACATATTTACCAACCTATTAGCTAACTCTAATGGAAAAGCTGCACTTCTTTCTCTTGACTCATTCAGAGTTAATTTTTGCTTAACTCCTTTGAAATCCCAAATACCAGAAAACCAAATGTTTCTTTCTTCCCAAAAAAAAGCACTTTCCTGTCTTATGATTCGTTCATTTGAACTAAATTTCTTTTTGTTACCTTTTCTAAATATTAATACATATTCATGTTCAAGTGTTACGTACGCACCAGATGGCAACATTCCTGAACCCATAAATTTATTAGGTGCATTAGTTTGTTTTCTCCAAAGAATCAATGGTAAGGAATCAAAATTCATTTCTTGAAAAAAGCTAACAATTCGTGCATGATTCGAATATAGCTTAAAGTTATCTCCAATTTTTCTTGTTGCATCTCCGATGTTTATACAAATGAATCCACCGTCCTTAACTACACGTGCGCATTCGTTCCAAACCAGATCAAGCTTTTTATGCATTTCATTGAATGCCTTGAAACCATCTTCACTCTTTAAATATTCCGAGACTAAAGGTTCCCAATCAGAAAATATCTTGTCCCACATTTCAATCATTGGATATGGTGGAGAGGTGACTACAAGATCAATCGAATTATTTTCAAGTTGAGAAAGGTTCTCTGAATTCTCGAAATATATAGCATGTTGAGACGACATAGCGTATTCTATCAAGTATCGATATTCTAAACAATGTATAAGTTTGCATTAGTACATTTGTTAAATACTTACATCATCAACATTTAAACAAATCGTTTTGTACAAACAATCAAATCATGAACAGAAAGCAAGAGACATCACCTACAGTTTCAATTCATTTTTATAGTTCATAATGTCATAAACTTTCTGCTCATTCATATCTACATATCAAAGAAAGAGTTACCGGAAATACAGCTCATATGTTTTATTCTCTACAACTCGCGGATGCAAAAAATAAGTGCAACGATATTCCTTAAGAAGGAGAGAGCTAAGATACTCATACAGTACCTGATCCGCTAAGATAAAGGACTGTATTATGGGTAATTGTCATCAACTCTCCCAAGAAGAACGATACACTATTGCTTTTCTTTTAAGTAGGAATAATTCGTTGTTTGAGATATCACGTCAATAAAACGTTTAAAGAGCACAATCAGCAGAGAATTTCGGAGAAACCGTTCCAATCATGATGATGGTAACAGAAATGAGGTAGCTCATCGATACTCTACAACCCGTCGTAGACGTGAAAGACGAAGATCTCATTTTTCTGATAATCAATGGAAAGTTGTTTTTCAACATCTGAGAAGAGACTGGAGTCCTGATCAGATAGTGGATCACTCAAAACGTTTCCATTCTTTTACTATGAGTCATGAGACGATTTACTGGTATCGCTTATGGGACAAAAAGCACGGCGGCTTTTTAAATAAACACCTGCGAATTATCACGAAAAGAGTTCGTAAAAGGTACGGCTCACGTGATTCCAGGGGTATTTAGCCAGGTAAACGGCATATATACTCGTTCAGCGTCTGTAGAGAATTTTGAAAATCTTGGGTACTGTTATTGGTAAAGATAGATATCACTGTATTTTAATGTCACCACCGGTGCTAAATTGCAGGAAATCACCGGAATGAAATTGCAGAGTCCGGCTTGAAAAAAAGGGCGGTACTGCCTTGTAATGGTTGTAACCAAACAATCAAAATATAATGGACCCGTGATTTTGGACAACAAGTTAAGTTTGTTGTACCATGAACTACGGAGCAAGAAGTGTCTAAGGGACGAAGAAAATTTACCAATGAACAGAAGTTCCAAATTGTAATAGAAGCTATCAAAGGTGAGCGGCAGATTTCTGAAATTGCCGCTCAGTATCAGGTTCATCCAAACCAGGTCAGTAACTGGAAAAAGCAGTTTCTTGAAAAGGGTGCATCTGTTTTTAATACCAAGGCAGATGACTCCAAGAAGATTCTGGAAGAAACGCAGGAAGATCTTTTCAAGAAAATTGGCCAGCAGCAATACGAGATCGAGTGGTTAAAAAAAACTTGAAACTTGTGGAGTCCTGGAGAAAAGAGAAATGATATCACCTGATAAGAGGCTATCGATATCACGGCAGTGCAAGCTGGTGTCTCTGAATCGCAGCTCCCTCTATTACAAGAGCATGCCTGTTAATGGTGAGAATATAGAACTCATGGAAAGGATTGATGAAATCTATACTGATAATCCTGACTTTGGCAGTCGTCAAATGCGCAACGCTCTACGTCGTGAAGGAAGGAAAATCAACAGGAAAAGAGTGCAGCGTTTGATGCGAGTCATGGGAATTATGGCGATCTTTCCGGGAAGAAACCTTTCAAAACCGGGTATAGGAAAAGAGCATAAAGTCTATCCGTACCTCTTGAGAAAGCTCAATATAAGCCGTCCAAACCAAGTGTGGGCTACTGATATTACCTATATCCGTCTTGCTCATGGTTTTGTCTACCTGGTTGCAATCATTGACTGGTATAGCCGAAAAATACTCAGTCATGAAATCTCCACTACTATGGATCAGGAGTTCTGCATCTCTGCATATCGAAGAGCAGTAGCTCAATATGGTAATCCGGAGATCTTGAACTCCGACCAGGGGAGCCAATTCACTTCAAAAGAATATAGGAATTTAGTCTTGAGTTCCGGGGCTAAATTCAGCATGGATGGCAAAGGCAGAGCATTGGATAATATTGCAATAGAAAGGTTCTGGAGAACCTTGAAATATGGAGAAGTGTACCTCAAGGAATATGAATCAGTTAGGGAGGCAAAAGACGGTATAAAGGCTTTCATTGAAAAGTATAACAGCAGGCGTCCACATACCAAGCATGGTATCTCCACGCCGGATGAAGTATTTGGAGTGGCAGCATAAATCTCATTAAGATTTTCTAAATGCTGTCTTGACGATGGGGTCCACTATAGTTGTTAAGAAATTAACCTTATTAATTGTTGAGGATGAGGCTTTAATTGCTTTGGGCTTAAAGAAGAAGCTTGAAGGAATAGGATTGGAAATCCTTGATATTGCATCAAATGCAGATAAGGCATTAAAGATCGTGGATAGTTATGATCTGGATCTTATTCTTATGGACATTAATTTAAGTGGACAACGAAACGGCATAGATATTGCTGTTGAAGTATCAAAGCATACAGACATTAAAATAATTTTCATGACTGGGTACCATAGTAATGATGATTATAGGAAACGTGCTATGAAATTGAATCCTCTTGCCTACTTATCAAAACCAGTTAATTTTACTGAATTACAAAATATTCTTCAGTGAACGATCACTTATTAATTCAAGTTATCAATTCATTATAGTTGGCCGATAGACTCATAAAGGATGATACGATGAAGAAAAAAACTTTTAATATTTACCTTGCTTTAATTTCTACAGTACTTTTCTTACATCTCAGCTGTGCTACTAACCAGGCAACTCTAAAAAACTCTATAGAAATGACTACAGAAACCACTACGAATGGGATAAGCCTATTATTTAGCGAAGTTCCTTCTGATACTACCAGAATCTTCGTTTACATCAATTTTCGTAAAGAAAATCCGGTAGATGGAAGCCAGATGTTTGCAGATATCAGGGGCCAAGCCTTAAACCAAGTTAAGAAAAACAAAATGATTTCCTGCCCTTTTGTGAAAAAGGGAGCAGAGTATTCAATCATAGCTTTTATATCAAAAGCGAATAATTTTAATGATGATTCAGATTATACATTAAATACAAAAGGATTCGCAGGTGGGGGAATCCGTCCAAAGAATACCTTATCCCTTGAGCTCATCAATAATAATACTGGTGTTAAACTTTCAGACAATCCTTTATTCTCAAACGCTGTAACCTATGATGGTCATAAGTTCATGTACAATGTTACCATAGACATTGCAGCAGATCGCTCAATCGGATATGGAGAAAACGCGACTGATGCCCTCTCCTGGTATTTTATGCCATCTATGAAAGACGATTTCATCAACGAAGGATTAACTGATACGGGTACTTTCCCTGCTTTTGTGACAGTTTACAGTAATCTTGTTCATGAAAATATCATTTGGAGTGTCGGTATCGCGCAGACTAATGAGTTTATGATTACTCTTTGACGCGTTTGAGAACATTGATTGTTCAGTTTACTCAAAAGAAAAGATTCCATTATTGCATAATCAATGAAACTTTGGGACTTATAGCAAGAATCGGGTGGCTGTAGTACCCGTCTGAGTATAACATCTCTTTATATTTCGTTTATATCAACCAAATAGCAGATGATCAGCAATAATTAGCAATACATTCTTAGCTTCATCTGTCAGGAGGAAACGCGATGTGTATAGAGAAGATAATTAGAGAAGCAAATTTAACTGACCACAAAGATATTGCAGAGGTGGGAAGAAAAAGTTTTAAGTGGGCATTTGAAGAACTTTTTCCTTCAGATGTATTAGTACGCTATTTAGATAATACTTATACTGAAGATAAGATAACCAAAAGTTTATTAAATAAAGAGAATTCTTACTTTGTTGCAGAATCAAATAGAAGTCTTGTAGGCTTTTTAAAACTGAAATATTCTTGTTCGCACAATTTGTCATCATTTGAAAACCAACTTCAACTACAAAAAATATATATTTTACCAGATCAAGCAAATTCAGGGCTCGGGTCGAAACTCATGAAATTTAGTGAAAAGAAAATCGCTAAAATTTCTCCTGTTCTTGTATGGTTACAAGTCTATGAGGGAAACGATCGGGCAAAATCATTTTATCGACGTTTCGGATATACCCCTATTGGAAAAGATGAGCATTTGTTTGAAGAGATAAGAATTAAATACACAGTTATGTCAAAGTTGTTTGATGAAAACTGTTGAACATATGAGAAAAGGTACAAAAATTTACGTTCCTTTACAGTTATGGCTATTGTTCCAACAACATAAATCTAATCTACTGCGCTTCACCTGTTCTCATCCATATATGTATGACGACAACCCAGTTTCAACACAATGAAGATGGTCCTGCAAGGGCGAGAAATCCTATTCAAGTGTTCAATTCAGTTGATTATAGGCTTTAAAAAAGAATGTATTCTTGATATTGAAAGAGTCAGATCCTTTGAAGAAGGAGAGCTTTCAGGTCAACGAATTGAAATAATGGGGACAATACCCCACCATGAGCTCAGGCAGATATACGAAAAGATCAAAACTTGTCGCAAAATCTATAACAAAGTTAAAGAAGATATCTTTTTCTCATTCCTCGATGCAGGAATTTCCGGTTTAAAACACCCCAAAAAGTAAACAGGTAATGGTACAATGCTTTTACAATCCTAAGTCTTGGAAAGTGAGAGGTCAATATGAACAAATCTGTTCTTGTACAGTGATGGTATTAACCTGACAGTTGGCTAAAAATAAGGTGGCCAAAACACCTCCGAAAGATATAATGATTTCACCACAAAAACTTATATCAGGAGGAGCAAGTGGCCACCAACAAGAAGTTATCACAGAAGGCAGCGAGAAGAAAGATGAGTATGTTAGAGCTCGCTGAAGAATTAGGAAATGTAAGCAAAGCGTGTAAAATCATGGGCTATTCCAGGCAGCAATTCTACGAGATTCGACGAAACTTTCAGACCTATGGTTCTCAAGGATTACTGGATCAACTTCCTGGGCCAAGGAATCCCCATCCAAACAGAGTTTCGGATGAAATAGAAAAAGAGATCCTTTCCTATAGCCTTGATTGGCCGACCCATGGATGCTTAAAGGTATCCCAACAGTTGGCGTTAAAGGGAACGAATGTCAGCTCGGGAGGAGTTCGAGGGGTTTGGGCCAGGCACAATCTTGAGACGCGGCATGAGAGATTATTGCGTCTAGAAAAGCTGTCTCAGAATAAGAAATTTGAACTTACAGAGGCACAAATACGACTCCTCGAGCGTTTTGATCCTGAGTTTCGCGAACGCCATATAGAAACAAAACACACCGGATATTTAGTTTCTATAGATACATTTATGGTTGGTTCCCTGAAAGGAATAGGCCGTGTATATCTGCAGACAGTGATAGATTGCCATAGTCGTCATGCCTGGGGCAGGCTTTATACCAACAAGCTCCCAGTAACAGCGGTACAGGTGATGAATAATGATGTGCTTTCGTTCTTTGAAGAGCATGGAGTGAAGGTAGAAAATGTGCTAACGGACAACGGCCGGGAATATTGTGGTCGACCTGATCACCACCCATTTGAATTGTTCTTACAGCTTGAAGAAATCGAGCATCGTACAACGAAGGTAAGACGTCCACAAAGCAATGGATTTGTAGAGCGGCTTCACCGGACGCTATTGGATGAACACTTCCGAATAAAGGGTCGTGAGAAGTATTATGAATCCCTCTCTGAGATGCAGGAAGATCTTGAGACGTACCTGAAGTACTACAACAATGAGCGAACACATCAGGGTCGAAATATGAAAGGGAGGACTCCTTTTCAGGTGTTTTTAGAGGGGATTAAACAAGAAGAAAAAGGCGGTTCTGCCACTTAGGAAGATCTTGTATCTTTCGTGGGGTGTGTCAGGTAAATATGATCACTAAACAATTGTCGATGATATTTATATTGGAATACAGCAGGCTTACCACACTTACGCATGGCTTTTATTTTTTTGTCATAATACTCAAAACAGCATAATTTAGATTTTAGCTTTGACATGTGTCCTCCTGATACTTTCGATATAGGGAGCAGGAGGAGTCGAACCTCCTTCCGGTGCCGGGTCCATCTACCAAGTCCCACAACGGTTTCCCAAACCCTCCCCAGGTGACGGAGTACCACACTACCCGGGACCCCCAAAATTGCCGCACTCTCACGGCAGTCCCGTTTCCACCACATTCATTCTCCAGGCAAACGGCCGGACGCGACCTCTTTATTGCGTCCGGGAAAGGTCAGGAGCCTTACCGAAGTAAGGATCTTCAGCTGCCGGGGAATTGAACCCCGGGAGGCCCGGGCCGGGTTTTACGCCGTCTCATTGCCTGCCCGGCTGCAGGACGTTTTACAGTCCCATACTGTTTCTTATATCTAAGCCGTGAGCTTGCTCCGTTCACGGATCGACATTCGTAACCATTGCCGTTTCCGTATTTCCGGCGGTGTCATAAACCATTGATTTACTGTTTCTGGAAGCCAGCGCCGTTCACGCCCGGGGTAATCTGATCTGCCGAAATTCGGCATAGTCCACTGGTTGTGATACATGAAGCTCTTAGACCATCCGTGCATAATCCCGATATCTTCCATGGTTATGTATTCACGAGTTGGAATTGCTTCTATCAGCCGGTCGAGCTTTGCCTCAAGGCGCTGGATAGCAGTCATTTAGCAGCCTCCACTCCCGCCTCATCCAAACATGAAAAATCAGCACCCCACAAAAGCCGGCGAGCACCGATAAGCCGGTCCTGCAGCTTACGTGGTGGCTCAACAGTCTGCATTACTTCATTTTTAAGAGCCTCGATTTCCTTCTGGATCTCCCCGGCCATCTGTTCGGCTTGATAGCGATTAATCATGGTAGCGCCTCCAGACTGAACTGAGAATTTCCGGATTTTATCGATTCCTGGGCATCAATAGCTGAAAGAATCCATTCTTTTACAGTTTGTCCCTTCTTCAGCATTGGGCGGCTCTTTTGAAGAATTCTTCAAAATGCTTCTTTTCATTCAGAGATACAGAAACACTGATTTTTAAGTAAATCTGCTTTTGTACTTCTTTTGCGACATTCATAAGCTATATTGTCCCCACTACGGTACTTTGTCAATAGTTATTTGTCGCATTTTTGCGCTATATTGTACCGATAGTGGAAGTATGACCTTTTGGGATAGGTTGAAAAACCAAATAAGAAAAGAAAATACAACTCAAGAATGGGTAGCTGGACAGATTGATGTTAGCTACAGAACATTTCGCGGCTGGGTATCAAGAAAAATCATGCCTAATGCTGATCAGGCTGTTGCCATCGCCAAAGCCTTGAATACTACGGTAGAATACTTGGTATCAGGCATTACCGAGCCTGGGAAAAGCCTGGTGCGTATCGAGTTCGACCGAATGATTGACCAGCTTTCAGATCGTGATATAGACCGTGTACGTGGGATTGTTGAACTTGCTTTTCCAGAGCTAAGTGAATCTGTGAAAACGAAGAATGAGAAAGAGAGACTCGCCTAACGATTGTGGAAAGATCTTACCCTTTTCGTATCGCCAATAGTGTGAATACATATAACACTTGCGCATTAATTTCCCTTATTTTCGATACTTTTACTTGACGTTATTGAGAATCGTTTTAAAATAAAATTACTGGATACAATACTTACTTAGGCTTTATAAGTCTTTAAGTTATCTAATAAACGACAGATTTCTGGTTCTCCTCTAACCTGCCGTGCATTCTTCTTTTATAAGAAATTATTCATAAAACTGGTTAAGGGATTATGTTAGATGGACGCTTCGCGCCATAGGAGAATAAAATGGCATTTCCAAATGATGTTAAACTCGCAATGCGCGATTGTCTCTTAAAAATATTTTGGTCAAAAAATGACATAGTTAATTTCTTTAGAAACAATAGTTGTTCTGCACATGATATAAAAATATTGGGGCAATACAAAGAATTACATCGAAATCAAATAGTTGATCAAATGTTTTCAAATTTGGATTCAAAAGCAGACGAAGGAATAGCTCAATACAGATCAATGATGAAAAGTTTAGTCGAATGGAATCATTTTGATCCTTATTATTTCGATAAAATTAAAAAACTCAACCGTATCGATGCTGAAACTGCGTTAAACCACCTGCGTCAACTCCAAGAAATACGTGATGCAAAAATAAAGGAGCAAAGACGAGAAAGGGAAAGAAAAGAATCAGAATTGCAAAAAAGTAGAACAAGTATACTTGAAGTAAAAGATAAATTTCTTGGCTTGTTACAAGGAACTGAAAATGTTCAAAGAAGAGGATATGAACTAGAAAAAATATTACAAGAGTTAGCCGTTATGTCATCGTTAGAAATGACTGAACCATTCCGTGTTATTGGCGAACAGATTGATGGTGCTATAAAGTATGACGGTGAGCATTATATAATCGAGGCTAAATGGCAAGAAAAAGCAGCTGCTAATGAACCAGTGTATCAATTTGCAAACAAAGTAGAAGGTAAAATGTATGGGCGTGGAATATTTGTATCTGTCCATGGATTTAGTGAAAATGTTTTGAAGAGTCTTGTAAAAGGCAAGGCATTAAGAACTATTTTTGTAGATGGGGCCGATTTAATGATTACCTTGGAAGGATTAATAGATTTCAAGGATCTAATAGATAAGAAAGTGAAGGCTGCTCAAACAAAAGGATTAATCTACATAGATGTAATTACAGGTAAGGAAAAAAAGTGGCCAACAACTGCTTCAACCTGATAATTCCTTTTGTCACACTTTTTGCTTTCGCTACGCTCGACAAAAAGTGCCCCGCTCCCTTCGGGCCGGAATTGCAGGTTAAGCAAATGTATGTGGACATAGGCGGGGCAAGGCAAACACTGTCGAAGTTTTACAGTCCTAATGTAGCAATTAGCTTTGCGAAATTGTTATAAAAATAGATGAGGTATTGCGAATGAAAAACTGGGATAAAACACTGGCACTTGCTGAAATCGATAAATTAATAGACAAGATTTATGAGCTCAGAAATAATAATAGGAATTCGGCAGAGCATGTAAGGTGGTTTATTAATGCATTACAGTTTTTAGAAGATGTGTTTGGTGCAAATTCAAGATTTTACTTAAGTTTTGCTCATATAACATGGCATGAAACCGGATCTTTTGTAGTCACAGGTACATATGATTTCCAAGATGCAATTGATAGAAGGCATCAAGATGCGTATGTTAGGAAATTAGATTCTGCAAAGGGAATGTTACTTTCAGCTAAAGATTACTTAGAAAGTTCTACAATTGAAGAAGTGTATGATGGTATGAATACAAAAGCCGAAGCAAGTGAAATATTGAAAATAATAGGCTTCGCTGAAAAGCAACTCCGTAAGACTATAAGAAAAACACCAGAAAATGAAAGAGAAGTGCAAGATAAATTTGAGGATATACTTATTGGGTCTGAAATAAGTTATTCGCGAGAAAAGGAACATATCGAATATTCAGCAAAAAACTATATTCCAGACTTTACGTTTAAGAAAATCGGCTTGGCTGTAGAAATTAAGTTATGTAATCGAGAAAATAGAATAAAAGAAATAATCGCAGAAATAAATGATGATATCGTAGCATATAAACAAAGCTTTCCAAATATAGTTTTTCTAATTTATGATGTTGGATTTATTCGAGATATTGATACTTATACCAATATGATTGAAACATCATCGGATGTCGTTGTACGGATAGTCAAACATTAAATATTTAGAAATTGATGTACACATAACCAACAATTGTATCAGACAAACCTACTGTCACGGTTCTTGCTTGGGCAAGAATATGCGGAAGCTTAATAAGATGTTATACCGATAAAATTTTGATGTATTGAAAGGGGATAACACAATGAGAGACATTTGGATATTTTTGCACCCTATACGAAAGGAACTTCATAAAAATCAGATTGATGATTTTATTGCTCCATATTTACAAAAAATACTTCCGCAATTTCAAGATATTGGTGCAGAAGCAAATGAAGCTGCAGAGCAATATTTTAATGAAATAATGTCCACACCTACTGATGAATATATTGATGGTTCTGATATGGCTGAACTAGCACATGAATACGGTTTTAGAAAATACAATATGCTAAGATTAGGATTGTATACTGCTACAGCTTCATGGCATGCCACTTTATTTGAATTCTATCATCAGCAAATGCGTATATTCTTATACGATGAGATTCGACGGTATGTACATGTTGAATTTAGTTCATTCATCGATAAATATAATGATATCACCAATTTGTATAGAGACTTCGGATTTGATTTTGAATCTTTAAATGATTGGCCTATTTTGGATGAACTAAGATTATTATGCAATGTTATAAAGCATGGGCATGGTAGATCAGAGCAAGAATTAAGAGAAAGGAATGGGAGCCTATTTGTTAACGCTGATGATACTGACTTGATGAACTTGTATAGGACAACACTATTGGAAGAAACCTTGAATATTAATTCCGAATCACTATTTTCTTATGCTTCAGCGATAAAAAGAGTATGGGAAGATGTCCCGGAACAATTATCCTATCAGTATAGTAGTGACTAATATACGGTATAACCACCAAACGGAGTTGATATGCTTATTGTGATACTTTGTACAGTAAAGATATGATCAGATTGCTTTTCATGAGCAATTCAAAGCAGAAACGTGGTAAAATGGAGTATAGCTATCGCAGAAACAGCGCCAGCTTATTGTTTTGCAGCTCAATAGGAAGTAATAAACAACTCATACATATTTTGAGGATTTAGGATATGGATGGAGCAATCATTTTTGGAATTTTGAATCTCTCCTTTATCGTTATTCTTTTAATAAGATGTGCCATGCTTCGAGAAAGGATACAAGGGCATGAATATATGATGAAAGTAGCAGAGAGAGAACTTATAGATCTAAGAGAAGTCAACCGAAATATGAAAAAGTTAAGAGAAAAGTTGGTGAAAGACTTCGGAGATAAATACGAGAAATATTTCTCAGAAGAAGATTATGAATATAAGAATTATCTTTTCTAATGTATGAAAAAAGGAGGTGATATAAGAGCTCATAAGCAGAATTCAGGTTAGGATGAACAGAACATATCGTAATATCGTTATTGCCAAAAATAAGGTTCTCATGAATACTAACTTTTGGTTTAGCGAAGACGATATAGTTGATAAAATTCAATTTCATTGCAAATAGCATCAGTCGATTTTGATAATAACTAAAGAAATCAGATACATTCTGAATAGATAAATTGTATAAAACCACCAGTTGAAGCAGCCAAAGCTAAAAAATGAAGGATTTCTTGTATGAAAAAATATTTACTATTCTTCCTATTGTTTATCGGACTACTATTTTCTTGTTCTACGTCTCCTACAACGAAATATGAAAATGTTGGATGGTTACCTATTAAAATCAAACACTGGGAAAAGAATGAGATCCCTGATGTTGGGAATTTTATTTTCCGTTTCTATGAAGCAGATACTCTTAAGCCAGTATTAGAGAATATAGTAATATCAGCGAATGAACGCATTCACATCTTTACTCTACCCGCTGGAGCATATTTAATAGAATACAAATATGTTGGTGTCGGTAGCAAAATCATGGATGTATATAGTTTTGAAGTTACAATAGAAAGCAATAAAATAAATATACCGGATATAGGTATTGACATCGACTATCTGTTCTGCCGAGATAAATCGATATTAGCTGCTGTAAGAAACTACCCTCTTTCAGAAAACGAAATTGTTGAGATAAAGCAATACGTACGAGATCATGCAGCCCTGCTCTCCTCCATTGATTTTGTTATGGTATCTGCAGAATAGGATGAGCAAAACTATGCCCACTAACTACAAACCAAAGAATGCAATATTCTTCCATGGGGATATTCCAAATAAATAAGAGTCTGAAAGGAGAATTATCAAATGAAAGCAAATGTAAATCCTTTAATTAATGATTCTATTGAAAAAGAAATACAACTCACTCCGGAAGGTAGAACCAAAAAGTTTAGAAACCTTGATAGTTTGTTTGGATATATTAAGAATGAAAAGGAATTTTGGAATCACTGCAACAAGGGTAAGCTATCAGGCATTATTAAATACTACCAGCAGTTATTGAATCAGAGTTCTACATTAGAGCATATTATAAATAAAGAGAAAAATAGTGATTTAACATATGAAGACTTAAATCACCAAACTGCTACCATTCAACAATTCAACCGATTAATAAAACAACGAAATCCATTTGTAATTTCTTCCATGACTACATTAGGTAAACAACTCAAAAAGTTATATGAAGAAAATCCAGATACAGCTGATGGTTTTTTTTCATATTATCTTAGCGATGGCAGTAGAATCGAGAATACATTTCATCTTCGAGGAGCAATCCAAGCTCACTTTTTTAAGTATGAGTTTAAACATTTAACAGAGGAAAAAGAATCTTTATATGAAGATATGACTAATTTTTTCCAAGAATATCAAAAAGATATTAGTACAATGCAAAATGAATATAACAATCTAATTCAAAGCTTACAGAACAAAAATGATGAGGAAACAACAAATTTAATTAAAAAGCATCAAGATTTAAACAAGGAAATTGATACCGCTTATAAAGAAAAAATAGACAACTTAACTGATCTTGAAAAATTATATAAAGAAAAATTAAGGCTCGAAGGTCCTGCTGTCGCCACCGGTGCTAAATTGCAGGAAATCACCGGAATGAAATTGCAGACTCCGGCTTGAAAAAAAGGGCAGTACCGCCTTGTAATGGTTGTAAGCAAACAATCAAAAAAACAAGGAGTACGCCCTACAATGCTGGAGTTACTGATGCATGAAGCACAGATGTTGAAACAACAGGGCAAGAAGATAAAAGATATCGCAGAAGCCCTCCGGAAGAGTGAACGCATGATTCACTACTACCTGGCAGAGCCCTCTCGCCCCCGAAAAAAACGGGATTATCCAAGCAAGCTTGATCCCTTCAAACCCTACATCGATACTATACTCGAGGATGATCCGTCATTCAATCGGGAAGTCCTTCTCCGTAATTTACGAAAACAAAAATACCAAGGCGGTATTACCATCCTTAGGGACTATGCAGCAAAGAAAGCAGCCGAGATTAATCGGAAGGCAGTTATCCGCTTTGAAACAGAACCGGGGTTCCAGGCACAGGTCGACTGGAAGGAGTTAGGAAACCGCCTGGTAGATGGTAGCTGGAAGAAGCTCTACGCATTTGTGATGGTGTTCGGCTATTCCCGCAAGCCGTTTGTCATGCACACCACAAGTATGGACCAAGCAACGGTCCTGATGTGCCATGTTCTTGCATTTCAGTACTTTGGCGGAGTACCGCAAGAGATCCTGTACGACAATATGAAGACCGCTTTTATCTACTCAACTTCTTTAGAGAAATGGGTACCGAACAAACATCTTCTCTCTCTGGCTCGGCATTATGGATTTACTCCACGTCGCTGCCAGGTGCGGCGACCACAGACCAAAGGCAAGGTAGAGCGGTTTATTCACTTCTACGAGCACAACTTCTGGATTGAGCATAAAGCATTTCCCGTTGTGCTGGATGAGCTAAGCGAAGCTGTGTTGCACTGGACTGATAGGATCTGTCAGAAGAAGATTAATGGTCTTGATGAAACCCGGAATGAGCGATTTTCCCACGAGAAGCCATTCCTTACACCATTACCAGAGCAGACCTTCGATTGCCGTCACAGTACCGCTGTACGTGTCTCTGGGGAGTCCCTGGTACGGGTTAAGAACAACTGGTACAGCGTTCCGCCGAAGTATATCGGTGAGCAGCTTACTGTCCGTATTGATCCTCTGTGTCATCAGGCCGAAATAACTGTAGGAGAAGTATCCATCCGTACGTTTGCCATAAATCACGATGAACGGAACATGCGGTACTACCTGCCTGAGCATACCCAGGCGCTTAGGGAATTATGGCAAAAACAGTATAGCATTCCCAAGTCCAGAAGGCGGGTTATTCCAAAAACAGACGTAGATGTGCGTTCTCCCTATCAGCATGAAAAACTGTTCAGTGTCGGGGAAGCCTCATGAATGAACGGCACGAAATGATTATATCCCGCATGGAAGAGCTTGGCTTAAGCTTCATGGCGGCAGGGCTGGAAAGCTTTCTCTCGAGCCAGGTAAATCAGGAAGCACCGCTCATCGAAGCCATTGGTGAACTTATTGACCTGGAGCTCATCCCGCGCAAGGAGCGGATGGCAAGGACACGGCTTAAGGTCTCAGGAATTCCGCACAGTAAAACACTGGACGAGTTCGATCTAACCTGGCCCAAGGGCGGGCTTACCCAGAAACAGTTTAATGAGCTGTCCACGCTTGCTTTTATTGAACGCAAGGAAAACATCATTCTCCTTGGACCAAGCGGACTGGGAAAGACGCACCTTATGACGGCCTTAGGGCAGAAGGCCTGTTTAAATGGCTACACTGCATACTTCATCAGCTGCCTGGATCTCTTGGAACGATTACAGCGTTCCCGGGACCAGGGGCGACTCAAGAACAAGCTGACCTGGTTTGGGAAACCCCATGTTCTGCTGATCGACGAAGTTGGTTACGAGAACCTGAATTCAGAGCAGGCTGCATTATTCTTCCAGCTCATCAATACCCGGTATGAGCGTGGCTCCATCATCCTTACTTCAAACAAAACCTTTGGAAAGTGGGGAGAAATTATGACTGATGATGCTGTAGCAACTGCTACGCTGGACCGACTTCTGCATCATTCACATGTAGTAAGCTTAAAGGGAGATTCGTATCGCATGAAGGATAGAATGAAAATTGGAGCCGTTGGCTTCTAAAAAATTTTGCCGGAAGTCTGCAATTTAGCTCCGGTGAAAAACTGCAATTTCATTCCGGTGTTGACACCTGCAAAATATTGGGAAGATTTTCGGGATAAATATAGGTGCTCGGGAATTACTTGGAGCATAATCAGTACTTTACTTACTGGTGTAATTGTTGCTATATGCATAGTTTTAATTAAAAAATTTCCTGAACAAATATTCAGCGGTGATAAATTAGTAGTTGAAAATGCTATAAAGTGGACAATTGTACTAGCATTAATGTTTTCATCTTTATTTTATCTGTTACGCATTTCAATTAGACTGGTATTAAGTTCATTTCATCTTTCGAGGGATGCAAATGAACGTCTCCAATTAACTCATCAATACCTTTCGTTGTTATCAGAAAATGTCATTGATGAAAAACATAGGGAAATCATAATTCAAGCATTATTTAGCCGCGCAGAAACAGGGCTATTAAAAGGTGACTCTACGCCTGCAATTCCTGAAAGTGTATTGAGTAATATACTCAAAAATATAAAATAGACGATATGCACAGAATAGATATAGTTTATGTAATAAAACAATTTACAGTATCAGCTCCAAAATCTCAAATGATGAATGTTGCCACATTACAAAATGATGTGCTTACTATTGATCTTGACCAGCATCAAGAATTAAAGAATATTGGAGTTAATATTGAATAGGTAGTGTCAATAATCTTGCGCAAATTCTTTTTGCCTCAATCTGTAGAATTTACTTAAGAGACTTGATCCTCCCGATCGTAATCAATCAGCAGGTCCATATTCAGATACTTCCGTTCACTCCATGTCGAACCGGAGATGTGACGCAGCCGGGCCGCGACCAGCATCAGGGCAGATTCTCCATCGGGAAAGGAACCGATGACTCTGGTCCTCCTTCTAATTTCTCGCATGATTCTTTCAAGACCATTATTAGTCCTGATTCTTTTCCAATGCTCAACCGGGAAGTTATAATACGAAAAGGTTTCGATTGATCCATCCCGAACCAGAGCAGCCGCTTTATGCAGTTTCATATCTGTGAGCTTCTGGGCAATGAGATCTTTTTTTCGGATGGCTTCTTCTTTATTCTCTTGAGCATGTATTGCTTTCAGCATTGTCGCGACTTCTTTTACTTTACCGTGAGGAACAAAACTGAATACGTTTCGGTAGAAATGGACCACACAGCGCTGCCAGCGAGCCTCTGGATAAAACTCTGGTATTGACTCGACCAGACCTAAGGATTTGTCGGAGATGAACATGGCGACAGTCTCCAGACCTCGCTCCGAGCCTGTAAAATTTTTTGTGTAAAGCTCATTTCCAATTTAAAATCGCCCGTCGTATTCGATGGCAAACCTATTCATGGCAGGCTTCCAGTTCCGAAGCGGCATAGACCATTTCCTGGAGGCCTGCTCAATAGCCAGATAAATTATTTTAAGCGCAGATCCGTCATTAGGGAAGATCTTCCGATTCTTGATGGATTTTCGTATCACGCTATTCACCGATTCAATGGCATTAGTCGTGTAGATAATCCTGCGGATTTCATCCGGGTAATCAAATAAAGTAATCAGATTCTCCCAATTACGGTACCAGCCTGCACTAATCGAGGGGTACTGTGAATCCCACTTTTCAGCGAACAGATCCAGCTCCCGTCTGGCTTCCTGTTCTGAAATTGAGCTGTAAATCTTCTTTAAATCAGCGGTCACAGATTTCCGGTCCTTGTACGAGACAAACTTCACTGAGTTCCGTACCTGATGGACAATACAAAGCTGCACTTTGGTTTTGGGATAAACGGTAGCGATCGCTTCAGGGAAGCCGGTAAGACCATCTAAACAGGCAATGAAGATATCCTGGACGCCCCTGTTCTGCAGCTCTGTAAGCACATTCATCCAGAACTTGGCGCCTTCTGTTTCGGCAATCCAGAGGCCTAAAGGTTCCTTCAGGCCTTCAGTATTAACGGCTAAAGCAAGATATACGCTTTTATTGATGACCCGCTTATTCTCGCGTACTTTGATGACAATGCAATCCAGATAGACAATGGGATAAACGGTGTCCAGTGGACGATTCTGCCAGGCAATGACCTCATCCATCACCCCATCGGTAATCTTGGATATTAGGGCTGGAGAGACATCCACATCGTACATTTCCTTGAACGTATCAGTGATGTCCCGGGTGGTCATTCCTTTGGCGTACAGGGTCAGAATCTTGCTATCCAGATCACCGGTCCGGCGTTGGTTCTTTTTGATCAGCTGCGGTGCAAAGGAAGAGTCCCGGTCTCGGGGGATCTCCAGATCAATTTCAGCATTTTCTGTTTTGACAGTTTTCTGAGAATACCCGTTCCTTGAGTTGCCTGATGGCCGCTGGCCTGCTTTCTTCTCTCCGAGATGTTCTTCCATCTCAATTTCCAAGATTCGTTCCATGGCGACTTTGGCCAACATCTTGGTCATGTCAGAGACATCCTGCTGGGTTTTCAGATTCTTGGCCAGCTTATCTGCCAGCTCATTGAATTCTTCTGTGTCGTACAAAATAAAAGCTCCTCTCTTCTTATACAAAGATTTGGAACTTTACACAAATTTATTTACAGTCTCCTCGCTCCTTGAGATACCGTAGGAACCGTTGCCAGCTATCCTTATCTTCCTTGGTCCCTTCGGCAACCCCGATAATCTCCCGAAACCCTTCCTCATTGACGCCTATCGCAACCAGAACTGAGACATTGCGCACTTCACCAGCCCAGGAACGCTTCATCCATATCCCGTCGAGATACACATAGGCGTAATGACTCTTAAGCGGCATGTTTCGCCACTTCTCGATCTCTTCGTATATTTTCTTGTTGAGATTACTGATCGTTCCCGGTGACACCTTTGCTCCCCAGAGTGCTTCGGTGATGTCTTCGACTCTCCGTACGGACACTCCTGCTAAGTACATTTCTACCATCGCTTCTTCAACGGAAATCTCCCGACGTTTGTATCGTTCGATAATGGCTGTTTCGAAGGTTACCTTTTTTAGCTTTGGCATCTGAAGGGTTACTTCGCCAGCCTTGGTCAACAGCTTTCGGTCATAATGACCGGCACGATATCCCTTCCGTTCAGCGCTTCTTTCGTGTTTCTGTGCATTGAGTAGTTGCTCGGCTTCAGCTTCTAACATAGCATTCAACGTCTCTTCGACAGTTTCCCGTACAAATTCCCCCAAATGG
The DNA here is from genome assembly GCA_963667435.1 of Marispirochaeta sp. Taxonomy (GTDB): domain Bacteria; phylum Spirochaetota; class Spirochaetia; order JC444; family Marispirochaetaceae; genus Marispirochaeta. The sequence continues at coordinate 229,238 of OY763414.1, read as the reverse complement.
TTTTTAACTTCTGATAATGTCCAAAAAAGTTCGCAATTTAGATAACTAAAAAGAGCCACCATTTACTCCGAAGGGTTAAGTGACCAAACAAAACCTAAAGGAGAAGCAACAGTGGCTCCACGAAACTCTACCGTAGATTTCAAGAATCTTCTATCCCAGTTTATCGGTGAATCCGATCCGCTCTTTGAGATGCTCAAGTGGACAACAGAACAGCTAATGAGGATCGAAGCTGAAAACAAGGCAGGCGCGCAGAAAGGGATTCATTCCAAGGAGCGCATTACACACTTTTCGGGCTCCAGAGTTCGACGTTTTGATACTCGGCTGGGAACCATGTATTTGGTAGTTCCGAAGCTGCGGAAAGGTGGCTACATCCCGTTCTTTGTGACAGAAAAGAAGCGGTCCGAGCAAGCACTTCTTCAAGTAGTCCAGGAAGCGTTCATCAACGGTGTTTCAACGAGAAAGATCGACCGTTTAGCAAAACAGCTTGGAATTGAGAACATTTCAGCAAGTCAGGTATCCGAAATCAATAAGGGGCTCGATGAACAGGTTGATGCATTTCGCACACGGCCTCTGGATGCAGAATACCCTGTCATTTGGGTAGATGCTTTGTATGAGAAGATCCGGAATGATGGACGAGTCATAAACTCAGCTGTAATGGTCGTTTGCGGGCTTAATACGGCTGGTGAGCGGGAAATATTGGCCATAGAGTCCATGGACGCAGAAAATGAAGAGAATTACCGACTGCTGTTTCAGAAACTGAAAACGCGGGGACTACAGCAAATCTGGTTAGCAGTATCGGATGCTCACCAGGGCTTAAAGAATGCTATTCAGAAAGAGTTCCTTGGCAGTACGTGGCAACGTTGCAAGGTCCATTTCATGAGAAACATCCTCGCAAAGGTTCGAAGACACAGCAAGGAATATGTAGCTGGAAAGATTAAACATATCTGGCTGCAGCCTACACTGGAAGATGCCAGAAAATATGCCAAAGAAGTCATTGATGAACTGGATGGAAAATACCCGGATGCAATGGAAATCCTTGATGCAGGGTTGGAGGATTCCTTACAGTTTTTCCTCTTTGAAAAACTGGATCATCGGAAGATAGCTTCGACGAATATGTTGGAACGCTTGAATAAAGAGATCAGGCGACGTTCCCGCGTGGTCGGAATATTTCCTTCTCCGGATTCTTATCTGAGATTAGTTACCTGCTTCCTGATTGAATACACAGAAGACTGGACAACAAGCAGGTCATATATTAGAAAGGAAGTATTGGATGAGCAGAGAGACCTCATCTTAAAGAAGGCAGCTTAACCCGCTTCCGGGGTAAAGGCTCTGATTGAAATTGCAAACAAAATTGGACACTATCTAACTTCTTCTTCATTTATCTCGATAATCTTACTGTTCATATAGTCCTCTTTCTGACTTGGTTTTGGTGGTACTTAATCAATCGTCAGATTGAGGACTTTCTTATCTCATTTTAATTTGCGCAAGTTATTATACGTTATCATTGAATAAAAACAATCCAGCCCCCTACAAAGACCCATTTAAGCTGCAATTAGCTTTTATGAACCTTCGACTCTGCAGGACCTGCCTTCATGGTGGAGCTGTTAATGATTATCGTGAAGTTACCTGTGATCTTGATAAGGTAAAGAGAGATGATAATTGTTCGTGTGAGCGATGGGAAACATAATTTTTAATACTTAGCATTACCTGATAGTACTCTACCTATATACATACTACATTGTTCAATAAGTATCATAAAAAAATGTTTTTCTTGGAATGGTTTAATATAGTTTCTTTGTTAGACACATTATCACAGTTAATCAAGTAACTAAATCTTCAAAAAATAATTGATTTTTTATGCTTCAGAATCTATATATTATAAAATGTTTTGTAGATAGTCTTCAATCTCTTTCTTAATTTGAGATGATGACTCTTCTCTAGGTGTGCATTTATCAGCCCAAGAACGTCCAGGATGGAGCACGTCCCAACGTGGCCTCATCCCCAAATGCCGACCCTTTCCTGGATTATGATTTCCAAAACCATCGACAATTTTGTTCCACAAAGGACTGTATTTTGCAATAAGGAGAGATTCTCCAAGAGGAATCCAAATATCGTCTACAACTAAAAATCGGCAATAGAAATCCTTTAAATCTAGGTTAACTGCTTCCTGAATGCTTTTAGAATGTTGTGAAAGCCTATTATACAATTTATTCTCTGGCATTGTATCAAGATCTCCCCCCTTCCTAGCTCCCGACGGAACTGCTTTTCCGACATAAATTGGTATACTAAACACCTCTGTCCGATTAATATTTGACATTAATTTATAAGGTTCGAAATCACCAATATAGTAGAGGGCATAAACCCCACTGCCAAGGAAGGGTTTTAATTCGCTAAGTGGGATCACCTCTTGCCTGAGTATTGCAAGTCCGACGCTCTCCCCTAAATTCCTTTTATCAAGTGGATTGAATGGGACAATATTATTATCGCTCATAGAGCCTGTCTTTCTTTTTTATTAAGCAATTCTTCGATTGCCTTTTCCGCAAGACATACCCCAACGGACGATGCTACTTTCCTTGCCAATGCGACAGGAACAGCATTCCCAAGTTGCCTCATAGTTTCCGTCCAAGATCCATGGAAAACAAATCCATCTGGAAATGTTTGTATTCTTGCTGATTCACGGACACTAAAATACCGAGCATTACCATCCGGATAGACAATCATGTTCTCACCACCAGGAACGCCATGAGAGCCTGCCTTTAATGTTTTTGCTGGAAGATCAATAGGGCTTCCTGTATGTCCCTTGTAAATGCGTGCACCAGGTTGAAAAACATGATTATTGAAAAACAATGATGGTTCTTTCTGCGGGGTATCAATATTTACCAATGCATCCCTAATAGTTCTCCATGGTTTGTCGGTTGACACACATAAATATTCTTTCACTCTACTTAATTTTTTTCTTAACACATTTGGCACAGCTGGCCGCCTTGAACTTGGAATCTTATGTCTTTCCCAATAGTCTCCGGAAATCCAAAGGGAATACAACAGCGATTCGTATGAATGGGTAGCCTTTGGAAATGACCACTCTATTCCAAGATCAGATCGAAATCCAACTATAAAAACTCGTTCACGTTTTTGAGGCACACCATAATCAGCTGCATTTACAAGCGTTGGAACAACATTATAGGACAACTCATTTCCATGTAAGAAACCAGAAGTTTTCTCTTCCTGAAGTCTTCTAAAATGATCCATCCAAGTTTCGTTGTTGCGTAGAACGATAGTAGGGAATTCAAGCTGTAGCAAAATATAGTGATAGTAGTTTGAAAAACTTGAACGAGTTAAACCCTTAACATTTTCTATAATAAATGCCCTTGGCTTTAGTTTTCGTACAATTCCAACCGTTGTGGGGAACATGTCACGGTTGTCACCAAATGCCCTGTGCTTACCTCCCATTGAAAAAGGTTGGCAAGGAGGTCCTCCGGCAATAAGATCAAGTCCTTCAGGTATGGTTGACCAATCAAAATCTCGAACATCACCTTCCCAAAGTGGCCAGTTCTCAACCACAGGAAAGCCACGTTTTTGGTTTTCCCTAATTGTATCACAAGCCCATTTGTCCCATTCAACAACCGCCAAGGATTGAAATCCAGCGAGAGAGACTCCCATAGCTAACCCGCCAGCACCAGCAAATATCTCAACCGACTTCATTATTATATCCCTTCGTGTTCAGAAATTTACATACGACTTTAGATACTCGCTTAAGATCCGATAGCTCGCATTCCCAAACAACTAATACTCTCCAACCCAAGGATTCTATTCTTTCAATGTTGCGAATATCTCGTGCCCGATTATCGTTCAACTTCTTTGTCCAGAATTCAACTCTTGATTTCGGTAACCTTGCAAGGTTGCATCCTTCATGCATGTGCCAGAAACACCCGTGCATAAAGATAACAGAGTTCCTGGAAGGAAAAACCATGTCAGGAGTTCCAGGCAACTTTCTTACATGAAGACGATACCTGAATCCCATTGAATGTATTAGACTACGGAGTTTTCTTTCTGGTACTGATCCCTTGCAACGAATCAAGGACATCCGCTTGCTTCGTTTGCTGGGAGATAATGTGTCCGTGTAACTCCTCCCATTTGAGTTACTTACAAATACTATATCCGTGCCTATTACAGTCGTCAACGCTATATAATCCATCTGCCCATTAAAGTTCATAGATTGTTTTTTATTTTCTACATACATCCAAGGTTTTTATGATACCAAATATATTCCTACACAAAAGGTCACCTGTACCTTATTCCCAAAGCTGGTTTATCTTTTCTCGCACACTATCAGGTATTCGTTCTATAAGTTGTTGATCCGTGGGATGGTCATAGCGCTTTGTCATTGCCTCAGTCCGGTGCCCCATCAACCCCTGGGTCTCTTTGCGGTCAAGAATCTGCAGTGCATAAGTGTTGAAGCTGTGGCGAAGGTTATACTGAGTACGATCCCGCCGGTCTATTCCTGCCCTTTCACAGCTTGCCTTGAAATGCTTATTAGAAGTGTCTGACTGTACACCACCTTTCGCCTCCTGCGGGGTAAATATCGGATCTGCTGGCTCTGTATGCTCGCTGGTGGCCTCGTGGAGCAGTAAAAGCTCCTCTGCCCTTCTTGGCAGTGTTACAGCCCGAGTATACCCCGTTTTTGTGCCTCTCATAATCTTTTTCGTATCGGGGTCAACCTTCTGAGTAATGGCAAGACCATGCAGAGTTCTTGACCATTTCCCCCAGGTCAAAGCACCAACTTCCTGCGGCCGGAGTCCTGCGGATCCCATCACCATGAAATAAGTTGCCCATTCTAATGAACCCCATATCTTGATCAAATCATCAAGATCATGAGGAAATAAATTCCCCAGCTCTTCTGGTGTGAATATCTCCTGCTCGACTTTATCAATGTCCTGATACCAAACCATTCCCTGAGTAGGATCTCTATCAAGAATTCCCTGGGTAACAGCCTCACGCATTATATGCCTGAAAGCTGTGAGAATTTTATTCTTTGCTTCAGCCTTTAATGGGGTTCTACCGTCCCTAGTTGATTTAAGATCCAGTAAATAATCATCTATTGCCCCCTGGCGTATTGCAGGCAGAATCAGGTTCCCGAATCCAGGAAGTATGTAATTGTCCAAGCAGCTACGCATACGCTTGATATGCAGAGTTGAGAATGTCTGCCCCTTGGCCTGCATTCTCCGAAGCCATGGACAACGTCCGGGAATATAGAAATTTTTAGTAAATTCTTTCAAGGTTGTTTCTGAAGAAATCTCTTCCTGTACGGTTACTTCGTAATTGGCCGCCCAGGTTTCAGCTTCATCCGGATTCCCGGTACCTGTAGAAATCCATTTCCCCGGCATTGCTCGAAACATCACATAGATAATTTCTCCGGATTTTAACTTCCTATTCATAAATCGATATGGTTTTCCACTACCTTTTTCTCTTGGCATAGCTCCCCCTTATCGTCAGATGCACCAGGATTTGAACCGAAAACCCGTTTCCGTGTATACAAAAACGATTTTTACAGGCGTTGAAAACGTATACAGTGTGCACAAAAACGTGCAAATAACAGCTTGCTGGCCAGTGCTTACAATATTAAGAATAAAACGTAAATCGTTATATGTAAAGAATTAGGCATAAAAAAAGCACCTTCAAAAGAAGGTGCTTTCTAGCCGACTCTCGGATTCGAACCGAGGACCCCGAGATTACAAGTCACGTGCTCTGGCCAGCTGAGCTAAGTCGGCGTTACGTGAGACGCATAGTATTAGACATAGGGAGGAAAGTCAAGAGAAATATAGGAATCTTTTTCCATTGTTAGAACTTCCACATGATCTGAAAAAACAGCAACTGTATGTTCAAACTGAGCAGTCCTTGCTCCGTCTCTGGTTATCTGGGACCACCCGTCGTCGAACAGATTTGTCTCACCGTTTCCGGTTGTAAGAATAGGTTCAACAGTTAGGACAAGTCCCGGTACAACAGGAACAGGCAGCTGGGATACAGCAGTGTGGATGACTTTGGGATCCTCGTGTATGGATCTGCCTATTCCATGTCCTACAAAATTAGGAAGAACAGAACAGCCGAAAGATCCGGCAACTCCCTCCACAGCTACACCAACTGAGTTAAGATATCCCCCGGCCTTCAATGCCTGAATTCCTGCATTTGTTGCCTGCCAGGCAGCTTTTAGAATACGCCTGGATGCAGCACTTAGGTTTCCAACACCATAGGTCCAGGCGGCGTCCCCGTGCCAGCCGTCCTTTTCTGTGGTTATATCTATTGAAACGAGATCTCCGTCCTGAAGTTTTCCTTCTCTCACTACACCGTGGGCGGCTATGTTGTTGATTGAAATACAGAAATCCTCGGGAAATCCGTTAAAACCCCGCAAGGCCGGCCGCACAGCATGTTTTTGAAGAAAACTGCTACAAAAACCGCGAATATCTGCTATGTCAGTTCCTGAAACCATAAATGGTCCAAGTTCTTTGAATAACTTCCAGATGGGCGTACACGCGGCTTTTATTCGCATAACCTCAAGCCGTGTCTTAAGCTCTACATCCATCATACAGGAACAAGCCATGCCTGAAGGAACTTCATGGAAAACAGAAGGACAATAATAATAAACAGACCAGCAGCCGCACTTATCCAGACTGGGAGTGAAAAGTCACGCCCGATAACCGCAAACAGCAGAGTGCCGCACAGCAGAACCAGCAGTACTATTCCACTGATAAGAGATGTAGTTTCAACCATGTTTATAAGCAACTCAAGTGTTGAATCAAGAAAGTTCTGATAATTACCCAGCAGAAAGAGAAGAAAAAGGATTATAACCAGAAGAAAAGTAAAAAGAGAAAGTCTTCTGAGAAAATGCATAAACCAGATATTTTTGAAATCGCCTTTCACCACAACAGACCATACCATAGAAAAAGAAAAATGGACAATAATCTTGATAACTCCCATGACTGAATATAGAATACCTCCAGATGAATCGAACCGTTGACGCATCTGTAATCTCTCTTTACAGGAAATACTGCCGGAAACTGCTGCCGGTTCAGACGGGCATGAATCCATCTCTCAAAAGGCTAGATACCATCAGGGCTGTTCTATTTGATGTCTATGGGACTCTGGTTATAAGCAGCAGCGGTGACGTCGGAACCGCTGTCACGGATTCACAAATCGCAGGCTTCAGGGAAATTTTTCGCAATGAAACAAACCACGAACTACCCTCAGCGGCAGATGTAGACTCTCTGCTAACAGCAGAGATACGTAAAAGTCACACCGAAAGCCGAGCCTCAGGTGTAGCATCATATCCTGAAGTGGAAATACGCAGCCTATGGAAAAAGATTCTGGTAACACTCAACCGGAGCTTTAACTGTAATTTACCGTCGGATGATAAATCAGCCTCAAACATAGCCCTGCTCTATGAACTGTCCAAAAACAATGTATGGCCAATGCCCGGAGCTGCAGGAATAATCAGATCCCTATCATCGTCGGGCTTTATCCTTGGGATAATTTCCAATGCACAGTATTATACCCCCCAGATGATGATGCATTTTTTTCCGGAGGAGTTTGCCATGATTCCGGAATCCAACTGTATCTGGTCTTTTACGGAAGGCAGGGGAAAACCGGACAGAGAACTTTTCAATAAATTCCTGAATAAGAATCCGCATTATTCCCCCGACTCGATTCTATATGTCGGCAATGATATGTTGAATGATATTTATACTGCATCTGAATGCGGAATGAAAACAGCACTCTTTGCAGGAGATAAACGTTCACTGCGTTTACGAAATAAAGATTCCAGAATTTTAAATCTAAAACCTGACGTCGTACTGACGTCCCTTGATCAGCTTGAAACAGTTCTTGGAACAGAGTACGCAGAGCGCGTATCCTCAGGTTACCAACAGGAGATTTTATGAGAAAGTTTATGATAAGCCTTATCCTTTTATTAATCGCCGGAGGGACTGTATTCTACTTCGGCTATGTCCCCTTTCGTATCGGTAAAGGGAATTACGGCGTTGTCTATACAAAAACCAACGGATGGAATCACCCGGTAATTATTCCCGGCGAGTTTCACTGGTATTGGCAGGGAATATTCCCGACCAATCTGAAATACTTTCAAATCAGTCTTTCCCGCCGGGAGACTGCGGTCAACCTTCAGGGCACTCTTCCCTCAGGAGAAACATACAGTGAATATTCTGAAACAGCCGAAGATTTTTCCTATAACCTGAAAGCTCTAATTTCCTATACCCTCGACCCGCATCTTCTGCCGGGACTTCTGGCAAAGCACGGGGTTGAAACAAGCGTTGACTTTAATGCCGACGCTCTCTCACTTTCTGAACTCTACCAGAGACTTGATTCAGAAATTCTCAGCACCGCCGATGACGCCCTTCAAGCAATCCTGAAAAAAGGAAGCACCTACCTGAGCGGAGGCGAGTATCGCCAGGAATTGGAAAAATCCCTCCTCGCAGAAGTACCTGAACTGGGTGATCTTGAGGTAGTCGTAAAAGCTTTCTCCTTTCCCGATATTGAACTCTACAACAGTGTCCGCAGTAACTATATTGATTATCTTAATAGAAACAACGAGCTTACATTGGATGCTATGCAGACAGCCTCAACAGTTAAAGCGAAAGAACTCAGCAGGATTGAAGTTCTTAAAGAATATGGAGCCCTGCTTGAACAGTACCCGGTACTTATGGATTACTACAACAAAGACTCAAGTACAGGACCGCTGATCATTCTGCCGGATTCATCCCGGTAATGAGGTTCCCGGAGAGGTATGGAATTCTTTTTTAATTTTCCAAAAGGTGATTATGTACGGGGCAGTCATTCACAGGGCTGTATACTTTGCCGTCTCTGTGAAAACGACCCGGAAATCCCAAACCTCTGTGTACTTTCAACCGAACTTTTTGCAGTTTCTGTTAATCTCTATCCCTTCAACCCGGGCCATCTGCTTGTGTATCCTCTGCGCCATACAGAAGATATCAGGGACCTAACCCCGGAAGAGGACCTGGAGCTTCAGAGTATCAGAAACAGTCTCCTTGACGCTCTGGATACACTCTATTCTCCCCACGCGTATAACATAGGGTTCAATATGGGGCGAGTTGCAGGAGCGTCCATACCGCATATTCATCTGCATATAATTCCCCGCTACCCTAATGAAATAGGTATACCGGAGCTGATGGGAGGGAAACGGGTTCTGGTGGAAGACCCCAGGGAAACCAGACAGAAACTGATTGATTATTTTGAACGCCGGCCCTTTTCTATGCGCAGCACCTGATTAAACAGATTAAGAAACTGATCGATATGATCACTCCAGACAGTCAGCAGATTCTCAAGTGAAGTCGGTTTGTTGTTCAAGTAAAAATGACTTCTCAGCTGTATCTTCACATTGTCTGATTTACTAGAGAGAATTTCCTGAAAAACTTTAGCCAGCCCGCTTAACGACTCATGAGTCCGTTCGATCAGGGACTTCACCTCCCGGTCCTTCTGAATTACCAGAGTTCTGAACATCTTCTGATGAGTTGGATCGCCTGCAAGGGAAAACCTCAGGCGGTGGAACTGCTTTCCATCTTCGGCGTCATTGGACAGTGAATTATCAAACTGCAGAATTTTATCCTCAAGGTCTTCCAGATTCGAAGCGTACGAAAGCAGCCGGTCACGGGTAATCCGGTTCTGATCAACAACAGACCTCTCAAGGATTCTTACAACATCCTGCATATGTTCCCGGTAGTAGTTCAGTAGATAGTTGTAGGCCAGATTCACCGATCTTGTATGTATAAAAAACGGAAGTTCAGCAGCTTTATAATCGATACTTGTGTACATTCTGTAATTACGGAAGTTCACAAAACGTTTGTTATGAAAAAATTTTGAAACCTCCCGGTCTATATAGGTGTCTCTCACCTTTTCAAAAATACGGTCCAGATCACCCAGCAGGCGTATTTTTAGAATAGAGAGATAAAACTCCTGAAGATTCAGGGTGGGCATATAAAATATCAGCTGATAATAGGGATCCTTGCGAAAATAGCGTATAACATCAGCCAGAGGAACATCCCGGTTGAATTTTTGTGCAGTTTTTATGGCAGTCCTGATAGCAGGCACAAGATCAACCGCATCCTCTTCATCTTCCGAAGCAAATAGTCTTCCCAAGAGGGCATCATCCAGATCCGTGTCATCAGAAATCTTGGAAACAATATATACCGAATAATAAAGCCTCTCCAGAATATCAAGGACAAGATTGGCGGAAGCATTTTTGAAAAAAGGTTCACTCTCTTCTATATCACGGGGCTCTACATAATGAAAAAACTGGAAGAGACTGTTGAAGGGAAACATCACAATTTCCTTCAGGTAATAGACAGGAAGAATAGATGCTTCAAGGGTGCTGGACACCTCTGGATCTATTGAACGGGTATATTCTTCCAGACGTTCGTGTATCTGTGTACGCAACAGAGCCTTGGTCCCGTTGGCCGCATAGATTTCAACCATCTCTTCAAGACTGAGCAGATCCTCAATGGAATGAACTACTTTTTCCAGGTTTTCCTCTATTAACAAAGCAAGTATTTCCTGAAAATATTCAGCCTGAGACCAGAGCTTCTTGAATCCGTCTCTTAAGGGAAGAATATCCTTGAATACCGAAAAAATTCTTTTCCCGAACTTCTCATAAAGTACCTGAGTTTCAAACCCGACGTATCCGGGGATTTTATGCCTGATAATTCTACGCACGGAAGAGAGCCGTCCGTCATTAAAAGCACTGGCCAGGGATTTTCCGGAAAAAGTGCGCCGCAGCCAGAGCATGAAGCGCTGAATCCAGTTAAGGCGTGAGATTTCCGCCTCAATCATGCGACGACGTTCTTCGCGGTTGGGATCTTTATGATAGATATTATCAACGCTGTCCGCATTAAAACTTAGACTGTCGCTGATTTTTTTCAACAGTGCTCTTCGTTCATCTTCACCCAGAGACTGACTCAACTCTCTTAGTACTTCGCTCACTGCCTGTCCTCCGGCCCAAGATCATAGATCATAATAAGCCGTCCGCTATGCATTTTTATTTCTACATTTTCATCTGTTACAATATTGCTTATGCCAAAATCACCGGGTTGCCATTGAAGCGGGTCCAGGGACCATTTCAAGCCGGATGAACTCATGGTGACAGGTCCCTTCCCAAGAGGAAAAAATGAGACCCGCTTCCCCGGTTTCATGGAAAATTTCATATCACCGGAAATATGAGCAATGTGTTCCCTGTGCGTATACCAGTGATCAGGCGGATTTTCCCGGTGAAACAGGGAAATTATGGCATAAAGATGATCAAGCCTTCCCCCGCCTCCTCCAATAACATGGATAGTTTGAGCACCGTTATCCCGCAGTAACTCTATACCTAATTCCGTATCTGTCTCGTCCTTATCACGGCGGTGACGATGCTGCTTCAGATCCGGATACCGGTCAAGCAGATCCGCACTTACAGAATCAAAGTCACCAATTATTTCATGGGGATTCAGTCCGAGAGCGGCTGCATGTGCAAGCCCGGAATCGGCGGCCACAACAAGGTCCCAGGGACGAAACAGCCCCTCCATATCTTTTTTCCTTGGGGCTTTTCCCCCGATAAGCAGACATCCTTCCATTGCTTCTTCTTTCGAATAGAATACCAAAGGCTTAAACTATTTGCAAACTATAGGTGAAAAAATACTTAAGACCTTTTGAAAGAGGTCGAAAATTATAGATGAAGGGACAAGGATGTCCCTAATTACAACATCACGGAGGATGTTATGATCATCAACCACAATTTGAGCGCTATGTTCGCTCAGCGTACCCTCAAATTTTCGAATCGTCGTGTAGACAGCAACATGGAATCCCTCAGCTCCGGTATGCGCATAAACCGCGCCGGCGATGACGCTTCCGGTCTGGCAGTAAGTGAAAAGATGCGCTCTCAGATTCGCGGTCTCCAGCGGGCGGAACAGAATGCCCAGGATGGTATATCCTTCATTCAGACAACTGAAGGATATCTCCAGGAAACCCAGGATATTCTGCAGAGGATGCGCGAACTGGCAGTACAGTCTTCAAACGGAATCTACTCTACTGAAGACCGCATGCAGATTCAGGTAGAGATTTCTCAGCTTGTTGACGAAATCAACCGTATCTCCAGTCACGCTCAGTTCAACGGAATGAACATGCTCACCGGACGTTTTGCCTCAGAAATGGGCGAAAATGCAGTAACTGCTTCCATGTGGTTTCACATCGGCGCAAACATGGACCAGCGCGAACGTGTTTACATCGGCACAATGACTGCTCAGGGACTCGGAATTCAGGGCTCAAGCGGCGTTCCCGAGACTGCGACTTTCATTTCCATGGAAAGCCCCGACAAAGCCAACATCGCAATCGGTGTTATCGACGAAGCCCTGAAAAAGGTTTCCAAACAGCGCGCGGATCTTGGCGCCTACCAGAACCGTCTCGAGTATGCAACCCAGGGGCTCTCTGTGGGTGCAGAAAACCTCCAGGCGTCTGAATCCCGCATCCGGGATGCCGATATGGCAGAAGAGATGGTGGACTTTACCAGAAACCAGATTCTGGTACAGAGCGGTACAGCAATGCTGGCCCAGGCCAACCAGAAGACCCAGAGCGTTCTTCAGTTGTTCCAGTAAGCCGTTTCTTTTATTCACACCAGGCCGCGTCCTTAGGGATGCGGCTTTTTTTATATTGACACAGACAGCCTCTACTGGTTCAATCTGTGTTGATTATGCAGGTCCCCATGAATATTCAAACCATCAACACCATTCTTAAGAAAGCAGGTTTCAAGTGCTACATAGTCGGAGGTGCCGTTCGCAACAGCGTAGCCGGTTTTACCCCGAAGGATTATGACCTGACCACCGATGCCAGGCCGTCAGATGTCATGTCACTCTTTCGTCGTACAGTTCCCACTGGAATCGAACACGGGACAGTTTCCATCCTGATGGGCAAAGAACAGTACGAGATTACGACCTTCCGTACCGAATCGACATACTCTGACAGCCGGCATCCCGATAGTGTTCGATTTGCCGACAATATTGAAGAAGATCTCTCACGACGAGACTTTTCAATGAATGCACTTGCCTGGGATATCAGTTCATCAAAAATGATAGACCGTTATCACGGCGTTGATGCAATACGCAATGGTATAATACAGGCCATAGGTAATCCCGCAGAAAGATTCAGGGAGGATGCCCTGCGGATTCTCAGGGCAGTGCGTTTTGTCGCTCAACTCGGTTTCACTATTGAAACCTCAACCTATCTGGCGGCTTCAGAAGCGGTACAAAACATTACCAGTATTTCTATTGAACGAATACGTGACGAACTGACAAAGATAATTCAGGGCCGGTATTGTGCTGATGCCTTTATTCTTCTGCAGAAAATGAACATTCTCAAATATGTTCTCCCGGAACTGGAAGCGTGCGTTGGCGTTGGGCAGAAAGGCTCCCACAGTTTTGATGTGTTCCTGCACAGTATATATGCCTGCGAAGGTGCTTCTGCCGACAACCTGATAGTGCGAATAGCCGCGCTGCTGCATGATGTTGGCAAGGTACCCTGCCGAAAAATTGACACAGAAGGTAACATTAGTTTTCATCACCATGAAAACAAAGGTGCCGATATAGCAGAGGAAATGCTTCAGCATCTGAGGTTCCCGCGATCGGTAATAAAAGAAGTTACCCACCTCATCAGGCAGCATATGTTCCACTACACTGAGGACTGGACCGACGCAGCAGTCCGCAGGTTTATTGCACGAACAGGCGAAAATAATCTGGACAATCTTTTCGAGCTCAGGTTTGCGGACAGTTACGGTATGAACCGCGAAAAAGTCTCAGCTGCTGCTTACAACAGTTTCAGGAAACGGATTCGCCAGCAGATTGACCAGAATCATGCGTTGACTCTGAAGGATCTCAAGGTAAACGGGAATCAACTTGCAGAGTCCGGTATTCCAAGGAGTCCTGTTATGGGCGTTATATTCGGGGAGCTGCTCGATACAGTACTTGATGATCCTTTACTGAACACAAGGGAAGAGCTAACAGAAATAGCCTTGAATATTTACCGTCGAATAAGCAGCCGTCAGGACTGAGACCCATCTTTTTCAGGAGCTTCTCCTGAAGACGGCTTATTCAGACTGAGATAGGCCATAGCCGCTGCAGCCTGTTCGGCCTCTTTCTTATTCTTCCCCTTTCCGGGGCCAAAACTTCTGTTATTCAGATCCACCTCAATCCAGAAAGTCCTGTCATGATCGGGACCGGATTTTTTTACCAGTCGATAACGGGGATAATTATGGAATTTTTTCTGGGCAAATTCCTGAAGCAGGGTTTTATAATCTTTTTTATGCCTGTTTTCCAGAACCTTGTTAACCTCTTCCGCGAAGAAACAAAGTATAAAATTCCGGGCACTTTTAATACCTGAATCCAGATAATATGCCCCTATTATTGCTTCCATACAATCAGCAAGAATTGCTTTTTTGGTTCTTCCGCCGGAATATTCCTCACCCTTACCTATAAGAATATAGTTATCTACCCGTAATTTCCGGGCAATCTGGGCAAGACTGTTTTCACTGACAACGAAGGATTTGATTCTGGCGAGATCACCTTCCGCTTTGTCCGGAAGTGTTTTAAACAGATACTCACTTATTACAATACCGAGAACACTGTCACCAAGAAATTCCAGTTTTTCGTTGTTATCAACATCTTCCTGAGTTTCATTGGCATACGATCTGTGAGTAAAAGCAAGGTTCAAGAGATCAGATCTCTTGAACCTTATTTGTGCGTGTTTCTCGAAGAGCGAAAGCTCTTTTTTGCGGTCCGCAACGACCCTGGGGGATTTTAATGCCTGAAGTTTTGGTAAAGGCCCCACAGTGAGCTGCGTTATTTTACCTGAGATTTAATGTAATCGAGCGCATCAGAGACAGTTTCGAACTCGTTTGCTTTCTCGTCGGGAATGCTGATTCCCAGTTCTTCTTCGATAGCGTAAACAAGCTCGTAAGTGTCGAGACTGTCTGCGCCGAGATCCTGACGGAAAGATGATTCCAGCTTGATCTGGCCTTCTTCGATCTCCAGTTTCTCTGCGATCAACTTTTTAAGTTTCTCAAAAAGATCTTCCATTTCCTACTCCTTCAACTTAAGCCATTTCTTCTAAATCCAGGACCTGTTTGCCCCGGTAGAAACCGCATTTAGGACAAACGCGGTGAGGAAGTACTTTGTTTCCGCAAGTTCCGCATTCCACGAGCTGCGGTGCAACCAGACGATTGTTGATAGAACGACGGCGTCTGCTCCGCGCTTTGGAAGTCTTATATTTAGGTACTGCCATGCTTTACAACCTCGCAATCTCTTTAGTGCAACGAACGTAACCCATATATATAGCAATGTCAAGCACCTGTCAGGCGCTCCATTAAGGCTTTTGCAACCAGTGGAGGAACCATGGTATCAATGTTTCCCCCGAACATGGCTATCTCTTTAATAGCACTGGATCTCAGTACAAAATACTTTGGATCCGTTGGCATGAAAATAATCTCAAGCTCAGGATTAAGTTCTTTATTGGTCATGGCCAGCTCAAATTCATAACTGAAATCTGCCAGCGCGCGCACGCCGCGGATCATTACGGAAATATCTTCTTTTCTGGCATAATCGACTATAAGCCTGTCCCAGAGACTGACCTTCACGTTTGGAAGATCTTTCATAAGTTCTTCCATGAGTTCCAGCCTTTCCTTCTCGTCAAACAGATATTTTTTCCCTCTGTTAAAGGCTATGACAATGTGCAATTCATCAAAAATTTTTGCAGCCCGGTTGATAAGATTCAGATGACCATGTGTTGGTGGATCAAATGAACCGGGTAAAACAGCTCTTCGCATACCGAATAGTACGCAGTGGCAGTGCAATATGTCAATGATTGTTTTGGTCCGACATCTTTTTTCGTTTTGACAAACCCTGCACAAACAGGTACACTTAAATCGATGAAATATAGTACTATATGGCAATTGTCAATAGGTGCTCTGATCGTGGTTATGCTTACTGCAGGCTGCGCCGGAACACCGGAACCGGCACCCGATCCGGTATCGGTTAAACCTGACCCTGTGCCGGCAGCGCAGCCTGTGAAACCTGAAGAGTTTGTTGTTACGGAAGAAATTTACCAACAGACTTTTGAAGACGTGGAGGCTTTTATCCTCAATCTCAACAGCATCATTAAAGCTGAAGATTTTGAAGGATGGAACTCTTATCTTACCGATGAATACAGGAAATATTATAGTGATCCTGCGGTACTTAGAGGGATTTCTGATGAACTCAAGAAAAAATTCCGCTATGATTTAAGAATGCGTACACTGAAAGATTATTTTATCTACATTGTTGTTGGCAGCAGACAGGAAGCTGCATTGGATGAAATCGAATTTATCGACGAAACGCATATTTTAGCCTATAGTATAGTTAATGATACACCGGCCATCCTCTACTATCTGGCATACGAAGATGGTGGCTGGAAGATTGCCAAATGGCAAGGATAAACTTGAAACAATTAAGTGAGCTCAAGGGAGATACCATGAAGAAGAAAATTACAGTAACACTGCTTTTAATACTGCTTGTCAGTATCTCTGCTGCCTATGCACAGAATACCGGGGAACAACGAGACAAACCTGCAACCATTGAAGAACTGTACCTTCAAAGCGGTGATATCATGATTATGCGGGAAATGGCTTTTATTGATGACAGAGATATGAAGATTCAATCCCTGAACATGATTGAGGAATCAATCAAAGACGGCACTTTCAGCACAGGTGATCCAGGCGCACATTTCGTCCTCGACTACCTGTCAGAAGAGGGCATCAGCAGAGTAATCAAGGAAAATAACCGGCTGGTAAACTATTACCCTACCGTTCGCCGCGAAGCATGCCGGCTGCTTGGAGAATTGGGAGGAGAAAATTCAAAAGCTACTCTCATTAACGTTTTGAAAGTCGATGATGACCCGGTCGTTCTCGCAGAAGCTGCATACGCCCTAGGAGTCATTGGAATTGATGAAGAAGGCGAAGTAAGTAAAGCAATAGCATTCGCACTCCAGAATCAGGATCAACTGGTGCCCAATGACAACTTTGCCCATGCTTCACTCCTGGCAATTGAGAAACTAATTGAAAAGAACGGCTCGTTAAATAACCGCGAAGTCTACTCAGCGGTAGTTCAGATAGCCCAGAACAGCAATTATATCCGTCCGGTAAAAGAGAAAGCATATCAGGTTATATCTCTTCTGCGGACAACTACCAACTGATAGATAATTTTTCTAAAGACCGTAATATAAGAAAAGCTGTCATGCATCAATTCCGATACAGACAGCTTTTTTATCTATACATGCAGGGTTCTACCTCTTCAATTTTTTACTGACTTTTCTCCGCCATTCAAGCGATTCCTCTTTCTCTTCAAGTTGAATTCTTTTTCTTACAATAAAACGGGAGGTTCCGCTGCCTGAGCGAAACTTTACAACCCCGAAGCTGCCGGCCCCGAGGTAGACAATTTTCTCCCTTGCCTGCATATCTTCCTGAACGCTGAGTTCTTTCAGTATGCAGTCAAAATGGGCGGGCGTTCTCTGTTCGCCCCATGCTATCGCGGTAAGGAGATCCCTTACCCCTTTTCCACAGATAGGACACTCAGCAAAGAAACGCTTACCCGCATTACCTTTCCCTCTTCGGCGCCCTCTGCCTTTTGGCCTCTTTTTATTATTGTCATTACCTATAGAACCATTATCGCTCATAAATCAGACCTCATCCACATGCAACATCTCTTTTGTAATAGTGTGGGCCAGACTTTGAATTGCAGTATCAAGATATTTTTTATCGTTTATCTTCTTTTTCAGTTCGGCAATCTTCTTGGGATCTGAGGGCTTCGCAATTCTAATCATCTTTCGCCACCTTCAAATGCATGAGGGATATATTCTAAACTTTTGTAGGTCCTGTTTACAAGGACAAGATTGTATTGTTTTGTGTATTCTTCGGCCTTTCGGTTTGAAGCAAGAGCAGATTTTGCAGTTTTGCACAAACATGATTGTCTATGACTGTTGACTGCATATTTCAGGTTCTCGGCATTCTTAACCCAGGTTTTTACACCCAGAAAATAGACTTTACCGGATTTCAACGTAACAAGATCAACCTGGCCGTTACGAATTCTGAAATTTCGATACAGTGTCTGGTGAACCCTGACGGCAGGCTGGTATTCAGCCTTTTCTTTTTCAGTTCCTGTTATTCCAACACTTTTAGTCATTCGGCCTCTTCCTGTTCAATTCCTGAGGGTTAATAGCTCTGACAATAAAGAGCGTCTTATTATTAAGAAGATCAATCACCTCGCCATTGTTGTCATCGAAACGTGTACCTGTCTCGTTAACCAGGATACGAATCACAGGTCGCAAGGGTACTGATGCATGACTTTTTATAACAATTCCTATTGAACTGTCATTTAATATCACAACACTTCCCAGAGGATAAATCCCCATACTCTTAAGAAAAACCTTTACTATATTGCTGTCAAAACGACGGGAATTATCATTAAGTATTTGACGCATCGCGGTATATCCAATCAGTGAATCACGGTAAGGCTTGTCCCGTACCATGGCACCGAAAGCGTCCACCAGAGAAACAATCCTTGCCAGAATATAGATCTGATCTCCTGCAATCTGGTGAGGATATCCTTTCCCATCCCACCGTTCATGATGCTGGAGAGCGATAAGTCCTATTTCTTCCGGATATCCTATCTCCATGGTAATAGTATTGTAGGAGTGAATGGTATGTCCGTAAATTGTCTTTTTTTCATTTTCCTGAAGATCACCGGTTTTATTGATTATGGAATCGGGCACTTTAAGCATTCCCACATCGTGCAGAAGGGCCCCCTGTACAAGACTGTGCAGCTTATGATCATCCAGGTTCATATTTATGCCGGTAACAAGGCTTAGTATTGCACAGTTAACAGCATCCGTAGCGGGCCCCTGAGGAACTTTAACTGCCTGAATTGTGAGAGAGGTCATCTCTGCGGGTGCGCGTTTGACAGCCTGAAATAGAAGTTCGGCTATCTTGTTCATATCCTTGGCAGAGACCCGTCTCCCCTGTTTTATGGTGGCAAATATTATATTTACCTGTTTAACAAGGGTAAGATATATCTGATAAAGCTCTTTATGTGTCCGCGAATCCTTTAATTCATTTATTGATTGGTCTTCAGCATTTTTTTCATCTTTTTCATCAATAATGCTTCCCGAAGTCTGAACAGTCTCAATTCCCCACTTTTTTAGACGATCTATGTCCTTGTCTTTCAGACGGATCTCCGCAGGGACAAGGATGCTTTCATCGTCCACATAAACAGGCTGATCAAATTTAATCCCGGGCTTAAGATCGCTGACTCTGATTTTTTTCATTCCGAATCCTGTAATGAATATATAAAACTAAAAACTTCAGCTACAACTGTGAAGAGATAATCTGGGATGTAATCGCCGGGCTGTCTCAAAAAAAGATCCTCCGTTAAAGCTCCCATTTCAAGTACTGGAACATGATGTTCTTTCGCCAACTGCCGTATTTTTAAAGCAGCAGCTCCTGCACCTTTTGCACTAATAAATGGTGCAGGTAAACTGGAATCATACTTAAGAGCAACTGCTTTACCACCATTTTCCATCATCACACCTCAGTATCGATTCCAGAGAGCATTTCTCCGATCTCCGGTGAAAAACCATCAGCAATGCCCCTGTTTTTAGTATCGACAAAAACAAAGCCCTGTTTTCGTACTTTTTCACGGAAATTATCGAGTTTTTCTGCTTCAATTTCAGGCCCTTTAAGAAGATACATTTTTTTCTCTCCCAGGTCAGTTATACCGAAACACCACTCTTCAGAAATCGTTCTGTTTTCACTTTTTAATACAAGGATTCCCTGGGAAACCGTTTTTTCAGAAAGTTCAATACAAATTCGCAAGGAGCCACTGTAGATTACCTCATCAAAAATAATCCTTACAGGTAAAATCATCCAGTTGTATGCATTCGCCGATCGAATATGATTAAAAATTGACAAGTCACCGGGAGTATCAGACTGTCGGATCAAGGCATCCCTTACGCTTGCAGTCTGAAAAAAAAGATCTTTCCAATTATCAGTTTCTCTTCTTTCATGGTTCTCATTTTCATACTTCTCTTGGAGGATACTCTCCCCATCAAGCATTCCTGCAAGGCCTTTTTCTTCCATAACTGAAATAAGCCGCGCAAACTCAGGGTCATCTTTTTTTCCTTTTTCATCAAGAATCCGTCTGAGTTTGTTCAAGTTGATATTCTTCAGGGAGATACCGGTGCGCATAAGAGCTCGTATCAATACCGGATCATTGCCGAGCAGTTCATTCAGCTGAGATGATGAAATATTTGTTTGAGTTAAAACCCTGCTCAGTACTTTTAATTCAATTTCAGTTTCAGTTCGAATAACCTGTACAAACAGTTTAGCCCCTTTTTCAAGGGGCGTTTTTGTAAGGACTGTAAATATTTTACCGGCGACATTGATTTCCGCCCGTGATCCCCTACTGTCGAGAACCCGGACGGTAAGCTTTTTGCCGTCTGAAAAAAACGTATCCGGAGAAGTTCCCTGAAGAAACTTTATACCGGATACGAGTTGAATCATTACCTGAGTCGGTTTACTTGCCCGCCTGGGGCTGCTTGCGGCGGATAAGCTCCCGGACCTTTGCAGCTTTACCTATGCGATCCCGAAGGTAATAAAGTTTTGCACGGCGTACACGTCCGCGGCGAACAACTTCAACGCTTTCAACCCGCGGGGAATGAAGGGGAAAAACCCTTTCAACACCAACACCGTAGGAAATCTTACGGACGGTAAAGGTCTTGCGGATACCACTGTTGTTTTTGGCAATAACCACACCTTCGAAAATCTGTACACGCTCAGTTGTACCTTCAACAATCTTGAAGTATACCTTAACGGTATCTCCAATGCTGAAAGTCTCAGCGTTTTCTTTAATCTGCTCTGCTTCTATCGCATTAATCGTATTCACGGGTTTCCTCCCTTGATTTCAATATATCTTCAATTATCTTCTGCTCTTCGTCATTGCAATCTCTTTGAGCAAAAAGATCTGGCCTGTTGGTTAAGGTTTTTTCAAGCCTCTTCCTCAGCCTCCAGTTGCGAATATTTTCATGATGTCCGGATAGAAGTATATCCGGCACCTTGATACCTTTGAACACCTCAGGCCTGGTGTAATGAGGGTATTCCAGAAGACCATCTGAAAAACTTTCCTCGTCAAGGGATTCAGCACTTATAATGCCTTCCCTCAGCCTGTAGACCGCATCCACGACTACAAGGGACGCAACCTCTCCGGATGATAGAACATAATCACCGATGCACAGTTCATCCGTTACGTATGCATCTATAATTCTCTGGTCAAGTCCTTCGTATCTTCCGCAGATAAAAACCAGCTCATCTTCACGGGCGAGATCTTCAGCAACCGCCTGATCAAACCTTCTGCCCGAAGGGGTTGCAAATACCACCCTTTTTCCAGCGGCATTGATGGAATCAAGAGCTTCGCACAATGGTTCCGGTTTCAGGACCATCCCTGCACCGCCTCCATATGGTGCATCGTCGCAAGTACGATGCTTGTCCACAGCAAAATCCCTGAAATTAATAAGACTGTAATCAAACAATCCCTTTTGCACAGCTTTTGCCATAATGGAAGAACTGAAATACCCTTCAAGAATATCAGGAAAAAGAGTGAGAATGGAAACTTTCATTCCAGAATCCATTTCACCACAAGTTCAATAGTTTTATCTTCTATTGACACTTTTCCAACGTATTCATCCTTCAGGGGAAGGTAACGAAAACCTTTGTCCCCGGTCTTTACCTCAAGAAGGTCAGCCTGGCCTATTTCAGCCACACCGATTATCTTGCCTTGAACCTCACCTTCAAAAAGTACTGCACAACCGATAAGATCGGATATGTAATACTCACCAGCCTGAAGGGGGGCAGCAAAAGCCTTTACCGCCCAGATCTCACCGCCGGTCAGACTCCTTGCATCTTCAGGATTGTCATAGTTCGCAAACTTTATCAGGGCCCGGTCTCCGAAAGGAGCAATCTCCTCTACCCTGACGATTCTGCTTTTACCGGTTTTAAATCGTATCTCACACTCTTCAAGACCGGACAAATGCTCATATTCACCGGAAAAACTCAAAATCTTAAGGAACCCCTTAACACCATGGGTCTTACCAATTCTGGCAACGGCTATCCGCTCCATTAATCAAGGATTTCCAGAACAATCCTTTTACCGGTTTTGGTCGCTGCTGCACTGAGTATTGTACGTACAGCTTTTGCAATCCTGCCGTGCTTACCAATAACCTTACCAATATCATCAGCAGAGACCCGGAGTTCGAGAATCGTTGACTTTTCGCCTTCGATTACATTGACCATCACCTGGGACGGATCATCCACCAGGGATTTTGCTATATACTCTACGAGCTCTTTTTCCACAAATTCTTTCCTTATCTGACTTCCTTTTTAAGGATAGTCCTATTTCATGTAAAGATTGAGTTTGTTCAGCAGTCTTTTCACGGTATCGCTGGGTTTTGCACCCTTGGAAATCCAGTCACGGATTCTTTCTTCCTTTACCTGAAGCTGCTTGTCTTCAACCTCGATGGGGTGGTAAAAACCCACCTCTTCGATAGCACGTCCGTCTCTTGCTGTTCTGGAATCCATAACAACGATTCTGTAGTAGGGCCGCTTCTTTGAGCCGAACCTCTTAAGTCTGATTTTAACGCTCACTCGTTCCTCCTGTGTATATTCGAACCAGTTTCTAAATATTTCCACCAAATTGAGACATCATCTGAGCCTGAAGTTTCTTATTTCGTGTCATTTTCTTCATCATCAGACGCATCTTTTCAAACTTCTTGATAAGGCGGTTAACGTGAAAAACGGATGTACCGCTCCCCGAGGCGATTCTTTTTCGCCTTGAGGGTCCGATAATCCGGTGATTTTCCCGTTCCTGAAGAGTCATTGATAAAATTATAGCCTCTTCCCGCGTCATCTCCTTAGTATCAATCGCATCCTCGTCAATATTCCCTTTCATACCAGGGAGCATTTCAACAAGAGATTGCAGACTACCCATTTTTTTAATTCTTGTAAACTGCTCAAGGTAGTCCTGCAGAGTAAATGTTGCAGACTGCAGTTTCCGGTTAAGCTCTTCTGCTTCCTCGGCTTCAATGGTATCCTGGGCTTTTTCCACTAGGCTGACCACATCACCCATTCCTAAAATGCGGCCTGCAATCCGTTCGGGGTAAAAGGTTTCAAGATCTTCGATCTTTTCACCCATACCGATAAACTTGATCGGCTTTTTAGTAACGCTTTTCAGTGAAAGCGCCGCACCACCCCTGGTATCGGAATCAAACTTTGTTAGTATAACTCCGCTTATACCGACCTTTTCGTTGAATTCCCTGGCAATTTCAACGGCCTGCTGACCGGTCATTGCATCGGCTACCAGCAGGGCTTCTTCAGGTTTCAGAACATTGTTTATATCCTGAATCTCTTTCATCAGAGATGCATCCAGGTGCATACGACCAGATGTATCAACTATAAGAGTGTTATATCCTTCTTTTTTCGCATGTCCCTGAGCTTTTTTTACAACTTTAACAGGGTTTTTTTCTCCATCTATGCTGAAAACATCAATACCAGCCTGCTCTCCGAGTATATGCAACTGTTTTACAGCAGCAGGCCGGACAAGATCGGCAGCGACCAAAAGAGGCTTTCTGCCTTCCTTTTTCAGCTTCAGTGCAAGCTTGGCTGTGGTAGTAGTCTTACCGGAGCCCTGCAGCCCCATGAACAATATGGTACTCAGGGTATCAGGACCTTTGAGCTCCAGTTGCTCATTTTCGGAACCCAGGAGCGAGACCATACGGTCATGCACTGCTTTGATAAACTGCTGTCCGGGATTAACCGATCGCAGTACCTTCTCTCCGAGGGCCTCTTCTATAGTCTGATTGACAAAGCGTCTTACGACCCGCAGGTTTACATCGGCTTCAAGAAGAGCAATCTTGATCTGCTCGACAGCATCCTGAATATTCTTTTCACTGATGGATGCCTTGCCCTGTACCTGTCGGATTACGTCTGAAAATGTCTGTGTCAGCTTGTCAAACATACGATGTGCTTCTATCCCTACCCGAAAGTTTTAGGGGTATTTATATATGAAAAAGTACATCAGTGTCAATGCCACTATACGACATGCGATACTATTAAATCACCGTACAAGAAGGAAATGTCTTTCGATATAATTCTTGCGGTAGTGCGCCTGATCCCAGAATCTACTCAGGGGAAAATCTGTAATCAGCTGATCATAGCAAGCTGCTGCTTTGCGATAGTACTCCACATTTTCTCTACGTTCGTACTCATTCCCGAGTTTAAAAATCAGCAGATCCAGTCCGTTAAAATCGTTCATGGTATTAATTACACTATCCAGTAATGCAGTCTTTTCATTCTGAACAAGATATTCGGATAAACGATCAATATCTTCCAGATACGTTCTCTGTTCCTCAGAGGTCAGAGAAAAAAGGTTTTCCACTACCGACTCTGGAGGATCAGACTGATTCAAAAAATTTAAAACATACATGTAGGACAAAAGCTTACTATCTTCTCTTTTTTCATAACGGCGGTCAAACCATGCCAAAGCATCTTTACAAGCTGCAGAGTTTTCAGTCCGGTTTTTCAGTGTCTCCTCCCATGCTTCCTCGGGAGTGTCCCACACAGATGCCTCTTTCTGATCGTTTTGAATCAATTGAGCATCCCCGGTCCGCTCTTCAGAAGCGGAAACGCCTCCAGCAATCTTCTGTATAAATACCTCCGGTTCCACCACCTCAACAGTACGGATTTCTGAAGCAGCCTTATCCGGACTTGATGTTCCAAGGACAAATTTCAACCTGTATTTACCTGTATCCCTGGCGGTAAAAATCAAGCGGTCTCCGTTTTCTTCACGGGATCGTCCCTCATACCTTATTCCCTCCCCAGCCGGGTCTATAGCCGTAAACAACCATGGACTGCGATTGAGGTAGATGGAAAACCGGTCTCCCGGGCGTGCATACAGGTCAGTTTCAGTATTGCTTTCAACAGCATCTGTCGCAGAAACAGATTTTTCCGTATTCTGCGGCACAATTTCAGGCGCAGGAGATGTAGCCGGTTTCACAACAACCGGTGGAGGTATCAGAACTTTTTCAACGGGAACAGTCTGTTTTGTTTCAACCCTCGCCTGTTCAACAGGTGGCTCGAGGAGGGTATCTTCGGAAAAGGTAACTGCCGGAGCTGGTCCGGGAAAATAGGATGATGAAAAAGCGGGAAGCGGCGGCTCGATCGTATCTGAAACCAGACGCAGCATAAAGCAAGGTAAAAGAAAAAGAAGTGTAGAAAACTTTGCATGCTTATATTCAGGGGACATTGGCGAATATGTCTTCAACGATTTTCTCATTTTCCTTCTGCAGAAGTTCGGAAACTATCGGGTCAAGGGGGATCCAGTATCGGTGGACTTCTTCGTCCGTCCAGGAAGAACGACGGTCCCGGAGGAGCACTGGATCGGAAGGAACAAGCTGCAGTTTATCTTCGGGGACACGAATGCTGCTGTAGGGAAAATCTTCTTGCTTAAGTATAGTATTAGGTGTCCCTGCAGCAATGGGAGCAGCAGGTTTATTCCAGAACAAAAGGAGCAGTATCACTGCAAGGAGAGCGATACCGGTAACAGAGATCAGATAGACAAGCAGTCCTCTGCCCAGTTCTACATTTCTGATCTTCTCAAACATCTCCTATTCCTCTTCCTCCGAGAAATCCTCATCCATACCAAGTTCCAGTTCAGCCGGATCGTCCTCTCTTGTTGTCTGATCAATTCCGCCGCCACGATCCACACGGATAGCAATAATCTTGGAGATACCCGATTCTTCCATCGTTATCCCCAAAAGGGTCTGTGCACCGGCTACGGTCTTTTTGTTGTGGGTAATTACAATAAACTGGGATGAATTTGCAAACTCCATCAGCATGTTGACAAAACGTCCGACATTATTTTCATCCAGGGCAGCATCTATTTCATCAAGAATACAGAAAGGAGACGGTCGAACCATATAGGTTGCAAAAAGCAGTGCTACGGCAGTTAAAGAACGCTCACCTCCAGAGAGAAGAGTAATGTTCTCAAGTCGTTTGCCTGGAGGCTGAGCAAAGATTTCGATTCCGGATCCAAGAACCTGATCGGGGTCGGACAGTTTAAGCTCTGCCCGTCCACCTCCGAAGAGCCTACGGAAGGTAACATGAAAGTTCTTTTTTATTTTTTCATAAGTGGACAGAAAAAGCTCTGACGATTCTGTGCGTATCTGTTTTGTTATTGAGTTGAGATCTTCCCGGGCCTTTCTGAGATCCTGAAGCTGTCCTTCAAGAAAATCAAACCGTTCCTTAACTTCGGCGAACTCCTCAACGGCCATAAGGTTTACATGACCAAGATTTTTCAGGTTTTCTCTGTTCCCGCTTAACTCATCCCGCAGGTTCTTCAAATCATCCTGGATTTCGTACATACGGTCTTCAAACTCTTTCAGATCCCTGGAATGTTTTTCCCTGAAATTTTCAAAAAGATTGCGGATTTCCGTCTTTACCGTACTCAACTCAACATGAACTTTTTCCACCATGGATTGAGTCTGTGCCAGGGTGGACATACGGTCCTTCAGGCTCTTCTCTTTTTTCAGGGCGTCCTTGTTGCGCAGACTTATTCCCTTTTCAAGTTCATCCAGGTTTTTCCGCAGAAGTTTTTCTTCTTCAATAATGGTGTTATGACGGTTCTGCAGTTCCTGGATGCGTTTCTCAGTGGTGGCAAGCTTTGCAGCGGTCTCGTCCGAATCCGCCTGGTTTTCTTCCATGGCTGAAACAGAAACATTAATCTCTTTTTCAGTTTGGGCAAGAACATCTCCCGCAGCAGTAATCTGAGCAGAAACCTGAGCCGTGGAAACTCTCAGATCTTCAAGGGTACGCCGATACTCTTCTATTTTTGTGAACAGCGTGCGGTTGGCCTGCTGAAGTTCGGCAATCTTCTCACGGGAAGAGCTAATCTCTTTTCGAGCTTTGTCAATCCGGTCATCGATGTCCCGTTTAAGGGTCATTGTACCTTCTGGAGCAAGAAAATCATCGAGAAATCCCGGGATTGTACTGGTATACTGTCCGAACTCACCCTCAAGACCGGAAATATCTTCAAGTGCTTCTTCAAGACCTCCACGAATGGCTCTTAGAAGTTCCGCCCTCTCTTTCTCTGCAATCTCGGAAAGTGAGCCCAGGTCGCTTATCAGATCGAGACGGCCTTTTACATGGATACGGATTTTCTCAATCCGCTCCTTCACCTGTTTTTCCACCCGGATTCTTTCAGTGTTCGAATAACCGCTCTCGGCAAGCTTGCTGTCCAATTGACTTACAATATCATCGGTTATGCCTCGAAGCTGTTCCTGCAGGCCTTCGAGACTCTCATCCAGGTCTCTGATTTTCTTCTCCAGATTCCGGATCTCTTCTTCATTACTTCGAATTGTTGCCTGCGAACTGGTAACACGCTCTTCAAACTCGGAAATATTGTTTTTTATGGTTTCCCGTCGCTTCTTCAGCTCTTCAATGACGGATTTTTTTTCCACCAGAGCAGCTTCAAGTTCACTCTTTCTCTCCTCAAGCTGCTGATGTCTGTTGCGGCAGTACTCCAGATGACGAGTCAACTCACCCCGCCGCTCCTGAATAATTGCCTGCTGATTCTGCAGGTTTCCCTTTTCTACATCTATACCATAAAGTTTCTTCTGATTTTCAATAAGAGAACTTTCCATGGTGTTCACCTGGTCCAGGTTCTCTTCCAGATTCTCGTTTATTGCATCTATTTCAGATTTTATGGCGTCCCGTTCTGCACTTTTTTCGGCTAACAGCTGTTCTCTGCTATGCTCATCTTCAAGAAAGCCCTTAAGTTTAAGAAGTTGAATCTTCAGTTCAAGATCAAAGATGTTTTCCCGGTAGCCACGGTAAAGTTCAGTTTTCTCAGCCTGCTTTTTCAAAGAGTCATACGACCGCTTTACCTCACTGAGAATGCTCTCAACCTGACGCATGTTTTCTTCAGTACGCGTGAGCTTTCTTTCTGCTTCAGCACCTTTAACCTTATATTTTGTTATTCCCGCCGCCTCTTCAAATATATAGCGGCGTTCTTCCGGTTTATTTGAGAGTATCTGGTCGATCTTACCCTGCTCCATTATGGAATAGGCGGATTTTCCAACACCGGTATCAAAAAAAAGTTCCCGAAGTTCCCGGAGTTTCACCGGCGTGTTGTTCACAAAGTATTCACTTTCCCCGGAACGATACAGACGCCGTTTTATAGCAATTTCCGGCATATCCATCGGCAGCAGTCCTTCGTCATTGCTCAAAGTAAGTGTTACTTCCGCAACATTAAGGGCTTTACGCTGTTCTGTGCCGTTAAAAATAACATCTTCCATACGGTCGGCACGCAAGGTCCGGGAAGACTGCTCTCCCAAAACCCACTTGATGGAGTCAACGATATTGCTTTTTCCACAGCCATTTGGGCCCAGAAGTGCAGAAATACCCGGAGAAAAGTCGATTTTCACCCTGTCTGCAAAAGATTTAAAGCCGAAAATTTCAATATTTTTTAAGAACACCTACGCCGTTCCTGTTTCTGATGGTTTGGTTTGTTTCAACATTTATTCTGCCTGTACTCTATCTAACACTAGCTACTCTCAATCGTCAAGTTAAGCATGATAAAAGCTGATCGGCATTACAGTATACAAAACCCGCGGTGAGGGTGTACGCTGGTGCCCATGGCACTTCTTTGCGGTATAGACGAGGCAGGCCGTGGACCTATCGCCGGTCCTGTAACTGCCGCTGCTGTTATTCTTCCTGCAGATTTCCCGATTGACCTGCTGAACGATTCAAAAAAGCTGACCCTGAATGCCCGGGAAAGAATTTTCGCCCGAATGCTTGCAATGGAAATACCCATAGGCATCGGCTGGTCCTGGCCGAATGAGATAGACTGTCTGAACATCCACAATGCAACCCTGAAAGCCATGTCACGGGCGTATACAGAAATGGGAGCAACAGCTGAGACGGCGGTTATTGACGGTCTTTACATACCGGAACTGCCCATTCCGGCAGAGGCAAAGGTTAAAGCCGATGCATCTGTTCCGGAAGTCATGGCAGCATCAATTGCCGCAAAAGTTGTGCGCGACCGCTGGATGGTCCGCTACTCATGGTTTGAACCGCTTTACGGCTATGACAAACACAAAGGGTATCCAACCAGAAGTCACCGGGAAGCCTGTATCAAATACGGCCCAAGCCCGATTCAACGGATGAGTTTCAGAGTCCGGGTATGATTACTTTTCCCCACCGTTATTCTGCTTTTTATTTTTACTGGTTACCTTGACAGTGGCAGGCCCTTTCTTTTTATCCTGCATAAATCCGACTGCTTTATGGAATTCATTCACGAAATCTTCCAGATCTTCACTGAATACAATTACAGAATGACGTTCAAATCCTGTGCCTTCGTTCTTCTTGCTTTCTACGATATTTAAAAAAAGGTCACCATGACGGTTCTCTTTGACATTAAAAAAATATGTTCTCTTACCAACTGATGTCTTTGACGAAAAGACTTCCCCGCGAATTCCCATACATCCCTTCCTTAAAAAATCCCCTCAATGGCGGGTTACCAGAATAGAAAAAATAGTATATGAATTACCCCTCAGATTCAAGCTGATATCAGCTGAATTTGAGTTTCTATTCTTGTGCAGATGCTTCAAATACAATAAGCTGATTTTATGGATACGGAGAAAAAGATCTGTGCCGCCAAGGGTTGTACTTCATTATCCCTCAGTTTTTCCGATTACTGTGCAGAACATATAGATGACAAGCATGCCCACTTTGAGAAAGTAAGGGAGCAGCTTTCAAGTTTCACCGACCACAACGATCTTTCTCTGATTAACATAAACTTTAAAAATATCAACCTTCAGGGTCACAGCGTAAGGGATTGCCGTTTTGATTATTCCTTTTTCAACAACTGCGGTTTTGAGAAAAGTATTCTTCAAGGCGGGTTTTTTCAAAATACAAGATTTGAACAATGCCGCTTTGCAGGATGTGAAATTCGCTACACGGTGTTTGCAGGAGCAACCTTCATAAACTGTGATTTCTCCGGGTCCGATATTCTGCATTCAAATTTCAACGGAATCACCGGTATTGATCTTAATTTCAGCGATTCCGACCTCTATTATTCCACCTTTGTCATGGCCAGTCTGACAAATGTCCGTTTTATCGACTGCAATCTGAAAAAGGTGAACTATGTACGTTCCACCCGGGAAAATGTAAATTTCAAGTACTCAAACTATGAGGAGGCGGTATTTGCCGCAGATCTATAGAAGATGAAGGTTTTTACCCATTTTTCATTCCTTGGATTCTCCAATACCTACCTCATCGGTCCCGCCGGCGGAGGTGAGGCTATCATAATTGATCCAGGCATAATGGATACACCTCTACTGCGCATGATTGAAAGCAACAAATACTGCGTCCGTCACATTCTGATAACTCACAAGCACGAAACCCATACCGGAGGCGGGAAGACCCTGCTGAAGATCTACAATGCATCTGTTTACGGAAGTGCATACCGGCTGCTGGATCAGGAATCAAACTTTGTACAAGACGGAGATACCGTGGATCTGAATGGCATAGAGGTGGAATGTATCGAAATTCCCGGACACTCCAGTGACTCCATGGTTTACCGTATAGGAACCTGTTTTTTTACCGGAGATGTACTGTTTGCCGGAAGCATAGGCTCCACGCCCAACAGGTACGCAAAAGCATTGCTTATTAATGGTCTCAAGGAGAAGCTTCTGTCCCGGGTAACCGGTTCCATCTATCCCGGACACGGTCCTCCAAGCACCATAGAAATGGAAAGTCGTTTTAATCCCTTTCTTCTTTAGTTTTTCAAATATCCTTCACGGAATCTTTTTTCAGATCTCTGATAAGCCTGGCAAAACGCCGGTCGAGGAAAGCACGAAATGTGCTTTTCTCCGAATTTCCGGGAAGCTGAATCCTCAACTCAAAGGCATGGAGCATTAAAGAACAACCGTCCTTCTCTCCGGCACCGTAAAGAACATCGCCAAGGATGGGATGCCCTATATGCCGCATATGAACCCTCAGCTGGTGGGTCCTCCCGGTTTCGGGATACAAAGCTACAAATGATGTATCTTTCCAGCGACAAATAACCTTGTATCTGGTGGAGGCATACTTCCCTCCCTGCTCAAGAACAGTAAACCGCTGACGATTCCTCGGGGACCTTCCGAACTGACCTTCAATATGCCCGAAATCCGCCGCAACCCAGCCCCGACAGAGAGCGAAATAGGTTTTTCGAGTGGTTTTTTCTGCAAACTGGTCGCTCAGAAACTTATGTGCAACCTCGTTTTTTGCAGTTATAAGTATACCGCTTGTGTCTTTATCAAGTCGGTGAACAATTCCGGGCCTGAAATCATTTTCTTCTGCCTCAATATCCCGGTAATGGAGAAGTCCGTGCACCAGAGTTCCCGTATAATTTCCAGGTGCAGGGTGAACAACCATTCCCTGAGGTTTATTTATAACAATAACGTTCCTATCTTCATAAACAATATCCAGATCGATCTCTTCGGGCTCAAGCGAGGGAGACGGAGGCAGTGCAAGGGTGATCTCTATACGATCGCCTGCAGAAACTTTTCTTGAAAGTTTAGCCGGGTTTTCGTTAACCCGGATTTCTACAAGACGCTGCTTCAGCTGATTGCGGCTCACAATCTCAGCCATATCGCTTATATACTGGTCGACCCGCAGGGATCGCTTGAACCGGGAGGCAATACAAAAGTCAAAATGCAGTTCCATAGGCAAAGATCTACCTGCTTCGGGGCGTCGGCTTTTCACCAACTCCGAGGATAAAATCAATCATTGCAATTGTCAGGGAAAGCCCTCCGGCTGTAAGAAGGATATTCATGGTATGCTGTCTGTCGGAAAAAGGATAGCCATCGCCGGCTACAGCCTGGCTCAATTGCCAGCCCATTCCCGAGAGAATGAAGGTTATCGGTACGGAACCGAAAAAAATAATTTCTCCCCGTCGTAATGAGCGCAGCCCTTGACCAAATTCATCTGCCCTGTATTCCTCCGGGGAATCAACAGCCAACAGATCCACCCCGGTGGTAAGTGTTTGCTGAAGGATAAAATCCTCCCCTTGCAGTGGCTGTGCAAAAAACATGACGGCACCTGTAAACAGAAGCTGCAGAGAAATAATCCGGAATACCGGGTTCATCAGTGACGTACTCCGAATAATGCAGTGCCTATCCGTAAAAGAGTGGATCCCTCTTCCACAGCAATTTCGTAGTCTCCGCTCATGCCCATGGAAAGAACCTCAAACGAGTCTCTCCCGAAACGGGTAATACACTGCTCCTTGAGCTTATACAGGGAGGAGAAGGATGCACGGACAGGCCCCTCCTCTGCGGTAAATGGCGCCATTGTCATAAGCCCTTTCATGCTTAAACAGTCAGAAGAGCACACCCGCTCAATAATGCTAAAGACATCATCCTTTTCCCGTATTCCCTGTTTGGAGGCTTCGCCACTGGTATGAATCTCAATAAGAATATCTACATTTCGATCCTGTTCCATGGCGTGTCTTTCAATTGCTTCCAGTGTACGCATAGAATCCATCGACTGAATGCACACAGCAGTCTGCACCGCCTGACGTGCTTTATTGCGCTGTATATGTCCAATTAGGTGAAGTTCTGCACCTGAAAACCGGCCGCTGAATTTTTCCGCAGCCTCGGCCACACGGTTTTCACCAAACAGACGAATTCCAAGTTCATAAACAACCTGAATTGCCTCAACCGGCTGTGTTTTTGAAACAGCCATCAGCCGGATATCTGAAGGATCTCGCCCGGACCGTTTCGCGGCTGCAACAATATTTTCTTTAATCTGTTCAAGATTCTCTTTAATCACAGGAAGATTTTACCAGCATGGAGACCATAGGAAAAGTCCCCCATGCCGCTTCTTGACTTTTACCTCCTTCTAACCTATTTTGACCTAGTACTCACGTAAAGAATCAACAAAATACAGCGACAGCTGATACCAATAGAAAAGGAAGATTCGGAATGTCTGAACAGAACTGGTCAAGCAGACAGCATGCAACATGGAGAAACAAAGTAGGCCTCGCGGAAATGCTTAAAGGCGGCGTTATCATGGATGTGGTTACCCCCGAGCATGCAAAAATCGCGGAGGATGCCGGTGCAGCGGCAGTTATGGCTCTCGAAAGAGTTCCTGCTGATATTCGGGTTACCGGCGGCGTGGCACGCATGTCGGATCCCAAGATGATAAAAGGAATACAGGAAGCGGTTTCCATTCCCGTTATGGCGAAATGCCGCATCGGCCACTTTATGGAAGCAAGAATTCTTGAAGCTCTGGGAGTTGACTTTATCGATGAGAGCGAAGTCCTTACTCCGGCAGATGAAGCCTATCACGTGGACAAACACCCTTATAAAGTACCCTTTGTTTGCGGCTGCCGTGACATCGGTGAAGCCCTGCGTCGTATCGGAGAAGGTGCCGCCATGATCAGAACAAAAGGCGAAGCCGGGACAGGAGACGTAGTCGAAGCTGTACGTCATATGAGGACCCTGCAGGACGGAATACGCCGTCTTACCATACTACCCCGGGAAGAGCTCATGACAGAAGCGAAAAACCTGGGAGCCCCTTACGACCTCATTCTTGAAATTGCGGAGACCGGTAAGTTACCTGTTCCCAATTTCTCTGCCGGCGGCGTTGCCACTCCCGCAGATGCTGCACTTATGATGCATCTTGGCGCAGAATCAGTTTTTGTGGGTTCCGGGATATTTAAATCCGGTAATCCTGCCAAACGGGCGAAAGCTATTGTTGAGGCAGTAACCTACTACCAGGATGCGGCAAAACTGGCAGAAATCAGCTACGACCTGGGTGAACCCATGACCGGTATCGGCATGGATCAGCTTCCCGAGGATCAGCGTATTGCCGGAAGAGGCTGGTAGGAATCCTTCGGGACTGACTTTATGAAAATCGGAATTCTCGCTCTCCAGGGTGATTTTAGTAAACATGGAGAACATATTCAGAAGCTGGGTCTGGACCCTCTGTATGTCCGGACCCCGGCTGATCTGGAATCTGCCGATGGATTGATAATCCCCGGTGGTGAAAGCACAACCATAGGCAAACTATTCGTTGATTTCGGCCTCACAGAAACATTCATAAAGAGAAAAACCACCCTGCCTGTCTTTGGGACCTGTGCCGGAATGATCATGATGGCAAAAGAGATCATAGGAAGGGATCAGTTTTCTCTAAATCTTATGGATATAAGCATTGAGAGAAATGCCTATGGAAGACAGATTGACAGTTTTGAAGCTGAAATAAACACCGGCATCGCTTCCCTCGGAACTGTTCAGGGGGTTTTCATCCGTGCTCCACGTATTAGCCGGACTGGACAGGAAGTTGAAATTCTTGCCAGTTTTGAAGATTTTCCGGTGCTGATTCGGCAAAAAAACTACCTGGCGGCCTCTTTTCACCCGGAATTAACTGAAAATCTGAATATACACCGCTATTTTATAGATATGGTTAATTCAACACTGGAGTCCAACAATGCATAAACCTTCTGGCCTGTTTATTCTGATATCGATTTTATTATCTCTTTTTTCCGGTCTTTCCGCGGAGGAAACCTTAATACCGGATGAACTTATGAGTAAACTGAAATCGGAAGGAGAAGTTGTCAGATATTTTTACGGAGATCTTGACCTTACCTTCATGCCGGACGGTGCGCTCACAGAATACATCCGCAGTGACCTAAACGGTCTGGATGCGACCATCGGAGTTGAAGCAATATTTCTCATGGATATGCCTGCGAAGCTTGCATCAGCCCCGGACAGGGACCTTGCCATTTACAATATTTTGAATCGTGTAAGCACGCTAACGGGAATTGAATACTATTCAGCAAGCAGGGAACGAATGCGTACTCTATTTCGCCATTCCTACAGGGTAAAAAGTACTGATGAGAAGGATGCCCTGCCTGACATAGTATTCTCGGAGATTCCTGCTGCTCAGGATGTTACAGTTTTCCAGGAAGATCTGACCTTCGGCAAAAACTATGTATCCAACCTGTACAGGTATGAAGACAGCCGCTTTCTTTTACAGGTTAATAACCTGACCACTATGTGGTATTACATCCTTCCCCTGGTTAAACCCGGCAACTTCCGTATGGATCTGCTGATTATTCCTCAGGAGAATAACCTTATCTTCTACGGTGCCTGCAGTGTGGATTCGGCAAAACTGTTCGGTATTGAAAAATCCAAGAAAGACAGCTTCTATAACCGTATAAAAGCCATGCAGAACTGGTTTACCGCCCTGCTTGAAGAAGATTACGGAAATTAACCCACTCTTAACTTTTCTCAGGAAATAACTGCAAAGATACTTGCACAAGCGGTCTCTTTGCAGTATATCCCGCAATAGTGGACCCTCTAAAAAAGAACGAGAAATTCAATTTTCTCTTTGTTTCACGCTGGGGAGAAATCCTCGATCTTGCCTGGACATGTGCTCAGGAAGGTCATCAGGTGAAGATGTTTGTGGATTATCGGCCCTGGGCGGATATAGGCGACGGCTTTGTGGAAAAAGTCCGGTCCTGGCGAAGCCACGTAAAATGGGCTGATATTATTATCTTCGACTATACCGGTTTCGGAAAAGAAGCCTCTGAGCTGCGTAACCGCGGTAAGTTCGTTATTGGTGGAACCGAGTATACAGATAAACTTGAGCTGGATAGAAACTTCGGCCAGGAAGAACTCAAACGGCATAAAATCAAAATTCTCGAGTATAAAGAGTTCTCAACCACCGATGCAGCCATCGAGTATATAAAATCCTCCCCCAATAAGTATGTAATCAAACCTTGCGGTGAAATACAGGATTATAAACAGCTGCTCTTTGCTGGGAACGATGAGGACGGTGAGGATGTTATCCGGGTACTCAAAGCATATGAAAAAACCTGGGGGCATAAATTAGGCACTTTTCAGATACAGCGAAAAGTCACCGGAGTCGAAATATCCGTGGCTGCTTTTTTCAACGGAAGAGAATTTATAAAACCGGTAAATATTACCTTTGAACACAAAAAGCTGTTTCCACGGGAATTGGGAGTTTCTACAGGAGAGATGGGAACCAGCATGTTCTGGAGTGATACCAGCCCTGTTTTTGATGCCACCCTGGCAAAACTTGAATCCCGCCTGGCAGCAGACCGGTTTACCGGACACATCGATATAAACACTATAGTTAACGGAAACGGGATCTACCCCTTAGAGTTTACATCCAGATTCGGTTATCCCCAGATCCAGATCCAGCGTGCCGGAATCCTTGAGCCGGTCGGCATGATGCTTTATAAAATAGCTTCCGGCCAGAAGTTTAAAATAAACACACGGAAAGGTTTTCAGGTTGGAGTACATATTGTAGTCCCCCCCTTTCCATATGAAGATAAACGCACTTTCAATCTATTCTCCAAAGACGCCGTGGTAGTCCAGAAAAAAAAGATGCGTGACGGTGTACACCCCATGCACCTGAAGCAGATTAACGGAGAGTGGCTTATTACCGGGGATTCCGGCCTTGTTATGGTGGTAAGCGGCACAGGCACCACTATGAAAGAAGCCCAGAAAACCATGTACAGCCGGGTTAATAATTTTCTGATAAACAACTGCTACTACAGAACAGACATTGGCGACCGCTGGGGTGAAGATTCTGACAAGCTCCACACCTGGAATCTATTGTAAAATGGCCCGTTTTACCGACATCAGGACCGATCCCGGGCCATTCTGGAATATCCTTCCGAAAGACTGGAGAATCGAAATTGAGCCCGTATGGACAAGTTATGCCCACAGTTCATCTGTATATGCACTTTACACCGGAATTACATTATCCGCAGGCCTTATCAGCTTTTCCTCTGTATCTCCGGATACCATGTGCTATAGGGAGTATGCAGAATCCTGGCTTAAACGGGGATATAAGTACATTGGCTTTGTCTATGTCATAGAATCAATGAGGGGCAAAGGTTTGGGTAGAGAACTACTGGAGAAGCTTCTGCAGACCACACCCAAAACAGCCTACTGGCTGAGCATAGAAGAGTATCAGCTACATACTTTTTATGAAAAGCTGTCATTTAAGCTTGTAGACAAAATCTCCTGCGGCGACTCCGACAACTGGATAATGACAACAACTTAAGATCATATTAGTTCAGAATCCCCGGTAGAGCCAGAAAAAGCAGCAGGAATCCGGGGAGGATAAAAATATAGAGCAGATAATTAAACAAAATGGTAAATGACACTATCTCCTCATGGACACCATGTTTTGCAGCAAGAGTTGAAAATCCTGTTGCAGTTGGAACTGTCATCTGCAGAAAAAACACCCAGGCATAAATTGGCTGTATGTGAAAAGGTCTGAGTATTGTGAAGTAAAGAATAAAAAACATACCCGGCAGAATTAAAAATCGAAAAACAGATACATGCAGTGTCATTTTAATCATCATTGGCCGCTCCACCTGGTTATTGAATGATATCCCCGCAATATTCGCACCGAGGCAAATCAGAGTAAGTGGAAAAAAAGATGATGCAAGACGGTCAAGGGCATTCATTATCTGTAGAACAGGCAAATCCGGATTAAACAGAAACCCCTGAAGATGCAGCAGAGGAATTAGCATCCCTGCTGTAAGCCCGTAGATAGGAGGGCTTATCAGACTTCTAAGCCTCACCTTCCCGACCGATCCGATTAAAAGATAATTGCCTAAAGACCATAATGCAGGACTGGCAACAAACAAATATAGTCCGATATACAGTGAAGGTGTTGTTGTCCCGAACATTTGATCAAGCTCTGGTATTACCGACGGAAACAGTTCGGCAAGAAACAGAGGCATGAATCCCACATTACCGAAAACCGATAATGCGGCACCAAGACGCTTATACTCCCCCCTGAACCTGAACAGCGACAGATAGAAAACAGCAATGACAATGCTTATGAGTAGAATAATTGCAGCAGCAAATGGAAATACAGCCCCTGCAATGAGATCTGCGAAATTACTGCGGGAAACCCGGACAAAATAATAAACAGGAAGAACAATGTTAATCAGAAAGGTGCTTGTCTGTGCAAAAAACGCCCGGGGAAAAGCTTTCTTTTTTCGAAGAATAAAACCGATCACCGTAAGTGTGACAAGCTGAATCATCGCCATGAGAACTGGTAGAAAATATTGAATCATAACAGAGGTCGTTCTCCGTGGTAGCGATCGTGATTAAACAGTATAACCAAACATTTATACCATAACCGTTAAAAATGTTAAACAACCGGATTATGCTGCTTTTAAATTGCTGCAGCTGTTCCGACTAGAGAATTTGCCATATTGACTTTTGAATGAGCCTGTAAATTTTTCTGTGTAAAACTCTTTTCTAATCTTGAAATCGCTCTTCATATTCAATGGCGAATCTATTTAAAGCAGGCTTCCAGTCTCGAAGTGGCATAGACCATTTCTTGGAAGCTTGCTCAATAGCCAGATAAATTATTTTAATGGCAGATCCATCATTAGGGAAGATCTTCCGGTTCTTGATAGATTTCCTAATCACTCTATTAACTGATTCAATGGCATTAGTCGTATAGATTATCCTGCGAATTTCATCAGGGTGATCAAATTATCCCAGTTGCGATATGGCATTCCCCCAATTCTATAGACACATCATCCCTGTAGATACTTTGCTTCAAAATTCATGGGGCTCATCTTTCCCAGATGGCCATGCCTTCTCTTCGGATTATAAAATAA
This sequence comes from Marispirochaeta sp., assembly GCA_963667435.1. Lineage (GTDB taxonomy): Bacteria > Spirochaetota > Spirochaetia > JC444 > Marispirochaetaceae > Marispirochaeta. Next base: position 190,401 of record OY763414.1, on the reverse strand, counting down.
CTCAATATAGTTGAAAATATCCTTCCTGGCATCCTGTCTGGTTTTATAGATTTTATTCCTAATTCGTTCTCTTTTCAGATTCGAGAAGAATGATTCAACGACCGAATTGTCCCAACAATTTCCTCGTCGGCTCATACTGAGATCCAAAGAATGGGCGTCACAAAAGTCTTCCCACTTCTTACTGGTAAACTGACTGCCCTGATCTGAATGAATTAAAACCTTGTTTGAAGGTCTTCTTCTTTTCACGGCCATGAATAATGCATCCATCACGAGCGACGTCCTTTGATGATTCTTCATTGACCATCCCACAATACCTCTATTGAAGAGATCAACGGCAACCGCTAAATATAGGAATCCCTCATACGTTTTTATATATGTGATATCCGTACACCATGCCTGATTCGGACGTCCTACAGTAAACTCTCTATTGAGAAGGTTCGCCTGATAGACGTCTCCAGGTACCCAGGGAATATGATGCCGTTTCCTTCTATGGGCACCCTTAATACCGCTAATTCGCATCAAACGGGCAATCCTATTCACACTGTAAGAATACCCAGCTTCCTTTAAGTCCTCATAAATATTCGGACTACCATAAACCTGACCGCTCTCCTTCCAGTAGAACCGTATCAGTTCCGTAATCTTCTTATTTTCAATGGCTCTGGGAGACTCTGGCTCTTTTACCCATTTATAGAAACCAGAAGGGTGTACTTTCAGAATCCTGCACATCGGCCTAATAGGATACTCTTGTCTATGATCTTCAATGAAGGCGTACTTTACTGGATATCGTTCGCAAAGTACGCCGCCGCTTTTTTTAATATATCCCTCTCCATCTTCAGCTTACGGACCTCGGCTTTCAGCTTTTTGTTTTCGGCTTCAATGTCAGAAATCTTCCGTTGCTCTTTTGTTTCTCCTGAATCCCATCCAGCCTTTTTTAGCCAGTTATACAGAGAGGCATCACTGACTCCTATTGCTTTGGAAACTTCAAGGACAGTGTGTCCTTCCTCCATGATCTGTCTAACTGCTTCTGCCTTGAACTCGTCGGTGTAGTTGCTCTTTGACACTTAATTTCTCCTTAGTTACTAAGTATAATAAGTGTCTACGGTTTCGGGGGAATGCCAATCTGTGATATTTCGTCATTAAATACAAGGCGTTTCAGTCTACTTCGTTGATCGACTATCCAACGGACGGAGACCTTTCTTCGGTCAGCCTCGAGTCTGGCAAGATGGGGACAGATTCCAGGGATATAGAATGGATCAAGGTATTCTCGCAAGGGTAGATCATTTCTCTGATCTACCCTGTTCGCAGCCTCATGCTCAAGTTCAGGAATCCTTTCATTCAGGAGCCATTCAACTGCATCAGACTTTCGCCGTTTCCCGGTAGATTTTCGATGCTCTCTTTCGCATATATCATTCGGTAATCCTGAGACACGACTGATACTGTAATACCAGACACCACCTCTTGTTTTTACATCTTTACGCTTGTTTTGGTACACGTAGAAAGGCAATTGAGCCCTGGCCATAGAAACCTCCGTAGGAATAAACTACAACGTCACTACAACGGGCACAAAAAAAGGAGGCCCGCGGCCTCCCCTTTATTTGGTAAGTACTTACAAGTACAAGAATTATCTATGGGCGATGACGGACTTGAACCGCCGACATCCTGCTTGTAAGGCAGGCGCTCTCCCAACTGAGCTAATCGCCCTCTCAATCGTAGGAGGAAGTTATCATATGCAGGATAAAAGTGTCAATAAGGTTTTGCCCCTTTTCTGAGCTAAAGTTTCTATGGTATTATCCGCCTAACGTACTACGCGCCTGTAGATACCATCTGGAGAACCAACAAGAGAAAATTATGCACAAAATGCGCAACATCGGAATAATAGCACATATAGACGCCGGTAAAACAACCACCACCGAACGTATACTTTTCTACACAGGAAAGAGCCATCGTATCGGTGAGGTCCACGATGGCGAAGCAACCATGGACTGGATGACTCAGGAACAGGACAGAGGCATAACCATAACCTCTGCAGCTACCACATGTTACTGGAAGGATCACCAGATTAACATAATCGATACTCCCGGCCACGTTGACTTTACCGCCGAAGTTGAACGCTCATTACGGGTTCTTGACGGCGCAGTGGGAATATTCTGTGCTGTGGGCGGTGTAGAACCCCAGTCAGAAACAGTATGGCATCAGGCGGATCATTATCATGTACCCCGGATTGCCTACGTTAACAAGATGGACCGGATCGGGGCCGATTTCTTTTCTGTTATCGAAGAGATGAAGAAGAAACTGGGCGCAAATACGGTTCCACTTCAGTTTCCTATCGGTGCTGAGTCCGAGTTCGAAGGCGTAGTCGACCTTATATCCATGCAGGAAATACACTGGAATCAGGAGACTTCCGGCCACGAGTTTTCCTATACCCCTATTCGGGAAGCTCTCGCAGATAAAGCGGAAGAGCTAAAGGAGTCTCTGGTTGACACCTGCTCCGCCTTCAGTGATGAGATAACAGAGTTATACCTGGAAGGACAGGAGATTCCCCGTGATCTGCTGATTTCGGTACTCAGAAAAGCCACCATGGAAAGGGAGATAGTCCCGGTTCTTTGTGGAGCATCCTTCAAGAACATCGGCGTACAGCCTGTGCTTGATGCCGTTCTTGAGCTCCTCCCCGCCCCCGATGAGGTACCGCCTACCCACGGTATGATTGTCAAGAACGAAGAAGAGACCACCGTGCCCTGTAATCCCGACGGTCCTCCCCTGGCCCTGGCTTTTAAAATTCAGACAGACAGAGAAGCAGGTGCGTATACCTTTATTAGGGTATATTCAGGAAGTATTAAAAAAGGTGCGGCGGTTTACAACATAAACAAGAAAAAGAAGGAACGAATCAACCGGCTCCTGCGGATGCATGCCAATAGATCCGAGGCGGTAGATTCAGTCTCCGCAGGTGACATCGCGGTAATTATCGGATGCAAATTTACCCAGACCGGGGATACCCTGGGTTCTGAGGGGCATCAGGTCCTGCTTGAGCAGATGCATTTCCCCATGCCGGTAATAGATGTGGCCATAGAACCGAAAAGCATTTCTGAAGCCAAGAAACTTCGGGACATTCTTGATCTTCTACAAAAGGAAGACCCCACCTTTATGGTCAAGGAAGATACTGAAACGGGACAGCTGATTATTTCCGGTATGGGAGAGCTTCACCTGGACGTTCTGGTAACCAGAATAACCCAGGATTTCAACGTGGATGCCCGGATCGGTAATCCGCAGGTAACCTACCGGGAATCGATCACGGTTCGTCACTCTCATACCGAAGTGTACGAGAAGGTCCTCGGGGGCAAAGAGAACTTTGCTTCTGTTACCCTGAGGGTAGAGCCTCTGGAAAGAGGTTCCGGCAACCAGTTTAAATCGGTTCTTAAAAAATCCGAACTTCCTCTTGAATTAGTTGAAGCTGTTGAACGAGGGGTTACCAATGCATTTTCATCTGGAATTATGTTCGGATATCAGTGCTACGATGTGGGAGTAACCCTTGAAGCGGTAAAATATGATGAACTGAAGGCTACTCCCCTGGCCTTTGAAGCTGCTGCCGCCATGGGATTTGATAACGCCTGCAGAGAGGCATCTCCGGTTCTCCTGGAACCGGTAATGACCGTGGATGTTATGTGCCCCAAGGATTTTGTGGGTGAAGTTATCAACCACCTTACCACCCGTAACGGTATAATCAACAGCCTTGAATCCCGTACCACCATTGAGCATGTGCGGGCACAGGTTCCTCTGGCAAATATGTTCGGCTACTCCACGGCCCTGCGAAGTATTACCCAGGGACGCGGTACCTTTGCCATGGAATTCAGTCACTTCCAGGAGAAACCCGGCGGTCTCGGTTAATTTTAAGTCTTTACCACTGTTAGACCCGGCCCTTTTGGGGGCCGGGTTTTTTGTTGACATCTCACAGGGGTGGGTCTATCCTGAATTCACAAACAAATTTCTAACAGAATGAGGAGCACTTATGAGTTTTTCCACTGCTGATATCCGCAATATTGCACTTGTTGGACATGGAAGCACTGGCAAAACCACCTTGTTAGAACAGCTGCTGTTCAACTCGGGGGTTATTGACCGGGCCGAATCCGTTGAATCAGGAAAAACAGTAAGCGATTTTACCGAAGAGGAAATCGCCAGGGGGATTTCAATTCATACGACCCTGTCCAGCTGTACCTGGAACAAACACCAGGTCAATCTACTGGACACCCCGGGCTCCGGAGATTTTGTAGGAGAGGTTGTTGCTTCCTTCCGCTGTGCAGAAAGCGCCTTAATGGTTGTGGACGGAAGAGATGGTGTACAGATTGAAACAATCAAGCTCTGGCGCCGTCTGGATCATCGCAATAAACCACGGTTTGTTTTCATTAACCGTATGGATAGAGAACGGGCGGATTTCGATAAAACATTTTCCGATTTAAAAGAAAAATTTTCCAAAACCTTTGTGCCTGTTACCATTCCCATGATGAAAGATGGTGAGTATCTGGGCATAATCAATTTAATTGAAAATAAAGCCTATATGGTTCATGACGGAGCGGAGAAAGACTCACCTGTTGATATCCCGGCTGATTTTTCTGCACAGGTGGAAGAGTACCGCCTTACACTTATTGAAAGCGCTGCAGAAGGTGAGGACTCCCTGATGGAGAAATACTTCGAAGAGGGAACACTGAGTCCCGATGAAATCCGTAAAGGTCTCATCGAAGGCCTAAAGCACAACAAAATTGTGCCTACTCTATGCGGAAGCGCGGTAAACAATAATGGCGTAGTTTCGCTCCTCAACTTTATCAGCAACATTACCCCCTCTCCGGCGGGAATCCCCGAGCTGGCCAGAAACCGGGATGGTAATGAAGAACACCTTGATATTCATAGTGAAGGTCCCCTTAAATGCATGGTATTTAAAACTTCAATTGATCAGTTTTCAGGGAAACTTTCATACATAAAAATTATCGGTGGCGTACTTAATGCCGATACCGAGGTACTCAACTGCAATAACGACAAAAAAGAGCGAATAGGCAAGATCTACAAGGTACTCGGTAAAAAGCTTACAGAGGTGAAAGACCTTACCGCCGGAGATCTTGGTGTGGTAACAAAGATTGACTCCTTTGAAACCAACACGACGTTCTCCTCGCCGGATACCTTCCTTATAATTGACGCATTGCACCTTCCCCAGCCGGTATTTTCTCTGGCAATAAGTGCCAACAGCAAGAAGGATGAAGATAAACTTCATGCTTCTCTGCATAAAGCTGCAGAGGAGGACCTTACCTTCCAGCTTACCTTTAATAAAGAAACACATGAGAATGTAATCTCCGGTATGGGAGAACTGCAGATAAACATGGTACTGGACAAGATTAAGGAAAAACAGAAAATTGAAGTGGAAACCAAGGTTCCCATGGTTGCCTATCGAGAAACAATTACCAAAAAAGCCGGCGCGGAATATACCCATAAGAAACAGTCCGGCGGACATGGACAGTACGGACGAGTTGTAATGGATATAGGCCCTGTGGAACGGGGAAAATATCTGGAATTCTACAACGACATCAAGGGAGGATCTATCTCCAAAGGTTATATGCCCGGTATAGAAAAGGGAATTATTGAAGCCATGGAGGAAGGATATCTGGCAGGATATCCCATCGTTGATATTGAAACACATATTATCGATGGAAAGGAACATCCTGTGGACTCCTCGGAAATGGCTTTCAAGCTTGCGGCCAAGGGCGCGCTTAAAGCATCTCTTGAGAAAGCAGGTGTTGTTCTCCTTGAACCGGTGATGAAACTAAGGGTGTTTGTTGATGAACAATATCTCGGAGATATTCTGTCTGATCTCTCTTCCCGCCGTGGACGGGTTCTGGGACAGGAAGCCCTCGGTGGCGGTATTAACGAAGTTGATGCAGAAGTTCCCCAGGCAGAACTGCTTCGATATGCAATTGATCTGAAATCAATGACCTCCGGTACCGGTTCTTTTGAGCTCGAGTTCGACCACTACAACCCCATTTCCGGAAAGGTTGCAGAAGCGGTTATTGCGGAAGCCAAACAACGTAGAAGTACGGAAGAATAAAAAAGATTTTTACAAACAAAAAGGCGCCCGTCAAGGCGCCTTTTTATTTACCTATCGTTCTGATAACGGAATGTAATTGGATGGTTTAAGAATATTTTTGTATGCAGGGCGAATAATCCTTCCACCGCTGATTATCTCTTCCAGCCGATGGGCGCTCCATCCGGAAATCCTTGAAACTGCAAACAACGGAGTATACAGCTCAAAGGGTATATTCAGCATGCTGTATACAAAACCTGAATAAAAATCCACATTAGGACCGACGACTTTATCTGAGTTTTTAACATCCATAAAAGCTCCGGGAGCAAGCTTCTCAATCAGATTATAGAGGTTATATTCGTCTTCACAGTCTTTCTCTTTTGCCAGAAGCTCCGCCCGGGATTTCAGCAATACTGCCCTGGGATCAGAAAGAGTGTATACCGCATGACCGATACCATATATAAGGCCTGATTTATCAAAGGCTTCACGATTGAGAATTTTCTTAAGGTAACTGCTTACCTCTTCTTCACTGGTCCAATTCTTAACATTGGCCTTGATATCCTCGATCATACCCATAACCTTTATATTTGCACCACCATGTTTTGCTCCCTTCAGGGAACCGATGGCGGCCGCCATGGTTGAATAGGTATCCGTGTCTGCCGATGAAATAACATGCACAGCAAAAGCAGAATTGTTACCTCCGCCATGTTCTGCATGCAGAACCAGGGAAAGATCCAGCAGATCAGCCTCAAGCTGGGTATATGACTGGTCGGGCCGAATCATCTGGAGCATATTCTCTGCAATAGACAGATCCGGTCTGGGCTGATGTATATAAAGGCTTTCATTATAGAAATTGTGCCTTCTGGCCTGATATCCATATGCTGCGAAAATAGGTAGTCTGGCTATAAGCTCTACACACTGCCGTAGAAGATTGGCGATGGAATAATTCTCCGGCTCATCGTCATAACTGTATGATACGAGCACACTCCGAGCCATCTTATTCATTATGTCCTGACTCGGTGCGGTGAGAATATTATCTTCAACAAAATTGGCCGGCAGAACTCTTGCTTCCACCATAAGCTGATTGAATGCTTCAAGTTCTTGAGGATTCGGCAATTCGCCAAAAAGAAGGAGGTATACAGTCTCTTCAAAACCGAAACGCTTTTCGTTCTGAAAACCGTTCACAAGTTCTGCGACATCTATCCCGCGGTAGCGCAGACGGCCCTCCACAGGAATCTTATCCCCCTCGTCCATGATATAACCATGAACGTCTCCGATCTCGGTCAGCCCAACCAGTACACCAGTGCCATCGGCATTACGAAGACCCCGCTTCACATTGAATTTTTCATAAAATTCAATGGGGATTTTTGTATTAGCCTGTGTGTGATTTGCGTACCGCTCCAACCAGTCTTTGTCCATTATTCCTCCGGGGATTTAATGAGATATGCATAAAGATACGAAATAATCGTATAAATATCGAAAAAAATCAAGTATTTTTACGAAAGAGTACTTCCCGAATTTGATGAGCCTTATCCATACCTTTAGATTCAAACTTCGTTCTTGGACGCCATGTTTGCGGTTCGGCATAGCCTGTATAAACATTTCGGATTCCATCAACAGATTCACAGACAGAAAGAATCTGTTCCGCATACTCTTCCCAGTCGGTGCAAAAATAGATATATCCACCATTTTTTAACTTAGGCAGAATCATTTCAACAAAGGGGACCTGTACAAGACGCCGTTTATGGTGCTTTTTTTTGGGCCAGGGATCCGGAAAAAAGATATGAACTCCTTCAAGGGATTCATCGGGAAGCATGTTTTCAAAAACTTCAACCGCATCGTGATTGATAACACGGAGATTATTCAAACCCAGGGTTTCAATTTCACTGAGAACTTTTCCTACCCCGGGCCGGTGCACCTCTATACCGAAAAAGGCTGTCTTTTTTTCGTTGAAGGCGATCTGTACGGTGGCCTCTCCCATCCCGAACCCTATTTCAGCTTTAAAAGATTCATACCCGGGGAAAAAAGCGGCTGGTTCAATCTGATTCTCCACATAAGGAATTGAATATTTCGGGAGTAATTCATCATAGGATCTGCGTTGAAGTTTGCTTATGCGGGCTGTCCGGAGCACATAGCTTTTCAGACGTTTATGTTCAGAGGTAGTATCTTTCATGGTATCCTTTAAGTACGCTAATTCAGTATCTTCTTTATCTCTTCAGAGGTACCGCCTGATAGCAAGTCGTTCTTCAGCTTTTCACAACCACTATAAAAATCATCTTCCTTCAGCCATTTGTACATATCAGGCAAAGATGACGGGGCAACACTGAAATTTCTTATTCCGGTTCCAAGAAGGAAACGCAACATATAACGGTTTACCGCAGCATCACCGCAAACAGAAAGAGGAATCTTCTGTGCAGTACAAACCTCTGCCACCCTGGCAATAAATCTAAGAACCGCCGGATGGAAAGGATCAAACATATCAGCTACACGGGCGTTGGTTCGATCGACACCAAGCAGATACTGAATTAGATCGTTGGTTCCGATGCTCATAAAATCAACTTCTCTGGCAAGTTCCTCAAGGATAAAACCGGTTGACGGCAGTTCCACCATAATTCCTATTTTAGGCGTATGGTTATGTTCAATTCCATGCTTGGCAAGATCTTTCGATGCCACCTGAATTACAGCTTTAACATTTCTTACTTCTTCCACAGATGAGATAAATGGAATCATGATATGCAGATTTCCATCTTTCCCGGCCCTTAGCATTGCTCGGATCTGAGTTTCAAGTATTTCTCTGTTTTTCAGAGAAAACCGGATAGCCCTTAGTCCAAGAAATGGATTTGCTTCCGGATCTTCATCCGTAAGAAAGCCCAGCTGCTTGTCTCCACCAATATCCAGAATCCGCATATACACCGGCCCTTCATTGAACTCTGAAAAAATACGGTGATAAATTCGGTACTGCTCTTCTTCTGAGGGAAAATCGTTGCGTATTAAAAAGGGAAATTCGCTGCGGTACAAGCCAATGCTGTCGGCTCCATACCCCCTGGCAATCTGCAAGTCACCGAGAAGACCTATATTTGCCATTAGAGCAACCTGTTCTCCGGGAGCAATTTCTATAATGGGCTCAATCTGCATATCACCATCGAGCATTGAATGTTCATCCGCAAGTTTTATGAACTGATCGTAGGTTGCAGTGTCGGGCTCAATAAACACAGTACCCTGAAATCCATCAAGAATAATGGATGTCCCTTCTTCGATAGCGAAGATGTCTTTATTATCAAGAGAGACAATCGGGATCTTGATAGACTGTCCAAGTATCTTCAAATGAGATGTAAGACTTGTCTTATGAACAATAATACCGGCAGCCCCCTGGGCGGCAAACTTAATAAGCTCCGAGGGAAAAAGCTCACTGCTGATAATGATGGAATCCCGGTAATCTTCATTCTGCTTATCCTGCTCCTGCAAGTTAAGCAGAAGCCGGTGCCCGAGATCCTTGAGATCCTGGGCCTTTTCCTGCACCGCCGGGGCTTCGGAAGCGGCAAATATTTTAATATACCGGTTTACAACCATCACAACGGCTTCCGACGCATCCTGTCCATTACGGATCAGTTGTTCCATTTCCCCTGAAAAAGCTTCATCTGTGAGCATCAGCAGATGCGCATGAAAAATAAGTGAACCGACATCGGCGAAATTCTCTTTGAGCTGGTCCTGAAGCAGTTGTATCTGCTGTCTGGTCAGATCAACGGCGGTCTGGAAAGCCTCTATGCCCCCAAGATATGTTGCATTCTTATCTATAACAAGTATGTTGTTAATCCCTTTGCGCCCAAGGCTGTAACTCTTACCCAGGGCAATCCCGGAGGTAACTTTCTGCCCATGCATTATAGGAGGCAGGGATCTTTTTTCTTTCTGAGAGAGAGCAATCGGCCGTTCTTTATGCAGCTCCATAAGAAGAATGGCATTTTCAATCATTGCCGCCATTTGAGCTGCTATTGCAGTAAGTGCTCTGGCATCCCGCTGGTTGAAATAATTTATCTTTTTATGCTGACAGACAATTACACCTATCCGACGAAGACCATGGAGAATAGGTACAGCCAGAAAGGCTTCAAAATCCTCTTCATCTATGCCTGGAATATATTTGAAATTGGGAAAATCAGTTCCTTTTGGAACAATTATAGGCCTCAATTGTTTAAGCGCTGTTCCGGTTATTCCCTCTCCGGGAGCCAGAGTAACATTGCCGATCGCCCCCGGGTTCAGCCCTTTACTTGCCCTTAGAACAAGCATTCCCGTTTCCTGGTTCAGCAGATAGATTGAGCAGAGGTCGGTCTCCATATGTTCGGCTATCAGCTTGACTGTCTCGTCAAGAAAACCTTCTATACTTTTTCTCCGTTCAAAGAGAGAACTGAGTTCCGCTACGCTGCAAATAAGGTCTATGGCCTTTTCCTTCATTCCATATATTCCTTTATCAGATCCGCTATATACAATTTCTATTGTACACCAGGTTTACAAAAGTGCCGAGAGCCGTTCGCGTATGAATTCCGATTTTTCCTTTAAACCGATTGACCCGGTCTCCATGAGCAGTATGTTCGGATTTTTGGGATCCGGCTTTACCTTGCCCCCGGAAGTCTGCATGAGCTGAAGCACTTTATCCACTGAAATAATGGATACCCTGGAAAATTCGATCCGCACTTTTCCTCCCCGTTCCCGCAGGGAACGCACACTCAGCTTACGGCAGACAATTCTTACCTCAGCAAGAGAGAGAAGACTGGAAACAGCTTCAGGCAGGGGGCCAAAACGGTCATGCAGTTCTCCATGTATTTTTTCAAGTTCCTCATCTGAATCAATACCGGCGATTTTTTTATACACCTCCATCTTTTCAACAGGCTCCCGGATATAGGTCTCCGGGATATAGCCGGAATAATCGAGCTCCAGGAATACTTCCTCCCGGGGTTCATCACCCTTCGCACTTTTTTCGGCTACTGCTTCGTCGAGAAGACGCAGATACATATCAAAGCCAACGGAAACAATTTCCCCACTCTGCTGGCGTCCCAGAAGGTTACCCGCACCCCGGACCTCCATATCCTTCATTGCAATCTTGAAGCCTGCCCCGAGATCAGAATAGTCGGAAAGTATCCTCAGGCGTTTCATGGCAATCTCACTGAGGGCCTTATCCGCCGGGTACAGAAGATAGGAATATGCTTTTCTGTCGGACCGACCGACTCTTCCTCTGAGCTGATATAACTGAGAAATACCATAAATGTCAGCCCGGTCAATAATAATGGTATTAACGTTGGGAATATCTATACCATTCTCAATAATAGTTGTAGCAACCAGAACCTGAAAAGCACCATGTATGAAGCGGTGCATAACCTCTTCCAGTTCCGAAGAACTCATCTGCCCGTGAGCAGTGTCTATCATCGCCTCTGGAACTATATTCTCCAGGAATCTGCGGACTTCCGGCAGGGTTTCTACCCGGTTATGCAGGTAAAAAACCTGACCGCCCCGTTCCAGTTCTGCCCGGATTGCACCGGCTACCATATCTTCGTCAAACTCACGAATGTAGGTATCCACGGACTGCCTGTTATGGGGCGGTGTGGTGAGCAGTGACATGTCCCTGATTTTCAGAAGGCTCATATGAAGTGTTCGTGGAATAGGAGTGGCTGACAATGCCAGAGAGTCAACAGTATGCTTCAGCTGTTTCAATCGTTCCTTGTCTTTCACCCCGAAACGCTGTTCTTCGTCAACTATAATCAATCCCAGATTCTTGAATTTTACGTCCTTCTGCAGAATGCGGTGTGTGCCTATCATGACGTCCACCTCGCCATTTGTCAGAGCCTGGAGAGACTGTTTCTGCTGTTTCTGAGACACAAAGCGGGAAATCATGGCAAGCTTCACCGGATAATTACTGAATCTTTCAGAAAAAGACTCATAGTGTTGTTCCGCCAGAATGGTAGTCGGTGCAAGAATGGCTACCTGCTTACCGGCCATAACCGCTTTGAAAGCAGCCCGCATGGCTATTTCGGTTTTACCATAGCCCACGTCACCACAAATCAGACGGTCCATTGGCCGCTGACTCTCCATATCCTCTTTTACGTCCTGAATACAGGATAGCTGATCCTGGGTCTCCTCGTAGGGGAAAGCCGCTTCAAACTCCACCTGCCAGTCGGTGTCTTCTCCGAATGAGTATCCCTGAGCGCGCTGGCGCTTGGCATAGAGATCAATCAGCATATCTGCAAGATCTTCTACAGACTTCTTTACCCGTTGTTTGCGTTTTTCCCAGGATTTTCCTCCAAGCGAATCCAGTCCCGGGGGTTTGCCCTCCTGCCCGATATAACGCTGTACCAGGTTAACCTGCTCAATGGGAATAAAAACTGTCTCTTCTCCGGCGTACTCAAGCTGTATATAGTCACGCTCAGTCCCGGCTGCCTTAATGCGTTCGATACCTTTGAATCGTCCTATGCCATAATTTACATGTACAACATAATCGCCAGGAGAGAGCTCGACAAATGTATCTATGGCTTTTCCCCGGGTCTTTTTTACTGAAGCGGGAATTCTTTTACGTCTGCCGAAAATCTCATTTTCCTGAACTACAAGATGTTTGACGTCAGGCAGGACAAAACCTTGGGAAATATGAGCAGCATACAGTTTTACAGGAAAGTCCTTAAGAAGCTGTTCAATTCTGTCGGCCTGGGTTTCAGTCTCGGCAAAAATAGAAACCTCGTATCCGCTAACCAAGTACTGTTCAAGTTCTTCCTTGAAAAAACGGATATTGCCGAAAAAGGACCGGGGATCCTGACAGACTATCTCAGGCAGAAGAACATGAGAATCATCCTGCTTTAAAGACTGTATGACCAGTTTCTTCCTGCAGCTTTTTTCAAGTTCTGAATAGCTTCCAAGGATTCTCTCCGGTTGAGGAAATGTGATTTTTCTTTCCCTTAGACTGCGCTTGTAAAGTTCATGAAACTCTTTTTCTATACCTTCCGCGGCATTCTCAAGCCGCTTGTCGGATATGAAAATGGTCATAGATCTTTCCGGCAGATAGTCCTGAAGCGAACAGTTCTGTTCAAAAGAGAGAGGAAAGAAAACTTCCTCATATTGACAGCTGCCGGTCTCCTTCAGTTTTTCAATAAGCAGTTCATCACTGCTTCCGGGATACCGCGCAGTCCGGATAAAACTTTCAACCCTTTCAATTCCCTGATCATTCCATATAAATTCAGAAGCGGGAAAAAGTCGAATGGAAGCAATGGAGCCGGATGATCCCTGGGTGAGAAGATCAAAATTCTTTATCTCTTCAATTTCATCAAATTCAAAAACAACTCTGACGGCCTCACCATCTCTTCCGGGAAGACCTACATCAAGAACTTCACCACGGAGAGCAAACTCACCCGGGCTGCTTACTCTTGGCACTCTCAGATACCCCCAGGACTGAAGTTTTCCTTCAATTTCCAGAGGATCAATACTTGCGCCCTTTTTAAGTTCCAGAGTATTACTCTTAAGATATTCCACAGGAGGGAGCAGCCCTGTGAATGCGCGAACTGAAACACAAATGATCCCTGCATTAGCCGACATGAGATCGGTCAATACAGATATACGGTCTGCCGCAACATTTGAATGACTGGGCTGTTCACTGTATGGAGCCGACTGCCACCAGGGAAAAACAACGGCTTTGTAGCCGAAGGAAATGCAGTCACGGCATAAGGCCTCAGCTTCTTTTTCAGAGGGAAGGACACAGAGAATTGTTCTTTCCCGCTGACGCATAATGGATGCCAGCATCAGCGCCAGGAACGACCCTTTGGGTCCGTATACTTCAGCAGGGAAATTTTCTGTCGCTGTGATCTTTAACAGTTCTTTAAACGGTCGGTTTGTTTTTATGGAACCAAGAATACTATCCAGGAATAATGTTACCATGATATTATTCCGACAATGAGAACAGTGGTGCCATGAAGATGAAGAAGAATATTATACGCATTATTGTATTCATTATGCTGTTTTCCGCAGTCTCCGTTTTTGCCCTGGATAACAATGGTATTGATTTATCTATACGATTGTACAATCAGCGCATCTATTATCCGGAAACCGAAATTCAGGTGCTGGTGGAAATCACAAATAACACCAGTGATACCTTCCGTTTCAAATCGGCCCAGGACAGGCGTTACAACCTTGATTTCCAGGCCACAACCCTTACCAACGAACCTATAAGACGGTCTGAGCAATTTATCATGGCCGCTGAAAGGAATCAACAGGTCTACTACCGGGATATCAACCTGGAACCGGGAGAAAGGTTCTCTTTTGTAGAACCCCTGAAGGATTATCTCTCTCTGAGCAAGGCAGGAGCGTTCATTGTGAAAGCCAGTTACTTCCCGGAACTGAAGAACAGTGGCGCCCCTATAGAATCGAACCTTGTTTCCTTTACAGTCCGGCCTTCTGCCGGTACTCAGGCTCTTGCGTCCAAGATAGATGCTGATACCGGCGCCATTCTCCGCAAAGAAAAGCTTCCTCCCGATAAGGTTGTTGACTATACAATCCAGGCACGGCAGATGGGACAGTGGAATAAATTCTTTCTATACCTTGATCCGTTAAGCTTGATGCTGGAAGATCCCGATGCAAAACGACGATATAACCGATCCTCCGAAGAAGAAAGACTGAAAATGGAGGAAGATTACCGGGTTCGTCTTCAGTCCCGTACGACAAGAGACGAAATTGTTCTTGTACCAATTGAGTACGAAATAAAGGAAACCCGGTATACAGCCACTATCGGCAGCGTAATTGTTATTGAAAAATTCCAGAATCCAGACTTCATTGAAGTAAAGGAATTCACCTATCACCTCAACAGAAGGGATGGAATATGGACCATCGGCTCATATGAAGTCCGTAACATAGGAAGCGAATGATTCTCCTTGTAGTTGCCCGGGAAACCCGGCTTGTAGATGTATTATCAGGTTATTTCACCTCACAAGGCGGTAATGCAGTTCATTACCGTAATCCTATTAAAGCTATGGATAATCTTGAAGAGATACAGCCCGACGCAGTGGCTTTTTTCACGCAGGATTTTCCCCGTCACTGGAAACCCTTTGTGAGGTACTACCGAAACCTTAAATCCAAAGAGACCGGTCTTTGTGTCCTTTTTACCGGAAATCTTTTCACTGAAGATGAAGCAGCCAAATCTCAACTGCTGGAAGTAAACGGACTGATACCATATGACCAGGATGATCATCTTCTCAGCGATTCCTTTCAGGAGATAAGTCAGCGCTACGGTTTTCTCGAAGACAAGCGTCAATATCGAAGGTATGCTCCCCGGCAGTACGACAATATCTCATTCATCCTTAATCACCCGGATACCTTCACCCTTGTTACAGGTACAATCCTTGATATAAGCCAGGATGGAGTCCGATTTTTTCCCGATAGCCCCGACAAAACTGTGGATCTCAAGGAAAACCGTATACTGCAGGATTGCTCCCTTCAAATAGAAAGTGAAATTTTTACCTTTTCAGCAAGGATATTTCGCAACAATAAAGTCCTCTCCCTGATTTATACCGACACACCCGTTAATTTCAAGGAAGCCCTTTCTGCTTTTATCAGTACAGCTCCAGACAGAGCGGTATCTGCATTAAATTGATAAAGTACAGATTTCTTTGCGAAACCAACAGTATCGTTTTATACTAATAGAGTAGTAACCGGGAGGTAATAAATGGGTATTCGAAAATATTTGTCCACATCACCCCTCAACGATATTACACGTTATCAATCAGAAGAAGATTACACCTCTGACTGTATTGTTTTTGAAGGGGCACCTAAAAAACATCCGTATGATGCAGAGAAGATTCTTCTTGTAACCCAGCCTTTCAGCAGCAGTACAACCTTTTATGAATTCAGGGTCAAAGATATCATGCATGCTGAGAACATGCCCAGCATAGCCACCGATAGCGGATCGAATCTTTTCATGGCAAAAATATGGATTAAAAAAGGCAGCATGGGGCTTAAATATGAACCGTTTGAGGTCGGGGATCCAATCCGTTATTATCATGACTCAGAACTGCTTCATCAGGCCCTCACAGACAGGGACTGAGGCGCTTGTTTTATTCCAGCGACACCGACGGAGAATCCATTCATTGCCGATTATGCCCCCATTTCTGTCGAATCGCTCCCGGCAGGTATGGTATTTGCGGTGTACGGGGAAACAATAATGGAAACCTTGATTTGCCCTATTATGGTGTATTGTCTGCAGCAGCTCTTGACCCTGTGGAAAAGAAACCGCTTTACCATTTCCACCCGGGAACACGCTCCTACTCTATAGGTTTTTTCGGCTGCAACCTGAGATGTCCTTTCTGCCAGAATTATCAAATTTCAACAAAACTGCCTTCGTCAGGACTCAAACCGACTAATCCTGCTGAGGTTGTAGCTGAAGCCCTGCAGGTAAAAGCTGATAGTATAAGTTATACGTACTCCGAACCGCTTATCCATGCCGAATTCTGCCTGGAGACGGCCGCTGCAGCAAATGATGCAGGTCTTGCCAATATATTTGTTACCAACGGATATATGTCAGAAGATGCTGCAAAGTCGGTGTTCTCCGCCATGGACGCTGTCAATATAGATCTTAAAAGCTTCAACCCGCAGTACTATGAAAAAGTTCTTAAAGGTGGATTAGAGACTGTTTGTAAATCCATAGAGACTGCCGCCACTTTATGTCATACCGAAGTAACAACCCTTTTAATACCGGGAGAAAATGACTCCCGCCAAGAACTTGATTCTCTTTTCTCCTTCCTTTCTGCCCTGAAGCCTCAGCCCGTACTTCATCTAACCAGATATTTCCCCAGGCACCAGTACACACAACCCGCAACGTCTGTACACACGCTGCAGAAAGCCGGAGAGATGGCACGAGGAAGGCTTAAGTATGTCTATATAGGGAATACAGGCCCCAAAGACGCCCATGGTTTCAGCAAAGACACTGTGTGCCCGGAATGCGACAGCCTTCTCATATCCAGAAAAAACTTAAGAATTTCAGTAGTTAATTCCTCAACCAGCAACTGTGACAACTGCGGATCAGACCTCCCGTACTTGGCTTAATGGTCTTCAATTTTCTTTCCTGTAATCTATTGACAGTTTAATACACCTCATGTATAGTTGCCTTCGTTAATCGCGATGAGCGGTTCAACATTCCCTTGTAGCTCAGTCGGTAGAGCGGGTGGCTGTTAACCACTAGGTCGGAGGTTCGAGTCCTTCCGGGGGAGCAAAAGAGCTTTGCAAATTGCAAAGCTCTTTTTTTTGCGTTTGTAACAAAAAATTATCATCACCGCTACTGAATCTTAGTACACTTCCTCAAGTTCATGAAAAATCATGTATCCGCTCAAGAGTACCTGCATACAATTCTGCTTCACAATTATTTGAAATGAGAGCTGATTGCATTTATACTTAACTTTTGAAAAAGTATAAAAAGGGTTCAGGAGCGCTCTGTTGAACAAAATTATACATGGATATGTGCAGCATAGACCTCTGCTTTTGTTTTTTCTCTTACTTACCACGGTTTCACCATATAAACTTTCCGCAGAAATAAAGCATGTGAAAGTCGGGGTTTTTGAAGCTTCCCCAATGGTGGTATTGGGAAACGGAAATCCTGAAGGTTTATTCATAGATTTAGTCTCATATTTTCAGGAAGAACTGAACTGGGACGTTGAATACATAGAAGCGACATGGAACGATCAACTGGAGAACCTCGAGAAAGGTGACATTGACCTGCTTCCGGCTGTTTCATATACGCAAGAGCGGACGCTTATTTATGATTTCTCAGAAGATCCGGTTTATATAGACAGCGGTGTATTGTATACAAGACCGGACTATCCCCTTCATACCATCTTTGATTTAAATAATAAAAAAGTAGCTGGATTGGAAGGTAGTATTTTTACCGATGGATTCATTGAGTATATAAATTCTTTTGGTGTTCATTGCGAGATAATATATACATTAGATAATGTTGAAGTTATGAAAGCCCTAATCGAAAAGGAGGTTGATGCAGGAATATCCATTTATTCTCTGGGCAATGAACTTATGAAACAGTACCCGGTGGATGTTACACCCATAAGCTTTTCTCCACGCGCTCTTCATTTTGCAGTACCAAAAGGGAAAAACCATGAACTAATTGAAGGAATTGATTCTCTTATGGATACGATGATAAGTGATTCGGACTCTTTTTATCATAGGTCGTTTAAAAAATGGACTGTGGCATTCCCTTCAGAGACATTCCCTGTCTGGGGGCTCTGGGTCATTTTTGGACTTATATTCTTAGGGCTGTTTTTCATTTTATGGACAATCGTTCTGAGATATCAGGTACGCCTCAAAACTGCTTCTCTAAACACTGAAATGAAGGAACACAAAGATGCCAAAAAAGTACTAAAACGTTCTTTAGAGGAAAAAGAGGTGTTGCTGAAAGAACTTTATCACCGTACAAAGAACACCATGCAGGTAATAAGAGGTATGATAAATCTGCAGGCAGCAGACTATCCTCAGAGCCCCTCAATTCACGCTTTAGTTGATAAGACATCGGAACGAATCCAGTCTATTTCTTTGGTTCATGAGATGCTTTACAAAACTGAAAATCTTTCTTGTATTTCTATTCGCGAGTACATTATCTCTATTACTTCACTATTGGTCAGTAGTTATGGAAAGGAAAGTACCATCAAAGTTGAGTATAATATTGCTGATTTGTATTTTTTTATCGATACTGTTATTCCATTCGGGCTTCTTTTAAACGAACTTCTTACCAATTCTCTTCAGCATGCATTTATAGAGAACAAAGCAGGGCTGATATCAATGACTCTTTGTGAAAAGGTAAATCAAAGAATCCTGTTTACTTATTCTGATAATGGAGTTGGATATAAAGTTGAAGAAGTCTCATCAATTCCACATCTCGGCACGAGACTAATCCATGAATTAGGGGAAATGCAACTAAATGGAATACTAAAAATGGAATCAGTAAACGGGACACAATACTATTTAGACTTTCCAATTAACAATGATAGCAGCCGTATTTAACAGAGTTGAGGTTCGACTCCTTCCGGAGAAGCAAAAAAGAGCTTTGCAAACTGCAAAACTCTTTTTTCGCATCTTACGTCTAACTGTTTAATCAGCTTTTTTTATCTTTGGAATCTTCCATTGGTTTATCAAACACAATGGTTGTTCCTTCCAGGTCGATTACATCCCCACTACGCAAGCGATGCTGTCGTTTGAGCTTGTTGTTAACCCTGAACTCGTTATCAGAAATTAAAGTGTATGTACCTTCCTGCTTGTCATAATTTACCGTTGCATGCCGTGTTTTCAGCCCCGGATTACCGGCAATGGTCATGTCATCGTTATTTCCAGAGCCGATAACAGTAACGTCCTGTGTCAAAGAAACCCGAGTAGATGGAGAAAAATTCCTGCCCCGGGGCAGTTGACTCAACTCGGCACCACTGACAGGCTTCTCCCAGGCCATCAAGAGCAGAATCAGAATTATTCCTGCAGCTATGGCAATAGCAATTAAGATAAGCGGCTGAAAACTGGTTGCCGGATCTGCAAGAAAATGGGGTGTAAAATAGACAGCTTCGGTATCGAGATTATCATAGGCAAGGCTGACTCTGGTAACCTCATCTTTCACATAGGGGGCACTGAAACTAACCCTGTACTCTTTGCGTATCTCATCCCGGATAAGAGAGTATATATCCTTAAGAATCTCCTGATTATCCGCAGAAAAGCTTCTGCCCCCTGAAGCTGCAGCCAGATTATCCAGTTGTCTGTCATGGTTACGTCCTATATGAACCGCATACAGGGTAATGCCTTCTTCAGTAAGTTCTTTACTCACAGCATCGGGTTCAACAGTCTCATTACCATACACAGGATGAGATTTCCCGCTATTGATGTAGGGATAATTCTCTCCGTCCGATAATACAATAATAGCCCTGCGTCCGCCAAAGGGTGCCAGCTGCTGCCCGGCCAGTACAATTGAGCGGTAAAGTTCTGTATAGGATTCTTCCTGCCCGGGTGTCTGAATACTACCAAGGGCAATGGTATGTTCATCGCTCATTGTGTTTACATCAGACAGCTTACTGTAGTAGGTATTAAACGAGGCAATACCTACCCTGTCGTTTGGATTATCTATTTCCTGAAGGAATTGATCTACCGCATATACAGCAGTTTCATATCTCGGCTTTCCGCCAAGTTTTTCTTCGTGCATGGAACCGGAATTATCTATCAGGAGAAGAAAGCTTATCCCCTGTAAACGTGGGGCTTCCTGTTCAACAGCTTTTATAGAAAGCTCTTCCCGAGTACCATCTTCAGCAGCTTTGAACAAACTCAGTTTTTCAGAATTATCAATCTCGGCAGGAGAACCGTCTGCCCCCCGGTACAGAAAATAGACATCCATGGTTCCATCGAGTAAAAGGGAACGATTGTCCATCTGGGTAATATCTATCGAATCAGCGCCGGCGGTAATACCGGCGGACAACACGATACTCAGTATTAATGGAATTATTCTTTTTATCATCTGTATGCTCCTATGGAATAAAGCGTAAAACTGTACTGCCGAGTTTAATAACATCATCAAACTTGAGCCTGCTCTGGTTCTCTATTTCATCGTTAACAATTATCTTCTCAGCATTGCCGGCGGCACTTATCATCAAATCCCCGGAATTTTTATCTTTATATAATCTGGCGTGAATTTCTTTTACCCGACGATCTCCGGAAAGAAATACCTCACACCTGTAAGATGAACCGAGATATACACTGTTTTTGTTTATTATGTACTCTTTTCCTTTGAAATCACCGTTCATAATTTTTAAAATACCGAAACGCCCGAAATAGTCAGCAAAGCCAAGACCAGTGCCAATAAGTATTCCAAGAACCGAAAAACCGCTTATTCGAATAAAAGCGGCCGGGAGTTCTGTCAGATTCAGCATTTCAAATAACAGGCCACCGACAACGCCCCCTGCAAGACCTCCCGACAGCCCGAATAGAGCTCTGCGCAGAGATTTGCTGCGAAGGCCATCCAGACCTCCCAGTACGACACCAAGAACCGTCCATCCCAGGATTCTTGCAGCAGGGAGATAGGAACTGGTTAATTCAGCGAGAGAGATGTTGCCTCCACCGCTGAAAAGAAGCAGAATCCACTGCGCAAAGAATATGGCGAGTACACCTGCAGGAATACCTATAAGTCCACCGAAGACTGCCCCTCTAGCTGTTCTGCGCTTCAGACTTGCGCTTATTCCTTCCCCCAGCCCCAGTATCGCGCCAAAAAAAACACCGATAACTACTCCAAGCAGCAGTGTCCTGGCCTGAAATCCCCCACCGTTCAGACGCATCAGTATTTCAATAAAGAAACCGGCAGAGAGTCCGGCTGCAAACCCCAGCAGGGCATACATCAGCTTTTTTAGTGTTTTAGTCATTCTTACCTCGTTTTGTTACTGCTTTTCTATGGAAAGCACATCATCTACGAATGAAAATCTCAGTCTCACCTTCTCCTCGGAAGAAGCACTGAAATCAATACTTTTCTGTGTTTTTTTGAGTTTTGCTGTAAGACGATAATTCCCGGGTGGTAGCAAGATCTCCTGCGGATAAGGCCTCTGCATTCTTACAGGTACCAGGGCGTAGTTTTCCGCTTCGCTATTCCTGGAATAAGTACGGATAAACGTGCTGTCATTCAATTCAAGCTCTGTTCCATCCGGCAGGTCTATCAGAGAAACCGATACCGGCTGAGGCAGAAGGTCTGCAGCCAGGGTCAAATTTGTTTCTTCCGGTTTTACATAAAGTGAATAAAGCTGCTCCACATAGCCGTCAGCTGTTATGCGAAACTTCCAGACCCGTCCTGACGTAACAGTTACGTGTGAAATGTCAAAATTCTCACCATCACTGTTTTCTGCAACTATTCGAGCGGAGTTTATAATGCTTCTACCTGTTATGGCATCATTAACCTGAAGTTTAAGGTTAACGGCATATGAATTTTCTACAGAAACCAGCACCCTCTCCGTATGAGCCCAGGTACCAGACTGATCTTTAATCTTCTTTTGTCCGGGCTGCACAAAACTTCTCCAGAGAATATGCCCGCCCCAGGTGGTTTTCATTCTGTATCCGCCCTCGAGGATATAAAGAGGTAATGTAGTAAACTTAGGATTGGACTCGTCTGACTGAGCAGGAACCGGAAAAAGAACCGGTTCGGCGACCATGGGGATTTCATCGCCGTCATCTGAAAACAACTGGACTGAAACCGGAATATCGCTGTACGCTCCGTCAACTCCTGGGAGCTCGACTTCTATACGCAACCTTCCGTAACTTTCATTATGAAAGAAAGGTTGTATCAGTGTGCTTTTATAAGCTGAAAAAAGAATGAGTCCCAGACAGAATACGCCAGCAGCATACTGCACAATCCGCCGCACTATCCGCTTCCTCGGTACAGGGGGATGAACATCTTTTTCTCCCCTTACCAGCGCACCCATATATTCCCGCAAATCGGCTTTTCTGTATGGCCCCAGCATTTTTCGAGCCTGTCGAATCAGCGGATCCACAGTTGAGTAGCGCCGCTTCGGTCTGGCATGCATCGCCTTCCTGATAATCTGCAGCAGAGGTTTGGCAATTCCCGGGACATACTTCTGAGGCCTGGGATACTTTCCTTTATGCTTTGCACTGATTAGTTCAGGGGTGAAGGCTCCGGGAAACGGTCTTTTTCCGGTGGACATCTCATAGGCCATCACACCGAGGGAGTATATATCGGCTTTGCCATCTACATTACGTGAGTTTTCAAACTGTTCAGGAGCCATATATGAAGGAGTGCCCAGAGTCATACCTTCACTGGTAAGGCCTGAATCTGTATCTTCCGCTGATGCGGCTATACCGAAATCTGCCAGCTTTACAGCACCATCCCGTGACAGGAGAATGTTAGCAGGTTTGATGTCCCGGTGAACAACCCCTCTGTTATGGGCATAGCCGAGGGCTTTGGATGCATGCAGAAGAATGTAAGCACTGATAATAGAATCAAGATACCTGTGCTCCTTTATCAAGCCCTCCAGCGAAAGCCCCTCCACATACTCCATGACAATGAAGAAAGAACTTCCCTGTTTAAAATGATCAAACACGGTGACAATATCATCATGGTGAAAATCCATGAGAATCCTAGCTTCCCGCTTAAAACGTTCGCCAAAAGTTGATTTTCCCCGAAGAGTTAATTTCTTAAGTATTACAGGACGGTTAAGTGTAGGGTGCATGGCTTTATAAACAGCACCCATTCCGCCTCTGGCAATCAGTGTAACATCACTGTATTTTCCAACTGTCAGTGGTTCTTTTGCCATTTCTACACCTCAAGGTTATCCATAGGAAGGTTGATAATCTGATCTTCCGGGTTAAAGCCTTCACCCTGACGGACAATTGCCACAGGGTAACTTATCGGACTGTTTATCTGTATAAACCGGTTTTCGCTGCGCAGAGCATACCCTCCGGCAGCCGGCCTGTGGCCACCGAAGCAGATTGATTCCGGTCTTCCCGGAAACAGATTCTCAAGTGTGCCTGACACACTGCCGGGCTCTGCATCACCGTTATTGGTCCAGGTCAGACCGTAGATAACCTCATCATTTTCATATGCGCTTATTATCTGTTCTTCAGTATAAACCTGATCGGGTTCCGCATGGGTAACCAGAAAACCATCCCCCCGGGCTGCAAGGGGAAGCAGTTTCTCATAGTTGTACAGAGCAGTAAAACAGCTGTCGCCGAGAAACCTGGAAACCCATAATCGTACCATTTCACCTTCGTAAACAAACTTTCGAAACCCGTAATTACCGGCACCGGTTTCATTGTCAATATTTTCATGGTTTCCTTTTAAAAAGAAAAAATTAAGAGGATAATATGATTGCACCTCTATAATCATTTGAAGAAGCCGGAGATTATCCGTCATCTCCTGATCAATAGCCTTTGTTTTACGGTAGTTTTCACTGAACTCTTTATAAGCTTTTTCCCACCTGTCCTTTACCGGAGCTTCTCCATGAAAGGCATCGCCGACACAGACAACATTACCTCTGTCCTCCGACATCAATTCAAGAAAATTTTTCCCCCTGTATAAAGGCGTTGTAAGTGCCTTGTAGAAAAAATCTCTTCTTCCATGAAGATCAGGAATAATAAGTGTGGGAATATTTAAAGAAAGACTGACAAGACCACCCGGACGTCCGTTTTCCATAGTGGGACGGACAGACAGCGGCAGGTTTGTCATTATTTCCATAATATCTGAAAGTTCCTCCTGAAGAGATTCCCCTTCAGGAGGAACAGACACCGAGCAGTACTCAGTCAGCTGATTAATCAGATTGTTTATATCCATTTTCATTCCGGAGCTTATTCACCGGAAATTATAGTACGGTTAACCTCTGCAAAATCCTCTGCCAATACCTGAGTTACTTCAGCAAGCAGCTCTTCCTCTTCTTCCGAGGCAAGATCCTCTGTAAATACTGCCATTTTATAAATTCTGGAGCTGCTTTTAATTGGACCGCGATTAAAGCGTACGACTTCATCGGCTTTAATCTCTCCATCCACCTCTGAATCAGCCTGCTCAGCAAATTCAGGAACATCAGCCCTGAGTCCGATACTTGCATAGGTTGCGGAACGCTGGCCGTCAATGACAGGACCGATGTTAAGGAGCGATCCGGAATAGGTTAATAATAGAAGGGCTCCTTCATCGGATGCAGGGTCAAACTCTTCGACTATTTCCATTTTTTTGTCATCAAGCTGTCTGCTGAAAGCTTCTTCTTTCTCGAGCCAGCCTTTCGCAAGAAGTTCAAGTGCGTCTGTATCATCTTCCACCTGAACAGATCCACGCAGTCCTGAAAGATGGCTGGCTACGTTTTCATCCAACTGATCAAAATATTCACCCATTTTTTTCCTCCATTACCAGAACAAGCTAACCCCATTTTCCATATTAATCCATTAAATTCGGGTTATATTGAAAAAAAGGTTTATACTATTGAGTACATACTTTAGATTGGTGTGCTACAGGGGGAATACATGGCATTCAAATCACTACCAGAATCAATCCAGAGACATCTGGAAAACCTGTCGGGAAATCTTCCGGAGGATTCTGAAAATCCTCTTGAGAATCTTGCCAGGGTCTGGGAAGAAAAGGAGATGCTCTTCCGAGAACAGATCTATGCCATAGGCATGGAGCTTAAAGAAACAGTAAACCCCGCTGAGGGCAACGGTATCCTTGCCCTTACCAGTTCCGGCTCTCTCCTCAGCCTGGGACCGGGTAATGACGAACGAAGACTTGAATATGCCAGTATAAAAATCCGTACAGATGTTCCGGATATTCTTGTCGATCAGATTGCTGAATTTCCGCATGAGATAACCTGTGGTAAACCGGTCAGGTTTCCGGCGGGCAGAATAAGCAAAACCAGTGCGGTCTACCTTATTGCCGCCTGCGCTTCAGATGTTCCACTGGAAGAACAGGATAAACGGATACGGGAGGCAACTATCTACCTGACAAACGGGTTCATGCAGCTTAACCGATCCCTCCACCTTGATCCTTCATCTGTTCCCGATCAGTTTACCATGAAAAGCATGGTCCGCTATATAGGTAAAAAGAACGGCACCACCGCGGCGGAGGCAAAGAAGATAATAGATGATTTTTTGCTGTTGGTAGAAACCGGAATCTGTCTGGGTGAAAAAGTCCCAATTGGAAGAATCGGCCGTTTCAGCCTTAAATGGCAGGAAGCACGAAAAGCAAGAGTGGTAAAACATCCGGGAACAGGCAAGGAAATTACTGTGGAAGCAAAGCCCGCAATAGCGGTGCCGCGTATCTCATTCTCTACCTATTTAAAAGAAAGGCTGAGCGAGATTCCCCAGAAAGGCGGAACAATAGAACGCTAAGGTTGTTCCTTCGATTATTTTCTGGGAGCAAGGGACGGATCAACGGGTTTTCCATTTTTGTACACGAAAAAATAGACCTTGGCTCCTTCCTTGTCGGAACTCCCGGTTGTCAGGCCTATCTTCTGTCCCGGACTTACCGAGTCACCCACGTCAACCAGGGTATCCCCGTTTCCACCGTAGGCAAAGATATGCTTGTCAGGAGACTCCACCATAATAATCTTTCCGTATCCATGGTAGGGAGCAACCCATATAACCTTGCCGGAGGATACAGACAGTACCGGATCACCGTTGTTTGCAGAAATCTCCTTGCCCACAAGCTTGCCTGCGAGATCAGACTGATTGCCATTGTGAGGCCAGAAATAACTGTTTGTCTCATGATTTTCTTCAGGAGTCTCAACAATAGTGGTATCAACCGCTGTTGTTTCCCACTCATCTGCAGATCCATGGCCAGGAACTTTAAGCACCTGCCCTACCTTGAGCATTGAGCCCTGGCGAATCCCGCTTATCCGGTAAAGCTCATCAATGGAAATCCCGTATTCCCGGGCAATACCATACAAGGTATCACCACGTTTTACTGTGTAACTGCCGTATTTCAGAGTACTAGCTGTGTTATCAGATCCGGGGATACGAATTTTCATTCCAACCCGGAGATCCGTAACATCCTGTATGTTGTTTGCTTCCTGTATATCCTCGACTGATACACCGTAAATGCGTGATAAACGGTATAAGGTTTCTCCATTTTTAAGCTCATGATATGAGTCGGCAGTTAGAGAAACTGAACAAAAAATACAGAATATACACGCCGCACTGATTAATAGTCTTTCCATCTTCTGTTATATAGTCGGCCGGGCCTTTTTAAAACTTCACCCGGGTGGGAGCCTACACTCCAATGAGGCGGCAAAAGATTACTGTGTCACTGAACATTTGTTAACATTAATACGTATAATAAAAAAAGGCCATGCCGTTAAGCATGACCATCAATCGGGCTGGAGGGATTTGAACCCTCGACTTCTTGATCCCGAACCAAGCGCGCTCCCACTGCGCTACAGCCCGAATCCCCAGCGGGGTACGGGAGTGACGGGACTTGAACCCGCGGTCTCCGGCTTGACAGGCCGGCGCGATAACCAGCTTCGCCACACCCCCATAGATAAGTTGAGAATATATAGGAAGCAGAATGGCCTGTCAAGGTATTGACGAATTCCCGGATATAGCTTTGATTGACAAAGCCTAGGGGCCGTGATACCGTTGTCCGGTTACATATTTCGTCAATAATGAGGATACCAGATGGCACAAAAGGACGCCAACAGTAAAGGCAAAAAGTCAGCGAAGACAACACCGGATACAGCTCGTCCGAAAAAACGCCGGCAGCATCCGTGGCTCTACATTTTCAGTATTTTTATTCTTGTACTGATTGTAGTAACTTTCATTGGTGCACCTCTGCTTACCGGACGATCCGGTGGAAGCGGCATAGTTTTCGGTAACTATAACGGAACAGATATAGAATATATTCCAGGCAATTATCTTTCCAGGCAGAAAGATTCAATTGCAGAACAGTTGAGCGCCAGCGGTCAGGATATGAATGTTGACCAGGCTGCATTTCAGGTATGGCTGGGTGCTTATCAGAACACTGTAATCCATACAGCAATTCTTGATGAAGCGGAACAGAGCGGAGTTCTTATAGGTGATGAATCCATCGATAAGGCTCTTGCCGATTATCCAGGATATCAGGTAGACGGTAAATTCAGTGCTGAAAAATACAGATCCACACCCAATCTTGAAAAGGCCCAGATTCGCAAATATTATCGGGATTCGCTTATCTCGAGTCAGTATCGAAATGATCTTAAATACGGCGTAAAAACACCCGCTGCTGAAAAAGAGTTTATCAAGGCGATGACCAGCCCTGAATACAGCTTTAACTACCAGCGCATCAATTTTTCTGAGTTTCCGGAAAATCGAATTGCCGCCTATGCTGCAGAACAGAAAGATCTTTTCCGCAAGATAAATATAAGCCGGATTATGATTCAAAGCAGTAAAGAGGCGGCGGATGCAGTCTACAAGCAGCTGCAGAATGATCCAGCCCTCTTTGATGAGCTCGCTCGAACACAATCAAAGGACAGCTACGCCGAAAGCGGCGGATATATAGGCTGGCAGTACTACTACAGTCTGACCAACGAACTGGAAAAAGAAGACGCTGTCAAACAGATTTTCAGTCTGGCTGCCGACACTGTATCTCCGGTGATCGAAACCAGTTACGGATGGCTGATCTATAAATGCAACGAAGCCGCTGTGGAAGTTGATTCTACCGACGAGAATGATATCGCCACAGTACGCAGCTATATGGAGCGGTTCTCGAAAGGAACAATTGAGGATTACCTTATCGAACGGGCGCAAACAGTTCGTTCAGGTGTATCAGGGGCACTTCTCGGCAGCGAGAGTATTGACGGATTTGAGGCAGGTGAAACAACATCTGCGCCCATCGACTACGGACGAGTAGAGATTTTTAAACCCCTTGAAGATGCATCAGGTTCCGGTACACTTAAGAGTATTGCAGATGATGAAGGATTCCTTACCGCTATTTACTCGCTGAAAGAGGGCGAAGTCAGTGAGCCCCTGGTGCTTAACGACAATATATACCTCTTCTCAATTAAAAAGATTACAGCACCTGAAGAAGAATCACTGAAGGCTACAGGCGCCTACTACGCCTACTTGAGCCAAACCTATACAGAGCAGGACATGGGTTCCATGATACTCTCGTCCGATAAGCTCAAGGATAATTTCTTTGCCGTTTTCAGTCAGTATTTTCTCAGCAAGTAACTTATAATGGATACTCCCCGCCTGATAGAAACCGGGACGGGGAGTTCCCTTGAATTTCGAGGGAAGCTCCTTTATTCAGGAAAAAACCCGGAAAAACGCCCCAGGACTATTGCTGAAAATCTTTCTCTCAAAGATGAAACTCTCTACATTCTGCCCTCCCCCTTACTCTTTTATGGAGTGCAGACAATTATTAATAATCTTCCAACCCGATCAACCTTACTCTTTATAGAAAAAGAAGCAGCGCTTTTCTCCCTTTGGGAAGGGCTTTCGGAGAACCTTTCCGTCTCTATCAATTCCTGTATCTACCTGAATAATCCAGGTGATGAAGAGCTGTTGCAGAAGATACATTCCATACCAGGCTGGCCATTCCGTAGTGTTGAACTGATAATCCTGAACGGCGGGTACATGTTAAACAGACAGTATTATGACCGCTTGTTCAATTCCATAGATAAAGCCATTAGGCTCACCCATCAGGATCGTCTTACTCAGGTTTATTTTGCCCGCAGATGGATGAAAAATTTGTTTTCTAATCTGGCCTTCTCTGAAGGTGTGCAGTGTTTTCGCAATCTGAAGACAGAAAAACCTGTGTTGGCGGCAGCAGCCGGGGAATCTCTGGAAACAGTCCTTCATAATCTGAAAAAAAACCGAAACCGTTTTTTCATTCTTGCTGCCGACACAGCCCTGCCGGTATTATGCAGTAACGGCATTATTCCGGATGCTGCGGTTGTACTGGAGTCACAATTTATAAATATGAGGGACTTCTATGGTATCCCCTGGCAGGAGATAGATCTTATAGCAGATGCCTATTCTCATCCGCCTGCTTTACGCCTGCCATGGAAAAACCGCTATCTTTTCTATACCCGCTTCAGTGATCTCAACTATTTCAAACAGGTTCTTGAGCCGGCGATGCCGGGATATCTGTTTGAAGCTTATGGCAGCGTAGGAGTTGCGGCTGTAGCAATCGGAACACTCATAAGCAGAGGCGGAGTATACTGTACCGGCCTTGACTTCTCGTACCGCCTTGGTAAAAGTCATGCCAGAGGAACACAGTTCGGCATCCAGCAGCTTACAGAACAATGCAGGACAGCGCCTCCAGGGTCATTTGCTCCCTTCATGAACAGGCCCATGCTGATTCAGACTGGGAAAAACGGTCCGGTGAGAACCGATCTGATACTGCTGAACTACCTTAATCCTCTGCAGAGAATACTTAAAGAAAATTCTGAAATATATGATCTTAACCCTAAAGGTCTTGTCACAGGTGCACCAGTATCCAAACTCCCATGGGGTGAATATTCCCGGCAGAAACCGGATTTCTCTGACAACTCAGATATGCAGTCTCAGGCCCTGAATAAAAATCCATTACAGTATATTCTGCAGAATGAGCTGGAATCTCTCAGACGAGTTCGCAGTACAGGATATCAGTTTTTAACCGGTGAGGAATCAGGAGAAAACCTGACGGATATGATAATCAAGCACGACTATCTGCTGGCTCATTTTCCGGACCCCATGCTTCCCAATCCTCTTACCCCGGATTATCTCAAACGGGTGTTACTGGCAGCGGAAGGATATATAGTACACCTTGAGACGCTGGTGAACACAGGCTGAAACCGCTATTCATCGTCAGTTTTCAGCACAGAGAGGAATGCATTCTGCGGCAGCTCCACATTGCCTACCATTTTCATCCTCTTCTTTCCCTCTTTCTGCTTTTCCAGAAGTTTCCGCTTACGGCTGATGTCTCCTCCGTAACATTTGGCGGTAACATCCTTTCTCAATGCGGAAATAGTCTCCCTTGCAATAACAGATGAGCCGATAGCGCCCTGTATGGGTATCTTGAACTGATGTCGGGGAATCTCGTCCCTCAGTTTCTTGCAGACACGCCGTGCCCTTGAAGTTGCATTATCCCTGAAAACCAGCTGCGACAACGCATCCACAGCATTACCATTAATTAGAATATCCAGACGAACCAGATTAGTCTGACGATAATTGGTGATTTCATAATCAAAGGAGGCATATCCCCGGCTTATGGATTTCAGTTTGTCATAGAAATCAAACAGGACCTCTGCAAGCGGCATGGAATACACAAGCTCCACCCGTTTTTCATCAAGATAGGTCATACTGTCCTGCACACCCCGTTTTTCAAGACACAAAGTAATTACCGGGCCGACATAATCAGACGGGGTAATAATTGTCGCCTTTATATAGGGCTCTTCCGCAGAAGAAATCTGAGAAGGATCCGGATACTCCAGTGGATTATCAATAAAAACTGTTTCTCCGCTTGAAAGCGTAATCCGGTACCGTACGGAAGGAGATGTCAGTACAATGGTCAGATCAAATTCACGTTCCAGACGCTCCTGAACAACCTCCAGATGAAGAAGGCCCAGAAAGCCGCATCTGAAACCGAAGCCAAGAGCAATTGAAGAGTCCTTTTCAAAAATCAGAGAAGCATCATTCAATTTCAGCTTCTCTATGGCTGTATGAAGATCTTCATAGTCATCTGAATTGACCGGATATATAGATGAGAAGACAACCGGTTTGACTTCCTTGAATCCAGGCCATGGTTCCTTCGCTGGATTTTTAACCGTGGTAACCGTGTCTCCAACCCTGACCTTGCTGATATCTTTTATACCCGCTATCAAATACCCGACTTCACCGGCTCTGAGATGTTTGTTTTTCTCAAGACCGATTTTAAAAACACCGGTCTCTTCCACCGGATACTTCCCGCCGGTAGCCATAAACAGCACTTCATCATCCCGGGATAATTTGCCCGACATGATGCGTACATGAACAACCACACCGCGGTAGGGATCATAATGAGAATCGAAGATAAGGGCCTGAAGCGGATCATCAACAGTAGGTTTCGGTGGGGGAACAAACTCCACAAGAGCTTCCATCAGATCTTTAACACCCTGTCCTGTTTTAGCGGAAATAGGAATCGCAATGTCAGGATCAAGGCCGAGATCATGGTCTATCTGATGGCGTACAGCATCAATATCAGCGCTGGGCAGATCAATTTTATTTATCACCGGCAGGATTTCAAGGTCATGCTCTATGGCCATATACATATTAGCCAGAGTCTGTGCTTCCACGCCCTGGGTGGCATCAATTATCAGAAGAGCACCTTCACAGGCGGATATTGCCCGGGAGACTTCATAGGAGAAATCAACGTGGCCCGGGGTATCAACCAGGTTAAGTTGATAAAGATTGCCATCCTTTGAGTTAAAAGGCAGAGAGACAGCCTGTGATTTTATGGTTATGCCACGCTCTCTCTCGATATCCATACTGTCGAGAATCTGATCCTTTCGTTCTCTGTCAGAAATAAGCCGGGCCTCTTCAATGAAGCGGTCCGCCAGAGTGGATTTACCGTGGTCTATATGCGCAATAATACAGAAATTGCGAATGAGTTTTGGTTCGTAATGCATTGTGGCTACTATATCCTAGGCGTGGCAAATCATCAATGCTGATTGCGGATTATGGAAGCATTATCAAGCACCGAACGAACCACCCGGAGCAGCTCTTCAGGTTGAAAAGGCTTGGGAAGAAAGGCATCGGCATCAGGTAGTATTTTATTTTCCCGCTTCAAATAGCCGGACATGAGAATACTTGGAAGATCGGGATTCTTTTTATGAAATCTTTTTATAAGTTTTTCACCGGTCATATGGGGCATCATATAATCAGTTAGAATCAGATCTACCTCAGCTTCCTTTTCCTCAAAAATCAGCAGGGCTTCTCCGGCGTTCTGGGCTTCAAGTACAGTGTATCCTGCACGCTTGAGAATATTCACGATAACCCGGCGTACAGAATTATCATCTTCAGCAAGGAGAATTTTCTCATTACCGTTGAGAAGGGCCATATCCGGTATTGGCAGTATTTCTTCACTCGCCTTCTTGTCGGTAACCGGAAAATACAGGGTAAATACTGTACCTTTTCCCTTGCGGCTGGTAACCTCTATATAGCCTTTACTCTGTTTCACAATACCATAAACCGTTGAGAGCCCCAATCCTGTACCTTTTTCCGGGCTTTTTGTTGTAAAAAAGGGTTCAAAAATAAGGGGCATGATATCATCGGGGATTCCTTCACCTGAATCGGAAACCATTACAGTACAGTACTGGCCTTTGGGAATAGTACCCATTGCACTTATATAATCTTCGTAAAGCTCTCTGTTACTGCTCTCTATTGAGAGAGCCCCTCCCTGTCCCATGGCATCCCTTGCATTGACCGCAAGATTAAGAAGAACCTGCTCAATTTGTCCCGGATCTACAAATATACCGGGGTTCACCGCAGTGGTGAATGTTGCCAGATTGATACCCTCCGGCAGCACTCGGCGAACCATCTTTTCAAGGTCGATTATTAGGCTGTTTATATTTACAACTTCAGGATTAAGTACCTGCTGTCGTGAAAATGCCAACAGCTGTCTGGTCAGGGTTGTAGCTTTTCCAGCGGCAGTACGAATCCCTTCCAGCTCACTTTCCACCGCTTCTCCATCCTTGTATTTTTCTTTTCCAAGAGTTACATATCCCAGGATAACAGTCAGCAGATTATTAAAATCGTGGGCGATACCACCGGCCATGCGTCCAATAGCTTCCATCTTCTGGGCCTGACGCAGCTGTTCTTCAAGGCTTTTTATCTCCGTGGTATCCATAAAATACCCATGCAGAGAAACGAGCCTTCCATCGATATCAAAATTACCGCTTATATTTGCCAGGACCATAGCAGTCCGGTTTTCCGTACAGATTACTTCAAACTCCTGCAGTTTGAGGATCCCCTTCTCCCGTATCCTCTGCCACATGTAATCAGCCTGTTCGTGGTGAACAAAAATGGAATTTATATTTTTGCCTTTCGCCTCATTGAGACTTTCAAAGCCGAAAAGAGAGAGAAAGGCGGGATTGCAGTCAACAAGAAAACCTTCTCCGTCGGTTATAAAATCACCGGATAAATCACCTTCAAAAAGGCTGCGATATCGTTTTTCACTCTCCTCAAGCTGCAGTTCCATGGAATGGCGGTACATCGCCATTTCAATGGTGGTTCGGAGTTCCCGCTCGTTAAAAGGTTTTAATATATATCCGAAAGGGTTGGACTTCTTAGCCCGGTTAACCGTGTTGTCATCAGCATAGGCGGTTAGAAGGATAACCGGTTTATGATATTTCTGCCTGATTATCCCTGAAGCTTCCACTCCATCCATTTCGCCCTGAAGCCTTATATCCATCAGGACAAGGTCTGGAAGCTGCTTTTCCACCATTACAATAGCATCTTCAGCGCTGGCTACCGGACCAATAACGTTATATCCAAAGCGAAGCAGGTGTTGTTTTATATCAAGACCGACAATAGATTCGTCTTCTACTATAAGGATGCTGCTTACGCTATCGTCGCTCATCTCCACTCCGGTATCAGGTAAGATTAGCCCTCTAAAACACTCAATTCTACTGAGATAAATTCCACTCCACGGCATATTGAAGCAGTTCTGTACTGTTTCGCAGATCGAGTTTTTGTTTTAAATGAGATTTATAGGTTTCAATAGTTTTAATACTGAGGTTAAGATTTTCGGCAATCTCGCGGGTACTCTCTCCACGTCCGATTGACTGGAAGACTTCAAGTTCACGATCGCTGAGCTGATCAGTTGCCGAAGCTTTATGCTGGCCACCACCAGCCATGGCCCGGAGCATGTGATGCCGCATTTTATCACTCAGGTAGATTTCTCCCTGAAGAACAACACGTATTGCTGTCATTACATTCTCTGTTGCCTCTGCCTTCATTATAAAACCGTGAGCACCTGCCCGAAGACAACGCTCAGCATATACCGACTCATCATGCAGCGAGATAACCAGCATCAACAGATTGGGATGCAGCCGTGAAAGGTCCTTTATAAGTTCTATTCCGTTGGAGTTTTTCAGAGAAAGGTCCACTAATGCAAGATCGGGGACCTGTTCTTCCACAAGGTCCATAGCCTGGCCCGCATCCTCGGCCTCTCCCACAACGATAAGATCTTCTTCCTGGTTGATAAGAAGAGTAAATCCCTGACGGATTATAGGATGATCATCAATTAGAACTATTCTTTTCTTCATGACTTCAATTACTTCCCGAAACAGGGACCCTGCAAAGTACGGTGGTTCCGCCACCGGCAGTGGGTACCAGATTAAAATAGCCGCCTACCATATTAGCCCGATATTCCATAATTCTCAATCCTAAACCATTGGAGTTTTTTTCATCCAACCCCCGGCCTTTATCGGTAATGGAAAGAACAATTTCCATGGGCTCATAAAAAAGTTTTACAGCGATGGTTTCTGTTTCTGAGTGTTTAATGGCATTATTAAGAGCTTCCTGAGCTATATGATAGAGCTGAAGTTCTATGCTTGAAGAAATAGATATTTCCCTTGTACTGCATTGGAATTCTGTGGGAACTCCGTACATTGACTGACAGTAGAGTGTCAGTTCATGCAGAGCCTCAACAAGGCCGTTGGTCTGCAGAGTCACTGGAATCAGGCCCCGGGCCATTTCCCTGGTCTGTTCCACCGCATGCCTGACAAATCCCTGAATCTCCCGGGCATCCTCAGAAAGATCATGATTCTCTAAACGTGAGAGCTTTCCTTCATGAGCCTTTAAACGGAGAAGGATTCCAGTAAGTTCCTGTCCAAGGCTGTCGTGTAGATCCTGTCCAATTCTTGACCGTTCCCTGTCGACAATCTCCAGTATCTCCTTCTCCAACTGTTTTCGCTTGGTGATATCCCGGGCTATAAGGGAAACTGCAAGAAGATTACCATGGCCGTCTCGTATGGGTGATATTTTCACCGACATATCGAGAATACCACCATCCTTTCTCTTACGGATTGTTTCGTAATGATCAACATTTTCACCGCTGCGTATTCTATCCAGCATGTCGGGGATTTCATTAGGATAGTATTCCGGAATAAGAATAGAAAGATTTTTGCCACTCACTTCATCCAGAGAATAACCAAACAGGGAGGCTGCGCCGTTGTTCCAGCTTATAATTGAACCGCCTGGAGTCGAACCGATAATAGCATCCTCAGATGTCTCCACTATGGACGCAAGTCGTGACTGCATTTCCTGCATCCGGTACTCTTCCTTGATATTACGCAGGAAAAACAGATAACCGGAAAGCACTTTGTTATCACTGAACATAGGAGTTACAGTACAGAGAACCGGAAACCTGCCGGTGGAAGTTACCAGATAATATCTTCCGGAAATCTTTGTCGTTAATTCTGTATGTCCAGAATATTCGAAAGGATTTTCCAGAAACTCATTGAATACATTTTCTACGGTTATTGGCAGCTCATTTATATGTTTACCATTAATGTCTTCAGAGACAATACCTGCCATCTTCTGTGCAGCAAGATTTGCCAGCTGAACATGCCCCTGACTGTCGCAAAGGAAAATACCATCCGAAATCCCCGCAAAGGTTGTGGAAAGAAGCTTTTCGTTCTGTACAACCTTCAACTCTATTTCATGCCGGTACAAGGCCATTTCGATGGTGGAGTGAAGATCATTGTGATCATAGGATTTCATTATATAGCCATAAGGCTCTGTCAGTTTCGCCCGGGCCAAGGTTTTAGCATCAGAATAGGCGGACAGGAAAATAACCGGAATATGAAATTTATTCCTTACCTGTTCAGCAACTTCTATTCCGTCCAGTTCACCCCGGAGCTGAATGTCCATAAGAACGAGATCAGGGGATTCCTCCTCAACTACAGTCAGTGCTTCTGCACCTGTACCGACTGTTGCTACCACCGAGTAGTTCAGAGTTGTAAGGGTGTGACTTAAATCTATTGCAACGATAGATTCATCTTCAACAACAAGTATCCTTGGCCGATCCATTCTATATATCCTCTGTTATTATATACTGACTTTTTAATAATCGGGATTTTTCCTGAAATCAAGAGTATCTACAGAATAGCCGGTGCAATTTTTTCCAGAGGCAGTATCTTATCTACAGAATCAAGCTTAACCGCTTCTCTGGGCATACCGTATACCACGCAGGTATCTTCGTTCTGAGCGATGGTATATGCACCCTGATCATGCATTTCCAGCATACCCCGGGCGCCGTCATCCCCCATACCGGTCATAATTACACCAGTTGCATTCTTACCTGCGTAACGGGCAACAGATCGGAACAGAACATCCACAGATGGCCGGTGTCTGCATACAAGAGGTCCTTCGCGGACTTCCACGTAGTACCGGGCTCCACTGCGCTTAAGGAGTGTATGCTTGTTTCCGGGAGCAATAAGAACCCGTCCCCGCAGCACAGAGTCATTATTTTCTGCTTCCTTTACATTTACAGCGCATATACCATCCAGCCTTTTGGCAAAAGCCGCAGTAAAATGTTCCGGCATGTGCTGCACAATAACAATGCCCGGAGCATCTACAGGAAGAGACTGGAGAACCACTCTCAAAGCTTCCGTGCCTCCGGTAGAAGCACCAATGGCGACAATCTTTTCTGTAGTATCGATATGAATGTGATCTCTCGTGGGAGGAAGTATAACATCAGCGGTAAGCTTCTGTTTCACCTCCATGGAGGGCATATCTGTAATCTTTTTAACCCTGGAAGCACCGGCAGCCTTTACTGCGTCCGTTATACGCATCCGTGATTCGTTCAGAAACTGCTTTGTACCGATCTGCGGCTTCTGAATTATTTCAACGGCTCCGTATTCAAGTGCATGCAGCACATTCTGGGACCCCTCTTCAGCCTTGCTGGAACAGATAACCACCGGAATGGGATGGTGTGTCATCAGCTTTTTCAGAAAAGTGATACCGTCCATTCTTGGCATTTCTATATCCAGAATAATCACATCCGGAGGATCTTTTTCAATCTTTTTAGCAGCAATGATAGGATCCTGCGCAGTTCCGATAACTTCAAGTAAAGAATCTTTTGTGAGTATCTCTGTTAGAGTTTGGCGGACAACCGCAGAGTCGTCGACGATAAGTACTTTGAGCTTACCTGAATTCATTGCAGAGTTTTCTCCTTCCTGTAAACGGTAGTAGCAATATTCTTAAATGAGGTCTGGATGCCGGAGAGGGACTCTGAATGACCAATAAAAAGAGCGCCACCGGGCTTAAGATGATAGAACATTCTGTTTACAATCTTTTCCTGTAACGGTCGTTCGAAATAGATCATCACATTACGCAGAAAGATAAAATCAAAATTTTTCGGTGCATTGTATTGATCAGAAAGAAGATTAACACTGAAAAATTTTATTTTCTCCCGCAGAAACCGTTTAATCCGCACCTGATTATCCGAGACTACACGACTTTTCAGAAAGTATTTTTTTTTATAGTCCATACTTATACCGTCAATCTTTTCTGTTGAGTAGATTCCACTTCTGGCGGCATTCAGGACTTTTTCAGATATATCTGACGCATATATCTCATATGGAAACCGTCCATGTGTGGAAATATACTCTTCCATAACCATTGCAAGCGTGTAGGGTTCCTCGCCGGAAGAACAGGCTGCAGACCATATCCTCACCCCTGTTGAGGTATTCAGTTCCGGCAACAATTTCTCTGAAAGAAAGCTGAAGTGATCCGGTTCACGAAAGAAATCCGTTTTGTTGGTTGTAATTAGATCAACAAAACCCTGGATATACTCCCTTCCACGGGGATCTTCCAGTATAAAGTCGCAATACTCACGGAATGAAGTGATTTTCAGCTGTACCAGATGTTTCTGCAGCCGTCCTTCCACCATTACCTTTTTTATATCAGGAAGCCGTATACCTATATGTCTTTCAACAAACCTCCGGATCCTTCTGAAATCGGTGTCCGACAACACTGGCCGCTGCATGGAAATATTATTTTCCATCGCTCAATTCTGCATCTCTGCTAATTACCGTAGCAAGTCCGTTTATATCTATAATAAGTGCAATGGAACCATCCCCCATAATGGTTGCACCGGAAAAGATCTGCTGGTCACGGAACATGCTGCCCAGACTTTTTATAACTGTCTGATGATCGCCCAGGACTTCATCTACCAGTAATCCTATTTTCCCCTGCCGACTTTCTATAATCACCATCTGTCGCAGACTTTCCTGCCTGGTTTCTATTCCCAGATATACCGCAAGATCCAGGAACGGGAGCAATGAACCGCGATGGTTGATCATATGTCTGCGTTTATCCAGGTTTCCCATATTTATCTCAAGACAGGACTCCACAACCCCTAAGGGAAGAATGAATATCTCGTCTCCGATGGAAACCCGCAAACCGTCGATGATGGCCAGAGTAAGGGGAAGACTGAGCGTAAATGATGTTCCCTCTCCTGGAGTGCTTTCCACAACAACCATACCTGACAAGGCCTGGATATTCTTCGCCACTACATCAAGTCCGACGCCTCTGCCGGAGACACTGGTAACTTTTTCTGCGGTAGAAAAACCAGGAGCAAAGAGCAACTGAAATATCTCGGATTCCGAAGGATTGTCCCTCGGGTTCAGAAGGCCTCTTTCAACAGCTCTTGCCTTTACCTTTTCAGCATTTATACCCTTGCCGTCATCACGGATGATAATAAGCACCGAGGCCCCGGCATGCTCTGCTTCAATGGTTATTCTGCCTTTGCGATTTTTGCCGTTTTTCTCCCGTTCGTCCGGATTTTCCATGCCGTGATCAATCGCGTTTCTGAGAATATGCACCAGGGGATCATTTAATTTGCTGATAACAGATTTATCCAGCTCAGTTTCTCCTCCGATGGTGACAAGTTCGATCTCCTTATCCAGCTCCTGGGAAAGATCCCGCACAAGACGTTTAAACTGAGCAAAGGTTGAACCAATGGGTACCATACGAAGGCTCATAGCATTATCCCGAAGATTATCAATCAGCCGTTCTAGCTCCTCCGAGATACCGGATAAGTTGTCATTTTTGATACTATCGGATATGCCGTTTAATCTGGCCTGGACCGTTACGAGTTCACCCACGAGATCTATAAGCTGATCCAACCTGGAGCTGCTTACCCGCAGAGAGTTCTGTTGAGCATCTTTCTGCTGAACAGAACTCTTTTTCTTGAAATGTTCCTGTATATGCAGTTCCGTCTCTATTTCGACGGGATCAAGCAGACCAGCCTCGGTTATCATTTCACCAAGAAGCTTATGATTTGCAAGGATTGTCTTGAGCTCTTTTGAAGAAAGATGACCGTTCTCCACAAGGATTTCACCCAGACGCTTCGGCTGTCCATCCTCCGCAAGATACTGCTCCCTGTTTAGTTCATCGACTATTATCTCTGACGATGACTCAACAAAAATGAATACGTCCCGGATATCCTCATAGCTGCAGGTGGTGCTCAGAATTATCTCCCATCGCAGAAAGAGATCTTCAGGATCCAGCCTGGAAAGAATCGGCACGGAATTCACATTACAAAAGATCGTTGCATCTCCGAGATCCGCTATCTCTTTTATAAGCAGCAACGGGTTTGCCCCTTCCTTGAACAGCTGCTTCCCCGGGGCAAAGGAGACCCTGAAAGTTACATCCTTAACTGATTGCTTTTTTTTCCTGCTTTTACCGGATGGCGCTGGTTTCTCTTTTTTGTCTGTACCGGTAATCTCAGATAGTTCATGCAGAATAGTTTCGCTTGTA
Organism: Marispirochaeta sp.; assembly: GCA_963667435.1. GTDB lineage: Bacteria > Spirochaetota > Spirochaetia > JC444 > Marispirochaetaceae > Marispirochaeta. The sequence goes on along the minus strand of OY763414.1, from coordinate 150,104 downwards.
GCCAGCAATTCAGCTGACGGATCTTTGCTGTTTTCCTGCAGCAGAGCACGGAGATGGTCCTTCCCCAGCAGGGCTACGTCTATCATCTCTTTTGAAATTCCGGTTGTTCCGGACCTGACAGAATCCAGGGCATTTTCAAACGCATGGGCAAATTCGGAAATATGCTTGAAACCGAACATTGCTGCAGAACCTTTGATGGTATGAGCAGAACGAAAGACAGACTGTATGTGTGAACTGTCTGAAGGATCCTCTTCCAGCGCCAGCAGATCCTCTTCCATGCTGTTCAAAAGATCAAAGGATTCATCAAGGAAAGTTGCAATAAACTTATCGTCCATATCAATTCCCGTCTACCGGAAAGGTATCATCGTAATGAACGCCGGTTAGTCTGAAGACCTCTTCAACCTGAGGCTGCATAGGCCCTTTAAGCTTGACTGTAATTTTACGCTTCACCGCTTCTTTAACACCGGCAACAAAAAACTGAATACCCGCTGCATCTACAGCCTCAACCCTGGAAATATCCACCTCGATTATATCTTCAGCCTCATCAAGAGCTTTCAGAATGTAATCTTTAATTTCCTGAACATTCTCAATTGTACAACGGGACCCCATAGCTATGGAAATCATATTCACCCCCGGTTGTCTTCCGTACTTTAATTATAGTTACCGACGGCGAAAAAGCAAAAAATGTTACACCGTCATATGATATTGTCAGTTTTAAGATAAGTCCCGATCTGCATGGAAGATTCAATGAAGCCGGCTTTTCTCTTTTTAATTATCATCTGCAGCAGTGCGATACCTTTTTCGTTATCAATTTTCAGGCCTCGCCAGAAAAACGGATCATTCGCAGACAATCCTGTTTCATCTGCAACAGAGCCGGGGTATACCTTCTGTATAACATAGCTCTCTTCCCAGAGAGTGGAACCAGTGGATTTAATCTCCATACCGAACAACGGCAGTATTAGCTCTTCATCGGCAACGCGTTCAGCAACGGATGCAATAGGAGATTCAGGCCGTTTCGCAAGCACAAAAAAACGATCAGCCCTGGAACCGTCCTTTCTGATCCATGTGGAGGTAATCGGGTCCCCCGGGACCATGCCAACAAGAATCTCGTGAACCTCTCTCAGGGTGTGTATCTTCCTCCCGTCAAGTTCATCGAGGATATCCCCCGTCTCCAGGCCACTGCGGGCTGCAGGGTATCCTGGAAAGGGATAAAGACATGTAAGTCCGTTCTCTCCTTCATACATGGATGCACCAAGCCAGGAGTGCACAATTTCACCACCCGAATACAGTCGAGGCAGTATTTTCAGCATCCAATAAGACGGAATAGCAAAATTTATACCTTCAAAGGTTTCAATACCGGCAAAGACAATACCAACAAGCTCACCATTCTCGTTCAAGAGCGGGCCGCCACTGTTACCCTGATTAATCGGAACATCAATCTGCATTGCATCGCCTATCTGAAGCAGACGACGGTCCACGGCTGAAACAATACCGGACGTTATAGTTTTTTCCAGTCCGCCGGGAGAACCGATAGCATAGATTGGCTCACCAAGCTTCAAGTTACCCAGAGCGGGAGTAAAAGTATATTCCGGTTCAAGTTCCGCTTTCAACAGTGCCAGATCGAGTACAGGATCCCATCCAACTACCTTTGCAGGGATTTTGTTTCCGCTTACCCCGGAGAGACGAATATAGAGTCGGCTGAACCCTTCGTATTCAGGATTCACCTCACTTTCGATCACATGATAATTGGTAAGCAGGAACCCTTTTTTATCAATGAAAAAACCACTTCCAATAACGCGGTCCGGATATCCCATACCGCTTTCAATGCGAATTCCACGATTCACCCAGATGGTAACAGTTGATTCTACGATACCGGGAAGATCTTCACGGATTGTTGTTGCAGCCCCTGTACCTCTGGCTCCCCCCAGGGAGCTGGCCCAGAGCGGGTATCCTGCCTCTGCTGCGTTTTCAGATACTTTTTGCCGCAGCTCCGAAGCAACGTCACCTTCCCGTATCAGGTCAGCCAGCTCTGCATAGGCGGCAACCTTGTTATTTTCTTCAAGCATTCCTTCGATAAGATCTGCAGTCAATCCGGTCTTTGAATATCCGTCTATCTGAGTCCCGAAGGCATCCGCGCCGCGAAGCAGCTTTATTGCGCCGGGGTAGTCTGAAATATCCAGGGCTTCAGCAATCTTTTTCTTCAGTAGAGCTCTCAAATCTTCTCTTGTTTGTTCAAGTTCAGATTGACTGATAAGATTTCGGTACAGGAGATTATCATTGATTTCCCAGGCTTCAAGCACATTTCCGCTGTCAATTTCCTGTTCAAGAGAAGCTATATTATACTCTCTGACATCTGGGACATTATGGCTGTTTTTTTTCGGTGAAGAAGTACAGGCTCCCAGTAGGATTATTATTAAAAAAACAGCAACAATACGTATTTTACTCAGATGCATAGCAGGATATCCTTTTTGCTCATTTTATTCAGCGGAAACAGGATATTCCGTCCATGTCCACTTCTCATTCCCTTCACTGCTGGAATAACTGTAATCTGTGATCCCGTCACTATCATAATCAAGATCTATGCGGGTATTTCCTTCTTTAAGATCATAAATCTCAGTTATTTCATAGATACCATCGTCATTTAGATCTCTTTCAATTTTTCTATAGGTTTCTGTCACAATGGTTCGGGTTACACCTTCATCGCTAATCATCACAGGAGGACCGCTGTGTTTGCGTACCATGGAACTGTTATTCATTTCCTCTTCCGTATAATAACCAGCCCTCTCCAGCTCTCCATACGATTGAAGATCGCTTAATGCAATATTAATATCAAGCGGGCCGGGAGAATAGTGAATTCCTGAAATTTCAAGTTCGCCCGGAGCAAACAGAACCTTCCCGGTGCCATCGGGTAATTGTGCATCAAGCTTGCCTACAGAAGGATATTTGCTGTATGTAAAGGTAAGCGTTGTATCCATTCCATAAATGGTCAGGCGCTGTACAGATGGAATCGACCCACTTTGTGGATTATCTGAGGTAAAATCAACACTGTAATCCATTACTCTATCCTGATCGGTATCAATTAAGTAGGCTGTCACAGTGCCGCTTTCAATCCGGTAAGTCTCCTCCGGATAACCGTCATTATTGTTATCTCCCTGGATCGTTATAGATTTACCCTCCAGGGCCTGCCAGAATTCCTCAATTTGCTGATGCTGGTTAAAAAGACTCATTATACGATTAAAATAATCCAGCTTAGTAAGATACTTATTATTCAGCAGTGGTGACAAATCAGTTTCATCCTCGGGACTGGCGGGCAGCTGTTCCGCAGTCAACAGTTCCGCCTCTAAAGATTCTGCCCCGGATTCATGTATTACTGATAGCAAGGATTCTCTGACAGCAGGATCGGCAGCTGCCGCTAGGCCGGACAAAACCTCTATACCTGGAGAAAAACCCTTGGCAGAGGAAAAATAATTTCTAATAAGCATATCGGCATAAGCAGAATCAATTCTCAGCCTTTCCAATATCAACTTCCGATCTTCAGGAAAAAGAGACGTGCCTTCCTTTAACAACTGTAATGCTCCGGCCTTGTCACCAGTCATAAATGCACCCCGGGCTGCATAATAGTACCAGTCAGCACTCCGGTTAAGATCTGAAGCACCCTCAAGGATCAGAAGATTTAGCTGTTCATAATCCATCAGTTGATCATAAACCTTTGCAAGCTGAATCCGACATACCTCTTTGGAATAGATTTTCCAGAAACCCCTGTCATATGCTGTTTTAAGAATTCTTTTTATCTCGTGGAGGGAAATATCTTGGTTCTTCAGCAGAATTACGGCATGAATAAATCCGGCATCCCCGTTTTCAGGGTCAAATTCCAGTGCAATGCCCGCAAGATTATAAGAAGATGAAGGTTCATCACTGATTAAAGATGCTGCGATATCAGAGTAAACAAAAGAGAGAGAACGATCGTGGCTTTCAACCTGTTCTCCCCACAGGGGGGAGAAGATCATTGCGATGAGCAGTAGAACTGTAATGACTCCTGTATCAGTCCTCATCATCCCTTAATTTTGTAATGTTTGTTCTGTTTTTTTCCAGCCCGAGAAGATCCCTTACTTCATTATCATCCAGGCTCTCCCGTGCAACCAGAGCCTCTGCGAGTATGGTAAGCTGATCACGATTGCCTGTAAGTATCGCCTGCACATCACTGAGACAGGAACTCAGGATTGTATGAATTTCGAAATCTATTTTTTTTGCTGTTTCATCGGAGTAATCCTGATGTCGCGCAATCTCTTTCCCGAGAAAAATGGGTTTTTCCTCTCCACCGTAGGTGATAAAACCAAGGCTGTCACTCATGCCCCATTCACATACCATACGCCGAGCAATCTTCGTAGCCTGCTCAATGTCATTCTTCGTACCGGTGGTGGTCTGGTTATAGATAATTTTTTCTGCCACATAGCCGCCCATGGCAATTCTTATACGGTCGAGAAGCCAGTCACGATTTCTGGAATATGTTTCCTTTTCCGGCAGACTCATTGCAAGCCCAAGTGCTTGTCCGTGGGGTATTACCGTAACTTTATGAAGGGGATCTGCGTTCTCAAGATGATAATGCAGGAGTGCGTGCCCGGCCTCATGGTAGGCTGTCATAAGCTTATCATCGGCGGAAATCATTCTGGATTTCCTGGCAACTCCAAGGAGCAGTTTGTCCCGGGCTTCCTCAAAATTCTTCATTGTCACCTGGCTGAAATTTTCCCTGGCTGCAAAAAGAGCAGCCTCGTTCACCAGATTTGCAAGATCTGCTCCGGAAGAACCTGGAGTGGCTCGGGCGATACGATTTATGTCTACATCGGAAGCAAGTGGAATTTTGCGGGCATGAATGTTCAGAATGGCTTCGCGCTCCCGAACATCAGGCATATCCACAACAACCTGACGGTCAAAACGGCCGGGACGCAGAAGAGCTGGATCAAGAACATCAGGACGGTTTGTGGCGGCTAAAATGATAACGCCGTCTTTGGTATCAAAGCCGTCCATTTCAACCAGCATCTGATTGAGCGTTTGCTCCCTTTCGTCATGACCCCCGCCATATCCTGCTCCGCGGGTACGGCCAACAGCATCAAGTTCATCTATAAAAAGTATACATGGAGCATGTTTGCGTCCCTGTTCAAAAAGATCACGAACACGGCTTGCACCCACACCTACAAACATTTCAACGAAATCAGATCCGGACATATGAAAAAAAGGAACCCCGGCCTCCCCCGCACAGGCTTTTGCCAACAGTGTTTTACCGGTTCCGGGCATACCCACAAGGAGTACACCGGTGGGAATCCGGGCACCGATCTTTGTGAACTTGTGAGGGTTTTTCAGAAAATCCACAACTTCCTGAAGCTCATACTTTGCTTCATGCTGCCCGGCAACATCATTAAAGGTGAGTTTAGCCTCGCTCTCAAGATATTGCTTAGCTCTGCTCTTCCCGAATGAGAACGCTTTATTACCACCACCCTGAACCTGTCGGAACATAAACCATATAAGAAAAAATCCGATAGCCCATGGCAGCAGTTGTATAAAAATTGCAAAAACAGATGGCGCCTGTTGTCCGCCGACAATAACAACGCCATGCTCCCTCAGCAGGGGCAGAAGTTCATCATCAGGGTAGGGAATCTCCGTGGCAAAGGCATTATCGGAAGCATATTCAGCAGAGCGCAGCGTACCCTCAATCCTGTGATAATCAAGGATTTTTACTGTCCCGACCTGACCATCGGTAAGATATGAGTAAAATGTCGAATACGAAATTACGTTAACCCCGGTACCGCTTTCAAAGAGAAACAGCAGGGAGAAAACAAGAACAAGCCCTATCAGAAAGATTATGGCGAATTTATTATTGAAATTAAATGGAAATCCCCTGGGATTTCCACCTCGTCCTGATTTGTTATCTTCGTCCAAGAATTACACTCCGTTGTGAATAGTCAATAGTACTCCGGGATGATTGTTGTTCTCCCGGTAAAAATCACGGACCAGATAGTTTTTATAGCCAAAGAGAGCACCTGGAATAGCGGCAATTTCAGTACCAATCTGCAGGACCGGAATTGAATCCCGCATTTTTTCCGGAATCTTCATTGCATTAAAAATACCTTTAAGCCGCTGAAACTTCCCGGACAGCCGGATCTTATCATTTATCCTTCTGCTTCTAAGGATTACAGGTTCCCGAGATCTGCTTTCGGGAATAAAAAGAGAAAATTCAGCCTGCAGGGAAGACTTTTCATCATTTGCCCAGCTAATATTGAAATTCCCCAAAGATCCGTTTTTTCCGTATTCTACCCTGAAAAGATAGCGTGTTTTTCTGTTTAATACAACTGAGGGAAGAACAATAAGCTTCTGGCCTCTCTGCTCAATTCGTATTCCATGCCCATCAAGCAGGATACGACTGGCGGTTATCCCGGATATTTCAGGCATGGACAGCAGAAAATTCCTTGAGACTCGCTCAGCATCGGGAATGATCCGGTTAATAACACTGAGGAGAGCCCTAAGCCGCAAGGTGATTGGCTGTAGGCGGAAATTTGCTGAATCCGTCTCTGCAGACCCCTCACTGAAATTCCACGGAATCCGCCGATCCGCAAGCTCATTCAGGAGAAAATCATCCTCCATAAAAAGACGTGCTCCCTGAACCAGGGACTCTCTAAATCCAGGAAACTCCCGCCGGATTAGCGGCACGATAGTATTTCTGACACGGTTTCGCTGAAAAAGCAGCTTATCGTTGCTTGAGTCATTGCTCCATGGCAGATTAACAGCACGCACTATCTCGACAAGTGTCTCCTTGGGAACATGAAGTAAAGGACGCAAAATATAGTCCCGTACCGAAGGAATACCATGAAGACCGGAGCTCGTTCTTCCCTGTAGAAAGCGGGTAATCATAGTTTCTGCTAAATCATCTGCAGTATGTCCTAAAAGTGCGTATGTAACATTAAGCCTCTGCAGAGTATTTCTGACGGCTTTATAACGAAGGTCCCGGGCTGCTGCTTCAAGCCCGCAGTGTGTGCTTTCTGCAAGTCGTTCTACCTCACCGGCTCCAATCTGAAAACGCTCAACTGGAACACCGCATCTGCGACAGGCAAGCTGTACAACTTTCCAATCTCTTTCAGTTTCATCATCTGGTCTCAAACGATGATTCACATGCAGCCCGTACAGTTTAACAGGAAACTCTGACCTGTCTCGAAAAAGAGACATAACATACAAAAGAGCCGTGCTGTCGACTCCGCCGGACAGGGCCAAAAGCAGCCCATCACCGATGTTTACCCGGTGGCGTCCAAAAAAATCCGAGATTATGGATAATATTTGTACTTCAACCTCATTTTCTGCCATTATACATGCTCATAACCTGATCAACCGGGTTCACGCATAATGCTTCAGCTGCTTCAGCAGCTGTACCAATGCCCTGTCTGAAACTTTTAAGCGCTTCTCCGTCAGGTTCACCCAGAACCCACGAGATAACCTCATCTTTCCTGGCCGGACGCCCTATTCCAACAGCAATACGAGTAAAAAGATCTGAGCCGAGGTGTTCAATCATCGAATTGAGTCCTTTTTGTCCTCCCCCGGAACCAGAAGAGCGAATACGGATTCTGCCTGCCGGCAGATCAAGGGTATCATAGATAACAATAAGAGAGTTCAAATCTGTACGATGGCTTTTCAACAATGAAGGTACAATTGAACCGGAACGATTCATATAAGTCAAAGGCTTCACCAGAATTACTGAACCGGCTTCTGCTGATTCGTGAAGAAACTTACTCTGAAGCCATGGTCTGAGAAAAGGCTTTTTGAATTGAGTACCGCTGGAACCTGATAATGCATCTACAACAAGAAACCCGGCGTTGTGCCGGGTTTTCTCGTACTCGGATCCTGGATTACCAAGTCCTATTATCAGATGGATGCCGGAAGAATCAGGCTTCACCTTCTCCCTCTGAGGCTTCAGGTGCAGCAGCTTCAGCTCCCTCTTCAGCATTCTCTTCCATAACAGTCTTGGCAGTTGTGATTACCACAATTGACTGTTCAAGGGGTGAAAGCATTTTTACAGAGCCACTGACGGGTATATCTGAGACATGAAGTGAATCGCCGACACCGAGACCGGAAACATCAAGGCTGTAATCAGCTGGAATATCTTTGGGAAGACACTCAATCTCAACTTCATGGAGTACAGTTTCTACGATACCACCCTCTTTGACTCCCTTAGGTACACCGTTAAGATGCACTGGAACATGAGTACGAAGAACCTTACCTCTTTCAATTTCAAAAAAATCGATGTGGGTAATTTTGTTGCGGAGCATGTCCTCCTGGTAATCTTTTACCAGAACATCATAATCCTGACCGCCTTCAACTGAGACAGTGATTATTGTATTTTCACTAACACTGTGAAACTTTTTCTCAAACTCCCGTGTTTCGACGCTGATATTCACCGGTTCATTATGTCCGTAGATAACCGCCGGGATCCTGCCTTCTGCTCTGAGCCTACGGTTATCACCTTTCCGCGTGCTGGTACGACCGAAGCCAGCAAGGGTTTTCTGTTCCATGGAAAATTCTCCTCAATTGCATTCCGACTGCCAACCTGCAGACGGTCTTGCTATTTATCATTCTGATAACTGATCTATTCTGGACAGTTTTCAGTAATTAATTCAAGACACAGCTGTGCCGCTTTGCTGGGACGGCAGGATTCGAACCTGCGCATGCCGGGACCAAAACCCGGTGCCTTACCACTTGGCGACGTCCCAATGATCAGTATATGTAAATGTTCCGAAAATCAGTCTATATCAGAACCGTCATCGGTATATAATTCTCCGGAATCCGCCTGAGCTTTGTACTCCTCAAGAATTCTATCCTGAAGCCTTCCCCTGAATTCTGAATTAATAGGGTGGGCAACATCTTTATACTCGCCAGTTTTGGTTTTTCGACTCGGCATTGCAATAAAGGCTCCGTTTTTGCCTTCTATTACCTTGACGTTATGAACCACGAATGATTCATCGAAAGTTACGGTGACATACGCCTTTAACTTGCCGTCCGCATCCACCCGCCGAATTCGAATATCCGTGATTTCCATACTTTCCTCCGCTAATGTTGCAAAAATAATAGGTCATTGTAATATGCTACTTGGAAATCTGGCAAGTAATTCTATTATAAGAACTTGTTTTAAGCCCTTTTCGTCCTGCAGTTGTGATTTTGCCCTTTCAGCAGCTTGAAAATCAGTAAAAATCCCGAACATTGCTGAACCGGAGCCTGAAACTTCTGTAAAAACCGCCCCGTTTTTGGTCAGCAACTCCAGGAACCGGTTAATTTGACTGTACTGCTCTCGTAAAACCGGTGTAAAGGAGTTGAAAAAAGGCCAGGCCACCACATCGCCCTGATACAGCGCTTCAAGTTCATGAACAGAAAAGCCTGGAATCCACTCATCGGCCGCCTTCTGTTCCCCATTCTGTCTGGACTCATCCAGCCACCTGTATGCACTCCCTGTGGAAACAGCAAAATCAGGTAGCAGCAACAACAGGGGTAAAGTTCTGCGGGCTTTCAGTGATGTTATCTTTTCCCCTCGGCCCTCAACTGCGGCAAAAGGAGAATGGATAAAAAAAGGAATGTCACTGCCCAGAGATGCCCCTGCATCTGCTAGTTCTTTAACCGGCAGCATATTACCCGTCATCTCATTCAGAGCCTTCAGGACTGCAGCAGCATTACTTGAACCTCCGCCCAGACCGGCCCCTTCCGGTATACACTTTTCAACGGTTATCTCAACTCCGAATAATTCACCGAAAAGTTCACAGAATTTCCTGTGAGCCCGATAAATAAGGTTATCCTCGGGAGAACAGGTAAAATCACCCCTGATCCTGCAGGAATCAGTATCTTTCAAAGAACGAATGTGTATTCTGTCGTAAAGAGACACAATTTGAAAAAGAGAGGAAAGGCTATGAAAACCGTCTTTCCTTACAGGCCCAATCTCAAGATGAAGATTTATCTTGGCGGGGGAATACACCTCTATTTCGCTCAGCATAGCGTTGAAGTATTATACATATCTACCTGCATGTGTCAAACCCCGGATACTCAACCGGCAAGATAATGGCAGCCGATGGAATGGTTGTTGTTTATGGCAGACCTGGTTACTACCAGCGCGGTCTGGATCGCATTACGCAGCTCCACAACGTCTCTGCGGAGAGCAGCTTTCCGGTAAAATCGTCCTATACGGTGGCTGAGATAGTTAAGATCAGAATGTGCTCTGTAGAGACGCTTTTTTGTCCTGATTATGCCCACATAGTTCCACATAGTACTTTTGATCTGGTTTAGATCGGAGCGTATCAGTACCGGGTCGAAACTTGTTTCTCCCGGAGGGGATATCCACGGAGGAATCGAGCGCATCAGAGAGTCTTGCAGGGGCGCCAGCTCACTTATAATTTTATCTGCCGACTGTATACCGAAAAAGAGCCCTTCAAGAAGTGAAACTGAAGCCAGACGATTGGCACCATGCACACCGGTACAGGCGGTCTCACCTACAGCATACAAGCCCTGAAGAGAGGTCCTGCCTTCCAAGTTAACCTTCACCCCGCCGCAGCTGTAGTGGGCAGCCGGTACAACTGGAATGGGTTCTTTTCTGATATCTATGCCGACTTTTATACAAGCATCGAAAATTGAGGGGAATCGTTCTTTGAGATCAAAATCTTTTATGTTTGTAGCGTCCAGATAGACATAACCCGATTTATTTTTTTCTATCTGCCTGTAAATTGCCCGGGCTACTTCATCCCGGGGAGCAAGATCCTTATGTTTCGGTGAGTAACGCTGCATGAAATACTCACCAGAGCGATCCATCAGTCGCGCCCCCTCACCACGGACAGATTCTGATATCAGAAAACGGTCGCTGTCCCTATGATACAGGGTTGTCGGGTGAAACTGAATATATTCGGCATTGAGTATTTCCACCCCGGCCCGGTACGCCATTGCAATGCCGTCCCCGACTGCACCGGCGGGATTTGACGTATGCTGATAAATATCCCCTGCACCGCCGGTGGCAAGAACAACAGCGCCGGCAAATGCCGGTACAACTTCACCGGTTTCATTATTCAGAAGATACATCCCCAATGCCCGGTTTTCCCGGTAACGCACTTGATAGTCCTGAGAGTGGTGGGATGAGGTTATGATATCAATAGCGGTATAATTGGTAAGGCGGTGAATCTTTCCTTCTTTAGCGGAAGCCTGAGCCAGATGCTCCATTATTGATCTTCCTGTATAATCCTGAACATGCAGGATTCGCCTCACCGTGTGAGCTGCTTCCCGGGTAAAGAGGAACTCCTCTCCGTTGGTAACAAAGGGAACCCCTAACTCGTCTGCGAGAAAAGAATTCACCAGCGCAGGTCCTTTCTCGGAAAGCAGACTTACAGCCTCAATGCTGTTAATATTATCCCCTGCTTCGAGGATATCTTTTCTCAGAATCTCGGGACTGTCGTCAGGCCCTCGGGCAACAATACCCCCCTGAGCATACCGGCTGTTCGACTCCAGGGGGTCTTCACCCTTTGATACAAGACAGACATCCACACCTGCCCGTGCCAGACGTATGGCAGCACTGGTACCGGCAATACCGGCACCTATAACAATGGCATCAAAAACCATTTCAATTTTCCTGCTTTTTTCCGTCAATTTTCAGACTGAAATCGAAATTGGAAACCGAATGCGTCAGTCTGCCGATTGATATATAATCCAGTCCTACGGACATATATTTGCCGATCTTCTCCAGAGACATATCTCCGGATGCTTCAAACTCTACCTTTTCGTTTCTAAGCTCAATGCAGTTTGCCGCCTCTGCAGGAGTCATATTATCAAGCATAACAATATCTGCACCTGCGGAGATTGCCTCCTCCACCTCGCTTCGGTTGCGGCATTCAACCTCTATGCGGAATTTGTCAGCCCAGCGGTTTCTCACCATATCTACAGCCCGGGTGATAGATCCGGCAGCATCTATGTGATTATCCTTGATCATAACCATATCGTAGAGACCCATCCGGTGATTTTTGCCTCCGCCAACGGAAACTGCATATTTGGCGAGTGTACGGTATCCAGGCAAAGTTTTTCTTGTATCAAGAATACGTGTAGAACCCTTTTCCAAATCTGTAAACCGCCGCGTGACCGTGGCAATGCCTGACAGGTAGCCGAGAAAATTCAGACCGATTCTCTCTGCCTGCAGAATAGATACAGTCAACCCGCTTATTTCTGCCACGCGATCGCCTGGTGAGAGCAAATCGCCATCAGCAAAAAGAAATTTAATTTCAATACTCTCGTCAATTCGATGAAAAGCCCGGATAAAATAGTCACTTCCCGCGAGAACCCCGGTATCCTTACTGAACAGGACTGCAGTTACGGTATCATCATGAAAAATAGCTCTTGATGTAACATCACCATCATCTGCAAGATCTTCCGCTATTGCAAGCTCAAGGAGTGCATCAAAATTGGAATCAATCATGGGGGAATAGTACGATAGTATCATTCTATTTTCAACTCTGATTTGACTTTTCATCAAATTGGTGCCTATACTCTTTTTGATGACCAATTACCTTGATAGCTTTACTGATGCCTTGCAGCAGATCGTTCAGGAGATCGGTTTTACCGATACATCCATAGTAGATTCCCCGGAAGACGGTAATGTCGAAATAGTCGCGAGTGTTGGAATAACCGGAGACCTTCAGGGTTTTATGCTTTTAAGGTCAAACATTCAGAGCGCCCGACTCTTTATTGACAAGATGTTGCAGAATATGGGAATGGATAATGATGAACCGGATGTTTTCGGTCAATTTCACAAAGAAGCCATTGGTGAAGTGGTTAATCAGGTCTCCGGCCGTTCTACCATGATGCTTGCCGATAAATCTATTGACTGCAACATAACTCCACCCACAATTGTTTCCGGGGCAAACATTTACACTGATCTCAGGTCATGCGAAGCATCCTTAAACAAGGAAGTGAGCGGCGTCTTCGGACATTTTAATCTTTTTGTTGGAATAAAAAGTACAGTTCTCCCTAATAAATAGTTGACATTGTATTTAACGCTGTCTTAGATTACCAGTATATTCGCCTGAAAAGCATGGTGGGAGAAGGAAGCAGGATGGAATATAGCGAGTTAGAAAGCGACGATATCTATTCCATGTCCATGGACGAGGAGTCTGAAGACGACTTCTACAACGACAACTTCGATGATTATGAAGATGAAGATGAATTCGAAGATGATCTGGACGATTTCGACGATGACGAGAATCTGGACGATGATGATTTAGATGACGAACTCGAAGAAGACGACTACGATGATTACGATGACGATTTCATCGAAGACGACTACGACTATGATGACGGACTGGATTACGAGGATTTTGACGACTGATACACAGTCTCTCCGGAATACCAGAGTTTCTCCAGTTCGTAGAATTCTCTCATTGATTCACTCATGAGGTGAATAACCATAAATCCGCAGTCAATTAGGATCCAACCTTCTTCCTGTATTTTTTTCTGCCGGTGGAATACCTCTATGTTATTAAGGCTGAGGTGGTTTTGTACATGCTTCAGCAAACCTTTGAGATGTCCCATACTTTTTACTGTTGATATTACAAAAAAATCAGTCCAGGAACTGACAGAGCTAACCTGTATTACCTGTGTATCCAATCCCTGATGATCTTCGATAAATTCCCCGACTTCACGGGCAATGTTACTCTTTGCAGTAGCGTCCATCAAAATCCTTTCCCAAAATTATAATGATATCCATGGGATCCTCAAATCCTTCGTCAATCTCAATATAATCTGTTTGTATCTGTATATTTTTACACTGTATAACATCAGCAATGCGCTTTGCAGTCTGCGGATCTCCAATACGGTCAATTATAACTGTTTTTTCCAGATCACCTTCTGCATTTCCTACTCTCGAAACATCATAGCCAAAACTCTGATAAAGCTGGGAAGTTCGTCCGGCAAGACCGTTCACCTCCGTACCATTACGGATTTCAATAGCAACCCTCAGATCATCTTCAGAAAGCAGATTCTCACTCTTGAGTGAGTTAATTGTCTGATTCAAGGTCTCCCGCAGCAGCCGACCTTCAGAATGGGGAAAAATAAGCTCACTGTCATCTACGGTTCGCTCAGTTCCCCGAAGGCGAAGAAGAACCATATTCTCCGCATCCATCCGTTTCATCGCCGCTGCAAAGCTTACGATACCCCGGCTGCTTAGATCGGTGCGGACCTTTTCAGCAAAAACCTTTCGCGCATTTTCATTTCTCAGCATGTCATCATTTAGGCCTATGCCATGGAGAAGGTTCTGAAAAAAGTTCTGCCCCCTGGAAATTCTTTCCGTATCGGTTTCCCCACTGTCCCCGTACCTGATAAAAATTCCGGCCTTGCTACCATCCATGACAAAACTGCCCGATGGGAGAAGGACGCTAACTCCGTTTTCTCTGGTTTCAACTGGATTGGCAATAAATGTCTCAACACCACCGATAAGATCCACAACATTTTCAAGATCGGAAATACCGAAAACAAGATAGTAGTCAAAATGAATACCTGAAATTTCTTCAACCTTTGTCATGAATGCGGCAGGATTTTCAGGCGTGTACAGGGTCTCAATAGCGGCTATTTTCCCCTGCTCTTTTATTAGAGAGCCTGTATTCGGGGGAATATCAACCAGAGCACCTTTACCGGTGCTGTCCTGATACAGGAAGATATCAGAATAAAGGATTTTCTCACCGTCACTGATTACCAGCAGGAACGCAGCCGGATCCTCTTTCTGAATGAGGTTTTCGAACTTATCAACCCGCAGTTTACCGTAAAAAAAGACACCGGCTCCGACAAGTACGGCCAGCATTATTCCCAGTAAAATAAATCCGGGATCCGCTACTTTACTGCTTTTCAATTTTTCTGCTCCATTGGTTCTTTTCTATAAAGGCCGTTTATATCTATGAAACGGGAAACCTCCGGCGGCACAAGAAAACGGTAAGGCCTGCCAGAAGCTATCCTTTTGCGAATCTCGGTGGATGACACAGGAAAATCAGGATTATTCAAGCGTATATACGGGATATCATCCCGGGAAATACGCTGCTCACCTCTCCTTGCAAGATACAGATCTATATTATCAAGTAGTTCCCTGTATCTCATCCATTTATGAAAACCCGGAAGCAGATCTTCGCCTATGACAAATCCTATCCTGCCGGTTACTTTATATTGCTGCTTGATAAAAAGCACGGTATCAACCATATACGAAATTCCACCGCGGCGTATTTCACAGTCAGAGACCTCATATCCATATGGCGACACTGCTGCTTCTGTCATTGCATAACGTACAGAAGGGTTATCATCTGGATCAACACTTTTATGTGCCGGCCGGTTGGCTGGTATGAAAATAATACGTTCGTAGCCTAAGGCAGTCAGCTCGTCGGCAAGCTGCAGATGCCCCAGGTGTACAGGATTAAAACTTCCTCCGAGGATGGCAGTTTTCATTCTTTTCCAAAAAGTGTACCGAATGCGGCTTTAAGCTGGGTAAGCCCCTGACCGGAAAAGCTTGATATTATTAAAACATCATCAAACATTTTACGGCGGAACTCATCAGCCCTGCTTCCGTCTTCGTCAAGATCACTCTTGCTTCCAACAATAATACTCGGTTTATGGACAAGGTCGGGATTATATTCCTCAAGCTCTTCCATGAGTGTAGCGTAAGATGCAGCAGGATCCTCGTCGGCAAGGTCAATTATGAACGCCAGCCCCTTTGTCCGGGATATATGTTTCAGAAACTGGAAACCGAGCCCGGCTCCATGAGATGCCCCTTCGATTATGCCGGGGATATCCGCAAGAATACAGTCTGTGAATCCAAGATCTGCGACTCCAAGATTTGGGATTTTGGTGGTAAAAGGGTAATCCGCTACCTTAGGATGAGCATTTGTAAGTGCCGCCAGCAGACTTGATTTTCCTGCATTTGGAAATCCTACAAACCCGATGTCGGCGATAATGTTCATCTCGATGATTACTTCCCGCTCTTCACCGGGAACACCTTCCTGGGCAAACCGCGGGGCCTGGCGTATGGAATTTCTAAAATGCCAGTTACCCTTACCGCCTCTTCCGCCCTTCAGAAACACCCATTCCGTGGCATCCGCCAGATCTTTAAGAACCTCTCGGGTTTCTCTGTCCCTAATAACAGTTCCCGGAGGTACGAAAATTACAACATCCTGACCGTTCCTTCCGTGCTTACGCCGACCTTCACCAGGTCTGCCGTTCTCAGCCTTGAATGTTCGGGTTGATTTTATTCTGGAAAGGGTTTTCAGGTTGGCCTTAACTTTAAATACAACGTCGCCGCCAATACCGCCGTCTCCCCCGTCGGGCCCGCCTTTAGGCACATATTTTTCCCTGCGGAAAGATACACACCCGTTGCCGCCTTTACCGGAAGAAACGACTATATCAGTTTCATCTACAAATCCAGTCACGAATGGGGGTCTTAGGCCTCCGTCTGGATGGCAATATACTTGCGGCCGAGTCTTTCATGGAAAAGAACCGTTCCGCTCTCTTTTGCAAAAAGGGTATCATCCTTACCACGGCCGACATTATCGCCGGGATGGAATTTTGTTCCCCGCTGTCGAACCAGAATTTCTCCTGCTTTTACAATCTGACCACCGAAGCGCTTAACGCCGAGACGTTTGGACTCGGAATCGCGACCGTTTTTGGAGCTTCCTCCACCTTTCTTATGTGCCATTGTCTTCTCTCCTTAACGAATGCCTGACTGAACAGTCAACCTGACCATATCAGGATTATCATTACTGATGTCCTGCAGCCCTGTCAGCACCGTTTCGCATATGCCGAATGCCCTTTCAGGGGAGTATCCGGCTTCGTATTCAACTGAAAAATAGATCTTTCCCGGTTCTGGCGCTTCACCTTGAACCAGGGTAAAGGGAAGATTCCGCAGTACCGCTGCCGCTGTACGCGATAAACTGCTTACCGCAGCACAGACTGCCGAATCTCCTCTACCTTCAATCACTGCATGCCCTTCCGCGGAAAATGCGGTAATAAGGCCTTCAGACGAAGTATGAACCTCTATCTGTATCAATACAGTGTCCTGATAAGATCAGGCTCCGGTAATATCCTTAACCCGAATAACAGAGTACTGCTGACGATGCCCCTGTTTCCGCCGATAGCCTTTCCGGCGTTTGTATTTCATAACCAGGACTTTGTCACCCTTCGTGTGATCCTCGATAGTAGCGGTGATTTTGGCATCCTTTACGTAAGGTGCTCCTACTGTAACTCCGCTTTCGGCGCTGGTCAGCAGAACAGAATCAAATTCCACCTCGCTGCCCGCGTCTCCTTCGAGTTTATCCACGTGAAGTACAGAACCCTTCTCAGCTTTGTACTGTTTTCCTTTAATCTCAACCAGTGCGTACATCACGACAACCTCAACTATATCTCAAACAAAAATTCGTAAGCGTTTATATACCATAGGGATAGACTCATGGTCAATAGACCCCCTGCTTATGGCAGGTAGGTCTTGCCCATAAGATAGCGGTCAATTTCACGTGCGGCCCCCCGCCCCTCATTGATGGCCCAGACGACCAGGGACTGTCCTCGACGCACATCACCTGCGGCAAATACACCGTCTGCACTCGTTGAGAAACGTCCGTATTCCGCCTGTACAGTACCAATTTTTCCGGCTTCAAGGCCGAAGGTTTTCATAAGATGATCCTCTGCGCCAACAAAGCCCATGGCAAGCAGAGCAATATCGGCTTTGAAGGTTTCTTCCGAACCGGGAACCTCACTCATCTGGAAGCGACCGTTCTCGTCCTTCTTCCACTCAACCCTCACTGTTTTTATAGCCTCAAGTTTACCATTGCCGATAAACTCCTTCGTGAGGATATTGTATTCCCGTGGATCCTTACCGAAGCGCTCTATTGCTTCCTCGTGGCCGTAGTCAACCTTCAGAAGCTTGGGAAACGTCGGCCAGGGAAAATCCTCTGTCCTCTCTTTGGGAGGCTCGGGAAGCAGCTCGAAATTCACCAGTCCCTCACAGCCATGACGCAAACTGGTACCGATACAGTCACAACCGGTATCTCCACCGCCTATAACTACAACGTTCTTACCCCGTGCGTGAATGGGAGCAGAGTCAGTGTTTCCGTCATCCAGGAGCGTTTTTGTATTGGCTCCGAGGAACTCCATGGCGAAATAGACTCCTTTCAGATCCCGTCCCGGGGCAGGAAGATCCCTGGGGACGGTGGAACCACAGGCAAGAAGAACGGCATCGAACTCTTTTTTCAGGTCCTCACCGCTGACATCTTTTCCAACCTCCACACCAGTCTTAAAGGTCACTCCAGCCTCTTGCATGAGCTTAACACGACGCATGACCACATCTTTGTCAAGCTTCATGTTGGGAATACCATACATGAGCAGGCCACCGGGCCTGTCTGCCCTTTCATAAACCGTTACATTATGTCCGGCCTGAGAGAGCTGATCCGCCGCGGCAAGACCGGCAGGGCCGGATCCCACAACAGCAACTTTTTTCCCGGTTTTGTTCTTCGGCTTTACCGCCTCTACCATACCGTTATCAAAGGCATTTTCAATAATGAAAAGCTCATTGTTCTTTATAGTTACAGCCGGCTCGTTTATTCCAAGAACACAGGCGGTCTCACAGGGAGCAGGACAAACCCGTCCGGTAAACTCGGGAAAATTATTTGTTTTCAGAAGCCTGCGATAGGCTTCTTCGTTTTTCCCGTTATAAACAAGGTCGTTCCATTCCGGAATAATGTTATCAACAGGGCAGCCGAAGCTGGAGTGGCAGAAAGGAACTCCGCAATCCATACACCGGGCAGCCTGAATTTTCCTGTCTTCATCAGAAAGAAATTCCAGAAACTCTTTATAGTCTTCAAGACGGCCTTTAGCATCTGCATAAGGGGTCGCCTTCCGTTCATATTCCAAGAAACCAGTGGGTTTACCCATTAACGGCCTCCTTTTCACTCTTGGCTTTCATTTCATTCAGTACACGTTTATAGTCCCTGGGCATGACCTTGCGGAACCTGACAGCATTCTTATCCCAGTTATCCAGAAGTCCTGCTGATACAGTTGACGCTGTCTTCTGCTCGTGTTTTTCGATCATGGATCGAAGATAGTCTGAATCTTCCTTCTCAAGTGGTTCAAGATCCACCAGCTCGGGGTTGTACAGATCATCAAGTTTTTTATCAGGATCGTACACATAGGCAATACCTCCGGACATACCAGCCGCAAAGTTACGGCCCACACTGCCGAGGATAATGGCACGGCCACCGGTCATATACTCACAACCGTGATCGCCGACGCCTTCAATGACAACCTCCGCACCGGAGTTACGTACACAGAAACGCTCTGCAGCCTTTCCGCGAATAAACGCCTGACCGCTGGTAGCACCATAGAATCCTACGTTACCGATAATCACATTGTCTTCCGGTTTAAATGAAGCCTCTTTAGGCGGCTTGATAACCAGCGTTCCACCGGAGAGCCCTTTGCCGACATAGTCGTTGGCATCACCCTCCAGATTGAAACTGACACCTTTTGAAAGCCAGGCACCGAAGCTCTGCCCGGCGGAACCGGCGAAGTTTACCTTTAAGCTTGTATCCTTAAGCCCCGCATAGCCGTATTTCTTGGCTATTGTACTGGAAAGGATGGTTCCCACGGTACGATCAGTATTTTTGATACTGTAGGTAAGATCAAGCGATTCCTTGCCTTCTATAACATGAGCAGCATCTTCGACTATGCGCCTGTCCAGGACGAACTCAAGGCCGTGATCCTGCTTTTTGGAACAGTAAACACCTGCCTCAGGATAAGGCTTCTGTGCCTGCATAAGTACAGGAGAAAGATCAAGTCCCTTATCCTTCCAGTTCAGTACATCCGTATCCGCTTCAAGCATGTCTGCCCGGCCAATCATCTCGTTCATTGTCCTGAAGCCGAGACCAGCCATGATTTCACGGACATTTTCTGCAAGGTAGGTAAAGAATGCAACGACATCCTCTACCCGCCCTTTGAACTTGTTCCGCAGCCTGGGATCCTGAGTGGCGATACCCACAGGGCATGTATTCTTCTGACACTTACGCATCATAATACAGCCCATGGTAATAAGGGCTGCAGTACTGAACCCGAACTCTTCAGCACCGAGAAGAGCTGCAATAACAACGTCCCGGCCTGTTTTCAACTGGCCGTCCGTCTGAAGTACAACCCGGGATCGAAGATCATTCATCACCAGGGTCTGGTGAGTTTCAGCAATTCCCAGCTCCCAGGGAAGACCGGCGTTCTTGAGCCCGGTGAGGGGAGAAGCCCCGGTTCCGCCGTCATGTCCGGAAATGAGGATATGATCGGCATGCCCCTTGGCAACACCTGCAGCAATAGTACCTACTCCAACCTCGGAAACCAGTTTTACGCTGATTCGTGATGATTCATTGGCATTCTTAAGGTCGTAGATAAGCTGGGCAAGGTCTTCAATTGAGTAAATATCATGATGAGGCGGAGGACTTATAAGACCTACACCCGGGGTTGAATACCGGGTCTTTGCAATGAAGTCGTACACCTTCTGACCAGGCAGTTCACCGCCTTCGCCGGGTTTTGCCCCCTGGGCCATTTTGATCTGAATTTCATCAGAGTTTGCCAGGTATTCAATGGTTACACCGAAACGACCGGAGGCAACCTGCTTGATAGCGGATCGCTTTGAATCCCCGTTGGCCAGAGGTTTGAACCGTGCAGGATCCTCTCCGCCTTCACCGGTATTTGACTTACCGCCGATCCGGTTAAGAGCAATGGCAAGGGTTTCGTGGGCTTCCTGGGAGATTGAGCCGTAACTCATGGCTCCGGTGACGAAACGTTTAAGAATGTTTTCCACCGGTTCAACTTCATCAATGGAAACGGGCTCAGCCTTTTTAAAGCGCATCATGCCGCGAATAGTTGCCTGTCTTCCTGAACGGGCATCCAGACGATCGCAGAATTTATTAAACATATCTTTACGCTTGTATCGGGTGGCCATCTGCAGTGTCGCTATTGACTCCGGATCCCACATATGCTGCTCACCGTCCATTCGGTAGGAATACTCGCCATTATTAAGGAAGTCCTCCCACTCAGGTGCATTCCCCTCGGGAAAAGCTTTTTCATGGCGCATGAGGCTCTCTTTCGCAAGAACCTCGAAGTCAGCACCTTCAATCCGTGATGCTGTTCCGGCAAAACAGCGGTCAACAACAGGAGAAGCCAGTCCGACGGCTTCAAATATCTGTGCACCTTTATAACTCTTCAAGGTGGATATACCCATTTTTCCGAAAACCTTGCGCATACCCTTTGCAACGGCATCGCGGTAGAAATCGGCAAGCTCATCCCCGGTGTAACTCTTGTCCATATAGCCTTTAGCATCGAGGTAAGCGAGGCTTTCGAGCGCAAGGTATGGGTTTACAGCATCTGCTCCGAAACCGGTCAGTAGACAGAAGTGGTGAACTTCCCTTGGTTCTCCCGACTCGAGGACAATACCGATCTGGGCACGTTTCGCTTCCCGGACCAGATGGTGATGCACAGCTCCGACTGCTATAAGTGCACTTACCGGCACCTTTGCCGATGATGCATTTCTGTCAGAAAGTACCACCAGGGCATAACCGTCGGCAATTGCCTTCTCGGTTTCTGTGGTAATCCGGTCAAGAGCGGAGGAAAGGCCGGTCTCACCTTCACTGCGATCGTAGGTGATATCGATTGTAAGAGCTTTCCAGCCCCTGTGGTCCATGGATTTTATTGCCGCTAACTCTGCATTGGTAAGAACCGGCATGGGGACATGCAACCTGTGTGCATGTGTTTCATCTATGGAAAGCAGGTTTCCTTCCGGGCCGATGTATGAGTCGAGAGACATGATGATCTCTTCACGAATGGAGTCGATGGGCGGGTTGGTAACCTGGGCAAAGAGCTCCTTGAAGTAGTCATACATAAGCCGTGAGCGTTCTGAAAGCACTGCAAGGGGAGTATCATTACCCATTGAACCGAGGGGTTCCTTATGGGTCTCAACCATGGGCTTGAGAATAACCTGAAGATGTTCGGTTGTATATCCGAACATCTTGAGACGCTCAAGAATTGTCTCTTCATCAAGTCCGGGAACCTCTGCCGGTACCGGAACTTCACTCAGAGGAATACGCTGCTTTTTAAGCCACTCACCATAGGGCCTTTTTCCGGTAATCCGTGACTTAAGCTCTTCATCACCAATAATCCGGCCCTCTTCGAAGTCTACAAGAAACATCTTACCCGGTTCCAGGCGGCCTTTACTAACAACAGTTTCCGGCGGTACAGGCAGAACCCCTACTTCACTGGCCATAATGACCATATCTTCCTTGGTTACATAGTAACGGGAAGGTCTGAGTCCGTTTCTGTCAAGAACAGCACCGATGACTTTGCCGTCGGTAAAACTGATAGAGGCGGGACCGTCCCAGGGCTCCATTATACAGGAGTGATAGTCGTAGAAATCTTTCTTCTTCTGGTCCATGTGCTGATGATTCTCATAAGCTTCGGGAATCATCATCATGACAGCCTCTTCCATGGGCCGCCCGTCAAGATAGAGCAGTTCCAGTACATTATCAAAAGTTCCGGAGTCGGAAAGATCGGGTTCGATTACAGGAAAACTCTCCCTCAGCACCGGGCCGAATGCAGCACTTTCCAGACTGCCTTCCCGGGAACGCATCTTGTTGACATTTCCCCGAAGGGTGTTGATTTCACCATTGTGACTCATGTAGCGCAGCGGCTGTGCACGGTCCCAGCTGGGGAATGTATTGGTTGAGAACCTGGAGTGGACCATGGCAAGATGACTCTTGTAATCAGGGTCCTGAAGATCCATAAAATACTGAGGAAGCTGCTCTGGAGTAAGCATACCTTTATATACAAGAATCTTTGTAGAGAGACTGCAGACGTAGAAAAAGTGATCCGGATCGTGCTCACTGCCACGGAATGTGTTGGTTAGCTTTTTGCGCAGGATGTAGAGATCACGGTCAAATGACTCCTGATCTGCACCGTCTTTGCGGCTTATAAAAACCTGTTCCATCCATGGCTCGCTGGCCCTGGCGGAAGGACCGATCATACTGTTATCACGGGGAACAACCCGCCACCCGAGAACCTTATGCCCTGCTTCAGCACAAAGCGCTACGGCTCTTTCCTTTATAACCGTACGGTGCTCTGCCTTTGCAGGCAGAAAAAGCATTCCTACCGCATAGGAACCACGTCCGGGAAGTTCCATCTTGAGTTCCTCTCTGGCAACCCTTTCAAGGAGTTCCCAGGGAACAGCAGTCTGGATTCCGGCACCGTCTCCGGTGTTTACCTCAGCGCCAACGGCACCACGGTGAGTCATGTTAATGAGAATTTCTTCCGCATTGCGAATAATAGAGTGGCTGCGTTCACCCTTCATATGGGCAACAAAGCCAACTCCACAGTTGTCATGTTCGAACTCGGGCCGATACAAACCAACCGGACCGGGTCTTTTTTTCAGATGCATAGAACCTCCAGGGAGATAATGGGCCATAATATTTATGCAAATTTCATGCCAAACACGACAGAAATCAGCATCCATCCAGACCAGAATTAAATGTTAACTTTGGGTTAAAATAAATCCATTACTAAAAATAAAATACCTGAACATATCTGCAGAAATAGAATCGCAGTAAATGAACTATCAAGAGCGGATAATTTATCAGATCTTTGCATCCTACACAAGAGTAGGATTTATAGATTTTTTTCCTACACTTGCGTAGGATAATGCTACATTTTCTCTACAAACGGGATGTTCAAAAGGTACATTCCGTTTTTCAGGACACATAGTACAGCCTCGGCAAGAGCTAACCTCGTAACCACCAGGGCTTTAGTTTCTGCAGATAGAATAGGTGTGTCGTGGTAGTATCGTGAAAAAGTTTTAGCTGTCTCATAGAGATAACTGGCAAGAACTGCCGGATTGTATTGAGTTGCAGACTGGGCAACCACATTACTGAAATCGGCAGCAAGCTTCACGAGCTCTCTCTCTTCTCTGGTAACAAGAAGATCTGATTCTGCAGAAACACCTGCGAACTCCCCTGTCCGCTCTTCAAATTTTCTCTTCATGGATGAAATCCGGGCCCCCATATACTGCAGATACGGTCCGGTATTACCATTGAACGAAAGAGATTCTTTCGGATTGAATACCATATCCTTATTGGGCGATACCTGGAGCAAATAATAATGAAGTGCCGCGAGGGCTACCTTTCTGGCGGTATCCTCAACAGAATCAACCTCACCTTCCCGTTCTTTCTCTTTTATTTCTGCTGCAGCCATGGCGGATAGCTCGCGTATAAGATCATCCGCATCAACCACCGTTCCTTCCCGGGATTTCATTTTCCCTTCAGGCAGGTTCACCATTCCGTAGCTCAGATGAAAGAGATTTTTAGCCCAGGAGAAGCCCAGTTTATCCAGGACATGAAAAAGAACGCGGAAATGGTACTGCTGCTCACTGCCGACAACATACACAAGACGCTGGAAATGCCAGTCTTTCTGCCGCTGTATAGCAGTTCCGATATCCTGAGTCAGGTAGAGGGAAGTACCATCACTTCGCAGCAAGACCTTTTTATCCAGACCTATTTCTTCAAGATCC
The DNA here is from genome assembly GCA_963667435.1 of Marispirochaeta sp. Taxonomy (GTDB): domain Bacteria; phylum Spirochaetota; class Spirochaetia; order JC444; family Marispirochaetaceae; genus Marispirochaeta. The sequence goes on along the minus strand of OY763414.1, from coordinate 125,497 downwards.
ACCCAGACTGAATTGTCCTCATCCCTGTAGAAGGCACCCTTTTCCAGGCCCTTGAGGATTTCATCCTTTCCCAGGGTATATGTCCGGCTTTCATAATAGACCTGATCAAAGCTGATTCCCGTTGCTTTATAGGTTTCTTCAATCCCGCTGATTGCCCAGCCGTTCATCTGTTTCCACAGACTGGTTACTTCAGGATCCCCCTCTTCCCATGCAATAAGCATAGCCCGGGCTTCTTCATCCGCAGCGGGATACTCTTTTACCCAGTCATTGAACTTGACGTAGTAATCGCCTACAAATCGGTCACTCTTAATACCGGTGGATTCCGGAGTCGCTCCATTGCTGAACTTTTGGTATGCCAGCATTGATTTACAAATATGAACTCCACGATCATTTATTAGATTCACCTTACGAACATCCGCACCGGCCGCTTTAAGAATACGGGCTATACTTTCGCCTAGTGCATCATTTCTCAGATGTCCCAGATGCAGGGGCTTATTGGTATTGGGACAAGAGAACTCAACCATTACAGGAACACCTTTCAGGGAATCACTATTTCCATATTCCACAGGAAGGACATGAGTCTTTGCAAGCAGTTCCCCGGCGACGCCTGATACCGAAAGTGCTACATTCAGGTATGGTCCGGCTACTTTCACCTGACCGTCAAGCCCTGAGTTTTCGGCGATGTTCTCAGCAAGTTTCGCAGCAATTGCATGAGGAGCCATTTTGAACAGTTTTGCGTAGGGAAACAGAGGAAAAGCGATATCCCCCATTTCCGGATTAGGAGGAACACCGGGGACAAGCGCAGATTCATCGATCTCAGCTGCATCTATTCCACTACTCTCCGCAAAGCGGCGCAGTTCTGCCATTACTGCAGTTTTCCATGAACCTTTAAGCTTATCTATTCCGGCCATTATGCTATCTCCCTGCACTTTTACGCGTAGTACATATAATAGTTTGTGAATGTGCCAACAAATCTATTGTAAATAACCTGATAGTGCAAGCATGGTGGTAAATTTTTCCCGTCCCTCACGCCGGAAGGAACCGTAGCGCCCGTGGCATTGAGTACATTCATTAAAGGCGAACCAGTTTTCAATACCAAAACCTTCTGCGATTGTGGCATTTGCATTCAGGAGAGACAAAAACAATCGGGCTCCGTCATTACGAACAGCGCCGTTTCCCCATAATTCAGCAAACAGCCGGTATCGCTCTTCATCAACCGCATAGCAGCAACTGCCGATGGAAGGTCCGAAAAGCAGAAGAATATCTTTCGGCCGACTCCCCTTTTCCATCATACCATCCAGGCAATCCTTAAGAATTCCGGTACCTTTCCAGCCTGAATGCAGAAGCCCGAAGGATCCACTTGTCCTATCCAGAATATAGATGGGCATACAATCTGCAACCGTTACCGAAAGAAACCCCGGACTACAGGAGTGAAACATACCGTCTCCAACCTGCTGCGGAGGAAACACCAGGGTGTTCTCTCCAGGCCGAACAAGTTTTCTTGTATGTTCCTGCAGGAGGTTATGTACTCTACGAGTAATCCCGAGAGTACTCAACAAGCCTTGCCTGTTCCGCTCTCCCTCCGGCATTTTCCACGACATAGTTCCCGCAGAGTTGAGAGAGAGGAACATGCGGAATTTCTCCGTTGTGTACCCGGGGAAACGGAACTCCAGATATGTTTCATGCTCGGTCACGCATGATTCAGGCAGACGCGGCATAACGCTCCTCCAGACGTATCATTGCAGCAAGGATCCGTGCAGCTTCGTTCAGAGCAATAGAAGCGGAATTCAGGTCTTTCATAAACTGATCATTATTACGTCCGCCCATATACCCTATGTTGGAGAGACTGTCAAAACGGCCGCCTTTCTCACCATGCAGTATACCATTCAGTACAGCCCCAAGCATGCGAATAAGATCAAGACCAGCACTTAAAGTTGCAGCCGCTCTGCGGTCTGCTTCGGCCGTAATACTGCTGATCTTTCTTTTACGCACAAAGGAGGGTGCCGCCTCGTCATCAAGGGCAGCAAGCTGCAAACCTCCGGAACCCCGGGGAGAGAGGAAATCACTGGCATCTTTCATTTTTTCCTTTAGCAGATTAAGGCCGTTATATGAGTCAGAATAATCCTCACTGTTCTGGGCCTTATAGAACTCTCCGTCGATCAGTACCTGTTTCAACAGGATATTATGCCTGCCACTTAGAAGATACTCGGTAAAGGCATTCAAAAAAGAAAGTGAGCTGATATGATTCAGTTCAAGAGGAACAGTATGTACCTCATGGCGGTAGTATGGCAGTCTGGGCAACTGTTCAAGCCCCAGAGTCTCTGCCGCCTCTCCTTCAAGATCATGATATTCCCGGTTTATAAGGAAACGCTTAACCTCTCCCTTTAAACGCCTCCGCCAGTAGGATCTCACCAGAGAGGACCAGTCCTCCCCGGCGGTCACCGGTTTCAGGTAGACATTGGCTTTTTCAGACGCGAGACGCAGAAGATCAAACAACGGCACATTCCTGTTGAACTGCCTCATTGCCCTTACCGCATCACGTGCCTGTATCATATCCGATTTAACCTCACTGAACAGATCATCAAGTTCAGTAGTGTCATCGTTAAGGTGGTTAATAATAAACAGAGCCTCCAGAAATCCCGGGGACGGCAGATGTGTCATACTCATAAAAATGCGGGTCAGCAGCTGCAGATCATCTGCAAGATCAGCGGCAACACAACCCTGGTCATCGGCTTTCCCGAATTTTGCAATAAGTTTGTCGAATGGGAAAAAGGTCAGTTCCTGTAGAATCTGAAAGAATCTCGCATCCCTGGACAGGAGTCCCCGTTCTTCGGTAGTCATTTCCATAAGAAAATCTTCAAATCGTTCGATTATCTGACGTCCAAGCTCTTTCTCCGAGGGAACAGCTTCATTACCGGTTTTTACAAACTTCTCCACCCTGCACAACTGGCGCACCCGTGTTTCGATCTCCGGCAGCTCACGATGCATGACAAAAGCAAAGATCTCTTCTTTCCTTTCCATATTTACATTCACCATGACTCGGTTGAATACATTAACAGCCTTTTTTAGATTCTTGACTTCCAACAGAAGAGCAGAGTGGATCCTTTTTCCCGGAAAATCATACAAACCAGGAAAAATATCCTCCAGTTTACTGTATATGCTTTTCATAACAGCCGCTTCTATCAGCTGAATCCGGGTTTTACTGGTAAAAACAGTGCGAAGGAAAATAATTATTTTAAGAGGAAGGCTGAATCCGGTATATTCAGTTTCAAGATTTACCGGTGGAGGATCTTCATCGGAAGAATGGACCGGTTCGGTTTCGGAAGCCATGAGCTCTGTGAGCCGGTTCAGCATATCCGCTCGTTCGCCCTCGGTGAGTTCCAAAACCAACTGATCGAATACTGAACTGCCCTGCATTATGTCATTCTAGAGTTTTGCCCTGCCCCGGTCAAGCTTGTTTTTTTACGAATATTCTTGACAATATCTTGCGTATGGAGTATTCAAGTAGCATGACTTTTGTAATTATCAGCCTAATCAGCGTCCTCGTGATTATTATCGGTGCCTCAGCACCGCAGGGGGAAATCGCCTAGGCTTTTAACAAGCACTATACCAGGCCGTTCTTCCTCCGGGGAGAACGGCTTTTTTTTTACCAACCCCGCGTACCGCAGGTACGGGAGTACCGAGGAATGCGGGCCGAGCACGTATCGCAGGGGCAAAGCCCCGAGAAACGTGCGGGGGCACAGCGCCAAAGCGCGGAGCTGGACAAGTGCGGCTTTACGAAGCAAAAGGCGCGGTCCAGGGAGTGTGCCACAGGCACCTATGCCGAGGAACGCATAGCCCCGAGCACATATCGAAGGGGCAGCGCCAAAAAAGGCGCGAAGCGGACAAGTACGGCTTGCAGAAGCAAACGTACGGTCCAGAGAGTATACCCAATCACGGAGGAGCAGTTTTGACCGGTTCGCAGACAGTAGTAGAAGTGCTTAAAAAAGAAGGAGTGGATACCATCTTCGGTTACCCCGGAGGCGCAGTTATACCGCTTTTTGATGCATTATATGATGAAGAGTCAATAAACCTCATTCTCACCAGACACGAACAGGCTGCTGTACATGCAGCTGACGGTTATGCACGCTCAACCGGGAAAACAGGGGTTTGTATTGTTACCAGCGGCCCCGGTGCAACGAACACAGTAACCGGCCTTGCGACCGCTAACTTCGACAGCGTCCCGGTTGTCTGTATCAGCGGTCAGGTTCCACGCCAGATGATTGGCAATGACGCTTTTCAGGAAGCCGACACCGTCGGCATAACCCGGCCGGTAACCAAACACAACTATCTTGTGACAAATCCGGATAAACTGGCATCCGCCTTGAGAGAGAGCTTTCTCATTGCTTCCACCGGTAGACCAGGTCCTGTTGTGGTTGATATCCCCAAGGACATATTAACCTCAGAACAGACTGTCGAAATCCCGGAAAAGGTAGCCATTCGCGGATACAGGCCCACTCCCGTGCTGGACCGGAAAAACGCTGAAAAAGCAGCTATGGCTCTTAATATGGCCGAAAGACCGCTTATTTTTGCCGGCGGAGGCACGCATATTTCAGGATCGGCAGAAGCCCTTAACCGGCTGCTGAGCAAAACCGGAGCACCGCTTATAAGCAGCCTCATGGGTATCGGCATAGTACCTTCCAATGATTCCCGTTATCTTGGAATGCTCGGGATGCACGGAAGTTACGCCGCAAATATGGCCGTTCAGAACGCAGACCTTATTCTCGGTGTAGGTGTACGTTTTGATGACAGGGCCACGGGAGATCTTTCGCGTTTTGCCCCGCATGCAAAAATTATCCATATAGATATAGACCCCACAGCGATAGCCCGTAATGTTCCTGTAGAGATTCCAGTTGTGGGCGATGCGACTGAAGCCATTGAAGAGATTCTTAAAACAACAACAGGTGAAAAATCCTACAGTGCCTGGTGGGAAACCATTGAAGGATACCGCAGACACTACCGCGGCACTCTGCCTGAAGACACCTCCGGAACCGGACTTACACCGGAAAAAGTAATAAGTCTGCTGGGAGGGGAATTCCCCGAGGCTGTAGTGGCTACGGAGGTTGGTCAAAATCAGATGTGGGCTGCCCAGTACTTTCCCTTCACAAGCCCCAGAAGCTTTCTGACCTCCGGCGGGCTCGGTACAATGGGGTATGGATTCCCCGCTGCCATGGGCGCCCAGGCGGGTAATCCCGGACGTAGGGTACTGACCATCGCCGGTGACGGGTCAATACAGATGAACATTCAGGAACTGGCAACCACAGTTATAGAAAGGTATCCGGTAATTATAGCAATTCTGAACAACGGCTATCTCGGCATGGTTCGTCAATGGCAGGAGATGTTCTGTGATAAGCGTTATGCGAAAACATGCCTGCAGAGGGTAAAATCCTGTCCGCCGGACTGCAGCAGCCCAGACAACACTTGTCCGGTATACATTCCGGACTTTGTAGCTCTTGCAAAGGCCTACGGGGCTGCCGGATTCAGGGCCAGTACGATGGAAGAAGCCGTTGAAGCTGTTAACAAAGCGGCAGAAATAAACGACCGCCCGGTTATTCTGGACTTCATAATTCCCCGGGAAGAAAATGTATGGCCCATGGTTTCTCCCGGCGCAGCACTGCATGAAATGACCGGACAAGGAGGACCTCTGTGAGGCATACCATATCACTGCTGGTTGAAAACCATGAAGGTGTTCTATCCCGGATATCCGGACTCTTTTCCGGACGGGGATACAATCTGGAGAGTTTCACAGCAGGCCCTTCGACCGATCCGACAATCTCCCGTATTACCCTCGTTTGCGGCGGAGATGACCAGATAATTGATCAGATTAAAAAACAGTTGAACCGTCTGATTGATGTGATTGAAGTTACCGATCTGACATCAACTCCCAAGGTCGATCGCGAACTTGCTCTTGTCAGAGTAGCGGTAAAAAGCGGAGAACGGGGAGAACTCTTTCAGGTAGCCGAAATATTCAGAGCCAAGATCATGGATGTGGCAACTGAATCGGTAATGCTGGAGTTAACCGGTGCACCGGAAAAGATAGATGATTTTATAGCCCTGCTTGATAAAGATTCAATCCTTGAGTTTGCCAGGTCCGGCCTAGTTTCCATGTCAAGAGGGATGAAAAATCAGGAATCAGGATCTCATGAATAGCATGGAGGAAAAACTATGGCAAAGGTAATTATCTATGACACAACCCTGCGGGACGGAATGCAGGGCATTGAAGTCAGTTTCACACTGCAGGATAAGTTGAAAATAGCCCATGCCCTGGACGATATCGGGGTGGATTATGTAGAAGGAGGTTTTCCTCTTTCCAACGATAAGGAAGAAGCTTTTTTTGAACAGGCTAAGAAAGAAAAATTCAACCATGCGAAAATTGTAGCCTTCGGCTCGACCCGCCGGGCGGGGAAGAAGGTTGAGGAGGATTCCCATATTCAGGCCCTCCTGAACGCAGAGACAGAATCTGTGGTAGTTGTGGGTAAAACCTGGAAAGCCCACGTTGAAAAGGTTCTGCGTACCGACCTGCAGGAAAACCTGGACATGATCAGGGATTCTATATCCTATCTGAAAAAACACGGCCGTGAAGTCTTCTTTGACCTGGAACACTTCTTTGACGGCTACAAAAATGACCCGGCCTATGCCATGGAAGTACTCAAGGCTGGATCAGAAGCCGGGGCCGATTGTCTGGTCATGTGTGATACCAACGGCGGGATACTCCCCCACCAGGTTGATCAGTTCATCAAAGAGATTCAGGAACATGATCTTGCGCCTCTGGGCGTACATTTTCATGACGACTCCGGCGTGGCAACCGCCAACAGTCTGACAGGTATCCAGAACGGAGCAATCCATATCCAGGGAACAATTAACGGCTGGGGCGAACGCTGCGGAAACGCTAATCTCTGCGTGGTTGTTCCCAACCTTGTGCTGAAATGCGACCACGAAATCTATATGGCCGACAAACTTGACCAGCTTACCTCATTAAGCCGCTTTGTTGCAGAAAAAGCCAATATTATCCCGGAAAAAAGACAACCCTACGTAGGAGTTGCAGCATTCAGCCACAAAGCCGGCCAGCATGCAGACGTAATAGCCAAGGCTCCTGAGCTTATGGAACATATCGACGGTGCAAAAGTCGGTAACGAACGGAAGGTACTGCTGTCCGAACTGGCGGGGAAATCGTCGGTCCTGCCCAAGCTGGCAAAATATGGCGACTACAACCGCAACTCACCGGAAGTTCTTGCCCTGACCAGAAAACTGAAAGAGCAGGAAAACCTGGGCTACGAATACGAAGCTGCGGAAGCATCCTTTGACCTGATTGTCCGCAAGGAACTGGGACAGTACAAGCCCCTGCTGTCCCTGGATAACTACCATCTGGAAAGCTATAAAACCGGTGATACCATGTCAAAGACTGTGGGCAGAATGTTTCTGAGAATCGATGACAAACAGGTAATGGGAGCAGGCGTTGGTATCGGTCCCGTAGAAACTCTGGACTCAGCGTTAAGAGATGCCCTTCTCCCCTTCTATCCTTTTATCGAGAATATCTCCCTGATTGATTATAAAGTGCGGGTTTTGAATCCCCAGGAGGCAGCGGCATCCAAGGTACGGGTTTTTATTACCTCAACTGATCACAAGAACAACAGCTGGGACACCGTAGGGGTTTCTGAAAATATTGTTGAGGCGTCCTGGGAGGCTATTGTGGAGAGCTTCGAGTACTACTACAACAACTTCGTAAAGACAGAAGGTTAATGCCGGATTCACCGGCGGGCTTCAAGGTAACATGTGGCCTGCCGGGAGTTTTCGCAGCACCTGATCCAGAGAGATAACAAACCGGGCACCCTGTGCTCCCGCTTCCGCAGTCAATCCTCCGTGGAACCTCTCCGAAAGAATTCGCCTTGCCATATAAAGTTCTATCCCGCTTCCGGAACTGAAGGTTGAATAATATTCTTCAAAAACCTGTTCTCTTTTTCCAGGTTCAAATCCACCGGCATTATCTTCCAGGGTAAGCAGAAACCAGTGTTCATTGATTTCTGTGGAAATGCGGATAAATGGATCCTGAACCCTTCTCTGCTCGTGTATTTTCCGTGCATTGTCTAATAGATTTATCACTACTTGTTTGAACTCAGCCCCATACCCTTTGATCTCAAGATCACAGGTAAAATAAGTTTCCAGGCGTATACTGTTTACTGAAAGAGTATCCTTCATAAGATTCAGAGCTTCTCCGCATACCCTCTGCACAGAAAAATGCTTATCAGGATCCGGCGGCGAGAGGAACTCATTAAATGTATCTACCGTAGCAGTCATGGACTCAATATTTCTCTCAATCTGGTTAATAGCGAGATCAGTTTTTTCCGACATGCTCGAATGTTCATTCGTAAGCATGTTTTTCAAACTGCCTGCATATAGAGAAATGGCATAGATATTCTGTTTCCACTGGTGTACTACAAAATGGTGGATCTCCCCTATTAAGGCATGACGCATTTGAAGACGCAGCAGATGTTCAATTTCTTCAGTTCGCTGCTGCACTTCATTTTCCATTTTATTTATGTATCTATTCAGTCGGGTCCCGAGAACAATCGCCTGGATAATACCGAAAAGAACTATCCCGAGAACTGCATGATTATTGAACATCAGGGGCCAATCTTCATAGTTTACAAAGGTATCAAAGGCAACCCCTCCGATGAGTACGGAAAGAGAAATGAAATACATCAAGGCGCATTCTTCTCTCTTGAGCACACTTCGAGCAGCCCAGAGCGCACTGACAAAGGCCATAGCGAATATCAGGACCATCGAAGGTATATAGAATTTCTGCAACCATTGGGGATAGAGAAAAAGGAAAAACAAACTAAATACTCCAACAACTATTTGCAGGACGTTATTAACCCAGGGTGGAGTCATTTGATTCAGCAGCTGAGCTGTATACCAGTAGAAAAAGTAGATGGATACAAGACGGAATACATAATGCATCCGCCATACCCAAACCCATGAGATACCAGCCTTGCCCAGAAAACAGTTGCCGTTCAGCAGAAGAAAAAAAAGAGTACTCAGCCCAAATAAGCCAAAAAAAATAGAAACAGCTTGTCTCCGCCGATTCTGGTGCTGATAATAAAATTATAGAGAACAATAACAAATAATGAGGCGAGCAGAATCGCTTCGATTGCAATGGAAATAACATACCGCTTGATTATCAAATCAGCTGCTCCCACTAGAAGGGGGCTGTAAAATGCATAATCAGTGAAAGAATAATTGGCAGTTTGAACGGCAATATCGAGGCTGTTATTCTCTGCTTTTACAGGGACAAGCTCGGTTCTGTATCGTGAGATATAACTTTTCTGTTTATTAGTTCCCACAGCTCCGTTCTTATAAACAAGTTTACCGTTTATAAAAATATTTACTGCAGCTTCAAACTGGGGCACCTGAAAGAGCAGACTGTCAGGAGCCTCCCGGGGCAGGTACAGAGTTAGGCAATATGTTGCATAACCGTAATCTGAAACAGCCGGGTTCCTCTTTTTTATTTCACCCCAGGAGGTCAAAAAACTGACAACTTCATCGGGCGATATGCCTTTCACCTCTTTTGAAGAGGTTTCAAGCTGGTTCCAGTAAAACTTCCATTCTCCATCAATACTGTAAGCAGTGCTATCATTCCATTCAGCAACAGGAAAATCACCTCCTTCGCCGGATGAGTCAGCCGAGAGGTGGAATATAATGGAGAACAGAAACAGACAGACATAAGCAAACCGGATCATGTTCCTTATAGATTATTATGGTTTTCTCTGACTATTTCAAAACTGGAAGTGCAATGTAGCAGTGTATTTTAAGCCATGGGGGAATACTTGATTCCCCCATGTATACGGAACTACTCGACCTGGGTGACAAACATCGTATTTGTTGTTGCACCGAATACACTGCCGTATATACAGCCGGTTGATGTATCATAGACAATAGTGGGTGTACCATTTAAATAAGAATACCCCTGCACAGTTTTATCAATAAACATCGAAAATGAATTCACCACCGACCCGTCAGAAAGACTGATTTGATCAACAATCAAATGCTGATCATAAGAATCCTGGTATGATAAATACAACTTACCGCTGAATCCTCTTAAATGAACATTGCCCGCAACTGACGGAGAAATTGCAGTAGTATTCAGTTTCGTAATAGTGGTTCCTTCAATTTTGCCTACATAACCGCCATTCAGAAAAACATAGGGCACATTATTTACAACCGCAACTTTAAAATTAGATCGAATTTGATCATCTGCAATGGAAGCGGTAACCCATGATGATCCGTTATAATACTTGACGTATGCAGTGTCTTTGGAACTGTTTTTCAAACTCAAAACGTAAAATAGTCTGGTTTAAATCTAAAGGGAGTCTATCCGATTATAAATCCGCCAGTTGGCTGATTTTCAGAGGAAAAATTGACTACATCAAAGCTTACAAATCAGCCAATCTGACAATTTGCAGTTTTCGTACAAGGTAGTACTATTATAGACATGCATGATTTCAAAGATGACTGCAGGATTTTTATTGCAGATGATCATGAGATGATTCTTCCCGGCTTGAAAATGATAATTGAATCAATACCGGGATGCACTGTTGTTGGTGAGGCTGCGGACGGCCAGTCAGCACTTGAGGGAATTCTGGAAAACCGGCCTGATATTGCTGTTTTAGATCTTGCCATGCCGACTATAGCCGGCTTTGAGGTAATTCGAAGGATCCGCCGCAAAGAGATTCCAGTCGCCTTTCTTATCCTTTCTTCATTTATCGAAGACCGGTACATTCGAGAAGCAATGGATCTTTCCGTAAACGGATATATCCTGAAGGAAAACTCTCAGACAGAGCTTATCAATGCAATCAAGTCCATCAGAAAGGGATTGAAATACATGAGTCCTCGTATTCTTACCAGAATTGTAGACTCATTTTCGAGTTCCCATAACATACAGGAAAAATCTGGAACCGTTCGCGATAGTTTAACCCAGAGAGAACTGGAAATAATGCAACTCATTACCAGAGGGATGACCGGCAAGGAAGTCTGCGCAGTACTGAATATTTCATACTCAACCCTGAAGACCCATAAGGCCAATATTATGAAAAAACTTAAGATCAGTACCACCAATGAACTGCTGGTATATGCAATGAAAAACAATCTGTTTCCACTGGATGTATAATCACTTCAGGAGTTTTACCCATCTCCAGGTGATACTCTTATCACTTACAACCCATTACTATTGTCAGCACCTTCGGTGACAATTGACACTTTCTGAACGGCAGCATGAGGAGGTATGGTTCCAGTATAGTGAGGATTATATGAATTTTAATACTTTAACAAAAAGACCTTTTAAAGAACGAGTTAAAAACACCGGTTATCTGCTGCGTAACTCTTTTACGGTTATCGGAAAAGATAAGGATATCAAAACCCCGATTATCCGTATGGCGGTCTGGACAGTCATTACCCGGGTTCTTTTTTTTATCACCCTTTTGCCGATTCTAACTGCAACAATACATCAGAATATCGGGCTCATTGCACTTTCAGTACTCTGCTGGATTATTATGCTTGTGCTTATCATACCCTTACGCTTTTTCTACGACACACGACAAAGGGGAAATGTGTGCTGGATAGTTTTCAATACTATCTGCGGCAGAGATATCAGTTACAATGATGCAGTAAAGCATACACAGAAAGCCAAAAAGACTCTTCGCATTCTCGGCCTCAGCGACCTAATTATACGCTATGCTAAAATATTCAATAAAGAATCAGGCTTTCTTATCAACCTGCTCCTTGGATTTCTGGAAGAGGTCTGGGATCTCATCAGCAACTTCCTAATTCCCGCCGTTCTTATTGAATCAAAACCTATAAAAGAAATTGTGCCGGACCTCAAATCTCTCAAAAACAATGTTCCCGCCACTCTAACAGGAGTATTCGGGATCGATTTTGCCGGCGGCGCAATCAAATCTCTTATATGGGGAATATCATTTCTGCTAATTGTTATATCTGCTGCTGCCGGATGGCTTCTAACCTTTGTAACCAGCATTGGAACCATTACGTTCTCCGGCAATGCCCCTTTCAGCATTAACTGGATACCGGTTTTTCTGACATTAATTCTGGTCTCACTTCTTCTTGGTATTGCATCAAGGCTTATTGAATCGATCAAGATTATCTACTTTACAGTTTTTTATACATCAGTTCAGAAACCTGACCAGCTTGCTACAGATATTAAAGAAGAACTGACCGGCTACCTTAACTTCGGCGACAGCAAGGAATAGTCTATCCTTTTATTTTGAGCACAGCGCTTGCAGTGTTTGATAATTTCTAAAAGGTGCCATTAGCTTAAGATAAGTAAAAAAAGGCTGCCGTTCGGTATAAACTGCAGCCTTTAATTTTAATATCAGGATTACTATTTACCAGTAAATCCCTTGGTTTCAAGTTCCCGTACAATAACCTCACCCTTGGAGAGGTATTTTATTCCCTCTATAGCAGCCAGGGCCGCGGAAGTGGTTGTTGTATACGGCACCTTGTGGCGCACAGCATGTATCCGGATATCATGATCACCGTACTGGGAATTACGTCCCAGGGGAGTGTTTATAATAAGATCAAACCGCTCTTCCCGAATATGGTCAATTACATTGGGGTGACCTTCATGAATCTTCAGCACAACTTCCGCAAAAATACCTTCGTTGTAGAGAAAATCTGCTGTTCCCCTGGTTGCTGCAATTTGAAATCCCAGTTCCTGTAATTCCTTGACTATGGGCAGAATGGTTTCGCGGTCATTGTGATGAACTGAAACCAGAGCCTTACCGCCGGTCGGCAGTACACTTCCCACAGCAGCCTGAGCCTTGGAGAATGCCTCACCAAAACTGGCGCCAGTACCGATTACTTCACCAGTTGAACGCATCTCGGGGCCAAGCAGGGGGTCTACCTGGGAAAAGCGGTCAAAGGAGAATACTGCCTCTTTTACTGCCCAGCCCATAATACAGCTGCCTTCGCCGGTGCCCTTCTTTGTAAGTCCCTGGCGCTCAAGATCAATCCCCTTCCAGATACGCACAGCAGCCTTGATAAGGTTGACACCGGAAGCCTTGGAAAGGAACGGTACCGTCCGGGATGCTCTGGGGTTAACCTCGAGAACGTAAAGCTGATCGCCCTTGGCGGCAAACTGTATATTAATAAAGCCTTTAACCTGTATTTCCCGGGCAATTTTAATAGTAGCCTCTTTCATCTCCTCAAGGATTTCCGGAGTTGATTTATAGGGAGGAAAAACACAGGCAGAATCGCCGGAGTGAACTCCCGCTGCTTCAATATGCTGCATGATTCCAGCTATGTAGACATTCTTGCCGTCAGAAAGAGCATCCATGTCGTATTCGAAGGCATCCTCAAGGAACTGGTCCACAAGAACCGGCCGATCGGGAGACATGGGAATATCCTGCTTCATAAACTCAGCAAGCTCTTCCTCGGTGTAGGCAATAAACATGCTGCGTCCGCCTAGCACGAAGGAAGGCCGCAGAAGCACGGGAAATCCAATCTCTTTGGAGTATTTCTTTATATCCTCTGCATTTGCCGCCATGCGGTTATCGGGCTGTCTGAGATTGAGTTTTTTCAGCAGTGCCGTAAACAGTCCCCGGTCTTCTGCATCAAAGATACTCTTAACACTGGTTCCAATAATATTTGCACCGGCATCCTCAAGTTCCTTGGCGAGGTTCAATGGAGTCTGACCACCAAGCTGAACAAGAACATCCTTTATGCCCTCTTTCTTCATGATGGATTTAACATGTTCACCGTCCAGAGGCTCGATATAGAGCCTGTCGGAAACATTGAAGTCGGTGGATACTGTTTCAGGATTGGAGTTTACAATTATCGTCTTTACCCCTTCCTCCCTGTATCCAAGGGATGCAAGGGTACAGCAGGTATCAAACTCAAGCCCCTGTCCGATACGGTTAGGCCCGGAAGCAAGGATGATAACCCCCTCACCGTCTACAGAGGAACCTTCGTCAATTTCGCCGTAAGTTGAATAAAAATAGGGAGTATCCGCAGAAAATTCTCCTGCACAGGTATCTACAAAGTGGTAGCTTGCATCAATATTTTCGTTCTTTCGCAGAGCTTCTATATCCACTTCAGTTTTTCCGGTAAGGACAGCTATCCGCTTGTCGGTAAGACCTGCTTTTTTGGCTTCCAGCAGGAGATACCCATCAAGGGGACCAGCAGTAATTTTATCCTCCAACTCCACCTGCTTGTACATGTAGTGAAGAAACCAGGGGTCAAACTTTGTCCGCTCTTCAAGGCGTTTAAGCGCCCGTTTGCCTTCCCTCTTGAGAACCGTGTAGGCTGCGAAAATCCGTCGGGGATGCAGGGTATCCAGCATATCATCCAGACCGTCATAACCGATACTCATCTCCTGCAGTCCCTCTACACCGAGCTCAGCAGAACGAAGAGCCTTGTTCAGGGCTTCGGTAAAAGTTCTTCCCAGCGCAAGGGACTCACCTACAGACTTCATCTGGGTTCCCAGCTGTTTATAGCCGGAAGGAAACTTCTCGAGTTCGAAGCGGGGAACCTTGACTGCAACGTAATCCAGGGCAGGCTCAAAACAGGATACGGTTTTACCGGTTATTTCATTGGTAATTTCATCCAGGGTGTATCCCACCGCAAGCTTTGCACTACACCTGGCAATGGGAAAACCTGTTGCCTTACTGGCAAGAGCCGAGGACCGGCTTACCCGGGGGTTCATTTCGATAATAACCAGCCGGCCCGTTTCGGGGTTTACCGCAAACTGTACGTTCGATCCGCCGCAGTCAACGCCCACCGCCCTGAGGGTTTCTATAGATGCGGTACGCATCTCCTGATATTCCCGGTCTGAAAGGGTCTGAATAGGCGCTACGGTAATACTGTCTCCGGTATGGATTCCCATGGGGTCCAGGTTTTCGATGGAACAGATAATAACAGCGTTGTCCATATGATCCCGGACAACCTCCATCTCAAACTCTTTCCATCCGAGAAGAGACTCTTCAACCAGGGCTTCATGGACAGGGCTTTCTTCAAGGGCCCTCTCAACCAGGCTGTCGAGTTCCTTCTTCTCATAGGCAATGCTTCCGCCCATACCACCCAGGGTATAACTGGGACGGATAATAAGGGGAAAGCCTACATCTTCCGCCAGAGTACGCGCTCCGGCAAGATCCCTGGTCATTACCGACCGTGGAGTATCAAGGCCTATTTTTGTAGCAAGCTCCTTAAACTTGCCCCTGTCCTCAGCCAGCTGAATAGCTTCTACGGTGGCGCCGATAAGCTCCACACTATATTTATCGAGAATGCCCTGCTCATAGAGCTCCAGAGAAAGGTTAAGCCCAGTCTGACCGCCCATGGTAGGTAGAAGCGCATCGGGGCGCTCCTTCTTGATAATCTCTTCCACATAAGCGGGCTTGAGAGGTTCTGTATAGATGGCATCCGCTATGCCGGGAGTGGTCATAACTGTTGCTGGATTGGGGTTAACCAGAATAACCCGGTACCCCTCTTCCTTAAGAGCCGCAACCGCCTGAGTTCCGGAATAGTCAAACTCACAAGCCTGACCGATAACAATGGGTCCGGACCCGATAATCATTATGCTGGATAAATCTTTTCGTGCCGGCATATTATGCTTCCCCCTCGCTGTCTTCTGCAAACCGCTTCATTTCGTCGTAGAAACGTCGGAAAATCCAGAGAGAATCAAAGGGACCCGGAGCAGCTTCCGGATGAAACTGAGCTGTGTATATCCGCTTTTTCTCGTTAATAATTCCCTCTACCGTGTTGTCGTTGGCGTTTCTGAACCATACGCTGGTTCCCTTCGGGAGAGTTGCCTCATCCACATCAAAGCCGTGGTTCTGACTGGTTACTGCAACTTTTTTGGTGATCTCATCCCGTACCGGATTATTGCATCCGTGATGACCGAACTTCATCTTCCGGGTTTTTGCGCCCAGAGCGCTGGCAATTACCTGGTGCCCGAGGCATATACCGAAAAGAGGGACATTGTCTACCATCTTCTTTATCTCTGCGATCAGCTCCTGAAGGGTTGCAGGGTCTCCGGGACCGTTGGAATAAATAACACCGTGGGGCTTGTAAGAGAGAATCTTTTCCGCACCGGCAGTGGAGGGAAGAAGTACAATACGAATACCGAACTTTTTCATCTCTTCCAGAATGTTCCCCTTGGTACCGCAGTCGATAGCTACCAGGGTAAGATCGCCGTCGGTAAGAACATCCTCTTCTCCGGTCATTCCAACCTGAGGAATAATATTGCGACCTTCCATTGAGGGGAAGCTTTTCAAGTATGCAAGTACAGTATTCTCTTCATCGCTGCTCAAAGCGATTCCGTCGGCGGGTTTAACAATTACACCGTTTCTGCTTCCTTTATCCCGCAGATGCAGGGTGAGCTTTCTTGTATCGATACCGCTTATACCGGGGGTGTTATACTTTTTCATGAACTCGGAAAGGCTCAAACGCCCCGGAGGGACGGGTCCGTCGTAGTATTCCCGTACCGCAAACCCCTGGGCCTTTACCCGCGGCAGCAGCCGATCTTCAGGACCGTTCTCCGACCAGGCATCGTCGGTACCGTAGTTTCCCATATGAGGATAGGTCATTGCAACAATCTGTCCCGTATAGGACGGATCAGTAAGTATTTCATGATATCCGGTCATTCCGGTATTGAAAACAACCTCACCTATTCCCTTTGAAAACTCTACCAGATCTTTCAATTCATCCGCACCGCAGGGAGCGGCACCGAAGGAATCGCCGGTGAAGATCGTTCCATCGTCAAGAACGAGGATACAGCGCATAATCCCCTCCAGTTGTATATTTTTTCGATTTATGCATAACAATTGCATAAATATACAGTCGCAATTTATAAAAAAGCCGGCTGAAAGCCGGCCGTGCGATAGTCCCTAGGGGAATCGAACCCCTCTTTGAAGAATGAGAATCTCCTGTCCTAGCCGATAGACGAAGGGACCATGAATACAGCCCGAGAAGGATTTGAACCCTCACAAACAGAACCAGAATCTGTCGTGCTACCGTTACACCATCGGGCTTCGCTCGTATCTTGGGCGAAAAATTACTATATCTGCTGTTTCATGTCAATACTATTCGCTCTGATAATCAACAAGGGTTGTAACCTTACAGTCAGTTAGTTTACTTCTGTAATTCAGAAAAGGCAGTCCAACCACACCGAAGAGGTCGGTAACTGTCCCTCCGGCCTTTTTTACCAGAGAGACGGCACCGGAAAGGGTCCCCCCCGTTGCGATCAGGTCATCCACCAGAAGAATACGCCCGCCTTCGGGCACGTCCGCTGTATGTATATGAAGTTCATCATGACCATATTCAAGGATTATTTTTTCACTGATAGTCTCACCCGGCAGCTTACCGGCCTTGCGGATAAGTAACAGGGGAATCTTTTTCCTGATGGCATATGGTGCGGCAAAAACAAATCCACGGGCTTCAATGGCTGCTACAGCGTCAAACTTTACATCTTTATATACTTCATCCATGGATTCTATTACCATATTAAAAGCCTCAGGATCAGAAAGTATGCTGGTTATATCATAAAAAAGAATACCCGGCTTTGGAAAATTCTCCACCCTTCGAATAACTGCATCAAGTTTTTCTGCAATACCTTTGTCTACCATAGTCTCCCCCCCATTATCGAGAAGCTTATTGAAGCTTCCCTCCTTTATACAACAGCACAGGAATGGGATCAAGTTTTCTTTTACCGTAAAATTTCCCCCTGCGGCAATTCCGGTACCGGGGTGGGAACCTTGTCAAAAACACCGGGATATAGTTATACTCTGCCCCCTTTCTTCGTCCTCCTGCGCTGATTGACTAAATTCTTCAGGATGTTATAATAAACGGATAAATGGACAGCAACATCAAGCACCGCTCCGGAGAGTTAAAAGAGTTGCTTTCCGTTGCTTACGACTATACCAGGAACGGTTCCTTTCAGGATGCCGAAGCCAGTCTCGAAAGAGCTTTAAAGGCTGATTTCGAAGACGGCGAGGTTATTTCTTCACTGAAATGTGTCCACTTCTGGAAAGAACGGTTCAGCCGTCTTGAAGACCTGGGGAATACCTTTGAAAAAGGCGATTTTCTCCTGAGAGAATGGAAGGCGTTTCAGCAGTTCCTCAAGCGGGTACCTGAAACTGTTGATGAATGTCTGTATGCCCTCAGACATTCGGTTTTTACAACGGCCTTCACCTCATTCGAATCTTTCGGCAAGGAAACTGACAGCAGCGACCCCGAGCTTCAGTACAGACTCGGATTCTGTCTGAAAGGAACCGGAGACTACCAGCATGCCGTTGATTACCTTGAGCAGGCTTCCGGCAGAGATCGGGAAAACGCCGGATATCTGTCGGAGCTGGCCGACTGCTATGCGTTTTTGAATGAAGTTCGTATCTCTAAAGTCTTCTTCAGGGAGGCTTTTTATATTGATCCGCAGGGCATAGATCTGTCCCATCTTGAGTCTCTGCTGATCCGGCGCCTCATAGATGAGATATCGGGAATGGATTTTACTCCGGAACTCGTGAAGGAGTGGATTCCGGTATACGGTGTCATATATGGTGTTTTTTCAGTCAAACGGGAGCTCAGACCGCTTGAACTGGGGAAACTTCGTCAAAGCATTTATGCTTTGGAAAAACAGGTAGGGGAAAACCCGGAGGGTAAGGTAATCATTCCACGGCTGATCAACCGGTACTTCTGGCTCATAGATCATTATGTCGCCATTAAGGATTCCCGCACCAAAATAGATGAACTACTGGGCAAAATTAAAATACTAGACCAGCAAGTCTACGAACTATATGCTAACTAGAATGGAGTCAGAAAGATGTCTACCCAAAGCGTGAAAGCTGTAAGCGAGCTGTTGAACGAGGAAAAATGGACCCGGGCAACTCTCAACAGTTACGGTATTAACAATTTCCAGGAGCTTGATGCAGTTATCGCAGATATAATTGACGACGGAAGCGAAGAAGAGGTCAGGGAAATTTGCGACGATCACCTCAAACATACAAAGAACAGCATAATTGCCCTTTATATAGCTGGAATCCTCGCGCTCAGACGTCAGCTGGTTGATGATACCAACCTGGTAATGATAATTAACATTTTTACCGACAACCGCAAGTGGAATATTGTCGAATACCTGTGCAAGCGCATTCTCGAATATGGAGAAAACAAATTCGCCCTGAGAACCCTTGCGGATTGCTATGACAATAAGAATGAAGACGAAAACAAAATCGAAATCTGGGAACGTCTTATTAAGGTTGACTACGAAGAAGCTGATATCGTGCGGCAGCTTGCCGAAGTACAGGAAGAGAATAAGAACATCGGCGGTGCGGTTGACTACTATAAGAAAGCCATACACCGGTATATCAATAAAAAGATGTTCACCAACATCAAGGAAATCTGGGAGAAACTGGTTGAGTACTGCCCGGAAGAGACAGACTTCTTTTTTAATGTAGACAAAAAAATTGAAAAACTCATATCTCCCGAACGAGCTTCACAGCTGCTCGAGGAACTGTACACCTATTACCGTGAAGCGGAAAACTGGGATAAATCCATTGAGATTCTTAAACGGATCCTCGATTACGATCCGAAGAATGTCTGGGCAAGAAAAGAAATCACCGAGTGCTACCGCAATAAGTTCAAGGAACACAGTCAGTTAGATGAATACATCCGGGTTTCCAACCTCACCCAGAGCTGGCGTAATGTCCATGATGCAATTTCAGACTTTGAAAAACATATTTCCTTCGATGAAGGGAACTTCGTCTGCCACAGATCCTGGGGCATCGGACGAATAAAGTCCATCAAGGGTGATGATATTATCATCGATTTCACTCGCAAACGGGGACACGGGATGTCTCTCAAGATGGCGGTAAACGCCCTCACCTCCCTTGCAAAAGATCATATCTGGGTACTGAAGGTAACTAAAAAGAAAGACGAATTGAAAACTCTTGTAAAAGAGGATCCCTCATGGGCCCTCCGAACCATAATCAGAAGCTTTGATAATGCCGCAAATATGAAGCAGATCAAGGCGGAACTGGTTCCTGCTGTACTTACTGCAAGCGAGTGGTCGTCATGGAGTACAACAGCGAGAAAACGTCTCAAGGAAGACACTTCATTCGGAAACCTTCCCGACAAGCTCGATGTTTTTGTAGTTCGCGAAGTTCCCATCTCCATTGAAGAGAAAGCTTTCAACCGTTTCAAGGCGGTTAAAAACTTCTTCGGCAAGGTAGGTGCTCTGAGGGATTTTCTGGCAACAGCAAAACCAGAATCCGAGTATTTTTCGGAAATGTTCTCCTACTTCGTGAATATTCTCAAGGCATATGCAAGTGTAAACGAGCAGGTTATAGGCAGTTATCTACTGGTTGAACAGGTAGTTCAGGACTTCCCCTATCTTAATCCCGGCCTTGGTATTACATTCGCTGACCTTATCGAGGAGATTGACGACATAATGGGTCTCTTTTCCAAGATAGATGATTCAGAAATCGCCAAGGGTTTCCTTGCGGAACTGAAAGCACAGTCAGACTGGCCTGAATACTATGTCAAAATTTTCCCCACCAGCCTCAGTAAATATATCATTGATGAACTCTATGCTCACGATCATGAAGACCTGGTTCAGGCTCTGTTTTCCGATATCATGGATAAATACAGGGACAACCGTGACGCCTTCATCTGGCTTGCCAAATACTATGATTCCAATGAAAAAGTCGCAGGATACGGTATTGAATACGAAAAAATCCTGATTAACATGATCCACCTTGTTGATATTACCTTTAGAGAGATCAATAACCGCAGGGACGTAAGCAACAACCGGAAACTCAACCGTCAGGCCCAGAATTTCCTTTTTAAAGAGAAACGGCTTGAGGAATACCTGCTTAAAACAGATGTAGACTCCATTCACCGGCTGATCACCCTGGTTCAGGATGTTAAAGACCTTGATCCTTCAATTCTAATCGAACTTAAACATAAGATTGTTGACCGGTTTCCGGATTTCAAGTTTTTCGGAGAGCCTGCTTCTGCAGCGACTACAACAAAAGTCAAACTCAAAGGTCTCATCGTTACTGCGGAAAGCTATCAGCGTAAGCAGGAAGAGCTTCGCCATATCATCGATGTGGAGATCCCCGAAAATTCCAGAGAAATTGGAGCAGCGATTGACCTGGGAGACCTCAGGGAAAATGCCGAATACAAGGCAGGGAAGGAAAAACAGGAACTTCTCAACATGTCCGTGGGCCGCCTGAAGGAAGATCTTGACAAGGCACAGATTTTTGACAGAAAGCAGATTGATACATCCAAGGTATCTTTTGGAACCAAGGTTGAACTTCTTAACAATAATACAGACAAGAACGAGACCTACTCTATCTATGGCCCGTGGGAATCCGATCCCAACCGCAGCATTATCTCCTATCAGTCCCCCTTCGGCATGAAGCTGTGGGGACTCAAGGCAGGTGAAACTGCAGAATTTGAAATCAACGAAAACAAATACAACTATACAGTTAAAAGTATCTCAAAAGGAGAAATCTAAAAATTTATGATTAAACGCTGTATTCTTCTTCTCCTCCTGCTGACTGCCATCCTACCGGCAGTTGCGGAGGAGATGGATATGATCGTTCTGCTGGATGTCTCGGAAAGCATGTTCCCCTATTTCGATGACACCGTTAATTTTCTGTTAAAGGATATTGTAGACGAGCATCTTGAGTACGGCGACGGCTTTCACCTGCTCAGTTTTTCCAGCGTACCGGAACAGGAAATTCATCGGGTTATAAAATCGGAAAAAGATATAGAGGCATCACTTGCGCGTATAATGCTTCTGCATCCCCTGGGAAAGTATACCGATCTGATATCTGCAATGAATTATCTCTACGGTTATGTCAGGGATTTGTCTCTATCCACAAGTAAAAATATCCTTATTCTTACAGATGGAATTCATGACCCTCCTCCAGGCTCAGCCTATCCGGCGCAGGGTCCTGATGCCAGAGAAAAAAACAGAGCCGAAGCCATTCGTATAGCCCAGGAGCTCAAGCGTGAGGGCTGGAGAGTAAGGCTAATCGAATTTCCCAGAAACGGAAATTCCGGCGGCACTGCCACTGCAGACGGTACTACAGCCGTTGATGGATCTGAAAACGCAGATAACTCTGATGAAAGTAATGATCTTTACGGACCGATTTCTGAAACGCTGGGAGTTGATGTTATTCCCTACGAAAAAGGCAACGGAATAAGCCATACAGCAACTGGTGCGCCTTCTCTTGATTTTCCCGATAATCTCGGCAGAGTCGGAGCTGAATTCACCATTCCCTTTACAGTAACCAACTATCGCGACGAGCCCATTATTGTACATCTCGAAGAGATCCGCACAAAAGAGGGCAACATCCTGATCGCTCCCCAGCAGTTGAGGGTAGATCCCGCTAAAAAGGCTGTACTCAACGCCAGGGTTTCACTTGAAGGTTATGAAAACGGTGAATACGCAATGGGCACCGAACTTGTTTTTTCTGATGACCTGCGGATCTTTCCCAGAAAGGGAGAACTTCGTTTTCAACTGAGCCATTCAAATATTGTTCGTTTCAAAGTTCCTTTTCTGATTATCGTTGCAGCCATAGCCTTGATACTGCTGATAATCTTCACCATTATACCTCTGAGAAGACATATAGAATCCAATGCCGACGCAGATTCCGCATATGGCCCGAAAGCAACTCGCAAAGAAAGAGATGAAACTGATTCGGGCAGACAAATAATGGAGTCCGGTATGCCGACGATTTCCGGTGCCCCAGGCAAACATGGGAAGACAACAAATAAACCGGATGCAACAGATACCTACATTGGGCCAGAAAGGCTCCACTCCGAGCAGACTCCAGGTTCCGGCAAAGTAAGCCTGATGGAGGTCCAGACCAGTAGACCGGGAGGGAAAATTCCTCTCTCTCAGATTTCCACCATACATCATTACGATTCTCATGAAGAGGGATTTGGTCACAAACCTATTGAATTCCGACTTTCCGGACAAAACCCGAATAACAGTGGCCGCAACATCCGCTGGGTCGGCAAACAGATCCGTACTGTAGGTGGCGGAAACTCTTTCTTCCTTGTGTTCCTTATAAAAGTACCTGAAAAAATCGCTGAAGTTGAATTTACTGAAAGCGGGCTTCGGTTCACCCCTTTACATGAAGAATTTTTTCCGGATATTACAAAACCAGTTGAAAACTGCCTCAACATTCCCCTTCGATTGCACACAGAACACGGAGACTTCAGTATGGTTTTCCGGGAATGGATAAGCCCTCTTGAAAGGGTAAATCATATTCTACATCTGATCGACAAGCCGGGAATGTCGAATACAATCTAAAGAGAGTCAAGCACTTCTTCCGCCATCTTTTTAACGGAGTTCGCTGTGAGGGATTCACTTAATTCCTGGACTGTATCCTTAAGGGTAAAAAAGGCATTCTTTTCGATACCCTTAAGGGTCATCAGGATAACCGACACATCATTGTAAGTGAGAAATCGCTCGAAATACCCTGCCAGGCGTTCATGCTCCTGTCGTGTCATACCTTTGACCAGCTCAATAAACAGAGGTGATTTATCCTTCTCCCACTCCTGTTCAATAATTGTATCAATCATACTGAAACTGGAAGCAATATCCTTATCCAGAACCACCTGAATTGATGCAGCCCTCAGCGCCATGGAAAACGTTCTTGCTTCAGCAATCTCACGCAGGGCATCAAATGCCTTACCTCCACCAATTTTACCAAGAGCAATAACAGCAGTCAGTCGGATTTTCTCCTCAGGATCCCGCTTAGCTTTGTAGATTAAAACATCTACAGCATCCTTCTCTTCTCTCTCTCCGAGTGTTTCTATTGCCGCAACTCTTACCCGCCAGAAGGAATCACGTAAAGCCTCGCGTAAATCATCAAGAACAAGATCTGCTGGAAACTCTTTTAGAGCCCGTACAGCATAAGTCCTCAGAATGGTATCATCATCATGCAGCGCATTCTGTATGTGCGGTAATACCTGTGCGGTACCATAGCTTCCAAGGGCCTGACAAGCCCTCCAGCGATAACTTTTTTCCTGTGTCGTATCCTCCAGTATATCTACCAGAAAATCAATACTGTCCTCATCTTTCAATGCACCAAGGGTACTTAATGCTGCAGCACGGACAGACTGACTGGTGTCGGTATCTTCATAAATATCTCTTACCACAGCAGTATATTCAGTAGTCCCAATGATGCCTATGGTTTCCATTGCTTTAACGCCCACCACGCTGTTCTCATGACGCAGATATTCAACCACAAGATCTGCATCATCCCTGCTCTCTTTTTTACCAATCACATCCAGAGCACTGTTTATAAGTTTTTCATCCAGTGGATAGTCTTCGAGTATTTTACGGGCTACCGGTACCGGATTCACATCATCCGATTCTATAAGCAGCTTGAGAGCCGCCTGCTGCAGATCCCCATTTCTTGTGTTTTCTGCTATGGATAAAACCTCTTTATCCAATCCGTGATCTTCCTGCTGTTTAAGACTGTTTAAAAGGTTGATGACCTCACTGTCTATACCATACCGCAGAATATCTCTGCGTGAATCTTCATCTTCAGCTGCAGGATTATCATCCGCAGTTTTCTCGCTTTCAGACTGGGCAAACAGAGAAAAAGGAAGCTGCGCTGCATTTATCAGCAACAGAAGTATTAATATTTTCTTCATCCTTTTCTCCTCCTGCGCAGCAGTATGTTTACAGAATCAATTCTGGTCAGCCTGTACATTATAAGGGTAAGCACACTAAAGGAAACTGAAACCGCCAGCAGTCTCAATAGATTAATAACACTGGATCCACTTACCCACCAGTCTCCGAATAGAAAATGGTGAAAATAAAGAACAAGTGCACCCGGCAGCAATGCTGGCAACAGCTTCAATAATGTTATCATATTCTTGATAACAATTGATTTTCCCCTGCTGATAATCATGGGAAGATAAAGCATAAGAAACCCAATAGTGAAAGCCGCTGTATTTGCCAGGGCCAGACCTGACACACCCATAGTAGTTTCTTTCCAGAACAGTGAAAGCGAAATATCAACCACAGCTATAACTATTGCGGTGGCGGTAACTGTTTTAAAGCGATCCCGGGAAAAATGATAACGCTGCATGAAATTATATGCTCCTACAGAAAACAAACCGTAACTGTATGCTGTCATAATTCTGACTGTGTACGCGGTATCCTGTGCAGTAAAACGGTACCGCTGGTAAGCGACTGAAATTATTTCATGACCCAGAAACACAAGAACCAGCATTGAAGGCAACAGCAGTACCAGAAGAAGCTCAATACCCTGTGCTATGGTGTTGCTCAAATCTTTCTCTTTTCCTTCTGCTGTAAGCCTGCTCATTCTTGGGAACATTACAGTACTCACGGATGCAGAAAAGATGCCCATGGGCAGCTGCCAGAAAATAATAGCATTCTGCAAACCTGCTACGCCTGCGTCATCTATACCTGAAGCGAAACGGATTGCAACAATCTGTATAATGCTGAAAACTGATGAACTAAGTACAACGGGTCCCCATCTTTTCATTACCCGAAGAAAACCCGGTTCATTAAACCGAAATGCCGGAATAATGGAATAACCACTGCGCAGGAAAACTGGCAACTGAAAAAGAATCTGTACAACACCTCCGCTCAAAACCCCCACAGCCATCGCATACACTCCAAGATGCCTGTACAGCAGAACAAGGCTGGATATAACGGCAACAGAAAAAAGCACTGGTGTAAGTGCAGGAATAAGAAATTCGCTGTGACTGTTGAGCACCGCCATTATTGTTGCATTAACACTAATCAGAACTATGTAGAATATAAACCAGCGAAAGAGCGAAACTGCAAGGGTAATTTCCTCTGGATTTCTTAATTCTGAAAGAACATACTTAATCAGCGGTTCGGCGTAGATAATACTGACCAAAGACAGCGGTATCAGCACTATCAACTGAAATCCGATAAGGAGACTGGTAAGGAATTTTGCCTTCCCATTGTTTTTCTCCTTGACCAGTGATGTAGAAATTTCCGGGATGAAAGCTGAGGATAATGCACCTTCCGCCATAAGCTTCCGCAGGTTATTCGGTACAGCAAATGTAAGATGCAGTATACTGGCCTCTCCACCGGCACCGAAAAGCGAAGCTATGAGGGCATTCCGTACAAAACCGAGCAGCCTGCTGATCAGGGTGCACATCATAACTATGAAGGTATTTACTGTACTGCTCCTGTTCTTCTTATTCGCCCTATTTTTTTTAACTGTGTTTTCCCCGGTACTCATTCAGAAAATCCTCTTTATATTTACGGAATCGTGATGCGCGGATGGCAGCACGGATCTCCTTCAGCATATTGTTGAGAAATGTAATATTGTGCTCGGTAGCCAGCATAGGGCCGAGTATCTCCTTGGCTTTAAACAAGTGCCTCATATATGCTCTGCTGTATCTGGTACATGCGGTACACGTACACCCATCGGTAATAGGGCGTTTATCCTTTTCAAACTCAGCTTTTTTCAAAGCTACCATACCGCTCGATGTGAACACTGTTCCGTTTCGAGCAATTCTGGTTGGAAAAACACAGTCAAACAGATCAATACCGTTCTCCACTGCTTCAAGTATATACTCGGGCGTGCCTATTCCCATCAGGTAGTGGGGTTTCTCCACGGGAAGCAACGCCCCTGTATGCTGAAGCATATCCACATACACAGGAAAAGGCTCTCCCACAGACAGACCACCTACTGCAACGCCGGGGAAGTCCATGGAAAGAAGTTCTTCAGCGCTTCTTTCGCGGAGATCCTTATAAAAATTGCCCTGAAGGATCGGGAACAATGCCCTCCCTTCCGCTGGCTCGGCTTCTTTCCATGCACGCAGACTTCTTTCCGCCCAGTGAGTTGTCGTCTCCAGCGCTTTAACAGCCTCCCGATACTCAATACCGGGGGGAGTACATACATCGAGCACCATGGCTATATCACTGTTAAGCGAATTCTGTACACCTATAACCTTTTCCGGAGTCAGAAAATGATAGCTGCCGTCTATATGACTGCGAAACTTAACCCCCTCCATGGTAATCTTCCTGAAGGGAGCAAGTGAAAACACCTGAAACCCGCCTGAATCAGTGAGGATATTCCCTTTCCAGCTGGAAAACTGATGCAAACTGCCATAGGTATCTATAACATCCGTGCCCGGTCGCAGGTAGAGATGGTAGGTATTTCCAAGAATTATTGAAATCCCGATTTTCTCAAGGGTATCGTGCGAGATCGCCTTAACGCTTCCGTTTGTTCCAACCGGCATGAAAACCGGAGTCTCAACGGGCCCATGGGCCAGCTCAAGTGTGCCTGTTCTGGCAAGTGTTTCGTTGTCAACAGAATCAATAGAAAATTTTACACCCATTAAAACCTCATGTTCTTACAAATCTCATCATGGTTATGCCCAATATAAAAAAGACGATAACCGGCAAAAATGCTCCGGTAAAGGGGGGCATCAGTCCGGTATTTGCAAGAATACCGGTAATCATTTGGAAAACATAGAAAATAACAGAAATGCTCAGACTAAGAAGCAGGCTCATAAGGAGGATATTCTTTTTGAATCTACTTCCAACAGCTACGGAAATAAGGGAAACAATAAACGGTGTAAATATAAATGCAATCCGTTTGTAGTAATCGGTTCTTGCAACCCGGCTGTCCCTCCCGGCTTTCTGCAATTCTTCTATGTACAATCTTGCCTCGTTTAATTTCAGTTCATCAAGATTTTTCTCTTTCCGCCTGAAGGTATCCGGTTCATCCGTAAGTAACGGATGTCGCATATTGTCCCGCCTGATTTCGATAATCTTCTGTCCCTCATACCTGAATATCCGGCAGTCATGCAGCAACCATGAACCTTCACTGTACTCAGCCCATTTGGCGTCAATCCTTTCACGAAAGATACCGTTTTCATCAGAAATAAGAACTGTCAGATTAGAAAGCGTCCGGTTTTGATCGTTATAGTACTCCGATGAATAAATAACGCCCCCTTCATTTCCTCTTATTGTGACATTAGTGTTATTGGCGTTCTCTTTCTGTCCCAGAACAGTCTTAACATACCTTATTTTTGTTGCATAGGTATTGATCACAATTCTGTCTTCAAAGAACAGTAATGCAGCACCTAGAAGAAAGCCGAGGACCAGGATAGGAACTACTGCCCGCCTAAGAGATACTCCTGATCCTAACAGCGCAATCAGTTCATTGTTTGCATAAAGGTTTCCCAGTGTGAACGATACAGCAAACAGAAGCGATATAGGAGCAGCATAGGCAATACACTTGGGAAGGTAATACAGCTGAATAGTCAGAATAACTTCAACAGGCACATCCTGGTTAAGATATCTCCAAAGATTTGCAAAAAGATCTACCATCTCAAGGATCAGCACAAAGAACATAAGTGCCAGAAGCATTACCGGGACAGTATCCTTCAGAAGCATGCGATAAAAAATCTTCACCGGTTTGTCCTAAGAAATAGAAGGATAATACCTGCGAGAAGAATTATAATATTCGCACTCCATATAGATAACATAGGTGAAAAATTTGAGCGGATTCCCAGAGTTTGTCCTGCAAATAACATTCCCCAATAGATAACACAAACAAACAGTCCAATGCCGAAACCAATGGAACGACCACTCCTCCGGCTTAAAACACCTGCCGGAAAAGCAAAAATCAAAAAAATTACACAAGCAGCCGGCAAGGCAATTTTTTTATGAAACTCCAGTAGATGCATCTGAAGCGACCGATCCCGAATTTCCTGCTTTCCAAGATTCTCTACCGATTCAAAAAGAGTTTTCAAGCGTGCTTTTTCAAATCCCCGAGGATTTAGAAAGACATCATCATACACGGCACTCATATTAATAATATCGGATTCAAGCAGCTGCCGGTGATCAGAAATCCTCGTATCCAGTTGTTTCTGCTTGGCCTCTATTTCCCTGAGGATATCCCTTACGCTCTTTTCCCTTGGAGTGAGACTGTGAACAGCCATAGTTATATCTTTGAGCAGAATATTATATTTCATTCTCTCCGCTGTACTGTACTCATAATCTCCACTACGTTTTTTATCGGCCACAAGAGATACAACATCCTCTAACTCTAGACTTATAACCCCGGCGCCACTTGTATCTTTCGAAAGAACAGCTTCTGCGGCTGTAATTGTACGAATATTTTTCTTATCATCTCTGTCAATAATAACAATATTATCAATCCGGCCGCCACGTACATCACCGGTTGCAATGATACGATCCTGATAGCGTTTAATAGAATTAGATTCAAGCTCAAGTGCGGGGTTGCTGTAGAGAATCTCCCTGTAGAGAGTGTTAAATTTCATAGTACCCAGGGGAAGAAGAACATCGTTGGAGAAAAACGCCAGGGCACCAACAATAACTCCCATGAACAGGAACGGTAATGCTATTCTCCTTAGAGGAATACCCACTGCCTGCATGGCCATAAGTTCATTATCACCGCCCAGCCGCCCCACCGCCATAAGCCCTCCTACCAGAGCAGCAAAGGGGAAACTGTAGGAAATAATATTGGGAATAGCGAAAAGAATAAGCCGAATTACATCTACCGCAGCAACATGCTTTGAGAGAATCTGTTCTGCCATCAGTAATATCTGGTTTATAAAAAAAATAAAGAAAAAGAACAGAAAAACAACAAAGAAGGAAAAGAGAAACTCTGCGGCAATATATCGATTAATTATTTTTGTAGTCACTCTTTTCCAGGTTTTCCGATTATTTTTTCAGTGAGTCCCAGTCGATCCAAAGCCTCCATGGCCTCTTTCTGTTCGGGACAGCTCCGGGCTCTCATAAAAAACCGCCTGTATAACCGGAGCAAAAACTATCTGGGCTATCCGTTCCCCTGGAACAATTTCTACAGTTTCAGGAGAAAGATTAACGAGAATAACTTTAATCTCGCCTCGATAGTCACTATCTATTGTACCAGGAGAATTCAACACAGTGAGACCTCGCTTTGCAGCAAGACCGGATCTTGGCCTTACCTGAGCTTCGTAACCGGACGGGATTTCCAGATATAGTCCGGTTGGTATCATTACCCTCTCCAGACTTTTCAGCTGTACGGGGGTATCAATCTCGGCTACAAGATCCGCTCCTGAAGCAACCGATGTCGCATATTTTGGAGCACCGCCCTTTGGCAATACCGCAGGAACTTTTATATTTTTTAACATCTCCAGAATTCACTCCTTTGTGAAATCATTGTTGCTGTGCAGATAAAAAAAAACGGATTGCCCCGATATGGACAATCCGCCTTCATAATGTCAGAGACGGGCCCCTATCGCTGACGGCCGCCCTGATCTCCCCCTTTTCCACTGCCGGCTTTATCGGGGTCGATTGCGTCGATATAACTGAGGTTGATTCTGCCCATGCGGTCGATCTCGATAAGTTTTACCGGGATCTCCTGATCTACCTTGAGAACGTCGCTGACGCTGTTAACACGCTCACGGGAGAGCTTTGAAATATGGACAAGACCTTCTTTTCCGGGAAGAATTTCCACGAAGGCTCCAAAGTCCATGATACGTTTTACCGTTCCCTGGTAGACAGTGCCGACCACGGGATCTTCAACGATACCGCGTACCATTGCTTCACCGGCCTCGGCACTGGCCTGGTCTTTACCGAAGATAACCACCTTGCCGCTGTCATCGATGTTAATGCTGGCACCTGATTTTTCGCAGATGCTCTTGATAACCTTACCTCCGGGCCCGATAACTGCGCCGATCTTATCTTCATCTACTTTAATGGTGATGATCTTCGGCGCATACTCGGACATCTGGCCCTGATGAGAGTTCACAGTCTCGTTCATGATACCAAGAATATGCATTCGGCCTTTCTTGGCCTGATTGAGGGCCGTTTCCATGATCTCCCGGCTTACTCCGGAAATTTTAATATCCATCTGGAAAGCGGTTATACCATCTTCAGAACCGGCTACCTTGAAGTCCATGTCGCCGAGGTGGTCCTCTTCTCCGAGAATATCAGAAAGAACTACCGTCTTTTCAGGTGAACTGATAAGCCCCATGGCTATACCGGCAACAGGCTTCCGGAGAGGCACACCGGCACTCTGGAGTGAAAGGGAGCTTCCACAGACTGTAGCCATGGATGAAGATCCGTTTGATTCCAGTATTTCAGAAACAACCCGAACTGTGTAAGGGAAATCTTCTTTTTTGGGAAGAACGCCTTCTACTGCCCGCTGGGCAAGATGACCGTGACCAATCTCCCTGCGTCCGGTACCCATACGGCCGGTTTCTCCAACAGAGAAGGGAGGGAAATTATAGTGAAGCATGAAACTCTCATAGCTTTTATCACCATCTATGTCATCAACAATTTTTTCATCTGAAACGGTACCGAGGGTTGTTACAGCAAGAGCCTGGGTTTCACCCCTGGTAAAAAGCGCACTCCCGTGTGTACGGGGAAGCACTTTTACCTCACAACTGATGGGCCTGATGTCTTCAGTACCGCGACCGTCAGTCCGTTTGCCGTTATTCAGAATGGATGCACGGACTATATCGTACTCCATCTTCTCGAAAAGCTTGTCCACCTTGGACATCTGACCTTCTTCTATACGTTCCGCAAATTGTGCTACAACATCAGATTTTACTGCCTTAATAGCAGCGTAACGTTCGAATTTGCCCAGAACAAAGCAGGCTTCTTCGAGACGGCTGTAGGCAGCCTCTTTTATTTCAACTTCAAGCTCGAAAACTTCTGATGATTCAACAAGCGGAAGTTTCTCTTTTCCGGCTTTTTCGCGCAGTTCAAGCTGTGCCGCACAGAGTTTCTTGATTACAGCACGGGCGAGGTCGATAGCCTCGAGCATTCTCTCTTCAGAGACCTCTTTGGCACCGCCTTCCACCATGGTAATACCTTCATTGGTACCGGAAACCACGATATCGAGCTCGCTTTTGGCAATCTGCTCGAATGTCGGGTTAACGATAAGCTCACCGTCTACAGAACTGATTCTTACAGCTCCCACGGGACCTTCGAAGGGAATATCGGAAATTACAACAGCCGCGGAAGCCGCCACCATTGCAATAATATCAGGCGGGTTAACCTGGTCCGCAGAAACAACAGTAGGTACTACCTGGATGTCCCGGGCGAAAGATTTGTGAAACAACGGCCGCATAGGTCTGTCAATAAGACGGCATACAAGGATTTCCTTGTCTTTAGGCCTTCCTTCACGCTTAAGAAATCCACCGGGGATTTTTCCGGCGGCATAATATTTTTCATTGTATTCTACCTGGAGAGGAACATAATCCAGACCTTCAACCGGTTTGTCACTGCAGCAGGCAGTGGCAAGTACGGCACTGCCTTCATACCGTGCGTACACCGCACCGTTTGCCTGCTTTGCCATCTTGCCGGTTTCGAGGATAAGTTCACCATCTCCCATGGGAATGGAAACTGAATGTATCATTACTTATAAATCCTTACTGTTATTTTCTCAGATTGAGACGAACGAGCAGCTCCCTGTACTTGTCAAGATCCTTCCGCTGCAGATACTTAAGCAGCTTTCTTCTCTGACCTACCAGTTTGAGAAGACCTCGTCTTGAGGCATGATCCTTTTTATTTACTTTGAAATGCTCTGTAAGCTCTTCGATCCGTTTTGTAAGCAGGGCAATCTGAACTTCAGTTGCTCCACTGTCTTTCTCGTTAGTACCAAACTCTTTAATTACGTTCTGTTTCGCTTCTTTAGCTAACATCCTTTTCTCCTTTGAACACTCTCTCTACCGAGCGAAACCTGCTCATGAATTTTATCCGTTTTGATCACGGTTAGTTTTTACTGCAAATATGCGGAAGAATACGGCGGCAAAAGCATAATTCTTCCACAATAGTTTACCCAAATACTTTAAAAAGTCAATCTCTCAACCCGCCGTTAACCATACCATAACGGTAGCCCTGTTCCTGCCGGACAAGAACACCGAGAAATCTTCCGCCCTCATCAAAGCATATCAGGTCATCCATGTCCGGAACTTCCTGAAACATGGAACTTTCTATGGTTTTACCGTTAAGAAAATCCCTGGCAAAGTCCTGAAGTACAGTAACTCCTTTTAACCCGAGAATCCTCTCCATACTCTCCCGGTTTGTATCCAGGGGTGTATCACCGTTGAGTTCTTTTGGATTTACAGCGTTTTCCACCAGGGATGTTCCAACCCTGGTTCTTCTCAGTTCCGAAAGACTGGCCCGGCTGCCGGCAGCTACAGCAAGATCCCTCGCCAGGCTGCGTATATAGGTTCCTTTGGAACAGGCAATACGCGCGGTCAAATACGGCGCATTCCAGTCCAGAATATCAAAACTATCAATACATATTGAGCGTTCCGGCATAACCATCTCCTCTCCGGCCGCTGCCCGTTTATACGCCCGTTTGCCATCTATATGCACTGCAGAATACGCAGGCGGCCTCTGCAGTATTTCACCTCTAAACGCAGGCAAAACAGATTCTATTACCGGGAGATCCGGAACTGACCCCTCTGAGACTACTTCCCCTTCGGGATCAAGGGTACTTGTCTCCTTACCGAATTCTATTACTGCCTCGTATTCCTTATCCTGATCTGTTAGGTAATTGGCAAGGCGGGTATATGAACCGGTAACACATACAAGAAGTCCAGAAGCGAACCGGTCCAGAGTTCCGGTATGCCCGGCTTTACCCGCTTTAAGCCTGCGCGCAGCCATTCTTACCGTATCCGAAGAGGTAAAACCAGGATTTTTATTGATTAAAATAATACCGTCACGCAGGGGCATCAGGTATCCAGATCATCCAGCTTTTTCACCATGCGAACACCACGCTCAATTGAGCTGTCCTGAATAAAATTCAACTTGGGAGTATTACGCAGATGTAGTTTTTTACCGAGCTTTGCCTGAATAAAGCCAGCTGCATGATTTAATGCTTTTACAGCATTTTCAACCGACTGGGGGTTCTCGAAACTGGAAACATACACCCTGGCGTAGGCGGTGTCCCTGGACACCTCTACGCCGGTTACTGATATAAAACTCGATACACGGTGATCTTTAATAACACCGGTAACAATCATTTCACTGACAGCATGCTGAATCAGTGAAGACACACGCTTAAGCCTGAATTCTGACATCAGTTATTATCGCTGCTCAGCTTCTTGGCAATTTCACGGATTTCGAAAACTTCAAAGGTATCTCCAACCTGAACATCCAGATAATCTTCAATGCCGATACCACACTCATATCCGGACGCAACCTCTTTCGCATCATCCTTGAAACGCTTGAGCGAGGTAATCTTTCCGGTATGGATTTCGATACCATCCCGGACAACATGTACAGTTGCTCCACGGGTAACCTTTCCGGAAGTCACATAACAACCGGCAATAAGACCGATTTTCGGAACTTTGAATGTTTCTCTGACCTCGACGGTACCGACAGTTTCTTCTCTGAGCTCAGGAGAGAGCATGCCTTCCATCGCATCACGTATATCGTCTACGGCATCGTAGATAATGGTATATTTACGGATCTCAACCTTTTCCTGTTCTGCAAGCATCTGCGCCTTTGGTGTAGGTCGCACATGAAAAGCAATAATTATTGCATCCGATGCGGCAGCAAGACTTACATTGGACTCTGTAACTGTTCCGGCGGAGGCATCAATCACGTTGAGCCGTATCTCCGGTGTACTCAGCCGCTCCAGAGCCATCTGAAGGGCTTCTACAGAGCCGTGGACATCACCCTTGATGATAACCTTCAGTTCCTTGACTTCGCCCTGCTGGATGGAGTCGTATAGATTATCAAGGGTTATTTTCTTGACGTTCTTGGCTTCCCCTGCCTTCTCGAGTTCCTGACGTTTGTTTCCAACCTGGCGCGCAACCTTTTCGTTCTCAGTCACCTGGAAGGGATCACCGGAACTCGGCGTACCGGTAAAACCGAGTACTTCCACGGGAGTTGCCGGGGTAGCTTCATTAACTTTGTTCCCCAGATCATCAAACATGGCACGAACTTTTCCTGGAAAAACTCCTGCAACAAAGGCATCTCCCACTTTGAGAGTACCCCGTTCCACAATCACAGTGCCGACAATACCCCGGCCGTGATCCACTTTCGATTCAATGATGCGACCCTCAGCACGGCAGTCGTAGTTAGCTTTCAGCTCCATTACTTCAGCCTGAAGGTTAATGGTTTCCAGTAACTCAGGAATACCCTGACCTTTAAGTGCAGAGACCTCACAGAACATTGTGGATCCGCCCCAGTCTTCAGGCATAAGATCATATTCAGAAAGCTGCTGCTTAACACGGTCCGGGTTTGCTTCCGGAAGATCAATCTTGTTTATTGCCACAATGATAGGCACTTCAGCAGCTTTCGCATGATTAATTGCTTCTGCTGTCTGCGGCATAACTCCATCATTCGCAGCTACAACCAGGACAACAATATCAGTTACCTGAGCTCCTCTGGCGCGCATCTGTGTAAATGCCTCATGACCGGGAGTATCAAGAAACACAATATCACCTGCTCCGCCGGAAAGGGGTACTTTGTACGCTCCAATATGCTGGGTAATACCGCCAAACTCACCACCCACCACATTGGTGGCGCGGATGCTGTCCAGCAGTTTGGTTTTACCGTGGTCTACATGACCCATAATCGTAACGATAGGTGGCCGGTGCTTCAGGTCAGCATCTTCCTTATCATCACTTTCAATAAGTGTCTCATCATAGAGGCTGACAATTTTAACCTTTGATCCGTACTCTTCAGCAAGCAACTGAGCTGTATCGGAATCGATCTGCTGGTTTATCGTAACCATCATGCCCATTCCCATAAGCTTGGAGATCAGTTCTCCAGCCTTGAGATTCATCTTCCTGGCTAGTTCGGAAACCGTTATTACTTCCATAATATCGATCTCTTTCGGTACCGGGTTAATCTTCTTTATGGGACGCTTCTTAATCTGAAAATCTCTCTCGGCAATCTCGTCCTTGCGGCTCTTCTGATACGCAGCCTTCTTTTTGGCTTTAAAGAACTTCTTACCGGTTTTTCCTTTTCCTTCAGCAGCTTCCGGGCCCGGTGCAGAAGATGGCGCACCACCGCCTCCTCCGGGGCGTCGAAAATTTCCCCCCTGAGGTCTGCCAGGACCGCCTGGTCGTGGGCCGCCCGGCCGTGGTCCTCCAGGGCCGCGATTACCCTGAGGACGTCCGCCTTGTCGATTATCAGGACCGGAACGCCGGTTCTCCTGAGGCTTCTGTTCCCGCTGTGACCTGGGTAGGCCGGTTCGCATACGGGTATACCCGCCGGTTCGACCTTTCCGGGTCTGACGGATCTCATCCTGACTACCTGAATCAGTGGAGCTCTTTCCCAGCGATGCTGCCGGTTTTTTAGCAGTATCATCAGACGCCGCCCTGGGAGGAGCTTTTTCTTCAGGGATTTCCTTCCTGGGATCCTCTGCGGGTTCAGGTTTCTTTTCTGCCTGTACGGGAGCCGCTTCCTGCACCTTCTCAACCTCGGGGGCATCTTCTTTTTTGGCCACAACACGAGGAACGGGCTTTTTTTTCTTTTTAACAACAACGACCCGCTTCTTCTCCTGTTTAGATTCCTGCGAATCCGGAGATGACTCATCGGGCTTTTTGTGTTTTATGAGGGTCGCTTTTGGTTTTTTCTTGTCTTCCTGTTCTTCAGCCATAGTTCCTCAGTCTGCTATTTCGGATTGTGTCCTTACTCTTCTTCGTCCGATACTTCAAAGCTTAAACCGACACCGCAATTTGGACAGTTTGCCATATCGATTGTGATTTCGTGTCCGCATTCAGGACACTCGTACGAATCTTCCGCATCGGGCACGTACTCCGAATCTGCTTCAGTATTCTCTTCTTCTTCCTCAATAATGTCAACATTCTCGTTAATGATGGCCGTAATGGTCTCGACATCATCGGCACTGAGACCTTCCATATTTCCCATTTCATCTTCGGTGAGATTGATAAGGTCTTCTATGTATTCGACATTATTTTCCTCAAGAGCAGATACGATATGCTCGGGAATATCAGGAAGTTCCGCAATGCGGGTAATCTCTTCTTCTTCCACATCACTGAAAAGGGCTTCCATTGCCTTTTTGCTTTCTGCGGATATATCCATCTCTTCAAACTGGGCAATGGTTTTAACATCGATATTCCAGTCAACCAGACGGTTGGCAAGCCGCACATTTAGTCCCTGCTTTCCGATTGCAAGAGAAAGCTGATTCTCTTCCACCACCGCAAGGGCCTGCCGTTTCGCTTCATCAAGAATTACTACAGTCTCCACTTCTGCTGGAGAAAGGGCATTCTTTATAAAGTCTCGTGGGTTGGTATCGTATTTAAGGATATCGATTTTTTCACCTTCAAGTTCACGAACAATCGCCTGAATACGCACACCTTTCATTCCTACACAGGCACCAACAGGATCCACGTCTTCCCTGTTGGAATAGACAGCAAGCTTAGTACGATATCCGGGCTCCCGGACTATCTTGAAAATCTCAACTGTCTTGTCGTATACCTCGGGAACCTCCAGTTCAAAGATCCTCCGGACAAAGTCAGTATGTGTCCGGGAAAGAACTATCTGCAGACCCGAGGTTGTTTTGTTAACCTCGTAGATAAGAGCTTTTATTCGATCATTGGGGCGGTAAATCTCCCGGGGAGACTGATACCGCTTGGGAAGAATTCCTTCCACTCTTCCCAGATCGACGAAGATATTTCCGTTTCGCTCCCGCTGATAATATCCGATGATCATCTCCCCTGCTTTTTCCGCGAATTCGGAATACAGGGTGTCCTTCTGGATATCCCGGAGGGTCTGTTTTGCCTTCTGTTTGGCACTCTGCACAGCGACCCGGTCAAATTCCTGAGGATTGATTTCAATCAGCAGCTCGTCACCAAGTTCGCAGTCTTCATTTAATACAAGGGCGTCTTCAATGGCGATCTCGGTCACCTCGTCATAAACGTCCTCCACGATCTGCTTCTTTGCGAATAATGCTACCTCATCGCCTTCTTCATCAAAACGGACAACAGCATTATCTGCATGACCGAATTTTTTCTTATATGCCGCAAGAAGAAAATCTTCTATTGTTTTCATTACCAGATCTTCAGAAATCCCACGATCCTGAACTATCGATCTGATAGCATCAGCTAAACCAGAGGCCATATCTACCCCCTACCCCTCAGATATTTTCGCTTTAACAATGTCGGAACTCCCGTATCGTTTCTCACCATCTTCAGTGGCAAGTACTATCTCTTTTTCATCGGCGGATTTCAGTACACCAGTAAACCAGTCGTTGCTGCCTTCCGCCATAATCTTCATTGCCGCCCCTGTAAACAGGGAAAATTCCCTGAAGTACTTTATTTTACGGGCAACACCCGGAGAGGAGACTTCAAGATTAATGTCTCTTGAATCAATCATCACCTCGAGTCTCGGCATTACTGTTCTGTAGACTTTGGTACAATCATCGAGACTGACACCTTCAGGACGGGTGATAAAAATAGATACCTGAATACTTCTGTTAACCGGACGCAGCTGAGCTTCAACTACACCGTACCCCATCTCCTGAATAATAGCCACCGTGGACTCAAGTTCAGGACTGATACCTGTTCCCTCTTTCATGATGCCTGGTATGCTCCTCAGAATATCAGGTTCGGACGATAATACAAAAAAAAGAGTCGCTGGCGACTCTTCTCTTCCGTCGTTCCTGTATATGTCAGTAATATAGTATCAATCAGCATCATCCTAGTCAATAGCTATAACAATTTGTGCAGCAGGAAGATATCCCGCCGACAACAGAGTATCTGCCGCTGCCTGAAGACTTGCACCAGTGGTTCTAACATCATCAATAAGAATCACCTTCCGGCCATCTCCACTTCTGCGACAGGTAAAACGTTTGCCCTGTTTATACCTCTCCGATCTTCCCAGGGATTTCTGCTCACCCCGCATTGCGCGGCTGAGCAGACGCGGGGCAACAATGTACCCCTGCTTTCCAAGTAAAATCGCAATAGTCTCCATATGGCCCCAGCCGTTCCGTCGATATGAGAGCCCACCAGAAGGTAGAGGTACTATAAGGCTGTTTTCCATACCCTGTGGAATGGCACGGGCAATATCAGCGGCAAATATTACTGAGGCTTGTCGGAACCCGTCGAATTTAAAACGTCGAATAAGAAACCTGGCTGCTCCCCGGTAAGAGTAGACAGCTTTCCCTGGAACCCTTATTGTATGTAATTCCCGGCAGCACAGGCAGACTTCGTTCTCGCTGATCAGTCGTTGCCCGCACCATTTGCAATATCTGCCACTAATGCGTTGAAGCTCAAGTTCTGCCTGACATTGCCTGCAGAGACATACATTAAGCGTCTTATCCGGGGTAAATACCCTGCCGCATAGTATACACCGGGCAGGGAACAGGGTATCTGCAACATAACGTGCACTGCGGCGTAATATCTGAAGAATCATACTTGTTATAACTACGGCTATGCACCGTTTGCATCAGGATTTCAGATTTTCACGTATTCTGTTAAGAAAAATAAGCGCTTCAAGAGGGC
Organism: Marispirochaeta sp.; assembly: GCA_963667435.1. Lineage (GTDB taxonomy): Bacteria > Spirochaetota > Spirochaetia > JC444 > Marispirochaetaceae > Marispirochaeta. The sequence continues at coordinate 85,972 of OY763414.1, read as the reverse complement.
TGGTTTTATCTATATTAAGATTAATAATCTCCTGAACGGCCATCTCTTCCCGGCCGAAAAGATCAGACTGGGAACCATCATTTTCAGGAGGCCCTGGAACTGTAAGCGCTGCAGTTGAATCAAGAGAACTGAGTATAGCTGAAGCCCGCCGGATTACCTCATCAGGAATACCTGCAAGGCGGGCAACATGAATACCGTAGGAACTACCTGCAGCTCCCTGCTTCAACCGTTTAAGAAATAGTACTTCTCCGTCTTTCTCGAGAACCTCCATATGCAGATTGCAGACACCCGGATCTTCAATGGTTGTAAGTTCATGATAATGAGTGGCAAAAAGCGTATTCACTTTCTGCCGGATAATGTGCTCCGATACAGCCCAGGCGATGGAGAGCCCGTCATTGGTACTGGTTCCCCTTCCTACCTCATCCATAATAACCAGACTTGAAGGTGTCATGTAACGAAGGATATTGGCAGTTTCGTTCATTTCCACAAGAAAAGTCGATTCACCCCTGGCAAGATTATCCGATGCTCCGACTCTACAGAAGATCCGGTCCACAAGGCCTATGCGTGCATCGCTAGCGGGAACAAATGAACCCATCTGAGCCATGAGCACAATCAGTGCAGTCTGACGGAGAACCGTAGATTTCCCCGCCATATTAGGTCCGGTTATTAAGGCAAAGGGAGGGGAATCCCCACCCAGAGCTATACTGTTGGGAACAAACTCCCCTGAAGGGAGGTATTTCTCCACAACCGGGTGGCGTCCCTCCGTAATATGAAGCGTTCCTGATGAGGTTATTTCGGGCCGAACAAAGCCGTGAACAGTAGCTGCACATGAGAGTGCCGCATAGGCATCCAGTTCAGCAATAAACCCGGCGTGCCGGAAAAGTATATCAAGATATCCTGCCACCTCTTCTCTTAAAGTCAGGAACACTTCCCTCTCAAGATCAAGGGCACGTTCATCTGCACTGTTAACTTCAGTTTCAATTGAGATGAGTTCATCAGTTGTGAAACGCTCACTTCCCACCAGTGACTGGCGTCGGATAAAATGATCAGGGACCATCTGCATATTGCTCTTTGTAACTTCAAAAAAATACCCGATTATTCTGTTGTACTTTATTTTGAGATTTGATATCCCGGTTTTACCCCTTTCAGTCTCAATATACTGATCCAGAACTTTTTTCCGGTCTTTTCGAATGTTGCGTAAACGATCAAGCTCCTCATGGTAGCCTGAAGCAATAAGCCGGCCTTCAGTAAGCAGTATGGACGGATCGGGGTGAACCGCCCGTACAAGCAGTTCATACAGCTCATTGCCCCTGGAAGACTCCTCGTCAGAGAGGACCGGCACGCCCTTAAGAGGACCTGAAGCGGTCAGCAGCCGATTTACATTGGCAATACTTGTCAGGGTATTGCCAATCGAAAGGAGATCCTTTGCATGCGCCCGACCAAGGGCCACCCGAGTTCCCAGTCGTTGAAGGTCAAGAACACTTTTTAGATGATCCCGCAAATCATTCAACAGCAACTGGTGATGATAGAGAGACTCCACCGCATCCAGCCGCTCTGTTATGGCCTCTCTGCTGCGCAGGGGATGCAAAACCCAGCTGCGTAGAACCCTTGCACCCGGAGCTGTTTCCGGAAAATCAAGCACATCAAGCAGAGTATACTGCTCTGATCCGTCATTCAGATTTTTGACCAGCTCAAGGTTTCTCTGAGTTGCATTATCTATTCCAACGAAAGTGTCGTCGCCATATTTCTCAAGAGATCGGATATGTGCGGCTGCAGTTTTTGCTGTCTCTTCAATGTATTCAAGCAGAGCTGCCGCAGTCATCACCTCGGGATCATTGTCCACCAGGCCGAATCCTTTCAGGTTGGCAGTACCAAACTGCTGACACAGCTTTTTATAAGCCCCTTCCTGATCAAAATGCCAGTCAGGAATTCTGTTAAGTAAAATGGAGCTGCGGGAGGAAAACAGCCGTCTTACATTATCATCTTCATCGTACAGTGATTCCTGGATTAAAACTTCCCGGGGATCCAGTCTGTTAAGTTCCAGGGCAAGACAATCCGTAAACCGTTCCCGTTCAACCGCCGTAGCCCTGAAATCGCCGGTTGAAATATCCATATATGCGATTGAACCTTTACCCCTGTAAAGTCCGGCAGCAAGGAGATAGTTATTTCTGCGGTTCTCAAGAAAATCCTCCTCCAGTACCGTTCCGGGAGTAATGATCTCCACAACCTGCCGTTCTGCAATTCCCCTACCACCTTTGGGCATAGCTGTTTGTTCACAGACAGCTATTTTTTTACCCGCCTTCAGCAGCCTACGAATATAGGTGGGGGCCGCATGATAGGGAATACCACACATGGGAATGTTATGTCGTTTGGTAAGGGTAATGTTAAGAATGGCCGAGACTTCCTTTGCATCCTGGTTAAACATTTCATAGAAATCTCCAAGTCGGAAGAAAAGGATTGCGTCCCGGTTTTCCTGCTTTATCCGCAGGTACTGTTTCATCATTGGCGTATTTTCTGACATCTCCCAAGGAGTATAATTACAGTCAGAAAAAGGGGCAAGGTTAGTTTAGCCGGGAAGGATCAGCCCCCGGCATTCTGCATAAGTTTTTGAATAACAATATCGGTAATGTCCACATCTTTTGAAAAGAAGAGGATGTTCGGATCCTGAGCTTTGTAGATAACCGCGAAGCCCTGCTCTTCTGCAACATATTCAATTGCCTGCAGGATCTCAGCGGAAAGGGAAGTTGAAGCCTGAAGATTCTCCCGCAGCCGGTTTATCTTGTTTGTCATTACACTGTGGTAATCTTTCAGATATTCCTGTTTATCATCAATCTGTTTGTCGATACGCAGTACAAGGCTGTCATTGCCGTCACGCTGCGCTTCAAGCTTATCTTCCTTCAGGATGTCTATCTGGCTGATAATTCTCTGCCGCTCGGTTTCGTAGGTCTGCTGCAACTCTTCAATTTTGCGGAAAGAGACTGATTCGCGGAAATACTGACTGAAAATCTTTGAAAGATCCACTACACCTACACGACTTACAATTTCGCTGTAGCCCGAGATAAGTGTTATTAATAAAAAAAGTGCTATAAATATGCGTTTCATAAAAACCCCGCTTTCCACCCCCCTTCGGGGGCGGAGTCGTATAACTATAAACCAACTACAAGGTCATGGTAAATGCAATAACAAAATCCAAACCTGAAGTATCATCATCGGGATCCTGGAAAAGTGCTCCCTGCTGCCATTCAATACCATCATCAAGAATTTTGAAACGTTTGGCAAAATAGAACCCCAGTGGTATTCCGGGGATTGTAAGCTTCAGACCTGATCCCATACTGAATTTAAAGTCCTCAAGCTGCATGTCATTAAAATCCCTCAGCCCCTGTTTGGGATCGGTTTCATCCCTCAGGTACATTACCGTTGCACTGAGATAATTGTCAAACCAGAGGAACTGCTCAAAAATGGGCAGAGTAAGATTAATTCGGCTGTCCCAGCGGCTCTGACCGCCCAGGATTCTCGGCCAGCCGAGAGCCACGGTCATCCCGTCAATATACAGCAGATCCGAGTCGGTAGCTGCAAGTTGCCCGCTTATCTGGGGAAGAATAAAAGCCAGCTCTGTATGCAGGCCAAGAACAGTTTTCAAGTTGAAGTTCTTTCCCAGAATTACATCCAGGAGTGTAAAATAGGCATCACCGGAAGTTGCCGAGCGGATATATTGCCTGGATGAAGGAAGAATCCCACCGGTAAATGTGAGACGCTGACTTACATACACACCTTTGGAGGGATTGTAGGTAAGATCTCTCGTATCGTAAGAAAGGGACGTCCACCATTTGGTTATGGGCAGCCAGGTATCAAAGTTGTCCCGCACATCCTCGCTATAAGGCCGGTAGACATCTTCATCATACCAGATGTAATTCTGGGAATGGGTGATTCCTGTACCCGCACCTATCCGTCCAAACCAGGTATTCCAGGTATATCCGGTGCTTACTCCCAGGGAAACCTCATACGAATCATAATCCATAAGATACGAAGAGTCCACGTCCTCTCCGTTATCAACCGCCCACTCATAATCGGTCTGATATGTTCCGTTTGCAATTTCCTCATCCGTGGGATTGACCGGATTCCCGTCTGAGTCTACATAATGTCCGTCATAAGGATCGGGGACTCCGACACCGTTGGGGCCTATAAGATCCTGATAAACGCCGTCTACCAGCAGGTGTTCAATGCTGAGATTCACGCCGCCATACCATCGGTGACCAAACAACCAGTTTTCCTTGAATGCAAGCGTGAGAGTCTGACTGGCGGTTGAAACTTCGGCTCCCACCGAAACTTCCTGGCCTTTACCCATAAAGTTTTTATCCGCCAGGTTGAGAAAACCTGTCATTGGAAAACCGGTAATGCCTCCGGTGAAGGAAATACCGAAATTCAGATCGATGGTCTTTCCTTCTTCGACATTTACCACAAGATCCATAAGATTATCTACACTTCCCTGGGGGGTCTCAGGATTCACCGCGGAAAAATACTGGGTATTGTATAGGTTCTGCAGCCCCTGAACGATTTTCTCCCGGGAGAAAACATCACCGACTTCAAGGGGAATCTCCCGTTCGATAACATAATCCCGGGTCTTGGTATTTCCCTTTACAATAATATTCTCAATATGAGCTCTGCCCCGTTCCACAATCTGAACAACATATGAGATGGTACGGTCCTGCTCATTCCGCTGTTCCTTTCGGTCTATCTGATTGAAAATGTATCCATCGTCAAAATAGGTGTTTGCTACTCTGGCGAAATCAGCCTCAAGTGCTGTTTTATTCAATACCGCACCCGGTTCCAGCCTTATAAGACCGGAGAGGGTTTCATCAGAAAAGAGCGTGTTACCTTCAAAGGTCATTCCGCCATAGGTGTACTGCTTCCCTTCATTTACATAAAAAGTTATGTCTATATAGTTTCGTTTCCCGTCTGTTTCTCCGGGAGTAGGCTCCTGACTTACTTCTGCAATTTTCGCATCAACGTATCCCCGCTCCCAGTAGTAGGAAAGAATGGTACGCTTATCTGCCTCAATCGTACTTTCCTGAAAAATTCCCGAAGAAAAGAGGCCTTGTTCCTTGGTTTCAAGTTTTTTCCTGAGAGTATTGGAAGATACAAAACTGTTGCCTGAAAAATAGATATTCCGTATTCTTGTCTGTGCACCTTCTGTCACCTCGAAATAGACAATAGCACGTCCGGGTTCTTCTGTTTTTTCAAAACTTCCGCTGACTTCAACCTCTGGATAGCCTTTTTCTATGTAAAGGGTTTTAATGGCTTCTGCATCAAGACGCACTTTATTGCGGGTCACCATGTCATCCCGCTTAAGCAGTACCGTGTTAAGGATTTCAGAATCCCTGAGATTTTTGTTTCCCTTGATGATGATGTCATCCACAAGCGGACGTTCTGTGACGGTGAATTCTATTACTACAGTATCAGTCCCGGAGGATCCCTCAACGGCTTCCAGACTGTAACTTTCAAAATAATCAAGAGCGAAGATCTTGCTTTGCAGCTCCCAGGAAAGGGTATCGCTGAATTTCTGCCCGATATACTCATCTGTAATACCAACAAGATCATATTCGCTTACAGAGAGAAGACCGTTAAACCGTATATCCTCAATGGGTTTTCCGATCCACCAGTCGTCAGACTGTGCCCAGGCGTTCAGACAGAAAAGGGACAACAGGATGAGCAGCAGCGTCTTACGCATAGAGACTCCTTCAAAAAGATAACGACCAGGAGAGTCCAACCTCGGCAGTCGTAATACTGGAAACTATATCACGAAAATCAGGATAGACCGCAACGTCGAACAGGAAAAACGGGGTTTTCCACTCAACAGAGATCTCAGTCTCCAGCGCATAGGAAGAATCAGCACTGAAATCTGAAAAAAACTGTTCGTTTGATTGAACCTGAAGCATAGCCTCCAGGAAGACATCATCGCCGAAATACTTTCCCAGAAATAAGGTTGTATTGTCAAGGTATCGTCCAATCGCGCTTGTAGAGGTTTCCTGAGTTACTGTACTGTCTCCTTCAGTCCCCCCGATACGCTGGAGCAGGATATTCTGAAAAAGCTGAGTACGTATACTAAACAGATCAAGGTTCAGAATCTCCTTCATTGATTGTTCAAAGGATCGTATTATACCTAACTGGTTCACCAGCAGATCACTCGTCTGCAACAGTGCATCCGTTGGATCTATTGCTTCACCTATACTGGAACCGAATACTGAATATCCCAGGAGTGCCGCAATTTCTACGTCAGAAAGAGATGGTACAGACTCAAATCGTGGAGTGAACTGGCTGAAAGGACGATCATCAAGTATGAGATAAATCTGCACTGTTTCACCATCGGCATCTATCTCACGTATTTCAGCCCGTGCCGAAATAACAGGATCAAATTTCACCTCGTTTTCACTGAAACGTACACGGCCTTCCTTTATTATAAAGTTCCTCTGAAAATAAAGAACAATTCCTCCCTGGATATCTATTTCTCCGTCAATATTAAAACTGTCATTACTGCTGTCGCTGCTGATTTTCAGGTCGTTTCCGGTTTTCGCGAAACTTCGCAGAATAGGCAGAGTTGTACTGGGCCAGAGGAACTCGACTCCTCTTCCGGTAGTAAAAGTGAAATTTGTGCGCAGGATATGGGAGCTGTGTTCTGGTGGCGCCAGCTCCTCATTGGTAACCGTTATAACCGCTGAACTAAGCTCCAGATCACCGCTGAGATCTGTGGCCAGCTGATCTCCGTTCACTCTGAAATTACCCTTCACATACCCGTCAATAATCAATTGCCCTATATCTGTTTTAAGATGTAAACCTCTCTTTCCGGTTGTCACCAGGTTTATGTCATAGGTAGCGGGAATCCAGTGTTCAATATCAAAAGAGAGATCTGCAGCAAGGGTTCCGATACCTGCGGATAATTCAAGGTCATTGATGTGCAGGGATTTACCATCAAGTAAAAGTACTCCTTCAAAAGGTCCGATCTGCTCAGGGATTACCTCGCTTCTGGCACTTATCTTCACAGCCTTCAGGGTGCCGAAAAAATCCGGATCATTAAGAGGTCCTTCAACACGGATATCAACACCGTTCAGTTCACCGGAAGTAAGATTGAAGAATGGAAACTTTATACCGCCCTGAAGCTGCTCCACCTGGAGGTTAACTGTTTCAATAACAGCGGAAATATCCCCCCCTTTCATCGCACCCCGCAGACGCAGAGCAACAGGTAAAGGCTTATCAAGGGAAAGAAAAAACTCTCTATCATTATTCATAGTTCCCGAGATAGACCGCCCCGGGCCACCGGTAAAGGCAAACAGCTTACCATCATAACCGAACTCAAACTCCCAGTCATCCACAGGTTTCGGCCCGAGAAGTCCTTGAAAAAAATCGATTCTTCCGTCAAAAGGCATTGAAAAAAGATCAGAAACATCGTTAATGCCGGCAAGCGGTGCCGTACGAGCCGTAAGCGAAACATCGCTGCTGTAGATCTGCCCCTGCAGCGGCATCTGCATACGGGAATTGAAAGATAAATCGCCTTCCTCAAGCATATAGAGTCCGGTTCCCTGGCTTATACTCATCCCGAGATAATCGAGATTGAACTCTCTAATGCGCAGCTTCTTGTCTTCCAGAGAAAAAACTGTTGAGATTCCAAAGGGATCTCTGTTGAATTCTCCCTCATTCATCTCGAAGCGTACGAATACATCCGGATCAGAGGGCATTCCCCGAAGAGTTACATCACCTGATAAATTACCCCTGAGAGGTATATCACCAAACCTGCTCAGGGGAGCATTGGTGAATGAGAGATCAGATTCGATTTCGTCTTCTGTTAAATTTGCAAGCAACTGATATGCTTCTTCCCCCTCGTCGGATGCTAACTGCAGCCAGCCACTGCCGGTTACCGGCAGAGAAGACAGATCGAGACTGTATTCTAACTCCTTGCCCTGTTTCCGTTGAAGATTAAAAAAACCGTTACCGGAGACAGCGGATACGGAATCTGAATAGGCAATTTTATACAGCGAAGCCTCACTGCCGTCGGTGAAAAGTGTGACTGACAGGTTGTTGCCTCCACCACCTATCGGCAGATTCCGGACACGTGTATCCTCAAGCCAGATATTCCAGCCGTCGGGAGTTCCGAAAAGCCCCCTGGCATTTATATCCAGCCGACTTGTTCCCTGCGGGAGAGGCAGTGGCATATCACGGGTTATTATCCTGAAGCGTCCGGGACTGCCGAAATCAATAAAAAAACTATCCAGGTAATTTCCGGTTACCGTAAGCTGACGGCCGGAAAGGCGTCCTGTAAAGCTGTATGGGGTTTCCTGAAAATCTGCATTGAGTGAGAAATCGTATCCTTCCGCTGTTTTTTCCAGAGCAAATTTACCGTTTCCGCGATAATCATCAAAACGTAATGAATCGAGGTTTATGTCAAAGCGATCACCACTGCCGCTGACCTGAACAGTCATACTGCGCATGGGATCATCGGCCTTGTCGATAACACAATCCGGCAGATAAAAGGTGAAATTCTCACCTGAGGTATACAGAAAAAGTGAGCTGTTTATGCGAAACTTCTCCCGGGCAAGGATCTCAGGGGGTTCATTACCTGAGGAAGCCCGAATTACTGCATTAAGCGGGACGTCAGAAAGGAGGCCTCCAAACTGGAATATTCCTGAATCCTGGTAATATCCTCCCTGAAGTGAAACAAGCGAAGATTCAACTGTCCCGTTTTCAAGGGGAAGATCAACATCAAACTCCCAGCGACTACCGGAATGAAACACAGTACCGGAAATGCCTGGAAAAAGAACGCCCCCGACTCTGGCACCCCCTTTTAGAGAAACCGTTCTCCCGTTTCTATAAAACCTGAGATCTGAATTAAATAAATCTCCAGTACTCAGCTGAAAATCTCTCACCTTCATTTGCCCTGCGGGCAATAAACTGTCATAGTCGAAATTCCCCGTGTAGGAGACTCTTCCCATTGAAGAGCTGATCAGTCCTTTCTCAAAATCTACATACTTATCTGTTCCGCTGAACCGAAGATCCGCATCTGCAGGTACCGGAAGGTACCGGTTGTTTGCCTGAATCTGTAAATCTCCCTGGTATTCCACAGACTGGAGATCAAATGAAAAATCGCTTCTGGCTGACCCACTTATCACCGTGGAAAGCCAAGGATCAATCTTTTTAAGTGGGCCTTTCATTGACAGCAGTTTTGCAGGGATAAACTGCTCCGAGCGAAATTCAGCCACTCCCCGCCGGTTATTAAGATCAGCCTCCAGCGAGAAGTCAAAAGGTTCTCTATCCTGGATTTTCCTGATCATAACCCTTTCCGGCTGGTAATCAACAAACATGGTAAGTTCCGGAAATTGAAGAATATTTGTATCAGTACTCTCCAGACTTAATGTAAAAGTCCCCATCGAAAAATCCGGGTTGAAATTCCCCTCCACACGCATATCAGTAGACATATTTTTAAGAGGGGATCGTTCTTCGTTTACCACCACATCGGCTTTCGTGGAAAGATCGAGCCTGAAGCTCTGCTCATTTGGAACAAGATCAAAGAAAACACGATTAAGACTTACAGCCCCCCGGGCTGTTTTTACCCGGATTTTCAGGTTTCTTCCGCTGACAGTAAAACGTGGGTCATCCTGTTTCTGCTGAATGTCCGAATCCGAACCCGGGTCCGGCTTAAGATTCTGGATCAGCCGGAGCAGATCCGCATCTTTCTGTGTATCAAGCTCCAGGGAACTGTTTTCAAAGCGTACCTCTCGTAGTGCTGATAGTGGATTCCCAGAAAAAAGACCGAAGAAATTGTACCGGATTTTTACCCGTCGGATTGTAAGCAGTTTTTCTTCATGATCTTCCTCATTATAAATGGAAAGATCCCGTATTTCGAGATTTCTCAGAATTGCAGGAGATATACTTTTATAGCTTATATGTCGTCCGATTTTTCCCTCAATATACTCCACAAGCTGCTGACGGAACTCAAGCATACTCTGATCAAGGGCTGCCTGAAAGGGCATCAGGATAAACACGGTCAGGGATACGAGTGAGATAAGCAGTAAAACTTGCAGAAGATGTATATTCCGGACGGAAAGAGCCACCTACACTCCTCCGCCAGCTGAGGTCTGGACTGAAATCACCATACTATTGTACCAATATACTACACTTGTAAGAAGTAGTTCCTGAACAGTGAGGAAAAGGCTTTTGGATAAAATTGAAAACTTCTTTGTTATTGAAGGACTGGACGGCTCCGGGACAACAACCCAACTGAATCGTCTGGCAGAGGCTGCTGCCGGAAGAGAGCCGTTTTTATATTCCACATTCGAACCCACAGACAATCCAATTGGCAGGATCATCCGTTCCGTATTGACGGGAGACATGCCCGTTCCTCCTGATACCCTTATGCGCCTGTTCTCTGCCGACCGCTCCATGCATCTCTATGATCCCGAATCCGGTATAGCAAGCAGGACATCCCGGGGGGAGGTAGTTGTCAGTGACCGCTACCTCTTTTCCAGCGTGGCTTACCAGGCCCTGGGGAACCCCTTCGAAGAGGTTATCCGCATGAACCGGTTTCCTCTGCCGGAAAAAGTTTTTTTTATCGAAGTAAGTCCCGAAGAGTGCGCCCGCAGACGAAGTTCAAGAGACATAGAAGAGATCTTCGATAATACCGAAACACAAAGAAAGATCCGGGATAACTATTATCGCGCCTTCGATACATTTTCCGGCTGTACTATAGAGATTATCGACGGAACACTGCCGGTGGAAGAGATCACAGTTCAGATATGGAGATCTTTACCCTATCCGCCGATAGTATAAATGTGATCTTAAAGGGCAAACGTAAACTATTCATAGCAGCCTGTCTGCTGATTCTCATGTCAGCCGGCGTCTGGTCCTATCCGGTTCAGTTCGCCGAGCAGTTTTACCGGCTCTACCATACGCAGATGTATATGTATCCGGAAAATATAGAAGAAAACCTCTGGTATCTGGAAAAAGCATTAACTTCCGATTTCTGCAACCCCCTGTACGCCCTGGCCAGACCACTGAATGATTCAACTGACTGGGCGAAATATCGGGCTCTCTTTAAAATGCATGTAAACCTTACCATTATCCAGCAGTACAGGACACTCGCCCGCCGTTTCGACAGGGAGAAAGCATGGTTTTTTAATGCACCCTGGAAAAAAGAAAACCTTGAAAGCCTGAAAATAGCTGAACATTTTTATCGCACGGCTCTTTATTACTGGCCAGAAGCTCAACGCTGGGCAAAAGCTGCCTCGGTAAAGCCCTGGGATCATTACGAGGGAATTGAAGCCTGGGAAGATGAGCGCTATAGAATCCGTGAAGGGCAGCTGGATTACTCCGATATTATCCGCATGGATCTGGAGCATCTGCAGGAGGTGCGTCGGGATTTTATGGCCATGGATGATACCACCTACTGAATAAACATGGCATCACCATAACTGAAGAACCGGTATTGTGCTTTTACCGCAGCAGCATATGTGTTCAATATAGTCTCTCTGCCCGCAAATGCTGAAACCATAACTAACAGACTTGATTCAGGTGTGTGGAAATTTGTGAACATTTTGTCCACCACTTTAAATCGGTAACCCGGAGAAATAAAAAGCTCGGTGGAATTTCTGCCGGTACGAAGTCCATCAGCTGTCCATGCACTTTCAAGCGTTCTTACTGTTGTTGTACCCACTGCAATAACCGGACGACCATCCTCTTTCGCCGCCCACACCTTATCTGCTGTATCCCGGGAAATCTCATATTCTTCCCTGTGCATACGGTGATCACTGAGGTTTTCAGTACGAATAGGAGAAAATGTTCCGATCCCGACATGAAGCGTGACATATTCCGTCTCAGCCTTCAGACGTATGGCATCCATAATGCTGTCTGTAAAATGCAGCCCCGCCGTGGGCGCCGCGACAGAGCCGGTTTCCCTGCTGTAGATGGTCTGGTAACGCTCATCATCTGAGGCTACACCTTCCCTTCGGATATAGGGAGGAAGAGGAACATTACCATTGCGTTCAAAATATCCTTCATCCGGAGCAGTTTCAAATTGCAGGATTCCGAGACCTTCCGGTTTGACAACGAGTTCTGCAGTCAAATTTTCAGGAAATCTGTAACGTCTGCCCACCTGCTGACGTTTACGCCGCTGTACGACAACTTCCCACCGATTCTCCCCTAGATCCCGAAGCAGCAGAAACTCTACGGTACCGCCCCCCTCTGTTCGGGCAAAAAGCCTTGCTTTGCGGACACGGGTATTATTAAAAATAAGAAGTGCCCCAGAAGGCAGGATTTCTGGAAAATCAACCATCATATGATGACTGATCTGTCCGGTTTCCCGGTTGAGGGTCAACAGTCGCGACTCTCCTCGATTATGAGCGGGGTGTTGTGCAATCAGTTCTTCGGGAAGATTAAAAGAGAAATCCCTGGTCTTCAATTTCCCCTCCGGGTTCAATATTCAGATGTTCGTAGGCAAGATCAGTGACCTTTCTCCCCCTGGGCGTGCGCTGAAGAAATCCCCGCTGTATAAGATAGGGTTCATAGAAATCTTCCAGAGATTCAATGGCTTCACCGACGGATATGGCCAGGGTCTCAGCACCGACAGGACCACCGTTGTACCTGCCTATTATAGTGCTGAGTATCTGTCGATCCAGACGCTCAAGTCCGTACCCGTCTATCTCAAGACGCTTCAGACCGTCTGCCACAATATCTTCGGTGACAGTTCCACCCTGCTCTCTGCCGAGAACCTGGGCGAAATCACGCATTCTTTTAAACAGGCGGTTTGCAACCCGGGGGGTACCCCGGGCACTGTCGGCAAGCCGCACTACAGCATTGTCGGTAATATCACATTCGAGAATACCTGCGGTGCGACGAATTATTTTTTGGATATCCTCCGGATCATAAAAATTCATACGAAAGGAAATTCCAAACCGGCTGTAAAGCGGTCCGGCAACCTGTCCGGCTTTTGTTGTAGCGCCGATAAGGGTAAACTTCGGCAATTGTATCCGTATGGTTCTTGCCGCCGGCCCCTGCCCGATAACCCAGTCTATCTCATTGTCTTCCATGGCGATGTAGAGCATCTCTTCAACCACGGGCTTGAGCCGGTGAATTTCATCAATGAAAAAAACGGAGTTTTCAGGGAGCGAGGTAAGAATTCCTGCGAGATCCTTCGGTTTATCCAGCGCCGGGGCAGAGGTAGCTTTGAACTCCGCACCCATCTCTTCCGCCACAATACCAGCCAGAGTGGTTTTGCCTAGCCCCGGAGGCCCCGCAAGAAAAAGATGGTCCAGAGCTTCATTACGCTCTTTTGCGGCGCGGATAAAAACCCGGAGGTTGTCCTTTATGCCCTGTTGTCCGAGAAATTCATCAAGGCTGGACGGACGCAGAGAAATCTCAGGTTCATCCTCACCACCCATGAACTCACCACGAACCATCGATTCTGCGGACTCACTGTTAAAATTGTCCATTTCAGCTTCCACCCTTTCTGCTCAGTTGAACAATAGCCTCACGCAGAAGCCGTTCTTCCTTCTGATCTGTGGGCAAATCTATTGGCAGATCACGGGCTATGGAGGAAACCGTATCTTTAGCCAGACTCTTTTCAAAGCCCATATCAGCCAGAGCATTCACCACATCTGCATAAGGGCCGTCAGAACTCCCGCTGTCCATCCTGGCGATTGACCCCTGGAGGGATAGAATTATTTTCTGGGCGGTTTTCTTTCCCAGTCCGGGAATAAGACTGAGGGAATTCACATCCTCACTTTCAATGGCAGCCTTGAGGTTTCCTGCATTCAATCCTGAAAGTATCTTCATGGCCAGTCCTGGACCTACACCTGAAACCTTCAGCAGTTTGAGAAAAACATCCCGCTCCTCTTCATCGACGAAACCGTAAAGCTTCATCTGATCTTCCTTATGATGAAGATAAGCGATTACTCGCTGCACTGTTCCCGAAGAAAAGCTTCGGGCTGCAGTCGCGGAAACTGTCAGGGCATATTCAACCCCGCCGACATCAACTGTGCAGAGAGAATCGTTATAAACCAGTACTTTTCCGGTAAAACTGTTAAACATGAATGCCTGTCCCCCGTTAACCCGTAAGCCGGGGCTGATTGAGAAAGTTGTACCTGCATACTGCCGCAGCAAGGGCATCAGCGGCATGATCCGGCCTGGGAATTTCCGGGAGAGAGAGAATAACCTTTATCAGCTTCTGCATTTGCCGTTTATCGGCAGTTCCCGTACCTACCACAGCCTGTTTTATCCTAAGAGGTGAAAAAGCTTCCACTGCAAGTCCCAGTTCTTCACAGGTAACCAGTACAACACCCATTGCCTGAGCAACCGGTATAGCGGATGACTGGTTCCTGGCGAAATAGATGCTCTCAATCCCGGCTATTTCCGGACGATAGGTTTTGTAGATATCAATAATAGCCCGGCGGATGGCCAGCAGGCGCCGGCCGTTTTCCTCTTCCGCTCGGGTTACAATACTGCCGTGGGCAATATGCTGAAACCTTGTGGTATCCGCATCAATAACACCCCAGCCTGTATTGGCAAGCCCCGGATCAATACCGAGAACCCTCATCAATCCTCGGGCATCTCAAAATCGTCGGGAATATCCAGGTTTGTGGATACCGACTGAATATCATCATGATCATCGATACGCTCGATAAGCCTCATGGCCTTGGCGGTAGATTCAGCATCAAGACTTATGGTTGATTCAGGAACCAGGCTGACTTCGGCCATCTCCTCGGTAAATCCTGCATCCTGCAGTGCGTTTAGCACCGTTTCAAAATCTTCAGGTTCCGTTGTCACCTCGATAGTTCCGCCGTCATGACTCACATCCTCTGCACCGGCCTCAAGAGCAGGCTCAAAAATATCTTCTTCAGAGTTGGTTTCATCGGAGAATGCAATAATTCCTTTTCTTTTAAACATATAAGAGACACAGCCGGTTTCACCAAGACTCCCGCCGCCTTTCTGCAGAATACTTCGCACATCCGCAGCTGTTCGGTTTTTGTTGTCTGTCAGAGCCTCAATCATAATGGCAACACCATTGGGACCATATGCTTCATAGGTAAGTTCGATGTAATCCACACCGTCCAGATCCCCTGTTCCCTTTTTGATCGCTCTGGATACATTGTCTTTGGGCATATTGGCAGCTTTTGCCTTCATGATAGCTGCTCTTAGCCGGGGGTTTGCCTCTTCGTCCCCCCCTCCAAGCCGTGCGGCAACGGTAATTTCCTTTATAATCTTTGAGAAGATTTTCCCCCGTTTAGCGTCTGCAGCACCTTTTTTATGCTTTATACTTGCCCATTTACTATGGCCGGACATACTGTCTCCTTGAAATACTGTCGTGATTTAACACAGAACAGTAGCACGTTCAAAAAATTGGTGTCAAGCAAAGGGCTTTCCATTATCAATCTCTTCCCAGGCTTCAAGCACAAGGCGATTCTGAATTGAAAAAGCCTTCCCGGTGAGACAAACCCGCCCCCCCTGGATGACACACATGGCATTCTGCACCCAGGCATCAAGTGAAACGGGAATGATTTCAGACAGCTCCTTCCCAAAACGGGTAGATATAGAGGCAAGGGATAGGCCCCGTATCTGCCGGAACCCCATAATAAGGTGTTCGATGAACAGGTCAGCCATGTTTAGGGGTTCTTCATTTAAATACTCATTCGGAGAGCCGGAAAGAAATGTCTCGAGACTTGGAGCAACGCTTATATGCTTTGGTCCTCCGTAATACATCAGAGAAACCGCGGAAGGACCGAGCCCAATATAGGGATTCATCTCCCAGTAGCCCTGATTATGCCTGCTTTCTGCTCCGGGCCTTGAAAAGTTGCTCACTTCATATCGCTGGAATCCCGATTCTGCCAGAAAACTATAATCCTCCGGCGTTCCTTCAGATAAAGACATCTTTTCCATTCCCTGTCGCAGGGAAAGTGGCGTCCCCGCTTCCACCGTCAAATCATACAGGGAGAGGTGATCCAGCCTGACAGTATTGATATTCTTCAGTTCTTTCCGTAAATCATGCTGAAAATCCCCGGGAAGACCGCGTATCAGATCGATTGAAAACCTGCCGCTCCAGAGCTCCTCAAGATTATCAAGAGCAGTATAAATACCATTCACTGTTCCCCGTCGTCCAAGAAACCTCCGGGTATCAGGAAAAAAGCTCTGAACCCCCATGCTTATCCGATTTACACAGCTCTCTTCAAGCAGACTGATCTTTTCTCGTGAAAGGGACTCCGGGTTGGCTTCAAAGGTTATTTCCACTGATTCATGAGCAAGCAGCGGTAAAAAAAGATGGATCAGATGGGATATACCTTCCGAAGATAGTACAGAAGGGGTTCCCCCGCCTACATAAACAGTTGAAAATCCTTGAATGTTCCAACGCTCTCTGCCATATTCGAGCTGTCGCTCAAGTGCAAACAGGTAACGGGTCTCATAATCGTCAGACCATGCAGCCTTTGAATAAAAGTCACAATAGTCGCATTTCAGTGAACAGAAAGGAACATGAATGTAAAGGGACGGAAACAAATACAACCTGGAGTCATTCAGTGCTTTGCCGACCAGTAGGACAACAACACCTTTCCAAGGATTGCGGTATCAGGCAGGGGCCCCCAGAAACGGGAATCATCCATAATTTTCCGATTATCCCCCATAACAAAGTATTCATTTTTTTTCAGCACAGTCATTCCCAGAGAGTATGGACCGGGAATAACACCACCTTCGTCATGAAGAGACGTATCTATCAGAATATCATAGGGCACAGGTGAAAGCTCGTTTTCATTGCGAAAAGATGAAGAGCCGGCGGGTTTGATGAAACACCTGCCGTTTTCAATATAGAGAGCATCCCCCGGCAGACCGATTATACGGCGAAGAAACATCGTATCCCCACGGTCCTCACCAAGGATGTCTGTAAGAGTAAGTTTCTGAAAAGTGACCGTGCGCAATACAGAATCCACCAGAGAAGTAAGCCGGGACTGGTATGCATTATATGCCGGACGCAGCAGTACAACATCGCCCCTGTCGGGACTGGAAAAACCGAAGTATTTTCTGGTGCCGGTCCCGAAACGTATACCATAGGGCAAAGCTGCAGAAAACATGCGGTCCCCGTCGGAGCATGCAGGATTCATTGCATCCCCATGCACCCGCACTGTTGAGAATCCCGTGTACCCCATAATAAACAATACAAGAAAAAAGAAAAGAACAAAGGTGATGGCTTTGATTACCAGCGTGCGCTGTCGTTTGCCCCGGATATATGCTGAAGAACGGTAGAACCCGCCGCTTTTTTGAAACATAACGATAGGTAGGCTATCAGAAACACCAACCTCCTGCAACTGTTATCCCACTACTTGCACAGCCTGAAGCTTTTGCCTTAGACTGCCTAATCTGATTATGGCAAAAGAAGGAATCAAGATCCTTGCGGACAATCGCAAGGCACGCTACAACTACCTTGTACTCGACTCGCTGGAATGCGGTATCGCCCTTCAGGGAACCGAAGTTAAATCTCTGCGTTCGGGGAAGTTCTCATTCACCGATGCCTATGCCAGGATAGACAACAATCAGCTGTGGCTTGTTGGCCTGCATATTACTCCCTATGAATTCGGTAATATTTTCAACCATATCCCCGACAGAAAGCGTCGTCTTCTTGCTCACAAGGATGAAATCAACCGGCTGCGCAGGAAGGTTGATGAAAAAGGACTTACCCTGGTTCCTCTGAAATTTTATTTAAAAGGGCGACTGGTAAAGCTTGAGTTAGGGGTTTGTCAGGGAAAGAAACTCCATGATAAACGGCAGAGTATCAAAGAAAGGGATGATAAACGATCTGTAGACAGAGAGTTTAAGCAGCGCATCTGATCCTGCTTGATACCCACCAGGTATTGCAGTATATTACGAATGAGCGAATGATAAAGCATCAGTCGGGGGTGTAAGGGTTTCGACTGTGGGATGCAGAGTCATGAGTTGCAGGTGGAGCGGTACCTCCTTAATCTGCCAAAAACTATAACTGCTAACAATAACGAAGCAGACTACGCAATCGCGGCTTAATTAAGCCTCGTCGGGTACCCGGGATGCTGCTCAGAAGCCTGGAGTGCTTGTAATAAATCAGAGCTTACCTGATAAGAGGCCTGTGCTTATGAGGGACACTTAAGCAGGCTCTGGATTCGGGAAGGGCTGCCGGCTCACCTCACCCGAACCGAGATCAAAGAGAAGGCTAAACCTGTAGAGATTTGTGGCATGCCCTGTAGGACAGGGGTTCAACTCCCCTCACCTCCATTAAAGACCTCGTCGTTCGACGGGGTTTTTTTTAGGAAAAGCAGAAAATGAGTTGAACCTGTAGAAAACGATATAATTTTTTCCACTTTTTTCTTCCCGGTACAGCTATTATGTTTAAAAAAGATGTTACTTCCGGGAGTTGTTATTTAATGAAGATAGACAGTTTCAAGGGATGGATTTTCTTCCATATGCTTCGAATGCTTAATCGCAGCTGGAAAATTTCCGTGTATGGCCAGCACCACCTCGATAACCTGTACAGCAGCGGTGAACCTTTTCTTGTTGGATTCTGGCACGGCAGATACACTCCGGTCATTCCCCTGCTGAAAGGGTACAGAGCTTCAGTTATAAGCAGCGATTCAGTACGAGGAGAAGTTATTGGCGAGATCTGCAAACGATTCGGATATGAAAGCATTCTGCTTTCTGATCGTCCAACACGACAGGCTTTTCTTCAACTTAAGGACATTTTTGCCGCAAGCAACGCTGTGGGAACTGCAATGGACGGCCCCCTGGGCCCTCTTCATATAGCAAAGCCCGGAATTGTCTTTATGGCGTCGCAATTCGACATGACAATCCTTCCTGTAGCAGTAAGCAGCAGCAGGAAAATTATCATAAAAAAACGCTGGGATAAATTCGAGATTCCTTTGCCTTTTGCAAAGGTTGCATTGGTATTCGGCGACGCTTACACTGTAGAGAAGGATCCGGGTAAACATGAAATACGCAGAATTGCAGACAATATCGGGAAAGAGTTAATGAGATTAGAAAATATTGCGGATGAAAAGGTCGGCACAAAAATGGCGGTAGCAGAATGAACAAAACCACAGGGATTCGGAATCAGTTTCTCATTTATCTGCCGCTGGCCGCTGTCTTCTTCTTGATTTCTGCATTATCCATATATTTTGTTCATCATATTTTTTCAGATGGATCTTTTCGGTTCCCCCCGGGTTTTTTTTCTCCAGGAACAATTGCACTGCTGCTGTCAATGCTTTTGCTGTATTTTGTGTTTGACGGTCTGCGCTTGTACAGTGTGATACGCGCTGTCGGGGGACGTCTTCCCTTTATTTATATTTTTCGTCTTGTTTTTATCAATATACTCATTTCCAATGCTACTCCCATGGCTGCTGGCGGAGGATTTGCTCAGATTTATTTCATGCAGCAGAAAGGAATGTCAATTGGGGCCGCAACTGCAGCGACTACAATAAGAACACTCCTGGCCGCGCTAGTGCTGTTCACATTGGCTCCAGTAATAATCTGGATAAAGCCGCAGATGTTTACAATGTTTATCCACAGAAACATTCTATACACCATAACCCTTGTTTCTATATTGTATATAGCCCTGATTCTTTTGCTTGCCTTCGGGATGAAGCTGTTTCGCAGAATATTATTTTCAATCCTGCTTGCACTGACCCGGATAAAATTAATGAGCAGGGCCCGTTTTCGTAAAATCTTCCTGCGTTTATCCGGAGAGCTGAAAATATTCAGCCGCAGTTTTAACGGATTTATACACAACAGCCCACTCTGGTCCCTGTTATCAATCATGTTCACCGTACTTTTTCTGTTAATGCTTTTTTCCTTCTCTCTGGTTTTGCTCCATTTAATGGACTACCAGATACCTGCAGTAACTGTCCTTACTTTTCAGGTTGTAATTACGTTTTTCATGTATTTTGCTCCCACTCCCGGAGCCTCCGGTGTAGCCGAAGGAGGCTTCGGCCTTCTTTTCTCACAACTGGTCAAACCCGGGGACATCACCTCACTTACACTGCTCTGGAGATTTCTCACTATCTATATTGGTGTATTTACCGGAATAGCAGTGATGATACGGGAACTGATAAGAATCAGAAAAAGGCTTGGAACATGAAAAGAAAATCACGGTTAAAACTTTATCTGCTGCTGCTTCTTGGCCTGCTCCTGTCTTTTCTTGTTTACCGTATTTTTCTGTTTGCAAATGGAAAAGAGTATTTTGCAGTAAATGCCTTTAATATCCGTACTATTCAACAGTCTGTTGACAACAAAAGCAGTTTCAACTTTGCTGTAACCGGAAATATTCGCAACTCCTTACGCATTTTCACGGAGAAAATATCACCCCATATAAAGGAAAATCACGCAAGCTTTCTGATTTCTACCGGAGATGCAGTTTATGATGGTGCGGAAAATAAATACCGGCTTCTATATCATGGATTAAACAGAACCGGCATACCTTATGTTCTCGGTACAGGCGACAATGAGGTTGCAGCCTTCGGATCAGAACGGTTCTATAAGCATTTCGGGCCCTATTTCTTCTCTTTTTCCGCAGGAAACAGTTATTTTATTTTCCTCGACACAAGCGGCACCTCCAGCTGGGAATGGCAAATGCTCTGGGTGAAGGAAGAGCTTGATAAAGCAGAAAAAAGTGCCCACTGTTTTGTAATAATGGATCAGTCTCCATTGCCTCCTGATCCGGTTATCACTGACAGATCCTACCAATCCATTGACAATGATATAAGAGAATCTCTGCTTGAGCTTTTTTCGCAAAAGCATGTAAGTGCTGTTTTTTCTAATGGCGAAAAACCCTTCTTTAAGAAAGAATATCTGGGCGTACCGTATTTTATCAGCGGAGGAGGGGGCGGTCTTATTCTTGACAAAGGCGAAGCATATCAGTTTCTGCTAATCTCGGTGGACGCCACTGGCGTTAATATCAAAAGTGTTAAGGCAAGCACCAGATTCGGTCCGCTGAGAGAGCGTATAGAAAATATCAAGCTATACCTTTATTCATCTTTGTATATGAGTTTATTCAATATTCTCCTGCTCATTGCCATTCTTGGTCTTATATCCCTGGAACTTTATTACAAGATTCTGCAGCAGGAACACCTGTACCGCAACTTCACCCTATCGGATAATGAAGAATCGACACCTTGCCGGATTGCGATGTTTACCAACAACTACCTGCCCTTTGTCGGCGGAGTTCCACTTTCTATAGATCGACTTTACCGTGGGTTGAAAAAACTGGGCAACGAGGTAAAAATATTCTGCCCAACCTTTCCCCATAGCAGTAACGATAAACAAAATCCCGATGTTTTCCGCTGCAGGACTCTGGGAACAACAAAGAGGATCAATTTTCCCATTGCCAATATTTTTTCACCGGAGCTCAGAAAAGAATTTTTTAAAGATGATTATTCGCTTGTACATGTGCATCATCCCTACTGGCTGGGAAGCCGCGGGATGAAATTTGCGCGAAAAAAGAAGATACCTCTTGTTTTTACCTATCACACAAGACTTGAGCATTACACTCACTATATACCCATACCAGGGACTCCTCTTAAAAACCTTGCAGCCCACTATATAATCCGCCATTTTGCCAACAAATGTGATGCAATAATTACTCCCACTGTTTCCACAGAAGAATATCTTCGGAACCTCGGTGTAAGCGCAATAATAGAGACTATTCCTACAGGAATAGAAATAGATAAGTACTCAAGTGTATCTGCCAATGAAGTACAGAAACTTCGGGACCATTACGTTACTTCAGGAGAAAAACTTCTTATAACCGTATCCCGGCTTGCAAAGGAAAAAAACCTGGACTTTCTTCTCGATGGAATCCGTATGCTCAAGGATCGTTCCACAGTTCCTTTTAAATGCCTTATCATCGGAGAAGGACCGGAACGGAGAGCACTTCAAAACCGTGCAGAAACGCTGAAGATTGCAGAAAATATCATTTTTACCGGTAGTCTCAAACCTGAGGAAGTAATACAACATTATCTTGCATCTGATTTATTTGTTTTTGCTTCAACTTCGGAAACACAGGGAATGGTTTTAGTAGAGGCTATGGCAGGAGCATGTCCTGTTGTTGCTGTCCGCGCAAGCGGAGTATATGATGTAATCAAAGACGGATTTAACGGCTATATGGTTCCTGAAAATACAGGACAATGGTCTGCAAAGGTGGCCGAACTGCTGGACAATACTGAGCTCTTGAAAAAGTTGTCAGAAGCCAGCCGTGGGTATGCAGAAGTGTTCTCCG
Organism: Marispirochaeta sp.; assembly: GCA_963667435.1. Lineage (GTDB taxonomy): Bacteria > Spirochaetota > Spirochaetia > JC444 > Marispirochaetaceae > Marispirochaeta. The sequence goes on along the minus strand of OY763414.1, from coordinate 63,714 downwards.
TTGACCAGATAACATCCAGAATTGCTGATCTGTATAGAAATGTTATTATACTTAAGAAATCGAGAGAAGTTGAGTGAAGGAGTTTGCATTGGACTATTCGTTACTTGGAAGAACCGGCGTATTTGTTTCCAACCTATGTTTCGGCACCATGTCTTTTGGAGGAATTGCTGACAGGAATGAATCCGCCGCAATGTATAAAGAAGTCCGGGATGCAGGGATCAATTTTTTTGATACCGCCAACGTCTATAACAAGGGAACCGCCGAAGAGATCTTCGGGGAACTTATGCAGCATGAGCGGGACGAACTTATCGTTACCAGCAAGTACTCCGTCCGTACCGGCCCGGACATCAATGCTCTGGGATCATCCCGCCGGCATATGATGATGGAGCTCGAAAAGAGTCTTAAAAGACTTAAAACCGACCGCATTGATCTCTATTTTGTCCATAATTTTGATCCTTACACCCATATGGAGGAAATACTCCGTTCACTGGATGATATGGTTAGACAGGGTAAAATTCTTTACCTTGGAGTAAGCAACTGGGCGGCCTGGCAGATTGCCAGAGCTCAGGGGCTCTCTTTCCATTACGGATGGAGTCGTTTTGAGTGCATACAGCCTATGTACAATCTGGTAAAAAGACAGGCAGAAGCGGAACTTCTCCCAATGGCAGTTTCCGAAAACATGGCAGTAATGACCTACAGTCCACTTGCCGGAGGAATGCTGACCGGGAAATATCTTGCACAGCATAAACCTGAAAAAGGACGCTTTTTAGAACAGAAAATGTATGCCGACAGGTACGGCCGCCCGGAATACCTTCGGGCAACTGAAGAATTTGTCCGTTATGCGGAAGCCCACAATGTACATCCCGCAACTCTTGCTGTTGCATGGGTCGGGAGCAGACAGGGAATTACCTCCCCGATTATCGGAGCCCGTAACACCGAACAGCTAAAGCTCTCCCTTGACGCAGGCAATTTTACAATGACCACGGAGATGCAGGAAGAAATTGCACAGATTTTCCCCGGCCCGCCACCTGCCAATGACCGGTCGGAAGAACGAATCAGGAACTCATACAAAATGAGAGGATAAAATCGATTCGAATTCAGCGTATATGATAGATAAGAGCAAGAATAACACTCCAGTCAAACGGGTCCTGTGATTCTGAAACTATTGCTGCAGTTGACCCGACATAGTTATCTACGCTGCAGGAAATGTTCAGGGTCCACAGGCTACTGACAGACTTGTTAATCCTAACTCCATATGCAATTTTTTCAAGATCCAGCAGACCGTTTATATTCCCGGTGCCCGGATGATAGGCACTCAGATAGCCCTCATCACCAAACTGAAAACCGGTATACAGTCTCGCAGAGAGATTTTTAAATGGAATTACACGTAGATATTCCATTTCTGTATAGATTCTCAGACCTTTATATGATTGGCCTGAAAAGTCAGTACCTATCTCTGCGGATACCCAGGAAGCTCCACCGGTTCGCAGTCTGCCTGCGAGGATTGATTCAAATGACAAAGGAGTGCGGTAATCCTTAATGTTCTCTGCAGAACCACCCCCTTCCACCGGACCGGCAGATTCTTCAGCAGAGGAAATTTCAGTTCTGTGACTAAAGAGGGCAGCAGTTTTCAATGATACATTGGCATACCACGGCATACCCCTTCTGAATACAACATATTCGAATTCGGGGAAGCGTACAAAGAACCGGTTTAGAATGCCTATCTCAAAATGGGGAATTATTGCATTTTCCAGCTCTTCAAACCCACTTATTTCAGGAAGAAAATCACCGATCCCTCCTACTTCCATTCGTGACAGCAATGGAACAGGTAGAGATCGGATAGAACCGGAATCGTCTTCACCCCCGGGTGATTCGGTTTTCCCGTTCATAGTGCCCCCGACAGCAATTTCCGGAACCTCTGCACTCTCAACCTGACGTACGGTCAGGATTCCGCCGTTTCCTATAATACAGGATCCCAGAAAACTTGAATAAAAGCCGCGCAGATTACCACCGGTATATACTGACAGGGGGCCCCGAATGGTGGAATCTTGAACGAACGCATTGCTGCCCAGTTCTACAAGCAATGTTCCGTCCGGACCATTGATCTCAGACTGCATAATGGTAAGAGAAGTGTTATTCCCACTCGCAGTGACAGAATTGAGATCAGAGTTTCGCAATACAAGAGATGATCCGTTTTCCACTACAAAATTCCATATTCCGGCTTCCACTTCTCTGTTAAAACGTAGCTGATAAAACGCAGGCTGAAGCATTCTGCCGGGAGGAAGCTTGTTGTTACGAATACCGCTGAAGTCTGCTTCATACCCTTCAGGAACAACCACTTCGACACCGGAGAACCTGCCGGTCTGAATACTGCCTCCCACTCCTGGATGTATCTGCAGTCCCCATTTAACACCGTCACAATCAACTATTCTTACGGGAAAAAAAGAGTCTCCCGACCAATCTCCGATCCTGCTCCTGACTGGAAGGTACATATCCCCCCGCAGATTCTCCCCGGCATAAAGCCAGATCCATACATTACGGGAATTTTCAATTCGAATCTCAGATCCCGGACCATAACGCAGCTCACCGATATTGTTTGAATTTTTGGCGTAAAAAAAAGATCCGTTTTCCACCTCATGTCTGAGCAAGCCAAGACCCTCAAACCCATCCAGAAAAACGCTGGAATCCCTTCCTGCATATATACCTGAGGCATTAATCGAAATAACCCGGGAGTGTCTGATGATCACAGATCCGGATCTCGTTACATGGATAACCTGCCCCCGGCTTCTTCCTTGAACAAAGCGAAGCTCCGAATCGTCAACTTCGAGTGCTCCTCCAAAATTCAGTATTCTACCGCTTATTTGAATATGTGTTCCCTGAACTTTCAGGGATGCACCATCTTCAATGATAACATCACCATTTATTTTCCATGGTGTATGTATTTCAAGATTCCCGGCAATACGAAGGATCCCCGTGTATTCAGGCAATTCAGGCAGGATGGAAATCAGCCGGTGAATAACAATTCGGTTATTGTGCGGAATAAGGGCATCCGCAGTTCCGGTATCAAATATCTCAATTGAATCAGTTACCTTTTCTGCATTTAGAGGCTTCAGTATAAACTGTTCCTCCGGAAGTGCCTTGAAATCATCAGGATGCAGTACCAGGGTATTTACTTTCTGACCTTCCAGATCGCGAACAGCCACATAACTGTTGCCCAGAGTATCCTTTACGGCAATGCTGATCCGGGTTCTCAGCCCGGAATATACATCCAGCCGCAATTCCTTGAAATCCTTAAGTTCAAGATGGTAATGTACAAATCTCGGCGCGGAAAAGGTGGAATAGTCATGAAACAGATAACGGGAATCCAGCAGATTTCCCATTGAATCCAGCATCTTCCATCCCTCCGTGACCTCCACGGAGTTAATGTCAGCGAATATCAGTTGTGTTTGTAACAGGACTACGAGGCTCAGTAATAAAGTCTGCAGTGATCTGCGGATCTTGCTCACATCTTACTATAGCCCGGATGAGGGGGCATTAAAAACCAATTTTTTACAGGACCTCCGGTTTTTCACGAAGGACCGGTAAGTATTAACAATTAAAGTGCTATTCCCACTCTATGGTTGCGGGAGGTTTTGAGGAGATATCATATACAACCCGGCCGATCTCTCTGACTGAGTTGGTTATCAGGCTGGAGATCTCCAGCAAGTCCTTTGTTTCGAAGGGATATACATCGGCGGTCATACCGTCACGGGAAATAATTGCCCTCAGAGCGAGGACATACCCGTATTCCCGGGCATCACCGGTAACACCTACGGAACGTACAGGAAGAAGTACAGTAAAGGCCTGCCAGATTTCGTCATACAGATTCCGGTTCTTCAGTTCCGAGATGAAAATAGCATCCGCTTCACGAAGAATATCGCATTTTTCCCGGGTTATATCTCCCAGGATACGAACAGCAAGACCCGGCCCCGGAAAGGGGTGCCGACGGATAACATCCTCAACAATTCCCACTGTACGTCCAAGCTGACGGACCTCATCCTTATAAAGTTTATCCAGAGGTTCTATTATACGACCGGCATTACGTTTTGCCTCCACCAGGGGAGAACGAACATTGTGGTGAGACTTGATAACCTTGGCCTTTTTTCCTACTCCTTTTCCGGATTCAATCATATCGGTATAGAGCGTACCTTGAGCAAGGAATGCATCGCCGATGGAGAGCTTCTCCACCTCCCTGGATTGAATGGATATAAAAAGGTCACCGATTATCCGGCGTTTTTCCTCCGGATCGTCTACACCCGCGAGGGACGATAAAAACTCATCCTCCGCATGTATGATATAGAGATTTTCTGCGCCCAGAGAGCGCAGTGTTTTCTCGACCTCTACTGACTCATTTTTCCTCATCATGCCGGTGTCAATGTACATCAGGAAAACCTGATCATGGGGAAGTGCTTTAAGAAGAAGACCACCAACCACAGTTGAATCAACACCGCCGCTGATAAGCAGCAGGACTTTTTCGCTGCCTACCCGTTCCCGGATTTCATCGGAAACCTGATCAAGATAGGCCTCCATTGTCCAGCTGTTTTCAGCACCACAGATATCCAGAACAAAGTTCTTGAGAATATCCGTACCGTGTTCACAGTGACTCACTTCCGGATGAAACTGAATCCCAAAGATATTCTTTTCTCTGTTCCAGGCAGCGGCAATATGGTGTTCGGAAGTAGCGGTTAGTTCAAACCCTTCTCCCAGCTTCTCAATACTGTCACCATGGCTCATCCAAGAAATAAAGCCCTCCGGAATACCTTCAAACAGAGGACAGGGTACGGAATATTCCACTCTGGAGCGGCCGAATTCGCGCTTCTCCAGGGGTGCGACATTGCCGTTGTGATCTTTGGTCATTCTTTGAAAGCCGTAACAGATTCCAAGAACGGGAAGGCCGAGGGAATATACCGCAGGATCAACCACAGGAGCCTCCACCTCATAAACAGAGGATGGACTGCCTGAAAAAATCAACCCTTTAACTTCATCCAGAGGAAGCTCTGCCGCAGGAGTGTCACCCGGAACAATATCGGTGTAAACCCCGGCCTCACGAATCCTCCTGGCAATCAACTGGGTTGTCTGACTTCCGAAATCCAGGATCAGGATGCTTTCCATGGATCCTCACGAAGCATAGTCTGATTCCGTTCATAGCCTACGGAAATGATCTCCACCGGTGTACCGGTATATTCTTCAATGAAGTTAATGTAACTTTTGGCTTCTTTAGGAAGATCACTATAGCTTTTTACAGAACCGAGAGATTTCTTCCATCCTGTAAAATCACGCGTTACAGGTTTGGCCTTCTCAAGGTCTTCTATCCTTGTAGGGAAATCGCTTACTACATTTCCGTCTATTTCATAACCGATACAAAGTGTAACTGTATCAAGTGTGTCGTATACATCAAGGTGGGTAAGTACCAGAGCATCGAGAGAGTTAGTCCTGCAGGCATATTTCAGGGCCACAAGATCAAGATAGCCGCAGCGTCTCGGACGACCGGTAGTTACACCGTACTCCCTGCCAGTTTCCCGTACAAGATCAATAAGTCCACCCTGCTCTGTTTCAGAGAACTCGCTTGGAAACGGTCCATTACCTACCCTTGTTGTATATGCCTTGAAAACGCCGAGAATTTTATCAAGATCACGAGGTCCGACTCCACCGCCCAAAGCAGCTCCGGCGGCGTTTGAGTAACCGGAAGAGACAAATGGGTAAGTTCCAGTGTCCAGATCGAGCAGTATTCCCTGGGCGCCTTCAAAAAGGGCATTTGAATCTTTATGTTCAGCCATAAATGAAGCAATGTTGATAACCATACCGCTCAACCGTTCCTTAAAGGGAGCAAGAAACTGTCGGTCTTCCTCAAGAAGGCTTTCCCACACTCTGGAGTCCCATAGATCTCCGGCACGAACACCTTCACGCTGTGCTTTTTCCGCATAAGCAATTCCAATGCCCCGGCCGGTTGTTCCGATAGGCAGCCGTCGGTGGGATTCCATTTCAACATCCATCTGCTTATAACGGGGAAGAACAAGATGGGCACGGTCGGAAATCACTACCCGGCCTTTCCACGAAACACCCTGGGACTGGAGCATCTCGAGTTCACTGAAGAGAGCCTCAGGATCTATCACCATTCCGCTACCCAAAACAGCGATTTTATCTTCGGAGATAACTCCTGAAGGGATAAGATGAAGCTTGTATGTAGTATCATCAATTACAATTGTATGACCTGCATTTGCTCCTCCGGAGTATCGTACAACAAGACCTGCTTCTCCGGACAGGAAGTCCACTATCTTACCTTTTCCCTCATCGCCCCATTGAGCGCCGATTACGACTAAATTCATTGTTTCCCCTAGTTACGCGAATAGTTCGGTGCTTCCTGAGTTATGGAAACGTCATGCGCATGACTCTCCTGAAGACCGGCGCTGGAGATCTTAACAAAATTTTTATATAAGCGCAATTCATCAATAGTTCTGCAGCCACAGTATCCCATACCCTTTTTAAGTCCCGTAACCATCTGGTGAAAGAAATTCTTCAATTCTCCCTTATAAGGGACCCTTCCCTCTATTCCTTCAGGAACCGGCTCTTCATCTGCAGCCATCTGGTATCGGTCGCCTGACCCCTGTTTTATAGAGGATATACTACCCATTCCGCGGTATTCCTTGAACATTCGCCCGTCATAGATAATTTCCCGTCCAGGGGCTTCTTTGAGACCTGCAAACAGATTACCTATCATAACAACACTGGCTCCGGCACAGATAGCCTTTGTAATATCACCGGAAAACTTTATTCCGCCGTCTGCAATTATAGGAATATCCGACTTAGCAGCCTCTTCCGCACAATCAAGAACAGCGGTAAACTGAGGCACTCCTATACCCGCAACTATACGGGTGGTACAGATTGATCCCGGCCCCACACCGATCTTAACAGCATCAGCTCCGGCATCTATAAGACGTCTGGTACCAGCGGCGGTGGCTACGTTACCACCAATTACCGCAACCGCAGGAAAATCCCTTTTTATCCCTCTCACTGCATCGATAACACTTTTACTGTCACCATGGGCGGTATCCAGTACGACAAAATCAACACTGGATTCAGAGAGAAGAGGCAGGCGTACCTTCCAGTCGTTTGGAGATACTGCAGCACCGACAATAAGCCTTCCCCTGCTGTCTACCGCGGCATGGGGAAAGTCCTGATGTTTCTCCATATCCTTGACAGTTACCAGCCCGGTAAGAATACCGTCCTTATCAACAACCGGAAGCTTCTCAATCTTGTGAGAATCGAATTTTGCCTGTGCACTCTCCGGAGTAGGCTCCCCGGTCTCGACCACAGGATCAGGTGTCATAACATCGGCTACCTTGAGCAGATCATCCTGGCAGAAACGAAGGTCCCGACCGGTGATGATCCCCTTCAGCAACCCTTTTTCATCAACAACAGGCAAACCGGATACCTTGTTTCGTGAGGTTTTACGTTTTACCTCCGCAATCGTGTCATCCGGATGTACAGTTATAGGATTTTCAATAACCCAGTTAAGATAGCGCTTTACCGCGCTAACATGGTTCGCCTGTTCTTCCGGGCTAAGATTTCGATGGATAACGCCAGCACCACCCTGCAATGCAATAGAGATGGCCATACGTTTTTCCGTAACAGTATCCATAGCTGCTGAAATAATCGGAGCCTGCAGCATAATTGATCCGGCCAGCCGGGTATTTACCCGTGCCTCACCTGGAAGAAAATCCGCGAAGGACGGCACCAGCAGGATATCATCGTAACTGAGGGATTCCTTGAATTCCATGGTTATTTTACTCCTCCTGTAAGATCAATATTGCTGTATCTTTCAGCTATTTCTTCAGCTTTTTTAACCGCGATACCGCGGTACTGTTCCTGATGAGAGAAAAATTCTTCCGTAGAAGGAAGCCCAACGGACTTCAAAGATGTGCTAATCATCTGTGAGGTGGATGCATCTTCCGATATGGCTTTTGCCAGGCTTATACCTTCATTTTCACAGCGCAATGTCAACTGTTTGATTATCTCATGTGCATCTGATTCACCGGCAGCGGCTAGAAGAATATATGCTGCCTCAGCAAGAACCAGATCGCCGGAAGCCTTGATGTTCTGCATCATGACACTTTCGTTTACATGCAGACTATCCAGCACTTTGTACATTCTTGCCGTTGCTGCGGCAAACCCGGTCAGATAATCGGCAATGAATCGCATGGATGCGGAATTACTCAGATCCCGCTGATGTTCAGAAATCTGGTCCATGTAAAAAGTCAGAACCCTGGGGGCAAATGCTTTCCAGAGACTTTTTACGTGTTCAGAATTCCAGGGATTCCTCTTCTGAGGCATTGTGGAAGAACCGACCTGCGAACTGGTAAAGAGCTCTCTCACCTCGTTAATCTCGGAACGCTGCAGATGGCGAAGGTCATCCGCCAGATTGGCAAGAATACCAAAAGCCACATTCACTTCCAGAAGCAGCCGCAGCAGATACTCGGGCTCAACCATTTGAGTGGAAGTTTCAGAAGGCTTAAGCCCCAGGGAAGCGAGGATTTCATGTTCAAAAGCTTCCGGATCTGCCGTAAGAAGCGCAGTAGAATTATAGGAACCGACTGCACCGGCAATCTTCCCGCGAAGATCCACAGAATATTCAGCAATTTTAAGGATAGATTTTCCAAGCCGGGAAGCATATTCGGCCATGGCAAAGCCGAACGTGATTGGTACAGCATGCTGACCGTGGGTACGACCAACCTGAGGAACAGATGCATTTGCCCTGCACAGCTCAACAAGCTTATCCTCAACCTTTTTCAACTGGGGAAGGATAACATTCTGCACACTGTCCCGCATGCGCATGGACTGGGCTGTATCCAGGATATCAACTGAGGTGGTACCCAGATGTACATAGGGGGCGGTTTCCGCGGGAACTTTCTTTTTAAGAACATTCACCAGGGCCCGGATATTATGCTGAGTTTTTTCTTCCTCTTCATAGACTTCTGCAGGACTTACTGACGCCTCTACAGCATCAAGGGCGCTCAGCAGGTCATTTCTTCCGTCAAGACTTAATTTAACATGGCTTTTAAGCAGGGCGATCTCAACTTTAATACAGTACATGATCGATGCTTCTTCACTGAGGTAGCCGGTGAGTTGGTCAAACAGTTCGCGATTTGCGAGATAATAACGGTGGTCCAGGGGGGACAAATTATGAAAAATGCTTCTCTCTTCCATACGCTACTATGCCAGAATCAATCCGGGTTTGTCAAAGCCCGGTGGCCCAGATAAAGGATATTTGTTACACTCAGGTATGGAAAAGTATGGCAAACTCCTGAACAAGGCTATTGATGCCGGTCGAAAAAGGGATTACAAGGAGGCCATCAAACTCCTTACCCAGGTGATCACTGAATCGGATGGATACCCTCAGGCATATCTCTATCTCGGCCGAAGCTATCATGCCCTAAAAGAATTCAACAGAGCGGTAATCTACCTGCAGTTTTTCTGCCGTATGCACCCCGAATCATCAGCGGCAAACTTCTTTCTCGGCAGAGCATATCTTGCCGCCGGAATTCCGGCGAAGGCGCTGCCTCACCTTGAACGGGCGGTTGAGACAGGTAATAATTCCAAACCGCTAATCCTCCTTGGTCTAACCTGCCTCAAAGTAAAAGACTTCGGTTTGGCTGTGGAATATCTCGGTCGTGCAGTAGAGTTAGAACCTGATAACAGCAGTGTATATACAGCTTATCTGAACGCCCTCTACATCCATGCTCTTAAGCGTTTCAACTCCGGTGATTTTGAATTAGCCGGTCAGATCCTGAGTTTTTTATCCGAACTCAACCTGAATTCCGTAAGCATTCACCTGTACCTTGCAAAGATACTCAGGGAACAGCAGGATTATAATGGAGCTGCACTGCAGTACACCAGAGCTGCGGCTCTTGAACCGGATGATGAACTTATTCAGCTGCAGCTGGCCGACAGCCTTAATTCTTCCGGTAAGACTGCGGATGCTTCAAGGATTCTGGAGAATATTTATACCAGCCTTCCCGGGGGTACCAACTTCACCCTGGGCGAAGAAAATGTCGACCCTCTGCTTGCAGTGCGTAATTTCCAGGAAAGTAATTTCAGGAAAGCCGTCTTTCACGGATGCCGTGCGTTGAAGCACAGGAGAGACGCAGACATGCATCTTCTGGTAGGTGAATCCTACAGAAATATCGGGAGTCTCACCAAAGCTGAAAACCATTTCAACCAGGTACTTAAGGGAAATCCAGGCAGCAGTGAAGCCCAGATGGGTCTGGCTATGACCGAGTGGCAGCGGGGGAACTGGAAGGGGGTAATAAACCATCTAACTCCCCTTCTTAAAAATCAGCGCTACAGCGATCTTTCGCGGTACTATATTGTTTTATGCAAGAGCCGTCTCGATTATCCTCCGGAGGAGACACTTCAGGAGGTTATTCAGGAGATTCGTGACAGCGGCCCAGACCAGTATCTTCTGTCAGCCCTGGGTGATCAATATATCAGAAATGATATGCCTGAGCTTGCAGTTAAATGGTTTAAAAAGTCACTTGTTCTGAATCCTGAATATACACCGGCAAAAGAAGGATTGACAGCCTGCTACAGAAGCATGGATGACACAGAGAATCTCATGATTCTGTTGAAGGATATTCTTGCCAGAGACAACAGCAACATACCGGTAAGAATGCAGCTGGTCGATCTGCTTTATGAGGAAGAACTGTACACGGAGGCAGCAAAAGAGGCGGAAGCACTGCTTGGCTTAACCGAACTCAACACAAGACTACAACGACTGCTGGCCATCTGTTATCGTAAAACAGGACGTTACCGTGATGCTGCAGTTATTTACCGGGAACTCCTTAAAGAAGATCCGGAAAGTGAGGTTTTCCTGCGTTCTCTTCTTTTTTGTCTTGATAAATGCCGAAGAAGAAAACAGGCGCTGGATCTTCTGGAAAAGGCGATAGCATACCTCCAGAAACCGAGTGCATCCCTGCTGCTTATTCATGGCGTCTTTCTGCATAAGGAAAAAGACGTAGAGAAAGCACTGTCTGCATTTCGAGCTGCCATGGACAAGGCACCAAAGGACTGGAGACCCTATTACAATATTGGCAGAGTTTATGAAGCAAAAGACATGAAATCCTTCGCGACAAAATTCTTCAAGAAAGCCGAAGAACTTAAGATTTCAGAAAAACGTGCTTGATATTTTCACCTTGATACTTATACTAGTGTGAGGAGGCATATATGGCCGTCAAAGCTCTTGATCTTTTCCAAGCCTACGCCGAAGGGAAATTACCTACGGATGGTGGATTTATTATTTCATCATTTTTTGACCGGAACTCAGCATATTCTATCTATGAGGTAGTGGCATATAATGCAGTTAAAAATATCTACCTGGGTGGCGATGGTCTTACGTTTCAAACCGATGGATGCAAACTCTTTGTTCTGGCAGAACCGGCGAACTATTCGGAAAAGCATGTTGAGCCTTATGTTAGAAAAATGAACTACCAGATTCCCCACCGCTTCAGCGAGGTGGAAATTCTTACAGCCAAAAACCAGACCAAAATTATGGTCAGTAAAGAGCCAACCATGACCTATGGTTCTTTTACTATCCTTAAACCAACAGGAATCAACTTTGCACTGTGTGTTTTCAATACTCCGGATGTAAACAGTACTCTTGAATTCTTTTTTACTGAAACACTCAACAAGGAAGCCGGAATCCCGAAGCTGGACGCTAAAAAAGCTGCGACCCTTGTCATAGAAGGCATTAAGAAGTTTTCTATTTTTTAACTGATTTAATTCTTATCGATAAAAAAACCGCCGGAGGCATGAGCCCTTCCCGGCGGCTTTTTTTGGTTCAATTCAGCACACTCAATTGACTGCACCGCTCTTTTCGAGCTCAAGCTGAGCTACCGCAAGCATTGCAATAGGCACGCTGTAAACTGAACATGATACATAATCAAGACCGGAATCCATACAGAAGCTTATATTCTCCGGAATGGCACCGTGTTCTCCGCACAAGCCTTTTTTCAATCCGGGACGGGTCATTACCCCTCTCCGTACAGCAGCCTGTATCAACTCTTTAACATTTTTGTCCAGCTCCTGAAAAGGATTACCACTGAGAATATCAAACTGGGTGTAATCCGGCATAAAAGAGTTGAAATCATCACGGCTAAGTCCAAGAGTTGTCTGAGTAAGATCGTTCGTACCAAAAGAGAAAAACTCCGCATAGCGCGCAATCTCACCGGCGCTCAATGCAGCGGCGGGCAATTCGATCATAGTGCCGATTTTATAGCTTATCTCTTTACCGCCCTGAGCTTTTCTAACTTCATCGGCGATGGTAATAAGACCTTCATAGGAATCACCTTCTATCTTCTTCCCGTACACAATGAGTTTTAACTCATCAGCGTTCATAATAAGAGGTATCATAATCTCCGGAAGTACAGTAATCTTCTCTTTCTGCAGGGTGTATGCTGCTTCAAAAAGTGCTTCTACCTGCATCCGGTAGATTTCGGGATAAGATACTGCAATTCTACATCCCCGATGACCAAGCATAGGATTGAATTCACGCATACCTTCACAAAGGGATTTTACATCCTTCTTTGTCAGCTTTGCATACTTCGTCTGGCTCTTGAGATAATCAATAAAATGATCCATTTCCGCATCATTATGGGGAAGGAACTCATGAAGGGGCGCATCAAGGAGACGAATAGTTACCTCTTTTCCGTCCATTGCACGGAAAATACCGGTGAAATCATCAACCTGCATTTTCTTCAGTTTTTTTAATGCCCCTGTTCTGTCAGCAGTGCTTGCAGAAATAATCAATTCACGAAACACATTGATTCGCTTTTCGTCGAAAAACATATGTTCCGTACGGCACAACCCGATTCCCTGAGCACCGAACCTGACTGCAAGCTGTGCATCCTTTGGGTTATCTGCATTGACCCGGACGTGAAAGTCTTTGGTATACTTTTTAACCACCTCTATATATTCAAGAAGTCCGGATCCTTCCGGTGATGGTTCTATCAGCTTTGCTTTACCTATATAAACAGAAGCATCTCCGTAATGCGGTACATTTAGAGTAAGATAGTCTCCTTCCTTGACCTGAACGCCGTCGATAACAGCTTTACTGCCGGAAATTTTCATCTCCGGTTTAACCAGGGAAACTTTCCCATACTGCCGGGCAACCACAGAAGCATGCGCACTATAGCCGCCTTCGCACGAAAGGACACCGGTAGCTACTTCAATAGCCTTCACATCTTCTGCAAACGTAGCCGGCATACAGAGGATAAACTGAGTATCGATTCCTTCGAGTTGAGCATTTTTATATGCTTCCAGAAGTCCTTCGGTGGTAAAATAAACTTTTCCAATTGCCGCCCCGGGGGCGCCGGAGATGCCTCCGGTAAGCTCCTTGAACTCATTAATTGATTTAAGATCCACAACGGGATGAAGAATCTCATTCAGCTGACCGGGTTTGATATTGCGGATAATATATTCATCGTCCACAATCTTACGGCGGTTGAGATCCAGAAGAGTCTGAATATCCGCCTGAGTAGATTTTGTCATTAACGGCCTCTGTTCGATAAGCCAGACCTTTTTATTCTCAATGGTAAACCTGATAAAACGTATTTCCTTGAAATGGTCTTCCACAGTTTTTGCAATTTTCTGCAGCTCCTTCAGGAATCCCGGACCAATCTTGTTGATATCCTTTCCTTCAGTATCGATGGTGTCAAATTCATTCTGATTGTACCATCCCTGAAGCTGATCATTACCGGTTACTATATCTCTGGTATAAAAGCTGCCGGAAGAACTGTCTTTTCCATAGTTTCCATAAACCATGGGCTGAATAAGAACTGCTGCATCTTCATCATCCAGATCATCAAGTTTAAGCATAAGACTGATACGCTTAAGTGCTATCTCAGTCTGTTCCATGCCTGATGCAAAGAATTCCTCAGGTAATAGATTCCGGTGTTTCTGAAAAACCTTTTTAAGTGTGTCTACACCGGATTTCCCTTTAAGAATATCTTTCAATTCTTTTATGGCTTCTTCAAACTTCTTTTTATCTTTTTCACGACCTTCAAGCTCCGCGATTTTAAGTTCAATCTCAAGAAAACCATGGAGCATGAAGAGAATTTCATGATAACCGAAATTCTCACCTACATATTTACAGAAACCGGGTATTGTTTTCTCCGTCAAACCGAAATTGTGCAGTGTTGGATAATGAACAATTGCCAGGTTCGGACTTATAACAAACTTTAGCAGTAATGGATTGTCGGGATCGTCAAACTTTTTCCCCACACCATCTTCAAACTTTTTCAGGTACTTTTTAGTCTCACTTTTAAGATCCAGATCCTGAAGATGTGCAGCAATTTCTGCATCAATTATAATACCCGGAAGAATGGGTAGATCCAGGGAAGCAAACTCAAGGGCCTGCTTGCCCCTGAGTCCAGCTTTTTCCATTACCTGAAGATTTGTAGATCGTACTCCTGGTCCGAAATAATGTATGTTTTTATTGGCAGCCATGCTTACTTCCTTTCACTCTTCATGTTTTAAAACAGGTTCAATACTGTGTTCACCGGGAACCGCAGGAAATCCTCAAATCGCGGACTTGCCCCCTGGCGGAGATATCGCTGCAGCTTTGCCACGTCTTTAATATCTTCTCCTGCAACGGCAAATACAATCGTGCTGCCGTGTTTTACTTTTCCCCATTTAAAAAGAGCGTGAATATCATGAATGCGTTCACCTTCGTAAAAAATGTAAACATCCAGCCCGGGATGCTTTGCTTTATAGCTCTGAATTATCCGTTTCCAGGCTTCAACATTTCCGTTGTGAAACAGCTCATTACTTACCGGGACAGAATAAAGCGGAGTCATACGTTTTTTTCCGCCGCCACTACTGTTTTCTCTTGCTGGAGCTTCCTGCGCTACAGGTTCACTCTGTTTTGCTGCCGGCCGCCCTCTTCCGGTCTGTCGTTTTTTTCTTACCGGTGCGGTTTTTTTTGCGGTCGCAGCCTTTTTGGGTTTGGCAAATTTAAATCCGCCATCCAAAAGGACGGCAGGACTTTTGCCTGCTTTTGAATTCAGAAATTTTATAAGAGTCTCAACGGCTTTATCGGCAATCTTACTGTCGACACCTTTTTCCAGCCCTCCGGCATAAACGGTAACCAACTCATTTTTTCTCAAAGTCCCGGCGGCTTCCCACTGTTCTATATTCTTGGGATTAATAACCTGAATCCCGAGCTCCGGGTGAATATAGGTAATAACCATATCCACTGCATTCCAGGTTTTTACCGCCTCACACAGTTCATCAAAAGATTCGAGGGTCTGAGGCATATTATTGGACGCGCTGGCATAACCGTATTTATCTACAAGAAGTGCGTAAACGATAGGGCTGACCTGGTTTTGTGCGATCGAACTCTCACTGATAGCTTCATTAAGGATATCAGCCAGATTTCGTTTTGATTGTATTTCGGGGATGATATTGGCAACTGCCTGAAAATGGCCAAGGGAGGAATTAAATCCGTCACGAGTGTAAAAATGTTCAAAGGCGTGCTGTAATGTTCCCATATTGCTTCCTTTTTTAGAAATACCGAAAAAAAAGATACCCCCTCCTTAAGAGGGGGTATCACTGAATTACTGGGTTATATTGTGGTCAATCCGGAATCGTTTGATTTGGATTTCCTGGGACGGCCTCTGCGGCCGGGTTTCTTTTTAGCCGGTGCGTCCACAACACCTTTTGATTGTGCCTTTCGTTTGGCCGGTGCAGTGGTCTTGGGCTCGGAAACGGACGCTGTTTCTGAATCACTGTTCAACATATCAAGATATGCCATTCCAGCGCTCTGTTCGGATGAAGGATCCTCTTCCCCGCCAAGCCCTGAGGCAAAATGCATATCAATGTCTTCACGAACAGTTGAACGCCGTCGGGAGAATGCGGCAAAAGCAGCATCCTGGAATCCCTTGGAAACACCATGGAGGAACTCGTTGAGTACATTTGCCATACCATCGAGAGTAGCTTTCTTGCGCTTAATGGAGGTTATATCAACATCAAGCAGCAGGCCAGGCTGAATATGGTAGGGGTTGATCATGTAATCGAACTTATTGAATTCCTTCTCCAGGAACTGGAGGCGGTCTTCCATAACACGTCTCTGTACAGGATAACGGAAACCATACATATCCTGGAGTTTATTCTTCATAAGAATAAGTCGATTCTTGATCTTATCCTTCTCAAAGACATAGGTTCTGTTCATCTTCTCAACCTGAGTTTCAGCAGGCTGAACAAAAGAGATTTCATCCCAGCTCTTCTCTATATCTTCATATACAGGATCACCGGTTTTCGCTTTAATCTTCTTGCGAATCTTGGTTTTATAGATTGCGGAAAGATCGTTGAAGTCAGAAATACGTTTCCAGAACTTGCTGTCTTCGTAAACCATATCCAGAACATCCCAGATGTGCTGAACTTCAACCTCAAGGGATTTCACCATTACATCATATGCTTTCCGCTCTTCGATAAGCTGGGCATTGTCGTAATACTTCATCCGAATCTGGTAACGTTCGTCAGGAAGGTGCTGAGCATCAGTATCTTCATACTCGCGCAGAACCATTTCACGGGTGTTTTTGAGGTTTTCAATATACTGATATCCCATTTTTGAGGTATCAAGAATTGAAGTTATGGAATTAATCGCAGTGTTGTACCCACGGTTACGGATGTTCTCAATATCGATGATCTCTTTCAGATTTTCACGGATATTGAGCTGGTCGAAAGATTCGGGATCAATCTCAGCTCTGAGTCCTTCAATCCTTTCCATGAGACTCTTTGCAAAGTAACGATACCGGTTTGATTTGGGGTTTTCCTTATCATCAGAAGTATGATTTTCTACCCTCTTCATCTTCTCAAAGATGATCTCACTGTCGTTAAGCTCATCCAGGCCTTCATCAATCCGCTGATCCTTAAGAAGTTCGATCTCCTTATCAATATTGTCCATGATATGCTTGGAGATCAGGTCTTTAATCAGATACTCAACTGTTACCTGGTAATGAAAAATGGGACTGATGAGCTCGGAGTCAAGTATATTTACAGAGAGTTTAACATCGCATACTGTTTTGGGTTTGTAACCGTTATCCTTAAATGAACACTTAACAATTGAATAAGCATTCTCTCCTCGGATAAAAGCTCCAACATCTGTTTTCTGCCGAAGCAGAGAGTTGGTAAGATTTTCGAGGTCGTTCACACCGCGTTGTATGTGACCCTGAAGGTGTCCATACATGTTGACGATGGATTTCTCAATCTCACCGGTATTGAACCGATCGGTACCACCTACTTCATCAAGAAGTGCGGCGATTTCTTTCGGGGTGTACCTTGTAAGTACTTTCATTTCCTCACGGTCAATAAAATTTCTTACCTTCTTAACCATTTCGTCTTCAGCAGTGACGATATAACGGTTGAACATGTTCTGGTAGTTCTGGTTGAAATAGTTATAGACTTTCTCTTTCAGCCCGCCCATTACGTCCAGGCGCTCGAGAACTTCCTTTGGCAGTTTTCCTTGAACATGGTTCATGACTTTGTCGACTTCTTCTTCAAGAAGCCTGTCTACTTCAGCCTGCTGATCCCGGCTTTCCTGGGCGAGGGAGTTTCTTGAACCCACGGCACTTCGCTTTTCCGGGTGAAAAACCATCGGACTTTTTGGTAGATCTATGCTTCCCATGCTACTCTCCTTACATCATTGTTCCCTATAAGATTATCAACATGGGAAGAAAAATGTAAAGCATGTTTTTTTTTTTTTTTATTTTTTGCCCTTTGTATACCTTTCCCGCCATGTTACTATCTTAATAAGGACTCAAAACCATCCCGGATTAGAAGAAAAAGATAGATATGAAACAGAAAATATCCAAAATTTCCATTTTGACAGCCATTTTTATTATCCTCACCGGTATTATCTCCACCCCGCTTTTCTGTGATGAAAGGACGGAAAATATTGACGTTTTTCTTGTACTGGACAAATCCCTCAGTATGGTGGAAGAGATTGATTCTGTCGCCGAATATGTAGTTCAGGAACTGGTTGAAGCAACCCTTATCCCCGGAGATTTCTTCCTGGTAATTCAATTTTACGGAAAAGCGGAAACCCTGGTAACCAGGGAGATAACAGACTCAGGTTCTTCCAAAGCAGAAGTTGAATCAATTATCCGTGACATTGAGGCGGACGGCCATTTCACCGACATCGGCAACGCTCTGGACAGTCTTCGCACCACACTCTCACGCTACGAAGACCGCAACCGCCGCCGCTATATGCTTCTTATTACTGATGGCAAACAGGAAGCCCCTCCGGAGAGCAAATATTACAGCCCGGACGGAATTTTCAATCACGAGTTTCTTGAGAACAGTAAAGTCATCCAGAAACAGGGCTGGAAAATTCATATCCTTGGAATCGGTTCCGGCACCTCTGCAAGGGAACTGGCGGAAAGCCTCAGTGCAGACTATTCCGAAGTTTCCGGATCTGCAGATGCGCAGGAGCTGGCTGAAAGTACCCGTGAATTTCTGGGTACGGTAGAAGCTTCCGTTCCAGCTTCAATCAGTGCGTTCAGTAAGAAAGGCAAAGGAAAAATTAATCTGACCCTGTCGAGTACGGGTTACAGTGAAACCAAAAGCATTCGCATCAAAACACTTTTCATAAAATGGGAAGACAAAGAGTATATTGCCGCTTCTGACATATCCCTTGATGTTCCGGCTGAAGGAAGTATTACAGAAACCATCCCCCTGGAACTGAAGAACTATACTGAGGCATCAGGAAGGGTTGCCGCCGGAAGTCTGGAACTCAGAGCCGAATTCTATCCCGGGACTGTATATACACCGGGGATCCTCACCATTCCCGTTTCTCGGGTCAGTTTCCTGGAACGCTTCTGGCCAATGCTTCTTGCATTACTGCTGGTTCTTCTAATAATTGTCCTTATAGTAGTATTGATCGCGCGAGGCACTTTTTCATCCTCCAGCATAGAAGTGGAAGTAGATTTTGAAGATTCAGGTGAAAAGAAATTTTTCACCCTGGGCGAGAAAACTCTGCTTTTTATATCCGAGGGAATAAACGGCATAAGCGTTGCAGCCAGAAAAACAGGCGAAATCCTGGCTACCCTTCACACTGAGGGCGATCAGCTGATCCTTAAGCAGGAAAAGGATGATGTCCTGCTTGGAGGTCCGCTAAAGGGCAATATTTTCGGCAGAAACCTTAAGATACGGAACCGTTACGGGAAGTTTACCGGTTTGTTATTCCGAAGGAAAAGCTGAAACCCAACGGCACAGGGAGAAAATGAACTTTCCACAATTTGATCAGCTTTTACACTCCTGCGAATCATTCATCCTTACCTGCCACGACACCCCAGACGGAGATGCCATCGGGAGTGAAATTGCCCTGTACCACGGCCTTAAACAGTTAGGTAAAAGGGTTCGGATAATAAACAACGATCCGGCACCGGAAAAATATTCCTATCTTTATAACAGAGAAATCGTGGAGATCGCTTCAGACATAGCCGACTTTGATCCTTCTGACTCGGTTGTTATCATTCTTGATACCAATGATATCAATAATACAGGTCTTGTTGGCAGGGAAATAGTGCCCCGGGCATCCTCATATTTTATTATAGATCATCATGAAAGCGGCACGGATATTACCACCGGTAAAGTGATAGAGGTTGATTCATCTTCAACTTGTGAGATTCTCTTTAAGCTGTTGTCCGATATAAATATTGAAATCACAGGGATTATGGCCCGCGCCCTCTACACGGGAATTATTTATGATACCGGCTGCTTTGTTTATCCGAAAACAACCTCTTTTACTTTTCAGGCTGCACAAAAACTGGTAGACGCCGGTGCAAAACCCTACGAAATGTATTCCGCAATTTATGAAAGTAATTCAGTCTCTTCCCTGAAACTTCAATCAAAAGTTCTCGCCAGCCTGGAGCTGTATTACGACCAACAGGTTGCAGTGCAGGTGATGGAGAAAACTGATCTTATCGAAACGCATGCATCCTATGAAGAGTCAGATACTCTGATAAATACTCCATTGAAATCGGGCAGAATTAAAGCAAGTCTTTTTTTCAAGGAGAATCCGGATGGACTGCTGCGCTGTTCATTACGCTCCAAGGGAAACATAAATGTCGTAAAAATTGCACAAAAGTACGGAGGCGGTGGCCATAAAACTGCTGCAGGGTTCAAATCACCCTATCCGCTGGCAAAAATAAAGCAACTCATTCTTGATGAGTTGTCTGAATACTTTACCTGACTGATAATTGCCGGGGATTAATATTTAGGCTACAATCCGAACTTATATGAAGTACTCCATGCTGATTCTACTGCTTTGTTCCGTGCTGTTTTTTTCAGGATGTCCGGAGCAAGATACGACCATAGAAATACTCTCAGAACCGGTAATAGTCACTACCACCGGCAGGACAAACCCCGAAAACATACTGCCGGATGATATTCCCGCCAACGCTGAGGACGAGGAAATCCAGCCTAAGATAGATCTTGCCAGGGACAATGCGGTAATCCAGATTGTCAATGAGAATCTGGATATCGATCAGATTGAAGAACAGATAATCGCATATCGCCCCGGGGCTCTCCCAGGAACTCCGATACATCTGCTAATAGCCGATTACGATGCCATACAGGACAGCTATTTCCCCGCCTGGGAAACGGTTCTGGATATTACCAATGGAATGAGCTTCGCTTTAAGTTTTATTGACCTGGTAGGCGATCATATTCCAGAGATCGTTTGCACCGGAACCGATTCAGAAAGCGGCAGTCAGCTGATGCGGATCTATCGTAAAAGCATCAGCCCTTCCGGATTCGGCCTCTATTTCTCCGAGATCTGCAGCCTGTCAGTTCACGGTTCTATCCAGATAACCCAGATGGACAGAGACCAGGCCTATTTTAACGGGCAGAAAAACGGAAAAAGCTTTCCCATTGTCACACATGAACAGGACAGTGATTCCAGCAACTTGAGCGATCTGATCAAAACAACCTATTACTGGCGGTACCAGGATAATGCCTATGTACAGGTAATGCGGGAGAAAGTGTACGGGGAAAAGATTGAAGATGAGAGACTGAGTCAGCTGTTCCGCGCTGGAGAAAAAGAGTTTGAAGATTTTCTTCAGGGCCCCTGGCTTAAGTCCACTCAGGATTCCAGTGGACGTGTATCCAGATCCATTCTTTTCTTTGACCGCAGCGAAGACAGTTTTTCACTATTCTCCGGCGATATACAGGAAGAATATATATGGCAGGCGTCTAACCGTACAAACTACAACCAGCTCTACCTCATTGGAGCCAATGAGCTGATCCGTTTTATCAGAAAACAACTTTCCATCACTGTCCGAGATATGAACAGTATCTACATCTGGACCAATGACACCAACGATACATGGGGCGGAGACTATCAGAGGGTAAGCGGAAATATGTCCCACCTTTTCAGCCAGCAACAGGAAGGGAACGTTCTACCGGATATATCTCTGAGCGGCGTTTTCTCAAATGATTCTGGAGAATCTATTGTTTTTGACGAACCCTGGTTTCAGTTTCGCAATACCGAAGGCGAAAGAAAGGGCGGATATGCCCTGTACATTTCGGGAGCAGGAGTTGGCCAGAATATAGTGCTTGAACTGAAATACCTCAGCGATGCCGGACTGGTAGAAGAGCGTCAGGTGTACAAAGCAGACTATATGGAGGAACAGAGGGGTGATGAAATAATCCGGACTCTCGTCCTGATACCGGGGAGAATAAGTATCTTCGGATTTAAACCAAGCGAGAGAGGGTATCTTCAGTACGAACAGATTGAAACACTTGATACGGACAGCGAAACCGAGCAGACTCAATAGAGGATAAAACCCTCAATTCCCAGTTCTTTTAAACGGATAAGCTCTGTCTGAGCATTTTCTTTATCTGAAACGGGAACAATGGTCTTGTAGACAATCCTTCCGTCTGTTCTTTCTTCTTCCAGTAAGCGGGCAGAGATTCCTCTGCTTTTGAGGAAAGTAAGATGATGATCCGCATTCTCCCTTCTGGAAAATGCTCCAACCTGTATGTTGATAGCGGATTCATTGGTTGAAGCTGTCTCTTTCTCGGAAGCCGCAGGCTGTATGGATAAATCATCATATGCTGAAAACAACAGTCCGGTGTTGATTATCATTCCCCTTCGTGAGGCATACGCTTCCGGGGTTTCGGCCTGTGAGGTCTGGCGTGAGGTTATTGACGCTTCGCTGACACCGGGAATAGTTTCATCTTTTTTTTTCTGTGGAATATTTGCAGAACCATGAGTAATAGACAAGCGATCATTCAGATATGGTAATCCCGGAATTTTTCCCATAGTATTCAGCAGACTTTCTGCCTCTTCAGTTCTTCCGCCGAGAAGAAGCAGCTCTAAAGTTAACCGACTGGCTGCAAGTTTGAGCCTCTCAACTGCAGCGGCATCTTCAAGCAGAGACAGGCGTCCGTCAATAGTCTCAGCAGAGGCTGTTATCTTTCGTAGTGCACTGACAAGAGCCGGACCGTCAGCATCTTCCGGGATTTCACTCCACTGTGCACCGGGTTCACCAAAAAGTAGATACCCGGAAAAGACGGGGATAAGAATAAACAGAAAGGTGAAAAACCGGTATAACTTCAGGGAATTTCCTCCTTTGCAGGCACATCACGCGCCGGGGAGGCTTTTTTATCAGCTCCTTTTTTCCAGAGCTTTTTGCCGCTGAACTCAACCGCAACCGCATCCTGCGGCAGCTTGCCCTTTGCCCCGTTCTTCAATTTAACAGTTTTATTCTTGTCTTTCTTTCTTCTCAGAAATCCAAAGGTGAAAGGTACCATTACAATAACGCCTGAAAAGAAGGCTATTGAAAGACTGATATAGACCGGAACTTCAGTAAAGGTATAAAAACCGAAAGAGATATCGGCACGGTTATCTATATTAATTCCAACAAATGCAATCACAAGACCTAAGAAAATAAAAAAGATCAATAATCTCCAGGGCATGGAAAAACCTCCATTAATTCCGGTGTTTGAACACCATTTTTACTATATCACATTCGAAAGGTTACGCCGGATAATGTTTGGGGCACCAGCTCCAAAAAATCTCCTGATGCACAGGTATCCGACGAGAAAACAATCATTTCGTTTCGCTCAGTACGCCCGAGCAGTTCTTCACGATTCTTTCGCGAAGGTCCTTCAACCAAAACCTTTACAGGCTGAAGGAGGCGGCTCTTTTTATTATCCTCGGTAATTTCACGCTGCTTATCAATCAGCATTGTCAATCTTTCAGTTTTAATCTCTTCAGGAACCTGCTCAGAAAATCCGGCGGCCGCAGTTCCTTCACGGGTATTGTATTTATATGTAAAGGCATCATCATAGCGAACCTCTTCCAGCAGCTTGATTGTATCCTCAAAATCCTTCTCAGTTTCACCGGGGAAACCGATCAGAAGATCGGTGGTCAGGGATAAACCGGGAATGGCTTTTCTGATATCCTGAACAAGACTGAGATAGTTTTCCCGTGTATATTTCCGATTCATTCGCTTGAGTACCGGATCTGCTCCATGCTGAACAGGCAGATGCAGATGACGACAGACACGAGGGTTATCCGCCATAACTTCTATCAATCGCGGACTCAGATCCTTGGGGTGCGAACTCATAAACCGAATCCATTCTATGGAATCAACCTCAGTGCTTATTTTCTCCAGCAGTTCCGGAAACAGAAAACCGGAATCATCCCGGTAAGAGTTAACATTCTGTCCGATCAGGGTAATCTCTTTCACACCGGCATTGTCCAGCCTGTGGACTTCGTCAATTATATCAGTATAGCTCCTGGAAACCTCACGGCCTCTTACATAGGGAACAATACAGTAGGTACAGAAATTATTGCATCCGTGCATGATAGGAATGAAGGCACTGTGCCCTCCGGGAGACACTTCCGCCGAAAGGAACTCATATATTTCTCCACCGAAGAAATCTCGATTGTGACTGAGATTTTCTGTCTTTGCCAGAAAATTGATAAACTCCTGCTTGCCGAAGGTGCCTACAAGCATATTGACCGCAGGAAAAGCATCTCTGAGGCCGGTCTGCATTCGCTCTGTCATGCATCCCATAACAACAAGGGACAGATCCCTGCTCTCCTTCAGATGCTGATAATGACCAATGCGACCGTGTATGCGCTGTTCTGCGGATTTCCTCACGGCGCAGGTATTTAAAACAACAAGATCCGCATCTTCACCGCGGTCAACCTGCTGCCAGCCGCGGTTCTTGAGCTCTCTCTCCAGGGAGAAAGATTCCGATGCATTCATCTGGCAACCGTAGGTTTCAAGATAAAACTTGCCTTCCATAATTTGTTACTGTTGTCGCTTCCTAATGCTTGAATGATCGCTGACCCGTATAGACCATGGTAGCATTGAATTCATTCACAGCTTCGATGGTTTCAAAGTCCCTGAGAGATCCCCCGGGCTGTATTATGCCTGAGACGCCTTCTTTGAGCCCTACTTCCGCACCGTCTCTGAACGGAAAAAAAGCGTCAGATACCATAATTGACCCCTCAATACCTCCCCTGAGTTTTCTCACCTCCGCCTGAATCTCATTCCGTTTTTCCTGATCAGACATCAGCGCAAAAGGTGTGGCATAGCGATCCCAGCAGATGCGGTCTTCCAGTTTGCGGTAGGCTTTATCCCTGGCAATTTCAGCAACCCCCACTCTGTCCTGTTCACCCGTACCGATTCCCACGGAAACCCCGTCCTTAACGTAGATTACAGAGTTACTGGTAATACCTGCTTCCAGATACCAACCGAAAATCATGTCTTTGATTTCCTGATCATCCGGCGCACGTTTTACTTTATAGCTGGTACCTTTATAATCCGAAACAGCTGGCAACAGCTTCTCTGGTGTCAGCTTGGCCGGAACAAAAGACCACTGCATTACAACGCCGCCGTCAATGAGCGATTTAAAATCAAGCACCCGGGCTCCGATATACTGCTCCAGACGCTCTATATTCCCGATACGCATAACCCTGAGATTCTTTTTTGCAGCAAAACGGTCAAGAACTCCGTCGTCAAATTCAGGTGCGGCTACAACCTCACAATAGCTTTCACATATAGCCTCTGCAGTAGCCATATCCATGGTACGATTTACAACTATGGCACCACCGAAGGCAGCTATCCGGTCAGCCATGAGAGCCTTTCTATAAGCGGATTCAAGGGTATCTGAAACCGCGGCACCACAAGGGTTATTATGTTTGACTATTACCGCACAGGGAGAATCGTTAAAATACCGGAGAATATTAAGGGCATTGTCCACATCTGTGATATTGGTTTTTCCCGGATGCTTTCCGCTCTGAAGTAGCTCGACATCGGAGGCAAGGTATTTACCTGGCTGCAGGGTTGTTAGCTCCCCGAGGGTGACATTACCGTTAACCAGCTTATAAAGTGCCGCCGGTTGATCGGGATTTTCACCGTATCGCAATCCATTGGACTCACCATCGATAGTCCAGAGCATCTTTTCATAGCAAAGTGTCTGGCTCCCCTTATCATCCTTTAGGGTAATCTCCATGGAGGCGGGAAAATCATCATGGAGAATGGTACTGTACTGCTTCCGGTTAGCCTGCATGCTTATTCCTTTTCCTTGTAGGTATACAGATTAAGAGAACCTATATCGCTGAAACCACCAAGATATGCGGCTATGGCGGCGTCGTATTCGGCAGTGTGATTAAAAGCTTTTTTTGCCAGACGAAATCGCTGTTCCATGCTGGTACAGCCTCCCTGGTTTTCAATATTCTTAACAATAGCAGGATAATCCGCAGGATCACAGACAGGGGCGACCCGCAGAAAATTCTTTGCCGAAGCCCTTATCATGCAGGGGCCGCCTATATCTACATTTCCCCGGGCGTTCTCAAGAGTTGAATCATCTTTTGCAACAGTGTCTTGAAAGGGGTAAAGATTCACCACGGTCATATCAAACTGAATACCGCCTGTGCGGTCCAGATCATGCTGATGAGCCTTGTTAAAGCTCTCCGACAGAAGCCCGAGATAAATCTTGAAGTCCAGGGTTTTAACAAGTCCTCCCTGCATCTCCGGCTGTCCTGTATAATCGGAAACCTTTTTCAGACGGTCGGCATTTTTTCTGCCCAGTATCTTTTCCAGGGCAGCATAGGTTCCCCCGGTACTGTAGAAAGTAATCTCGGGAACAGCCCGGACCAGGCCTGCAACAAATGGCTCCAAACCCGATTTATCTGCCACACTGAGCAGGACATTACGGACTTTCACCAGGTTTTCGGCCTGGGAAACATAATTAAGATTCATAATCCAATAATCCTTATATCTGTCGTTTAAGCGCTGCTTCAGCTGAAGCAACGGTATTGAACATCAACATGGTAATAGTCATGGGTCCCACCCCACCGGGAACAGGAGTTATCATTGATGCCTTTTTTTCAACGGATTCGAATTCGGCATCTCCCTCCAGGCGGTACCCTCTCTTTCTGGTTTCATCGGGAACACGGTTAACCCCGACATCTATGACTACAGCACCCTCTTTCACCATATCTCCAGTAACTGTCCTGGCGCGCCCTGCGGCTACAATAAGAATATCCGCCCTCCTGGTATGGAAAGCCATGTCCTTAGTTCCTGTATGACATACTGTTACTGTGGCATTGCCGGGGTTCGCCTTTCTGAAAAGAAGATTGGCGATCGGCTTTCCCACAATATTGCTTCGCCCCACCACAACTACCTCTCTACCGGAAGTCTCTACGCCGGACTCCTCCAGAAGTTTCAGTATTCCATTTGGGGTACACGGGAGAAAACACTCCTGCCCTATAACCATGTTCCCTACACTGACCGGATGAAATCCATCCACATCTTTCTCGGGTTTAATTGCCATGATAACTTTATTCTCATCAATCTGCGGAGGCAGGGGCAGCTGAACAAGAATCCCATGGATTACAGGGTCGTTATTGAGCTGGTTTACTATGTTCAGAAGTTCATCCTCTGAAGCAGACTCATTCAGGCGTATTTCCCTCGAATACATTTCCAGCTGGCTACAGGCACGCTCTTTTGCGGTGACATAAGAGACACTTGCCGGATCTTCACCTACCAGCACCACCGCAAGTCCCGGAGTAACTCCGGCCTGTTTCAGATCCTGAATACGAAATTTCAGATCTTCCCGTACTTTTTCCGCTATCTGCTTACCGTCGATCAATTTAGCCATGGAGACTCCTTGGGTGTCTAAGTTGTGTACCATAATTTCACTACAAAATCAATGAACGGCTTTTAGTGTGCAGAGTATTCAATATTGAAAAAATCAGGCCCGGGTGATACTATCATCATGTTAACAGATACCAGTTTGAAATACTATCGAACCCAACAAAACTGCGAGGTGTACTTTGAATAAACGGTTCTTCTTGTTTTTTTACCTGCTGCTGATTTTTACACTCATCCCGATTTTACCCCTGTGTGCACAGGAAGAACCGCCTCAGGAGGAAGCACCTTCATTTTATCAGCTGGGCGACCAGGTTTTCTCCGTCCAGGCAGGCCTTTTTATTCCCCTGTACTACAGAAACCCCTATGACTTTTCCACCGCTCCCGCAAATCTTACTTTGGGAGGGACCGGTGGACTTGAGTATTCCAGCTTCATAAACAGCACTATGACCTTGGGTCTCGGCCTTAAAGGTATGTTTGCCTATACTCCAACTGACAGGCTGCTGTCAATGTTTCCCATAACGGCCAAGTTCACCTACTATCTTTCAAAATATTATCCCTTTGAGTTTCCCCTTTATGTTAACGCCGGGCTCTGCATTTCCCGTCTGGAATCTGAAACCTTTTACGGCCCGACTATAATCCCCGGGGCAGCGGCAATATGGAATATGAGTTCCACCTGGGGATTCGGTATAAACATGGAATACTGGTGGGTGCCAATGTGGTACGGTCCCTCAAACGACCTGGCGGATCAGAGCAGATTCGGCAATTTTATGGACATCAGCCTCTCCGCCACCTACCACTTCTGAAAAAGGATGACTGTGAACATGAAACGATTTATACTGCCCTGTCTTATACTTATCATACTTCTTGCTGCCTCCTGTACGGAAAACGGGGCTGGAATATTTTATTCCATAGAAATTGAAGAGCCGATCGCCAATGATTCGCTGTCGGACAATTTATCATCAATGAGTGTTGCCAACCTTAGTGGAACTTATTATTTGGCAGCTAAGCTGCTTATAAATGTTGGTATGAACCAATCAATTTCATTACCTGACAATATGTATTCAGTATCAGCGGTCGCTTCAGACGGTGCAGCGCCTTTATTTGCAGTACTTGAGAATACAGACGGGGATCAATCTGCACTTTATACTTTTGATGGAACATCAACCTGGACTGCACTGACAACAGGAGTAACCGGAAGACCATATGATATCTGGATACTTGGAAACGGTGATCTTTATGTTGCAACTGTAAACAAGGCAACTACTGGTGGCACTACCTACTACCAATACAGACTGTACTATGATGATGCAGCAGACGCTAGCGGTTTTACCCTGGTAAATCTACCTTCGGCAGCTACATACACCGTAAATCCAATTGTCGATGTCGACTGGGACGGCACCACAGTTTTTGCAATTAATGCCGCTGCATGCTACTCGGGAACCGGTTCCACCCTAACTACTGATTCACGAAATGGTGATATCTCAAGTAATGTACACTTAAGAAAACTTTATTACTCAACCGGACATACCGACTCATGGAATAACACCCTTTTTCTTTCGGGGTCAAATGCATCAATAAACGGAACTGGTTCTGTTTATGAATGGAATGGCTCTTCCTGGACTGCTATATCAACACCAGGTAATGAAGATTATAATGATTTCTGTGATGTTTACTTTGGTACTAATCATTACCTCCTGTTAGGTGAAACCTCAGGATATCTTGAATACAACGGCTCATCGTTTATTGAAGAAAGTTCAGCCACAGTCGATACAGACAACTATGATAATACAGATCTATCAGGATCTGCAGTAAATGGACTCTTCGATATTGACGGAACAGGCAGTACATTCTACGCAATGACCTCCGGCAATGGTCTCTGGGTTAACGACGGGTCCGGTTCCTGGGATCTAAAATAGTTCGTAATCCCTCACATTATTCAGAAACGGCGTAGAATTCGTCGGCGCCTATATCATAAAAAGGCCTGATCCCATGTTTGGGGTTGGGTCTTTTTTGTCCGTCCATATCAAGTGACACCGGTCCTGTAATAATCCCTGCATCAATGCAGGCGGAACTCTCCTTGAGGGCGAAGGGTCTGTCTCCAAAGGTTTGCTGTGGATCTTCTTCAATATTTCCGTTCAACCAGCCGCCGAAAGGGTCGGCATCAAGCAGATCAAGATCTTCCACACTTATGCATTCTTCTCCGCCGTACAGGGCTACTTTGCTCCAGTTTCCGAAATTGGAATTACGTACACTCCAGCTTGTGCTGGCGTCTCCCGACAGAGCCGTACCGCTTTTACTTCCCGTATTACTTAGAATTGTATTGCTTACAAACAGCTGAGTGCCATCACTGGAAAGAATACCTGCCGGTTTTCTTCTGTCCGTTGAGATCAGGATGCTGTCATGGTTCAGAGTCAGACGACCGCCTTTAATATCGGCTACAACAGGTTCACCAGCCGCAGTAAGAGACACAGTGGTATTTTCAAGATCTACAGCTCCGGCTTCCTGCTGCAGAAGAAACACAAATCCCGGACGGTTTCCACTCCGTATATTACAGTATTCAACATTCATTTGTACTTTTTTCAGCAGGAAGCCGGTGGTTCCGCTCTGTGCGGACAGCACCACATCACTCTTTTCCAGCGAAAGAGCACCACCTGCTGCTTCAAATGCGACGGAAGTTCGAGCTCCGGCTTCATTTACGATTGTACTGTTACGAACAGTAAGCTCGCCCCCCGTGGTGGAAAAAACTGCAGCCTTCCTTCGGCCGGAACCTGAATAGAGAGTAGAATCATTCACCGTTACATATGCATTTCGTGCAGTTACTGCAGTGGTTCTTTCGCCTGCAGAAGGCGAAATGGTACTGTGGACTATTTGAAGACTTCCGCCGTCAAGGTTCAGAAGCGACACTTCACCGCTGCCGGAACCGGTAATCTCGCTGTTCTCAACAGTCAGGTTACCACGGCTAATGGAAAAATAGCCTGAGGTACCGCCGCAGGAAAGCTTTGAATCTATCTGATGAGTGCTCCCCCGTTCCTGCTGAAGAAGATATTTAAAGGGCGCCCCCTCCACTATATCAACATTACTTAAAGTTAAATCGCCATTTTCGCTTTTTAATGGAGCGACAATAGGACTGTTAGAAATAAATCGCAGGTCCCGTATTTCAGCAGTTCCCTTCAGAGTAAAAAGCGGCGTGTTTAAGGGAAAATAACGGCCTGTACCGATCAGACTGATCCCTGTTTTTTCCCAGGTTTTCTCATCAAGTCCTCCAAAGATCGTAATCGCCCCCCCGACTTCCACGGGACGGTTTATTTCGTAACTGCCGGCTGACATATACAGGGTAGTTTTCTTCTGCGCACCGGCAGAAATAAGTGCCTTTTCTATGCTGCGAAAAGGACGCAACCGCGTTCCTTCGTACAGGTCGTTGCCGGTTGCTGCCACATACACTATATCCTGATCAAGCAGGACGCTCCATTTCTCTTTTCTGCTTTCATTACCTACAATATCTACAGACCATGCACTAATTTCCACTGTTTCACCGGCTTTACCCCGGGTATCAAGACTAAGCACTCCTTCATAGTTATAAGGCCCTGCCTCGAGGCCGTTCTGTGCCAGAGTATATTTAATCTTATCTCCCCTGGATTCAAGCTCAATAAGCTTAAATCTGGAATCAATATCGGGGTTGATAATTTCCGTAAGCACTGGCGGAACAGGCGGTTCTTTATCTATCCAGAAAGTCAGGCTTTCGGTTTTTACAGGGATACCTGAGTTTCGGTCTGAAAAGAGTCCGAACAATACTTCAAACTCTTTTTCAGCACCAAAGGGTACATTAAAAAGAAGGGTATCATTGAAAACAGGCGACATCTGCTTCAATTCCGGAGATTTACCTCTATAACCAATCTCATATCGGATTACGTTTGCGGAATCAACAACTGCCGGGGTAACGGATATCTCTCCGGCATAGGTTTTTCCGTTTTCTACGCCGGAAAAAAGCTGGCCTGCTGAAGACTCATCTACACTGCGGATATCCATACTGTGAAGCGCTGAACGAATACCTGATTTCTGTTCAAGATAGTATTGGATGATACCGTCTTCATCATCATTTATGGTGAGAGAGATGGGAGAAACATATTGAACAAAATCACCCTTGCCGCCCAACCGGAAATAGATCTGCCCACGACTGTTCCAGGGCCAAGAGAGCAAAGCCCGTCCGTCTGGGTCTACGTTTATAACTGCAGGGGCTTGCGGCTGAGGTATCGTACGCCTGTCTACGGTAATTGTAGTAACTCCGGTTTCATTCGAATAATTACCTGCAGCATCAATGCTGCGATACTCAAACTGGTACACCGTGGTTAAGTTGTCGCTTCCTTCAAGAGGCACTGGAACTGTATAATCAGAAAAAGGGGTGAGTGCCTTTGAGGACAGATTCTTTTCAGAAATCAGTCGATATTGTGCTTTCACCTCGTCTGTGGTTATTATCTCAACATTAAGAGGGTTGCTTGAAACACCGCTTACAGGTACTCCGTCAAGGAACGGGAGCGCCGGCGGTTTGCGATCTATACGAAAGATATAAGGCCTTGAAGGTTCATTACGGTTTCCTGCCTTGTCCATCACTGCAAGAGAAAGGGAGTACTCGATATCTTCTCCCTCAGAGGGCTCCAAAACAAGCGGAGTGGTATACACCTCGCCCGCTGCTACCGGGTCTGCCGGGGTTAGCAGCGCTGTCTCTGATCCTTTGTTTCTACGCCCGATCAGATAGTAGACCGTTTCATCTTCTCCAATCCCGTTCAAACTTATCTCTAACTTATCTTTACTGATATTACCATCAGGAAGACCTTTTACTTCCGGTATGCCCGGAAGTTTTCTGTCCACGCTGAAACGGTAAGATACTGTTTTCCCGGTTCTGCCCCGTTCCGGGAAAATCGGCAGCAGTTTCAGGTGATAGTAATTTTCCTGCCCCTCGGGTGTCTCGATGATACAATCATTCAACAGTGGCGAATTTCTCGTAGGGTCCGGTGGAATTTGATCATTAGTTCCAAGAGTGTAGCGTATTTCGAAATCACGATCCTGCACAGCATACGAGGGCCTGATTACCGGAAGAGTATAAACGCGGCGGTCTTCCACCCCCCTGATAGCCGGAACTACAGGCAGGCGGTCATCGAGGAATATTACGCCATGAACAACAGTGCTGCGGTTCCCGGCAGAATCCTCCGTGAAAGCAGAAACCCTGTATTGCGACATTAGACCGATTCTGGTCGAAACAGCGACCGGAAGAGTGTATTCGGTAAAAACCGGATCTTCAAGACTGTTATCTCCTGATGCTGCAAGGGTGTAATAGATTTTCCCCTCACCTTCAATAACTGCTTTTCCGTCGGTAAAACTGATACGCGGCTCCGCCGGCGGTGTTCGGTCCAGAGAAAAAGAGGCTTCCACCCAGGAGGATACATTACCCGCCCTGTCTCGGCTGGCAAAACGGATCTTCCCATCGCAGCTCATTCCCCAGGGAATCTGAATCTCCTCTCCATGCCACTCCGGAGATAAAGGTCCCGGCTCGGCCGGAAAGTCCGGAAGAAGAGCCACTTCGTAAATAGCGACCGTATCTTCCGGCAGCGTTAGGGAGAACACGGCACTCTCATTGACAGTACTGGAATTGATAACTGGAGCATCAGGTTTCTGGAAATCATAGGGAATTAGCCGTTCAGCCGTACCTCCGCGTCGACCATTTGTACTGTATGCTGCAGCTTTTACCGGAAGAACTCCTGTACCTGCATTTATGGCAGGTACAAACGGCTTTACATACAGAGATGAGTTTTCATCCGGTTCAGATCCGTCCAGGGTATAGCGAATTGACGCATAATCGGGAGCAGAGAGGGTGACTGTCGGGCTTTTACTGAAAGGTGCCGTACCTTCAATTGAGATGAGCGGTTCAACCGGGACTCGGGTGTCAACCGCATAGAAATACCGGTACTGACCGGTAGATAATTTTCCCTGTTCCATTAATCGGCACCTGAGGCTGTAGAAAACCAGACTGCCCTTTAACGGATAAAGTGTTACTGATGATGCGCCATTCAGGTCGGTTATTACAGGCATCCGTTCCTCGAAGGTGTAATGCAGGGCTTCTGTGTCAAAGCCGAAGGATATCTGCCGGTCAAAAACTCCGGAGGATACAACAGAAGGAATTTCCCTCCCCCCACTGACGCTGTACTGCACGGTCTGCACTGCACTGCCGGTTCCGTCACTGCTCCGGGAGGCCACCTTAAGAGTTACCTTTCCGCGTTCCGGAATCGTGAGACCTTCTGTATATTCCAGCCCCCCGGCACCAAGGGGATTTCCGCCATCAAGGGTATAAAAAATACGGTGGTCACCGCTACGGGTAATATAGAGAAACTGAGGATTTATAAAATCACCGCTTACAGGACTTTCGATGCTGAAACTGTTCGGCGAGATAGAGGAAACACTCTCTACAGTATACTCCCAGCTCCCCATGGAACTCACATTCCCTGCAGAATCCTTCCTGTATGCAAGCACATGGTAAGGTTGTGTTCTGGGTTCCAGTTCTACCGGTGCACCGTCCCATTTTCTGACTGATGCTGAGAGATCTCCATCAAGGGTATAAAACAGTGGATCCGTACCTTCATTGAAGTTTAGAACCCGGCTGCCGGTGTACCTTCCGGAAATCAGATCAACTTCGGGTTTTACAGGGGACTTTTTATCAATCACCCACCTTCCGTCCCCGGCCGGCTCGAGCCCGCCAGGCCCGGAAATAAAAAATTTTAAAGAGTATAACCGTTCTTCACCTTTTAAAGCGGTAAGCTTCAGAGGAAACTGATAGGGAACAGGCGTTGTCTGACTGCTTTCTGTAAACCTGTAAAATATATCCCGGGTACCTTCAAACAGTGTCAGTACGACATCTGCTGAATAAATACCCGGAGGCTCGGATAACTTAAGGTCAATATTACCTGTTGACTGTGAATAAAGAGGAAAACATGCAAGAATCACTACCGCAGTCAGCAGATAAATAACCTTATTATTCATAAGAGAGCAGCCCCCAGTGCTTCCTTCAACTCAGGATCATCGCCAAAATAATGCTCCTCCAGTTCCGATGCAGTAAGTCCTATAAGTTCATGACTTGCATAGTGAATCCAGTAGTCATCGGCAGATGATTTGATTTCATGCCTTCTGCAGTAGTAATCCGGAGTAAGAGGAAGTTGTTCCTCCTCGGTGTGAAAAATAAAATCCTTATAATCATGTACAGCAATCTTAACATCTTCCCTGGGGATTCCCTTCTGCATGATGATCTCAGCGAGATGATTGATTGTTCTTCCTGTATCATAGATATCATCCACCAGCAGAACCCGGTCTCCATGACGAAGATAGGCAGGATCGTATGTCCAGCCATCTACCATTACCTGCGACTGTTCGCGGATATCAGTATATGATCGCGCAACCACGGCGGCATAGAAAACTGGACGGTCTTTTCTCCGTATTGCCTTGAAGTATTCACTGATTATATTGCCGAGGTAGGCACCTCCCCGCAGGGAGACATAGATAACATCAGGAATAAAGCCGTCGTTATATATTCGGTATGCAAGTTTGATAGCATTATTGCGCATCTCTTTATATGGTAGAAACTCTTTGTTCATATTCCCGCCTGTTAGTTTATTGCCGCTGCCTTGAACTCAATATTAAGCAGCTCTCCCCCGCGATAGACAGTAAGAGGAAACCCGGTTTTTGCGCCGGCATTCAGCACTGTGTAAAAATCGTGAAGGGAGGAAAAATCCGTATCTGAAGAACCAACCAGAATATCACCGGGAAGAATTCCTACGGATTCCGCCGGTGAGCCCTTGTCAACTGAGAGAACATAAACTCCTTTCTCCGGACTCTTCTCAATCTCTTTTCTTATTTCACCTGTTAGCGGATACAGCCTGAGCCCCGGCCAGAACCGATCAACCTGAGATCGAATAGTATCGTCATCAGCCCTTTCGGTAACGGTTATGTTTAAAGCAATACGTTCACGATTGCGCAGAACAATAAAGGGAGTCTCCTCTCCAATAGGAAGATCGCTCACCGATTGTATGAGGTTATCCGAGTTTTCTATTGCCCGATGGCCGATTCTGAGGATGATATCCCCCGGACGGATCCCGCCGGTATATGCCGGACTGCCGAGATAAACATTGGTTACCACCGCACCGGAAACAAGTTCTTCTCCAAGACTGGCAACAAGATCAGGATGCGGGTCATTTATACTTACACCAAGCCATCCGTAGGCCAGCCGGCCTGTGTCTATCAGCTGATTAATAACGCCTTTAGCACTGTTAACGGGAATTGCGAAACCAAGACCGATACTCCCTCCGGTTGGGGTGGTTATCCAGGTATTGATCCCGATAAGCCGCCCACGCAGGTCAACAAGAGCTCCACCGGAATTTCCCTGGTTTATAGATGCATCGGTCTGTATAAAATCTGCAATATCCGTCGGACCTGAGCGATGAAGTCCCGAAACGAGTCCGGAGGTGACAGTTCCGTTGTAGCCGAAAGGGTTACCTACAGCAACTACCAGATCGCCAATGCGAAGATCATCGGAATCTCCAAGTTTTACCACCGGAAGATTTTCTCCCGGTGCATGAAATGATACAACCGCAAGATCCCGCCTTGTATCATTACCTATCACATCGGCTTCATATGTGCGACCGTTATGCAGTGTGACACTTATCTCATCCGCCTCACCTACAACATGGTTGTTGGTAACCAGATAGTAGGTATCATCTATTTTACGGACGAGAACTCCGGATCCCAGACCCTGAGTCCGGAATTCATGTTCCTCCATTTCCTGATTACCGCCAGGGTCGGGAAAGAAAAAATCCCAGCCGTCCGAATTCGGAACCTCCTGAGAAAGGATATCTACAGTATTCACCTGAACCACCACTTTCAGTGTCTCATCAGCCACTTCACGGTAGGTACCCTGGAGGGTAAGAAGAGTTATTCCGGCACATCCGGAAAAAATAACAGCAGTTGCCAGCAGAACAAAAACCAGGCGGAGATGATTTGAGCGAACACCCATACTATGAAGCTCCTGTCGGGAGAGTGGTACATGTTTCATTGTCGATCGATAGTCCCATAATCTCAAGTCCCGGGAATGGTCAGAATCTCAGTATGATCCTCCAGCACAAGCACGGTATGTTCAAAATGCGCAGATGGCTTCATATCTCTGGTGACTACTGTCCACTCGTCATCAAGTATGTCAATTTCGTGGGTACCGATGTTTATCATTGGTTCGATGGCAAGAACCATACCCGGCTTAAGCCTTGGATTAGGTCCACTTCCCACATAATTGGGAATCTGGGGATCCTCATGAAGTTCAATACCTGTTCCATGACCGCAGAAATCCCTGACAACCCCGAATCCTGCTGCATCAGCATGATCGAAAACAGCTCTGGAGATATCTTTCACACGATTGCCGTTTACCGCCTGAGCTATAGCGAGGTCAAGACACTCACGGGTAACCTTGATGAGGCTCTCATTTTCCCTGCTTATTTTGCCTATCGGCCAGGTCATGGCCCGGTCGCTGAAAAAACCGTCGAGTATTATTCCCATATCGATACTCAGGATATCCCCTTCCTTGAGTGTCAATTCTCCAGGTATACCATGGATAACAACCTCATTTACTGAAGCACAGATACTTGCGGGATAGCCCATGTACCCCAGAAAAGCCGGTTCACCGCCTGCTTTGCGGATTGAGTTTTCTGCTATTTTATCCAGTTCAGCGGTACTCACTCCGGGAGCTACATGCTGTTCTATTTCATTGAAGACATCCGCAAGAAGCCGGCATGACTTCCGGATTCCCTCAAGCTGTCTTTGGTTTTTTATTCTAATCATCCAATATCCTCTCCGTGCCGGTAAGCTAGGGGTTGATCGATCTACGCAGCAGTGACGCCTTGAAGTTTCCGGCATCCAGGTCCAGGGCATAATCAAGGCTGCGTACGCCATTCGCAAGATCACCCAACCCCAGTTGGGCTTCTCCAAGAGCAAGCCATATCATACTTTTTGTTTTAGAAGATACAGTTCCCCGGTTATTTAAATAAAGATCCACCTGCTGCAGAGAATCCACAGCATCTTCGTACTCTTTCTGATTTATTTCAACGATCCCCTTGTCATAGAGGTACTCCCATCCAGCCGGATTATCAAGATTAGCCTGGTTAAACTCCTCTGCCGCCCGGGCAAACCTTCCGTCGATGGTAAAATAAAGCCCGCGTATTGCATGAATATCAGGACCCTGACGCTTTTCCTGCCTTGCAGATAGAAGCTCAAGCCCCTTTGCATCATGCAGCCCGTATAATTTCCAGGCAAGCATCAGCCCAAGGGAATCACCATACTCCTCATTCTGATATGCCTCCCAGAGGGCCGCCTCACTACCTTTGCTGCCTGCACCATCTGCCATTTCCTTGAGGCGTACCTGTGCCCGGACATAGCCGGGGCGCATTGCTGAAAGACGAGTATAAATTTCTTCCGCCTCAGTATATCTGC
Source organism: Marispirochaeta sp. (assembly GCA_963667435.1). GTDB lineage: Bacteria > Spirochaetota > Spirochaetia > JC444 > Marispirochaetaceae > Marispirochaeta. Next base: position 25,990 of record OY763414.1, on the reverse strand, counting down.
GGGCTTTATAATATCCCTCTCCCAGTTGTTCCAGAAGCGCCGTTGATTCCGGAAAAGCATCAAGCCCTCTTTCCAGAATATCTACCTCTTTCGATGGATCAAGCAGGTAACTGTTTATATAAGGTATAACGGAAAAATCACTCTCGAGATTTATAATTCTTTGATACGAATTCAACGACTCCTGAACATGCCCCTGCTCAAACAAAAACTGTGCCTGGTACAAAAGATACAGCGGCACCTGTTCGGTGTGGTCAGCGGTTAGCCTCTGAATAATAAAAATACCGAAAGCCGAATCTCCAGCATCATAAGCTAACTGAAGAGAAAGCTCGGGAAAACGGTTCAGAGGTGTATTTTTCAGAATATCTACACTTTGTGTCAAATCCCCTCGGGACGCTGCAAGTATAGCTGCATCCGCTTTGAACTCAGGTATGTTATAGCTAGTTCCCAGTTGGTTAAGCCTGTCATCAGACGGTTCCCGGACCGCTTCCAAAAGACCGACCCAGGCGTAATCACTTTTCGACGCAGTCTCAACAAGTTCACTGCCCGGGAGAGAGCCTTGATCAAGAGCTGCCTGGGCACCTATTGATAAAAATCGGGGGGTAGAAATATAGTCTCCGGCTATTTCCGCAGCTTTTTCAGCCTGCCCGTTTTTCAGCAGCTCAATGGAATAGATGGCCCAGAATTCCTCCCTTCCGGGAAACATCCGGGCTGCAGCGCGACTGAATTCCAAAAGCATTCCCGAAGAGTCAGAACTGTCATCTACTATACGGCATCTTCGCAAAAGCTGCAGATATTGATAGCTTGCCAGACGAGTATTGTCCAAACCCCGGATATAATCACCGGCTTCGGACATACGCCCCTGACGGATAAGATCATCTAGATTTTGAATTTCTTCCCTGAAGGCAGTATCTGCTCTTTTGTGTTCTGTTCTCTGGTAAACAGCAAAAACAAGAACACATAAGACAGGGACGAGTATCAGAATACGGATCAGCTTTCCGTCATTTATTTTCATGCCATGATTTTATTATTCCATCGAGAACACCATTAATAAAGCGGTAGGATTCATCACTTCCATAGATTTTAGCGATATCTATTGCTTCATCGATGGTGACAGTATGCGGAATATCCTTCTGAAACTTTAAGGCATAAACGCTCATGCGCAGAATAGCCAGGTCTACTTTACCTACCCGGTTTAAATCCCAGTGTTCAAGATTATCTTCAATAATCTTGTCGACTGCTTCAATATTTTCGATTGTACCGTTGAGAATCAGTCTGGCAAACACCAGTACATCGTCATCATATCGGCTGCGCATTTCATCATCGAGCCAGAGAAAACTGTTAAGCTCCCCGGCTCCTTCGCGATTACTGTCCCAGCTGAACAGTGCCTGAAATGCAAGTACTCGTGCTTTTCTGCGGGATCCCATATACTACTCAAACACCCTTATATCAGCCTGTTCTTTAAGCTTCTCAACTGCATTTATATACGCCTGCCGGAAAGTATTCTGCTGTCGCTCGTTTATAATCATGCGGCTGATCGATTCCCGTACAGTCATATTTGAAGTGGGATTAATAAGGTCGTCGAGCTTCAGCATTTTGGCATCTCTATGTTCCAGAATTTTGACAATATGAAATCCGATATTTGATCGAAGGACATCGGAAAATGTACCGGGCTCCAGGGTAAACAATTTATTAAAGAATGTACTGCCAAAGTAGGCTTCTGCCCGTGAGTCATCCCGTGCGATATAACCGAACTCTCCGCCGGAGTAGCGGGATTTCGCGTCATCAGTATATTCAGTCACCACAGAGGAAAAATCCGCACCCCGTTTCAGTTTCAAAAGTGCGTCCTCAGCCTTTTCCTGCAGTGCAGCATAATCGGCATCACCCTTGTTAATGGTGGAAATAATAATCTGACTGAAACGTACAAGTTCGGGATTAACCAGTTTTGTTGCATTCTTGCTGTACTCCGCCTGAATATCGGCTTCCGTTGGCGGTTTAATGGAACTGAGAGTATCGGCCTGAGTCTGAACAGTATACTTCTGCTGGGTAAGCTGCTTTCGGATAGATCCGCGAATTTCCTCCCAGGTCATTCTGGTCTGTTCTTCCATAAGGTTTTTAAACCGTTCGGAATCGAGAGACTCGGTTGCTTTCAGCTGATTGGCAGCCCTCAACTGCAGCTCTGCATTTTTTCTCTGTTTCTCCAGCGCGTTATCTACTTCAGTATCGGTAACATATACACCATCACGCTCCGCAGCCTGTTTGATAAGTATTTCAGCAATCATGGTATCGAGAACCTGATCCTCTGTCTGGGGAGGAATCGGCAAGCCGGCCTGAATTCTAACCTTTTCTGTCTCCTCAAAGCGCTGCTGAAGCTGTTTCTTGGTAATCACTTCGTTTGCGGTTAAATTAACCATAGCAGCCGGCCCATCAAGTGGAGCAGCCTGCAGAGAAACAGATAGAATTAGAGCTGCACTTAGCACGGAAAACAATTTTTTTAACATATATTACTCCTGATTAATATGGAGTCTGATTCCAAGATTAAACGCTTCTTCCCGGGCGGACAATATTTCAGAATTCTTTATCAGCATACCTTCAGTCTCCATTATCTTCATCAGATCCAGCAGGGTTTTACCCCGCCGGATGCCCCAGGTGCTGATATAAGCACAGCTTCTTTTTCCGAGAACGGTACCTGCCTGTGAAAGATATTTACGTATTTCCGGCGAAACCCGTCCACCCCAAAGGCTCATGGGATTCCCGCCGAGGGCTATATAAGAAAAAGATGAGAGAGTTCTGTCCCGATCTTTGCGCAGATCAATGACTTCAACATCATGACCCTGCTTACGAATCCCTTCTGCAAGAGAAAGGGAAATCGACTTTAGTCTGAGATCTTTTCTATCTGAGAAATACGCTACTGCTACCCGCAAACTAATCCTCAGGAATGATCGCGGTTCATCATTGAACCGCGTCTTGATTCAGTCCGGCAGAACTTTTATTCAGCTGCAGCATCCTGAGCCGGTGCATTATTCCACCACTCAGTCTGGGCAGCATCCGCTGCCATTCTGCGGGCTGCACCCTCAACATCACCTTCACTCTGGGCGATATTAAACCATGCCAGCGCAAATGCACTGGACATAAAGACAATTGCCAGAATCGAAGTAAAACGGGTCAGAATATTACCGGATCTTGACCCGAAGGCTGTTGAACTTCCTCCGCCCAGCATACTGCCGAGTCCGTCTCCCTGATCATCCTGTACAAGAACCATGAAGATCAGCAGAAGTGCGCTGATAACAAAGATGATCAGCAGCAGAATAGAAATAATACCCATTATAAAAGCTCCTAGGCGTCAAATTTAACAATGGGCACGAAGGTTTCTGCCTTGAGTGCGGCTCCGCCGACCAGGGCACCATCGATATTTTCCATACCCATCAGTTCTTTCGCATTATCCGGTTTAACCGAACCGCCGTACTGAATAACAATCTTTTCAGCAGCATCGTTAGAGTATAATGCGGTTATCTTCTCACGTACAGCCCTGTGAATCGCATCCGCGTCATCAGGGGTAGCGGTTTTCCCGGTTCCAATGGCCCAAACAGGCTCATAGGCAATTGTAATCTTCTCAAGTTCTGCCGCACTGATATCTTTCAGTCCACCTTCAAGCTGTTCTTCAACAACTGCTTCAGCCTTTCCGGCTTCACGCTGCTCAAGGGTTTCACCTACACAAAGGATAACCTCGAGGTTGTGTTTAAGGGCAAGCTTAACTTTGCGGTTGATAAAAGCATCTGTCTCTCCGTAGATAAGACGACGCTCAGAATGACCAAGGATTACAACATCCACTCCAATATCTTTCAGCATTAGAACAGAAACTTCCCCGGTGTGCGCACCGGACTCTTCGTCTGACATATTCTGTGCGCCAAGCATGATATTGCTGCCTTTTACGGCTTCCGCAACAGCCGAAAGTGCGGTAAAGGGGGGAGCAACCATAACCCGGTGGGCAGACCCGGCGGCTTCAGACTTAAGTGCATTTACCAGTTCCACCGCTTCAGCGATGGTTTTATTCATCTTCCAGTTACCTGCGATAAAATAGTTACGCATGATAGAACCTTCCTGTTTTCGTATTGTATTAATAAGATCAGTCCCGGCCATTGGACCGGGACTTGAAAATACCGATTTTACGGAGGCTAAATTGTAAGTGCAGCAATTCCCGGGAGTGTCTTACCTTCCAGGAACTCCAGAGATGCACCGCCTCCGGTAGAAACATGGTCAATTTTGTCAGCAAGATTAAACTTGTTGACAGCGGCAACGGAATCTCCTCCGCCGACAACTGTAGTACCGGGACACTCAGCAACATAATTGGCAACTGCCAGCGTACCGTTCGCAAATGCGTCGAACTCAAAAACACCCATGGGACCGTTCATCACAACGTTCTTAGCCGCTGCAATTGCAGTCCTGATCTTCTCCAGGGTTTTCGGTCCTACATCCATGCCGATTTTTCCTTCGGGAATATCCACAGCATCCACAGCTTCCGCTGCAGCATTTTCAGAAAATTCTCCGGCAACCACATGATCAAGGGGGAGAATAATCTCTACACCTGCCTCAGCAGCTTTCTTCAACAGTGAGGTAGCAGTATCCAGAAAATCCTCTTCTAAAAGAGATTTCCCGATGGTCTTCCCCTGTGCCTTGAGAAACGTGTAAGCCATACCTCCGCCGATAACCAGAGTACTGCATTTCGGCAACAGGGACTCCAGTACAGCTATCTTGGTTGAAACCTTCGCTCCGCCGATAATAGCCACAAATGGTTTTGCAGGGTTTTCAAGCAGAGGTGAAAAGAATTTCACCTCTTTTTCAATGAGAAACCCTGCGGCTGCTTCCAGATAATGGGCAACTCCCTCGGTGGATGCATGGGCTCTGTGGGCTGTTCCAAACGCATCGTTCACATAAACATCCCCGAGTTTCGCCAGACTTGAGGCAAAATCAGGGTCATTTTTTGTCTCTCCAGCATAAAAGCGGACGTTTTCAAGAAGAAGAACATCTCCACCTTTCAGCTCCGCAGAAAGTTTTTCTACTTCTGCTCCGACACAGTCGGGCGCCATGCTGACCGCTGTGCCGAGAAGTTCACTAAGACGCCCAACGAGAGGAGCAAGACTGTATTCAGGGTTCTTCTCTCCCTTAGGCCGGCCAAGGTGAGTCATGATTATCAGAGAAGCACCTTCCTGGCCGAGAATATATTCCAGCGTGGGAAGAGCAGCTCTGATCCGGGTATCATCTGTGATAGTCCCCTCTTTCAAGGGGACATTGAAATCTACCCGGACAAGAACACGTTTATTGCGCAGATCTAAATCTTTGATTGTTTTAAGAGCCATATACGGTTCCTTTTTTTAACCGAATGGATTAAAGAATCTTCTCCGCAAGGTCTACAACTCTGTTGGAGTAACCCCACTCATTGTCATACCATGAAACAACCTTGAAGAATCCCTTTCCAAGCTTCATTGTGCACAGAGCATCAAAGAGGCTTGAGTGAGAATTACCCTTTACGTCCATGGAGACGATAGGATCTTCAGTGTAAGCAAGAACGCCCTTCATGGGTCCTTCTGCAGCTGCTTTTACCGCCGCATTGACCTCTTCAACTGTAGCATCTTTTTCGAGCTGAACAGTAAGGTCTACAACAGAACCGGTAGGAGTAGGCACGCGCATTGCCATACCATTCAGTTTTCCGTTGAGAGAAGGAATAACCAGTCCAACAGCCTTAGCCGCACCGGTAGTGGTGGGGATAATTGAAAGAGCAGCAGCTCTTGATCGGCGAAGGTCACTGTGGGGAAGGTCGAGAATATTCTGGTCATTAGTATATGCATGAATTGTATTCATGAGTCCCTTTTCAATTCCGAAATTGTCATTCAGAACCTTTGCAAGGGGAGCAAGACAGTTGGTGGTACAGGAAGCATTGGAGTAAGCTACAATGCTGTCACTGATCTCTTCCTCATTTACACCAAGAACAACAGTCTTGTCGATTGTATCCTTTGCAGGTACTGTAAGGATAACTTTTTTTGCACCGGCTTTGATATGGTCTTTATAACCACCCCGGGGGCCTTCTGCGGTAGCAAAAATACCGGTAGATTCGATAGCTACATCAACTCCGAGCTCTCCCCAGGGAAGAGAAGCGGGTTCGCGAACAGCAAAAATTTTAACTTCCTTGCCGTCCACCACGATAGCATCGTCTTTAACTTCTACAGTTTTGTCGTAAACACCGAATGTTGAATCGTACTTGAGAAGATGAGCCAGAGTCTTGGGGCTGGTAATATCATTGATAGCAACGATCTCGATATTGTCCCGTTCAAAGGCTACTTTGAATACATTTCTTCCGATTCTTCCGAAACCATTAATAGCGATTTTCATCCTATTCCTCCTGGAAATCTATGCCTTGGGCAACACTATAAGAAAAACTATGCCGAGTGTCAATTGAATGAGATAAATAGCGATTTTTTTACCGATTTTAACTTATTGTATTGTAAGCAATTCCTGATACAGACCGTTAAGTGGCAGATCTTCACTGGGCTGTGCCGCTGCGTCTTCAACCGGTAAAATCAATGTATCTCCCTCGTTAATGTAATCAAAAAACCCGGAATTTTCTATGGTGCCTTCGGCCACCAGCTCATCGAGGCTGGTAATGGTCAGTTTCCCTGCTACATCCTCGGGAGGATACTCAAATCCCAGGGCATCACGCTTCAGACTCAGACTTCTCGGCGGCAGGATAAGAAACTGCTCATCTCCCTTAAGGCCGTCAAATCGGCCGGCATCCACAAGACCCCGGTCAAAATCACGCAGCACGAGCTTTGCTTTCAACGGCAGGGAATCCACCAGATCCTCCGTTGCCTTGTTTACAGCATCCGTGACTCTGTCATTCCCGGTTCTGAAAGTTTTGATCTTTTTCAGTTGAGTACCGTTTTCCGCCAGATAAAGTTCCATATAAACGGTAAAATAACGCGGTTTTTCGTCAAAGGAGATCAATACAAAGAAATCATCTCCCCTGATTCTTGTGGTTTTAAAAGCTTCGGAATATCCCGCCACTGGCTGAACACCGGCGGTGGCAACAGATACCCGCTCCCTGCCCTTAAGCAAATTAATAAGCAGAGCGCCTGCAACCTGATCTCCCGCATAGTGAATTACATCCGAGTTTGTCGCAACAGCAAAGACACCCAGTTTGTACTCATTGCGATCGAGAATAAACTGATCTATTCCCCACCTGGAAGAAAGATTATCCTCCTGCAGACTCCGCTGGATTTCCAGCTCATCCGTAACTGTTTCATCGGCCTGACCACTGCGGGCAATAACCTCCAGCTCGGTCAGATATTTGGCAGGATACCCGAGGGTTTTATAGATTCCCGCATAGGCACGGCGATATTCGCTGCTGGAGGGATTCAGCTGGACCGCGAAGCGATACTCCACAAGAGCCTTATCAAGCAGAAACCGGGCCTCGAATTCCCTGCCCCTTTCAAGGTGATACAGTGCAAGGGATTTTCTCAGTACATCATCACCAGCTCCCTGCTCCTTTACCAGCTCCTCAAGGGCATAACGGGCAAGTTCATCATCCCGGCTCTTACGAAAAACCGAAGTAAAACTTCGTACTGCTTCATCGGTTCGTCCAGTACGGGAATAGGCAATTCCAAGGGTGTAAAACGTTTCAGGATCTCCGGGACGTATATGCAGAGCCTCGGTCAGGTAGGTAATGGCATTATCGTATTCACCGAGGACCAGGTGAGCCCTGGCGGCGGCCTGAAGACCGGGATAATAATCAGGTTTTATTGAGATTGCCAGACGAGCGTGATAGAGCGCATCTTCAAGACGCCCGCGACGGCGATAGTGACGTGAAATGGCGGTCTGCACCTGAGGACTGTCACCATGATACCTCACCGCGGCACTCACGTAGGTTTCCGAAGCTTCAAATTGCTCAAGTTCATCGGAGAGAAGCAGCAGCCCGAGAAGTGCCCTTTTTTCATCCGGCACAAGTGATAGAGTTTCGTTATAGGTCTTCAGAGCGTTACCAACATCGCCGGTGGCAACATTCATTTCGGCAATGCCCAGAAGCGCCTCGGTATTATTGGGTTCCGCCTGTAAAACTTCATTAAAAATTGCAGAAGCCCGTTCAACCGAGCCCAGTCCCACAAGGATCCGTCCGGTAAGCACCTTCAGAGAACTGTCTGCCCGGTTCAGCTTGAGAGCCCTTTCAGCGAAGGTCAGTGCGTCCTGATACTCTCCCATAAGAAAATATGATTCCGCCAGACCGGTCAGCGGTTCAAGATAGACAGGGTATTCCCGCACCAGTTCCGTATACCCCTCTACTGCAGAGAAGTACTCTCCCTGATCCTGCAGTTTTCTGGCCGCATCATACTTGTCTATTCGACTCTGCCCCGATAAAGGCAGAAGTATACAGAGTAGAAAAGCAGGGAGCAGCAGGCCCCTATTCACTCTCATTGCTCCGGACTACTATCTTGATTGTCTTGATTTTGTGTCCTTCCATCTCCTGAACAATAAAATCCCACGCTTTATGACTTATCTTCTCAAACTTAACAGGGATCTTCCCCAAAAGATCAAAAACAAAGCCTCCAAGGGTATCAAAATCATCCAGCGGAAGCTCTATGCCGGTTTTCTCATGAAGATCCTCCAGATTGACTCTGGCATCGCAGAGAAAAACCCCGTCGCCTATTTTGAGGATATCTTCAACTTCGTTGTCGAACTCATCCTGAATCTCTCCCACAATCTCTTCAATGATATCTTCCATACAGACAATTCCAGAAACACCACCGTATTCGTCCACCGCAACAGCAATATGGACTCTTCGCCGTTTGAACTCTTTAAGAAGACTGTCAAGCTTTTTGCTCTCAGGAACAAAATAGGCTTTCCTGGTAAGGGTACGAATATTTATCTCTTCCGGTTTGAACATGAATTTAAGCAGATCTTTCGCATACAGAACACCGATTACGTTGTCGATAGTTTCTTCGAAAACCGGGACCCTGGAATGGCCGCAATCCGTAAGAATATCAAGAAGTTCTTCAACTCCTGTATCGACGGAAACAAATACAACATCGATCCTGGGGACCATAACCTCTTTGACACTGGTATCCGAAAGCTCCACTACACCGCGAATCATGTCCTTTTCTTCAAGGTTAAGAGAATGGAAGGATTCCTCATCCTCCTCGCTTTTGAGTTTAAATAGTTTTTGCAGCAATCCCATTTTTTTCAAACGTTATTCCTTTTTCCCAAAATTCTTCAATATCTCTTCCTGCAGCATCAGCATCGGTTCATCCATATCACTGCTTTCATGATGGTGTCCTGCCAGATGGAGGACCCCGTGAATGGTCATTCGATACAGCTCCTCCATAAAGGAAACACCAAACTCTTCAGCCTGTTTCTCTATCCGGTCGACGGCTATAACTATGTCGCCCGCTGGCACCGGTCCTCCGGAAGAGGGAATTTCATTACCCTCAGCCTGAGGAAATGAAAGCACATCGGTAACCTCATCCCGGTTTCTGTAGCTTTTATTCAGCTTGCGAATCATCTCTCCGTCACATAAAAGTACGGAAATTTCCCAGTTGTCAATACTCAGGTGATCCAGGAGCAGGGAAATAAATTCACGGTATGCGTCCATCCATTCCGGAAGCTCAACCCGTTCCAATGTAATCTCAATACTATTCACCCTGGACCTCTTTTTTCTCTTCCCGCTGCTCGGGATACTCTATACGGGTATGAAAGTGTCCTGCAAGGATCTGCACAAAAACCTTCTTGATTTTTTCCAGATCCTGAAAGGTCAGATCACTGTTTTCCAGCTGGTGAGACTCGAACTTGGCCATTATCTGCTTCCAGATAAACTTTTCAAGCTTTGCCACAGTAGGATTACTGAGAGTTCTTGTTGATGCCTCTACCGTATCCGCCAGCATGACAACAGCAGCCTCCTTGCTTGCGGGAGGAATACCGTTATAGCTGAAATCCTCAGGCTTGGTATCACGGTCCTTCTTCAGCGCCTCGGCATAGAAGTAATTGATCAGACCACTGCCGTGATGCTGCGCAACAATGGCAATAACCTCTTCGGGAAGTTTCAGCTCCCTCGCTTTCTCTATGCCTATTTTAACATGAGATTTAATAACCGCGGCGGAGAGACTTGGTTTTAATTCGTCATGCTTATTCAGGCGGTCCGGCTGATTCTCCACAAAATATCCGGATTGATCAATTTTACCGATGTCATGGTAATAGGCTCCCACCCTGGCCAGGAGTGCATTTGCCCCGATTTCCCTGGCTGCAGATTCAGCAAGGTTGGCGACACTTACACTGTGACTGTAGGTTCCCGGAGCAAGGGTAAGCATGCGCCGGAAAAGCGGAGTATTCAGGTCGGAGAGCTCTATAAGCCTGAAGGTTGTGGGAATATTGAGAAGGTGCTCAAAGAATGGCAGCAGCCCGATATTCAGAACAGAACAAAACAGCGCATTGGCAACAGCCCATCCTATCAGGGTGAGAATCTGCATAACCTGCAGATGCCCTAACAGACCAATCACAAAGGCTATTACCATGTGATACACAATAAGCAGAACAGTCCCTCGGATCAGTTCAAGTCGCTTATCGGCTCCCAGAACAACAACCGTAGCAGCTACACCACTGGAAAAAGCAAATATCTGCTCAAACGGACTGTTGCGGCTGATAAACAACAGACTGAAGGAGAGAACCAGAGAGATGCTTACCGCTATCTCCGGTGAAATCAACAGAGCAAGCAAAGAAGCTGCCAGGGCTGTAGGCAGGAATACTGACAGAGGTATGTATTCCGGAAGCGGAACGGCTTTTATTACCACCACTGCCACAATTATAAAAACAGCAGCTGCACCGAGAATAAGAAAAAGCTGGCTGTCTTTCAGTCGGGACCTCGTAAAAGTTGAACCCAAAAGCCATACGGCCATTAAGTAGAGAACAAGCAGAAGAAGTCCGGTTCCGATAATTCCAGTGGTGTTGAAACTGGTTGCGGAACTGCCGATGGCTTCAATCTTCTCCATCTCGTCTTCGGTTACAATAAAGCCTCTGCGTACAACCGGTTCTCCGGCTTCAAGCCTTACCACCACGGGTTCAACTTCCTGTCGGACCCTGTCCCGGTTACGGGCGGTCTGTTCATCATCATAAAAGGCATTGGCAGCCGCAAAAACCTTGATGATCTCTGAATATATGGGAATAAAGCCCGCTGAAACTCCAAGATCAGCAAGTTCATCCCTCAGTTTTTCTTCAAGATTGGCAATCGTATAAAGCTGATCCAAAGGGATTTCCTCATGCTCCCGCGCACCATTCCGCCAGCGCCATATATCCACGATGCTGCTTCCGGTTTCCGCCCAGTTATCAGGGAAACGGATAAGTCCGAAACGGAGAATCCGTTTCAGCAGGTCTTCAGAAAGCCCAAGGCCAAATGGACTGCGGGCAACCATCAGAATATCCTTCAGCTCTTCAGGATTAAAAAGTCCGGGGTATTCCGCTTCAATCTGCAGAACAGCAGTTTCCTCGGGGGTTTTATCTGCAATGGTCTGATCCACGGTATCGATAAAACTGTTCAGCAAGGTGGTACTTCTCTGGGTAATATCTTCCTCGACCACAAAAATCGGTCGTACGAGCTGCACCTTTGCTGCAATTTTCAAGTCGGTTGCAGCCTGGTCAATATAGGAAATACTGCGGTCCAGGATGAGATCCTTCTCCGCAACCCTGCCGGCTTCGTACTCTGTCAGCTGTTTACGGCCGAAAAGTCCTCCGGACTGGGTTGTCAGGATGAGGATCATATAAATGAGAAGAAAACTTCCTCCCACAAGAAGGACCCGGCGCCTGCTGCGTCCCCCCCGGAAAGAGAGAAACTCTGTAAGCACCTCTCTGATGCCATGATTATTTCTGGTCTTCATAAGCCTGTATTATTTTTTTTACCACCGGATGACGGACAACATCGTGGGCGGTAAAATAGGAGAAGGCGATCTCATCGATGCCATGAAGAATATTCACAGCATCAACAAGTCCTGATTTTCGTTTGGAAGGCAGGTCAATCTGGGTGATATCCCCGGTAATTACGGCTTTTGAGCCCTCTCCCAAACGGGTAAGAAACATTTTCATCTGCTCAGCAGTAGTGTTCTGAGCCTCATCCAGAATGATGAAAGCATTGGACAGACTGCGGCCCCTCATATATGCCAGGGGTGCAATCTCAATTATGCGGTTCTCTTCCATTCTGACAACAGTCTCATACGGTACCAGAAGGTCCATGGCATCGTACAGAGGCCGTAGATAGGGATTAATCTTCTGCGCAAGGTCTCCCGGCAGGAACCCAAGACTCTCGCCAGCCTCGACAACCGGCCGGGTGAGCACAAGCTTACGCATTCTTTTACTGAGTATTTCCTGGAGAGCATATGCTATAGCAAGAAAGGTTTTTCCCGTACCCGCAGGGCCAACGCCGAAAACAATATCCTTGCGGTTCATTTTTTCTATATAGGCTGCCTGATTGAAGCCACGGGGAAAAACCTTGGACTGGGTTCCGGGTATGTGCAGAACACTGTTGCGGAGAAGAGAAAGCTCTTCCTCCTTTCCTTCCCGGATTGAGTTGTACAGCCCCTGAATAAGGTCACGATCAGGAGAATGTCCATTCCTGAGGTGGGTCTGCAGCTCACCTATTAGTTCCCTGAAGATATCCTGATCTCCATGCTCATCTGAGTCAAGATAGAGCTGATTTCCCCGGGTGAACACGGGCAAACCGAACACCCGCTCCATAAGCCTGAGGTTGCGGTCGTTTACACCGCATAATTCATGAAGAGTTTCACTGTCTTCCAGTACTATTGCAACGTTGTCTTTCACTCTGTCTCCGTAGTTTAATGGCCGGATTCTATCCGCGTCAAGCATCAAAAAGAGAAGTCACCGTCGCTGTAATCAACGGATTGTTCAAGTTCAGGGATGGGATTCCACTGAACATAGATGGAAAAAGTCGATTCCCAGACATACCGGGACTGACTTCCGGTGCTATCCAGTTCAGGGAGTCCTGTATATTCCAGGGTGAGATCCCATTGATCCAGATGATGTACAGCCTTAAGATCGATAGACTGAAGATTGAAGTTTGACAACCTTCGCTCTTCGTTGTCAAAGAAATTGAAGGATTTAACCAGATCATCAAGAGGGTTTAGAGGCTCAATCCCGGTCCCCTTCAGAAGCCATGGAAGATACCGGAAAATTGCTGTGTTTTCAGATGAAAAGGAAAAGGAGAGATCAAGGAATTTATAGACAGAAAAATCCAGACCTGTTTCAAAAAAGAAGGAAGAATCGGAAAACTTGTTCAGATCCTGAGTCAGACCGGATTCAATGGAGAAATCAAGGTTAACTCTCCTTTTCCACATAGGGTCCGGCGTATAGTTCTTCTTATATGACATGGTCACTTCACTGGGGATAAACTCCGGATAAGCCGCCTTTACCCAGCCGCTGCCCGGGAGCTCCAGACTGTAGGGCTCTGTATACTCCATGGAATAACTGGCGGTAAACCCGCCGGCCCAGCCGCTCAGCACCAGGGAATCAGGCTGAAGAGGATAATAATCCCCCTGATCATCGCTATAATCAAGCAGATACGCAAAATCTGCTTTTGAGCCAAGGGTGTTATCTTTAACAGCGGCAGAGAAAATCGATTCCCCCTCCCTCAGCCGGAAATCCGAGCCGTCATCCTCATCAAATATAAATTCCTGACTCAGGTAAATTCTGTCGGCAAAACTGTATTTTCCCAGCAGTGTTGACTCCTGAGGCTTCCAGTTGTTGTCGTCAACCTCTTCAATTTCTCCGGCTGCATAGAAATCAAAAGATCCGAAATCTCCGGTATAACTTCCGTTAATGTCACCCAAAAGGGGCGGAAGTATAACCGACAGAACAACCGTCTGATCGTACCCGCCAGGGTCGAATCCTGTGGTGGACGTAACTTTCTGCTGCTGCAGGGTTGACCGCTCCCAGGGGAGAACCTGCGTCTGTAGGCCGTCATCGGAGTCGTACTCACGACTGTACAGATAGTGCTGCAGCCTATACTCGATAACCTGGTCAACAGGGACAGCACTGTTAACAAAAGGCCGTGCAGTCAGAGTAAGTGAGTGAGACAGGCGCTCATAACTTGCTTCCTTGTCACTCTCCAGCAGATCATTCCACGACTCCTCTTCCGGATCAGGAATTGCGGAATCTATTGTCAGCTGCCGGATCTTCTCCTGATAGGTAAAACTCAAAGATTCTTCCAGCGACCAGACACGGTTACTGAAATCACTGGAAAAATTTAGCCTGGCATCGCCGGAAAGAGTGGTAAGAGAATAGGCAGTGTCAAAGCTTACATCCTCAGGAGAGGGATAACTGACCACATCAGGATCGGCCAGACTCCAGTCGTTCCAGCTGTTATCCCATCCATAGATATCAAAGGTATAACCATGATTGATGTAGGGTGTAAATTGATAGGTCAGAGATGGTTCCGCGCCGGTATCTCCGTCCAGAGAAAAAGTGAAGTCATCAAGTCGGTCCGGAACATAGATAGAAGAATCCTCATCTGCTTCTGCAGACTCCGGGTTCTCCAACTGCTCCGTCCAGGGAGGAATTAGATCAAGATCCTCTTCTGCTGTTTTTTCAGCGGTTTTCCCTTCTTTTCCCCAGGGATACAGGGTTCCCTGCAGAGACAGGGTGATTTCAGGCAGTACAAGTGTTTTTGCGTAGGGGAAATAGATGGATGCATAGCTTCCCGATACTGCATCATAATGGGGCAGCAGCTCTTCAATTTCCGCAGAAGTTAGAGCTCCGCTTGTCATTTTACCGTAAACCCAGTCCAGGGAGCTTGAAAAGTTTTTAATCGAAAAAGCAGTAACCCATGGGGACAATGCCGATGTATCCGCTGTCCAGGAAGTACTGAGATCCCAGGAGAATCCAGTGGGCAGCGAACTGCTGGAAGTTGTGGAATCTTCTTCAGTAAGCGCAAGCAGTTTTCCCCAGTCTATACTCTCACTTCGGTTCTCATAGAGATCTTCAATAAGGGGATCCGAAATAAACGGAAGTTCAAGATTCAGCTTAAACCGGTCCATGGTGGTTTCCACCCCTGCACTCAGGTTAAGCCGTACGGGCAGATACATTCCACCGACCCAGCTTCCTTCCCATACAGATAGTAATTCACCATCATCCGGATCCTGCCATGTATAGGTGTACGGGGCGTAATCAGCAACCACCCGGGTAAAACCGACACCGCCGAAAAGATGCAGACTGTCAAACCAGGCTGTACTGCCTATGGAAAGATCCAAAGCGGACACAAGGCCAGTGCGGGAATAATAGTCCATCAACAGCCTGAAGTAATCTCCCCTGCTGTTCCGCTTTCGCGCCGCTTCAAGCTCTTCCTCGGTTGGATTGTCCCGGGTACGGTTATACAGTCCCCGCCACTCCGTTACACGGTCGGTATCCTCCACGCTTGTCATCTGAAGAAAGCTGAGAGAATCTTCTTCCATGGCGGAGCTTTCCCCATAGAAATATGTTGTGGTCTGCATAAAAGCACCTTTTTCAAGATCAAATCCTACTGAAGGATTCACTATCATGGAATCTCTGAGCTGGAAAAAGAAAGGGAACATCAGGACCGGCACCCGTCCTATATAGAATGTAGCTCCGTCGAGCAGCCACTCGCCCGGTTCATACACCCATATTTCATCCGCTTTTATCTGATAGGAAGGTGGAACCATTTCACTGGAGGTTATACGTCCCTCCTGCATATAGATAATTTCGCTGGAAGACCTGGCAATTGTATCACCGTAGAAGCTGAACGTAAGTTCTTTCTCATTTACTGTTCTGTCCTGAAGTGTATAGCCCTTTAAAAAGCGACTTTCCCAGTCTTCTATATTGACTGTAAGACTCTCCCCGTAGAATGTCTCCTTCTGGGTTTCCCCTTCTGTAAGCAAATAACGTACATTACCGTAGGCACTCAAATCTCCGCTGGCCTGATTGTAGAGGAGCCGGTCCGCCTCAATTTTATGTACATTGCCGTCCTGGGGTGACTCCAGCTCAAGCACTATGCCACCGGTGATTTCGATATACCCCTCTTCCCGCTCTTCCAGGGTAAAATATCGGGTGGAGTCTGCGGATTTAATGCTTATCCTGCGTGTTTCGGCAGCGGTTCCTGCAGGCTGATCGGCAGATTCAATCTCAAAATAGGCATAGAGTCTGCGCCTGAGGGCATCAACGGTACCATGATAATCGAGATTCAATATGCGGCACCAGTTTTCAAGCTGGTATAAATCGGCGGTGGCAATATCCCAGGCGGTAAGGAGTAGATATTCACCGGTATCAATTCTTCCGGGAACAGCCTGTCCAGAAGGCGTGTCCTGGGAAAAGAGTGGAAACTGCCCCAAAACGCCTGCTGATAGAACAAGCAGCAGAAAGCACCGCACCCGCACAGCCACGGGCTACTCAAAAACCCCGGAGAGAAACTTTCCGGTATAAGAACCGGGAGCGGCGCAGATATCTTCAGGGGTACCGGAAGCAACTATATGCCCGCCGTTGATTCCGCCCTCAGGCCCAAGATCAATAATATGATCAGCCTGCTTCAGAACATCAAGATTATGTTCTATAAGTACAACGGTATTCCCCTTCTCTACAAGCAGCTGAAGGACCTCAAGAAGCTTTTTAACATCTGCAAAATGGAGACCTGTAGTAGGCTCGTCAAGGATATAAAAGGTTTTGCCGGTGCTGCGTTTGGAAAGTTCCAGAGAAAGCTTTACCCTCTGCGCCTCTCCTCCGGAAAGAGTCAACGCTGACTGGCCGAGCTTCACATAGTCAAGTCCAACCGCTTTGAGGGTATCAAGCCGGCGCTTAACCGAAGGGATCTTGTCGAAAAAATCCGCAGCTTCCTCAATGGACATGTCGAGAACATCATGGATATTCTTTCCTTTGTAGCGCACATCCAGTGTTTCTTTATTGAAGCGTTTGCCTTTACAGACATCACAGGTAATATATACATCAGGGAGAAAATGCATTTCTATCTTGATGGTACCGTCTCCCTGACAATTTTCACACCGGCCGCCTTTAACATTGAAGGAGAAACGTCCGGGTTTGTATCCTCTGGCCTTGCTCTCGGGCAATGAGGCAAAAAGCTCCCGTATGGGGGTAAAAAGACCTACATATGTTGCAGGATTTGATCGTGGAGACCGGCCGATGGGGCTCTGATCTATATTGATCACCTTGTCTATCTCTTCAATCCCCTCAACCGAGTCATACTCACCTTCTTCAATTCTGGAAGGATTTGTCAGATTATGCAGAATAGGAAAGAGCAGATCGCCCATCAGTGTTGATTTACCGGAGCCGGAAACTCCTGCTATAACCGTAAATGTACCCAGAGGAAAAGAGACATCTATATTTTTCAGGTTGTGCTCTTTTGCACCTTTTATAATTATAGATTTTCCATTTCCGGAACGACGGGTTTCGGGAACATGAATCTTCAGATCCCCCCTGAGATATTGCCCGGTGAGACTCTCTTTTGAAGCCATAATTTCCTCAAGTGTTCCGGAGGCGATAACTTCACCGCCGTGTACACCTGCACCGGGACCGAGGTCAACTATGTAGTCGGCTGTCTTCAGAGTCATATCATCGTGCTCAACAACAATCAGGGTATTGCCAAGATCCCGGAGATGACAAAGTGTGTCTATAAGGCGCTGATTGTCCCGCTGATGAAGGCCGATGGTCGGTTCATCCAGAATGTAGAGAACTCCTACCAGCTGGCTGCCTATCTGTGTTGCCAGACGTATACGCTGAGCCTCTCCCCCGGACAGAGTCGCAGCCTTTCGCTCCAGGGTGAGATATTCAAGTCCTACACTCTTCATGAAGGTGAGCCTGTCACGGATCTCTTTCATTATCTGGGAGGAAATATGCACTTCAGTCTCAGTAAGATTCATGGTTTCAACAAAATCAAGCATCTGCTGTACCGACTTGCAGGTTAGATCATGAATGCTTTCATTACCCACACTTACCGCCAGCGCTTCAGGCTTGAGCCGTTTTCCGTGGCAGGCAGTACAGGGCTTCTGCCGCATAAATCCTTCCAGCCAGTCCTTGATTCCGTCTGAACTGGTTTCCATGTAGCGCCGTTTCAGATCCCGCAGCACCCCTTTGAACGAGGAGGAGTACTCGAACTTACCCGTCTTCTTGCGGTTGACATAGGTAATATCGATGACTTCTTCCGATCCGTGGAGGAGGATCTGCCTCACCTCGGGATCAAGATCACGTATGGGAGTATCAAGGTCAAACCCGAAATGATCCGCCAGGGATTCAAACCAGCTGCGATGCCAGGCGGAATCCGGGTTGTGAGTCTTGATTGCTCCATCATTGAATGAGAGAGAGTCATCGGGAATAACCAGATCCTCTTCGAACTCCATTGTTATCCCTAACCCCGCACAGGCTTCACATGCACCATAAGGGTTGTTAAAACTGAAAAGCCGGGGCTGTAATTCTGGTATACTGATATTACAGTCCGGGCAGGAATTTTTCTGACTAAAGAAATCCTCCCTGTCCCCGGTTTTATCCTTAAGGACAGCTATTACCTGTCCGTCGGCCACTTCCAGGGCTGTTTCCACCGATTCAGCCAGCCGTTTGCGAACATCGGGAGTGATCTTAAGCCGATCAACCACAATCTCAAGACTGTGTTTCTGCTTCTTATTGAGGCTTATCTCTTCATCGAGGCTTACTACATCACCGTTTATCCGGATTCTTGCAAAACCCGCCTTTGATGCATCCTCTATAATCTTCCGATGCTCACCTTTCTTTCCCCTGACAACCGGGGCGAGTATCATTACACGGCTGCCTTCGGGATATTCAAGAATGGTATCCAGAATCTGATCCACAGACTGTTCCCTGATAACCTTTCCGCAGGAGGGACAATGCGGAATGCCTATACGTGCATACAGAAGACGAAGATAATCATATATTTCCGTTACTGTTCCCACCGTTGAACGCGGGTTGCGATGAGTTGTTTTCTGTTCAATTGAGATTGCCGGCGAAAGACCTTCAATATAGTCCACATCCGGTTTGTCCATCCGCCCTAGAAATTGACGGGCATATGCTGAAAGAGACTCAACATAGCGTCTCTGCCCTTCAGCAAAAATAGTGTCGAATGCAAGAGAGGATTTTCCACTCCCGGATAAACCGGAAATTACAACAAGCGAATCCCGGGGAAGCTCAAGATCAATATTCTTGAGGTTATGCTCCCTGGCGCCTTTAATAATGAGATTTTTCATACAGCCTCAGGGCAAAACGGTAAACAAAAAACAGGGAATAGGCAAGCTGGCACTCTTTTAAATAGAAGTATTTTTTTTAATTGCCCTGGGATAACCAGCAATAGTTTTTAAATTAGAAAAAATAGAAGAAGTCCCTGGAAGTGATAACCGGTTCAATATACGGATCTGCAAGCTGGGAAATTGCACGGTTACGCCACTGGGTATCGGTGAAAACGTCACGCACCATGGTCATAACCTCACGAAAACTGTTTATATCGCCCTGGGCATACAGAGATGCACCGAGATAGTAGAAAAGTGCTGCCCCATGAGTCTGATTCAGGTAGCCAGCGGTCTCTTCCCGGGTAAGCGCCCCGGAGAGAACTTCCTGCGGGGTGGTGAATTCTGTAAAAGGCACGGCCTCCTGCAGGAACTCAAGGGATCTCGTAAGAACGGTAAGCGCTGCAGTCATGAGGTGAACCGATGCATCAGAATACCTGCCTGTGCGGTAGTAAAAAAGCCCCAATTCAGCATGGGCAAGGTAATACGGACTCCTGTCCAGCCGATAAAGTTTAAAAACCTGTGTTAATCCCTGCTCTGTTAGAACCCGCAGCATGGCAGCCTGCATGCTCATATTTTCCGGAGTATCATACTCTTCATCTATATTGAGTATTGCAAGAAGTTCAGTTTCAAAACGGGGGAACTCCTGACGAAGTTTATACAGTCGTGCAAGGCGCTCGCGGATACTGATTTCCTGCTGCAGAATATAGAGCTGATGCCTGTAATCGAGGGCGGCATTATACTCCTTCTCCGCAAGGCCCAACTCCCCTTCCTCTTCAAAAACTCGTCCTATCCAGAAATGGGCTTCCGGTGACAGAGTGTCTCCGGCAAGTACAGAGCGAAACAACAAAAGTGCATCACCGAATTCTCCCTGCTCAAAAGCAACCTTACCTCTCTCAAGCACCAGCCACTCCGGCTCAGGTTTTACATCTTCCTGAGCAGTCAGGACAGTGGAGACAGTAAGGATACCAAGAATCAGCGGGAGGATTCTTCTCATTTTGTAAGCTCCCTGACTTCTTGCATAAGTGCTTCAAGCGCAGTATTCATAGGGACCTTCCGCTTAAGTACACCTTTTAGAAAAATAATGGCCTCATTCCCGGCACCGGTTATCCCGACATCTGCATGCCGAGCCTCCTCGGGTCCGTTCACCACGCAGCCCATAACCGCTACAGTAATCGGCTTTTTAATCTGGTACAGCTCTTTCTGGATATCCCTGGCTATCTGGTGAACCGGAAACTCCGATCTTCCGCAGCGTGGACAGGAAACAATATCCACGCCCCCCTTTCTGAGGCCGGCTTCCCGCAGGATTTCACGACCGGTAATAATTTCGTCCTCTTCCGGGGCGGAAAGACTTACCCTGATAGTTGAACCAATACCCTCTTCCAGAAGGCGTGTGAGGGCACGGGTGTTTTTTACTATTCCAGGGATTAATGGTCCCGCTTCGGTTACCCCAAGATGAAGAGGAAAATTATATCGGGATGCGAACTCACGGTTAACAGCCATCGTATTATCTGCAGAGGACGATTTTATGGAAAAAAGAGCGTTCTTAAAGTTTTCTTTTTCGAGAAATTCAATTTCCCGCTCTGCCGCCTTCAACATACCTTCAACCTGAGGCAGATCACGAAGGTCCTTCGGCAGAGAGCCGCCGTTGATGCCGACTCTGATGGGAATATTACGGTCAGCTGCCTTTGCCAGGACCTCTTTAACCTTCCATGCCGCACCGATATTACCGGGGTTTATTCGTACCTTATGAACACCGTCCAGTGCGATAAGGGCAAGCTTATGATCAAAATGTATATCTGCGACAATAGGCAGCGGTGCCACCCGGCCTATTTCAGCCAGGATACGGGCATTTGCTTCATCCGGGACGGCAAATCGTATAATGTCACAGCCCATAGTTGCAAAGCCTCTTAACGCAGAAAGAAGTTTCTCCGGGTCTGAAGGAAGAGCGCGCTTCCACATCGTCTGTATGGATACTTTTGAATCGCCTCCAATCGGAACCGGGCCGACATTCATCTGGCGTGTGTTTTTACGGTTTATTATTGAACTCATCTGTTAAAGATTATCGGCAAATAGGGGGATTTGCCAAGACAGGCATAAGGAAATCGACAAAACAAAAAAACCTTCCGGTTTTACCGGAAGGCTCTTATTAAAGGTCTCAGGAATCAGAAAATTCCTCTCTTAAACAGGACCTTTCTTAGATAGTACCCAGGAGGAATACCATAACAAAGAGTGCTACGGTTTCTACCAGACCAAGAACCATCATGTAGTTGACAAATCCTTTCCCGGTTTCAGCAAGCGCATCGGAAGCTGCAGCACCAGCTTTTCCCTGAAAAGCTGCAGAGAAGCCCATGGCAATACCACCGAAAAGTCCGATTCCCAGATGAGCAGGGGTAGGATTCTGAACTGCCATCAGGGAGTTCATCAGAATCATACCATAGATAATCTGAGTGAGGGGTGCGCCGACAAATGCTACCAGAAGAAAGGGAGCGGGCCGGTTCTGGGCAAAACACTTCTTCCAGGCTCCGACAGCCGCCATACCTGCAGCTCCCGCTCCAATTGCGGAACCCATGGCCGCGAACGCTATTGCGGCGGAAAAGCCAAGCAAACCAAAATTCATAAGTTGCTCCTTACAAAATTATATTCGATCTATACTCGATCCCCGCCACTGTCGGGGATACAGCACCAAAATTATGCCGCCCTGCGGCGAACGGTTCGTAAGAGTAACCGGACCACTCAAGACCGAGCTGACCGGAATACTCCAGCATATTAAGACGAATACCGTGAACGATAATCGACATGAGAGCCAGGATAATGTTAAGTCCATGACCTACGATAAGCATGGCCACCGCTCCGATTGCCTGAGGCCCCGAGAACCCTATTGAGGCCGCCATGGCATTGAAACTTGCAGCAACAGCCACACTTGAAAGCCCTACAGCAAAGAGACGGATATAGGAGATGATATTCGAGAATGAACTTACACCATCCAGGAAGTTCAACAGCAGGTTAATTGGGTTAAGACCTGCAAGCATGTCCCTGAAGAAATGTCCCTGCTGATTGGAAAAAAGCACTATCAGAACAAATCCCGCTACAGCCAGAGGCAGAATATAAGGAGTAAGTTCTAACCCGCTGAAAGAGGTTATTCCAAGTACTATATTGAGTGCCAGAAAGAAGAGGCCCCACAACAGAGAAAGCCATCCCAGATGTTCGAAAGCCTTGGGGCTTGGCAGCGTCCGGATAAACATTTCTATCCGGGCGATACTCAATTGTGCAACGCCGATGATAAAACAGATAAGCTGTACCATCATTACAGAATCTATTCCTTCCTGTGCGTAACTTGCTATCTGCGGAATAATCAGTTTATTGAGCGGCCCCCAGGACGCTATTGTTTCAGAACCAAACCAGGTACCTGTTATGGTTCCCCAGACCACAATGGCCGAAGAAAGCATAATAATTAGCTTGAGAGGCAGTTTAGCACTCTCCGGGGCTTTCATAAGTCCCCAGCCTGCCAGGCCGAGAAAAATCAGGCCGTATCCTGCATCACCAACAATCATGGCGACAAAGATAGTAAATGCGGTAAGAAAAACCAGACTGATATCGAATTCCCGGTATCCGGGCAAGGTTCCCATAAGATCAAAGATGGGCTTGGCCATCTTGATCGGACCCTTTCGTTCAACCAGAGTCGGCACATACTCTTCTTCTGTCGGATCTCTGAACATTATCCCCCAATTGTTATCGGAGGCAGCTTTTCTAAGCTCGCCCATTCGGTTGACAGGCACATATCCCTGAAGGAATACCAGCTGCTCATCCTGTCCAACACCCGCCTTTACCTCTTCAAAAGAATGATCTTCTGCAAGATCGGCTGCATAATTTTCGAGGGCCGAAGTATATGCAAGCTCTTTCTGCAGGAGGGTGTTCAGCTCTGCTGTTCTTCTGTTTCCGGATTCTACATCAAGCTTCAGTGCAGACAGCCCCTTCTCTGGTACCATAACAACCTGAGCTTCGTCAGGTAGCTCTTCATCACCGTTTACTGATGCAAACAGTGACAGAGAGCCGTTTTCTCCAACAGAAAAGAATCCCTCTTTCGCCGCCAACAGTCCCGCAGATTTCTTGGGAACCTGTACAAGACTGATTTCAATTCCTTCATCCCGGAGAACCTTGATATCCGCCGGATCAAAATCTCCCCAGGGTGCAAGAAATTCCATATCCTTGTCTATCTTGAGTTTGGCTTCCTGAAGTCTCTTCTTCTCGGAAAGCAGCGTATTGATTTCAGCAGTTTTCTGCTCCGCCTGCTCCGGCGTAAGGTCCATCTGCTTAACATTTTTATCTTTCTTGTTTTTCAGTGACCCGGCAGCTGCTTCAAGACCAAGAAGGACCTGAGCAACCTTGTCCCGTTTCTCCTTGACCGTATCGAGGGCCTCGGAGGTTCCCGAACAGTCTTCAAGGTGGACTACCCCGAGCTCCCGCAGTACCTTCAGAGATGTTTCCCGGTAGGAATCGAGGAGAATAAGGTAGACCTTTTTCATTGCTACAATCATGCTGTTCTCATCCCCTTTTTACGCTTGAGCAGCCTCAACCACCTTGGATTTGGCCATTTTGCCCCGAACAACAGCAGCTGTCTGCTGATCACCCAGGTAGATCTGGATTTTCCGTATGTTGTTCTTCGCCTCGGGTATTTTAACCTTTTCAAAGAGGTTAACCCTCTGCGAGGTAGTCCGCAACTCTTCTTCCAGCAGTTCACGCTGGCGCTGCAGTACGGCAACCTCCGCGTCGAAGGCGATCAGATCCTTGAGAGCCTTAATTCCCTTGTCTACCCAGAGAGGGGTCTCCATAAGATCCCACTCGATGGCTTTATAGGTAAGCTCATTGAAGACCGGAACATCAACACCGGCGATATTACTAACATCGGTGACGATTTTATCGAGCTCCACATATTTATCCAGGGTTATCTCATCGCCGAATACGGCAATCCAGTGCTGCATGGAATCCCGGACAGCCTGCTGCTTCTGCCGCAGCTCCTGCTCCTGGGCTTCCACCTGGCGAATAACCAGCTGCAGCTGTTGTTTCTTCAGCTGCAGCGTTGGCAGATAACGCTGAAAACGCTTAAGAGAATCTTTCTGCTTTTTCAGCTCGTTCTTTGTCAGTTTGACGGCGGCCATGCTTTACCTCCGCCTTAAACGGCTGCTTCAGATTTTGGCCAGAACTTGTCTGTAAGAGAAGAGCGCAGTCCGGTCTCCTCCTTTGTGAAGCAGCTTGCAAGCAGCTGCCATCCAAGATCCAGCGCCTCTTCGAGAGGGATGTTAACCGACAGGTCCATCATTTTCTCTTCAAAAAGATCACCGTATTTCAGCAGTTTTTCATCCCAGTCAGACATCCTGAATCCCATGGATTTCTTTTCAAGGGATTCCTTGTATGAAGCGTAGAGCTTGATCATACCGTCCATCAGGGCCCGGTGGTCATCCCTGGTATCCTTGTTAACCTGCTGCTTAAGACGGGACAGAGAACCAAATGGCTCGATACGACCATTCTTCAGGTAATACTGTCCTTCGGTAATATATCCTGTATTGTCCGGTACCGGGTGGGTTACATCATCTCCAGGCATGGTAGTAACACCAAGGATAGTGATGGATCCTGCCCCCTCAAAGTCAACAGCCTTTTCATACCGTGATGCTAACTGTGAGTAGAGATCTCCGGGGTAACCGCGGTTAGACGGTACCTGTTCCATGGTGATGGCAATCTCTTTCATGGCATCTGCATAGTTGGTCATGTCGGTCAGCAGTACCAGAACCTTTTTACCCTTAAGGGCAAACCCTTCAGCAACTGCAAGGCTGATGTCCGGTACAAGCTGTGCTTCTACTATGGGGTCGGAAGCAGTGTGTACGAAAAAGATGGTACGGCTCATTGCGCCGCCTGATTCCAGTGTCTCCTTAAAGTAGAGGTAATCATCAAACTTGAGCCCGATTCCGCCAAGAATAATAATATCAACCTCTGCCTGCAGAGCAATTCTTGCAAGAAGCTGGTTGTAGGGTTCTCCGGAAACAGAGAATATAGGTAGCTTCTGAGATTCAACCAGAGAGTTGAATACGTCAATCATGGGGATACCGGTACGTACCATATTACGGGGCACAATACGCTTGGCAGGGTTAACTGAAGGCCCTCCGATCTCAATCATGTTCTCTTTTAGGGCAGGTCCCTTGTCACGGGGCTTACCCGACCCGTCGAAAATTCTTCCAAGCAGATTGTCCGTAAAGGAAACCTTCATGGAGTGCCCGAGAAAACGAACCTCGTCACCGGTGGAAATTCCCCGGCCTCCGGCAAATACCTGCAGGGAAACTTTCTCACCCTTCATCCGGATAACCTCGGCAAGTGATTCACCGTGGGCGGAGGAAATGGTGGCAAGGTCGCCATAGTTTACGTCGCTTGCAGAAACGGTAATTACGTTTCCGGAGATTGCTTCTATTTTGCTGTATACCTTTCGCATGTTCTCTCTCCCTTCCCCTCTTACCTGGCCACGCTTTCAACAAGGCGCGCTGCTTTTGCATCCATGCCCTGGTGACGCTCTTTAATCATTGCGAGGATTTTCTTTTCCAGTTCTTCGAACTCAGGAGTCTGCCATTGTGTACCATTGTAGTCCAGGAACTGCTGCCTGAGACTGTTGAAGTAGGAACGGGCATCCTCTTTGCTCTCAAATTTCATGA